>NZ_CM135963.1:0-4800000 GCF_054366325.1 Streptomyces sp. JNUCC 63 | reverse complement strand
TCGCGTTTCTTCGCCTCCGACCATGACGGGACGGTGTCCGTCTCGGCCGTGCGGGGCCGGGTCGTCGCGAGCCGTACCGCACCGGTCCTGATCGGCGGTGCGGTGCTGGTGGGGGCCGTCATGGTGCTGGTCGGGCTCGGACTGGGGGTGGCGGCCCTGGTCGTGCGGCCGCGGAGGGCCGTGCCCCCGTGGCCCACGCGGGTGTGAACGCGGACGGGGCCCGCCGAATGGTCGGCGGGCCCCGTCGGCCGTCGCGGTGGCGGGCTCAGCGTCCGCCTGTGTGCGGCGCCGGGCCGCCCGGGGTGGCCTCGCGGTCCGGGCCCTTGGCGGCCTCGGCCTCGCTGTAGACGTCGGGCTCGAGGTAGATGACGCGGGCTATGGGAACGGCGGTGCGGACGCGGGCCTCGGCGGCGTCGATGGCGGCGGCGACCTCGGTGGCCGTGTCGTCGTGCTGGACGCCGACCTTGGCGGCGATGAGCAGCTCCTCGGGGCCGAGGTGGAGCGTGCGCATGTGGATGATGCGGGTGACGGTGTCGCCGTCGACCATGGCGGCCTCGATCTGCTGGACCACGTCGGTGCCGGCGGCCTCGCCGAGCAGCAGTGACTTGGTCTCGGCGGCCAGGACGAGGGCGATCAGGACGAGCAGGACGCCGATGCAGACAGTACCGATGCCGTCCCAGACGCCGTCGCCGGTGAGCAGGGTCAGGCCGACGCCGCCGAGGGCGAGGACGAGACCGATCAGCGCGCCGAAGTCCTCCAGGAGGACGACCGGCAGCTCGGGCGCCTTGGCGCGGCGGATGAACTGCGTCCAGGACAGCTTGCCGCGCAGCTCGTCGGCCTCCTTGATGGCCGTGCGGAAGGAGAAGCCCTCGGCGATGATCGCGAAGACGAGGACGCCCACCGGCCAGTACCAGTGCTCCAGTGCGTGCGGCTGGCGGATCTTCTCGTAGCCCTCGTATATGGCGAACATGCCGCCGATGGAGAACAGGACGATGGAGACCAGGAAGGCGTAGACGTAGCGCTCGCGGCCGTAGCCGAACGGGTGCTGCGGGGTGGCCTCGCGCTGGGCCTTCTTGCCGCCGATCAGCAGCAGGAACTGGTTGCCGGAGTCGGCGAGGGAGTGCACGCCCTCGGCGAGCATCGACGACGAGCCGCTGAAGGCGAACGCCACGAACTTCGATACCGCGATCGCGAGGTTGGCGCCGAGTGCCGCCACGATCGCCTTGGTGCCGCCTGACGCGCTCATGTGTTCGCGTGATCCTTTCGCCGTCGTCTCGCCGTCGTCCTTGTGCCGGTTCCGGCTTTTGCCCGCGCTTTGCCGGTGGGTCATTGTTGCAGCCCGGTACGACAGCGGTACCCCGGCACCGTGCGTCAGGTCGTCGCGAGCGGAGCGAACGGAAGTCAGACGACGACCGTGGCCCGGAAGAGGGTGCCGGCGCCGGACACTTCGGCCTTCTCGCCCGCCGGGACGAACACGGACTGCCCCGGGGTCAACTCGTGCTCGCCCGTCCGGACGGAACCGGCCGTGCAGAGCAGGATCTGCGGGGTCTCCAGGGTGAGGTCGTGGCCGGTGGCGCCCTCGGGCAGGACGTAGCGGGACAGGCGGAACTCGTCGATGGGGGTGTCGTAGACCTCCTCGCCGTCCACCGCGGCCTCCGGGCGCAGGATGCCGGGGTCGCCGGCCTCGAAGCGGACGATGCGCAGGAGTTCGGGGACGTCGACGTGCTTGGGGGTCAGACCGCAGCGCAGGACGTTGTCGGAGTTCGCCATGATCTCCACGCTGAGGCCGTTGAGGTAGGCGTGCGGGACGCCGGCGCCGAGGAAGAGTGCCTCGCCGGGCTGCAGGCGGACGTGGTTGAGGAGCATCGCGGCGAGGACGCCCGGGTCGCCCGGGTAGTGGCGGGCTATGCCCGCGTAGGGGGCGTGGTCGCCGCCGAGGCGGGCGCAGGCGGCCGCGGCCTCGGCGACCGTGCCGGCCATCTCCTCGCGGTCGGCGGTGAGGACGGCGGTGAGGACCTCGCGCAGGGCGGCGTCCGTGGGGCGGGCGCGCAGCAGGTCGACGTACGGCTTGAGGGAGTCCACGCCGAGGGCGTCGAGCAGGTCGGCGGCCCGGCTCGGCTCACGAAAGCCGCACAGGCCGTCGAACTCGGTGAGCGCGCAGACCAGTTCCGGCTTGTGGTTGGCGTCCTTGTAGTTGCGGTGCGGGGCGTCGAGGGGGACGCCGCGGAGCTCCTCGTCGGCGTATCCCCACCCGGCCTGGTCCAGGTCGGGGTGCACCTGGAGGGAGAGCGGGGCGCCGGCGGCGAGGATCTTGAGCAGGAAGGGCAGGTGGGGGCCGAATCTGGCGACCGTCTTGGCGCCCAGTTCCCGCTCCGGGTCGGCGTCGACGACCTCGGCGAGGGTGCCGCGTCCGGTGCGCGAGGGCGCGCCCGGGTGGGCACCCATCCACATCTCCGCCTGCGGTTCGCCGCTCGGCTCGACACCCAGCAGGTGGGGTATGGCGGTGGTGGAACCCCAGGCGTAGGGGCGGATGGTGTTGTCGAGGCGGTCCATGGGCTTCTCTCTGCAGTTCTTGCCGGCGGGGGTACCGAGGACAGATCAGGCGCCGGAGGCGAGCGCCAGGTAAACGGCGGTGAAATCCGTGACGGCGATCAGTTCGGCGAGGGTCTCGATTTCGTCTCCTGGGTCCGGTTCCAGCTCGCTGATCGGCGTGTCGTTGCTGAGGGCCAGGTCACGGGCGGCCGGCGCGGCGGTGAGGCCGCCGAGCGGGCGGTCGCGGAGCAGCACCACGCGGGCGTGCAGGGCGGGGGTCTCCTCGACGCGGTCGCGGAAGAAGTCGTCCGGGTCGGCGCTGGCGGCCAGTGGGCCGGCGAGCAGGGCGCTGTGCGCGGCCAGCGCCTCGGGCAGTTCGGCGACGACCGCGGGGATGCCGGACAGCTCGGCGAGCCCGGCGGCGAAGCGGCGGCCGGCGGGGCCGGCGGAGACGCCTTCGGTCCAGATCACGGGCAGCGCGTCGGCGAGTTCGGCGGCGAGCGTCTTGGCCGGGTTGCTGTACGTCACGATGGCGGGCCCGCAGCGCTCCGCGATGTGGTCCAGCCGGTCGGCGGCCTTCTCCAGGGCATCGGGCGGGGCGGTCAGCAGGCCCACCCGGTCCAGGAGCGCGAGCAGCGGGGTGAGCAGCGCCCACAGCACGCCGGGGGCGGATCCGGCGAGGGGTTCGTCGTGGTCGTACGGCGCCGTCGCCATCGGTACGAACAGGCCGTGGGCGGCCTCGACGGCCTCGGCGAGCGGGGTGCGGGCCGGGGCCACGGCGACGACCGTGCAGCCGCGCCGGTAGGCCTGGTCGGCGAGCAGGGACAGGCTGGGCTCGGTGCCGTCCGGGGTGGCGATCAGCAGCAGGTCGACGGAGCCTGCCCAGCCGGGCAGCTCCCAGCGCAGGGCGCCGGCGGCCGGGGCCACGCCGGTGGGTGCCAGCCGGGTGACGGGACTGCCGGCGCCGGCGAGCGTGCCGAGCAGGTCGGCGGCGTGGGTGGCGGCGGCGCCCGGTCCGGCGATCAGGACGGCACGCGGGCGGCCGTCGGGCTTGAGGTCGCCCACGCCGGCCTCGGCGGCGTTCCGGGCGGCGGTGCGGATCCGGGCGCCGGCCTCGGCGGCTCCGCGAAGCAGTCCGCGGTGGTCGGCCTCGGCGAGCCCCCCGGGGTCGTCGAGCAGTGATTCGTCGAGCATGGGCGGCAGCCTCCGATCGGGCTCCGAACACCGGGTCGTCGGTTGTGGGGGCGGCGGACCACGTCCGTCCGGGGCGGCGGGCCTCCCGCGGACGGGTCCGTGCTACGCGGGGCGGCGGGCCTCGTCGACGAGCAGGACGGGGATGCCGTCGCGCACGGGGTACGCCAGGCCGCAGTCCTGGCCGGTGCAGATCAGCTCGGTGTCCTGCTCCTTGAGGGGGGCGTGGCAGGCCGGGCAGGCGAGGATCTCCAGGAGGCCGGCTTCGAGCGGCATGGGCGTTCCCTTCGGGGCGGGCGGGCGTGTGTGGTCGTACGGTCGTGCCTGGTCAGGGTACCGCCGGTGAGGGTGCGTGGCGGGGTCGGGCCGGGCCGTCGGGCCACGCCCGGGGTGGTCGGGAGTGGCCCTTACAGCGCCTCAGCCGCGGATGACGGCCAGGACCTCGTCCCTCACCTTGGCCATCGTGACCTCGTCGCGGGCCTCGGCGTTCAGCCTCAGGAGCGGTTCGGTGTTGGAGGGGCGGACGTTGAACCACCAGTCGGCGGCGGTGACCGTGAGGCCGTCGAGTTCGTCCAGGGTGACGTCGTCGCGGCCGGCGTACGCCGACTTGACGGCGACGAGGCGGGCGGTCTGGTCGTCGACCGTGGAGTTGATCTCGCCGGAGCCGACGTAGCGGTCGTACTGGGCCACGAGTGACGACAGGGGGCCGTCCTGACCGCCCAGGGCCGCGAGGACGTGCAGGGCGGCCAGCATGCCCGTGTCGGCGTTCCAGAAGTCCTTGAAGTAGTAGTGCGCGGAGTGCTCGCCGCCGAAGATCGCGCCCGTCCGCGCCATCTCGGCCTTGATGAAGGAGTGGCCCACGCGTGTGCGTGCGGGCGTGCCGCCGCTCTCCCTCACCACTTCCGGGACCGACCAGGAGGTGATGAGGTTGTGGATGATCACGCCCTTGCCGCCGTTCCTGGCCAGCTCGCGGGCGGCGACCAGCGCGGTGATCACAGACGGGGAGACCGGCTCGCCGTGCTCGTCGACGACGAAGCAGCGGTCGGCGTCGCCGTCGAAGGCGAGGCCGATGTCGGCGCCCTCGGCGCGGACCCGGTTTCGCAGGTCGACGAGGTTGGCCGGGTCCAGCGGGTTGGCCTCGTGGTTGGGGAAGGTGCCGTCCAGTTCGAAGTACATCGGCACGAGGTCGACGGGCAGCCCGGCGAGGACCGTCGGGACGGTGTGGCCGCCCATGCCGTTGCCCGCGTCGACGACGGCCTTCAGGGGGCGGATGGAGGTCAGGTCGACGAGGGAGCGCAGGTGTGCCGCGTAGTCGTCCAGCGTGTCGCGCTGCATGATCGTTCCTGGCCGGTCCGCGGGGTCCGGGGCGCCCGACTCCCGCCACTTCTCGGCCAGTTCGCGGATCTCCGCCAGGCCCGAGTCCTGGCCGACGGGAGCGGCGCCCGCGCGGCACATCTTGATGCCGTTGTACTGGGCCGGGTTGTGGGAGGCGGTGAACATCGCGCCCGGCAGGTTCAGGGCGCCCGAGGCGTAGTACAGCTGGTCCGTGGAGCACAGCCCGATCTCGGTGACGTCCACGCCGCGCCGCGCCGCCCCGCGCGCGAAGGCCCGGGTCAAGCCGGGCGAGGAGGGCCGCATGTCGTGCCCGGTCACGAGGGCGCTCGCGCCGGTCACCTGGGCGAAGGCCGCCCCGAAGAGTTCGGCCAGTGACTCGTCCCACTGGTCCGGGACCACTCCGCGTACGTCGTACGCCTTCACGATCTGCGACAGATCAGCAGCCACGGCCAACCCTTCTGGAGTCCTATCGGTCACCACAAGCTACCGGTGCCTGCTGACGGTGGTGGCGTCAGGGACCGAGCGCACGTCGTGGCGCAAGCGCTTGCACGGAACGCCATCGGGTGGCGAAGGGCCAGGAATGTTCGCGGCTGCCCGGCGATCAGTTGTCCGGCGAGCGGAGCACGCGCAGGTGGCCGCGGCGCGCGACCTCCATCGGGTCCGCCGTGCGCGGGCCGCCGCCTCCGGCCTCGGCCGCCCGCTTCTGGGGCCTGGCCGCCTCGCGCACGGCATTGGCAAGCGCTTCCAGATCGTCACCGCTGGGCCGCGCGGGAGCCGAGCCGTCGAGAAGGCGGACGACCTCCCAGCCGCGGGGGGCGGTGAGGCGCTCGGAGTGCTCGGCGCACAGGTCGTAGCAGTGGGGTTCGGCGTAGGTGGCGAGCGGGCCGAGGACGGCGGTGGAGTCGGCATAGACGTACGTCAGCGTCGCTACGGCAGGACGGCCGCAAGCGGTGCGCGAACAGCGACGTACAGGGCTCACGATGTTGGACGGTACCGCACTCTTGAGCGGGCCGCGACGACTCTCCATCAGGTCACTCCACCGTGTCGCGGAGTGAAACGCCCGGCACACACCTTCTGTCATACTTCGCTGACCTGCGCGGACGTCTCCTGTCGAAATTTCGAACAACCCTGGATCCGGTCACGACCGGGTACAAACGCCGTCAATTGCCTTGAGATCGACGGTCTTGGAGAGATACGGAATCGAGCCCAGTCCTGGCTGGAATGGTCACCGGACGGCAGACCGTCGAGGCCGGGCACGCGCGGGCGCCGGGGACTACCCTTCAGCAGTGATGGACAACCGTGTACCGCCCCGTGCCGCCGGCCCCGGGCCCCGACGACGTGATCGCCACGGCCGCGGCATGCGCGGCCCGATCGCACCGCCGCAGGTGCCGCTCGCGGCGAGCCGTGCCGAAGCGTTCGCGGACCTGGTGCAGGACTCCGTGGACCGCCTGGAGCGACGGTGGCCGCAGCTGGCCGACATCGACTTCCTCGTGCTGGAGGTGCCGCGGCTGGACCGGCCGGGACAGCCCTGGAGCGACGAGGCGGTGCCGCTCGGAGGCACGATCGCCTCGCAAGACGGGCGACGCGCGCGCGTGGTGGTCTACCGGCGGCCGGTGGAGATCCGCACCAAGGGGCGCGACGAGCGGGCCGCCCTGGTGCACGAGATCGTCGTCGAGCAGGTGGCCGAACTGCTGGGGCTGACCCCGGAGACGGTGGACCCCCGGTACGGCGAGGACTGAGCCGGGGGCGCCGTCCGGGGCGCCCGCCTCACTTCTGCAGCACCGACAGATCCTGGTCCGCCCGCGGCACCGCCACGGTCCCCCGGTCGTCCGGCAGTGTCTGGACCGTGAAGGCGGGGATGCCCACACGCGTCGCCTCGAGGGTCCGCGCCCCGTAGACCGGGCCGCCGGACAGGCGCTCCACCGTCAGGGCGTACGTCCCTTTCAGACCGGACGGCACCGGCGGGTCGATGTCCTGGGTGCTGCCCGCCTTGATCGTGTAGGTCTTCGACTCCGGTGCGCCGCCTCCGCTGCCCGCCGAGGCGGTGACCTTGACCTGCGCGGTGGCCGTGGGAGCGGTCAGCGAGAGCGTCGACCCCTTGGCGCTGTTGCCGGCCGAGGTCGCGCGCGTCTCGAGCGGGCTCGTCGCCGGGATGAACGCCGTCTCCTGCTTGTCGCCCTTGCCCCGGACGATCCGCAGCGCCGCGACCACGGGCACCGACTGCGAGGTCGGCGTCAGCACCAGCGAGCCCGCCTCCCCGCGCGTGATCTCACCGAGGTCGACGGCGGTCGTCATCCTGCCCTTGATGTGGACCGTCTCGTGCCCGGCGGGCGTGATCAGCCCGGACGGCGAGGCCAGCCGCACCTTCAGGTCGGCGTCGGAGTCTTCCGGCGTGAAGGCGACCAGCCGTACGGACGTGGCGTCCTTGGGGATGCCCGGCAGCACCAGGCTGCCCGCCGGGTCCGCGGACGCCGCCAGCCAGTCGCCGCCCAGTTTGTCGTCGAGGGCCTGCACGGCCGCACCGACCCGGCCGCTGCGCACGCTCACATGCACGGTGAGGTCCTCCTGCGGGGCATCGGCGAGCGTGGACAGCAGGACCGGTTCGCTGGAGTGCGGCGGAACGGTGATGCCCTCTCCGACGGCCGACTTCACGGCGCCGTCCTTGCCGTACAGCTCGATGTCGACGACGGCCGCGGAGTCGTCGGGGTTGGTCAGGTGGACGTAGTCGGAGCGGCCGGCGGCCGTGCTCGCGCCCGGGAACCAGAACTGGGTGTCCGGGGCGGTGCAGTTGACACCCAGCAGGCCGCGGCCGGTGCCCGCGGCGACCTCGGTGGTCTGCTGCATCGTCCAGCCGGGCGCGAACTTGCCCTCGGCCGTGCCGATCAGCGCGGGGGCGTCCGCGCCCGAGGTGTCGCCGGTGACGGGGGTGCCGGGCTCCTTGGGTTCCAGGACGGGCTTGACGGCCTGCTTCTTGCCGCCGTCACCGTCCTTGGCCTTGTCCTTCTCCTTGGAGCTGCCCTGGGAGCCGTCCTTCCCGCTGCCGGCGTCCGTCGCCGACTGCCCGGTGGCGGGCCGGAGTTGGGCCTTGCCCGTGCTGCCCGCGCCCTGGGTCGCAGGTGTGAAGGACGTGTACGAGGTGTCGGCGATGTCGGAGCTGCTCGGCGTCGGACAGACCAGGGTCGTGCGCTCGACGGGCAGTTGGGCAGCCGCCTTGGCGGGGCCGGCGCCCGCGGCGTCCGGTGTGTCCAGCGCGGCGAATCCGGTGACGGCGGCGAGCGCGGTCACGCCGGCGATCAGGGACAGGGTCGTGCGGTTCACTGCTGGCTCCCGTCGGGGCGCTCACTGCCGTTGCCGTGCGGGTGGTGCTGGGCCGGATCGTACGGCTCCTCGTACCCCTGGTGGTACGCCTGGTCGTACGGCGCCGAGGGGGCCTGGCCGCCGTACGCGTACGGGTCGTACTGACCGCTGTGGTACGGGTCGGCCGGGTACGCCTGGTCGTAGGCGCCCGCCGGGTACTGCTGGGGCTGGGTGCCCTGGTAGTGCTCGCCGCCGTAGGCGCCGTACTCGGCTCCGGCCCCCGCGTAGGCGGTGGTGTCCCACTCGCCGTAGGACTGCTGGTGCGGAACGGCGGCGGGAGCCTCCTCCTGGGAAGGCGGAGACATGGTCTCCGGTCCGTCCGGCCCCGGCTCGAAGTCCTCCTGCCCCTCCTGCCCCTCCTGGCCGGCCTCCTCGGCCTCCGCCTGGGCACGCAGCCGGCGGGCCCGGCGGCCCTCCCCGGCGACGGCCTGGGCTGGGACGAGCTCCTCCTCGGGCAGGTCGTCGTCGATGTCGCGGCGCCGGCCGGGCAGGGCGAGCACGACGAGGACGGCGGCGAGCGCGCCCTGGCCCCACAGCCAGGCGGTGTGGCCGATCGGGTCGTCGAAGGTGACGTCCAGCTTCCCGCCGGAGGCGGGGAGTTGGAAGCCCTGGGCCCAGCCGTCCACCGTCGTGCGGGTGAGCGGCTTTCCGTCCAGGGTGGCCGTCCAGCCCGCGTCGGCCGAGTCGGCCAGGCGCAGCACGCGGCCCTCGGCACCGGACGGGACCGTGGTGTGGATCTCGACCGGCCCGGCGGCGACCGGCTGGGCGGTGCCGGAGCCGGAGGCGGGCACGATGGCGGCGCGCGAGACCTCCTGGTTCACCCGCCACAGGGCGCTGCCGTCCTGCTGGCTGAGCCGGGTCAGGCCGGGCGTGGCGTCCAGGACGCGGCCGACCTCGCGGGGCGCGCCCTTGTGGACGAGGACGTAGCGCACGGCGAAGCCGCCGAGCTGGCCCGCCTGGTCGGCGCCGGAGCCGGCGACGAGGTTGGCGACGACCTTGTCGAGCGTGCTGTTCCCGCCGTTCGCCGCGGCCAGTTCGGCATCGCCCATGCGGGCGCCGGAGCCACGGACGAGCATGTAGCCGACGTGGCCGGGCGAGTCGCTGTCGAGGACCAGGGTGCGGGCCTGGTCGCGAGTGCTGCTCTCCTCGGCGACGAACGCGGGCACCTGCACGGGGTCGCGCCGCTGAACGGGGCCGTCGGCGCCGCGGATCATCCAGCCGGCGATGACGAGCAAGGGGCCCGCGGCCGAGGCGAAGGCGATCAGCGCGGCGACCGGCTGGCGCCAGCCGAAACTCTGCTCGGCCACGCGCGCGCGTGCCCCGTCGGCACCGAGCACGGCGGCGGTCAGGAGCGCGAGGCCGTAGACGAGGGTGGCCGGGCCGGCCCAGGTGGAGCCGTTGGACAGCACCGCGAAGACGAGCGCCACCAGGGCGACCGCCCAGGCCGTCCAGATCGCGAACTGGCGCTCGGCGCGCAGCAGCGCGGCCAGCGCGGCCAGGACGATGCCGATGAGCATCAGTCCGTGCACCGTGCCGGGGCCGCCCGGGCCGGCGCCGAGCAGGTCGAGGGCGGAGGCGGCCGAGGAGCCGTACTCCAGCCCGGCCTCCTGGAAGAAGCCGAACGGCAGCAGCGTCAGCGACCAGGGGGCGAGGACCAGCAGCGGAGTGCCCAACTGGGCCAGGAAGCGCGGTGCGTACGCCACGATGTCGTCGCGGCGTACGGCCAGCACGCCGAGGCCGAGGAGGAACGCGAGGGGCCACACGATGGGCGTGAACGCGGTGGTGACGGTCAGCAGCAGGGCGTACGCCCAGGTGGCGCGCCAACTGCCGCGGGCACCGGACGCGTTGGCCAGGCCGCCGGCCGCGATGCCCGCGCGGGCGATGAGCGGCAGCAGCACGGCCAGGACCGCGGTACCGATGCGGCCGCCGGCCAGCGCGCCGGTGGTCGCGGGCAGGAAGGCGTAGACGACGGCCGCCCAGGCGCGCAGCAGGCGCGAGGGGACGAGCGGGCGGGAGGCGAAGTACGCCGTGAATCCGGCCAGCGGCACCGAGGCGACCAGCAGGACGGTGACCGCGAGGCCGGTCGAGCCCAGCAGCAGGGAGGCCAGCATCGCGACCATCGCCAGGTACGGCGGCGCGGACGGGGTGCCGCCGGCGCCGACCGGGTGCCAGGAGTCGAGGTAGCGCGACCACAGCTCGGAGGAGCCGGCCGGGGCGGGCAGCAGGGCACCGCCCGCGAGCGCGCCGCCGCCGAGCAGGCCGCGGCAGGCGACCAGGGAGACGATCAGCAGCATCAGGAAGAGCACCGGGCCGGGTTTGCGGGCGATGCGCTTGAGGCGGGCGAACTGCTCGATCTCCAGGTAGTCGGCGTCCTCGCCGCCGGGCCCGGACTCGACCGCGCCGCCGTGCCGGCCGGCCGAGGAGACCTCGGGGTCGGAGCGGCCGACGAGGTTGCTCGCGACCTGTTCGACCGTGGCGCGGACGGTGGCGCCCGGCGGTGGGAACAGCGGCCGCATCTCGCCCTTGTCGACCTGCGGCTTCCCGCGTCTGCGCCGGCCGGCGACGATCCGCTCGGGCCGCAGGAGTGTGCCCATCAGGCCGCGGATCTCGTCGACGGCCTGCCCCGGTACCTTGCCGACGAGATAGGCGACCGTCCGCAGCAGGGTGCCGAGCACGAGTCTCAGCAGCACCCAGGGCAGCGCTGCCGTGCGGACGTTGACGAGCAGGGTGTGGACGGCGCCGGCCTTGTCCACCTTGTGCGGGGACGCGGCGGTGCGGCCGGCGCAGTCGACGGTGCGGCGCTCGCGGGAGGCGGCTTCGGCGTGTCGTACGACGGCGTCGGGGGCGATCAGGACGCGGTGGCCGGCGGCGTTGGCGCGCCAGCACAGGTCGACGTCGTCGCGCATCAGGGGCAGCCTGCGGTCGAACCCGCCCAGCTCCTCGAAGACGTCACGCCGGATCAGCATTCCGGCGGTGGACACCGACAGCACGGGCCGTACGTGGTCGTGCTGGCCCTGGTCCTGTTCACGGCGGTCCAGACCGGTCCAACGGCGGCCGGAGTTGGCGATGCTGACGCCCACTTCGAGCAGCTGCCTGCGGTCGTACCAGCCGCGCAGCTTGGGGCCGACGATCGCCACGTCGTCGCGGCCGAGTTCGTACTCGTTGTCGACGACCCGCAGCAGCTGGGCCAGGGCGTCGGGTTCGGGGGCGCAGTCGTCGTGCAGCAGCCACAGCCACTGCACCGGCTCTCCGTACGGCAGCTCGGGCAGGTCGTAGGCGTCGTCGCGCCATGTGCGCGTGACGGGGTCCCAGCCGCTGGGGCGCTTGAGGTACGGCAGGTCGTCCGGGGTGAGGACCGGGGCGGCGTGGATGGCCTCCTCGACGGCCTGGCCGAAGCCGGTGCGCCGGGCCAGGTGCAGCACGCGGTCGGCGCCGAGGACGTCGGTGACCACCTGCGCGGAGTCGTCCGCACTGCCGGTGTCGGCCGCTACGGCGTACTGTACGGGGCGCTCCTGGCCGAGCAGGCCGGCGAGCGCGTCGGGCAGCCAGCGGGCGCCGTCGTGGGAGACGAGCACGGCGGTGACGACGTGCCTCGGGTATTCCGGCGCGCGGCTCGGGTCGGACGCCGTCGCGCGCGCGGGGTCGGACGGCGCTGCGGCAGCGACGTCGTAGTGGGCTGCCGTATGGCTGTGCACGGACATCGAGATACGGCCCCGGTTCGGTGGACTGCGGTGGACGCCTGTGCCCGGGGGGGCAGGGGGGCGTCTCGGACGAGCGACCACACTATCGGCTGGCCAGGACGACGGCCCGCCGCCTGTGGATAACCCACCTGCGACGGGCCGTTCGTGACGTTTGTATGGGGATGTGCGCCGGGCGTGCGGTCAGACGGCCGCCTTCTTCAGCCGGCGCCGCTCACGCTCGGACAGGCCGCCCCAGATGCCGAAGCGCTCGTCGTTGGCGAGGGCGTACTCGAGGCACTCGGAGCGGACCTCGCAGGCGAGGCAGACCTTCTTGGCCTCGCGGGTGGAGCCGCCCTTCTCGGGGAAGAAGGACTCGGGGTCGGTCTGGGCGCACAGCGCGCGCTCCTGCCAGCCGAGTTCCTCGTCCGCGTCGTCGACCAGCAGTTGCTGCACCAGCTCGGTCATGTGCGCCCCTCGTCTGTCTTTCGCGTCCCCGTGATGCAGCCGTTACCTGTCCCGGCTGAACGACACGAGTGAAATTACAAGTGTGCTGCTCCGGGCGAGTCAAGCCGAGATCTGCTATTGGGCCCCTTATTCACTCTCCGGAACCAAGCCTCTCCAGAAAGTGTTCAAATCAACTTAAACCCAGACACACAGCCAAGGTCCCGAGGGCTTCGCACCCCTGTACGGGGCCCACACAGGGAAGGACGCCCAGGGCTTCGATCTCGTTCCGACACGCACACCGAAGCGGCCCGGATCACGGTCGGATCACGGAATCGCAACGGCGCTTGCGCGCCCGGCATGTGCCCCATGTGTCCCGGTCGGCCCATGAGCAAACCTTTCACCTGCGAGATGAACCGGATGAGGTGAAACATGTCCCACATTCCGGGCGTCGAGTTGACAGTGGAGGTGTGAACCGCTGTCCTAGTGGGCATGCTCGCGAATCCGGCACTCACCACGACCCGCACCGCCGGGTCCCTCGGTGCTGCCCGCGCTCGCTGTAGCTGTTGCTGTTCCGGCTGTTGAGCCCCACACGCGCACGCGTGCTCCAGCCGTCGCCCGAGTCCCTCTGCGCTCGACGCCCGTTCCCCTCGACCTCCTTTCACCTTTCACCGAGGAACCCCCACCCTCATGAACAGCGACAGCGACCTTCAGATCGCCGGCGACATCCTCGAAGTCCCGCACCTGCTCCAGGCCCCGCGCGAGCACCCGGCCACCGTGGCCGAGTTCGTCGGCCTGGCCCGCTCCATCGCCGCCGACCGCACCCACTGGGAGCATCTCGTCCGCTACGACGCGACGACCCGCTGGTACCACCGGCTGCGCACCGGCCCGGGCTACGAGGTGTGGCTGTTGTCCTGGGTGCCCGGGCAGGGCAGCGGACTGCACGGCCACGGCCCCTCCTCCGGTGTCCTCACGGTCCTGGACGGCGAGCTGACCGAGCGCACCGAGCGCGGCACGCGCGCGTTGGGCGGCGGCGCGCAGCGCGTGTTCGCGCCGGGGTACGCGCACGAGGTCGTCAACGACACGCTGGAGCCGGCGGTCAGCCTGCACGTGTACTTCCCCGGCCTGACCGAGATGCCCATGCACCCCCGGTCCTCGGCCGGAGGCGCCCGCACCGCCGCCCGGTACGCCGGGGCCTGCACGGGCCCGGTGGACGCCGTCGGCGCCTGAGGCCCGCCGGGGGACCTGCCCGGACGAGCAGGTGCCGGAACGGCGGGCACGTGCCACGTTGTCGTACCCGCCTGCAAGACTTGACCCCATGCGCATTGTGGTTCTGGCAGGCGGCATCGGTGGTGCCCGGTTCCTGCGCGGTCTGAAGCGGGCCGTGCCGGACGCGGACGTCACGGTCATCGGCAACACCGGCGACGACATCCACCTCTACGGGCTGAAGGTCTGCCCGGACCTGGACACGGTGATGTACACGCTCGGCGGCGGCATCAACGAGGAGCAGGGCTGGGGTCGGGCCGACGAGACCTTCCATCTCAAGGAGGAGCTCGCGGCGTACGGCGTGGGACCGAACTGGTTCGGCCTCGGCGACCGGGACTTCGCCACGCACATCGTGCGCACCCAGATGATCGGCGCCGGGTATCCGCTGAGCGCGGTCACCGAGGCGTTGTGCGACCGGTGGAAGCCGGGGGTGCGGCTCATCCCCATGACCGACGACCGCGTGGAGACGCACGTCGCCGTCGAGCTGGACGGTGAGCGCAAGGCGGTGCACTTCCAGGAGTACTGGGTGCGGCTGCGGGCGTCGGTGCCGGCCGGGGCGGTCGTGCCGGTCGGCGCGGAACAGGCGAAGCCGGCGCCCGGGGTGCTGGAGGCGATTTCCGAGGCGGACGTGATCCTCTTCCCGCCGTCCAACCCCGTCGTCTCCGTCGGCACGATCCTCGCGGTGCCCGGTATCCGGGAGGCCGTCGCCGACGCCGGGGTACCGGTGATCGGACTGTCCCCCATCGTCGGCGACGCGCCCGTGCGCGGCATGGCCGACAAGGTCCTCGCGGCGGTCGGCGTGGAGTCCACGGCCGCGGCGGTGGCCGAGCACTACGGCTCGGGACTGCTGGACGGCTGGCTCGTCGACACCGTCGACGCGGCCTCGGTGGAGCGGGTCGAGGCGGCCGGCATCCGGTGCCGGGCGGTGCCGCTGATGATGACCGACGTCGACGCCGCCGCCCGGATGGCACGGGAGGCGCTGGTGCTGGCCGAGGAGGTGCGGGGAGCATGAGCGGCGCGACGGCGCACGCGCGGGCGGACGCGTCCGCCCCGGAGTTCCGGGTCTGGGCGATTGCCGGGATTCCCGAGGTGCAGCAGGGCGACGACCTGGCGAAGCTGATCGCCGCCGCGGAACCCGCTCTGGCCGACGGGGACGTGCTCCTCGTCACCTCGAAGATCGTCTCCAAGGCGGAGGGCCGGATCGTCGAGGCGGTCGACCGGGAAGCCGCGATCGACGCGGAGACCGTACGGGTCGTGGCCCGGCGCGGGCCGCTGCGGATCGTGGAGAACCGGCAGGGGCTGGTCATGGCCGCCGCCGGAGTCGACGCCTCCAACACCCCTTCCGGCACGGTGCTGTTGCTGCCCGAGGACCCGGACGCGTCCGCGCGCGCCATCCGGGACGGCCTGCGCGACGCCCTCGGGGTCACGGTCGGGGTGCTCGTCACCGACACCTTCGGGCGACCCTGGCGCGCCGGGCTCACGGATGTCGCCATCGGCGCCGCGGGCGTACGCGCGCTGGACGATCTGCGCGGTGGCACGGACGCGCACGGCAATCCGCTGAGCGCCACCGTCGTCGCCACCGCCGACGAACTCGCCGCCGCGGGCGACCTGGTCAAGGGCAAGGCCGCCGGGCTGCCCATCGCCGTGGTGCGCGGGCTGGGGCACGTGGTGACCGAGGAACACGGGGAGGGAGCACGGGCCATGGTGCGGGACGCGCGCGACGACATGTTCCGGCTCGGGACCTCCGAGGCCGTACGGGAGGCGGTGACCCAGCGGCGTACCGTACGGTCCTTCACCGACGAGCCGGTCGACCCGGGCGCGGTACGGCGCGCGGTGGCCGCGGCGGTGACCGCGCCCGCGCCGCACCACACCACGCCGTGGCGGTTCGTGCTGCTGGAGTCGGTGGAGTCGCGGACGCGTCTGCTGGATGCGATGCGGGACGCCTGGATCGCCGACCTGCGGCGGGACGGCAGGGGCGAGGAGTCGATCGCCAAGCGGATCCGGCGCGGGGACGTGCTGCGCAACGCGCCCTACCTGGTGGTGCCGTGCCTCGTCATGGACGGCTCGCACGTGTACGGCGACGAGCGGCGGGACGGTGCCGAGCGGGAGATGTTCGTGGTCGCCGCCGGGGCCGGGGTGCAGAACTTCCTGGTCGCGCTGGCCGGGGAGCGGCTCGGCTCGGCGTGGGTGTCCTCGACGATGTTCTGCCGGGACGTGGTGCGCGAGGTGCTGGGGCTGCCGGAGGACTGGGATCCGATGGGGGCGGTCGCGGTCGGGCATCCGGCCGGGCCGCCGAAGCCGCGGCCGGAGCGGGACGCGGGGGCGTTCGTGGTCTCGCTGTGACCGCTTCGTCCGCATGACCGCCTAGGCTCGTAGAGCTTCTTCGGTACCTTCGGCCCTCCTGGATCTCCTTCATGGCAGGACGTTTCGCTCCGCGGCCCACGCTCCCCCACAGCCTTGACGGCGCGGGAGGGGCCCCCATGCCCGTGCGCGGTGGGCAGGTCGACGCGCCCGGGAGCGCGTCCGCGGGGGTGCCGCAGCAGACCGTCGCGCCGGGGCGGGTGCGGACGTGGGTGCCGGACGGGCCGCTGGACCTGGGGCTGGTGCTCGGGCCGCTGCGGCGGGGGCCCGGCGATCCCACGTTCCGGGCGATGCCCGACGGGTCGGTGTGGCGGGCCAGCCGGACGCCGCTCGGGCCCGGGACGCTGCGGGTGTCCGCGAGCGGCGGGCAGGTGCGCGGGGAGGCGTGGGGGCCGGGAGCCGAGTGGCTGCTGGAGCAGTTGCCCGAGCTGCTCGGGGCCGCCGACGACCCGTCCCTGTTCGAGCCGCGGCACCGGTTGCTGGCGCTGACGCGGCACCGGCGGCCGGGGTTGCGGCTGACGCGGACCGGGCTGGTGCTGGAGTCGTTGATCCCGTCGGTCCTGGAACAGAAGGTGACGACGGTCGAGGCGTACGCGGCGTGGCGGGTGCTCGTACGGAAGTACGGGGAGCCGGCACCGGGACCCGCTCCCGGGCGGATGTACGTCATGCCGGCGCCGCGGACCTGGGCGCTGATTCCGTCGTGGGAGTGGCACCGGGCCGGGGTCGACGACAAGCGGGCGTCTACGGTGCTGCGGGCGGTGCGGGTCGCCGCGCGGCTGGAGGAGGCGGTGCGGATGCCTCCGGCGGTGGCGCAGGAACGGTTGGAGCTGGTGTCCGGGATCGGGCCGTGGACGTCGGCGGAGACCGTGCAGCGCAGTCATGGTGCGGCGGACGCGGTGACGGTCGGGGATCTGCATCTGCCGGGGATCGTGGGGTTCGCGCTGGCGGGGCATCGGGGGGCCGATGACGCGGAGATGCTGCGCTTGCTCGAGCCGTATGCGGGACAGCGGCATCGGGCTGCTCGGTTGATTCTGTTGAGCGGGCGGGCGCCGGGGCGGCGGGGGCCGCGGAGGCCGACGGGGGACATCGGGCGGCTCTGAGGTGCGCGGCGGTTGAGGTGGGCGGCTGGGACAGCTGACTCGGATTGACAGATGACCCTGGGCTGTGGGTGCCGCCGCGCCCACCCTCCCCCAAGCTCTCGGCTCCGCTCGAGCAGGGGGACCCCAGCGCCCCAGCGGCACGACTGCCCGCAGCTACGGCGGCACGACCGCCCGCAGCTACGGAGCTGCGTACCTCCGTGTCTACTGGTCCGAGGAGAATCTCACCGCGCCCGCCGGGATGCGGGCGTCGCACCAGATTCTTACGCCCTCCCTCAGTTCGTTGTCGGCGCCCACCACCGCGCCGTCGCCGATCACGGTGCCGGTGAGGACGGAGCGGGTGCCGATGCGGGCCTGGGTGCCGATGAGGGAGTCGGTGACGACGGCGCCGGGCTCGATGACGGCGCCGGGCAGGATCGTGCTGCCGAAGACCCGCGCGCCCTCGGCGACGAACGCGCCCTCGCCGACCACCGTGCCGCCGGTCAGCTTGGCGTCGGGGGCGACGACGGCCGTGGGCAGGATCAGGCGGTCGCCGCAGCGGCCGGGGACCGCCGGGGAGGGGGCGCGGCCGAGGACCAGGTCGGCGGAGCCGCGTACGAAGGCGGCGGGAGTGCCGAGGTCCAGCCAGTAGGTGGAGTCCACCATGCCCTGCAGGTGGGCCCCGGCGGACAGCAGGTCCGGGAAGGTCTCGCGCTCCACCGACACCGGGCGGCCCCGCGGGATGGTGTCGATGACCGAGCGGCGGAAGACGTACGCCCCCGCGTTGATCTGGTCGGTGACGATCTCCTCGGGGGTCTGCGGCTTCTCCAGGAAGGCCAGGACGCGGCCCGTGTCGTCCGTCGGGACCAGGCCGTAGGCACGGGGGTCCGTCACCTTCGTCAGGTGCAGGGAGACGTCCGCGCCCGTCTCCTCGTGCGTGCGCACCAGCGCCCCGATGTCCAGCCCGGTGAGGATGTCGCCGTTGAAGACCAGGACCGGTTCGTCGGGACCGGAGCGCAGGCGCGAGGCGACGTTGCGGATGGCGCCGCCCGTGCCCAGGGGCTCCTCCTCCGTGACGTACTCGAGGTGGAGTCCGAGTGAGGAGCCGTCGCCGAAGTACGGCTCGAAGACCTCGGCCAGATAGGAGGTGGCGAGCACGATGTGCTCGACGCCCGCCGCTCTCGCCCGCGCCAGCTGGTGCGTGAGGAACGGCACCCCCGCCGCCCGCACCATGGGCTTGGGGGTGTGCACCGTGAGCGGGCGCAGCCGGGTGCCCTTGCCGCCGACCAGAAGGATCGCTTCTGTCACCTGTCGTCTCTGCTTCCTGCCGGGACCGGCCGATCAGTCCTCGGCCGGCCAGTGTATGCAGACGCGCTCGTGCAGCCTTGTGGAGCCCTGTCCGGTCCTCCGGCCCCCCTCAGCGGCCCTGGTAGCGCGCCGCCGACGAGCGGGCCGTGCCGAGCTTGCCGTAGAGCTGCCGGCCGGGGCAGTCGGTCGAGAAGCCGTCCCGGTGGCCGGAGATCACGTTCAGGCGTACGCTCTTTCCTTTTTGGTAGAGGTTGCCACCGCCGGACGTCAGATATGTTTTTCCGCGCGGATTCATCCCGTACAGGCCGAGCTTCCATGCCGCCAGCCGCGCCACGGCCGTCACGGCGGCCGACGACGGCTTGGACCTGCCGTAGGAGCCGATGACGGCGATTCCCACGCTGTTGGTGTTGAACCCCAGGGTGTGGGCGCCCAGCACCGCCTTCGCCACACCACCGGCGCGGCCCTCGTAGATGTTGCCGCACTTGTCGACGAGGAAGTTGTAGCCGATGTCGCGCCAGCCCACGCTCTTGACGTGGTAGCGGTAGATGCTGCGGATGACCGACGGGGCCTGCGCGCAGCCGTAGTTGTTGCCCGAGGAGGTGTGGTGGACGAACGCCGCCTTGACCTTCTTGGTGTAGACGAACCCCCGGCCGCGCAGCGACTCGTCCGCGCCCCAGCCGCGGCGCGTGACGATGCGCGGGCGCGGTCCGATGTACGGCTGTGCGCGCCGGCGTTCCGTCAGTTCGTCGCCGTGCAGGGCGAGCAGTTCGCGTTCGGTGTCCTCGCGGTCGAGCGCGGGGATCTCGGTGGCGCCGAGCGGGGCGAGCCGGGCGTTGGCCGCGGAGGCCGCGGTGGCCTCCTCGCTCGGTTCGCCGGTGTGTGAGGCGTCGGCCCGGGGGTCCTGCGGCGGGGGCTCGTCGCCCGGGTCGACGAGTTCGAGGCGCAGGCCGGAGGGCAGCGTGATCGGCGGGGCGGCGGCACCCCCGTCGCGGTCCCCGGTGTCCACGCGCACGCGTACGTCGACGCCGTCGGACTCGCCCACCCACAGCGGTGCGGTGGCGCCGTGCACGAGCCCGGAGGTGCGCTCGGCCGTGCCGGGGTCGGCGCCGTGGTCGGCGTTGTGGGTGTCGACGTCCTGCCAGTGGGACCAGGTGCCGGTGGCGGTGGAGCGGGTGCGGATCCGGACACTGCCGTGCAGCTCGGTGTCCGGGTCGTCCCAGACGACGCCGACCAGTGAGAAGTGGTGGACGTCCGTGCGGCGCAGTCCCTGTTCGACGGCGGCGCCGCGGGCGCGGTCGCGGATGAGCGGGAGGAGAGGCAGGGACTGGGTGCTGCCGGGTACGGCCGACGGCCCGGTGGCCGACGTCGGTCTCGCCGTGGCCGCGGCGACGGGAAGGCCCGGCGCGAGGGTGAGGATGAGGGCGGCCGTACAGGTGACACCGATCGAGGACGCCAGGAATCCGTATCGACGCATACCCCTGACCTTGGACATGATCATACAAATCTGTCCATCGGGGAATTGACGGGCCGTCGGCCACGGTTGGGCCGAACCGGTGGTGCGCCACTCCCCCGCACGTGGCCCCGCCGCACGGTGCGCGGGCGCGGCGCCGCGTACGCTTGCGCGGGTGAACGCCACTGAACGCACCCCTGCCGACCTGCTGCGTTCCGCGCTCGCCGCGGACCCCGGACGCCCGCTGGTGACCTTCTACGACGATGCCACGGGGGAACGCGTCGAACTGTCCGTGGCCACCTTCGCCAATTGGGTGGCCAAGACCGCGAACCTCCTCCAGGGGGACCTCGCCGCCGGGCCCGGCGACCGGGTCGCACTGCTGCTGCCGGCGCACTGGCAGACGGCGGTGTGGCTGCTGGCGTGCGCGTCGGTGGGCACGGTCGCGGACGTCGACGGGGACCCGGCGGCCGCGGACGTCGTGGTCAGCGGCCCGGACACACTGGACGCGGCGCGGGCCTGCTCCGGGGAGCGGGTGGCGCTGGCGCTGCGGCCGCTCGGCGGACGGTTCCCGCAACCGCCGGAGGGCTTCGCGGACTACGCCGTCGAGGTGCCGGGGCAGGGCGACGTGTTCGCGCCCTTCGCCCCGGTGGACCCGGACGAGCCGGCCCTGATCGTGGCCGGGGCCGAGTACTCGGCGGCGGAGGTCGTGGAACACGCCCGCGCCGACGCCCCCGCCCTGGACCTGACGGGCCCCGGCTCCCGGATGCTGTCCGCGCTGCCGTACGGCACCTGGGAGGGCCTCAGCGCGGGCCTGTACGCCCCCCTCGCCGCCGGCGCCTCCGTCGTGCTGTGCCGCAACCTCGACCATCTCTCCGAGGACGCACTCGCCAAGCGCATCGAATCGGAACGGGTCACGGCGACGGCAAGGTGACGCAGCGGAAGTACCACGGGATTCGGGAACAAAGGACGTCAATTCCCCTTCCGGCGATTCGGATTCCCAACGGACGACGAGGATTCGTCTGCGCGGTCATGCGACTACGTTCAGTAGGTTTTTGACGGCGCGTACGGCGTCGGCAACCGAGCCGGGAACCCCGGGATGCACACCCCGCTCACCCCGGCGTTCCGCCGCAACACACCACGATGGAGGGCTTCCGCGGGTAAAGCCACGGCCAGAGGCGAACTTTTGTCCAAGGAAATGGGCGGATTGCCCACTTGTAGGGAAGTGGAATTTGTCACGGGCGTCGCTTGACGCCGAACCAGCCGGATAGTGTGAGCGATCCGGTGCTACTGGCCGCGAGGTCTTCCTGGGGTCGAGCACTGTGAAGCAGACCTGAGCGCCTTGAGGGGGACAAGGCGCCGCGTGGCCCCGACGGAGGATTCGGACAACCGTGGACGCGCAAGGCCGTGGGCGGGCGGACAACATCGATCCCGCAGACCAATGGGTACTCAACCCGAACACCGGCGAATACGAGCTGCGACTGAGTCCTTCCGCTCCGCAGTCGCCGATTCCGGGACCCCGCCGGCCGGCCTCGCCCGGCGCGGGGGGCGACGGTGCGGCGGGAGGCCGCAGAGCGGCGCCCGGACGGCAGCAGGCGCGTGAGGCCGCCCCCGCCCGTACGGTCCCCGGCCCGCGCCGCCGCCGCGGCGCACCGCCCGAGGAGCCGCTGCCCGGGCGGCGGGGACGCCGGCCGGAGAAGAAGTCGAAGGCCAAGAAGGCCCTGCTGTGGACCGGCGGCACCATGGCGTTCGTCCTGGTCGGCGTCGGCACGGCCGGTTATCTGGTCCTCAAGCACCTCGAGGGCAACGTCACCACCACCGACGTGGCCGGCGCGGCCAAGGACAGCTTCAGCAAGGACGAGGCCTTCAACATACTGATCATCGGCACGGACAAGCGCACCGGCAAGGGCAACGAGGGCTACGGCGACAAGGGCAGCGTGGGCCACGCCGACACCAACGTCCTGCTGCACGTCTCCAAGGACCGCACGAACGCCACCGCGCTGAGCATCCCGCGCGACCTGATCGTGAACATCCCGGACTGCCCGACCAAGCAGCCCGACGACACCACGAAGGTCATCCCGGGAACGGACAACGTCCGCTTCAACGTGAGCCTCGGCCAGGACGGCCGCGACGCGGGCTGCACGATGCGCACGGTCAAAGAGGTCACCGGCATCGTGCCCGACCACTTCATGATGGCCGACTTCAACGCGGTCAAGACGCTGACGACGGCGGTCGGCGGAGTCGACGTGTGCCTCAAGCACGCCGTGAAGGACAAGGACTCGCGCCTGGACCTGCCCGCTGGAGAGTCCACGATCGAGGGCGAAGACGCGCTGGCCTTCGTGCGCACCCGGCACGCCTGGGGCAACCAGGGCGACCTGGACCGCATCAAGGTGCAGCAGCAGTTCCTCAGCTCACTGATGCGCAAGATGGCTTCCGGCGACACGCTCACCGACCCGACCAAGCTGTACAACCTGGCGGACGCGGCCACCAAGGCCCTGACCGTCGACAAGGGCATCGGCAAGGTCGGCACCCTCATGGACGTGGCGCAGGAGCTGAAGAAGGTGCCGCCGAAGAACATCACCTTCCTGACCGTGCCGGTACGCGACAACCCGGCCGAAAAGGTCCACGCGACTGTTGTCGTGGACCAGGCCCAGGCCCCGCAGGTCTTCAACGCCATCGCGAACGACGTCTCCTTCACCCAGGTGAAGGAGAAGCAGAAGGCAGCCAAGAGCGCCGAGGCCGCCCGCCTCAAGGGCACCCAGTCCGCCGCCTCCGAGGTGCGGGTACGGATCTTCAACGGCGGGGCCGCCTCCGGTTCCGCGCAGGAGACCCTTGCCTGGCTGCAGACCTCCCAGGGCGTGTCCAAGTCCGAGAACGCCGGCAACGCGCCTGAGAAGCTCGGCAAGACCACCCTCGAGTACGACGCCGACCAGGCGCCGCAGGCACGTAAACTCGCCGCGATCATGGGACTGCCCGGGTCGGCACTGAAGCTGGGCGAGAGCGTGACCAACTCCCAGGGTCTGCCGACGATGACGCTGACCCTGGGCAAGGACTTCAAGGGTGCGGGGGTGCCGCTCACCCCCCCGACGAAGGCACCGAAGGTCGACGGACAGTCCACGGCGGACAAGGTTCAGTGCGCCAGCTGAACGCAAGTTGAACGCACCACGCCACCTTATGGGCCTGTCATGCGTCTAACACGGCGCATGACAGGCCCGTTCGATGGAACACCAGGGTGGGGAGGATGGGGAGTTGACGCAGAGCAGTCTGCGCGGGGAGGAGCCTGCGGTCGAGGTCACGACGTCACTCGCCGCGCGGGACGACAGCGCGGCGGGTGGTCACGGCCGGCACGGCGGAGGGCAGGGCGGAGGCAAAGGGCACGGCGCCGCCGCCAGACGCCCTCGAAGGCGCATACTGCGCTGGTCGGCCACCGTGCTCTCACTGGTCATACTCGGCACGGCCGGCGCCGGATATCTCTACTACCAGCACCTGAACAACAACATACGCAAGGGCCAGCGCAGCAGCGGCGACTCCAAGGCGGAGAGGACGAGGCCGAACTCGGCCGGCCAGACGCCCATGAACATCCTGCTGATCGGCTCCGACAGCCGTAACTCGGATGCGAACGTCGCCCTGGGCGGCAGCAGGGACAACCGCGGCAACCCGCCGCTGGGCGACGTGCAGATGCTCATCCACCTCTCCGCGGACCGCGAGAGCGCCGCCGTGGTGAGCATCCCGCGCGACACCCGGGTCGACATCCCCAAGTGCACCGACTCCGACACCGGCAAGGTCTACCCCCCGATCAACGAGATCATCAACGAGTCGCTGGCCCGCGGCGGCCCCGGCTGCACGCTCGCCACCTGGGAGAACCTCACCGGTGTCTACATCGACCACTGGATGACGATCGACTTCGCGGGCGTGGTGCACATGGCGGACGCCATCGGCGGCGTCGAGGTCTGCACGAAGCAGAACGTGTGGGACCGCCCGCTGCCCGGTGTACCAGGGGGCTCGGGCCTGAAAATGCGGGCCGGCACCAAGAAGGTCAAGGGCAAAGAGGCCCTGCAGTGGCTGCGCACCCGGCACGCCTGGGGCAGCGACCCGCTGCGGGCCAGGGCCCAGCACATGTACTTGAACTCGATGATCCGCACGCTGCGCGACCAGAACGTCTTCACCGACACCGGCCGGCTGATGAACCTGGCGGAGGCGGCCACGAAGTCGCTGAAGGTCTCCGAGGAGATCGGAACCGTCAAGAAGCTCTACGACCTGGGCATGCAGCTCAAGACGGTCCCCACCGACCGCATCACCATGACGACGATGCCCAATGTCCAGGATCCGGAGAACAGCGACCACCTGCTCCCGGACGGCGCCGGCGCCACGAAGATGTGGAAGATGCTCCGCGAGGACGTGCCCTTCGACGACAACGGCCCCAAGTCGGAGGCGAGGACGCCGGGCAAGGACGAAGCCACCACGGCTCCCTCGGTCGCGGCCGACCGGCTGGGCGTGGTGGTGCAGAACGCCACCCGAACCTCCGCTCAGGCCCCGGTCCGCAACCGGGCCCACACGATCAGCCAGGAGCTGCGGCAGAAGGGCTTCACCAGGGCGGCGGCCGACACCTCGGCGGCGCTGTCCGAGGAGGAGACCCTCGTGCGCTACCCGAGCGCCGACATGGAGGGTGACGCGCAGGGCGTTGCCAAGGCCCTGGGAATTCCGATGAGTTCGGTCAAGAGGTCGACCGACGTCTCCGGTGTCACCGTCGTCGTCGGCGCCGACTGGCGTACCGGGACGACCTATCCGAAGGAGTCCACACCGAAGGCCGGCGACCTGCCCGGCAACTCCGACGCCATCAACGGCTCGGACGAGAGCCAGTGCATGGACGTGTACGCGCCCTACCGCTGGTAGACGCGCGTAGGGCCCCTCTCCCGGGGAGAGGGGCCCACCGAGTCGAACCGCTCAGCCGGCGGTGACGACCGCGGACCTGCGCGAGGCGATGACCTTCCTCGCCAGCGACCTCGGACTCGTCAGAAAGCCCCAGCCCCACGACATGTGCATGGTGGCGAGGGCGACCGGGATGCGCAGGCGGGCCTTCAGGGGCAGGCCCTTGCCCGCGGGAAGCGATCCGGCGACGATCGCCGCCAGGTAGCCGCCGGGGATCACGAAACCCCAGGGGGTCAGGGCCGCGCCCACCACGATCCCGGCCGCGATGGCGCACACCGCGGCCGGCGGAGCGAGGTAGCGCAGGTTGATGGAGCCCTCGTGGTAGCGGGCGACGACGTGCCGCCAACGGCCGTAGTCCTTGTACTGCTTGGCCAGCGCCTTCACGGTCGGGCGGGGCCGGTAGGAGACGCGCAGCTCCGGCGAGAACCAGATCAGGCCGCCCGCCTCGCGAATGCGGAAGTTCAGCTCCCAGTCCTGGGCGCGGACGAACTCCTCGTTGTAGCCGCCCTGTTGCTCCAGCGCCTCGCGCCGGAACACCCCCAGGTACACGGTCTCCGCGGGACCGGCCTGGCCGCCGGTGTGGAAGGCCGCGTTGCCCACCCCGATCTTCGAGGTCATCGCGGCGGCCACCGCGTGCTCCCAGTCGTTCTCACCCTCGGCGTGCATGATGCCGCCGACGTTCTGCGCGCCGGTCTCCTCCAGGAGCCGTACGGCCGTGGCTATGTAGTTCGGCGAGAGCATCCCGTGGCCGTCGACGCGGACCACGATCGGATGGCGGGAGGCCTTGATCGCGGCGTTGAGCGCGGCGGGGGTGCGGCCGGTGGGGTTGGGGACCGTGTGCACGCGCGGGTTTTCGCGTACGAGCTCGGCGGCGATCTCGTCCGTGCGGTCCGTGGACGGACCGAGGGCGATCACGACCTCCGTCTCGCCGTCGTACTCCTGCGCGAGGATCGCTTCCACGGCTCCGCGCAGATGCCGCTCCTCGTTGAGGACGGGCATGATCACAGAAACGGCGGGGAGCCGCACGTCGGGCTTGGTGTTCATCGGTGCTCACGTTACCGCGAACGGGGGACACCGGTGCGCGCCGCGGGGGGCGCTGCGCTGATCAGCCGATCGTATGCCCCTACGGTGCACACGGTGTCCACCCACGCCATCAGCGGAGGTGTCCCCGCATGTCCACCACGCAGTACCGCCCGCGCCCGCGGTCGCAGCGCGCCCCACGGCAGGCCGCCGGTCCGGCGAGGCCGGCCCGCGTGCCGTATGCGCCCGTACCGCGCCGCAGACCACGCTGGGCCATGCGGGCGGCGACCACACTGTCGGTGGTGGTGCTCGCCTCCGCCGGGATCGGGCACGCGGTGGTCTCCAGCCTGGACGCGGACATCGCCCGGGTCGACCCCTTCAAGGACATGAAGAACCGCCCGCCGGCCGGCCACGGCATGAACGTGCTGCTGGTCGGCACCGACGGCCGGGACAGGATCAGCGAGCGGGAACGACGCCAGTACCGGCTGGGCGGACGCCCCTGCAACTGCACCGACACGATGATGATCGTGCACCTGTCGCAGGACCGGGAGCGGGCCAGCGTGGTGAGCCTGCCCCGGGACTCCTACGCCGAGCTGCCCGAGCACGTCGACCAGAACACCGGGCGACGGCACGGGCCGCACCCGGTCAAGCTCAACGCGGCGTACGCGGAGGGCGGGCCCAACCTGACCGTGCGCACGGTCGAGAACATGACCAGCTTGAAGATCGACCACTATCTGGAGGTGGACTTCACCACCTTCATGCGGACCGTGGACGTGATCGGCGGGGTGCAGATCTGCACCGCCGAACCGATGAAGGACAGCTACACCGGCCTGGACCTGGCCGCCGGGACGCACACGCTCTCCGGCGGCCAGGCCCTGCAGTACGTCCGCTCCCGGCACGTCGACGGAGCGAGCGACCTCGGCCGGATGAAGCGCCAGCAGCGCTTCCTGGCAGCCCTGATCGAACGGGCGACCTCCTCCCGGGTGCTGCTGAACCCCATCAAGTTCCGGGACGTGGCCGTGGCCGTGCTGGGCTCGGTACGGGCGGACAAGGGCTTCCACACCGACGAGCTGCTGGACCTCGGGCGGGCGATGCGGAACTTCTCCCCCTCCTCCTCGGAGTTCACCACCGTCCCGATCGCGCAGATGGCCTACCCGGTCAAGGGCGTCGGCTCCACCGTGAAGTGGGACCGGGCCAGGGCCGACCAGCTCTTCCAGGCGCTGCGCGAGGACCGGCCGCTGGCCGCGCACAAGCCCCGCCGACCGAACCCTCCCGAGTCCGTCGAGGTCGCCCCGCAGCGAATCCGCGTCCAGGTGGAGAACGGCACCGAAACGGCCGGGCTCGGCCGGCGGGTGGACACGGAGCTGGCGGCGGCCGGTTTCCTCACGACCAAGGCGCCCTTGGACGCCAAGGAGCGGGGCGTCACGCGGACCGTGGTGCTCTACGACCCCCGCTGGGACCGCTCGGCGAAGTCACTCGCCACCGCCCTGTCGGGCAGCGAGCTGCGTCCGGTGCCGGGGCAGGGCGCCACGCTCAGGGTGATCGCGGGCAGCGACTACCGCCAGGTGCGCAAGGTCCGCGTGGAGAACCCGGCCCAGGCGGCCACCGCGGTGGTGAGAGGCGACGAGGTGACGTGCGGCTGACGACGGGGGCAGTCGAGGCCGTGCGCGGCCGGCCTAGAGAGCAGCGAGATCGCGTGCGACCGCCCGCGAGAACAGCGAGATCGCGTGCGACCGCCCACGAGAACAGCGAGATCGCGTGCGGCCGACGGCGGGAGCCGCGGCGCTCCCGGCGGCATCCGCCTCCGCCCTCAGTCCTCGTAACCCTCCGCCGCCCGCTTCTCGCGCAGTTCCCTGATGGCGCGGCGGCGGGCCAGGCGGTGGGTGCGGCGGATCTGGGCCTCCTGGTAGCGGCGCCTGTCCCGGTCGGTCTCCGGCAGGACCGGCGGTACCGGGCGCGGCTTGCCGTCGGCGTCCACGGCGGCGAAGACCAGGTAGGCCGAACCGACCTGGGTGGACGGGGTGGACTCGTTCCAGCGCTCGGCCAGGACCCGCACTCCGACCTCCATGGAGGTCCGACCGGTCCAGTTGACCTGGGCCTTCACATGGACCAGGTCGCCGACCCGGACCGGTTCGAGGAACACCATCTCGTCCATGGACGCGGTGACCGCGGGCCCGCCGCTGTGCCGGCCGGCCACCGCGCCCGCCGCGTCGTCGACCAGCTTCATGATCACCCCACCGTGCACCGTTCCCAGCAGGTTGGTGTCGTTGTGGGTCATGATGTGGCTCAGGGTGGTCCGGGACGCCGAGGTCGGCTTGCCCGGTATATCCGTGGTTCCGGATTCCGCGGTGGAGGCCTGGTCTGTCATGACCTCCACCTTATGCCGAGGCGAGATCCGGGGAATTTGTGTCAGCTTGGCAACAGCGGTGACCTTATTCTCCGACGCCTCTGTCAGGCGCACAGCCCTGCCCTGCACACTGGGGCGCATGAATAATTGGCCCGAGGGGTGGTCCGACGACAACCGCGGCTCCCGGTACGGACGCGGCAGTGCCGGCGCACGGCCGGAGGGCGCGCGCGTGATGCGCCAGGTGCGGCGCGGTGGGCCGGCACCCGCCGGGCACGGCGGGTACGGAGGTCCGGGCGGCCCCGGCCCCTCGGCGCCGCCGTACGGGGTCCCGCAGCAGCCGTCGTACGTCGACGGCCGGGGCTACGACGCCCCCGGCGGCGACTACGGGTACGACAACGGCTACAACACCGGCCAGGTCTACGGCAGGCAGGCCGGCGGCCCCGGCGGGCCGGGCGACGGATACGCGCGCGGGTCCCGCCCCGCGCCGAACTGGGGCCGCCGCATCAAGCTGACCGCGATAACCCTGGTCACCGTGCTCCTGGTGACCACTGTCGCGACGTACTTCTGGGCCGATTCCAAGCTCAACCGCGCCGTCGACCTGTCCAAGGTCATCGACCGGCCGGAGACCGGCAAGGGCACCAACTACCTGATCGTCGGCTCCGACAGCCGGGAGGGCATGTCGGCCGAGCAGAAGAAGAAGCTGCACACCGGGTCCGCCGAGGGCAAGCGCACCGACTCGATGATGATCCTGCACGTCGGCTCCAACGGCGACACGCTGATCTCCCTGCCGCGCGACTCCAACGTCACGATCCCGCAGTTCCGCGGCTCGGAGTCCGGCAAGCTCAGGGGCCCGGTCGGGCCGAACAAGCTGAACGCGGCCTACGCCTACGACGGCCCGGAACTGCTGGTCCGCACCGTCGAGTACAACACCGGCCTGCACATCGACCACTACGTGGAGATCGGCTTCGCCGGCTTCGCGAACATCGTCGACGCGGTCGGCGGTGTGGAGCTCACCATCGACAAGGGCTTCAAGGACAAGTACTCGGGCGCCGACTTCCAGGCGGGCAAGCAGAAGCTGGACGGCCAGCAGGCGCTGGCCTTCGTCCGCACCCGGCACGCCTTCGCCGCCTCCGACCTGGAGCGCACCAAGAACCAGCAGAAGTTCCTGGCCGCGCTGTCCCACGAGGTGGCCACCCCCTCGACGGTCCTGAACCCGTTCAAGCTGTACCCGACCATGGGCGCGGGCCTGGACTCCCTGATCGTCGACAAGGACATGAGCCTGTGGGACCTGGTCTCCATGTTCTGGGCGATGAAGAACGTCAACGGCGGCGACGGCACCTCCATGAACATGCCGATCTCGGGCTCCGTCGGCGGCAACCTCGTCTGGGACAAGGCGAAGGTCAAGACGCTGGTGGACGAGCTGAAGAACGACCAGAAGGTCACCGTCACCGGCAACTGACCGGCCCCCGCCACGGAGAGCCCCGCGGTGCCCGTACTCCGGCGACCGCGGGGCTCCGGCCGTACCGCCGGGCTCAGGTCACATCCTGGCGCCCGCCATCCTGCGGCACATCTCCGCACAGCGACGACACGCCTCCGCACAGCGCATCATCATCTTGTCGTCCGGCATGGACATACACGCCTCCGCGCCCATGTCGCACGCCTTGGCGCACAGGCCGCACATCTCCGCCGCCAGCGGCGAGCGGCGCATCATCATGTCCGCACACATGCGGGTCATCTCGGAGCAGTCCATGAGCGCGCGCATGATCTGCATCTGCGCCTGGCCGCCCATCTGCATGCAGGAGCTCATGGTCTCCTCGCAGATGGTGTAGCACGACATGCACGCCTGGACGCAGTCCTGCATCTCCTTGCTCATGGGGGTCGTGGTTCCGGGCTGGGCCATGGCTTCCTCCTGGGGGGGGGCGAAGGGACCCCGAAACGGTCCCCTTTCCCTTCCGTCGTACGCCTGCCCCCGGCCCGGCGCCATCCGACGGACGAGGACTCCGCTGCACCCGTCCGGCGTACTGCTCCGGCTTCCCGGCTCCCCGGCTTACGGCTTCCGGCCGACGCCGCCGAAGTGGGTGACGTCGACGATCTCCACCTCCGTCTCGTCGGGACGCCAGCGTGAGCAGGAGACGATGCCGGGCGGGAGGACGTCGACCCGGTCGAAGAGACGGACGAGCTCGGCGCGGCTGCGCAGGGTCATCAGCGCCGAGCCCTGGCTGTTCCAGTACCCCACCGCCTGGGTCATCGCCTCGCCGTCGACCTCCGCGGTCGGATGCGAGACGACCAGATGACTGCCGGAGGGTACGGCGTCCAGCAGCCGGTGCACGATGGAGACCGCCTCGTCGGTGTCCATGACGAAGTTCAGGATGCCCAGCATGGTGATGGCGATCGGCTGGTCGAAGTCCAGCGTCTCGGCGGCCTGCCGCAGGATCGCCTCGGGGTCGCGCACATCCGCGTCGATGTAGGCCGCGGCTCCCTCGGGGGTGCTGGTGAGCAGGGCGTTGGCGTGGACGAGCACCAGGGGGTCGTTGTCGACGTAGACGATCCGGCTGGACGGGTCCACACGCTGGGCAACCTCGTGGGTGTTGTCGGCGGTAGGCAGCCCGGTGCCGATGTCCAGGAACTGGCGTATCCCCGCCTGCCCCGCGAGGAACGTCACGGCACGCGCCAGGAACCCGCGGTCCGCGACCGCGGAACGGGGCAGCTGCGGCACGAAGGAGAGGATCCGCTCGCCGACTTCCTCGTCCACCGGGTAGTGGTCCTTGCCGCCCAGCCAGTAGTTCCAGATCCGGGCCGAGTGCGACACGTCGCTCCGCACCCGGGCCGCACGCGCGACTCCTTCGTCACGTGTCCCCGAGAGGTCGGACATGGCGTCTGCTCTCCTTATGACAGGCACTGATCAAACACGCACCACCAACCTGGCCTCAAGCCCCTTTCCGGACCGGGCACTTGTTCAACTCGGCGACTTCCGAGGGCGTTCCCGCATGAGCAGTTGGGCGCCGAGCCGGTCCGTCGTTCGCGGTCTTCCACCGAGCCGGTGCACCACCACCCAGTCGCCGGTGTCGTCGAAGGCCCCCGCGAACACCGACGCGTCGCGGGTCGCGCCGTTGTGCCACCGCAGTCGGCCCGCCCGCTGCCAGGAAGCGGCCGGCTCACCCAGCCTGCGCTCCACCAGCAGCCGGGCGACCAGGTCGCCGATCGCCCGGGGAGTCGCCCAGAGCCCACCCGCCGGCAGGATCGCTCCGCTCATGGTCCACGGCGCCCGCGTCCGCCCGAACCACCCACGGGCGGCGAGCAGTCGATCGGCGGGCGGATCGGCCGTCACCTCGTCGGCCAGACCCAGCGGTTCAAGAACATGAGCGCGCAGCAGGTCCGGATACGGCTCCCCGGCCGCCTCCTCGAGTGCGGCCCCGAGCACGGCGTATCCGAGGTTCGAGTAGGTGGTCTCCCGGCCCGCGGGACGCTCGACGATCTCATCGAGCCGCCCGACAAGCCGCCTCAACCGCTCCGGGCCGAACCCCGCATACGGATCCTTGCTGCGCCCCCGCGTCTGCGGAGGAAGCCTGGGCAGCCCCGAGGTGTGCTCCATCAGATGCCGCAGGGTGATGCCCGTCCCGGGCGCGGCGCGCAGCCAGCGCCGCACCGGATCGTCCACTCCCAGGAGACCCTCCTGAGCCATGCGCACCAGCGCGGTCCCGGTGAGCACCTTGGTCAGCGACCCGATCTCGACGAACCGATCGCCGTCATGCCCGTTCTCCGCCCGGAGCTCCCGCCCCGACCCCAGCACACACAACGGCACGCCCCGTCGCACGAACACCCTCATCGCCCCCCGCGAGGGTGCCCAGCTCCTGGGCACCCTCCTGCTGTCAGCCGGACGTCACGGCAGGTTGCGGGCCATGACGATGCGCTGGACCTGGTTCGTGCCCTCGTAGATCTGGGTGATCTTCGCGTCGCGCATCATCCGCTCCACCGGGTAGTCGCGGGTGTAGCCGTAGCCGCCGAGGAGCTGGACGGCGTCCGTGGTGACCTCCATGGCGACGTCGGAGGCGAAGCACTTGGCGGCGGCGCCCTGGAAGGTCAGATCCGCATCACCCCGCTCGGACTTCGCCGCCGCCGCGTAGGTGAGCTGGCGGGCGGCCTCGATCTTCATGGCCATGTCGGCGAGCATGAACTGGATGCCCTGGAAGTCGGCGATCGGCTTGCCGAACTGCTTGCGCTCCTTGACGTAGCCCTTGGCGTAGTCGAGGGCGCCCTGGGCGATGCCGAGGGCCTGGGCGGCGATGGTGATGCGGGTGTGGTCCAGGGTGCGCATCGCGGTGGCGAAGCCGGTGCCCTCGGCGCCGATCATCCGGTCCGCCGGGATGCGGACGTTGTCCAGGTACACCTCGCGGGTCGGGGAGCCCTTGATGCCGAGCTTCTTCTCGGGGGCGCCGAAGGAGACGCCCGGGTCCGACTTCTCCACGACGAAGGCGGAGATGCCCTTGCTGCGCTTGGCGGGGTCGGTGACGGCCATCACCGTGTAGAACTCCGAGACGCCCGCGTTGGTGATCCAGCGCTTGACGCCGTTGAGGACGTAGGTGTCGCCGTCGCGGACCGCCTTGGTCTTCATGCCGGCCGCGTCCGAGCCCGCGTCGGGCTCGGAGAGGCAGTACGAGAACATGCCGTTGCCCCTGGCCAGCGGGGCGAGGTACTTCTTCTTCAGCTCCTCGGAGCCGGAGAGGATCACCGGCAGCGAGCCCAGCTTGTTCACCGCGGGGATCAGGGAGGACGAGGCGCAGACCCGCGCGACCTCCTCGATCACGATGACCGTCGCGAGGGCGTCCGCGCCCGCGCCGCCGTACTCCTCGGGCACGTGCACGGCGTGCAGGTCGTTCGCGACCAGCGCGTCGAGGGCCTCCTGCGGGAAGCGGGCCTCCTCGTCCACCTCGGCGGCGTACGGCGCGATCTTCGCCTCGGCCAGCGAGCGGACGGCGTCGCGGAGCATGTCGTGCTCCTCGGACGGGCGGTACAGGTCGAAGTCAGCCGATCCGGCCAAGGTCTCTCACTCCAAAGAAGATACGCACTGACGCTAACTACCGTTAAGTAACTCAAATTTTAGTGGCCCGCCCACGCCCGGTGATACGTGAGCTTGGTGACAGCGAGGACATTGCCCGGCGAAGGCCTTGCGCATGCCCCCGATATGCTCGGGCACCGCATCACCATCGTCCCTCCTGGAGCACCCATGAGCCTCAAGATCACCGTGATCGGCACCGGCTATCTCGGCGCGACGCACGCCGCGGCCATGGCCGAGCTCGGTTTCGAGGTACTGGGTCTCGACGTCGTCCCCGAGAAGATCGAGATGCTGCGGCGGGGCGAGGTCCCGATGTACGAGCCCGGTCTGGAGGAGCTGCTGCGCCGGCACGTGGCCGGGATCGAGGGCTCGACCGGCCGGCTGCGGTTCACGACGGACTTCGCGGAGGCGGCCGCGTTCGGCGACATCCACTTCGTCTGCGTGAACACCCCGCAGAAGCACGGCGAGTACGCCTGCGACATGAGCTACGTCGACGCCGCGATCGCCTCCCTCGCCCCGCACCTGACCGGTCCCGCCCTGGTCGTCGGCAAGTCGACGGTGCCCGTCGGCTCCGCGGACCGCCTGGCCCGTACGATCGCCGAGCTCGCGCCCGCGGGCGAGGACGCGGAGCTGGCCTGGAACCCGGAGTTCCTGCGCGAGGGCTTCGCCGTGAAGGACACGCTGCACCCGGACCGGATCGTGGTCGGGGTGCGCAGCGAGCGGGCGGAGAAGCTGCTGCGCGAGGTGTACGCCACGCCGATCTCCGAGGGCTCCCCCTTCGTGGTCACCGACTTCCCGACCGCGGAGCTGGTGAAGACCGCCGCGAACTCCTTCCTCGCCACGAAGATCTCCTTCATCAACGCCATGGCCGAGGTGTGCGAGGCCGCGGGCGGCGACGTCGCGAAGCTGGCCGAGGCGATCGGGTACGACGACCGGATCGGAAGGAAGTTCCTGCGCGCCGGGATCGGCTTCGGCGGCGGCTGCCTGCCCAAGGACATCCGGGCGTTCATGGCGCGCGCGGGTGAGCTGGGCGCCGACCAGGCGCTGACGTTCCTGCGCGAGATCGACTCGATCAACATGCGTCAACGCGGGCAGATGGTGGAGCTGACCCGGCAGGCGCTGAGCGGCGGGCCGTTCCTGGGCAAGCGGGTCGCGGTGCTGGGCGCCACGTTCAAGCCGGACTCGGACGACGTACGGGACTCCCCCGCGCTCAACGTCGCCGGGCAGATCCACCTGCAGGGCGGTCAGGTGACGGTGTACGACCCGAAGGGCATGGACAACGCCCGGCGGGTCTTCCCCACGCTCGGGTACGCGGACTCGGCGCTTCAGGCCGTGCGGGGTGCGGACGTGGTGCTGCACCTGACCGAGTGGCGGGAGTTCCGCGAGCTGGACCCGGCGGAGCTGGGCGAGGCCGTGGCGGCCCGGGTGATCCTGGACGGGCGCAACGCGCTGGACCCGGAGCGGTGGCGCCGGGCCGGGTGGTCGTACCGGGCGATGGGGCGGCCGACCGCGTAGCGGGACGTGCCGGACGACGCCGGTTCGGCCGAGGCTCAGTCGGCCGAACCGGCGTCTTCACGCATTGTGCACCACCGGGCCGGGGCATGCGGAAGGAACCCCTGTGGATCACACCTCTTTCGCCCGTTGACGCCCTCGCCTGCGTGAACGCAGACGATTCCGGTCTGCACCGCTCCGCGGTGCTCCCTCGGGTTCCTGCTTCATCGACCCCTGCCGCCCGTGAGGGTGGTCTGACAAGGTCTCCACAGGCTTCACTTCCCGCCCGTCCGGCGGTAGGTCCGCCGACTACGTCGTCGGGCAAGGCGACTTTAGCGGTGTCGCTGCGGCCCGCCGGGCCGCCGGTACCAGAATGCCCTTCATCTCCACCCTGAAGGGTGGAGCACCGAGCAAGTGCGCGGTAGCACCGCCTCTTCGCTCGCGCAGCTCGCGCGCCCGTAGCGGTTCCACCTCCGAGATCCCGAGGTGCGCCCGGCCATCCGGCGTGTCGAGCGAGTCGGTGCCCGTCTCGATGTCCAGCGTGTTCACCGAGGACTCCGCCAGAGCCAGGCCCCCGACGCGGGCGATCTCTCAACTCATGCCGGCGACGGCACCTCGCGCATACGGTCGCATCGCTACCCGGTATAGGAGATGCGGTAACAGTTACCGGATACTCGCCTACAACGGGTAACCATCACACGAGGAGGAAGTCATGGCTCTCGCCAAGCTGGGTGTCGTCGTCCTGGACTGCCCCGACCCGCGCGCGCTCGCCGGCTTCTACGCCGAGGTGCTCGGCGGGACCGTGAAGGACGAGGGCGAGTGGGTGGACCTGAAGGTGCCGGGCGGGCCGGCGCTGGCGTTCCAGAAGGCACCGGACCACGTGCCGCCGAAGTGGCCCGCCGCGGACGGCTCGCAGCAGTTCCACCTGGACCTGGACGTCGAGGACCTGGACGCGGCGGAGAAGGGCGTCCTGGCGCTCGGCGCACGCCCGCTGGACGCGACGGACCGGACGCGCAGCTTCCGGGTCTACGCCGACCCGGCCGGACACCCGTTCTGCCTGTGCGCCTGCTGACAGGGCCGCGTCGCGGTACGCCCGGTCCCGGGCAGCCGTAGCGGCTTCAGCCGTCCAGACCGTCCAGTTCCCGGATCGTCGCGTTGGACGGGCCGCGCGTGGCCCGCAGGTCGCGGGCGACGTCCTCCGCGGCGCCCAGGACCCGTACCGCGTTCTGCCAGGTCAGCTTGGCCAGGTCGGTTTTCGACCAGCCGCGGTCCAGGAGTTCCGCGATCAGGTTCGGGTAACCGGAGACGTCCCTGAGGCCGTCGGGGGTGAAGGCCGTGCCGTCGTAGTCGCCGCCGATGCCGAGGTGGTCGATGCCGGCGACCTCGCGCATGTGGTCGAGGTGGTCGGCGACCGTGGCCGCGGTGGCGACGGGGCGCGGGTTCGACTCCTCGAAGGCGTGGTGGACCTTCATCGCCTCGGCGGTGGTGTCGAGGTGGTGGAAGCCGTGGGCGCGCATGTTCTCGTCGGCCGCGACCGTCCAGTCGACGGCGGCCTGGAGGACGAACTTCGGGACGAACGTCACCATCGCCACCCCGCCGTTGGCGGGCAGCCGCTCCAGCACGTCGTCCGGGATGTTGCGGGGGTGGTCGCACACGGCCCGCGCGGAGGAGTGGGAGAAGATCACCGGCGCGCCGGTGGTGTCCAGCGCGTCCCGCATGGTCGTGGCGGCCACGTGGGAGAGGTCGACCAGCATGCCCAGGCGGTTCATCTCGCGGACCACCTCGCGGCCGAAGGCCGACAGACCGTCCACGCCCGGCTCGTCCGTCGCCGAGTCCGCCCACGGCACGTTGTCGTTGTGGGTGAGGGTCATGTAGCGCACGCCGAGCGCGTACAGCCCCCGGAGCGTGCCGAGGGAGTTGGCGATGGAGTGGCCGCCTTCGGCGCCCATGAGCGAGGCGATACGGCCCTGCTCCCGCGCCGCCTCCATGTCGGCGGCGGTCAGCGCGGGAGCCAGGTCGGCCGGGTGGCGCGCGATCAACTGCCGTACGCAGTCGATCTGCTCCAGCGTCGCGGGCACCGCGTCGGGCAGGTCCGCGCGGACGTACACCGACCAGAACTGGGCGCCGACGCCGCCCTCGCGCAGGCGCGGGATGTCGGTGTGCAGATGGGCGCCCTGGTCCGTGGCGATGTCGCGGGCGTCGAGGTCGTAGCGGACCTGTTCGCGCAGCGCCCAGGGCAGGTCGTTGTGGCCGTCGACGACCGGGAACTCGCGCAGCAGCTCCCGGGCTTCCTCCAGTGCCGTCATCGGCGTCACTTCCCGGAGTTGAAGCCGAAACCGCCGGCCGCGCCCTCGACCTTGGCACGCAGCCGCTTGCCCTTCTCGGTGGCCTGGTCGTTCAGTTCCTGCTGGAACTCCCGCATCCGGCCGAGCAGTTCCTCGTCGTGCGCGGCGAGGATCCGGGCGGCGAGCAGGCCCGCGTTGCGGGCACCGCCGACGGACACGGTCGCCACGGGTACCCCGGCCGGCATCTGCACGATCGACAGCAGGGAGTCCATGCCGTCCAGGTACTTCAGCGGAACGGGCACGCCGATCACCGGCAGCGGGGTGACGGAGGCGAGCATGCCGGGCAGGTGGGCGGCGCCGCCCGCGCCGGCGATGATGGCCTTCAGCCCGCGGCCCGCCGCCTGTTCGCCGTAGGCGATCATCTCGCGCGGCATGCGGTGTGCGGAGACGACGTCGACCTCGTAGGCGATCTCGAACTCGTCGAGCGCCTCGGCGGCGGCCTCCATGACGGGCCAGTCGGAGTCCGACCCCATGACGATGCCAACAACAGGGCTCATTCGGTGATGGTGCCTCTCAGGTAGCCGGCTGCGTGACGAGCGCGCTCCAGCACGTCGTCCAGATCGTCGCCGTAGGTGTTGACGTGGCCGACCTTGCGGCCGGGCTTCACGTCCTTGCCGTACATGTGGATCTTCAGCTGGGGGTCGCGGGCCATGCAGTGCAGGTACGCGGAGTACATGTCGGGGAAGTCGCCGCCGAGGACGTTCACCATGACCGTCCACTCGGCGCGCGGGCGGGGGTCGCCCAGCGGCAGGTCGAGGACCGCGCGGAGGTGGTTGTCGAACTGGGAGGTGATCGCGCCGTCCATGGACCAGTGGCCGGAGTTGTGCGGGCGCATCGCCAGCTCGTTGACGAGGACACGGCCGTCGCGGGTCTGGAACAGCTCGACGGCGAGGTGGCCGACGACGCCGAGTTCCTTGGCGATCCGCAGCGCCATCTCCTCGGCCCGCAGGGCGAGGTTCTCGTCCAGGCCGGGGGCGGGTGCGACGACCGTGTCGCAGACGCCGTTCACCTGACGGGACTCCACGACCGGGTAGGCCACGGCCTGGCCGTGCGGGGAGCGTACGACGTTGGCGGCCAGCTCCCGGACGAAGTCGACCTTCTCCTCGGCGAGGACGGGCACGCCGGCGCGGAACGGTTCGGCGGCCTCCTCGACGGAGTTCACCAGCCACACGCCCTTGCCGTCGTAGCCGCCGCGGACGGTCTTGAGGACGACCGGGAAGCCGCCCGCCCGTCGCCCACCACCGCCCTTGCCGGAGGGCACTTCGTGCCCGCCCCTTTCGAGCTCCGCCGCGAACGCGGCCACGTCCTGCGGATCGGTCACGATCCGGTGCCGCGGGCAGGGCACGCCGAGCGCGTCGAGCCGCGCGCGCATCACGCCCTTGTCCTGGGCGTGCACGAGCGCGTCGGGGCCGGGGCGCACGGGGATGCCGTCCGCCTCCAGGGCCCGCAGATGCTCGGTGGGGACGTGTTCGTGATCGAAGGTGATCACATCGCAGCCCCGCGCGAACGCGCGCAGCGTCTCCAGGTCGCGGTAGTCGCCGACGACGACGTCGCTCACGACCTGTGCCGCGGAGTCCTGGGGGGTGTCACTGAGAAGCTTGAACCTGATGCCCAACGGGATGCCCGCCTCGTGCGTCATACGAGCGAGCTGGCCACCGCCGACCATGCCGACAACCGGGAATGTCACGCCTCCAAGAGTATCGGCCGCGCCACGCCGGCCGGATTCGGCGCCTGTCGGAGCCCGCACTGACATGCGCACCGACGCTCTTACCGGTTGTTCCGACGTCTCTTTCCTGCCATTTCCAGGGCTCTTTCCGACCCGTTCCCCGGCTGGAAGCCCGTCCACGGGCGCGGGCCCGGAGCGCTGGTTAGCATGGCGGAGTTGACTGGACCGACCGAGACACCGACCGAGACGGGGGCCTGCACGACCATGGGCCATGGTTCATCAGGGCTTCAACCGGTACCTCGCGGCGCGCTGCGCAGGCGCGTGGGCCGGCTGTGGCGCGAGGTCGCCAAGTTCGGCGCGGTGGGCGGAGCGGGACTCCTTGTCAACCTGCTCGTGTTCAACCTGGTACGGCAGGTGACCGGCCTGCAGGTGGTGCGCGCGAGTGTCATTGCCACGGTCGTCGCGATCATCTTCAACTACATCGGCTTCCGGTACTTCACCTACCGGGACCGCGACAAGAGCGGCCGTACCAGGGAGCTGACCCTGTTCCTGCTGTTCAGCGTGGTCGGCCTGGTGATCGAGAACGGCGTGCTGTACCTGGCGACGTACGGTTTCGGCTGGGGCAGCCCGCTGCAGAACAACTTCTTCAAGTTCCTCGGCATCGGTATCGCGACCCTGTTCCGCTTCTGGTCCTACCGCACCTGGGTGTTCCGCGCCCTGCCGGCCCGGGACGCCGTGGCGGGCGTGGAGTCGATCCTGCAGGCCGAATCGGAGAAGCCGCAGCAGAGGGCCTTCCGCTAGCGGCCCCCACCCCTGCCGCCGGGCTGTCGGGGCTTTGTGCCGCCGGGGAGGTTCGTCGCGGAGATCCGGTCGAGGCCGTCCTCACCGGGGCCGCCGAGGTGTGCGGCCCGGACCGGGTCGGCCCGGAGCGCGACGCGCCGGGAAGCGGTGTTGGCCGGACGGATCCGGGCGACCACGGGAGCCGCGGCACCCGCCGATCCGCCCAGGTCACGACCGCCGTCGCGGCCTCGCCGGCCAGGCCCCGGCCCCGGGCGGCGGGGTCGAAGCGGTGGAAGGGGCCGAGGATCCGCAGGCCCGCCAGGTCCATGGGCCTGACCCCGCAGAAGCCCCGGCGTGCGGGCCGCGCCAAGGTGCCGGACCACCCGGTATCCGTAGCCGTGGCGCCGCCCCTGGTCGTCCCGGCGCAGGTGGAGCCGCTCGGCCTCCGTCCGCTCGGTGAGGGCGCCGGAAGGGTTGCGGGCGCACGCGGCGGGTCGCTGTGGATCGCGAGGACGGCGCCCGCCGTCGGGCGCCGCAGGGACAGCCGGGCGGTCTTCAGCCCGCCGTCGGGCGCCGCAGGGACAGCCGGGCGGCCTTCAGCCCCTCGTCGGACGAGGCGTGCCCGCCCATGCCGTCCGCCCGTTCGTCGTCGGTGCGCGCGGGTCAGCGTACCGTCGGCTGCTGCTGCGCCTGCTTCTTCGGTGGCGGGGTGCGGGAGAGGAACAGACCGAAGACCGGGGGCTGGGTCTGGAGGAGTTCCAGGCGGCCGCCGTCGGCCTCGGCGAGGTCGCGGGCGACGGCGAGGCCGATGCCCGTGGAGTTGCGTCCGCTGATCGTGCGCTCGAAGATGCGGGCGCCCAGGTCGGCGGGGACGCCGGTGCCCTCGTCGGTGACCTCCACGACCGCCTGGTTGCCGGTCACGCGGGTGCGCAGCGCGACCGTGCCGCCGCCGTGCATGAGGGAGTTCTCGATCAGCGCGGCCAGCACCTGGGCGACCGCGCCCGGCGTGCCCACGGCCCGCAGGTGCCGCTTGCCGGAGCTGACGATGGCGCGACCGGCGCTGCGGTAGGCGGGGCGCCACTCGGCGATCTGCTGCTGGATGACCTCGTCGAGGTCGAAGGAGACGGCGGAGCCGGTGCGCGGGTCCCGGGCGTTGGTCAGCAGGCGGTCCACCACGTCCGTCAGCCGCTCGACCTGGGTGAGGGCGACGTTCGCCTCCTCCTTCACCGTGTCCGGGTCGTCGGTGAGGGTGATCTCCTCCAGACGCATGGACAGCGCGGTCAGCGGCGTACGCAGCTGGTGGGAGGCGTCGGCGGCCAGGCGCCGCTCGGCGGTCAGCATCCGGGCGATGCGCTCGGCGGAGCCGTCGAGCACGTCCGCGACCCGGTCCAGCTCGGGGACGCCGTAGCGCTTGTGGCGGGGGCGCGGGTCGCCGGAGCCGAGGCGTTCGGCGGTCTCGGCGAGGTCGGTCAGCGGGGAGGCGAGCCGGTTGGCCTGGCGGACCGCGAGCAGCACCGCGGCCACCACCGCGAGCAGCGCGACCAGGCCGATGATCAGCAGCGTGCGGCCGACCTCGCGGGTCACCGAGGAGCGGGACTCCTCCACCCGCACGGTCTCGCCCCGCTCGCCCCTGGCCATGGAGTGGATCACGTCGCCGGACGGTTTGCTGCCGACCTCGATGGGCCGCTGTCCGGGAATGCCGATCACGGCGTACTGGCCGCCGGCCACCTGGTCGCGCAGGACCTCCGCGTTGACGGTCTCCGCGCCGAGCAGCCGGCTGTCGACGATGCTGGCCAGCCTGACCGCCTCGGAGTCGACCCGTTCCTGGGCACTGTTGCTGATCGTGCGGGTCTCGACGATCACCAGGGAGAGACCGAAGACGGCGATCACGACGAGCACCACGGCGAGCGTGGACTGGATCAGTCGACGGCGCATGTCCTCCTACCTGACGAAGGCCCGGCGGCGGGGCTCAGCTCTTCTCGAAGCGGAAGCCGACGCCTCGCACGGTCGCGATGTAGCGGGGGTTCGCCGCGTCGTCGCCGAGCTTCTTGCGCAGCCAGGAGATGTGCATGTCGAGGGTCTTGGTCGACGACCACCAGGTGGTGTCCCAGACCTCGCGCATCAGCTGGTCGCGGGTGACGACCCGTCCCGCGTCCCGCACCAGCACCCGGAGCAGGTCGAACTCCTTGGCGGTGAGCTGCAGCTCCTCGTCGCCCATCCAGGCGCGGTGGGACTCGACGTCGATGCGCACACCGTGTGTGGCGGGCGGCTGCTGCGGCTCGGTGGCGCCGCGCCGGAGCAGGGCCCGGACGCGGGCGAGCAGTTCGGCGAGCCGGAAGGGCTTGGTGACGTAGTCGTCGGCGCCCGCGTCGAGACCGACGACGGTGTCCACCTCGTCGGCGCGCGCGGTCAGGATCAGAATGGGCACCGTGTGGCCGTCGGAGCGCAGTCGGCGGGCGACCTCCAGGCCGTCCATGCCGGGCAGCCCGAGGTCCAGCACGACCAGGTCGACACCGCCCTGCATTCCGGCGTCGAGCGCGGCGGGTCCGTCCTCACGCACCTCGACCTCGTAACCTTCCCGGCGCAGTGCGCGGGCCAGCGGCTCCGAGATGGACGCGTCGTCCTCGGCGAGCAGTACACGGGTCATGAACCGATGGTAGTCCGCCCGCGCCGTCTGCTGGGGCGGTGCTGCGGTGTGATCGTCGAGCGGGCTTCTTACCTTCCCGCCCAATGGTATGGACCAACAGGCGCGGAGTGTGATCCTTGACGGGGCTCCGCATGGACCTTGGAAAGGGCGGACAGGAGTCCCCAGTCCCTTGTGATCCATGTCTCAAGTCCTTCCATATCCGGCACTGTACTGCCGTATGGTGAGTTGAACGCCTGTAGCACGCAGCGGACCTTTGGCGCTCACTTCGACGCTGAAGGTCCTTTTTGCGTGCGGGTCGGCCCCGGCCGGCCCGGAAAGGAATGACCTAGGGCCGGGCCTCTACGCGTGTCGACACGGGCAGAGGTGTGGATCCCGGTGGCCGTCGTCCGCCGCTTCATGACCTGGAGCGGGCTCCCCCTGGGCGTGGGGTGGACCTCGGCCCCGCCGGTGCCGGCCGCCCCCACACCGGGCGCGTGTCCGCTGATCGGAGCGCGTCCCGACCAGCAAGGAACGACCATGGCGTCCAGCCTGACGAAGGACTCGGTCCATCCGGGCACCCCCGGTTCCGAGAAGACCTTCTTCGGCCACCCCCGCGGCCTGGCCACCCTCTTCATGACCGAGATGTGGGAGCGCTTCAGCTTCTACGGCATGCGCGCCCTTCTCGTCGTCTACCTGCTCTCCGGCGGTCCCGACGCCAAGAAGGGGAGCATGGGCGGTGGGCTCGGCATGGATCTGGCCACCACCACCGCGATCTACTCCGTCTACCTGTCGATGGTGTACCTGCTCGCCATGCCCGGCGGGTGGCTGGGCGACCGCGTCTGGGGTCCCCGCAAGACGGTGACGATCGCCGCCGTGACGATCATGGCGGGTCACGCGGTGCTGGCGGTGCCCGGCGGACAGGCGCCCTTCTTCGCCGGTCTGGCGCTGGTCGCGCTCGGCTCCGGCCTGCTGAAGGCCAACATCTCCACCATGGTCGGCCATCTCTACGACGGCCCGGACGACCCGCGCCGCGACGGTGGCTTCACGATCTTCTACATGGGCATCAACATGGGTGCCTTCTTCGCCCCGCTGATCATCGGCACCGTCGGTCAGCAGGTCAGCTGGCACCTGGGCTTCGGTCTCGCCGCCGTGGGCATGGCGATCGGCCTCGCGGCCTTCCTCATCGGCACCCGGAACCTGAACCCGCAGAGCAGCGTCGTACCCAAGCCGCTGGACGCCGCGGAGCGCGCCTCCTGGCTGCGCAAGGGTCTGATCTGGCTCGCCGTCGCCGCCGTCTTCTACGGCATCGTCGGCTTCAGCGGCCACTTCACCCTGAACTGGGCGATGATCCCGCTCACCGTGATCGGTCTGGTCATCCCGGCCGGCGTCCTGCTGCGCATCAAGCGGGACAAGGAGCTGTCGGACGTCGAGCAGTCCAAGATGACCGGCTACATCTGGTTCTTCGTCGCGGCCGCCGTCTTCTGGATGATCTACGACCAGGGCGGTTCCACGGTCCAGGCGTTCGGTGAGACCAAGACCTCCGGCTCGCTGCTGGGCTTCGACTTCCCGTCCTCCTGGTACCAGTCGCTGAACCCGGTGTTCATCATGGCCCTGGCCCCGGTCTTCGCCTGGTTCTGGCTGTGGCTGAACCGCAAGGGCAAGGAGCCGAGCACCGTCGCGAAGTTCGCGGCCGCCCTGTTCTTCATCGGCGTCTCGTTCTTCTTCTTCCTGCTGCCGCTGGGCATGGCCACGGGCGACGCACTGGTCAGCCCGATGTGGCTGGTGGGCATCTACCTGATCCAGACCGTCGGCGAGCTGTGCCTCTCCCCGGTCGGCCTGTCGGTGACGACCAAGATGGCCCCGGCGAAGTACGCCAGCCAGATGATGGGCGTGTGGTTCCTCGCGGTCACCGCGGGCGACTCCATCACCGGCCTGCTGTCCAACCCCGCCGTGGCCGGGGTCGACCTCAGTGGCACGGGAGCGGTCGCCGTGGAGGCCGTCCTCGCCGTCCTCGCCGGGTTCGCGGTCTACATGTACCGCCGGAAGGTCAAGTCCCTGATGGGCGACGTGCGCTGAGCCCTGGCCGGTCCGGCCGACACGCCGAAGGGCCACCACATCCGAGGATGTGGTGGCCCTTCGGCGTGTCACGCGGAGCCCGTGGAATTCCTGGCCGGAGTCGTACGACCCGTGGAACGCGTGACGAAAGAAGTCCCGGTCGCCCCCGGCCGGCTCAGGCGGGCGCCCCCAGCTCGGCCCACACTCTCTTGCCCATGACGCCAGGAGTGCGTACGACCCCCCAGTCCAGGCACAGTCGCTGGACGATGAACATGCCGTGGCCGCCGGGGCGGCCGGCGCGGTGCGGGGTGCGCGGGGCGGGCTGGCCGGTGCCGCGGTCGGAGACCTCGATGTGGATCACCTTGTTGTCACAGGTGATCTCCAGCTGGTCGGGGCCCTCGGCGTGCAGACAGGCGTTGGTGACCAGTTCGGAGACGACGAGGAGCACGTCCTCGGCGGCGGCCCGCTGGTCGGCGGTCGCGGCGGGCAGCCAGCCCCACGCGTGCAGCGCCTGACGGGTGAAGTCGCGGGCGAGCGGCACGACGCCGCTCTGGCCGTCGAAGCTCAGCCTGCGGACCTGGCGACCCCCCGACGGGACCGCCGGCACGGCCGTCGCACCCCCTGTGGACGCCCCTCCCGCCGGCACGCCCCCCTCGGACGCCCCGGAAGCGCCGCTGGGCTCCGGGCCGCGGTCGCCCGGCGAGTAAGGCCGGGTGGTGCTCATCAGCGCTTCACCTCACCGATTCACCAGTTCACGATTCAAAAGTCACTTCACACGTACACGGTCGGTACATCCGTACACACGCCAGAACCCCGGTCGCCGGATCCCGTGCGGGCGGCCGATCCACTCAGGTTGTCTCCTGCCCGACCGATCCGGTGGAACACCCCCGTTTTCGGCGCGTGGGGCGTGACGCCCGGTGCGCGCCGGTCGCGGGAGTCCGGAAGGGGCACGTCGACGATCCGGCGGCCGGCTCAGCCGGCCTCGTCGGCCAGGGCGTCCTCGAGCGTGTCGTGCACGCTGAAGACCGCATCGGCCCCCGTGATCTCGAACACACGAGCCACCACCGGCAGCATCCCGGCGAGATGCACACCGCCTCCGGCCGCCTCCGCCTTCAGCCGCGCGCCCAGCAGCACGTTCAGACCCGTGGAGTCGCAGAACTCCAGGCGTGAACAGTCCACCACCAGTCGCGAGCGCCCCTTGGCGAGGCACTCCTCGAGCGGTTCGCGCAGCAGGTCGGCCGTGTGGTGATCCAGCTCGCCCGCCGGAGTCACGACGGCACTGGAGCCCTCCTGCCGCACCTCCACCAGAAGCCGGCCCGACTGTGCGCTGCCGACCGTCCCGCGGTCCATGCCGTCTCTCTCTCCCGGGGTCTTGATCCGATGACTGATGCCCTCGAACACTACTGCTTCTGCCACCACTTCGACACCCGACAACCGCACATAAACGGACATACCCTCACGTAATGCACTTGCGGCAGTGTTGGGAAAGCGGGTAGGGCTAGTAGAGACCCGTACCCGACACGGCCGGCTTTGGAGGCGCCGCACACCGCAGTGCACGTATTGGCTTCGGCAGCCATATGCCGAGAACGATGGAGGACATCATGTCACCCCGGCTCGACGCATCGCATACCCAGAGGGCGACGTCGGCATCCCCAGCGGAGCACCTGGATCCCATCGAGCTTCACGACGTACGCGCCGAGCGGGCCGATCAGGCCACACCGGCCCCACTGGCCGGACTTCCGGACATCCCTCCGTACGACGAAGTGGCCCCGGACGACGCCCGGGCCCTGTCCAAGACCCTCTTCGAGCGGCTGGAGTCCCTCGAGGAAGGCACCCACGAATATTCGTACGTCCGCAACACGCTCGTCGAACTCAACCTCGCGCTGGTCAAGTTCGCCGCCTCCCGCTTCCGCTCCCGCAGCGAGCCGATGGAGGACATCATCCAGGTCGGCACCATCGGCCTGATCAAGGCGATCGACCGCTTCGAACTCTCCCGTGGCGTCGAGTTCCCCACGTTCGCGATGCCAACCATCATCGGCGAGATCAAGCGCTTCTTCCGCGACACCTCGTGGTCCGTGCGCGTCCCGCGCCGGCTGCAGGAGCTGCGCCTGGACCTCGCCAAGGCCGGTGACGAACTGGCCCAGCGGCTGGACCGCGCGCCGACGGTGGCCGAACTCGCCGGGCATCTCGGTCTGTCCAGGGACGAGGTGGTCGAGGGCATGGCCGCCTCGAACGCGTACACCGCCTCCTCGCTGGACGCACAGCCCGAGGAGGACGACTCCGAGGGCGCCCTGGCGGACCGCATCGGGTACGAGGACCACGGGCTCGAAGGCATCGAGTACGTCGAGTCGTTGAAGCCGCTGATCGCCGAACTGTCCTCCCGGGACCGGAAGATCCTGTCCCTGCGGTTCGTGGCCAACATGACCCAGTCGGAGATCGGCGAGGAGCTGGGCATCTCGCAGATGCACGTCTCGCGACTGCTGTCGCGCACGCTCGGGCGGCTGCGCAAGGGGCTGACGCTCGAGGAGTGACGGGGTGACAGGACGCCTCCGTCCGGTGCCGGAAGCGGCGCCGGGCGGGCCGCGTTCCGGCCGTCTCCACGCCGTACAGGGCATTTACCGAAAAGCCGTCGGCGCCCCGCTGGTTACCCCGGGAAACGTCTTTCCCCACGGGCTCCCTTGCACCACTATGGTCACCCCCAAACTGGCCGGTACGTCAGGAGTCCGGCGAGGGCGCCGAGATCGACGCCGGGGTGCGAGGAGGCGGGTGCATGGCTCGGGCCGACGGTGCCGACAACGGTGTCGAGACCGGGGACGCGGGCGGCGGACCGTACGAGGGCGCGTCCGACGCGCGGCTCACCGGGCTCCTGGGCGCCGACACACCGACCGTCTATCCGGCACTGCAGGAACTGCGCGCCCGCCACCTCCCCTCCGTCCTCGCCTACGCCCGGCAGTGCACCACGAGCGAGTCGGCCGCACGGCAGCTCGCCGCGCAGGCGTTCACCCTCGCCGCCCGTGAGACAGCACGCGGCGTGGACCCCGGCGTCCCGGTCCGGCTGCACCTGCTGCTGCTGACCGCCCGGCTGGCCGCCGCCTGGGCGCGCGACGAGCGGTCCGGCGGTGTGGACGCCGGGCTCCTGCTGGTCCTGAACACGGCCCGCCCCGAGGGCCCCGTACCGCCCCTGCTCGCCGCCTTCCAGTCGCTGCCGACCCGCACCCAGGGCCTGCTCTGGTACGGGGCCGTGGAGCAGGAGCCCGAGGACCGGACCGCCAAGTTCCTCGGCGTCGGCCGTCAGGACGTGGCGTACGGCGTCCCGCAGGCGCTCAAGGCGATGGCCCAGGCCTCCCTGCGGTCCCGCCTCGCCGCCTCCGACGACCCGCACTGCGGCGACTTCCGCCGGCTCATCGAGGAGGCGGTACGGCCCGACCACCCCCGTCCCAGCTTCGACCTGCACACCCACATGGCGCACTGCGGTCACTGCACCGCCGCCTTCGAGGAGCAGTCCGCCCTGCGCGACCACCCGCGCACCGCGTCGGCCGAGGGCCTGCTCCCCTGGGGGGGCACCGCATACGTCACCCGGCGGTCGGCCGAACCGCGCCCGGGCGCCCGCGCGCGGGCCGCCGCCTGGCCGCCCTCCCGTCGCTACATGCTGGCCTCGGCAGCGCTCGGCGTGGCCCTCGCGCCGCTGCTGCTGTTCCTGGTCACCTCGGGCGGCGCTCCCCAGCACCAGCAGGCGGCGGGCGCGGCGACCACACCCACTCCGCCGGTGGAGGTCACGGTGACGGCGACCGTCTCGGCGACGCCGCCGTCGCCCTCGCCCTCCGCGACCTCCCGTCCTCCTTCGCCCAAGCCCACGCCGAGCCCCTCCAGGACGGCGCGTCCGAAGCCGAAGCCCACCCCCAAGCCCAAGCCCACGCCCGCGTATCCGCCGGGCGCGTCCTACGCCCAGGTGGTGAACGTCGCCACGGGCCGCTGCCTGGACGTGGCCGGTGACTTCGACAACGGCACGGACGTCGTCACCGCCCCGTGCGGGTCCGCGGCCACCCAGCGCTGGCGCGTCGACTCCTACCGCGGGGTGCTGCAGTCGGCGGCCGACCCCGACTTCTGCCTCGACAGCCGTGGCTCCGTGGAGAAGGGCGTCGGCATCTGGAAGTGCTCCTCCGTGGAGGGCAGGAACGGCCGGAACCTGACGTTCACCGTCGACCCGGACGGCGTGATCCGCCCGGCCGTCGCCATCGCGACCGGCCTCACCCCGAACGCCGACGGCTACCTCTCCCTCAACCCGCTGACCGGGGGCACGACGCAGCGGTGGCGGGCGGGGGACGCCTGATCAGACCTCGCGCACGCCCTTCCGCCAGACCTGGGTGACCAGGGGGACGCCCGGGCGGTAGGCCAGGTGGACGTGGCTGGGCGCGTCGAGGACGGCGAGGTCGGCACGGGCACCGGGGGTCAGCCGGCCCACGTCGTCGCGGCGCAGGGCCTTCGCGCCGCCCGCCGTCGCCGCCCAGACCGCCTCGTCGGGGGTCATGCCCATGTCCCGTACGGCAAGCGCGATGCAGAACGGCACCGAGGACGTGAAGGACGAGCCCGGGTTGCAGTCGGTGGAGAGTGCGACCGTGACACCGGCGTCCAGCAGGCGCCGGGCGTCGGGCCACTGGGCGCGGGTGGAGAACTCGGCGCCGGGCAGCAGCGTGGCGACCGTGTTGCCGTCGGCCAGGGCGTCGACGTCCGCGTCCGTCAGGTGGGTGCAGTGGTCGGCGCTGGCCGCATCGAGTTCGACGGCGAGCCGGACGCCGGGGCCATAGGTGAGCTGGTTGGCGTGGATGCGCGGGTGCAGGCCCCTGGCCCTGCCCGCGGTGAGGATCGCACGGGCCTGGTCGCCGTCGAAGGCGCCCTTCTCGCAGAACACGTCGATCCAGCGGGCGTACGGCGCGCAGGCGTCGAGCATCTCGCCGGTGACCAGTTCGACGTACGCCGCCGGGTCCTCGGCGTAGTCGGGGGGGACGATGTGCGCGCCGAGGTAGGTGACCTCGTCGGTGTGGCGGGCGGCGATGCGCAGGGCGCGGGCCTCGTCGTCGACGGTCAGCCCGTATCCGGACTTCGTCTCGAACGTGGTCGTGCCCTGGCGCAGGGCCTCGGCGAGATGACGGGTGAGGTTGGCCTCCAGTTCCGCGTCGGTGGCGGCGCGGGTGGCGGCGACCGTGGTGCGGATACCGCCCGCGCTGTAGGCCCGGCCGGACATACGGGCGTTGAACTCCTCGGTGCGGTCGCCCGCGAAGACCAGGTGGGAGTGGGAGTCGACGAAGCCCGGGATCACCGCCCGGCCACCGGCGTCGACCCGGTTGTCAGTGGCGGGTGCTTTCCTGGATTCACCGGTCCACGCGATGCGGTCGCCGTCGATGACGACGGCCGCGTCCCGGACCAGTCCGAGAGGAGTCCTTCCCCCACTCTCGAACGTGCTCGAGCGGGGGGACCCCCATCCGAGGGAGGGATCGTTGGTGACCAGCGTGGCGATGTTGGTGATGACGGTGCTGCTCATGGTGTCCTCGGCGTCGACGGTGGGATTCAGCCGCGCAGGGCTTCGACGGCCTCTGCCAGCGCTGACGGCACATCGGGTACGAGGGTGTGGGCGCCGTCCCGTACGACGTGCCGGCCGCCCACGACCGTATGGCGTACGTCCGCTGCCGTCGCCGCGAATACGGCCGTCTCGGCGCCGAGCCTGGGCAGCGTCCCCGCTGTTCTGACCGAGTCCAGCGCGATCGTCGTGAAGTCGGCGAGGGCGCCGGGGGTGAGGCTGCCCGCGTCGGACCAGCCGAGGGCCGCGTGACCGTCGGCGGTGGCGGCCCGCAGCAGGGCGGCGGCCGTCCAGTGGCCGCGGGCGCGGGTGCGCAGCCGCTCGTCGAGCTCCATCGCGCGGGCCTCTTCGAGCACGTCGACGACGGCGTGGCTGTCCGAGCCGAGGGACAGCGGCGAGCCGGCGCGCTGCAGGGCCGGGGCGGGGCCGATGCCGTCGGCCAGGTCCCGCTCGGTGGTCGGGCACATGCAGGTGCCGGTGCCGGAGCGGCCGATGAGGTCGATGTCCTCGTCGGTGAGGTGGGTGTTGTGCACGCCGGTCGTGCGCGGGCCGAGGACGCCGTGGTCGGCCAGCAGCCGGGCCGGGGTGCACCCGTGGGCCGCCCGGCAGGCGTCGTTCTCGGCGGTCTGCTCCGACAGGTGCACATGGAGCGGGGCCCGCCGCTCCTCGGCCCACCGCACGACCGTCGCCAGCTCCCGCGCGGGCACGGCCCGTACGGAGTGCACGGCGGCACCGATCCGTGCGTGATCCCGTTCCCCGAGAACTGAACAGCGTTCGGCCCAGGCCTCGGCCGTCCCGTCGGAGAAGCGGAGCTGGTGGGTGTCGGGCGGCTGCCCGAAGCCGGAGGACAGATAACAGGTGTCGAGGAGGGTGATGCGGATGCCGGCCTCGGCGGCGGCCTCGATCAGGGCCTCGCCCATCGCGTTCGGGTCGGCGTACCGGGAGCCGCCCGGCGCGTGGTGGACGTAGTGGAACTCGCCGACGGCCGTGATCCCGGCGAGCGCCATCTCGGCGTACACCGCGCGGGCCAGCGCGTGGTAGTTATGCGGGGTGAGCCGGTCGGCGGTGGTGTACATGACCTCGCGCCAGGTCCAGAAGGTGCCGGCGCCGACCTGGACGGTGCCGCGCAGGGCCCGGTGGAAGGCGTGGCTGTGCGCGTTGGCGAGGCCGGGGATCGTGAGCCCCCGGAGGGGTTCGGCTCCCGGTGGCGGGGCGGGCACGCCGGTGCGGACGGCCGCGATGCGACCGTCGCGCACGTCGAGCGCCACGCCCGGCTCGACGTGCGTGCCGAGCCAGGCCTGCTCCAGCCAGTACGTCCGCGTCTGCTGAGTGGGGGTCACGCGCAGGCCAGTCCTTCCAGTACGTCGGCGAGTGCGCGTACCCCGGCCAGGCAGTCGTCCTCGGCGGCGAACTCGGCCGGGGAGTGCGAGACACCGGTGGGGTTGCGCACGAACAGCATGGCGGCCGGAACGGTCCCGGACAGGATTCCGGCGTCGTGTCCCGCGCCCGTGCCGAGAACGGGCACCGTCAGGCCGGTGTCCTTGCCCAGGATGCGGGCGAGTTCGTCCCGCAGGGCGTGGTCGAACTCGACCACGGGCGTGAAGGACTCGCGCACCACGTCCAGATCGACGCCGTGCGCCGCGGCGTACTCGCGGGCCGCCTTCTCGATACCGCTGACCACGGTGTCGAGGGTCTGCTGGTCGGCGGCACGGGAGTCGAGCCAGCCGCGCACCAGGGAGGGGATCGCGTTGACGCCGTTCGGCTCCGCGGCGATCTTGCCGAAGGTGGCGACGGCACCGGCGAGCGTGGCCTCGCGCCGGGCGGCGAGCACCGTTTCGGCGTACGACAGCATCGGGTCGCGCCGGTCGGCGAGCCGGGTGGTACCCGCGTGGTTGGCCTCACCCCGGAAGTCGAACCGCCACCGCCCGTGCGGCCAGATCGCGTCGGCCACACCGACGGCTTCCCCGGTGAGGTCGAGGGCGCGCCCCTGCTCGACGTGCAGTTCGACGAAGGCCCCGATCCCTGCGAGGCGCTCCGGGTCCGGCCCGATGGCGTCGGGGTCGTACCCGGCGGCCTCCATCGCCTTGGGCAGCGTGATCCCGTCGCCGTCGGTGAGCCGGTGCGCCTGCTCGGCGGTGAGCTGCCCGGCGGTCAGCCGCGACCCGACACAGGCGAGCCCGAACCGGGCGCCCTCCTCGTCCCCGAAGTTGACGACGGCGAGCGGCCGGGCGAACCGCACGTTCCTGCTCCGCAGCTCGTCGAGAGCGGCAAAGGCGGACACGACACCCAAGGGCCCGTCGAAGGCCCCGCCATCCGGCACGGAGTCGAGGTGCGACCCGGTGACGACAGCGTCCCCCCGGGCGGGATCCCCGAGCCAGGCCCACTGATTCCCGTTCCGGTCGACCTCGTACGCCAGCCCGCGGCCCTGGGCCTGCTCCTTGAACCAGGCCCGGCACTCCGCGTCGGCAGCCGTCCACGCAAACCGGCGGTAACCACCGGACTCCGCGTGCCGTCCGATGGAAGCGAGGTCCCGCCACATCTCGTGGAAGGAACCCCCGCCGCCCGCTACAGGCTTCCGGCCATCACCAGAACGCCGGGTCACCCGTCGTCACCCTCACGCATGGGCACCCGAACCCCCCGCTTCCCCGCCACCGACTCCGCGATGTCGTACCCGGCATCGACGTGCCGGATCACGCCCATCCCGGGATCGTTGGTGAGAACCCGGCGGATCTTCTCGCCGGCCAGCGCCGTACCGTCGGCCACCGTCACCTGCCCGGCGTGGATCGACCGGCCCATGCCGACACCGCCACCGTGGTGGATCGACACCCACGACGCCCCCGACGCCACGTTGACCATCGCGTTCAGCAGCGGCCAGTCGGCAATCGCGTCGGACCCGTCGAGCATGGCCTCGGTCTCCCGGTAGGGAGAGGCGACGGACCCGCAGTCGAGATGGTCGCGGCCGATGACGATCGGTGCCCGCAGCTCACCGCTCGCGACCATGTCGTTGAACCGCTCGCCCGCCTTGTCGCGCTCGCCGTAGCCGAGCCAGCAGATGCGCGCGGGCAGGCCCTGGAAGTGGACGCGTTCGCCCGCCATCCTGATCCAGCGGGCCAGGGACTCGTTCTCGGGGAACAGCTCCAGGATCGCCTTGTCGGTCTTGGCGATGTCGGACGCCTCACCCGACAGCGCGGCCCAGCGGAACGGGCCCTTGCCCTCGCAGAACAGCGGCCGGATGTAGGCGGGGACGAAGCCGGGGAAGGCGAACGCCCGGTCGTATCCGGCCAGTTGCGCCTCGCCGCGGATGGAGTTGCCGTAGTCGAAGACCTCGGCGCCGGCGTCCAGGAAGCCGACCATCGCCTCGACGTGCCTGGCCATGGACTCGCGGGCCCGGGTGGTGAACCCGGCCGGGTCCTTGGCGGTGGCCTCGGCCATGTCCTCGAAGTCGATGCCGAGCGGCAGGTAGGACAGCGGGTCGTGGGCGGAGGTCTGGTCGGTGACGATGTCGATGGGCGCGCCCATGGCGAGCAGCTGCGGGACGAGTTCGGCGGCGTTGCCGAGGACGCCGATGGACAGCGGCCGCCGGGCGTCGCGCGCCTCGACCGCCAGCTGGAGGGCGTGGTCGAGGGAGTCGGCCCTGACGTCGAGGTACCGGTGCTCGATGCGGCGCTCGATGGCGCGCGGGTCGCAGTCGACGCAGATGGCCACGCCGTCGTTCATGGTCACCGCGAGCGGCTGGGCGCCGCCCATGCCGCCGAGGCCGGCGGTCAGGGTGATGGTCCCGGCGAGGGTGCCGCCGAACTTCTTCGCGGCGACGGCGGCGAAGGTCTCGTAGGTGCCCTGGAGGATGCCCTGGGTGCCGATGTAGATCCAGGAGCCGGCGGTCATCTGGCCGTACATGGTCAGGCCGAGGGCCTCCAGGCGGCGGAACTCCTCCCAGTTGGCCCAGTCGCCGACGAGGTTGGAGTTGGCCAGGAGCACGCGCGGGGCCCACTCGTGGGTCTGCATGACTCCGACGGGACGGCCGGACTGGACGAGCATGGTCTCGTCGGCCTTGAGGGTCTTCAGCGTGCGGACCATGGCGTCGAAGGAGCGCCAGTCGCGGGCGGCCTTGCCGGTGCCGCCGTAGACGACGAGCTTGTCGGGGTGTTCGGCGACCTCGGGGTCCAGGTTGTTCTGGAGCATCCGCAGGGCGGCTTCCTGCTGCCACCCCAGGGCGCTCGGTTCCGTACCGCGCGGCGCTCGTACGGGGCGGGGTCCTGACATGGTCTGCCTCCCAGCGGATTGCTCCCAGCGGGCTGTTGCTGCCGTTATTCACATCCTGACCTGATGAATAGAGCTAGTCAATACGTCGCCGCCTGCCGACACGGGCCCACCCCGGATGTTTCGCTGGACGCATGACGGCAGGCAGCGACAGGGCGACGGGGACGGGGGACGGCGGCATGGACAAGGACCGCGGGCGGGTCGTCCGGCGGGACGCGGCGGTACGGGCCGCGGTGGACCAGGGACTGCTCGGGCCCGGTTCCCCCATCGTGGGCCTGCTCGACGCCACCGGCATCCGGGAGTCGGCGGCGTCGCTCCGGGCGGCGTTCGAGGCGGTGGCGGCGCCGGGGACCCCGGTGCTGCACGCCTTCGCGGTCAAGGCGACCCCGCTCGTGCCGGTGCTGCGGCTGCTGCACGAGGAGGGCATGGGCGCCGAGGTGGCGAGCCCGGGCGAGCTGGCGCTGGCGCGGACGGCGGGGGTGCCGCCCGCCCGCACCGTCCTGGACTCCCCCGCCAAGACCCCGGCCGAGCTGCGCGAGGCGCTGGAGCTGGGCATCGCCGTCAACGCGGACAACCCTCAGGAGCTGGCCCGCATCGACGCCCTCGTGGGGTCCGCCGTCCCTCGCTCACCGCTCGGGATCCGGGTGAACCCGCAGGTCGGCGGGGGCTCCATCGAGGCGCTGTCGACAGCCACGGCGACCTCGAAGTTCGGGGTGGGGCTGTGCGACGAGGGCGCGCGCGAGTGGGTCGTACGGGCGTATCTGGACCGCCCCTGGCTGACAAGGCTGCACGCCCACACCGGATCCCAGGGCATCCCGCTCCCCCTGATGGCACGGGGAGTGGCGCAGGCGTACGCGCTCGCGGAGGAGATCAACGCGCGCGTGGGACGGCGGCAGATCGACACCCTCGACATCGGCGGCGGGCTGCCGGTCAACTTCGGCTCGGAGGCGACCGCGCCGACGTACGCGCAGTACGCGCGGCTGCTGGGCGAGGTGGTGCCGGGGCTGTTCGACGGGCGGTACGGGCTGGTGACCGAGTTCGGGCGGTCGCTGCTGGCCAAGCAGGGCACGGTGGTGGCCCGGGTGGAGTACACCAAGAGCGCCGGCGGGCGACCGGTCGCCGTGACCCACGCGGGCGTGCAGGTCGCGACGCGCACGGTGTACGTACCGGGGGCGTGGCCGCTGCGCCTCGCCGCGTACGACGCGAAGGGGCGGCCCAAGACGGGACCCGAGGTGGTGCAGGACGTCGCAGGGCCCGCCTGCTTCGCCGGCGACCTGCTCGCCGAGGGCCGCGCCCTCGCCCCGCTCGAACCGGGCGACCACGTGGCGGCGCTGGACACCGGCGCCTACTACTTCGCGCACCACTACGCCTACAACTCCCTGCCCCGGCCCGGGATTTACGGCTTCACCCCGGACGGCTCGGGAGGTATCGCCTTCGCGACCGTGCGCGAGCCGCAGACGGTCCGGGAAATCGTGGCGGAGGCGGGAGGGGAGCACGCGGCGGCGCTCACCACCCTGCGCGCACCCGAGCGCGCTTGAGGCACGCCGAGCGCACCCGGCGCATCTGGTGTGAAACCCGGGTCAGTTGACCCACATTAGCCCCTCGACCGCATGTTCCACCGGAAAATGCCGTAACCCTCGCCGTCGCCGCACACCGTGCGTAGCGTCTCCATCACTCAGCCGAAGCCCCAGGCGGGAGGGGAACAACGGTGCCCGGAATCGACGAGTGCCTACTGGAAGCCATGCGGCTGCCCGGTGCGAGAGGCGCCGCGCTGGTCGACTGGACGAGCGGACTTGCCCTGGGCACCGTCGGGGAGTCCCCGGGCGGCGACCACGAGACCACGGCGGCGGAGGCCGCCGAACTGGCCCGGCTGGCCGCCGAGCACGGGGCGTTCGCCTCCGCCGAGGACCCCGACGGCGAGCGGCCCCCGGTCGAGGACCTGATCGTCAGCAACCGCGACAGCTACCACCTGCTGCGGTTCGTGGACACGTCCTTCGACAGCAGCGTGTTCCTGCACCTGTGGCTGACCCGTACGGAGGGCAACCTCGCCCTGGCCCGCATACGCCTGGGCGAGATGGCCGAGCGGCTGGTGCTGGGATGACCGTGGTCGACACCCCGCCGCCGCCCCGGTTGCCGGTGCGCAGCAAGCCGGCCGCCGCCGAGCCGGCCTGGGGCGGCGTATCGCCGATGCTGACCCGGCTCGCCGCCGAACAGGCCACCGGCGTCCTGGTCCGCGAACGCGGCACGCTCTACCTCGCCGAGGGCCGCGTGGTGCACGCCGAGAGCCCCCTGACGCCCGGCCTGGAGCTGCTGCTGACCGCCCACGGCACGCTGGAGGCCGCGGTGTGGCGGGACGCCGTGGCCCGGGCCGACGACCGGCACGGCGCGGCCCACCTGCTGCTGGACGGCGGCCATCTGTCCGAGGGCGCCCTGGAACTGTGCCACCTGGGCGCGCTGTACGACGCCGCCTACTTCGCGCTCGCCCCGAGCAGCGCCCCGGGCCGCTTCCGCTACGGCATCGCCCACCGGCTCGGCCCCGTCCTGCCGGTCCCGGTGGCCGACCTGGAGCGCGAGACCCTGCGCCGGCGCGAGCTGCTGCGGCGCATCTGGCCCGACGCCAGGCCGGACAGCGCCCCGCTGGTGCGGACGTACGCCACCGCCGCACCGAAGCTCACACCCCGCCAGCACGCGCTCCTGGAGCGGATCGACGGCGCCCGCACTGCCACCGACCTGGCCCGGGAGCTGGGCCGGCAGGCGTTCCACACCCTGGTGGACGTACGGCGCCTGGCGGCCGCCGGACTCGTCGCACCACGGGATGCGCCCGGGCCGGCCGGCGGCGGGGAGACACCCACGCTCGCCGAGCGGTTGGCGTACACCACCGACCCCCACATCACGCTGCTGAAGAGGCTCAGGGATGCGCTGGAGGCCCTTTGAGAGGAGACACCGGATGGCAGCCGAGCCGGAAATCCTGGACGAACTACGCCGGTTGAGAGCCCGTGTACCCCAGCTCACCGGCGCCCTCGCCGCGAGTGTCGACGGCCTCGTACTGGCCCACGACACCCCGGGCGTGGAGCCGGAGAGCGTGGCGGCACTCACCGCGGCCGCGCTCGGCGTCGCCGTACGCATGGCGGACGTCACCGGCCAGGGCGACCTGCGCGAACTGCTCGTGCGGGGCGCCTACGGCTATGTCGCGACCTACGCGGCGGGCAGCACCGCGGTGCTGACCCTGCTCGCCCAGGACCGCGTCAACGTCGGCCGCCTCCACCTGGAGGGCCGCAGGGCCGGCGCCCGCATCGGGGAACTGGTCGACGCCGAAGCGGCGGCCAAGGCCCCCGGCAAGGCGCCCGCGAAGCCCGCGAAACCGGCCACCAGGACCGGCACCACACGGACCAGAACCACGCGCGCACCACGCACCACTGCCACCAACGCGCGTACCACCACCGAAAGTTGAGAGAACAAGGAGACCCGCCATGGCCAACACCGAGACCTGCCTGAAGGAAGCGCTCGCCTCCATCGAGGGCGCGACCGGCGTCGCGCTCGTCGACTACACCAGCGGCATGGCGCTGGGCACGATGGGCGGCAGCAAGAGCTTCGACCTGAACGTCGCCGCGGCAGGCAACACCGATGTCGTACGGGCCAAGATGCGCACCATGGAACACCTCGGCCTCAAGGCGCAGATCGAGGACATCCTGATCACCCTGTCCGACCAGTACCACCTGATCCGCCTGATCAGCGGGCGCGGCGGCAACGGCCTGTTCCTGTACCTCGTCCTCGACGGCAAGCGGGCCAACCTGGCGATGGCCCGTCACCAGCTGAAGAGGATCGAGGAGGACCTGGAGGTCTGATCCGGCGCCCCCGGAGACTGGACGAGCGCCGCGGTGCGGCGACGTGCCCCGCCCGGGGCCGCGTCGCCCGCCGCGAGGCCCGTGGCGTGGTAGGCGCGGACCGTCCTGCCCGCGGGCGTCCGCCGCGCCTGCCGAGCCGGTCGACGTGCACCCACAACGGGGCGTCCCCGGACCGTTCCAGCCGGCCGAGCCAGGCGGCCTTCAGCCACAGCCCCGCCCCTGCCCGCGGCCGGCGGCATGCTGCCGGCCGCGGGCAGGACGAAGGAGCCGCCCGGCGCGGCCACGAACGCCGACAGCAGCCACCAGCGGTGCCCCCGGCGCCAGACCCGGACACCGACCGCCCGGCCCTGGAGCACGTCGTGCCGTCCGGCGCGGGAGGCGCCACGCGCGAGTGCCTGATGGCGCCGGCGCCGCGCGCGGGCCACGACGGCCACCTTCACCAGGAAGAGCGCGGCCCCCGCGAGGACACCGATCCGGCGCCCGGTCGGCCCCGGCACCAGCACCCCGATCCCCGCCGCGAGCACCCCGAGCCACCACAGCGGCGCCGCCCCGGCCCGTACCACGGCGGCCACCCGGGCCAGGCCCCGACCTCCGCGATCCGCACGACCTCCGCGTGCCACGTGCTGTCTCCTCGTCGTCCCGGCACACTCGTCGGTGCGGGCAGGCCGACGAGCGTCCGTGGGACGAATCCGAGAGTTCCCGCGCCGCGTAAGGAGCGTCACTCCACGAACAGGCCCCGCGCCGCCGCCTTCCCGTCGAACTCCTCCAGCCGCGCCTGCGCGTCGGGCAGGTCGTCGCACATGGCCTCCAGAAGCACCCGGCCCAGCAGCATCGGCGCGCACGCGGTGTCGAAGGCGAGCCCGGTGCCGACCGCCGCGGGCAGCAGCAGGTCGGAGTGCTTGGCGACCGGCGCGAAGGCCGAGTCCGCGACCGTGACGACGGTCAGCCCCGCGTCCTTGGCGTAGGCGAGGGTGTCCACGACCTCGCGCGGATGGCGCGGCAGCGCGAAGCACAGCAGCGCCGAGGCGCCCGCCCGTACGGCCCCGTCGATGCGGTCCTGGATCATCGTGCCGCCCTCGTCGAGCAGCCGTACGTCGGGGTGGACCTTGCCGGCGAAGTACGCGAAGCCGTAGGCCTGGGAGGCCGCGGCCCGCAGGCCCAGGACGGGCAGCGGACGGGAGGCGGCGAGAACACGGCCCGCCTCCCGCACCGGCCGCGGATCGGCCAGCGCCTCCGCCAGGTGCCGGAGGTTCTCGATCTCGGCCTCGACCGCCTGCTGGTACTCGTTGTAGGAGGCCGGCTGAGCCACGGGTTCGGCGGGCGCGACCTCGCGCAGATGCCGGCGCAGCGCCGGGTAGCCGTCGAAGCCGAGCGCGACCGCGAAGCGGGTCACCGACGGCTGGCTGACCCCGGCCAGCTCGGCCAGTTCGACGCTGGACAGGAACGGCACGTCGGCGGCGCGCCGCACCATGCTGTGCGCGATGCGCCGCTGGGTCGGCGTGAGCCGGTGTCCTTCGAAGAGCGCCTGCAACCGTGCGGCAGGGCTGTCGGTCCCGCTCATGACGTGCTTCCCCTCCAGAAGTCGTCGACGCCCCGGGAGGCTACCTCCCCGACCAGTTTCTATTCAGACACCAAGAACTCTGCATGAGGTCATGCAGTCACGGCAAGGGACGGCAGGAGACCGGCCAAGTGTGTCCGAACGGTCACCCCGGCGACACCGGCGGCGGCCTGCCCCCGCCGAACAGGGGGGCTATCCCCAGTGCGGCGGGCGCCCCGGCTGCCTAGCCTGGTCCGCATGACCGGAATGGACGCGCGGGACGCCGATCTGAAGAAGGAACTCAACGCCTCCCTGCAGGCCCGCAGGGAGCTGGGCGAGGAGTACGAGTCCGCGCTGGTCGACTCGTTCCTGGAGAAGGTCGACCAGCGCATCGACAGCGCCGTCGAACGCCGGGTGCGCCGGCAGCTCGCCGAGCAGCAGATGACGACGGCCCGTGACTCCCGCTCGCCGAAGGCCACCGACTCCTGGGGCGAGCGCTTCGGCTTCGGCATCGTCTCCCTGGTACTGGCCGTCCCGCTGTCCGCGATCGGCGGCGGCGTCGGTGACCTGCCCGGCCTCATCGCCGCCTGGGTCGGCATCGTGGGCGTCAACGCCGTCCAGGCCGCCCGCGCCAACCCCGGACTGTTCACGGGCCGCCGGGGCTCGGCCAAGGACGACGCCTGGGAGAACTGAGCGGAAGCTGTGCGCGGGGACCGCCACACCCCCGTGTGACCGGGGGGCGGGACGACGGCGGTCCCCGCGCGGGGGGACGCGGGCCGGCTCAGGGCCGGGCAGGCGCGTCCACGGCGTCCATGGAGGTCCGGGAGCCGCTCCGGAGGCCCTGGCGCCGTTCGCACCCCCTACTCTTCCGGACCCGTGTTAAGCGGGTGCTGCGGGCACGTGAACGCTCGCACCACTTCCGTGACTGCCTACTGCTTCCCGCTCTTGGCCAGGAAGGCGAGCAGGTCCTGACGGCTGACCACACCGGTCGGCTTGCCCTCCACCAGCACGATCGCCGCATCCGCCGTGCCGAGCACCGCCATCAGGTCGCCGACCGGCTCACCGGAGCCGACCTGCGGCAGCGGGGCCGACATGTGCTTCTCCAGCGGGTCCTCCAACGAGGCCCGCTTGGTGAACAGCGCGTCCAGCAGTTCCCGTTCCACCACGGACCCCACGACCTCCGCCGCCATGACGTCCGGGTGACCGGCGCCCGGCTTCACGATCGGCATCTGCGAGACGCCGTATTCGCGCAGCACCTCGATGGCCTGGCCGACCGTCTCGTCCGGGTGCATGTGGACCAGGGACGGGATGCCGTCCTCCTTGTCGTTCAGCACGTCACCGACCCGCGCGCTCGGGCCCTCGTCCTCCAGGAAGCCGTAGTCGGCCATCCATTCATCATTGAAGATCTTGCTGAGGTACCCGCGCCCGCTGTCCGGCAGCAGCACCACCACGACGTCGTCCGGGCCGAGCCGTTCGGCCACGCGCAGGGCGGCGACGACCGCCATGCCGCAGGAGCCGCCGACCAGGAGGCCCTCCTCCTTGGCCAGGCGGCGGGTCATCTGGAAGGAGTCCTTGTCGGACACGGCCACGATCTCGTCGGCCACGGTCCGGTCGTAGGCGGTCGGCCAGAAGTCCTCGCCGACGCCCTCGACGAGGTACGGCCGTCCGGAGCCGCCGGAGTACACCGAGCCCTCGGGGTCGGCACCGATCACCCTGACCTTGCCGTCGCTGGCGTCCTTCAGGTAGCGGCCGGTGCCGGAGATGGTGCCGCCGGTGCCGACGCCGGCCACGAAGTGGGTGATCCTCCCCTCGGTCTGCTCCCAGAGCTCGGGGCCGGTGGAGTGATAGTGCGAGAGGGGGTTGTTGGGGTTCGAGTACTGGTCGGGCTTCCAGGCGCCCGGCGTCTCCCGCACCAGCCGGTCGGAGACGTTGTAGTACGAGTCCGGGTGCTCGGGCGCGACGGCCGTCGGGCACACGACCACTTCCGCGCCGTATGCGCGCAGCACGTTGATCTTGTCGGTGGAGACCTTGTCCGGGCAGACGAAGACGCACTTGTAGCCCTTCTGCTGGGCCACGATGGCGAGGCCGACGCCGGTGTTGCCACTGGTCGGCTCGACGATCGTCCCGCCGGGCTTGAGCTCCCCGCTCTGCTCGGCCGCCTCGATCATGCGCAGGGCGATGCGGTCCTTCACGGAACCGCCCGGGTTGAAGTACTCGACCTTGGCCAGGACGGTCGCCTTGATGCCCTTGGTGACGTTGTTGAGCCGCACCAGCGGGGTGTTGCCGACGAGGCTGATCATCGAGTCGTGGAATTGCACCGTTGTCTCCGGTCGCTGCAAAAGGTGTGGTCGTAATGGTTCCGCCAGCGTAGGCCAGGGGCGCGGCTCCGGGGGCGGGCGTTCACTCCCCGTCGAGATTGGACCACGGTCGGTACGGGGCAAGGAGTGGGTGTACGGCTACGCAGGAGGTGGCGGCGGGCATGACGAGCATGTCGAGGGCGAGGGTGGCCCGGCGGATCGCGGCCGGTGCCGCGTACGGGGGCGGCGGGCTCGGCCTGGTCGGCGCGGCCGCCGTCGGTCTGCTGCTGGCCGAGGTGCAGATGGCCAAGCGTCACGTGGGCAACGGCACGGACAATCACGTGCCGGTCGCGGACGGTCTGTACGGCCATGTGTACGGCATCCCCGGCGAGCTGCCGCTGAGCCTGGTCATGCTCGGTGACTCCACGGCCGCGGGCCAGGGCGTCCACCGGGCCGGGCAGACGCCGGGCGCTCTGCTGGCGTCGGGGCTCGCGGCGGTGGCGGAGCGTCCGGTGCGGCTGCGGAACGTCGCCGCACCCGGGGCGCAGTCCGACGACCTGGACCGGCAGGTGGCGCTGGTGCTCGCCGATCCGGCGCAGGTCCCGGACATCTGCGTGATCATGGTCGGCGCGAACGACGTGACCCGCCGGATGCCGCCGACCCGCTCGGTGCGGCATCTGTCGGCGGCGGTACGGCGGCTGCGTACGGCGGGGGCGGAGGTCGTCGTGGGCACCTGTCCCGACCTGGGCACGATCGAGCCGGTCCAGCAGCCGCTGCGGTGGCTGGCCCGGCGCGCCTCACGGCAGCTGGCGGCGGCGCAGACGATCGGAGTGGTGGAGCAGGGGGGCCGGACCGTGTCGCTGGGCGATCTGCTCGGACCCGAGTTCGAGGCGAATCCGCGGGAGCTGTTCGGGCCGGACAACTACCACCCCTCCGCCGAGGGGTACGCCACGGCGGCGATGGCGGTGCTGCCGACGGTGTGCGCGGCGCTGGGGCTGTGGCCGGCGGAGGAGGAACGTCCGGACGTGTCGCGGCGCGAGGGCTTCCTGCCGGTGGCCCGTGCGGCGGCGGAGGCGGCGTCGGAGGCGGGTACGGAGGTCACGGCCGCCATGCCCACCGGGCCGCGGGGGCCGTGGGCCCTGCTCAAGCGGCGTCGGCGGAGGAGGGTGCCGGAGCCGCAGCCCGCGCCGGTGACTCCGTCGGTTTGAGGGTGGGCGCGACCGGATGACAGCCAAGCAAGCGCTTAGACAAGTGCGGTCAGGGTCACACCGCGGTTCCCGTGACCTTCGCCATACGGGCGGGTAACTTCCAAGCAGCCGCCCCTCACCCATACGTACGCCCACCCGCCACCCGGCCACCACCCCTCAACGAGGCGCTACGCGCCGCCCCACTGATACGGAGCCGTGATGCCCGAAGCCGTCATCGTCTCGACCGCCCGCTCCCCCATCGGCCGCGCTTTCAAGGGCTCCCTCAAGGACCTGCGCCCCGACGACCTCACCGCCACGATCGTCCAGGCCGCCCTCGCGAAGGTCCCCGAGCTGGACCCGAGGGACATCGACGACCTGATGCTCGGCTGCGGCCTGCCCGGCGGCGAGCAGGGCAACAACCTCGGCCGGATCGTCGCCGTGCAGATGGGCATGGACCACCTGCCCGGCTGCACGATCACCCGCTACTGCTCCTCCTCCCTCCAGACCTCCCGCATGGCCCTGCACGCCATCAAGGCCGGTGAGGGCGACGTGTTCGTCTCGGCCGGTGTGGAGATGGTCTCCCGGTTCACCAAGGGCAACTCCGACAGCCTGCCGGACACGCACAACCCGCTGTTCGCCGAGGCGGAGGCCCGTACCGCGGCCGTGGCCGAGCAGGAGGGCACCACCTGGCACGACCCGCGCGAGGACGGCCTGATCCCCGACGCCTACATCGCGATGGGCCAGACCGCGGAGAACCTCGCCCGCTGGAAGGGCGTCACCCGCCAGGAGATGGACGAGTTCGGCGTCCGCTCGCAGAACCTCGCCGAGGAGGCCCTCAAGAACGGCTTCTGGGAGCGGGAGATCACCCCGGTGACGCTGCCCGACGGTACCGTCATCAGCAAGGACGACGGTCCGCGCCCGGGCGTGACCGTGGAGGGCGTGGCCGGTCTCAAGCCGGTCTTCCGCCCCGACGGGCTGGTCACCGCCGGCAACTGCTGCCCGCTCAACGACGGCGCCGCCGCGCTCGTCATCATGTCCGACACCAAGGCCCGCGAGCTGGGCCTGACCCCGCTCGCCCGGATCGTCTCCACCGGCGTCTCCGGCCTCTCGCCGGAGATCATGGGCCTCGGCCCGGTCGAGGCCAGCAAGCAGGCCCTGCAGCGGGCCGGGCTGACCATCGACGACATCGACCTGGTCGAGATCAACGAGGCCTTCGCCGCCCAGGTGATCCCCTCCTACCGCGACCTGAACATCCCGTTGGAGAAGCTGAACGTCAACGGCGGCGCGATCGCCGTCGGCCACCCCTTCGGCATGACCGGCGCCCGTATCACCGGCACGCTGATCAACTCCCTGCGGTTCCACGACAAGCAGTTCGGCCTGGAGACGATGTGCGTCGGCGGCGGCCAGGGCATGGCGATGGTCATCGAGCGCCTCAGCTGACCCTCTGGACGACGGGACACGCGGCCGTCCGGAAGACCGTCAGTGGCCGCCTTACCACCCGCCGTGATCGAACGGCCCGGAATCCAGGAAACGCCTGGATTCCGGGCCGTTTTGTGATCCAATCTCCCTCAGGATGTGACCTTTCTCCCTCGGCAGAGGGATCCTCGCAGGTCAGCGTTTTCCCTCAGGAAACCCACAGGTCGCTTTCCTGCCCGTTTCGTGACGTTACGCACTGACAACTGGATAGTCCGCCCTTCAAGCTGATGTAGGAAGTCGGGGATCGACCTTGAACCCGGGAGTACGTCAGTGAGCGCCATGCCGATCGCCTTGCTGCTTACCACGGCCGCCACCGGCGCCGTGGGCGTCGCCGTCCTGCGCACCCTTTTCGCCCTGCGGCGCCAGGTCGCGGCTCTGCAGAAGCAGCTGGCGGAGAACCACGCCGCCACCGCGCGCGCCCTGCTGCCCGACGCCCGCGGCCACGCTGACGCGGAGCAGATACGTGCCGCCGTGGTCCAGGCGCTCGCCGAGGAACGGGAGCGGGAACTGGCCGAGGCACGGGCGTTCTGGGCCGCCCAGGAAGCCAGGGACGCCGCCGACGCGCCCTCCCTGCTCGGGCTGCCCGACAGCGAGCTGTTCCTGCCCCGGCAGGCCGACTGCGCGGGGCTGGAGCACCTGGAGCCGGTGGCCGAGACCGGCTCGGAGGCCGACGAGCAGGCCGCCTCCGGCGAGTCCCCGGAGCTGGCCGCGGCCCGCCGCCGGCACCCCTCGCACCCGGACTTCACGCCCCGCCCGTCCCCGGTCGTGGACGACCACGAGCGCACGGTGGCCGCCCTGGAGGAGCTGGCCGCGACCCGCGTGGAGCTGACCGACGTCCGCCCGGGCCCGCTGGGCACCCTCGACGTCTACGTCTTCGCCGACGGTACGACCCTGTGCATGACCCCGGGTCACCGGGAGACCGCCGAGCGCCTGGCCGCCGCCCTGTGCACGGGCGAGTCCCCGGTCCTGCTGGGCGGTTCGGGCGTCTCCGGCGCCTACACGCTCACCTTCGCCTGCGGTGAGGAGAACGTGTACATCCTGGCGGACCGCGTCATCGCCTCCCTGTAGCCGGGGCCCGCGACCGGGGTCAGACCCTCGCCCGCCGCTGCGCCTCCTGCACCAGACGTACGGCCTCCGCCACCTCGTCCTCGGTTTTCAGTACGAGCGCCAGATCGTGTCCGGCGACGGTGACCTGGTCCGCGGCCGCGAACATCCCCGCGTCCGGCATCTCCCGCGGCTCGGTCCCGGGGCGCTCGGCGAGCTGGGCCCGCCGGGCGAACTCCCTGGCCAGCGCCAGTGCCTCGGCGGCGCCGGCCCGCTGCAACCGGCTCTGCGGCGCCGCCCTGAGGCGGTCGGCGAAGTGATCCACTGCCCGGGTCAGAGAAGTCGTGTCCACCACGCCGCGAGACTACGCGTCGCACCAGGACTGTTGCCAACACGCGAACCCTCGGGCACGGTGACGTGAAGGACCGGCTTCGTCGAATGCGTCCGGAGGCGCCGATGTCCCAAGTCTTCTCCGAGGAGACCCATCGCAATCTGCTCGCCCGCATCCCCCACTGCACCGGTCGTGAGATCTCCGACTGGCTGCGCACCGTCGAAGAAGGCCCCGCGCTCCGCTTCGAAGAGAAGGTCAGCTGGCTCCGCCACGAACACAACCTCGCGTACGGCCACGCCAAGGCGATCATCCACGAGTACGACCTGAGGAGGGCCGCGCGCAAACTGCTCTAGGCGCGCACCGTCGGCACGGCGAAGGGCCCCGGGGAAACCCCGGGGCCCTTCCGTGTTCTCTCGGTTCTCTCGGTTCTCTCGGCGTGTCGCCGGTGGACTAGTCGCTCTGGTTGAGGATCGCGATGATCCGCAGGAACTCCATGTAGATCCACACCAGCGTCAGCGTGAGGCCGAAGGCCGCGAGCCAGGCCTCCTCGCGCGGGGCGCCGTAGGCGATGCCGTCCTCGACCTGCTTGAAGTCCAGGGCGAGGAAGCAGGCGCCGAGGATGATGCCGACGACACCGAAGAAGATGCCGAGCGGGCCGCTGCGGAAGCCGAGGCCGTCACCGCCGCCGAACACGGCGAACAGCATGTTCACCATCATCAGCAGCACGAAGCCGAGCGCCGCCGCCATCACGAAGCCGTAGAACCGGCGGTTGACGCGGATCCAGCCCGCCTTGTAGGCCAGCAGGACGCCGCCGAAGACCGCCATCGTGCCGAGCACGGCCTGCATGGCCGCGCCGCTGGCGATGTGGGTGTCGACGATGTTGGAGACGACGCCGAGGAACACGCCCTCGACGGCGGCGTAGGTCAGGATCAGCGCGGGCGAGGCCTTGCGCTTGAAGGACTGCACCAGGGCCAGCACCATGCCGACCAGCGCGGCGCCGATCCCGATGGCGTAGGTACGGCCGATGTTGGCGCCGTCGACCGGCAGCAGCGCCCAGGCGAGCGCGGCCGTCACGACCAGCGTGCCGAGCGTGGACGCCGTGCGCAGGACGACGTCGTCCATCGTCATCCGGCCGGTGGTGGCCGGGGCCTGCGGCGGCGTGCCGTACTGCAGGTCCTGCTGAGCGTAGGGGTTCTGCGCGTAGGGGTTGCCGCTCGGCTGGGCGTACGGGTTGCCCTGCGCGTACGGATTGGCCTGCGTGCCGACAGCGGGACCCCCGGCCTGCGGCGCGGTGTTGAAGCCCGCGTAGCCGTTGTCGCGGCTGAACCCCCGTCGCGAGAAGACCGGGTTTCTGCTCCTCATCTCACTCCTCCATGGCCGCACTGCGCAGCCTTGGCCCAAGAGTAATGGAAAGGCAAAGGATGGGCCCTAGTACCTAGGAAGGATCTTTCCCTCCTCGTGCTGTCGAACACGCTACGCGACCAGGTGATTCCCGGCAGCGGACGGTGTCATTCATCACCAAGCCGCGACCCGTCCGGAACCGGCCGGAGACAACCGGCCGGTTTCCGGGCACCGTCCGCCTGCTCGGACCGTCCGTCAGTCGAGCGGGAACCCGGTGTAGCCCAGGGCGAGGTCGGTCTCGGCGGCCCGGCAGGAGCTGATGCGGTCCAGACGGGCCAGCTGCAGGCGCCGGTCGAACGGGATGGCGTCGGGGGCGCGGTGCAGCATCGTCGTCATGTCGTAGCTGAACCGCTCGGCCTGCCAGACGCGCCGCAGGCAGTTCGCCGAATAGGCGTCGAGGAGCTCGGCGGACCCGGTCTCCTTCTGGTGCACGAGCGCCCGCGCGAAGGTGACGACGTCCCCGACGGCGAGGTTCAGCCCCTTGGCGCCGGTCGGCGGCACGATGTGGGCGGCGTCCCCGGCGAGGAACAGCCGGCCGTGGCGCATGGGCTCGTGGACGTAGGAGCGCATGGGGGTCACCGACTTCTGGGTGATCGGCCCGCGCCGCAGGGTCCAGTCGTCGTCCGTCTCCAACCGCCGCTCGAGCTCGTCCCAGATCTGCTCGTCGCTCCACGTCCCGGCGTCGGTGTCCGCCGGCACCTGGAGGTAGAGCCGGGAGACGGACGGGGAGCGCATGGACAGCAGGGCGAACCCGCGGTCGTGGCGGGCGTAGATCAGCTCGTCGTGCGAGGGGGGCACGTCGGCGAGGATGCCGAGCCAGCCGAAGGGGTACGTCCGCTCGAACACCTGGGAGATCGAGGCGGGGATCGCCTTGCGGGCCACGCCCCAGAAGCCGTCGGCCCCGACGACGTAGTCGCACTCGAGGACGTCCTCGCGCCCCTCGTGGCGGAACCGGATGGAGGGACGGTCGGTCTCGGCCCCCTCCACGGCCAGCGCCTCCGCCCCGAACAGCAGCGGACCGCCCTCCTTGAGCTGCAGGGCGATGAGGTCCTTGCACACCTCGGTCTGGGCGTAGACCATCACGGACCGCCCGCCGGTGAGCGCGGGGAAGTCGACGCGGTGCCGGCGCCGGTCGAAGCGCAGCTCGATCCCGTCGTGCTCGAGCCCCTCGCGGTCCATCCGCTCCGCGGCCCCGGCCGCGCGCAGCACGTCGACGGTGCCCTGCTCCAGGATTCCGGCCCGCTGCCGGTGCTCGACGTAGGCGCGGTCGCGGCTCTCCAGGACGACCGAGTCGATCCCGGCGTTGTGGAGCAGCCGGGCGAGGAGCAGGCCGGCCGGTCCGGCTCCGATGATGCCGACGGTGGTGCGCATCGGTCGTTCCCTTCGGGTTGGCGTCATTGCCTGGAGGCGGGTCGAGCGTGTTCGTGTAGTGAAAAATTCTTCACTCAAGCGTCCCCTGAGTTTCCGTCCGGACTCACCCGATGTCAATGGTGTCCCCACACGCGAGCGACCGCCGGGTCCGCGCGATCAGGTCGCGGACCCGGCGGTCGGCCAAGGGGGACGGACGGGCTACGGCGCGGTCAGCGGCCCGGCCAGCCGTCCAGGTGGCGGTGCATGGTCACGGCGGGCCGCACGTCGCCCTTGGGGGCGTTCGCGACCGCGTCGTGCAGGACGTCGGTGACCTCGGCGGCGAGAGCGTCCACCTGTGATTTCAGCTCCACCGCGGGCAGCGAGGACCGGGTCAGCCCGTCGAGCCGGCGGTGCAGGTCGGTGAGCCGCCGCTGGGTGGTGGCGTCGAAGCGGAACGCCGTGGGCGTGGAGACGACGAACTGGTAGGCCCCGGCGAGGGTCTGGCAGCCCGTGCATTTCTTGTTCACCGCGTCACTGCGGTTCACGGCGTTCAGGCGCGTGTGCTCCCCGGCGATCGTCACGATCTGGAAGGACAGCGCCACCGAACGGCACGCGTCGTCGGCCGAGCACCCGGTGGAGACGGCGTTGGCCTGGTTGCGCACACCGGCCGCGTTCACCGTGCCGAACTGCCGGACCGTGAACGAGTCCTTCGCCTGTGTGTGGTGCAACCGGTCGGCATGGGTGAACACATTGTCCGACGCGACCGCGGCATGCGGCGCGGCCGTCGCCGCCTGCGCCGGCACAGCGGTCGCCACCCCGGCAACCCCGGCGGCGAACAACCCTATCCGCACGGCCCGCTGAGAAATCGGCCGACTGCTGGAACGAGGTTTCCGATGACTGCTCATGAAGTCTCCTGTGATGGATGGTCATACATAGCTGCGGGCAGTCGTGCCTCCCCCGAGCTCTTCGAGCAGGGGGACCCCCAGGGGGGCACGGGTGGGCGCAGCAGCACCCCTCGAGCAGGGCGGGCGCACCCACCCCCGGCCCGCGTCAGGGCGACCCAGCCGGACTCTCCGGCCCACTGACGACCGGCGGCGCGGACACGCTCTCGGTCGGCAACGACGCCGACACGCTCTCCGACGGCGTGGGCGCGGCCGCGCTCTCCGACGGCGTAGGCGCAGCCACCGGCTCCTCCACCGCGCCCTTGCCGCTCGGCACCGCCTTCGGCGAAGCACTCGGCTTCCCCGACGCCGCCACCGACTCCCCCGCCGACGCCGACGCACGGCCCGACGCCGTTCCCGAAGGCCCGCCGCCCGGCCCCGCCGACACGCCCGTCGTCCCGGCGGACCCCGACGGCACGGCGGAGGCCCCGGCCGAGGGCCCGCCCGGCTCCGGCCCGTCCGGCGTCGACGCGTGCCGCGGCTGCGGCTCCTGCGTGGACACCCCCGGCTGCAGAATCGGCGCGATCGGCGGCTTCTTCGGCAGCGGCTGCGGCGTCATCCCGGACACCCACGCGTAGCTCAGCCCCGTGAGACCGGCCAGCGCGAGCGCGCACACCGTCACCCGGAGTCCCGGCCGACCCTCCGTGGCCCGCTTGGCGACCCGGAAGAGGCGGCCGCCCAGCTTCACGGAGAGATAGACGACACCCGCCATCGGGCACAGCAGCATGACGCAGCCGATGAGGCCTACCAGGCCCTCGACGACCTGCCCGTGCACGAACGCCGAGCCGGTGCCGCCGACCTGCTCGGCCAGCGACCGGATCATCGTGGCGACGATCCGGGGCAGGTTCCACAGGGCGTACCCGAGTTCGCCGACGAGCAGCGGCACCATGGTCAGCACCCAGGTGGCGACGATCGTGCGGGCCGACTTCTTCAGCCCGGCGACCTCCTTGCGGGCGGCCCGGCCCTTCCGTCCCGGCAGCAGGCCGAGCAGGATCGGCTTGATCTTGCCGTACAGGTCGGGCACCCCGGCCAGGTCGCCGAGGATGTAGTAGCCGTCCAGCCGGACGGCCGGCATCAGCTGCTCCAGGATCTCGAAGTGCCCGAGGTAGACGGCGGCCAGGAAGAACTGCGCCTGGGTGGCGAAGTACGCCCCGGCCATGGCCAGCATGAAGACGACGTTGAAGTAGATCCCGCCCAGGTCGGTGCGCAGCCGTCCGCCGCGCCCGATCCGGTAGACGTCGGTGACGTCGGTGTACATCGACGGCCAGATGAGGAACAGCCCGCAGCCGATGCACCCGGGTCTCGCACCGCCGTACCGGCAGGCGGAGGCGTGGCCGAACTCGTGGAAGACGAGCGAGGCCACGGTGAGGACGAAGACGATGAGGATGAGCACCGGCTGGTCGAGGACCTCGAGCACCGGCTCGATCGCCCCGAAGAAGCCGAACAGCCAGACGTCCATGACGACCGCCGCGGCCAGCACCAGCGCGACCGCGGCCGGCCGGTGCAGCCAGGCGAAGGTCCGGGCGATCTTCGCCGTACGGCGCTCGTTGAAGATCACCCGGTGGCCCTTGAGGGCGAGCAGGAGGTCGGAGCGCGGGGCGTCGACCTCCTCGCTCTCCTGGCCGTCGGGGACCGTCACTCCGAGCGGTTCGAGCTTGTTCTCGACCAGGTAGCGGATGTTGTCGCCGCTGACCTCCCGCCCGAACCGCGCGCTGACGCGGTGGGCGATGGTCTCGACGTCGCGGACGCCGTCGATGGACGACGCCACGAGATACAGCAGCCGTGACAGCTGCACGACCTGCCCGTCCCCCCGACGGGCGATGTACTTGGGTTCGGTGAAGCCCGACCCCTGGTACTCGCCGTGCAGTCGCAGTCCCGCGCTCAGCCGCGGAACGAGTGCCGCCGGCTGTTCGACGACCGGCAGGCTGCCGGTCGCCACCTGCTCGTAGGTCACCGGCCAGCCGCCGGGCCCGGGAACCGGACCCGTGTCGTGCAGCGGCGGCGCCCCGTCTCCGAGCACCGTCATGTGTGGTCTCCCCCCACGTCCTCCCCGCTCTCCCCCCTGATCCGGGTCCGGGGGCGGAACCCCGGCCCGGTCCCGGAGGTGAACCCCCCGGTCCGACTCCGGGGGCGGCCCGCGCCGTACCCCTGCGCGGTCCGCCCCCGGATCTGCTGCCGTGGCAGGCGCCGTAGCGGCGCCGTCACGGCACTGCCGTTACTGCGAGACGTTGATGCTCTGCAGCGCCGTCGACTGGGCGGACGAGAAGGCGGAGTGGTCGTTGAGCGCGCCGGACTCGTTGACGGCCGAGATGTTGGCGACGTGCTTGGTGACGTTGACCGTCTTGCCGAAGCTGAACTTCAGCCGGCCCAGGGCCTCACGGCCCGGCAGCAGCTCCGCGGACTCGGTGTCCAGCTCGTGCATGTCCATGCTCATGATGGATGTCCTTTCGTGTCTTACGGGATCGGGTTCGACCGGGAGTGGGTGTTACTGGGCGACGTTGATGCTCTGGGCGGCGCCGGAGTCGGCCACGGACCACAGCGAGTGGTCGTTGAGGGCGGCGGACTGGTTGGCGGCCGAGACGTTGGCGACGTGCTTGGTGACGTTGACCGACTTGGTGAAGCTGAACTTCAGCCGGCCCAGGGCCTCGCGTCCCGGCAGCAGCTCCGCGGACTCGGCCTCGAGCTCGTGGGCGTCCATCATGATCAATTCCCCCTCAGGGATGGGCGTTTCCGGTCGGACCGAGTCAGGTTCCCCCCGGACTCCGTCCAACTTGGTCGGACGAGCTGTCCAACGAGATTGGACACTAGGGCCTCGGGGACCCCTCGCGCAACCCCATTCGCCGATCCCCTCTCGGCCGTCCGCGCCGACGCCCGTAGAATCGGGCCCCACGTGGAGGGATGACCGCGGGTTTTGCCAGGCAGCGAGCAGGAAGTGACCATCAGTGGCCAACGCACTGCAGCAGTTGATCCGTGAGCGCCTCGACCGCAAGGGCTGGTCATACGGCGACGTAGCGCGCCGCGGCGGCGTTCCCCGCTCCACCGTCCACCACCTGGCCACCGCCGAGCGCGTGGTGCGCATGCCCCAGCCGGCCACGCTGGAGGGGCTCTCCAAGGGCCTGGAACTGCCGCTCGACACCGTGCGCCGCGCCGCCGCCGAGGCCTGCGGCATCCACGTCTACGGCCCAGGGTCCGGCGCGGACACCGAGGGCGGCGCCCCGCGCTCCACCGACCCCGAGGTCGACCTCCTCATCGCCAGCGTCCAGAAGCTGTCGGCCGACGACCGCCGGCACGTCGCCGCTCTGGTGGAGTCCCTGCTGGACCGCTCCACGCGGGAGAAGTGACCCCGCGGGCCACCGGTCGGCCGTCGGATGACACCGAACGCCCGTTCTCCCACCAACTCGGAAAAAGAATCCGGACGGCCCCAAATCCGCCGAGATCCACCGCTAGTCTCTCCCTGCCCGAGACGCGAAAGCCGCACGACCCGGGCTCCCAGGGGGGACATGTGTTGTTCGTGCATGGCGGACCGACCACAGCGGTGGTCCGGAATCCCGCCGGAGACGCGATGGTCCTGCTGTCCGGTGAACTGCCCGAGGTGCTCACCGACGAGGCCCTCGCCGAGCTCCTGGACCTGGCCGCCGCGATCCTGGACGCCGACGAACTGGTCCTGTTCGGCAAGTGCCTGCAGACCCTGCGCCGCAACGGCATGCGCGCCGGCCGCCGCATCGAGGTCGGCGGAGCCGTGCTGACGGTCTACGAGGGCTGACCGCCCGCGCCGCGGTTCGATCAAGGAACCGTATGCGCCGGTCCGGCAGCCGCGTGGTTCACCGGCTCCGCCCCGACCGGCCTCCAGTTCCATGCGGTGGTGACGGCCCTCTTCGCCGGAAGAACGGCCGTCCGCTCCACCTGTCCGACGGCATCCGGTACGCGCTCGCGGCCGTGTTCCTCCTGCCCGGCGCCCGGGCCGAACCGGCCGCTCCCGGGGCGGCGGTCGTCCTCACGGCCGGCGAAGCGTACGCCGCCTGGGCCGCCGCGCAGCCCCCGCTCTCGACGAAGAGCGGCTACGAGCACCAGGAACTGCGACTGCGCCGTGCCGGTCCGGTCCGCACCGTGGCCGTGCGAGGCACCGGGGCCACCGACCTGCCCGCGGCCCGGCACACCCTGTCCACGCCCAGGCCCGCGTCCGACGGCGATCGGACGGTCCCGAGGCACACACGGCATCGACGGAGCCGTACGGACGGTCGACGAGGACTGACCGTGGGTGACGGGTGGTGCCCGGAGCCGGACTTGAACCGGCACGCCCGCGAAGGGGCAGCGAGGTTTAAGCTCGCCGTGTCTGCATTCCACCATCCGGGCAGGCCATGGGGTCCGCGCTGGGTCTCCGAGCCTATCGGGATGCTTTCCCCGGGCAGCGGGCGGGTCGAATCATGTTGTCTTATTTCATGGGTAACTGATGAAGCATCAGCCCCACGGAGTGGCCATCGGCACTTGCCAGCAGCCTTGTGGACAGCGGCCGACCACGTACGCGGAATGACGGAATTTCACCCTCCGAACCAGGGGGCTCCACCTGTTCCGAACATCCCCGGTCGGGGGACGCGTCTCAGGGGCGGCCGTCATTCCCAGGTATGACGTGCTCGGCCGCGGTCCGACCCGAGTCGGCCCCCGGAACCGGAACTGCGGCTGACTACACGGGCCGGATCGGCCGCAACGATGGTTCGTGTCCCCGAGAACGTCGCCGTCCCGTCAGGAGCACCACCCGTGACCACCTCTTCCATCGCCGGCCGGACCACCGCCGTGGCCGCGCGCGCCAGGGATCTGTCGAAGATCTACGGACAGGGCGAGACCCGGGTGGTCGCGCTCGACCGGGTCTCGGTCGACTTCCAGCAGGCCGAGTTCACGGCGATCATGGGGCCGTCCGGGTCCGGCAAGTCCACGCTGATGCACTGTGTGGCGGGTCTGGACACCTTCTCCTCCGGTTCGGTGCTCATCGGTGACACCGAGCTCGGCTCGCTGAAGGACAAACAGCTCACCAGGTTGCGCCGGGACAAGATCGGTTTCATCTTCCAGGCGTTCAACCTGCTGCCGACGCTCACGGCCCTGGAGAACATCACCCTCCCGATGGACATCGCCGGCCGCAGGCCGGACCAGAAGTGGCTGGACTCCGTGATCGGCATGGTCGGGCTCGCCGACCGGCTGGGCCACCGGCCCTCCCAGCTGTCCGGCGGCCAGCAGCAGCGTGTCGCCGTCGCCCGGGCGCTGGCCTCCAAGCCGGACATCATCTTCGGCGACGAACCCACCGGAAACCTCGACTCACGCTCCGGCGCCGAGGTGCTCGGCTTCCTGCGCAACTCCGTGCGCGAGCTCGGCCGGACCGTGGTGATGGTGACCCACGACCCGGTGGCGGCGGCGTACGCGGACCGCGTCGTCTTCCTCGCGGACGGCCGGATCGTGGACGAGGTGTACGGGCCGACGGCGGATGCCGTTCTGGACCGCATGAAGCAGTTCGACGGCAAGAGCCGCACCAGCTGATCCCCCTCCCCGTACACCTCGTACACGTACCTCTGGACTGAGACAGAACCATGTTCCGCACCGCCTTGCGCAACGTACTCGCGCACAAGGCCCGGCTCCTCATGACCGTGCTCGCCGTGATGCTCGGCGTCGCCTTCGTGTCCGGGACCCTGGTCTTCACCAACACCATCTCGGACGCGTACCAGAACAGCTCCGCCAAGGGCTTCGGCCACGTCGACGTGGCCGTGGAGGCCACGTACCAGGAGGGCAAGGGCGACCGGCTCGGCAAGCGGGCCGAGCTGACCCAGGCGCTGCTGGACGACAGCGCCCGCGTACCGGGGGCCGCCTCCGCCATCGGTGTCGTCCGGGGCTTCACCGCGATCGCCGGCAAGGACGGCAAGCTGATCGGCGGCGGCTTCCGGTCCCAGGGCGGCAACTACTGGGGCAGCGAGGACCCCCGGTACCCGCTGAAGTCCGGCGCCGCCCCGCACGGCGAGGGTCAGGTCCTCATCGACTCCGAGACCGCCCGCCGCGCCGGCTACGAGGTCGGCGACACCATCCGCATCTCCGTCGACGGTCCCGTCCTGACGCCCACCGTCACCGGCATCTTCACCACCGACGACGGCAACGTCGCCGCCGGCGGCAGCCTCGCCCTGTTCGACACGGCGACCGCGCAGAAGCTGTTCGGCAAGCCGGGCACGTACGACGAGATCGACGTGAAGGCGAAGGCGGGCACCAGCCAGGCGGCGCTGAAGGCGCAGCTGGACCGGGCGCTGCCCAGCGGCAGGACCGGGACGATCACCGGCGAGCAGCTCGCCGACGACCAGGCGCGGATGATCTCGGACTCGATGAGCGGGCTGCGTCAGGGGCTGCTGGTCTTCGCCGGGATCGCGCTGTTCGTCGGTACGTTCATCATCGCCAACACCTTCTCCATGCTGGTCGCCCAGCGCACCAAGGAGCTGGCGCTGCTGCGCGCGGTGGGCGCCTCGCGCCGGCAGGTCACCCGGTCGGTGCTGATCGAGGCGTTCGTGGTGGGCGCGGTGGCCGCCGTGACCGGTCTGGTCGCCGGTATCGGCATCGGCGCGGGGCTGAAGTCCCTCATGGGAACGCTGGGCGCCACCGTCCCGGACGGGCCGCTGGTCGTCGCGCCCGGCACGGTCGTCACCGCCCTGGCGGTCGGCGTCCTCGTGACCATGCTGGCCGCGTGGCTGCCCGGCCGCCGGGCCGCCAAGATCCCGCCGGTGGCGGCGATGAGCAGCGTGCACGCGAAGGCGACCACCAAGTCGCTGGTGCTGCGCAACATCATCGGCGCCCTGTTCTCGGCCGCCGGTGTCGCGGTGGTCCTGACGGCCACGACGATGGACGCCGACTCCGCCCAGGCCCCCATGGGTCTCGGCGCGGTGCTGCTGATCACCGGCGTGTTCGTCCTGACACCGCTGCTGTCCCGCCCGCTGATCGCCGCCGCGGCCCCGGTCCTGCGCGCGTTCGGCGTGGCCGGCAAGCTGGCCCGGCAGAACTCGGTGCGCAACCCGCGCCGTACGGCGGCCACCGCGTCCGCGCTGATGATCGGCCTGACCTTGATCACCGGCATGACGGTGACGGCGGGCAGCCTGCAGCACGCGATCGACAAGATGGCCTCGTCCGCGATCCGCGCCGACTACGTGGTGTCGATGGCGAACGGCAACTTCCTCTCCCCGGACGTCGACAAGAAGCTGCGCGCCACCGAGGGCGTCACCGCCACCAGCCCGCTGCGCAACGCGCCCTCCCGTATCGAGGGCCGGACCGAGTACCTGACCGGTGTCAACGGCTCCGCGATCGGCGAGCTGACGGACCTGAAGGTCGAGGACGGTTCCTTCACGGTCGGCGGCACCCGGGTCGTCGTCGACGACAGGACCGCGAAGTCCCGTCACTGGAAGGCCGGTTCGAGCTTCACCGTCGCCTACGAGGACGGCAGGAAGCAGAAGCTGACGGTCGCCGGGGTCTACGAGGGCAACGAGATGATCCGCGGGATCATGCTGGACAACGCCACCCTCTCCCCGCACCAGTCCGACCCCACCGACATGCAGGTCATGGTCAGGACCGCCGACGGCGCGTCCGACGCGACCAAGGACAGGCTGGTCAAGGCCCTCGGCTCCAACCCGGCCATCCAGATCCAGGACAAGAAGGACATCTCCAGCGCCATCGCGCAGATGTTCACGCTGATGCTGAACATGCTCTACGGCCTGCTCGCCATGGCGGTGATCGTGGCGGTCCTCGGTGTCATCAACACCCTGGCGATGTCGGTGTTCGAGCGCTCCCAGGAGATCGGCATGCTCCGCGCGATCGGCCTGGACCGCAGGGGCGTCAAGCGGATGGTCCGCCTGGAGTCCCTGGTGATCTCCCTGTTCGGCGGCGTCCTCGGCATCGGACTCGGCGTGTTCTTCGGCTGGGCGGCCGGTGAACTGCTCGGCACCAGGATGGCGACGTACGAACTGGTCCTGCCCTGGGGGAGGCTGGCCGTCTTCCTGCTGCTGGCGGCGGCGGTCGGTGTGCTGGCGGCCCTGTGGCCGGCCCGGCGCGCGGCCCGTCTGAACATGCTGCAGGCCATCAAGTCGGAGTAGCCGTACCCCGGACGGTGCCCCGCTCCAGCGCGGAACGGGGCACCTTTCGGGGTATCCGTCAGACGGCCGGCGCACCCCACGTACGGGCCCGCAGCGGCATCCCCGAGTCGCCGGACTCGGGGGTCCTCACGGCCAGCACCTGGTTGACGCCGATGCGGTTGCGCTCGAAGGCGACGGCCGAGGCCGCCATGTACAGCTGCCAGACGCGGGCGCGACCAGGGCCGGTGAGCCGTACCGCGCGGTCCCAGTGCGTCTCCAGGTTGGCGACCCAGCGGCGCAGGGTGAGCGCGTAGTGCTCGCGGATCGACTCCACGTCGCGCACCTCGAACCCGGCGCGTTCCAGCTGGGTGACGGTGGTGCCGACGGGGGCGAGTTCGCCGTCGGGGAAGACGTAGGCGCCGATGAACTCGTCCACGTGGTACACCGACTCGTCCCGCTGCGGGCGTCGGCCGATCTGGTGGTTGAGGAGCCGTCCGCCGGGCACGAGCAGGGCGTAAAGGGCTCGCGCGTACTCCAGGTAGGGGGCGGCGCCGACGTGTTCGGCCATGCCGATGGAGGAGATGGCGTCGTACGGCCCGTCGTCCACGTCCCGGTAGTCCTGGACGCGGATCTCCACCCGGTCGGTGAGCCCTTCGTCGGCGACGCGTTTACGGGCGTACGCGGCCTGTTCCTGGGACAGGGTGACCCCGACGACGCTCACGCCGTGCTCGCGGGCCGCGTGGATGGCCATGGAGCCCCAGCCGCAGCCGACGTCGAGGAGGCGCCGGCCGGGCTCCAGGCCGAGCTTGCGGGAGATGAGTTCGAGCTTGTCGCGCTGGGCCTGTTCGAGGGTGGCGCGCGGCTCGGGGGCCGGCCAGTAGGCGCAGGAGTACACCATGGACGGGCCGAGGACGAGTTCGTAGAAGTCGTTGCCGACGTCGTAGTGGTGGCTGATGGCGCGCTTGTCGCTGCGTTTGGTGTGCACGGGGCCGCGGCGCCGGCGGACCTCCTCTCGGGGCGGGGCGGGCGGCAGCGGGGGCCCGGCCATCTTCACCAGTCCGCGGACGGCGGCCCGCACTTCGGGGTCGCGCAGCGCCCGGGTGAGCCCGGGGGCGTCCTCCTCGCGCTCCCAGATGAGGCCGACGAGCAGGTCCAGGGCGGTGTAGAGGTCCCCCTCGACGGTCAGGTCCCCGGCCACCCAGGCGCGGGCCAGGCCCAGTTCACCGGGTTTGAACAGCAGCCGTCGCAGGGCGCGGCGGTTGCGTACGACGAGCATCGGTGCCCCGGGCGGCCCCGCCTCCGAACCGTCCCAGGCGCGGATCCGCACCGGGAGCGGGACCCCCGCCAACTGTTCGAGAAATCTCGTGAGCCGCAGCGCGGCGTCGGGCATGGTGAACACCTCCGTGACGACGAACGCCGGAATGTCATCCACCACGTAAACACCGGGACGCCCGCGACGCAGTCCCGCAACGGAGTTACAAATGGGCAAACACCCCGAAGGGCCTCCCGCACCACGGATGGCGGGAGGCCCTTCGGACCGTTCGGTGACCGGGGGTCAGGAGGCCTTGGCCTTTTCCCCGGTCTTCGGGGCGGCGGCGACCGGGGCCGGCTTGGCGGCCTCGTAGAACTCCTCGCGGGGGTTCTCCATCGCGCCGAGGGAGACGACCTCGCGCTTGAGGAACATGGCGAGGGTCCAGTCGGCGAAGACGCGGATCTTGCGGTTCCAGGTCGGCATGGCCATGCCGTGGTAGGTGCGGTGCATGTACCAGGCGAGACGGCCCTTGAACTTGAGCTTCATCTTGCCGACGACGATCATCGCCACGCCCTTGTGGAGGCCGAGGCCCGCGACCGCACCCTTGTTGGCGTGCTCGTACTCCTTCTGCGGGAAGCCCCGCAGGCCGGAGATCACGTTGTCGCCGAGGACCTTGGCCTGGCGCAGCGCGTGCTGGGCGTTCGGCGGGCACCAGGCGTTCTCGTTGCCCGCCTTGCGGCCGACGAGGTCGGGCACCTGGGCGTTGTCGCCGGCGGCCCAGATGTAGTCGGTGCCGGTGACCTGGAGGGTCGGCTGGGTGTCGACGTGGCCGCGCGGGCCGAGCGGCAGACCGAAGCGGGCCAGCGCCGGGTTCGGCTTGACGCCTGCGGTCCAGACGATGGTGTTGGAGTCGACCTCGAGGCCGTTCTTGAGCACCACGTGGCCGTCGACGCAGGAATCCATGGAGGTGGAGAGGTAGACCTCCACACCGCGGCTCTCGAGGTGCTCCTTGCCGTACTGGCCGAGCTTCGGGCCGACCTCGGGAAGGATCTTGTCGGCGGCGTCGACGAGGATGAAGCGCATGTCCTCGCGGGAGACGTTCCGGTAGTACTTGGCCGCGTCCCGGGCCATGTCCTCGACCTCGCCGATGGTCTCGGCGCCGGCGAAGCCACCACCGATGAAGACGAAGGTGAGCGCCTTGCGGCGGATCTCCTCGTCCGTGGTGGAGTCGGCCTTGTCGAGCTGCTCGAGGACGTGGTTGCGCAGGCCGATGGACTCCTCGATGCCCTTCATGCCGATGCCCTGTTCGGCGAGCCCGGGGATCGGGAAGGTGCGGGAGACCGCGCCCATCGCGATGACCAGGTAGTCGAAGGGCAGTTCGTAGGACTCGCCGACCAGCGGGGTGACCGTGGCGACCTTGCGGTCCTGGTCGATGGTGGTGACCCGGCCGGTGAGGACCTCCGCCTTGGGCAGCACGCGTCGCAGCGGGACGACGACGTGCCGGGGGGAGATGTTGCCGGCGGCGGCTTCGGGGAGGAAGGGCTGGTAGGTCATGTACGACCGGGGGTCGACGACCGTGACGGTCGCCTCGCCGTAGCGCATCTTCTTCAGGATGCGCCGAGCCGCGTACAGGCCTACGTACCCACCGCCTACTACGAGGATCCTGGGACGCTCCGTGGTGCTCATGGCATCGAGTATCCCCCCACCCCAGGTGGGTAGCTCGTGCGCCCCTTCACAAGCTTGGGCGGGGCCTGTGTTATAGTCCGCGCCCCGCCTTGCGCAGGCCCCGTCGCCGGAAGGTGGCCGCCGTCCGGTTCGGACCGTTGTCAAGGCCGTGTGAGCTGCTCCTCCGCCCTGCCGGAGGTCCCGCGAGGAGGGACCGAACGGCCCTTCCGCGACCCCCGCCCGGCACTCCCCCGAGCACCGTTTCGTGCCTACTGAGCCCCCGAATGGGCCTACGGGGACCTTTTTACCCTCGAACCGGGCCGGTTTCCTTGTGAACAACTTCACGAAGTTTTCCGGAGGGCGGCCCCCGGGGGTACCGGAAAGGGACCCCTGGGCACCGCCCGCACGCTGTCCGACCCGCTCACCCGAATGCTACCGACCGGTAGCCAACGAGGTCTACGCCACCGACCACGCGATGCCGTCGAGGATGTCGTGCTCGCTGACGACGACCTCCTCGGCGCCGATGCGTTCCATGATCGCCAGCAGGACGAGGGCGCCCGCGCCGATGACGTCGACGCGGCCCGGGTGCAGGGACGGGATCGCCGCACGCTCGGCGTGCGTGGAGTGGAGCAGCCTCCTTGTGATCTCGCGGACGCGGTCGTGGGAGACGCGGGAGTGGTGGATGGCCGTCGAGTCGTACTCGGGCAGGTCCTGGGCGATCGCCGACACCGTCGTCACCGAGCCGGCCAGGCCCACCAAAGTGCGCGCCTCGCGCAGCGGGACCGTCTCCTCGGCGCGGTCGAGCGCGGCCTCGATGTCGGCCCGCATGGCGGCGATCCGCTCCTCGGTGGGCGGGTCGGTGACCACACCGCCCCGCACCAGGTGGCGCTCGGTCATACGGACGCAGCCCACGTCCACCGAGCGGGCCGCGCGCACGTGGTCGTCGCCCACGACGAACTCCGTCGAGCCGCCGCCGATGTCCACCACCAGGAAGGGCCGGGCGAGATCCGCACGCCCCGCCAGTTCCTTTGTGGCGCCCGTGAAGGAGAACTCCGCCTCCTGATCGCCGGAGATCACCTCCGGCTCGACGCCGAGGATGTCCATCACCCCGCGTGTGAACTCCTCCCGGTTCTCGGCGTCCCGGGAGGCGGAGGTGGCCACGAAACGCAGCCGCTCGACGCCGTGCTCCTTGATGATCCCGGCGTACTCGCGGCAGGCCGCGAAGGTCCGCTGAAGCGCCTCGGGGGCGAGCCGGCCGGTGCGGTCGACGCCCTGGCCGAGCCGCACGATGGTCATACGGCGGTCCAGGTCGACGAGTTCGCCGGTGGTGCCCGCGCCGGAGGCGCTGTTGGACACGGTCGCGTCCGCGACGAGCAGACGGATGGAGTTCGTACCGCAGTCGATGGCGGCGACCCGGGTCACTGCTGCCCCTCCTCACGCTCGCCGTGCTTCTCGGGCTCGGCGGGCACCGTCACGCACGGGCCCTTGCGCCACCACTCGGGCAGCATCGCGATCGCCTCGTCGCCCAGCGGGTTCACGCCGGGACCGGCGGCCAGCGAGTGGGCGACCAGGACGTGCAGGCACTTGACCCGGTCCGGCATGCCGCCCGCGCTCGGGAAGCCGGTCAGCTCCTCGATCTCGTCCCGGCGCCGGATGTAGTCCTCGTGCGCGGCCCGGTACGCCGCCGCCAGCTCGGGGTCGGTGGTCAGCCGCTCGGTCATCTCCTTCATCACGCCGTCGGCCTCCAGCGTGCCGATGGCCGAGGCGGCGCGCGGGCACGTCAGGTAGTACAGCGTCGGGAAGGGCGTGCCGTCGGGCAGCCGCGGGGCCGTCTCCACGACGTCCGGCTGTCCGCAGGGGCAGCGGTGCGCGATCGCGCGCAGCCCGCGCGGCGGCCGCCCGAGCTGCTGCTCGAAGGCCTCGACGTCCGCGTCGGTGGGTTCGGTGCGCTCGGTGGGCGGCGGTGGGGTTTCCATGCCTTGCGTAGTTTCTCTCTGTGGGTTCACTGGTCGGAGGCGTCGGACTTGTCGACGCCGTCCCAGACGTTGGCGTACCAGGGTCGGCGGGCCGAGCCCTGCTCGGCGCGGGACCGCTCGGCCGGGCCCGGGTCGATCACGACGTAGCCGGTCTCCCCGGGCCTCACGTAGTGCAGCCGCCGCCGGATCTGCTGCTCGGCGTAGGCGTCGTCCTGCCAGCGTGCCTTGAGGTCGCGCAGTTGTTCCACCCGCTGCTGGGCCTGCCGCTTCTGCCGCTCGAGGTCGGCGATGGCGGCGCGCTGGGAGACGTACTGCCGCATCGGGTACGCCAGGGCGACCACCATCGAGCACACCACCAGCGCGAGCAGCGCCGCGCGGCCGGTGAGCCGGGAGCGGCGGGCCTGGCGCCGAGTCTGCGAACGGTAGACGCGGGCCGCGGTCTGCTCGCCGAGCAGCCTGAGCCTGGTCGCGGTGGAGAACCGGTCCCGGTCCTTGACGGCCATCGTCCCCGCCTCCCGTTCGTGCCGTTCACGCCGCTCACACGTGCGTACGTCCCCGCACACGGTACGGGACCGGGTACGGGGACGTACGTACGACGGGCGAAGCCTTACCCTTTGCCGCTCAGTCCTTGAAGCGGGGGAACGCGCTGCGGCCCGCGTACACCGCCGCGTCGTCGAGGATCTCCTCGATGCGCAGCAGCTGGTTGTACTTGGCGACGCGCTCGGAGCGGGCCGGGGCGCCGGTCTTGATCTGGCCGCAGTTGGTGGCGACGGCCAGGTCGGCGATGGTGACGTCCTCGGTCTCGCCGGAGCGGTGGGACATCATGCACTTGAAGCCGTTGCGCTGGGCCAGCTCGACGGCGTCCAGGGTCTCGGTGAGCGAGCCGATCTGGTTCACCTTGACCAGCAGGGCGTTGGCGGCGCCTTCCTCGATACCGCGGGCCAGGCGCTCGGGATTGGTGACGAACAGGTCGTCGCCGACGAGCTGGACCTTGTCGCCGAGCTTGTCGGTGATGACCTTCCAGCCGGCCCAGTCGTCCTCGAACAGCGGGTCCTCGATGGAGACGAGCGGGTAGGCGGCCACCAGCTCCTCGTAGTACTCGGTCATCTCCGCCGCCGAGCGCTCCTTGCCCTCGAAGACGTACTTGCCGTCCTTGTAGAACTCGGAGGCGGCGACGTCGAGGGCGAGGGCGATCTGCTCGCCGGGGGCGTAGCCGGCCTCCTTGACGGCCTCGAGGATGAGGTCCAGGGCCTCGCGGTTGGAGCCGAGGTTCGGGGCGAAGCCGCCCTCGTCGCCGAGGCCGGTGGACAGGCCCTTGCTCTTCAGGACCTTCTTCAGGGTGTGGTAGACCTCGGTGCCCCAGCGCAGGGCCTCGGAGAAGGACTCCGCGCCGATCGGGGCGATCATGAACTCCTGGATGTCCACGTTGGAGTCGGCGTGCGAGCCGCCGTTCAGGATGTTCATCATCGGCACCGGGAGCAGGTGCGCGTTGGGGCCGCCCAGGTAGCGGAAGAGCGGCAGGTCGGACGCCTCGGAGGCGGCGTGGGCGACGGCGAGGGAGACGCCGAGGATGGCGTTGGCGCCCAGCGAGCCCTTGTTGTCGGTGGCGTCCAGGTCGAACATGGCCTGGTCGATCAGCCGCTGCTCGGTGGCGTCGTAGCCGACGAGCTCCGGGCCGATCTGCTCGATCACGGCGAGGACGGCCTTCTCGACGCCCTTGCCCTGGTAGCGGTTGGGGTCTCCGTCACGGAGCTCGATGGCCTCGAAGGCGCCGGTGGAGGCGCCGGACGGGACGGCGGCACGACCCGTGCTGCCGTCGTCGAGGCCGACCTCGACCTCGACCGTGGGGTTGCCTCGGGAGTCCAGGATTTCCCGGGCTACGACGACGTCGATGGACGGCACGAGCATCTCCTTCGTGGATGTGACGCTTGAAGTGCGGGGCGTGTGAGCCTTGCGACTAGAGCCTAACCGTCCGGGGCCGTCGGCCGGCCGACCGACCGTCCCGTGGACGGGGTGGGACAGGCTGACGATACCCTTTTTGTTTCCGGCCGGAACAAAAAAGAGCCCCGCCCCGGTGCGTACGGGGGACACGCACCGGGGCGGGGAGCCCCTGGGGACGGGGGCGGGCCGGTTACTTCAGGTGCAGCTGCTGGCCCGGGTAGATGAGGTCGGCGTTGTCGACGACGTCCTTGTTCAGCTCGAACAGCTTCTGCCAGCCGCCCTGGACGCCGTTCCGCTCGGCGATGGAGCTGAGGGTGTCGCCGGAGACCACCTTGTACTCGCCGTCGCCCTTCTTGACCTTCTCGCCGGTCGGGGTGGTGACGGTCTTCTTCGGGGCCGGGGCCGGACGCGCCGCCGAACGGTTGGCGGCCCGCTGCTCGGTCGAGCGCTTGGTGGTGCCGCTCTTCGCGGAGCTGCTGGAGTCGCCGCTCTTGGAGCCGGCGCTCGACGAGGAGGGGGCGCCGCCGTTGTAGGCGGCACCGGACAGGCCCTTGCCGCAGACCGGCCAGGCACCCTTGCCCTGGCCCGCGAGGACCTTCTCGGCGACGGCTATCTGCTGCGACTTGGCGGCCAGGTCGGCACGCGGGGCGTAGGCGGTGCCGCCGAACGCCGCCCAGGTGGACTTGGTGAACTGCAGGCCGCCGTAGAAGCCGTTGCCGGTGTTGATGGACCAGTTGCCGCCGGACTCGCACCGGGCGACCGCGTCCCACTCGGAGGCGGTGGCGGCGGAGGCGTTGCCGGCCGCCATCAGCGGGGCGGCGACGGCGGCGCCGGTGACACCGGCGAGCGCGACAACGCGACTGGCCTTGGACGGACGACGGTGCTTGCCCTTGCCGGAGAACAGCATGGATGAATCCCCTCACCGACGCCTGCGAGGTGAGCTGTCGGGTTCGGGCCGGTTGAGTTGCCCGGCCGTGCCTCTTCCGCGAGGCACGGCTCCACCCCTAGCCGCTCCGTCAACTGTCCGGCGCGGCACTTACCTTGGGTCCCCCGCTCCTGCCTACGGCGCTTGACGCGACGACTGTTCCCGTGCGGCCGCTGGCAGGATTCGGCGTTCGCGGCAGCCGGGGCTCGCGATGGCGAGCGGTCATGACCGTAGACACGAGATCCGCGGAATTTCAAAGACGATCAGGGCTTCTGAGACTCATCCCACACTTTCACCGAAAGGGACATTCAGTGCGAAGTGTGGCGCGAACTCCCGCTACTTTTGGGCCGTTTCGGCAGGGACATCCAGGGTCTGACCGGCGACGATGTGACCCGGGTCGGCACCGATCGCCTGCTTGTTCGCGTCGTACAGCGCGCTCCATCCACCCTGGAGGCCAAGGGAGTCGGCGATGGACTCGAGGGAGTCGCCGGAGCGGACGGTGTAGGAACTGCTCGCGTTGGTGCGTACGCCGTTGCCGCCGCGTGAGGCGTGACGGCCGGAGGGAGCGGCGGTACGGCTGTCGACCGAGCCCTCGACCGCGCTGCCCCCGCGGTGGCGGCCGGTACCGAGCGCGCCGGTGTCGACCAGCGCCGAAGCGCCCTCGACATAGCCGGAGTTGTCCGAGTCGCCCCATTCGGGCGCGATGGAGGGCGAGGCGGTGGGTGCCGAGGTGTCACTCGCGTCGACTTCGGGCGCGGTGTCGGACTTGGCCGACTTGTCCGCCTTGCCGGGCGAAGAGGCCGAAGGCGACGGCTTCGCCGGAGTCGCGCTCGGCGTGGATGCCGCATCGGACTCGGCGGCGGACGAGTCGGACGAACCGGACGAGTCGCCCGACCCTTGCGACGAGTTGGACAGGCCGAGACCGTTCGACAGGGAGGGGCCGGACTTTCCGGACGAGTTGGAGGATCCGGACGAACCGTCTCCCACACCGGTGTCGACGTTCGCCGCGCCGGACTTCTTGCTGAGCCCGGAGAGCAGTCCGCAGGTCGGCCAGGCGCCGGGGCCCTGGTCGGCGAGCATCTTCTCGGCCACGGCTATCTGCTGGGACCGGCTGGCCTGGTCGGCGCTCGGGGCGTAGTCGAGGCCGCCGTACTTCTCCCAGTCCTCCTGGGTCAACTGCAGCCCGCCGTAGAAGCCGTTGCCGGCGTCGGCGCTCCAGGAGCCGCCGCTCTCGCACTCCGCCACCTTGTCCCACGTGGTGCCGTCCGCCGCGCTGGCTCCGGAGGCGCCCATCAGCGGGATGGCGATGGCGGATCCGGTCACTCCGGCAGCGACGAGGAGAGCCGGAGCCTGACGGGGGCGACGGTGACGACCGTTCCCGGAGAGCATGCGGAGACCTTTCAACCGACAGCAGTGACAACGAGGCGGCGGATACGGCTGGACACCACCACGTTGATGGGTGAAGGTAGCGGCTGTCGATCACTTGTCACAAGTTAATGCCGCGCAGATCACGTGAAGGTCACGTAGTTGAACGCGTGTCACCTTTGCGCTCGTCGGCGGGCAGCCGCAGGCCGGTGCAGGGCCTGCGCACGGCCCTTTTTCCGGCCCTGTCCGGACTTAGGGGTGCGGGGTGAAGCTCACGGGCAGGGTCCGCAGTCCGCGCATGATGAGCCCGCCGCGCCAGCGCAAGTCGCTTGTTTCCGCGTCGAGTTGGAGATCCGGCAGCCGGGTGAACAGGGTGGCGAGGGCGGTCTGGCCCTCCAGCCGGGCGAGCGGGGCGCCGAGGCAGTAGTGGATGCCGTGACCGTACCCGAGGTGTTGGTTGTCACGTCGGCCGAGGTCGAGGACATCGGGGTCGGTGAACCGCTCCGGGTCCCGGTCGGCGGCGGCGAGGACGACGAGGACCGGGTCGCCGGGGGCGATGTCCTGTCCGCCGACGGTGAGCGGGCGGGTGGCGAAGCGCCAGGTGGCCAGCTCCACGGGGCCGTCGTAGCGCAGGAGTTCCTCCACCGCTGTCTCCAGCAGGTCCCTTTCCCCCTCGGCGAGGGACCGCTGCAGCCGGTCGCGCTGTTCGGGGTGGGTGAGCAGGGCGTAGGTGCCGTTGCCGATGAGGTTGACGGTGGTCTCGAAGCCGGCGAAGAGGAGGATGAAGGCCATGGCGGCGGCCTCGTTCTCGGTGAGGTGTTCGCCGTGGTCGGAGGCGCGGATGAGGCCGGAGATGAGGTCCTCGCCGGGGGTGGGTTCGGCGGGCAGGGCCTGGCGTTTGCGGTGGATGAGGTCGGCGAGGTAGCCGCGCATCTTCTTCACCGAGCGGGCTACTCCGCCGCGGGGGCCCTTTCCGTGGCGGATCATCATGCCTGCCCAGTCCCGGAAGTCGTCCTGGTCCTCGCGTGGGACGCCGAGCATGTCGCAGATGGCGTAGATGGGCAGCGGGAAGGCGAACTCGTGGATGAGGTCGGCGGTGCCGCGGGCGGCGAACCGGTCGATGAGACCGTCGGCGAGTTCCTGCACGCGGGGGGCGAACTCGGCTACGCGGCGGGGGGTGAACGCCTTGCTGACCAGGCGGCGCAGGCGGGTGTGGTCCGGCGGGTCGATGTTGAGCAGGTGCGTCATCAGGTCGGCCTTGCGCTCGCCGGGGATGCCGGTCTTGCCCTTCGCGTGCGCGGGCTCGTCGTGGTGCGCCGGGTTCTTGCTCAGGCGCTGGTCGGCGAGGGCCTGTTTGGCGTCGGTGTAGCGGGTGACCAGCCAGGCCTCCACTCCGCTGGGGAGGCGGGTTTTGTGCACGGGGGCGTGCTCACGGAGCCAGGCGTAGGCGGGGTAGGGGTTGCTGGCGAACTCCCAGGTGAACAGGGTGGGTGGCTGGTCGTGCATACGGTCGACCCTAGACCGTGCGGGCGGGGGACGGCCGAGGGGTTTTCGCCCCCGCCGCCCCTGCCCTTCCCGTCCCTGGGGTCTGCGCCCCGGACCCCCGTCATCGGCCTTCGGTCTCGTCCTCAAACTCCCCCAGACGGGCTGATTTTTTCCTCCGCCTCCCTGATCGCATCCCGATAAGCCCGCGCCGCCGCCCGCAGTGCCGCCTCCGGATCCACGCCCTGCGCCTCTGCCCGGACCGCCAGGGCCAGCAGTTCGTAGCCGAAGCCGTCCGTCCTGGGGAGCAGGACGTCCAGGCCCGCCGTGCGGACCCGGGACGCCAGCTTCGCCGCCAGGGCCAGGCCCGGCTGGCCGAGGGGGATGCCCTCCGTCACCGAGGTGCGGCGTTTTTCCTCGGCCTTGGTGCGGAGCCAGTGTTCCTTGACTTCCTCCGGGGTGGTGGCCGTTTCCTCGCCGAAGACGTGCGGATGGCGGTGGATCAGCTTGGCGACGATGGTGCCGGCCACGTCGTCGACGGAGAACGGTTCCTCGGGGTCCTCCTCGGCGATACGGGCGTGGAAGACCACCTGGAGCAGTACGTCGCCCAGCTCCTCGCGCAGCTCCTCCCGGTCGCCGTCCTCGATCGCCTCGACCAGCTCGTACGCCTCCTCGATGCCGTACTTCGCCAGGCCCTCGTGGGTCTGCCGCGACGACCAGGGGCACTCGGCGCGGATGCGGTCCATGACCTGGACGAGGTCGAGCAGGCGGGCGCCCGGCAGGTCGTAGGAGGCGGGCAGCAGCTCCAGCTCCGGCATGTTCACGCGGCCGGAACCGGCCAGGCGGGCCAGGCCGTCGGTCAGGGCCGGCTCGCCCTCGCCGGTGGCCACGACCACGACCGTACGGCCGCCGGCGCACGCGTCGACCAGTTCCCCGGCGCTCGGCGCGGCCTCGTCCACGGCTATGCCCGCCTCACGCAGATACGGCAGCTGCGGATGCGTCCCGTCCGCGCACAGCACCCGGTCGGCCGTGCGCAGCTCCTGCCAGGCGGGCCAGGACAGCAGTCCGGGGGCGACCCGGTGGCTGGTGGTGAGCAGGACGATCCGGCCCGGGGCCGCTTCGGAGGTGGTCGCGCTGGTGGTGTTCACGCTCCGAACGTAACGCACCGGACCGGCATCGCCCCGGGTCGGCCGACGGCCGGGTCAGCCGGCGGCCGAGACGTCCCGCAGCCACGGCGCCTTCGCGTCCACCCGGCTGGTCTTCTGCGCGTCCCAGGTGCCGTAGCGCGGGTTGAGGTCGACGTTCAGTTCGGTGGAGGCGTCGGACAGCGCCTTCCAGAAGGCCGGCCGGCTGGTGTCGGTCTGCAGCCGGGCCGCGAGCTTCTGCGCCTCCAGTTGCAGACGCAGGTTCTCGTCGAGGTGCTGCGGCGGCACTCCGTACTGGTGCAGCCAGGTGTTCTCCAGCGCCTTGGCGCCACCCGCCTGCCGCTCCAGCTCGGTGCGCAACCGCTGGACCTCGCTGCGGGTGACCTCGATGCCGGCGTTCCCGGCGGCGCGGTCGAGCACACGGTCGAGGACCATCTGGTGCAGGGTGTCCCGGGTGAGGGCGCCGGTCCTGGCGACGACCTGCTGGTACTGCGTCTCGTCGGCGACCGCGGACCGCTGCGCCTGGCGCACCTCGTTCACCCTGTTCTGCAGCTGCGCGACGGTGATCCGCTGCCCGCCGACGACGGCCGCCGCACCGGGATGCGCGTCGCTTCCACAGGCGGTGAGCAGGGGAGCCGCCGCGACGATCGCGGCGGACAGGACGAGCGCGGTGCGACGGCGGCGGTGCAAGGAAACCTCCCGTTTGGAGATTGTGCGACGGTGCACAAGGTCTTGCGGTGATCGATAGTAGGCAGTGGCCGGGCTCCGGCCAAGCCATTGGACCAACGATTCACCGCGACTTCGGGCACCGTCGCCCCGCTCCCGCCTGACGATGGCCGGCCGGTGTCAGCCCGTGATCGCCACCGGCGCGTCCCACCAGTCGCGGTCGACGGTGAGGGTGTAGCCGCCGCGCGTCTCCTTGCTGTTCACCTTGTACTGGTGGGCACGGCTGTGGTCGGTGAACTGGGTGGGGTTCCAGGGCCAGTCGGTGGTGGTGGTCTCCTTGCCGTCCCAGAGGGCGTACCAGAGGTTGCCCGGCAGGTCGGTCTTGTTGCTCGCGGTGGCGATGGCCTTGGCGCTGGAGCTGGTGAAGCCGTAGAAGCCGGCGCGGTAGGTCTTGGCGCGCAGTTCCTTGTCGAAGGCGCGGACGTAGGTGAGCACGGCGTCGTTGCACGACTTGTCGGTGACGTCGTACGGCTCCATGTCGAGGTAGATCGCGCTGCCCGCCTTCATGCCGAGCGCGGAGGCCTTGGCCACCGCGTCCTTGGCGTCGGCGGTGCCGAGGGAGGAGGCGGTGGAGGCGGTGAGCTTCTCCGGGTTGGCGCTCTTCTGGCAGGGCGGCTGGGCGCCGACGTAGATCGGGACGAGCTTCCAGCCCTGGGAACTGACGGACTTCACCCAGGAAGCGGTGAGATTGGGCTGGGCACAGCCGCGGTTCTTGCCGCCGACGTAGACGGCCGCGGCGCCGTAGTACTTGTCGGTGCGCCAGGCCTTCATGGCGTTCAGCGAGGGCGCGGTGCAGGTGTCGAAGGCACGGCCGGTGAAGGTCTTCTGCGCGGGCCAGGTGGTGGCCGCCATGGAGGTCTGCGCCGCGATTCCGGCACCGGCGACGACGACGGCCCCGGCCGCCGCCCACGTGATGTATCTGCGCTTCTTCGACTGCCGGTGCTCGGCCATCCCCACCCCTGTGTGCTCGTGTACGCGCCGGTGCGCGCTGCGCCGCACGCTAATCGACGAAGCCTCTCGGACCGCACAAAAGATCGCCTCACTGGCCACAGGAATCGCTCAAGTCACAGCAAAAACGTGTGTGCCGGCCATGACGGGTGGCGTTCGGGCCTGCTCGTGGCGTCATAAGATCCGCTGGCCATCCCCCTTTTTTTGTGGCCCAGCCCGAGAAAGCACCTCACATGCACCTCCCGTCCCGTGCCGTCCGTGTCCTCGCCCTGGCGGCGCTTCCCCTGGCCCTGACGGCCTGCGGCCCGTCCGGCTCCTCCGATTCCTCTGATTCCTCTGATTCCTCCGATTCCTCCGGCCCGTCCTCGAGCGCCTCCAGCGACCCGAACGCCGGTCTGCTCACCGGTGCCCAGCTGAAGAAGGCCCTCGCCCCGGCGTCGTTCTTCGCCTCCGGCTTCGCCGTCGACCCGAGCGGGGCCAGGGACTCCGGCGACACCTACACGCCCCCCTCGACGGCCCCGGCGGCCAAGCCCGACTGCACCAAGCTGGGCGGCACCGCCTGGATAGACATCACCGGGATCACCGGGGTGTCCTTCGCGCAGAACGACTACGTCAACAAGAACACCTCCGAGAACATCGGCCAGGAGATCGACGCCTACCGGGGCACGACGGCGGCGGACGTCCTGAAGGGCGTGGAGAAGGCCGCCACGGCCTGCACGGGCTTCACCGACTCCCAGACCCACTCGAAGGTCGAGGTCACCGGACAGGCCACGCCCGGCCTGGGCGACTCCGCCTACACGATCACCCTGACGAACACCGCCTGGGAGAACGGCACGACGCTCATCGCCGCCCAGGTCGGCACGAACGTCGTCAGCGTGATGTCGACGGACGGCCACGACAACGGCGCGGCGACGGCGAAGAAACTGACGGAGCGGATCGTCGCGTCCCTGAAGAAGACTTCCTGACAGGGGGCCGCGTGCGCCGCCCGGTGGCTTAATCTTGCCCCCTGCACTGCCTTGGGGGGTAGAGATGGAAAAGCGTCTGGAGGCCGGCTGGTTCCAGCGGATCGCCTGGTCGGTTCTGGCATGGGGCTCGCTGGGCCTGCTGGTGTGGGTCCCGTTCCTGTACGTGGCGATCCGCCGCGGCCGGGGCTCGGACTGGGGGGCGTTCGCCGCGTTCGTCTTCTACGAGTGCGTGACGCTGCCGTGGTCCTCCATCACCTCCCGCGGCGACGGCGACGGCGACCCGATCCTGGGCGCCGTCGCCCTGCTGTGCATGCTGACGGCGACGGCGATGCTGCTGTTCGCCGTCTTCGACAAACGGCGGCCGGCGCAGGGGGTGCAGCCTGCGTACGGGGCACCGACGGCACCTGCTCAGGGACAGACGTACGGATACCCGTACGGACGGTAGCGGCAGGCCCCGGTACCGGTCACACCCGCCGGGTGCGGCGCAGGATCCCGACAGCCGGCCAGGTCACCAGGCCGGTGAGTCCCCACATGAAGCCCGCGATGGCGAGCCATTCACCGGTACTGGTCTCCGGATCATCGGCCCCGAAGACCGTGAACGAGAGAGCCAGGAAGCCGAACAGAGCGCCGAGCAGCCCGAGGACGACCAGGGCCGCCGTCTGGCCGCCGGTCCGCCGGGTGGGCGTGGCCCGGCCCGGCGAACCGGCGCGGGTCGCGCCGCTCCCGTCAGGGGCCGGTCCCGGCTCCGGCGCGGGCGTCCGCTGCCGGGGCGGCAGCCACACCACCGCGGTCGGCGGCACTGCGGCGTCCACGGTCGCCATGGTGTGCGCGTCGACGCCGTACAGACCGGGTTCCACATCGACGACCAGACCGTCGGTGCCGATGAGCCGACGGCCGCCGTCCGGCCAGCTCAGCATGGCCGCGCAGGCGCGGTAGGGCACGGTCGCCGCGCGCTCCGTGCCGTCCTGCGCGCCCGCCGTCATGCTGACCCCCTCCTCTCCCACGACCAGCGCCGAACCGTCACGGCTCATCGAGGCGAACCGCCGCCCGGTCACGGCGTACGACGAACTCGTCGGGGCCTCTGTGTACCCGGCCCAGTCCGCACTGTGCCCACTGGGCACCTGCAGCAGAGCCGTTGCCGCCGCCTCCACGGCCACCGTGTGCAGATGCTCGGGCGTCACCGCCCACAACTCGGCGCGCAGTTCGTCGAGGGTGCGCGAGGGCCGCCCGGCGAGCAGGTCCTCCGCCGCGCCGGGCAGCCGCCGTACGGCCGCGTCGGGCGCGGTCAGCGCACTGTCGGCCCGGGTGCGGACCGCGTCCAGGTCGCCCTGCCCGATCCGGCCCACCTGGAGCCCGGCGAGGACGTCGACGAAGCCGCCGAGCACCGCGTCCTGCTTGGCCGGCAGGGCGTCCGCGAAGGCCGTCACCAGGGCGAAACCGTCACGGCGCGCGGTGCAGTCGGTGGCCGCCGTGTACGAGTAGCCGCCCTCCTGGCGCAGGGCGCGGGACAGCTCCCGCTCGAGAACACCCGCGTACAGCCGGGCGGCGGCGCCGTCGGTGACGACGGCGTCCAGCAGCACGCCGCCCGAACCGTCGGAGAAGTAGGCGGGGGTGGCGGGAAGGGCGGAGGTGACGGCGGGCAGGGAACGGCGCGGACCGGCGGGCAGCTTGAGCGTGAGTCCGGCCGGCAGGCGCTCACCGGCGACCCACAGCACGGCGTTGCCCTGCGTGAACCAGGTCTGTGCCCAGGCCTCCACGTCCTGCGGACCCAGGTTCCGCACACCCCACTCCGGATAGCTGACCAGACCGTACCCCTGGGCGCCGTAGCGCCACAGCGGCAGTTGGGGGGCCTCGCGCCGTGACTCCTCGGTGCGCAGGATCTCCTTCTCGGTCTCCAGGCGCTCCAGGGGCAGAGCGGTGAGGGAGGCGCAGACGCCCTGCAGATAGGCGACCACCTCGTGTTCGGCGCCCTCCACGTGGAAGTGGGTGAAGGCGGCCTTGGTGGCGCCGTTGAAGTGGTAGTCGGCCAGGCCCTGGCGGTGCAGGGCCAGATGCTCCACCATGTGGGTGACGCCGGCCCGGGCCAGCGTCTCGTCGGCGACGCCGACGCGGAAGACGAGTCCGGCGCGCATCGGCCCGGCGGCCTGCGCGAAGAGGGTGGGTATGCCGTCGGTCTCGGTGAGGCGGACGGCGGCCTGCGGGTTCATCTTCGGCCTCTGTTCGGCGTGTTCGTCACGTTCGTGGGGTTCGGGCGTGCCTGGCGGGTCCGGCGGGTCCGGGATGTTCGGTGTCGTGGGCCGTCAGCCCGGAGCGAGGGCGGCGTCGCGGTGCTTGACGTAGGCGTCGGCCGGCGTGCCCGGCGGGTCCGGCGTGCCTGGCGTGCGTGGTGGACCCGGCGGGTCCGGCGGGACCGGGGTGCTCGGTGTCGTGGACCGTCAGCCCGGAGCGAGGGCGGCGTCGCGGTGCTTGACGTAGGCGTCGGCCGGCGTGCCCAGGTAGCTCCACGGGTACTCCGAGGCCAGGTTGCCCAGCGCGCGGAAGTGCGCGGCGGCCCGTGCGCGGTCCCCGATCAGCGAGAAGAGGGCGGCGAAGCACCCCTGGACAGTGACCCACCCGTAGGTGGGCCGGAAGTGCGGGTGGGACACGGAGTGCTCGGCGGCCTCGACGAGTTCGGCGTGGACGTGGGGCTGCCGCAGGTAATCAGTGCGTTCCTGGCCGGCCCGCAGCTCCATCCAGTGCTCCAGGTGCGCCTCCGCGACCAGGCCGCCGTTCAGGGCCCCGTCCGGAGCGCCCCGCAGGCACTCCTGGGCGAAGCCGTGGGTGGACTGCCAGCTTCCGCCCCATTTGGGGCACAGCTGCTGGAGCAGGCGGGCCTGGCCGGTGAAGTGGTGCGGATGATGAGCGGCCAGCCGGTCGTACCGGCGCCGCGCCTCGTTCTGCCCGAGCTGCAGTCCACGGGCGGTGTTGAGCCGCTCGGCCCAGGCCGCATCGTGGGACGGGTCGAGGGCGGTGGCCCGGATGAGCAGTTTCTCGGCCTCCCGCAGGTGCGCGTGGAAGGCTGCGAAATGCTCGCGGCTGACGTGCTCGGCGCGCGCCGCGGTACGGATCTCCCAGCCGGCCTCGATCTCACGGGCGCCGAGCACGGTCAGGGCGAACACGTCGTCCGGAGCGGCTGCGACCAGCTCGCGCAGCGGCTGCTCGACGCCTGGCACCTCGGCCAGCACGCGCACCGCGAAGGCCCGGTCGGTGCCCTGCGGCAGGGAGTCGGCGTACTGACGCACCGAGGCCCAGTCCCCCGTGGCGGCGGCCTGCCGCAGCCAGGCGGCCTCGGGGAAGGCGGAGGCGACCTCGAAGTCGGGCGGCGGCAGGGAGGACGCGGAGAAGGCGAGCGACATGCGGCGGATCCTAAGCGAGGCCGGTGACAGTGCCGCCACCGGGAAGCCCGCAGGTCGGGCGGCACAGGGACGCGGCACGAAAACAACCGCCGCTTGACCGTACACGTACCTCCCGGACACCTACTGTTCACCTGATCTCCCTAACCTCCGCCCGTCTTGATCGACGGGCGCCTCTCGCCGGGACCGCCCTGCCCAACGGAGTTCCCCATGGCACTGAACGCCCGCCGCGCCCGTCAACTGCGCGAGGCTGTCGCCCCCTTGCTCCTCGCGGACGAGCGCGTGGAGCTGACGAGCCTGGCCGGGGTCGGCTCGGTCTCCGTCGGCAGGCAGGCGCTCACCGCCGCCGCGGTCGGCATCCTCAGCGCGGGCACCGTGATGGCCACGGTGACGCCCCGTCCGCTGTACATCGTCCTGACCGACCAGCGCGTGCTGTTCTTCGACGGCAACCGTGGTGGAAAGCCGGGCAGGCTGGAGCTCAACCTTCCCCGCGCGTATGTCTCCGCGGGCGGCTCCAAGAGGGCCTTCCTCGGCCTGCATTACGTCACCCACCTGTCGGTGGCCGGCCAGGAGCAGGGCCTGAAGGTCTCGTTCCCGGTCCAGCACCTGGGAGACGGGCCGCGGTTCGTGGCGGCGTTTCCGGTGACGCGCTGACCTGTCGGTCAGGCGGCGGCCAGCTCACACCAGACGACCTTGCCCCGGTTGCCCTCCCTGGCCAGCGGCTGCCACCCCCACAGGTCCGCGCAGGCCTTGACCAGCGCCAGCCCGCGCCCTTCCTCCAGGTCCGCCACCCGCTCCAAGGGCACCGGCGGCTCCGGCGGCGCGGGGTCGGCGTCCCACGCCCCGATCCGCAGCACGCCCGCCGCCCAGCGCACCCGCAGGGCGGCGGGTCCCTTGGTGTGCCGTACGGCGTTGGAGACCAGCTCGGTCGCGAGGAGTTCGGCAGCGTCGACGAGGCGGATCAGACCGTGCATGGTGAGGATCAGGCGGAGGGTGCGGCGGCTGACCGTGACGGCGCGGGGGTCGTTGGGAATGTAGAGGCAGTACTCCCAGGGGTCGGTTGTGGTGCCGGTTTCGGGCATGGGTCAGCTCCGATCGTCGGGTGAGGGGTTGGGCTCTACGGCGGTGTGCGGGCGGTGGCATTGCCGCGGCCGTCGTGGCAGGACGGAGCGGTGCGCTTCCGGGATCCCGGAATGCCGCAGCGTGTGCTTCGCGTCACCGACGGTAGATCTAAATCTAGGGACGCGGCAAGCTGGTCGCGTAATCTGACGCCGAACGAGTCGCGCCTACAAGCGCGTTAGGGAGGCCAGTCGATGGTGAAGAGGCGCGAACCAACGGCACGCCAGTTGCGGCTGGCAACTGAACTGCGCAGGCTCCGTGAGGCCGCGGGTCTCAACTCCCGCCAGACAGCCGGGCTGCTCGGCGTGAGTCCCGCCCAGATCACTCATATCGAGTCCGCACTCGCGGGCGTGAGCGAGCAGCGACTCCGTCGCCTCGCCTCCCACTACGCCTGCACCGACGACGGGTTCATTGACGCCCTGGTGGCGATGGCCACCGATCGGACACGCGGCTGGTGGGAGGAGTACCGGGGCCTCCTCCCCACGTCATTCCTGGACTTGTCCGAGTTGGAGCACCACGCCCGGTTCCTACGCCACGTGGCGATCCTGTACGTGCCGGGCCTACTGCAGACGGAGGACTACGCGCGTGCCGTCTTCTCGTCCAGGCTGCCAGAACTGACCAATGAGGAACTCGAGTTGCGCATCCAGCACCGAAAGGCGCGCCAGGAGTTCACCATCCCGTACGAAGCGGTGATCCATGAGGCGGCACTTCGGATCAGAGTCAGCGACCGTGCCACCTCAAGGGCTCAGCTCACCCGGCTTCTCGAGCTCTCCGAAGCGGACCACATCACCGTGCGCGTCATCCCCTTCGACCTGGACGGCTTCGCCAGCGCCTCAAGCACGATGACGTATGTGGGCGGTCCCCTGCCCAAGCTTGACACTGTGGTCCGCGACGCGCTGCACGGCTCAGCCTTCATTGATTCCGAGGCTCAGCTCAATACCTACCGAACGAGTTTCCGTAAGGTGGAGGCCGCGTCACTCGAACCCGAACAGTCGCGTGAATTCGTCCACAGGCTGGCGAAGGAGTTGTGAGGAACCCCATGGACACCTGGCGGAAGTCGTCCTACTCGGGCCCGGGCGACGGCAACGAGTGCGTCGAGATCGCGAACTCCCCCACCCACATAGCCATCCGCGACTCAAAAGCCCCGGCCAGGGCCACCCTCACCTTCCCGGCCGGCGCCTTCAGCGCCTTCGTCCAAGCTCTCAAGGGCGAGGGCTGCTCGACGGGGACCGACCTCGCCGGATTCCACGACTGAAGCAGAGGGCAGCAGAAACGCCCTCCCCGCGGTCAGCCGCGTACCTGGCCCAGCCAGTGAAGGGTGCGCTGGATCTCGGCCGGGAAGGGATGGCCGGGGCCGTGGCGGCGCTCCGCGTCGTGGAGCAGGCGCAGCAGGGTGTCGTGGGCGGCGGCCCGGTCGCCGAGAGCGAGCAGCAGGTGCCCTATGCGGCGGCGGAGCTCGAAGGGCAGATCGGGGTCGGCGGCCGTGTACGGGTTCTCCGCGAACCGGTTCTCGAAGTACGGCAGCAGGGCCCGGTACTCGTTGAGCGCCGCGACCGGCTCGCCGAGTTGTTCGAGGCATTGCGCCGCGTCGTAGCGGAACCGGAGGGACTGCGGGTCGGCGGGGCCGGCCTCGGCGGCCCGTTCGTCGGCCAGGCGCCGCAGTTCGGGCAGGGCACGCCGGTACTGGCCGTCGTCCATCAGCGTGGCCGCGTACTGCTTGCGCAGCGTGCGTACGACCGGGGAGTGCTCGCCGTGCTGGGCGGCGGCGGCCGGGAGGATCGCGCCGAGGATGTCGACGGCCTGGGTGATACGGCCCTCGCCGAGCAGTTGTTTGACCTCGTCGACGGCGGTGGCGACATCGCGGTGGCCGCCGGCCTCGGCAGTGGGCGGTTCGGGGCGCGGTGCGGGGATGACGGCGCGGTCGGGCCAGGGGGCGTGCGGGCGCAGGAAGGGGCGGGTGGGGTCGAGGGGGCCGCCGGTGTGCGGGCCGCGCGGGGGCAGCAGCGGCAGCAGCTCCTCGTACACCGCCTGGGCGCCGGCCGGGCGGTGCTGGGGGTCCTTGGCGAGCAGTCGCAGGACGAGGGATTCGAGGGCGTCGGGGATCTCGGGGCGCAGCCGGCGCAGGGGCAGGGGCGGCTCGTAGAGGTGGCGGTGCAGCACGCCGAGCGCGGTGGGGCCGGCGAACGGGACGTTCCCGCTGAGGAGTTCGTGCAGCACCACGCCGAGCGCGTACAGGTCGGTGTACGGGCCGACGGCGCCGCCCATGGCCTGTTCGGGGGCCATGTAGGCGGGGCTGCCGATGGGCGAGCCGGTGTGGGTGAGGCGGGTGGTGTCGCTGTCGAGGACGGAGGCGACGCCGAGGTCGAGGACGGTGACGGTGCCGTCCGGCTTCACCATCACGTTCCGCGGTTTGAGGTCGCGGTGGACGATCGGCACGGCGTGCACGGCGGACAGCACGGCGCACAGCTGGGCGGCGACGGCGACCGCCCACTGCCAGGGGTACGGCTCGTTTTCGGCGAGGTGGTCGGAGAGGTCGGCGCCGTCGACGTACTGCATGACGAGGTACAGGTCCTCGCCCTCGCTGCCGGCGTCGTGCACGGTGACCAGGCCGGGGTGGTCGACCTGGGCGGTGACGCGGCACTCGCGGACGAAGCGGCGGCGCAGTTCGGCGGCGTCCTGGCTGTCGGGTCCGGCGACCTTGTCGGGGCGCAGCAGTTTGACGGCGACGCGGCGGTCGAGCCGCTGGTCGTAGGCCGTCCAGACCTGGCCCATGCCGCCTTGTCCGATGAGCGTGGACAGTTCGTAGCGTCCGGCGATGACGCGTGCGGTCACCGGCCGCCCCCCGTACCCTGGCCCTTTCCGTACCCGGTGTCCGAGCTGCCCCGGGTTCCGCCCTGCCCGGGCTGACGGCCGTGGTCGGGGCCGTGGTCCTGGCCGCGCAGGAAGTCGCTCAGCTCGTCCAGTTCGGCGCGGACCTGGTCGATCCGGGCGGGCGCGGGGCGCTGCGGCTGGGGTATCGGGGCCGGCGCGGGCTGGGGCGCGTGCGCGGGGGCCGGGGTGGTGCCGAAGGCCGCGGGCGGCGGCGGGACGTAGGGGGCGGGCTGCGGCGGGGCGTAGGGAGCGGGCTGCGGCGGGAGGTGGGGGGCCGGTGCCGGAGCGTAGCTCTGGGGAGTGATGGACGGCGGGTAGCCGTACACCACGGTGGTGGCCGTGGGACTGGGACCGACCGGCGGCGTACGGAGGCGGCGGACATCCGCGTACAGGAGGTAGCCGGCGCTGCCGAACGCGGACAGCAGCAGCATCACCACGGCGAGGTCGCCGCTCGGAGTACTGAGGTCGTCGGTGGGGTCGTTGTTGATGAGCACGCACGCGACGACCAGGACGGCCAGTGACACGCCGAACAGGAACCAGTCGCGCCGGGCACGGGTCACGCAGGCGACGCGCAGCATGGCGGCCCAGGCCAGGAAGCCGATGCTCAGCACCGACAGGGCCACGAACAGCACCCTGAGCACGACCACCAGCGCGGTCGAGGGGCGCGGAGGCTGCGGCGGCGCGTAGCCGGGGCCGTGCATGACTGCTCCTAGTGCCGAGGCCGCCGGTGAGGCGCCTGAGGGGACGTTGCGTACGGTGCGGTACCACCGGGGGTGTTCCGGGCGTGTTCCGAGGGTATCGGTCCGCTCGGACGCCCGGCTTCGGATGTACCGAACCGTTGTCGTCTCCCGGTCAGGCGTCGGGTGGGACCGTCCCGTCGGTCAGCCCGTCGTACATGCCCCGGACGAGCTGCTCGCCGAGGCGTCCGGCCAGTCGCAGGGTGTCCTCGAAGGCGGCCAGGCCGTGGAACCGTTCGCCGTAGGGCCGCTGCTGTTCCAGCGGGATCCGGGGAAGCTGGAGCCTGCGCACGTCGAGCCGGGTGGCGGTGGAGGCGTAGCTGCCGGCCTGGCGGTTGTTGGCGGTGCCGCGCAGGAGTCCGGCGAGGAACCAGGGGTCGGGCGCGGCCGGGTCGGGCGCGGCCGGGTCGGGGCGCAGCAGGGTGAGGTTGCGGCCGAGCACGGCGCCGGCGGTGCGCTCGTCGAGAACGCGGGCGACGCCTCCCCCGCCGAGGACGGGGACGACGACGTCGCCGGCTTCGGTGAGCACGGTGTCCTCGGCCGTCTCCCCGTCGGGCAGCAGTCCGGAGGGTGCGGCGGCGAGGACGTCGTGGTCGGTGAGGACCGGGGCGCCCGCGCGGGCCGGCGCCGTGGCGGAGGTACGCGTGTGCGTCGCGGCGGTGGGGCCGGCGGTGCGCAGGACCAGGGCGCCGGCACGGGCGAGTTCGCCGACGGTGGTCAGCGGCCAGCGCACCGGCGGGGCCCCGGTGGCGGGCGGCGGCGGGGCGAGGGAAGTCGGCGTGGCGGCGGCGCCAGTTGCTGACGGCCGCGCGGCCGACCCCCGCGGGCCGCGCGATTCCGGCGGCGGTCACCTCAGTACCAGGCCATCCGACCGGCGGTCCGTCGCCCCGGCCGGGGAGGCACACCCGTCGCCCCGGCCGGGGAGGCACACCCGTCGCCCCGGCCGGGGAGGCACACCCGCCTCCCCGGCCGTACGGCGTCGCGTCACCGCGCCTGGAACCGCTCCGGTGCCTTCGTCGGGTTGCCGCCGGAGGGGAGTTTCTGGCCGGGGCAGGCGGACAGGACCTTCTTCATCGCGTCCTTCTCCGCGGCGGTGACCCACAGCTCGTACTTCTTCTTCACGGCGACCTGCGCGGCGACGTACGTGCACCGGTAGGCCTTGTTGGGCGGCAGCCAGGTCGCCGTGTCGCCGTCGCCCTTGGAGCGGTTGGTGCTCGCGTCCACGGCGAGCAGGTTGAGCGGGTCGTTGGCCAGGGCTATGCGCTTGCTCGCGTTCCAGTACTTGGCGCCCTTCTGCCAGGCGTCCGACAGGGCGACCACATGGTCGATGTCGACCTGGCTGCGACCGCGCCGGTAGGTGATCTCCTTGCCGGAGTACGGATCCGAGGGCAGCACGCCGTACGACACCTTGCACGTGCCGCCGGTGAACCTGACCTCCTTCAGGTCCCGCTTGAGGATGTCGTCACGGGTGCCGCAGCCGTTGGAGTCGGTGTCCGCCCAGGCGCTGCCGAACCTGCCCCGCTCGTAACCGGTCTTCGGCGCACGCCCCTTGACGGGCAGCGACTCGGCGGCGGCGAGCGCCGCACCGCCCCCGCCCGCCGCCTTCCCGGGTTCGCCCGAGCCGTTGATCTCCTCCGTGCAACCGGTCACGGTCAACGCCATGACGGCGGCCGCGACCGCACCACCCCTCAGACGCATCACGCCGCGCCCCTCCCCTTGCATGCCTGGTCCCGCCCCTGGTGCGGGCCTCTTTTCCGAAGTGCCCACGGTAGCGGGGAGGATGTCCATGTCACACGGGGGGCACGGAGGCACGGGGCGCGGTGCGGCACGGCTACGACCCCAGGACGGACGCCAGGAACTCCCCCACCCAGCCGAGCAGTTCGCGCCCGACCAGCGGCTTGCCGCCGACCTTCGCGGTCTTGGGGCGGGGCACGAGGACCTGGTGGACGGCCCGCTTGATCACCGAGCCGGGGTAGAGGCGCTTGAGGCGCAGCTCCTGCGACTCGCGCAACTCCACCGGGGCGAAGCGGATGTTGTTGCCCTGCAGCACGATCTCGCCGACGCCGCACGCGCGGGCGAGCATGCGCAGCCCGGCCACCAGCAACAGGTTCTCCACCGGTTCGGGCAACTTGCCGTAGCGGTCGGTGAGTTCCTCGCGGACGGCCTTGACGTCCTCCTCCGAGTCGGCGGAGGCGATGGACCGGTAGGCCTGCAGGCGCAGCCGCTCGCCGGGCGCGTAGTCGTGCGGGACGTGCGCGTCGACCGGCAGCTCGATCTTGACCTCCAGCGGCGGTTCCTCCTCGATCCCACCGGTCTCCAGCTGGCGGCGGTAGTCCGCGACCGCCTCGCCGACCATCCGCACGTACAGGTCGAAGCCGACGCCCGCGATGTGCCCGGACTGCTCGCCGCCCAGCAGGTTTCCGGCGCCGCGGATCTCCAGGTCCTTCATCGCCACGTACATGCCCGCGCCCATCTCCGTGTGCTGGGCGATGGTCGCCAGGCGCTCGTGGGCCGTCTCCGTCAGCGGCTTCTCCGGCGGGTACAGGAAGTAGGCGTAGCCGCGCTCGCGGCCACGGCCCACCCGGCCGCGCAGCTGGTGCAGCTGGGAGAGGCCGAAGTTGTCGCCGCGCTCCACGATCAGGGTGTTGGCGTTGGAGATGTCGATGCCCGACTCGACGATCGTCGTCGAGACCAGCACGTCGTACTTCTTCTCCCAGAAGTCGACCACGACCTGCTCCAGGGTGGCTTCCGACATCTGGCCGTGGGCGGTGGCGATCCGCGCCTCGGGGACGATCTCGCGCAGCCGGGCCGCGGCGCGGTCGATGGACTCCACCCGGTTGTGGATGTAGAAGACCTGGCCCTCGCGCAGCAGCTCACGGCGGATCGCCGCGCCGATCTGCTTCTCCTCGTACGGCCCGACGAACGTCAGCACCGGGTGGCGCTCCTCGGGAGGCGTGGTGATCGTCGACATCTCCCGGATGCCGGTCACGGCCATCTCCAGGGTCCTCGGGATCGGCGTCGCGGACATCGTCAGGACGTCGACGTTGGCGCGGAGCTTCTTCAGCTGCTCCTTGTGCTCGACGCCGAAGCGCTGCTCCTCGTCGACGACGACCAGGCCCAGGTCCTTGAACTTCGTCTCCGACGAGAACAGGCGGTGGGTGCCGATCACGACGTCCACCGAGCCCTCGCGCAGCCCCTCCAGGACCGCCTTGGCCTCGGTGTCGGTCTGGAAGCGGGACAGCGCCTTCACCTTCACCGGGAACTGCGCGTACCGCTCGGAGAACGTGCCGAAGTGCTGCTGCACCAGCAGCGTGGTGGGCACGAGCACCGCCACCTGCTTGCCGTCCTGGACCGCCTTGAAGGTGGCGCGGACCGCGATCTCCGTCTTGCCGTAGCCGACGTCGCCGCAGATCAGACGGTCCATCGGGACCGACTTCTCCATGTCCTCCTTGACCTCGGCGATCGTGGTGAGCTGGTCGGGCGTCTCCGCGTAGGGGAAGGCGTCCTCCAGCTCACGCTGCCAGGGCGTGTCGGCGCCGAAGGCGTGCCCGGGCGCGGCCATGCGCGCGCTGTAGAGCCTGATCAGGTCGGCGGCGATCTCCTTGACCGCCTTCTTCGCACGCGCCTTGGTCTTCGTCCAGTCCGCGCCGCCGAGCCGGTGCAGGGTGGGCGCTTCGCCGCCGACGTACTTGGTGATCTGCTCCAGCTGGTCGGTGGGGATGTAGAGGCGGTCGCCGGGCTGGCCGCGCTTGGCCGGGGCGTACTCCACCACCAGGTACTCGCGGGTGGCGCCCTGCACGGTGCGCTGCACCATCTCGATGTAGCGGCCCACGCCGTGCTGCTCGTGGACGATGTGGTCGCCGGCCTCCAGGGTCAGCGGGTCGATGGACTTGCGGCGGCGGGCCGGCATCCGGGCGCCGTCGCGGCCGGCCGCCTTCTGGCCGGTCAGGTCGGTCTCGGTGAGCACCGCCAGCTTCAGGCCCGGGTCGACGAAGCCGTGGTCGATGCAGCCGCACGCCACGTGCACCACCGACGCCGACAGCTGTCCCAGGTCCACGTCCAGGCGGGCCGCGATGCCCTCCCCGCCGAGCACCTCGACGGTGCGGGAGGCCGGGCCGTGGCCCTCGGTGACGAAGACCGTGCGCCAGCCGTCCGCGAGCCAGCCCTTGGTGTCGGCGAGCGCCTTCGCGGTGTCCCCGCGGTAGGTCTCGGGCGCGTGCATGCCCAGCTTGAGGGTGTCCCCGTCCCCGTCGTACGCCGTCTCGTCCGCGGCGAACGGCGAGACGGTCCACCACATCATGTCCAGCTCGCGCGCGCGGTCCCGTACGTCCGCGATCGACCACAGGGAGGCCGCGCCGACGTCGATGGGCGCCTCGCCTCCCACCCGTCGCCCACCACCACCCTTGCCGGAGCGGACTTCGTCCGCGCTGGACATCGCGGTCGCCGCCCAGGAGGCCTGCAGGAACTCCTGCGAGGTCGCCACCAGGTCCGCCGCGCGCGTGCGCACCCGCTCCGGGTCGCAGACGACGGTCATGGCGCCCTTGGGCAGTACGTCGAGCAGCAGCTCCATGTCGTCGACCAGGACCGGTGCCAGGGACTCCATACCCTCGACCGCGATGCCCTCGGCGATCCTGCCCAGCAGTTCGCCGAGCTCCGGGTGCCGCTCGGCGAGGGCACGCGCACGCGTGCGTACGTCCTCGGTGAGCAGCAGCTCACGGCAGGGCGGTGCCCACAGGCCGTGCTCGGCGACCTCCAGGGAACGCTGGTCGGCGACCTTGAAATAGCGGATCTCCTCGACGTCGTCGCCCCAGAACTCGATGCGCAGGGGGTGTTCCTCGGTGGGCGGGAACACGTCGAGGATGCCGCCGCGCACGGCGAACTCGCCGCGCTTCTCCACCAGCTCCACGCGGGAGTACGCGGCGGCGGCCAGGGCGTCGACGACGTCGTTCAGGTCGGCGGTCTGCCCGCTCCTCAGCGCTACCGGTTCCAGGTCGCCCAGGCCCTTGACCTGTGGCTGGAGGACGGAGCGCACGGGAGCGACGACGACGGAGACCGGGCCGGTCTCCGGGTCGTCGGGGCTGGGGTGGGCCAGGCGGCGCAGCACGGCCAGGCGGCGGCCCACGGTGTCGCTGCGGGGGCTGAGCCGCTCGTGCGGGAGCGTCTCCCAGGAGGGGTACTCCGCGACGCCCTGAGGGGGCAGCAGCGAGCGCAGGGCGTCGGCCAGGTCCTCGGCCTCGCGGCCGGTCGCCGTCACCGCGAGCACGGGGCGGGCGGCCTCGCGGGCCAGGGCGGCGACCGCGAAGGGGCGGGCCGCCGGGGGGCCGACGAGGTCGACGTGCATGCGGTTGCCGTCCGCCGCGGCGGCGATCGCTTCCGCGAGGGCGGGGTCCTTGACGACGGCGTCGAGCAGACCGTGCAGGCTCATGAGGGGCTGTTTCCGTCCGGAGGTGGGCAACACGAGGTGGGAAACACGAAGGGCCCGACTCGTGCGGCGGGCCGGGGTCCCTTCAGCGTACGACGCCGGGGCCGGTGGCTGTGGGGGCTGTGGACAACGGGGGCAGGGGCGGCGGGGGTGTCTCGCCCCCGCCGCCCCTGCCCTTCCGTCCCTGGGGCCGCACCCCGGGATCAGTCCGTGGCGATCGCGTTCAGTACGTTCATCCGGCCCGCCCGGAAGGCCGGGACCAGGGCGGCGAACAGGCCCACGAACGCCGAGCCGATGAAGACGGCGATGATCGTGCCCCACGGGATCTGCAGGACGTTCAGACCCTCCAGGGCGAGGAGCTTCTGGGCGGTCGCGCCCCAGCCCATCCCGAGCCCGAGTCCGAGCAGCGCGCCGAACAGGGCGATCACCACGGACTCCAGGCAGATCATCCGCCGCAACTGCCAGCGGGAGAGGCCGATCGCCCGCATCAGGCCGATCTCACGCGTCCGCTCGACCACCGACAGCGCCAGGGTGTTCACCACACCGAGGACCGCCACGATGATCGCGAGCGCCAGCAGTCCGTAGATCAGGTTGAGCAGCTGCCCGATCTGGTCCTTCAGCGCCTGCTTGTAGTCGGTCTGGTCGCGCACGATGTACTGCGGGTAGTCGTGCAGCTCCGCCTTCAGCGCCTTGTACGCGGCGTCCTGCTGTCCTTCCTTCGCCGCGCCGAAGAGCAGGATGTCCAGCGGCATCTTCTCGGCGGGGACGTACTTGGCGAGGGTGTCGATGGAGACGTACATCGCGCCCTTGTCGACCACCACGTCGTCACTGGTGATCGCGCGGACGGTCAGCCTGGCCGTCCCGCCGCCCTTGAAGGCGACCTCGACCGTGGAGCCGATCTTGATGTCGTGCTTCTCGGCGAAACCCTCGAAGACGGACATCGAGTCGGCCTTGTAGGCGTCGGCGAGGTTGCCGGCCACCGTCTCGGTGCGCAGGTCCGTGGCGTACGTCGGGTCGGCGGCGTTGATCGTCTCCTTCTTGGACGTCTTGCCGTCGGGCGTGGTCAGGGCGGCGTCGATGATCCGGTACTCGGTGACGCGCTCCAGGCTGTCCACCGACTTGACGGCCTTGACCGCATCGGGAGTGATCACTTCTCCTCTGTCGGACTGGATGATGAAGTCGGTGCCGACGGTCTTGTCGAGCTGGTCGGTGGCCGAGGCCACCATGGAGGAGCCGACCACGGACAGGCAGGCCACCAGGGCCAGGCCGATCATCAGGGCCGCGCCGGTGGCTCCGGTGCGGCGCGGGTTGCGCAGCGCGTTGCGCTCGGCCATGCGGCCGACGGGGCCGAAGACCCGCAGCAGCGCGGCGCCGAGGACCCGGACCACGCCGCCCGCCAGCAGCGGGCCGACGGCCACCAAGCCGATCAGCGACAGCACCACGCCCAGGCCCAGCCACAGCGAGCCCTGGCTCGCCTTGTCGGCCGCGGCGGCCGCGTACAGGGACGCCCCGCCGGCGCCGGTGAGGAGCACGCCGAGCACCGCCCGGACGCGTCCGGCGCGGCCGTCGGCCGGGGCACCGGAGTCGCGCAGCGCGGCCATCGGCGAGACCTTGCCGGCGCGACGGGCCGGCAGGTAGGCGGCGAGCACCGTGACCACGACACCGAGGACGAGGCCGACGACCGGGGTGGTCCAGGCGACGGTCAGATCGTCGGTGGACAGGTGCATGCCCATGGAGCCCATGAGCTTCATCAGCCCGATCGCGATGCCGACGCCGGCGCCGACACCGAGCACGGAGCCGACCACACCGAGCAGCAGCGCCTCGACCAGCACGGACCGGTTGACCTGCGTGCGGGAGGAGCCGATGGCCCGCATCAGGCCGATCTCCCGGGTGCGCTGGGCGACCAGCATGGAGAAGGTGTTGATGATCAGGAAGATGCCGACGAGGAAGGCGACCCCGGCGAAGCCGAGCATCGCGTACTTCATCACGTCGAGGAAGCTGCTCATCTCCTTCTGGTTGGCGTCGGTGATCTCCTGGGCGGTCTGCACCTTGTAGCCGCCGCCGAGCGCGGCCGTGACGTTCTTCTTCAGCTGCGCGTCGCTGACGCCGGCCGCCGCGGTGACGTTGACGCTGGTGTACACGCCGGTCTGGCCGACCAGGGCCTGCTGGGCGGTCTTCGTGTCGACGTAGAAGATCGCCGCGCCGGGATTGGTGACGGTGAACGAGGCGACACCGGAGATCTTCGCCTTGTGCGTGCCGACGGCGCTGATCACGGCGACCTCGTCACCGAGCCTCAGGCCGTGCTTGTCGGCCGTGTCGGCGTCGACCATGATCTGGTCCGGGCCCTTGGGCGCCGCACCGGAGGTGATCTTCATGGTGCGGGCGTCGTTGCCGTTCCAGCTGCCGACGATGGTGGGCGCACCGCTGGTCGGCGACAGGCTGTCCTTGTCGGCGTCGACCACGGTCACCGAGGACGAGAACACCGCGCCCTCGGCCGACTCCACCCCGTCCGCGCCGCGCACCTTGCCGAGCACGGACGCCGGCATGACCGGCGGCTTGCCGTTGCCCGAGGTGGTCTCGCCGGTTTCCGAGGCGTCCTTCGAACTGACCGTCACATCGGACGACGTGGCGGCGAACAGCTTGTCGAACGTCGTGTTCATGGTGTCGGTGAACACCAGCGTCCCGCAGACGAACGCCACCGACAGCAGAACGGCGACGGCCGACAGCGCCATGCGCCCCTTGTGCGCGAAGAAGTTGCGCAGGGAGGTCTTCAGGACGGTCATGACGTGCGCCCCCGGGCGTCGAAGTCCTTCATGCGGTCCAGGACCTGGTCGGCCGTCGGCTTGTGCATCTCGTCGACGATCCGGCCGTCGGCCAGGTACAGCACGCGGTCGGCGTAGGAGGCGGCCACCGGGTCGTGGGTGACCATCACGATGGTCTGGCCCAGCTCGTCCACCGACTGGCGCAGGAAGCCCAGCACCTCGGCGCCCGCGCGGGAGTCCAGGTTCCCGGTCGGCTCGTCACCGAAGATGATCTCGGGTCGGGCGGCCAGGGCGCGGGCCACGGCGACGCGCTGCTGCTGGCCGCCGGAGAGCTGGTTGGGCCGGTGCTTGAGCCGGCCGGCCAGACCCACGGTCTCCACCACGCGGTCCAGCCACGCCCCGTCCGGCTTCCGGCCGGCGATGTCCATGGGCAGGGTGATGTTCTCGATCGCGTTCAGCGTGGGCAGCAGGTTGAACGCCTGGAAGATGAAGCCGATCCGGTCCCGGCGCAGCTGGGTGAGCTTCTTGTCCTTCAGGCCGGTGATCTCGGTCTCGTCCAGGAAGATCTGACCGCTGGTCACGGTGTCGAGACCGGCGAGGCAGTGCATCAGCGTGGACTTGCCGGACCCCGAGGGACCCATGATCGCGGTGAACTGGCCGCGGGCGATGTCCACGTCGACGTGGTCGAGGGCGACGACACGGGTCTCGCCGGCCCCGTACGCCTTTACGACCTGCCGCGCCCGCGCGGCAACGGCCGTAGTCCCTCCAGTACCCCCGTGCCTGGGAATGGTCACAGCCGTTGTCACGTTAAGTCTCCTATATCGGTTGGCTGGTGGGTCACGCTGGAAGAGATGCGTGATGTGGTGAATCGGTACGCCATCGAGTGTGCTCGGCGAAGTCCCCCTGGCGCGCTGGTGCTCAGCGCAGTCTTTCGCTGGGGAAAACCCCACCTCCGTCGGTGCGGCTCACCGCCCCCCTGCGGCGTAAAGCCAGACTAAGGACGGCCCCCGCCCCTTCACGTCCTCCGCCGGTACGAACCCTCCCCGACCCCGAGTACGGAGCTCCCCCTAGGGGTCGTCCGCCGACAGGTGGACCCCGTCTCAGGGTCGCCTCCACCCATCGGCCCACCGAGCGTCCACCCTCCCGCCGCGTGAAGGTCAAGGGCGACCGCTCCCCGGCCTGCGCGGCAAGCGCATACCGACCGCTCAGTTTGGCCAAAACGCCGCGCGTCACCGGGGCTCCGAGTAGCGTGCGTGACCCGCACCCCCCACATCCCCGCAAGAGCCGCCACTCTAGGAGCACCGGGATGTCGTACGACCCTTCCCCGCCGCACCCGCCGCACCCGTACGCATACGCCCCGCACCCGTCGTCACCGCCGCACCCGTACGCCCCGCACGCCCCGCACGCATACGCCCCGCACCCGTCGTCACCGCCGCACCCGACCTACCCCTGGCAGTCGCCCGAGCCCCGGCCCGAGCCCGCGCGGCGGCTGCCGCGCCGGGCGGCGCTGGGACACCACAGCGACCTGCGGATGCTGCGCAGGGCCTACCGCCTGCAGCGGCGCGTGGCGGCGCTCACCGCGCTCGGATACTTCACGCTGTTCCTCGTCCTGTCCGCCTTCGCCCCGTCCCTCATGGCCGGCGAGGTCACCGGCGGACTGCCCGCCGGACTGCTGCTCGCCCTGGCCCAACTGCCCGTCACCTGGCTGGCCACAGCCCTCTACGAGCACACCGCGCGCCGGTACGTCGACCCGATCGCGAACCTCATCCGCAAGCAGGCCGAACTGGACGCCAAGCGGGAGGCGACGCGATGACGACGCAGTTCAGCGGCTCAGCGCAGACGATGTCCCTGGTGGCGTTCACGACCGTCGCCACCATCACGCTGCTGCTGTGCGTGATGACCGGCCCCGACCGCGACGACCTCGACGAGTTCTACACCGGCTACGGCTCCCTGTCCCCCATGCGCAACGGCCTGGCCATCGGAGGCGACTACATCTCCGCGGCGACCGTGCTGGGCACCACCGGCGTGATCGCCCTGTGCGGCTACGACGGGATCGTGCTGGCACTGAGCACCGCGCTGTCGCTGACGCTGCTGATGTTCCTGCTGGCCGAACCCCTGCGCAACGCGGGCCGGTTCACCATGGGAGACGTGCTGGCGCGGCGGATGCCGGGGCGGGCGGTACGCATCGCGGCGTGCGCGGTCACCATCGCCGCGCTGGTGCCGATGATGCTCGTGCAGCTGGCCGGCACGGGCCAACTGCTCGCCTTCCTCCTCGGTTTCGCCGGCGACTCCCTCAAGACCGGCTGTGTGGTCGGCCTGGGCGTCCTGATGATCAGCTATGCGGCGATCGGCGGGATGAAGGGCACGGCCCTCATCCAGATCCTGAAGATGGTGATGCTGCTCGGGTCCGGCGCGGTGGTCGCCGTACTGATGCTGCGGCGGTTCGACTGGGACCCGGGCGCCCTGTTCGACACGGCGGCGCGGCACAGCGGCGCGGGGCCGGCGTTCCTGCACCCGGGGCTGCAGTTCGCGGGCGGGCCCCACCCCCGCCTGGACATGATCACGTCCGAGCTGACGGTCGTCCTGGGCGGAGCGTGCCTGCCGCACGTCACCATGCGCATGTACACCGCCTCCAGCGCACGGCAGGTACGGCGGTCGATGTCCTGGGCCGTGGCCGGCGTGGCACTGTTCGTGCTGGTCATCACCGTGGTCGGGTTCGGTGCCACGGCGCTGATCGGACGCGGGACGATCGCACGGGCCGACCCGCAGGGCAACACGGCGTACCTGCTGGGCTCGCGGGCCGCGTTCGGGGCGGACGTGTCCGCGGGGGAGACCTTCCTGTTCACCACCGTCACCACGGCCGTCTTCCTGACCCTGCTCGCCTCGGTCGCCGGAATGATCCTGGCCTGCGCCAACTCCCTCGCCCACGACGTCTTCGCGGCCCGCGTGAAGGAGATGCCGGCACGCCGCGAGATGACGCTGGCCCGCCTCTCCGCCCTGGCGGTGGGCCTGCCCACCATCCTGCTGGCCACGCTGGTGCAACACCGCAGCCTCCAGCCGCTGGTGACGCTGAGCTTCTGCCTGGGCGCCTCCGCCATCGCGCCCGCCCTGGTCTACAGCCTCTTCTGGCGCCGCTTCACCCGAACGGGTCTGCTGTGCACCCTGATCGGCGGCACACTCGCCGTCCTGCTGCTGATGCCCGGCACCAACCTCGTCTCCGGCTCCCCGGTCTCCGCCTTCCCGGACGCCGACTTCGCCTTCTTCCCCTTCACCACCACCGGGCTGGTCACCATCCCGCTCGGCTTCCTCCTCGGCTGGCTGGGCACACTGGCCTCCGGCCGCCGCACGGCCGAGGAGCAGCGTCGGCAGTACGAGGCGGTGGAGGGGTGGATCCTGGCGGGGGCGGTACGCAGGGGAAGCTGACGCGGCCACCTCCTCGCCCGCCCGGCCCGGTCAGCGTCCCGTCATGCCGCTCCGCACCGGATCCCTCCGCGCCCGTGCGCCGTCCCACGCCCCGTCGTGCTCGCGCAGCGCCCGCTCCGTCTTCCCGGCGATCCACTCGTCCCGCAGCCGGGCCTCGGTCAGCACCTCCGCCGCCCGGGCCCGCGCCTCCTGCTGCCCCCGCAGCGCCGCCTGCTCGGCCTCGACGAGCGCCCGCACCGCCTCCGACAGGGCCGCCTCGGCGGCCGCCGCCCGGGCGGCGTGCTCCGCCTCGAGGGCGGCCCGCCGCTCGGCCTCCACACGCTCCGCCTCCGCCCACCGCTCGGCGTGCTCCCTGGCCTGCGCGGTGAGCATCCCGGAGGCGCACTGCCGCGCCTCCCGCAGCGCGGCCAGCGCCTCGCCGCGGCACTCCTTCGCCTCCCGCCGCACCGTGACCCGCAGTTCGTCGGCCTCCGTACGAGCCGCGAGGAGGCGCCGCTCGGCCTGCTCGTCGGCCCGGGCGCGCACGGCGTCGGCCTGCGCCCGTGCGGCCGCGAGTACGCCCTCCGCATCGGCCCGCGCCGCCTCCACCAGGCGCTGCGCCACCCGCCGCGCGCCCTTGCGCACCGCGTGCGCCTCTTCCTGAGCCAGCTCGAAGAGCCGCCCGGCACGCTCACCGAGACTCTCGTACGTCTGAGGGCCCAGTCCCGCCACCGCCTCACGCAGCCGGGCCAGCTCCGCCTCCATCTCCCGGGCGAGGACGGTCAGCCGCGCCGCGCGCTCCCACGCGGCGTCCCGGTCGTCGGAGAGGGCAGCCGTGTACGCGTCGACCTGGGCGGGACGGTAGCCGCGTCCCCGTGCGACCACGAATCCGTGCGGCGACTCCGGTGCGCTGCTCATCCTGGACCCCTCTCCGCCGGAACGCTGCCGGAACACCGCCGAACGGCACGAACGGAATACGACATGATTATTTCGCGCATATCTTGATGTATTGGGCGTGAATGTTCATAACGCGACACTCCGGGTGCGGAAGTCGGACGGCGCCCGGAGGGCTACGGACACAAGGACGAACGCAAAAGGGCCGGACCCGGTCGCGACGACCGGGTCCGGCCCTGCCCGCACGGTGTGCGGCCGTCAGCCGGGACGCCTCACAGCAGCCCGTCCCACATCTGCTCCAGCAACACCGACCACCAGCTCTCGGGCGAACCCAGCGCCGCCGGGTCCAGCGCCGCCAGCTGCGCCTGGAAGTCGACGGTCCAGCGGCCCGCCTGCTCCTGGTTCAGGCCGAAACGCAGCCGCCACATCCGCCCGAGCAGCGCCAGACAGCGCGCGAACTCCGGCAGCCCCGTGTTCACGAACTGCGGCGGTACGGGCCCACCGCCCGGCCCCGCCTCCACGGGCACCGCCACGATGTTCGCCGTGCCGTACTGCACGCAGATCGCCTTGCCGAAGTCACTGCCCATGACGAGGTACGAGCCCGCGTCCGGCGCCGGCTGCACCCCGCGTTCGGCCGCCAGCTCCGCCAACGTCGGCACCGGGCGCCCCGGCTGGGCCTGCGCCCAGAAGAACGGACCCATGTCGACCGGCAGCCCCGCCACCACCAGGATGTGCGCCACGATCGGCGGAACGCCCTGCCGGGAGACCGCTGCATGCTCGAACCGGAAGACGCCCGGCCCGAAGGCCGCGCCCAGCTCCTGGGCGATGGCCTCCGGCGGAATCGGCGGCGCCGCCTGCACCGGCGGCAACGGCGCACGGACCGGGCCCGGGCGGGCCGGACCGTCCGCCACCTGGTGCAACTCGCCCTGATGGGCGAGGAGTTGCTGCATGCCCTGCCGGCGGCTCGCGTGATCGGTGCCGTACGGCGCGATCGACGTGATGCGCGCCTGCGGCCACTGCTCACGGATCATCCGCGCGCAGTACGCACCCGGCAGCTGACACGACTCCAGCTCCGTGTGCAGCTCCAGGACCTGGTCCGGCGGCACGTTCATGGCGCGCAGCTCGTGGAAGATCTGCCACTCCGGGTGCGGCGTACCCGGCGCGGAGCGCCGGATCAGCTGCTGCTCGGAACCGTCCTGCGCGCGGTAGCGCAACACGGCCTGATAGCCGGGGCCGACCGTCGGCTGCCCCTGCTGGGGGTAGCCGTAGGCCGGGGGCTGCTGCCCGGGGACGGGCTGTCCAGGCATGGGCTGCCCAGGGACAGGCTGCCCAGGCACGGGCTGCCCAGGGACAGGCTGCCCAGGCACGGGCTGCCCAGGCACGGGCTGCCCAGGGACAGGCTGCCCAAGCACGGGCTGCCCAGGGACAGGCTGCCGGCCAGGCGGTGGCATCGCACCCGGCGGCATCGGCTGCGGGACACCCGGAGGCACACCGGGAGCACCCGGAGGCGGCGGGGGCATACCGGGGCCGCCCGGCGACGGCGCGGCCAGCACCGTCTCCGCGTGGTGCACCACACCCGGGGCTCCCGGCGGCTGGGGCGCGCCCGGCACCCCCGGAGCGCCCGGAGGAACACCGGGCGGAGCCGTCGGCGGCGTCCCCCCACCGGTCCGGCCCGGGTCCGCGAGCATCGTGGCCGCGTGATGAACCCCACCCGGAGGCGTACCACCAGGCGCCCCCGGCACCCCCGGCGGCTGGGGCGCGCCCGGACCATTGGCACCCTCGGGGCCGTCGGGGCCGAGCGACGACACGAGCTGGGTCGGCACGTAACCGCCCGCGGCACCCGGCGCACCGGGCGGAGGCGGCGTGGGAGCTCCGCCCGGACGCGCGCCCGGCGCCCCCGGGGCACCCGGAGGCGGAGGCGCGGTCGAGCCACTCCGCCCACGGCGCGGCGGAGGCGGCGCCTTGCTCGTCACGGCGTCGGCGATGTCACCCGCGTTGGGCGCGAGCGGCCGCGCCGGACCGGCCGAATCCTGCGGCCCGCCCTGCGGGGCGCCGGTGGGCGGCGTGCCCGGACCGGGCAACGTGCTCGGCGGCGCAGGCGGCGGCGTGCCGCCCCACGGGACACCAGACACGCCCGCATCGGCCGGAGTACCGCTCCCGCCGGCCCCGTCGACCGCCGGTGCCTGCGTCGTACGCGGAAGCCCGCTCCCGCCCGCCATCAGTGCCGTCTCGGCGTCCGACGCGGCGGCGAGCGGCGGCGGAGTGTCGTCGTCGGCCTCGCTCAGCGACGGCGAGTACACCGTGTCCGGCAGCGGCACGGAACGGTCGTCCCCCGCATCCGCGTTGGTGTCCGTCCCGGCCCACGGGGTCGCCCCGGCAGGCGCACCCGGCACACCCGCGCCCGCGGACCCACCCACCGGCACCCCGGCCTGCGTCTGCGGAAGCGCACCGTCCTCCGCCGCCTCCGACCCGCCCCGCCGGTCCGGAATCCCCAGCTTGTCCGCCGCCTCCTGCAGCCACTGAGGCGGACTCAGCAAGAACGACGTCTGATTCAGATCCACCCGGGCCGCCGGCGCCGGAACCGCGTCCGCGACCTGCTCCGAACGGCCGTACTCCTCCTCGTACCGGCGGATCACCTCACCCACCGGCAAGCCGGGCCACAGCGTGGCCTCCCCGCTGTCCCGGGCGATCACCAGCCGCTGCGCACCGCCGTCCAGCCGCGGACCGCCCTCACGGTCCTCCGCCCACACCACGAAACCCAGCTCGAACTCACGTACCCGCACCTCACGATGCTGGTACGCCGGCACATCCCCGTTGACCCACTCTTCCGCGCGCTCCTGCGCCTGCGCGAACGTCACCATCGCCCGACTCACTCCCCCACCGACGGCCCGGAAGAGACAGCGACCACACGCACGAAACCGCCGTCCACCATCAGGTTCGCCACCGTCTCCAACTCCGTCGGGGAACCCGCCAGCCGGGACAGAAACACATCGAAGTCCTCACCGCACGGCAGCAGCAACCGCTCCACCCGCTCCGCCTGCGACCACGACGGATCCACGTCCCGCACATCGTCGTACGCACAGAACCACACCGAACCGGCCCGCTCGCCCCTCACCTTCACCGCGAGCAGCCCGCCCTGCACGAAACCGACCCCCAGATAATCCTTCGTCAAGTGGTCGCGCAGACACTTGTTGACGTACACCAGGTCATTGACCGCCGCCTCCTCCCGCACCGTGAAGAACGGCTGGTCGATCAGCAGCCCCAACTCCGCGCCCAACGCCGTCCCCACAGGCGCACAACCACCCGCCGCCTTCAGAAACGACCGGTACGCACCCGGCAGCCGGTACCCCAGGTCCTCCTCGACCCCCAGCACCTGCTGCTCCGACACCGCCACACCCGACTTCGGCAGCCCGAAGTGCGCCGGCCGCGTCTCCTGCAACGGACGCGTACCCCGCTTGGCCCGGTCGACGTTCGCGGTCGCGATCCCGCCGTGATGGCGCAACAGCGCCTTCACCTCCACCGGCACCAGCTCCAGACGCCGGCCACCCGCCACGTGATGCCACGTCCAGCCGTGCGGAGTCGCCACACTCGGCACCGTGTCCCACAGCTCGTGCCCGGAGGCCGCCAGCGCCGCGTTCGCCGACACATAGTCCGTCAGCCGCAGTTCGTCGACCCCGAACCCCGCAGGCGGCTCCGCGATCTCCACCGCGGCCCGCGCATACGGCGAGAAGTCGGGGAAACCACGCTCGTCCACCCGTACCCCTCTCGGGTGACGAGCGGCCCGGACCGGATCCGGAAAGTGCACGATCTGCCCGGCATAGGCCGCGTTCGGCGGCGCGGCCTGTCCCCCAGCCTGGCGGCCGGGTGGAACCCCCAGCCCGAGCCGACCTGTCGTCATGGCGGTTGCCCCCTGAGGCACTCTGTACGACCCACGGCGACCGGCTTCCAGCTCCGGCCCGCCAAGACCCGTATCCCTACTTCTCTCCAACGCGTCAACCGCGCGCATCGCGGCGTGCCGACAGCCTATGCGGTACGACGACACCGGTCACCGGGCCTCCACCCCGCCTCCACGCCCCCACCGCCCCCCAGACGTGACCAGCCGTCACCCCGCCGTGACGCACCGCCCCCACCCGGGCGTGTCACACCGCCCCAGCTACCGCGGCGGCAACGCCATTTGGCAATCTGTGTCCTTCGGGGGGATGCACAGGAGGAAAAAACGATCATGAGCGCGACACAGACGGGACCGCAGGCAAACGCCTCCGGCGACCCGAGAATCGGCTGGAGCACCACCGAAACCCCCCACGCGCCCACCCTCCGCCACCGCCGCGACGGCATACTCCCCACCGTCGCCGCCGCCCTCTCCGTCCGCGGCGCCACCCTCACCGGCACCGCCGCCCGCAGCGAGGAACCCCCCGCCCTCCACCCCCTCGTCCAGGACTTCCTCGACACCCTCCCCAGCGCCCAACGCGACCGCTTCACCGGCCGCTGCGCCGAAACCACCCTCATCTCCCGGCACATCGCCACCGCCGACGCCGCCCGCAGCAAACGCGCCGCCCGCAAACCCATGACCAACGGCGAAGCCCGCAAAACGCTCAAACAGGCCAAACTCACCACCCGCCGCATCCGCGAGGACGGCGACCCCCTCCACGGCAGCTTCGCCACCCCCTGCCGCGCCTGCACCGCACTCAGCGCCCACTTCGGCGTCCGCATCGTCGACCCCACGACCGACGACACCTGACCCCGCCCCCACCACACCACCCCCACGACGAACGAAGGCAGATGCACGCCGACCGCACCTCGACCACCCGCTTCGCCGTCCCCGTCGACGCCGCCCTGCGCGCCGCCGGCTGGCAACCCGGACGCTGGGACATAAAACAAGCCGAAATCTGGGCCGACACCCTGCGCGACCACACCTCACCCGCCGGCCACCGCCACGCCGTCTTCCCCGCCGCCGTCGAAGCCTGGGCCGAATTCGGCGACCTGCACATCACCCCCACCGGCCCCGGCCGCCAGATCGCCCCCGCCACCCTCCACCTCGACCCCCTGCACGGCCTCCACATGGCCCGCACCCTCGGCGACCTCGGCCGCGCCCTCGACACCGAGATCTGCCCCCTCGGCACCGAAACCGACACCGACACCCTGCTCGCCATCGACACCGAAGGCCGCGTCTACGCCCTCGACCACACCGGCGACTGGTACCTCGGCCCCGACATCGACCAGGCCCTGACCGCCCTCATCTCCGGCATGCAACCGGTACGGCTGACAACAGGCTGAACAAACCAGGAACCCGTCCCGCACCCGGCCCTACGACGCCGGAATCACCGCCGACACCCGGAAACCCCCCGCATCCGTCGGCCCCGACACGAACACACCACCCAGCGCGACGACCCGCTCCCTCATCCCCACCAGACCGTTCCCGCCCGACGGCAGCCCCGCCGACGCCGACGCGGGCTCCGGCGGCGGCTCGTTCTCCACCTGCATCGCGATCTCCGACGACCGGTGCGCCAACCGCACATACGCCTTCGCCCCCGCCGCATGCTTGTGGACGTTCGTCAACGCCTCCTGCACCACCCGGTACGCCGTCTGCTCCACCTCCACCGCATACGAGCGGACCTCACCCTCCACCGACAGATCCACGGCCATCCCCGCCGCCACCGACTGCCCGACCAACTCGCCCAACTCCGACAGACACGGACCCTCGGCCCCACCACCGGCCGCCCGGGAAGCCGCGGCCGCCGCGGCCGCCCCCACCGCGGCCAACGGCACAGCGGCCCGCTCCACACGCTCACGGGCCTGCGCGGGCACCTGCCCCTCCGTACTGCGCAGCACCCCCAGCATCTCCCGCAACTCGGTCAACGCCTGCCGGCCCATGTCCCCGACCAGAGCGGCGTTCTTCACAACCTTCTCCGGATCCTTCCGGGCGACAGCCTGCAACGCGGCGGCATGCACCACCATCAGACTCACCCGGTGCGCGACCACGTCGTGCATCTCCCGCGCGATCCGCGTCCGCTCCTCGTTACGAGCCCACTCGGCCCGCTCCTCCGCCCGCTCCGCGAGCAGCTGCAACTCCCGCTCCAGACTGTCCGCCCGCTCCCGCAGACTCTCCATGAGCCGCCGCCGCGCCCCCACGTAAAGACCGAGGAGAAGCGGCGGCGCCGTCAGCCCCAGCGAGGTGGTGACCGCGGCGAACGGCACGAACCAGTTCCCGAGGGTCAGATCCCCCCGGGCCATGTCCTGGCGCACCTGCACAAACGTCACGATCATCGTCCCGAGGAAGGACATCCCGGCGAGAGCGGCGATGACCCTGCGCGGCAACTCGCACGCGGCCAGGGTGTAGAGCCCGACGATCGCCATCAGGAAGCCCATCTGGGCCGGCGTGATGGCGATCGCCACCAGCACCACGGCAATGGGCCACCGCCGCCGAACGAGCAGCACGGAGCCCGCGAGCACCCCGAACACGACCCCCACGGCCGCCGGAACCCCCGCGTCCCGCGCGAACGGCACGCCCTCGACCCCACACTCCAGCGCGGACACCAGCGCAAGGCTCCCGTCGAGCACCGCACCACGCCACCGCGCCCACCACCACGGCCCGGTCGGGGCCGTCCCGTGGTCTTCCCCCGTCGTGGTCATACCCCCAGCCTACGGGCGGCCGCCCCGGCTTTTCCGCCGAGTTCCGGGCACAGGACTGGACCACACTCCGTAATCGAATGACAGCGAAACCATCCGGAATCCCTCGAACTGCTGAACCACCCCCCGTTCGACCCCGGAACCGGGCATTCCGCCCGGACGGTATGCCCATGGCACATGCACAAGGCAAGTACGCCGACTTCGAGGGGCTCCGGGAGCGGGCGGTCGCGCTGCGACGGGCAGGGCTCAGCCGACGGCAGATCCGAGACCGCCTGCACGTCGACAACAACGACATCCTCAACCGCCTCCTGGAGGGCGAGCCGCCTCCGGAGTGGACCAAACGCCCGAACGCGAAGGACGACCTGCGCGACAAGGCACGCGAGCTTCGTCTCCAGGGCTGGACGTACGACCAGATCCAGGTGGAGCTGGGGTGTTCGAAGAGCTCGATCTCCTTGTGGGTGCGGGATCTACCGAAGCCCGAGCGGCGCGATCCGTCGGAGCAGGCAAAGCTGGCAGCGCGGAAGAGATGGGAGCACGAGCTCGCCGTACGCGACCAGGCACGGCAGCAAACCAAGGCCGTTGCCGCGCAGGAGGTCGGGGAGATGTCCGACCGGGACCTCTTCATAGCTGGAGTAGCCCTCTACTGGGCAGAGGGGACAAAGGACAAACCGTACGAACGGCGGGAAACCGTCATCTTCGTCAACAGCGACCCCGGTGTGATCCAGCTCTATCTCGCCTGGCTGAGCCTCCTGGACGTTGAGGCGGAGCGCCTGCAGTACCGCGTAATGATTCACATGACGGCAGATGTGGAGGCAGCCAAGCGTTACTGGGCCGCCCTGGTCGGCGTCGACGCTGCCACGTTCCAGAAGACGACGATCAAGAAGCACAATCCGAAGACCGTCCGCAAGAACGTGGGCGAGAACTACCGGGGCTGCCTTGTGATCCGCGTATCGCAGGGCGCCGAGCTCTACCGCCGCATCGAGGGCTGGTGGAATGGAATGGTGGCACAGGCCCCAGCACGTCTCCGGTAAGGTCTGATGCAGCGATCCGCCATGGGGTAACTGGTAGCCCGCGGGCCTTTGAAGCCCTGTAGTGCTGGTTCGAATCCAGCTGGCGGAGCTGCTCGGTTCGGGTCCTGCCCCCCACGGGTCAGGACCCGCTCTCATCTCCCCCCAGACACGCCCCGGTATCCTGCGGATGTCCACCCCCACCCATCCACAGCCGAAGGGCATCCCGTGAGCGCCATTCGCCCGGCAGCCGTCGTCGTTCTCGCAGCGGGTGAGGGCACCCGTATGAAGTCGGCCACACCGAAGGTTCTGCATGAGATCTGTGGCCGTTCCCTGGTGGGCCATGTGCTCGCCGCCGCGCGTGAGTTGAAGCCGGAGAATCTCGTCGTCGTCGTCGGGCACGCGCGGGAGCAGGTCACCGCGCATCTGGCCGAGGTCGACCCCGAGGTCCGTACGGCCGTGCAGGAGGAGCAGAAGGGGACCGGGCACGCGGTCCGTATGGGGCTGGAGGAGCTCGGCGGGCCCGTCGACGGGACCGTGATCGTCGTCTGCGGGGACACTCCTCTCCTCACCGGTGAGACGCTGCAGAGCCTCGCCACCGCGCACCACGAGGGCGGCAACGCCGTCACCGTGCTGTCCGCCGAGGTGCCGGACGCGACCGGGTACGGCCGGATCGTGCGGGACGGCGCCACCGGTGTCGTGACCGCGATCGTGGAGCACAAGGACGCGACCGGGGCGCAGCGGGCGATCCGGGAGATCAATTCCGGGGTGTTCGCGTTCGACGGGCGGTTGCTGGCGGAGGCGCTGGGGAAGGTCCGGACGGACAACAGTCAGGGTGAGGAGTACCTCACGGATGTGCTCGGGATTCTGCGTGAGGCGGGTCACCGGGTGGGTGCGTGTGTGGCCGGTGATCATCGGGAGATCGCGGGGATCAACAACCGGGTGCAGCTTGCGGAGGCGCGGCGGATTCTCAACGACCGGTTGTTGGCGGCCGCCATGCTGTCCGGGGTGACGGTGGTGGATCCGGCGACGACCTGGGTGGATGTGACGGTGACGTTCGAGCGGGACGTCGTCGTGCATCCGGGGACGCAGTTGCACGGGTCGACGCATCTTGGTGAGGGCTCGGAGGTGGGGCCCAACAGCCGGTTGACGGATACGCGGGTCGGGGCCGGGGCGCGTGTGGACAACACGGTGTCGGACGGGGCTGTGGTGGGTCCGCAGGCGTCGGTGGGGCCGTACGCGTATCTGCGGCCGGGGACGCGTCTTGGGCTGAAGTCCAAGGTGGGTACGTACGTGGAGACGAAGAACGCGTCGATCGGCGAGGGGACGAAGGTTCCTCACTTGTCGTATGTCGGTGACGCGACGATCGGTGAGTACACGAACATCGGTGCCGCGAGTGTGTTCGTGAACTACGACGGGCAGAGCAAGCATCACACGACGGTGGGTTCGCACTGCAGGACGGGTTCGGACAACATGTTTGTGGCTCCTGTCACGGTCGGGGACGGTGCTTATACGGCTGCCGGCTCGGTGATCACGAAGGATGTGCCGCCCGGTGCGCTGGCTGTGGCCCGTGGTCAGCAGCGGAATATCGAGGGTTGGGTGGCTCGTAAGCGTCCGGGGAGTGCGGCGGCGAAGGCGGCCGAGGCGGCTGTTCCGGAGGCGGAGGGCGAGGTCTGACCGGAAACGGGTGCGCCGAACACGGCGTACCGTGATAAGTGCACTTTCGTGTACGCCACCACGCTGCGAACACCCTCTGAGGAGACACTGCTGTGACCGGGATCAAGACGACCGGCGAGAAGAAGATGATGTTCTTCTCCGGCCGCGCTCACCCCGAGCTTGCCGAGGAAATCGCCCATGAGTTGGGCATCGAGGTCGTCCCGACGAAGGCGTTCGACTTCGCGAACGGGGAGATCTATGTGCGGTATCAGGAGTCGGCGCGTGGTGCCGACTGCTTCCTGATCCAGAGCCACACGGCTCCGATCAACAAGTGGATCATGGAGCAGTTGATCATGATCGATGCGTTGAAGCGCGCGTCGGCCCGTTCCATCACGGTGATCGTGCCGTTCTACGGTTACGCGCGGCAGGACAAGAAGCACCGGGGGCGTGAACCGATCTCGGCGCGTCTGATCGCGGACATGATGAAGACGGCCGGTGCGACTCGTATCCTCGCCGTGGATCTGCACACGGACCAGATTCAGGGTTTCTTCGACGGGCCGGTGGACCACTTGTTCGCGCTGCCGCTGCTGGCGGACTACGTGGGCGCCAAGATGGACCGTTCGAAGCTGACGATCGTGTCTCCGGATGCCGGCCGGGTGCGGGTGGCGGACCGTTGGTGTGACCGGCTGGGTGCGCCGCTGGCGATCGTGCACAAGCGGCGTGACAAGGATGTGGCGAATCAGGTCACGGTGCATGAGGTCGTCGGTGATGTGAGGGGCCGTATCTGTGTCCTGGTGGACGACATGATCGACACCGGTGGCACGATCTGCGCCGCGGCGGACGCGTTGTTCGCGCACGGTGCGGAGGATGTGATCGTGACGGCGACGCATGGTGTGCTGTCGGGTCCGGCGGCGGACCGGTTGAAGAATTCGCAGGTGAGCGAGTTCGTGTTGACGAACACGCTGCCGACGCCGAACGAGCTGGAGCTGGACAAGATCACGGTGCTGTCGATCGCGCCGACGATCGCGCGTGCGGTGCGTGAGGTGTTCGAGGACGGTTCGGTGACGAGCCTGTTCGACGAGCAGTGATGATCGCGCTGTAGATCGTTTTGGGTGCGGCCTCCCGCTCCGAGTAGACTGCTGCAGTTGCTCGGCGAGGGAGGCCGTACTCGTTTTCGGGGTATGGCGGTCCGTTATCGACGCGCTCTTCGTAGCAGGCCGTTCGTGGCCGGGTGACTCCGACCGTTTTCCGTGTACTTCTACGAGGAGTGAAGAGCATGTCCGAGGTGAAGCTCGCCGCTGAGACGCGCACCGAGTTCGGCAAGGGTGCGGCGCGTCGTATCCGCCGTGAGAACAAGGTTCCCGGTGTGCTGTACGAGCACGGCATGGTGCCGATCCACCTGGCGCTGCCGGGTCACGAGCTGCTGATGGCGCTGCGTACGTCGAACGTTCTGATCTCGCTGGACATCGACGGCAAGTCGAACGAGCTGGCGATTCCGAAGGCGGTGCAGCGTGACCCGCTGAAGGGTCACCTGGTGCACGTGGACCTGCTGATGGTCAAGCGTGGCGAGCGGGTCGTCGTCGAGATTCCGGTGGTGGCCGAGGGCGAGCTGGCTCCGGGCGGGAACCTGCTGGAGTACGTCATTTCCGCGCTGCCGGTGGAGGCCGAGGCCACGACCATTGCGGACCAGCTGACGGTGTCGGTGCAGGGTCTGGCGGCCGGTGCGGCGATCCTGGCCAAGGACATCCCGCTGCCGGAGGGTGTGAAGCTGGCCGTGGAGGAGGACACTCCGGTCCTGCAGATCCTGGCCGCGCAGGCCGAGGAGGCCGCGGAGGGCGGGGAAGGCGAAGAGGTCGCCGGGGCCTGAGCCGGAACCGTCGTCGTTTCGTCGGCCGCCGCTTCCTTGGGGAGCGGCGGCCGACGCGTATTGAGGAGACATGGACGTGACGACCGCCGCGAATGCCCCTTGGCTGATCGTCGGCCTGGGCAATCCCGGACCGGGGTATGCCATGAACCGGCACAACGTGGGGTTCATGGTGGTGGATCTGCTGGCCGACCGGATCGGGGGCCGGTTCAAGCGGGCGACGAAGGCACAGGCGCAGGTGGTGGAGGGCCGGATGGGTTCTCCGGGGCCGGACAGTCGCCGGGTGGTGCTGGTGAAGCCGATGTCGTACATGAATCTGTCGGGTGGGCCGGTGAACGCGCTGCGGGACTTCTACAAGGTGCCGCTCGCGAACATCGTGGCGGTCCATGACGAGCTGGACATCGACTACGGCGTGCTGCGGTTGAAGCTGGGCGGTGGTGACAACGGTCACAACGGCCTGAAGTCGATGACGAAGGCGATGGGTCCGGATTATCACCGGGTGCGGTTCGGGATCGGGCGTCCTCCGGGCCGTATGCAGGTGGCGGACTTCGTGCTGAAGGATTTCTCGTCGGCTGAGCGCAAGGAGCTGGACTATTTCGTGGACCGGGCGGCGGACTCGGTGGAGTGTCTGCTGGCGGAGGGGCTCGAGCGGGCGCAAAGCGCGTACAACTCCTGACTTGTCGCCCGCCGGACTCCCCTGAAGTTGACCGGCCGTAGAGGTATGGCCAATGATCCCCGCCATGCCTGCCGCCACCGCCACTCGTTCCCGTCAGGCCTCGTACGTCGCGCTCCGGTTCGGGCGGGTCGCGGCGACGGGTGTGGTGACGGTGCTGATCCTGATCGCGGGGGTGTGGGCGTCGTGGGACACCGCGCCGTACGTGATGCTGACCAAGGGGCGTGAGCTCGGCACGGTCACGGTGACGGAGTGCGCCGGCGACATGTGCACGGGGCCGTACACGCCGGTCTCGACGGGGTCGGCGGCCCGTGAGCGGGTGGTGATCGCCCATACGGTGGCGGCGCGGAAGGGCCGGACCTACAGCGTCGTCGTCAAGCCGGGGACGGACGAGGTGGTGCGGTCGGGTCCGGCCGGGATTCTGTACGCGTGGGCTCCGCTGGGCGGTGCGCTGCTGCTGGCCTCGGTGGTGGTGGCGGGCGGGTTGCGGCGGACCCGGGCGGCGTGGGTGCTGGCGGGGTCGGGGGTGGCGCTGCTGACGGCGGCGTTCCTGGCGTTGTGAGCCATGCGGCATGAAGGTGCCCCCGGTTTCGTACGGAGGTCCGTACGAAACCGGGGGCACCTTCATCTGTCCAGGCGGTCAGCCGGTGTTGCGCAGGCCGGCCGCCACGCCGTTGACGGTGAGGAGCAGGGCCCGGGAGAGCAACGGGTCGGCCTCCTCGCCGGCCGCCGCCGCGTCGCGCTGCCGCTTGAGCAGGGCGACCTGGAGGTAGGAGATCGGGTCGAGGTAGGCGTCGCGGATGGCGAAGGTCTGCTTCAGGACGGGCTGGTGGTCGAGGAGTTCGCTCTCGCCGGTGACGCGGAGGACTTCGCGCACGGTGAGTTCGTGTTCGGCCTGGATGGTGTCGAAGACGTGCCTGAGGCGGTCGGGGACGAGGGTGTCGACGTAGTGCCGGGCGATGCGCAGGTCGGTCTTGGCGAGGGTCATCTCGACGTTGGAGATGAAGTTGCGGAAGAAGTGCCACTGTTCGTGCATCTCGTCGAGCACGGTGTCCCCTTCCTGCCGCAGGCCCGCCTCGCGCAGTGCCCTGAGTCCGGAGCCGACGCCGAACCAGCCGGGGACGATCTGCCGGGACTGGGTCCAGCCGAACACCCACGGGATGGCGCGCAGTCCGTCGAGGCCGGCGCCGGAGTCGGGGCGGCGGGAGGGCCGGGAGCCGAGGTGGAGGTCGGCGAGCTGGTCGACGGGGGTGGAGGCGAAGAAGTACGCGGGCAGGTCGGGGTCCTCGACGAGGCGGCGGTAGGCGGCGTGGGCGGCGTCGGAGACGACGTCCATGGCGGCGTCCCAGCGGGCGAGGGCTTCGACGGACTGGCGGGGGGCGGTGTGCAGGGCGGAGGCCTGCAGGGTGGCGGCGACGGTCAGTTCGAGGTTCTCCCGGGCGAGGGAGGGGATGAGGTACTTGTCGGAGATGACCTCGCCCTGTTCGGTGACCTTGATCTCGCCTTCGAGGGTGCCCCAGGGCTGGGCGAGGATGGCGTCGTGGGTGGGGCCGCCGCCGCGGCCGACGGTGCCGCCGCGGCCGTGGAAGAGGCGCAGGCGTACGCCGTAGCGGTGGGCGACGTCGCGCAGGCGGCGCTGGGCACGGTGGATCTCCCACTGGCTGGTGGTGATGCCGCCGAACTTGGAGGAGTCGGAGTAGCCGAGCATGACCTCCTGGACGTCGCCCCTGAGTGCGACCAGGCGCCGGTAGGAGGGGTCGGCGAGCATGTCCTCGAGGATGGTGTCGGCGGCCTTCAGCTCGTCCGTGGTCTCCAGGAGCGGCACGATGCCGATCCTGGCCCAGCCGGCGTGCAGGTCGACGAGGCCGGCTTCCCTCGCCAGCACGGTGGCGGCGAAGACGTCGTCGGCGCCCTGGCACATGGAGATGATGTACGACTCGATGACCTCGGGTCCGAAGACCTCCAGGGCCCGCAGAACCGTCTCGAAGACGCCGAGGGTCTTGGCGCCGGCCGCGTCGACGGGGGCGGGGGTGGGGGCGAGGGGCCTTCTCGACCTGAGCTCCTTGGCGAGCAGCTTGGCGCGGTACTCGCGGGGCATGTCGGCGTAGCGCCAGGATTCCTCGCCGAGCCGGTCGAACAGCTGGCCGAGGGCGTGGTGGTGGGCGTCGGCGTGTTCGCGGACGTCCATGGTGGCGAGCTGGAGGCCGAAGGCGGCGAGGGTGCGGATGGTGCGGCCCAGCCGGCCGTCGGCGAACAGGCCGCCGCGGTGTTCGCGCAGGGAGTCCTGGATGATGCGCAGGTCGTGCAGAAGCTCGCTGGTGCCGAGGTAGTCGTGGCCGGGCTCGTGGGGGGTGCCGGTGGCCAGGCGCTGCTTGGTGTTGACGAGCTTCTGGCGGATGCAGGTGGCCTTGAGCCGGTAGGGCTCCTCGGCGTTGAGGCGCTTGTAGCGGGGGCTGATCTCGGGCAGCTTCTCCAGGTCGGCCTGGAGGGAGCCGAGCAGTTCGTCGGTGGCTCCGGTGTAGCGGATGGAGTTGGACAGAAGGCCGCGCAGCTCGTCGATCATGTCGAGGGCGTCGTTGATGCCGTGTTCGTGCTGGAGGATCAGCACGTCCCAGGTGACCTGGGGGGTGACGTTGGGGTTGCCGTCGCGGTCGCCGCCGATCCAGGTGCCGAAGGTGAGGGGGCGGGTGTCGTCGGGCAGCTTGACGCCGACGCGCTCGAGTTCGGCGGTGAGGTCCTCCAGGACGTCGCCGACGGCGTCGGCGTGGAGTTCGTCGAGGTAGTAGATGGCGTTGCGGGCCTCGTCGGCGGGTTCGGGGCGCACCACGCGCAGTTCGTCGGTCTGCCAGACGAGGTCGATGTTCTCGGCGAGCCGGGTGTCGTGGCGGCGGCGGTCGGATGCGGCGACCGGGGTTTCCAGGAGGGCGGCGATGCGGCGGAGCTTGTTGAGGACGGAGCGGCGGGCGGCCTCGGTGGGGTGCGCCGTGAACACGGGGCGGACGTTGAGGTGCCGGACGGTCTGGCGCAGGTGTTCGGGGTCGGCGTCCTTGAGCCGGTCGGCGGTGCGCGAGATGAGGCCGCCTTCGGCGGCGCGGCGGGCGCGCAGTTCGCGGCCGCGGTGCACCTGTTCGGCGATGTTGGCGAGGTGGAAGTAGGTGGAGAAGGCGCGGACCAGCCTGGCCGCGGTCTGAAGTTCCGTGCCGCGCAGCAGTTCGGCGGCGGCCTCGCCGTCCTCGCGGGTGAGGCGGCGGACCTTCTCGACCAGTTCGAGGAGTTCGAGGCCTTCCTGCCGTACGAGGGTCTCCCCGAGGAGGTCACCCAGTCGGCGGATGTCGGCGCGCAGCTCGCTGCTGGTCGTCGTCTGGTCGTCGGCACTGCTCACAGGTGCGGCTCCTTGCAGGGTTGAAGCGCTTCTGGGAGGGGACCCGGACGGGTGCCGCGCGGCGGGCTGCCGCATACGGGCCGGGCATCCGGGAAGGGATTTTCTTCAGCGGACCGCGCTGTCCGACCGATTCCAAGTCTAGGTCTCGGGCGGGACGCGCAAGGCTTGCGGGCTCTTGCCGCGGGGCGACGCGCTGCCATACTTACGACGCCGTAGGTTACGGAACCGTAGGGAGCTGGACGGTTCCGGATGCCGCCGGCACCTGTCTCGACTCTCGACCCACAGGGGACGCCCATGACCACGAGCTCCGATGTGATCGACGACTCCCCGAAGGCGACCGGCACCGCGCTGCCGTCCGCCACGCTGGGTGGTGAGCAGAAGCGTTCGATCGAGCAGATCACTCTGCTGCTGTTCATCACCGTTCCCTTCCTCGCGCTGCTGGCGGCGGTGCCGCTGGCGTGGGGGTGGGGGGTGAGCTGGCTGGATCTGGGCCTGCTGGTGTTCTTCTACTTCCTGGGCTGTCACGGCATCACGATCGGTTTCCACCGGCATTTCACCCACGGCTCGTTCAAGGCGAAGCGGCCCTTGAAGATCGCGCTGGCGGTCGCGGGGTCGATGGCGGTCGAGGGGCCCCTGGTCCGCTGGGTCGCCGACCACCGCAGGCACCACAAGTTCTCCGACCACGAGGGCGATCCGCACTCGCCGTGGCGGTACGGCGAGACGGTTCCGGCGCTGATGAAGGGCCTGTGGTGGGCTCATGTCGGCTGGATGTTCGACGAGGAGCAGACCCCGCAGGACAAGTACGCGCCGGATCTGATCAAGGATCCGGCCATGCGGCGGATCTCCCGCCAGTTCGTGCTGTGGACGACGGTGTCGCTCGCGCTTCCGGCGCTGATCGGCGGTCTGGTCACCATGTCGTGGTGGGGAGCGTTCACCGCCTTCTTCTGGGGTTCACTCGTTCGGGTGGCGTTGTTGCACCACGTGACGTGGTCGATCAACTCGATCTGCCATGCGGTCGGCAAGCGCCCGTTCAAGTCGCGGGACCGCTCGGGCAACGTGTGGTGGCTGGCGGTGCTGTCCTGCGGCGAGTCCTGGCACAACCTGCACCACGCCGACCCGACCTCTGCCCGGCACGGGGTGGAGCGCGGCCAGCTGGACTCCTCTGCGCGGATCATCCGCTGGTTCGAGCAGCTCGGCTGGGCGTACGACGTGCGCTGGCCGTCACGCTCGCGTATCGATTCCCGCCGCAACACCGGCAAGGACCGCTCCCGGCGCCGTAAGGAGACCGCCGAGGCGGCATGATTGACGCCGTGGCGACCGACTCCAGCAGCACCCCCAGCAACGACAAGCCGCGGCGCGCGCGTCGCACCCGTATGACCGGTGCCGAGCGCCGCCAGCAGCTGCTGGAGATCGGTCGCACCCTGTTCGCGGCGAAGGGTTTCGAGGCCACCTCGGTGGAGGAGATCGCGGCGAAGGCCGGGGTGTCCAAGCCGGTGGTGTACGAGCACTTCGGTGGCAAGGAGGGCCTGTACGCGGTGGTGGTGGACCGCGAGATGCGGCGGCTGCTGGACATGGTGACCAGCTCGCTGACGGCCGGCCATCCGCGTGAGCTGTGCGAGCAGGCGGCCTTCGCCCTCCTGGACTACATCGAGGAGTACACGGACGGCTTCCGCATCCTGGTCCGTGACTCCCCCATCCCGCAGTCGACGGGCTCCTTCGCCTCCCTGATCTCCGACATCGCCACCCAGGTGGAGGACATCCTGGGCCGCGAGTTCAAGTCCCGCGGCTTCGACCCCAAGCTGGCCCCGCTGTACGCCCAGGCCCTGGTCGGCATGGTCGCCCTGACGGGCCAGTGGTGGCTGGACGTCCGCCGCCCGAAGAAGGCGGAGGTCGCGGCCCATCTGGTGAACCTGGCGTGGCACGGCCTGGACGGGCTGGAGCCGAGGCCGCGGCTGATCGGCCACCGGAAGAGCTGACCCCCGCGGGAGCATGCGGCCATGACCGAGATCGAGATCAGCACAGCCGACTCCCGCCTCGAAGAGCTGGTACGCCGCGCGCGTGACGGGGAGACCATCGCCCTCACCGACCACGGGCGCGTCGCGGCTCTCCTCGTGTCGCCGCACGTGATCGAGGACCTGGAGGACGCCCTCGCCGTCGCCGACCACCAGCGCCGCAAGGCAGAGGGAACGCTCGCGCCGGGCATCCCCCGCGAGGAGGTTCGTCGCATCCTGGGCATCTGAACCGGGCCTGCCTGCCTGCCTGCCGTCAGCTGACCGGCTCCAGGAACTCCAGCCGGTTCCCCACCGGATCCTCCGAGTAGAAGCGCTTGTGGCCCGGCAGGTTGTCGTCCCAGGTGACCTGCGCACCCCGCTCGGCCAGCCGGGCCGCGTACGCCTCGATACCCGTCACCCGCAGGCCCGAGTGGGCCTTCCGCGCCGGGCGGAAGGCCTCCTCGACGCCCAGGTGGAGCTGCACGGCACCGGCCTGGAACCAGCAGCCGCCGCGCGCGGCCAGGACCGGCGGCTTGGGGATCTCCGTCATGCCGAGGACGTCGACGTAGTACGCGCGCAGGTCGTCCTCGGAGCCGGGCGGGGCGGCGAGCTGGACGTGGTCGAGGGCGGTGAGCATGGTCTACGCCTCCTTGGTGGCGACCGCGAAGATGCGGCGGAAGGGGAACGGGGTGCCGTGCGGGCCGGCCGGGTAGGCCTCGCGCAGGGCCGCGCGATACTCGGCCAGGAACTCCTCGCGCGTCCGGGGGTCGTCGCCGAGGGCGGTGAGGACCGGCCGCAGCCCGGTGCCCTTCACCCAGTCCAGGACCGGGTCCTCGCCGGTCAGCAGGTGGATGTACGTCGTCTCCCACACGTCCGCCGTGCAGCCGAGCGCGGTCAGCTTCTCCAGATACGCCTCGGGGCTGAGCACCGCGTCCTCGTGACGCAGGACGTCCGCGAGGCGGTCGCGCCAGCGGGCGGAGTGGGCGAGGTCGCGCATGAGCCGGTGGCTGGGGGCGGAGAAGTTGCCGGGGACCTGGAAGGCGAGGCTGCCGCCGGGGCTCAGCCCCGCCACCCAGTCGGCGAACCGGTCTACGTGCCCGGGCACCCACTGCAGGGTGGCGTTGCTGACGATCAGGTCGTACGGCTCGCCGGGCGTCCAGGTGCGCACGTCGGCGTGGGCGAAGTCGAGGCGGCCGCCGCCGGGGGTGGGGCCCTGGTGGTCGACCACGGCCTTGTCGAGCATCTCGGGCGAGTTGTCGTAGCCGGTGATGTGCGCGGCGGGCCAGCGGCCGGCGAGCAGGACGGTGACGTTGCCGGGACCGCAGCCGAGGTCGGCGATGCGTGGCGGGCGGGGCCCGCCGGGGAGGTCGGGGACGCGGGCGAGCAGGTCGGTGAAGGGGCGGGCGCGGTGGCCGGCGTGGCGCAGGTACTGGGCGGGGTCCCAGGCGGGGGTGTGGGCGGGCATGTCGATGTCGGCCTCCTCGATGCACCTCGACAATGTATCTCGACATCAAGAAAATTGATATCAAGAGACTTCACGTCGACACAACCACTACACTGATCGCCATGGAGGACGAGGTCGATCGGCTGGTCGCAGCGTGGCGCCGGGAGCGTCCGGACCTCGACGTGGAACCGCTCGAGGTGCTCAGCCGGGTGAGCAGACTGGCCCGGCACCTGGACCGCGCGCGGCGGCTGGCCTTCTCCGAGCACAGCCTGGAGCCCTGGGAGTTCGACGTCCTGACGGCGCTCAGGCGCGCGGGAACGCCGTACCAGCTCTCCCCCGGACAGCTGCTGACCCAGACCCTGGTCACCTCGGGCACGATGACCAACCGCATCGACCGGCTGGCGAAGAAGGGCCTGGTGGAGCGTCTCCCCGACCCCAACGACCGGCGCGGTGTGCTGGTCCGCCTGACGGAGGAGGGCCGGGACCGCGCGGACCGCTCCCTGGCGGGGCTGCTGGACCAGGAGCGGGCGATCCTCGCGGAGCTGTCGTCCACCCAGCGGGTCGAACTGGCGAGCCTGCTACGCCAGTTGACCGCCCCGTTCGACAACATCCCCGGTTAGGTCCGCGGGTCCGACCCCCGCGCGGCGGGCGAGGGCGACGGCGGCGAGGGTGGAGTGCACGCCGAGCTTGCCCAGGACGTTCTGCATATGGGTGCGGACGGTGTGCGGGGACAGGTACAGCCGTTCGGCGACGGCCTTGCGTCCGAGCCCGGCGACCATGCAGCGCAGCACCTCCCGCTCGCGCGGCGTCAGCGACTCCACCAGGCGCTCGCTCTCGGTGCGGTGCCTGCGGGCGGCGGTCAGTTCCCGCAGTACGCCGGTGAGCAGGGCCGGCGGCAGATGGGTCTCGTCGCGCAGCACACCGCGGACGACGGTGAGCAGCCGGGACAGCGAGCAGTCCTTGGCGACCCAGCCGCAGGCCCCGGCCTGCAGGGCGAGCGCGGCACGCCGCGGATCGTCCTTCTCGGCCAGTACGACGACGCGCACCGCCGACTGGGCGCCGCGCACCCCGGCGACCAGGGAGATCCCGTCCACCAGCCCGTCCTCCTCGCCCTCCCGCACGGGGACGGCGGGGCGGGCCCCGAGGACGTTTCCGCCGAGGTCGGCGTCGACGAGGACGACGTCGAAGCGGCGGCCCTCGGCAGCGGCCCGCTCCAGACAGCGCAGCGCGGCCGGCCCGGACCCGGCGGCGGAGACGTCGACATCGGGCTCGGCGGCCAGGGCGGCGGCGAGCGACTCGGCGAAGATTCGGTGGTCGTCGACGACCAGGACTCGGATGCGAACCACGGAAAACCCCCTTCCCCAGGCTCCTGGCGGAGCAGGGGATTCTCTTCGTCAAAAGTGCGTCAAAGAACGCCTCGGAGAACGCGACGGAGAACACCGACCGGCGCGGCCCCGACGCCTCTCGCCCCCCCCTGACCGGCACCGGCCCCCACCGGTACCGCTCCTCAGAGTACGGGCGGTGACCGGCAGGGGAAGGCAATTCGCAGAACTGACAGCCGTGCGCGTTTAAGGTGTGCCGCATGTTTCGTATCGAGGCAGAAGTCGACAAAGAACGCCGCGATCTGCTCCGCTCCCGCCTCCGCGACACGAACACGGCGGCCTCCCCCGTGCTGGCCGCCCTGCGCAGAACCACCGCCGCACGCGAAGTTCCCTTGCATGTCTGGGCATTGGACGAGTCAGGGGGCTTGGCCGGCGGCCTGGTGGGCCACACCTGGGCGACCTGGCTGCACGTGACGTACCTGTGGGTCGACGTCCCCCACCGCGGCACGGGCCTCGGCTCCCACCTCCTCAAGCGGGCCGAACGCATCGCCCGCGACAAGCGCGACTGCACAGCCGTACGCCTGGAGACCTGGGACTTCCAGGCCCCGGACTTCTACCGCCGGCACGGCTACGAGGTGGTCTGCGTGATCCCGGACTATCCGCCGGGGATCACGGAGTACACGCTGACAAAGCGTCTGATCTGAGCCAACAGCGACCCTCAGAGCGCGTCGAGCGCCTCCGTGGTGATGTCGATGTCGATGTCGTAAGGCACGTCGAGCTTGAGCCGGTCGCGATGGGTGCCGGTAAGGGCGTACGTCTTGGTCAGCGGGTCGAGTTCGTAGGTGCGGACCACGGGGTGGTGATCGGAGCCACTCATCTCGACCAGCCAGAAGTGCGGGATGCCCGCGGCGGCGTACTTGTGCGGCTTGGTGTCGTGGTCCCGGGCCTCGGAGTCCGGTGAGACGACCTCGACGGCCAGCAGGACATCGGCGACGGGGAAGCGGGTCTGCTCCCTACTGGTGACCGCCTCTGCGCGGACCACGCAGATGTCGGGCTCCGGTCCGTTACGACGGTCCAGGACGACGGTCATCTCCCGGCGGATCTTCATCTTCGCGGGAACCGTGCGGCGCAGGCCGGTCACCAGAAGGTCGATCACGATGCTGTGGAAATCCCGCTGCGGACTCACGAAGATCAGGCTCCCGTCGATCAGCTCGGTGTGCGGCGGGAGGTCGGGCACCGTGAACAGGTCGTCCACGGTGTATCCGTCCCGGGGCGGCACCGGCCAGCGGCAGCCGGGCTCGGCAGTGGGCTCGGCAGTGGGCTCGGCAGTCATGATTCCTCCCATGGGCGGCATCCTCGGCCTGCCCGTCCACGGTAGCCGCCGTAATCGACGAACGTCATCACAAAGGGTGACGACCGGGCCCGTGGTGTGACTCAGCGGGAGCGGTGTTGTCGTGCCCCCAGCCTCACACTGACCCGCCTGGTCGAGTTCTGGGCGCTGCCGGTCAGGCCAGTACTCAAACGGAAGGTGGTGGCGGAGGGGGAGGCGGGTAGGGCGGCCGAGGCGGGATCCGGCGCCTGGGTGGGCCTACCGGTGGAGGCGGCTGGGGTTCCAGCGACCGCCGGGGACGGGGTGCGGGCGGCCGGGGTGTGAGGGGCGGCGCCGGAGACGGCGGCGGGGGCGGAGGCGGCTCCACCTCCGGCATCAGTGGGCCGCCCGCCCGCAGCCGTTCGACGGCCTGCTCGGCCCGGCGGCGGGCCCGGGGATCGTCGTCGCGCCGGAAGAGCAGCCGCACGCTGGCAGGAGCGCGGTATCCGGGAGAGAACAACTCGGGAGAGAGCAACCCTAGGCTCGGTCCCCGGAGGTGTTCGGTGGAGATCAGCCGGTATCCGAGCGCGTGCGCGATCACCTCGGCCCGAGCCTTCACCGACACCTCGCCCCGGATCTCGACCAATCCCCGTCCGTCGAAGCGGGACCGTATCTCGTCGTCCTTCATCGTCGTTCCTCGTAACGGGGCAACTGTTCGGGAAAGTCGCGGGGCGCCTTGCACTCGGCCAGCTTGTAGGCGTGCTTGGTGAGCTGGTAGGCGAAGTCGGTCAGGGCTTGGTGCAGCGGTACGCCCGTGACCTTGGCGCGTCCGTAAACCAGGGCCTCACCGACGACCGCGTAGGGCTGGGAGGCGTTGTAGGAGGGGACACCGGGCGGAGCACAGGGCACGTACACCGATGAGGTGTCCGCACTGGAACCGATTTGAGCCAGAGCTTCTATGTCGCCTATGGAGACGCGGATTATCCGATTCTGCCCCCCGGACCCCCGATAGCATTCAAGCCATTTTTCGCGGGAAAGCGGCTGGACCCGTGCTCTCCCGGAGAGGATTGAATCATTGCTGGTGGTGACGTGACACCAGAATTCAAGTCCATCTCCCGCTCCCTGACGGTCGGAGCCGCTGTCAGCCGCTCGCGCCTGCGGCAGCACCCGCTTCACCATATCTCGCTTGAGAATACCTTCACACATTTCTCCTGGAAGCAGGTAGAGACCTTTGTTCAGGAAAATCCATCCAGCGCCGCAGAAGAGCCCAAGAACCACCAGGAACAGAAGGACGACTCTCCCACTCCCCCAAGAAGCAAGTTGCGTTCGACTCCTCTGCGTTTTCTCCACTAGGGACGCTCCTTCGTGTTGCTCAGGTATTCACTACTAGCGTCCCAGCCTGTATTGACAGCGATGCGGACGAGATCGTCAGTGCCGTCCTTGGGCAGGTTCACATGGTGCCGAGCGAGCGCGTCTTCAGTCGACCATTGCGTTTGCTGGTTGACGGAATCCCGCATCGCGTACAGGTCTTTGGCGCTCACATACAGTCCATCGTCCTTGGCGCCCCCCATCTGCTGACCCTCAAGTAGGCGGTCAATGGCCGCACCGGCAACGGCTCCAGCCCCTCCCCCGACCACGGACCCCATGAGCTCACCGCCCAGGTGTTCGGGTACTTTGAGGCCGGTGAGGCCGATCGAGACCCAACTCTTAGCGAAATCCCCTTTTTGCTTCAGCGCATCGTTGTAGCTCTTCTCCCCGTCGACGAAAGCCTTTACTTCACCGTCCGCAACGGAATGTCCGACGATACCCTCGATAACACCCGCATTCCTCCCGATGCTCTCAAGGATTTGATTGCGGGAGCCGTCGAACAGAGATGGGTCAGAAAGGTGCGCCTCAAGGAGGCTGCCAGTATAAATGCTTTCTCCGCAGATGATCCCGGCCCTGCCCGCTGGGTCTGCGGACGTCACGGAAAGGAATCTCACTACATCAGGGACACGTTTCCCTTGGAAAGCATCGGGCACTTCACTGTTCGTGAGGAAAATAGATCCCGAGTTAGGGCCGGCAAGGCCCTGGCTTATTTCCGGCATGTAAGCAGCCGCTATGTCCCCGAAGCTCTCGCCCAACCCCTTGGTCACAAGAGCCTCACCGCCCCCGGACTGAGCCACCGCATTCATGATGTTGGCCATGATCTCGATCTGCGCCGCGCTGTGCGGTGGGGCCATGGAGGAAGTGTCACCGGCCGCGACTCCGGTGACGGCGCTCTCCAGCGCACGTCCGAGGGACTCTCCAGGTCGTGAAGTGGTCGAACAGGTCATGGGCCGCCTTGCCGACCGCTTCGAGGTCCTTGTGCCCCACTACGAGGTCTCCCTGGGTGCCGTCGCCTCCTTGGTCGGCCGGGTACTGGTTGAGCTGCATCCGTGTGGAATGCCGATCGGCCGCCTGGGCTTTCAGCTGCTCCCACTCTTCCCACGCCATATGTGGCCTCCCCCGCGTCTGACGGTGCACCGCCGGTCATTGCGGCGCAGCCATGCACATTACCGTTGCCTGCCAAGTCCCCTACGAACTCCTGGCGTTCGGTGTCCGACGCCAAGGTCTGGGAACGACGACACCGGCCCCGTACACATTGATCGCGCACGAGGCCGGTGTGGGCCGTAGGAACGGATACCGTCAGTTCACCCGCCGCGCTCCCGCCGATGGCACCGCCTCGAAGACGCACGGGCCGTGAAGGCCGCCGCCGGTCATCCGGGAACCGAGTACACGCCGCCGAAGCGCTTGCGCTGAGCGGGCCGCCCTCCAGGACTACTCCGCTTCCGGCTCCATCCCCATGTCCTTGGCGCTGTACCGAGGCAGATCGGTGGTCTCGATCGTCCAGGTCCCGAGGTCGGTGGTGATGGTCACCGGCTTGCCGTACGGGAGGCGCAACCGGTTCTCGTACGCAGGTCGGCCTTCGCTCCGCCCTATCTCCCATTGGTACGTCCACGTCCCGTCGCGCGGGTCGAGGATCAGGTAGTGCGGGATGCCCATGGCAGGGTAGTCGCGGGTCTTGCTCTCGTAGTCGTTCTCCGGGTTCGACGGCGAGACGATCTCGATGGCGAGGATAATCTTGCGGGGATCCAGCGGATCGTCCGTCTGCATGGCCTCACTGGGACAGACGAGGATGTCCGGGACACGCAGCTTGCCGAGGGCCTCGTCGTCCGTGTCGGTCGCTTCGAACGCGAAGAAGCCCTCGGGAAGCTGCTCGTCGAGCTGCCGGGAAACGAGCTTCGCCGTGAACTGGTGGCGAGGCCGCGGGCTCATCATCATCACAAGCTGTCCGTCACTGATCTCGGGCCAGGCGAAGCCCGGCGGCGGAGTGATGCGATCACGGCGGTCGCGGAGGCGCCGGTACAGGGTCTGCTGAGTCATGGGTCCTCCCGCCTCCCAGTATGACGGCGACAACCTGTTGGAGCGGGCGTCGTGTATCGGACCGGGGCGGCGGATTCGATGAGAATCTCGGCCCAGACCGTCAGGCCACTGCCGGCCCGCGTCCGCCAGGTTCCCCACCTGGTGGCCAAGGCTTCGGTGATCAGTAGTACACGGCCCCGCTCCTGGTCCGGCCCCGGCGATCCGGTGGGCATGGCGGAAGGCACCGGTGCGCCGGTTTTGCCCTCGTCGGTCACGCTGATCGTGACCGACCGGGCTGTGAGTGCACAGGCGACCATGACGGTGAGGCTGTCGCTGTGTTCCAGGGCGTTGGCGACCAGCTCTCCGGCGATCGTCTCCAGGTCGTCCGTAACGCCGGGAGGCAGACCCCACGACCGGGCCGTGTCACGCACTTGGCGCCGGACAGTGGGGGCGGAGGCGAGGTCGTCGCCAGGCAGGGAGAACTGGCCGAACGCCAGGGGCGCGAATGTCACGGGAAGCCCCTGCGGTCCACCCCCGAACCGGGCCCCTCGGGACCGGGCGATGCGCAGTACGTCGTCGAGTGCGTCGGACAGTTGTCCGATGAGGATCCCGAGTTCACCGGCCGTCGGCACGCCACGCATGGTGAGCAGTGCGCGGGACCGGCCGAGCAGCCGTTCCCCGAGGGCGAGTTGCATTTCCTCGATCCGGTCGGCGAGTCGGGAAACGGTCCCGTCGCCGTCGGTGAGGAGTAGGCAGGGCTGCCCGTTGGCGCCGGTCCACGGCAGCAGCCGTACGAGGTCGGGCGCGTCCTTCGCGGTGTCCCGCATGACGTCGTCGCAGTCACCGAAGCCTGTCACGAGGCCGCCCCAGGCAGGCGTGGATGTCCCGGGTATCGAGGTCGACGCCGTACGTGGCACACCACAGCGCATCCCGCCGCAGCCGCTGAATCCGCGCCTTCTCCTCGCGTTCGTACGCGGTGAGGTAGGGACGGACGAGCACGGTGGCGGCACCGTCGATGGGTTCGTACCAGCGACGGACGGTGAAGGCGGGCACCGTGCGGGACGGCCCCGGGTTGGACGTCCTCGGCATGGCGGAGCCTGCCGAGAGCCCCGGCTGCATCAGGCGGCCGAACGGCGCTCCCAAGCGGAAGCCCCTCCGTGCGGCGGCGCGGTGTCTTCCACGCGGAACACCGACGGAGCGAAGGAAGTCGCGTGCGCGAGCGATCGTACGGGCCATGTGATCGTCCTCTGTTCACGAGTCGTTGCTTGGATTCCGGGCCGTTGCGCCTCTGTCGATCTCGGCCCAGACGACCTCGCCCTGTGCCGTCGCGTCATGTCCGTACCGGTCGGCGTCGGCCAGGACCTTGAGAAGCGAGCGACGGCATGCCGCTGTGAGTCGCGCGGGAACCATGGTGCCGACACGGACTCGATCCGGAAGTTCCTCGGTCCACGCCCGGTGCCCGGTCACGGCAGTGAGCCTGAGGGCCAGCACAGCCGCCCGCGCATCGGGAGCACACAAAGGAGCCTCCTGTAGCGGTATGAACACAATGCGTATTTCTACTCCAGTAGCTTTCACCTGATGCAGTAACTTGTCGACGTCGCTGGAAACATCGCCCCACGACAGGGGAACCGGAGGCCGCCATGCCCCGAGAGGCGCCGTATCTCGAAGTAGCCGACGCACTGCGCGTACGAGTCCTCGCGGGAGAGTGGGAAGTCGGAACCCGCCTGCCGTCTCGTGCCCAACTCGCGGAGGAGTACGGCGTCGGCCGCAACGTCACCCAGCGGGCGATGGACCGTCTGATCGTCGAGGGACTTCTCGAAGGACGGGCGGGATCGGGCACGTACGTCCGAAAGCCGCGCGAGCGCATGCGCATGGTCCGCTCACGGCATCGGGAACGCCGAGGCGGGTCCCCCTTCCGTGCCGACATGAAGGAACGGGGCCGGAACGGCACATGGGAGTCGCACAGTCAGGCCCGCGTGCCGGCCCCGGAGGCCATCGCCGAGCGGCTCGCCATCAGCCCCGGGGATCTCTGCGTAACAACACGCTACGAGTTCCTGGCCGACGGACAGCCCGTCCAACTGTCCCAGTCCTGGGAACCGATGGCCCTCACGGACGGAACACCGATCGTTCTGCCGGAGATGGGCCCCCTGGCAGGTGCCGGGGTGGTCGAGCGCATGCGCTCCATCGGCGTACAGATCGAAAGCGCGGTCGAAGTGCCACGACCTTCCCGCGCCAACCAGACGCAGGCGAATCTGCTGGGCATCAACGTGGGCGACCTGGTGCTCCAGATCGAGAGGACGTACTACGACACGGACGGGCGGCCGGTCGAAACAGCGGACATCACGGTCCCGGACGTGCGCTGGGAGGTGGCCTACGAGTTCGCGGTGGATCAGTCCCCTTGAACCGAGCCAAGGCACCCGCCGCCCTCGCGTGCCGACCACGACATGGCACGAGCTGTCCTCATGGCGAGCACGACATGGCTCAAGAGCAGCTACAGCGGAGGGGAGGGCAACGAGTGCGCCGAGGTGGCGCTCCACGGCAGAGCCACCGCCATCCGCGATTCGAAAGCCCCCACACGAGGCAGCCTGTCCGTATCGCGCGCTGCCTTCACGGCGTTCATTGAGGTGCTGGACATCCGACCGGCGAGCAGCTCCAGGCACCAAGCACACGGGGGCGATCCTAGGCTGATGACATGACAGCGTCAGAGTGGGAACGGCTCACCCACGCCCGCGGAAGAAGGCGCTTGAAGATCATTGCGCGGCACATCATCCGACGTCCCGCGCTCGTCGTCGGCCTCGTCGGTCTGCTTGTCCTGCTCAACCTGGTGAAAGACAGCTTCCCGCTGGCCTACGGACTCGCAGCTCCGGCCGGAACCATTCTGATCATGGCGAGCATGGGCCGTTACCGCACCCCAACCGAAGACCCGGTACAGAAAGATGCTTCACTTCCCGCCGACACTGACAGGAAGTGAAGCAAGAACCCATAGCCGGCAGTCGGGCACCCATGATCCCGACGAGTGCGACGCAGGGGCCACTTCGGGCACCTTGAGACGGACCTGACGTCACAACAGACATGGCATAGCTACGCTGCCGGGCCCACAGCCGCACCCCCGGCAGCGGACGTCAGTCCAGCCGTCGTGCCCCCGCCGAAGCCGCCGTCGGTCATCCTCGCCCCCAGCGCCCGCAGGGAGCGGTGCTGGGCGTCGGCGGTGGTGAGTCCGTGCGCGATGGCTCCCACAACGCTGATGGCGTCTGCAGGAGCCGGCGATGCTTGGTCCGGCCGGGGCCCCGGACGAGGCGCCCCGGTCGGAGCAAGGCGTATCAGTCAGAAGGGGTAGCGCGCGGTGGTGCCGCGCATGGTGATCCAGCGGGTCTCGGTGAAGGCCTCGATGTTCGCGGTGGCCCCGCCGAAGCGGGAGCCCGTACCCGATGCCTTCACTCCTCCGAACGGTGCCACCGCTTCGTCGTTCACCGTCTGGTCGTTGATGTGCACTACCCGGCGACCGTGTTGACTGGTGTACCCGACGACATCGAGCTGGCCTTCGACGAAACCTTCGGTCCCGTTGTGGTCCTCACCGTGGTCAATGATCGCGACGAGGCCGTCGAGCGCGCCAACGCTTCCGGCTTCGGACTTACCGCGGCCGTCCTTGCGGCTGATTCCGTCCAGGGCCTTGAGGTCGCCCGCAGGATCACCGCCGGCATCATCCATGTCAACGACGAGCCCCACATGCCTTTCGGTGGAACCAAGAACAGCGGTTGGGGCCGCTTCGGTGTCGGGTTCGCGGTCGAGGACTTCACCGAGCTGCAGTGGGTCACCGCCCGTGACACGAAGCGAACCTTCCCCTTTTGAGCGCACGTGCCCGCCGCCGGTAGCGGCTGCACCGGGCTGTTGCGCCGAATCAGTGAGGGCGGCCCTGAGCACATCGCTGAGACGTATGCCGGTCAGTCCAGCCGCCGCGCTCCCGCCGATGGCACCGCCTCGAACACGCGCGGGGCCGTGTGGCCCGCCGTGGCGAAGGCTTCTTCCATCGCCTTGGTGAGGGCGGGGATGTCCCTCTCCTCCGCCAGGGCGATCGCCGAGCCGCCGAAGCCGCCGCCCGTCATGCGGGCGCCCAGGGCGCCGGAGGCGAGGGCCGTGTCGACCACCAGGTCCAGCTCCGGGCAGGAGACGCGGAAGTCGTCGCGCAGGGAGGCGTGGCCCTCGGTGAGGATCGGGCCGATGGACCTCAGGTCGCCTGATTCCAGGTGGGAGACGACGCGTTCGACGCGGGCGTTCTCCGTCACCACGTGGCGGACCAGGCGGGTCACTTCCTCGTCGGACGTCAGGCGCTGCAGCACCGCGTCCAGGTCCGCGTAGGGGATGTCCCGCAGGGCGTCCACGCCCAGCAGGGCCGCGCCCTTCTCGCAGCCGGTGCGGCGGTTGCCGTACTCGCCGTCGCTGTGGGCGTGCTCGACCCGGGTGTCGACGACCAGCAGGCGCAGGCCCTCGGCCGCCAGGTCGAAGGGGATCTGGCGCTGGGACAGGTCGCGGGTGTCGAGGAACAGGGCGTGGCCCGGCTCGCAGCAGGCGGAGGCCGTCTGGTCCATGATGCCGGTGGGGGCGCCGACGTAGACGTTCTCGGCGCGCTGGCACAGGCGGGCCAGCTGCCAGCCCTTCAGGCCCAGGTCGTAGAGGTCGTTGAGGGCCAGGGCGACCACGACCTCCAGGGCCGCGGAGGAGGACAGGCCGGCGCCCGTGGGGACCGTCGACGTCAGGTGGACGTCCGCGCCCGTCACCTCGTGGCCCGCCTCGCGCAGGGCCCAGACCACGCCCGCGGGGTAGGCGGTCCAGTTCCGGTCGGACTCGGGGGTCAGGTCGGCGACCCGTAGTTCCACGGGCGTTCCCGGCGCGTCCGCCGAGTGCAGGCGCAGCACGCCGTCCGCGCGGCGCGCGACCGCGGCGAGGGTGACGTACGGCAGCGCGAAGGGCATCACGAAGCCGTCGTTGTAGTCGGTGTGCTCGCCGATGAGGTTGACGCGGCCCGGCGCCGCCCAGACCCCTTCCGGTGCGGCGCCGTACAGCTCGGTGAAGCCTTCCCGGACCTCAAGTGCCCCCACTTACCTCTCCCTTGCGATGTGCTGCGCGAACTCCCAGGCGTCCGCGACGATACCCGCGAGGTCCGCGCGGGACGGGTTCCAGCCGAGCTTGTCGCGGGCGGCGGCGGCCGAGGCGACCAGGACCGCCGGGTCGCCGGCCCGGCGCGGGGCCACGACCTCGGGTACGGGGTGGCCGGTGACCTGCCGGACGGTCTCGACGACCTCGCGGACGGAGAAGCCGTTGCCGTTGCCGAGGTTGCAGATCAGGTGCTCGCCCGGGGCGGCCGCCTTCAGGGCGAGGAGGTGGGCCTCGGCCAGGTCCGCGACGTGGATGTAGTCGCGTACGCAGGTGCCGTCCGGGGTCGGGTAGTCGTCGCCGAAGACGGAGATCGCGTCCCGGCGGCCCTGCGCGACCTGCAGGACCAGGGGGATCAGGTGCGACTCGGGGTCGTGGCGCTCGCCGTGCGTCCCGTAGGCGCCGGCCACGTTGAAGTAGCGCAGCGAGACCGCGCCCAGGCCGTGGGCCGCCGCCTCGCCGGTGATCATGTGGTCGACGGCGAGCTTGGAGGCGCCGTAGGGGTTGGTGGGCCGGGTCGGGGCGGTCTCGACGATCGGGACCTGCTCCGGTTCGCCGTACGTGGCCGCCGTGGACGAGAAGACCAGCTTGCGCACGCCGGCCTCGCGCATGGCGGCGAGCAGGGCCATCGTGCCGCCGACGTTGTTCTCCCAGTACTTCTCCGGCTTCACCACCGACTCGCCCACCTGGGAGAAGGCGGCGAAGTGCAGCACCGCGTCGAAGCTGGAGTCCACCCATTTGGCGGCGTCGCGGATGTCGCCCTCGACGAAGGAGGCGCCGGCCGGCACGCCCTCGCGGAAGCCCGTGGAGAGGTTGTCGAGCACGACGACCTCGTGGCCGGCCTCCAGCAGATGCTGGGCGACCACGCTGCCGACGTAGCCCGCGCCGCCCGTCACCAGGTATTTCCCGCTCATGAACTCGCTACCTCTCGTAGTCGCTCGGCCGCGCGCTCGGGCGGCACGTCGTTGATGAACACGCTCATACCGGATTCGGAACCGGCGAGGAACTTCAGCTTGCCGGAAGTGCGGCGGATGGTGAAAAGCTCGACATGCAGCGCGAAGTCGTCGCGCGTCACACCGTCGAACTCCTCCAGCGCGCCGAACGGGGCCTGGTGCCAGGCCGCGATGTACGGCGTGGGAGGCCCACCCGCGGAGTTCTCCCCTCCATCCCGCCCATCGAAGATCCGGTCGAAGCGTCTCAACAGTTCCAGATACACCTGGGGGAACTCCGTGCGCGCCGCCTCGTCGAGCGCGAGCAGGTCGGGGACGCGGCGCCTGGGGTACAGGTGGACCTCGTAGGGCCAGTGCGCCGCGTACGGCACGAAGGCCACCCAGTGTTCGCCCTCGAGGACGACCCGCTCGCCGGCGAGTTCGCGCTCCAGGACGGCGTCGAAGAGGTTCTCGCCGCCGGTGGCCTCCTTGTGGGCCGCCAGTGAGCGCAGCATCAGCGCCGTGCGCGGGGTGGTGAAGGGGTAGGCGTAGATCTGGCCGTGCGGGTGCCCCAGGGTCACGCCGATCTCGGGCCCGCGGTTCTCGAAACAGAACACCTGCTCGACGGACGGCAGGTGCGACAGCTCCGCCGTGCGGTCCGTCCAGGCGTCCAGCACCAGCCGTGCCTGCTCCTCGCTCAGGTCGGCGAAGGAGGCGTCGTGGTCGGAGGTGAAGCAGACGACCTCGCAGCGGCCCGAGTCGCCGGCCAGTGACGGGAAACGGTTCTCGAAGACCACCACGTCGTACGAGGAGTCGGGGATCTCGCTCAACCTCCCGTCCCGGGACGGGCACAGGGGGCACTCGTCGGCGGGCGGGTGGTAGGTGCGGCCCTGGCGGTGGGAGGCGACGGCGACCGCGTCGCCGAGCAGGACGTCCCGGCGTATCTCGGAGGTGGTGACCGTGCGCGCCGGCGGGCGCCGGTCGGCCGCGCCGCGCACGGTGCCGTCCCGCAGGTCGTAGTAGATGAGCTCACGACCGTCGGCCAGCCGGGTCGAGGTCTTCTTCACTGTCGGACTCCCTACCTGGGCCTCGGGCCCGCACCCGTCAGCACCCCATCACCCACCCAACACAATCAAACATAACACATCACAACCGACCATCGATGGGTGCGACGGAGCAGGGCGCGGTGAGTGATGTGCGATCGCTTGACCGGTGACGGGGGTTGCCGCGGCTACATCGGGCGGGGCGCCTGGTCCAGCAGGCCCGTGCGGGCGGCCAGGGCCGCTGCTTCGAGGCGGGAGCCCACGCCCAGTTTCATCAGAACGCGTTGGACGTGGGTGCGGGCCGTGCTGGGGGCGATGCCCATGCCGGCCGCGATCAGGCGGGTGTCCTCGCCCTCGGCGACGCGGACCAGGACCTCCACCTCGCGCGGGGTGAGCATCTGAAGGAGGCGTTGGCCCTCGTCGTCCGGCTGGGCGGTGGGGTTCAGCAACTCACTGAAGGCGCCCTGGAGCAGTTGCGGGGAGATCGCCGCCTCGCCCGCCCTGGCCTTGATGATCGCCCGCTCGACGCCCTCGATGCGCTCGTCATGGCGTACGTAGCCCGAGGCGCCCGCGGCGAAGGCGGCCGCGATGCCGCGCGGGGACGGGACCGGCCCCAGGACGACCACCGCGACCTGGGGACGCTCCCGCTTGATCTTCACCACCGGGTCGAACGTGCCCGGCTCGGCCGGCGTCGCCGTACCGAGCAGGCACACCTCCGGCGCGCGGCTGATCACGACGTCGGCCGCGCCCGCGGCCGGCGCCGCGGCGGCCAGCACGCGGTGTCCGCGCAGCTTCAGCGCCGAGGCCAGCGCCTCGGCGAGCAGTCGGTGGTCGTCGACCACCATGAGCCGCACTCCCATCGAGCCCCCCAGTCCCCCCAGCGGATGCCCACAGCCCTACGGGCAGTGGCCCCCCGGCACACCCGCCCTTCATGCCCCGGAAGCTACACGCTTGTTCGACGTCGCGCTGCCCCTACCGGCGAGAAGTGCCCCGGATCGGCGGACTTTTTGGCATTCCTCTCGATGAAGGGTCATTGTGGGGGTCAGCCGTTCGTGCCGAGGACCATCACCAGGTACTGCCTGCCGAGGCCCGACGACGGCTTGCGGGCGTAGGTGTCCGCCATGTAGAGGCGGCCCTGGGAGTAGAGGATCTCCGTGTAGTCCGGGGACATGGTCCTCTCCACGTTCCGCACGGCCTCGCCGGAGGGGTTCTCCAGCAGCTTGGTCGCCTTGAAGCTGCTGCCGTCGATGCTCACGATCTGGCCGCCCTTGTCGTAGGGCGGGGTCTTGTAGGCGATGACGTTCCCGCCGTCCATGCGCAGCGGGTAGATCCGGTAGCCGTCGCCCGCGTCCGCGCGCTGGCCGGTCTGCTTGCCGGTGCCGAGGTCGAACGCGACGATCTCGTTGGTCCTGGTGTACTCGCCGGTGCCGTCGTGTTCCTCGGTGGGCACGTACAGCCGGTCGTTGCCGACCACGAGGTTCGCGCAGTACTCGATGCTGTTGACGCGCTGACAGCGGAACGCGTACCTGTCGCGGGGCGCCGAGATGCGGGTGCGCAGCTTGCCCGTCCGGTTGTCGACGGAGAAGAGATCCGAGACGCCGCTGCGGTCGCCGACCTCGGCGGCCACGACGAGCGGGTTGGTCGAGACGACCACCGCGGTGTCGATGCCCCGCGACATCTTGTACTCGGAGATCACCTTCCCGGACTTCGGGTCGATGGTCTGGATGTGCAGTTCACGCTGGTCGTACGGGCCGCACTTGCGCACCGCGACCAGCTTCTCCCCGCCGCCGTAGCCGGCGTCGTAGCAGGTGTCGTCCGGCTTCGGGAGCCACAGGGCCTTGCCGTCGGCGATGTCGAAGGCGGCTCCGCCCCTGGTGCTGCCCACGGCGACCGTGCCGGCGCTGACGGTGACGTTGTCCAGGCTGCTGACCTGGTCACCGGACTTGACCGTCTGCGTCCACAGCTTCTTGCCGGCGCCGAGGTCGATCGCCGCGATCTGGTTGCAGCCGTGGTAGGGCTCGGCCTTGGTCGGCATGGCGGGCTCGTGGAGAATCGCCGTCTTGCCGTCGGAGGTCATGTGCCGGCTGACCTGGCACACCGGGCCGGGCAGCTTCAGGGTCCACAGCTTGGTGCCCTTGGCGGGGTCGTAGCCGACGATCTCGGCGACACCGGTCTTGGCGTACACCTTGTCGGTGAGCCAGGAGCCGGGGGTGGAGACCGTGTCGGTCACTTCCGGCATCGGCACCTGGAAGAGGACCTTGGAGGCGGGGTTGGAGGGCACCTTCTCCTTGCCTCCGGCCGTGGTGCCGCCGTCCTTGCCGCCGGTGCCGCCACTGGAACTCGCGGTGTCCTGCTTGCCGTCGCCGCCGGACGACTTCGAGTACCAGACGCCGGCGCCGATGATGAGTGCGATCGCGACGACGGCCGAGACGATGATCGCCAGCTGGGCGTTGCCCTTGCGGCCGCCGCCCGGCTGTCCGGCCTGAGGAGGTATCGGCATGGTCGGCGGCTGGCCGGGATGGCCGTAGCCGGGCTGCGGGGCGCCGTACGGGCCCGGCTGCTGCGGCTGCCCGTAGGGGCCGGGGACGGCCGGGGCGCCGTACGGGCCCGGCTGCGGGGCGTAGGGCTGGGCGTACGGGTTCGGCTGCTGAGCGGGGTAGCCGTAGCCCGGGGGCGGCTGCGGGGCGGGCTGTCCCTGGGGTGCCTGCGGGTAGCCGTAGCCGGGCGGGGGCTGCGGCGGGCCCGCCGGAGGGGCCGGAGGCGTCTGCGGGGTGCCCTGCGGCGGCTGGGGGATCTGCGGGTAGCCGTAACCCGGCGCCGGCTGGGGGGACTTGCCTAGGTCCGGGCCGCCCGCGGGAGGCGCGGACTGGGGCGGCTGGTCCTGGGGCGGGCCGAAACCGCCCTGCTGCGGCGGCTGGTTGGGCGGCGGCTGGGTCATGACGGGGACACCTCGGGGGTACGGAAACGACGGCGGGACCGGGAAGCCGGGTGGCCGGAACGGCGCGCGGGCGCCGGCCGCACGGGGCGGCCGGCCCGGCTCACTTGCCGTAGGCGAGCATCAACTTCTCCTTGCTGTCGCTCCTCCCGCTCAGCCGGGTGGTGGAGATGTAGAAGCGTCCGTCGACCCAGTCGACGTCCTTGGAGAAGAAGCCGCTCTCGATGCTCACGGTGCCCTCCGGGTTCTGCAGCAGCTTCACCGGGGTGTGGTCCGAGCCGGTCGTCGGCACGGACACGATCTGGCCGCCGGCGTCGTACCACGCCTCGGCGTACGCGATGAGCTGCCCGTTCTCCACCCTGAGCGGCATCATCGAGGTGTTCGTCGGGGACTTCACGCGCCACTTCTCCTTGCCGGTGGCCAGGCTGATCGCGACGATCTCGTTGGGACCGGTGGCGGCCTTGGTGGGCAGGTAGAGGGTGTCGGCGTCGGACACGACCCCCTTGCAGCTCTGCATGGTGCGTGTCAGGGAGACCAACAAGCCGCACCGAGGGTCGAAGGTCGCCTTGGAGTCGACCTGGGAGCGGATGGAACCACCGCTGTTCAGCGTCGAGATGTTCCAGTGCTTCCGGTCCTTGTCCGTCGAGTAGAGGACCACCGGGTCGACGGAGAAGACGCGCTGGACCTCCCAGTCCTTGGGGATCTGCTTGGTCCACTTGACCTTGCCGGTGGCCGGGTCGAGCTCCTGCACCTCGTCGTGCGCGTTCGGCGCGCCGACGGCGCAGGACGAGACCGAGATCAGCCGGGCACCGCCGGCGAAGGCGCCGGGGAAGCAGGCCTGGCCGTAGCGCTGCTTGACGTAGAGCTTCCTGCCGCTGTCGATGTCGTACGCCGTGCCCGACTGCGAACGGCCCACCATCAGGGTCTTGCCGGTCACGCTCAGCGTGACGTCGGACGAGATGTCGAACAGCCCACCCTCGGGGACCTCGGCGCTCCAGCCCTTCTTGCCGGTGTTCAGGTCGAGCTGCTGGATCCGGTTGCACTTGGCGCGGTCGCTGCTGCCGCTCATGTAGGCCACGACGACCTTGTCGTCGGCGGTCTTCTGCGGCGTCACCGCGCAGATCTTCTCCGGGAGGGCGACCGGCTCCCAGGTGGGCCTGCCGTCACCGACGTTGTAGGCGAAGACCTGCTTGTACGCCGCCTTCACCGCCGCCTTGCCGGTGATCCACATGCCGGGGGCGTCGGCGCCGGAACCGGGTGCCTCGGGCGCCTCCTTGTACCAGAGCACCTTGGCCTCGCCGGCCTGGCGGCCCGCGTTGAGGTCCTCCGGGTCCGTGTCACCGTCGCCGCCGCCGTCGCCGGGGTCGACGGGGGCACCGGAGACGGCGGGCCCCGAGGGCCTGGAGCCGTCACTCTTCCCGGCGACCGGCTTCTTCTCGCCGTCGCCGCTGCCGGTGACGGCCCACACGGTGCCGCCGACCACGAGCAGGGCGGCCACCGCGGCGCCGACGACGACGGCCGGCTTGCCCTTGAACGGGTTGCGGGAGCCGCCGGGCGGCGGGGTGCCGGGCGCGCCCGGGAACTGCGGCTGCGGGTAGCCGTAGCCGGGCTGCGGCCCGTACGGTCCCGGCTGCTGCGGCTGCCCGTAGGGACCGGGCGCGGCGGGGGCGCCGTAGGGGCCGGGGGCGGCGGGGGCGCCGTAGGGGCCGGGGGCGGCGGGGGCGCCGTACGGTCCCGGCTGGGCGTAGGGGCCGGGCTGTTGCGGGTAGCCGTAGCCGGGCTGGGGCTGCGGGGGCCCCGCGGGCGGGGTCTGCGGCGGCTGGGCCGGGGGCGGGGGCGTGGCCTGGCCCGGGTTCCGGGGGGCGCCGAAGCCGCCCTGGGCGGGCGGGCTCTGCGGGGGCGGCGGCCCGAAACCACCGGCCTGCGGCTGCTGCGGTGGTTGCTGCGGCTGCGGCGGCTGGTCCTGCGGTGCTCCGAAGCCGCCCTGCGGCGGCTGGTTGGGCGGCTGAGTCATCAGCGCCGTTCCCCCTCAATCCACTGATTTTTAGCCACGCCCTGAGGCACGCGATGGGCCCAGAGCCGTACTCGGAAATGTCACGGGCAGCTCCTTCCTATCACCCGCCCATGACAGTCCACCGGCCCGCGTGGACCCCTGTTCCCAAGGGAGGACCGGCCCGTGACGCGCTCGTTATGCGCCTTCACGCCCCCTTCACACGGCGCACGCGCCCGCGTTCACACGCCCCCCTTCACACGCCCTGGGCGTCCTCGGCGAGTTCGAGCCAGCGCATCTCCAGCTCCTCCCGCTCGCCCGTCAGCGCACGCAGCTCGGCGTCGAGTTCGGCGACCTTCGAGAAGTCGGTGGCGTGCTCGGCGATCCGCGCGTGCAGCGCGGTCTCCTTCTCGGAGATCCGGTCCAGCTGCCGTTCGATCTTCTGCAGTTCCTTCTTGGCGGCGCGCAGTTCGGCGGCGCTCTTCTCCGGCACGTCCTTCTCGGCGGCGGGCGCCGGGGCCGGGGCGGCGGCCGCGGCCTGCTGCTCCATCCGCTGCCGCCGCTCCAGGTACTCGTCGATGCCGCGCGGCAGCATCCGCAGCGTGCCGTCGCCGAGGAGGGCGTACACCGTGTCGGTGGTGCGCTCGACGAAGAACCGGTCGTGGGAGATGACGATCATCGAGCCGGGCCAGCCGTCGAGGACGTCCTCGAGCTGGGTGAGGGTCTCGATGTCGAGGTCGTTGGTGGGCTCGTCGAGGAAGAGGACGTTGGGTTCGTCCATGAGCAGGCGCAGCAGCTGCAGCCGCCGCCGCTCACCGCCGGACAGGTCGCCCACCGGCGTCCACTGCTTCTCCTTGCCGAAGCCGAACGTCTCGCACAGCTGCCCGGCGGTCATCTCCCGCCCCTTGCCGAGGTCGACGCGCTCGCGCACCCGCTGCACGGCCTCCAGCACCCGCCAGTTCGGGTCGAGTTCGGCGACCTCCTGGGACAGGTAGGCCAGCCTCACGGTCTTCCCCACGGCGACCCGGCCGCCCGCGGGCTGCTCCTCGCCCTGCGTCCGCGCGGCCTCGGCCATGGCCCGCAGCAAGGAGGTCTTGCCCGCGCCGTTGACGCCGACGAGACCGACCCGGTCGCCCGGCCCGAGCTGCCAGTTCACGTGCTTGAGCAGCACCTTGGGCCCGGCCTGCACGGTGACGTCCTCGAGGTCGAAGACGGTCCTGCCCAGCCGCGAGGAGGCGAACTTCATCAGCTCGCTGCTGTCCCGCGGCGGCGGAACGTCCTTGATCAGCTCGTTGGCGGCCTCCACGCGGAAGCGCGGCTTGGACGTACGGGCGGGGGCGCCGCGGCGCAGCCAGGCCAGCTCCTTGCGGACCAGGTTCTGCCGCTTGACCTCCTCGGTGGCGGCGATGCGCTCACGCTCGGCGCGGGCGAAGACGTAGTCGGAGTAGCCGCCCTCGTACTCGTGCACGGTCCCGCGCTGCACGTCCCACATGCGCGTGCACACCTGGTCCAGGAACCACCGGTCGTGGGTGACGCACACCAGCGCCGAACGCCGGGCGCGCAGGTGCTGGGCGAGCCAGGAGATGCCCTCGACGTCGAGGTGGTTGGTGGGCTCGTCCAGGACGATCAGGTCCTGCTCGTCGATGAGCAGCTTGGCCAGCGCGATCCGTCGCCGCTCGCCGCCGGACAGCGGTCCGATGACGGTGTCCAGTCCCTTGGGGAACCCGGGCAGGTCCAGCCCGCCGAACAGCCCGGTCAGTACGTCGCGGATCTTGGCGTTGCCCGCCCACTCGTGGTCGGCCAGGTCCCCGATGACCTCGTGCCGCACGGTCGCCCGGGGGTCGAGCGAGTCGTGCTGCGTGAGCACCCCGAGCCGCAGCCCGCCCGAGTGCGTGACCCGCCCGGTGTCGGCCTCCTCCAGCTTGGCCAGCATCCGGATCAGCGTGGTCTTGCCGTCACCGTTGCGTCCGACGACCCCGATCCGGTCTCCTTCGGACACGCCGAGCGAGACACCGTCGAGCAGGGCACGGGTGCCGTACACCTTGCTGACGTTCTCGACATTGACCAGGTTGACGGCCATTTCACTCCTGTGCGCGGGGGTCGGTCAGCCTTCAAGCGTAGGGCCTGCGGAGGCGGGGGCGGCGCGCGAGGGGAGGGTCACTCTTTGTGATGACATGATCGGGAACGGGCCGCTACCGTGGAGGGCAGGCAGCAGGATCCCGTCCATGGGAGGAACCATGACCGCCGAGTCCGTGACGCAGCACAGCCAGTGGCACGTGCCGCCCAAGGACGGTTACACCGTGGACGACCTGTTCACACTGCCCGATCTCCCGCCGCACACCGAGCTGATCGACGGGAGCCTCGTCATCGTGAGTCCGCAACGCAATTTCCACGCAGACGTGATCGACCTGCTGGTCAGCGGCCTCCGGCGAAGCGTTCCGAAGAAGTTCAAAGTGAAGCGGGAAATGACCATTGTCCTCGACCGGCGCAACGGCCCGGAGCCCGATGTGAGCGTGGTCCTGGCCGATGCGGTCAGCGGACCGGATCAGACGAGCTACCAGGCGCTGGACGTGCTGCTGGCCGTCGAGGTGGTGTCACCGGACTCGGAGTCCCGCGACCGTACGACCAAGCCGCAGAAGTACGCCGCCGCCGGCATCCCCAACTTCTGGCGCGTCGAGCGTGACGGAAGCGGCCGCAGCCCACTCGTCCACGTCTACGAACTCGACCCGCTCACTCACGCGTACGTTCACATGGGCATGCACCGCGACCGTGTCAAGGTCTCCGCGCCATACGACATCGACATCGACCTCACCGTGATCAACGAGCTGTAACGCCCACGCCCGTCCCTCACACCACCGTCGCCCCGGGCGCCGGAGACTCGGCGACCCGGGCGGCCCGGCAGGTCCCCGAGGCGAGCAGCGCCTCCGCCACCGCGGTCGCCGTCTCCGCGTCGGGGGCCAGGAACGCCGTCGTCGGCCCCGACCCGGAGACCAGCTCGGCCAGAGCCCCCGCCCCACGGCCCGCCGCGAGGGTGTCCGCGAGGGACGGGCGCAGGGACAGCGCGGCGGGCTGGAGGTCGTTGGAGAGGGCGCCCGCGAGCGCGTGGGCGTCGCCCTTCGCCAGGGCGGCCAGCAGGTCGTCGGAGGCGACCGGCTCAGGGATCCGTACGCCCTCGTTCAGCCGGTCGAACTCGCGGAACACCGCCGGGGTGGACAGCCCGCCGTCGGCCATCGCGAACACCCAGTGGAAGGTGCCGCCGACCTCCAGCGGACGGAGTTTCTCCCCGCGCCCGGTGCCCAGCGCCGCCCCGCCGACCAGGCTGAACGGTACGTCGCTGCCCAACTCGGCGCAGATGTCCAGCAGTTCGTCACGCGAGGCGTTCGTGCCCCACAGTGCGTCACAGGCCACCAGCGCGCCCGCGCCGTCCGCGCTGCCGCCCGCCATGCCGCCGGCGACCGGGATGTCCTTGGCGATGTGGAGGTGGACGTCGGGGCGGTGACCGTAGCGCTCGGCGAGGACGAGGGCCGCGCGGGCGGCGAGGTTCGTACGGTCCAGGGGGACCTGGCCGGCGTCCGGGCCCGCGCAGGTCACGCGCAGCTCGTCGGCCTCGGTGACCGTGACCTCGTCGTACAGGCCGACCGCCAGGAAGACGTTCGCCAGGTCGTGGAACCCGTCGGGACGGGCGGCGCCCACGGCGAGCTGGACATTGACCTTGGCCGGGACGCGGACGGTGACGCTCACTGGTTGCCGGGCTCCTCTTTCGGGGGTGCGGGGGTCGTCTCCCGCAGTGATGCGGCTTCGGCGATACGGGCGAACTCCTCGACGGTCAGCGACTCGCCCCGCGCCTGCGGCGACACCCCGGCGGCGACGAGTGCCGCCTCCGCTGCCGCGGCCGACCCGGCCCATCCGGCGAGCGCGGCCCGCAGGGTCTTGCGGCGCTGGGCGAAGGCCGCGTCGACGACGGCGAAGACCTCGCCCTTGGTGGCGGTGGTCTTGATCGGTTCCGTGCGCCGGACCAGGGACACCAGCCCGCTGTCGACGTTCGGCGCGGGCCAGAAGACGTTGCGGCCGATGGCACCGGCCCGCTTGACCTCGGCGTACCAGTTGGCCTTCACGGAGGGCACGCCGTACACCTTCGAGCCGGGCGCTGCCGCGAGCCGGTCGGCGACCTCCGACTGCACCATGACGAGGGTGCGCTCGATGCTCGGGAAGGTGTCGAGCATGTGCAGCAGGACCGGGACGGCCACGTTGTAGGGGAGGTTCGCGACCAGGGCGGTGGGGGCCGGGCCCGGCAACTCGGTGACGTGCATGGCGTCGGAGTGGACCAGCGCGAAACGGCCGGCGCGGTCCGGCATGCGGGCGGCGATGGTCGTGGGCAGCGCGGCGGCGAGTACGTCGTCGATCTCGACGGCGGTGACGCGGTCGGCGGCCTCCAGCAGGGCGAGGGTGAGGGAGCCGAGCCCCGGGCCGACCTCGACGACCACGTCCTCGGGGTGGACGTCGGCGGTACGGACGATACGGCGGACCGTGTTCGCGTCGATCACGAAGTTCTGGCCGCGCTGTTTGGTGGGGCGCACGCCCAGGGCTGCCGCCAGTTCGCGGATGTCGGCGGGGCCCAGGAGGGCGTCGGGGGTGGGGCTGCTCACGGCCACAAGGGTACGGGGGTGCGGGTGACGTGGTTGCCATGCCGGCTAGTGACCGGAAAGGTTTGCCGGAAAGCTCGCGGCGTCCGGTGCGGTGCATCGCAAGGCGGAGCATCACCCGCGTACTGGATGTACTCGGGTGATGCGACAACGCGGCGAGGTGCCGTGCCGGGCGTCGCGAGCCGGTGAACCCTTCCGGTCGCAGCACTAGGCATGCAGTCGGTCGCCGCAGTGGGGCCACGGGCTCGCGCCTCGGCGTACGTACAGCTTCTTGGCCCGGTAGGTCTGTTCTTCCGCCGACGCGTCCTGGGGGCGGCCCTTGCCGCCGAGGTTGTGCCAGGTTTCCGTGTCGACCTGGTAGAGGCCGCCGTACGTCCCCGAGGAGTCCACCGCGTCCGGCCGGCCGCCGGACTCGCACCGGGCCAGAGCCTCCCAGTTCAGGCCGTCGGCGCCTCGCACGGACGGCGGGTGGGCCTTGGTGCCGACCTTCACGATCCGGGTGCGCGGCTCGCGCACCACCTCGGACTCCAGGCGCCGCGGCCGCTGCCGCACGCCGTTGACCGTGCGCAGCGCGTACGTGACCCGGCGCACCCCCGGCTCCCCGGCCCGCTCGACGACCTCCGTCCCCTTGAACAGGGAGGGGTCGGCGGTGCGCCGTACGGCGAAGGGGATGGGTTCCTCGTGCACCTCCCGGCTCCCGGTGATCCGCAGCACGGTGACCGTCTGCCCGTCGCGCGGGAAGCTGTCCGGCGCCACGGACGTGGTGTCCTGGCCCCGCAGCGTGATCCCGGCCGCCTCCACCGCCTCCCGCACGGTCGCCGCGTTGGTGCGGACGGTGCGTGCCCGGCCGTCCGCCATGACGGTCACCGAGCGCTCGGTGCGCACGTCGAGCGCGAGCCCGGCGCGTCCGATGGGCCGGGAGCGCGAGGCCGACAAGTACGCGCCCTCCGCGCGCACGCCCAGCTCGCTGAGCACCCCCTCCACCGTGCGCGCCGTCGTCCACACCTCGTGCGCGTGCCCGTCGAGCGTGAGCCGGACCGGCCGTCCGTGGTGCACGGCGATCTCGTCGCCGTCGGTGAGCGCCGTGCCGGGGGCGGGTGCCACCACGTCGTACGGCCCGACCCGTACGCCCTCGTCGGCCAGCAGCTCGGACACGTCGTCGGCGAAGGTGTGCAGGGTGCGTCTGTGGCCGTCGACGTCGAGCTCGATCGCCTTGTCCTTGGCGACGAACGCCGTGGTCCCGCCCGCCAGGAACGCGACGATCAGCGCGCGCGGCAGCAGCCGGCGCACGCTCGCCTCCGGCCCCTCCGCGTGCCGCGCCCTGCGCCGCCGGCCGCCCCTGCCCACCTGGCGGGGCAGCACCGGCTGGGTGGGCTCGTGGGCAACGGGGCGGTGGGTGCCGACGTACGGCGACCCGTGAGCCCCGTACGGCAGCGTCGGTGCGGTGTGCACGTCGTGGGGGGCACCGACGCCCACGTATGGCTCGTGGGTCTCGTACGGCGAGTTCTTCACGGCGTCAGAACCTAGCGGAGGGACCGCCACCCTCCAAAGCCGACCGACTACCGAACGTAATCGAACGCCCGTGCCGTATTCGCCGCCAGCGCCGCCGCCAAGGCGTCCTCGTCGATGCCCCGCACGGCGGCCATCGCGCGTACCGTGACCGGAACGAGGTACGGGGCGTTGGGCCGTCCGCGGTACGGCGCCGGGGTCAGGAAGGGCGCGTCGGTCTCCACGAGGACCAGTTCCAGCGGGGCGACGGCGAGGGCGTCCCGCAGGTTCTGGGCGTTCTTGAAGGTGACGTTGCCGGCGAAGGACATGTAGTAGCCGGCCCGGGCGCAGATCCGCGCCATCTCCGCGTCGCCCGAGTAGCAGTGGAACACCGTCCGCTCCGGGGCTCCCTCCTCCTTGAGGACGCGCAGGACGTCGGCGTGGGCCTCGCGGTCGTGGATGACGAGGGCCTTGCCGTGCCGCTTGGCGATCTCGATGTGGGCGCGGAAGGACCTCTCCTGTGCCGCCTTGCCCTCGGGGCCGGTGCGGAAGTAGTCGAGCCCGGTCTCGCCGACGCCCTTGACCTGGGGCAGCGCGGCCAGCTTGTCGATCTCGGCCAGCGCCTCGTCCAGCGCCGCGTCCCCGCCGGGCTCGCGGGCGCCCTGCCTCGACCAGCCGTCGGGGTCGCCGTGGACGATGCGCGGGGCCTCGTTCGGGTGCAGGGCGACCGTGGCGTGGACGCTCCCGTACGCCGCGGCCGTCTCGGCGGCCCACCGCGAGCCCTTGAGGTCGCAGCCGACCTGGACGACCGTCGCCACCCCCACGGACGCGGCCCTGGCCAGGCCTTCCTCGACGGTGCCGGACTGCATGTCGAGGTGGGTGTGGGAGTCGGCGACCGGTATCCGGAGCGGTTCCGGAAGCGGGGGCGCCGCGTTCTTGTCGGCGTGGGAAGGCATGCCCCGATCCTACGAAAGGGGCATGCCGTCACCGTTCGTCATCCCGTGTGGCGGTGGAACGGGTGCAGCAGGTCGGACAGGTGCCAGTGGTGGCGCTCGGGCCGGCCTGCCGGGGCCGGGGGCCGCCGGTGCAGCGGGCTCTGCGCGGACGACACCCGTCCGGCCCGCATGATCCTCACGACGTGACCGTCACAGTTCCCGCAGCTCGGCCGGGACAGCGGGGACGGAACGACGCGGCCGTCCGCCACGTACCGCACGAACTCGTTGCCGTCACCGTCCGTGTGGTGCTCTATCTCGTACGACTGCTCCCATCCGTGCCCGCATCGCATGCAGGCGAAGGAGTAGGACTCGTTGACGACTGCGGTGGCCGTGCCGCGCCGGCCGGCCGGCCCTGTGATCCCGCTCACGCCGACTCCTCTCGTCCACTGGACAAAGGGACGGACACGTCCCGCCGTCCAGTGAACGCCGCCCCTGACGCGAACGCTCACGGCCTGTGGAGTGTTGGAGGCGATTTGGACTCCGCTTGTCAAAGGCTCCCCTGGACGGCCGAAGTCGCTTTGCCTTCCAGCACTGCCCTTTGCCGCCCCATGGGGCGCCCGCTCAGGAGAGATGCGTCCTGCTCAGAGCGGCCGCGGGCGCCCTCTCACGCCCCCGCGCGCTTGGCGGCGACCACCGCGTCGAACACCTCCCGCTTGGGCACCCCGGCCTCGGCCGCGACCGCCGCGATGGCCTCCTTGCGCCGCTCGCCGGCCTCCTCGCGCACCCGTACCCGCCGCACCAGCTCCTCGGCGCCGACCTCCTCGGGCCCCTTCTCGGGCGCCCCCTCGACCACGACGGTGATCTCGCCGCGCACGCCCTCGGCGGCCCACGCGGCCAGCTCCCCGAGCCCGCCGCGCCGTACCTCCTCGTAGGTCTTGGTCAGCTCCCGGCACACGGCGGCCCGCCGCTCGGCGCCGAACACCTCGGCCATCGCGGCGAGTGTGTCGTCGAGCCGGTGCGGGGCCTCGAAGTAGACCAGCGTGCGCCGCTCGCCGACGACCTCCCGCAGCCGGGTCAGCCGCTCGCCCGCCTTGCGCGGCAGGAACCCCTCGAAGCAGAACCGGTCGACGGGCAGCCCGGACAGCGCGAGCGCGGTGAGCACGGCGGACGGACCCGGTACGGCCGTCACCCGGACGTCCCTCTCGACGGCCGCCGCGACCAGCCGGTAGCCGGGGTCGGACACGGACGGCATGCCCGCGTCCGTCACCAGCAGCACGCGCGCGCCGCCGAGCAGTTCCTCGACCAGCTCCGGCGTACGGGCGGACTCGTTGCCCTCGAAGTACGACACGACACGCCCCTTGGGGGTCACGCCGAGCGCCTGCGTGAGCCGGCGCAGCCGTCGGGTGTCCTCGGCGGCGATCACGTCCGCGCCGGCCAGCTCCTCGGCGAGCCGGGGCGGTGCGTCCTGGACGTCGCCGATGGGAGTGCCCGCCAAAACCAGGGTTCCAGTCACGCCTCCCATCCTCTCAAGCGCCCTGGGAGGCGGACGCATCCCGGCCGGTACCGGCCATGCGCGGGACTCACACAGAACGGTTCCCTACGATGGCGCGGTGACCAGTACCACGTCCTCCACGGACACCCGGCAGGGCCTGGCCCCGTACGACCAGCGACCGTCGTGGCAGCAGCGGCTGCGCCGCTTCGGCTACTCGGCGGGGCCCGCAAGCGACGTCCGCGACCGTCTGGTGCCGCCGTATGCGCAGCCCAGTGAGCGCCTGTGGGCTGCCTTCGGCGTTCCGCGGACGTTCGCCGACCGGTTCGCCCGCTGGTCGGGCTGGGGCGGCCCGCTGCTGGTCACGCTGATGGCGGGCGTGCTGCGGTTCTGGAACCTGGGCAGCCCGAAGGCGGTGATATTCGACGAGACGTACTACGCCAAGGACGCGTGGGCGATCGTCCACCGCGGCTTCGAGGTCAACTGGGACAAGAACGCCAACGACCTGATCCTGAAGACCGGCGGCCACGTCCCCATCCCCTCGGACGCGGCGTACGTCGTGCACCCGCCGGTCGGCAAGTACGCGATCGGCCTCGGCGAGCTGATCTTCGGGTTCAATCCGTTCGGCTGGCGGTTCATGACGGCGCTGCTCGGCACGCTGTCCGTGCTGATGCTGTGCCGGATCGGCCGGCGGCTGTTCCGCTCCACCTTCCTCGGCTGTCTGGCGGGCGCGCTGATGGCGGTGGACGGCCTGCACTTCGTGATGAGCCGGACCGCGCTGCTCGACGGTGTGCTGATGTTCTTCGTGCTGGCCGCCTTCGGCTGCCTGCTGGTCGACCGCGACCGGGCCAGGGCGAAACTCGCCGCCGCGCTCCCGGCCGACGCCGACGGCCGGGTCCGTCCCGACGCGCACACGGCCGAGACGGCCCGCCTCGGCCTGCGCCCGTGGCGGTGGGCGGCGGGCCTCATGCTGGGCCTGGCGTTCGGCACCAAGTGGAACGGCCTGTACGTCCTGGTCGCGTTCTGCGTGATGGCCGTGCTGTGGGACGTCGGCTCCCGCAGGGTGGCCGGCGCCCGGCACCCGTACGTGGCGGTCCTCAAGTACGACCTCGGCCGGGCGTTCCTGTCCACGGTCCCGGTCGCGATCGCCGTCTACCTGGTCTCCTGGATCGGCTGGATCCGCTCCCCCGACGACGGCACCGGCGGTTACTTCCGCAACTGGGCGGCGACCGACGGCAAGGGCGGCTTCTTCGCCTTCCTGCCGGACTGGCTGCGCAGCCTGTGGCACTACGAGCACGAGGTCTACAAGTTCCACGTCGGCCTGTCCTCGCCGCACACCTACCAGTCCAACCCGTGGAGCTGGATCGTCGACGGCCGCCCGGTGTCGTACTTCTACGAGTCCCCCTCCCCCGGCACGGACGGCTGTCCGGCGGACGCGGTCGGCAAGTGCGCCCGCGAGGTCCTCGCCATCGGCACGCCGATGCTGTGGTGGGCGGCCTGCGCGGCGCTGGTGTACGTGCTGTGGCGCTGGTTCTTCCGCCGCGACTGGCGCGCGGGCGCCATCGCCTGCGGCGTCGCGGCCGGCTATCTGCCCTGGTTCATGTACCAGGAACGCACGATCTTCTTCTTCTACGCCGTCGTCTTCCTGCCGTTCCTGTGCCTCGCGGTCGCGACGCTGATCGGCGCGATCGTCGGCCCGCCCGGCTCCACGGACACCCGCCGCGTCGCGGGCGCGACCGGCGCGGGGGTCCTGGTCCTGCTGATCGCCTGGAACTTCGTCTACTTCTGGCCGCTGTACACCGGCACGTCGATCCCGATCGACTCGTGGCGTTCACGTATGTGGCTGGACACCTGGGTTTGAGTCAGCCGGCTGATCACTGTTCGGACAACATCCGAAAACAAGCCTCACAGTTTCCCCTTCAGCCACTTAGAGTCGTGGTTCTGCTAACGGGGAGGGAGCGCTTTCATGCGCAAGGGGGCCAAGGTCGCCGTCGTCGGCGGGGTGCTCGCCGCGCTGGTGGGCGGAGCGGGGTACGGGACGTACAACTTCGTGTCCGCGCTGGACGGGAAAACGGTTGTCGGCGGCGGTCCCGCGCCCGCGAGGACCGGGCCGCCGAGCCGGGACGAGGTGAAGGAGGCCTCGGCGAAGTTCTTCGCGGCCTGGGAGAAGAACCAGGCGGCGACGGCCGCGTCGTACACGAACTTCCCCGAGGTGGCCGGGCAGTTGCTCACCGCCTACGGGAACGACGCGCACATCACCGACGTGAGGATCACGCCCGGGGCGGCCTCCGGCACCACTGTGCCCTTCTCGGTCGAGGCCACCGTGTCCTACGGCGGGAAGTCCAAGCCGCTCGCCTACCGCAGCAAGCTGACCGTCGTGCGCGGCGCCACCACGCACCGGCCTTTGGTCGACTGGGACCCGTCGGTGGTGCACCCCGAGCTCAAGAAGGGCGACACGCTCGTCACCGGCGAGTCGGCGGCGGCGCCGATCGAGGCCGTCGACCGCAACGGAGCCGTGCTGACCAGGGACAAGTACCCGTCCCTCGGGCCGATCCTCGACGCGCTGCGGGAGAAGTACGGCGACAAGGCCGGCGGCACGCCCGGGATTGAGCTGAGCATCCGGCACGAGGACACGAACGCGGCCGAGACCCCGCTGATCACCCTCGCCAAGGGCCGGCCGGGCAAGCTGCCCACGACCATCAGCGCAACCGCGCAGGCCGCGGCCGAGCGGGCCGTGCGGAGTTACGCCGAGTCGTCCGTGGTCGCCGTGAAGCCGTCCACCGGCGAGGTGCTCGCGGTCGCCAACCACCGTGCCGACGGCTTCAACGCCGCCTTCCTCGGACGGCTCGCGCCCGGCTCCACCATGAAGATCATCAGCGCGGCCACGCTCATCGACAACGGGATCACCACGGCGGGCGGGCCCGCGCCCTGTCCCGACGAGGCGGTGTGGCAGAGCCAGACCTTCCACAACCTCAAGAGCATGGCCCCCAATGAGAACGCCACCCTCGCCGAGAGCTTCGCCCGCTCCTGCAACACGGCGTTCGTGAAGTACGCGGACGACGTCAAGGTGGACTCCCTGACCCGGGAGGCCGAGGACCGCTTCGGGCTCGGGCGGGACGACTGGAAGGTCGGCGTCCCGACCTTCGACGGCTCGGTCCCCGCCTCCGGAGGGCCGGACACCGCGGCCAACCTCATCGGGCAGGGCCAGGTCCAGATGAGCCCGCTGAACATGGCGTCGGTGACGGCCACCGCGATGACCGGCACCTTCCGCCAGCCGGTCATCGTCCCGCCGTCGCTCGACGACCGCCCGCTGGCCCGGGCCCGGGGCCTGTCTGCGGGCACGGTCGACCAGCTGCGGCGGATGATGAACCGCACGGCCACCAGCGGCACCGCGGCCACCGCGATGTCGGGCCTGAGCGGCAACATCGGCGCGAAGACCGGCTCCGCCGAGGTGGACGGCCAGGCCAAGTCCAACAGCTGGTTCACCGGCTACCGGGGCGACATGGCAGCCGCCGCCATGACCCAGGAGGGCGGCCACGGCGGCGACGCGGCGGGCCCGATCGTGGCAGCGGTCCTGCGCACGGGCGGCTGACCGGGCCCGGAGCGCGGGCGCACACGCCCCCGCCCAGGGGCGCGGGACTGTATCGACGTGCGGCTCCGCCGCGCGGGCGCGCCCCCCACACCCGCGCCGACAACCGGGCCCGGCTCGGGGAGCGCCCGGCGTCGCCCGGCAGGCCGGGATGCGGCGGCAGGCTCTAGGGTGGTCGACGTCGAGGTGCGTGTGGCGGGTGAGGGCAGTGGGGGCGCCCTGGGGAATCGCGGAGGACGGAACACAGTGGGCAAGAGAAGGCGCGTCGCCGAGCGACGGAAGACGTCTCCCGCCGTGGTCGGCGGAGTGATCGCCGTGGTCGCCATCGGCGCGGGCGCCGGTGCCTACGCGCTGTACGGCGGCGCGGAGGCCGAGAACCGGACGCAGACCGCGGCGGACGGCCACCGCAAGGCGGTGAAGACCGGCCCGCTGTCGGCGACCGAGGTGCAGACCACGGCCGTACGGTTCCTGACCGCCTGGCAGCAGGGCAGGCCCACCGAGGCGGCGGCCGCGACCAGCGACTCCGCGGCGGCCGCCGCCCTGCTGACCGGCTGCACCAAGGACGCGCACCTGAAGGACGTCACGCTCACCGCGGGCACCCGCAGCGGCGGCAAGGTGCCGTTCTCCGTGAAGGCGACCGTCTCCTACAAGGGGCAGACCAAGCCGCTGGCGTACGACAGCGCGCTGACCGTCGTCCGGCGCGCCGAGGACGGCGAGCCGGTCGTCGACTGGCACTCCGCCGTCGTCCACCCCGAGCTGAAGGACGGCGACACCCTCGTCACCGGCGAGTCCGGCACCCCGCCCGTCAAGGCCCTGGACCGGGACGGCGACGAGATGACCACCGCCACGTACCCCTCGCTGGGTCCGGTCCTGGACGGGCTGCGCGAGAAGTACGGCGCGACGGCGGGCGGCAGGGCGGGCGTGGAACTGCGCGTGGTCCGCGGCAAGGAGTCGAAGAAGGCGAAGCTGTCCGACAAGACGCTCCTGGAGCTGAGCAAGGGCACGCCGGGCACGGTGAAGACGACGCTGAACCCGTCCCTGCAGGCCGCGGCGGAGAAGGAGGTGTCCCGGAAGGACCGGTCCTCGGTGGTCGTGATGCGCCCGTCGACCGGTGAGATCCTCGCCGTGGCGAACAGCAACCGCAACTTCAACACCGCCCTCCAGGGCTCCCTCGCCCCCGGCTCCACGATGAAGGTCGTCACCGCGTCGCTGCTCATCGAGAAGGGCCTGGCCTCCGCCGACAAGCCGCATCCCTGCCCGAAGACGTTCCCCTACGGCGGCTGGGAGTTCCACAACCACAAGGACTTCGAGATCAAGGACGGGACGTTCAAGGCGAGCTTCGCCCGCTCCTGCAACACGGCCTTCATCAGCCAGGCGGGGAAGCTGAAGAACTCCGACCTGACCCAGCAGGCCCAGCAGGTCTTCGGCCTGGCGCAGGGCGACTGGGCGATCGGCGTGCCGTCCTTCGACGGCGCGGTCCCGGTGCAGACGGCGGCCCCGATGGCCGCTTCGCTCATCGGCCAGGGCGGGGTCCGTATGAACCCGCTGAACATGGCGTCGGTGGCCTCGACGGTCAAGGCGGGCGTCTTCCACCAGCCGTACCTGGTCTCGCCGTCCGTCGACAGCCGCAAGCTCGCCACGGCCTCCCGCACGATGTCCGCGTCCACGCTGTCCCAGCTGCGCGACCTGATGCGGTACACGGCCGCGTCCGGCACCGCCGCCCAGGCCATGGCCGGTCTCGGCCCGGACTACGGAGCGAAGACGGGCTCCGCCGAGGTCGACAACCAGAAGAAGCCCAACGGCTGGTTCATCGCCTACCGCGGCGATCTCGCCGCCGCGGGCGTCGTCCAGGCGGGCGGCACCGGCGGCGACACGGCCGGCCCGATCGTGGCGGCACTGCTGAAGGCGGGCGGCTGAACACGCCCCGGCGCCACCGGCGGGGCTCCGGGCGTCACCCGTGGGCGACGGTCGCGACGAACGACTCCGCCCTGTAGGTCCGCCGCAGGAACCTGATCAGCGTCCTGGTCTCGAACTGCACCACCGAGACACCGTGCGCGGAGTGCAGCTCAACCACGGTCTGCACCCGCCCGCACGGCCACACCCGCACGTCGCCGGTGCCGGCCGGGGCGCACAGGCCCTGCTCGAGAAGCGACCGGGAGAAGGCCCACTCGCACGCGCCGGGCAGGTCGACCCGCACCTCGCGCGGGTCCGCCAGAGGGTCGTAGCGCAGGCCGACCGGAACGGCGACGTCCTCCTGCTCGTCCTGGTTGTCGTCCGTGAGTATGTGGGCGCGTACGCACTGTTCGACTACCGACATCGGACGACCCCTTACGCGGTGTTGCCTGTGCGAGAGCTGCGCGTTCCGCGCTTTCAGCCCTCCCCTAATTTCCCACATTTCCTGAAATCCGCTTCTTGAACCCCCGGCCGGGCATCGATGCGCCGGCGCCTCCGCACGACCACCTCGCTCTTGCAAAAGGCTCGCAACAAGCCACTATCATCGAACGGTGCATGTGCCTGACGGATTCATCAACGCGCCCACTTCCGCCGTCACCGGAGTCGTCGCCGCCGGTGCCCTCGCCGTGAGCCTGCGCGGTGCGCGCCGGGAACTCGACGAGCGGACCGCGCCGCTGGCCGGTCTCGTCGCGGCATTCATCTTCGCCGTGCAGATGCTCAACTTCCCCGTCGCGGCCGGAACCAGCGGCCATCTCCTCGGCGGGGCGCTGGCCGCGATACTCGTGGGCCCCTACACAGGGGTCCTGTGCGTCTCGGTCGTCCTGCTCATGCAGGGCATCCTCTTCGCCGACGGCGGGCTGACCGCGCTCGGCGTCAACATCACCGACATGGCGGTCGTCACCACGGTCGTCGCCTACGCCGTCTTCCGCGGTCTGGTGAAGCTGTTCCCGCGCGGCCGCCGCACGGTCACCGTCGCCTCCTTCGTCGCCGCCCTCGTCTCCGTCCCGGCCGCCGCCGTCGCCTTCACGCTGATCTACGCGGTCGGCGGCACCACCGACGTCGCGATCGGCAAGGTCGCCACCGCCATGATCGGCGTGCACGTCCTCATCGGCATCGGCGAGGCCGCGATCACCGCGCTGACCGTCGGCGCCGTCATCGCCGTACGCCCGGACCTGGTGTACGGCGCGCGCGACCTCCAGCAGCGCCTGAAGCTGCGGGTCAACGGGGAACTCGTCGACGCCCCGGCCGCCTCGGGGCCCGCCCCTGTCGCCGCACTCCCCCAAGCTCTCGGCTCCGCTCGAGCGGGGAGGCACCCCCACCACCGCAAGCTGTGGATCACCGGTCTGGTCACCTCCCTCATACTCGCCGGCTTCGTCAGCTTCTACGCCTCCGCCAGCCCCGACGGCCTGGAGAAGGTCGCCCACGACCACGGCATCGACAGGACGGAGAAGGAGCACACCTACGCCGGCTCCCCGCTCGCCGACTACGGCGTGAAGGACGTCTCGGACGCCCGGCTGTCCGGCGGGCTCGCGGGCGTGATCGGCGTCGGGGCGACCGTCGTGGCGGGCAGCGGTGTCTTCTGGGTGGTCCGCAAGCGCCGTACGGCCGCCGCCGAGGCCGCCGACTCCTCCGAGTCCGCCTCGTCCCAGGCCGTCTGACATGGGAGCGGGCCACGCGCACCGGCTGTACCGGCACGGGCACTCCCCCGTGCACGCCCTGCCGCCGCACACCAAGCTCGCCGCGGCCTTCGCCTTCGTCGTGGTCGTGGTGTCGACCCCGCGGGAGGCGATGTGGGCGTTCGCCCTGTACGCCGCCCTGCTCGCGGTCGTCGCGTCCGTGGCCCGCGTGCCCGCCGGCTTCCTGCTCAAGCGGCTGCTGATCGAAGTGCCGTTCGTCGCGTTCGCGGTGCTGATGCCGTTCGTGGCCCAGGGCGAGCGGGTGGACGTCCTCGGGCTGTCGCTGAGCGTGAACGGCCTGTGGGGCGCCTGGAACGTGCTCGCCAAGGGGACCCTGGGCGTCGCCTCCTCCGTCCTGCTCGCGGCCACCACCGAACTGCGGGAGCTGCTGCTCGGCCTGCAGCGCCTGAAGCTCCCCCCGCTGCTGGTGCAGATCGCCTCCTTCATGATCCGCTACGGCGACGTCATCACCGACGAGATGCGGCGCATGCGCATCGCCCGGGAGTCGCGCGGCTTCGAGGCGCGCGGGATCCGGCACTGGGGCGTGCTCGCCAAGTCCGCGGGCGCGCTGTTCATCCGCTCCTACGAGCGCGGGGAGCGGGTCCACCTGGCCATGGTGAGCCGGGGATACGCCGGTTCCATGCCGGTCATCGACGAGGTGACCGCGTCCCGGGCGCAGTGGTCGTACGCCCTGGCCCTCCCCTGCGCGGCGCTCGTGGTCTGTCTGCTGGGATGGACGCTATGACAGCTTCTCTGGAGGTCTCCGGCCTCGCCTTCGCCTACCCCGACGGCCACCAGGCCCTGTTCGGCGTGGACTTCGACATCGGACGCGGGGAGCGGGTGGCGCTGCTCGGGCCGAACGGCGCCGGGAAGACCACCCTCGTACTGCATCTGAACGGCATCCTGGGCGGCGGGACCGGCACGGTGCGGGTGGCCGGGCTGCCGGTCGGGAAGAAGCACATGGCCGAGATCCGGCAGAAGGTCGGCATCGTCTTCCAGGACCCGGACGACCAGTTGTTCATGCCGACCGTACGGGAGGACGTGGCCTTCGGGCCGGCGGCGGCCGGACTGAAGGGCCCGGAGCTGGAGCAGCGGGTGCACACCGCCCTGGAGCGGGTCGGCATGCGGGAGTTCGCCGACCGCCCGCCGCACCACCTCTCCTTCGGCCAGCGCCGCCGGGTCGCCGTGGCGACCGTCCTCGCCATGGAGCCGGAGATCCTGGTCCTGGACGAGCCCTCGTCCAACCTCGACCCGGCCTCGCGCCGCGAACTGGCCGACATCCTGCGCTCGTTGGACGTGACGGTGCTCATGGTCACCCACGACCTGCCGTACGCTCTGGAGCTGTGCCCGCGCTCGCTGATCCTGAGCGACGGGGTGATCGCGGCGGACGGTCCGACCGGCGAACTGCTCGCCGACGACACGCTGATGCGTGCCCACCGCCTGGAGCTGCCCTTCGGCTTCGATCCGCGGTCCGTGACAATGGGTGCGTGACGCGTCAAGACGACGAAAGGCCCGCCGGGTCGCTGCTGCTGGACGACCAGCTGTGCTTCGCGCTGTACGCCGCCCAGCGCGCGGTGACGGCCGCGTACCGGCCACTCCTCGACGAGCTGGGGCTCACCTATCCCCAGTACCTGGTGCTGCTGGTGCTGTGGGAGCGCGGCGAGACCACGGTGAAGGAGCTGGCCGCGGCGCTGCGCCTGGACTACGGCACGGTGTCGCCGCTGCTGAAGCGGCTGGAGGCGGCGGGGCTGGTGCGCAGGGAGCGCTCGGCGCGCGACGAGCGCTCGGTGCTCGTCACGGTCACCGGGCGCGGGGAGGAGCTCCGGGAGCGCGCGGCGCGCGTGCCCGGCGCGCTGCTGGCGACGACGGGGGTCGGCGCGGCGGAGGTCGTACGGCTGCGCGAGGAGCTGCGGCGGCTGGCGGAGCGCGCCGACGCGGCCGCGCGGCGCCACTGATCAAAAAGTTACCCGCAGTTGCGCCCCCGGGTGGGGACAACTGACTTACCGGCCAGTACCTTGTGCACGATGCACTTGCGCGCACCTGTTCCGGGGAAGGCCGACCATGACTGACGGCACCGCTGCCGACACCCGCCCGACGAAGATCATGTACGTCGCCGAGGCCACCGCGCACGGCGGCCGGGACGGCTATGTCACCAGCCAGGACGGCCACCTAGGCCTGAAGGTCGCGATGCCGCCGCAGATGGGCGGCACCGGCGAGGGCACCAACCCCGAGCAGCTGTTCGCCGCCGGGTACAGCTCCTGCTTCCACAACGCCCTGATCCTGGTCGGCAACCGCGCGGGCTACGACCTGAGCGGCTCCGCGGTCGCCGCGAAGGTCGGCATCGGCCCCAACAAGCACCGCGGCTACGGCCTCGCCGTCGCCCTCAGCGTCTCCCTCCCGGTCCTGGACCCGGACGTCGCGGCCAAGCTGGTCGACGCGGCCCACCAGGTGTGCCCGTACTCGAACGCGACGCGCGGCAACATCGACGTGACGATCGTCCTCGGGTAGCCGGCGCCCAGGAATCGCAGGCCGTACGTCCGTGTTGCACCCACTGTCGCAGGCGAAGAGCGGAAAGGGTGGCGGACGTGGACGTGCACGGCACAGTGGCCGAGGGCTTCGAGCCGGTGGGGGAGGCGTTCGCGGCGAACTTCACGGTGCGGGGCGAGCGGGGCGCGGCGGTGGCCGTCTACCGGGACGGGCACAAGGTCGTCGACCTGTGGGCGGGGGCGCGGGACGTCGACGGTACGGCCGGCTCCGCCCCCTGGGAGCGGGGCACCGCGCAGATCGTGCGCTCGGCGACCAAGGGCGTCGCCGCCGCCGTACTCCTGCTGCTGCACCAGCGCGGCGAGCTGGACCTGGACGCGCCGGTGGGAACGTACTGGCCGGAGTACAAGGCGGCGGGCAAGGAGCAGACGCTCGTACGGCATCTGCCGGCCCACCGCGCGGGTGTGCCGGTGCTGGACCGGCCGCTCACGCCCGAGCAGGCCGCCGATCCGGTGCTCGGCGCGGAGGCGGTCGCCGCGCAGGCGCCGGCGTGGGAGCCGGGCACGGCCCACGGCTACCACGCGCACACGTACAGCTGGCTGACGGGCGAGCTGGTGCGGCGGGTCACGGGCCGTACGATCGGCGAGTGGATCGCCGACGGGATCGCCGGACCGGTCGGCGCGGACCTGTGGGTCGGCCTGCCGCCTGGCGAGACCGGCCGCGTGGGCAGGGTGGGCCCGATCGAGCCCCCGCACTCGGCGAACGGCCTGCGGACGCGCCCGAAGCGATCCGTGGCCGAGGCCTACGCCGACCCCGACTCCCTCACCCGGCGCGCCTTCGCCGCCATCACCCCACCGCCCGACGAGAACGACCCCGCCCACCACGCGGCGGTCCTGCCCGCGTCCAACGGCATCGCCACGGCCGACGGCCTGGCCCGCTTCTACGCGGCGCTGATCGGCGAAGTGGACGGCGGCAAGCGCCTGTTCACCCCTGAGACCCGGGACCTGGCCCGCGCGGAACACTCCGCAGGACCGGACCGCGTCCTGGTGGTGGGCACCCGTTTCGGCCTCGGCTACATGCTGCACGGCAGCGCGTCCCCGCTTCTCGGCCCCGGCTCCTTCGGCCACCCGGGCCGCGGCGGTGCCCTCGGCTTCGCCGACCCCGACTCGGGCATCGCCTTCGCCTATGTCACCAACGGCTTCCGCAAGAGCGTGACGGCGGACCCGAGGGCCCAGGCCCTGGTACGCGCGGTCGCGGCGTCCTTGACGTAGCCGCGAGCCCGGGGCGCGTCCGGGCCCAGGGCCGGGGCCCGGAGCGGGGCGGCGGTACCGCCCGGTGCGGCCGTATCAGACGTGGATGGGCTGGGACGTGCGGCCCGATGCCTCGTCGATCTCGGTGTGCGCCTTGGTCAGGAGCTCCAAGGCGAGCTCGTTCAGGGCCCTCGCTCCGGCGATCTCCTCACCGACCCGCGGCTGATTGGAGTCGGTGCGGTGCCGGCTGGCCCGCCCGTGCGCCCGGACCTCGCTGCCGTCGGGCAGGCGGACCAACGCCACCGCCCGGGTGTGCTGGTCGTCCTCCTTGAACTCCAGCTCGACATGCCATCCCACAGCGGTCTTCATCGTCATGACGATCACCTCCGGAACACCTGCTTCCAGAGTGCCCCTCACACGGCGCTCGCGCACCCAAAACCCGGCCCTGCCCGGCGCGCAGCATCAGCTCGATCCCTACGACCAGCAGCCCCGCGGCGGCGATGCGCGGCGCCCCGAAGCGCTCTTTGGAGAACACCGCACCGACCGCGGCACCCACGAGGATCGACATCACCCGCTGGGCCGAGAGAAAACTGCCCGGCAATATACGAAGCGGAGCCTGGCGTGTATGCCCAGGCTCCGCTTCATGTGGTAGCGGGGACAGGATTTGAACCTGCGACCTCTGGGTTATGAGCCCAGCGAGCTACCGAGCTGCTCCACCCCGCGTCGGTGTAGGAACACTCTACGCCACTCAGCGGCATCCAGTGACCAGCCACGGTGGCCTGCTCCCTCCGGGACCGAGCGGGCTCAAAAGCTCCACGCCTTGGCCACTGCTCGGCGTCCGGCCCCCGACCAGCCAGGTCATTACTGCATGAGCAGTGCTTGACCGATGATTCCCGCAGCGCGGCGACCGGTGCGAGTTCGGACAGGCCTGCCCGAAGTCGCCCGGCCGGAAGGACTTCGTCGGCAGGGCGTGGTACACGACGTGGATGGCCGCCGAGGCGCACAGGTACGGTCACGCGCCGTGGGCCGGGAGCGGGGCGAACGGCGCCGTGGTCAGCCCGATCAGCAGGCCCCGCCCGCGATGGGTGTAACCCGACCAGCTTGCCGGTGATCCGGTGGGCGATCGCGTTCCTGCTCGCATGCTCCCCCACTGCTGAACGTGTGGGAGGTACCCCCATCCGCGGCCGGCAGCACGGCGGCGGTCACGGGTGGCGTCACGCGGTGCGCTCACGCACGTCCACGAGGACGGCCCCGGCCTGGGCGGCCAGCGCCTTGGGTTCCATCGGGAAGACGGTGTACGGAGTTCCGGCGGCCGCCCAGACCACGTCGTGCTCCAGCAGCGAACGGTCGGCGAGCACCCGCGTCCGCGTCCGGTGGCCGAAGGGCGGTACGCCGCCGATGGCGTACCCGGTGGTCTCCCGTACGACGTCGGCCTTGGCCCGGGTGACCTTCTCCGCGCCGAGCTCCTCCCTCACCCGTTCGAGGTCCACGCGGGAGGACCCGTCCATGAGCACCAGGACCGGCTCCCCTCCCCCGAGCTCTCGACTGCGCTCGAGCAGGGGGGACCCCCATGCGGCGAAGATCAGCGACTTGCAGATCTGGCTCAGCTCGCAGCCGACGGCCGCGGCGGCCTCGGCGGCGGTCCGGGTCGCCTCGGGGAACCGGCGGACCTCGGCGATCAGCTCCTCGAGCCCCAGCTCACGCAGGGCTTCGGCAAAACGGGGATGGGCCGCGGACTCGGGTGGCGTCGTCATGGACGGCAGGTTAGCCGCTGCGTACGGAAGGCCGGTGAGGGTGCGCCGTCCCCACGGCACCCTCACCGGCCGGTCTCCCGGCCGAGCCGTGGGCTCAGGCCCGTACCAGCGCCCGGCCGTCGGCGGGATCGGCCTGCTCGGTGCGCAGGCCCTCGCCCTCCACGTCGACGTTGGGCAGGGCGCGGTCCAGCCACCTCGGCAGCCACCAGGCCCTGTGGCCCAGCAGGGCCAGGACCGCCGGCACGATCGCCATGCGCACGATGAACGCGTCGAAGAACACCGCGACCGCCAGGCCGAAGCCGATCATCTTGACCATCGACTCGCTGGAGCCGATGAACCCGGAGAAGACGGCGATCATGATGACCGCGGCGGCCGTCACCACCCGGGCGCTGTGCCGGAAGCCGGTCACCACGGCCTGGCCGGGCTTCTCCCCGTGGACGTAGGCCTCGCGCATCCGGGTCACGAGGAACACCTCGTAGTCCATGGCCAGACCGAAGACGACGCCCACCATGAAGATCGGCATCATCGACATGACCGGGCCGGTCTGCTCCACGCCCATCAGTCCGGACAGCCAGCCCCACTGGAAGACCGCGACCACCGCGCCGAGCGCCGCCAGCACCGACAGCAGGAAGCCGAGCGCCGCCTTGAGCGGGACGAGGACCGAGCGGAAGACCACGATCAGCAGCAGGAAGGCGAGGCCGACCACCAGGGCCAGGTACGGCAGCAGCGCGTCGTTCAGCTTCTGCGAGACGTCGATGTTCACCGCCGTGGAGCCGGTGACCAGGACCTTCGCGTCCGTCTTGGCCTCGATGTCCGCGCCCGCGCCGCGGATGGCGTGCACCAGGTCCTCGGTGGCGGTCGAGGACGGCTTGGACTGGGGGACGACGGTGACGATCGCCGTGTCGTCGGCCTTGTTGGGCTGCGCCGGAGTCACCGTCACGACGTCCTTGAGACCCTTGATCTCGTCGGTGACCCGGGTGAAGGACGCCTTCGGATCGTCGCTGCCCTTCGCGTCGACGACGACCATGAGCGGGCCGTTGAAGCCGGGGCCGAAGCCCTCGGAGAGCAGGTCGTAGGCGCGGCGCTGGGTGGTGGAGGTGGGCTGGGAGCCGTCGTCGGGCAGGCCCAGTTCGAGGGAGGCGGCCGGGATCGCGGCGGCGCCCAGGCCGATCACGCCGAGCAGCAGTACGGCGACGGGGCGGCGGACGACGAAGCTCGCCCAGCGCGTGCCCATGTTCGGCCGGCCCGGCTTCTTCCCGGCGCGCCCGCGGCCGAGCAGCCCGCTCTCCCCGGCCGGCTTCACCTTGCGGCCCGCGTAGCCCAGCAGCGCCGGGATCATCGTGAGCGCGATGAGGACGGCGATGACGACCGTTCCGGCGGCGGCGATGCCCATCTTCGTCAGCATCGGGATGTTGACCACGGACAGGCCGACCAGGGCGATCACGACGGTGAGGCCGGCGAAGACCACCGCGGAGCCCGCCGTGCCGACGGCCCGCCCGGCCGCCTCCTCGCGCTCGCGGCCCTCGGCGAGCTCCGCGCGGTAGCGGGAGACGATGAACAGCGCGTAGTCGATGCCGACCGCGAGGCCGATCATCGTGGCCAGGGTGGAGGTGGTGGAGCCCAGGTCGAGGGTGCCGGCGAGGGCGGTGATCGTGGCGACGCCGATGCCGACGCCGATGAGCGCGGTCAGCAGCGGAAGTCCGGCCGCGAGCAGCGAGCCGAAGGTGATGACGAGGACGACGGCCGCGATGCCGATCCCGATGACCTCCGCCGCGCCGGTCCGGGGCACGGCGTGGAGGGCGTCGCCGCCGATCTCCACGGTCAGCCCGGCGTCCCGCGCGTGCTGCGCGGCCGTCTGCAGGGCGGTGCGGGAGGAGTCCTCCAGCTCCATTCCGGAGACCTTGTAGCTCACCGACGCGTACGCGATCGTGCCGTCCCGGCTGACGGCCCTGGTGGTGTAGGGGTCGGTGACGGAGGCGACCTCGGAGCCGTCGGACAGCTCCTTGACGGTCTTCTTGACGGTCGCCTTGTTGCCGGCGTCCGTCATCTTCTCGCCGTCCGGCGCCCTGAACACCACGCGGGCGGTCGCCCCGTCGGCGCTCGCGCCGGGGAAGCGCTGCTCCAGCAGGTCGAAGGCCCGCTGCGCCTCGGTGCCGGGGATGGAGAAGGAGGTGTTGCCCGCGGTGGGCGCGGAGGCGGCGCCGACGCCGGCGAGGGTGAGCAGCGCCACCCAGATCAGGGCGACGAAGTGCCGTCGCCGGAAGGCGAGGCGGCCGAGTCTGTAGAGGATCGTGGCCACGTTGACGTACTCCCGGTCAGGTCGTGGGGGTTGTTCTGGGCAGGGGTCATCAGCCCGACGACGTGAGCGGTTCGGCGTCAGGTGCTACGCGAGGTGGGGATCTGTCAGGAGGTGGACACGCCGAGGGCGGGGAGAACCACGGCGTCGATGTACGAGGTGAGGAAGGTCCGCGTCGGCGGCTGGTCGTCCAGCAGTGTCCGGGTGGCGAACCCGCCGACCATCATGTGCAGCAGGAACTCCAGTGCCGGGCAGTCCGGCCGGATCTCGCCCCGGTCGACGGCGCGCTGCAGCACCCGCCGGAACTCGGCCATCTCCGGCTCCACCAGCTGTTCCCGGAACGCCTGGCGCAGATCCGGGTTCTGGTGGATCGCCATGGCCACGCCCCGCATCAGCGCGGCGTTGCGCTCCACGGTGCAGTCGTCCTCCAGCGCCACGAGGGCGTGCAGGTCGCCGCGGAGCGTGCCGGTGTCGATCTCCTCGATCCGGGCGGGCTTGCCGTGCCGGATGGCCTTCACCACCAGCTCGGCCTTGCCGCCCCACTGGCGGTAGAGGGTGGCCTTGCTGGAGCGGGTGCGGGCGGCGACGGCGTCCATGGTGAGGGCGTCGTAGCCGACCTCGCGGAGCAGGTCGAGCACGGTCTCGTACAGCTCGGCCTCGCGCTCGGGCGTGAGACGGCTGCGACGCGGTGGTGCGACCTCAGCCATGGTCTGTCGCCTTCCCTCTCCGAACGACACGGTCTCGTACGCGCTTCTGCACGTGCTTCGGTGTGCGTCTCGTACGCGACGAATGTAGCGCAGGGACGGAGCGAAACGAAACGGTTTCGTACGTGGGCTGAGTCACGGTTGTCGGTTCTTCATAAGTTGCTGCGGGCCATACCCGGGCGAAGCATGGGAAGGTGAGCTATCTGCGCCTGCCGCACCTCAGCGGCGACCTGCTGTGCTTCGTGGCCGAGGACGACCTCTGGCTGGCGCCGCTCGACGGAGCGGACCGTGCCTGGCGGCTCACCGTGGACCGCACCAAGGTCGGCCATCCCCGCTTCTCGCCCGACGGGCGACACATCGCGTACACGAGCTGGCGGAGTCTGGTGCCCGAGATCCACCTGGTTCCGGTGGACGGCGGACCGGGCCGGCAGCTGACGTACTGGGGCAGCACCGACACCCGCGTGTGCGGGTGGGCGCCGCCCGACGAACACGGCCACCTCGACATCCTCGCCGTCACCTCCCACGGCGAGCCCTTCTCCTACTTCACCTCGGCCTACAAGGTCGCCACCGACGGCTCCCCCGGCCGCAAGCTGCCCTGGGGACCGGTGGCCGACCTCCAGGTCGCCGACGTGGACGGCGGGCACAAGACCCTGCTGCTGACCGGCACGCCGCCGCACGAACCGGCCTCCTGGAAGCGGTACCGGGGCGGTGCCATGGGCCGGCTGTGGCTGCACGGGCAACGGCTGCTCGCCGGCACCGGAGGGCATCTGGCCTGTCCCATGTTCGTCGGCGGCCGGATCGCCTTCCTCTCCGACCACGAGGGCGTGGGCAACCTCTACTCGTGCGCCTACGACGGCTCCGACCTGCGCCGGCACACCGACCACGACGCCTTCTACGCCCGGCACGCCGCGAGCGACGGCACGCGGGTGGTGTACCAGTGCGCGGGCGACCTGTGGGTCGTGGACGACCTGTCCCCGGACTCGGTCCCGCGCAAGCTCGAGGTACGGCTGAGCGGGGCACAGGCGGGCCGGCGCCGCTACCACGTGCCGGCCGCCCAGCACGTCGACGGCATCTCCGTCGACGAGACGGGCCGGGCCAGCGCGGTCGTCGTACGGGGCTCCCTGCACTGGCTGACCCACCGCGACGGCCCCGCGCGCACCCTCATCGACACACCGGGCGTACGGATCCGGCTGCCGGAGATGCTCGGCGAGACCGGCCAGGTCGCCTACGTCACCGACGCCGAGGGCGAGGACGCCGTCGAGATCGCCCACCTCCCCCGAGCCACCGGAGCCCGCCCACCCCGCCGCCTGGCCTCCGGCCGCCTCGGCCGCGTCCTGGAACTGACCTCCGACCCCGCCGGCGAACGCCTGGCCATGGCCTCCCACGACGGCCGCCTGCTGCTCCTGGACGTGGATGCCGGTGACTCGGACGCCGTTGGTGACTCGGGCGGCTCGGGAGCGACGGAGGGCTCGGCGGACGCCGGGGGGTCGGACATCGGGAGTGAGCCCGCGGGCGCGGGCGGCTCCACGGGCGCGGGCGACTCCACGAGCACAGGCAGTCCCACGGACGCAGGCGAACCCGCGGATGCGGGCCGTCCCACGGACGCAGGCGACTCCACGAGCACAGGCAGTCCCACGGACGCAGGCGAACCCGCGGATGCGGGCCGTCCCGCGAGCGTGAGCGGTCCCGTCGGCTCGCAGGACGTCCAAGGCGCGACAGGCTCCGCCGACTTCGGCGGCTCCGGCGCCGCGAGCCCCGCGGGCACCTCCGCCGGCTCCGGCACCCCCGGCCCCACTGCCGGCTCCGCCGGACCCGCCGCGGGGGGTACCGCGGAGAGTTCGGGCGGGGGCGTCACCGAGTTGGCGCGGTCTGTCAACGGTCCCGTGCGGGATCTGGCGTTCTCGCCGGACGGGGCGTGGTTGACCTGGTCGCAGCCCGGGGTGGGGCGGTCGTTGCGGCAGATCAGGATGGCCCGGATCAAGGACCGGCTGATCGTCGACGTGACCAATGGACGGTTCGAGGACGAGAACCCGGTGTTCACCCGGGACGGCCGGTATCTGGCCTTCCTGTCGTGGCGCGGCTTCGACCCGGTGTACGACGTGCACACCGGGGACCTGTCCTTCCCGCTCGGCTGCAAGCCCTACCTGGTCCCGCTGTCCTCCGCGACCCCCTCCCCCTTCGCGCTGAACCCCGAGGGCCGCCCGGCCGCCGGCGGTCTGGACCCCGCCGAGGACGAGGAGACCGGCGAGCCCGGCGCGGTGACCGTGGAGGTCGAGGGCCTGGAGAGCCGGGTCACGCCGTTCCCGGTCACGGCGTCCAAGTACTCCGCGCTGCGCCCGGTCGCCGGTGGCGGTCTGGTCTGGCTGCGCTGGCCGATCTCCGGTGCGCTGGGCGAGACGTTCGTCAACCCGGACGACACCTCCGGCCGGCCGACGCTGGAGCACTTCAACCTCAGCAAGGCGAAGAAGTACGAACTCGTGGGCCACCTCGACTTCTTCGCGGTCAGCGGCGACGGCACCCGGCTCGTCGTCGCCGACGAGGGCGACCTGCGCGCGGTGCCCTCCACGGAGATCGGTGACAGCGACACCACGACCTGGATCGACCTGCGCCGGATCCTGCACGTGGTCGACCCGCCCGCCGAGTGGCGCCAGTCGTACGAGGAGGCGGGCCGGCTGATCCGGGCCTACTTCTGGGAGCCGGAGATGTGCGGCATCGACTGGGACGGGGTGCTCGCCCAGTACCGCCCGCTGGTCGAACGCGTCGCGTCCCCCGACGAGTTCGCCGACCTGCTGCGCGAAGTGCTCGGCGAGCTGGGCACCTCCCACGCCTACGTCGCCGCCGCCCGCCGCAACGAGGGCCCCGCGCACTACCAGCGCTGGCAGGGCCTGCTCGGCGCCAACCTGGTGTGCCGGGACGGCCGTTGGACCGTCAAGCGGATCCTGCCCGGCGACTCCTCCGACTCCAGGGCCCGCTCCCCGCTGGCCGGCACCGGCATCCGCGAGGGCGCGGTCCTGACCCACGTGGACGGCCGCCCGGTGGACCCGGTGGCGGGCCCGTATCCGCTGCTGGCCGGTTCGGGCGGTACGACGGTGGAGCTGACGTTCGAGCCCGCGGAGGGCGGGCCGCCACGCCGGGTCGCCATCGTCCCGCTGATCGACGAGCGCCCGCTGCGCTACCAGGACTGGGTGGCCAAACGAAGGGCTGTCGTGAGGGAGTTGAGCGGCGGCCGCTGCGGCTACCTGCACATCCCCGACATGGGCGGCTCCGGCTGGGCCCAGTTCAACCGGGACCTGCGCATGGAGATGTCCCGGCCCGCGCTGATCGTCGACGTCCGCGGCAACGCCGGCGGCCACATCAGCGAACTGGTGATAGAGAAGCTGACCCGCACCATCCTCGGCTGGGACCTGACCCGTAACGCCCAGCCGGTGTCGTACACCTCCGACGCGCCCCGCGGCCCGGTCGTGGCCCTCGCCGACGAGGCGACCTCCTCCGACGGCGACATGATCACCGCGGCCTTCAAGCTGCTGAAGCTGGGCCCGGTGGTCGGTCAGCGCACCTGGGGCGGCGTGGTCGGCATGACCGGCCGGCACCGCCTCGGCGACGGCACGATCATCACCGTACCGATGAACGCGGCCTGGTTCGACGCCTACGGCTGGTCCGTCGAGAACCACGGCGTCGCCCCCGACGTGGAGAGCCTGCGCACCCCCCTGGACTGGGCCGAGGGCCGCCACGTCGAGATGGACGACGCCATCGAACTGGCCCGGGAACTCCTGGAGGCCAACCCGGCGGCGACCCCGCCCGACTACAGCGACGTACCCGACCGCTCGCGGCCGAAGCTGCCTCCGCGTCACTGAGCCCGCCCGCCGACAAACGTGGGGTGCCCCAACACACGGGGCACCCCACGCCGTTACGGCCGAAGCCGAGCGCGGCAACAACAGTGACTACCGGTCGTAGTCCTGGTTGAGGCGGTCCTCCATCTCGTCGTGTGTGTCCCCGACACCCTGCCGGGCACGGTCACGCTCCTGGGGGGAGCGCTGACCCGTCTTCTCCCGGCCCGCGCCGGGCTTCTCCTTGCCCTGCCGCTGCGCCTGCCCGGCCTGGCCCTGGGACTTGTCCTTCATGCCCATGCTGTTTCACTCCCGTATGGGTGAGGGTGATCCCCAAGTGGACGAGGGGATCGGCCTCGACCAGATTCACACGGGCGGTGACCCTGCGCATGTCGATCAGTGACGGTACGTAGTCGAGGTCGTCCGGTGCTGCTCGTCGGCCGCGCCGCCCGCGCCGACCAACCCGGTCCGCATGCCCGTCAGCCGGTCCGCGAACCGCCGCATCTCCCGCTGCCCCGCGGTCGCGACGATCCCCGGCAGGTACCCGCGCACGCCCTGCATCCCACGCAGCCACCACTGCCCGTACACATGGCCGGCGCGCCGCTCGATCCCGGCCACGATCCGGTCCACCGCGGGCCCCAGCGGATAGGTCCTGTTCGCCGGCCACGGCAGCCGCTGCCTCAACTCCCGCATGACGTCGTCCTGATCGGCCCCGCGGACCATGTCGGTGTCGGTCCACGACAGATACGCGACGCCCACCCGCACGCCCTTGTGGCCGACTTCGGCACGCAGGCTGTGCGCGTACGCCTCCACACCGGACTTGGAGGCGCAGTACGCCGTCATCATCGGCGCCGGCGTGATCGCGGCGAGCGAGGCGATCTGCAGCAGATAGCCCCGGCTCTCGGTGAGCGCCGGCAGGAACGCCCGCCCGGTGACCGCCGATCCGATGAGGTTGACCTCGATCACCCGCCGCCAGGACTCCGGATCGGAGGCGGCGAACGGACCGCCGCTCGCCACACCGGCGTTGGCGACCACGATGTCGACCTTGCCGAACCGCTCCTCGACCTCCGCGGCGACCCGTGTCATCGCCTCGTGGTCGGTGACGTCGGCGTGCCAGTGGGCGCTCTCGCCGTGCAGCCGCTCACCGACCTGCTTGAGCGCGTCCGGCTCCAGCCCGACCAGCGCGATCTTCGCGCCGCGCGCGGACAGCTTGCGCGCGAGCAGCTCGCCCACGCCCCGCGCGGCCCCCGTGACGACCGCGACCTGCCCCTCCAGGCCCGCCCTGCTCATGCGCCCTCCCTGATCCGTGCGTCGTCGTTGATCCGTGCGTCGTCGTTGTCGTTGTCGCTCTCGCGTGCGCGTACGTAGGCGGTGACGAGCTCCCGGATCCTCCCGGTGACCAGCTCGGGCACCTCCACCGGCGTCATGTGCCCGAGCCCGGGCAGCTCGGTCAGGCCGACGCACCGCGGCAGCGCCTCGGCCAGCGCCCGCGCGTGCACCGGCGGGGTCAGCCGGTCGGCCGTGCCCACGACGACCGCCGTCGGCACGTTCAACTCCCTTACACCATGGTCGAGATCGAGCAGATACAGCACCTGCGACCAGGCGTGGCGCACCCGGCGCGGGCAGGCGTGCACGATCCGCGCACACGCCTCGACCATGTGCGGCGTCGAACCGGGGCCCATCGTCCCGTACTTGAGGATGCGCAGGGCGAGCGGAGTGACCGGCCCGAGCGGCGCCCGGGAGCCGAGGATGTGCCGGGTCAGCCAGGTCCGCAGCCGCCCGGCCCGGATCGGTACGACGGTCGCCTCGGCGACCAGCCGTGAACTTCCCGTGCTGCACAGCAGAACGGCCGCCGCGTGCTCCCGGAAGCCGGCCCGGCCGGACGCGGCCATGACCGTCATCCCGCCCATCGAGTGGCCCGCGATCACCGCCCTCTCGCCGGGCGCGAGGGTCGCGGCGAGCACGGCCTCCAGGTCGTCGGCGAGCGCCTCCGTACCGCACGCGCGGCTCGCCGGACTGCGTCCGTGGCCGCGCTGGTCGTAGGCGATGACACGGTGGTCGGCGGCCAGGTCCCGGATCTGCGCGGCCCAGAAGGCCGTGGAGCAGGTCCAGCCGTGGACGAGGACGACGGCCGGGGCGTCGGGGCCGTCAGGTCTGTCGGCGGGCCCGTGCACCTCGACGTGCAGCCGGGCGCCGTCGGCGGAGACGGCGGTGAGTTCGTGGGCGGGGACGGGAGGGGCGTAGGGGCCGGGCGTGACGCGGAGCGTACGTCTCACGCCTCCACCTCCGCCGGCTCGGCGGCACTCTTCCTGACGGGCGCCCGCAGCACCTGGTACTCGGCGAGGTCCACCCGCCGCGTGACCCGCCGGAACTCGGCCGTCGTACCGGGCCAGACGGTGGTGTTGCGGCCGCTCGCGTCCAGGTACCAGCTGGTGCAGCCGCCGGTGTTCCACACCGTGCGCTCCATGCGGTCCTGCACCTTGCGGTTCCAGGCGTTCACCGCGCTCGGGCGGGCGTCGAGGGCGGCCCGGCCGCCGAGGACGTTCAGCTGGCGCAGGAAGTCGGCCATGTAGTTCAGTTGGGACTCGATCATGAGAATCATCGAGGAGTTCCCGAGGCCGGTGTTGGGCCCGATGATCGTCATCCAGTTCGGGAAGCCTGCCGCGGAGGCACCGCGCAGCGCCGCCATGCCGTCCTTCCAGGTCTCGGCGAGCGTACGGCCGTCCGCGCCGACGATCCGCTCGGCGATCGGCAGGTCGGTGACGTGGAAGCCCGTACCGAGGACGATCGCGTCCACCTCGGCCTCGGTGCCGTCGGCGGCGACGACGGCCGACCCGCGGACCTCGACGATCTCGCTCGCGACGACGTCCACGTTGTCCTGCGCGAGCGCCGGGTAGTACGTGTTGGACAGCAGGATCCGCTTGCAGCCGATGCGGTAGTCCGGGGTGAGCTTTGCGCGCAGCGCCGGGTCCTTGATGGCGCGGGCCATGTTGCGCTTGGCCAACCGCTCGACGAAGCCGAGCTCGTCGGGGTGCTTGGTGAACGCCTGGACCTGCAACTCCCGGATGCCCCACAGCAGTCCGCGGCGCAGCTGCGTGGTGAACGGCAGCGCGCGATGCAGTGAGCGCTCCGCGCCGCTGATCGCGCGGTCGACGCGGGGCAGCACCCACGGCGGGGTGCGCTGGAAGACGGTGAGCCGGGCGACCTCCGGCTGGATGGACGGCACGATCTGGATGGCGGAGGCGCCGGTGCCGACCATGGCGACCCGCTTGCCGGCGAGGTCGTAGCCGTGGTCCCAGCGGGCGGAGTGGAAGACCTTGCCGGGGAAGGAGTCGAGCCCCGGGACGGCCGGGACCTTCGGGTCGGACAGCGGCCCGGTGGCGGAGACGACGACGTCGGCGGAGAGGTTCCCGCCGGTGGTCTCGATGTCCCAGCGCAGCTTCTCCGCGTCCCAGGTCATCTTCTTGACCTCGGAGTCGAAGCGGATGTGCGGGCGGAGGTGGAAGACGTCCGTGACGTGCTCCAGGTAGGCGCGGATGTGCTCCTGCCCGGAGAAGGTGCGCGGCCAGTCGGGGTTGGGCGCGAAGGAGAACGAGTACAGGTGCGAGGGCACGTCGCAGGCGCACCCCGGATAGCTGTTGTCGCGCCAGGTGCCGCCGACACTGCCCGCCCGCTCCAGCACGACGAAGTCGGTGATCCCCTCCCGGCGCAGCCGCACGGCGGCGCCCAGCCCGCCGAAGCCGGACCCGATCACCGCCACCCGCACATGTTGGTGCTCGGACATCGCACCCCTCCCTGCCTCGCGTGCCGCGACTCGCGTCCAGCCTTCGGCGACTCTGCCAGTGAACACTGGCGCAATGGGGAGAGTAGAGGAGGTGCGTACTGATGGGTAGGGGGCGTGCAGGGGCGTTTGACATCAGCGGCTGCCGCCGCGGGTACCGGCGGTACAACATAGGCTGCTGCCGTGGCAGAAGACGGTGGGGAACGCGGCGGACAGGCCGGCGGCCGACGCGAGTACCGCATGGAGGAACTGGCCCGGCTGGCCGGCATCACCGTGCGCACCCTGCGCTTCTACCGCGAGCGCAAGCTGATCCCGCCGCCGCGCCGCGAGGGCCGTATCGCCTGGTACGACGACCGTCACCTGGCCCGCCTGCGCACGATCTCGGCGCTGCTGGAACGCGGCCACACCCTCAACGGCATAGCCGAGCTGGCCGAGGCCTTCGACCACGGCCGGGACGTCGGCGACCTGCTGGGCCTCGGCGCCCCGACAGAGGAGATCCCGGTCCGCCTCACCCCGGAGGACCTCGCCGACCACTTCGCCGGCGAGGTCACGGCCGAGAACCTGGCCGCCGCCATGGAACTCGGCTACGTCGGCACCGACGGCGGCGAGATCGTCCACGTCAGCCGCCGCCTGCTGGACGTCTCCTCCGCCCTGGTCCGCGAGGGCATCCCCCTCGCCGAGGTCCTCGCCGCCGGCCGCCGCGTCCGCGAACACGCCGACGCCCTCGCCGTCCTCTTCACCGACCTGATCCTCCGCCACGCCCCCGAGGAGGACCTGCGGCGCCTGCGCCCGCTGGCGAAGAGCGTGGTGGAGGCGGAACTGTCGATGGCGCTGGACCGGCGGCTGCGGAAGCAGGCGTGACCTGCGGTTGAACGACCGACGACCGTCCGTGGAGCACGGTATGGAAGCACAGTTGGTCTAGCGTCCTGCGTTTTGTGCACATTCACTCCATCGAGGCACTTTCCGCATAACGGAAGACAGCACCGAGCTCGCGCTCCGAGAGTGAAATCGAAAAGCCCCCGGCGGCTGTGCGACCAGCCCCGGGGTGTGGCCGACACTGCTTGGGAGCGCCGACGTGCATGAGCATAACCCTCAACCATCCCAGCCGACTTCAGCTCGTATCGGATCATCGCGAGCCCTCGGTGTCGTACGTCTCAGCATTCTCACCAAAGTGACCACGTCACCCGGCAGGCAGCGTGCCGCGATCCAACTGTGCTCAGAGCAACTGGGCTTGACCCTGATCGCCGAAGCTGCAGATCTCGGAGTCTCTGCGCGCAAGACGTCTCCGTTCGAAAGGCCGTCCCTGTCGCCTTGGCTGCAACGTCCTGACGAGTACGACGCCCTCGTGTGGTCACATGTGGACCGCGCCGTACGATCCGTTGCTCACATGTCCCAGTTGATCGAGTGGGGACAAACGCACACAACGATGCTCGTCTTCGGGATGCCCGAGGCTCAACAGCCTCTCGTTGTCATGCCGCAGGCAGACGGCAACGTCATCCGTCGGTGCATGGACCTGGCCTACGCCGCCGAGCAGGAAGCTCGCGCCATCTCTGCTCGGCTCACCGGCGCCCACGAAGCACTGCGCGCCACAGGCCGATACGGCGGCGGTCTGGTTCCTTTCGGCTACCGGAAGATTCCGCACCCCAATGGCATCGGCTGGTGTCTGGCTCCCGACCCCGAGACCGCCACCCTCGTCCGGTCGATCGTGGAGGACGTACATGCGGGACGATCTCTGGTGGCCATCGCACGAGGACTGAGCGACCAAGGTGTGCCAGTGCCCCGCGACCGCCACGCTCAGCTCCAAGGCCGGCCGATGGGCGGACGACGCCACGGGCGGGACTTCGAACGGTTCCGATGGACGTCGGGCACCCTGTCCAAAGTTTTGCGCAGCCCGTCGTTGGTGGGACATCGCACGCACCAGGGCCGGACCGTCCGCGATTCATCCGGTGCGCCCGTACTCATCGGGCAGCCATTGCTTTCCGAGAAGGATTTCGACGCGTTGCAGGATGCCCTCGACGCACGCTCGAACGGCACCCGCTGTCCGAGAAGTCGGACGACTTCGCTGCTCACCGGTATCGCATACTGCGCGGGCTGCGGTGGTCGAATGTACTTCGCCGTACGCAAGGGGTACCCGCACGGCGACTACGTGTGTCGAGCGACCGCGCGGGGTGACGTGTGCTCCACTCCGGCGGGCATGCGCTCCGATTGGCTCGAGAAGTACACGCTCGACCACTATCGTCGAGCGACGGCGACGGAGATCTCTGTGTCCCGCGAGGATCTGCTCCGCGACGGCGTCCGTGTCACTGTCACGAAGGGACGGCCCGGCGGCGGGCCGGAACGGCTGGCCGGCCCGGACACTTCACGCCTGACGTTCACTATCGGGAACTCCTCACCCGACCAGCCACAACACTGAAACGGACGGGGCGTGCCGACTCGGTGCGCCCCACACCGTCTCCTCATGGCTCGAAGACCGCCGTCACCGGAGCATGATCCGACCAGCGTTCCTCATAGCTGGCAGCCCGTTCCACATACGCCTTGACCGCACGCCGGGCGAGCCCAGGAGTCGCGACGGCGAGGTCGATCCTCCATCCCGAATCGTTCTCGAAAGCGCGCCCTCGATACGACCACCACGTGTACGGCCCCTCGACCTCCGGGTGCAGTGCTCGCACCACATCCACGTATCCACCGTCCGCCGGGTCGAAGACCTGGGTCAGCCACTCCCGCTCCTCCGGCAGGAAGCCGGAGTTCTTGGTGTTGCCGCGCCAGTTCTTGAGGTCGGCCTGCTGGTGGGCGATGTTCCAGTCGCCGCAGACGAGGACCTCGCGGCCGTCGGCGGCGGCCCGCTCGCGCAGCTCCTTCAGGTAGGCGAGGAACTCGCCCATGAAGCGGACCTTCTCGTCCTGCCGCTCGGTGCCGACCTCGCCGGAGGGCAGGTAGAGGCTGGCGACGGTGACACCGGGCAGGTCGGCCTCGACGTACCGCCCGCTGCCGTCGAACTCGGCAGACCCGAAGCCGACTTGGACCCGGTCGGGTTCGCGGCGGGTGTAGAGCGAGACGCCGGCGCGGCCCTTGGCGGCGGCGGGCGCGTGCACGACGTGCCAGCCGTCGGGCGTGCGGACGTGCTCGGGCAGCTGATGCGGCTCGGCGCGCACCTCCTGCAGGCACAGCACGTCGGCCCGGGTCCCGGCGAGCCACTCCACGAAGCCCTTCTTGGCGGCGGCGCGCAGTCCGTTCACATTGACGGAGGTCACAGTGAGCAAAACACTCTCCTTGCCTTCACTGACGACCCCCTCCGGACACATTGACGGAGGTCACAGTCAACACGGAGGCACCATACCTGCACACTGAACGAGGTCTTTTCGAAGACCGCGCCCCTGCCCGCCAACGCATCGATATACGGTTTACCACATGCATATCCGCCCTGTGCCCTTCGACCATCCCGACGCCGTCAAGCTGAACGACGAGGTCCAGGCCGAGTACCACGTCCGCTACGGCGACGGCGGCGACGCCACGCCCCTCGACCCGGCCGACTTCCGGCACCCGAACGGCGCGTACCTGATCGCCTACGACGAGGACGGCACCCCCGTCGCCACGGGCGGCTGGCGCAGCCAGGACAGGAACGCCGAGGGCAACGAGGACGGCGACGCCGAGCTCAAGCGGATGTACGTGATCGAGCGGATGCGCGGCCGGGGCCTGGCCCGCCGCATCCTCGCCACGCTGGAGGAGGACGCCCGCGCCGCCGGCCGCCTCCGCATGGTCCTGGAGACCGGCGACCAGCAACCGGAGGCCATCGCCCTCTACACCTCCAGCGGCTACGAGCCGTGCGTCAAGTTCGGCTACTACCGCGAGTACGAGTCGAGCATCTGCCTGGCGAAGAGGCTGTAGGGCGCGTCGACAGGGCTGGGGTTCGGGCTCGGGCTCGGGCTCGGGCTCGGGCTCGTCAGAGCTTCCCGCCGATCTCGCACGCCCGGCACGGCGGCCGGCCGCATGTGCACTGCATGAGGGCGTCGAGGACGTCGCGGTCGTGGTAGAGGCACTCGTCCCTGCAGGTGTGGCGGGGGATGAATCCTGCCGGGATCTCACCGGGCCACGGCTCCTCACCATCCCTGCAGCGGGCAAACTGCTCGGGGTCACTGGCGTGCAGGTCGTGCATGCTCGCCCGCGCCTTGTCCTCCAGCTCCCGCACTCGCTTCAGCAGGCTGTTCAGTTCGGCGGCGATGTCGGCGTACCGGTCGGTGCCGGTCCTCACGTGCGCGGCCCGCAGCGCCATCGCCGCGTTGCCCAAAAACCTGCCGGCATCCTGAAGGTCGGTCACGTGATGCAACTGAATGCCGTTCACGCCTCGTACCCACACGGCGTCCATGTTGCTCACCGATCCGCCCTCCTTGGCTTTCTTGCGAGACATTATGCGCGGCGCCGGCGCCTCCGCATAAGAAAAATCAATCTATTTACCGAAACTAAAGGTGTCGGTCACAGCCGTCCAGCAAAATTCGGAGTGAGTCGGCTCACAGCAGGCTCGAGGCCGCAGTGGGCACGGCATGCCGGAAGATCCATTGCCCCCTCACGTAATGGATCTTCTCCTGGTTCCGCGCAGCGCCTGACTGATCAACGCGGCCGCTCGTTCATGCCGGCTTCCGGTGGGCCCCGGCGCACACCACGGGCTGCCGGAGCAGGTCAGGGGCGGGCGACCCGCCCCGACTTGACACGCCCATTGACGAGACGTCTCCTTGAAGAGAGGAAACAGCCGCGGCACACGCTTTTCCAGGCGCGCCGCACACTCGGGTTCGCGAGCGTCCAGCGGTTTCCGGAGCGATAATGGCCACTTACGAATATCTGTGCAGCCACTGTGGCTCTTTCGACGTGAAATTGACGATCGGAACGGCACCCAAGACGTATGGCTGCCCCGTTTGCACAAACCCTGCGAGGCGTTTGTACTCCGCGCCCGGCCTGTCGTTGACCTCGAGCGTGTCCGCCGCCCTCCACGAACGGGAGGAGCAGGCCCGCGAGGCCCCGGCAGTGGTTTCCGAAGTGCCGCCGCGCACAAGGCCGGAGCGGCTGCCGCACCCCGCGCTTTCGCGGTTGCCGCGTCCCTGACTGTCTCCACCCCACACGGAGTCAGGAGGTGCGTCCCCGTGGGAAACGTGGGACTGCTCTTTGTCGGTGCGGTGCTCTTCATCAATGGGTTGCTGCTTCTCGGCAAGGTCGATGCCCGGGCAGGAGCGGTATTTAACCTGTTCGTAGGCGCACTGCAGGTACTGACGCCGACTTACCTCATCTTCACCGCCGGCGGCGACCCCAAGAAGATCCTGGCGGCATCCGGCATCTACCTGTTCGGATTCACCTACCTCTATGTGGGTATCGGCCTGCTCGCCAACCTCGACACCACCGGGGTCGGCTATTACTCATTGTTTGTGGCAATTTCCGCCCTGGGATATTCGTACGTCAATTTTCGGCTCTTGAAGGACTACCCCTTCGGGGTCATCTGGCTCTACTGGGCCTTGCTGTGGTTCCTGTTCTTCCTGCTACTCGGTCTCAAGATGGACCACCTCACGACCTATACGGGCTGGATCACCGCGATCGAGGGCTGGGTCACCGGTGTCATTCCCGCGGGGCTACTGCTCTCCGGCTACTGGAAGCACCCCACCGAGACCGCCATCGCCCTGGGGGTCTTCGGCGTGCTGATGTTCGTGGGGCTGTGGCCGCTCACCCGTCAACCGCCTCAGCCGACCCAAGCCGCTCCGCCGGCCAATAGTGCGGGTGCTCCAACATCACCGGATCAGAAGTGAGGAGTTGTCATGCCCGAAATCATCTTCCGTGTGGACCAAACCAAGTCGATGCGTGAGCAGGACGTTCCCGGACACAACAGGTGGCACCCCGACGTCCCCAACGCCACCATGGTGAAGCCGGGAGCGGAGTTCCGGATGGAGACCCGTGACTGGACCGACTGCCAGATCGGCGACAACGACTCCGCCAACGACGTGCGCGACATCGACCTGACCATCCCTCACATGCTCAGCGGCCCGATAGGCGTGGAGGGCGCCGAACCCGGCGACCTGCTCGTCGTCGACATCCTCGACCTCGGTCCCGTGCCGCAGCAGAGCGGGGACGCGGCGGGCCAGGGCTGGGGCTACACCGGGATCTTCGCCAAGGCCAACGGCGGAGGCTTCCTGACCGACTACTTCCCGGACTCCTACAAGGCCATCTGGAACTTCCACGGCCAGCAGGCGGTCTCCCGCCACCTGCCCGGCATCCGCTACACCGGGATCACCCACCCCGGGCTGTTCGGAACGGCACCGTCGGCCGAGATGCTCGCGCGCTGGAACGCCCGCGAGAAGGCGCTGATCGACACCGACCCGAACCGGGTCCCGCCCCTCGCCGTACCTCCGGACGCCAACAACGCGCTCGCCGGCAAGGCCACCGGAGACGTCGCCACCCGCATCGCCGCGGAAGGCGCACGCACGGTGCCGGCCCGTGAGAACGGCGGCAACCAGGACATCAAGAACATGACCCGCGGCTCGCGGGCCTTCTTCCCCGTGTACGTCAAGGACGCCAAGCTCTCCGCGGGCGACCTGCACTTCAGCCAGGGCGACGGAGAGATCAGCTTCTGCGGCGCCATCGAGATGGGCGGCTTCATCGACTTCCACGTCGACCTGATCAAGGGCGGCATGGAGAAGTACGGCATCACCACCAACCCGGTGTTCATGCCCGGTAACGTCGAGCCGCGCTACACGGAGTTCATCAGTTTCATCGGGGTCTCCGTCGACCACGACACGGACACCAACTTCTACATGGACGCGACGCTGGCCTACCGGCGGGCCTGCCTCAACGCAGTCGAGTACTTCAAGAGGTTCGGCTACAGCGGCGAGCAGGCCTACCTGCTGCTCGGCTCCGCCCCCATAGAGGGGCGCATCAGCGGCATCGTCGACATCCCCAACGCCTGCTGCTCGCTGTACGTCCCCACCGCCATGTTCGACTTCGACGTCCGGCCCTCCGCCGCCGGCCCGACGAAGGCCGACCGCGGCCAGGCCGCGCTGACCAGCGCCTGACCGGACCACGACGGCCCCGCAGCACGCAGATGCCGTTGGTCGGCATAGCACGCGCTGCGGGGCCGCACGATGCAGCAAGGTGCGGGCCTCGTCGTACCTGCTGCTCGGCCGAGGTCCGCTCCTAAACGCCGGTGAGCGTGACGAAACGCACTGGCTCCGTCAGGATTTTGCGGGCGCCCTCCTCGTCGGCACCACGCGCGGCGAGCGTTGCCTCGGCGAGTCGCGGCGGCAGGGCTTCGCCGAACTTCAGGCCGCGCACTGCCCGTTCGTCGATCTCCGGCAGGCACAGTCCCCTGCGGGTGTCCGCGAAGGCGGTCTTCCAATCCTCTGCGGTGAAGCCCTCACGGATTGGGATCCACGCGTCGTCGACGCGTCGGCGCGGGACCACGGCTGACGACAGGGACGCGGCCAGCGTGGCGTTGGCCCGGTGCCCCGCCCAGGTCCACCATCGGACGTCGCCGTCAGTGGTCCGGGTGACCACGGTCCCGCCCGGGTGGACGGTGTGCAGCTGTGCGTCGCGTGCCTCGGCGAGTTTGGATGTGGCCCGCTTGGTCAGGCCGACCGGCGGGTCCTCACCGAGGAGGACGTCGCGGACGGCACGGGCGAGGGCGAACGAGCGAATGCGCTCGGTGCCGAAACCGCTCCACCGGGCACGCCCTCCCCCGTCGGCAGGCTCGACGAAGCAGCGCCTGCGGGTCCAGTCGATGTAGGTCACCAGCCAGCTCCGGCCCGCGAGCAGCAACTTCCGGGGACCTTCGATCTGCTCGGTGAGAAGGTCCGGGTCGGTGCGTCCGATTTCGTTGCGTCCGCTGAAGACCGTGAACTCCGGCGGAGCCGTGAACACCGCCGTCAGGTTCATGAAGTGGCGGTGTCCGAAGCGGCGTTCCGCCTCGGGTCCGACGAAGAGGAGCCCGCCGTCCTGCTCCAGGTATCCCTGTTGCACGAGATGTCGGACCACGGGGGCCGCGTCCGCGGCGAAGGGTCCCGTGCCGCGCCACCACTCCTGCCACAGATTCTCGCCGACCCGGTGCTCCTGCAGGCACAGCGCCAGCAGTTGCTGGGCCACCAGGTGGCGGGGCTCGGGCGGCGCCACCACGGGTTCCACCCAGCCTCGGGACCACTGGAGCAGGAGTGCGGCCGCGGAGAGCAGCCCGTCACGGTCGAGCGCCAGGAACAGGCAGTTGCGCCTGGTGCCGGGGCGTCGGCCCGTACGGCCGAGGCGTTGCAGGAAGGAGGCGACGGTGGACGGCGCGTCGAGTTGGATGACCCGGTCGAGGTCTCCCACGTCGATGCCGAGCTCCAGGGTGCTGGTCGAGACGATGACACAGTCACGGCCTTCGGCGAAGGCGGCCTCGGCACGGCGTCGTTCGTCGACGGAGAGAGAGGCGTGGGAGAGGAAGGTCGTGACACCTCTCAGGCGAAGCTGCTCACCCAGTTCCTCGACCGTGCGGCGGCTTTCGCAGAAGACCAGGCGCTTCTCGCCCCGGTGCAGGGCCGCGATGACCGTCGCCGCGTTCGCGACGGAACCGACGTAGTCGAGTTCGATGTCCCCGGGCGGTGGCGCCGCAGGTGCTGCCGCCCCGGTGGCCGGGCCGGGTCCGGTCCGCTCGACGAGGTCGGGGGCCACGACCTTGGCCGGGCGCCGGCCCCGACCTGCGCCCTGAAGCCAGGCCAGCAGTTCCTCCGGGTTGCCGATGGTGGCCGAGAGGCCGATCCGCTGAAGCGGACGGTCGGCGACCCGGCTCAGGCGCTCCAGTACGGCCAGCAGATGCCAGCCCCGGTCGTCACCCGCGAAGGCGTGCACCTCGTCGACCACGACGGCGTGCAGTCCGGAGAAGAACGCGCGGTGGTCGACATGGGTGCTCACCAGCATCGATTCCAGGGACTCCGGTGTGGTGAGGAGGATGTCGGGGCGCTAGGCGAGGATGCGGCGCCGACGGGGCGAGGTGACGTCGCCGTGCCACAGTTCGGCGGTACGGCCCACCCATTCCGCGTAGGTGCGCAGCCTGGGGTGCAGGTTGTTGAGCAGGGCCTTGAGCGGGCACACGTAGAGCACGCTGGTGCCCTTCCAGCCGTGCCGGCCCATGCGGGTCAGCAGCGGGAAGGCCGCCGCTTCGGTCTTGCCCCCGGCGGTGGGCGCGAGCAGCAGGGCGTCCGCGCCGCCCAGGAGCGGTTCGATCGCCGCCTCCTGCAGCGGGCGCAGGGAGCGCCAGCCGAGCGAGTTGACGATGTGGTGGCCGAGGACGGGATCGAGCAGGTCGAAAACGTCCTCGGCGGGTTCCGGGGTGGTGCTCACGACGGGTCCAGGTCGAGTTCGACGTCTCCCGCACCGGTGGCCGCGTTCCGCTCCGTCTCGCTCAGTTCGGAGCTGCGCAGGGTGAGGGCGTAGTGCACGCGTGGGTCGAAGTCGGCGAACTCGTCGACCCGGTCCAGCACGTCGGCGACGAGCTTGCGCAGGTACAGCCGGGGCGCGATGCCGGCCTTGCCTCCGAGGGAGCCGGTGACCGCGCGGGCCAGCTCGTCGAGATAGGCGTCGTCGGCCCGTTCGGCGAGCCGCTCGGGGTGGCGGGCGGCCCCCGCGTACAGGTCCCGCGCCTTGCGCCCCAGCTCGCCGAGCGAGGTCAGGTCGAAGCCGGGCAGGCGGAGCTGTACGGCGCGCGGGGAGTCGAAGCGCGGGTCGGTGGTGAAGTCGGTGGCCAGCCGCTGGGCGAGCGGTGCCAGGCGCTGCACGCCCTGCCGGCCGTCGTAGAAGGCCGGGGTGCCGGTGATGACGAGGAAGAGCCCCGGGAAGCGGCCGGCGTCGATCTCGTCCAGGAGCTGGCGCAGCGCGTTGAGGGACTTCTCCCGTACGTCGCTGCGCACCCGCTGCAGGGTTTCCACCTCGTCGAGGACGAGGAGCAGCCCGGGATGCCCGCAGTCTCGCAGAACGGTGAGCAGTCCCTGGAGGAAGCCGAGTGCGGCGAAGTGGTCGAGGTCGCCCCGCACGCCGGCGGCGCGCTTGGCGGACGCCGCCACGGACCGCTGCCCGCCGAGCCAGGCGATCAGGGCCTCGGCGTGCGCGCCGTCCCCGGCCGCCACGGCCCGCCGGTAGCCGCGCAGGGCCGCGGAGAAGGCCGGGGTGGTGCGGGCGACGTCCGCGAGCCGGCGTTCCAGCAGTTCGTCGACCGCTTGGGCGAGCGCCGCCTCGTCGTCGTCGGCGATGTCGCCGCCGTCGAGGACCTCCTCCTCCAGGGCGTAGAACCAGGAGTCGACGACCGCCCGGAGCGCGGAGGGCGGGTGGGTGGCGGTGGTGAGGCGTTCGACGAGCCGCCGGTAGACCGTCTCCAGCCGGTGCAGCGGGGTCTCGGTCTCGGAGATCTGCATCTCGCTGACGGCGAGGCCGCGCCGTTTGGCCCGTTCGGCGAGCCAGCGCGCGAAGAAGGTCTTGCCGGAGCCGTACTCGCCGCGCAGCGCGTGGAATGCGGAGCCGCCGCGGGCCACGGTGGCAAGGTCGTCGTCGAGGGCGGCTTCGAAGCGTTCCAGTCCGACGGCGAACAGGCCGAGGCCGGCCTGCGGCACGGTGCCGCGCCGCAGGGCGTCGATCACGTCGCGCCTGCGGGCGAGGCTGACGTCCGGTCCGGGCGTGTTCACCCCCCTCATGCCGCGTCTCCCGGGAACTGCTGGGTGAGCAGCGCCTTGTCGAGCTGGACGGTGCGTCCGGACTCGATGAGCTGGAGCACGGGGTAGCCGTCGACGTTGAGGAGGCGTTCCAGCATGGTGGCGAAGCGCTCCGGATTGCGCTGCGACTTGCCGGTGGCCGTCTGCGCCGCGGCCGCCACCGCGCCGGGCGACAGTTTTCCGCCGGCCGCGAGCAGCGCGTCGAGTGCGGCGGCGACCGCCTTGTCGGCCGGGGCGAGCCGCACGAACTCGCGCTGCGCCCGGTACGGGGCCGACTGCACGGTCCGCTCCCCGAGGGTGGCCCGGCCGGGCACCACGGAGCCGCTCTCGCTCTCCGGCTCCTGCCGGTGCGTCCGGCCGAGGACGGGCTCCGGTTCGGCGGCGGGCGTGTTCTCGTCACTGCCCTGCCACCAGCCCGGCGCGATGCGCTCGGCCGGGAGCAGCGTCCAGCCGGCGGGGATCCGGTCGGCGGACGGCACCAGTGTGATCACGGGAACGGTGACCTCGGCGAGGGACGCACCGCCGTGGTATCCGGCCTGCCGGGCGGTGTAGCGCAGGTCCTCGCGCCACGGCAGGACGGCCCGGCCGGTGCGGGTGCGCACCCGCGGTCCGGCCACCGCGATCTCGCCGTCGCCCGGGGTGCCGGTGCGCCACCGGGCGCCTTCGGCGCCGTCGGCCGCGGCCGACGGCTGCCCGCGCGGGGTGCGGTCGAGGACGTGGCCGTGGTCGGACACGAGGACGACGGGCCTGCCGTAGTCGCGGGCCGCGTTCAGCAGGTCGGGCAGTTTGGCGACGTCGCCGAGCGACCACCGGCCGCGGGCGCCCTCCCGGCCGTCGGCCAGCGCGTCGTCGATGGTGTTGAGGACGACCGCGACGACGTCCTCGGAGGCCAGGGCGTGCAGCAGCTCGGGGGCCAGCCGGTGGCCGGGCGGGCCTTCGTAGCCGCCCTTGTGGAAGAGGTGGGCGCCCCGGTGGCGCTTCTTCCAGAACGCGGCGAAGCCCGCGCGTTCCTTGTCCTGTCCGCCCTCGGTCGGCTGTCCGCACAGCAGGGAGGCGCGGCTGGTGCGCGTCACGGACGGCAGCATCGACACCGCGGCCTGCCAAACCGCCCCGGTGCCCTGCCGGGGCTTGGGCACGATCTCGGTCCACACCCTCCGGTCCAGCTCGCCGGCGAGTTGTACGGCCACGTCGGCGCTCATGCCGTCCAGGACCAGGATCAGCGGCCTGCCGCCGTCGCGGGCGAGGGGCGCGACCGCCTCGGCGAGGACGTCCTCGACGAGCAGGGCACCGCCGGGCGCCTGCTGGGAGGCGGTCTCCGTCCACAGGGCGAGCCTCTTGGCGAAAGCTTCGTCGAGCAGGGCACGGCGGGCGCGTACGGCTCCTATCAGCCGCTGGTAGGCGTCCGCGACGGCCGGGTCCCGGGACGTCTCCCCTTCGGCGAGGATCCCCACGGCGAGGTCGGCCCAGCCGGAGGAGGCCAGGTGGGTGCGGACCCCCTGGGCCACCGACTCGACCGCGGGCAGGGGCGACTGCGTCCAGCGCACCAGCCGGACGGCGGTACGGGCCGTCTCGGTGGAGTCGGCGTACATGCCGCCGAGTTGGTGCTCCGTCAGTTCCTGCAGGGCGGCTTCGACGGATGCGGCCGGTCCGTCGAGGAGGCCGGCCAGCCGGCGCAGCCGTGCCTGGTATCCGGAGGGCAGCAGCTGGTCGGCGCCGATCAGCGGGCTGAGCCGGGCCTCGGCGGCGAGCCGGTCGGCGCGGCCGAGGACGTCGAGGACGCGGTCGCGGGCCTCGGCGCGCTGCGGTCCGCTGCCCTCGGCCTGGGCGATCCACCGGCTGAGGACGCCGGTGGCGGCGTTGGCGAAGGGCCGCAGCGCGTCGAAGGAGGACAGCGCCGGGCCGAAGAGGGTGCCGAGGGCGAAGCCGGCCGCTTCGGCCGCCGTGGAGGACAGCGCGGCCGACGCGAGCGCCCCCAGTGGCAGGGCGTCCGTGCCCCGCCCGTCGGCGGCGAGGGCGAGCAGGGTGGGTGCGGCGAACCCGACGGTCCGGGCGAGCCATTCGCCGATCCCGTCGCGTTCGGCGGGGGGCAGTGCGGCGAAGCGGGCCGGGCCGGCCGGGTTGCGGGACCAGGTGAACAGGGTGTCGGCGTCGAGGTCGAGGGTGTCGGCGGTGGTGTCGCCGAGTCCGAGCCGGGCGGCGATGAGGGCCCGCACCGCACGGTCGCGGGTCAGGACGGCACCGGCGCGCGGCCAGCCGTCGACGGGTTCGGCTTCCAGCAGGGCGTCGAGGAGCCAGCGTTCCCCGGCCATGCGGGTGTCCAGGTCGGCGGCGCCGAAGAGCTGTTTGACGATGTCGGCTCGGTCGACGGCGAGCGGGTGGCGGCGTACGGCGTGGGCCCGCAGGTCCCAGCCGAGCTGGTCGGCGGGCACCTGACCGGTGACGACGAGGACGCCGGTGCCGTCCGGGCCGGCCTCGGCGCGGTACCGGCGCCATGCGTCGACGATGCCGAGCACGGAGTCCTGGTCGCTGACCCGGACCCGACGGCTGCGGCCGTCGACGCGCAGGGTGAACTCGGTCTCCCGGCCTCGGGCTTCGTAGGCGGCGTCGACCAGGACGAGCCGCTCTCCCGCCGCGCCCGGGAGTTCGGCCTGCAGCAGGATCTCGATCGCGCGTCGGCCGACGACGGGACGCGTGGCTGTCAACGGTCCGCTCCCCCGTCGTCGTTGCCGGTGCCGTCGGCCCTGCGCCAGACGATCTCCACCTCGGTGTCCGGGTGCCCCGCGCGGAACTCCTCGATCTCCCGTCGCACGGCGGCCAGTTCGGTCAGCAGGGCCTCCAGGCCGCTGGTCCCGGCGCCGATGACCCGGCGGACGCCCCGGCCGGAAGCGGCCGCCGCCCCGGTGGCCACTGCCCCGGTGGTCGCTCCGGCCGCCGTCCCCGGGACAGGCACGGTCGGTTCCCCGTCGGCGGGGTGCGGAAGGACCGGCTGCGAGGGCACGGCCGGATTCCCGTGCTCGGTCAGGGACACCTGCTCGGGTCCGGGAAGGGGCCGGACCGGCGTGGCCGGAGGCAGAGGCGCCGTCCGTTCCACCTTCAGCGCCGCGTCGACGATCGCCATCGCCGTGTCCCGTACGCCGTCGAGCACCGTCATCAGCGACCGTTCGAACTCCGGGGCGCGGGCGGCCTCGGCGATCTGGGCGAGCAGCCGTCCGGCGCGGTCGCCCACGCTGTCGTCACGGCCGGACAGTTCGCTCACGCTCTGCAGCAGCCGCCAGTCGGTGGCGTCCAGGGCGTTCAGCACGTCCTCGGCGCTCTCCATCGCGTGTGCCAGTTCGCGGGCGGACGTCTCGTAGGAGACGGCGGCCAGTTCCTCCACCAGGGCGGTGGCGTCGGTGGCGTGCCGGCCGAGCCGGGCGAGCAGTCCGGCGGCCTCCCGCAGGACCACCGAGCGCGGGGCGGGACCAGCGCCGGCGAGGCCGAGCAGGGCGGCGTGCCGCTCCAGGGTGGCGCGTACGGCCACCACGTCGTCCTCGAACTTCCCGGCCTTGGCGCGGACGTCCTCGGCGAGCTTGTTGACGTTGCGCGCGTACGGGTTGGGCTTGGACGGCACGCCGAACAGACGGGCGGCCTGGTCCCGGGCGGTCTCGTACACGTCCTTGGCGGGCAGCGGCTGGGCGCGCAGGGCCCAGCCGGGCCCGATCGCCGTCAGCTCGGGCGCCGCGGTCTCCGGGCCGGAGTGGTACACCCAGGCGCGGTCGTCGAGCAGGGCGTACACGGCGATGAGGAGGTTCTCCACCTGCCGGTCGAGACCGCTGTAACCGAGGTCGTCGGCGATCCAGCGGCGGATGTCCTCGGCCTTGAGCAGGTCGCGCTCCCCGTGCTTGGCCGCCACCTGGTTGATCCGGGTACGCCAGTCCGCGCGCAGCACGAGCGGGCCGTCATGGACGGTGCCGATTTCCAGCGGCTCCACGATCCGCTTGACCGTGGCGAGATCGTTCTTGTTGCCGACCTCGACGCGGCCGTCCTCGTCCATGGCCCGCGTGATCCACTCCAGGGTGGTCCGCAGCTCGCCCAAGGTGACGGCCTTGGGCTTCCCGCTGCGAGGGTCGGGGCCGAAGTCGGGGTGCTTGTCGTACAGCGCGGCGAACATGCCGTCAGCGAGGTGGAGCAGGTTGTCGGCGAACGTCTTGCCGCCCTCGGGCTCGGGCCGCGGGAACTTCGGCAGCAGCGACAGCACATGGCGGCCGTCGACGACCTCGGCGGCCTTGGTGCCCTCCTTCGGCTCGGAGATGCCGTACACCTCGCCGAGCGAGTCGGCCAGGGTGCGGGTGAGGGTGTCGCGGCCCAGCTCCAGCTGGCGGCGGGCCTTGGCGCGGTCGTCGGGGGCGAAGGTGCGGGTGTACTCGTCCAGCCGGTTGCGCTCCAGCAGGAAGGAGATCCGCATCAGCCGGCCGAGCTGGGCCTTGCGCTGCTCGGAGAAGAAGTCGGGCAGCCACACCAGGGTGGGTTCCTCGACACCGTTCTGCTGGAGTTCCTTGACCCGCTGGTAGTCGTACGACGGGGTGCGGCCGTCCTCGTCGAACGGGTAGTCGACGACGAACCGGATGTTGCCGCCGGTGGCCGGGGTGAACTGCTCGTCGGACAGCTTCCGGGACTCGCAGACGTTGCCGAAGACGAACTCGACGGTGCGCTTGGTGCCGCGCCAGACGACGTCCTTCTGGTCGATGAACTCGCCCTGCTTGACGCCGAGCAGGTCCCACAGCCGGTCGCGCACCCACACCCGGCGCACGCCGTCCTTGTCCTCCCCGGCGACGGCGGCCAGGATCGGCTCGACGTCCAGGTCGGACAGGTGCAGCGAGAAGACGGGGTCGGTCTCCCCCTCGCTGCGCACCTCGGTGATGAACTGGCCCTGCAGCGCCGCGATCCGCTCGGCGACCTTGTCGCCGGGGGCACGGTCCGCGACTGCACGGACCCGTGGTTGAGAGCGGCGAGCCGGGCGCCGGTGAGCCTGCGCAGCGCGGGCACCTCGGGCGCCAGCGCGGCGAGCAGCAGCGTCTTGACGAACCGGTCGTCGGCGAGCAGGTCGGGATGGTCGGCCCGGCCGTACTTGCCCAGCAGGAACTGGTGGGCCTTGGCGTGGAACTTCTTCGCCGCCTCCGCCTCGTGCGCGAGCTGGTCGGTGAAGGCGGCCCCCGTCTCGTCGACGAGGACGTCCCACAGGTCGCCGAGCGGGATCAGCCTGCCGAGCGGGGCGTCGGCGTTCTTCTCCAGCAGCTGCTGCACGAGCTTGAGACCGCTGCGCTCGCGCTGGAGCGCGCCGGAGAGCGCGACCAGCACGTTCAGCAGCGCGGGCGAGAGCGGGTAGACGGCGCGGAAGTCGTCCCAGCCGGCGTGCGTGGCGCCCTTGTCGTCCAGCAGGACGTCCTTGACCTGCTGGTTCGACTTGTCGATGCCCCGGAAGGCGGCGTTCAGCACCTCCTCCTGACCCGGCCTCGGCTTGAGCACGCGCTCCTTGATGATCTCCGGGAGGTTGCGGTCCTCCAGGTTGATGACGGTGAAGCGCTCCTTGAGGTATTCCAGCGCCTGTTCCATGTTCTGCACGTCGGAGCCGAGGATGTCCTTGCCGACGAGCTGGGACAGGTCCCGCTGGCGGGAGATGAAGGAGACGATCGGCACCGGCCGGTCGGGGTTGTCCGACTCGATCAGCTTGACCAGCTTCTGGATCTCCTCGTTGACCCAGGTCCGCTCCCGCATCCGGGCCTGGAGCCACAGGATCAGCTCGTCGAGGAACAGCACCACGCCGTCGTAGCCGAGCGTGCGGGCGTGCCTGCTGATCTCGCTGAGGCCGTCGTCGAGCGACTTGTACCCCTCCGCGCCGCCCGAGTACGACTTCATGGGGCCGTTGATCAGCGCGGACACCAGACGCTCACGGCCCGGGTCGCCCCCGGGGGCCGCGAAGGCGGCGTCCAGCTCCGCACCGGTCCACGGCGTGGCGGCGACGGACCCGATGGGCACGAGGCCGTCCCCGGCGGCCGGGGCCGCGCCCGCGCCGATGGGGGTCAGCCCGTCCCCGGCGGCGGGCGCGGCGGTGGGCAGCAGCTTTACGAAGGCCTCGTCGCCGAGCGACTCCCGCAGCGCGCGGGCGTCGGCCAGCAGCGCGTCCGACTTGTACACGGTCGGAACGGGAACCTCGGGATGCAGGGCCCGTACGGTCTTGACGTAGCCGCCGAGCAGCGCCGACTCCAGGTTGGCGGCCCCGACCAGGTGGTAGGGCACCATGAGGAACCTCCGGCCCCGCAGCCAGTCGTCGTGGTCGGCGATCACCTCGCGCAGCCGGGACTTGGTCCGCGTGGCCGGGTCGCCGTTCAGCACGGCGTGCAGCACGGTCAGGAAGTGGCTCTTACCGGAGCCGAACGATCCGTGCAGGTAGGCGGCGTACGAGGAGTTCTTCCGCACGGCGCCGCGCACCAGCCTCAGCGCCTTGTCGAACTCCTTCGCCAGCTGCTCGGTGACGACGTAGTCCGCCACGGAACCGGCCGAGGCGCCGCCGAACCCCTGGGACAGCTCGACCTTGAAGTCGCCGGCGTGGGCGTCCTCCTTGATGTCGAGAACGTCCTTCAGTGCGACATGTCCGCCACCCCTGGCCATCAACCGCCCCTGCTTCCCACAGCGTCCCGCCCGGCCACCACCCGGCCGGCTGCCCGGCGGAGCCCCGCGGTCACCCGCGCCCCGCACACACGCCCTCCATCCTGCCAGCTCGGCTGGGCGGGAGGGGGTGGTGTGCGGGGCTTTAGGCGGCTCACCGGACGCCGGACATCACACTCACTGGCCGGGCCGCACCTCCCGCGCCCGGTAGCGGATCTTTGCGGCCTCTTCGATGAGTGCCTTGGCCTCGGCGATGTCGGTGGACTCCGACGCGCGCTGGTGGAGATCAGCCATGTGCGCGTCGAGCTTCGGATCCCGGGCGATGGCGTACTCGCCCCACCAGCGGGCCATGAACGCGGGCACGGTGCTGATGTCGTACGCGTCCGCAACGGCCCACTTCCAGTGGTCGTCGAAGTCGGGAAGGAGCTGGGGAGCGTGCTGGGCGATGGCGGCGCGCAGCGCCTTCGGGTTCCGCTCGGGCATGGGCGGAACGACCGGCGTGGGTTCTGCGGCGTGTGCGGTCATGACCGGATGTACTCCTTTGTGCTCCTTCGGCGCACGGTGACTCCGACGATAGCCCGCCTCGGCGGTCCGGGGGCTCATGACCGAGTTCCCGGGCCGCCGTCATCGGTTCCGCCGTTCTCGTCACCCCTGATGTCTTCGGAGTCGCCGGTGTCGGACGGGGGCAGGCGCCGGCCACGGGACTCGGCCACGCGCAGTACGTCGGCCAGGCACTCGGACAGCCGGATCGCGGCGTAGCGCACTTCGACGTTCGGGGACAGGGGGTCGCGCAGCAGCCGCCGGGCCTCGACGAGCACCTCCAGGCCCTCGGCCAGTTGCAGGTCCTCCGTCTCGTCGGCCAGGCGGGAGATGTACCCGCCCTCGCTGCCGTTGGCGAGGAAGCAGGGCTTGCCCTCCGGGGAGAGCCAGGGCAGCAGCCGGAGTGTGGTGAGGGAATCCATCAGGCCGCCGCCCTCTCCGCGCCGATCACGTGCTGGTCGAGGTCGATGCCGAAGTCGGCGGCGAGGACGAGTGTGAGACGGCGGCGCCGCTGACGTGCTTCTTTCTGTTCGTGGGCGGTGAGGTAGGGGCGGACGAGGCGTGACTCGGTGCCGTCGAGGGGGAGGTGCAGGCAGTACGGGGAGCGGTGGAGGGGGAGGCAGAGGGAGTCGGCGGGGTGGGGGGTGAGGTGCGCGGGGCGGTGACGGCGGGGGTGGGGGTCGCCCGCTCGGTGGGTTCCGGTGCCGGGGCCGAAGAGAAGGCTCAGCCAATGGGCGAGGCGGCGGATAAGGTCGTACATGTCGACGCTCCTGGTAAGCGTTGGCCGTGCCCCGGGAGGTCTAGCCACCTCGCCGGGGTCTTTCTACTGCTGAAGCTAGCGCAGGATGCATCCCTCTACATACAAGTAGGGAGGGATCCACCCGAACGTGCAGGTAGGTGCACGCCTACGTTGGACACATGAGCGATACAGAGGAGCGGAAGCCGATTCTGGACCCGATGAGCGCCAAGCCGCTCTACGTCCAGCTGGCCGATGTCATCGCGAAGAAGATCAGGTCAGGGGAACTGGCGCCGGACAGGCCGATCCCCTCGGAGAACCACCTCGCCGAGGAGTACGGCGTGGCACGGCTCACCGCGCGGCGGACCGCACAGGAACTCCGCGAACGAGGACTCATCGTCACCGTGCGGGGCAAGGGCTCCTTCGTCGTGGAACGGCCGCCGACCGACGCGCCCGGAGACGGGACCGCCGACTGACGGTCCCACCCCCGTTGCCCTGTCGCTACTCGGCGGACTTCACTCGTCCACCCCGCCGCTTCTCGGGGCGCCAGGCGCGGAGATCGGCCTCCGACAGGTGGCGTTCGGTGCAGCCCTTGTTCAGCGCGGTCTGGAACTCCTGGGCCGGGTTGTCGCCCCACTCCTCGTCGTACTCGTCGTACCACTGGTGGACCCAAGGCATGACTTCGAGCAGACCTGCCAGCAGCGGCACGAACCGGGGATCCTCGCGCTGCCAACCGTCCTCGGCCGCGCGGTCGATGATGAGGTTGACGAGGGCCTCGGCCTGGTCGCGGTGGTTCCAGCCGGCCCAGCCGAGCAGCAGGGAGGGGTCGCTGTCGGTGGAGGCACCCGGGTAGGAGATGAACCGCTCCTTGGGCACGTCGAGCTTGCCGCGGTTCGACCAGTAGGAGTGCCGGAGGAAGTCGGCGCCGCTGTACTTGGGCGGGACCTTGATGTCGAGCCGTACGCCGTCGCGGTCCTCCTCGCGCTGCTGGTCCCAGACCCGTTCCCACTGCGCGCGCTTGCGCAGGCCGGTCTCCTTGTAGCGGAGAGCGGCGAGGTAGGGGACGTGCTCGGCCTCGATGACGGCCTGGAGCACGGTGGCGAGGGACGCCTCGGACTTCTTGAGGTGGTCGGCCGCATAGAGCGCGGCGACGGCCTGGACGTCCTCGTCGTGACGCAGGGCGTCGGCAAGCTGGTACACGGTGAGAGTGCGGGGTGCGGTGTACTCACCACGCTCCCCGAACCACAGCTCCTCGCGCTCGGCTGCGTCCAGCAGCCAGGTACGCAGCGCGGCAGCCTCCCGCTTCTCCCACTCCTCGGTGGACCAGCGGCGCTTGTACTCAGGGCGTTCGAGGAGCCGGATGTCCTTGTGGGAGGCGATGAGGTCGAGCCGGGCCTGCACAACCTTCTTGTAGGCCTCGGGCCACTCGGCGGGGATATCGGAGACGGCGGTGTCCTGGGATCTGTGCCGCTCGAACCAGACGGTCTCAATCTCCCCGGCGTCAGCCTGCCGCTTCAGCACGATCTCGAAGGCCCGCTGGCCGAGCTTGAGTTGTGGTACATCCTCGTCGGTCAGCTCGGCGGGATCCCCAGGCAGGGTGGCCGTCGCGACCTCCTTAGCGGTGAGCAGCCCGTACGCTCCGTAGACCGTCCAGTCCAGCTCCTCCTGAAGAAGGACCATCCGCGAACGGATGCGGTCTTGAGCCTTGCTGGCTTCGTCGAGAGCGGCACGGGTGGGGGTGGTGGAGACGGTGACGGCAGAGGGCTCATACTTAGTCAGCTTCTGAGCGAGGGTGTCGAGTTCGCGAGACAGGCCAAGAGGAAGCACGGCGGGAATGGGAAAGCTTTGCAATTTAGATGAACTAAACCGATAGAAGCGCTCCCAATCACTACTCGTGAACCCTCCCCCCTCTCCTCGAATTCCCTTATCGTGACTTACCTGCTTCAGCCAGAAGCACGCCGCCGACGAGTTCAGCATCCCCATGATCTGCAGATGCTGATCTTCGTCGACCGTTTCAGGAAACTTGACAACAGGCGCCGTCTGCTTGAATACCTTACCTCCTCGATCCAGTATAAAGTGGTTATGCGTAGCAACCTCGCCGTACCCGATCGACAGCTTCGTTCGAAGCTTACTTGAGGTCAGCCGCCCGTATTCTGACCATTTAAGCCCTCCTTCCATCTTCGTTTTTCTGCCGAAGAGAATGTTATTAGCAATCGTCGTCCTGCTCGGCCACATGAACCGATGAAGAGAATCAACGCGCTCCACATCAATGGGCGCGAACTCTTCGGTATACGGGAAAAGGGCATACTCGAAGTCTCCCTCCGCCCAATCGCGCAATAGGTCACCGGTGACCATCGGGCGAGTCCACTGCGCAGCAACCCCGGCCCTCCGCGCCGCACTCTCGGGGAGCAGGTAGAGGTCGTCCTCCAAGGTGAAACAGGTGATACCGAGCGAGTCAGCGACCGAGCCAAGGCGGGATCGCGCAGCAGCCTCGATCTGTTCCAGGAGAGAACCTGCACCACCACCACTCAGCGACCAAGGAAACGAAGCAAACCGCTCCCGCGTCGCATCCTCAACACTCACCCACTCCGACTCACTCCCAGGCTTCCCCACCTGCCCAGTGATCGCGACCCACACCGGCCCAAGCGCGCCCTCTTTAGGAATGCTGGCCTCACCCCGTACCCCCAGCACAGCCCGAATAGGCTTAGCCTGCCGAGCCACCTGGTTCCGCCCCACCAAAATCACCGTCGGCGTACCGTGCCCCGGGATATACGCCCCCGACGTATCGATGATGTGCGTCAGATCCACACCACCGAAGTCACGCTTCCGCTTGCTCTTGGGGTCCTTGTAAGGCCCCCCACGGAAGAACGACTCGATCAGTACCTTCCCAAACTCCCTCTTCATGAACGAGTTCGCCGTGATCTGTCCCGTGAAGCCACCGTCCTGACGGCTCCCACCCGCCCGCAGCGCCAGCTCGAAGATCCGCTGGGCGAAGGGGACCGACAGCGCGTACTTGCCCGAGCAGGCCCAGTACACGTCCCGGTAGTTCTGGTTCTCCTGCTTGTCCTTGACCGTGATGTACGGCGGATTCGCCACGACCACGTGGTACGACCCCCGCCCGAGCAGGTCCACTTCCCGCACGTACTCGTTGACGTCCTCCGTCCGGTACGTGAAGACCTCCCCCCGCACCACGTCGTCGAACGTCGCCTCGGCCTCCTGCCCGGCCTCCCGCCCATGCAGCAGCGAGTCCCCGACCGCGACCCGGATGGGCATGGCCGGCGCACGCCGCAGTTCCCGTACGCCGCCCTCCTTCAGCGCGGCGACCAGCAGACGGAAGCGGGCGATGGCGGCCGCGTACGGGTTCTTGTCGGCGCCGTGGACGGACTCCAGCGTGCGTCGGATGTGCACCCAGCGGTCCACACCGGGCTCCAGGGCACGCCACTTGGCGTAGATGCGGTCGAACAGGCCAAGCAGGAAGTGCCCGGAGCCGCACGCGGGGTCGATGCAGCGCAGGCCCCGGACCTGGCCGTCCTCGTCGGTCTCGCCCCGCCAGCCCTCGGGCCGGTGCTTCCACACGGGGTCGAGGCCGAACTCCTCCACGGCCGGTTCCAGCGTCAGGTCGAGGATGAACTTCTCGACGAACTCCGGCGTCTGGAGCAGGGCGTAGGTCTTGCGGGCGTGCTCGGAGAGGTCCTGGTAGAGGTCGCCGAGGAAGTGGGTGTCCAGCTCGGGGTCGGTGAAGTCGTGGCGGATCCGGCCCTCCGCGTCGCGCTCGCGCCAGAAGGTCAACAGGCGGGTGGCGGCGACGTAGGAGGGGGTGACCTCCCACAGCGGGTTGAAGCGCTGGTCGAACAGGCTCGCGGCCGTCGGGTGGGCCTCGCCGAGCGCGTTGAACGCCTCCAGCAGCCAGTCGCGGTCGTTGTGCTCCGGGTGGGCGCGGAAGTGGTCGTCGTGGCGGTCCTACGCCTCGGCCAGCCGCTCGCCGGGGCCGGACAGCCAGGCCTCCGGGATCAGCCCGTTGTCCTCGCTGAACCGGACGAAGACGCAGGCCAGGACCCACGCGGCGGCGATCTGGACCAGCCGGTCGTCGAGCCAGGTCTCGTAGCCGACGCCCGTACGGCCCTCTTCGTCGGCCCGCCGGTACTCGGCCCGCAGTGACGCGTCGAACTCCTCGCCGGCCGCCCGCTCCCTGAGGTCCCGCTCCAGCAGAGTGACCTGCTTCTGCAAGTCCTTCAGCAGCGCGTCATGGCTCTTTCGCGCGCTTCCCGCGGGCGACTGCGCGTCACGGACTTCCTCAGACGACACCGGCGAACCTCTCCATCCCGACCGACCCGCCGTGTGCACACGGCGCGCCCGCCAATCCTGCCAGGTCGGCTCCGCCAACCGTCAGGTACCGGCACCAGCCGGTGCACGCCCCGCGCGGGGACACGATCTCGGCCACGGCCAGAGGCGACCGGGTCCCGCCCAGCACCTCCGTCCGGTCCACCCTCGAACTGAATCATCCGTCCGTGTCCCGTTGAGCCAGGATGACCAGAAATCAGGTATTTCGCCGGGCAGTTGTCTGGCAGGGTCGGAGAACATGCAGAAGATCGCGAAAGCATCGCTCGTCGCCTTCTCGGCTGGCCTCCTGGCCCTGACCCAGGTGGGCTCCGCGCAGGCCGCCCCACACTGGAACAAAACAGTCAAGTGCCAGCAGAAGGACTGGGACGGACGGAACGTCCCCACCCGCATCGGCAACAGCGAACTCGGCTGGGCCCACTTCTCCGGCAGGCACAACATCCGCACCTGCCGTATCGTCAACGCCCCCCTCAACGGAAAGCCGGACAAGAACGACGGCAAGGGAGGGCTGGAATACTGGGGCTACGCCTTCGACGGCAAGCACCCGCAGGTGAAGATCATCGTCAAGGCGCAGGTCACCCGCCGCACCCAGGACAAGCGGTACGACGCCGGGAAGGGTCAGATGATCGGCGTCATCACCGCCTTCTGCAAGGGCATGACGAAGTGCCCCAACTGGATGAACCAGTCCACCGCCCAGTTCACACGCTGACAGGGAGACGTTCGTATGACGCCGTGGGAAGTGGCCGTCGCACAGGCCGACGTGACCGGCCACATGATCCGCTACACACAGGCGCCCCTCGTGAAGAAGCTCCGCGTCCGCGGCGTCCTCCCGGCCCCCCACCAGGCTCCGGCCTTACGGATCGCCCTCGGCAAACGCAAAGCGGACGTCCATGACCTCCTCACCATCTACGAGATCCCGCTTTCCCGGCAGGACGAGATGCTGAGCCCGTGGGATGCGGTCAGCCGCGTACGGCACGAGGCGGGCGAAGTGCGTTTCTACTCCGGCGGCCAAGTGGACACCGTGCTCGGTACACCGCTGATCAGGCTCTCGGAGGACGTGCCCTACGAGGAGCGTCCGGAGGACCGGGCGTACGCGCTGCTGACCACGCTGAACTGTCCGGCACCGGGCGACGAGGAGCGGGAGAAGGCGGAGTCTCTGCTGGTCGGCTTCCTGTACCTCGACGAGGGCCGGATGCGGCTGTACGTGCGGCACCAGGGCGATCCCGATGTGGTGGGCTGCGATGTGCGGCTCGCGGAGGCAGGACCGGCAGTGATCGCCGAGGTGTTCCCACGCTCGCAGGAGCGTGAGTTGTTCGAGTCCCCAGAGGACGACCCGCACTGTGTGGCTGTGGTGAACCTGGTGCACTGACCGGATGAGGAGGGCGCCCCCTCGGGGAGCGCCCTCCTTCGCTCACCCGCGGTTTTCAGGGCTTCGGCCGGGGAACACCGCCCAGGCGTCCCAGTCCGAAGGCGATCCGGTACACGTCGGGCAGGTCCAGCCGGCCGTCGCTGCGCCGCTCCGTCATCACGCCCAGCTCGATCAGCTCGGTGATCAGCCGGGGCAGGTCGTCCGGGTGGCGGGGGCCGGTGCGGACGAGGGACGGTTTGTCGGCCTGCATGTACTGAGCCGCGTCCTGGGCGAGCGCGGCCGGTAGGTCGGCCGCCTTCCACAGCTCGAGAACCTTCTCCTTCTCGATGGGCACCTGGCAGCCCACGAGCGGCTCTATCGCCAGCTTCACCCAGGGGGTGTCCTCGCTGACCTCCTCCACCCGCCGCTTCGAAGCGGCCTGCACCCCGGCGCGGATCGCTTCGTGGTGCAGGGCCCGGTCATGGGAGGGGTGGCTTGTGCGGGTGGCGTCGGCGGCCGTCGCCAGGGCCTGGAGGAAGCTGCGGGGGCTGATCTTTCCCCTGCCGTCCATGAGGTGGTTCGGCAGCCAGGTATAGGGCCTCCCCTTGCGGTAGTTACCGCCCATGAACGGGTCGGCGATCTGAGCGAAGAGCTTCTCCTGGACCTCCGCGACATTGCGCAGCAGCAGGGGCGGCTCGTGCCGTGCGACCTTCTCATCGGTCTCCCAGCCCCCGGTGACCTCGCGGAACCGCCGTGCCAGCTCGGCCTGTTCGCCGTCTTCATTGCCCAGGCAGTGGAAGAGCAGACCGTACAGGTCGGTCTGGCTCCACTCCAGGGCCGACGCGTACCCGGACAGCTTCGCGGCGTCGGCGAAGGCGAGTTTCGCGGCCTCGAACATGTCGGGGCGGATGAACACCTTCAAGCGGATGTTGCGTGTGCCGAACCGCATCTCCAGGGCGAGCCGCAGGATGCCGCCGACCAGCCGGTCGGCTTGCTCGCGGTCGGGGTGCAGATGCTCCAGGGCGTCGAAGAGAAGCAGATGGACGACGTTCGCCTCATGCGCCTCGCGGTCCGCCCGTTCCACCGTGCGCTGGGCCTGACCGGTGTGGGCGCGCACCCAGGCGACCCTGTCCCGCCACTCGGGCAGTTCGCGCAGCTCCTCCTGCTCGAGCGCTGTCAACAGCACCGCGTACCAGAGGTAGTAGGGGTCCTCGCCGGCCTCGGCCAGGGCGCGCAGGTCCGGCGGTCCCGGATAGCAGTCGTGGCGCAGGTCCAGTCCGTGTCCGGGGTGGACTCTGAGACGGCGCAGTCGGTTGATGCGGTACTCGGCTGCGGCGACCTCGCGCAGCTTGTCGTCGAGAAGCGTGCGGTACCAGAACGTCTTGCCGACGCCCCGGCCGCCCGGCACGACCACGTTGTCCACGTAGAGGGCGGTACGGTGCGAGTCCGGCATGAACAGGGTGTGCGCGGTCGGCTCCCGGGTGTCGCCGTAGAGCGACTCCTCCAGCGCCGCCGACAGCAGGTCCCGGTACTCATGTGCGGTGAGGGTGGCCTCGTTCGTCACGTGTCCCGCGCCCCTTCCCGGTCCCGGCCGGCTCGCAGCGCCTGATCGATCAGCGCGGTGGCTCCGTCCAGGAAGTCACGGTACGCGGCCTGCACGAAGGCACGGTCCTGCCAGCCCGGCGCGTTGACCGCGTCCATGCCCACCAGACCCGGCTCGAACAGGATCGGGATGGGCGAGTGCGGTGCCTGGTCGTCGGCGAGCGTCGGGGCGAAGAAGGCGTCCCCCGCCGAGGCGGCGGCCTCGGCGAAGGCCTCGGCGTCCCGTACGTCGACGTCCCGTACGTCGACCGCTGCGACCGTGTCGTACAGCACCGCGAAGCACTCGAACGCCCGCTTGCGGAACGCCTCCAGGTAGCTGTCCATCGGGTAATGCACGGAGTCGGGCACCATCGAGGCCACCATGCGCAGCTTCTCCCGGATGCGCGACGCCTGCCCCGAGGACTGCCAGGCGGCGAACAGGTCGCCGTAGCCCATCCATGTCTGCTCGTTGTGGGAGCCGAACAGCAGCGCCAGGTCACTCAGCCGGGAGATGGCCACAGCCGCCACGTCATGGATACCGGCTCCGCTGTCCAGAAGAACGACGTCCGGGCGGCGACCGGTGTCGCTGTCCCGCTCCACCGCGTCCTCGCAGGCGCACACCGCCTGCTCCAGCCGGTCCGCGAAGGCCGCGTCGGCGGTGTCGGCGTAGACACGGTTCAGTTTGTCGGCGTACGAGTAGGGCACGTCGTCCGTTCCCCTGCCGCGGGCCGGGGCCACCCACAGCTCCCCGAAACGGCCGTCCGCCGCCCGGGGCGGGACGTACGAGGAACGGGTCACGATCTCCAGGCCGTCGGCGTTGCCGACCGCGTCCTCGACAAGCTGGTCCACCAGCCCGTGCGGGGGCAGGTCCCGGCCCATGAGGAGCGGGCCCGCGCCCGGTGACTCCAGGTCCAGGTCGACGACCAGGACGGCGTGCCCCCGGTCGGCCAGATGCCGCGCCAGCACGGCCATCGCCGTGGTCCGGCCCACACCGCCCTTGAAGCCGTACAGCGCGGTGCGGTGGGCATGGACGCCGCCGGTCCCGTCACCGGGCGGGGACACGATGGCCCAGTCCTCACCGACGACGGTGTTGTCGAGGAAACGGACGGAGCCGGCTCCGGCCGGGCCGTCGGGGTCCGCCACCGCGCGCGGAGAGGTCAGCAGCGTGTCCGCCGAGAACATGTCCGAGGCCAGCAGCACCGGCTGACCGGACCGGTACCGGCCCAGACGGTCGGTGAACTCCGTCTCCCAGGACGCCGCTAACCTGCGTACCGTCTCCTTCTCCTTCCCCTGGTCGTCGACGACGAGGGAGAAGCGGCCGAGCACGTCCCGGACCAGCACGACGTGGAAACCCTGTCCGGCCGCGGCACGGGCGGTCTCGAAGGCACGCTGCCGGGCCTCGTCGAAGCGGACGGGAAACGGGAAGAAGGTCACGGCAGCCTTCCGTTGAGCAGTGCCTGTTCGTGCAGGGAGAGTATCCGGCGGGCTGCGTCCCGGCGCCGGTTCACCATCTCGACCTGCGCATAAGTGCCGTCTGTGTAGCGGGTGCTGACGTGCCATCTCCTGAACACCTTGAGGTCGGCGTCGAGCGCCGTGTGCAGCACCGCACCCGTCCGGCCGTGCGCGAGCAGTTTGATCTCCCTGATCAGCTCGTTGACGTGACCGAACTTGAGAGTGTGGTCGGGATCGTCAGGATGCTCGGGATGCGGAGCCTCGGGCCTGTTGGACGGGCCCATCCTCACGTCCGTGAACCGCAGCAGCAGACTCTTCGTCGCGCACTCCGCCGCGAACCCGTAGAGGTGGTCGGCCGTGGGCAGACGATCGTCGGTGTGGCAGTAGGCGGCGTCGTGGAAGTGACGCGCGGCGGCTTTCGCGAAGTGGTCCTCTTGTAAGGTCTCCGGCACGCAATCGATCTTAGGCCGGGTATGCCGGAGGCGGCAGGGAAAAGGGGATGCAACACCGTTCGCATGAACGCCACTTGTCACCCCTGGCCTGTCAACTCCCCCGCCCTTTCCTCATCGGACTTCAATTCCTTGAGGAACAAGCCGACCAGCTGTACCCATTCGCTCCTCTGGTCCACGACGTCCACCGTGCGGCCGTCCAGCGCGGGCGACGCCTCCGGGTCCTCCATGGGGACCAGCAGCCACAGGCCGTGCGGGGCGCTCGCCGGGTGGCGGGCGGCCTCCTGGAGCGCGACCAGCAGCTCACGGCCGCCGGCCGCCCAGTAGCGGGCGACGAGCGCGGCCTCCTGGGCGAAGAGCACGGCACGCGGCCCCGACTGCTCCGCGAGGGCGACGGCACGTGCGACGACCCGCTCGGACGCGGCCCGCGCATACGAGGCCAGCCCCGCGCCGAGCGTGCCCGAGGCGGCGAACACGGCGTCCGCGCGCAGCAGCGCCTGCCACTCGACGCCCTGTTCCCCGGCCAGCTCCCTCAGCGCCGTGAGGAACAGGTCGTCCAGCGAGACCGGCACGACGTCGAAGCGCTCCGCCAACCGCTCTGCCACACCAGGGAGTTTGGGCGCCTTGACGGTGAGCGCGAGGAAACCGCCGCGCCTGTGGGCCGCCAGAAGCTGCGCCTCCTTGGCCCGGCGTGGGTCACGGCCCAGCGCCAGCTCGCTCTGCGCGGCGGCGATGAGCGTGCCGGTGCTGGTGAGGAGGGACACCGACGGCTCGTGGCGGCTGCCGGCCGACTCGCGGACCCTCGGCATGAACCGCTTGCGGTGGCGGTCGTAGCGGAGCGGGAAGTCGGTCTGGGCCAGGGCCTCCTCGAACTCCACGTAGGTGGTGTCGGCCAGCACCTTCAGGCCCGGGAACCGCGCGCGGATCCGGGCCGTGAGTTCCGCGGCGCTTACCCCGGTGTCGGCGCGCACCCCCGCCGGGGCCTGGGAGATGCGCAGGGCGCGGACCAGGTCCAGGTCCAGCGGGAAGAGTTCGAGCCGGGGAGAGACCGCGACGCCGCCCGCCATGGCCGCCGCCAGGTCGACCAGCCGGGTGTCGGCCATGGCCGCCATGCCCTCCGGCGCGGGCACCGCGCGCAGTTCGCGCAGCACCGTCGCCCGGCCCGGCAGCGGGTCACGGCCCGCGACGTCGGCCGCCGCCTCGCCCAGGACGGCCGCGTAGTCCGCGAGTTCGGCGGGGGTGGGATCGTCGGCGCCCGGCTGGTCCTCCAGGGCCAGCACCACCCGTCCGCCGCGCCGCAGCACGGCCAGCCGGGCAGGCGGTTCGCCGTCGGGACCGGTGTCCTCCTCCCGCTTGCGGGACTCCGCCTCCGCCGCCGCCCTGACCACGGCCAGTGCCTGCGCCAGCGTGTCGGCGGGGTCCCCGTCACCCGCCCCGTGCCGGGCACGCAGCTCGGCGGCCAGTTCCTCGGCGGTCGCGACCCTGCACTGCTCGGAGAGGATCGCCGCCAGCTCGTCACGGACCCGGCGCAGCCACGGCAGCGCCGCCCACAGCTCGATCGCGGCCTGCTGGTGCTGGGAGACCGTGGGCTGGCTGATACCCAGGGCCCTGGCGATGGCCGGCTGGGCGGGCCACGGCTCCAGCCGCTCGCCGCCGGGCAGCTGGAGCGTGGCACGGACGACGTCGGGGCGGGGCTTCGTACGGCGCTTGCCCTCCGGGGGCGTGAGCCGCGCCGCCAGCGTCTCCACCGACTCCACCGCCTCCTCGGGCGCGTCCACCGGGACGGCCACGGGGGTGCGGGGTGCGGGGCGCCTGCGCAGGGCCTGCGTCCACTGGCGGTGACGGCGGTTGAGTTCCTTGCGGATCACGTTGCCCGCGCCGCGGGCCCGGGAGATCGTGTGCGGCGGGATGTCGAGGAGGGCCTCCACGGTGGACGCGCCGAGGGCGGCGGCCACGGACACGGCCCGCGGTGACAGGCCCGCCGCGTCCAGCGGGGTCTTCGGACCCGCCACCGCGGCGGCCTGGTCCCGGGCCTCCTCGATGTCCTCCGCCGTCATGCCCATCGTGGCGGGCGTGGTCGCCGGGGGTGCCTTGTCCGCCGTGCGGAACACCCGGCGCCACGCCTCCTGCATCTCGCGCAGGCTGTCGTAGCGCTGCTCGACGTCGCGGTGCAGGGCCCGCTGGAAGAACGTGGTCAGGCCGTCACGCAGCGCCTGGTCGAACAGCTCGTCGGCGATGTGGAGTTCGGCGTCCGGCACGGTGAGCGGGTCGCTCTGGCCGTCGCCCCACACCGGGCGCTCGCCCGTGGCCATCTCGTGCAGGGTCACCGCGGCGGCGTACCGCTCTGCGTGGTCGTCGTAGCGCTCGCGCCTGCTGCCGCCCAGGAGCGGGTCGAGATAGCCACGCGTGCCCGCGTGCAGGTCCTGGTCGGGCGCGTCGGCCAGTGAGAAGTCGAACAGCATCAGCTGCCAGGACCCGTCGCTGCGCTTGAACAGGCCCAGGTTGTCCGGCTTGATGTCGCGGTGCCGCACTCCGCGCGCGGAGAGACTGTCCAGGGCCTCGAAGAGGTCGTTGCCGAAACGCTCCAGCTGGTCGTAGCCGAGCGAGCCCTCTCCGCGCAGCCGCGAGCCGAGGCTGACCGGCTCCCTGTCCCCGGGCGGACGGAAGCCGCCCGCGTACTCGATCTCCAGGATCATGCGCCCGCCGAGCTCGCGCGGCTCGGCGAGCAGCTTCACGATCCGGCCGCCCCCGACCTCCTTGAGCGCCCTGGCCTCCGCGTACAGGCGGGCGTCCTTCTCGTGGTCCAGCGCGACCTTGAACACCCTCGGGGAATCCGTCTGCCCGCCCGGCTCGTCCTCCGTACGGCGCACCAGCAGGGCACGGGCCGTGGCGCCGGTGCCGAGCACCCGGGCCACCGTCCAGGTGTCGTCGAGGGGCTGGCCCGGCTGGACCGTCAGGGGGTCCGCGACCGCCGCACCCGAGGGCTCCGGAGCCGCCGCGTCGGCCTCGGCCGCGTCCAGCAGCCGCAGGAACTCGTCGGCCGACGCCATCCGGTCCTGCACGTCGGCCGCCGTCGCGTGGAAGACCAGCAGATCCAGCGCTTCGGACACGCCGTCGGCGACCGCGTAGGGGTGCAGCCCGCCCTCCTCCCTCAGCCGGTCCACCAGGGCGCTGCGCCGGTCGGCCGGCGGGCGGCCGGTGAGCAGCAGGTACGCGAGGGCGCCCAGCCCGAACACGTCGAGGTCCACCGGGTCGGCGAACTCCTGACCGGTCTCGGGGGCCAGGTAGACCTGTGCCACGTCCGCGATCAGGTTGACGTCGAGCGGAGTGTCCCCGAGCGTGCGGTGCAGGGTGGTCTCGAAGTCGCGGGCGGCGGTCTGCCAGTCCGCGATCCGCAGCACCGGGTCGCTGCCGTCCTCCGCCGCCGACACGTACACCGACCGGGCGGACAGTGCACGGTGGTAGAGGGAGCGGTTGTGGGCGTAGCGCACCGCCTCGGCGAGCTGCCGCACCAGGTCCAGGCGGACCTCGGGCGTGAGCCGGCCGCCGTACGCGTCGAGGTAGGCGTCCAGCCGGAGGTCCGACGCCCGGTGCCGGAACAGGATCGCCGGGCCGCTGACGTGCTCGCGGATCTGCACCGCCTGCACGATGCCGCGGTGGTTGATGCCCTGCAGCACCTGGTACTCACGGCGGGCCGCCCGGTCCACCTGCTGCCGCTGCTGCTGGGATGCCGCCTCACCGGTCAGGTAGATCCGCACCCGGCCGCTCTCCTGCACCAGGCCGTCGTCCCGCTCGGCGAGCCGGTCCTCCCAGCCGGGGCCCGCGTCCAGCGCGCGCGGCTGAAGCCGCCAGTCGTCGCCGAAGCGCAGGTGAGCCGTCGAGTGGCTCACGCCTATGCGCTTCATCAGCTGTTCGAGCAGCGCGCCGGCCTGCGGGGTGACCCGCCAGCTCTCGCGCTCGGGCGGCAGGCCCAGCAAGCCCTCCCAGATGCCCGGCAGACCGCTGCCGCCGCCGTCACGCCCGTACACCGCCGTGCGCTGGAACTCGTCGAGCTCACTCACCAGGTCGGGGTCGTGCAGGAAGACCGCCGGCTTGATGAAGGGAACCCGCCTGGGGTCCTCCCCCATACCGCGCGCCGCCCGCGCCAGCTGCTCCTTGAGCTCCTTGGCCTTGAGGTCGGTCAGGTGCAGCGGGTTCTTCAGCGTGCGCACCCGGTCGTCGTGGAACTGCCAGGTGTCCCCGTGGTTCACCACCCGGCCCGGGTGGCCCTTCAGCTCCAGCAGGTACACCCCGCCGGGCACGGCGATCAGCAGGTCGCATTCGTTGACGCGACCGGAGGGACCGGTGAACTGGAACGTCGCCCAGGCACGGTAGGGCTCGGCCTTGGGCATCAGCCGCCGGACGTGTTCCAGGCCCTCCTGTTCCCAGGCGTAGCCGGAGCGCCGCGGCTGGAACCACCGCTCACGGTCGGCAGGAGGTCCGGGCTTCGGCACGGACGGTCACGCGGGTGGCGTCACCGAGACCTCCTGGCATCGTCGAACGTCGGCACGGAAGGCGGAGCGACATGAGCCCACGCTGTCGGCCGGGGTGCGGAAGTCCTTGGAGTGGCTGCTTCCACGTGCCTGGGCGTCCTCTGCCCGGCCCCGCCCTGGGACGGCAATCCTAATCGGTCCGTTCCCCGCGCCCGGCCGCAGGAACGATCACCCGGGCGGACGGGAGGGGGCAGCGGCACGCATGGCTGCCGGCTCCGTAAAGCTGCCCCTCAGTGGCTGGGTCGCTCAAAAGATGGACACATCCTGAATTCGAACACGTGTTTTATATGTGGCCCAGAAACACACGGCAGGGCAACGGCGACTCGACGAGGAGCAGATACAGCGCCGCATCGAGGGCTACCGGGCGGGCGCGACGGTGTACGAGCTCGGTGAGGACTTTGGAACCGAACTGCATCAGGGAGCCGGAAGCCCGGAACTGCGTCCCCAGCAGGTGGTAGATCTCCCGCATGGCCGCAATTCAGCATCTCTCGATGCGAGTTCCGTGGCGGGACCGTCCCTGGGACCAGTTCGTCTGCGACGACCCGTTGGGCAACTCGTCATGCACGCTGCTCGCCGCGATCGGCAAGGGCCGGGACGACTCGTTCGAGGTCACGCACGCCGGTGCCGGAATCGACAGCCTCGATCACAACCGGCTCCCCTGTCTCAGCGAGCGCGCGACGTTCATGTCCCCGCTCGGCTACACGGTCGTCAAGCGGCATGCGTATCGGCACAACCGTGCGTTACGAGGAAAGCTCCACGACACGCAGGTCACTCTTCCCGGATACGCGTTCGAGGCAGTTCCGTTCCGCTGGATGAACCGTGAGTTCTTCGCGCAGGAGATCGGCCACGAGCGGGTCCCCCTGTTCGACCAGACCGCGGAGGATGCCGCTGATGCCGCGCTGAGCTACGAGCCTCCGTGGGTGATGGACGGCGACAACCAGCGTGCCGTCCTCGATGCCTTCTTCGAGCCCGTCGCCCCGGGTGACTCCTTGGTCTTCGCTTATCTGAAGCACTCACCCTTTCAGGAGCAGCGCACGGACCGGCTGCTGGTAGGCGCTGCGCGGGTCACGCGCGTCACCCCTCCGCCGATGTGGAACCAGTCGGACGACGCCCCCTTCGGGTCCTCCATGTGGGAGACGATCGTCGAGCACTCGCTCCGCACCGACATGACCGACGGGATCCTGCTGCCCTACCAGCAGCTCATTCCCCTGATGGACGGGGGTATCGATGTCGACAAGGCGCTCGCGTGGGCTCCCGAGGGCCGCGAGGTCGAGTTCTCGTACGTCACCGAGCACCTGTCCGACGACGCCGCCATCGAGGCGTTGAGCTCCCTCCAGTCGGCCGTCGACGGCATGCGGGAACTGGGTGTGGAGCTGCCCGACACCGGGCGGCAGTGGCTACAGGATCAGATCGAGCGGCTCTGGCAGATGCGTGGTCCCGTCCCCGGCCTGCCGGGAGTCCTCCGAGAGATCGGCGTCCAGCAGCCGTACGTGGCGGCGAGAGCGGTGGTCGCGCAGGAGGGTGCCGACACCCACCCGTGGGATTTCCTCGAGACGGTCTTCGCCGATCCGTCCGGTGCGCCGAGTGCGCTGAGGCCGCACATCGGCGCACCACAGGCCAGGATCTGGAAGAAGATGACGCCCGAGCGGCAGGCGGTGCTGCGCCTGCTCTCCGGCTTCGACATCTCACCGGCCCAGGTCCGGATGCTGCTGGAAGGTGAGACCGAGGTCGAGATGACCGCGGAGGAACTGCTGGTCAACCCGTATTTCGCTGCGACGTGTACCTACGGCGTCCCGGAGCACGTGCCGTTCACGACCGTCGACCGCGCTCTCTTCCCGCCGACCCACGTCACCTGGGAGCCACCCGTTCCCGACGAGGTCGAGCTGGAGGGTCACCTCGACCGGCGTCGGATCGAAGCGCTGCTGACCGATGTCCTTGAACGGCAGGGCCGGCAAGGCGACACGGTCGTACCGGAAGGCGAGACCATCGCGCTGGCCAATGATGTCCCACTCGCTCAGCCGCCCGCACTGACCAAGACCATCCTGACCGGCCTCGGCCTGGACCACGACGGCGTCGACGAGTGGAGTGACTGGTCGCCGCTGACGAACGTGTCGCTCGCCGACGGCACTCCCGCGTACAAGCTCACACGGTTCGAGGAGGTCTCCTCGGTCATCCGGGACTGGGTCGGGGCCCAGGAGAACCGGGGAAGCCTCGGGCCGATCACGGACGCCCGCCGGGTGCTGGACAGCGCGCTCGACCGGAACCAGAAGGTCACGGGAGAAAAGGTCCCGGGAGAGTCCGACTCGTTGGAGGAACGAGCTCGCACCGAGAAGGCCGCCGGCCTCTCCGCCCTTCATGACGCGCCGCTCTCCGTGCTCATCGGGCCGGCCGGAACCGGCAAGACCACGCTGCTGCGCGCCCTGGTCGAGTACCCGGGGGTCGCCGCGGGCAACGTCCTCCTCCTCGCTCCCACCGGCAAGGCGAAAGTGCAGCTGGAAACCAAGGTGAAGCTGCCCGCCAGGACCCTGGCGTCGTACCTGAGCGCCACTCGCAGGTACGACGCGGAGACCGGCCGGTACCTCGTGTGGGGAGATCGGCAACCACGGCACAGCTACGCCTTGGTCGTCATCGACGAAGCGTCGATGCTCACCGAGGAGATGCTCGCGGCCGCCCTCGACTCCTTCGCAGAGGTCGAAAGACTCATCCTGGTCGGCGACCCACGGCAACTCCCGCCGATCGGCGCAGGCCGCCCTTTCGTCGATCTCGTCAACAAGCTGCGACCCGACAGGTTCAACGACTGGGTGCGGGTGGCGCCGGGCTACGTCGAACTGCAGGTGCCCCGGCGTCAACTCGCCGACGGAAGCCACGGCATCCGGCACGACCTCGAACTGGCAGCCTTCTTCGGCGACAACACACGGGGTGCGGGCGACGAAGCCATCTGGGCGGAGCTGGCCGCCAACCCTGACCTGCCCACCGTGAAATACGTGCCCTGGGGCAACAGGTCCGCCGTCCAAGCACTGACCGACGAGCTCAGGCACAACTTGCCTCTCGATCGCGACCCGGATCCAGCACGCGCCTTCGCTCTCACCTACGGCGGCGTCCTCAACGGCGCGTACCTCAACTGGCAGGCCGGCGCGGGGCAGCACGCCGAGGACTGGCAGATCCTCTCACCGACCCGCTCACGGGCGTTCGGCACGGTCGAACTCAACCGCCACATCAAGCGGACGTACCGGTCGAGCGACACCTCGTGGGCACAGCGGGACACCCGGCGCGGCAACATCCCGAAGCCGATCGGCCCCGAGCTGATCGTTCGCGGCGACAAGGTCATGCAGACCACCAACAAGCGTCTGCAGGCATGGCCGCGGCAGGACGCGATGAACTACGTCGCGAATGGAGAGATCGGTGTCGCGATCGGATTCGTCTCGCCGGCGACGAAGACACCGAAGAACAGACTGCGCCTCAACGTCGAGTTCTCCTCCCAACCCGGGTTTCAGTACTCGTACTGGCCGACAGAGTCCGATGACGCGCTGCTGAAGCTCGCCTGGGCGGTCACGGTCCACAAGTCGCAGGGATCGGAGTTCGGCACGACCTTCCTCGTCCTCCCCGCCCGGGCGAATGTCTCCCGAGAGCTCATGTACACCGCCCTCACCCGGCAGAAGGACAAGGTCGTCATTCTCCACGAGGGCACCCTCTCCGATCTGCGCGACCTTGCGCAGCCCTGGCGCTCGGAGACGTCCCGCCGACTGACCGACCTGTTCGAGGCGCCGCACCCGGTAGCGCTCCGGATCCGGGGCACAGCCCACCGCTTCGACCGCAAGCTCATGCACGTGTCGGCGAACGGCATCGCGATGGCGTCGAAGAACGAGGTCATCATCGCCGGCCTCCTCGACCGGCTCGTCCCTGGTAAATGGCGATACGAGGAACCGTTCACCGGTGCCGACGGACGCGTCGTCCTGCCCGACTTCACGATCTCGGACGGCAACGGCCACACGGTCTACTGGGAGCATGCAGGCATGCTCGACCTGCCCGACTACGCCCGGAAATGGGAACTCAAAAAGGCCTGGTACGCAGAGAACGGCATCCTTCCGCACACCCAGGGCGGCGGACCGAACGGTTCCCTCATGTGGACGGACGACCTCAACGGCGCCGACGCGCAGGCCTGGCTGCACTTGGCGTCCGAGGTCCTGGGGGTGACACCGGCCATGCCACCAGACCCAGCGGGTGGTCAGCCCGGGCCGGCACGGCGAGTCGCCAAGCGAACAGCACGGCGGCATCCGGGTTCCTAGCCTCGCGCTTTCATGAAGCGGACTGCCCGGCAGGCGACCCGCTCAGCGAAAAGCGCCTCGAGCCGGCAAGAAGGGAGCTGTCGAGGTCCTTCGCCTCAAGGTGGTGCTCAGCAAGGCGGTCCTCCGGCGGAGTACGTCAGCATTGACGTGGTAAACGGTGCGGCCCATGGAGGACAGGGCCTCGATGTCCTGGTCGCTCAGGGGCATGACGTACTCCACCGCTTCGGTGTGAGCGCGCTGGAAGCGCGCGGAAAGCGTGCGGCGCAGGCGCTCCTCCTTGGCGGGGTCGACCGACAGCAGGCCGAGGTGCCGCTGGAGTTCGCCGAGGTGCCGCGACTCGGGGGTGACGACGAGCAGGGCGCCGCCCGGCCGGAGGACCCGGTGGAACTCGGGGCTGTTGCGCGGCGCGAAGACGTTGAGCACGAGGTCGACGGAGCGGCTGCGTACCGGCAACGGCCGCCGGACGTCCCAGCCGGCAGCCGTTGCGCGGGGGTGAACCCGGGCTGCCCGGCGGAGAGCGTGCGGGGAAGTGTCCAGTCCGAGGCCGGCGGCGTCGGGGAGGGCGTCCAGGACGGCGGCGAGGTAGTAACCGGTTCCGACCCCGGCGTCCAGCACGGTGCCGCCGGGCGGGCACAGCTCCGCGGCGAGGCCGGCGAGGGTGTGCGTGAGCGGCGCGAAGTGCTTGGTCCGCAGGAAGGCGGTACGAGCCTGGACCATGGAGGCGGTGTCCCCACTGGTGGGGCGCTGCTTGCCGGTCAGCAGGCCGGCATAGCCGTGCCGGGCGAAGTCGAAGGTGTGCCGATGGGGGCACCGCAGAGCCTGGTCGGCGGGTTCAAGGCGGTCGTGGCACACCGGGCAGGTCAGGACGTCGAAGAGCCTGTGCCGCGCCTCGCGACGCGCGTTGGGTGAAGTGGGCATGCTTGTTCCTCGGCAGCGGTCGGCTGCGTGATCGGCGGAGCATGGGTGCGAAGCCGTTGGCGTGCCCGACCGACCGTGAGGGTCTCGTCAGAGGGCACGACGAGGCAGCGGCGTCGTCAGAGCTCTCCGGTCCGGGCCGGATGGCCAACGCCGCTGCCGTGACCGCTGCGTTCAGAGAAAGAGGTGCGGGATGCCGAGGCATGCCATGGCTTGAGGCTACAACGAGTCGCCAGTACACCGACAGCCGACCGTCAACACGTCGAAGCCCCGGTCGGTGATCACCGACCGGGGCTTCGAGCTGCGTGGACCTGAGGGGATTTGAACCCCTGGCCCCCTCGATGCGAACGAGGTGCGCTACCGGACTGCGCCACAGGCCCTTGCAACGAGTGAAACTTTAGCATCCTCGTCCGGGTGGTTGGAAATCCGTTGCCGGGCTGGTCAGGGGTGGGCCTCCTGAGGCGGTGTTCGGCCCCGGGGTCACTCGTTGGCCGCGCGCGGGCGGTCGCCGTCCTCGTTCTGGTCGAAGAGCGGGGTGCGGCCGCGTTCGCGGGAGCGGCGGGCCGAGGCCGCGCGGCGGGCGTCGGTGCGGTCGTCGGCGGTGGGCGAGGAGAGCTCGTCCGCGGTGGGGGCGGCGTCCTCCTCCGGTACCGCCGTGGACGAGCGCGCCGAGCTCCAGGTGTCCGGAGCGCCGAGGTCGACGTCGGAGGTGGCGCGCGGGGCGACCGGGGCGGTGACGTACGTGGGCAGCGGTACGGGGACCGGGTCCCAGCTGTCGCCCTGGCCGGGGCGGCGCTGACGCTCGCGCTGCTGGTCGAGCCACTCGGCGTGGTCGGTCTGCTCGACCAGGGCGCGTCGGTCGGCGGCGAGGGCGGAGAGTCCGGGGTCCGTCTCGGGCTCGGGCCCCGCGTCCGGCTCGCCGGCGGAGGGGGCCAGGGGCGCGCGCCGACGGGGCCGGCGCCGGCTCTCGTGCAGCCGCTGCGCGGCGGCCTCGGCGCGGCGGCGGTCCATCTGATAGGTGAAGCGGCGCCGCTCCTGGGCGCGCAGATACACGATGTACGCGCTGAGCAGCACGGCGGGTGCGGCGGGCGCCCACAGGAAGGCGAGTCCGCCGACCGCGGCGACGATCGCGCCGAGGGTGAAGGCGAGGAAGAGGATGACGGTGGTGCGCCGACGGCGCGCAAGCACCTTCGAGCGCCGGGCGCGTGCTGCGGCCGCCTCTGCGCCGGGCGTGCGTCGGGCCGCGGGGACGCCGTTGCGCGCGGGCGCGTCGACGGAGGGGGGCACCGGCGGTGCCGTGGTCCGGTCCCGAGGGGCGCGCTCGTCCTTCGCCTTCTCCCGCACGTCATGCGCCGGCGGCCGCTGCCGCTCCCGCGAACCGGTCGGAGGCATGGCGAAGGCCCGGACGTCCACCGAGTCGGTGACGGCGTCCGGCTCCCCGGCGCCGGGCTCCTCCTCGGCGGAGCGCGCCTTGAGGTCCCTGGCGTACCGGCGCTCCATTCCCGCCCGCCCGGACAGGAGCCGGATGGCGGTGCTGAAGCGTTCCGTCGGACGGGCCTCGTTCAGCTCGTCCTGCCTACGGAGCCACATCGGCACCAAGTAGGCGGCCCAGGCCCCGACGATGACTGCGTAGATGAGGCCGCTGCTGCTCACGTCTCACACCGTAGAGGGGTTTGCGTGAGGCCATCCGCCAATTGGGCCGGTGTGTCGCACGATCCGGCTGATATTTCGAACTTTTTTTGCGATCGATGTGATCAGTAGGCCGTCAAGGACGTGAATTCAATGTCACCCGTACGATCGCGACCGGATCCAGTACGCATCGCAGGCATCACAGTGCGTTCAATTTCGAACATATATTCAATTTCTGGGTGACGCGGGATTCCCGTTCGACGCCCGCTGTGCCCGGGTCCTCCGCCAGCGGTTCAGCAGCCCTTCAGGCACCTCTTCCGCCGTGAGCGCGAACACCATGTGGTCGCGCCAGGCCCCGTCGATGTGGAGATAACGCGGGCGCAGGCCCTCCTCGCGGAATCCGAGTTTCTCCACCACCCGCCGGCTCGGCCCGTTCTCGGGGCGAATGCAGACCTCGATGCGGTGCAGTCCCACGGTGCGGAAACAGTGGTCCACGACGAGTGCCACCGCCGTCGGCATGACCCCGCGGCCGGCCACCGACTCGTCCACCCAGTAGCCGACGTGGCCCGAACACATCGAGCCCCAGGTGATCCCGGCGACCGTCAACTGCCCGACCAGCCGCCCCTGGTATTCGATGACGAACGGCAGCATCCGGCCCGCGTGCGCCTCGGACCTGAGGTGGCGCACCATCTGCCGGTAGGTCGGCCGGTGCGTGAGGGGCCCGCCGGGCGTGGGCGGCGGAATGGTCGCCTCCCAGGGCCGGAGCCAGTCCCGGTTGCGCCGGTTCACCTCGCGCCAGACCTTCTGGTCGCGCAGCTTTATCGGCCGCAGGACGACATCGCCCTCCGTCAGCACGACGGGCCAGGATGAGCTGTTCAGCTCGCACCCCCACTACTGGCGGCGGGCCTGGCGTGGTCGCCGCCGCGCAGCTGGTCGACGGCGTGCGCCAACAGAGGCTCCAGGACGGTCAGTCCGTCCTTCACCCCGCCGGTCGAGCCCGGCAGATTGACGATCAGCGTCCGCCCTGCCACGCCGGCCAGGCCCCGGGAGAGCGCCGCGGTCGGCACCTTCTGCCTGCCGAACGCCCGGATGGCCTCGGCGATCCCCGGCACCTCGTGGTCGATCACCCGGCGGGTGGCCTCGGGGGTGCGGTCGGTGGGCGAGATGCCCGTGCCGCCGGTGGTGACGATGGCGTCGTAACCGGCCTCGACCCCGGCCCGCAGGGCCGCCTCCACGGGGTCGCCGTCGGGCACGACCCGCGGTCCGTCCACGGCGAACCCGAAGCGCTTGAGCCCTTCGGCGATCAGCGGACCGCCCTTGTCCTCGTAGACCCCGGCGGCAGCCCGGTTGGAGGCGGTGACCACGAGAGCGCTGTACGGTGCGAGCAGCGCGCTCCCCGCCGATGCGTCCAGTGTCATGCCCGGCTCCAGTCGCCCGACTTGCCGCCCGTCTTCTCCTCCACTCGTACGTCCGTGATGATCGCCCCCTTGTCGACCGCCTTGACCATGTCGATCACGGTGAGCGCGGCGACGGACACCGCGGTGAGCGCCTCCATCTCGACGCCCGTGCGGTCCGTCGTCTTCACGGTGGCCTGGATCTCCACGGCGTCGTCCGCGACCGACAAGTCCAGTTTCACACCCGACACCGACAACGGGTGGCACAGCGGGATCAGATCGGGGGTGCGCTTGGCACCCATGATCCCGGCGATCCGCGCGGTGGCGAGCGCGTCGCCCTTGGGGACGCCCTCACCGCGCAGCAGCTCGACCACGCGCGGCGAGACGAGGACGCGGCCGCTGGCGCGGGCGGTGCGCGCGGTCACGTCCTTGCCGGAGACGTCGACCATGCGGGCGGCGCCCGCGTCGTCGACGTGCGTCAGCCGGTCCGGCGCTGGTGGTCCGGGGGTCTCCCCCGGGGAAGGCACAGTCATGATCTTGTGGGGCTCCCGGTCCTGGCCCGGCGCGGTGCGGCGCGCGGGCCTGTTGTGCGCGACACGGTACCGCCACCCTCCGGAGCTCAGCCGAGCAGGACCACCTCGACCTCGGCGCCGGGCTCCACGGACTCGACGTCCTCGGGGACGACGATGAGGGCGTCGGCCTGCGCGAGGGCGGCGATCAGATGGGAACCGGCACCCCCGACGGGCCTGACCTCGCCGTCGGCGTACGTCCCGCGCAGGAACTGCCTGCGCCCCTTGGGCGAGCCGAGCGCCTTGTCCGCGGCCAGGGTCGCGCGGACCGTCGGCCGGTGGACGTCCTGAAGGCCCATCAGGGTACGGATGGCGGGCCGGACGAACAGCTCGAAGGAGACGTACGACGACACCGGGTTGCCGGGCAGGGCCAGCAGCGGGATGTGGTCGGGGCCGACGGACCCGAAGCCCTGGGGCTTTCCGGGCTGCATGGCCAGCTTGCGGAACTCCACGCCGCCGCCCGGCTCGTCCTCGTCGCCGACGTGCGACAGCGCCTCCTTGACGACGTCGTACGCCCCGACGCTCACCCCGCCCGTGGTGACCAGCAGGTCGGCGCGGACGAGCTGGTCCTCGATGGTGGTGCGCAGGGTGTCGGCGTCGTCGGCGACGGCGCCCACCCGGTAGGCGATGGCGCCGGCGTCCCGGGCCGCCGCGGTCAGGGCGAAGCTGTTGGAGTCGTAGATCTGGCCGTCGCCGAGCCGCTCGCCGGGCTGGACGAGCTCGCTGCCGGTGGACAGCACCACCACGCGCGGGCGTGGGCGCACCCGGACCGTGCCGCGGCCGATCGCGGCCAGCAGGGCGATCTGCGGCGGACCGAGGACCGTACCGGCCTCGAGAGCGCGGTCGCCGGCCTTCACGTCGCTGCCCTTGGCGCGCACGTGCGCGCGTGCCTCGGCCGCCCGGTACACGCGTACCTGCCCGCCGGCGCCCTCGGGGGCGAGGCTGCGGGCACGCATCCCGCCGACCGGGCCCTCGCCGAGCCCGCCGTCGGTCCACTCCACGGGGACGACCGTCTCGGCGCCGGGCGGCAGCGGGGCACCGGTCATGATCCGCGCCGCCTGTCCCGGCCCCACCCGGAGCAGTCCGGCCGAGCCCGCCTCGACGTCCCCGACGACGTCAAGGACGGCCGGGAACTCCTCGCTCGCGCCCGAGACGTCCGTGACCCGTACCGCGTAACCGTCCATGGAGCTGTTGTCGAACGGCGGCAGAAAGACCGGCACCGTGACGTCGTCGACCAGGACGCAGTCCTGGGCGTCGAGCAGTTGCAGCTCGATGGGTTCCAGCGGGCGGACGGTGGTGAGGATGTCCTCCAGGTGCTCGTCCACCGACCACAGGTGGTCCGGGCCGGCGGTGCGGGGCTCGGCGCTGCTCAACGTCGTTACATCTCCTCGGCTACGTACCGCTGAAGCCAGGCCCTGAAGTCCGGGCCCAGGTCTTCACGTTCGCACGCGAGTCTGACAATGGCACGCAGATAGTCGCCGCGGTCGCCGGTGTCGTAGCGGCGGCCCTTGAAGACGACGCCGTGCACCGGGCCGCCGATCTCTTCGTCCTGCGCGAGCTGCTGCAGCGCGTCGGTGAGCTGGATCTCGCCGCCGCGGCCGGGCTCGGTCCTGCGCAGGACGTCGAAGACGTGCGGGTCGAGGACGTAACGGCCGATGATCGCGTAGTTGGAGGGGGCCTCCGCCGCGTCCGGCTTCTCGACCAGGCCGGTCACCTGGACGACGTCGGCGTCCTCGGTGGTCTCCACGGCCGCGCAGCCGTAGAGGTGGACCTGCTCGGGCTCGACCTCCATGAGGGCGACCACGCTGCCGCCGTAGGTCTCCTGGACCTCGATCATCCGCTGCAGCAGCGGGTCGCGCGGGTCGATCAGGTCGTCGCCGAGCAGGACGGCGAAGGGTTCGTGGCCGACGTGCGGGGCCGCGCAGAGCACCGCGTGCCCGAGACCCTTGGGGTCGCCCTGGCGGACGTAGTGGATCATCGCGAGGTCGCTGGACTCCTGCACCTTGGCGAGCCGGTCGCCGTCGCCCTTCTTCTCCAGGGCGGACTCCAGCTCGTAGTTGCGGTCGAAGTGGTCCTCCAGAGGCCGCTTGTTGCGGCCGGTCACCATGAGGACATCGTCGAGGCCCGCGGAGACGGCCTCCTCGACCACGTACTGGATCGCCGGCTTGTCCACGACCGGCAGCATCTCCTTGGGAGTCGCCTTGGTCGCCGGCAGGAACCGGGTACCGAGACCTGCCGCGGGAATGACAGCCTTGCTGATCCTGGGGTGCTCCTGAGTCATGCCCGCAACCTTATCCATTGCCTTTGCGGGGAATCCGCGACTCCGGTTAATTGAATCCCATATGAGCACAGATACCGACATAAAGAAGGGCACGGAAGGACCAGTGAGCCACACCGGACGCGGGGCCGAGCCTGACAAGCGCACGTTGCGACGAGAATTCCTCGCGGTGAGGAACACGTTGACGGTGGATGACGTACGGGAGGCGGCACACGCGCTCGCGCGGCGCGCCCTGGAGCTTCCCGAGCTGACGGGTGCCCGCACGGTGGCCGCGTACGTCTCCGTGGGCACCGAACCGGGAACCCTTCCCCTGCTCGACGCACTGCGCGCGCGGGGCGTACGCGTCCTGCTGCCCGCGCTGCTGCCCGACAACGACCTGGACTGGGGCGCCTACACCGGAGAGGGCTCCCTCGCGCGCGTGCGGCACAGCGGGAAAATGGCGCTGTTCGAGCCGGCCGGCGAGCGCCTGGGCCCGCACGCCGTGACGGAGGCCGATGTCGTCCTGCTGCCCGGTCTCGCCGTCGACGCGCGCGGGATGCGCCTCGGGCGCGGCGGAGGGTCCTACGACCGTGTCCTCGCCCGCCTGGAAGCGGCGGACGCGCATCCCGCGCGCGTGGTCCTGCTGTACGACACGGAAGTCGTCGAACGCGTCCCCGAGGAGGCCCACGACCGGCCCGTGCAGGCGGTGGTGACCCCTTCGGGGGTACGCCGCTTCGTCTGACTCCCGACCTCTGCGGCGGCGACTCGTACGACGAAGGCCCTCCACGCGCGCGTGGAGGGCCTTCGTCGTCGGCCGGCCGTCAGCGGCTCACGGCTTGAGCACCAGCGTGTCGCTCGTGTTCTTGTCGACCGCGTTCGCCGAGAAGGACCACGGCAGCAGCTCGCCCCTGGTCCACTTGTCCGTCTGGTCGGTGTAGTGGGCGCTGTAGGCGTGCCCGGAGGCGCCGGTGAGGTTGATCCACTTGGACTTGTCCAGGTCGTCGAGGTTGACCACCATCCGCATCGACGGCACCCACACCACTCCGTAGCCGCCGGCCGCGTTCCAGCCGGCGGCGTTGACCGCGGCCTCGCCGCCGCTGAGCTTCCACGGGCCGCGGTTGAGGACGTACTGCAGGACGCCGGGACCCTCGGTGCCCAGGGTCTGGTTCTTCAGGAACAGGCGGTGCAGCCGGCCCCAGCTCCAGGTGTCGATGTCCTTGCCGAGCTTGGCGGTCAGCTCCCAGCGGGCGTCGATCATGGCGCGCTCGAACAGCTCGTCGCGGTTGTCGGCCGCGGGCCGGGTGCCCGACGCCGGGGTCTTCCACCAGTCGCTGTCCGGGCTGTCCATGAGGTTGCGGAGCACCTCGAACCAGCGGTCACCGCCGTCCGGCTGCGCCTGGTCGGCGTCGCGCCGGCCGCACTCGCGGACCTTCCGGTTCTCGTCGGCCGGGCCGGTGTTGCCGGCCGGCTCCACCCACAGGCACTGGCCCTCGACCCGCAGTTCCTTGGGCAGCTTGTTGCCGAAGGACAGCTTGAGGATGTTGCGCCAGACCGCGTTGAAGTAGGCGGCCGCGGCCGAGTCGGCGTCCTGCGTGCGGTCCCAGCCCTCCAGCAGCTTCTGCGCCTCGCGGACGTCCTTGTCACCGATGTCGATGTTCAGCAGCTTGGGCACCAGCAGGTTGGCGATCGCGCTGCTGTTGTCCAGCTGCATCTGGCGCATGTCGTCGGTGGAGATCTTGCCGCCGCCGTCGATCTTCTGCTGGATCAGGTCGGTGATGCGCCGGCTGCGGGTGCCGTAGCCCCAGTCCGTGGTCAGGGTGTACGGGTAGCTCTTCTGGTCGACGACGGCCTGGTTGGCGGTGACGATGTAGCCGCGCTTGGGGTTGTACTCGTAGGGCAGTTCCTCCGGCTTGATGTAGCCGGTCCAGGCGTACTTGGAGTCCCAGCCGGGGGCCGGGACGGAACCGTCGCCCTGCGCGCGCGTGGGGATGCGGCCGGGCAGCGTGTAGCCGATGTTGCCCTCGGTGTCGGCGTAGATCAGGTTCTGCGAGGGCACGTCGAACAGCCCGGCGGCCGAGCGGAAGTCGTCGAAGTTCTTCGCCTTGTCGATGGCGAAGACGGCGTCCATGGTGGTGCCCGGCTCCAGCGCCGTCCACTTCAGGGCGATCCCGTAGCCCTCGCCGCGGTCGGGTGCCGCGGCGTTGACCTGGGCCTTCTTGCCGACCGTCACCAGTTCGCCGGAGCGGTCGGACAGCAGGGGCCCGTTGTTGGTCGTACGCACGACGATCGTCTTGGACGTGCCGCCGGCGACCTTGATGATCTCCTCGCGGGTCTGGAACGGCACCGTCTTGTTGTCGCGTACGTAACCGTCGCCGCTGAGCTTCTCCAGGTACAGGTCGGTGACGTCCACGCCGGAGTTGGTCATGCCCCAGGCGATGTTCTGGTTGTGGCCGATGATCACGCCGGGCAGGCCCGCGAAGGTGTAGCCGCTGACGTCGTACGGGCACGCGCTGGAGACGGTGCGGCAGTGCAGGCCCATCTGGTACCAGACCGAGGGCAGCGAGGCCGACAGGTGCGGGTCGTTGGCGAGCAGCGGCTTGCCGGTGATGGTGTACTGCCCGGAGACGACCCAGGAGTTGGAGCCGATGCCGTTGCCGTTGACGCCGACGGCCGTCGGAAGGCCGTCCAGGACGTCGTGCAGGCCCATCAGCTGGCTCTGCAGCGCGGAGGTGTCGGTCGCGCCCGACGTTCCGGACGAGGTGCCGGCCGTGCCGGTGGCGGCACCTGTGCCGGCCGTGCCCGGCGTACCGGTCGAGGTCCCGGACGTACCCGTCGAGGCGCCCGTGCCCGTCGAGCCGGTCGCACTGCCGCTCGCTTCGAAGGCCTGAGCGAGCTCGTTGTACCGGCCCTGCGTGACGATCGGCTTGTTCCGGCTGTACGGGTAGTCCGGGTACAGGTCCTTGATCTGCTTGGGGCCGAGGCGGCTGGTCATCAGGGCGCGGTCGATCTCGTCCTGCATGTTGCCGCGCAGGTCCCAGGCCATCGCCTTCAGCCAGGAGACCGAGTCCACGGGGGCCCACTGCCCGGGCTTGTAGTCGTTGGCGAAGCCCAGGGCCGCGTACTCCAGGGAGATGTCCCTGGCGTCCCGGCCCTCGAGGTAGGCGTTGACTCCCGCGGTGTACGCCTGCAGGTACTTCTTGGTGGAGGCCGACAGCTTCGTGTCGTACTCCTGTTTGGCGACCCGGTCCCAGCCCAGGGTGCGCAGGAACTCGTCGTTCTTGACCTGGCCCTTGCCGAACATCTCCGACAGGCGCCCGGAGGTCATGTGCCGGCGCACGTCCATCTCGTAGAACCGGTCCTGCGCCTGGACGAAGCCCTGCGCCATGAACAGGTCCTCGGCGGAGGAGGCGTAGATCTGCGGGATGCCGTAGCCGTCCCGCTTGACGTCGACGGGGCCGGACAGGCCCTTGAGCGTGAGGGCGCCCTTGGTCTGCGGGAAGGAGGCGCGCACGGTGCTGACGGACCAGTAGGCCCCGTAGGCGATGCCTCCGATGATCGCCAATACCAGGACGAGCACGACCAGTCGGGCTTTTCGCCCCTTCTTCCTGCCGGACTTGCCGGGCTTGTCACCCGTTGAGGCGGTGGTGTTGGGGGGCATCGCTGTCCTTGCTGTCCTAACGCGAGCGGCAGGCGGTCCTGGAGTGCTGGAGCAACCATAGGCGCAGGGCCCGATCGCGCTTGACGCGGAGTCGGGTCCGGGCGCCGGGCGGACGTTCGATTTCGCCATCAAGGGCGTCAAGAAAGCGTCAAGAGTTAGGTAAGGTAACGAAGTACTCCGGGCACTCGCGGAAGGAACCGCTGCTGACTGTTCATCACCTCAACCAGCTCCTGCTCGCCTGCTCACTCGTCCTGCTCGTCGCGGTCGCAGCGGTCCGGATCTCCTCGCGCAGCGGGCTCCCCAGCCTGCTCGTGTACCTGGGGATCGGTGTCGTCATGGGCTCGGACGGCCTCGGCCACATCCACTTCACCAACGCCGAACTGACCCAGGTCATCGGCTACGCGGCCCTGGTCGTGATCCTCGCCGAGGGCGGCCTCGGCACGAAGTGGAAAGAGATAAAACCGGTCCTTCCGGCCGCCGCCGCCCTGGCGGTGGTCGGCGTCGCCGTGAGCGTCGGCATCACAGCGGCCGCCGCCCACTACCTCACCGGCCTGGGGTGGAGTCAGGCGCTCATCATCGGCGCGGTGGTGTCCTCCACGGACGCGGCGGCCGTCTTCTCGGTGCTGCGGAAGATCCCGCTGCCCGCGCGCGTGACGGGCACGCTGGAGGCCGAGTCCGGCTTCAACGACGCCCCCGTGGTCATCCTGGTCGTCGCCTTCTCCACCGCCGGTCCGATCGAGCAGTGGTACGTACTGGTGGGCGAGATCGCCCTGGAGCTGGCCATCGGCGCGGCCATCGGCCTGACGGTGGGCTGGCTCGGCTCCTGGGCTCTTCGGCACGTGGCGCTGCCCGCCTCCGGCCTCTACCCGATCGCCGTCATGGCGATCGCGGTCACGGCGTACGCCGCCGGCGCGCTGGCCCACGGCAGCGGCTTCCTGGCCGTCTACCTCGCGGCGATGGTGCTCGGCAACGCCAAGCTGCCGCACTGGCCCGCCACGCGCGGCTTCGCCGAAGGGCTCGGCTGGATCGCCCAGATCGGCATGTTCGTCCTGCTCGGCCTGCTGGTCACCCCGCACGAGCTGGTCGACGACATCTGGCCCGCCCTCGTCATCGGCCTGGCGCTGACCATGGTCGCGCGCCCGCTGGGCGTGGTCGCCAGCCTGCTGCCGTTCCGCGTCCCGTGGCAGGAGCAGGCCCTGATGTCCTGGGCCGGGCTGCGCGGCGCCGTGCCCATCATCCTGGCGACGATCCCCATGGTGAACGGCGTCGACGCCACCCACCGCATCTTCAACATCGTCTTCGTCCTCGTCGTCGTCTACACCCTCGTACAAGGGCCGACCCTGCCCTGGCTCGCCCGCAAGCTGCGGCTGGGCAACGGCGAGGAGGCCGCCGACCTCGGCATCGAGTCGGCGCCCCTGGAGCGGCTGCGCGGCCATCTGCTGTCCGTCGCCATCCCTGAGGGCTCCCGGATGCACGGCGTCGAGATCAACGAGCTGCGGCTGCCCGCCGGGTCCGCGGTCACCCTGGTCGTCCGCGAGGGCAAGTCGTTCGTACCGCTGCCCACCACGACCCTGAGGCGCGGCGACGAACTCCTCGTGGTCGCCACCGATCCCGTCCGCGAGGCGGCGGAACGACGCCTGCGCGCGGTCGGCCGGGGCGGCAAGCTGGCGGGATGGCTGGGCACGAACGGGACCGGTGCGGGCGGCGCGAGCTGAGGGGCGTTTCGCACACCCCTGTACGATGAAGCCGCACCCTGATCGAACCAACTCTGCCTGACGCAGAGCTGGCGCGACCGTATGGCGGCCGGGTCGCCCCCGCAGCGGGCGCCGGGTATCTACCGCAGTCCGCGCAAGAGGACAGCTCTCGGCGTGCCCACACGCAGGGGCCGCGCCACCAGGCGGCAGAAAGGCACGGGCCGTGGGATCCACGGTCACCACAACCGAACCGGCGCAGACCTCGACGGCATCCTCCCGCCCGGGATACGGGCAACTGCTGCGCACCCGCGGCGCCTGGACGTTCCTGCTCCCCGGCTTCGCGGCGCGCCAGCCGTTCGCGATGCTCACCATCTCCATCGTCCTGCTGGTGCAGCACACCACCGGCTCCTACGGCGCTGCGGGCGCCATCGCGGCCGTCACCGGGGTCTCCATGGCGCTGTTCGCGCCGTACAGCGGACGGCTCGCCGACCGCTACGGGCAGCGCGCCGTCCTGCTCCCCGGCGTCCTGGTGCACGCCCTGGCAGGACTGACACTGACCGCGCTCGCCCTGGCGCACGCGCCCCTGTGGGCGCTGTTCGCGGCGGCCGTGCCGACCGGCGCCTCGGTGCCGCAGATCGGGCCCATGGTGCGCGCCCGCTGGGGAGTGGCGCTGGGCGACTCGCCGCTGATGACCACCGCGGCGGCCTTCGAGTCGGTCACCGACGAACTGACCTTCGTCCTCGGCCCCCTGCTGGCGACCGCCCTGTGCACGACCGTCGCCCCGGCCGCCGGGCTGGTCACGGAGGCCGGGCTGACCCTGATCGGCGGCCTGCTGTTCGCCGCGCAGAAGCGCACCCAGCCGCCCGTCACCACCGACCGGCACGCGCGCGTGGAGCACGTCTCCGCCCTGCGCGTCCCCGGCGTGCGCGTGCTGATCGTGACCTTCCTCGGCATCGGGTGCGTCTTCGGCGGCATGCAGGTCTCGCTGGCCGCGTTCACCGAGTCGATCGGCCGGCCCGGCCTCAACGGCGTGCTGTACGGGACGTTCGCCGCGGGCAACATGCTCTCCGGCATCGTCTGCGGCGCCATCGCCTGGAAGGCCGCCCCGCGCCACCGCCTCGTCGTCGGCTACACCGCCCTCGCGCTGGCCGCGTCCACGCTGTGGACCACGCACTCGGTGCTGCTCCTGACCGCGCTCGGCCTGCTGGTCGGCCTGTGCATCGCACCGACCCTGATCACCGGCTACACCCTGGTCGAGAGCCTGGTCCCGGCCGGCGCCCGCACCGAGGCGTTCACCTGGCTGACGGGCGCGGTCGCGCTCGGCCAGGCGGCCGCGGTCACCGCCGCCGGACAGCTGGAGGACCGGCTGTGGGGCGGCGCCGGGTTCCTGGTCCCGATGGCCGGCACGGTGCTCGCCCTCGTCATCCTGGTGGCGCTCAGGTCACGGCTCACGGACCGGCCGCACAGCCGCACCGTCGCACGTGGCGTCGGTCACCGCGCACCTGTCGCAGTGGACTGATCCTCGGGAATAAGTCACTATGGACCGTCGTTAGCACTCACCGAGCAAGAGTGCCAGGAGGAAGACAGTGCCCACCTACCAGTACCAGTGCACCGAGTGCGGCGACGGCCTCGAGGCGGTGCAGAAGTTCACCGACGACGCGCTCACCGAGTGCCCCGGCTGCGGTGGCCGCCTGAAGAAGGTGTTCTCCGCGGTCGGCATTGTCTTCAAGGGCTCCGGCTTCTACCGCAACGACAGCCGCGGCTCCTCGTCGAGCAGCAGCCCGGCGTCGTCGTCGAAGTCGTCGAACGGCTCCTCGTCGTCCTCGTCCTCGTCGTCCTCGTCCTCGTCCTCGTCGTCGACGAGCTCGGCGGGCAGCTCCGCCGCCTGACGTTTCGCCTCCGGGACCCTGCCGTCGTAGGGCGGCGGGGTCCCTGGCGTTTTTTCGGACGGGCCTTCGACGCATCCCCGTACCGGCACCGGCACATCGACTAATGTGCCGGTCGTGACTCCGCTCCCCCACCTGAAAGTGGGGGCTTCCCACCCGAGGGTTGCGGTCCGGCCCGAACCGATCCCTTGCAGGACGGGCGGAAACCACCACAAATTCAGTAAGCGATTCCCCACCGGCCGAAGCCGGTGGTCCCCTCGCTAGGAGACTGATGGCGAACGCAGAGATCGGTGTCATCGGCGGTTCCGGCTTCTACTCGTTCCTCGACGACGTGACCGAGATCCGGGTGGACACTCCGTACGGGGCGCCCAGCGACTCCCTCTTCCTCGGCGAGGTCGCCGGCCGGCGGGTCGCCTTCCTGCCCCGGCACGGCCGCGGCCACCACCTCCCCCCTCACCGCATCAACTACCGGGCCAATCTGTGGGCGCTGCGCTCCGTGGGCGTACACCAGGTCCTCGGCCCCTGCGCGGTGGGCGGGCTGCGCCCCGAGTACGGGCCGGGCACGCTGATCGTGCCCGACCAGTTCGTGGACCGGACAAAGTCCCGGGAGCAGACCTACTTCGACGGGCTCCCCCTGCCCGACGGCACGGTGCCGAACGTCGTGCACGTCTCCCTGGCCGATCCCTACTGCCCCGTCGACCGGACGGCCGCGCTGAAGGCTGCGCGCGGGCGGGACTGGGAGGCGGTGGACGGCGGCACCCTCGTCGTGGTGGAGGGGCCGCGCTTCTCCACCCGTGCCGAGTCGTTGTGGCACCAGGCGCAGGGCTGGTCGGTGGTGGGCATGACCGGCCACCCCGAGGCGGCGCTCGCCCGCGAGCTGGAGCTCTGCTACACCTCGCTGACGCTGGTCACCGACCTGGACGCGGGAGCCGAGAGCGGCGAGGGCGTCTCGCACGAGGAGGTGCTGCGGGTGTTCGCGGCCAATGTGGAACGGCTGCGGGACGTTCTGTTCGACGCGGTGGCCGAGTTGCCCGCCGCCGGGGAACGGGACTGCCTGTGCGCGAACGCGCTGGGCGGGATGGATCCGGGGTTCGTGCTGCCGTAACCGGACGCGGGTCGGCGTGCCTGTCGCGGGCCGGAATTCCTCGTTCGAGTGAGGGAGTTGTCCACAACCCGCGAGTAACACACGGGCTCCGGCGGCCGACGGCGCGATGCCTCATCGTGGCATCACAAGCCGAGATCCACGTCGCTGGTGGTGGTCCACATGTCCCTGCCCTGTCCGACTCCCCTCCCCCCCTCTCCCCCTCCCCTCTCCTCTCCGTACGCGCCCGGCACGGACGCTCCGGCCACGTGCGAGGTGCCGCACTTCGCGCCGGTGCGTGTACGCGGCGGGAAGTACGCGCTGCGCCGGTTCGTACGGCACCGCAGGCGTGCCGTGGCGGCCGGGCTCGCCGTCACCGCGGCCGCGCTCGTGGCGGCGGGTCCGCGGGCCGCTTCGGACCCTCCGCGTGGCGGACCGGCCCGCGGACATCCGGCGCCGGCCGACAGCGCGGACCTGGCGTCCGGGGCCCGCGAGCCGGACGACGAGCGGACGGTGACCGCGCCCGTACGCATCGCGGACGCGGCCACGGTCCGGCTGCTGCGCCCCGGCGACCGGGTCGACGTGATCGCCGCGGAGGACCCTGCGACCGGCGGACGGGCCGAGGTGGTCGCGCGCGGCGCCCGGGTGGCGAAGGTCCCGGAGCCCGTGGAGGAGGTGGCCGGCGGCGGTGCGCTGGTCGCGCTGTCGGTGCCGCGCTCCACCGCGGCGCGTCTGGCCGGGGCGAGCGCGACGGCCAGGCTGGCGGTGACCCTGTGGTGAGCCGTAGGTTGCGGAGCTGTTTGTTCCGCAAGCTGCACGTTCAAGAAGGGGCCCCAGGTGAGCGAGAAGAAGGACCCGAGCGTCTGGCAGGGTTTCAAGGCCTTCCTGATGCGCGGGAACGTCGTCGATCTGGCAGTCGCGGTGGTCGTCGGCGCCGCCTTCACCAACATCGTCAACTCGGTGGTGAAAGGTGTGATCAATCCGGTCGTCGGAGCGATCGGCACCAAGAACCTCGATCACTACAGCTCGTGCCTGAGCTCCACCTGCGAGGGCGACCAGGGCATCCAGATCATGTGGGGCTCGGTCCTCGGCGCCGCCCTTCAGTTCCTGATCACCGCGGCGGTGGTCTACTTCCTGATGCTCCTGCCCATGGCGAAGTTCCTGGCCCGCCAGGAGGCACGGAAGAGGGCCAGGGAGGACACGCGGGAGGTGCCGGAGGCGACCGAACTGGAGGTGCTCAAGGAGATACGCGACGAGCTGGTCGCGCAGCGCGGCTCGCAGTACCGCGGACGGTAGCGGCCGCGGTCCGGTGGGCGGTGGCCGCCGCGGTCCGGTGGGCGGTGGCCGCCGCGGTCCGGTGGGCGCGCGGGCTTCAGAGGTGGTGGGGCGGCTTCTCGTCGAGGAAGCGCTTGAGGTCGGAGACGGCGTCGCCGTCCGGACGCTCGCCCCACCCGCGGTCGGTGTCGTCCGTGGACTGCTGGTTCAGCGGGTCGTCGAAGATCAGTGCGGCCTTCGGGTCACTCGGTTCGGGGGCGGGCTGGGGGGCGGTACTCATATCTCCAGGGTACGGTCCGCGGCGGGCGAGGCCGTCCCGCTGCAGGCCTCGTCTCGGCGCAGGCGGTGTGACGTCCCCGTTCCGCCGAAGGGGCCCATGACATTCCCCGGGGCCTGCCCGGGGAGACTGGCTCCCATGGCAGTGGACGCTTTGACGGACGTCTCAGGTGTGCGGGTGGGGCATGCGACGCGTACGGGCGGCGGTTGGCTCACCGGTACGACGGTCGTGCTCGCGCCGGAGGGCGGCGCCGTGGCCGCCGTGGATGTGCGCGGCGGCGGCCCGGGCACCAAGGAGACCGACGCCCTGGATCCGCGCAACCTGGTGCGGACGGTGGAGGCGGTCGTGCTGACCGGCGGCAGCGCCTACGGGCTGGACGCCGCCTCGGGGGTGATGGCCTGGCTGGAGGAGCAGGGGCGCGGCGTGCGGGTCGGGCGGGACCCCTCGCACGTGGTGCCGGTGGTGCCGGCCGCCTGTGTGTTCGACCTGGGCCGGGGTGGCGACTTCCGGGCCCGGCCGGACGCGGCCACCGGGCGCGCCGCGGTCGAGGCCGCGGCGGCGAGCGAGGTGGGCGGGCGCGTGCGCGAGGGGTGCGTGGGCGCGGGGACGGGAGCGGTCGTGGGGCCGTTCAAGGGCGGGGTCGGCACGGCGAGCACGGTGCTCGACTCGGGTATCACGGTGGCGGCACTGGTGGTGGCCAACGCGGTGGGATCGGCGGTGGATCCGGAAACGGGGGTGCTGTACGGGGAGTTGTTCCAGGGACCGGTGGGGTACCCCGACGCGCGGGTGCACGAGGCCGCGCGCCGGCGCCTCGCCGAGGCCGCCGAACGGAACGCGCCGCCCCCGCTGAACACCACGCTCGCGGTGGTCGCCACCGACGCGGACCTGTCCAAGGCGCAGGCGCAGAAGCTGGCCGGCACGGCGCACGACGGCATCGCGCGCGCCGTACGGCCGGTGCACCTGCTCAACGACGGCGACACGGTGTTCGCCCTGGCCACCGGGGCGCACTCACTCGATCCCGGCTCCCCCCTCGCCCTGAACGAGATCCTCGCCGCGGGTGCGGATCAGGTCACCCGCGCGATCGTCCGCGCGGTACGGGCCGCCGAGCCGGTGGACGGACCGGGCGGGACGTGGCCGGCGTACGAGGACCTGTACGGATCTCGCTGAGCCGGGGTGGAGTCCACCCCGTGCGTCTCGGTGGGGCCGCGATTGTCCCGGTTCTGTCACGTGTCGGCGTTCGGCTCGGGCGATGGGAACTCCGGCGGGCGAAGGCGCCCTCTCTACCCACGCACTGCGGCGGATCACTCACACCACACGAACCTGGAGCAGCCCGTGACAAGGCCGGACACAGCAGCGCGGCGCGTACTGGGGGCCTGTGCCGCCCTGATGGTCGGGTCCCTCGCCCTCACCGGATGCGGCGGCGACGCCAACGCCCACGACGACGGCAAGGACGGTGGCAAGGACACCGCCAAAATGTCCACGGCGAAGATCGTCATCTCGGCCGAGGACGGTTCGACGAGCGCGTCCATCAACGCGACCGGCGTGAAGGTCAGCGGCGGCAGGCTGACCGAGGTGAGGATGACGGTGGCGGGGTCGGGACAGGCCGTGCCGGGTTCGGTCTCCGCGGACGGGTCCGGCTGGAAGCCGAAGGAGCAGTTGGAGCGGGGCACCAAGTACCGGATCTCGGCGACCGCCAAGGACGCGAACGGCCGTACGGCGGCCGCCAACTCCATCTTCACGACCGTCAGCGCGGCGAACAGCTTCATCGGGACGTACACGCCGGACAACGGCACGACGGTGGGCGTCGGGATGCCGGTGTCGTTCACCTTCGACAAGGCGATCAGCGACAGGAAGGCGGTGCAGTCGCACATCACGGTCACCTCCAGCAGCGGGCAGCGGATCGTCGGCCACTGGTTCGGCGCGCAGCGGCTGGACTTCCGGCCCGAGGAGTACTGGAAGGCCGGCTCCAAGGTCACCATGAAGATCGACCTGGACGGCGTGCAGGGTGCCCGCGGCGTCTACGGCGTGCAGAAGAAGACGGTCGCCTTCACCGTCGGCCGCTCGCAGGTCTCCACGGTGGACGTGAGCACGCAGACCATGACGGTCGTGCGGGACGGGCGGACCGTGAGGACGATCCCGGTCTCGACGGGCAGCCCGCAGCACACCACGTACAACGGGCAGATGGTGATCTCGGAGAAGTTCACGCAGACCCGGATGGACAGCAGGACGGTCGATCTGGGCGGCGAGTACAACATCCCGGACGTGCCACACGCGATGCGCCTGACGACATCCGGCACCTTCATCCACGGCAACTACTGGTACCTCAAGGGCAATCCTCCCTTCGGCCGCGAGGGCACCAGCCACGGCTGCGTCGGCATGGCGGACGTGAAGGGAGGACAGGGCGACACCATCGCCAAGTGGTTCTACGACCACTCGCTCATCGGGGACGTGGTGATCGTCAGGCACTCCCCCGACAGGACCGTGGCCCCGGACAACGGCCTCAACGCCTGGAACATGCCATGGAGTCAGTGGACCGCCGGAGGCGCGGTCTGATCACCAACGGCCGCTGAGCAGCGAATTTTGACGGAACATCGGGTCGCGCGGGAACTTCTCGCGCGGCCGGGCCGTTTTTCCGGCGTACGTTTTCTCGGTTCCCGGACATGATGTCCGACCGAGGGGCTACGGTATGCACCCACAAGGTGACATGCAGCAACGCCGGGAGAAACCTTGAGCGTTCCGTACGAGACGACTGCGTACGAACCAACCGAGTCGCCCGAGTCTCCGGAGGAGCACCTCGCGCGGCTCCTCGGACGCGCCCTGAACTCCTTCGAGCTGCCCGACGAGACGATACGGCGGCTCGAGTGCGCGCTGGCGTACGACGGTTCGCTGTACTCGGCGCACCACAGCGCCGGGCTGCACCGCGAGACGTACCGGCACACCTGGCTGCTCGACGACGGCTCGGCGCTCACCCTCTGGGAGTTGGTGCACAACACCGCGCCGGGCGGCGAGGCGCAGCACGAGGTGTACCTCGACGAGGAGGAGCTGAGCACCGCCACCGCCCGGCTGCCGCTCCCGCCGGACACACCGGACTTGGAGCTGCCGGTGCTGGTCCAGCTCGCGCCGATGCCCGAGGCGCGGCACGCGTACGTCCCCGACGGCTCGCCCGACCACGCACGCCGTCTGCTGCGGCGCGCGGAGAACGCCGACCGGCCCGGCGCGGACATCGCCTCGCTGCTGGCGACGGCGTCCGGGCACCAGATCACCCAGGCCTTCGGCCGCCCCTGCCGGACGGGTCGTGCGGGACTGTGCTTCTCGCTCTACGAGCACGCGTTCCTGCTGAGCGACGGCGGGGAGATCTCCCTGTGGGAGGTCGAGCACACGGCGACCCCCGACGGACGCCACATGTGCGAGGTGTACGCGACGGAGGACGCGGCCCGCAGCGCGATGGAACGGCGGGCGGCGCAGGTGCCGTAGCGGCAGGGTCTGCCCGTACGGGGAGCTTCAGGGGCCGTCGCCGAGTCGGCGCATCAGGCCGGCGAAGGCGTCCTGCTCCGCCGGGGTCAGTTCGACGGACTCCCGGCGGGGGGCGGCCCCGGGCTGCGACGGGAGGGCCGTCAGGCGCCGGGCGGGATGCTGTCGAGCGGTCTCGAGGCGAAGGCTGCGCCGGATGCGGGCCATGCCGATGATGGCGGCGAAGGTCAGCGCGGCGGGCAGGGCCACGCCGAACCACATCAGGAGGGAGACGTGCTCAGGCATGTCTTCCAGTAGACACCACGGTCCGGGGCTTCCGCCCCGGACCGTGACGTATCTCGCATGTGCCGTGAACAACTCACAGTGCCCTAAAGGGACAAGAGGCTGTGTGTCCCCTACGCCGCGACCGGCTGCTTCCGGTCGGCCTGCGCGCTCAGCGCACCCTCGTCCGCCCCCTGGGCCGCCGCGCCCGGCGCCGGCTTGCGCAGCGTCTTGAGGACGACCACCAGGGCCGTCGTCACGCACATGCCCGCCGCGATGGCGACCAGGTACAGGAGCGGGTTGCCGATCAGCGGGACCACGAAGATGCCGCCGTGCGGGGCGCGCAGCGTGGCGCCGAAGGTCATCGACAGGGCGCCGGTGACCGCGCCGCCCACCATCGACGCCGGGATGACGCGCAGCGGGTCGGCCGCCGCGAACGGGATCGCGCCCTCGGAGATGAAGGAGGCGCCCAGGACCCAGGCGGCCTTGCCGTTCTCCCGCTCGGTCCGGGTGAACAGCTTGCCGCGCACGGTCGTGGCCAGGGCCATCGCCAGCGGCGGCACCATGCCGGCCGCCATCACCGCGGCCATGATCTTCATCGCGGAGTCACTGGGGTTGGAGACCGCGATGCCGGCGGTGGCGAAGGTGTAGGCGACCTTGTTGACCGGGCCGCCGAGGTCGAAGCACATCATCAGGCCGAGCAGCGCGCCGAGCAGGACGGCGTTGGTGCCGGTCAGGTGGTTCAGCCAGTCGGTCATACCCTTCTGCGCGGTGGCGATGGGCTTGCCGATGACCACGAACATCAGGAACCCGACCACCGCCGAGGAGATCAGCGGGATCACCACCACCGGCATGATCCCGCGCAGGGCCGCGGGGATGCGCACCTTCTGGATCGCCATCACCACACCACCGGCGATCAGACCGGCCGCCAGACCGCCGAGGAAGCCCGCGTTGATGGTGAGGGCGATCGCGCCGCCGACGAAGCCGGGGACGAGGCCGGGGCGGTCCGCCATGCCGTAGGCGATGTAGCCGGCCAGGACCGGGACGAGGAAGCCGAAGGCCACGCCGCCGATCTGGAACAGCAGGGCGGCCCAGCTGTCGGCCTGGGTCCACACGAAGTGGTCCATCACCGACGGCGCCTTGTTGATCTCGTAGCCGCCGATCGCGAAGCCGAGGGCGATCAGCAGACCGCCCGCCGCGACGAACGGCACCATGTAACTGACACCCGACATCAGCCACTTGCGCAGCTTCGTGCCGTAGCCCTCGCCCGCCTCGCCGGCCCGCTCGACCGGAGTGCCGCCGGGTGCCGCCGCCGCGGTCACCTCGCCGCGCGCGGCCTTGTCGCGGACCTCGGCGATCAGCTCGGCGGCCCGGTTGATGCCCGCCTTCACGCCGACGTCGACGGTCGGCTTCCCGGCGAAGCGGTCCTTGTCCCGTACGGGGACGTCGTGCGCGAAGACGACGCCGTCCGCCGCCGCGATCACCGCCGGGTCGAGCCGGGTGAAGCCGGCCGAGCCCTGTGTCTCGACGACGACCTCGACGCCCGCCTCGCGGCCGGCGTTCTCCAGCGACTCGGCCGCCATGTAGGTGTGCGCGATGCCGGTGGGGCAGGAGGTGACGGCGACGACCCGGAACGGACGGTCGCCGGACCGCTCACCCACCTCGCCCGCAGCCCCGGCCGTGCCGGCCGCCGCGGCGCCGGAGGAGGCCGCCCCCGGCGCCGCGGCGGTGTCTTCGGAGGCACCCTTGGCCCGCGCGTCCTGCACGTCCTGGGTGCCCTGCGCGTCCTGCGCGGAGGCACCCGCGCTGTCCGCGGCGGGGCTCTCGGCCTGCGCCGAAGCCTCGGGCGCCGGAGCCTCAGCCACCGGAGCCTCTTCCCCGCGGATGAGCGCGGCCGCGACCGCCGCGTCGTCCACCGACCGCAGCGCCGAGGTGAACTCGGCGTTCATCAGCTGCCGAGCCAGCGACGACAGGATCGTCAGATGGGCGTCGTCGGCACCGGCCGGCGCCGCGATCAGGAAGATCAGGTCGGCGGGGCCGTCCGCCGCGCCGAAGTCGATCCCGGCCGCGCTGCGCCCGAAGGCCAGCGTCGGCTCGGTGACGTGCTCGCTGCGGCAGTGCGGGATGCCGATGCCGCCGTCGAGGCCGGTCGGCATCTGTGCCTCACGGGCGGCCACGTCGGCGAGGAAGCCCTCCAGGTCGGTCACCCGGCCCAGGGCCACCATCCGTTCGGCGAGGGCGCGCGCCGCCGCCTCCTTGGTGTCGGCGGACAGGTCGAGATCGACCAGGTCCGCGGTGATCATGTCGCTCATCGCGGGCTCCTTAGCACGCATATCGCCCGGTCAGTGGGGTGGGCGGGAGTGGGGACGGGGATGCTGTGGGGGGAAGCGGAGGGGGTCGGGGCCGTCGTAGCGGTCGTACGGCACCTGGTGCGGGGCGGGCGGGCGGTCATGACACCGGCTCCGTCAGTGGGCGGTCCACGGGCATGTCCGCGGTGACCGACACCGCCGCCGGGTTCAGGTCGGCGGGCGTCGGCATCACGCTGCCCGGCAGCTGGACGGCGGCGGCGCCGTGCGCGACGGCGAGGGCCAGGGCCTCGGGGCCGGTGCCGCCGGCGATCAGGAAACCGGAGAGGGAGGAGTCGCCGGCGCCGACGTTGCTGCGGACGGCGTCGACGCGCGCGCTGCCGTACCAGGCGCCGTCGCCGTCGACGAGCAGCTGCCCGTCGGCGCCCAGGCTGGCGAGCACGGTCCGGGCGCCGAGCCCGCGCAGTTCCTCGGCCGCCTTCACCGCGTCGCCGACCGTGGCCAGCGGACGGCCCACGGCCCCGGCGAGCTCCTCGGCGTTGGGCTTGACCACGTCCGGTCCCTCGCGCAGCGCCTCCAGCAGCGCGGGCCCGGAGGTGTCCAGTGCGATGCGTACGCCGGCGGTGTGCGCCCGCGCGACCAGGTCGGCGTACCAGGAGGGTGCGAGCCCGCGCGGCAGGCTGCCGCAGCAGGCGATCCAGTCGGCGCCGCGCGACTGCCGCCGCACGGTCTCCAGCAGCAACTCCTGTTCTTCCGCCGAGAGTTCGGGCCCCGGAGCGTTGATCTTCGTCAGTACGCCGTCGGTCTCGGCGAGCGCGATGTTGGAGCGGGTGGCCCCCGCGATCGGGACCGGCGCCACCTCGATGCCCTGGGCGTCCAGCAGATCCGCGACGAGCGCGCCCGGCGCACCACCCAGGGGCAGTACGGCGACCGTGCGCCGCCCGGCGGCCGCGACCGCGCGCGAGACGTTGACACCCTTGCCGCCCGGGTCCATGCGCTCGCCGGTGGCCCGGATGACCCCGCCGCGCTCGAGCGAGGGGACCTCGTAGGTGCGGTCCAGGGAGGGATTGGGGGTGACGGTGACGATCATGCGCGTACTACTTCCGTGCCGCCGCGCTCGATGGCGGCCGCGTCCTCGGGGCTCAGCCCGCTGTCGGTGATCAGCAGGTCCACGTCGCTCAGGCCGCCGAAACGGGCGAAGTGCTCCTGGCCGTGCTTGGTGGAGTCGGCGAGCAGCACCACGCGGCGGGCGGCGGCGATCGCCGCGCGCTTCACCGCGGCCTCGGCGAGGTCGGGGGTGGTCAGACCGTGCTCGGCGGAGAAGCCGTTGGCGGCGACGAACAGCACGTCGGCGCGGATCTCGCCGTAGGCCCGCAGCGCCCAGGCGTCCACGGCGGCGCGCGTACGGGTGCGCACGCGCCCTCCCACGAGGTGGAGCTGCAGGCCGGGGTGGTCCGCGAGGCGGGCCGCGATCGGCAGGGAGTGCGTGACGACGGTGAGCTCGGCCTCCAGGGGGAGGGCGGCGGCCAGGCGGGCCACCGTCGTACCGGCGTCGAGGATGAGCGTGCCCTCGGCCGGCAGTTCGGCCAGGGCCGCCTTGGCGATGCGGTCCTTCTCGTCCGCCGCGGTCGACTCGCGCTCGGCGAGGTCCGGTTCGAAGTCGAGGCGGCCGACCGGGATGGCCCCGCCGTGCACCCGGCGCAGCAGACCGGCCCGGTCGAGGGCCTTCAGGTCACGGCGGATCGTCTCCGCCGTCACCTGGAACTCCTCGGCGAGCGACACGACGTCCACCCGTCCGCCGTCCCGGGCGAGCCGGAGGATCTCCTGCTGCCGCTCCGGTGCGTACATGTCCGTTCGCCTCCGACAGATGCCCGAACTTGTGGTTTCACTCCGGAGGCTACGCCAGTATGTCCGGAAAGTAAACAGGTCCGGGCATCCAACCGGGCATGAACGGACTTCCGGGTGTATCCGAGTGCGGCCGAGTACAGCCGAGTACAACGAGAACGAGGCAGTCGTGGCCGGGCGGGCCGCCGCGCGGCCGATCCCCATACGGGTGGCCGCATCGGGGCGCTCGGTCAGTGAGGAGGCCTGCCGAGGAGGGGCTGGAGCTCGTCACGTCGGCGGGCTGTGCCCCTGTGGCACAATCTGCCCTCTGGGTGGGCCACCCCGGGGTTCAGGTCCGGGGTGGCCCACCTCTCCGGCGGGCCCGGACAGAAGAGGAGCCGGGCCCCGGCGCCCGGGGGGTGAGGCGCCGAAGCCCGGCTCAGGGAGAGTCCCGGCGCCGGGGGGGAGTGCGTCGGGACGTGGCTCGGGACGTCAGTACGTGCTCAGGACAGACATCAGCTCAGAACGGACATCGACTCAGGGCGGATATCAGTACGCGTTCGGATCATCAGTACGTCTCGGGGGAGCCGGAGCCGGCCCGAGGACCGAACTCCTGGGCTCTGAAAGGTTGTTCCCACGACCCCGCCGTTTGAAGCGACGGTACACGGCCATGTTTGCGCGGTCTTTCGCCACCGGGCGTACGCGGTCGGCGGGTACGGTCGCTCGCGTCACGCCGCCGCGTCGAAGCCGGTGTCGCGGGCCAGCTTCTTCAGCTCCAGCAGCGCGTGCTTCTCGATCTGACGGATGCGTTCGCGGGTGAGACCGTGCTCCTTGCCGACCTCGGTCAGCGTGCGTTCCCGGCCGTCCTCGATGCCGTACCGCATCTTGATGATGGACGCCGTGCGCTGGTCGAGGCGGCCGATGAGGTCGTCGAGCTCCTCGCTGCGCAGCAGGGTCAGCACCGACTGCTCGGGCGACACCGCGGAGGTGTCCTCCAGGAGGTCGCCGAACTGGGTCTCGCCCTCGTCGTCCACCGACATGTTCAGCGAGACCGGGTCACGGGCCCAGTCCAGGACGTCCGTCACCCGCTCGGGCGTCGAGCCGAGCTCCGCGGCGATCTCCGCGGGCTCCGGGTCGCGACCGTGCTCCCGGTTGAACTCGCGCTGGACGCGGCGGATACGGCCCAGCTCCTCCACCAGGTGGACGGGCAGCCGGATCGTACGGGACTGGTCCGCGATGGAGCGCGTGATCGCCTGACGTATCCACCAGGTGGCGTACGTCGAGAACTTGAAGCCCTTGCGGTAGTCGAACTTCTCCACCGCGCGCACCAGGCCGGCGTTGCCCTCCTGGATCAGGTCCAGCAGGGGCAGGCCGCTGCGCGGATAGCGGCGGGCGACGGCGACGACCAGGCGCAGATTGGAGCGGATGAAGACGTCCTTGGCCCGCTCGCCCTGGGCGACCAGGGCCTCGAGCTCCTCGCGGGTGGCGTCCGTCGTGGACTCCTCATGCCCGTCGAGGATCTGCCGTGCGAACACACCCGCCTCAATGATCTGGGACAGCTCGACTTCCTTGGCGGCGTCGAGCAGCGGTGTACGCGCGATCTCGTCGAGGTACATGCCGACCAGGTCGCGATCGGCGATCTCGCCGCCATGGGCGCGAACACTGCTTGCCGCGTCGGCCGTCTCGCCGGTGGCGGACTTGCGACGGGCGACGGCACGGGTTGCCATGCGTGCTCCCTTGCGATGGTGGGTCAGCGGGTGGTCCTTGGGACGCTTGGCACTCTCTTCGGAGCCTTGAGAACTCTCCTCGGGTGCCCCGCATCCGATGGAAACAACGACTGGAATCCGGACAGAATTCCCAACCCGCCCCCCAATTTTCTGATCATGCAGTATCCTGTCGCGCCGCAGCCGCCCGACGTCTCCGCCGACGGCCACGTAACCGCAGGTCAGGGCGGAGCCGGGAACTCCCCGGGGACCTCACGGCCCCCTCGGTGGCGCCGGGAATGAGACTCCCCTCACACCGATGGCGCAGTACGTCGCCCTCGACCGCCTCCCACACCTATGGACGGGCCGGACCGCCGGAAGGTTGCCGCAAACCCGGACTCTCGGGGAATTCCCAGACTCTCCACACCCTCGTCTTACGCAGCGGAGGCGCACATGTTTCAGCCGAACTGAACGGACCTCTTCGCCAGCCCCATCCAGAAGCCGTCGATCACCGACTTCTGCGTGTCCAGCTCGCCGCCGGCCTCCGCCGCGCCCATGGTCACGAACAGCGGGGCGAAGTGCTCGGTGCGCGGGTGGGCGTACCGGCCGGCCGGGGCCTTGTCGAGGAAGTCCAGCAGGGCGTCGAAGTCACGGGTCTCCAGTGCGCGCCGGCCCCAGTCGTCGAACTCCGCGGACCAGCTGGGGGTGCCGCTGCCGGCGTACCGCAGCGCGGCCAGGTTGTGGGTGAAGAAGCCGGAGCCGACGATCAGTACGCCCTCGTCGCGCAGCGGCGCGAGCCTGCGGCCGATGTCCATGAGCCGGACCGGGTCGAGGGTCGGCATGGACACCTGCAGCACGGGGATGTCGGCCGCGGGGAACATCTCGACGAGCGGCACGTAGGCGCCGTGGTCGAGGCCGCGGTCGGGGACGTCCTGCACGGGCATGCCGGGGGCGCGCAGCAACTTCCGCACGCTGTCGGCGAGTTCGGGTGCGCCGGGGGCGGCGTACTTCACCTGGTAGTAGTGCTCGGGGAAGCCCCAGAAGTCGTAGACGAGCGGGACGGTCTCGGTGGCGCCGAGGGCCAGCGGGGCCTCCTCCCAGTGTGCGGAGACCACGAGGATCGCCTTGGGGCGGGGCAGGTCGGCGGACCAGGCGGCGAGCTGGCCGGGCCAGACCGGGTCGTCCGCGAGCGGCGGGGCGCCGTGGCTGAGATAGAGGGCGGGCATGCGCTCTGAGGTGGCGGCGGACATGGCGGCTACTCCCTCCGACTTGGTGTTGCTCGGGATCGGTTTACTTGAAGTCTAAAGCTCTGCCTCAAGACTACGGCAAATTTGTTTAACTTTCAATGAGAAGTCTCGTACAGTGGATGCATGAACACGGCACCCGCACCCGCACCCGAGCCCGCCTCCGCCGAAACCCACCGCTGGCTCACCGCCGAGGAGCAGCGCGTCTGGCGTTCCTACCTGCACGCCACCACCCTCCTCGAGGACCACCTCGACCGCCAGCTGCAGCGCGACGCGGGCATGCCGCACATCTACTACGGCCTCCTCGTCAAGCTCGCCGAGGCCCCGAACCGCCGACTGCGGATGACCGAGCTGGCCATGGACGCCAAGATCACCCGCTCCCGCCTCTCGCACGCGATCGCCCGCCTGGAGACGAACGGCTGGGTGCGCCGCGAGGACTGCCCCTCCGACAAGCGGGGCCAGTTCGCGGTGCTGACCGACCAGGGCATGGACGTGCTGCGGCGCACCGCGCCGGGCCATGTGGCCGCCGTACGCCAGGCGCTGTTCGACCGGCTCAGCCCCGAACAGCAGAAGTCCCTCGGCGAGATCATGCAGATCGTCGCCGAGGGACTCCAGCCGAACGAGGCGGGTGCGGACCTGCCCTGGCTCCGCTGAGGCACGTACCGCTCATTGGGCGACGACGGGCACCGCCACCTCGTCCTCCGCACCCTCACCGGCACCGGACCCGGCCACCGCGCTGTGCCGGACCACGGTCCGGTCCTACTCGCGCTCCACAGGCTGTCACCGCCGGTCCGGCGGCCTGTTCGACGTCGACTGCGGCGTTGCGGTCCCGGTCGTGGACCGTACCGCGACGGGACGGGGCTCCGGTTGTCTCGCACCCGTCCCGAGTTTTCCCGTGCCTGAGTCACATCCGTCCCGTCGCGAATCCTGCGCGACCCGAACCGCACCCACCCGGCCGCATCCGTTCCCACGACCGGACGAGGTGTCCCACGACCGGACGGCTCCAACGCGCGCCGACCGCCCCCGCGACACAGGGTGATCGCAAGGGTGCAGCCGGAAACCGGTGGCTGCCTGGCGCGAAGGGTCCATGTATGCAGCCGCAGCCGCCCCGCCACCCGATACGCAAGCGCCGTGCGGCCGCCCTCGCCTCCGTCACGGTGCTGACCCTCGCGGTCAGCACCTCCGCGGGGACCGGGCACCTCACGGCGGGCGTCACGGGGACCGGGCCCGGACCGGCCGGCCTGCCCCTCTCCCCCGCTCTCGCCCCCTGCATGATCAGCGGCGCCACCACCGTACAGATGTCGGAGGGCGTCCCCACCAACGGCGGCTACGCACGCTCCACCGGCACCGTGCACGCCCTGACCCTGATGGTCGACTTCTCCGACGCGCCCGGCGTGGGCAGCGCGCTCGACCGCTTCCACGAGTTCTTCCCACAGACCCGGGAGTGGTTCCGCGCCGCCTCCTACGGCCGCCTGGACTACCGTCCGGAGACCCCGATACGCGAGTGGCTGCGCATGCCGAAACCGTTCGGGAAGTACGGTGTGGAGCGCGGCGCCCCGTTCGACCCCGGCTACCGTCAACTGATCAAGGACATAGCGGCGGCCGCCGGCCCGGAAGTGGACTTCCGGGACTACGACCTGGTCAACGTGCTGATGACCCCGAACGCGGGCCCCTCCGCCCTGGACACGGTCCTGTCGGTGACCTTCGCCGGCAACACGGAGGCACCCGTCGCCAACGGCGTCGCCATCGCCAACGTCTCCTTCATCTACTCCCGCCAGGACGACGGCTCCGGTTCCTACGACACCACCGGCTACCGCGTCCTGCCCCACGAGAACGGCCACGTCTTCGGCCTGCCCGACCTCTACACCCAGGAGGGCGGGGGCGCTGTCGGCCACTGGGACATCATGAGCGAGGACTGGGGCGCCAACAACGACTTCCTCGGCTGGCACAAGTGGAAACTGGGCTGGCTGGACGCGAGCCAGGTGAGCTGCGCGGCCAAGCGCGGCTCCGCCGAGTACACCCTCACCCCGCTGACGCGCGCGGGCGGCCCCAAACTCGTCTTCGTCCCCCTCGACGGACGTACCGGCTACGCCCTCGAACTGCGCACCCGCGGGGGCAACGACGAGGCGGTGTGCCGGCCGGGCATCCTGATGTACAAGGTCGACGCGGAGGTCGACACCGGCCACGGCCCGATCACGGTCTACGACGCCCACCCCAACTCCGACGGCTGCACGCGCAGCCCCAACATCCAGACGGAACTCTCCGACGCGACCTTCGCACCGGGCCAGACGTTCAAGGACCCCAAGGCACACATACGCATCGACGTGACGTCGGCGGATCTGGAGGGGAACTACCGGGTGCGGGTGACGAGGCAGTGATGCGGCGGTGACGGCCCGCGAGCCGCGCGAGGGGACGGGACTACCGTAGGCCTGCTACATCCACCGTCCCGTACGGGAGAACCGAACCGATGCCCGCCACGCCCGTGACGCCCGCGAACACGACGACGAACGCCGCTGAGGCCGCCGGCGCCGCCCCCGCCGAGGCGGTCGCCCCGCTGATGCGGGGCGTAGCGGTGCTGCGGCAGCTCACGCAGGCCGGGGGGACACTGAGCCCGAGCGCCCTGGAGCGCGCCACGGGCCTCGCCCGCTCGACGGTGGACCGCATCACGGCGACGCTCGCACGCATGGGCTACGTCCGCCTCGACGACCGGGACGTCGTCCTCACCCCCCGCCTGATGGAGTTGGGCAACGCCTACCTGGCCGCCCTCCGTCTACCCGCCCTGCTCGCCGCGCGCGCCGACGCGCTCGCCGACGAACTGGACGAGTCGGTGTCCCTGGCGGTCGGCGACCGGGACGGCATCCGCTTCATCCACCAGGCGACCCGCCGCCGCGCCATGTCCCTGAGCTTCCGCATCGGCGACCTGCTCCCCGCCGAACGCACCGCGCCGGGCGCGCTGTTCGCGACGGAGTGGACGGACGAGGACTGGCGTCGCTGGCACAAGCGCCGCTCGGCCGACCCGGAGGACAGGGACTTTCCGGCAGTACCACCGAGACCGCCACTGCCGGCGGACGACTTCGCGGAGCGGACCGCTCAAGCGGGCCGGGAGGGCTGGTCGTTGGACGACCAGCTGATCGAGCCGGGTCTGGTGGCGGTCTCGGTCCCCGTACGGGACCCGGCCACGGAACGGATCGCCTGCGTGGCGAACGTGGTGAGCCACACCAGCCGCCACACCGCGCAGGACCTGCGTACGACGCTGCTGCCCCGCCTGCGGGAAACGGTCACGACCATGGAAGGCGACCTGCGCGACACCCCACCCCCCGCGCCGCCCGCACCCCCCTCCGGCCTGGCTACGTGGACGGCCACGTCGAAACAGGAACTGGGCCGTGACTTCATCGAATCCCTGGCCCGCGGCCTGACGGTCCTGACGGCCTTCGACGAGGGCAGACCGGCCCTGACCCTGGCGGAGGTGGCGAAGGCGACGGGCCTGGCCAGGGCGACGGCCCGCAGGGCACTGATCACCTACGAGCACCTGGGCCTGGTGACCCAGTCCCCCGACACCCGCACGTTCACCCTCACCCCGCGGGTCCTGTCCCTGGGCTTCCCGCCCCTCTCCCGCACCTCACTCCCCCGGATCGCCCAACCGCACCTGGAGGACCTGGCCTCCCGCGTCAACGAGTCGACGTCGCTGGCGGTCCTGACCCCGTCCGGCGAGGAGATCCAGTACACCGCCCGCGCGGCGGCGAGCCGCATCATGAGCGTCGACATCACGGTGGGCACCCGCGTTCCGGCCCACGCGACGGCCCTGGGCCAAGCGCTGCTGGACGCGGGGGCCCAGGCCTACGCCCTGATGGACGAGGAACTGGAACAGGGTCTGCGCTCGATGGCGGTCCCCATCCGAGACCGCACGGGCACAGCGATCGCCGCGGCGAACATCGCCATGCACGCGGCCGGCCACACCCGCGAGGAGTGCATCGACCACCTCCTCCCCGCCCTGCGACAGGCAGCCGAGTCGATCGAAGCAGACCTCCACATGGCCTCCCGCTTCACCCACGTCCCCCTTACCTGACCCCGCCCGCCCTCAATCCGGTACGCTGACGCCTGTGACCCCCAGGGTCACGATCCGCCTTCGTAGCTCAGGGGATAGAGCACCGCTCTCCTAAAGCGGGTGTCGCAGGTTCGAATCCTGCCGGGGGCACAGAGAAACACCTGGTCAGAGGCCCTTCCGTCCGACGGACGGGAGGGCCTTCGTACTCGCAGCACACATATGGCACACATGCGGCTGCGGGCAGAGGTGGGGAGCTGTGCGAGATGCCCGCGAAGAACGAGCTGTCCCGGCGCCGGTACGAGAAGTTGGTCGACCGGCTGGAGTCGTTGATGCGGGCCGCTCTGAAGCCGCAGTACGAGGGGTATCTCGGGCAGCTGGTCCTGGGCAGCGACGACCTCGCGGAGATGGGCGGCCTCAAGGACGTTCGGCAGGCGGCGCGCGAGGCCGGGCAGCGTCTGGGCTGGAAGACCGCCACTCGCCTCGTCGGTGGCCGGCTCTTCGTGCTCGACGAGCGGTCAGTGCCTGAGCACATCGAGGCGCTGGCCGAGGACGAGACCGCAGCCGCGATGGACCGGGCCTGGCGGGATGGCCGACGACCGAGGCTGCTCTGACCCGGAAAGACCGGAAGGCCGCCCCCACCGGTTCAACCTGAATCCACCGCGTGAATTCTGATCACGGGTGTCGGGCGGGTTCAGGGTGATCTTTTGGGTGTGGGCAGCGGTGATCGCCGGGTGGCCGTCCGCTGCGGGGTCTCCGAGGCCTTTCGGGTCGTGGGTGGGCAGGGCGGTCGCACAGGTCAGGTGGCCATGCGCTGCCCGGTCGCCGTCCACAGGTCGGCGTCCTGCCGACGCCAGTGCCGGGGCAGGTGGAGGGTGAGGCGGCGGGCGCCGGTGGCGATCCGGGCAGGGCCGTTGATCAGGTGGCGGCGGATGGTGCCGGTCCGGGCTCTTGCGTGGAAGACGGAGGCGAGGTGGCCGACGGCCCGGGTGAGGTTGTAGGCGGTGGCGGCCGGGGTGAGCCAGGCTGGGGGTATCCCCTCTGGGGGAGTTCGCGGTGAACTTCCCCGACGGCAGATGGGCGAGCGCGGAGTCCTCCAGGTCGGCGAAGACCTGCTCGATAACGGCGTGTTCGCGGTGCATGGATTCGGCCTGGACGAGGACGAACGGGCTGCCGGTGAAGATGACGTGGTGGCGCCAGAGGCCGAACAGCTCGGCCTGCCCGGCGGGCACGCTCCTTGCATTCAGCCGCTTCACGCGGCGCACGATCAGCCGGGCGGTGGCGTGGAACCGCTTCTTCTTGCTGGTGAACGCGGTGAACGGGACTTCGTCGATCTCGGCGTCGGAGACCCAGCGTTCCTTCTCGGGGTCCCAGACAGCGGCGGCGTACTTGATCGGCGTCCAGGCGTCCTCGGCGATGCGGGCGATCGCGTCGCGGATCGTCTTCGTGACCGCGACCGCCAGAGAGGAGGCGGCGGCCGCGCGGCAGACCGCCACGGCCTTGTGGGAGAAGAACGCCGAGTCCGCGCGGACGACGAAGTGGCCCGCACGTTAACACTCGCGTGATAGATAGTCTATAGATCAAATATATAATCCTGGATTCACAGTCGGTAGGCGTTTCACCTCACGATTCCGGCCGGACGTTGGCCGCTCGCGTCGACGGGGCAGGTCGGGACTGGCGAAGATCCTTGGACAATATATGAACGAGGGCTAGATTATTCATGCTTACTTGCCTGACACTTTGTTGGTCCCCTCAGGGCTGAGCGCACCGGCCGGTCCTGGGACCGTGACATCAGCAAGGAGCGAAGTGACCGACCTGGATGAGGCCGCGCCTGGGCCAGCCCCTCGGCATCACACGCCGCGGCACAGACCCTGATGCAGCAGATGGAGAGGAGCAACCATGGAACCGTTGTCCACGGAACATCCGGCCCTTGTGATCACCCGGGTCGCCACGGAGGTCGACGGAATCATCTCCATCACATTCGAGGCCGATGACGGCAGCGAGCTCCCCGCATGGGAGCCCGGCGCTCACATCGACGTGCAGTTGCCATCCGGGCTGTCGCGGCAGTACTCCCTCTGCGGCAGCCCCGCCGACCGCCGCAGCTACACCATCGCGGTGCTGGAGGAGGTCGATGGACGTGGCGGTTCGCGTGAGTTGCATGCTGTTGCCCAGGTCGGTGCCCGGCTGGGGGTTCGAGTTCCGCGCAACAACTTCCCGCTCGAGCCTGCTGAGTCGTATCTCTTCCTCGCCGGGGGGATCGGCATTACTCCGATCCTGCCGATGGTCGCCGCCGTGGATCGAGCAGGGGCGAACTGGCATCTGGTGTACGGCGGTCGGCGTCGCGCCACCATGGCGTTCCGCGACGTTCTGTCCCGGTACGGGGACCGCGTAGATCTGTGGCCCGAGGATGAGCGTGGTCGACCTGACCTTTCGGCGCTGATGGGCGCTGCCCGCCCCGGAACCTTGGTGTACACGTGCGGCCCGACCGGCATGATCGACGCGGTCGCTACCGAGCACGCGCGCCACGCGTACCTGCCCCCTCTGCGGCTCGAGCGGTTCTGCGCGGCGGGGCCCGTGGACACGACTGGTGACGCCTTCGAGGTGACCTTGGCTCGCTCGGGTCAAACGGTTCACGTGGGCCCAGGAACCACGATCCTCGACGCTGTCCGGCAGGTGCTTCCCGATGTTCCGCACTCATGCGAAGAGGGCTACTGCGGGGAGTGCGAGGCCCGGGTTCTCGAGGGCGAGCCTGACCATCGCGACGACTACCTCATGCCTCACGAGCAGGAGGCCGGCGACCGGATGATGGTGTGCGTCAGCCGGTGCAAAGGCCGCCGCCTCGTGCTCGACCTCTAGTTCGCCTGTTCCTCCCCGCCCATCACAACACACAGAGAGGCACGTTCATGACCGCCACCGCTGATGCCACCGGCACCCATCTGATCCCGGACGAGATCGCAAAGGCAGCGGTCCTGCCGGACTCCTATCTCGACGTCGAAGGGATCGTCTATCCGGCCTATGCGTGGCTTCGCGCCAATCGGCCGGTAGGACTCGCCCGACTCGACGGATACGACCCGGTCTGGTTGGTAAGCAAGTACGCAGACATAGTCACCGTCGAGCGGCGAACGGATGTATTCTCGGTCACTCAGCATCAGAATACCTACAACACACAGGATTCAGATGCCTTCATGTACTCGTTGACCGGCGGGTCCCGCCCTATCGACGACCTTACCCACATGGACCCGCCCGAGCACACCAAGGTTCGGAATGTAGTCGGTCCTCAATTCACACCCCGGCACATCGCCCGCCTTGAACTACAGATCCGCGAGCATGCTCGCGCCGCCGTCAAGCGGCTTCTAACGATCGACGGCGAGTTGAACCTCGTCGAACAGCTCTCGAAGTATCCGCTCCATGTGATCATGACTCTCCTCGGCGTGCCCGAGGAGGACGAGCCGCTGATGCTCAAACTGACTCAAGAGTTCTTTGGCGCATCGGACGAGGAACTCAACGCGCGCGGCAATGCCGACCCGGAGACCGCCGCAGCCGCCTTCATGGAGTCGGCGATGGCCTTCAACTCCTACTTCAACGAACTCAGCGCCAAGCGTCGGGCCAAGCCGGCCGATGACTTGGCGACCCTCATCGCGAACAGCCGGATCGACGGCGAACCGATCAGCGACGGCTACGCCAACGGCTGGTATATCGCAGTCGCTGCCGGCGGCCACGACACGACTACCTCCTCGATTCTGCATGGTCTCCACCAACTGGCGCTTCACCCTGACCTGCTCGACGAAGTCCGCAGTGACTTGAGCCTGATCCCAGGCCTTGTAGAGGAGAGCTTCCGGTGGGCCACGCCAGCCAAACATTTTCTGCGTACCGCCAAGGAGGACATCGAGCTTGGTGGCGCGCCGGTAAAGAAGGGGGACCGAGTGATGGTCCTGTGGGCCTCCGGCAACCGCGATGAGGAAGTTTTTCAGAACCCGGACACCTTCGACATCAGGCGTACCACTCGACACCTCGCTTTCGGCTCCGGCATCCATACTTGCGTCGGGATGCACCTTGCCAAGCTTGAAATGCGGGTCCTGTTCGAGGAGCTAATCCCGCAGATGAAGCGCCTTGAGATCGTCGGCGAGCCGACCATGGTGCGAACCAACTTCGTCGGTGGCTTCAAGAGCCTACCGGTGCAGGTCACGGGCTCCGCGAGCTGAGATCTTGACCGGGACCGCATCGCGCGGTCCCGGTCGATCTCGGCATCGGAGACCCAGCGTTCCTCCTCAGGGTCCCAGACAGCGGCGGCGTACTTGATCGGCGTCCAGGCGTCCTCGGCGATGCGGGCGATCGCGTCGCGGATCGTCTTCGTGACCGCGACCGCCAGAGAGGAGGCGGCGGCCGCGCGGCAGACCGCCACGGCCTTGTGGGAGAAGAACGCCGAGTCCGCGCGGACGACGATCCGGGCGGTGACGCCCATCGCCCGCACCGTGGCCAGGGCCTCACGCAGCAGACTCGCCGCTCCCCTGCCGGAGCCCGCCGAGCCCTTGCGCAGCCGCGTGGCGACGATCACGGGTGCGCAGGTCGACGTCTTGACGGTGACGATCTGGAAGTGCAGGCCGCGCTGCCTGGTGTAGCCGAAGGAGGCGACCTGCTTGGCGGGCCCGTAGACCTGCTTGACCTTGGAGTCGATGTCCACGAACACCACCTCGTCCCGCTTGGGAACCACACCGGTGTGCGCGGCCAGCGCGCAGGTGAACGCCCGTACAGCGGACTCGAGTTGACGCACGTTTCCCCAGGTGAAGGCGCGCAGGAACGTGCCCAGCGTGGACGGAACCCGCACCCCGCCGAACACGCGGGGCAGGCCACCGTGGCGCAGCACATCCAGCTCCTCGCTCCTGTCCGCCCCGGCGACCATGCCGCCCACGATGGACAGGGCCTTCGCGCCGGCTGCCGTCCCGGCGCCGTTGGCCGCGCCGGTGAGCTTCACCTTCTAGGCCACCAAGGCGGGCAGCCCGCACCGCTCGGCCAGCCGGATCGTCGGGACCAGCCCGGCATGCGCGATCAGGTCCGGGTCGTCGAACGCGGCGAACAGCGTCGCCGGGCTGTGGGAGACTTTCACTTACGAGGTGCCTTGCTTCGTGGGACCGATGAGGGCGTAGGAACTCCCATCACCCCAGCTCAGCGGGCACCTCTTCTCATTCCGTCGCCCACAGACCGACTACCGCGCGGTGGATCCAGGCTCAATACCAGTGACGGCGGCCCCCTCTGTTGCCGTTTCTCGGCACGGATCAAACCCACATCACGCCGAGTCCTCCTCCAGGGCGGCCACTGCCTCGGCGGCCTGGCGGGCCTTCCGCTCGGCCTTCTCCAGCCTGGTCTTCGCCTTGGCCAACTGCTTGGCACGCCGCTTGTGCATCTTCTTCGAGACCTCGTCGAGACGGTCCGGGAAAAGGTGCCCGTACGTGTCCAGGGTCAGCGTCGCCGACTTGTGGCCCAGCATCGTCTGGACGACGTTGACGTCCGCACCGCTGGCGATGGCGAGCGAGGCGGCCGTGTGGCGCAGTTTGTGCGGGGTGACCTTGAGGTGCCCCAGTCCGGCTTTCACGACCGCCGGCGCGAAGAGCCGCTGGCGGAAGTTGCGGGCCCGCAGCGGCCCGCCCTGCGGGGCGGTGAACAGGAGCTCGCCCTCGTCCCGCCCCTCGACGTGGGACTTCAACTCCTCCGCCAGGAATCTCGGGATCGGTACGGACCGGCGTTCGTGGTTCTTGGGGGTGTCGAGGTAGAGCTTGCCGTTGTCCTCGACGTACGCCTCGACGATGTGGGCACGGCAGGCGTCGAGGTCGACGCGTCCCACCTTCAGCGCGGACGCCTCGCCCCAGCGCAGACCCGTGTAGGCCAGCAGCAGGATGAACACCCGGTAGGCGCCCGCCGCGTCGGCGAGTGCGTCCACCTGTAGGTCGTCGAGGTAGACGTGGTCGGCGGGGGCTGCCTTCGGGAGGGGCACTCCGACGGCCGGGTTGACGGCCAGACGGCGGGACTGGACCGCGTAGCCGAGGACCCGGCTGAGGACGACGTACGCCTTCCGCACCGAGCGAGGGCTGAGCTTCCTGCCACCGGTCACCTCGCCGGACAGCATGTCGCCCAGCCACTCGGCGACGTCCTCGAAGTGGATGAGGTCCAGGGACGTCGTTCCCCACCGCGGGATCACATGGACATCGAGAACCCCCCGATAGCGATTGCGCGTCGAGCGCTTGAGGTGGATCTGGGCGGCCAGCCAGGAGTCGGCGACCTCGGCGAACTTCACGCGCCCGGCGGCCGGGTCCCGATAGGAGCCGTCGGTGAGCCGGGACTCCAGCCTGGTCCGCTCGGCCTCGGCGTCGGCCTTGCGGGCCACGGTCTTCATCTTCGGCTTGCCGTCGGGACCGTACCAGCGCACGCGGTAGCGGCCGGGCGGCGTACGGCCCGCCTTCCTGGCCGCCGCCACGGCTTGCGCGTACGCCGCGTGCCCGTTGCGGTCCTCTATCCAGACGCGCGCCATCAGGCTCCTTCCTCCACGCCGAGAACGGGACGGCTTTCTGGCGGTTCCATTTGCATGCGGTCAGCAGCCATGACACATAGCTGTAGCTTGGCTTGAGCGAGCTTGGCAAGAGTTGGTTCTTAAACTTTATAGAAGTCGCAGATCCACGTCTCTCATCAGCCCATGGGCGGCTATTTTGCGCGCCCCGATTTCCATGCTATGTTCCCCGCCCCTCCGGGCCAGGCTGAGCGACGATAGCGCTCGAACCCACTCCTGCCTGCGCGTTTGCCGATGTCGCCGGGCCGCCGCGGCGGCACCTTCGGAGGGGTCGGAAAACGACACATCTCTTTTGGTCGACCGGCGATCCGCCTTTACAGTTATCGGGCCCTGACACCCACGCCGGAGGTCTGGGCGAATTCGACCGTAGCCGCTCTGTGAAACCTGCTCGAATAGGAGAGCTTTTTGCCCGACCGCCTGGATCGATCCCCTGCCCGTGAACGCGGCGCGCTCGCGTCTCCCGCCGATGTGGCGGCCTATCTCGGGGTGCCGGTGAAGACGCTGTACCAGTGGAAGTACCGGGGCACCGGCCCGGCGCCACTGAAGGTCGGCCGGCATCTGCGCTACCGCTGGCGTGATGTAGACGCCTGGCTCGACCGGCAGTCGCCGTACGGCCTGACGGCATGACCGCGCGGCGACAGAACGGCCCTCGGCACGTCAACGCCGAGGGCCGCAGATCCCTCGACTGATCGCCTGTCCTTGAACGACGACTCGGTGGGGCAGGACCTTGCCCTCCTGCCCCACCGGGAGAGGAACGCCTATGGAGGACTCTACGTCCCCCACCACGAACACCGGTCCCCAGATCGCCTGGCCCGCGGTCGCCGTCCCGGGGCAGGGAACGTCCCCGGCCCGTACACCCCAGACGGAGACACTGTCCCCGGAGGTGGGGACCGGCCGTTCTTCTGCTGCGGATCAACGTGGGGACCGTCGCACCGAGGACGCGGGGACGGAGCACGGTCCCCGAGATGAGTTCGGTCCCCGGTCCCCCGACGGCGGGGACCGTCCCCGTCCGTGGTCCCCGCAACTCGGGGACCGGAAAGCACCAGACAGCGGAAACTCACTGGTAGGCGGCCCGGGGACCGGGGACCGAGACGACGGTCCCCAGGGGACCGCCGCGGGGACCGGTCTCCACAGTGCTGAGGCGACGGTCCCCGGTCCCCGGCCTTCGCCGGGGACCGCCGCTAGGCCGGGGACCGGGGAACCCGGATCGGGGACCGAGCGGGCGGGGACTGTGCCCCCCGTCGACGGCTCGGGGACCGGGAATCGAGAGGGGACCGGTCCCTGTGCGTCGGGAGACGGGGCCGCGGTTCTGGACGAGTTGCGGGCGGCGATTGGCCGGTACGTGGTACTGCCGAGCGAGGAAGCGCTGACTGCGGTGACCTTGTGGGTGGCGGCCACGCACATCCAGTCCGTTCTCCAGCACGCACCACGGCTCGCCGTGGTGGGACCAACGAAGGGGTGCGGCAAGTCCCGTCTGCTTGACGTGCTCCACGAGACGGTGCACAGGCCGATGATGACGGTGAACACCTCTCCTGCCGTGGTCTTCCGCGTCATCGGGAAGAACCCACCCACGCTGCTGGTGGACGAGGCGGACACCATCTTCGGCCCGAAGGCCGGCGACAAGGAGGACCTGCGCGGCCTGCTGAACGCCGGCCACCAGCGTAACCGTCCCGCCTGGCGGATCTCCGGACCGGAGCAGAAGCCGACCTCGTTCCCCACCTTCGCCATGGCTGCCCTGGCCGGCATTGGCGACCTGCCCGACACGATCATGGATCGCGCCGTGGTGCTGCGTATGCAGAAGCGCAAGCCCAGTGAGCAAATCACACCGTTCCGCTCGCGCTACTCGGTCCCCGAACTGAACGCCGTGCGCGACCGACTGGCTGCCTGGTTGACCCCGCTGCGGGGGACGGCAGCCGGGCTGGTGCCACAGATGCCGGTCGAGGACCGGACCGCGGACACCTGGGAGCCCTTGGTGACCGTGGCCGACCTGGCTGGCAGCCACTGGCCGGACCAGGCCCGGGCAGCCTGCCTGGCCATGACCCGCAGCGAAGTCCTCCAGGACGAGCAGACCACCCTCAAGACACGGTTGCTGCGGGACATCCGCCGCGTCTTCGACACGGAAGGCACAGAGGTCCTGCGCACCCAGGACGTGCTCGCCGCGCTCGTCCAGGACGCCGAGGCCCCATGGGCCGAGTACGGCACCAACGGCCTCAACGCCTACCACCTCGGCAACCTACTGCGGGACTTCGGCATCAGCTCCGCCAACCACCGCTTCGACAACGGCCGTCAGGCCAAGGCGTACACGCGGAACAGATTCCTCGACGCCTGGGCCCGCTACTGTCCAGAACCCACCGAGCCCGCGCCCGGGCACCAGCCACGACGCACGGCCTCCGCGACTCCCACGGGAAGCCTGCCCATCGGTCCGCCAGGCGGCCCTGCCCGGCCCGCACGCGCCCGCTGACCCACCCGGCCAGGCATCCGTCCAGCTCCGTCGCGTCCGTCCCCGCGCAGGTCAACGCGGGGACGGACGTCGCTGCCGGGACGGACCTCTCCGTACCAGCATCCGCGTCCGTACCGGGTGTGACCAGCCACGCGACGGATGCAACGGACGCACCACAGACCACTGCCGCACGCGATCGGAGGCACCACCATGCCCGACAGGCACACCGATACGAGTCCCACCCACCGGGCAGCAAGGTATGCCGCTGGACCGTCCAAGGTCGGATCCAACGGCGATGCCTCCGCCCCGGGGGTGGCGAAGGATCTCGGGCACCAGGGGGCGCCCGAGAGGGAAGAGTCCGTCGACACCACCGCCGTAACGCTGCTGCGTGCCGCCGAAGCCGCCGCGCTGCACCGTGTCGCCCGCCGCCGCAAGCCCGACCCGAACGGCCAGCGCAAGGAGCGTGTCGACGCCCGCTACAGCATCGACGAGAAGAAGGACATCCTCCGCATGGCCCGGTCGCTGAACATCGCCGGCGCCCACTACGTCGGCGCCGTCGTCATGGCCCACGTCCACGGCGACCTCGCCCTTCCCGGCCAGCGCACCCCGCTCGACGACTACATCGACGAGCTGACCGCCCTCCGTGGCGAGGTCGCCAAGATCGGCCACAACATCAACCAGATCGCCAAGAAGCTCAACTCCGGCGGCCATCCACACCCTGGGGATACCACTGTCCTGGCCCAGGCCGAACGCACCCTGACAACGGTCGGCGCCACGATCCGCCACATCGCCACAGCCGCGAACCAGGCCGTCACCAAGAAGGCAGCCCGATGATCGCGAAGATCAGCAGCGGCAAGGACACCGCCGGACTGATCCGCTACCTTTTCGACACCAAGAAGGCCAAGGACCACACCGACCCGCACCTGGTCGCCTCCTGGGACGGCTTCGCCCCCGACCCCGGCCGCACCGACGACTTCGACGCCACCAAGAAGCTCCTCGTGGCCGATCTCGACCTGCACGTCAAGCAAGCCAAGCGACTGGGCCGTGCCCCCGAGAAGCACGTGTGGCACTGCTCGATCCGGGCCGCCGAGACCGACCGCCACCTCAGCGACGAGGAGTGGGCCGACATCGCCCGCAGGGTGGTCGCGGCCACGGGCATCGCGCCGGATGGCGACGCGGACGGCTGTCGGTGGGTCGCCGTCCGGCACGCTCCGGACCACATCCACATCGCCGCCACCAAGGTTCGGGCGGATCTGCGCACCGCACGCCACTGGAACGACTACCTCACCGCCGACCGCGAACTGGCAGCGATCGAGAAGGAGTACGGCCTGCTCCAGGTCGTGCGCGGTGACCGCACCGCCGCCAAGCGCCCCACCCGCGCCGAGCAGGAGAAGGCTCGCCGCAATGGACAGGAGACGACCGCCCGCGAACGGCTGCGCACCACAGTGCGCACGGCTGTGGCCGCCGCCTCCAGCATCGAGGAGTTCGTCCACCTGCTCAGCCACACCGACGGCGTCCTCGTCGAGGTCGTGCACTTCCCCTCCGGCGATATACGTGGCTACAAGGTCGCTGCCAAAGACACCATCACCGCCGACAAGAAGCCCGTCTGGTTCTCCGGTTCCGAACTCGCCCCAGACCTGTCCCTCCCCAAAATCCAGAAGCGCCTGGAGAGCATCGACCCGCACTCCGCTGGGCAGCCGGGCCGACGCAGGTCCAACCCCTGGCACCAGGCCACCGCTTCCACGGAGCGCATCCCCCGCCACCTCGACCAGGCCGACGACAAAGCCTCCCAGGCCCACCTCGCCGCCTTCGGTGAAGCCCTCGACGCCCTCCCCCTCCTCGCGCCACGAGCTCTCCGTCCCCAACTCCGAGAGGCAGCAACCACGTTTGAACGCGCCACCCGCTCCCGCATCCGGGCCGAACATCATCACGCTCGCGCCCTGCGCAGTGCCGTCCGCGCGATGCTCCACGAGCCCGCCTCCAGAGACGGAGCCGTCCTGGCGATGTTCCTGGACACCGCGATCCTCGTCGTCATCGCCGCCGCCCGCTGGCACCGGCTCCGCCACCACGACCAGCAAGTCGCCGCCGCCCACCAGACCCTGCTCCATCTCCAGGCCGCGTACGAGGAGGCAGCAGCCGCACCACTGGCTGCTCTCGCCCAGCGTCGACCGCCCCAGCATGCCGTGGAGCGGCACGTCCGCTGCGTGCGTCAGGCCGTGCCGGAGCACGCTGAGCGGGTCATTGACGACCCCGCCTTCGATGCCCTCATCGCTGTCCTCGCCGAGGCCGAATCAGCTGGCCACGACTCGGAACAGCTCCTCCGGCAAGCCGCCGACCAGCGTGCCCTGGATGACGCCCGCTCCCTCGCAAGAACCCTGGCCTGGCGTATGCGGCGCCTCAGCGCAAGGCCGGCGCCCAGTGCACGAGCCCACGCAGCACAGGCCCGCAGCGCAGCACAGCGCTCCAACGCTCCGGTCCACGCGGCAGCCGCCGTCCCGGCCCCGCAGTCGCCACGCACACCGCGGCGCTGATCACGACCCCACGGACAGCCTGGGGGCAAGCAGCTCCAGCACTTCCTCCCAGCGGTAGCGGTCGGCCCCGCCGCCGGCCTTCGGCCGGTGAGGCTCGTACGAGCCGATCAGGACGCCCATCTCTCGCAGCCGGTCCAGGCTCTGGTGGTATGCGGGGTGGGCGGCCTGGGCGGAGTTCAGGTAGGGCAGCACGGCAACCGGGACGTTCATGGCGGGCGCTTCGCACAGGATCCCCAGGGCGAGATTGTCGGAGATCCCGGCGGCCCACTTGTTGACCGTGTTGAAGGTGGCCGGGGCGACCGCGATCGCATCCGCGGGCCGAGTCGGGCGTGGTTCACCCGGTGATCGCCAGGCCGAGCGGATGGGGCGGCCGGTCTGGGCCTCGACCGCCTCCGCGTCAAGGAAGCCGAGTCCTTGTGGGGTGGTGATGACGCCGACGTCCCAGCGCCGCTCCTGTGCGGCGGTGATCAGCCGGCCGACGTCGGCGGCGACCCCGGCCGCGCAGACCACGATCTGGAGGAACGGCTTGCCGTGCTGATCACTCACGCGGGCACTCCCAGTTGGCGGCTGAAGTGGTGCAGCTCGGGCAGTGCCCGGCGGCGGTCGCGGGCTGCCATGTCGGCGACCAGTTCGCGTACGGCCGGGCGGCGGACGTCCTGTGCCGCGCAGCTCTCGGCGATGCGCAGGGCCTGGTAGCCGTCGGCGAGTCTGCCCTGCTGACTGTAGGCGCGGGCGGCCTCCACCCAGAGCGCGGCCCGGCGCTCGGGCACGGGAATGTGCCGCCGCATGAGGGGCCGTGCGGTTTGCAGAGCGATGCCGGCGTCGCCGAAGGAGACGGCTGCGCTGACCTCGTGCAGGGCGACGTTGGTGGGGCTGAAGTTCGCCCAGGCGTCCGGCCGGTCGAAGGCGACGTAGCGAGCCACCTCCTGGGCCTCGGTGAGGAAGTCCTGGGTGGTGTCGCGGTCGCCGTTCCTGCTGGCGGCAGTCGCCCCGCGGAGCAACAGCAGGCCGACCGCTGCCAGGTACCGGGGCGAGCGCTGGTCGTAGGAACCGGTGAGCTGGTCGACGGTGTGGCGGACCATGTTCACCGCCTGGGCGGTGTGCTTCTCCCGCACGAGAACGTGGGCGTGCACGCGAACACTGGCAGCGAGGACGACAGGGTCTCCGGACCGTTCCGCCTCGGCCATGGCCCGACCGGCCGCGAGCCAGGCGTTGCCCTGGTCAGCTCGCTTCAGCAACAGGCTCACCGACGTCTGGTAGGCGGTCGCGAGCAACCCGGACGCCTCCGCCGAGCCGGATGAGCCGCCAGCGGCCTGGCGCAGGTCGGCGATCAGACCCGGCAGGGTCTGCTCCAGCTCCGCGTAGTCGCACATGCAGAACATCCGGCGTACGGCCCGTGCCCGCTCCCGCAGCTCGTCGATGCCCGAGGAATGCCCGGTGGCGGCGGGACTCGTACCCGGCAGCAGGACCTGAATCAGGTCGTGATGTGCTGCGGTGGACGACGGTGGAGCCGCGAGCGCGGCGACGCTCGCGGCAAGGAAGGTACGGCGGTGCATGTCCTCTGTTCCGGGGTCGGCGGGGCTGGCATCGGGGGCGGCGGCGAGGCCGAGGCGTTGCGGTGGAATATCCAGTACCTGCGCGATCTCGCGCAGCACGCGTACGTCCTCCGTGCCCCTGCCGCTCTCCAGGCGGCTCACCTTCGACTGGTGATACCCCAGTGCGACGGCGACGTCCTTCTGCGAGCGCCGCTGTAACACGCGTGCCTGACGGATCACTTCGCCGATCCGCCTCGCTTCACTCTGTGCGTCGGCCATCTGTGCCACGGCCCCTCCTGCCGTCGCCGATCCTGCCTGCTCAACGGAGCGTAGCCGAGCGGTGATTGCCCGCGATGCAGCTCCTGCATAAGTGATGCAGCCCCAGCACACAGCGTGGCCCCGCCTGCCTTCGGAGCGGTTGCGTGGAGCAGCCGCACCGATCCAGGAGGCAACTCGTGAAAGCGCACCAGTTCACTCTCTCCGTACCCGCCACACCGACTGCGGTCACCGCCGCCCGGCACCAGGCCGTGGACGAGATAGAGGGCTGGGATGCGGGGCTCACCACCGGGGTGGTGCACACCGCCGAGCTTGTGATCAGTGAGTTCGTCACGAATGCGGTCCGGTACGCCGGCGCCGACCCGGTCTCCCTGTCCGTCCGCCTCGACGAGGACGCATTGCGGATCGAGGTCTGCGACGCCTGCCCGCTGCTACCCCAGCCAGGTCTCCCGGACCCGTACAGCGAGAGCGGTCGGGGCCTGTTCCTCGTCGCCGTTCTCACCGACCGGTACGGCGCTGAGCCGACGGCGATCGGAAAGCGCTGCTGGGCCGAGATCGATCTGCCCACCAGCCCGGACCAAGAGGTCGCCTTCTCCCTTCCCCTGCAAAGGAGTTGATGATGACGACAACCCGCGCCCCAGACGTGGCAGCCGAGGTGATCGCCGTACGACCCGGCCCACCGCTCACCGGCACTGTGACCGTCGACGGATCCAAGAACGCCGCCCTCCCGCTGCTGGCCGCCGCTGCAGCCATCGGCTGTCCGGTGAGGCTGAGCAACATCCCGGCCAACACGGACGTCCACCTCATGCTTTCGCTGCTGCAGCAGGCAGGCTGGCACGTCGCACAGCCCGTCGGGGAGCCAGCCACTGCTGTAATCCTGCCGACCGAGAGCCGGCACACGCACCCCGATCTGCCGCAGGCCGCCCGCATCCGCGCCTCGTACTACCTGGTGCCAGCCCTGCTCGCCCGACACGGCGAAGCCCGGCTGCCGTGGCCGGGAGGCTGCCGGATCGGCGCGCGCGGGATGGACCTGCACTTCAGGGTGTACGAGGCATTCGGCGACCGGAGCGGTGTGGACGACACTGGATACCGCGTCGAAGCCACCGCGCCCCGCACCGGCACCGTCTCCCTGGTCCTGCCGTTCCGCTCGCGTGGAGCGACGGTGGCCGCCATGCTCCGCACCGTCACGACCGGGCGGCCTCTGCGGCTGGGCGAGCCCAATCTCTCGCCGGAAGTGCTGTGTGTGCTGGAGGCTCTGCATACAGCGGGCTGGGAGACCCGGGCCAGCGAACGCCTGCTCGCTCTCTCGCCGCCGCCCTCGGCACCGAACGACGCCGCATGGGTGGTACCGGGAGACAAGGTCGAAGCAGGGACGCTGGCCTGCGCAGTCGCCGTCACCGGCGGAAGTGCGCGCATCGAAGGCGCGCAAGCCGACGGCATGGGCCCTCTCGTGGCGGCCCTGCACCGGCTGGGGATCTTCGCCAGCAGCAAGGCGAACACTCTCACTGTGAACGCCCAAGAGGGCCGTATGGCCAGCCGCCCCTTGCGGGCCATCGCCTCGCTCAGCCCCGGCGGCCTGGACGCCGACTTCGAACCACCGCTCATGGCAGTGGCCCTCGGCCTGCCTGGCACCCACCTGTTCGCCGACGCCATCAACCCCGGCCGCCACAGCAATCTGCTGCCCCAGCTGGCCCGCCTCGGCGCGGTCGTCGAGGAGATCTCCCCCACCGAGTGCCGCCTGACCGGTCCCCAGAGACTGACCGGAACGGGCGTGGAGGCCACCGACATCCGCACCGGCTCCGCCCTCATGGTCGCCGGCCTCACCGCCCAAGGCGTCACCACCCTCGGCGGCCTCGACCAGCTCCGCCGAGGCCACGCCGACCTGCCCGGCAAGCTCCACACCCTGGGCGCCGACATCTGCGAGGTCACCCCATGACCGACATCCGCGCCCTGCGCCAGATCGTGGCCACCACCGACGTCCACTCCACCCTGGACAACGCCGCGCCCTTCCTGACCCACCTCCACGCCCTCCGCCCCACATCGCTCGTCGTGGACTGCGGCGACTTCTTCGAAGGCTCCGGCTATTACGCCCTCGCCCACGGCACGATCGAGCGCGAGATCCTGCTCAAGCTGTACGACGTGCTGGCACCCGGCAACCACGGCTGGCCCCACCACTTCGAACCCGAACTCCACCAACTCACCGTCTGCGCCAACGCAGTCCATGTCGAGACCGGTGACGCGCTCTTCCGCCGCCTACGCATCGCCAACATCGGTGACCGGCGCGTCGGTGTAACCGCCGTGATCGGGCAGCAGGCTTTCCACTCGATCCCCGCTGCACAGCGAGCCAACCACCGCGTCACCGATCCCGTTCAATCCCTGCGCGAGCTGATGCTCGCCCACCACCACGAGGTGGATGGCTGGGTCCTGCTCAGCCATTCCGGGTTCGACGAGGACCTCAAACTGGCGGCGGCCTGCCCGTTCCTCGACGTGATCTTCGCCGGGCACTGCCACAGCAACCAATACGGCCCCTTCCGCGTGGGAGACACCCTCGTCGTCAAAGGCCGCGAACTCGCCGACGGCTATGCGATCGCCACGCCTGTCGGTTCGGGATGGGGTGCTGGCACCACTCGCTTTCCGGACCGCACCTCTGGCTCCGTACCCACCGAACTCACATACGTGAAAGCACACATCGACGAAGTCGGAGACCAACTGCACAAGGTCCTGGGGCAGGTCCGGACAACCTACCGCCAACAGACCCTCGACCGGCGCGGCCTGCTCTTCGCCCTCACCGCCCGCCTGCGCACAGCACTCGGCGCAGACGCAGTCATCCTCAACGAGACCGCGCTGCGCACCGTCCCACTCGGCGACACGCTCACGCTGGGCGACCTGCTCTCCATCGAGCCGTTCGCCAACCAGTTGGTGCACGCCCACGTTCCGGAGCCGGATCGCCGCAACCTCCGTGCCCTGCTCTCCCGTCTGACCGCCCAGACCGGCCCACTCGTCACCGCCCCCGATCCCCTGCCGGACGCCATCACCACCGTGCTGACCACCGACTACCTCGCCAGCACCTACCTCGGCGGACGCACCTATGAAGCCGGCCTGCGCCTGGACCAGGCCATCCAGCACGTCCTCACCGCTCCCGACACCGCGGTTGGAGACACGCAATGATCCTCACCGGCCCCGAGATCGAGGCAGCCGCCCACGACGGCCGACTCCGCATCGCCCCCTTCATCGCCGACCAGGTCAACCCCAACAGCTACAACGTCCGTCTCGGCCCCACCCTGATCACCTACACGAGCGAGGTTTTGGACGCCCACTGCCCCAACCCCACCAACGAGACCACCATCGGCCCGGACGGGTACGTCCTCCAGCCCGACGAGCTCTACCTCGGCCACACCCTCGAAGAGGTCGGCTCCGACACCTTCGTCCCGCTGCTCTTCGGCCGCTCCTCCGTCGGCCGGCTCGGCCTGTTCGTCGAGATCACCGCCCCCATCGGCGACATTGGCTTCCATGGCCAGTGGACGCTGATGCTCACCCCGACCCGCCCGCTGCGGGTGTACGCAGGCATGAAGATCGGGCAGATCATGTTCTTCGTCTCCACCGGCCCCATCGACCTCTACCGCGGCAAGTACCAGGCCGCCACGGGCCCTCAGCCGTCGGCCTACTGGCGCGACGTCGCAGAACTTCGGGCGGTGGCTTCGTGATCCTCACAGGCCCCGGCATCGCCGCCGCCGTCCAGGCCGGCGAGATCACCATCGACCCGTACGATCCCACCCGCATCTCCCCGAACGCCTATGACTGGCGCCTTGGCGACACGATCCGCGTCTGCGACGGCGACCTCGACGCCGCCACCCCCACCGCGTTCACCGAGCGGCTCATCCCCGCCACCGGCCTGGTGTTACAGCCCAGGGTGCTCTACCTCGGCGTCACGCTGGAGAGGACCGGTTCAGAGACGTACGCGCAGATACTCAACGGTGACCGCACCGTCGGCGCCCTGGGCATCTGGGTCCACGTCTCGGCCCCGCTCGGCCACCAGGGCCACGCCATCCGCTGGACCCTGGAGATCCGCGTCGCCCGGCCCGTGCGTGTCTATCCGGGGATGACCTTCGGCAAGCTCGTCTTCGTCACCGCCTTCGGCTCTCCGGCCAGCTACCAGCAACAACCCGCCAAGTACGCGGCAACGGACGGCATCGACATCTCCCGGATCTACGAAGAGATCCACGGAGGAGTCCAGTGAGCGTCCACGAGGCCGCCGGGTCGCTGGCGGCCACCTTCCTTGACCTGCCCGCCGGAAGCCCCGGCGGCAGCGTCGAGCTCTTCCTCGACCTCTACACCGGCGACCGCCCGCTCATCCCTGCTCACGCGTTCATGCTGGGCCGATCCAGTCCCACCCACCACATCCCCGCTGGGCTCGACCTGTTGCCCGTGGCCGGAAAGTGCCTGGAAGGCCCGGCCTTCGGCCGCTACGTCACAGCGCTGCGAAGGGCCCTCGCAACAGCGATCGACCCAGCCCAGATCGGCGTCCTGCACCTCCAGCACCTCGCCTTCGGGGCCACCCCCGCCCTGATCCGGACCCTGCCCCGGCACCCCCGGATCGCCTTGGTTCACGGCACAGACCTGATCTTCGCCGAGGCCCATCGCGACCAGCTCCAGGTCCTGCGCGAGACCGCCAGGGCGGCGGACGCGATCGTCGTCCCTACAGGAGCGATGGCCGACCACCTCCTCAAGCTCGCCCCGCAGATCGATCGGCGCAAGCTCACTCACATCCCCTGGGGGATCCCCGACCATCTCCTCACCGACCCGCCGGCCCGGCCCACCCGCACCTCCACCAGCCACCTACGACTGCTGTACGCAGGACGCCTGACCGCCGAGAAGGGCGCCGAATCCCTGATCAAGAGCCTGGCCCCCATACCAGGCATCGAGCTCAGCATCGCCGCCCCCAGAATCCAGTTCCACACCCTGGCCCCACTGCTGCAACGGGCAGGCGTGCGGGCCCGCTACCTCGGCTGGCTCCATCGCCCACAACTGTGGAGAGCGTTCGCCGAACACGACGTACTGGTCGTGCCGTCCACCACGCTGGAGGCCATGGGCCTGGTCGCCCTGGAGGCCCAAGCCTGCGGACTGCCCGTCCTCTACCAACCCGTACCAGGCCTCAGCGAAGCCCTCGCCGCCACCGGTGTGGCCACCGACTTCGCCCACTCCGCTGCCCTGGCCCGTGACCTCGACCGTCTGCGCACCTCTCCCGGCCTGTTGTCCGCCCTACGGCAGGCGGGCCACGCGAACGCGGCGCGCTATCCGCTCTCGGCGACCGCACAGTCCCTGACCGACCTCGGCCGCCGGCTCACCTGAACTGCCTTCCGTGCAGCCCGCCACGCCGCTGCCCGGCCCGCCCGGTGAACGTCACTACGCTGACCGGCGGGATACCCCGGCGAAGAGGGAGACCATGACGTACGACAGCGACCGCATCGAAGCCCTGTTGGACGAGGGCGTACGCGACAAGGTGTACCCCGGGGCTGTATGGGCCGTCGGCGACGCCAACGACACCCGCATCCAAGGCGCCACCGGCGTCCTCGACCCCGACGAGCCGGACGTGCCGATGCGTGCAGACACCGTCTTCGACGCCGCCAGTCTCACCAAGATCCTGGCCGTGTGGTCGTCCATCGGCGCTCTGTGGGAGGACGGCGCCCTCGACCTCGACCAGCCGCTCGGCGGCTTCTGGCCCGAGGTCACCGGCCATCCGCTCGGCACCGTGACCGCCCGGCAGCTGTTGACGCACACAGCCGGCCTTCCCCTGCGGGCCCAGCTGAAGAACCTCTACGGCACCGACAGGGACGACATCCGCCGTGGCGTGCTGCACGAGCAGCTCCACCGGCCTCCCGGCGAGGCTGTCGAGTACACCGACCGGGCCGCCCTCATCCTCGGCTACCTCGCCGAACACCTCTCCGGCCAGACCTTGGACGAGCTGGCCAGCGTCCGCATCTGGCAACCATTGGGAATGGAGAACACCTGCTTCGGCCCACTGTCCGATGAGATCGTGGCCCGCTGTGCCCCGACCGAACTCGACCAGGACACCGACACCCACCTCAAGGGAACCGTCCACGATTTCTCCGCACGCCTCCTGGGCGGCGTCTGCGGCATCGCCGGCGCCTTCACCGTTCTCGACGACCTCGCCACCTTCCTGCGCTACATGCTTGCCCCGAACACATTCCAGTTCCGTGCCGGTTTCGGTTGTGAGTGGACCACCTGCTCCCTAACCATCCAGACCGCTGAGCTCCAGCCCGCTCGTGGCCTGTTCTGGCACTCTGCCCCTGGCACCACCGCCGACGAGGACGTCTGGGTCCACTACGGCTTCACCGGCACAGGTATGTGGATCTCGCCCGCTGTGGGCCGCTGGGCAGCGCTCCTGACGAACAAGCTCTACTACACCCGCGATCGTGAGCCACTGACTGATGTCCGCAACGCCTTTCGCGGACTGGCCTTCAAGGAGGACCGCAGATAACGACCTCAAAATGGTGCCCCATGAACCGGTTGGGTTACTGCCGGACGGCTGACTGAAGGACCCGTACGACTGCGCGGGCGTGAGCGCGGACGCGGAGCTGGACACCTCGGGGGGATGAGGGCCCAATTCCTGGGCGATAGAGGGAGCTGTCCCGTGCCCCCGCCGGTTAGAATGCGGGCCTCGGGACACAGGTGGGGGATCGGGTGACGAGCGTTGTCTTTGTGCACGGCACGGGGGTGCGGGAGGACTCGTACCGGAAGTCGTACAACCGCGTTGCGAGGGGACTGAAACGCTTACGGCCGGACATCCGGCTCGTCCCCTGCTACTGGGGCGACCCCTACGGGGCGCACCTCGCGTTTGACGGCGCCTGCTTCCCCGAACAGGACCAGGACCGGGCACTGCCCACCGCCGATACCGATGACCCGCTGGCCGTCTGGGCGCTCCTCGAACGGGACCCGGTCGCCGAGATTGAACTCCTCGCCGACAGCGCAGGGGAGGACGACGACGGCGGATTCGCACCAGGCCGCACCGACCCGTGGGACGCACTCGCAGACCGGCTTCGCACCCTCACCGAAGGAGCCTTGGCGGAGGGCGGGCCGAGAGTCGGCGACAGCGCCCGAGTGTTCGCCGCGGAGCTCGCCCCGTACGTCACCGAGGCCGCTGAGGAGATCGCCGCTGAGGTCTCGATGCGGCTCTCCGGGACAACCCCCGGGCACGATTCCGAAGCCGTTGCCGCGCGCGCCGTGATCGCCTTGGCCACCAGAATGGCCGAGGCGGCCCAGGACGCGGAGGAACCGCTGCCCGTCGATGGTGCCGACCGCGACATGCTGGTCGCCCTGCTCACCGACCGGCTCGGCGGGACCGACCGCGGGGTCAAGGAAGCCGGGAAATGGGTTGGCGCCAGGCTGCTGGGCGACCCGTTCCTGTGGACCGTCTCACCCGCGGTCCAAGCTGGCCGTCGGCGGATGACCCGGGGAATCCTCCCCGAGAGCGGTGACATCCTCCGCTACCAGGGGCGCGGCGCAGAGCTGCGGGCACGGATCGCTGACGTCGTCGCGCTCACTCGGGAACAGGACGACGGCCCCGTGGTGCTGCTCGCCCACAGCCTCGGAGGCATCGCTTCCTTCGATCTGCTGGCCATGGAGCCGTCCCACGGCGTGGATCTGCTCGTCACCGTGGGTTCACAGGCGCCCTTCCTGTACGAGATCGACGCGCTCACAGGGCTGCGGCGAGGCGACGAGCTGCCCGCCGCCTTCCCTCGCTGGCTCAACGTGTACGACCGCCGGGACCTGCTCGGATTCGTTGCCGAGCGGATCTTCCCCGGCCGGGTCACTGACGCCCGCGTCGACCTGCGCCAGCCCTTCCCTAGGGCGCACACGGGCTACTTCGCACACGATTCGTTCTACGAGCGCATAGGGGCCGAGCTGCCGTGATGTCCCCACCGCACGACTGGGGGCGCACCCACGCCGTGATCGTGGCCGTTGAGGCATACGCGGGCGGCGCCGACTGGGAGCTCTCGGGGCCGGCGAACGACGCCGCGCGCATGATGCGCTGGCTGCTGGAGCGCGGAGTGCCCGGGCACCAGATGCACTTGCTGGCCTCGCCCCTCGCGGAGAACGAAGGGCTGCTGGCCGGCTTCACACAGGCTCGACGCAGCACCGCGGACCGGGCTCACGTCCGGCGGGTCTTCCAGGACGAACTGCGCCACATCGATGTCGACTGGCTGTGGGTTTACTGGGCAGGGCACGGAGTTCAGGCGGGCGACAACCGCTGGAGTCTGCTGTATCCCGAATCCCGCACCGGTGACCCGTTGGGCCTGGACGCCGACAATCTCGTCTCCTTGCTCCGTACGCCACATCTGCCTGCTGCGGGGCTCGGCCGGGTGACAGTCGTCATCGACGCCTGCCGTTCGGCGCTGTCGCCGCGCGAGCATGCGCAGGCGCAGGCACCAGAGACGATCGCCGCGTACCCGGAGATCCACCGGTCCCGCGACATCTTTCTGATGCGAGCCTCCCGGCCCGGCGAGGCGGCGAAGAACCGCGCGGGGGCAGGGGTGTTCACCTCTTGCCTGATGGACCGTCTGGAGGCCGCCTCCCGAAGGGACGCGGCCGCCGTTCCCGACCTCACCCAGGTGTGGACCGAGGTCTCGGCAGAATTCGACCGGCTGCGGACCGTCGCCGGCGCCGGGCAGATGCCCACGGTCTACCTCAAGGACTGGCGCGACAACGAATCCCACCACTTCTATCCACCCTCCCCAAGCGAGCTGACCAGACGTCAGATCATCGATCGGGACAAGCTGACACTCCGCGTCGAAGCCGCGCTCACCGCCCATCCGGCCTCCGCCGCACGTGTCGCCGCCGGGCTCTGTGAGGAACTGGACTCCGGCCTGCCCTGCGCACCGGACGAACTCGACGCCCGGACGATCGTCGACTGGTCCTTGACTCGGCCCCACGGCACCGTGACCCTGATCCACCTGCTGGCCTCGGACGGGGTGAGCGAGGCCGAGGCCGAGACGATGCGGCGCAGCTCCGTACAGCTGGCCCGGGGCCGGTGGCTGCTGTGCAGCGAATACGACGAGCTGATCGGACTGCTCGCCTCCGCACCGGACGACTTCGCCAGGGCGTTCGCGGACGCGGCCCGCGAGGAAGCGGTCGGGGTCGTGCTCCCCAACACCGAACCCAAGGAGCTGGCCGACCACTTGGAGGAGCTGAAGGTCGACGAGCGGCAGCTTCCCCGCCTGCTGGGGGCCGTCGAGCGCGTCGCCGCGGCGACGGTGGCCGGCTCCCGCACCGAACAGCTCAGGGAATGGTCGCTGAACTGCGCCACCAGGCTCGGCGAGAACATGCTCTCCGCTCTGATCAACCGGCGTGCCGAACTGACGGAGCGCGCCGCTCATGCCCGGCCGGACACGGACGACCAGCTCGACACCGAGGACCGGGTGCAGATCAGACTGTCCCGGCCGGTCGACCTGTCGGGGCGGCGGACCTGCCAGGTCTGGACGCGCACCCCAGCGGGCGTGGAGTCCGTCGAGACGCAGGACTTACCCATGCCACTGGCCGACCTGCAGCGGACCGTGGACGCTGTTCTGACCCGGCACGGCCGGGTCCACCGGACACTGGTCGAATTCTTCGTGGATGCCGCGGATCTCGAACTGGACGTCCACCGCTGGCGGATCGGGGCCGGCGATCCCGTCGAGCGGTCCATCGGCACGGACTTCCCCGTCGTCCTGCGGTGCACCGAGTACCGCCGCCCCGAGCAGGAACACCTGTGGCAGCACCGGTGGAAGCGGGTCGCCACCGCGCAGGTGGACGATCTGCACTGGCTGTCGGCGAACCTGACCACAGTGAAGGCCGTACACGGAAGCGTGAGCGCGCGTGAGGACGCGCCGGGCACAGTGGTACCCGCTGCCGAGACCCACCGCAATGCCGTCTTCACCGCCTGTCTGTTCGGTGGCGTACCCGTGATGGTCTGGCGTGGAGGGAACGAACCCGGAAGCAGCGAAAAGGAGTTGAGGTCACTCCTGGACGGCGGTTCACTTCGCGCACTGCCGGGAAGGCTGCGTAGGCTTCGTGCCGAATGCGATGTCGACGAACAGCACTCCGGCAGCCGGCTGGCACTGCTCTGGGACGATCCAGGACGACCGCTGCCACGACGCCTCGACCTGTCGGCACCATGAGAAGAGGAAACTGATGAACACGGACTGGCGGCTCTTTCGCGGGGACGCCGAGCCGCAACCGGTCACCGACTGGCCGGCACCGCCTCCGTGGAGGGTGTTCACCGGCGGTGACGCGACCGGCGAGTCTCCCGAGGAGCAGAGACCGCGTCGGCGCTACGTCATCTCCGAGACCGACCAGGACATCGTCAACACCGCCCTGCACCTGCACCGGCCGCTACTCGTCACCGGGCGCCCCGGCACCGGCAAGTCGAGCCTCGCCCGTGCCATCGCACGCCAGCTCTGCCTGGGCGACGTCCTGCACTGGCCGATCAACAGCCGGTCCACCCTCGCAGAAGGGCTGTACCGCTACGACGCCGTGGGCAGGCTCCGGGACGCCTCTCTGACCGGGCGCCCCGATCCGCATGCCGCCGCGTCGGCCGTCGCCACCGAGCCGGACATCGGTGACTATCTCAGACTCGGCCCGCTCGGTACGGCCCTGCTGCCCCGCCACATTCCCCGGGTCCTGCTCATCGACGAACTGGACAAGGGCGACGTGGACCTGCCGAACGACCTGCTCACGGTGTTCGAGGAGGGAACGTACGAAATCCCCGAGCTCGCACGTCTCAAGTCCCCGACGGCACAGGTACGCATCACCGGCCCGGGCGACGAACGGGTCGGCGTCAGAGACGGCCGGGTGACATGCAAGACCTTCCCGGTTGTGGTGATCACGAGTAACGGCGAACGTGATTTCCCACCCGCCTTCCTGCGCCGCTGCGTCCGACTGGATCTCAAGCAGCCCAACGCCGAGCAACTGCGGTCGATCGTGGGGATGCACCTCGGCACGGACGCGGCGGCGCGTGCGGAGGCGCTGATTGAGGAGTTCCTGCGGCTGCGCGACTCGGAGGCGCACGACCTGGCGACCGACCAGCTACTTAACGCTGTTCACCTGCGGGTCTCGGGTGCCGCGACGGACTTCGACAAGGTCCGTGAGACGGTCTTCCGCTCGCTCGGCGACGCGGACTCCTGATGTTCGACCGGCTCACCGCACTTCTGGGCAGCGCGGGTGTGGACCTGGCCACCGAAGAGCTCCTCGACGTCCTCTGGATCGCCACGGTCCGGCGAGCCGGTGCCCCGGAAGACCAGCCACAATCGAAACGGCCCACGGAGGTGTGCCAGGCGCCCGTTCCGGAAGCGGAGGAGCCGAAGGAACGGTCCCACGGCCATGGCGCCACCGACAACGAAGCCCCGGCGGACCGGCGCGAACCCGCGCGGCCCCGCGGCCTGTACGCACCCACGGCACCCGGAGCCGGGGATGGCGGACCCGCCCGCGCGGTCGGGGTGCACGGAGCTCGGTCCCTGGCGTCCCCTCGGGCGCTGAGCCGGGCCATGCGGCCCCTGCGCCGGACGGTTCCCTCCCGCACGGCCCTCGCCTTCGACGAGGACGCGACCGCCGAATGGATGGCCGAGACAGCTCTGCACGAGCCCGTGCTGCGACCCGAGCCGGAACGCTGGCTGAACGCAGCCCTCATCGTCGACGACGGGCCCTCGATGGTGCTGTGGCAGCAGTACGCCGCCGAGGTGCGGGCCCTGCTGGAGGGACTGGGTGCCTTTCGCGACATCCGTACCTACTGGCTCGACAGCTCGGGCGCGCCCGGCCCCCTCCTGAGGGCACGGCCCCTGCGCTCCGGTGCTGTACCGAGGGCCGATTTACGCATCGATCCGGTCCGCCCAACCGTGATCATGGTGCTCTCCGACATGGTGGGCCCGGGTTGGAGCAACGGCACGGTCAAAGGACTACTGCGCCGCTGGGCCCGGTGTGCCCCGGTGACGGTGCTCCAGACTCTGCCGGAGCGGATGTGGCCGTCGGCGGGCAGACCAGTCGAGCGGCTCGTCGTCCAGTCCCGGGAGCCCGCCGCCGCAGGCCGCGCCCTCCGGGTCAGCCATCCCGTACTGCCGAGCGAGCTGGTGTCCTACAGCGGTACGCCCGTCCCGGTCCTGGAGCTCACCAAGAGCCGGCTCGAGCCCTGGGTCTCGCTCCTCAGCACCGGCCACAGCCGGGCTGCGCTGCCCGTGCTGCTGATCCCTGACGGCGTCCCCGACTCCGACACCGACTCCCTTGCCGACTCCCGCGCGGGTACCGGCGCCGCCGACGCTCCGGAGCCGGAGGAGCGCCTCCGCCGCTTCCGGGAGGCGGCTTCACCGGAAAGCCGGCAACTGGCCGGCGCCCTGGCCTCCGTCAAGCCGCTCACCCTGCCGGTCATGCGCCTGGTGCACGAGGCGTACCGGACCGGGGAGGGGCAGTTCCATCAGGCTCAGCTCGCCGAGGTGTTCCTCGGGGGTCTGCTGCGCCGCTCCGGGCCGGCCGCACGGACCCAGGCAGCGGACAGTGTGGAGTACGAATTCGTGCCCGGCGTGGCGGACCTCCTGCTGGACACGGTGCGCACATCGGTGGCTCTGGACACAGCCGCGCAGGTCAGCGAATACCTCCTGCGACGTGGCGGGTCCGGCCCGGAGTTCCGTGCCCGGCTGTCGGGGGAGGGGCCGGGTGCCTCCCCCGACCTGCCCGACCGGGCCGGGCCGTTCGCCGCGGCCTCGCCGCAGTTGCTGCGACGGCTTGGGCTGTGGGATGGCCCCGCGTCGGCACCCGTGCCCCAGCCGCCTCCTTGCCCGGAACCGGAGTCCGCGGGCGAAGATGTGGAGGAGCCCGTGCCGGAGAGGCCGGAAGGCCCGGCAGAGGTCTTCGTGATGGAGCGCGTGGCACCTGCCCTGGTGGATTTCGCCCGGCGCCTGATCGCCGATCCCGCCGTGCCGGTCCTGGTGGGCAAGCAGGCGCGGCAGATCGTCGACCTGGCCCAGCGGTGGCAGTCCGGATACGGATGGAGCGGCATCACCGAGGTGTCGCTGCTCGGGGAGCGTCTTGTGGCGACCCGTCAGCAGGGCTACCGGGACGAACTCGTCGCCTTGCTGAGAGAACTGCTGGAGGAACTGACGCCGGGGATTGACCTGGTGAGCCGCAACATGCGCGGCAACCTGGCCATCGCGCTCAGCCGCCTGGGTGAGACCAAGGAGGGTGTCGGACACCTGCGGGCGGTCATCGGCATCTCGCGTGAGGTGCACGGCGCCGATCATGCGTACACACTGAACGCCCGCCAGTATTTGCACGAACTGCTCTACGACGCCGGACGGCTGCCCGAGGCAGAAGCGGAGGGCGACGCCCTGCTGGAGGCCCTCGAACGGCTCGGATCTGAGGCAGACACGGCGCAACGTGCCAGCGTCATGCTGTACCAGGCATACGCCCTTCACCACATGAAGCGGTTCCGCGAAGCAGAGACGCTGCTGCGCTCGGTGGTCCCGCTGGAAGCAGGGCCGTTGGAGTACAGCATGGATGCGAGGCTCTTTACCCGGGGCTGGCTGGCTGCGACGATCAGGTCCCAGGGACGTTATGCCGAGGCGGAGAGCGAGCTGCGGTCCGGACTCGAGGAGCTGGAGCTGTCCGGTGAGCAGAAAGGCAGCGGCGAGCTCCTGGCCCTGGGCACCCTGGCCGACCTTCTGGACGGCTGCGAACGGTACGAGGAGGCGGAGCCGTTCCGCAGGGCGACGATCATGGCTAGTGAGCGATACTACGGAGCCGACCAGCCGCCGACCTACCGGACGCACCGTAACCTGGTAAACGTGCTGTGCAGGCTGGACCGATTCGCCGAGGCCCGGGACGAGGTGGAAGCGGTGGAGCCGCGCCTCGTTACGACACTGGGGGAGCTGCACAACGAGACGCTCAGGTTCCGCGCACTGCGGGCCATGATCCACGCAGACCTGGCGGAGTACGACGAGGCGGTCGCGCTTCAGCGGCGGGTGCTCGCGCAGGTGACGGATCTGGATGGGCCCGTGCATCGCACCGCCCTCACTTTCCGCCAAGGTCTCGGTCTGATCCTGCACAAGGCCGGACGGTTCACGGAGGCCGAAGAGATTCTGCGGGCGGTGCTGGCGGACATGAGCGAGCACCTCGGTCCGGACGATAGTTTCACGGGCGTGACCCGGTACTTCCTGGCGAACGTACTCGACTCGCTGGACCGGACGGACGAGGCCATCGCCGTTTATCTGGAACTGTTGGCGATCGAGGAACGCACCCTGCCGGAGGACAGCCTCGAGACGGTGAAGACCCGGCGCAGACTGGCCAGGCTTCTCACCAGGAGCGGCGCGCACGAGGAGGCCGCCGAACAGCTGCGCAAGGCGTGGACCGTACGGTGCCGGGTCACGGGGGCGGACGCGACGCTGAGCATGGCCACGGGACATGCGTACGGGGCGTCGCTACTGAGGGCCGAGAAGCATCAGGAGGCCCTTGACGTGCTGGAGGCCGTGACCGGGGCTCGCAGCCGGGTGCTCGGCGGGGCCCACCCCGCAACGCTCGTATCCCGGCAGCGGCTCGGCGATGCCCTCGCCGCACTGGGGCGCAGGGACCGAGCCCGGGAGGAGTGGACAGCGGTGCGGGAGACGGCAGCCAGCGAGTTGGGCGAGGACCACGAGATTGTGCGCACCGCGACCCGATCCTTGGAGCGGGACGAGAAAGCGCCGGACAGGTGATCCCCGCAGCAGTCTCCGCAGCCTCTGGGCAGGCATCGAGTGCCTGCCCAGAGATCCGCTCGTTTGAGCGGTCAATCCCGCTCCGCAAGTTGGTTGGCGGTCCGGAAGAGTGAGGTGTGGCTCTGTGGGGTGTGGCTCTGTGGGGTGTGGCTCTAAAGTCGCTCGCCCAAGTGGCTCCGGCGGAGTGGCCGCCTCGCTCTTCGGGACGCCCAGGCCGCTGATTGAGATGTGCGCACGGGTCGCTGTTTACGGAGCTGCCGGCGGGGTGTCATCGGACCGGAACGGCACGTCGTCCGAGGACCGAGGAGACGCACATGGCCACCCAGGCGCTCCGTCTATGGGTCGGTATCGACGCCAGCAAGGCCCACCACTGGGTGGGTCGCTGTCGACGACACCGGGGCCACCGTCTGGAGCCGGAAAGTCGGCAACGACGAAACCGCGATCCTGGCCGGCATGAGCGAGGTCCTCGCCCTAGCCGGCGAGGTCCGCTGGGCGGTGGACCTCACCGGCACCGCACCCGCCCTGCTGCTGTCCCTGCTCGCCGACCACGGCCAACACGTTGTCTATGTGCCGGGCCGGACGGTCGACCGGCACACATGAGGTCGGGAAACCCTGCGAACACGCGAGAACCACCGAAGCGTGTTTTCCCAGGCCGGACGCACTCAAGGCAACGTTTACCCAGGTCAGGGCCTTGACCGGGGAAAACTCCCAAAGCGGGTGTCGCAGGTTCGCATCCTGCCGGGGCACAGAGAAGCGCCTGGTCAGAGGCCCTTCCGTCCGACGGTCGGGAGGGCCTTCGTACTCGCGGTACGCATATGGCACGCGTGCGGCTGCGGGCAGAGGTGGGGCTTTCCAACCCCGCCCATGCCATGTGCCTGAGAAGGCCCGTCTACGATCAGCCGCCATGGACTGGCTGGAACGGATCGCGAAGCTGAGGCAGTGGACCAGGAGTGGGACTCGCGCTCCGCACAAGCCGCTGCTGCTCCTGTACGCTCTCGGCCGGTTCCAGGAGGACGCCGACGGCGATCTGCAATACACCGCGGTGGAGCAGGACCTGCAGCGCCTGCTGACCGAGTACGGCCCGCCCAACAAGACGACGCCCGCCTACCCCTTCCATCACCTGGTCAGCGACGGCGTATGGGAAGTGCGCACCGATCGCGGGCCTGGCAGCCCCGGAAGTGGGGTTCGGGACCTACGGGAGACGGGCGCCACCGGACGACTCGCGCCGGACTTGAGAGCGGCGCTGCGACGTGAACCGCAACTGCTCGGCAGAATCGCACGATTGCTGCTCGACCTGCACTTCCCACCCTCCCTCCACAGCGAACTGTGCGAAGCCGTCGGCCTGGAACTGGAGCCGGCGGAGACCGAGCAGCTCTCGACGGCACGCAGGCGGCGGGACCCGCGGATGCGGGAGCTGGTACTGACCGCCTACGAGTACCGGTGCGCCTTCTGCGGTTACGACGGCAGGATCGGCGCGGTGCCAGTCGGGCTGGAGGCCGCCCACGTGCGCTGGTGGGCGTTCGGCGGCCCCGACGACATCGAGAACGGGCTGTGCCTGTGCTCGCTGCACCACAAGCTCTTCGACAAAGGTGTCCTCGGTGTGGGAGACGGCCACCGCATCCTGGTCTCACAGCGCTTCGTCGGCCACAGCGCAGCCGCCCGCGCGCACGTCATAGCCCTCGCGGGCCGTCCACTCGTCGGCCCACAGCCCGGCGCGCGCCCTGTTGCTGCCGCTCACCGCGACTGGCACACCCGTCAGGTCTTCCACGGCGAGCCGCGCCCTGCTACGACTGCCTGACCGCTGCAGCCAGCCCTCATGAAACACCCCCTTCACAGAACGTACGTTCGACCTGAAAGATGGGCACGGTCGCGTGCCAGTTCGGTACGTCGCTCGTTAGGCAGCGCAGTCGAAGCGCTGAGTGGGCAAGCGCTGGTGGCCCTTGCCCAACTGCTACGGGAGGGGACCCATGGGCGATCGCAGCACCATCGAGTGGACTGAGGCGACCTGGAATCCCACCACAGGCTGCGATCGCATCTCCCCCGGGTGCGACAACTGCTACGCCCTGACGTTATCCAGACGCCTCAAGGCCATGGGAGTGGCGAAGTACCAGATCGACGGGGACCCCAGGACATCCGGGCCCGGCTTCGGCCTCACCCTCCATCCGGACACGCTGACCATCCCGCGCCAGTGGAAGGCCCCCCGCATGGTGTTCGTCAACTCCATGAGCGACCTGTTCCACGCCAAGGTCCCCTTGGACTTCGTACGGCAGGTCTTCCAGGTAATCGCCGATACCCCACAGCACACCTATCAACTACTGACGAAGAGGGCTCGCAGGCTCCGGCGACTAGCAGGCCAACTCGACTGGCCTCCCAACCTCTGGATGGGCGTCTCCGTCGAGAACGCGGATCACCTGGATCGCATCGACGAGCTGCGGCAGGTGCCCGCCGCAGTACGGTTCTTGTCCTGCGAACCACTGCTCGGCCCTCTGACAGGTTTGCGTCTGGACGGCATCGGCTGGGTGATCGCAGGTGGAGAGTCCGGCCCCCAACACCGCCCCGTGCAAGAGGAATGGTTGGTCGAGATCCGCGATACCTGCAACAACGCCGACGTGCCGTTCTTCTTCAAGCAGTGGGGTGGCCGCACCCCCAAGTCCGGAGGCCGTGAGCTCGCCGGCATCACGTGGGACCAGATGCCGCCCCGGCTGCGCGTGGCAGCAGTGCAGTAACGGCCAATCTTCAAGGGACGCCGTACGCGCTCTGGTGGCATATAGCAACGGTGTGTGACCCTCTCCCCGGCAGAGCCGTATCGGAGCAGGGGGAGCGGTCATGGCCGTACCGAAAGATGTCGTGTGGGAACGCGATCCGCACACGGCCGCCAAACACGACTTACTCAAGCGGTACTTGGAAGCGTGGGCGCCGATTCTGCTGTCGCGGAGCGACGTGATCACCTACGCGGAAGGGTTCGCGGGCGCTGGCGTCTACAAGCAGGGCGAGCCCGGATCTCCCGTCGTCGCCTACGAGGTCTTCGCCCGCGCTCTGCACCGTTTCCCGAAGCGCATGCGTCTGATCCTCATGGAGGAAGACCACCGACGGGTAGAAGAATTGCAGCGCCAGATGGCCCTCGCTCAATCGAGGCACGCGGGCGACATCACTGCACGTCTGTCGGTCGACATCGGACAGGGAGACTTCCACCCGGCCCTCCTGAGGAAGCTGCAGAGCACCGGCAGGCTGGGCAAGCCCCTCTTCGTCCTCCTGGACAGCTTCGGTGGGCCCGACATCCCGTACTCGCTCCTGCATGAACTCGGTCGCTACCGAAGCACGGAAGTCATGGCGACCTTCGAACCCGCCTTCCTCACTCGGTTCGCCGAGAGACACGACGGCCACCGGCAACTCGGTGACGAAGCCTTCGGCAGCCAGGAGTGGCAAGACGTATTCCGGCAGCCTTCCTCGCAAAAGTTCACGTTCCTGCGCGAGCAATACCGGGCCACGCTGCGCCAGGCCGGCTTCACGCACACGCTGTACTTCGAGATGGTCGACGAGGGCGGCAGGAAGCTCTACCTGATCTTCGGCACCCAGCACGAGCGGGGACTGGAGAAGATGAAGGACGCCATGTGGAAGGTAGACCCTTCCTACGGCGTCCGCTACCGCGACCCCAGGGACACCGAACAGCAGATGCTGGATCTCGTATTCGAACCGGATACGGCTCCGCTACGACGGATCCTGCACGACTTCATATCCGAAGCACCCAACGGGCGAACTGTCCCGGAGCTCCAGCGCTACACCCTCTTGGAGACCGTCTACCGGCCCGCCCAAGTGATCACGGCCGTCCGACAGCTACGTGAGTCGGGCGCCGTGACGACGGAACCTCGTGCCATCAACACCAAGACCCGGGTGAGCGCGGTAGCGACACCGCCCCTTCCTGGTCCGTCGGCTGAGCAGGGTGCTCTCTGGTGAGAGGTCCAGAGGGCACGTCCAGGGCACATGAGCCTGGAAAACGGTGTTGACCCGTGAGAACTACGGAGGGGAATTTTCGCAGGTCAACACCATTCTCGCCACGAAGCCCCAGGTCAGCACCCCGCCCCTCCCATTCGCTGCACGACTGGAAGAACGTCTCGCACTTGTCGACAGGTAGAGCTGGCTGCCGTCCCTTCGGGCAGACCCCGTCGGAACGGATTCAGCACACATGAGGCCGGGAAACCTCGTGAACACGCGAGAACTACAGAGGGGCGTTTTCCCAGGCCAGAGACCTGATGGCTGACGTTTCCGCAGGTCACAGGCCTGCCCAAGGAAAACTCCTAAAGCGGGTGTCGCAGGTTCGAATCCTGCCGGGGGCACCAGCGAAAAGGCCCCGGACCGATCATGGTCCGGGGCCTTTGACATCCACTTCTGACATCAACGAGGGCGGTCACTGACGACCGGGACGCCTCCGCAGCAGCCGGTCCATGTGACTCATAGCCTCGCGCTGGGTGTCCTGGACGACGTGGGTGTAGACGTCCATGGTGATGCTGATCTGGGAGTGCCCAAGGATCTCCATCACGACGCGGGGCGCGACTCCGGCCGCCGTAAGGAGAGTCGCGGTGCCGTGCCGGGCGTCGTGCAGTCGGATCACGCGGAGGCCGGCGGACTGGGCGATGCGGGTGAAGGAGCGGTACAGGTTGCGCGGCTCGACCGGGCGGCCGGTGCGGGTGGTGAAGACGTAAGCGGACGCCTGCCAGGTCTCGCCCGCTTTCGCCCGAGCCGCCGCCTGCCGCATCCGGTGCCAGCGCAGGGGCGCGATGCAGAGGGCAGGCAGCGGGACGGCACGGCGACGGCGGCTCTTGGGATCGTCGTCGTACAGGACGCCACGGCGGCGCTGCGTCTGCTGACGGACGTAGAGGACGCGGTGGTCGAGGTCGACATCCGACCAGCGGAGCCCGACGATCTCGCCCCGGCGGAGGCCCATGGCGATGGCGAGCACGAAGGCCGCATACAGCGGGTCCTTGCGTGAGGCGGCCAGGAAGTCGAGCGTTTCGTCCAGGCTCCAGGGCGTCAGCTCGCGGTTGTCGGTCCGAGGAGGCTCGACGAGCTTGGCGACGTTGCGGGTGATCAGTTCCTCGCGGCACGCGGAGGACAGCGCCGAACGCAGCACCCGGTGCGCCTCCTTGGCCGTCGCCGCAGTGGTCTTCTCCTCCAGGCGGACGAGGAAACGGCGCACGTCGGCGACGCCGAGGGATTCGAGCCTCTTGGCGCCAAGCAGGGGCACCAGGTAGAGCCGGACGTGCGTCTCGTACTTGTCGTACGTGCTGAGCTTCCGCCGGGGCTTGATGACGTTCTCCACCCAGTACGGCAGCCACTCGGCGAGCTTGGCCGATCGAGTCGGCACGGGCACGCCCTGGTCGACCTTGTCGAGCAGTTCACGACGCTTGGCATCGCACTCGGCCCAGGTCTTGCCGTAGGCGAACTTGCGGGCGCGGGTGCCGTCCGGCTGGATGACGTAGACCGCGCACTGGAAACGGCCGTCCTTGCGCTTGGTGATAGTGCCCGCCCCGTTGGGGTTGCGCTTGCGCTGACTGGCCATCAGGATGCCTCCTCGATCTCACGGGCGATGAAGTCACTCAGGGCGTCAGCGGGAATGCGGCGAGAACGGCCGACGGTGATGGAGACCAGACGGCGAGAGCGGATCAGGTCGTAGACCGTGGAGCGGCCGAGCTTGAGCCGTGCCATGACTTCCGGCACGGTCAGCAGCTCAGCGGTTGCGGTGGTCATGCTGCGGCTCCTTCCTGGGCGAGTTGGTCGCGTAGGGCTTCGCGGGCGGTTTCGCGGTTGAGCTGGAGGTCGCGGGCGATGGTGGCGGCGAGGGCGGATTCGCCGGGGGTGTGGCCGTGGCCTGCGTACTGCCAGTCGGCCAGGACGAGGACGGTGTCCGGCTCGGCGTCGTCCAGGCCGAGGGCGGCGTGTTCCTGGGCGGCGCGGTAGTCGGCGCGGGCCTGGCGCAGGGCACCGAGGGTGGTGGAGTAGCGGCGGGACTTGGAGGAGAAGTGGCCGCGGAAGCCGAGCATGTGCGCCCAGGCCCACAGGCGGCGGTCCGGGTACAGCGGGTCGAGCACCTTGCAGGCTTCGATCAGGCGCCGGGTGTGGTCAGGCACGCCGTGGCGGTCGAGTTCGGCGAGTTCACCGATGCGCCGGTCGAGGGTGCCGGTGTTCTCGGCAGCCTTGGTGGCGTACTTGGCGACGTAGGAGGCGACGGCCTGCTCGGTGATGTCGGAGCCGTCCCCGAACGCCTTCACCGGCCGGACGTCGAGCTGGGTGCCCCAGCGGAACGTGCGGGCGGGTTGGTCGTCGGCGGCCGGGACGGAGACCGAGGTGTAGGAGTGCGCGGCGGCGGCACGGATCGCGTCGGCGAGGAGGCCGACGGTGGCCCAGGAGGGCGGCGGGGTGTCCGGGCCGTCGGGTCCGTCGATGCGGATCACGGCATGGAAGTGGACGGCGCCCCGCTTTTGGAACTCGGCGACCTTGCCGTACGACAGCCGGGCCGATTCCTTCAGCTCGCGTTGGGTGATGCCGGCGCGGGCGGCGATCTCGCGGCGGAGCCGGTTGGTGAAGCGCTGCCAGAGCTGCCCGGCGTGGTTGTTGAACAGCACTGCACCCGCGTAGTCGTACGTGGCCGGGTCGAGGGCGGTGCCCAGTTCCGGGGCGTCCGGGGCGTGGCGGGTGCCGCAGCGGCAGGCGCCATGGTCGGGCCGGTTGTGGACCGGGCCGAACGAGGGGGCGGTGAGGGTGGCGAAGACGCGCGGGTGGTCGCGGACGGTGGCGGGGATGTCGCGGCGGTCGTCTCCGGCCAGGCCCGCGCGGATGAGGTGGTAGGTGTCGCCCGCGTACGTCCAGGCGCAGGCGGGGCAGCGGGAGGCGCGGCGGTTGCCGCAGGCGACGCGGAGCCGTCCGCCCGGCTCGTTCTCGGTGCTGTAGTGGTGCAGGGTGGCGCCGGTGGTCTTGTCCTTGTGCAGGACCCAGCCGGTCAGGTGGATGGGGTCGGCGCAGCCGCCGGTGCGGCGGATCTGCTCGTGCCAGCGGTGGTAGTCGGGGGCCGAGGCCACCCTCAGCAGGTCGCCGAGGGTGGTCGGGTCGAGCAGCGTCTCAGGCACGGGCGCCCTCCCGGCGGCGGGCGGGGGCGGTGCCGGTGCCGTGGCAGGCCGGGCAGTCGACGGTGATCGTGTGCAGGTGACCGCGCAGGTCGCGGCCGCCGAGGGTGACGGCGACGGAGGCGAAGCCGTCGCAGGCCGGGCAGATCCTCGGCGCGGGCGGGGTGTGCTGGGTCATGATGGTGGTTCCTTTCGATTGCGGTTGGAAGGAACGGCCCCGGGTGGCGGCGTGCTTGGCGGCTTGTGCGCCACCCGGCGGCCGGTCAGCAAGAGGTGTGCGAGCCCCGGCGGCCACGGCCCTTGGCCGCGTACATGGCCGCATCAGCGGCGGCGAGCGCATCGGGCAAGGTGCGCACCGGCAGCTCGGCGATCGGGCAGGCGCCGACCGAGGCGGCCAGCGGCAGCGACACCCCGTCGTGGCGCAGCGGCCGGTGCAGGATGGTGGTCAGCGCGTCGAGGTCGGCGGCGGCCAGGTCCCGGACGACGGCGACGAACTCATCCCCGCCCAGGCGTCCGGCGGTGCCGTTACGGCCGCACCAGGCGCGCAGCCGGTCGGCGGTGGCGACGAGGGCGGCGTCCCCGGCGGCGTGGCCGTGGGCGTCGTTGAGGGTCTTGAAGTGGTCGAGGTCGACCAGGAGGACGGCGGCACTCGGGTGCCGGCGGATGCAGTGTTCGGCGCGAGCGGTCCATCCGGCACGGGTGTGCAGGCCGGTGAGCGGGTCGCGGCGGGCCGAGGCGAGACGGCGGGTGAGGATGCCGCCGTGCACGGCCCAGCCGACTAACGGCACCAGACTGACGGCTATCTGCAGGTCCATGGCTTCTCCCTTGGCGATTGCGGTTGGAGGGAACGGCCCCGGGCGGCAGCGTGCTTGGCGGCTTGTGCGCCACCCGGCGGCCGGTCAGCGGCGATGCTGGGTGGAGGCGAGCGAGCGGACGACCAGGGCGCAGACGGCGACCGAGGCGGCGGTGACGGCGACCGCAAGGAGCATGGAGACCAGGACGGCGCCGACGACCAGGACGACGGCGGTGCCGCCGCCGACCAGGGCGAGCGCGGTACCGGGCGTGAGCTGGATCGTGGGCCGGGTCGGCACCGGGGCCGGGGCGACGGGGACCGGCGGCGGGGCCGGGGTGCCCGGGGTGATGGTGGTCGGCTCGACGACGGCAGGCGGGGTGACGGTGCCGGTGGGCTGGGGCATGGTCGGGAGCTTGGGCCGGAGCATGAGCGTTTCTCCTTTCGTGGGTTACTTGACGGCGGTGTCGATGACGGGGGCGAGGAGGCTGTCGGCGAGGAGGTAGCCGCCGAGGAGGAGCACCAGGACCAGCCACAGCGGCGGGCGGATGAGCTTGACGCCGAGGACTCCGACGCAGAGCAGGGCGAACCAGAGCGGGACGTCCATGACGTTGGCCTCCTAGCGGACCTTGCAGCGGTGGGTGCGGGCGGCGAGCTGGGCGGCGGAGGCGCTGGTGTAGTCGGCGGACCAGCCGCAGCCGTCGGCGCTGCACACGGCGGCGTGCTTGGTCTGGCCGTTGCGGTCGCGGTGGGTGCCGATCTGCACCGGGCCGATCCGCATCACGGAGTGGAAGAAGTCGCGGGCGGGCATGTCAGTCGGTCCCCTCTCGGGTCGTGGCCGGGTCGGGAAAGGAGGCGCGGATACCGGCGGCGGTGGCCGGGTCGGTGGTCCGCTGGGCGGCTTCCTCGGCGAGCAGGTGGGCGAGGTAGGGCCGGTTGGCGGCGGTCATCTCGCGGGCGCCATCGAGGTAGTCGGCGGCGGTCAGGTCGGCCGGGTCATGGGTCATCGGTCTTCCTTCCGTCCGGTTCAGGTGAGTTGGGTGGCGATGGCGTCGGCCAGGTGCGGCGGGACGCCGAGGCGGGCGCGCAGGGTGTCGGTGTCGATCGCGGAGCCGGTGCGGGCGTGGTGGTCGTCGGCAACCTTGCGGGCGTGGTCGACCAGCGCGGCCGGAACCGGCACAGCAGGCGGCGGGGCGGCAGCCGGGTCGGCGACCGGGAGGGCCGGGGTGTCGTCGGCGGCAGCCACCGGCACCGGGTCCGCCTCCGGGGCCGGATCGAAAACGGCGAACGGCTCCGGTTCCACCTCGGGCACGGGGTCCGGATCCGGCGCATCGGGTGCCGGCGGGGCCGAGGAGGGGCCCGCGGGTGAGTGGGCGAGTAGGGTGCCGCCCATAAAGGCCAGGGCGGGCCAGGCGGCGACGAGGATGCGCAGCCAGGCCGGGACGTTGTTCAGGTTGAGGAGTCCGGCGGTGGCGACGTTCGCGCCAAGGGAGGCGACCAGGGCGATGACGAACCAGCACCAGGCCAGTCGGGACGGGCCGTCCGTGCGGAGGCGACGCCAGGCGGCGACCAGGAGCAGGTCAACGCTGACCGGGTAGGCCCAGGCTTTCCAGCCGTCCTGTCCGGCGGCGGCGGCCAGGTCGTGCAGGTGGGCGAAGGACAGGGCACCGGCAATGACGGCCTGTACGAGCACGGCATCCACGCGCAGGGCAGAGCGGGGCATGAAAGCTTCTCCTTCCGGCTCAGGCGGCGGCCGGGGCAGACTCGACCGCCGGGGCCGGGACCGGGGCGAGGGTGCCGAGGGCGGGCCGGAACGGGGCGAGCGCGGGCAGGTCCGGGGTCAGGTCGGCGTGCCGGTTGCAGGTGTTCACGGCCTGCCGCAGCGAGGTGTGCGGGGCACGGATCCGAGCCCAACCACCGGACGAGTCACCGGTGACGGCGACGCCCGGGGTATCGGTGGGGATTTGGATGGCGGCCAGCACGGCGTCCGGGGCGATGTCGCCGAAGGCCATATTCGCGGAGGTCTCGTCGTTGACGCGGTGGGCGGTGCGGCCGGTGAGCTGGGCGCGGAGCATGGTGATGCCCTTACCGAGTTCGGAGCCGAAGCGCTGCCCGCAGATCTCCAGGTAGATGCCGGCCGCACGGCCGAGCTGGGCCAGGCGGACCAGGGCGGTGATGATCCGGTCCCGGCGCTTCTCCTCCTCCTTGCCGGCGAACAGCGCGAGTTCGGCGACCTCGTCGACCAGGACCACCACCGGCACCGGCCGCACCTCTGCGGGCAGGTCCCAGATGTCGGCGGCGATCTCCGCGTCCGGCACCGCGACACTGATCCGCTGCTCGGCCCGGATGAGCTGATACACCTCCTCCATGTGGGACACCAGCGCCTCCAGCAGCTCCAGCGCGGTGTCCGGGTTGTCGGCGAGCGCGGAGAACCGGCGGGCCAGCGGGAACAGCTCCACCCCTTGCTTGCAGTCGATGCCGACCAGGGCGACCCGTTGCGGGGCGAGCGCGGCCACCAGGTTGCGCTGATAGACGGACTTGCCGGACTCCGTGGCCCCGAGGGTGAGCGCGTGCGGCACGGCCCGGTAGTCGCGGTAATGCACGGCCCCGTCCTCGCGCAGGGCGACCGGGACCCGCATCGGCCGGGTGTCGACCCGGGCGGGCATCTGCACCCGCTTGAGCACGTCGTAGCCGGTCATCCGGATCTCGACCACACCGGAGCGCAGCTCACGGGAGGTGACGCCGTACAGGGCGAACGAGTGCCGCAGCCGGTCACAGGAGGCCGCCACGTCGAAGGCGTCCTGACCGGGGCGGAGCTTGAGCCGTAAGACGAGGCCGGTACGGGTCGGTCGTACACGCAGGATGCGCGGGGCACGAGGGCCGGGAACGGGCCGGTTGGTCGCCCTGGCCAGGGTGAGGCGCCAGCGGGGGGCCGGGACCGTCAGGCCGCAGGCGTCCATGACCGAGCCGTAGCGGACCAGAACCCGCAGCACGGCGAGGGTGACCCCGAAGGTCAGCCAGTACCAGGCGGGGCGCCGCCACCGCAGGAGACCCGCAGCGGCGGCGACCAGCACCAGGGCGACGATCAGCCACGTCATGGCTCAGGCCGCCTTCGAGTTCGAGGCGCCGGCGGCGAGTGAGGTCACCGCGACCGCGCGGAAGGCGATCCCGTGCCGCTTCTGGCCGTTGAACTCGTTCTCCCACGCCGAGGCAACCAAGCCGGTCAGCGCGACGGGGGTGCCCATGGTCAGGTCCTCGGAGACGCCGGGCTGCGGGACGGTGAGCTTGAGGATCTCGACCTCGTCGGGCGTGGAGAACATGACCTCCACGGTCATCAGCGTGACGCCGTCCTTGTCGGTGGCGATCTCACCGGTACGGCGGTCCTTGACCTTGGGCTGCGGGGCCTTGGCGACCATCACGGTGGCGTTGGAGGTGTCCACGGGTATCTGACGCATCGTCTTGTCTCCTGCTGAGGTGAGTTGTTGACCGACATCCCGTCGGTGAGATCAGGAGACCGTGAGAGGAGGTGGACGCATCACCGCCCGCATGGACGTTTAGGGACGTCTGAGCTATCGTCAAAACGTCCCCAGCGTCCCGAGGGAGGGCACGTCATGGCGAACGAGCGTCTGCGCGCGGCAATTTCAGCGAAGGGCGAGACGATCCAGTCCGTTGCCGAGCACGTCGGAGTGGACCCCAAGAGCGTCGAGCGGTGGATCACCACCAGCCGCACCCCTCACCGCGGACACCGCTGGAAGGCAGCGAACTTCCTCGGAGTCGACGAGGTCTATCTCTGGCCGTCAGTGGAGAAGCACGCCGAGAAGGCCAGCGCCTCCGAGCTGATCACCTACTACCCACACCGTGGCGCGGTGCCCGCTCCGCTCTGGTCATCCCTCATCGAGAAGGCCACGGATCAGCTCGACATCCTCGTGTACGCCGGACTGTTCCTCTTCGACAACCACCCTGATATGCCTGACCAGTTGGCCGAGAAGGCGAAGGCCGGCGCCCAGATTCGCATCCTGCTCGGCGACCCCGACTCCGAGGCAGTCCGCCAGCGCGGCGAAGAGGAGGGCATCGGCGGCGACCTGGCCGCACGTGCCCGGATCACCCGCCGCTACCTCGAGCCCGCCATGTCGACACCTGGCGTCGAAGTCCGGCTGCACGACACGATCCTCTACAACTCGATCTACCGGTTCGACGAGGACGTTTTGGTGAACCCGCACGTTCTCGGAGCTCCCGCCGGTCAGAACCCGGTGATGCACTTCCGGTACCTCCCCGGAGCGCGGACCTTCCGGCACTACATGCGGAGCTTCGACTACGCGTGGGAGCGGGGCCGGACGGCATAGCAGGCCGCGGACGTGCGACGCTGAACACATGGCCCGTGTCGACTACTTCAACGATCCCAACGCCCCGAAGGCGAACAGCCTCGTCCCCTCCGTGACCGCCGTTGCCCGCAACGAGGCCGGAGAGGTCCTGCTGATTCACAAGACCGACAACGACCTCTGGGCCCTGCCCGGTGGCGGTGTCGACCTGGGCGAGTCAGCGCCCGACGCAGCCGTACGCGAGACGAAGGAAGAGACCGGCTTCGACGTGGAGGTGACCGGCCTCGTCGGCATCTACACGAACCCCGGGCACGTCATGGCGTACGGCGACGGCGAAGTCCGCCAGCAGTTCTCCATCTGCTTCCACGCCCGCATCATCGGCGGCGAGCTGCGGACGAGCAGCGAGAGCAAGGAAGTGGCGTTCGTGGACCCGAGCAAGCTGGACAAGCTGAACATCCACCCATCCATGCGCATGCGGATCGAGCACGGCTTGGCCGACCGGTCAGAGCCCTACATCGGCTGATGTGCCATGCGGTCGCGAGTCCGCTCGACAGCGCCCTGGAGGTACGGCCGTGCCTTGCTGATCGCGTTGTGAACCTCGGTGCCCGGTTCGTAGCGGACCAGGATCTCGTCGATCCGGGTATCGAAGTCGAAGGACTGCCCGGCGGGGCCGGTCGTCATGTCAGCGAAGATCAGGGCGTCCAGGACCGGGGAGTCTTCCCGCTCGTAGACGGCCAGCTCGGCCGACAGCCCCCGCTGTTCCGCCTCGTACACGGCCCCGGAGTGGTGGGCGACCAGCCGCACCAGGCGCGCCGGCGCACCCAGCGATTCGAGATGACGGGCACCGTCGAGGGGATGGAATCCGGTGTCACGCAGCTCGGATGCATAGCCGATGTCATGCAGCCACGCCGCAGCGACGAGGAGATCCCCGTCCGCCTCGGACACAGCCGCAGCAGCCTCGCGAGCCCGAGCGGCCACCGCCTGAGTGTGCAGCCAGCGATTCCCGAGCGGAGGAAGCAGGGACTCAGCGAGTTCGGCCGCTCCCTGGGGCGTGTCCAGTGCAGAAGGCATGGATGGAACGGTAGCCGAGTCGAGTAGTGAGCCGACAGGCCACGATCGAGCGGATGCCGATCATGAGTGCGGTAAGACTTTCCCTACGTTCATCAAGGCCCGCGCACGGCGCGGGCGCGCGCCGCCTCTGCGGCGCGGCCTGCCTCCTGTCTTCGCCCCGGCTGGCCGCGCCCGGCGGCGCGCTACGTGCATGCGGGCGGAGGCAGGAAAACCCTCTGTGGCTGAGGCCGGTCGGCTCCACGACTTTAGCCAGCCACTTTGGCGCGAGCCTCGAAGATCATGGCCCCAACGTCGTGCTTTAACGGGCAGGTCCACAGACTGCCCGACGCGCCGGAAGCTTACGGGGCCATGATCACTCGCGCCAAAGCAGCTCCCGGCCAAAGTCGTTCCGCCGACCTCGACGCACAACTCCGGCTGTTGTCAGTGGCACCCGGTATCCTGACAGGTTCGCCTTAGAGCCAACTCAACCACTACATCTGGTGGTTGCTACCTTCGGGTAGCACAATTGGTAGTGGTGTGGCGTCAAGTTGGGTAGTTGCTGATGGTCCGTCTGAGGTGCTTCACTTAGCTCGGCAAACCCAAGCAGGCCCCACACGGGGACCGACTTGAGGTCGGGCTGCCGCGTGAGGCCTTGTGCGTTGGTCGCGCCCTGGGACCTTACAACCTCCCCGCCTTGGCTCCAAGGAGGGGAGGCGGGCAGTCCGCCTCGGAAACGGAGATTTAATGTCCGGACAGGCGAACTCCCGCGACGTCGTACGTCGCGACGACGGAACGTGGGCCGTCACCAAGCCCGGATCTGACCGCGCCAGTGCGGTCGCCGGCACCCAGGCCGAGGCCATTCAGCGCGGATCTCAGATCCTCGCGCACGACGGCGGCGGGGAGCTCCGCATCCACGGCACAGACGGTCGAGTCCGGGACCAGCGCACCGTAAGCCCCGGCAACGACCCGTACCCGCCGAAGGGCTGACTCACGTGCCTGTGCCGCAGGGTCCAGAGCATCAAGTGCACGCGGACTCCTATGTGGCCAAGGACGAGTACATTCACTTCCTTGACGAGGGCGAGCGAACGGTGATGAGCATCCGCAAGGAGATCACCTCCCTCATCGAGCGCAGCGACGCATAACTCTTGGTCCCCCTGCGCACCCGATCAGGTGGGTGCGCAGGGGGACCAAGGGAAATTGCAGGCAGTGCTCTTTCAGCACTGGCGGGTCAGTGCCCCATCAGCTCAGGCCGCACCTGCATGCGCGATCTACCAAACCAGTGTCCAAGGTCAGGCGCCGTGTGCTCGGCTCGGTCAATAAGGCCCCACTGAGTCGCGAACAGCGCCGCATATCCTTCCGTTCTAATGCCCGGTTGACCCACGTTTAGCAGTCTTGCTTCGAATTACTGGGTCTATCCTCACAGGAGTGTCCATGCCTCGCACGGCCGCAGCCTTGTTTGCCGACTTTAGGTCTCGCCTCGAACTGACGGATATTCAAGCTTCCACCGTGGCCAACCGTCAGAAGAATGTGCGTGCCGCAGTTTCACGGCACCTCGAAGTTGAGAACGACTTCCTAACTGGATCTTACGCGCGACACACTCTGATCAGTCCACTGAAGCAAGCAGACGTGGATATCTTCACTGTGCTGAACCCGAAGTATCATGCGCGGGGTGCGAGTGCTGTTCTGGATATGACGAGAAATGCATTGCTGAAGACCTACACGACGCCGAAGGTGAGCCGGAACGGTCAAGCGATCACCATCACCTTCAAGGATTTCATGGTTGATGTCGTTCCAGCATTCAATAGGAAAGGTGGAGGGTTTCTAATCCCGGCAGGCGGGCTGGGGAAGTTTATTTCGACGGATCCCAAGGTGCACGAGGCGTACAGCTCGAAGCAGAACGCCAATCATGGAGGCGATCTTGTCCGTGTGATCAAGATGATTAAGGCGTGGAACAGATCAATCAACCGCAACTTCCGATCGTTTCATCTGGAAGTGCTGGCTTGGCAGCTCTTTCAGAACGTTACGATCTCTAATGACTGGTCAGCAGTTCGCTTCTTCTTCGATAAGGCACTGCCGACCATTCGGCGAGAAGTGGCAGACCCTGCTGGTTACGGAACCGACGTGGCGTACTATCTCAGCACGGAGGAACAGTTTAGCGCGGCTGAGTCAAGACTTAAAACAGCTTTGGGGCGAGCTAGAAGGGCTGAAGAATACCTCGGATTGGGTAACATTCCGAAGGCTATCGACCAGTGGCGCTTGCTCTTCGGGGATTACTTTCCGGCTTCTTAGTGGATCTTCGAATCAGTTACTAGAGTTGCCGCCGGAGATCTCCTCTGCAGCTGTTTGCATAGCTTCTTGGTCGTTTGCCCTGAAGTGATCGTAAAAGAACTTGGGCACGGCCGCCATCTGTGCCCGGGTGGCATAGATGCCGTCCTGAATCTCTCGGCATGCCGACTTTAGTCGGTTGGCCGCTGTCCTCCCGATGCTGGGTGATATCCAGTCGAGTTCTGCCGAGATTCTGGAGCAAAGCTCTGAGCGTTCGGAGATGATGGCCTGCTGAGTGCGGACTGTCTCCCAGGCGAGCAGGATCAATCCGGACGAGGGTGCAAACCATCGGAGAATCATCTCAAGCACGGTCAACTCCTGAGCAATTCCTACCGCGAGTCCTGCTAGGCACCAGGCTACCAAGAAGAATTCCACGGCAGCTTTCCAGCGTCGCCTGAGCTGGATGTCCCAGGCTACGTTCGATCTCTGACAGATGAGGATGCCAAACGGAGTGAGAAGCTCGGAGACATCCGGGTACCAATCTCTGAGTCGTTCTTCAGAGCCACGGAAACGCAGGCTTAGGATGTGAATCCTCTCTGGCTCGACCTTACTTCGCCCGGACTTCCACTCCATGTCGTATAGATACGTGTCAAAGTGTTCTTGAATGGTCGCTCCCTCTGTTGCCCATCTTCTAGCCAACTGCGCAAGCGCGATTGATGACGTGAGCGCCCAACCCACGCCGATAGCGACGAGGATGGGAGAGGTTTTCTGTATTACGGCCATAAAAATTGACGCCGCAGCAATCATAAAGGAGCCGAAATAGCGTGCGGCCTCATATCGCTTAATGTGGGCGTATGCGGCAGAAAATGCCTTGATGAGATTGATTGATCTTTCGGAATTCTGGCGAGAGTTGATACCGTTCATCTTTGCTCCGCATTAAGTGCAACATCTGAGCCTGGATGCCGCCCGGGTGGGCGTTGGGGGTTTGGGTCGGGCTGCTCCTATGTACTATAGCGGGAGAGCTCGTTGGTTGAGCTTGGGAACAGGCAGCCGGTGCAACGCCGGCCGTCGCTACCTCCGTCTTCTTCGTAGTCCTACACGTCTCTGAATTTATTTGGCACGTTCTCCCGCAGAGGGTTCGTCAACGGTTCAAGACGCTAGTGAAGGGGGTGGTCGGTATGACCTCTAGGTACATGTCAGTTCTTCTGGCGGGGGTCAGCGGCGCGGGAAGTGTCTACCACCTGTTCCATGCTGAGCCAACGAGCTTTTCCTTTGCCGTTCCAGGCTCTATGCCCTCGGTCAGCGTCGGCTGAACCGGGCCACCGTGTATGCCCTTGTGCCCACTGGCCGGATCGCTCCCTTGTGAGTACTTGATGCACCTGTCACACAGTTGATAGGCGGACGATCGGGGGAGGGACTGCATGGCTGGGGCAGGTGGAGACTGGGGCAAGCCTTCGACTTGGGCAGTGGAGCGGTTCGGTCAGCAGGCCAGCAGGCTTGCTGCGGCGGTTCCGGTGCAACTGGCTAAGGCGCACGCGAAGGCTCATGCGACGCACCTCACGGCCGGGCTGAAGAAGCGGAGTCCCTACGGGGTCACACTCGCGCAGGCCGTGCGCGAGAACCTGGCGGACATGGTGCGGGAGCTGGGCGAGGCCGTGCGCGACGTACGCGGGTACGAGTACGCGGTGATCAACGAGCACGCACTCTTTCCTTACAGGTACGCGGACCGGCCGAAGCCGCTCGATCGTGCTCGGCTGCCCTCCAACGCTTCCCCTACGCGCCGTCGGCTGTTCCGAGCGCACGGGCCGCAGTCGCCAGAGGGCCTGTTCGAGCTCGACGACGACCTGACGACGGAGGAGTACCTAGAGCTGCACGAAGCGTTCGAGGAACTCGGGGCCTCCACGAAGCTCGTCTGCGTGTTCTTCACGGCCGACGTAGAGGGCGGCATCCACGTCATCCACTGGGGAGAGGCCCACCTCGAACCCGACCGCACCTTCACGTGGCCCTACAGCGAACAGCTCCCAGTCGCTCCCGTGCCCCTCTAGCCATGACCAACACTGTTGGCCTTCCGCCGCCAACGCGTGTCAGTGGCCGGCCGTAGCCTTCGGCCATGCAAAGAGGGGCAATCACACGGGAGTCAGTACTCAAGGCCATCGCCGCGCACGACGAGTTGGGCCGCGAGGCGTTCCTGGAGACGTACCACTTCGGCAAGGCTCGTTCGTACGTCCTTGTGCACGAGGGGCAGGAGTACGACTCGAAGGCGATCGCCGGAGTGGCACACAAATGGGATCAGGGACGAGCCCTGGCGCCCGGTGAGTTCAGCGGCGGGAAGGATCACGCAGCCGCCTGGTTGAAGCGCCTCGGCTTCCAGGTCAAGGCCGTCCAGAATCCCGACTGGGCGCGCGACGAGATTATTCTCGCGTGCGACCTCGTCATGACGAATGACTGGAAGGGACTGGACGCGCAGGACAGCCGGGTCATCGAGCTGTCGGCCCTGCTCCAGCTTCTGCCCATTCACGCGGACGCGGACCGCAACGAGACGTTCCGCAACCCCAACGGCGTGGCCCGCAAGACGTTCGATATCGCCACCCGGCACCCTGACTACCGCGGCAAGCCCACGAAGGGCGGTGCCCTCGATGTTGAAGTCCTGCACGAGTTCCTTGCGCGCCCGGACCAGATGACCGAGGTAGCACGTCTCATCCGAGAGGGCATCAGCACCGGCGAGCTTCAGGACCTTGCCCAGACGGACGGCGAGGAGCTTGACGACGACTTCAGCGCGCCCGAAGGACGACTGCTCCTGCGCCGACACAGGGCACGCGAGCGGAACAGGGGTTTGCGTAAGAAGAAGATCGATTCGGTCCTTCGGAGGGGAGGCACCCTCGCATGTGAGGCATGCGGATTCGACTTCGAGGAGGTCTACGGCGAGCGCGGAGCCGGTTACGTCGAATGTCACCACGTCGTGCCCCTGCACGAGGCCGGCGAAGGAAAGACCAGGCTCAGCGACCTAGCCCTCATCTGTGCGAACTGCCATCGCATGATCCATCGCCGCGCACCCTGGCCTACCCCCGCTGAGTTGAGGGCCGTCATCGAAGACCGCCGAGAGTCACGACTCCGCGGCGCCGTCATTGCGCAGCAGCGTGGCAACGTGGCAGAGCGTTTGACTGCATCGGAGGGTCAGCGATGACGGATCCGGCAGACCCGGTGCTTCACTTCGACGAGAGCGGACGCCTGTTCGTCGTGCACGACCCAGCCGTGGCCAACGAGCTGTTCTCATCCGTAGATGAGTTCTTCGAGGGTTATGACGGCCGAGGACGCCCCGTTCGAGCGTACGGAGAACCCGGACAGGTCACCCTAGCTTTGATCACCACAGAACCGCAGGGCGACGAGCTCCGTGCAAGAGTGGAGCACTACTACTTCGTCTTCGCCGCCCGGCACCCCACACGAATCCCTCCCCAAGAAACCGACCTAGTAGCTTTCATCCGCGCCGTGGCGGAGGACTGGGTCGAGGAGTAAGGAATGCCGCGCGCATCGACGCAGGTCAGCAGCTTAGGCTAGACAGGCAACGCAGCACGCCATGGTGCCCGCTCAGGCATGTCGAGCAAGAGCGGGCACCATCGCTGTGGCTACTTCGTCAGGAAGGACAGCTCCTCGTTGTCCAGGATGACGCGCGCCAGCTTCATCCCAGCGCCTTCCCATGCGGTACGGCCGGCCGCCAGCTTCCCGGTCGCGGGCTCGATGAGGTTGCCGACGAAGATGCTGTCGTCCTCGGTCAGCTGCTTGTCCGGGGTGGCTTCCTTGATCTTCTCGTCACCGATGCGCGCGAAATCGGCGTCCTCCAAAGCCCTGACGGCCAGAGGGATGATGTTCTCAATCTTGTCCTTAACGTCCGGGTCAGTGGTGACGTCAGCCACGATCGAGGCTGCACTCTTGACCAAGTAGACGGCGTAGGCGATGGCGTAGAGCACCCCGGCCGAGAGGAGGTAGGTTGCGTCCCGAAGCTCCGATCCCTTCACCTCGCCCTCGATTACATCAGCGAACCTCGCCATTTCACCCAGGGCGGTCCAGAAGGCGATCAATTCCGCGCGTGCGTCCGCCGCGCCGTCTCCCTCGAAGCGGCCATTGACCGCCTTGTCCATCGTCGTGGGCGTGCGGTACTTGTTGCCAACCAGCAGCAGCCCGGAGACGTAGCGGACAGTCTTGAAGGAGAACAACTTCGCCGAGAGCTTCCCGGGGTTGTCCTTGAGGTACTCGACCCGATCCTCGAATACGGGGATGGTGTCGAACAGGTCGCTGAGCTCCCGGTTGATCGGCTGACGGCGGTCCATGGACTGACCGAGCGACTGAGTCGGCGCCTTGACGTTGCGCTGAAGGTCGGCAAAGTCCTGCGCCCGGCGCTTGTGGTCGTCTTCGATGACGATGATCAGAGGCTGACCCGAGTCCTTGAGCCGCTCAATGATCGGGTCATCGTCGTCACGGCTCTGCACGATGTCCTCGTACGCGCCGATGCGGTGTTGACCATCGCCGATGTCGAACTTGGCGCCGATGTCGACCGAGAGAAGGCCGACCTGAGCTGCGTCATACTCGGTCGTGACGCCAGGGATCGCGTGCGGCGTGAACGTGGCCTCTTTCGAGTTGAGGTAGAGCACCGCGGCGCCGAGGACAAAGTGCTCCTCATCCTCCAGGTACTTCACGATTCCCTTGAGGTGGTTGGTGTCGCGAGGACGGTTACCGTGAGCGTCCGTCTTGACCGGATTCCACGCGGCCGGCTTCGTCACCATCGTCACCAGGTCAGGCGCACTCATCGCGGTGGTCATCATCTGACGCCCACCCTGCATGTAACCGATCACCGGAATGTGGATCTTAGGCACGGTTGCCTCCTTGGGCGCGCCAACGGAGTCCCCCCCTTGGGAACTGATTCGCCCTCAGCGCGTGGATGTGAAGCTACTACGCCAGAACCACACCAGCAATTCACTTACTCATACTGATCATTTCAAGGCCGGCTTCGATTACTTAAGATCAAGTAGCGCGTAGGTACGGCAATTTCCTGCGTATCCATCCAAAAATCTTGCGTAGTGCTTGCAGGTTGCTGGCGCTGGGACCTGGCCGGCGGTCACATGGCGCGTCGAGCCCGAGCCGCGAGTCGTACAGCAGCGAGGTACAGCAACCGTGGCAACCAGAGCCGACCAATGATGATCTTTGGAATCTCCCGGACCAGTCCTGGAGACCTCAGCGGCCTTCGTGCCCGTAGTTCGCATCGAGGGCGTCAGGCTGAGTCCTCGCCTATTGTTCCGCGCATGGTGACTGCGATCGTGCGTGAATGGCATGACGAGGAGGGATGGGGCGTGCTCGACTGCCCCGAGACACCGGGCGGTTGCTGGGGCTGGTACGCGGCGATCGAGATGGAAGGGTTCCGCAGCCTGGAGGCCGGCCAGCAGGTCACTCTTGAGTGGGAAGCGCCGGGGTTCAAGCAGGACGGGTACGACTACCGCGCGGTGCGCATCGTCCCCCGGGCAGGTCACAAGGGTTGGGCAAGCTTGCGCCGCCTGACATCCATGGCTGACATCAACGGCGGTGGACAGCAGCGGAAACGGGCGGGCCCGGACGGCAACTCCCCCACCGGCCGGAGCCGCCCCGCCACGCCGGACGCGGCGCCCGGATCGAACTCCTAAAGCGGGTGTCGCAGGTTCGAATCCTGCCGGGGGCACAACGCGTTACCGCTCTGACCCGGGGTTTCTCCCCCAGGGAGGCGCTCTAGTCGGCCTCGGACTCCTCGTCCGGGGCCGTTTGCGTGAGCGGTGCGTGAGCGGACGGGGAGTTGATCTCCCGAATATCGCCCAACGGATCAACATCATCCGGCACAGACTCTGGGCCAGGCTTTGCTCCGCCGTATGGCTGAGGCTCCGCGTCGGAGGTGGCGTTCTCCGAGGTGGCACAAGCGCGCGGTACAAGCCGGGCTGCGGCCTCAGCGATCGCCAGATCCACCTCTGGGAGCAGGCTCGTGTACGTGTCCGACCTGATGGTGATCGAGGAGTGGCCGAGCACCTCCTGGATGTCCTTCAGGTCGGCACCGGTCGCATGGGCCAGGGTCGCGGCGCCGTGGCGGAGGTCGTGGAGGCGGATCGGCGGGAGGCCGATCTCCTCGTACAGCTCTATGAAGCGCCTTGTGACGTTGGCGGGGTGGAGGAAATCTCCGTTCTCCCAGGTGAAGACCCTGCCGGTCTCTCCCCAGGCACTCCCCCACTCCTCGCGGTCCTTGTCCTGCTGGGCACGGTGCCGCTTGAGGGCCTGGACCGTGTCGGTGTCCAGCGCGATGGTGCGGGCGCCGACATCGGTCTTGGGGTCGTCCTCGTAGACCTCCCATCCGTTCACCACGAGTTGCTTGGCGACCGTGATGAGTCCGGCGTCGAGGCGGGTGTCGGTCCACCTCTGGCCCGCGTCGGGCGTGTCGCCTGTCACCGACGTCCCCGGACAGCACACCTGGACGCCCTGACTGTGGACGACGGGCGGCCCGCACCCGTCGCCTCCACCTTCGGGCCGCTGCGCAACCGTGTCATGCCCCGCCTGGCCGGCCGGGGCAGCGCCGGCCACGTCGCCCTCACGCTCGACGGCGGCCCCGCCCCACTGTCTACACCGCTCTTCCCGAAGGTGCCGGCCGAGCGACAGGTGCGCCACCTTCTTCCTCCCCGGCCGCGAGACGAACCGGAGTCCCGGCCTGGTGCGCGAGATCGCCGTCCACGGCTGGCTCCACCGCCCGCTGCTCCTGCGCGGGCCCTGGGCCACCTACGACGGTCTCGCCTCAGTCGGCGACCTCACCGGACGGACTCCGACGCTCTTCCGGCCCCCTGCGGGGTGATGTCGGCCGCCGCCCACCTGGCCGCCCGCCGGCTGCTCCTCACCCCGGTGTTGTGGACCTGTTGGGGCGAGGACTGGACCTCCCGGGCCGCCCCGCAGTCCGTCCACCGCACGGTCGTCCACGACCTGAACGGCGGCGGCACGATCCTCCTGCACGACTCCGGCTGCACCTCGGCCCCCGCGCCTGGCGCTCCGCTCTCGGGGCCCTGCCCCGCATTCTCGACACCTGCGACCGGCGGGGTTACGACGTCGGCCCGCTCCGTGACCACGGGTGGCCTCGAGCGGCCTTGCCGCCCGCCCGTCGTCTACAGTGCAGTGGACCGTCTACGAGCCTGTAGTCAGCCGTGGCGCACGCCGGGCCGTCCGCAGGGAGAGGGCTCCGGCGAACGGAGGACCATGCGCCGCAAAATCCTGATCGTCGAAGACGACCACGCACTGCGTGACGTACTGCGCCGTGGCCTGTCCGACGAGGAGTTCGACCCCGTCTGCGCCGCCGACGGTGCCACCGCCCTGCGACTGGTCTCGGCGGACATCGCCGCCGCCGTCCTCGACATCGGGCTGCCCGACGCGGACGGACGGGACGTGTGCCAGGCGATGCGCGCCAACGGGTTTTGCGCCCCCGTCGTCTTCCTCACCGCCCGACACCAGCTCACCGACCGGCTGTCCGGGTTCTCCGCCGGAGGTGACGACTACCTGCCCAAACCATTCCACCTCGCCGAGCTCGCCGCCCGGCTGCGGGCGGCACTCAAACGCGCCGCTCCCCCGCCCGCAACCACGGCCGGGGAGCTGGTCCTGGACGCGGTCGGGCACAGCGTGACCGTGCGGGGCGTCCCCGTAGCCATGTCCCCGACCGAATTCCGGCTGCTGGCCGTCCTCGTCGCCGCGGGCGGCCGGCTCGTTCGCCGTCGTGACCTGGTCAGGGCGGCCTGGCCGGAAGGCGCACAGGTCAGTGACAACACCCTGGACCAGTATCTGACCCGGTTGCGCCGCAAGCTGCGGACGGCCGGCAGCGTCCTGACCATCGGTACGGCCCGCGGGATCGGACACCGGCTGTCATGAACCGGCTTCTGCGCCGCCTGGCTCCGCGTACCCTGCGCGGCCGGCTCTCGCTCGTGGCCCTGACCACCGCCGCGCTCCTGATGACCGTCCTGACCGTGGCCTTCAACGCCGTGACGGACCGGCACCTGCAGCACCAGGCGGACGACGAGCTGCAAACCCGGGCAGCCGCCGTCGCCACGACCGTCGACACCAGCGGCCCCCGGGTACGCATCGTGGAAACCGCCGACGACCAGCTCCTCGACGCGAACGTGTGGATCTACGCCGGGGCACGGCTGCTCGAAGAGCCGCCCTCCACCACGGTCCGCAGCCCCCTGACTCAAGCCGCAGTACGGCTCGCCGCCGAGGTGAAGCGTGCCTGCACGACCGTCCACGCCGACGGCCACCAGGACGTCCGCCTGTGCTCCCAGCCCGTACCCGGCCACCACGCCGTCGCCACCGTGGTCGCGGCCCTCGACCTCGCCCCCTACCGGAGTTCGGCGAACACCCTGCTCATGGGGTCACTGGTGCTGGACGCCGTCATGCTCGGCTGCACCTACGCACTGACACGCCTGGCCGTCGGCAGAGCCCTGCGCCCGGTGCGGACGATGACCGACCAGGCCACCCAGTGGCGTGCGGTCGCTTCCGCCGAGCGCTTCGGCTCCGCGGAACACCCCGCCGAGCTGGCCCGCCTCGGCGCCTCGCTCGACGCACTGCTGGACCGCATACGCGCGGTGCTGCGCCACGAGCGGCAGCTGACCGGCGAGCTGTCCCACGAGCTGCGCACCCCGCTCAGCCGCGTCATCATCGAGCTCGACTGGTGGCGGTCCCGGCCGCGCTCCGCCGCCGAGACCCGGGCCACTCACGAGGTGATCGCCGAGGCGGCGCAGTCCATGCGCACGATCTGCGACACGTTGCTGCACGACGCCCGCGAAAACGCCGTAAACCCGTCGACGGCCCCCGGCACCGCCGATGTCGTGCCCGTTCTGCGCCGCCTGACCGAGTACCTCGAAACCCCCCAACAGGTGAAGACCGTCGTGGAGGCGGCCGATCCGGACCTGAAGGCGGGGATCGCACCCGCCCTGCTCGAACGGATCGTCAGTCCGCTGCTGGCCAACGCCACCCGGTACGCGCACTCCGGCGTCACCGTCCGCGCGCATCGGGCACAGGGGGCCGTACACATCGACGTCACCGACGACGGCCCCGGCGTGCCTGCGGCTTTCACGCCCGAACTCTTCCAACCCGGACGGCGCGCCGACGCCGCCGACGGGCACGACGGCGCGGGTCTCGGGCTGCCGCTCGCCCGGCGCCTGGCCCGTGCCGCCGGGGGTGAGGTGTCCCACGAGCCCGGACACACGCCCGGGGCGCTGTTCAGGGTCAGCCTGCCTGCCGGCTGACCGCTTCCCGCTCCTCGGCGCGCGAGGCGGTGGTCCTGCGCTCGCGCACCTGGGCGTAGGCCATCAACCCGAACAGGATCGCGAGCAGCACCGCCGACGAACCCGCCGTCCCCAGATTCAGACCGCCCTTGGAGACCGGCTTGGTGAGGAAGTCCCCCGCGGTGGCGCCCAGCGGGCGGGTGAGGACGAACGCGATCCAGAACAGCAGCACGTTCGGCACCGCGGGCACCTTCACCAGTGCTGCCAGGACGGTCAGGGCGCCGGTCACGAGGAGCGCGCCGCCGGCGTAGCCGAGGCCGGAGCTGTCGGAGAGGAAGTCGCCCATGGAGGTGCCGAGGGTGTTGGAGACGAGGATCGCCGACCAGAACAGGGCCTCACCACGGAAGGTGACGATCTCGCGGATCTGGAACGTCATCCCGGAGAGCTTCCACACCGTGAAGATGACCAGCAGGACCGAGACGAGGATCGCGGCACCGGTCGGGTATCCGAGTCCGAGTCCCTGCGGCCCCCAGCCGAGCGACGTGGCACCGCCCGAAAGGTACTTCGCGCTGGCGTCGCGGTTCATGAAGTCGGACATGGTGGTGCCGGCCATGCTGGTCGACAGGATCACGGTCCAGTAGAAGAACGGGTTGTAGCGGCGCGACCCGAGCTGGACGACCAGGGTCACCACGAAGATCAGGAAGAGGGCGATCGTGGTGAGGAAGTAGCCCAGTTTCAGGGTCTGCGCGAAAAGGTCCCCGGCCGTCTCCCCCAGGGTGGTCGCCGCGATCTTCATGATCCAGAACGCGAGGGTGACCTCGGGTAGTTTCTTCATCACCGCCTTCGCCCTGCCGGCCGCCGGGCGGTGCGTGCTCGCGACGTCGGGTTCGGTGAGGACTTCGGGTTGCTCCACCGTCGAATGCTCCTGTCCGTCGGACAGCGGGGCGCCCGCCCCCGGAGAGGGACGAGCGCCCTGTTGGGATGAGTCGGCCGCAGGGAAACGGCCGAGGCCCCCACGATGACAGGAACATCCTGAAAACAACCTGAACGCCCCACCATGCCGCTTTCAGACGGTTGTCCGCCGGGCGTCCCGCTCCGGCTCGAGCACGTCCCTGCGCGTCGCCGACAGGTACACCACCAGGCCGAGGACGACCGTCAGGAACAGCGCACTGGTCACGACGGTGCCCAGTCCGAGACCGCCGTCCCCGCTCGGCTGGGAGAGGTAGTCGCCGATCGAGGCGCCCAGTGGACGGGTCAGGACGTAGGCGATCCAGAAACTCCACACGGCGTTCAGGCCGAGCGCGAAGTGGGCCACGGCGACCGCGGCGATCGCGAGGGCGAACAGCGCGGCGGAGAGCCAGTAGCCGAGAGCCAGCCGCTCGGAGACGAGGTCGCCGGCGGCGGTGCCGAGGGCGAAGGTGAAGAGCACGGCCAGCCAGTAGAAGGACTCGCGGCTCGTGGTGTCGATGTGATGGATGGACAGGGTGCGCTCGCGCCGATACCAGACGGCGAACACGACCGCGAGCACGACGGCGAACACCGTGGTGCTCGTCTCCAGCGGCACCCCTATGTTGTCGGTGAGATTGTCGCTGATCAGCGTGCCGACGACGCTGATCAGAGCCACGGCGAGCCAGTACACGCCCGCGCGGTAGGCACGGGTGCGGAACTGCACGACCAGGACCACGGCCAGCAACGCGCTCATGAGTACCGACACACCGGTCAGGCCGAGACCGGCCTTTTCGTTCAGCAGGTCCGCCGCGGTCTCACCGACCGTCGTGCACAGCACCTTGATGATCCAGAAGTAGACGGTGACTTCGGGCACCTTGTTCCAGCGCGGTCGGCGGCCGGGCCCGGGAGCGGCGCCGTCGGCCGCGGGTATCGCGGAGGTCTCGGAGGCTTCGTAGGTCATGGGCCCGACCGTGTCACCGGATACCTGAACGCATCCTGAGTGCCGCGCCGTTCGGCGACGCGACGTCCTTACGGCGGCTCCCGGGCACCCATCGGATCCTGGTGCACCGGCACGAGCAGCGTGAAAGTGGTCGGGGTGTTGCTGGTCAGGGAGAGTCGTCCGTCGAGCGCGACGGCGAGGTCCCGGGCAAGGGCGAGGCCGATGCCTGTGCCCGCGCCGCTGCCGGTGTGCCCTCGGTCGAACAGCCGCGCCGTGTCACCGCGCACCTCGCCCTCGTCGGCGACGTCGAACGCCAGCGCGTCGTCGAGGTCGCGCACCGCGACGAGGACCGTGCCGTGTCCGTGGGTGAGCGCGTTGTCCAGCAGGACGTCGAGGATCTCGGTGACGGGTGCTCCGGGAACGGCAACGTCCGCCGGTACGTCGTGGGTGACGTACTCCAGACGTCTTCCGTCGTCGGCGAACGCGCCGTGCCAGCGTTCTTCCGACGCCCCCAGCAGCTCTCCCACTCGGCGGCCGGAAGGACTCGGCCGGGGCAGACCGCGGGAGCCGGACAGGCGCAGTACCTCTTCCACGGTGTCGTGGAGTCGGCGGGTGGTGGCGAGGGCCTCCTCCAGGACGGGCCGCAGCGGGGCGTCGTCGCCCTGTTCCAGGCCCGCTTCCAGGGTGAGCTGCAACCCGGTCAGTGGCGTGCGCAGCTGGTGGGAGGCGTTGGAGCTGAAGTCCCTCTCGTGGCGCAGGAGCTCGGAGAGGCTGTGCAGCATCTCGTTGTGGGTGTGGGCGACCTGGTCGATCTCGGCGATGCTGCTGAGGCCCGCGCGGGCGTTGAGGTCGCCGGCAGCGACGGCCCGGCAGTGGCGCGCGAGGTCCTCCAGCGGTGCGGCCAGTGCCCGTGCCTGGCGGTGGGCGACGAGAACGGCTGTGGCCAGCGCGAACGCGGCCACGCCCAGCAGTACGCCCCACACGGCGAGGACCCGCTCGCGTACTGCGCCGACGGGGGAGGATACCCGTACGACTCCGATCACCTGCTCGGCGTGGGAGACGGGCACGGCGACGACCAGGTCGCCGCCCGACCGGCTCCGTACCGCCTCTCCTCGTAGGGCCTGGCGGACCGGTGCGTCACCCGGCCGGGAGCCGCTGCCCGCCCGCAGCCTGAGCTGTGGGTCGTACAGGCCGATGCGCGCGCCCGCCGGGGGCCGGGGCAGTTCCACCGGGTCGCCGGCCCGGTAGTCGGGGCTCACGTGGACGGCGCCGGCGAGGGCTGCCCGTTCCAGCGTGTCCCGCTGGTCGGCATACAGCACCGACCTGATGGCCAGGGCCAGGGGGACGGCGAGGAGAACGACGGCGACCAGGGCGGCGGTCAGGGCGACTCGCACCACGCGCTGTCTCATGTCCTTCATCATGCGGGCCTCCCACCTGATCCGACCGAACGCCCCACACGGTTTTGCCGTCGTCTAACCGTCGCCGAGCGGGGCGTTAACGGGCCGGTTTCTAGTGTCGGTGTCATGACCGTCCGGTTCGCGGCCGCCCGGCCGGAAAGCCGGCGGCAGGCGCCTTGGGAAGGCAATGGACATGGCAGCACATGCACGAACGACCGTCGTCGTCGGACTGGCGCTGGTCGCGGCGGCGACTGCCGGCTGTTCCGGTTCCGGCTCGCACTCCGGCTCCGCCTCGACGTCACCCGCTGCGGCTTCCTCGCGTGCTGGAGGTGGTAGCGGCGCGCAGAACAACCCGGCGCCCGCGCCCACCGAGTCCAATCCGCCCGGAGACATCCCCGACAACCAGGCATACGTCACCTTCCGGCCGACCGGCGACACCTTCACCGGCTTCACCGTGAAGGTGCCCGAGGGCTGGGCCCGCACCAGCCAGAAGGACACGACGGTGTTCACGGACAAGCTGAACACCGTCCGGATCACGGCCACCACCGCCTCCACCGCTCCCACGGTCGGCTCGGTCACCCACACGGTCGTCCCCCAGCTCCGCGCTCACGTGGCGAACTTCGCCGCTCCCAAGGTGTCCGAGGTGACCCGGCACGCAGGCCGCGTCGTTCTGCTGACCTACCAGGGCGACTCCGCGAAGGACCCGGTCACCGGGAAGGCCGTGCGTGACGCGTTCGAGCGGTACGCCTTCTACCGCTCCGGCCATGAGGTGGACTTGACCCTGTCCGGCCCGGTCAACGCCGACAACGTCGACCCGTGGCGGGTCATCAGCAACTCCTTCACCTGGCGGTGAGCGGAATGCCCGGTGACTCGTACGACACCATGCATGCCGACCGCCCGGCCGAAGACGTCCTCACCGCCCGCGAGCTGTACCGCTTCTACCGGGCCGGGGAGGAGGAGACACTCGCGCTGCGCGGGGTGTCCCTGACGGTCCGGCGCGGGGAGACGGTCGCGGTCGTGGGGCCGTCCGGGTCGGGCAAGTCGACCTTGCTGTCCTGTCTGGCGGGAGTGGACGAGCCCTCGGGCGGCGAGGTCCGTGTGAACGGCGTTCGGATCAGCCACCGGCCGGAGACCGAACGGGCCCGGTTGCGCGCCCGGCACATCGGCGTCCTGCTGCAGACCCGCAACCTGCTGCCGCACCTGAGCGTGCGCGACAACATCCTCCTGGCGCAGCGGGCACCGGGGGGCCGACCCGCCGCCTCGCCGCGGGCGCTTCTGCGCCAGGTCGGTCTCGCCGAACGAGCACGCGCACTGCCCCGGCAGCTGTCCGGCGGCGAGGTGGCGCGGGCCGGGCTCGCCGTCGCGGTGGCCAACTCGCCCGAGGTGCTGCTGGCGGACGAGCCGACCGGCGAACTGGACGGCGGCACGGAGCAGTTGGTTCTCACGATGCTGCGGAACCGGGCGGCGGACGGCTGCGCGGTACTGATCGTCACACACAGCGCCGAGGCGGTACGGATCGCCGACCGGGTGATCACGCTCACGGACGGCAGAACCGGTGACGCCTCGAGGCCGGACGCCGGTCCGAAGCGGCAGGAGGAGCGCAATGTCACCGGATGAGGCGCTCGTGACCTGCCGGGACGCAGCCCTCACCTTCGGCCGGGGTCCACAAGCGGTGGTGGCCGTACACGGGGCGAACCTGGAGATCCGGGCCGGCGACCGGCTCGCCGTCGTCGGTCCCTCAGGATCGGGGAAGAGTTCACTGCTGCACCTGGTGGCCGGACTCGAAAAGCCCACCAGCGGGGAAGTGACCCGGCGTCCGTCGCTGGGGACGCACGACATCGGCCTGGTCTTCCAGGGCGACAGCCTGATTCCTGCCCTGAACGTGCTCGAGAACGCGGCCCTGCCCCTCGTCCTCGCCGGCCGGGCGGAGCCCGAGGCACAGCAAGCCGCCCGCGCGGCACTGGACATGGTGGGCGCCGCCGACCTCGCCGACCGGCTGCCCGAGGAGATCTCCGGCGGACAGGCCCAGCGCGTGGCGGCGGCTCGGGTCCTGGCCCAGGTCCCGCGGCTGATCCTCGCTGACGAGCCCACCGGCCGCCTCGACCACGCCACCGGCACACGTGTCCTGGACGCCTTGGTGACAGCGGCCGACCGCACGGGCGCGGCCCTGGTGGTCACCACCCATGACCCGGCCGTCGCTGCTCGGCTCACCGTCCGGCGCACCATGCGCAACGGCCGTTTGCTCGCACCCGAGGAGGTGTCATGATCATCGCGTGGGCGCGTGGCCTGACCCGGCACCGGACCGGACGGCTGGTGGCCGCACTCGCCGGGATCGCACTCGCGGTGGCTCTCATCGCCGCCCTCGGCTCCTTCCTCACCGCGTCGAAAGCGACCATGACCCAGCGCGCCGTGCGCTCGGTCGCCGTCGACTGGCAGGTTCAGGTCCAGCCCGGCGCCGTCCCGAACACGGTCCTGTCTCTGGTCCGCACGGCGCCCGGCACCCGCGCCGCCCTGCCGGTCGGCTACGCCCGCACCACCGGCTTCACCGCCCAGGCCCACGGCAGCACCCAGACCACCGGCCCCGGCGTGGCACTCGGCCTGCCCGACGGTTATCGCCACCTGTTCCCCGACGAGATCCGCACCCTCTCCGGCTCCCCCACCGGCGTGCTGCTGGCCCAGCAGACCGCATCCAATCTGCACGCCACCCCCGGTGACACGATCGGCGTCCGCCTCCCCGGCGTCGGTCTGCGCCAGGTGCGGGTGGACGGTGTGATCGACCTGCCTCAGGCCGACTCGCTCTTCCAGACAGTCGGCGCACCGAGCCAGTCCCAGCCGACCGCGCCCCCGGACAACGTGGTGCTGCTGCCCGCCGTGCAGTTCGCCTCCCTCACCCAAGGCACCACTGGCGTCACCACGCAGATCCACGTCGCCCGCGACAACAGCAGGCTGCCCTCCGACCCAGCCGCCGCCTTCACCACCGTCACCCGCGCCGCCCACAACCTCGAAGCCCGCTCCGCAGGGGCCGCACTCGTCGGCAACAACGTCGGCGCCGCCCTCGACTCCGCCCGCCAGGACGCCCTCTACGCCCAGATCCTCTTCCTCTTCCTCGGCGTTCCCGGCGCCGTACTGGCCGCCGCGCTCACCGCCGCGGTCGCCTCCGCAGGCGGCGAGCGACGCCGCCAGGAGCAGGGACTGCTGCGGCTGCGCGGCCTGCGTCCGGGCCAGATCACCGCCCTCGCGGGCCTGGAGGCCGCCGTGATCGCCGTCGCCGGCGGTCTGGCCGGCGTGGGAATCGCCGCGCTGACCGGCCGCCTCGCCTTCGGTACCGCATCGTTCGGGGCCGGCGCGAGCACCTGGGCCGCATGGTACGCGGTCGCCTTCGTCCTCGGTGCCGCGGTGGCCGCGTGTGCCGTCCTCGTGCCCGCCCTGCGCGACCTGCGCACGGTCACCGTGTCCGACACCCGCAAGGAAGCGGACACCCGCAGTACCCGCAACCCCTGGTGGATGAGGTACGGCCTGGACTTCATGCTGCTGATCGGCTCCTGGCTCATCTTCCGCGCCTCCTCCGGAAACCAGTACGCCCTCGTCCTCGCCCCCGAAGGAGTCCCCAGTATCTCCGTGTCGTACTGGGCGTTCCTGGGCCCCGCACTGTTGTGGATCGGCGCCGCCCTACTGCTGTGGCGCCTCACCCTCCTCGCCCTCACCCACGGCCGCCCGGCCCTGACCCGGCTGGCCCGCCCGCTGACCGCCACGCTCGCCGGAACCACGGCCGCGGTCCTCTCCCGACGCCGACGTCCGCTCGCCCGCTCGGTGGTGCTCCTCGCCCTCGCCGTGTCCTTCGCCGTGTCGACCGCCGTCTTCAACGCCACCTACCAGCAGCAGGCCGAGGTCGACGCCCGGCTGACCAACGGCGCCGACGTCACCGTCACCGAACCCCCCGGCGCACGGATCCCGCCGAGCGCCGCGAACACGCTGAAGATCGCCGGCGTACGGCACGTCGAGCCTCTTCAGCACCGTTTCGCCTACGTCGGCTCCGATCTGCAGGACCTCTACGGCGTCCGACCGAACACGATCGCCCAGGCCACGTCACTGCAGGACGCCTACTTCTCCGGCGGCACCGCACAGCAGCTGATGCAGCAGCTCGCCCAGCGTCCCGACAACCTGCTGGTCAGCGCGGAAACGGTCAACGACTTCCAGCTGACCCCCGGCGACACCGTCAACCTGCGCATCCAGGACGCCCGCACCAAGGCCCTGCGCACGGTCCCCTTCCACTACGCCGGCATCGTCAAGGAGTTCCCCACCGCGCCCAAGGACAGCTTCTTCGTCGCCAACGCCTCCTACCTCGCGAAGACCACCGGCAGCGACGCAGTCGGCGCGTTCCTGCTCGACACCGGAGGCACCCACCAGAAGCAGGTTGCCGCACACCTGCGCAAACAGCTCGGCACCGGTGCCAGGATCACCGACCTCACCCAGACCCGCGGCACCGTCGGCACCAGCCTCACCTCCGTCGACCTCGCCGGCCTGACCCGCATCGAACTCGCCTTCGCCGTTCTGCTGGCAGCCGGAGCCGGAGGGCTCGTCCTCGCCCTCGGACTCGCCGAACGCCGCCGCACCTTCGCCATCGCCACCGTGCTCGGTGCCAAGGGCCACCAACTGCGCGGCATGGTCCTCACCGAAGCCCTGCTCCTGGTCGCCGGCGGGCTGGCGGGAGGCGCGCTCATCGGCTGGGCCCTCTCCGAGATGCTGGTCAAGGTACTGACCGGTGTCTTCGACCCTCCCCCCGCACGTCTCGCTGTCCCCGGCTCCTACCTGACATTCACCGCGATCGCCGCCCTGCTGGCCGTCCTGGCCGCGGCCCTGAATGGAATCCGGCGAGCCAAGCGCCCCGCGGTAGAGGAGCTCCGAGACCTGTGACCTCACCACAGCCGCCCACCGCACCGACCACGGCACCGGCTCTTACTCTGTCGGCCATGCTCACACCCGACACTTCCTATGGCGGCCGCCCTCGCGTCCTCGTCGTCGAGGACGACGACACCATCGGCCACCACTTGGAAACCGGCCTGCGCAGCAACGGCTACACATCCCACTGGAGCCGCACCGGCGGGGGCGCCCTGGCAGAGACCGCCCGCACACCGTACGACGCTCTGCTCCTGGACCTCGGCCTGCCCGACATCGACGGCATCGACATCGCTCGCACCCTGCGCGCCCGCCACCCCGACCTGCTGATCATCATCCTCACCGCACGTACCGACGACATCGACGTGATCGCCGGCCTGGACGCCGGAGCCGACGACTACCTCGTCAAACCCTTCAGCCTGACCGTCCTGCTCGCCCGCCTCCGCGCCCACCTGCGCCGCCACACCAGCGCCACTTCCGCAACACCCATCCGGCTCGGCGACCTGGTCGTCGACACCGCGGCCCGCCGCTGCACCCTGCTCGGCGAGGACGTCGTCCTCCGCCCGAAGGAGTTCGAACTGCTCGCCCTGCTGGGACGCCACGCAGGTGAAGCCGTCTCCCGCGAGACATTGATGGCCGAGGTCTGGGACGAGAACTGGTTCGGCTCCACCAAGACCCTCGATGTCACCATGGCCGGCCTGCGCCGCCACCTCGCCCAAGCCGCCGCAACGAACTCCGTCCCTGTCCGCCTTCCCCGCATCATCACACTCAGGGGACACGGCTACCGCCTGGACTGCTGAACCGCAGAGGACCTACGCCCCCCGCAGACGCATCCAGAGCACATGAGCTTGGAGAACGGCGTCGACCAGTGGGAACAGGACGAGCCGATGGCCGCCTCCCGGGCAGCCCAGCCAGAACGGATTCGGCACACACGAGGTCGGGAAACCCCGTGAACACCCGAGAACTACGGAGGAGTGTTTCCCCGGGCCAGAAGCCCTGCAGTGGACGTTTCAGCAGGTCACAGCGCCGCCCGGGGAAAACTCCTAAAGCGGGTGTCGCAGGTTCGAATCCTGCCGGGGGCACAGAGAAAAGGGCCAGCTCAGGAGGGGTTTCCTTCCGAGCTGGCCCTTCGTCGTGATCGGGGCCGTGCCACACGCGTGCCACAACTGAGATTCAACGCGTGATGTCGCGGAGCCGTACGCCTTGAACCGCGAAGACGGATGTCCGCCGCGCGGCACCACGCGAAGATCATCCGTAACCTGGCTACCAGGACTCGGCACCTGATGCGTGTCGCCGCGGCGGACCGATATCAGGCCAGTCGGTGCAGGAGGGAGTCACGCTGATCCTGCTCGACCTCGGCGAGCGTCAAGTTGGGGTCGCGCTGATGAGCAAGAGCGACCTCGGCCGGCGTCGGCTGCTCCTCCTTGAGCGGCCATGCCTCGGGACGCCAGAACTTCGACCGGACGAACGCCTTGGCGCAGTGGACGTACACTTCGTCGGCCCGCACGACCAGCGCAGTTTTCGGCGGCTTGCCGACCGGGGTCAGCCGCGCCAGCAGGTCTTCATCGGCCGTGATCCAGGCCGCGCCGTTGACACGAAGCGTCGTGTCCCGGCCAGGGATGACGAAGATGAGCCCAGCGTGCCCGTTGGCCAGGATGTTGCGATAGCTGTCCAGCCGATTGTTCCCCGTCGCGTCCGGAATCACTACATGACGCTCGTCGAGGACCATGACGAAACCGGGGGTGCCGCCCCGAGGGGCCACGTCACAGCGGCCATTGGCATCGCTGGTGGCGACGAACACCACGGGCGAGACCGCGATGAGGCGGCGCGACATCTCGTCGATGTAGTCGAGTTCTTTGCGCACCGCCCGCTTTCCGGGGTCCGCGTACAACTGAGCTGACCCCTGAGTGGTGGACACGCTGATACTGGATCTGCTTGATCCGGAGGAAGCGAGAAGACCGCCGATGGCTCTGAAGGACTACTCGGACGAGTTCAGGGCCGATGCCGTGGCCCTGTACGAGTCCACGCCCGGGGCGACATACAAGAGCATCGCCGCCGACCTGGGATCAACCGGGCCACCCTGCGTGAGTGGGTGCTGCGGGACCGCGAACGCCGCGGCGTCGCCGCCGCTGCCCCGTCTGCGGGCGGGACGCCAGCGGCCCGGGCCGGGGCGGAAATACACGAGCGACATCACCTATCTCCCGCTCGCCGGCGGGGAGTTCCTCTATCTCGCGACCGTGCTGGACTGCTTCAGCCGCAAGGTCGTCGGCTGGTCCATCGCCGACCACATGCGCACCGGCCTGGTCGCCGACGCACTGCAGATGGCGGCCTCAACCCGCGGCGGCCTGGACGGCGCCGTGTACCACTCCGACAGTGAGTATGTGGAGTGCTGGATGTCCCCGGGCTTCCTGGCCCGCACAGCGACGGACGCGCGAGGATACCGGTGCCGGGATGCCCCGCGGCCTCCTGACCCGCACTCCGACCGACCGCGCTGTCCTTCCTCGGATCTGTCGGTGGCCCGGGGCATCCCGGCGAGGCACCCGCCTCGCCGACGGCCACCTCAGCCCCAACGAATACGAACACCGACACCACGCCGTTAAACTCACGCTCGCCGCGTGATCAACGAAGCGTCTCCGCCATCACGGGGGAAGGCCCAGCGACCAACCCGGCCCTGTTGGCCATGTTGCAGGCCACCAACCAGTGGGCGGTTGCCTTCCCCGGCTCCGCCCTCCCAGGACAGCCATACAGAGCACCAGCGTCTGTCGGCCGGCCTGCAGGAGTGCTCAGACGACCGTCTTGAGCATGTGGCTGAAGCCATCCTCGACAGCGAGCCGCTTCCCACTTGGGAACGCGATCAACTCCAGGGCGTGCTGTGGTGCGGACGCCACGGACCGTGGCCCGGCATCACGGTCCGTACCGGCGGTGCAGCGCTCGGGTCACCAGCGGGCTGGTGACCCGTGCTCGGGGCCTGTGCGAGTCCGGTGGTCCACAGCTGGTCGACACGCGCGCGCTCGGTGGCGTTCGGGTAGCGGTTGGTGCAGGACGGGCCGCCGCCGGCGCCCGACATCAGCTCACTGCACGGCCCGCTGTAGTTGTCCGGCAGACCCAGTATGTGCCCGGTCTCGTGGGTGACGACGCGGACCGAGTCGTGCTGCCGGGTCTGGGCGTAGTCGAGGAAGATGGAGCCGTATCCGAGGCCATCGCCGGAGGCGTGGGAGCCACGGCGCGGGTCGTTGCCCTCGTAGTAGGAGAAGTCGGCACCGCCGCTCGAAGCCTCCTCGAGTTTGACGTTGGACACGGAGCTGTTCCAGATCGAGGCCGCGCTCGATATCTGCGAGCGGAAGCTCGGTGCCTTGGAGGCGTCGTAGTAGAGGGTCACCGCCTGCGCGTTCGGCTGGGCGGCGCGCTTCTGGGCGACCGACTTGAGCGCAGCCTCGAAGAACGCCTTGTTGTTCGCGGCCTCCCCGACCGACCCGCCATACCGCGCCATGGAGGTACCGGCGGAAGCGGACGGGGTGGCGGCCGGCTGGGCGCTCGCCGGCACCGCCACGCCCAACGCGCTGGAGGCCAGACCCAGGCCGAGAGCGAGGGCGAGGAGTCTCGGGGACGTTCGGAACAACTTCATGTGTGGGGGGGCTCCTACTCACTCGGTGACGCCGAGCGCCACAGTGCGCGGTCGACTCGGCGTGAACACCGGTTCCGAACTGCGGCGACGTCCTGTGAGTCGTCATTCTTAGAAGAGCTCGACAGGGAGCGCAAAGGGCCCCGCCACTACGTCGCCTCGTAGGCCCCGGGGCCTCGCCAGGGCAGTGCACGAGTCTCCGGTCCGCACATGGCGGCAGGAGGGGAAGCTGTCACGGCGTCAGAAGCCTTACACCACGGGGCAGCGGGCGCGCGGGTCAGCCAGGCGGAATTCCGGGACGCGCGGCGGGATCCACATCCGTACCAAAACGGACGAATCCTCACATACCTGCCATGTCACATCTACTAAGTATGTTGGTTGATTGATGGAGCGCTGTGACTGACGTCATAGAATATGGGCTTCTGTTTCTTTCGCGCTCCACCGGCCCCGAGTCGCCCCCCAGGGAGTCACCCTCGGCGTTGGGCGGCATCCCTCACCGCCGAGCCGCCACCGCTCAGTCCTGATCAGGATGGAAGCCTGGCCCGCCGTGCAGCCCGGCGAGCGGCTGGAGGAGAGGTCGCTCGGTTCCTCGCCCGCCTCCAGCAGCGTGTCCGCCGCACCCAGTGGCTTCGGGACTATGCGGGCCGGGCTGTCGTCAGCCATGCAAACGAGGTGCGTGCCCGGTCGTAGGCAGCAGTCGGGCTGACGTCCGAAAGCCTGAGTGACCGGAACCCCCGCGGCGACCCCCATGACCGCGTGATACCGCTGCTCGACCACGCTCAACTCCACCAGCACGGCCCCGGCCCTCCCCGCGTACGCCGATCAGACGCGCACAGCCGAGCCGAGGCAAGCGGTGTCAAGCATCAGGTGAAGCCACAGCGTTGTAAGAGGTTCTAACAAAATGGAACATTTGCGCTAACCTGGAGATTCTGGTGCGGATCCGCTCTGGCCAGGAGGTGCGCGATGTCTCGCCCCAAACCCTGGGAGATCGACGACGCCCTGTGGGCGCTGATCGAGCCGCTGCTGCCGAAGATCGAACGCCGCTCCGATCATCCAGGCCGCAAGCGGCTGGACGACCGCCGTGTGCTGCAGGGCATCCTGTTCGTGCTGCACACCAATATCCAGTGGGAGTGGCTGCCGCAGGAGCTGGGTTTCGGCTCCGGGATGACCTGCTGGCGCCGGCTGCGGGACTGGAACGAGGCCGGTGTCTGGCACCAGTTGCAGGAGGTCCTGCTGGCGAAGCTGCACGGCGCCGACCAGCTGGACTTCTCCCGGGCCGCGATCGACTCCTCCCACGTGCGTGCCCTGCGGGGCGGCCCAAAACGGGCCCGAGTCCGGTCGACCGCGCCCGGCCGGGCTCGAAGCACCACCTGATCTGCGACGGGCGCGGCACCCCCCTGGCGGTGACGCTCACCGGCGGCAACCGCAACGACGTCACCCAGCTGGTCCCGCTGCTGCAGGCGGTCCCCGAGGTGCGGGGGCGCCGCGGGCGGCCCCGGCACCGGCCCCGGCGGCTGTACGCGGACCGCGGCTACGACCACGACCGCTACCGCCGCAAGGTTCGCACCCTGGGCATCACCCCGGTCATCGCCCGCCGCGGACAGCCCCATGGATCCGGACTGGGCATCCACCGCTGGGTAGTTGAACGCGGGTTCGCCTGGCTGCACGGCTTTCGCCACCTCAGGATCCGCTGGGAGCACCGCGACGACATCCACGAGGCCTTCCTGCAGCTCGCTACCTGCCTCATCCTGTACCGGCGCGTACGAGCACTCTGTTAGGACCTCTAAAACCGACGACATGAACCAACTCCTCGCGGGCCACCCCGTGCGAGTCGAGAAGGTCTGACGGGACGCCCGCACCTCACTCCGGCCGCTCGCCGGCTCCCCTGAGCAACCATGCCTTCGTCGGACAGCATCCACCGGCACGCATTCAGCACACACGGGGACGGGAAGCACCGTGAACACGTGAGAACTGCGGAGGAGTCCTTACCCCGGCCAGACACCCCGCGGCCGACGTCTCTGCAGGTCACAGCCTCGCCCGGGGAAAACTCCTAAAGCGGGTGTCGCAGGTTCGAATCCTGCCGGGGGCACAGCGCGTTACCGCTCTGACCTGCATCGGAGCATCAGAAAGGCCCCTCGGGAGTGATCTCCGAGGGGCCTTTTGACCCTGCATGGGAACGCATGGGAACGCGCCGTCAGGCAGCGCCCTCCATGGGAACGTCGCCGCCGTCTTCCGTGGGAACGCCGGGCATCTCCTCCGGTTCCTGAGCAACGTCCCGCCGCGCCGGCGACTTGCGCGGAACCAGAGCAAGCGGGGCCTCGGCCCGAGCCTCCTCGGACTGCGGCAGTACTGAGGCGTGAATCGCCTTCGGCGGACGCTGCTGGGTCCTCGCCCTCCAGACCTTCATCACCGACCGCCAAGGCCACACCAACCACAATGCCCGCCACGTCTTCACCACCAGACCCGGACAGCCCTGGTGGTCCCTGCCCATCCGCCCCGGCGAGCGCGCCTACGAGTTCGACCCCAACACCGGCGACCCCATCGCCGGCAGCGAACGCCCCTACCCGCATCCCGTCCTCCCATGCGAGATCGCCGCCCTCGAAGCCAAACGCTGCGGCCCCTACCGCGACGCCTTAGGCCTGTGCACCGGCGTCGGCGTGATCCCCAGCGCAGTGCTGTTCGGTACGGGCTGGGCGATCTCAGGTGGGTGCCCGGCGGCTGTGCCGCTGGGCCAATGCCCGGTACTTCCACCTCGACCGCGGCTCCTGCGGGCTGTAACCAAGGACGCCCACCGACACGCCTGCCGAGGAAGCGGCCCTCGGCCGGAGCCGCTGCGGCTGGTCAGCCGGAGTGGCGCGGGTCGCCGCCGTGGGTGGACTCGGCGCGGATACGTCCGCCCATCCCGTCCTCACACAAGGAATCCGCGCAGGAGCATCACACGCGCTGCACACGGCGTTCCGAAAGCCTCGTTAGCGTTGCTGGTTGCTCGATTGCATGTGCGAACACGACCAGGTCGTGGCCCAGGCGGGCCGACGGCGCGTCGAACCAGGAAGACCGGAAGACCGCGGATGGATTACTGCTCCTCATGCCGTCGCCATCTCAATGGCGCCCTGGTGTGCCCCGGGTGCGGCGCCTACGCCCCGGACATCGCCCCGCACGCCGTCGGCGGCTGCAGCGGGTCGGCCCCGGCGATGGTGAGCGCCGCACCGGCCACAACGGCTTACCGGGGCACTGCGACCGCCGACACGAGGCATGACACGCTCCTCGACGGCGAGACGGAGTCCAGCGATTCCACGAGCGTGACCCCGCACGTTGCCGCCGATGCCGGGGACCTGCCGCCCGTGCGGCAGGGGCGTGCGGCACGTCGGCGCCAGCTGGTCCGCTGGAAGAAGAACAAGCGCCGGGCGGCGGTCGCCGGCGCTGTCGCACTCGTCGGAGGCGGCCTGACCGTCGCCATGATGGACCGGACCTCCGCCGACCGGGCCGAGGCAGCCGTGGCGCCGGACGCCCAGAGCATCGGCGCCGTGGAGGAGCAGACGCCCGAGCAGAACCGTTCAGCCTCCGCGCCAGCGACCGATCAGCGCACTCACCGGTCCTCCCACGCCCCTTCCCAGCCGCAGCCGCCGACGAGGACCAACGCCCCGCGAGAGCAGGCCCTCGCGGCCCCGCCCCCCACAACGCCACCGATCGACCGGCCGGAGGCCGCCGCGCCTGCCCGCCCGGCCGCGACGCCGACCCCGCAGCCGCACAGCACCGCCCCCTCCGCCGGCGACACGGCCCCCGACCGCTCCGATACAACGGCGCAACAGCCGCCGACGCCCGCGCCCACCAACGGCACGGACGCGGGCACGCCCCAGACCCGCCCCGCGCGGGTATCGACGTCTCCGACGGAGATCTGTCTGCTCGGACTGTGCCTCAGCTGACCATGCCTGCACCCGGCCGTTCCGGGTAGAACGAGTTTCGGAGTTCGCGAGCCGCGTGTCAGCCCGTGAGCCACGGCCCCAGCCAACGGGAAGCACAGGAGGCAGAGCACATGAGTCCCCGCGACGAATTCCAAGTGCTGCTGCGCCGCACCGGCCGGTGGTGGGCCATCGACATTCCCCGCCTCGATCTCCACACCCAGTGCCGCACTCTTGACGGTGCGGAGGACCTGGCGCGCGGCCTCGTCGCCGAAGCCGTCGGGGTCCCCGCGGACCTGATCGTCCTGAAGATGGTGGTGCCCGAACTCGAGCCCGTGCTCGGTCCGGTGGCCGAAGCGCGGCACCGCCGGGCGGCCGCGGTCGCCGCCGAGGACCGGGCGATCGCCGTCGCTGTTCACGAGCTCGTGGACAAGCTGCACGTAAGCCAAGGTGACGCCGCGCGTCTGCTCGGCATGCCCCCGAGCGAAGTGGCCCACTTCACACCACAACGCGGCTCGGCGGCCGCCGGCACAGGGCAGGGCGCAGGGCAGCGCACCCCCGTGCCCGCGCCCGGTCCGCCGCGACCGGTCGCCGCCCCTGCTTCCGGCGCGCGCCCCGGCCTGCCACGGCGACCGCGGCAGACGGCCTCGTCCGCCCGACCCGCCTGGGCGACTTCAGACGACGGCGACCGGGCGATGAAGATCACCTCAAAGGACCTCAAGGACGCCCGCGCCCACGGCTAGGAGGCCGCAACCGCAGCGGCAACCAGGCGACGGGCCCCGAGGGCGACACCCTCGGGGCCCGTCCCGACGCGGATTCGAAGGGTGGCCAGCCATGTGCTGGGCATCGCATGGCGTCAGCTCACCGCCTCCGCCCTTGGGTCGGCGTTCGCGTGAGACGCTCGGATGGACCAAGCCCCGACATCGCAGCCCGGAGACGGCCGACCGGTAGACGTGGCTGGTCATCGCTGCCCATACCCAGCTCCGGCTCGCCCGCCCCCTGACCACCGACCTCCATCGGCCCTGGGAGGAGCCGGCAGAGCCGAACAGGCTCACCCCCGCCGGATCCGCAGGAGGTTCAGAAACCCCCGCACGAAAACCGGCTCACCGGCAGCTGCACCGAAACCCCCACGGCCGGGTCCCGGCCGGCCAGCGGACTCGAAGAACCGCCGCTCACCATCCGCCATGACGTGGGCAGCGTCCTCGCCACTGGGGAGGCCTTCAGCCGCACCGCGCTGCCAGATGATCTCAGGAAGCGTTCCCGAGTAGTTGCCGCCCGCGCGGCGCGCAAAGACCACGATGGGTCCCGGACCAGGGGATCCGGGACCCATCGGTAGCTGGGCGCTGCTGTCAGTGAGCGGCGGTGTGGACGGCCGCGCCCGCCGCAACGCCCTCGGGGGTGGCGACGGCCAGGAGGTCGGAGGTGACGGCTGCGATCGGCGTCTCGACGCAGAGATCGCCGGAGCCGCCGACCGCGAGGCCGCCGGAGACGTTGTCCAGATCGGCGTCGGAGATCTCGGCTGTCGCAACCTGGGGGGCGGGGTTCATCACGCGCGGTTCCCTTCGAATGAGCACTTTTGACTGGCAGCGTTCGCTCGCTCGGCTCCCGGTACCGGAATTCGTGTCCGCGAGTTGGCGCCACGCGAAGGATCAAAGCAGGCCGACCATAAGGCGGCCAGTCGCCCGAGCCCCGACGGGCGCAGATCGAAATGCGCCTTCACCAGTGTGACCACGCAATGACCGAACACACCGACTCCTTCACACGGTCTACTGAGCAGGTGCAGACGTGACGGTTGCCACCGGCACCCAGGGCGGTCACTCCCGCGCCGAAGTCAGCGGCTCCCGGCTCATTCATGACGGGTATTCAGGTTCGGCATGACCTGGCGGTGAACGGTGTGAGGGTTTATCGGATTTTCGGCATCCCATCGGGTACGCGAGAGCCCTGCCCTCTATCTACTGAGCGGCTCAAGCTGCTCCTGAACAAACGCCACCACCAGCAACGTTCCGCCGAATACCCTGACGGGCAATCACATCACGGTCCACCCGACCTGCAGCGGCATTTATCACGGCGAACTGACCGAGAACCCGACGGTCACCTTCAACGACACGACCGGCACGGCCTCGCCCCCCGGAGATCGGCGTCTCCGGGGGGCGATGTCCGGCCGGGAACCCCGCATGAATGCGTTCAATGGCCCCTTGACCTCCGTTTCGCCCCCTCGTACGATCCGCGCATCCCTTGTCTCGGAAACCTCACAGAGATCGCAGATCGTGTCCCCTCGCACCGGTTCGGCGCCGGTTCCTCAAGGTGAACTGACGGCGAACTTCTCCCGCCACTCAGCGTCCTGAAGGAGAGACATGGCATTTCGACGATTCCGCGCGTCAACGATCGCGGTGACGACCGCTGTCGCGATGAGTTCCATGCTGGTCACACCCTCCGCTTTCGCTGAGACCCGAAGAAGTGCGTTCGAGGCAGGTGCGCCGGGGGTGGGCGACCCGTACTTCCGGTATCAGGGGAACGGCGGGTTCGACGTCCGGCATTACGACATCGCGTTCTCCTATGATCCGGCCACCCGGCGCATGGATGCGACCACGACGGTCACGGCGGTCGCGACCCAGAACCTTGACCGGTTCGACCTCGATTTCCGGGGGCCGGACATCTCGATGTTGACGGTGGACGGGACGACGGCCGGGTTCCAGCGGGACGGGCAGGAACTCGTCATCACGCCACGCTCGAGCCTTCCCTCCGGTCGGGTGTTCACGGTAGTCGTGAAGTACGCGGGGGTGCCGCCGGTCATCACCGACCCGGACGGTTCGATCGAGGGTTGGGTACCGACCGACGACGGCGCCTTCGTGGTCGGAGAACCGCAGGGGGCGCCGACATGGTTCCCGGGCAATGACCACCCGACGAACAAGGCGACGTTCACCTTCCACGCGACCGTGCCGGAAGGCACGACCGCGGTGGGCAATGGCCGATTGCTCTCGCAGACCACCGCGTCCGGTTGGACCACGTTCGTATGGGATTCCACCGAGCCGATGGCGACGTACCTCGCCACGGTGACCATCGGTAAGTTCGAGATCACCAAGTCGACAATACCCAGCGGGATCCCGATCTACACGGCGGTGGACCCGCGGCTCGTCAAACGGTCGGCCGCTGCCGTCGCCCAGATTCCGGACATCATCGACTACTACCGCCAGACCTTCGGCCCCTACCCCTTCTCCTCCACCGGTGCGATCATCGACTACGCGCCGAACGTCGGCTACGCGCTCGAAACACAGACCCGTCCGGTCTTCTGCGACGTGCCGTCCAACGCCATCGGGACCATGGCGCATGAGCTCGCCCATCAGTGGTTCGGTGACAGCGTCTCGGTGCGGCGCTGGAGTGACATCTGGCTCAACGAGGGGTTCGCGACCTATTCGGAGTGGTTGTGGAGCGAGCACACAGACGGGATGAGCGCGCAGAAGCTATTCGAGCGGGCGTACGCCGGCGACAAGCGGAGGTTTTGGCAGATCACCATCGCCGATCCGGGCGTCGTCGACATGTTCAGTGACCCGGTCTACGACCGAGGCGCGATGACCCTGCACGCACTGCGGCGGAAGGTGGGCGACGCGGCGTTCTTCCGGATTCTCCGGCAGTGGGTGCAGGCCTACCGCTACGGCAACGCGACCACGACCGATTTCATCAAGCTCTCGGAGAAGGAGTCGGGGATGGACCTGACGAGCTTCTTTGACGTGTGGCTCTACCAGAAGGGCAAGCCCACCACCTGGTGACCCCGCGGCGACGGCCGCACAGGCGGCATCTGCAGGTCTGTGATCAGGCGATCCCCACGTCACCCACCTGCTGATCACCGCGGACCCGCGGGCGGCTCGAACAGCTACCGCTATCGAGCCTGGAAGGCCGAGCTTGTAGACGCCGAAGGGGATGGCACACTGGAACCTCCCCCACCCCCGCCCTGCGCTGCCACCATACTCACCCTGACCAGCTCCCTCGCCTGTCCCGTGGCCCATCGCCCCGGCCCGGCGGCCGCATCCGATGAGATCCACAGGCGCGACTGCCACCAGCGAACACCACCGAGTGACCCCACCCATCTGGATCAAACACGTGTGCGGTAATGAGGGCGCGGCGTTGGCCGACGGGACGGCCGTCGCCGCGTTCGTCCGTGACCACGTCGAGCGCCCGGCCCCAGAGCCGGAGCCCCGCCGCCTCTGCGCCGCCCGCGAGACCGAAGAGGCCACCGGCACCAAGGCCGCCACGATCCGCGCCGAACGGCGCTGCGCGGCCGACGCCCCCGACCACTCCCGCGAGTCCCTGCGCGCGCCGTACGCCCAGCCCTGGAAATGGGTGCCCTGCCCGCACGCCTGCGGCCACGTCGGCCGGCCCGAGATCCATCCGAGCATCCGTACGGACTGACCCCGCAGATCAGCCCGAGCAGCTAATCTGTGCCCACCGGCCACGTACGGCTCGCACAGACGGTCCGAGGGCCCCGACCCCCAATGAGCGATGTTCATCCTGAAGTCGCTGGTCAAGGGGCTGGTGTGATCGGTCTCCGGGATGCTCGTGCTGGTCGTGGGCGGCTGTCTGCGGCGAAGATCGTCGGTCAGCGTGCGACCTCGATGTTGGTCAGCACGAGCAGAGCGCGCAGGAGCGCGGTTGCGTGACGCACGTGCAGGCGGAGCTTGGTGAGGACACGCCAGTTCTTCAGGTGTGTGAACGCGTGCTCGCAGACCGTGCGCACGGACGCGATCAGCTTGTTGACCTGCTTCTTCGCGGACGTGAGCGGCTTGGTGCGGGCGGCCTTGTAGCCGGTGATGACTACGGGGTTGTCCGGATCGTCGTCCAGGCCGGTGAAGCCGAGGTCGCCGATGGCGCCCAGCTCGTGGGCCCGTAGGCGCTCGACGAGGTGGTTGTAGCGGGCAGTGGTGATCTCCGAGGAGCGTCCCGGGCGGGCGGCGGACAACCATAGCAGGCGGCCCTTGTCGTCGGTGAGAGCGAGGAAGAGCAGGCCGTGGGCCTTGTGTTTCCCGCTGTAGTTGCGGCGGTTGTCCGCTCCGGTGCGGCGCCGGGTGCGGATGAGGGTGCCGTCGGCCAGGACCACGTGGCCACCCTTCCGGGTGACTTTCTTCAGCGCCTGGTCCAGCCGCTCGGCCCGCGCGGCGAGCAGGTCGATCACCTCCAGCACCCAGCGGCGCACCGTGGTCGCGGAGATGCAGTTGCCGCCGGCGTCGCTTCCTGTTCCGTTTCGGCGTGCAGCTGTTCGACCAGCCGACGCGCGACCCGCCCGGCGACGGCGAGCTCCTCCAGATCGTCAGGCACCTCTTGAAGCTGCTGGCTCAACTTCTCTGCCTGCGCCTCTAGGGCGCGTATCGAGTCGTGATCAATCTTGGGGTTTGCCCTCGCTCCGAGGCCTGATCCGGTAGATCGTCTTGTGTGACGCGAGTGCAACTGACAGACGAAGAGTGGGAGTTCATCGGGCCGTATCTGCCGATCGGCGAGTACGGCCCGTACCCCGAGCGCCTGCGGCAGCAGTTCGAGGGCGTGATCTGGCGGTTCAAGACGGGCGGGCAGTGGCGGGAGATGCCGCAGGAGTTCGGTGCCTGGTCGACCGTCTCCAACCGCTTCCGGCAGTGGCGTGACGCCGGCGTGTTCGAGGCCCTGCTGGAGGGCATGATCGCGGAAGCCGCGAAGCGGGGTGAGGTGGACCTGTCCCTGGTCAGCATCGACTCCACCACCGCGCGGGCACACCACGACGCTGCCGGGATGCACCTGAGCGAGGACGTGTTCACCGCCCTGGAGAAGGCCGCCGCCGAGGAGGAGAAGGCCAGGTCAAAGGGGGCAGCTCCGAAGAACAAAACGGGCAGGGAACCGGAGACGATCCCGGGCAGGAAGAACGACGACGCGTCCGACGCCGGCGGAAACTCCGTCTGAAGGCTGCCCTCCTGGGACGCTCGAGGGGCGGGCAGACCAGCAAGGTCCACCTCGCCGCCGACCGGAAGTGTCGCCCGCTGGCGTTCGTTCTGACTGCGGGCCAGGCCGCGGACAGCCCGCAGTTCATCCCCGTGCTGGGGAAGATACGGGTCCGCGGGCCTGTCGGCCGCCCCCGCACCCGGCCGGACGCCGTCGCCGGGGACAAGGCCTACTCATCCCGCCGCAACCGCGCCCACCTGCGCAAGCGCCACATCAAGGCAGTCATCCCGGAGAAGAAGGACCAGGCCGCCAACCGGAAGAAGAAGGGCTCCAGGGGCGGCCGTCCCGTCAGCCACGACGCCGACCTCTACAAGGAGAGGAACACCGTCGAGCGCCTGATCAACAAGCTCAAGGCCTGGCGAGGCATCGCCACCCGATACGACAAGACCCCAGACAGCTACCTCGCCGGCCTCCACCTGCGCGCCTCGATGATCTGGATCAAAGACCTCACCCGGACCGGCCAATGATCACAACTCGATACACGCCCTAGCTCGGCCCTGTGGGCCGTGATCAGCTCACGAAGGCCCGGTTCCGCATCCCTGGCCACCTGATGCACCTCCCGCCCGGATCGTACGGACAGGCGCCTCGCTCACGCCCGGGAACCCGTGGACCCGCGATCACCGAAACGGCAGACGATCTTGAGTTCCGACTACCGCCCCCGACCAGCACGAGCACACGACCAGCGACTCACACCAGTCCTGTGACCAGCGGCTTCAAGATGGTGGATCTTCAATTGTCATCCGTGATCGTCAAAGCTGGTTGATGGCCTGCCCACCGGTGGCTTCTTTGCAGATTAGCTTCAGCTTTGCGGGGGCTTTCCCACCCAAGACAGCCAGTAAACGTTGCCGTCGCTGGCGAGGACGAAGACGTTTGCGCTCTTCTCCTGCCCCTGGAAGCCACTCAGCGCAGTGCCGCTGGCAGCCGGTGGTATTTCGAACCGGGCTGACAGGTCCTCGTGCAACCAGAATGCTTCGGGGGTCACGTACAGCTCCTGAACGTCCCCTGCGCTGTCGATGTAGGCGACCTGCTTTGAATTCCTCCCGCCCGCCCACTCGTAGCCACTCAGCGCAGAGCCAACGGCCGGTGATGCGCCGGCTTGGCGCGTCAGGTCCGCGTGTGCCCAATTCCCGCCGCTGGTGACGTACAGCTCGTGGACATGGCCGGCGCTGTCGAGGTAGGCGACCTGCTTTGAATTCCCAGCCGCCCACTCGTAGCCACTCAGCGCAGGGCGGCCGGCCGGTGGTGCGGGTGAGCCCGTCATGCGCGTCTGGTCCATCAGGTCCGCGTGCGCCCAATTCCCGCCGCTGGTGACGTACAGCTCGTGGACATGGCCGGCGCTGTCGAGGTAGGCGACCTGCTTTGAATTCCCGGCCGCCCACTCGTAGCCACTCAGCGCAGAGCCACTGGCCGGTGGTGCGGGTGAGCCCGTCATGCGCGTCTGGTCCATCAGGTCCGCGTGCGCCCAATTCCCGCCGCTGGTGACGTACAGCTCGTGGACATGGCCGGCGCTGTCGAGGTAGGCGACCTGCTTTGAATTCCCGGCCGCCCACTCGTAGCCACTCAGCGCAGAGCCACTGGCCGGTGGTGCGGGTGAGCCCGTCATGCGCGTCTGGTCCATCAGGTCCGCGTGCGCCCAATTCCCGCCGCTGGTGACGTACAGCTCGTGGACATGGCCGGCGCTGTCGAGGTAGGCGACCTGCTTTGAATTCCCGGCCGCCCACTCGTAGCCACTCAGCGCAGAGCCACTGGCCGGTGGTGCGGGTGAGCCCGTCATGCGCGTCTGGTCCATCAGGTCCGCTATACCCCCCCGGTCGCCCCCGGAGTACCACTCCCAAACATCGCCGGCGTTGTCGATGAAGACGGCCTGCGCTGAATCCCCGGCCGACCAGTAATAGCCACACAGTGCACCGACACGCACAATGATATTGATTCCGGCTTTCGGATACTGAATCGCCGCTTTGGTCATGGATTCAACTCCTTAACTATCGGCGCGATTTGGTCTTACGTCCAGAGAAGATCGATAGACCCCACGGCGGTGTCTTGATTTCTCGTTTGCGCCGCCTTGAGCGATGCTCCGATGACTCCGCATGGGCCAATAAGGCGGTCTGTCGGCAGCGACGAGCACTATCACCCACATGCCCGGTACGGGAGATATCAAAACGACTCGTACGGTCTGTGGTGTCTTGTGGTTCTATCTGTGGAACCTGGAGCGTCTGTGATCGTTGAGTCCGGTGTGGACCTCTCGTCTGCGTCAATCTCCCGGAACCCGCCTGACCAATGGAACGCTTGTTCGGGCAGCAGAGCAGGGGCAGGCCCGCACTCCGGCAGGGGCACTGCTGAACGTGCCCGAAGTACGTGAGCTTCAATGGGGGTAGGGCCTTTGTCGCCCCCAAGGGGGCTGCGGTGCTCACCGCTTCGACGGCTGCAGCTGACCTCGACCGCCTCCCCCGCCCTCGTTCCCAGGGGTTCGTGGAGCCTTGAATGGGAACGTCATGGGAACGGAAGGCCGTGTAAAGGTAGGGAACGATCAGACAGGGACGGAAAGCCGTACCGCGCCGACCAGCAGGAACGGCAAAACCCAGGGAAGATCATCATGGACAGGGAAGACAATAGGGCCTCTCCTAAAGCGGGTGTCGCAGGTTCGAATCCTGCCGGGGGCACAACGCATTACCGCTCTGACCTGCATCGGAGCATCAGAAAGGCCCCTCGGAGATCATCTCCGAGGGGCCTTTCGACCTTCCATGGGAACGAATGGGAACGCGCCTCAGGCAGCGTCCTCCGTTCGCACACTGGCAGTGGGTCTCGGAGTTCTGAAGGCGAGATCGAGAAGAGCCCGGTGACGGGAGACTGTCACGCCGGGATCTGTGGGGGCCCGGAGGTGAGAGTCCTCCGGGCCACCGACCATATCTGCCTGACGTCAGGTCACCGTCCTGCCGTCCGCCACTACATCACGCTCCGCAACCGTCATGTTGCTGAGAAGACTTCACTGAGAACACCCCAGTCGTAGCGCTTCCTGACGCACGTGCTCTTCCGCCCAGAAGTTGAAGACTCCACGCTTACGGCCAGGGGCTGGGACCCCGGGATCCCAGCCCCGTCTCACAGGGCAGAACCGCGGTTGCGATCAGCGGCTCGCGAGGCGCTCCACTTCGCTGAGCGGGACGGTCTGGAAGCCGACCTCCGCAGCGCGTCGGTACGAGTTGCTTCCGGGGATCTCCGCCAGCGGACCGGGGTACGGCCGGCGAGGCCGTCCCCTCTCCAGCCAGCACCCGGCGGTGCTCAGGACGACCTGCCCGTCCACGACCGGTGCCACCCGCATGACGGAACCCTCCGGACCACCGTCGTCGACCTGGGGCCCGATGACTCCGAAGAGGCTGCCGTCGCGGGCCCAGAGCGATCCGGTGGGCGCGCCGGGCACCGGGCCGCCGTCGGGGCCGGCGTCGCTCCGCAGCCAGACAGTGCTTCCCGAGCGGATCTCCGGGCCGCTCAGGGTCCTGACGTCGGTCAGGCGCATTTCGGCGTACACCGGCCCGGCGGGGGATGCCGAACGACCCGTCAGGATCCCCTTCGCGAGGACGACCGTGAAGCCCTCCTCCCGGGCAATCGCGAAATGCTCCTGCAACGGGAATGCCGCGCATGCGCTTGCCCCATCCATCGCGGTGGGCGCGGTGGGCGTGCCGGAGCCCGCGGACCAGAGCGTGATCACACCCGCAGCGACGACGGCTGCGCATCCGGCGGCCAGGACGCGTCGGCGGGCCCGCTTCCTGCGTTTGGTCTGCAGTGCGGCGAGCACGGCCTCCGGGTCGGGGGTGTGCGAGGCGAGGGCGTCGGTCAGGTCGTCCACGTCCACAGGTCAACTCCTCTCGGTGAGGGTGTGAGCGGAAAGGCGCAGCGCGGCACGGGCCTGGGAGAGATGGGAGCGCACCGTGGCGCTGCTGCAACCGAGCGCCTGTGCGATCTCCTGGTCGTCCTGGTCGAGCAGATAGCGCAGGACGACGGCCACCCGCTGGCGCGGTGTCAGTCCCGCCAGCAGCCGGTCCACCTCGTCCCGCCGCGCCACGGCGTCACTGGCATCGGGATCCACCTGGTCCAGCACGGCGGCGTCCCCGCTGGGCTCGGTCTGCCGCCGCTTGGCCTTGCGCCGGTCCGACAGATGGGTGTTGACCACGATCCGGCGCACGTAGGCGACAGGATTCTCTGTTGCGGAGATCCTGCGCCAGCGGGAGACGACCACCAGCAGCGCGTCGGACAGGATGTCCTCGGCCAAGTGTGGATCCCCGGTCAGCGCACCCGCGAAGCGGCTGAGCCCCGGGAGCTCAGCACTGAGGAACTCCTCGAGCGTTACGATGTCGGCTACCTCCTCATCCGCGCCGCTCGGTGACGGCGTCCCGGTGAATAGACGTCACGGCCCTGGTCTTTTGTGCAGGCTCGGCATGACAGGATTCCAAGTTCCGCATCCATGGCGCTCGGGCCGGCGAACCAGCGGAACCGGTCCGCGGAAGCGCATCGGCCTGCGCACCCACCCCGGGTGCGCAGGCCGATGTCGTACTACCTGCTCGGGCTGCTACCTGCTACCAGGTCGCGAGGGACCCCCCGGGGATCCCCTTCACGATCGTGCGCATCGAGGTGAACAACACCCCCTTGCCGCACTTGGCGCCGTCGGGGTCATGGACGGAACCGCAGTTGGAGACAAAGCGGTCCACACCCTGGATCATGCCGGCTGCGCGGACCTTGCCGTCGCCGGCAGGGGTCAGCACGGGGCCGCCGCTGTCGCCCTGGATGACCGCGATCGCGCCGCTCTTCTGCTGGGTCGCGTGGATCGTGGTCAGCTTGCTGCCGTGGCGGTCGTCGAATTTCACCTTCATCGCATCCACCTTGATGTTGCAGTGAACGCCGGAGTTGCCGCCACTGGTGCAGACCTTGTCGCCGAGGCTGAGGTCGCGGTAGCCCACGACGCGCTTGCGGTAGCCCTTCGTGTTGTTCCACCCACCGTCGAACATCTGCCCAATTCCAGCCCCGTTGAGGATCCGGGCACCGCCCCCATTTTCGGTGAAGATTCCCTTCCCGTACTTGGCCTTGCCGTTCCTCGCGCGGTAGTCGTTGCCGTCGCAGTGCCGGGCGGTGGTGATGTGCGTCTTGCCTTGGTACCGCACGGAGAAGCCCGTGGAGCAGAAATGCAGCTTGTTGGGGCTGTACATGTAGCCACCGGCGTAGAACGGCGAGAAGTCGTTCTTGCGGGTCGCGCTGGCTGTTTCAGCCTCCTCCTCCGAGACGATCCGGACCGGCACACCGTCGACCTGCGCAACCATGGAGCGGGCGAACGTGGCACCGCCGACCTGCGGCTCGGTGTAGGAGCCGTGCACCACGATGCCGTCGAAGTCCTCGGTGACACCCGCGATGTAGGCGATCTGAAAACCCGGCCATCCGCCGGCGTCGGCGCTCGCCCAGATGGCGTCGATCGCGCTCTCCAACTGCGCCAAGTCGTACTGCCGCTGTTCGAACGTCAGCGAGATTCCCCAGTTGGCGGCCTCCTGGACAGCCTGGGCCTGGAGCGGGGAGTCGCCGTGCCAGAGCAGGGTCATGGACTTGGTGTCGGAGTCGTTCACGGACTCGATGAATCCGCTGCTCGCGATACCGGGCCGCTCGAGCAGCCAGGTCTTGAACAACCCCAGCTCTTCCTGACGGTTGAGGGAGTCTGCTCCCTCCTCCTGCACATCGCCGGCGAGCAGGAGTTCTTGATGGTCGCGGACGCCAAGCTGGTGTCCTATACGAACATCACCGCCCTGCTCGAAGCCGAGGTCCCGTTCATCGCCCCGGTGCCGGCCGCCCAGATCAAGGACGGGGTCTACGCCGCCCTCGACCTGGAACAGGCCACCGTCGTGGACTGGGTTCCACAGCGGGATGCGGGCAAGGACCCGGCCGAGCGGGAGGTCTACCGGGTGCTGGAGGACATCCACACCCTGGCGGGCCCGCGCAAGCGCGATCCGGTGCTCACCCTGCGGCGGGTCCTGGTCCACTCCACCGCGAACGCGGCCGGCCGGCAGACGGCCCGGGCCAAACGCCTGGCCAGGGCGGCCGAGGACCTGGACAAGCTCGCGCGTGCAGCGGGCGGGCGGCACTACAAGACGGCCGAGAAGGTCGCGGCCCGCGCCGGGGTGATCGCCGCCAAGCGCCGCGTCACCGCGTGCCTGCGCTGGCACGTGCACCAGGACGACGCCGGCCTGCCATCGCTGGAATGGGCGTTCGACCAGGACGTCCTCGACGCCGAAGCCAAGGCCGACGGCTGGTACGCACTGATCACCCCGCTCCCGGCCGAGCAGGCCGACCCCGCGCAGGTCCTGATCCAGTACAAGGGCCAGGGCGCGGTCGAGCGCCGCTACGCGGACTTCAAGGGCCCGCTCGCGGTCACCCCGGTCTTCGTCCAGCACAACCGCCGCGCCGCCGCCCTGATCCAGGTCATCTGCCTGGCACTGCTGGTCTTCTGCCTGATCGAACGCCAGGTCAGACGCGCTCTGGGGCCGGAGCAGACCATGGCCGGGCTCTACCCGGACAACCGCCGGGTACGGCCCACCGGCCGGATGATCCTCTACCACCTCGGCGAGCTGAACCTGCGGATCGGGAACGTGACCGACCCACCGACGGTGCAGATCACCCGGGGCGTCCAACTCCACCTCCTCGAACTACTCGGCATCGAAGTCACACAAACCCGCTGGCCACAGACCTGAATCGGTGACCTGCGAAGTACGGGCCTAGACGATCCACGCCCCGGCGACGAAGGCCGGGGCCGCCGAGGTTGCCCAGCTCGTGCACGGCGTGCTGCGCGGCGACGTCCCCGACCCGTTCCGCCGCAACCAATGACCGAACCAGACTGACCACTGGCCGCGGATCTCTTTTGATGGCGCGGGAAGGGATTTCACAGTCGGCTGCTGTAATCGCGAGGGGGTGACGGACACAAACGGTCTGCGAGCATCATCGGAAGGGGAGGCCGCGTGGGTGAGATCGCGGACGAGTGGTCCCGGTTCGAGGCGGTGTACCGGGACTCGTACCACGCCGTGGTGAGGTATCTGACGCGCCGACTCGCCCCGGACCTGATCGACGATGCTGCTTCGGAGGTGTTCGCCATCGCCTGGGAGCGTTGGTCGACGAAGCGGGGCGCCGCCTTGCCGTGGCTGTACGGCATCGCCCGACGGGTCGTCGCCAACACGTGGCGATCCCAGGAGCGGGCGGATCGGCTGGCAGGTCGGTTGCGCGGCGAGAAGGACACGTACACAGACGAACCCGGCGCGGAGACCCGGGTGCTGGCGCGCATGGGCGCCGCCCGTATTCTCGCGCGGCTGTCCGAGGGCGACCGTGAGGTGCTGATGCTCGTCTCCTGGGACGGTCTCGATCCGCATGAGGCAGCCCAGGCTCTCGGGTGCAGCAAAGCCACCTTCGCCGTGCGCCTGCACAGGGCCCGGCGAAGATTGGAGCACGAACTCGCGAAGGACGTTCCTGCGGTCGCCGACCATCGCCCTGCAACTACGGAGAGGACTGCAACGTGAAGCGAGACGTGGAGCGGATCCGAGGACTCCTGACCACCGCCAATGATCCAGCGGGTCTCGTCGAGCCTGCCCGCGCCGCCCTGCCGTCACAAGCGGAGCACACACTCCGGGCTCTGCGGTCCACCCGGCGTCCGCGACAGGTACATCTGGGTCGACGGCGGCTCCTCGCGGGAGCAGCGATCGTGGGCATCGGCACGGTCCTGGCCGTGGGTGGCCGGAACCTCCTCCCGGACAGCGACGTGGTGGCACCTGTCGCATACACGCCACCCGTACTGTCCCTGCAGCCCGTCGAGGGACAGTCGACGCGCGAGTTCCTCCTCGCCTTCGCGCGGCGTGTTGAAAGGCTCGAACCCGAAGCGGCGCAGGGCGCCTACCAGTACTCGAAGACGTGGGGCTGGTGGCTCAACACCGCCGGGGACGTTCCGGGAGGTGTTGCCAACGCCGCCGTGCCCACCGTGACCGAGTCCTGGGTGGGCAAGGACCATTCCGGACGTCAGCGCAGTGCGTTCGGTGAGCCGATCTACCCCAACCCCGCGCAGCGGAAGGAAGCCGAAGAGGCGGGACTGGTCGCCGGTACCGGGGTCGAGGACCGGACGTTCGGGCCCGGCAAGTTCCCTTCCCCGGAAGGCGGAGACTGGGGGGCGGTCGCTCCGTTCGCCACCGACCCCGGAAAACTCGCACAGCAGCTGGCGAAGGTGAACTGGGAGGGCGGGGCGATCATTTACGGAGTGAACGACCTGCTCGGCTACGTGGCAAGATCCGGCCCGGTGGATCCGCGTCTCCGTGCCGCCGCGCTGCGGGTCCTCGCCGGCAGCACCGGCGTGGCCGTGGCCACCACTACGACCTGGAACGGACGGGATGTGATCGCCGTGTCGCAGAACGAGAGGCTGGACGGCAGCACGCAACGGGAATCAGTGCTGTTCGATCCGGAGACGGGTTACCCCGTGGGCACGGAGTCGGCTCTGTTCGGACACGCACGGCGCCTCAACGTGTCCGTCCCCGCCACTCTCAGCGTGACCGAGACGCTGGAGCGGGGCAGTGTGTCGACGATCGACCGGAGGCCCTGAGCGATGCCGGAAAGGAAGTACGACAGGCCCCCATACCTGAAGGCGATCCACTTGCCCGGGCCGACGACGAGCGATACGGAACAGGCATGTGGGGAATTCGTCAGCCACATCCGCGATGGCCTGGCCGAACGCCGCTATGTCTTCGGCGACATTCTGCCGACGGTCTCCGAGGTGCGGGACCAGTACGGCATACAGGAGGAAGACATTCACAGCGCGATCCAGGAGCTCCGCAGGGCCGGGCTCCTGCAATTGCACGATGAGTACCGGGATACGTACTTCCTCGATCCCGGCTCCGATCACGCGGTGGGTGAACCGCAAGAGGATCTCGTCGAACGCGTGAAGAGGCTGGAAGCCCTGTACCGTGACCTGGCAGCCCGCGTCGAGGCGATCGATCCGCTATCCCACTGATCTGGCCAACCACGGCAACGGAACGGCTGAGCGCCCCGATACAAGACCGAGGGTGCCCAGCCGCTTCGTTCCGTTTCCCGCCCCGCCGGTCTGCGCTACTTCCGGCAGGCTGTGAAGCTGCTGGCCTTGTTGTCGTGGAACGGGTCCACCTTGCTCACCTTGGTCCACGGCTGTTCCCGCCACAGGGTGCCCGTGAACCAACCGTCGTAGACGGTGACGATCATCCCCACGTTAGCGGCGTTCCTGGTCGTGTTCACCCATGCGGTGGTCATGTTGTCGAATCCGTAGTCCCCGAACCGGATGCCCGTGGAGCAGTGCGCATGGTTCCACTGAAGTCGGCGCCCCCCGAAGTTCGAGTACTGATAGAAGCAGTACCAACGGTTGTCGTCGTTGCCTGCCGGGCATCCCTGCCAGTTGACCAGCGGTTCGACATCAGCCGTCGCGCTGAGCCCTTCGGCGCGGAGCGCCGCGGCACTGGAGGGCGGCGCCTCGGTCTCGCCAGGAAGCGGGAAGGCCAGGATCGGTTCGCCACCGTTCCAGGAGATCTCGTTTGCGCTGATCTGTACGCCCCCGTTGTCGGTCTCGGCGAGCACCTCGTCGATCTCCGCCTGCAGTTCCTGCCGTTCATCGGAAGACAGGGCCCGGACGTCGGGACGGTTGTCGGCCGCCGCGACCACAGGGAGAACCGGACGCTCCTGCGCCTGGGCCGTCGCACCACCCGTGATCGCCGCGGCGAAGAGGACCACAGCCCCCGCAACCATTGAAGCCGTACGTATCGGACGTCTCCTACGCATCTTTCCCCCCCTGCGATTTTCGTTTACAGATCACTCACATCGGGATCACGGTAAACCGCGATGCGCGACAGATGAAGGTGACAAACGATGTTGGCGTGAAATAGTGCCCCAACTGACGGGCGAACGCTGCCTGATGGGCACTAGCCAGGCACGAAAGCCCGCAGCGGACGCCTCCCCACGCACGTGCCCTGAGGGCACATCCAGGGCACATGAGCCTGGGAAACGGCGTTGAATGGCGAGAACTACGGAGAAAAGTTTTCGCAGGTCGGCTCTGCTTTCGCTGCAAAACCTCAGGTCAGTGCCCTCCCACTTCCAATCGCTGCACGAGTGGTAGGACTTCAGCCACCGGCTGCATGAGACGGGGCATCAGCCTTATTGCCTTGTGTGGCCCTAAGCTGGGATTTCATGGTGTTCGGGCGGGGTTTTCGGACCCCGCCTTTGTCACGTGCCGGGAGGGGCCGTCAGGTGGCCAGGGCACATTGAAGGCACATGGATTTCGCTGGGGCGCTGATGTGCTCTTCCGGGGCCGCCTGGGAGTTTTCTCCAAGGAGCCGGGTGACCAGGCTGCCGTCATGTCCGGTTCAGGACGGTGGGGATGGACAGTCCCGCGGTGGCACGTCACGCTTGGGCGAATGGGTGATCCGGAGAGCGGCAGGGACAACAGGATACTGAGGTCCAGCAGGGCGCTGAGTGACCTACGCGGCCGACGATGAGCGAGAGCCTCGCCTCGTCGGCTGTCGCGCGACCGCTGTGGCGCAACCGGGACTTCATGCTGCTGTGGAGCGGCCAGGTCGTCTCGACCGTGGGCATGCGGGTCACCACGCTCGCCTACCCGCTACTGGTGCTCGCGCTGACGGACTCGCCGTTCCAGGCGGGGCTCGTGGGGTTCGCCCAGACCTTGCCGTTCCTGGTGCTGTACCTGCCGGCCGGGGCACTGGTCGACCGTTGGGACCGCAGGCGCGTGATGCTGGCGGCCGACGGTGTCCGGGCGGTGCTGCTCGGTCTCGTCGTGCTGGCGCTCGCGGTCGACAGGCTGGGCGTGGCGGCCCTGCTGGCGGTCGTCTTCGTGGACGGCGCGTGCTTCGTGTTCTTCCAGCTCGCGGAGTCCGCCGCACTGCCGCACATCGTCCCGCGGCACCAACTGCCCACTGCGGTCGCCCAGAACCAGGCCCGCGAACTCGGCGCCGACCTGGCCGGACGCCCACTGGGCGGCGCCCTGTTCGCCGCCGGCCACATCCTGCCGTTCGTGGCGGACATGCTGTCCTACGTGCTCGGTTTCCTGGCCATGCTCTTCGTACGGCCCGGCCTCCAGAACCGGAGCGACGTCGACCACCGGCGGCGGGGGCTGCTCGCCGACATCTCCGAGGGGCTGGTGTGGCTGTGGCACCAGCGTCTGATGCGGGCCCTGGTGGCCCTGACCGGTGCCGTGAACCTCGTCCTGTCCGCGCTCACCCTCGTCATGATCGTGCGGGCCCAGGAGCTCGGTGCCTCGCCCTCGCTGATCGGGGTGATGCTGGCGCTGCCCGGCGGGGCGGCGATCGCCGGTGCCTTCGCCGCTCCGTGGCTGCACCGGCGTCTGCGGCCGCGGACCGTGGTGATCGGGTCACTGTGGCTGTGGGCCTGTGGCATGGCGGTGCTGATGTGGCTGTCCTCGCCTCTGGCGCTGGGCGCGGTAGTCGCCGTGACGTCGCTGGCCGAACCGGCCTTCAACGTGGTCGTCACGTCGTACCGTTACGCGCTCGCCCCCGACCGTCTTCAGGCCCGCACGGTCAGCGCCGCCCGGCTGATCACCTGGGGGGCGGTCCCTCTGGCCTCGCTGGCCGCCGGGGGCCTGCTCCAGTCGCTGGGGGCGCGGGGCACGCTGGTGGCGTACGCCGTCTTCATGGTCGTGCTGGCCGCCGTCGTCACCGCGCTTCCCGTGATACGGCAGGCCCCGCGGGCCGAGGAGATTCCGCGCCCCGAGTGATCTCTCCCGGACAGGTCAGTTCTCCTCGCCGGTCCCGTCGATCAGCCGACCGAGCTCCTCGATCGTCGGATGCTCGAAGAGCCCGCGGACGGTGAGCGGGAAGCCGAGTTCATCCCTGACCCGGTTGGTGATCCGCACGGCCAACAGCGAGTGACCGCCGAGATCGAGGAAGTCGTCGTGGACACCGACCTCGTCGAGGCCGAGTACGTCGGCCCAGATGTCCGAGAGGGCGGCCTCCGCACGGCTGCGGGGCGCGTCCGACGGTGCAGTGGCCACCTCCGCGACGGACAGGGCCGCACGGTCTACCTTGCCGTTGGCGGTGCGGGGCAGCCGGTCGAGGGCGACGAACGCACCCGGGATCATGTGGCCGGGCAGCCGCCTTGCGAGGAAGCCGCGCAGTTCCGCCGGACCGGGCGGGTCCTCCGCGGCCAGGACGACATACGCGGCCAGGGCACACCTGTCGGCCGCGTCCTCGTACGGGACGACCGCACATGTCCGCACTCCCGGATGGGCGCGCAACGCGGCCTCCACTTCGCCCGGTTCGACACGGTGACCGCGGATCATGACCTGGTCGTCCACCCGGCCGAGGAACTCCAGCCGTCCGCCCGGCCGCCAGCGCACGAGGTCACCGGTCCGGTAGAGGCGTGCTCCCGGCGAGCCGGCATACGGGTCGGGCAGAAACCGCCGTGCCGTCAGCGCGGGCCGCCCCAGGTAACCGCGCGCCACCCCGGAGCCCCCGACGTACAGTTCGCCCGGGATCCCTTCCGGCACCGGGTTCATCTGCTCGTCGAGGACATAGGTGCGCAGGTCAGGGATGCGGACCCCGATCGGGCTGCCGGGCGGGCCGTCGAGGCCGGCGGGCTCCAATAGGTGACGGGTGACATGCACCGTGGTCTCGGTGATGCCGTACATGTTCGACAGGCGGGGCCGCTCGTGACCGCGCCGCGCAACCCAGCCGCGCAGCGTCTGGGGGTCGCACCGCTCACCGCCGAGGATCACCTCGCGCAGGGCGAGCGGTGGGCTGCCCGCCGCCTCGTCAGCGCGGTCCAGCTGGAGGAAGGCGGTGGGGGTCTGGTTGAGCACCGTGACACCCTCCCGGCGCAGGACGTCGAGGAGGAGTTCCGGCTCCCGGACGTCGTCCCCGGACAAGACGACGACCCGGCCGCCGTGCGCGAGCGCACCCCACAGTTCCCAGACGGAGAAGTCGAAGGCGTACGAATGGAACAGCGTCCAGACGTCGTCCGGGCCGAAGCCGAACCATGCGCGGGTCGACGTCAGGAGCCGTACGACGTTGGCGTGGGTGACCAGGACTCCGTTGGGCCGGCCGGTGGACCCCGAGGTGTGGATGACGTATGCCAGATGGTCCGGGCCGGGCGCCTCGGCGGGAAGGGGCTCGGTGACCGATGGACCCGGCCGGTCCAGCAGGACCGTCTCGCACCCGGACTCGGACAGCAGGTCACGCAGGGTGCTCCGCGTCACGACCACCTTCGTCTCCGCGTCCTCCAACAGCAGGCGCAGCCGCTCCGGCGGATGCGCCGGGTCGAGCGGCAGGTACGCCCCGCCCGCCATGAGGACGCCCAGCAGGGCGACGACGAGGTCGGCGGAACGGTCGAGGCAGACGCCGACGATCGTGTCCGGACCGACGCCCGATCCACGCAGCCGGTGGGCGACGCGGCCGGCGCGTTCGGCGAGCTGCGCGTAGGTGAGCCGTCGGGTGCCGTCCGTCACCGCTTCGGCGTCCGGGGTGCGCACGGCCCACGCTGCGATCAGATCGTGCAGGCAGGCGCCCGCAGCCCCGGACGACGCGCTCGGTTCGACGCGATTCCAGGCGTGGACCACCTGCGTGTGCTCCCCTTCGGTGAGGATCGGCAGCCGGGAGAGCGGCTCGTCCGGGCGCTCGGAGGCGGCGTCGAGGAGGGTGTGGAAGTGCCCGGCCATGCGGACCAGGCGGGCGTCGTCGAAGAGTTCGGCCGCATGGTCGAGCCAGGCCCGCACGCCCCCGCCGCCGGGGACGAGGGACAGGACCAGTTCGTAGGGCGCGGGCAGTGGGTCGACCGGTTCCCGTCGGATATCGAGGCCGGGCAGGCTCAGGACGGGGGGTTCGGCGGGGTGCATCACGCACATCGCCCGGAAGAACGGGGATCCGTCCAGGCCGCGGGTCGGCCGCAGTTCTTCCACCAGTCGTTCGAGGGGGACATCGGCATTATCGAAGCCGGCGAGGACCCTATCCCGCACGTGGGCGAGGAGTTGGCGGAAGGTGAGCCCGGCGAACGGGCTGATGCGCACGGGCAGGGTGTTGACGAAGAGGCCGATCACGTCTTCAAGTCCGGGGCGGTCGCGCCCCGCCACCGGCACTCCGATCACCAGGTCGTCCTGGCGTGTGTAGCGTGAGAGCAGGGCCGCGAAGGCGGCGAGCAAGGGCATGAACAAGGTCGCCGATTCCGTGCGTGCCAGTCCACGTAGTCGTGCCACGAGCTCGGAGGGCAGCTGGAACTCGTGCCGGCCTGCCCGGGGTTCGGTGCCCTTCCCGCGCGGGCGGTCGGCCAGCAGGCGTGGGGCGGGCGGCGCGTCCGCCAGGTGGTCGCGCCAGTGCGCCAGCTGCCGCTCTTGTTCCTCGTACTGTTCGGGCGCACGCTGCCAGGCGGCGAAGTCCGCGTACTGGAGCGGCGGTTCGTGCAGGGCTGCGCCGCCGTAGGCGCTGGCGAGGTCGCCCTGGAGGACAGCCACCGATCCCCCGTCGGACACGATGTGGTGCAGCCTGATCAGCAGGACGTGGTCCTCCTCGGCCAGCCGGAAGATCCGGGGCTGGAACAGCGGCCCGCGCTCCAGGTCGAAGACGGCGCGTGACGCCTCCCGCAGCCGTCGGCGCAGGACCCTCTCGCGGACGGCCGGTTCGTACCCGGTGAGGTCCTCGACGGACGGGGAGAAGTCCCAGCCTGGTGCGACGACCTGCACGGGGCGGCCGTCCACGACCCGGAAGGTCGTCCGCAGCGCCTCATGCCGGCCGACCACCGCGGACAGCGCGGTGACCAGTGCCGCCGCGTCCAGCGGGCCGGTGATCCGAAACGCCCAGGCGAGGTTGTACGAGGGATCGTCCGGGGCCATCTGGTGGAGCAGCCAGAGCCGGTCCTGGGCGTAGGATGTCCGGCAGACGAACGGTTCCATCACGCACCTCCGGGGGACAGGGCGCCGAGCCCCTCGCGTCAGGTCAGGTCGGGCAGGTCGAAGCTCTCCAGGAAGATCCCGAAGGTCAAGACGAGCAGCAGCAGATCGTCCTCGACGAGAAGGTCGAGCCGGCTCTCCTCGTCCAGCCACCGTCGGCGCAGCTGCCCTACCGCCTCGGGATCGAAGTAGCCCTGGCGGCGGATCCGCCCCGGGTCCAGCAGCGCGTCGGCCCAGTCCTCCGCCTGCCGCAGGAGATCGGGACCGGTGTGGGCGTGGAATGCGAACTTCTCCCGCTCCACGATCTCGCTCGGCAGATAGCCGTCGGCGACCCGCTTGACCGGGTACTTCTCCTCGAAGTCGTACAGCACCATGTCCGGCGGCATGGTCCGCGCGCGCTCGACGACGTCGAGGTCGAGGAACGGATAGCGCACCTCCACCGAGTTGGCCATGGCCATCCGGTCGCCGTGGTCGCCCAGCAGGTGGTCGGGCAGCCGCAGCTTGAAGTCGAGATAGGAGCGCTGGTGCAGGATGTGCCGCCCGGCGAGCCGTGCCGGGTCCGCCAGGGGCCGGGCGAGGCAGTCGAAGGAGTCGAGCTCGCCGGTCAGTCGGCGTGCGAACAGGCGACGCCGGGTCTCGGCCAGTCCGGCAAGGTCCCTGCCGTAGGCAAGCTGGGGATGACCCCAGAGCCGTTCCCGCAGGCGTTCTTCGGCTGACATCGGCTGTGCGGGATCCCACCGGGCCGTCCGGAACAGGTCGTACTTGTAGCCGATGTAGCCGGCGAACAGTTCGTCGACGCCCTCGCCGGTCAGAACGACTTTGGCACCCCGGTCCCGTACCGCTCGGGAGAGGCGCAGGGAGGCCACGTTGTAGCTCTCCTTGATGGGGCATTCGCAGTGCCGTATCGCTTCCGGCAGTCCGTCCAGGAGGTTCTGCGGGGTCATCTCGACCTCGGTGTGGCGGGAGTCGAACTTCCGCGCCACCAGTCTCTGGAAAGACCGCTCCGACATCTCCTCGTCGGGAAAGACAGCGGAGAACGTGCGGGGCGCGGTCCCGGGCAGCAGGCGGCTCGCCATGGCCGCGATGAGGGACGAGTCGACACCGCCGCTGAGGTAGTAGGCGTGCGGAACGTCCGCCCGCATGCGGAGGTCGACTGACCGGAGCATGGCCTGCTCCAGCCGGTCGAGGTGCTCCGGCCATTCCTCCTCCGCGGCCGGGGCAGCTCCGCGAGCGGCGGATAGTCCAGGTCCCAGTACTGCTCGGTACGCAGGCCCCCTTCCTCGACGACGAGCAGGTGGCCGGGCGGCAGGCTGGAGATCCCGGCGAACATGGTGCGTGGGCTGACCAGTCCCGGCAGGACGAGCACCTGGTCGAGGCCCGTGAGATCCACCTCGCGTGACACGCGGGGATGGGCGAGTAGGGCCTTGATCTCGGAGGCGAACAGGAGAGTCCCGTCGACGACGGTGTAGTGCAGCGGCGCGATCCCGACGTGGTCGCGGGCCAGGACCAGACGGCGACGCCGGCTGTCGTACAGGGCGAAGGCGAACTGTCCGTTGAGCCGGTGCACCAGCTCGGTGCCCGCCTCCTCGTAGAGGTGGACGAGCACCTCCACGTCGCAGGCGGTACGGAATCGATGGCCGGCCGCCCTCAACTCCTCCCGCAGCGCGCGGTGGTTGAAGATCTCCCCGTTGCAGCAGACGACGACCGTGCGGTCCTCGTTGCTCATCGGCTGGTGGCCGCCCGGCGGATCGACGATGCTCAGTCTGCGCGCGGCCAAGCCGACGCCGTCCCGCAGGAACCTGCCGTGGTCGTCGGGGCCGCGGTGCGTCAGGGTCCGTGCCATGGCGGTGAGCACGCCCGGGTCGGCGGAGCGCCCCCGGCCCAGGTCGGCGGTGCCGACGATGCCGCACACGGGTCAGTCCCCCCGCCGATCGGATCCATGACGGTCCCGGAACCCCTCGATCAGTTCCGCCGGGAGGGTCGTTTCCTCCAGCTGTGCCCGGGTGGCGGTGAAGCCGAGCCGGTGCAGCAGCGCGTGGCTGCGCTCCGCCGCCTCGACATCGGCCACGCCTACCGTGGCGGGCATCCCCTCGAACTCGGCGGTGAGCAGGGACGACAGGACGCAGCCGCCGATCGCGTGCGGATCCTGCTCGAACCAGCCGCGGATCGTCGCGGCATCCTCCCGTCTGCGCACCCACGAGGGCACGTACCGCAGTTCGCCGACCGGCTCGGGACTGCGTAGCTCGCCGCCCTCGACACATAGCAGGTCAGCGGCGTGCCGCATCCGCCGCCACGCGCGGGCCGGGTCGAAGCAGTGCGGGGCGGAGTCGTCGATCACTAGACAACCGACGGGCAGCCGGTCCACGTCGAGCACATCGGACACATTGGTCGCGGCCACGATCAGAGACGCCTCGTAGACCGCGTCGGGGACCGAGCCGTCCGTGGACTCCGCGATGTCGACGGGGCCGTCGTACACGCTCCGTACCGTCGCGCGGATCTCTTCCAGATGCATACGGCGGCTGTAGAGATCGCACAGGGTGATGCGCCGTGGATGCGGCAGCCGTCGCAGCTGTAGTCGCAGCGCGGACTCACCGATGGAGCCCAGTCCGACGAAGGCGACGGATTCCTCGCCCATTCGCCGGCCCGCCCTGCGCAGCAGATGTTCGGTGTTGAGAACGACGGCGGCGATTGTTGTCCCGTGACCGGTCGTGATCACTGGAAGGTCGTCCCCCTCCCCCGCCGCGTCGACGATCGAACGGCCGTAACCGGTCGCCGACGGCAGCAGGTTGATGAGGGACACGGCCCGCGCACCGATCCTCCTGGCCGCCCTCAGCGTCGGGATCACCGCCTTCAGCAGCCCCTGGGGGTCCCGGTAGGCGTCCGACTCGGCGAACGGGACGGTCATCAGGGCGATCCGGCCGAGACCCGTCTGCTTGACGCCAGAGACCAGGGGGACGCCCTGGCACCAGTCGTCGAGGTACTCCTCCCACTCCAACCCGCGCCTACGCAACAGGGATTCGGGGATGCAGCTCACGGTCGCGGCGTCCACGGGGGGCAGTTCGCCGGCCTCGATCAGGGCGTGCAGCGGGCGGTGTTCGAAGCGGACGAAGTCCGAGGAAGTGCCGGTGTCCCGGGGCGTCGGCGTGGCCCGGGGTTCGGGGGTGTGCGTGCGAGGAGCGTCCGGTGGCAGGTTCATGATCGCCTCCGCGAGTGCCGCTACGGTCGGGTGCCGGAGGACGAGCCTGACCGGGACGTCCCTCCCGGTAGCCGTGGACACCCGGTCCGCCAGCTGCACGGTTTGCAGGGAGTGGCCGCCGAGTTCGAAGAAGTTGTCGTGGATGCCCACGGCGGAGCAGCTGAGCACCTCGGACCACAGGGCGGTGAGCTGCTTCTCCAGAGGGGTGCGGGGCTGCGCCGGTGCCGGGTCCGGGATCCGCGGCGTGGGAAGTGCCCGCCGGTCCACCTTGCCGTTGCCGGTCCTCGGCAGCCGCGGCAGCGGGTGGAACGCCGCCGGGACCATGTGGTCGGGCAGGGTCCGGGCCAGGAAAGCCCGCAGTTCGTCGTGGCCGGGGCAGGGTCGGCCGTCGGCTGCGACCACGTAGGCGACGAGTCGCGGATCATCGTCGGACTCCGCGGTCCGGACCACCGCTGCGTCGCCGATGTCCGGGTGGCGACGCAGGTGGGCGGTGATCTCGCCCGGTTCGACACGGAAGCCGCGGATCTTCACCTGGTCGTCCGTCCGTCCCAGGTACTCCAGCAGACCGTCCGGGCGCCAGCGCACCATGTCTCCGGTGCGGTAGCAGCGGGCACCGGCGTGCGGGGCGTAGGGGTCCGGCACAAACCGTTCGGCGGTCCGCGCCGGCTGCCCGAGGTAGCCTCGCGCCACACCGATCCCGCCGATGTACAACTCGCTCGGGACACCGAGCGGTTGCGGTTGCAGGGCGTCGTCCAGCACGTACACGTGCACGCCGGGCAGCGGGCGTCCGATTGGTGTCTCGCGTCCGGGTGCGAGATCCTGTGCGTCGGTGAAGCGGTGCTGTACGGCGTTGATCGTTGTCTCGGTCGGCCCGTAGGCGTTCACGAGGGGGATGCCGGGGCCGTCGGGCGAGAACCAGTGCCCGATGTGCGATGGCAGGGCCCTGTCCCCGCCGATGAGGACGAGCCGGACGTGGTCGGGAGAGTGCGGCGGCTTCCCGGACGCATGGCCGGTGAGGTGGTGCCAGTAGGCGGTGGGAAGGCCGAGGACGGTAAGCCGGAGCCGGGCGCAGGCGGCGTAGAACCGGGGTGCCGTGTCGACGATGTCCTCGCCCATGACGACCGTCGCGCCACCGCACAGGGCGAGGAAGATCTCCTCGACGCACATGTCCCCGCCGATGGCGGAGAAGGAAAGCACCCGGTCCTCGCGGGTGATTTTATGGGTGCTTACCATGTGCGCGAACAGATGGACCAGGCCGGTGTGCGTCAGCTCCACGGCCTTGGGGATGCCGGTCGAGCCGGAGGTGTACAGCACGAAGGCACGGTCGTCCTGGTGCGGTCGGCCGTGGTCCACTCCCGGGTCGCCCGGCAGTGGTTCGCGGTGGACCGGGGCCCGCCGTGCCGGGACGCCGTCCCGCGGCTGTTCGACCCTGTCGACAGGGACCAGCCGTACCTCGTCCAGCCCGTCGGCGCGCGTCCGGGACCCGGTCACGACGAACTCGACACCCGCGTCCCGGAACAGGGTGGAGGCACGGTCGGCAGGCTGGCCGGGGCGCAGGGGCAGGCAGGCGGCGCCCGAGCCGAGGATTCCCAGCATGCCGATGACCAGCTCGGGTCCGCGTTCGGTGTAGAGGCCGACGGGTGTCTCTCCGGTCACGCCGAGACTGCGCAGCCGCGCGCTCAACCTGTCGGCCGCCCCGGCCAGTTCACGATAGGTGAGCCGGCTGCCCTCGTGCTCGACGGCGATCGTCCCGGGCGACCGGCCGGCCTGAAGCAGGACCATGTCGTGGAGTCGGCCGGCCGGTGCGGGAACGGGTCGCGGCCCCCGGCCCAGGGCCAGCACTCGGTCGCGCTCGTCCGTGGTGAGCAGGGGTAGCAGGCCCACGCGCCGATCGGGGTCCGCCACGACGCCTTCCAGGAGGGTCCGGTAGTTCCCAGCCAGCCGCTCGACAGTGGCACGGTCGAAGAGGTCCGTGGCGTACTCGAAGGAGATCCGCGTCTCGTCCCCGACAGTGCGCAGCGTGAGGGTGAGTTCGAACTGCGTGGTCTCCCGGGGGACCGTCAACCGCTCGACGCGCAGGCCGGGGAACTCGGGCACCGTCGGTGGGTCCTCCACCGAGATCATCGCCTGGAACAGCAGAGGACGTGCCGTGTCCCGCGGCGGCGCCAGTCTGGCCACTAGGTTCTCGAACGGCAGCTCCTGGTGGTCCATGGCGTCGAGGACTGTGCCACGGGCGGTCGCCAGCACGTCCCGGAACGTCCGGTGCCCGGTGATCTCCCCGCGCAGAACCACGGTGTTGACGAAGCAGCCGATCAGTTCCTCCGTGTCCGCCCGCACCCGGCCGGAGACGGGCAGGCCCACGGCGATGTCGCTCTGCCGGCAGCAGCGCGCGAGGAGTACCTGGTAGGCGGCGAGGAAAAGCATGAACGGCGTGACGCGCTGCCGACGGCTGAGCCGCCGCAGGCCCGCCGCCAACGGCCCGGGCAGGGAGAGGGCGACCCGGGCTCCGCGCGAGGAGGCCGGCGGCCGATGAGGGCGGTCAGTCGGCAGGGCCAGCGGCGGGACGTCCCGCAAGGTCTGGCGCCAGTAGTCGAACTGGCCGTCCAGGGCACCGCTCTCCACCGTTTCCCGCTCTCTGCGGGCGTGATCGGTGAACCGGTACCGCAGCTCCGGGAGGGGATTTGGGCGTCCGGCAGTGAACGCGCCATACAAAAGGGCAAGTTCACGCCAGAGAATGTTGAGCGACCAACCGTCACATATGAGGTGATGGAGGGTCAGCAATCAGACGTGGTCTTCGGGACCCAGGCGTAGCAGCGTGGCCCGCAGGGGCGGTGTCGTGAGGTCGAAGGGTGTCGCGGCGTCCTTTGCCGCCAGTCGGCGCACCTCGTCAAGCCTGGCAGCCGCCAGCACGTGCGTGAGGTCGACCAGGGTGGGTCCCCCGCTCAGCGGTTCGACGGCCTGGCCGGGCCCACCCGTCGTGACCGGGCTCATCGAGGTACGCAGGGCCGGGTGGCGGCGCGTCACCTCGACGAAAGCGGCGGAAAACGCCTCGATGTCCAATGGGCCGTGAAACCGATAAGCGGCCGACAGGTTATAGGCGGTACTGGCCGGATCCACCTGGTGCAGAAACCAGAGGCGTTCTTGGCTGAAAGACATTGGATGGCAAGGAGTTTCGGAAGCGGAAAGCGGGACAGGAGGAGCGAACTCTTCGAGTCGGTCGGGTCGGTGGGATCGGTCACGGTGCTTGTCGACGCCACGCATTGATCTCTCCTTGTGATCAGCCGTCGCCCGGACCTAGATTGACGGATGGTAACGGACACATTCGTGTGCCGGAAGGAGGGATGTGATGACAGCCGCTCCGCCCGGAGCGCCCGACTCCTCGTCGACACTGCCGGTTTCCTCCCCCGTATCGGTCGGGGAGTTGTTTTCCCAGCAGGCCGAGAACTCCCCCGAACTACCTGCGGTGGAGTACGGCAGCCACCGCTGGAACTACGCGGAGCTCGCCCGGCGGTCAAAGCGAACGACCCGTCGGCTGCGGGAACTTGGCTTGCGGCGAGGTGACGTGGTCTCGGTGACCGGACCCCGTACTCCCGAACTCATCGCCGCGATTCTCGCCGTATTCATGGCAGAAGCCGTGCTGCTGCCCATCGACCCCCTGCTACCCGCCGCACGACGAGAACTCATGGAAAGTCTGGCCGCGGCACACTGGCGAGTACGTGTGGGACACGGGAACTCCACGATCGAACCCGTGGCGAAGGGTTCCGGTGGAGGCTGCACGGCCGAAGAACCGGCTCCGGCGGCTGAATTGGCAGGGCAGGCCGGTTACATATTCCTCACATCCGGTACGACCGGCACGCCACGGACCGTGCTCGGTTCTCACCGCGGGCTGAGCCATTTTCTCCAGTGGCAGCGCCACGAGTTCGGCGTGGGCCCTGGGGACACGTGCGCGCAGCTCACCCGGCTGTCCTTCGACGTGGTCCTGAGGGATGTGCTCCTGCCTCTCGTCAGCGGCGCGACCCTGTGCCTGCCCGAGCGGGGCGAGGACCTCGCCCCCGACGACGTCGTCCCCTGGCTGGAGAGCCGACGGATCTCGCTCGTCCACGCCGTACCGACCCTGGCACACCTGTGGCTGTCCGACGCCGGGCCACGGGTGGGGGCTCCTCTGCGGGTCGTCTTCTTCGCGGGGGAACCGCTGAGCGGAGCGCTGGTCGACCGCCGGCGGTCGGTCTTCCCCGCGACCGAACGGGTCGTGAACCTGTACGGCCCGACGGAGACGACCCTCGCCGTGTGCAGCCACGTCGTCGACGACCCTGCCCCCGCCGGAGCGCAGCCGCTCGGCCGGCCGCTGCCTGGCGCCCAGGTGCTGATCCTCGACGAGCACGGCAACCTCTGCGCGGCGGGGCAGCCCGGAGAGATCGCCATCCGCAACCCCTTCGGCAGCCTGGGCTACCTCAACGATCCGGAGGAGACCGAGCGCCGTTTCGTACCCGGTCCCGCCGGTGACGCCCGGCCGGGCCGCGTCTTCCGTACCGGAGACCGGGGCCGCTGCGGAGCCGACGGCCGGGTGGAGTTCCTCGGGCGGCTCGACCACCAGGTCAAGATCCTCGGTGTCCGGGTACAGCCGGAAGAGGTGACCGCCGCCCTGCTGAGCCATCCCGGCATCTCGGCCGGAGCCGTCGTCGCGCACACCGACCCGACGGCGCAGACCCGCCTGGAGGGTTACTACGTACCCCTGACCGGCGACCAGGCCCCGACACCCTCCGAGGTCCGCACCCACCTGCGCGCTCTGCTCCCACTGCCCCTGGTACCGGCCACCCTCACCGCCGTGGACCGGCTGCCGACCACACCCCGCGGGAAACTCGACCGGGAGGCGCTCCGGCGCATGGCCGAGGACTCCCCGGACACCGCGCAGGCCCCGCCCTCCGGTCCGGTGGAGGAGGCACTGGCCGAGATCTGGGCCGAGGTCCTCGACCTCGCCACCGTGAACCGGAATGACGACTTCTTCGAGCTCGGCGGTCACTCTCTGCTCGCCGCGAGAATGTTCTCGCGGGTCAAGCAGCGACTGGGCGTGCGGATCGGACTTCGGCAGCTGCTGAAAGCCCCGGAACTCTCGGAGTTCGCCGAATCCGTTCGGCGAACGGTCGCGGGAGCGACGCACGAGTCCTCGATACGACGTCTGCCACGCCCGGGTCCGGCCTCTTCCCGGAGGGACAGTCAGCCATGAACGAGACACTGCGCGTCCAGGCGCGGGAAACCGACGCCAACGAGATCGCCGCACTCCGCGACTGGCTGGCCGCGCTGGACCCGGGAGTGGCGGCGGAGTTCGGAGTCCGCGCGGAGTCCTTCGGCAACGCCTTCGCCCTGCTGGCCCCGGGAACCGAAACCGTGTTCTTCAACCGGGTCGTCGGTCTGTCCGTGCTCCAGCGGCCCAGCCGCGCCCTCGTGCACGACATCGCGGACTTCTTCCGCGGCGCCGATGCGAGATTCATGGTGCACGTTCCCGAGGAGGCCGCCCGCACCGAACTCCCGGACTGGCTGAGCGAGGAAGGGCTGGAGCCCCAGGGCGAATGGATCACCCTGCGACGTGGCGCCGAGCCGGCTCCGCCGCCCTCCACCGATCTCCGCATCGGGAGCGTCGGCCCCTCCCACTCCACCCGCTTCGCCGAAACCCTGTGCACCGGCTACGGCATGCCCGACGAATGGGCACCCCTCTACGAAGGGCTCGTCGGACGCCCCGGCTGGCGGCACTACATGGCCTGGGACGGTGGCCTGCCCGTCGCCACGGCGTCGATCTTCCTCCAGGGAGCCCGAGCATGGTGCGGCAACAGCGGAACCCTGCGTCGCTACCGGCGCCGAGGAGCGCATACGGCACTGTCCCGACAGCGACTCAAGGACGGCCTGGACGCGGGGTGTGCGTTGTTCACGGGCGAGACATGGCAGCAACCGGGACGCCCCAACCAATCCCTCAGGAACCACACCCGTGACGGCTGGCAGGAGGTCTACCGACGCGTCAACTACGTCTCGGCCGACGAGTGACGGGCCCTCTCGACGGCCTTGCGGATACGTCAGCACGGCTTCGCCGGGTCGCCACGCCGCGGGTTGGTGCTCTGACCGGGAAGGTTCGCCGGGTTGGAGGTCACGTTCGCGGAGGGGCGGTCGCTGCACGACTGGCAGGACGTCTCGCCCCTGCCGACAGGTAGAGTCGGCTGCCGCCCCTTCGGGCAGACCTCGCCGGAACGGATTCAGCACACATGAGGTTGGGAAACCCCGTGAACACGCGAGAACTACGGAGGGGCGTTTTCCCAGGCCAGCCACCTGTTGGCTGACGTTTCCGCAGGTCGTAGCCCCGCCCCGGGAAAACTCCTGAAGCGGGTGTCGCAGGTTCGAATCCTGCCGGGGGCACTGCGGCCAGGGCCGGTTCGATGGGCTTGGCCCCCTGAACCGGCCCTACTGCGTGATCGCGTCCGTGTCGCGCTCGCACCACGAAGTCCGTTGTGCTCCCACCGACCCGGCGCCTTGGCATCAGCCGTCGTGGGGCACCTTTGGACGGGTGACCGGTACGACGGTGAGGAGGTCGTCCAGGCCTTTGAAGTCGTCGGGGTTGGTGGTGAAGAGGGGAAGGTCCTCGGCCACGGCGATGGCGGCGATCATCAGGTCGGCCACCCGGCGGCGCGGCTTACGGCCCGCACTGATCACCGCGGCGCAGATGCGACCGTAGATGCGGGCTGCCTCGGCGTCGAAGGGAATGGGGTCGAACTCGTTCTCGGCGCGTTGCAGGACGTCGAGCCTGCGGGCGCGTTCGGCGTGTTCGTCGTAGCCGCTCTGTTCGTCGTTGCGGCGCACCTCGTGCGGACCGGCGGACAACTCGGCCAGGGTGATGGCGGTGATCGCCATTTCGTCCGGCAGTTCCTCGGGGGCCACCCACCGGCGCAGAATCATGATGTTGGTGTCGAGGAGTCCCTGCGCGTACGTCGAGCGGTCAGCGGGCATAGGGATCGTCCAGGTAGGCGTCGGCCGTGGCGTCCTGGTCGGCGCGGAACGTGTCGAGGTCGATGGCGGGGGCGGTCCTGGACATCGCGGCGAACTCCTGGCGGGAGACGAACCGACGGCGTCGCCGCAGAGGGACGAGCTGACCGATCGGGTGTCCGTCACGGGTGACGGTGAACGACTGGCCGCCCTGTATGGCGTCCATGATCTCTCGGGACCGGTTGCGCAGATCCCGCTGGGTGATTTCGGGCTGAACGCTCATACCAACCACGGTAGCACTCGGTGCTACTGGGTAGCACTTCACGCCGAAGGCTTGCGCTGACAAGCCTTCGGGCGCGAACCCAGCAAGCGACCGGGGCGGGCCGGCGGTCGTCATGGGCGGCCTGAAGCGCTCCGGCAGGCGTGCACTGCATCGGCGCGGCCCAGACCGTGACACGAGTGGCAGGACTTCTCACGTCTGCGGTACAGGGCCGGTGGGTGGCCGTCTCGCGGGCAGCCCCCGCCGGAACGGATTCAGCACACATGAGGACGGGAAACCCCGCGAACAAGCGAGAACTACGGAGGGGTATCTGACCAGGCCAGCCGTCCTGCGGTCGACGTTTATGCAGGTCACGGACCTGACCAGGGAAAACTCCTAAAGCGGGTGTCGCAGGTTCGAATCCTGCCGGGGGCACCAGGCACAACGGCCCGGGCCGATCATGGTCCGGGCCGTTGTGACGGCAGCAATTGACGGCAGTCGCCTCTCAGGCGGCCGGCAGACGGTGCTTGAGCAGCCGATCCATGTGGCTGATCGCCTCCCGCCGGGTGTCGTGCACGACGTGCGTGTACACGCCCATCGTGATGCTGATCTGGCTGTGCCCCAGGATCTCCATGATGACCCGTGGCACGACGCCGGCCGCCGTCAGCAGCGTGGCGCAGCCGTGCCGCGCATCATGCAGTCGGACCACCCGCAGCCCGGCATCGGCCGCGACACGAGTGAAGGACCGGTGGACGTTCCGCGGCTCGACCGGCCGGCCGTTCCGCGTGGCGAAGACGTAGCCGGTCTCGGACCAGGCGACACCTGTGCGCGCGAACGTCTCCCGCTGCCGCAGCCGGTGCCAGCGCAGCGGCGCGATGCACAGCGCAGGCATCGGCACCACACGGCTGCGGCGGCTCTTGGGGTCGTCGTCGTAGAGCGTTCCCCTACGGCGCTGGGTCTGTTGACGGACGTGCAGTACACGGTTGTCCAGGTCCACATCCGACCAGCGCAGACCCACCAACTCCCCGCGCCGCAAGCCCATGGCGATGGCCAGGACAAACACGGCGTACAACGGGTCACTTCGCGCAGCTTCCAGGAAGGTCAGCGTCTCTTCCAGTGACCACGGGCGGATCTCCCGCTGCTTCACGCGCGGCGGCTCCACCAGCGAGGCGACATTCCGCGTGATTAGTTCTTCGCGCACGGCCGCCGTGAGCGCCGTGCGTAGCACCCGGTGCGCTTCCTTGGCGGTCGCGGCGGTGTGGATGTTCTGCATGCGGGTGATGAAGCGGCGCACGTCCGCGACGCTCAACGATTCCAGCCGCTTGGTGCTGAGCTTGCGGCGCGGCTCGATGTAGTGCTCCAGCCAGTACGGCAGCCACTCGGAGAGCTTGGCGGAACGGGTGGGCGTCGGGATGCCCTGACGGTCGCGACGTACCAACTCCTGACGCTTGGTGTCGCACTCCTCCCACGTGCTGCCGTAGACGGTCTTGCGCTTGCGGGTGCCGTCGGGCTGGGGGACGTACACACAGGCCTCATACCCCGGATTCGACGTAATTCGCGGGTTCTAGAGGTACTGCGGGGTTGAAGGCGCAGGTCATCGGGCTGCGAAGGGCTCGGACGTTCGGAAGCGCCTAGAGACGCGACTTTCCTGATTTGCCTGCGCTGGCCTGCTGCTTCGCCTTATCGTCTGGAGCCGTGTATGTGAAGACGACGAAGCGGGAGAACAAGTCCGGGACGGTCCGGTACCTGCATCTGGCCCACAACGAGTGGGATCCGGTGAAGGGGCGGGCGGTGCCGAAGGTGCTGTTCTCCTTCGGCCGGGAGGACGACCTGGACCGCGACGCGGTCAAGCGCCTGGTCGCGTCTCTATCGAAGCTGCTGGACCCGGGCGACGCCCTGACCGCGACCGCAGCACCGGACCTGGAGTTCACCTCCTCGGTGCCGTTCGGCGGCGCCTACGCGCTGGACCATCTGTGGCGCCGACTTCGGATCGACCAGATCGTGGGCCGGGTCGGGCAGCCCAAGCGGGGTCGCCGCCGGGACATGACCGCGACCGAGCGGGTGCTGTTCGCCCTGGTCGCCAACCGCGCACTGGCCCCCTCCTCGAAGCTCGCGGCAGCGGACTGGATCACGAACGACGTGCACATCGACGGCCTGGCCGAGACCGGCGAACAGACCTGCTACCGGGCGATGGACTGGCTGCACGAGGTGAAGGACGACCTGGAGAAGCAGGTGTTCGACGAGGTCGCGAACCTGCTGAACCTGGAGGTGGACCTGCTGTTCTTCGACACCACCAGCACCTACTTCGAGCTGGAGGAGCCCGACGAACCGGTCGCCCGCGACGACACCGGCCACAAGCTTGAGGACGGCCAGGCGGGCGGCGACGCGAAGCAGGCCGGATTCCGCACCTACGGCAAGTCGAAGGACGCCCGCGACGACCTCCCGCAGATCGTCATCGGCATGGCGGTCACCAGGGACGGCATCCCGGTGCGCTGCTGGTGCTGGCCGGGCAACGCCTCCGACCAGACCCTGATCCGCCAGGTCAAGGACGAGATGCGGGACTGGACCCTCTCCAAGATCGTGTGGGTGGCCGACCGCGGCTTCTCCTCCGCCGAGAACCGCCGCTACCTGCGCAAGGGCGACCACGCCTACATCATCGGCGAGAAGCTTCGCTCCGGGAGTCCCGAGGTGCAGGCCGCCCTGTCCCGGCAGGGCCGCTACCAGGACGTCGGCGAGAACATGCGCGTCAAGGAGGTGCGGATCAGCGACACCGACCGGTTCGTCATCTGCCACAACCCCGAAGCGGCCGAGCGCGACCGGCACATGCGCGAACAACTCGTCGCCCAGCTGGCCGACTTGATCGCTGACACCGACAAGCTCAGCGAGTTCAAGCGGGGCGAACTGCGCGGGCGGATCACCGACAAGCCCGGCCTGAACCGCTACCTTCGCGCCACCCCGGCCGGCAAGCTCCGCATCGACCAGGCGAAGATCAAGGCGGAGGAGAACCTCGACGGGAAGTACCTCCTGCGCTGCAGCGACCCCCACCTGAGCGCCGAGGACATCGCGCTGGGCTACAAGCAGTTGCTGGAAGTCGAGCGCGGCTGGCACGACATGAAGCAGATCATCGACCTGCGGCCCGTCTACCACCGGCTCGAGGAACGTATCCGAGCCCACGTCATCCTGTGCTGGCTCGCTCTCCTCCTCATCAGGATCACCGAGACCACCACCGGCAACACCTGGCCGCACATCCGACGCGAGCTCGACCGCCTCCACCTGGGCACCTTCACCGGCCCCACCGGAACCTTCCAGCAGGTCACCGCCCTGACGAAGCCCCAGCGAGACCTGCTCGCGAAGCTGCAGATCCCCGTCCCCAAGCAGGTCATCGCGCTTCAGCCCGCGCCTCGCTGACCAGCCGAAACGCGACCGCCTAGAGAAACGCCCTCCAGGCGGACCCACGCACGTCCGCCCAGGTCAGATCCCAGATTCGCCCCTCCAGGCCGCCGAATTACGTCGAACCCGGGCATGTGGCTCATGGCTTCGCGCTGGGTGTCCTGGACGACGTGGGTGTAGACGTCCATGGTGATGCTGATCTGCGAGTGGCCCAGGATCTCCATCACGACGCGGGGCGCGACTCCAGCCGCCGTGAGGAGGGTCGCGGTGCCGTGGCGGGCATCGTGCAGACGGATCACGCGGAGGCCGGCGGACTGGGCGATGCGGGTGAAGGAGCGGTACAGGTTGCGCGGCTCGACCGGGCCGCCGGTCCGAGTGGTGAAGACGTACGCGAACTCCTGCCACTTCTCCCCCGCCTTGGCCCGGGCGGCTGTCTGCCGCATGCGATGCCAGCGCACGGGCGCGATGCAGAGCGCGGACAGCGGAACAGCACGGCGACGGCGGCTCTTCGGATCGTCGTCGTAGAGGACACCGCGGCGGCGCTGCGTCTGCTGGCGGACGTTGAGCACCCGGTTGTCGAGGTCGACGTCCGACCAGCGAAGCCCGACGATCTCTCCTCGGCGGAGGCCCATCGCGATGGCGAGCACGAAGGCCACGTAGAGCGGGTCTTTGCGAGCGCGCGACAGCCGGGCGCTCAACCTGCCCGGACTCTGAAAACTCCACCAACTCTCACCACAAAGGGCTTGTCAGCAAACTGACGGTTCCTCATGAATGATCGAGGCTAAGCTCCGGTGCCGCGCGAGGGCAGATACACCCAACCCTTCGGCATACACCGCCGATCGCGAGTCCGATGTTCGGGAGGACACTCATGGCAGAGCAGGATCCGAAAACCCAAGCAGAACACACCGTGACACCGCACGCGCCGCAGCCGGCCGAGAGCGGCCCGACGACCTGGCAGTCAGCGCTCGAGACCGACGGCGTTCGCACGGCCGCTGCCGGCCTCGGGGCGTTGCGGCTGGCCCGGCGGGAGCCCGGCGGGGCAGGCGAGTCCCTGCGTGGCATTGCGCTCGCCGTCGGTTCGGCGGTCGCCCTGGTCGTGATTAACCTGATCCTGTCCTCGTTCCGGGATGCCGGCTGGGTGCAGGTCTTCCGTGGGCTGCTCATCGTCCTGATCGCCGGCGTGCTGATCGGCCTGATCCGGGCGGTGCGTGGGCTGGCGCGTGCCCGGATGGCGGTCTACGTCTACGACTACGGCGTGGTTGGCACGGCCCGGCGCGGCATCAGGACGATCCGCTGGGACCAGGTAACCCAGATCGTCCTCTTCTCCAACGAGGGCATGCACATAGTCGCGGAGGAGCGGCCGATGATCATACCGGCCACTGTGGTCGGCGGAGGAACGGCGGACAGAGCTGAGTTCCTGAATGCCGTCGTGCCGCCGCTGGAACAGCGGGGCGTCGAGGTTCTACGATTTTGACCGTCCTTGCGGACGCCGTCATCCAACGGCGCCCACGGCCCATGTCGCGAGCGAGCGGGTCACTGGTGTGGGGCCAGGCGGCTGGCCGGCTGCGCCGCCTTCGCGGGCGGATGGAGAAGTGGCAGTCCGTCCTGGAGGTCACCAGCTGGCTTGAGTTCCACAACAGTGCGCAGAGCTGCCGCTGAACTCATGAGGCAGCAGGCGTTGAGCATCCTCTCGGAGGTGGGTATGCCGGAGGAGGGGTACAAAGACCTCGACTGGTGACGTTTGCAGACCGGAAAAACGGCTCTCCTGCCGTATGAGTGGGTCACTCTGTGGTGGGTTGGCGTCCGGGGAGGGTGGGGCGGGGGCCGGCAAGGGTGAGCATGACGAGGGCGATGATGGCGTCGGCGCTGTGGAAGCCGAAGCCGCGGCGGATGATCAGCCGGGTCTTGGTGTTGGTGGACTCGATCAGTCCGTTGCTCATGCCGGTGGTCAGCGCGGCGCGGATTGCCTGGTGGTGGCGGCGGATACGGCGTTGGAGGTCGACGAAGACGTCGATGCGGCAGCGGCGGGCCCAGCCGATCCACCGGTCCAGGGCCTGCAGAGCGGCGGTGGGGCGGGACTTGGCCAGGGAGAACACGGCCCGCAGTGCCTCCTTCAGGCGCCAGGCGCGGTGCAGGCGCGGATTGGTGGCGGCGATCCAGGCAAGTTTCGCTGCCTGCCGGTCGGTGAGGTCGGCTTCGTTCTTCCACAGGGCGAAGCGGGAGTCCTTCAACGCCCGGGCCCGCTCGGGGTCCTGGGCCTGGCGGCGGGCGCGGTTCCAGCTCGCGCGGCGTTCGGCATCCAGGGCGTCGGTGGCCCAGGCGATGACGTGGATGGGGGTACCCCCGGGCGAAGCCTGGGGGAGGGTCCATGACGCGCAAGGCCTGCGTGGCCCGGTGTTCAAGGACGTCGGCGATCCAGGCGGCGCCGTCAGCGCTGATGTGCGTCAGACGGGCAGCGCGGTCGGCGCCGAGCTGGTCGAAGAAGCGGTGCAGGACGTCCTTGCCGTGCCCGTCGGCCATCCATACCACTCTCGCGGTGTCGTGGTCCACGACGACCGTCATGTACTTCTGCCCCCGGCGGTGGCTGATCTCATCGATGCCGATCCGGCGCAGCCCCAAGAGGCGGTCGACGGACCGGTCGCGGTCGGCGACGTACCGCTCGACGATCGCGCCGATGGTCCGCCAGGACGTGCGCATCAGCTGCGCGGCTGCACTTTTGGAGCACTCGGCGGCCATCCATGCCGCCTGCTGGTCGAAGGCGTGGGTATGCCCGGCGCCGTGACGGGCCCAGGGCACCGCGGCGACGGTCGTCCCGTGCTCGCGGCAGGTCACCCGCGGCGCCTGGGCTTCCAGGAAGACGCGCGGCACCCCGTGGTCGAGGTCCCGCCACCGGCGCCGTCCCCGCCCCGCGTCGTACCGGGGCGCCGGGCGCCGGCACCGGCCGCACCGCTGCCGACGGCGCGTATCGGGCCGTACCGACACGATCACACACTGTTCGTTCTCGTCGATCCGGACGCCCTCGACCACCGTGTGTTCGGCCGTCAGCGTCCGCTTCCATATCCTGAAGAGGGACACGCCGTTTTCCTGCTTGATCCAACTTGAGCCCAGAGACCTCAAGCCTGGCAGGAGACGGCGTGTTTCCCGTATCAGGGCAGGTCAGAGCACCCACTCATACGGCAGGAGAGCCCCTTTTTGACCCTGCATGGGAACGCGCCGTCGGGCAGCGTCCTCTGTGGGAACGTCGCCGCCGTCTTCCGTGGGAACGCCGGACGTCTCCTCCGGTGCCCGGGTGACGTCCCGCCGCGCCGGGCCGGGCCCCGGCGGTGTCAGCGGGGTTGCTTTGCGGTCCGCCGGCGCCTGTCTTCTCGGTGCCGCAGGCGGCGAGCGCCAGAGCGGCGAGAGCTGTTATCGCGAGCGTGGGGTGCGGGCGGCGCGGGGAGCGGGCAGCCGTGCTGGTCGGGGCAGGGGTTCGTCTCATGCGCCAAGCCTCCGAGCAAGCCACCGCCTCCACGTGAGTGTGCGTACTCACGTGAGTAGGGGTATTCGCTCAAACTTCGATGAGATGAGACAACCGGTGCTGCCGGTTCTCGGAAACTCTCGCAGGGCCGCGTTGTCCGCGCTGGTGCCGACCGCACCCATCGACCGGGAAACCCCGAGCTGGTCGCAGAGGTCGGCGAAGAGTAATTGTCAAGACTTGTGGGTGAGTTGAGGTTCAGGCGGCTTCGAGGTTCTCGACGAGGTGGCCGTTTTCGAAGCGGGCGCCGGAGCGGACGAGGGCGACGAGGTGGGGTGCGGTGACCGCCCGCCAGCGGGCCTGGGCGGCCTCGGCGAGCTTGAACACCATCGCCAGGGCGGCGGCCGGGCTGCCCGCTCCTCGGGTGACCTTCGTCCGCAGCCTGATCGTGGAGAACGTCGACTCGATGGGGTTCGTGGTCCGCAGATGGATCCAGTGCTCGGCGGGGAAGTCGTAGAACGCCAGGAGCTCGTCCAGGTCGTCGGTGACCTTCTTCACGGCCTTGGGCCACTTCGCCCCATAGGTCTTCTCGAACGCGCGGGCCGCCTTCTCGGCGTGGGTGCGGTCCTCGGCGTTGTATATCTCCTGCAGGGCCTTCTTCGCTCCGGGCTGCGCGGACTTCGGCAGCGTGTTCATGACATTACGGGTCTTGTGGACCCAGCACCTTTGGTGCCTGGCCTGCGGGAACACCTCCGCCAGGGCCCGCCACAGGCCCATGGCGCCGTCGCCCACGACGAGGGCCGGATCGCGCATGCCCCGGCGGCGGCAGTCCCGCAGCAGGTCGGCCCACGACTCCGTCGACTCCCGCAGCCCCTCGGCCAGCGCGATCAGCTCCTTGGTGCCGTCCAGCCGCACGCCCATCAGGACCAGGACACAGGAGTGGGCCTGGCCGAGGCGGACCTTGGGGTGGACGCCGTCGGCCCACACGTAGACGTAGTCAGTGCCGGACAGGTCCCGGTTCTGGAAGGCCGTGTGGTCGTCCTGCCACTGCTTCGTGAGCCGGTTCACGGTGGCCGCCGACAGGCCGGCCGCGGAGCCGAGGAACTGCTCAAGGGCGGGCACGAAGTCCCCGCTGGACAGCCCGTGCAGGTAGAGCAGCGGCAGGACCTCGCTGATCTTCGGGGACTTGCGGCACCAGGGCGGGAGGATTTTCGAGGAGAACCGCTGCCGTTCGCCGGTCGCTTCGTCGACGCGGCGGTCGTTCACTCGCGGGGCGCGGACCTCGACCGGGCCGGCGGCCGTGGTCACGGTGCGGGGGCGGTGGTGGCCGTTGCGCACCACCAAGCGCCGCCCGCGTTCGTCCCGCTCGGCAGCCAACTCGGCTATGTACTGGTCGACTTCTGCCTCCAGCGCGGCGGCGAGCATCCGGCGGGCGCCTTCCCGCACGATCTCGTCGATCAGCGAACCGGTAGCGGTGGAGCCGTCTTCGTTGACTACGCTGAGCACGGGCGTGCCTTCCCGACCCGCGCTGCGAACGCGGGCCTGACTTGGTGACCGATACAGGATCATTCGGGAAGGTACGCCCTTCGCGTGCCGTCCCGAAGACCGATCCACAAGTCATGAGCATTGCTCGTCGGCGAAAGCCCGGGATCCGTACTGGGTTCCATGATCGGAGTGGAACACCGAGCCGTCCAGGCCGCCGCGGGTGCGGGCGGCCGTCCGCAGCGCGTCGGCGACCAGGCCGGTGCGCATGTGGCCGGCGGTGGACCGGCCGACGACCTTGCGGCTGAAGCAGTCCAGCACGGTCGCCAGACAGAGGAACGCCCCGCCCGCGAGCGGGAGATACGTGATGTCGCCCATGTATTTCCGCCCCGGCCCGGTGGCGGTGAAGTCCCGCTGGAACAGGTCCGGAACCTGTGAGGCTGCCGGGTCCGGGACGGTGGTGCGGACACGTCTGCGCAGGCGGATGCCGGTGATGGAGAACGTCCGCAGCACCCGGGCGATCCGCTTCTCGTTGACCCGCAGCCCCTTCTCCCGGAGTCCGGCGGTCAGGTCACCGCCGTCGGGCCGGCATGGGCTCCCACAACTCTTCGTGATCACGTCACTAATTTGTGACAGCGCTGTCCTGGAACGAAGGCGCCGGGAACCCTTCGCCTCGCAGCCCCCTCATAGTGATCGGGTGACCACCGAGAGTCAAAACGGCTTCGGCTTCAACCACTGTTTCCCAAGGGGGATTTCATGTCCGGCAACCGTCGCAAGGCCTTACTCGTCTCCGCAGCTATCGTGGGCGGCGCCATGCTGCTGACCGCATGCCAGGACGGGGACGCGGCCACGGACACCGGCGCCGCGCAGAGTTCTTCGTCCGCCACCCCCGTCGGTGATGCGGCCACCCCGTCCGGCTCGACGGCCGCAAGCAGCGGCCAGAGCACCGACAAGAGCTCCAACGCAACGGGCAAGGGAACCGAGAACGCAGCCGGCTCCGGCGCCGACACCGGCAACGGCAACGGCAAGCGGGAACCGGTCGAGCAGAGCTGCGGCGCCAACGACATCTCCTGGAGCACCAGGTCCGAGACCCAGGCCGGCGGATACATCCTGATCATCGCCAAGGCGAAGCCGGGGATCACCTGCTACCTGCCCGCCGCGCTTCCGACCGTGGCGTTCGGATCCGACGGCACCCAGGCGGGTCCCGCGGAGCAGGCCGTCGGCAAGCAGATCAAGCTGAGCGGGAGCACCACCGCCTACGCCGGGGTGAACCCGAAGACCACCAAAGGAAACGGTGGCAAGGAACTGGACTCCATCATCGTCGGCGTCGGTGACGACGACCCCCACCCGGTTTCCCTGCCGGTCGGCACCATCACTGTCGAAGACCCGATCGTCACCAACTGGCACACCGCCCCGGCGGACGCCGTTCCCTTCAGCTGAACGGACCCGCAGCTCGTGATCCGTGCTTGAACGGCTTGGCGCAGGCAGCGGCCGGGCCCGGGATCGGGCCTGATGGTGGCGCCGCCAGGCGAACCGGCCGAGCCGATGGACGGCGTCCAACGGCGGCAGCAGGCGAGTTCGCCACTGCTGCGGCCGTGATGCGGTACAGCAGCGAAGTACAGCAACCCCAGCAACCCGCAGCGCCCAACACCGTCTCGCACAGCCCGTACGGCGGCCTGTACGACCTCCAATGAACGATCTCTGCAGAGCTACGGATCAGAAGGTCTCTGACATCTACGGCTGACATCAACGGCGCCGGACGGAGGCACACACCAGCGGCTTCGTCCGGCTGTCGCACCAGTCGACGGCAACGGTCGGTGCGGGCGGGAATCGAACTCTAAAGCGGGTGTCGCAGATTCGACCCCTGCCGAGGGCACCGTATGTGGCCTGCTGTCACTGCCCCGCGATCATCGGCCGCGGGGCAGTGGCAGCGGGTCTTGACGGCAGTTTCCTCTGCCGGTGTCGCTTGAGCAGGCGGTCCATGCGGCTCATGGTCTCCCGACGGGCGTCTCGGACGACCCGAACTGGCATGAATCGACACCCTCCGCCTGAGGACACTCGTCACCGGCGGCGACCGTAAACCGCTTGGCCGTGCAACCACAGGCTGCTCTCATGTATCCCACTTCTCGTACGACTGTCCGAGGGACGGTCACACGCTCAAAAGGGGATGCAGTGAGCAGTGTCGGAAGATCCCGTTTGGCCGCCGCGACCGCGGTGGTGGTCGCGATGACGGGCACTCTTGTCGCGGTCGCCACCTCTCCGGCGTCGGCGGCGGCCTGCGCGACGAACACCTACACCCGGCAGTTCTTCGCGAACACCGGCTTCTCGGGCGCGCCGAAGCGCACGGACTGTGACACCGCGATCAACGAGAACTGGGGCACCAAATCGCCCGGGGTCCCCGGCGTCGGCAAGGACAACTTCGGCGTCCGCTGGCAGATCACCCGCGACTTCGGCTCCGGAGGTCCTTTCGCGTTCACCGCCTCCGGCCAGGACGGCATCCGCGTGTACCTCGACGGCGCGCGCAAGATCGACCTGTGGAAGAACGGGTCCAGCACCGTCTCCCGGACCGTCAACCTGACCATCCCCCGCGGCACCCACACCCTCCGCATCGACTACGTCAACTGGACCGGTGCCGCCGCCGTCAAGTTCGTCTACGCGCCCCGCACCGGCGCCACCGTGGACCGTGTCGCCCCTCTCACACCCACCGGGGCGAAGGTGGTGTACGACAAGGGCACCGACTCCGCCACCTTCTCCTGGGCGCCCAACAAGGAGATGGACCTCGCCTACTACCGGGTCTACCGGCAGACCGCGGTGGGTGACTGGGCCCCCATGGTCTTGACCGACAGGACCGCCTGGACCGACACCAAACTGCCCCGCGACGGCAAGCCCATCCGCTACTACATCCGCGTCACCGACCGCGCCGGGAACCTGTCCGAGAGCACACCCTTCCTGACGGTCACCCCGGTCGACACCGTCGCCCCGACGGCACCCGTCATCGCCGTGTCCCACATGGCGAACACCCCCAGCTCTCTGAAGATCAACTGGGACGACCGGACCGAGGAGGAGATGAGGATCGGCGGCACCATCAGCATCTACCGGTCCACCGGCGACACCCTCGGCGACAGCCCCGAACTCATCGGCACAACGTCGAAGGAGTCGTCGCCGACGTCGGCCTACGCGTACGTTGACGAACTGCCGGCGTTCGACGGCACCACCTACACCTACGCCGCCGTGGTGACCGACGCCGCCGGCAACGCGTCCCCGATGTCCGCGCCGGATTCGGTGACCCCCGACAGCGTTCCCCCGGCCCCGCTCACCGGCCTGACCGCCACGCCCCGCGCCGACGGCGTCCTGCTGAGCTGGGACGCCCCCACCGAGAGCGGCCTGCGCTACGCCGCCACCCGCGTCGTACGGCGGCCGGACGGCAGCACCGGCTACGACAGTGACGGGTGCTCCGACGCCGTCGACCCCAGGAAGTCCACCGGCCTGCCGAACGCAATGCTGTGCGCCGGACCGGCGGACGGCGAGACGGTGACCTTCCTCGTCGTAGCGATCGACCAGTGGGGCAACCACATCGGCCTCGACCTGGCCACCACCGTCACCACCACCGAACTCGACAACAGGCCCGACGACGCCCTCGGCGAGGACTCCGGCGCGCTCACCGTCCTCAACCCCGACGACGTGACCAGAACCGGCCGCTTGGAGTGGGCCTGCTCCGACAAGACGGCCTGCGCCGGCATCACCGAGTACCGCGTGGAGCGCTGGAACGTGGCCACCAGGACGTACGAACCGGTCACCTCCGTCGCCGCGGCCCCGGACCGCATCTACCGCGCCCTCGTGCGCCTGCCGCTCGGCGAGACGTCGTACTTCCGGATCACCGGCATCCTCACCAACGGCACACCGGCCGCCGTGGTGCACTACTCGGCGGCCAGGGGCGACTACGTGTGAGCCCCGGGAACCGTGCCGACGACTTCGCGGCGGTGACACGGGTTCTGACCGAGGCGGATCAGCAGGACGTCTGCGGCGGACCTTGATCGCTCGGGGAAGCATTGTCATGCGCGCAGCGGCGACGAGGGCCGCGACCTCAAGGTCGCGGCCCTCGTCGCGCTGAACATCGGCCACCGCGACACCGGGGTCGACGAGCGCCTGTCGAGGGGAAACGGCCATCCGGCCCTCATCATTCGGCTCTGCGCCACGGCGCACCGGGGCAAGTGCGCCGGCGATCCGCACCCATGACTCAGAGTGAGGTGCCGCTCCAGCTCCACGAATCGTCATGGGCCTCCCGCAGCAGGACGGCGAAGACGTCGCGTGCAGGGCGCGGGCCGCCAGCTGCTCCTCGGATGACTTTCATCCAGAACGGATTCAGCACACATGAGGCCGGGAAACCCCGTGAACACGCGAGAACCACGGAGGAGTGTTTTCCCAAGCCAGACACCCTGTGACTGACGTTTCCGCAGGTCACAGCCTAGCCCAGGGAAAACTCCTAAAGCGGGTGTCGCAGGTTCGAATCCTGCCGGGGGCACAACGCATTACCGCTCTGACCTGGGGGTTTCTCCCCCAGGGAGTCGCTCTGGTCGGCCTCGGACTCCTCGTCCGGGGCTGTTTGCGTGAGCGGTGCGTGAGTGGTGCGTGAGCGGACGGGGAGTTGATCTCCTGAATATCACCCAACGCCGCCGCCAGCAGCAACAGCGTCTGCGTGTCCGTGGGACAGCGGCGCTCGCGCACTCCGTAGTCGCCGGCGTTCCCGAACCGGTGAGCCAGGCAGTCACACGGAGGAGCGGCCGAAGTGGGCTCCGCCTCCGCGATGCCGTAGAACTGCGGCAACAGGGCCTCCTGGACAGCTCGTTGACGTAGACACGCTTTGAGCTACCAAGAGGCCCTGCTCTCCTGCACGGCAGCTACTGCAGTCATCCGATCGAGACTCCTGTTCGACCGACGACCCTCAAGATCGGAACGACAGCGACTCAGGCGAAGATCAGGTTGATGGGATTGGGCCTTGTCCGAACGCGCTGGCGTGGTCGGCGACCCACTGGGGAAATGATCTCGGCGGCACTCCGAGGATGTCGGACACCGCCGAGGTGATGAACGCGGGCCTTCCAATCGTTGCGCCCCATGCGGTGAGCAGCATGTCGACGACCGGGCGCGGCGCCTTTCCCTCCGTCTCGCTGCGGAACTCGTCCGGCGACAGCTCCTTGAACCTGGTCGGGCGTCCCAGGACGTTCCCGATCAGGTCCACCTGTGCTGCCTGGCTCAGCGACTCGGGGCCTGTGAGGACGTAGTCACGGCCGGCATGTCCGTCCCGGTACAGGGTCCGCGCCGCGACGGCTGCGACGTCACGGTCGTCGACGGGTGCGGTCTCGGCGGCGCCGTAAGGCCACCGGACGACATCGCCGGCGCGGATGGCGGGTGCCCACCAGGCCAACGAGTTCGATGCGAACATCCCCGGCCGGATGATCGTCGACTCGAGTCCGGTGGCCGCGATGAGTCGCTCGATCTCGGCGTGGAGCACCGCCATGGGATTCGGCTGCTGGAAGAAGGGGTGCGGTGTCCGGTGCGGTGACGAGAGGAAGACGACGCGCCGCGCATGGGTTGCCAGACGCTCGACAACTGCCGCAGCGGTCGTCGGCGGCGCGGTCCAGAGGAGGAAGACGGCGCTGGTGCCTCGCAACGCCCCGTCGAGAGATGTGGGCACGGTGAGGTCACCGGTGACGACTTCGACGTCGGCCGGCAGCGTCGCTGCCGCTTCGGCGCGACGCGTGAGGGCGCGGACCGGCACGCCCGCGCTGACGAGTTGGTCGACGACTCCGCGCCCGATCCGGCCGGTGGCGCCGGTGACGAGCACCGGCGGCATGTGGGTTCGTGTCATGAGTGCCTCCACGGTGTCATGGGCAGGCGCGCGGAGTGCACCATGCCGTCCTCTCGGGAGTGGATCGGGGTCATCGCTGGTCGTCGTGAACGCGGTGGGCTCGGTTCCTGGCTGCGGAAGCCGTCCCGGAGACCCTGCGACCGATCGATGATGCGCACCGCGGCACTGTGCCGGGCAAGATCAGCCGCGAGCGTCGGGCCGATGCCCGCCTCGGGAATGTCTGTCTGAGTCACTCCCGCATCAAACCGTTACCAGGTTAAAAAAGCAACCTAGTTAATAATGTTATGCTGTTCGGGTGATCGAGCCGACGGGGCTGCGCGCCCGCAAGAAGGCGCGGACCCGTGACGCCATCGCCGACGCGGCGATCTCACTGTTCCTGGCGCACGGATTCGACCAGGTCTCGGTCAGCGACATCGCTGCGGTGGCCGAGGTCTCCAAGCCGACCCTCTTTCGGTACTTCCCCACCAAAGAGGACCTGGTACTGCACCGATTCGCGGACCACCACGGTGAGGCCGCGCGCGTCGTGCGTAACCGCCAGCCCGGCGTCTCACCCATGGCGGCACTGCACCGGCACTTTCGGGCCGGCCTCGATCGGTATGAGCCCGTCACCGGCCTCAGCGACCATCCCGCAGTGGTGGAGTTCCATCGCCTGGTGTTCACCACGCCGAGCCTGACGGGACGGCTCACGCAGTACATGCTCGAGGACGAGCAGGCGCTGGCAGAAGCCCTCGACCCAGGCCCGGACATCCAGGCACGACTGAGAGCGGCCCAGGTACTCGCGGTCCAACGGGTGCTCGCCCGCACCAACTGGCAGAAGATCGCCGACGGGCGAACCGCCCGCGATGTACACCCCGAGGCTGTCACCGACGCCGACCAGGCCTTCGCCCAACTGCGATAACGACCTGCTCCTGCCACGCACGGCACTTGAGGGTTGTCGGTCGAACGCGAGCCTCGATCGGGTGACTGCAGCAACTGCCGTGCATGGCGATGGGCTTCATGGACGGCTTGTTGGGGCAGACACCCTTCGAGCTGTCGTGAGGTGTCTGCCTTCATGCGCAGCTGTTGCCACCGCCACCCGATCAGAACTCACATTCGACAAGCACCCCTCAAGATCGGAACAGCGTCAGCCACTCAAGTCCGGAAAGGCAACAGCTTCTCAAAGAACAAGCTCAGGGGCCCCATGTCGGGCCGACCGGCTGTTCAACCGTCAACCGTTGCCCCCTGCTCGCGCTGCTCCCGGGCGCCCGGGCACGCGCTCCGGCGGGATCCCCGGCCGGTCCTTCGGCAGCAGCACACGCAGGGCACCCGGCCGAATTCCGCATACGACGGGGAGAGGGAGCGTCACCGCTTCGCCGTCGATCCCCGCGTCCAGGTGCTGCACGTCACCGTGCAGCGTGATGCCGGAAGCCGACCAGACGACGACCCCTTCACCTGCCGGGCCAGGACCGCGCTTGTGTCGTCGCAGTTCGCTGCGCAGATGCCCGAGGAGGTCCGGGGGCGTCTCCGCCGGGCGTTTGAGGACGATGCCGCCAAGCAGTCCCGTGGTGAGCGAAAAGCGACGCCCCAGCCAGCGCGGTGTGGCCAGGTGGTAGGGGTTGTTGGAGATCAGCACCACCTGCGGGAACTCGACGGCCCCCCATGGGGTGTCCACGCAGGCCTCGACCCACTGCTTGCCCTTGAGGTAATCGGGTGCCACCGCAGCGAAAGCGCGCGTCTTGTCCTCCCGGTACCCGGGCTCCAGCAGGGCGTCGGCGTACATGCCGAAAGAGACGTTGTTGACGAAGACGCGCGGGCCGAGCACCCCCAGGTCCACCCGTGCAGGCTCACCGTCGACCAGGGCGCCCAGCGCCTGCGCCGGATCGCGGACGTCGAGGCCCAGGTCCCGAGCGAAGTGGTTGCGGGTGCCCGCCGGAACCACCACCAGCGGCCGGCCCGCGTCGGCGGCCACCGCGGCGACCGCCGATACAGTGCCGTCGCCGCCCGCGACTCCCAGCGCCTGTGCCCCCTCCTGGACGGCGTGCTTCGCGAGCGCTGCCGCGTCCTCATCCGCACTGGTCATCCAAACCTGGGCTCCCACGTCCTCGGCCCGCTGGACCAGGCCGTAACGAGCAGGTTTACCACCGCCCGAGCGTGGATTCATCACGATCACTACCCGGGCACGCGTCCGAGCGCCGACCATCGCCGCACCCGCTTTCGCCGCTGAGGCCGGCCTTCGGCCGACCGGTTGAAGCCGTAGGACCAGGCTGGCGGATCCCGCGCCCTCTTCGCCGGCCGGGAACGACCGCTCGGCGCGTTTTCCCTGTTCTGGGCATGCCGCCGGATCGGGGCTGGTTCTTCGGCCGGGTCGATAGCTGTGCCGGCGCCGGACGGAAGAGCTGGTGGTCTGATGGCACGGGCACGTCCTCGCTGGGAGCGGTGGCAGCCGGCCGAGGGTTTGGCCAGCGGTGGAGGCGCCGCTGAGCTTTGCGTACCGCAGACACCCTGTACGGCGGGTGCCGTACAGGCGGGGTGCCGGAGCCTTTGCCGCGATCAGCGTTGGGGATGTGGCGCGGAGTGGAACAGAGGACGCCGCTCGGCAGCAGTGCCTGGAGCGAGGCGGCCGACTTCGACCCGCGTCTTGATGGCGTGGAATACCTCAATCACCCCAAGAACTATGGCCATGATGCCCACCGCCAGGGTGAGCGCGGCAATCGAGGCGAACGGCGAGACGATCAGCACGACGCCCGCCAGCATGCTCATGATCCCGAAGAACAGCATCCAGCCACGCGCCGGCATGGCCGGGGCGGAGGAAGCCGTGGCCGTCATCATGACGCCGCGCAGCAGCCAGCTGAAGCCGATCCACAGGGCAAGCAGCAGGATCGACTGCAGGGTGCCCCGGAAGCAGATCAGCCCGAGCAGGACGGAGATCGCCCCTGTGAAGAAATGCAGTGCCCGAAGATGACCGGGAACGTGAGTGCCGAAGGCGGCGGCCAGTTGGAAGACCCCGGTGACCAGCAGGTAGATGCCGAAGAGCACGCCGACGACCCGCAGCGTCTCTTTCGGCCAGGCAAAAATCACGACCCCCAGGGCGATGGTGGCCAGGCCCATGGTGAGAAGGATCTGCCAACCCAGGTTCGTCGAAGCGCTCAGCTTTTCCGTCCCAGACTTTTCCGTCCCAGAGGTGTCTCGTGGCTCCGTGCCGCGGGGAGAGCCGGCACTCGAGGAATCGGAGGGATGTGTCACGGCGTCTCCTCCTTTCGGGAACGACGTGGCCGAATCTGATGCACCTCCATCGTCACCCGTCCAGCCCTGTATCGCCCGGCGACGACCCTCTCCGTCAGCCTTCGGTGAGACGCCCTGCTCCGGCGGATCAGCCTGTACACACCGGCCAGTACGGCTCGCACAGGCTGTCCGAGGGCCCCGCCCTCCGATGGGAGGGCGGGGCCCTTGTCGTCCCCAAGGGGTCTGCGGTGCTCACCGCTTCGACGACTGCAGCTGACTTCGGCCGACTCCCCCGCGCTCGTTGCCACGGGTTCGCGGGGCCCTGAAGCGGGTGTCGCAGGTTCGAATCCTGCCGGGGGCACCACCTACGCCGCAGGTCAGAGGGTTGACAGCCCCTCGTTCTGTTCGAACGAGGGGCCTGTTTCATGATCGGTGCCACATGGATGCCCTGGTCCTGGGGCCTTTGGCATCCACGCCTGACACCAACATGGACGAACGACGGCACCTCACGCACGCCCATGCGACAGAGCCGGCTTCTCCGAGAAAGCCAGGCCGCACCGCACAGGCCATGACATACCTGAAGTGGGGCCGTCCTCGTACACCTTCCAGCCGTCCGCGACGAGCTGCTTGGCAACGATGACGAGCCCGGCGCCCAAGTTGGCGTCGCTCCACTTCTGCCCACGCGCCTCACCCCGTCGCAGTCCACCGGAACGCGCGCGGGGACTGCGCCAATCGGTCAAATCACCTGAAACATGCGCTTCGGAGGCGATCCATCCAGTTCGGATGGAACTGTGACGTTACGGGTACCGTCCTGTAGCGGTCCGCGCGCTAGCTTTTTGGGGGGAGCGGCAGGCGGGGGGAGAAAGATGGAGTGGACTGTCCTCGGTTACCGGCACACCCGAGAACTGGGTTCTGGGGCCAGTGGGCGCGTCGTGCTCGCGCTGCACGAGGCGACCGACACGCCGGTCGCGATCAAATATCTCGGCGACGAACTGCGCGCCGATCCCGACTTCCTGGCGGAGTTCCGCACGGAGGCCCGGCTGCTGGGCGACCTCGCCTCGCCGTACGTCGTGCGGCTCTACGAGTACGTCGAGGGCCCCGAGGGCGCGGCGATCGTGATGGAGCTGGTCGACGGCATCGCGCTGCGCGCGCTGCTGCGGCAGGCGGGCGCGACCGGGCCGGAGGCGGCGCTGGTGGTACTCAAGGGCTCGCTGCTCGGGCTGGCGGCGGCGCACGCCCTCGGCGTCGTGCACCGGGACTACAAGCCGGAGAACGTGCTGGTTGCGACCGACGGCTCGTCGAAGCTGGTGGACTTCGGCATCGCGGTGCGCACCGGCGAGGACGGCAGGATCGCCGGCACCCCGCCGTACATGGCACCTGAGCAGTGGGCCGGCGAGGCGGCCTCCCCGGCGGCGGACGTCTACGCCGCCACGGCCACCTTCTTCGAGTGCCTGACCGGCAGCCGCCCCTACCCCGGCACGAACGTCGCCGAGCTGGTGGTGCAGCACACCACCGCGTCGATCCCGGACGCGCTCGCGCCGGAGTCCGTGCGCCCGCTGATCCGGCGCGGGCTCGCGAAGGACGCGCGGGAGCGGCCGCAGAGCGCGGCGGCGTTCGTCGCGGAGTTGGAGGCCGTCGCGGGGGCGGCGTACGGGTCGGACTGGGAGGAGCGCGGGCAGCGCGAGCTCGCCGCGCTGGCGGCGCTGCTGCCCCTGCTGTTCCCGTCGGCGCGCGATGTCCCGGGCTCCCCGACGGCGCTGGCGGCGACGGTGCTGGGGCCGCCCGCGCCCGACCCCGTGCCGGTGCTCCGGCGGCGGATCCGCAAGCGGCGGATCGTGTGGGGCGGCGTCGCCGGGGCGGTGCTGGTGGGGATGATCGGCGGGGTGGCATCCGGCGTGCTCGGTTCGGGCGGCCACAGCAGCGCCCGCCCGTCGGCGACGCCGCGCGGGGTCACGTCGTCCCCGGCGACGCCGCGCGGGGTCACGTCGTCCCCGGCGACGCCCGCGGCGAGCGGGACCGCCTCGGCGTCGGTGTCCCCGAGCACGTCGGCGAGGCAGACGGCCGACCGGTCGCCGACGGGCCGGTCGGCCCCGACCTCGCCGCCGACCGTTCCGTCGACGACGACCTCACCGCCGCCTTCCACGGAGATCGCCGTGCCCTCCGTGATCGGGGACACCGTCCCGCAGGCACAGAACGTCCTGACCAAAGCCGGTTTCAGCAGCGGCAACATCGCCGTCGACCCTACCTGCGACCAGAACGACCCAGGCGTCTACGCCCAGGACCCGAGCGCGAACACCAAGGCGCTGCCGTCGACCACGATCACGCTGCACGCCAGGGGCGACGACTGCCTCCAGTACGCGAACGTGTTCGGCACCAACGCTGCCGCGGCAAGGCAGGCGCTCACCGACGCCGGCTTCACCAAAGTCAGCCTCAGTCAGGCCTGTTCGCAGGGCTACGGCACGGTGGACCAGCAGAGTCCGACCTACACCGGTCAGTATCTGAAGGCCGACACGCCGATCGAGCTCACCGCGAGCTGCGCCGACCCCGTCGACTCCGGCCCCGGCGACTCCGGCCCCCGCGTCCGTTAGCCCCCGGTCAGTCGTTCCCCGGTCAGTCGTACGTCGGCGCCCCGCGCGGCGAGCCAGGAAGGGTTGCGCACCGATGACCTCTCGCGAGGAACCCCAGGACACCCCGCCGCCGGCGGACGGCGGGACCGCGCACCTGCGGCGCTCGCCCCAAGACGCCCCGTCCGATGTCGCGCCGCAGGGCACGCCCCCGCGGGACGCGCCCCCGCAGGACGCGGCGCCGGGGGCGGCGCGGACCGCGGGCACGGGGCGGACGCCGGGGTCCCCGCAGGGCGGCGCGGCTCAGGGCGGCGCGCCCTGCGGGGACCCCGACGGGACGCTGCGGCTGCGGCCGAGTGCGGCTGTGACGCCGAAGGTCCCGCAGCCGACAGCCGTCCTCCGGGTGCCGGGCTCGCAGCCGTCTTCGGCGCGGCCCGGGGCCGGAACCCTGCCCGATCCCCGGCTCGGCGGCTTCACACTGCCCCAGCCGCCGACGAGGCCGTCCCGCCCGGCGGGGCCCCCTCCCGAAGCGTCCGCACCGGCCGCCCCCACGCCCGCCGCGGGCGGCGGCGTGCTGATCAGGTTCGGCCCCGGCGTGCCCGCCCCCAGGACCGCCCGAATCATCGCCGTCTGGCGGGGCGAGGCCCCCGGCCCGCGGGAGGCGGCCGGGTTCGGGCCGGGGAGGCAGCGGCGTTCCTGGCACTACCTGCTCACGCTGGCCGTCCTGCTCGCCGTCCTCGGATACCTGCTGTGGCAGCGGCTCGTCCCCCCCTCGTCGTGACCTCCGTCTCCGTCAGCAGCACACCCGCCGTGCTCGGCCGCGACGCCACCGAGACGCTGACCGTCACCGTCCGCACCAACGGCCACCCCGGCACCCTGCGCTACCACTGGGTGCGCAGCGATGGCACCGACAGCGGCCCGCTCACCCAGGACGTCGGCGCCGGGGTCCGCCAGGCGCAGCTGCCGCCGCGCTGGACCGTGCAGGGCCACGGCTCGCTGCACGGCACGGCCACGCTGAAGGTCACCGCGCCGGGCACCGCCCAGGCCGCCGCCGGATTCGACTACGCCTGCCCCTGACCGGGCAAGCGCCCGCCCCCCCGTCAGCGCGCGGTCCTGATCCTGCGTGAGGTGCTGTCCTGGTCGGCGGCCGAGACCGCCGAGCTGCTGGAGACGTCCGTCGCCCCCGTCAAGCGCGGCGCCGGCGCTGCACCGACCGCACACCGACCCGCGGCTGCTGCGCCACCAGTGCGGTGTCCTGCCCGGCCGCGAACATTCCCGCCGCTTCCAGCCGGAGCCCCTCACGGAAGGCGCGGCGCTCGGCGGTCGGACCACCACCTTGCGGATATCTCATGCTTCGGACATACCACGGCCATCGCCAGCCGTCGGCCCCGACGACATCACGCCCACGAACTCAGCAAAAGTCCGTCGGCTTCACCCTCGTGCGGATCGTGGACCTGCCGCCTCGCAGACCGGGAGCGCTCTTCCAGCGGCCGGCCGCTCTGAGCGTCCGACACGAGTGACGACGACGGTGCGTCCTGCGCCCGTCCCGTCCTGGCGGGGAGGCAGGGCAGTCCCCCGCAGGGGCAGAGCGGGTGATCCTGTGGCATCTGCTGCCGCTGCGGTCCCGGACACCGGGGCCGGTCGGCCGCCCGCCCGCCCCGGCGGAACGGGGCGTCCCGGTCAGCGGTAGTGCTCGATGCTCTCCCCGCTGCTGTCGCAGGTTCCCGGGTCGGTCGTCGCCGGCGGCCGTTCCTTGAGGATCCGCCGGGCGCGAACCTCTCCCCAACTGGTCTCGTACCAGGACGCCGTTGCCGGACCGAGCCCCTCCGCCAGGGGGCCGAGGACACAGGACCGCATGGGCTCTCTCAGTCTGTCCAGAGCCGGGACCGCGTCCGCCGAGAGGCCACGCGCGTAATCCAGGTCGAACTTGTGGGTCTTCTCGTACCGCCGCACGTTGTTCTCGGCGATCAGCCCGTCGGGAGAGGCCAGACCGAAGACGAGGGCCCCGGCAGCGGCCGACGCGGCGACGGCGCGGGGCAGCCAGCGTGCGCCCCGGACTCCGGCGGCCATGATCAGCAGGATGACCAGGCCGAGCCACAGCTCCACGGTCACGACGGAGATCCGCAGCCGCGTCAGCCCGTACGCCTCGACGTACATGTCCATGCGCCGTACCGCCGAAGCGACCACGACCAGGGTGAGTGCGCAAAGGGTGCCGAGGACTCCCCGCACCAGGTTCCGGTCACCGGGCCCGCCGCGCGGTGCCCAGCGCAGCGCGAAGACGATGACCAGGAGGGTGAGGAGCGTTGCGAGGAGGAGTTGCCAGAAGCCCTGCCGCGCGTACTCGGAATAGGTCTGGCCGGTCTTGTCCAGGACGGCCTTGTATCCGCCGAAGAGGACGGCGAGCTGGATGGCGTTGAAGACGGCGAACAGCACGCACAGCACGAGCAGGGGAAGCGCCCACTCGCCCCGGCCGCGGGCGCGGCCCGGGCCGGCCTTGAAGCTGTCCCACCGCAGAGGGGCGCCGGCGGTGTGCGCCGCCGCGAGGGCGCCGAAAAGCCCGAGGGCGAACAGCACCAGGCGCCAGGGGCCGTCGCCGACGGACGTGTCCGGGACCAGCCTGCTCAGCAGGTCGGCGAAGGCCGCGTCGGCCCCGGCGAACAGTGCGCCGAAGACGATGAGGAGCACGGCCGTCACGACAAGGGCTCGCAGCGCGGAACCCACCTTGCCGGAGGCGTTGCCGGCACGGGTGCGCACTCCTCGCCAGCCCCACACGGCGCCCTTGAACAACGAGTCGACCAGCCCAAAGGGGCTGAGGACGACGCCGGCCCAGGTCCGCGAGCCGTGGAGGGCGAGCGATGCGAGACCGATGGCGGTGACCACGGCGAGGAGGGAAGGCCACTGGGCGGCGCGGACCGCCGGAACCAGCAGGAGGGCGAGTCCTCCGATGCCCCAGGCGAGCGTCCAGGGGCGGGCTTGTACCCGGCCTGCCTGGCGCGCGGCGAGGTACGCCGTGAGCGCGGCCGGCAGGGCGACGAGGAACAGATTGACGCCCACACCGTCGTTGAGCAGCGCCATGCTGAGCACGCCGGTGGCGAGCGCCGCCCAGAGGACGGCGGTGCCCACGATGGAGGGCGGCTCGCGGCGCAGGTCGGTGAACCAGAGTTCATGGGTGTAGGCGCCCGCGTACACGGGGCTGAAGACTTCGCCGGGCCGCATGCCCGTCGTCGCGTGCGACCTGCCCGCTCCCACCCGCTGCGCCCCTCCCGTGTCCGCAGCCCCTCCCTCGGGTATTCGCCCTGACTGCCGGGACCGCTCAGGCGGTTCGGCGGGCACAGGTGTTTTCTCTGTCACGGGACCCCCTCCCAACCGGCCCCGGGACTCACGTACTCAGGTATGTCGAGCGGGCACCGGTGTCGCTTGCGAAGCCAGCCGCCATGATCGACAGGGCGGCGTGCCCGCAAGGGTAGCGGGACCGACGGGGACGTCCGCGCTCGCGCAGCTCCCGAAGGCATGGCGGATCCGGCGATCCGCCGTTCACCTTCGTGGCCGTCGCACGGCAGGCGCCGCGAGTGCGTCATGCCCCACCGAGCGGACCCGGTCCGCTGCACCACGCGGAATTCGTTCCCCTCCGGATCCGCAAGCGGGTGTCGCAGGTTCGAATCCTGCCGGGGGCACCAGGCACAACGGCCCGGGCCGATCATGGTCCGGGCCGTTGTGACGGCAGCAATTGACGGCAGTCGCCTCTCAGGCGGCGGGCAGACGGTGCTTGAGCAGCCGGTCCATGGGCTGATCGCCTCCCGCCGGGTGTCGTGCACGGCGTGCGTGTACACGTCCATCGTGATGCTGATCTGGCTGTGCCCCGGAATTTCCATGATGACCCGCGGCGCGACGCCGGCCGCCGTCAGCAGCGTGGCGCAGCCGTGCCGCGCGTCGTGCAGCCGGACCACTCTCAGCCCTGTATCGGCCGCGACCCGCGTGAAGGACCGGTGGACGTTCCGCGGCTCGACCGGCCGGCCGTTCCGCGTGGCGAAGACGTAGCCGGTCTCGGATCAGGCGATGCCCGTGCGCGCGAATGCCTCGCGATCGAGGGGGCCCGGGACGACTTGGGGGCCGGTTGCAGGATGGTTTTGCAGCCATGCGGGCAGTGCGGCCGTCTCAGGGGTGCTCAGCGCTTCGTACGGTCCGGCGGGGCGACGCTGCCGGCGGCGACGTAGCCGCCCCACGCGCGGGTGTCGACCGAATCGGCCACGGTGCCCGCCGTGTTGGCGAGCCGGACGCCGTCGGGGGCGGTGAAGTGCAGGTGCTGTCCGCCGCTCGCGGTCCGGGTCCGCAGGTGGTGGGGACGGCGTGCCCGGCGCGCTCGCAGAGCGCCGCGAAGGCCGCCACGCCGCAAGGCGCGTCCGAACTGCCCTTGTCCTTCGGCACGTCCAGGTCGACCACCACGAGCCCCGGCGGGCCGGTGGTGATACCGACGTTGAACGGCGCCCGCGACCAGGCGGCGCGGATGCGGTCCGGGTCGGTGGTCGCGCGCTGCTCCCGCTTGCGGTGCCCGCGCGCGCGGGCCGGTGCGGGTGCAGGTCTTCTCTCCGTGCAGGGCGGGCCGCTTCGTACCGGGTCGCAGGAGGAAGGCGTGCCGCCCTTCGCCGCTGCGCGCGGCTCCGCTCATCGGCGCCCGCGCGCAGCCCCACACCCGGGACGGTGACGGCTCCCCGCCGAGGACGGCGGGGAGCCCGGAACGCCGTGTGGCGGTCCGCGGCGGCTACTGGGGCGCGACCGCGTCCTCGGTGCTTTTCGGGCGCACCCGCTCCCGGATCAACGAGACCGCGATCACCAGCGCGGCCACGAGCACGGAGAGCAGCACCTGGCTCCGCCCGCCGCCCTCCTTGCCGTCGGTGAGCATGTAGAGGAGTACGAACGTGATCATCGCGATCGTCACCCACGTCAGATACGGGAACAGCCACATCCGGACGACGAGCTTCTCCGGGTTCTCGCGCAGGATGATGCCCCGCATCCGCAGTTGCGAGAAGCAGATGACCAGCCACACGAAGAGCGCGACCGCGCCCGAGGAGTTCAGCAGGAACTGGAACACCGTGTCCGGCCACAGGTAGTTGAAGGCGACCGCCACGAAGCCGAAGGCCACGGAAGCCAGGATCGCGGCCTGCGGGACACCTCGCGCGTTCGTCCGTACGAAAGCCTGCGGGGCGTCGCCGCGTTCTCCCAGGGAGAAGGCCATCCGGGAGGCGGTGTAGAGGCCGGAGTTGAGACAGGACAGCACGGCGGTCAGCACGATGAAGTTCATGATCTCGCCCGCGTGCGGGATGCCGATCGAGTCGAGGGCCGCGACGTATGAACCCTTCTCGGCGATCGCGGAGTCGTTCCACGGCAGCAGGGAGACCACGACGAGGATCGAGCCGACGTAGAAGACGCCCACCCGCCAGATCACGCTTCGGGTGGCCTTGGCGACCGCCCGCCGCGCGTCCGGGGACTCACCGGCGGCGAGGGTGACGATCTCGCTGCCCATGAAGGAGAAGACGACCAGCAGGATGCCGGTGAGGATCGCGCCGGGCCCGTTCGGCAGGAAGCCGCCGTGCTCGGTGAGGTTGGCGAAACCTGTCGCGGCGTTGTCGGAGCCGGGCAGCACACCGAAGATCGCCAGGCCGCCGAGGAGTATGAAGCCCGAGATGGCGACGACCTTGATGCCGGCGAACCAGAACTCGAACTCGCCGAAGGAACCGACGGAGACCAGGTTCGTGGCGGTGAGGACCACCATGACGATCAGTGCCCAGGCCCACTGCGGTACGGACGGCACCCACCCTTCCAGGATCACGGCGCCCGCGGTCGCCTCCACGGCGAGCACGACGACCCAGAAGAACCAGTACAGCCAGCCGATCGAGAATCCGGCCCAGCGGCCCAGCGCCCGGTCCGCGTAGGCGGAGAAGGAGCCGGAGGTCGGGTTGGCCGCGGCCATCTCGCCGAGCATCCGCATCACGAAGACAACCAGGGCTCCGACCAAGGCGTACGACAGCAGGATGCCGGGGCCGACGGCGGCGATACCGGAGGCGGAGCCCACGAAGAGGCCGGCGCCGATCACACCACCGATGGCGATCATGGACAGATGGCGGTTCTTGAGGCCGGCCTTCAGGCCTGCCTGCTCCGTGAGATGACCACTGGTGGGCGGAGTGGTGGCAGTGGGCAGCGAATCAGGGGGACGTGTAGTCATGTCGACATCCATTGAGTCGTTGGGGGTGCCGTGCGGGGAGTGGCTGCCCGGTTCGCCGGATCGCCTCGGTGGGGGGACGAGTGGGGGGACGAGCGGGCTCCCGGGCATGCTCAGAAGGGGCGGTCAGGGCGCTGACGGTTCCCGAAAGCGTTCACGGTGCGGTTCGCGGTATGCGGATGCCGTACTGGTGATGTGGTTCGTCACCGCACGTCCGCGTTCCGCTCCGTCTCCTCGTGGGAGGTGGGCCGCATCACTTGCGGAAGTGGATTTGCGCAAGCGTAGGGGCGATCTTGGGGCTACGTGTTTGTGAAGGATGAACAAACTCGCCCTCGATGGCTGTACGACTGGCCAATGCGGAAACGGCCAATGCGGAAACAGCCGGTGCGGAACCGGTTCAGTCGGCGGGCGGCAGCCGCAGCTGGAGCATGGCGAGCAGACGCTGGTCAGGACGGCTCAACTCGAGACCGGTCAGCTCCTCGGCCCGGCGAATGCGGTAGCGCAGCGTGTTGGGGTGCACATGCAGCTGGGCGGCGGCGGCCCGTACGTCACCCAAGGAGTTCAGGTAGGTCAGAACGGTCTCGGCCAACCGGCCCTGGTGCCGGCTGTCGTGCGCGACGAGGGCGGTCAGTCGTGGGTCCCGTATCTCGGGGTGGGTGGAAAGCAGCGTCAGCACTTCGCTGATCAGTACTTCCGCCTGGATGTCCGGCAGCGCGGCGACCTCGGTGGGTACATCGGCCCCCAGCATGGCGTCGAGGATGCGGTCGGCCTCCCGGCGTGACTTGGGGACGTCCCGGAGCCCGGACACCACGCAACCGACCGAGCCACGCAGTGGCAGGCCCAGGTGGCGGCGTGCGGCGTCGGTGATCTCCTGACCCCAGCCGCGCAGCGTGTCCATGTCGATGCTGCGCGGCAACTGGGGCAGGAGCACGTAAATGCGGGGGTCGACCTGCGTGACCAGTGCGCTGCGGTGCCGGGCCGCGATGTGCACGGAGACCAGGTTGGTGGCTTCGGTATGGGTCAGCTCCGGTGCGGCGACGACCTCCGTGGTTCCGTACGAGAAGCCCAGGACGGCGGCCGGGCGGGTCGCGTCGAATCCCAGGTGGGTGGCGAGCGGCTGTGGCCCGGTGTTCCCCTCCAGAAGCCCGGCCAGCAGGGTCCGGGTGAGCGTCAGGCCCTCCGAGAGTTCCCGGCGGCGGCGCACCAGGTGGAGCGCGGCGACCCGGGCGGCACCCAGCAGTGCCTGGTCCGAGCGTTCGGACAGCGGCGTCGAGCCCTCCTGCACCCAGATGGTCCCCAGTTGCCGGTCCCCGGACCGGATGGCCACCGCGAGCCGGCGGCGGATCCCCAGCTCGGGGTGGCTGTCGATACTGATCACCTCGTCGCTGGAGTGCAGGTGCTGGAACACGCCCCACTCACGCAGCGTCGCCAGATACGCCTCCGGTCCCTGCCAGCCGAGGATGGAGCGCCGCCGCAGGTCGTCGATCTCGTCGGAATCGGTGGAGCGTGAGTACGCCAGCACCCGGTTGGCAGCGTCCTCGATGCTGACGATGCCGCTGGTGAGGATGGCGGTGGTCTGGGCGAGCGAGAACAGGTCGCCCTCCTCGGCCCCTTCGCCGGGGTGGCCCGGCAGCGCGTCGTCGAGGGCGGCGCGGGCCAACGCGTTCACCTGTTCCCAGCGTGCTTCGCCGCGCAACGAGAGCAGGGCGACCCCGGCCTCGACGGCGGTCTCGCTGAGGGCCGCGGCCTGGCCGGGGCCATCCAGTTTGACCACGACGCCGACGGCTCCGTCGCGCCCGGCGGCCCGCAGCGCGGGATAAGCAGCTCGGCCACGGGCACCGATGACGAGAACCAGCTCGCCCGGCTGAGTGGTCGGGGGGTCCTCGGGATCGAGCAGGGCGACGCCGCGGATCTCGACGTCCAAGCCGGCGGGAGCGGCCTGCACCTCCACCAGCGAATCACCCAGGGCCATCAGCAACTCGCGCAGGCTGATGCTCGCTGTGGGCGGAGGTACCGCGGCCGGATCGATGATCGTCGCCTCTGCTGGGGGCCATGCCGGAGCCCTGATGCTATCCGTCCGGCGACAGGGACCGCACTGGGGCTTTCGCGGACTGCGGCACGTGCGACGGCACGACGCCTTCCATCCGGAGTGGGGCCCGCAGGGCTCGGTCGCCGCTTACCGCACCCGTCCGGCACTCACCGTGCTCGTGGGCGGAAGCGGCGCAGGGTTGCATCGGTGCGCCTTGGCCGGGCACGCCATGCGTGGGCGATGCGTGCGCGGATGCCCGGGCAGCAGCCGTCACAAGCCGGATCAAGAATCATGCCGGGCACCTCTGACCTGCACGGACAGCAGTACCCGACATGAACGAACACCACCCGGCAAGGATTCGATCCCACTCCTGAAGCGGATGTCGCAGGTTCGAATCCTGCCGGGGGCACCAGTGGAAACACCCCGGACCGATCATGGTCCGGGGCGTTTGGCATCTTCCTTGACCAGCACGGGCAACAGTTGTCGTCGTCGGCTGGTGTCCGTGAGCCGGTACCGCCGTCCTGACACCCAAGGGCAGAACGAACCTGGGAGGGGCCGTCAAGGACGACCACCCCGCAAAAGAGCGCCCGACGGCCTGCGCCAACCCCCGGTGCGACGGCGGAGCGGTTCCCGACCCGCACTCGACCGCCCCGGACGACGTGACGCTGTGCACCTGGCGAGGTGCAGATGTTTCGTCGGTATGCGGTGAGTGCCGCGTTTTCCCCTGGCTGGACTCATGATGTCACGCCTTGGACATGTCCGAAATGACAGTTACCAGGGCTGTCGTTACGTTCATCGCAGGTCGGTCGCCCGGCCGACGTCCGTGAGACAGAGAGAAGTGACATGCCCACGCGCACATTTGCTGTGGCCGCTGCCGGCGTAGGCGCGGCGGTCCTTGCAGCCACCGGTATCACCTACGCCTCGACCTCCGGATCCGCCCCGGCGTCCCCGTCTGTTCACCAGCCGGCCGCATCTGTCCAACGGGCGGCCCAGCCCGTCCAACGGGCGGCCCAGCCCGTCCGACAAGCCGCCCCTGCCGCAGCTCCCTCGGGCCGCGACAGCGCAGGCGGAGAGAAGGGTGAGGGCCGCGACCGCGAGGGCGGCGGACGCGGCTACGGCCATAAGGAAGAGGGGAGGATCTACTTCAACGAACGTGTGTACTCCGCCTCCGCCGAGGGCTGCGTCACTGCGGCCAGCGGACTGGGCTCCAGCAGCTTCAATGTTTTCAATGACAGCCGGAAGACCGTCGAGGTCTTCCGTGGCTTCACCTGTGACAACGGCGCTCCGGTCGCCACCGTGGGTCCCCACGGCGCCACCAATGGCGTTGTGACCCGTACCGTCCACGGAAGCCTGTTCGGTGACGATGGCGTCGTGGGCAGCTTCCGGGTGCTCGGCGACCACGACGAGTGGTGACAGCGCCGCCCGGAGCACAGGAAGGATCCCGGCCCGCCGTAATCGGGCCGGCGTTCCCGGCGTCGTGGGTGTACGCGGGGCCGCGGCGCACACCTGCGGACCATCACACCAGGTGAGAGGTACTCGGACCCGAGACCGAGCGCCCAGCCGAGTTGCTTCGGGACGAAGAGGCCGGGGGCTCAAGGCTCGCCGAGCCGGCAGGCGTGATGCCGGCTGAGCCGGTCCGGCGCCTGCCGAGGTCAGGCCAGGGCGGGCATGAAGCCGCCGCGGGCGACGCCCGAGGACAGCAGGGCAGGCCAGTCGAGTGCCTCGGGTAGGTGGTCCAAGGACAGGACGACTGCTCCGCCGGCCTGTTCTGCATCCACGCACCAGTCGGCCATACCGCTCGGTGCCGCACCACCGTCGGCCCCGCCGAGCACCGGCGCAGCGAGAGCGGGGACGACGAGCCCGTGTTCCCCAGGTCCGTCCCCCGACACACAGGGTGGGTCGGGGGACGATGCTCCAACCCAACCACTGTCAAACGACAGCAGTTCAAACCCTCGCACAGGGGCACCGCACCGTCAGGCGCGGTCAGGAGCGGCAGGGCATCGTGGACGGGCGCGTCGGCCGGCAGGAGCACGGGCGATCATCGCACTGCTGAAACGTTACAGGGCGCAGAAGCGGTAGGTGCCGCCGAGCAGTGGACGACGAGGGCGCGCACCGCAGGCGCACCGGACCGAGCGCCACCGGGCGCCGCGGGGGCGCTGGTCGTCGAAGTCCCTTCGGGCGTCCACGGCGGCCGTACGGCCCGGGTCACCCCCGGCCGTACGGCCCGGGTCACCCCTTGCCGCGGACCACGGCGACGGGACAGTGCGCGTGGTGCAGCAGGGCCTGGCTGACGGAGCCGAGCAGGAGGCCCGTGAAGCCGCCGCGGCCGCGGGCACCGGTCACCAGCAGCTGTGCGTCCCGGCCGGCCTCGATCAGGGCCGGACGGACCCGGGAACGCACCAGGCGCCGCTCCACGGTGACCCCGGGATAGCGCGCCTGCCAGGGAGCCACCGTCTCGTCCAGCAGCCGCTGCTCCTCCTCCCGGAGCCGCTCGATGTCGACCACCATGTTCAGGGGGTCGCCAGGAGCCTCGTAGGCCCCCTCGCTCCACGTGTTCCACACGTGGAGCGCCACCAGGTCCGCACCGCGCAACGACGCCTCGGCGAAGGCGAATTCGACGGCCGCCTCGCCCGCCGGTGAACCGTCCACCGCGAGCAGTACGGGACCGGTCGGGTCCGGCCTGCCGCGCACCACCAGCACCGGGCAGCGGCCGTGGGCGGCGAGGTGCACCGCGGTGGAACCGAGCAGCAGGCTGCCGAACGCGCCCAGTCCACGGCTGCCGACCACGGCGAGCGAGGCGGTGCGCGACTCGATCTCCAGCACCATCAACGGCTCGCCGACGGTGACCTCGCGCGTGATCTCCACGCCCGGCGCGGCGGCACGCGCCCGCTGCTCGGCCTCGGCCAGTGTGCCGTCCACCAGTTCGCGCACTCCCGCCGCGTTCGGGTTCCACGGGGGCATACCGGGTGGGACATGCAGCGACGGCCGTCCGAAGGCGTGCACCAGCCGCAGTCCGACTCCGCGCAGCGCGGCCTCGTGCGCCGCGATCTCCACCGCGTCCAGGCTCGAAGGCGAGCCGTCCACTCCCACGACCACCGGGTTTGCCATGAGACACCCTTCTTCCGTCCGCCGCGGATCGAATCCGGCCAAGGGCGGCCGGGCCATGGATCACGGTAGACATTGGATCACAGCAGCACCTTGACCTGCTCCTCGGGCCGAAGCCCGGGGATTCCGGCCTCCCGCGGCTTCCTGCTTCATCGCGGTCGGCCGGCCGCCGGCCCGCTTCGAGACGAACGGCGGCCTGCAACCGCCTTCTTGACTCCCGCTTATCGTTTTCCGATACTATCGAAAAACGATAAGCGTGCTGCGAACAGCAAGGGGAGTCATGGGTGCGAAGTCCTGGTGGAGCCGGACCGACAGTCGGCTGCTGGAGGCAGCTCTGGGCCTGGCCACTCTGCTGGTCGGTGTCTTCGGGATGCTGCTCCCGGTCCTCGGGGTGGTCGGCCTCGTCGACCCGGTGGACACCCGTGAGGTCGAGGCCGAGACCGCGACCCGGGTACCGGGCACCGTGACCGACGCGGTGGCGGGCCACGGCATGGCTCTCACCGGTACTCACCAGGCCGACCTCGTCTTCGCCGACCCCGACCTGGACCAGCGCCTGTTGCTCGCCCTGCCGGAGTTCATCGGCAGCCTGTTCCTGCTCCTCATCCTGGTCCTCCTCCTGCGGATGGCCAGGACCCTGCGCGGCGGCGACGTCTTCGTACCGGAGAACGCCCGGCGCCTGAGCGTCATAGGGCTCACGGTGCTGGTGCAGGGCGTCCTCTCCCCGATGCTGCTGTCGAGCACCACGCAGGCGCTGGTGAGCGGCACCCCCATGGCCGACCGGATCCCCTTCTCGGCCACCTTCACCGGCGAGTACGTCCTGCTCGCCTTCCTCGTCCTGGCCCTGGGTGAGGTCTTCCGGCGCGGTACGAAGCTACGCGCCGACACCGAGGGGCTGGTCTGATGCCGCCGGAGGAGGGACACCGCGTTCAGGTCCACCTGGACCGGCTGCTGGCCGACCGCGGCATGACCCTGTCCGAACTGGCGGCCAGGGTCGGGGTGACGGTCGTCAACCTCTCCGTCCTGAAGAACGGCCGGGCGAAGGCGATCCGCTTCTCCACCCTCACCGCGATCTGCCGCGAACTGAACTGCCGGCCCGGCGACCTGCTGAGCATCCGCGAGGACTGACATCCCCGGCCACTGGTGTGGCCGGGGTTCGCCCTCGACCACCGCATCCACCGGCGGGGCGTCGAAATCCGGGACGGATGGCGGGACCTGCGCCCCTGCATCGACCGCAGTGCCAACGGCGTCGGTGGAGCGGGCCCGGGGCGAGCCAGGAGTCCCGGCAGGCCACCCCCACGATCACGACGTCGTCACGCCGCGCACCCGCTGAACCCGCTGAACCCGCTGTGGAATCCTTCCCCGCCACGGATGTCACCCGGTGGTGGCCAACCGCTCACGCCACCAGTCCACGGTCGCCTTGATCTGCTCGTCGAGGGACGTGGCTCGTACCGCGAACTCGGCCTCGTAAGCGCTGGAGTCGACGACAAACGGGCGGTCGAACTGATAACGGACTTCCTTCAGTTCGCGGATCAGCGGGGAGAAGACCGACGCGACACCCAGTACGGCGGGCGGCAGCCTGCGCACCGCCACCGGCCCCGTTCTCGCCTCGGCGGCAAGGCGGTCCACCATCTTGCGGGTGGACAGCGCGGGCTCCGTCGGGATGTGCCAGGGCCGTCCCCAGGCCCGCTCCTCGCCCGCGACCTCGACCAGGGCCCTGGCCACGTCGGGGACATAGCTCCAGCTGTGCGGGGTGTCCGGATCCCCGAGCGTGGAGACCGGCTTGCCGCGCAGCAGTCGCGGCACGACCCGCGCGGCCAGGTGCCCGCCGTCGGTCACGCCGGGCCCGAAGAAGTCCGAGGCCCGTACCTCGACCGCCCTGACACGACCCTGCTCGTGCAGTTTCCGCGCCTGCTCCCAGACGGCGGCGCGCGCCCGCCCCTTGGGGCCGGTCGCCGCGAGCGGAAGCTGCTCCGTCATGGGGCCGTCCACCGGACCGTAGCCGTAGAGGTTGCCCAGCATGACCAGAACGGCCCCGGTCGCCTCGGCCGCCGCGCAGACCGACGAGGCCAGCGGCGGCCATTCACTCACCCAGCGGTGGTAGGGCGGCGCGGCACAGCTGTGGATCGCGGCCGCGCCCCGCGCGGCGTCGATCAGCCGCTCGCTGTCCGCCGCGTCCAGTGCGACGTGCTCGATCCCGGGCTCCGGGCTCCGGCCCGACCTGGTGACGACCCGTACCGAATGCCCCTGCTCGGCCAGCAGCCGGGCAGTGGCCGCCCCGACGGGTCCAAAACCCACAACGACATGAAGGCTCACACTCGCACACTAGCGCGAGTGCGTGTTGCTGTTGTGTCAGGTAGGTGCCACCCGGCGCCGCTCCCAGGCGCCGGTCGGCGCGGTGACCGGGTCCGGGTCGGCGGGAGCGCACGGCCACCAGTCGCCGTCCTCCTGGGCGTACGGGTACCAGCGGCCGTCGGGACCGTGGCGCAGCTGGATGCCGGTGTCGCCGAGGGTGAGGCGGGCGAGTTCCAGGGGGCGCAGGCCGGTGCCGAGTTGCGGTCCGTGCCGGAGGTGAGGATCCCTCCGGCACGCCGTTCGGCCGCCCGTCCCACGACGCCCGGCCGAACGGCAGAGCCACCACCGCGTCTCCTTGTACCGCTGTGATCAGCGGAAAGCTGATTTCAGCTTCGAACGAGTGAATCCAGTCGTTCGGTGACTGGCGGCCGGCGTGACAGCGGGAAGGCCATTCTGCGTACCGACAAGCGATGGGCAGGGAGCGTCCCCATGCCGAAGTTCCTCATCCAGGCCACCTACACGCCCGAAGGCACGAAGGGCCTGCTCAAGGAAGGCGCGAGTGGCCGCCGCGCCGCCGTCGAGCAGGTCGTCACCGGTCTCGGCGGGAAGGTCGAGGCCATGTACTTCGCCTTCGGCGAGGACGACATCGTGCTCATCGTCGACTTCCCCGACCCGGTCTCCATGGCCGCCGTCAGTCTCACCGTCAAGGCCAGCGGCGCCCTCCGCACCCGGGCCACCCCCCTCCTCACCCTCGACGAGATCGACGAGGCCACCCGCCGGCAGGCGACCTTCCGCGCGCCCGGCATGTGAACCACAGGGTGAGTGAAGCGGTCGCACTCGTGCTCACCGGCAGGGTCACGGTTCCGCTTGCAGCCCTGGGAACAGGGCCCGGGTGCGGTGGGGATCGGGGGTGGCGAAGACCCCGTCAGCTGTGACCAGGTGCGTGTGGAAGCGCCGTACGGCCTAGCACTCGCCAGTGGGCACGCGGTGCGGGCGCACGGGTGGTGGATTGGCCCGGCCGGGACGTCGACGTGGCCACCGAGAGCCCGGTCTGGAGGAACACGGCCGGCGGGTGTGGGCGGCAGGCCGGGCGGGTCGGTGCTGTACTCGCGGTCGGGGGCGGGGCAGGCCCTCGTCGAGGCGGCCTCAGGGGCCGGTGCCGGGATGGTTCCGTCACCCGGCACGGCTAGCATCCGGGCATGACCACTGCAGACAACAACGGCGCCTCTCCGCTCGACGTGGAGATCGGTGCCCTCCAGGGCGGTTCCGCGGAGCTCGGGCAGTACGCCGGGCGGGCCGTACTCATCGTGAACGTGGCGTCCAAGTGCGGGCTCACCCCGCAGTACGCCGGCCTCGAAAAGCTGCACGAGCGGTACGCGGGACAGGGCTTCACCGTGCTCGGGGTGCCGTGCAACCAGTTCATGGGCCAGGAGCCGGGCAGTGCCGAGGAGATCGCCGAGTTCTGCTCGGCGACGTACGGCGTCACCTTTCCGATGACCGAGAAGGTCGAGGTCAACGGGGAAGGGCGGCATGCGCTCTACGAGCGTCTGGTCGGCTTCGCCGATGCCGAGGGGCACAGCGGGGACATCCGCTGGAACTTCGAGAAGTTCCTGGTCGGGCGGGAAGGGACGGTCGTCGCCCGGTTCTCGCCGCAGACCGAGCCGGAGGCCGCCGAGCTGGTCGCGGCCGTCGAGGCGCAGCTCGCCTGAGGCCGGCGCCCACGACGGCGGACGGTCACTTCAGCTCGTCCGGGCACGGTGTGCCCCGCGGCAGCTGGTACGGCGACGCCAGTCGGTACGTGCCCGCCTCCGGTGCGAGCAGCATCGTCCACTTGTCGCCCTTGGCGTCCTGTTCCGTCTCCATCAGGCAGCCGTTGACGTTGTCGTACGTCTTCGGCTCGCCCTTGGCGCGGTGCTTGGAGGCGTTCGTCTCCTGGGGCGGCTTGAGGCTCTTGCCGTTGTCGTCGACGAGGCTGAGCCAGGGCGAGTAGGGGACGCGGACGAGGATGCGGCCCGGCTTGTGCACCTGGAGGGCCATCTCGCCCTGCTCGGCGCGGATCACGACCGCGTCGGGCTCGGCGAGCGGCGTGGGGTCGGTGACCTTGAACAGCTGCCAGTTGGCGTCGCCCCAGATCTGCTTCAGGTACGGCATGCCCTGCTGCACGAGGGCGCGTTCCTTTTCGCCGCCGTCGCCGTCCGGGTCGTCCTTGGGCAGGACCACGTAGTGCACGGCCCAGCGCTGGAGCCACTCGTGGTAGTTCGCCGAGTTGAGCGTGTCGTCGTAGAAGAGCGGGTTGCGCTGCATGTCGGCCTGGCGGTTCCAGCCGCGGGCGAGGTTGACGTACGGCGCCAGCGCGGAGGCCTCGCGGTGGGAGCGGGCCGGCACCACCTCGACGCGGCCCTTCTCCGCGCCGACCTGCTGCAGCTGGTTGACGAGGGGGGCCAGTTCGCGCGCCCAGGAGGCGGCGGGGGTGGTGTGGACGATGTCGTCGACCGACTTGAAGCCGATCCAGCCGACGAAGCCGAGGAGGGCCAGCACGGTCGCGTACCACTTGCGCGAGCGCGGGACCGCGTACGGCAGCGCCGCCACCAGCGTCACCCCGGCGAACAGCATCGCCAGCCGGGTGATGTTGGAGCCGATCTGGGAGCTGATCAGCCACACCAGTACGACCCCCAGGCCGTAGACCGCCGACGTGATCCGGACCGTCTTCCACTCGCGGGGGACGAGGACGGCGGCGAGGACCGCGTAGAGCAGGGGCAGGACCACCGAGGCGAACGCCATCGGCTGGGTGCCGGAGAAGGGGAACATCCAGGCCGAGACGGCCACCACCGCGGTCGGGCCGAGGCCCAGCGCCCAGGCGCCCGGGTGGCGCTTCTGCAGGAACAGCGCGACCGCGATCAGGCCGACGAACAGGCCCGCCACGGGCGAGGACATGGTGGCGAGCGCGGCCAGCGGGGCCGCGACCAGCGCCTTCGCCCAGCGTTTGTAGCGCCAGCGGTGCGGCCAGCAGAACACGGCCGCGACCGCGCCCAGCGCGAACATCGTGCCCAGGCCGAACGTCACCCGGCCCGACAGCGCGTTGCACAGCAGCCCGAAGACGCCGGCCAGCGCGGCCCAGAGGGGGTTTTTGACCGCGCGGCTGCGGATGAGGACCATCGTCAGCAGGCCCGCGGAGACCGTGCCGGCGATCATCATCGTCGTACGGACGCCGAGGACCGACATCAGATACGGCGAGACCACGCTGTACGACACCGGGTGCATGCCGCCGTACCAGGCGAGGTTGTACGCCGAGTCCGGGTGCCGGCCGACGAACTCGGCCCAGGCGTCCTGCGCCGCGAGGTCGCCGCCACTGTTCGCGAAAGTGAAGAACCAGGCGATGTGGAGCAGGCCGGCCAGGGCGGTGACGGACAGGGCGGGGTGCCGCAGCATCCGCTCCCGGACGGCCATGACGGCGGCCCGGGTGCGGGAGCGGTGACCGTTCGCGCGGTCGCTCTCCGTGTCAGTCGTGGACACGCCTATTCGCGGGCCGTCGCCCGGGCCCCGATCGGCGTCGTCGGCGTGTGTCGGCTCCGCTGTGGCCACCTGAAGGCACTCCCCGTGTCCCGTCCTCTTGTTCGCCGGCCGCGTCCCGCGACCGGCGACGTGCCCGATTCGTGACGCTAGCACGCAGCCCGTCCGGGCAGCCCCCGGGTGGGGCTGCCCGGACGGGCTGCGCGGGTTGCGGCGACGGCGCCGGGTGACGCGCGGGTCAGCCGATGCGTGTCAGCTTGTCCGTGAGGCCCGGCTCGGCGAGGTCCTTCTGCAGGGCGACGGGTACCTGTACGGCACCGTCCGCGCCGTCACCGACGGTGAGCGTGCCCACCTCGTCGCCGGCCTTCCCGATGGACGGTACGTCCTTGGCGACGACGGACAGCCTCACCTTCAGGCCGGCCCAGCCGACCGCGGTGACGTCCTTGGTGACGACGATCGGGGTGTGGCCGCCGAGCTGGTCGTCGACGTACCCGACGACGTCGCCCTTCTTCAGGATCTTCGCCGAGGTCGGCACGTCCCGCGCGGCGAGCAGCGCGGTCCTGCTGACCGCGTTGACCGTGTCGAGGATCGACGGCTTGTGCTGGCCGAGGATCGCGCCGACGATGGTCACCGTCTGGTCGCCGACCTTCTTGCGGGCGGCGAAGAGCAGGTTGCCGCCGGCCTTGGTGGTGGAGCCGGTCTTGATGCCGATCGCGCCGATGGTGTACGGCAGTTCGTTGTAGTTGCTCCAGGTGCGGCCCGAGGGGTCCTGCCAGCTGGCCGCGCTGGTGATGGCCACCATGGCCGGGATCCTCATGGCCGCGTTGCCGAGTTTCACCTGGTCCTCGGCGGTGGAGACGGTGGTCTCCTTCAGACCGGAGGGGTCGGTGTACGTTGTGTTGGCCATGCCAAGCTCCTTGGCGGTGGCGTTCATCTTCTTGACGAACGACTCCTCGGAGCCCGCGTCCCAACGGGCCAGCAGGCGCGCGATGTTGTTCGCTGAGGGGATCATGACCGCGGACAGGGCCTGCTTCTCGGTGAGGAAGTCGCCGGCCTTCACGGTGTTGAGCGTGGACTCGTTCTGCTGGTCGTAACCGCCCTCCTTCTCCGCCGTCGGGTCGACCTCGATCTTCGGACCTTCCTGACCCGGCTTCAGCGGGTGGTCGCGCAGGATGATGTACGCGGTCATGGTCTTGGCGACCGAGCCGATGGCGACCGGCTTCTGCTCTCCGAAGTGGTCCATCGTGCCGATGCCGTCCACGTCCATCCAGCCCTGGCCCTCGCTCGGCCAGGGCAGCTTCACCTGGTCGCCGTCGAAGGTGTGGGTGTCCTTCACGGTGAGTGCGAGGGTGGGGGCCGGCAGCGGGCGTACGGCCTGCACGACCGCAAAGACGATCACGAGGAGTACGACCAGCGGGGTCCAGATCTTGACCCGGCGCACCGCGGTGCGCAGCGGGGTCTCCGGGGGCGGCGGGGTGTTCGTCAGTTCGGCCAGCAGGTCCAGCGGCGGCTTGGGCGGCAGCGGCTGCTGGGTGGTCCGCTCGGGGCCGACCTGCGGGACGGCGGTCGTGGCGTCCGCGGGGGCCTTGGGCAGCGCGGTGGTCTCGCCCGCGGGCGCGGCCGGCTTCGCGGGCTTCGGCTTACGGGTCTCCGGGACGTCGAGCGGCCTGAGCGCGACGAACTTGCTGGTGCGCTCGGCGTCGGACTCGGGGACGTGCGCGTCTTGCTTCTCCTTGCCCTCCTTGTTCCCCTCGTTCCCCTTGTTCCCCTTGTCCTGCTTTCTGTCGCCGCCCAGCTTGAGCATGGTGGTGGGCTGGTCGACCCGGGGCTTGGCCGCACCGCCGACCTTGAGCATGGTGGTGGGCTGGTCCACGGGCGGCTTGCCGTCGGGCTTCCGGTCGTCGGCCGGCCCCTGCGGGTCGCCGTCGCCACGGGGGGTCTTCGACCTCGGCTCCGTGGCGGGGCCGGACTTCGGTGCGTCGTCGGCTGCTTCGGCGTCGGCGTCCTCAGCATCGGCGTCGGCAGCCGCCGGGGCGGTGTCCCGGGCGGTCCCGTCACGCTCGGCGTCGTCGGCCTCCGCCACGTCCTCGGCGTCCTTCGTCCCGTCGGCGCCGTCGGCCTTCGGACCTGCCGGGCTCTCCTCGGCGTCCTCGGCGTCCTCGGTGTCCTCGGGGTCCGCCTCGCGCAGGCGTACTTCACCCGGGGCGTCGTCCTCGTCGTCGGAGTCCGAGTCCGAGTCCCGCGACACTTCCCCGGCCTTCCCGGCCGCGGCGCCCTCTTCGGCCTCACCGGCCTTGCGGTTGCCGGCCTCAGCCCTGCCGCTCTTGGCCGCCGCCTCCGCCTCGCCGGCCTTCTCCGCCTCGCCGGCGTCCTCAGGCCGGCCGTCGGCGGCCTCCGCGTCGTCCTTCGCGCCGTCAGTCCTCTCCGGCTGGGCGGCCCTTCCCGGCTTCCCCGCCGTCCCGGCGTCCCGGCCTCCCTGGCCCTTCTCGGACGCCTGGGCACCCCTGCCGCCCCCGACACCCCCGCCGTCCGCCGCCAAGTCCCGCACCGAAAGCACCCGCGTGGCCGTATCGACGCCCCCGCACCTCTCGGAGGCACCGGAGTCCTCGGACGCGCCCGGCGCCCCCGAATCACCCGTCAGCGAAAGCCGCGGGTCGCGGACCTCACTCCTGGCCTCGGGAACCGGATCCGCGCTCCCCGACGTCGGTTGTGCCGACGACTCGCGCTGCTTCGACCTGTCGGGGGACTCGCCCGCCACCGATGCCTCCTCCATGCGCCGCACGCCCCGCGCGCGGCTACCGAACCGTGAACCACGACCTGAACCGCCACCCGGACGAAGCAGCCGTCCCACGCGGCCGTACCGCTGTCCGAACCATGTACCAGTGTCCTGTGTGCGGGCCAAACCCAAGCGGAAGACGAGAACGACATACCTGCCGGTTCCCTCACGAACCGGTCACGCACCCTCGACAGACCAATGTGAGAGGGGTCACCCTGTCATTCATCCACGCGGGGAGGCATGGATGGGCAGGAGCCGCAGAACACTTCCGGAGGAGCTTCTGCTGCTGGCACTGGACCCGGCCACGGGTACCACTGCGCAGCCGCAGTCGCTCGACCTCGGTCTGGCCGGAGCACAGCTAGTGGAGCTGGCGCTGGCCGGACGGATAGCCCCAGACGGGGATCGTATCGCCGTGGTGGTGCCACGGCCGACAGGAGATCCAACTCTGGACTGCGCGTTGGAGTTGCTGCGAAGGCGCGGCGCTCCGGTACGGGCCGTCCACTGGATCGGCGGACCCCGCCTCGGGCTTCGTCAGACCTACCTCTCGCATCTGGAGCGGTGCGGCATGGTCGCCGCCGTGCCCGGCCAGATGTGCGGGGTGCTGCCGACGACTCGTTACCAGGCGACGGACACCGCCATCAGCCGGGAGATCAGGGCCCGGCTGGACTCCGCGATCCGCACCGGCGTGCCGCCGGACCCGCGGACGGCGGCGCTCGCCGCGCTGGCGCACGCGGTCGGTCTGGGCAAGCACCTGTATCCGGGCAACGAGGGACGGTCCTCACGGTCCCGGCTCAGGGACCTGATCCGGCACGACCCCATGGGCGGACTCGTGGCGCACGCCGTGATGGACGTCCAGAACGGCGTGGCCGCCCAGCCGCGCCGCGGTCCGGGATCGGCAGGCCGTCAGACCGGTGCGCGAGCCAAGTCCGCCGCGGAGCCGGCCCGTGGCGTACCGATGCAGCCACGACGCGACTCCATGGCCGGCCGTGCGGTAGTGCACTGAGCCCAGCCCCACGGCTCCACGGCGTGGTCACGGCGAGGGGCAAGGGCCCACCCACGACGCCCTGCCCGACGCGCCGGCCGCGAGAGAGCCGTAGGGGCGCGCCGGTGTCGGGGCGGCAGGGGTCCCCCTGCCGCCCCGACACCGGCTGAAAGCGCACCGCAGGCGAACAAGCCGTCCAACCCGCGGCCGTCAACCCGCATATCCGGAGTTTTCCAGCGGTAGAAAGCACCTTGGTGGCAGTCTGCTCAACAGCAGATACGCAAAGTAGAGGCATGCGGCCGGAGGTGCACGTCCCGTGGCGTCCAATGTCAATCCCACTGTCAGGCGGCGTCGGTTGGGCCAGGAGCTGCGCAGACTTCGCGAACTCAAGGGCATGACGGCCGAAGAGGTGGCCGAGAGACTGCTGGTGTCGCAGTCGAAGATCAGCCGCCTGGAGAACGGCCGGCGCAGCATCAGCCAGCGCGACGTGCGCGATCTGTGCGGGGTCTACGAGGTGGAGGACCACCGGGTCGTCGAGTCGCTGATGCAGATGGCCAAGGACTCGCGTCAGCAAGGCTGGTGGCACTCCTTCGGCGACATCCCCTACAGCGTCTACATCGGTCTGGAGACGGACGCGGCGAGCCTGAGGATCTACGACCCTCAGGTCGTCCCCGGTCTGTTGCAGACCCGCCAGTACGCGGAGGCGCTGATCGCCGGTGCCCTGCCGGAAACCGCGCCCGCCGACGTCGAGAAGCGCGTCCAGGTCCGGATGCGCCGGCAGGAACGAATCTCCGCCGCCGAGAACCCGTTGCGCCTGTGGACGGTCCTGGACGAGGCCGCGTTGCGCCGGGCGGTCGGCAACCGGTCCCTGATGCGGGACCAGTTGGAGCACCTGGTCGAGCAGTCCCGGCTGCCGCACGTGACCGTGCAGGTCATCCCCTTCGACATGGGCGCCCACCCGGGCCTCAACGGCCAGTACGCCATCCTGGAGTTCCCGGACACGGCCGACTCCAGCGTGGTCTACATCGAGGGCGTCACCAGTGACCTGTACCTGGAGAAGGCGAACGACGTGCAGAAGTACAGCGTGATGTACGAGCACTTGCGGGCGCAGGCGCTGAACGTGGAGCAGTCGCGGCAGTTCATCGCCGAGATCGCGAAGGACTACGAGCGCTGAACGTCTTCGGCGGGAAGCTGCTGCAGCCTACACTTCACCGCATCAAGGCAGAAGCCCCACCGGAATATGCCATCCGTAAGGGTGAATAGCCGCGTCGGATGCCGAGAGTGGCGAGTAGCGTCGATCACGCCATCGAGCAAGAGCGTTGGCGCAAACCACTCCACTGGCAATCCGGAGCAAAAATGGCAATTCGTCAGGGCGTCGTCCAGACGTGGACCAAGTCCTCGTACTCCACGGGCAACGGCGCATGCGTCGAGGTCAAGTCACCGGTGGTCGCGGCCATGGCGGTCCGGGACTCCAAGGTTCCCGAGGGCCCGGTGCTGGGCTTCCCCGCCGACGCGTGGAACACCTTCGTGGCGTCGATCAAGGCCTAGGGACCGAGGCCCGAGGTCGGCAGCCGAGACAAGCACCCTCCCGAGAGCCCCCTCGACCAGCCCGCCGTCCTTGCCGAGGGGGCTCCGCTTGTGCCCAGGGCCTGACCCCCTCCGGTGAAGTGTGCCTCCCAACAGCAGAGCAGGGAGGGGGAAAGCCGGTTCGCCGTCAGAGCGGACCGGCACTCGCTCTCAATGGGCGATCCTTGAAAACAAGTTGAGGTAGTAGAGGATGAGCTGTGGGGAGCGTGCAGGTGAAGCGGGCGTTCAAGTACCGCTTCTGTCCGACCGATGCGCAGGCAGCGGAGCTGTCGCGCACGTTCGGCTGCGTGCGCAAGGTCTACAACCTGACGCTGGCGGCCCGTACCGAGGCGTGGACGCTGCGGGCCGAACGGGTCAACTACAACGCCATCTCGGCGATGCTCACGGCGTGAAAGAAGACCGAGGAGCTCGCCTACCTCAACGACGTCTCCTCCGTCCCGCTCCAGCAGGCCCTGCGCCACCTGCAGGCGGCGTTCACGAACTTCTTCGGCAAGCGGGCGAAGTACCCGCGGTTCAAGTCGAAGAAGAAGTCCCGCAAGAGTGCCGAGTACACCACCAGCGCGTTCCGGTTCACTGGCGGCCGGCTGACCCTGGCCAAGATGGCGGAGCCGCTGGACATCGTCTGGTCGCGTCCCCTCCCCGAGGGTGCGCAGCCGTCCACGGTGACCGTCTCCCAGGACGCGGCCGGCCGCTGGTTCGTCTCCCCGCTGGTGGAAGACCCCGGCATCACGCCGCTCCCCGGCAACAGGAAGGCGGTGGGCGTGGACGCCGGCCTGGACCACCTACTGGCCCTGCCGACCGGAGAGAAGATCACCAATCCCCGGCACGAGCGGCACGACCGCGCATGCCTGGCCAAGGCCCAACGGGAACTGTCCCGCAAAGCGCCGGGCGACGGGGCGAACCGGGCCAAGGCCCGCCGCAAGGTGGCGCGAATCCATGCACGCATCGCCGACAGGCGACGCGACACCCTGCACAAGCTCACCACTCGGCTCGTTCGTGAGAACCAAACGATCGTGATCGAGGACCTCACCGTCCGGAACCTGCTCAAGAACGGCACGCTCGCCCGCGCCATCAGCGACGCGGCACGGTCGCAGTTCCGCGACCTGCTGGAGTACAAGGCCCGCTGGTACGGGCGCGACGTGATCGCGGTCGACCGCTGGTTCCCCTCCTCCAAGCTGTGCTCGCACTGCGGAACCCTGCAGGACAGGATGCCGCTCAACGTCCGCACCTGGACGTGCGACGGCTGCGGCACCACCCACGACCGCGACGTGAACGCGGCGCACAACCTTCTGGCCGCCGGGCCGGCGGTGTCGGCCTGTGGAGCCGGTGTAAGACCTCAACGAAGAACTCCGGGCAGGCAGTCGGCGATGAAGCAGGAAACCCCACGGCGCAAGCTGTAGGACCCCCTCCTTCAGAAGGGGGAAGAAGTCGACAAGCTCTTCGAGTACGTCGGGCCGACGGCATGCTCGCACAGGCCCAGCGCTACATGGCCACGCGCAGCGCCCGTCAGGTGCTCCTCTGACGCGAACTCCATCGCCGCCGTCTTCACCTGGGACATGGCGCCGGTGACGGCTCGCGATCATCGAGCAGGTCAACACGGGTGGGGCGGAAGCGGCGACTCCGCAGTGGCCGCAGCGGTCCCGGCCCTGGCGAGCACAGGCAACAACGTGGTATGGACGCAGTCGTCGTAGGGGTGTGACCCAGATACGCGTCAAAGGGGCAATGAGTTGATCTTGAAGCCCTGACGGCGTCCGGGCTCACTCGGCGCTCTCGGCGTCCTCGGCGAGGATGCGATAAACGGTGGCGACCGAGGGCCGCTTGCCCTGGTTCTTGCCTGAGGTGATGACCAACTTGCGGGCGATCTCGGGAACGGGGACCCCGTTGGCCCGCAGAGATCGCGCGTAGACGGCCATGTCGTCGTCGACGACCTTGGGCCTGCCGCCGTGCCGGCCGCGCTCGCGGGCGGATGCCTGGCCTTCGAGGGACTTCTCCCGGATGTACTCGCGCTCGGACTCGGCCATGCCGGCGAAGAACGCGAACAGGGCGGCGCCGTGCCCGGACGGGTCGTAGACCCCTTGGAGGGGGCCGGTGAGGAGTTCGAGCTGGATGTCGTGGTGGCGCAGGTCCTCGGCGATGGTCAGCAGCTCGGCGGCGCCGCGGCCCAGGCGCTTCATCTCGTGAACGGTGAAGATCACCCGCTGGTGAGGGACGGCCTTCTTGATGGTGCGGGCGAAGTCCATCGCCTTGACGAACTCCGGCCGGACCTTGACCCGGGTGCTGATCTTCTCCGAGAAGACCGGGTCACACCCGGCCTCCTGAAGCGCGTCGAGCTGGCTCTGGAGCTCCTGCTGGGCGGTACTGCAACGGGCGTAGCCCACCCTCGTGGGCTTCGTCGCGGCCTCCGGCACGGCGGCGTCGATGGCCGGGCCCAGCTCCCAGGGGCGGCCGGGGCCGCGGTCGGCGGGGGTGCGGACTTCGAGCTCGGCGCGGAGCTGGGGGACGAGCATGAAGCGCGGGGTGTGGTACTTCGGGGCGCCCTTGCCGCCGCGGGTGCGGCAGGTGCTTCCGGCGGGCACCTCACAGGTGGGGCAGTCGAACTGTTCGACGGCGGCGGCCGGTCCGGCGAGCTCTGGCACGTCGCAGAACCTATCGCGCGGGGCATTGTGCGAAAGCTGTTCTGCGAGAGGTTGTGAGAACGAAGATCAGGGACAAACCGGACACGGTCCGGTGGAGGTCCGCGGTCTCTCAGAACTACTCATTTCTGCGAACGCACAACGTGACCACCTTCACTTACTGTGACTGGTCACAAATTGACGCTCACCGTTGTGGTTCCCAGGCTGGTATGAGGGGCCGGCGAAAGGGATCGTGGTCGTGAGTGGTGGGCAGAGTGAACTTCCCCGGCTGCTGACGGCAGCGGAGACGGCCGCGCCGGTGGAGGCAGTCGACGTGGTCGCCGAGGACCTGCGGCGGCGTCTCGAGGCCACGAATGTCTCCTTCCTTATCGTGGACCTGACAGGGAAGGCAGTGGCGCGGCTGTCCACCACTGATGCTGCGGAGGGTGGGCGGGAAGCGGAGCGGATCCCCATGCTCGGCAGTGTCTATGAGCAGGTGATCCGTACCCAGCGGCTGTACCAGGAGGAGGCCGGCCGGGGACAGCGGGTGATCGTGCCGGTCACCAACCGGGGGGATGCCATCGGACTGCTGGAACTGCTCCTTCCGGCCGCCCCCGGCGAGGACGTCCTCGATGCGGTCAGGGAAGCCGCCCACGTCCTGGCCTATATCGTGATCGCCAACGGGCGCTTCACCGACCTCTACATCTGGGGCAAACGCTCCCGGCCCCCCACCTTGGCAGCAGAGATCCAGTACCAGCTACTGCCCTCGTCACTGTCGTGCGAGGCTGCACAGTTCAGCCTGTGCGGGAGCCTGGAGCCCTCCGAGAACCTCAGCGGTGACACCTTCGACTACACCCTGGACCGCGACACCCTGCATGTCTCGGTGACCGACCCCATGGGCCACGACATCGACTCTGCCTTGGCCGCCACGGTCCTGGTGAGCGCCCTGCGCGGCGCCCGCCGCGCAGGAGCCGACCTGGCCGAGCAGGCCCACCGGGCCGACCAGGCACTGATCGACCACGGCCACGGCCACGCCACCGGGCAGCTGCTGCGCATCAACCTCCACACCGGGCAGGCCCAGCTCGTCAACGCCGGCCATCCCTGGCCACTGCGCATACGTGAGGGGGCCGCGGAGGCGATCACCTGCGAGGTGGACCATCCCTTCGGGCTGTCCGAGCTCGCGCCCCACCCCTACCGCGTTCAGGACCTCGATCTGCGCCCCGGTGACCGTCTGCTCATGTTCACCGACGGCATGCTCGAACGTCATGGGGAGAAAGTCGACCTGCCCGCCCTGCTGGAGCGCACCCGGGACCTGCACCCGCGGGAGGCCGCGCTGATGCTGACGTCCGCGGTACGGGACGCCGCCGACGGCCAGCTGGAGGACGATGCCACCGTGATGTGCCTGGACTGGCACGGCCCCCAGGAGACCCAACGGCACGTCAGCTCCGGCGCGGACACCCAACTGGCCTCAGCCGGCCGCGCAAAGCAGTAGCCGTGACCAGGGCGCTTTCCTGGACGGTGGATTTTCGGTTCAGGCGGCCGGTGAGTAGCTCTCGCTCGTCGGGGCATCGCCTCTGAGTACCGTGAAGTCGACGTCCAGGCGCGGGTCGTACGCCTCGGGTTGGATGCCGAGCTCGTGGGTGGGGTACTCGCCGAACCGGTTGATGTGTTCGGTCAGGTACGGCGAGATCTGGGCCAGGTCCTTTGGCTCGATCTGCCAACCCTCCTCCAGCAGCTGCCGCACGATCTCCGCGATGTCCAGGGCGTTGTGGAAGATGACAGGTCGTTCGTGAGCAGAGCATTGAATTTCATCGCCTTCTCCTGCTCGACCGGGTCGTTGTCCGCGATGACCCCGCGGTTGCCGAACCCGATCCACTGGCAGAACCGGTTGAACGACTCCACCTTGTTCGTCGCCGCCGTCACCCGTCGGCGCAGCGGGGCGTCCGAGAGGTAGCGCAGCAGCTGCGCGGTGCGGATCACGCGGCCGACCTCGCGGAAGGCGGTGTAGGTGGCGTTCTTCCGCGAGCCCGAGCGCAGGCGCTTCAGCAGCGTGGAGGAGGAGATCGCCCCCTCCCGTACGGAGACGGCCACCCGCATCAGGTGCCGGAACTGGGATTCGATCAGGTCGAAGTCGATGACATGCTTGCCCGGCTCCCCGAACAGGGCGTCGATGTTCACGTACTCGCTCTGCCTGGACGGTCGGTAGAACGTGCAGTCCTTCCAGTTCCGGATGCGGGGCATCAGGTCGAAGCCCAGCAGGTGGGCGAGGGCGAACACCGGCTGCGACATGGCCCTGCGTATCGGCGTGCACCGTGGTCGGCTGCACCTCGGAGGTGTTCTTCAGCAGGCCCTCGATGATGTAGACGGCCTCCCACACCCCGCACGGGATGAAGTGCGTGAACAGCGCGACGTAGGTGTCGGAGATGTGGTGGTAGGCGATCCCGCCCGGCTTGCCGTACCGGACGCTCGTCTCGGCCAGCAGGTTGTCGAGGTAGATGTCCATGTGGGTGCCGTCGGCGGCCACGGCCGTGCCGTCGCCCCACGCCTGCGGGATGTCCAGGCGGGCGTGCGCGTTGACCAGGTCGGCGATCGCCTCGTTCAGCAGCACGATCGAGAAGTGTCGGTTCGCCACGTACGACAGCTCGTGCCCCGAGACTCCGGGGATGTGACGAGCGGCCTCGTACGGGCCCATGTTGGTGCCCTTGACGAAGGTGGTGATGACGTACCGGCCGAACGGGTCCTCCAGCTTCGGCTCGTTGCCGGACGCAGGGCCGAAGCGGCGCCACCATTCCACCCAGTACGCGGTGCGGGCCACGATCCCCATCAGCGAGCGTTCCGGCATCCGGGCCTTGATCTCCTGCTCCAGCCGCTTCGCCGACGGCCGCTGCCCCTCCGAGCGGTGCGGCTTCAGCGCCGGGATACCGGTCTCCGGGTCGATGACCAGGCCCTCGTTGTCCGGGTATCCGGCGTCCGCCGCCGCGGCGGCGCTGCGGAGCTTGTCCTCCAGCTGCCGGCGGAAGAACCGGGCGTCGAACTCGGCGGTCTCGCCCTCCTCGGCGAGGCCGACCTCCACCAGGTAGACCGCCAGCTTCTCCTGGACGACCTCCCACGCGAGCAGCTGCTCGGACCAGTCCGCGTACTCCTCCGAGCCGACCACCGCGACGTCGCCGGTGCGCAGTTCCTCCGCGAGGGCGGTGAACACCATCGCCTCGAAATGCTTGCGGACGAACTGCCCGGACCGGGTCTTGTCCGCCACGGCCCTGCGCCAGTTCTGCGTGGCGAAGGAGATGTCCACCTCCTTGCCCTCCTCGTCGAGGGCGGTGATGTACTCGCCGCGGGCGCTCTGGTGCCGTTGGGTGTGTGCGAGCGCGTCCAGCACCCGCCCGTCCTCGGATGTCGCGGTGAACTCCGGCTTCTCGGCCAGGTCGAACATCACCGCGTGGTCCCGGCCGATCTGCCCGTACAGCAGCACCTCCCAGAAGTTCCCGTGGTGGGCGGAGACCTTCTCGATCTGCTCGTACTGCTTCGCGAACCCGCCGAAGCCCTCCACGGCCCTGGTGACCGCTCCGAGCCCACCGGCCTGCACCACCAAGGCCTTCGCCATGGCGAGCACCGCCGGGGAGACCTTGCCGTCCAGCCGCTTGGCGACCTCCTCGGCCGACGCTTCCTCGTCCAGCCCGTCCAGGGCCTTCACTGCCTCGGCGGTCATGGCCGCGGCCTTCGCCAGGGCCCCCTGGGCGGGGCCGCCTTCGTCGATGTGCTTCAGCACGGTGCGGTAGTTCCCGATGAGGGCCTCGACCATCTCCTGCTGGCGCAGGCGGATCTCCTCCAGCTCGGCCTTGGCCTTCTTGATCTTCGTCGCCACCCGCTTGCAGAACATCGTCGCCAGGTCGTCGCGGACCCGCATCCTCGCCTTGTGCACCAGGCACGCGATCAGCGCGATGCGCTTGACAGGCGCGTAGTCCCGCAGCGCCGGGGCGTCCCCCGCGTCCGCCTCCCCGGCGAAGTCGGTGATCTTCCCCGAGGTGACGCCGTCCACCCAGACCGCGGTGTCGCCGAGCTCGTCCACCCACTCCAGGCGCTTGGTCAGACTCTTGAAGTGCGACCAGCTCGGCCCCTTGGCGGGCTTCTTCAGCCGGTAGAACAGCGTCGTGCCATCACTGTCGCGTTCCTCCAGCAGCCGCAGCAGCCCCGCCCGCTGAACGGCGCTCATCCGGTCGTGGATGCCCGCGCAGATCGAGGCGTTCACCTCGGTACGGATCTTCGAGGCCATCTTGTCGAAGGTGGAGAAGCCGGGCAGTTCCAGCCCGGCCTCCACCACCTTCTCCAGTGCGATGTTGATCAGGTCCGCCGGCCGGTTCTTCGCCGCGGCCTCCTCGCGGATCGACCGCTCCGCGATCCGCCGGGCCTCCGCCTGGTCGTACTTCACGCCGACCCGCTTGCGGACCAGCCCGCGGTGGTGCTTGGCGGTCCTCTCCGCCCGGTACACCGGCAAGGTGCCCTCCGGCAGTTCCACGTGACGCCGGACGAACTCCACCACCTGCTCCGGTACGTCTTCCAGCGCAGGGAAGCACCCCATGCGCTGGTACGACTTCAACATCAGCAGCAGGGCCAGCAGATGCTCGTCACCGTCCGTCGCCTCGGCCGCCCACTCCAACTCATCGCGAGTTGGCGAGAAGAACAGATGCAGCTCATGCGCGGTGATCAGCCGTTTGAACCGCGGGTACGCGGTCCGCTCGATCGAGGTCACAACCCACCTCGGCCCAAGACGACAACAACATCACCATCAACGACACTGAGCCGAACGGGTGACGGGTCAGGCCCTTCAGGGCTTCAAGATCATCTCATTGCCCCTTTGACGCGTATCTGGGTCACACCCCTCGTAGCGGCGCCCGGATACAGCTAGACCCCGCGGGGATACCTGGCCAGCCACCCCGGGGACGACCTGGTGGGCCCGTGCAGTGCGGGCCCCTGGGTCATCTCCATCGCGAAGTCGTCCGCCAGGACCAGCAGAGTGGGACGGCCCTCCAGCTCGGCCAGCCAGGCCGGCGGGAGGGCCGTCTCGCCGTACAGGGCCCCGAGCAGCCCGCCGGTGAGCGCACCGGCCGCGCCCGAGGGCCCGCTCTGGTTCACGGCCAGGCACAGCCCGTGCCGTACGTCCTCGCCGACGAGCGCGCAGTACACGGACGCGGCGAGCACCCCCTCCGCCGTCCCCTCCCCCGCCAGCTCCTCCACCCGCGCCGGGCCGGGCATACCCTGCCGCACCGCGCCGAGCGCGTGCTGCAGGGCGTCGGACACGGGCTGGTGCCCGGGCCGCGCGGCGAGCAGCGCCAGTGCCTTCTGCACGGCCCCGTCGAGACCCTCACCGCGGGCGAGGGCGTGCACGATCACGGCGTACGCGCCGGCGGCGAGACAGGCGGTGGGGTGCCCGTGGGTCTGCGCGGCGCACTCGACGGCGAGCTGTGCGACGAGCTGCGGCTCCCACCCGACGAGGAGCCCGAAGGGAGCCGACCGGACGGCTGCCTCGGGGCCGGCCTCGGCGGGGTTCTTCGGCGTGTCGAGGGTGCCCATGGTGTCGTCCCCGAACCCGATGAGCAGCGCGCGGGCAGGGTCCCGGCGGGCGTACAGCCACTCCTCCCGCGCCAGCCACCCGTCGTCCTTGCGCCGCTCGTCGGGCCCCCAGTCCCGCTGGGTGGCGGCCCACCGCAGGTACGCCCGGTGCAGATCGGTGGGCGGATGCCAGACCCCGGTGTCGCGCCGCACCTGCGCCCGGATCAGTCCGTCGACGGAGAAGAGCGTGAGCTGCGTGAAGTGGGTGACGGCCCCGCGCCGCCCGTGAGCGGGCGCGAGATCCACGATCCCCTCGCCCCCGTGGGCCTCCCGTATCCCCCCGAGATCGAGCCTGTCCACCGGCGCCCCGAGCGCATCCCCCACGGCCACCCCGAGCAACGTCCCCCGCACCCGGCTACGGAAGTCCTGCTGCTCGGCACGCCCCCAGACGGCACCGGACGTCGTACCCACCCAGACCTCCCCACGGCACCGTCCGTACGTACGACAGCTCGCCACTGTAATCGAACGGGAACGGTCTGTTCGGGAAGCGGCCGGAAGGGAGCGGCCGGTGACGCTACTCGACGACCACGACCCGCGTCCCTTTCGCGCCGAACGTCCACAGGGCGGCCCCGTCGTCCTTGCCCGTACGGATGCCGCCCGTCTTGGCGCCGGAGGCGGGGGGCGGGGGCGAGGAGCCGTCGACGGCGTTACTGAAGGCGATGAAGACGCCCGACTTGCCCGCGAAGTACATGATGTGCTCGATCTGTACGCCGTCCGAGCCGGTCGTCGCGGGGACGCGCCGGGAGATCGCGTAGGAGTCCGGGTCCGGGCTCACCGTGCCCGGCCACACCGGGAAGGTATGGGTGGGCTTGTCGCTCGCGTCGACCAGCCACACCCGCTTCTGGGCGAGGGCGTAGACGATCCGGCGGCCCGCCCCCGAGTCGGCCGGGACCGCCGGCGGGGCCGGGGGCTTCGGGGCGGCGGAGGGCTGGGCGCTCGCCGAGGGCGCGGGCCGGTGGTGGGCGGCCGAGGCCGTGGGGTGCGGGCCCTGGTCGGCCTGTACGGCGAGCACGACGACCGCCGCGACCGCTCCGGCGGTCAGTCCGCTGACCCAGGCCCACGAGGGTATTCGGGCAGGCATGGGCACGCATCTCCTCGGCTGCTACTCGGCCCCTCGGGCGGGGGTTGGATCATCGTACTGCGGGCGGTGTGGGTGACCGCCCGTACGGTTCAGTCCAGTACTGGCAGCAGTTCGGGCAGGTGGCCGTCCGAGGCCGCCGCCGCCCGCTGCCGTTCCTCCGGGACCTCGCCGTAGACGGTGGTGCGGGGCCTGGCCGGGCGGCCGGCCGCCTCCGCCACCGCGATCAGCTCCTTGACCGACCTGTACGAGCCGTAGGAGGAGCCGGCCATGCGGGAGATGGTCTCCTCCATGAGGGTGCCGCCGACGTCGTTGGCGCCGGAGCGGAGCATCTCGGCGGCGCCCTCGGTGCCCAGCTTGACCCAGCTGGTCTGGATGTTGGGGATGTGCGGGTGCAGCAGCAGGCGGGCCATCGCGGTGACCGCCCGGTTGTCGCGCGGGGTGGGGCCGGGGCGGGCGATGCCGGCCAGGTAGACCGGGGCGTTGGTGTGGATGAAGGGCAGGGTGACGAACTCGGTGAAGCCGCCGGTCTGCTGCTGGATGCGGGCCAGGGTGCGCAGGTGGCCGAGCCAGTGGCGGGGCTGGTCGACGTGGCCGTACATCATCGTCGAGGAGGAGCGGATGCCCAGCTCGTGCGCGGTGGTGACCACCTCGATCCAGGTGGCCGCGGGCAGCTTGCCCTTGGTCAGGATCCAGCGGACCTCGTCGTCGAGGATCTCGGCGGCGGTGCCGGGGATGGTGTCCAGGCCGGCCTCCTTCGCGGCCGTCAGCCAGTCGCGGATGGACAGGCCGGTGCGGGTGGCGCCGTTGACCACCTCCATCGGGGAGAAGGCGTGCACGTGCAGGCCCGGGACGCGCTCCTTCACCGCCCGGGCGATGTCGAAGTAGGCGGTGCCGGGCAGGTCCGGGTGGATGCCGCCCTGCATGCACACCTCCACCGCGCCCACCTGCCAGGCCTGCGCCGCGCGGTCGGCCACCTGCTGCAGGGACAGGGTGTAGGCGTCGGCGTCGGTGCGGCGCTGGGCGAAGGCGCAGAAGCGGCAGCCGGTGTAGCAGACGTTGGTGAAGTTGATGTTCCTCGTCACGATGTAGGTGACGTCGTCGCCGACGGCCGAGGTGCGCACGTCGTCCGCGACGCGGCACAGCGCGTCCAGCGCGGGGCCGTCGGCGTGCAGCAGCGCCAGGGCCTCGGCGTCGGTCAGGCGCGTGGGGTCGTCGGCGGCCGTGGCGAGGGCGGCGCGGACGTCGGTGTCGAGGCGCTCGGGTGCCATGCCGGGGGCGGCCGCCTCGCGCAGCGCTTCCCAGTCGCCGTAGACGGCGTCGAAGTCGTCGCGGCGGTCGGCGGTGCGGCCGGCGGTGTCGATGGTGGCGTGCAGGTCGGTGCGGCCGGTGGCGGCGAACGCCTCGTCCGGCTCCTGCCAGGGCCGGCCCTGAACGGTGGCGTCCGCGCGGGCCAGGCCGGTGGCCGGGTCGGCCAGGGCGCTCACGTGCGGCAGCAGCCGGGGGTCCAGCCAGGGCTCGCCGCGGCGCACGAACTCCGGGTAGACGCAGAGCCGTTCGCGCAGCTCGAAGCCGGCCGCCGCCGACTTCTCGGCCAGTTCCTCCAGCTGCGGCCAGGGCCGCTCGGGGTTGACGTGGTCGATGGTCAGCGGGGAGACGCCGCCCCAGTCGTCGATGCCGGCGCCGATGAGCCGTGCGTACTCGTCCTCGACCAGGTTCGGCGGGGCCTGCAGGCAGGCGGACGGGCCCATGACGTGCCGGGCCACGGCCACCGTGGCCACCAGCTCGTCCAGCTCGGCGTCCGGCATGGAGCGCATGGCCGTGTCCGGCTTGGCGCGGAAGTTCTGGATGATCAGCTCCTGGACGCCGTGGTAGGCGCGGGAGATCTTCCGCAGCGCGAACAGCGACTGGGCGCGCTCCTCGTACGTCTCGCCGATGCCGATCAGGATGCCGGAGGTGAAGGGCACCGAGGAGCGGCCGGCGTCCTGCAGCACCCGCAGCCGCACGGCCGGCTCCTTGTCCGGGGAGCCGTGGTGCGGACCGCCCGGCTCCGACCACAGCCGCTCGGCGGTGGTCTCCAGCATCATGCCCATGGACGGCGCCACCGGCTTCAGGCGCTGGAAGTCGGTCCAGGTCAACACGCCCGGGTTGAGGTGCGGCAGCAGGCCGGTCTCCTCCAGGATCCGGATGGAGATGGCGCGGACGTAGGCGATGGTGTCGTCGTAGCCGTGCGCGTCCAGCCACTCGCGCGCCTGCGGCCAGCGCTCCTCCGGCTTGTCGCCCAGGGTGATCAGCGCTTCCTTGCAGCCCAGCGCGGCGCCCTTGCGGGCGATGTCGAGGACCTCGTCGGGCGACAGGAACATCCCGTGCCCGGCGCGGCGCAGCCTGCCGGGCACGGTGGCGAACGTGCAGTAGTGGCACCGGTCCCGGCACAGCCGGGTCAGCGGAATGAACACGCTCTTGGAGTAGGTGATGACACCGGGCCGCCCGGCCGCCTGAAGCCCCGCGTCCCGCACCCGGGCCGCGGACGCGGCGAGGTCGTCGAGGTGCTCGCCCCGGGCCTGCAGCAGCACCGCCGCCTCGGCCACATCCAGGGCGACGCCGTCCCGGGCACGCTTCAGGGCACGACGCAGGGAGTTCTCGGTGGGGCCGGTTCCGGAGGCCGCGGAAGTCGTCATCCTCCGAGGATACGGGCGCGGTGATCTGGGCAAACAGGAGCATGGTGCGGCGGCCGAGGCGCGCTCTCGCCATGACGGGCGCCGACATGGCGCTTACGTTGGCAGGCGTGACCTTCGCGAGCGGCGCCGGGGCCGCGGACGGCGACCGGGAGACCCGGACGATCCGCGGCACCCTGCCCGTCGGCTCGCCGGACTACGTGTACGTCCCCGTCGAAGTCCCCTCCGGCGTACGGGAGATCAGGGTCGCGTACGCCTACGACAGGCCGTCCGTCCCGGTCGGCGTCCCCGGCAACGCGCTGGACATCGGCGTCTTCGACGAGCGCGGCACCGAGTTGGGCGGGCGGGGTTTCAGGGGCTGGTCGGGTGGGGCGCGGTCGGAGTTCTTCGTCCGTGCGGACGACGCCACGCCGGGGTACGTTCCGGGGCCGGTCGGCCCCGGTGTCTGGCACATCGCGCTCGGCCCGTACACGGTGGCCCCGCAGGGTCTGTCGTACGAGCTCACGGTCACGCTGACGTACGGGGCGCCGGGGACGGTCGTACCGCCGGTGTACCCGCCGCGGCGGGCGAAGGGGCGCGGGCGGGACTGGTACCGGGGGGACTGCCACATCCACTCCTGGCACTCCGACGGCCGCCGCACCCCCGCCGGGATCGCGGCGCAGGCCAGGGCGGCCGGGCTGGACTTCATCAACAGCTCCGAGCACAACACCCACGCCTCGCACCCGCACTGGGCGGACCTGGCCGGCGACGACCTGCTGATCATGCTGGGCGAGGAGGTCACGACCAGGAACGGCCATGTCCTGGCCCTGGGGACCGAGCCCGGCACCTTCGTCGACTGGCGCTACCGGGCGCGCGACGACCGCTGGGCCGGGTTCGCCCGGGACATCCGCCGGGCCGGCGGACTTGTCGTACCGGCCCATCCGCACGCCACCTGCGTCGGCTGCGGATGGAAGTTCGGCTTCGGCGAGGCGGACGCCGTGGAGGTCTGGAACGGCCCCTTCACGCCGGACGACGAGGTGGCGCTGGCCGAGTGGGACAACACGCTGGTGACATCGGTGCGGGAAGGCCACGGCAGGTGGCTGCCGGCGATGGGCAACAGCGACGCCCACCGGCCGCCGGACGCGGTGGGCACGCCCCAGACGGTCGTCCTGGCCGACGACCTGACCCGCGAGGCCGTCCTGGCGGGCATCCGCGCGGGCCGCTCCTACGTGGCCGAGGCCGGCCACGTCTCGCTCACCTTCACCGCCACCGGCGGCCGGGGCGTGCGGGCGGGCATCGGCGAGCGGCTGCACGTGGACCGGGACACCCCCGTGACCGTCCGCCTGGAGGCCTCCGGCGTCCCCCGCTGCACGGTCCGCTTCGTGACCGACCAGGGCGTACTGCTGGCCGGCGATCCCCTGCCGGTCGCCGGCTCGGGAGTCGTCGAGTGGCGTACGACACCGGCCCACGCGTCCTACGTACGGGCCGAGGTGCGCCACGAGACGGCGGTGGGCCCCCTGCCGGGGGTGATGGCGGCGTTCACCAACCCGATCTTCCTGGGACACGAGTGACATACTTGCCGGTATGTCCCGCTGTGCCGACCTCAAGCACCGGGCCGTCACGACGTTCCAGCGGCGCGTCGCCAACCCCGTCCTGCGCCGACTGCCGCTCCAGACGGTCCTGGAGACCACGGGCCGCACCTCCGGCCTGCCCCGCCGTACCCCGGTGGGCGGCCGCCGCGTCGGCGACTCCTTCTGGCTGGTCTCGGAGTTCGGCGAACGTTCCCAGTACGTCCGCAACATCCGTGCCGACCCCGAGGTCCGGGTGCGCATCCGTGGCCGTTGGTACGAGGGGACCGCGCATCTCCTCCCCGACGACGACCCCGTCGCCCGCCTGCGTGACCTGCCCCGGCTGAACAGTGCCGCGGTACGGGCGTTGGGGACGGATCTGCTGACGGTACGGGTGGCCCTGAAGCAACGCTGAGGCAGGCCCACCCGGTGGCGCGCAGGGACCCGGCGATCGCCTCGGGTGCCCTACCGTGCCCGCAGAGAGCGTGCGGAGAGGATGTGTGGACCTTGTGACGCGGGATGCGCGGGCCTGTGATCGCCGCCTCCGGGAGCTGACGCATCTGCCATGAACAAGGCAAACTGGCCTCTCGGTTGTGAACGGTTCGGCAGGGGCCAGGGGGCAGCGATGGACGGTGTACCGCGAGTACCGGAGCAGCGGGGTCCCGAGCAATCGGCGACGCTGCGCTTCGGCGTACTCGGACCGGTGCGCGCCTGGCGCGGGGAGGAGTCGCTGGCCACCGGCTCCCCGCAGCAACGTGCCCTGCTGGCCGCGCTGTTGCTGCGCGAGGGCCGTACCGCGACCGCGGCCGAGCTGATCGACGCCCTGTGGGGCGAGGAGCCGCCGTCGCGGGCGCTGGCGGCGGTACGGACGTACGCCTCCCGGCTGCGGAAGGTCCTGGGCACCGGGGTGCTGGTCAGCGAGTCGGGCGGGTACGCCGTACGGGGGCTGGGCGAGGGCGCGCTGGACCTGGCGGTGGCACAGGAGTCGGCGGCTCGGGCCGAAAAGGCCCGGTCGGCCGGGGACCTGTGCCAGGCTCGTGAGGTGCTGGGGCGGGCGCTCGCCCTGTGGGACGGGGAGGCACTGGCCGGGGTGCCGGGCCCGTACGCGGAGGCGCAGCGCGTCCGCCTGGAGGAGTGGCGGCTCCAACTCCTCGAGTCCCGGCTGGACATGGACCTCGAACAGGGCTGCCACGCGGAGGCGGTCTCGGAACTGACGGCGCTGACGGCGGCGCACCCGCTGCGGGAGCGTCTGCGCGAACTGCTGATGCTGGCGCTGTACCGCAGCGGCCGGCAGGCCGAGGCGCTGGCGGTGTACGCCGACACCAGGCGCCTGCTGGCGGACGAACTGGGTGTGGATCCCCGCCCCGAGCTGCGTGAACTGCAACAGCGCATCCTCCAGGCCGACCCGGCCCTCGCCGAACCGTCCTCCCCGGTGGCCGAACCGGCGGCGACGCCCGTCCGTCCTGCCCAACTCCCGGCGACCGTACCCGACTTCACGGGACGGGCGTCCTTCGTGACCGAGCTGGGCGAGGTGCTGTCCTCCGCCGAGGGCCGGGTGATGGCCGTATCGGCGGTGGCCGGAATCGGCGGCGTGGGCAAGACGACGCTGGCCGTCCACGTGGCCCACCGGGCGCGGGCCGCCTTCCCGGACGGCCAGCTGTACGTCGACCTGCAGGGCACCGGACCGAGGGCGGCCGAGCCCGAGACGGTCCTCGGTTCCTTCCTCCGCGCCCTGGGCACGGCGGACGCGTCCGTCCCCGACTCGCTGGAGGAGCGGGCGGCGCTGTACCGCTCGGTCCTGGACGGCCGCCGGGTCCTGGTCCTGCTGGACAACGCGCGGGACGCGGCCCAGGTGAGGCCGTTGCTGCCGGGCACGGAAGGCTGCGCGGCGCTGGTGACGTCCCGGGTGCGGATGGTGGACCTGGCCGGTGCGCACCTGGTGGACCTGGACGTGATGAGCCCGGAGGAGGCCCTGCAGCTCTTCACGAGGATCGTGGGCGAGGAGCGGGTGGCGAGCGAGCGCGAGGCGGCGCTCGACGTGGTGGCGGCCTGCGGCTTCCTCCCCCTGGCCATCCGCATCGCGGCGTCCCGGCTGGCCGCCCGCCGCACGTGGACGGTCTCGGTCCTGGCGGCGAAACTCGCGGACGAGCGAAGGCGGTTGGACGAACTCCAGGCGGGCGACCTGGCGGTCAAGGCCACCTTCGAACTGGGCTACGGCCAACTGGAGCCGGCCCAGGCCCGCGCCTTCCGCCTGCTGGGCCTGGCCGACGGCCCGGACATCTCCCTGGCGGCGGCAGCGGCCGTACTGGACCTCCCGGTGGACGACACGGAGGACCTGCTGGAGTCCCTGGTCGACACCTCCCTCCTGGAATCCGCGGCCCCCGGCCGCTACCGCTTCCACGACCTGGTCCGTCTCTACGCGCGTGCGTGCGCGGAGAGGGACGAACACCCGCCGACAGAGCGGAAGGCGGCGATGTCGCGGTTGCTGGACTTCTATCTGGCGACGGCGGCGGGGGTTTACGCGATCGAGCGGCCGGGGGATCGGCTGGTGGATCATCTCGAGCCGACGAGAACGCCTGGCCTGACGTTCGCGAACCGGCAGGATGCGTGGGACTGGCTCTACTCCGAGGCCGTACCGCTCCTGGCCTGCGCACGGCAGTCGACCGGGGAAGGAACACTGCGGCGCGCGATCGACCTCCTGTGGGCGTCCGTGGACTTGGCGGAGTCCGGCGCCAACTCCAAGGAGTACGAGGCGGTCGCCACAGCGCTGCGAGACGCGGCCCAGGCCGCCGGTGACGTGCGCGCCGAAGGACGGGCCTTCGTGGTGCTGAGCAACGCGCGCCTGTTCTCGGGAGTGTTCGACCGGGCGTACCGCGAGGCCCGCAATGCCTGCCGACTCGCCGCTGCGGCCGACGACCCGCTGCCCTCCTGCTGGGCAGCGAACATTCTCGGAAGCATCGCGTTCTACCAGAACCGCCACGCGGACGCCGAGGACAACTTCAGCCAGGCCATCGAGAAGTTCCGTGGTTGCGGTGACCTCGCGGGATCGGCGAGCCCACTGTGCAACCTGTCGCGCCTGCACCTCGCCACAGGGCGAGCGGACACCGCCGTCGTCCTCGCCCGTCAGGGCACGGACATCTATCAGAGGTTGGGACACACCCTGCGGGGAGCGAACGGGCGCTACGCCCTCGGCATGGCGCTCGGCAAGACCGGGCAGCACGACGACGCCACCGCACAGCTCGAGGAGGCGCTGCGGGTCTTCCGCGACAGCCGTCAGCGGCTGTGGGAGGGGATGACGCTCTGCCGCCTCGCCGAGGTGGATCTTGAGGCGCGCAAGCCCGCACGGGCGGCGAGCAACGCCGAGATGGCACTCACGGTGCTGCGCGGTATCGGGGGCGAATGGCGCCGCGGTCACGTGCTCACCGTGCTGGGCAAGGCTCTCAACGGCATCGGTCATTCCGGCAGGGCGCAGGTCTGCTGGCGGGAAGCCCTGGAGATCTACGAGAAGCTGGGCTCGCCGGAGGCCACCGAAGTGAGCCGGCTCCTCACCCCGATCGCGGCAGCCTGAAGGGCGGCCGGGGCGTTCATCGTTCGTTTATCGCGTCACGGCATCCTTCTTGTTGTCGATCCGTCGCGTCGGGGGGCAGACGGACCGCCGGTGAGAGCCGTCACACCCACGGTTTAGGGTGGGCGGCCCGAGTGGCCCACCCGGCCACCCACGGGGGAGTGACCGGGTGGGCTCTCGCAGTTCCACGGATCCGCCAAGGGGAGGAAGCGCCATGAGCAACACCGAGAAGGACCCGATCGTCAAGCCGGACAACACCCACGTCACCGACGCGCCGGCGGGCGACGACGTCAAGCCGCTGAACACGCACGTGACCAGCAGCCCGATCAAGCCGCTGAACACGCACGTCACCGACGTCGACGAGGGCGGCGAGACCACCCCGGACAACACCCACGTGACGTCCGAGCCCAGCTAGAGCCGTCTCCCGCGGGGGATCGGCCGCGGCGGCACCGAGGGGGAGCCGCCGCGGCCGGCTCATGCTCGGCGCGGACCGCGTCGGCGGACACCGCCTCCGTCAGGGCCCGGCGCCGGCCTGCCGGTCCGCCCGGCAGTGGTCGACCGTGAACAAGCAGCGCCTGCCGAGGGACACTCGGGCGGCCGCCTTGCCGTTCGCGGGCACGGAGGTCTCCGCGGCGGAGTCCTTCGGGAGGAGGGTCCCCGAGTCGTCGTAGGAGGTGACCCGGGCCTGAAACCCGGCTTCGCGGTTGTTCGGGTTCGTGATCCCGACCGTCGCGTACGGCGTCTTCCCGGTCGCGCAGCTCAGCAGTCCCACCGTCGCGTTCTCCAGGTCCGGCTCACTCGTGCCGGAACCGCTGCCGCTGCCGTCGCTGCCGTGGCCGTCGTCGGTGTCGTCGTACCGGTTCCGGTACGAACCGGAGCCGCCGTACGAGTCGTCCTGGTCGTCGTCCTTGTACGCACCGCCCCCGGACGAGGACGACGAACTGTCGTGGTCCTGACCGGAGCTGCCGCAGCCTCCGCCGCCACCGTGGTGGCCGTGCCCGTGACCCCGCCCGGTGGTGAACCCCGTCAGGCAGAGGACCACCGCCGCCGACACCGTCGCGAACCTGAGTGTGCGTCCCCGTGATTGCATGCCGTGACCCCGGTGACTCGCCTGCCACGGTCATGCCACTGAATGGCGGCCATCACGTACACGTCGTAGCGTCTTGCGTGCGAGCGGTGACAAGGGTGCCGCTCACCTGGACCGACGGCCGCCGTCCGAGGCCCCTTCCGTGTATCCGGTACGACGGCCGTCACCAGACTGCCCCGAGAGCGCCCTGCCGCCGGTCAGGCGGTCCGCGCCGTCCCCGTCCCCTTCTCCGCGTCCAGCGCGTACACGCACCGGTCCTTGCTGCACGCGTACACGACCCCGTCCCTGACCACCGGCGAGCCGGTGATCTCGCCGCCGGTGGCGAGCTTCCAGCGGAGCCGGCCGTCGTCGGCCTTGAGGGTGTAGAGGAGGTGGTCGGTGGAGCCGAAGTGGATACGGCCCTCGGCGACCGCCGGGGAGCCGACGATCTCGCCGCCCGCCTGGAAGCGCCACTTGGGCGTGCCGGTGACCGCGTCCAGGGTGTAGAGGCCGTTGCCGCTGCCGACGTGGACGTGCCCGGCGGCGACCAGCACGGGGTCGATCCCGGAGCGGGACTCGGTGGCGATGCGCCAGCGGTCGCGGCCGTCGGTGGCGTCCAGGGCGTAGACGGTGCCGAGGTAGTCGGCCAGGTACACCCCGCCGCCGGTCACCGCGGGACCCGGTGCGAAGGCCGGCGGGGAGAGGAAGACCGCCGGGGCCTCGAAGTGCCAGCGGACATGGCCGCCGGCGACGTCGACGGCGATGACGCGGGTGCCGGCCGAGACGTAGACGCAACCGTCGGGCGCCGGGGTGATACGGAGCGGCACGCCGCCGCAGGAGGCCGCGTCGCCGATGGGGTAGGACCAGCGCTCCTCGCCGGTGCGGGCCTCCAGGGCGCGCAGGCGGGCGTCCTGCCAGACGTACACCGTGCCGTCGTGGACGGCGGGGCCGGACTCGGGGGACTCGAAGTCGGTCTGGCAGCCGGTGATCTCCCACAACTTCTGGCCGCCGGCGGCCTCCCAGGCCTGGACGCCGCCGCCGCGGGTGCCGGTGACGACCGTGCCGCGGTCGGCCTTGAGGGAGTACACCCAGGCGTCGGTCTGCAGCCGCCACAGGTCGGCGCCCTCACGGGCGTCCAGGGCGAACAGGGTGGGCCCGTCGGAGGCGTGGACACGGCCGTCGGCGACCGCCATCGACCAGGCCACGTCCCGGGTCTTGAAACGGCGCCGGCCGGTGGCCACGTCGAGGGCGTGCACCTCGAAGGAGGTGACGTAGACGAGGTCGTCGGCGACGGACGGGGTCCCCCAGACGTCGTTGGACATGCGGAAGCGCCAGGGGCGCCAGCCGTTCGCGGTCTCCGGGTGCGCGGGCGGCGCGGCCGGTACGGCGGGGTCGGCGCCGTTGACGCCGGGGCGCGGCCTGGACCAGGCGGCGGCCAGGCCCGCCTCCGGCGGGGGTGCCTTGACGGCGGCGGCGCGGGCGTCGGCGACGAGCGGCCCGGGGCCGATCGGCACCTGGGCGCCGGCCAGGCGCACGGGACCGGAGTCGGGGGCGCCGACCGGGGCGGGCAGGGGCGGCGCCGGGAACGCGGGATCGTGCGAGGGCAGGGGCGGGGGCGGGGGCAGTGCAGGGGCCAGGCCGCCGCTGCGGGGGCCGGGCGCGACGGGCTGGGCGGCCGGGCGGCCGCCGCGGCGGGACTCGATGAGGCCGACGGCCGGCTCGGGCAGCCAGGCGGAGGCCGTACCGCTGTCGTCGGAGCCGGAGCCGAACAGATGAGGGGCGAGCTGGGCCTGCAGGTCGGCGGGGTTGGGCCGGGCGGTGGCGTCCATCTGCATGCAGGACTCGATCAGCGGACGCAGCTCGTCCGGGAGTCCTTCCAGGTCGGGGCCCTCGCGCAGCAGCATGAAGACGGTCTCGACGGGGTTGGCGCCGTGGAAGGGCGGGTGCCCGGTGGCGGCGAAGACCAGCATGGAGCCCAGCGAGAACACGTCGCTGGCGCCGGTCACGCTGCGGGAGTCCTTGGCCTGCTCCGGGGACATGTAGGCGGGGGTGCCGACGGCGACGTTCGTCATGGTCAGACGGGTGTTCGAAACACCGGAGGCGATACCGAAGTCGATCACCCGCGGCCCGTCCTCGACGACGAGCACGTTGGACGGCTTCAGATCGCGGTGGACCAGCCCGGCGCCGTGGATGGACTGCAGCGCCTCGGCGACGCCCGCCGCGAGCCAGCGCACCGCCTGGGCCGGGAGCGGACCGCACTCGGTCACTATCTCCTCGAGGGAGGGCGCGGGAACGTAGGCGGTGGCCAGCCACGGCACGGCGGCGCGCGGATCGGCGTCGACGACCGCGGCCGTGTAGAAGCCGGAGACCGCCCGGGCCGCCTCCACCTCGCGCGTGAAACGGACCCGGAACAGCTGGTCCTCGGCCAGCTCGGTCCGGACCGTCTTGATCGCCACGCGCCGGCCGGACGCCGAGCGCGCGAGATAGACCAGCCCCATGCCGCCGGCGCCCAGCCGTCCCAGCACCTCGAACGGCCCGATCCGCCGCGGATCGTGCTGCGTCAGCTGATCCACCACTTGCCTGCCACCTCCCCGTACGAGCCGCGCCACCCACATATGTACGCGACCGAAGTGCAGCGTCTCACCACCGCACCGCCGCGGCGGCACACACCCCGATTCTTCCTGCCCGGCGCACAGGTTGCGAACCCGGCGACGAAACGGGATGCCTCGGCGAAAACCCTCCTCTTTCCTATCAGGAGGTGGATTTCACCTCTGCAGTACGGCGAAGGACGCCCCCTGATTGTCGACGACGACGGCCACGTTTCCGTACGACGTCCCGAAGGGCGGCACCTGCACCCGTCCGCCGAGCCGGCCGACCGCGCCGAGGGCGGCCCCGACGTCCTCCACACGGAAGTGGACGAGGAAGTGCGGCGGCATCTCGGCCGGGAAGACCTCGGAGACGGCGGCGCGGCCGAAGTCGGGCTCGGCGTCCGGGCCGAAGAGGGCGTCGTGGAAGAGTCCGCCGTAGAAGGCGTTGGCGACCTCGGTGTCGCGGGCGTACAACTGGGCCCAGACGAAGGTGCCCGCCTCGTGGCGCCGGCCGAAGCCGGGGTGGCTGCCCGGCTGCCACAGCCCGAAGACGGCACCCTCGGGATCGGCGGCGAGGGCGGCCGTGCCCAGGTCGTCGACCCGGGCGGGAGGCGTGACGATCTGCCCGCCCCCGGACCTGATCCGCGCGGCCAGCGCCGGGGCGTCGGGGGTGGCGAAATACACGGTCCACACGGTGGGCATACGGCCGTCCGTCTTCGGCGCGAGCGCGGCGACGGGCTCCCCCTCCAGCCGGGCCGGTACGAACCTGTCGTGCGCCCCCTCGTCGAAACTCCAACCGAAGAGCTCGCCGTAGAAACGCTTGCCCGCCTCAAGATCGGGAAGTTGCGCGTCCACCCAGCAGGGGACGCCCTCTGTATACGCGGATGCCCTGTTTTCGGCCATGCCGCCAAATTACTCCGGGCCGCGTGCACCCCGCCCACCAGGCACACCAGCCGCTCCGGCCCCCTGCACCCCATTTGCAGTCGGCCAAATCGCGCTCCGATCACCCGTCGGTAAGCTGACGACATGACAGGACAAGTGCGTACCGTCGACGGCCGCGTGGCCGGTCGACGTGGGCAGGAGACCCGGCAGAAGCTGCTCGACTGCCTCAGCGAGATGCTCAACTCGTCACCGTACCGGGACGTCAAAGTCATCGATGTCGCCCGGAAGGCGGGGACCTCTCCCGCGACTTTCTATCAGTATTTTCCGGACGTCGAGGGCGCCGTCCTGGAAATCGCCGAAGAAATGGCGGCCGAAGGCGCCGGATTGGCCGGACTGCTCGAGGGCCGCTCCTGGGTGGGCAAGGCCGGCTGGCAGACGGCGCAGGAACTCGTCGACGGATTTCTGGAGTTCTGGCGCAAGCACGACGCGATTCTGCGCGTGGTCGATCTCGGGGCCGCCGAGGGGGACAAACGTTTTTACAAGATCCGTATGAAGATCCTGAACTCCGTGAACAACTCCCTGGCGGACTCCGTAGCCGAACTCCAGTCCAAAGGCAGGGTCGACAAGGACGTGAACCCGGCCGCGATCGCCGGTTCGCTGGTCACCATGCTCGCGGCGGTCGCCTCGCACCAGAAGGGCTTCTCCTCCTGGGGCGTGAAGCAGCCCGAACTCAGGCCGAACCTGGCGCTGTTGGTGTACCTGGGCATCACCGGCAGGAAGCCGACGAGATAGCCCGCACCCCGGTCTCGGATTCTTCTTACGCACCAAGCCCTGTCAGGCAGGCGGCGGTCCACCCGTGTGGACCGCCGCCTGTTGCGTTGTGGGGCACTCCGCCGGCCGAAGATCGTCGGGTCTAGAGATCGTCGAGCCAGATCACGATTCCCGTCAGGTCGTGGAGCACGGCCGCGGCGCCCGCCCTGATGGCGGCCGCGCAACGCCCGGTGGTGAACGAGGCGGGGTCGTACGTGGAGGACATACCGAGCCCTTCGCCACGGAACGAGGCGCCGGACCAGTCGACCGCCGTCACGTTGTGGGTGGGTTCGGCCAGCTCGGCGCCGACGACGAGGAACCGCTGCGACAGGTGGCTCGCCGTGACCACCGCGAGGGGGTCGACGAGGTCGTTGCCCGCGCTGACGATGAGGTCCGGGCCCATGTCGAGGGCTCTGGTGATGCTGGGGACGAGATCGGGCGGGCCGTCGGCGACCACTGTCCTGAGGTCGACGTGTTCGCTCGCGGCCCACTCCTCCACAGCTCTCACCAGGGCCTTGGTCGGGTGGTCGTCACCCGCGGTGAGCAGCACCACGCGGTAGCCCTTCGGCGGGCGCACCCCGTTCCAGGAGCCGGGCCGCGGCGTGATGGTCGCCTCCGGGGTGGGCGGAGCGGAGGGGTCGACGAACCCCGCGTCGAGCGCGCCGACGGCGGTGGGCTCGGCGCGCGGCCGTGACCAGTCGTCGCCGGAGCTGCAACCGGTGACCAGCGCGGCGACCGTGGCCAGCGCGGCGACCGTGGCCAGCGCGGCGACCGTGGCCAGCGTGGCGACGGCCCGAAACGGGGGGCGCAAGGCGATCGTCCTCCGAGTGGTGGTGGGTGGTGCACCCACATCCTGCTATCCCGTCCACCGCGGTTTCTCCCCCGCGAGTGCCCTTTGAACGCCCGAGGATCCCGAGATGCACGTGCCCGCAACCCGTCGGAAGTTTCCCGTCACCGCTCTCCTGCGAACCGCCGCCCTGGTCCTGCTCATGGCTTTCGCGCTCACCGGGCTGCGGGCCGGTACCGCCGTGGCGGACGGCGGCGACGTCACCTGGACGGTCAGGACGGCCCCGAACGGCTACGGCGCCGACCGGTCCAGCTTCAGCTACAGCGTGAACCCCGGTGGACAGGCCAAGGACGCCATGGTCGTCGCCAACCGCGGCAAGTCCCCCCTCACCCTCGCCGTCTACGCCGCCGACGGCTTCACCACCGACACGGGCCAACTCGACCTGCTCACCAAGGACAAGAAGTCCGTCGGGATCGGCGCCTGGATCCACGCCGACCGCGAGAGCGTCGTGCTCCGGCCCGGCAAGTCCGTCACGGTCCCCTTCACGGTCACCGTCCCGGACAACGCCACTCCCGGCGACTACGTGGGCGGCATCCTCACCTCCCTGAAGCAGTCCGACGACGCCGAGGGCATCAACGTGGACCGGCGCCTGGGCATCCGGGTCAAGCTGCGGGTCAGCGGCGAGCTCGAGCCGAGCCTCGCGATCGAGGACCTCCACGTGGACTACACCGGCTCGGCCAACCCGTTCGCCAAGGGCGACGCCACCGTCACGTACACGATCCACAACACCGGCAACGCCATGCTGTCGGCCGGGCAGACGGTGGCGGTCTCGGGCCCGTTCGGGTGGCTGCGGACCGAAGCGGGCGAGATCGCCGCGCCGCCGGAGCTGCTGCCTGGTGAGAGCTGGAAGGTGAGGGTGCCCGTGCACGGCGTGACGCCCGGAGTCGGCCTGACCGCGACCGCCACCCTCACCCCGCTGCTCACCGACGCGTCGGGCTCCACCACCTCGCTCGAGCCGGTCCAGGCCACCGTGCACGGCTGGGCCGTCCCGTGGACGCTGCTGCTGATCCTCGTCCTCCTGATCGCGGTCACCGCCGCGGCGGTCGTCCGCTCGCGCCGCAGCCGCGCCCGGCGCAAGCAGCGCGAGGACGCCCGGGTACGGGCGGCCGTGGAACAGGCACTGCGCGAGAAGGAGACACTGGAGGCGCAGGAGACGCACGAGGCGGCGCCGGAAACGCAGGAGACGCGCGAGACGCCGGAGACGCAGAAGAGCTGACCGCCCGCGTGCGCCGGCGAGTCGCCGCGCGCGGTGGGCACCGGCGCCCGAGCAGGGGCAGGCGCGCGCGGGGTGAGTCGGTGCCGACCGCTGCCGTCGAGCACTCCTGCCCGGCCCGGGTGCCGTGTGTACTGGACCCGGGTCGGCTCAGTCCAGATCGTCAGGACCTCGCGGCTGTGCCGCAGTCGAAGGTCGCGGTCGCGGACTTCACGAAGGACTCGAAGTACGTTTCCTGCGCCGGAAGATCCGAGTGACGCTTCCGTGCCTCGAAGTACTGCCCCTTCGGCACAGTCGCCAGATAGAGAGGGCCTTGGGCGCAGGGCAGGACGATCCCTGTGCTCCCGATGACATCGGCTGCCCGGCCGTCGGGCGCCTCACCCTTGCTTGTGCCCGGTGCCTTCTTCACCGCGGCTACCAGCAGCGGGTCCCGGGACGCCGTGTACGTCATGAAGCCGTCCTTGCGGACGACGTCACGTGAGTCGTCGTCCAGGAACAACGTGCACGACCACAGATCGGCCGGAGCCTTCTGGCCCGATTCGAGCACCTCGGCGCCAGCCGGCACCTGGCCGCCGACGGACAAACCGTCAAGGCCGCACACCCGTCCTTCGGAAACCGGGCGTGCCGCATCAGCGCGAGGCGGCACCAGCGTCCCTGGCTCCTCGGGCAGGTCGCCGCACGCCGCCTGGGCCGCCATGGCACGTGCCACGTCGGTGATCAAACTGGCGAATCCCCTGGTGCCTGACGCCGATTCACCGGGGCTGACCCTGACGAACACCGGCTTTGTCGTCCAGCACCTCTCGGGCAGAAGGACCCACCCCTCGGACTGGTAGACCGCGCCGGTCACCGGTCCGGAGAAGAATGTTGCCTCCGACGGATCCGGCCACACTCCGTCGAAGGGGAGGTCACCGTCTACCTCCCAAACCCGGACGGACAACATCCCCTTCCCGGAACCGGGCAGGACCGACGACCTCTCCACCTTGCACACCGTATCCCCCAGGTCGTCGGCGACACCGTCCCCCTCGGCATCAAGACGACCGGACCCCGGAAGAACCGCGTCCGCCTTCGCCGCGGACACCAGCCCCCCACACAGCCGATCGGCCGTCAGCACATTGGTGTTGCGATAGACATGCAGCCCCGCCACCACCAGGACCAGGACGGCCGCTACAACCCAGACCCTCCACACCCGCCTCGTACGGCCCACTCCTGTGTTCACTCGCTCACTTCCTGGTTCGCAGGGCCGAATACGCTTCCTCGCGGCCGGTCATGTAACTCTGCGTGGCCTCGTCCTTGGCATTCCTGACGGCGTTGCTGTTCTCCCCGGCATCGCGGGTTTCGGCCCAGGAATCGATGAGGTTGTGCGTGCCGAGGATGCCCTTCGCCGTCTCCCTACTGACGTCGCCGCGCGCGACGTTCTCCGCGTCATCCATGACGCCCTTGGACCACTCGTATGTGGCGGCGTCCACGGCGCGTTGGGCGATGTCGCCGACCTCCGGGATCATGCCGACCAGCCCCCCCCACGCCGTGGTACGCGTAACGTGCCTGGTCGTTGATCTTCCCGATCTCAGCATCCCGGACGTCGAGCACCATGTCTGTGGCGATTGCGTTCATACCGCCGAAGGCCTCACCCACATCACGCGCCTTGATGTCCCAGTCGGTCACATTCCTTGTCAGGCCGCTCTGGGGTACGTGCTCACCGGTGTCCAGATATTCCACCGCATAGCGACGCTGCCCCTCGTACAGGGCGTCGAAGACCCGTACGGGCTTCCCCTTCGCATCCGTGCCGATCTCACCGTCGGACACACCGCGCATCACCCGCAGCACACTCTCCTTGCTGTTCGTGATCGAGGCGCTGTCGCCCGATCCGGCGATGTGGTCCCGGCCGACCGGGCTGTCCGGCGCGTAGCCGCCCAGAATGGCGTGCTTGTCCGCCGTGTAGTCGTTCAGCGCGCGGCCGAGAGGCACCTTGAGAGCTTCCGGAAAGTCGTCGTCGCCTTTGCTGTCCTTGTCCAGCACCGCGATGACCGCCTGCATGACGCGGGCCTGGCCCTCGCTGTGGGGCCCGGGCTTGCCCAGAGGCGTGCCGGGCTCGTGCCCCGTCGTTCCGGCCTCCAGCGCGGCCCCCAGGCCATGACGGCTGAGCGGGTCGTCCTGAACCACCACCGTCATACCGGCCGGGACAGCCATCTTCGGCCACTCCCGCGCCCCGTCCCCCTTGCCCACCAGGTAGTCCAGGTGCGACTGCCCCTTGTCCATGTCCGGGTCGAAGAAGGCGGTGGCCGCGTCGGGGTTCTTGCTCATCACGCCGAGAAGGCTGTCGAGCGCGTCGGCCCGGCCCTCGGTGTGGTTGCCACCCCACTGCTCAAAAATGGTGACGTTCTTCTTCTCGGCGGCGATCATGTCGTCGCCGAGCTGGTTCAGGAACTGGTCGTCGAACGGCACGTCGGCGTGCGTCATCATCTCGACGAACGGGCGGTATCCGTACAGCGGGTTGGAGTTCGAGTCGTAGTTCTTGGCCCCGGCCTCCTTGAGCCCTGCCGTGAACTTTCGGTAGAACGCGCCGTCGTCACTGTTCAGCCACGTCTGGAACTTCTCGGAGCCCGGTGCCGCGTCCGTCATCGAGCCGGGGACCTGGGTCGCCGTCGCAACCGTGTTGGCCAGTCCGCTCAGCAGCTCCGTGTACTGGGTGTCGGAGGCTTTCGCGCCCTGCTCGCGGTCGCACAGGACGTCACTCAGCCTGATGGTGCCTTCGGGACCCAGCCTGCCCAGGAAGGACTTGGCGAAGACCTCGTCGTCGGCGTTGTCCCGCATCGCCCGTCGCAGCTCCGCGATGTCGGCGTCGGAGACCTTCTCGCCGGCGGCCAGGCGCTTCGCGATGTCCTCGGCGTTGCGCGCCTCGTACTCCTCGATGTCGCCGAGGGGCTTGCCGTTGAAGCCGTTCGTCGTGCCGTCCATGACGTCGGTGTCCTGCGCCACCGCCTTCAGCGCGATCTCCACACCGGTGTCCGCGTCCGTCATTGCTGCGACCAGGTGGTCGATCTGCTGCTGCCACGAGCCGACCGCCTCACGCACCGACTTCTGATAGTCCGGGTCGTGGTGATAGGCGCTCCGCACGCCTTCGCTCAGTCTCGCCATGTCGAAGGTGACCCTGCCGGTGTCCGAGACCGCCATCCCGGCCTCCACGGCACCGTCTTTCGCCGCCTGCAACTTGCCCTTCGGTTCCGTGAACTGGGCGTGCGCGTCCCGTAGCAGCGAGGCGATCGCCTTCGCCTCGGCCTGGGCGGCCTTGTACTCGTTGAGCGTGGTGTCGAACATCGTTTTGGCCGCGGTGGCGCTCAGGCCGATCCAGGTCGGCCCCATGGTGATGCCGTGGACGTCCCTGTCGTACTGTTCCTCGCGCTTGTGGAACTCACCCGCCATATCCGTCCACTTGTCTGCGGCAGTGGTCAGACAAGCCAGGTCCGTACTCATGATCTCGTGGTAGGTGGGCATGCCCTTATCCCCGTTGTCCGGTATGCCTGATGATGTTGCGTCTACGGAGACAGCCCCGCATCAGCGCGCGTATGGACTGCGGCTGTCGATGAACACGCGCTCCACGGGCGTCCTGGCCGGTACGGGGAGCACGACCGGTGCCGGAGCGTCGCGTGCACATGCCGCGTCGGTCTTCCCGTGCCGCAGCCGTCAGTAACCGTCGAACACCGAGGTCGAGCGGATCTGCATCCCGGTCGACACATCGGTGTTCCGGAAAATCGTATGGGTTTCGCGCAGGGCACGCTTCTCCGCGCCGAGCCGGTTCATCAGGTTCTGCACCTGGTCGCCCCAGGTCTTGTGCGCGTTCTTCAGGGCGCGTGAAGTGATCCACCCCTCGCCGTCCTTGGCGGCGAGCGCCTTGACTGCGGCCGAGGTCTCCTCGCGCGCCCAGCCACCCGATTCCTTGGTTTCAGGTTCGAGATGCTGCTCTATGGCGTTGGCAGCGGCGCGCTTCTGCTCCGGGGTGGACACCAGATCGATGCTGCCGGGCACGAAGGGGCCGTACACGGGGGGTGAGGACGGGTCGGCCGGGATCTGGTTGAGCCGCATCGCGGTCGACGCACCGTCCCCTGCGGTCATCGGTATCTGCTCGCTTGGCCGACTGCTCACTCGTCCCCCATGAGTTCCGTCGAAGTCCCACGCCCGATGCGATCTTCTTCAGACTAAGAGGTCGCGCAGATAGACGGCCGCTGGGGCGGCGTTGAAGGCGTGTACGCCAGCTAGGCTCAGAAGATCACCGGTTACAGACCGCTATGAGGGAGCCATGGCCGTCACCTACTTGATGCTCGCGCGGCTACCTGAAGGCGGCTTGGGCACCTTCGACGCTTATGAGAGCGCTGTCCTGCCCCTCCTTGCCGAGTATGGAGGGCGTCTTGAGCGCCGACTGCGCACTCTGGACGATCAGGTCGAGGCCCACCTCATAGCCTTTCCCACCAGCGAGGATCTCGCTGCCTACCGGGCGGATCCCCGGCGTTCTGCCGCTGCACCACTGCTGGAGTCGTCTGGGGCAGCGGTCGAACTGCTCGCGGTGCGCGACGTTTAGATGCGGCGCGGATGAGGGTGCTGTCATGGTCGGCGGTTTGGGCGTTCGTCCCAGCGGTGAGTCGCCCATGCCTGCCGGATCAGGCTGCGCACGGTGATAACCGCGTCGGCGAGGTCGAAGAAGGCGTCGACGACGGTGGCGCGCCGCTCGTAGCAGCGGGCGAGCCGGTGGAAGGCGTTCTGCCAGGCGTGGGTACGTTCCACGTGCCACCGCCGACTGGCCTGGATGGGTGCCTTCTCGCCTTTGTGCGCGATACGGCCGTGGAAGCCGCGATCGTCGAGCACAGCGCGGGTCTTGTCCGAGTCGTAGCCGGCGTCCAGATGGACGGTGATGTCGTCGGGCAGCGGTCCGAGGTCGTCCAGGCGGTCCAGGGTCGGGGCGAGCAGCGGGGAGTCGTGGCGGTTGGCGCCGGCCAGGACCCGGCCCAGCGGAATGCCGTATCCGTCCGTCATGCCCGAGCGTTTCAAGCCCTGTTTGCCGCGGTCGACCGGGGAACGCCCGGCCACCTCGCCGCCTCCGGGAGCCTTGGTGATAGAGCCGTCCACGGCGATCTGGTCGAGGACGAGTCCCACGATCCGGTCGTAGGACTCCAGCGCGATCTGCTTGAGCCGGGTGAAGACGCCCAGTTGTATCCACTCGTCGCGGCGGTTGCGGATCGTGGTGGCCGAGCAGGTTGTGTCGGCGATCGCCTGGTAGGAGCAGCCGAAGCGCAGGAGCTGCAGCATCTTGTCGAAGACGATCCGGTCGCTGATACGTCGGCGGTGGCAGCCAAGTGGATGGTCCGGGTGGTACTCCGGCCGCTCGGGCAGCAGGGCCGCGAATTGGTCCCAGAGCGGTTCGGCGAGCCATGATGGCAGCGCGGGCACAGGTCTCCTCAGTGATCACAGAGCGTCGCAACTCCATGATCACCAGAACCTGTGCCCGTCCTGTTGCCGGTGTCCCCAACCGCACCTATCCGCGCGACCTCTAACAAGCGCCTTCTTCCGCACGGCGGCGCGGCGATGCGCGAAGGATGGGCACCCGCCCGAGCAAACCAGCGGCTCTGCTCGCCGCGTGCGGTGATACTCGGGGCATGGAACCGGATCTTCACAAGCTGCTGAAGTCACTGCGCGTCTGGGACCCGGAGTTCACCGAACTACCGGCGTTCGAACCCACGACGGCACCCTCCACTCCCCTCCCTCTCTTCGCCAGGTGGCTGGCCCAGGCAGCGGCGGCCGGGCAGCCGGAGCCGCACACGATGTCGCTGGCGACGACGGATGAGGAGGGCCGACCCGACGTCCGTATCGTGATGCTGCACGACGCGGACGAGAGGGGCTGGTCCTTCGGGACCCACGCCGGCAGCCGCAAGGGGCGGCAGCTGGCCGCCCACCCCCACGCCGCCCTGGCCTTCTACTGGCCGGTCCAGGGCCGCCAGGTCCGCATCCGGGGGCCGGTCACGACCGCCGCGCCCGAGGAGGCGCGGTCCGACCTGCACGCCCGCTCGACGGGAGCCCTGGCCGCCGCGCTCACCGGCCACCAGAGCGAGGTCCTGACCAGCCTGGACGAGCTGACCCGGGCTTCGGAGTCGGCCTGGGAGCGGGCCCGGCGCGAGCCGGACACCGCGGTCCCCTCCTGGACGCTCTACCGCCTCCGGCCGGCCGAGGTCGAGTTCTTCCAGGGCGAAGCCCTCCGCCGCCACGTACGTCTCCGCTACCGCCGTACGCGGGACGGCTGGGCCCGTGAGCTGCTGTGGCCCTGACGGGGCTCACCCGAAGTCGTACACCGCGAAGTCGGACACCGGGCGGTAGCCGATCCGCTGGTACAGGCCGTTGCTGGTGGGATTGGCGAGGTCGGTGAACAGCAGCACCTCCTCCGCTCCCGACTCCAGCGCGGCCCGGCCGACCTCGACGGTGACGGCTCCCGCGTATCCACGCCCCCGTAGGTGCGCCGGCGTGTAGACCCCGGCCACGCGCACCTGCCCGGCGACCTTCGGAGCCGCCCCTGCCATGGCGACGGGCGTCCCGTCCGGTGCCTCCCAGAACATGACGTTCCCGCGCTCGACGCGGTCGTCCGCCCAGTCCTCGGCGTCCCGGACGGCCGGCTCACCGACGGCCGCGCAGAACTCCTCGTACCACTGGGCCAGCAGCTTCCGGTCCGCCTCGCCCGCCACCCTCGCCCGCCCGGGCGGAGCCGGCCGCAAAACGGTCAGCTCGCCCAGCCGGTAGAGCCGCATCCGCTGCCGGAGGGCGACCTCGGCGCCCGTGTGGCGGCGCCAGGCCTCGGCAAACGCGGCGGCGGTGTCACGGTCCGCCGAGACGCCGGACAGACGGCGCTCCGGACCGGCCAGCCGGGCCGCCAGTGCGTCGGCCTCCTCCTCGGTCAGGGAGGTGAGGGAGATGGGGTGCGGCGGCGTACGGAAGAAGGCCCCCCGCACGCCCGCGGCCCCCTCTCCCTCCCCCGCCAGCACGCCGAACTCGGGATCGGCGTCCCCGTAGACGCGCGGGCCGCGCAAGCGCAGGGTCTCCGTCACGGTCAGGTGGATCGTGTGCGGTGCGGGCCGCGAGCGGAGGAACTCCCCGGCGCGCGCCAGGAATTGCTCGACGTCCTCGGTCAGGTACCAGTCGTTCCGGTCATCTTCGGAAGGCATGCTCCATGGTCCTGTCCACGGCCGTCCTACGCCCCCGAATCAAGTCCGCCCCGGTCAAGAGGCCCCCGGCTCCGGGTCCGTGGCGAGCCGTGCGTGCAGGTGGGCGTCGCGGAACGCGTCCCGGCGCTCCGCCTCGAAGAGCGCGCCGCGCAGGGTTCCCTCGTAGCGGAAGCCGCAGTGTTCCGCGACGCGGCAGGAGGCCTCGTGGCCGACGGCGTGGTCCAGTTCGAGGCGGTGGAGCCCCACCTCGCGGAAGGCCCAGCTCGCCACCAGACCCAGCGCCCGGGTGGCGACCTTGCGTCCACGTGCCTCGGGCAGTACCCAGTAGCCGACCCTGGCGACGCCGAGGAGTTGGCGGATGTCGTTGACGCCGATGTGGCCCAGTGCCGTACCACCGCCGCTCTCCGCGTCCGCGATCAGGAAGGACACCGCCGAACCCTCCCGGGCGCGGGCGGTCCGGGCCCGCAGGGAGTCACGGGCGCCGGCGGTGTCCGTGACGGGGACGAGCGGTGTGTTCCAGCGGCGGAACTCCGGATCGGTGACACCGCGCAGCCACGCTGCCACGTCCGCGTCGGACTCCGGGTCCCACGGGCGCAGGAGCAGCCCGTGCCCTTCTATGCGTACCGTCGAAAGGTTCTTGGAGTCATGGAGGTTGGCGGCCACCGGCTCATTGAACAACACACAGCCGGAACCGTGCAGTCGTGATCAATCCGCAACCAATTCCGGTCTTGACCGAGACCCATCAACCGGTCACGCGATTACTCTCGCGCTCATGTCCGACTCCACCCCCGCTCCGACCGCGCAGCCCACCGACCGTCCCGTGTACGTCATCGGCGGCGGTCCGGGCGGGCTGGCCGCCGCCCATGCGCTGCGCGCGCGGGGGATACGGGCCGTCGTCCTGGAGAAGTCCGACCGCGTCGGAGCCTCCTGGCGGCGCCACTACGACCGGCTGCACCTGCACACCACCCGGCGCCTGTCCGGCCTGCCCGGTCTGCCGATGCCGCGCCGGTTCGGCAGATGGGTCTCGCGCGACGACGTGGTGCGGTATCTGGAGGGGTACGCCGAACACCACCGGCTGGAGGTCGTGACCGGGGTCGAGGTCTCCCGCGTCGAGCGCGCGCCGGACGGCACTGGCTGGCTGCTGCACGCCACCGGCGGGCGGGAGCTGACCGGCGGCGCGGTGGTCGTCGCCACCGGCCACAACCACACGCCCCGCCTGCCCGACTGGCCCGGCCGTGAGTCGTACACGGACGTGTCCGGCGAGCTCCTGCACGCCTCCGAGTACCGCAACGCCAAGCCCTACGCCGGCCGTGACGTCCTCGTCGTCGGCGTCGGCAACACCGGCGCCGAGATCGCGGTGGACCTGGTGGAGGGCGGCGCCTCGCGCGTACGGCTGTCGGTGCGCACCGCCCCGCACATCGTGCGCCGGTCGACCGCCGGGTGGGCCGCCCAGTACACGGGCATCGTCGTACGACGGCTGCCGGTGGGGCTGGTCGACAGGCTCGCCGGACCGCTGGCGAGACTGAGCGTGCCGGACCTGTCGGCGCACGGCCTGCCCCGCCCCGGCACGGGCCTGTACTCGCGGGTGCGCGAGGGCGCGATCCCCGTCCAGGACGTCGGTCTCGTCGACGCCGTCCGCAAGGGCACGGTCGAGGTCGTGGCCGCCGTCGACGGCTTCGAGAACGGCAAGGCCGTCCTCGCCGACGGCACCCGCATCCGGCCGGACGCCGTCATCGCCGCCACCGGTTACGTCCGCGCCCTGGAGGGGCTGGTCGGCCACCTCGACGTACTCGACTCCCGCGGCCGGCCCGTCGTCCACGGCGCCCGCGCCCCGAAGAACGCGCCCGGCCTGTACTTCACCGGCTTCACCAACCCCATCAGCGGCATGCTCCGCGAGCTGGCCATCGACGCGGAGAAGATCGCCAGGGCCATCACGAAGGCCGACGCGAAGGCCGCCGCCCGCAAGGACGGCCGACGGGTCTCCCGACTGCCGGTCTGATCCCGGCCGTCACCCGCCCCCGACCCGGGTCCGCGGCCGCCGCCTGATCACCAGCGCCATCAGGGCCGCCGCCGCGCACAGCGCGCCCGAGGCGTACCAGACGACGTCGTACGAGCCGAAGACGTCCCGCGCGGCCCCGCCGAGGTAGGCGACGAGGGCGGCACCGACCTGGTGGGAGGCGAGGACCCAGCCGAACACGATCGCGCTGTCCTCGCCGTACTGCTCCCGGCACAGGGCGAGGGTGGGCGGGACGGTGGCGACCCAGTCGAGGCCGTAGAAGACGATGAAGAAGACCATCGGCGGACGCACGCCCGGCGCCAGCAGCATCGGAAGGAACAGCAGGGAGACACCGCGCAGGGCGTAGTACACGGCGAGCAGGCGGCGCGGTTCGAAGCGGTCGGTGAACCAGCCGGAGGCGATCGTACCGATCACGTCGAACACGCCGATGACCGCGAGCAGCGAGGCCGCCACCGTGATCGGCATGCCGTGGTCGTGGGCGGCGGGCACGAAGTGGGTCTGGATCAGGCCGTTGGTGGAGGCGCCGCAGATGGCGAAGGTGCCGGCCAGCAGCCAGAAGGGGGCGGTGCGCACCGCCGAGGACAGGACGGTCAGGGTCCGGCGGGCGGCCCCGGGCACCGGTTCCGGCTTGGCGACGAACTCCCGTGCGCCGTACGGGCGTGCACCCACGTCCGCCGGGTGGTCGCGCAGCAGCAGCCAGACGAAGGGGACGACGGCGAGGGCCGCCAGCGCGACCGTGACGGCCGCCGGGCGCCAGCCGTGCGACTGGACCGTCCAGGACAGGATCGGCAGGAAGATCAGCTGGCCGGAGGCCGCGGCGGCGGTGAGGATGCCGCTGACCAGGCCGCGGCGCTCGGTGAACCAGCGCTCGGTGACGGTCGCGGCGAAGGCGAGCGCCATCGCGCCGGAGCCGAGGCCGACCAGCAGGCCCCAGCACAGCCACAGCTGCCAGGCCGCCGTCATCCACACGGTCAGACCGGAGCCGAGGGCGACCACGCTCAGCGCGACGGCGACCACGCGGCGGATGCCGAAGCGGTCCATGAGCGCGGCGGCGAAGGGCGCGGTGAGGCCGTACAGGGCGAGGTTGATCGAGACCGCCGCGCCGATCGTGCCGCGTGACCAGCCGAACTCCTGGTGCAGCGGGTCGATGAGCAGGCCGGGCAGTGAGCGGAAGGCCGCCGCGCCGATGATCGTGACGAAGGTGACGGCGGCGACGAACCACGCGAAATGAACGCGGGAGCGGGAGCGGGCCCGGCGGTCGGACGGCTTTTCCTCTGCGGCGGCTGCGGGCTCTGCTGTCTGGGTCACGCCATGAGCTTCCGGTACGGGGCCACGGCTCTCCACTGGCCCGAAGGACAGTGTTCGCTAGGATCAGGCCATGGATACGGCCACGGATTTCCGCGCGCACCGCGTCGTCGTCCTCGCCCTCGACGGGCTGCTGCCCTTCGAACTGGGCATTCCGCACCGGATCTTCGGGCGGCCCAAGGACGCCGCCGGGCGGCATCTGTACGAGGTCGTCACCTGCTCGGTCCGGCCGCCGGGGCCGGTGCGGACGGAAGCCGACTTCTCGATCAACGTGGCGCACGGGCCCCAGGCCCTGGCCACCGCCGACACGGTGATCGTCCCGGCGTCGTACGAGCTGGGCCCCGTCCACGAGGAGGGCGTGCTGACCGAGGAGCTGGCCGCCGCCCTCGCGCTGATCCGGCCCGGCACCCGGCTCGCCTCGATCTGCACGGGCGTGTACGTGCTGGCCGCGGCCGGTCTCCTGGACGGGCGGCCCGCCACGACGCACTGGGCCGACGCCGACCGCTTCCAGCGGCTGTTCCCACGGGTCGAGGTGGACGCGGACGTGCTGTTCATCGACGACGGCGACGTGCTGACCTCGGCGGGCGTCGCGGCCGGGATCGACCTGTGCCTGCACATGGTGCGCCGCGACCACGGCACCGCGATCGCCAACGAGGTGGCCCGGCGGACCGTCGTACCGCCGCACCGGGACGGCGGGCAGGCGCAGTACGTCCACCGGCCGGTGCCGGACCCGCAGCTGGCCACCACGACCACCGCGCGCGCGTGGGCGCTGGGGCGTCTGCACGAGCCGATCCAGTTGCGGGACATGGCCGCGCGGGAGGCCATGTCCGTACGGACCTTCACCCGGCGCTTCCGCGAGGAGGTCGGGGCCAGTCCGGGGCAGTGGCTCACGCAGCAGCGCGTCGAACGCGCCCGGCACCTGCTGGAGTCCACGGACCTGTCCGTGGACCGGGTGGCCCGCGACGCCGGCTTCGGTACGGCCCAGTCCATGCGGCAGCATCTGCAGACGGCGCTCGGAGTGACGCCGACGGCCTACCGGCGCACGTTCCGGACCGCTCCGGGAACGAGGGCGGAGAATTGTCCACAGCCTGTGGACAAGTTGGGCACGGGAGGGTGAGTCGGCTGGCGGCGCGCGCCTGCCCGCCCCGAGCACGGCAGTGCGCGCCGCCCTCCGACCGCGGCGCACCGGTCCCACCCCCCTCGGACCCTGCGGGGACCGGCCGGCGCCGACATCACGACCCACACTCGTCGAGGACTTCCGGCGCCCGAGCCCTCGACGTCCCCTCGCGGCGAATCGCTGACCACAAGCGTGATCAAACGGACAGGACACGTCAACACCGCCCAGGTGGTTTACCCGTTATGCCCGATCGCAACGGGGCGCGCACAGAAGCATCTCCCGGCGCACGACTTGACCGCCCCGAGGGGTGGGACGGCGCGCCGGCAACCGCGCGGGGGTGCCGTCCACCTTGTGCGCCGGCTCAAGGGGCCCCACAGGGGAAGGGTGGCCCTACACCGCCTCGTACGCCAGCCCCTCGCAGGCCAGTCCCTCGTACACCGCCGGCGCCGCGGTCTCCGCCGCGTCAACCGGTGTGGCGCAGCGGTCCAGTTCGCACCAGATGCGCTTGCCCGTGCCCTCCGGGCTCCAGCCCCACCGGTCGGCGAGGCCGTCGACGAGGGCGAGGCCGCGGCCGCTCGTGGCCTCGTCGCCCACGCAGCGCGGCACGGGGGCCCTGGTGCTGGCGTCGGCCACTTCCAGGCGGACGGTGGTCGCTTCGGCCGGCACGCCGGGCAGGGACAGCCGCAGTACGGCGGGACAGCCGGTGTGCACCACGGCGTTGGTGACCAGTTCGGAGACGAGCAGGATCAACGTCTCGGCGAGCGGCTCGTCGGCCTGTATCCCCGAACCGGCGAGCCGCGAGCGGGCCCACCTCCGGGCTCGCCCCACCTCCGCGGGGTCGGGCCGGATCTCCAGCTGCACTTGAAGCACCTGCACCGCTCACACCATCCGAACCGGCGGACACATAGCCTCGCGCACGCGAGGGCCACGATCGTAGCCATTTTCTGCATGGCCAGAACAACGGCCAGAGCAGGAGTCACGGAACGTGACTCTCTTGGGAGACAGCATGGTTGACGTACCGTCACCACAACAAGCGCTTCGGGCATATTCCCGCGCGAAGGAGTACCCGTGCGGCATACTGTGCGACGCCCGTCATGACATGGCTCGTGCCCGGAACCACTCGCATCCCGCACAAGGTACCCGAGCACGGCGGCGACTCCGGGACGTGACGAGTCACGCGCGGGGACACCGGTACGGTGGCGACGCTCCGTGATGCTCCTGTGCCACGATCCATGACATCGGCCGGCGGCCGGCCCGGACGGACGGCGCCCGTCCGCGGCGCTACGCGGTCAGCGGTTCCTCGTCCACCGCCGCCGCGAGGTCCGCGTAGACGTCGAAGAGGCGGCGCACTCCGAGCGCACCGAGCACACGGTTGACGTGCGAGCCGTCGACCGCGCCGCGGGCCGGCAGGATCAGGCGGAGCCGGCCCTGGCAGGAGCGGATCAGGCGGCGGGCGGCTATGAGGACGCCGACGCCGCTGGAGTCGCAGAAGAAGACGTCCGAGAGGTCCAGGACGAGATGGTGGTGGCCCTGCGCCACCGCCTCGTGCACCCGCTGCCGCAGCACCGGCGAGGTCACCAGGTCCAGTTCGCCGGCGACCCGGAGCACGCTCCACTCGCCCTGTTGGTCGTCGGTCACCTTGAACGTCACGGCCCGCCCTCCGCTCGCCGGATCTTCCCCGGAACCGCTCGGAAACGGAAGCAGTTCCTACGCTTCTTTCCGCGCGGCTGCCCAGCGGCCGTTCCCCCAAACGCCATAACTCAAACCGAGACCGTTCCTTCAGGGACTTGTTTCAGTCGCTTTCGATCGCGTTCGATCAGAGTTGGTCTTGCGGCGACGGGGCGCGCATTGGCACAAGGGGGCGTGCGTTGTCGGACGTGCCGACTACATTCGAGGTGACCGCACAGACACGCTGGGCAGGGCGCAGCCGGGTTTTGGAGGGGTTGTATGGCGAAGAAGGACGCACCGCCCCGCTGGGACCGCAGGATGCAACAGCGGCTCGCGCGCGGGGAGGCGGCCGCCCTCGGTGAGCTCTACGACCGTTTCGCCTCCCTCGTGCACGGCCTCGCCCACCGGGTGCTCGGGGACGAGCGGGCCGCCGACCACATCACCCGCGAGGTCTTCGTGCACGTCTGGGAGCACCCCGACGCCTACGACCCCCAGCAGGGCCCGCTGCGCTCCTGGGTGGCCGCGCTGACCCACCGGCTCGCCGTGCAGCGGCTGCGCGGCACCGAGGCCGCCGCGCCGGCCCTCGACGAGCGGGACTCCCCCGAGGAGTCGGAACTCAGGGTGCGCCGCGCCTCGGCCGCCGCCCGCGCCGACTACATCGTCCACTCCATGCCGGCCCCCCTGCGCGCCGCTCTGGAACTGGCCTACTTCCAGCGCCGCGACTACCGGCAGACCGCCGCCGACCTCGGCATCCCCGAGGACGAGGCCCGCCGCCGCCTCCGCCTCGGCCTCCAACTCCTCTCCACCGCCCACGACACGAACTCCCCCGGCACACCACCCGGCTACGGGGGTGCGGCATGAACCCGCCGAAGCCGGGACACCCCGGCGACCCGGACGGCCCCGGTGCCCCTGGCGGCCACCGCGCCCCTGACGGGCCGTACGGCTCCGCCGAGCCGGACGGCCCCGGCGGACCGGGCGCCCCGGACGGCCTTGGTGACCCGGGCAATCCCGGCAGCCCCGGCGCTCCGGACGAGCCGGCTCGTCCGGAGGGCCCGCACGGCCCCGCCGGCCCGGGGGGCCTTGGTAGCCCGGACGGCCCTGGCGGCTCCGGTGGCCCCCGCGACCCGATGGGCCGGGCAGGCCGGACGGCTCCGGCAGCCTGGACGGCCCCACCGGCCCGAGGGGTCTCCGGGACTCAGGCGACCCCGGTACTGCGGACGGCCCCGGTACTCCGCACGACCCCGCCGGCTCCGTGGCCCCGAGCCGCTCCGGCACTCCGGGCGGCCCCGGTGGCCCGGACGGCCCCACAGGGCCGGACAGCCCCGCCGGCACGGACGCTCCCCGCGGCCCCGGCGTTCCCCGCGGCCCCGGCGTTCCGGGCGGACCCGGCTCCCCCGTCGGTCCTCAGGGTGCTCCCGGGCCCGGTCGGTCGCCGCGCATACCCGTGCCCCGTGTGTCCGTCGAGGACGGTGGGCGGGCGCTGCCCGTGTTGGAGGAGTCGGTGGAGGTGAAGGGCCGGAGTGTGATGGAGCATCATGTTCTGAAGTCGCTTCTCGGGGCGTGGGCGTTGGCCGCCTGTGCGCCGGAGGAGGCGGCGGCGGTCGAGGAGCACCTCGGGGAGTGCGGCGACTGCGCGGAGGAGGCGCTGCGGCTGCGGGAGGCGGTCGGGCTGCTGCACCGGCCCGAGAGCCTGGACCTGGACCCGGGGCTGCGCACGCGCGTGCTGGACGGCTGCCTGGAGCGGCGGCCACCACGCATCCCCGTGCCCGGGTGGGCGGCTCCCTACGACGCCGAGGCCGCCCGCCTGGACGCGCTGCTGCGGGACATGGGCGACTCCGAGTGGCACACGCCGGTACGCCTGCGGTGGTTCGCGGGCGAGGACGCCACCAGCCGCCGTACGACCGTCGCCGGGGTCATCGCGCATCTGATGAGCGTCGACGGGCTGGTCGCGGTGGCGCTCGGACTCGACGACCCGCTCGGCGACGCCGGCGCCCGCGCCGACCGCCCCACCCCGGCGGCGCGCACCGAGGCGTACTGGCGGGCCTCGCACTTCCCGCCGACCCGGTCGGTGCGGGCGCCCTGGCGGGAGCAGACGCACGCCCTGGTGCGGACGGTGTCCTTCACCGACGAAGGCACGGGCGGACCCACCGTGCCCTACGGCGACTTCGAGCTCCCGCTGCCCGACGCGATGCTGGACCGCGCCTTCGAGTGCTGGGTGCACGCCGAGGACATCGCTCAGGCCGTGGACTACCCGTACGGGCCGCCCGCCTCGCGGCACCTGCACGAAATGATCGACCTCGCGGCCCGGCTGCTGCCGGGCGTGCTCGCCGCACGGCGGCGGGCCGGGCTCGCCTCGCCCGCCCGCGCCCGGCACCTGGTGGCCGCGGGCGAACCCGGCCGCAGCCTGCGCCTGGAGATCGAGGGCCAGGGCGGCGGCCAGTGGCTGATCCCGCTCGACTCACCCGGAGCGGTCGGCTCCGCGGAGCACGAGGTGGCCCATGTGGCGCTGGACGGCCTGGAGTTCTGCCGGCTGGCGGCGGGGCACGTCGCTCCGCGCGAGGCGGCGGCCGGTCAGGTCGGCGACCGTGAGGCGATCAGGGACGTGCTGTACGCGGCGGCGTCGCTGAGCCGCATGTGACACCGCCGCCGGACGGGTCAGGCGAACACCACAGTCCGCCGCCCGTTCAGCAGGATCCGGCGCTCCGCGTGCCACTTCACCGCCCGCGCCAGCGCCTGGCACTCCACGTCCCGTCCGACGGCGACCAGCTGGTCCGGCGTGACGTCGTGGCCGACCCGCTCGACCTCCTGCTCGATGATCGGCCCCTCGTCGAGGTCGGCCGTCACATAGTGCGCCGTCGCGCCGATCAGCTTCACGCCCCGTGCGTGCGCCTGGTGGTACGGCTTCGCGCCCTTGAAGCTCGGCAGGAAGGAGTGGTGGATGTTGATGATCCGGCCGCTGAGCCGCTTGCACAGGTCGTCGGAGAGGACCTGCATGTAGCGGGCGAGGACGACCAGTTCGACGTTCTCCTCGCGCACGATCTTCAGCAGCCGCGCCTCGGCCTCCGGCTTGGTGTCCTTGGTCACCGGGATGTGGTGGAAGGGGATGTTGTACGACCCCACCAGCTCGGCGAAGTCGGTGTGGTTGGACACCACCGCCGCGATCTCCACCGGCAGCGCGCCGATCCGGGCGCGGAAGAGCAGGTCGTTCAGGCAGTGCCCGAACCTGCTGACCATCAGCACGATCCGCATCTTCTCGTCGGCCCGGTTGATCTGCCAGTCCATCGAGAAGGAGTCACCGATCGCCGCGAAGCTGGCGCGCAGCTTGTCCACCGTGACCGGCGCCTCGGCCGAGAAGTGGACACGCATGAAGAACAGTCCCGTGTCGTGGTCGCCGAACTGCTGGCTGTCCTCGATGTTGCAGCCGGTCATGAACAGATAGCTGGACACGGCGTGCACGATGCCCTTCTTGTCCGGGCACGAGAGGGTCAGGACGTACTGGTCGGCCGGAGCCGCCGCGGCTCGGGAGGACTGCTCGTTCATGCGGGACAGGGTCTCATGCCGGGCACGGTCCGTGACCCGGAGTCCGTCACGCGGACCGCGTCAGGATCCGCAGCACCTCGAGGGTGCGGGGCGGCGCGTCCGGGTCGTCGCCGTCGCTCGCCGAGAGCCGCACATGCGCGTCCCGCGCCGCCCGTACCGCCTCCGGCCAGGCGTGGTGGTCGAGGTACGCGGCCACCGGCGCGTCCGGGCCCACCTGGTGCATGATGCGCAGCACCCGCAGGACCGCGGTGTCCACGAGCGCCGCCTCCTGGGAGTCCCGGAAGATCGTGCCGACGTATTTCTCGGCGGACCAGCTGTCCAGCCAGGTGTCCTCGACCAGCCGGTAGACGGCGTCGGTGACGTCGCCGTACCCCTCGACGCCTGCCAGCCAGACGTCCCGCTGGAACACCGGATCGGAGAGCATGTGCAGCGCGGAGCGCACGTTGCTGCGCCAGCGCCACCACGGCATGTCGTTGACGGGCATGCCGCCCATGGTGGATGAGCGACGGCCGCGACGGGAAGAGTTCTCCGAACCTTGCACGGTCATCGATCGTACGTTCCTCGTCCCAGCCGCCTCACCTGCCCCCGTAATTCACCTCGATGTCACTCTTCGTTGACCGGGAGTCACTCATGGGTTGGCGATGTGACGGAATCGTGTGTGTGCATGACCGGCAGGCGACGCTCCCGTACTACATTCCCCCCCATCCTCCCCCGGCCCGTCAGAAGAGCCCTGCTGTCGGCGGGCGCTCTGACGGCGTGCGCCTCGCTCGCCGCCGGGTGCGGGATCGTTCCTGGTGCCACGGGGGGCTCCGGGAACGACCCCGTCACCGTGATGACCTGGGCGCCGGAGAACACCAGAGCGACCAACAAGCCCGGCATGCCCGCCATGGCCAAGGCCTACGCCCGCTGGGTCAATGCCAACGGCGGGATCAACGGCCGCAAGCTGAACGTCCTGACCTGCAACGACGGCAACGACAGCGTGACCGCGGCGAAGTGCGCCCGACGCGCCGCGAAGGAGAACGTGGTCGCCGTCGTGGGCTCCTACAGCCAGTACAGCGACTCCTTCTTCCCGCCGCTGGAGGGCGCCGGCATCCCGTACATCGGCGGCTACGGCGTCACCACCACCGAGTTCACCCGGGCCCTGTCCTACCCCGTCAACGGCGGCCAGCCCGCCCTGCTGGCCGGTCTCGGCAGGGAGCTCGCCGCACGGTGCGGTCCCGTCACGCTCGTACGCCCCGACACCATCGCGGGCGACGAGCTGCCCGCCCTGTTCAACGCCGGTCTGCGGGCCGGCGGCCACGAGGCCGCCCACGACCAGCGGGCCGCCGACGACGCCACCGAATACTCCGGCCAGGCCGACCAGGCGCTGAAGCAGTCGAGCGCCGACCCGGCGAGGATGGGCTGCGTGGTCCCCGCCCTCGGGGAGCGCACCAACATCTTCATGGACTCCTTCCGCCGAGCCCGCGAGAGCTATCCGGCCGTGCGCACCGCCGCCGTGCTCGGCAGCGTCGACCAGTCGGTGGTCGACACCAGCGGCGGAAAGTCCGGCCCCTACGAGGGGTCGTACGTCACGGGCTGGTACCCGGTGGCGAGCGATCCGCGCTGGGACGGGATGAAGAAGGTCATCAACGAGCAGGCGTTCGGCGACAACCGGGTCGACCCCGAGGACCCCGCAGTGCAGACCACGTGGATCGCCTACACCGTGCTCCGGGCCGTCCTGGAGAAGATCGGCGACGGGGAGGTGAGCGCCGACACCGTACGGCGCACCCTCGACCGCGGGCTGACGGTCGACACCGGCGGGCTGACCCCGCCGCTGCGGTGGCGCACCTCCGACCTGCTCGCCTCCTCCGGCTTCGCCCGGCTGGTCAACGCGGACGTGACCCAGCAGGTGGTGCGGCAGGGCCGGCTGGTGCCGGCCACGAAGGGGTTCGTCGACATGACGAAGACGCTGGAGGACGCGGACGTCGACTGACAGCCGCGTCCCCTCACAGCTGGGTCGGCTGGCGCTGGGTGAGGCCGTACGTCTTCGCGATCGCGTTCCACAGCTGGGCGGCCTTGGCCTTCTCGGCGCTGGCGGTGCCGCTCTCGCGGTCGCCGGCCGTGCGCTCGCCGGTGATCCGGGCGTGGCCCTTCTTGCAGCCCTTCTTGCCGCGGGCCTGGTCGGCCCAGGCCGCGTAGTGGAGGTCGGCGGACTCCGACGCCTTCCAGGCGTTGGTGAGGGCCGTGGTCAGCTCGGCGTTGTCGGGGAGCTTGTCGACGGACAGCTGTCCGAGACGGGTGACCAGGCCCTTGCGCTGCTCGGCCGCGGCGCGCAGGTCGGAGGCGGCCTGGTCGAGGTTGTCGCAGTTCCTGACGTCGGCCACCGCCTTGATCACGGAGGCCCGGCTGCTGCCGCTGTCGGCCAGCAGCTTGTCCAGCGTGACCGCCTGCTCCCGGGCCGGGTCGGTGGCGGGCGAGGGGGACGCGTCGTCGGTGGCCGGTGCGGTCGCCGAGACGGTGGTGTTCCTGTCGCCGCTGTCGCTGTCGCTGTCGCCACCGCCGCCGAGCAGTGCGCCGGCGCCTATGCCGAGGACGACGATCCCGACGCCCACGGCCGCGAGCAGCGGCACGCGCGAGCCGGTACGCCGGCCTCCCCGGCCGCCGCCGTCGTGCCCGCCGGGCGCGGGCGGGGTGAACGCGGGCTGCTGGAGGTGGGGCAGCTGCTGGGTGGCCGGGGCCGCGCCGCCGGAGTCGCTGCGGAAGAGGTTGTCGAACTCGGCGGGCGTCTGCCGCCCGCCGCCCGCCTGGGCGTCCACGGGCGCGATGAACTGCGTGGCCTCGGCGTCGGGGTTGTGCCCGGGGACGCCGCCCTGGGGCACGTGGCCCAGAAACTGCGTCGACGGGTCCCTGCCCGCCTCGGGCGGCAACGTGCCCGGCGTCACGGGCGGGATGTACTGCGTGGCCCCTTCGTCCATCGCCGCATTGCTCACGGGCGGCAGGAACTGGGTGGCTCCCCCGGCGGGGGCGCCGGGGACCGGGGGAAGGTACTGGGTGGCCCCTTCGTCGGCCGCCGGACCGCCGGGTGCGCCGTGCGCGGCGGGGTGTCCGTAGGGGGCGGCACCGGGTGCACCGTGCGCGGGGGCGCCGTGCCCGGTCGCGTGCGGCGCCGGGTGGGCGGTGGAGGCGCCGTAGGACGTGGCGTTGGCGGGCGGCAGGGACCCGTCGGCGCCGGCTCCGCCGTGCGGGGCGGAGATGCCGTAGGACGGGGCCGTGGCGCCCTCCGGGGGCAGGGGGCCCGCGCCCGGGTGGGCGGTGGAGGCCTGTGCGCCCCACTGCGGGGAGTCCCAGGACTGGGCAGGCGGGCCGGCCTGCCAGCCCTGACCGTGCTGCGGGGGCTGCTGGTCGGGGCCCCACGGCTGGCCCCAGGACTGACCGCCGGCGGGCGCCGCGGCCGGGGCCTGGCCGCCCGGTCCGCTCGTCATGCCCGGCAGCAGGGGCTCGCCTCCGTCGGAGGGCAGCACGATGCCTTCGCGCGCGGGCTGCGCCGAGGGCTCCTCGCCCTGTCCACTCTGCGTCACCGGGACTCCTACGAATGGGGGACCTTCGGAATCGTCGGCTCACGCTACCGGGTCCCCGGAGCCCGATGCCACGCAGCACAGGACGAGACCTCCTTCCCTGTGGCAGCAGTAACAAAACCCGCTCGCGATGCGCTGTATACGACTCAGGAGTCCGTTCTCACGCCGCCACCCGCACCTCCAGCCGTGCCCCGAACTCCCTTACCACCGGTTCGTCCCGGAACGGATCGAGCCGCTGCTGGAAGTCCTCCAGGTACTCCGCCCCCCGGTCGGACCGGAGCGTCCGCAACAGCTCCACCGCCTTCAGCCCGGTGCTGCAGGCCTGTTCGACCTCCCGCTGCTGCACCTGCGCGGTGGCGAGCAGCACATAGCCGATGGCCCGCCGCCGCGCCCGCGACGCGGGATGCCCGGCCAGCGACTCCTCCGCCCGCCGCGCCGCCGCCTCCCCCTGGCCCAGATCCCGGTGGCAGTGCGCCAACTCGTCGGCGAGGTAGGCCTCGTCGAAGTGCGCGATCCACGCCGGGTCGTCCCCCGTGTCCGACTCGGCGGCCTCCAGCGCGCTCACCGCCCGCCCGGCGGACACCTGGGCCGCCCGCGCGTCACCCATCAGCGCGTGCCCGCGCGCCTCGGCCGCGTGGAACATCGCCTCCGCCCTCGGTGTCACACGTCCGCGTGCGCCCTCCTGAGCCGCCCGCGCCAACTGTGCGATCTCCCGAGGGTTCCCGAGCTGCGCGGCGAGATGACTCATGGAGGCGGCCAGCACATAGCCGCCGTAACCGCGGTCGCCGGCCGCCTGGGCAAGCCGCAGCGCCTGGATGTAGTACCGCTGGGCCAGGCCCGGTTGACCGGTGTCGACGGCCATGTACCCGGCGAGTTCGGTGAGTCGGGCCACCGCGGCGAACAGGTCGCGGCCCACCGCCTCCCGGTACGACCCGGCGAGCAGCCCGGAGACGACGCTGTTGAGGTAGTGCACGACCACCGGGCGCACATGCCCGCTGCCGTAGGTGTGGTCCAGGTCGACCAGCGCCTGCGTCATGGCCCGTACGGCCGCCACGTCGGACTGGCCCACCCGCGGCCCCACCGCGCGCGCGACCTGCCCGTCCGGCGCGGAGATCAGCCAGTCGCGGCTCGGCTCGACCAGCGCGGACGCGGCGACGGAGGAGCCGGACAGGAAGTCCCGCCGGCCCACGTCACTGCGCCACAGCTCGCAGACCTGCTCGATGGCCCCCAGTACCGTCGGCGAGAACTGGAGGCCCACACCCGAGGCGAGGTTCTTGCCGTTGGCCATGCCGATCTCGTCGATCGTGACCGTACGGCCCAGCTTGCGGCCCAGTGCCTCGGCGATGATCGCCGGGGCACGCCCGCGTGGCTGCTGCCCGCGCAGCCAGCGCGCCACGGACGTCTTGTCGTAACGCAGGTCGAGGCCGTGCTCGGCGCCGCACATGTTGACCCGGCGGGCCAGCCCGGCGTTCGAGCAGCCCGCTTCCTGGATGAGCGCCTGCAGCCGTTCGTTCGGCTGCCGCGCGACGAGAGGCCTTGCGGCCATGGCGTAACCCCCTGTAGCTGCGGTGCCCTGCCCACGCACCGAGTCGACGAGTCTTGCGCGGCCGGAGACGATCCGCGTCCCGGCGGGAAGTTCCGGCCGTGAAGATCAATGCCCCGTGGACATAACGAAAATGCGGGACATGCGAGGATTGCCGGGGTAAAAGCGAATGCCACCCCACACCGAACTACCCAGCGCCGGCCGACGATCCTCCCGCGCGCCCCCGCACATGCATCCATGCGCCCCGGGCGCGGACCCGGTGCTCCTCCCCGGCGCGCCCGCCCCCGGGACCCCCGTAACTCCAGGTGGGTGCGGGAGTTGAGTGGGGCGTGGAAGAGACGATCCCGGGCGCCCAAGCCGTACACACCGCCGGTCGGACCGCCGGCCGGATTCCCCAGCAGCGCGGAGAGCCGCTGCTGGAGACAGCCGTTCGCTACGCCGAGGAACGCCACTGGGACGTGTTCCCCGGCACCTGGCTGGAAGCGGTCGACGGGGTGCAGCGCTGCTCCTGCGGCGCCCCCGCGTGCGCGGCACCCGGCGCGCACCCGGCGCACGAGGACTGGGCGACCCGGGCGACCGGCAGCGCGACCGCGGTCCGCCGGATGTGGCAGGAGCAGCCGACCGCGTCGATCCTGCTGCCCACGGGCCGTACGTTCGACGCGATGTCCGTCCCGGAGACGTCCGGGTTCCTCGCGCTGGCCCGGATGGAGCGGATGGAGTCGGCCCTCGGGCCGGTGATCCTCACCCCCGAGCGGCGGATGCAGTTCTTCGTGCTGCCGGGAGCGTGCGTGAAGGTGCCGGAGTTGCTGCGCAAGCTGGGGTGGTCGTCGGCGTCTCTGGACCTGGTGGTCCTGGGCGAGGGGGCGTATGTGGCTGCGCCGCCTACCCGGTACGGGTCTCGGGGAGCTGTGCAGTGGGCCTGCCGGCCGACGCCGGCGAATCGGTGGCTGCCGGATGTCGAGGAGCTGATCCCGCCGTTGGCGTATGCGTGCGGCAGGGACAGGTAACGGGCGCCCATCGTCCCGGCCGGTCCCCTTTGTCCGTGACTGCGGGTACGCCGTGGCTGGTCGCGCCCACGCGGCGGAGCCGCAGATCAGCACAGCCCCGCGTCCCTTGGGCGAGGTGCTCCCCCGTAGGGTTCACCCTGGCGGAGGGAGCAGTCGTAGTGGGTACAAGCGCCGTACGCGTGCAAGGGCTCTGGAAGCGGTTCGGGCAGCAGGTCGCTGTCGCCGGGATCGATCTCGAGCTGCCCGCGGGGAAGTTCATCGGGCTGGTCGGGCCCAACGGGGCGGGAAAGACCACCACGCTCTCCATGGTGACCGGGCTGCTGCGGCCCGACCAGGGCACCGTCGAGATCGTCGGGCACGACGTGTGGCGGGACCCGGTGGCGGTGAAGGCGCGGATCGGTGTGCTGCCCGAGGGGCTTCGGCTCTTCGAGCGGCTGTCGGGACGGGAACTGCTGTCGTACTCGGGGCGGTTGCGCGGTCTGCCCGGAAACGAGGTGGACCGGCGGGCCACGCAGCTGCTCGACGTGCTGGATCTGGCCGGCGCCCAGCACAAGCTCGTCGTCGACTACTCGACCGGTATGCGCAAGAAGATAGGGCTCGCGTCCGCCCTGCTGCACAACCCGGAGGTCCTGTTCCTCGACGAGCCGTTCGAGGGCGTCGACCCGGTGTCCGCGCAGACCATCCGGGGCGTCCTGGAGCGGTACACCGCCTCCGGCGCCACCGTCGTGTTCTCCTCCCACGTCATGGAACTGGTCGAGTCGCTGTGCGACTGGGTGGCCGTGATGGCGGCCGGGCGGATCCGCGCCCAGGGCACCCTCGCCGAGGTGCGCGGCGATGCCCCCACGCTGCAGCAGGCGTTCCTGGAACTCGTCGGCGCCCAGGACCGGGACGCCGGTTCCCACCTGGACTGGCTGGGCGGCGGTTCCCGATGAGCGCCGTCGCCGAAACACCCTCGCCGGCCCCCTCGATCACCCCCGTCGTCGTACGCCTGAAACTGTCGCTGCTGCGCAACGGGCTGAGGCAGTCCGGCGGGCGGCGTGCCGCGTTCATCGCGTCGGCCGTCGTCGCGCTGCTGTTCGCCGCGCTGCAGCTGCTCGGGCTGATCGTGCTGCGCGGCCACGCGCACATCGCCTCCGTGGCCGTCATCGGCGTGGCCGTGCTGGCGCTGGGCTGGGCCGTGATGCCGCTGTTCTTCCCCAGCGGTGACGAGACCCTCGACCCGACCCGCCTGGTGATGCTGCCGCTGCGGCCACGGCCGCTGGTCAACGCCCTGCTGGCGGCCTCCCTGGTCGGCATCGGGCCGCTGTTCACGGCGCTGCTGCTGGTGGGCTGCGTGATCTCGGTGGCGCACGGGACGGTCGCGTTCGTCGTCGCGGTTCTCGCGCTCGTCCTCGCGCTGCTGGTGTGCGTGGCCCTCGCGCGGGCCGTGGCCACCGCCAACACCCGGCTGCTGACCAGCCGCAAGGGGCGGGACCTGGCAGTGCTCAGCGGGCTGGTCGTCGCGATCGGCGCGCAGGTGGTCAACTTCGGCATGCAGCAGCTGGGCTCGACCGGCCTCGGCCGGCTCGACCCGGTCGCGGACGTGCTGCGGTGGGTGCCGCCCGCGTCGGCGGTGGGCGCGGTGGACTCGGCGAGCCGGGGCTCCTACGGCGTCGCTGTGGCCCAGCTCGCCCTGACCGCGGCAGCGCTGGCCGCCCTGCTCGCGGTGTGGGGGCGCAGCCTGAACCGGCTGATGACCTCGCCCGACGCCTCGACCCTGCAGGCCGTCGACGCTCCCGCGCGAAAGCGCACCCGCGCGGGCGGCGGCCTGGCCCGGCTGCTGCCGGCCGGCCGCACCGGCACCGTCATGGAACGCAGCATGCGGTACATCTGGCGCGACCCCAAGACCAAGGCGGCCTGGGCGACCTCGCTCGCCATCGGCCTGATCGTGCCGGTGTTCAACGCCCTGCAGGGCACCGGCTCGCCGTACTTCGCCTGCTTCGCCGCCGGAATGCTCGGCATCCAGATGTACAACCAGTTCGGGCAGGACACCTCCGCCTTCTGGATGGTCGCGCTGACGATCTCCTCCCCGCGGGACGCCTACGTCGAGCTGCGCGGGCGGGCACTGGCCCTGCTGGTGATCACCCTGCCGTACGCCACTGTCGTCACGGTGCTGACCGCGGGCCTGCTCGGCGAGTGGTCCGGGCTGCCCAAGGTGCTCGGCCTGTCCTTCGCGCTGCTCGGCGCGATGCTGGCGACCGGGGCGTGGACGTCGGCCCGCTTCCCGTACTCCATCCCGCAGGAGGGCTACAAGAACGTCGCCCCCGGTCAGGCAGGCCTCGCCTGGATCTCCATCTTCGGCGGCATGGTCGCGGCGGCCCTGCTGTGCTCCCCCGTCATCGCCCTCGTCATCTGGTCGAGCGTCAGCACCGCCGGAGACGGCTGGAGCTGGCTGCTGCTGCCGGCCGGCGCGGCGTACGGGGCGGGGCTCACCCTGCTCGGTCTGCGCCTGGCGGCGCCGCGCACGGCGGCCCGGCTGCCGGAGATCCTCGCGGCGGTGAGCAAGGGATGAGGTTCCGGTGCGCGAGGGGCCGCGTCAGCGCAGGCGCGCGGTCACCACATGGATCGTGAAACCGCACGGAACCCGCCCGTCCGGCCCAGCGAGCCCGGCCGCCTCCGTCAGGAAGGCCTCCCGCAGACGGCGGACGGCGGCCGGGTCGAGCGGTCCGACGTCGTAGATCCCGGACAGGGCCGCCCAGACCCGCTCCACCGGGCCGCTCAGATCGATCGGGACCGTCTCCCGGTCCGGCGCGCCGAAACCGGCCGGCTCCAGGATCTCCGCGAGCCCCGTACGGCTGCGGGTCCTGCGGTCCCCGAGCGGCGGGATGCGCTGCTCGGCGGGCGCCCGCTCGACGGCGGCCCGCAGCAGGCCGCCGAACAGCTCGTACGCCTCCCCGCCGAGGGCACCGCCACCGATCACGCAGGCCAGCACCCCGCCCGGCGACAGCACCCGGGCCGTCTCCGCCGCGACCCGGTCCACGTCCCCCATCAGCATCAGCGCCATGTGGCAGACACAGGCGTCGAACGTGCCGTCGGCGAACGGCAGCTGCTGCGCCCTCGCCTCCGCCAGCGCGGCCGCCCGCAGTGACGGGCGGCCGCGGGCCAGTACCAGCGCCTCGGGTGAGAGGTCCACGCCGGCGAGCCGCCGCCCCTCGGTCCGGGCCAGCAGGTCCAGCAGTACGCCGTCGCCGCAGCCGAGGTCGAGGACGCGGCGGGCGCCGGCCACCCGGTCGCACAGGACCTCGTAGCTGGACCGCCCGTCCGGGGCCCGGCCGTCGGCGAACGCGTCCGCGGTGACCGCCGGGTGCTCGGCGTGGAAGGCCCTCAGGAACGCCTCCTGCACGGCCGTCGGGGCGGTCATCCGGCGAGCACCGCGTCGAGGAACGGCTCGATGGCCGCGCGCCAGGCCTCCGGCTGGTCGTAGTGCACGAGGTGGCCGGCGTCGGTCACCTCCGCGTACTCGCCGTGCGGCAGCACACGGACCATCTCCTGGGCCTCGGCCCGGCCCAGTTCACCGTCCAGGCCGCGGACCACGAGGGCCGGGCAGCGGACCTGGGCGAGCTCCTCCCAGTGCGCGTCGTACACCCAGGTCTCCCGGGACGTGAGCATCTGCTGCGGCTCGAAGACCGGACGCCAGCCGTCCGGGCCCTCGTGCATGACCTCGGCGTAGAACTCGCCGCGCGCCGGGTTCGGGCGCTCCACCCACGGGTCGTCCTCACCGAACCACTTCCGTACGTCGGCGAGGGTGGCGAAGGGCACCGGCCAGGCCTTGAACCAGTCCTCCCACTCGCGCTGGGAGGCCGCGCCGAGCGCGGAGGCCCGCATGTCGCAGATGATCACACCGCGCACCAGGTCGGGGCGCCGGGCGGCGAGCTGCCAGGCGGTCAGCGCGCCCATGGCGTGCCCGATGACGACGGCCGGGGCGAGGCCCAGCTGTTCGAGGGCGGCCTCGGCGTCCTCCACATAGGCCTCGCGGGTGTAGGCCGCCTGCGGGGGCTTCTCGCTCTGGCCGTGGCCGCGCTGGTCGAGGGCGACGGCGCGGTGCCGCCCGGCGAGCCAGCGGGCGGTGGAGGCCCAGTGCGAGGCACGGCCCATGAGCCCGTGCAATAACAGCACGCCGTCGGTGCGCTCCAGCCCGGTGTCGGGTGGTTCGTACGGCTCGGGCGCCTCGGCCTGGGCAGGTACGAAGGGCCGCCCGGGCCCCGCTCCGGCTCTCCCCGCCTCCGCTCTCCCCGGCCCGGGCACGGCCCTGTCCGGGCCGGCCTTCGGGGGCTCGCCGAACTCCCAGGCGGCAAGCCGTACGCCGCCCGCCCCGGTCACGTCGATGCGCCGCACCATAGGTCTGGCACCCCCCTAGCTCCACTCGGACCGCTCGCTCCCGGTCGGGGCGGCCGGTCCTGTGAACCGTGTTCCGCTTTCCGCATGCCGTGTATGCCGTGTATGCCGTGTATACCGTGTATGCCGTCGTGCACATTTCTGTAGCGCAGGCCCCGGGGGACCCGTCACTCGCAGACGCTCAGGCTATCGAATGCGTATTCGAAAATGTCTTCTCCTTCACGAACACCCCTCGTTCGAGTGACCCCCCGCAAGGAATGATCGCCGCCGCCATGGGGAGATCTACAACGGGAGGCGGACCGCTCGGGGAAAAGAGGTCCGAGGGGGACGACCCTGAGAGCTCGGGGCTCCGGGTCGCCACAGGGGAGGACAGGCCCCGGTGCCACACGGCACCGGGGCCTTCCACATGTCTACGGCACATCCTCCCCACCCCTTCGAGTCATATGCCTCTCGCGACAGCCTCGCACGGGAAACGACCGAGCGCTGCGCTTCGACGCGCTGAATCACCGGAGGGAGGAAGAGGCGGCCGCCGGCAGGCATGCCGACCGGCAGGCTCAGCGCTTGGCCACGAACACGTGCGAGGCGACATCCGCCTTCAGCTCGGCGGCCTCACCCCCGCTGCCCACCAGCACGCCCCCGGCCGACTCCGTCACGCTCACCACCGAGCCGGGCTGCACGCCCGCGCGGCGCAGCGTGTACATCAACTGCGCGTCCGTCTGGATCGGCTCGCCGATACGGCGGACGACCACCGTCTTGCCGTCGGTCCCCGGGTCCAGGTCGGCCAGCGACACCATGCCCTCGTCGAGGAACGGGTCGGCGCCGTCCGTCTCGCCCAGCTCCTCCAGGCCCGGGATCGGGTTGCCGTACGGCGACTCGGTCGGGTGCCGCAGCAGCTCCAGCACCCGGCGCTCCACGGCCTCGCTCATCACGTGCTCCCAGCGACAGGCCTCGGCGTGCACCTGCTCCCACTCCAGGCCGATCACGTCGACCAGCAGGCACTCCGCGAGCCGGTGCTTGCGCATCACCCGCGTGGCCAGCCGACGGCCCTCCTCCGTGAGCTCCAGGTGCCGGTCCGGAGCGACCGAGACGAGACCGTCACGCTCCATCCGCGCGACCGTCTGGCTCACCGTCGGCCCGCTCTGGTCCAGCCGCTCCGCGATCCGGGCGCGCATGGGGACGACACCTTCCTCCTCCAGCTCGAGGATGGTGCGGAGATACATCTCCGTAGTATCGATCAGTCCGGACATCCGTGCCCCTCGATTACTTCTGCCGGAAGCCCGGCGGCTCTCCGGCGCGTGCGCTGGCCCTGACCTTCAATTCTGACCCATCCCACCGACAACCGGACCGCTCCGCCGAAACCGCGGTTCGAAGGCCCCGAACACGCAGACGACCCGCGAGCTGGGTCCCTCCGCCTGGACGACGGAGAAGCCGGCCGGACGTACCGGCAGCTCGCGGGTCGGGTGACTGCTTGGGATTGGGCCGGCTGCACGCATCTGTCGCGCACCGGTCCGGCACCGCACTGGGTGGGGCGACGGGCCGCTAGCCCGCAGCCACCTCTTCCGTCCGGTCTGCATACATTTGCCGAACCACCTCCCTTCCGAAGTACCTGCAACCCTAAGAAGTCAGGTCCAGCCAATCAACCGTTTTTCCGAGATGCTGATTGCGACACTTCTGGCCGAGTGCTGCAGCCATAGCCGTCGCCCCTCTGGAGCAGCCGCAGGTTCCAGTGGGAGACATTGAACCGGCCGACTGATGCGGTGAGGCTGTGCTGCCCTCTGGTGGCCCGGACAGGGATACGGCCGATCCACGTCCCCGCCCACCTTCCAGACGGCACGGTGGCCCGTACGAGGTCACCGGTGACGTACCCGAAGTGCTGCTTGGTACGAAATCGCCGGAGACGCGGGAAGCCGAAGCGGTCCGGGGTCGTGCGGGCGTAGGAGCCGCGCCCGGTGGCCTTGGCGACGAGTACCTGTTCCGGGAACCGGACGATGGCATCGCCGTTCTCGTGGTCCAGGGGCCCGACGCAGAGCGCGTCAAGGGTGTGGGTCTTGTCGAGGCTCATGGTGCTGCGGTTCCACTTGGTGCGCCCGCCCGACCAGGCGTGTACAGGTTTGCCGAGGTCGGTCAGCGCCTCGGTGAGCTGCCACCGCGCGGCGTTCATGGCAGCGGCGTCGTGGAATGGGGCCTTGACCTGCTGGTGGATGGTCGCCAGGCGCTCGGGGCGGTGGGCGAGGAAGACCTCGACGGGCATGTTGTCCTTGGCCTTGTTGCAGGGGACGCAGGCGAGGACGAGGTTCGAGACGCGGTTCGAGCCTCCCCGGCTTCTTGGCCTGAGGTGGTCGATGTCGAGAGGGACGCCGGTGGCATCGCAGTAGGCGCAAGCGCTGTTCCACTTGGCCTGCAGACAGGCGCGGACTTCGGTTCCGGCGACGGTATCTCGGCAGACAGGATGGGCAACCGAATACGCCGCGCCCTCCCCACGTCCCGGGCAGTACCCTGTGGCGCATGTTCCTGCCACTCGTGCGACGCCGCCACGTGGACTACGTGCGTGTCACGAGCATGGGCTGTCGGCGCTCTGCCTGATCCGGCCCCTTTCCCGGCGACCCGATCGCCTCGCACGCCACACCCGGTTCCTCTCACCCGGCACCCGGGCCGCGCCCCCACCCATGGCCGCGGCCAGGGACCCGTACACCCTGCGGATGTGACCATGACGAACACGGCGACGAACCCGTCGTACGACCAGCTCCCCATCATCGACCTCTCCGCGGCCGACCGCGGTCCCGAAACCCGGGCGCTGCTGCACGCGCAGTTGCACAGCGCCGCCCACGACGTGGGCTTCTTCCAGCTCGTCGGGCACGGCGTCACCCAGGCCGAGACCGACGCGCTGCTCGGCGCCATGCACGCCTTCTTCCGGCTGCCCGAGGCCGACCGCCTTGCCCTGGACAACGTCAACTCGCCGCACTTCCGCGGCTACACGCGCATCGGCGACGAGCGCACCGGCGGCGCCCGCGACTGGCGCGACCAGCTCGACATAGGCGCCGAGCGGCCCGCCCGCGCCCCAGGGCCGGGCGAGCCCGCGTACTGGTGGCTCCAGGGCCCCAACCAGTGGCCCGCCGCCCTGCCCGAGCTGCGCACCGCCGCCCTGCACTGGATCGACCGGCTCAGCGGGGTCGCCCGCAAGCTGCTGCACGAGCTGCTGACCGCCATCGGCGCGCCCGCCGACTTCTACGACCCGGTCTTCGGCGAGCACGCCCACCCCCACCTCAAGCTCGTCCGCTACCCGGGCAGCGCCGACGACGGCACCGACCAGGGCGTCGGCGCCCACAAGGACTACGGGTTCCTCACCCTGCTGCTGCAGGACGAGATCGGCGGGCTCCAGGTGCAGCGCGAGGACGGCCTCTTCCACGATGTGCCGCCGATCCCGGGCGCGTTCGTGGTCAACCTCGGCGAGTTGCTGGAGGTCGCCACCAACGGCTACCTGGTGGCCACCAACCACCGGGTCGTCTCCCCGTCCGGCGCCACCGAGCGGTTCTCCGTGCCGTTCTTCTACAACCCGCGCCTGGACGCCCGCGTCGCCCCGCTGCCCTTTCCGCACGCCTCCACCGCGCCCGGCGTCACCGACGACCCGGACAACCCGCTGTTCGCGGAGTACGGCTACAACGAGCTGAAGGGCAAGCTGCGGGCCCATCCGCTGGTCGCGGAACGGCATCACGCGGAGCTGCTCAGCCCCGCGTGACGCGTCGCGTACGCGCGTGGCCCGGTCAGCGCGTGAGGTCCTCGTGGCCCGCGATCTCCCGCGGGCTGCGCGGACCGGGGCCCACGTAGCGGGCGGAGGGACGGACCAGGCGGCCGGTGCGCTTCTGCTCCAGGATGTGCGCCGACCAGCCCGCCGTACGCGCGCACGTGAACATCGACGTGAACATGTGCGCCGGCACCTCGGCGAAGTCCAGCATGATCGCCGCCCAGAACTCGACGTTGGTGGCCAGCACCCGGTCCGGGCGGCGGTTGTGCAGCTCCTCCAGGGCGGCCTTCTCCAGGGCCTCGGCGACCTCGAACCGCGGGGCGCCGAGCTCCCGGGCGGTACGGCGCAGCACACGCGCGCGTGGGTCCTCGGCCCGGTACACCCGGTGGCCGAAGCCCATCAGCCGCTCACCGCGGTCCAGGGCCTTCTTGACGTACCCCACGGCGTCCCCGGTCCGCTCGATCTCCTCGATCATGCCGAGGACGCGGGAGGGCGCGCCGCCGTGCAGCGGTCCGGACATCGCGCCCACCGCGCCCGACAGGGCGGCCGCCACGTCGGCGCCGGTGGAGGCGATGACACGGGCGGTGAACGTGGAGGCGTTCATGCCGTGCTCGGCGGCGGACGTCCAGTAGGCGTCGACGGCCGCCACATGCCTGGGGTCCGGCTCGCCCCGCCAGCGGATCATGAACCGCTCGGTGATCGAGTGCGCCTTGTCGATCTCCCGCTGCGGCACCATCGGCAGCCCCTGCCCGCGCGCCGACTGGGCGACGTACGACAACGCCATCACGGCGGCCCGCGCCAGGTCCTCGCGGGCCTGCTCGGCGTCGATGTCCAGCAGCGGTTTCAGCCCCCACACCGGGGCGAGCATCGCCAGCGCGGACTGGACGTCCACGCGGATGTCACCGGAGTGCACGGGGATCGGGAACGGCTCGGCGGGCGGCAGGCCCGGGTTGAAGGCGCCGTCGACCAGCAGCCCCCAGACGTTGCCGAAGGAGACGTGACCGACGAGGTCCTCGATGTCGACGCCCCGGTACCTCAGGGCGCCGCCCTCCTTGTCCGGTTCGGCGATCTCCGTCTCGAACGCGACAACTCCCTCGAGTCCGGGTACGAAATCGGACATCAGGCGGCTCCTCGTGGGTCTGTGCGACAGATGGTGCGATGGGGATGACGACCAAGTGTCGGATGTCAGAGATGTCGGAAGCGGGCGTCCGCCGGTCGGGTCCACGGTCGAGACCTGTGACTCGCGGTCCGTGACGGTCACCCCTGTGATGCCCCGTGCCGGTGGCGGTCACCCCACCGGTACGGCAGAAGCACCATAGCCCCGAGTGCCACAGAAGGGGAGACGTACCGGCACTCAGTGCCACCCATTGGCCCGGGGTACCCCGTGGGGATGCCCCGCCGATACGGCAGGATGACCGCGTGACCGACCGAGAAGCCGGCGAAACCGCCCCCTTCGACCTCGCCTCCATGCGCAAGCACTACCGGGAGGAGGGCCTGACCGAGGCCGACCTGGCCGACACCCCCGTGGCCCAGTTCGCCCGCTGGTTCCAGCAGGCCGCCACCGAGGGCCGGCTGTTCGAACCCAACGCCATGGTCGTCTCCACCGCGGACGCCGAGGGCCGGACCAGCTCCCGCACCGTGCTGCTGAAGTCCTTCGACGAGCGGGGTTTCGTCTTCTACACCAACTACGACTCCCGCAAGGCCCGCGACCTCGCCCAGAACCCGTACGTCTCCCTGCTCTTCCCCTGGCACCCGATGGCCCGCCAGGTCATCGTCCAGGGCGTGGCCCGCCGCACCGGCCGCGACGAGACCGCCGCGTACTTCCGCACCCGCCCGCACGGCTCCCAGCTCGGCGCATGGGCCAGCGCCCAGTCCACGGTGATCGCCACGCGCGCGGAGATCGACGCCGCCTACGCCGAACTGGCCGCCCGCTACCCCGAGGGCGAGCAGGTCCCCGTCCCGCCGCACTGGGGCGGCTTCCGGGTCGCCCCGCGGTCGGTGGAGTTCTGGCAGGGCCGCGAGAACCGCCTGCACGACCGCCTGCGGTACGTCGCCGAGCCGGACGGCGGCTGGCGCGTGGAGCGGCTGAGCCCCTGACGCACGCGGTCCCGGGCGCCGTATTGACACCGCTGCGGTCCAGACCTCACCGTGATCCGCGACACACAGCCTCCCCGAAGGGACGGACCGCGCATGAGCGACCGCACGCCGGCCGGCCAGTTCATCGACGCCGCCATCGGCCTGCTCCAGAGGGTCCGCGACGAGGAGGCCGAGGCGATCACCGCCGCCGGGACGCTGCTCGCCGACACCGTGACCGCCGGCGGCCGCCTGTTCGCCTTCGGCGCCGGCCACTCCTCCCTCGCCGCCCAGGACGTCGTCTACCGCGCCGGCGGCCTGGCCCTGATGAACCTCCTCGCCGTCCCCGGCGCCGTCGGCGTCGACGTCATGCCCGCCACCCTCGGCTCCGCCCTGGAACGCGTCGACGGCCTCGCCGCCGCCGTCCTGGACAGCTCCCCCATCCGCTCCGGCGACGCCCTGGTCGTCATCTCGCTGTCCGGCCGCAACGCCCTGCCCGTCGAGATGGCCATGAACGCCCGCGCCCTCGGCGTGCGCGTCATCGGCGTGACCTCGGTGGCCTACGTCACCGAGACCACCTCCCGGCACGCCTCGGGGACGTACCTGAGGGACCACTGCGACATCGTCCTCGACTCCAAGATCGCGGTCGGCGACGCCGAACTCACCCTCGACACCGTCGCGGCCCCCTTCGCCCCCGCCTCCACCGTCGTCACCACCGCCCTCCTCCAGGCAGTCCTGGCCACCACCGCGACCACCCTCGCCGAACGCGGCACCGAACCCCCGCTGCTCCGCTCCGGCAACGTCGACGGCGGCCACGAGTGGAACAGCCGCGTCTTCGACCAGTACGCGGACCGGATCTTCTACCGGCGCTGACGGCGCACGGAAACGTCCGCGGAATTTCCGCGGACAACAATTCCTTCGATGTTGTGGGAACCCGGTGTGTGCTGGGTCACGTTCAAGTTGAATGACAGCCAGTGAGTGAACCGACGCGCCGTACGTGCGGACGCAGCCTGCAGGGGGTCCAGGTGAGTGCTTCCCGGCGTAGTGGGGCCACCGACGAGCTCGGGCCGGACGAGCCCGAGCCGGAGCGGGACGGTCCGCGGGGCCCGGACTGCCCCGACAGCCATGACGGCTCCGATCTGCTCGCCGCCCTCCTCGACGGCATGGACGCCGCGCTGTGCGCCTTCGACGCCGACGGCGTCGTCACCCACTGGAACCGCGAGGCCGAGCGCATCCTCGGCTGGACCGCGGCCGAGGCCGTCGGCCGGCACGGGCTGACCGGATGGGCCGTACGCAGCGCGGACGCCGAGGAGGTCGAGAGGCGGCTGATGGCCGCCATGCACGCCCCCGGACGGCAGGTGCACGAGTTCGCGCTGCTCACCAAGGACGGCGGCCGCGTACTCGTACGCACCCAGTCCGCGGCCGTGCACGGACCCGACGGCAAGCCCGCCGGCCTGTACTGCGCCTTCAGCGAGGTGCACGCGCAGATCGACCTGGAGCGGTCCATCGCACTCAGCGAGGCCCTGTTCGAGGACGCCTCCTGGGGTGTCGTCCTGGTCGACGCCGACCTGCGGCCCGCCGTCGTCAACGCCCACGCCGCCCGCGCCTTCGGCACCGGCCGCACGGCGGTCCTCGGCCGGCCCCTCGGCGAACTGCTCTCCCAGGGCGTCGAGGAACTCGAGAGCGCGCTCACCCACGTCCTCGCGGAGGGTACCCCGCCCGCCCCCGCCGAGATCCGGGTGAGCGTACGCGCCCCGGAGGGCGACAAGCGGCGCTGCTGGCGCAGCGGATTCGTCCGGCTCGCCTCACCGCTCGCGGAGGAACCGGTGCCGCTCGGCGTCGCCTGGCTCTTCGTCGACGTCACCGAGGCCAAGCAGGCCGAACAGGAGGCGGCCCTGCTGCGGTTCCGCACCAACCAGCTGCACCGGGGCGCCCGCGCCGCCGCCGAGTGCGAGGATCCCGCCGAGGCCGCCACCGTCCACCTCGACTTCGCCCTCGCCGGCTTCGCCGACCACGCCCTGATCGACCGCGTGGCAGGCGGCACCGCCCCGCCCGACGACGCGACCCCGGCCCCGGTCCGGCTGGTACGCATCGCGGCCACCCCCTCCGGCGGCCTCGGCCCCAGCCTGCTCACCGGCCGGGCCGGACTGCCCGTCCGCTACACCGAAGGCCACCCCGCCCTGCAGTGCATCGACCGCATCGGCTCCGTACGGGCCACCGTCGGCACCGCCCCATCCGAACGGGCACGCGAATGGGCCGAGGCCCGCCAGTGGCCCCCCGACGCCGTGCACGCCCTGTGCACGGTCCTCCGCAGCCGCGGCCGCACCCTCGGCGTGGTCACCTTCCTACGAGCCGCCGGCCGCGCGCCCTTCGAACGCCCCGACGCGGCCTACGCCGAGGACGTGGCCCTGCGCATCGCGACCGACCTGGACCTGGCGGGCCTGCTGGAGAACGGGCGAACCTGAGAGGTCAGGCAGCCCGCCTACGGGCGTACACCTCGATCTCGATCTTCATCTTCGGGTCCGCCAGCCCGCACACCATCATCGTCGCCGCCGGCCGCACCTCACCGAACACCCGCCGCAGCACAGGCCAGCACGGCTCGAAGTCCTCCCGCACGGGCAGCAGATACCGCACCCGCACCACGTCCTCGAACCCGCACCCGGCCTCCGCCAACGCGGCCCCGATGTTCCGCAGACACCGCTCCGCCTGCTCCACCACGTCCTCGGAGATCGTCATCGTCGCGTAGTCGTACCCGGTCGTCCCCGACACGTGCACCCACTCCCCGTCGACCACGGCCCGCGCATACCCGATCCGCTCCTCGAACACCGACCCACTGAGAACCGCACGTCGCTCCGTCATGCGCCGAACGGTAAGCGGTCAATGACCTCCGGCGGTAAGTCAGCGTGTCCAGGGGCACGCAGTCGCCGGGGTTTGGCGTTGTGAACGTCGTTTCGCGGCCATCCCGGGGCTCGGCTCAGCCCAGCGCCTGCTCCAGCAGGGCCGTCCACTGGGTCACGACGCGCTCGCGGCGGGCGGTGTCGTCGGTGAGGAGGTTGGCGAGGCCCAGGCCGCGGGCCATGTCGAGGAAGCCCTGGACGGTTTCGCGCGCGCCGGGGCGGGACTCGTCCGCGCCCAGCAGCTCGACCGCTATGCGGTGGGTCTCGCGGCCCACGCGGGCCTCCAGCTCGGTGACGCGGGGGCGCAGCTGGTCCTCGTTGGAGGCGGCCACCCACAGGTGGAGGGCGGCGCGGAAGAGAGGGCCGGTGTAGAGGTCGACGAGGGCGGCGACCACGGCACGCCGGTCGCCGGCCGCGCCCTGGGGGAACAGGGCGCGCAGGGCGGTGGACCGTTCCTCGGCGACGTACTCGACGGCGGCGGTGAACAGGTCCTCGCGGGTGGGGAAGTGGTGCTGGACGGCCCCGCGGGAGACTCCGGCGCGTTCGGCGACGACGAACACCGTGGAGCCGGCCCAGCCGTGTTCGGCGAGGCAGTCCACGGCGGACTGCAGGAGCCGCTGCCGAGTGACCCGGCTGCGGTCCTGTTTGGGGACGCGTTCGGCGCGGTCCGCGCGGTCCTGTGTGGTCACACCGCCCATTCCGGATCCCGTCGTTCGAGGAAGGCCGTCATGCCCTCGCGCGCCTGCGCGGAGGAGAACAGCCGGGCCGAGAGCGCGGTCAGGTCGGCCGCGTCCCGGTCGAAGGCTTCCAGCACCCTAGCCGTGAGCAGCCGTTTCGTCTCGGCCAGGGCCTGGGGGGAGGAGCGGCGCAGGCCGTCGAGCACCGGCTCCAGTACGGCGTCGACGTCGTCCCCCGCCACCGTCACCAGGCCGGTCCGGGCTGCCTCGGTCGCGTCGAAGCGTTCCCCGGTGAGGTAGTGGCGGGCCAGGGCGCGCGGGTCGGTGCGGGGCAGGAGCGGCAGGGAGACGACCGCGGGGGCGACCCCGATGCGTACCTCGGTGAACGCAAAGGTCGCCTGGTGCGAGGCGGCCGCGATGTCGCAGGCGGCGAGCAGGCCCAGGCCGCCCGCGCGGACGTGTCCGGTGACGCGGGCGACGACCGGCTTGGGCAGCTCGACGATCTGCCGCAGCAGGCCGACCAGGGCGTCCGGGTCGGGAGGGTCGCGCAGGTCGGCGCCCGCGCTGAAGGTGTTGCCGGTGTGGGTGAGGACGACCGCGCGGACCTCGCCGTCCTCCGCGCAGTCGGCCAGCGCGTCCGTGAGTTCGCCGACGAGCGCCGCCGACAGGGCGTTGCGGTTGTCCGGCGAGTCCAGGCTGAGCGTTTCGACGGCACGCGCGCGCGTGCGTCCGATCGACGTCACTGCGCCTCCTTCGGTTCCCGCTGCTGCTCCCGCAGGTCCCTCAGCTCCCGCCGCAGGATCTTCCCGGAGGCGGCGCGGGGCACCGCGTCGAGGAAGGTGACGTGCCGGACGCGCTTGTAGGGGGCGACGCGCTCGGCGACGTACATCATGACCTCCCCTCCGGAGAGGTCACCGGCGGCCGTCCGGCGCACCACGTACGCGTGCGGCACTTCGTTGCCGTCGTCGTTGTGGACGCCGATGACGGCGGCGTCCACGATGTCCGGGTGGGTGAGCAGCAGGGCCTCCAGTTCGGCGGGCGCCACCTGGAAGCCCTTGTACTTGATCAGCTCCTTGACCCGGTCGACGACGAACAGCCAGCCGTCGCGGTCGACGTGTCCGACGTCGCCGGTGTGCAGCCAGCCGTCGGTGTCGATCATCGCGGCGGTGGCGTCGGGCCGGCCGAGGTAGCCCTTCATCACCTGCGGTCCGCGGATCAGGATCTCGCCGGGTTCGCCGGCGCCGAGGTCCTTGCCGGGGTCGGTGAGGGAGACGACGCGCATCTCGGTTCCGGCGATCAGCCTGCCGACCGTGCCGGGCGGCGCCTCGCGCATGGCGTCCAGGGGGACGACGTGGGTGCCCGGGGACAGCTCCGTCATGCCGTAGGCCTGGCCCACCGGCGGCAGGCCGAGCCGCTGGGAGCAGGCCGCCGCCAGCCTGGCGTCCAGCGGTGCCGCCGCGCTGATGATGTACTTCAGCGACGACAGGTCGTACCGGGCCACCGCGGGGTGCTTGGCGAGGGCGAGGACGATCGGCGGGGCCACGTACAGGCCGGTGATGCGGTGGTCCTGGATGGCCGCGAGGAAGGTCTCCAGTTCGAAGCGGGGCAGGACGACGACGGTGGCGCCCTGCCTCAGCGGCGCGTTCATCAGGGCCGTGAGCCCGTAGATGTGGAAAAGCGGCAGCACGGCGAGGATCCGGTCGCCGGGCCCGGCCGTGATCGCGGGTTCGAGCTGCGCGAGGTTGGTGGCGATCTGCCGGTGGGTGAGCATCACGCCCTTGGGGATGCCGGTGGTCCCCGAGGAGTACGGCAGCGCCGCCACGTCCTCGGCCGGGTCGATGCCGACGGCCGGCTCGGGCGCGGCGGAGCCGAGCATGTCGATGATCGAGCGGTGTCCGGGTGCGCTGTCGCAGACGAGGATCTCCTCGACCCCGCCCGCGAGTTCGGCGGCCCGGCGCGCCGTCTCCAGCAGCGGGGACACCGTCACGATCCAGCGGGCCGCGGAGTCCTTCAGCTGCTTGGCGAACTCCTCGGGCATGGCGAGCGGGTGCACGGTGGTGACCGAGGCACCCGCGCGCGTGGCGGCGTAGAAGGCCACGGGGAAGGACACCGTGTTCGGGCTGTGCAGGGCGAGGACGTCGCCCTTGCGTACACCGGTCTCGGCCAGCGCGGCGGCGATACGCCGGTGGAAGCGGTCCACCTGCTCGTAGGTGAGGGTGGTGCCGTCCGTGCCGTCGATCAGCGCGGGGGCGTCGCCGAATCGGGCCGCGTGGCCCAGCACGGCCTCGTGGATGGGCAGTTCTACGACCGTGACGTCTGCGTACTCGCTGCGGAACACGTTCCTCCTCGCACGCCGGCGGGCGTCTCAGTACGACTTGGGCAGGCCCAGGCTCTGGTGGGAGACGTAGTTGAGAATCATCTCCCGGCTCACCGGAGCAATACGAGTCACGCGCGCGGCCGTTATCAACGAGGCGAGCCCGAATTCGCGCGTGAGGCCGTTGCCGCCCAGGGTGTGCACGGCCTGGTCGACGGCCCTCACGCAGGCCTCCCCGGCCGCGTACTTGGCCATGTTGGCGGCCTCGCCCGCGCCCACGTCGTCCCCGGTGTCGTACAGGTGGGCGGCCTTCTGCGTCATCAGGCGGGCGAGTTCGAGGTCGATGTGGGCCTGGGCGAGCGGGTGGGCGATGGCCTGGTGGGCGCCGATGGGGGTCTTCCAGACGGTGCGTTCACGCGCGTACTCCACGGCCCGGGCGAGCGCGTAGCGGCCCATGCCGATCGCGAAGGCGGCCGTCATGACGCGCTCGGGGTTGAGCCCGGCGAACAGGTGCAGCAGGCCCGCGTCCTCTCCCCCACTGCCGAAAGCGGGGGAGGGACCCCCACCGACGAGCGCGTCGGCGGGCAGCCGTACGTCGTCCAGGACGAGCTCGAACTGCTTCTCGGCGGCGTTCAGTTCCATGTCGATGGGCCGCCGCTGGAAGCCCTCGGCGTCCGGCGGGACGATGAACAGGCAGGGCTTGAGGCGGCCGGTGCGTGTGTCCTCCGTGCGGCCGACGATCAGTACGGCGTCGGCGATGTCGACACCGGATATGAACACCTTGCGGCCGGTGAGCAGCCAGTTCTCGCCGTCGCGGCGGGCGGTGGTGGTGATGCGGTGGGAGTTGGAGCCGGCGTCGGGCTCGGTGATGCCGAAGGCCATGGTGCGGGTGCCGTCGGCGAGTCCGGGCAGCCAGGCGCGTTTTTGCTCCTCGGTGCCGAAGCGGGCGATGACGGTGCCGCAGATGGCGGGTGAGACGACCAGCATCATCAGCGGGCAGCCGGCGGCGCCGAGTTCTTCGAGGACGATCGCGAGTTCGGCGATGCCGCCGCCTCCGCCTCCGTACTCCTCGGGGAGGTTGACGCCGAGGTAGCCGAGTTTGCCCGCCTCGGCCCACAGTTCGGCGGGGTGGCGGCCCTCGGCGACGGTCCGGGTGAGGTACTCGCGCCCGTAGCGCCTGCCGAGCGCGGCGACGGCGGCGCGCAGGGCCTTGTGTTCGTCGGTTTCCAGCGTGGCGCTCACTGATCCTCCTGGTGTGCCTCTACGACGGCGAGCAGGGCACCGACCTCGACCTGGCGGCCGGGGGCGGCGTGCAGGGCGCTGAGCGTCCCTGTGACGGGCGCGGAGATCCGGTGTTCCATCTTCATCGCCTCCAGCCACAGCAGCGGCTCTCCGGCCCGTACGGCGGCTCCTACGGCCAGCCCGTCGGCGACGCGGACGACGGTGCCGGGCATGGGGGCGAGCAGCGAGCCGGGGGCGCGCTGGGCGGCGGGGTCGGGGAAGCGGGGCAGGGCGGTGAGGGCGGAGCCGCCCACGTACACCTGGTCGCCGTAGCGGGCCACCTCGAACTTCCGCCGCACGCCGTCCGCTTCGAGTACGACCCGGCACGCGTCCGCGTGCACCACGCGCACCCCGTCGGCGTCGGCGGCGAGACCCGCGCGCGTGTGCCGGTAGCGCACCTCGTGCTCCTCGCCCGCCATCAGGTACCGCTTGACCTGCGGCTGCGAGGGCACGTTGCGCCACCCGCCGAACCGGGAGCGGCCGTGTGCGTCGGCGAGCGCGGCGGCCAGCGGGGCGTACGGGTCGGGGGCGGGCCGGGTGAGTTCGGCGAGGTGGCGGTCGTAGAAGCCGGTGTCCATACGGCCGCTTGCGAACTCCTGGTGCCGCAGGGAGCGGACGAGCAGGTCCCGGTTGGTGACCGGACCGTGCACGGCCGCCCGCTCCAGCGCACCGGCCAGCTTGCGGACCGCCTCCGCGCGCGTGCGTGCGTGGGCGACGACCTTGGCCAGCATCGGGTCGTAGTGGACGCCGATCGTGTCGCCGTCGGTGCAGCCCGTGTCCAGACGTACGCCGGCGGGGACGGCGAGGCGGTGCAGGGTGCCGGTCTGCGGGGCCCAGTCGCGGGCCGGGTCCTCGGCGTACAGGCGGGCCTCGATGGCGTGCCCACGCGCGCGTGGCGGATCGGTGTCCAGGGCGTGGCCCTCGGCGACACGGATCTGCAGGGCGACCAGATCGACACCGAACACGGCCTCTGTCACGGGGTGTTCGACCTGGAGGCGGGTGTTCGTCTCCAGGAAGTGCGCCCGGCCGTCGGCCACCAGGAACTCGACGGTGCCGGCCCCGATGTAGTCGACGGCGCGCGCGGCCCGTACGGCCAGCTCCCGCAGCTCCCGGTCGAGCTCCCCGGAGAGTCCGGGTGCCGGGGCCTCCTCGATGACCTTCTGGTGGCGGCGCTGGAGGGAGCAGTCGCGGGTGCCGAGCGTCCACACGGTGCCGTGGGTGTCGGCGAGGATCTGAACTTCGACGTGCCGCCCGCCCTCCACGTACGGCTCGACGAAGACCTCGCCGTCCCCGAAGGCGCTCGTCGCCTCCGCGCGCGCGGCGGCCAGCTCGCCGTCCAGGTCCGCGAGGCGCCGTACGATCCGCATCCCGCGCCCGCCGCCACCCGCGGACGCCTTCACCAGCACCGGCAGGTCGGCCTCGGTGACGTCCCGCAGGGGCCGGATGCCCATGAGCTCCTTGGCGCGGGTCTTGGACGCCATCGCCTCGATGGCCTCCGGAGGCGGCCCGATCCAGACCAGGCCCGCGTCCAGGACGGCACGGGCGAAGTCGGCGTTCTCGGACAGGAAGCCGTAGCCGGGGTGGACGGCGTCCGCGCCGGCCGCGATCGCCGCCTTCACGATCAGGTCGTCGCGCAGATACGTCTCGGCGGGCGTCACCCCCGGCAGTCGTACCGCCGCGTCGGCCACGCGCGCGTGCAGGGCGCCCTCGTCGGCGTCCGAGTGCACGGCGACCGTGCGGATGCCCAGTTCGCCGCAGGTGCGGAAGACGCGGCAGGCGATCTCGCCCCGGTTGGCGACAAGTACCGTCGAAATCACGTGAGCCCTCACATCCGGAAGACGCCGAAGCCGCCGCGCGCGCCCTCGTAGGGTGCGGTGTGGACGGCGGAGAGGCACAGGCCGAGGACGGTGCGGGTGTCGCGCGGGTCGATGACGCCGTCGTCGTAGAGCCGCCCGGACAGGAACATCGGCAGCGACTCGGACTCGATCTGCTGTTCCACCATCGTCCGCAGTGCCGTGTCGGCCTCCTCGTCGTACGGCCGCCCCTTCGCCGCCGCCGACTGCCGGGCGACTATCGACAGCACGCCCGCGAGCTGCTGCGGGCCCATGACGGCGGACTTGGCGCTGGGCCAGGCGAACAGGAAGCGCGGATCGTAGGCCCGTCCGCACATGCCGTAGTGCCCGGCGCCGTAGGAGGCGCCCATGAGGACGGAGAGGTGCGGCACCCGCGAGTTGGACACCGCGTTGATCATCATGGCACCGTGCTTGATGATGCCGCCCTGCTCGTATTCGCGGCCGACCATGTAGCCGGTGGTGTTGTGCAGGAAGATCAGCGGGATGTCGCGCTGGTTGGCGAGCTGGATGAACTGGGCCGCCTTCTGCGACTCCTCGCTGAACAGCACGCCCCGGGCGTTGGCGAGGATGCCGACGGGGTAGCCGTGCAGGGTGGCCCAGCCGGTGGCGAGGCTCGTCCCGTACAGCGGCTTGAACTCGTCGAAGTCGGAGGCGTCGACGATCCGGGCGATGACCTCGCGGGGGTCGAAGGGGATCTTCAGATCGCCGGGAACGACGCCGAGAAGCTCCTCGTTGTCGTATTCGGGCGGTTCTGCGACGGGGGGATCGGGGTGGGCTTTCCGGTGGTTGAGGCGGGCGACGACGCGGCGTGCCTGCCTGAGGGCGTCGCGCTCGTCGACGGCGAAGTAGTCGGCGAGACCGGACACGCGTGCGTGCATCTCGGCGCCGCCCAGCGACTCGTCGTCGCTCTCCTCGCCGGTCGCCATCCTCACCAGGGGCGGCCCGCCGAGGAACACCTTGGCGCGCTCCTTGACCATGATCACGTGGTCGGACATGCCGGGGATGTAGGCGCCCCCGGCGGTGGAGTTGCCGAAGACGACGGCGACGGTCGGGATGCCGGCCGCCGACAGCCGGGTCAGGTCCCGGAAGACGGCGCCCCCGGGGATGAAGATCTCCTTCTGGGAGGGCAGGTCGGCGCCGCCCGACTCGACGAGGCTGACGCAGGGCAGCCGGTTGGCGAGCGCGATGTCGTTGGCCCGCAGCGCCTTCTTCAGGCTCCACGGGTTGCTGGCGCCGCCGCGCACGGTCGGGTCGTTGGCGGTGATCAGGCACTCCACGCCCTCCACCACGCCGATCCCGGTCACGAGCGAGGCGCCCACCGTGTGGTCGCTGCCCCAGGCGGCCAGCGGCGACAGCTCCAGGAACGGCGTGTCGGGGTCGAGCAGCAGCTCGATCCGCTCCCGCGCGAGCAGCTTGCCGCGCCGCCGGTGCCGCTCGACGTACTTCACGCCGCCGCCCGCGAGCGCCTTGGCGTGCTCGGCCTCCAGATCGGCGAGCTTGGCGAGCATGGCCTCGCGGTTGGCCCGGTAGTCGGGGGAGCCGGTGTCCAGGGCGGAGGAAAGGACCGTCACAGCAGGGCCTCCGGGATGTCCAGGTGGCGGGAGCGCAGCCATTCGCCGAGCGCCTTGGCCTGCGGGTCGAACCGGTGCCGGGCGGCGACTCCCTCGCCGAGGATCTGCTCGACGACGAAGTTCAGGGCGCGCAGACGGGGCAGGACGTGCCGGGTGACGGGCAGCGCACGGCTCTCGGGGATCAGCTGCCGGAACCGGTCGACGGTCAGCTCGTGCACGAGCCACCGCCAGCCGTCCTCCGACCGCACCCACACCCCGACGTTGGCGTCCCCGCCCTTGTCCCCGCTGCGGGCCCCGGCGACGAGTCCGAGCGGGACACGCCGCGTGGGACCGTCCGGAAGGGGCTCGGGCAGGGGCGGCTCCGGTACGTCCTCGAGCACGCGCGTGTCCTGGGCCGGCGGCACGGCGATACGGCGGCCGTCGTGGAGGACGGCCACATGATCGACGGCGCCCGGGGGGATGTACGCGGCCTCGAAGACGCCGTAGGGCGCGCCCTTCCCGGGAGGCGCGAGCACATGGAAGCCGGGATACCCGGCGAGCGCCAGCTCCACGGCGGCCCCGCTGAACGCCCGGCCCACGGCCTGGGGGTCCCGGTCCCGTACGACCAGCCGGAGCAGCGCGCTCGCCGTCTCCTGGGTGCAGGCGTCGGCCCGGTCGGTGCGCACGAGATCCCAGCGCACCTCTTCCGGAGGTGACGTGGCGGCCCCGAGGGCGTCCTCCGTCTGCCGCCTGACCAGCTCGGCCTTGCGCTCGATGTCGAGTCCGGTGAGCACGAAGGTGACCTCGTTGCGGAAGCCGCCGAGGCGGTTGAGCCCGACCTTGAGGGTGGGCGGCGGGGCCTCCCCGCGCACGCCCTCGATACGCACCCGGTCGGGCCCGTCCTGGCTGAGCCGTACGGTGTCCAGCCGCGCCGTGACGTCGGGCCCGGCATACCGCGCACCGCTCGTCTCGTACAGCAGCTGGGCGGTCACCGTGCCCACCTCCACGACACCACCGGTGCCGGGGTGCTTGGTGATGACACAGCTGCCGTCCTCGTGGATCTCGGCGACCGGGAAGCCGGGGCGGCGCAGCCGTTCGAGGGCGTGGTCGGTGAAGAACGCGTAGTTGCCGCCGGTGGCCTGGGCGCCGCACTCCAGCACGTGCCCGGCGACGACGGCGCCCGCGAGCCGGTCGTACTCCTGCGGCCGCCAGCCGAAGTGGGCGGCGGCGGGCCCGGTCACCAGGGCCGCGTCGGTGACCCGGCCGGTGACGACCACGTCGGCGCCCGCGCGCAGGCACGCGGCGATCCCGAAGCCGCCGAGATAGGCGTGGGCGGCGAGGCTGCCGGTGGGGGTTCCCCCTGCTCGAGCGGAGCCGAGAGCTTGGGGGAGGCCGGCGGTGAGGTCGTCGCCCTCGACGTGGGCGACCCGCACCGCAACACCGAGCCGCTCGGCCAGCTCCCGCACCCGCTCGGCGAGCCCGGCCGGATTGAGCCCGCCGGCGTTGGTGACGATCCGCACGCCCCGCTCGTGCGCGAGCCCGAGGCACTCCTCCAGCTGCCGCAGGAAGGTGCGGGCGTACCCGGCCGCCGGGTCCTTCAGCCGGTCCCGGCCCAGGATCAGCATGGTCAGTTCGGCGAGGTAGTCCCCTGTGAGGACGTCCAGCTCACCGCCGGTGAGCATCTCGCGCATGGCGTCGAAACGGTCGCCGTAGAAGCCGGAGGCGTTGCCGATCCGCAGGGCCCGCGGCGTCACCCGGCCACCCCTTTGGGCGCCCGCCCGGCGCCGGGGGGCCCGGCGAAGGCCTGGGCGATGTCCAGCCAGCGGTCGGCGTCCGGTCCCTCGGCGCGCACGACGAGGTCGGCACGGTGGGCACGCTGGGTGACCAGCAGGCAGAAGTCGAGAGCGGGCCCGGTGACACGCTGAGGGGCGCCCTCGGGGCCGTACGCCCACAGCTCACCGGAGGGACCGCGCACCTCCACCCGGAACTCCTCGCCGGGCACGGGCAGCCCCCGCGCTCCGAAGGCGAAGTCCCGCGCCCGCACCCCGATGCGCACCACATGCTTGAGCCGGTCCGTGGGTGTGCGCACCACACCCAGCGCGTCCGCCACGTCCTGCCCGTGCGCCCAGGTCTCCATCAGCCGCCCGGTCGCCATGGACGCGCCCGACATGGGCGGCCCGTACCAGGGGAACCGGGCGCCGGGCGGCGCCGCACGCAACGCGGAGTCGAGGGCCGCGCGCCCCTTCCGCCACCGCGCCAGCAACTCACCCGGCGGCAACCGGGCGCCCTCCTCCGCCCCCTGGTCGACGAACGACCCGGGCGCGGCGAGCGCCTGCTCGACCAGCGCGTGAAAGCCGTCCGGGTCGGTGACGGCGAGAAGGGCGGACCGATCGGTCCAGGCGAGATGGGCGATCTGGTGGGCGACAGTCCATCCGGCCGCGGGGGTGGCGAGGCCCCACTGCCCGGCACTCAGCCCGGCGACCAGCCGGTCGAGTTCTTCGCTTTCCTCACGCAGATCGTCGAACACGGGCGTCGGATCGGCCATGGGGGGAGCATGGCAGCGCCCGCAAAAACAATCAAGCATGCCTGCATGATTTTTTCCTGCATGATTTCCCCCTGGCCATCACCGCGAAGGCGAGCCCGCCGTCAGGAGTCCACCCGCGGCGCCGGCGCCTTCCCCCGGCCCACCTGCGTCCGCACCGCCCCCATGCTCGCCGCGATGACCAGGGCGATCGCGATGGCCTGGGGCGCGGTGAGGGACTGGCCGAGGACGAGGAAGCCGGCCGTGGCGGCGAGGGCCGGTTCCAGGCTCATGAGGATCGCGAAGGTGGAGGCGGGCAGGCGGCGCAGGGCGAGCAGTTCGAGGGTGTAGGGCATGACCGAGGACAGCAGCGCGACCGCCGCGCCCAGCGCGAACGTCGTCGGATCGACCAGCTTCGCGCCCGACTCGGCGATCCCCAGCGGCAGGAACAGCACCGCACCCACCGTCATCGCCAGGGCCAGCCCGTCGGCCTGTGGGAAGCGGCGGCCCGTACGGGCGCTGAAGATGATGTACGCCGCCCACATGCCGCCCGCCGCCAGCGCGAAGGCGACACCGACGAGGTCCAGACTGCCGAAGCCACCGCCCCCGAGCAGGAAGACACCGGCCAGGGCGAGGCCCGCCCATACGAAGTTGATCACCCGGCGTGTGGCCAGTACCGACAGGGCGAGCGGGCCGAGAACCTCCAGAGTGACCGCCGGACCGAGCGGGATACGGGCGACGGCCTGGTAGAAGAGGCCGTTCATGCCCGCCATCGCGATACCGAAGGCGACGACCGTGCCCCAGTCGGTGCGCGAGTGCCCACGCAGCCGCGGCCGGCAGACCACCAGCAGCACGATCGCGGCCACCAGCAGCCGCAGGGTCACCACGCCGAGCGCACCCGCCCTCGGCATCAGCGTCACGGCCAGCGCGCCGCCGAACTGCACCGAGACACAGCCGCCGAGCACCAGGCCGACCGGCCCGAGCGGGCCGAAACGGCCCGGCCCTCCGGGCGCGGGCGCGTCGGCCGGCGCGGGGGCGACCGGGGCCGACGAGGACGAGGGGGCGGGGCTGGGGGTGGTCACGGGGCGGTTCCAGGGCTGAGCTCGGGGTTTGTGCATCGCGATGTACTACTCGGTCCAGGGTAATGGACCCAGTCGGGAGTGTGTACCTGCACACCACTGGCCACCACGCCTCGCCCGCAGCCCTACGTCCCCTCCACCGGCTCTCGGCCCACAGCCCTACACGCCTTCCGCAGGCCTCTCCTGCAGCCCTTCCGCCGGGCCCTCCCCCGGCTTCTCCTCCAGCCCTTCCGCCAGCACCTCCGCAAGGTGCCGCCCCCGTACCCCGGCCAGCTGCTCCAGCTGCGTACGGCACGAGAAGCCGTCCGCCAGGATCACCGTCCCGTCCGGCGCCCGCCGTACCGACGGCAGGAGCTGTTCCTCGGCGCAGGCGGCCGACACCTCCCAGTGGCCCTTCTCGAAGCCGAAGTTCCCGGCCAGGCCGCAGCAGCCGCCGGACAGCTCGCCGGTCAGCCCCGCCGCCGTACGCAGGTCCCGGTCGGCCGTGTCGCCGAGGACCGCGTGCTGGTGGCAGTGGGTCTGGCCGGCGACCGGGCGGTCCAGGCGGGGCGGGGTCCAGCCGGGGGCGTGGCGCCGGAGGGTTTCGGCGAAGGTCAGCACGCGGTCGGCCAGGCGGCGGGCGCGCGGGTCGTCGGGCAGCAGTTCCGGCAGGTCGGTGCGCAGGGCGGCGGCGCAGCTCGGTTCCAGGACGACGACCGGGGCGGAGGTCTCGAGCACCGGTTCCATCAGGTCGAGGGTGCGGCGCAACACGGTGCGGGCGCGGTCGAGCTGGCCGGTGGAGACGTACGTCAGCCCGCAGCACACCCGGCTCCGGCCGCGCAGAACGGACACCGGGTTCACGGTCACCGACCGTCCGTCGCCCACCGGAGGCCGGCGCAGGCACAGCGTCGGCGGGAGCGCCACCCGCAGCCCGGCCGCCTCCAGCACGCGTACGGCCGCGCGGCCGACGGAGGGCGACAGGTGCTCGGTGAAGGTGTCCGGCCACAGGACGACGAGATCACCCAGCCCCTTTTCGCCACCTTCCCGCCTCCGCCACCACCGGGTGAACGGCTCCCCCGCCACCCGCGGGATCCCCCGTTCGGGTGCGATTCCGCCCAGCCGTTTCGCCGCCGAGGCCAGCGGGCGTACGGCGGCGAGCGCGTTCAGGAGCGGCGCGGCGCGCGTCCGGGCCGCCCAGCGCAGCCACACCGGAAGCCACCCCATGGAGTAGTGGGCGGCGGGGCGGCGCCGCCCGGCGTAGTGGTGGTGCAGGAACTCCGCCTTGTACGTGGCCATGTCGACCTCGACCGGGCAGTCGGATCGGCAGCCCTTGCACGACAGGCACAGATCGAGCGCGTCCCGGACCTCCGCCGACCGCCAGCCGTCGGTCACCAGCTCGCCCGCGAGCATCTCGTGCAGCAGCCGGGCACGCCCGCGCGTGGAGTGCCGCTCCTCGCCCGTGACCCGGAAGGAGGGGCACATCACCGCCGAACCCGACACCGCCGTCGTACGGCACTTGGCGACGCCCACGCACCGGCGCACCGCCGCCGAGAAGTCACCGCCGTCGCCCGTGTAGCCGAAGGCCACGTCGACCGGGCGGCGCGGCAGCACGGAGAAGCGGAGGTCGGCGTCCAGCGGGGCCGGACGGACCAGCATCCCGGGGTTGAGCAGGTCGTCGGGGTCCCAGACGCCCTTGGCCCGCTCGAACAGGGCCACCGTTTCGTCGCCGTACATCCTCGGCAGCAGCTCGGCCCGCGCCTGCCCGTCCCCGTGCTCCCCGGACAGCGAACCGCCGTGTGCCACCACCAACTCGGCCAGCTCCTCCGAGAACCGCCGGAAGCGGCCGATCCCGGCCTCCGTCAGCAGGTCGAAGTCGATGCGGACGTGGATGCAGCCGTCCCCGAAGTGCCCGTACGGCGTGCCGCGCAGCCCGTGGGCGGCCAGCAGGGCCCGGAAGTCGCGCAGATACGGGCCCAGCCGGGCCGGCGGCACCGCGCAGTCCTCCCAGCCCGGCCACGCCTCGGTGCCGTCGGGCATCCGGGTCGCCGTACCACTCGCGTCCTCCCGGACCCGCCACAGCGTGCGCTGTGCGGCCGGGTCCGTCACCACCAGCGCGTCCACGACATCGGCCGCGCGCACGACCGCCTCCGCACGCGCGCGTGCCTCCGCCTCCGACTCCCCGCCCGTCTCCACGAACAGCCAGGCGTCCCCCCGCGGCAGCCCGGCCCCCGCCGACGGCACCAGGTCCCGCGCCATCCCCTCCACCGTCAGCGGCCGGTACGGCAACAGCCCGGCAGCGGCCTCGGCGGCGGCGCCCTCGTCGGCGTACCCCAGCACGGCCAGTGCCCGCGCGCGGGGTGCCTCCACCAGCCGTACGACCGCCTCGGTCAGCACGCCCAGGGTGCCCTCCGAGCCGCAGAAGGACCGCGCCACGTCCGCGCCCTTCTCCGGCAGCAGGGCGTCCAGCGCGTACCCGGAGATACGGCGGGGCAGCTCCGGGAAGCCGGTGCGCAGCCGGGCCAGTTCGCCGTCCACCAGCTCCCGCAGCCCCTCCGGGGCCCCGGCCCATCCCTGTCCGAGCCGCAGCCGCCGCCCGCGCGCGGTGACCACCGACAGCTCCCGCACGTTGTCCGCGGTCGTGCCCCAGGCCACCGAGTGGGAACCGCACGCGTTGTTGCCGATCATCCCGCCGAGCGTGCACCGGCTGTGCGTGGAGGGGTCCGGCCCGAAGCGCAGCCCGTGCGGCGCGGCGGCCTCCTGCAGCCGGTCGAGGACCAGCCCCGGCTGGACGACGGCCGTACGCGCCTCGGCATCGATCTCCGGCAGCCGGTTCATGTACCGGGTGAAGTCCAGCACCACGCCCGTCCCGGTCGCCTGTCCCGCGATCGACGTCCCGCCGCCCCTCGCCACCACCGGCACGCCGTGCGCCCGGCAGATCTCCAGCACCGCCGCCACGTCGTCGGCGTCCCACGGAGCCACCACGCCCAGGGGGACCCGCCGGTAGTTGGACGCGTCCATGGTGACCAGCGCCCGCGAGGTGACGTCGAACCCCACGTCACCGCGCACGGCCCGGCGCAGCTCCGCCTGAAGCCCGGAAAGATCGGTCATGTGTCCAGCATGCCCACGACCGCTGGGACGGCCGTGCCGGTCCGTCCCAGTCCGTCTCAGTCCGTCTCATCCGACGGAATGCGTTTCACCCGGATTTCCCCGACCCGCTACGCTCCCGTCCGTGGCTGAGATCCAGATTCCCTCTGACATCAAGCCCGCGGACGGACGTTTCGGCGCGGGTCCCTCCAAGGTGCGGACGGAGGCGCTGGACGCCCTCGCCGCCACCGGCGCGTCCCTCATGGGCACCTCTCACCGCCAGGCCCCGGTCAAGAACCTGGTCGGCAAGGTGCGCGAGGGCATCAGTGAGCTGTTCCAGCTCCCCGACGGCTACGAGGTCGTGCTCGGCAACGGCGGCTCCACGGCGTTCTGGGACATCGCGACCCACGGTCTGATCCAGAACAAGTCGCAGCACCTCAGCTTCGGCGAGTTCAGCTCGAAGTTCGCCAAGGCCGCCAAGCTCGCCCCGTGGCTCGCCGAGCCCACCGTCATCTCCACCGACCCGGGCACGCACCCGGAGCCGCAGGCCGAGGCGGGCGTCGACGTCTACGCCTTCACGCACAACGAGACCTCGACCGGTGTGGCCATGCCCATCAAACGGGTCGAGGGAGCCGACGAGGGCGCCCTGGTCCTGGTCGACGCCACCTCCGGCGCCGGCGGCCTCCCGGTCGACATCGCCGAGACCGACGTCTACTACTTCGCCCCGCAGAAGTCCTTCGCCGCCGACGGCGGCCTGTGGATCGCCGTGTTCTCCCCGGCCGCGCTCGAGCGCGCCGAGCGCGTCCACGCGAGCGGCCGCCACATCCCGGAGTTCTTCTCGCTCCCCACGGCGATCGACAACTCCCGCAAGAACCAGACGTACAACACCCCGGCGCTGGCCACCCTCTTCCTCCTCGACCAGCAGCTGGAGTGGATCAACGACCAGGGCGGCCTGGACTGGGCGGTCCGCCGCACCGCCACCTCCGCGCGCACCCTGTACGGCTGGGCCGAGGACGTGAAGTTCGCGACCCCGTTCGTCACCGACCCGGCCAAGCGCTCCCAGGTCATCGGCACCATCGACTTCGCCGACGAGATCGACGCCGCCGCCGTCGCCAAGGTCCTGCGCGCCAACGGCATCGTCGACACCGAGCCCTACCGCAAGCTCGGCCGCAACCAGCTCCGCGTCGCCATGTTCCCGGCCATCGACCCGGCGGACGTCGAGGCCCTGACGAAGTGCGTCGACTACGTGATCGAGAAGCTGTAACCGCCCCTCGCGCGTTCCGCTCCGGCAGGCCGACGACGTGGTGCAGCCCTACGTCCTGGGCTTGACTCCAGCGGTGCGCTGCCGCATCGGCTTCACCTACGCCCCGGCCAGGCGATCGTGGGCGCGACGAGGCCCGGCCGACCCGGTCGGGGGGTACGCCGACGGGCCCATCACCTCGAGTCGGTCGCGCACTCCGCGGGCCTGGAGAGGCCCTGGTCGTCCGCCCGGGCGGACAGCAGGTGTCCGAACAGCCCACCGGCCCGCAGCCAATCCAGTTCCAACGGAGTGTCGATGCGGCACTTGGCGGCACCGGTCCACAGCACGTGGTCGTCGCGACGGACCCGGACGGTGGCGTTCGTCGAGGATGCGAGGTCATCGATACCGAGGAGGTCGATCTCCTCGGTTCCGTCGAACAGGTCGGGTGACGGGCCCTCCCATTGGATCGGCAGGACGCCGAGGGCGACCAGGTTGGTGCGGTGGATGCGTTCGAAGCTCCTTGCCAGCACCGCACGCACGCCGAGGAGCCGAGTGACCTTGGCCGCCCAGTCGCGTGCGGAGCCCGCTCCGTACATGTCGCCCGCCACGACGACGAGCGGGGTGCCCCGGCGGCGGTGGTACTCGGCCGCAACGTGGATCGGCACAGGCACCTGGTCGGGCGCGGTGCGGGTCCAGCCGCCTTCCTTGTCGGGAGCCAGGTGGTTGGACAGGCGCGGGTTCGCGAAGCCACCCCTGACCATGACGTCGTGGTTGAGGCGGCGGGAACTGAAGGTGCCCAGTGCCCGCTCATCGACTCCTCGCTCGACCAGCCATCGGCCCGCGGCGGAGTCGGGCAGAATCCGTGCGACCGGCGAGATGTGGTCGGTGGTCACCGCGTCACCGAGCACCAGCAACGGACGGGCGCCGAGCAGCTCTCCGTCGACTGCTGGTCTGGTCAGGTCCGCGTCAGTGAACGGCGGCCGTCGAATGCTGCCGGCTTCGCCGTCCCACGGGTATGTGTCGTCACGTGGGTGGTCGAGCGCCAGCCATCGCGGAGTGGTCAAGGACTGGCGGGCTCCGCGGCCGAGCGACGCAGCCTCATGGGCGGACAGCAGATCGTCGATCTCACGCTCGTCCGGCCAGAGGTCGGCGAGCACAACCGGTGAGCCGTCGGCGGCATGACCAAGGGGTTCGGCCTCCAGGTTCGTCCGGACATTGCCCGCCAACGCATAGGCCACGACCATGGCCGGCGAGGCGAGGTACGCGTGCGCGACCTCGGGGTGGATGCGACCGGTGAAGTTGCGGTTTCCGGAGATGACCGCGGCCAGGGCGGTGTCCTTGGCCCGCGCGGTCGCGTCGAGTGCCGGGCTCAAGGGCCCGGAGTTGCCCATACAGGTGCCGCACCCGAATCCCGCGACGTGGAAGCCGAGGTCGTCGAGGTACTTCTGCAGACCGGCCGAGGCCAGGAGGTCCGCCGCCGCCCTGGAGCCCGGCGTCAGTGAGGTCTTGGTCCACGCCGGCGGTCGGAGACCCGCCTCGACCGCGTTGCGCGCCAAGAGGCCTGCGGCGATCAGGGAGCGCGGGTTGGAGGTGTTGGTGCAACTCGTGATCGCCGCAATGGCCACGTCGCCGTCCTGAGGCCGGGCGGCGCCACGGGATGCGGGGACCTCGTCCGGACTGAGCGCTTCGTGCGGCCTCGCGGGACCCGCGAGAGTGGTCGAGATCGAGTCCAGTTCGACGGTCACTTCGGTGTCGAAGCGCGGGACCGGGCCGGCCGAACCGTACAGCAGGCCCTGTGCCTTCAAGTACTGCTCGACCAGGTGGACCTGCTCGGGGGGACGACCGGTGGTCGCCAGATATGTGAGGGTGCGGCGGTCGGCCGGGAACCACGCCATGGTCGCGCCGTACTCAGGAGCCATGTTGGCGACCGTCGCGCGATCGGGCACCGACAACGAGGCGAGGCCCGGGCCGTGGAACTCCACAATGGACCCCACGACATTCAACTCGCGCAGTCGTTCGGCCAGGGTCAGTGCCAGGTCGGAGGCGAAGACACCCGGGGCGAGCCTTCCGGTGAGCTCCACACCGACGACGTGCGGCACACGGATCATGATGGCCTGACCGAGCGCGGCGGCGGTGGCCTCGATCCCTCCCACTCCCCACCCGGTGACGCCCAGGGCGTTGATCATCGTGGTGTGCGAGTCGGTTCCGACCAGTGAATCGAGCGCGGCGATCCGCGTGCCGTTGGACTCCTCGGTGGTCACGACCGGGGCGAGGACCTCAAGGTTCAGCTGATGGCAGATGCCCACGCCAGGGGGCACGACCCGAAGTCCGGGGAGCCGTTCCTGGGCCCAGCGCAGGAACCGGTAGCGATCATGGTGCCGCGCGTACTCCAGGTCGATGTTCCGTGGCGCCGCGGTCCCGCTCGCGTACTCGTCCACCTCCAGGGCGTGGTCCACGACCAGATCGAGCGGAAGCACCGGCTCGAGCGCCGAGCTGTCCAGGCCGTCGGCGGCGGCACGCTCGAGCAGGGTGATCAGGTCCGCCAGTACCGGAATGCCGGACGCGTCCTGCAGGAGGACGCGTCCGGGGAAGAACGGAACCGCCGCGGATTCGTCACGTCGGGTGATCGCACGTACATGCTCGCGGAGCACCTGCGGATGCCCCTGGTGGCGCAGGACACCTTCCACCAACGTCCTCAGCGACCATGGCAGGTCACTGATGGGCCCGGCGCCGTTGGCCTCGGCGTCAGCCAGGCTGTAGTACTGCAGGGGAACCCCGGGCGCGCCCTCGACCGGCAGCGTCCTGAGGCACCCGAACGAGTCCGGCGCGGTGAACGGCGTACTCATGGCGTCTCCGCGGTCTCGGCGGTCCATGCCCGTTCCGCCTGCCCGACATAGGTGGGGAGGAGCGGCGGAGGCATCGGCCCCTTGATGCGCCGGCCGCTCTGGGACTCCTCCCAGCTGTGTGCCAGCACGCCGACGGACCTCGACAGGATGAAGAGTCCACGGGCGAGTTCGGGGGTGAAGCCGAGCTCGGCGTAGATCACCGCGGTGGCGCCGTCGATGTTCATCGGGATGGGGCGCGCCCGGCCGACCGACAGTTGGGCCTCCAGCTCCTGGGCTGCGGCGAGGTGACGACCGGCGACGACCCCGGCGTCGACGGCTTCCTGGACGGCCTCGAGGAGTGGGTCCCGGCGCGGGTCGTGGGAGTGGAACCGGTGGCCGAACCCGGGGATGTAGGCCCGGCGTTCGCGGTGGGCGGCGATCTCGGCGGCAACAGCCTCCTTCAGGGAGACCGCGGCGGGGGAGGCGATGCTGTCGGCGTCCTCGTCGCCTCCGCTTGCGGTGACCAGTCGCTGCAGGAGTTCGGCGCATTGCTGTCCGGCACCGCCGTGGACGTCCCCGAGCAGCCCGACACCGGTGGACATCGCACCGTGCAACCCCACACCGCACGTGGCGGCCATGCGGGCCGCCGCGATGGAGGGCGCTTGTGGTCCGTGGTCCACCGCGGCCACGAGTGCCTTCTCCAGAAGAGCGGCCTGGGCAGGGGACGGCATCCGGCCGCGGACCATGGTCCAGATGGTCTCCACGAAGCTGGCCCGGCGGATGAGGTCCTGGACCGGGTACCCGCGGAATCGAATGACGCCGGGCTCGATGTCCGACACCTCGGTGCTCCACCAGTCGGCCACCGTGCGGGAGGTCACGGAGTCAAGTGCGGCGGCGCGTGCCGGCGAGGTGTGGTCCATGGGCTCGTTCCGTCCCGCATCCGGGTTGTCGGTGTTGTCCGTTCGGGTTCTCATACGGCTCCCTCCTCGCGGAAGTCCTCGATCTGCTCGGGGGTGAACCCGATCTCGCGCAGGATCTCCTCGGTGTGCTCGCCGAGCGCGGGGGGCGGCGAGGAGGGTTTCACCGCTTGGCCGTCGACATGGGTCGGCAGTCCCAGGACCTGGACGGTTCCGGCTGGTGCGACGGGCATCTGCACCTCGGAGATCAGTTCGCGGTGCTCGACCTGTGCCGAGGTGAGCGTTTCGGGGACCGATATCACCGGAGCGGCCGGAACACCCGTGTCGAGCAGGACCTCGTCCCATTCGGCGGCGGTCTTCTCCTTGAGCGAGATCTCGAGCTCGTCGCGCAGGAGTTCGCGGTTGCGCTTGCGGTCCTCACGGGTGACGAAGCGCGGATCGGTGATGAGTTCCTCGCGGTGGAGGACCTTGCACAACGTCTCGAACTGTTCTTGCTTGTTGGCCGCGATGTTGAGCATTCCGTCAGCGGTGTTGAAACTGCCCGACGGCGCCGAGGTCATGTTCTCGTTGCCCATGGGTACGGGCTCCCGGCCGGTCACCAGATGGTTGGAGACAACCCAGCCCATGGAAGTGATGGCCGCGTCCAGCATGGAGGTGTCGAGACAGGCGCCCTGCCCCGTCTGCCGCTGCCTGACGACGGCAGCGCACACGGCCATGGCGGCGGCGAGACCACCGAAGCTGTCGCACACCGGGTAGCCGACGCGCAAAGGTGCGGACTGGGTGTCACCGGTCACGCTCATGATGCCGGAGAGCCCCTGGATCACCTGGTCGTAGGCCGGGCGACCACGCATCGGTCCGGTGGCGCCGAATCCGGAGACGGCGCAGTAGACCAGGCGGGGGTTCAGTTCCCGCAGTCGCTCCCAGCCGAAGCCGAGGCGCTGGAGAACTCCTGGACGGAAGTTCTCCAGGAGCACGTCGGCGTCGACAAGCAACTGTTCGAACACCTTCTGGCCGCCGTCGGTCTTGAGGTTGACCGTCACCGACCGCTTCCCGGAGTTCTGGGCGAGGAAGGAGACGCCCATCCGCGCGGCGCTCAGTTCGGGATCGGCGCCGAGCTGGCGTGCCAGGTCACCGCTCCCGGGCGTCTCCACCTTGATCACATCGGCGCCGAGCAGGGCGAGTTGATAACCGGCGAACGGCCCGGCGAGCACATTGGTCATGTCCAGGACTCGAACGCCCTTGAGCAGGTCTGCGGTCACAGGAACGCCTCCACGGTGCCGAGCCCGACAGCGCTGATCTGCCGGGCTGCTTTGGTTACGGCTTCGACGTACTGGGCGCATCGGTCAGCGGTGAACCGTGAGGTGGGGCCGCTGAGGGAGAGCGCGGCGAGGACACGGCCGTCGGCAGCCACGATCGGAACCGCCACCGCGGAGGCACCCAGTTCGCGATCGCCGTGTGTGATGGCGAAGCCTGCCTCGCGGGCGCCGGCGGCACTGGTGCGCAGGGCCGCCCCGTCGACGTGCGGGTCCTGTGCGGACAGGGCTTCCAGCACGGTGTCCGGACAACCGCCGAGAAGCACCCTGGCCGCGGCACCCCCGGTCATGGAGTAGGGCTCACCGACCCGCACCACGCTCCGTACGGTCGTGGTGCCCTCGACCTGGGCCACGCAGATGCGATGCAGATCCTGGCGAATGTAGATGTTCACCGTTTCGCCGCAGTCGTCGCGCAGGGCCGTCATCACCTGCCGAGCCTCGGCGCCCACCTCCCACATCGCCTCGGCCAGCTTGACCCACCGCAGGAACGAGGGGCCGATGCTGTAGGTCGATTCGCTCGGGCTGGTGATGATCCCGTGATTGCCGAGCGTGCCGAGCAGCCGGACGACCGTCGACTTGGGCAGCCCGGTGAGCTGGACAAGCTCACGCAGTGAGCGGACCTTGTGCTCGGCGTCGAACGCTCTCAGAAGGTCGAAGGCACGAGTCACGCTACGCACGCCGCCGTCCGCTGCAGCGGCTGCTGAGGGCAATGTCATGCTGCCACTGTAGGTCCACCAGGTGGCACAAGTAAACCGCTCAATGGATTGACTCGATCAGTGACCGCATGCTTGCATCCGTGATGCACACCACAAAACCGTCAGGTGATTGAAGCGAACTATCTAGCGGTCAGCACTGACTGACGAGGAGAGCTCATGGCCACCACCTCAGCCCTCGAGGAACAGCACAGAACCGAAGCCGGCGATCCGGTCATGGCACGGAGGGCCGCCGTCGCCGGCGGCGTCGGCACGATCATCGAGTACTACGACTTCAGCGTGTACGGCTTCCTCGCGCTGACCTTGGCGCCGCTGTTCTTCCCCCAGCAGGATCCGGCCACAGCGACGTTGTCGGCGCTGGCGTTGTTCGCCTCGTCCTACGTGGTGCGGCCGGTCGGTGGATGGTTCTTCGGCATCCTCGGCGACAAGCGGGGCCGGCGCTTCTCGCTCGTGGCAACCGTCCTGCTCATGTCCGCCGCCTGCGTCGCCATGGGCTTGCTGCCCACGCACGCCGGCATCGGCATCGCGGCCACGGTGGCGATCGTCCTGGTCCGTCTGGTGCAGGGATTCGCTGCCGGCGGCGAGATCGGAGGCGCGGCTACCTATGTCGCCGAACTCGCGCCTCCCGGCCGCCGCGGCCTGTACGGCAGCTCGACCGCGATCGGGGCGACTCTCGGCTTTGCCGTGGCCGCGGCCGTGGTGGGAGCGGTCCGCCTCGGTTTGAGTCCCGAGCAGATGGCGACCTGGGGCTGGCGGGTTCCGTTCCTGCTGTCGGCTGTCCTCGCCGCCCTGGCCCTGTGGGCGCGGCTGCGCATCGAGGACAGCCCGAAGTTCAAGGAACTCGAGGAGCGTCTCGACGGAGCGGCCGTGGAGAAGCGCCCGCTGGCGTCGGTGGTTCGGGACTACCCGGTTCCGGTCCTGCGCGTGCTCGGTCTCTCGATCGCCCTGAACGGAACCGTCTACATCGGGCTCACCTACTTCGGGATCTTCCTTGAGTTGAAGGGCAATGTCTCGCCCACCGCGGTTTCGTGGACCGCTGCCGCAGGCATCGCGCTCGCGGCAATGACCTTCCCCTTGCCCGGCCTGCTCTCGGACAGGTTCGACCGAAAGCCCGTCCTGATCACCGCTTACCTCGCTTTCATGGTGATCGCCTGGCCCGCATTCCTCGTCCTGTCCCACACGAGCAGCCTGCTGGCGATCGGCCTCGTCTACTTCGTCTTCATGTTCATCAGCGGATGGGTGCAGGTGCCCACCTGGGCGCTGGTCGCCGAACTCTTCCCGACGAAGGTCCGCTTCACCGGCATCGCGCTGGGATACAACCTCGGGGCGATCATTGCCGGCGGAACCGCGCCGTTCATCGCCGAGACCCTCGTGCAGAGCACCGGGCACGACACCAGCCCCGCGGGTTGGATCATCCTGGTCGCACTGATCGGCCTGCTCAGCATCGCCTCAGTGGGACGGACCGCCTCCAAGTCACTTCCACACCTCTGAGAGAGAACCAATGGGCAACACCACGGCAGGGGACGTCGGCCAGGACCGCCACGTCGTACCACCTGACTCCGCCTTGGATCCCGAGGAGCGGATCGCCCGCTTCGTCGCTCACACCCAAGCCGCCGACATCCCCGCAGAGGTGCTGGGCATCACCCACCAGGTCCTGAGGACCGTGTGCGGTACCGCGGTCGCGGGAGCCGCGCAGGACGGGATCGCCGAACTCCGGCAGTTGGTCGTCACCCAAGGGGGGCGAGCGGAGGCCAGGTCCTTTGTCCACGGAGACCACCTGCCGGCCCAGAGCGCCGCGCTGCTCAATGGCTCCATGGCGCGTGCGCTGGACTACTGCGACACCATGGTGCCCGGGCTTCACCTCGGGTCCTCGGTCGTACCTGCCGCGCTCGCCGCCGCGGAGTTGCGTGAAGGCTGCACCGGGGCCGAGCTCCTGGCCGCGCTGACGGTCGGTCTCGAGGCGGGTGTGCGGTTCAACCTCACCGAGGAGCAGTACGGTGGGCTGGATCCGACGGGCGTCGCCGGCCTCATGGGGGCCACCGCTGCCGCGGCGCGGGCCGCTGGTCTTGACGCGGAGCAGACGCTGCACGCGTTGGCACTCTCCTTCAACCGTTGTTCGGCGAGTTTTCAGAGCAATGTCGATGCGTCCTTGGCGGTGCGGCTGATCCAGGGGTGGACTGCGGCCTCGGCTGTTCAGAGCGTGCAGTTCGCCCAGGCCGGACTGACCGGACCCCTCCACTTCATCGCCGGCCCATTCGGGTATGCGCGACTGTACGCACGAGGCGAGCGTTCTCCGGAGTCGTTCGTCGACCGACTCGGTCGTCGCTACAACCTGGAGGGCATCTTCTTCAAGAAGTACCCGAGTTGCGGACTCACCCAGGGAGTCACCGAGTCGGCCCTCCTGGCGCTGGATGATGCCTCGGTGAACACGCAGGAGATCGAGCGGGTGGACATCTTCCTGCCCGACTTCGCCTTCAAACTCATAGGCAAACCGTTCGAGACCGGCACCAACCCGCGGGTCAACGCCCAGTTCAGCGCACAGTACTGCGCCGCGAACGCCCTGGAGCGGGGATCGGCGTCCCTCAGGCACTTCGAACCCGAACAGGTCGCCGAACTGAGCAGGTCCGCCATGATCTCGCGGATCCATGTGCACTTCGATCCCGAGCTCACCGGTCATTCGGCGTCGCGGTTCGAGATGCGCACCGCCGACGGAGGTCAGTGGGTCAGGACCCTCGAGATCGGTCCGGGATATCCGGGTAACCCGCTCACCCCTGAGGAGCACGCGCAGGGGTTCGGCGACTGCATGGGCTACGCGCCCTGGAGCCTGCGGCCCGAGCAGGCGCACGACCTGAAGAGAATGACCGCGGACCTCGCCGAGGTCCAGGATGCCCGCGATGTCGTATCCGCGTTGATCAGCCCAAGGGCAGTGCCACTGGCCGACTCGTAGCAGCCGTGAGGCCCGGTCGAAGAAGAAGTCCGTGCGGATCACTCCCGCACGGACTTCTTGCCATGGACAGGTGGGTCTTCCGTCCCTGGAGACCCAGCACGCCGGCCACGACCGAGCTCTTCACACGGCCGCCGCAAGAGCGGCATGATCACCACACCGGAGAAGCGGGGCGGGCTCCATGGCCTGCCTAGACTGTCTGCCGGGCAAGAGAGATTTCTCATCCAAGTACGTGAGACAGCAGTCTCGCACCGACAAGACTCCAGGAGGCCACCCCCATGAGCGACGAACTCGATGAGTTCTTTGTCGAGGAGGTCGAGGTGGGTGACGGGAAGAAGTCCAGGACGCTGAACCTGGACAACAACCCGACAGTCCTCTTGGTGTGGGCCGCCAACCGTTTCAACCGGAGCTTCTCCCGGCATTACCAGAACGAGTTCGGCATCAGCGCGATGGAGTGGCGGATGCTGGTGATGCTCTGCAAGGAACCCGACGTCCCGGTGACCGCCGCCAGCCCTGCCGTGGGCTACGACAAGGGCGCGGTCAGCCGGTCCCTGAGCAAGCTCGCCAAGCTCGGCCTGGCGGAGGCCAAGGTCATCGGCAGCAACCCCCGCAACCGGCTGTGGCACCTCACGCCCGCAGGTTACGAACTCCACGACCGGATCCTCAGGTCGGCTCTGGAACGTCACAAGCAGGTGCTCGCCGGATTCACCCCGGAGGACGTGGAGAAGTTCAACGACATGCTCAGGCGCTTCGGCGAGAACGCCGAGAACCTACCGGACTGACAAGCCGGGGCCGGCGCCCTGGGAAGAGCGCCGGCCCCGGTCAGAACGCTGTCTCAGACGGAACGTTCCTGATCCTTGATCACTCCGAGCGGTGTCGGCACGACGGCCCCCGTGGTGTCGAGGAGCGGGCCGATCCAGTCCATCGCCCGGGCCTGGTAGTTGTTGATCGCATGGGTCTGCGTCGCCATGAGGTCCGTCAGATAACGCCCGAACGGCTGTGCGTTGTAGATGCCGGTACCGCCCGCGACGCGGTACAACTCGGTGCCGTACCGGGCCGCGCGTGCGGGAATGTGCGCGGACTGGAAGCGGAACTCCTCCAGCCGCTCGTCGCTGACCTTGGGACCTCCGCCGGCTTCGGAGAGCATCGCGGCATAGTTGGCGTACAACCGCCCCTTCGCCTCCGAAACGAAGGAGTAGGCCTCGGCCAACGCGAGGGTCGTGGCAGGGTCGATCCTGGTCCGGCGCTTGCCCCTGTTGAACTCCACCAGGGCGTCTGCCATGCCCTTCAGGGCACCGAGCGCCGTCGGCGCCTGGGTGGCCCGTGAGAACACCTGGAAGAACGGGAGCTTGAACAGCAGCCCCGTGTTGAGCGCCAAGCCCGGTGCGGTTCTCTGGTGCACCTCGGTCCAGGTCAGGCTCCGGTGGTCAGGAATGAACGCGTCCTCGACCACGATGTCGTTGCTGCCGGTGGCCCGCAGCCCAGAAACGTCCCAGTTGTGGATGATCTTGTAGTCCTCGCGCGGGAGCAGCAGGACGTGGCTGCCGACCGGCCCCGGCCCGGGGGTCGGTTCACCCTCGATGTTGGCCCCGAGCAGTGCCCAGTCGCAGTAGTCGCTGCCGGAGGAGAACGACCATCGCCCGGACAGGCGGTACCCGCCGTCCACCCGCCTGGCGATCTGGGGTGCATAAGGCGAACTGATCAGGGTGGTCGTGTCCGATGACCAGACATCGGACTGCGCACGGTCGTCGAAGAAACCCAGGTGGAAGTGGTGAATGCCGATCACGCCCAGGACCCACCCCACCGAAGGGTCGCCCTCGGCGAGGACGGAGGTCACTTCGAAGGACTCGATGGGGGTGAGTTCGTGCCCACCGTGGGCACGGGGCTGCAGCATCTGGAAGAAGCCGGCCCGCTGCATGTCCGCGATCGTCTCGGGCAGCAGTCGGTCGTGCTGTGCCTGCCGCGCCGCTCGCTCCTTGAGGATCGGGACCAGGTCCCGAGCACGCTGCACCATCGGCGAGGCGCTGAAGTCGCCCAGGAGGAACGCGTGGATCTCTTCGGTCAGTCCGACATCGCCGGTCGGCTGGTAGGGGGGCAGCTCGAGGAGCTCGGTCATGGGGGTGTTCCTTTCCGCAGCCATCGAATGCTGCTGTGGCAGGTCCACTGAAGGGATGTGTGCGGGATTCACCTGGCCCCGGACTGGGCCGGCTGCGGATCGATGGAGACGTCGACCTCACGGGCCCGGTCCCGAAGAGTGGCGTCTGCCCTCAGGAGGTGTTTGGCGACCTTCCCTGTCGGCGTGAGCGGCATGTCCCCGGTGAGAAGTACGTAGCGGGGCCGCTTGATCCGGGCCAGCCGAGCGCTGCAGAAGTCCGCGACCTCCTGCTCGGTCAGGCGGGAGTCCTGACGGGGCGTGACAACCAGCAGGATGTCTTCGTCGCCCATCTCGGACGGCACTCCGACCGCGGCCGCCAGCACCACCTCCGGGTGTTCGGCGACCACCCTGTCCAGCTCGGCTCCGGACACGTTCTCACCCCGCCGGCGGATGATGTCCTTCTTCCGCGCGACGAAGTAGTACCAACCGTCCTGGTCTCGTCGCACCAGGTCGCCGGTTCTGAACCAGTCGTCCTGGAAGGCATCGGCAGTCTGCCCGGGTTCGCGGAAGTACCCCAGCATCACGATGGGCGTCCGTACCCAGAGCTCCCCGACCTCGCCATCGGGGACGTCCGCACCGGATTCGTCCACGATGCGGCACTGCGCCCACGGCCGCGCGGGATCAGGATGCCGACAGAGCCGGCCCATGCTGCCCGGCCTGGCCTCCGCGTCGTAGGGCGTGCTCAGGATGCCCGGGATCTCGGTCATCCCGTACCCGCCCACCAGGTGGGGTACGTCGAACCGCTCCCGGAACGCCCGGGTGCTCGCCTGCCGGATCCCGTAGATCTTGCGCAGGCCGTGGTCGGGCACGTATTCGTCACGAGGCCGGTTGAGCAGGATCGCGCTGATCGCCTCGATCATGTTGACCTGCGTCGCACCGAGCCGCTTGACCGTGTGCCAGAAGCGCGAGGCGGAGAAACGCGGTTCCACCAGGAGTGTGGCACCGGCGGCGAGCGCTCCGGCCACGGAGTAGAGCAGGCCGTTGACGTGGAACAGCGGAAGGATGGTGAGCACCCGGTCGTGCGGCTGCAGTCGCACCCGCTCCACGAAGCTCTCTCCCGCGGCGATCACGCTCCGCTGGCTGTGCAGGACACCCTTCGGGAATCCGGTGGTTCCCGAGGTGTAGATCATCACGCACGGAGCCTGCCGGTCACCGCCGCCCGCCTCGATCGGCTTGGCGTCCAGGAGCTCGCCGCCGAGCCGTTGGATCCAGGCGGAGCTGTGGACGTCGTCGCGTGCGGCCGTAGCGACCGGTTCAGCGTCCTCGTCGCAGAGGATCGCCCGCGCACCCGACTGACGGAGCACGTAGGCCGCTTCCTCCACCTTGAAATCAGGGTTGACGGGCACGAACACCGCACCCAGCCCGGCGGCGGCCAGCAGGGCAAGTACATGCCAGTCGCTGTTGCGGCCCATGACGAGCACACGATCCCCGGCCTCCACCCCCCTGTCCCGGAGGTGACCGGCCAGTCGTCCCGTCGCGTCGGCGGCCTGGGCCCACGTCCAGGAACGCTCACCGCACACCATCATCGGACGGTCCGGATCTGCCGCGGCGCGGCTCGCCACCAGGTCGATCAGGGTGTCACTGTGCTCCCGGTAGAGAGCGAGCACCTCGGCCGAGGTGTACCGGTCGTGCGACTCGTCAGTCATGCGGACTCTCCTGGGGATCCGAGTACGGGATGCCCTCCCTGGTGAGCTGCCAGATGGTGCGTGCGGAGGGTTCGGCGAACTCCTCCACCACATGGCCGAGCAAACCGCCGGCCCGGGAAACCACGGCAAGTCCGCGACCGGCCTTCAGCGGGATCCCGATCTCCAGGAACAGCGCCGCGATGGCACCCGTGGCGTTGATGGTGAGGTGCCGCCCGCCCCGGGCTGCGTCGACCTCGCGGCTCAGCCTCCGCAGCAGGTCGACGTAGCGGCCGTTGATTCCGTTCTCCTCGGCCAGCTGGAGGAGTCTGACCGCGCGCGGGTCATCCGGCTTGTGCAGGCGGTGCCCGAATCCCGGCACGGGTCGCTTGGCGCTCACGTACTCCTCTGCCACACGCGTGCAGTAGGTGTCCGGGTCCTCGCCGCTCTCGACGCCCTCGACCAGCAGCTGGGCGCAGCCCTCCATGGTTCCGGCGAACACCGGCCCGACCGACAGCAGCCCGGCGGCGATCGCCACCTGTACGTCATCCGGCACGCTGTCGGCTGCCAGTCTGGTGATGATCGACGTCGGGGTCCACCCGTGCTCCATGAGCGTGACCAGGCAGGCATCGAGAACCCGCGCTTCGGGCGGCGTGGGCATCCGGCCGACGGACAGGAAGTAGATCATGTCCGTGAAGCTGTGCCGGCCGATCAGGTCCTCGCACAGGTCCTTCCCGCGGACGGTGATCGAGGTCGCGTCGGACGTCGCGATATGGGTGTGGCTGCTGGTCACTGTGCGGGTCCTGACTCCGGTGCCGACGCGGAGCCGGCCAGCTCGTCGCGATACTCGTCGAGCGCCGGCGCCGTGGTGCCGAAGCCCGCTCGCACGCCGTTGATGCTCAGCGGCAGTCCAGTGAGCTTGAGCCGGTCGTCGGCGTTGTCCAGGATGATTTCCATGGCTTCGGTCTGGGGGTGCTCCAGCACCTGCGGGATCGAATGGATGGGGGCGCAGGGCACGCCGGCGCGCTCCAGGCACGCGATCCAGTCGGCGACGGTGCTGCGGACGACGAGTTCGGAGATGAGCGGCAGCAGCGTGGCCCTGTTCTCGTTGCGCGCGGCATTCGTGGCGAAGCGGGGGTCGCTCGCCCACTCGGGCTTTTCCAGGGCCGCAGCCAACTTGGCGAACAGGCGGTCGTTGCCCGCGGCGATGATGAACGGGCCGTCCGCTGCCTCGAAGGCACCGTAGGGAGTCAGCGAGTTGTGGCCGGTACCGACCCGCGGCGGGATGGTGCCGGTCGCCCCGTAGTCCGCGATGTGCCGTCCCGCCCAGCTGACGGCCGTCTCCAGCAGTGAGGTCCTCACCTCACTGCCGACCCCGGTGACCTGGCGCTCCAGGACCGCGGCGAGAACGCCGATCACGGTCCACATGCCCGTTCCGAGGTCGACGACCGACGGACCCACCCGGGAGGGCGGGCCGTTCGGGTCGCCGTTGATGGCGATCAGGCCGGAGAAGGCCTGCAGCAGCGGCTCGTAGCCGGGACGGTTCGCCATCGGACCGGTGTGACCGAACGCCGACATCGAGCAGTAGATCAGCCGGGGGTTCACGGCCATGAGGGTCTCGGCGTCCGCCTTGAGTTTGCGCTCGACGCCCGGGCGCAGGTTGTGGATGAAGACGTCGGCGTCGCGGACGAGTTCGAGGAAGACCTTGTAGTCGGCCTCGTCGTCCAGCGACAGCACGACGGACCGCTTGTTCCGGTTCATCATGTGGAAACTGACCGAACTGTCGCCCACGAACGGCGGGCCCCAGCCACGCGCGTCATCCCCGCCGGGCTTCTCGATCTTGATGACGTCGGCGCCGAGGTCACCGAGAATCAGCGAGGCATACGGAGCGGCCAGATTCTGGCCCATCTCGACGACCTTCAAGCCCGGAAGCATTCCGAGCGGCTTACCCGCTCCCTCGATTTTCTGAACTCCCACAGCTTCCTCCCAGCGGCTTGTGGTCCGGGCACAGGCGAACCCGGGGCGAACCAGTCAAGTTGTTGTGGTGTCAACAGCATCCTCTGGCCATCTTGTTGTCTTGTCAACAGCAGTCTGGGGCGCCTCGTCGACCGCTCGGATTTCCGATGCGGGGAGGCGCCCCAGACGCTCGCGGCAGCTACGTTGCTCAACGAGAGGCCATCGACTCCTGCGGCTCCCTGGAGCGGTCGGTGAGGAAGAAGGCCGTCACCAGGCTGATCAATGCCATCCCCATCAAGTACGGCGCGACCGCGATGACCGTGCCGAATTCCTGGGTCAGCGCCTCGGCGATCATCGGCGCGAACGCTCCGCCGAGGACGGCTCCGACCGCGTAAGCGAGCGACACCCCGGAGAGCCGGATCCGGGCAGGGAACATTTCCGCGAAGAGCGCCGACTGGGGGCCGTAGGTCAAGCCCAACGGCACCGCCAGGGTCAGCAGGGCCACGCCGACGCCCAGTTCGGCGCCCTGACTGAGAAGCCAGAACTGCGGCAGGAGCAGCACGAACAGCATCGCGTGACCGAACTTGTAGACGACCGGGCGGCCGGAGCGGTCACTCCACCATGCGCCGACGTAGGTGAACGCGATCCACACGGCGCTGGCCGCGAAGAGCCACATCAGCACGTGCTCGCGAGAAAGGTCATGGGCACTGGTCACGTAAGCCAGCGCGAAGCCGCCGACGATCATGTAGCCGGCAGCGATGTTGCCGACCATCGTGGCGGCGGCCGCCAGAACCTTGCCGCCGTGGGCGCTCAGCAGTTCACGCAGTGGCGTCTTCGCCTTGGCCTGCGACTCTTCGAGCTCGGTGAAGACCGGCGACTCGGCGACCTTGGACCGCACGTACTGCCCGACCACGATCAGCACGACGGAGAAGATGAACGGCAGGCGCCAGCCCCACTGGTCGAACGCCTCCTTGCCGAGAAGGCCGTTGAAGGCGCCCATCACGACGATGGCGAGCATCATCCCGAGTGGCACGCCCATCTGCGGGAAGGCTCCCATCCGCCCGCGGTGACCGGTCCTGGCATGTTCCACGGCGAGCATCGCCGCGCCGCCCCACTCGCCGCCGGCGGAGAGCCCCTGGAGGCAACGCAGGAGGATGAGCAGGATCGGGGCCGCGGTTCCGATCGTCGCGGCCGTCGGCAGAAGGCCGACCAAAGTGGTCGACAGGCCCATCAGTCCGAGCGTCAGCACAAGGACGATGCGACGACCGAACCGGTCACCCAGATAGCCTGAGACGATGGCGCCGAGCGGTCGGAAGAAGAAGCTCACCCCAGCGGTCGCCAGGGCGGTGAGTTGGCTCCACTGGCCGAGCCCGCTGAAGAACAGGTCACCGAAGAGCAGGGCCGCGATCTGCGCATAGACCAAGAAGTCGTACCACTCGATGGTTGTACCCACCAGCGTGGCGTAGATGACCCGTCGGTTCTGCTTCCTCTCGCCCCCTGAAGAGCGGTCGGTCGCCATGGCGACCGACACGTCGGGCTCAGCAGTCTGATTCGCTCCCATGACGTCCTCCCTCGACTGGGTACTGCTACGGAAGTGCCGCCACCCCACCGATGAGCCGCGTGGAACGAGAAGGCTCGGCTCGCGTGTGAGACAGGGCGGTTCGGCAAGATGTTGAGTGATCAAGAGCACACGGTGGCCAAATATGTCTTGACTTGTCAAGAGGGAATTTGACAATTCCCGAACAGGCACCTCACCCCCACGGCATCTGTCGGTCTCGATCGATGAGGAGTTCGCGCCGGTCAGGTCGCTGCGGCAGCGGCGATGTCGCTGCCGGCGCTGATGGCGGACGGCGGCTCGGCGCTGATGGCAGCGGCGCCGGGAGGGTCTCACATCCGGCCACCCAGCGGGCCTCGATGCCCGCCGACCAGCCCGAACGCGTCATCGACCCAGAACTGCAGATGCCACGTCCCCCACACCCGTTGACAAAACAACAAGCGCGGGACACACTCGGCCACCTGTTGACAAGACAACAAGCGGTCGCTTCGGCCGCCGACGGAGGGTGGAGAGGGATGGCGGTGGTTGACCAGCGACCGGCGGCCGCACGATGCCCCGTGACCAGCGGGTTCAAGCCGTTCGACCACGACGGCACCTACGAGTTCTTCTCGATCGCCCGTCATGAGGCGCCGGTGTTCTACAACGAGGAGACCGACTACTGGGTCGTGACGAAACGGCAGGATGTTCTCTCGGTGTTCAAGGACCCCGCGCGGTTCTCGGCCTCGAACGTCCTGGACTCGCTGGAGAGTTACCCCGAGGAACTGACCCGGTTCCTCGCCGGCAACAACTTCACCGTCGAACCGGTGCAGTCCAACACCGACCGGCCCAAGCACACCCGGATCCGGCAGAGCGCCGGCCAGTTCCTCAATCCCAAGCGCTACCGCGACTACGAACCACGGATCCGTGCGCTGGCGCAGGAGTACGTGAACGGCCTGCGCGGCAAGGACGAAGTCGACATCGTCGCCGAACTGACCCATGAGATGCCTGCGCGCGTGGTGTTCATGCTCCTCGGTGTCGACGACGTGGACCCCCTGATGATCAAGCGATGGGCGCTCAACCGCGCCACGATGATCTGGGGCAAGCTGACCAGGCAGGAAATGATCGATGCCGGCCATGAGCTGAACGATTTCTTCCACTTCTGCAAGGAGATCGTCGAGGACCGCAAGCGGGCACCGCGCGACGACTACCCCAGCAAGCTGCTGGAGCTTCGAGGTGACGACGACTCGGTGCTGACCGAGAACGAGATCGTCTGCCTGGTGTTCGCGTTGTTGCTGGCCGGTCACGAGGCCGTGACCAACGGTCTGACCATCAGCATCCTCACGCTGCTGGAGAACCGCGGGACCTGGGAGGAACTGGTCGCGGATCCGGCACTGATCCCGCGTGCCGTCGAAGAAGTTCTCCGATACAGCACCCCGGTCATGACCTGGCGGCGCAGGGCCCTTGAAGACGTCGAACTCAGCGGCGTGACCATCCCTGCGGGAGGCAAGGTCCTGCTGAGCCTGGCATCGGCGAATCACGATGAGGACCAGTTCGAACGGCCGTCGGACTTCGACATCCACCGCGTCAACTCACGAGATCACCTGTCCTTCGGATACGGCATCCACGTGTGCGTGGGCGCACCACTGGCACGCATGGAAATGAAGATCGTGCTGGAAGAACTCGTCAACGCCTTCCCCGGCATGGAGCTGGTGGAGGGACAACAACTCGCATGGACGAAGACGATGGCCCACCGCGGTCCTCAGAGTCTGAAGGTCCGACTTGGAGGTTCTGATCATGGCTGAGGTGACGTGGATCACTGCCGACGGCGAGCGCATCACCGCTGAGGTCGGCAACGGCGTCAACCTGATGGAGGCGGCTGTAGCCAACGGCGTTCCCGGCATCATCGGTGAATGCGGTGGCGGGATGATGTGTGCGACCTGCCATGTCTACGTCCAGTCCGACCACCAAACCGGCGAGCCCGGCCCGATCGAGGCCGACCTGCTGGACTTCGCCGATGCACCTCGGCGCGACGGCAGCCGCCTGAGCTGTCAGATCTCCGCCCAGCCCGAGCTCGACGGAATCACCGTCGAAGTACCGCCGACCTGCTGACGCCGAGCCATGAAACACGGAACCGTGATCATCGGCGCCGGGCAGGCCGGCCACACCACGGCCATGCACCTGCGCACCGCGGGCTATGACGCTCCGATCACCCTTGTCGGCGACGAACCGGCTGTCCCCTACCAACGCCCACCCCTGTCCAAGCGCTACTTGCTGCGGGAGATCGGGCAGGAGCACCTCACGCTGGGCACACCTGCCGGCCGTGTCAAGCCCGAGGTCGACCTGCGCACCGGCGAACAGGTCGTCCGGATCGACGTCGCGCAGCAGGCCGTGGTCTCGACGGACGGAAGCACCCTCCGCTACGACAACCTGGTCCTGGCGACCGGTGCTCGAGCACGACGACTGCCCGACTCGCTGGTCAACGGACTCCAGGGCGTGCACGTGCTGCGCACACTCGCCGATGCCGACGCCCTGTCCGGCGCACTCGACGAGGCGAAGTCGGTACTCGTTCTCGGTGGCGGCTTCATCGGCCTCGAGTTCGCCGCGGTGGCGGCTCGCCTCGGACGTCACGTCACCGTGGTCGAGCGTGACCGGCTGCTCCAGCGGGTCCTCAGCGAGCAAGCCGCCGACCATCTCCGATCGGAGCACTTGCGCAACGGGGTCGAGGTCCTGGAAGGCCGAGAGCTCCGATCGCTGGACGGTGAGAACGGCCGCGTGGTCGCCGGTGTGCTCACCGACGGGACCCGGATCGACGCCGATCTCGTCCTGATGGGGATAGGCGCCGAACCGGTTGCCGAACTCGCCGCGGGGGCCGGCATCACGGTCGACAACGGCATCACCGTCGACGACCTCGGCCGGACCAGCGCCCCGTCGGTGTACGCGGTGGGCGACTGCGCCAACTTCGCTTGGCAGGGCCGCAGACTCCGCCTGGAGTCGGTCCAGAACGCGGAATACATGGCAAAGGCGGCAGCGGCCCACATCGCGGGTCGCGCGGTGCCTCCGCGACCGACACCTTGGTTCTGGTCGGACCAGTACGACGTCCGGCTGCAGATCGTCGGCCTGTCCGGCGACGGCGACTGCGTCATCAGGAGAACCGCGGAGGACGGCGCGGGCTTCTCGCTGTGGCACTACCGCGGGGACGACCTGATGGCCGTCGAGGCACTGAACGACCCCGGCGCCTTCCTGACTGCCAGAAGGCTGCTGGACCGCGGCACGAGTCCCTCGCGTCACGACCTGGCGGACGAGAGCCTCGGCATCCGGGCCATCGCCGCACAAGCAATGGGGAAGGCAACCTCATGATCGAATCGTTCGATCCGCCGTTGGCGGATTCCAACTCCAGCGTCAGCACCCTGCGCGTGCCGTTGGCAGCACCGGTTCACCTGGACAAGGAGTGGTTCCACAACCTGCCGGGCCCCGCCTTCGGGCAGTTGAAGCTCGGAGCGTTCGACAACGACCTCACGGTGCAGGGCGTCTCGGAGCCCATCGGCACACGCGTCATCGTGCACGGAACCGTGACCGACAGCGGCGGCACACCGGTCAAGAACGCCCTGGTCGAGATCTGGCAGGCCAACGCCGCCGGTGGCTATCGCGACTCGATGGACGTGTCGGGCTTTCCGCTCGATGCCAACTTCTACGGCGCGGGCCGTTGCCTGACCGACAGCCGTGGCTACTACCGCTTCCTGACGATCCGTCCGGGTCCGTACCCGGCGATGTTCAAGGACGGTGCACGTGCTTGGCGGGCGTCCCACATCCACTTCTCCGTCCTGGGCGCCGGCTGTGCCGGCCGGCTCGTCACGCAGATGTACTTCGAGGGCGACCCGCTGATCCGCATGGACCGCATGATCAACGCCATCCCGGACCAGCGAGGCCAGGAGCGCCTGATCGCCAGGCTCGATGAGGAGAACTCCATCGCGGAGTCGTTCGGCCCCCAGCGCGCTCTGGCCACCGTCGACGGCAGCGGCGCGGTCGTCCACCCACCGGAGCGGACCGACCCGGGCGCCCTGCTGACCAGGAACCCCTCGGCGCTGGCGTACCGGTTCGACATCGTGCTTCGTGGCTCGGCCGCGACCCCGTTCGAGTGAGGGATGGCCATGATTCTCACACCCGCGCAGACCTGCGGTCCCCTGTTCGGCTTCGCCATGACCCCGCCGGGCATCACCCAGACCGTCGCCGAGGACGATCCGAGCGCCGTCGTGATCGAGGGCATGGTCCTCGACGGTCGAGGGGACCATGTCGACTACGGCGCGTTCCTCGAGTTCTGGAGCCAGGAGCAGGCATGCCGTGTCCGCACCCTCGAGGGCCGCTTCCGCGCCGTCGTGAGGAAGCCGGAACAGGTGACGCTGCCCGACGGCAACCGGTTGGCGCCGCACCTGAGCATCTTCATCTTCACGCGCGGCCTGGCAGGGCCGCTGGCGACGAAGGTGTACTTCCCCGACGAGGAGCAGGCCAATCGGTCCGACCCGATCCTGCGGCAGGTCCCCGAGGCCAGGCGGCCCCTCCTGATCGCACAGCCCACCGACGTCGAGCGCCATCTGCGGTACGACATCAGGCTGCAGGGCGAGCGCGAGTCCGTCTTCTTCTCCATCGACTAGAGCACGAACGAGGCTGAACCATGGAAGAGAACCTCATTGTTGAGCGCCTGGGTCATGTGCTGGTGCTCACCCTCAACCGTCCGGGCAAGCTCAACGCCATGGACAGCGCGCTCTACGAGCGCCTGATCGAAGAGCTGCGGGGAGCCGGCCAGGACGACGAGATCCGTGCGGTGGTCGTGCGCGGGACGGGGACGTCCTTCTGCACGGGCGCCGACACCGGCGAGTTCGCCGAGCTCACGCCCGACAACACCGAACGCGTCGAGTACCGCGCCGGACTCACCTACGGTCTGCACAAGACCATTCCCGAGATCTCCAAGCCGGTGATCGCCGCCGTTCACGGGTATGCCGTCGGCGGCGGCTGCGGGTTGGCCCTCGCCTGCGACATCACCATCGCGTCGGCCAACGTGCGCATGGGCTACCCCGAGATCAAGCACGGTCTTGTCGCAGCCGTGGTGATGGCCAACCTGACCAAGCAGCTGGGCCGCAAGGCTGGTTTCGAACTGGTGGCCAGTGGGCGCCTGGTCGACGCCGAGGAAGCCGAGCGGATGGGCATGGTCACGCGAGTCGTCCCGGAGGGCGAGGAGTTCGCCGAGGCGATGAAGGTCGCCGAGACCTTGGCGGGGCAGGTGCCCGTGGCACTCCAGGCCACCAAGCGGCTGTTCCACGCGGTCGCGGATCTCCCGCTGGCCGAGGGTCTCGTGCGGGGCCGTCAGGCGAACGAGGAGATGCGCGAGTACCGTGCCGAAGCGCTGAAGGAGTTCGGCGCCTCCGTCAAGGCCGCGAAGGCCGGCTGAGGAGGCTGATGATGGGCCAGTCGAGCACCGGGCCTTCGGGGCCCTCCCTGGAACACGTCGTCGAGGACACGCTCCGGGTGAGCGACCTCGACTTCCAACGCCACATGGGCAACACCGCGTTCACCGACATCCTCGCCAACGCGCGCTACACGTTCATGAACGAGCATGTGAGGCCAGCGGTGGGATTCGAGCCGATCATCGCGCTGGTCCGGCTGGAGGTGGATTTCAAGGGCCAGGTCCACTACCCCGCGACGATCACCACCGAGACCTGCCTCGACCGGGTCGGTCGCAGTTCGCTGGGACTCGCGCAGCGCATGCTGGTGGGTACGCGGCTGGTCGCGTCGTCCCGATCCGTCTTCGTACTGACCGACCGTTCCAGCGGTGAGGCCACGCCGTGGCCAGAGGAGATCCGCGCGTTGGTCACCGCCCCCGAACTCGAAGCGAGTCACCCGTGAGCGGCGGCGCGGTGGACTCCGCCACCTTCCGGCAGGCTCTCGGGCATCACCCCACGGGGGTGGCCCTGATAGCCAGTACCAACCCGGACGGGGAACCTGTCGGACTGATCGTGGGCACCTTCACCTCGGTGTCCCTCGACCCACCCCTCGTCGGCTTCCTGCCCACGCGGGACTCCGCGAGCTTCGCCGCGATCAGAAAGTCGGGGCGCTTCACCGTCAACATCCTCGCCCACGACCAGGAGCACATCTGCAGGACGTTGTCCCGACCCGCGGACAAGAGGTTCGAGGGACTGGAGTGGTCGCCTTCCAGCAACGGGTCGCCGGTTCTCCCGGACGTGGTGTGCAGCATCGACTGCGACCTCGAGTCCTGCACTCCGGCAGGAGACCACTACTTCGTGACCGGCTCCGTCAGGAGTTTGGAGATTCATCGTCCGGTCGCCCCGCTGTTGTTCTTCCAAGGCGGGTTCGGCGGTTTCGTCCCGGGGTCCTTCGTCGCGCCGAGTGATGCGATCGTGGCCGAGAGCGTGCAGACCGTGCAGTACATCCGTGACGGCATGCAGCGACTCGCGCACGCGGCCCACGGAGAGGTGACCGCTTATGCCAAGGTCACCGACCACGCCGTGGCCGTGGCGACGGTCGCCGGTCCGGATGTGCCGACCTCCACGATCCTCGGTTCGAAGTTGCCACTCACGCCTCCTTTCGGAGAGGTGTTCCTGATCGGCGCTCCCGAAGCAGAGGTCGAGCAGTGGATGGACAAGGCAAGGACCGCAGACAAGGAGTTGCTGCACATATCCCAAGAACGTCTGGACCATGCGCGCAAACACGGCTGGGCCGGCTCCTACGCCGGGGACACAAGAGACAAGCTGCTCTTTCCCGCATTGACCGAGTACGGCGTGGACGGAGTCACGCCGGCGAAGCAACGCGAGATCCAGGCGATGCTCCAGGCCGCCGGAGAGGATCTCCGGCCGGTGGACCTCGAGCCGGAGAAGCAGTACGAGGGCGCAAGCCTGGTGGCCCCCATCCGCAACAGGCACGGACGATGCGAACTCATGCTCCGGCTGTGTCAGATTCCGCCGGTCTCCGGGTCCCGGATCGAGGTCCTGGCCGACGAACTGCGTCGCCTCGCCCGAGAAGCCGAGGAGTCCGCACACCAACCCTGAGCCCGGCTCTGCCGGAGATCTCAACAATGTTCACGGCGATGGCTGTGAGTGCGTGTTGCGAGTCGAGAACCTCCCGCGAAAGCCCGCGTTCCGCGGGCTTTCGCGGGAGGTGGTGCACTGGGCGCGGCCCGGGCACGGCCGGCACTGGCCCTTGGTGAACCGCGCCACGATCAGCGGGCCGCGGTGGGTACAGAGCCAGGCTCAGACCCTGATGCTCCGGCGGACCCGGGCGCTCACCTGCTGGGCGTCGGCACCGAAGACGGCCGACTCCGCGAAGGTGTCCCGGACCCGCCGGTGGAGGGCTACCGTCTCGGCGTCGTCCAGCCACAGCTCGGCGTGCCAGTCCTCGACGACGACCAGGCGGTCGTCCAGCATGCAGAAGGCGTTGCCCGGTGACAGGCGCAGCGCGGCATCCATGGGCACGACCCCCAGGCGAACGGTGTTCATGCCCACCACGCCCAAGAGCCGGTCCAGCCGGGCCGCCAGTACGTCCGGTGGACACACCCGGGCCGACAGAGCCCCCTCCCACATGAGCAGATTCAACTGTTTCCCTGACCGGTACAGCCACTCCTGCCGTCGCATCCGGGCACGCACCGCGTCTTCCGCATCCCTCGGGGTGTTGCGCACTTCCGCCCGGCGTTCAAAGACGCACCGAGCGTAATCGGCGGTCTGAAGCATGCCGTTGACCACGCTGGTTTCCCAGGCATGCGGAGTCCGGGGGTTGAGGACGAGCGTGTTCCAGGTCTCTCGGACAGGAGTGTGCCCAGCCGCCAACTGCCGGCGCCAGGAACGGATACGGCTTTCGAACTCCTTGAGACGGGCGCGCGGTTCACTGAAGACAGCGGGCTGACCGGCGCCTTCGGCCCATGCCCGAAGGTCGTCGTCGGTGGGCGTCACCACGGCTATCGGTGGACCGGCCCGAAGGAGCGCTTCGACCAGGAGGCGCTGCGGCGTCCGCCCCACCCCGAACCGCCCCCGCCCGGAAGCCGGCCCGAACTGATCCAGCGGTACCGCGAGGTGGCCGCGGAGTTCCCGGCCTCCGACCTGCCCCCGATGGAAACGGCGCACTGGCTCCTCAAACCGCGCTCGCTGGTACGGGGCACGTGGCCGGATCCGGGGGAGGCGGCGGCGTGGCTCGGTGACCGGCTGGCCGAGTACGCGCCCCGGTCCGCGTTCGAGGCGCAGCGCGACGCCGGTCGACTGACCGCCCTCGTCACCTCCGCGGCCGAGCGGCTGAACTCGGGCGGTGACCTGTCGTTCGGCTTCTACCTCGAACGCCCCACGTATCTTTCGCTGACCCTGGTGACCTGCTCCCCGAACCGGGCGAACCTCGATCTGCCGTGTCCTGTGAACGGGTGAAGGGCGCCCGATGGCATCGACCGGGCATTCTCCTCTTCGAGGCACGTGTGTACGTTCGTACGCTCCCTGGTGTACGGTCGTACACATGCCGAAGGACCACTTCGCCGACGACCCGCGCACCAACCTGGAGCGCATGCTCGCCGGCGACCTGTACATCGCCGACGACCCGGAGATCGCCCGGCGGCAGCAGCGCGCGATGCGGTTGGCCGCCCGCTACCAGGCCGCCTACTTCGAGGACGCCGAGAGCGCCAGGCCGCTCCTGACCGAGCTGCTCGGCGCGGTGGGCGAGGGCGTCGACGTACGGCCGCCGCTGTACGTCGACTACGGCAGCAACATCACCGTCGGCGCCCGCACCTTCGCCAACTACAACCTGACGGCGCTGGACGTCGCGCGGATCACCATCGGCGAGGACTGCCAGATCGGCCCGGGCGTCCAGCTCCTCACCCCCACCCACCCCGTGGAGCCGCAGCCCCGGCGCGACAAGCTGGAGGCCGCGCTCCCCATCACCATCGGTGACAACGTCTGGCTCGGCGGCGGGGTCGTCGTGTGCCCCGGAGTGACCATCGGCGACAACTCCGTCATCGGCGCCGGAGCGGTGGTCACCAAGGACGTGCCCGCGAACGTCGTCGCGGTCGGCAACCCCGCCCGCCCGGTCCGCGACATCTAGCCGCACACCCCGCTGCTCATGGCCACCGGACGCACCGATCCGCAGCGACGCGAGCGGATCCTCGCCGCCACCCTCGACCTGATCGCCGACGAGGGGGTCGCCGGCGTCTCCCACCGCAAGATCGCCACCCGCGCCGAGGTCCCCCTCGGGTCGATGACGTACCACTTCACCGGCATCGACGACCTGCTGCGCGAGGCCTTCACCCGCTTCGCCGACCACATCGTGGCCGTCTTCGAGCGGCACCTCGGTCGGGCCGACAGCCCCGAGCAGGCCCGTGAAGCGGTCACCGACCTCGTCCACACGCTCTCGGAAGGCCCCCGTGACCTCGTCCTGAGTCAGGAGCTGTACACCCTCGCCGCCCGCGACCCGGCGTACCGGGAGCTGACCCGGGCATGGATGCGCCGCAGCCGCCACCTACTGGAGCAGCACTTCGACGCGGACACCGCCCGCCAGCTCGACGCGCTGATCGAGGGCCTGACCCTGCACCGTGCCCTGGACCCCGGCCCTCACGACCGCGAACTGACGCACAGGGCCGTGGCCCGCATCACCACCACCGCCGCCCGGCCGGCACCCACCCCAGCTGCCCGTGGGGACGCGGCCTGACCCCGCGCCCCACGGGCCTTGTACATCCGTCTCAGCGCCGGCGGCGCAACAGCCGTCCCAGCCCCAGCACCGCGACCACCGCCACGACGGCCGCCGCGACGGTGCCCGCCCCGAGGCCGCCGCTCCCGCCCGAACCGGAACCGGCGGAACCCGAACCGTCCCGCGCGGACGGCGACTTGGCGGAGCCGTCCGCGCCCGGTGCGTCGCGCACCTCCACCGGGCTGTTCACGCCCTCGCTGCCGTACAGCAGTCTGGTGCCGTCGACGCTGTACGTGATGGACTCGCCCTGCCGCTGCAGCGGTACGTCCAGCCGGCCGGCCCGCTTGATCTTCCCGCCGTTCCAGTCGTAGTGGATGCCGCCGAAGTAGCCGCGTACGGCGAGCTGCCTGCCGTCGGGCGAGAGGGCGGCGTCGGTGGCCCACAGGTCGACGGGGGCGATCGGCTTGAAGACGTTCGTCCCCGAGGCGGACAGCTCGGCGGGGCCCTCGTACAGGTGTCCCCCGTCCTCCTTCTTGTCGATGATGTAGACGCGCCCCGTCTTCGGGTGCACGACCATCGACTCGGCGTCGCGAGCGCCGTCCGCGTACTTCACGACGTACTGCGTGGCCCGGATCGTCTGGTCCTTCAACTCCTTCGGCTCGGGCAGCCGGTAGATCCACACGTACGGCCAGGTGCCGCCGAGGTTGTCGCCGATGTCGCCGACGTAGATCTGGTTGCCGGGGCCGATGGAGATGGCCTCCACGTCGCGGGGCTTGCCGATGCCGCTGAGCGTGACGGTGGCGACGGTCTCGCCCGTCCCGCCGTCCACGGCGTAGATCTGCGGACCGTAGCCGCTGTCGTTGTGGGTCCAGTAGACGCCCGGATGCCGACGCGAGGCCGCGAGTCCGCTGGACTCCTTGATCCGGGGGTCCTTGATCGTGAACCCGTCGTCGCCGTCGGCGGCAGAGGCGGCGGGCACGGCGAGCGCACCCACGAGGAGGGCTCCGGCGAGCAGGGCGAACGGTCGGCGCATGTCCCAAGCCTGCCATCCCGCAGGGAAGTTCACCGGCGTGGCGGGCCTCACATACCACCGCACCCCGTGATCGTCCATCATGAGCGGATGCTCAGGTTCATGCCCGTCGGCGACTCCATGACCATCGGCAGCGCGGGCGAACACACATGGCGTTACCGGCTGTGGCGGCACCTGTGCACGACGTACGGCCGCCCGTTCACGTTCGTCGGCCCGCGCGAGACGCTGTACGACAAGGCGGCGGACGCCCCGACCTCGTACGCCTACGCCGCCCCGGACTTCCCCCGCGCCCATCTGGCCGGCTGGGGCGAGGGCTGGGGACACATGGCGCCGGTGATCGGCGAGGCGGTACGGGAGCACCGGGTGGACGCGCTGCTCGTGTCCCTGGGCCTGATCGACCTCGGCTTCTACACCGACGCCGAGCAGACGGCGGCGAACGTGCGCGCCTTCGTGGCTTCGGCGCGGGACGGCAACCCGCGCATACGCATGGTCGTCCTCCCCGTGATCCCCAATATCCGCGCCGAGGCCGACCCGCCCTTCGCCGCCCAGGTGACCCTCTTCAACGAGCTGCTCGCCAAGACGCTGGCCGACCTGGACGAGCCCCGCTCCCCGCTGCTGCCGGCCTCCCCTCCGGCGGCGTACGACATCCACACCGACACCTACGACGGCACCCACCCGAACGAGAGCGGCGAGCACAGGATCGCGGGGGCGTTCGCGGAGGCGATGCACCAGGCGTGGGGGTGGGGCGGGGAGTACGGGGGCGGCTGAGCCGCGCCGGTTCCTTCTCCTGGCATATGCGCTGCCGCCCGTGCCCTTGTCACCGTGCGTATCGTTGTACTGCGCGGCTGTACTCGTCCGTGGGGCAGCCGGGGAGGAGCGCCACGATGACCGTCCTGGAAGACAGGATCACGATGGCCGAGAGCGACGACACGCACTGGCTCGACGACATGTTCGAGCGGCTCGAGAAGATGCCCGTCCCCGAGGGATACAAGGTGGAGATCGTCGAGGGGGCCGTCTACATGTCGCCGCAGCGGGCCGTGCACTGGCAGACCATTTTCATGATCATAAAAGTGCTCATGAGCCGCTTCGGCGAGGACGTCAACGTGCTGTCCGATGTCCGCATCGACTTCCCCGGCCATCGGAACGGTCTCGCCCCGGATCTGGCGAAGTTCCGCGACGGCGCCACACCCAACGCGAAGGGACGCTGGTGTCCGGAGGATGTGGAGTTCATCGCGGAGGTCATCTCCAAGGACACCAGCTCCAATGACTACGGACCCAAGAAGACCGCGTACGCCCTCGCCGGGGTTCCCGTGTACCTGATCACCGATCCCTGCATTGGCGAGTGCCGCTTGTTCACCCAGCCCAAGGACGGCAAATACCTCAGCGACACGTCCATCACCTACGGTGGCGAGGTCGACATGACCAACACTCCCCTCGGTCTCACCCTCAAGACCGACGACTTCCCCCGCGACTGACCCCCTCACCGTCCCAACCCCCCTTGCTTCGAGCGCACTCCAGCACGTTGGCTTGTGGACCATGAAGTACACACAGCTCGGACGCACGGGACTCAAGGTCAGCCGACTGGTGCTCGGGACGATGAACTTCGGTCCGCAGACCGACGAGGCGGACAGTCACGCGATCATGGACGCGGCGCTGGACGCGGGGATCAACTTCTTCGACACCGCCAACGTGTACGGCTGGGGCGAGAACAAGGGCCGTACCGAGAAGATCATCGGAAACTGGTTCGCCAAGGGCGGTGACCGGCGCGACAAGGTGGTCCTGGCCACCAAGGTGTACGGGAACATGGCCCCGGACGACTCCTCCGTCTGGCCGAACCACGACAAGCTCTCCGCCCTGAACATCCGGCGGGCCGTCGACGCCAGCCTCAAGCGGCTGCAGACGGACTACATCGACCTCTACCAGTTCCACCACATCGACCGCAGGACTCCCTTCGAGGAGATCTGGCAGGCCGTCGACGTACTGATCCAGCAGGGCAAGATCCTCTACGTGGGGTCGAGCAACTTCCCCGGCTACAAGATCGCCCAGGCCAACGAGATCGCCGCCCGCCGGGGCGGCACCATCGGCCTGGTCAGCGAGCAGTGCCTCTACAACCTCGCCGAGCGCCGCGCCGAGATGGAGGTCATCCCGGCCGCGCGGGACTACGGGCTCGGCGTCATCCCCTGGTCGCCGCTGCACGGCGGACTGCTGGGCGGTGTGATCAAGAAGGAGGTCGAGGGCGGCCGACGCGCCTCCGGGCGGTCCGCCGACGCGCTCGCCAACGCCTCCGTACGCGACCGGATCCAGGCGTACGAGGACCTGCTCGAAAAGCACGGTCTGGAGCCCGGCGAGGCCGCGCTGGCCTGGCTGCTCACCCGGCCCGGCGTGACCGGCCCGATCGTGGGTCCGCGCACCGCCGAGCAGCTCGAGTCGGCCCTGCGGGCGGTCGAGCTGGAGCTGAGCGAGGAGCTGCTGGCCGGACTCGACGAGATCTTCCCGGGTCCGGGGCCGTCCCCGGAGGCCTTCGCCTGGTAGGCCCTACGGGCCCGTCGCACCGGCCCCGGCGGCCGCGCTCGGAGGTGTCACCTGCCGAACGCGGCCGCCAGGGCGACGACGGCGAACATCAGCACAAGCACACCGGCCATGATCCGGTTCCGGGTTTTCGGGTCCACGTATTCGAGACTAACCGGCCCCGCGCAGTGGCCGGCGGGCGACCGGCTCGTAGCGGGGCTGCTCGCCCGGCATCCCGGACTTCGGCAGACGGCTGCGGACGAGGACGACCTCCTCCACGGTCCACGCGGGGCTCGTGAAGTCCGCCAGCGCCCGGACGTACGGCCGTACGTCCACCGAGTCCCGGCTGCGGGCCACCGTGAGGTGGGCCTTGTACGGGCGGTGCTCCCCCATCGGCACCCCCGCCTTCCGCGCCGCCGCCTCCGCCCGCTCGGCCAGCAGCCGCATGGTCCGCAGATCGCCCTCCGCCCCCGTCCACAGCGCCTTGCCGCGCCCGAACTGCCCTCCGCCGCGCAGCGCGAGCGCGAAGGGCTCCGTGCGCCGCGCGGCCTTCTCCAGGCGTGCCGACAGCTCCGGTACGACCTCCTCGTCGACCTCGCCGTAGAAGGCGAGCGTGAAGTGCCAGCCGGGGCGGTGCGTCCAGCGCAGCCGGTCGGCCCCGGGCAGCTTCCTCAGCTCGGCGACCTCGTGCGCGAGCGCGCCGATGACGTCCTGCGGGGGCAGTACGGCGGCGAAGAGTCTCATGGAGCCCATGGAGCCAGTCTCCCCACCGGCAGGCGCACGCGCCCGGCCCGCGCTACGCCGCCGTCGCCAGTTCCTTCCGCCGCTCGCGCGGGACCAGGCCGACGCGCGGGTGGCCGCGGTTCCAGCCGAAGGACAGGCGCATGCCGCCGGCGCGGGCCAGGACCAGGCCGACGGCGCCGGCCGCGGCGAGCGAGATCACACCGCCGAAGGCGAAGCCGGCGCGGGCGCCGTAGGCGTCGGTGATCCAGCCGACGAGGGGCGCGCCCAGCGGCGTACCGCCCATGAAGACCATCATGAACAGGGCCATCACCCGGCCGCGCATGGCCGGGTCGGTGGACATCTGCACGGCGGTGTTCGCGGTGACGTTGACCGTCAGGCCGAAGATCCCTATGGGGGCCATCAGCAGGGCGAACAGCCAGTACGACGGAGCCAGCGCGGCCACGATCTCCAGGGCGCCGAAGGCGGCGGCGGCCGCGATGAGCAGGCGCAGCCGGGCCGTGCCGCGGCGGGCGGCGAGCAGGGCGCCGACCAGCGAGCCGACCGCCATCACCGTGTTGAACAGGCTGTAGGCGCCGGCGCCGGAGTGGAAGACGTCCTCGGCGTAGGCCGACAGCCACACCGGGAAGTTGAAGCCGAAGGTGCCGATGAAGCCGACCAGGACGATCGGCCAGATCAGGTCGGGGCGGCCGGCGACGTAGCGCAGTCCCTCGCGGAGCTGGCCCTTGCCGCGCGGGGCGCGCTCGACGGCGTACAGCTCGCGGGTGCGCATCAGCAGCAGGCCGCCGATGGGGGCGAGGAAGGACAGGCCGTTGGCGAGGAACGCCCAGCCGGTGCCCACGCCGGTGATCATGAGGCCCGCGACGGCGGGGCCGATCAGACGGGCGGACTGGAAGTTCGCGGAGTTCAGGCTGACCGCGTTCGGCAGCTGCTTCGGGCCGACCATCTCGGAGACGAAGGACTGGCGGGCCGGGTTGTCGACGACCGTGGCGAGGCCGACCGCGAACGCGGCGAGGTAGACGTGCCAGACCTGGACCTGTCCGGTGAGGGTGAGCGCGGCGAGCGCGAGACCGGAGAGGGCCATGGCCGACTGGGTGACGAGCAGCGTGGGCCGCTTGGGGAAGCGGTCGACGAGGACGCCGCCGTAGAGGCCGAAGAGCAGCATCGGCAGGAACTGCAGGGCCGTGGTGATACCGACGGCGGCCGAGGAGCCGGTGAGGCTCAGCACCAGCCAGTCCTGGGCGATGCGCTGCGTCCAGGTGCCGGTGTTGGAGACCACCTGGCCGAGGAAGAACAGGCGGTAGTTCCTGACCCTCAGCGAGCTGAACATCGAGGACTTGCGAGGGGCGTCGGGGGCGGTGCGGGTGTCGCGGGGGGAGTCGTGGGTGGTCGGTGCGGGGGCGGAATCTGCTCCGGATCCCGTACTCAAAGAGGTTCGCCTCCTCGGCTGACGTGCTTTACAGGTGCGCGAGCTTTTCCAGTACGGGGGCGGCGGCGCGCAGTTTCGCCCACTCGTCCTCGTCCAGCCCCTCGACCAGGCCGGCCAGGAAGGCGTTCCGCTTGCGGCGGCTCTCCTCGAGCATGGTCTCGGCCTGCGCGGTCCTCGTGACCACCTTCTGGCGTCGGTCATCGGGGTGCGGCTCCAGGTGGACCAGTCCCTTGCCCTCGAGCAGCGCCACGATGCGGGTCATCGAAGGTGGCTGCACGTGCTCCTTGCGGGCGAGCTCGCCCGGGGTGGCACTTCCGCAGTTGGACAGGGTGCCCAGCACCGACATCTCGGTGGGGCTCAGCGACTCGTCGACGCGCTGGTGCTTGAGCCGACGGGACAGCCGCATCACGGCGGAGCGCAGGGAGTTCACGGCGGCGGCGTCGTCGCCATGGCTAAGGTCCGGCATGTTCTTTAGCGTAACTCATTACTCTCGCTAAATACCACCGGGAACACGCCCCTACGCCCGTGATGCCCGCCACTGAAAGATCACGTCACTCTTTCGGGTGATCCCGGTACGGAACGTGACACCTTCCGCCGAAGAGTCCCGCGACCCTCGTCCCCATGGGATCCAGCGTGCTGAGCGTACGCATCGACCATGAGCTGCTCGAACGGCTCAGGGGCCATGCCGCGAAAAGAGGAATGAGCGTCCAGGACTATGTCGTCCGGACGCTCATTCGGGATGACTACGACGAGCGGTTCCAGGCCGCCGTCGAGGAGACGGAGAGGTTCTACGGGGTCACCTGACCCGGCCCTGCGGGGACCGGGCCGGATCAGGTCAGGCCGAGGGCCGGCATCAGGTAGTAGAAGGCGAAGACCCCCGCCACCACGTACATCGCCACCGGGACTTCCCGGCCGCGGCCGGCCGCCAGACGCAGCAGCACGAAGGTGATGAAGCCCATGCCGATGCCGTTGGTGATCGAGTAGGTGAACGGCATCATCAGCATCGTCACGAAGGCCGGGATGGCGATCGTGTAGTCCGCCCAGTCGATCTCCTTGATCCCCCCGGCCAGGATCAGGAAGCCGACGGCGAGCAGGGCCGGGGTGGCCGCCTGGGACGGGACCATGGTGGCGACGGGCGTCAGGAACAGCGCCACGGCGAACAGGGCGCCGGTCACGACGTTGGCGAAGCCGGTCCGGGCGCCCTCACCGACACCGGCCGTCGACTCCACGAAGCAGGTGGTGGCCGAGGAGGAGCTGGCGCCACCGGCGGCGACCGCGATGCCGTCGACGAAGAGCACCTTGTTGATGCCGGGCATCTGGCCCTGGGCGTCGGTCAGCTTGGCCTCGTCGCTGATGCCCATGATCGTGCCCATGGCGTCGAAGAAGCAGGACAGCAGCACGGTGAAGACGAACAGGACGCCGGTCAGCACGCCGACCTTGGAGAAACCGCCGAACGGGCTGACCTGGCCGAGCAGCCCGAAGTCGGGGGGCGACACGGGGTTGCCGGGCCACTTCGGGGTGGTGAGCCCCCAGGAGGGCACGTGCGCGACGGCGTTGATGATCAAGCCCAGGACGGTCATCGCGACGATCGAGATGAGGATCGCTCCGGGCACCTTGCGCACGATCAGCGCGAGCGTGAGCAGCGCGCCCAGGACGAAGACCAGGACCGGCCAGCCGGTGAGGTGACCGTTGGCGCCGAGCTGGAGCGGGACGGTGGTGTGGGCGGCGTCCGGGATACGGGAGACGAAGCCGGAGTCGACGAGCCCGATCAGCATGATGAACAGGCCGATACCGATGGCGATGCCCTTGCGCAGGCCGAGCGGCACGGCGTTCATGACACGCTCGCGCAGCCCGGTGGCCACGAGCAGCATGACGACGAAGCCGGCGAGCACCACCATGCCCATGGCGTCCGGCCACGACATGCGCGGCGCGAGCTGCAGCGCGACGACGGTGTTCACCCCGAGGCCGGCGGCGAGCGCGATCGGCACGTTGCCGACGACACCCATGAGGAGCGTGGTGAACGCGGCGGTCACGGCGGTGGCGGTGACGAGCTGCCCGTTGTCGAGCTGGTGCCCGTACATGTCCTTCGCGCTGCCGAGGATGATCGGGTTCAGCACGATGATGTAGGCCATCGCGAAGAAGGTGGCGAAGCCGCCGCGGATCTCCCGGGACAGCGTGCTGCCCCGCTCGGAGATCTTGAAGAAGCGGTCGAGAGCGCCGTACGCCGGCGGAGTTCCCGGCTGCTCGGGGGCGGGGGCCTTGGCGGTGGCCGAGGTGGACATGCGTATGACCTCAGGGGATGCGGGTGGGTACGGAGTACCGGGTCCGGCCGACGGGTTCCCCCACACCTCCGTCGTCTCACGTTTGGAGATTTCTACGAAGAGAAGTGGCCAGACTCGAACTGTTTCAGTATGAACATATGAAGTCGGAAACACCATCTCCGCGCGTAGATACATGCGCTGCAAGGGGAGGGCCCCATTGGCTGTGGGGGCCATAAACTGACCCCATGGCGAAGTGGACCCCCAAGCACGAGGCGCCGGAGCCCCTGGAGGGCCCCGTGGTCGCCACCATCACCGGCGGCACGATCGTCTGGTTCGTCCTCTTCCTGATCCAGCTCCCCTTCTACGGCTGGTTCCACGACCACGGCCACACCTGGTGGCTCTGGACCTGCCTGGCCGGCGGCGGCCTGGGCCTCCTCGGCATCTGGTACGTGCGGAGGCGGGACGCGGCGATCAAGCGGGCGACGGCGGAGGGATCCGCGCGGACGGGACAGCCGGCGTCGGCGGAGTAGGGGGCGAAGCCCCTGCTGGAACCTGGGGCGGAGCCTCCGCTGGAACCTGGGCGGAGCCCCGCCGGGGGCGCAGGGAGCGAACCCCCCACCGCCGGGGTCCTGGGCGGAGCCCCAGGGCCGGAACCCCTCCCCCACCGAGGGCAAAGACGCCCCTGTGCACCCTCCGTAGGACCCCCACTCCTCCCCAGGTCGGATCTTCCGCCCCCTCAACGCGTGCGGCGGCACAACCGCACGTAACGTCGAAGGCATGACCCACATCGACGCGGGCGCGGAGCTCGACCCCGTTCACCCCGTGCCCGTCCCGGCGACGGCCCGGGCGACCGGACTCACCTCCGCCGAAGTCGCGGAACGCGAAACCCGCGGCGAGATCAACGACATCCCGGTCCGCAGCAGCCGCTCCCTCCCCGAGATCGTCCGCGCCAACGTCTTCACCAGGTTCAACGCGATCATCGGCGTGCTCTGGCTGATCACACTCGCCGTCGCCCCCATCCAGGACAGCCTCTTCGGCTTCGTGATCATCGCCAACACCGGCATCGGCATCATCCAGGAGTGGCGGGCGAAGAAGACCCTGGACTCCCTCGCCGTCATAGGCGAGGCCCGCCCCACGGTCCGCCGTGACGGCACCACCGCGGAGGTCGCCACCTCCGAGATCGTCCTCGGCGACCTCATCGAGATCGGCCCCGGCGACAAGGTCGTCGTCGACGGCACCTGCGTCGAGGCCGAAGGCCTGGAGATCGACGAGTCCCTGCTCACCGGCGAGGCCGACCCCGTCGTCAAACGCCCCGGCGACCACGTCATGTCCGGCAGCTTCGTCGTCGCCGGCGGCGGCGCATTCCAGGCGACCAGGGTCGGCCGCCGCGCCTACGCCGCCCAGCTCGCCGAGGAGGCGTCCCGCTTCACGCTCGTCCGCTCCGAGCTGCGCACCGGCATCTCCACCATCCTCAAGTACGTCACCTGGATGATGGTCCCGACCGCGATCGCCCTGATCATCAGCCAGCTGGTGGTGAAGGAGAACGACCTGCGGGAGTCCGTCGCCCGCACCATCGGCGGCATCGTCCCCATGGTCCCCGAGGGCCTGGTCCTGCTCACCTCCGTCGCCTTCGCCATCGGTGTGATCCGGCTGGGCCGCAAGCAGTGCCTGGTCCAGGAGCTGCCCGCCATCGAGGGCCTGGCCCGCGTCGACACGGTCTGCCTGGACAAGACCGGCACCCTCACCGAGGGCGGCATGGACGTCACCGAGCTGAGATCCCTGGACGGTTACGACGAGACGTACGTACGCAAGGTCCTCGGCGCCCTCGGCGAGTCCGACCCGCGCCCGAACGCCTCCCTGCAGGCGATCATCGACGCCTGCCCCGACAGCGACGAGTGGCGCTGCGTGGAGTCGCTGCCCTTCTCCTCCGCCCGCAAGTACAGCGGCGCCAGCTTCAGCGAGGGCAACGGCGAGTCCAGTACGTGGCTGCTCGGCGCCCCGGACGTGCTGCTGCCCGCCGACGCGCCCGCCCTCGCCGAGACCGGCCGGCTGAACGAACAGGGCCTGCGCGTGCTGCTGCTCGCGCGCGCCACCCGTGACCTGGACGCCCCGGACGTCGCCCGGACCGTCGCACCCGCCGCTCTCGTCGTACTGGAGCAGCGGCTGCGGCCCGACGCCGCCGACACCCTGCGCTACTTCGCCGAGCAGGACGTCCGCGCCAAGGTCATCTCCGGCGACAACGCGGTGTCCGTCGGCGCGGTCGCCGCGAAGGTGGGCCTGGACGGCAGCGCCGTCGACGCCCGCCGGCTGCCCGCCGAGCGGGAGGAGATGGCGCGGGTGCTCGACGAGACCACGGTCTTCGGGCGGGTCACCCCGCAGCAGAAGCGGGACATGGTCGGCGCCCTGCAGTCGCGCGGGCACACGGTCGCGATGACCGGCGACGGTGTGAACGACGTGCTCGCCCTGAAGGACGCCGACATCGGCGTGGCGATGGGATCGGGCTCGGAGGCCACCCGGGCCGTCGCCCAGATCGTGCTGCTGAACAACAGCTTCGCGGTCCTGCCGTCCGTGGTCGCGGAGGGGCGGCGGGTCATCGGCAACATCACCCGGGTCGCGACGCTGTTCCTGGTGAAGACGGTCTACTCGGTGCTGCTGGCGGTGCTGGTGGTCTGCTCGCAGGTGGAGTACCCGTTCCTGCCCCGCCACCTGACCCTGCTGTCCACGCTGACCATCGGCGTCCCGGCCTTCTTCCTGGCCCTCGCCCCGAACACGGAACGGGCCAGGCCGCACTTCGTACGGCGGGTCATGCGCTACGCGCTGCCGGGCGGGGTGGTGGCCGCCGTGGCGACCTTCGTGACGTACCTGATCGCCCGCCACCACTACACCGGTTCGGACACCCTGGACGCGGAGACCAGCGCGGCCACGCTCACGCTGTTCCTGATCGCGATGTGGGTCCTGGCGATCATCGCCCGCCCCTACACCTGGTGGCGCATCGCCCTGGTGGCCTCGATGGGCGCGGCCTTCGTCCTCGTCCTGCTCGTCCCCGCCCTCCAGCACTTCTTCGCACTGAAGCTGGTCGGCACGGCGATGCCCTGGCTGGCGGTGGGCATCGCCGTGGCGGCGGCGGCCGTCCTGGAACTCCTGTGGAAGTGGGTCGACCGCCGCTTCCCGGTCTAGCGGCGGCCTACCGCAGCGGTCGCAGCCCCACCGGCGGTGGCCTTCACGGTCGTCTTCAGGTTGCCCGTGGAGTTCGTCCCGGTGGTCTTCAGCGTCTTGTGGGTGCCGGAGTCCTTCTTGCGGAACCGCAGCTTCACCACCTGGCCGCCGTAGCCGCGGTCGGGAAAAACAGGGGAGTCAGTCGAACCAGCGGTCCCGCGCCAGTTCCTCCGTCCGGGACGGGTCCTCCAGCAGCGCCGCGACCTCGAAGCGGCGCGGCCACTGGCCGGCCGCCCAGGCGAGGCCGGCGGCCACGCCCTCCAGGGTGGCCGCGTGCAGGACGCCGTCGGAGGGCAGACGCCAGTCCAGCTCGGTGCCGTCGACGACGAGTTCCTCGTGCTCGACGTACGTGGCGGGGGTGCGCGGGCCGAGCAGGACGCGTACCGGCTCCGGTACGTCGTGCTCGGTGCCCTCGGAGTCGACCTCGCCGGTGACGGATTCGCTCAGCCGCCGCACCTGGAACAGCTCGGCCAACTCGGCGGCCAGGGAGGGCCGTACGGGCAGCAGGGGGACACCGGAGGTGAACGGCAGCAGGTCCGGGGAGTCGCACACCACGGCGTCGGCGGCGTCCGCGACCTCCACCCGGCCGTCGACCACGGCCCGCAACTCCTCCGGCAGCGTGACCTGCTCCGGGTCGAGCTCGGCCAAGTAGCCGTAGAGAGCGTGCAGTTGGGCGGAGGTCACCGGGCGTTCGGGGTCGGCGAGCCGTTCGAGGAGTTCGGCGGCGCCGCCCGGTTCGTCGAGCAGGGCGGCGACGGACGTCCTGACGCCCAGCGCCCGCAGCACCTGTTCGTCCTCGAAGCCGGTGGCGTCCGCCTCGTCGTACAGGCCGCGCAGCAGCGGGTCGGAGCCGGCAGTGCGCAGACCGGCCGGGCGGCGCCCGCCCAGCACCGGGTGGCCGCGCAGCCACCAGGCGGTGTACGGCCGGACGATCTCGTGGCTGCCGTCGGGCAGCAGGATCCGCACCGGCTGGGTGAGGGCGTCCCTGAGCGGCGGCCGGGACAGCAGGGCGAGGGCCTGGGGCCACTGGTCGTCGTCCACCAGGTCCAGGTCCCGTACCGCCACGACCTCGGTGGCGACCGGCGGCACGGGGGTGTCCGGGAACCGGTCGAGGAGGTCCTCGCACCACACGTCCACCGCATCCAGCAGCCCGGGGTCGTCCGGCTCGGGGAAGTCCCCTTCGCGCGGCTCGAGTTCGTCCGGATCGAGGACGACATCCGTGGCCCGTACGAGGGCGAAGTCCACCAGCACACCGCACGCGGCGAGCGGCTGCTCACCCCACTTCTCGGCCAACTCTGCATCCACCGACGGGAGTTCGCCTTCGCGCATGACGCGCGCGAACGGGCCGCCGGGGAAGACCAGTTCACCGGCCGGGGCGAGTTCGCCGTCCTCGTCGAGCAGGGCGAGCGCGCCCAGCCAGGGCTCGTCGCCGGGCTCCAGACCCGCGTCCCGGACGAGGGCGAGGACGGTGTCGGCGAGTTCCTCGGCGTCCGGGGTGTCCTCGTCCCACCCGCCGGTGTCCTCGTCGAGGGAGGCGGCGACGGCGGCCCGCACCTGCGGGGTGGTGAGCACCGCGCGCGGGGTGGCGGGCAGGGCGCCGAGCTTCTCCAGGACGGGGTGGGCGGCGTCCGGGTGGGCGACCTTCAGGCCGAGCCGGGCGAGCATCTCCGGATCGATGCGGGGCGCGTCCGGGGTGGGCAGCAGGACCTGCCGGGGCCCGATGGTCGTACGGCTGTCGGCGAGCGGCACGGGCAGCCCGGAGAGCCGGTCGGGGTCGACGCCCGCGAGGCTGTCGTACAGCCGCCGCCACCAGTCCGGTTCCTTCTCCAGTCCGGCCAGCCGGTCGATGGCGTCGGTCAGCGGCAGGCGGGCCACGCCCAGCGTGCGCAGCTCCACCCGTCGTTCCAGTCCGGCGGGCAGCAGGGTGGGCAGCACCTCGGCGAGGACGCGCACGGTGTCGGCGCCCGCGCCCTCGACCACCTCGGCGTCACGCGGGCGGAGGGATTCGGGCAGGTGGGAGTCGTGGTCGGCGGGTGTGGCGGCAGGCGGCAGGAAGGAGGTGCGCGGCAGCCGCTCGAGGATCGCCTGCCGCAGTACGCCGTCCAGCTCGCCCTTGCCCAGCGGGCCGGGCACGAGGTCGATGACGCCCTCGCTCACCGGCCGCCACTCGGCGAGGAGCTCGGCGTAGGCGTCGGCCGCGCGCCGCGCCAGGAAGTCGGTGAGCGGGCCGGGCGCGGTGTGCCGACGGGTGCTGTCCAGCGGGAACGACGCGATGAGCAGGGCCGGGACGCCGAGGGGTTCGTCGCTCGGGGTGGGCGCATGCACGACGGGGCTGGTGCGGGGGCGGACCGGGTTGCCGTAGGCGTCGACGGGCACGGCCCAGGTGACCGACCAGTGCGGGCGCAGCCGCTCCTCGACCGGGCGGTCGGCGAGCAGGTCGGGGGTGAGGGCGCCGTGGGCGGAGGAGGTGCGCCAGTGGGTGATGCCGTCGCGGGAGTCCTCCACGACGGTGAAGGCGCCGTCGGTGCGGCGGCTCAGGGTGCGCGGGCCCTCGTCGCCGATCTCGACCACGACCTCCTCCAGGCCGGGCAGGGCGAGGAGCAGGGCGTCGTCGACGGAGTGCAGGAGCCGTTCGGCGAGGTCGGCGGCGGCCGTGTCGCGCAGCGGCAGGATGACGACCGTGTCGTAGGGATCGGGTGCGGTGCCCTCGGCGGCGAACGGCAGCCGCAGCAGCGGTACGTGTCCGTCGCGGCGGCGGATCTCGTCGCCGAGGCCGGGGCTGTGCCGTGCGGTCTCCTCGGCGAGGCCGCGGGCCTCGGCCAGCGACCAGCGCACCCCGCCGTGCCTGCCGACCACCGCCGGCTCGTCGGTGACGGCGAGGACGGCGGCGAAGCCGACGCCGAAGCGGCCGACGGCGCTGTCGCGCGAGTCGCGCTTGGCGGAGGCCCGGAGCGTGGACAGCGACTCGACGCCGGCCGCGTCCAGCGGGGCGCCGGTGTTGGCGGCGACGAGGACGCCGTCGCGAAGGGTGAGCCGCAGCCGGCCGGGCCGGCCCGCGCGGGCGGCGGCGTCGGCGGCGTTCTGCGCCAGCTCGACGACGAGCCGGTCCCGGTAGCCGCCGAGGACCAGGTCCTCCTCCGCGTTGGCGTCCTCCCGGAACCGCGCCGGACTGGCCGCCCAGGCATCCAGCACTCCGCGCCGCAGGCGCACGGTCCCGAACGGGTCGCCTCCGGCAGCCGGCTGCACGAACATGCTCACGTCCACTCTCCTCACGGGTGTGAGGTCGAAGGTACCGCCCCATTGGAGGCAGGCCTCCATTGTCCCCGGTGAGTGCGCCGAGCAGCCCTGATGGGGGCGGGATCAGCCTTCGGAGGCGTACGGGACGAAGCGCACCCAGGCGTGAGCACGAGCCGGACCCCTACGGGCGACCCCCACCGTCGGCCGCCCCGGGCGCCCGTCGGAGAAGCGGCAGACGGTTGCCCGACATCCGCCGCGACCGACTGCCAGGTTCCCTACGAGTGCCCCAGCTCCGCCGACGACTCGTCCTCCGTCACCGGGACCGAGCCGGAGTCGGCGGTCGGCCGCAGCGGGAACGGGTCCACCCGTGTCTCGTCGACCACCGGCGGAGTCGGCTGCGGGGGCTTGGGCATCACCGCGGCCTCGGAGTGGCCGCCGCAGCCGTACGTCAGGGAGACCACGCGGCCGTCGGCCGGGGAGAACTCGTTGGCGCAGACGCCGAAGGCCTGGCCCAGCGAACCGCCGATCGGTACGAGGAAGCCGCAGCTCACGCAGGCCGCCGGGGCCGCCTGGGCCATCGGGGTCTTCGCGCCGAACGCCTCCTCCCAGCGGTCGGCGGCGACATGCAGGCCGTAGCGGGACAGGACCCTGGCGCGGCGCATGCCCAGTTCCTCGGCGACCGCGGAGATCGAGCCGCGGGACGGGGCGGTGGGGAGGTTCCTCGGCGGGCCCACCGTGATGTCGGCGTCCTCCGCCTCCGCCAGCTCGGCCATCTCCTCGGAGACCGCGGAGTTCGGTGCGGGCTCCTCCTCACCGGAGAAGCCGGGCTCCAGCCGGAGGTCCTCGGCATCGGTGGGCAGCAGGTCGCCGGGGCCCATGTCGCCGGGGCGCAGCCGTTCGCTCCACGGCACCCACTCCGGCGCGAGCACCGCGTCCGGGCCGGGCAGCAGGACGACCTCGTCGATGGTGACGACCTTGGCGCGGGAGGCGCGGGCCACCGTGACGGCCCAGCGCCAGCCGCGGTAGCCGAGCTCCTTGCACTGGAAGAAGTGCGTGACGACCCGGTCGCCCTCGGAGACCACGCCCGTGTGCTCACCGACCACCCCGGGCGCGGCCGCCTCCTCGGCTGCGGCCCGGGCGAGGTCGACGGCCTCGGCGCACAGGCGGTCGGGGGTGCGGCTTCGCGTGGTCGCTGCGCTCACAGGTATCGCTTCTCTCCTACGCCGTCTTTCGGGTGCGCCGGCCTGAAGGCGGCGGGGCGGACGGAGCGGACCCTGGGACCGCGTCAACGTCCGCGCCCGATCGCGCTCGGGCGCACCTACGTCATCCATTCTGCGGTATGCCCGTAAGGCGCGCGGCCGAGAACGTTCGCCACGACGCGTTACGCACGCTACCTTCTCGTCGGCGCTTGGCCTACACCGACGGTGGTTTCCCACGCGCCCACCTGTCCCGCCGGGTGGAACGGCCCGCCCAGGGCCACCGGGAGTGGGCGGAATCGGACAGCACCCGGAGACACGCCCCCTGACACCCCGGGTGGCTCGTCAAGGGGTTGCGAACTGTTGCTGGTCGACACTGGTTGAGCATGTCCTTGTGTGCATGAGTGAGCGTCGCGTGACGGCGCGCGGCCATGGACGGCGACGGGAGTTCTGGTTTCGAATGCGTGACCTTTGCCCGGGGGCGGTCGTTGGGTGCGGTGAGGGCTTCTTCGGCATCGGGCGGGGGTGGGGTGTGAGCGGGCTGCGCGAGGTGGCGGCGCCGTTCGTGGTGTCCGGTCCGTCCGGCGTGGCGATCCGCGCCGGCCTCAAGGGCCTGACCGCGCAGGACGAGACGGTGCTGCGCCTGGCCGGCACTCTGCTCGGCTCGCTGGCCTCCGGCGACCTGAAGGCCCGTTGCGCGGCCGGGCTGGACCACGACGGCGAGCAGTGGGCGCAACGGAAACGGGCGCTGACCGGGCAGTCGTCCTCGCGGTGGGCGGGCAGCATCACCAAGGCCACGCACGACCAGTGGGCGCTGGCCCGGCGCGCGCAGCTCGCCCACCTCCAGAATCTCCAGGCGGGCGTCGACACGATCACGCGCCGGCTCGCGCAGCCCATCGGAGCCAAGGGCGCCCAGGGGGTGCCGGGCGGCTACCGTTCCCGGCGGGAGTGGTTTGCCAAGGCGCGGCGGTTGCGCGTGCTGGAGGACCGGCTGGAGCAGGTACGGACCGACTGGGAGGCCGGACGGGTGCGGGTGGTGCGCGGCGGCAGGAAGCTGGCGCGCAGTAGGCACCACCTTCAGGCGGCCGGGCTGACGGAGGCGCAGTGGCGGCTGCGGTGGCAGGCCGGGCGGTGGTTCCTGCAGGCCGACGGCGAGTCCGGCAAGCGGTACGGCAACGAGACGATCCGTATCAGCCCCGGCGGTGAGGTGAGCATCAGACTTCCGGCGCCGCTGGCCTACCTGGCCAACGCGCCGCACGGCCGGTACGTGCTCGCCTGCCGGGCCGTCTTCCGGCACCGGGGGGAGCAGTGGGCCGACCGCGTCGCAGCGAATCGTGCCGTGGCCTACCGCGTCCACTACGACACAGACCGCAACCGCTGGTATGTGACGGCCTCCTGGCAGAACCCGCCGGTGCGGACGGTGCCGTTGGAGGCGGCTCGTGCGGGCGGGCTGGCCGGGGTGGACATGAACGCCGACCACCTGGCCGTCTGGCGCCTGGACCAGCACGGCAACCCGGTCGGCGAGCCGCGCCGGTTCGACTACGCCCTGACCGGCAGCGCGGGCCACCGCGACGCCCAGGTGCGCCATGCCCTGATCCGCCTGCTGCACTGGGCCGCTCGCCACGGCCTGGCCCTCGCCATCGAGGACCTGGACTTCGCCGCGGAGAAGACCCGGGAGAAGCACGGCAGAGGCAAGCGGTTCCGCAAGCTGCTCTCCGGGATGCCCACCGCGCGGCTGCGGGCCCGGCTGGTGTCGATGGCCGCCGAGCTGGGCGTTGCCGTCGTCGCCGTCGACCCGGCCTACACCAGCCGCTGGGGCGCCCAGCACTGGCAGAAACCCCTGACCAGCCAGAACAGGAAGCCCACCCGGCACGACGCGGCCGCCGTGGCCATCGGACGACGCGCCCTGGGACACCCGGTCCGGCGACGGACGGCACCGCCCCCACACGACCGGAGCGATCGTGTGGGGCATCGGACCGTTCAGGCCGCATCGGGCAGCCCGGGACGTGAGGGACCCCGCCCCCGCCTTCCCGGACCACGGACACGATCCGTGCCGCCCGGACGCGGAGCGAAAGCGGGCGACCAGTGTGCCCACAACCGTTCGGGGCACGCGGCTGAGCACGAGCCCTGGCACCAGGACTCACTCCCGCTCAGTCTCTAGGAACGGTTCGTCGAGATCGTCCGGGGCGTAATGGCGCTAGCGGGCGCCGTCTCGGGGCAGTATGACGGGGTGGCAGCCGCGAGGACGCCCCCGGGGACCACCGGGATCCGTGGGGACAAGGGACACAAGGGGAGCAGCCGAGGCAGCGGTTCGGGCCGGTTCGGCGGGTCCGTCCGCGCGGTCGGCCGTGCCCTGCGGCTGCCCGTCACCAAAACGGTCCGCGGCATCCGCAGGGCGACCGACGCGCACGGCGCCGGCGAGTCCGGGCTCGGCAGACTGATCGAGCTGCACGCGGTGAACGGCGCCGGCGACGTCATGATCACCGTGGCGCTCGCCTCCACCGTCTTCTTCTCCGTGCCCACCGACGAGGCCCGCGGCCGGGTCGCGCTGTACCTCGCCATCACCATGGCGCCCTTCACGCTCCTCGCCCCCGTGATCGGCCCCCTGCTCGACCGCCTCCCGCACGGCCGCCGCGCCGCGATGGCCGGCGCCATGCTCGCCCGGGCGCTGCTCGCGCTGATCATCGCGGGCGCGGTGGCCGGCGGCAGCCTGGAGCTGTATCCGGCCGCGCTCGGCGTACTGGTCGCCTCCAAGGCGTACGGCGTGGTCCGCAGCGCCGTCGTACCCCGGCTGCTGCCACCCCGCTTCTCCCTGGTCAAGGCGAACTCCCGGGTGACCCTCGGCGGGCTGCTCGCCACCGGCGTGGCCGCGCCCATCGGGGCGGGGCTGCAGACGATCGACGTGCGCTGGCCGCTCTACGGCGCCTTCGTGATCTTCATCGCGGGAACGTTCCTGTCCTTCTCCCTGCCGCCGAAGGTCGACTCGGCCAAGGGTGAGTACCGGGCGTTGCTCGCCGCGGACGAGCAGCATCTGCGCGGCCCGCGCCGCAAGCCGCTCAAGCGGCCCGGCCTGCGCACGGTCGGCACGGCCGTCACGCACGCCCTCGCCGCCAACGCCGCCCTGCGCTGTCTGTCCGGCTTTCTGATCTTCTTCCTGGCCTTCCTGCTCCGGGAGCACCCGCTGACCGGCGAGAGCGCGGCGGTGTCACTGGGGATCGTGGGCGTCGCGGCGGGCGCGGGCAACGCGCTCGGTACGGCGGTCGGGGCGTGGCTGCGGTCACGGGCACCGGAGATCATCATCGTCACGGTCGTCGCGATCGTGCTGGGTGCCGCCATCACCGCCGCGATCTTCTTCGGCGCCTTCCTGGTGGCCTGCCTGGCCGCGGTCGCCGGCTTCGGGCAGGCACTGGGCAAGCTGTCCCTGGACGCGCTGATCCAGCGGGACGTGCCGGAGCTGGTGCGGACCTCGGCGTTCGCCCGCTCCGAGACGCTGCTGCAGATGGCCTGGGTGCTCGGCGGCGCGATCGGCATCGTGCTGCCGCTCAGCGGCGTGCTGGGCCTGTCGGTGGGCGCCGCGATCGTCGCCGCCGGCTGGCTGCCCACGGTCCGCGGCCTGCTTCTCTCGGCCCGGCGCGGCGGCAGCACCCGGCCCCGCGTGGCGTGACCCGCCCCCTGACCGGGCGATTCACGGCCCGCGCCCTTGGGGGCGACCCGCCGTACCCCCCGCGTGGGCGGCCCGCCCGGCCTGCCCGATAGCCTTTCGGACATGACCACGCTGCATTCCGCCGTGCGACGCCGCCGCGCCGTCGCCGCTGCCGGCGCCGTTTCCGCTGGACTGCTTCTCCTGACGGCCTGCGAAAAGCCGACGCCGATGGCCACGATCACCGTCGGCGACAACTCGGTGCACTCGGAGGCCACCTGCTACAACGACGGCAAGGCGATCAAGACCGCCGATCTGCTGAAGTGCCTGAAGTCGGACAAGTCGATCAAGGTCGACCCCGACGAGACCGTCCGCTTCGGTGTCGACCCGGACATCGCGGACAAGGGCTGGACCATCCTGATGAACGGTCAGCCGCTCACCGACTCCAGCACGAAGACCTACCGCGCCATCCCGGGCAGCGTGTTCTTCAACGCCCAGTACGGCGCCAGCGGCAACTCCACCTGGGTCTCCGTCAAGCAGGGCGAGAAGGACGTGACGGGCATGTGGACCTTCAAGCTGCAGAAGGCCTCCTGACCACGCGCCCGGTGCCTTCCGTACGCGTACTCGTCGCCACCGCGGTCCCGGTCGAACGGGACGCGGTGGCACGGGCGCTCACGGAGCCCGTGCGTGAGCTGCCGCTGCCCGGAGTGACCGTGCACCGCCGCGGCGGTCACGACCTGATCGCCGCCGGCGTCGGTCCCGCCCTCGCCGCCGCCTCCACCGCCACCGCCCTGACCGCCGCCGCGCTCGGCGGCGCCCCCTACGACCTCGTCGTCTGTGCCGGTATCGCCGGGGGCTTCGCGCCCGCCGCGCCCCTCGGCTCGCTCGTCGTCGCCGACGAGATCACCGTCGCCGACCTGGGCGCCGAGACCGGCGACGGCTTCCTTCCGGTGACCGAACTCGGCTTCGGCACCGTCACCCACCGTCCACCCGAAGCACTCGTACGAGCGATCGCGACCGCCACCGGAGCCCGCACCGGCACCGTCCTGACCGTCTCGACCGTCACCGGCACCGCCGCCCGGGCCGACGTCCTGCGCGCCCGCCACCCCCGCGCCCTGGCCGAGGCCATGGAGGGGTTCGGGGTGGCCGAGGCGGCCGCCGCGCACCGCGTCCCGGTGCTGGAGATACGCGCGGTCTCCAACCCCGTCGGCCCGCGCGACCGCGCCGCCTGGCGCATCGGCGACGCCCTGACCGCCCTGACCGAGGGCTTCGGGAAGCTCACGAACGTCCTCACGAGCTGGAGCCCTCATGAGCCCTGACAGCCCGCGACTGCGGACCGCCTACTCCCCCTGCCCCAACGACACCTTCGTCTTCGACGCCCTCGCCCACGGCCGCGTCCCGGACGCGCCCGCGCTCGACGTCACCTTCGCGGACATCGACGTCACCAACGGCATGGCCGAGCGCGGCGAGTACGACGTGCTGAAGGTGTCGTACGCCGTGCTGCCGTATGTCCTCGGCGCATACGCGCTGCTGCCGTGCGGCGGCGCGCTGGGCCGGGGCTGCGGGCCGCTGGTGCTCGCCCGGGAGCCGGACGCCGACCTGAGGGGCCGTACGGTCGCGGTGCCGAGCGAGACGTCGACGGCGTATCTGCTGTTCCGGCTGTGGGCCGCGGACACGCTTGGAAGCCAGGGGGGCGGGCCCGCAGGGCCCTCGGTCGAGGGTGGTGGGCGACGGGCGGGCGGGGTCGGCGAGATCGTGGTCATGCCGTTCCACGAGATCATGCCGGCCGTGCGGGACGGGAAGGTCGACGCGGGACTCGTCATCCACGAGGCGCGCTTCACGTACCGGAACTACGGCCTGCACAAGCTCGCCGACATGGGCGAGCACTGGGAGGACACCACCGGGCTGCCGATCCCGCTCGGCGCGATCATCGCCAAGCGGTCGCTGGGCGAGGAGACGCTGACACGGCTCGCCGACTCCGTCCGTACGTCCGTACGAGCCGCGTGGGACGACCCCGAGGCCTCCCGGCCGTACGTCATGGAGCACGCCCAGGAGATGGACCCGGCCGTCGCCGACCAGCACATCGGCCTGTACGTCAACGAGTTCACCGCCGACCTCGGCGAGGACGGCTACGCGGCGATCCGCGGGCTGCTCACGCGTGCGGCGGCCGAGGGGCTCGTACCGCCCCTCGGCCCGGACGCGCTCGACTTCCCGTAGTCCCGGGCCCGATTCCGCCTGCCGGGTCAGACGTCCAGTTGGTCGGCGACCGCGCGCAGCAGGCCGGCGACCTTCTTGCCGGAGGCCTTCTCGGGGTAGCGACCACGCTCCAGGGTCTGCGCGACGCTCTCCAGGAGCGTGGTCAGGTCCTGCACGATGGAGACCAACTCGTCCGGTTTCTTGCGCTGGGCGGCCGCGACCGACGGGGCCGGCTCCAGGAGCGTCACGGAAAGGGCCTGGTCGCCACGCTGCCCGGCGACCACCCCGAACTCCACTCGCTGTCCCGGCTTGAGTGTGTCCACTCCGGCGGGGAGCACCGAGGAATGGACGAAGACGTCACCGCCGTCGTCGCGGGAGAGGAAACCGAAGCCCTTCTCCGCGTTGAACCATTTGACCTTGCCGGTAGGCAAAGCACGCACCCCATCTCACCGGTCAGCCGAACCACTGTTGCCGCAGGTCAGGCTATCTAGCGCTCGCTCGTGCCTGCCGTTGTCCCGAAGCCTCCCCAGCTCTTTACCCCTCGTCAAGCCCGCCCACGCCAGTCGGCCGAACCTGGCCGATCAACGGGGGCACGCTCGCCCGGGGGCGAGGGAGACAAGGGATATCTCAGCACACCGAGGGCATGCGGCGGCAACCTGATTCCGGACCCGGCGGATGTTCCAGCAGCACGCTCTTGACCAGCGCCGACGCGAGCCGCGCGGGGAACTACCCTGGTCGGGTGCGTGAAGAAACCCAAACGAATTCCCCCGCCGCCGGTGAAGGGCTGATCCGGGCCGGCGCCATCGTGTTCTTCGTCGGCGCGGTGGCCACGCTCGTCACGGTCGCGCCGCTGTTCCTCGGTACGAAGCCTTTCCCGACGTACATGTTCGGCCTGAGCATGCTCATGGGCGTCGGTTTCCTGATCGCGGGCGCCGGCGTGCTCCGGTCGGTCGCGGCGGGACGCCGTCAGGCGCGCGGCGACTCGCGGTAGCCGGACAGCCAGTCCGGGAACTCGGTCAGGTCCGCCAGGACGACGTCCGCGCCCGCCGCCCGCAGCTCCCGCTCGCCACACGGACCGGTGGCCACCGCCACCGAGAGAGCGCCTGCCGTACGGGCACCGCGCACGTCGCCGACGTGGTCGCCCACGTACACGCCCGCGCCGTACTCGCGCAGCGCCTGAGCCTTCTGCTCGGCCCACAGGTCGCCGATCACCGCGTCCGGTCCGATGCCCAGGTGCTCCAGGTGCAGTTTGGCGTTCGGCTCGTACTTGGCGGTGACGACGATCGCCCGTCCGCCGGACTCCCGTACGGCCGCTATCGCCTCGCGGGCGCCGGTCAGCGCGGGCGTCGCGGCGACGGCGTGCGTCGGGTACATCTCCCGGTACAGATTCCCCACGGCCTCGACCTGGTCGGCCGGGAACCAGTTGACCAGCTCCTGCTCGAGCGGCGGCCCGAGCCGCGTGACCGCCAGGTCGGCGTCGATGTACGTCCCCGTCCGCTCGGACAGCGCCAGGTAGCAGGCACGGATGCCGGGGCGGGAGTCGATGAGGGTCATGTCGAGGTCGAAGCCGACGGTCAGGGGGCGCGAGGTCATATGGGCCATTGTGCCCGGGCGGGTGGGCGGGCAGACGCCCGGCCCGTGTGACATACACCTATCGCCGGCGGCCGCCGTGGGCGGTGCTCACCGCCGGCGCTGCGAGCGCCAGAGCAGGAACAGGGCCGAGAGCACGGCCGCGGCCCGCACCATCCACGGCCAGGTCTGCTGGACCGCGTCGTTCATGTGGCCCTGGGCGATGGGGGCGCCCCAGCGGTCGTCGGTGCGTCCCCACAGCCACACCACTCCGGCCGCGAACGCCAGGCCCGGCATGCCCATGACGGCCCATTTGGACTCCGTCGGGGTCAGCCGGCGGGAGCCGTAGGCGATCAGCCAGCCGAACAGCAGCGCGAACCAGTTGCCGAGGACCGCGCCGACGACCAGCAGCCCGGCCGCGAGCAGCAGCAGCGGATTGCTCCAGCGCCCCCTGAGCAGGGGCAGGCCCAGCCGCCGGCGCGCGGCCGGCACCTCCTCCGGGCCGGCCGCCCCCACCGCTGCCGCGTCCGCGTCGGCGGCCGTCCCGGGCACGGGACCGGGCTTGGCGGATTCCTTCGGCGGCGGGGGCTTGAGCAGCTCCGGGATCTCCACGCCCCCCACGAAGCCGGGCACCTCGTCCCCGATCCCGAACGGGCTGCTGTCCAGGCGCCACCAGTCGGGGCGCGTGGCCGAGTCGCCGAGTTCCTCGGCGCTCGCCAGATGCGGCGGGGACGGGCCGCCGGAAGGCGCGGGGTCCGCCTTCGGCTGCGGCGGGCGGGGCCGTGGTACGACCCTGCGCAGACCCTTCGGCCGCTCCTGCTCCGCCTCGGCGTCCCGCTGCACGGGCACGGCCGGCTCCGGCGCCGGCGGACCCGCCTCGCCCGTGCCGCCCGCGGCCGCGACGACCTCGTCCGGGCTGCCGATCCGGTCGAGGATGCGGCGGACGGCGGCGGGACTGTCCACGACGGCCTTGGCACGGCACCGGTCGATCTCGTTGCGCAGCTCCGAGACCAGGCGCATCCGGGTGCCCGAGGACAGCTGCCGCTGCTGAGCGACGTCTCCGACGCGGCTCAGGTATTCGTAGACGACCTGATCGCTCTCGATCCCCACGGAACCCCTCCGGGGTGGCTGGCCGATTGCTCCGGGGACGACGGTACCGGTTGTTCGGAGGTGCTCGGTGTCGGTGTCCGGGGGCGGGTCGCGCAGCCCGGCGCTGACGGGGCGTCTCCCCCAAGCTCTTCGAGCAGGGGGCACCCCCAGCGCCCGCCCTCCCCCGAGCTCTGAACCGAACAGGGGGACCCCCATCGCCCTGGGGGTCCCCCAGGCGTTCAGCACCGGGGGAGGCACGACTGCCCGCGGCTTACGACGGCACGACCAGCCGCGGCTTGACGGAGTCACCCGCTACCGTGGATCGGATGAGCAGTGATGAGCAACCGTCGGCCCCGCGTTCCCTCGCGGAGGCACTCCGCGCACGCGACGACGCCTGTCTGGCCGCGCTCCTGCGCAGCCGCCCCGATCTCATCACGCCGGTCCCGACCGACCTCACCCAGCTCGCCACCCGCGCCGGGACCCGCGCCTCGGTGGTGCGCGCCATGGATCGGCTGGACCGGTTCGCCCTGCAGACGGCCCAGGCCCTCGCGGTGGCCGGCGACCCGGCGACGTACGACGAACTGCTCGGCCTGATGGCCTCCGACGCCCGGGATCCCCTCGTCGCCGCCGCGCTGCCCCGCGCCCTGGGCACCCTGCGCGAGCAGGCCCTCGTCTGGGGCGGCGACGACCGGCTGCGCCTGGTGCGCACGGCCCGCGAACTGCTCGCCCCGCAACCGCAGCACCCCTCCCCGACCGGGCTCGGGCCGACCGTGCGGGAGGCGACGGCGGGCATGTCACCGGGGCGGATCCAGGAGATCCTGGCCACCGCCGGTCTGCCCTCGACGCACGACTCCGTCTCCGCGGTCGCCTCGCTCACCGCCCTGTTCACCGACCGCGAGCGGATGGCCGCGCTGCTCGCCGAACTCCCGGCCGACTCCCTCGACGTACTGGACCGCCTGGTGTGGGGACCGCCGTACGGCCAGGTCACGCCCGACCCGGCGCCGCGCCTTCGCCGGCTGCTCGACCGCGGGCTGCTGCTGCCCACGGCGCCCGGGACCGTCGTGCTCCCCCGCGAGGTGGCCCTGCACCTGCGCGGGGGCCGCGCCCATCGCACGCCCGAGCCGGTGCCGCCCGCCGTCGAGGCGGTCGCCACGCACCGTCCACAGGTTGTGGACGCGACGGCGGCCGGGCAGGCGTACACCGCCCTGGCCACCGTGGAGGAACTGCTGAAGGACTGGGACGAGGGCGGGCCGAACGTGCTGCGCGCGGGCGGCCTGAGCGTGCGGGACCTCAAACGCACCGCCGTCGCCCTCGACGTGCCCGAACCGGTGGCCGCCTTCTGGGTCGAGCTCGCCCACACGGCCGGCCTGATCGCCTCCGACGGCGAGGTGGACGAGCGGTACGCCGCGACCCCCGCCTACGACGAGTGGCGGGAGCGGCCCGCCGCCGAACGCTGGGCCCACCTCGCGGCGGCCTGGCTGGCGGCCACGCGCACACCGGGACTGGTCGGCGGACGGGACGCCAAGGACCGCGCGCTGTCGGCGCTCGGCCCCGGACTGGACCGCTCGGCGGCACCGGAGGTACGGCACCGGGTGCTCACCCTGCTCGCCGGGCTGCCGGAGGGCGCCGCGCCCTCCGCCGAGTCGGTGCTGGCCCGGCTGCGCTGGGAGCGTCCCCTGCGCGGACCGCAGCGGGAGGACGACCTGCGCGGCCGGCTGGCCCGGTGGACGCTGTCCGAGGCGGAACTGCTCGGCGTCACGGGACGCGGCGCGCTGTCCGGGCACGGGCGCGCACTGCTGGGCGCGCCGCCGCCCGCACCGGTCGCCGGGGAGCACGCCGAGCCCTCGGGTCCCGGCGACAAGCTCCCCGTCCACAAGCACCACAGGCCCGAGCCGGCCCCCGGCGTGCCGGAACCCCTCTCCCCCACCGAACAGGCCACGTCCCCCAAGCTCTCGGCTTCGCTCGAGCAGGGCGGTACCCCCATCGCCGCGGCCGCCCGCGTCCTCGCCCCGCTCCTGCCCGAACCCCTGGACCACGTCCTGCTCCAGGCGGACCTCACCGCGGTGGCACCCGGCCCGCTCCAGCGACCGCTCGCCGACGTGCTGGACGTGCTCGCGGACGTGGAGTCCAAGGGCGGCGCGACCGTCTACCGGTTCACCCCCGCCTCCGTACGCCGCGCCCTGGACGCCGGCCGCAGCGCCGCCGACCTGCACGCCTTCCTCGCCGCGCACTCCCGTACGCCGGTTCCGCAGCCGCTCGCCTATCTGATCGACGACGTGGCCCGCCGGCACGGGCACCTGCGGGTCGGCGCCGCCTCGGCGTACGTGCGCTGCGACGACGACGCGGTGCTGAACGAGATCCTGGCCGACAAGCGGTCCGCCGCTCTGCGCCTGCGCCGCCTCGCGCCCACCGTGCTGGCCGCGCAGGCCGACCCGGCCACGCTCCTCGAGGGCCTGCGCGCGATGGGCTACGCCCCGGCCGCCGAGTCCGCCGAAGGCGACGTCCTCGTCACCCGGACCGATTCCTACCGCACCCCGCCGCGCACCGCGCCCGAACCGGTCCCGGAGGGCCCGCCGCCCCCGGACGCCGCCCTGCTCGGCGCCGCGATCCGCGCGATCCGGGCGGGCGACCTGGCCTCCACCGCCCCGCGCAAGCCGACCGCGGCCCCGGTCGCGAACGGCGAGCTGCCCCGCACCAGCTCCGCCGAGACCCTCGCCACCATGCAGGCCGCCGTCCTCACCGGCGAGGCCCTGTGGATCGGCTACGTCAACGCCGAGGGCGCCGCCAGCCAGCGCGTCATCGCGCCGATCCGCGTCGAGGGCGGCTTCGTGACGGCGTACGACCACACCGCGGACGAGGTCCGCACCTACCCGCTGCACCGGATCACGGGGGTGGCCGAGCTCGCGGACGACCAGCCGTGACCGTGCGCGAGTAGGGCACACTGGACGTTTGACCACAGGAAAGGGTTCCGCGTGTGAATGGTCCCCTGATCGTCCAGTCCGACAAGACCCTGCTGCTGGAGGTCGACCACGAGCAGGCCGACGACTGCCGTCGGGCCATCGCTCCGTTCGCCGAGCTGGAGCGGGCGCCCGAGCACATCCACACCTACCGGGTCACCCCGCTCGGCCTGTGGAACGCGCGCGCCGCCGGGCACGACGCCGAGCAGGTCGTGGACGCGCTCGTGCAGTACAGCCGCTACCCCGTGCCGCACGCGCTGCTCGTCGACATCGCCGACACGATGGACCGCTACGGGCGGCTGACCCTCTCCAAGCACCCGGCGCACGGCCTGGTCCTGACCACCACCGACCGGCCGGTCCTGGAGGAGGTGCTGAAGTCCAGGCGGATCACCCCGCTGGTCGGCGCCCGCATCGACCCGGACACCGTGGCCGTGCACCCCTCCGAGCGCGGGCAGATCAAGCAGGTGCTGCTGAAGCTGGGCTGGCCGGCCGAGGACCTGGCGGGTTACGTCGACGGCGAGGCGCACCCGATCGAGCTGCGCGAGGACGGCTGGGCGCTCAGGCCCTACCAGAAGCAGGCCGTGGAGAACTTCTGGCACGGCGGGAGCGGGGTCGTCGTGCTCCCCTGCGGGGCCGGCAAGACGCTGGTCGGCGCGGGCTCGATGGCGCAGGCGAAGTCCACGACGCTGATCCTGGTCACGAACACCGTCTCCGCCCGGCAGTGGAAGCACGAGCTGGTGAAGCGGACCTCGCTGACCGAGGACGAGATCGGCGAGTACAGCGGGACGCGGAAGGAGATCCGCCCGGTCACCATCGCCACCTACCAGGTGCTCACGACCAAGCGGAAGGGGATCTACCCGCACCTGGAGCTGTTCGACTCCCGGGACTGGGGGCTGATCGTCTACGACGAGGTGCACCTGCTGCCGGCGCCGGTCTTCAAGTTCACCGCGGACCTGCAGGCCCGGCGGCGCCTCGGGCTGACCGCGACCCTGGTGCGGGAGGACGGCCGCGAGTCGGACGTGTTCTCCCTGATCGGGCCGAAGCGGTTCGACGCGCCCTGGAAGGAGATCGAGGCGCAGGGCCACATCGCGCCCGCCGACTGCGTCGAGGTCCGGGTGAACCTGACGGACTCCGAGCGGCTGGCGTACGCCACCGCCGAGACGGAGGAGAAGTACCGCTTCTGCGCGACCACCGCGACCAAGCGGAAGGTCACGGAGGCGATCGTCCGCCGTTTCGCCGGGCAGCAGATCCTGGTCATCGGCCAGTACATCGACCAACTCGACGAACTGGGCGAGCACTTGGACGCCCCCGTGATCAAGGGCGAGACGTCCAACCTCCAGCGGGAGAAGCTCTTCGACGCCTTCCGCGAGGGCGAGATCAGCGTGCTGGTGGTGTCGAAGGTCGCGAACTTCTCCGTCGACCTGCCGGAGGCCACCGTCGCCATCCAGGTCTCGGGCACCTTCGGCTCCCGCCAGGAGGAGGCCCAGCGCCTCGGCCGGGTGCTGCGCCCGAAGGCCGACGGTCACCAGGCCCACTTCTACTCGGTGGTCGCCCGCGACACCATCGACCAGGACTTCGCCGCCCACCGCCAGCGCTTCCTGGCCGAACAGGGCTACGCCTACCGGATCATGGACGCGGACGAGCTGCTGGCGGAGGGCTGAGCGAACGGATCCCTGCCCCGGCTTCCGGCTCGGTACCCTGCCCACGGCACGAGCCGGATCAGGGGAGGGTTGGCAACTGCTCGCTAAAGAGCGTGTATAAGGCCGGTTTAGCTCGATCGTGTGATGGTCGGCTTCCGGGCTTGCGGTGTGCTGGGCCGGTCGGGGTAGCGTTGCCGTGCGATCTGGGACGCCGGGTGCGGTGCCAGCGTGCGGGGCCCCTGCTCCACCAGCGAGATGGTTCAGGGCCTCCCCGTCGCCTCTGGCCGCTCCCACAGGCCAGGTCGTGAGGGACTCCGCCCGCCCGGCCCGGACCACGGACACGATCCGTGTCGCCGCCCGGGACGCGAAAGCGGACGACCAGTGCGCCCACAACCGTTCGGGGCGCGCCAGCGAGCGGACTCACTTCCGCTCACTGCCCAGGAACGGTGCCATGTCCCACGAGGACGTCTACGAGGTGCTGTGCACCGAGCCGGCGGCCCGTGACCGAGACCGCCCGGACCCCGTTCTCAGGGCCGCCTTCGACAAGGCCGTCGACATACTGGCGCGCAATCCCTACACCGAGGTCTCCCGACCTGTAGGGCCGGGCGAGCAGGACCGCGAGATCCGTCTCACGTCACAGATCGTCGCCGAGTACATGGTGCCCCGGGGCCGCCTGCTGCTGGTCATGCTGCGGATCTTCGACGACGCGGACATCCTCCTGCCGGAGGAGAACTGACGCGAGGACCGCGCACGTCAGCAGGGCGTAGGGCGAGGCCAGGGGCTGCTGCCACCAGTCCAGGCGCAGTTCCAGGCCCTTGCGGGGGACCAGCCACATGGTGCGGGCGGTGAAGAGGACGGCGGTGAGCGCCGCCCAGAGGCGGTGGCCCTCGGCCAGGAGTACGGCGATCAGCGGGACGCACCACACCCAGTGGTGGGACCAGCTGATCGGTGAGACGAGCAGCGCGGTCAGCCCGGTCAGCAGCACGCCCCACCGCTCCCGCGGCGCCCGGGCCGCGAGCCACAGGCCGACGACGCCCACCGCGGCGGCGGGCAGCACCCAGGCCAGGCCGGGTGACGGCTCCCGCAGCACGCGGGCGACCAGGCCCTGCAGCGACTGGTTGGCGGTGATCCACGGCTTGCCCACCCGGCCGGTGTCGAAGAGGTGGCGGGTCCAGTAGTCGACGCTGGCCGCGGGCAGGGCGAGCGCGCCGACGGCGACGGTCCCGGCGAAGGCGGCCGCCGCGGTGGCCGCCTCGCGTACGCGCCCGCGGAGCAGCAGGTACAGGACGAAGAGCCCCGGGGTGAGCTTGATGCCGGTCGCGACCCCGATCAGCGCCCCCCTGCCGCGGGCGCCGGGCGGCCGGGTGAGGTCCCACAGGACCAGGCAGGTGATCGCGAGGTTGATCTGCCCGTACACGAAGGTCTGGAAGACCGGTTCGAGCCAGACGGCGAGCGCGGTCCCCGTACACACCAGGGGAAGTCCGGCCCGGCGCCCGGCGAGTCGGGCGGAGAGGTGGACGAGCCGGGCGAGCAGGAGCGCGTTGCCCGCGCAGAACACCACCTTCAGGGCCGGGACCGGCAGCCACACCGCCGGTACGAACAGCAGGGCCGCGAACGGCGGGTAGGTGGCCGGCAGCCGTCCCTCCGTGATCGTGAAGCCGTACAGGTCACGGCCGTGGACGACGGCCGCTCCCTCCGCCCGGTAGACCACCGCGTCGGGCATCGCGACGTCCAGGGCGGCGAACAGGGCCGCGAGGGCGGCGAAGGAGAGGACGAGGAGTACGAGGGCGGGTGCCGCGTGTGCCGCGCGTGACCGGAGGGCCACCATCCGTGCTGTCACGGACCGACCCTAGTGGGTCACTTGTGACGCATGCCCGCCTCCTCGCCGTACTCGCCGAGGATGACGACGTCGAACACGGCGCCCGCGAACACCTTGACGGCGTGCAGGGCATTGCCCAGACGGTGATGATGACAGCCCTGGACGGCAGTGGCGCCGGCCGGGCGGGCGGCGTGGGCCGGGTGGATGGTTGCTGTGCTCATGGCTCAAGGGTGGATCGGGGGACACAAGGCGGGCATCGGTCTTCGGAGCCAACCTTCTTCCCGTTCGCGTACCCCTCTGGAGGGACGGCACCCCTGACGTCCGGCGGACGCGGCCCTTAGGGGAAGCCGATCACGGCAGGGCGGCGCGCGGGAAACCGGTTGGCCTCCGCCCGCCCCGCCGCCCTAGAATCCACCCCCTTGCCCGCCTCCCCCTCGGAGCGCCGCCGTCCGGACGGAAACCGGGCGGCAGATCCCGCCGCCAACGGCGCAGCCACCTGGCACCGCCACACGGCGCACCCGCCTGTCCCGTAGGCCTTCCGGAGGCACCCCTTGTCGCGCTCGCCCTCGCCCACGCCCGCCGAGCCCGCATGCCTCGCCCAGCCCACCGACGACCCGCTCGCCCGCGAGCGCTCCCACCTGTCCGCCTCCCGCGCCGCGCTGCGCGCCATGCGCGAGGACGTGGAGTCGCTCGACATCCGCGACGTCACCGCGAACTGGGTCAACGCCGAGGTCCTCGCCCGCCAGATCGACGAGCGCGTCAAGGCGCTGGCCGACCTCAGCGACACCCCGCTGTTCTTCGGACGGCTCGACTACCTGCACGCGCCGGGCGCGGACCGGGCCGAGGGGGCCGAAGAATCAAAAGGGCGCGAAGCGCCTTCCTTGGAAGGGCGGCGGTGGGAGACGGGCGGGCGGTTCTACATCGGACGGCGGCACGTGCACGACGCCGACGGCGACCCCATGGTCATCGACTGGCGCGCACCGGTCTCGCAGCCGTTCTACCGGGCGTCCAAGAAGGACCCCATGGACATCGCGCTGCGCCGCCGCTTCGGCTACACCGGCGGCGACCTCACGGCGTACGAGGACGAGCACCTGTCCGACCCGGCCGAGGCGGCGACCACCAGCAAGCTGCTCCAGCAGGAGATCGAGCGCCCGCGCGTGGGCCCGATGCGCGACATCGTGGCGACCATCCAGCCCGAGCAGGACGAGATCGTACGGTCCGGCCTGTCCGGCACCGTCTGCGTCCAGGGCGGCCCCGGCACCGGAAAGACCGCCGTCGGCCTGCACCGGGTCGCCTACCTCCTCTACGCCCACCGCGAGCGCCTGGCCCGCACCGGCACCCTCGTCATCGGACCGAACAGGTCCTTCCTGCACTACATCGAGCAAGTGCTGCCGGCGCTGGGCGAGTTGGCGGTCCGGCAGGCCACGGTCGACGACCTGGTGGCCCACGTGGAGGTGCGGGCCACGGACGACGCGGCCGCCGCGGTCGTCAAGGGCGACGCACGGATGGCCGAGGTGCTGCGCAGGGCGCTGTACTCCCACGTGACGATGCCCACCGAACCGGTCGTGGTGGTGCGCGGCTCGCGCCGCTGGCGCATCCCGGCGTACGAACTGGAGTACCTCGTCCACGAGTTGCTGGACCGCGACATCCGCTACGGCGCCGCCCGCGAGGCCCTGCCGCAGCGGATCGCGCACGCCGTACTGGTGCGGATGGAGCGGGCGGGCGAGGCCCCCGACGACCGCGTGCAGGACGCGGTGGCCCGCAACTCGGCGGTGAAGGCGGCCGTCAAGACGATCTGGCCCCGGGTCGACCCGGCGAAACTCGTCCTGCGGCTGCTGACGGACGCGGACTTCCTGACCGCGCACGCCGACGGGATCCTCACCGAGGAGGAGCGGAAGACGATCCTGTGGGCGAGGCCCGTACGGTCGGTCAGGTCCGCCAAGTGGTCCGCGGCGGACGCGGTGCTGATCGACGAGGCGACCGACCTGATGGAGCGCACGCCCTCCCTCGGGCACGTGGTCCTCGACGAGGCGCAGGACCTCTCCCCCATGCAGTACCGCGCGGTCGGCCGGCGCTGCACCACCGGTTCCGCGACCGTCCTCGGCGACCTCGCCCAGGGCACCACGCCCTGGGCGACCCGCACCTGGGAGGAGGCCCTGGCCCACCTGGGCAAGTCCGACGCCGTGACCGAGGAACTGACGGCGGGTTTCCGCGTACCGACGGACGTCATCACCTACGCCTCCCGCCTCCTGCCGCACATCGCCCCGGGCCTGACCCCGGTCGCCTCGATCCGCGAGAACCCGGGCTTCTTCGAGGTCCGTACGACCGCCGGGGACGGCGAGGTGGTCACCGCCTGCGAGGAGTTGCTGCGCCACGAGGGCTCGGTCGCCCTGATCGCCGCCGACCCTCGCGTCCCGGCCCTCGCCGAGGCGCTGACGGCGGCCGGCGTGCCGTACCTGTCCCCGGGGGAGGAGACGACGGCGCGGACCCGCCTCACCCTGGTGCCGGCCTCCCTCGCCAAGGGCCTGGAGTACGACTACGTGGTCCTCGACGAACCCCGGGCCGTGGTCGACGCCGAACCCGACGAACGCACCGGCCTGCGCCGCCTGTACGTCTCCCTCACGCGAGCGGTCTCGGGCCTGATCGTCACCCACGCGGCCCCGCTGCCGCCTCAGCTGTCCTGAGGCCCGCCGGGCTGATCCGGCGATCGCTCTCCGGGGCCGCGCCCGCCGACGTCGGGCACGCCGACGTCGGGCACGCCCGCGCTCGGGGACGGCGTTCCGTACGGCCAGTACGTGCTCTGCGGTTGCGGGTACGGCCCATGGGGGCCCTGTGGTTGCGGGTGCGGCCCGTACGGGCCCTGCGGCTGTGCGTACGGCCCATAGGGGCCCTGCGGCTGTGCGTGCGGCCCGTGCGGCCCGTGCGGACCCCACGGTTGCGGGTACGGCAGGTGGGGTGCGGCCGGTGCGGGGGGCGGGGGAGAGACGTTCTGCGGAGCGTGGCGCCGGGCCAGCCACAGCACGATCAGGGCATAGACCAGGATCACCGGCACGTCGACGGCGACCAGTTGCCAGGGGGCGTCGGCCGCCGTCTCGTCGGACGCCAGACCGTCCACGAACACGGCGGACAGACCGAAGGCCAGCAGGTTGTTCACCGCGTGCAGGGCGACGGACGCCTCGAGGCCGCCCGTGCGGATGGTCAGCCACCCCGCCACCGCGCCGAAGAACAGGAGATCGGCGAAACCCCAGGGAGTGCCCCAACCGTGGGCGGCCGCGAAGAGCGCCGCCTGCGGCAGCACCGCGACCCACGGGGAGCGGACGAAGGCCCCTGTCGCCTGCAGCAGCCAGCCCCGGAAGACGTACTCCTCCGCCGCCGACTGCAGCGGTACGAGGACGGCCAGCATGGCCAGGGAGACGAGGAACGTCTGCCACCCCACCCATGCGCCGTCCGCTCCGGAGTCGCCCAGGTCGTCCGGCAGGAAGAACCCGGCCACCGTCAGCAGCACCATGGGGGGCACGACGGCCAGGAAGCACCAGGCCAGCCATCGCCAACGCGGCCGCCCGGTGACCGACGACACCGTGCCGGCCGGACGCCGGCCCACCCAGCGCACGACCAGCAGGACCAGCAGCAGGTCCAGGGCTATGACCGCCAGGTCCAGTGCCGTGCCCAGAACCGGGCCGAAGTCGACGTCGCCGTCCGGCAGTTCCGGGTAACCGGCGGCCCTCCCGAGCACGTCGGCGAGGACGTAGCAGAAGACTGTGGCCAGGACCGACGCGAAGAGCAGCAGCAGAGTGCCGAGCAGCGGCCGCCACCAGCGGTGGTGAGGGGTGTACCGGGCCATGCGGTGGTACGGAAGCCCGGGGAGGTCGGGGGACGTTGCTGTCATGGACGACATCGTGCCTGGTCGGAATGGAGCAGGCGTACGAATTACACAGCCCCGGCCCCGTCCAGCACCGCGCGCCACCGCGCGACCGCTGCGACGGAGACCGGCCCGTCCCAGCCGCCGGGGCGGGCGGTGCCGCCGATGTGGAAGGCGTCGATCCCGGCGCTCCGCAGCGCCGGCACATGGTCGAGGCGCAGACCGCCGCCGACCATGATCCGCTGCTCGTAGCCGGGCTCGCCGCTCCGGGCGGCCTCGGCGGCCAGGACGGAAAGCCCGTCGTCCACGCCACCCGCGGCACCCGCCGTCAGGTACGTGTCGAGCCCGGGCAGGCCGTCCAGCTGCTTGCGCAGCGCGTCCCGGTCGGCGGCGCGGTCGATCGCCCGGTGGAAGGTCCACGGACACCCGTCCAGTGCGGCGACCACCCGCTCGACGGCCCCCAGGTCCACCCCGCCCTCCTCGTCCAGGAACCCGAGCACGAACTCCTCGGCGCCGGCCGCCCGCAGCTCACCCGCGACCCCGGCCAGCCGGGCCGGCCCCCGGGCACCCCCCGCGCCGAACCCGTCCGTGAGCCGCAGCATCACACGCAGCGGAATGTCGACGGCGGCGCGGATCGCGGCGACGGTCCCGGTCGGCGGGGTGAGCCCGTCGGCGGCCATGTCGGTGACCAGCTCGAGGCGGTCCGCGCCTCCGGCCTGGGCGGCGACCGCGTCCTCGACGTCGAGGGCGATCACCTCCAGGACTGCACGCGTGCTCATAGGGCCCCTTTCCCCGGCTTCCCTGGAGTCGGACAGGTCTAGTCCAATCTCAGGGTACGCCGGTCGGGAGGCCCACGGCCGAAAACCGGTCAGCCGAAGATGTTGAGCTCGCCCTTCTCCGCTCCCGCGAGCTCGTACCCCGCGCCTGCCGCCGGCACCGGCCGCCCCGCATAGAGCCGTACGAGCGTGGCGGCATCCCCGATGTAGCGCGCCGGGTGCCGCTCCCCGCTCACGTCGCCGAACCTCAGCGGCTCGTCCACGTCGTCGAGGTCGGCGTGCAGCGGCAGATGCCCCTTCTCCCGGGTCACGCGCGCCAGCAGGGTGAGCGCGTACGGCAGCCCGTCCCCCGCGTACGCCCCCGGCACGCCGAAGGTGTCGCGCACGTCACCGGCGTGCACCCACTCACCCAGGGCGAGCGCGTCCAGCGCCCCGTCCGTCCGGGCGATCACCGGCCCGGCCTCGGTCATCCCGCGCTCCAGCTCGTCCACCACCCGGGCGTTCGTCCAGTCGCCCCGCTCGGCGATGTCCCGCTCGTTGGCCTCGGGCGAGAACACGCCCTCCTCGAACCGGCCCTCCACCACCCGCATCAACGCGGCGGACGAGTGCGCGAGCACGTCCCGCACCGTCCACCCCGGACACGCGGCGGTCGGCAACGCGAAGTCCGCCTCCGGCCGCACCCGCAGCAACGGGATCAGCGCGTCCCGCTCCAGGGTGAGCAGCCGCCCGGGCAACTCGGGGTCCCGTACCTCGTGCACGTCAGCAGAAGTCATCCCTCCACGCTAGTGCTCGGCCCGCGTCGGCCGTACTACGGCACGGTGGGCAGTTCGCCTCCGCTCACCTGCTGCCCAGGAATGACGACCTTCGGCGTCGCCGCCTTCACCCCTCCGAACATCAGCCTCGAGGACTGGCCGGTCCGCCGGTCGGAGACCACGATCCCGCCGCGCCACTTGCCCACCGGATCCTGGTAGCGGAATTGGAGCTTCCGCAGCCGCTCCCCGAACTGCTCCCGCAGCGGCCGGTACGCGTCGTCGCAGTGGACGTTCCACGTGACGTCGCTCAGGTAGGCGTGACAGGCGATCGGGAACAGCAGGGAGGAGACGACGAGGTCGGAGAGCTGAAGCAGCGTGTGCGTATCGCTGTGTCCGAAGACCGGCGACTCGATCACACCCTTGAGGCTGTCACCGCCGGAGCGGTACTTGCGCGTCGTGACGCAGTGCACGTTCGGCACGTTCTTGGACTTGGTCCGGCTGTCGAGGACCACGACACCGCGCGAGTGGCAGTCCGTCAACTGGGCTTGGAACGTCTCCGTGAGACTTCCGACCGAGGTGCCGTACACGCCGGTCTCGTTGAAGGGGAGGCCCTCCTCCTTCACCCACACACGGGCCAGAAGGCGGGCGTTGCAACGCTCCAGTATGGCGAGAACCGAGTCCACGAGCAGCATCGCGGCCCGGCGCCGGTCACGGTTCCCCACACGGATGTCCTTGCGGACGTCGGAGCCCTTGATCTCCGTGTGAACCACCTCGGAGAGGTGCACGGCATGGCGCAACTGCGGCCGGTACTTCTTCTTGACGTTGAGAAAGTCCCAAGTCAAGCCCTTGATGTGGGAATCATGAACGGTGAAGCCACCGACGACGAGGACCGGCGGCGCGTCCGGTCTGGCGGGATCCAGGGTCTGCCCGTTGCCCGCTTCGTCGATGTAGCACAGGTACAACGATCCCTCCCGGAAAACACTCGGGCCGCCCCCGAAGGGGCGGCCCCAGGACCTGGTGCAGCCATATGCACCGTGCTTTGTTTGCTGATGCCGATATTGCCAAGGCCACCCGGCGGGGGTCAAGCCAATCATCACGCTGTGTTGACGTGAACTATCTTTCAGTGACGGATACTGGCGTGAGTGACAAACGCGGACCATGCTGCGGAGGACACGGCGAAGGTGCCCCGGCTGGTGTCCTTGGAGTCACGGCCGAGGACCTCGCCGCCCTGGAGGAGGTCTTCCTCACCGAGGGCGTCGCCTCCGCCGAGGACCTGGAGCAGAAGCGCTCGGCCGACGGCGGTCTCGGCGTGTTCCTGCGCCGCATCGGCGGCCTGGACCGGGAGGCGGCCCAGGAGGCCTTCTCCGGCTTCATCGCCGACCGGCGATCTCTCCGCCGACCAGATCGACCTCGTCGGCCTCATGGTCCGGTACGTGGCGGCGAACGGTCTCATCGGTATCCGCGACCTGTACGAGAACAGCCTCTTCAGCAGCCGCGGGGTCATCGACAACCACTTCACCGACGACGAGATCGACGCCCTGGAGGTGGTCTTCCGCACGCTGCGCTCCCGTGCCGTTCCGGATGCGGGCCTCGCAGCTTGAGGAAGCTCTTCCTGATGTGCTGACGAGCACGTGGAGGTAGTACCAGGCAGGCCGGCCTCGGTCGGCCTGCCTCGATGGAGCGGACCGCCGCTGGAACAATGACGGCATGGCCGATCTCGACGCCCTGCGCGCCCGCTGGACCCGTGCTCTCGAAGGTGCCCGGGGCCCCGGGGGCGGCCCCGACCCGGTGCCGTACGCCGACAATCTGCTCGGGCGCTGGCGGGAGCCGCAGCGGCACTACCACACGGTCACTCACCTGACCGCGGTCCTCGACCACGTCGACGTGCTGGAGGAGTACGCCGACGATCCGGACGTGGTCCGGCTGGCGGCCTGGTTTCACGATGCCGTGTACCTGCCGGAGCGGTCCGAGAACGAGGAGCGGTCGGCCCGGCTGGCCGAGCGCGCGTTGCCCGAGGCCGGGGTGTCGGCCGAGAAGACAGCCGAGGTGGCCCGGCTGGTCCGGCTCACCGTCGGTCACGACCCGGCCGACGACGACCGCGACGGCCAGGTGCTGTGCGACGCCGACCTGGCGATCCTCGCCGCGCCCCCGTCGGCGTACGCCGCCTACACGGTCGGCGTGCGCGAGGAGTATCACTTCATCCCCAACGACGCCTTCCGCGAGGGCCGCGCCGCGATTCTGCGGCAGCTCCTCGCCCTGCCCGCCCTGTTCCGCACCCCGTACGGGGCGGAGCACTGGGAGGCGACCGCCCGTTACAACATCGGCTCCGAGCTGGAAATGCTGTCGCTCTGACGGCCCCGCCGCGCCTACCCTGCACCGTATGCGCGCATGGGGCGGGGAACAGGTGGAGCAGGCCGTCGCGGACGCCGTGGCGTTGCTGCGGACGGCGGTGGACCGGGACTGGGACGGGGTGCGGGCCGGACGGCTGGAGTGGAACTGCCGGCGGACGGCGGAGCACATCGCGAGCGATCTCGTCAACTACGCGGGGCGGCTGGCCGGACGCGCGAAGGACGCGGGCGTCCCCTTCGGGGTCACCCTCGACCAGGGCACCGGGAACGCGGACGTCCTGGACGTGATCGAGACGACCGGCGCGCTGCTCGTCGCGGCCGTGCGCACCACCCCGCGCAAGGTCCGGGCCTTCCACCCGTACCCGTTCCGCAGCGCGAACCGCGAGGGCTTCGCCGCGATGGGCGTCGCCGAGGTGCTGCTGCACACGCACGACATCGCCACCGGCCTGAGGCTGGCGTACGAGCCGCCCGCCGAGCTGTGCGAGGACGTGCTGACCCGGCTCTTCCCGCACGTCCGGCCGGGCGCCGCGCCCTGGCCGACGCTGCTGTGGGCCACCGGCCGCGGCGAGCTGCCCGGCCGTGGGCCGGTCACCGAGTGGCGGTGGAGCAATCCGCCCGTCCTCCCCGCCGAGCGGCTGACCCTGGAGGGCGTCACCCCCGCCGTCGCCCGCGACCTGAGCAGCGGCGGCGAAGGCGGCTTGGAGTGGGTGGGCTCGGTCCCGGCCGACGGCACCCGCGTGGGCGCCGGGATGGTGTTCAAGCAGTACGAGGACGGGGTGTTCCATCCGCGGTGGGGCATGTACGCGCTGGTGCGGCGCGAGGACGACCGCGCGGTGGGCGCCATGGGATTCCACGGCGCCCCGGACGAGGCCGGCCGCGTGGAGATCGGTTACGACCTCGTGGAGGGCGCCCGCGGGAACGGCTACGCCACCGAGGCGCTGCGCGCGCTGTCGGCGTGGGCACTGGCGCAGGACGGCGTACGGACGGTGGTCGCCGTCATCGACCGGGAGAACACGCCCTCGCAGAACGTCGTCGTCCGGGCCGGGTTCACCCGCGCCGCGGAGGACGACGCCCAGTACGTCTACGAACTGCGCTGCTGAGCCCACCGTTTGGGCCGCCGCAGCCCGGCGGCATACAGCAGCCGCACCACCTCGCGGCTGCTGACCTCGAGCGCGCCCGCCGCCACCGCGTCGGCGTAGCGGTGGGAGGGCAGGTCGTAGTGGTCCCGTTCGAAGGCACGCCGGGGGACGCCCAACCCCGCGGCGAAGAGGTGCAGTTCGTCGTAGGAGACGTCGCTGACGAGGTGGGACCACAGGCGGCCGTGGCCCGGCCAGGTGGGCGGGTCGATGTAGAGGGTCACGGGGCGACCGTCCGGCGGGCCGCCGTCACGACGACGGCTTTCCGCCGCCGGTCGCCTCCGCCAGTCCGCCCACCGGCGCCACCTTCACGCCTGCCTCGGAGCACACCCAGTGCGGGTCGGGGCCGAGTTCGGGCTCGACGTCCAGCGCGTGCGGGTCGCCGTGGCCGCACACCGGGCACAGCGGCCAGCGGCCGTACCGCTCCAGGAGGGCGTCCTGGACGTCCTGCGCCACCAGTCCGGCCACGAACTGCGCGCCGTCCGGCCACTGCTCGACCCACCAGCGGCGCTGGGCGACGGAGTCCTCCACCAGCGAGACCACGTCGGCCTTGGCGACCTCGCTCGCGACCAGGTCGGCGAGGACGAGGGCGCGGGCGGCGTGCAGGGCCTGCTCCAGGGGGCTGACGGGGTCTGTCATGTCTCCATTGTGCGTACTCTTGACCGCACCGCCGAACGGAAAATATCTTTCACGGTGTGACCCAGGATGTGAAGGAAATTTTCGCACGCGCGGGCACCCCCGGCAGCGCGCCCCCCGCCCCCGCCGCCCTCGCGGCCAAGGTGCGCACGCTCGCGCCCTCGATGACCCGCTCCATGCAGCGCGTCGCCGAGGCCGTCGCGGGCGACCCGGCCGGCTGCGCGGCCCTCACGGTCACCGGCCTCGCCGAGCTCACCGGCACCAGCGAGGCGACCGTCGTACGCACCGCCCGCCTGTTGGGCTATCCGGGTTACCGCGACCTGCGCCTGGCGCTCGCGGGCCTGGCCGCGCAACAGCAGTCGGGCCGCGCGCCCGCCATCACGACCGACATCGCGGTGGACGATCCCATCGCCGACGTCGTCGCCAAACTCGCCTACGACGAGCAGCAGACCCTCGCCGACACCGCCGCCGGCCTCGACACGGTCCAGCTCGGCGCGGCCGTCGCCGCCCTGGTCTCCGCCCGCCGCACCGACGTCTACGGCATCGGAGCCTCCGGTCTGGTCGCCCAGGACCTCACCCAGAAGCTGCTGCGCATAGGGTTGATGGCCCACGCTCCCGGCGACCCGCACCTCGCCGTCACCAACGCGGTGCAGCTGCGCGCCGGGGACGTGGCGATCGCGATCACCCACTCGGGTTCGACCGGGGACGTGATCGAGCCGCTGCGGGTGGCCTTCGAGCGCGGCGCGACCACCGTCGCGATCACCGGCCGGCCCGACGCGCCCGTCACGCAGTACGCCGACCACGTCCTGACCACCTCCACCGCCCGCGAGAGCGAGCTGCGCCCGGCGGCGATGTCCTCCCGGACCAGTCAACTGCTGGTGGTGGACTGCCTGTTCGTCGGGGTGGCGCAGCGGACGTACGAGACGGCGGCGCCGGCGCTGGCGGCGTCGTACGAGGCGCTGGCCCACCGGCACAGCCCGCGGGGCGGGACCCGGCGCGCGTAGCCGAGGAACGAACGAGGACCAGCGCGGTCAGCCGTACCGCATCGCACGAGGAGAGCCGCCCCTTCATGACCTCCACGCCCCACTACCGCGAGTTGCGCGCCGAGTTGGAGTCGTTGACGACCGAGGAGTTCCGTCCCGAGCTGGCGGAGATCGACCGGCTGCCCACGCCGGAGATCGCGCGGCTGATGAACGCCGAGGACGCCACCGTGCCCGCCGCCGTCGCCGAGCGGCTGCCGCAGATCGCCGCCGCGATCGACGCGGTCGCGCGGCGCATGGCCCGCGGCGGCCGGCTGCTCTACGCCGGCGCGGGCACGGCGGGGCGGCTGGGCGTGCTCGACGCCTCGGAGTGCCCGCCGACCTTCAACACCGAGCCGTCGCAGGTGGTCGGCCTGATCGCGGGCGGCCCCGAGGCCATGGTGACGTCGGTCGAGGGCGCGGAGGACTCCAAGGAGCTGGCGGTCGAGGCCCTCGACGCCCTGGGCCTCACGCCGGACGACACGGTGGTCGGCATCTCCGCATCCGGCCGCACCCCCTACGCCATCGGCGCGGTGGAGCACGCCCGGAAGCTGGGCGCCCTGACCATCGGCCTGGCCTGCAACGCGGACAGCGCGCTGGCGGCCGCCGCCGAGCACGGCATCGAGATCGTCGTAGGCCCCGAACTGATCACCGGCTCCACCCGACTGAAGGCCGGCACGGCCCAGAAGCTCGTCCTGAACATGATCTCGACGATCACGATGGTCCGCCTGGGCAAGACCTACGGCAACCTGATGGTCGACGTACGCGCCTCCAACGACAAGCTCCGCGCCCGCTCCCGCCGTATCGTCGCCCTCGCCACGGGCGCACCGGACGACGAGATCGAACGGGCGCTGGCGGCCACGGACGGCGAGGTCAAGAACGCGATCCTCACCATCCTGGCCGGCGTCGACGGCCCGACGGCCGCCCGTCTCCTGGAGGAGTCCGACGGCCACCTGCGGGCGGCCCTGGAAGAAGCCCGAGGCTGACGAGCAGCGCGGGCGGGGGCGATGTGCACCGCCGGAATCATCAGTCCGCCTCGCCCCTCGGAACGACCCACTGGGTGGGCTGGCCGGTCGCGGCGGCAATGGTGTCGAAGTCTGCGTCGTAGTGGAGCACCGTGACCTGATGGCGCTCCGCGGTGGCAGCGATGAGGAGGTCCGGGACGGAGGCCGCGCGATGGTGCCCCTTCTTGGCGAGCAGCGCCTGGATCTCCAGCGCGCGGGAGCCGATATCGTCCGTCATGGGAAGCCACTCGAAGCCTCGGCGGACGGACCGCCCCGCCGCATGGCTCTCGGCGTTCCGCGCGCTGTAAAGGATCTCCAGGTCCACGACGGCGCAGGTGGCGACCAAGCCCTGCTCGACCAGCGGGCCGAGAACCGCTCGTACGGCAGGATGCCTGGCCCGTGCCCACACGCTCTTGTCGACGAGATACCTCGCTACCGCCATGCCCCCGCCATCACCGTCGAGTCACCGAGGTCGTCGAAGACGCCCTCGTCCAGCATCTCCATGAAGCGTCGCCGCTTGGCCGCTGCCACGAACTCGGCCAGCGCCGCGTTCACCGTGGCCCGCTTCGTCGTCGTGCCCAGTATCTCGGCGGCCTCGGCGACGAGTGCATCATCCAGGTCGATCATGGTGCGAGACATGGCTACCTCCAGGCATACGAATCTCGACTATGATTATGCCTCGTGAAGGCCGCACACCATGCATGGCTCCGACTGACGACAATGAACCGACGATGATGAACCACGCCCAGCTCACCGCGCTCGGCCGTGCTCTCCGTCTCCTCGGCGAGCACGGCGAGGCCCTGACCGCCGACACGCCCGACGCCAAGCTGCACGAGGTGAAGGCGGATCTTCGGCGTGCCCTGGATCTGCTGGACGAGACCGTCACGACGGCCGCGCCCGCCACCCGGTGCCCCGAGCATCCGAACGGGCCCGTCGACGAGAGCGCGCCCGACCTCTGTCTGCTGTGCGAGACCCGGCGGCGGGCCGCCCGGCGGTCCGAGGTCGACGGGGCCTATCCCCCGTACGACCGTCCCCCCGCCGAGCCCGCCGACCGCGCCCCCTCCCGCTACGGGGTGCGCGGGGACCGGCCGCAGCCCCAGCAGCGGTGGCTGCCGGAGCTGTGGAACGGGCGGGAGTGGCAGTTGTGCGGAACCCCGCGGCGGGACCGGCGCGAGGCGGAGCTGTTCATCGCCGCCCAGCGCCGGGGACCGCACGCCGCGACGGCCTACCGGCTCGTGCACGAGTTCACCGACTACGAGGTGGTACGGATCTGGGGCCACCCCGTGCGGGTCGACATCGAGCCGATGGGCAACCTGTAGGGCTGCCCGCTGCCGGTTGCCGCACTTCCCCCGGCCCCCGGCCCCGGCCCCTCGGCTCAGCTGAGCGTCTGCAGCGACGCCGCGTCGTACGGCTTGAGCTCGTCGAACCGGCCGCCGAGGACCTTCGCCGCCCACTCGGGGTCCTGCAGCAGCGCGCGGCCCACGGCCACCAGGTCGAACTCGTCGCGCTCCATGCGGTCCAGCAGGTTGTCCAGGCCGCTGAGCGCCGCGCCCTCCCCCTGGAACGCCCTCATGAAGTCGCCGTTCAGGCCGACCGAACCGACGGAGATGACCTGCTTGCCCGTCAGCTTCTTCGTCCAGCCCGCGAGGTTGAGGTCCGAGCCTTCGAACTCGGGCAGCCAGTAGCGGCGCGTGGAGGCGTGGAAGACGTCCACGCCGGCCGTCGCGAGCGGGGACAGGATCGCCTCGAGCTCCTCCGGGGTCTCGGCCAGGCGGGCGTCGTAGACGTCCCCCTTCCACTGCGAGTACCGGAAGACGACGGGGAACTCGGGCGAGACGGACTCGCGGACCGCGGCCACGATCTCGGCGGCGAACTTCGTCCGGGCCACCGCATCGCCCCCGTAGGCGTCGGTGCGGCGGTTGGTGCCGGACCAGAGGAACTGGTCGATCAGATAGCCGTGGGCGCCGTGCAGTTCCACGCCGTCGAAGCCGATGCGCTCCGCGGCGGCGGCCGCCTCGGCGAACGCGCCGATGACGTCGTCGATGTCGGCCCGGGTCATCGCCTTGCCGGTGACCTCAAACTCGCCGACGCGCAGTCCGGAGGGGCCGACCGGCGGCGCGTCCGGGAACGGCGGCCGGTTCGGCTCGCGGACCATGCCGATGTGCCACAGCTGCGGCATGATCGCGCCGCCCGCCGCGTGCACGGCCTCGGCGACCCTCGCCCAGCCCGCGAGCTGCTCCTCGCCGTGGAACCGCGGCACCCGGCTGCTCCCACCGGCCGAGTCGTGCCCCACGTACGTGCCTTCGGTGACGATCAGCCCGACACCGGCGGCGGCGCGGCGGGCGTAGTACGACAGCACGTCCTCGCCCGGGACGCCGCCCGGCGAGAACATTCGGGTCATCGGCGCCATCACGATCCGGTTGGGGACGGTGAGGCCGTTCAGCGTGACGGAGCGGGAGAGGATCCGTGCCGCGCGGGAGGCGGACTCGGACCCGGACGCGGGCTCCGGAGCGGTGACGGTCACGTTGGGGCTCCTTGGAATCGGTCGATACCGAGTGGTATGTGCACACGCATGAATTGCGCGCACCGGCGTCAACCGCCTTGCCCGCCAAGGCATTCCACCGCTTGCCGGCTGTGACCCGGAACACGCCGAGGGCGGCACCCCCTGCTTCCAGGGAGTGCCGCCCTCGGTACGTGAAGGACGGATCCGATCCTCGAAAGGATCAGAAGTCCATGTCACCGCCCGGCATGCCGCCGCCGGCCGGCGCGGCGGCCTTCTCCGGCTTGTCGGCGATGACGGCCTCGGTGGTGAGGAACAGCGCGGCGATGGAGGCGGCGTTCTGCAGCGCGGAACGGGTCACCTTCGCCGGGTCGATGATGCCCTCGGCGATCATGTCGACGTACTCGCCGGTGGCGGCGTTCAGACCGTGACCGACGGTCAGGTTGCGCACCTTCTCCACGACGACGCCGCCCTCGAGACCACCGTTGACGGCGATCTGCTTCAGCGGGGCCTCCAGGGCCAGCTTCACGGCGTTGGCGCCGGTCGCCTCGTCACCCTCGAGCTCCAGCTTCTCGAAGACCTGGGAGGCCTGCAGCAGGGCCACGCCACCACCGGCGACGATGCCCTCCTCGACGGCCGCCTTGGCGTTGCGCACGGCGTCCTCGATGCGGTGCTTGCGCTCCTTGAGCTCCACCTCGGTGGCGGCACCGGCCTTGATGACCGCGACGCCGCCGGCGAGCTTGGCCAGACGCTCCTGCAGCTTCTCGCGGTCGTAGTCGGAGTCGCTGTTCTCGATCTCGGCGCGGATCTGGTTCACACGGCCCGCGACCTGGTCGGCGGAGCCGGCACCGTCGACGATGGTGGTCTCGTCCTTGGTGATGACGACCTTGCGGGCGCGACCCAGGAGGTCCAGGGTCGCGTTCTCCAGCTTGAGGCCGACCTCCTCGGAGATGACCTCGCCGCCCGTGAGGATGGCGATGTCGCCGAGCATGGCCTTGCGGCGGTCGCCGAAGCCCGGGGCCTTGACGGCGACGGACTTGAAGGTGCCGCGGATCTTGTTGACGACCAGGGTCGACAGGGCCTCGCCCTCGACGTCCTCGGCGATGATCAGCAGCGGCTTGCCCGACTGCATGACCTTCTCCAGCAGCGGGAGCAGGTCCTTGACCGAGGAGATCTTGGAGTTGGCGATGAGGATGTACGGGTCCTCGAGCGACGCCTCCATGCGCTCCATGTCGGTCGCGAAGTAGGCGGAGATGTAGCCCTTGTCGAAGCGCATGCCCTCGGTGAGCTCGAGCTCCAGACCGAAGGTCTGCGACTCCTCGACGGTGATGACGCCTTCCTTGCCGACCTTGTCCATGGCCTCGGCGATGAGCTCGCCGATCTGGGTGTCGGCGGCGGAGATGGAGGCGGTGGAGGCGATCTGCTCCTTGGTCTCGACCTCCTTGGCCTGGTCGAGCAGGGCGGCGGAGACGGCCTCGACGGCCTTCTCGATACCGCGCTTGAGAGCCATCGGGTTGGCACCGGCGGCGACGTTGCGCAGGCCCTCCTTGACCAGGGCCTGGGCGAGCACGGTCGCGGTGGTCGTACCGTCACCGGCGACGTCGTCCGTCTTCTTGGCGACTTCCTTGACCAGCTCGGCGCCGATCTTCTCGTACGGGTCCTCGAGCTCGATCTCCTTGGCGATGGAGACACCGTCGTTGGTGATCGTGGGGGCGCCCCACTTCTTCTCGAGGACGACGTTGCGGCCCTTGGGGCCGAGGGTCACCTTGACGGCGTCCGCGAGCTGGTTCATGCCGCGCTCGAGGCCGCGCCGCGCCTCCTCGTCGAACGCGATGATCTTGGCCATGTGAAGTGGTCCCTCCAGGACTGGGGGTGATTCCTTCGGACCGCGCCCGCGCCCGCGACGGACGGCTCGCCGGCCGGTGGTTCCTTGCCCCACCCGGCCCGCGGGCCTCACCGACCCGGTCCTTCGTTGTCACTCTCACCTTCAGAGTGCTAACGCCAATGATTAGCACTCGGCATGGTCGAGTGCAAGCGCCTGAGGGGGATCAGCCCGGGGCGAACAGGACGAAGGGCCCACACCCCTCGAGGCGTGGGCCCTTCGCGTGAAGAACGTTCAGGCGGTGACGCGCACCATGTCGGCCTGCGGGCCCTTCTGACCCTGCGAGATCTCGAACTCGACCCGCTGGCCCTCTTCCAGCGTGCGGTAGCCGTCCATCTGGATCGCGCTGTAGTGGACGAAGACGTCCGCACCACCGTCGACCGCGATGAAGCCGTACCCCTTCTCCGCGTTGAACCACTTGACGGTGCCCTGAGCCATGCCTAACTCCCCTATTACTGGCCCTTGCACAGATCCACACTTCGCGGACCCGGGTCAGACCTCACCCCCCATGGATTGGGGGCGTGCGCCGGAACGCGTCGACCGCGGCTGAATGTATCTGTCCAACTGCCGTCTGCAACAGGTCAATCGGACGAGAAATCTGGATGTGCGCGGTCCGGAATATGGTGAGGATTCGCCCGAATTCAAGGCAACTCGGGCCCCACAAACAAGGCAAATGCCACAAAAAGCCCGCACACTTTGGCTACTTCTCGTCGGGCGTGCGGCAGGAATTCATGGCTCCGGATCCGGGGATCAGGGGCGTGTTCCCCAACTCTACCGCGCTCAATCACACAGAATTGCCCCCTCCGCTTCTCTCACGGAGGGGGCAGTTCGGTGGACTCTCGGTGACGGACGTCACCGAGGGCGACGAGCGTCCGCGGGGACGGTCAGCCGCCGGCGACGGCCGGGATGATCGAGACGCCCGCGCCGTCCGGCGTGGCCGTCCCGAGCCCCTGCTCGAACCGGACGTCGTCGTCGTTGACGTAGACGTTGACGAAGCGGCGCAGCTTGCCCTGGTCGTCCAGGACGCGGGCGGCGATGCCCGTGTGGTTCTTCTCCAGGTCGGAGATGACCTCACCGAGGGTCGTCCCCTCGGCACTGACCTCGGCCCGGCCGCCGGTGTAGGGGCGAAGGATGGTGGGGATGCGAACGGTCACGCTCATTACAGGCCAGCCTCTCGGAAGGAGTCCAGGGTCGGACGGATCGTCGCGGTGAGGCCGGTGCCCGCCACCGCGTCCAGCGTCTTCAGGCCGTCGCCGGTGTTGAGGACGACGGTGGTCTTCGTCGGGTCGAGGGCGCCGGCCTCGATCAGCTTCTTCGTCACGCCGACCGTCACACCGCCGGCCGTCTCCGCGAAGATGCCCTCGGTGCGGGCGAGCAGCTTGATGGCGTCCACGACCTGCTCGTCCGTCACATCCTCCACCGCACCGCCCGTTCGGCGCGCGATGTCCAGGACGTACGGGCCGTCCGCGGGGTTGCCGATGGCGAGCGACTTGGCGATGGTGTCCGGCTTCTGCGGCCGTACGACGTCGTGGCCGGCCTTGAAGGCGGCGGACACCGGGGAGCAGCCCTCCGCCTGCGCGCCGAAGATCTTGTACGGCTTGTCCTCGACCAGACCGAGCCTGATCAGCTCCTGCAGGCCCTTGTCGACCTTGGTGAGCTGCGAGCCGGAGGCGATCGGGACGACGATCTGGTCGGGCAGCTTCCAGCCGAGCTGCTCGCAGATCTCGTACGCCAGCGTCTTGGAGCCCTCGGCGTAGTACGGCCGCAGATTGACGTTGACGAAGCCCCAGCCCTCGCCGGCCGGGTCGCCGATCAGCTCGGAGCAGAAGCGGTTCACGTCGTCGTAGTTGCCCTCGATGCCGACGAGCTCGCCGCCGTAGACCGCGGCCATGACGACCTTGCCCTGCTCCAGGTCGTGCGGGATGAACACGCAGGAGCGGAGGCCGGCGCGGGCGGCGGCGGCGCCGACGGCGCCGGCGAGGTTGCCGGTGGAGGAGCAGGACAGGGTGGTGAAGCCGAAGGCGCGCGCCGCCTCCAGCGCCTGGGCGACCACGCGGTCCTTGAAGGAGTGCGTCGGGTTGCCGGAGTCGTCCTTGACGAAGAGCTTGCCGGCGTCGACACCGAGCTCGCGGGCGAGGCGGTCGGCCTGGACGAGCCTGGTCCAGCCCGGGTTGAGGTTCGGCTTGCCGGCCACGTCCGCGGGGACGGGCAGCAGCGGCGCGTAGCGCCAGATGTTCGCGGGGCCCGCCTCGATCCTCTTGCGCAGCTCCTCGGTGCCGTAGGCCGAGAAGTCGTAGGCGATCTCCAGCGGGCCGAAACACTCCTCGCAGGCGAAGACCGGGCCGAGGGGGACGCGGTGACCGCACTCGCGGCAGCTCAGGGCCGCGGCGGGGCCGAGGTCGACGGTGGAGTCGGTGTTGCTTGCAACAGTCTGCACAGCCATGGAGGCGAGGCCCTTTCTCCTCATCTTCCTCACGACGCATCTCGCCGTGAGACGGATTTGGCACCTTCCCTAGCCGGGAGCCTCGCGAAGACGATCGACAGCGATCAGTGATCACCGATCAGCGGTCTACGAGAACCGGCTGGAGGGTTGCCGGGGCTTCATCGGGCCGTGTCCCTCTGCCCCTCTGGATGAGCTGTATGCGGTTGTAAGGCGGCGGCGACCCCCGGCATGCGATGGTCATCCGCGTTGCTCAAGACTGTAACCGAAGGCTACGACCATTGAGATGGTCGTCCGAACCGCGAGACAACCGTGAGGAGCCGCAGACCGTGCTGGAAGAAGTCGAGCGCTGGCTCGCCACCCGCTCCTGGTCCGTGGCCGACCGACCGCTGCGCCGGGTCCTGGCCGCCAAGCAGCGCACCGGCCAGACGGTCTCCGTCGTGCTGCCCGCGCTGAACGAGGAGGAGACGGTCGGCGACATCGTCGCCGTCATCCGGCGCGACCTCGTGGAGGGGGCACCGCTCGTGGACGAGATCGTCGTCGTCGACTCCGGCTCCACCGACCGCACCTCCGAGGTGGCCGCCGCCGCGGGCGCGCGGGTCGTGCACCGTGACGTGATCCTGCCGCGCCTGCCGGCGGTGCCCGGCAAGGGCGAGGTGCTGTGGCGCTCCCTGCTCGTCACCCGCGGGGACATCATCTGCTTCGTCGACGCCGACCTCAGGGAGTTCTCCTCCGACTTCGTCACCGGCATCGTGGGCCCGCTGCTCACCGAACCCGGCGTCGACCTGGTCAAGGCCATGTACGACCGCCCCCTGGGGGATGCGGCCGGGCAGGGCGGGCGGGTCACCGAGCTGATGGCGCGCCCGCTGCTCAACATGCACTGGCCGCAGCTGGCCGGCTTCGTGCAGCCGCTCGGCGGCGAGTACGCGGCCCGCCGCTCGCTGCTCGAACAGCTGCCGTTCCCCGTCGGCTACGGCGTCGAGCTCGGCATGCTGGTCGACGCGCTGCACCTGGTGGGCCTGGACGCCCTCGCCCAGGTCGACGTCGGCGTGCGCAGGCACCGGCACCAGGACGGGCAGGCGCTCGGCCGGATGGCCGCCGCGATCTACCGCACCGCCCAGCTGCGCCTGGCCCGCGGTCACCTCGTCCGCCCGTCCCTCACCCAGTTCGAGCGCGGCGAGGACGGCTTCGAGCCGCGGACGTACTCCGTGGACACCGAGGAGCGGCCGCCCATGGCCGAGATCGCGGAGTACGCGGCCCGGAAGGTGGCGTAGGACCGCGGGGTGCGGGCCGTGGCGCAAAACCCCGGCCTGGTCGTGTACGGCCGTCTACGAAGCGGAACCGTACGTTTGAGCGTTTCCGGGCCGGGCTAGGTTGAGGACCATGGCTTCAACGCACGGTGCCGAGGTGCTGGTCGCGTCCAATCGCGGCCCGGTTTCGTACGAGGTACGCCCCGACGGCGCGGCCGGCTCGCTCCACGCCAAACGCGGGGGCGGAGGGCTGGTCTCCGGGCTGTCCGCGATCGGTCCGGACGCGGGCGCGGTCTGGGTGTGCGCCGCGCTGAGCGACGCCGACCGGGAGGCGGTACGCCGCTACGAGGGCGGGCGCCGGCTGCCCTCCGAGGCGACCGGCGGGCAGCAGGTGCGGATGCTCGACATCGACGCGGACGTGTTCTCCGACGCGTACAACGGCATCGCCAACTCGGTGCTGTGGTTCGTCCACCACATGCTCTACCAGACCCCGCTGGAGCCGGTCTTCGACGCGGAGTTCCGCCGCCGGTGGGCGTCGTACGAGGCCTACAACCGGGCCTTCGCCCAGGCGCTGGCGGAGGAGGCGGCCGAGGGCGCGGCCGTGATCGTGCAGGACTACCACCTGACGCTCGTACCGGGCATGCTGCGCGACTTCCGGCCGGATGTACGGATCGGGCACTTCTCGCACACGCCGTGGGCGCCGGTGGACTACTTCCGGATGCTCCCCGACGACATCGCCGAGCAGGTGCTGCGCGGGATGCTGGGCGCGGACCGGCTGGGCTTCCTCACCCAGCGGTGGGCGGACGCCTTCGCCGGCTGCTGCGACGCCCTTGTCGGCGGGCTCGGCGGCACCCGGATCGGGGTGCACGGGCTGGGCGCGGACGCCGAGTTCCTGCGGGAGCGGTCGCAGCGGGCCGACGTCGAGGAGTGGATGGCGGTGCTGCGCGAGGAGATCGGCGCGGCTCCGGACGGGGGCGCGCGCAGGACGATCGTGCGGGTGGACCGGACGGAGCTGTCCAAGAACATCGTGCGGGGGCTGCTCGCCTACCGGCAGCTGCTGGAGGAGCGGCCTCAGTGGCGCGAACGGGTGGTGCATCTCGCGTTCGCGTATCCGTCGCGGCAGGACCTCGCGGTGTACCGGGAGTACACCGCCGAGGTGCGGCGGGTGGCGGAGGAGATCAACGAGCGGTACGGGACGGCTGGGTGGCGGCCGGTGGTGCTGCACGTCAGGGACGACTTCGCGCGGTCGCTGGCGGCGTACCGGATCGCGGACGTGGCGCTGGTCAATCCGATCCGGGACGGGATGAACCTGGTGGCCAAGGAGGTGCCGGTCGTCTCCGACTCGGGGTGTGCGCTGGTGCTGTCGCGGGAGGCGGGGGCGTATGCGGAGCTGGGGGACGACGCGGTGGTCGTCAATCCGTATGACGTGGTGGGGACGGCGGAGGCTTTGCACGAGGCGTTGAGCATGGGGGGCGCCGAGCGGGTGGAGCGGTCCAAGCGGTTGGCTGCCGCCGCGACCGCGCTTCCTCCGGCTCAGTGGTTCTTGGATCAGCTGGGGGAGCTGAACGGATGATGCGTGGGCACCCTGGGCGGGGTGACCGTCACGTGGGTCGCGCAGCCCGGCGCTGACGGGTTGCCGCCTGCGCCCACCCGTGCCGCCCTGGGGGTCCCCCCTGCTCGAAGAGCTTGGGGGAGGCACGACTGCCCGCAGGCTGTGCGGCACGGCTGCCCGCAGGCTGTGCGGCACGGCTGCCCGCAGGCTAGGCGAGGCTGTCTGCCAAGCCCTTCAACAAGTGCACCACCCCTGCCGGGCCGTCCACCACCAGGTCCGCCCTCTCCGACAGTTCCGTGACCTCTGTGCTGCCGCTGCAGACCAGGACCCCCGGTAGGCCGTCCGAGCGGAGTTTTTCCACCGCGGCGTAGGCGGGGAGGTCGCCCAGGTCGTCACCGGCGTAGAGGACCGAGGCGGGGCCCAGGTCGCGGACGTAGTTCAGGAGGGCCACGCCCTTGTCCATGCCCGGGGGCCGCAGTTCGAGGACCATGCGGCCGGGTTCGACGATCAGGCCGTGGCGGGTGGCCAGGTCGGTGAGGGGTTCGCGGAGCAGTTCGAAGGCGGCCTGGGGGTCGTCGGCGCGGCGGGTGTGGACGGCGACGGAGCGGCCCTTCTCCTCGATCCAGGTGCCGTGCCAGGCGCCGACCCGGTCGAGGAGGCCGGGCAGCTCGGCGCGGACCGCGGCGACCCCGGGGTGCGGGGGCGGGGCGGTGACGGTGCCCGTGGCGGCGTCCCAGCGCTCGGCGCCGTAGTGGCCGAGGACGACGAGGTGGTCCAGGCCGGGTACACCCGCGAAGCCGCCGTGCCGCACCGCGACGCCGGCCGGGCGGCCGGTGACCACCGCCACGGCGGCCACCTTGGGGGCGAGCGCGGCGAGCGCGGGCACCGCGTCCGGGTGGGCCCGGGCCTGGTCGGGGTCGGGCACGATCGGGGCGAGCGTCCCGTCGAAGTCGAGCGCGATCACCGCGTGCTCCGGCCGCGCGAGGATCGCGGCGAGCCCGTCCCGGCCGGCCTGGCCGGCAGGCGTCGGCAGGGAGGGGACGGGGTTGGTCGAGTCGGTGGCGTGACTGTCCTGGCTTCCCATACGCGGAACCTATCCACACACGGCCACGCGCACTCCTCACCGCTCGGCGCGCCGTGCCTCGCGTATGCGCCGCAGCCGGTTCACCGTGACCGGGTCGTGGGCCAGGGCGCGGGTGTCGTCGAGGAGGGCGTTGAGGAGCTGGTAGTAGCGGACGGGCGACAGGCCCAGTTCCTCGCGTATCGCGCGCTCCTTGGCGCCGGGGCCGGTGAAGCCGCGGCGCTCCAGGGCGAGGATGTCCCGCTCCCTGCGGCCGAGCGCGTGCTCCTGGTCGTCTTCCATACGGGGCACCGTAGCCCCCGCCACCGACACAGGCCGTGGGCGTCCGGCCCGCCCCGGCTCGGCTGCCGCTGCCGCTGCTTCTTCCGTCCCGGCCGCCTCGTCATCACCATGCGGCCACGACTGGTCCATACCGCGCGAGTGGACTAGACCTCTTGTGGGTCGAAGGGCCACACTGTCCCCCGTGAGACACGTCATCGCCCTCGATGTGGGCGGCACCGGGATGAAGGCGGCCCTGGTCGCCGCCGACGGCTCCCTGCTGCACCGGGCGCGCCGGGCGACCGGCCGCGAGCGCGGGCCGGACGCCGTCGTGGAGGGCATCCTCGACTTCGCCGCCGAACTGCGCGCGTACGGCGCGGCGCACCTGGGCGAGGAGGCCGCCGCGGCCGGGGTCGCCGTGCCCGGCATCGTCGACGCGGAACGGGGTGTGGCCGCCTACTCCGCCAACCTCGGCTGGCGCGACGTACCCCTGCGCGACCTGCTCGCCGAGCGGCTCGGCGCCCCCGTGGCCCTGGGCCACGACGTGCGCACCGGCGGGCTCGCCGAGGGCCGGATCGGGGCGGGCCGGGGCGCGGACCGGTTCCTGTTCGTGCCGCTGGGCACCGGGATCGCGGGCGCCATCGGCATCGACGGCCGGGTGGAGGCGGGCGCGCACGGCTTCGCGGGCGAGATCGGCCACATCGTCGTACGGCCCGGCGGCCCGCCGTGTCCGTGCGGGCAGCGCGGCTGTCTGGAGCGGTTCGCCTCCGCGGCGGCGGTCAGCCAGGCATGGGCGAAGGCGTGCGGGGACCCGGAGGCGGACGCGGCTCACTGCGCCAGGGCCGTGGAGTCCGGCGACGCGAGGGCACGGACGGTCTGGCAGGAGGCCGTGGACGCGCTCGCCGACGGGCTGGTCACCGCGCTCACCCTGCTGGACCCGCGCACGCTGATCATCGGCGGCGGGCTCGCCGAGGCGGGCGAGACGCTGTTCGCGCCGCTGCGCGAGGCCGTCCGGCGGCGGGTCACCTTCCAGAAGCTGCCCTCGATCGTCCCCGCCGCCCTGGGGGACACCGCCGGCTGCCTGGGCGCGGGGCTGCTGGCCTGGGATCTCCTCACCACTTCTACGACTCCCCGGAGGTAGCCACCTGATGGCCCCCAGCAAAGTTCTCACCGGAGCCCGGGTGGTGTTGCCCACCGGGATCGTGGACGGCGGCCGGGTGATCGTCGACGGCACGCGGATCGCCGGCCACGCCCGCGAGGACGCCGAGACCGTCGACGTACGCGGGCACTGGCTGGTCCCCGGCTTCGTCGACATCCACAACCACGGCGGGGGCGGCGCCTCCTTCTCGGGCACCGCCGACGACGTGCTGACCGCCGTCGGCACCCACCGGCGGCACGGCACCACCACCCTGGTCGCCTCCACCGTCACCGACGACATGGGCACCCTCGTCAAGCAGGCGGGGCTGCTGTCGGAGCTGGCCGAGCAGGGGGAGATCGCGGGCATCCACTTCGAGGGACCGTTCATCTCGCCGTGCCGCAAGGGCGCGCACTCCGAGGCGCTGCTGCGCGACCCGGACCCGGCGGAGGTGCGCAAGCTCATCGACGCCGCGCGCGGCCGGGCGAAGATGGTGACGCTCGCCACCGAGCTGCCGGGTGGCATCGACTCCGTACGGCTGCTCGCGGAGCAGGGCGTGATCGCGGCGGTCGGGCACACGGACGCGACGTACGAGCAGACGGTGGAGGCGATCGACGCCGGAGCCACCGTCGCCACCCACCTGTTCAACGCGATGCCGCCCCTCGGACACCGCGCCCCGGGCCCGATCACGGCCCTGCTGGAGGACGAGCGGGTCACCATCGAGCTGATCAACGACGGCGTGCACCTGCACCCGGCCGCCCTGGAACTCGCCTTCCACCACGCGGGCCCCGAGCGGGTGGCCTTCATCACCGACGCCATGGACGCCGCCGGAATCGGCGACGGCCGCTACATGCTCGGCCCGCTCCAGGTCGAGGTCGCGGGCGGGGTGGCGCGGCTGGTGGAGGGCGGTTCGATCGCGGGCTCGACCCTGACCCTGGACCGGGCCTTCCAGCGCGCCGTGACGGTCGACCGGCTGCCGGTCGAGCACGTGGTGGCCGCGCTGTCCGCCAACCCGGCCCGGCTGCTCGGCATGGACGACCGGGTGGGCTCCCTGGAGCCCGGCAAGGACGCCGACCTGGTGCTGCTCGACGAGGACTTCGCGCCGAAGGGCGTGATGCGGCGGGGCGAGTGGGTGGTTGCACCCCAACTGGGCTGATCCGTCCGCCCGTACGGCCGCGGTGACCGGTCCCAGGGGTGGGCGGTCGGTCCCGTCTTTGGCATGATCGAACTTCTGGAACGTCGCGACACGCGCTCTTACTCGGGGGAGGTCGGCCCACGTGATCCTCACGGTCACGCTGAACACCGCTCTCGACATCACCTATCGGGTGCCGTCCCTGAGGCCACACGCCTCCCACCGGGTGTCCGAGGTGAGCGAGCGGCCCGGCGGCAAGGGCGTCAACGTCGCCCGGGTGCTCGCGGCCCTCGGTCACGAGGTGACGGTCACCGGCTTCGCGGGCGGGACCACCGGGCGCGAGCTGCGCGACCGGCTCGCGTCCCAGGCGCCGGGCGTGGTGGACGCGCTGGTCCCGGTCGCGGACGCGACCCGGCGCACCATAGCCGTCGTGGACGCGCGTACTGGCGACACCACCCAGCTCAACGAGCCGGGCCCGGTCGTCGGCCCCGCCGAGTGGTCCGCCTTCCAGGGCGTGTACGAGGACCTGCTCGGCTCGGTGTCGGCGGTGGCGCTGTGCGGCAGCCTGCCACCCGGGCTGCCGGTGGGCGCGTACGCCGGTCTGATACGGACGGCGCGGGCGGCCGGGGTCCCCGTCCTGCTGGACACCAGCGGCGAGGCCCTGCGGCGCGGGGTGGCGGCCCGCCCTGACGTCATCAAGCCGAACGCCGAGGAACTGGCCGAGCTCACCGGCTCCCACGAGCCCCTGCGCGCCACCCAGGACGCCCGCCGTCGCGGCGCCCGCGCGGTCGTCGCCTCCCTCGGCGCCGACGGCCTCCTCGCCCACACCCCCGACGGCCTGTGGCGGGCCACCCCGCCCGCCCACGTCCAGGGCAACCCGACCGGCGCCGGCGACTCGGTGGTCGCGGGCCTGCTCTCCGGCCTGGCGGAACACCTCCCCTGGCCGTCCCGCCTGACCCGCGCGGCCGCCCTGTCCACGGCGACGGTCCTGTCCCCGGCGGCGGGCGAGTTCGACCGCGGGACTTACGAGAGACTGCTGGGGCAGGTGGCGGTGACTGGGGAAGTCAGCGCGGCCTAGCTGGTGCCCCGGCAGGCAACGTTTGCCCGTCAAGGAGCGGCGTCCGGTGCGTGCTCTGGGGGTCCCCCTGCTCGAAGAGCTTGGGGGAGTGCCGCCCGGAAGTCCTCGTACTGGACGTACTTGGGGTACTGGACGTACTTGGGCTTTCGGGCGGTGCGGCGAGAGTGGGGGTACCCCCTGCTCGAAGAGCTTGGGGGAGTGCCGGGCGTCGCGACGGGGCGAACGTTGCCTGCCGGGGCACTAGCTCTTGACCTGTCCCCGCTTCAGCCAGAGCTGGTCCAGCAGGACGTTGCACTTGTCGCCGTCCTGGCAGGAGACGGTGATCGTGTTGGTGCCCTTGGTGAGGGTGGGCCATGCGTACGTCGTCGTCCAGCCCTTGGCGAAGTCGCCGTCGGCGGCGTGCGTGAAGTTCCCCATGCGCAGCTTGCTGCCGAACACCTTGCCGTTGACGGTGAGCGTCATCTCCTGGTCCTCGCCGGCAGTGCTGTAGTGCGCGAAGAGCGTGTAGACGCCGTCCTTGGGAATGCCGTTCACGTTCCAGGTGACCTGGGCGCCGGGCGTGTTGAGGCCCGTCACATAGACACCGCCGTCGGCACTGGCGCCCTCGACGTCCGACGCGTTCGTCGCCCCGTTCTCGAAGCGAAGCGCCTTGGCATCGATCTTCGGCAGCGGCAGCTCCTGCGGGGCCTCCGCGTCGGCGCTCGTCGACGGGCTCGACTCCGAGCTCTGCGTGGCCGTGGGGGACGTCGCGCCGGCCTTGTTCTCACCCTTGTCGTCGGAGTTGTCGCCGATCATGGCCACGCTGATGCCGATGACGACCGCGGCGACCACCGCGATGGCGCCGATCAGCAGGCCCTTGGTGTTCGGGCCCCGGCCGCCGCCGCCCTGGCCCGGCCGGCGGCTCGTGGGCGCGCCGCCCGGAAGGGTCTCGGGGGCGGCGTAGTGGGCGTTCGGCTGGCCGTACGCGCCCTGCTGCTGCGGGGGGACCTGGCCATGGGGTGCCGCGGGGGCCTGCGGGCCGTACTGCCGCTGACCGACCGTGCGGACCCGGTTGACCGCGTTCGGGTAGCCGTAACCGCCGGAGGGCGGCTGGGCTCCGTTGGCCTGGCCGTCGGCGTACAGGTAGCCGAACGGGTCGTCGTCCTCGGGCGTGCTCGCGCCGCTGTTGCCGGCCGTCATCCCTAGGTCTCCTCAAGCGTGGTGCGGGTGGTGCAGTACGTCGTGAGAGAAGCGAGCCTACCTGCTTCGCGGAGCCCGAACGGGTGACTCACGCCGCATCAGTTCGCTGACCTGCGGCTCAACCGGCGCGACGATGTTGCCGGGGGCGAGATCTTTTCTCGATGTACATCCGTTCGTCAGCGGATTTCAACACTTCGTCCGCCGTCATGCCGCAGTGGGCCCAGCCGATGCCGAAGCTCGCCCCGACCCGGACGGCCCGGCCCTCGGCCCGGATCGGCTGGATGATCTCGTTGCGCAGGCGTACGGCCAGGTCCTGGGCGTCGGCGCGGCCGAGCCCGTCGGCGAGGATCACGAACTCGTCGCCGCCGAGCCGGGCCACGGTGTCGCCGTCGCGCACGCCGTTGCTCAGCCGCCGGGCCACCTCGATGAGGACGGCGTCGCCCGCGTTGTGCCCGAACCGGTCGTTGATCGACTTGAAGCCGTCGAGGTCGCAGAAGAGGACCGCGAGTCCCTTGGTGCCGTCGTCGTGGCCGTCCTCGGGGGCGACGGTGTGCACGTGGTGGTCGTAGGCGTCGTACGCCGGTGCCCCCGGCCGGAAGTCGAAGTCGTGGCCGCCGACGTCGTAGGCGGGGTGGCCGTAGGCCGCGTCCAGCGACTCCAGCTCGCCCTCGTGCCCCGCCTGGGGCCGCCGGCACAGCCGGGCGGACAGCCGTGAGCGCAGCTCGGCGGAGTTGGGCAGGCCGGTGAGGGAGTCGTGCGAGGCGCGGTGGGCGAGCTGAAGCTCGCGCCGCTTGCGCTCCTCGATGTCCTCGACGTGGGTGAGCAGGAAGCGTGGGCCGTCGGCGGCGTCGGCGACGACGGAGTTGCGCAGGGACACCCACACGTACGTGCCGTCGCGGCGGGCGAGGCGGAGTTCGGCCCGGCCGCCCTCGGCGGAGGTGCGCAGCAGGGTGCCTATGTCCTCGGGGTGGACCAGGTCGGAGAAGGAGTAGCGGCGCATCGCGGAGGCGCGGCGGCCCAGCAGTCGGCACAGGGCGTCGTTGGTGCGCAGGATGCGGCCGTGCTGGTCGCCGCCCATCTCGGCGATGGCCATGCCGGAGGGGGCGTACTCGAAGGCCTGCCGGAAGCTTTCCTCACTGGCGCGCAGGGCCTGCTGCTCGCGCTCCAGGCGGACCAGGGCGCGCTGCATGTTCGCACGTAGACGCGCGTTGCTGATCGCGATGGCGGCCTGGAACGCGTACATCTGCAGGGCCTCGCGGCCCCAGGCGCCGGGCCGGCGTCCGTTGCGCGGGCGGTCCACGGAGATCACGCCGAGCAGTTCCCCGGAGGAGCCGCCCGGTCCGCCGGGGGTGTACATGGGCGCGAACAGCCGGTCGGAGGGATGCCACTCGTCATCGAAGCGGGGCGCGGGCCCGTCGGTGTACCACTGCGGGACGTCGTCGTCGTCGAGGACCCAGCCCTCGGTGTGGGGTATGAAGACCAGCCCGCCCCAGTGCTCGCCCATGGTGAGCCGGCGCTCCCAGGAGTCGCGGGAGCCGACGCGGCCGGTGATGAGGGCCTCGGCGGCGGGGTTCCCGGAGAAGGCGGCGACGACGAGGTCGCCGTCGGGGCGTACGAGGTTGACGCAGGCCAGCTCGTAGCCGAGGCCGTTCACGATGCCGTCGGCGACGGTCTGCAGTGTGTCGGCCAGGCTCCGCGCGGTGTTCATGTCCGCCATGACCTGGTGCAGTTGTCGCAGGGCCGCAAGGCGGACGTACGGCTCCGACTCGGTCTCCATGCTTGCCCTCCCCCCGCGACCTCGCAGCGAATCAAGGGTGCTCTTCGGCATATCGTCTGGTGCAGACTTCCGTGCAGTCTCCGCCACTGAATCACAGCGCGAAGCCCACTCGGTACACAGGGTCAACAATTCATGGCCCTTGTGACTCAAGTCACAGACAAACGTGAACAATTGAGTAGAGTTTCCGCGTTTTCCTGTGCGTTTCCTGAACGCAAAATTTGTGCGTGTGCGGACATGATGCACGAGAGGTCCACCGGACACGCGGAAATCGGCCCTCTGGTCCTCCGGCCCTAGGTCCGGCTTCGGGCGAAGGCCCGATGCGGGGGCCGCGGAGCGGTGGTTAGCGTTCCGTGTGTGCTGAACACATCTCCTGCGCCGCCCGTCCCCTCCCCCGCCGCCCCCACTGCCTCCGGGCATGCTGAGGGGGTGACCAACGACGAGTTCCGTGCCGCGATGTCCCGGCTGGCCGCGGGTGTGGTCCTGGTGACCGCCCAGGAGCCGCCGCTCGACCCGGACGACCCGCAGGCGCCCGGCGGCGAGGACGCGGGCATGACGGCGACGGCGTTCATGTCGGTGTCCCTGGACCCGCCGCTGGCCCTGGTCAGCCTGCGCGAGGGCTCCCGCATGGACGACCTGCTCGCCGAGCAGCCGCTGTGGGCGGTGTCGGTCCTCGCCGAGAGCCAGCGGCACATCGCCGGCCGCTTCGCCATGAAGGGCCGCATCAGCGACCGGCTGCTGTTCAAGGACCTCTCCTGGACGCGCGGCGAGTCCTCCGGCGCGCCGCTGCTGACCGGCGCCCTGGCCACCTTCGAGCTGCGCACCGAGCAGCAGGTGGCGGCGGGCGACCACACCCTGGTCGTCGGCCGTGTCCTGACGGCCCGCGTCCCGGGCACGGAGGGCGGCCCGCTGCTGTACTACCGCGGGCGCTACCGCCCACTGGGCTGACGCCCCTGCGCCCGGTCCTCTACACCCAGTCCCTCCCGGACCGCCCCCGCTTGGTCTTCTACACCCAGTCCCTCCCGGACCGCCCCCGCTTGGTCTTCTACACCCAGTCCCTCCCGGACCGCCCCCGCTTGGTCTCCGAGCGCTGCTTCTTCTCGCGCAGCCGGCGCTCGTTGATGCCGCGGGGTATCCGGGTGGGCCTGCGCGATTTGGGCGGGGGCGCGGTGGCCTCGGCGAGGAGCGCGGCGAGGCGTACGGCGGCGGCCTCGCGGTTGCGCCACTGGGAGCGGTGCTCGGAGGCGCGGACGCTGATCACTCCGTCGACGAGGCGGCCCGCGAGCCGCTCCAGGGCACGCTGCTTCCACACCTCGGGCAGGGCCTCGGTGTTCGCGAGGTCGAAGCGCAGTTCCACAGCCGAGTCGCTGGTGTTGACGTGCTGGCCACCGGGCCCCGAGGACCGCGAGAACCGCCAGGCCAGTTCGGCCTCGGGGAGCGCGACGGAGCCGCGGATGAGATAGGGACCGGACATGCCGTCCATGTTCCCGCCCCTGTCCGGGTCACGTCACCGGATTTTCGCGTGCGTTCGGACGGGGCTCGGTAAAAAAGGTAAAGAGATACGGAACCCTGGGGACCCCCTTGGCGTTCCTATGGATGGCTGTAGCTTCGTCCGCACACGCAACGAGGGAAGGGACTCCCAACAATGGCTGTAAGCCTGTCCAAGGGCGGCAACGTCTCGCTCACCAAGGAAGCTCCGGGCCTGACCGCCGTCACCGTGGGCCTCGGCTGGGACGTCCGCACCACCACCGGCACGGACTTCGACCTGGACGCCTCGGCGATCGCCGTCAACACGCAGGGCAAGGTCTACTCCGACGGCCACTTCGTCTTCTTCAACAACAAGCAGACCCCGGACAACACCATCGTCCACACCGGCGACAACCGCACCGGCGAGGGCGAGGGCGACGACGAGGCGATCAACGTCAACCTCGCCGGGCTCCCCGCCGACATCGACAAGGTCGTCTTCCCGGTCTCCATCTACGACGCCGAGAACCGCGGCCAGAACTTCGGCCAGGTCCGCAACGCCTACATCCGCATCATCAACCAGGCCGGCGGCGCCGAGATCGCCCGCTACGACCTGTCGGAGGACGCGGCCACCGAGACGGCCATGGTCTTCGGCGAGCTGTACCGCAACGGCGCGGAGTGGAAGTTCCGCGCGGTGGGCCAGGGCTACGCCTCGGGCCTGGTCGGCATCGCCCAGGACTTCGGCGTCAACGTCTGACGGACGCGCCCCGCTGCTGGAGCCCCGGCCCCCGAAGGGCCGGGGCTCCGGTGTCCGGTGCTGCGCAAGCAGCTGGACCGGGGAAGGCCGGCCGGCTCCCGTCAGGGGTGCGCCGGCCTGCCGTCGCCGTACAGCCAGTCCTTCCAGATCTCGTCGAAGTCCTTGTCCGGGGCCTTCTTCTCCACATAGGCGGTGAAGTCGGCGGTGGACGCGTTGCCGTGGCGGTGGGCGGCGGCCCAGCCCTGGACGATGTCGTAGAACGTGTCGTCGCCGACCGTCCGGCGGATCTTGTGCAGGACCATCGCGCCGCGCTCGTAGACGGGCGGGTCGGAGATGTGCGCGGCGCTGCTCGGCCGGGCGGGCGGGAAGTCCCAGACGGCCTTGTTGTCGGCGTCGTCCTCGTAGTAGTCACCGCGGTAGAGCGCGTCGAAGGTCTGCTGCACGCTGTCGCCGCCGTTGTCCTCCTCCCACAGCCACTGGGCGTACGTCGCGAAGGCCTCGTTGAGCCACATGTCCCGCCAGCTCCTGGGGGTGACGGAGTCGCCGAACCACTGGTGGGCGATTTCGTGGACGAGGGTTTCGGTGTCGGGGGCGCCGGGGTAGACGGGCCGGTTCTGGGTCTCCAGGGCGTAACCGGCGTCCTCGCGGCGGGCCACGATCGCGCCGGTGGACGAGAAGGGGTAGGGGCCGAAGTTGTACTCCGCCCACTCCATCACCTCGGGAATCCGCGCCAGCACCGCCCGGCTCGCCTCCACCTGGGTCGGATCGACGGCGACGTACACCGGCAGGCCGCTCTCCGTGGTGGAGCGCGTGATCTTGAAGCGCCCGATGGCGACGGTGGCCAGGTAGCTCGCCATCGGCTCGGCGGTGTGCCAGTGGAACGTCGTACGTCCCCCGCTGGTCGTCTCGCTCTTCAACTCGCCGTTGGAGACGGCCCGCAGCCCCTCGGGAACGGTGATCGATATGTCGTAGGCGGCCTTGTCGGACGGGTGGTTGTTCCCCGGGAACCACGCCATCGATCCGACCGGCTCGCCGAGGGCAAGGGCGCCGTCGGCGGTGGGCAGCCATCCCTCCTTCGACCTGTCGGGGTCGACGACGGTCCGCGGCTGCCCGGCGTACCGCACCGTCGTACGGAACGTCTCCCCCTTCACCAGGTCGTCGTGCGGCCGCACGGTGAGTTCCTGCCCGGCCCGGCTGAACAGGGCGGTTCTCCCCTCCACCGTGACGCCGCGCACCTCGAGCCCCTCGAGGTCGAGGTCGAAGGCGGACAGGTCCTTGGTGGCCCGGGCGGTGATGACCGCCGTACCCGTCAGGTGACGGCGGTCCGGGTCGTAGGCGAGGGTCAGGTCGTAGTGGCTGACGTCGTATCCGCCGTTGCCCGCCCTGGGGAAGTACGGATCACGCACCCCGGCCCCGCCCGGAGTACCTTGCACACCCCCGTCGCACCCGGTCAGCGCGAGCAGGGAGAGGGCACAACTGGCCGCGGCGGCCCGGACGATCGGTGCGGATCGGTACACGTGCGCGATCCTATGCCGCGCCCATGACACCATCGCCTACGTGCTCGACATCGGCTACGCCCTCTCCAACCGCTTCCCCGACCCTCCGCAGACGGACTACCGCCGCGTGGACGTGCACGCCCTGCGGCACGACCTGTTCTGCGGCGACGTCTACCTGGCCGACACCGAGGCGGACCGCGAACTGGCCACGGCCTGGGGCTGGGTGCCGGTGCTGGACTTCGCCTGGGCCCTGTGCGACATCGCCGAGCGGCTGGACCAGGACCCGGCCGGCTCCCGCGCCTCCCGCCCGCAACGGGCCGAGCTGGACTTCACCGAGTCCACGGACCGCATGCTCTTCGAGCGCCGCTTCGGCTGGGTCGACATCGAGTCCGACTGGATGCCCGCCGAGGAGCCCCCGCTGACCTTCTCCCACACGGAGCTGCGCCGCGAGGCCCGCGACTTCCTGCACGACCTGATCGCCGACCTGTGCGACCTGCACGAGGACCTGGCGGAGAACCCGGTGATCTGGACCCTCCAGGCCCGCTACCCCCGTGTCTGAACCCTCCTCACCCCTCCACCCTGATCCCCAGCTCCGCCGCCAGCACCGGCGCCAGGTCCAGGAGCTGACCGGTGCTGATCACGGCCCCCGCCAGCCGGTCCACCCCGCCCGCGATCTCCAGGGAGGCGGCACCCCGCAGGTCCACGTCCGTGAAGGTCACCGCGCTGAAGTCCACGCCCTTCAGCACGCAGTCCACGAACTCCACCCGCTCCAGCCGGGCGCCCCCGAAGTCCGGCTCGACGAGGACGCACCCCTCGAAGACGACGTCCCTGAGCCGGGCCTTGCGCAGATTCAGGTAGTCGATCTTGCCGCCGCGGATCCACACCCGCTCCAGGACCGCCCCGTGGAGCCGCACACCGCCGAGGCGGGCGTCGACCACCTCCACGTCCCGCAGGGTCGCCTCGGCGAGGTCGGTGCCGACACCCCGTATGCCGGTGAGGACCGAGTCGAGGAGGCGCGCGTGACGCAGTGACGTGTCGTCCAGCGCGCAGCCCCTGAGCGCGCAGTCCAGGAAACGCGCACCCGCCCCGTCCTGCCCGGCGAAGTCCTCCTCCCGGAACTCGAGCCCGTCGTAGTCCCCGTCCGGCGCCAGCCCTCCGCCGCCGTACGCCTCCAGCCCCGGCAACCGCACCTCGGGCCGCCGCGCACCCTTCACGCCGGTGCCGCCGCTCGTTCTCCTCACCATGACCCCATGCTGCACCCCGCCACTGACACTCCCCCACCCTTGACCTCAACCTTGCTCGAGGTTGAACAGTGTCCGCATGTACGCCATACGTCTGTACGCCTTCGGCCCTGCCGAGAACCTGACCCACGAACAGGTCGACGAACCCCTTCCCGGCCCCGGCCAGGTCCGTATCGCCGTCGCCGCCGCCGGTGTCCATCTGCTGGACACCGCGCTGCGCGAGGGGCGGCAGGGACCGCTGCCGGAGCTGCCCGCCCTGCCCACCGTCCCCGGCCGTGAGGTGGCCGGCCGGGTCGAATCGCTCGGTGCGGGCGTGGACGGCCGGTGGCTCGGCCGGCGGGTCGTCGCCCACCTCGGCTTCGCCCCCGGCGGATACGCCGAGCTGGCCGTCACCGACGTCGACCGGCTCCACGAGGTACCCGGGAACCTGGACCCCGCCCAGGCCGTCGCGATGATCGGCACGGGCCGCACGGCGCTGGGGATCCTGCGGTTCACCGAGCTGGACCCGCGGTCCGTCGCCGTCGTCCCGGCGGCCGCGGGCGGCATCGGCACGCTGCTCGTGCAGTACGCCAAGCACGCCGGCGCCACCGTGATCGGTCTCGCGGGCGGCCCGGAGAAGACGGCCCTGGTCCGGGCGAACGGCGCCGACCTGGCCGTCGACTACCGGGAGCCGGGATGGCCGGAACAGGTCCGCGCCCACCTGGGCGGCCGGTCCGCCACCGTGGTCTTCGACGGCGTCGGCGGGGAGGTCGCCCGGGAGGCGGTCGCCCTGCTCGGACCCGACGGGCAGCACCTCGTCTTCGGCTGGTCCGGCGAGGGCCCGCACGGAGAGCCGTACCTCGTCGACGGCGTGTCGGAGCAGGTCCTCGGCCCCGTCATGCTGCGCAGGGCGGGCGGCCCGAACCCCTTGCGCACCCTGGAGCTGCACGCCCTCGCGGAGGCCGCCGCGGGGCGCCTCACCCCGGCGGTGACCCGCTTCCCGCTCGCCGCGGCGGCCGCCGCCCACCGGGCGCTGGAGGACCGCAGGACAGTCGGCAAGGTGGTGCTGGAGCCATGAGCCGCGACGTCGGACCGAACCCGGCTCCTACGGGGATGCGATGCGCCCCCAATCATGGTCTTCTGGCCAAATGAGCCGCACCCGTCCAGGTGAGTCCATATCGCCCCAAGTGACCGATCCCCACCGCTGGTGGGCCCTGGTGGTCATCGCGCTCGCGCAGCTGATGGTGGTGCTGGACGCGACCATCGTGAACATCGCGCTCCCCTCCGCGCAGCGCGCCCTGCACATGTCGGACGGCAACCGGCAGTGGGTCATCACCGCCTACTCCGTCGCCTTCGGCGGGCTGCTGCTGCTCGGCGGGAGGATCGCCGACCTGGTGGGCCGCAGGCGCACGTTCGTCGTCGGGCTGATCGGCTTCGCCGTCGCCTCCGCGCTCGGGGGCGCGGCCACGTCCTCCGGCATGCTCTACGGCGCCCGCGCGCTCCAGGGCGCCTTCGCCGCCGTCCTCGCCCCCTCCGCGCTCTCCCTGCTGACCACGGCCTTCACCGACCCGAGAGAACGCGGAAAGGCCTTCGGCATCTACGGCGCCCTCGCGGGCAGCGGCTCGGCGATCGGATTCATCGTGGGCGGTGCGCTGACCGAGTTCCTGAACTGGCGCTGGTGCCTGTACGTGAACGTGCCCATCGCCGTCGTCACGGTCCTCGGCGCCCTCACCCTCCTGCGCGACCGGCCCGGGAACGCCGGCGCCCGGCTGGACGTGCTCGGGGTGGTGCTGGGCTGCGGCGGCCTGGTGGCCGTCGTCTACGGGGTCAGCGAGGCCCAGCCGCGCGGCTGGACGGACCCACTGGTGCTGATCCTGTTCGCGGGGGGCGTGGTACTGCTCGCGGGCTTCGTGTGGTGGCAGACCCGGGCGCCGATGCCGCTGCTGCCGCTGCACGTCGTCCGGGACCGCGACCGGGCCGGCTGCTTCCTGACCATGATGCTGGCCGTGATCGGCATGTTCGGGCTGTTCCTGTTCATGACCTACTACCTGCAGGGCATCCTCGCCTACTCGCCGCTGAGGACCGGCCTGGCCTTCCTGCCGCTGACCGCCGCGATCGTCGTGGGCTCCACGCAGATCTCGGCCCGGCTGCTGCAGCACGTGGCGCCGCGCACCCTCATGGTCCCCGGCATGGTCCTGGCGGCGGGCGGCCTGCTGCTCCTGACCCGGCTGACGGTCGACTCGCAGTACGTGAGCGAGGTGCTGCCCGCGCTGCTGCTGATCGGCCTCGGCATGGGCCTGACCTTCATGCCGGTGTTCGCCACCGCCACCGCGGGCGTCGCCCCGCAGGACTCGGGCGTGACCTCCGCGACCGTGAACACCTCCCAGCAGGTGGGCGGTTCGATCGGCACCGCGCTGCTCAACACGATCGCCACGACCAGCGGCGCCGCCTACATCGCCGCCCACCTGCGCAGCCCGGCGGACCGGCCGCGGGTGGTCCCCGAGGGCATCGTGCACGGCTACACGGTCGCCCTCTGGTGGGCGGCGGGCATCATGCTCCTGGCCGGACTGGTCGCCGGCCTGATGGTCACGGGCAAGGCCCCCGAACACGGGGCGCCGGTTGAGGCGGCCGTACCGGAGTCGGTGGGCTGACCCGGCGGCCGGGGCGGCCGGGGCGGCCGGGGACGTCAACGCCTGAGGGCGGCCAGTGTCTCCTTCGGATTCCATGCCTTTCCCCGGCCCCTGACCAGCGGACGGCAGCCGAGACCGATCAGCACGGAGGTGAAATGCCCGAGATCGGTGAAGGTGCGCCCGGCGACCAGCGGCACGCCGTAGAGGACCAGCAGGACGGCCAGGTACGGATACCGCCAGGGCGGCGTCATCCGGTGCGTCAGCACCCCCATCACCCCGGCCAGGGCGTAACTCACCCCGACGTCCAGCGTGTTGACGGCCGCCCCCGGCGCCACGTGCCGCTGGACCGCCCACAGCAGCGCGCCCTCGCTGATCAGCGTGGCCAGCACGTGCGCGGCCACGCACACCACCAGCCAGCGCAGGGTGCCCAGCCAGCGCTCGGCCTGCGCGTGGAAGACCGTGTAGAGGACCGCGTACGGCAGCCAGCGGCCGCCGTCGATCCACATGGCACTGGTGAAGAGCACCCGCACCGGGTTGTTCGACAGCTCGTGGATGTTCGTGGACCGCTGCCGCAGGAACTGCTGTTCGAAGTGCGGCGACATGTGGTGCAGGGCGACGGTGGTGACGAACAGGATCAGCAGCCACACGTACGTCCCCGGCGCGCTGCGGACGTACGCCGCCACCGCCCGAAGCCCACGCCGCATCCGCACGACCGCGTTCACCGGGAACCTCCAAGGATGCCCCGTCCTTCAGGGCGGGGAGGAATCGGACGGACTGGTATGCTCTTCGCCATGCTGAGCGAGAACCAAGCCGGCACGGCGACTTCTTTGCTTGCAGTGCCAAACCGGGCTGGTTCCAACCCGGCTGGTGTTGATCGTGTAAGACCTGCTGGTCCGCTGGGCCCGCAGGCGACGTGAGCCAGGAATCTCCCTGCCTTCAGCCGGGAGAGGGTTCAAAGGCGCCAGTATGGTCGTCGGGGTGATCAAAATACCGGGCGAGCTCGCCGCTTCTCAGGAGAAATTCAACGGGGCGGCGGACCGCGCGTTCGTCGCCGGCCCGCCGCGGCGGGCGGCCGGCTTCCTCGACCGGTGGCGACTGCGGCTCGACGGGCCGCCGATGCACGGCGTGTGCGCGCTGGTCCTGCCGGCGGTGCGGGCTGGGAGTGCCCCCGCTCGAAAGAGCTCGGGGGAGGCCTGCCCGCCGTCCTGAAGCTCCAGCTCCTGGACGAGGAGAGCGCGGGCGAGCCGGCCGCGCTGCGGGCGCGGGACGGCGACGGGGCCGTACGGCTGCTGGAGCACGACGAGCCCACCGGCACACTGCTGCTGGAGCGGCTGGCCCCCACTCGCCCGCTCACGGGCCTGCCGGACACCCGGGAGGCCGCCCTGGTCGTCGCCCGGCTGCCGGCCCGCCTGACCTCCGTGCCGGCCCCCGCGGGGACACGGCGGCCGGGTGACATCGCGCGGGACATGCTGGAGCGGGCGCCGGGTCCGCTGGGGCGGCTGCCCGGCGGGGACGCGCGCCGGCTGCTCGTGGACTGTGCGGCCGCCGTGCGCGAGGTCGTCGCCGAGCCCGGTGACCGGCTGCTGCACTGGGACCTGCACTACGACAACGTCCTCGCCGACGGCCGTGGACCCTGGCTCGCCATCGACCCCGAGCCGCTCGCCGGAGACGTCGGCTTCGAACTGTTCCCGGCGCTGGTCGACCGCTTCGACGCCACCGAGGCCGTCCCGCGCTTCGAGGTCATGACCGGCGTCCTGGGGCGGGACCGGGACCGGGCGCGGGCATGGACGCTCGGACGCGTCCCGCAGAACGCCCTGTGGGATCTGGCGGACGGTCGGCCGCTCTCCCCCGAACAGCTGTGGATCGGCCGCGTCCTGCGCGCATGACACGCCCCCGAACGGCCCATCAGTCCTTGCAGTCGGACCTCCGGGCCATAGCGTGCACAATATGACAAAACGCCATATCGCTCTGCTCCTGAGCACTGCCGCGCTGGCCGCCTCATGCGTCGCCGCCGCTCCGCCGATCTCGGTGCCCAGGACGCACCTGGTGTTCCCGGGACAATCGATCCAGAAGGCGGTGAACTCCGCGAAGGCGGGCGACACCGTGCTGGTGTCGCCCGGCGTCTACCACGAGAGCGTCAAGGTGACGACGCCCGGTCTGACCCTGAGCGGCATGGGCCGCAACACCGTCCTGAAGCCGGTGGCCAAGGCCACCGGCGACTGCGGCAAAAGCGGCAGCGGCATCTGCGTGACGGGGACCAAGGCCAAGCGCCTGAAGGGTGTCACCGTCTCCGACCTGACCGTGACCGGCTTCTCCCGCGCCGGGGTGATGTCGGTCGACACCGACCGGCTGACCGTGCGGAACGTGACCGCCGAGAAGAACCGGCTGTGGGGCCTCGCCGAGGAGCGCTCCGTGCGCAGCGAGTACCGGCAGAACACCGCACGCGCCAACGGTGACGCGGGCCTCTTCCTCGCCAACACCATCACGGTCGAGCAGGGAGCCATCGACACCGGGGGAACCCAGATCACCCACAACCGGCTCGAGAACAACCGGATCGGCGCCACCGTCCGCCGGCTGCGGAACCTCACCGTCGCCGGCAACGAGATCACCGACAACTGCGCGGGCGTGTTCGTCGTCGGCGACGAGAACAAGCCGAGGGCCGGCGCCCTGGCCGTGCGCGACAACCGGGTCGTGGAGAACAACAAGTACTGCGCCGCGACCGCCCGGCTGCCCCACCTGCAGGGCTCGGGCATCGTCCTGACCGGCGCCGAGAAGACCGCCGTGACCCGCAACACGGTCACCGGCCACTCGGGCAAGTCCCCGCTGTCGGGCGGCATCGTGCTCTTCAAGAGCCTCGTCGGCGCCGCCGGCGAGAACAACCGGATCAGCGACAACGCGCTGCGGGGCAACTCCCCCGCCGACCTGGTCAACCAGGAGAGCGCCACGCACAACAACACCTTCCGGAACAACTCCTGCCGAGCCTCCAAGCCCGCGGGGCTGTGCTGAGGCCGTAACCGCACCCGTGACCACACCCGGACCCCACGGGGGACCGACAAGGAAGGAAGGCGGCACATGACGACCGCTCAGACCGCTCCACCGCCGTCCATGCGGCTCAGGGAACTCGCGTTCGGGGCGGCGTGTGCCGCCGCCCTCCGCGCGGCCGCCCGGCTGGGCGTGGCCGACGCGCTCGGCGACACCCCCACGGCCGTGGAGGACCTCGCGGCCGCGGTGAAGACCGAGCCGGGGCCGCTGCGACGGCTGCTGCGGGCCCTGACCTGCTACGGCGTCTTCACCGAACAGCCCGACGGCACCTTCGCGCACACCGGCATGTCCCGGCTGCTGCGCGAGGACGACCCGAACAGCCTGCGCTACATCACCCTGTGGTGCACCGAGCCATGGACCTGGGACGCCTGGCCCAGACTGGACGAGGCGGTGCGCACCGGCCGCAACGTCGTCGAGGACCTGTACGGCAAGGAGTTCTTCGTCCACCTCAACGAGGACGCACCCGAGTCGGCGGACGTCTTCAACCGGGCCATGACGACCTCCAGCAAGCAGTCCGCCCGGGACGTCGCCGAACTCCTCGACCTGTCCGGCGCCTCCTCCATCGCCGACATCGGCGGCGGCCAGGGCCACGTGGTGGCCGGCCTGCTGGAGAAGTACCCGACCCTGCACGGCACCCTGCTGGACCTGCCGCGCGTGGTGGCGGGCGCCGACCCCCGGCTGCTCGAGGGCGGCTCGCTCGCGGACCGGGTGCGGATCGTGCCCGGCGACTGCCGCGAGGCCATCCCCGTCAAGGCCGACGTCTACATCATCAAGAACATCCTGGAGTGGGACGACGACTCCACCGCCCGCTGCCTGCGCAACGTCATCGACGCCGGCGGGCCCGGAGCACGCGTCGTCGTCATCGAGAACCTCGTCGACGACACCCCGTCCATGCGGTTCAGCACCGCCATGGACCTGCTGCTCCTGCTGAACGTCGGCGGGGCCAAGCACACCACCGACAGCATGGCCGGCCGTCTGAAGGCGGCCGGCCTGACCATCGACGACATCAGCCCGGTCAACCCCTATCTGCACGCCTTCGACTGCACGGTGCCCGCCTGACCAGCAGGACGACTCCTCCCCCTCACACGCCGGTCGCCGGGCCCGCTGCACCACGGGCCCGGCGACCGGGGGCCGTCCGTGAGGGAACCGGACGGCGGCGGACGGCTCAGTCGCGCTCCCACAGGTAGAAGCGGCGCGCCATCGCGTCCTTCGGCGAACGCCAGGTCTCGGGGTCGTACGCGCTGACGTACGCCGACAGCCGCTCGCTGACGCCCCGGAACTCCGGGTGGTCCGCCACCTTGGCGACGGCCGGCCCGGGGTCCCGGTCCGCCTCGATCAGATGCAGGTACACATCGCCGAACTGGAAGAGGCTGCGCCGGGTGACGCCGACCAGGTGCGGCAGCTCCCCCCGGTCGGACTCCTCGAAGATCTTCGCGATGTCGGGGGCCGAACCCGGAGCCATCCGGGCGACGATCAGGGCCTGGTGCACGTTCCTTCCTCCGTCCGGCTCAGTCGGTGCTCAGGGCCGGCTCGGCCCGTCGTCCGGCCGCGGCCTTCTCGATCTTGTCGCGGATCAGGGCCATCTGGACCTTGGAGTTCTTGTTGATGTTGTCGGTCATCCAGGCGTCGTCGACCGGAGCCTGAGGCTTCATCTCGAAGTCCTGCGTCCAGACCATCCGCGTGCCTGCGGGCACCTCCTCGTACCGCCAGTGGATGTTCATGTAGGCGAACGGCCCGGTCTCCACCCGGCGGGCCTTGACCGTGAGCGTGTCCCGGTCGGGCTCGCGCTCGGAGACCCAGCTCCAGACAGTGCCGTTCTCGTCGGGGTGCATCGTCAGCCGGAAGGTGCACTTGTCCCCTTCCCGCGACAGGATCTCCGCGGAGGCGTACTCGCTGAACAGCCGCGGCCAGCTCTCCACGTCGTTGGTCATCTCCCAGACCAGGTCCACCGGCGCGGCGATGGTGATCTCGTTCTCCGTGTGGCCGGCCATCTCACGCTCCTGCCAGAAGGGTGCTGTTGATGAGGCCGAGGAACTTCCGGGGTGTCTTGCAGCGCTCCGCGTCGGGCGGCATCGGCATACCGTGCCGGTTCTCCAGCTCGCCCACGATGCCGAGCAGGCCGAGCGAGTCGATGCCGAGCTCCTCGAAGGCGATGTCGGGCCGCTCCGCCAGCTCCTGCGGGCTGACGGCGATACCGGCCGTCTTCTTCATGAGTTCGGACAGATCTTCCACGGTGATTCGGTCACTCATGCGGTTCCTCTCCTTGTTGCTCCCGGCTGGTTGCTCCGGCGCCCGGTCAGGGGGCGCCGACGGCTCCGTGCCGCAGAACCAGCGCCGAGTTCGAGCCCATGAGCCCCCGGCTGAGGACCAGCGCCGTACCCACCTGCGCGGCACGGGCACATCCGGTCACCAGATCGAGGTCATGGCAGATGTCGAAGACGTTCGGGGTGGGGGGGATCAGCCCGTGCTCCATCGCCAGGACCGCCGCCACCGCGTCCAGCACCGGCGCCGCGCAGTACGCCCGGCCCGTACCGGTCTTCGGTGCCGTCACCGGCACCCGCCGCCCGTGCGCGCCCAGCGCGTCGGCGATGGCCAGCGCCTCCGCCCGGTCCGCCTCGGGCACACCGAGCGCGTCGGCGAAGACCACGTCGACCTCCTCCGGGGCACACCCGGCCTCGGCCAGCGCGCCGCGGATCGCCTCCGCCAGCCCCTCCCGGGACAGCTCCCAGCGGGAGGCACCGGTGAACGTCGCCACGTGCCCGGCCACCGTGGCCCGCACCGGCACACCCCGCTCCCGGGCCGCGCCCGCCTCCTCCACGGCGAGCATCGCACCGCCCTCGGCCGGCACGAACCCGCACGCCGCCTCCGTGAACGGCCGGTACGCCCGCGCCGGATCGTCCACCGGGCTCAGCTCCCGGTAACCGAGCTGACAGACCATCGAATACGGAGCCAGCGGAGCCTCCGTCGAACCCGCCACGATCACATCCGTACCGCGCTCCACGGCCCGCGCCGCGTGCGCCAGGGCGTCCAGACCGCCGGCCTCGTCCGCGGCGACCACCGAGCACGGCCCCTTGAAACCACGGCGGATCGAGATCTGGCCGGTGCTGGCCGCGTAGAACCAGGCGATCGACTGCCAGGGGCCGACGTAGCGGCTGCCCTTGCTCCACAGCTTCTGCAGCTCCCCCTGGCCGAACTCGCCCCCGCCGGACCCGGCCGCGGTGACCACACCCGCCGAGAACGGCGCCCCCTCGGTGTCCGCCCGGCCCAGCCGGGCGTCCTCGAGAGCGGCGTCGGCCGCGGCCATCGCGAAATGCGTGAACCGGTCCGTCTGGACGAGATAACGCTCCTCCACCGCCGCCGACGGATCGAAGGACCGGACCTCACCGGCCACCTTCAGCGGCAGGTGCCCGCAGCCCTCACGGGTCACGCGGTCCAGGACGCTCAGACCCTCCTGGGTGGACTTCCAGAAGGCCTCGGTGCTCGTTCCGTTGGGCGCGACCACACCGATACCGGTGACGGCGGCCCGCCGCTTGGGGGGTGCGCTCATCGTGTCCTCTCCCTCTGCCGGGTCAGGATCACCGCCGACTGGAAACCGCCGAACCCGCTGCCCACGGAGAGCACGCTGTTCAGCTTCCGCTCGCGGGCGGCCCGCGGGACGTAGTCCAGATCGCACTCGGGGTCCGGGGTCTCGTAGTTGGCGGTCGGCGGAACGGCCTGGTGGGTCAGCGCCAGCACACAGGCCACCACCTCGATCGCCCCGATCGCCCCCAGCGAGTGACCCACCATCGACTTGATGGAACTCATCGGCGTGTCGTAGGCGTGGTGGCCCAGCGCCCGCTTCACCGCGGCCGTCTCGTGCCGGTCGTTCTGCCGGGTGCCGGAGCCGTGCGCGTTCACGTAGTCGATCGCCGAGCCGTCCAGCCGGGCGTGGTCCAGCGCGGTCTCTATCGCACGCGCCATCTCCAGGCCCTCACTGGTCAGACCGGTCATGTGGTAGGCGTTGCCGAAGGTGGCGTAGCCGCTCAGCTCGCAGTACACGTGCGCGCCACGGGCCCTGGCGTGCTCCAGCTCCTCCAGGACCAGCACCGCACCGCCCTCGCCCATGACGAACCCGTCACGGTCGTTGTCGAAGGGGCGGGAGGCGTGCGCGGGATCGTCGTTGTTCGGCGACGTGGCCTTGATCGCGTCGAAACACGCCATCGTGATCGGCGATATCGGCGAGTCCGAAGCCCCGGCTATGCAGACGTCCGCCCGGCCCTCCTCCACGGTGTGCAGGGCGTACCCGAGCGCGTCCAGCCCGGACGTGCAGCCCGTCGAAACCGTCTGCACCGGACCGCGCGCCCCGAACCGCTCCGCCACCGTCGACGCCAGCGTGCTCGGCGTGAACGCCCGCTCCAGATACGGCTGGGCCCGGTGGTGATCCACGTCCCAGCGCTCACCGCGGTGACTGACCAGGACGTAGTCGTTCTCCAGGCGGGTCGTGCCGCCCACCGCCGTGCCCAGGGAGACCGCGACCCGCCACGGGTTCTCCCCGGCCAGGTCGAGCCCCGAGTCCCGTACCGCCTCCTCACCGGCCACCAGCGCGAACTGGATGTACCGGTCGCAGCGCGCCACCTGCTCCTCGTCCAGCCCCGCGGCCACCGGATCGAAATCGCACTCGGCGGCGATCCGGGACCGCAGTCCGGCCGGGTCGAAGAACGTGATGCCCCGCGTCGCCGTACGCCCGCCGGCCAGCAGGTCCCAGAACGCCGGAGCACCGATACCGCCCGGCGCCACCACGCCTATGCCGGTGACCGCCACCCGCCGGGTCATGACCGCGCCTCCGCCGCCCCGGCCTCCTTCGCGGCGGCCGCCACCGGCACGGTCTCCGTGCCCTCCGTGTCGACGTGGCCGAGCTGCGGGCGCGGCGCCAGCGGCCCCAGGTGGAAGACGATCCGCGCCTCCACCTTCCCCACATTGCGGAACCGGTGCCGCATGTACGCGGGAATCATCAGACCCTGCTCCGGCCGCAGCGGATGCGGGTCGCCGTCCAGATCCACCTCCAGCTCGCCGCAGACGACGTACACGAACTCCTCGGAGTACGGGTGGTAGTGCTCGCCGATGCGGTCACCGGGCTGCACGATGGCCACGCCCATGAAACCGCTGGTGGAACCGACCGTTGCCGGCGTGAGCATGGCACGCAGATCGCCTCCGCGCTTGACGTTGGGCTCGACCTCGCTGAGATCCACGATTCTGGGTCGGGGTTTGATCACGTCGTTCCTCCGGTGGTGTGCTACGTCGACTTGGGGATGCGTCAGGCGTCCGACGCGGACCGGCGGTCGGTGATGAGATCCATACGGACCAGGGAGAGCAGCCGCGCCAGGTCGCCGTCCTTCTTGGCGGCACCCTCGTCGAGCAGGCTGGTCAGCTCCGACACCCGCGCGGAATCCGCCAGCCCCAGCGCCGCGACCGGATCGGCCTCCAGACCGTCCCGGACGTCGATCAGCCGCACGACCACGTCGTCCCGCTCGAACACCGTGCTGCGCAGCACCGGACTGCGCGGATCGTCCGCGGCCCGCTCGTCCTGCCGAGCCAGCAGCTCGGCCAGCTTCATGCCCATGCCCGGCCGCGCCGGGTAGAACAGCGCGTGCCGCTCCGCCTCCTCGCTCTCCCGACCGGCCGTCACGTGATGCACGGCGGGCAGCGCCGCCCGCGTGAAGAACACCCGCGCGGACTCCTGGTCGTTCAGGTCCCGGTCCTGCTCCAGATACGGATTGATGGCCTCCTCCACCGCCCGGATCTCCGGCTGCCGGGCCACGTGCCGCAACGCCGCCAGCAGATCCCCGCGCACCTCGATCGCCCGCACCACCCGGTTGCCGTGCATGAACAGCGAGGTCCGGCACAACCGGGTCGTGTCGTCGACCCGCGCCTCGGGCGACTTGTAGTTCGCCAGCAGCTCGGCGACCTTCCGCTCGCTGCCCGGCTTCACCGTGAAGGTGAGCGCGTGCCGGATCACACCGTCACCGATCCGCGGCTGAGCCTGCAGCCGCCGCCCGGCCGCCGCCTTCTCACCGCCGGTCTCCCGCACGATGTGGAACCGCAGCGACCGGGTGTCCCGGATGCAGCTGTGCATCGGCTCCACCATCCGCACGTGCTCCTCGCTGTTCACCCAGGCGAGGAACGGCGGAGCGCTCTCCCACTCGCTCGTGATCAGCCACTGGGACGGGTTCTCGATCGACTGGCACAGCTGGTCGCTGACATGCCCGGGAACAGAGGAGACTTGCTTGCACATCTGCTCATACGCCTCCAGGAACTGCTGCTGGGCGCCGTCGCAGACGTCCACCAGCAGCACCACCCGGAGCCGTGAGCCGTCGAAGACGGACTGGGAGACGGTTTTCGGGGCCTGCTGCCTGGTCGGTTCTGAAACACGCTCAGAAATGGCGGTCATCTGCGTACGTCTCCTTGGCGGGGATCGGCGGGCTTCTCGGGCTCGGGGGACAGAGGGAACGCCGACCGCGGATGACGCGACGTCAGCGTGATCTCGATCCTGAGCCGGTACCGGACGGTCCGCGACTCGTGTGCACCACCCGGGTGATCACAGGGGTGATTGGCCCCGCGAACGCACGCGGACCGGCTCTCCACCGGGCATGGAAATCCCGATACGCCCCCACACCCGCACCCCGCTCCTGGAGGCATCGATGCACCAAGAAGCCGACCACCAGGTACCCGTCCTCATCGTCGGCGGCTCCCTCGTGGGCCTGTCCACCTCGCTGTTCCTCGGCCGCCTCGGCGTACCGCACATGCTGGTCGAGCGGCACTCCGGCACCTCCATCCACCCACGCGGGCGCGGCAACAACGTGCGCACCATGGAGCTGTTCCGGGTCGCCGGCATCGAACCCGACATCAAGACAGCCGCATCCCTGCTCGCGGACAACCACGGCATCCTGCAGACCCCCACCCTGGTCGGCGACGCCGGAGAGTGGCTTTTCAAACACATCGACCCAGGCGGCGGCCTCGCGAAATTCAGCCCCACCGCCTGGTGCCTGTGCAGCCAGAACGACCTCGAACCCGTCCTGCTCTCCGGCGCACGCCGACTCGGCGGCGACCTGCGCTACTCCCACGAGATGGAAACCTTCGAACAGGACAGCGAAGGGGTCACAGCCGTCGTACGGGACCGGGCCACCGACGAGCGGTACACCGTCCGCGCGGCCTACCTCGTCGCCGCCGACGGCCCCCGCAGCCCCGTCCGGGGCAGCCTCGGCATCGGCCAGAACGGCCCCGGCGACCTCTTCGCCAACGTCAGCGTCACCTTCCGTTCCAAACTCCTCGCCGAGGTCGTGGGCGACCGCCGCTTCATCTGCTGCTACCTCACCGACCCGGACGCCGACGGCGCCCTCCTCCCCGTCGACAACAAGGAACACTGGGTGTTCCACGCTCCCTGGCACCCCGAGCGCGGCGAAACCCTCGACGAATTCACCGAAGAACGCCTCCAGCGGCACATCCGCCGCGCCGTCGGCAACCCCGGCCTCGACGTCGAGATCACCGGAAAGGCGTCCTGGCGAGCCGCCGAACGAGTCGCGGACCGATACACGGCCGGGCGTGTGTTCCTGGCCGGCGACTCGGCCCACGAAATGTCCCCCACCGGCGCCTTCGGCTCCAACACCGGCATCCAGGACGCCCACAACCTCGCCTGGAAACTGGCCGCCGTCCTGGAGGGCTGGGCCGACCCCGCCCTGCTCGACACCTACGACACCGAACGCCGCCCGGTCGCCATGGCCACCAGCGCCCGCGCCTCAGCCCGCTCCGTCGAGCACAGCCACCCCGGCTTCGCCCCCGCCCCCGGCATCGGCGGCGCCAAACGCGGCGGCATCCTCGACGTCGTCCTCGGCTACCGCTACCTCCACGGCGCCGTCCTGGGCACCGGCCCGGACCAGGAGGTCGTCCCCGACACCCTGCGCCTGACCGGCGACCCGGGCACCCGGGCCCCGCACATGTGGGTACGGCGCGAGGGCGAACGCGCCTCGACCCTCGACCTGTACGAACGCTCCCTGGTCCTGCTGAGCGACGCCCAGTCGACGACGGACTGGCACACGGCGGCCCGGAGCATCGCCGAGACCGACGGCGTACGCCTGGACTCGTACCGCATCGGCACCGAGCTGACGTACGCCCCCCAGAGCAGCGAGGCCGGAACCGCACCGGACTGGGCCCGCACCCACGGCACGACACCCGACGGCGCGGTACTGATCCGCCCGGACGGCTTCGTGGCCTGGCGCGCGGCCGGCGCCGTACCGGACCCGGAGGGGGTGCTGCGGGAGGTGCTCGCAGCGGTGCTCAGAACAGGCTGACCTGCGAAAAAGGACGAGGCCACCCGCACTGTGGTGTGCGGGTGGCCTCGCCGTGTGGAGCCCCCTGTCGGATTCGAACCGACGACCTACGCATTACAAGTGCGGCGCTCTGGCCATCTGAGCTAAGGAGGCCTGCATGGGTGTGTCCGTGCAGTGTACCCAGGTCTCCGGCGCGGACCGTCGAGAATTTCCGCGAAGTTCACGTGTCCTGGGCTACTGACAGGAGCGGTGAACGCCGGGTACCGTCCTGTGCCAGTTCACCTGTGTGGACTACACCACCATCACAACCACAACGGAATCACCCGTAGTGGCACCGCCTTCCACAACGGATCGTCCGGCACGTTCCTGCCGGTAGAAGGGGGCCCATTCGCCATGGCCACTGTTCAGTTCGACAAGGCGACCCGGATCTACCCGGGTTCCGAGAAGCCCGCCGTCGACGCGCTCGACATCGACATCGAGGACGGCGAGTTCCTCGTCCTGGTCGGCCCGTCCGGTTGCGGCAAGTCCACCTCGCTGCGGATGCTCGCGGGGCTCGAGGACGTCAACTCCGGGGTCATCCGGATCGGTGACCGCGACGTCACCCACCTGCCGCCGAAGGACCGGGACATCGCCATGGTGTTCCAGAACTACGCGCTGTACCCGCACATGTCGGTCGCCGACAACATGGGCTTCGCGCTGAAGATCGCCGGCGTGAACAAGGCGGAGATCCGGCAGAAGGTCGAGGAGGCCGCGAAGATCCTCGACCTGACCGAGTACCTGGACCGCAAGCCGAAGGCGCTCTCCGGTGGTCAGCGTCAGCGTGTCGCCATGGGCCGCGCGATCGTGCGTGAGCCGCAGGTGTTCCTCATGGACGAGCCGCTGTCCAACCTGGACGCCAAGCTCCGTGTGTCCACCCGTACGCAGATCGCCTCGCTGCAGCGCCGGCTCGGCATCACCACCGTCTACGTCACCCACGACCAGGTCGAGGCCATGACGATGGGCGACCGCGTGGCGGTGCTCAAGGACGGCCTGCTGCAGCAGGTCGACTCGCCGCGCAACATGTACGACAAGCCCGCCAACCTCTTCGTGGCCGGCTTCATCGGCTCCCCGGCGATGAACCTGGTCGAGGTGCCGATCACCGACGGCGGTGTGAAGTTCGGCAACAGCGTGGTGCCGGTCAACCGGGACGCGCTGAAGGCCGCCTCCGACAAGGGTGACCGTACGGTGACGGTGGGCGTCCGGCCCGAGCACTTCGACGTGGTCGAGCTGGGCGGCGGTGCGGCCGCCTCGCTGTCGAAGGACACCGAGGACGCCCCGGCCGGCCTCGCCGTCTCGGTGAACGTGGTGGAGGAGACGGGCGCCGACGGGTACGTCTACGGCACCGTCGAGGTCGGCGGCGAGCAGAGGGACCTCGTCGTCCGCGTCAGCAGCCGTTCCGTCCCGGAGAAGGGCGCCACGCTGCACGTCGTGCCGCGGCCGGGCGAGATCCATGTGTTCTCGACCTCGACGGGTGAGCGTCTGTCGGACTGACATCCCCGTGAGTGACGCCTCGAGGCTGAAACCTCGGGACACTTCCGGGTGATTGACCCGAGTTGACGGGAAAGGGCCCCGCTACCTGGCGCGGGGCCCTTTTCCGTGCCCCCGCAATTCCCCGGCGCGCGGGACATTTCGAGCAGTGTGCGTCAACACACCGCCAGGGAAGTCGGGGTGGGCCGTCCCTCGAAGAGGTGACTAAATGTCGCCAAATCATTACCAGCGGCTACTCTGCCTGGCGTGAAGCACTCCACCACCCACCCCACGGGACGCGGCCGGGGCCCCGCCCGTCGGATCGGCCGTTCGCTCGCCCTCGTCCTGCCCGTCGTCCTGGTGCTCTCCGGGACCCTCGCGGTCACCCGAGTCAACTGGTCGGGGAGCCCCTCCCACTCGGTGCTCACCGCGTCGGACACGGTGGCGACCGGAACCCCGGTGCACGCCCGCTCCCGCGCCCCGCAGGACGTGCTGCGCGACCAGTTGCTGACCGAGCTGCAGGACAAGGACCCGGGCGCCGTCCTCACCCACCTCCAGCAGGCGGTCAACGGCCGCCCGTCCCTGGCCAGGCACTGCGCCTCCATCGCCCGCACCCTGGGCCGCGCCGCCGTCAACATCTACGGCCCCACCCGTGCCCAGTCCTACGCCCGACCGGTCTGCGACACGTCCTTCGCCTCCGGCATCCAGTCCGCGCACAACTGACGGTCCGGAGGGGCCAAGCGCGGTCGGCCCCTCCGGCCCAGGACACAGTCCCTCAGGTCGCCTCGGCCCCCCAGCGTGCGACCAGCCGTCGCCGGGCCGCGTTCAGTCGGCCCGGCGACGCCGGACACCCCCGACCCGGATGGGGACCGGCACGTACAGTTCGGGCATGACCCATCCGAATGCGGCGTCCCGCCCCACCCAAGCCGTGATCCTGGCCGGAGGTCAGGGGTCACGGCTGCGTCCTTACACCGACGACCGGCCCAAGCCGATGGTCGAGATCCCCGGCACGGGCACCCCGATCATCGGTCACCAGCTCGCCTGGCTCGCCGAGGAGGGTGTGACGGACGTGGTGGTCTCCTGCGGCCACCTCGCCGAGGTCCTGCAGAAGTGGCTGAAGTCGGCGGAGCTGCCGGTCCGCGTCACCACCGTCGTGGAGGCCGAGCCCCTGGGCCGTGGCGGCGGCCTGAAGTTCGCCGCCGCTCACCTCCCCCACCCGGACAAGCCCTGGTACGCGACCAACGGCGACATCTGGACCCGGTTCTCGCTGCGCGACATGGCCGACTTCCACACCGAGCGCGGCGCGGTCGCCACGCTCGCGCTGGCCCGCCCGCGGATCCCCTGGGGAGCCGTGCAGACGGACGGCTTCGGGCACATCACGGACTTCATCGAGGCCCCGCCGTCGACCTTCGAGATCAACGCGGGCGTCTACGTCTTCTCGCCCGAGTTCGCCGCCCTGCTCCCGGAGCGCGGCGACCACGAGCGCACCACGTTCCCGCGTCTGGCCCGTGAACGCCGGCTGGCCGGCTTCCCGATTCCGCAGGGCGCGTACTGGCGTGCCATCGACACCGCGAAGGACCTCACGGAGGCCGCGAAGGAGCTGGCGGCGCTGGGCAGGTGAGCCCGGCCCACCGCGCCCCGATCCGGGTGCGCACGCCGACGGGGTCCCGCATGCTCGGATGACACGAACTGTGCGGGACCCCGTCGGCGTAATGGCGATCCGGTGCCGTGCCGGCTATCCCAGCAGGCCGCCCACCAGTCCCGGCTGGCCGGAGGACGAGCTGCCGCCGCCGGATCCTCCGGGGCTGCCGCTGGAGCCGCCGCTGCCGCCGGTCGCGGTGCCGCCGGAGGTCGGGCCCGAGCTGGTGCTGGGTGCCTGCTGGGCCGGGGCGGGATGGCGTGGCGGGGTCTGGCCGGTGCCCTGGGTCTCGCTGGGCGCGCCGCTGGTCGCGGTGCCGCTCTCGCGGGTCTCGCCGGGGGTTGTGGAGGGGCCGTCGGACGGGCTTGCCGAGGAGCCCCGCCGGGCCGGCGAGGCGGGCGCCGACGGCGGTTTCTGCTGCCGCTCGCCCGGTTCCTGGGGCAGCGGTGAGCCGGGCTGTTCGTTGCGCGGGGCTTCGCCGGGCCCGGGTACGACCACGCGGTCGGCGTCGTGTACGGCGCCGCCGAGAGTCGAGCCGACCAGCAGGGTGAGGCCGGTGACGACGACCGCGAGCAGGGCACCGCGGCGCAGGACGAACTGGCGCAGTTCCCAGATGTCGGAGCGCGGGCCGAGCCGTCGCCAGGCGAGGGCGGCGAGGCGGCCGTCGACGGAGTAGACGGGGGCGCCGGCGATGACCAGCGGGGACCAGGCGGCGAGGTAGATGATGTCCGGGGCGTCGTAGACGGGAACGGTCTTCCAGCTGACGGTGACGATGAGCGCGGCCGAGAGCAGCGCGCCGATCGCCGCGGCGACCCGCTGCCAGCAGCCCAGGATCGTGAGGACTCCGACGATGACCTGGAGGAAGGCGATGACGAGTCCGGAGCCGACGGGGTGGTGGAGGGCGAACTGGCGCAGCGGTTCGGCGGCTTCCCAGGGGTGCAGGGTGTTGAGCCACTTGACCATGGAGCCGCGTTTGCCGCCGTCGAAGTAGAGCGGGTCGCAGAGCTTGCCCATGCCGGCGTAGACGGAGATGCCGCCGAGGAAGACGCGCAGCGGGAGCAGTACGACGCCGAGGTTCATACGGCGGCCGGGGTAGTAGGCGTGCCGGGAGAGGTCGTCGGCGTGCCGCCTGCCGGGCCGGCGCGCGTCCTCGGCGGCCGCGTCCTGCGCGTCGTACTCTCCGTACTCCCTGTACTCGTCATGCCCGGCGTACCGGGCGTCCGCGAAGTCGGGGTCACCGTACGGCGGTTGGCCATAACCCGTGCCGCCGTACCCGGTGCCTCCGTACCCCGCATATCCGTACGCCGGCTCCTCGTACGCGCTGCCCGCGGTCCGCATGTGCGGCAGCAGCCGGGTCTCGCCGGGCGCGGGCGGGCGCTGGGCGCCGACGACGGGGATCTCGACGGTCTCGTCGAGACCGGCGTAGGGGTCGGCGCCGTAGCCCGGGGTGGTGTCGATGCGTGGGACGACCTGCGTGGCCGTGGCGTCGGCGGGCGTCTCGTCGGCGTGTCGGACGCTTCCGCTGCGTACGGCCTGCAGCAGCCGGTGGGCGCCGGTGTCGCCGGGTGCGGACCTGCCGCTCCAGACGACCGGGCGGCGGTGGGTGACGGCCCCGGCCCGGCCCGCCGTGCCGGCGACGGACGTGTGGGCGGCGTACTGGGCGCCGCTCGGGTGCCAGGCGGTCCGCGGGAACAGGGCACGCCGCGAGGAGGCGCCCAACTGCACGCGGAAGCTGGCGTGGTTGACGATGACCTGCGCCGGATCGCTCGGCACCTTCACCATGCTCAGCGCGGGAGCGTCGTCGTATCCCGACGAGCGGTCCCCCGTGGGTGTGCGGGGTGTTCTGGTGTCCACACTCATCTAACCGAGTGATGAGGAGTTAGGACACTGCCTTGACTCGTCGGATCTGTCCGGACCGCGTCAAGGGTGTGCCGGGCGCCCGGTCACGCGCGCCTGCGCGCCGCCTCGTACAGCACGATCCCTGCCGCCACGCCGGCGTTCAGCGACTCGGCCCCGCCCGGCATCGGGATCCGCACCCGCAGGTCGCAGGTCTCGCCGACCAGCCGGGACAGGCCCTTGCCCTCGCTGCCGACGACGATGACGACGGGCCCGTCCAGGGCGTCCAGGTCGCCCAGTTCGACGTCGCCGTCCGCGGCGAGGCCGACGACGGTGATGCCCGCCTTCTGGTACGTCTCCAGAGCGCGCGTCAGGTTGGTGGCGCGGGCGACGGGCGTACGGGCGGCCGTGCCGGCGGAGGTCTTCCAGGCACCGGCGGTCATGCCGGCCGCGCGCCGCTCGGGGACGACCACGCCGTGCCCGCCGAAGGCGGAGACGGAGCGGACGACGGCGCCGAGGTTGCGCGGGTCGGTCACCCCGTCGAGGGCGACGATCAGCGGGGCCTCGCCGGCGTCGGCGGCGGCGTCGGCCAGGTCCTCGGGGTGGGCGTACTCGTAGGGCGGGACCTGGAGGACGAGGCCCTGGTGGTTGAGCCCGTTCGTCATCCGGTCCAGCTCGGGGCGCGGGGCCTCCATGAGGTTGATGCCGCCGCGCTCGGCCGCGAGCTGGAGTGCCTCGCGGACGCGCTCGTCGTTGTCGATGAACTGCTGGACGTAGAGGGTGGTGGCGGGCACGCCCTCGCGCAGCGCCTCGACGACCGGGTTGCGGCCGACGACGAGCTCGGAGGAGGACCTGCCCGAGCCGCGCCGCTGCTGCGGGCGGCCCTGGGCGCGGCGGGCCTTGGCCTGCACGGCGCGCTGCTTGGCGTGGCCCTTGCGCATCTCGGCGGGGGGCGTGGGGCCCTTGCCCTCCAGGCCTCGGCGCCGCTTGCCGCCGCTGCCGACCTGCGCGCCCTTCTTGCCGGACATGCGGCGGTTGTTCCCGGCCATGACCTACCTGTCTGTTGAAAGCGTCGTACGTACGTCTATGAAGTGTGCCGCCCGTGAGGCCGGGCGGCACAGTCGATCTTCGGTTCTTCTTCCGTGCTCGCGGGCGGGTTCAGCGGGGGCCGAGGCTCCAGCGGGGGCCCTGGGGGCTGTCCTCGATGACCAGTCCGGACTGGTTGAGCTGGTCGCGGATGGCGTCGGCGGTGGGCCAGTCCTTGCGGGCGCGGGCGGCCTCGCGCTGGTCCAGGACCATGCGGACCAGGGTGTCGACCACGCCGTGGAGGTCTTCGCCGCGGTCGCCGCTCTCGCCGGCCCAGTGCTCGTCGAGCGGGTCGAGGCCGAGGACGCCGAGCATGGCGCGCACCTCGGCGAGGCGGGCCACGGCGGCTTCCTTGTCGTCGGCGGCCAGGGCGCTGTTGCCCTGGCGGACGGTGGTGTGCACGACGGCGAGCGCCTGGGGGACGCCGAGGTCGTCGTCCATGGCCTCGGCGAAGGCGGGCGGGACCTGGCCGGCGGGCTCGACGGTGCGGCCGGCCATCTCGGTCACGCGCTGGATGAAGCCCTCGATGCGGGCGAAGGCGGACTCGGCCTCGCGCAGGGACTCCTCGCTGTACTCGATCATCGAGCGGTAGTGCGGGGTGCCGAGGTAGTAGCGCAGCACGATGGGCCGCCAGTGCTTGACCATCTCGGAGACCAGCACGCTGTTGCCGAGCGACTTGGACATCTTGTCGCCGGCCATGGTCACCCAGGCGTTGTGCACCCAGTACCGGGCGAAGTCGTCGCCGTAGGCCTTGGCCTGGGCGATCTCGTTCTCGTGGTGCGGGAAGATCAGGTCCAGGCCGCCGCCGTGGATGTCGAAGGCGGAGCCGAGGTACTTGTGGGCCATGGCGCTGCACTCCAGGTGCCAGCCCGGCCGGCCCTCGCCCCAGGGCGTGGGCCAGGTCGGCTCGCCGGGCTTGGCCGCCTTCCACATGGCGAAGTCCCGCGGGTCGCGCTTGCCGGTCTCGCCGGCGCCGGCGGGCTGCTGGAGGTTGTCCAGCTCCTGCCGCGACAGCTGGAGGTAGCCGGGGAAGGAGCGCACGTCGAAGTAGACGTTGCCGTCGGCGGCGTAGGCGTGGCCGCGCTCGATGAGGCCCTGCATCATCTCGATCATCTCCGGCACGTGGCCGGTGGCGCGGGGCTCGTAGGTGGGCGGCAGGCAGCCGAGGGCGGTGTAGCCGTCGTCGAACGCGCGCTCGTTGTCGTAGCCGATCGCCCACCACGGGCGGTGCTGCTCGTGCGCCTTGGCGATGATCTTGTCGTCGATGTCGGTGACGTTGCGGATGAACGTCACCTCGTAGCCGCGGTAGGCGAACCAGCGGCGCATGATGTCGAAGTTCAGCCCGGAGCGGATGTGCCCGATGTGCGGGGCCGCCTGCACGGTGGCACCGCACAGGTAGATCGAGACACAGCCCGGCTTGAGCGGGGTGAAGTCACGGATCTGCCGGGCGCTGGTGTCGTACAGGCGAATAGTCACCACTCCAGGGTAGTGGGCCGCGGGGAGTGCCTCGCACTCATTCCCGCATGCCCGCCGCATGCACACCGCACATGCGTGACCTCAACCGGTCGTCACAGCCTCCCGGCGACCTTCCGCGGCCTGACGCGCACGACCACCCGATCGGCGTCCTGGGCCGAGGAAGGGTTGAACTCGGCGTACTTCTTGCCGGTGTACTTCAGGGACAGCTCGTCGATGAGTTCCTGGGCGCCCTCGGTGGTCAGTTCGGCGGTGCCGCGGATCTCGGCGTACTCGTAGGGCGACTCGGGGTCCATGACGACGACGCTGACGCGGGGGTCGCGGTCGAGGTTCAGCTTCTTGCGGCGGTCGACGGTGGTGGAGACGAGGATGTCGTCGCCGTCCCGTTTCACCCAGACCGGGGACAGCTGCGGGCTGCCGTCGGGCTGGAGGGTGCCGACGACGATGAAGACGGGGCCGTCGAGCAGTGACTTGATCCGCTCGGACAGGGCGGCGGGCATGGGGGCACCTCCGTGAGCCGGGGCAGTGGTGACCTATGCGGGTACCCTCGCACGCCCTCAGCTCACCCGCACCACGAGCGCCGTGGCCACCGCCATCAGGCCCTCGCCCCGGCCGGGGAAGCCGAGCCCGTCGGTGGTCGCGCCGGAGACGGTGACCGGCGCGCCGGCCGCCCCGGAGAGGATCTTCTGGGCCTCCTCGCGCCGCTTGCCGATCTTCGGCCGGGGGCCGACGACCTGTACGGCGACGTTGCCGATCCGGAAGCCCGCCGCGCGGACGATCCGCGCGGCCTCCGTCAGCAGCGTGACCCCGGACGCGCCCGACCATTCGGGGCGCCCGGTGCCGAAGTGCTGCCCGAGGTCGCCGAGGCCGGCGGCGGAGAACAGCGCGTTGCACGCGGCGTGCGCGACGACATCGGCGTCGGAGTGTCCGGCCAGTCCGGGACCCTCGCCCTCCCACTTCAGGCCCGCGCACCACAGTTCGCGGCCGTCCTCGAAGGCGTGGATGTCGGTGCCGATGCCGACCCGGGGCAGCGGGGGTGCGTCAGAAGCCATCGTTGAGCCTCCGGCGGGCCAGGACCGCCTCCGCGAGGATCAGGTCCAGCGGGCGGGTGACCTTGAACGCCTCCTCGTGGCCGGGCACGGCGACGACCCGCTCGCCGAGCTGTTCGACCATACTGGCGTCGTCGGTGACGTCGTCGGTGACCGTCTCGTGGGCGCGGATCAGCGTCGCCCGGTCGAAGCCCTGCGGGGTCTGCACGGCCCGCAGCCGCGACCGGTCGGGCGTGGCGACGACCGGTTCGGGCTCGCCCGCCACCGGTGCGGGCTCGACCTGCTTGACGGTGTCCGCGAGCGGCAGTGCCGGTACGACGGCGGCGGCTCCGTCCCGTACGGCCTCGATGACCGCGTCCACGGTGTCCACCGGCACCAGCGGGCGGGCCGCGTCGTGCACGAGGACGATCTCGTGGCCGGGCGGCAGCGCGTCGAGGCCGAGTCCGACGGACTCCTGGCGGGTCTCGCCGCCGGGCACGACGAGGACGTCGGTCCGCTCGGGCAGGGCGTGGGCGTCCAGCAGCGACTTGACCTCGGCGGTGCCGTCGGGCGGGGCGACGACGATGACGAGGGACACGGCGCGGGAGGCCGCCATGGCCCGTACCGCGTGGACGAGCATGGGCGTGCCGCCCAGGGTGCGCAGCGCCTTGGGGGCACCCGGGCCGAGGCGTACGCCCCGGCCGGCGGCCGGGATCACGGCGGCGACGGGGGTACCTGGCCGGCCACCCGTGGGCGAAGGGCGCGAATCGTCAGACATCGGTTCCTGTCAGGTTTGTGTGCCGGCCAGGCTTGGGTATGGCCTGGGAGGTACCCCCTGCTGGGGGGAGTGCCGGGCGCGAGGCCTTGACCGGACCCTTCCGTGACCCTGGTCGAGTCGACTGTCCGGGCCCGGCACACAGTATCGGGGGATGTCTCCCCCGCCGTACGGCATGGACGTGACCCGTGTGGGTATGCACCGGGTGCACGCGGGTGTGGACATGCCGCAGCGCCCGGCGACGTGCATCGCGTCATCGGGCACCGCGGCATTTCATGTGCTGAACTGAGGCGGGTGTGGGTGTCGCCTCGCGTCAGGAGATCACCTCGTGTCAGGAGGCGAGAACCTCGTCGAGCAGGGCCTCGGCCTTGTCCTCGTTGGTGTTCTCCGCGAGGGCGAGCTCGCTCACCAGGATCTGGCGGGCCTTGGCGAGCATGCGCTTCTCACCGGCGGAGAGTCCACGCTCACGCTCGCGACGCCACAGGTCACGCACGACTTCCGCGACCTTGATGACATCGCCGGAGGCGAGCTTCTCCAGATTTGCCTTGTAGCGACGCGACCAGTTCGTGGGCTCCTCGGCGTACGGAGCGCGCAGCACCTCGAAGACCCGGTCCAGCCCGTCCTGACCGACCACATCACGCACGCCGACGAACTCCGCATTGTCCGCTGGCACACGCACTGTCAGGTCACCCTGGGCGACCTTCAGCACCAAGTAGGTCTTGTCCACGCCTTTGATCTGGCGAGTTTCGATGGCCTCGATCAGCGCGGCCCCGTGATGGGGATAGACCACGGTGTCGCCAACCTTGAACGTCATGTGACAGGTACCCCTTCCGTGGCTATCCAGGGTAACACGGATACGGCGTCTTCTGAATGGCGTTTTCGCAGGTCAGGGCATATCTCGGGGCTTGACAACAGCGACAGGGACGTGCTTCGGAAGGGTCACGGGGGTCAAGAGGAAGCGGGTATTCGCAGGTCGGAGGGGCTCTTCACGCGGGGTGAAACGCGTACGTTACACACTTCCGGCGGCCCGTCCAAACGGCTGAACATCCCGATTTGTCTGGTTCCCGACGCTCGACTTTCGCTACTCCGTTCGGTGCGGTCCCGGTGAGTCCCGGCCGAATCCGGAATTGATCACGGTCTTCGTCACATCGGCCGGCCGGGTGACCGATGATCAATTCCCGCCGTCGTGCGCATTCCTTCCCGGAAATCCGCGCAACGCCGGAGACGGGCTATGCGGACGGGCCCTTATGTGAATGACGGACGAGCGCGCGGTCAATGCGGCCGACCGCGCGCCGCGCAGCCCGCACGGCCGGATTCCGGGCCGCGGGGAAGTGCTGTGCCGGACGGGTGTCCGCGTGCCCCGGGAGCCATAGGGGCGGGTCGGGTGCGGCCCCGTGGGAACGGCTCGGTAGCCTAAGGCCGCCGACAGACATTCAGGGTGGCTTTATTCACAGGGCCGCCCCTGCGTTAAAGGAGTTGCCGCCGCCGTGAGCAGCAGCCTTCGACGCGGCGCCCTCGCCGCCGCCGCCATCGCGTTCTCGATCGCCCCGCTCGCCGCGTGCGCCGCCGGCAACGATGCGCAGACGCTCCAGATCAAGCCCGACAACGCGGCCACGACCGTCGGCACGATCAAGATCCAGAACGCGGTGGTCGTCACCCAGCCCGGCACCGAGACCAAGGGCCCGGCCGTGATCATCGCGACGCTCTTCAACACCGGCAAGACCGACCAGACGCTGGACGCGATCAGTGTCGAGGGCAACGGCACCGCCCAGATCACCCCCGCCCAGGGCACGGGCAGGCTGACCATCCCCGCACACGGCTCCGTGATCATCGGCGGCAAGGGCAACGCCTCCGCCGCGCTGCCCAGCCCCGGCTCCGGACTGAAGGACGGCAACGCCCAGAAGGTCACCTTCACCTTCAGCCAGACCGGTGACGTGAGCCTGCGCGCCTTCGTCGTCCCGGCCGAGGGCTACTTCGACAAGTGGGGCCCTAGCAACATCCCGGCGGCCCCGGGCGGCCCCGGCACGCCGCAGGCGTCCGACTCCGCCGCGGACAAGGAGTCGCCCTCGCCGCACCAGTCGGAGTCGGCGTCGCAGCCGGCCGACGGCGGCAACGCCCCGACCCCGAGCGACTCGGCCTCCCAGTCGGCGGCCGGCCACTGAGGCCCGCGCCGCACACGACAAGGGCGGCACCCTCCGTGCGGAGGGTGCCGCCCTTGTCGTAGGAGCCTTGCTGTACGACCCGGCCTACGGCTCGAACTTGTAGCCCAGCCCCCGGACCGTCACCAGATACCGCGGCGCACCCGGGTCCGGCTCGATCTTCGCGCGAAGCCGCTTGACGTGGACGTCGAGGGGCCCCTCCCCCACGCACCCCTCGCACCGCTGCGCGGGCTTCGCCGTGCTGCGCCGGACTCCGTCCGCCGGCCCAGCACCACCGAACTGCTGAGATCGATCACGGCTCGAACTTGTAGCCCAGCCCCCGGACCGTCACCAGATACCGCGGCGCACCCGGGTCCGGCTCGATCTTCGCGCGAAGCCGCTTGACGTGGACGTCGAGGGTCTTGGTGTCGCCCACGTAGTCGGCACCCCAGACGCGGTCGATGAGCTGCATACGGGTCAGCACGCGCCCGGCGTTGCGCAGCAGCATCTCCAGCAGGTCGAACTCCTTCAGCGGCAGGTCGACCTTGGAGCCGGAGACGGTCACGACGTGCCGGTCGACGTCCATGCGGACCGGGCCGGCCTCCAGCGCCGCCGGGACGACCTCCTCCGGCTCGCCGCGCCGGCGCAGCACCGCGCGGATACGGGCGACCAGCTCGCGGGAGGAGAACGGCTTGGTGACGTAGTCGTCCGCGCCTATCTCCAGGCCGACGACCTTGTCGATCTCACTGTCCTTGGCGGTCACCATGATCACGGGGACGTTGGAGCGGCCGCGCAGCTGGCGGCACACCTCCGTGCCGGGCAGGCCCGGCAGCATCAGGTCGAGGAGGACGAGGTCGGCGCCGTTGCGCTCGAACTCGTCGAGTCCGTCGGGCCCGGTGGCCGCGACGGCGACCTCGAAGCCCTCCTTGCGGAGCATGTACGACAGGGCGTCGGAGAAGGACTCCTCGTCCTCGACGACGAGCACTCGGGTCACGGAAGGACCTCCGGGGCGGGAAGCGGTTCGTAATGGATTGGTTCGTTGGTGGACTGCCCGGCCTCCTCGTCGAGGGCGGGGTGCTGCCGGGCGCGGTCCCGGTCGCGGGCCTCGCGGGCCGCGGCCGCCTCCGGCAGCCGCAGGGTGAAGGTGGAGCCCTGTCCCTCGGCGCTCCACACCGTGATCTCCCCGCCGTGCGAGGCGACCACGTGCTTCACGATCGCCAGACCCAGGCCGGTGCCCCCCGTGGCACGTGAGCGGGCCGGGTCCACGCGATAGAAGCGCTCGAAGATGCGCTCCTTGTCCTTGTCGGAGATGCCGATGCCCTGGTCGGTGACGGCGATCTCGATCATGTCCCCGCCGGACACGTACACCCGGCGGGCGGCGATGCCGACGCGGGTACGGGACGGGGAGTAGTTGACGGCGTTCTCCACGAGGTTGCCGAGCGCGGCGGCGAGCTGGCCGCGGTTGCCCCACACCCGCAGGTCGGTGGTGCCTCCGACGGCCATGGTGATCTGCTTGGTGCCGGCCTGGTGGCGGCAGCGGTCGATGGCCTCGGCGACCAGCTGATCCACGCGGACGGGCTCGGCGTCCTCCAGCGGATCGTCGTTCTGCACCCGGGACAGGTCGATGAGCTCCTGCACCAGGCTGGTCAGCCGGGTCGCCTCGATCTGCATGCGCCCGGCGAAGCGCTCCACGGCCTCGGGGTCGTCGGAAGCGTCCATCACGGCCTCGGAGAGGAGGGAGAGCGCGCCGACGGGCGTCTTCAGCTCGTGGCTGACGTTGGCGACGAAGTCGCGTCGTACGGCTTCGATGCGGCGGGCCTCGGTGAGGTCCTCGACGAGCAGCAGGACCAGGCGGGAGCCCAGCGGCGCGACGCGCGCGGAGACGGCGAGGGCCTCGCCGCGTCCGGTACCGCGCCGGGGCAGGTCCAGCTCGACCTGCCGTATCTCCCCGTCCCTCCGGGTGTCCCGGGCCATCTGGAGCATCGGCTCCACGGAGAGCTCACCGCCGCGGACCAGCCCGAGGGCGTACGCGGCGGAGCTGGCCTTGACCACGGCGTCGGACTCGTCCAGGACGACGGCGGAGGAGCGCAGGACGGACAGGACGGTGTCCACCCCCGGGGGAAGCACCGAGTCGGTGTGCAGGGAGGTGCGAGTCGGGCGCTTCAGCTCGCGCTCGCTCCAGCGGAACGCCAGCATGGCGATGACGCCGGTGAGCACTCCGGCGATCGCCGCCGCTGCGGCGACCGCCTCGTTCAGGTCCATGCGTCCAGGTTAGGCATGGGGTACGACATGCCCACAGCCGTCCGGGTGCGAGCTCGAACACTCGTCGCCCAGAGTTCACCTTGGGGCCAGTATTGATTCATTTGGGGTGACGGAAACGGACGCGTTGGGCCCGGAACGTTGAGAGCGTGGGGTACGAGCCCCCTACGAGCCCCCGAAGAACACATACGAGAGGGAACCCTGATGCGGGACGCGTACCACGAGGAACTTGACTCGATCGGCGACGGTCTGGTGGAGATGGCCCGGCTGGTCGGGTCGGCGATCGGGCGCGCCACGACCGCCATACTCGACGCCGATCTGAAGCTGGCCGAGAGCGTGATCGAGGCCGATCAGAAGGTCGACGATCTCCAGCACGACCTGGAGGCCAGGGCCATCGCCCTGCTGGCCCGCCAGCAGCCGGTGGCGACGGACCTCCGGATCGTCGTCACCTCCCTGCGGATGTCCGCCGACCTGGAGCGCTCGGGCGACCTCGCCCAGCACGTGGCCAAGCTCGCCCGGCTGCGCTTCCCGGAGCGCGCGGTCCCGCAGGACCTGCACTCCACCATCCTGGAGATGGGCCAGCTCGCGCAGCGCCTGATGGCGAAGGCGGCCGAGGTGATCGTGACCAAGGACGTCGACCTGGCGCTGCAGCTGGAGCAGGACGACGACGAGATGGACCTGCTGCACCGCACCCTCTTCACGCACCTGATCGACGACCGCTGGAAGCACGGCATCGAGACGGCGGTGGACGTCACCCTGCTCGGCCGCTACTACGAGCGCTACGCCGACCACGCGGTGGCGGTGGCGAAGCGGGTGGTGTACCTGGTGACGGGCGAGCACGCGGACGAGCTGCAGCAGCAGGACATCCCGCCGGTGACGGGGGCGGAGGGCGCGTGAGGGCCGGCTCGTGACGGTGTGGACTCGGGGTCGTGCGGGCTCGGGGTCGTGCGGGCTCGGGGTCGTGCGGGCTCGGGGTCGTGTGGGCTCGTGAGGTCGGCGCGCGACCGTCCGGGGCCGGCGCGAAGGGCTGACGCCAGGGCGCGCATGAGCCACTGTGCGCCGTTGATGCGCCCAGTGCGGCGGGCATGAAATGGGCAAAGGCACCAGCCCCGAGGAGGGACCCATGGCCGAATCCCCCAGCATCACGCCCGACCCCACGCAGGAACGCGAGACCGAGCAGCCCGCCGAGATCAAGAGCCTCCCGCTCTTCGGCGCCTGCGGCTGCGGCTCGGGCTGCGGCTGCGGCTGCCAGTCGGGCAACCCCTGCCAGTGCGGCTGACGGGGGCGCAGCTCACCACATCGGTACATCGGTATACGCGGCGGCACGTGGCCGCGGTGTGTCGCAGGGCCCTGGTGGAGAACCGGGGCCCTGCGCCGTGTGCGCCGGGCACCCGGCCGCCGCCGTTACCCACTCACGGGTGACGGCCGGAGAACGGCAGGGGTGGCGCACCCTGGCGTACGGGCACGAGAGGCCAACGCCCGTAAGGACCAGCCCTACTGACTCCCTGTCAACCGCGTGCATTCGGGCCCTGAATGGCTGTTACAGACAAGAGTCACGGAAATATGGATGGTTCGTAACACAGCCCGGAGATTGCGCACATGTCCCGGAATGAACGGACAGTCTGTGGGGGCGCGGCCAGCCGGCCGCCACCCGCACAGCGCACACCTTCCCGCGCGGCTCGCCGCAGCGGGCGAGGTGTGCTCGCACCAAGCAGGGAGAGCCTGTGTCCGTTTCTGTTTCTGTGACCGCCCGTCGTCTGGCCGCCGCCGTTGCCGCGGCCGGAGCCCTGGTCGGAACGGTGGCGCTGCCGGCGTCCGCGGCCGACCACGCCCCGCACCAGCACCGCCAGAGCGTGGTGATCAGCAGCGTGCACCTCGACTCCGGCCGCGACCACCGCTCCAACCGCGCTCTGAACCAGGAGTGGGTGGCGATCACCAACAACAACCGCCAGAGCGTCAACCTCAGCGGGTGGACACTGTCCGACCAGCACGGCCACAAGTACACCTTCCGCCACTACCGCCTCGATGGCCGCTCCACGGTCCGCGTCCACACCGGCGTAGGCCGCGACACCCGCCGGGACCTCTTCCAGGACCGCCACAACCAGATCTGGGACCGCCGCGACACCGCCACCCTGCGCAACGAGCGCGGCCGCGTCGTGGACACCCTGAGGTGGGGCAACGACCGCGACCGCAACCGTCACGACGACCACCGTGACGACCGCCGTGACAACCGTCACGACGACCGCCGCGACGACCGCCGTGACAACCGTCACGACGACCACCGCAACGAGGGCCACCACCGCACCGACCACCGCTGACCCGGTCGCGCCTCAGCAGAAGGGCCCCTCTTCGCGGGACAACCGCGAAGAGGGGCCCTTCCTCTTGTTCTGACAGCGGCCGCCGCCTGCCTTCGGCCAACCGCACTTTCCTTGCTTCCACTCGCCCACCGTCCACCCCCAACAGTGCGCCCCAAGGTTGTGTTGTTCAGCGTGCGCGACCTTGCGCGCAGAGGACAGGGCGCATGAGCGACGGCATCTGCGCTCGACGCGCACGCGGGTCAGTGCATCCGGCGCGCTTCCTGTGTGCACGCTTTCCATGTCTGTTGGCGCCTAGTCGGGGCGCGTACAGGGCTGTTCACCTGTGTTCATGGGTGGCCTCGCTACGGGAAGGACCCGGCACACGGTCTCGTCCGAACGACGGTGAACGGGGCTGGAATGAGAGGGAAACTGAGACGGCCGCACTCCTCACTGCAGCACGGAAGACGGTCCACGGCCGGTTGCCGGAGCCACCGTCATTCGTGGAGCTAAGCCGCCTCGGGCCGCGCCGCACGTATGCCCGAGGCGGGCTCCTGTGCGTCCTCGAGCGGCAAGGTCTCGTCTTCCCCGAAGTCCGGGGCCTGGAAGGGGTTGGTCGTCGGAGGCGGCGATGCTGCCGCGGGGCGGCGGGGTTGCCCTTCCAGGGCGGAGAACAGCGACGTCATGTCGATGGGAGGTCTCCCTTTCGCTACAGGTCCCTGACGGGGCCTGGTGTGCCGGGACCGGGCACAGCGGTCCTACAGTTTGGTCATCTTGGCGTACGGGCTCAAGATCCGCATTTGCGCCGAGCCGAAATCCACGAGCGCCGCGATTCCGGCCTCGATGCCGATCACCCGGCCGAGGCCGTACATGTCGTGTGTGACCTGGTCGCCCACGGCGAAGTGCTTGGGAGCCGGTGTGACCGGGGCCTTGAAGGGGCTGGTAGGCAAATGACGCTTCGGCGCAGCAGGCTTTGTCATGGCTCAGTATGCGCCTACGTGTATCCCGTTCGCTGTGGCCGTCGGCACAGATCCGGACGGGAACAACCGCTTCATGCCACTGACCTGGGGTTCCGAGACCTGGTGAGGCGAAACTGAGCCGTAGGTCTCCTTCGCTGACCGTGCTGCCCCCTGCATCCGGCACGGTTGTGGCACGAACCTCAGCCGACGACAGTCAGCCACGATGGCGAGTGCGCCGACCGATCAGGCACGCGTATGCTCCGACCGCCCCCACTGGCCCTACTCACGCCACCGGCTCGTGTCGCCGACCCGACCTTCTCCTTGAACTGCGCAGGAAGATGACGGCGGTCGTCCTCGTGGAAGATCAGCGCGCCACCGTCCTGGGGGACTATCGAGGCCCCAAGGGCTGCCGCCAGCCGGGTGAGCACGCCGCTCATCGCGCCACGGGCGAAGTGCGTCGCCATCACGGACGACATTCCGTCTTCGGCCTGGGACGCGTGGTACAGATCCGCCTCACCCCCATCCTCCGCGCGGAGCTGGGAGAAGCCCTCCTCCGGGCCGCCCGCCACCACGTAAGGCTCAGTCAGCTGCCGGAAGTGTTCGGCGTTCAGAGCGACGACCTCGCCGTCCAAGAACCGGAGCAGGAAGACGCTCTAACTCACGGGCCCACTTTGCCAGCACCATGATCCGCCGGACAGCCCTAGCGGTTGATCGGGATCTCGTAGACGATCTCGCAGTGAGCCGCGGGTACTCCGCACAGAGCTCGCGCGGGCTCAGTCGGTGCCTGACGCCATCTCCAATTCTGTGGCTGTCAATCCCCTGGTTGGATCGTCCATGTAATGCGGGTGCCTTCGTGGGTTACTGATAATGCGCAGCGCTCCGAGCGCAGCAGGGCACGCCTCGTCTCGATGCGACCCTCGTACAGCCACATCCATGCTTCGTCCGAGGCTCCCGCGTCGAGTGCTGGTGTGCTCGTCCGGAGGGCAACGGCGCCCCATCTGTCTGCCTGGGGTGCCGAGTAGGCGTCGAAGGATGCTCGGAGTGCCGGCCTCGCCGTCGGGTCCGTGAGGTCTTCGGTCCAGCACTCGCACCAGTGGCCGCGGCGGGGCTTGTCCATCGGCACGGGTGGTCTCCTGGGCGTGCGTCGGTGAAGAGTTCCGCGGTGACCGTGTGGCCGCCCCGGCTGTTGTGGACCACGACGCGGTGGGCGAGTGCGCTGACCATGCCCAGACCCCGGCCGTGTTCGGCGTCCTGGTCCTGGTGCTCGGCCTTGGGGGCCGCGGTCGTGCCTCCGTCGTCTGGCGTACGTCGCTGAACGAGGACCACTGGAAGCCCGCTCTCGCGAAGGTCGGCGTCGTCCCGCAGGCCAAGAGCCGCGAGCACGCCGCCGCTCGCGAGCACGGCATGCACGCCCTGCGGCACTTCTACGCGTCCGCCCTGCTGGACTCCGGCGAGAGCATCAAGGCCCTTGCCGAGTGCCTCGGCCACTCCGACCCGGGGCTGACGTCGAGGGTGTACACCCACCTCATGCCCAGCAGCCGGGGCCGTGCCCGGAAGGCTCTCGGACGTGCGCTCCGGCCGTACGACCCGGGGCACTGAGGGCCCAGAGTGGGCCCAGGCCGCGAAAATGCCCCCGATCCGCGCCGTAAGCGCAGGTCGGAGGCATGATCACAAAGGCTACTTCTTCTTGCCCTGGTTCTTGACCGCCTCGATCGCGGCCGCGGCGGCCTCCGGGTCGAGGTACTTGCCGCCGGGGTTGAGGGGACGGAAGTCGGCGTCGAGTTCGTAGTACAGGGGGATGCCGGTCGGGATGTTCAGGCCCGCGATGTCGGCGTCCGAGATCTGGTCGAGGTGCTTGACCAGGGCGCGCAGGCTGTTGCCGTGGGCGGCGATCAGGACCGTACGGCCGGTGAGGAGGTCGGGGACGATGGCGTCGAACCAGTACGGGAGCATACGGACGACGACGTCCTTCAGGCACTCCGTCTGCGGGCGCAGCTCCGGCGGGAGGATCGCGTAGCGCGGGTCGGAGAACTGGGAGTACTCGGCGTCGCGGTCCAGCGGGGGCGGCGGGGTGTCGTAGGAGCGGCGCCACAGCATGAACTGCTCCTCGCCGAACTCCTCGCGGATCTGGGCCTTGTCCTTGCCCTGGAGGGCGCCGTAGTGGCGCTCGTTCAGGCGCCAGGAGCGGTGGACCGGGATCCAGTGGCGGTCGGCGGCCTCCAGTGCGAGCTGGGCCGTGCGGATCGCGCGCTTCTGGACGGACGTGTGGACCACGTCGGGCAGCAGGCCGGCGTCCTTCAGCAGCTCACCGCCGCGGACCGCCTCCTTCTCGCCCTTGTCGTTGAGGTTGACGTCCACCCAGCCGGTGAACAGGTTCTTCGCGTTCCACTCGCTCTCGCCGTGGCGGAGGAGGATCAGCTTGTACGGTGCGTCGGCCATGTCTCAGAGCGTAATCCACGGGTTCGGGCGCCTGCCGGGGCCGCCCGGCAGGCGGACGGGCGGGCGGGCGGTCACCCGCAGCGCGGCCGGTGGCAGGTGATGGGGCCGGTTAATCGAGTGGGCCGGCAGAGGGCCGCCCATGTAAGTTGTGCTCACCACTACGGCCGCTTACATTTCGAGGTCCTCCATGTCCGTCACCCGTCTCAGACGTGCCGCTCGCGAGACCGTCTCCGGGCTTCCCCGCGAGTTCTGGTGGCTGTGGACCAGCACCCTCGTCAACCGGCTCGGCGCCTTCGTCGCCACCTTCATGGCGCTGTACCTGACGCTCGACCGCGGCTACTCCGCCTCGTACGCCGGTCTGGTCGTCGCGCTGCACGGGCTCGGCGGGGTCGTCTCCTCGCTCGCCGGGGGTGTGATGGCCGACCGGCTCGGGCGGCGGCCGACGCTGCTCGTGGCCCAGGCGTCCACCGCCGTCGCCGTCGCGGCGCTCGGGTTCGTGCGCGATCCCGTCTCCATCGCCGCCGTCGCCTTCCTCGTCGGCATGGCCTCCAATGCCTCGCGGCCCGCCGTGCAGGCGATGATGGCCGACATCGTGCGGCCCGAGGACCGGGTGAGGGCCTTCTCGCTCAACTACTGGGCGATCAACCTCGGCTTCGCCGTCTCCTCCATGGCCGCCGGCTTCATCGCCGAGGTCAGCTACCGCGCCGGCTTCCTGGTCGAGGCCGGGATGACGATGGCCTGCGCGATCCTCGTCTTCGTGAAGCTGCCCGAGTCCCGGCCGGGGCCCGGGCAGCACGGAAGCCACGAGAGCGGGGGTGCGGACGTCCGTCTGTGGGCCGTTCTGCGGGACGGGCGGTTCATGGGCGTCGTCGGGACGTCCTTCCTCATCGCCCTCGTCTTCCAGCAGGGGGCCGTCGGGCTGCCCATCGCCATGGGCCGGGCCGGGTTCACGCCCGCCGACTACGGCATGGCCATCGCCGTCAACGGCGTCCTGATCGTCGCCCTGCAGATCCCGGTCACCCGTTTCATCCAGCACCGGGACCCCGGGCGGCTGCTGATCGTCTCCTCCCTCCTCGCCGGTTACGGCTTCGGGCTCACCGCCTTCGCCGGATCGGTCGGCGTCTTCGCCCTCACGGTGTGCGTGTGGACCCTCGGCGAGATGATCAACGCGCCGACCCAGACCGGGCTGGTCGTCCGGCTCTCCCCGGTGCACGGGCGCGGTCGCTACCAGGGCGTCTACACCCTGTCCTGGTCGGTGGCCGCACTGATCGCGCCCCTGATGTCCGGCGTCGTCATCGACCGGCTCGGCGCCGGATGGCTGTGGGGGATGTGCGCCGCCGTCGGCACGGCCGCCGCCGTCGGCTACGGGGCGCTGATGCGGCGCCTGCCGAAGGACGAGACAGCCGCCGTCGGGACCCAGGTCGAGACCAGGGCCGAGGTGGGTACCGCCTGAGTCAGCAGGTGACGCGGTACGGGCCCGGGCTCAGCCGGCCGGGCGCTGGGTCAGGTGCGTGAACGCCTCGAGGTTGCGGGTCGATTCGCCGCGCGAGACGCGCCAGGCGTACTCCCGGCGGATCGCGGAGGCGAAGCCGAGTTCCAGCAGGGTGTTGAAGCTGCCGTCGGCCGCCTCCAGGACCTGGCCGAGCAGCCGGTCGACCTCGTCGGCGGTGACGGCGGCCAGCGGCAGCCGGCCGGTGACGTAGACGTCGCCGAGCTGGTCGACGGCGTAACTCACGCCGTACAGCTTGAGGTTGCGCTCCAGCAGCCAGCGGTGGACACCGGACTCGTTCTCGTCGGGGTGACGGACGACGAAGGCGTTGAGGGAGAGGGAGTGGCGGCCGACGATCATCTGCAGGGTGGTGGAGAGTTTGCGGGTGCCGGGGAGTTTCACCACGTAGGTGCCGGGCTGGGGGCTCTCCCACTCCAGTTCGGCGTCCTTCAGGACGCCCTCGATGACCTGTGCCGCGCGCTGCTGCTCTGCCTCACCCTTGGCGTTGCCCATGGGGGGAGCGTACGCGACGCCGGTGGGACTGCAGCGCGGCCGTGTACACGTCGGCCGTGGCCGCCGCCGAGGCGTCCCAGCCGAAGGAACGCGCGTGCCGGGCGGCGGCGGCGCCCATCCGGTCGGCGAGGTGCGGCTCGTCGGCGAAGGCGTGCAGCACGCGCGCGTAGGCAGCCGGGTCGTGGCCCTGGACCAGGAATCCGGTCTCGCCGTCGCGCACGGCGACCGGCAGTCCGCCCACCGCGGCGGCGAGCACCGGGGTGCCGGCCGCCTGTGCCTCTATCGCCACCAGACCGAAGGACTCGCTGTAGGAGGGCATCACCAGTACGGACGCGGCCCGGAACCAGTCGGCGAGCTGGTCCTGCCTGACGGGCGGGTGGAACCGTACGACGTCGGCGACGCCGAGCCGGGCCGCGAGCTTCTGCAGGCCCTCCGGCTTGGCGAGGCCGCTGCCGCTCGGGCCGCCGACGACGGGCACGACGATGCGGGAGCGCAGCTCGGGCCGCTCCTCCAGGAGGACCCCTACGGCCCTCAGCAGCACATCGGGGGCCTTGAGCGGCTGGATGCGGCCGGCGAAGAGCGGGATCAGGGCGTCCTGCGGCAGGCCGAGGCGGGCGCGGGCGGCGGCGCGGCCGTCGGCGGGGCGGAAGCGGGTGAGGTTCACGCCGGGGTGCACGACGGCGACCTTGGCGGGGTCGGCGCTGTAGTGCCGTACGAGCTCGTCGGCCTCCTCGTCGGTGTTGGCGATCAGCCGGTCGGCGGCGTCGACGATCTGGGTCTCGCCGATGACGCGGGCGGCGGGCTCGGGGGTGTCGCCGTCGGCCAGGTTGGCGTTCTTGACCTTGGCCATGGTGTGCATGGCGTGCACCAGGGGGACGCCCCAGCGCTGGGCGGCGAGCCAGCCGACGTGGCCGGAGAGCCAGTAGTGGGAGTGGACGAGGTCGTAGTGGCCGGGGCGGTGGCCGGCCCAGGCCTGCATCACGCCGTGGGTGAAGGCGCACAGCTGGGCGGGCAGGTCCTCCTTGGCCAGGCCCTCGTAGGGGCCGGCGTCGACGTGCCGGACGAGGACGCCGGGGGCGAGCTCGACGGCGGGCGGCAGTCCTCCCGCGGTGGCCCGGGTGAAGATCTCCACCTCGACGCCCTGGGCGGCCAGGCGCTGGGCGAGCTCCACGATGTAGACGTTCATGCCGCCGGCGTCGCCCGTACCGGGCTGGTGGAGCGGTGAGGTGTGCACGGAGAGCATGGCCACGCGGCGCGGCCGGCGGTACAGCCGCAGCCGGGAGGCAGCCCCCGGGGAACGACGCCCGAGCCTGCTGACGTACTGGCTCACGTGGCGTTCCTCCTTGCTGCGGGCATGCCGGACCGAGCGCGCCGGGCGCCCTCAGAGGCCAACGCCGGAGGGGGCGGCTCCATTTCCGCCGCGAGGTCCTTTACCGAATCATTACCAGGGTCGTCGGCACGCGCCACCCGCACCCGCGCCGCACGTGCGCGTGCCGTGTGGGGTGCGTTACGTCCGGGCGGCCGGCGCCCCGCGCCCTCATACCCTCATATGTATGACATCCCGCGCAGCGACCCTCCCCCACTCTCGGCTTCGCTCGAGCGGGGGGACCCCCATCGTGGGAACGGTGACGCGCGGGACGACCAACCCCAACCGGCTCCGCCGCATGGACCGCTGGATCGCGGCCGCGCACGGTGCCGAGCTGCGGCGGGCCGCCGATCCGGTGGCCGTCGACCTCGGCTACGGCGCCGCCCCCTGGACGGCGGTCGAACTGCTGCACCGCCTGCGCACCGCGGCGCCACGCGCGCGCGTGGTGGGCGTGGAGATCGAACCGGCCCGGGTCGTGGCCGCAAAGCCGTACGAGCGCGACGGGCTGGTCTTCCGGCACGGCGGCTTCGAGGTGCCGGTCCCGCGGCGCCCGCACCTCATCCGCGCGGCGAACGTGCTGCGGCAGTACGACGAGACCGAGGTCGCCGCCGTCTGGGAGCGGCTGTGCGCGCGCCTCGCCCCGGCGGACGGGCACTCGCGCGGGGGCCTGCTCGTCGAGGGCACGTGCGACGAGATCGGGCGCCGGCACGTGTGGGTGGCGCTCGGTCCGGAGGGTCCCCGCACGGTCACCTTCGCCACCCGTCTCGGCTCCCTGGACCGCCCGTCGGACCTCGCCGAACGCCTTCCGAAGGCGCTCATCCACCGCAATGTCCCCGGCGAGCCGGTGCACGCCTTCCTGCGCGACTTCGACCGCGCCTGGGCGACCGCCGCGCCCTACGCCTCCTACGGCGCCCGCCAGCGCTGGATCCGCGCGGTGCGCGACCTCGCGGCGGACTGGCCGGTGACGGACGGGCCGGCGAGGTGGCGGCAGGGCGAAGTGACGGTGAGGTGGGAGGCGTTGGCGCCGCGCGGCTGAACCGTGCCCTCGGTCCGGTCCGCCGATGGAACGATCTCTGTGAGCCGTTCGTCACACAGGCGGGAGATCGTCGCGGGAGGGACCTGCCTCTGTCGTTCCACGCCAAAGCGTGGCAAGATCCCCCGGACACCGTAAGTTACTGACGGTTAATCACGTGGGGGCGGATATGGAACGGGGCAGGCGCACCGTGCTCGCGGCGGCCGTGACCGTGGTCTGCGCGATCACCCTGCTGGGCGCACCGGGCACGGCGTTCGCGAGCGTGCTGCCCGACCCGGCACCGGCGCCGTCCGCCTCCCCGTCCGCCTCCCCGTCGGCCACGCTCCCGCCGGACAGGGACCTCGAGGCGGTCCGCACCAAGCTGGACAAGCTCTACCACGACGCGGCCGTCGCCACCGACGCCTACAACTCGGCCGCGGAGAAGACGAGGAAGCAGTCCGCCGAGATCGCCGAGCTGACCCGGAACATCGCCGAAAAACAGCGGGAAATGGACGAATTGAAGGACCGCGCCGGTGCCGCGGCCCGCGCCCAGTACCGCATGGGCGGCCTGCCGCCCGAGGCCCAGCTGATGCTCAGCGACGACCCGCAGGTCTTCCTCGACGGAGCCGGCCGGGTACTGCAGGGCGAGCGGGCCACCAAGGCCCTGATCGAGGAAACGGCCCGCACCCAGCAGGACTTGAAGCAGTACGCGGAGGACGCCGCCGACCACTTGCGGAAGCTGGAGGCGAACCGCAAGGCCAAGGCCACGGCCAAGAAGCGCATCGAGCAGCGCGTCAAGGAGGCCGAGCAGCTCGAGGCCACACTGGAGAAGCGGCAGCGCGAGCGCCTCGCCCAGCTGGAGCAGCAGGCCGCCGACCGGGCGCAGACGGCCTGGCTGGACACCGGAATCCTCAAGGAGATCAACGGCAAGGCCTCCGAGGCCGGCAAGAAGGCGGTCGAGTTCGCCACGGCCCAGCTCGGCAAGCCCTACGAGTGGGGCGCCCAGGGCCCGCAGTCGTACGACTGCTCCGGGCTCACCTCGCAGGCCTGGGCGGCGGCCGGCCGTCCCGTGCCGCGCACCTCGCAGGAGCAGTGGAAGCAGCTGGAGCGCGTGGGGATCAAGGACATGCGGCCCGGCGACCTGATCATCTACAACGGCGACGCCAGCCACGTCGCGATGTACGTCGGCGACGGCACGATCGTCCACGCTCCGCGGCCGGGACGGACGGTGACGCTCGCGGGAGCGGGTTCGATGCCGATTCTGGGCGTCGTACGGCCGGACCCGGACTGAGGCTCTCGTGAGGCGCCGGGGGCCGGTGACCCCGGCCACGTGATTCATCGCACGCCGGTTCGCGGCCAAACCCGGACGGTGCGTGACCTTCGTCATTCCACTCCCGTTGCCGACCTGTCCAACTCCGGCAGGTATCGCGGCATATGACAGCGGCCGAACGCCGAGCGACGTGCCTCACACCATTCCGCTGGGGCGCCGACTACCGCTATGGTCCCCGTCGGTGGGGCGAGGTCCCTCGTGCCCACCACCCTCGGGGGGAGGGAAGGAACCCAGGACGATGCCCGTGCCCGTACCGCGGCAGAGAGTGCTCCCGGCCGCGGACAGTGGTCAGGCGCAGACCGTGTCCCACGGCGGCGGCCCCTCAGCAGCACAGGCCCCGCGCACAGAGGCGCCGGTCGAGAAGGACAACCGCGACACCGCCCCTGCCACCAGCAGCCCTCTCACGCTGCTGCTGATCGAGGACGATCCCGGCGGCTCGCCGATCGTGCCCGAGCTGCTCGACTCCTCCGGCAAGCCGGTCCGGATCCGTACGGCCCGCAACCTCACCGAGGCCGCGCGGCTGCTCACCGACGACGTCCACTGCATCCTGCTGGACCTCGCGCTGCCCGCGCCCGGCCGGTCCGCCGGCGCCGACGACGAGCTCGCCGTGCTCAAGCAGGTGCTCGAGCTCGCGCCCCGGCACGCCGTCCTCGCGCTGACCGCCTCCGGCGACGCCGAGCGCGGCGCCCAGGCGGTGCGGGTGGGCGCCCAGGACTACCTGTTCCGCGACGAGCTGGACGGACGGCTGCTGAGCCGCGCGATCCGGTACGCGGTGGAGCGCAAGCGGTCCGACACCGCCGAACGCCGGCTCGCCGAGGGCAGGCTGCGCGCACAGGAGAACCGCCGCCTGGAACGGGGCCTGCTGCCGACCCCGCTGCTGGACGGCTCCACGCTGCGCTTCGCCGCCCGCTACCGCCCCGGCCGCTCGCGCGCGCTGCTCGGCGGCGACTTCTACGACGCCGTGCGCACCCCCGACGGCACCGTGCACGCCATGATCGGCGACGTCTGCGGGCACGGTCCCGACGAGGCGGCGCTCGGCGTGGAGCTGCGCATCGCCTGGCGGGCGCTGACGCTGGCGGGGCTGTGCGGGGACGAGCTGCTGAACACGCTGCAGCAGGTGCTGGAGCACGAGCGCTCCGACGAGGAGATCTTCGCCACGCTGTGCACGGTGGACATCGCGCCCGACGGGCGCCGGGCCGGCCTGTGCCTGGCCGGTCACCCGTCACCGCTGGTGATGGCTCCGGGCAGGTCGGCCAGGCTGCTGCCGTACGACAACAACGGTCCCGCCCTCGGCCTGCTGTCCGGCGCCCGCTGGCCCCGGATGCAGGTGGAGCTGGGCGCCCGGTGGAGCCTGATGCTCTACACCGACGGCCTGATCGAGGGCCGGATCTGCGAGGGCGGCGAACGGCTCGGCCAGGACGGCATGGTGGAGCTGGTCCGCCGCCAGCTCGCCCAGGGCCTGCGCGGCGAGGACCTGCTCCGGGAAGCGGTGAACGAGGTGCGTGAGCTCAACGGTGGAGAGCTCACCGACGACGTGGCGGTGGTCCTGTTGGACCGGGAGCCGTAGGCGACCGGCGCCGGGCGGTCACCGACCGCCGTTGTACGGCCCGTACGGGCCGTCGCTGCTACTGCCGCGACGGCGACGGCCGAAGCCGCCGCCCGAGACCTGCTTGAGCGCGGGGCGAACGTCCACGAAGAAGACGATCGTGGCGACAAGGCCCACGATTTGCAGGAAGAGCATCGGCACCAGCAGGTTCACCGCGACCGTGATACCCAGAATGATCAGCCAGAAGCCCTTACTCTGCTTCTCGGCCGCGCGGTACGCGTCATCCCGGTACAGGGCGGCCATCGTCAGGGCCACCACGGCGAGCACCAGCATCGCCAGGTAGAGCAGCGACAGAAAGCCGCCGAACGCCGTCATCAGCACAATGCCCACCATCCGGGTCGAGTCCTCTGTACGGCCACCGTACCCGTGTCCGGCCGCCGTGTATCCGTAAGAACGGGCCGGGCACTCAAGGAGTGCCCGGCCCGCTCCCTGTTCTTTGACACGCCGCGCCTACTTGGCGGGCGGGGTGGCCTTCTTCCCGGCGGGCGGGGTCTTGCGGCCGTTCGGGGCCTTCTTGGCGGAGGCCTTCCTGTCCGCCGCGTCGGACTCGACCAGGACCGCGGCGGGCTTGCCCCCGTTGGTCTCGGCCGTCTCGGCCTTGACCTCGACGGGCTCGGCCTTGGGCTCGACGGCGACGGCGAGCTCCTCGACCTCCTCGGCGATGTCCTCGATGCCCTCGGCGGCCTGGCCGCGCCAGGTCCGCACGGTCTGCTCGCCGTGCTCGGCGACCTTCTCGTAGGTCTCGCGGGCCTTCACGGCGTACTCGGCGGCGACGCCGACACCGCGCAGGGCGAGGTCCTGGGCGGTCTCGCCGAGCTTCTTCAGGTCGGAGTCGAGGTTGGTGCCGATTTTCTTCAGGTCGGAGTCGAAGGAGTTCAGGAACTCGGTGACCTTGGCCTGGAAGTTCTCCTGCGTCTCCTTGACCCGGGCACCGGCCTCCTTGGCGCGGGCGGCGGCCCGCTCCTGGACGGCCTTCGGGTCGGTGTTGCGCACCGCGTCGATACGGGCCGGGGCCTCGGCGCGCAGCTGCTCCACCAGGGCGGGCACCTTCCTGGCCTGCTGCAGGGCCAGGTCCGCGGTGCCCGCGGCGAAGTAGAGCGGCTTGGGGTCGCTGAGGGTCTTGCGCAGGTCGTCGGTGATGGCCATGAGGATGGTCCTCCCGGATCGCTTGTGGCTGAGGGTTTTGGGTTGCCGCGGCTGGAGGGGCCGACTGCCCGGCCCTGCTGGGTCGTGCGGTCGTGGGATCACTGGGATGAGCTGGCCGCCTGCCGCGGATCGGCGTCATTGCCGCCGGACGTACGGGTACGGCGCCGCTTGGCGGGGGCGGGCGTGGTGCCGCTGGATATGGTGCCGCCACTGCCGCCGTCGGCCGTGTGGTCGCCGTGCTCGGTGGTGTCGCCGGTGTCGTCGTCCTGAGCGGGCGGGTCGCCGTGCACCTCGGCGTCCGCCCGGTCGTCCGCCTTGGCGGTCCCGAACCCGTTCTCCTTGCGGAAGGACTCGTAGACCTGGAGCAGCACCTGCTTCTGCCGCTCGTTCAGCGAGGGGTCGGCGAGGATGACGGCGCGCGTCTCCACGTCGTCCCGGTCCCGCTCGGCGTCGAGGATGCCGGCCCGCACGTACAGCGTCTCGGCGGAGATCCGCAGCGCCTTGGCGACCTGCTGCAGCACCTCCGCGCTCGGCTTGCGCAGCCCGCGCTCGATCTGGCTCAGGTACGGATTGGACACCCCGGCGGCATCGGCGAGCTGCCGCAGCGACAACTGCGCGTTGCGCCGCTGCTCGCGCAGGTATTCACCGAGATTGCCGACGTTGAGCGATGCCATGCCTCCACCTTGCACCACCCCCGCTAACAAATGCAAGCAACCTGCTTGCAAGAGTGCGCCACGTGTCCGCTCCGACCGTCCGTCCGGCACTGCGCCTGTCCGTTCCCCCGTACACGTGGCGGTTTCCCGCCGGGCCGGCTCATGGACGTCGCGCGACGAAGACGAATTCCCTGCCCGGCCGGTCGGGCGCGTCGCGAACGTCCTCCACCACATACCCGTGGGCGACCAGTTCCGTCTCGACCTCCTGCCGCTCACGGAAGCGCAACGTGGAATCCGACGTCAGCACCTGCCCGTCCGCGGCGAAGGCATAGGTCCAGCGGAAGGTCACCAGCGGCCCGCTCACCTCGGTCGACTCGACCCAGCTCTCGACCGCGCCGACGCCTGGGATTTCCGTCATGCTGCGGGAAGCTTCACGGTTCCACTCCTCCCAGGCTCGCCTGGCCGGGTCCCGGGTCTCGAACACCAGATGCCCGCCGGGTCGCAGTGCTTCGTAGGCGCAACGCAGGGTCTTCCGCCATGCCTGTGGGTCGACGATCTGCTGGGCGACGTTCGCTGTCATGGTCGCCAGGTCGACCCGCAGCGGGGGGAGTGCCGCCGCATCACCGCAGATCCAGCGCACTCGCTCGCTACCCGGCTTGCCTCGGGCCACGTCGATGGGTGCCTGGGCGGGATCGACGCCGACGACCTCGATCCCGCGGTCAGCCAGCAGGAGCGCGAACCCACCTGTTCCGCAGCCGATGTCCAGCACCTGACGCGCCCCGAACTCCTCCGCCATCCGGAGAGGTACGCGTCGAGATCGCTGCGATCAGGGTCGAGCGGGTCATGGATCGCGGCAAGGCGTGGATGCCCGAAACACTCGTCAGCCATGCAGCCGAACGTATGGGGATCCGGGCTTGGACTCCTACTCGATTTCGCTGCCTGGCCGGCGGCATCGGGGTCTGCGGTGAACGGTGTTCAGGGCGGATCGGTCAGGTCGCCGGGGGGCTCGGTCCGGTCCGGAGCTCGCTGTCCCGGCCTCTACTGGTCGGCGACCGCACACAGACACATGGGCTACGAGCCGATCACCAGGTGGGTACTTGACGAGCTCGAAGTATTCGATGGCCCGGGCCAGAGTTGACGGAAAGTCACTGGCTTCCTGTTCCCTCCGGCTGTGAGACTTCCGGCGTGACGCTTCACGATGACGAGATCCCAGTCGACGAGACGCTGGTCCGGTCACTGCTGAAGACACAGCGCCCGGAGTGGGCCGACCTGCCGTTGTCGCCCGCGGGCGCGGGCACGGACAACACCATGTACCGGCTGGGCGATGACCTGCTCGTGCGACTTCCCCGAACCGCCGACAAGGCACAGTCCGTGCGGAAAGAGCAGGAATGGCTTCCTCGCCTGGCACCCCTTCTTGCCTGCCCGATTCCTGAGCCCGTCCACGCCGGGACGCCCACCGGCGTTTTCCCCCTCCTCTGGTCGGTCTACCGCTGGATCGACGGTGACGAAGCCGGCCCGGACACCGTCCGGGACTGGGCCGCCTTCGGAGCCGACCTGGCGGCGGTCGTGCGGGAGCTCCACGGCATCGATCTCATGGGAGCGGCTCGCACGGGTGGCCTCAGCTGGTACCGCGGAGGCAGCCTGGGGCCCTGCGACCAGTGGATCAGCAGGTGTCTCGACGACTGCCGAACCACCGTGGGTTCCGAGCTCGACGTCGACGCTCTGGAACAGTTGTGGCGAGCCGCGCTCGCACTGCCCGAGCCCTCCGGACCTCACGTGTGGCTCCACGGCGACCTCAAGCCGACCAACCTCCTGGTCCGGGAGGGCAAGCTCCACGCGGTCATCGACTTCGGAGGACTCTCGGTCGGCTTTCCCGACGCCGAGCACTCCACACTCTGGGACCTGCCGCCACAAGCACGACAGGCCTACTGGGACACCTTGGACCTCGACGATTCGACCTGGGCCCGCGCCCGCGCCTGGGCGATCGCGGTGGGCGTCAGCGGGATCTCCTATTACTGGCACACCTTCCCCGCCTTCGTCGCCGAATGCCGAGTACGACTTCAGGCAATCCTCACCGACGCCGCTGCGCGTTGATGGGACAGGACACCCATCAGCCTCTGACGATGCAGAAGGGATGCCCAGCCGGATCGGTGAGGACCCGCCACCTGTCCTCATGCGGCTGCTGATCCGGCTTGTCCGCGCCCAGCTCCAGCAGCCGCGCCTCGGCCTCGTCCAGGTCCACGGCCTCGAAGCAGAGGTGAAGCTGCTGGGGAACGGTTTGGTCGGGCCGGCTCGGAGCCCGATAGCCGTCGACCCGTTGAGAGCCGATGAGGAGTCCGTCCTCACTGCTGAGACCGGCGAAGTCGGCGTTCGAGCTCGGGTGGGGCTCGAGGCCGGTGACCTGCTGGTAGAACGCCGCCAGAGCCGGCGGATCAGGGCAGTCGAGCGTTATCGCGCTCAACTTCATCTGCAGGGGCATCGCACCTTCGGGCCAATCGGTGGACAACACGCCGTCGTCCCCCTTTTGCAGGAAGAAGCCGTACGGCGGTGTCCGACGCCTCCCGGTACATCCGCTGCCTCCTGCGCTCGCGCAGTCTGGGTTCGGGCGTGCCGGTTTCGTTCAGGGCACGAGCCTACGCAGGGGCAAAACGGCGTCAGGGGGGCGGTTGCCGACGCCAGGGTGGGAGTGTGGCCAGATTCCACAGGTCGTCGAAGTGTTTGTTCCAGGTGGACACGGCTGTCTCCGCGGCGGCCGTGCCCTCGCGGGACCAGACGTTGAGGTCCGTTCTGAAACCCTTGGGATCGTAGAACTCCGGACCCATGTGCTGCAGGCGCATCCGGGCGGAGAGGTCGTAGAGGCCGTGCAGGACGCGCTGCCGGTTGAAGATGCAGATCTTGTCGCGGGGGATGCCGGGGTAGAGGCGGTACTCGCACTGGACGACCACTCTGCCGGTCGCGGTGAGCCGTTCGGACAGGTCGGACAGGATGCTGTCGTATTCGCGGCAGCGTTCCTCCATGCGCTTGCGGAAGTCGGCGTCGTCCTCCGGGGTGTCGTTCACCCCGACCCGGGACGGCACGGTCATCGGCAGGCCGAAGTCGGGGACCAGCATGCGGATGGAGACCCGCCGGGTGGGTCCCGGGCTGTCGAAGAGGTCCTCAAGGCGGTGGTACAGCGCGTTGTAAAGCGTCTCGCCCGTGTAGCCGAGGAAGCTGATCTCGACCTTGCGGGCCTGGAAGGCCTCGCTGACGAAGATCCCCAGTTCACCGGAGTTCACCAGGGCGCGAGCCGGCGTCCTGACCGACGCGCTCAGCTCCTTGACCTGGTCGTAGAGCACGTAGCCGACGAGGCCGAGCAGTGCGCCGCCCAGGTAGACCTTGTCCTCCAGTGCGTCTCCGACCGGCTTGACGAACTGGGCGGTCAGGCCGGTGGCGAAGATGCCGAGCAGCAGGACGCGCGTGATCAGTGGCTCGTAGCGCTCCTGCAGTCGACGCAGTCGTCCAACGCCCCCTTCGTCCGGTGCTCTGGTCCCTGCGGCCATGCGCGACCCTCCCCGTCCTGCGTCGACCAGCCCGACGGGCCGTCACAGGCCCGCGGACAGACTGGTTTCCCGGTCCTGTCATGGTCTCCTCAGGCCAGAGCACGGGCAAGATACGGGTTCGCCGTGGAACGGACGGTCAGGCCGAGGAACCCGGTGGCCACCGCGAGGGTCACCGCGTACGAGTCGACGGCCCGGCGGACGTTGGGGGCGTCCAGGCTCGCTCCGGTCACCAGGCGGTCCAGGTCCACGTACGCGGAGCGCACGGTCTCGAGCCGGCGGTACACGCGCCAGTCCTGGCGCCAGCCGGTCGTGTACTCGGCGGGCAGGCGGCGCTCCCAGCGGTTGAACATGCGTTCGCGGATCTCCGGGCGGGTCGGCGTGAGATGCATGTGCCGGACCAGGTCGTACAGCGGGTCGCCGATCAGCGCCATCTCCCAGTCGATGATGGTGAGAGCGTGAGCGTCGTCGCGACGGACGAGGTTCCACGGGTTCAGGTCGCCGTGCAGGAGTGCCGGACGGCGGGGGCTGACCCGGTGCCGGGAGAGGATCTGCCCGAGCCGGTGGGCGTCGGGCAGGCCGAGGAGCCGGGCCAGCTGCCGAGACTCCTTGGGCAGCTTGTCCACCAGGATCACCAGCTGGTCGCACAACCAGGTGAAGAAGGGCCACTTGCCCGCGAGCGGGTCGAGCCCTTCGTAGTCCACGTCCGTCAGCGCGCACAGCTGGTCGACGAGCCCGTCCGCCTCGTGCGGCCGCAGGCCGAGCTCCGGGTGGCTGGGCGGACGGTCGGTGTCCTCGGGGCCGACATACGTGTGGATGGCGTACTGCTCCCCCTGGTGGCTGCGGCCCAGAGCGAGGGCCTTCGGTGCCGCCACCGGGACGCCCGACTGCTCGATGGCTCGCAGTACGGCGTGCTCGCTGAGGAAACTGGGCTCACGGCGGCAGACGTTCGCCACCTTGCGGCGCACCACGACCGGGGAGTCGAACCCGGGTACCCGTACCACCGAGTTGAGGTGTGCGGTGCCCTTGAACACCCGGCTGGCCGGAGCCATCCCCTCGGCGAGCAAGGCGTGGTCGACGGCGGAGGCGGGGAAGTCGGGCCGCTGCGGGAGGCGCGGGTCCCACGACCACGAGATCGCCGCCCGCACCCGGCTCGCGCCACCGTTCCTCATCACCGCCCTGGAAGCCCGCCACCGGAACAGGACACGCTCGATCTCCGCGGTGTCCGGAACGTTTCTGAGCCCGAGCGGTTTGGCGCCCGTCTCCAGTGCCCGGCGCACAGACGTCGTCGCCTCGTCCAGGCTCTTCTGGTCGGGCGCGTCCTCCAGGGCCTGCGCGGCCCGCATCACGTCCGGGTAGACGGACTGCGCCTGCTCGAAGGCGACGTAGTGCCGCAGATCCGTGGCCAGGCCGTTGACGGCCGCGGGGCGGATCCGGTCCATGGCTTCGGCCCAGGCGTCGATCACTTCGGCCCACTGGTGTCTGGGGTAGCGCATACGGACCAGGTGGATGGCGAGATCGTGCAGCGGGTCCCCGTAGGTCGCCAGTTCCCAGTCGACGCAGAAGAGGGCCGGATCGCCACCGTACGACATGATCAGGTTGTCGCGGTGCAGGTCCGCGTGGAGCAGGCCGTACGGCCGGCGGGCCATGGCGGGCACCCGCTCGGCCAACTGGATCAGAGCGTCCTCGGGGACGCCCAAGGCGGCGAACAGGCCACCGAAGGCATGCCAATTGGACTGCCTGATCTGCCGGTCCGCAAGCCGCGCCAGCGTCTGCAGAAATGCCTGGCTGTCCTTGTCATTGCGTGGCCACTGCGGGGGCAGCGGGGGCAGCGCCTCCCGGCGGACCTGCGTCATCCGGGCGAGCAGTTCCGCCAGCGCCTTGACGAGCAGGGTGTCCACGGGCTTGCCGTTGCCGCAGACACTGGAGAAAGGCACGCCCTCGACATACCTGTGGATTGCAAAGGAGTCCTGCTTGACCAGGCACTCCGGAACGTTGGGCAACACGCCGCTGACGCCGTCGAGGATCTCCGCCTCGTTCTCCCAGGTTCTGATCACCACGGGCAGCGCCTGGGCACGGCGGATCCGCACGGTCACGGATGTGCCGGCCTCCTTGCGCAGCAGCCGTGCCATGCGCTCCGTCAGGGGCAGTACGTGGTTCTGGTTGTGGTGGCCGCTGCTCGCCTCGCCCAGCTCGGCGGCGAGCCGCACGAACGCCTGAACGTCGCGGAGGACGCGTTCCCCGAGAACGGGACGGGGAGGGGGAGGTGCGCCCACGGCTGCTCCAGTTGCTCAAGTGCTCAGGCGAGAACATTGGTGTGACAAAAGGTACGTCACAGGTCATATCGAATACGAGCGCAGCGCACCTCAGGCCGGCACAACGGTTGGTGTGCCCCTACCTGTGCGCCCGGGCCTGCGCCGCACCTTCGAGGTCGCCTTGCACACCACCTCTTGCGTGCTGTACGCGTGAAACGGAGCTGTTGCTCACGCGGTGCGGGCATGTTACAGCACAGCCCTGGGGCCGCTGTGGCATTTTTCGTCAATCGGACAGCAAAGTCCACACGGACTCGAACCACGACTGCATCGAGGTCGCGAAGACCGAGCCCGGCGAATCGGGGCCCGCGTCGCGTACGTGGTGGGTGAGGGTGGCGCCGAGCCCCAGCACGTCGAGCGCCCTGATCTCCTCGCCGGTCTCGAGCACCACGGGGCGCTCGATCACCTCGTACGGCCCGAAGAGGACCTCCACGCCGTTGAGGACATAGAGCTTGAAGGTCGGCGTCAACGGTGCGTGCCGGATCTGCACGTCGACCACGGGCACCAGCTTCTCGGTCCGCAGCTCGCGCAGCACATTGCGCAGCGAGTCCGTGTGGCGGTTCGTGATGGCGAGCAGGCGGTCACGCAGACGAGGGGCGTTCTCGTCGTCCATGGCCCTCGGATAGGGCAGCGGCGACGACGTGGCCGGCAGGAGCATGCGCAGCGAGATGCTCTGGGGCTGGATGAAGCCGCCTCTGATCCGTTCCGCCTGGAGCCGGATGTGCGCGTCCAGCGACTCGGACGTCAACGTGTATACATCGAGAGCTACTTCGGGCTGTTCGAACGCCTCGCTGATCAGCGGACCCAGCGTGACACCCCGGTGCGACCGGGTGGCCTTGGCCGTCGAGGACTGTATCCGCTGGTTCTTGATGACGCGGGTGCCGCTGCCCTGCCGGGACTCGGTCCAGCCCTCGTTGCTCAGCTCCCGCAGCACCCGCTGCACGGTGTCCCGGGAGACCCCGAACTCCTCCGCGAGATCGCGCTGCGAGGGCAGGAAGGAGCGCACCGGGTACCTGCCGTCCGCCATCCGGGCCCGCAACTCGTCGGAGACTCGGCGGAACTCCTTGCCCCCACCGTCGCCCGCGTGTTCCTCGCTCACAACCTGACCGTACCGCTGGCAGCCCACCAGCAAACCGCCTTTTCGCCTTCCGCGACAGTCATGTGAGACTGCCGCGTTAAGCGATCAGCCAGGCAGGGGACATCCACTCCAAGACAATCAGCCCAATTGGCCCACTGGTTGGCCGCCACACTGAAACTGGAAGGTTTGGTGGGGAACATGGTCCTGCTGCAACTGCTCCGGGTCCTAGGGGAGTTCCTCCTCACGCACGAGGCCCGGACAAGGCTGGGTCTGCTGGGACTGGTTCTGCTGGTCACGGTCACCGTGGGCGTACGGGCCCGCAACGCCAGGCTGGCGGTCGGCGCGGCCGTCGTCTTCACCCTACTGATGGCTCAGGCCTGATCCCGCAGGACGCGCAGTACGGGCTCCAGTGACTCCACGATCACGGTGGCGCCGGCCTCCCTCAGGAGCTTCTCCTTGCGGGCGTCGCGGGCGTAGCCGAGGAAGGGTACGCCGGCCCTCTGGGCGGCCTCGTGGTCCGAGGGGGTGTCGCCGATCATCAGGGCCTGGGCGGGGGCCGCGCCCGTCGCGTTCAGGGCCCGGTTCAGGCAGTGCGGGTCCGGCTTGAGGTGCTGCAGGTCCTGGGTGCGTCCGTAGACGTGGGGGGAGAAGCAGGAGGTGAGGTCACGGCCGTCCAGGTAAGCGCGCACCACGAGGGGCGAGTTGTTCGTGGTGATGGCCAGGCGGGAGCCCAGCGCCGTCCAGGTGCGGATCAGCGCGTCGGCGTACGGGGTGGGCCGGGCGGAGGAGGCGGCGTGCGTCTCCTCCTGGGTCAGCCGCGCCTCCAGCTCCGCGACGAGATCGCTGCCGGGGTGCCGGCGGTCCACGGCGCGCAGGACGACATGCGGGTCCAGCGACTCGCGTTCGGAGTCCGTCAGCAGGCCGTGCAGTCCCCGGCCCTCCAGCCACTGCACCAGTTCGGTCGCCACCCGCTCCGAGGAGTGCCCGGCGAACAGATGGCAGATCGGTCCGTCGAAGTCCCAGAGCACGACCCGGGCGCGTGTGATCAGATTCCGCAGCTTCTCGGTCTCGTTTCCGGTCTGAGCTGTCACCGTTTCGGTCTGCGTCGTATCAGAGGTCACTAGGAGAGTGTCAGGTCCGTGGTGATGGTTTCCCAGAGGGCGTCGAACCACTTCTGGGATTCCTTCACGAAAGCGGCGTCCCGCTGTCCGGTCGCCTTCTCGAAGTGGAACAGCAGGGACTCCCTGCCCATGACGTCGTACATGTCCAGCGTCGCGTCGTCCGCCTGCTCCTCGCGGCGCGCGATCATGTAGTACGCCATCAACGCCTCCGCGCCGTTGAGCAGGTACAGCTTGACCGGCGGGGTGAAGGGCAGCGCGCGGAAGGTCACGCGGACGTCGATGCCGTGGGTGGCGCGCAGGGCGTAGAGGTTGTGACGCAGGACGTGCCCCTGGGCGTTGCGCTGGGCGAGCCAGCGCCGGTGGACCGGGTCCTTCTCGCTCGGTCCGTCCACCGATATCGGGAAGGCCAGGGCGATGTCCCGGGACGGCAGCAGGATGCGCACGTCGATCGCCTCGGGGCACAGCCGGCCCTCGTGGATCAGGCGCACGGGCTCGCCCAGGGCGATCATCAGCGTCTCGGCGGTCAGACAGGCCGCGTCGACCCGCACCTGCCGGGCGGAGAAGGCTTCCACGAGCCGCGGCGCGAGGCCCACCATGGTCGGCTGGGGCTCCGCGCGGGCGGCGACGGGGACGGCGATCCGCGGCGGGCTGCCCTTGGTGACGTTGCTGAGCAGGCCGTCCTCCTGGAGCACCCGGAGCGCCTGGCGCACGGTGCCACGCTCCACTCCGAACTCGTCGGCGAGTTCCGCCTGGGTGGGCAGGCGGTCGCCCGGCTGGAGCACGCCGGTGCGGATCCGCTCCCGCAGGGTGTCGGCGATCTCCTGGGGTGAGCTTCTTCTGCTGCTGCCGTTCACGGCCACGCTCTCCTGGGTCACAGCCAAACGCTACAACTTCGGTCCATCTAAGGGGAGTTGTTTGGAACTTGCTCACAGATGGCAACCAATTGGGGACAACTTCAACAGGGCTGGTCACCAACTTGGTTGAGTTGGCGAAGGTTTTGCCTCCCGGTATGTCCTCGTACCGGGAGGCGACCGTCCGAAGGGGGAACCGTCGTGCCCGCCCTCGCTCTTCCGTCAGTCGTCCTCGGTGGGGGCCGCGGTGCCGGCGACGCCGCTCGCGGGGCCCGCCCTGTGGCCCGTGCGAGACGTCAGCCCGTGAGCGTGAGCTCCGAACTGATCGTCTCCCACAGCGCGTTGAACCACAGGTGGGACTGCTCGACGAACGTCGTCTCGCGCGGGTCGGCGCCCTGCTCGAAGGCGAACAGCATCGACTGCGTGCCCTCGGCGTCGTACAGCGTCAGGGACTCGTGGTCGATCTCCTGCTCGCGCCGGCTCAGCGTGTAGTACGCGAACAGCGCCTCCGAGTCGTTGAGCAGGTACAGCTTGACCGGCGGGGTGAAGGGCAGCGCGCGGAAGCCGACGTGCACGTCGGTGCCGTGGGTGGCGCGCAGGGCCAGCAGGTTGTGTCTGAGCACCTGCCCCTGGGCGTTGCGCTGGTCCAGCCAGCGCCGGCGCAGCCGGCCGGCGGCGGAGGCGTCGTCCACCGGCGCCGGGAAGGCGAGGTCGATGTCGCGGCTGGGCAGCAGGACGCGGACGTCGACCTTGGCCGGTTTCAGTCGCCCGGCGTGGATCTGCCGCAACGGTTCGCCGATGGCCATGGTGAGCGAGACCGCGGTCAGGCACAGGGCGTCGATCCGCACGTGGGAGGCGCCGAAGGCGGCGACGACACGGGGGGCGAGGGCGACCGTGGTGGGCAGCGGCGGGGCGGCGGGACCGGCCGGGTCCCGCCGCGGGTCGGGCGCGACGGTCGCCGGGCTCCCCTTGGACACGTTGGTGAGCAGGTGCTCCGACTGCAGGATGCGCAGCGCCTGGCGGACGGCTCCGCGCTCGACGCCGAACTCGACGGCCAGCTTGGCCTGGGTGGGCATGCGCTGACCCGGCCGCAGCGCACCACTCGTGATCCGGCGGCGCAGTTCGTCGGCCACCTCGTGGTGTGACCTCTGTGGCCGATGTGACCTCTTCCGCCCATTGGCGGAGGCGTGTTCCGGGTCCACGGCCAAACAGTACAACTTCTCGCCATCTTCCGGCAGTTCGGGGAAAGGTGGTTATGAGTCGCTTCCCAACGGAGATAAGAAGAGTGAAGTTGGTAGCCAACTTGAGCGACATGGCCAAACTTTCCAAGTGTTGGCCACCAGGGTGACGGTTGGGGAACGCCGGGCCGTGCTCCCTTCCGGAGGGGAGCCGGGAGCTCGGTCGGTGGGCGAGCCAACGGGAGCGGCAGCCGGCACTCGGCACCGCACGGCACAGTCACAACTGAACAGACGGCGCACAGTCACAACTCCACACTCGTTCGCACAGCCACAACCGAAGACCGCCACGCACAGCCACAACTCAACAGCCAAACTACGGATGCGTCATCCCTGTCAACCGTCACCGGCGGGAAGGAGCGCTCAGAACACGTCCGGGCACCAAGGCCGCCTGGACGTACGCAGCAGGGCGTCGGCCACTTGGGCGGCGCCCGCTCGTTCTTCCTGGACCCGGCCGAGCGCGGCGAGCCGCACCGCGGACTCGTCGCCGAGCCACAGGGCCGCCAACTCCGCCACGTCCAGCGTCAGATCGGCGCTCTCGGTCGTCGGCGTACAGGACGCCCCGGCGGGCGAGGCCTCCAGCCGCCGGCGCCCACCGGTCGTCCCGGCCCGGTCGACGACGTCCAGCACCAGCGTCCCCGTCCCCTCGTACGTCCGTGCCTCCAAGGCCCGTACGACGTCCAGGATCCGCACCCACAACCAGTCCGCCTGCGTGGTGATCGTGGCGGCGCGCGGGTCGGGCAGGAGGAGGGGGAGCAGGTCGTCGGGGGCCCGCCAGCCGCTCTTGACCCTCACGATCCAGTCGATCGAGCACAGGTGGAGCCACAGGGCGCGTTCGGCGGCCGGGGTGACCGCGACGAGGCCCTTCACCGTGGCCGTGTTCAGCGGCTGTTTGGCGTCTCCCCAGGTGTCGTCGCACACGTACGACGCCAGGCCCTCGACCGTGCCGTCCGCGGCGCGGTACACGGCGTGGAAGCGCTCGGTCCACGCCTTGGGGTCCGGGCGCAGGGCGCCGGTGCTGACCTGCCACCAGCGCTCGGAGCGGTCGATCGCGCCGGGCTGGGCGCGGCGCAGCCGCTCGTGCAGTTCGGGGCCGAGCTTGCGTACGTCCTCGCCGTCCACGAGGTCGACGCGGCCGCCGTCCTCGGGGCCCGCCCAGCGCGGGTCGAGGCCGGCCCGGGGGACGTCGATCGTCCACTCGGTCGCCCAGGTGGCGGGGCCGAAGCCGTAGCGGCCGTAGATCGGGTACTCGGCGGCGATCAGGGTCGCGACGACGTCGCCGCGGTCCTTCGCGGCGGCGAGGTCGTGGGCCATCATGCGGGTCAGCAGGCCGCGGCGGCGGTGGGTGGCGGTGACGGTGACGTTCGTTATCGCGTCGGCGGGGACGGTCGCGCCGCCGACGGTGGTGAGCTCCTGCGCGAAGGACCGGAACGTCGCCACGCACCGGCCGGCGTCGAAGGCGCCGAGGGTGCGGGACGGGACGATGTACGACATGCGGTCGGCGATCTCGGCGTCGGAGACGTCGGGGCCGCGCAGGAAGCCGGTGTTCAGGGCACGGGTCCAGTCCGGGATCTCGTTCTCGCTGATGGGACGTACGTCGATGTGAGGGCGGGCGGCAGTCATGGGTCGACGGTAGGGGGAGGGGGTACGGGGTGTCGCGGGGATTTCGGCGCCGGCGCTCAGAACGCCGCCCGGATCTCCCCCACCTCCTGTCCGCCGCCCAGCAGCGGGGCGCGCCCGATGCGGTCGAGCACCGGGGCGTTCAGGCCCATCAGGGTCAGGGCCCGGGCCAGGACCGGGCCCAGGGTCCTGGTCGCGCCGTCGTCGATCTTGAAGGCCAGGGCCCGGCCGTCCGGGAGGGCCACCGCCTGGACCGCTTCCGCGCCCATCTTGGAGAGGGTGCCGGGGAGTTCGCGCATCAGCCAGGTGTCGGGGCGGCGGGTGCCGGCGACGTACTCGGGGTGGGCGCGCATGGCGTCCGCGACGCGGCGTTCGGGGGTGCCGGGTGCGGCCAGGACGAAGGCGCGGTAGGCGCGGGCCAGGCCCGTGAGGCTGATCGCCGTCAGCGGCGCGCCGCAGCCGTCCGTACCGACCGCCGCCACCGGCTCGCCCGCCGCCTCCTCCACAACCCTGTGGATGAGCCGCTGCAGCGGGTGCGCGGGGTCGAGGTACGACTCCAGCGGCCAGCCCCGCAGCGCGCACGCCGCCAGCATCGCGGTGTGCTTGCCGGAGCAGTTCATCACCACCCGGTCGCGCGCCGCCCCGGCCGCCAGGTAGGTCTCCTTCTCCTCCGGGTCCAGCGGCAGGTCCGGCGGGCACAGCAGCTGCGCCGGGGTCAGCCCGTGCTCGTCGAGCATCTTGTGGACCAGGTCCCGGTGGAACGTTTCCCCGGAGTGGCTCGCGGCCGCGAGGGCGAGACGCTCACCGTCCAGCTCCAGACCGGCGTGCAGCACACCCGCCGCCTGCATCGGCTTGTTGGACGAGCGCGGGAAGACCGGCGCGGTCACATCCCCCAGCGCGAGCTCCACCGAACCGTCCGCGCCCAGCAGCACCAGGCTGCCCCGGTGCCGCCCTTCCACGAACCCCGAGCGGACCACCTCCGCCAGGACAGGAGGTATGACGGACGCTGACGACGCGGACATCGGCGGTGGCCTTCCGGGACGACGGACTGGGAAACCCGAAGCACGGGGCGACCTGCCGCCCACGCCGGCCCGGGGTCTCCGCGGCCGTCGCGTCAGACGAGCAGGTCGTCCACCTGTGCTTCCCCCTCACGGTACCTGCGGGCGATCTCCGCGCTGCAGTCGTCGGCCGTACGCTGCAGTTCCTGCCGCCGCCCGGACACCTGCTGCTCGTACCGCACGAGCCGCCCCATCGCCGCGCCCAGCTCCAGGTCCGTACGGGCGCCAAGGTCCGACAGCTCGACCTCGGCGAGCATCTGCGCGGCCAGCCGCCGGTACTCCTCCCCGTGCGGTGTGCCGAGCGTCACATGCCGGGCGGAGGAGCGCTGCCGGGCGGGCGCGTCCTTGAGGATCTCCGCGAGCCGCTCGACGACGGAAGCCCGCTCGGGCGCGGGCGCCTGCCCGGCGTCCAGGACGGACTTCGGCCCGCGCCGGGCCAGTTCCGCGCGCAGGATGTCGATCCGCCCCTGCAGCAGCCGCCGTACGTAACTCAGGTCGGCCTCGTCCCGCTGCGCCTGCCTGCGCAGGGCGCGCAGCTCGGGCAGGCTCAGCACGGTCAGGCCGGGCTCCGTCAGGCCGGGCTCCGCCGGTTCCGTGGGCAGCGCCGGGCTGTCGGTGCGTTGCACGGGCGGCCGGTGGGTCTCCGGAACGCCCTCGTGGATCGGCGAGGCCGCCCCGGGCTGCCGCTCGGTACTCGATGTGCTCATGCCCCTCAACCGTCCCCTCGACCGGCGCGTACGGGAAGCATCGTGCCACTCTGAGTGGCCAGTATGTGACCGAGTGCCCCTGATCGGCCCCGGATGGGGGGTTACGGGGCAGAAAGAAGCACGAATGGACCCTCCCTCGAGCTCTTCGTGCAGGGGACACTCCCATGCACCCGGACGACTCACGGGCATGATGGTCGGCATGCGTGCGGTGGTGCAGAGGGTGGACGGCGCGAGCGTCGTCGTGGACGGCGAGACGGTGGGAGCGATCGAGGGCGAGGGGCTGTGCGTCCTCGTCGGGGTCACCCACGAGGACACCAAGGAGAAGGCGGCCCAGCTCGCCCGCAAGCTCTGGTCGATCCGCATGCTGCACGACGAGAAGTCGTGCAGCGACACCGGCGCCCCACTGCTGGTCATCAGCCAGTTCACGCTGTACGGCGACGCCCGCAAGGGCCGCCGCCCCACCTGGAACGCGGCCGCCCCCGGCGAGGTCGCCGAGCCGCTGGTCGACGAGGTGGTCGCCCAGCTGCGCTCGCTGGGCGCGACGGTGGCGACGGGCCGGTTCGGCGCGCGGATGCGGGTGTCGCTGACGAACGACGGCCCGTTCACCGTCCTGCTGGAGATGTAGCCCCCGGAGGGCTACGGCCGCTACGGCTCTACGACGACCTCCTGTGCCGCCGCCGTCTCCCCCGCCATCAGCCGCGCGTCCACCGGAACGTTCCGCTTGACCAGGGCGAGCGCGATCGGGCCGAGCTCGAAGTGCCGTACGGACGTGGTCACGAAACCGATCCTGCGGCCGTCCGGACCCTCGTCGGCGAGGCGGATCTCCGTGCCGGCCACCGGCAGGTGGACCTCGCTGCCGTCGAGGTGCAGGAAGACCAGGCGGCGCGGCGGCTTGCCCAGGTTCTGCACCCGGGCCACGGTCTCCTGACCGCGGTAGCAGCCCTTCTGCAGATGCACCGCCGTACCGATCCAGCCCAGCTCGTGCGGGATGGTGCGGTGGTCGGTCTCGAAGCCGAGCCGGGGGCGGTGCTGCTCGACGCGCAGCGCCTCGTAGGCGAGGATCCCGGCCGGCGGGCCGGCCGCCCGGGCGTACGACTCCAGGTCCGCACGCGGCAGGAACAGGTCACGGCCGTACGCGGTCTCCCGTACGACGACCCCCTCGGGCACCTCCGCGATGGAACCGGCCGGCAGATGCACGACGGCGAAGTCGCCGGTGCGGTCGGCGACCTCGACCCGGTAGAAGAACTTCATCGACTCCAGGTACGCGATCAGCGCCTCCTGGGTACCGGGCTCCACATGCGCCCAGACCGTCTCGCCGTCGTCGACCAGGTAGAGCGCGTGCTCGATGTGGCCGTGCGCGGACAGGATCAGCGCCTCGGTGGCCTGGCCGGCGGGCAGCTCGCTGACGTGCTGGGTGAGCAGCAGGTGCAGCCAGCTGAGCCGGTCCTCGCCGGAGACGGTGACGACACCGCGGTGCGAGAGGTCGACGAATCCGGTGCCGCCCGCGAGGGCGCGCTGCTCGCGGAACAGGTCGCCGTAGTGGGCGGCGACGCCTTCGTCCACACCCTCGGCGGGGACTGCGCCGGGCAGGGACAGCAGGGGGCTCTTCATACGGGCAAGCCTACGACGCGGTGGTCGAGCCCTTCCGAGAACAGTCCTCGCAGCGGCCGAAGATGGCGAAGTGCTTCAAGTCGGTGTCGAAGCCGAACTGCTGCCGCAGCTTGGCCGTGAAGTCCTCCGCCACCTCCGCGTCGGCCTCGATGACGTTCTCGCAGTCCCGGCAGACCAGGTGCAGGTGGTGGTGGCGGTCGGCGAGGTGGTAGGTGGGCGCGCCGTGGCCGAGGTGGGCGTGGCTGACCAGGCCCAGCTCCTCCAGCAGCTCCAGGGTCCGGTAGACGGTGGAGATGTTGACCCCCGACGCGGTCTTCCTCACCTCGCCGAGGATGTCGTCGGGGGTCGCATGCTCCAGGGTGTCCACGGCTTCGAGCACGAGTTGCCGCTGCGGCGTCAGCCGGTAGCCGCGCTGCCTGAGGTCGCTCTTCCAGTCGGTGCTCACCACACCGAAGAGTCTAGGACTACTTGAAGAACGCGATCCCGTCGTCCGGCAGGTCGTCGGGGAGGGCCTTGGCCCAGCGCTCGACCTGCTCGGGGGTGACGACCTTCTTCAGGTGGGCGGACATGTAGGGGCGCAGCTCGACCTCGGGGGTCTGCTTCTCGCCGACCCACATCAGGTCGCTCTTGACGTAGCCGTACAGCCGCTTGCCGCCGGTGTAGGGGCGGGAGGCGGCGGTGCGGGCGACCGCGTCCGTCACCAGGTCGATCTGCGGCTTGTTGCGCGCCAGCTCGCCGTACCAGATCTCGATGACGCCGTCGTCGCGGGTCATCGTGACCTCGACCTTGCGGTCGGCGTCGATCCGCCAGAAGCCGGACTCGGACTCCAGCGGCCTGACCTTGTTGCCGTCCTTGTCCAGCACCCAGGTGCGGGAGTGGTACTCCAGGAAGTCCCGGCCGTCGTGGGTGAAGGTGACCTCCTGGCCGAAGTTGCACTTCTCGGCGCCGGGGAAGTCGTGCACGCCGACGCCGGCCCAGTCGCCGAGCAGGAAGGCGAGGGGAACCAGGTCCTTGTGGAGGTCGGACGGGATCTCGATCATGAGCGGCGTTTCCTGGTCGTGGTCAGCGCTGGCCCTGGTACAGCTTCTTCACGGTCAGGTAGGCGAAAGCGAGAACGCCGACGCAGACCAGGACCAGCAGGGCTTCGAAGAAGATCGTCACGGGGTGCTCCTTGTTGAGCGCGGTGCGGTACGTACACAGGGCCGGACCCCAGCTTAGTCGGCCGGGGTCCGGCCCTCTCCGTGAGGTGCGCTGCCCGGGGTCAGCCCCGCAGCGATCCGCTCTTCACCGCGCCGACGAAGGAGGCCCAGGAGGGGGCCTCGAAGAGGAGGGCACCTCGGGCGGGAGCCTTGCTGTCGCGGACGGGGACGACGGAGGGGAGGTTGGGGGCGACCTCTACGCAGTTACCGCCGTCGGAGTTGCTGTAGCTGCTCTTGCGCCACATCGCACTGCTCAGGTCGATGGCTCGCACGGCACTTCCTCCAACATCCGCAGGATGAACTTCCGCGACTCGGCAGGGCCCCAAGCCACGTCCCGTACGGAATCATAGGTGCGGTGCAGGCGCTCAACCCTGCCTGTTTCTTCGACGAGTTCACCTCGTACGTCGTTCTCGGCGTATGCCACCGTACGACCGTCCAGCAGCCGCAGGAACATCACGTCAGTGCTGTCCAGGCCATGCAGTCCGGTGCCGAACGGCAACACGTGAAGGGTGATGTTCGGACGTTCCGAAGCCTCCACAAGGTGACCCAGTTGCTCCTTCCACGCTCGAGGGTCGCGCAACGAGTTCCGCAGCACCGTTTCCGAAAGAAGGACCCGGAACGGTGGAGCGTCCTCCTCTTCCAGTACCTTCCGCCGCCCGATGCGCGCCTCGACCTGCTGGTCCAGGTCTTTGCCTTTGAGACCACCCGCCGCGAGCGCTTCCCGCGCGTACCCGGCTGTCTGAAGCAATCCCGGCGGCCTGCTCACGGAGTACTGCCAAAGACTCACCGCCTCCGCCTCAAGCATCATGTACCGCCGGTATTGCTCCTTGAACTGCGTCGGGTCCGCCACCGCCAGTTCCCACAGGGCCAGCAGCAGCCCCGGCGTCCCGTAGTACGTGTCCAGGGCCTGTACGACCTCCGGGCCGCCCAGCGTCTGACCGCTCTCCATCTTTCCGAACTGGGACGAGTCCCAGCCCACGACCTTCGCGAGCTCTCGAAGGCTCAGGCCCCGCTCGTTCCGCAGGAGCCGAAGCTCCTCCGCGAACCGCTTCCGGGGCTCCTGGCTCCGTCCCGTGATCACTCGTCTCGATGGCATCTCGTTCCCCCGGAAAGCGGCTGTCGAAGGTGTGGAAATAACGCGGTGAGCCGGCGAAGGACACCGCGTCGGCAGCGTTTCGACGCTGCACACAGGCCATGCTCATCTCGTACGAACACGCAGCGTAGTGAATTGCTCGCGCACTGCGCAGACGTTCACGAAAGGAACTGGCGCAATGACGACGGAGCCGACACCGCTCGCCCACGGCACGCTCGTATTCGACCCGGCCACCCAGAAGGTCGGCGAGTACCAGGACCGGTCGGGACCGTACGCGCTGCTGCGTCCCGTGGGCGGCGGCCGGGAGTGGCAGGCGGATCCGGCGTCGCTGCGGCTCGCGACGTCAGGGGAACGGCTGAGCGCCGGAGTGTGGGCGGCGAACGAGCGCACGCGGGTCGCCGGTGCGAGCGCGCCCGACCCCGAGGACTTGAGCCGCCCGCCGCTGCCGGTACGCGGCTGCGAGGTCTGCACGGAGCTGGACGAGCGGCGGGAGGCCGCACGCGCGGTGCACGACGGCAGCGCGGAGACGGACGCGAACGTCCTGCTGCGCCAGCACCGGCGGCAGGAGCACCGCGCATGAGGCGGCTACGCTTCCGGCATGGCGAAGAAGCTCGTGATCAAGGTGACGGCGGGGGGGGACGCTCCCGAGCGGTGCTCGCAGGCGTTCACGGTGGCGGCGGTGGCCGTGGCCAGCGGGGTCGACGTCTCGCTCTGGCTGACCGGGGAGTCCTCCTGGTTCGCGCTGCCGGGCCGGGCCGCCGAGTTCGAGCTGCCGCACGCCGCTCCGCTGCCCGACCTGATCGACTCGATCCTGGCGGCCGGCCGGATCACCCTGTGCACGCAGTGCGCGGCCCGCCGCGAGATCACGGAGAAGGACGTCATCGAGGGCGTACGGATCGCGGGCGCCCAGGTCTTCGTCCAGGAGGCGCTGGGCGACGAGACGCAGGCACTCGTCTACTGAGACACCCCTCCACGGGGGTCAGTGGCGCTTCTTGCCGTCCAGCTCGTCCCACCACTCGTCGGACTTCGGGTCGCCGGACGGGTCGTCCCACCAGCGGTCCTCGGGCCCGCGCCGGTTGGCGACCATCGCGGCGACCGGCGGAATCACCATGGCGACCAGACACATGCCGACCGCCGCGGGAACCGACCAGATCCGCACGACACCCCACGCCAGGACGAACAGCCCGATGCAGAGGCCCATCATGGCGAAGTAAGCATGACGCCGTCGTGCGTACATATGCCCAGGGTAGGTCCGCACCACCTTCCCATGGCATGCCGAAGGGCCGCGGCCCGGGTGTCCGACCCGTGGGACGCGGCCCTTCGGCATGGTGCGCGGTCAGACCGCGATCGCTACCTCCGCGAGGCCGCCCTGCTGGGCGACGACCGTGCGGTCGGCGGTGGCGCCGGGGACGAGGGCGCGGACGGTCCAGGTGCCCTCGGCCGCGTAGAACCGGAACTGGCCCGTGGCGGAGGTGGGGACCTCCGCGGTGAACTCGCCGGTCGCGTCCAGCAGACGGACGTAGCCCGTCACCGGCTCGCCGTCGCGGGTCACCTGGCCCTGGATCGTCGTCTCACCGGGCTTGATCGTCGAGGCGTCCGGGCCGCCGGCCTTCGCTCCACACATGTGCTACTCCAGAGGTTCGATGAGGTCGAAGAGGTCGAAACGGTCTGAACCGTCTTACTTGCCGGAGCCGAGCTCGATCGGCACGCCCACCAGGGAGCCGTACTCGGTCCAGGAGCCGTCGTAGTTCTTGACGTTCGGGACCCCGAGCAGCTCGTGCAGGACGAACCAGGACAGCGCGGAGCGCTCACCGATGCGGCACAGGGCGATGGTGTCCTTCGCCAGGTCGATCTCCTCCGCCTCGTAGAGGGCCTTGAGCTCCTCGTCCGACTTGAAGGTGCCGTCGTCGTTGGCGTTCTTCGACCACGGGATGTTCCGGGAGGTCGGCACGTGGCCGGGGCGCTGCGACTGCTCCTGCGGCAGGTGGGCCGGGGCGAGCAGCTTGCCGGAGAACTCGTCGGGCGACCGGACGTCGACGATGTTCAGCTTGCCGATCGCGTCCACGACCTCGTCGCGGAACGCGCGGATGGAGGTGTCCTGCGGCTTGGCCTTGTACTCGGTCTTCGCACGCTCCGGCACGTCCGTGCCGTCGACCAGCTCGCGGGCGTCCAGTTCCCACTTCTTGCGGCCGCCGTCGAGGAGCTTGACGTTCTCGTGGCCGTACAGCTTGAAGTACCAGTACGCGTACGAGGCGAACCAGTTGTTGTTGCCGCCGTAGACGACCACCGTGTGGTCGTTGGAGATGCCCTTCTCCGACAGGAGCTTCTCGAAGCCCTCCTGGTCGACGAAGTCACGGCGGACCGGGTCCTGGAGGTCCTTGGTCCAGTCGATCCGGATGGCGTTCTTGATGTGGTTCTTGTCGTACGCGGACGTGTCCTCGTCGACCTCGACGATGGCGATGCTCGGGTCGTCCAGGTGCTCCTGGAGCCAGTCGGCGTCGACCAGTACGTCGCTGCGGCTCATGCTCAATCTCCTCCGGGGCAGTTGCGGCGGGGCGTGCGAAGTGCGGGGGCGCGCCGATACGCGGTGCGGTGCCGGTGTACGCGGCGCACGGATGGCCCCGGGTCACGTGCGGGGCCGGTGATACGGGAGGAAGCTCCCGCTCAGGAAGTGCGACAGAGCATGGCGGCCACGCGGCACAGGTCCACTGCCCGCCGCTTCGTGAGATCCGCCTGTCGCTGCATGGGGTCGATCGTAGGGAGGAATGGGCGGTTGTGTCACCGGCGTGTCGGATACTGAGACAGTATCGTCCGGGATGTGGGAACAGGAGAGGGGTCGAGTCGCCTCCTACGGCCTCCGGGCGCCCGCGCCTCTCCTCGCTTCGCGCTGCATCTGCGGTGCGGACGAGGTGTCTCGCCAGTCGGACACCCTTTCGTCCGCCGACTTCGTCCTACCCGGCGAGCCTGACGTCCGAACCGTTCACCGTGATCTCGACGCCGTCCTCCACCGCCCGCACCGAGTCCAGCCGGACCTCGCCGGGCAGCCGGTCGATCGCCTGCTGGAAGTCGGTGACCGACCGGATCCGGTTCTCGACGAGCCGCACGCCGCCGAACCTGGGCAGCGCGTCGGCCTCCACCTGGACCCTGTTGTTCTTCACCGTGATTGAGCTGAGCACCGAGATCCTGGGCAGCTTCGCACCGAACAGGGTCGCCGCGACGTCGACCTTGATCTTGCCGTTGCCGCCGTCGGACAAGCCGACCACCTGGGCGGTCACACCGAAGCCGACCGGCTCAGGCCCGGACTTGGCGGCCTTCAGCAGCTCGTCGTAGGCGATGGTCGCGGTTCCGGTGGCGTCGGAGGCGGTGGCCGAGCGGTAGTCGCCGGAGAAGCGCACGCCCCTCATGTCCGCCCTGATGTCGTCGATACGGATCTTCTGCTCGCCGTTGCCGGTGGCCGCCTCGTAGTTCTTGATGCCGACCTCGACGTCGTCGAGCTCACCGCTCGCCACCTGGGTCAGGAACGGGAAGCCCTTGATGGACACGTCGGGGGTGCTCGCCAGGTTCTCGGTCGTCCTGAGCCTGTCGGCCGCCTGGTTCTCCGCGAAGTGCACCGCGACCCGGTCGACCACCACGAACAGCACGCCCAGGATCACGGCGACGGTCAGAAGTATTCGCAGCGCGCGCATGCGGTGTCCCCCCAAGGTCGGCGATCCCGACGACCGGGCGGCCGTCTGCGGGAGCCTAACGCCCGAAAACGGCCCGCCCCGGGAATTGTCGATCAGCTGTGACAGGAGCTGCGGCTACCCCAGCGCCCGCCCCAGCACCCACACCACCGGTGCCGCGGCCGCGAGCGGCAGGGCGACGCCGGCCGTGAAGTGCACGAAGCGCGAAGGGTAGTCGTAGCCGGCCGCACGGTGGCCGATCAGGGCGCACACCGCCGCGCCCGCGCCGAGCATCGCGCCCTTCGCGCCCAGGCCCGTCATGCCGCCGACCGCGATGCCCGTGCCCGCCGCGGCGAGCAGCGAGACGACGACGGAGGCCGCGGTGGGCAGCGGCAGCGCACGCGCCAGGACGGCCGCCGCGACCGCCGTCGCGCCGACCGCGACCGCGTGCGGGGTGGCGGCCAGGTAGCCGGTCGCCACGATGGCCAGCGCCGCCGAGGCGACGGTCGTCATCAGGCCGTACATCCGCTCGTCCGGGTCGGCGTGCGAGCGCAGCTGCAGGACCAGCGAGAGCAGCACCCACACCCCGAGCGTGCCCAGGATCGCCGCCGGCGCGTCTTCGCGGCCCGCGCCCAGCACGGCCGCGTCCGCGGCGAGCGCGCCGGCGAAGCCCAGGGCGATGCCCTGGCGGGCGGGCCACATGCCGTTCAGCCGGAACCAGCCCGCGGCCGTCACGGCCTGGAGCACGACCAGCGGCACGAGCAGCGCGTAGATGCCGAGCTCGGCCGTGCCGGCCAGCAGCAGGCCCAGCAGCGCGGTGAGCGCGGCCGGCTGCATCCCGGGTTCGATGATCGGCGAGCGCCCCTCGGCGCGGGCCCGCTGGGCGTCGGTGACGCGGGCGTTGCCGGCGAGGGTGGCGGGGCCGTAGGCGGGCTCGTCGCCGGAGGGGTCGCCGGCCGGCGCGGGAGCGGCGGGCTGTGGCTGTGGCTGTGCGTGCTGCGCGTAGGCCGCCGCCGGCTCCTGGGCTCCCACCGGCGGCAGGTACGCCGTCTCCGCGGCGGCGGGTGGCCGCGTGTGCGTCTGGGTGTCCCAGGTCTGCCCCTGCCACTGCTGCGTGTACTGGTGGGCGTCCTGCGGATCGTCGTACGCCTGCTGCCCGGGCCACGCCTGCGGCTGGGGGTGCGGGTACGGCTGCTGCGGGGCGGGCGCCTGCGGGTACTGCTGCGCGTACGGGTCGTGCCCGTCGTAGGGGTTCTCGTTCCAGGACCCCTCATACGGCTCATACGGCCGGTCGGTCATCGCTCACCCTCCTGCGAACGGCGGGAGCACCTCGACCGTGCCGCCCTCGGTCAGCCGTACCGTCTCATGTCCGCGCGTCCCCACGGGGTCACCGTCGATCAGGAACGAGCAGCGCCGCAGGATGCGGACGAGTTCGCCGGGGTGCCGCTCGCGCACCGCGTCGAGCACCTCGGCGAGCGTCTCCGCCTCGTACGGCTCCTCGGCGACCCCGGCCGCGGCCTTCGCCGCCGCCCAGTAGCGCACCGTGACCTTCGCCATCCCGTCCCTCGAGTCACTCGGCAATGAACAGGGTCAGGCTAGCCCGCCTGTGCGAGGGTCCAGCGCGCGATGCGGTGCAGGAGCTCGTCGGCGGCGGCGTTCTCGGCGTGGCCCATGCCGGGCTCCAGCCACAGTTCCCCGTGGTCACCGGCGGCCGCGGCCAGCATCCGGGGGTGATCGAGGGGGAAGTAGCCGTCCCGGTCGCCGTGCACGATCAGCAGCGGGGTGGGCGCGATGCGGGGGACCGCCTCCACCGGGGAGAGCGGGACGGGGTCCCAGTCGCGGTGGTGGATGCGGGTGCGCAGCCCGTAGCGGCTCAGCAGGCGGCCCTCGGGGCGCGTGACCAGCCAGTGCAGCCGGCGCATGGGGGCCGTGCCCCGGTAGTACCAGCGCGCGGGCGCGCTGACGGAGACCACGGCGTCCGTGCGCGCCTCGGCCTGTGCCGCGTCCGCCGGGTCGCCGTGCAGGGCCGCGTGCCTCAGCACCACCGAACCGCCCATGGAGAAGCCGACGGTCACCACGCGCGCGTGCCCGAAGCCCCGCGCCCACGCGACTGCCGCCGCCAGGTCCAGCACTTCACGGTCGCCGACGGTCGAGCGCCCGCCGGAGGCCCCGTGTCCGCGGAAGGAGAAGGTCACGACGGCGCCGTAGCGCGCCAGAACCCGCGCCGCCCGGCGCACGTGCGGCCGGTCCAGGTCTCCGGTGAAACCGTGTGCGATCACGAACACCAGGTCACCGGACCCCTCGTACGCGCCCCCATGCGCGCCCCCGTATGCGCCCTCGTGTGCGGGCGCACCCGGCTCGTGGACCGCGTCGAGCGCCACCCCGTCCGCCGTGCGCAGGAACGTCCTGAGACGCCTTCCCCGCGCCGTGCCGGACTCCGGGACGCCCGTCGGACGCGCCACATGACCTGCCGATCCCGTGCTCATGTCGGTTATTCTGCTGCCAAGAGGACTCGGGCAGCGAAGCCCCCGGGTCCTTTCGTGCTTTCGGAAGCGTTGTACACGGCGCGGGAAACCGCGGGTGTACGGGGCCGTCGATCGCGCAGCGGGTCCCAGGGGCGCGGGATTCGCACCACCGACGAAGCAGTGCCGCAGACGTCCTCGCAGGGACCCGAGGAGGAACCAGACGCATGGACGAGCGAACCGTGCACGAACGCATGACGCCCCGGCCGGGGGAGTCCTTCCCGCCCGAGCGAAGCCGAGAGCCCGAGGGAGGGATGCGATGAGTTCCCTGCTGCTCCTGACCAACGCCCTCCAGCCGTCGGCGGAGGTGCTCCCCGCCCTCGGCCTGCTGCTGCACAACGTGCGCGTGGCCCCGGCGGAGGGACCCGCGCTCGTGGACACCCCGAGCGCCGACGTCGTCCTGGTCGACGGGCGGCGCGACCTGCCGCAGGTGCGCAGCCTGTGCCGGCTGCTGCGCTCCACGGGCCTCGGCTGCCCGCTGATCCTCGTGGTCACGGAGGGCGGCCTCGCGGCCGTCACGGCCGACTGGGGCATCGACGACGTCCTGCTGGACACCGCCGGCCCCGCCGAGGTGGAGGCCCGGCTCCGGCTGGCCATGGGCCGCCGGCAGTTCGCGGGCGACGACTCCCCCATGGAGATCCGCACCGGCGACCTGTCCGTGGACGAGGCGACCTACAGCGCCAAGCTCAAGGGGCGGGTGCTGGACCTGACCTTCAAGGAGTTCGAGCTCCTGAAGTACCTCGCACAGCACCCGGGCCGCGTCTTCACCCGCGCCCAGCTGCTGCAGGAGGTCTGGGGCTACGACTACTTCGGCGGCACCCGGACGGTCGACGTGCACGTGCGGCGGCTGCGGGCCAAGTTCGGCCCCGAGCACGAGTCGCTGATCGGGACCGTCCGGAACGTCGGTTATCGATTCGTCATCCCCGAAAAGGCCGAGCGCGCCGCGGACGAGACCAAGACCAAGGCGGCCCGGCCAGAGCCGGACAATCCGGACGCCGCGGACGGTCCGGTGGCGGGGCGGGCCCGTGCGGAGGCGTAGGGGCGCTCGGGCAGGACATCGCGTCCGCACGTCCAAGCTTCGATACGCCCTGCCCGGAGCGGATCCATCCGCGTAGACTCCGCGCGTGGCCAAGGTGACTCGGGACGATGTGGCGCGGCTGGCGGGAACTTCCACCGCCGTGGTCAGCTATGTCATCAACAACGGACCCCGGCCGGTCGCCCCGGCCACGCGCGAGCGCGTCCTCGCCGCGATCAAGGAGCTGGGGTACCGGCCCGACCGGGTCGCCCAGGCGATGGCCTCGCGGCGTACGGACCTCATAGGCCTGATCATCCCGGACGCCCGCCAGCCCTTCTTCGGCGAGATGGCGCACGCGGTGGAGTGGGCCGCGGCCGAGCGCGGAAAGATGGTGCTCGTCGGCAACTCCGACTACGTGGCCGAGCGCGAGGTCCACTACCTGCGGGCGTTCCTCGGAATGCGCGTCTCCGGCCTGATCCTGGTCAGCCACGCGCTGAACGACCTCGCCGCCGCCGAGATCGAGGCCTGGGACGCCCGGGTGGTGCTGCTGCACGAGCGGCCCGAGGCCATCGACGACGTGGCCGTGGTCACCGACGACCTCGGCGGCGCCCAGCTCGCCGTACGCCACCTGCTGGAGCACGGCTACGAGTACGTCGCCTGTGTGGGCGGCACGGCCGACACCCCGGCCGTGGGCGACCCGGTCTCCGACCACGTCGAGGGCTGGCGGCGCGCGATGGCCGAGGCCGGCCTCCCCACCGAGGGGCGTCTGTTCGAGGCGCCGTACAACCGCTACGACGCCTACCGGGTCGGCCTGGAGATCCTCTCGGGCCCCAACCGTCCCCCGGCGGTCTTCTGCTCCACCGACGACCAGGCGATCGGCCTGCTGCGGGCCGCGCGCGAACTGCGCATCGACGTGCCGGGCGAGCTGGCGGTGGCCGGGTTCGACGACATCAAGGAGGCGGCGCTGGCGGATCCGCCGCTGACGACGGTCGCCTCGGACCGGTCGGCGATGGCCCGGACAGCCGTGGACCTGGTGCTGGACGACGCGCTGCGGGTCGCCGGTTCACGGCGGGAGCGGCTGAGGGTGTTCCCGTCGCGGCTGGTGGTACGGAGTTCCTGCGGCTGCAAGGAGCCGGGGAGCGCGGAGTAGCCGCCCCGCCGCGCGATGCTTGCCCATATCGGGCATACGAGGTTCTGTCGGGCTTCTCAGCCGGGACTCAGGTGTCTCTCATGATCACGGGTCACTCTCATTGTCATGAGCGAGAGCATCCGCCGCAGCGGCGAGTACGAAGACCCCCGGGGTGACGGCCGGGCCCCGGTGAACCCGGAGTGGCCGCCCCCGCCCGCGTACGCACCCGCGCCTCCCGCGTCCCCCGCGCACGCGTCGAGGAAGCGCTCCCGGGGCCCGCTCGCCCTGCTGGCGGCGGTGGCGATCGCCTCCGCGGCCGTGGGCGGCGGCACCGCCTTCGCCTTCCAGGAGCTGACCGGTCAGAAGACGGTCGCCTCCAGCAGTACCGGCATCAACGTGGTGCCCGTCGGCCGGCGGGGCAGCGTCGCCGCGATCGCCAAGGCGGTCAGCCCCAGCGTCGTAGAGGTCACCGCGACCCTGGACACCGGCACGTCCACCGGTTCCGGTGTGATCGTCACCAGCGGCGGCGAGGTCGTCACCAACAACCACGTCGTAGCGGGTGCCTCGTCGATCAAGGTGCGGACCAGCGACGGCACCTCGTACACCGCGCGGGTCGTCGGCACCGACGGCTCCAAGGACCTCGCCCTGATCGAGCTCCAGGGCGCCTCCGGCCTCAAGGCGGCCGCCCTCGGCAACTCCGACGACGTGGCGGTCGGCGATCAGGTGATCGCGATCGGCTCCCCCGAGGGGCTGACGGGCACCGTCACCAGCGGCATCGTCTCCGCCCTCGACCGGGACGTGACCGTGCCGACCGGCGAGGACCAGGGGCAGGGCGACGGGCGGTGGCCGTTCGAGTTCGGCGGCCGGCAGTTCAACGGCGACACAGGCTCCTCCACCACCACCTACAAGGCGATCCAGACCGACGCGTCCCTCAACCCGGGCAACTCCGGCGGCGCGCTGATCGACGCGGGCGGCAACGTCATCGGCATCAACTCGGCGATGTACTCGGCCGTTTCCGGCTCGGACTCGTCCGGTGCCGGCAGCGTCGGCCTCGGCTTCGCCATCCCGGTCAACACCGTCAAGTCCGACCTGGCCACGCTGCGCTCCGGCTCGCAGAACTGAGCGGCGACAAAACCCACGGCAACACGGCAAGGAGTACGACATGATCCAGCAGATTGTGCACGAGACCACGGACACCGTCGACGCGACCGTCCCCGGCGGCCTCTCCCAGGCCCTGACCGTCGCGAAGGAACTCCACAGCCCGGCGCACCGCGCCCCCGAGGTCGTCGCGGTCCCCCAGCTGATGGGCCTGCGCACCTCCGCCGACCGTCCGCACCGGTACAAGGTGCCGCTGAGGCGGCTCACGGCGATGGCGGCATGAGTCACGGCACGCGCACTCCGGGCCGCACGATGCGGCCCGGAAACGTGCGACGCTGAGAACGTCCCGCCCCGGACCGGCCGGTCCCGCGACCGAGTCGGCCCCGCCACGAGCCCGAGTCACCCGAGGAACAACGACCGATGAGCCCCGCCGATGGCGACCGTGACCCCCAGCGCATCCTGATCGTCGACGACGAGCCGGCGGTACGCGAAGCGCTCCAGCGCAGCCTCGCCTTCGAGGGGTACGACACCGAGGTCGCCGTCGACGGCGCGGACGCGCTGGACAAGGCGAGCGCGTACAAGCCCGACCTGGTGGTCCTCGACATCCAGATGCCCCGGATGGACGGCCTGACGGCGGCCCGCCGCATCCGTGGCGCCGGCGACACCATCCCCATCCTGATGCTGACCGCCCGCGACACCGTCGGCGACCGGGTCACCGGTCTGGACGCCGGCGCGGACGACTACCTGGTCAAGCCGTTCGAGCTGGACGAGCTGTTCGCCCGTATCCGGGCGCTGCTGCGCCGCAGCTCGTACGCGGCGGCCGTGGCGGGCGCGGCCCAGGAGGGCGAGGCCCTGACCTTCGCCGACCTGCGCATGGACCTCGCCACCCGCGAGGTCACGCGCGGCGGCCGGCAGGTGGAGCTGACCCGCACGGAGTTCACCCTGCTGGAGATGTTCATGGCCCACCCGCGCCAGGTGCTCACCCGTGAGCAGATCCTGAAGGCGGTGTGGGGCTTCGACTTCGAGCCCTCGTCGAACTCCCTCGACGTCTACGTCATGTACCTGCGCCGCAAGACCGAGGCCGGCGGCGAGCCGCGTCTGGTGCACACCGTCCGCGGGGTCGGGTACGTACTGCGGCAGGGCGGCGCCGAGTGAGGAAGGTCGTCCGCCGGTTCCGCACGCTGCCGATCCGCTCCCGCCTGGCCCTGTTGGTGGCGGCGGCAGTGGCGTTGGCGGTGGCGGCGGCCTCGGTGGCCTGCTGGTTCGTCGTGCGGGGGAAGCTGTACGACGAGGTCGACAGCCGGCTCGCGAGTTATGGCAGGGTGACCGCCACCACGGCGACGCAACTGGCCGCCAACTGCACCCGGACGCCGGACGACTCTCCGGGCGACATGCAGCGGTCGTACCTCTACGTGCAGTTGGTGACATCGCAGGGCAAGTTCTGCGTGGCCCCCTGGTCCGAGGGCGTGATCAAGGTCACGGCCATGGACAAGAAGGTGGCCGCCGCCCCCGAGGTGCGCGGGCGCGCCTTCCACACCACCACCGACACGCAGGGCGACAACGTCCGCGTGATGACGCTCGGCGTCCCGACGAACCCCGGTCCCAACGCCGTGGCCTACCCGGGCGTCGCCTTCATGCTCGGCTTCTCCCTCAAGGACACCGAGAACACCCTCGACGACCTGGCCCTGCTGCTTCTGCTCGTCTCCGGCATAGGAGTCTTCGGCGCGGGCGCCGCCGGCCTCGCGGTCGCCCGAGCGGGTCTGCGTCCGGTGGACAAGCTCACCCAGGCGGTGGAACACGTGGCCCGCACCGAGGACCTGACGATCCGCATCCCCGTGGAGGACGAGAGCGAGGACGAGATCGCCCGCCTGTCCCGCTCCTTCAACTCCATGACCTCTGCGCTGGCCAGTTCCAGGGACCTGCAGCAGCAGCTGATCGCGGACGCCGGTCACGAACTGCGCACCCCCCTGACATCACTCCGTACGAACATCGAACTCCTCACCCGCAGCGAGGAGACCGGCCGCCCGCTCCCCGAGGCCGACCGCAAGGCGCTGCTCGCCTCGGTCAAGGCCCAGGTGACCGAGCTGGCCTCCCTGATCGGCGACCTGCAGGAACTGTCCCGCTCGGAGGGACAGCGGGGCGAACGGGTCGAGGTCGTCGCCTTCCACGACACCGTGGAGGCGGCGCTGCGCCGCGCCCGGCTGCGCGGCCCGGAGCTGACCATCACGGCGGACCTGGACCCCTGGTACGTACGGGCGGAGCCGTCCGCGCTGGAGCGGGCGATCGTCAACATCCTCGACAACGCGGTGAAGTTCAGCCCCGGGGGCGGCACGATCGAGGTCGTCCTCGAACAGGGCGCCCTCACCGTCCGCGACCACGGCCCCGGCATCCCCGCCGACGACCTCCCCTACGTCTTCGACCGCTTCTGGCGCTCCCCGAGCGCGAGGGCCCTGCCGGGCTCGGGCCTGGGCCTGTCCATCGTCGCCCGCACGATCCAGCAGGCCGGCGGCGAGGTCACCCTGACCCGGGCGGAGGGCGGCGGCACGATGGCGACGGTACGCCTCCCGGGCGCCCCCACCCCGCCACCGGAGGGGCCGTACGGAACGGGCGCCTGAGGATCGGTACGGACGGTGCTCGGCCCAGGTGTCATGGACCCGGGTGGCGAGGTTCTGCGCCGAGGGTGGGATACCGAGGTGCTCGAGGCGGGTGACCTCCCGCCCGGCCTGCCGCCCCTCCACCGGGAAGAAATTTCGTTGCAATTCTCCCGAAACGCCATCCCAATCCGGATCTGCTCCGTATCTACTACTGAGACATCTTTCGAGCAGGAGGAATGTCATGGCGATCTTCAACGCTCTCTTCCCCACCCTGAACCGTCACGACGGCGGGGACCACGGAGGCCGCGGCGGCCGCGGAGGCCGCGGAGGCTACGGCGGTCGCGGAGGCTACGGCGGCCGCGGAGGCTACGGCGGCCGCGGAGGCTACGGCGGCCGCGGAGGCTACGGCGGCCGCGGAGGCTACGGCGGCTACGGCGGCTACGGCGGTTACGGCTACGGGCGTTACTGAGGACGATCTTGGCCACCAGCAATCCAGGACGGAGCGGACCGGCACCCGAAGGAGCCGGTCCGTTCCGTCGGCATGTCCTGCGGCGTCTGCTGTCGGTGGGCGTGGAGTCGGAGGGCGTGGTCGCGGCCGCCCCGCCGTTGTCCCTGCGCGAAGTGTTCCGGCGTTTCTGGCCCTACACCCGCGGCCGTCGGCTCTGGCTCGTGCCGCTCGTCCTGCTCAGTCTGGCGCAGCCCCTGATCGACGCGGCCGAACTGTGGCTGTTCAAGATCATGGTGGACGAGGTGCTCGTGCCGAGGGACATCACGCCCTTCCTGTGGATCGCGCCGACGTACGCCGGGCTCTTCCTCCTCTCCGGCCTCCTGGGCTTCGGTGACTCCGTGACATCCGCCTACGTCAGCGAACGCTTCCTGCTCGCCCTGCGCTCCGACGTCTTCCGGCACGTCAAGGGGCTGTCGCCGGGGTTCTTCGAACGGCGGCGGCTGGGGGATCTGCTGTCGCGGGTCACGGGGGACGTGGACGCCGTCGAGACGTTCCTGCTCTCGGGCATCGTGGACGTGCTCTACGCCCTGCTCCAGCTGGGCATCTTCCTCGGTCTGCTCTTCTACCTGAGCTGGGACCTCACCCTCCTCGCGATCGTCATCGTGCCGCTGTTCTGGGGCGCCGCCCGCCACTTCTCCCGGCTGACCAAGCAGGCGTCACGGGAGCGCAGGCGCCGCAGCGGCTCGCTCAGCGCGGTCGTCGAGGAGTCGCTGGGCAACATGACCCTGGTCCAGGCGTACAACCGGCAGGACTGGGAACAGGACCGCTTCGAGCGCGAGAACCTGGGCCGGTACCACGCCGTGATGGCCTCGACGCGCATCTGGGCCGTCTACCAGCCGCTCGTGGAGCTCATCGAAGTGCTGGGCGGCCTCGCCGTCATGGGCCTGGGCACCTGGAAACTGGCACAGGGCCAGCTCACGCTGGGCGGGCTGCTGGTCTTCCTGGCGTTGATCGGCAAGCTCTACAGCCCGGTTCGCGACCTGTCCCACCTCGGCACCGCCTTCTTCGCCGCCTCCGCCTCCGCGGAGCGCATCGCCGAACTACTCGACCAGCGACCCCAGGTGCGCGAGGCACCGGAGGCCCGGCGGATCGGCCGGGCCCGCGGCGAGGTCGAGTTCGACGGCGTGTCCTTCCGCTACCCCGACACCTCCCGCTGGGCGCTGTCCGACGTGTCGTTCCGCGTCGGCCCCGGCGAGACGCTGGCGCTGGTGGGGGCGAGCGGCGCCGGGAAGTCCACGGTGGCCAAGCTGCAGCTGCGCTTCTACGACCCCGACCGGGGCGCCGTCCGCCTCGACGGCATCGACCTGCGGGAGCTGCTCCTGTCCGACGTGCGGGACAGCGTCGCCGTGGTCCTGCAGGAGACGCTCGTCCTGCACGGCACGGCGCGGGAGAACATCGCCTACGGCCGGCCCGACGCGACCGACGCGGAGATCGTCGAGGCGGCCCGCGCCGCCGACGCCGACGAGTTCATCCGGCTGCTGCCGGAGGGCTACGACACCGTGGTCGGCCAGCGCGGCCGGATGCTGTCCGGCGGACAGCGCCAGCGCCTCGCCATCGCCCGCGCGATGGTCAGGGACGCGCCCGTGCTGCTGCTGGACGAGCCCACCACCGGCCTGGACGCCGAGTCGGGCCGCCGGATCATGGACCCGCTGCGCCGCCTCATGGCCGGCCGGACAACCGTCGTCATCTCCCACAACCTGCTCACGGTCCGCGACGCCACCCGGATCGTGGTGCTCGACCACGGCCGGGTCGTGGAGTCCGGAACCCACGACGACCTGTTCCTGCGCGGCGGCACGTACGCCCGGCTGCACCGGCTGCACGCCACGACCACTCCCGCGCAGGCCGGCCCGCCACCGCAGGGCACGGTGTGGCCATGACCACCACCCAGGCAGCTCCGGCACCGCCGCTGACCGCGGGCACCCGGCCGGTGCCGGGCTACGAGATCCTCGGGCACCTGGCCCGCACCGGGTGGCTGGACCTGTACGACTCCTGGAGCGAGGAGAGAGCCTGCCGGTGCGTCATCAAGGTGCTGCGCCCGGATCTTCGCGACGACATGGAACTGGCCGACCAGCTGCTGCAGGAGGGCCGGTGGCTGCGCGACTTCACCCACCCGCACCTGGTCCGCGCGTACGAGACCTTCGTGACGCCCGAGCCGCTCGTCGTCCAGGAGACGCTGACCGGGGAGACGCTCACGCACCTGCTGTACCGGCTACGGCGCCGGCCGGCCGCCACCGACGTGGCACTCCTCGGGGTGCAGCTGTGCTCCGCGGCCCACTACCTGCACGGCCGGGGCCTGCTCCACCTGGACCTCAAGCCGTCCAACGTCGTCGTGGAGCGCGGGCACGCCAAGGTGCTCGACCTCAGCCTGGCCCGGCCGCCCGGGCCGGCGCCGCTCGGGGTGGGCACGTTCTGCTACCTCTCGCCGGAACAGGCGCGCGGCGATTCGCTGACGGCGGCGGCCGACGTGTGGGGCATCGGCGTCACACTGTACGAGGTGGCCGGAGGTGACGTGCCCTTCCACGGGGACGACGAGGGGGCGTACGACCGCACCCCATACGACAGCACCGCGGATGACCGCCGTTACCCGCAGCTGGAGGCGGCCGCCCCGCCGATCACGTCCCTGCGGCGCCTGCCGCGCCCGCTCGCCGCGGTCATCGACGGCTGCCTGAGCCGGGACCCGGCGGACCGTCCCACGGTTCCCGAACTGAGCGCGGAGCTCGGCGCGCTGCTGTCCGTCCCCTGACTACGTCTCGTCGGTGCCTGCGGCGAGGTGGGCCCTGGCCAGTACGGTGCCGTCGGGTGCCGTCACCCGGACGGCGGTCAGCGTCGCGGGGTCGATGGCGGCCGGGCCGCCCCAGGAGCCGCGGCCGCCGCGCAGGGTGAATTCGCCGACGCGGACGGTGGTGCCGTCCTTGTGCACCAGCAGGCAGGTGACCTTCCCGTCGTGGGACGTGCTGCGCCCGGGAAGGTCGACGGTCATGTAGATCCAGCCCGGGGAGCCCCGGTGGGCGTAGATCTCACCGGCCGGTTTGCCGGCCGCGTCGGCGGAGACGAGTCCGCCCCACAGCATGCCCGTCCCGGCGGCGGCCGGGGCGGGGCGGGCCATGGTGTCCTCGATCGCCGTGCCGACCGCCCAGCCGCCGAATCCGATGGCGATGACGAGTACGCCCGAGACGGCGGCGACCTGCGGCCGTATCCGGCCGAAGGCTCTCCGGCGCGGGATGCCGGATCCGCGGGTGTGCGAAGCCCCTTCGTGTCCCGCCGCTCCCTGCGTCAGCGCCTGCGCGACCCGGCTCTCGAACCCGACCGGCGGCTCGCTGCAGGGGAGCAGCCCGATCAGCCGGTCACCCACGAGGGTCAGATGCTGGACGTACTCCCGGCAGTCCGCGCACCCCTCCAGGTGCGCCACGGCACCCGCCCGCTGCCGGCCCGGCAGCACGCCGAGCGCGAGCTCGGCGCCGATCTCGCGCAGCTCCTCGCAGGTGAGCTCACTGGGCATTGTCCCCTCGCTGGAAGGAAGCGAGCGTGGTCCGCAGCTTTCCCATCCCCGTCCTGATCCGCGTCTTGGCGGTGCCCAGTGGAATGTGCTCCCACTCGGCGACCTGCTGGGCGGTCATGCCGTAGATACCGGCCATCACCAGGGCGCGGCCCTGTTCGGGCGGCAGTTCGGCCATGGCGGCACGCAGCCGGGAGGACGCCTCGTCGGCCAGCGCGTACCGCTCGGGAGTCTCGCTGACGACGTCCAGGATCGCGTCGAGGTCCTCCGGCGCGACCGGCTCCGGACGCCGCGAGCGGACGGCGTCGATGGCAAGGTTGTGGGCGATCGTGGTCAGCCAGGTGGTGACCGATCCACGCCGCGAGTCGTAGATCTGTGCATGGCGCCATGCCCTTTCGAACGTCTGCTGGGCAACGTCCTCGGCGAGCTGCGGATCCCCCGTGACCGCGACGGCCACGCCGAAGACCCGGTGCTGGAACCTGCGGACGAAACCGACGGCGAGATCCGGGTCGCCGGTGGCCAGCCCGGACAGCAGAGCCTCGTCCGGAAGGCGGCCCACGGGGAACCGGAACCTCGACACATCCGTATATACGGCCCACCCCCGCCCGGAGATTGCCCGATCAAAACGGAATCCCATAGTCCGATTCTTGCGCCGGTCCGCCCTCCGCGCCTGCTGTATCCGTTCCGGCGGTCGGTCGGAGCGCGTCGGGTGGGTGCCGGCGGCCTGGAGCCGGGAGTCCGGCCGGCAGCCGTGGTCGTGGATCGCGCGGCCGCGCAGTCGGCAGTGGCGGCAGGGTGGTGTGTGGAACCACCCGTCCCGGTACGGCAGTCTTTCCCCCCGTGGGGAGCGTTCCGTATCAGGGTGGCGTGCCGGGGGTCGCGGGCGCGCACATGGTGGTGTGCGGGGACGACGGGCTCGCGCACCGGCTGGCCGCCGAACTGCGGGGTGTGTACGGCGAGCAGGTGACGCTGGTCGTGCCGCCGTCCGAGCGCACGGTACGACCACCGGTGGTGGGCCGGGCCCGTACGGCCTCCGCGCTGCTGGACCGGGTGGTGAGCGCGGCGGTGAACCGGGCGGGCGGCAACGGCGCCGGCGGTGGCGGCGGGTCGGGTCAACCGGGCGGAGCCGACCGGCAGGTGGAGGCCGCCGAGCTGACCGAGGCCGTCCTCGCGGACGCCGGTGTGGAGCGGGCGGCGGCGCTGGCCCTGGTGTACGAGGACGACGAGACCAACATCCGCGCCGCCCTCACCGCCCGCCGCCTCAACCCGCGGCTGCGGCTCGTCCTGCGCCTGTACAACCGGCGGTTGGGCCAGCACATCGAGGAGCTCCTCGACCAGGCCGCCGCGCTGGCGACCGGGGACGGCGAGGCGGTACTGGGCGGGGGCGCGCTGGGCTCGGACGCGTCCACGACGGTGCTGTCCGACGCGGACACGGCCGCGCCCGCCCTGGTCGCCAGCGCCGTCGCCGGCACCAGCAAGGTCGTCCAGACCGACGGGCTGCTGCTGCGCGCGGTGGAACGGCCGCCGCCCGCGCCGGGCCGGGTCGCCGACCCCGGGCTGTGCACCCTGGCGCTGCTGTCCGCGACGAGCAGCGACCCGGCCGGTGCGGACGGCTCCGAGGACAGCGGGGAGCAGGGGCCGCGGCTGCTGCCGGACGAGGCGGCGGTACGGGCGGCCACGGGGCGCGGGACCGTGGTGCTGGAGCAGGTGTCGTACGCCGCCGGTCCGCCGCTGTCCGCCGCCCGCGCGGTCGCGGCCGCCGTACCGCCGCTGGCGTCGCTGTTCTCGCGGCGGCTGCGGTGGACGGTGGCGGGGCTGGTGGCGTGCGTGTTCGCGCTCGCGGTGGCGTTGTGGGTGGTGACGGAGGTGCATCCGCTGGGCGCCCTGTACCTGACGCTGCTCGACCTGTTCGCCATCGACGACCCCGCGCTGGGCGAGCCGGTCGGGCGGCAGGTGCTGCAGCTGCTGTCCGGGCTGGTGGGGCTGCTGCTGCTGCCGGTGCTGCTGGCGGCGGCGCTGGAGGCGCTGGGCATGTTCCGGTCGGCCGCCGCGCTGCGCAAGCCGCCGCGCGGGCTGGGCGGGCATGTCGTGCTGCTGGGGCTGGGGAAGATCGGCACGCGGGTGCTGACGCGGCTGCGGGAGCTGCGGATCCCGGTGGTGTGCGTGGAGTCCGACCCCGAGGCGCGCGGGATCGCGACGGCGCGGCGGCTGCGGGTGCCGGTGGTGCTGGGGGACGTCACGCAGGAGGGTGTGCTGGAGGCCGCGAAGATCCACCGCGCGCACTCGCTGCTCGCGGTGACCAGCGCGGACACGACGAACCTGGAGGCCGTGCTGTACGCGCGGTCCGTGCGGCCCGATCTGCGGGCGATGCTGCGGCTGTACGACGACGACTTCGCGACCGCGGTGTACCGCACGCTGCGGGCGGCGCACCCGCGGGCGCTGACGCGGAGCCGGAGCGTGTCGCACCTGGCGGCGCCCTCGTTCGCCGGGGCGATGTTCGGGCGGCAGGTCCTGGGGGCGATCCCCGTGGAGCGGCGGGTGCTGCTGTTCGCGTCCGTGGACGTGGCCGGGCATGCGCAGCTGGAGGGCCGGACGGTGGCGGAGGCCTTCCGGGACGGGTACTGGCGTGTGCTGGCACTGGACGTGGGCATGACGGCCGGGGGCCGCCGTGCCCCGGCCGCGGAGGCGGCCGCGGACCCGGCCGGAGGGTCGGAGCTGGTGTGGAACCTTCCCGGCACCTATGTCCTCCGGCCCCAGGACCGAGTAGTCCTTGCGGCGACCCGGCGGGGGCTGGCAGAGCTGTTGGGTCGTCGGTCCCGGGAGCGGACGGGGACGTAGGGGGCGGGCGGGGCGGCGTCCCGTGCGGGGCGAACGGGTGCGGGCCGGTTAGGGGTGCGGGGGTGCGGGACGGTTGGGGGTGCGGGACGGTTGGGGGTGCGGGACCGTTGGGGGTGCGGGACCGTTGGGGGTGCGGGCTTTGGGGTTTCGCCCCCGCCGCCCTTACCCATTCCCATCCCAGGGGCTCCGCCCCTGGACCCCACCAGGGGCTTCGCCCCTGAACCCGAGCGGGGGCTCCGCCCCCTGCACCCCCAGCCCGGGCACACGCCCCACATCCCAGCCCGGGCACACGCTCTGCGCCCCCAGCGCGGGCTCACGCCCCGCACCTCAGCCCGCGCACACGCCCCGCACCCCAGCGGGCGTCCGCGTCCCTCGGCGCGGATTCCGCTTCCCACCCCTCACTTCGGCAGGTGACGGTCCGCGAAGTCGAGTTCCAGGCGGATTTGTTTGATGCGTTCGTCCACGACCAGGGAGCCGTGGCCGGCGTCGTAGCGGTAGACCTCGTGGACGGCGCCGCGGGCCTGGAGGCGCTTGACGTAGTTCTCGATCTGGCGGATGGGACAGCGGGGGTCGTTGACGCCGGCGGAGATGTAGACCGGGGCCTCGACCCGGTCGACGTAGGTGAGGGGGGAGGAGGCCTCGAAGCGCTCCGGGACCTCCTCGGGGGTGCCGCCGAGCAGCGTGCGGTCCATGGCCTTCAGCGCTTCCATCTCGTCGTGGTACGCCGTGACGTAGTCGGCGACCGGGACCGCCGCGATACCCAGCGTCCAGGCGTCCGGCTGGGTGCCGAGGCCGAGCAGGGTGAGGTAGCCGCCCCAGGAGCCGCCGGTGAGGATCAGGCGGTCGGGGTCGGCGAGACCCGAGGTGATCGCCCACTCGCGGACCGCCGCGATGTCCTCCAGCTCGATCAGGCCCACCCGGTGCTTGAGGGCGTCGGTCCATGCGCGGCCGTAGCCCGTGGAGCCGCGGTAGTTGACGCGGACCACCGCGTAGCCGTGGTCGACCCAGGCGGCCGGGCCCGCGGCGAAGGAGTCGCTGTCGTGCCAGGTGGGGCCGCCGTGGATGTCGAAGACCGTGGGGAGGGGGCCGGTGGCGCCTTCCGGCTTCTGGACCAGGGCGTGGATGCGGCCGCCCGGGCCCTCCACCCATACGTCCTCCACCGGGACCGAACCGGGGGACTTCATGCCGGGCGGGTCCAGGACCACCCCGCCGCCCGTCGAACGCACCGCCGACGGCTCGGCCGCCGAGGACCACAGGTACTCCACGCTGCCGTCCGGGCGGGCGGTCGCCCCGGAGACCGTGCCGCGCAGCGTGGGGATCTTCGTCAGCTCGCGGGTGGCCAGGTCGTAGCGGAACAGCTCGCTGCGTGCCTCGAAGCTGTGCGCGACGAGGAGGCCGGTGCCGTCCGGGTACCACTCCGCGCTCACGTCGCCGGGCAGGTCCAGGGACAGGTCCGTCTCCTCGCCCGTCGTCACGTCCCAGACCAGGGGCTCCCAGCGGCCCCGCCGCTGGTGGCCGACGAGCAGCCGCGCGTCCCCCTCGACCGGGGCGAAGCCCAGCACCTCCAGACCCAGCTCGACCGTCCCGCCCTTGGTGTCGTCCAGCTCGGCGACCGCCGTACCGTCCACGCGCAGCACACGCAGCGCCGAGTGCATCGCGTCGCCGTGCTCCGTGTGCTCGATGGCGATCAGCGTGCCGTCGTGCGAGAGGTCGCCCACGCCCGCCGACTCGCGGTGCCGGTAGATCTCCACCGTCGCCTCACCCTCGCGGGCCAGGTGGATGGTCGTGCCCTCCTCGTCCGTCGACCGGCCCACGACCGCCGTCCGCCCGTCCCGCCCGAGCGCCAGCCCCGCCGGATACGACGCCTCGAGACCGGGCACGGCCGCCTCGTCGGCCCCGCCCTCGAAGGCCTGACGCCGCCAGATGCCGAACTCGTCGCCGTCCTTGTCGTCGAACCACCAGATCCAGCGCCCGTCCGGCGAGAGCACACCGTCCGTCGTACCGTTCGGCCGGTCGGTCGCCTGCCGCTGCTCACCCGTCGCCCGGTCCCAGGCGTACAGCTCGTACGTCCCTGTCGCGTTCGACACGAACAGGGAACGCTCCGGTGCGTCCTCCGCCCAGTCCGGCAGCGACACCCGGGGCGCGCGGAAGCGCTTCTCCCAGTCCGGCATCTCCTCGATGAGCGCCCGCCGGTCGAGCTGCTGCGGCGAGTCGGACCCGTTGCTCTCAGTCATGACCCCATACTGCCTGGTCCCACCGACACCGCGCCGACCAGCATCCCCAGCCTGTGGAAAAAGTGGCCCGTCGGGCGACCCCGCGGCCCGGACGAGGCGCACGGCACCGTACCTTTGAAGGCGTGTACCGGTTTCTGCTGACGCCCCGCTGGTGGGGCATCAACGTCTTCGCGCTGCTCGCCATCCCCTTCTGCGTCTTCATGGGCTCGTGGCAGCTGGGCCGGTTCGAGGCGCGGGTGCAGGACCACCGGACCGCGGACGAACAGGCCGCCACCTACCGCAACGACGCGCCGCGCCCGCTGGAAGAGCTGCTGCCGGTGGACAAGCGGACCTCCGGCATGCAGACCACCGCGACCGGCCGGTACGGCGAACAGCTGCTGATCCCGGACCGCGAGCTGGACGGCAAGCGCGGGTACTACGTGCTGACGCTGCTGCGCACCGACTCCGGCAAGGCGCTGCCGGTCGTACGCGGCTGGCTGCCGGGGACCCCCGGGAACACGGACGCGGCGAAGGCCCCGGCACCGCCCACGGGCGAAATCACGGTCACCGGTGCGCTGCAGGCATCCGAGACGCCGGGTGACAACGGGGTCAGCGCCCGCGGCGGACTGCCGTCCGGGCAGACCGCCGCGATCAGCGCGGCCTCGCTGGTGAACGTCGTGCCCTACGACCTCTACGACGCCTGGGTCACGCTCAACCGGGGCGACTCCGGGATGACGGCGGTGCCGGCGAAGGCGCCGAGCAACACCGGGCTGGACCTGAAGGCGTTCCAGAACCTCGGCTACACCGGCGAGTGGTTCGTCTTCGCCGGGTTCGTGATCTTCATGTGGTTCCGCCTGGTCCGGCGCGAGGTGGAGGCGGTACGGGACGCGGAGCTCGGACTGGAGGCCGAGGAGGAGCAGGTCGCCGCCGTGTGAGCCGGACCGGCTCCCCCACCCCGGCGGCACGACCGCCCGCAGGCCGACCGACCTGCTACGACGCCGTCAGCACTCCCGTGCGATAGACCGTCCCCGCGCACGCGTCCGAGACCGTCGTCGACACCGTGGGTGAGCCCGCCTCCGCCGTGTAGGAGACCACCACGCTGCCGTCGGCCGGGCCGTCCGTCCTGAGCGTCTGGGGCGTGAGGCCGGAGTCGCTGCCGGTGGTCGCCGCGCCCGTGGTGCTCGTGCCATGGGACGGGGTCGGATCGGATGAGGGCCCGCCGGTCTCGCTGTCGCCGGGGCTGCCGCCGCCGGTGGTGGGACAGGTCTGGGAGGGCACCCAGGCGAACTTCACCTCGTACGCCGCACCGGGCAGCAGAAGCAGTCCTGGGGTCTCCGTGGAGGGGTCGGGCAGCCCGGCCGCCGCGTCGCCCGAGACGTGGTCGACCACGCTGATCCTGGTGTCGTCGGCCGCGCCCTGCGCGAGCGGGACCACCTTGCCCGGGCCGCCGACCGAACAGCCCTTGGACGAGACGTTCACGATGTGGAAGGTGCCGTGGACGACACCGGCCGAGTCCGGGGCTTCGACGGTGGCGGTGGCGGAGTCGAGTTGGGAGGCCGTGCACGCGGGCGTGCCGCTGCCGGGGTCGGCCGAGGGGTTGTCCGGGCCGCCGACGGGGCCGGTACCGGTGCCCGTGCCGTCCTTCCGGCCGTCCTTGCCGCCGTTCCCGCCCTTGCCGGTGGCCTTGTCCGCGGAGCCGCTGATGCCGCTCTCGCCGCCGTCCGGGTCCTTGCCCTGGCCCGTGCCGCCGTGTGCCTCGGAGGCCTGGCCGGCGATGGCCGGGTTGGCCTCGGAGCCGGTGGAGTGGGAGACGTGCACGAGGGCGGGGACGGCGGTGCCCACGAACAGGGCTGCGGCCGCCATGCCGACGGCGGCCTGGCGCTTGCGGGCGCGTCGAGCCGGGACCGCGCGCCGCAAGTGCTCCAGTGCGCCGCCGCGTGGCTCGACGTCCTGGACCGCCTGATGCAGCATCCTGCGCAGTTCCAGCTCGTCCGAGTCGAGCCCGTCGGGGCCCAGTTCGTCGGGGCTGTCGTTCACGGTTCCATTCCCAGCGTGCGATTGCGTGTGCTCGTGCTCATGTGGCCGCGTCGGCTCCTGCCGGGCGTGGGGCTCATGCTCGTCGCGCCCCTCGTCCTTCTCCCTCATGCCCGCGCCCCCATCGCGACCCGCAACGCCGCGATGCCCCGTGAGCCGTACGCCTTGACCGACCCGAGCGAGATCCCCAGGGTCTCGGCGACCTGTGCCTCGGTCATGTCCGCGAAGTAGCGCAGCACCAGGACCTCGCGCTGGCGGCGCTGCAGGCCCTTCATCGCCTTGATCAGGGAGTCGCGCTCCAGCTGGTCGTAGGCGCCCTCCTCCGCGCTCGCCATGTCCGGCATCGGCTTGGACAGCAGCTTCAGGCCGAGGATGCGGCGGCGCAGGGCCGAACGGGAGAGGTTGACGACCGTCTGCCGCAGATAGGCGAGGGTCTTCTCCGGGTCGCGGACGCGCTTGCGGGCGGAGTGGACGCGGATGAACGCCTCCTGGACGACGTCCTCGCAGGAGGCGGTGTCGTCGAGGAGCAGGGCCGCAAGGCCCAGCAGTGAGCGGTAGTGCGCGCGGTAGGTCTCGGTGAGGTGGTCGACGGTGGTGCCGGCCGCCACGGTCTCCTCGGCACCGTCACGCTGACTGGGTATGCGGGCGGGCCGCGCGGCGGGCACGGGCGCGATCACCGGAATGCCGCCGGGCATGCCTGGCATGCGGGGACGGAGCGCCGCGCGAGCCGGCCGCAGGGCCGTGCCGCGGGTCGCCGCTGGGGGTACCCCCTGCTCGAAGAGCTTGGGGGAGAAGTCGAGAACCTCTGCCACGCCAGTTGGACACGTCTGCCCCCGCCGGGGTTGTACGCGCCGGGCATCACTTTTGCGCCGTGTGACGCGTCCTGCATCGATCTCGCGGCAGGCGACACGACAGACCGCGCCTCATATGCCCTCATGCGTCCCGCTCATCCCCTATGCCTGAATCACCGGGACGTCCCCACGTCCCGCAGTGTCCCCACGCCCCCGAAGGGCGACGGCAAAGACGCTCCCCGCCCTTGGCGCGGTTGCGCAGGACGGGGAGGGAAATCTTCCGCCGCCGAGACGGCACGGATCAACTGGTCCGGACCACTAGCCGAACCATGATTTTCACATGGATCCTACAAACAAAGCAGGGGGTGGCCACGAGATTTCCGCCGGTGACCCGGCTCTGCGACAGGAGTCACGGCACGTCACCGAGGATCGCCGGCCACCAGCTCCGCGATCTGCGCCATGTTGAGTGCGGCGCCCTTGCGCAGATTGTCGCCGCACACGAAGAGCTCCAGCGCGGTGGGGTCGTCCAGCGCCCGGCGCACCCGCCCGACCCACGTCGGATCGGTGCCCACCACGTCGGCGGGCGTGGGGAACTCGCCCGCGGCCGGGTCGTCGTACAGCACCACCCCGGGTGCCGTGGCGAGGATCTCCCGCGCCCGGTCGACGGTGACCTCGTCCTCGAAGCGGGCGTGCACCGTCAGGGAGTGCGTGGTGATCACGGGTACGCGTACGCAGGTCGCGGCGACCGGCAGCCGCGGCAGGCCGAGGACCTTGCGGGACTCGTCCCGCAGCGCCACCTCCTCCGACGACCAGCCGTCGTCGCACAGCGACCCGGCCCACGGCACCACGTTCAGCGCCACCGGCTCCGGGAACGGCCCGGTGTCGTCCCCGACCGCCCGCCGTACGTCGCCGGGGCCGGCCCCCAGCTCCGTACCCGCCACCAGGGACAGCTGCCGGCGCAGCGTCTCCACGCCCGCGCGCCCGGCCCCGCTGACCGCCTGGTACGAGGAGACGACGAGCTCGCGCAGGCCGAACTCGGCGTGCAGTGCGCCCAGCGCCACGATCATGGACAGGGTGGTGCAGTGGGGGCTGGAGACGATCCCGCGCGGGCGCCGTCGCACCGCGTGCGGATTGACCTCGGGCACGACGAGCGGTACGTCCGGGTCCGTACGGAAGGCCGCGGAGTTGTCCACGACGACCGCGCCCCTGGCCGCCGCCACCGGCGCCCACTCGGCGGCGACCTCCTCGGGGACGTCGAACAGCGCGATGTCCACCCCGTCGAAGACGTCTCCGGTGAGCGCGAGCACCTCGACCTCCTCGCCGCGCACGGCCAGCTTGCGGCCGGCCGAGCGCGGGGAGGCGATCAGACGGATCTCGCCCCAGATGTCCGCGCGCTGGGACAGGATCTTGAGCAGGACCGTGCCGACCGCTCCGGTCGCTCCCACGACCGCGAGCGTCGGTCGGCCGGTCATCGCCCGGTGCCTCCGTAGATGACGGCCTCGTCGCTGTCGGAGTCCAGCCCGAAGGCGGTGTGCACGGCGCGCACGGCCTCCGGCACGTCGTCCTTGCGGGTGACGACCGAGATACGGATCTCGGAGGTCGAGATCAGCTCGATGTTCACGCCCGCGTCGGACAGCGCGGTGAAGAAGTCCGCCGTGACGCCCGGGTTGGTCTTCATGCCCGCGCCGATCAGGGAGATCTTGCCGATCTGGTCGTCGTAGCGCAGGGACTCGAAGCCGATGCCGGACCGGTTCTTCTTCAGCGCCTCGATGGCCTTGCGGCCCTCCGCCTTGGGCAGCGTGAAGGAGATGTCCGTCAGGCCGGTGGAGGCGGCGGACACGTTCTGCACGACCATGTCGATGTTGATCTCGGCATCGGCGATCGTACGGAAGATGGACGCGGCCTCGCCGGGCTTGTCGGGCACGCCGACGACCGTGATCTTGGCCTCGGAGGTGTCGTGTGCGACACCGGAGATGATGGCCTGCTCCACCTTCTTGTCCCCTTGCTCGATCGGCTCGCTGCTGACCCACGTGCCGCGCAGCCCGCTGAAGGAGGAGCGGACGTGGATCGGGATGTTGTACCGGCGGGCGTACTCCACGCAGCGGTGGAGCAGCACCTTGGACCCGGACGCGGCCAGTTCGAGCATGTCCTCGAACGAGATCCAGTCGATCTTCCGGGCCTTCGTCACCACACGCGGGTCGGCGGTGAACACGCCGTCGACGTCGGTGTAGATCTCGCACACCTCGGCGTCGAGGGCGGCCGCGAGCGCCACGGCGGTGGTGTCGGAGCCGCCGCGCCCCAGCGTGGTGATGTCCTTGCCCTCCTGGCTGACACCCTGGAAACCGGCGACGATGGCGATGTTGCCCTCGTCCAGCGCGGTCCGGATGCGGCCCGGGGTGACATCGATGATCCGGGCTTTGTTGTGGACCGAGTCGGTGATGACACCTGCCTGGCTGCCGGTGAACGACTGGGCCTTGTGACCCAGGTTTTTGATCGCCATGGCCAGCAGGGCCATGGAGATCCGCTCTCCGGCGGTCAGCAGCATGTCGAGCTCGCGCCCGGCAGGCATCGGGGAAACCTGCTCGGCGAGATCGATCAGCTCGTCCGTCGTGTCGCCCATCGCGGAAACGACCACGACAACGTCGTTGCCGTTCTTCTTCGCTTCCACGATTCGCTTGGCGACGCGCTTGATGCCCTCGGCATCGGCTACGGAGGAGCCTCCGTACTTCTGCACGACAAGGCCCACGTGCGCTCCTCGCTCAGTCCGTGTCTCCCGCACATACGCAGATGCGGTGCGGTCGACTCAGTTTATCGAGCGTCCGAATTTCCCCTCCGCGATACCACATCGTGAGATACCCGTCGCCCGCTTTCCAGGACGGCTCATGCCCACCACGCGGAACGCCACGCGAAAAGTGGGCGGGGTCACAAGGAAGGCCTGCGACGGGTCACGTCACCCGACGCAGGCCCAGTGGTTCCGCGATTTCCTCCGCCATGACCTTGCCGGCCTCGAATTCCAGGGTGTCGTCGCCCATGCCCTGGTCGATGTCCAGGCCGTCCAGCTCCTCCAGGGGCTGGTCGAGACGGACGTGGGCGACCAGGGACTGCAGGGCGCGCAGGGTGGCGGAGGCCGTGGAGCCCCAGTTGGAGAAGTAGGAGAACTGCCACCACCACAGGGCCTCGACGATGCGCCCGGCGCGGTAGTGGGCCATGCCGTGGCGCAGGTCGGCCACGACGTCCGCGAGGTCGTCGGAGATACGGGCGGGGACGGGGGCCCGGCGCGGCTCGTAGGGGTCGAAGACCTCGGAGTAGACGTCGATCGGCTCCAGCAGGCGGGCCAGGTTCTCGCGCAGGGCGTCCACGTCCTGCTCAGGGCCGGAGTCGGGCTCGTACCGCTCTTCGGGCACGATGTCCTCGTGCGCGCCGAGGCGGCCGCCGGCCAGCATCAGCTGGGAGACCTCCAGCAGGAGGAAAGGCACCGCCGAGTCCGGCTCGTCGCCCTTGGCGACCTCGGTGACCGCGACCAGGAAACTCTCGATCTGATCGGCGATCTGGACCGCGAAGTCGTCCGGATTCCGACCGACGGCGTGCAGCGTGGCGTCAGACATCTAGGAGTCGTCTCCCCTCGAAGGCACGGCCGAGGGTGACCTCGTCCGCGTATTCCAGATCGCCACCCACCGGAAGGCCGCTGGCCAGGCGGGTGACCTTCAGGCCCATGGGCTTGATCATGCGGGCGAGGTACGTCGCCGTCGCCTCGCCTTCGAGATTCGGGTCCGTGGCCAGGATCAGTTCCGTGACCGTGCCGTCCGCGAGGCGGGCCAGCAGTTCTCGTATGCGCAGATCGTCCGGGCCCACGCCCTCGATCGGGCTGATCGCCCCGCCGAGCACGTGGTAGCGGCCGCGGAACTCACGCGTGCGCTCGATGGCGACGACGTCCTTCGGCTCCTCCACCACGCAGATGACCGAGACGTCGCGGCGGCTGTCGCGGCAGATCCCGCACAGCTCCTCCTGCGCGACATTGCCGCAGGTCGCGCAGAAGCGGACCTTCGCCTTCACCTCGAGCAGGGCCTGGGCGAGGCGCCGTACGTCCGTCGGTTCGGCCTGCAGGATGTGGAAGGCGATCCGCTGCGCGCTCTTGGGACCGACGCCGGGCAGCCGCCCGAGCTCGTCGATGAGGTCCTGGACCACGCCTTCGTACAACGGACTGCCGCCCTTTCTGACTCGCTTCGGTACGTACGGTAGTTGTCCGGCGCCCTTCTTAGAAGGGCAGTCCCGGGATGCCGCTGCCGCCGCCCAGGCCCTGGGCGAGCGGGCCCAGCTTCTGCTGCTGGAGCGTCTGGGCGTTCTCGTTGGCCGCCTGGACGGCCGCGACGACCAGGTCGGCCAGGGTCTCGGTGTCCTCGGGGTCGACCGCCTTCGGGTCGATCCTCAGCGCGCGCAGCTCGCCGGCACCGGTGACGGTGGCCCTGACCAGGCCGCCGCCCGCCTGCCCGTCGACTTCGGTCCGCGCCAGTTCCTCCTGCGCCCGCTGCAGGTCCTGCTGCATCTTCTGGGCCTGCTGGAGCAGCTGCTGCATGTTGGGCTGGCCACCACCGGGAATCACGATCAGCTCCTGCTTTCGTACGGCTGTCCGGGCGGGGACCGTCTCCGGTTTCCCGCTGGCACGAGCCTACGTGGTCCGGGCAGCCAGCGCTCCGCCACTCTTTCGGGTGACTCTCGGATGAGCCCTATACCTGATCAACGCCCCCTTCCGAGCGGAAAAGCCGCGCTTCCCGCCTCTTCGCCACCCATTGGGGGGTAGGAAGGGTCCGGCGTGTCAGCCAGCGTCACGGACCGTGATCAGTAGGGAGTGCCGGGTGGGTCAGCCGGAGATGCAGCCCGAGCGTCCGCCTCAGGACGGGCGGGACGACGGGGTGGCCGGGCTGCGGCCGGGCGACCTGACCGGGCGGCCCTTTCCGCTGGGCGACTGGGCCGAGCCGGCGCAGCGGCTGGACGAGCTGTACCGCTGGGTGGAGCGGGGGGCGCTGCAGACCGTGGCCCGGTATCTGGCGGAGCGGGTGTGGAAGCGGCGCGGAGCGCGGGCGCTGCGGTGCGGGACCGCGGCGGGGGCGGTGGCCGGGGCGGTGCTGCCGCTGCTGGATCTGACCGGGGCGGTGGACGGGGTGGCGCCGTGGGGGTACATGGCGCTGCTGCTGTCCGCCTCGTGCGTCGGGATCGACCGGTACTTCGGGGTGACGTCCGGGTGGATGCGGGACGTGGCGACCGCGCAGGCCGTGCAGCGGCGGCTGCAGGCACTGCAGTTCGACTGGGCGTCGGAGAACGTGCGGGAGATCCTGGGCCCCGCCGAGGGAACGGCCGGCGAGGCCGCCGAGCGGTGCCTCACGGTGCTGCGGCGGTTCTCGGAGGACGTGACCGAGCTGGTGCGCACCGAGACGGCCGACTGGATGGTGGAGTTCCGGATCGGGGCGGCGCCGATGGGCCTGCAGTCCGCAGTGCCGGGCGGCGGGCGGTCCGAGGTGGGCGGCGGGCAGGGGCGCCCCGCGCTGCCGCCGGGCGCGGCACGGCCGAACATGCCCCGGCAGCGGCCGCCGGAGCCGCGGTGACGCCGGTCACTGCCGGGTGAACGTCAGCTTCGCGTCCTTGCCGCCACCGCCGGTCATCACGCGCTGGAGGCTGCCGTCCGGCAGCAGGGTGATCTCCGAAGCCGCGCCCGGGTTGCACCCCGAACCCCGGTCGCCGGCCGTGACGGTGGAGGGGCCGATCTCCAACGGGCCGTTTCCGCTCGGCTGCTGGGCGAGCCGGGCCGCGAACACACAGTGGTAGGTGCCGCCGCCGTCGGTGGGTCCGTCGGCCACGACCGTGAGCACCGTGTCGCCCGTGTTCCCCTGGCTGACGGTGAGTTGGCGGGTGTTGGCGCCGTAGGCGTTGTCGATCGTCGCCGTCCAGTTGCCGAGGTAGGCGGTCGGGATCACTCCGCCGGCCGGGGACGGGGAGTCCGGCTGCGAGGGCGCCTGGCCGGGATCGGAGCCGTTCGATTCGGGCGTGGTCGGTGCGACGGGCGTGCCGACGGCCGGCGAGGGGCCGGGGCCGCCGCCCTTGTCGTCGCTGCCGCCGCCCCGCATCAGGGCGTACACGGAGCCGCCCGCGCCGAGCGCCACCACCAGCGCCACCGCGACCAGCGCCGCCGTGGAGCGACCGCTCCGGCGCGGCTCCTGCGGCGGCAGGGGGCCCGGGCCGTACGGCGGCGGACCGTACGGTGGGGTCGCGCCCAGGCCGCCGTAGGGGTGGTGCCCCGGAACTGCGGGCTGCTGCGGGTAGCCGTAGGCGGCGTGCTGTGGGTGCTGCTGGGGGAAACCGTACGCCGGGTGGACGGGCGCCGGTCCCGGTGGAGGTGCCTGGCCCGCGACCATCGTGGGGAGGTGGTTGACCGGGGTGTTCGCGCCTCCGCCGGGCTGTCCGGGGGGCGGTGGGGTGGACGACGCACCGGCGGCGCCGGCATCGGAGGCGTCGGCGGTCGCCGAGTGCTCGGGCGAGGGCTGGGGCGAGGGCTGGGGAGCGGCGGCGGGCTGGACGACGGTGGGCGCCTCCCCGGCGGGCCCGGACACCGCCCTCCTCTCCCCCTTGGTCAGCTCCACCGCGCCGGCACCGGCCGCCTCGTCCGGGCCGGGCTCCCCCTGCGCCTGCGGATCCTCCGGGTTCTCCGCGTCCAGCAACTGGACGGCGTGGCGCCCGAGTTGGGCGACCAGGGCGCTCGGCAGCCACGGGTCGCGGAAGCGGCCGTCGGCCACCGTGTCCTCGGCGCCGGTGCGTTCCAGGATCTGTTCCAGCGCCGGTCGCGCCGCCGGGTCCTTCTGCAGGCAGGCGTGGACGAGATCGGCGATGCCCTCGGGCAGCGCCTGAAGGTCGGGTTCCTCCTCGGCGATGCGGAACATCAGCGCGTGCACCCCGCTGTCGGTACCGCCGAAGGGCAGCGCGCCGGTCGCGGCGTACGCGAGCACCGAGCCGAGGCAGAAGACGTCGCACGCCGGAGTGATCCGGTCGCCGCGCACCTGCTCCGGCGCCATGAACCCGGGCGAGCCGACCAGCGCGCCGGTCCGTGTGAGCCCGCCGTCCGTGACCGTCTCCAGCGCCCGCGCGATGCCGAAGTCGATGACGCGCGGGCCGTCGATCGTGACGAGCACGTTGGACGGCTTGAGGTCGCGGTGGATGAGACCGGCGGCGTGGATGTCCTTGAGCGCACCGGCCAGTCCGGCCGCGAGGATCCGTACCGACCGCTCGGGCAGCGGGCCGTGGTCGTGCCCGACGACCTGCTGCAGGCTGGGCCCGGCGACGTACCCGGTGGCCACCCACGGCACGGCGGCCTCGGTGTCCGCGTCCAGCACGGGCGCCGTCCAGTAGCCGCCGACCCGCCGCGCGGCCTGCACCTCCTGCCGGAACCGCGCCCGGAACTCCTCCTGTTGCGCCAGCTCCTGCCGCACCAGTTTCACGGCGACGGTCCGCCCCCGGTCCGACCGGGCCAGATACACCCGCCCCATGCCCCCGGCCCCGAGCCGCGCCAGCAGCCGGTAAGCACCGATCCCCTGCGGATCGTCGGGCCCCAGCTTCTCCATGGCCGAACCGCCTCCCCCGATATCCCCCGATACGCCCCTGTGCGACAGACCGAGGATAGTGCGGCGGCCTGCGCGGGCGGGCGACCCGGTGTCTACGGTTCCGTAACAGCGACAACCTGTCGTTAAAACCCCGCGACCGCAGACAGGGCGCCGATGTCGCGCCCCCGTCGCGTCCGTTTACGCTCGCCCGCATGACCCCTCAGCCGAATCCCGAAGCCGGCGCAGCCGTCAAGGCCGCCGATCGTGCGCACGTGTTCCACTCCTGGTCCGCGCAGGACCTCATCGACCCGCCGGCCGTGGCCGGTGCCGAAGGGTCGTACTTCTGGGACTACGACGGCAGGCGCTACCTGGACTTCGCCAGCGGGCTCGTCTACACCAACATCGGCTACCAGCACCCCAAGGTCGTCGCCGCGATACAGGAGCAGGCCGCGAACCTGGCCACGTTCGCGCCGGCGTTCGCCGTCGAGGCGCGGTCCGAGGCGGCGCGGTTGATCGCCGAGCGGACCCCGGGCGACCTGGACAAGATCTTCTTCACCAACGGCGGCGCCGACGCCGTCGAGCACGCGGTGCGCATGGCGCGGCTGCACACCGGGCGGCCCAAGGTTCTCTCGGCGTACCGCTCGTACCACGGAGGTACGCAGCAGGCCGTCAACATCACCGGCGACCCGCGGCGCTGGCCGTCGGACAACGGTTCGGCCGGCGTCGTGCGCTTCTGGGCGCCCTTCCTCTACCGCTCCCGCTTCTACGCCGAGACCGAGGAGCAGGAGTGCGCGCGGGCGCTCGAGCACCTGGAGGCGACGATCGCCTTCGAGGGGCCGGCGACCATCGCCGCGATCATCCTGGAGACCATCCCCGGCACGGCCGGGATCATGGTGCCGCCGCCCGGCTATCTCGCCGGGGTGCGCGAGCTGTGCGACAAGTACGGGATCGTCTTCGTCCTGGACGAGGTCATGGCCGGGTTCGGTCGGACCGGTGAGTGGTTCGCGGCGGACCTCTTCGACGTCGTACCGGACCTGATGACCTTCGCCAAGGGCGTGAACTCCGGGTACGTCCCGCTCGGCGGCGTCGCGATCTCCGGGAGGATCGCGGAGACGTTCGGCAAGCGCGCCTACCCCGGCGGTCTCACCTACTCCGGGCACCCCCTGGCCTGCGCGGCGGCCGTCGCGACGATCAACGTGATGGCCGAGGAGGGCGTCGTCGAGAACGCCCAGCGGCTCGGCGCCGAGGTCGTGGAGCCGGCGCTGCGCGAGCTGGCCGAGCGGCACCCGAGCGTCGGAGACGTGCGCGGCGTCGGCATGTTCTGGGCCGTCGAGCTGGTGAAGAACCGCGAGACCCGCGAGCCGCTGGTGCCGTACAACGCGGCCGGGGAGGCGAATGCCCCGATGGCGGCCTTCGGCGCCGCCGCGAAGGCGAACGGCCTGTGGCCCTTCATCAACATGAACCGCACGCACGTCGTCCCGCCGTGCAACGCGACCGCGGCCGAGCTGAAGGAGGGCCTGGCGGCGCTGGACGCGGCCCTGTCGGTGGCCGACGAGCACACCGAGTAGCCGCACAGGACGCCGAAGCGGCCGCGCGGTCCCGGCGTGCCGGGTTCGGGGGAAACCGAACGCGTAAGGTGGCGTGCTCGTAGACATGGACACATGGACGTACGAGTACGTCACCCGCACGCGCAAGGAGACGCCCCGACCATGCCCGGCATCAGCGGCACCGGCCCCGTGACGCGCAGCACCCTGCGGCAGCAGATCGCGGACGCGCTCCGGGACGAGGTGCTGGCCGGGCGGCTGCAGCCGGGGCAGGAGTGCACGGTCAAGGAGATCGCCGGGCAGTACGGGGTGTCGGCGACGCCCGTGCGCGAGGCGCTCGTCGACCTGTCCGCGCAGGGCCTGCTGGAGGCCGACCAGCACCGCGGCTTCCGGGTGCGCGAGTACTCCCTGGACGATCTCCGCGCGATGATCGAGGCCCGCGGCCTGGTCACCGACGGCATGTTCCGGATCGTGACCGAGGGCCCCAGGGGCTTCGGCCGTCCCGACGATCCGCGCCTCAAGGCCGTAATCGCCGGGGTGCGCCGGCGCGGCGAGGAGGCGCAGCGCGCGGCCGCCGCGGGCGACCTGACCGTCCTGATCGGTTACGACCTGCGCTTCTGGCGGGAACTCGCCGCCCTGTTCGGCAACCCCTACCTCTCCGACTTCCTGCACCGGCTGCGCGTGCAGTCCTGGGCGTGCGCGGTGCAGCACCTGCGCCGCCGCACCGATCTGCGCGGCGAGCTGTGGTCCGGGCACACCGCACTCGTCGACGCCCTGGCGGCGGGCGACACCGCGGCCGCCCGCGCGATCATCGCCGCGTACAACGCGGACTCCCTCGCTCTCGTCGAGCGGCTGGCGGCCGACGCGTGAGCGAGGCCGTCACCCGGGCCGTCGACCAGTCCGTCACCGTCCCCGTCCGCAACGAGGGCCGGCGGCCCGGCCCCGCCCTCGACGACTCCGCCCACGGCACCGGCGGCCCCCTGCGGAGAGTGGTGACCGAGCTGGTCGGCCGTCCGGGCACGTGGACGGGCGGAGTGTGGGTATGGGACCTGCACGAGGGGAACTGAGCGGTGCCGTACCGACTACGCTTCTAGACTCTCCTGAGCACCGAACACACTTGACGCCCTGTCCTCCCCGAGGAGCCCTCTTTGGCCTGTGACCTGTGGCTGGTACCGCTCGTCGACGTGTTGTGCCACACCCCCGACAACCCGTTCGCCGAGGAACTCGCGCAGTACAACAAGGTGCTCGCCGAGAACGGGCTCCCGCCGGTGCCGGTGTACCAGTACATGCCCGGCCTGTCCGGGGAGGTGGCGCCGGTGGCCGGCTTCGACTACGACGCGCTGCACTTCCTGCGCCGCGCCTACCTCCTGCAGGTCTGCGGCCTGCCGCTGACCCCGGTCGACGAGCTGGGCGGCGACTACGAGCAGTTGCTGGAGATGTTCGAGACGACGGCCCAGCAGTCCCACCTGGTCTGGCACTACGACCACGCCGGCGCCTACGTCCCCATGGACTTCCCGCATCCCCTGTCCAACGACGAACTCCTCGCCGGCGGCGGCCCCCTCGGCTCCTCCCAGACCCTCCTGCGCGAGCTGGAGTACGTCGCCCCGTCCCTGGGCATCGACCCGGCCAACCCCCCGGCTCCGCCGGAGCCTCCCACGGCTCCCACGGAGTTGGAACAACCGGCCGCCCCCGCCCCCTACGACCCCAGCCCCTTCGCCCGCGAACGCCACGTCTGGCTGGGCCTCCACGGGGCGGCTACACGAAGCCTGGCCCAGGGCTCGATGATCGTCTTCAGCTGACCGGACCGCTGGGTGAGTGCCGAAGACCGCCCGCAGAAGTGACCTTGCTCTCCGGCTCTTTGGCTTGAGTGCGTTGCTGCTGCAACAAGCGGCCTGCTGGAGATGGAAGCTCTGTTCTCAGTGGTGCCTGCGGCGCCGGGTGTCCTGAGGGAACGTGTCTGCCGGAAGAGGCACGGGGTTGGTGTGACGGGTTGGGACATCGCGCCCGCAGGGGTGCAGTCGGTGATCTCCAAGGTGAGGAATGCCGCTGAGGGCATGAACGCCGGGATCACCTTGTACGGGAAGAGCGTGGACGGCGCGATGCAGTCGGCGGGCACATGGTCCTTCGGTACGGAGGGCACGGGTGGCGGGGCCGGCCTGGTGGCCGCTGCGTTGGCGCAATTCGAGCAGGGCACTGAGACGAACATGGCGTTCCTGCCGCTGCGCGCCAGCGACTCGGCGAACGGCGACCCTCCGCAGCTTCGCGATCAACCAGCTCCGTGCCGCCGGCCGCACCAACATCGCCGCCGGGCTCCGGGAGATGTCCCTCCGCCCCTTCGAGCGGCCACTGGCCCTCCTCGGCCTCGGCTGATCAGCACCGATCCAAGATCATCCGACTTTGCAATCGCCCTGGCCCAAGACCCGAGCACGCATTCGCCTGACAGGGACCATGACGTAAGCAGTGGCTCATAGTCGATTGTCGAGCTCAAACCTCGCTCAAATTGTTCGATTTTTCTTGACGATCACCCAGGCATTCCATGATTGTTCTGTCCATGCCACTCCCGAAGGGGGGTGAAGGGAGGAAACCATGAATGCCGCACTAACTCGCGCATGCACAGCCGCTGCGCTGACCGCTTTTCTCGCTGTAGGGGCGGGGGGAGGGGGCACTGCTTTTGCGGAAGACGCCCCGACGTCGGTCAATGCCGACCAGGATGGGAACCCAATCCCTCAGGCGCCGGCGGACGCCGACGCCGACGTTCCGGTGCACACGGACGGCTGCCCGCCCGACCCGGGCTTCCGCTTCTACAACGTCAAGAGCACGTTCGTCGGTGACAAGAGCAAGACCGTCTACGGGCAGTCCGGCGTCACGCTCTCGGTCTCGGTGGCCAAGGGCCACACCTGGACCGGCACCGTGACGTATTCGGTCAAGCTGAGCGAGTCAATCCTCGTCGCTTCCGCCGAGGAGACCATCAGCGGCTCGATCTCCTACGCCAAGACCACCACCGTCACCCTGAGCGGAACGTGGAAAGTTCCGGCGAGCCAGAAGGACGGATGGCTTGCCCTCGGCTCGAAGGGATATTCCTTCAACTGGGAACGGGGTTCCACGAACGGTGGCTGCAAGTGGATCGTCTCCAACCACGGGACCGCCAAGCTCCCGGCGCTCTCGCCCTACATCGCCCACTCCTGAGTCGAGGACGATCTGATGAAGCTTTCCCTGCCGGCCGTCGGCCTGTCGGCCCTGGTGCTTGTGTCGGCCTGTTCCGGCGGCGCTCACCCCCGGGCGACCGCCACCCACGGGGCGACACCGCCTCCGGCGAAAGCGACGACGGGGACCGGCGCGGCTCCCTCTCCGGTCCAGACCCCGACGAGCCCGGACCGCCTTCCCGATCCGGTCCAGTCTCCGATCTCTGTCGGGTCGAAGACGCTGTACACGGGGTCGGGTCACGGTGCGGGCGGTGTCACGCTTCCCGCGTCAGCGGGGAAAGCCTCATCCATCATGGTGATGTGGACGTGCGCCGGCCCCTCCAAGTTCAACATCATCGCCGCCGGAGAGCCCCTCGCCGGTTCTCAGTGCGGTGACGGGAGCGGCGTGTTCACCGCCGAGATACCGCACGCCAATATGCACGAACTGGCGTGGAAGTTCTCAGCGGCCAATTCGGTGATCTGGCGAATCGTCGTCACCCAACCAGCCGGGAACTAGCCTCGATCTTGCATGACGGGCTATGGGCGGAGCCATTACCGGATCGCGGCGGTGGTGATGGTGCCGTGGAAGACGTAGGCCCTCTTGTCGTGGCGGGTCGCGACGGCTCGGGAGTTCTCGAGCCGGTTGACCACGCGCTCGGCTTCATTACGGCGTTTGCGGATCTCGCTGTCGAAGCCGAGGGGGCGAACGCCGTTGCACCGTGTCAGCCAGAGCCTGACCATGCTGCTGGCCGCCCCGCTGGCGACGGCATACGGCAAATGGGTTTCCGATGCGATCGGGAGTCGGTTCCAGGGTCGACGGTATCGAGTGCGGGCCTGCCCCGCGCTCGCATCGCGAGTCTGAGGCAGGCCACGACAAGATCGACGGATTCAGGGGTGCGTGTGCCCGGCGCCTATGGCCAGTGGGCCCCCGGGCTGCCGGCCGAAGGCTTGCGGCAGTCCGGGGTGCGGTTCGCCGGCGTGGTCACGGGCTCGTCGGCGAGCGCGTAGCACAGTTGGGCGTGGAGCAGTTCGGCCTCGGCGGACGTGAGGCGCAGTGCCGCGTCCGCGTCGAAGACCCCGTCGCGGCGCAGCCACAGGTCGATGGCGATGGTTCCGTCGTCCTGCCGGCGGACCGGCTTGCTGGGGACGCGGCTCACCTGGACCCGCGCGTTCGGTGCCGTACTCATCAGGCCGCCACCCCCGTGGGAGTGCCGACGCGGTGGCCGTGGATCACCCACGGTCCGACGTCGATTCCCTCCAGCGCGAGTACGAGAGCCGCGCGGCGCTCCGTCTGCCGTTGCCACCGTTCGTGGGCGAGCAGGTAGGGGCGTACGAGGGGGCCGGTGTCATGGAGCAGGGTGGGGGTTCCGGTCCCGGTCCGGGCGCGGGGCTTCGCCGGAAGGGCGGCGCACAGTCCGGGCACAGCGGTGCGGTGGATCAGCAGGCGCAGCCCGGGCAGGGTGTGTGGGGATGTGGGTGCGTGTCCCGGCCGCCCCATCCTGCGGCGCCGGCCGGTGGCCGGAAGAAGGAGGGAGAAGAGCAGGGCAAGTGTTCGTTCCAGGGCAAGCCGAATAGGCTTGGTCATGCTGACGCTCCTTCGCAGCGTTGGCTCCGCCCCGGGGTGGTGGCTCACCTCCGGGGCGTTTTCTGTGCACTGCCCGCCAGATTGTTACCGATTGCTCGACAGGCACTACACAGCGTACGCGCAGCGTGATGCGCCAGACAACATGTTGTGCGAAGTCCTATCAAGTGATCGGGCACTACGTCGCGAAGCGGTCGAACTCGCCGGCCTTCGCCCCCTCCAGGAAGGCCCGCAACTTGCGGCGAGTGGTCTGCACGACCACGTCCGGGTCGTCACCTTCCCGCAGGAAGATCCGATCGCCCTGTTCCGCGATCTCTACGCAGCTCCCGGTGTCCGCCGAGAAGGACGACTTCCGCCAGTGAAGTTCCACCTGCTCCTGCCTCAGATCTCTTCCGCTACCCGCCGGATGAAGTTGATGGACTCGCTGGGCTCCAGGGCACGTTCACGCATCCGGTCCAGAACGGCGCGGTAGTTCGCCAGATAGGTCTCGGCGTGCAGGAAGCTCACGCCCGTGGGTACGTCGATCTGCACCGTGTCCAACTGCGGTACGGGGCCGCAGGCGTACAGCGTCGAGCTGCCCGCGTTCGCGAAGCCCCCCACACTGAACGGCACCACCCGGAGCGTGACGTTGGGCCGCTCGGCCTGCTTCAGCAAGTGCTCGATCTGCCGCAGCAGGACGTGGCGGTCCCCGAACCGCATCCGCAGCGCGGACTCATGGATCAGGAACTCGCACAGTGGCGGGTTCGAGCGGTCGAGCAGCTCTGCCCGCCTCGATCGAAAAGCCACGTGCCGGTCCAGGTCGGTGGGTGACATGGCCGGAACCGCTTCCGCGAAGATGCCGCGCATGTAGTCGGGGAGCTGAAGCAGGCCGGGCATGTGCATGATCTGTGCGGAGCGCAAAGCCACCGCGTGGTGTTCCATCTCCGCGATGTCCAGCAGGCCGGCGGACAGCGTGTCCCGGTACTCGTCCCACCAGTACGGCCCGCGTTCCCGGGCCATCTCGGCCAGCGCGTCGATGTACTCGGCGTCGGGACAGCGGTAGTTGGCGGCCCATACCCGCACTCGATCGCTGCTCACGCCCGAACGGGCCGACTCCGTGTTGCTGACCGTCGTCCGGTCCGTACGGTGCAGGGCGGCGGCCTCGTTGATCGACATGCCGATGTGCTCACGCATTCTGCGCAACTCGGCACCCAGACGACGCTGCCGTTCAGTGGACGGCTTTCGTACGGGCATCGGACGGCTCCCCCTGTCACCGCTTTCGACGATGTGGGACGGCCGGTACGGTTCACCGCACCGGCCGTCCTGTCAAATCTCCCGGAAGGGCGACTCGTCAGAGGAACGAGTTGATCTCGATCGTCTCGTCGCGGCCCGGACCCACGCCGATCGCGGAGATCGGGGCGCCGGACATGTCCTCCAGGGCCTTGACGTAGGCCTGGGCGTTCTTCGGGAGGTCGGCGAAGGTCTTGGCCTTGGAGATGTCCTCCTGCCAGCCGGGGAGGTACTCGTAGACCGGCTTCGCGTGGTGGAAGTCGGTCTGGGAGTACGGGAGTTCCTCGACGCGCTCGCCGTCGATCTCGTAGGCGACGCAGACCGGGATCTGCTCCCAGCCGGTCAGGACGTCGAGCTTGGTGAGGAAGAAGTCCGTCAGGCCGTTCACCCGGGTCGCGTAGCGGGCGATCACCGCGTCGAACCAGCCGCAGCGGCGGTCGCGGCCGGTCGTCACGCCCCGCTCGCCGCCGATGCGGCGCAGCGCCTCGCCGTCCTCGTCGAACAGCTCGGTCGGGAAGGGGCCGGCGCCGACGCGGGTGGTGTAGGCCTTCAGGATGCCGATGACGCGGCTGATCTTCGTCGGGCCCACGCCGGCACCCGTGCAGGCGCCGCCCGCGGTCGGGTTGGAGGAGGTGACGAACGGGTACGTGCCGTGGTCGATGTCCAGCAGCGTGCCCTGGCCGCCCTCGAAGAGGACCACCTTGCCGTCGTCCAGCGCCTGGTTGAGGATCAGCACCGTGTCGGCGACGTACGGCCTGATCTGCTCGGCGTAGCCCAGCAGCTCCTCGACCACCTGGGTGGCGGTGATCGCGCGCCGGTTGTACAGCTTGGTGAGGATCTGGTTCTTGACGTCGAGGGCCGCCTCCACCTTCTGGGTGAGGATCGACTCGTCGTACAGGTCCTGCACCCGGATGCCGACGCGGTTGATCTTGTCCGCGTAGGTCGGGCCGATGCCCCGGCCCGTGGTGCCGATCTTGCGCTTGCCGAGGAAGCGTTCCGTCACCTTGTCGACAGTGACGTTGTACGGCGTGATGATGTGGGCGTTGCCGCTGATCAGCAGCTTGGAGGTGTCGACTCCGCGCTCGTTCAGACCGCTCAGCTCGGAGAGCAGGACCGACGGGTCGACGACGACGCCGTTGCCGATGACCGGCGTACAACCGGGCGACAGGATTCCGGAAGGGAGGAGGTGCAGTGCATACTTCTGGTCACCGACGACGACGGTGTGGCCGGCGTTGTTGCCACCCTGGTAACGCACCACATAGTCCACCGAGCCACCGAGCAGGTCGGTGGCCTTTCCCTTGCCCTCGTCACCCCACTGAGCACCGAGCAGCACAAGTGCGGGCACGCGCGTACACCCCTTCCGGGCGGGGCATGTCCAAGGTCAGGGGCGTACGCGGGCTCACAGCCGCGTATCCCCGCGACCGTGGTCGGCCGCACAACCCGTCGGACCGGATGCCCCGGAATAGACGAAGCCCCCGGCGCAATAGCGCAAAGGGGCTCTTGCACAAAGATGCTACCCGAGGAAGCGAGGCAGGACCGAGGTGGCGACTCATCCCACGTCCGATCAGCTGCTGGTGGTCATCGACCCGGTCGCCCGGCGGACGGACGGGGAATCCGTACGGATCGCGAAGGACGTGCTCAGCGGGGGTGCCGCCACCAAGGTGTGCCTGCCGGACGGGCCGGAGGAGTTCGCCCGCGCGCTGGCGCGGCGCGGCTCGCGGCGGCCGGTGGTGATCGGCGACGACCGGGCGCTGCTGCGGGCGGTGTCCGTGCTGCACCGGCAGCGGGAGCTGGCCGAATGCGTACTGTCGATCGTGCCGGTCGGGGGTGTCATGTCCCTGGCCCGTTCGCTGGGCGTGCCGACGGGGGCGGTGGCGGCGGCAAGGGCGGTGCTGGACGGCGTCGAGCGGCGGCTGGATCTGCTCGTCGACGACAGCGACGGGGTGGTGCTGGGGGCTCTGCGGATTCCGCCGGTCTCCCTGCGGGACGCTCCGGTGGGGGCCACGGCCGTGTCGGCAGGGGCCGGGCACCCGTGGTTGCGGACCTGCCAGTCCCTCGTACGGACGCTGGTGACCCGCCCGCCGAGGGCGACGGCGGTGGCCGGGCCGGGTGCCTCCCGGCTGCGCGTGGAGGTCGACGGGGTGACGGTCGTGGACCTGGACCAGCCGGTGGAGGCGGTGGCGGTCACGCCGGGGGATTCCGGGATGGCGGCGGTGGAGGTGCGGCCGCTGTCGGGGCCCGGTGCGGAGGCGTCGCCCCTGCTGGCGAAGGGGCGCACGGTGACCGTCTCGGGCGCGGACTTCCGGTACCGGGCGGACGCGGTGGTGTCAGGGCCGGTGCGGACGCGGACGTGGCGGGTCGTGGAGGGGGCCTGGGGGCTTGTGTTGCCGGCGGGCGCGGCGGGATGAGTCAGGCTTGAGCGTTCTTCTCAGGCCGGTGGAACTCGCTCGTGTCGAGGGCGCAGTCGAACGGCCCCGGAATGGAAAGTTTCTCGCCGAACGGCTTGCTGATGCGGATCTGGTACTCGTTCCCTGACAGAGACCCGTAAACGGTGGCCTGTTCCTTCTGTATGTCCAGGATCAGGTAGACGGGGACACCGGCCCTGGCGTAGACCTCGACCTTGCCGGTCAGGTCGTCCTTCCGCGTGGAGGGAGAGGTCAGCTCGGCGACAAAGGACAGGGCCTCGCCGTCCAAGTAGTTGCTCTCCGTTTCAAAGGCCCGGTGATGCGCCGCATGAATGTCCGGCCCGTATGCGCACTCGTCCCCTGGGAAGACATACAGGAACGGGCCGTAGCCGATGTCGTGTCCTTCGGGAAGATGCGGCGCCAGCTGTTCGCACACCACACGCATCACGCGGTGGTAGTACCCCTTCGGCCACGGCGACAAGACGACGCTCCCCCTGATGATCTCGGCCCTGAAGCCGACGCGCGCAACTAGCTCATCCAGCTCCTCGAGGGCGTCCAGCAACGCCTCGAAGCTTCCGGACTCGGGGTCGCTCATCATCAGTCGCTCTGTCATCAATGTCATGATGCGCCCTCCCTCTGAAGCGAACCAGCCCGCCACTCAGCGTAGCCGACCGACTACATCATCCGCTCAGGTTCTCCTCCCGATACCGACGCCACCGCTCCATCATCCCCGCCACGTCCCGCTCGATGAACTCGAAGAACTCCAGGGTCTCGGCCAGCCTGCGGCCCGCCGGAGTCTCCGCGCCCAGGCCGGCGACGCCTTCGCGCAGGGCACCCTCCCACCGTTTGATGATCGCCTCACGGCTGGTGAGCGCCTCGTACCACTGGTTGCTGTGCACCCGGTAGCGCTCCCGGCGCGAACCGGGTTCCCGCTCCCGCGACACCAGGTGCACCTGGGACAGGTAGCGCACCGCGCCGGAGACCGCCGCCGGGCTGATCCTCAGCTGTTCGCCCAGCTCGGCGGAGGTCAGGGTGCCCGAGTCGGAGGCGAGCAGCGCGGCGAAGACCCGGGCCGGCATGCGCGGCACGCCCGCCTCGACGAGCTGCGCCGCGAAGTGTTCCACGAACCGCGACACCGCCTCCGGGTCCCGCTCCACCGCCGCCTTCGACTCCGCCATGCCGTCCAGCCTATCCGCGATTCATACGCTTTCTTAACTTCACAAATTTCTGAAGGAAGCGTACGTTGCGAAGCATGACGCAGGCAATCACGGTCTCCGGGCTGCACAAGTCCTTCGGCCGGACACACGCCCTGGACGGCCTCGACCTGGACGTCGCCACCGGCGAGGTCCACGGCTTCCTCGGCCCCAACGGCTCCGGCAAGTCCACCACCATCCGGGTCCTGCTCGGCCTGCTGCGCGCCGACTCCGGCGTCGCGCGGGTGCTGGGCCGCGACCCCTGGACGGACGCGGTGGAGGCGCACCGCCGGATCGCCTACGTCCCCGGGGACGTGACCCTGTGGCGCAACCTCTCCGGAGGCGAGGTCATCGACCTGTACGGCAGGCTGCGCGGAGGACTCGACCGGCGGCGCCGGGACGAGCTGGTCGAACGGTTCGAGCTGGACCCGACGAAGAAGGGCCGGACGTACTCCAAGGGCAACCGGCAGAAGGTCGCCCTGGTCGCCGCCTTCGCCTCCGACGTCGACCTGCTGATCCTGGACGAGCCGACCTCGGGGCTCGACCCGCTGATGGAGGAGGTCTTCCAGCGCTGTGTGGCGGAGGAGCGCGACCGGGGCCGCACCGTCCTGCTCTCCTCCCACATCCTCAGCGAGGTCGAGGAGCTGTGCGACCGGGTGAGCATCATCCGCAAGGGCCGCACCGTGGAGAGCGGTTCGCTGGCCGACCTGCGCCACCTCACGCGCACGAGTGTCACCGCCGAGCTCGCCGGGCCGCCCAACGGGCTCGCCCATCTGCCCGGCGTCCACGACCTCGACGTACAGGGCCGGCGGGTCCGCCTCCAGGTGGACACCGACAAGCTGAACGAGGTGCTGCGCTCGCTGAGCGAGACGGGCGTACGGTCGCTGACCTCCACCCCGCCGACGCTGGAGGAGCTGTTCCTGCGGCACTACCAGGGCGAGGCGGACGACAGGACCGTGGAGGTGGCGCGATGACCGCCGCGGCCTCGCCTGTCCTTGCCGCGCGGGCCGGCCGCTCCCGCCGTCTCGCCGGCACCGGCACCCTGCTGCGCTTCGCCCTGCGCCGCGACCGCGTGTTGATCCCGGTGTGGGTCGCGGTGAACGCGCTGATGGTCCTGTCCATGCCGAACACGATCAAGGGCCTGTACGCCACCCCGGCCGAGCGCGCCGACCTGATGCGCCAGATGGCGACGAACGCCTCCCTGCGCGCCATGGTCGGCCCGGTGTTCGGCGACTCGCTGGGCGCGCTGACGGCCTGGCGGGTCGGGGTGTACGCGGGGGCGCTCGCCGCCGTGATGAGCCTGCTCGTCGTCGTACGGCACACCCGGGACGAGGAGGAGAGCGGACGACAGGAACTGGTGTCGTCCGGGATGGTGGGCCGCCGGGCCCCGCTGACGGCGGCGCTGCTGGCGGCGGCGGTCGCCAACGCGGCCCTGGCCCTGCTGATCACGGCCGGTCTGGCAGGGCAGGGTGCTTCCGGGGCCCTCGCCTTCGGGCTCGGCGTGGCGGGCGTGGGCATGGTCTTCGCCACGATGGCGGCGATCGTCGCCCAGCTCACTCAGAGCGCCCGGCTGGCCCGCGGCCTGACCTCCGCCGTCCTGGGCGCGGCCTTCGTCCTGCGTGCGGCGGGCGACTCGGGGGCGGATGGGGGCACCGCCCAGGCGTTCAGCGCTGGGGGAGGCTCGTCCGTGCTGACCTGGCTGTCCCCGCTGGGCTGGCTGGAGAACCTGCGGGCCTTCGCCGCCGAACGCTGGTGGGTGCTGTTGCTGTTCGCCGCCGCGGCGGTCGTCCAGGCCTCGGTCGCCTACGGGCTGGCCGGGCGCCGGGACATCGGCATGAGCTTCCTGCCGACCCGGCCGGGACCCGCCCGGGGCCGCCTGGGGACGGCGGGCGCGCTGGCCTGGCGGCTGCAGCGGGGCAGCGTGCTCGGCTGGAGCATCGGCTTCTTCGTCGCGGGGGTCGTCTACGGCGGAATGGCGGACGGCGCGGCCCAACTGGTCGGCGACAACGCCAAGGCCCGGGAGATCTTCCAGCGGATGGGCGGCCAGGCCGGCCTGACGGATGCCTTCCTCGCCGCGATGGTCGGGATGCTCGGCCTGGTCGCCGCGCTCCACGTCGTCTCCTCAGTGCTGCGGCTGAGCGGCGAGGAGAGCTCGAACCGCGCCGAGCCGGTGCTGGCGGGCGCGGTGGGCCGGCTGCGCTGGGCCGCCGGGCATCTGCTGATCGCCTTCGGCGGCTCGGTCCTGATCATGCTCCTGGCCGGGCTGGGCATCGCGGTCGGCCACGGCAGGCAGGTCGGGCCGGTGCTCGGCGCGTGCCTGGTGCAGGTGGCCGGGGTGTGGGTGATCGGCGGCATCGCCGTCCTGCTCCACGGCGTCCTGCCGCGGGGCGCCGTGGCCGCGTGGGGCGTGGCCGGGATGGTGCTGCTGATCGGCTGGATCGGTCCCGCGCTGAACGTCCCGCAGATCGTGCTGGACCTCTCTCCCTTCGGGCACCTGCCGAAGCTGCCGGGCGGGCGGATGGAGTGGGGACCGGTCGGCGTCCTGCTGACGCTCGCCGTGCTCCTGGTGGCCGGGGGGCTGGCGGGTCTGCGCAGGCGGGACATCGGCGGCTGAGCGTGCGGCTCAGTCGGCGTACTGCTTGAGCTCCTCGGTGTCGAGCTCGATACCGAGGGGCTCCGGCAGCGAGAGCTTGACTCCGAACGACCTCTTGTCGGCACTGCGGTACCCCTCACCCGGGGCGGGGTCGCTGTAGAGCGTGACGGAGGAATCGTCGCGGTCGATCAACAGGTAGAACGGAATGCCCGCGTCGCCGTAGGCCAAGGGCTTCTCCTTGCGGTCACGCTGATCGGTGTCCGAGTCGTACGACGTGACCTCCAGGACCAGGAGCACTCCCTCGGTCGGCGCCCACTCACCCTGCCCCGCGAAGTGCGCGGCGGGCACCAGCACTCCGTCCGGACGCGCTCGCCCCTTACGGCACTTCTCCACCCTCAGCCCTTGCCCCTGGTACAGGTCCAGGTCGGGCCGCGACTGCATGCAGCGCCGCATCAGCCACATCACGATGGTGTTGTGGTCGCCGTCAGGTACCCCCTTGGCCCCGATCCGCCCGTTGATGAACTCGAGTCCGACGGCGTCGTCGGTTTCCCCGGCCGCGAACTCGGCGATTCCCTCGAACTCCTCCACGGACATCTGGGACGCGTGCGTCGTGCGCTCTGCCATGTCCGTCATGGTGCACCACGACGGATATGGCGTCAGCCGATCACCACGCTCAACCCCTCCAGCCCCCGCATCACGAAGTTCGGCTTCCGTTGCGGCTCCGCCGCCAGGGCGAGCGTGGGGGCCTGCTCCAGCAGGGCTCCCATGGAGGCCGCCAGTTCGATACGGGCCAGGGGGGCGCCGATGCAGTAGTGGATGCCCGCGCTGAAGGAGATGTGGGGGTTGTCCCGGCGGGTGAGGTCCAGGCGCCCGGGGTCGGTGAAGACCGCCGGGTCGTGGTTGGCCGAGCCGAAGAGCATGGCGATCTCCGCGCCCCTGGGGATCGTCGTGCCGGCGATCTCGATCTCGTCCAGGACCCAGCGCTCGAAGAGCTGGAGCGGGGTGTCGTAGCGCATCAGCTCCTCGATCGCGGACGGGATCAGGGAGTGGTCCGCGCGCAGGGCCGCCAGCTGGCCGGGGTTGCGGAACAGCGCCCACCAGCCGTTGACCGTGGCGTTCACCGTGGCCTCGTGACCGGCGTTGAGGAGCAGTACGGCCGTGGAGATCATCTCCTGTTCCGTCAGCCGGTCGCCCTCGTCGTGCGCCGCGATCAGCCCCGAGATCAGGTCCTCGCCCGGCTCCTTGCGGCGCTCGGCGATCAGCTCGCGCAGGTAGTCGGAGAACTCAACCGACGCCCGCACCGCCTTCGCCGCCGTCTCCTCGGACGGGTTCAGCTCGTACATCCCGCAGATGTCCGCCGACCAGGGCCGCAGCGGGGCCCGGTCCGCCTCGGGGATGCCCAGCATCTCGGCGATCACGGCGACCGGCAGCGGTTCGGCGACGTCCGTGAGCAGGTCGCCGCCGCCCGCTTCCACCAGGGCGGAGACCAGCTCGTTCGCCAGCCGGTGCACGTACGGCTTCAGCTGCTCCACCGTGCGCGGGGTGAACGCCTTCGACACCAGCCGCCGGATCCGGGTGTGGTCCGGCGGCTCCAGGTCGAGCATCCCGTGGTCGTTGAGGACGTGGAACGGCTCGTGCTCCGGCGGGGGCGCCGTACGGCCGAACTCCTCGTGCGTGAACCGGTGCAGGTAGGTCCGGCCCAGCCTGCGGTCCCGCAGCAGCGCCGAGACGTCCGCGTGGTGCGGGACCAGCCACTGGTCGCTGGGCTCGTAGTAGAGCACGCGGCCCTGGGCACGCAGCTCGGCGTAGGCCGGGTACGGGTCGGCGACGAACGCCGGGTCCCACGGGTCGAAAGCGAGGTCGGAAAGTGCGGACATGCCCGGACGTTAGCCCGGCCGCCCCCGGTCTGACCAGGGGTGTCGCCGACCTCACGCGGCTCGGCCGGCGGGCTCAGCCCGGCGTGACCAGTCTCGCCTCGTAGGCGAACACCGCCGCCTGGGTGCGATCCCTGAGGCCCAACTTCACCAGGATGCGGCTCACATGGGTCTTGATCGTGGACTCTGCGACCACCAGCCGCTCGGCGATCTCCGCGTTCGACAGCCCCTGCGCGATCAGTACCAGCACCTCCGTCTCCCGCTCGGTCAGCTCCCCGTACGCCGCCTGCGCGGTGGCCACCGGCCGCGGGGGCTCGGTCATCTTGGAGAACTCCGTGATCAGCCGCCGGGTGACCGAGGGCGCGAGCAGCGCATCGCCGGCCGCGACCACCCGCACCCCGTCGGCGAGCTGCCGCGCCGAGGCGTCCTTGAGCAGGAAGCCGGAGGCCCCCGCCCGCAGCGCCTGGTACACGTACTCGTCCAGGTCGAACGTGGTCAGCACCAGCACCTTCGCCGTACCGTCCGCGGCGACGATCTCCCGGGTCGCCTCGATGCCGTTCAGCTCCGGCATGCGGATGTCCATCAGCACCACGTCCGGGGCCAGTTCGCGTACCCGCTCCACCGCCTCGCGTCCGTTGACGGCCTCGCCGACGACCTCGATGTCCGGCATCGCGTTCAGCAGGACCGAGAATCCCTCGCGCACCATCATCTGGTCGTCCGCGATCAGTACGCGGATCGTGCCTGTCGTCATGCCCCGGCCTCGTCGTCGTCCGCGCGCTCGGTCACCGTGGCGACCGGCAGGAACACCGCCACCTCGTACCCTCCGCCGTCGTCCGGGCCCGCCGTCATCTCGCCGCCCAGCATCGACACCCGCTCCCGCATGCCGGTGATGCCGTGCCCGGATCCGGGCGAGGGCTTCATCAGCGACGGCTTGGGCGGCGGGCCGTTGACTATGCGCAGGGCGAGCCCGCCGAGGACGTACCCGATCTCGACGCGGGCGCTCGCGCCGGGCGCGTGCCGCAGGGCGTTGCTCAGGGCCTCCTGGACGATCCGGTACGCCGACAGCTCCACGCCCTGGGGGAGTTCGCGCACCGCGCCCATCGTCGTCCTCTCCACCGTCAGGCCGGCCTCCCGCACGTTCGTCAGGAGCCTGTCGAGGTCGGCGAGGGTGGGCTGCGGGGCCTGAGGGGCCTCGTAGTCCTCCGCGCGGACGACACCGAGGACGCGCCGCAGCTCGGTGAGGGCCGCCACCGCGTTCTCCCGGATCGTCGCGAAGGCCTGCTCCAGCTCCGGCGGCGGGTTCTGCACCCGGTAGGGGGCGGCCTCGGCCTGGATGGCGACGACGGACATGTGATGGGCCACGACGTCGTGCAGCTCACGGGCGATCGTGGTGCGCTCCTCCAGCAGGGTGCGGCGGGAGCGCTCGTGCTCGGTCACCGTCTGCTGGGCGGTCACCTCCTGCTTGGCGTCGCGACGTATGTGCCAGACGGTGACGACGAGGAGGAGGAGCGCGGAGGAGACCAGCATGGGAGCCGAGTTGTTGCGATAGTGATAGCCGGACACGGTCTCCACGGTGAAGGCGTAGAAAGCCGTGCCCGCCCACATCCACGCCGCCATACGTGGCCGGGTGCGTATGGCCACCACCGTGAGCACCACCAGGTGCGCGAGGAAACTGCCGGGCTGCCACGGCCAGTTGCCGAAGACGTGGGCGACCGTCGACGAGACGGCGTTCGCCATCAGCGACAGCCAGAAGGCTCCGACCGGGCGGGCCAGGGTGAGCAGCACCGGGGCGAGGGCCAGCAGGGCGGACACCGGGGCCACCGGGCCGCCGTAGGCGCTGGCCCACGCGATGAACATGGCCAGCAGACCGGCCCCCACCACCACGGCGTGCGGGGTCCAGGCCGCGTACTCCCGCATGCGTCCGGACAGCCGCCGGGTCAGCGGGCCGTCGACGCTCATACGGCGCATCGGACGGTAGGCGAAGGCGCCCTGGAACAGATCCTGCCGCAGCCCGCGCAGGGCGTTCGCGGCCAGCTTGTACTCAGGGCTGCGCGGCTTGTACGCGCTGAACGCGCCGTCCGGCGTCGTCCGCTGCGTCTGGGTCGTCTCGGTCACGATGAAAACGGTAGGGGGAGACGGGGACCGCGGTCGTCCCCAGTGAGACGGGTACTTCGGGATCCCCCTCAGGTACTACGGGAACTCCCGCCGCGCGCTCGGAACCGCCTCGCCCCACGCTCACCACGCCAGCTGCGCGATCTCCTCCGCCACCACCGCGCACGCGTCCGCCGCCGGGTCGATCAGGGGGAAGTGGCCGACCTCCTCCAGGAGGGTCAGGCCCACCAGCTCGCCCGCCTTCGCCGCCGCCTCCGTGTAGGACTCCGCGACCGCCTGCGGTACGACCAGGTCGTCGCGGCCCTGGACCAGCGTCGTCGCGATGCCGGTCGGCAGCAGCAGGGCCGGGTCGGCGTACGGCTGCCGCTCCACGAATCCCTCGTCGCCGCCCAGGAGTTGGCGGGCCGCTCCGCCGCACACGTCCAGTTTCCCGGCGACGGCGAAGTCGGCGATCGGGGCGAGGGCGACCACGCCCCGCAGCGGAGCGGGATGGTCCATGCGCCAGGGGGCGTCCGCGGGGAGGACGTGCCGGGCCGCCGCCCACAGGGCCAGGTGGCCGCCCGCCGAGTGACCGGTGATCACCGTGCGTCGTATGTCGGCCTGCGGGAGCGCCTGCCGTACGAGCGCGGGCAGGGCGTCCAGGGCGGCGGCCACGTCGTCGAACGTGTCCGGCCAGCGCCCCGCGACCGGGGCCTCGCCGCCGGCCTCCGAGGTGGCGCTGCCGCGCCGGTACTCGACGTTGGCCACGGCGAAGCCGCGGCGGGCGAGGAAGTCCGCGAAGGGGGTGATGTGGCGGCGGTCGTACGGGTACCGCCAGGCGCCGCCGTGCAGCACCACCACGAGCGGGGCCGGGGAGGAGGGCGCAGGGGAGTCGGGGGTGCCGCGCGGGCCGTAGAAGTCGATGACCTGGTCGGGGTGGTCGCCGTAGGCGGCCGTGGCGTCGGGGTCGACGGGCGCGTGCGAGAAGGCCGACTCCTCCTCCGCGGCGGCGCGCGCGGCCGCGTCACGGCCGGCGATGTTCTCCGGTTCTGCGGCATCGCGCGGTGCGGCGGCGTCCGGCATGCTTCAACCTCTCAGCGACGGAACGGATTTGGCGGACCGGAGGGAAATCGCTCGGCCGTTGGCCGGGACGGTATCAGGCCGGTGACGTGCGCGGAGGCGGGGATGTCACGCTCGGTGAGGCCGGACGGTTCTGCCGCACGGCGTGGACCGCGCGGCAGAACCGTCCGTCGGAATCGGCCGTGCCGACGGCGGGTCAGCCGAGCAGCTCCTCCGCCAGCACCCGCGCCGCCCGCTCCACGTCCGCGAAGCCGACGTACAGCGGGGTGAAGCCGAAGCGCAGCACGTCGGGGTGGCGGAAGTCGCCGACCACGCCGCGCTCGATCAGCCGTCTCATCACGTCCCCGGCGTCCGGGCAGCGCAGGGCCACCTGGCTGCCCCGCTCCCCGTGGGCCGCCGGGGTCAGACACTCCACGCGTCCGGCGGGGACGTACGCGGCGACGCACTCCAGGAAGAAGTCCGTCAGCGCGAGGGACTTGGCGCGTACGGCCTCGATCGGCACCCCGTCCCAGACCTCCAGCGCCGCCTCCAGGGCGAGCAGGGAGAGGATGTCGGGGGTGCCGACCCGGCCGCGCAGCGCGCCCGCCGCCGGCTCGTACGCGTCCCGCATGCCGAAGGGTTCGGCGTGCGAGTTCCAGCCGGGCAGCGGGGAGTCGAAGCGGTCCTGGAGGTCGCGGCGGATGTACAGGAACGCCGGTGAACCCGGGCCGCCGTTCAGGTACTTGTAGGTGCACCCGACCGCCAGGCCGACGCCGTGCTCGTCCAGCCCCACCGGCAGGGCACCCGCGCTGTGGCACAGGTCCCAGACGGCGTACGCGCCCGCCGCGTGCACGGCCGCGGTGAGGGAGGGCAGGTCGTGCAGGCGGCCGGTGCGGTAGTCGACGTGGTTGAGCAGGACCGCGGCGGTGCGGGAGGACAGGGCCCCGGGCACCTCGGCCGGCGTCACCGGGCGCAGGGTGCAGCCCGTCATGCGGGCGGCGGAGTGCGCGATGTAGCCGTCCGTGGGGAACGTCGTCGCGTCGACGAGGATCTCGTCCCGGTCGCCGCCCCCGCCGTCGCCCGGCTCCCGGGCCATCCGTACGGCCGCCACCAGCGCCTTGAAGACGTTGACGCTCGTCGAGTCGCCCACCACGATCTGGCCGTGTGCCGCCCCGACCAGCGGGGCGATCCGGTCGCCGATCCGCTCGGGCGCGGTCCACCAGCCGCTCTCCTCCCAGGAGCGGATGCGCAGCTCGCCCCACTGGCGGCGTACGACGTCGGCGATCCGGTCCGGGACGTTCGCGGGGAGGGCGCCGAGCGAGTTTCCGTCCAGGTAGACGACCTCGTCGAGAACGAACCGGTCGCGGAGCCCCGCCAGTTCGTCCGCCGCGTCCGACTTCTCTGCCCTGACCGCCAGTTCAGACATGGGACCTCGCCGTCCACAGCTCGGGGAAGACGTTCTTGCGGGCTCGCTTCTCCAGCCAGGCCACCCCGGCGGAGCCGCCCGTGCCGGGCTTGGCGCCCATCGCGCGGCGGGTGGCGACCAGGTGGTCGTTGCGCCAGCGCCAGACCAGCTCGGCGACATCCGTCAACGCCTCTCCCAGGCGGGCGAGTTCGTCGTCCGGGTCACCGGAGTAGAGCGCCGACCAGACGGCCTCGACCTCCTCCGAGGGCTCGTAGCGCAGCGACACGTCACGGGAGAGGACGGTGTCCGGGATGGCGTACCCGCGCCGGGCGAGCAGCCGCAGCACCTCGTCGTACAGGCTCGGCTCGTGCAGCGCCTTCTCCAGTTCCGCGTGGGCGCGGGGGGCGCCGCGGTGCGGGACGAGCATGGACGCGGACTTGTCGCCGAGCAGGAACTCCAGGCGGCGGTACATCGCCGACTGGAAGCCGGAACCCTCGCCGAGGGCGCCGCGGTAGCTGTTGAACTGGGCCGGCGTGAGCTGTCCGAGCGGCTTCCAGGAGGCGTTCAGCGCCTCCAGTTCCCGTACGGACCGCTTCAGCGCGGCGATCGCCGTCGGTACGTCGTCCGAGCGCAGGGCACGGGCGGCGGTCTCCCACTCGTGCACGATGACGGTGAACCACAGCTCCATCACCTGGGTGGTGACCAGGAAGACCATCTCTCCGGGATCGTCCGAGAGGGGCTGCTGGAGGTGGGTGAGCACGTCCGCCCTGACGTAGTCCTCGTACGGCGTCGTGCCTTCGAAGTCGAGATGCGGGGTCTCGGGCTCATTGGCCTCAGCGGCCTCGGTGTGCTGAGGGGTCGGGTGAGCCTGTTGGGACATCGCTGTCTCCTGTTGTACTCCGGGTAGCGGTCCGCCCCTGCCGATGCCGGCACGGGGGCCCCGGTCCCCACCGGCATCCTGCGCACCACGGGCGCGGACCGCAAGGCCCGTCCGGTCGTTCGGGGCGGGCCCCGCGTCCGTCGTACGCCGCTCAGCCCAGCGTCTGCGCCGCCGTCTGGGAGGAGTCCTTCAGGAACTGCGCGCAGCGCTCGTACTCCTCCTGCTCGCCGATGGCCTGCGCGGCGCGCGCGAGGGCGTGCAGCGCACGCAGGAAGCCGCGGTTCGGCTCGTGCTCCCAGGGGACCGGGCCATGCCCCTTCCAGCCGCTGCGGCGCAGCGCGTCCAGACCGCGGTGGTAACCCGTACGGGCGTACGCGTACGACTCCACGGCCGCGCCCCGCTCGAACGCGTCGTCGGCCAACCGCGCCCACGCCAGCGACGACGCCGGGTACCGCGCCGCGACCTCGGTGGGCGAGGTCCCCTTCGCGAGCAGCTCGCGTGGCTCGGGGTCGTCGGGGAGGTGGGTGGGGGGCGGGCCGCCCAGGAGGTTCTCGTGAATGCTCATGGCTTCAGTCTGCTGCATCCGTACCGGGAGCACGCAGGGCCCCGCCTCGTGCCCGGCGGCCCTCCAGTGGGGGTGCCGTCACCCAGCCGTGGGTGCGGCACTCGGGGTGACGGCAGTCCGGGGCCGGGCGGCGGACGGTCGCGAAGGCGAGGACCGCGCCCAGCACCAGCACGCCCGCGCAGATCGGCATCGCCTGCCGGAACGCGGCGTCGAAGGCGGTCGCCGAGCGGTACGCCTCCGGGCCCATGCCGGACAGCAGCGGCAGGGCGGCCACCGCGATCAGGCCGGCCGCGCGGGCGGCGGCGTTGTTGACGCCGCTGGCCAGGCCGGCGCGGGAGGTGTCCACCGAGGCGAGGACGGTGGCGGTCAGCGGGGCGACCAGGGTGACCATGCCGGCGCCCATGACGAGCAGGGCCGGCAGGACGTCGGTCGCGTAGTCCGCGCCCCTGCCGACCCGCAGCATCAGCAGCATCGCCGCCGCGCAGAGGAGCGGTCCGACCGTGAGCGGCAGGCGCGGGCCGATGCGGTCGGCGAGGGCGCCCGAACGGGCCGAGAAGAGCAGCATGAGGACGGTGGTCGGGAGCAGGGCGGTGCCCGCGGCGAGCGGCGAGTAGCCGACCACCACCTGCAGCTGGAGCGCGGTGAGGAAGAAAAAGCCGCCGAAGGCCGCGTACACGCACAGGGTGACCGCGTTGACCGCCGTGAACTGGCGGGAGGCGAAGATGTCGAGCGGCATCATCGGATCGGGGCGGCGCTTCTCGACGTACACGAAGGCGACGGCGGCCAGCACGCCCGCGGTCGCGGTCAGGGTGACGGCCAGGGAGCCGTTGCGGGCCTCGATCAGGGCGTACGTCACCAGGGCGAGGGACAGCGCGCCGAGCGTCGCGCCCAGGACGTCGAAGCGGCCGTGGGCGGCGGGGTCGGCCGACTCGGGAACGTGGCGTACGGCGATGGGCGCGCAGATCAGGGCCAGGGGGATGTTCAGCAGGAAGACCCAGCGCCAGCCGGGCCCGGCCACCAGCCATCCGCCGAGGAACGGGCCGACGGCCGCACCGATGCCCCCGAAACCGGACCACAGGCCCACGGCTCTGCTCCGGTCGTCCGGGTGGAAGGAGGCCTGGATGAGGGCGAGGGAGCCGGGGGTGAGGAGGGCACCGCCGATGCCCTGCAGGGCGCGGGCGGCGACCAGGACGGCCGCGTTCGGGGCGAGGCCGCACAGCAGGGAGGCGGTGGCGAACCATACGACCCCGAGCACGAAGATCCTGCGACGGCCGTAGCGGTCGCCGAGCGAGCCGCCGAGGAGGATCAGTCCGGCCAGGGTGACCAGGTACGCGTTGACCGTCCACTGCAGGGCGGCGAGGCTCGCGTCCAGGTCGCGGCCGATGCGGGGCAGGGCGACGTTGACGACGGTCGAGTCCAGCAGGGCCATGCTGGAGCCGAGCACGGTGGTGAGCAGGATCCAGCGGCCGGTGGGGGTGGAGATCCGGACGGCCGGGGCGTGCTGTGCGGTGACAGCCATGGTGGGATCATCCCGCGCCGGCCGGTCCGGAGCCAGGCGGGCGGACGGGCAGGGGGCGGACGGAGGACGGACGGCGACGGGTCCGGTGCCGCGGCACCGGACCCGTCGGAAGGCACCGCGAAGTTACTTGATCTTCGTGCCCGACGAGCGGAGGTGACCGCAGGCCTTCACCACGCGCTCGGCCATCGACGCCTCGGCCAGCTTGCCCCAGGTGCGCGGGTCGTAGGTCTTCTTGGAACCGACCTCGCCGTCGACCTTGAGGACGCCGTCGTAGTTCTTGAACATGTGGTCGGCCACGGGGCGTGTGAAGGCGTACTGGGTGTCCGTGTCGATGTTCATCTTCACCACGCCGTTCTCCAGCGCGGTGCGGATCTCCTCCTCCGTGGAGCCGGAGCCGCCGTGGAAGACGAAGTCGAACGGCTTGCTGTCGGCCGGGCGGCCGAACTTCGCCGCGACGCCCTCGTTGAGCTCCTTCAGCAGGTCCGGGCGGAGGACGACGTTGCCCGGCTTGTACACGCCGTGCACGTTGCCGAAGGACGCGGCCAGCAGGTAGCGGCCCTTGTCGCCGAGGCCCAGGGCCTCGGCGGTGCGGATCGCGTCCTCGACCGTGGTGTACAGCTTGTCGTTGATCTCGTGGGAGACGCCGTCCTCCTCACCGCCCGTCGGGGTGATCTCCACCTCGAGGATGATCTTCGCGGCGGCGGTGCGGACCAGCAGCTCCTGGGCGATCCGAAGGTTGTCGGCCAGGGTCTCGGCGGAGCCGTCCCACATGTGGGACTGGAACAGCGGGTTCCTGCCGTCCTTGACGCGCTCCTCGGAGATCGCGAGCAGCGGGCGTACGTACCCGTCGAGCTTGTCCTTCGGGCAGTGGTCCGTGTGCAGCGCGATGTTGACCGGGTACTTCTCGGCGACGATGTGCGCGTACTCGGCCAGGGCCACGGCGCCGGTGACCATGTCCTTGCTGTACTGGCCGCCCAGGAACTCCGCACCGCCGGTGGAGATCTGGACGATGCCGTCGCTCTCCGCCTCCGCGAAACCGCGCAGAGCCGCGTGCAGGGTCTGGGAGGACGTCACGTTGATGGCCGGGTAGGCGAACTTGCCTGCCTTCGCCCGGTCGAGCATCTCGTTGTAGACCTCGGGGGTTGCGATGGGCATCTGTCCGCTCCTTGTATCTGCGGGGTGCGTCTGCGTGCTTACGGCCCTGACCTAGGGAGTGACGTCATCGTCGGCCCCATCTTCGCAGACGTTGCCGGAAGTGTCGGTCACCCTGTCCAGCCTGTGGAAAACCGGGTCTCCCGGTCCGCCCACCGGCTCAGTCCAGGCCCAGCTCGTCCTTCGAGTACGCGAACAGGTACGGCACCCCGGCGCCCTGACGGATCTTCTCGTCCGCGCCGGTCGCCCGGTCGACGATCGTCGCCACGGCGACGACCTCGGCGCCCGCCTCGCGCACGGCCTCCACGGCGGTGAGCGGGGAACCGCCGGTCGTGGAGGTGTCCTCGACGACCAGCACCCGGCGGCCCTTGATCTCCGGGCCCTCCACGCGCCGCTGCAGGCCGTGCGCCTTGGCGGCCTTGCGCACCACGAAGGCGTCCAGCCTGCGCCCGCGCGCGGCGGCGGCGTGCAGCATCGCCGCGGCGACCGGGTCGGCGCCCATGGTCAGGCCGCCGACCGCGTCGAACTCGAGGTCGGCGGTCAGGTCCAGGAGCACCTGGCCGACCAGCGGGGCCGCCTCGCCGTCCAGGGTGATGCGGCGCAGGTCGACGTAGTAGTCGGCCTCCAGACCGGACGACAGCGTCACCCTGCCGTGCACCACGGCCTTGTCCTTGATCTGCTGCAGCAGCTCGCCGCGAACGTCGCTCATGCCAGCCAGCTTAAGCGCGGCGCCAGGTCCAGGTCGTCGTGGCCTCCAGCGGTTCCAGCGGTGTGACCAGGCGCGGGAGGGTGTTCAGGCCTCCCGGCGGACCGGTCTGCGGCTCCACGCACACGGCGGCCTGCTGCTCGTCGTAGACGACGACCCACTCCACGGGGCTGGTCACCTTCAGCTCCAGCTGCCCGGGCCAGGTGAGCGTGACGTCGACGCCGCCGGGCATGCCGAAGCAGTCGTCCCAGGGGCCGGGCTTGGGGTCGATGCGGTGACCGGTGGGCAGGTGGTCCTCGCCGCGCTCCTCCTGCCAGGCGGGCTGGAAGTCGAGCTGTACGTCGTCCCGCCCGAGGTTGCGGTTGAACCACGGGTGCCAGCCGATCTGGGCCGGGAAGGAGGACTCGTACGTCTCCACGGACATCGTCAGTGTCAGGGCGTCCTCGGTCAGGGTGACCGCCTGGGTGACGCGGCCGGGGTAGGGCCAGGGGTCGACCAGGTCGTACGTCATCACCGTCTCGTTCGCCGAGGTGCGGGCCGTGCGCCAGGCGCCGTCGCGGACGGTGCCGTGGATGGCGTGCGGCGGGGAGTTGAGCGGCATCTGGTGGACGGTGGCACCGTCCCGGAACCGGCCGTCGCGGATACGGCCGCACCAGGGGACCATCGGAAAACAGCCGAACCGCTCTCCCTGGCGGAGCAGCTCCAGCCCTCCGACGCGGAGTCCCGCGATGCGCCCTCCGTTACCCGGCCGCACGGTCGCCTCCGCGTCACCCGCGGTCAGCGTGATGTCTTCGTTACTCACGCAACGAGGCTACTGTGCGGATCACGGCGGTGGCTTCCGCCGGGGGCGACGGTGCGGAGGCGGACCGGGCCGCGCGAGGCGGGTACGACCCGGCCGCGTGACGCCACGGCACAAGGCGAGTGCGACCGCACGAGACAGGCTCCGCCCGGCCGCACGGTGCCGCCGCACGAGACAGGGGCCTTGGCCGTGCACGGCGGACACGCCCCGGCGGCACAGGACGAGTACGGCCCGGCCGCACAGGCAGACCCGCCCGGCCACACGGTGCAGCCGCACACGGCGGCCGTCCCGGACGCGCAAGACATGCTCGCCCCAGCGGCACAAGACGGGTGCCGCCCGACCGCGTGACGCCACGGCGCAAGGCGAGTGCCGTCCGGTCGCGTGATGCCTCCGCGGGGCGGGTGAGTCGCGCGAGGCGGACGCCCCGGCCGCGCAAACCAGGTGCGGCCCGGCAGGCGTGAGGCGGGTACCGGCCGGCCGCGCGGTGCCACCGCGCGAGGCGGACGCCCCGGCCGCGCGAGGCGGACGCCCCGGCCGCGCAAGGCGGATACACCCCGGCCGCGCAAACCAGGTGCGGCCCGGCGGGCGCGAGGCGGGTACCGGCCGGCCGCGCGGGTGTTCAGCGGCGGCGTCTGAGGGCCCGGCCCACGACGATCGCCGACGCCACGACCAGTGCCGCCGCGGGGGCCGCCCAGCGGAGGGTGGGGCCGGCGGAGACGGTGAGCGGGGCGGGGACGGGGGCGTAGCGGCCGCGGGGCGGGGCGTGGTCCACCTCCTCGGCGCTGCGCCCGATCATCGTCCGCCGCGCGTGCGCCGCCTCGGCGGGCGGCTCGGCGGCCTCGGTGAAGTCCTCGGAGACGGGGGGCTCGTCGTCCTCGTCCTCCTCGTCGGCCAGCGGGTCGAGGGCGGAGGGCGGAACCTCGGCGTCGAAGGCGGAGGCGGGCTCGGCCGAGCGGGTCTCGGGGGCCTCGCCGGGTTCGGCAGGCGGAGGCGCAGGCGCGTCGTCGGCGTCCGGGGTGGCCTCGAAGTCGCCGGTGGCCAGAGGGGCGAAGTCCTCGGTTGCCAGGGACTCGGGGGCCGGCGGCTCGGGGGGCTCGGCGGCCAGGTTCTCCACGAAACGGTTCAACAGGCGGATCACCGCCGTGTGCACGGCCTCCGGGGGCAGCTCGGTGACGCGGCCGTCGGCGGAGACGGTGCCGTCGAAGGTGAGCGTGGAGCCGTCGTCGGTGTCGCGGAGGCGGAGGGTGAGGGCGAGTTTCACCGAGCCGGTGCCGCGGGACTCGGTCGCGTCGCCCTCGACGGCGTACGAACCGTCGTCGCGGGCGGAGACACGCAGGGTGCCGCGGTAGGTGATGGAGTGGCTGCCGATCCGCACCTTCAGCCGGCCGGTGACGGGCTCGCTGCCCGCGTCCTGCTGGAGCCCGGGAACCGCCCGGGCCACCCGCGCGGGGTCGGCGAGCGCCACCCGCACCCGCTGAGCCGGAACCGGAACGAACACCTCGTGCTCCATGTCAGCCGAGCGTACCCAGTACCGCCCCCGAATACCCTCCTCTCATCCACAAACTCCCTCACCCCGCCACCACGCGACCGGGCGCGGTCAGGCGTCAGCCGCTGTAGCGAGGGTGCACCAGGGTCGAAGGCGGGAGGTCGGGGACGCGGGTCCGGGCGGCGGCATCGGCAGCCGCCGTGAGCGACGCCGTGGTAAGGGTGCTCGGGTGGGGGGCGTGCGGGTCCAGGTGGAGGGCCGGCGGGGTACGGGAGGCCAGGATGCAGCCCCAGTCGCCGGGGCCGCGGCCGGTCACGCGGTACGGCGCCGTGCGCAGTCCGGCCGCGCGGATCGTGGACTCCACCGTCCAGAACACGCGCGGGCGGGAGGAGACCGGGCCCGCGTGCACCACCAGCCGGCCGCCGGGCGCCAGGGCCCGCCGGGTCAGGCCGTAGAACTCCTGCGCGTACAGCTTCGTACTCGAGGTGAGGCCCGGATCGGGCAGGTCCTCGATCACCACGTCGTACGCCGCCGGCGTCGCCCCCCGCAGCCAGTGGAAGGCGTCGGCGGTGCTCACGCGCACGCGTGGGTCGTCGTAGACGTGTGCGTTGAGCCGGGCGAGTGCCGGATCGCCGCGCGCCAGCCGGACGACCGCCGGGGCGGACTCGACGACGTCCACCCGCTCGACGCCGGGGTGCCGCAGCACCTCGCGGGCGGCGAGCCCGTCACCGCCGCCGAGGATCAGCACGCGCGCGTGCGGCCCGGCCATCGCGGGGTGGACGAGCGCCTCGTGGTGGAGGCGCTCGTCGCGGCCGCCGGCCCGCAGCCGCCCGTCGAGGAACAGCTTCGGCGGACGCCCGTGGGTGCCTCCGACGAGGACCACCTCCTGCTCGCCGGTCCGCAGCGCCACCCGGACGTCCCCGCCGTACACCGCCTGCCGCGCGGCCCGCTCGAAGTCGCCCACCAGCGCGGCCAGCGAGGCGAGCAGCCCGAGCACGGCGAGGTTGGCGACGAGCAGCAGCCACCGGCCGCGCGGGCTCAGGTCCCGCCGGAACAGCCCGAGGACGAGCCCGCCACCGGCCACGGCGTTGACCGCGCCGGTCAGCAGCGCGCCGGTCAACTGCCCGAGCAGCGGCAGCAGCAGGAACGGAAAGGCCAGCCCGCCGACGAGCGCGCCCACATAGTCCGCGGCGAACAGGTCCGCGACCGCCCCGCCCGCGTCCTGGCGGCGGATGCGCTGGATCAGCTCCATCAGCAGCGGCACCTCGGCGCCGATCAGCAGGCCTATGGCGAGGGAGAAGACGACCAGCAGGCAGCGCGGCCCGTCCGCCCACATGCCGCCCCAGTCGCCGGTCCAGGCGAACACCGCGTACAGCGCCATGGCGCTGCAGCCCCCGACCAGGGCGAGCGTCGCCTCGATCGCGCCGAAGCCGATGGCGGCGTGCCGGCGCAGCCGCTTGGCGGCGAGCGAGCCGATCCCCATCGCGAACACCATGACGGACAGCACGACGGACGCCTGGGTGACCGAGTCGCCCATCAAGTACGAGGCCAGCGCCACGAGTTCGAGCTCGTACACGAGTCCGCAGGCCGCGCAGACGAAGACACCCGCGAGGACGAGGAACCGGCCGGTGCCCGGCCGGACGGGCAGCCTCGCGGGGCCACTGAAGGGCGGCGCCGAGCCGGGTGGGGCCGGGGCGTGCGATTCGATCACGACTGCGACGTTACGTCACGGGCGTGGGACGCTTCGTCACCCACACGTATGGAAAGGACACTTGCCGACACATCCCGTGTTTGTCCGCGCTCAACCGGTTCCGGTCGGCGCGGACCGGCGCACCCCCACCCTCGTCCGGGTCGCCACCAACTGGCCGTCCTGCGGGTAGGCGTGCCAGGTACGCCAGTGCACCTGGCCCTCGTGCCGCTGCGCCAGCATCGCGGTGAACGCGTTCGGACTGCCCGGGAAGACGCCCGCGAGGCCGTGCGGATGGTCGGAGACGAGGGCCAGCAACTCCTGGGCGCGGCCCGCGAACGAGCCCGGCGAGAGCACCTCGACGCGGGCCGCGAACTCGTACTCCCAGTCGTCCACCCGCTTGGCGACGCCGAGCGGCAGCGGTGTGCTGGAGCCCGGCATGCACGCCACGGTCTCCGAGCAGTTGCCCCGGTCCTCCTCCAGGAGCACCTGGTGGGACGCGCCGAGGAGTCTCAACTGGATATGCGCCCCGGTCAGTTCGAGATCCAAAGTGGCCAGTGCGGGCAGCGGCTCGCGCCCCAGGGCCCAGGCGAGGTCGGCCGCGCGCGTGTCGGTGTAGGAGGTGTTCAGGGTCGTGAGCATGGATCGGCTCCACTGGCACGCAAAGAAAAAGAAAGGGGAGGCATGGGCCAAAGCGCCCCGTCGGCACGGGGACAACGGCCCGGTCAGCCCAGTTCGGGAGGGGGGTGTGCAGAACGTCCGAGGGGCTGCGCAGGTGACGTAGAGGGAATCATGAACAGCGGTCCCACCACAGCGTTTTTACCCAATTTCACGGGGTTTCCATCCCTCAGAGGGCCTCACAGCTCAACTGTTCAACCATGGCATGTGCCAAGGCGCGCCAGTCGGCGCCGCGGCGCCCGCCGGAGAGTGCCTCCCGGCGGGCGCCGGCCCGGATGCGGTTCCCCCTGCGCAGCTCAGCTGCCCCGTGTCAGCTGCCTCCCCCGCATCCGCCCCCGCACGACGACCCACCGCCGCACGAGGAGTTCCCCCCGCACGAGTGACCCCCACACGAGTGGTGGCCACCGGAGTGGTGCCCTCCCGAGTGACCCGAGCCTCCGGACGAGCAGCCGCCGTCCGACGCGACCCACCAGCCGGTGCCGCCGTCCGCGCTCCCCCCGCTGAGCGACCGCGCGCGCCGGCCCCCGCGCGCCTTGGCGTACCGGCCGCGGTGGGCCTTTCGGCGCGCGGTGGCCGTCCCGGCCAGGAACATCACCGCGATCACTGCCAGAAAGACGCCGAGAACCATGGCGTCCCCTCCTTCCGACCCCCCGTGGGCGCCACGCTCGTAGCGTGAGCAGGACATGCCCGGCCGCCGGACCGGTCAAAGCACACTTGAGGAAGTTCTGAGGGTCAGCACAAGGAAAAGGCCCCCGACCTGCGCCGATTGGCAGATCAGGGGCCGTTCGAAGCTCACTGGGCCGTCTGTGGGCCGTGTTCCTCCTCAGAGGCACGTTGAAACACAGTGTCGATGGCACGCCGGGCACGCTCGCGGCTGTCGGGCATCAGGTGGGCATACACCCGCAGCGTCAGCGCCGGATCGGCATGCCCCATGTACTCGCTGACGGCCTTGATGTTCTCGCCCGCGTCCAGCAACGCGGAGGCGTAGAAGTGCCGGAGGGCGTGCATGCCGTGCTCGCGCGCGGACTCGTACTTGCCGTCATCGTCCGCTTCCGGGATGAGGCCCGCGACCGCGAGAGCGGGCTTCCACTCCTTGCCGTTGAAGTTGCTCCGCCACACCATGCCCCCTTGCTCAGCCGTGAAGATCAGCCGAGCGGACACCTTCGGCCCCTCCGGCACGTCCCACGGCAGCGTGATCTCTACGGGCTTGTAGGCATCCATGTGCGCCCGGAGGGCTTCCGCCACGGAGTCAGGCAACGGCACGTCCCGCTTCTTGCCGCCCTTGGGGAGAGCGAAGACCGGGTGCCCTTCCACGTGCTTGATCTGTCGGACGACATGGAGCGTGCGCCCCTCGGCGTCGATGGCATCCTCAGCCAGTCCGAACACCTCGCCCTGACGCAGACCGCATCCGGCGCCAACATCGACCATCGCTTGGTACCGCTCCAGCAGGGCCGATCGAACGGCGAACACCTGGGCGGGCACCCACGGGACCACGGGATGCGCGTCAGGCTTGGGTCGCCGGACGCTCCGTGCGCTGCACGGGTTGCGCGACAGCAACGAGTCATCGACAGCGGCAGAGAGGACCGGCTGAACGTCCGCGAAGATGTTTCGGGCGTAGGAGGGGCCCACGCCAGGCTTCGCTTCCAGGGCGGCGAGGAACTCCCTGATGTGCTCAGGCCGGAAGGTCCCAACCGGCCGGGAGCCAAGCACCGGGTAGGCGTGCAGTCGCAGGCGCCGGCCGAGTTCCTTCCTGGCCGTCGCACTGGGTGTTTTGCTGTCCAACCACTTCTCGGCGTACTGCCGAAACGTGATCTGCATGGACTTGGGGTCGGTGTACTGCCCCCGCGTCATGTCCGTCTCGACGGCACTGAGCCACTTTTCCGCAAGGCGCTTCTTGCCGTCGGGGAAGCTCTTGGACTTCTCGGTGCCGTCCGGGCCGACGTACCGGGCGCGGTAGCGCAGGCCGACGCCGTGGCGGTCGGTCTTGACCTTGCGGGTCTTGCCATCCGGCCCTGTCTCGGTCCGAAACCAGCGGTCCTGGACGTGTCCGGCCATCAGGCAGCCTCCCCGAGCTGGGAGTCGACCCAGGCCCTCACGTCGTTCGGATCGAAGCGGAGGTGCCGGCCGACGCGGAAGCCGCGGGGACCGGTGTCCTTGCGGCGCCACTGATAGACCGTCTCGACGCTGGGCAGCCCGAACATCTCCACCAGGTCCTCAGGGGTCAGGAACCGGTTCGGCAGCTGCGCGGCCATGGTCAGCACTCCCTTTCGTCGGCGGCTTGGTCGCGTAGGGCTTCGCGGGCGGTCTCGCGGTTGAGCTGGAGGCCGCGGGCGATGGTGGCGGCGAGGACGGATTCCCCGGGGGTGTGACCGTGCCCGGCGTACTGACAGTCGGCGAGGACCAGGACGGTGTCCGGCTCGGCGTCGTCCAGGCCGAGGGCGGCGTGTTCCTGGGCGGCGCGGTAGTCGGCGCGTGCCTGGCGCAGGGCGCCGAGCGTGGTGGAGTAGCGGCGGGACTTGGAGGAGAAGTGGCCGCGGAAGCCGAGCATGTGCGCCCAGGCCCACAGCCGCCGGTCCGGATACAGCGGGTCGAGCATCTTGCAGGCTTCGATCAGGCGGCGGGTGTGGTCGGGGACACCGTGGCGGTCGAGCTCGGCGAGCTCCCCGATGCGGCGGTCGAGGGTGCCGGTGTTCTCGGCGGCCTTGGTGGCGTACTTGGCGACGTAGGAGGCGACGGCCTGTTCGGTGATCTCCGAGCCGTCCCCGAACGCCTTGACCGGCCGGACGTCGAGCTGGGTGCCCCAGCGGAAGGTGCGGGCCGGTTGGTCCTCGGCGGCCGGGACGGAGACCGAGGTGTAGGAGTGCGCGGCGGCGGCGCGGATCGCGTCGGCGAGCAGGCCGGTGGTGGCCCAGGACGGCGGCTGGGTGTCCGGGCCGTCGGGTCCGTCGAGGCGGATCACGGCATGGAAGTGCACGGCGCCGCGCTTCTGGAACTCGGCGACCTTGCCGTATGAGACGCGAAGATGATCGGTAAGTTCCCGGCGGGAAAGGCCGGCACGGGTGGCGATTTCGCGGCGCAGCCGGGTGGTGAAGCGCTGCCAGAGCTGTCCGGCGTGGTTGTTGAACAGCACCGCGCCCGCATAGTCGTACGAAGCCGGGTCCAGGGCGGTGCCCAGTTCCGGGGCGTCCGGGGCGTGGCGGGTGCCGCAGCGGCAGGTGCCGTGGTCGGGCCGGTTGTGGACCGGGCCGAACGAGGGCGCGGTGAGGGTGGCGAACACCCGCGGGTGGTCCCGGACGGTGGCGGGGATGTCGCGGCGGTCGTCCCCGGCCAGGCCCGCGCGGATGAGGTGGTAGGTGTCGCCCGCGTAGGTCCAGGCGCAGGCCGGACAGCGGGAGGCCCGGCGGTTGCCGCAGGCCACCCGGAGGCGCCCGCCCGGCTCGTGCTCGGTGGAGTAGTGGTGCAGCACCTGGCCGGTGGTCTTGTCCTTGTGCAGCACCCAGCCGCGCAGATGGATCGGATCGGCGCAGCCGCCGGTGCGGCGGACCTGGTCCTCCCAGCGGTGGTAGTCGAAGGCCGAGGCCACCCGCAGCAGGTCGCCGATGGTGATCGGGTCGAGCAGCGTCTCAGGCACGGGCCCCCTCCCGGACACGGCGGGCGGGGGCGGTGCCGGTGCCGTGGCAGGCCGGGCAGTGGGCGGTGATGGTGTGCAGATGGCCGCGCGGGTCGCGGCCGCCGAGGGTGACGGCGACCGTGGCAAAGCCGTCGCAGGCCGGGCAGATCCTCGGCGCGGGCGGGGTGGGCTGGGCCATGATGGTGGTTCCTTTCGATTGCGGTTGGAGGGAACGGCCCCGGGTGGCGGCGTGCTTGGCGGCTTGTGCGCCACCCGGCGGCCGGTCAGCGGCGGTGCTGGGCGGAGGCGAGCGAGCGGACGACCAGGGCGCACACGGCGACCGAGGCGGCGGTGACGGCGACCGCCAGGAGCAGGGAGACCAGGACGGCGCCGACGACCAGGACCACGGCGGTGCCGCCGCCGACCAGGGCGAGCGCGGTGCCGGGGGTGAGCTGCACGACCGGCCGGGACGGAGCGGGAGCGACCGGGGCCGGGTCCGGCTCGGCGGCGGCCTGTTCGGGCTCCATCTCGGGAGCGGGGTCCGGGTCCGGGGCGGAAGGTGCCGGCGGAGCCGGGGAGCGATCCGCGGGTGAGTGGGCGAGCAGGGTGCCGCCCATGAAGGCCAGCGCGGGCCAGGCGGCGACCAGGATGCGCAGCCAGGCAGGGACGTCGTTCAGGTCGAGCAGTCCGGCGGTGGCCACGTTGGCGCCGAGCGAGGCGATAAGGGCGATGAGGAACCAGCACCAGGCCAGCCGGGACGGGCCGTCGGTGCGCAGCCGACGCCAGGCGGCGACCAGCAGCAGGTCCACCGAGACGGGGTAGGCCCAGGCCTTCCAGCCGTCCTGTCCGGCGGCGGCGGCCAGGTCGTGCAGGTGGGCGAAGGACAGCGCCCCGGCGATGACGGCCTGGACGAACACGGCGTCGACGCGGAGAGCGGGGCGGGCCATCACGGCTCCTTCCTGTGATGAGGCATGGCGGGGGTAGGGACCTGGCGCGAAGGGCGGTCGCGCCGACCGTGGGAGGGTGGTGGGTCAGGCGGTGGCGGGGGCTGTCTTGGACAGCGGCACGCGGGCCGGGGGCAGCGAGGCGACCGCGGGCCGGTAGGCGGCCAGGGCGGGCAGGTCGGGGGTGCGGTCGGCGTGCTTGTTGCAGAGGTTGACGGCCTGGCGCAGCGAGGTGTGCGGGGCGCGGATGCGGTGCCAGCCACCGGAGGAGTCCCCGGCGATGGCCAGCCCGCGCATCTCGGCCGGGATCTGGATGGCGGCCAGCACGGCGTCCGGGGCGATGTCGCCGAAGGCCATATTCGCGGAGGTCTCGTCGTTGACGCGGTGGGCGGTGCGGCCGGTGAGCTGGGCGCGGAGCATGGTGATGCCCTTACCGAGTTCGGAGCCGAAGCGCTGCCCGCAGATCTCCAGGTAGATGCCGGCCGCACGGCCGAGCTGGGCCAGGCGGACCAGGGCGGTGATGATCCGGTCCCGGCGCTTCTCCTCCTCCTTGCCGGCGAACAGCGCGAGTTCGGCGACCTCGTCGACCAGGACCACCACCGGCACCGGCCGCACCTCTGCGGGCAGGTCCCAGATGTCGGCGGCGATCTCCGCGTCCGGCACCGCGACACTGATCCGCTGCTCGGCCCGGATGAGCTGATACACCTCCTCCATGTGGGACACCAGCGCCTCCAGCAGCTCCAGCGCGGTGTCCGGGTTGTCGGCGAGCGCGGAGAACCGGCGCGCCAGCGGGAACAGCTCCACCCCCTGCTTGCAGTCGATGCCCACCAGGGCCACGTGCTGCGGGGCAAGACCGGCCACGAGGTTGCGCTGGTAGACGGACTTGCCGGACTCCGTCGCGCCGAGGGTCAGACCGTGCGGCACGGCGCGGTAGTCGCGGTAGTGGACCGAGCCGTCCGCCCGCAGGGCCACCGGGATGCGCATCGGGCGGGCGTCGGTCTTGGCGGGCATCTGCACCCGCTGGAGCACGTCGTAGCCGGTCATCCGCACCTCGACCACCCCCGAGCGCAGTTCACGGGAGGTGACGCCGTACATACCGAAGGAGTGGCGCAGCCGGTCCGAGGCGGCGGCGACGTCGAAGGCGTCCTGTCCCGGGCGGAGCTTGAGCCGCAGGACCAGGCCGGTGCGGGTGGGCCGCAGCTGCAGGATGCGCGGCGGACGGGACTCCGGCGCCGGGCGGTTGGCCATCCGGGCCAGCGCCAGCCGCCAGCGCGAGGGCGGGACCGTCAGGCCGCAGGCGTCCATGACCGAGCCGTAGCGGACCAGCACCCGCAGGACGGCGAGGGTGACCCCGAAGGTCAGCCAGTACCAGGCGGGACGCCGCCACCGCAGGAAACCCGCAGCGACGACGACCACCAGCAATAAGACCGTCGGCCACGTCATGGCTCAGGCCGCCTTCGGCTTCGCGGCGGTGTCGACCAGCGAGGTCACCGCGACCGCCCGGAAGGCGATCCCGTGCCGCTTCTGGCCGTTGAACTCGTTCTCCCACGGCCGGGCGATCAGGCCGGTCAGGGCGACCGGGGTGCCCATGACCAGGTCACCGGAGATGCCGGGCTCCGGGACGGTCAGGGACAGGATCTCCACCTCGTCGTTCGCCGCGAACATCACGTCGACCGTCATCAGCTTCGCGCCGGTCTCGGCGTCGGTGGCGATCTCGCCGGTACGGCGGTCACGGACCTTGGGCTGCGGGGCCTTGGCGACCATCACGGTCGCGCCGGAGGTGTCGACGGGAATCTGACGCACAACAGATCACTCCTCTACAGAGGCTGGACTCCGCCACTCATGTACATGAGTGACATGAAGAAGAGTGCACCACTCCTATACATGAGCCAACCCGCCGCGGCCGACAAGTCACGGCGGGCTGCGAGAAGTTGAGGGTACGTCAGTCGACAGCGGGGATGCGGTACTCGAAAACGAACTGGTCAGCGGCCATGAGCGTGTCGCAGACCTCCACCACGCGGCCCTCGGTCGTACGGGCCTCACGCACCAGGTGGACCACCGGGGCACCCGGGCTCAGCGCCAGCTCGGACGCCTCCGCCTTGGAGGCCGGACGCGCTTGCAGCGTCTCGACGAACTCCGCGAACTCATGACCGTGGTCCTCGAGTCGGGCATAGATGCCACCGCCGCCGGGGTTCTCGGCGAACAGTTCCGGGATCTCCTTCACCACGTCCCACGGGAGATACGAGGTGGCGGTCTCGACGGGAGTGCCGTTGCGGAAGTAGAGGCGTCGCCGGGCGAGCACCTGAGCGCCGGCCGGAACGCCGAGCCGTTGCGCGGCATCCTCGGGCACGTCCATGGGACCGATGTAGAGGACGCTCACCTTGGCGGTGGCGCCGGACTGCGCGGACTCGGCGAGGTAGGCAGCCTTACCGCCCTGACGATGTGAGCGGCGGAAACGGTCGGAGGAGCGGTGCCGTACCGGCGGCCGGTCCTTCACGATCGAGCCCTTGCCGTGCCGGGTTTCGACGAGCCCGCTTGCCCGCACCTCCACCATGGCCTTACGGATCGTGCCGCCCGACACGCCGTAGCGGTCGACCAACTCCGACTCACTCGGCACCATGTCACCAGGCTTGAGGACACCCGCCCGGATCTGCTCCACGATCTCCTCGGCGATCTGAACGTACCGAGGTACGGACTTCCCACCTCCTGCTGCGGTTCCCATAGTCCTTCTCTGCCTCCTATGCTCCTGTACATGAGTGAATCACAGGAAGCACCCTCCACGCCGCTGCACTCCGTATCCGTAGCCGGAGTAGTGGTGCGAGAAGACGGCCGCCTCCTGGCGATTCGCCGCGCCGACAACGGCACATGGGAGCTCCCCGGCGGCGTACTCGAACTCAATGAGACCCCGGAAGCGGGCGTCGTCCGCGAGGTTCTGGAGGAGACCGGCATCCACGTCGAGGTGGACGAACTCACCGGCGTCTACAAGAACACCACCCGAGGCATCGTGGCCCTGGTCTTCCGCTGCAAGCCCTCCGGCGGCACCGAACGCACGTCGAGCGAGTCGACGGCCGTCGACTGGCTCACGCCTGACGAAGTCAGCGAGCGCATGTCCGAGGTCTACGCGGTCCGACTCCTGGACGCCTTGGACGGCAACGGACCCCATGTACGGAGCCACGACGGCAAGCGGCTCATCCCAGTGGGATAAGACTTTCCCTACTTCATCAAGCACCCGTCGTCGCTTCGCTCCTCCGGGCGGGAGCGGGCGGCCGGCGGCGCCCGCGCTCATGTCTCCGCCCCGCTCGGCACCGCCGGCCGCCCGCTCCCGCCCAAGAGGCAGGCACACAGTGCATGAGGTCAAAACACGTCGTGGCTGGGGCGGTCGGCTCCACGGCTTTAGGCAGCCACTTTGGGGCGAGCCTCGAAGATCATGACCCCAACGTCGTGCTTAACGGGCAGGTCCACAGACTGCCCGACGCGCCGGAAGCTTACGGGGCCATGATCACTCGCCCCAAAGCAGCTCCAGCCCAAAGCCGCTCCACCGACCGCAGGCGTATCAGGCACCGCCGCACGGTCGGCCCGCATCATCATGCCTATTGTTCGGCGTCAGCCTCTCTGTGCATACCCGTGCACAGAGCCCAGACAATGAAGATGTTGACGGCGACCAGAGTCAGGGCCCAGAGGGGGTAGTACGGCACCCACAGGAAGTTGGCAATCGCACCAAGCCCTGCCACGAATACGCCGAAGAAGCGTGCCCACAGCGCTCCGCTGAGCACGGCACACCCGGCAATGACAATGGCAATGCCCAGGACGAAGTGCACCCAGCCCCAGCCCGCCAGACTGAACTCGAACACGTAGTGGCGCGTCGCAATGAACAGATCATCCTTGGCGATGGCGGCGATTCCTTCGAAGATCGCCATCGCACCACCGAAGATCATCAGTGCTGCTGCGAGGACGGTTGTACCCGACACGGCTGCATGCCACGGCCGTGGGTTCGCATTGGCCGTTCTGGGTGGGACGGCGTCACGGGCCATGTCGGACTCCTTGGGTGGCAGGGCCATGCGTCTACCGAACGCTCGGAGCGGCGCGACCTCTCCCAGCGTGGCACGACCGCGCTCCACCGGCATCCTGAGCTGTGACGTCAGAGCCCATCCTCCAGGTCGAGCCTCGGGCCGTCTCGGGGCCGTACGAGGGTGCACAACGGCGACCAACGCTGACAACCGTTGACGGCCCAGCCGCAGGTCACAGCGTTGATCGCGCGCAACGCCCCAGGCCAGTGGGGCGCCCGCCCATTTCTTCGGCTACTGATCGCGCTCGATGGAGCTTGACTCGCCCATCGAGGCTCCACCGACCTCAAGGGCCTCACTCCTGCGGCCTAGATATCCGATCTATGGCGATGGATGGCATTTAGCCTCTTTCATGTACATCAACGCAGCGGTGAGGAGAGTTCATGACCACCACCAAGGCGGCGCCGACTACCGCCGGCACCGCAACCGGCTCGCAGACGACCTCGGGCGCATCCATGCAACACCAGGCGCGCCGCGTGGCCCACATCGCGATGACTCCCGTCAACGTGGCTCGCCAGGTGCTGCCCGCCAAGGGCGGAGCTCCCCTCTACCTCGGGCTTGCGGCCCTGGCTACCGTGGGCGTCCTGGAGTGGCCCGTCGCCGTCGCCGGAGGCCTCGGATATGCCGGATATGCCATGCTGCGCAGCGGCAGGGCTCAGCCGCCGGAGGTCCAGCCCCGCAGGAGCAACCAGGCGGAGCCCGCGCCCACCGGGAAGGAATCCACTGCGCAGGAGTAGCCCCTGAAGGCGGGCGCCACGATATGGCGAGCGGTGCGCACTCAGGACGGCGGGCGCCGAATGACCGGTCAGGGGAACATGCCGCCATCCAGCAGGTAATTGCTCGGCTGGAGGCCGCCTATGCGGACCGGCACTCAAAGGAGCGGATCAGAGCGGAAGTGACCGCCGCACACCACCGCTTCCGCAATGCACGCGTGCGTAACTATGTTCCAATTCTCGTCGAGCGCGCGGCGCGCGCCGCCCTCGACAACCCGGAGGCCCGAGGTCGCGACTCCCCCGCAGGCGACGAGTAGCGCCATCGAGCCAGCCAGCGCAGCAGCGTATGAACTCATGATCGCCCCTCCCGTTTCGGAGGGAGATCCTGGCACGCCGTATACGCAGCCGCTAAAGGCCAATGCCGTGTAGTTAGGCGTGGGGTGAGTGTGTCAAGACGCCTGAACAGGGAGCAGTAGTCAAGACTTGTGGATGAGAATTTTGTTCGGAGGCGGAGGGTGTGGGATTCGAACACGCGAGGACGTTGCTGCCCTGCCTGTTTCCAAGTCCACCGCCGGGATGTCTCGCACCAGGCAGGGTCACGCGCGGCGTCCGGGAGGCGTCAGGAACAACTCCCGATCGCGCCACACCACGATGACGGACAGCACCAGAAGCAGGACGGTCTGGATCACCTTGGTGTCCGGGTGCGTGAGGAACATCTCGTTGCCGAAGTTGGCGGCGAGGTGGAAGACGATCGCGACGAGGACGCTGCGGCCGGCGCGGTAGTAGAGCCAGTTCATCAGGATGACGAACGGTATCAGCGAAACACCGTAGTTGAGGCTGTGGATCAGGCCCTCCTCGACGACCTCCGCCTGGTAGTTGCCCTTGATGAAGCCGAGCGGCACGTGCCACAGCACCCAGACGACACCGAACAGCAACGACGTCCACAGGACGTTCATCCGGGACGCGAGCGCATCCGTGCCGTAGGTTTTCCAGGCGACCTCCTCCAGGACGGGGGCCAGAACGAGCGTGATCCACGCCGGCAGCAGGCCCGCCGCGAACGTGAAGCCGTTGCGAAGCTCGAACTGCGAGACGTCGTAGCCGAACGGGATGGTGATCGCGGTAGCGACGAGCAGGGCGCCGGGGAGCAGGCCGACGGCCGCCAGCCAGACCCAGGCGCGAGTGCCGCGCGGCGCGACCAGGCGAGCGAGGACGTCGCGGGTGAGCCCGTCCCTGCGGATGAACCAGATCGCCACGACGATCGGGGCGGCGAGACCGGCCAGGCCGAGGCCGGTCATAACGGCGGTAGTGCCCTGGCTGGGATCGGGCTGGTGCGACAGCCAGGCGGCGGTGAACCACAGCGCCCACGGGATGGCGGTGGCAAGGACATAGAAGGCGAGGGGATGGCGGTAACGGCTGACGCTCTTTAGCTCCAGCGCACGACGCGCACTATCAGGCCGGGTGGATTGTGCCGTGTAGATCATGACCGCATCCTTTCTCTGCTGCAGAGCAATCGCCACGGCTTGCAGGGTTAGTTCCGGGACGCGTCAGGGTCGCCTCAGGGTCCTTTACCGCCAAGGAAGCCGTCAGCCTTCTCGCCTTGATGCGGGACGAGTACGGCACGGGGGCCGTGACCCTGCTCGGCGGGAGCCGTTCGTCCACCGGGACCTCGCGCGGGTCGTCCGCCATGCCAAGGAGGAGCTGGGCCAGCGCGTGGAGATCTGCACCAACGGGTACCGGATCGAGCACCGCCTGACCGAGATCGCTCCGCACCTGGACCTGCTCAGGGTCTCGCTGGAGGGTGTCGGATCGACCAATGACGGCATCCGCAGGCAGGGCAGTTACCACAGCGCCCTCAACTCGCTCAGTCTGGCGCGGAACCTCGGCGTTCCAACGGGCGCGACCATGACCGTCACCTCGCGGAACATCGAGGGGCGCACCGCAACACCCCCGCTCGGGCCGTCTCCGGGCCGTGCGGGGGTGCTCGACGATGACAGATGACGACAGTCGACGACGGCTCTTCCCCTGCTCAGAGACGGTGCTTCGGGTACCGGCGCAGGTGCCGATCGGTGAAGCAGAGTTGAGGAAGTCCAGAGCTTCGGCGCAGGATGACCGCCATGACCTCCAGCGCACGCCCGCTCCTCAACCGCCGGCTCGCCGAGTTCGGGACGACGATCTTCGCCGAGATGTCCGCCCTGGCCGTGTCGACCGGGTCGATCAACCTGGGGCAGGGCTTCCCCGACACCGACGGCCCCGAGGAGATCCGCGAGGCGGCCGTGCGCGCGCTGCGCGACGGTCGCGGCAACCAGTACCCGCCCGGCCCGGGCGTCCCCGAGCTGCGCACCGCCGTCGCCGCGCACCAGCTGCGGCGCTACGGGCTGTCCTACGACCCGGACACGGAGGTGCTGGTCACGGCCGGCGCCACGGAGGCGATCGCGGCCGCGCTGCTGGCTCTCGTCGAACCGGGCGACGAGGTGATCGCCCTGGAGCCGTACTACGACTCCTACGCGGCCTGCATCGCGATGGCGGGCGGCACGCGCGTACCGGTGACACTGCGCCCGCACCTCGAGGAGGGTGCCGCGTTCCGCCTGGACCTCGACGAGCTGCGCGCGGCGGTGACCGACCGGACCCGGCTGCTGCTGATCAACACCCCGCACAACCCGACCGGTACGGTCCTCACCCGCGAGGAGCTGACCGCGATCGCCGAGCTGGCCGTCGAGCGGGACCTGCTGGTGGTCACCGACGAGGTCTACGAGCACCTGGTCTTCGACGACGCCGAGCACATCCCCCTCGCCACGCTCCCGGGGATGCGCGAGCGCACGGTGACGATCGGCTCGGCCGGCAAGACGTTCTCGTTCACCGGCTGGAAGGTCGGCTGGATCACCGCGGCGCCCGGCCTGGTGACGGCGGTGCGCTCGGCCAAGCAGTTCCTGACGTACGTGGCCTCGGGCCCCTTCCAGTACGCGGTCGCCGAGGCGCTGGCACTGCCGGAGTCGTACTTCACCGCCTTCCGCGAGGACATGCGGGCCCGCCGTGAGGTGCTGGCGGCGGGCCTGGCCGAGGCGGGCTTCGGGGTGTTCCGGCCGGCGGGCACGTACTTCATCACCACCGACATCCGCCCCCTGGGGGAAACGGACGGCTTCGCCTTCTGCCGCTCCCTGCCGGAACGCGTGGGCGTGGTCGCCATCCCGAACGCCGTCTTCTACGACCACCGCGCCGAGGGAGCCCCCTTCGTCCGCTTCGCCTTCTGCAAACAGCCGGCGGTGCTCCAGGAGGCGGCCAAGCGCCTGAAGACCCTGGCCGGCTGACCACCCGAGATGTCCGCCGACGACGTGACGACCGCGATCACGGAGCGCAGGCCGGGGACGACCGCTGCCGGCAAGACGTCCGGACCGAAGCCGCGGAGCGCCAGCGGATGTTCTTGAGTTGCCGGAAGGCAGGAAGCAGAACAGTGCGCTGCTACAGACGGCTACGCTCTGACAACAGCCCTTGACTAATTTGGCGGGAGACCGCCGTTGACACCAGGGAAGCAGAAGTGACGAGCCCTTTAGCAGACTTCAGCAAGGCCGCCCAGGGTCTGTCCCGCAATCCGCTGGGCATCATCGCGCTGTTCATCGTCCTGGTCTACGGATTCGCTGCCCTGGTCACAGGGTTCGCCGACTCGCTCTCCACGACCGAGAAGACCCCGCTCATCTACTTCTTGGTGATCTTTCCGGTCCTCGTGCTGGGGATCTTTGCATGGCTGGTGAGCATGCACAGCACGAAGCTGTTCGGACCCGGTGATTTCAAGAGCGAGGAGAACTTCGTCAAGCTGATGTCCGCCACGGCGTCACTGACACTTGCTTCCGTCAAGATGGAAGACCCGACAACGTCGGCGCCGGACATCCAGGGAATCGTCAGGTCCGTGCAGGACGCGCTACCGGCACGAGGCGTCGCAGCGGCGCGCCCCCACGTGCTGTGGGTCGACGACCGTCCCGAGAACAACGTCAACGAGCGGCGCGCCTTCGAAGCGGTCGGCCTGCAGATCTCGCTGGCACTTTCGACGGACGAGGCTCTCGCGAGAACAGAGAGTCAGAGTTTCGCACTGATCATCTCGGACATGGGCCGCAGAGAGGGTCCGCGGGAAGGCTACGTCCTGCTGGAGAAGCTGCGCGAGCGCGGCAACACCGTCCCCTTCCTGATCTACGCGAGCGCGGACTCGCAGGAGCTCAGGGCGGAGGCACGGCGCCGAGGTGCGCAGGGATCCACCAACAGCGCCCAGGTTCTGTTCCAGACGGCCATGCGCATCCTTCTCGGCTGAGTACGCGGCGCGAATGCGCCGAGGATCGGAGCAGCAGTGATCGTTCAGTGGTGCTTCAAGGGTATGTCGCTGGGAGGCGACTCGGAGGCGAAGAACGTCATTGACGACCGCACCGGGATCATCTGCAACTGGTGGCGGAAGGTGCATACCATCAGCCCGGAAGCGACACGTGAGAAGTTGACCGATGACAACATCGACATGCACGTCAATCACTTCACCGATCCTGACCCCGCCACCGGAAGGCCCTTCAACGAACAGACCCCGTTCATCTCGCTCACGGCGGGCTCGATCGAGCGCGCCACCTTCGCGAAGACGAACTTCGCACACACCGCCCGGCGGACCGCCCTGTGGTTCGCGACCGAGTTCGGCCAACGCGAGACCGCGTATCTCTTCCGCTGCTGGGTTCTCGTAGGCCCACGCCCCGCGGTCGAGGTCGAGGGAGTCGCCGAAGAAGTGCGCGATCTGAACACCTATCGCCGGTACTCGGCCTACCAGCCGGAAGGCGAGATCGTCGCCAAGATCATAATCCCGGACAACCACATCCACAGCTGTGAGAAGTGGCTCTGGAACCGCCGACGGCTGACCTTCTCGCGGGCATGGACCCACTCCAACCCTCGGTTCACCTTTCCTGACAAACTCAGCAACGTTCGCGAGTTGATCTGAGTGAACGAGCGCGCTTTGCGTCTGCTGCAGATCGATCCCGATCAGGCCCGTCGCACGGCCGACTTCTTCGAGTCCTACGCAAACACGGTTTCGCGAGGTCTGTACGGTCCTCCGCAAGGAGACGGTCCCGACACCGGCGCCTCGGTGTCCGACGTTCCCGGCTGGGAAGTGAGAGTGGACACGTCCACCTCTTTGCGGCTCGCCGGCCAGTGGGCCATGCTGTTCGACACTGAGCGGGCCAGGCGACTGCTGTCCGCGGCGGGTGGGATCCTGCACGATCTCGGCCACGGGTTCGGCACGTACCTCCTGGTTGCCTACGCCGCCGAGCCCCCGAACCTGTCGCAAGTGGCCTCGCGGATCGAGATGATGACCGGTCGGCACAGACCGGACGGCGAGGTGCGGGGGGACGGCCCGTTGCCGGAGCCCCTGTCGCACCCGCAGCAGCAGGCGTATCTGCTTGTCGCCGCCGCTGGGATGGTCCGAAATTCGGAAGCCGGCCACGCCGCGCCAGGCAAAACAGACGTTGAACTGGACGAATACGCCGCACGGTATGTTCGCATCGAACGGCACCTGCAACTACTGCTCTCCCGGTCGCCTCATCGACGTGGTGTGGCCACCGTCGGCGCGCTGGGTACTCCCATCCGCGTGTACTGGGACATCGCCTCCCGCTTGCTCCGCTCCGGGCCGGGCGCGACGGACTCCGTCATCGGTCATCTCCGCACGATGGCGCAGCGGTACAGCACGGCGGTCGACCTGGCGATGGCGAACAAGCGGCTATGGTTCAACGGTGCCGCGCCCGTGGACGTGTGCGACGTGGACATCACAGCTCTGGCCTTGATCGCCGCGAGGGCACTTGGCGTCGACCATTTCCGATCGGCGCTCCGTTCAGCTCTCGCCGAGACCACCGGGCTGGAGTCGGTTCCGCTCGGCATCGCGGACGCGATGCTGCCGGATACGGACCGGGGTTGAGCACGGTGGGGCTTTGCAGCACAGAGCGCGTCGTCGGTGGGCGTCGGGCAGGGCCGCCCGGCATCACTCCGCCTTCCGACAAGCGCGAAGCACTGGAGGCTATTCGGTGTCCTTCGGGTGTCGCGGAGATGCGTAAACGAGGATCACAGTCGAGGTTTCCGGGCTGACCAGGTAGCGGACCCGGCCGCCGCTGGTGATCTCGTACTCCCACTGCTCCAACTCGGAGCCCTTCCACTCCCTGGTGGCGTGCCTGCCGCGGAGCTGGTGCTGGCGATTCCAGTTGGCCCGCGACAACGGGTCTGCACGAAGGGCTTCCAGGCAGCGATGCGCGTTCGGCAGCGCCACCCGGCACAGCTCCTCCCAGCCTGTCGCGGCCTCCGTCGTTCCATAAATAACGTTCCAGCCGCTCAGCGGAGGGACGCTGACCCGATCGCCTTTCTTCGGGCTCACTCGTGCACCTCGACCGGGCCGAGGTCGACGTCATCGAGCGGACGGAGCGCTTCCCTGAGCTGGTCGGGATCCGCGTTGATGCGGGCGGTTGCCCGCCACGAGACGATCGCTCGATGCACAGCCTCCCTGGCGCCCAGCTCTGCGGCGTCGGACAGCGCCTCCAGGAGCTCGACGGTGAATTCCCGGACCTCTTCGTCGTCCAGGTGACGCACCCACGGGAACACCTCGGGCAGCGCGAGCAGAAGCGACCTGGCGCCGCCGTCCTGCTTCATCAAGGCAAGGAACAGTCGGGACGCGGTGGTCAGGTTTTCCTCGGTGCGCTCTGCGTGTATGGCCGTGGTCAGCACCATGTCGGGCGCGTCTCGGTGCGTGACACGCAGGCGTCCCAGGGCTGCGGCCCTCGCGGCGACCGCCTTCGGGTTCCGGGACAGATCGGTGAACGAGACGGATTCCGATTCGAATACCGAATGCGCGATGCTCATACTCAGACTGTACTCTGACTACACTCTGATTTCCAGGACGATACGGCAGCCGACCAGGAAGAACAGGTGTGCGAACGAGGTGTCGGCTGGATCACCGCGGCGCCCGGCCTGGTGACGGCGGTGCGCTCGGCCAAGCAGTTCCTGACGTACGTGGCCTCGGGCCCCTTCCAGTACGCGGTCGCCGAGGCGCTGGCACTGCCGGAGTCGTACTTCACCGCCTTCCGCGAGGACATGCGGGCCCGCCGTGAGGTGCTGGCGGCGGGCCTGGCCGAGGCGGGCTTCGGGGTGTTCCGGCCGGCGGGCACGTACTTCATCACCACCGACATCCGCCCCCTGGGGGAAACGGACGGCTTCGCCTTCTGCCGCTCCCTGCCGGAACGCGTGGGCGTGGTCGCCATCCCGAACGCCGTCTTCTACGACCACCGCGCCGAGGGAGCCCCCTTCGTCCGCTTCGCCTTCTGCAAACAGCCGGCGGTGCTCCAGGAGGCGGCCAAGCGCCTGAAAACCCTGGCCGGCTGACCGGTCACGGGTCGCGTACGGCGAGAGCCCGGTCTGTGCTCCGGCCGGGCTCTCGTCGGCCTACGGGACGTATCCGCTCGTGAGCGGGCGGACACCGCCGTAGAACTGCCGTGGGACTACTCCTCGTCGTCCTCGGGCTTCTCCGCGTTGTCGATCTCCTGTTCGAGGCCGAGCTGCTCGGCGAGCCAGCGGTCGAACTCGATGGCGGCCCGTACCCAGCTGACCGTCGAGGAGACGAAGTGCTCGAGGCTCACGCCCATGCCGATCAGCATCTGGGCCTCGCCGATCAGGCGGACGGTGCCGTCGTCGTGGGTGTGGGTGTAAACCTTGGGCCAAAGGGTCCTACGGTTCCAGTCGTCGATGGACTCGAGCAGCTGGGGCTTCTCGTCGATCTTGTGGGGCCGGTCGTAGAACGTCCGCACCGAGAAGACCTGCTGCTCGTCCTCGCCGCGGAACATGAAGTACGTACGGAACTGCTCCCACGGCGCCGCGAGGTCGCCCTCGTCGTCGACGACGTACTTGAGCTCCATCTGGTCCAGGAGCTGCTTCACGAGGTCCTGATCCGGGACGACGGGGCCCGCCGGTCCTTGGGGCTGCGGCTCGGGCTGGCCCCCGAAGTTCGGAATCGAGGACGGGTCGATGCTCACCGTGTTTTTCCCTTCGTACGGATCCCGCCATCCTCCCCCATCCGGGGAGGGTGGTGGCAAGCCCCGGCAGCCCCTGTCAGCCCTCGGCTGACAGGATCCGGTCACCCGGGCAGCCGTGCTCCCGAGTACCCGCACCCCTCGGCCCCCTCCCACGCTCACCGGGGAAGGGGGCCGAGGGGGATCGTAGGCGCCGTTACAGGGTCTTCCCGGTGGCCGGGCCCACCAGCAGGCCCTCGCCGAAGCGGTCGACGCGGACCGTGTCGCCGTCCTTGATCTCGCCGGCCAGGATCTCCTTGGCGAGGCGGTCGCCGATGGCGGTCTGGACCAGGCGGCGCAGCGGGCGGGCGCCGTAGGCCGGGTCCATGCCCTCGTCGGCGAGCCAGGCCAGGGCGTCGGGGGTGACGTCCAGGGTGAGGCGACGTTCCGCCAGGCGCCTGGCGAGGCGGTCGATGGCGAGCTTCGCGATCCGGCCCAGCTCGTCCTTGGTCAGGGCGGAGAAGACCACCAGGTCGTCCAGGCGGTTGAGGAACTCCGGCTTGAAGGAGGCGCGGACCGTCTCCAGCACCTGTTCCTTCTTCTCCTCCTCGCTGGTCAGCGGGTCGACCAGGTACTGGCTGCCCAGGTTGGAGGTCAGCACCAGGATGGTGTTGCGGAAGTCGACCGTACGGCCCTGGCCGTCCGTCAGGCGGCCGTCGTCCAGCACCTGCAGGAGGATGTCGAAGACCTCCGGGTGGGCCTTCTCCACCTCGTCGAGGAGGACCACGCTGTACGGGCGGCGGCGGACCGCCTCCGTGAGCTGGCCGCCCTCCTCATAACCGACGTAGCCGGGCGGGGCGCCGACCAGCCGGGCCACGCTGTGCTTCTCGCCGTACTCCGACATGTCGATGCGGACCATGGCCCGCTCGTCGTCGAAGAGGAAGTCGGCGAGTGCCTTGGCGAGTTCGGTCTTGCCGACGCCGGTCGGGCCGAGGAAGAGGAACGAGCCCGTCGGCCGGTCGGGGTCCGAGATGCCCGCGCGGCTGCGGCGTACGGCGTCGGAGACGGCCCGTACGGCCTCCGTCTGGCCGATCAGCCGCTTGCCGATCTCGTCCTCCATGCGCAGCAGCTTCTGCGTCTCGCCCTCGAGGAGGCGGCCGGCCGGGATGCCGGTCCAGGAGGCGACCACGTCGGCGATGTCGTCCGGGCCGACCTCCTCCTTGACCATGGTGTCCCCGGCGGCCTCCTCCTCGGCCTGCGAGGCGGCCTCCAGCTCCTTCTCCAGGCTGGGGATCTCTCCGTACAGCAGCTTGGAGGCGCTGTCGAAGTCGCCGTCGCGCTGGGCGCGTTCGGCCTGGCCGCGCAGGTCGTCCAGCCGTTCCTTCAGCTCACCGACCCGGTTGAGGGACTGCTTCTCCTTCTCCCAGCGGGCGGTCAGGCCGCGCAGCTCCTCCTCCTTGTCGGCGAGGTCGCGGCGCAGCTTCTCCAGCCGCTCGCGCGAGGCCGCGTCGGTCTCCTTGTCGAGCGCCAGCTCCTCCATCCGCAACCGGTCGACGGCACGCTGGAGTTCGTCGATCTCGACGGGCGAGGAGTCGATCTCCATACGCAGCCGGGAGGCGGCCTCGTCGACGAGGTCGATCGCCTTGTCGGGCAGGAAGCGGGAGGTGATGTACCGGTCGGACAGGGTCGCGGCGGCCACCAGCGCGCTGTCCGCGATCTGCACCTTGTGGTGGGCCTCGTAGCGGCCCTTGAGCCCGCGCAGGATCGCGATGGAGTCCTCGACGGTCGGCTCGGCGACCAGCACCTGCTGGAAGCGCCGCTCGAGGGCCGGGTCCTTCTCGATCCGCTCCCGGTACTCGTCCAGCGTCGTGGCACCGACCATGCGCAGCTCGCCGCGGGCCAGCATCGGCTTGAGCATGTTGCCGGCGTCCATCGCGGAGTCGCCCCCGGCGCCCGTGCCGACGACGGTGTGCAGCTCGTCGATGAAGGTGATGATCTGCCCGTCGGAGTCCTTGATCTCGGCGAGGACGGTCTTCAGCCGCTCCTCGAACTCGCCGCGGTACTTCGCGCCCGCCACCATCGCCCCGAGGTCCAGGGCGACCAGCCGCTTGTCCTTCAGGGACTCGGGCACGTCGCCCTTGACGATCCGCTGGGCGAGCCCCTCGACGACGGCGGTCTTGCCGACGCCGGGCTCACCGATGAGGACCGGGTTGTTCTTCGTACGGCGCGACAGCACCTGCACGACACGGCGGATCTCGTGGTCCCGGCCGATGACCGGGTCCAGCCTGCCCTCGCGCGCCGACGCGGTCAGGTCCGTGCCGAACTTCTCCAGGGCCTTGTACTGGCCCTCCGGGTCGGGTGTGGTCACCCGGCGCCCTCCCCTCACCTTCTGAAAAGCGTCCTGCAGCTTCTGCGCACCGGCCCCCTGCCCGGTCAGCACCTCGCCGGCCGCGCCGCCCTTCGCGGCGATACCGATGAGCAGGTGCTCGGTGGACAGGTAATCGTCCCCGAGGTCCTGCGCCCGGCTCTGCGCGTCCGCGATCACGGCCAGCAGCTCGCGGTTCGGCTGCGGGGGTGCGACGGTGGACCCGGCCACGCTGGGCAGGGACGCGAGCACGCGCTCGGCGCCGGAGCGGACGGCTGCCTGGTCGGCGTCGACGGCCGCCAGCAGGTCGATGATGTTCTCGTTTTCTTGACGGCCTCGCCCCTCGAGCAGCGCGAGGAGCAGGTGGGCGGGGGTGAGGTCGGGGTGCCCCTCCCGCACGGCCCGGTTGCCGGCCGCGTTGATGGCGTCCCGGCTCCTGTTGGTCAGCTCGGCGTCCACGGTCGCTTCTCTCCTCCTTGGCCCCTTGGCGTCAGCGCTCAGCCACGTCTCCCAGTGCTGACTCAGTCAACCTACACAAACTTGAGTCTATTCCACTCAAGGTTTCTTCGGGAGCTCCGCCGCGGCCCGGGTCGCGAGGGCCCGGGCGGGCGGGGCGGGCTAGGTTTCGGGTTCATGGCCACCACCACGTATTCCCTGGACCCGGGCGCCCCCGACACGCCGTATCTCGGCTTCTGGCGGGAGCGGCACCTGTGCACGCTGACCACCCTCCGCCTCGACGGCACCCCGCACGTCGTTCCCGTCGGAGTGACATACGACCCGCGGGCGCGGCTGGCCCGGGTGATCACGAACAAGTCGAGCGCGAAGGTGGCCCATGTGCTGGCGGCCGGCCCGCAGGGCGCCCCGGTGGCGGTGTGCCAGGTGGACGGGCGGCGGTGGGCGACGCTGGAGGGACGCGCGTTCGTCCGGGCGGAGCCGGACCGGATCGCGGAGGCGGAGCGGCGCTACGCCGAGCGCTACGAGCGGACACCGGCACCGAACCCGTCCCGCGTGGTGATCGAGATCGAGCTGACCCGGGCGCTGGGGCGCGGCTGAGCGCGGACGGCCGTTTCCGGCCAGTGATCGAATGCGCCGATACCCGGAGATTTCCGGGAAAACTGCAGCGGCGTCACCGTGTTCAGGTCACGGTGACGCCGCTGCGGGGGGAAGCACCTGAGCGATCTGTTACGACGGGGGAATCGCGTCAGGCACTGCGGGGGGTGGCGGAGATGGTCCTGAGGTCTGCGGGCTCCGGCGCCACCTGCCGGTGGTCCCGCTGGTCCAGGTTCACGAAGATCATTCCATAGCGGACGGCACACCGTACGGGCTGCGGCGCCCCCCGTGGCCGCCGCAGACACCGGTACGCCCGTACGTCTCCGTCGTCGTCCCGCGTGACGACGACCGGCTCACCGAAGACGGTCACCATCAGCGAGTCACCGCTGTGGGGGATGGCGGTGACCAGGTCGATGAAGTGCCAGCCGGAACGGTAGGCGGTGGCCATTTCACGACGGAAGGAGCGGTCGTCCGGAGGAGTTGTCATCAGTTCAGCCCCATGTGCTGTCGTCTGCACCCGCGGGAGACGCCGGTGCCGCACCGACGGAATCCTTGGCACCGCCAGGTGCAACCACTCCCCATGTGCTGTCCGCCCGGACATCGTCCTTCGCGCCGGACAGGCCAACCAGTGCGGTGATGGCCATGACGGCGGAGAAGGCGGCGACAAGCACCGAGCGAAGCATTCTCTTGCTCATAGTCGGCTTCGTCCTCACGTGAAGGTCCCCTCTTCCCCCGTCGAACAAGACGATGGCTCATTCAGGCACGTCATGGCCACCCAAACGGTGCATCATGTTCCTGCATGTTCAGGACCCTGGGGGGTGGAGATTTCTTGACTAATCGGACGAAGGCGCCGCATCCCCACGCGATGAGCGAGCTGTGCGAGGCGGGCAGCCGTCTGTACGCGAAGGCGCTCCGCACGGGACGCATCGCCCGTGCGGACGCGGACCCCGCGCCTTGCCTGATGGAGTTCGCCCTTCTCCATCCCGATCCGGACGATCCGAACTGGCTGCGCCCTGTACCGCCTTCGGTCGCCCTGGCCCACCGGCTCAACCCCATCGAGCGGGAGATCGCCGAGCGCAGACGGCTGTCCGTGCGGCTGGCGGAGACACTCGAGCCGTTCATGGCGCTCAGCGCCCAGGTCACGACGGGGACGCACTCCATCTCGGTGCTGGAAGGCCTGGACCGGATCAACGCGGCGCTGGACCTGGCCACGGCCGAGTGCCAGTCGGAGATGCTCACCGTGCAGCCGAGCAGCCGCCGCCTCGAACACATCGTCGTGCAGGGGCTGGAACGGGACCGGCCGCTGATCGAGCGCGGCGTGCGCATCCGGACGCTGTACCAGCACACCGCCCGCTACAGCCCCGAGACGCTCGGCTACGTGGCCCAGTTCTCCGAAGGCAAGGTGGAGTACCGCACCATCGACGAGTTGGTGGAGCGTCTCGTCATCTGCGACGAGACCGTCGCGTTCATCCCCACGCGTGATGATCGCCAAGTCGCCCTGGAGCTGCGCCATCCGGGTCTCGTCCGCTACCTGATCAAGGTCTTCGAGTTCATGTGGACCCGCGCGGTGCCGTTGAGCACCAAAGCCCCCTATGAGACCGCCTCCGACGGCATCACGGAGATCCAGCACTCCATCGCCAAACTCCTCGTCGAGGGCCACGTCGACGAGGCCATCGCGCGCCGGCTCGGCATGAACGTCCGCACCTGCCGGGCCCACATCGCCAAACTGGCCTCCGCGCTGGGCAGCGGAAGCCGGGCCCAACTCGGCTACCTCATCGCGCAGTCCGGCATCCTGAAGCAGGAGTCCTGAAGCCGACGGAAGGAACCCGGTGAGCCCGGCACCGCATCCGGAGCACGGTCCTGAGGACCTCTGCTCCGCGGGAACGGCGCTGTACGAACGAGCCCTGCGCGAGGGGCGGATAGGGGCCCAGGAGGCCCGAAGCGCCCCCTGCCTGCTCGACTTCGGCCTGCTGCACCCGGCCGTCGACGACCTGGGCCGGCTGGAACCGGTGGCCCCGGCCACCGCCCTGCACCGGTTGCTGCGCACCACCGGGGAACGCATCGCCGAGGAGCGACGGCGCGAGGAGCGGCTGGCCGAGAGGTTCGAACCGTTCCTGCAGGCGAGTCGGCCCCCCGGCGCCGCGGCGAGCACACCAGGCGTCACGGTTCTCAGCGACAAGGAGCACATCGGCCGGACCATCGCGGAAGTCATGGCGGATGCCACCGAAGTGCTCACGGTGCAACCCCGCACCAGCCACATCGGCCCGGACCCCGGCGTCCACACGGACGCCATCGAGCGCGACCAGGCGCTGCTCGACCGGGGCGGCCGCATCCGCGCCCTCTACCAGCACACCTTGCGCCACGCCCCCACGGTCCTCGCTCGTTACGAACGTCTGGAGGGCGACGTCGAGGCCCGTACGCTGGACGAGGTCACCGAGCGGCTGATCCTCGTCGACCGCGCGGTCGCCTTCATCCCGGCCGACGCGGACCGCACGCTGGCCCTGGAGATCCGGATCCCCGCACTCGTCGAGTACCTGGGCACCGTCTTCGACCGCTTCTGGCGCCTCGCCACCCCCATGTACCCCCTCACCGTCCACCAGCCCCCCACGGACGGCGTCACGTCCCGGCAGCGGGCCATAGCCGCCCTCCTCGTCGAAGGGCACACCGACGCCGTGATCGCCGACCGCCTCGGCATGAACGTGCGGACCGCCCGTGAGCACATCGCCAAGCTCGCCGCCACCCTCGGCAGTGCGAGCAGGGCGCAGCTCGGTTACCTCATCGGGCGGTCGGGGATTCTTGACCGGGAGCGCTGAGCGAAGCCGGTTCCGAGGTGCGGGGCGGGCCGTCCAGGCCGGCCTGGGCGATGCGGACGCCCAGCTGCGTACGGCTGGCCGCGCCCAGGGTCTCCGACAGGCGGGCGATGTGCGCGCGGCAGGTGCGGACGCTGATGCCCAGCCGTTCGGCGATCACCGCGTCCTGGTGGCCTTCGGCCAGCAGCGCGGCGATGGACTGCTCACGGTGGGAGATGCCCTCGATGCCCGTGTCGGGCAGCGGCGCGGTCAGCGGGATCGCCAGCCGCCAGAGCCGTTCGAAGACCGTCACCAGGTACTCCACCAGCGCGGGATGGCGCAGCTCCAGCGCCATCGTGCGGTCGGCGTTGGCGGGCACGAAGGCGACCGTGCGGTCGAAGAGGATCAGCCGGTCGATGACCTCGTCGAGCGTGCGGGCCTCGACCGTGCCGCCCATCAGCTCCAGGTAGTTGAGCAGGCCCTGGCCGTGCCGGGCCACGTGGGTGTAGAGGTCCCGCATGCGCACCCCGCGGCCGCGCAGCGCCAGGGCCCGGTGCAGCCCCTCCGACAGCTCGTGCTCGCGGCGGATGCCGCCGGGCTGGACGGTCAGCACCTCGGTGGTGCACGCCTGGGTCGCCTCGTCCATGGCCGCCTGGATGCGGGACAGTCCGTCAAGGACCCGGATCGCCGTGCCCTCGGCGCCCCCGGAGGGCTCCCGCACCTGGCGGCCGAGCCCGGCGTACCGCTCGAAGGCGGCCACCACCGAGCCCACCCGCCGATGGCTCTCGCTGACCTCGTCGTACATCCCGCGCAGCAGCCGGGTCATGACCTCCTGCGGCGCGGTCGGCACCAGGAAGTCCATGTCGTCGGGGTCCGGGTGCAGCAGGGCCAGTTCCAGCAGGCAGGGCACCGGCCCGGCGTCCCGGCGCGGCACCCGGCCCCGTCGTACGGCCCGGGAATACACGCGGTCCCCGGCCTCGCACAGCCGGTCGGCACCGTGTGGATGCTCCTCGGTTCCGTGCCCGGCCATGGCCCATCACACCCCCGGTTTCCGCCTCTTCCGCAGCGCAACTATGCGCGGACCGGACCGGCTGTGCAACACGGCTTCCACCGGCGCGGCCACCGGAAACCACCGGTATCACCCGGTGTGCCCCGGGCTCCGTCCGGCGCGTTGCGGCAGGGTGACGGCGGTGGAACGACCCCGACGGGGCACGTCGGAACGGCGGTTACTTCTTGAGGCCGATCGCCGCGCAGGCCTCCTGGTACGTGCCGGTGCAGATGTCGGCCTTCTTGTAGATGCCGTCGGCGATGACCGTTTCCTCGATGTTGTCCTTGGTCAGGGCGACCACGGAGACCAGCTGCGCGGGGATGCCCTGGTGAGTGGGGCTGCTGACCTTGTCCCGGGTGAGGGCGTCGAACTGGATGTCCTTGCCCTGGACCTTGGCCACGGCCATCTCGGCGGCGGTCTCGGCCTCGACCGGGTAGGACTTGTAGACGCTCATGTACTGCTCGCCGGAGACGATCCGCTGCACGGCGTCGAGTTCGGCGTCCTGGCCGGTGACCGGCACGTCGGTGACGCCCGCCGCCTTGAGGGACTTGATGACGGCGCCCGCCATGCCGTCGTTGGCGGCGTAGACGCCGCGGATGTTGCTCTTGCCGATCGCGCTGATCGCCTGGTTCATGTTCGCCAGGGCGTTCTCCGGCTTCCAGTCCTTGGTGTCGTAGGACTTGGCGATCGTCACCTTCCCGGTGAGCTGGGCGATCGCGCCCTCCTTGAACTGCTTGGCGTTCGGGTCGGTGGGCGAGCCGTTCATCATGACGATCTTGGTGGAGCTGTCGGTCCCGGAGCCCATCGCCTCCAGCAGGGAACGGCCCTGCACCTCGCCGACCAGTTCGTTGTCGAAGGAGATGTACGCGTCGATCGGTCCCTCGGCGAGCCGGTCGTAGGCGATGACCGGGATGCCGGCGTCCTTGGCCTTCTTCACCATGCCGGCGATCTCGTGCGAGTCGACGGCGTCGAGCAGGATGATGTCGACCTTGTCGTCGATCATCTTCTGCATCTGGCCGGCCTGCTTGCCGGCGTCCGCCTCCGCGTTGGCGTACTCGACCCTGCCCTGGCCCCGGGTCAGCGCGGCGACCTTGTTCTTGATGATGGGGTGGTCGAACTTGTCGTACCGCGTGTTGGCGGTCTCCGGCAGCAGCAGACCCACCGTCACGTCGTTGCCCTTGGTCGGACTCGCGTCGGCGCCGGCTCCTGATCCGCCGAGCGCCCCGCAGGAGGCCAGCGAGAAGGTCAGCGCGGGCGCGGCCACGGCTATGACGATACGACGCATCGAGGTGCTCACTTCTGGTGCCTTCCGGACGAGGGCGCAGCATTGCGACCCAGGTGACTGAAAAGCCAACGCGGAGGCGACCATCGGAGTCAAGCGGAACCACTTAACGAGATGACAACACCACGCTCCGCTGCCGCCGTGAAGACCTTGCGCAGCCTTGCGGAATCTCCTCCAAACGCTCTTTACGGACTCTTCACCGGGCTGCAGTTCACCGCCGGGCGAAGATCCGTACAACCAACTCCCCGCCTCGCGAGTCATGATCACGGGAGCCTCGCTCCGCCATTCCCATTCCGTTCAGAGGATCGAATGAACCCAGCCAGACGCACGACGGCCACGGCCCTCGTCCTCACCGCTGCCTGCGGTCTGCTCTCGGCCACCGCCCCGGCCTCCGCGGCCACCACCTGCGCCTCGCCCGTCTACAAGCGGCAGTTCTACGCGAACACGACGTTCTCCGGCGCGCCGAAGAAGACCGGCTGCGACAGCGCGATCAACGAGAACTGGGGCACCGGCGCCCCGGCCGCCGGCCTCCCCAGGGACAACTTCGGTGTGCGCTGGACCGTGTCACGGAACTTCGGATCGGGCGGGCCGTTCGCGTTCAGCGTCGCCGCGCAGGACGGCGTGCGGGTCTACCTGGACGGCAAGCGCAAGGTCGACCTGTGGAAGAACGTGTCCTCGACGGTCAGCAGGACCGTCAACGTCACGATCCCGTCCGGCACCCACACGCTGCGCGTCGACTACGTCAACTGGACGGGGCGGGCCAACGTCAAGTTCGGTTACGCGCCGCGGACTTCGGCGAGCGTCGACAAGGTCAGGCCGCTCGCACCGACGGGCGTCTCCGTGTCGTACGACAAGAACACCCGCAAGGCCAGGGTGACCTGGGCCAAGAACAAGGAGATGGACCTCTCCGGGTACCGCCTGTACCGGCGCCCGAAGGGCAGCAGCAGCTGGACGCGCCTGGCCACCACCACGGCCACCTCCGCCACGGACACCCCGCCGCCCACGGGCCAGGTCTTCTACTACGAGGTCCGCGCCCGCGACAAGGCCGGCAACGAGTCCGCGGGCAGCGCCGACCGGCCCGTCACCACCGTCGACAGGACACCGCCCGCCGCCCCGTTCCTCGAACTGGACATCTGCGCCGACGACGACAGGGTCGCCGGCCCCGAACTCGTCACGACCCTCGCCAACGCCGCCGACATCGTGCGGTACGAGGCGCAGCGCCGGAACCCCGCGACCGGCGCCTGGACGACCGTCTACACCGGCACCAGGGGCCCCTTCTGCGACCGCGGGCAGCCCGCCGACGGCTCGACGGCGACCTACCGTGGGCGGGCCCGCGACGCGGCCGGCAACTGGTCGGCGTACTCCGCCGCCACGACCTTCAAACTCTTCGACACCGTACCGCCGGCGGTCCCGGTCGGCGCGCGTGTCGAGTACCGCTCCGGCGTCCCGCACCTGGTGTGGAAGGCGGACGCCGACGCCGCCCGGTACGAGGTCTTCCAGCTCGACCCGGCCACCGGCACCTGGCTGGAGGCATTCGGCGACACCGCGGCCACCACGCGCACCGACGTGGTGCCGCGCCGGCAGACCGCCCCGGCGGAGGAGTACCGGTACGCGGTGCGCTCACTGGACGCCCTCGGCAACGCCTCCGCCCCCGCCGAGATCACCCTGCGGATGGCCGACCGGCCCGAGCCGACCGCGCCGTACATGCTCAGGGCGCAGGCCCACCAGAAGGGGGTGGAGCTGACCTGGCGCAGCTCCGACCCCTGGTCCGCCGGCAACGACCACCACCCGGCCTACCGGATCATCCGTACGAACCCCGCGACCGGCGAGAGCACGACCATCGAGCAGTGCTCGCCCTCCGACACCGACGGCCCCCTCCAGCCGCCGACCACCTGGACGTACACAACGCCCGACTCCCGCGACCCCGACTACGCGGCCTGGGGCGGAGCCGTCCACGCCTCCTGCCTGGAGGCCTCGGGCGCCTCCGAGACCACCTACCAGTACCGGATCGTCGCCGTCGACCGTTACGGGCACACCTCCGCGCCCAGCGCACCCGTCACCGCCACCACTCAGGACACGGTGCGCCCCGCCCCGGTCGTCGGTCTGCGGGCCGAGACCGTCCCGATGGGCGTGCGCCTCTCCTGGAGCCCGCCGGCCGACGACGACGTCCTCGGCTACGACGTGTGGCAGGGCGTGCCCGACCCGGACACCGGCGAGACGGTCTGGCGGAGCAACTGCTCGAGGGGCACGTCCATGGCCCGCACCGAGGTCCTCTGCCCCACGCTGCACGACGGCCGGGAACACGTCTACAAGGTGGCCGCCTACGACATGATCGACTGGGACAACGGCCCCGACTTCTGGAACCCGGCCGACATCACGGTCGCCCTGCCCGACACCCGGCCCCCGGGCTGGAGCGGCACCACCGTCGACGTGGCCCAGTACCCGGGCCTGTACGTCCGCTGCGGCACCGCCCTCAACGACATGCCGTGCGGCGGCTGGACCGACTACCGCTGGGAGCGCTGGGACGCCGCCTCCGCCACCTGGACCACGCTCACCACCGGCAGGATCGAGGACGGCGTCACTGTCGACCACACGGACACCGAAGTGCACGAGGACCTGTTCAACCTGTACTACTACCGAGCGGTCTACAGCGACCCCGAGGGCAACGAACAGGTCGTGAGGGAACGGGCGTACGGCATCTGGGCCGACTGGCTCTGACCGACCGCCCCCGCGCGGCGGGCACGGCTACGGCGGCGGCCCCGGCCTTCGAGAGGTCGGGGCCGCCGCCGTGCGTGTACGGGGACCGGTTCTAGTCCTTGGCCTTCTTCGGGCGCCACACCACCAGCGCGCTGGTCTGCTGGACCTCCTGGTAGGGGACCAGGTCCCGGCGGTAGGAGGCGTGTACGGCGGCCTCGCGCTGCCGCATGGTGGCCGCCGCGCCGTCCAGGGCCGCCTGCAGCTCCGCGATGCGGGACTGCAGGGCGGTGACCTGGTTCTCCAGTTCGATGATCCGCTTGATGCCGGCCAGGTTGATGCCCTCGTCCTGCGACAACTGCTGCACCTGGCGGAGCAGTTCGATGTCGCGGGCCGAGTAGCGGCGGCCCCGCCCGGCGGTGCGGTCGGGAGACACCAGGCCCAGCCGGTCGTACTGACGGAGCGTCTGCGGGTGCAGTCCGGACAGCTGGGCGGCCACCGAAATGACGTACACCGGTGTGTCTTCCGTCAGTTCGTACGGGTTGCGACGGCGGCCGTCCATCTCATGCTCCCTTCGCGGCCTCGAACAGCTCCGCCCGCGGGTCCTCGCCGGCGGTGGCCTCGCGATACGCCTCGAGCGCGTCACGAGCCTTCCCCGACAGGTCCTTGGGGACACTCACCTCCACGGTGACCAACAGGTCGCCGCGGCTGCCGTCCTTGCGGACCGCGCCCTTGCCACGGGCCCGCATCGTACGGCCGTTCGGTGTACCGGGGGGCAGTTTCAGCGTCACCGGCGGCCCGCCCAGGGTGGGCACCCGGACCTCGCCGCCGAGAGCCGCCTCGGGATACGTGACCGGCACGGTGACGGTGAGGTTGTCGCCCTTGCGGCCGAACACCGGGTGCTCGCCGACGTGCACCACCACGTACAGGTCGCCCGCCGGTCCGCCGCGCTCGCCCGGAGCGCCCTTGCCGCGCAGCCGGATGCGCTGCCCGTCGCCCACGCCCGCGGGGATGCGCACCTGCATCGTCCGGGACGACTTGGCCCGCCCGGAGCCCGTGCAGATGTCGCAGGGGTTCTCCGCGATCAGCCCGCGGCCCTTGCAGTCGGGGCACGGGTCGGTCAGCGAGAAGCCGCCGCCCGAGCCGCGCGCCACCTGCCCGGTGCCGACGCAGGTCGGGCACACGCGCGGTGTGCCGTTCTTGTCGCCGGTGCCCGAACAGGCCTTGCACGGCTGCTGGCTGGACATCCGCAGCGGCACCGTGGCGCCCTCGATGGCCTCCGTGAAGCTCAGCGTGACCTCGGACTCGATGTCCTGGCCGCGCCTGGGCTGGGTGCGCGTGCCGGTGCCCGCACCGCCCCGGTTGAACAGGCCCCCGAAGACGTCCCCGAGGCCGCCGCCGAAGCCGCCGCTCCCGCCGCCCTGGGCGCCCCCGCCGAAGAGGTCGCCCAGGTCGAAGTTGAAGGAGCCGCCGCCGGCGCCCGGCCCGGGGCGGAAGCCGCCGTTGCCGAACAGGGCGCGGGCCTCGTCGTACTCCTTGCGCTTCTTGGGGTCGCCGAGCACGTCGTTCGCCTCGGAGATCTCCTTGAAGCGCTCCTCGGCCCTGGCGTTGCCCTTGTTGGCGTCCGGGTGGAACTCGCGGGCGAGCTTCCGGTACGCCTTCTTGATCTCCGCCTCGGTGGCGTCCTTGGGGACGCCGAGGACCTTGTAGTAGTCCTTCTCGATGAAGTCCTTGGTGCTCATCCCCGACGTCCCTCCTCTCGTGCGTCGTCCGCTGTTACGTCAGCCCTCCTCCGGGCCACCGTTCTCCTTGTCCTCGCCCTGCTCGGCGGCCTGGGCCGTACCGGACTCCTCGGCCGGCTTGACCGTCTGCGCGCCCGGCTGGGGCTCGGCCACGGCCACCCGCGCGGGGCGGATGGTGCGCTCGCCGATCCGGTACCCGGGCTGCAGAATCGCCACGCACGTCGTCTCGGTGACGTCCGGTGCGTAGGAGTGCATCAGGGCCTCGTGGATCGTCGGGTCGAAGGGCTCGCCCTCCTTGCCGTACTGCTGCAGCCCCATCTTCGCCACCACGGTCTCCAGCGACTCGGCGACGGACTTGAAACCGCCCACCAGTTCGCCGTGGTCCCGCGCGCGGCCGATGTCGTCGAGCACGGGCAGGAGCTCGGACAGGAGATTCACCACGGCGATCTCCCGCACCGCGATCCGGTCGCGCTCGACCCGGCGCCGGTAGTTCTGGTACTCGGCCTGCAGCCGCTGGAGGTCCGCCGTGCGCTCGCTCAGCGCCGTACGCACCTGGTCCAGCTGGGCCGTCAGCCCGGCCGCCGGGGCCGCCTCCGCGGTCTGATCCGCGTCCTTGTCCTGGGCGGCGGCCTGCGACTCGGTCTCCTCGGGCGTGGTGCCGGGGGTGTCGTCGGGCTGCTGCGGTGGAGGCTGCGGCTGGTGCTCCTCGAAGCCGGGGGACTTCTCCGTCACGCGGCACCGTCCTTGCGCTCGTCGTCGACGATCTCGGCGTCGACCACGTCGTCGTCGGCCTTGGCCTGGCCGGCACCGGCCTCACCGGCACCGCCCGCGGCCTGCGCGGCCTGGGCGTCGGCGTACATGGCCTGGCCGAGCTTCTGGGAGACGGCCGCGACCTTCTCGGTGGCGGTACGGATCTCGGCGGTGTCCTCGCCCTTGAGCTTCTCCTTCAGCTCGGCGACGGCGGACTCCACCTCGGTCTTGATCTCGCCGGGGACCTTGTCCTCGTTGTCCTTGAGGAACTTCTCGGTCTGGTAGACGAGCTGCTCGCCCTGGTTGCGGGCCTCGGCGGCCTCGCGGCGCTTGTGGTCCTCCTCCGCGTAGCGCTCGGCCTCCTCGCGCATGCGGTCGACCTCTTCCTTCGGGAGCGAGGAGCCGCCGGTGACGGTCATCTTCTGCTCCTTGCCGGTGCCGAGGTCCTTCGCCGTGACGTGCATGATGCCGTTGGCGTCGATGTCGAAGGACACCTCGATCTGCGGGACGCCGCGCGGCGCCGGGGGCAGACCGGTCAGCTCGAACATGCCGAGCTTCTTGTTGTACGCGGCGATCTCGCGCTCGCCCTGGTAGACCTGGATCTGCACCGACGGCTGGTTGTCCTCGGCCGTGGTGAAGATCTCCGAGCGCTTGGTCGGGATCGTGGTGTTGCGCTCGATCAGCTTGGTCATGATGCCGCCCTTGGTCTCGATGCCCAGGGACAGCGGGGTGACGTCGAGCAGCAGGACGTCCTTGACCTCGCCCTTGAGGACACCGGCCTGGAGCGAGGCGCCGATGGCGACGACCTCGTCCGGGTTCACGCCCTTGTTGGCCTCCTTGCCGCCGGTCAGCTCCTTGACGAGCTCGGCGACCGCGGGCATACGGGTGGAACCGCCGACGAGCACGATGTGGTCGATGTCGCTGACGGAGACGCCGGCGTCCTTGATGACGTTGTGGAACGGCGTCTTGCAGCGCTCGAGCAGGTCGGCCGTCAGCTGCTGGAACTGGGCGCGGGTGAGCTTCTCGTCCAGGTGCAGCGGGCCCTCGGCGGACGCGGTGATGTAGGGCAGGTTGATCGAGGTCTCGGTGGACGAGGACAGCTCGATCTTGGCCTTCTCCGCCGCCTCACGCAGACGCTGCAGGGCCATCTTGTCCTTGGACAGGTCCACGCCGTGGCCGGACTGGAACTGCTTGACCAGGTAGTCGACGACACGCTGGTCCCAGTCGTCACCACCGAGGTGGTTGTCACCGTTGGTGGCCTTCACCTCGACGACACCGTCGCCGATCTCCAGCAGCGAGACGTCGAACGTACCGCCACCGAGGTCGAAGACGAGGATCATCTGCTCGTCCTTGTCGAGGCCGTACGCCAGGGCGGCGGCCGTCGGCTCGTTGACGATGCGCAGCACGTTCAGACCGGCGATCTCGCCGGCCTCCTTGGTGGCCTGGCGCTCGGCGTCGTTGAAGTACGCCGGCACGGTGATGACCGCGTCGGTCACCTTCTCGCCGAGGTAGGCCTCCGCGTCCCGCTTCAGCTTCTGCAGCACGAAGGCGCTCATCTGCTGCGGGTTGAAGTCCTTGCCGTCGAGGTTGATCTTCCAGTCGGTGCCCATGTGGCGCTTGACCGACCGGATGGTCCTGTCGACGTTGGTCACGGCCTGGCGCTTGGCCACCTCGCCGACCAGCACCTCGCCGTTCTTGGCGAAGGCGACGACGGACGGCGTGGTCCTGGCGCCCTCGGCGTTGGTGATGACGGTGGGCTCGCCGCCCTCCAGAACGCTGACGACGGAGTTAGTCGTGCCCAGGTCGATGCCGACCGCACGTGCCATGGTGAATTCCTCCAGCTGACTTGAGTGGAACGGACTCAAGTGTGCCTGAGGCTCACCGCCGGGTCAACAGACCTGAGCCTGCTCGGCTCAACTCTTATCCATCCCTTACACGCAAGGGCGCTCTGACCTGGGGCGATGTGGATTTCTGGGGCGGCGGAGCCGGATACGGAGGTTGACGGCGGGAGGCGCGAGGGGCGCGGACGGCGGCTCCGGCGTCGTAGGGCCACCTGCTTCTCAGGGCTTCGCGGGCCCCGCGGGTCGCCCCGGCTCCAGGGGCGTCTGCCCGGGTCGGGGCGTCGTAGTCGTAGACGTCGGACCGGGCCCGGGGCCGGGTGGTCCAGAAGGGCTGCTCACTGCGGGAGCGGGAGCGGGAGCGGGTGCCGGGGACTGCCGTACGCGCGCGCGGGGGGCCGCTCGACGGGTCCGTACGCGCACGTGTGGGGCCGCCCGACGGATCCGTACGGGCACGTGTGACATCGGACGGGTCCGTACGCGTGCGCGTGACACCGCGAGCGGTGGGAAGGCCCCGGGCGCCGCGGCCCTCGGTCCGCCCCCGGGTGCCGGGAACCCGGACAGGCACGCGGGTGCCGTGCGGGTCGGTGTGCGTGCGGACACCGTGCGGTCCGGTCTGCCGCCGGGGGCCGTACGCCGGGACGCGCAGCAGCCCCAGGACGACCGCCAGACTCGCCCCGGCCACCCACAGCACGCTCCTCGGCGCGGCCCAGCCCGAGTGCACCAGCACCCCGACGAGCACCGCGGCGAAGGTGCCGGCGCCGAGCAGGACGGTCGCGCCCGGCGGAGTCGGCCCGAGGCGGCGCAGCCGGTGCGCGAGGTGGTCGGGACCGCGGCGCAGCACGGGACGCCCGGCCAGCTTGCGCGAGAGGACGACCAGGACGGCGTCGGCGCTCGCGGTGGCGGTGAGCGCGAACAGCACGGCCACGGTGGAGAACGGGCCGTACCCGGTACGGGTGAGCACGGCCGCGGAGGCGAGCAGGAAGCCGGTGAACAGCGAGCCGCTGGCCCCGAACGCGATCCGCGCGGGATGCCAGTTGTGCATCAGGAAACCGGTGAGGGCGGCGGCCAGCACGCTCAGCAGCACCACGAGGTCGTCCATCACCTCGGCCGCCGCGCACGCGCCCGCCCCGAAGGCGGTGAGCACCCCGACCGTGCCCGCGAGGCCGTCCGCGTGGTCGAGCCCCCGGAAGGCGGCGGCCATGCAGGCGATCCAGGCCACGGCCGCGATCCCGGCCGGCAGCCCGGTCTCGTCGTACGGCACCACGAAGGCCGCCGCGACTGCCGTACCGACGAGCAGGAACGGCGTCTTCAGCCGCCACAGGTCCGCGACCAGCCCCAGGACGGCGACCCCGGCGGACGCGGCGAGCAGCCGGCCCACCCCGTCGCCCAGCGGCGCGGCACCCGTCCAGCCGCCGACCGCGGCGACCAGGCAGGTGCTGAGCACCACGGCCACGCCGCCCAGCAGTGGCACCGGCCGCACCCGCCGCCGGTCGACCAGACCCAGCCGCAGAGCGGGCCCCCGGAGCAGCGCCGAGAGCACGGCGGCGAGGAGGAGGGCGGTGATGGCGGTGGCGATCCCGTAGAGCACGGTTCTTAAATTAGGGGTATATGGGTCGATTGGGTGCGAATAACACGATCGGAACAGGGTTGGATCTTCAGGTGACCCTCAGCGACCCAGATCACCCCGCACCCGGCTACATTGCGACGGAGTATGGGGGTAGTCTCAGACGGACTGCATAAGTTACCGCTCAGTAATTTCGAGGCCGCCTCAGGAGCCCCCATGCAACTCGCCGCGATCATCGTGTCGCTGGTCCTGACCGTGGTCGGCGTCGCGCTGCTCGCCCGTGCCATCGGCCAGTTCGTCCGGTACTTCAGGCTGGGCCAGCCCGTGCCCGCCGGCTCCCGGACCGACAACCCCTACCAGCGCAGCGTGACCCTGGTGAAGGAGTTTCTCGGCCACACCCGCATGAACCGGTGGGGCATCGTGGGCGTCGCCCACTGGTTCGTGGCGATCGGCTTCCTGACGCTGCCGCCGACCCTCGCCCAGGCCTACGGCCAACTGTTCCGGGCCGACTGGACGCTGCCGGTGCTCGGCGGCTTCCTGCCGTTCGAGATGTACATCGAGTTCATCGGCGTGATGACGGTGCTCGGCATCGCCGTGCTGATGGCGATCCGTCTGCTGAGCCTGCCCTCCCGGGCCGGCCGCAAGTCCCGCTTCGCGGGCTCCACCGCCTGGCAGGCGTACTTCGTCGAGTACGTCATCCTCACCATCGGGCTGGCGATCTACGTCCTGCGCGGCCTGGAGGGGGCCCTGCATCACGTGGACGGCTACGAGGCCTCCTACTTCGCCTCCTACCCGCTGGTCCTGGCCTTCAAGGGCCTGAGCGTGGCCGCGCTGCAGAACCTGGTCTACTTCGTCGCGATGATCAAGATCAGCGTCTCGCTGATCTGGATGATCACCGTCTCCCTCAACACCGACATGGGGGTGGCCTGGCACCGCTTCCTGGCCTTCCCCAACATCTGGTTCAAGCGCAACGCCACCGGCGCCACGGCCCTGGGCGCGCTGCAGCCGATGACGAGCGGCGGCCGGCCGATCGACTTCACCGACCCCGGCGAGGACGACGTCTTCGGCGTCTCCCAGGTCGAGCAGTTCTCCTGGAAGGGCCTGCTGGACTTCTCCACCTGCACCGAGTGCGGCCGCTGCCAGTCGCAGTGCCCGGCCTGGAACACCGGCAAGCCGCTCTCCCCGAAGCTGCTGATCATGTCCCTGCGCGACCACGCGCACGCCAAGGCCCCCTACCTGCTGGCCGGCGGCGGCAAGACCATGGAGGGCGAGGAGAAGGCGTCCGAGGAGCAGCTGGCCGAGGTGCCGGCCACGGCGCTGGCCGAGGCCGAGCGCCCGCTGATCGGCACCGTGGAGGACAACGGCGTCATCGACCCGGACGTTTTGTGGTCCTGCACCACCTGCGGCGCCTGCGTCGAGCAGTGCCCGGTCGACATCGAGCACGTCGACCACATCGTCGACATGCGCCGCTACCAGGTCATGATCGAGAGCTCGTTCCCGTCCGAGGCGGGCACGATGCTCAAGAACCTGGAGAAGAAGGGCAACCCCTGGGGCCTGGCCACCAAGCAGCGCCTGGAGTGGACCAAGGAGGTCGACTTCGAGGTCCCGGTCGTCGGCCGTGGCCTCGAGGACCTGTCCGAGGTCGAGTACCTGTACTGGGTCGGCTGCGCCGGCGCCCTGGAGGACCGCGCCAAGAAGACCACCAAGGCCTTCGCCGAGCTGCTGCACATCGCGGGCGTCAAGTTCGCGATCATGGGCGGCGACGAGAAGTGCACCGGCGACTCCGCCCGCCGCCTGGGCAACGAGCCGCTGTTCCAGGAGCTCGGCATGGAGAACGTCGCCGCGCTGAACACCGCCTTCGGCGAGGAGACGGACGACGACGGCACCGTCACGCCCGAGTCGCGGAAGCCGAGGGCGGCGAAGAAGATCGTCGCCACCTGCCCGCACTGCCTCAACACCCTGGGCAACGAATACCCCCAGCTCGGCGGCGACTACGAGGTCATCCACCACACCCAGCTGCTGCAGCACCTCATCGACGCCGGCCGGCTGATCCCCGTCACCCCGGTCGAGGGCCTCATCACCTACCACGACCCGTGCTACCTGGGCCGCCACAACCAGATCTACACGCCCCCGCGGGAGATCATCGCCAACGTCCCGGGCCTGCGCAACGAGGAGATGCACCGCCACAAGGAGCGCGGCTTCTGCTGCGGCGCCGGCGGCGCGCGGATGTGGATGGAGGAGCGGATCGGCAAGCGCATCAACGACGAGCGCGTCGACGAAGCGCTGTCGCTGAACCCGGACATCGTCTCCACCGCCTGCCCGTTCTGCCTGGTCATGCTGACCGACTCGGTCAACGGCAAGAAGAACGAGGGCAAGGCCAGGGAGTCCGTCCAGGTCGTCGACGTCGCCCAGCTGCTGCTGGACTCCGTCAAGACCCCGGCCGGCCCGGCGGGCGAGACGGCCGGCGAGAGCGCACCGGAACCGGAACCGGTGAAGTAGGCGGCGCCGACCGCCGAACGCCCGACGCCCCCGGGCCCGTACCTTTCGCGGTACGGGCCCGGGGGCGTCCTCGTCCCTACGACAAGTCTTTACGACGATCCCTACGACGCTCCGGCGCCGCCCTGGGGCCCGGGCCCGGCCTGCTGCACCACCTCGAAGGACCACAGGGTGGAGTCGGTGGCCGCGGGCCGGGGCCGCTCACCGCCCTCGCCTTCGCCCGCGCCGTGGTGCGCGGCCTTCATCGGCCCCTCCATCCAGGCCTGGAACGACTCCTCGTCACGCCAGCGCGTGTAGACGAGGTAGGTGTCGGTGCCCTCGACGGGGCGCAGGAGCTCGAACCACTCGAACCCGTCGGAGTTCTCGACGGCGTGGGCCCGGGAGGCGAACCGCTTCTCCAGCGTCTCGCGCTGCTCGGCGGGCACGGTCAGTACATTGATCTTGACTACGCTCATGGTCCCATCCTGCCCGGTGACGGTCGGCCCGCCACTCGGCCCCTCTGCCTCCCTGCTCCTCCCTGGAATCTCCCCCAGACCGTCCCTTAGGGGATGTCACAGCTCGGCCGCAAAGCCCCGTCCGTGCACCCGCGCCCGGCCCGGGACTTGCCGGGACCGGGTACGTTCGATGACGTGGCTGGATTCAGGATCGGGCGCGGCGGCCGGGACGACCGCGCGCCGCACGCGCGACCCCAACAACTTCCGTACGGACAGCAGGCGCCCCAGGCGCCGTCGTACGGCTACCCGCCGGCGCCGCAGCCGTACCCGCGGCAGCGACCGCCGTACGGAGCCGGCGGCGCCCAGTGGCCGCAGGCCAACGGTGGTGGCCACGGCGGCGGCCAGGGCGAGCCGGAGTACTTCGGCGACGGCGGCGGCTACCCGCAGGGCGGCCCCGACCCGTACTCGGCCAACAACCCGGGCCACACCCAGGCGTTCGCGGTCGGCGAGGACCCGTACAGCCAGGGCGGGACCTACCGCGCGGGCTCGGCCCCGGCCGGCCCGATAGGCCCCCGGATGCACTGGAAGGACCTGCTGCGGGGCATCGTCCTCTCGCCCAACCAGACCTTCCTCCAAATGCGCGACTACACGATGTGGGGCCCCGCCCTCATCGTGACGTTCCTCTACGGCCTGCTCGCGGTCTTCGGCTTCGACGGCGCCCGCGAGGACGCCATCAACGCCACGCTGTCCAACGCGATCCCGATCGTCCTGATCACCGCGGTGGCCATGGTGATCAGCTCCTTCGTCCTGGGCGTGGTCACCCACACCCTGGCCCGCCAGCTCGGCGGCGACGGGGCGTGGCAGCCCACGGTCGGCCTGTCCATGCTGATCACGTCCATCACGGACGCACCGCGCCTGCTCTTCGCCATGTTCTTCAGCGGCGACGCGGGCTTCGTCCAGCTGCTCGGCTGGGCCACCTGGATCGCGGCCGGCACCCTGCTGACCCTCATGGTCAGCCGCTCCCACGACCTCCCCTGGCCGAAGGCCCTGGGCGCCTCGGCGATCCAGCTGATCGCCCTGCTGTCGATCGTGAAGCTGGGCACGTTCTGACGGGCGGCGACGCGCGCGTCAGAGGGGCCTGGCCGCAGCCGGGCCCCTCTCTTTTCCCCGCTTCTCTCTGCTCCTGCCCCCTCAGGCGTCGAGCACCTGCCCGGCCCGCTTGACCACCGGCTCTTGGACACTCCACGGGAAGTTGATCCAGTCGTCGGTGCGCTTCCAGACGTACTCGCACTTCACGAGGGACTGGGACTTCTCGTAGATGACGGCGGAGCGGACCTCGGCGACGGCCTTGAGGCAGAAGTCGTGGACGAGCTTCAGGGTCTTGCCCGTGTCGGCCACGTCATCGGCGATGAGCACCTTCTTGTCGGTGAAGTCGATGACGTTGGGGACGGGCGCGAGCATGACGGGCATCTCGAGGGTCGTCCCCACACCCGTGTAGAACTCCACGTTGACCAGGTGGATGTTCTTGCAGTCGAGGGCGTAGGCGAGGCCGCCGGCGACGAAGACACCGCCGCGCGCGATGCTGAGCACGACGTCCGGCTCGTACCCGTCGTCGGCGATGGTCTGCGCGAGTTCGCGTACGGCGGTGCCGAACTGTTCGTAGCTGAGGTTCTCGCGTGCGTCACTCATGGTCGGCGGTGCCCCTCAGACCTGGGTCCGGTGGAAGTTGACGTAGGCCCGGGAGGCGGTGGGCCCGCGCTGTCCCTGGTAACGGGAGCCGTAGCGCTCACTGCCGTACGGGGCCTCGGCGGGCGAGGTGAGCCGGAACAGGCACAGCTGCCCGATCTTCATCCCGGGCCACAGCTTGATCGGCAGGGTGGCGAGGTTGGACAGCTCCAGGGTCACGTGCCCGGAGAAGCCGGGGTCGATGAACCCCGCGGTGGAGTGGGTGACGAGTCCGAGCCGCCCCAGCGAGCTCTTGCCCTCGAGCCGGGAGGCGAGGTCGACGGGAAGCGTGATGACCTCGTACGTGGACGCGAGGACGAACTCCCCGGGGTGCAGGATGAAGGGCTCGTCACCCTCCGGTTCGACGAGCCGGGTGAGGTCCGGCTGCTCGACGGAGGGGTCGATGTGGGGGTAGCGGTGGTTCTCGAACACCCGGAAGTAGCGGTCCAGCCGCACGTCGACACTCGACGGCTGCACCATGGATTCGTCGTAGGGATCGATCCGCACCCGCCCGGCGTCGATCTCGGCCCGGATGTCCTTGTCTGAGAGAAGCACGTCCTGAGGATACGCAAGGCGCGCGGAGCCCCCACAATCAGGACGACTCCACGCGCCGACTGCCGCGGTGCTCTACCGCTTCCCCAGGGTCACCGGCACCGCACTGCGGAGCCGGGCACACCGTGGACATCTCACGAGCCGGCCGGGGCCGAGCCGCTCGGCCTGCTGCATCGGAAACGAAGCGGTGCTGAACACGTGCCCCTCGGCACAACGGACGACGGTGCGCTCCATCAAGTCCCTTGAATCCCTTCCCCAGAGCCGCGTCTGGCCTCTTGCCACCTGACGACAAAAGCCACAATAAGGGATCAAATAGACGCCCACCACGCGGAGCTCCTACCTCACACGCCCCCTCTCCCCCACCATCACCGTACGCCCCAACTCCGCTCCCCCGCAGCTCCCCCACCCCCCTGAAACGCACGCAGGCCCCTCGGCTTGAGCACCGGGGGCCAGTGATGAGGTACAGTGAGCGAGCGCCGGACCCGGATTCCGGTCGGCGTCTTACGCGGGTGTAGTTTAATGGTAGAACATCAGCTTCCCAAGCTGAGAGCGCGAGTTCGATTCTCGTCACCCGCTCCACGAAGAAGGCCCAGGTCAGAGACCCGGGCCTTTTTGCTGTCCTTGCTGATCACTCGCCGCGTGCCAGATTCGTGCCAGAAGGCTTGTCGCCCGCCTTCTTCGCCGCCTCAGCCCGAGCCTTCCGGACGGTGGCGTCGAGGCCGGCGGCGACCTCCTCCTGCCGCTCCTCGTCGGAGTGCTGGTAGATCAGCGCGGCCTTCTCGGAGGACTGCCCGGCGCGGACCATCGTGTCCTTGAGGGTGGCACCGGACCGCGTGGACAGCGTGTGCCCCGTGTGGCGGAGGTCGTAGAACCGGAAGCCCTCGGGCATGCCGACGATCTCCCGCGCCCTGCGCCACTTCCGCCCGAAGGTGCTGCGCCGAAACGGAGCCCCCTTCTCGCCGACGAAGACCAGCCCGTCCGGCCCCGGCTCGGCGTAGCTCTCCAGGTGCCAACGGAGCTCTCGGCGGAGGAATGCGGGAAGGATCACAGTCCGGGTTCCTGCCTCGGATTTGGTGTCGCCCTGGACGCGCCGCCCGTTCATCCGCTCCGGTTCGGCGAGGCGGACCCGGATGCGCAGGTTGTCGACGTCGACGTCCCGGCGCCGGAGGCCGGCCAGCTCTTCCGGTCGCATCGGCCCGTAGGCACCGAGGTACACCATCAGCCGCCACCGCATCCCCACCGCGTTGGCGAGCGCGTCGACCTGGGCAACGGTGGCGATGCGCCGCTCGGTGGCCTTCTCCTTGCCAGCGCCCTTGATCCGGCACGGGTTGCGCTGGATCAGTTCGTCATCGACGGCGGTTTCCATGATGGCTTTCAGGAGCCGGTACGCCTTGGCTGTGATCGTCTTGGCGCCTGTGATCCGCAGTCGTTCGGCTCGCCACTCACGGACACGAGGTGCGGTGATCTCGTCCAGGTCCAAGTCCGCCAAGGCGGTCATGTGCTTGTCGAGGAGGTAGCGGTAGAGGTCCCGGGTCAGCGGAGCCAACTCGCGCTCCTCCACCCACTTGTCGGCGTAGGCCCGGAAGCTCACCGCGCCGGCCTCGGGATCTCTCCACTCGCCCCGGCGGATCTCGGTCTGCTTTTCGGCGAGCCAGTCATCCGCGTCGGCTGTCGTCTCGAAGGTGAAGGGAGCCGGACGCATCACGCCGTCAGGGCCCGGATAGCGCGCCTGGTACCGACCGGAAGGCAGCCGCCTGATCGCCCCGAAGCGGCGCCGCCTGCCCCTGCTGTTGGCCATCAGGCAGCCCTCCCGTAGCGAGCACGGGGCCGCCTGCGCGGCTCCACCGTGTGGGATGTGATGAACTCTTCGACCGCGCTCGCCGGGATACGGACGTGCCGGCCGACCTTCACGTACCGGATACGCCGCTCTTCGATGAGCCGCCGAGGGAAACGGGCGGTCGTACCGAGCAGCTCGGCGACCTGGTCCACCGAGAGATAGCGGTCGTTCATACGGTTGGCTCTCCTTCCGTTCCGGGGGCGGGTTCGAGGGATGCGGCGAGCCAGGCTTCGGCGCGGGACAGGCCGGTACCGGCGAAGACCCAGTGGGCGAGGACGAGCGTGGTTTCGCCGTCCTGCAGGACGAGCGGAGCCGCTTGGGTCCGGCGCCAGTCGGCGCGGGCATCGCGGAGGGCGCCGAGGGTGGTGGAGTAGCGGCGGGACTTGGTGGAGAAGTGGCCGCGGAAGCCGAGCATGTGGGCCCAGGCCCGCAGGCGGAGGTCTGCCAGTTCGGGGCGGGCGCCCAGGGTCCAGGCGGTGCGGATCATGCGCCGGGCGTGTTCGGTGATCCGTGCCTGGGCCAGCTCGGCGAGGAACCTGATCGGCCGGTCCAAGGTGCCGGTCGCGGTCTCGGCGCCCTTGGTGGCGTACTTGGCGATGTACGCCGCTACGGCCCGCTCGGTCAGTTCCTGGCCGTCGTCGAAGTCGGCGGAGCAGATCGCGCGGACGTCGAGCTGTCGGCCGAAGACGAAGGAGTGGACCCGTTCGCCGACCACCGGCCCGTCGACCCGCGCGGTGGCGGCAGCGGCCCGGACGGCATCGGTCAGCAGCTCGGCCGTGGCCCAGGCGGGAGGTGCCGAGTCGCCGCCGTCGGGACCGTCGAGGCGGATCACGGCGTGGAAGTGGACGGCGCCCCGCTTCTGGTACTCGGCCACCTTGGCGAAGGAGATCCGGGCGTGGTCCCGGAATGCTCGCTGCGTGAGGCCAGCCCGTTTGGCGACCTCCCGGCGGAGGTAGATCGAGAACCGCCGCCACAGCGCCCCGGCGTGCGCGTTCCACAGCACGGCCGCTTCGTAGTCGTAGGACTCCGGGTCGAGGGGCGTCCCCAGGACGGCGTCACCTTCCTCGTGCCGGACGCCGCAGCGACAGTTCCGGCCGCCGGAGGGCCGGTTGTGGACCGGGCCGAAGCCGGGGGCGGTGAAGGTGGCGAAGACGCGCGGGTGGGTAGCGACCCGTTCGGGCGTGCCCTTGCCGCCGCGCAGTCCGGCGGTGATCAGGTGGTAGGTGTCGCGGCGGTAGGTCTCGGCGCAGGCCGTGCACCGGGTGGCGCGGCGGTTGTTGCAGCGGGTAAGGAGCTGACCGGCGGGCAGGGTCGAGGAGTCCAGGTGGTGCAGGACGCGGCCGATCTCGCCGGTCGTCCGGTCCACCGCGTATTCGGTGCGGTGGCCGTCGAGGCGTACGGGGCGGGTGCAGCCGCCCAGGCCGGACAGTTGGCGGGCCAGCTCGGGCATGGTGCCGAGGGAGGCCAGCATGGAGAGTTCCGCCAGCGGGGGCGGAGTCTGCCGGGTGATGATGGCAGTTCCTTTCGGCTGTTGCGACGGTTGAGAGGGACGGGCCCGGGGCGGCGGGATGCTTGGCGGCGTTTGCCGCCCCGGCGGCCGGTCAGCGCTTGTTCGCGCTGCTGAGGAGGGAGCGCAGGACCACGGCGGCGATGGCCACGGACACGGCCGATACGGCGAGGGCCGCCAGGAGCGCGGTGAGCACGATTCCGACGACGACCACGGCGGCGACCGCGCCGACACCGACGCCCACGTACGGGGCGATGGGGCGGCCGGCGGAGGAGGCCGGAGCCTGTGTCTGCTGAGGGGTGACGGTTGTCGTCGGCGGAGTCGGGATGTCGGGCAGTTTGGGGCGGAGCACGGTGGACCTCCTTGTCATTCGTGGGTGCCGTTGACGACGTCGACCCCGGAACGGGTGCCGGACTCGATGGCGGGGGCGAGGAAGGTGTGCGAGAGCCAGAAGCCGAACAGCGCGATCACGACGGCGGCCCAGAGCCGGACGCCGAGGAACTTGATCGCGGCCCAAGCGATGACGCCCAGGACAAAGACGAGCGGCAGCGAGACGGTCACGGGATCCCTTCAGCGGACGGCGCAGCGGTGGGTACGGGCGGCCAGCTCGGCGGCGGCGCGGCTGTCGTAGTCGGTGGCGAAGCCGCAGCGCGGGGCCGTGCAGGCGGCGGTGTGCTTCTCGCGGCCCCGGCCGTCGTAGTAGGTGGCGACCTGGACGGGGCCGATGCGGGCGACGTTGCGGAAGCGGCGGTTGGCGGTCATCAGCGGGTCTCCTTCGGGTCTTCGCCGGTGAAGTCGGTGACGTGGTCGGCCAGCCAGCGCAAGATCTCGTCGCCCTCGTAGCTGTCGGCGGCGAGGATCACGGGCTCGGCGATGAGCACGGCTTCGGTGAGGCGGTTCTGTCGGGTCAGCTCGGCGGCGCGTTGCAGCGCGCGGAGCGTGGACGGGCGCACGGTGGAGAGTCCTCCAGGTCAGGTGAGTTGGGCGGCGATGGCTTCGGCCAGCGGCAGCGGGACGCCGAGCCGGGCGCGAAGGGTCGAGGTGTCGATGGGCGTTCCGGTCCGGGCGCGGTGTTCGTCGGCGACCTTGCGCGCGAGCGTGACGAGCGCCGGCGGAACCGGGGTCGTGGAGGGCGGAGCCGATTCCGGCTCCGCAGCGGGCAACTCGGATGCAGAGGCAGGGAATTCGGGCGCTGTGGGTTCCGGGGCCGACTCGCGCTCCGCAGCTGGGGCATCTGCGGTTGCTCCGTGGGCGAGCAGCGTCCCGCCCAGGAAGGCGACCGCAGGCCATCCGGCGACGAGGATGCGCAACCAGGCCGGTACGGCGCCCAGGTCGAGCAGCCCGGCCGTGGCGACGTTGGCGCCGAGCGAGGCGGTCAGGGCGACGAGGAACCAGCACCATCCGGCCGCTTTCGCCCCGCCGGAGCGGAGCCGCCGCCAGGCCGCCACCAGCAGCAGGTCGACGGAGACCGGATAGGCCCACGCCTTCCATCCGTGCTGTCCGGCAGCCGCGGCCAGGTCGTGCAGGTGGGCGAAGGACAGCGCGGCGGCGATCAGCGCTTGGACGAGTACGACGTCGAGGCGGACGGGCAGGGCACGCACGGCGCAGCTCCTTCCGGTTCCAGGCATGGAGGGGGTAGGGACGTGGCACGGGACGGCCGTGCCGGCCGTGGGAATGGGTGCGCTTACTCGGTGACCGGGTGAGCCGTGGCCACCGGCCCGGACGCCTCCACCGGCATCGGCGGGACGTACGGCCGGAAGGGATCGAGCGCCGGTACGTCGGGGGCGAGGTGAGCCGTCGCGCGGCAGGTGGCCGCAGCGTCGGCGAGAGAGCGGTAGGGGGTACGGATGCGGGACCAGCCGCCGGAGGTGTCGCCAACGACGGCCAGGCCGGGCAGATCGGGGGCGATGGCGCAGGCCGCGAGAACGGCCTCAGGGGCGATGTCGCCGAGCGCCATCTTGGCCGAGGCCTCGTCGTTCACGCGGTGGCAGACGCGGCCGGTGAGCTGAGCGCGGAGCATGGTCGCGCCCTTGCCCAGCTCGGCGCCGAAGCGCTGCCCGCAGACTTCGAGGTACATCCCGGCGGCCCGGCCGAGTTGGGCGAGCCGGATGAGCTGGGTGACCATCTCGTCCCGCCGTTCCTCCTCCTTCCGCGTGGCGACGAGGAAGAGTTCGGCCACCTCGTCGATGAAGAGCACGATCGGAGCGGGACGTTCGTCCTCTGGCAGTCCCCAGATGTCCGAGGTGATCAGCTCTTCCGGGGTGCCGGGCGCGATGCCCTGCCGGGCCTTGATCAGGTCGTATCGGTCCTCCATTTCCTTGACGAGTGCGGGGAGCAGTTCGGCCGCCTGGTCCGGGTCGGTCGCCAGGGCGGAGAGCCGGGGCCCGAAGGGTGCCAGCTCGACCCCGCGCTTGCAGTCGATGCCGACCAGGACCACCGGCTGAGCAGCCAGCCCGGTCAGCAGGTTCCGCAGGTACATGGACTTGCCCGAGAGCGTGGCGCCGAGCACCAGCTCATGCGGCACGGTCCGGTAGTCCCGCACGAACGCGGTCGCGTCTTCCCGTAACGCCACAGGGATCTGAAGCGGGCCGCCGTTGAGGCGACGGGGCATCCGCACCTTGCGCAGCACATCGAAGCCGACGAGCCGCAGTTCGACGACGCCGGGCTTGATGTCCCGCACATGGACGGCGTGGACGCCCCAGGCGTGCCGGAGGCGTTCGGCCGAGGCCGCCACGTCCGCCGGCTCCTGGCCCGGAGCCAGCCGCAGCCGCATGCGCAGGCCGGTCGTGGTGGGCCGGATGCTGCCCCGACGAGGAGGCACCGGCCGGACCTCACGGCGGGTGGCCGCCCGGACGGCCAGCGCCCGCCACCGGGACGGCTGCACGGTCAGGCCGCAGGCGTCCATGGTCGAGGAGTACGAGGCCAGCAGCCGGGCCACCGAGAGCGGCAGCCCGACCGTGGACCAGTACGCCGCCGGGTAGGCGTGCCGGGCGTACGCGGCGCCGCCTATCGCAACGAGCGAACCGCCCAGCTCGGCCAACGTCACCAGGTCCGTCACGGCGATCAGCCCGCCTGAGCCATCGGGAAGGCGCCCGGAGCAACGGCGGTCGCCCGGTAAGCGATGCCGTGCCGCTCCTTGCCGTTGAACACGCTCTGCCACGGCCGCGCCACCAGACCCGGCAGCGAGACCGGAGCACCGACCGTCAGGCCCTCGGTCACTCCGCTTTCCGGGACGGTGACCTGGATCAGCGACGACTCGCCCTCGTCGATGTAGACGACGCCGACGGTCATCAGTGCCTCACCGGTCACCGCATCCTTGGCAATCTCGCCGGTCTGCCGGTCGCGCACCTTCGGCGCCGGAGCCTCGGTGAGCAGGATCGTGGCGGTCGAGGCGTCAACGCGGATCACACGCACAGGGATTGCTCCTTCTGAGAGTCGATCAACCTGCCAACCTGACAGGTTGACTTAGCAAGTTCGAAGCTAGAGATGACAGGTTGACTTGTCAAGCTGCTATCGCGGGTGTTTCGCCCCCAGGTGGGCATCAGCTCAGGCGGTAGGTGTCTTCGAGTTCCTGCCGGTCAGCCGGGAGGAGCACGTCAGAGACCTGCAAGGCCCGGCCAGAGGCGTCACAGGCGATGACCAAGACGCTCAGCACGGGAGCGCCGTCCGATAGATCCAGCAGTTCGGCCTCACGCGCCTCGGGCAGCCGGGCGGAGATCCGCTCGGTCACGTGGTCGAAGCGGACCTTCTTCCGCGCTTCGAGGTGTTCGCGGAGATTCCCGCTCAGGGGTTCATCGGACCCCAGGTCAGTGCCCTCGACCAGGCCGGCGGGGAAGTACGAGGTCACCAACTCGACGGCTTCGCCGTCCTCTTCGACCAGGAAGCGGCGCATGAGGACTTCAGCCCTCTTCGGCAGGCCAAGCGCCGAGGCGACCCGAGCCGGGACAGGCACGTGCCTGACTTCGATCAGGCGGCCCGCGCCCTGCGACTCGTCGCGCTCCAGCGCCTCACGCCCCCGCCGGTCCTTCTGTTCGACGACTTCCGGTCGACCCCGGACGATCGTGCCGTACCCCTGCCGGGATTCCAGCCAGCCGTCCCGCTTCAGCAGCTCCAGCGCCCGGACGACGGTCGGGCGGGACATCCCGAAGGCCTGCACCAGCTGGTTCTCACTCGGTACACGGGTGCCGGGCGCATACGTGCCGTCCTCGATGCGGCCCTGGAGCGTCTGCGCAAGGCGCACGTACTTCGGTGGCTCCACTTCATACGCCATGAACGCCGCCTGTCGAGATTGGCCAAGTCAACTGGTCAACCAGACTAGCGATGTATCTACCCTGGCAGTAGTGAGGGTGGGCTATCCCATCACGCCGGCCAGGCATCAGCCACCACGAAGGAGACGACCGTTCCGCCGAAGTGACTGGGCCCGGAATGCCATGAGTCGGCGATGGAGTCGACCAGGAGCAGCCCCCGCCCGTGCGCGTCGTTGGCGTCCGGGTGCCGCAGCCGCACGTTCGCCGGGAAGCCCGGGTTGTGCACCTCGACGCGGAGCGAGGTTCCCTCGCGGAACCACTCGACCCGTACCAGCCAGGGGTCGTCCGACTTTCCGTAGCGGATGGCGTTGGTCACCAGCTCCGAGATCATCAACGCGCAGTCGTCGACCGAGCAGGCCGGGTTGTACGGAGCGATGAACTTCCGGAACCAGCGCCGGGCCCGGGGCACGGATTCCGGCTCCGGCTGCAAGGTCATCGCTCCGAGCCGCGGTGAGTCCTCGCAGGGGTAACGGTCGATCGTGTAGGCCATGCGTGCTCACTCCCTGCCGCTGCCGTCGCAGTCGAGGCAGCGCCGCTTTGACGTGGCACGGCTGCGGTCATTGGCCGTGGAGAGCGCCAGCGCGGTTCGGGAGCCGACGCGCTTCCACCCACGCCCCCGACACCCCCGGCAAGCTAACCGCGCACTCTGCTCCGGCCGCCGACTCGTCACGTCGTGCCTCCTTCTCCTCCAAGTGGCCTTAGCCACTTTGTGGATAGTGGCATTAGCCACTTTGGGAGCGCAAGCGATTCGCCGTAACTGGCGAGCCGTCAGGTAAGCGGGTAGCCCTGCTCGAACGCCCAGCGGAGCGGGGGATAGGTGGCTTCGGCGAACTCCAAAGGCCGGTCCTGGAGGTCGAAGACGACGTGATGGACGATGAGGACCGCGGACCCCGGCTCCAACCGCAGGTCGGCCGCCTCCTCGTCCGTGGCGGCCCGAGCGCACATGCGGTCTTCCGCGTAGCTGCCTTGACGCCCTGTCATCCTCTCGACATACATGAGCGTCCCTTCCTGGATCCGCTCGGGATCCGTGAGCTTGGGCGCGCGCTGGCCGACGTCCGGAGCAAACCACGAGGTGGACAGCGTGATCGGACCATCCTGGTTGTTCGTCACGCGCCGGCGGTGCACGGCTCGGCGATCCTTCACCAGACCCAAGGCCTCGGCGACGTGGTCCGGAGCCTCCAGCCAACCGGCCGAAGTGATCACCGCGTACTCTCCGGGCGTGTAGATCTTCCCGGTCTGCCGGGCGCGCCCGTACAACTCCCGTGCACGCCGGTTCACTTCGAGGCTGCGCACGTACGTCCCCGAGCCCTGACGCTTCTCGACCAGGCCCTGATGGCTCAGCGCCTCCAGCGACCGCGCGGCCGTGGGCCGGGACACCTTCCAGTCCGCGGCGAGCTGCCGTTCCGAGGGAACCTCGTCCCCCGGCCGCAGGTCGCCCCGAAGGATCTGATCGCGGATGTAGTGGGCGATCTGGAGATACTTGGGCTGAGCCTCTTCGATCTGTGGCATCTCCCCTCCTTTCCTTGTCCAAGTGGCTATGGCCTTTGGCCACTATAGGGTGAGTGGCCAACCCGTGAACCCGTAGTCTGAGCGCATGACGCGGTTGATCGTCGCAGCAGGAGGAGGGGGCGACGCAGTCGCCGCCGCAATGCTTCACGCCGCCCTCTATGGCGACGAGGACCAGGCGGTGATCCTCACGTACGCCTGGGACCGCCTCCTGATCGACCCACTACCGGGCCCGCGGCGACCCGCCGACTTCACCGGCCTGGAACGCCTCACCCCGGCCGTCTGGGCAGTGCCGGCGCAAGCCCGCCCGATCGCACCCGCAGGATCCACACTCCCCCGACTCGCAGCGGAGCTCCCGCGCACCTTCGCCCTGCTCGATCCCTACCAGGGAGCAGAAGGCCTCACCCACCAACTCGAAGACCTCGTGTCCCACTTGGAGCCCGAGTCGATCGACCTCCTGGATGTGGGCGGGGACATCCTCGCGCGGGGCGACGAGCCGACACTGAAGAGCCCACTTGCCGACGCCCTCACGCTGGCAGCCTGCTGTCAGGTGAACGCGCCTGTGCGGCTCCTGGTCGCGGGTCCGGGCCTGGACGGCGAACTCCTGCCGGAAGACGTGAGCGACGTGCTGGGCCCCGTCGTCCACACTTTCACCGCGAGCGACGCGGAGACGATCAGCCCGGTCCTGGAGTGGCACCCGTCCGAGGCGACCGGGCTCCTCGCAGCAACGGCCCGAGGCGTGCGAGGCACATGCGAGATCCGGGACGCAGGGCTCCCCGTACCGCTCACGGACGAGAGCCCGATGGTGCACGAGGTCGACCTGGACGACGCCGTCAGCCGCAACCAGCTGGCCCGAGCCATCATGGCGACCGCGCACCTGGACGAGGTGGAGGCCTACAGCCGCGAGATCTGCGGCCACTCGGAGATCGACTACGAGCGCAACAAGGCTCTATGGCTCAAGGAGCAGCAGCCGACCAAGCTGGACCTGGCCGCAATCTGGGCCCAGCTCGGCCAGTTCGAAGCCGAAGCCCGAGCCCGCGGAGTCACCCACACGACGTTCCGCCGCATCACAGAGGCCCTGCATCTCAGCGGCTCGCAGCGCGACGACTTGCGGCAACTCCTCATCAGCAACCGACCAGAGCAGTACGACGCGCCCCTCTGGCACATCTCAGATGCAACCTGAGTAACAATTTTCTTCACGGGTTCAAGGCCCGCGCACGGCGCGGGCGCGCGCCGCCTCTGCGGCGCGGCCTGCCTCCTGTCTGCGCCCCGGCTGGCCGCGCCCGGCGGCGCGCTGCGTGCATGCGGGCAGAGGTAGGAAAAACCCTCTGTGGCTAGGGCCGGTCGGCTCCACGGCTTTAGGCAGCCACTTTGGCGCGAGCCTCGAAGATCATGGCCCCAACGTCGTGCTTTACCGGGCAGGTCCACAGACTGCCCGACGCGCCGGAAGCTTACGGGGCCATGATCACTCGCGCCAAAGCAGCTCCAGCCCAAAGCCGTTCCGCCGACCTCGTCACGGAGCCGACAGCGGCGTCCTCCCTCTGCGAGTGAGTAGCGCGAGAGACCGACGGCCTAACTCACCACAACCGCAGAAGATGCAGGCCAGATGCGCCATGACGACTCAACGCGGCATGACCCGAGCCGTTGCTGTAACCCGAGCGCTTTCAGCCCGGCTGGCTCGCGCACCGCTTCAGGCGGACTGGACGCCGACCACCAGGCCCGCTGCGGTGCGACATCGCGCGTATCTCCCTTGGCGCCGCCGAGAACGAGGCACCATAAAAAATATCGATGTCAGGTCGATGGGAGTTTGTCGACAATTATTGTCGGCGGAGAGTTCGAGGGCGTGGACACTTGGACAAGGAAGGGGACGAAGATAATCCGCCCACCTTCGAGTAGTGGCCTGTATGAAAGCCGGTAGCACGCAACTGAATACGGGTCCCGGATGGTTTTGTAACACTTGAGAGCCGACTCCGCAGGCTCGATCCGACCATGCAGTGACGAGGTGTGTGCCTCACTCTCCGGAGTGGCCGAAACACCCGCAGCTATACAGGAACAGGTTGCTGTGGCAACGGAAATGATTCGTAGAGTCGCCTTGCTCATGCTGTCACCCCGACGTATGGAAGTGAATCGGCCCGTGTCCTGATGTATTAGTCAAGCGGTCATTCGAGGAGCGTGCGCAGCGTCGCGTGCCTAGAGCCGCGGGAGGAGAGGCGACCTGGCCGCCCGTCCGGAAGATTTCCCGCTTCTACTGAGCGACCAGCTGACCGCGAGCCTGCCTGGTACCGACATCACAACGGCTCAGCCATCTGCCATCCTGGGCCGTCTGTGGGCCGTCCGAGGTCAGTCGGCGCCGACCAACAACGACAGAAGCCCACGGCATCTGAACTGTTCAGAGCCGTGGGCTTCTTCAGCCTCGCTGGTCAGCCGGACCGATGATCAGTAGGCCGGCCTGTGAGGAGTGGACGGTCAGCCCCGCCGATCACAAGATGTGGACAAGCGGTCAGCTCAGTGCGCGTTGGTTCCCGTACCCGGTGACGGGCTCGTACCCGGTGACGGGCTCGTACCCGGTGACGGGCTCGTACCCGGTGACGGGCTCGTACCCGGTGACGGGCTCGTACCCGGTGACGGGCTCGTACCCGGTGACGGGCTCGTACCCGGTGACGGGCTCGTACCCGGTGACGGGCTCGTACCCGGTGACGGGCTCGTACCCGGTGACGGGCTCGTACCCGGTGACGGGCTCGTACCCGGTGACGGGCTCGTACCCGGTGACGGGTACGAGCCCGTACCCGGCGAAGGGGTCTTCGTCCCCGTGTCCGGCGGAGGGGTCTTCGTCCCCGGCGGCTGCTGCACAATGACGTTCTGCTCTTGCTGCTGCTGTTGCTGCTGCTGCTGCTGTTGCTGTTGCTGCTGCTGCTGCTGCTGCTGCTGTTGCTGCTGCTGCTGTTGCTGCTGCTGTCCCCTTGGCTTTGTCTCGATCGGCGAGGAGGCCAGCCTCGGGCAGGTCACCGTGGCGGACTTCGAGGTGACCGTGTAGGTATCGTTCGGAAGGCCGGAGAATTCGAAGAAACCGCCAGGCGTCGTGGTGAATGTACCCACCGTGGAGCCCGCAGAGTTCCTTGCAGTCACCGTCTCGCCCGCCGGGAATCCTCGGCCCGAGGCCCCAACAAAGCCGCCTGGGCCGGCTGTCAGGGCGCACGAAATGTCGGCAGCCGATGCATTTGTGGTGCCCAGCCCTCCCGCGAGTACACCAGCTATTGCTGCAGCCGATGCGATCATCTTTTTCATGAGCCTCTCCTGTCACTAAGGGACATCAGGACCTGGCTAGAAGCCGCTCGAAAAAGCAAGGGCGTCGCCAGTTAACCCGACTGTTGCTGCTGTTGCTGCTGTTGCTGCTGTTGCTGCTGCTGCTGCTGCTGCTGCTGCTGTTGCTGCTGCTGCTGCTGCTGCTGCTGCTGCTGCTGCTGTTGCTGCTGCTGCTGCTGTTGCTGCTGCTGCTGCTGCTGCTGTTGCTGCTGCTGCTGCTGCGGCAATCGCTGCGCACACGGGCACGGGCACGGCGGACACGGCCGCGCCTCGGCAGTAGTGGCGGTGCCCGCCCCTCCTAGGAGCACACCGACTATTGCTGCAGCCGACACGATCATTTTCTTCATCGGTCTCTCCAATCACCAGGAGGCCATCAGGACCCGGCTAGGAAGCCGCTGGGGTGAGCTGGGCGTGACCTCGGCACGATGGCTCCCTCCCATGCCATGGCCATCCGCTCAGACAGTGGCGCTTGGCATGGCCGCGCCAATCGCCAGAGTCACTTATGGCGCCAGCCAGGAACCGAGATGACAATCGTCCGCAATGCAGCGCCTGCCGCATCAACGGCTTTCACGCCTGAAATAGCTGCGGGGGCCACGGGCGCCGATACTGGCTGGCCCGGTCCACTCACCTCAACTAAATCAATGCTCAAGCACGTAGGCTTGAAGCCACGTGCATATGAACTCCTTGAAGACAGGCTAGGTTTCCACCCAACCGCCCTCACTCCTTTAGCCCAACACAGGTTCAAGCACGGCGCATCTTCTGGAGAAGGTTCTGCAAACTTGCCCTGACTGTCACAGTCCTTGGGCCCGCCGGGTCACTCATCTCGCACAGCAGGCCCATCTGCACTCGTCAGACAGCACGTGCTACAGAACCGAGCGAAGACGTTCACCGTTGAAACACTCCACCCGCTGGAACACAACCCTCTCGACTCAACGAAAACCCCACCACGGCCCCTGATACACCATCAGCTCTGCCCCGAAGATGCTTAAACGGCACCTACATGTTGTAAACAAGCGAGCGAGAGGTCGTCTTACGATCAGCGCACCCTAGACCTCTCACATCATCCCTGCCTTTCATCCGAGTTGCTTCGGGACGAAGAGGTCGGCTAGCCATCAGATCTGGCCAGCGGAAGGGCTGATCAGTAGACCGGCCGCCGATCGCAGCTGCCGACGCCTGCCAGGCCCATTGAGACCCCACCGACCGCGAGTGTCAGTGGCCGGCCGTAGCCTTCGGCCATGCATAGAGGAGCAATCACACGGGAGTCAGTGCTCAAGGCCATTGCCGAGCACGACGAGTTGGGCCGCGAGGCGTTCCTGGAGACGTACCACTTCGGCAAGGCCCATTCGTACGTTCTCGTGCACGAGGGGCGGGAGTACGACTCGAAGGCGATCGCCGGAGTGGCGCACAAGTGGGACCAAGGCCGCGCACTGGCTCCCGGCGAGTTCAGCGGCGGCAGGGATCACGCAGTCTCCTGGTTGCAGCGTCTTGGCTTCCAGGTCGAGAAGTTGATCTAGTGCCTCACATCCGTGCCATGGCGAAGGACGGGGCCGAGGCGCCGAGGGCGATGCGGGGTCTGGGCTGACCGGCCGGGCTGACATCAACAACCGCGACCATCGGCGTCTGTCCCGGCCTCCGGACAGCCACGTGAGCGGCCGAGCAGACCTCAGCAACCGCCCCGCCCGTGGTTCGCATCAAGGGGCGCACCGCGACACCCCCGCTCGGGCCGTCTGTGGGCCGTGCGGGGGTGCTCAACGATGACAGATGACGACAGTCGACGACGGCTCTTCCCCTGCTCAGAGAGGGTGCTTCGGGTACCGGCGCAGGTGCTCATCAGTGAAGCAGAGTTGAGGAAGACCAGAGCTGGCGGATCTGGCGAACCCACGGCAGTTGGCGCGCCAACTAGGGTGCCGCGTATGACCGCATCTCCCGAGCACGTCGACAGCAGAGCAGATCTGGCCGCCTTCGTTCGTGCACTCCACCGCAGCCACGCCGAGGAAGGCAGCTCCTGGGAGAACGAGGACCTCGCAAGCTTCTTGGAGGCCCTGGCAGCGTGGATCGAGGATGCGGACGGCTGGTACCGCAACGCCGGCCGCGAGTTGCCCGCCAGCGGCGACTGGAGCTTCTTCGCACGAGCCTTGCGAGCGGCAACCGTCTACGAGTAGCCGGGTCGCGAAGTCTCGGCTGCGTGTCTAACTGCGTGACAACGCCGACGTACAGCGGCGAACAACCGCGCACATCTGCGGACCGTCGCAGCAGGTGAGAGACGTACCAGCCCGAGGTCGAGCGCCCAGCAAAGTTCCTTCGGGACGAAGAGGTCATCACGCAAGGTGCCACGTATCCGCTTCCGTCGTAGCGGCTTGTGCTGGTCGACGGCCGACAGCGTGGCTCAGGCCGGCGGGGGCACAGCGAGGCACACGCGTGCCTGCACGGGCGGCTGACCCATCGTCGTGGCTGACTGTCGTCGGCTGAGGTTCAGACAGGGCGCATCGAGGGTGCTGGCCGTCAGCCGAGCGCGCCGAAGCTGGGCCGTCCCTGGGCCGTCCGAGGTCGCTCGACAGTGGCCAATGATGACCAACATCGACTACCAGGCGCACGTGCCCATTGCTCCTGAACAGCGAAAACGCAGGCCACCAAGATCCCCGGCAAGACCCAGGGCAAGAAGACGTAGTGCACCGAGCAGTTAGAGCCTGTCGTTTGGATCAGGCCGTGGGACGGCGGCGAGCGCGGACCCAGTGGACACCCTTCACGGCGTAGACGGCGGCCATAAGCGCGAAGCCGACGAAGATGAGCCAGAACCAGGATTCCGCCACTGCGAGACTCAGCAGCAGGCCGCCGAAGAGCAGCAGGGAGCCGACGACGTCCAACAGGTCAAGGCGCGCCTCGGAACGCATCGATGAGTCGGAGCCACGCAGTCGGCGGATGACGGGAACGAGGCCGAGGGCCTGCAAGACGGCCAGACCGAGAGCGATCCAGACGAACCAGCCGGATATGTCCACGGCGCGCACTGTATCGCGTCCCCGGGACCCGCAGACCAACAACGGCAGACAAGCGCGGACGTCTGCGGACCATCAGAGCAGGTAGGAACCACAGCAACCCAAGACTCCGCCCCACCCCTAAGTTGCTCCAGGACGAAGAGGTCGTGCCAGACACGTGCCAGATCGTACGGGGAACCGCGGGGAACACCGGGGAATCAACGGACCGGCCACCAGACGTCGAGACGCCTGTTCCGCAGGTCAGGTCCACGGCAAGCCCGGGATCACCTCAGCTTCCCAAGCTGAGAGCGCGAGTTCGATTCTCGTCACCCGCTCCAAGCAAAACCCCCAGGCCAGAGGCCCGGGGGTTCTTTGTTGTCTAGTCCAATTCAGGGGCGGCGTGCCCTCTGTGTGCCCCAAGTCGACATCGAATGACCACCCCAAGGGCGCTCGATTGCCCTTTTGGGCAACACAGCCCTCAAGCGTCTCAAATAGCGAGACGCTTTTTGTGTGATCTGCGCCACTAGCCGCCATAGGAGGTGCGAAGTCGCGCTCGCAAAGCTGCAGTTCGCCAGAGCCGCCGTCCGCTGACCCGCACGCAGTGATGGCTTGGTGCCGGACGAGGGTCCCTCGGTTTGCCTTGTGCGCACTAACCGCCGCTGCTCTTCGACACCCCCTGTTGTCAGTGGTGCTCATTAGGCTCATTGATGTCACCGACACCAGGAGGCCCCGCATGGCCGGGTTCAAGATCAACAAGCGGGACATCGAAAAGGTGCAGCGGGACATCGCCAAGGAATTCGAGCGCGCGGCCCGCAGGAATCCCGTCCGCGTTCCGGTCCAGGTGGACACTCCCGAGATTCCGTCTGCACTGCCGGCGAACGTCGGTATAGAGAAGGACCCGCATCTCTCACGCCTGCTTATGTGGCTTGATGACCTGGCCGCCCTTCAACCGGGAGTGTGGCCGGCCACTCGCTGCCCGGCCTTCCGCCAAGGTGCGTTCCGGGACAGTCTCCGACGAGGTCCTCAGTCCGCCGATGCCGATGAGGACGGGGTCGCAGGAAGAGGGCTGATGCCGGGTTCGAAGTGGGCACGGAGGTAGATACGAGTGTGCTTCGGTGAGTACTCGTGTGCGTACAGACGGACGCAGCGCTCGTCGGACGTGTCGTAGGCGTCGGACGTGCCGTACGGGTTGTCAGGGGTGCCGGAGGCGCCGGGATCCTCGGCGGCCTGGGCAGCGTCGGGGCAGACGTAGCCGTAGCGCATGCCGTCCTTGAACGTCTCCGGTTCCGGGAGCCCGAGGTGCGCGAAGTCATGAGGATTGATGTCGACCTGCGCGGAGGACGGCTCCAGCCACTTGCCCTCCGGGGGATGCTCCTCCAGGTAGGTCTCCGCCTCGGACCTCGTCAGTGTGAAGGTGAGGAGGCCCGTGTCGAAGCGGGAGGTGACCTCGTACGCGGCCTGAGGGGACCGGGCCGTGACCGGGATGTCAAGGCCCATCTGCTCGCTCATCCACTCCGGCGTGATCCCCTCGGCCCACCTCGCGTCCGCCGCCTGTTCCGCCACGCGGCCGCCGGTGCTGTCGCCGCCCTGGTCGGCGAGGAGCCACCCCGCTGCGGTCACGGCGCCCGAGAGGGCCAGCACTCCGACGGTCACGCCGGCGATGAGCCACCAACGGCGGCTGCCACGACCGCCCCTGCCGCCACCTCCGCCTTCCTCGGGTGCCCGGTACGCATGGACGTCGTTCATCGGCCGACCACCCTTTCCACCGTCCTGCCGGTCTTACGGTCCTGCTGTTGCTCCCGGCCGAGGTCCAAGCGTCCGTCCCTGCTGTCGTCAGGATCCGGTAGCGGGTCGCCGTTGGGCTCCGAGGAGCCGAGATCGTAGTGCTTGACGCTGCTGCTGCCCGACATGTCGAACTCCTGAGCGAAGCCCACCCGGTGCAGCTTGGCCATCTGTCCGTCGGGGATGTCCAGCGGACCGATCTTGACGCCCTTGTTCTCGTCCCAGTTGTAGCGGTCCCAGACGTTCGCCTGGTAGTCGATGCTGATCTTTGGGTTGCCCTTCGCATCCGGAACGGCCGTCACCACACCGGTGACGTTGGTGTTGGTGCCACCCACCGCGTAGAACCAGTTGGGGTTCTGCTGAGAGAAGTAGAAGCCCTGGGGCTGCTTCGCCTCGACCGGGAAGGCGACCGGCTTTCCACCGCTCTTCCTGAACTCCTCGAGGGCCTGCTTGCGCCAGTCGTCCTGGTTCAGCCGGACTATGTCGTCGACGTACGACTTGAAGGCAGGGACGTCCGTCATCATCTTGTCCACGGGCAGGTTCATAGGACTGCCGCTGTTTCCCAGGTAGTGCGCCATGTGGCGGGACGCGTCCGTCATGCCCTTCCAATCGGCGCCCTCTGTCAGCAGTTCCATCTTCTGCTTGGTGAGCCACTCGTCGAGGCCCGGCGACTCGGACCCGTGCTTCCCCGAACCCACGTCCGGCGCGATCTGCGGCATGGCGGGGCTCAGGATGCCCGCTGCCATCAGGTCGTCCTTCTGCGCCAGCCAGAGCTGTGCCCGTGCCTCGGGGCTCAGGGACTCCCACAGGCGCCGCAGTTCGGCCCGCTGCTTCGGGTTCGCGTCCCCGGCGAGCCGGGCCAGTTCCTTCGCGCGCGGCAGCTGTTCCTCGTCGAGGGACGTGTACCTGGCGTGGCCCGCGTTGTGCGGGTCGTTGCCGTGGCTCTTGCGCAGCGCGCGTACGGCCGCCGCGTCGACCTCGGCGGCGTGCTGGACGATTCCGGTGAGGGTGTCCGCGTACCACTGGATGCGGTCCTTGGTCCGCTGGTCGGGGCCGTCGGGAGCGCACATCGCCTCCGTGACGCGGACCGTGCCGCCCGGACCGTCGGAGACGAGGAGCCCCAGGTCCGGTGGAGTGCGGGCCGGGTCACCCTTGCGTGCCGAGTCGGTGAGGCTCTGCGCCTGCTTCTGGTACCGCGTCAGCTCGGCGTGCGCGTCGGTGAGGACGTTGGCGATGCTCTCGGCCTCTGTCTGGAGGTCCGTGAACTCCTTGGCCGTCTTGCGCACGAAGTCCTTGGTCACGCCAGCGTTGACACCCTTCCAGCGGGCTCCCTCGGATTTCTTCGTCAAGCCGTCCCGTACGTCGGTCGTGAGCTTGGCCAGTTCACCGGCCATCGTTCTCCAGTCGGACGCGGCCGTGCCCAGCTTGGTGAGGTCCAGGGCCATGAGGTCCGAGTACGAGAAATCTCCCATGACGCTTCCTACTTGAAGTAGTCGTTCAGCACCGAGACGGGCAACGGTCCCGTACGGCCACGGATTTCGGCGGCTATCCTGGCGTCCTCCCGCGCGTGCAGCTTCTTGCTGTAGTCGAGGTGGTTGGAGATGTGCGCGCAGGCCTGCAGGACGTGCTTCACCTGCGAGGTCCAGATCTCGACGGTCGACTCCAGTTCCGAACCGAGCCTGAGGCTGCGGCTCTTGAGCGCGGCGGCCGCCTGCATGGTGGACCCGGATCCGTTCTTGTCCGCGCCCGTCCCAGCGATGTCGGCCTTCTTCCTCAGCTCGCCGTGGAGGATGAACGCCTCGTGACCGACGGCCCCAAGGTCGTCCTGGTACACCACGAGATCCGAGTCACCAGCACCTCCCGGTCCGGCCTGATTCAGCTGCATCCGGGCAGCCCGGCCCTCCGACGCCGTAGCCTTGGCCCTCTCCCACTCTTCCCAAGCCAATTCGTCCCCTGTCCCCCGCCGTCCTGCGGCAGGCCTTGCAATGGCTACCACCCGTCGTTCGCATAAATCTATCAACCACCTGTACTTAGTAGGCAGTTCAGCTCAACCCGTGCCCAGGTCCCCCGAACGGGTCTCACTCCTGCGAGGAGGGCGGATGGCGATGGGGTTATGGGAGTGTGTACGAAGACCCGAAGCGTTGGTGTGCCTGAAGCTGCCGGAGAAATGACCTCGTTCTCCAGATTGACGGTGTTCGCCTCCTCCACGGCAACGAACCAGCCCGCAGAGCAGTCAGCATGATGGCTCCGTACCCGGCGTGCGCCTCGACCATCACCGCCCGGTGCGGGCAACTTGCGGCGGAGAAGTCCTGTTTGATGCCGCCGAACTTCGAAGGACGCAAGACCATTGGCTGTTCCCGGCTACGGTCTGGGTCTCAATGGACACCGGCTGTCGTGCGGAGGCCGTGTCTGGTCGCACCCGGGCGAAGTATGCGGTGATTCTGGTTTCAACACCGTTATTTCCGACGACCACCGCAGCGTCGTGGTCGCGACATCCATCGGGAACGCCAGCACCCAGCAGTGGTCCCCCTGCACCGCGACCGCACCCTTCGAATGCAGCGCCGCGATCACCGGACACCCTCTCCAGTGGTGCGGCCTGACGTCGGTAAGTGACTCCCGTGGTCTCAGTCCCGGTCTCATTCACCCACGTCCAGGGCCGTCCCAGAACCCACCCGCGAGACGCTCCGCAGCAGGTCAGGACGCTCACGAGTCTCTCCGGACGTCCAAGCGAACATTTGGAAAGCGTGCACCACCGTCCGGTTGTCGTGCCGGTCATGTCGACCCAACTTGTCTGTCCACGCTGTCAGCAGGACTGGGTCCACCCATACCGCTTCAAGATCGACGGGACACCTTTCCTGCTGCGCGCCGAGTGCGATTCGCTGTGGTGGCCCAACGAGACGGTCGAGGTGGCTCAGGCACATTTCCTCGACGATGTGGTAGCTGCCCGCCTCGGGGTGGAAGGCAACCCGTGGACTGACCGTGTCTGGGTTGACGTCATCGAACCAGTATCTGGCCGTCAACGTTGAATCGGGCAACGGCCGCCGACAGTAGGGCCCGCACCACAAGCGCACCGGATCAGCCGGGAAACCGTGGGGAATCACGGTAAAAGCAGCCGGGCCCGACGAGGTCACGACCCGGCCTTCACCGAGGTCAGCCCTCCAACCGACCTCAAAATGCCGCAGCTTCCCAAGCTGAGAGCGCGAGTTCGATTCTCGTCACCCGCTCCAGCAGAAACCCCAGGTCAGCGGCCTGGGGCTTGTGTTTTGCCGCTGGCTCTTCGGTGCGTTTCGCACCATCGTGCACTCGAAGATGGGGCACGCGGAGGGCACAAGCGCCTAGTTGAGACCGGCCAACCACTGCTCCTCACGCCAGTGCGTGCCGCTGACCTGCGATTTCACGCCAAGCTACGCAGGATCGAACAAGGAGAGCCCTCAGCCTGCTGCTCCCCGAAAAACGCTGCCGGACGGTGCGTCGCATGCACCGCACGCAAAGCCTTCGGGCCAGCTACGCCGCCGCGCTGCCCTGATCACCACTTGCCGGCATCCGCAGCGTGTGATCACCGAAGTCGGCAACCAGGTCCAACCTGCCGCCGAGCGCCTCGACGTAACGTGCGATGACATCGAGAGTGGCGGCCTCACCGTGCTCGATCTGGGATACCCGAGCGATGCTCACACCCATACGGGCAGCCACGTCCCTCTGGGCCAGCCCGTACTGATTGCGCGCCTCGGCGAGTTGATGCCCACGGGCTTCCGCCAGCAGACGACGCGAACCAGCTTCCACCTCAGCGGCATCCACACCGGCCGAGTACAGCTCCTGCTCCAGGGTCTCCCAGTCCTGTGGGGCCTTCTTGGGCATGCTTACTCCTCAGTCCTCCGTTCACCGGTGTAGTCGCGATTGAGCTGTTCAGCCAGAGGACTGTTGTCGCGGTACCAACGATCCCAGTTTCCCGCCTTGTCGCCGCCGAGGAGCAGCAGGGCCGAGCGAGTCGGATCGAAGGCGAAGATGATCCGGATCTCGGACCGGCCACCCGATCCCGGCCTCAACGCCTTGAGGTGATGTAGGTCCGATCCCTTCAGCCGGTCCACAAGAGGACGGCCCAGAGTGGGACCAGCGTCACGCAGTGCGGCAACGGCCTGGGCAGCCTGGGAGGCAGAACCGAAGTCCTCCTTGATCAGCTGCCGGCACCACTCCGCGTACTCATCGGTGACCTTGATCGCTCAGTTCAAGACGACTCCCCTCGACACCAGCATGAAGAGTTTAAGGTTTTCCTTAAACGGCGGCAAGCTGACTGTTCCGGCACTGGCCCCGCCGGCAGGACTCCCTCATGGACCACCACCCCTGGTGGGAGGCCCACTTCTCTCACCACATTCAGAAGCTCACGCCACGCGCGAATAACGGCGCTCACGTCCAGCAGGAGTTCTCGCACCTGGCGGAGCAGCAAGCGCATCACGAACAGTCCTACGGCGGCGCCCCATCCCACGGTGATCCACCCCATCGGACTGCCTCCTCACCTCGGGCAGCAGGGTCCTCACCGTGAGGGCTGAGGTCTTTACCTGGAGAGGTGAATCTCTCGATCTCGAGTCGCGGTATCGCGCCGCGCCCGCGGCCCTGGGCACCAGGCTGTCCGTCATGGAGATCGAAACCTGCAGGGTAGAACCGGCATTTTGTGATCTTGCGAACCAGGGCAGGGGATCGGCGTCCATGTGCAGTCGCGACGACTCCCCTCAGTCGACCTACGCGTCGGAGAGCTGGGCACGGGAACACCGGCATCCGGCCGCGGTCACCATCCAGCAGGGGCAGCATCCTCGTATATACTTGATGGCACTCAATATATCTGCGGAGGTGCATCAATGACTCGCACCGTAATAGACCTCGACGACCAGCTGGTCGCCGACGTGGCCAAGGCCCTCGGCACCAGCACCAAGAAGGAGACGGTGAACACCGCCCTGCGCGAGGTGCTGGAGAACCGGCGGCGGGCTCTGGCCCTCACCCGCCTGCGGGCAGCGGCGGCCGAGGGCGCCTTCGATCTCGATCTCCTTGAGGACAAGGGAAACTACCGTCGGTGAACGCCGCTCAGTTCCTGGTCGACACCAGCGCACTCGCCCGTCTGCTGCGCGGCGACGCCGAGCAATACGGATGGGACCAGGCGGCGGCAGCCGGGCTCATCGCCACGTGCCCCATCACCGAGCTGGAGTTCTTCTTCAGCGCGCGCTCCGCCGCCGACCGCGCACAAGGCATCGAGGACCTGCGCCTGCTCTTCGGCTGGGTGCCGGTCGACGACCGCGCCTACGACCGCGCCTGGCAGGTCCAGGACATCCTCACCCAGCGCGGACAGCACCGCAGTGCCGGAGCCGTCGACCTCGTGGTGGCCGCCACGGCCGAGTTGCAGGGACTGACCCTCCTGCACCGCGACCGGGACTTCGAATGCATCGCTGCCGTCACAGGCCAGGCGCTCCAGTGGTACGGACCAGAACCCGGCAAATGAACCAAGGGGCCGGGCGTCGGCTGTTCCGTGGAAGCCGCGGCCACCGGCCTGTGGTGGCCGCGGGGCTGGGACCGGGAATCGGCGCATGCGCGAAGGTGCTCCCCGACTGGATGCCCGCTTCTCCCGGAGATGGGTCCGCTTTACCGCGCCGGTGGCGTCCACCCGGAGCAGGTCCGCATCGCAGGAGCCCTTCCACCGATCCGTCCTGAGTTCTGTGGCCGCCGCTGAACCCTCTCCGCGTGCGCCTGCACAGGGGTCCCTCCGCCACCGGACCTAACGCAGCCCCTGAAAGAGCTCTCCCGGACACGGCACACGAAGTACGGTCGGGCTGGGGACGCCGACGATGAAGTCGGCTGCCGTGGGGGCGGGAGGTATGAGGCTGTGACGGACGAAGAGCTGCAGGAGCGGCTCGCGTGGGCGCGCGAACAGATCGTCGGTATGGGCGTTCTCGAATCACCCGACGGGCTCCGCTGGGCGGCCGCCCACGGTCTCGTCCTGTCCGTGTGGCGAAACGGCCCAATCGAGGATGCACACGCGTCCCGGCCGACCAAGCGACGCAAGAACCTGAGCGACGGCGTGATGTTCGCCCGCAACACGTGGCTGACGAAGCAGGCGTACGACACCTTGACCAGCCGTGACCGCTTCCGTCTCTACGGACTCGAAGACGTGATCCTGGACCGAGAGGCACTCTGGCCGGGCTGTGACGGGGCGTTGACAGACTTCGGCTGGGGGTTCCTCGGAGAGATCAAGCAGCACGTCAAACAGCGCATCGACGCGCTGAGGCACTTCGAAAAGCGACTGCTCCCGGACGACTTCCTGCTCCTCCTCTCCGCCCCTCAGATCGGCACCCACGATGACCACTTCGGCATGCCGAAGTGGCCCCTCTGCGTGGAGGCCGCGATCAGCCGACTGCGAGGCGAGGACGAGGAGTTCCACCAAAAGTGGGGGGACCTGATGAAGGACGTCGGACCGGCACCCGAGTCGGTCTCCTCCGACCTTCGAGCAACGGAGAAGGCGCTGCTGAATGCCCCATGGGACCTCGGTTCCGATGTCCTGGACTGGTTTGCCTGGAACCCGATTCTGGAGCCTCCCCGCGCTGCCTCCTGAGCGGAGGTGCTTTCGGCCCTACGCCGGTCACCGACCAGGCGGGAACAACTTCGTCACGGCAGGGACGGAACAGCCAACCATTGTGCGCATCCGCAATGGCACAGCAGAGCCAGCCGATGTGCCATGTTCAACCTGGCAGAGGAAGACTCTCGCAGGCCCCGCGCGTCAGCTCGTCGCGTCCCCGTGCCCACGGCGTGCCCAAAAGAGCGGACAACCACGGTGAACAGCGGTGCCATCAGGCCGCCGCACCTCCAGCAGCACCACGAATCTGGGCAGGTCAGAGGGTACGAGGCAATCCAAGCGCCGTCGCTTCCCAAGCTGAGAGCGCGAGTTCGATTCTCGTCACCCGCTCCAGAGAGAAACCCCAGGTCAGCGGCCTGGGGTTTGTTGTTGTCCAGTCCGACTGAGGGCGGCGCCCCTTTGCGTGCCCCAGGCCGGCGGCCGTCCTGTGCTGCGGCAGCGCCTACGGGAAGCACTGGAGTGATCAGCTCCCACGACTCGTCCGACGCCGGCCGCTCCAGTCGTCCCCGCCCCATACCGCCCACCTCCTGGGAAGTCACTCGTCTCAACCCCCATTCAACGGACGGAGCGGCCGTCCTGGGCTGCCTGGCGGATGACGAAACCCTTACGTCCGCCGGGGACCGGTCAGCGGTGCTCGGGGTTGTCCGCGCCCGGGCGGCAGCCGGCGTCCCACTGCGAGCGCTGGTTGCCGTGGGCGGGGATGCCTCCGGCGTGCTTCAGCAGGGCGGCGAGGTGCATCAGGTTCCAGGTCATGAAGGTGGTGTTGCGGTTGGTGAAGTCGTTCTCCGGGCCGCCCGAGCCCGGGTCGAGGTACGACGGCCCGGGGCCGGCCGCGCCGATCCAGCCGGCGTCCGCCTGGGGCGGGATCGTGTAGCCGAGGTGCTGGAGGCTGTAGAGGACGTTCATGGCGCAGTGCTTCACGCCGTCCTCGTTGCCGGTGATCAGACAGCCGCCGACGCGGCCGTAGTAGGCGTACTGACCCTGGGAGTTGAGCAGCGAGGAACAGGCGTAGAGACGCTCGATGACCTGCTTGGTGACGGAGCTGTTGTCGCCCAGCCAGATCGGGCCGGCGAGCACGAGGATGTCGGCGGCCATCACCTTCTCGTACAGTCCGGGCCAGGCGTCGGTGGCGAAGCCGTGCTCGGTCATGTCCGGGTGGACGCCGGGTGCGATGTCGTGGTCCACGGCGCGGATCAGGTCCGTGGTCACGCCGACGGCGTCCATGATGGCCCGGCTCTTGTCGATCAGGCCCTGGGTGTGGCTGAGCTGTGGAGACGGTTTGAGGGTGCAGTTGAAGTAGAGAGCGGTCAGGTCGTCGTAGCGGTACGGGGTGTCGGCGGAGGGTTCGGTGGAGGGTGAGGCTGTCATGGGGGCAGCCTCTCGCACGGTTTCCGGTTCGTCCTGGTTTGACGCACCCGCGCATGCCTCCCCCGCATGCCTTACGGAGTCATGACGTGCGGGCGCGGTCCCGTGGTGCGGCGCCGGTGCGGACCTAGCGTGGCCGTATGCGCGTACTGGTCACCGGCGGTGCCGGGTTCATCGGGTCCCATGTCGTCGCCGCGCTCCGGGAGCGCGGACACGAGCCGCTCGTGTTCGACGTGCGGGAGGATCCCGGCGCCGACGTGCGGGACCCGGCGGCCGTCGGCCGCGCCCTGTCCGGTGTGGACGCCGTGTGCCACCAAGCCGCGATGGTCGGGCTCGGCAACGGGGTCGCCGACGCGGCGGAGTACGTCTCGCGCAACGACCTGGGCACCGCCGTGTTGCTCGCCGCCATGGCGGAGGCGGGCGTCGGGCGCCTCGTGCTGGCCGGGTCGATGGTCGTCTACGGGGAGGGGCGGTACGAGTGCCCGCGGCACGGGGTCGTACGGCCCGGGCCGCGTGCCGTCGCCGACCTCGACGCGGGCCGGTTCGAGCCCGCCTGCCCGGTGTGCGGGGACGGCCTCTCCCCCGGTCTGGTCGGCGAGGACGCCCCGGTCGATCCCCGGAACGTGTACGCGGCGACCAAGCTCGCCCAGGAGCACCTGGCCGCCGCCTGGGCCCGCTGCACCGGCGGGTCGGCGGTGTCGCTGCGCTACCACAACGTGTACGGCCCCGGAATGCCCCGCGACACCCCGTACGCCGGTGTCGCCTCCTTCTTCCGCTCGACGCTCGCCCGGGGCGAAGCACCGCGCGTGTTCGAGGACGGGCGGCAACTGAGGGACTTCGTGCACGTCCGGGACGTGGCGGCGGCCAACGCGGTGGCGCTGGAGGCGGAGGCCGCCCGGGGTCTGCTCACGGCGTACAACACCGGCAGCGGTGAACCGCACACCGTCGGCGAGATGGCGCGGGCGCTGGCCGCCGCGTACGGCGGTCCTGAGCCGGTCGTCACCGGCGAGTACCGGCTCGGGGACGTACGGCACATCACCGCGGACTCGTCGCGGCTGCGGACCGGGCTGGGGTGGAAGCCGGAGGTCGGTTTCGAGGAAGGCATGACGGAGTTCGCGCGGGCCGGAATGCGGGGGGCGTAGGACCGCCGCGGTGGACCGGTGGTGCTGCCCGCGTTCAGGAAGCGGCGGCGGGCAGCACCACCTCGAAGCGGCAACCGCCGGGAGTGTTGCGTACGGTGGCCCGGCCCTGGTGCGCTTCCACGATCCCCCGGACGATGGCGAGGCCCAGGCCCGCGCCGGCCGGGGGCGTCCGGGCGTGTGTGCCGCGCCAGCCGGTGTCGAAGACGCGCGGCAGGTCCTCTTCGGGGATGCCGCCGCAGCCGTCCGTCACCGACAGCACCACGCCCTCGGGGGAACGCTCCGCGGCGACCGCGACCGTGCCGTCGGCCGGCGTCCGGCGGATGGCGTTGACCAGCAGGTTGCCCAGCACCCGGCTCATCTCCTTGCCGTCCACCTCCACCGGTACCGGCTCGATGCGGTCGCCCACCAGCCGCACCCCGTGCTCCCGGGCGAGCGGGTCGGCTCCCGCCAGCGCGTCACCGACCAGGTCGTACAGGGAGATCCGGGTGGGGGCCAGGGGCAGGGTGCCGGCGTGGATGCGGGAGAGCTGGAAGAGGTCGCCGACCATGTCGTTGAGGCGCTCGACCTCGGTGCGCATCTGCCTCAGGTAGCGGTCGGGGTCGGCGGCGACGCCGTCCTCCAGGGCCTCCGACATGGCGCGCAGGCCGGCCAGCGGGGTGCGCAGGTCGTGCGAGATCCAGGCGACGAGTTCACGCCGGGAGGTCTCCAGCGCGCGTTCCCGCTTCCGGGATTCGGCGAGTCTGGCGCTGGTCGCCACCAGTTCGCGGCTCAGTTCGTCCAATTCGGCGGTGGTCGGGCCCCGGGGCGCGGCGAAGTCACCGCCGTCGCCGAAGGAGCGTGCGGCCACGGCGAGTTCGCGGCTGCGGGCGACGACCCAGCGGCCCAGCAACAACGCGGTGGCCAGGGAGACGACGGCCGCCATGGCGACGACGGTCGTGACGACGGTCAGGTCGTGCGGCGACAGGAACATCGCCCGGGCGACGGCGAGCGTGCCCGCGAGCATCGCGACGACCCCGACCGCCGCGACCACGGCGAGCGAGGCGGTCAGCGAGCGGCGCCGGATCAGGCGCAGTACGCCCGCCCCGACCAGACCTGTGGCGGCGGCACCGGCGAAGGCGTACAGGGCGATGAGGAGGGTGTCACGCACGGTCAGTCCTCCTCGCCGGTGAGGTCGAAGCGGTAGCCCACGCCCCACACGGTCTGGATCAGGCGGGGCCGGGCCGGGTCGTCCTCCACCTTGCCGCGCAGGCGGCGGACGTGGACCGTGACGGTCGACAGGTCACCGAAGTCCCACCCCCACACTTCGCGCATCAGGTCCTCGCGGCCGTAGGCCCGCCCCGGGTGACGCAGGAAGAAGGAGAGCAGGTCGAACTCCCGCAGAGTGAGCGCCAGTTCGGTGCCGTTCTTGGTGGCCCGGCGGGCCGCCGGGTCGACGGTCAGACCGGCCGCCTCCAGCCGATGCCTGTGGGCGACGGGCCCACTGCGGCGCAGCACCGACTCCACGCGCAGCACCAGCTCGCGGGGGCTGAAGGGCTTGGTGACGTAGTCGTCGGCGCCGACCTCCAGGCCCAGGATGCGGTCGTCCTCGTCACCGCGGGCGGTGAGCATGATGACCGGCACGGGGCCGTGGCCGCGGATCCGCCGGCACACCTCCAGGCCGTCCATACCGGGCAGCATCAGGTCGAGCACGACCAGGTCCGGCCAGTGCGCGGTGGCACGGGTGAGGGCCGTCGGGCCGTCGCCGGCGCGGTCGACGACGTAACCGGCGCGGTCCAGATACCCGGCGACGACCTCGGCGACGGTCGGATCGTCGTCGACGACCAGGATTCGGGGGGACCCGTCGGCGGCTTGCGCCCCCAGGGGCTCGTACGGCTCCTGCTGCATGCCTCCAGCCTGGCACCGCGCCGTCGGCGGTGTCGCGCCCGAGCACTGCCCTGGCCTTGGACGTCCGCGTTTCGTAAGGAGCGGAAGTCCGGTATGCCCGATTCGCATTCGTAGGGTGAGACCGTGACGACGACTCCTTCGGACGTCGACGTGGTGCTGCCCTGCCTGAACGAGGCCGAGGCCCTTCCCTGGGTGCTCGAACGGATCCCGCCGGGCTGGCGCGCGCTCGTCGTCGACAACGGTTCCACCGACGGCTCGGCCGAGGTCGCCCGCGCGTGCGGCGCGACCGTCGTGCACGAGCCGCGCCGGGGCTTCGGCGCCGCCTGCCACGCCGGGCTGACCGCCGCCACCGCCGACGTGGTGTGCTTCTGCGACGGCGACGCCTCCCTCGACCCGTCGCTCCTCGTCCCCTTCGTCCGTGAAGTCCGGGACGGCGAGGCCGACCTGGTGCTCGGCCGACGGCGTCCGCGGGGCCGGGGCGCGTGGCCCGCGCACGCCCGCGCCGGCAACCTGGCGCTCGCGCGGATGCTGCGCCGCCGCACCGGGCTGCGCCTGCACGACCTCGGTCCCCTGCGCGCCACCCGCCGCGAGCCCCTGCTCGCCCTCGGCCTCACCGACCGGCGCAGCGGCTATCCGCTCCAGATGGTCGTCCGCGCGGCCGACGCCGGCTGGCGGATCGCCGAGCACGACGTGCCGTACCTGCCGCGCACCGGAGCCTCAAAGGTGACGGGCACCTGGCGCGGCACCTGGCAGGCCGTACGGGACATGAGCCGCGTGTTGAGCGAACCCCCCGTGCACGGAGGAGGAACCGTCCGTTGACCACGCTCCTCGTCATCGCCAAGGAGCCGCGGCCGGGCCGGGTCAAGACCCGGCTCACCCCGCCGTTCACGCCCGGTCAGGCGGCGGAGCTGGCCGAGGCGGCCCTCGCGGACACCCTGCACGCCGTGGCGGCCACGCCCGCCTCCCGGCGCATGCTCGTCCTCGACGGCGCCCCCGGCCCCTGGCTGCCGCCCGGCTTCGACGTCGTACCGCAGTGCGCGGGCGGGCTGGACGAGCGGCTGGCGGACGCCTTCGCGCGCTGCGACGGCCCGGCCCTGCTCATCGGCATGGACACCCCGCAGGTGACGCCGGAACTGCTCACCGTGGACTTCGCCGACTGCGACGCCCACTTCGGCCCGGCCGAGGACGGCGGCTTCTGGGCCCTCGGCCTGGCGCGCCCCGATCCCGACCTGCTGCGGGGCGTGCCCATGTCGACCTCGGTGACGGGAGCAGCCCAACGGGACCGGCTCCTCACCGCCGGCCTGCGGGTGCGCGACCTGCCGCCCCTGCGCGACGTCGACACCGCCGCCGACGCCCACGCCGTCGCCGCCCTGGCCCCGCACGGCCGCTTCGCGGCCCGGCTGGCCCGGTGCACGGCGGTCGCGGGGCCGGATGCGCGGCCGGTCACGGGGGTCGACTCGCCGCCGGCCACGGAGCCGGACCCTGGATCGGACCTCCCACCGGCCGGCCGGCCGGACTCCCCACCGGACTCGCCGCCGGCCGTACCCCGATGAGCACACCACCCACCACCGCCCTCGCCTGGGCGACCGCCGACCCCTACGCCGCCGCCCTGCGCGCCGGCCGCGGCCCGCTGTTCCTGCGCCGCGCCGACGGCTGGCTGCTGCCGCTGGAGGTGGAACGCTGGTGCGCCCGGGCCGACGCGGTCGACCGGGACGTGCTGGACCGCTGCGAGGGAACCGTGCTGGACGTGGGGTGCGGGCCCGGGCGGCTGGTGGCGGAACTCGCCGCCCGGCGCCGGGCCGTCCTCGGCGTCGACGTCAGCGAGGCCGCCGTGGACCACACCGTGCGGCTCGGCGGTCGGGCGCTGCGGCGCTCGGTCTTCGAACCGCTGCCCGGCGAGGGGCGCTGGGGCACCGTCCTGCTCATGGACGGCAACGTCGGCATCGGCGGTGCCCCGCGTGCGCTCCTGGACCGGGTGGCCCGGCTCCTGCGCCCCGGCGGCCTGCTGATCGCCGAGACCGCCCCGGTGGACGTCGACGAACGCGCCCAGGTGCAGGTCGTCGGCCTCACCGACGCCGGTGGAACCGGCGCACTCTTCCCCTGGGCGCGGCTCGGCACGCGGGCGCTGCTCCGGTACGCACAGGACTGGGAGCGGGCCGGTCAGTGGACAGCCGGCGGACGGTGCTTCGCCGCCCTGCGCAGCCGCAGCAGCCGCAGCGCCAGCAGCAGCGCCGAGCCGCCGAAGAGGACGGCGGTGATCAGCAGCCAGCGGGCGAGGAACACGTCCGCCGGCAGCCCGGTGCCGAACCGGTAGCGCCGCTCCACCATGCCGCTGATCAGCGGGAACCACACGAGAAGGAGCAGCCCGGAGAGGGCCGCCGGTACGCGCACGTACGGCGCCCACTCCCGGCGCCGGACCGCGCCGAGCCCCCGTACGGCCGCCCGGTCCGCGACCGCGTACAAGGGCAGCAGCACGAGGTCGTGCAGCAGCGCCGCCCCCACGAACCACAGCGCCACGCCGAACCAGTCGTCCGCGAGCAGCCGCACACCCGCATAGGCGGCGAGCGCGAACGAGCAGGCGAGCAGCAGGAGTTGCAGGGGACTGCCGATCGGAACGCGCGGAAGCAGCCGAGGCATCACAGGTCTCCGAACGTCATCCGGGCCACCCACTTGGTGTTGAGCACACCGGGCGCGGCGGGCACGATGATCCGCGCCGGGTGGCCGTGGTCGGGGGACAGCTCCTCGCCGTTGACGTACAGGGCGAGCAGGGAACGCGGGTCGGCCACCTGGTTGGCGCGCAGGGCGGCTTTCCGGAAGGCGCCGCTCCGTTGGAGGGACTCGACGAACACGTCCGGCGGGTCGTCGTACCCGACGAGCGCCGCGAGGTCGCGCAGCCGCACCCCGCGCCACCACTGGTCCGACGTCGACCAGCCCTCCACGCAGGCGATGGGCAGTGCCGCGCTGTACAGGGGAAGCCGGAGCAGCTCGTCCCGGCGGAGGCGGACGGTGCCCGTGCGCCCCGTGACGACGAGCCGCCACGCGTCCTCGCCCGTCTCCGCCGCATCGATCCCGGCGTACGCGGCGGTCTTGTTGATCTGGAAGCCGTTCGGGCCACTGCCGGGATCGCCGCCGCCGTGCGGTGCGAGGAGGGCGGTGCGCCGCAGCGGACCGTCGAAGTTCTGCCCCACCGTGGTGGCGAACAGCAGCAGCGAGCCGCCCCCGACGAACCACAGGGCACCCCGCCGGGAGACGGTCGGCTCGGCGGGGCGCGGAGACACCAGGTCGTTCCTCTCCTCCCGCGGGTGCCGCAGACTGCGCAGCACCGTGGGCATCCTCAGCAGCGCGTGGGCGACGAACGCGGCGAAGAACACCCATGCTCCGTAGAAGTGCAGAGGGTAGAAGGAGCCGGGGAAGACGTAGTCGAGCTGGACGTTGAGCACACCGGTCACGAACTGGAACAGCGCGCCGCCCACCAGGAGCAGCAGCGAGATCCGCTCCAGGGCGTGCGCGAGCGAGCGGGCCGGCGGCAGCGCGAACAGTCTCGGCACCACGGACCACAGCTTGGCGAGCAGGACGGGGATCAGGGTGGTGCCGAGGGTGACGTGGACGCCCTGGTTGAGCCGGTACAGCCAGTGCGGGTCCGTCGGCCAGGCGAAGAGGTAGAAGCCGAGGATCCCCTTGCCCGGTGTCTTGTCGTTCACCGGGGACAGGCCGGGGTTGTAAGCGGCGTACGAGACCAGGCCCGTCACGAACAGCACGGTGATGCCGACGAGCAGGACGAGGCCCAGCACCGAGGTGAACCAGGGGCCTCGCAGGGGGCTGCGCCAGAAGCCGGGCGAGGAGGGAAGCCGTGGGGCGTCGGGGTCGCGCATGTTCCGACGGTAGGCCGGAACCACCCCGCGAAAGGGTGCGCGACCCATGACGAAACGCTGACATCGGGCCCGGACGGCGGTCCGTGACCGGCCGCGCGGCCTAGCGTTCCGGTGTGATCCGTACCCTGCCCTCCACCGAGCCCGGCACCGCGCGCTCCGGCGTGCCCCGTGGCCTGAGCCGTGACCTGTACGCAGCCGGGGCCGCCGTGCTGCTCGTGACAACGGCCGTGCTCGTCGGCCACCACATCCAGGGGACCCGCCGTACGCTGTTCGTCAACTGGCCCCCGCTGCTGGCGTCCTGGGAACCCCATCTCGGCCCCGGCACTCCGGCGGCCGTCCTGGTGGCGGTCGCCACCGTGGCGTACGGCCCCGCCCTCGCGGCCCGTCTCCCCTGGCGGGCCCTGGTTCCCCTGACGTGGGGCACGGCCATGGCGTGGATCTACTCCCTCGCCCTGGTCGACGGCTGGCACCGGGGCATCGCCGTCCGGCTCACCACCCGCCACGAGTACCTCCAGGTCATCGACCGCTTCCATGACATCCCGGCGACGCTGCGGGACTTCACCCAGCACATCTTGCTCGGCTCCCCCGACAACTGGCCCGCCCACATCGCCGGCCACCCGCCCGCAGCCACGCTCACCTTCGTTTTGCTCGACCGGATCGGGCTGCGGGGCGGGGGCTGGGCCGGGGTGTGGTGCATCACCGTCGGGGCGACGGCCTGCGCGGCCGTGCTGGTCACGGTCCGCGCCCTGGCCGACGAGAGACTCGCGCGAGGGGCGGCGCCCTTCCTCGTCCTGGCCCCGGCCGCCGTATGGATGGGCACCTCGGCCGACGCGTACTTCGCGGCGGTGGCTGCATGGGCGGTGGCGCTGCTCGCGCTGGCGGTCACCGGACGGTCTCTGTGGTGGGCAGGGGCGTCCGGGCTGCTGTTCGGCCTGACCTGCTACCTGTCGTACGGCCTCACACTCGTCGCGCTGATCGCGGCGGCGGTACTGGTGCTCGGCCGACACGGGATCCGGGAACGCCCCGCCCTGCTGGTGCCCCTGCTCGCCGGGCTGGCGGTGGTCCCGACGGCGTTCACGCTCGCCGGGTTCAACTGGTGGGAGGCCTACCACCTGCTGGTCACGCGCTACTACCAGGGCGCCGGCGGTGTCCGCCCCTACGGCTACTGGGTGTGGGCCAACCTCGCCTGCACGGCACTCATCACGGGCCTGGCGACGGCGGCGGGCCTGCGGCGGACCGGTGCGGTGCTCGTCCGGTGCCGCGGCGACGCCCCCGACCGGACAGCCGAGGCCCGTCTCGCACTCCTCGTGTCCGCCGCCCTCCTCGCCCTGCTGGTCGCCGACCTGTCCGGCATGAGCAAGGCGGAGACGGAACGCATCTGGTTGCCCTTCGCGCTGTGGCTGCTCCCGGCGTGCGCATTCCTCGCCCTCCCCCGAGCTTCCGGCTCCGCTCCAGCAGGGGGGACCCCCATCCGCGCTTGGCTCACCGCCCAGGCGCTGCTCGCCCTGCTCCTCAACCATCTGCTGCTCACCGGGTGGTGACCGCTCCCGAGGAGACGGAAGCTCGAGACCATGACGATCGCCGTGACGGCCGGGGGCGGCTTCGGAACCGGGGCCGAGGTCACCCTTACGGCGTGCTTCCTGAGCTCGACATGGCCGTCGGCGTCACCGACGACCCCGTGGTCAGGGTCGGCCCGCACGTGACCGTCGCGGCGTTCGCCCGGCCGGGGACGCGCGTCTTCGACATGACCGGCCGCCCGATGCGCGGCTGGATCCTGGTCGACGGCGCCGCGGCCGCGGAGGACTACACGCTCGGCGCATGGCTCGACGAGGGACGCGCCTTCGCCGCGGACCTGCCGCCCGAGTGGGGCACCGCCCATGAGGAACGTGCCTCCGTCACGCACGGCGCGCCCCCGTCTTCGGCCCGGGAACACTGTCCACCCGGCACCTGCGCGCGGACAGGCTCCCTGAAGTCGGCCCGCTCCACCGCGTCGGGGGTGCTCACAGGGAACCAGCCCGCAGTGCGACTGCGCCCCTCACCAGCCAGTGGCTGCTGATTGCACACGCAAGCTCGCCCGGACGCGCATCGGTCGACGTGCCATCCGGTACGGCTCCACCGACCAGGAGGGGACTGCCGAGCGGCACAGTCCGAGGCCGTGCCCAATCCATGCCCGTAAGGGCGGACAACCACGGTCAACAGCGGTGCACTGCGGCTCACACGACCACCCCAAGGTCCAGGTGTCTGTGCTGGTCAGAGCCGTGGGCTTCTTCAGGTCCGCTGGTCAGCGGAAGCGGTCTGACCTGCGCGGGTGGTTGATTTTCGAATCAAACTCCGCCGACCTCGATTCCAGGGTTCTCGCTTCGGGTTGGGCGATGCGACGAAAACGCATTGCATGCTCAAGTTCTCCTCAGAGCATCGAACATCCGCTTGTCGCGTGCATGCCCCAAACGTAGTGTCCAAGTGCTTGATCGCCACGGGGGCGGTCCACCAGAAAGGTGTTACATGGGCATCGGCTCACGGCGCGCTCCGACCGGCGCTGCCATTGCAGCTCTGCTTCTGTGCTTCGGCACTGCGGGCGCTGCTGCCGCTGCGGAAGTACCGACCGACGATACGGCCGTTTCCGCTGATCAAACGCAGGACATCAACGATAGGCAGGGTTGGGAGGAAGACACCGAACAGCCGCTTCACACGATGAAGCCGAACCGGTGTGACGGCCCGTCGACGTGGGTCAGCATCACGTCGAAGAAGGGCTACCACGTACCGTCATGGTGGAACGGCACCAAGTACAAGGACGGTCCGGGTGGGACCATGACCGTCAGCGTGACCAAGACGGGGACCATCACGGCCGAGGTGACCGGCACGATCTCGGGGGAAGCCAATTTGGTCGTCGCGGCGGCCAAGTCGTCCATCAGCTACAAGATCGCCGGTAGTGTCTCGATCTCGACGGGGCACACCTACACCCGCAACATTGCCCGGGGTAAGTACGGGCACTTGCAGTACGGTTCATGGGGCTACAAGGTGACGTGGAAGAAGTACCGGTCCACTGGTAACGGCTGCGGTGGTGTCGAGATCGGCCACGGCACGGCAACGCTGCCCACGTCCGAGACCGGCTGGAAGTACTGGGAAACCGCGACATGACTCAATCGAGCTCACGCACGACGTGGTTCGCCGGAGGCACCGTCTTGGTGTCAGCCTTCCTGATCGCCGCGTGCACGACGTCCGCCAATGATGGGGACAAGGGCGCGAATTCTTCACCGTCGCCTGTGCCGAGCTTGTCTCAGACAGCAACCGGGCCGTCTGAGAAGAAGCTCACCGAGCAGGCCCAGGCGGCCCTCGCCGCCGTTCATAGCGGGACGCTGGTTGAGGCCGGCGCAGAACGCGTGACCGACGGTATCCACATTGAGCCCCACCTGGACAAGGGAAAGACCTACCGGCTCAACTTGGTATGCGTCGGCAGCGGCAGCGCACGACTGGAATTCGAGCCTGCGAGCGTCGGCACGGAGAGCAAGGTGCCGTGCGATGAGTCGGTGGTTCAGCAGCGGATCATCGCGGACAAGCCGGTTCGCATCGACGTTGACGGTGCCGATGGGGCAACCGGCATGATCGCCTGGCAGATCGACGCCATGTGAGCCCGCTGGGCGTCTCCCGGCACCGCTGTCAGGAGGTGCCCAGTCCGCCCCAGCAAACGGCAGCATTCAACGCGGGTCTCGGTCCACGCGCTGCACTGTGACCGCACCACAAGCGCACCAGACAGGGCGGGGAACAGCGGGGAACCACGGTGAACGCACCAGCGTCCACCGCGGCCCCGAGGCCAACGTACGCGCAGGTCAGCCCGCGAATCCGTCCCGGATCACCGCAGCTTCCCAAGCTGAGAGCGCGAGTTCGATTCTCGTCACCCGCTCCACGAAGAAGGCCCGGGTCAGAGACCCGGGCCTTCTTCATTGCCGAGGGCTTTCCATGCCCGCGCGAGGGCTTCCACGGGTTCTGGAGCGCGTCGAAGAGCTGTCCGTGCCGGGCGGCAAGAGCGGCAGCCGGCTCAGGCCACGGTGTACTCCGCGTCTCCGAAGTCCGCGACTACACGCAGCCGACCACCCAGCGCTTCCACATAGGCTCGGAGTGTCGCCACCTCGGCCCGGTCCAGCTCGCCGTGCTCGATCGCGGAGACGCGAGGTGCCGAGACCCCCATGGATGCGGCGACCTGGCGCTGGGTCAACGCCTGCTCACGTCGGACCTCCGCAAGCTTGTGAGCGCGCACCTCAGCAGTCAGCCTGTCCATGGCCGCCTGCTTCTCCTGAGCCGAACGCACCGGCAGCCCAGCGGCCTCGCGCCGCTCGCGCGCCTTGCGCTTGGTCTCCTCCCAGCCGACCGTGCTCATTCGTACTCCCTGGTCTCAAGATCAGACACATGCGCCCGGTAGTGCTCCTCGGCGATCGGGATGTTGACGTCGTACCAACGCTGCCAGTTTCCGGCCTTGTCCCCGGCCACCAGCAGCACCGCCCGGCGCACCGGATCGAAAGCGAAGAGGATCCGGATCTCGCTGTTCCCGGACGAACCCGGTCTCAGCTCCTTCAAGTGATGGTTGTCGGCACCCTTGATCCGGTCGACCAGCGGGCGGCCGAGCGTCGGGCCCACGGCCGCCAGCATGTCGATGGCGTCTTCCACCTGTTCGGCGCTGTCCCAGTCCTCCTCGGCCAGCGCCTCGAACCACGCCGCGACCTCCGTGACGAGGACCACTTCCCATTGAGCCACGAGCCCCATGTTAATGCAAGCGTTAACACAGGCCGTGCCGAAGCGGCCGGCGGCTGCAAACCTCGTCCCGACCCGTACGGCGAGTGAAAGTACCCACTCGGTGCGGTTGCGATGGCCATCCCCGGGTCGCTCCCCGGGACAGCGCACCGAGCTCGCCGCGATCCGCCAAGCGCCGCTTGCGGCTCGGCGCCTTTGACGCGTGCCCATAGCGTGCCCGTAAAAGCGGACAGTCACGGTGAACAGCGGTGTGATCCAGCACGCCGGCGGCCCAGTATCAGCTGCGTATGACCAGTTCAGAGGCCACATGACTTGACAGGCGCCGTCGCTTCCCAAGCTGAGAGCGCGAGTTCGGTTCTCGTTGCCCGCTCCAGAGGAAACTCCCAGGCCAACGGCCTCCGGCCAGGGTGCGGCCGGTCCACTCGTGGTCCCTCCGTGGGCGAGGGTGCCGCGGGCGCGAAGGCGGCGGTCAGGTGCTCCGGGCCGGGGACCACTTCTCGCTGCTCGTGGTCCCACCGGACACGCCCATGCCCGCGGCGAGGGCCGCGATGGCCGACGCGGTCCGTACCGGCAACCTCAGGCAGGCCGGGCGGATCCTGGCCGACACTGGTAGTGATCAGGCCGGCCCGGCCGGGCCGGCCGTACAGCGGTGTCGCACAGACGCCGTATCCAGCGGTCCGCGCGCAGGCGTCCGCGGTGGGGCTTACCCCTGGAGGTGGAGGCAGCGGATCATCGTGTCGGCCGTGCGGCCGAGTTCTCGCACGGGGCCATCGGGGCACTTGAGTTTCTGTGACCTTCCGGGGCCGAGGCCCCGGCGGCGGAGTGTTCCGTGAGGGGAAGGGCGGCGTGGTGGAGGGCGTGAAGCCCAGCGGAGAGCGTGAGTGGCGGCTGTCGGCGGCGGAACCGGGTCTGTGGCAACAGGTCATCGAGCAGCTGGGCACGGCCGTGGCTGTGGTGGACCCGGCGGGGCGGATTGTCGCGGTCAACCCGGCCGCCGAGCAGTTGCTGGGTCGCGCGGCAGCGGTGATGTACGGCCAGGACGTCCATGACCTGTGCCATCGGGACCCGGAAGGCGCCCGGATCCCGCGAGAGCACTGCCCGCTGCTGCGGGCGCTGGCCGAGGGGCGTTCGGCGCGCGGGGACGACAGGTGCCTGCGGGGTGACGGACGGCTGATCCCGGTCTCCTGGTCGGCTTCGCCCCTGACGGACGGCGGCGTCTCCCAGGGCATGGTCGTACTGATCGCCGAGACCGCAGCGGATCGCGGTGCCCGCCGGGAACGCGCGGAACGCGCAGAACAGGCGGACCGTACGGAACAGGCGGTGGAACAGGCGGAACGAGCCGCCCATACGAGCGCCCTGGAGGGACTCACCGAGCGGTTGACACTCGTTGCGGAGATCACCGACGTGCTCGGCCAGACCCTGGAGGTGGACGAGGCCCTCGCCCGGTTGGGCCGGCTTCTGGTTCCCCGCCTGGCCGACTGGGCGGCGGTGGACCTCCGGGTCGGCTCCCGTCAGGTGCACCGGGTGGCCGTGACCGGCCCCGAGGGCCGTGACGCCGGACAGGAGGACTGGCGCGGTCATCTGCCCCCGGCCGGGGAGACGGCCCACTCGCCCCTGGTCCAGGTACTGAACGGAGGCGATCCCGTCCTGCAGGACCGGGCGGACATGGGCGCACCGCCCGACTCCCCTCTGGCCGCCGTCCACAGCGCCTTCCTCTCAGCAACCGGCGCGGCATCCGCCATCACGGTGCCGCTGGGCACCGGACGGCAGGTCACCGGTGCCCTGACCTTGGTGCGCACCGACCCGGCACGTCCCTTCGACACCGGCGACCTGGACGTGGTGAGCGACATCGGCCGCCGGGTCGGTCCAGTCATCGACAACGCCCGCCGGTTCGGCCGCCAGCGCGCCGTCGCCGAGGCCATGCAGCGCAACCTCCTTCCCTCGCTGCCCCAGCACGGCCGGATCCAGCTGGCCGCCCGGTACCAGCCCGCTCCGGCCGGCTCTCAGGTCGGCGGCGACTGGTACGACGCGTTCACACTGAGGGACGGCACGCTCGCCCTGGTCATCGGCGACGTCGTGGGCCACGATCTGACCGCCGCGGCCGGCATGGCGCAGTTGCACGGCATCCTGCGCTCCCTCGCCTGGGACCGCACCGGTCCGACGGGGGCCGTCGTGGACCGCCTCGACGACGCCATGCACGCCATCACGACCGTACCGATGGCCACCCTCGTCCTCGCCCGGGTGGAAGGCCCGGACAACGGCCCGTGGACGCTGCACTGGACCAGTGCCGGGCACCCGCCGCCCCTGCTGCTGACCCCCGACGGGAACGCGCAGTACCTGGAAGCCGGTCAGGGACTCCTCCTCGGAGCCCGCCTGGGCGTCACGGGTCGGCGGCCGAGTGCCGCCCACGCCCTGCCGCCGGGGTCCACGCTCCTGCTCTACACCGACGGCCTGATCGAGATCCCCGGCAGCGACCTGGACACCGGGCTCGGCCGGCTGCGCCGCCATGCCCTCGCCCTCGCCCACGAACCACTGGACACCCTGTGCGACCAGTTGTCGGCCCGGATGCCACCCGGCAGCACCGACGACATCGCCCTGCTCGCCCTGCGCCTGCCCGTGCCGTGACCGGGACCGAGGCTCGAGCACCGAGGACTGAACGATGACGGCGATGCTCACGTCCCCGGAGCCGGCACCAGAGCGTGGAACGGGCCGGGCGGCAAGGCCGGGAGGGTGTCGTCTCCGGCGCATGCCGGTCACTACAGCCACCCGAGTCGGGCCACCGGCGACCGGCGACCGGCGACCGGCGACCGGCGACCGGCGACCGGCGACCGGCCGGGAACGTGCCGGCGGAGCGGCCGTTGCACTCCGCCCCGGTGTGGCCTTCATCTCGGCACCGGGTCGTCGACACGTTCGCCGGCGTCCCGTCCACTGACGATCGCGCTTCGTCCCACAGCCCCGCCCGGGCAGGCCATGGCGCTGTGGCGGGAAACGCTGGACAGCGACACTGCGTTCCCGGGCGAATAAACATCTCCGGCCCGAGCGGGGAAATCGGCACGGAGTGCGGTGAATATTCAGCTCTCGGCAGGCGGAGCGGAACGGTTCGCCGCACATGGCCGAGGCCTCCGTGCTACTGTCGAACCAGTTGCAGTTGTGGTTGCCAGAAGGTTCATTTTCCGACGGGCTGATCATCACGGCGACACGGATCCCGCGCAAGGCGGACTCCGAGCACCGTTTCCGAAGGAGAAATGACATGGCTACCGGCACCGTGAAGTGGTTCAACGCCGAAAAGGGCTTCGGCTTCATCGCGCAGGACGGCGGCGGCCCCGACGTCTTCGCCCACTACTCGAACATCGCCACCCAGGGCTTCCGTGAGCTCCAGGAAGGCCAGAAGGTGTCGTTCGACATCGCGCAGGGCCAGAAGGGCCCGACGGCCGAGAACATCGTTCCCGCCTGACACCGGCGCTAACGCATACTTTGCAGCTGGGGCCCGCACCTTGGGGTGCGGGCCCCAGCTCGTTTCATTTTCAGGGTGATTCGACCCCGTCATTTCCGACTCTTTCTCGCGATTCTCTGCGCCATTCATTCTGCTGTGGAAATTCCTTGATACGCGCCCACATCGGGGAAGGTTCCGCATGAACCGCGCACGCACTGCACGCACAACCCACGCATACCGCCACTTCGGGGGCTCTGCCGCCAACCGCTCCGGCGCTCCGCGCCGCTCCCAGGGCGGCGGACGTCGGCAGACCGCGCCCAGGAACGAGTTCGCGCTACCGAAGACGGTCACGCCCGCGTTGCCCGCCGTCGAGTCGTTCGCCGATCTCGCCATGCCGGCGCCGCTGCTGGCCGCCCTCGACCATGAAGGCGTGACCGTACCGTTTCACCTGCCACGCCCGTCCCGAGGCCGTGCCCGGCGTATGAGAACGGGCGGAAGCCGCCACCAGGGCCGGCGTCTCACTGCTCGGAGTAGCTGAAATCGCCCACGGTCCAGGCGCTGACATCCTTGATCGCGACACGGTACATCCCACCCGTCTCCGGGATACCGACACTGCCCTGCACGATCCGCGCGAGATGAAAGTGCAGATGCGTGGGTGCCTCGCCACGGTCGGGCCGCCCCTTTCCCCGATGGCCGGTGAAGACCTCGGAGAACGGGCCAAGACGGTCCGAGTCCCTCAGGACCTCCGAAACGCGCTCCCGCCACATGGCCTCGGGAGCCAGTCGGCCGGTGATGACAGCACCACCGACGACCACGGTCAGCGACATCTGATTGCTTGGCTCCGACTCCACCATGGCGGCGACGGCGATGAGCAGCTCATCAGCGTTCGACATGGAAGCGATTCTATTCGGCGGCCTGTTCCGGCCCGCTCCTGAGCGTGAGGCGACCGGGCCCGCCGTCCGGTCGGCCGCCTCCCTGCGCAGTAGAGCCGACACGTGGTGTCGAATTTCCTTCGGGCCCTGGTGCTGTACGGCACCAGGGCCCCTCGACGCGTCGCGCAACGAGGTGACATGACAGCAGGCAATCCGCTCAGTGATCGCCTGAACGACGATGACTACCGCGTACACGATCGGCCGGGCCGCCGAGATGCTCGGCACCACCCCGGATTTCCTGCGAGCCCTCGGCGAAGCCCGTCTGATCACTCCGCTCCGCTCCGAGGGCGGACATCGCCGGTACTCCCGCGAGGACCAGTTGGAGGAAGCCCGGCGCATCAACGCCGAATACCGCCGTGCCGCGAAAGGATCGACCGACAGTTCCAGTCCCCCTTCCAGCTGAGCGCGCGTGGACGCGGGGCCGTTCGGCTCGAACGGGGCCCATGAGAAACCGACGGCATCGACGCCACCACGGTGCCCGCGCACACACTCCCGACCGGCGGCCGGGACCATGGCAGGCATGTGCGACCGCAACGGCACATCGAGGACCGGCATGCGCGCCGCGCACCTCCGAGCACAGCGCGAGCAGCATGGGCGGTTCGGTCACGTCTTCTGCGCCCCGTGCCCTTCGCGTGCCCTTGAGAGCGGTCAACCAGGATCAACAGCGGTACCGTCGGACCCATACGCCTACCGTCAGCTGAAGGCATCCGCACAGGTCAGGGCCGCAAAGCGGGCGCAAGCGCCGTCGCTTCCCAAGCTGAGAGCGCGAGTTCGATCCTCGTCATCCGCTCCAGAGAGAAGTCCCAGGTCAGTGGCCTGGGACTTTCGCTTTGCCACCGACTTCGCGGCACTTTTCGCCCCTCCGCACCTTCGGAGATCGGGCGCGCGGCGGGCACGAGCGCCTGATTGAGACCGGCCGGTCTCTGTAAGAACACTGCGGGGCGGTGCGCGCCGCATGACACCGCCCCAAAACCTCCGGGCCCGCTACGCCGCCGCGCTGCCCTGATCACCGCTTGTCGGCATCCGCAGCATGTGGTCACCGAAGACGGCGACCAGGTCCAACCTGCCGCCAAGCGCCTCAACATGACGTACGGTGCCGTCGGGAGCGGCGACCTCTCCATGCCCGATCCCGGACACGCGAGTGATGCTCGCACCCATACGGGCAGCCGCATCCCTCTGGCTCCTTGAGGTGATGTCCCGATCCCTTCAGCCGGTCCAGGAGGGGGCGACCCCCAGTGGTGGGGCCTGCGTCGTGCGGGGCGGCAATGGCCTGAGGTCGGCGCCTCGATGGCACGGGTGCCCTTGTGACGCCGACATCCCGGCCTCACTCGGGCGGCGCGCAGCCGGCAACCCGGTGCACCACGATTCAGATCGGTTCTGGTTGCGGTTCCGGTCGTCGCGCTGGTGCGGCCCTCGGTTCCCACGCTGCGGTGGTCCGTACGTAGCCGTAGACCACTGAGGTCATCGCCAGCATGAGCAGTGGTCCGGACACCCACGGATGCTCGGCCATCTTCAACGGCAGGAAGCGGTAGGACACCAGCAGCGCGGCGAAGACCGTTGTTCCGTATGCGACCAGCCGGATCCCTGACCGGTCCCAGCCGCGGTCGTACGACCGCAGAGCTGCCTCGATCGTGAGCGTGAACACCACGCCGGAAATGAGATCCACGCCGTAGTGGTAGCCGAATCCCAGCGTCGCGGCGAGCGTGGCGATCAGCCAGAACGTGCCCCCGTACCGCAGAACGCGCGGGCCCTTCCGGGAATGGATGAAGATCGCGACGGCCCACGCCGTGTGCAGGCTGGGCATGCAGTTCCGCGGGGTGATCCCGTCGAACGGCATGGGGTGCGGGGTGTTGATCGGCGGTGGCGTTTGCGGCCACAGGTCGGCCACCGCCCAGTGCCCGCTGGACGAAATGTCCGGCGACCACAGGCTGATCGGCGCCCAGTACTCGGTGCCGGTGCCGTAGGCGAAGATCGGTCCGACCACCGGGAAGATCATGTAGAAGGCCGGCCCGAGAAGGCCGATCACCAGAAAGGTGCGCACCAGGTGATGGCCCGGGAAGCGGCGCTCGACCGCCACGCCGCGCAGTTGGTACAGCGCGACGACGACCGCGGCCACCGCGAGCTGACCGTAGACGGTGTCGAGGAAATTGAAGCCGATGGGGCCGGTGGCCGTGACGACCCGGCCTACCAGCCATGACGGATCGCCCAGCGCGTGGTCGGCTGTTGCCACGTACTGGTCGAGCACCGCCGGGCGGGTCTTCGAGGTGATGAGCAGCCATGTGTCGCCGGTCTTGCGGCCGGCCACCAGCAGCAGGCCCAGCCCGACGCCCTTCAGCAGCAGGACGCGTTCCCGGCCGGTGCGGCGAGTGACAGCGATGACCGCGTAGCCCAGAATCACCCACAATGCGCCGTTGCCGAAGGGGTGGCCGTCGGTCGTCTTGGCGTCCACCGCCCACCGGACCAGCGAGAAGGCGATATCGATACCGATCGCCGCACCCGCCGCGATGAACCGTTGCCGCCAGGTGAGGACCACCATCATCAACGCCATGGCGGCGTACAGCAGGCCGCCCGACTTGGGGGCGGCCACCACCTCTCGCACCTGGTTGGTGATCGGCCCTGGTAGGCCGTAGCGACGCGCGGCGAACTCCAGCACGATGAGGAATCCGAGGGCCGCGACACCCGCCACGGCCCAGAGTCTCGCCCGTGGTCGACGCCTCGCGGAGAACTCGGTTCCCCGGTCTATTCGCGAAAATTCCCGCGGTGGTATGTGTCTCAATTCTTGGCCGCTTTGTTAGATGTTGGTCATATCAGGGTGGGTTTCGCTCGTCACCTTCCGGCCGGAACCGCTTTTCCCTCACGAAGAGTTGCCCTCCGAAGCAAGACGGAAAGATCACAGCCCGGGTTGCGGCGGGTCCGTCGCCGTCCCGCGAGCCACCCCCCGGCTCCGGTGCGGGACATCGCCTTGGCAACCCCGCCTACGATGCTGACATCAGCCCGACTGCTGCTGTTCTCAGTACCGTTGGTCGCGCCCACCGCAGCAGACCGCCCGAGACGACGCCCCCGGCTCCTGTGTGAGGGTGTTCTCCGACTGGTGCGCTTCCTGTGACGCGGTCGTCGCAGCCGGCAACATCACCGGCGAGCGGCAGGACGGGCATCGTCGCGGGCGACGCCCGTGGAAACCTGCGGTGCGACAGCGGTGACGGTGATGTCAGGGGGTTCGTTCGGCGGACGTACGAGGATCGCTACGGACCGGCAGGGGCACGAGGCCGCCGTATTAAGAAGCATCGGCCTCGTGGCGCCCGCTGCCGGGGCAGGCCCGGTCGAGGTATGCGCATGGGCGCAGCGGTCACTTCGCCCGCGATCCCGATGCATCTCCCAAAGCCCCGAGACACCTCGTACCCCCTCGGTCCGCCCCTGTACGCCACCCGCGCCCTTGGTGTGCCCTTCAGAGCCGACAGCCACAGTCAACAGCGGTGCCCCAGGCCCTCACGGGGAGGGAAGCACAGCGGATCTGCGCAGGTCAATAGCCATGTGGGCGCACAAGCGCCGTCACTTCCCAAGCTGAGAGGGCGAGTTCGGTCCTCGTCACCCGCTCCATGCAGAAGGCCCAGGTCAGCGGCCTGGGCCTTGTCGTTGTGGGTGGTGATCACTTGCCGCGTGCCGGATTCGTGCCAGAAGGCTTCTCGGACGCCTTCTCGGCGGCCTCAGCCCGGGCCTTGCGGACGGTGGTGTCGAGGCCGACGGCGACCTCTTCCTCCTGCCGCTCCTCGTCGGAGTGCTGATGGAAGTGCTGATGGATCAGCGCGGCCTTCTCGGAGGACTGCCCGGCGCGCACCATCGTGCCGCGGCGTAGCCCGAACGGCCGGGCGGCGTCGCTGTGATGATCTCGCCGCAGAGTTCGGTGCCCGCCGGCGAGAAGGCACCGCCGCGGGTGTGGTCGTGCCGGGGGTGTTTACCGGATGCGGTGGGTCCTCCAGAAGGAGGCCGGGTCCTTGTTGGTCATGGACTGGACGGTTTTCTCGAAGTCGGCGGTGGTGGAGATGCCGTACCAGTGGTCGCGGAGTCACCCACACGACGTTCCGCCGCATCACCGAGGCCCTGAACCTCAGCGGTTCGCGGCGCGACGACTTGCGGCAACTCCTCGTCAACAGCCGGCAGGAGCAGTACGGCGCGCCCCTCGGGCGCATCCCGGACGCAAGGGTGACGGAGCTCTCGGCTCAGGGATCACAAGGTGGGTGAGGGCCTTCTGGCTCGGTGTGGATTGCCGCGTCCGCACCGGCGACCGGAGAGGCCCTCGTGCCGCACCGCTGACCGAGATCCGGGGACGCCGCCCCCTGTGTGGCGCCCCCGGGCCGGGTGGCGCTACGGCAGCCGCTTCTCGTAGTTCTTGTCCTTGTCGGAGTCGTAGACCAGCTTGCTGTCGGCGTCATAACCCTTGATGCGCGGGGCCGCGGTGACCTGCTGGTTCAGGACGCCAGAGGCGACGAACCAGCCGTGGTCCAGGGCGGCCTGGCTGGTGGCGCCGCCGTAGGAGACGGTCACCCGGGCCACTGACGGCTCGACGGTGCCGATGACACCCCATCGGAACGGCAGCTTCCAGCTGCCGCGGTCGAGGAACGACTGCTGGTAGAGCTTGCCGCCGTTGATGTCGGCCAGCACGGGGCCGGCGCCCGGCACATCGTCGGAGCCCACGCTGGTGTTGAGGCCGCTCGCCTCGCCGCCCTTCACGTTGCAGATCAGCCGGGTCTGCTTCGGTTGCTCCTTCACCGCGACGACGTACATGCCATCGCCGGGCGCGTTGGAGTCGCCGGTGCTGTTCATCGCCAGGATGATCCGGTAGCCCTCTGCAGCGCCCAGGTCAGTGCGGAAGCCGGACGGGCGGCGTGCGTCGTGCGACCGGTCGTATGCGAGGCACTTCTGCAGCCCGTCGACGGCCTGCCCGAAGGTGATCCCGTCCAGGAGCTGGCCCTCCGTGGCCGGGCGCGCGGGCCCCGACGGCGACGCGGACGGCGTCGGGGCCGGCGTCGCCGACGTCCGCGGCATGGCGCCGACCGACGCCGCCGTGTCCCCGCCCGCGCCCCCGTCGGCCAGCGCGTACGCCCCCACGGGCAGCGCCGCCAGCGTCACCAGGGTCGCCCCGGCCGCTGCCACCCGGCACCGCCGCTCGATCGTGCCCCGGCGGCGGATCGCCGGATACGGCACCGGCGCGGGCCGGATCGTGTTCGCGTCCACGGCGAGCAGCTCGCGCAGCTGCTCCTCGAAGTCCCCGCCGGCTCCCGTCCCCTGCGGCTTCTGCTCCTCGTTCACTTGCTGCCTCCCTGCCCGGACGACACTCGGCTGCGGACAGGTTCGTCCACGACCAGCGCGAGCCCCGGATGCGTACGCAACTTCGCCAGCGCCTTGGACGCCTGGCTCTTGACCGTGCCGGGCGAGCAGCCGAGCACCTCGGCGACCTCGGCCTCGGACAGGTCCTCCCAGTAGCGCATGACGATCACCGCCCGCTGCTTCGGCGGCAGTCCGGCCAGCGCCGCGAGCAGGGTGCTGCGCTCGTCGGCCCACGAGACGGCCTCGTCGCGCCCGGCCACCTCCGGCGGCGCCGCGGTCAGAGCCTCCGTAACCCGCCGCTTGCGGAACCGGTCGCTGTTGCAGCTGACCAGTATCCGCCGGATGTACGCCTCCGGGCTGTCGCTGCGCGAGACGCGCCGCCATGAGCGGTACGCCTTGGCCAGCGCCGTCTGAGTCAGGTCTTCGGCGTGGTGCACGTCGCCCGTGAGCAGATACGCGGTCCGTACGAGATGGGACCACCGCGCTCTGACGAATTCTTGGAACTCGGCCTCTTGTTTGGCCTGCATCAAGCACCCTCCCTCGCCCTCCAGACCACAGTTTCGGCGGATTCGGTTGCCCGGGATCCGGTGCCTCGTCGGTCAGGTGAGCGGGGCCACTGACAACCATCAGCGGGGACCGAAGTGCCAAGCATCTCCCGGGAGCGGACAACAACCCGGCAGAAGCCTGAGCAACAACTTCCTTCACGGGTTCAAGCACCCGTCGTCGCTTCGCTCCTCCGGGCGGGCACGAGGGGCAGCGGCGGGGCGGCCTCGACCGCGGCCTGCGGATCCGCGCCCGCCGGCAGCAGCCGCCGCTGCCCCCCGCCTGAGGTTCTCCGTGGGCAGAGGGCTTTTTTCACGCGGTCAGGGGGACTGGGTGGATCTCGTCGGCCCGGTGACCAGCGCGTTCGTGAATGCGCTGGACCGCTTCGGCCGAGGGGGCCTCGGAGAGGCAGTAGACGGTTCCGGACTCCGGGTCCGCCCAGGCCTTCTCGAAGTGGACGCCTTCCTCCTTCTCGATGGCCAGGTCGGCCTTGTGGGTTTCCATCAGCTGGTCGGCCGTGAGGCCCTTCATTCCGTGGTGGACGTCCATGAACTGGGGCATGGCGTCGTGCCTCCTTCCGACTGCCGCGTCCCGGTGGATGCCGAGTCGCTTGCCGGCTTCGTCACGTCCATCCTGTGCCTGTACGACCGTGATGGCGACCGTGCGGCACCCGCCGGCCGGTTTCCAGCACATGCGACATCGAGGGGCTGCCCCTTCTCCACCGTGACCGGAACTTCGAGCGCGTCGCCGCCGTCACCGGCCAGGCGCGGATCCCCGTGCGTTCGGGCACTCCGCCCGCCGTTCCTCGAAGCCGTGCCCACAGCGTGCCCGTAAGAGCGGACAACCACGGTCAGCGGCGGTGCGATTGCGCCCGCACGACGACGCAAGCACGACGTTTGCGCAGGTCACAGACACACGGCCGCCCAAGCGCCATCGCTTCCCAAGCTGAGAGCGCGAGTAGTGCCCTCAGCTTGGCAGGCGCTGGTCTCCGGCCCGGCATCGATCACAACAGCCATGAGCCGAGCAGGGGCAGAACGGCCAGAATCAACATCATGGCCCGGCGAAGGCAGTCCCCGCCCGCAGGCAGGCGACGGGAATGGAAGCTCCGTCCAGGCGGTGAAGAACCGCCGCACCGCACGCGAAGCACGCGGCGACCAGTGCAGCGACAACGACGAGTAGGACAGTGAGGGGTGGTGGACCTGACAGGTCCGCAGGTGGACGACTCGGGCACCTCGGCAGGGTCGCAAGGCGCCCTGCCGAGCCGGCTCGCCGGACGCCGTCGCGTGCAGTGCGCGGAGGTCGTCAGCCGGCCGCCTTGGCGATGATGCGTTCCATCTCCTCCCGGCCGAAGGCCCGCAGAGTCGTGGAACGGATGTTGCCCACCCCGCCGAGCTGCAGGAGCGCTGCGGTGGCGGTTTCGTCGTCGGGTGCCTCGACGACGGCCACGAGGTCGTATGGACCGACGGTCCAGTAGATGTCCAGGAGCTTCGCCCCGGTCTTCTGTGCCGCTGCACCGAAGGTCTCGGCGCGCTTCGCGGTGTCCTTGTAGTTTCGGACCCCCTGGTCGGTCCAGTTCAGCAACGTGATGTACGTCGGCATGTTCTTTCGCCTTCACGAGGAAACGTATCGTGAGGTCAATCCTGGACAACCGTCCTGAAACCCGCATGAGGTACGCACCCGAACGAGCAGTGCGAGCGACACAGGCGATTGATCACGGCGACTGGAACCAGAGGCGCACGCATGGCAGCCACGCCAACCAGCGAGGTGACACCCAACAGCTCACCGAGGTCCGACCTCAGCCGCCCCGCTCCACCGCTCAGCCGCTCCGCCGGAGTGCGCATCGACGGAGTGGTGTCCATCGAACGGGCGTCTCGATCAGGTGATCGCGGCTGGTGCCGTGCGTGAGAACAGGGGTCCTTGGTAGTCATCCCGGGCCCCGTCGGTCCCGCCCCGTGGCCGGGAAAATCCGGTGTGGTGCCCGTCCGGAGGACGTCGATTGAGCTTGGTGCTGATCGAGAGCCCGTTTGGTAGCCGTGTGAACACGGCCTGGTGACGGCGTCGCTCGGGTCGTTCCCATCGGGCTGGGCCCGCCGCCCGCTCGTGGGGGATGGGGATGGCCAAGCGGGCGACGGGGGACTGAGGGCGGTGCGGTCAGACGTGGACGCCGAAGTCCTGCGCGATGCCACGCAGACCGGAGGCGTAACCCTGGCCGACCGCACGGAACTTCCACTCACCGCCGTGCCGGTACAGCTCTCCGAAGACCATCGCGGTCTCCGACGAAGCGTCCTCGGACAGGTCGTAGCGCGCGATCTCCTGGCCGCTCGCCTGGTTCACCACACGGATGAACGCGTTGCGCACCTGCCCGAAGCTCTGGCCACGCACCTCCGCCTCATGGATGGAGACCGGGAACACGATCTTCGCGACCTCGGCCGGCACGGCGGCCAGGTTCACCTTGATCGACTCGTCGTCGCCCTCGCCCTCGCCGGTGAGGTTGTCGCCGGTGTGCTCCACCGAACCGTCCGGACTCCTCAGGTTGTTGTAGAAGACGAAGTGCTGGTCGGAGACGACCTTCCCGGACGCGTCGCAGAGCAGGGCGGAGGCGTCCAGGTCGTAGTCCGCACCGGTGGTGGTGCGTACGTCCCAGCCCAGTCCGACCACGACGGCGCTCAGGCCCGGCGCTTCCTTGCTCAGCGACACGTTGCCGCCCTTGGCCAGGGAAATCCCCATGGCTCATCCTCCCGATCGCGGGCTGTCTGTACGGTCACTGGTTTCAACGCCGACCCCGCCGCTGCGGTTCCCGCGCTTGCGCAACTTCTAAAGCATTGGCGCAACGGGTTCCCGCACCGGGCGGGCCGCCCTGCTCTTCGGCCCGGACGAACTGCCGGAGTTCAAGGACCTCCCCGATGCCACCCAGGCGGCCGAAGCGGTCGTGACCTGCCTCACTACTCCCAAGACTTGCGCAACCTTTAAACTGTTCGCCGTGGAGACTACCGACGTGACGGGATGGGAAGACGCGGTGCTCGCCGGAGGGCCCGCGGACGGACTGCGGATGAAGGTCTCCGACCGGCCGCGCGTGATCCAGGTGACGTGCCCCTGCCGAGTGGAGGCAGCACCGCACGGCATGCACGTCGAAGGGGTGTATGTCTACCGCCGCGACTACGGCGTGACCAGCGAGCCGCTGCGGTACGGCTTCGACATCGCCAGCCCCTGACGGACGCGACCGCGGAACTCAGTGGGCCGAGTGGCCCTCGGCGGTCGGGCGGGCCGTGGCGGTCTCGCCAGGAGCGGCCTGGATGACGTGCGCCGCGGGCTCGGGAGCGGTCGCGTGCCCGGCCGGGTCGGCGGAGTGCCGCGTGGCGCCGTCCTCCTTCATGGCCCTGGCCTCGCTCTTGAGGATGCGCATCGACTTCCCCAGCCCGCGGGCGGCCTCGGGCAGCTTCTTCGAGCCGAACAGCACGATGATCACCATCACCACGATCAGCAGGTGCCAGGGTTCCAGTGCGTTACGGAGCATCCCGTCCACCCCTTCCCTCCGCCGGCCAGCGGTACGCGCGGGACGGCGCGCACCATCTGGATTCATTGCCACATTGCGCAACTTTACAACTGTACAACCATGGGGCGGGGTCAGTTGTCCCCTTCCGTATGAGTCGGACGGACGAGGGCACACGAATGACCACCACCAGCGATCGGGCCATACCCTCCCGCCACCGGCGCCGGGCGGAGCCGCCCCGCCGTGGCAGGACACGTGGCAGCCGCGCGGCGCAGCGACGCAAACGCAGCCCGCTGCGGACAGCGCTGCTCATCGCGCTGGCGGTGGCGTTGCTCGGCACGGCCGGCCTGGGCTGGATCTACCTGAAGCTGAACGGCAGCATCGACGCCTTCGACGGTGACGGCCTGTCCAGGAACCGCCCCGACGCCGGCTCGTCCAAGGGCAAGAACGTCCTGGTCATCGGCTCGGACGCGCGCAACGACGGCAACAGTGCGCTGGGCGGCGGGAGCAAGGACGACATCGGCCGCTCCGACACGGCGTTCCTGCTGCACATCTACGCCGACCACAAACACGCGATCGCGGTGTCCATCCCGCGCGACACCCTGGTCACCATCCCGCCGTGCAAACTGCCCGACGGCAGCTGGACCAGGACCCGGACCAACGCCATGTTCAACTCGGCCTTCTCGGTCGGGCAGACCGAGAAGGGCAACCCGGCCTGCACCCAGAACACGGTGGAGGAGCTCACCGGGCTGCGCGTCGACCACACGGTCGTCGTGGACTTCAAGGGCTTCGCGGAGCTGACGGGCGTGGTCGGTGGGGTGAAGGTGTGTCTCCCGCAGGACCTCTACCAGAAGGACCTCAACCCCAAACGCACCACCAAGGGCGAGCTGATCTTCGAGAAGGGCGAGCAGACCGTCTCCGGTCGGAAGGCGCTGGACTACGTCCGCATCCGGCACGGCATCGGCGACGGCTCCGACATAGGGCGGATCAAACGCCAGCAAGCCTTCGTCTCCAGCCTCCTCAAGAAGATCAAGAGCGACGGCCTCACCCCGACCAGGCTGCTGCCGCTCGCCACCGCCGCCACCGGGTCCATGACCGTGGACCCGGGGCTGAGCACGGCGAACAAGCTGATCTCCTTCGCCCTGTCGCTGAAGGACATCGACCTGCACAACACCAAGTTCGTGACCATCCCCTGGCACTACCAGGGTGCGAACATCGCGGTCGTCGAGCCGGACGCCTCCGACCTGTGGGCCTCGCTCAAGGCCGACCGCACCCTCGACGGCAAGGACGCCAGCGGAAGGAAGGGCACCGCCACCGCGTCCGCCGCCGCATCGCCGAGCACCGGCGAGAACGTCTCCGGGGACGGCATCGACGTCGCCGTGTACAACGGCACCACCACCGGCGGCCTGGCCTCCAAGGCCGCCGCCACGCTCACCGACCACGGCTTCACCGTCACCGGCACCGCCAACGCGAGCAGCCGGCAGCACACCACCACGGTCATCCAGTACGGCACGGGCCTGCGGAGCCAGGCCGAGACGGTCGCCAAGCTCTTCCCGGGTTCCGGGCTCGAGGCCATCGGCGGGTCGGGGATCAACGTGGTCGTGGGCGCCTCCTACGCCGCAACCAGCCCCTCCACGCCGGCGGCGCCGACCGCCGTCCCCAGCTCGGTGGCGGACGACGCCCGCTCGGCGGACGACGACCTGTGCTCCAACCTGTCGTACGGCTCCGGTGGCTGACGGGACGCCATGGCCCGGCCACGCACACCGGCGACCCCGCGTATCGCGGTGTTCGCGCCCTGACCGCGGCCCTGACCGCCGGAGTGGATCCGGGCTGCGGAGTACCGTCGCGTTGACATCTCCCCCAGCTGAAGCAGGGGGATTCAACCCTCGCGGGTTGAGCTTTCTGCTTCATCGACAGCTGCCGACCCGAACAAACGGCGAGGGTTGGAGTGCCAACCATCGGTCTTACGCCGGCTCCACAGACCTGACATCCCGCCAGCCCGGCGGTAGGCCCGACCGACTTGGTTCTCGCCGACCGGGCAATTCGGACCCTATCGCCCATCTGGAGGCCATGGCTGCCGGACGACGAATCGCCCTGGCGGCGATTCGTCCGGCGACGCGCTCTCCTCCCCCGAGACGCCGGTCGCCGCTTCGCCGCGTGCGCGCCCGTGCCTCACCACACCGTCCCCCGCTCCGCACGCCGTCGCTCGTAGCGCGTCCTGGCCGCCAGGAGGCCGCCGGCGTAGAGCACGAGAACGGCCGTGAGCAGCAGGTAGTACACAGCCGGAAGCGCGGTCAGGCCGAGCCACGACCCGAGGGGCGAGGGCGGTAGCAGCAGGCCGATGGCGGCCAGCATCGCCGCGGCCCAGGTGAGCGGGCCCGGCTTGTGGCCCTCGACGCGGTGGCGGCCTGCGCGCAGCAGCAGCATCACCAGGGCCTGGGTGAGCAGGTTCTCGGTGAACCAGCCGGAGTGGAACACCGCCTCGTCGTCCCCGGTCCCCGGACCGTGCAGGGCGAACGCGAGGACGCCGAAGGTGGCGAGGTCGGCGGTGGCGTTGAGGACGCCGAAGGCGGTGATGAAGCGCAGCAGGTCGCGTGGGCGCAGCACGGTCGGCCGGCACAGCACCGAGGGGTGCGGGCGGTCGTGGGCGAAGGCGAGCTGGGCCGCGTCGAAGCACAGGTTCTGGACCAGGACCTGTGCCGGGAGCATCGGCAGGAACGGCAGGAGCAGGCCCGCCGACAGCATCGCGATGACGTTGCCGAGGTTCGAGGACAGTGTGATGCGCAGGTAGGTGGCGATGTTGCCGCTCGCGTGCCGGCCCGCGCGGATGGCGTGGGCGATCGCGGTGAGGTCCTTCTCGGCGAGCACCACGTCGGCGCCCTCGCGGGCCACGTCGGCGGCACCGCGGGGGGCGATGCCGACGTCGGCGGCGCGCAGCGCGGGCAGGTCGTTGACGCCGTCGCCCAGGAAGCCCACGGTGTGCCCGGCCGTCCGCAGCACCCGGGTGATCCGGGCCTTGTGCTCGGGGGTGCAGCGGGCGAACACGGTCGTACGGCGGGCCAGGTCGGCGAGGCCGGCGTCGGTGAGGCCGTCGATGCGGTCGGCGGTGAGCACACCGTCCTCGGCGACGGGGATGCCGAGGTCGCGGCAGGCGCGGGTGGCGGTGCCCGGGTGGTCACCGGTGAGGATCTTGACGGTGACGCCCCGCTCGTCGAGGACGTTCAGCGCGTCGGCGGCGGTGGGCGCGAGCGCGTCCCGCAGGGTGACCAGGCCGCGGAAGGTGAGCCCGCGTTCGTCGGCCGGGGTGTAGCCGCGGGCGCGCGCCTGGCGCTCGGCGGTGGCGACCGCCAGGACGCGCAGGCCGCCGTCGGCCTGGTCGGCGGCGAGGACGCGGAGCCGTTCGCGGTCGTCCTCCGGCAGGGCGCAGCGTCGCAGGACGGCCTCGACATCTCCCTTGACGGCCAGGGTGTGCGTGCCGAGACGTCCGGGCGTGCGTACCACGGCGGTGGCGAGGCGGCGGAGGGGGTCGAAGGGGACGGCCGCTGTCCCGTCGTACGCCATGAGCGTGTCCTCGTCGGCCGCGTCCAGCAGCGCCTCGTCGAGGGCGTCGGGTGCCGGCAGGTCGGCGAGCTGCAGGGTCCACCAGGCGTTCACGGCGGCCCAGTGCAGGACCTCGGGGTCGTCCCGGCCGTCCGGGCCGAGAGCGCGGTCGACGACCGGCCGGCCCTGGGTGAGGGTGCCGGTCTTGTCCAGGCACAGGACGTCGACGGCGCCGACGTCGTGCAGCGCGGGCAGCCGTTTGACGATCACCCTGTGCGTACGGGCCAGGAGCGAGGCCCCGCGGGCCAGACAGGTGGTGACGATGACCGGCAGCATCTCCGGCGTCAGCCCGACCGCCACCGCGACGGCGAACGGCAGCGTCTCCAGGCCGCGCCCGCGCAGCGCCGCGTTGGCCATGAGGACCAGCGGCGGGGTGAGCAGCATGAACCGGATCAGGATCCATGAGATGCCGTGCACGGAACGGTCGAAGGCGCTCGCCTCCGCCCGGCCTGGGGCCCGGCCGTGGGCGGCGGCGAACCGGGTGTGCGCGCCGGTCGCGGTGACGACCGCGGTGGCGCTGCCGGAAGCGACGCTGCTGCCCTGGAAACACAGCTGCGGCTGTTCGAACACGCCGCCCCCGGCCCCGCGGGGGAGGTCGTCCGCGCACTTCGTGACGGGGGCCGACTCCCCCGTCAGCGCGGCCTGGTGCACGGTCAGGCCGCTCGCGCGCAGCAGACGTACGTCCGCCGGAACCAGGTCGCCCGGCCCGAGCCGGACCACGTCGCCCGGAACCAGCTCGTCCACGGGGACCTCGCGGACCGTCGGCGCCGCGGCCGTGTCCTCGTCGTCCGCGCGGCGCAGCACGGTGGCGGTGGTGGCGACCAGCTCGCGCAGTCCGGCCATGGACCGGTCGGCCCGGTGCTCGCCGGACGCGCGCAGCACGCAGCTCACCACGACCAGGAGGAGGGTCACCGAGGCGGTTCCCCAGGCGAGGACGGCGGCCGACACCACCCCGAGGCACAACAGGACCGCGGTGAAGGGGTCCCGCAGGCTGCGGACGAACAGCCGCGGCCACGAGGCCGCACGCTGGGCCGGAACCGTGTTCGCGCCCGACCGGGCCAGATGCTCCTCGGCCTGCGCTTCCGTCAGACCGCGCGGACCACTGTCGAGCCGGCGCAGCACTTCCAGCACGGACGGCGCCGCGAGTCCCGGACGAGGCCCCACAGCGGCGAGGCCTTGGCCGCCACCAGGCGCCGATACGGCCACGGGACCGGACGTCTCGGCGTGCTGCCCCGAAGCCGCAGTGGTCTCAGCCACCGGTCCCGCGCAGCTGGCGTACCGGTGCGGAGGCGTGATGCGAGCGCGCGGTCAGCTGCCCGACCATCACGCGCACCACCGTCACGACGTCGGGGTCGTCGACGTAGTAGACCTGTCGCCTGCCCTCACGGCGCGAGCGCACGAGTCCGGCGAGCTTCAGTTTCGCCAGATGCTGGCTGACCGCGGGCAGCGCACCGCCCACCCGGTCGGCGAGGTGCGTGACGTCGCTCTCGCCCTGGGACAACGCCCACATCAGGTGCAGTCGGGCCGACGAGGCGAGCAGCCCGAACGCCGCGGCCGCCTCCGCCAGAACATCGGCGGACGGATCCTCGAAGTCACCGACGTTCTCCGACACGGTCCTCTCCTGTCCCGCCCACATCACAGCCGCCGCACACGCGCCCATCCAGTGTAGGCGTGCGACCTCGGCGTGCCCGCGCCTCCATGAGACCCGGCCGTCCTCACCGACGGCCGGGCGCGAGAGGGATCGACCGTATGTCGGTCCCCGTAGTAGTTGTCGACGACCACTTCCGGCTCGTCGTCATCGAACGCCTCGTTCAGCGGCGCACCACCGGCCGGACCGGCCGCGCCGGCAGCGATGAGCGCGCCGGTGCCGAAGCGGCGCGCGTCTCCCTGCCGCGGACAGCCCTGCGGCGCGGGCCGCAGACACCCCTGCTGGGGCGGTGTGCAGAACGGCGGCGGCGTGGTCCGCACCCGCTGTGCACAGCCACCGCACGCCTGGATCGGCCGGGACGCGCCCCGCTGCGGGGACCACGTCACGGTCGTCGTGCAGGGGCCGTGGCCGGGGCGGCACGTACGTACTGGTGCTCGCCTGCGGCGAAGTGACGGGGGACGGGCCCGGCGCCGTCTCCCGCAGGACGTCCGCGCCGTGGTCGGTGGCGACGCCCTCGAGGCCGGAGGCACAACCCTGGCCGACCCCACGGAACTTCCGCTCCGCACCGTGCCGGTACAGCTCGCCGGGCACCAGCGCGGTCTCACTCGACAGGCCGCCGGACGCGAGGTCGTAGCGGGCCGGTTCGGCGCCCGATTCCCGGTCGAGGACGCGGATGTGGGCGCGGTGCACCTGGCCGAAGCCCTGGCCGCGGGCTGCGCCCTCGTGGAGGACACCGAGAAGACGGTCTTCACGACGTCCGCAGGGCCCGGGCGGGGTCGACGTGGATCTGCCGGCCGTCTCCGCCGACGGGGCTGCCGCCGCCGGAGTGGCGGACCGAGCCGTCGGGGCTGCTCAGGTCGTTGAGGAGGACGAAGCGCTCGTCGGACAGCACCTTCCCGGCCTGGTCGCACAGCAGTGCGCCGGCGTCCAGGTCGCAGCCGGTGTTCGCCTGCCGGCCCAGCCCGACCGTCACCGCGGTCAGGCCCGGGGCCTGCCTGCTCGGCGACGCGTTGCCGCCCTCGGTCAGGGACACACTCGTGCACGTCCTCCGCGGCTGCTTCCGCTTCCCGTGATCATCGTGATCAGCGCGACCCCGATCCCTTCCGGTTCCCGGATTGCGCGATGTCATGGGCAAGTGACGAAACCTCAACGGCTCAACCGCAGTTGCCGACGGCCCTCGCCACGCCCCCGGAACTGTCCATAAGCTTGCGCAATCAGGCAATCCACAGCGTCGGCGCCCGGCGGACTCCGCCCGGCCCGACTCGACCGGAGGACAACAACGTGGGCATCATCGGCTGGATCATCCTCGGCCTGCTCGCCGGAGCCATCGCCAAGATCCTGCTGCCCGGACGCGACCCGGGCGGCCTGATCGGCACGACGCTCATCGGCATCGCCGGAGCGTTCATCGGCGGCTGGATCTCCGCCCGCTTCCTCGACCGTCCGGTGGAGAAGAACTTCTTCGACCTATACACCTGGGGCGCGGCGATCGGCGGCTCACTGGTCCTGCTCATCGGCTACCGCCTGCTGTTCGGCAACTCGCGCGACTGACCCTGCTGCCGGCCCGCCCCGGTCGCAGGTGGGCGGCGGTGGCAGGCAACGGGCCCGGTGAACGAGCTGACCGTGAAGGCGATCCGGTCGATGTGCCCGGGGACACGGCCGAGGTCGGCCACGGCGACTCGGGAGCGTGTCGTCCAGAAGCGGAAGTCCGTGGGTGCGCAGGCCCGACTTCATGACCGCGACGCGTGCGAGAAACCCGCCGCCGACGGCGAAGTGAGCCTCTGGGCCGGCATCGGCCTGTATCGGCGCGGCCGGCAGCAGGAACACGATCGCCGGGACGAGGCAGAGGGAGGCGCAGGCCAGGCCGTACACGGCCGTCGTGGGCGCCGCCCGCGGACTGGCCACGGATGCGGTGGTCATCAGGGCCGGAGCCACCCGGGTCGGAGTGCGGTTGGCGGCCGTTGTCACCTCCGTCCGCGCCGCCGCTTGCTTCGGCACGTCGGGAGCGCGGCCGGACGCAGGACGAGTGAACCGTTCGGACGACGGGGGCCGTGCTGCCCGAGATGCCGGGAGTCAGCCGTCCGTGCAGGCTGGAACTCCTGTTCCCGGAGCGAGGACGCGGGCGTTGGAGGCGGCGTGGAGCAGCGATCGGTCGCAAATCTCGACGATCTCGCGGCGTTCCTGGCCCGGCTGACCGGCCTGCTGCTGCGCTCGTCCGGCGAGGGTGCCCATCTCATCGAGCGAGCCGTGGCCGGCAGTGCCCGTGCCTTCGGCGGCGCCACGTCCCTGCTGCTGGTGCCGGAGGCGGCGGTGCTCACGGTCACCGCGGCGGACGGCGGTACCCGCACCGTCATCGTGCACGGCTTCCCGGAGGTCTTCCGCCTCGACCAGGTCGCCGCGCTCAAGCCGCTCCTCGCCGATGTGCGGGCAGGCCGGACCGGGATCGCGGAGGCCGACCGCAGGCTGAGGGAGATCGAGGCGGCGCCGGTGCCGTACCCGTGGTGGCTGAAGTTCCTCGGCATCGTACTGTTCGCGCTGGGTTTCGCGCCGTTGATGCAGCCCACCTGGTACGAGATCGCCACCACGGCCGTGCTGGGCGCGCTCGCCGCGGCTCTCGCGGTCACCGCCGACCGCGTGCCCCGGCTGCACCGGTTCCTTCCGCTGGCGGTGTCGACGGCGGTCTCCGTCGTCACGATCGAGCTGTTCGCCGACGGCCCCGCGCACGGTGGTCCCGTTCTGCTGATGCTCCCGGCGCTGTTCTACTTCGTCCCCGGGGACTACTTGAGCGCGGCGACCGCCGAGCTGGTCGCCGGTCTGATCACCACCGGTGCGATACGGCTCGTCTACTCCGTCTTCCTGCTGGTCCAGCTGTATGTCGGTGTCCTGCTCGGCGTCCTCTTCGCCGGCGCCTCCCCCCACGCCCTCTTCGACCTCGCCGCCCACTCCGACCTGCCCCGGTGGGCGCTGTTCCTGGCCTGGATCGTCTTCACGGCGGGCACCCTGCTCGCCTTCGCGATCCCCCTGCGCTTCTTCTGGCCGCTGCTCCTGCTCGTCTACGTCACCGTCGGCGTGCAGTCGGCGCTCACGAAGCTCGCCGGGGAGACGGGCGGCACCTTCGTCGCCGCGGTCGTCCTCGCCGCCGCGGCCACGCTGATCGCGCGCGGGCCGCGCCGCCCGCCCCGGCTGATCCTGATCCTGCCCGGCTTCTTCGCGCTCACCGTCGGCTCGCTCGGCATGCGCGGCCTGACCACTCTGGCCGGCGGCTATGTCGAGGGTTTCCAGGACCTGCTGAAGCTGGTCACGATCGTCACCGCCCTCGCCATCGGCCTGGTGGTCGGCGAAGCGCTCACGCAGGGGCACGGCGACACGTAGACGAGGCGGCACCGTGACCCACGCACCGGCGGCCTTCACCGAGCAGGACTGCGCGGCCCGCATGAGCCGGGCCGCCCGCAGCGCGGACCGCCGGCCGCTCCGGCGGCGAGGAGCAGAGCGACGCCGAGCAGTACGGCGCCGGCTCCCCGGCAGCGGTGCCAGAGGGCACGCAGTCCCAGAACACGTCGGCCACCGCACCGGTCCCCGCGTCCGTACGGCGCGTCAGGCCCTCCGCCGCACGCGGGAGCCGACCGTGAACACGGCCATCGCGACGACCAGCCCCGCCGCGGTCGCCGTGGTGTCGGCGAGCAGCCGGTCCGGATGAGGTCGCAGCCGGTCGACCAGGGCGAACACCACGACCGAGCCGGTGACCGCGGCCGGCAAGGCCACGCTCCAGCTGTTCGCCCAGCCGGTGGCCCGGGGTTCGCTGGAGGAGATCCGATGAAAGACCAGGCCCACGTCGTGGTCAAGTACGGCCGACGGTCGCCAGGTTCACGTCCTTCGTCTCCCGGTACCGGGCGAACGAAACGGTGCTGAGCAGGCAGAGAGCCGCCACGTACCACGGGTACCAGTCGGCGTGGCCGCGTGTGACGAGGTACTCGTTCAGATAGGGGGCCGTGCCGCCGAACACGGCCACCGTCAGTGCGTACGGCAGCCCGACGCCGCTGGACCGCAGGGCGGTGGGGAACATCTCCAGCGTCGCCGCCGGCGCGGCCGCCGCGTAGCAGCCGAACAGCAGCAGCGCCGCCGTCATCACCACGAACAGCCGCACGGCGGAGCCCGACAGGACCCCCAGGAACAGCGGGGACAGGCAGGTGAACCCGCAGCCGAACACCAGCAGCAGCGGGCGGCGCCCGAACCGGTCGGCGGCCATGCCGAGCACGGGCAGCGCGGCCATGAACACCGTCTGCGCGGCGACCGCGGCCCACAGCGCGGTGTTCGCCGGCATCCCGTACCGGAGCTGGGAGTACAGGGGCAGGTAGGAGGCGAAGGTGTAGTAGACGACGGTCGCCCCCAGGGTGAAGCCGACCACGCGAACCGCCGCGCGCGGGTGCGTGCGCACCACCTGCCACGCGGGGTTGCGCGGTCGCTCGCGCACCGTGCCGAAGACGGGCGTCTCACCCATCCGGCCGCGCAGGTACCAGCCGTACAGAGCCAGCAGCGCGCCGAGCGCGAAAGGGACGCGCCAGCCCCAGCTGCCCAGCTGTGCGGGGGTGAGCGTGGTGTGCAGCAGCAGCGCGAACAAGGTGGCCGCGAGCGTACCGAGCGTGGTGCTGATGTAGATGGCGCTGGAGTACAGGCCCCGGCGCCCGGCCGGGGCCGTCTCGTTGACGTACGTGCTCATCGCCGCGCCCTCGCCGCCCGCGGACAGTCCCTGCAACGCCCTGGCCGTCACCAGCAGTACCGGGGCCAGGACGCCGACGGTCCGGTAGGGCGGGATGAGCGCGATCAGGAGGCTGCCGCCCGCCATCGTCAGCAGGGACAGCCGCAGGGCGGCGCTGCGGCCGCGGCGGTCGCAGTACGCGCCGATCAGCGCCCCGCCGAGCGGCCGGAACAGGAACCCGACGGCGAACACCGACAAGGTCCGCAGGACGTTCGTGGCCGCGCTGCCGGCCGGCTGGAGCTGCTCGCCGAGCAGCGCGGCGAACGTGACGAACACGCCCCAGTCGAACCATTCCATGGCATTGCCGACCGAGGCGGCAACCGTCCGGCGCAGCCCGCCCCGCCTCGTGTGTGCTGGACTCGCCGCAGTCGCAAGGCTGTTCACCATGTCGTCCTAGTCGTCTTGGTCGTCCTGGTCGTCCTGGTCGTCCTGGTCTGTGGTGAGGGTGACGGGCCGGCTTCGAGCCGGGCGCGTACGTCGTCGGCCTCGGCGGCGCCGATCTCGGTCAATGCCTCCAGGGCCCGGTTCCAGTACGCGCGTGCCGACGCGTGGTCGCCGGCGAGGGCGGCGACGGCGCCCAGGACGTGCTCGGCCCTGGCGACGTTCAGGCGCTGCGCGGTCGGTTGTGACAGGGCGAGCGCCGACTGCGCGCACTCCTCGGCGCGGTCCGGGTCGCGCAGGCTCAGGTACAGCGGGGCCAGTTCCAGGAGGACCTTGCTGCAGGCGATGGGGTTCGCGCCGGCCTCGGCCAGGGAGCGGGCCGCCTCGGCGTGTCCTGCGGCCTCCTCGCGGCCCAGCAACCGGTCGGTGACGGCGAGGCGTGCCAGCGCGTACGCCTCGCCGTCGACGTACCGGATCTGCCGGGCCCCGTCGAGCGCCATGCCCGCGTAACGGGCCGACTCCTCCAGTGCGTCGAGACCCGCGCTGATGGCCGACAGCAGGCACAACGTCTCCACCTCGTAGGTGCGGTCGCCGCACTCCTGGAACGAACTCAGCGCCCGCCGCGCCGACTCCAGCGCGGTCTCGTGCCGGCCGAGGTCCAGGTCGACCAGTGCGAGCCCGTACAACGAGATGCTCCTGTCGTAGGAGGAGTCGATGGACTCGGAGGCCTTCAACGCGCGCGTGAAACAGGACCGCGCCCTGGGCAGTTCTCCGGTGGCCTGGCGCACCAGGCCCAGGTTGCGCAGGCTGTAGGAGGTGATGTGGTGCAGGCCGAGAGGGCCGGCCGTGGCCAGCGACGCCGTGAGGCACGCGGTGGCACGCGCCATGTCGCCCTGCGTCCAGTGGATGAACCCCAGCAGGCCCTGCGTGGTGGCCTCGAGACGGGGCGAGCGGATACTGTGCGCGACGTCGAGCGCTTGCCGCGCCGCCTTCTCGGCCTGCGCGCCCCGGCCCAGGCTGAGGTGGGCGAGGCTCATGTTGTTGAGCGTGGCCGCGACCTCCTCGGCCATGCCGAGCCGGTCGTGCAGTGCGAGGCTCTGCTTCTGGTGTGCGATGGCGCGTTCGTAGTCGCCCAGCGTGTTGTACAGGTTGGCGAGGCTGCGGTGCATGGCCGCGATACCGGGCTCGTCGTCGGTGGACTCGGCGGCGGACAGGCCGATGCGGGTCGTCTCGTCCCACTCGGTGCGGTACTTGCCCGTCCAGAAGAAGCCGCGCAGCGCGTCGGCCAGGTGCCAGGACAGGTGGTGCGGACCGTGTGTGCCGAAGTGGCGCACACAGGCCATCAGGTTGCGCCGCTCGGCCAGCAGCCAGGCCATCGCATGGCTCTCGTCCCGGAACCGCGGCGCGTCGAAGGTCGCGTTCGGCCGGGCCGGCTCGGCGAGGCGGACGAACTCCGAGTACAGCACATCGGCGGCAGCGCACGCGCCCGCGAGATACCACCGGCCGAGCCGCTCCAGGGCCTCGGCCCGCTCCTGCGCCGAGTGCTCCTCGAGCGCACGGTCCTGCGCGTACTCGCGCAGCAGGTCGTGGAATTGGTAGCGCCCCGGAGCGGTCTGCTGCAGCAGGCTCGCGGTCTCCAGCCGGCTCAGGCCGGTCCGCGCCTGCGCCTCACTGATGTCGGCGAGAACCGAGACGGCCGCGGGAGTGAAGTCGGCGCCGGGGAACAGTCCGGTGAGCCGGAAGACGGTGCGGTCGTCCGGCGTCATGGCGTCGTACGACAGGGCGATGGCCGTGGAGACGGCGGACGTCGTGTCGCCGTCGACGGAGAGGGCGGCAAGACGGTTGCCACGCCGCAGCCTCTCCAGATAGTCGTCGGTCTGCCCGCCCGGGGCGCTGATCAGGTTGGCCGCGGCGATCCGCAGGGCGAGCGGCAGGTACGCGCACAGGGCGGCCACTTCGCGCACCACCTCCGGCCCGATCTCCACCCCTGCCTGGCGCGTCATGCCGGTGACCAGCTCGACCGACTCCTGCGGTCCGAGCGTGCCGACGCCGATCACCTGGGCGCCGTGCGTGACCACGAGGGAGCGGAGCTGACGCCTGCTGGTGATCAGAACGGAACATCCCGCGTCCCCCGGGATGAGCGGGAGGACCTGCTCCACGCCGGCGGCGTTGTCCAGCACCACCAGGACGTTCTTCCCGGTCAGCTTCGACCGGTAGAGGTTCGCCTGCTCCACCGGGTCGACCGGGATCTGCTCCGCCGGCACGCCGAGGCCCCGCAGGAACTGCGAGAGCACCTGGTCCGGCGGGAGCGGCGCATACGCCCCGCCCCGCTCGTGGCCGCGCAGGTTCACATACAGCTGTCCGTCCGCGAACGCGGCGCGCGTCCGCCTGCCGAGGCACACCGCCAGCGCCGTCTTGCCCACCCCGGGCGGTCCCGACAGGACCACGACGGGAACCCCGGTACGGCCCGGCACCGGGGGAAGGACCGCCTCGACCCGGTCGACGACGTCATCGCGCCCCACGAACCCCAGCGCCAGCGGCGGGAGTTGCGCCGGCACGGTGACGACCCCGTCCACACCGGGGCGCGGCCCGTCCGGGGCCGCCAGGGCGGGGTCCGACTCGAGGATTCCGGTGTGCAGCGCGCGAAGCCGCTCGCCGGGCTCGATGCCGAGCTGCTCGATCAGTTCGCGGCGGGCCTGCTGGTAGACGTCCAGTGCCTCCGCCTGCCGCCCCGAGCGATACAGGGCGAGCATCAGCAGGCTCCAGAAGTTCTCCCGCAGCGGATTGTCCATCGCGGCCGTGCGCAGTTCCTTGACCAGTTGAGCGTGCCTGCCGAGGTGGAGCTCGGTTTCGAAGTACGCCTCCAGTACGCCGAGTCGCTCGTCCTCGAGTGCCGGGGACTCGTCACGGCGCAACGAGTCCGACGGGACGTCGGCTAGCGGCGCCCCGCGCCACACGCTCAGCGCCTCGGCCAGCAGCCGCGCCCGCTCCTCCGGCGTCCGAGTCTGCTGCGCGGTCCGGGTCAGGCGGCGGAACCGCGTCAGGTCCAGCTCGTCCTCGTCCACGTCGATCCGGTAGCCGCCGGCGGCGGTCTCCACCAGGTTCGCGTCACCGAGCAGCAGCCGCAGCCGGCGTACGTACGTGTGCAGCGCCCCGCGCGGGTTCGACGGCTTGTGCTCGTCCCACAGCCAGTCGGCGAGACGGTCGTTGTCGACCACCGATCCGGGCCGCAGCAGCAACGCGGCCAGGAGTACCCGGAGTTTTCCGGAATCGATTGCCTTTTCTTTGCCCGCGATTGACGCGGAGAGTGTTCCCAGAATCCCGAAGCTGTTCCCGGCGCGGTGCGCGACGGGACTCGGCGATGGGACGAAATACGTTCGCACCATGCGGTTCTTGCCTTCCCCCTAGGCGTATGCACCGCCCTCCCCCGGCATAAGCACGGCACCATTGCCGAATGCGTACGAGAGGGGACCATCGGGCTGTGCAGTTGCCAGAATAAGGGACCGGCAATGACGTTCCGGTGACGGCGCGTTGTTCGGTAAGTCACACGGAAAACTCCTCAACAATTCAACGAATTCCGGTGCTTCAGGCACCCGGCGCACTTGCTGAGGCCGTGCCGGTGAACCAGCAGATCGTTGTCGTCAGCGGATCCGACGGCACCGCGTCGTCGAGGGAGTAAAGGGGACGCGGGCTGCGCAGGGCCCGCAGGAACCGCGTCCGCTCCTCCGGACTTCCGGAGCCGCCGTGCGCCGAGTCGCCCGACGCCGCGCCCACCCGTGCCCTCGGATACACGGAGGCGGACCGGCCCGTCAGGTGACGACGCATCACAGTCTCCTTCATGCGCGGGTCAGGCCCGGCGGGCACGCCGGGCCGTGGGATCCGACGGGCAGGACCGGCGGAGGTGATCGACGATCAGCGTCCGGATCGTCGACGACCAGTGCGGGGGAAAGATGTGGCCCATGCCGGCGATACGCCACAGGCGCGCGTGGGGGATCACCCGGCGCAGCTCCTCACCGTGCTCCGGCGGGAAGACCGGGTCCTGCTCGCCGTGCACGACGAGCGTCGGCACGTCGAGAGCGGGGAGCCGGCCGGTGAGCGGGGGCGTGCGGTCCAGGGCCCTCAGGTGACGCCCGGAGGTGTCGGGCAGTTCTCCACGGGCCATCACGCGCCGGACCAGGTCCTTCCAGTAGTTCTGGTCGAACGGCGCCACGGGTCCCACCAGCACCCGCCAGCCGTCGACCGCCGCGGCCAGGGCTTCCTCCGGGCCGCGCGGCGGCGAAGCCGCGAGTCGGTCCGCCCGCTCCAGCATCGACGGGCGTGGACCGGGCAGACCGGTGCGCGGCGGCAGCCACACGTCGCCGTTCGCGTCCGGGGAACTGGACAACAGCACCAGCGACCGTACGAGTCGGGGCCGGTCGAGGGCGAGCAGCTGGGCCACCATGCCGCCGAACGACTGGCCCACCACGTGCGCCCGGCCCAGCCCGAGTCCGGTGATCACCTCGGCGGCGTCCGACGCCGGCGCCGACAGGTCGTACTCGCCGTCGGACTTCCCCGATCTGCCGGTGTCCCGGTGGTCGTAGCGCACCACGAAGTAGCCGTCCGCGGCGAGCAGCCGGCACAGTTCGTCCGGCCACACGATGCCGGGCGCCGTGCCGCCCATCACCAGCAGCACCGCCGGATCACGGCGGCTGCCGAACGTCTCCGTCCACAGCCGCAGGCCGTCCCGCGTCGTGATTGGCCTCTCCACTGGGCTGTTCTCCCCCTTGGTAGTGTGCGGTGGACCGCCGATCATCCGTCCCTGGGGGAACCAATGACCAGCGCCCGTACGGCACTTGTGCTTGTTGATCTGCAGCGGTGGATCGTCGACATGCCGTGGCGGCCGATCGGCGGTGACGCCGTGGTCGAGGCGTGCGGAAGGCTGCGCGATCACTTCTCGGACAGTGGTTCCTCGACCGTCGTCCTCGTCCGCTACGTACGGGCCGACGGCGCGGACGGCGGTACCGGGGCCGCCCCCAACCAGCTGGTCCCCGGCTGCGAAGCACGCCCCGGCGACCACCTGGTGACCAAGCACGGGCTCGACGCCTTCGAGGACACCGAACTGGACGGGATCCTGCGCCGCGAGGAGGTCACCGAGGTGGTGGTCGCCGGACTGTCCACCGCGCACGGCGTCGCGGCCACCTCCGCCACGGCGCTGCGCCTGGGCTACGGCGTCGTGGTCGTCACCGACGCCACCGCGAGCGTGGACGAGGCGCAGCACCGCGAGGCGCTCGACCGGCTCACCGCGCTCGGCGCGCGCACCGCCCACGTCGCGGACCTCCTGGCCGTGCGGGCCGCCGGGAACTGACCCGGCGGCCCGTGGTCGTCCCGCTCACTGGTGGCTGACCCCTGTGGGCTTGACCACGTACACGATCCGGTGCTCGGCGTCCGGTGGCGGGCCGTCCAGCCTCATGCCGTACCGCTCCGCGAGCCGCGCGAAGAACTCGGCCGAGGAGTCGTCGTCGATGCGGACCACCTCGCCGCGGATCTCCAGGTAGCGGTAGGGCTGCTCCGGATCGTTGACCGACACCGCGACCTGGGGGTTCGCCGTGATGTTCCGGTACTTGTAGCGGATCGTCGTATTGGTGAAGCGGATGTACTCGCCGTCCCAGGAGAACCACATCGGGTTCACCTGGGGTCCGCCCGCGGGACGGATCGTGGCCAGGTGGCCGAAGAGCGGCCGCTCCAGCAGATCCCTGTGACTGTCGGGAATGAGACTCATACCGTGTGTGCCCTCGCCTTCTCTTGTTCCTCCTGCCGGGCCCCGAGCAGGGGCCGGAACAGGTCGGTCAGTCGTGCTCGCACCACCGGGACGTCCCTGGTGACCAGGTCCACGTGGCCGTCCGGCCGGGCGAGCACCAGCGCCGGCCGGCCGCGGCGTGCCACGGTGCGGATGTCGAGTACCGCGTCGAGCCGGTCCGCGCACCACCGCGTCAGCTCCCGCACCGCCTCGTCCGGCCGGCCGGCCAGGATCAATGTGTGCCGCAGGTCGTCGAGCCGGCCGCGCAGCGGCTGCGGCACCAGCGCGCCGGGCACGAAGCCCGCGGCCCTGCCGCCGGCCGGCGCGTCGGTCCGGTACTTCGTCCGCAGGCCGGCGAGCCAGGGAATGTACGCGACGTCGAACAGGCGCAGGCCGGAGGCGACCCGCAGCACGCTGTCGCGCAGGACGACCTGGTGCCGCTCGCGCAGCAGCCACAGCCTGGTCTGCACGTCGGCCTGACGCACCACCGCGCGCGCCACCTCGCCGCGCTCGCCGACATAGGTGTCCAGCAGCCGTTCGGCGCCGCGCCCGTGCCAGACGAGGGCGAGCTTCCACGCCAGGTTGTGGGCGTCGTTGACACCGGTGTTGAGGCCCTGACCGCCCGCCGGGCTGTGAATGTGCGCGGCGTCCCCGATCAGGAAGACCCGGCCGACCCGGGTCGTCTCAGCGTGCCGGGCGTGCACGTCGAAGACGCTGATCCAGTCGGGGTCGCGCAGCCGGATGCCGCCCGGCCCGCGCTCGTCGACCAGGCGCTGCACCGCCGCCAGGTCGACGTCCTCCCGGGTGACCCCGGGGGGCGCCGAGGTGAACACGCGCCAGCGTCCGTCCGGCAGGCCGCAGGCCACCAGGATGCCCCGCGGCGAGCAGAAGTAGTGCGTCATGCGGTGGTCGAAACACGTGTCGACCATCACGTCGGCCACCACGAACCGCAGTTCGTACGTGGAGCCCTCGAAGCCGACGCCCAGGCGTCCGCGGACGGTGCTGCTCGCCCCGTCCGCACCCACCAGGTACGCGAACTCCTCCTCGTGCTCGGTGCCGTCCGGGCCGCGCAGCCTCGCCCGGACCCGGTCGCCGAGCTGCTCGAAGCCGAGCAGCTCGGTCGCCCACTCCACGGCACCCCCCGCGGTGGCGAGGTTGGCCCGCAGCACCTCCTCGATGTCCGGCTGCGGACAGATCAGCGGCCGGGTCGCCGGGCGGTAGCGGAGATCGGCGACGACCTTCCCGTCGGAGTAGTAGCGCATCTGCGACTGGGGCAGCGCGCGGGTGGCGAGCAGCTCCCGCCCGCCGACCCGATGGATCAGCTCGACGGTCCGCGGCCACAGGCCCAGCGCCTTGGACAGGGTGCTGGGGCCGTCGGCCTTGTCCACGCAGCGGACCGGTACGCCGCGCCTGGTGAGTTCGGTCGCCGCGGTCAGCCCGGCCGGTCCCGCGCCGGTGACGAGCACGGGCAGCGCGGCCGCGGGGGCGCTCATACGGCCGCCTCCTCGGCGGCGGGCTCGGCGGTCACGGCCTGCTGGGCGGGCTCGCGCAGCATCACGCCCACCAGTACGGCGCTCGCGGCGCAGACCGCGACGACCACCCACAGCACGACGTGCAGGCCGTCGGTGTAGCTGCCGGCCAGCAGGTCGTGGAGGCGGGAGCGGGCGGAGGCGGCGACGGTGCCCGCCGCTCCGGCCAGGTCGCCGCTGATCACGCGGTCGGCCAGGACGCCCGCCTCGACACCCTTCGCGCCCGGTACTCCGGGCAGGCCGTCGATGATGTGCGAGCGCGTCGAGTTGAGCAGCACGGCGCTCATCACGGCGATGGCGAACGCCTCACCGGCCAGGCGCATCGTGTTGAACATGCCCGCGGCGGCCCCCGCCTGGGCGGGCTCCACGGAGGTGATCGCCACGCCGTCGACCAGACCGGCGGTCATGCCCATCGAGATGCCGAGCAGCAGCAGCGGACCGGCCAGCTCGGCCACCGACACGTCCGGGGCGATCAGGGTGAGCCAGCCGGCGCCCACCGCGGCGACCACGAGGCTCAGGGTGAGCACGAGCCGGGTGGACACCCCGTTCTTGACCAGCTTGCCGACGGCGAGCGGCACCACCAGGACGGGCAGGGTGAGCAGCATCATCGTGGCACCCGAGGCGTTGGTGCTCATCCCCGCCACCGAGGTGAAGTACGTGGGCAGCAGCACCAGCAGGCACACGAAACCGAAGGACAGCGCGACGGGGATCAGCGACACCGCCATGAAGCGGCCCTGCCCCAGCAGCGAGAGCTGGAACATGGGCCGGCGTTGGCGCAGTTCGGCGACGACGAAGAGTGCCATCAGCACGGCCGCGGAGGCGAACAGCAGCAGCGTCGTACCACTGGTCCAGCCCTGCTGCGGGCCCTGCACGATGGCGTACATCAGGCAGAACAGGGACGACGTGAAGGTCGTGGTGCCGGCCCAGTCGACCTTGGTGGCGGCGGGGTTCCTCGACTCCGGCATCAGTGGCACCGCGGCCAGCGCGACCACCGCGACGACCATGTGCGACAGGAACACCGCACGCCAGCCGAAGGTGTTGACGAGCAGGCCCGCGCTCGACGGGCCGAGCGCCAGGCCGGCACCGGCCGACGAGCCGAGGACCGCGAAGGCGCGGGCCTGTGCGGCACCCTCGAACGTCGTGGCGAGCATGGCGGCACCCGCCGTCATCACCGCGGCGGCCCCGAGTCCGGCGACCGCACGGGCCACGTCGAGCACGACGATGCTCGACGTCACCGCACTGACCAGGCTGGAGGCGGCGAACAGAACGGTACCGACGGCGAACACCCGCCGCCGCCCCAGGATGTCCGCCAGTGAGCCGCAGCCCAGCATGAAGCAGGCGAAGGCCAGGTTGTAGGCGTTGACCACCCACTGCAGCGGAACGAGTCCCACGTGCAGGGTGGAGTTGATGTCCGGCAGGGCGACCGAGGTACCGGTCAGCGAGGCGGGCAGGACCAGGACGGCGAGACACACCGCGGCGAGGGTCAGCGTCGGATTGCCGCGGGCGGTGTCCGGACGAGCCGTGCTCATGAAACGTTCCCTTCCAGGGGCGTTGGGGGATGTGTGGTGGGAGTCGCTCGGCGGACGGGCCGGGCGACGACCGCGCAGGTGAAGCCGAAACCCCCGCCCGCCGAGATCGCGAGGGCGATCCCGCCCGGTGCGAGCAGTTCCCGCTCCCGGAGGGCGGTCAGGTTCGCCGCCATGTCGCCGGCGCCCAAGTGGCCGGTGCGCTGTCCCAGTTCGACGACGCGTGCCTTCGTCAGGCCCTCGACCGCCGGGTGGTACGTCTCACGGCGGACCTTGATGCCCACCCGGGGCAGGGTCAGGACACCGATGCGCGGATCGTCCAGGTCGATGCCGGCCTCTTCCAGCGCCGTCGTGACGACGGTGCGCAGCGCGTTGTGCACCCCGCCGTAGAAGCTGTCGAGGCCGACGTCGGTGATGTACGCCTTCTTCGTGCGCCTGACGTCGATCCGGTCACTGATCCACCGGCCGGCCGGGGTGAACTCGTCCCGGCCGCGGTGCAGTCCCTCGGCCGCCGAGACCGCGGCGCTGGACAGTCCCAGCAGCGTGAACTCGTCGACGGCGTCGTCGCGTTCGTGCAGCAGGAGGGCGGTGGCGCCGTCACCGTAGAAGACGCCGTAGTCGCCCGCCCAGCGGTCGAACCCCTCGTCGGGGAAACGGTCGCCGGTGGTGACCAGCGCGGAGCCGGTGGCGGGGTCCGCCAGGAGCCGGGACACCGCCGCCTCGAGTGCGGTTCCGCCGCCGTTGCACATCACCTGGATGCCCAGCGGCACTCCGCGCACCGCGCCGACGCGGTGCGCCACATAGTGCGCGGGCGACCAGAAGTCGTGCCCCTGGTGGTGGATCCAGGCGTGCGTGGTGAAACCGAGACCTGCGCCGTCCCAGCCCGCTGCGGCGAGTGCGTCGCGGGCCGCCGCCACCGCCATGTCCGGAGCCGGGACCGTGTCCGCCACGGGGACCTCGGTGACGCCGGTGTTCCTCAGGTCCTCCTCGCTGATCCTGCCGCGTGCGAGGGCGTCCCGGGCGGTTTCGACGGTCCGCGGCAGCCAGGTCGTGACGGCCCGGATGCCCAGCCCGTTACCGAGTCGCATCTGTGAGTTCCTCCGTGCTCGACGTGGATGGGGCCGATGGGGCGCCGGCGGGGCTGACGGAGCCGGCGGAATGGACGGAGCGGGCCGGACGGGCGGATCCGGTGAGGCGCGCGGGCCAGGGTTCCGGGTCCGCGGCGGCGGCCCGCCGGCCTGCGGCTGTGAACCCGGCCGCTGCGGGTTCGGCGGCTTCAGGCCCGTCCGTTTCAGGCCCGGCAGCTTCGGACCCAGCAGCGGCGGGTTTGGCAGCTTCGGACCCGGCGGCTCCAAGCCCGACAGCTTCGGACCCAGCAGCGGCAGGTTTGGCAGCTTCGGACCCGGCGGCTCCAAGCCCGACAGCTCCAGGCCCGACAGCTCCAGGCCCGAAAGCTTCAGACCCAGCAGCGGCGGGTTTGGCAGCTTCGGACCCGGAGGCTCCAAGCCCGACAGCTTCGGACCCAGCAGCGGCAGGTTTGGCAGCTTCGGACCCGGCGGCTCCAAGCCCGACAGCTCCAGGCCCGACAGCTCCAGGCCCGAAAGCTTCAGACCCAGCAGCTTCAGACCCGACAGCTCCAGGCCCGACGGCTTCAGACCCGGCAGTTGCGGGTTTGGCAACTTCAAGCCCGGCAGCTTCGGGCCCGGCGGCTTGGGGGAGCCTGATCCAGCCGAGGCGACGGGCGTGCCCGGCGAGCACCGGGTCGTCGCCGACGACCCCCGCCCGGCCCACGCAGGTCAGCAGCGGCAGGTCGGAAGCGTGGTCGCCGTACGCCGCACACTCCTCGGGACGGGCTCCCGACCGGTCCATCAGGGCGCGGGCGGCCGTGGCCTTTCCCTCGCCGATCACGGTGCTGAGCACCTCGCCGGTGTAGCGGCCCGCGACCACTTCGGGCTCGCTGCACAGCACATGGTCCGCACCGAGGTGCTCCGCGATCGGGTCGAGGCAGGCGCGGAACGATCCGGACACCAGGGCGATGCGGTACCCCTCGGCCTGGAGCCGGCGCAGCTCGCCCACGGCTTCCCGGTGGAAGAACCCGGCGCGCCGACGCTCGCCGGAGAACCAGCGCCGTCCGCTCTCGACGACCGCCGCCCGCTCCATTCCGGCGAAGTTGCGGTAGTAGGCGCGGTTGGTCTCCTCGCGGGGCACGCCGGACCGCGCCGCTCGCGTCAGCGTGCCCGCGGCCGCCCGGTAACGATCCGGATCGGCGAGGTGGAACTCCAGGAAGGAGAACATGCTCTTGACGCCGATGAGCGTCTCGTCGACGTCGAAGAAGGCGATCCGGACCGGCCGCGCGGGCCCGCTCGCGCGCTCGCCGCCGGTGTGTCGCGTACTGCCGCTCATGCGCTCAGTACCTGCTTCCCCGGGCCGGGGGCAGTCCGTCCAGGTCGGCCAGGTCCTCCTCGGTGAGGTGGACCTCCGCCGCGGCCAGGTTCTCCCGCAGATAGCGGGAGTTCTTCGTGCCGGGGATCGGCACCACCCGTTCGCCCTGCGCGAGCGTCCAGGCGATGGCGACCTGGGCGGGCGTGACCGCACGGCGGTCGGCCACCTCACGGATCACGTCGACGATGCGCTGGTTGGCCTCCATCGCGGCGCGGTGGAAACGCGGGCTGGCGGCGCGGAAGTCGCTGTCCTCGAACTGGCCGGCGTGCAGCGTCCCGGTGAGGAAGCCGCGGCCCAGCGGAGCGAAGGGAACGAAGCTCGCCCCCACGCTCTCGCACCAGCCGACCATCCCGCCCGCCTCGCCCGCGAGGGCGTCGCGCGTCCACAGCGACAGCTCGGACTGGACGGCGGTCACCGGGTGGATCGCGTGCGCTTCCCGGGCCTGTGCGACGGTCGCCTCCGACAGGCCGAGCCAGCGCACCTTGCCCTGTTCGACGAGCCCGGCCATCGCGCCCCACGTCTCGGCCAGTGGCACGGCCGGGTCGATGCGGTGGACGTAGTACAGGTCGATGACGTCGGTGCCCAGCCGCCGCAGGCTGGCCTCGACCGCAGTGCGCAGATGGGCCGGTGAGGTGTCGCGGTGGGCGGCCCGCGCCTTCAGGTCGTCCAGGACGATGCCGAACTTCGTCGCGACGACGGCCTCCTCCCGGCGGCCCGCGATGGCTCTGCCCAGCAGCGTCTCGTTGTGGCCCGCCCCGTAGAGGTCGGCCGTGTCCAGAAGGTTCCCGCCGAGGTCGAGTGCTTCGTTGATGACCTGGATGGACCGGTCGTCGTCGCGTGCGGACTCCTGGTACAGCCAGCTCATGCCCATGCACCCGAGGCCGACGCTGCCGATCTTGATTCCCGTGTTGCCCAGATTCCTCAGGCGCACTTTCGCTTCCTCTCCTGTCAGGCGGCCGCGAGTACGAGTGCGGCGTTGTGGCCGCCGAAACCGAGCGACGTGCTCACGGCGACCTCCAGATCCGCCTCGGCCGCCGTGTTCGTGGGGATGTCGAGGTCGATCTCGGGATCGAGCTCGGTGAGGTTGGCCGTCGGCGGGACCACCCGGTGGCGCAGTGCCAGCGCGGTGAAGGCGGCCTCGATGGCGCCGGCCGCCGCCAGCGCATGGCCGGTGACGCCCTTGGTCGAGGTGACCAGCGGACGCTCGCCGAGGACCCGGCGCAGCACGCGCCCCTCAGTGACGTCGTTGAGCGGAGTGGACGTGCCGTGCGCGTTCACGTGGTCCACCTCGCCCGCGCCGACCCCCGCGTCGGCGAGGGCTGCGCGCAGGGCACGCTCCATCCCCGCACCACTGGGGTCGGGGGCGGTCGCGTGATGCGCGTCGGACGACCAGCCGAAGCCCACGACGTCGGCGTAGACCGGGACACCGCGCGCCCGCGCGTCCTCGGGCCGCTCCAGTACGAGGATTCCCGCACCCTCCGCGGCGACGAAGCCGTCGCGCGCCGCGTCGAACGGCCGGGACGCGGTGGCCGGGTCCTCACGCCGCCCCGACAGCCCGCCCATCCGCGTCAGTCCGGTGATGGTCGCGGGCGTCAGCGCGGACTCGGCGCCCCCGGCCAGCACCACGTCGCAGGTGCCGGACCGCAGCAGGTCCCGGGCCAGACCGATCGCGTTGGCACCGGACGCGCAGGCAGTGGCCGTGACCATGCTCGGTCCGTACGCCTTGACGTCGATGGCCAGATGCCCCGCGACCATGTTCGACATCCCCATGGGGATCATCAGCGGGGAGGTGCTCCTCGGCCCGTCCTCGAGGAACCGGCGGTGCTGCCCCTCCCAGGTCGCCGTGCCGCCGAGGGAGTTGCCGACGATGACACCGACCCGGGTACCGTCCCAGCTCTCCGGGTCGAGGCCCGCGTCGGCCAGTGCCTGGCGGGCGGCCACGATCGCCAGCTGCGTGAAGCGGTCCAGCCGCCAGGCGCTGCCCGGCCCGAGCAGCGCCCCGGCGTCGAAGCCGGGCACACGGCAGGAGAAGTCGACCGGCAGACCGGCGAGTTCGGGATCGGGGGCGGCGGTCGGCCGGCCGGAGCACACCCGCTCCCAGCTCGTCCGCGCGTCCGGGCCGGCCGCGGTCACGAGTCCGACACCGGTGATCGCCACGGCCCCGTTCGACGCGGTGGTCACGCCCGCACACCCCGGGACTCGATGATCTCGACGGTCTCGGTGATCGTCGTCTCGCCCTGCAGGAGGTCGTCGCCGAGGTCGGTCCCCAGCTCCCGATTGATGATCATGGTGAGTTCGATCAGGGCGAGCGAGTCGAGGGCGAGGTCCTTGTAGGAGATCTCCGGTTCGATCTTCCCGGCGGGCACGCCGAGCTGGGTGACGAGCAGATCGGTCAGCTTTTCCTGTATCGCGCTCATGGTTTCGCCTTCTTCTCGATGCGTTGTCTTCGTGTGTGCGGGTTGCTCGGCGTGCACGGGTCTTCGGCCTGGCCGGCTACCTCGCGTGGGCGGGTTCGGCCGGCGCCGGGGGACCCGGCAGCGGTTCGACGGACAGTTCGGGGAACTCCAGGGCTGCGGCTCCCCAGGTGAGGCCCCCGCCGAAGCCGCACAGCAGCACCCGGTGACCGGGGGCGACGCATCCGGTGTGCGCCGCGTCCGCCAGCGCCAGAGGTATGGAGGCGGCGACGGTGTTGCCGACCCGGCCGAGGTTGACGACCACCTTCTCCTCGGGCAGTCCGAGTTCCGCGCCGACGGCCGTCAGGATGCGGATGTTCGCCTGGTGGGCGACGAGCCGGTCGACCGATCCGACCGGCCAGCCGAGATGCTCCACCAGCCGCCGCGACGACTCGCTCATCCGCGTCACCGCGTTGCGGAACACCGAACGGCCCTGCATGGCGAAGAACGAGTCGCCCGGCTCGGCGAGCCCCTTCGAGCGGTACTCGGAACCGCCTCCCGGCACGGTGATCAGGTCGGCCTGGGAACCGTCACTGGCCAGGTCGAACCCGAGCAGCGCACCAGGTTCCCCCTCGTGTCCGGCACGCAGCACCGCGGCGCCCGCGCCGTCCCCGAAGATCGCCCTGGTCGTACGGTCCTCGGGGGCGAGGATCGTGGAGAAGGTGTCGGCGCCGATCACCAGCGCGCTGCCGGCCAGCCCCGTGCTGATCATGCTCGAGGCGGTGGCCAGCGCGTAGACGAACCCCGTGCACACGGCCGCCACGTCGAACGCGGGTATCTCGCCGAGCCCAAGCCGGCTCGCCACCTCCGGCGCGGTGGCCGGGCACGGGTGGTCCGGGGTACTGGTGGCGAGGACGAGGAGGTCCACCCGGTCCGTACCCGCCGAGGCCAGCGCCCGCGCCCCGGCCTCGATCGCCAGACCCGAGGTGGACAGCCCCGGCGGAACCACGAACCTCTGCCGGATCCCGGTGCGCGTGGTGATCCACTCGTCGCTGGTGTCGAGCTGCCGGGCGAGGTCGTCGTTGGTGACCCTCGTCGGCGGCAGCCAGCCACCGAGTCCGGCCAGCACCGCCGCGCGTCCGCTCACCGCGTCCTCCGGTGCGACGCGGGCACGGCGGTGGTGTCCACCGTGCCGGACGCGATCTCCTCGCCGTTCTGCCGGAAGGCCACCCGGAAGGTCCTCATCCCGTCGCCGTCGCGTTCCGGGACCGCGCTGACCGTGGTCGGCGCGTCGAGCTCGGCGAACCTGACGAACCCGAGGTCGAAGCCGACCAGCGTGGTCGCGTCCGCGGACTGCCCGAGGAGCCGGGCGCCGGCCAGCAGGGCCGCCTGCCGTGCGGCCTCCGTGAGCACCATGCCCGGCAGGTGGTCCTGCGCGTGGTCGAACATGCTGGGGTTGTCGCTGGGGACGCGTACGCCGGCGGTGATGCCGTCACCGTCCCGCACCGGGTCGACCAGAAGCGCGTTCACCGGGCTCGCGCGCCCGACGTCCCGCGCGGCAACCGTCGCCGGGACGGCCGCGACGTCGTCGGACGAGACGGGCGGGCTGCCGCGCCGCTTGGACCGGATGAAGGAGTACGTCGCCGACGACAGGTAGCCGACCGCCATGCGCACCTCGCCGACTTCCCGGCCGGAGAACAGCAGGCGCATGTCGTACGTGACCGAACGCGCGGCCGCGCTCGCGCCGGCGGGGCGATCCGTGGCGACCTCCATGGTCAGCTCCACCGGGTCGCCGGAGCGCGCGGTGAACAGGCCGGGCAGCCGCATCGACCACGACTGCAGGACGAACTTCGTGTCGCCGTCGACGCCGAGGTGGCGGTGCGCGCCGTAGGTCTCGGCCTGGCGGGCGCACTCCAGGAGGAGGACCGGGTCGACGGCCATGTGTCCGACGTGATCCGTGAAATAGGCGTGAGACGAAGGAAGTTGTGCGCCCGCGAGGAAGCGCTGACCGTCCACCGCCGAGGTGTCGGTGAGGAATACTTCCGACAGGGCCCGGCGGTGGAGCAGGCGCCGGTCGACGGACCGGACGAATTCCAGCTCCCGAAGACCGGGGGTGAAGGCACTTGTGGACACCGTCATCGGCGGATAGCCCCTCTCTCGAGAACGCGGTCGTTCCCCTCACCGGCGCTCTCGGAATCTCCTGGTGGTGCGCCGGTGGACGCACACGTCCGCGGCTGATGGAGAGGAAGCTAGTCACGGCCTCTTTCGCGCCACTGTCGGAGCGTGTAAGGGCTCTGACTCCTGGTCGGGCCGGCCACTCCTGCGTTGCGGCGCCACGACCGAGACGAACCCCGCCCCGGCGACGGCGGCGGCCCCACCGGTCGGCGACACGTCACACGGCGAGCTGCCGCGACACCCGCCGTCTCCCTCACCCGGCGTCCGGCCGGTTCGGCGCGACAGGTGTGACGCAGGAGCGGCTTCGTACGCTGAGGCAGTCGAAATGAGCGACGACGACGCCGGAACCGTTGAGTCGATGAGCAACGACGGCGTCTGATCCGTTGAATCAGTGGGCAACGATCGCACCGGAACGGATACGGGTATGGGTGACGGACACAGCGACGGCGTAGGCCCCGCCCGCCGACGCGCCGGTGGCGGCAGCCGCATGCCCGGCCCGGACAGCGGCGCGGCGGTCGTCGACAACCTGCAGTCGGCGCTGGGCCGCGCGCTGCGCGCCGAAACTCCTGACGCTCCCGCCGAGCAACAGGCCCTGGCGGCGTTCCGTGCCGCGCGGGACAGCGGGACCCACCAGCAGGCGCGGACGAGGAAGCGGGACGACTGGCGGCCACGGCGCGGTACGGCCCGCCGCTCGCTGAAGACCGCCGTCGCCGTGTTCGTCGGCGGCCTGACGCTGAGCGGCGTGGCGATGGCGGCAATCGGCACGCCCGGGAAGAGCCACGACCGGCAGGACGAAGACGGCCCCGCACCACGCCGTCCCTCCGCCTCGGCCCCCGTAAGGCCCGCGCACCCCGCTCCCCCCGCGCCCTCCGCACCGACGCCGTACGACACCACGTCCCCCACGACTCCCGGCGGCCCCTCCGCCACCCCCGCCCCCGAACGCCCGCCGACGGCCGAGGACGTCCAGGCCCACTGCCGGGCGTACCCGTCGGTGAAGGGCAGCGGCAAGGCACTGGAGTCGGCGGCCTGGCAACGCTTCCTCGCGGCCGCCGGCGGCGAGGACAACGTCGCCGCCTACTGCGCCGACCGACTGCGACAGGCCCAGCCCGGCAACCCGGGCAAGGCGAAGGGCAGGGACAAGGGCAACACCACCCGGCCCACCGCCGGACAGGCCCGCCCGTCCCAGGCCGCCGAGAAGGGCAAGGGGCCCACGGCGCGGCAGGAGTGACCTGGAGCGGTGGGCGCCCGCCCTCGGCTCGCCGCGCCGCGGACCGCCGCCGGCTGCCGCCCGCCGCCGTCGTGGCCGGGGTGACCCGATCCGCAGCCGTCCTCGGTCTCGTCCACCCGCCGGGGCCGCCCTCGACCGGTCCCCGGAGCCGCCGGGCGGTCCCATCGGCCCTCCGTGGGGACGCCCGCCTCCGTGGGGACGCCCGCCTCCGTGGGGACGCCCGCCTCCGTGGGGACGCCCGCCTCTGTGGGGACGCCCGCCTCCGTGCGGACCGGGCCCGGGGCAAGCCGGACCGTGCCTGAGGCAACCGGGCGGCCGGCTGCTACCGTCTACCAATCTGTAGACGTTCACCCCTCGGACGGCTCGGCTTCACCGAGGATTCCGTTTCTGTGCCCCGGAGATCCACCTGATGACGACTTCCTCCCCGCCCGCCCAGGGACTCGACGGCGCGGCCATGACCGGCGGCCTCTACACCGACGTCACCGAGTTCGCCCGGCACACGCCCTGGCTGAACGGGCCCGCGGAGACGTACTCCTCCGTCGGCATGGGCGTGTTCGTGGTCCTCGGCCTGGTGGCCTGGTGGCGCGCCCGGCACCAGGGGAACGCGGTCATGGCCGCCGTACTGGCCACGCCGTTCGCCGTCGTCATCGCGTACGTCGCCAACAGCGGGCTCAAGAACCTGTTCCAGGAGCAGCGCCCCTGCCGGGCCCTGCCCCACGACTTCCTCGTCGAGGCGTGTCCCCCCATGGACGACTACGCCTTCCCCAGCAATCACACCACGGTCGCCTTCGCCTTCGCGGTGGCACTGCTGGTCGTCAGCCGGTGGCTGGGGTCGATCGCCCTGCTCGCGGCGGTGGTGATGGGCGCCTCACGGGTGTACGTCGGCGCCCACTACCCCCACGACGTCGCCGTCGGCGCCCTGGTGGGCACCGTCGTCACCCTGCTTGTCGTCCTCGCGGCGCGCCTGCTCGCCGTGCCCCTCGTACGACGGCTGCGCACCGGCGCACTGGCCCCGCTGCTCATCGCCCCGGGCGCGGTGACGGGCCGGCCGGCACGAGCGCGCTGACGTCGCCGTCCCCCTGCTGTTCGTCCGCCCCCGGACACCGGCCGAGCGACCGGTGTCCGGGGGCGGCGTCGGTCAGTCGTCCTCGGGCAGCGGCCCGCTGCGGTAGGCGTGGGCCCGGCGGCGGTCGCGGCGGACCAGCACGGTCGTGCAGGCCGCCACGATCAGCGTCGCCGTGGTGAGCGGGACCAGGAAGGGCGACATCCCCGTCATCGCCGTCGTGAGTGTCGTCACCGTCGTCACTGCTCCTTCCCGCGGTCGGCCGCGTGCCGGGCCCGGGAGGCGGTGCCGCCGGTGAGGGCGGACTCGATGGCGCTCATCCGGTCGGCCAGCAGGGCGAGGGCGGCGCTCGCCCTGCTGAGGGGGTCGTCGGTGGGGCCGCCGAGGGCCTGGGCGCGGGCGTGGGCGGACTTCAGCTCGGTCCAGCGGTCGGCCTGTCCGGGGGTGAGGGTGCCGCGCAGTTCGGCCAGTTTCAGCAGGTTGGCCTCGGCTCCGCCGGTGAGGGTCTGGGCCTCCGCGGTGAAGTGGTCGTCGAGGACGGCGGAGAGTTCGGCGTCGTTCATGACGGGCCGCAGCCGCTGGGCGATCTTGTTCATGGTGCGGTAGGAGCCCTGGAGCCGGAACGGCGGCTCGGTGCGCGTCGCCTCGGACTGGGCGGCGGAGGCGATGTAGGCGGCGTTGACCGCGAGGACCGTCTCGCGCGCGGTGAGCAGGTGGCGCAGCACGGCGACGATCTGCTCCACCTCGGCGGGCGCGTAGGAGTGGGCGAGCCGGTCGGCGCGGGCCGCGGGGTCGCCGGCGGCGAGCCGGAGCAGCAGGTCCAGGTCGCGGCGGTCGCGACCGGCCAGCGGGGCGAGCACCGGGTTCGCGGTGAGCGCGTTCTCCAGGAAGCTGAGCGCGAAGACGTCCTCCTTGCCGGTCAGTACGTCGCCGAGGTTCCAGACGTCGGCACGGTTGGCGAGCATGTCCGGGACGCGGAAGCGGTCGCCGGACTCGGTGTACGGGTTGCCGGTCATGCAGACGGCGAAGCGCTTGCCGCGCAGGTCGTAGGTGCGTGCCTCGCCGTTCCACACGCCGTCGACACGGCGGGTGGCGTCGCACAGCGGGATGAACTTCTGCAGCAGCTCCGGCGAGGTGTGCTGGATGTCGTCCAGGAGCAGCAGGGTGTTGTTGCCCGCCGCCAGCGCGAAGTTGATCTTCTCGATCTCCTGGCGGGCCGTGGCGTTCGGCGCCTCGGCCGGGTCCAGCGAGGTGACGGCGTGGCCGAGGGCCGGGCCGCCGACCTTGACCAGCATCAGGCCGAGGCGGTCGGCGACGTACTCCATGAGCGTGGTCTTGCCGTAGCCGGGCGGCGAGACGAGCAGCAGCAGGCCGCCGGTGTCGGCGCGCCTGGTCTCGCCCGCGGTGCCGAGCTGGCGGGCGAGGCTGTCGCCGATGAGGGGCAGGTAGACCTCGTCGATGAGCCGGTTGCGGACGAACGCCGCCATGGAGCGCGGGCGGTGGTCGTCCAGGCGCAGCCGGGCGCGCTCGGCGTCCACCAGGGCGGTGCGCCGGCGCTGGTAGGCGCGGAAGGCGGGGACGTCGCCCTCCGCGAACCGCCTCGTCCGGGCCAGGAACTCGTCGATCCGCAGGGTGAGCGTGCGGCCCGTGAGGCGCGGGTGGGTGCCGAGCAGGCCCTCGGCCGTGGTCACCGGGGAGACCTCGGACTCGTAGCGCGTCAGGTCCGGGCACAGCTCGGCGGCCACCGCCTCGGCCAGGTCCCCGGCGGCGATCCCGGTCCCGGTGGAGGTGACGTACGCCGACAGCCACGCCCCGGCCAGCTGACGGCGCGCGGCGAGGTCGTCGAGCGCGGCCAGATCCTCGTCGTAGGCGGAACTGCCCACCGTGCGGCGGAACTTGTCGAGCAGGGTACGGGTGGCGGCGCTGACGACGAAGCCGTCGGGGCCGCTCGTCAGCTCCTCGAAGAGGTACGAGGCCGCAGCGCGGGCGAGGGCGTGCGCGCCCACGGAGGCGTCGGCGCCCGCGTCCAGGGCGGCCGGTGCGGGCGCACCCGCGGAGGCCGGGGCACCCGCACCCGCGGAGGTGAGGGCACCCACGGGGGAAGGGGCGCTCGCGCCCATGGGGGCCGCTGCGTTGCCACCCGCGAAGACCGCTTCGGCCCCGCGCGCGGACGCGGCCCCGTCGGCGTTCGCCGGCCAGGCCGCGATCGCCCCCGCCAGTTCCGTCTCCAGTTCGGCGATCGCCGGGGACGGGCCGAAGGTGTCCCGGGCGCGGGCCAGGGAGACGGCCCTGCGGGTCCAGGTCGCGCGGGCCGCGGGGGTGGTGCCGTGGGTCCAGAACAGGTGGGCGGCGGCGCGGGCCGCGGGTTCGTGGCGCAGGGGCCCGGCCTGCTCGTACAGGGGGAGCAGGGCGGTCAGGATCGCCACGGCGTCGTGGTCGTGGACGCCGCGCTCGTAGCCCTCGTCGTACGCCTCCTCCGCGGCCCGGCGCACCAGGGCGGGCAGGTCGGCCGCCGCCAGGGCGACCGCGCCGTGCTCGCGCAGCAGGCGGGCGGCGAGGTGTTCGGCGCGGTACACCTCGGGCGACTCGGACGGCAGGTGGCGGTCCCAGTGGGGGCGGGTGGCCGCGAAGTCCGGGTCGGTGACCGGGGAGCGGTAGTCGGTGCCGGTCAGGGCGAAGGCGAGGCCGTCGCCGTGCGGGACCAGGGTGAGGTCGAGGGGCTGGGTGGTGACGGCGAAGCGGTGGGTGCCCAGGCGGATGGTGCGGCCGCCGTCGGCGTACAGGTCGGCGCGGTCGCGCAGGGCGCGGGCCGCCTCCTGGCGGGCGGCCTTCAGACGGCCGTCCAGCTCCTCCGCCCGTACCGGGTCGCCGAGTCCGCGCAGTTCCTCGGCGGTGCGGCGGGCCTTGGCGACCAGCGGGTCGGAGGCGAAGAAGGTGCTGACGGCGTCGGCGTCGGGGAGCGTGGCCGCGCGCCGGGCGATCGTCTCCAGTACACGGGCCGCGGAGGCGGCGAGCTGTTCGGCGCGGCGGGCGCGGGCGTCCAGGAGGCTCTGCTTGCGGCCGGAGAAGACGTCGTAGATCTCGGTGCGTTTGTCGGCGAGTTCGCCGAGGAAGTCGTCGAACTCGGCGAACCGGGACTCCAGGTTCTCCAACCGGACCAGCATGGCGGCGAGTTGTTCGTCGCAGGCCTCGGGGTCGTCCGCGGCGGCCAGCGCGCCGGTGACGGCCTGGCCGAGCAGCGCGAACTCGGCGGCGAACTCGGCGCGGCCCTCCTGGTCGCGCAGCTCCCGGCGGCGGGCGTCCAGCAGGGCGCGGGCGCGGTTGACGCCGCCCAGCACCTCGGCGATGCGTTCCAGGACGGAGGTGCGCACGGTGGCGTCGCCGATGTCGAGGCCGGCGACGACCTCGGTGACCGTGCGCAGGGTGCCGGCGAGGTCGTCGAGCCGGCCGGCGACCGGGGCCGCCTCGGCGACGGAGCCGATCGACTCGGCGTCGGCGACGAGCCGTTCGACCTCGTCGTGGTGGTCGGCGAAGGCATCCTCGCGGGCCAGGAAGGCGACGGCGCGCTGCCCGAACGTGGCGAGGTCGGACTCCGCCTCGGCGGCGAGTTCGTCGATGCGGGCGGTGTCGGCGTACCGCATCTCCTTCAGGGTCAGCAAGTGGCCCTGCGCCTGGCGGAGTTCGCTGATCCCGCCGACCCAGGCGGCGGCCCCGCGCGGTGCCTCGCCGCGCAGCCGGCGCACCACCGCGGCGAGCCGTTCGGCGGCGGCCTCGAGCGCGTCGGCGGCCCGCCGGGTCAGCGTCTGTACGGTGCGGAACTCCTCCAGCACCTGCTCGGCGGTGGCCCGTACGGCGTCCAGCGGGGTGCGCAGGTCGCCCAGGTCCTCCTCGCCGAGCCAGTGGTGGCTGTCGAGGGCGCGGACGCAGGCGGCGGCCAGCGCCTCGTACACCTCGACGGTCGGCGTGGTCTCGGCGACGGCGCGGCTGATGGACAGGCAGTCGGAGATGCCGCGTACGAGGTCGGCGTTGCCGACCCGGCCGAGGGGGCCGGTCCCGGTGGTGGCGGCGTGGGTGTCGGAGACGTAGGGGGAGGACCACAGCTGGAGGGGGTGCACGCGACCCGGCTCGGCGGGGCCCGCCGAGGGGTCGGTGCGCAGCGCCGTCAGCGTGCCGTCGTCGAACAGGGCCCAGCCCTGGCAGGACAGCGGGGTGGCGACCTCCTCGCGGATGGTGTTGTACGACAGCAGCAGGCTGCGCCCCTGCGCGCGCGCGTGGAAGGCGTACAGCACGTCCTCGCCGTACGGCGAACGCACCTCGCGCTCGAACTCCAGGCCGGAGGTGTCCAGTTCGTACGTCTTGTGGGCGCCGGTGGCCAGGCAGTAGCCGCCGGGGAACACGATGCCCTGGTCCTCGGGCAGACGGCGGCAGGCCTGCCCGATGCCGTCGAGGCGGAGCACCCCCCTGGTGAGGGTGTTGAAGACCAGGTAGCGGTGAGCGGCCTCCTTGTAGGGGCGGACGCGCAGCAGGATCAGCGCGCCCACGCGCGCGTGCGCGATGTCCGCGTCGGCCAGGGACTGCAGCGGCTCGTCGACCGGCTCGCCGTGGATGCCCTCGCCGGTCTCGGTGTCGTTCTCGGTCTTGAGGGTGAGGCTGCCGCCGACGGTGGAGACGTAGACCTCGCCGCGCACCGAGACGTGCGGGTGCCGGCCCAGCACGTGGTCCTGGCGGCCCGCCTCCGTCCACTCGAAGTCGTGGGAGGGCGGCAGCACGTGGTCGCGCTCGCCGCGCGCGTCCAGGAACGCCGCCCGGCCGTCGACGGTGAGCGTCCAGCGCAGCACCCGGATGTCGTCGGCCTTCTCGCCGGTCCGGAACACGGCCAGCAGCCGGCCGTCCACGCGGCGCAGGCTCAGCAGGCGGGCCTGCCGGTAGTAGCGGTGCAGGGCCGCGAACTCCCGTACGAAGGCCGGGTCGTCGAGGAGTCCGGGCACCGCGTCCTCGGGCAGCCGGTTCAGCTCGCGGTCGTGCAGGGCGAGGACGTCGCCCACCTCGGGCTCGGACCGGACGCCGTTGTAGCCGAACAGCAGGTGGTCGCCGACGGCGACGACGTCCCGGGGCACGCTGGGGTGCTCGGTGCGCAGCCGGCCGGTGCCGGTGAGGTCCAGGCGCGTGGCGCCGAACTCCTCGGCCCGGCGGGCGTTGAGGAGCTCGGCACCGCGGGCGAGTTCGGCGGCCTGCGCGGTGAGCCGGTCGCGCAGTACCTCGTACGTTCCGGTGTCCACGGAGTCGTACGAACCCGTCTCCAGGGCGGTTGCCATCTGTCTCCTAGCGAGGGAACCGCCGGCCACAGCCGGTGGGGGAATCACTTCCCTGGTTTCTGGTGGCGTCTGCGCGTTCCGTGAGCAATCGGTTCGGGCCGGCCCGCAGCCTTCGGGCTGGAAGCCCCCTCCTTCAGGAGGGGAGCGGAGTCACGGGCGGTGCGTCCCTTCACGAAAACGTGCGGGCCGGAGCCGCCGTACCTGGCGGCGGCTCCGGGACCATCCGGTCGTCAGGCCCTGGCGGTGCCGTTGAGGGCGGTGAGCGGGGTGTCGGCCAGGCCCAGCTCGCCCGCGCGGTCGAGGAGTTGCTGCAGCTGCCCGGCGTCGGTGCCGCCGGTCTTCATCAGCTTCATCAGCAGCGCGGAGACGGTCAGGTTCTGCACGTCGGCCGTGGAGACGGAGCCGAGGATCCGGCCCAGGTCGTCCGAGAGGCTCGCCGAGCCGTCCAGGTAGGGCTTGGCCAGCGCCCGCGCGGTCGAGGAGTGCTCGACGAACCCGTCGACGCCCTTGCCGAACGAGATCGCGGACATCAGCCGGTCGAAGAAGACCGACTCGCCGCCGACGATGTCGATGTCGGCGTGCTCCAGACCGGTCGCCAGCACCGTGGCCTGCGCCTCGGCGACCTGCCGCTGCGCCTCCAGGCCGGCCAGCCGGATCTCCTTCTCCGCCTGCAGCCGCAGCCGGTACTCCTCGTGCTGGCGGGACGCCTCGTCCAGGGCGGCCATCGCCGCCGCCTTCTCGGTCAGACCCGCCGCCTCGGCCTTCAGCTTCTCGCCGATCGCCGCGGCCTCGGCCAGCGCCTTGGCCTGGGCGCCCTCGGCCTCCGCGCGCATCCGGGCCTCCATCGCCTCGGCCTCGGCACGGCCGGCCTTCTCGATGACGTCGGCCTCCATCTCGCGGACCTTCACCGCGGCCAGCCCCTCGGCGGCGGCCTCGGCCTGGATGCCCTCGGCCAGGCGCACCTTGGCCCGGGCGTCGAGGTCGGCGGTCTTCAACCGGGCCTCGGCCAGGGTGAGTTCCTCGGCCGCGCGGTGGGCGGCGGCCTGCTCGGCGGCCTCGGCGGCCTTGATGTCCTTGACCAGCTTCTCCTGCGCCTCGGCCTCGGCGGCGATGATGACGGCCTGGCGCTCGCGCTCCGCCTCCTCCACGGCGCGCAGCTTCTTGATGGACTCCTCCTGCTCGGCGACCGTACGGTCCACGGCGACCCGCTCGCGCACGACCTCGGCGATCTCCCGCTTCTCCGCCTCGACCTCCTTGTCGGCGGCGATCCGGGTCAGCTGGGTCTCCCGCTCCCTGGCGATGGCCTCGAGGAGACGGTCCTTCTCGATGCGCTCGTTCTCGATGGCGATGACCCGCTCGCGGTTCTTCGCGGCGACGGCGACCTCGCGGGCCTGGTTCTCGCGCTGGACGCCGAGCTGTTCCTCGGTGCGCAGGAAGGCGCTCTGCGCGCGCAGCCGCTCCTCCTCCACCACGCGGGCGGTCTCGGCCTCCTCGCGGGCGCGGGAGGTCTCGATCTCCCGCTTCTGCTTGATCTCGGCGTCCACCTGCCGGCGCTCCAGCTCCAGGATGGCCTCGCGCGCGTCGACGTTCTGCCGGGTGATCTCCTTCTCCTCGGTGCGCTGGGCCTCGTTGGTGCGCACGTGCTCCACGGCGGTCAGCTCGGTGATCTTGCGGATGCCCTGGGCGTCGAGGACGTTGCCGGGGTCGAGCTGGGTCAGCGGCGTCTGCTCCAGGTAGTCGATCGCCGCGTCCTCGAGGTGGTAGCCGTTCAGGTCGACACCGATGACCTCGATGATCCGGTACCGCAGCTCCTCGCGCTTGGTGTAGAGGTCGGTGAAGTCCATCTGCTTGCCGACGGTCTTCAGCGCCTCGGAGAACTTGGCGTGGAACAGCTCCTGCAGCGTGTCCCGGTCGCTGGCACGGGCGGTGCCGACGGCCTGGGCCACCTTGACGACGTCCTGGGCGGTCTTGTTGACCCGCACGAAGAACGTGATGCGGATGTCGGCGCGGATGTTGTCCCGGCAGATGAGCCCCTCGCGGCCGGTGCGCGTGATCTCGATGGCCTTCACCGAGATGTCCATCACCTCGGCCTTGTGCAGCACCGGGAGCACGACCTGCCCGGTGAAGGACACGTCGACCTTGCGCGTCTTGGAGACGATCAGGGCCTTGCCCTGCTCCACCTTTCGGAACAGCCGGGAAAAGGTGAACAGTGCGAGCAGAACGAGGATCAGGCAGGCCGCGGCGAGTGCTCCGATGACATCCATGGCATACGTCCTTGATGGTGAGGGACGGTGAGTAAGGGCGAGCCCGGGGTGGCCGGGGTCGGAACCCTGCGGTGGCCGGCGCGGTGTGCGGGCGCCGGGCGAGCGGGGGGTGCGCCGCGGAGTGTTCCCCCTCGTTTCGCCTGCGGCGCACCGGGTGGCGGACATTCCCCCTGCCGGTTCCTGGCCGGACGTCTGCCGGTGTCCGGCACCGGAACCGTCCGCGGTGCTCCCCGCGCGACATTCTGCCCGCGGGTTCACTGTTCGCGCATTGCCGGTTTCCGGCAATGTTCGGTGGGTGTTCCATGCCGGGGGATGACGGGGCCTCATCAAACGTGGGGCGGCGGCGCGGGTTCTGCGGCCTCGGCTTCGCCTTCGGCCGGGTTGTTCCCACCCGCACCACCCGTGCGGCTTTCGTGGCCGGTACGGGTGGCCCCCGTGGGGCGGCCCCGCGGCCCTCGCCGTCGTCGTACGACGGATCCCTCCGCCGCCGCGGGCGCTAACGGGACGCCGTCCAGCGGGGGGCCGTGTGGGACCAGGCCATGGCCCAGGCGGAGAGGTTGCGGCGGCGGAGTACCAGGGTGGCGAGCCCGTACGTGGCCGCGCCGGCGCCGCAGACGGTCAGGGCGGCGATGATCGCCCAGCCCATGCTGCGGCTGCGGATCTGGTCCTCGGTCATGGGCGGCTCGGTGATCCGCCCGTCCGTGTCCGTCCATATGTCGACGCTGCTGCCGGCGGACAGGCCGGGATGGACACCGGCCCGCGCGGTGCGGGTGAGGCCGCCCGGGTCGGTGAAGCGCACCTGGACCGGGTAGCGGGCCTTCTTCGCCTCGACCGAGCCCGGCTCGGGGTGGCGGGGGGCGTCGTGGACGAGGACCGCGGCGGTCTGCCACCTCGTCTGTTCCTGGCGCTCGGCCGTCCGCACGTAGTGGCGGGAGGCGGTGTCGCCGACGAGGAACACGGCCGCGGGCACGGCGGCCAGCACGGCCAGCAGCAGGCCGAGGCCGATCCACGCCTGCAGCAGATCGGTGGGGCGGCGCAGCGGGTTGCGCCGCAGGCGCCACAGCGTGACGCGCGGGAGTTCTTCGGGAGCCGGTTCTTCGGAGGGCAGGTTTTCGGGGGGCGGCTGTGCCCGAGGGAGGCCGCCGGACATGGTGTGACTCTCCTTCCCAGGGCGACTGCGGCTCAAAGGGGGGCGGAGTCCGTGTCCGAGGGGTGGTCGCGGACGGACTCCAGGAGTGTGGCGGCTCCGCGGACGGCGGCGGTGTGCGGCGCCGCCACGGCCTTGAGGGGCGCGTGCAGCCTGCCGGTGAGGTGGTAGGTGATCTCGGGGCGCAGGGCGCCCCCGCCGGCCAGTAGCGCGCCCCGGCGCAGGGCGTCGATGGTGAGCGACGTACGGTCCTGCCGCAGCATCGCGGTCACCATGGTGGCCACCGCGTCGCAGATCTGCAGCGGCGAGGCGGTGTCGAGGTCGGCGGTGCCCAGCGCGGTGCGGCGCGCGTCGACGACGGCGCCCTCGGACAGCAGCACCACCTCGGTGAGGTGCGCGCCGATGTCCACCACGAGCAGCGGACGCGTCAGGTCCGCGCCCGCGGCCAGCGCCACCGCCCGGGCGCTGGGGATGGTGAGTACACCGCGCGGCCGCAGCACCTCCACCGCCGTACGCGCCTCGTTGCGGTAGGCGACGCCGTCCAGCACGGGAGCGGTGACGACGACCAGCGGGCGGGTGAAGCGGGGCAGCCGGTGGCCGAGCAGGCGCTCGAGCATCCGGGCGGTGCCGGCGGTGTCGATGATCGCGCCGCGCTGGATCGGGTACACCGCGCCGGCGCCGGGGAAGGTCACCGTGGGGACGTCGATGACCAGCCCCCGGCCGGCGACCCAGGCGCGGGTGCGGGCGCTGCCCATGTCGAGGGCGACGCCGCAGCCCTGCCGGCCCAGCGGCCACGGCCGGTGCCGGGTGGTGGCGGAGGCGGCGCGCGAGCGCTGGGTCATGGTCATCGTCCGGCCTCCCTGACCTGCTGGCAGCGCGCGCAGTAGCGGGCCTGCGGCACGATCACCAGACGTTCCCGTTCGACGGGACGCCGGCACAGGTGGCAGGTGCCGTAGCTGCCCTCGTCCATGCGTGCCAGAGCGGCCTCGACGTCGGCGAGGACCATGCGGGCGGAGGCCGCGAGCTTGACGCGGACCTCCACCTGCGAGGCGGCCTGCCGCTGGAGCACCGCGTCCGCGCGGGATGTCGCGGCGGCCGAGATCTGCTGCAGCTGCTCCTGGCGGAACAGCCGCTGCTCGTCGAGGCTCTCGCGGAGCGCGACGAGGTCCTCGGACGTCAGGTGCGTGTCGCGGTCGCCGATGATCTGGTTGTTCACCACTTCACCCCTTGGGCAGGGCGGGAGACGAGGGCGGGACGGAGAGGGTCAGGCGGTGCGGCGCCGGCAGGAGACGCAGTGCCCCGTGTAGGGCAGGATCTCCAGGCGCTCCGCGGGGACCGGCTTGCCGCAGCCCAGGCAGGTTCCGTAGGTGCCGTCCTCGATACGGGCGAACGCCTCGTCGATCTCCTTCAGGACGCGCTCGATGGCTTCCCGCTGGGAAGACATCAGGTGGTCGTCCGCCGTCTGCCCGGTCTCACCGAGGGCCTCCAGCTGGACCAGCCGGGTCCCGCGGGCGTGTTCCAGGCGCCGGCGGGCCTCCTCGGCGGCAACGCGCTCAAGGCGGGGTTCGGTCCGGGCGGCGTCGAGCGACATCGTCAGTGCCTTTCTGTCTGCGTGGTTCGCGTGATCCGTGTGATCCCTGTGGTCTCTGCGATCCGTACGGACTGCTTGGGGGGACGGGGTCGGTCACACCTCAACGCTGGACGACCGCGCCGCGGTTTCCCATCGGGTCCAGGACCCATTTGCGGGTGGTCGGGGAGTCCACTCGGTGGGGGCATGGGTAGGCCGTGCCCGGCCAAATGGGGACCGTGCCCCATCGACCCCGACGGCCGGCCGCGGCAGACTGGCGGGTGGCCCGGTCGGGACCGACAGGCTTCGGTCGGGACCAGGGCCTGTCCTGTCCGACAGGCTCTGGGGCGTGTCTCGAAAGCAGCGCCGTCCGCCCGGAGGGCGGGCCCCGCGGCGTCCGGTGCGGTGCATCGCAAGGCGGAGGGTCGCCCGCGTACCGGGCGTACGCGGGCGACCCCGACAACGCGGCGAGGCGCCGTGCCCGGGGGCACCTCCCAGCCGCCAGGCTGGGGGAGGGACTTTCGAAACACGCTCAGGGGCCGCAGCTCGTCCGGGGTGCGCGATGCCCGACAGTGGAGGCAGACCGCGTCACGGAAGGAGGCGTAACCCCGGTGTCCCTGTTCTGGCGGATCTTCGGGCTCAATGCCGTGGTGCTGGGCTCGGCCACCGCGCTGCTGCTGTGGGCCCCGGTGACCGTCTCGGTGCCGGTGGTGCTGACCGAGGCGATCATTCTGGTGGGCGGCCTGGCCGTCATGCTGGTCGCCAACGCCGCTCTGCTGCGGTGGGGGCTGTCCCCGCTGGACCGGCTGACGAAGCTGATGACCACGGTGGACCTGCTGCGCCCCGGTCAGCGCCTGCCGGTGCCCGGCGGCGGTGAGGTCGCCGAACTGATCCGTACGTTCAACGCCATGCTCGACCGGCTGGAGAACGAGCGGGCCACCAGCAGCGCACGGGTCCTGCTCGCCCAGGAGGCCGAGCGGCGCCGTATCGCGCAGGAACTGCACGACGAGGTGGGCCAGAGCATGACCGCGATCCTGCTCGCGCTCAAGCGGGCCGCGGACGAGGCCCAGCCGCCGCTGCGCGACGAGCTGCAGCAGGCGCAGGAGATCACCCGGGGCAGCCTGGACGAGGTCCGCAGGCTGGTGCGCCGGCTACGGCCGGGGGTCCTGGACGACCTCGGTCTGGTCGCCGCGCTGACCTCGCTGACCAGCGAATTCGCCACCCACACCGGGCTGCAGATGGTACGGCGCTTCGACGCCGACCTGCCCTCCCTGGAGCCGGAGACCGAGCTCGTCCTCTACCGTGTCGCACAGGAGAGCCTGACCAACGTGGCCCGGCACGCGGACGCCGAACGGATCGAGGTCAGCCTGCGGCGCACCGACGGTGCCGTGGAGCTGGCCATCACCGACGACGGGCGCGGCATCAAGGCCGCGTGCGAAGGCGCCGGCATCCGCGGTATGCGTGAGCGGGCCCTGCTCATCGGGGCCCGCCTCGACATCGTCCCCGCCCCTGTGGCCGGAACCCAGGTCCGGCTGACCGCGCCCGTCCCCAGGAAGCAGCCCTGATCATGTCCGACCCGACCAAGATCCGTATCCTGCTCGCCGACGACCACGCTCTGGTACGGCGGGGAGTGCGGCTGATCCTCGACCAGGAACCGGACCTGGAGGTGGTCGCCGAGGCCGGTGACGGCGCGGAGGCCATCGAGATGGCCCGCACCCACGACGTGGACCTCGCGGTGCTGGACATCGCGATGCCCCGCCTGACCGGTCTGCAGGCCGCGCGCGAGCTGGTGACGCTCAAGCCGGATCTGCGCATCCTGATGCTCACGATGCACGACAACGAGCAGTACTTCTTCCAGGCGCTGAAGTCCGGGGCCAGCGGGTACGTGCTGAAGTCCGTCGCCGACCAGGACCTGGTCGCCGCCTGCCGGGCCGCGATGCGCGACGAGCCGTTCCTCTACCCCGGGGCGGTGACCGCGCTGATCCGCAACTACCTCGACCGGGTCCGCCACGGCGAGGAGACCCCGGACCAGGTCCTGACGCCGCGTGAGGAGGAGGTCCTCAAGCTGGTGGCGGAGGGGCACTCCTCGAAGGAGATCGCCGAGATCCTCTTCATCAGCATCAAGACCGTGCAGCGGCACCGCGCCAACCTGCTGCACAAGCTCGGTCTGCGCGACCGTCTCGACCTCACCCGCTACGCCATCCGCGCCGGTCTGATCGAACCCTGACCGTGCCCCACGACCACCTGGGGTCCTGGCTGTCCACTCCCCGGTCGGGACCCCGGGCCCGACACCCGCACCCACAGGAAGGGGGACGCCGCATGCACCGCGCTCCACGCGGCGTCCCCAGCCATCCCCCGGCCCTCCTGGCAGCGGTCCTCCTCACCCTCCTCACCCTCTTCGCGGGCAGTCCGTCCCCGTACCCCACGACGGCGGCATCCGTCGCACACAGCGACACCGCCCCCCGCGCCCAGCGGCACCCCGGTCCCGTGGACGTGGGTGGGGACGCCGGCCGGGAGGGCCCTCCCGGCGGTGTTCCCCGGGCCGATGAGCAGTGCGGGGCCGTGTGTTCCACGCAGAGCGGGACGCGGCAGGAGGCGCACGGGGAGCGGCCGCCCCAGCACGCGCAGCCGGCGACGGCTGTGCAGGAGGCGGCGGTGGCCGCGCCCCCGGGCAGGCGCGTGGCGGCGGTGGGCGGGTACGTGCCGGACCCGGTGGGGCGCGTGGTCCAGGTCGGGGGACGGGCGCCTCCCGGCGGCTTCGGCATCTGACGTTCCCGTTCCGTTCGCCGTTCGAACCGCCGTGACCGCGTCGACCGTGGTCGTGGTGTGCCCGCCGGAGGCCTTTCTTGATCCGTTCAAACAAGGTGAGGGCGTTGTTCGCCCTCATCGTGATCGCCCTGTCCGTCTACATCACCGTCACCGTTCCCGTCCGCCTCGGACTCGACCTGCGGGGCGGCACCCAGATCGTCCTGGAAACCCGCTCCACCCCGACCACCAAGGCCGACCGCGAGGCCACCGACCGCACCCTGGAAGTGCTCCGCGGCCGGGTCGACGCGCTCGGTGTGGCCGAACCGACCCTCGTCCGCTCGGGCAGCAACCGGATCATCGTCGAGCTGCCCGGCGTACAGGACCCGAAGAAGGCGGCCGACGTGCTCGGCCGTACCGCCCAGCTGACCTTCCACCCGGTGCTCGGCCCGGCCGACCCCGCCGCGGACACCGCCAAGCCCAAGCCCGGGGAGCCGAAGGAACTCGTGCTCCCCGACGAGTCGGGGCAGAAGCTGCGCCTGCAGAACACCACCATGACCGGCAAGGACGTCAAGGGCGCCGACGCCCGCTTCGACCAGGAGAGGGGCGCCGGCTGGCACGTCACCATCGACTTCAACAAGGCCGGACGCGGCGGCTGGGCCAAGCTGACCGGTGAGGCCGCCTGCAAGCCGGTGGGCGACCCCGCGCGCCGCGTCGCCATCGTGCTCGACGACCGGATCATCTCCTCCCCGCAGGTCGACCCGTCGGTTGCCTGTGGGACGGGCATCGACGGCGGCTCCACGCAGATCACCGGCTCCTTCAGCGACGCCGAGGCCCGCGAGCTGGCCCTGCTGATCAGCGGCGGCGCCCTGCCCGTGCCGGTCGAGACGGTCGAACAGCACACCATCGGCCCGACCCTGGGCGCCGACGCCATCAAGGCCACCGCCTGGGCCGCGGTGATCGGCACCATCCTGACCGCGCTGTTCATCATCACCGTCTACCGGCTCACCGGCTTCCTCGCGACCGTGGCCCTGGTCTGCTACGGCGTGATCTCCTACGCCGCCCTGGCCGGCCTCGGCGCCACCCTGACCCTGCCGGGCCTGGCCGGTTTCGTGCTGGCGATCGGCATGGCCGTGGACGCCAACGTGCTCGTCTTCGAACGCGCCCGCGAGGAGTACGCCGGCATGCACCGGCCCAGCACGCGTTCGGCCCTCACCGCCGGCTTCCGCAACGCCTTCAGTGCGATCGCCGACTCCAACATCACCACGCTGATCGCGGCCGGACTGCTGTTCTTCCTGTCCACCGGGCCGGTGCGCGGCTTCGCCGTCACCCTCGCCATCGGTGTCGTCGCCTCCATGATCAGCGCCCTGGTGATCACCCGCGTACTCGCCGAGTTCGCCGTGTCCCGCCCGTCGGTGCGCCGCCGCCCGCTGTTCACGGGCCTCGCGACCACCGGCCGGGTGCGCGACTTCCTCGTGCGCCGCGACCCGCAGCTGATGAAGCGCTCGCGCCGCTGGCTGGCCGCCTCCGCGGTCGTGCTCGTGCTCGCCGCGACGGGCATCGCCGTCCGGGGCCTGAACTTCGGCCTGGAGTTCACCGGCGGCCGGCTGATCGAGTACAGCACCAGCACCTCCGTGGACCCCGAACGGGCCCGCACCGCCCTCGCCGACGCGGGCTTCCCCGGCGCGGTCGTGCAGTCCTCCGGCGACAACGGACTGACCGTGCGCACCGAGGAGCTGACCGACGCCGAGGCGGCGAAGGTCACCGACACCGTCGGCACCCTCGGCGGCGAGACGGAGAAGGTCCGCGACGAGCTGATCGGCCCGAGCCTCGGCGAGGAGCTGCGCCGCAACGCCCTCATCGCCCTCTCCGTGGCCCTCGGCGCCCAGCTGCTCTACCTCGCCGCCCGCTTCCGCTGGCTGTTCGGCTCCGCCGCGGTCGCCGCGCTCGCGCACGACGTGGTCATCCTCGTCGGCGTCTTCGCGTGGCTGGGCAAGCCCATCGACGGCGTGTTCCTGGCGTCCCTGCTCACCGTCATCGGCTACTCGGTCAACGACTCGGTCGTCGTCTTCGACCGCATCCGGGAGCTGGTCCGGCGGAACCGCAAGGCGCCACTGCCGGAGATCACCAACAAGGCGGTCCTGCAGACCCTGCCCCGCACCGTCAACACGGGCATGGGCGCGCTGCTGATCCTCGCCTCCCTGGCGGTGCTCGGCGGGGACTCGCTGACCGACTTCGCGCTCGCGCTGCTCATCGGTCTGGTGGTCGGCACCTACTCCTCGGTGTTCACCGCCACCCCGCTCGCCATCGAGTTCAGCAACCGGCGGGGGGACACCCCGAGCCGCCCGCAGCGCCGCAAGCCCGCGGCCCGCCGGTCCGCACAGGGCGCGCAGGTCTGATTCGGCCGTTCCGGTGGGCGGTGCACCCCGCCGCCCACCGGAAATGGGTGCTGCGACCGATGGCCGCGGCTTCCGCGCCGGGCCAGTCTGGAGGGCCAGGAGGGGGGCCGTACATCACCGCGGCCCCCCTCACCGGCTCTTGCCAGAAGGGACCGTATCGCCGATGTCGTTGGAGACCACCCGCAGTGACTCCGCGGCCGAGCGCATGAGCGCGCACGAGGCCCGGCAGCGCCTGGAACACGAGCGCAACTCCCGCCTCGCACAGATGCGGGCCGTCGAGGAGAGCGCCAACGGCGCTCAGGAGGCCGACGACCTCCTGAGCGCGCAGAAGAGCGCCCTGCGGCAGGCGCTGAAGGACATCGAGGCCGCCTTCGGACGGCTGGACGACGGTTCGTTCGGAAGCTGCGAGGACTGCGCCAAGCCCATCCCGGTGGAACGGCTGGAGATCCTGCCGTACGCCCGCTGCTGCGTGCCCTGCCAGCAGCGCGCCGGCTGACCCCTGCTCCCGGGCCGCGCCCGCACCCCCACCACGGGGTGGAGGAGGCCGGCCGATGACCCTCGGAGACATCACGGCGACCGCCGCGCGCACCGAGCGCACCCCGGGGGCCGCGCCGCCCGCCCGGTGCGGCGCCCTCGCCGATCCGGCCGGTCGTCACGTTCACCGCCCCGGTGCCGAGCGACCCGCGCCACCGCACCACCGCCGTCGGCGTCCTCCGGACGCTGCGGCCGCGGGCCGTGCCGGCCGTCGACAGCGTCCGGGCCCCTGCTCGCCGAGGGCGCGGAGCCGCCGAGGCCCTGCACCCGGCCCGGCGCCATCCCGCGCTGGGCGCTACGCGGTCCCGGCGGCTCCTCCGACACCGGGCTGAGGCCCGGGTCGCGCCGTCCGTGGGAACGCGCCGGTCCGGATTACGGTCCATACGGTTGTGCGCGGCGGATGGGGAAACTCCTTCGAGGAGCCGAGCGGCGGTGCAGGGGAACAAGGGAGGGGACGAGGTCGTGGCCCGGTTCGCGCGGTTCGCCGTACGGACCTTGCACGGCGAGTGGCACGCCATGGTCGTCGACCCCGTACGGCAGTTGACGCGCCGCGGCCTGTCCGGGCTGGTGCTGGCGTTCGTGGCGGCCTTCGGCGTGATCTTCTTCCACGAGGTCGCGCAGCGGCCGGCCGGCGAGACGGCGGTACGGCTCCTCGGCGGCGTCCAGGCGGACCTGCCGCTGTGGCTGGCCCTGCTGCGCACCCCGGTGTCGCTCTACGTCCCGGCGCTGGACCTGCCGGTGTGGGCCGGCATCACCCAGCTCTTCCTCGCGTTCGCACTGGCCGAGCTCACCCTGGGCCGGGGCCGGACGCTGTTCATCTCGTACGCGACCACGCTGGCCGGCACCCTCACGGTACGCGTGATGATCGCGGCGGGTCCCGGCTGGTGGGGGCTGGGGCTGCCGCCCGAGGCCGGGCAGGTGCTCGACACCGGGCCGTCCGCCGCCGTGGTGGGCCTGTTCACCTATCTGTCGGTCGTGCGACGCGCCCCGGTCGTCTTCTTCCTCACCGGTGGATCGATGGTGGTGGAGTCGATCGTCGTACCCAACCTGGCCGGCCGCGAGCACCTGATCGCGGTGGCCGCGGCGATCGTCCTGGCGCTCTTCCACGGCCGCGGACCGGGACGGCTGCCGGGCAGGGCGGCCGTACCGGCCCTCCGGCGGCGCCCGTCGACGCCGGCGGGCGCCCGGACGGGAGCGGTCCCGGTGGCCGTGCCGGGGCCGTCCGTTCATGTCCCGGGTGACGACGCCCGGGACATCAGCACCTATCCTGAGCTCGTCAGGGGGAGGGGGAGGGAACAGTGAGCTGGATCTGGTGGGTGCTGATCCTGTTCTGGACGGGTGGTTTCGCCTGGTTCGCCGACACCGTTCGCACCGCGCTGCGCAACCGGCACGAGCGGAAGCTGGAGCTGATGGAGGCGGCGAAGGCGGATCGGCTGGCCGTGGAGGCGGCGCACAAGCCGCCGGAGCCGGTGTGCGGTTGCACCCACCATCTGGCCAAGCACGACAAGAGCGGCCGCTGCCACGAGCGCGTCGAGGTCCCGACGGCCTGGGACGAGAACAAGAAGCCGCTGCGCTTCGAGCCGGGCCAGTGCAACTGCCAGCAGTACGTGGGTCCTCAGCCGCTGTCCCAGGTGTACGCCGACGAACTCACCGACCGCGCCTGACCATCCGGGACCCGCGCGGCCGGCCGACTCCGCTCCACGTTCCGCCGGCATCCCGACGGCGCCCCGGTGTGCCCCGGTTGCCCCGTCACGACTCCGTCTGCTCGTGGTCCGCCTCGGCCGAGTCGCGGTCGGTGAAGCTCGCGAAGTACGCCGCCGCCATGTCCTCCTGACCGTGCCCCTGGGCGGCGGCGCGGGCGAAGCGTTCGGCGCTCGCGGCGGCCACGTCGAGGCGGACGCCGTGGCGCTCGCCGGCCCGGACGATCAGGCGGGCGTCCTTCTCCGCGGTGGTCACCGCGAAGCTCGGCGGGAGGAACTTCCCCTCGAGGATGACGCCGGCCTTGGCGTGCAGGTAGCCCATGTCGAGCGGGCCGCCCGCGATGAGGTCGAAGAAGCCCTGCGGATCCACGCCGAGCCCCTTGGCCAGGGCCAGCGCCTCGCCGGTCGCGGCGGTGACCGCGACGACCCAGCTGTTGGTCACCAGCTTCAGCCGCGTGGCGGAGGCCGCCGCGGCGTCCTCGCCGGTCCACACCGTACGGGCGCCGACCGCCTCGAACACCGGAGTCACCGCCTGCCGGCCCTCGACGGGTCCCGCCGCCAGCACGGTCAGCTGTCCGGCCTCGGCCGGCTGCTTGGTGCCCAGCACGGGCGCGTCGTAGAAGACCAGGCCGTGCTCGCCGGCGAGGGCGGCCAGTTCGGCGACCGACTCCAGTCCCGCCGTGGTCGACTGCGCCCATGCGGCGCCCCGGCGCAGCGCGGGGGCGGCCTCGCGCATCACGTCCAGGACCGTGCCGCCGTCGTAGAGCATCGTCAGGACCACGTCGGCGTCGCGCACCGCATCGGCGGGGGTCCCGGCGACCTCGGCGCCGTCGGAGGCCAGCGGCTCGGCCTTGGCCCGGGTGCGGTTCCAGACCCGGACGGTGTGTCCGGCGCGCACGAGGTTGCGGGCCATCGCGGCGCCCATGATCCCGGTGCCCAGGACGGCCACGGTACGGGTGTCGGTCATGTCGTCCACCTCCTTATCCATGCGGTGAGTGTCGCCCGGGCCCGGGCCCGGCGTCCGCACGGGTGACCTACGGGTGCGGGTACCCGTCCCCGGCTGTTCACCGGAGGTGCGGGCGAACGGGCAGCGGGAGGCGACATGGCCGATCCCTCCGGCCTCTCCCGGCCGCTGCTGAAGGAGGTGCTCGCCGACCCGCCGCACCTGCCCGAGACACCGGCCCTGCTCGCCGTACGCCGGCTGGGCCCGCGGGCACGGGAGTCGGCGGCCCGCGTCCCGGAGGGGGAACCGGTCGAGACGCGTGCCCGGCCGATCGCCCGGGTCACGGCGTCGGTGGGCGTGGGTCACTGTGGCTGCGGCGCCGGCGGAGCGGGAGCAGCCGGTCCGGACGCGGGTGCGGCCGAGGATGTCACCGGCGGGTGAGCACCGTCACACCGACGGCGGTGACTTTTTACCAGATCAAAAGGTTCTTTACGCTTCCCTGCACGTATCACTGGGTGTCCGAACCGCCTGTGGGCGGGATCCACGACCGCGCAGGAGGCACGGTGCGCTTTTCGCGGAACGCGACGGGAACTCTCTTCGTGGGCGGTGCCCTCAGCCTGACCCTCGCCGCGCTCGCCTATCCGAGCATGCTCGGTCTGGAGAAGGTCTCCAGCGACGGCGACCGGATCATCGCCCAGACGCAGTGGGGGCCGCTGACGGAGTCGGACCGGGACTTCGTGGTCAAGGTGCGCGCGGCCGGACTGTGGGAGTACCCCCTCGGTCAGATAGCCCTGAAGAAGGGGACGACCCCGGAGGTCGTCACCGCCGGCAGGCACCTGATCGACGGTCACGCGGCACTGGACACCAGCTGCCGCAAGATCGCCCCCCTGCTCAACATCACGCTGCCGAACGTGGCCAGCCCGCAGCAGGAGGGCTTCGTCACCACGATCGCGAACAAGAACGGCAAGGATTTCGACTCCGAACTGGCCAACATCCTGCGCATGACGCACGGCTCGATCTTCAACACCATCGCGAAGGTCCGCTCCACGACCAAGAACAGCCTGGTCCGCGAGCTCGCCAACCAGGCCAACGACACCGTCCTCGACCACATCATGGTTCTGGAGGCCACCGGACTGGTCAACTTCGAGCAGACGCTGCACATGCAGACGAGCCCGCCGAAGCTGCCCGCCACGGACCTGACCCCGCCGCCCCCGTCCGGCCGCCAGCCCATGGTCGTACTCACCCCGCCGCCGACCGCCACGTCGACCCCGCTAGTGATCCCCGGCGAGCCGACCCCCAGCCCGCAGGCCCCCAACCCGCAGGCCCCCAACCCGCAGGCCCCCGACCCGCAGCAGACCCCCAGCCCGCAGGTGGGGTGAGTCGCGGAACACCTGGTTCCTCATGTGACACAAGCGTGATGGAGCAGTGAACTCGGTTCGTGTTCCCGAAGTTGACATGTTTCAACCGCGCACACGACCATGAGCGCACACTGTGGCGCATGTGACCGATGGGCCCGTTGTTTCTTCCGTCTTTTGTGGGCCCTTCCCTGGTCCGTGCCGTAGTCCTGCGACCAATCACCCCTGTGCACAAGCAAGATGGGATCCGTATGTCCATAGCCAGACGTGTCACCGCCGGCCGCCTGCTGGGAACGGGCGCCGCGACGCTCGCCCTGTGTGCCGCCTCCGTCGCCGCCGCCTCCGGTGCCTGGGCCCACGGCGCGCCCGGCGGTGACGGCTGGAAGAACGGCGGCCAGTACAAGCCCGGAACGGGCGCGGGCAAGGTCACCGAGAGCGACCGCTGCCAGTTCTCGCTGGACGGCAAGAACTTCTTCGACGCCGTCAAGGTCGACGACCAGAGCCTGCGGCCCAGCGAGGACGGCAAGGTCCACATCAAGGTCCGTACCGCCCGTGACGCCACGGCCTGCACCGCCTCCCTGGCCTCCTACCTCGCCCACGGCCCGACGTTCGCCACCTCCGGCGAGCAGGTGTTCGTCGACTTCGACACGGTGACGGTCAAGCGGGGCGAGACCGACTCCCTCGACATCGCCGTGCCGGACGCCGGCTGCTTCGCGCAGATCGACCTGTACCGCGGGGCGGTCAAGTTCGACGGCAGGACGGACGCGAACGACGGTTTCGAGCACGGTGAGCTGCCCAAGGGCCCGGACCGCCCGGTCATCAAGGACAAGCTGATCGCGGCCTGGAACGGCGGCACCAAGGACTGCACGGCCACCGAGCCCGAGCCCGAGACCCCGTCCACCCCGCCGTCCTCGGCCCCCGCCGAGCCGCCGGCCCCGGCGGAGGAGTCGGCCCCGGCGGAGGAGTCGGCGCCTCCGGCCGACAAGACCCCCTCCGAGACGGAGAGCCCGTCGTCGAGCCCGAGCGAGACCCCGGCCCCGTCGGCCTCCGGCTCCACCACCGCCCCGGCCCCGGCCCCGAACGGCGGCGGCGGCGACCTGGCGGAGACCGGCGGCGGCAGCAACACCGGCCTCGTCGCCGGCGGCGCGGCGGTGCTGCTGGCGGGCGGCGCGGCGATCGTGGTCGCCACGCGGCGCCGGGCGGCGAACCGCGCCTCGTGATGCGCGCGGGGCTGTTCGAGCAGACGGCGGTTCAGGCCGCCGCGCAGTGCTCGAGCAGCCCCGCCACCTCCGCGTCCACCACCCGGTAGCGCACCACGCGCCCCTCCTTCTCCCCCGCGACGACCCCCGCCGCCCGCAGCAGCCGCAGTGCCTGCGACACGGCGGGGTCGTTCATGTCCGTGGCGAGGGCGAGGTCGGACACGGCGAGCGGCCCGGCGCGGTGCAGCGCCAGCAGCAGGGCGAGCCGCTTGGGGTCGGACAGCAGGGAGAAACGCTCCGCCCAGGTGTGGACGGGACCGGCGTCGCCGATCGCCGCGATGGCGTCGCACACCCGGTGACCGTCGATGGTGCGACGGCCGGCGCGGTCGGCAGGGACGAGATGCATGGCGCCATCCTCGCAGGCACCACCCTGTGATCTTCCATACCTGCGCAGCTGTGCAGCTATGCAGGCGACCGTCCGTACCTCTACGGTGGGCGGGCCGTGGTGCTCGGGAATCCGGTGACGGCCCGTCAAGGGTCCATGCCGGAGCGGCCCTCGCCACTGTGATCGGGGAGTTCCCGTCCCGTCCGGCAGCCGCCGGGCCACTGGTCCAACGACCGGGAAGGCAGGGACGGAGAGCGTTTCACCCCGTAAGCCAGGAGACCGGCCACGGCAGCTCACGAGGAGATCCACGAGGTGCTGGAGCGTGATGACCGGATGACCCTGCCCAACCCTGCCCCCACGCCGACGTCCGCGCGGACCGCGTCCGCGCGGCCGACGTCCTTCGCATGGCGCCGGGAGGACACCCTCAGGACCGCCGGCCTGATGGCCGTGATCGCCGCACTGCACATCGTCGCCTTCGGCATCCTGTTCCTGCTCGTCGTCCCCGGTAACTACCAGGTCGGCACCAAGGCGTTCGGCATCGGACTCGGCATCACCGCGTACACGCTCGGGATGCGGCACGCCTTCGACGCCGACCACATCGCCGCCATCGACAACACCACCCGCAAGCTGATGGCCGACGGCAAGCGGCCGGTGTCGGTGGGCTTCTGGTTCGCGCTCGGCCACTCCAGCGTCGTGGTGGCGATGGCCGCCCTGGTGGCGGGCGGCGCCCAGCTCGCCGGCACGCTGATGAACGACGACTCCCGGACCCACCAGGCGCTCGGCGTCCTCGGAACGGCGGTGTCCGGTACGTTCCTGTACCTCATCGCCGCCCTCAACCTGGTCGCCCTGGTCGGCATCCTGAAGGTCTTCCGGGCGATGCGGGCGGGCACCTACGACGAGCGGGAGCTGGAGGCGCACCTGGACTCCCGCGGCTTCATGAACCGCGTCCTGGGCCGGCTCACCAAGTCGATCTCCCGCCCGGGCCAGATGTATCCGCTGGGCTTCCTGTTCGGCCTCGGCTTCGACACCGCCACCGAGGTCACGCTGCTGGTGATGGCGGGCTCGGGCGCGGCGGCCGGCCTGCCCTGGTACGCGATCCTGTGCCTGCCGCTGCTGTTCGCCGCCGGCATGAGCCTGTTCGACACGCTCGACGGCACGTTCATGAACTTCGCCTACCAGTGGGCGTTCTCCAACCCGGTCCGCAAGGTGTTCTACAACCTCACCATCACCGGCCTGTCCATCGCCGTCGCCTTCTTCATCGGCACCATCGAGCTGGTCGGCGTGCTCCACGACAAGCTCGACCTCCGGGACGCCGTCACCGGCTGGATCGCCGGCCTCGACCTGGACAACGTGGGCTACGTCGTCGTCGGCCTGTTCGTCGTGGTGTGGGCGGCGGCGGTGACGTACTGGAAGGCGGCGAAGGTGGAACAACGGTGGGCGGTACGGCCCGCCGCCGACACCGACTAGTCGTTCCCCGTCCCCTCCACGGTGGCCAGGAACAGCTTGACGTACCGTTCGGCGTCGATGTCCAGCGCCACGTCCACCAGGGGCTGTTCGCGGGCCTCGCCGTGCAGTTCCGCCTCGCCCGGGCGCGGGCGGCGGTCGACGACCGTCTGCCCGCGGGCCGGGCCCGGCGCGAGGTTCACCTCCACCGGCAGCCGGTGGGTGGTCAGCCCCGCCGGGTCGGCGACCGAGCAGACCGTGCCCGCGTCGCCGAGGCCGCCGAAGGGGACGTCGTTGCCGGTGGCCGGGGTGCGGTGGGACAGCAGCCGCCCGGCCAGCCGGGCGCCGGGCTCACCGCGCTCGCGCAGCCGCCGTACGTCCGCCTCCGGCACGAGCACCCGCTCGAACACGTCCAGGCCGTACATCGTGACCGGCACCGCGGCGGTGAGCAGGATCGCCGCGGCCTCCGGGTCGTGCCAGACGTTGAACTCGGCGACCGGCGTGGCGTTTCCGGTGGCCACCGCGCCGCCCATGAACACGATCCGCTCGATGTTGCGGGTCACCTCGGGGTGGGTGCGCAGCAGCAGGGCGATGTTGGTCAGGGGAGCGGTGGGGACCAGCGTGACCGGACGGGGCGAGGCCAGGATCGCGTGGCGCAGCAGCATCACCGCGTCCACGTCGGCGGGCCGCCGGGACGGCACGGGCAGCCCGAGGTCGCCCATGCCGTCCCGGCCGTGCACGTGGTGGGCGGTGCGCAGGGGTTCGAGCAGCGGCCGCTCGGCACCCCGGGCCACGGGAACGGCGGGTGCGCCCGCCTGTTCCAGGACGGTCAGCGTGTTCCGTACCACCTGGTCCACGTCCGTGTTCCCGGCGACACAGCCGACCGCGCGCAGGTCGAGGCCCGGGTGGCGGACGGCGAACAGCAGGGCGAGGGCGTCGTCGACGCCGGTGTCGCAGTCGATGACCACGGGAGTGGGCCGAGAGGCCACGGGCGCTCCTTCCGTCGGACCGGACCCACCCCCCATCGTCACTCCCACAGCCCGGTGCCGCGCGCGGCCACCCTCCCCCAATCTCTTGAACGCGCAGGGGGACCCCCATCCCGATCCGCCGCAGCAGCTCCTCGACGGGTACGGCACCCGGGCGGCGCCCGTCCCGCAGCCGTACGGCGGCCTGGTCGCCGCCGGCCTCCCGCTGCCCGATTTTCCCGGCGCCGCTCACCCGGACGGACCGGCGCGCTGGTGGGCGGGGCGGCCGGGTGGTGCGGTGGGAGAACAGCACTCGCCCCTCTGGAGGCCCCGCATGTTCCGTCCCCCGGCCCGTGTCCTGCCCGCCCCGGTCCTGGCCGCGGTCGCCCTGCTGACCGCGGCGGCCTGCACCTCCGGGCAGGCCGGCCGGGCCGCCGAGACCGCCGCCTCCCCGTCGGTGGCCCGCCCGGCCGCACCGGCCTCCGTGCCTCCGACCGCCGCGCTCACCCAGGAGCAGGCGCAGAAGGCACTGCTCACCGAGGCCGACCTGGGTCCGGCGTGGGCACCCACCCAGGGGGCCGCGACCTGGCGGGACGGCGTGCTCAAGGCGCGGGCCGAGGTGCCCGACTGCCAGCGTCTGCTGGACGCCCTCTACGCCGACGAACCGCTCGGCGCCCCCTCAGGAGCGCACGCGGTCGCCGCCTTCGACGACGCCGACGACGAGGCCCAGCTGCGCCACCATGTGCTCGCACTCCGCGCGGCGGACGTGGACCGCGCCCTGAACTGGCTCAAATCCCTGCCGCGGACCTGCGCCGACTTCACGGCGACGACCACCCGGTCCGGCGTTCAGGACGTACGGGTCACGGGCCTCGCCCTCCCGGAGGTCGGCGACGCCCGCCAGGGCCTGCGCGTGACGTTCACCGACGACTCCTCCATCCTCACCCTCGACGTGGCCGCCGTACGCCTCGGCGACGACGCCGTCACCATCACCACCGGCGCCCTCGGCACCCCACCGGAGAACACCACCACCGAATCCCTCTTCCTGGTCACGGACCGCCTCACAACGGTCCACCACCAGGAACGGACCCAGGCCTGAGGAGGCCGGCGGGCCGGCGGCGGAGGTCAGGCGGTGAGGTGGTCGACGGCCTCCTTGGCCTCCTTCAGGCCGGCGCCCGTGGCCTCCCGGTAGGCCTTGATCGCCTCGACCTTCCGGCCCGCGCGGGCGAGGGCGGCCACCTCGTCCAGGCGCGGGTCCTCCTCGCGCAGACCCAAGTGGTCGAGTATCAGGTCCAGTTTGTGTTCGACGCGGGCCAGGCGGCGGTCGGTCCGGGACAGCCGGCTCCCGTTGGCGGCGATGCCGACGACGGCGACGAGGACCACGGCTGACAGCGCAAGTATGTCCATGACACAAAGGCCAGGAGCACCCGTGCCGCGTCCAGGCTGCGGACACGCCTACAACCGCCTCGATTCTTCCAGGAGTTCGGCCGCCGTGAGCTTGCCTTCGGCCAGGTCGCGGCAGACGGACGCCAGTGACCTGCGCTCCTTCTCGGCGTACTCGTGCAGCAGTTCCAGCGCCTTGGCGAAGGAGATGCCGGCGTACTGGGAGATCAGCCCCTTGGCCAGCTCCACCGTCGCCTTCGCGGAGACGGCGGCCTGGAGGGAGGTCAGCAGGTCGTGCTCACGCTTGGGCTCGGTCGGCCAGCGGGCCAGCGCGAGCGCGGCGATGTCGCACAGCCCCTGCGCCACGATCAGGTCCCCCGCCGGCAGCGGCGCCTCGTCCCGGCGCAGCAGGGACACCGCGCCGATCGCCCGGCCGTCCAGCCGCAGCGGCAGCACGTGCACGGAGACGTAGCCCGCGGCGAGCGCACGGTCGGTGTACTCCGGCCACCGGCCGTCGCCGCGCAGGTCGTCCGCGGCGACCGGCTCGCCGGAGCGGTAGCAGTCGACGGACGGACCCCGGTGCCGCTCCACCTGGAACAGGTCGAGGCGGCCGAGGGCGTCGTCGGAGGAGGCCATCACCCGAAGATCACCGCGGGCGTCGGCCACCACCACGGCCGCGTCGACGGCCAGCAGGGCGATGCAGTGGCCGCTGAGCCGGTCGAACAGGTCGAGGGGGTCGAATCGGCTGCCCAGAGTGTCGGCGAGGTCGACGAAGGCCCGCGTGAGCCGCAGTTCCCGGTTCATCGCCGCCTCCTCACGACACGACGCCCCGCACCCGGCCGTCGTGCCTGAGCGCACCTAGTCACGGTCGAACCTCTTCCTGTGCGTGATCACCTCGTGCGCCACGTCGAGTGCCGTACGGCCCTGGGCGAAGGCGGAGGCGCGCAGCCGCGCCAGAGCTTCGTCGGCGCCGACCCCGAGCTGGGCCATGATCATGCCGATGGCCTGATAGACCTCGTCCTGATCCGTGGTGAGACCGCTCAGCCAGGATTCTTCTCCTGCACCCTCATTGTCCTCCTCGTGAGGCAGGGACATCAGGGCCAGCGTCATCACGCCGGCCACGAGCTGGGCGGTGTGCAGCTCCCGCTTGGTGAGCTCGTGCGGGGCGTCGCCGTACAGATCGAGCGTGCCCACGCAGACGGCGTCGTTGCCGAGCGGAATGGAGTACACCGCCTGGACCCCGGCCTCGGCCGCCTGCTGGGCGAACACCGGCCAGCGCCGGGCGTCGCGGCCCGTGGTCAGGTCGGAGGCCAGTACGGGCGCGCCGATCTCCGCGGCGTACAGCGACGGCCCGTCGCCCAGCGTGGCCTGGATCTCGGCCACCCGGGAGGCCGCGTCGTCGCTGGCGCTCATCTGTACGGGCATGCCGTTGCCGCGCAGCGAGACGCTCACGCCGGTCACCGGCAGCAGCTTGACCGCGACCACGCACAGCCGGTGCGGGATCTCGGCGGGCGCCATGCCCCTGACGCCCTCGGCGATCACGTCGGCGGCGTTCACCGGGTCGCGCACGCGGTCCCGCTCGGGTGCCACCTCGGTCTCGTAGTCCTGGAGGCGGCCGTCCCGGCGGCCGCGCCGACCGGGTTCGCCGCCCGGGGCGCCGAAGCCGTCGTCCCTGGGCTGCATGGCCACCGCCTCCTCACCACATCAGCGCGGCCATCGTCGTTCACGGTTCCCGGGAACAGACGCACACGCGCTGAACGAGGAGACACCCCACCGCGGGTCCACCTGCCCAGACCGGCCCCCCGGGTACCCGCGCGCCTCCCCCGAAAACCCACGGGGCCGCAGGGTGCTCGCCCGCCGTCACAGCGGCGGCTGGGCCGGGGCCGGGCCCAGGGTGGTCGTGCCGGGGGCCGTGCGGTGGCCGAGGCCCGTGCGGTAGGCGTCCAGGGCGGCCTCCACGCGGCCGGTGCGGCGGAGCAGGTCGCCGAGGAGGCGGCACAGATCGGCGAGGTCGCCGGCCGCGCCCGCGCGCTCCAGCAGGCTCAGCGCGCGCACGTAGTGCTCCTCGGCGGCCTCCGTGTCGCGGGCGTCCTCGGCGATGATGCCGAGCAGGCGGTGCGCGGCGGCGGCGTGGACGGCGCCGCGCTCGGGGGAGAGGTCCCCGAGGACCTGCCGGAGCAGCCCGGCGGCCTCCTCCGACTTGCCGCGCCGGTGCAGGACGTCGGCCAGCTCGACCGCGACCTGGCTGGTGTAGAGCGCGGCGCGCCTGGCCGACAGCATGGTCTGCGCGGTCCGCAACTCCTCCTCGGCGCGCTCCAGTTCGCCGTTCTGTGCGCAGACGTAACCACGCATCCAGTGGCAGTTGGCGAGTTCGGCGCGCAGCTGCAGGTGCCGGTAGAGCTCGGCGGCCTTGGCGAGCGAGGCGTCGGCCTCGGCGATGCGTCCCTCGGCGAGCAGGGTGCGGGCCACCGACCGGTGCATCCGGGCCACCAGCGCCGGGTCGCCCGCCTGCGGGGCGAGCGCGAGGGCGAACTCGGCCGCCTGGGCCGCCCGCGCGTGCGCCCCCATGTCCATGTACGGCCCGATGACGCTCGCGTAGAGCAGGAGCAGCGCATCCGGGTCGTGCAGCCCGCCCCGGTTGAGCTCGTCGAGGGTGGACTCGAACAGGTAGACGGCGTAGCGCAGCTCGCCCGCCAGGTAGTGGGAGACGGCCCGGCCGCGCAGCGCGGGCACCCGGGCGGGCAGCGGCGCCTCGGCGAGGACCTGCTCGGACCGCTCGAAGAGCCGCCGGCCGCTCGCCAGCTCGCCGGTCTCCAGGGCGCACTCGCCGAGCCCGAGCAGGGCCTCGGACTGAACGTCGGCGAGCTCGTGCTCCTCGGCCTCGGCCAGCAGCCGGGCGTACTGCTCGGCCGCCTTCCCGGCCTCTCCGGTGGCGAGCGTGCGCTGCGCCTCGGTCAGCCTGAGCCGCAGGTCGGTGGCGAGGTGGGCGGGGCGCCCGGTGGCGAGCTCCTCGAAGGCGACCCCGAGCCTCCCGGCGACGTGCCTCAGCGCCTCGTCGGAGGGCCGGACCCGGCCCGCCTCGAGCGTGGAGATGTAGGCGGGGGTGTACGCCGGTTCCGCCAACTGCCGCTGGGTCAACCCTCGTTCGCGCCGCAACCGCTGCACCCTGCGCCCGATGGTCTCCGGGTCGTCCCGCTTCGCCATGCGGTTCATCATGCCAGCAGGCCGGCTTGTGGCGAGCGGCGCGCACTGACCGGAAATCAGCACCGGACCTTCCGCCCATGAGGCCCCAACTCGCCCTGTCACTCTTTCCGTTGGGCCGCCGGAACCCCTAGTTTGGAGAACGCGTTAAACGTGCTTAATCCATCACTGTCGTTGCGAGGTCGGTTGCCGTGCTCGGACGCACTGTCGCGCGCCAAGGACTCGGACTCGTCTCCGCACGTTTCGTCAGAGGATTCGGCGCAGCCGTCATAGCCGTGACCGCCCTCGTCGCGGCGGCCAACGCGGGCCCGGCAAAGGTGTCCGACCCGGCACCGGCCCAACAGGTCGCCCAGAGCCGCTGAGCGCTCCGCTGGAAGCACGGTGATGAACCCGCGGGCCGGTGGGAGCCGGCCGCGCCCACGATGGGGGTCCCCCTGCTCGTCAAGAGCTTGGGGGAGGAGTCGCACATCGATACAGCCCCGCGCCCCTCACGGGGAGCGGTGTCGCACCGGACTTCACCCAGGCTGCCCAGCACTTCCGGCTCAGTCCGGCAGTGCCCGTCGCAGCGCCTTGTCCAGTCGGCGGGCCAGGTCCGCGTCGCCGGGCGGATCGCCGGTGAACAGGGCGCCCAGTTCCGCGGTGAAGGTCTGGGTGAAGGCTCCGTAGAGCGGGGTGCGGGGACGGGAGACCGCCCGCCGCAGGGCGGGGAGCAGGATGGCGCGGGCGTAGCCGGGCCGGCCGGCCGCGTCCCGGGGCATGTGATCGGTGCGCTCACCGGTGGGGGACGCCGACGGCGAGTCCCCGGAGGCGGGCGCCGCCGCGCACCGGACCCCGTCGTCCTCGTACGCCGACGTGCGCGTCGCGGCGAACCCCGCGTCCAGCAGGCAGCGTTCGCTCTCGGCGCTGGTCAGGAAGGTGATCAGCTCGGCCGCCTTCCGGGCCCGCTGCGAGGACCGGGTCACCGCCAGGTTCTGTCCGCCGAGCACCGCCCGGCCGGGCAGCGGGGCCACACCGAGCTGCTGGTCGGTGAAGGTCTGGTGGAGCGTGCCGTAGGCGTACGGCCAGTGCCGCAGGAAAGCCGTGCGGCCGTCCGCGAAGTCACTGAGCGAGGAGGCCTCGTCGGAGTTCGCGGCGCTGCCCAGGAGGTACGGCGTGTCGGTGCGGTGGCGCAGCTCGGCGATGCCGTCGGTCAGCTCCCGCGGACCGGCGGTGTAGCGGCCGGAGGCGTCGGTGAGCGTGAAGCCCTCCGTCGCCGAGGCGAAGGCCTCGACGGCGTTGACCGTACGGCCCTCGTAGGCGGCGAGCTGCGTGGTCCACAGCTTCTCGTACCCCTTGGGCGGGTTGCCGTCCAGGATGTCGCGGAACTCGCGCAGCCGCTGCCAGGTGACGTCGGTGCCGAGGTCGGTCTGCTGCACGCCTGCCGCGCGCAGGTAGTCGCGCCGGTAGTAGAGCAGTCCCACGTCGCTGTTGAACGGCACCGCGTAGACCCGGTCCTTCCAGCGAGCCGTGCCGGCCACCGACGCGATGACGTCGCTCTCGAGCGCCTGGTCGGGCAGCGACCTGATCAGCCCCGCCTCGGCGAACTCCGGCACCCAGGTCACGTCCAGGTTGACCACGTCGTAGTCGGCGCTGCCCGACTGCAGGGCGCCCAGCAGCTGGCTGCGCTGCTCGTCGGCCGAGCCGGGCAGTTCCACCAGCCGAGCCCGGTAGCCGGGGTTCTGCTTCCGTTGCCGCAGGTTCCAGGCGTCGATGAGCTGCTGGCGGATGCCGTTCTTGCCGGTCACGTCCCGGCCGCTGGCCACCACGATCGGGCCGGGCACGTCGGCGGCGGGCGTCCGGTCCGCCCGCGGCCCGCCCCCGGTGCAGGCGGTGGCCGTCAGCAGCAGCGGCAGCACCAGCCGCCATGCGAGCGGTACCGCCGGTCGTCGGGCCATCACTCCTCCTTCGTCCCCACCCGCGCGACCTCCTCGCGCAGGCCCCTGCCGGGGTCGTCGCCCGCGTCCAGGCAGCGGCCACCGCTCGCCTCGGCGATCCGGGCGTCCGCGCGGCCCCGGTCGCAGGAGCCACTGACCAGCGAGACCATGGCCACCGGCACCTTCACCCGCCCCGCCAGTGCCAGCACCTCCTCCAGGTTCCCGCCGGTCAGCCGGTTGTTGTCCTCGTCGTCGGTGATGTAGACGATCAGCCGCGGCCGTTCGTCGTCGGTGCCGCGGCGGTCCATGTCGCGGAGCGCGGCGAGCAGGGCCGCGTGCGGGTCGGCCTCGGCGTCCCGCACCCGCGCCTTGTCGTCGACGGCCTGCACGGCTTCGGCGCGGCGGTGGTGCCCGAAGGGCAGCAGGATCTCGTGCCCGCGGTCACCGGACGTGCCGTACACCGCCCACACCCCGTACTCGTCCTGCGTGCCGAGCCCGCTCAGGGACTGTTTCAGGATGCCGGGGCCGCCGCTGGGCCCGGGCCACTGCCTGTCCATCGAGCCGGAGCTGTCGAGGAGGTAGAGGACCCGGCCGGGGCCGTGGGCGCTGCGGTACCGCTCGAGCGCCGTCTCCATCGCCGCCCGCTCGGCGCGGCCCGGCAGCGGACTGGGGAGGCGCAGCACGCCCGCGCCGACGTGCTGGTCGTCGAGCAGCGGGTGGCCGGGCTCCGTCGCGTTCCTGAAGCCCGCCGCGCCGAACACGGCCCGGCCCTCCTCGCCGGTCAGCCAGGTGCCGAACCGTCTGGCGGCGTCGTCCCGCGCCGCCGCGTCCCGGTCGCCGTCCTCCCAGCGGACCCGTACGAAGGTGGGCGTCAGCGCCGGTACGTCGTCGGGGTACTCGGCGGTGCGCGGCACCCGCGTGGTCCGGGCGCAGTCCACCCCGCTTCTGAGCAGGAACTCCGGGACCAGCGCGGCGGTGCGGCCGTCCGCGGCGCGGTCGTCCGGCAGCGTGCACAGCAGTTCGGCGGCCGTCGGCGAGGGCGGCCCGGTGGGACGTACGCTCTGCTCGGCGACGCGCGGGACGGCGGTGCCGCCGCCGTACAGGCCGATGGTCGCCAGCAGGGCGGAGCCGGTGAACTCGGGGTCGGGACGCAGCACGCGGGCGCTCAGGTCCCGCCGCTTCAGATCATCGGCCAGCCGGGACAGCGGAAGCCCGACGCGCTCGCCCAGGCCGTCGCCCGCGAGGTCCTGCGGGACGGCCAGCACGACCGGGGAGTACACGAACGGCTCGGGGTCCGGGTCGAGTGTGACGAGGGGACGGGCGGTCTGGTCGTCGACGGCCCGTGCCACGTCGGTGGCCGAGGCGGGGATCCAGACGTCCGGCTGCGGCCCGACGTCCCGCTGCGGGTTGGTGTCCTCCACGGGGTCCCGCCAGGCGTCGGCCTGCCGGCGCAGCGCGGTGACCGCACTGCTCACGCCCGCGCTGTAGACGGTGATGCCGGTACGGCGGCAGCCGTGCCCGGTGGTGTTGGCGTCCGAGACGAGGTAGGCGTCCGCGGCGGCGCGGACCGTCGGTTCCAGTTCGGGGTCGGTCAGCAGGCGCAGTTCGAGCGGCGGCGCGCAGGAGTGGCCGCCGCCGAAGCCGATGAGCTCGTAACCGCCGAGCCCGAGGCCGGCGAGCGCGAGCACCAGCAGCGCGCTCACCGTGACCCGGACCCGCCTGCGCGGCCCGCCGAACCAGCGGACGACGGCACCGGCCCGGTCCCGGAGCCGGGCGAGGCGGGCGAGCAGGGCCCGCAGCGGGCGGCGCGGGCGCGGGTTCCCGGTGCCGCCCTCCGGCACGGATCCGCCGGACGCGGCGGACCCGTCCGCCGGCCCGGTGCGCGGCGGCTGTTCGAAGGGCCGCGCCGGCTCTCCCTCCCGAGCCGCCCCCAGCAGCACGTCCGTGCCCGGCTCACCGGCGAACTGCGGCTCCCACGGGTCCCCGAGCGTGGTGACGCGGCCCGCCCCGGCCATCGACCCGCGCACCCGCTCGAAGATCTCCAGAAGCGACAACTCCCCGCCTGAGTCGAGGTGTTGCACGAGCTCTTCGGTGAACGGGCTCTCTCTCGTGCCGTCGCCGGAGTCGATGAGCCGATTGGCCTGCACGCTCATCAGCAGCAGGATCTTCTGCCGCCGGTCGGCGAAGTCGTGCCACACCTTGGCGGCGTTGCCCGCGTAGCAGCAGTCGAGGATCACCACGATCCGCTCGGCGTGGCTCCCGGCGAGCACGGTGAGCACCGCGTTGAACTCGTCCGCGCCCGGGAACACCGCCCGGCCGCCCGCGACCACGCGCGCGTTGCGCATCTGCAGGAACAGCTCGTCGCCCGCGCTCGGCACGGCACCGTGCCCCGCGAAGTAGCACAGCAGCAGCCCCTCCGCCCGGTGGGCCGCGGTGCGCAGCTCCTCGCTGAACTCGTCCAGGGAGGGCGAGCGGCAGACGGTGATCTCGCCCTCGCCGAACACCCCGCCCCGGCGCAGTACGTCCTCCAGCCGCTCCAGGTTGTGCCGGACGGCGGGCAGGTCGCCGGGGACGCCGTCCGGCTCGGCCGGTTTCGTGTGGTCGTACTCCGAGACGCCGACCAGCAGGGCCCGGTTCACCCGCCCGCGCGGGTCGAAGCGGTCCACGGGGCTATCCCTCGTCGCGGCGCACCGGATCGACGCGGGGCTCGGGCGGGTCTCCGGACTCCACCCGGCGGCGGTTCTCCAGCCAGGCATCCACCGCCCGTCTGGTCTGGGCCAGCAGCTCCTTGGTCACGGCCTCGGCGCCCGCGCCGATCAGGACCAGCAGGATCTCCATGCCGGCGCCCATGTGACCGGGCGGCCCGTCCGAACGCGGCCGCTCGAGGATCCGCAGCCGCCCGTCGCGGACCAGCTCCTCCAGCGGTCTCTCCCGCTCCAGCCACGCCTTCAGCGCGCCGACGTCCTTGCTGCTCGCACTTCCGTCAAGCCGGACCCGGATGTCTCGGCCGGCCACGCCATCCCCCTCAGCCATAACTCACCATTCTGGCACCGCGACAGGCATTCGCGGGAGGGCGCGTACCGGCCACGCGCACCACCTTCCGGGCGCCGCGCTCCGTACCGTCAGCCCTGCGTCTGCAACTGCCGCAGCTGCTGCCGTACATGGTCCAGCGCACCCTGGCGCCGACCGGGCACCCGCCCCCGCAACTCCGCGAGCACCGGCCCGAGTTCGCGGGCCCGCTCGGGGTCGCTGATCCGTCCCCACTGGTGGTGCGCCCGGTCGACGGCGGCCTCGACGGCCGGGGTGTCGGCGGTCTGCCCCATGGCCAGGCGGGTGGCGGCCACGGTCAGCCAGGCCCGGCAGCTGCGGGCGGCGTCGCCGGCGAACATCGCCAGGTCCGCGCGGACCTCGGCCCAGTGCAGCGCGTCCTCGGACACGGCCCCGTGCGCGCGTACGGCGGCCTGCTCCCAGCGGGCGGCGAGCGCGTCGGCGTCGCCGTGCCGCCCGGCCTCCACGCAGGCGGCGACGGCCGCGTGCGGGTCGGCCGGCGCCGGCCGGGGAGCGGTGAGTACGAGCCCGGGCCCGCCGCCCTCGTCGGCCAGCCGCGTCAGCGCCCGCTGGTGCAGCTCCTGAAGGGGCGGCCGGCGCCCGCTGCGCAGGATCGTCGCCACCGCCCTCATGTACGCCGGCACCGCCACCGTGCGCCGGGCGGGCGGCGGCGCGAGGCGGCCGTACACGGCGATGTTGCGGCCCGAGTCCAGGGGGCGCCGCCGCAGCAGTTCCCAGCTCTCCGCGTCCGCGTGCAGATCGGCCACGACCGTGGTCGTGCCGTCCGGGCGCAGCCGCAGCTCCTCGCGCAGCCAGTGCCAGGGCAGCGCCGTGTAGCGGACGGTCGCCGGGGTGGTGCGGGCCAGCGCCAGGTGGGGCAGGTGCTGGCGGCGGTCCAGCTGGAGCTGGCCGGTGACGAACACGGTCAGCGGGCCGGGCGCCGCCGCGGCGGCGCGCAGCCGGGTGAGCACGGCCTGTGGTTCGAGCGGGTCGGCGAGTTCGACGACGGTCGCGGTGTCCGTACCGGACAGCACCGAGGGCGGCACGGCGGCCAGCACGGGGAGCACGGAGGCGGCGTCCACCAGGCGCCCCCTGCCCACGGGCGCGGCCGCGAGCAACAGCACGGTTCCGGGCATCGTCCCCCCGTCGGTGATCCGGTCGGTCGCCTGCGTCAGAGCACACGGTAACGGTTGCACCGACTTGCCAGGGCCCCTTCCCCGGTGTGCTCTGGTAGGCGGGGGCGAGGAGAGAGAGGAGCGCTCTCATGGCTCATGCGGCACCCGTGTACGGACGCACCACCCGCGGCAGCACCCGCAGGCCCGACCTGTTCAGCCCACGCGCCCACGCCATCGGCCGGTGGGCGGCGCCCTTCGCACTGGGGCTGATCTACGGCTACTGGGCGGCGGCGATCCGGCGACACGGCGGACCGATCACGACCGGGAACCTCGTGTTCGGCTTCGTGACCACCATCGTGTTCACGGTGGTGCTGGCGAGCGTCCTGGTGCTCGGCCCGCGCCTGGGGCGCGAACCGCACGCCGTGCTCTGGTTCGCCTTCATCGGCGTGGCGTTCGGCTTCCTCTTCAGCCAGAGCGGCGAGTCGGTCTGGCTGTCCGTCGCACTGTCCCTGCTGGCGGGCATCGGCGTGGGCGTCATCTGCTTCTACTGGTTCTACACGCACGAGGACGCGCGGGGGCACCGCATCACCTGACCGCACCAGGCCCCGCGGCCCGTGCCCCCGTCCCCCGCAACCCGTCGCAGTCACCCGAATGCCCTTCCTCCGCTCGCGGGGCCCCCGCGGGCGGCCTTGGCTGGGACATGTGTCCCGACGCCTGCGAAGCGGTCTGTCAGCCGTACTGATCGCCCTCTCGTGCCTGCTCGTGCCGCTCGGCGCGCTGTCGGCCTGGGCGGCGTACGGCCTGGCCGACACCGGTCGCTACGTCACCACGATGGCGCCGCTCGCCGACGACCCGGACGTGCGGGACGCCGTCGCGGACGCCGTCGGGGACGGGATCGTGCGCGAGATCGGCCACGAACTGGACGCCGGCGTGCTGCGCGGCACCGTCGCGCCCTTCGTGCACGACGCGGTGCGTTCGTTCACCCGGACGGAGGCCTTCCGTACGGCGTGGAACGAGAGCAACCGGGTCGCCCACGACGCCGTCCTGCGGGCCCTGCGCGACGACCGCGGCGAGCGCGAACGCCCGGTCACCGTCGACCTCGCGCCGGTCACCGCCCAGGTCAAGGCCAGGCTCGCCGAGGACCACGTGCCGCTCGCCGGCCGCATCCCCGTCGAGCACACCGAGGTCGACCTGCTTCCGGCCCAGCAACTGGGCCGCCTGCGGAAGGGGTACCACGTGCTCGAAGTCGCCGGTTTCTGGCTCCCGGTGGCGGCCGTCGTGTTCGCCGTCGCCGGCCTCGCCCTGGCCGCCCGCCGCCGCCGCGCGCTGACCGCCACCGCGCTCGGTACCGCCCTGGGCGGCGCGCTGCTCGCCCTCGCCGTCGCCATCGGCCGCAGCGTGACCCTCGCCGACCTGCCCGCCGAGGTCTCCCAGCCGGCCGCCGGCGCCGTCTACGACGCCCTCACCGCCACCCTGCGCACCGCTTCCTGGCTCCTGGTCGCCCTCGGCCTGACGGTGGCCGCCCTCACCTGGCTCACCCGCCGCCGACGCCCCCTGCGCCTCGTACGCCGCCGCCGCACGTCGGAGCCCCCGACCACTCCGCCCCGCGACCAGCAGCCGCCGCCCCGAGTCCAGGTCTGAGTCCGCCCGGGGCGCCGGGCTGCCCGTACCCACCGGCCCGGTTCGTCGAGCCGTGGGGCAGGACCGCGGAGCCGGCTGACCCGGCGGTCGCGCGGCCACGGATCCCGGTCTCGAACACGCGGTCCGGGCCCGGCACAGGGGCACCCCCGCCGAGACACCCGCGGGTGCTCGGCGGGGGTGCCCGCGCCGGGTGGCGTCCTCACACGCCGATGTCGCTCCCGTCCGCCCGCCAGACCGCCACCACCGCGGGCCGCGTGATCCTGCCGGGCCCGTCCGGCCAGGCGCTCGCCGGCTGCTCCACCGACGCCCCGTCGAGCTCACCCGGGTGCTGCACGGCGACGACGACGCGCCGCTCCTGCACGATCGGCCCGCAGGTCTCCGCGCCCGTGGGCATGGTCAGGAACTGCTTCAGCTCCCCTCGCCGGTCCCCCTTCACCGCGACGCCGAACAGCCCGTCGTGCGAACCGAGCTGGTTGCCGTCGGTCGAGATCCACAGGTTCCCGTAGCGGTCGAAGGCCACGTTGTCCGGGCAGGAGATCGGGCTGACGTGCTCCTTCGGGAACCCGGCGAAGTAGGTCGACGGATCGGCCGGGTCACCGGCGACGAGGAACACCGACCAGCCGAAGCGCGTCGCGTCGGCCTTGTTGCCGCGCTCGGTCAGCTCCAGGATGTGCCCGTGCTTGTTGGCGTTGCGCGGGTTGGCCTCGTCGGCCGGCGCGTAGCCCGCCTTGCCCCGGTTGGTGTTGTTGGTGAGGACGACGTACACCTTGCCGGTGTGCGGCGAGGGCTCGATGTCCTCGGGCCGGTCCATCTTCGTGGCGCCCACCTTGTCGCCCGCGAGCCGCGTGAAGACGAACACCTCCTCGGCGGTCATCCCCTCGACGTGCGAGACGGCCCCCTTCGCGGTCGCCGTGGCCAGCGGGATCCACTCGCCGCTGCCGTCGAACTCCCCGTCGGCGGGCAGCTTTCCGCTCCCGTCGATCTCGGCGGCGGGCGAGTCCCCGGTGAGCCGGGCGACGTACAGGGTCCCCTCGTCGAGCAGCGACAGGTTGTGCTCGCGCGCGGAGCGGCTGTTGCCGGGCCGCATCCGCTTGCTGCCGACGAACTTGTAGAAGTAGTCGAACCGCTCGTCGTCGCCCGAGTACACGACGGGCCGCCCGTCCTCGGTGAGCCGGACGGTCGCCCCCTCGTGCTTGAACCGCCCGAGCGCGGTGCGCTTGCGCGGCGTGGAGGACGGGTCGTAGGGGTCGAGCTCGACGACGTACCCGAACCGGTGCGCCTCGTTGGGCTCCCGCGCGATGTCGAACCGCTGGTCGAACCGCTCCCACTTGCGCTCGGTGGCCCCGGTGCCGATGCCGTAGCGCTTGTCGGTGGCCCGGCCGCCGTTGGCGAAGTACTGGTTGAAGTTCTCCTCGCCGTGCAGGGTCGTCCCCCACGGCGTGGTCCCGCCCGCGCAGTTGTTGAGCGTGCCGAGCACCCGGCGCCCGCTCGGATCGGCGGAGGTCTTCAGCAGGTCCGACCCCGCGGCGGGGCCGGTGAGCCGGAACTCGGTGGTGGCGGTGACGCGCCGGTTGAGGTGGTGCCGGGGTACGGCGGTGAGCTTCCCCGTCTTCCGGTCCTCCTCCACCACGACGGCGGACAGCCCGTGCGCGGCCCAGGCGACCTCGACCTGCTGCCGGGTGGGGTTCTCGGGGTCGTATCCCCGGAACATGAGCACCTCGTCGGTGTACTCGTGATTGGCGACGAGGAGCTGCCGGTGCGGCTCACCCCGCAGGGGCAGCAGGGCCAGGAAGTCGTTGTTGTACCCGAACTGCCCGGCCTGCGCCGCCGCGGTCTGGTTCTCCGGGTCGAACGCGGGCGCCCCGCGCAGGACGGGCTCGCCCCAGCGGATGACGACGTTCTGCCGGTAGCCGTCGGGGACGGTGACGGTGTCGGCGGTGTTGGGCGCGACGGGCGCGAACCGCAGCCCACGCGCGCCCGAGGGCTCCTTCCGGGACGACGCGGGGGCCGGGCCGGAGGCCGCGGCCTCCGCCGGGCGGGCCCCGGCGACGGCGGCCGTACCGGTCGCGGCGGCCACACCGACGACCGCGGCGGCCCGCAGCACCGAACGGCGCGCGAGCACACCGGCGATGACATCGCCGACGTACTCGTTGGAGCTGGTGTTGGGCACCTCGTGGAAGCAGGCGTCACCACACCGGAAACGACAGGTCAGGGCGGACCGTCCGCCGGGATGCGAGCCGGAGGGCGTTCCGATCAACGGCAGCAGCTTGCGCAATTGTTCTCTCCTTGGGTGCCCGTGGTGCCAACGCGAACCGTAGGAGCACATATGTGCGGCAGTCGGGCGCCAGGATGAACGACGGGTGAACCCGCGGCAGCGTCAAGGAAGTTGTCCCGAGGTCGCCGTACGGTGCCGGGCGCGGTCCGGGCACCGCGCTTGACAGCCACGGCACCGGACACCCGACCCTGCCCAAGATCGCCCATGAGGGCAGCTAACCTTACGTGTCCGTCCTGGCCAGGGATTGACGGGCTTCAACTCATGCGAAGGGTTGCGCACATGGGCATTCTCACTCTCTTGCGGAACGCGTTCGGCCGGTCACGCAGAGCGAGGACCGTCGAGGCGGAGGGTGCGGCGCAGGCCGCCGAAACGCACGCTGCGGCCGAGACCACCCCGACGCCGCCCGAGCCGGCCCCGGAGCCGGGCGCGGAGCCGGCCGCGGCTACGGCCCCGTCGCCGAAGCTCCCGTCCCCGTCCCCGGAACCGACACCGAAGCCCACGGCCTCCGTCCCGGAACCCCGCGACGAACACGACCTCGTCTCGGCGGCCTTCGACAACGTGACGGTGCCGAGGCCCGCCCGCCCGGCGGACAGCCAGGCACCGGAGGAGCCGGTACAAACGCCGTCCGCCACCGAGGAGCCGGCACCGGAGACAGCCCCGGAAACGAAGCCGACCCCTGAGCCGGAAACTCACCCCGAGCCGAAGCCCGAGCCCAAGCCCGAGGCCGAGGCTGAGCCGGAGCCCGAGGCCGAGTCCAAGCCCGAGGCTGAGCCCGAGGCCGAGGCGGACGCCGAGGCCGACGTCGAGCCGGAGGCTAAGCCCGAGACCGGGCCGGAGCCCGAGCCCGAGGCTGAGCCCGAGGCCGAGGCGGACGCCGAGGCCGACGTCGAGCCGGAGGCTAAGCCCGAGACCGGGCCGGAGCCCGAGCCCGAGGCTGAGCCCGAGGCCAAGGCGGACGCCGAGGCCGACGTCGAGCCGGAGGCTAAGCCCGAGCCCGAGGCTGAGCCCGAGACCGGGCCGGAGCCCGAGCCCGAGGCTGAGCCCGAGGCCAAGGCGGACGCCGAGGCCGACGTCGAGCCGGAGGCTAAGCCCGAGCCCGAGGCTGAGCCCGAGACCGGGCCGGAGCCCGAGACCAAGGCTGAGCCCGAGACCGGGCCGGAGCCCGAGACCAAGGCTGAGCCCGAGACCGGGCCGGAGCCCGAGACCGAGGTGGAGCCGGCGGCTACGGCGGAACCCGCAGCCGCCGACGGCGAGGACACCCCACAGGGGCCACCCGCACCCGACCACGAAACCCGCACGGGTGGTGCGGGTGGGAACGTCCCCGCCGAGGGCGAAGCCGAGGCACCCGAACCGGCCACGCTCCCGCAGGAAACCGTGAAGTCCCACGCCCCCGGCCTCACCACCGCCTACGAGGCCGCCGGAGCCGCCCTCGAGAAGCACGGCCTCACCGGCACCCGGGCCAAGGTCTACCTCGTCCTGGACCGCTCCGCCTCCATGCGCCCGTACTACAAGGACGGCTCCGCCCAGGCCCTCGGCGAGCAGACCCTCGCCCTCGCCGCCCACCTCGACCCCGAGGCCACGGTCCACGTCACGTTCTTCTCCACGGAAGTGGACGGCACCGGCGAGCTCACCCTCACCGAGCACGAGAACAGGATCGACGACCTGCACGGCTCCCTGGGCCGCATGGGCCGTACGAGCTACCACGCGGCCGTGGAAGCCGTACTGGCCCACCACGAGGAGTCCGCGGACGACCCGGCCGCCCCCGCCCTGGTGATCTTCCAGACGGACGGCGCCCCGGACGCCAAGACCCCGGCCACCCAGTCCCTCACCGAGGCGGCGAAGAAGCACCCCGCCGTCTTCTTCTCCTTCGTCGCCTTCGGTGAGCACGACAACAAGGCCTTCGACTACCTCCGCAAGCTGAAGACCGACACCACGTCCTTCTTCCACGCGGGCCCGACCCCGCGCGAACTCACGGACCAGGAGATCTACGAGGGCGTACTGGCGAACTGGCGCCCGTGATCCACACGCGCCAAGGGCCGCCCCTTCCCACCCAGTAAAACGGGAAGCGGGCGGCCCGCCCATGTCGGCTACGATTTCAAGGTTCCGTAGACGACCCGAACCCGACGAGATCGTCACCCTCAGCAGCGACCTGGGAGCAGCCCGCGATGGCTCGACACCTCATCACCAGCGCCCTTCCGTACATCAACGGGATCAAGCACCTGGGCAACATGGTGGGGTCCATGCTCCCGGCGGACGTGTACTCCCGCTACCTGCGCCAGCGCGGCCACGAGGTCCTGTACATCTGCGCGACCGACGAGCACGGCACGCCCGCCGAACTGGCGGCCAAGGAGCAGGGCATCCCGGTCGACGAGTTCTGCGCGCAGGCGCACGACGCGCAGAAGGCGGTCTACGACGGCTTCGACCTGGCCTTCGACTACTTCGGCCGCAGCTCCTCCCCGCAGAACCACGAGATCACGCAGGAGATCGCCCGCGAGCTGAAGGCGAACGGGTTCATCGAGGAGCGATCCATCCGCCAGGTGTACTCGAACACCGACGGCCGCTTCCTGCCCGACCGGTACATCATCGGCACCTGCCCGCACTGCGGCTACGACAAGGCACGCGGCGACCAGTGCGAGAACTGCACGCGGGTCCTGGACCCGACCGACCTGATCGACGCCCGTTCGGCGATCAGCGGCAGCAGCGACCTGGAGATCCGCGAAACCAAGCACCTGTTCCTGCTCCAGTCGGTGCTGGCCGGCGAGGTGGAGGCATGGGTGGACGAGCGGGCCGAGAACTGGCCGGTCCTCGCGTCCTCCATCGCCCGCAAGTGGCTCACCGAGGGCCTGCACGACCGTGCGATCACCCGTGACCTGGACTGGGGCGTCCCGGTCCCGGCCGACACCTGGCCGGACCTGGCCGCCGAGGGCAAGGTGTTCTACGTCTGGTTCGACGCCCCGATCGAGTACATCGGCGCGACGAAGGAGTGGGCGGACCAGGACCCGGAGAACCGGGACTGGCGCTCGTGGTGGTGGGAGTCGGACGCGGACGTCCACTACACCGAGTTCATGGGCAAGGACAACGTGCCCTTCCACAGCGTGATGTTCCCGGCGACCCTGCTGGGCACCCGCTCGCCGTGGAAGAAGGTCGACGTCATCAAGGCCTTCAACTGGCTCAACTACTACGGCGGCAAGTTCTCCACCTCGCAGCGGCGCGGCGTCTTCACACACGACGCGCTGGACATCCTCCCGGCCGACTACTGGCGCTACTTCATGATGGCGAACGCGCCGGAGTCCGACGACTCCTCCTTCACCTGGGAGCACTTCACGGCCACGGTGAACAAGGACCTGGCGGACACCCTGGGCAACTTCGTCAACCGCGTCCTCTCCTTCTCCCGCAAGCGCTTCGGCGACGCGGTCCCGGAGGGCGGCAAGCCGGGCGAGGCCGAGGCCAGGCTCGGGGAGGAGATCGCCCGGCTCCTCGCGGAGTACGAGGAGCAGATGGAGGCCATCCAGTTCCGCAAGGCGGCGGCCGCGCTGCGCGCCCTGTGGTCGGCGGGCAACTCCTACCTGGAGGAGAAGGCCCCCTGGCTGGAGATCAAGACCAACAAGGAGGGCGCGGCCCTCACCCTGCGCACCGCGATGAACCTGATCCACCTCTACGCGGTGGTCTCGGAGCCGTTCATCCCGGCCTCGTCGGCAGCGATGCGCGCGGCATTCGACCTGCGGGACGACACGGCCACCTGGGTCACCCCGGAGGAGGCGAAGTCCCTCACCACCCTCACCCCGGGCACCCCCTTCACGGTCCCGCCGGTCCTCTTCACCAAGCTGACGGACGAGGACCTGGAGACGTACAAGGAGCGCTTCGGCGGTTCGGGCGAATAGGGCTTACCGTTTGCGCACAGGGGCCGGGAACGACTTGTTCCCGGGCCCCTTCGCCGTGGTCCCGAGCGGTCCGGGCAGATCATTCCAACAGGGGTGTCGCCGCCCACTTCGGACCTGGACTTCTACGACCGCCGGGGAAGGGGATGTCCGTGAAAGCCGGGGGGGACGAACGAGATGACCACGCAGTCGGCGATTCCGGAGACTCCGAACACTCCGAAGACGCCAGTACCGGCAGGCATATCCATGCCCTGTCCGTTGTGACGTCGGGGCCATCTCAAGGCGCCCGGAGTGGGCCCTGCGTCGCACTCGTCGGGATCATGGCTACCCCAGGGCTTGGCAGAGGGGGAGCAGGGTGATCGGGGGAACGGTCGCGCCCTTCGCCGTTCATCCGCCCCCTGTCCAAGGTCCGAGCACGCGTCACGCCTGCCCCGGCCGGCGCGGATTGATATAAGCTTGGCGCTGATATATAAGTCCGACTGCGGGAGGTCTCATGTCCAGGACTCTGGTCGACATCGACGACGACAAGCTGGCCTTCGCTCAGCGGCAGCTCGGCACCAAGACCAAACGGGAGACCATCGACCGCGCGCTGACCATAGCGTCCGCGATCAGCGCCGACGACCGGGCACGTGCCCTGCGCTGGCTCCAGGAGAACGCCGACGCGTTCCTGGACTTCGACGTCCTCGCGGAACGGGAACGGGCAGGCCTGTGACCTACCTCGCCGACACCTCCGCCGTGTGGCGGCTGCTGCGCGGGCAGCTCGACTCCCCCTGGCCCGATCGCGTGGCACGAGGGCTCGTCGCCATCTGCCCGCCCGTCGAGGCCGAGCTGATGCCCGGCCTTCGCTCCGACCGGGACTACGAGCCCTTCTTCACCATGCTCGGCCAGACCTTCGGCTGGGTCCCTGCCCTCGACGATCCCTGGCCGAAGGTCGTGGAGGTGCAGCGGGACCTCGCGAGGATCGGCCATCATCGCGGCCCTTCCCCCATGGACATTCTGATCGCCCTCATCGCCGAGCAACAGCACCTGACCGTTCTCCATGTCGACGACGACTTCGCGGCCATCGCCAAGGTGAGACCAGGCATCCCCATGGTCCGGGGCAAAGCACGAAGCAACTGACTGACTCAAGACACCACGGCACCCTGCTCCCGGTGACAACCAGGCGCAGAGCGAGTGCCGTTGAGGATCAGCTTTCCGAGGCGTACGTCACGAAGTGCGCCCAGGCGCCGGGCGCGAGGGCGAGCTGCGGGCCTTCGGTGTTCTTGGAGTCGCGGACGCGGATGGTGCGGGGCGCTATCGCGATCTCGACGCAGGAGTTGCCATCGGGGCCGTCGCTGTAACTGCTCTTGAACCAGACCAGCTCGGAAGCGTCCCCGGCAGAGGCCTTGCGGATCATGTTTCTCCCAGCACTCGCTCGATGAAGGCCAACGACTCCCGCGGCGTGAGAGCCTGCGCACGGATGGTCCCATACCGCAGCTCAAGGATCCGCAACTGCTTCGGATCCGAAGTCGGCCGGCCATTGAACGCACCGTCGGAACGACCCGCCGCCGTGCCGTCGGCGAACTTCAGCACCTCGATCCTGCCGTCCAGCCCAGGATGGGCCCCTGCACTCGTCGGCATCACCTGAAGCGTGACGTTACGCAACCGCCCTGCCCCCAGCATGTGTTCGAGTTGCTGACGCCACACCATTGTGCCTCCAACCCGCCGGCGTAGCGTCGCCTCTTCCAGGACGAAGCTGAGAGCCGGAGCAGGCGACCGCTCGAAGATAGACTTTCGGGCCATCCGAGCCGTGACCAAGCGCTCCACCTCCTCTTCCGAGTACGGCGGCTGCCAGGCCTCGAACAAGGCTCGCGCATGCTCCGGTGTCTGCAACAGGCCGTGGATGCTGAGCCCGACGTACACCCCGATCTCAACTGCTTTGGCCTCAAGATCAGCCAGCGCCCGCACGCTCTTCGGATACCGGACCTTCCTCACGTCCTCCCAGGTCGCCGAGATGAGCCCACCCGCGCCCAACACCTCGTCGGCCTTGTCCAGGTACTCCTCCCGGGGGATCCGCTTGCCGCCCTCGATCTTGTAGACCAGGTCCTCCCCGTACCCCATCGCCGCCCCGAACTCGGCGGCCCGCATCCCCACCGCCTCCCGCCGCAGCTTCAGCTGCCGCCCCACGGTGGCGATCACCGCGACTCCCCACTCGTCGTCCGGGTCCACCTCCCACCCCGGCTCGTCCGCCTCTCCCCCGAGCCGTACCGCCTCGCCGTCCACCGACATACCGCACCCCTCCGTAGTCCCGCGCCGTACCGCGACGCCCTGCCCCTACGAACGGTGCCGACGGCCCGGACAGCACCGGACAAGCAGCCGACAGTCGGCGTACGCAACCATTCAGTCACTCCTCACGGTAGGCGTATTCGGCCACTCTGAGTGACGTGAATCAGGAAATCGCCGACCTCACGGCCGAACAGGGCATCCAGTTCCCCGACTTCAGCGTGCTGCTGTCGTCCACACGGCGCGGTGCCCGTCTCGCACGTCTACTCGCCGAGGCGCAGCTGCGCCGCTGGGGGCTGCCCACGGAACCCGCGAACCACCTCGTGGCCGAACTGGCGACCAACGCCATCACGCACGGCCGCGTCCCCGGGCGGGACTTCCGGCTGATGCTCTACGTGATCGGCGACACGCTCCGTGTCGAAGTCACCGACACACGCGGTGACCGTCTCCCCGCACCCCAACAGCCCACCCCGGACGCCGAGTCGGGCCGTGGCCTGCTCCTCGTGGCCGCGCTCGCCGACCGCTGGAGCGTGAGCGAGGACCGGTTCCCGCGCAAGCGGGTGTGGGCCGAACTGCGCTGCTCACCGCCGGAACCCACTCCCACGGGCTCCGGTGCCGCAGGCGGTCCCCACTCCAAGAACCCGAGGGAGAAAGAACCCCACCAAGCCCCACCCCTCCCGCCCGTCGATCAAACTCACTCGGGCGGGTGAACATCACCGGCTCGGCTGGATTTCCGGCCCCCCAACACCCCTACGCTCAGCACACACAACCCCGCACACGCATCGGCCCCCGGCCGGGAGTAGCAATCCCGATCGAGGGCCTGACCACCGAGGAAGTGAGCCCTTCCCGATGGGTACCCAGAACCCTAGCGTGCCCCCGCACGCCCAGTCAGCCGTTGCCGCGAACGAAGCGCACGAACCCCACTCCCGGGCGAATCCACGCACCTCTGCCCGCCCGCGCGCCTACGGCGTCACCCACGACAACACCCGCCACACCACCCGCTTCACGGTGATCGGCAACCACCTCGCCCAGCACCCGGACCTGTCGCTCCTCGCGATCGGGCCGGCCTGCCACATCCAGTCGTTGCCCGCCGGCGCCCCCGTCGACATCAAGACCCTCGCCGACCGCTTCTCCGAGGGCCGCACCCGGATCGCCGCCGCCCTGCGCGAACTGGAGACCCACGGCTACCTCCGCCGCACCCGCGAACGCACCGAGAGCGGCCGCATCGTCACCCGCACCGTCTCCTGCAACCAGCCGGGCCGACACCGCGACCGCGACCGCGACGCGTCCGAAGCGGCACCGCCGAGGCCCCCGGCCCGCCGCGCGGCCACCGCCCCGCAGCAGAAACCCCCGCGCCGCGCAGCCCTCCCCGCCGTACCGAAGCCCGCGTACAGCTCCCCCGCCCTGCTCCAGGCAGCCACCGACGTCCTCGCCGGCCTGCGCCGCACGGACCCCCGCCTGCTCCTCTCCGCCACCGACGCCGAGCACCTCGCGCCCGGAGTCGCCGCCTGGCTGGAACGGGACCTCACCCCCACCGCCGTACGCCACGCCCTGACCAGCGACCTGCCGACGGAGCCCCTGCGCCGCCCGGCCGCCCTCCTGGCCCATCGCCTCACCGCCCAGCTCCCGCCCCTGCCGCCGTTCCGCGCCCCCGAGCCACCCCCGCCCGTCAGGCACCCACTCCGCAACTGCGACACCTGCGACCGCGGCTACCGAGGCCCCGACCCACGCAACTGCCGGGACTGCCTCGAACTCCGGCAACCGACGCCCACGGCCACCTGACGAGCCGGCCAGGATCCGGCGCCCGCTGGAGATCGACTCGCCGCCGCCTTCACCCCTCCAGGTGAACATCACCAACTGCGCTCCTGCCGGGGCAAGTCGCACTCATACGCTCCCCGCAGAGCACGCATTGGCATGTGCCAGAGGCAATGCCCTTTCCGTCCCGTACCACCTCACCCTCACAGGAATCCGTATGGTCAGCTCGCCCCACGAGGCGATGCACCGCATCTTCCAGGAATATCCGGGCCTCTTCTCCGGGGTGTCCGAGGTACTCGGCATCGACTTCCCCCCGCCCACCTCGGTCACCGTCCTGCCCAACGACCTCACCGAGACCAGCCCTGTCGAACGCCGCGTGGACACCCTCCTGCGGCTGAAGGCGGAGGACGACGAGGCGCTGCTCCTCTCGGTCGAGGCCCAGGGCAGGAAGGACCCGGACAAGCCCGCCAGTTGGGCGTACTACGCCTCGTACCTGCTCACGAAGTACCGGCTGCAGCCGATGCTGCTGGTCGTCTGCCAGGACCGCGCCACCGCGGAATGGGCCGCGCGTGAGGTCACCTTCGGTCCTCGCCAGTGGCCCCTGCTGACCCTGCGGCCGCTGGTCGCGGGACCGCACAACATGCCGGTGATCATCGACCCGACCGAAGTCCGCAAGGATCTCGCCCTCGCCACGCTGTCCGTGATCACCCACGCCACGCATCCGGACGCCGGGGCCATACTCAAATCAATGACGACCGTTCTGCGGGACACACCGCAGAGCATCGCTGACCCGATCATCGAATTCATCGCACAAGGCCTGGGCAAGCACCCAGCCGCACAACTGTGGAGGAAACTGGTGGCCGTGGATCTCTCCTTTTACAAGTCACCCCTCTCCGAGGAGCTCCGAGCCGAGGGCGAGGCGCGACGCGCCGCCGAGGACGTCCTGGACGTCCTCGAAGTGCGCGGCATCGACGTCCCCGAAGCGGTCCGGGAACGCATCACCAGCTGTGGCGATCCCGAGATCCTGCGCCACTGGCACCGGCGTGCCGTCACAGCTCCGACGGCCGAAGACGTCTTTACGGACGAGTAGCCCCAGACCTTGGCAGAGAAGCCGACCCGGTACGCGGACCTCTGGAGGTAGGACGGTGAACGGCGAGAGCTGGCGGGAGCGCAGGCGCGCGCTTCTGAGGGACGACCCTGCGGCTGCCGAGAGGGCCGCACGTCTTCTCACCGAGATGGGCACAGAGGAACGGGACGACGCGGAGATCGAAGCCGAGCACAGGGCGGTCTTCCTCGCCGCGACACGCGAATACGTCGGACAAGGACATGAGCTGTTCGCCCATCCCGAGCAGACTCCTGATGCCTTGCGCGCCGCCCTCGCCGTCGTCGCCCCGGACCGCCTGGACGAGATGCAGGCCACGAAGGACGACGCCTTCGCCAAAGCCGTCGAGTAGCAGTCGCCGAGCTCCGTGCGGAGCTGGGGCCGGCGGCGGGTCGCATGGGAAAAGGGCTCGGAACCGGTTCGGTTCCGAGCCCTTCGAAGTCCGTACCCGCCGTGGCGGGCAACAGACCGTGTCCGGGGACTACTTCGGCTGCGGCTTGCGCACCGTCAGGTGCAGCTCCTTCAGCCGCGCCTCGTCCAGCTCCGTGGGCGCGCCCATCATCAGGTCCTGGGCGTTGCCGTTGAGCGGGAAGGCGATGGTCTCGCGGATGTTGGGCTCGTCGGCCAGCAGCATGACGATGCGGTCGACGCCCGGGGCGATGCCGCCGTGCGGCGGGGCGCCGAAGCGGAAGGCGCGGAGCATGCCCGCGAACTTCTCCTCCACCGTCTCGCGGTCGTAGCCCGCGATCTCGAAGGCCTTGAGCATGATCTCGGGCTCGTGGTTCCGGATGGCGCCGGAGGACAGTTCGACGCCGTTGCAGACGATGTCGTACTGCCAGCCCAGGATGTCCAGCGGGTCCTGGGTCTGGAGGGCCTCCAGGCCGCCCTGCGGCATCGAGAACGGGTTGTGGGAGAAGTCGATCCCGCCGGTCTCCTCGTCCTTCTCGTACATCGGGAAGTCGACGATCCAGCAGAAGCGGAACACGTCCTCCTCGAAGTGACCCGCCCGGCGCGCCGCCTCGACCCGCACCGCGCCCATGATCTTCGAGACCTCGTCGAACTCGCCCGCGCCGAAGAACACCGCGTGGCCGGGGGCCAGGGACAGGCGCTTGGTCAGCTCGGCGACGTTCTCCTCGGTGAGGAACTTCGCGATCGGACCCGACAGCGAGCCGTCCTCGCCGACCCGCACCCACGCCAGGCCCTTCGCGCCCAGCGAGACCGCGAAGTCACCCAGCTGGTCGAAGAACTTGCGCGGCCGGTCCTGGACCGCCGGCACCGGCAGCGCGCGCACGTGCTTGCCCGCGAACGCCTTGAACTGAGAGCCCTCGAAGACGTCGGTGATGTCGACGAGCTCCAGCTGGGCGCGCAGGTCCGGCTTGTCGGAGCCGTACTTCAGCATCGCCTCGCGGAACGGGATCCGCGGGAAGGGGGACGTCACGTGACGACCGCCGCCGAACTCCTCGAACAGCTCCGTCATCAGCCGCTCGATCGGCCGGAAGACGTCCTCCTGCTCGACGAAGCTCATCTCGACGTCGAGCTGGTAGAACTCGCCCGGCGAGCGGTCCGCGCGCGCGTCCTCGTCGCGGAAGCAGGGCGCGATCTGGAAGTAGCGGTCGAAGCCGGAGATCATCAGCAGCTGCTTGAACTGCTGCGGCGCCTGCGGCAGGGCGTAGAACTTGCCCGGGTGCACCCGGGAGGGGACCACGTAGTCACGGGCACCCTCGGGGGAGGTGGCGGACAGGATCGGCGTCGCCATCTCGTTGAAGCCCATCGCCGCCATCTTGTGACGGATCGCCGAGATCACCGCCGTACGCAGCATGATGTTGCGGTGCATGCGCTCGCGGCGCAGGTCCAGGAAGCGGTACTCCAGGCGCCGCTCCTCGTTGACCCCGTCCTCGGTGTTGATCGTGAAGGGGAGCGGGGCCGCCGCGCCGAGCACCTCGACCTCGCCGACCTCGACCTCGACCTCACCGGTCGGCAGATCCGGGTTCACGTTCTCCGTGCCGCGGGAGACGACCTTGCCGTCGACGCGGACCACCGTCTCCTTGGACAGCTTGTCCAGCGCCTCGTACGCGGGCGTGCCGGGGCGGGCGACGAGCTGCGTGATGCCGTAGTGGTCGCGCAGATCGATGAAGAGGATGCCGCCCAGGTCGCGCCGATTGTGCAGCCAGCCGCTGAGCCGGACGTCGGTGCCGACGTCAGAGGCGCGGAGCTCGCCGCAGGTGTGGGACCTGTACCGGTGCATCGTCGTTCATCGTCCTTCGGTTCGGGTGGTGCCGGGATGGCTGTCCTCGGCGCGATCGGGCACGCGATCGGTTACGGCCCGGACCTACCAAGCGTACCGGCCACCCCGTCCTCGGTTCCCCACCATTGAGGGCGGCACAGCGGAGCCGTACGAGATCGCACACCCGTACACCATCGGTGGCAGTGTTCGATCACCTCTTCTTAGAGTGGGGCAATGCGCACTGGTGATCCCCTGCCCGCCGTGGGGGACGTACTCGCCGCCCTGGCGACCGGCATGTGGCACTGGGACACCGCCACGGGGAGGGTGTCGGTCGACGCCGAGGCGGCTCGTCTGCTCGGGCTGCCCGCCGAGCAGGCCATCCTCACGGAGGCCCAGGTACGGGCCCGCCTTCACCCGGTCGACTGGAACGAGATCACGGGCGTCGTGCAGCTCGCCGTCGCCGAGGACACCCTCGCCGAGGTACGCATCCGGATCATGGACGAGCGGAACCGGATCATCCGGGTGGTGCGCAGCCGCTCCAAGCCGGCCTTCGACGTCCGGAAGAAGGCGTACGAGCTGATCGGCACCCTGCAGGAGGTCGCCGAGCCGACGCCGGGCTCCCCGGCCGGGCGAAGAGCGGTCACCGGCGACTGGCGGCGTTCCCGCGAGGCGTTCCTGCTGGACGCCGGCCGGGCTTTGGCCGAGGCCCGCTCCACGGCGGAGGTGCTGCGGGTCGCGGCGGGTCTGGCGATGCCCGGGTTCTCGCCGGACGGGCTGGCCGTCTTCGGCGTGGAGGGCGACCGGCTGACGGTCGTCGGCCACCACGGGCAGCGGCCCGGCGACGAGGGCCCCTTCCTGCACATGACACTGGAGACGGACTACCCGGCCGCCGAGGTGGTGCGCACCGGACGGGCGGTCTACCTGTCCTCCCCGGAGCAGTACAGGTCCCGCTACCCGCTCACCTGGCCGCTCGCCCAGCGCTTCAACCGCCGCTCCTGGGCCTTCCTCCCGCTGACCGTCTCGGGCCGCACGATGGGTGCCTGGATGGCGGCCTTCGCCTATCCGGTGGCCTTCACGCCCGACGAGCGCTCGGTGCTGACCACGGTGGCCCGGATGCTCGCCCAGGCCCTGTCCCGCGCCGGGACCGCCGAGACCGAGCGGGAGCTGAGCGAGAACCTGCAACGCTCGATGATGCCCACGCTGGGCCCCGAGGTCCCCGGCATGGACGTGGCCGCCCGCTACGTCCCCACCGGCGGCGGCCTCCAGGTCGGCGGCGACTGGTACGACATGATCCCGCTGCCCGGGGGCACCTCGCGGTCCGGTACGAAGTCCGGGTCGGGGCGTTTCGCCCTGGTCATGGGGGACGTCCAGGGCCACGACGTACGCGCCGCGGGCCTGATGGGCCAGCTGCGCATCGCACTGCGCGCCTACGCCTGCGAGGGGCACCCCCCGGACGCGGTGCTCTCCCGTGCCTCCCGCTTCCTGCACGGCATGACCGGCGACGGCGGCGACGACGGCGCCGACCTGCGCTTCGCGACCTGCCTGTACACCGTGGTCGACCCCCACAGCGGCGTGGTGGAGATCGCTCGCGCGGGCCACCCGGACCCGGTGATCCGCATGGCGGACGGCACGGTGCTGCTGCGGCCGACGGCGGGCGGGCTGCCGCTGGGCATCGACCCGGACACCGACTACCCGACCACCCGGTTCACCCTGGAGCCGGGCGAGACGATGATGATCTGCACGGACGGCCTGATCGAGACCGGCGGCCACGATCTGGACACCGGCTGGCAGCGGATCCGTACGATCCTGGAGCGGCACGGGGGCGGCACCGAGGAGCTCGCCGACGCACTCGTCCAGGCCGTGCACGGGCCCTCCTCGCACCACACCACGGGGCCGCTGGCCGATCGGCGCGAGGACGACATCGCCTTACTGCTGCTGAGCCGGCACAGCGAGGGCGGCGCCGTCCTCCTCCCGGAGGTGCGGCGCACCCTGATGACGGTCGCCCAGGCCGAACCCGAGCGGGTGGCGGTCGCCCGGCAGCAGTTGCGCGAGGTGCTGCACGACTGGGTGGCCGAGGACCAGGTGGACTCGGCGGTGCTGCTGCTGTCGGAGATGCTCGCCAACGTCCTCGTGCACACCGACGCCGACGCGCTGCTGCTGGCCGAGGTCGGCGGGGAGAAGGGCGAGCGGCGGCTGCGGGTGGAGGTCACCGACACCGGCGACGACCTGCCGCACAAGCGCCGGCCCGGGGAGCTGGCCTCCTCCGGACGCGGCCTGGTGCTGATCGAGCTGCTCGCGGACGCGTGGGGTGTCGTGCCGCGGGGGCGGGGCAAGAGCATCTGGTTCGAGCTGTACGAGTGTCCGGTGGGCGCATGAGGCCCGCCCCTACGACGGAGCCGCGTACCGTTCCCGCAGCTCGTGGGCGACCCCGAACGCCGCCGACGTGAGCGGCACCGCGAGCAGCATCCCGATGATCCCGGCGACCGACGCGCCCGCGGTGATCGCCAGCAGCACCACGGCCGGGTGCAGATGCACGGTCCGGCTCTGGATCACCGGCTGCAGCACATGCCCCTCCAGCACCTGTACGGCGAGCACCACGCCGAGCGTCCACAGCGCGATGACGAACCCGCGGTCGGCGAGGGCGACGAGCACGGCGACGGCACCGGAGAGGAAGGCGCCCAGGTAGGGGATGTAGGCGCCGACGAAGACCAGCGCGCCGAGTCCCACGGCGCCCGGCACCCGGAGTACGAGCAGGCCGATGGTGATGCTGACGGCGTCGATGAACGCGATGAGCGTGGTGCCGCGCATGAAGCCCTCCACGCCCTCGAAGGCCCGCCGGGCCATGGCTTCCGCGAGGTCGGCACTTCCGCTCGGGACAAGCGTGCGCAGGGCGTCGGCGGCCTTGCCCGAGTCGCGCAGGAAGAAGAACACGAGCAGCAGGGCGAGCAGGGCCATGGCGAGCCACTCGCCGACCACGCTGACCCCGCTGATGACGTTGGAGGCGGCCGTCCCGCCGAACTTCTCCAGCAGCTGCTTGCCGTGGGAGGCCAGGTCGCTCAGCGAGGTCCCGGCCCCGCCGAAGTGCGTGGCGAGCGACTGCCCGGCCCGCTTGAGGGAGGCGACGATCTGGTCCCCGCTGTCGATCAGCGCGGCCACGACGATGTAGACGGCCCCGCCGACGACCACCACGACGGCCATGCAGGTGATCCCCGCGGCGAGCGAACGGTTGACATGCGCGTCCACGAGCCGCCGGAAGAACGACCGCAGCAGAGCGGTCCCCAGCAGGGCGAGCAGCACGGGCGTGACGGCGGTCCGGAAGGTCACGCACAGCCGGACCCCGATCCACACCACCCCGGACAGCAGTAGTACGACGACGCACCAGGAGGCGAGACGCCGCACGGGCTCGGGCAGCAGCAGCACGGCACCAGCTGACTACAAGTCACCCGCGAACGCCCCGCGACCCGCCCAAGGCGCCCTGGCCGACCTCCTGGGGGCTGCCGCCCCGGACACCCGTTCCCCGCTTCGGCGCTTCGGCCTGAACGGCCTCGTCCTCGAACGCCGGCCGGACCGATTCGATGTGAACGCGATCCCGAGTGCCCGCACGGGACCACTCGACGAAAAGGGACGGCCCCGGGCGACACCGGCCGCGCAGCACACCACCCACTTCCCCCGAACCGCCGAGAGCCCGCCCGGGCGCAGGCCCCGGCGCGCCGGTCGTCGGCCCTGCGGGGCATTCTCCGACGTGCCGTGCACGGCCGGGACGGCCTGACCCCGGTCGCGGCCCGGCGAGAAGCGCGGTCCCAGAACCACCGGCCGCCGGGCGTCCGGCCGCCGCCCTCTCGGACCCGCGGTGCGACACATCACCCACTTGCCCCGACCAGCGGGGCCCCGGACCGCCGGAGCCCGCCACAGCGGCTCCGGCCCACGGCCGTCAGGCCCGCGGGCCACGCCTTCGTCATGCCGTGCATGGCCGGGACGAAGCGCGGCCCCAGAACCACCGGCCGCCGGACCGGCGCCGCCCCGCGTCCGCGGCGTGGCTCGCACGGACCCCGGGCCGGTGGGGCCCGCCCCGTACGAGCCCGCCCCCGCGGGGAGTCCGCCCCCGCACAGTGGGCGAGCCGCCGCGGCGGACCCGGGGACCTCGGTCGTCAGTCCTGCGGGCCCTTCTCCGTCATGCCGTGGACGGCCGGGACGGTCCCCAGGCGGCCCTTCTGGAAGTCCTCGAAAGCCTGCTGCAGCTCCTCGCGGGTGTTCATGACGAACGGGCCGTAGTGGGCCATCGGCTCCCGGATCGGCTGCCCGCCCAGGAGGGCGACCTCCAGGTCCGGGGTGTGCGAGTCCTGCTTCTCGTCCGCACGGACGGTCAGGGAGCCGCCCGCGCCGAAGACGGCGGTCTGGCCGAGGTGGATGGGGCGACGCTCCGCGCCCACCGAACCGCGGCCCGCCAGGACGTACGCCAGGCCGTTGAAGTCCTCCCGCCAGGGCAGGGTGACCTCCGCGCCCGGCGCGAGCGTCGCGTGGATCATCGTGATCGGCGTGTGCGTGATGCCGGGGCCCTGGTGGCCGTCCAGCTCACCGGCGATCACCCGGAGCAGCGCGCCGCCGTCCGGGGAGGTCAGGAGCTGCACCTGACCACCACGGATGTCCTGGTACCGCGGAGCCATCATCTTGTCCTTCGCCGGCAGGTTCACCCACAGCTGCAGGCCGTGGAAGAGACCGCCGGACATCACCAGGGACTCCGGCGGCGCCTCGATGTGCAGCAGGCCGCTGCCCGCCGTCATCCACTGGGTGTCGCCGTTGGTGATGGTGCCGCCGCCGCCGTTGGAGTCCTGGTGGTCGAAGATGCCGTCGATGATGTACGTGACGGTCTCGAAGCCACGGTGGGGGTGCCAGGGGGTGCCCTTGGGCTCACCCGGCGCGTACTCCACCTCGCCCATCTGGTCCATCATGATGAACGGGTCGAGATGGCGGTAGTTGATCCCCGCGAACGCCCGGCGCACCGGGAAGCCCTCGCCCTCGAAGCCGCTCGGCGCGGTCGTGACGGCGAGCACGGGACGTGCCACGGCATCGGCCGGCGCGGCCACACGGGGCAACGCCAGCGGGTTCTCGACGGTCACTGCAGGCATGTCGGTTCCTCCTTGTACGCTCAGTTTAGTTGAGCGTTGAACTTTCTACCAGCCCCAACAGAAGGAGCCCGGGGGACATTCCCTCCGGGCTCCGAACGCCGAGCACGCCGACCGACGGACTCCGTCGCGGCTCAGCCGTACATCCGGCGCATCGCGAACTCCACCATCTGCTCGACCGCCTTGGCGTCGAACACGATCCGGTGCTCGCCCTCCATGTCCAGCACGAAGCCGTAGCCGGTGGGCAGCAGGTCGATCACCTCGGCACCGGTGATCACGAAGTACTTGGACTCCTTGCCGGCGTACCGCCGCAGCTCCTTGAGCGAGGTGAACATCGGGATCACCGGCTGCTGGGTGTTGTGCAGCGCGAGAAACCCGGGGTTGTCCCCGCGCGGGCAGTACACCTTGGAGGTCGCGAAGACCTGCTGGAAGTCCTCCGCGGTGAGCTGCCCCGTGGTGAAGGCACGCACCGCGTCCGCGAGCGAGGGCGGCGACGGCTCGGGGTAGAGCGGCGCCTGCTGACCGTACCCGCCGACACCGCCGGGCATCTGCTGCTGCGGGGGGACGTATCCCTGCTGTGCCGCCCCACCGTCCATCGGCTGGCCGTATCCGTACATGCCCCAAAGCGTACTGACCCGACGAGGGCTGAGTCACAGTGACCCGGACCGGGGTTGCTTCTTATTACCGACGGGTAGCATCATCGGAGCTACTAGTTGGTACGTGAACCAGTTGCGAGGAGTCAGTGCCTCGCCGAGTCATCGACGGGAGCCGTGGCCATGGGGCACTACAAGCCGAATCTCCGCGACATCGAGTTCAACCTGTTCGAAGTCCTCGGACGCGACGAGCTGTACGGCACCGGCCCGTTCGAGGAGATGGACACCGAGACCGCCAAGAGCATCCTCGAGGAGCTGACCCGCCTCTCCGAGAACGAGCTGGCCGAGTCCTTCACGGACGCCGACCGCAACCCGCCGGTGTTCGACCCCGAGACCAACACCGCGCCGATACCGGAGAGCTTCAAGAAGAGCTACAAGGCCTTCATGGACTCCGAGTACTGGCGGCTCGGCCTGCCCGAGGAGATCGGCGGCACCACCGCTCCGCCGTCCCTCATCTGGGCCTACGCGGAGCTGATCCTCGGCGCCAACCCGGCCGTGTGGATGTACTCCTCCGGCCCGGCGTTCGCCCGCATCCTCTTCGAGGAGGGCACCGAGGAGCAGAAGAGGCTCGCGAAGATCGCGGTCGAGAAGACCTGGGGCTCCACCATGGTGCTCACCGAGCCCGACGCGGGCTCCGACGTGGGCGCCGGCCGCACCAAGGCCGTCCAGCAGGAGGACGGATCCTGGCACATCGAGGGCGTGAAGCGCTTCATCACCTCCGGTGAGCACGACATGGAGGAGAACATCCTCCACTACGTCCTCGCCCGCCCCGAGGGCGCGGGCCCCGGCACCAAGGGCCTGTCCCTCTTCCTCGTCCCCAAGTACCTGTTCGACTGGGAGACCGGCGAGCTGGGCGAGCGCAACGGCGTCTACGCCACCAACGTCGAGCACAAGATGGGCCTGAAGGCCTCCAACACCTGCGAGATGACCTTCGGCGACCGCCACCCCGCCAAGGGCTGGCTGATCGGCGACAAGCACGACGGCATCCGCCAGATGTTCCGCATCATCGAGTTCGCCCGCATGATGGTCGGCACGAAGGCGATCTCCACGCTGTCGACCGGCTACCTCAACGCGCTGGAGTACGCCAAGGAGCGCGTCCAGGGTCCGGACCTGGCGAACTTCATGGACAAGGCCGCACCCAAGGTCACCATCACCCACCACCCCGACGTGCGCCGCTCGCTGATGACGCAGAAGGCGTACGCCGAGGGCATGCGCGCCCTCGTCCTCCACACCGCCTCCGTCCAGGACGCGATCGCGGTGAAGGAGGCGAACGGCGAGGACGCCTCCACCGAGCACGCGCTCAACGACCTGCTCCTGCCCATCGTGAAGGGCTACGGCTCCGAGAAGGGCTACGAGCAGCTCGCCCAGTCGCTGCAGACCTTCGGCGGCTCCGGCTTCCTGCAGGAGTACCCGATCGAGCAGTACATCCGCGACGCCAAGATCGACACCCTGTACGAGGGCACCACGGCGATCCAGGGCCAGGACTTCTTCTTCCGGAAGATCGTCCGCAACCAGGGCGCCGCGCTGAACTCGCTCGCCGAGGACATCAAGAAGTTCCTGGCGCTCGGCACCGGCGGCGAGGAACTGGCCGGCGCCCGCGAGCACCTCGCCAAGGCGGCCGTCGAGCTGGAGGCGATCGTCGGCCTGATGCTGACCGACCTCGCGGCCACCGAGCAGGACGTCAAGAACATCTACAAGGTGGGGTTCAACACCACCCGCCTGCTGCTCGCCTCCGGTGACGTGGTCGTCGGCTACCTGCTGCTCAAGGGCGCGGCCATCGCCGCCGAGAAGCTTCCGACGGCGTCGAGCAAGGACAGGGCGTTCTACCAGGGCAAGATCGCGGCGGCGAAGTTCTTCGCGGCCAACGTCCTGCCGGGCGTCACCCTGACCCGCAAGGTCTCCCAGAACGTGGACCTGGACCTGATGGAACTCGACGAGGCCGCCTTCTAGGCTCCCGGCAGCCGTGGTGCTCACGAGGGTCCGCTCCCGTCACCGGGAGCGGACCCTCTTCGCGTCGTTAAGGTGAACACCATGAGTACAAGCCAGCGCTTCGACCGCGGCCACACCGACGACCTGATGTCCTTCCTGGCGGCGAACCCGTCGCCGTACCACGCCGCGGCGAACGCGGCCGAGCGGCTGGAGAAGGCCGGTTTCCGCCGGGTCGCCGAGACGGACGCCTGGGACGGTACGAGCGGCGGAAAGTACGTGCTGCGCGGCGGGGCGATCGTGGCCTGGTACGTCCCCGAGGGCGCCGCGCCGCACACCCCGTTCCGCATCGTCGGCGCACACACCGACTCCCCGAACCTGCGGGTCAAACCGCTGCCCGACACCGGGGCGCACGGCTGGCGCCAGGTCGCCGTGGAGATCTACGGCGGCCCGCTGATGAACTCCTGGCTCGACCGCGACCTGGGCCTGGCGGGCCGGCTCACGCTCCGGGACGGTTCGAGTCACCTGGTGAACGTCGACCGGCCGCTGCTCCGCGTCCCCCAGCTGGCGATCCACCTGGACCGCTCGGTCTCCACGGACGGCCTCAAGCTCGACAAGCAGCGCCATCTGCAGCCGGTGTGGGGCCTCGGCGACGACGTCCGCGACGGCGACCTGATCGCCTTCCTGGAGCAGGAGGCCGGGCTCCCGGCGGGTGAGGTGGCCGGCTGGGACCTGATGACGCACTCCGTGGAACCGCCCGCCTACCTGGGCCGGGACCGCGAGCTGATGGCGGGCCCCCGCATGGACAACCTGCTGTCGGTGCACGCCGGTACGGCGGCGCTGGCGGCCGTGGCGACCGGCCCGGGGGCGGCGGACCTGCCGTACATCCCGGTGCTGGCCGCCTTCGACCACGAGGAGAACGGCTCCCAGTCGGACACCGGCGCGGACGGCCCGCTGCTCGGCTCGGTGCTGGAGCGTTCGGTGTTCGCGCGCTCGGGGTCGTACGAGGACCGGGCACGTGCCTTCGCCGGCACGGTCTGCCTGTCCTCCGACACGGGTCACGCCGTCCACCCCAACTACGCCGAGCGGCACGACCCGACCCACCACCCGCACGCCGGCGGCGGCCCCATCCTCAAGGTCAACGTCAACAACCGCTACGCCACGGACGGTTCGGGCCGCGCGGTCTGGGCGGCCGCCTGCGAGAAGGCCGAAGTCCCCTTCCAGTCCTTCGTCTCCAACAACTCCATGCCCTGCGGCACGACCATCGGCCCCATCACCGCGGCCCGGCACGGCATCCGCACCGTCGACATCGGCGTGGCGATCCTCTCCATGCACAGCGCCCGCGAACTGTGCGCCGCGGACGACCCGTTCCTCCTGGCGAACGCCCTGGTGGCCTTCCTGGAGGGCTGAGGAGGCCGACCGCCCGGCCCGTGAGGGGCCGCCTCCGCATGGTCACCCCGCTCGCGGGTACCCGGAGTTGACCGGAAGGGACCGGAACAGGCCGGAACCACCGGACCCGACACCGGACAAGGAGGCGACACTCATGGGCCTCGGCGGGTGCATCATCCTCATCGCCGTGGGAGCCATCCTCACGTTCGCGACCGACTGGCACATGCAGGGCGTCAACCTGCACATCGTCGGCGTCATCCTGATGATCGTCGGCCTCATCGGCGTGACCACCTTCAGCAGCATCTACCGGCGCCGCCGCGTCATGGTGCCCCCCACGGCGGTCGTCGAGGAGGACCGCCACCACCACACGCGCGACGGCTACAGCGACGGGTACGGCGTCTGAGCGCGTGCCCGGTCAGGCGTCCATGCCGGCCAGGACCAGCGGCAGCCGTTCCGCGCCGCCCTCGGTCAGCCGGACCGGGACGCCCCAGTCCTGCTGGTGGACATGGCAGGCGGGGTACTCGTTCGCCGGGTCGTCGTCACAGGAGGCGGCCATCGCGGAGACGTGCAGGACGCCCTCCGGGACGGCGGGGTCGAGGTCCAGGGTGCGGGACAGGTCCGTTCCCGCGCCCTCTCCGCCGAGCAGCAGCTCGGGCGGGGTCGAGGAGACCAGGAGCCGGGTGGACGGGCCGTACCGGGTGTCCAGCTTCTGGCCCGCCGGGGCCTGGAAGACGACGTCCAGCCGCAGCCGTCCGGGGGCGATCTCGGTGGCGGCGCGCCGGGTGCGGTGGGCGACGGCGTCGACCCGTACCGCCTCTTCCGGCAGACGCAGCCGGGTCAGCCGGTGCCGGGCCGACTCCACGACCACGATGTCCTCGCCGACGAGCACCGCGTCGCTGGGCTCGCGCAGGTCGGTGGCGAGCGTCGTGACCTCGCCGGTCGCGGGGTCGTAGCGGCGCAGGGCGTGGTTGTAGGTGTCGCTGACGGCGACCGAGCCGTCCGGGAGGGCCGTCACTCCCAACGGGTGCTGCAGCAGGGCCTGTTCGGCGGCGCCGTCCCGGTGTCCGAAGTCGAACAGGCCGGTGCCGACGGCCGTGTGGACGTGGCCGTCCAGGTCCACCCAGCGCAGTGCGGACGTCTCGGAGTCGGCGACCCACAGCCGCTCGGGCGTGGCCGCGAGCCCGGAGGGCTGCGCGAACCAGGCTTCCCCGCCGGGCCCGTCGACGAGCCCCTCGTTGGTGGTCCCGGCGGTGACGGAGACGGTGCCTCCCCCAGAGCTGAACGCCTGGGCGGTACCCCCGGCCGGGTCGTACGCCCACAGCTGGTGCACGCCGGCCATGGCGATCCACACCTTGCCGTTCCACCAGGCGACGTCCCAGGGCGAGGAGAGCTTCACCTCACGGGCGGGACCGGACGTGGCCTCGCCCTGCATCCACTGGTGTCCGGTGCCGGCCAGCGTGGTCACCTCGCCGGAGGCGAGGTCGAGGCGCCGTAGCGCGTGATTGACCGTGTCGGCGACGACGACCGATCCGTCGTCGAGGAGCGCGAGCCCCTGCGGCTCACTGAAGGCCGCGCTCTCCGCGCTCCCGTCGGCGAACCCGCGCGCCCCGGCCCCGATCCGCCGCACCACGGTCTCCCCGTCCTCCGCCAGCTCCACCAGCTGGTGCCGGGTGGTGTCGCTGACCAGGAAGTTCCCGGACGGCAGCAGGAGGGCCTTGCCCGGGAAGCGCAGGGTGGTCGGCTCCGGCTCCGGCGGCACGTACGGCCCTCCCCCATTGCTTGAAGAGCATGGGAGGTACCCCCATCCGCGCCGCAGCGTCCCCTTCGCCTCGTGCTCGGCCTCCAGCTCCTCCACCAGCCGCTCGATCGCGTGCGCGTGTCCCTCGCCGGCGTGCTGCCCGACGACGTACCCCTCCGGGTCGATCACGACGAGCGTCGGCCAGGCCCGCACCGCGTACTGCTTCCAGGTCGCGAGCTCGGGATCGTCGAGCACCGGATGCTCCACCCCGTACCGCTCCACGGCGTCCACGACCGCCTGATGCTCCGCCTCGTGCACGAACTTCGGCGAGTGCACCCCGACGATCACCACCGTGTCCCGGTGCTTCTCCTCCAGCTCCCTGAGCTCGTCCAGGACGTGCAGGCAGTTCACACAACAAAATGTCCAAAAATCAACGATTACGATGCGTCCCCGGAGCTCCGCAAGGCTGAGCTCCCTGTCACCGGTGTTGATCCAGCCGCCCTTGCCGATGAGCTCGGGGGCACGGACACGCGCGCGTTTTGCCATGGCACAAGCCAACCACAGGGCTGCACGGCCCGTGACTCGGCCCATCGGCCCATCGGCCGCTTTCCGGGACCGCCTCCGGGGAAGCGGTCAGGGCATGAGATTTCTTGTGCGGGACCGGATCCTCGGCATCGGTGAGGACTACTGGATCGAGGACGAGCACGGCAACAAGGTCTTCCTGGTCGACGGGAAGGCGATGCGGCTGCGGGACACCTTCGAGCTGAAGGACGCCCAGGGCCGGGTCCTGATCGACATCCATCAGAAGATGCTCGCCCTGCGGGACACGATGGTGATCGAGCGGGGCGGCGAGGCCCTGGCGAAGGTCCGGCGCAAGCGGCTGTCGCTGCTGCGCAACCACTACCGGGTGTCCCTGGTGGACGGCACCGAGCTCGACGTCAGCGGCAAGATCCTCGACCGGGAGTTCGCCGTCGAGTACGACGGGGAGCTGCTGGCGGTGATCTCCCGGCGGTGGCTGAGCGTCGTGGAGACGTACGGCGTGGACATCGTGCGGGACGACGCCGACCCGGCACTGCTGATCGCCGTGGCGGTGTGCGTGATCCACATGGCGGAGAAGGAGCAGGACGAGCGGTAGACGCCCGGCGCGGCAGGTGCTCAGCGGCGTGGCGGCTCCAGGCCCAGGACCCGGTCCTTCAGGGCCGGGAACTGTTCGCGGGTGGTCGCGACCTTCGACGGGTCGAAGTCGACCGTCAGGACCTCCTCGTCGTGGCCCGCCTCGGCCAGGACCTCGCCCCAGGGATCCACCACGATCGAGTGACCCGCCTGCGGAACCCCGGCGTGCGTCCCGGCCGTTCCACAGGCGAGCACGAACGCCTGGTCCTCCACCGCCCGTGCCCGGGCCAGCAGCGTCCAGTGCGCGCGCCGGCGCTCGGGCCAGCCCGCCGGAACCACCAGGGTCTGGGCCCCGGCGTCGACGAGCCCGCGGAAGAGTTCGGGGAAACGGAGGTCGTAGCAGGTCGCCAGGCCGAGGATCGTGTCCGGCAGACGGACCGTCACCAGGTCCCGGCCCGCGCCCATCAGTACGGCCTCGCCCTTGTCGAAGCCGAAGCGGTGGATCTTGCGGTAGGCGGCGGCCAGGTCGCCGGAGGGGGTGAAGACGAGGGAGGTGTTGTAGAGGGGACCCTCAGGATCCCGTTCGGGAATCGAACCCGCGTGCAGCCATACACCCGCGTCGCTCGCCGCCTTCGCCATGGCCTCGTACGTGGGACCCTCCAGCGGCTCGGCCTCGCGCCCGAACTCCTCGAAGGCGAAGGCGCCGGTGGTCCACAGCTCCGGCAGTACGACCAGGTCGGCACCGGCCTGCTCGCGGACCAGCGCGGCTGCCCGCCACCGCCGCGATTCGACCGATTCACCCTCGTTCACGGCAATCTGGATCAGCGAGGCGCGCACACTACCACCGTCCTGGCATTCGAGTTTCCCCGGCGGCCTACGATCGTCACACGAAAGCACTGCCGGGGTGCCTCAGAGCAGCGTAACTTAGCACCTCAAGACGCCCGCCGACCGTAGCCACCTCCCACTGGCAATGCCGCCACAACCCGCCCATGTACCAACCGCCGAGGGGTCCCGTTCCGTGAGTCTGCATCCCACCCTCCAGCCCTACGCCGATGCCTGGGTCCACTCCGTCGAGGCGATATCCGAGCTGGTGCAGCCCCTTGTGGAGGGCGAGTGGAACCGGCGGACCCCGTGCCCCGGCTGGTCGGTCCGCGACGTGGTCTCCCACGTCATCGGCCTGGACTGCGAGGCACTCGGGGACCCACGCCCCATCCACACGCTCCCGCGCGACCTGTTCCACGTCACCAACGAGCACCAGCGCTACATGGAGATGCAGGTCGACGTCCGCCGCCACCACACGGCGCCGGAGATGACCTCCGAGCTGGAGTACACGATCATCCGCCGCAACCGCCAGCTGCGGAACGAGTCCCGCGACCCCGGCACCAAGGTGCGCGGCCCGCTCGGCGCGGAGATCACCCTCGAGGAGGCCATGCGCTACCGCGCCTTCGACATCTGGGTGCACGAGCAGGACCTGCGCGCGGCCCTCGGCCACCCCGGCAACCTCGACTCCCCCGGCGCCCACGTCACCCGGGACTACCTGCTGGCCGCTCTCCCGGACGTGGTCGCGACCAAGACGGACGCCCCGCGCAGCTCGGCGGTCGTCTTCGACGTCCACGGCCCGGTGGAGTTCCTGCGCACCATCCGCGTCGACATCCAGGGCCGCGGCACCCTGGAAACGGCCCCCGCCCTCGGCCCGGCCGCGACCCTCACCCTCGACTGGGAAACCTACGTCCGCCTGGCCTGCGGCCGCGTGACCCCGGAGGCGGTGGCGGACCGGGTGAAGACGGAGGGCGACCAGGACCTGGCAACAGCGATCCTGAGAAACTTCGTGGTGACGCAGTAAGGGGACTTTGCGACGCCGGTCGGAATTATCCAGCCCGTCTGAGGTCCCCCCTGCTCGTAGAGCTTGGGGGAGTTCGAGGACGAGGCCGTCAGGCCGGCAGCGGGGGCCTGGGGGCGGCAGCCCCCAGCGCGCCCGCACCGACGCCGGGTGCCCTACACGGGAACGTGCACCGTCTCCACCCGGCTGGCAACCAGTCGCTCCCGCTCCCGCCGAGCCGCCCGCCTCCGCAGCCGCAGAACCTGACTCACCCCCAGCATCTGAAGAACGAACACCACGGAGAACGCGACCCCGTAGTCGCCCCCCGTCCCGTCCAACAGCACACCGATCGCGAGCAACGTCGTCATGGAGGCGACAAAACCTCCCATATTGGTGATGCCGGAGGCAGTCCCCTGCCGCTCCGGCGGATTCGCCGGCCGCGCGAAGTCGAACCCGATCATCGAGGCAGGCCCGCACGCCCCGAGCACCACGCACAGCACCACCAGCAGCCACATCGGCACCCGCCCGCCGGGATACGCCAGCGTCACCGCCCACATGGCCGCGGTCGCCGCCGCCGTGCCGAGCGCGAGGGGCAGCCGCGCCGCGTGGTGCCGGGCGACGATCTGCCCGTACACCAGGCCGAGGGCCATGTTGGACAGCACGACGAGCGTGAGCAGCTCCCCGGCGGCCGCCCGCGACAGCCCCTGGGCCTCGACCAGGAACGGCAGTCCCCACAGCAGCAGGAACACCATCGCCGGGAACTGCGTGGTGAAGTGCACCCACATCCCCAGCCGCGTCCCCGGCTCCCGCCAGGACGCGGCGATCTGCCGGCGTACGTACGCCGTGCCCTGGTGCGGCAGCGGCTCCGGCTCGTGGCCCTCGGGGTGGTCCTTGAGGAAGAGGAGCAGCACCAGCACCACCACTCCGGCCAGCGCGCTGCCCGCGAAGGCGGTCGTCCAGCCCACCCCGTGCAGCAGCCGGGCCAGCACCAGCGTGGACACCAGGTTGCCGGCCATCCCGGCCAGTGCGGCGAACTGGGCGATCAGCGGCCCGCGCCGGGCGGGGAACCACCGGCTGCCCAGCCGCAGCACGCTGATGAACGTCATGGCGTCGCCGCAGCCCAGCAGCGCGCGAGCGGCGAGCGCGGTGCCGTACGACGGCGAGAGAGCGAAGCCGAGCTGGCCGACCGTGAAGAGTACGGCGCCGATGGCCAGCACCTTCTTGGTGCCGAGCCGGTCGACGAGCAGGCCCACGGGTATCTGCATGCCCGCGTAGACGAGGAGCTGCAGGATCGAGAACGTCGACAGCGCCGAGGCGCTCACGTGGAAGCGGTCGGCGGCGTCGAGGCCGGCGACGCCCAGGGACGTACGGAAGATGACGGCGACGAAGTAGACGGCGACGCCGATGCTCCAGACGGCGAGGGCACGCAGGCCGCCGGGCGGATCACCGGGCAGGGAGGCGGAAGCGGCGGAACCCGACGGAGAGCTCACCGGACCTCACCCCGCGCCAGGTGGGAGAACCAGCTGACGTGCCGGTGCACGATGCCGACGGCCGCCTCGGCGTCCCCGGAGCGCAGCGCGTTCAGGATCTCCTCATGCTCGGTGAGCGTCTTGGCGAGCCGGTCGGGGTGGGAGTGCATGACGGCGACGCCCATGCGCAGCTGCCGGTCGCGCAGCTGGTCGTACAGCCGCGACAGGATCTCGTTTCCGCCGCTGCGGACGATCTCGGCGTGGAAGCAGCGGTCGGTGACCGCGGCCTCGGCGAACTCACCGGCGGCAGCCTGCTTCTTCTGCTTCTCGAGCAGTTCCTCGAGGCGCTCGATGAGCCCGGGCGGTGCGGGTACGGCCTTCCTGGCCGCATGTTCCTCGACCAGCTGCCGGGTCTCGACGACGTCGGCGATCTCCTGCGCGGAGACCGGCAGGACGAGGGCTCCCTTCTTCGGGTAGAGCTTGATGAGCCCCTCGGCCTCCAGCCGCAGCAGCGCCTCGCGCACGGGCGTGCGCGAGACCCCGACGGCCTCGGCGAGCTCACCCTCGGTCAGCAGTGTCCCGCCCTCGTAGCGACGGTCCAGGACGGCTTGTTTGACGTGGGTGTAGACGCGGTCGGCGGCGGGGGGTTGCTTCACGGCCAGACTCATGCCCACAGCATAGATACAAGACGTACGCATGGCCCGCCCCGTTCGGCATGCGGACCGGACGACCCGTGAGGAAACCCGCCCCGGCAACCGCACAACCATCCGCGCCGGTTACGAGTCAGACAGACGCGGCCCCCACTTTGTGGGCACTCAACTCTGCCGCACCGCAGGGTCATTCGACATAATCGGGGTACCTCACTTGAAAACCGGCATCCAGGGCATCCGTATCCGCAGAGCCGCCGCCGTCGCCGTGACCGCAGGCGCCGTGCTCGCCACCGGGGCCCTCACCGCGGCACCCGCGCAGGCCGTCACCACGCCGTCGATCGTGGCCAAGGGCGGCTACGCGATGGACAACGCGACCGGCAAGTCGCTGTACACGAAGGCGGCGGACACCAGGCTTTCCACGGGTTCCACCACGAAGATCATGACCGCCAAGGTCGTGCTGGCGCAGCCGAACCTGAACCTCGAAGCCAAGGTCACCATCCAGAAGGCGTACAGCGACTACGTCGTCAAGAACAACGCCTCCCAGGCCCATCTGATCGTCGGCGACAAGGTGACCGTCCGTCAGCTGCTGTACGGCCTGATGCTGCCCTCGGGCTGCGACGCCGCGTACGCGCTGGCCGACAAGTTCGGCTCGGGATCGACGCGGGACGCGCGGGTGAAGTCGTTCATCGGCAAGATGAACAGCACCGCCAAGAGCCTCGGTATGAAGAACACGCGCTTCGACTCGTTCGACGGCATCGGCAAGGGCAACAACTACTCGACGCCGCGCGACCTGACGATCCTCACGCGCAGCGCGCTGAAGAGCTCCACGTTCCGCACGGTCGTGAAGACGAAGTCGTACACGGCCAAGACCGTCACCAAGACGGGCAGCACCCGCACGATGGCGACGTGGACGAACACGAACACGCTGCTCAGCAGCTACAAGGGCGCCATCGGCGTGAAGACCGGCTCCGGCCCGCAGGCCAAGTACTGCCTGGTCTTCGCCGCCACCCGCAACGGCAAGACGGTCATCGGCACCGTCCTCGCCTCCTCGTCCGTCGCACAGCGCGGCACGGACGCCACGAAGCTCCTGAACTACGGCTTCGCCAAGCTGGGCTGACGCCGGCCACCATGTGAGGGGGCCTGCCACTGTGGATCAGCGGCAGGCCCCTTCCTCATGGCCGGGTACGGAACCCGTCGCGAGATCAGATACACACTCGGGCCGGCCGATGCGACCGCATCCGTGACTTTCCCTCGCAATCGTGAAGATCTCCGCATCTGCTGGCATATTCGATTTCCTCCGCTCTACGTTCCGCGGCGGAGGTGGTTCGCATGAACGAACCGAGCAAGAGGCCCAACTCCGCCGAACGGCACGGGGCGATCGACATCAGCGACTTCGTCTACGCCGCGACCGGGGACCGGGTCCGGAGGCTGACCATGCCGGACGGAAGCCACTGGTTTCCGGCGGTGGACGTCTGCAAGCGGTTGGGGTACACCACACCCCGAAAGGCACTTATCGATCATGTCCCGGAGGAGCATCGAGACAATCTCGAGACAGTGACTGGAAGTCACTGTCTCAGCGTTCCCGCAGGTAGGAGCTGGCGTCGAGACTTGCAACTCATCGATCTCCAGGGTCTGATCCTCCTCGTCAACGCCTGCACGAAGCCGGCCTGTGCTCCCTTCAAGCAGTGGGTCGCCGAGGTGATCGAGACGGTGCAGCGGGAGGGTTCCTACACCTTGGAAAAGGCCGAGGTGCAGCCTGCCGAGCCCGGTGCTCCCATCGCGTACGCCATGCCGGAGCAGGTGGCGGAGACCATCGTCCGGCTCGAGGCGCACAACCTGCAGATGGACCAGGAGCTTGCGGTCGCACAGCGCGAATCCCTCACGTTGCAAAGGGAGATGCTTGCCACGCAGCGCGCCACGCTCGCTGCACAGGAGGCCATCGCCCAGGCCATGGGGCGCATCGCGGACCGGCTCGAGGCCCTGGCTCCCGGCCGCTCCGCGTCCAGCGGCACCCTCGCCGTGCACCCCACCACAGAGACCGTGCTGGCCGACTGGCGGCAGCGGTTGTCCGTGACGGAGGACGTGTGGACGGTGGCCGTGGTGATCGCTCCTGTTCTCGTCGAGAAGGGTGAGCTCCGCGAACCGCTCGAATCGATCGCGGCCCGAACGGGGCTGCCGGTGCGCCGCGTCGACGAATGCCTGCGCCTTCTGCGCAAGCACGCCTGCATCCGGTCACAGGGTGGGGCGGAGGACGGGGCGCCCGTGTATGTGCTCAACCAGGGCTGATCAGAACCTCAAGCATTCCTGACCAGGACTCCGAGAGCAAGAACAGCGGAGGGAGCGGCCGCATTCCGAAGTTGCGGCCGTTCCCTCCAGGCCTCTGAGGCTACCGAATCCGGACCGTCACGCCCAGGTGATCAACCGCTTCGGCTGTTCCAGGATCGCCGCCACGTCCGCCAGGACCTTCGAGCCCAGCTCGCCGTCGACCAGGCGGTGGTCGAAGGAGAGGGCCAGGGTGGTGACCTGGCGGGGCTTGACCTTGCCCTTGTGGACCCACGGCTGGAGCTTGATCGCGCCGACGGCGAGGATCGCGGACTCACCGGGGTTGAGGATCGGTGTGCCGGTGTCGACGCCGAAGACGCCGACGTTGGTGATCGTGACCGTGCCGCCCTGCATGGCGGCGGGAGACGTCCTGCCCTCCCTCGCCGTCGTCACCAGCTCGCCCAGCGCCTCCGCGAGCTGCGGGAGCGTCCTGGCGTGGGCGTCCTTGATGTTCGGGACGATCAGGCCGCGCGGGGTGGCCGCGGCGATGCCCAGGTTGACGTAGTGCTTGACCACGATCTCCTGGGCCGCCTCGTCCCAGGAGGCGTTGATGTCCGGGTTGCGCTTGATGGCGACCAGGAGGGCCTTGGCGATCAGCAGCAGAGGGCTCACGCGCAGGTCCGCGAACTCCTTGTCCTGCTTCAGCTCCTCGACGAGCTTCATCGTGCGCGTCACGTCCACCGTCACGAACTCCGTGACGTGCGGCGCGGTGAACGCCGAGCCGACCATCGCCGCCGCCGTCGCCTTGCGGACGCCCTTCACGGGGACGCGGGTCTCGCGGGCCGTGTCGTACGACGGCACGAGTGCCGGGGCCCGGGTCACCGGGGCTTCCGCCGGCGCCGGAGCAGGAACCGGCGCCGGCGGCGCGGCCACCGTCGCCGACACCGCCGCGTGCACGTCCTCACGCGTGATGATGCCGTCCGGGCCGGACGGGACCACCGTCGCCAGGTCCACGCCCAGGTCCTTGGCCAGCTTGCGCACCGGCGGCTTCGCCAGCGGACGGGGCTTGGCCTCGGGAGCGGCGGCGGGGGTGCCGTGGCCGTTCAGCTCGGCCTGGATCGCCGTCGACGCCTGGGGGACCGCGACCTCCGGGCCCTTGCGCGGGCGGCGCTTGGTGGCGGACGTCGAGACGCCGTAGCCCACCAGGACCGGCTGGCGGCCCTCCGCCTTCGGCTCCGGGTCCGCCTTCGGCTCGGCCGCCGGGGCCTGCGCCGGGACCTCCGCCGGCGCCGCACCCGCCACCTCCACCGCGATGATGGGCATGCCCACGTCCACCGTGGTGCCCTCGGCGAAGTGCAGCTCGCGCACCACGCCGTCGTAGGGGATGGGCAGTTCGACGGCCGCCTTGGCCGTCTCGACCTCGCAGACCACCTGGCCGTCGGTGACCGTGTCACCGACCTGGACGTACCACTTGAGGATCTCCGCCTCGGTCAGACCCTCGCCGACATCCGGCATCTTGAACTCGCGCACGGACGCTTCGGTCATCGTCGTCACGAACCTCTCCCTCAGTACGCCAGCGAGCGGTCGACGGCGTCGAGCACGCGGTCCAGGTCCGGCAGATACGTCTCCTCCAGGCGGGCCGGCGGGTACGGCGCGTGATAGCCGCCGACCCGCAGCACCGGAGCCTCCAGGTGGTAGAAGCAGCGCTCGGTGATCCGGGCGGCGATCTCCGCGCCGGAGCCGAGGAACACCGGTGCCTCGTGGACGACCACCAGGCGGCGGGTCTTCTCCACCGACGCCTGGATCGAGTCGAAGTCCAGCGGGGACACCGAGCGCAGGTCCAGGACCTCCAGGGACTTGCCCTCCTCGGCGGCCGCGGCGGCGACCTCCTGACAGAGCTTCACCATCGGGCCGTAGGCCGCCAGGGTCAGGTCCGTGCCCTCGCGGACGACCCGTGCCTTGTGCAGCGGGCTCGGGATGGCCTCCGTGCTGACCTCGCCCTTGTCCCAGTAGCGCCGCTTGGGCTCGAAGTAGATCACCGGGTCGTCGCTCTGGATGGCCTGCTGCAGCATCCAGTACGCGTCCGACGCGTTGGAGGGGGAGACGACCTTCAGGCCCGCCACATGCGCGAACAGCGCCTCCGGCGACTCCGAGTGGTGCTCGACCGCGCCGATGCCGCCGCCGTAGGGGATGCGGACGACGACCGGGAGCTTGACCTTGCCCAGCGAGCGCGCGTGCATCTTCGCCAGCTGCGTGACGATCTGGTCGTACGCCGGGAAGACGAAGCCGTCGAACTGGATCTCGACCACCGGGCGGTAGCCGCGCAGGGCGAGACCGATCGCGGTGCCGACGATGCCGGACTCGGCGAGCGGCGTGTCGATGACCCGGCTCTCGCCGAAGTCCTTCTGCAGACCGTCCGTCACCCGGAACACGCCACCGAGCTTGCCGACGTCCTCGCCCATGACCAGGACCTTGGGGTCGGACTCCAGGGCACGGCGCAGCGACTCGTTGATCGCCTTGGCCAGGGCCATGTTCTTCAATGTCACAGCCTCCGCTGCCATGCTCAGACCCCCTCTGCGTCCGCGAACGACGCCTGGTAGGCGGCGAACTGGGCGCGCTCCTCGTCGACGAGCGCGTGCCCGTCCGCGTACACGTTCTCGAAGATGGCGAAGTGGTCCGGGTCGGGCATCGCACGGACCGCTTCGCGCACTCGCTTGCCCAACGCTTCGCTCTCGGCCTCGAGTTCCGCGAAGAATCCCTCGTCCGCGTGGTTTGCGGACTCCAGGTGGCGGCGAAGGCGCAGGATCGGGTCCTTCGCCTCCCAGGCCAGGCGTTCCTCGTCGCCCCGGTAGCGGGTGGGGTCGTCGGAGGTGGTGTGGGCGCCCATGCGGTAGGTGTACGCCTCGACCAGGGTGGGGCCCTCGCCGCTGCGGGCACGCTCCAGCGCCCACTCGGTGACCGCGAGGCAGGCCAGCACGTCGTTGCCGTCGACGCGGACGCCGGGGAAGCCGAAGCCCCGTGCACGCTGGTAGAGCGGCACACGGGTCTGCTTCTCGGTCGGCTCGGAGATCGCCCACTGGTTGTTCTGGCAGAAGAACACCACGGGGGCGTTGTAGACCGCGGAGAAGGTGAAGGACTCGGCCACGTCGCCCTGGCTGGAGGCGCCGTCGCCGAAGTAGGCGATGACCGCGGAGTCGGCGCCGTCCTTGGCGATGCCCATCGCGTAGCCGGTGGCGTGCAGGGTCTGGGAGCCGATGACGATCGTGTAGAGGTGGAAGTTGTTGCTGTTCGGGTCCCAGCCGCCGTTGTTCACCCCCCGGAACATGCCGAGCAGGTTGGTGGGGTCGACCCCGCGGCACCAGGCGACGCCGTGCTCGCGGTAGGTCGGGAAGACGTAGTCGTCGTCGCGCAGCGCCCGGCCGGAGCCGATCTGGGCGGCCTCCTGGCCGAGCAGCGAGGCCCACAGGCCCAGTTCGCCCTGGCGCTGCAGGGAGGTGGCCTCGGCGTCGAAGCGACGGGTGAGCACCATGTCGCGGTACAGACCGCGGAGCTCTTCGGCGGTGATGCCGGCGACGTACTTGTCGTACTCGGCGTTCTTGACGCGCTTGCCCTCGGGCGTCAGCAACTGCACGAGTTCGGGGTCGGCGCCCTTCTTGGCGCCGGCGCGGCCCCTGGTGCCGGCGGCTTTCGTACCGGTCGAACCGGCCTTGCTTCCGGCGCTGCGTCGCGGTGTGCGCGCGGCAGTGCTCTCCACGGTCACGTGTGCTCCTCCGTCGGTCCGGCCCCCGGGGTTGCCGGTAGGCCAGTGCGGCTCACCTGTTCCGGACCACGGGGCACGGGGTGGGTGCCACTCGGCCGGGAACAGGCGTGACAGGTGCCCCGGCGAGCGCCCTGCAGCAGTCACGTTACCCAGTGCTCCACATTTCTGGGAAACCCCCTCTGACCTGCGCGTTTCCTTGGGCTTCCAAGTATTTTCGCTTGGACGTCCAAGTACCGCGCCGGGCGTCGGGGGCAGCCGCTGGTCACAGCCGTGCAGAGGGGCCGGAACACCGGCACGTTATCCCGGTCACCCCTGAGTCGGGAAGGGTTGACGAGTGGCCGGAACTGCTCTGGATGGAGGACACCGCCGGGTGACGGGCGCGTCGGCGAGCGGCGCGGGGAAAGAGCGGCACCGCGACCTGATGTGACCGAAAGCGACTACCGATGACTTTCTGTGATAACGCCCAGCTCACAGCCTCCTCCGGTGCCCTAGCATCTGGCGCGTGCCGCGCCCTTGTGTACCACCCCCCATGCCCCACGCGCCCCCTCTGAGCGCCTTGCTGCGCCAGTACGCCGCCGGTTCCGCCCTCACCTGCGAGCCGGTCGACCAGGGCCTGCTCAACCGCGGCTACCGGCTGTGCACCACCCGCGGCCGCTACTTCCTCAAGCACCACTTCGATCCGGACACCGCCGACCCGGCCGCCATCGCCCGCCAGCACCGGGCCACCCAGCGCCTGGCCGACCTCGGCGTCCCGGTGGCGCCGCCGCTGGCCGGCCGCGACGGGCGCACGGTCGCCGTCGTCGGCGGCCACGCCTACGCCCTGCACCCCTGGATCGACGGCCGGCACCGCCACGGCGGCCAGCTCACCACGGGGCAGTGCGCCCGCCTGGGGGTGCTGCTGGGGGCCGTGCACGCCTGTCTGGAGCGCGTGATGCCACCCAAGGGGCGTACCCGCCCCGCCGCGAGCCCCCACCCCGTGGAGAGCGCCGATCCCGCCGACACCTTCACGCTGATCGACGACCTGCTCGCCCACGTCCGCCGCCACCGCCCCGCGGACGCCTTCGACGAACTGGCCCGGCACCGGCTCCTGGAACGCCGGGCGCTCCTGGAACGGCACGCCGACCGGCGTCCCCCGCCCGGCGGCCCGGTCGGCTGGGTGCACGGCGACTTCCATCCGTACAACCTGCTCTACAAGGGGGACGCTCCCGCCGCGATCGTCGACTGGGACCGGCTCGGCGTGCAGCCGCGCGCGGAGGAGGCGGTACGCGCCGCCGCGATCTTCTTCGTCCGGCCCGCCGGCACCCTGGACCTGCCGAAGGTCAGGGCGTACGCACGCGCGTACCGCCGCGCGGCCGGCGTCACGCCCTCGGAACTCGCGGCGGCCGTGCACCGCGTGTGGTGGGAGCGCCTGAACGACTTCTGGATGCTGCGCTGGCACTACGAGCGCGGCGACACGCGCGCGGACCCCCAGTTCCCGGCCGCCTCGGCGCTCGCGGTGTGGTGGACACGGGAGTACGGCGCGGTGTGCGGGGCGTTCGCGGAGTGAGCGGCCCGGGGAGGAGTCAGCCGTTCCCCGGGTTCCCCGCCCCTCCCTGGGACGTACCGCTGCTGTCGCCGCCGTTGTCACCCGCCCCGTCGGTCGGGCCGCTTCCCGTGTCCTGGGGCGGCGGCGGGGTCACCGGCTCGGACGGGGTGTCGGTGGGCTGCGGGTCGGACGGTTGACGGGAGGGCTGGCCGCCGGACGGCTCGGACGGGGTGTACGACGGCCGGTAGGACGGCGTGTAGTTCCAGTTGCCCCTGCCCGAGCCGTTGCCCCGGCCCGTGGACGTGTCCGACGGCTGGTCGTTCGAGGTGTCGCTCGGAGTGGCGCTCGGCTCCCGGTCGTCCGTGGACGGCGTACTCGTGGGCGACTGGGTGGTGCCGGTGCCGCCGCCGGTGCCGGTGTCGCCGGTCTTGTTCAGCGCCAGCGCCACGCCCGCCGCGACGGCGATCACCGCGAGCACGGCGAGGATCCACAGCTTGCCGCGGCCACCGCCCCTGTTGCCGTACCCCTCGAAGCCGCCGTCGTCGCGGTTGCCGTACCCGGCGGGCAGCATCGGCTGCGGGATCTGCGTGGTGCCCGAGCCGGGGTCGCCGGCGTGCGGCATCACGGTCGTACCGGCGAAGCCCGCCGCCGGAGCGTGCCGGCCGTCGTGCATCTCCACCGGGCCGGTGTTCCAGGTGCCGGTGTGGCCGCCCTGGTCGTACAGCATCTGCAGCCCGTACTGGATCAGGCCGCGCATCTCCTCGGCCGTCTGGAAACGGTCGTCGGGCTCTTTGGCCAGCGAACGCATGACCAGGCCGTCGAGCTCCGGCGGGCAGGTGCCGTCGGCGACCTGGGACGGAGGCACCGGCATGTCCTGGACGTGCTGGTAGACCACCGACAGCGGGGTCTCACCGGTGAACGGGGGCCGCAGCGCGAGCAGTTCGTACAGCAGACAGCCCGTCGCGTACAGGTCGGAGCGGTGGTCGACGGCCTTGCCGAGGGCCTGCTCCGGGGAGAGGTACTGCGGGGTGCCCATGACCATGCCGGTCTGCGTCATCGTCGTGGACGCACCGTGCAGGGCGCGGGCGATGCCGAAGTCCATCACCTTCACGGCGCCGTTGTCGGTGATGATGACGTTGGCGGGCTTGATGTCGCGGTGCACGATGTGGTGCTGGTGCGAATAGGCCAGCGCCTCCAGGACACCCGAGACGATGATCAGCGCCTGCTCCGGGCCGGGTGCCTCGGCGGTGAGCAGCAGGTCGCGGATGGTGCGGCCCTCGACCAGCTCCATCACGATGTACGGCACGGCCTGGCCGCCCACCTGGTCCTCGCCGGAGTCGTACACGGCGACGATCGCGTGGTGGTTGAGCCCGGCCACCGACTGGGCCTCGCGGGTGAAGCGGGCCTTGGAGACGGGGTCCTCGGCCAGGTCGGCACGGAGCAGCTTGACCGCGACGGTGCGTCCCAGACGCACGTCCTCGGCGGCGAACACCTCGGCCATGCCGCCCCGGCCGAGTCTGTGCGTCAGCCGGTACCGGCCGTCGCCGACCAGGCCGCCGTTGCCCCACATCTCCGGCGCGTCCGACATACCGCCGCCAGTCGCCTCGGGGTCGGACGGGCCCTGGGCGCGCTGCTGCTGTGCCATCAGTCCTCGCCGTCGTTTCTGCCCGCGGTGCGCGCGGTGTTGTCACGGTCTCCGTCGGCCACGCTACAGGCTCCGCGCAAGCCGCCGGTCCAGGATCGTGGTGGCGGCCGCTGCGGAAACCGGCCCGAGACGGACCGGCCATGAAACCCCGCGCGGGTACCGCCGTGCAAATTCCGTGTACCGGCCGTACGCCTGCTGTAACGCTTCCGCGACGGTTCCTTCGCTTACGGTCACGGAACGGGCACCGAGCTTGACGTGTCGGTGCCCTGGGGCAGACTTGGCCGGGAATGACTCATTCGATCAACGAGGGCGCCCGACGGCCCAGCGGGGGACACGGAAACATGAGCCAGGACGGCGCACACGGCCGCTACGCGGGGCTGGCACTGGCCGGCGGCCGCTACCAGCTGCGCGACCTGCTCGGCGAGGGCGGCATGGCCTCGGTGCACCTCGCCTACGACTCCGTGCTCGACCGTCAGGTCGCCATCAAGACACTCCACACCGAGCTGGGCCGGGAGCCGGCCTTCCGCGAGCGGTTCCGCCGCGAGGCCCAGGCAGTGGCGAAACTCACGCACACGAACATCGTCTCGGTGTTCGACACCGGCGAGGACACGCCGTCCATCAGCGGCTCCGCCGCGGGGAACGGCACGCCGATGCCGTACATCGTCATGGAGTACGTCGAGGGCCGCCCCCTGGGCTCGATGCTGGAGGAGGACATCCGGCGACAGGGCGCGATGCCCGCCGACAAGGCCCTGAAGATCACCGCGGACGTGCTCGCCGCGCTGGAGATCAGCCACGAGATGGGCCTGGTCCACCGCGACATCAAGCCGGGCAACGTGATGATGACCAAGCGCGGTGTGGTCAAGGTCATGGACTTCGGCATCGCCCGCGCCATGCAGTCCGGCGTGACCTCGATGACCCAGACCGGCATGGTCGTGGGCACCCCGCAGTACCTGTCGCCGGAGCAGGCCCTCGGCCGGGGCGTGGACGCCCGCTCCGACCTGTACTCGGTCGGCATCATGCTGTTCCAACTGGTCACCGGACGGCTGCCGTTCGACGCGGACTCGCCGCTCGCCATCGCCTACGCACATGTGCAGGAGGAGCCGGTCGCGCCCTCCTCGGTCAACCGCTCGCTGCCCCCGGCGGTGGACGCGCTGGTCGCCCGCGCGCTGCGGAAGAACCCCAACGAGCGCTTCCCGAACGCCGAGTCCATGCGCGACGAGTGCCTGCGTGTGGCGGCCTCCTTCCAGGCGGCCCCGCCCAGCATCGTCCCCGGTGCCCGGACATCGAGCGGCGCGGGCGTCGGCTCCGCCGTCTTCCCGCCCGTCGACCAGGCCACCCCCGCCTCCGCGGGCAACGTGCAGACGCCCTACCAGCCGACCCCGGCGCCCAACCCGTACAGCACCGGCATCCCGCCCCAGGGGTACGGCTACCCGCAGCAGGCCGGCTACCAGACGCCCGCCGCGTCGCCGTACGCCCAGCCGGCGCAGGCTCCGACCCCGCCGCCGTACACCGTCCCGCTCCAGCACACGCCCGGACCGGGCGGCGGCAGGAGCAACAAGCCGGTGATCATCGGGTCGGTCGCCGTCGCCGTCATCGCGGTCGTCGGCCTGATCGCCGCGCTGGCCCAGAGCAACGGCGACGGCAACGGCGCAGGGGGCGGCGACAGCACCACGACCGCGCCCCCGTCGGTGGTCGAGGGCCACCGCGGGCCGGACAAGTCGAAGACGATCGACGTGAACGAGTGCAAGGAGCCGCGGAAGTCGTACGACGACCCGGGCAAGGTCCGGGTCCCGGACTTCCGGTACAAGAACCTCGATTCGGTCAAGGAGTGTCTCCAGGCCGCGCGCTGGAAACTGAAGAAGAACGACTTCGACGAGAACACGTTCGGCAAGGACACGGTCATCAACCAGTTCCCCGCAGCCGGCACGGACATCGACCCGAAGAACGCGCCGGAGATCCAACTCGACGTCTCGACCGGCAACCCGCAGTCCTGAAAAGCAGTCATGAGAAAGGGCCCGGCAGGATACCGCCGGGCCCCACGACTGGGACATGGGACGACTTCAGGACCTCAGAGGTACGGCCCGCCCTGACGGCCTCCCGTGCGAGGGTCGTCGCCGCCGTCGTGGCCGAGGCCCGGGGGAAGGGCGCGGCGCATCTGCTCCAGCTGGGCGCGAGCGGCCATCTGCTGGGCGAACAGGGTCGTCTGGATGCCGTGGAAGAGGCCCTCCAGCCAGCCCACCAGCTGCGCCTGGGCGATCCGCAGCTCGGCGTCGCTGGGGGTTCCCTCGTCGGTGAACGGCAGGGAGAGCCGCTCCAGCTCCTCCACGAGCTCCGGCGCCAGGCCGTCCTCCAGCTCCTTGACCGAGCTGGCGTGGATCTCCTTCAGCCGGTTCCGGCTCGCCTCGTCCAGAGGGGCCGCGCGCACCTCTTCGAGGAGCTGCTTGATCATGCTGCCGATCCGCATGACCTTCGCGGGCTGCTCCACCTGTTCCGTCACCGGGGTCTCGCGGGAGTCGTCGCCCCCACCACCGCCGAGCGCCATGCCGTCCTGGCCCACGACCAGGATCTGCGGATTCTCCGGCGACCGTTCGTTCCTCGGCATCTCCATGCCGCCATTCTCTCGCACCCGTGCGTCCCCTTTCGTGGTGCCCCCCGCACGGGGTGATCCACCACGTCACTTCTCCGCCCGTGCGTCCCTTTGAAGGTCCAGGCGCAGCAGACGGGCCTCGCAGTGGTCCAGCCAGCGGGCCTCCGCCTCGGCGTGACAGACCTGCTGCTCCAGAAGCAGCAGGCGGGCCACTTCGTCGGGGCTTTCGGGATGGTGCGACAGCGCTTCGGCCCGCTGCCGCACGTAGTCGTGCAGCGTCTCGGAGACGCGCCGGCGCTGCGCCTCGAGGATCTGCCGCACGTCGACGCCGGGCGTCCCCACCGCCAGCACCAGCTTGATCGCCAGCTCGTCGCGCGGCGGGCCGGCCCGCTCCACCGGCCGTGCGTACCAGGCCCGCAGCTCGGCGCGGCCCGCCTCCGTCAGCGCGTACAGCACCCGGCCGGCCTCGTCCACGCCCTCATGGGCGACCATGCCGTCGCGTTCCAGACGGCCGAGCGCGGCGCAGACCCGGCCGATGCCCGGCGGCCGGGCCGACCCCGTGCGTGCCGCGAACTCGGTGCGCAGCCGGGAGCCGTGACGGGGGCCGTCCTCCAGGAGCGCCAGCAGCCCGTGATGTATCGACATAAACGGATTGTGCAGTGGGTTCGCCCCGGCGGCCGATCACGGAATGCCGGATTGGGCCAGTGATGTGAGTGTTGTTGCGTGACTCCATGGCTGCGCGTTCTGCTGCGCGCGACGGGGCTGCTGATCGTGCTGGGAGCGGCCATCCTGTCCGGCGGTTCCGCCGCGGCGTACGACGCGGTGTCCACGCCCTCGGACGCCACCGCGTCGTCCCACGGGCACTCGGCCTCGGTCCCGGCCTCGCCCTCCGCCGGCCCTCCGCGGCACGGGAGCCGGCCGGGTGTGGGACGGGGGCGGCCGGGGCGGCCGCACCGGCGGGAGACGAAGGCGGGGAGCGACGACACGACAGGACCGGGGGAGGACGACGGCAGCAAGGACCCCGGGAGCGCGAGCGGCAGCCCGGAGGTGACTCCCGCTTCCACATCACCGCAGCAGGCCGCCCCCGTGACGTCCGGGCCCCCGGACAGCCCTGCCCCCGTGCCCGTCCCGCGGCCCGGTCCCGAGACCGGGCCCATGCTGCGGATACTGCCCCTGGGCAGCGGGCTGGTCCTGATCGGCCTCGGCCTCGGGCTCGCGTTCATCGCCCTCCGGCTGCGCCGGGACTAGGGCCTGCCCGGCGGATCATGCCGCAGACACGGGGTCCGGCACGCACTCCCCCAAGATCTTCGAGCAGGGGGACCCCCAGCGGCGTTGTCGTCGGTTGCCGACTCCCCCGAGCTCTCGGCTTCGCTCGAGCAGGAGACCCCCATCGCGTCGACGCCCTCCTCCGCCTTGCGGCTGCACGCTCCCCCAAGCTCTTGAGGAGCAGGGGAACCCCCATCGCCCCCGCTCACCCGGGCCGACGGCCGACCGCCGATTTCCCGCGACTTGATCCGCCGGACAGGCTCTGGGCCCACGAAGGTCAGGGCGTCACCAGGAGCACCTTGCCGATGTGGCCGCTCTCCTCCACGAGCCGGTGGGCGGTCGCGGCGTCGCTCATCGGCACTTCCCGGTCGACGACCGGCCGGACGTGGCCGTCGGCGAGCAGCGGCCAGACGTGTTCGCGTACGGCGGCGACGATGGCCGTCTTCTCGTCGAGCGGGCGGGCGCGCAGCGAGGTCGCGCTGATCGCGGCCCGCTTGCTGAGCAGGGCGCCGATGTTCAGCTCGCCCTTGGCCCCGCCCTGCATGCCGATGATCGCGAGCCGGCCGTTGACGGCGAGGGCCCGTACGTTGCGGTCCAGGTACTTGGCGCCCATGTTGTCGAGGATCACGTCGGCGCCGGCCCCGTCCGTGGCCCGCCGGATCTCCTCGACGAAGTCCTGCTCGCGATAGTTGATCAGGATCTCGGCGCCCAGTTCGGCGCAGCGCTCGAGCTTCTCCTTGGTGCCCGCGGTGACGGCGACCTTGGCGCCGACGGCCCGGGCGAGCTGGATCGCCATGGTGCCGATGCCGCTGGAGCCGCCGTGCGCGAGCAGCGTCTCGCCGGGGCGCAAGTGGGCGATCATGAAGACGTTGGACCAGACGGTGCAGGTCACCTCGGGCAGCGCCGCGGCCTGCTTCAGGTCGACGCCCGCAGGAACGGGCAGCAGCTGACCGGCCGGAACGGCGACCTTCTCGGCGTAGCCGCCGCCTGCGAGCAGCGCGCACACCTCGTCGCCGACGGCCCAGCCGGACACACCGGGCCCGAGCGCGGCGATCCGCCCGGAGCACTCCAGGCCGGGATAACGGGAGGCGCCGGGCGGAGGGTCGTAGAAGCCCTGCCGCTGCAGGATGTCGGCCCGGTTGACGGCACTGGCCGCCACCTCGACCAGCACCTCCCCCTCGCCGGGCACCGGGTCCGGCACCTCGTCCCACACCAACGCCTCGGGTCCACCGGGTTCGGGAATCGTGATCGCATGCATGGGGCCGACGCTACTGCCTCCCTCGTTCCGAACCCGTCCTCAGTCCTGCGGAAGCGGCCGTGTGTCCGGGGTGACCTTCGTGTCCGGCGTGGTCCGGACGATGGTGATCAGGCGGTCGGTCAACTGCAGCTCCCGTACGGACGGGTCGTCGTAGCCCAGCACCCGGTGCCCGCGCAGGACGCTCACCACCAGGTCGTCCATGTCCCGCGGATCCTGGCCCACCTCGGCCTTTATGACGGGCCGTTCGACGATGTCCAGACCGCTGCCCTGCTGGATGAGGTCCTCCAGGACCATGCTCGCGGCCGGACTGAGCACGGACAGCCCGAGCAGCCGCCCCGCGGCGCTCGCGCTGGTGACGACGGCATCGGCCCCGGACTGCTTGAGCAGCGGCGCGTTCTCCTCCTCCCGCACCGCCGCGACGATCTTCGCCGCCCGGTTGAGCTGCCGGGCCGTCAGTGCCACCAGCACGGCCGTGTCGTCCCGCTGGGTCGCGATGATGATCTGCCGCGCCCGCTGCACCTCGGCCCGCTTGAGCACCTCGCTGCGGGTGGCGTCTCCGACCACGCCCGCGTAGCCCTCCGCCGTGGCCGCGTCGATCACCTTGGAACTGGGGTCGACCACGACGACCTGCTGCTTCTTCAGTCCGGCCGCACAGACGGTCTGGAGGGCCGACCTGCCCTTCGTGCCGAATCCGACGACTATGGTGTGATCGCGCAAAGCGGACCTCCAGCGATTCAGGCGCCATTCCTCACGGGTGCGTTCGGTGAGGACTTCGAGCGTGGTGCCGACCAGGATGATCAGGAAGACCACACGCAGCGGCGTGATGACGAAGATGTTGGTGAGCCGAGCGCTGTCGCTGACGGGGGTGACGTCGCCGTATCCGGTGGTGGAGAGGGTCACCGTCGCGTAGTACGCCGCGGTGATGAGGTCCATCGGGGCGTCCCTCCCGCTGTCCCGGTATCCGCCACGATCGGCATACACGATCACGATGGTCACGCACAGCACCAGCAGCGCGAGGGCCAGCCGTTTGCCGACTTGACGTATCGGTCGCTCCACCAGTTTCCGCGGGAGCTTCACCCGATGGGTCACGAGATGTTCGTCCGCCTGGCGGGCGATCGCGTCATGGCCCGGAAGTTTCACGTGAAACACACCCCGATCCCGGCGGCGGCCCAGGGCAGATCGAGGAGCTCGGCCTCCTGACCCGGCCGGGCGCCACCCGGTGGTACGACGGCGAGGGCATCGGCCGCCGCGACACCGCGCAGCATCGCGGGACCGTTGTAGTGCAGCGGGACGGCGTGGTCGCCGCGCAGCACGACCGGCACGAGCCGGGTGTCGTACGGATGCCCGTGCACCGCCTCCCGCAGTGGCAGCGTGTACGGCTCCGGGGCCGGGCGCGCGGCCAGCGTGCGCAACAGGGGCTCGGCGAGCGTCAGCAGGCCGGAGACGGCCGCGAGCGGGTTGCCGGGCAGACCGACGAGATGCTGGTTCTCCTTGGTGCGGGCCAGCAGCATGGGGTGGCCGGGGCGCACCTCGACGCCGTCCACCAGCAGCTCGGCACCGATACGGCGCAGGGTGGGGTGGACGTGGTCGACCGGTCCGGCGGCGGTGCCGCCGGTGGTGACGATCACATCGGCCCCGGACCGGGTGACCGCCCTGTGCAGGGCCTTCGCGTCGTCGCCGATCCGGCGCACGGTGGTGACCTCGGCGCCCAGCGCCCGCAACCAGGGCGGCAGCATCGGGCCGAGCGCGTCCCGGATCCGGCCGTCGTGCGGCAGGCCCTCGGTGAGCAGTTCGTCGCCGAGGATCAGGACGTCGGCACGGGGGCGGGGGACCACGGTGAGGGTGTCGTACCCGGCGGCCGCGGCGAGACCGAGCACGGCCGGGGTCACCAGGGTGCCGACGGGCAGCAACTGGTCTCCGCTGCGGCACTCCTGCCCGCGCGGGCGGATGTCCCTCCCGTGTCCGGCCTCGCTGGTGGCGTGCAGTCTGCCCTTGGCGTCCGTGCGGCCGTGCTCGCTGCGCAGCACGGCGGTGGTGTCCTGCGGGACGCGGGCACCGGTCGCGATCCGCACCGCCTCGCCGTCGGTCAGCGGCTCGGGCTCGCCGTGCCCGGCCAGGACGCCCTCGCCGCGTACGTCCCAGGGGCCTGGACCGGCGACCGCCCAGCCGTCCATGGCGGAGGTGTCGAAGGAGGGCAGGTCCGTGAGGGCGGTCAGAGGCGCGGCCAGGACCAGGCCCAGGGCGGCGTCGAGGGGCGCCGGGACGGGGGTGCGGCGGGCACCGGCACGGACCGCGCGGGCGGCGGTATCGCGGGCCTGCGGCCAGGGGACGGCCCGGTGGCGGGCCTCCGGGGAGTGCGGGGCCTGCGCGGGGCGCGGAGCGGTGCCGTTGCCGGGAGCGTGGCCGTTGCCTTCGTTCACGAGGGCGAGCGCCTCCTCGACGTCCAGATCCTCGGCGTCCTCGCCGACCTGCGCACCACGGACGGTCATCAGGCGTCCGGGCGGGTGTCGGGCGTGGCGTCGGGAGCCACGTCGGGCCTGCCGGTGCGGGGGGTGCCGGCGGTGTCCGCGGTGTCCTCGGTGTCCTCGGTGTCCTCGGTGTCCTCGGTTTTCTCCTCCGCCCAGCGCCGGGCGAGGGCAGCGGCCTTGCGGGCGGCCTCGGCGACCGCCTCGGGACCGCCCTTGCCCCGGGCGGCCGCGTAACCGACGAGGAAGGTGGTCAGGGGTGCCGCGGGCCGGTCCACGCCGTGGGCGGCCTCGCGGGCGAGGTCGAGCAGTGCGCGGATGTCGACGTCCAAGTCGATGCCCAGCTCGTCCTTGACTGCGGAAATCCATTCATCCAACACGTGCCCATGCTCCCTGATACGTGCCCTGGCGGTGGCGATGTCGTCCCAGGTGTCGCAGTCGAAGGAGGCGACGTGGTCGGGGACGCGGACGAGGTCGAGCGCGGCGGTCAGCCGGCGCAGCGGCAGCCCGGTGAGGGCGCCCTGTGCGCCGTGTGCCGCGCGGTCCTCGGTGAGCGCCGTCAGTTCGCGGCGCAGCGCGTGTGCGCGGTAGGCGGCCACGAGCGGCTGGTCGCGGCCATCGGCGTCGGTGAGCAGCGCGCCGTCGGCCTCACCGGCGTGCAGGGCGCTCAGCAGCCGCCGTACCGTGGCCGGTTGGAGGAACGGCAGGTCGGCGGAGAGTACGACGACGTGGTCCGCCGTGGTGTGGCGCAGCCCGGTGTCGAGTGCGGCGAGCGGGCCTGCGCCGGGTGGTTCCTCGCGTGCCCAGCGCACGGGCCGCGCGGTGGCGCGGGGATCGGCGACCACGACGGTCGTGCGCGCGTCGGCGCAGGCGGCGAGCACGCGGTCGAGCAGGGCACGGCCGCCGACGCGCACGCCGGGCTTGTCGGCGCCGCCGAGCCGTCGGGCGGCTCCCCCGGCGAGCACGACGGCGTCGTAGGAGAGGGACTCGTAGGCGGTCACCCCCCGAGTATGCGTCCCGCCCGCGATCACCGGGAACGCGGGCGGGACCTGGCACTCACAGCGTGCGCAGCAGCACCGCCGGCTGTTCCACGCAGTCGGCCACATACCGCAGGAAACCGCCCGCCGTGCCGCCGTCGCACACCCGATGGTCGAAGGTGAGCGAGAGCTGGACGACCTGCCGCACCGCCAGCTCGCCCTCGTGCACCCAGGGCTTGGGGACGATGCGGCCGACGCCGAGCATGGCGGCCTCGGGGTGGTTGATGATCGGTGTGGAGCCGTCGACGCCGAACACGCCGTAGTTGTTCACCGTGAAGGTGCCGCCGGTGAGTTCCGCGGGCGTGAGGGTCCCGGCCCGGGCCGCCTCGGTCAGCCGGGCGAACTCGGCCGTCAGCGACTCGGCGTCCCGCGCGTGCGCGTCCCGTACGACGGGGACGACCAGCCCGCGCTCGGTCTGCGCGGCGAAGCCGAGGTGCACGGCGTCCAGCCGGACGATCTCCCTGGCCTCCATGTCGACCGTGGAGTTGAGCTCCGGGTAGCGGGCGAGCGCGGCGGTGCAGATCCGGGCCAGCAGGGCGAGCAGGGAGATCTTATGTCCCCCGGCCGCGTTCATCGCGGCCCGTGCCCGCATCAGCTCTGTCGCGTCGGCGTCCACCCAGCAGGTCGCGTCCGGTATCTCGCGGCGGCTGCGGGAGAGCTTGTCGGCGACGGCGCCGCGGACGCCCTTGAGCGGGACGCGGGCGCTCGGAGCCGGCACAGAGGCCGGCGCGGCCGGGGCCGTCGTCGTAGCCATCCGGTCCTGTGCCGCGCTGGCCCGGAGCACGTCCTCGACGTCCGCGCGCAGGATCAGCCCCTCGGGCCCGGAGCCGGACAGCTGCCGCAGGTCCACGCCGTTCTCCCGCGCGAGCCGGCGCACCAGCGGCGAGATCACGGGGACGGGTCCCTCGGCAACCGCAGCCGGGACAGCCTCCGCGACCGGTGCCGGAACGGCCGCCGCGCGCGACGCCCCGCCGGCGGCCGGTGCCGCCGGCGCTCCCGCCGGCGCCATCGGCGCCGGGCGCACCCTGCGCCGGCGCGCCGGAGGTGCCCCCGTGCCGTAGCCGACCAGGACGTTGCCGGAGCCCTCGGTCTCGCCACCGGCGGCCGGTTCCCCGACCGCCACCGTCAACAGGGGCGCTCCCACGGGCAGTTCCGTGCCCTCCTCGCCGAAGCGGGCCGTGACCACGCCGCCGTAGGGGCAGGGCACCTCGACCATCGCCTTGGCCGTCTCGACCTCGACGACCGGCTGGTCGACGGCGACCACGTCGCCCACCTCGACCAGCCAGCGGACGATCTCCGCCTCGGTGAGCCCCTCCCCGAGGTCGGGGAGCTTGAACTCCAGCACCTGTGTCATCAGCTCTCGGCCTCCCACTGCAGACGCGCCACGGCGTCCAGGATCCGGTCGACGCCGGGCAGGTGGTGCCGCTCCAGCATCGGCGGCGGGTAGGGGATGTCGAACCCGGCCACGCGCAGCACCGGTGCCTCCAGGTGGTGGAAGCAGCGCTCCGTGACCCGGGCGGCGATCTCCCCGCCGGGGCCGCCGAAGGAGCCCGACTCGTGCACGACGACCGCGCGCCCGGTCCGCCGCACCGACGCGCACACCGTCTCGTCGTCGAACGGCACCAGCGAGCGCAGGTCGACGACTTCCAGGTCCCAGCCCTCGCCCCGGGCCGCCTCGGCGGCTTCCAGGCAGACGGGCACGGACGGGCCGTACGTGATGAGCGTGGCGCTTCTGCCGGTGCGCCGCACCACCGCGCGGCCCACCGGTTCGACGGTCTGCGGGTCGTCGGGGTTCCAGGAGTCCTTCGACCAGTAGAGCCGCTTGGGCTCGAGGAAGACGACCGGGTCGTCGGAGGCGATGGCGGCGCGCAGCAGCCCGTAGGCGTCGGCGACGGTCGCGGGCGTGACGACATGGAGCCCCGGAGTCGCCGTGTAGTACGCCTCGGAGGAGTCGCTGTGGTGCTCGACGCCGCCGATGCCGCCGCCGTAGGGGATGCGGATGGTGATCGGCAGGGGCATCTTTCCGCGCGTGCGGTTGCGCATCTTCGCGACATGGCTGGCGAGCTGCTCGAACGCCGGGTAGGCGAAGGCGTCGAACTGCATCTCGACGACCGGGCGCAGGCCGTACATGGCCATGCCGACGGCGGTGCCGAGGATGCCGGCCTCGGCCAGCGGGGTGTCCGTGCAGCGGTCGTCGCCGAACTCCTTGGCGAGGCCGTCGGTGATGCGGAAGACACCGCCGAGGGTGCCGACGTCCTCACCCATGACGTGCACGGCGGGGTCGGCGGCCATCGCGTCGCGCAGCGCGCGCGTGAGGGCCTGGGCCATGGTGGCCGGCTTGAGCGCGACGGTGGTCATCGGGCCGCACCCTCCTCCGCCTCGGCCTGGAGCTCGGCGCACAGCTGGGCCTGCTGCTCGCGCAGCTGCGGGGTCGGCTCGGCGTACACGTGCGCGAACAGGTCCATGGGGTCGAGCGGCGCGTCCTGGTTCATGCGCTCGCGCAGCCGCGCCGCCATCGTCTCGGCGTCCTCGCGGGCGGCCGCGATGCCGTCCTCGTCGAGCAGGCCGCGCTCGGTCAGCTCCCGCTGAAGCAGCTGGATCGGGTCGTGCGCGCGCCAGGCCTCGACCTCGGCGTCGCCGCGGTAGCGGGTGGCGTCGTCGGCGTTGGTGTGGGCGTCGATGCGGTAGGTCACCGCCTCGACGAGGGTCGGGCCGCCTCCCTCGCGCGCGTGCCGTACGGCGTCACGGAGCACCTCGTGCACGGCGGCGGCGTCGTTGCCGTCGACCAGGCGGCCCGGCATGCCGTACCCGACGGCCTTGTGGGCCAGGGACGGTGCCGCGGTCTGCTTGGCCAGCGGGACGGAGATCGCGAAGCCGTTGTTCTGCACCAGGAAGACGACGGGCGCCTGCCAGACGGCGGCGAAGTTCAGCGCCTCGTGGAAGTCGCCCTCGCTGGTGCCGCCGTCGCCGACCATGGCCAGTGCCACCACGTCGTCGCCCTTGAGGCGGGCGGCGTGGGCGAGGCCGACGGCGTGCGGGAGCTGGGTGGCGAGCGGCGTGGACAGGGGGGCGACACGGTGGTCGTAGGGGTCGTAGCCGGTGTGCCAGTCACCGCGCAGCAGCGTGAGGGCCTCGACGGGGTCCACGCCGCGTGCCACGGCGGCGAGCGTGTCGCGGTAGCTGGGGAAGAGCCAGTCGCGCTCCTCGAGACAGAGCGCGGCGGCGACCTCGCAGGCCTCCTGGCCGGTGCTGGAGGGGTAGACGGCGAGCCGGCCCTGCTTGGTGAGCGCGGTGGCCTGGGTGTTGTAGCGGCGGCCGAGCACCAGCTGCGCGTACAGACGGCGCAGCAGCTCCGGATCGGCCTTCGCGACCGCCTCCGTCCCCAGGACGCGGTACGGCTCCGCGTCGGGCAGCAGCGGCGCGGGGTCGGTACGGGGCTGCCAGGCGGGCGGCGGCGATGGCCGGTACGCGCCCCGCTGCTCCATGACCGTCATGACGGGCACCTCCTCCTCGTGGGAGCGGCTACGGGAGGCGTGTCGGCTGCGACCCGCCTCACCTACCGATTGTTCGGTCGCCGACACATTTTGGCTACAGGCGGGCCCAGGCTGTGGACAAACGGTTCTCCACAGCATGAGATGGACGCAGTACGTCCACGGCGGAGAGGCGGGGGGACATGGCGTCTGAACAAATGGCCGAGAACCCGGACGGCGCCGCTCTGCCGCCCCGCCCGCTGGACGCCATCGACCAGGACATCCTGCGGATGCTGCAGACGGACGGCCGCGCCTCGATACGGTCGGTCGCCGAACGGGTCCACGTCTCGCGCGCCAACGCCTACGCCCGGATCAACCGGCTCGTCGAGGACGGCGTCATCCGCGGCTTCGGCGCCCGCGTCGACCACGAGCGCGCGGGGCAGGGCACGTCCGCGTACATCACGCTGAAGATCGTGCAGAACACCTGGCGCACCGTGCGCGAGCAGCTCAGACAGCTGCCCGGCGCCTCCCACATCGCGCTGGTGGGCGGCGACTTCGACGTCCTGCTGCTGGTGCACACCCCGGACAACCGGGCGCTGCGCGAGCTGGTGCTCACCCGGCTCCAGGCGATCCCCGAGGTACTCAGCACGCGCACACTGCTGGTGTTCGAGGAGGAGGACCTGGAGCCGCAGGGGTGAACTCAGTCCTTGCGCAGTCCCGAGAACACCAGCCGCACCACCGCGTCGGCCACCTCGCGTTCCCCCATGCCGCGCCCGTCGGGCCGGTACCACTCGACGATCGAGTTGATCATCCCGAAGACGAGCCGGGTCGCCAGGCGCACCTCCACGTCGGCGCGCACGTCCCCCTCCGCGGCCGCCGCCCTCAGCAGCTCGGCCACCCGGTGGTCGAACTCGCGGCGCCGCTCCAGCGCCCAGCGCTCGGTGGCGGTGTTGCCGCGCACGCGCAGCAGCAGGGTCACGTACGGCAGCTCGGTGATCAGCACCTCGACCATGCGCCGCACCACGTACTCCAGGCGCTCGGAGGCACGCCCCACGCGCGCGTGCTCCTCGTCGAGGATCCCGAAGAGCTCGTCCAGCGCCCGGCTGACCGCCCGGCGCAGCAGCTCCTCCTTGCCGGCGACGTGGTGGTAGATCGACGACTTGGAGATGCCGGCCGCCCTGGACAGGTGCTCCATGGAGGTGCCGTCGTAGCCGCGCTCGTTGAAGACCCGCACGGCGACGGACAGCAGCGTCTCGGGGGTGTACGTGTCGCGCCTGGCGGTGGTCATGAGGTGCCCTCCCGCTTGTCGGTGGCGTACGCGTGGCGGTAGAGCGCGAGGGACGGCGCGTAGCGGCCGGACGGGTCGCACTCATGCAGGTTGTCCATGAGGGAGCAGGCCCATGTGCTTCCGAGCCGGCGGCTCCACTCGAAGGGCCCGAGCGGGTAGTTGACGCCCAGGCGCATCGCGGTGTCGATGTCCTCCTCGGTGGCCACGCCCTTGGCGACGGCGTCGTGCGCCAGGTCGATGATCCGCGCCACCGTGCGCGCGACGATCATGCCGGGGACGTCGCCGATGACGCTGACCTTCTTGCCCAGCGCCTGGAACAGGCCGGTGGCCTCGGCGACGGTCCGCGGGGAGGTGTCCTGGGAGGCGGACAGGGCGATCCGCGTGGCCTTGCGGTAGTCGAGGGCGAGGTCGAAGTAGACGACGTCGCGGAACTCCACGGAGGTCTGCCCGTCGGCGAGGACCAACTGGCCGCCGCTCGGCAGCACCAGGCGAGTGCCGTGGTCCTCGTCCTCCTCGCGCACCTGGATGCCCGCCTCGCGGATCAGGGCGAGCAGGTCCGAGGCGGGCCCGAGACCGCCCTCGGCGACCACGTACGCGGGCGGCGCCTCCTGTTCCGCGGTGTGCGGCTCGGGACGCTCGGCGCCCTCGCCGTAGTCGTACCAGCCGTGCCCGCTCTTGCGGCCCAGCCGCCCGGACTCGACCAGGCGCCGCTGGACGAGCGAGGGCGTGAAGCGGACGTCCTGGAAGAAGGACTGCCACACCGAGTGCGTGACGGACTCGTTGACGTCCTGCCCGATGAGGTCGGTCAGCTCGAAGGCGCCCATCCGGAAGCCGCCCGACTCGCGCAGGACCGCGTCGATGGTGGCCGGGTCGGCGCCCTGGGACTCCAGAACGGCGAAGGCCTCGGCGTAGAAGGGGCGCGCGATGCGGTTGACGATGAAGCCGGGGGTGTCGGCGCAGGCGACGGGGGTCTTGCCCCAGGCGCGGGCCGTCTCGTACGCGCGTGTGGCCGACGTGACGTCGGTGGCGAACCCGGAGACCACCTCCACCAGCGGCATCAGCGGGGCCGGGTTGAAGAAGTGCAGGCCCACGAAGCGGCCCGGGGCGCGCAGCGCGCCGCCGACGGCGGTCACCGACAGGGAGGAGGTGTTGGTGGCGAGCAGGCAGTCGTCGCCGACGATGCCCTCCAGCTCGCGGAACAGTTCCTGTTTGGCGTCCAGGCGTTCCAGGACGGCCTCGACGACCAGGGAGCAGTCGGCGAGTCCGGCGAGGCTGTCGGCGGCCCTGAGCCGGGCGCGGGCCGCATCCCGGTCGGCGCCGGTGAGCCGGTCCTTCTCCACGAGCCGGTCCAGCCGGGCACCGATCGCGGCGGCCGCCTCCCGGGCCCGCCCCGGCACGGCGTCGTACAGGCGCACGGGATGGCCCGCGACCAGCGCGACCTGGGCTATGCCCTGGCCCATGGTGCCGGTGCCGACGACAGCCACGGGGCTGCTGAGGTCGAGTGCTGTCATGTGCGCGATCCTCCCGCACGACGTTGTCCACAGATGCGGCGGACCCCCTTGTCCCGACCGATCGTTCGGTTACTCTAACTCTGACCGCCTGTTCCTGCCCATGCTTGTGACCATGGTTCCGCCCAGGTCATGAGCTCGACGAGGAGCTCTTGAGACGAGGAGTTGGTCCCGCATGGCCGCCGAACTGACCACGCACGAGCTGATCGCCAGGCATCGGCCCACCCTGGACCAGGCGCTGGAGGCGATCCGCACACGCGCGTACTGGTCACCCCATCCCGAGCACCCCAAGGCCTACGGGGAGAACGGCAGCCTGGACGCGGCCGCCGGCAAGGCCGCCTTCGACGCCCTCCTGGGCACCCGCCTCGACCTCGGCCAGCCCGGCACCGACGACTGGGTGGGCGGCGAGGTCTCCCCGTACGGCATCGAGCTGGGCGTGAGCTACCCGCACGCGGACATCGACGTGCTGCTGCCCGCCATGAGGGCCGGCCTGCGGGCGTGGCGGGACGCGGGCGCGGAGGCGCGTGCCGTGGTGTGCCTGGAGATCCTCAAGCGGATCAGCGACCGGACGCACGAGTTCGCGCACGCGGTCATGCACACCTCCGGCCAGGCGTTCCTGATGGCGTTCCAGGCCGGCGGCCCGCACGCCCAGGACCGCGGCCTCGAGGCGGTGGCGTACGCGTACGTGGAGCAGGTCCGCACCCCCGACACCGCCGAGTGGACCAAGCCGCAGGGCAAGCGCGACCCGCTCGCCCTCACCAAGCAGTTCACGCCCGTCCCGAGGGGCGTCGCCCTTGTCATCGGCTGCAACACCTTCCCGACGTGGAACGGCTATCCGGGCCTGTTCGCCTCCCTCGCCACCGGCAACGCGGTCCTGGTCAAGCCGCACCCGCGCGCGGTGCTGCCGCTCGCGCTCACGGTGAAGACCGCCCGCGAGGTGCTCGCCGAGGCCGGCTTCGACCCCAACCTGGTGGCCCTGGCCGCCGAGCGGCCCGGCGAGGGCATCGCCAAGACCCTGGCCACCCGCCCCGAGATCCGCATCATCGACTACACCGGCTCGACGTCCTTCGGCGACTGGCTGGAGGCCAACGCCCGCCAGGCGCAGGTCTACACGGAGAAGGCGGGCGTCAACACGGTGCTCGTGGAGTCCACCGACGACTACAAGGGGATGCTCGCCAACCTGGCCTTCTCGCTGTCCCTCTACAGCGGCCAGATGTGCACCACCCCGCAGAACCTGCTGATCCCCCGCGACGGCATCCGCACCGACCAGGGCCCCAAGTCCTTCGACGAGGTGGCCGCCGACCTCGCCAAGGCGGTGGACGGCCTGCTCGGCGACGACGCGCGCGCCAACGCGCTGCTCGGCGCGATCGTCAACCCGGACGTCAAGGCCCGCCTGGAGGCCGCGGCCTCCCTCGGAGAGGTCGCCCTCGCCTCCCGCGAGGTGACGAACCCCGACTTCCCGGGCGCGGTGGTCCGTACGCCGGTGATCGTGAAGCTGGACGGCGCCAAGCCGGACGCCGAGGCCGCCTACATGAGCGAGTGCTTCGGCCCGGTCTCCTTCGCCGTCGCCGTCGACTCGGCCGCCGACGCGGTGGAGCTGCTGCGCCGCACCATTCACGAGAAGGGTGCGATGACGGTCGGCGCGTACACGACCGACGAGGAGGTCGAGCGGGCGGTGCAGGAGGTGTGCCTGGAGGAGGCCGCCCAGCTGTCGCTCAACCTCACCGGCGGGGTGTACGTCAACCAGACCGCCGCCTTCTCCGACTTCCACGGCTCGGGCGGCAACCCGGCGGCCAACGCGGCCCTCACCGACGGCGCCTTCGTGGCGAACCGCTTCCGGGTGGTGGAGGTCCGCCGGGAGGCGTAGGGCGTGTTCCGCAAGTCCCGTCAGGACGCGGGTGCGCCTCCGGCGGCGCTCCAGTGGTACAGCGTCATCGCCACGCTGGTGGCGAGGTTGTAGCTGGAGACCTGGGGGCGCATCGGCAGGGCCACCAGATGGTCGGTGCGCGCGCGAAGGGCGGCCGACAGGCCGCTGCGCTCCGAGCCGAAGGCGAGCACGGCGTCGTCGGGCAGCTTCACGCCACGGATGTCCTCGCCCTCCGGGTCGAGCGCGAACAGCGGCCCGCGCGGGAGCTCGTCCACGCCCAGCCGTTCCACGGCGGTCGCGAAGTGCAGTCCCGCACCGCCGCGCACCACCGTCGGGTGCCAGGGGTCCAGGGTGCCGGTGGTGACGACTCCGGTGGCCCCGAAACCGGCGGCCAGACGGATCACCGCCCCGGCGTTGCCCAGGTTGCGCGGCTGGTCCAGGACGACGACCGGCGCGCTGCGGGGCGTACGGGCCAGCGTTCGCAGATTGACCTCGCGGGAGGGCCGTACGGCCAGGGCGGCCACGGCGGTGGGATGCGGGCGCGGCACGAGCGAGGCGTACGTCTCCTGCGGCACCTCGCTCAGCAGCGCGTCCAGCGTGTCCCGCACGTCGGGGGCGAGCTCGTCGGCGAGGGCGAGTGCCGCACGCCGGTCCGCGGTGACCGCCACCGGCACGTCGGCGCCGAAGCGGACCGCGTGCTTGAGGGCGTGGAAGCCGTCGAGGAGCACGCAGGTGCCGGCGAGCCGGTGCCAGGCGCGTACGGGGTCGTTCATGCCGGGAAGCCTACGTGGGCGGGCTCGGTGTCCTCCGGCGCGCGCGGGTCCCCCGCCGGGGCGTGGCCGCCGCGCCGCGACAGCCGGGCACGCGCGCGTGACGCCCAGCGGCCCAGCCGGCGCAGGAAGGACGTCGGCAGGAACACCGCGTCCGTCGCGATCATCGCCAGGGAGAGGAACGGCAGCCCCAGGACGACCGCGATCACCGCGTGCTCGGCCATCATGGCGGCCAGCAGGACGTTCTTCACTCGCCGGTTGAACAGCGTGAACGGGAAGGCGACCTGCACGAACACCGTCCCGTAGGTCACGATCATCACCAGCGTGCCGTTGGCGGACAGCAGGTCGGTCAGGGCCGGCCAGGGCGAGAAGTAGTCCAGGTGGAGCGGGTAGTAGACGGCGGTGCCGTCCTGCCAGCGCGAGCCCTGGATCTTGTACCAGCCGGCCGTGGCGTAGATCAGGCAGGCCTCGGCCATGATCACGAGCAGGGCGCCGTTGTGCACGATGTTGGCGACGACGTCCAGCAGGATCCGCGGCTGGGCCCACCGCGCGCGCCGCCCGACGACCCACCACAGGGCCTGGCCCAGCCACACCGCCCACAGCAGCCTGGGAACGAACCACTCGCCCTGCACCCTGCCCGCCGCCGTGACCGCGGCCAGGAACAGCCCGAGCACGCTCCACAGGACGGGACCGGCCCGGTCGGGCATCCGCTCCCCACGCGCGTGTGCCGCCCGCACCCGGGCCGCCCGCCGCGCGTCCAGCGACCACACCTGGCCGCAGCGGGTGAAGACCAGGTACAGCGACATCAGGTGCAGCACGTTGTCGCCGCCGTCGCCCACGAGGACGCTGTGGTTCTGCAGGGAGAGCACGCCGACCATGAAGAGCACGGACATCGTGCGGGTGCGCCAGCCCAGCGCGAGCAGCAGGCTCGCCGGCACGGCCAGCGCGTAGACGGTCTCGAACCAGAACTGGCCGCTGAACCACATCAGGGCCGTGAAGGCGCCGTTGTCCGAGGTCAGCTGCTGGGCGAGGTTCCGGCTCCACGGGCCGTCGGGGCCGTACAGCTCCTGACGGTGGGGGAACTCGCGCAGCAGGAACAGCAGCCAGGTCGCTGAGAAGCCGATGCGTATCACGGCGGTCTGGTGGGGGCCTAGAGCCGCTTCGGTGACCCGGCCGATCCCGCGTGAGACCGACAGCGCGAACCGGTTCACCGCACGCCTCCCCGGGCCTCGTCGGCCGGCACCGTCCACCAGGGCAGCAGGCGGTACTCGGGCGCGTCCTTCGCCTTCTCCTTGCTCCACTTGGGCGGGGGCACGTCGGTGATACGGCAGCGGACCTGGACGCGCTCGACGACGCCGCCCGCACCGGCCGCGTGGGCGCGGTCCAGGCGCAGCACCACGATGCGGCGCAGGTACTGCTCCGCCAGGGCGCCGCGCAGGCCCACCGGCCGGTTGTCGCTGTCGTGCGTGGCGCCGTAGAGGTCCCAGGCGCGCCGCAACTCGTTCTGCTGGGTGTGGCTGGGCAGCAGGTTGCCCTCGATGGCCCGGCCGTCCTCGGCGGACAGGTCGTACCAGTCGGTGGTCCGGGTCCCGCCGTCCGCCGTGCCGATCTCGGCGCGCACCTGTACGGCGATGTTCTGCTGCAGCGGGTTCGGCGCGAAGAGCTTCCAGTTCTGCTCGAACTCCGGGTAGATCCAGTCGTCGATGGCCTTTCCGTGCTGCTTCGTCACCGTGTTCGACGGCGCGACATGCAGAAACACCATCCCGAGATGCACACAGGCGGCCACCGCGACAACGGCGAGCGCCAAGGCGGCCCCGACCTGCCAGGGCGCCGAGAGCGGGGCGAGCGGGGCTTCGACGGCGCCGGACGGTCGGTGGCGGTCGGTGCCACGCGGCTCGCGGCGCCCGTGCGGGGCGTTCGAGTCGTCGTCGTGCGCGTTCATTCCGCCCCGTTCCCGATGCCGGTCCGTCTTCCGGTCGCCCGGTCGCGCGGGGCGCCGTACCACCACGCGCACCGCTTCTCGGCGCCGCACCGGAACGGTACTCAGGACGACCCGGCGGGCACACCCCCGGCTTTCATTGACACACCGTCAGGTCGGCGTACGCGCAGGGCAGCAGGGACCGTGGACTCCCGGCGCCGTCGCCGACGACTCGCACCGTGCGCCGTGGACCGGAGCCTGTCCGGCGGAGCGGCCTGGAGGCGACGAGGAGTTGGCCGTACGAACGGCTCAGCACCGGCCACCCGCCGTCACAGCACGTACCCGGACTTCCCCTCGTCCGTCACAACGGGCCGGCCCGAGGCCGCCCACACCTGCATGCCGCCGTCGACGTTCACCGCGTCGATGCCCTGCTGGACCAGGTACATCGCGACCTGGGCCGACCGCCCGCCGGAGCGGCAGATCACATGGACCCGCCCGTCCTGGGGCGCCGCCTCGGTCAGCTCGCCGTACCGGGCCACGAACTCGCTGATGGGAATGTGCAGCGCACCTTCGGCGTGACCCGCCTGCCACTCGTCGTCCTCACGGACGTCCAGCAGGAAGTCGCCGTCCTTGAGGTCCGTGACCTCGACCGTGGGCACACCAGCTCCGAAATGCATACCTCGACGCTACCCGAAGGCTCCGTGACGCAGACGACTGCGGGTGACGTACGTCACTCCCGGCTCAGCAGCGCGGCCAGTTCCGCCTCCCGTTCCGCGACCTCCTTGCGGAGCTTTTCGGCGATCTCGTCCAGGAGGCCGTCGGGGTCGTCCGGGGCCAGGCGGAGCATCCCGGCGATCGCGCCGTCCTCCAGCTGCCTGGCGACCAGCGTGAGCAGTTCCTTGCGCTCGGCGAGCCACTCGAGGCGGGCGTAGAGCTCCTCGCTGCGGCTCGGCCGCTGCTCCTTGGGCTTCGGGCCGGCCGCCCACTCCGCGGCCAGCTCCCGCAGCTCGTCCTCGTCGCCACGGGCGTAGGCGGCGTTGACCCGGGTGATGAACTCCTCGCGCCGCTTGCGCTCGTCGTCCTCCTGCGCCAGGTCGGGGTGGGCCTTGCGGGCCAGCTCGCGGTACAGCCTGCGGGCCTCCTCGCTGGGGCGCACCCGCTGCGGGGGCCGCACGGGCTGGTCGGTGAGCATCGCGGCGGCCTCCGGGAACAGGCCGTGGGAGTCCATCCAGCCGTGCAGCAACTCCTCGACACCGTCGATCGGCTGCAGCCTGGCCCGCGCCTCCTGCGCCTTGCGCAGGTCCTCGGGGTCACCGGTGCGCGCGGCCCTGGCCTCGGCCGTCTGCGCCTCCAGCTCCTCCAGCCGGGCGTAGAGCGGCCCGAGCTTCTGTTCGTGCAGCCGGGCGAAGTTCTCGACCTCCACCCGGAAGGTCTCCACCGCGATCTCGTACTCGATGAGCGCCTGTTCGGCGGCCCGTACGGCCCGCTCCAACCGCTCCTCGGGCCGCACCGCAGCGCCCTCGGACGTCGCCCGATCCGCTCCGGCGACGCCACCCTGTTCAGCTTCCGGAGTCGTCACCCGACCAGCGTAGCGCCGTACCGGGCGGGCCCCTTCCGGTCGCGGAACCGCCGTACCCGGAACCCCGTGGCACCGCGCACGCCCACCGGCCCCGCCGCACAACACAGCAGGCCCCGTCCGTGAGATACCTCACGCACCGGAGCCTGCCGCACCATCACCGACCAACCGAAAACGGGCCCCCACCGTGACTTCCGTCACCGGCGGAGACCCGTACCCCGGTATCTCATGGTGCGCGAGGGGGGAGTTGAACCCCCACGCCCTTGCGGGCACTGGAACCTGAATCCAGCGCGTCTGCCTATTCCGCCACCCGCGCATTGGGTGTGTCCTCCGGCTCCCTCTCCCCTGGTGGGCTGGCGCCTTCCGACATCCAGAACATTAGCACGCCCTGAAGGGTGGGTTCACATCGCTTTCCCGGGGCAGGCGTCCAGGGCCGGCCGCACCGGCGGCCGGTCTCCGCGGCAGCGCCTGGAAGGCCCCGTTCCGTATCAGCCCGTGCTTGTTCACGTATCAACCTCGTACCGGTCCCGCCCGTCTCCCCGGGAGCCGTACGAGGTCCACGGTCAGGTGCGGGACACTGGTTGGCGGCCGCCTCTACGATCCTGGGCAGAAGTACGCGCAGAAGTGCGATCCGCAGGAGGCGTCGACACCCGTCGACGGGGCCGACAGGGGGAACCAGCCGATTTACCGGCGCGTGGATACGATCAGTAAGCAGTACCAGGTAAGCAGGACGCAGCAGCACGACGGCAACGACGGAGGAGGTGCCCCATGGGAGTCCTGAAGAAGTTCGAGCAGCGTCTCGAAGGTCTGGTCAACGGCACCTTCGCCAAGGTCTTCAAGTCCGAGGTCCAGCCCGTGGAGATCGCGGGTGCGCTCCAGCGCGAGTGCGACAACAACGCGACCATCTGGAACCGCGACCGCACCGTCGTACCCAACGACTTCATCGTGGAGCTCAGCGCGCCCGACTACGAGCGTCTGAGCCCCTACTCCGGCCAGCTCGGCGACGAGCTCGCCGGCATGGTGCGCGACTACGCCAAGCAGCAGCGCTACACCTTCATGGGTCCGATCAAGGTCCACCTGGAGAAGGCGGAGGACCTGGACACCGGCCTGTACCGGGTCCGCAGCCGCACCCTCGCCTCCTCCAGCAGCCAGCAGGCCCCCGGGTCCCCCCACGCGCCTTCCGCGGCCCCGTCCGGCCGCCCCGGCACCCCGGGTGGATACGGCTACCCGCCCGCCGCCGGCCCCGCGGGGGCGCCGCCCATGCCGTCCGCGCCGCCGCCGGGCCGGCCCGGCGGCTACGGCTACCCGCAGCCCGCCCAGCGGCCCCCGCAGGCCCCGCAGGCCGGCGGCCGCACCCGCCACTGGATCGAGATCAACGGCACCCGCCACCAGATCTCCCGCCCGACGCTGGTGCTGGGCCGCAGCACCGAAGCCGACGTGCGGATCGACGACCCCGGCGTCTCCCGCCGGCACTGCGAGATCCGGACCGGAACGCCCTCGACGATCCAGGATCTCGGGTCCACCAACGGCATCGTGGTGGACGGGCAGCACACCACCCGCGCTACGCTCCGCGACGGCTCGCGGATCGTCGTGGGCAGCACCACCGTTATCTATAGGCAAGCCGAAGGGTGAAGCGGGGGCAATGTCAGAGCTGACCCTCACGGTCATGCGGCTGGGTTTCCTGGCCGTACTGTGGCTGTTCGTGATCGTGGCCGTGCAGGTCATCCGCAGCGACCTGTTCGGTACGCGCGTCACCCAGCGGGGGGCCCGCCGGGAGGCCACGAGGCCCCAGCAGGCCGCGCGGCAGGCCGCGCCTCCGCCCCAGCGCGGCCAGCAGGGCGGCGGCCGCCAGCGCCGCAACGCCCCCACCAAGCTGGTGGTGACCGAGGGCATCCTCACCGGGACCACCGTCGCGCTGCAGTCCCAGACGATCACCCTGGGCCGCGCGCACGACTCCACGATCGTGCTGGACGACGACTACGCCTCCAGCCGCCATGCCAGGATCTACCCGGACCGCGACGGCCAGTGGATCGTCGAGGACCTCGGATCCACCAACGGCACGTACCTGGACCGGTCCCGGCTGACGACCCCCACACCGATCCCGCTGGGCGCGCCGATCCGCATCGGCAAAACCGTCATCGAGCTGCGGAAGTAGTGCTACGTCATGAATGAGCGCGAGCGGAGCGAGCACGCAGCGGCGGCCGGCACCCCGGGCCCCGGCGCGCTCCCGACCGGAGGGTGGGCACCGTGCGGATGTACCCGGAGCCGACGGGCGAGGTGCGCATGAGTCTGTCACTGCGCTTCGCCGCCGGATCGCACAAAGGCATGATCCGCGAGGGCAACGAGGACTCCGGCTACGCCGGACCGCGCCTGCTCGCGATCGCCGACGGGATGGGCGGCCAGGCCGCCGGCGAGGTCGCCTCCTCCGAGGTGATCTCCACCATCGTCGCCCTCGACGACGACATCCCCGGTTCCGACATCCTCACCTCGCTCGGCCAGGCCGTACAGCGCGCCAACGACCAGCTGCGCGCCATGGTCGAGGAGGACCCCCAGCTGGAGGGCATGGGCACCACGCTCACCGCCCTGCTGTGGACCGGCCAGCGCCTCGGCCTCGTGCACGTCGGCGACTCACGCGCCTACCTGCTGCGCGACGGCGTGCTGACCCAGATCACGCAGGACCACACCTGGGTGCAGCGCCTCGTCGACGAGGGACGCATCACCGAGGAGGAGGCCACCACCCACCCGCAGCGCGCCCTGCTGATGCGCGCCCTGGGCAGTGGCGAGCACGTCGAGCCCGACCTGTCCATCCGCGAGGTCCGTGCCGGCGACCGCTACCTGATCTGCTCCGACGGCCTGTCCGGCGTCGTCTCCCATCAGACGATGGAGGAGACCCTCGCCGGCTACCAGGGCCCCCAGGAGACCGTGCAGGAACTGATCCAGCTCGCGCTGCGCGGCGGCGGCCCGGACAACATCACCGTCATCGTCGCCGACGTCCTCGACCTGGACACCGGCGACACCCTCGCCGGACAGCTGTCCGACACCCCCGTCGTGGTCGGCGCGGTCGCCGAGAACCAGCACCACCTGCACGACAACGGCATCATGCAGACTCCGGCCGGACGCGCCTCCGGCCTCGGCCGTCAGGTCCCCGGACAGGGTGGCGGGGGCGGCCAGTTCGGCCCGCCCGGCTCCGGTGACACCACCGGCTACGTCCCCGCGGCCGGCTTCGGCGACTACGGCGACGACGACTTCGTCAAGCCGAAGAAGAGCCGCAGGTGGCTGAAGAGATCCTTCTACAGCGTGCTCACGCTCGCCGTCATCGGCGGCGGCCTGTACGGCGGTCACCGCTGGACGCAGACCCAGTACTACGTCGGCGCCAACAAGGAGCACGTCGCGCTGTACCGGGGCATCAGCCAGGACCTGGCCTGGGTGAAGTTGTCCGAGGTGGAGACCGACCACCCCGAGATCGAACTCAAGTACCTGCCGCCCTACCAGCAGAAGCAGGTCAGGGCGACGATCGCCGAGGGCGGCCTCATGGACGCCCGCAAGAAGGTCGACGAACTGGCGGTACAGGCCTCCGCGTGCAAGAAGGAGGCGCAGCGCCGGGTCGCCGAGGAGAACAACGCCAAGTCGGGCCAGGGCCAGGCCGGCGGCACCACCGGCACCGCGAGCACCACGGGAACCACCCGCACCGCCTTCACGTCCAAGGCGACACCGACGCCGAACCCATCGGCGCCGAAGTCCCCGTCGTCACCGTCGTCCCCGTCCACGTCCACGACCGCGTCCACTCCCAGCCCCGGCCCCACTCTCTCGGAGGAAGAGCAGAAGGTCGTCTCGCTGTGCGGTAAGCAGTAGGCAAGCCGTGAGAGGCCCTGTCACACGATGAGCAGCACTACCAACCCGTCGACGCACCACACGTCCACGATCGGCGCGATCGGCGCGCCGAGCCGGCGCAACACCGAGCTCGCGCTGCTGGTCTTCGCCGTCGCCGTCCCGGTGTTCGCCTACGCCAACGTGGGCCTGGCCATCAACAACCAGGTGCCCGCCGGTCTGCTGAGCTACGGCCTGGGCCTGGGCCTGCTGGCCGGCGTCGCCCACCTTGTCGTACGCAAGTTCGCCCCGTACGCGGACCCGCTGCTGCTGCCGCTGGCCACGCTGCTGAACGGACTCGGACTGGTCGTCATCTGGCGCCTGGACCAGTCGAAACTGCTGCAGGCCATCAAGCAGGCGGGAACGGCCGCACCACGGCAGCTGATGTACACGGCGATGGGCATCGCCCTGTTCGTGGTGGTGCTGATCTTCCTCAAGGACCACCGTGTCCTGCAGCGCTACACCTACATCTCCATGGTCGGCGCGCTGGTCCTGCTGCTGCTGCCCCTGGTCCCCGGCCTCGGGCAGAACATCTACGGCGCCAAGATCTGGATCTCGGTCGCCGGATTCTCCATCCAGCCCGGTGAGTTCGCGAAGATCGTGCTGGCGGTCTTCTTCGCCGGCTACCTGATGGTGAAGCGCGACGCGCTGGCCCTCGCCAGCCGCCGCTTCATGGGCCTGTACCTGCCGCGCGGCCGCGACCTCGGCCCGATCCTGGTCGTCTGGTTCATCTCCATCCTCATCCTGGTCTTCGAGACCGACCTCGGCACGTCGCTGCTGTTCTTCGGCATGTTCGTGATCATGCTGTACGTCGCCACCGAGCGGACCAGCTGGATCGTCTTCGGTCTGCTGATGTCCGGCGTCGGCGCCGTCGGCGTGGCCAGCTTCGAGTCGCACGTCCAGCAGCGCGTCCAGGCCTGGCTGGATCCCATGAGGGAGTACAAGCTCAGCCAGGCGGGCGTCTACGGCCACTCCGAGCAGTCCATGGAAGCGCTGTGGGCCTTCGGCTCCGGCGGCACCCTCGGCTCCGGCCTCGGCCAGGGCCACTCCGACCTCATCAAGTTCGCCGCCAACTCCGACTTCATCCTCGCCACCTTCGGCGAGGAACTCGGCCTGGCCGGCATCATGGCTATCCTGCTGATCTACGGCCTGATCGTGGAGCGCGGCGTACGCACCGCACTGGCTGCCCGCGACCCCTTCGGCAAGCTGCTCGCCATCGGCCTTTCCGGCGCCTTCGCCCTGCAGGTCTTCGTCGTGGCCGGCGGCGTGATGGGCCTCATCCCGCTCACCGGCATGACGATGCCGTTCCTGGCCTACGGCGGCTCCTCCGTCATCGCCAACTGGGCCCTGATCGGCATCCTCCTCCGCATCAGCGACACCGCACGCCGGCCCGCGCCCGCCCCCGCCTCCGACCCCGACGCCGAGATGACACAGGTGGTCCGCCCGTGAACAAGCCCCTGCGCCGGATCGCGCTCTTCTGCGGCCTGTTGGTCCTCACCCTGCTCATCCGGGACAACTGGATCCAGTACGCCAAGGCCGACAGCCTCAAGAGCGACCCCAAGAACCGCCGCGTCACCATCGCCCGCTACTCCACCCCTCGCGGCGACATCATCGTCGGCGGCTCCCCGATCACCGGGTCGACGGAGACGAAGAGCAACGGGCTCAACGACCTGAAGTACAAGCGCACCTACAAGAACGGCCCCATGTGGGCGCCCGTCACCGGGTTCGCCTCCCAGTCCTACGGCGCCACCCAGCTGGAGAACATCGAGGACGGCATCCTCACCGGCAACGACGACCGGCTGTTCTTCCGCAACACCCTGGACATGATCACGGGCAAGCCCAAGCAGGGCGGCAACGTGGTCACCACGCTCAACGCGGCCGCGCAGAAGGCGGCGTACAACGGCCTGAAGGGCCACGGCAAGGGCGCCGTCGTCGCCCTGGAACCGTCCACCGGCAAGATCCTGGCGCTGGCCTCCTACCCGTCGTACGACCCCTCGTCGTTCGCCGGCACCTCCAACGCGGACGCCGAAGCCTGGAAGAAGCTGCAGAAGCAGAACGACCCCAGCGACCCGATGCTCAACCGGGCGCTGCGCGAGACCTACCCGCCGGGCTCCACCTTCAAGGTGGTCACCGCGGCCGCCGCGCTGGAAAGCGGCCTGTACACGTCGGCCGACCAGTCCACCGACTCGCCGCTGCCGTGGGTCATGCCCGGCACCACCACCGAACTGAAGAACGAGGGCAACATCCCCTGCAAGAACGCCACCATGCGGCAGGCGCTGCGGGTGTCCTGCAACACCGTCTTCGGCAAGATCGGCGCGGACCTCGGCAACGAGAAGATGCTCGAGGAGGCCAAGAAGTTCGGCTTCACCAAGGAGCACTTCGTCCCGGTCCGGGCCAACGCCTCGGTGTTCTCCGACGACATGAACAAGTCGCAGACCGCGCTGTCCTCGATCGGCCAGTTCAACACCGCCACGACCCCGCTGCAGATGGCCATGGTCGTCTCGGCGATCGCCAACGACGGCAAGCTGATGAAGCCGTACATGGTCGACAAGTTGCAGTCGCCGAACGTCGACACCGTCGCGCAGACCGACCCCGAGGAACTGAGCCGGCCGCTGTCGTCGAGGAACGCCCAGATACTGCAGTCGATGATGGAGACCGTCGTCAAGGACGGCACCGGCAAGAACGCGCAGATCGGCGGCGCCACCGTGGGCGGCAAGACCGGTACCGCCCAGCACGGCGTCGACAACAGCGAGAAGCCGTACGCCTGGTTCATCTCCTACGCCAAGACGAGCGACGGCAGCTCGCCGGTCGCGGTCGCCGTGGTCGTCGAGGACGACAACGCCAACCGCGACGACATCTCCGGCGGCGGCTTCGCGGCGCCCATCGCCAGGAGCGTGATGGAGGCGGTCATCAACTCCAGGCAGTGACCCCTGTCACGTCCCCTTCACATCGGTGCACGTTGCGATACCGGTCCTGTATCGGGTGACGGGCTTGGCCAGGTCACGGAAAGCGAGCCGGGTACGGTAGGCCCGGACAGCAGCTCCGGCGGCACACGTGGTGCCGGTCGGGACCGACGGAGAGGGCTGGTAGGGAATTATGGAAGAGCCGCGTCGCCTCGGCGGCCGGTACGAGCTGGGCCATGTGCTCGGCCGTGGTGGCATGGCGGAGGTGTACCTCGCGCATGACACCCGCCTGGGCCGCACCGTGGCGGTGAAGACGCTCCGCGCCGACCTGGCGCGCGACCCTTCCTTCCAGGCCCGGTTCCGCCGGGAGGCCCAGTCGGCCGCCTCGCTCAACCATCCCGCGATCGTCGCGGTCTACGACACGGGCGAGGACTACATCGACGGGGTCTCGATCCCGTACATCGTGATGGAGTACGTCGACGGCTCCACGCTCCGTGAGCTGTTGCACAGCGGCCGCAAGCTGCTGCCCGAGCGGTCCATGGAGATGACCATCGGCATCCTCCAGGGCCTGGAGTACGCCCACCGCAGCGGCATCGTCCACCGCGACATCAAGCCGGCCAACGTCATGCTGACGCGCAACGGCCAGGTCAAGGTCATGGACTTCGGCATCGCCCGGGCCATGGGCGACTCCGGCATGACGATGACCCAGACCGCGGCCGTCATCGGCACCGCCCAGTACCTGTCCCCCGAGCAGGCCAAAGGCGAACAGGTCGACGCGCGCTCGGACCTCTATTCGACGGGTTGCCTGCTCTACGAGCTGCTGACGGTCCGCCCCCCGTTCGTCGGCGACTCCCCGGTCGCGGTCGCCTACCAGCACGTCCGCGAGGAACCGCAGCCGCCGAGCGTCTTCGACCCCGAGATCACGCCCGAGATGGACGCGATCGTGCTGCGCGCGCTGGTCAAGGACCCCGACTACCGCTACCAGTCCGCCGACGAGATGCGCGCCGACATCGAGGCCTGCCTCGACGGCCAGCCGGTCGCGGCCACAGCGGCCATGGGTTCCGTCGGCTACGGCGGCTACCCCGACGACCAGCCGACCACCGCCCTGCGCTCCGAGCCCGCCGCCGGCGCCACGACGATGCTGCCGCCCATGAACCCGGACGACGGCGGCTTCGGCTACGACGACCGCCCCGACCGGCGGCGCCAGAAGAAGTCCAACACCTCGACGATCATGCTGGTCGTCGCCGGCGTCCTGGTCCTCGTCGGCGCCATCCTCATCGGCAAGTGGATCTTCAGCGGCAACGGCGTCAGCAACGACACGATGACCGTGCCCAACTTCGTCGGCCAGACGAAGCAGGAGGCCCAGCGGACGGCGGACAACGTCACCCTGAAACTGGCGTTCACCCAGGACACCTGCGACGACCAGCCCAAGGGCAAGGTCTGCTCGCAGAATCCCAAGACGGGCACCATCAAGAAGGGCGAGACCGTCGACCTGGTGCTGTCCACCGGAGCGCCGAAGATCGCCGTCCCGGATGTGACGAACCTCACCTTCGAAAAGGCCGAGTCCACGCTCAAGGACAAGGGCTTCAAGGTCGAGCAGAAGACCGAGGAGTCCGACCGGCCCGAGGGCGTCGTCATCTCCCAGAACCCCACGGTGGACACGGAGGTCGAGAAGGGCTCGACGATCACCCTCACCGTCGCCAAGGCCGTCGCGAAGGCCACCGTTCCGAACGTCGCGGGCAGTACCTGTGACGAGGCCAAGGCCCAGATGCAGGCCAACAACCTCTCCGGCGACTGCACCGAGGCTCCCACCGACGATCCCGGCCAGGACGGCAAGGTCATAGGGACCACTCCGGACATCGGCCAGCAGGTCGACAAGAACTCCCGGGTGACCATCAAGATCGGCAAGCTCCAGCAGCAGGACAAGACGCGGGTGCCCAACGTCCGCGGCCGGACCGTTGCGGAGGCCAGGCAGATTCTGGGGGCAGCCGGCTTCACCAACATCCAGTTCACCCCGGGAAGCAGCCAGGACGACAACGCTCGGGTCTTCAGCCAGGACCCGGGTGCCGACCAGCCGGTCGACGACCCCGGCGGCACGCAGATCACGCTGACGGCCTTCGGCGGAGGCAACAACGGCAACGGAAACGGCGGCCTCTTCGGCGGAGGCGGCTGACCCCGACCGTCACCCGGCCCTGACGGCAAGAGCCCCGGCCCCCTCCTGCGAGGGGGGCTGGGGCTCCGTCGTACCGCCGCCCTACGTCACCGCAGCTCCTCCGGCGGCGTCCGCTCGCTGTCCACCTTCTCCACGCGGACCAGTTCGCCCCAGACGATGTACCGGTAGCGCGAGGTGTACACCGGGGTGCACGTCGTCAGAGTGATGTAGTGGCCGGGCTTCTTCACGCCCGACTCCTTCGGGACCGGGGAGAGGACCTCGACGTTGTACTTCGAGGTCTCCGGGAGGATGCCGTAGACCTTGTAGACGTACCACTTGTCCTTGGTCTCGAAGACGACCGGATCGCCCTTGCCCACCTTGTCGATGTTGTGGAACTTCGCACCGTGCCCGTCCCGGTGGGCGGCGAGGGAGAAGTTGCCGGTCTTGCCGGAGGTCGGGAGGGTCGCCTTGACGGGGTCGACGTAGTAGCCGGCCACGCCGCCGTTCAGGACGTTCTCCGACGTGCCCTTCTTGACCAGGATCTCGCCGTTGTGCATGGACGGCACGTGCAGGAAGCCGATGCCGTCCATGGTGTCCAGCGCGCCGGGGCCGCCGGGGGCGGACTGGGCCCACTCGTCCCGGATCTTGTGGCCCTGCTGATCGGCCTTGCGGTCCGCCAGGACGTTCGTCCACCACAGGGAGTAGACGACGAACAGGCCGAGGACCAGGCCCGCCGTGATGAGGAGTTCACCGAAGAAGCTGACGGCGAGGGCCAGCGGGCCGGGCCGTCGGCGGCGTCCCCCGGGACCGGCAGCCGACGCGTCACCGCGCCATTCGCTGCCGTCGCTGTGCTCTGCCGTGTCGTCCGTGGTCGCTGCCACTGTTCATCCGCCCTTTAACTGACGAGCGCATCCGGCTTGCCCTTGCTGCGCGGCCGTTCCTCGACCATCTTGCCCCAGACGATCAACCGGTACTTGCTGGTGAACTCCGGCGTGCAGGTGGTCAGCGTGATGTAGCGGCCGGGCTTGGTGAAACCCGAACCCTCCGGGACGGGGTCGAGGACGCTCGTGTTGGCCGGCGGCGTCACCGGCAGTATCGACGCCATCTTGTAGACGAAGTACGTGTCCTGCGTCTCCACGACGATGGCGTCGCCCGGCGAGAGCCTGTTGATGTACCGGAACGGCTCGCCGTGCGTGTTGCGGTGGCCCGCGAGCCCGAAGTTGCCCGTCCTCGCCTCCGGCATCGCCGTGTTGAGGGCGCCCTCCGCGTAGTGCCCGACCATGCCCTTGTCCAGCACCTTCGACTTGCTGATGCCCTCCGCGATCGGCACCACCACGTCCAGCTTCGGAATGTGCAGGAGGGCGAAGCCCTGCCCCGGCTCGAACGTCCCCGGGTTCCGCTTGCCGCTCGCCCAGTCGTTCTGCAACTGGTTCGCCTCACTGCCCGCCTGGGCGTGCGCCCGCACGTTCGTCCACCACAACTGGTAGGTGACGAAGAGCAGCATCACCACGCCCGTGGTGATGAACATCTCACCGATGATCCGGCTGGCGACGACCCCCGGGCTCGCCCTGCGCGCCCGTGCCTGCCGGCGCGCCTCCACCCGGGACAGCGGCGCGGACGACCGGTCCGCCGGCCTGTCCTCCTCCGGCGCCGTCCCCGCGGCGGCCCCACGACGGCCTTGACGGCGCCTGGCGGCCTTTCTGCGGGCCGCACGCCCACCCGCTGGAGGTCCAGTGACCCCCGTGGCCGAAGGCGCGCCAGGCGGCGGATCCGGGATCCGCAGCGCCATCGTCTCCTCGTCGGCGGCGGGCGGGACGGGATGCGGCACAGGCGGCGGATACGCCGTCGCCGCGTCACCGGCCGGCTCGTAGGGCACCCCCGCCGGACCCGCCTGGGGCGCCGCCGGGGCCGCGTGGGGCGCCGCGTACGGCTGTTGAGGCGCGCCTTGCGCCCCCGTGCCGTACCACTCCTCGAACGTGCCCGGCCCCCCGTACGGCTGCTGCCCGTACGAGGGGTCCGTCTCGCGCTCGGGGCGCAGCGCGGTCACGCCGTGGCCCTGCCCACCACCGGGGCCAGCCCCGCCGATCTCGCCACGGCCCCCTCGTCGCCGCACTCCACCAGCCAGTTGGCCAGCATCCGGTGCCCGTGCTCGGTCAGCACCGACTCGGGATGGAACTGCACGCCCTCGACGGGAAGTTCACGATGCCGCAGCCCCATGATGATGCCGTCGGGCGTGCGTGCCGTGACCTCCAGTTCCTCGGGCACGGTCGCGGGCTCGGCGGCCAGCGAGTGGTAGCGGGTCGCCGTGAACGGGGAGGGCAGACCGGCGAAGACGCCCCTGCCCTCGTGCTCCACCGGCGAGGTCTTGCCGTGCAGCAGCTCGGGCGCGCGGTCCACCACACCGCCGTACGCCACCTGCATCGACTGCATGCCCAGGCACACCCCGAAGACCGGAACACCGGTCGCGGCGCAGTGACGGACCATCTCCACGCAGACACCGGCCTGCTCGGGCGTGCCCGGCCCCGGCGAGAGCAGCACCCCGTCGAAGCCGTCCTGGGCGTGCGCCGTCGACACCTCGTCGTTGCGCAGCACCTCGCACTCGGCCCCCAACTGGTACAGGTACTGGACAAGGTTGAAGACGAAGCTGTCGTAGTTGTCGACGACGAGAATCCGCGCACTCACTGGTTGTCCACCGTCACATCGTTGAAGGGAAGCAGCGGTTCGGCCCACGGGAAGACGTACTGGAACAGGACGTAGACCACGGCCAGGACAAGCACCAGTGAGATCAGCGCCTTGACCCCCGCGTTCCCCGGCAGATGCCGCCAGATCCAGCCGTACATGCCGTCCCTTCCGTCTCCCACGGCACCAGACTCACGCCGTACGCCACCAGACTAACGGCGCGGCGCCCGAGGTTTCCCGGCCTCCACGGGGCTGGGTGGAGACCGCGTCCCGGACGCGTGTGCCCGGACATACGTGGCACGGGGGGCGATCACCTCAACATCGGTGGGCGCGGTTTCGCGGGGCCCGGTGCCGATGGTGATGCGGAGCCGGCCGGTGTCGCCTACTCCACGGGCTTCGCGTAGTGCAGGTCCACTGTGCCCGAGTAGCCCGGAAGAGTCACCGTCCCCTCGTCGGTGACTTTCCAGCCGAGGCCGTAGACGTTGACGTACACCATGTAGTTCTGGATCGCCGGGGAGCCGGCGAGCGCCTTGCGCAGCTTCTCCGGGTCGCCGACCGCCGTGATCTTGTACGGCGGTGAGTACACGCGGCCCTGGAGGATCAGTGTGTTGCCCACGCAGCGCACCGCGCTGGTGGAGATCAGCCGCTGGTCCATGACCTTGACGCCCTGGGCGCCGCCGTTCCACAGCGCGTTGACCACGGCCTGGAGGTCCTGCTGGTGGATCACCAGGTAGTCGGGCTGCGGCTCGGGGTAGCCGGGGAGTTTCGCGGTGGCGTCCGGCGGGGCGTCGTCGAGGGTGACCGTGATCGCCCTGCCTTTGAGCTTCTGCGTGCCCGCGCTCCTCTCCAGGCCGGTGAGCCTGTCGCCCCGGGCCTTGCCGTCGCCGTCACCGTCGTCGCGCCGGGCGAGGGACTCGATGTCGTCGCGCAGGGCGGCGTTGGACTCGTCCAGCTCCTTGTTCTTGCGGCTGCGCTCCTGGACGAGGTCGGACAGCTTCAGCAGGGACGCGTCCGTGCGGATGTTGGTGCCCTTGGCCGTGTTGAAACTGGTGAAGAAAATGAGCCCGGCGAGGGCGAAGACGGCCACGGTGAGGAGCCGCACGGGCTTCGGACGGCGCGAGCGGGCCGGGCCGTCACCCGTCGTGGGGGAGTCGGCGGAATTGCTCAACGTACCCTTATCTCCTTAGACGCCGCGGAAGCACTACGCTAACGGACGCCCGGGAGATTACTCAGTGTCCCCTTGTACGCTGCCCCGGAGTCAGCCCAGTTCCCTGCGCGGCCACGCAGCGCATCGACAGGAGAGACCCTCGTGCCGAAGTCACGTATCCGCAAGAAGGCCGACTACACCCCGCCGCCCGCCAAGCAGTCCGCGAGCATCAAGCTGGAGAACCGCAGCTGGGTGGCGCCCGTCATGCTGGCCATGTTCCTCATCGGTCTGGTCTGGATCGTCGTCTTCTATGTGACCGACGGCTCGCTGCCCATCGACGCCCTGGACAACTGGAACATCGTGGTGGGCTTCGGCTTCATCGCCGCCGGATTCGCCGTCTCCACGCAGTGGAAGTGACGCCGGCTTCCCGGCGACCCAGCTCTGCCCATGGCTGTTCGCTGAGTTATCCACAGGTCGGTGGAATGTCCACAGGGACCTGGGGAAAAGCCCCGATCTGTGGATAACCACTCCGCCGTTGACGCCTGTACGACTGTCACACCGCCCTCGGCAACCTCCCGCCCCCTTCCTGACCTGCACAAACGCAGGCGGCAGGGGGCACACGTGTTCCCACACGCTATGCACAAGATTCGCCACTGTCTGTGGACAACGGTGGTACCGCGGGGTCCCCGGCCGCGATCTCAGGTGAGCTGGGCCGTTCTGAGCAGCGTCAGCACCACGACGACCGCCAGCACCAGCGCACAGGTCCCGTACTGCACCAGGGTCCGCCGCTCGCGCGGGGCGTGGACCATCGCATACCCGATGATCGCTCCGGCGACCAGGCCGCCGATGTGGGCCTGCCAGGCGATGTTCATGCCCGGACTGAAGGTGAAGATCAGGTTGATCACCAGCAGGGCGATGATCGGCCGCATGTCGTAGTTGAGCCGGCGCATCAGCACGGCGGTGGCGCCGAACAGGCCGAAGATGGCGCCGGAGGCGCCGAGCGAGGCTTGCGTGGGGGCGGCCAGCAGATACGTCAGCGCACCGCCCGCCAGGCCGGAGACGAAGTACAGCGCGAGATAGCGCAGCCGGCCGAGGGCCGCCTCCAGGGGGCCGCCCAGCCACCACAGGCTCAGCATGTTGAAGGCGATGTGCCAGATCTCCTGGTGGGCGAACATCGAGGTCACGAGGCGGTACCACTCGCCGTCCGCGAGGCCCGCGGTGGGTGTGAACGGCGGCGGCGGCCACGCGCCGAGCAGGACGAGGTGCTCCAGGAGCGAGTCGTTGACCTGGATCGCGATGAACACCGCGACGTTGATCCCGATGAGGATCTTGGTGAGCAGGCGGGGGTCGGCGGTCACGGTGCCGCCGGCCAGGGTGCGGGGCCGGTTCGCGGCAGGTGAGTGGCCGGTGCCGGAGCCGCCCCGGACGCAGTCCGGGCACTGGAAGCCCACGGAGGCGTTCATCATGCACTCGGGGCAGATCGCCCGGTCGCAGCGGGTGCAGCGGATGCCGGTCTCGCGGTCCGGGTGGCGGTAGCAGGTGGGCAGGCGGTGGGCGTCCTGCGGGCCCTGGTCCGCCGGGCCCTGACCCGTCGGGCCCTGCGGGCTGCCTGGTGCCTGGTCCATGGGGGTCCCCTCGATTCGTCGTGGGCGGTGCGCGGCTGCGGCTCCTTCGGGCAAGGCACCGCCCCGCCCATCCTTACGGACGAGCGGGGCGATTGGTTCCCTCGGGGGGCTGCCGGGCCGAGCCCTTGGTCAGCCTTCGCGGGTCTCGACGACGACGGACTCGATGACGACGTCGTTGAGGGGGCGGTCGGTGCGCGGGTTGGTCTGCGTGGTCGCGATGGAGTCGACGACCTTCTGGCTGGCCGGGTCGGTGACCTCGCCGAAGATGGTGTGCTTGCGGTTCAACCAGGTCGTCGCGCCGACGGTGATGAAGAACTGCGAGCCGTTGGTGCCCGGGCCGGCGTTGGCCATCGCCAGCAGGTAGGGCCTGTCGAAGGAGAGGTCCGGGTGGAACTCGTCCTTGAACTGGTAGCCGGGACCGCCGGTGCCGTTGCCCAGCGGGTCACCGCCTTGGATCATGAAACCGCTGATCACCCGGTGGAAGACCGTGCCGTCGTAGAGCTTCGCCGTGGATTTCTCGCCGGTGGCGGGGTGGGTCCACTCTCGCTCGCCCTTGGCGAGCTCGACAAAGTTCCGGACCGTCTCGGGAGCGTGGTTCGGCAGGAGCCGGACCGCGATGTCGCCGTGGTTGGTCTTCAGGGTGGCGTAGAGCTGCTCAGCCACGATCTGCCTTCCGTTGTCTTCCTGTGACTCCCCGATCCTCGCACGGCCTGTGTCGTGCGTCGTCCGGCGGCGGTTTCTGAGCGGACATCCGCCGGATCCGGTTGCGCGATACCCGGCCGGTCCTCCCGGGTCGGGAGCGCGGCGCGACAATCCGTGGCATTGTCGACGACAAGCCCCCGTTGTTCCGTATTCATCCGCTATCACACGTGATCGTCTCGCGGCGGGCTCCAGACCGGAAGGACCGCTGTGGTCGCCGGAGTCATGGCCCGTGACCCGGATGCCCGTCATCACATGCCCCCGGGCGCGTGGACATGCATGATCCGTAAAAGGGTGGAAAGTCGAAATACCGTACGCCACCGAGGAGGAGGAACCCGTGACCCGCATCGACAGCGTGCGCGCCGCGACCGGCTCGGCGAAGGACAGCGTGCTGCACGCCGCGGAAGTGGTGGCGCCCTACGCCGACACGGCCAAGGAGAGGGCCGCGCACTACGCACACGAGGCACGCGTACGGCTCGCGCCGAAGGTGTCGCTGGCCGCCGACCAGGCCCGCGTCCAGTACGGCGCCCATGTCGCACCCCGGCTGGAGCAGGCCCGTACGCAGGCCGTGGTCTATGGCGCGCAGGCCAAGGCCCATGTACCGCCGAAGGTCGACCTGGCCGCCCAGCAGGCGGCCGAACGGACGCGTAGGGCCGCCCGGCAGGCCGCCGAGTACTCCCGGCCGAGGATCGAGCAGGCGAGGGCCGCGGCGGGGCCTGTCGCGGACGAGGCCGCCGCACGCGGTGCCGCCGCGCTGGTCGCGCTGCGCGGTCAGGTCCCGGCGCGGAAGATCCAGAAGCTGGCCCGCAAGCAGCAGCGGCGGGGCCGGGCGGGCCGTGCCGCGAAGATGTTCGCGGTGGTGGGCGTGCTCGCCGGTGGCGCCTTCGCCGCCTGGAAGTGGTGGGACAAGCAGGCCAACCCCGACTGGCTGGTGGAACCGCCGGCCGCCACGGAGGTGCCCGAGTCGGATGGGCTGACCTCGGTGGACGGCAGCGGCCAGTCCGTACTGGACCCGGAGGTGCAGGCGAAGCAGGCCGAGGAGGAGGTGGCGGACCGCGACGAACGCGGCTGACCACCTCCCGGTGGCGCGGCCATCGGCCGGCGTGGCACGAAGAAGCTCCCCTGATCCGTTTCCCGGATCAGGGGAGCTTCTTTTTCGCGTCCACGTCCATGCCCACGGCCGTGTCCGTGTCCGTGGAGCCTAGGGGAGTCGAACCCCTGACATCTGCCATGCAAAGACAGCGCTCTACCAACTGAGCTAAGGCCCCGGAAGAGGAGCATCCGGCCGGAGAACGGGCTGCCGGTCGGGTGCCGCAGACCAGAGTACCGGGTCACCCCCCGGATCTCGCAAAAAGATTGGGGGTCCCCGTGGCCGACCACTCTCCGTAAGATGCTCGGCGTGGTTCGCTACAGCGAACCGCCGTACTCGGGGAAGCGATGGGGAGACGCAATGGACGCCGCACAGCAGGAAGCCACCGCAAGAGCGCGGGAACTGCAGCGGAACTGGTACGGGGAGCCGTTGGGGGCGCTCTTCCGTAAGCTCATAGACGATCTCGGGCTCAACCAGGCCCGGCTGGCGGGGGTACTGGGACTGTCCGCGCCGATGCTGTCGCAGCTGATGAGCGGCCAGCGCGCGAAGATCGGCAATCCGGCGGTGGTCCAGCGGGTGCAGCTGCTGCAGGAGCTGGCGGGGCAGGTGGCGGACGGCAGCGTCAGCGCGGCCGAGGCCACCGAGCGCATGGAGGAGATCAAGCGGTCGCAGGGGGGCTCGGTGCTCAGCAACACCACGCAGTCGACGATCAGTTCGGGAGCACCGACGGTCAAGCGGGTGGTCCGCGAGATCCAGTCGCTGCTGCGCTCGGTCGCGGCGGCCGGTGACATCATCGACGCGGCGAACGCCCTGGCCCCGACCCACCCCGAACTGGCGGAGTTCCTCCGGGTGTACGGCGCGGGCCGCACCTCGGACGCGGTCGCGCACTACCAGGCCCACCAGAACTGACCCGGCGGGGGCCGTATCGCCCCGTCGAGGAGGACGAGGGGAGTGGCCGCAGGGGGAGGAGCGACGCACAGCCATGGGTGAGGTCTTCGCCGGCCGGTACGAGCTGGCCGACCCGATCGGACGCGGTGGAGTGGGCGCGGTCTGGCGTGCCTGGGACCACCGGCGCCGCAGGTATGTGGCCGCCAAGGTCCTGCAGCAGCGCGACGCGCACTCCCTGCTGCGCTTCGTGCGGGAGCAGGCGCTGCGGATCGACCACCCCCATGTGCTCGCACCGGCCAGCTGGGCCGCCGACGACGACAAGGTCCTGTTCACCATGGACCTGGTGGCCGGCGGCTCTCTGGCCCATCTGGTCGGGGACTACGGCCCGCTGCCCCCGGCGTTCGTCCGCACCCTGCTCGACCAGTTGCTGTCGGGGCTCGCCGCGGTGCACGCGGAGGGGGTCGTGCACCGCGACATCAAGCCCGCCAACGTGCTGCTGGAGGCGACCGGGACGGGTCGGCCCAGGCTGCGGCTGTCGGACTTCGGCATCGCGATGCGGCTGGGCGAACCGCGGCTGACGGAGACCGACCTGGTGGTGGGGACGCCGGGTTACCTCGCACCCGAGCAGATGATGGGCGCCGAACCGGACTTCCCCGCCGACCTGTTCGCCACCGGCCTGGTCGCCCTCTATCTGCTGCAGGGCGCCAAGCCCGACGCCAAGGCGCTCGTGGAGTACTTCGCGGAGCACGGGACGCCGAGTGCGCCCAAGGGCGTGCCCGAGCCGCTGTGGCAGGTCGTGGCCGCGCTGCTGCAGCCGGACCCGCAGGCCCGGTTCCGTACGGCGACGGGGGCGCGCAAGGCCCTCGTCGCGTGCGCCGAGCTTCTGCCGGAGCCGGGTCCCGACGACGAGCTGGTCGAGATCTTCGACCAACTCGGGCCGCTGCCACCGGGGTTCGGCCCGGAGGGTCCGCTCAGGCGGAGCCCGGGGGTGGCGGTCGGGCACGGTGCGGCGGCTGGGTCCGCCGATGCGTCGGACGGCGCCGTCGTACCGGATCGGCCCGGCACCGGGGCTGCCGCCGCCGGCTCCGCGGACTCAGGCACCGGTTCCGTCGCGTCGGACCCGCGGCTCGCTCCCCGGCAGGGGACCGGGTCGGCGCCGGAGCCGGACGGCAGCGGCTCGCCTGCCGGTCCGGCCCAGCCCTCCACGCTGTCGGACACCGGCAGCTTCCACCTGCCGCCGCCGCAGGCCGTTCCGCCCGTGCCGGCCGCCCCTCCGGTCCAGGCCTTACCGCCCTCCGGCGGCGTGCCGCTCGAGCCCGTGGGCCGTGCTGATGTCTCCACCGCCTCGTACACCGCTCAGGATCCGCAGGTTCCCGTTCCGGCTCAGGGAATCTCGCGCCACCGCGCCGTACGTCCTCGCCGTCCCGGCCCGCCCGCCAGGGTGGCGGTCCCCCTGCTGCTGCTCGCGCTGGCCTGCTATGCCGTGGGTTTCTGGGCGCTGACCCGTTCGTGAGGCCTCCGGGGCCGGGTTCGATCCCCTGCCCGCGCCCTACGACGAGGGGCCCGTCCTGCGCCGGGCGGCCACCGTCCACACCCCGAGGACGGCCAGCAGGACGGTCCCCGCGCCGATCCCGCCGACGGCGAGCGCCCGCAGCGCCACCGTGCCGCCCGCGGCCCCGGCCGGTGTCGCCGCCACCCGGTCCTGGGCGGTGACTTCGAAGAGCTGCCCGGGTTCGGACCGGCCCGCGTAGCCCGGTCCGGGCCGTGCCGTGCCGTCCACCCGCACGCGCAGGGTCAGGCCGTAGGGCCCCTCGCCGAACCGTTCGGCGGTCTGGGCGGCGAGGTGCACGACCAGGTAGTGGAAGCCGGCGAACCGCAGGCTCTTCACCCGGTCGGCGAAGCCGTAACGGTTGGCGTGGGCGACGGGCGGCAGGGGCGCGAGGCCGGCCGAGGTCTGCCGTCCGCTGTAACCGGCGTACGCCTCCTCCACTTGCCCGCGCACCGGGTTGTACAGCGACAGTGTCAGCGCGCCGCTCACGTAGCCGCTGCCGCTGCTCGAACTGCCCAGTTCGGCGGTGGCGTTCGGCTGTTGTCCCCAGTCGACCGGCACCCTGTAGAAGAGGGTCTGGCCGGGCCGTATCCGGGTTCGCCAGGCCCCTGGTCCGATCGCGCTCGCCTTGGCGAATCCGGCGCCGCCCGCGCGTTCCACCGCCTGGCCGGTGACCGGCTCGGGCGAGGCGGAGTTCCACGACTCGGGCGCTCTTGTCGCTCCGGTGTGTCTCAGGGGCGGCTCCGAGAACGCGGCGAGTTCGAGGGGCCAGGTGTCGGACGAGGAGCCGTCGGCACCGATGCGTTCGATCAGCACGTAGTACGTGCCGGCTCCCTGGCACAGCGTGTGGCCCGGGGATGCGTCGCGCACCCCCCAGGCGGCGATGGGATGCGGGCTGCGGCTCGCGCCGAAGCGGGCGGCATGGAAGGAGCAGGAGGTGCCGTGGGCGTCCTGCACCGAGAGCCTGAGACCGTCGGTGGCGGCGACCGTGGTGCCGGCCGCGGGCACCGCCGTGGCGGAGACGTACACGGCGGAGGTGGCGTCGAGGTCGAGGCGGTAGGAGAGCTTGCCGTCCCTCGGCAGGGAGCTTTTGTAGGTACGGCCGGGCTCGAGGCGTCCGGCGTCCGTGGTGCTCGTCGCCCCGGCGACGGACGGGACGCCGTCGGCGAAGGCGTACGGCCCCGGTGTCCCGGCCGCGAACGCGCTCGGCCCGGGGGCGGCCGCCGCCAGGGACAGCGCCGCCACGGCGACGGCCAGGCGCACGGCGGGGTTGTGCGGGGGCCGACGACCGCGCCGGAGGCGCCCCGCCCTCGTCCGCCGGTCCGCTCCGCCCCGTTCCATGCCGCGCCACCCCTCGCGTCTCGTCGCTCCGGACGTCGCCCATCCTGCCCCGCGGGCCACTGGGCCGTCCGCGCGTTCCGTACGAGCGTCCGAAACGTCCGCCTCCGGGAGCGAGCCCTAACCCACGGGACGCGCCCGCGCAACAGGAGGCCGGGCCCGCGGGCCCCGCACAAAACCCCGACCGCTCGGGCGGTCGGGGTCTGTTCAGTATCGGATGTCGGTGCTCAGGAACCCGTGGGCACGGAGTCAGTCGCCTCCGTCCACAGATCCTGCTCGGCGCGATCCGCCTGGATCTGGCGGTACACGAGGAGCCCGCCGATGGCGGCCAGTGCGACCAGGAGAAGCTTCTTCACCGCGCGACCTCGTCTTTCCTTGACGTAGGGGACCTCTGGCGCCCGACTATACACACCGACCGATACCGATCGGTGACCTGCGTCGGCGCTCAACTGCCGGGTACGCGAGCGCAGTGGACGCGGGCGAAATCACCTGGACCGGAGGGTGGTCATACCCGCACGGACGGTGACTTCGACCGCCATCCTCCCTCCTTGGCAGCTTTTCGCCGCTCATGCGCCCATCCGAGTGGTGTTCATCCGAAGATCGCGGCGCCACGGGCGTCGGTCCACCACTTCGCGGCCCTCATACACATCATGAGCAAAGTACGCAAATCGCCCAACCCGAAAGTGAGGGGACATGGACCAGCACAAGGTCATGAAGCTGTGGACCGCCATCGTCACTGCCTTCCTCGCGCTGTGCACGGCGCTCGGACTCATCACCACGACCGCCTCCGCCGCCGCGGCCGCGGAGCAGCCCGAGACGACGCCCAAGAGCACCGCACCGGTGCCGGCCCAGCCGACGTCACCCTGGTCCAGAATGCATGCCCGGTCCCTGCCCCCCACGATGAAACAGCGCATCCGCGCCGAGGCCCACGGCAAGACGCCCGCCTGCCGCCACCACCCGACGGCCGACGCCCCTTCCCTCACCGCCGATCCCCAGTGCGTCCCCGCCGCCCCACCTGCCCGGCCCACCATCCCCCTGCAACGCTGACAGCACCGCACCGGCCCCACCGGTGCCCCCACCCGCACCCATGACACAACGGCGACATTGCGTACAGCACCAGCCGCACCCCCACAGATCCCCGGTCACCACCGACCGGGGATCTTCGCGTTCCCGCCCCTGGTCTCCCTCGGCCCCCTGCGATCCGGGGCTTTCCGCGTTGCCGGCCGTGTCCCCCACGCCTGCGCGTCTGCGCCCGCTGAGCACCTGCCGATGCCTGCCGGTGTCAGCCACGGATGCCGAAGGACGAGGAAGGACGGGGAAGGACGGGGAAGACAGAAGACCCCCGGTCCCAATCGGCCGGGGGTCTTTTCACTGGTGGGGCTAACAGGATTTGAACCTGTGGCCTCATCCTTATCAGGGATGCGCTCTAACCAACTGAGCTATAGCCCCGCCGCGCTCTGCGGTATGTGTCCCGCGCGCTGACTCCTGAAGATTAGCGCACGAGGGGGGCAGTCCCAAAATCGGTTGCCGCGGTACCGTCAGCGGACGTTCGCGAGGCGCGTCGAGCCTCGCGTCACTCGTCCTCGGCCAGCGTCAGCTCGATGCCGCCGACGAAGCCCGCGGAGAGGTTGTAGATGAACGCCCCGAGGGTCGCGAGGGCCGTGGCGAGGACCACGTCGATGACGGCGATGATCGTCGCGAACATCAGGACGTTCGGGAGGGACAGGAAGGACTGCAGATCGAAGCCGTTCGACTCGTTCGAGCCGGTGGCCTCGGAGATCGTCCCGCCGACCGTGGAGAACACGCCCATCGCGTCCACGACCATCCACAGCACGGCGGACGCCACGATGGTGCAGATGCCCAGCGCGATGGAGAGCATGAAGCTGACCTTCATCACCGACCACGGGTCGGCCTTGGCCACGCGCAGCCGGGCCTTGCGGGTGCGCGGCACGGTACGCGCGCCCGTGCGCGGCCGGCGCACCGCGCCCGCGGACACCTCGGCAGACGAGTAGGCCTGCGGCGGGTGGTACGGCCCCGAGGGCTGCTGCGGCTGCCGCTCCCCCGGCAGCGGAGAGCCCGCCGCCTGCTGCGGGGCCCCCGGGCCCGCCTGCTGTCCGGCCGCGGCCTGGGTCTGCTGGGTCTGCGAGCCTCGGGCGTCCGTCACCGTTGCCCCCTGGGATCCGTGCGAGTCGGTCGCGGGCGACTTGATCGCCTGCAGGTTGGTCGTGTGCGTGTCCATCGCACGCGCGGCGGAGCCACGGCCGCCGCCGTTCGTTTCCGTACCGGTGGAGGTACCGGACGATCCGGCGCCCGTGGCTCCGCTCACGATGACTCTCTCCTCGTGCTACTCGGCCGAGGGCGCCTCACCCTCGTCCGTGCCGGTGGTCTCGGCACCCTCGGCGGTCTCGTCCACGGCCACGTCGCCGTCGACTTCCTCCGCCTCGCGCCCCGCCTCGGCGTTACGTGCGATACCGACGACGGCATCGCGCTTGCCCAGGTTGATCAGTTGGACGCCCATGGTGTCACGGCCCGTCTCCCTGACCTCGTTGACCCGCGTACGAATCACACCGCCAGAGAGCGTGATGGCGAGGATCTCGTCGCTCTCCTCGACAATCAGCGCGCCCACGAGCGAACCGCGGTCCTCCACGATCTTGGCGGCCTTGATGCCGAGGCCGCCACGGCCCTGGACGCGGTACTCGTCGACTCGGGTCCGCTTGGCGTACCCACCATCAGTGGCAGTGAACACGAACGTACCGGGTCGAACAACATTCATCGAGAGCAGTTCGTCGCTCTCGCGGAAACTCATGCCCTTGACACCCGAGGTGGCACGGCCCATGGGACGCAGGGTGGCGTCCGAGGCGGTGAACCTGATCGACTGCGCCTTCTTGCTGATCAGCAGCAGATCGTCCTCGGCCGAGACGAGTTCGGCTCCGATCAGTTCGTCGTCGGATCCGTCCTCCTGCGCGCGCAGGTTGATCGCGATGACACCACCGGAGCGAGGCGAATCGTAATCCTTCAGAGGCGTCTTCTTGACCAGGCCGGCCTTGGTGGCCAGCACAAGGTACGGCGCGGCCTCGTAGTCGCGGATCGCGAGGATCTGGGCGATCCTCTCGTCCGGTTGGAAGGCCAGCAGGTTCGCCACGTGCTGCCCGCGCGCGTCCCGGCCGGCGTCCGGGAGCTCGTACGCCTTCGCCCGGTACACCCGGCCCTTGTTGGTGAAGAACAGCAGCCAGTGGTGCGTGGTGGAGACGAAGAAGTGGTCGACGATGTCGTCCTCCTTCAGCTTCGTCCCGCGCACGCCCTTGCCGCCGCGCTTCTGGGCACGGTAGTCGTCGGTCTTGGTGCGCTTGATGTAGCCGCCGCGGGTGACCGTGACGACGATGTCCTCCTCGGCGATCAGGTCCTCGATGGACATGTCGCCCTCGTACGGGATCAGCTTGGTCTGCCGGTCGTCGCCGTACTTCTCGACGATCGCGGCCAGCTCCGCGCTGACGATCCCGCGCTGACGGACCGGTGAGGCCAGGATCTCGTTGTACTCGCTGATCCTCGCCTGCAGTTCGTCGTGCTCCTGGACGATCTTCTGGCGCTCCAGGGCGGCCAGTCGCCGCAGCTGCATCTCGAGGATGGCGTTGGCCTGGATGTCGTCGATCTCCAGCAGGCTCATCAGGCCCTCGCGCGCGACCTCGACGGTCGCACTGCGCCGGATCAGCGCGATGACCTCGTCGATGGCGTCCAGGGCCTTCAGCAGACCGCGCAGGATGTGCGCCCGCTCCTCGGCCTTGCGCAGCCTGAAGCGCGTACGGCGGACGATGACCTCGATCTGGTGCGTCACCCAGTGGCGGATGAACGCGTCCAGCGACAGCGTGCGCGGCACGCCGTCGACCAGCGCCAGCATGTTGGCGCCGAAGTTCGTCTGCAGGTCGGTGTGCTTGTACAGGTTGTTCAGGACGACCTTGGCGACCGCGTCCCGCTTCAGCACGATGACCAGGCGCTGGCCCGTACGGGAACTCGTCTCGTCGCGGACGTCGGCGATGCCGCCGATCTTGCCGTCCTTCACCAGGTCGGCGATCTTCTGCGCGAGGTTGTCCGGGTTGACCTGGTACGGCAGCTCCGTGACCACCAGGCACTGGCGGTTCTGGATCTCCTCCACCTCGACCACCGCGCGCATGGTGATCGAGCCGCGGCCGGTGCGGTACGCCTCCTCGATGCCCTTGCGTCCGACGACGAGCGCGCCGGTGGGGAAGTCCGGGCCCTTGATGCGCTCGATGAGCGCCTCCAGAAGCTCCTCGTGGGAGGCGTCCGGGTTCTCCAGGTACCACTGGGCGCCGGCGGCGACCTCGCGCAGGTTGTGCGGCGGGATGTTGGTCGCCATGCCGACCGCGATCCCGGCCGAGCCGTTGATCAGCAGGTTCGGGAAGCGGGACGGCAGGACGGTCGGCTCCTGGGAGCGGCCGTCGTAGTTGTCCATGAAGTCGACGGTTTCCTCGTCGATGTCACGGACCATCTCCATCGACAGCGGCGCCATCTTGCACTCGGTGTAGCGCATGGCCGCCGCCGGGTCGTTGCCCGGCGAGCCGAAGTTGCCGTTGGAGTCCACCAGCGGCATCCGCATCGACCACGGCTGCGCCAGGCGCACCAGGGCGTCGTAGATCGAGGAGTCGCCGTGCGGGTGGTAGCTGCCCATGACGTCGCCGACGACACGGGCGCACTTGTAGAAGCCGCGCTCGGGGCGGTACCCGCCGTCGTACATGGCGTACAGCACGCGGCGGTGGACGGGCTTGAGACCGTCCCTGACGTCCGGCAGCGCACGCGAGACGATGACGGACATCGCGTAGTCGAGGTAGGAGCGCTGCATCTCCGTCTCGAGCCCGACGGGCTCGATGCGCAGCACGGTCTCGCCGCCCTCTTCTTCAGGCGTCACGGGGGTGTTCTCGTCGGCCATTGCTGGTGGGAATCCTTCCTGGTGCGGTCAGCTGAGACCGACTCAGATGTCGAGGAAGCGGACGTCCTTGGCGTTGCGCTGGATGAACTGCCGGCGGGCCTCGACGTCCTCGCCCATCAGGACCGAGAACAGGTCGTCGGCCTGGGCGGCGTCGTCGAGGGTGACCTGACCGAGGACACGGTGGTCGACGTCCATGGTGGTCACGCGCAGCTCCTCGGCGTTCATCTCGCCAAGGCCCTTGAAGCGCTGGATCGAGTCCTCCCTGACGCGCTTGCCGCGCTGGCGGCCCATCTCGATCAGCGCGTCGCGCTCACGGTCGGAGTACGCGTACTCGATGTCCTCCCGGCCCCACTTGATCTTGTACAGCGGGGGACGGGACAGGAACACGTGCCCGGCCTCGACCAGCGGCCGCATGAAGCGGAACAGGAAGGTCAGCAGCAGCGTGTTGATGTGCTGGCCGTCCACGTCGGCGTCCGCCATCAGAATGATCTTGTGGTAGCGGAGCTTGTCGATGTCGAAGTCCTCGTGCACACCCGTGCCGAACGCGGAGATCAGTGCCTGGATCTCCTGGTTCTGCAGGATCTTGTCCAGGCGCGCCTTCTCCACGTTGAGGATCTTGCCGCGGATCGGGAGGATCGCCTGGTACTCCGGGTTGCGGCCGGACTTGGCCGAACCGCCGGCGGAGTCGCCCTCGACGATGAAGATCTCGCACTTGGTGGGGTCGTTCGACTGACAGTCCGACAGCTTGCCGGGCAGGGAAGCGGACTCCAGCAGGCCCTTTCGGCGGGTCAGGTCGCGCGCCTTGCGGGCCGCCACGCGCGCGGTGGCCGCCTGGATGCCCTTGCGGACGATGTCCGCGGACTCGTTCGGGTTGCGGTCCAGCCAATCGGCCAGGTGCTCGTAGACGATCTTCTGAACGAAGGTCTTCGCCTCGGTGTTGCCCAACTTGGTCTTGGTCTGGCCCTCGAACTGCGGCTCACCCAGTTTGACCGAGATGATCGCGGTCAGACCCTCGCGGATGTCGTCACCGGTGAGGTTGTCGTCCTTGTCGCGCAGCAGCTTCTTGTCGCGCGCGTACTTGTTGATCAGCGACGTCAGCGCGGCCCGGAAGCCCTCCTCGTGCGTACCGCCCTCGTGGGTGTGGATGGTGTTCGCGAAGGAGTACACGCCCTCGCTGTAACCAGCGTTCCACTGCATCGCGACCTCGACGGACAGGAGCTTCTCCTTGTCCTCGGACTCGATGTCGATCACGGAGGGATGCACCACGTCTCCCTTGCGGGAGTTGAGGTACTTCACGAAATCGACGATGCCGCCGTCGTAGCGATACGTGACGGCCTTGACCTCGTCCTTCTCGTCCGCGCCCGCCTCGTCCGCGCCGGAGGTGGCCTTCGCCGACTCCCGCTCGTCGGTCAGCCTGATCCTCAGCCCCTTGTTGAGGAACGCCATCTCCTGGAAGCGCCGCGACAGCGTCTCGAAGGAGTAGTCGGTGGTCTCGAAGATGTCCGGGTCGGCCCAGAACGTGACCGACGTGCCGGTTTCGTCCGTCTCCTCGTGCCGGGCCAGCGGCGCCGTCGGGACGCCCATCTTGTATTCCTGCGTCCAGCGGTAGCCGTCCCGCTTGATGTCGACGGACACCTTGCTGGACAGGGCGTTCACGACGGAGACGCCGACGCCGTGCAGACCGCCGGAGACGGCGTACCCGCCGCCGCCGAACTTGCCGCCCGCGTGCAGGACGGTCAGCACGACCTCGACGGCCGGCCTGTTCTCCGAGGGAACGATGTCCACCGGGATGCCACGGCCGTTGTCGACGACACGCACGCCGCCGTCGGACAGGATCGTCACGTCGATGGTGTCCGCGTACCCGGCCAGCGCCTCGTCGACGGAGTTGTCGACCACCTCGTACACGAGGTGATGCAGACCACGCTCACCGGTCGAACCGATGTACATACCGGGTCGCTTGCGGACCGCGTCCAGGCCCTCGAGGACGGTGATCGCGCTGGCGTCGTAGGAGGCCGTGGCCTCACCGTTCGAGGAGACGGCACCGTTCACGTCGGCGTCGGTGGACGGGATGTTCTCGTTGGGGTTGCCGGAATCGGCCACGAAGCGCCCTTTCTGGCACAGCACGAGCCAGGCTCGTCGGCGGGTTGCCGGAGCGGCTGCGGCATGTTGCGTTGATAAGCCTTGATCAGCGTTGCTCAGCTTTTCCCGGACGGTCCCCACGTTCGGGGCGGGATTGTCTTCCAGTCTACCGGTAGCGCAGACAGTGATGGGTGTTTGCCGGTACCTGAGTACGCATGTGGCGCCCTGAACCGGTCTTGGCCGGACCCCGATATACACAAGGGGGCTCCAAGGGGCTCACAGCGGCACTCAGCGCTTCCGGGCGTCAACCCTTCGCTACCCCCCGGTCAGGTCGGGATTCGCAAGAGCGTGCGGTTGTACGACGAGCGGCCACCACGGCCCACCGCACGACCCCTCATGAACCCGCTGTGTGAGGTCTGTCACCCATAGGTGTCACCGGGGCCCCTGCTGCCCGGCGCCCGCAGCGGGCCGTACCCACGGCCACCCCCGCCAGGCCCGAATACCTTGATCATCCGAACCGCGCCATGCCCGAGATCCTCGTTCAGCCGGGCCACCAGCGTCGGAGCCAGCAGACGCAGGTTCGTCGCCCACGCGGTCGAATCGCAGCGCACCGTCAGCACCCGCTCGACCTCGTCGTACCGCTCCGGCACACAGTGCTTGGCCACATCCGAACCCACGATCTGCGGCCAGCGCCCCATCACACCGCCCACCGCGGCCGGCGTCTCCCAACCGCGCTCCGTGATCAACCGGTTGATCGCCGCGCCGAGCGCCATCGGATCACGGCCGTCGGCGCGCGCGCCGGAGCGCAGACCACCACGCCGCGCCTGCTTCCTCTGCTGCACCGCGTCCCCACGCGCGCGTGCCGCCTCCTTCGCCGCGCGCAGCGCCACGCGCGCGAGGTCCACGCCGGACGGCTCGGCCGCCTTCCTGGGACTGTCGCGAGGGGCGGGGGCGGGATCCTGCTCGGTGCTCATACGCGCTCCACCGCCCCGTCCGACACGGCGAACCGCGTCCCCGCCAGCACGTGCGGCACGTCGTCGTCCACCGCGGCCGTCACCAGGACCTGCTCACCGGGCGCGACCAGCTCGGCCAGCCGCTCACGGCGCCGCGTGTCCAGTTCGGCGAAGACGTCGTCGAGGATCAGCACCGGCTCATTGCCCTCCGCCCGCAACAGGTCGTACGACGCCAGACGCAACGCCAGCGCATACGACCAGGACTCCCCGTGGGAGGCGTACCCCTTGGCGGGCAGCTGACCGAGCTTGAGCACCACATCGTCCCGATGCGGCCCCACGAGCGTCACACCCCGCTCGATCTCCTGCTTGCGGACCTCGGCGAGCGCGGTCATCAGCTGCGCGAAGAGCTCCTCCCGCGCGCGTGCCTCACCGGGCGCGGACGGCCTGTACTCCAGCGCCAGCGGGCCACCGCCCGGAGCCAGCTGCTCATACGCCTTGTCGGCCAGCGGCTGCAGCACGGCCACCAGGTCCAGGCGCTGGGCCAGCAGCTCCGCACCCGCGCGCGCGAGATGCTGGTCCCACACATCCAGCGTGGACAGGTCCATCGAGCGGCCGCCGTGCCGACGCGCCAGCGCGGCCGACTTCAGCAGCGTGTTGCGCTGCTTGAGCACCCGCTCGTAGTCCGAGCGCACCCCCGCCATCCGCGGGGAGCGCGCGGTGACCAGCTCGTCCAGGAAACGCCGCCGCTCCCCCGGATCACCCTTGACCAGAGCCAGGTCCTCGGGCGCGAACAGCACGGTCCGTACGATCCCCAGCACGTCCCGCGGCCTCACCTGCGAGGACCGGTTGATGCGGGCCCGGTTGGCCCGGCCGGGGTTCAGCTCCAGCTCGACCAGTTGCTGCCGCTCGCCCTGCTTGACCTGCGCCCGGATCACCGCCCGCTCGGCGCCCATACGGACCAGAGGTGCGTCGGAGGCGACGCGGTGACTGCCGAGCGTGGCGAGATAGCCGATCGCCTCGACGAGGTTCGTCTTGCCCTGGCCGTTCGGGCCGACGAACGCCGTGACGCCCGGGTCGAGCCGCACCTCGGCCCGGGCGTACGAACGGAAGTCGGCCAGCGACAGATGCGTGACGTGCATGGTCGTACGCCGACCTCCCCCGGCGTTGTGGACCACTCGGTGGTCCTGTGGACTGCTTCTTCCCTACGGCTTCTTCTCTACGGCATGGCCGCCGAACTGGTTGCGCAACGCGGCGATCATCTTCATCTGCGGCGAGTCCTCCTGACGCGAGGAGAAGCGCGCGAACAGCGAGGCCGTGATCGCCGGCAGCGGCACGGCGTTGTCGATGGCGGCCTCCACGGTCCACCGGCCCTCACCGGAGTCCTGCGCATACCCCTTCAGCTGCTGCAGATGCTCGTCCTCGTCGAGGGCGTTCACGGCGAGATCGAGCAGCCAGGAGCGGATGACGGTGCCCTCCTGCCAGGAGCGGAAGACCTCGCGGACGTTGTCCACGGAGTCGACCTTCTCCAGCAGCTCCCAGCCCTCGGCGTAGGCCTGCATCATCGCGTACTCGATGCCGTTGTGGACCATCTTCGCGAAGTGGCCCGCGCCCACCCTGCCGGCGTGCACCGAGCCGAAGTCGCCCTCCGGCTTGAGCGCGTCGAAGACGGGCCGCACCTTGGCGACGTGCTCCGCGTCGCCGCCGTACATCAGCGCATAGCCGTTCTCCAGGCCCCACACGCCGCCCGAGACACCGCAGTCGACGAAGCCGATGCCCTTCTCGGCCAGCTCCTTCGCGTGCCTCTCGTCGTCGGTCCAGCGGGAGTTCCCGCCGTCCACGACGACGTCGCCGGGCTCCAGCAGCTCGGCGAGCGCGTCGATCGTGATCTGGGTGGGCTCGCCGGCCGGGACCATCACCCAGACCACGCGCGGGCCCCGAAGCTTGCCCACAAGCTCCTCCAGGCTGTGGACATCCGCGAGGTCGGGGTTGCGGTCGTATCCGACGACGGTGTGGCCCGCGCGGCGTATCCGCTCGCGCATGTTGCCGCCCATCTTGCCGAGGCCGACGAGACCGAGCTCCATCAGTTGCGTTCCTTAGGTTGCACGACGTGGCGTTCAGGCACTTTCGTACCCGCGTCCGAGCCTAAACCCGGACGCTCGCGCACATCCGTGGGCATACGCGCTCATACGTATGCCCGCGCCTGAGGCCCGCCACCTGCGGAAATCCGCTCGGCTCGTCGGCCCGGCCCGGCCGATCAGCCGCTGAGCCGTACCGGCATGATCAGGTACTTGTAGGCCTCGTCCGCCTCGGCGTCCACCGCCGGCTTGCCGCTGAGCAGCGCGGGCTTGGTGGACGTCGTGAAGGACAGCTGCGCCACCGGGGAGTCGATGGCGCTCAGGCCGTCCAGCAGGAACGTCGGGTTGAAGGCGATGGAGATGTCGTCGCCGTCCAGCTGCGCGTCCACCCTTTCCACAGCCTGTGCGTCGTCGCTGGAGCCGGCCTCCAGGATCAGCACGCCCTGCTCGAAGCTCAGCCGCACCGGGGTGTTGCGCTCGGCGACCAGGGCCACGCGCTTGACGGCCTCCACGAAGGGGGCGGTCTCGATGACGGCGACCGAGTTGAACTCCGTCGGGAACAGCGTCCGGTACTTCGGGAGGTCACCCTCCAGCAGACGCGTGGTCGTACGTCGCCCCGCACCCTCGAAGCCGATCAGACCCTCACCCGCGCCGGAGCCGGACAGCGCCAGGATCACGCTGTCGCCGCTGGTCAGCGCCTTGGCGGTGTCCAGCAGGGTCTTGGCGGGCACCAGGGCGACCGCGGAGGCGTCCGGGTTCTCCGGCTTCCACAGGAACTCGCGGACCGCGAAACGGTAGCGGTCGGTGGAGGCCAGCGTGACCGTGTCGCCCTCGATCTCGATGCGGACACCGGTCAGGACGGGCAGCGTGTCGTCGCGGCCCGCCGCGATGGCGACCTGCTGCACGGCGGAGGCGAAGACCTCGCCGGGGACCGTGCCCGTCGCGTTCGGCATCCGCGGGAGCGCCGGGTACTCCTCCACAGGCAGTGTGTGGAGCGTGAAGCGGGAGGAGCCGCAGACCACCGTGGCCCGTACACCGTCTGTGGAAATCTCCACCGGCCGGTTGGGCAGGGCACGGGAGATGTCGGCGAGCAGGCGGCCGGAGACCAGGACCGTGCCCTCCTCCTCGACCTCGGCCTCCACCGACACGCGCGCGGAGACCTCGTAGTCGAAGCTGGACAGGCTCAGCTGGCCGTCCTCCGCTTTCAGCAGCAGGCCGGCGAGAACAGGCGCCGGCGGACGGGCCGGGAGGCTGCGTGCCGCCCAGGCCACTGCCTCCGCGAGTACGTCGCGTTCCACCCGGATCTTCACCGTAAGCCGCCTCCTGCTGTTGCTGCTGAGTCGCTGCTGAGTCCTCCGACTCGGTGTCACCGCCCACTGCGACGGGAAGGACACCCGGGACCAGTCTGACGCACGGCACTGACAGTAGGTGCCTGTCGGGGTCAAGTCGCTCAGAGGGACGGTCGGGCCCGAGAGGGCGAGTTGTGCACAGGTCCCGCTTCGAAACGAATTCCGCGCTCTCTCTAGTCGGGAGTAGTAGTAGGGGCTGTGGATACGGTGGATAACCACGTTTGCCCAGCTCAGCGCAGAGATTTTGTCCACGGACCCTGTGGGTGGCACCGGTGGACAACTCGGGGGCTCTGTGGAGAACAGGAAGTTCTGCACACCCCGCCCACAGCCTGAGGGTAGTTCTCCCCAGCTGCGTCCCCAGGTTTACCCACGTTTCCCACACCCCAATCCGGCACCTCGGTGTGACGGCTTTCACTCGACGCGGTGAGTGGTCGCTTCCAGTTGCCGAACAGTGGACAGGGCTGTGGAGAAGCCGCCGATCGCTGGGGACAACGGGGCTCAGGCTGTGGGTTGCCGGTGGACAACTCGGTGCGGAGCTTGTGGATCTCCCTTTCGTCCACAGTCTGTGGAGATCGCTCATCCACGGATCCACAGGCTGATGAGCTGGGCTGATGGTCTGTCAACAGCACAGCCTGTGGATGCTGTCTGGACAACTTGGCGGTCCCCAGGATGTGGACGGGAAAAAGTTCCGGAATCTGTGGAGGGGGGCCGTAACCCCGGGACGGATTCGAACAGCGGGGATGGCCCCGAAGGGTGCCGGGCGCGGGGAAGCGGGCGGAGGCCGGGGCGGGCCTGCCGCGAGACCGCGTGGGAGCGGCCCTGAACACCCTGTGCGGCCCTGGGCCCGTCTGGGCCGGCCTGCGAACGCTCGGTACGGGCCGATGGCGGTACGGGCCGACAGGGCGGTGCGAGGGGATTCCGGCGTGGTCTCCGCCCGTTCCGTTGCCCTGGCCCGGTTCGGCGCGACGAAAGGGCACGTCGGGAGGCCCGGGTATGACGAGGGGGCGTCCCGGGATCACCGGGACGCCCCCTCGCGCCGTACTGCCGCTCCTCAGCCGTTCTTGATGCGGTTGGTCAGCTCCGTGACCTGGTTGTAGATGGAGCGCCGCTCGGCCATCAGCGCGCGGATCTTGCGGTCGGCGTGCATGACGGTGGTGTGGTCGCGGCCGCCGAACTGCGCGCCGATCTTCGGCAGCGACAGGTCGGTCAGCTCGCGGCACAGGTACATGGCGATCTGCCGGGCGGTCACCAGGGCGCGGCCGCGCGAGGTGCCGCACAGGTCCTCGACCGTGAGACCGAAGTAGTCGGCCGTGGCCGCCATGATGGCCGTCGCCGTGATCTCCGGGGCGGTGTCCTCGCCGCCGGGGATGAGGTCCTTGAGGACGATCTCCGTCAGGCCCAGGTCCACCGGCTGCCGGTTGAGCGAGGCGAACGCGGTCACCCGGATCAGCGCGCCCTCCAGCTCGCGGATGTTGCGCGAGATCCGGGAGGCGATGAACTCCAGTACCTCCGGCGGGGCGTTCAGCTGTTCCTGTACCGCCTTCTTGCGCAGGATGGCGATGCGCGTCTCCAGCTCGGGCGGCTGGACGTCGGTGATCAGGCCCCACTCGAACCGGTTGCGCAGCCGGTCCTCCAGGGTCACCAGCTGCTTGGGCGGCCGGTCGCTGGAGAGCACGATCTGCTTGTTGGCGTTGTGGAGGGTGTTGAAGGTGTGGAAGAACTCCTCCTGCGTCGACTCCTTGTCCGCGAGGAACTGGATGTCGTCGACGAGCAGGATGTCCATCTCGCGGTAGCGCTTGCGGAAGCTGTCGCCCTTGCCGTCGCGGATGGAGTTGATGAACTCGTTGGTGAACTCCTCGGAGCTGACGTACCGCACGCGCGTGCCCGGGTACAGGCTGCGCGCGTAGTGCCCGATCGCGTGCAGCAGGTGCGTCTTGCCGAGCCCGGACTCCCCGTAGATGAACAGCGGGTTGTAGGCCTTGGCCGGCGCTTCGGCGACGGCGACCGCGGCGGCGTGTGCGAAGCGGTTGGAGGCACCGATGACGAACGTGTCGAAGAGGTACTTCGGGTTCAGACGCGCGGTCGGTTCGCCGGGTCCGGTCGCCGGTGCGGGCTGTGCGGCGAGTGGGCCGGGGGCGCCGGTGGTGGGCAGGTTCGGGCCCACGGGACCGCCGCGGTGCACCTGGCCGGAGCCGGACGGCGGCTCGCGCAGTTCGCGGCGGCCGGTGTCGCGCTGGTCGTAGTCGGGGCGGGACGGGTCGTACGGCGGGCGGTCCATCGGCTGCGGACGGTAGTCCTGGGCCGGCACCGACGGAGGGTAGGAGTCCTGCGGGCCGTAGGGGTCCTGTGCGGAGGGGGAGGCGTACGGGTCCCGCTCGGGGAAGCCGAGCCGCTGCTGCTGCCAGCCGTAGTCGTCCTGAGCGCGGCGGGGCCAGGCGCCGCGCTCAGGACGCTGGTAGTCGGCGTACTCCGCGGGGTAGGCGGGGCGTGCGGTCGGGAGCGGGTCGGAGTCGTCGGTCGGCTGGGGGCCGGAGCGCGGGGGCGGCAGCTGGTCGCCTCCGGTGCCCGGGAGCCGGTCGGCGCGGCCGGGGCTGTGACTGTCGGGCCGGCGCCGTCCGTAGGCCTCGTACCCGCCCTGGCCGGTGGGCAGCTCCTGCTCCTCGTAGCGCGGCGCGGGTGCGGGCGGCGCGGCGGCCTGGTGCTCGCCGACGGAGCTGTCGACGGTGATGGCGATGCGGATGGGGCGGCCGCATTCGCGGCTCAGCGTCTCGCTGACGACCGGGGCGAGGCGCCCCTCGAGGACGCCCTTGGCGAACTCGTTCGGCACGGCGAGCAGGGCGGTGTCGGCGACCAGCGCGAGCGGCTGGCAGCGCCGGATCCAGTGTTCGTCCTTGGTCTCGACGCCCTGTCCGCGGCCGTCGCCGAGAAGCTGTTCCAGGACTCGTGGCCACACTGCGGCGAGATCGGCAGGTACGTCAGCCACAGGGCACGCTCTCTCACGGGTCCCACGAACGTGTGGTTCGGGACGGGTCGGTATCTATTCGGGTGGGGCGGGGGACAAGGGAACGAATCGGAGTTCGGCCACGGTAGTCAGCGCGGCGGGTACGGTTCAAGTTGTTGTCCCCAGGCTGTGGACAGTGTCTCTCCGTGTCCTGCGGTTTGACCGGATGGCGCCGCCGCGCGTACCGTAACGAGGTCGAGTTGTCGATGGCTGCTGCCGCCTGCCTCCGATGGGCACAGATCGCGTCAAGGTGATCGGTAAGCGGTGCACTCGGGCGTAACTGCGAGCTGCTCGTGGGCGCACGGTGACAGCCAGGACGGCACCCCGCCATTACCGATTTCTTTCTGGAGCCCCCGAGTGAGCAAGCGCACCTTCCAGCCGAACAACCGTCGTCGCGCGAAGACCCACGGCTTCCGGTTGCGTATGCGCACCCGTGCCGGCCGCGCGATTCTCGCGTCCCGCCGCAGCAAGGGTCGCGCCCGTCTGTCCGCCTGATCCCGGTCAGGTCATGACGTCGTGCTGCCCACCGAGAACCGGCTGAGGCGGCGCGAGGACTTCGCGACCGCGGTACGACGAGGGCGCCGGGCCGGACGCCCGCTCCTCGTCGTCCATCTACGTAGCGGTGCCACGGACCCGCACGCGCCTGGGGAGAGCGCTCCTCCGCCGCGTGCGGGTTTCGTCGTGAGCAAGGCCGTGGGCGGCGCGGTCGTACGCAACACGGTGAAGCGCAGGCTTCGTCATCTGATGCGTGACCGGGTCGCCCTGCTGCCCCCCGGTAGCCTGGTAGTCGTACGAGCGCTGCCCGGTGCGGGCGACGCCGACCACGCACAGCTGGCCCGAGACCTGGATGCCGCCCTTCGACGACTGCTGGGAGGGGGCGCGCGATGAAGTACCCGCTGCTGGCTTTGATCAAGCTGTACCAGTGGACCATCAGCCCGTTGCTCGGGCCGGTGTGCAAGTACTACCCGTCGTGTTCCCACTACGGGTACACGGCCATCGACCGCCATGGTGCGATCAAGGGGACGGCACTCACTGCCTGGCGGATCCTGCGCTGCAATCCGTGGTCGCTCGGTGGTGTGGACCATGTCCCGCCGCGCAAGCGTCCGCGGTGGCACGAAATGCTGCGTGGCGCCTGGCGCGCACGCAAGGGCGGGCCCTCCGCCGCCGAAACGGCCACCGACGGGGACGTCCCGCCGAGCCCGGCCGCAGAGACCTCGTCCCATGCCCAAGGAGCATGATTAGTGGACACGATTGCCAGCCTCTTCAGCTTCATCACGACACCAGTTTCCTGGGTCATCGTCCAGTTCCATACGGTGTACGGCGCGATCTTCGGCCCTGACACCGGATGGGCCTGGGGCCTGTCCATCGTGTCCCTGGTGATCCTCATCCGTATCTGCCTGATCCCGCTGTTCGTGAAGCAGATCAAGGCGACGCGCGCGATGCAGACGCTCCAGCCGGAGATGAAGAAGATCCAGGAGCGCTACAAGAACGACAAGCAGCGTCAGTCCGAAGAGATGATGAAGCTGTACAAGGAGTCGGGTACCAACCCGCTCTCCTCGTGCCTTCCCATCCTGGCGCAGTCCCCGTTCTTCTTCGCCCTGTACCACGTGCTGAACGGCATCGCTTCGGGCAAGACCATCGGCGTCATCAACGACCAGCTGCTGGCCAGCGCGCAGAAGGCGCACATCTTCGGCGCCCCGCTGGCCACGAAGTTCATGGACAGCCAGTCCAAGGTCGCGGAGCTCAACGCCTCGTTGGTCGACGTGAGGATCGTCACCGCGGTCATGATCGTCCTGATGTCGGCGTCGCAGTTCTACACGCAGCGCCAGCTGATGACGAAGAACATCGACACGACGGTGAAGACGCCGTTCATGCAGCAGCAGAAGATGCTGATGTACGTCTTCCCGGTCATGTTCGCCGTCTTCGGCATCAACTTCCCGGTCGGTGTCCTCGTCTACTGGCTGACCACCAACGTGTGGACCATGGGCCAGCAGATGTACGTCATCCACAACAACCCGACCCCGGGTTCCAAGGCTCAGGCGGCGTACCTGGAGCGGCTCTTCAAGCACGTCTCGCACCACGGCAAGACCCGCAACCGCCGTGACAGGGCCATCGTCAAGGCGATCGTCGTCAAGGGCCGCGACCGCAACGAGTTCGAGCGCAAGTTCATCAACGGGCTGAACAAGGCCGGCCTGGAGGCCCAGGCCGATGGCTCCGTGGTGAAGAGCGAGAGCGCTGCCGCCGTGCAGTCCGAGGACGGTACGACCACCACTGTCACCGCCCCGCGGCGTCAGCAGCCCAAGCGGCAGAGCAAGGCCCAGCGCCAGTCGGGTGCCGCCAAGCCGGCCGGTGACGCCGAGGCGTCACCGTCGCTGAGCAAGTCCGACCAGCCGCAGGACGCCCCGCCCGCAGCCGCCGACAAGGCCGCCGCGAAGCCCGGCAACGGTACCCGCAGTAGGGCCCAGTCCGGCCAGCGCAAGGGTCCGCAGCGGCCCAAGTCCCCGTCCAAGAAGTAAGAAGGAGCCCATCCCGTGACGGAAGGCACCACCTCCGCCGCTGCCGAGGGCGCAGACGCCCTGACCCGCCTGGAGCAGGAGGGCGAGATCGCGGCGGATTACCTCGAGGGCCTGCTGGACATCGCCGACCTCGACGGTGACATCGACATGGATGTCGAGGCCGACCGCGCCTCTGTCTCGATCATCAGTGACACCGGCAGCCGTGATCTGCGGAAGCTGGTCGGCCGTGACGGCGAGGTGCTGGAGGCGCTGCAGGAGCTCACGCGGCTGGCCGTGCACCGGGAGACCGGTGACCGCAGCCGTCTGATGCTGGACATCGCCGGCTACCGCGCCAGGAAGCGTGCCGAGCTGTCCGAGCTGGGTGCCAAGGCCGCGGCCGAGGCCAGGAGCAGCGGCGAGCCCGTGAAGCTGAAGCCGATGACCCCGTTCGAGCGCAAGGTCGTGCACGACGCGGTCAAGGCCGCGGGCCTGCGCAGTGAGTCCGAGGGCGAGGAGCCGCAGCGCTTCGTCGTCGTGCTTCCCGCCTGAGCGGTCCCACGTTCCACCGGCCCCGTCTGCCTGCAGGCGGGGCCGTATTTGTCAGCCTGGTAGTTCTGGTGGTCGGCGCTGGTCGCGCTGATGTGGTACGGAAGGACGGTCCCCGTGACGGAGGCAGCGGAGCTCCCCCCTGCGCCCGAGCAGGCACGTGATGTATTCGGTGATCGCTTCGCGGATGCGGTCCGGTACGCCGAGCTACTGGCCGAGGCAGGGGTGCAGCGAGGGCTCATCGGCCCGCGTGAGGTACCTCGTCTGTGGGAGCGGCACCTGCTGAACTGTGCGGTGCTCTCCGAGGTCGTGCCCGAGGGGGTGACGGTGTGCGATGTCGGCTCGGGCGCCGGCCTGCCGGGCATTCCCCTGGCGTTGGTCCGGGAGGACCTGAAGATCACACTGCTGGAGCCGCTGCTGCGGCGGACCAACTTCCTCACCGAGGTCGTCGAGCTGCTGGGGCTCGATCACGTCACGGTCGTCCGTGGGCGGGCCGAGGAAGTGATGGGCAAGATCCCGCCGGTGCATGTGGTGACCGCCCGGGCGGTCGCCCCACTGGACCGTCTGGCCACCTGGGGCATTCCGCTGCTGCGTCCTTACGGCGAGATGCTCGCCCTCAAGGGGGACACGGCCGAGGAGGAGCTGAAGAGCGCGGCCACGGCACTGACCAAGCTCGGTGCGGTGGAGACATCCATCCTGCATGTGGGTGAGGGAGTCGTGGATCCTCAGTCCACCGTCGTGCGGGTCGAGGTCGGGGAGAGCCCGGGCGGTGTGCGCTTCGCGGCCAAGCGTGCGAAGGCGGCTCGGACGGGACGGACGCGACGGCGCCGGTAGACGGATGTACTCCACACAAGCTGCCAAACCCATGCATGACGGAGTGTCGCGACAGTTCGGCCGTGGACGCTGTGCATCGTGTTTCACGTGAAACGTCGCTCACTGCTGCACGGCATCATCAACCGTGGCCGCGCTGCGGCCCACCCCCGCGACCGCAAGCCGCTTGGTTCACTCGGACAGGGAACGGAGTTGTCCACAGAGGTGGATTTCTCCACAGAACGACAGACCTCACTGGTTCACGACCCCGAAGGCATGGGAGGCTCTGTTCATTGCGAGCCTGAAGTCGAGGAGAGTGAATCCTTGCGGTCCGACGCCAACATTGCGGGACCGATGACCGATCCGGTCCCCGGTCCCCGTACCGAGTCGACGGGGGAGGATGTTTCACGTGAAACACCGCCCCCTATGGACGACACTCCCATCGGTCGTGCTGCCCAACTGGCGGTCGAGGCTCTAGGCCGCGCCGGCGAGGGCCTGCCCCGGCCCGAACAGACCCGCGTCATCGTGGTCGCCAACCAGAAGGGTGGCGTGGGCAAGACGACGACGACCGTCAACCTTGCCGCTTCGCTGGCTCTGCATGGCGGCCGCGTCCTGGTGATCGACCTCGACCCACAGGGCAATGCATCCACCGCGCTGGGCATCGACCACCACGCGGAAGTCCCTTCCGTCTATGACGTGCTGGTGGAGAGCAGGCCGCTGGCCGAGGTCGTCCAGCCCGTCCCCGATGTCGAGGGTCTCTTCTGTGCCCCCGCCACGATCGATCTCGCCGGTGCGGAGATCGAGCTGGTGTCCTTGGTGGCGCGGGAGAGCCGACTGCAGCGGGCGATTCAGGCCTACGAGCAGCCGCTGGACTACATCCTCATCGACTGTCCGCCCTCCCTCGGCCTGTTGACGGTCAACGCTCTGGTCGCCGGTCAGGAGGTCCTCATCCCGATCCAGTGCGAGTATTACGCGCTGGAGGGCCTGGGGCAGCTGCTGCGCAACGTCGACCTGGTGCGGGGGCACCTCAACCCCGCCCTGCATGTGTCGACGATCCTGCTCACCATGTACGACGGCCGGACGCGCCTTGCGTCCCAGGTCGCCGAAGAGGTGCGCACCCACTTCGGTGACGAGGTGCTGCGGACGAGCATCCCCCGCTCCGTCCGTATCTCCGAGGCGCCGAGCTATGGGCAGACGGTGCTGACTTACGATCCAGGATCGAGCGGTGCCCTCTCCTATCTTGAGGCGGCACGAGAAATCGCGCTGAAGGGTGTCGGAGTCAGCTATGACGCCACGCACGCCCACATCGGCGCACAGAGTGATCCAAGCATGGTGGAGGGGATTCAGTGAGCGAGCGACGGAGGGGGCTGGGTCGTGGTCTCGGCGCACTGATCCCTGCTGCCCCGACCGCAGAGAAACCGTCGGCCCCGGCGGCCGTGGGAGGCGCTGCCTCCACGTCGCCCGCGGCCGTCCCGATGCTGACCGGCGACCGTGGTGACCGGGGGGTGGCGGCGGCGAAGGTGACCATGCTGCCCTCTGTTTCACGTGAAACGGAGGAGTCGTCGTCGAGCAGCGCGGCGGAGGCTCCTGTGGCTCCGATGGGCGCGCACTTCGCCGAGATCCCCTTGGACTCCATCACGCCGAACCCGCGCCAGCCGCGTGAGGTCTTCGACGAGGACGCGCTGGCCGAACTCGTCACCTCCATCAAGGAGGTCGGGCTCCTCCAGCCCGTCGTCGTACGGCAGCTCGGCCCCGCACGCTACGAGCTCATCATGGGCGAGCGGCGCTGGCGGGCCTGCCGTGAGGCGGGGCTCGAGGCGATCCCGGCGATCGTGCGGGCGACGGACGACGAGAAGCTCCTCCTGGACGCCCTGCTGGAGAACCTGCACCGGGCCCAGCTGAACCCGCTGGAAGAGGCGGCCGCCTACGACCAGCTGCTGAAGGACTTCAGCTGCACGCACGACCAGCTGGCGGACCGCATCGGCCGCTCACGTCCGCAGGTCTCCAACACCCTGCGGCTGTTGAAGCTCTCGCCGGCGGTGCAGCGCCGGGTCGCTGCCGGGGTCCTCTCAGCGGGGCATGCGCGGGCGCTGCTCTCGGTAGAGGACTCCGAGGAACAGGACCGGCTGGCCCACCGGATCGTTGCCGAGGGCCTGTCGGTACGGGCGGTCGAGGAGATCGTCACCCTGATGGGGGCGCGGCCGAAGTCGGCGCCACGTTCCAAGGGCCCCCGTGCCGGGGCTCGGGTCTCTCCGGCCCTGTCGGATCTCGCCACTCGTCTGTCCGACCGTTTCGAGACCCGGGTGAAGGTCGACCTGGGGCAGAAGAAGGGCAAGATCACCGTCGAGTTCGCCTCCATGGAGGACCTGGAGCGCATCCTCGGCACGCTGGCTCCGGGCGAGGGTCCGGTGCTGCAGAAGGGCCTTCTGGACGGCGGGGTGGAGGAGACGGAGTCGGACGCCTGAGGTCCCGTTCGGGGAGGGTGCCGAGTCGACTGTTCGGCGGGAGCGGGCCATGTCCGGTGTGTACCGAAACAGGGCCCGCTCTTTGTTTTCAGTCGGTATCGACACAATCGCATCCTGGTTACGATGCGTTCGGATATGCGCATCCATCCGTCGGCACCTGTGATGGACGCCCGCTCATGACGCTTGAGGGTGAAGGAAGCGAGGAACAGCCTTCATGGGCCGTAGGCTCGTACCGCTCACGCTGGACAACCTTCAGGACCTTCCCAAGCGCTGTCGTGCGTGTGTCTTCTGGGAGCTGGACCCCGTCAGTGGCGAAGCCGCGGTGAAGGCGGGCACGCCCGCACTGGAAAAGGAAGCGTGGATCTCCGCCGTCCTGCTGGACTGGGGCTCCTGCGGCCGGGTCGTCTACGTCGACGACGTACCCGTGGGCTTTGTGCTCTACGCTCCCCCCGCCTACGTCCCCCGTTCCGCGGCGTTCCCCACGAGTCCCGTCTCGCCGGACGCGGTGCAGCTGATGACCGGCTTCATCATGCCGGGCTACCAGGGTCAGGGGCTGGGTCGAGTGATGGTCCAGACGGTCGCGAAGGACCTGCTGCGGCGGGGCTTCAAGGCCATCGAGGCATTCGGGGACGCCCGCTGGAAGGAACCCGCCTGCATGCTCCCGGCCGACCATCTGCTGGCCGTGGGGTTCAAGACGGTCCGGCACCACCCCACCCACCCGCGGCTGCGGCTGGAACTGCGGTCGACGCTGTCGTGGAAGGAAGACGTGGAGATGGCGCTCGATCGGCTTCTGGGAGCGGTGCAGAAGGAACCGGCGCTGCGGCCGCTGTAGAGGAGCCGCCTTACACGAATGGGCCAACCCCGCAGGGTTGGCCCATTCGTGTTTCACGTGAAACATGCGCCGTCGTCACGACGGCCTGCCACGTCACTCGGCGATGAAGTCCTCGAGGTCACGTACGATCGCGGCCTTCGGCTTGGCACCCACGATGGTCTTGGCGACCTCGCCGTTCTGGTAGACGTTCAGGGTCGGGATGGACATGACGCCGTACTTGGCGGCCGTGTTCGGGTTCTCGTCGATGTTGAGCTTGACGACCTCGATCTTGTCGCCGTACTCGGTGGCGATCGCCTCGAGGGACGGAGCGATCTGGCGGCAGGGACCGCACCAGGCGGCCCAGAAGTCCACCAGGACGGGCTTGTCGCTCTTGAGGACGTCCTGTTCGAAGGTGTCGTCGGTCACGTTCTTCAGGGTGCCGGCCACGGCGGGCTCCTTAACTGGTCGTGCGTGGGGTGGGGCGGGGTGGTTGGGGGTCTCAGACGGTGGACTTCTCGGGCTCGGCCTTCTGCTCGTTGTCCGCGAGGGCGGCGAGGAAACGCTCAGCGTCCAGGGCGGCGGAGCAGCCGGTGCCGGCGGCGGTGATCGCCTGGCGGTAGGTGTGGTCGACCACGTCACCGGCGCCGAAGACACCGGTGACATTGGTGCGGGTGGACGGCGAGTCGACCTTCAGGTAGCCCTCCTCGTCCAGGTTCAGCTGGCCCTTGAAGAGCTCGGTGCGCGGATCGTGGCCGATCGCGATGAACAGGCCCGTCACCGGCAGGTCCGAGAGCTCGCCGGTCTTGACGTTGCGCAGCTTCAGACCGGAGAGCTTCTGGTCGCCCTGGATCTCGGCGACCTCGCTGGCCCAGACGAACGTGATCTTCGGGTCGGCGAAGGCACGCTCCTGCATCGCCTTGGAGGCGCGCAGAGTGTCCCGGCGGTGGACCACGGTGACGGACTTGGCGAAACGGGAGAGGAAGGTGGCCTCCTCCATGGCGGTGTCGCCGCCACCGATCACGGCGATGTCCTGGTCCCTGAAGAAGAAGCCGTCACAGGTCGCGCACCAGGAGACACCCCGGCCGGTGAACGCGTCCTCGTTCGGCAGGCCGAGCTTGCGGTGCTGCGAGCCGGTGGCGATGATGACGGCCTTCGCCCGGTGCACCGTGCCCGCCGTGTCCGTGACGGTCTTGATCTCACCGCTGAGGTCGACGGAGACGACATCGTCCGGGACGAGCTCGGCTCCGAAGCGCTCGGCCTGCGCACGCATGTTGTCCATGAGCTCGGGGCCCATGATGCCGTCGCGGAAGCCCGGGAAGTTCTCCACATCGGTGGTGTTCATCAGCGCGCCACCCGCGGTGACGGCGCCCTCGAAGACCAGCGGCTTCAGCGACGCGCGCGCGGTGTAGAGCGCCGCCGTGTAGCCGGCGGGCCCGGAGCCGATGATGATCACGTTACGGACGTCGCTCACGGCTTGATTCCTCGTCTCTGGACTGTGTCGTACGGCCGGTGGGAGCCCTGTCTCACAGCTCTCACCCGATCCAACGGATCCTACGGGGCACGCATTCCCTCTGTGCCCGGGCACACAGGGGCGCGTCAGCGTACGGAATACCACGGGGCGCGAGGACCAAGCGTGCGCGCTCAGGAAACGCGCGTAGGAGTGCCGGTTAACGCGCGTAGGAGTGTTTCAGCAGGACCTTGGGCGTGGCCGCGGGGTGCCGGACACAGCTCGCGTCGACCAGGTAGGCCATGACGTGGGTGCTGTCGCCAGAGGAGTCGGGCAGCACGACGAGATAGGCGTCCTTGCCGTCGTAGGTGCCCGCCTGGGCGGCGAGCGGGGCGCCGGAGTCGCTGATGCCCTGCCGGACGCACGAGGGAACCGTGACGGCGGGTGTCTTCAGAACCTTCGGCTTACCGGTGCCCGGAGCGGGGTCCACGCCGAAGCTGCGCGGGGCACGGGTGTCTCCCGGCGCTTTCTGTGTCTTCTGGAGGAGGTTCGCGACCTGGGCCTCGAGCGTTCCCGCGGAGAAAGTGCCCGCGGACGCACTCGGCCGGCCGTGAGCCGTGGTGTCGGAACCCTTGTCGTCGTGCAGGGTCGCCACCACCACGGAAGCGACTCCCAGGGCGGCCACGGTGAAGGCGGAGCCCAGGACGGCGATCCTGCGGCGTCCGCGGCGGGTGCGGAGCTTGCGGCCCGGTCCGGTGCTGGAAGCGCGAGCACTGCCCGAGGGACGGTCCGCCACTGATGTTTCACGTGAAACATGCGTACCGTTGACGACGGCGCCGGGCTCAGTGTCCTTGGCGGTCTCTGCGGCCTCAGCGGCGAGGGCAGCATCAACACGGTCCACGATGTCGCCGGGCATGTCCGGTGGTTCCGGGAGGGTGCCGAGCAGGCCACGGATCTCCTCCAGCGACGTGTGGACATCGGCGCACAGCTCGCACTCGCCCAGATGCCGTCGGAGGTCCGTGGTCCGGGAGGGGCCGAGAAGTCCCTCGGTGAGGTCGGAGATCTCCGTGACGTCCGGGTGCCCGGCCGCGTCCGTCGTGGTTGTCACGCTCGCCCACCTCCGCCCTTCACAGCAGCTGAATCGCTTGGCCCCGTGCCCTGCGTGCCCGCGCCCTCAGGACCCGCTGCCGGTGGGACGGATGTCCCCTGCGCCCGGTTCCGTCCCGTGCCCGGTTCCTTCTCGTCATCGGTGTTTTCCGGCCGTAGATGGGTGAGCAGCGGCAGGAGTCTTGCTCTGCCCCGGGCACAGCGGCTCTTCACCGTCCCGGTCGGCACATCGAGGATGCGCGCGGCCTCGGCGACCGGATACCCCTGCATGTCCACGAGCACAAGCGCGGCCCGCTGATCGGGCGGCAGGGTGCCCAGCGCCTCGACGAGCTGCCGCTGCACGTCGTTCCTCTCGGCGGGCGCCGAGGCCGACTCGTGTGGTTCCAGCAGCTGCTCCAGACGCTCGGCGTCGTCCACCGATGAGGTCTTCCGCGAGGCCGCCTTGCGGACGCGGTCAAGACAGGCGTTCACTGTGATCCGGTGCAGCCAGGTCGTGACGGCCGACTGCCCCCGGAAGGTGTGGGCGGCTCGGTAGGCCGAGACGAACGCGTCCTGCACGGCGTCGGCGGCCTCCTCACGGTCGCCCAGCGTGCGCAGGGCGACCGCCCAGAGCCGGTCGCGGTGGCGCCGTACGAGCTCACCGAAGGCGTCGGGATCGCCCTCCACATGGCGGGCCAGGAGGTCCTGATCGCTTGCGTCGCCGTATGCGGTGCCGTCCGCCACCGGGACCCCTCCCCCCTCGCGTCCGTGCTCAGCCGGTGAACTTGAGGTCCGTCATGGCCTGCTTGAATCCCGGGTCGCTGTACGCGTCACCTGGGGCGTACGGCAGGGCGGTGAACCACACCAGCACGTACTGGGTCTTCACCGGCTTGGCGACCTTCACCTGGGCGGTGGTGCCGGTCGTCGTCACGGACCCCAGCTTCGCCATCGAGGTGATCGGCACCGACGAACTCATCGAGTCCGTGCCGTACAACGTGACGGTCGTGTGGTCTCCGCCGAACAGGAGCCCTATGGACGCGGAGGAGACCTCCTGCACCGAGCCGAGGTCGTAGACGATGCCGACACCGGGTTTGAAGGCCGGGTTCATGTCCGGTCCGTCCGTGTAGCTGGCAGTACGCCAGTACGTCGAGCTGTTCCCGTCGTATGTCTTGCCGACGTCGGCGGGGTGCTGGGCCGCACCCTTCGCGACGTACTCCTGCGCACCGTAGATCTTGAGCGGCTTGGCCGGCTTCGGCTGTTTGTCGTTCTTGTCGTTGTCTTCCTGTGTCTGGGTCTGGGTGTCGTTGCCGGACTTGTCGCCCTGGCCCAAGAGAGCGTCCGCGAGCTGCCAGCTGCCCAGGCCCAGGGCGGCGATGAGCAGTGCCGAGACGGCCCACTTCAGGGCCTTGCCGGTGCGGCTCTGCAGTGGGGGCGGCGGGGCCGGCACCGGCTGGGTGACGCCGGGGTGCGGCACCGGACGGCCGTACGTGCCCTGCTGGTACGAGGTGTGCTGGTACTCCGGCGGCGCGGTGAACGTCGGCTCCGGAGGACGGATGCGCGGCATCTCGCCGATGGCCTTGACCAGTTCCTCCGGCGTGGTGCACGCCGCCTCGTGCCGGGAGGCGGTGGCGCCGTCGTTGGCGAGGGCGCGCATGGCGAGTTCGGACAGGCCGCGGTGGACGCCCGCGCGCACCTGGTCCGGGGCGATGAGGCCGATGTCCTTGGGCAGGCCGGACAGGCCGTAGGCGTCGTTCTCGTACGGCCAGCGCTGGGTGAGCGCCGCGTACAGCAGGGCACCGATCGCCTCGGTGTCGGTGCGCTGCGGGGTGTCGGAACTGACGCCGCGCAGCGCGGCGTTCACGGCCAGGCCGCGGATGCGCCACTGGCCGGTGGAGGTGCGCAGCACGGCGTTGGGGTTCAGCCGCAGATGCGCGAGGCCCTCGCGGTGCGCGGCGGCCATCGCGGAGGCGATCTGGCTCACCAACTGGTAGGCGTCGTGCGGCTCCAGAGGCCCGGAGGACAGCAGCGTGGTCAGCTCCGTCGCGTCGGGCAGCCACTCGTGGACGACGTAGACGAGGTCGTTCTCCTCGACGGCGTCGAGGACCTGCACGAAGCGGGGGTCGCCGAGCAGCGCGGAGGAGCGGGCCGCGGCCAGCACGGACCGGGCGCGTGCATGGTCCGCGGGCAGGATGTGCACCCCGACGGCGCGACGGAGTTTCTCGTCCACCGCTCGCCAACTGCTGAATCCGTCCAGACGGGTGACGCACTCCTCGAGACGGTAGCGTCTGGCCAGCTTGTGACCGCTGTGCAGTTCGGGAGGTGAAGCCTTCTTTCCGGGGCTCCCGGTCCTGCCGCTCCCCTGCGCCTCGTCGTTGTCCGTGTCCCGCTCCCGGTTCTGGGCCACCCCGTCGGACGTGGACTGGTCCGCCTTGGCGGTCAGCGACTCCTCGCCGCTGTTGTCTGCCACGTCGACGGCAGCCGTACTCCGTTCCGCCACCGTCGCTCCTGCCTCCCCATCCATCGCGCGCTGTCCGACGCCGAAACCAATTGTGCCCACAGTCCGCCGCTATGCACGACACACGGCTGCGGACGATGGTTGTGCGTCTACCCCCGCCTCAACGCCCCAGGCGCCCGCGGACCATGCCCACGAGCGAGTTGACTTCCTCGATGCGCATGCGGCGGGCGGCGACGAAGAAGATGCCGAGCAGCAGGGCTCCACCGGCCAGCAGCGCGGCGAACGATCCCACGACCCCCTGGCCCAGCGTGTGGCCGATGCCGTAGCAGGCCGCGCCGCTGACCAGTGCCGCCGGCACCGAGGCGATGCACAGCCGGGCGTACGTCCGCACCACGTGCGAGCCGTCCAGGTCGCCGCCCAGCCGCTTGCGCAGCCGCCGCCAGGCGACACCGACGCCGATCGCGTACGCGAGACCGTAGGCGGCGGCCATGCCCGCAACGGCCCAGCGGGCCGGCAACAGGAAGTAACACAGGACCGAGGCAACCGCGTTGACCGCGGCCACGATGACCGTGTTGTAGAAGGGCGTGCGGGTGTCTTCGTAGGCGTAGAAGGCGCGCAGGACGACGTACTGCACGGAGTAGGGGATCAGGCCGAGGCCGAAGGCCATCAGCATGTAGCCCATGTTGGTGGCCTCACTGATGCCCGAGGAGCCGAAGATCAGCGTGCACATCGGGATGCCGATCGAGAGAAAGCCGAAGGCGATGGGCACGATGGCGACGGCGGTGGTCCGCAGGCCCTGGGAGATGTCGTCGCGGACGGCGCCGCTGTCGTCCTCGGCGGCCGAACGGGAGATCCGCGGCAGCAGGGCGGCCATCAAGGAGACGGTGATGATGGCCTGCGGCAGGCCCCAGATCAGCTGGGCGTTGGCGTACGCGGCGAAGCCGGTGCCGTCTACGCCGGAGTGCTTGCCCGCCGCAGTGGAGAGCTGTGTCACGACGATCGCGCCGGCCTGGTTGGCGAGCACGAAGAGGAGCGTCCACTTGGCGAGGGCAGCGGCCTTCCCGAGGCCGTGGCCCCGCCAGTCGAAGCGCAGCCGCAGGCGGAACCCGGTCTCGCGCAGGTAGGGGATCATCGCGAGGGCCTGGACGACGAGACCCAGCAGGATGCCGATGCCGAGGAGCCGCTGGCCTTCCGCCGGGATGTTCGTGACCTTCATGCCGGAGTGGGCGGCGGTGCCATACACCCAGATGAACATGCCGAGCGTCACGATGATGACGATGTTGTTCAGGACCGGCGTCCACATCATCGCGCCGAACTTTCCGCGGGCGTTGAGGATCTGGCCCATCACCACGTGGACGCCCATGAAGAAGATCGAGGGCAGGAAGTAGCGGACGAAGGTGATGCCGACCTCGTTGGCCGCCGGGTCGCCCGCCACTGACGGGGAGAGAAGGTGAATCAGAAGTGGCGCGGCGAGCATCGCGAGTGCGGTGAGCGCACCCAGTGCCACCATGACGAGGGTCAGCAACCGGTTGGCGTATGCCTCGCCCCCGTCGTCGTCATCCTTCATGGCGCGCACGAGCTGGGGCACGAAGACGGAGTTGAGTCCGCCGCCGACGGTCAGGATATAGATCATCGTCGGCAGCTGGTAGGCCACTTGGAAGGTGTCGCCGAGCACACCGATGCCGAGTGCCGAGACGATCAGTGCGGAGCGGATGAATCCGGTGAGGCGGGAGACCATGGTGCCCGCCGCCATGACGGCGCTCGACTTCAGCAGGCCCGATGCCTTCCCGCCCTTCTTCGCCGGGGCGGGAGCGGGCGCGGACACGGCCGCTGGGGCTGCGGCCTCGGCAACGGCCGGTGCGGGGGCGTACGGGCCCATCGGCCCCTGACCGGCGGCCGGGGCCGGGGCGGGGCCGGGAACCGAGGGGGCTCCGATCGGTGGGCGCCCGTCGGACTGCTGCGGGGGCTGGTAGCCGTGCTGCCCGGGGTCCGGGTAGCCGTAGCCGCCCTGGCGCGTGTCCTGGTAGCCGCCCTGCTGCTGGTCCCGGAAGAGGTGGGCGAAGGCATCCGGCTCCTGGTGGTTCTCGCCGGAGTGGCTGACCAGGTCGTCGACCCCGACGAACTGTGTGGTGCGGGGGTCCTCGCCGTGCGGCAGGTACTGGGCGGCGCCCGACGGCTCCGGCGGCGGAGTCTGCGCCCACACCCGCGGGTCGGGGGCGTACGGCGACTGCGGGGGCCGCCCGTAGAGCGGCTGCTGCGGCCCGTACGTGCCGGGGGGCGGCGGGGGGTGCGCGGCGCGGTCGTACAGTGCCTCGTCGACCGGGTCCTGGGCGGTGAGGTCCTGCGCTCGGTAGGGGTCCTCGTCGTAGGCGTCCTGGAGGTACATGTCCGCGGGCGGCTGCGGCGGCACCTGACCGTGCTCGGGCGGCGGGGCGTCGGGGCTGTCCGAGCCGCCCACGGCCCGGCCGCGGTCACCGTCGTACGGCGCGTTCATGGATTACCCCACCTCATCGTCCCGGGCCCTCCGGGCCACGACATCCTCAACGGTCCACTTTCTCACCCGCGCCGGACGGGCCGGCGTTTCCCGCTGCGGTGTCCGATGTCGGGTCACTCGGCTGCTTTGGGGCGTCGTCTTCCGGCTCGTCCGCGCTCTCGCCGGTCCCGTCGGCGCCGCCCCCACCACTGTCAGCGTCCGTGTTCTCGTCGTCCTCGGCCGTCTCAGCGCCCTGTGCGGCCTCCCGGGCCGCCGCCCGCTTGCGCTGGGTGTACATGCGGAAGCCGGCGAGGACGAGCAGCAGGACACCGCCGCCGATGACCAGCATCACCGTGGCCGTGATCTCGGTGACCTTCACGTCGAAGGTGACGGGCGCCCCGTACTCCCGGCCGTCCTGCGTATAGAGCTGGGCGACCACCGTCACCGGGCCGTTGGCGTTGGCCGATGTGGTGAACTTCACGGACTGGCTGTGCCCGCCGGAGACCGCGACGGGCTGCTCCGAGTAGGCCTTGCCGCGGATCTTGAGACGGGTGGGGTTGGTCGAGGTGAGCCGCAGCACCAGGTGGTCGACACCCTGCACCAGGTTGTTCTGCACGGTCACCGGGATCGTGGCGCTACGGCCGGAGAGCTTCGTCTCCGACTTGTCGATCAGCTTGACCTGTTCGGAGAGGTCGTCGAGGTACGCCTCCACGCCGTCCCGGAAGCGCTCCGCCTCGTCGGCCCGGCCGCGCCACGCCGTGGACATCTCCCGGTTCATGGCGCGTCCGAAGGGCGTGACGACCCGGGACTCGTCGGTCAGGACGACCTTGAAGTTGTCGACCTTGTCCCGCGTTCTGGCGATCGCCGCGAAGGCGGAGCGGCCCAGTTCCTTCTTGCGCAGCGAGGAGGGGTAGTCGGCGGTCGACGGCACCTTCGTGGTGGCGCCGGGGTCCGGCGCGGCCTTGGCGGCCGCGGTCAGGTCCTGCGACTGGGACCAGGTGCTCTGCTGGAGGGCCGTCAGCGCCTGCGCCATGGCCTGGGCCTGGTGCGCGGTCGGCATGCGCTGCGGGGCCACGACGATGCTGCGCTGCTTGTTCGTCTGGTCGTGGAGCTCCAGGCTCTGGGCGAGGAACTGCTGCACGGCGAGTGTGGTGGTGCCGGCCCGCGACATGTCGCCCTCGAACGCCGTCGACAGACGCTCGTCCGCGACGACCGCCGTGGTGCCGCCGCCGATGGGACGGGCCGCGGAGGGCGTGTAGGTCATGTCGCCGGTCTCCTGCAGACTGTCGCTGCGCGCGATGACCTTGTCGGCGCCCGCGGAGGTGGCGACCTTGACGATCGAGGGATCCACGGCGCCGTCCACGGGCCAGGCGAAGTCCGTGCTCGGTTTCACATGGAGCACCGTCTCCACCGTGCCGGCGGCGACATCGGTGGCGTCCTTGAGCTGGCTCAGCGAGCCGGTCACGCTCGTGCCGCCGTGGGCGAGGGAGGCCAGGTCGGGGTCGGCGAAGGGCAGTGCCACGACCTCCTTGCCCGCCACCGCCTGCTGCAGCTCGGTGAGCCACCGCTTGGCGACCGCCTGACGGGTGCCCGGGGTGGGCGTGCCGCCGTCGGTCTGGATGCGGTAGTTGCGGGTCATGGCGTCCACGGACGCCAGCAGGTCGGGGTCGATGACCCAGGTGACGTCGAGGTCCTTGCCCAGCGACAGCATCTGCTCCAGGCGACCGCCGGGAGCGATGTCCTTGGCCAGGTCCTCGTTGAGGAAGACCGGCGTCTGCTGGGCGCCGGGGCCCGTCTCGGCGGTCATGCGGACGTTGGACACGAGCGGCCACAGGTAGGTCGTCTTCGTCTTCGTGTCCGCATCGGTCGGCTGCCACGGCAGGAACGTGTGCTGGATGCCCAGGACCTGCTCCCAGGGCTGTGCGGAGGTCTGGCCGGACAGCGAGACGGAGAACTCGTAGACCCCGTCCGAGCCGAGGTTCAGCCTGTCGACCGGCACGGAGATGTTGAAGTGCTCGGCGACGCCCGGGGCGAGTTCGGTGAACTTCTGGACGTACTTGCCGCCGACCTCGGAGCCGTCGGCGCCCGGCTCGAACGCGGTGCGCCGGGCCACGGCGTCGATCGCCGAGCGGGTGTCCAGTTCCTGACCCACGCGCAGGCCCACGTGGGCGTCGGTGACCGCCTGCTTGCCGTTGTTCGTCACGGTGCCCGAGACGGTCAGCGTGTCCCCGTCCGAGGGCACGCTGGGGCTGAGGGAGTCGAGGGAGACGGCCACCGTGCGTGAGCCCGACGCGGCCCGGAGGGAAGCCTGGCCGACGGCGTGCGCGGCCGGCGCGGCGGGCAGCTGGAGCAGTCCGGCCAGCAGGGGCGCCCCGACGAGCAGTGCTCCGGCACGCCGCAGCAGGCGGCGGGCAGGTGAGGGACAGGTCCCCTGGAAGTCTGCCGCCTCGGCCACGCGCTCGCCCGTCCCTCGTCGTCAGTGGTCGTCGGAATGTGCGTCCACGCATGGTAACGATGCGCGCCGAAGGGAAGTGCCACGGAGGCGGCCATACGATCATGGGACGCCGACAGCTGCCCGGGATATGCGTGTATCCGGGGATGCTGTTCGTTATGTCACAAAGGCTGGTCTTGGGCGGGTGATGAGGAGCCTGCCGCCGCGTCTTGTGGGGTGTCGTCCCCGCGCGCCGGCCGGGTGTTCCCGCAGGAACAATGACGGCGCGGCCGGCCACCCGGGCCACGTACTCTTTTCTGTTGTGCCGAACGCCAACGAAGACACTTCCTCTGCTCTGAACCAGGTGCAGCAGCGCGCGGTGAGCGAACTGCTGCGGGTGGCCCCCGTCGCCGACGACCTCGCGCGCCGCTTCCAGGAGGCCGGGTTCTCCCTCGCCCTGGTCGGCGGCTCGGTCCGGGACGCGCTGCTCGGCCGACTCGGCAACGACCTGGACTTCACCACCGACGCCCGTCCCGAGGACGTACTGAAGATCGTGCGGCCGTGGGCCGACGCCGTGTGGGATGTCGGGATCGCCTTCGGCACGGTCGGGGTGCAGAAGCAGGCCCGCGTCGGAGACGCCGATCGATGCTTCCAGATCGAGGTGACCACCTACCGGTCGGAGTCCTACGACCGCTCCTCACGCAAACCCGAGGTGTCGTACGGCGGCTCCATCGAGGAGGACCTCGTCCGGCGTGATTTCACCGTCAACGCGATGGCCCTGGCGCTGCCGGAGAAGACGTTCATCGACCCGCACGGCGGCCTCGCGGACCTCGCGGCGCGCGTGCTGCGCACTCCCGCCACGCCAGAGGAGTCCTTCTCCGACGACCCGTTGCGCATGATGCGGGCCGCGCGTTTCGCCGCCCAGCTCGACTTCGAGGTCGCTCCCGAGGTCGTCACGGCGATGAAGGAGATGTCCGCACGCATCGAGATCGTCTCGGCCGAGCGGGTCCGGGACGAGCTGAACAAGCTGATTCTGTCGGCTCACCCGCGCAAGGGCCTGACCCTGTTCGTCGACACCGGTCTCGCCGACCATGTCCTGCCCGAACTGCCGGCCCTGCGCCTGGAGAGCGACGAGCACCACCGGCACAAGGACGTCTACGACCACACGCTGATCGTCCTGGAGCAGGCAATGGCGCTGGAGGAGGGCCCCGACCTGACCCTCCGCCTGGCCGCCCTTCTGCACGACATCGGCAAGCCACGCACACGCCGTTTCGAGAAGGACGGCCGGGTCTCCTTCCACCACCACGAGGTGGTCGGCGCGAAGATGACCAAGAAGCGCATGACGGCGCTGAAGTACTCCAACGAGCTGGTGAAGGACGTCTCCCGTCTGGTCGAGCTCCACCTGCGCTTCCACGGCTACGGCACCGGCGAGTGGACGGACTCAGCGGTCCGCCGCTACGTCCGTGACGCGGGCCCGCTGCTCGACCGGCTCCACAAGCTGACCCGCTCGGACTGCACCACCCGCAACAAGCGCAAGGCGGCCGCGTTGTCCCGGGCGTACGACGGTCTGGAGGCGCGCATCGCCCAGCTCCAGCAGCAGGAGAAGCTCGACGCGATTCGCCCGGATCTCGACGGCAACCAGATCATGGAGATCCTCGGCATCAAGCCTGGCCCGGCCGTCGGCAAGGCGTACAAGCACATGCTGGAGCTCCGCCTGGAGAACGGGCCAATGGGGCACGACGTGGCGGTGGCGGCCCTCAAGGAGTGGTGGGCCGAGCAGGACGGGCTGAGCTGACATCACGCGGTGGGGTCATGTTTCACGTGAAACATGACCCCAGGGAGAACACCGAGGAGCGATGTTTCACGTGAAACATCGCCCCCCTTCATCGAAGGGTCGTTGATGATGTGACGCCTATCGGCGTTCGAAGCCGGCCATGGTGGCCGCAACCGCTGCGTAGATGACAGCGACCGTGATCACCAGCGCGGTCGAGCGGCCGTCCGGTGGCAGCATCAGCGTGGCGACGCCCGCGGCGCCCACGAAGGCGACGTTGAACAGCACGTCGTACACGGAAAAGATCCGGCCGCGAAAGCCGTCGTCGACCGCGGACTGCACCACTGTGTCCGTGGCGATCTTCGCGCCCTGAGTGGTCAGCCCCAGGACGAACGCCGCGACCAGCAGAGGGCCAGTGGTGAACGGCAGACCGAGGGCGAGTTCGAGGACCGCCGCGCAGCCGGCGCACACGGCGATCCAGCGGGCGGGCCCGAGCCGCCCCGCCGCCCACGGCGTCACGACGGCCGCCGCGAAGAACCCGACGCCAGAGAGCCCCAGCGCCAGCCCGAGCAGGCGCAGCCCACCCTTCGTGTTCGAAGTCAGGCCATAGCGGCACAGCATCAGCACCATGACGGTCAGAGCGCCATAGCAGAACCGCATCAGTGTCATCGACGCCAGCGCCCGTACGGCCTCCCGGCGCGGTGGTGCGGCGAGATGCCGTATACCCGCCATCAGGCCGCGCGCGGTGCCGGTCAGCGCCGCGCCCAGCCGGGGGTGGATCGAGCCCCGGTCGGGGCCGAGCAGTTCTGGGCTCATGAGGAGCGAAGTGAGTCCCGCGCACAGATAGAGGGCGGCCCCCAGCAGCACCACGGCCGCGTCGGAGTCCGCGCCCAGCAGCCGTACGAGGAAGGCGAGACCGCCACCCGCGAACGCGGCCAGGGAGCCGGCGGTCGGCGACAGGGAGTTGGCCATCACCAGCCGCTCGGCGTCGACCACGCGCGGCAGCGCGGCGGACAACCCGGCCAGGACGAAGCGGTTGACGGCGGTGACGCACAGGGCGGAGACGTAGAACAGCCAGTCCGGTACGGCGGCGACCATCAGCACCGCGGTGGCGGCCGCCATCACCGCGCGCACCAGATTGCCGTAGAGGAAGACCTGGCGGCGCCGCCAGCGGTCCAGCAGGACGCCGGCGAACGGGCCGACCAGGGAGTACGGAAGCAGCAGTACCGCCATCGCGGAGGCGATCGCGGCGGCCGAGGTCTGCTTCTCCGGGGAGAAGACGACGTATGTGGCAAGCGCGACCTGGTAGACCCCGTCCGCGCCCTGGGAGAGCAGCCGCACGGCGAGCAGGCGTCTGAAGTTCCTCAAGCGCAGCAGAACGCGCAGGTCACCGACGACGGGCATGGGGCACAGCCTCACGTACGGCAGGCCCCCGGAAGCACGCACGGTGCGCCCGGGGGCCCGGCAGCCCTGGCAGGAGCGGTTTCAGAAGCGGATGGTCAGCGCTCGACCTCGCCGCGGATGAACTTCTCCACGTTCTCGCGGGCCTCGTCGTCGAAGTACTGCACCGGCGGGGACTTCATGAAGTAGGAGGACGCGGAGAGGATCGGGCCACCGATGCCCCGGTCCTTGGCGATCTTCGCGGCGCGCAGGGCGTCGATGATGACACCCGCGGAGTTCGGGGAGTCCCAGACCTCGAGCTTGTACTCCAGGCTCAGCGGGACGTCGCCAAAGGCGCGGCCCTCGAGGCGGACGTAGGCCCACTTGCGGTCGTCGAGCCAGGCCACGTAGTCGGACGGGCCGATGTGGACGTTCTTCTCGCCGAGGTCCCGGTCGGGGATCTGGGAGGTGACGGCCTGCGTCTTGGAGATCTTCTTGGACTCCAGGCGGTCGCGCTCGAGCATGTTCTTGAAGTCCATGTTTCCGCCGACGTTCAGCTGCATCGTGCGGTCCAGGACGACGCCGCGGTCCTCGAACAGCTTCGCCATGACGCGGTGCGTGATGGTGGCGCCGACCTGCGACTTGATGTCGTCACCGACGATCGGCACGCCCGCCTCGGTGAACTTGTCCGCCCACTCCTTGGTGCCGGCGATGAAGACCGGCAGGGCGTTGACGAAGGCGACCTTGGCGTCGATGGCGCACTGGGCGTAGAACTTCGCCGCGTCCTCGGAGCCCACGGGCAGGTAGCAGACGAGGACGTCGACCTGCTTGTCCTTGAGGACCTGGACGACGTCGACCGGCTCCTCGGCGGACTCCTCGATGGTGGCGCGGTAGTACTTGCCGAGGCCGTCGAGGGTGTGACCGCGCTGGACCGTCACACCGGTGGAGGGCACGTCGCAGATCTTGATGGTGTTGTTCTCGGAGGCGCCGATGGCGTCCGCGAGGTCCAGGCCGACCTTCTTCGCGTCGATGTCGAAGGCGGCGACGAACTCGATGTCACGCACGTGGTAGTCGCCGAACTGCACGTGCATGAGGCCCGGGACCTTGGACGCCGGATCGGCGTCCTTGTAGTACTCCACGCCCTGCACCAGCGACGCGGCGCAGTTGCCCACGCCGACGATGGCTACGCGAACCGAACCCATTGGCGGTTGCTCCCTGTGTACTCGGTGAAGCCCCGACGGGACCTCACGTGGCGGTGTCGTCGGGCGTATCCGGCCGGGAAGTCTCCCCGGACCGGGGCAGGCCGCCCGTCGCTCCAGTGGTGGTGTCCTGCGAGGCGGGCCCCCCGGAGCCGGAACCCTTGAGGTCTCGCCCGGCCCGCTCGCTCTCGATGAGCTCGTTCAGCCAGCGCACTTCGCGCTCCACGGACTCCATCCCGTGGCGCTGGAGCTCAAGTGTGTAGTCGTCGAGGCGCTCCCGGGTGCGTGCCAGGGAGGCCCGCATCTTCTCCAGGCGCTCTTCCAGCCGGCTGCGGCGTCCCTCGAGCACGCGCATGCGTACGTCGCGCGACGTCTGTCCGAAGAAGGCGAAGCGCGCGGCGAAGTGCTCGTCGTCGTACGTGTCGGGGCCCGTCTGGGAGAGCAGCTCCTCGAAGTGCTCCTTGCCCTCGGCCGTCAACCGATAGACGATCTTGGCCCGGCGTCCCGCGAGCGCGGCGGAGACGGCGTCCTCCGGTGCGTTCCCCGGTTCCTCGATCAACCAGCCGTTGGCGACCAGCGTCTTGAGGCAGGGATAGAGCGACCCGTAGCTGAACGCCCGGAACACACCCAGTGACGTATTGAGCCGTTTACGCAGCTCATAGCCGTGCATCGGAGATTCACGCAGCAGGCCGAGTACGGCGAACTCCAGGATTCCGGAACGCCGGCCCATCGTCGCCTCCTCTCTGCCGCGACCCGGTGCGGCGGGTTCCGCTCCGAGTGCCGTGACGGTCTTTATCTCGCGCTGATGTATCGACTCGATACATCACGACGATAGAACGGCGCTTCGGATGCGACAAGAGGGGACCGGGTGAGCGGGATCACATCGCCGTTTCGTTGGGACCAAGTTGCCGGGTTTGGGGTGAACTTCGGGGTTCAGCGGGTTGCGGTGGTGCGTAGTCTGTGCGCCATGCATACCGCCGGGAACCGTGTGACGCCTGGGGACGTCCTCGTCCCTGGTGCAGTACGGGTGAATGAGCGACCGACCGCATCCGTACTTCGGGGGGACCGGAAACCAGCCGCCGTTTCCAGGCGCGCGAGGGTGCGCCTGCCCGAGGAGTAGTCGTTCGATGAGCGAGCACCGTCGCAAACCGCCGCAGCCGCAGGGAGGCGGACGTGCCGCGGCCCGACGCGGCCAGTCCGGTTCGTCCTCCGGCCGCCGTGCGGCACCGCGAGGCGCCACCGGATCTCCTGCCGACTCCTATGGGTCCGGTTCGCATGGATCGGGTCGTGGGTCGGATTCGTACAGTGCGGGAGGTGGGGAGCGCCCGTACGGTGGCCGTGCCGAGGCCCGGCGGGCCGCGCAGAGAGGCGGCGGCCGGCGAGGCCGACCGCCGGGCGGTCCCAACGGGCCCGGGCGCGGCCGGGCGGCACCGCCCGACAAGAACCGGATCATCGACTACCCGCGCGCGGGCAAGTACGGATGGCGCCGCTGGATGCCGTCCTGGAAGCTCGTGACAGGGCTGTTCATCGGTTTCATGGGGAGCCTGGTGGCGCTCGCGGGGATCGGATACGCCATGGTGTCCGTACCGGACGTCGCGAAGACCGCGACCGCTCAGAACAACGTGTACTACTGGTCCGACGGCAGCGAGATGGTGCGGACGGGCGGTGAGATCAACCGCCAGATCATCAACTACGAATCCATCCCCAAGGAGATGCGGTACGCCGTCATCTCGCAGGAGAACAAGACCTTCGAGACCGACAGCGGCATCGACCCCAAGGGCATCGGGCGCGCCGTGTTCAACATGGCGAGCGGCGGTCAGACGCAGGGTGGTTCCACCATCACCCAGCAGTACGTCAAGAACGCGATGCTCGACGACCAGTCGCAGACGCTCTCGCGGAAGTTCAAGGAGATCTTCGTCGCGGTCAAGGTCGGGGCCACCGTGAAGAAGGACAAGATCATGGCCGGCTACCTGAACTCCGCGTACTACGGCCGTGGGGCGTACGGCCTCCAGGCGGCCGCGCGCGCGTACTTCAACAAGGACGCCAGCGAACTGAATCCGGGTGAGTGCGCCTTCCTCGCCGCGACGCTCAAGGGTGCGACCTACTACGACCCCGCGGGCGCGACCTCGATCGACCCGGCGGCCACGCCCGAGGACAACAAGAAGCGGGCCCTGCGACAGATGCAGGACACCCTCAACAAGATGGTCGAGTACAACCATCTGAGCAGCACGGAGCGGGCCAAGTACACAACGCTGCCCAAGCTGGAGAACCCCAGGGCGAACACGCAGCTGAGCGGCCAGATCGGCTACCTCGTCGACCTTGCCAAGGCGTACGTCGTCAACAACACGGAGATCACTGCCGAGAAGCTGCAACAAGGCGGCTACCAGATCCGTACGACCTTCGACCGGAAGAAGGTCAGCGAGCTGGAAAAGGCCGTCAAGAAGGTGTACAAGGCGAACATCGATCCCAAGAAGCGCCCGAGGACCGACACGCACGTCCAGTTCGGCGGGGCCTCGGTCAACCCGGAAACGGGCGCCATCGTGGCGATCTACGGCGGTGAGGACGCGACGAAGCACTTCACGAACAACGCCGACGCCACGGGCGCCCAGGTGGGTTCGACATTCAAACCGTTCGTGCTGGCCGCAGCCATGCAGGACGGCGTCCGCAACCCAAGTCTCGGCCGCTCACAGGCGCAGGACGAGCGCACGCAGGTCTCGCCCAAGAGCCGCTTCAGCGGTAAGAACAAGCTCAAGATCAAGGAGTACGACGGGACGGTCTGGAAGAACGAGAAGGACCGGGAGTGGCTCCAGCCCAACGACGGCCAGAAGACCTACGGCAGCCCGCCCGACTACCTGATCGATCTTCGCGAGGCGATGCGCGAGTCTGTGAACTCCGCCTTCGTGCAACTGGGCATGGACGTGGGCCTGGACAAGGTCAAGCAGGCTGCCATCAACGCCGGCCTGAAGGAGAACAGCCTGACCGGCGCCACCTTCCCGGCCTTCTCCATCGGCATCTCCGACCCCAGCGCCATTCGTATGGCGGGCGCGTACGCCACCTTCGCCGCCAGCGGAAATCAGAATGAGCCGTTCTCGGTCACCAAGGTCGAGAACAAGGACGGGGTGGTCTTCGAGCACAAGAGCCAGCCCAAGCAGGCCTTCACCGCGAAGGTTGCCGACAACGTCACCGACGTCCTGAAGACCGTGGTCGAGAAGGGCACGGGCACCAACGCCCAGTTGCCGGGCCGTGAGGTGGCCGGCAAGACCGGTACCACGGACGGCAACAAGTCGGCCTGGTTCGTCGGCTACACCCCGCAGCTGTCGACCGCGATCAGCATGTTCCGGCTCGACGACGACGCGAACAACAAGTCGCGCGAGTTCCTGAAGATGTTCGGAACGGGTGGCCAGGAGAAGATCCACGGTGCCTCCTTCCCGGCCGAGATCTGGCACGACTACATGCTGGAAGCGCTCAAGAACGTGCCGGCGAAGGACTTCCCGACGCCCGAGCCCATCGGCGAGATCGTCAACGCCGAGCCCACCCCCACGCCGACTCCTTCGGTCACCGAGACCCAGGAGGAGAGCCCGACGCCCACACCCACGCCCAGTCAGACCGAGCCCAGCCCGACGCCCACGCCGACCCGTACACGTTGCGGTTTCTTCGGCTGCGGCGACAACGGCGGTCAGACGGGCGACGGCGGCACGGACGGCGGCATCACTCCGACGCCCACACCCACCGACACGGGTGGCAATGACAACGGCAACGGCAACGGAGGCGGCAACCGGGGCAATGGCAACGGAGGCGGCTTCTTCGGAGGTACGAACAATTAGCCGCTTCGCCGTCCGGCGAGGGTGTTTCACGTGAAACAGGGGCCGCCGCACCCACCCGGTGCGGCGGCCCTCCGCCTGTTCCCGGACATGTACGGCAGGATGTGCTCCATGCCCAGTGCTGAATCCACGCAAGCGAGCACGCACGAGCCCGACCCGGTGCGGCCCACCAACGAGGACGAGGTCGCCACGGCCGGCAGCGAGCTGATCGGCGGCCCGGTCGGGCGGCGCGCCCTGCTCGGGACGTCCTGGTGGACCCCGGTACGGGTCGTCTCGCTCGTCGCGATCGGCATGTTCGCCCTCGGCCTGGTCCAGAAGGCGCCCTGCTACCACGGCGCCTGGTTCTTCGGTGCGAGCTCGCAGTACACGAAGGCCTGCTACTCGGACATACCGCACCTCTACCAGGGGCGCGGCTTCGCCGATGGCCTCGTGCCCTACTTCGACAAGCTCCCCGGCGACATGCCGTACCTGGAGTACCCGGTGCTGACCGGGCTGTTCATGGAGGTGGCCTCCTGGCTGACCCCGCACAGCGGCAGCATCCAGCACCAGGAGCAGTGGTACTGGATGGTCAACGCCGGGATGCTGATGGTGTGCGCGGCCGTCATCGCCGTCTGCGTGGCCCGTACGCACACCCGGCGGCCGTGGGACGGTCTGCTGGTCGCCCTGGCACCGGCCTTCGCGCTGACCGCCACCATCAACTGGGACCTGCTGGCGGTCGCCCTGACGGCCGCCGCGATGCTGATGTGGTCCCGGGGACGCTCGCTCGCCTTCGGCGTCCTGCTGGGGCTCGCCACGGCCGCCAAGCTCTACCCCGTCTTCCTGCTCGGCCCGCTTTTCCTGCTGTGCTGGCGTGCGGGGAAGTGGCGCGACTTCGGCAAGGCCCTGGCGGGCGTGGTCGTCGCCTGGCTGGTGGTGAACCTGCCGGTGATGGCCTTCGCCACGGACGGCTGGTGGCAGTTCTACAAGTTCAGCCATGACCGGGGCGTCGACTTCGGCTCCTTCTGGCTGATCTGGGCCCAGAACTCCAGCGACCCGCCCAGCACAGACTTCGTCAACACCACGGCCACGCTGCTGGTGGTGCTGTGCGCCCTCGGTGTCGCGGTGCTGGCGCTGTCCGCCCCGCGCCGTCCGCGCTTCGCCCAGCTCGCCTTTCTGATCGTGGCGGCCTTCATACTCACCAACAAGGTCTACTCGCCGCAGTACGTCCTGTGGCTGGTCCCGCTGGCCGTGCTGGCCCGCCCCAAGTGGCGGGACTTCCTGATCTGGCAGGCCTGCGAGGTGGCGTACTTCCTCGGGATCTGGATGTACCTCGCGTACACGACCAGTGGAGATGCCCACAAGGGTCTGCCGACCGACGGCTACCACTGGGCGATCGCCGCGCATCTGCTGGGCACGCTGTACCTGTGCGCGGTCGTCGTACGCGACATCCTCATGCCGGAGAGGGACGTGGTGCGTCGCGCCGGCGGCGACGACCCCTCGGGCGGCGTTCTCGACGGTGCCGAGGACGTCTTCGCCCTCGGCACTCGCACTCCTTCGCCGCGCCACGTGGCTCACGTCGGCTCACCGCAGGTGGAGTGGGGCGGCCGGAACACGGCCGCATCCCGGGACGGTTCGCTCTGAGCGAAAAGAGCTCGTCCACGGAGGTCATGCGAAGGGCCATACACGGCAATGACCGTGTGCGGCCCTTCGCATGAGAAGGGGGCTCAGCGGTCCACGAGCCGGTCGAACTGCGTGGTGGTGTGCCGCAGGTGCGCCACCAACTCGTCACCGACCTTGGGCTCCTGGGCGTCCACGGGGATGAACAGGATCGACACCTGCATGTGCGGCGGCTCCGCGAACCAGCGCTGCTTGCCGCTCCAGACGAACGGGGAGAGGTTCCGGTTCACCGTGGCGAGACCGGCGCGGGCGACACCCTTGGCCCGCGGCATGACGCCGTGCAGCGCCTTGGGGGCCTCCAGGCCCACCCCGTGCGACGTACCGCCCGCCACGACCACCAGGAAGCCGTCCGAGGCCGCCTTCTGCTGGCGGTAGCCGAAGCGGTCGCCCTTGGCGACCCGCGTGACGTCCAGGACCGAGCCGCGGTACTCGGTGGCCTCGTGGTCCCCCAGCCACAGCCGCGTGCCGATCCGGGCACGGAAACGGGTCTGCGGGAACTGCTGCTGCAGCCGGGCGAGTTCGTCCGCCTTGAGATGGCTGACGAACATCGTGTGCAACGGCAGCCGGGCCGCGCGCAACCGGTCCATCCAGCCGATGACCTCCTCCACCGCGTCCGAGCCGTCGGTGCGGTCCAGCGGCAGGTGGATGGCAAAGCCCTCCAGCCGGACGTTCTCGATGGCGGCGTGCAGCTGCGGCAGGTCCTGCTCGCTGACACCGTGCCGCTTCATCGAGGACATCACCTCGATGACGACACGGGCCCCGACGAGGCCGTACACCCCGTCGACCGACGACACCGAGCGGACCACCCGGTCGGGCAGCGGAACCGGTTCCTCGCCGCGGCGGTACGGCGTGAGCACCAGCAGGTCGCCGCTGAAGAAGTCCTTGACGCGCGCGGCCTCGTACGTCGTGCCGACGGCGAGGATGTCCGCGCCCAGCCGGGTGGCCTCCTCCGCCAGCCGTTCGTGCCCGAAGCCGTAGCCGTTGCCCTTGCAGACCGGGACGAGTCCCGGGAACTGCTCCTGCACGTGCTTGTGGTGCGCCCGCCAGCGCGCGGAGTCGACGTAAAGCGTGAGCGCCATGGCCGGACCCGGAACCTTTCTCGTGGCTGCGGTGTATCAGAAGTATGGAAGTTGTCGACGGTGTCGAAGCGAAGATCGCCAGGTCAGCGGCGCGACATGTAGATGTCGAGCGCCTTGTGGAGCAGCTTGTTCAGCGGGAAGTCCCACTCGCCGAGGTACTCGGCGGCCTGCCCGCCGGTGCCGACCTTGAACTGGATCAGACCGAAGAGGTGGTCGGTCTCGTCCAGCGAGTCGGAGATGCCGCGCAGGTCGTAGACCGTGGCGCCGAGCGCGTAGGCGTCGCGCAGCATCCGCCACTGCATCGCGTTCGAGGGCCGGACCTCCCGGCCGATGTTGTCGGAGGCGCCGTAGGAGTACCAGACGTGGCCGCCGACGATCAGCATGGTCGCCGCGGCCAGATTCACGCCGTTGTGCCGGGCGAAGTACAGCCGCATGCGGTTGGGGTCCTCGGTGTTGAGGGCCGTCCACATGCGCTGGAAGTACGACAGCGGGCGAGGCCGGAAGTGGTCACGCACCGCGGTGATCTCGTACAGCCGCTGCCATTCCTCGAGATCCTGGTAGCCGCCCTGGACAACCTCGACACCGGCCTTCTCGGCCTTCTTGATGTTGCGGCGCCACAGCTGGTTGAAGTTCTTGTGCACCTCTTCCAGGGACCGGTTGGCCAACGGCACCTGGAAGACGTAGCGGGGCTGGACGTCACCGAAGCCGGCGCCCCCGTCCTCACCCTGCTGCCAGCCCATACGACGCAGCTTGTCGGCGACCTCGAAGGCGCGGGGCTCGATGAAGTCGGCCTCCAGGTCACGCAGACGCTTGACGTCCGAGTCCTGGATGCCCCTCTTGATGGTCTCGGCGCTCCAACGACGGATGATCACCGGCGGGCCCATCTTCACCGAGAAGGCACCCTGCTGCTTCAGGTGCGCCAGCATCGGCTGGATCCAGTCGTCGAGGTTCGGCGCGAACCAGTTGATGACCGGGCCCTCGGGCAGGTAGGCGAGATACCGCTTGATCTTGGGCAACTGGCGGTACAGAACGAGGCCCGCACCGACCATCTCGCCGGTGCGGTCGTCGAACCAGCCCAAGTTCTCCGAGCGCCACTCCGCCTTGACGTCCGCCCAGGCCGGGACCTGCATGTGACTCGCCGCGGGCAGGCTCTGGATGTAGGCCAGATGCTGCTCTCGGCTGATGGTCCTCAGGGTCAGGCTCATTCGGGGCGCTCCTCGGGCTGGTGTGTCCCCATGGGGTCAGGGGCTCCGGCTCTCGCGCCGAAGCCTACTGCGCCCGGGGAGCGCGCAGACTGGCCGCACGCAACCTTCGCCCCGGCCTGTCGCCCGCCGGGGCGCCGTGCGCGGTCGTGCGGGCGACGTCCGCGAAGTCCGGTGGACGCCGCCCGTCAGGAGCGGCCGGGGTGCCCGGGATCAGCTGAAGAGGCCGCCGAAGAGACCGCCGTGCGCCAGGCCGAGGTAGAAGCCGATCGCGGAGGCGCCGAGGCCGAGGACCAGTCCGAAGCGTCCGCGTGTGGTCTCCGAGACCCACTGGCCGTATGCGCCGGTGAGGATGCCCACCAGGCCGGCCCAGGAGCTCAACAGGTGCAGACTGTGGAAGAGGAGCCCGGTGATGAAGGCCAGCACGCCCAGCACCAGGGTCACCACGAGCAGGGTGTCCTGGAGTGGATGGGGCTTGCCGTCCGTGGCGAAGAGGCCGCCGCTCGCGGCGGTGTTCGGTCGCATCGTCTGTGCCATGGGGCACCTCCTGCGAAAGGCGACGCATCCTAGCGCCGCGCACACCCGTGATGTACAGGTTGACGGGTCCTGCGACCCGATTTCAACCGGAAGCGGATGTGCGGGTACTCTGTACGGTCTGCACAGTGTCTGCCCCGGCGGAGCCAAGGCGAACCTGGAGAGTGCGTCGGCCGACCCTATTGTCAGTGGCGGCTGATGTAATGCAGACACTGTTGCGTACGCATCACAACCCTCCTGCCACGGAACGACCGTGGCCGCTGAGTCCAGAGGAGGTGGGTTCCACATGCGTCACTACGAGGTGATGGTCATCCTCGACCCCGATCTCGAGGAGCGCTCTGTCTCCCCGCTGATCGAGAACTTCCTTTCCGTCGTCCGTGACGGTGGCGGAAAGGTCGAGAAGGTCGACACCTGGGGCCGTCGTCGTCTCGCGTACGAGATCAAGAAGAAGCCCGAGGGCATCTACTCGGTCATCGACCTGCAGGCCGAGCCTGCGGTCGTCAAGGAGCTCGACCGCCAGATGAACCTGAACGAGTCGGTCCTCCGGACCAAGGTCCTCCGCCCCGAGACCCACTGAGCCCTTCCGCTCAGCCGGCCTCGGGATTCGAGTAGCAGCACAAGCAGCCAGCAGCACACCCGCCGAGAGGTTCCCCATGGCAGGCGAGACCGTCATCACGGTCGTCGGCAATCTTGTCGACGACCCCGAGCTGCGCTTCACCCCTTCCGGTGCGGCGGTCGCGAAGTTCCGCGTCGCGTCCACGCCCCGCACCTTCGACCGCCAGACGAACGAGTGGAAGGACGGCGAGAGCCTCTTCCTCACCTGCTCGGTCTGGCGTCAGGCGGCGGAGAACGTCGCCGAGTCGCTCCAGCGAGGCATGCGCGTCATCGTGCAGGGCCGGCTGAAGCAGCGGTCCTACGAGGACCGTGAGGGCGTCAAGCGCACGGTCTACGAGCTGGACGTCGACGAAGTCGGCGCCAGCCTGCGCAACGCCACGGCCAAGGTCACCAAGACCACCGGCCGCGGTGGCCAGGGCGGTTACGGCGGCGGTGGCGGCCAGGGTGGCGGCGGCTGGGGCGGCGGCCCCGGCGGCGGCCAGCAGGGCGGTGCTCCCGCCGACGACCCGTGGGCGACCGGTGCTCCCGCCGGTGGCAACCAGGGCGGCGGCTGGGGCGGCGGCTCCGGCAGCGGCTCCGGCGGCGGTGGCGGCTACTCGGACGAGCCCCCCTTCTAGGTCCTCGGACCGAGGGCGGGCCGTACCCACACTTCTTGATCACACAGGAGAAACACCATGGCGAAGCCGCCTGTGCGCAAGCCTAAGAAGAAGGTCTGCGCTTTCTGCAAGGACAAGGTCACGTACGTCGACTACAAGGACACGAACATGCTGCGGAAGTTCATTTCCGACCGCGGCAAGATCCGTGCCCGCCGCGTGACCGGCAACTGCACGCAGCACCAGCGTGACGTCGCCACGGCCGTCAAGAACAGCCGTGAGATGGCGCTGCTGCCCTACACCTCCACCGCGCGCTAAGGGAAGGGTGAGCCACTCATGAAGATCATCCTCACCCACGAGGTCTCCGGCCTCGGTGCCGCGGGCGATGTCGTCGACGTCAAGGACGGTTACGCCCGCAACTACCTGATCCCGCGGAAGTTCGCGATCCGCTGGACCAAGGGCGGCGAGAAGGACGTCGAGCAGATCCGTCGCGCTCGCAAGATCCACGAGATCCAGACCATCGAGCAGGCCAACCAGATCAAGGCCCAGCTCGAGGGTGTGAAGGTCCGCCTGTCGGTCCGCTCCGGCGACTCTGGTCGCCTCTTCGGTTCCGTCACCCCGGCCGACATCGCCTCGGCGATCAAGGCTGCCGGCGGTCCCGAGGTCGACAAGCGCCGCATCGAACTGGGCGCGCCGATCAAGAGCCTGGGCGCCCACGAGACGTCCGTGCGTCTGCACCCCGAGGTTGCCGCCAAGGTCAACATCGAGGTCGTCGCGGCCTGACCGCTGCACTCGGCTTGAGAAGTCGGCAAAGGGGCCGCACCCGTCGAGGGTGCGGCCCCTTTGCGTGGTCGGCGCGCTGTGGTGCGAGAAGCGGTGTTTCACGTGAAACGGTCAGCGCGCCGCTCCCGTGACGACCCAGCGGCCCGAGCGGGAGCGCAGCCACAGGGTCAGCATGCGCACGGTCATCATCAGTGCCATGGCCGCCCAGAGCGTGGTGAGTCCGCCCCCGAGGGTGGGAACGAGCAACGCCACCGGGGTGAAGACCGCCAAGGTGACCAGCATGGCTCCGGCGAGATACGGCCCGTCTCCGGCTCCCATCAGCACACCATCCAGGACAAAGACGATGCCACAGACCGGCTGGGAGAGCGCCACCACGAGCAGTGCGGGCAGCGCGGTGTCCTTGACGACGACGTCGCTGGTGAAGAGGGGCAGAAAGAGCGGGCGGCTCAGGATCACGAGGAGCCCGAGGCAGAACCCGACGGCTATGCCCCACTGCACCATGCGCCGGCAGGCTTCCCTGGCACCTTCGGCGTCCTCGGCGCCCAGATAGCGGCCGATGATGGCCTGTCCGGCGATCGCGATGGCGTCGAGGGCGAACGCGAGCAGACTCCACAAGGACAGGACGATCTGGTGAGCGGCGATGTCCGCGTCACCGAGGCGGGCCGCCACCGCCGTGGCGATCATCAGGATCGCGCGCAGGGAGAGCGTACGGACGAGCAGGGGGACGCCAGCCTGCGCGGACGCCCTGATACCGGCCGCATCGGGGCGGAGAGAGGCGTTGTGCCTGCGGGCTCCGCGGACGACCACGGCAAGGTAGACGACCGCCATGCCGCACTGGGCGATGACAGTGCCCCAGGCCGAGCCCGCGATGCCGAGTCCGGCACCGTAGACGAGACCGGCGTTCAGGACCGCGTTGGCGACGAAACCCGCGACGGCCACATACAGCGGCGTCCGGGTGTCCTGCAGTCCGCGCAGGACACCGGTGGCGGCCAAAACGACGAGCATGGCCGGAATGCCCAGTGAGGAGATACGCAAATAGACGGTCGCGTACGGAGCCGCGGTCCGGGAGGCGCCGAAGAGCTCCACCAGAGCGGGGGCGGTGGGCAGCACGACCGCGATCACGGTGACGCCGAGCAGCAGCGCCAGCCAGATGCCGTCCATGCCCTGGCGGATGGCTGCCCGGAGATCGCCCGCGCCGACGCGGCGGGCGACGGCCGCCGTGGTGGCGTAGGCAAGGAAGACGAAGACGCTGACGGCGGTCATCAGGAGGGCCGAGGCGACGCCGAGCCCGGCGAGCTGCGCCGTGCCGAGATGGCCGACAATCGCGCTGTCGGCCATCACGAAGAGCGGCTCGGCGACGAGTGCGCCGAAGGCCGGGACGGCCAGCGCGACGATCTCTCGGTCGTGCCGGTGCCGGATGGCCGTGCGGCGTGCGGGGGCCTGTGTCATGAGCACCAATCTAATCGTCCACAGGTAAGAGATGCAAAGGCGTATTGCTCCTTACTTCTGCTCTCGTGGCGTTCGCTTGTGCGTACCGCCTCAAGCGATCTTGACCCAACTGGGAAAGTTTTTCTCCTGCACAGCCAGTGGATGGGAAAGCCCCAGGTCAGAAGCGCCCCGCGGAAGATGTCGAGGGCTTGTTCACAGCGCTGTCCACCGGGTCGTGCACAGGTTTGGCGGAGTTCTCCACAGCATCCGGGCGCTCGTCCACATGGCCTGTGGATAACCAGATTGGCTGACGCCCTCCGGGGACCTACCGTGGTCCGGCGCCCCCTCTGTTCGTCGGCCTTCCGAACCGTCATAAACCTGGCATGCCTGAAGCGGAGACGGGCCCCTCATTTGTCAGTGCCGTCCCTTAGGAAAGAGGGGCACGGCGAGGTCCGCTCGGCGGACGGGAGGAGGACGCTCGGTGAGCATTTCCGAGCCCTTGGACGACCCGTGGGCCGACAGAGGGCCCAGTGATCGTCTACCCGCCTCCCGCCGTCTCGGCTCGGGTCCCGGCCGCGACGAGCAGCACGACCGCGGCCAGGACCGCGGCGCGTGGGACGACGGAGGCTCCTCCTTCGAGCGATTGCCCCCGCAGGACCTGGACGCCGAGCAGTCGGTCCTCGGTGGAATGCTCCTGTCCAAGGACGCCATCGCCGATGTCGTGGAGATCCTCAAGGGCCATGACTTCTACAAACCGGCGCACGAGACGATCTACCAGGCCATCCTCGACGTCTATGCCAAGGGTGAGCCCGCCGACCCCATCACCATCGCCGCCGAGCTCACCAGGCGCGGTGAGATCAACAGGGTGGGCGGTGCCTCCTACCTCCACTCGCTCGTGCAGACCGTGCCGACGGCGGCGAACGCCTCGTACTACGCGGAGATCGTCCACGAGCGTGCGATCCTGCGCCGCCTCGTCGAGGCCGGTACACGCATCACGCAGATGGGATACGCGGCCGACGACGACGTCGACGAGATCGTCAACCGTGCCCAGGCCGAGGTCTACGCGGTCACCGAGCAGCGCACCAGTGAGGACTACCTGCCGCTGGGCGACATCATGGAAGGCGCGCTCGACGAGATCGAGGCGATCGGCTCGCGCAGCGGCGAGATGACCGGTGTGCCCACCGGATTCACCGACTTCGACTCGCTGACGAACGGCCTGCACCCGGGCCAGATGATCGTCATCGCAGCGCGCCCCGCGATGGGCAAGTCGACGCTCGCGCTGGACTTCGCGCGGACGGCGTCGATCAAGCACAACCTGCCCAGCGTCATCTTCTCGCTGGAGATGGGGCGCAACGAGATCGCGATGCGTCTGCTGTCCGCCGAGGCTCGTGTCGCCCTGCACCACATGCGTTCGGGCACGATGACCGACGAGGACTGGACGCGGCTGGCCCGCCGGATGCCGGACGTCTCGGCCGCCCCGCTCTACATCGACGACTCTCCGAACCTGTCGATGATGGAGATCCGCGCCAAGTGCCGGCGCCTGAAGCAGCGCAACGACCTCAAGCTGGTTGTCATCGACTACCTGCAGCTGATGCAGTCCGGCGGCTCCAAGCGCGCCGAGAGCCGGCAGCAGGAGGTCTCGGACATGTCCCGCAACCTCAAGCTGCTGGCCAAGGAGCTGGAGATCCCGGTCATCGCGCTTTCCCAGCTCAACCGTGGCCCCGAACAACGCACGGACAAGAAGCCGATGGTCTCCGATCTGCGTGAGTCGGGCTCCATCGAGCAGGACGCCGACATGGTCGTCCTGCTGCACCGCGAGGACGCCTACGAGAAGGAGTCGCCGCGCGCCGGTGAGGCCGACCTGATCGTCGCCAAGCACCGCAACGGCCCGACGGCGACGATCACGGTCGCCTTCCAGGGCCACTACTCGCGGTTCGTGGACATGGCGCAGACCTGAGCGGCGTCCCGTGGTCCGCCGCGGCTGTCGCCGTGTCCGCCAGAAATGCGCTCGACGTGCGCGGGCACACCGGATGGACTGAGGGCATGACGACTTCTCAGGACGAATTGCTTCCCGGTACGCGCCGGGCGCTGTCGCACCGGATCGCCGTGGCACAGACCGAGGGGCGGGCGCCGTCGCTCGTCGCCGCGGTCGTGCGCGAGGGGCGGACCGTCTGGCATGGCGCGCGGACGTCGGTGGAGGGCCACGGACCGGACGAGAAGACGCAGTACCGGATCGGCTCGATCACCAAGACCTTCACCGCCGTGCTCGTCCTGCGGCTGCGCGACGAGGGTGTCCTGGACCTGACGGACCCGCTGGAGAAACATCTGCCGGGCACCGGAGTGGGGGAGGCCACGATCGCCGACCTGCTGGCGCACACGGGCGGGTTGGCCGCCGAGTCGCCCGCACCGTGGTGGGAGAGATCGCCCGGAGCTCTGCGCCCCGAACTCGCCGACGTACTGGGCGAGGAGCCGCTGCGGCATCCGGTCGGCCGGCGGTTCCACTACTCGAATCCCGGCTACACCCTGCTGGGCGCGCTCGTCGAGGAGGTGCACGGCGCCGACTGGGAGGAGGTCCTTCGGCGGGAAGTACTCGAACCCCTGAGACTGAACCGCACGAGCGCTCACCCCGAGGCGCCGTACGCGGGTGGCTGGGCGGTGCATCCCTGGGCCGATGTGATGCTGCCGGAGCCCGCCGAGAACCTCGGCCGGATGGCTCCTGCCGGGCAATTGTGGTCCACCACAGGGGATCTGGCTCGCTTCGCCGCCTTCCTCACCAAGGGGGACGAGCGGGTCCTGAGCGCCGATTCGCTTCGGGAAATGCGGACTCCGGCGGCCCCCTCCCAAGTGGCGGATGTGGCCTCCGGGTACGCGTACGGCCTGGGGCTCGAACTGCGGCGGTGGGGCGACCGGCTCCTCGTGGGGCACAGCGGGTCGCTCCCGGGCTTTCTGGCCTCGCTCACCATCGATGTGGAGGACGACGTGGCCGCGGTCGTACTGACCAACTGCACGTCCGGCCCGCTGCCCGTCGCGGTGGGTGCCGACCTCGTGCGCATCGTCGCCGACGCGGAGCCGCGGATTCCCGAGCCCTGGCGGCCGCTGCGGGAGACCGACCCGTCGGTACTGGAGCTGGCGGGACAGTGGTACTGGGGGACGTACGGCTTCGGTCTGCGGCTGACCGCCGACGGACTCCTCTCGCTGGAGCCGCTGTCCGGCAGCGGTCGGCGTTCACGGTTCCGGGCGAACGGTGACGGAACCTGGACGGGGCTGGAGGGCTACTACGCCGGCGAGGTGCTGCGGGCGGTACGGCGGCCGGACGGATCGGTGGACCACCTGGACCTCGGGTCGTTCGTGTTCACACGCCAGCCGTACGACGCGGAGGCTTCCGTGCCCGGTGGCGTGGATCCGGAGGGGTGGCGAGGCATCGGTTAGGGACCGGGGGTTCACAGCCGCAGTTTGAAGCCCAGGTGCGAGGCTTCGAAGCCCAGTCGTTCGTAGAAGCGGTGGGCGTCGGTGCGGGTTCGGTCCGATGTCAGCTGCACCAACTGGCAGCCGTGGTGTCGTGATGCGTCGATGGCCCACTCGATGAGCTGCGTGCCCAGGCCGCTGCCGCGCTCGTCGGCGTGGACGCGGACGCCTTCGATGATCGACCGGGTGGAGCCGCGCCGGGACAAGCCGGGAATGATCGAGAGCTGGAGCGTGCCGACGACGCGGCCCTCGCGCACCGCGACCACCAGGTGCTGATGAGGATCGGCGCTCAGCTGCTCCAGCGCGGCCATATAGGGCGCGAGGTCGTCCGGGGACTCGCGCTGCGCACCCAGCGGGTCGTCGGCGAGCATGCCGACGATGGCGGGCACGTCACCGGCAACAGCCGACCGTATCTCGAAATCTGTCATGTCCCGCACCCTATGGTGCGGTCGGGGCGCGCGTGTGCACAACGCTTGCCCGAGGCGGTTCCCTCAGCCCGCCGCCACGGTGAGTGGGGCGAAGCGTCGGCTCCAGTCCCCGGGTGGTTCCACGATGCCGTAGGTCATGACGGCGTTGCGGGCCACGGACGCCAACCCGCGTTCCTTCAGCCAGACCAGCAGTTCCTCGTGGCGTACGTCGATGTCCGTGCGCAGCGGGCGGCTGGTGTGAGCGGCGAGGGAGGCGAGCAGGGCCTTGGCCGTCTCGGTGTCCCGGGCGATCAGGGGACCCACGACGTGGGTGTCCATGTTGGGCCAGGCCGTGGCGTAGCCGATGATCCGGCCGTGGTCCTCGGCGACCCGCAGCTGGTCCGCGAACGCGGGAAGCCGGGTGACGAGGGAGGTGCGATCGGCGCCGAAGACCTCCTCGTCGAGCCGGATGATGCCGGTGAGGTCACCGGCGGTGGCCGCTCGCGTGGCGATACAAGGGCGTTGCTCGTCCGGCGTCGGTGTGAAGCGCCCGAGCACCATCTCCGCCCATCCGGTGACCTTGAAGCCCAGCTCCTCGTACAGCGGACGGCCGTACGGCGTCGCGTGGAGCGTCAGGGGTGTGGTGCCCATAGTCGAGACGACGTGGTGCATCAGTCGGCGCCCGATGCCCTGGCGGGCGTGTCGTTCGGCGACCAGGACCATGCCGATGGCGCCCAGATCCGGACGTCCCTGCGGTCCGTACTGGGTGAGGACGCACGCGGCGACGAGCCCCCCGTTCGGATCGTCGATGCCGTAGCCCGTCCCGGATGTCAGAAGGAAGCCCCACTTGTGCTCCTCCCGCTGCCACCCCCGGTTCTCGGACAGGTCGGCGCAGGCGGTGAGATCGCGAAGCGTCAGACGGCGGATGGGGGAAAGGACGGGGGAAGGAGTCGACACGCAGGTCAGGCTGTCCGACGGGCGCCCTCGGCGTCCAGCCGTTTTCGGACCGGGCGGACGTGGTTCTGGCCATACGGTGGTCATCTGCGCAGCCCATGGACAGATGTGCGGTGTTTCACGTGAAACATCCGGTTTCTCAGCCCAGGTCAGGCGCGTGCATGGCGCGTACGCCCTCGATGTTTCCGTCCAGATAGTGCCGCAGGGACAGCGGAACCAGGTGGACGGAGGCGATGCCGACCCGGGTGAACGGCACCCGCACGATCTCGTACTCGCCGGCGGGCTCGTCCATTTCGGGGCCGTGCCGCTGGGAGGCGTCCATGGACTCCAGTCGGCAGACGAAGAAGTGCTGCACCTTCACACCGGTCGCACCGCCGTCCTCGCCGATGTGCTCCACGGTGTCCACAAAACAAGGCACCACGTCGGTGATCTTGGCGCCGAGCTCCTCGTGGACCTCGCGGTGCAGGGCGTCGACGACGGTCGTGTCCCCAGGCTCGACTCCGCCACCGGGAGTGACCCAGTAGGGATCGACACCGGGCTTCGTACGCTTGATCAGGATCAGGTCGTCACCGTCGAGGAGAACGGCACGGGCGGTGCGCTTGACCACGGGTCGGACGGTCATGGGGGAAATGTGGCCCGGCTGGTTCCACGTGAAACATCGCGCGACGCCGCAGCCCTCAGGGCACGGCGTTCCGCTGGCGGCTCAGGACCAGTCGGCAGCCGCACGCAGCAGCCACTCGTGGGCCCGCGCGATGTGCGGCATCGCCAGCGTGCCGGTCCGGACGACGAGGAAATAGGTGCGCAGCGGCGGCACCGCCGGTTCGTGGAGAGCCACGACCTCCCCCTGCCCCAGGGCGGCCGCGCACAGATACCGGGGCAGTACCGCGAGCCCGGCGCCCGCCACCACACAGGCGAGGACCGCGCGCAGATCGGGGACGATCACCGTGCCGGACGCCGCCGGCCGGGAGTCGAAGACCGAGGCCCAGTAGCGGGATGCGAAGGGAAGCGACTCGTGGACCTCAACCAGGGGAATGGCCTCCAGAGGGGGTACGGTCTTGCGACGCGGCTTCGCGGAGCCGATCCGCTCGGCCCAGCGCGGGGCGGCGACCAGGACGTGTTCCTCGTCGCACAACGGAGCCGCCGTGAGCAGTCCGCCGCGCGGCCGGGCCGTGCTGATGGCCAGATCATGATGTCCGGCGGACAGGCCGTCCAGGGTTTCCTCGGCGGTCCCGAACGAGGTGCGCAAGGCGAATCCCTGCCCGTCGTCGCCGGTCAGTCCGGTCAGCGCGGGCAGTGCCCGCTCCGCGGTGAATTCCGGCGGACCGGCCAGATGCAGAGTGCGTAAGGAAGACTCGTCGTCGAGGCCGGATTCGGTGATCTCCACCAGGGCGTCGAGATGCGGCGCGGTCTTGTGGGCGAGTTCGTCGCCGATGGTCGTGGGCGTCACACCGCGGGCCTGGCGCAGGAACAGGGGGCGGCCCACCTGCCGTTCCAGCGTACGGATCTGGGAGGTGACGGCCGGCTGGGAGAGACCGAGCAGCGCCGCGGCCCGGGTGAAGGAGCCCGCCCGGTGCACAGTCACGAACGTGCGCAGCAACGCCAGATCCATGGCGCACCCACCCCTCTCGGTGCCCTTCGCGCGGCCCCCCGGCCCCGCCCAACTATAAATATGTCGATAGGTCTCTGTCGCTACCGTGATTGGACACTGACACTGAGTCAACTAGCCTTGTTCGCGCGGTTCTACGCGCGGGAACCGGAGGGCGGTCCGAGCCACGAGGGGGGAGGCTCGGACCGCCCGTCGTACGTGGCCGGCGGCGTATCGGCGTTCGACCGGCGTCCCCAAGGCGGTCAGTGAGCCGATTCTTCCAGTGCCCGCAGCACATCCGCCACCAGATCCTCGGGGTCCTCGGCACCGACGGACATCCGGATGAAACCCTCCGGCACCGCGTCCCCGCCCCAGCGCCCACGTCGCTCGGCCGTGGAGCGCACCCCGCCAAAGCTCGTCGCGGCGTCCACGAGCCGGAGCGCGCCGAGGAAACGCTCGGCACGCGCGCGCGTGGGCAGCGTGAAGGACACCACGCACCCGTAGCGCCGCATCTGCTGTGAGGCGATCTTGTGCGAGGGATCGTCCGGGAGCCCCGGATAACGCAGCCCGGTCACCTCGGGACGTCCGCGCAGCGCCTTGGCGAGTGCCAGGGCGGAGGCGTTCTGCCGGTCGACGCGCATCTGCAGGGTGGCGATCGAACGGTGTGCGAGCCAGGCCTCCATCGGCCCCGGGATCGCACCCACGATCTTGCGCCAGCGGCGTACGGCCGCCATGGCCTCGCCGCCGCGGCCGGCGACGTATCCCAGCAGGATGTCGCCGTGCCCGGTGAGCTGCTTGGTGCCGCTGGCCACCGAGAAGTCCGCGCCGAGCGCCAGTGGCCGCTGCCCGAGCGGGGTCGCCAGGGTGTTGTCGACCGCGACCAGGGCCCCACGCGCGTGGGCCGCCTGAACCAGCCGACGGATGTCGCACACGTCGAGCCCCGGGTTCGACGGGGACTCGATCCACAGCAGCCGTGCTCCGTCCAGCACGTCGAGCTGGGCGTTCCCGCCGGTCGGTGCGGTGCGCACCTCGATGCCGTACGCCCGCAGCTGCTCGCCTGCCGGCGGCAGCGCCTGGTAGCCGTCGCTGGGCAGGACCACCGCGTCCCCCGCGCGCAGCTGGGAGAAGAGCACCGAGGAGATGGCGGCCATGCCGGAGGCGAACACCAGCGTCTCCACGCCGCCCTGCCCTGGCGCTTCCAGCTCGCCGATGGCGCGCTCCAGCAGGGTCCAGGTCGGGTTCTCGTCGCGACCGTAGGTGTAGGGGCCCGTCGGGTCGCCCGGCAGATGGAAGTGGGCGGCGAACACCGGCCCCGGAAGCGTCGGCTCGTGCTTGACCGGCTCGGGCAGTCCGGCCCGCACCGCGCGCGTGCCCTCACCGGCGTCGGCGGAGAAAAGGGACTCCTTCCGAACACCGTCCGGACCATTCGCAGCGGAATCGTTCATGCCGCCCTGCTCTCCTTCGTTCGGCCCGTCATCGGTCACTCAGTCCTCGTCCGGCAGGACCATGTGCAGCGCCCAGGAGACGACCGAGACGATCAGACCGCCGAGGACGGCCGCCCAGAAGCCCTCGACGTGGAAACTCACCTCGAGCTTGCCGCACACCCACGACGTGAGCAGCAGCATCAGCGCGTTGACCACCAGGGTGATCAGGCCGAGCGTCAGGAGGAACAGCGGGAAGGTCAGCACCTTCACCACCGGCTTGACCAGGAAGTTCACCAGGCCGAAGACCAGGGCGACGGCGATCAGCGTGCCGACCTTCCGAGCAGTGCTGTCGCCGGTCAGGGTGATCTTGTCGAGCAGCCAGACGGCGACCGCCAGGGCGCCCGCGTTGGCGATCGTCTTGACTACGAAATTCTTCATGTGTCTGATCGTGGCAGACGAGATCGGTGACGAGCGTGGGCGAGGGCGATGAAGGCATTCCGGCTGGACGAACTGGAGGCGGAGCGAGCCGCCAACGAGGGCGCCTACCTTCAGTTCCTGCGGGAGCGGAACATGTCGGTCGGTCTGTACGCGCTCAACGCGGGCGATCACGACCCGCAGAAGCCGCACAACCAGGACGAGGTGTACTTCGTCGTGAGCGGCCGCGCCTCGATCACGGTCGGCCTGGAGACGACCCAAGTGGCGCGCGGCAGCGTAGTCTACGTGCCGGCCGGAGTCGCCCACAAGTTCCACCACATCAGCGAGGATCTGCGGGTCCTGGTGGTGTTCTCTCCCCCGGAAGCCTGAGGCGCCGTCTCGGGGTTCCCTAGGGGAACGGTCAGGGGAGGACAAGGGGTGTGAGGGCCCCACCGGACCCCCTGGCCGTCCTAGCATCGAGTGCAGGACATCGAAGGGCCCGCACCGGGGAGTGCGGGACACCGACAGGACCGGCACAGGACCGGTGGAGAGATGAGGACGAGGGCAATGCGAGAGATCTTCGCGGGTCTGCCGTGGTGGGTGAAGTGGATCGCGGTGCCGGTCATCGCCCTGGTCGTCTTCGGCGGCCTGATAGCGAGCGTGGTCAGCTTCGTGATCGGCCTGCTGTTCAAGCTGCTGGTCTTCGTGGCCCTGGTCGGCGGACTGATCTACATCGTCCGGAAGTTCATGTCGAGCTCGTCCTCACGCAGCGACTGGTGAGAGCCGTGGGACACCGGTGACCGGTGACGGGAATCGCCGGTTCCCTCGGGGGAGGGAAGTTTCCCGGACAGTCCGTCTGTGAGCGGTGACAGGCGGATAAGGTCCGGAAATCGACGCGGGGCAGATCCCCGCGGGCGGCTTGCACCCCCACCCGTGCTCCCGGCACGGCTGCCCCCTCGCGCTACGGGAGTGACCCTTGGCCACGGTTGAAACCGCACCCGCAGAACGGCACGCGCCCTCCGCACCCCGGGGGCTGTGCCACTCCACGGCACTTCTGACGCAGCCGCGCTCGTCGCCCCCCGTGGAACAGCCCCGCGCCGCGGCCCCGGAGCAGCAGCCCCAGACCCTCATCGGGTCCGTGCAGCGCGCGATGCGCCTGCTGGAATCCGTCGCACGGCACGAGCAGGGAGCGCCCGCCAAACAGCTCGCCCGCGAGACGGACCTGGCGCTCCCCACCGCCTACCACCTGCTGCGCACCCTCGTCCACGAGGGCTATCTGTACCGCGACCGGGGCCTGTTCTTCCTGGGCGAGGCGGCCGAGCGGCTGGGCAGCAGCGGGGCGGCGCAGAAACGTCGCAGCGCAGTCGTCGAGGCGATGGCGCGGTGGCGGGATGCGATCGGTGCGCCGGTGTACTACGCGATGTACCGCGACGGCGAGATCGAGACCATGTGCGTTTCGGCCTCCGCGGCCAACCCGGCGGTCGAGGAGTGGGCCGACTTCCGCGAGACCGGGCACGCGCACGCGGTCGGCCAGTGCCTGCTGTCCCAGCTGGACGACAGCACCCGCCGCGACCACCTCGACCGCTATCCCGTACTGTCCCTCACCCCGTACACGGTCCGTGACGAGGACAGCCTGCTGCGGCGCCTGGAGCGGACGCCGCGGATGGAGCCGGTGACCGAGCGGCAGGAGTACGCGCTGGGGACGGCGTGCGCGGCGGTTCCCATCACCATGGGCGCCACGGCGGCCACCATGGCCCTCTCCCTTCCCGCCCACCAGGCCGATCGGCTGCTGCCCGCCGCGCGACAACTGCAGCGTGAGGTGGGACGGTGTCTGGGCTCCCTGGCGCTCTCTATCAGTATCTGAAAACTCACTCCTTGTGATCTGCCGTGTACGTTCAGCAAGATGCACCAGTGTCACGGGATGGGTTCCCGGCCAGTCGACGGCAAATGACGGGGTAGCGATGCGCGAGTCCGTACAGGCAGAGGTCATGATGAGCTTTCTCGTGTCCGAGGAGCTCTCCTTCCGCATTCCGGTGGAGCTGCGGTACGAGACCTGTGATCCCTATGCCGTGCGGCTGACCTTCCATCTTCCCGGCGATGCCCCGGTGACCTGGGCGTTCGGACGGGAGCTGCTGATCGACGGAGTGGGCACACCGTGCGGGGACGGCGATGTGCGCATCGCGCCCGCCGACGCCGGCTCGCTCAGCGAGGTCCTGATCCGGCTTCAGGTCGGTGGCGACCGGGCGCTGTTCCGTTCCTCCACGGCGCCGCTGGTGGCGTTCCTGGACCGCACGGACAAGCTGGTGCCGCTGGGCCAGGAGGGCGCGCTGGCCGACTTCGACGCCCACCTCGACGAGGCCCTGGACCGCATCCTGGCGGAGGAGCAGAGCACGGGCTGAAGCGTTACGGCATTGGCTGCACGGGTGGTGATGTAGCGCTTGGCCGCGCCCCGCAAGAGTGCAGGAACGGTTCGCCGACCAGGCGCCGGTCCCCGTACCGGGTCACCGCTTGCGGCGCCTGCCCCTCCCGCCGCGTGCCGGAGCGGGCACGGCGGCCGATGCGGCGGCCGGCCCCCGTCCGCCACGGTCGGCCGAGACCACGAGCGCCGCCAGGGCCGTGGTGACCGGAACGGAGGCGACCAGGCCGATCGAGCCCACCAGCGTGCGCACGATCTCCTCGGCGACCAGTTCACTGTTGGCGACGGTCCCCACGCCGCTCTGCGCGATGGAGAAGAGCAGCAGCAACGGAAGCGCGGCACCCGCGTACGCGAGGACGAGGGTGTTGACCACCGAGGCGATGTGGTCGCGCCCGATGCGGATGCCCGCGCGGTACAGCCCGCGCCAGCCCATCGAGGGATTGGCCTCGTGCAGTTCCCAGACCGCGGACGTCTGTGTGACCGTCACGTCGTCGAGCACACCGAGCGAGCCGATGATGACGCCGGCCAGCAGCAGACCGCTCATGTCGATCGACGGATACAGGCCGTGGATCAGCCCGGTGCTGTCGTCGGTGTTGCCGGTGAGCGCGGCCCAGCCGATGAACAGTGATCCCAGCACCCCGATCAGCATCAGCGAGATCAGTGTGCCGAGCACCGCCACCGACGTACGGGCGGACAGGCCGTGACACATGTACAGCGCGATCAGCATGATGGCGCTCGACCCCACGACCGCCACGGCCAAAGGGTTCGAGCCCTGCAGGATTGCGGGCAGGATGAACAGGTTCAGCACCAGGAAGCTGATGGCCAGCGCGATCAGCGCCATGACGCCCCGCATTCGCCCGACGACCACGACGGCGAGTGCGAAGACACCGGCCAGCAGCGCCATCGGGAAGTGCCGGTTGACGTCGGCGACCGAGTACTGCAAATCCTCTGGCGCGGAGGGCTCGTAGGCGACCACGACCTTCTCACCCTGGTGCAACTGGCGGGACTGGTCGGGCTGCACGATCTCGGTGAACGTACGGCCCTTGTCCTTGCCGGTGTCCACCCGGATCGTGGCCTTCTTGCAGGTACCGGACGCCTGTTGCTGTGCGGAGGAGCCCTCGGCGGTGGAGGTGTCGCCGGTAGGTGTGGCCGCGGAGGCGTTCACCGACTTGCAGCTCACCTCGACCACCTGGGTGACGGTGGCCTGCTGCGTCTGCCGGTCGAAACCCACGCCGGTGCGCTCGTGCGCCGGGGCGCCGCCCGGCCACAGCACGGTGAGACCGACCACCACCGCGGCGGCGAACGGGATCAGGATTGCCGCGATGACCTTGCGGAGGTGCTTGGAGACGGGCGTGGCCGGTCCGTGGCTGTGCGAGTGCCCGTGCCCGCCGCCGGTCCCCGAACCGTGCCCATGCCCGTGTCCGTGGCCGGCATCGGTGACGTTCTGGCCGTGCCCGGGGTCGTGTCCGTGCCGCGGTTCGGGTGGCGGATAGGGGGACTGCTGTGTCGTGGTCACCGCCCGATCATCGCAAGAACGGCACAGGCCCACTGTTCACCGCGCCACACATGACGCTAGCGTTGAGGTGCCTTTGTACACGCGGGAGCTCGGAGCACCGGGCTGAGAGGGCGCTGACCTCCGTCTTCGCGATGTTTCACGTGGAACATGTGATGTTTCACCTGAAACATCGGCGGACGGACACCGCTGCGTCGACCGCCGAACCTGTTACCGGGTAATGCCGGCGTAGGGAGTAGGTCTCATGACCAACGAGGACGTGCGCACGCCTGTCTCCACGCAGAAGTCCATCGGCTGGCACAAGGGGTACGTGGAGGGCTCGCGCACCGATCTGCGGGTGCCGGTCCGCCAGGTGCACATCACCAACGGGAAGTCGGTCACGCTGTACGACACTTCGGGCCCGTACACCGACCCACTCCTCGACACCGACGTCCGCAGGGGGCTGCCGCCGCTGCGGGAGAACTGGATCGTCGCCCGCGGTGACACTGAGGAGTACGCGGGGCGTCCCGTCCGCCCCGAGGACGACGGGATCAAGCACACCTCACCGCGCGGTGGCCTGCGCAACCTCGACGCGGTGTTCCCCGGACGGCCGCGTCAGCCGCGCCACGGCCGAGAGGGCCGGGCGGTGACGCAGCTCGCGTACGCGCGCCGCGGGGCGATCACGCCGGAGATGGAGTTCGTGGCGATCCGGGAGAACCTCGCTCCCGAGGTCGTCCGCGAGGAGATCGCGGCGGGCCGCGCCGTGCTGCCGGCCAACGTCAACCACCCGGAGACCGAGCCGATGATCATCGGTAAGCGGTTCCTGGTGAAGGTCAACGCCAACATCGGCAACTCCGCGGTGACATCGTCCATCGAGGAGGAGGTGGAGAAGATGACCTGGGCGACCCGCTGGGGCGCCGACACGGTCATGGACCTCTCCACCGGCCGCAACATCCACACCACCCGGGAGTGGGTGCTGCGCAACTCCCCCGTCCCCATCGGCACGGTGCCGCTGTACCAGGCCCTGGAGAAGGTGGACGGCAAGGCCGAGGAACTGACCTGGGAGATCTACAAGGACACGGTCATCGAACAGGCCGAGCAGGGCGTGGACTACATGACCGTCCACGCCGGCGTGCGCCTGGCCTACGTGCCGTTGACCGCGAACCGCAAGACCGGCATCGTCTCGCGCGGCGGCTCGATCATGGCGGCCTGGTGCCTCGCGCATCACAAGGAGTCGTTCCTGTACGAGCACTTCGAGGAGCTCAGCGAGATCCTCGCCGCCTATGACGTCACATACTCCCTGGGTGACGGCCTCAGGCCCGGCTCCATCGCGGACGCCAACGACGAGGCCCAGTTCGCGGAATTGCGCACGCTCGGGGAACTCGGCCGGATCGCCAGGCGTTTCGACGTACAGACCATGATCGAGGGCCCGGGACATGTCCCGATGCACAAGATCAAGGAGAACATCGACCTTCAGCAGGAGATCTGCGATGAAGCACCGTTCTATACGCTCGGCCCGCTGACGACCGACATCGCGCCGGCCTACGACCACATCACCTCCGGCATCGGCGCCGCGATGATCGCCTGGTGGGGCACGGCCATGCTCTGCTACGTCACGCCCAAGGAGCACCTGGGCCTGCCCAACCGCGACGACGTCAAGACCGGCGTCATCACCTACAAGGTAGCCGCTCACGCCGCCGACCTCGCCAAGGGACATCCGGGCGCGCAGGAGTGGGACGACGCGCTGTCCGACGCCCGCTTCGAGTTCCGGTGGGAGGACCAGTTCAACCTGTCCCTCGACCCGGACACGGCACGGGACTTCCACGACGAGACCCTCCCGGCGGAACCCGCCAAGACGGCCCACTTCTGCTCGATGTGCGGCCCGAAATTCTGCTCGATGAAGATCAGTCAAAGCATCACAGAGCGGTTCGGCGGCGACGTGACTGAGGGGGCCTCGCCCGAGGAGATCGCTGAGGGGATGCTGCAGAAGTCGAAGGAGTTCGCGGCAGGCGGGAACCGGGTGTATCTGCCGACCGTGGACTGATCCGCGGGCCACCTGCTCGGCGCGTGTTCCAGTCCTGTCCGGCCCGAACGCCTGCATCCGGGCCGGACAGACACTCCGCGCTTCGTTCAACGAGATCCGATCCAGTAACGAAAAGGACACAGTGTCGCTTGGTTCGATCAAGATCCGTAATGTGTCTTGCCTATGGCTGGGATTGATGTTGCCAACGGAGTAGTGGGCGCTGTCATCGGCATGCTGTTTGCTGTGCTGTTCCAGCAGCCGTTGCAGGACGCCTGGTACCGACTGCGCAGGCGCTCAACGAGTGCGATTCGTAGTCTGGGACGTCGGGAGGAATCGGGTCCCGCTTGGCGCACGTTCTCACTCGGGCCCCTGCAGACCTCTGCTTTGATTGCCGAGGGGGACGGAGAATCTCCAATTCCTCCCGAAACCGTCTACGTTCACGTGCTCGACGACGAGGTCGAGTTGCCCTCGGACATGCTGTCCTGGCGGGACGAAATCGCTGCCGAGAGCGAGCACTTGCGCGCCGAGGGGCGCACCCCTCTGTGGAATGGGCCACGGTATGCGGTCGAATCGTTCGACATCTCGCGAACTGCTCTCGACGAGAGGCCCGAAGTCCATCTGCGGCTGCGGCCGACCGACTACTACACTTTTCTGGCTGCTCAGCAACTCGATCGTCGGCTTCCGGACGGCAGCACACCCCGATCCCGTTATTTGAACCCGGACGAGCCTTTGAAGGCACCGCCCTTTCTGCAGTGCAGCTTCGCCGTCAACGTAGCGGTCGTCACCGCCGATGACATGCTCGTGGTCAGCCAGCGAAGTGACCGGGTTCGTATGGCTCCGGGCGTCTGGAACTCCTCCGTCAACGAGGGATTGTCCCGACATATCGACTCGTCGGGAAGGAGCGCACCAGATCTTCATGCCGTGTCCCGTCGAGGGATGCGCGAGGAACTCTCCCTGGAGCCGCATGAGTACTCACTCGACCTGCTGGCCTTCGTCCTGGACATTGAGAAGCGCCACTGGAGCGGTCATTTCTACGCCAAGCTGAAAGACCTGAAGAGCTCAGACCTGCAAGCACGCATGAGCCGGGGCGTCGCGGACCGATGGGAACACCAGACCATCGATTACGTCCCCTTCCGCCCCGCAGCGGTGGTCAGATACATGCTGCGAAACGATCGCGTTCATCGGTGGGCGCCATTGGCGCCGGCGCTGTTTCACCTCTCGCTCGTACATGCCTACAGTCGTACGCTCGTCGAACGAGTGGAGGCACAAGTCATCCGACGTCTGTAGGGCTTGTTGCTGCCCGATGTTGTCGATGAAGATCTCGCAGGAAATCCGCCGTGAACACGGCTCGGCAAGGCCGGGGTCGAGGAGGGCGTGCTCGGAAGGCGAAGGAGTTCGCGGCCGCCGGCAACCCGGTGTACCTGCCGGTCGTGGACCGAGCCCCGCCGCGTGCGGGGCGGGGAGGCGTGCCGGGACCCTCGGGGTGAGGGCTCCGGTCACTCCGGCTGGTGGTCCGGGCCTCCGAAGTCCGGGCTGGTGAAGTCGGGACTGGTGAAGCTCGGGCGAGGACTCGGGGCTCCGTCGTGCGGGCTGCTGAAACCGGGGCGGTCGTAGCCGAGTTGCGGGATACGGCCGGAGGGCGTCGACGGGTCCGTACGGTCCGGCGCGGGGGAGCCGGCGTCGGCGAGTGCGTCGCGCAGGAACGGCAGGATGCCTCGTTCGAGCAGTGCCTCGTGCCAGGCCTCCCTCGCCTGGGCTAGCTCTTCGTCCGGTTCGCCGTAGGGTCCGGTCTCCGGTGAAGGGCGGTTGCGCAGTGCGGTGAGCAGCAGCCCGGCGGCGGCCACGAGGATCGCCACCGCGGTCACGGCGCCGAACACCCAGCCCGTGGTGATCATGGCCTGGGCGAAGGTCTGCGCCGGGTCGAGCATCTTCAGGATGTAGCCGACGAGCAGGAAGAGGGCGGCGGCTATACCGGCCAGGACGGGGGCGAGTACCGCCACGACGGCGCCCGCGCCCGCGCCGGTGGTCTCGACCACCCCCTCCATGGTGGCGGCCAGTCCGGTTCCGCCCGGCTCGGCGGAGCCGGGCTGGCCGGTGGTGGACAGGGTGGTCGACGCCGGTCGGCGCAGTTCCTCGCGGACCTTGACGTAGTGGTGGTATTCGGTCGCCGCGGCCGCCGTGATCAGAGCGGTGGCGCCCAGCGCCATGGTGCGCAGCTGTTCTGGGTTGAGCCGCCGTCCGACAGCGGCCAGTTCCGGGTGGTGTGGGGCGGAGCGCAGCGCCTCATCGAGGATCCGCTCGTATTCCTGGCGGTCCTCGCTCAGCAGGTGCTGCGGAACGCTGTTCATGTGCATCCCCCGATGCTCCGTAGGGCTTGGGGCTCGCACGGCGGCGAGCCGTCGGGCAGAAACGGAGGGGAGCCTGCTACGGATAAGCCGATGGTAGAGCCGTGACGGTGCGCGGTGACAGGGGGTTTCCACAAATTGGGTGCCGACCCGCGCGGTCGTCTCCGCAGAGCGGCTGCCCGGTGAACGGTCAGCTTTCCAGGGGAAGTTGCTGGACCAGCAGCTTTCCGGCCATGGTCACGCCGCCGTCCATCGCGATGGCGAGTCCGTCGGCGTAGACGTGCGGTCCCTCCACGACCGGACCCGCGCTCTCGTCGCCGTCCTCGGAGCCGACTTCGCCCAGCAGATAGGGGATGGGGCTGTGGCCGTGAACGATACGGGTGCCGCCGTACGTATCGAGCAGGGAGCGTACGGCGTCGGCGCCGCCCTCGTCGCGGAAGGAGAAGCGCTTGGTGAATTTGCGGAACAGGTCCCAGACTTCGTCCGCGTCGTTGCGCGTGAGCGTCTCGCGGACGGTGTCGTTGACCTCTTCGATCGAGGCGCCGTAGTCGAGATAGGCGGTGGTGTCGGAATGCACGAGCAGATAGCCGTCGACCTCCTCGACCGCGTCGAGGCGGGCCATCCACTGCAGGTGATGGTCCTGGAGGCGGTCCATGTCGGATTTCTGGCCGCCGTTGAGCAGCCAGGCCGCCTGGAAGGTGGCGGTGCCCGCGCCGGAGTTGACGGGGGTGTCGCCGAACCGCTTGGCGCCGAGCAGCAGCAGCTCGTGGTTGCCCATGAGGGCCTTGCAGTAGCCGCCGGCGGCGGCCGCCTCGGCGGACAGTCGCATCACGAGGTCGATGACGCCGATGCCGTCCGGTCCGCGGTCGGTGAAGTCGCCGAGGAACCACAGCCGCGTGGTGCCCGCGCGCCACTGGCCGGCGGAGTCGATGAGCCCCTTCTCCTGGAGGGCGGCCACCAGCTGGTCGAGGTAGCCGTGCACGTCACCGACGACGTACAGGGGACCCGGGCCGGTACCGGGCTGTGCGGCGGGCGCGGGGGCCGGGTCGACGGCCACCTGAACCGTGTCACCGCGGTTGATGACCGGCAGGTCGCGCTCGGTGGGCGTGTACGCGTCGGAGTAGCCCTCCCGGGCCGGCCGGACCGTCTCGGCGGGGGGCATGCCGTGGGCGTACGGACCGGTCTCGTTGACGTACGCGGGCACCCGGAAGTCGCGCAGCGTTGACGTGCGCTCCACCTCGGGTCCCTGACCGGCCCCCTGAGTCATCGACCCCTCCACCATCGCGCCGCATCTGCACCGCTTCGGACTGCCTGGTCGCAGCGGCCCGCGGTGTCGTGGGCCCATCATAGGAATGCGGATCGCGCCATGTGATGACCCAGGGGTGGTGAATCGGAGCAGGACTCCGGTTCGCCGTGGCTTTCGCCCCGAATGACCGGTCTTCGACGGCCCTGCCGGCCGCCTTGCTCTAGTGCCCGCCCGATGTGCGTGGTGGGCTGACCGTGTGGCGTTGCGGGCGTCGCTGGGACGAGGTGCGCACGATCAGCTCGGTCGGTATGACCTGCTCGACCGGACGGTCCGACTCGACGCCTTCGATCGCGTCGATGAGGAGCTGGACGACCGCCGTGCCGATCCGGCGCGGCTTCAGGGAGAGCGTGGTGATGGGCGGCTCCGTGCCGGCGTACACGGTGGACTCGCTGCAGCACACCAGCAGCAGGTCCTCGGGGACGCGCAGGCCGTAGCGGCGGGCGGCGGCGAGCAGGTCGGTGCCGTTGGGGTCGAACAGTCCGTAGACGGCGTCGGGCCGGTCGGGGCGGGCCAGCAGCCGGTCGGCGGCGACGGCGCCCGCGCACGGGTCGTGGGCGGGGTAGGCCTCGTAGACCGGGTCCTGGCCGACGCGCTCGCACCAGTGCAGGTAGGCGGTCGTCGACAGGTGGGTGTACGTGTCCGTGGTGGTGCCGGTGAGCAGGCCGATGCGGCGGGCCCCGGCCTCGGCGAGGTGGTCGAGGATGCCGAGGACGGCGGCTTCGTGGTCGTTGTCGACCCAGGCGGTGACGGGGAGCGTGCCGGCCGGGCGGCCGTCGCTGACCACCGGTAAGCCCTGACGTACCAGTTCGCTGACGACCGGGTCCTGGTCCGAGGGGTCGATGACGACCGTGCCGTCCAGTGCGACGTTCGACCACACGTCGTGACGTGAGGTCGCGGGCAGGATGACGAGGGCGTAGCCGCGGGCGAGCGCGGCCGAGGTGGCGGCCCGGGCCATCTCGGCGAAGTACGCGAACTCGGTGAAGGTGAAAGGTTCATCCCCGTATGTGGTCACGGTCAGGCCGATGAGGCCGGACTTGCCGGTACGGAGGGTGCGGGCCGCGGCCGAGGGGCGGTACCCCAGCCGGTCGGCGACCTCGCGGACATGGCGTCGGGTGGCGTCCGGGAGCCTGCCCTTGCCGTTGAGGGCGTCGGAGACGGTCGTGATGGAGACTCCGGCGGCGGCGGCCACGTCTCTGATGCCCGCCCGGCCCGGCCGGCCGCCTCGGCGTGAGGTTTCCGCGCGGCTCACCTGGTGCTTCCCTGCTGCTGTCATGGCGAGCCGATAGTAGGGCTCATGCGGTGGGGTAGTGCGGACGCATATGCACGCGTTGACAGGCACGTTTCTGCATGGTCATCCGGGCTCGATTTCCTTTGAAACCATGTCAGTTGAATGGCGCGATGCCAGGACCTGACGCGGCGGCACGCATGGACCTGCCGAGCCCTCGATGTTTCGAAGAGGTCTCAACTCACCTTCACGAGGGATGCGCGCCACGGCGTGAGCCACCGGCGCGTAGATATATCTTGACGCGCCCCTCGATTCGTACGCCTTCGTACGGTGATGCCTCTGATGCCAGTGTGACCCATGAGGTCAGTGCTGGTGCACAGGTGGTGGCGTCCGACCCATACGCAGCGGCGCCCAATCCTCATAAGGTGTGCAGTATTGGAAGCCGGTGGTGGTCACGAGGAGGACTGCGGTGAGCGAGACGAGCCCGAAGCTGCGTGCCGAGCTGGAGGGTATCCCCACCTACAAGCCGGGAAAGCCTGCTGCGGCCGGCGGCCCGGTGGCGTACAAGCTGTCCTCCAACGAGAACCCCTACCCGCCGCTGCCGGGAGTGATGGAGACGGTGACGGCCGCCGCCTGCTCCTTCAACCGCTACCCGGACATGGCGTGCACGGCCCTGACCAACGAGCTGGCCGAGCGCTTCGGCGTGCCGGCCTCCCACGTGGCCACCGGCACCGGCTCCGTCGGTGTCGCCCAGCAGCTGATCCAGTCCACCAGCGGCCCCGGTGACGAAGTCGTCTACGCCTGGCGGTCCTTCGAGGCGTACCCGATCATCACGCAGATCAGCGGGGCGACCTCCGTGCAGGTGCCGCTGACCTGGGGTGAGGTGCACGACCTGGACGCGATGGCGGACGCGATCACCGACCGCACCCGTCTGGTCTTCGTCTGCAATCCGAACAACCCGACCGGCACGGTGGTGCGGCGGGCCGAGCTGGAACGCTTCCTCGACCGGGTGCCCTCCGATGTGCTGGTGGTGCTGGACGAGGCCTACCGCGAGTTCATCCGCGACCCCGAGGTGCCGGACGGTGTGATGCTCTACCGCGACCGGCCGAACGTCTGTGTGCTGCGCACGTTCTCCAAGGCCTACGGCCTCGCCGGGCTGCGGGTCGGCTTCGCGATCGCCCATGAGCCGGTGGCGGCGGCGCTGCGCAAGACGGCGGTGCCGTTCGGCGTGAGCCAGCTGGCGCAGGAGGCGGCGATCGCCTCGCTGCGGGCCGAGGACGAACTGCTGGGCCGGGTGGGTTCGCTGGTGTGCGAGCGCACGCGTGTGGTCGACGGGCTGCGCGCGCAGGGCTGGACGGTACCCGAGACGCAGGCCAACTTCGTGTGGCTGCGGCTGGGGGAGCGTACGGTCGCCTTCGCCGAGGCGTGCGAGCAGGCCGGCGTGGTGATCCGGCCGTTCCCGGGCGAGGGCGTGCGGGTGACCGTCGGGGAGGCCGAGGCGAACGACATCTTCCTGAAGGCGGCGGAGGCGTTCCGCAAGGAGGTCTGAGCGCCGCGGCCGGGGCGGGCATCGGGTGAGTCCCGGGGTGCCCGCCCTGTTTGCTGCCGGCCGGCAAGTCGCACTCGAGGGGTTGGCGCAGGAAGGGACCCCCCCTTACGGACTTCGAAGACACGTGCGTCATAATTGCTTGTGAATGTGAACGCGTTCACAAGCGAGTCCGATTGTTGCTCTGTTGTGCAGGACACACCGGGGCAAACGGCCGCCGCCACAGCGGTGACGTAAGGAGAGTGACGACGTGGACCTGGCTTTGGCGCCGGAGACACTGGCGCGCTGGCAGTTCGGCATCACGACCGTCTACCACTTCCTGTTCGTCCCCCTGACGATCTCGCTGGCCGCCCTGACGGCCGGGCTGCAGACCGCATGGGTGCGCACGGAGAAGGAGAAGTACCTCAGAGCCACCAAGTTCTGGGGCAAGCTCTTCCTGATCAACATCGCCATGGGTGTGGTCACCGGCATCGTGCAGGAGTTCCAGTTCGGCATGAACTGGTCGGACTACTCCCGCTTCGTCGGTGACATCTTCGGCGCCCCACTCGCCTTCGAAGCGCTGATCGCGTTCTTCTTCGAGTCCACGTTCATCGGCCTGTGGATCTTCGGCTGGGACAAGCTTCCCAAGAAGATCCACCTGGCCTGCATATGGATGGTCTCGTTCGGCACGCTGGTGTCGGCCTACTTCATCCTCGCGGCCAACTCCTGGATGCAGCACCCCGTCGGCTACCGGATCAACGAGGAGAAGGGCCGGGCCGAACTCACCGACTTCTGGCTGGTGCTCACCCAGAACACCACGCTCAACCAGGTCTTCCACAGCTTCTCGGCGGCTTTCCTGACGGGCGGCGCCTTCATGGTGGGAATCGCCGCCTTCCACCTCATGCGCAAGAAGCACATCCCCGTGATGCGCACCTCGCTCCGGCTCGGCCTGGTCACCATGGCGGTCGGGGGACTGCTCACCGCGGTCAGCGGGGACACCCTCGGCAAGGTCATGTACGAGCAGCAGCCCATGAAGATGGCTGCCGCCGAGGCGCTGTGGGAGAGCGAGAGTCCGGCGCCCTTCTCGGTCTTCGCGTACGGAGACGTCGACAAGGGGCACAACAAGGTCGCCCTGGAGATCCCCGGACTCCTGTCCTTCCTCGCCCACGGCGACTTCGATTCGCCCGTGCCCGGCATCAACGACACCAATGAGGCCCTGCAGGAGAAGTTCGGCCCCGGTGACTACAAGCCCATCGTCCCCGTCGCCTACTGGAGCTTCCGCTGGATGATCGGCTTCGGTATGGCGTCCTTCTCGCTCGCCCTGCTGGGGCTCTGGCTCACGCGGAAGAGGTTCCTGCTGCCGGCCGCCCTGCGCACCGGGGAGGACGAGGTCCCGCATCTGGTGCTGCTGAAGAAGCCGATCGGTCCGAGGCTCAGCCGGCTGTACTGGCTCCTGGCGCTCTGGACGATGGCGTTCCCGCTGATCGCCAACGCCTGGGGATGGATCTTCACCGAGATGGGCCGGCAGCCCTGGGTCGTCTACGGCCTGATGCAGACCCGGCACGCGGTCTCTCCCGGCGTGTCCCAGGCCGAGGTCATCACCTCGATGAGCGTCTTCACCGCGCTGTACGCCGCTTTGGCCGTCATCGAGGTCAAGCTGCTCGCCAAGTACGTCAAGGCGGGCCCGCCCGAGCTCACCGAGGCCGACCTCAACCCGCCCACGAAGCTCGGCGGCGATCCCCGTGACGCCGACAAGCCGATGGCCTTCTCGTACTAGGCCGAGGGAGTCGCACAGTCATGGAACTGCACAACGTCTGGTTCGTTCTGATCGCCGTCCTGTGGATCGGCTACTTCTTCCTGGAGGGTTTCGACTTCGGGATCGGGATTCTCACCCGGCTGCTCGCCCGCGACCGCGCCGAGAAGCGGGTGCTGATCAACACCATCGGCCCCGTCTGGGACGGCAACGAGGTGTGGCTGCTCACGGCCGGTGGCGCCACCTTCGCCGCCTTCCCCGAGTGGTACGCCACGCTCTTCTCCGGCTTCTACTTGCCGCTGCTGGTCATCCTGATCAGCCTGATCGTCCGGGGTGTCGCCTTCGAGTACCGGGTGAAGCGGCCGGAGGAGCGCTGGCAGCGCAACTGGGAGACGGCGATCTTCTGGACCTCGCTCATCCCCGCGTTCCTCTGGGGCGTGGCGTTCGGGAACATCGTGCGCGGAGTGAAGATCGACTCCGAGTTCGAGTACGTGGGCAACGTCTGGGACCTGCTCAACCCGTATGCCCTGCTGGGCGGCCTGGTCACTCTGACACTCTTCACCTTCCACGGTGCGGTGTTCGCGGCGCTCAAGACCGTCGGTGACATCCGCGGGCGTGCGCGGCAGCTGGCGCAGCGTGTGGGGCTGGTCGCGGCCGTACTGGCTCTGGCCTTCCTGCTGTGGACGCAGGCCGACGGCGGTGACGGCAAGAGCCTGGTCGCGCTGGTCGCCGCGGTCGCCGCGCTGGTCGCCGCCCTGGTGGCGAACCGGGCGGGACGCGAGGGGTGGTCGTTCACGCTGTCCGGCGTCACCATCGTGGCGGCTGTGGCGATGCTCTTCCTGACGCTCTTCCCGAACGTCATGCCGTCCACGCTCGACGCGGACTGGAGCCTGACGGTCACCAACGCCTCCTCCAGCCCGTACACCCTGAAGATCATGACCTGGCTCGCGGTGATCGCCATGCCGGTCGTCCTGCTCTACCAGGGGTGGACCTACTGGGTGTTCCGCAAGCGGATCGGTACGCAGCACATCGCCGAACCCGCGCACTGAGTCCGGTGAGGGTGTGTTTCACATGAAACACACCCTCGGGGCCGAAGGGCATGTTTCACGTGAAACCGATCGATCCGCGACTTCTCCGCTACGCCCGTGCCACCCGGCTCTTCCTGGTGGCCGTCGTCGGGCTGGGCGCCGTCGGCGCGGTGCTGGTGATCGCACAGGCGATGCTCATCGCCGAGGTGGTGGTGGGCGCTTTCCAGCACCGGATGGCGGTCGCCGAACTCCGCACTCCCCTGCTGCTGTTGGTGGCCGTGGCCTGCGGCCGTGCGCTGGTCTCCTGGCTGACCGAGCTCGCCGCGCACCGGGCGAGCGCGGCGGTGAAGTCGGAGCTGCGCGGGCGGCTGCTGGAGCGCGCGACGGCACTCGGCCCCGGCTGGCTGAGCGGGCAGCGGACCGGCTCGCTGGTCGCCCTGGCCACACGCGGGATCGACGCCCTGGACGACTACTTCTCGCGCTATCTGCCGCAGCTGGGGCTGGCGGTGGTCGTCCCGGTGGCGGTGCTCGCGCGGATCGTCACCGAGGACTGGGTCTCCGCGGCCATCATCGTGGGCACCCTTCCGCTGATCCCGGTCTTCATGATGCTGATCGGCTGGGCCACGCAGTCCCGCATGGACCGTCAGTGGCGGCTGCTGTCCCGGCTGTCCGGGCACTTCCTGGACGTCGTGGCGGGGCTGCCGACCCTGAAGGTGTTCGGCCGGGCCAAGGCGCAGGCGGAGTCGATCCAGCGCATCACCGGCGAGTACCGGCGGGCGACCATGCGTACCCTGCGGATCGCCTTCCTGTCCTCGTTCGCCCTGGAACTGCTGGCCACGCTGTCGGTGGCCCTGGTCGCGGTCACGATCGGCATGCGGCTCGTCAACGGCGACATGGACCTGTACGTCGGGCTGGTCATCCTCGTGCTCGCGCCCGAGGCGTATCTCCCGCTGCGGCAGGTGGGTGCGCAGTACCACGCGGCGGCAGAGGGGCTGGCGGCGGCCGAGGAGATCTTCGCCGTGCTGGAGGCACCGGTGCCGGAGTCCGGCACCGGTGCCGTCCCGACGGGCGACCTGGCCTTCGAGAACGTGAGCGTCCGCTACCCCGGGCGGTCCGCGGACGCCGTGACGGGCGTGTCCTTCGCCGTGCGGCCGGGGGAGACGGTCGCGCTTGTCGGGCCCAGCGGTGCGGGCAAGTCGACGCTGCTGAACGTTCTGCTGGGGTTCGTGCGGCCCACCGCGGGCCGGGTGCGGATCGCGGGAGTCGATCTCGCCGACATCGACCTGGAGCAGTGGCGGTCGCGGATCGCCTGGGTGCCGCAGCGGCCGCACCTGTACGCCGGGACGATCGCCGAGAACGTACGGCTGGCACGGCCCGACGCGGATGACGCCGCCGTACGCAGGGCGCTGACCGACGCCGGTGCGCTGGAGTTCGTGGACGTGCTGCCCAAGGGAATGGACACCGGGCTCGGCGAGGACGGGGCCGGGCTGTCCGCAGGGCAGCGCCAGCGGCTCGCGCTCGCCCGGGCCTTCCTCGCCGACCGGCCCGTCCTGCTGCTCGACGAGCCGACGGCCGCGCTGGACGGAGCCACCGAGGCGGAGGTCGTGGCGGCGGTGCGTCGACTGTCCGCCGGGCGGACGGTGCTGCTGGTGGTGCACCGGCCGGCCCTGCTGGAGGTGGCGGACCGGGTGGTGCGCCTCGACGAGGCCGAGTTCTCCGCGTCCGCGCGTGCCGCGGTCCCGAGCGCCGCGGCACGCCCGGCGGAAGAGCCGCAGCCGGGGCGCACCGATACCCCGGTCGGACCCGGGACCGAGGTCACGACGACCGCGGGTGGCGTTCTCGCCCGGGTCCGGGCGATGTCCGGACCCCGGCGCGGACGTCTCGCCCTCGCCCTGCTGTTCGGCAGCCTCGCGCTCGGCAGCGCGGTCGGGCTGATGGCCACGTCCGGATGGCTCATCTCGCGGGCGTCCCAGCAGCCGCCCGTGCTCTACCTGATGGTGGCCGTCACGGCGACCAGGGCCTTCGGCATCGGGCGGGCGGTCTTCCGCTACGTGGAACGGCTGGTGTCGCACGACGCCGTGCTGCGGATGCTGGCCGATACGCGGGTGGCCGTCTACCGGCGGCTGGAACGGCTGGCACCCGCCGGGCTGCGGCGGATGCGCCGCGGCGATCTGCTCACGCGGCTCGTCGCGGACGTGGACGCCCTGCAGGACTACTGGCTGCGCTGGCTGCTGCCCGCCGGTGCGGCACTGACCGTGTCCGCCGTCTCCGTCGCCTTCACCACCTGGCTGCTGCCCGAGGCCGGTGCGGTGCTCGCTGCCGGCCTGCTCGCGGCCGGGGCAGGCATCCCCCTTGTCACCGGGGCCGTGTCACGGCGCGCCGAGCACAGGCTCGCCCCCGCACGCGGCGCGCTCGCCACCCGGGTGACCGACCTGCTCACCGGAACCGCCGAACTGACGGTCGCCGGTGCCCTGCCCGCTCGTACCGCCGAGACCCGGCGGGCCGACGGCGTGCTGACCCGGATCGCCTCGCGCGCCGCCACCGCCACCGCGCTCGGTGACGGACTCACCGCTCTGATCTCCGGGCTGACCGTCGCCGCGGCGGCCCTCGTCGGTGCCCAGGCGGTTGCCGACGGGCGGCTGGCCGGTGTGACCATGGCCGTCGTCGTCCTCACTCCGCTGGCCGCCTTCGAAGCGGTCCTCGGCATGCCGCTCGCCGTGCAGTACCGGCAACGGGTGCGCCGCAGCGCGGAGCGGGTGCACGAGGTCCTGGACGCCCCCGAGCCCGTCCGCGAGCCGGAGCGGCCCCGGCAGGCGCCCGCCTCACCGTTCCCGCTCACCGTCGACAACCTGACGGCCCGGCACGCGGGCCAGGACCGGCCGGCACTCGCCGGCGTCGGCCTGACGCTCCAGGAGGGCCGCAGGGTCGCCGTGGTCGGGCCGTCCGGGTCCGGCAAGACCACGCTCGCCCAGGTACTGCTGCGCTTCCTCGACGCGGAAGCGGGCACCTACACCCTCGGCGGCGTCGACGCCCACGCCCTGGCCGGCGACGACGTACGACGGCTGGTCGGGCTGTGCGCCCAGGACGCGCACCTCTTCGACAGCTCGGTGCGGGAGAACCTGCTGCTCGCGAAGAAGGACGCGACCGAGGCCGAGCTGCGGGACGTCCTCGCACGGGCCCGGCTGCTCGACTGGGCCGACACCCTGCCCGACGGGCTCGACACGCTCGTCGGCGAGCACGGGGCCCGGCTGTCGGGCGGGCAGCGCCAGCGGCTGGCCCTGGCCCGTGCGCTGCTCGCCGACTTCCCGGTGCTCGTGCTCGACGAGCCCGCCGAACACCTCGACCTGGCCACCGCCGACGCGCTCACCGCCGATCTGCTGGCCGCCACCGAGGGCCGTACGACGCTGCTCATCACGCACCGCCTGGCCGGGCTGGAGGCAGTGGACGAGGTGATCGTCCTGGACCAGGGATGCGTGGTCCAGCAGGGGGCGTACACGGAACTGGCCGCACTGCCGGGACCGCTGCGGCGGATGACCGAGCGGGAGGCGGAGACCCAGCTGCTGGTGGGGAGGAGGTAGCGGCTCACCCGCGGGCCAAGTCCCGCCGACCGGGCAGTGCGCCCGTTACAGCCGCTCCCCCAGCATCCGTTCGATCACCGCGGCGACCCCGTCCTCGTTGTTGGCGAACGTCACTCCTGAGGCCGCGGCGATCGCGTCGGGGTGGGCGTTGCCCATGGCGTAGGACTGACCGGCCCAGGTGAGCATCTCGATGTCGTTCGGCATGTCGCCGAAGGCGACGACCTCCTCGTGCGAGATGCCGCGCTCGGCACAGCACAGCGCCAGAGTGCTCGCCTTGGAGACGTCCGGGCCGCTGATCTCCAGCAGGGCGCTGGGGCTGGACCGGGTGATGGTGGCGCGCTCGCCGACGGCGAGCCGGGCGACAGTGAGGAACGCGTCCGGGTCCAGGGTGGGGTGGTGGGCGAGGATCTTCAGGATCGGCTGCTCGGCGCCGACCCCGCCCGCCGCCAGCAGCTCCTCGGCGGGCGCCAGGGCGTCGGGTATCTCCATGTGCAGCTTCGGATAGGCCGGCTCCTGATGGAAGCCGTACGTCTGCTCGACCGCGTACACCGTGCCCGGTGCCGCCTCGCGCACCAGCCGTACCGCGTCCAGCGCGTTCTCCCGTGCCAGCTCGCGCACCTTCACGAAACGGTGGGCGCCGGGGCCGCCGTGCAGGTCCACCACGGCCGCGCCGTTGCCGCAGATCGCCAGGCCGTGCCCGTGGACGTGGTCAGCGACCACGTCCATCCAGCGGGCCGGACGGCCGGTGACGAAGAAGACCTCGATGCCCGCCTCCTCCGCGGCCGCCAGGGCGGCGACCGTGCGGGGGGAGACCGACTTGTCGTCGCGCAGCAGGGTGCCGTCGAGATCGGTGGCGATCAGCCGCGGCGGCAGGGCGGCGGCCGGGGTCTCGGGCTGTCGAGTCGCTGAGGTCACCGGGGCATTGTCCCGCATATGCCCGCACGACCGTGCGGCACTCCGCACATTTGAGGGGTTGCCTCGGTCACGTCAGCTGGGCGGGCGCTTCCAGGGCGATCCGCTCGAAGACCTTCTCCTCCGCGGCGAAGTCCGAGTCGGGGATCGGCCAGTGGACCACGATCTCGGTGAAACCCAGCTCCTGGTGACGGCCGGCGAAGTCGACGAACGCGTCGAGGGACTCCAGCGGCCGCCCCCGGTCCGGTGTGAATCCGGTCAGCAGGACCTTGTCGATCGCGGCAACGTCACGGCCCGCCTCGGCACAGGCGTCCGCGAGCTTCTCGGCCTGAGCGCGGAGAGCCTGAACGGACTGCTCCGGCGTGCCGCTCTCATACAGCTTGGGGTCGCCGGTGGTCACCCACGCCTGCCCGTATCGCGCCGCGAGCCGCAGCCCGCGCGGACCGGTCGCGGCCACCGCGAACGGCAGCCGGGGACGCTGCACACAGCCGGGGATGTTGCGGGCCTCGTGGGCCGAGTAGAAGTCGCCCTTGTAGGACACCGCGTCCTCGGTCAGCAGCCGGTCGAGCAGGGATACGAACTCGACGAACCGGTCGGCCCGCTCCCGCGGCGTCCACGGCTCCTGTCCGAGCGCGGTGGCGTCGAAGCCGGTACCGCCCGCGCCGATGCCCAGCGTGACCCGTCCGCCGGAGATGTCGTCGAGGGAGATCAGCTCCTTGGCGAGGGTGACCGGATGCCGGAAGTTCGGCGAGGTCACCAGCGTGCCCAGCCGCAGCCGGTCGGTCACAGCCGCGGCGGCGGTCAGTGTCGGCACCGCCCCGAACCACGGGCCGTCCCGGAAGCTGCGCCAGGACAGATGGTCGTAGGTGTAGGCGCTGTGGAAGCCGAGCTGCTCGGCACGCGTCCATGCCGAACGGCCGCCCTCCTGCCAGCGACGGTACGGAAGGATCACGGTGCTCAGACGCAGACTCATGGGCCCGAGCCTAAGCGCCCGCAAGTGTTTCACGTGAAACCATCACCGCTCGCGGCCGGCCGGCCGCGGGCTGAGGACGAGCATCGGGACGTACTCCTTGTGCGTGCGGTCACCCGGGGCAAGCCGCCGAACTCCAGGGAGGCCTCGTGCGAGAGCGAGCCGTCCGGAGCGGTGGTGACGCCGGCGCCTGCGGCACCGCGGCGGGAGGTCTGGTCGGCGCCGATGCCATGGATCATCTCCACCTCGCGTGCGTACTCGGCGGCGATGGCGCGGCAGGCGGTGACGGCGGCTTCGGTGGTGGCCAGGTGGCGGCCCATGCCGTCGATCATACCGGACCGGGCTCAGCGCTTGGAGGAAAACCGCAGGTAGCGAGGTGGCACGGCCTTCGTCAGCCATACCCCGTTGGCACTGACATGGAAGACATGGCCGTCGCGGTGCATGGCGGCCGCGTCCACGGTGAGCACCACCGGACGGCCGCGGCGGGCGCCGACACGGGTGGCGGTCTCGCGATCGGGTGAGAGATGCACGTCGTGCCGGTTCATGGGCCGCAGGCCCTCGACACGGATGGCGTCCAGGCTGCGGGCAACCGTCCCGTGGTAGAGGTACGGCGGCGGGGTCGCGGCCGGCAGTGCGAGGTCGACCTCGACGCTGTGCCCCTGACTGGCGCGGATGCGGGTGCCCTCGATCGCGAAGCGCCGCTTGTCGTTGGTGGCGACCACATGGTCCAGTTCCTCGCGCGAGATGCGGAAGCCGTGGGCGGCCGCCGCCGCGAGCAACGTGTCGATCTCGACCCAGCCGCCCTCGTCGAGGGTGATCCCGATCCTCCCGGGCTGGTGGCGGAGGTGTTTGGAGAGGTACTTCGACACCTTCACGGTGCGTCTTTCGTCCATCGGACCAGCCTGCCGGGAGAGACGAGCATCACGCAGGCCAATTTCGCCCGGGAGGTTTGATCCACAGCGAACTTGCTTTATCCACAGGTTAATTGACGGGACCTGTGGACAACGGTCGCCGATTCAGGACGTTGTGCCCGGATCGGCGGCTCCCAGCGGCGGCCGCACCCGCGCGAGCCTGCGCAGGGCCCGCGGAGCGAAACGCGACATCGCGTGGAAGAGACGCGCCTCCGGCGTCACCGGTACCACCGCCTCGTCGCGCACGACGGCGCGCAGGATCGCGTCGGCCACCTTCTCCGGCGGGTAGTCGCGCAGCCCGTACAGACGGGCCGTGCGCTGCCGCAGGCGCTTCTCCTCCTCCGCGTCGACACCCGCGAAGTGCGCCGTCGACGTGATGTCGGTGTTGACGAAGCCGGGACAGACCGCCGTGACGCCGATCCCCCGCCCGGCCAGCTCCGCGCGCAGGCACTCGCTCAGCATCAGCACCGCCGCCTTGGAGGTGCTGTAGGCGGGCAGAGCCCTCGAGGGCTGGTACGCCGCCGCGGACGCGGTGTTGACGATGTGGCCGCCCTGCCCGCGCTCGGCCATTCGCTTCCCGAAGAGCCGACAGCCGTGGATGACTCCCCACAGATTGACGTCGAGGACCTTTCTCCAGTCCTCGGTGGTGTGGTCGAAGAACGAGCCGGACAGGCCGATGCCGGCGTTGTTCACCAGCACGTCCACCACGCCGTACTCGGCGGCGACCTTCTCGTCCAGCTTCTCCATGGCCTGCTCGTCACAGACGTCCACCGGCTCGGCCCAGGCGGCCGGCGCGCCGAGCAGCCGGGACCGCTCCGCGGTACGGGCCGCGGCCTCGGCGTCCCGGTCGACGGCCACGACGCGCGCGCCCGCCTCGGCGAAGGCGAACGCCGTGGCCCGTCCGATGCCGCTGCCCGCGCCCGTGACCAGCACGAGCTGCCCGGCGAATCGGTCGGCGTACTTCCCGGCGGCGGGCCGCTGCCGGCCGTCCTCGGTGGCCGTCACGAACTCCGTGATCCAGGCCGCCAGCTGGTCGGGTCGGGTGCGCGGGGTCCAGTGCTTGGCGGGGAGCGTACGGCGCACCAGCTCCGGGGCCCATCGCTCCAGGCCGTCGTACAGGTGCTCCGACAGGAAGGCGTCCTCGAGGGGCGTGATGAGCTGCACCGGCACGTGCGCGTAGGCGTCCGGTCGCGGCCTGCGCAGCCGGGACCGGACGTTGTCCCGGTACAGCCAGGCGCCGTGCGCTGCGTCCTGGGGCAGCGACGAGGTCGGGTAGTCGCCGTCGGGCAGCTTCTCGACGCGCTTGAGAATCTTGGGCCAGCGCTTGCCGAGCGGGCCGCGCCAGGCCAGTTCGGGCAGCTTCGGCGTGTGCAGCAGGTACACGTACCAGGACTTGGCGCCCTGGCCGAGGAGCCGGCCCACCCGGCGCGGGGTGGGGCGCTTGACGCACGTGTCGATCCAGTGGCCGAAGTGGTCCAGGGACGGGCCGGACATGGACGTGAAGGAAGCGATCCGGCCCTCGGTGCGGCGGACGGTGACGAACTCCCAGGACTGCACCGAACCCCAGTCGTGCCCCACGAGATGCACCGCCCTGTCGGGGCTGACCGCGTCCGCGACCGCCAGGAAGTCGTCCGTGAGCTTCTCCAGCGTGAAGCCGCCGCGCAGAGGCAGGGGCGCGGTGGAGCGGCCGTGGCCCCGGACGTCGTACAGCACGACGTGGAACCGGCCGGCCAGGCGCCGGGCCACCTGGGACCAGACCTCCTTGCTGTCCGGATAACCGTGCACCAGGACGACCGTCGGCTGCCGGGGGTCCCCCAGTTCGGCCACGCACAGCTCGACCCCGCCCGTGCGGACCCAGCGCTCCCGAGCACCTTCCAACGGCGTCACGCGCGTCACCTCTCCTGAGACTGTGCGAGGTCTTGAGGGTGTGACCCCTAAGGTCCCCGTAATACTCGAGTCTGATGCCAAGACGGCTCTCGGGTCTGACGACGTGCGTGGCACGGGTCACTACCGTCGAGGGCGTGACTGTGATCGCGACCGAAAGCCTGAGCAAGCGGTTCCCCCGGGTGACCGCGCTTGACCGGCTCTCCGTGGACGTCGGACCCGGTGTGACCGGACTCGTCGGCGCCAACGGGGCCGGCAAGTCCACACTCATCAAGATCCTGCTGGGTCTGTCCCCCGCCACCGAGGGCCGCGCCGAAGTGCTCGGCCTCGATGTCGCCACCAAGGGCGCCGCCATCCGCGAGCGCGTGGGCTACATGCCGGAGCACGACTGCCTGCCGCCCGACGTCTCGGCCACCGAGTTCGTCGTCCACATGGCGCGCATGTCCGGCCTGCCCCCGACGGCCGCGCGCGAGCGCACCGCGGACACCCTGCGCCATGTCGGCCTGTACGAGGAGCGCTACCGCCCCATCGGCGGCTACTCCACCGGCATGAAGCAGCGCGTGAAACTCGCCCAGGCCCTGGTGCACGACCCGCAGCTGGTCTTCCTCGACGAGCCGACCAACGGTCTCGACCCGGTCGGCCGCGACGAGATGCTCGGCCTGATCCGCCGCATCCACACCGACTTCGGCATCTCGGTCCTGGTCACCTCCCACCTGCTGGGCGAGCTGGAACGCACCTGTGACCACGTCGTCGTCGTCGACGGCGGCAAGCTGTTGCGCTCCAGCTCCACCACCGACTTCACCCAGACCACGACCACCCTCGCCATCGAGGTCACCGACAGCGACGAGCACCCGGACGGCACTCGCGCGGTGCGCGACGCGCTCCACGCGCGCGGGGTGGACACCCAGGACAGCACGGGCCTGCCGGGCGCCGGCCACGTCCTGCTGCTCACCGCGCGGGGCGAGGAGACGTACGACCTGGTGCGGGACGTGATCGCGGACCTCGGCCTCGGCCTGGTGCGCATGGAGCAGCGCCGGCACCACATCTCGGAGGTCTTCCGGGACAACGACGAACAGCGCGACGGACAGCGGAAGGAGGCGGTCGGCCATGGCAGTTGAGCACTCCGCGGCACCGCCCTCGGGTGGCCAGACCCGCATCCACAACATCGGCTACCGCAGCTACGACGGCCCCCGCCTCGGCCGCGCCTACGCCCGCCGCTCGCTGTACTCGCAGTCCCTGCGCGGCGCCTACGGCCTCGGCCGCTCGGTGAAGTCCAAGGTGCTGCCCATGCTGCTGTTCGTGGTGATGTGCGTGCCCGCGGCCATCATGGTCGCCGTCGCGGTCGCCACCAAGGCCAAGGACCTGCCCGTCGCCTACACGGACTACGCCATCATCATGCAGGGCGTCATCAGCCTCTACGTCGCCTCGCAGGCACCCCAGTCCGTCTCTCGCGACCTGCGCTTCAAGACCGTTCCGCTGTACTTCTCGCGGCCCATCGAGACCGCCGACTACGTCCGCGCCAAGTACGCGGCGCTGGCCTCGGCGATGTTCGTCCTGACCGCCGCCCCGCTGCTGGTGCTCTACGTGGGCGCACTGCTGGCCGAGCTGGACTTCGCCGACCAGACCAAGGGATTCGCTCAGGGACTCGTCTCCGTGGCACTGCTCTCACTGCTCTTCGCCGGCATCGGCCTGGTCATCGCCGCCGTCACCCCGCGCCGCGGTTTCGGCATAGCCGCAGTGATCGCCGTGCTGGTCATCTCCTACGGCGCCGTCTCCACCCTCCAGGCCATCGCGGACGCCCGGAACAACACCGGCGCCATCCCCTGGATCGGCCTGTTCTCGCCGGTCACCCTGATCGACGGAGTGCAGACCGCCTTCCTGGGCGCGACCTCCTCGGCACCCGGCGGTGTCAGCCCGGCGAACGGCGAGGGCATCGTGTACGTCCTCGCCGTCCTCGGCCTCATCGCCGGCAGTTACGGACTGCTGATGCGCCGCTACAAGAAGGTGGGACTTTGAGCCCTCCCCTTCGTGACCGAGGGGGAATCCCGGCTCACGCTGCTCCAGCGCTCCGCGAGCGCTCGAGCCTCACACGATCAACACCAGCCGGGTTGGAACCAGCCCGGTCGCCCGATGAATTGGAGGCTGCTGTGCCGGCTCGGCTCTCGCTCGGCACGCCGCGTGCGTACCGCAGATCGCTGCCCCGCTGCGCGGGAAGCCGCATTCTTCCTCGGCCCGAACGCCAGGACTGCTTCCGGAGGTTCAGGTGACCACCCTCAGCATCGACCATGTCTCCCGCTGGTTCGGCAACGTGGTCGCCGTCAACGACATCACCATGACGATCGGTCCCGGCGTCACCGGCCTGCTCGGCCCCAACGGCGCCGGAAAGTCCACGCTGATCAACATGATGGCCGGCTTCCTCGCCCCCTCCACCGGCAGCGTCACCCTCGACGGGCAGCCGGTGTGGCGCAACGAGCGGATCTACCGGCACATCGGCATCGTTCCCGAGCGGGAGGCGATGTACGACTTCCTCACCGGCCGCGAGTTCGTCGTCGCCAACGCCGAACTGCACGGTCTGGGCGCCAAGGCCGCCCAGAAGGCGCTCGCCACCGTCGAGATGGAGTACGCGCAGGACCGGAAGATCTCCACCTACTCCAAGGGCATGCGGCAGCGCGTGAAGATGGCGAGCGCCCTCGTCCACGACCCGTCCCTGCTCCTGCTCGACGAGCCGTTCAACGGCATGGACCCGCGCCAGCGCATGCAGATGATGGACCTGCTGCGGCGCATGGGCGACGAGGGCCGCACGGTGCTGTTCTCCTCCCACATCCTGGAGGAGGTCGAACAGCTCGCCCGGCACATCGAGGTCGTCGTCGCCGGACGCCACGCGGCCAGCGGTGACTTCCGCAAGATCCGCCGCCTGATGACCGACCGCCCGCACCGCTACCTGGTGCGCTCCAGCGACGACCGCGCCCTCGCGGCCGCGCTGATCGCCGATCCCTCGACGTCGGGCATCGAGGTGGACCTCGCCGAGGGCGCACTGCGCATCCAGGCCGTCGACTTCGGCCGGTTCACGACCCTGCTGCCGAGGGTGGCCCGGGACCACGGCATCCGGCTGCACACGGTCTCGCCGTCCGACGAGTCCCTCGAGTCCGTCTTCTCGTACCTGGTCGCGGCGTAGGAGGCCCACGATGTACGACCCCACAGTCGCCCGACTCACCTACCGGGCCCTGCTCGGCCGCCGCCGGGCCCTCATCCTCGGCGCGCTGCCGCTGCTGCTCATCGTGATCGCGGCCGCCGTCCGCGCCCTCGCCGGAGCCGACGACCAGACCGCGGTGAACGTCCTCGGCGGGTTCGCCCTCGCCACCATGGTGCCGATCATCGGCGTCATCGCCGGCACCGGCGCCATCGGGCCGGAGATCGACGACGGCTCGGTGGTCTACCTGCTGTCCAAGCCGCTGAAGCGGCCGACGATCATCTTCACCAAGCTGATCGTGGCGATCGCGGTGACCATGGTGTTCTCCGCCGTGCCGACGCTGGTCGCCGGGCTGATCCTCAACGGCAACGGCCAGCAGATAGCCGTCGCCTACACCGTGGCCGCGCTGGTCGCCTCCATCGCCTACGCGGCCCTCTTCCTCCTGCTGGGCACGGTCTCCCGGCACGCGGTGGTCCTCGGGCTCGTCTACGCGCTCGTGTGGGAGGCGCTGTTCGGCTCCCTGGTCCCCGGGGCACGCACGCTGAGCGTCCAGCAGTGGGCGCTGGCCGTCGCCCACAAGGTCGCCGGCACAGACCTGGTCACCTCCGACGTCGGACTGCCGACGGCGACCGTGCTGCTGGTGGTGGTGACCGTGCTGGCCACCTGGTACGCCGGGCAGAAGCTGCGGTCGCTGACCCTCGCCGGCGAGGAGTGAGACCCCGTCGGCGGCGGTGACCGGGCCGGTCGCCTGCTAATTCGGTGGCGCCGACGCCGTCGTCACGGCACAGTGGTGGTGTCCACGACGCCGGACGGAGCCGGCGTCACGATCTGGGAGAGGAGCTGGGCGATGTCCATGCACGGCAGTACGCCGAGCTCCCGACAGGGCAGCCCACGGCGGGCTCCGGAGTAACTACCCATTCCGTCGAGCCCGCCCCGCACGGGGAGCTGCCCGGGGCGGCCGCTTCGAGCACGCGAATCGCTTCGCGTGGGCCGCCCACCCGGAGGATTGGCCGAGTGGTAAGGCACCGGTTTGCTAAACCGTGGTCGGGCCCGGAAAGCCCGCGCACGTTCGATCCGTGCATCCTCCGCACAGACCGGGAACAGAGACCGAAGGCACAGACCGACAGTTCAGCCCAGCAACTTCTCCAGCACCACCGCGATGCCGTCCTCGTCGTTCGAGGCCGTCATCTCGTCCGCGACCGCCTTCAGCTCCCCGTGGGCGTTGGCCATGGCCACACCGTGGGCCGACCAGGCGAACATCGGGACGTCGTTGGGCATGTCGCCGAAGGCGAGGGCATCCGCCGCCTTCAGGCCCAGCCGCCGCGCGGCCAGCGACAGGCCTGTCGCCTTCGACAGGCCGAGCGGCAGCAGCTCGACTATGCCCTCACCGGCCATGGTGACCGAGACGAAACCGCCGGCGGTCCGGCGGGCCACGTCGGCCAGTTCGTCGTCCGTGAGGGTCGGGTGCTGGATGTAGATCTTGTTGAGGGGCGCACTCCACAGGTCCGAGGCGTCCGTGAACGGAATCGCCGGAAGCGGGCCGGAGACCGCGTAGCCGGGGCCCACGAGCACCTCGCCGTCCAGGCCGTCGCGGCCGGCCGCCAGGTACAGCGGACCGACCTCGGCCTCGATCTTGGCCAGCGCCACACCGGCCAGCTGCCGGTCCAGGGTCACCGAGGTCAGCAGGCGGTGCTCCCCGGCGTCGTACACCTGGGCGCCCTGGCCGCAGACCGCGAGGCCCCGGTAGCCGAGGTCGTCGAGGATGTGCCGTGTCCAGGGCACCGCGCGGCCCGTGACCACGAGATGTGCGGCACCCGCCGCGGTGGCCGCGGCGAGCGCGTCACGGGTGCGTCCCGAGACCGAGCCGTCGGAGCGCAGGAGCGTGCCGTCGAGGTCGGTCGCTATCAGCTTGTAGGGGAAGGATCCAGCGGGACGGCTCACTTGGCCACCGGTTCCAGGACCTCCCGGCCGCCGAGGTAGGGACGCAGCACCTCGGGCACCCGTACGGAGCCGTCGGCCTGCTGGTGGTTCTCCAGGATCGCGACGATGGTGCGCGGGACGGCGCACAGCGTGCCGTTGAGCGTGGCCAGCGGCCGGACCTTCTTGTCCTCGCGCACCCGGATCTGCAGGCGGCGGGACTGGAACTCGGTGCAGTCCGAGGTCGAGGTCAGCTCGCGGTACCTGCCCTGGGTCGGGATCCACGCCTCGCAGTCGAACTTGCGCGAGGCCGAGGCGCCCAGGTCACCCGAGGCGACGTCGATGACCCGGAAGGGCAGCTCCAGCGAGGTCAGCCACTGCTTCTCCCACTCCAGCAGCCGCCGGTGCTCCTCCTGAGACTCCTCGGGGGTGACGTAGGAGAACATCTCGACCTTGTCGAACTGGTGCACGCGGAAGATGCCGCGGGTGTCCTTGCCGTGCGAGCCGGCCTCGCGGCGGAAGCACGGCGAGAAGCCGGCGTACCGCAGCGGCAGGCGCTCGGCGTCGATGATCTCGTCCATGTGGTAGGCCGCCAGCGGCACCTCGGACGTGCCGACCAGGTACAGGTCGTCCTTGTCGAGGTGGTACACGTCCTGGGCGGCCTGGCCGAGGAAGCCGGTTCCGGCCATCGACTGCGGGCGGACCAGCGCCGGGGTCAGCATCGGCGTGAAGCCGGCCGCGGTGGCCTGGGCCATCGCCGCGTTCACCAGGGCCAGCTCCAGCAGGGCGCCGACACCGGTGAGGAAGTAGAAGCGCGAACCGGAGACCTTCGCACCGCGCTCCATGTCGATCGCGCCGAGCGACTGCCCGAGCTCCAGGTGGTCCCTGGGCGTGAAGCCCTCGGCCTCGAAGTCGCGGATCGTGCCGTGCGTCTCCAGCGTGACGAAATCCTCCTCGCCGCCGACGGGCACGTCGGGGTACACGAGGTTGCCGAGCTGGAGCAGCAGCTCCTGGGTCTCCGCGTCCGCCGCGTCGCGCTCGGCGTCGGCCGCCTTGACGTCGGCGGCGAGCTGGCTCGCCTTCTTCAGCAGTTCGGCCTTCTCCTCGCCGGAGGCCTTGGGGATGAGCTTGCCCAGCGCCTTCTGCTCGGCGCGCAGCTCGTCGAAGCGGACGCCGGACGACCTGCGCCGCTCGTCGGCAGACAGGAGGGAGTCGACGAGCGCGACGTCCTCTCCACGGGCGCGCTGGGAGGCGCGCACACGGTCGGGGTCCTCACGGAGCAGGCGAAGGTCAATCACGCGGTCAAGGCTACCGGTGCGGCGTTCCACCTCACGACCCAGTATTCCGAACCGCGCATTACATACCGTTATGGAGGAATTGCCCCCTGTGTCACAAGAGTCGTCCCGCTCCCTGGAACAGGGCGGGCGGCAGACGTGCGGTTGACCGGATTTCCCCGCGAAGACCGGGATTTGGGCCCGCGTTGTCCACAGCGGTCAACAACGATCCACATGCCCGGGAAAGTTATCCACAGGCTGTGTGGAAGATCTGTGGAAGCCGGAATCGATCACTCCGGAAATCGTGATCGGAAGGAAGAATTCCCTGCTCGACCGGCCTGACGCCCACTTTCGGGTGGAAAGGGGTCGCCTCAAAAGATGAACCAAAGGAGACGAGTGGACGAAGAGTGACCTGTCCACCCTGATCCCCCCCAGTGGATCGCAGGGGGATTTGTTGATCGAATCGTCCGCAGATGTCGACTTGTCCCCTGGTCGAGAAGGCGGCCTGTGGACAACTCCTGTGGATAACGTCGTCGGCTAGAAACGACCGTCCTGGCAGCGCGCCACCCAGTCCGCCGCCGCCACGAACTCCCCGTCCGAGGTCCCGGCCAGCGGCGGCCGTACGTCCGCCACGCCGATGTCCGCCCGCGGGTACGAGCCGAGGAAGCGCACCTGCAGACAGATCCGCTTCAGCCCCATCAGGGCCTCGGCCATCCGGCGGTCGTTGATGTGCCCCTCGGCATCGACGCAGAAGCAGTAGTTGCCGATGCCGGCGCCCGTCGGGCGGGACTGCAGCAGCATCAGGTTGATGCCGCGGGTGCTGAACTCGCCCAGCAGATCGCGCAGCCCACCGGGATGGTCGTCGCGCTGCCACAGCACCACGGAGGTCTTGTCCGCGCCGCTCGGGGCGGCGGGCCGGGCGGGCCGGCCGACCAGCACGAACCGCGTCTGCGCGTTCTCGGCGTCGTGGATGCCCGTCTCCAGGGGCACGAGCCCGTAGCGCGCGGCCGCGAACTCACCGGCGAAGGCGGCGTCGTAGCGGCCCTCCTGGACCAGGCGGGCGCCGTCCGCGTTCGAGGCGGCCGACTCCCAGACGGCGTCCGGGAGGTGCGCCTTCAGCCAGTTGCGCACCTGCGGCTGAGCCACCGGGTGGGCGGTGACCGTCTTGATGTCCGACAGCTTCGTGCCGGGCCTGACCAGCAGCGCGAAGGTGATCGACAGCAGCACCTCGCGGTAGATCATCAGCGGCTCGCCCGCGACCAGCTCGTCGAGGGTGGTGGTGACGCCGCCCTCGACGGAGTTCTCGATCGGCACGAACGCGGCCTCGGCCTCGCCGGCGCGGACCGCGTCCAGCGCGGACTGCACGGACACGTACGGGATCAGCTCCCGGGTGGCCGTCTCGGGAAGGGTGCGCAGGGCGACTTCGGTGAAGGTGCCCTCGGGGCCGAGGTACGCGTAGCTCGCTGGCATGACCTCACCCTAATGGCCGTCCGGGGAGCAGGCTCGCGTGTCTCACGAGAGCCCCTCCCGAAGGTGAACCCGCGTAACCCCACCCGGACCATTCCCCCTCGCCGCGCTCACCCCTCCAGCAGCCGCTGCCCCACGTACTCGCCCTTGGCAGCCCCGCCCGGCACCGCGAACAGCCCGCTCGCCTCGTGCCGGATGTACTGCGACAGCGCGTCACCGCGGTCCAGCTTGCGCTGCACCGGCACGAAGCCGCGCAGCGGGTCCGCCTGCCAGCAGATGAACAGCAGGCCCGCGTCGGGGGTGCCGTCGGCGCCGAAGCCGTCGTGGTAGGAGAAGGGACGCCGGAGCATGGCCGCGCCACCGTTCTGGTCGGGCCGGGTGATCCGCGCGTGCGCGTTGACCGGGACGACATAGCTGCCGTCCTTCCCCGTCTTCTCCAGGTCCATCGCGGTCGTCTCGGTGCCCCCGCTGAGCGGCGCGCCGTCGGACTTGCGGCGCCCGATGACGTTCTCCTGCCGGTCGGGCGACAGTTTCTCCCAGTCGTCCAGGAGCATGCGGATGCGGCGTACGACGACGTAGGAGCCGTTCGCCATCCAGGCCGGCTCACCGTTCGCGGGGACGAAGACGCGCTGGTCGAAGTCGGGGTCGGACGGCTTGGGGTTGCGGGTGCCGTCGACCTGGCCCATCAGGTTGCGAGTCGTCATGGGGTGCGCCGTGGCGCCGGGGGAGCGGTTGAAGCCGTTCATCTGCCAGCGGACGCGGGCGGCGCTGCCCGCGTCCTTCTGCAGGGCGCGCAGGGCGTGGAAGGCGACCAGCGCGTCGTTCGCGCCGATCTGCACCCACAGGTCGCCGTTGCTGCGGGCCTTGTCGAGCTGGTCGGAGGAGAAGTCGGGCAGCGGGTCGAGGGCGCTGGGACGCTGCTTTCGCAGGCCCGTCCGCTCGAAGAAGGAGTGGCCGAAGCCGAAGGTGACCGTCAGCGAGGAGGGGCCGGCGTCCAGGGCCACGCCGGTGTCGGCGTGATCGGCCGGCTCGCCGGCCATCAGTCGCTCGGCCGTCGCCGACCAGCGGCGCAGCAGCCCGGCGGCCTCCTTGCGGCCCGCACCGGCCGCGAGGTCGAAGGCGATGAGATGGCCGCGGGCCTGCAGGGGGTCGGTGATGCCGGGCTGATGTTTCCCGTGAAACATCGCCCGGTCGGCGCCGAGCGAGGTGAGCGGGGTGGCGCCGGCGGGCGCCGCCGTGTATCCGGCGGAGGCGCCCGCCGCGCCGAGGACGAGTCCGGTCGCGCCGGCCGTGCCGAGCAACCGCCGACGCGATACGCCCGCTCTCGCGGGAGCGTCCGGTGTCGTGGGCGCGGGAACCGCGGGCGAGGGGCGCTGGGAGGTGGCCTCCGGGGTGGACTGGTCGGTCATGGTGGGGTTCAGCCGATCTGCGCGTTCTTGGTGACGGTCACCTGATCGATGTCGGAGGTCCGCACGGTCACCTCGACCTGCCAGTCACCGGCCAGCGGGATCTGCACTCCGCTCGCGGCCCAGTGCCCGGTGGTGATGCGGTCGGGGGCCACCGGCAGCGGCCCGAGCTTCTTGGCGGCGAGTGAGAAGGCGACCTTGACCTCGGGGATGTCGTAGGGGCGCCCGTCGGTGCGCTGTACGTAGACGTGCATTTCGTTGCCGCCCACGCGCGCGGGGTCGATGTCGAGCCGTACGAGGCCCTTGCCGTTCTGTCCGCCGGTGTCGAAGGGCATGTCGAGGGTCACCGCGCCTTCCGAGGAGGACGAGGGCGAGGACGAGGACGACGTGGCGGCCTTGGCCTCCACTTCGGTGCGTCCCGGTTCGGTCTGCGTCAGCGCGGTGGTGACGGCGAGCAGTACGACGGCGACACCGGCCTCCGTCAGTACGGACCGGCGCAGTCCCAGGCGGCTGGGGTCGGCGTCCCGCAGCCGCTTGCGCCGTGCGGTGTCCAGGGCGGCCCGCTGCCGGGCGAGCTGGGCGGCCCGCCGGGAGGTCTCGCCGTTCGCCGCCCTGCCACCGGCTTTCGCCCTCTCGCCGGACCCGGACTCCCCTTCGCCTCCGGACCCGCCGTCGGTCCCGGCCTTTTTGTCCGAGCCGTTCTTCTCGCCCGCGGTCGCCGGGACCTTGGTGCGCGTCGTGACCGCCGCCTCCGCGGTCACCGTCTCCGCCAGCCGTCCCGTCCAGCGGCGGGAGATCGAGGCGATGCCGACCAGCAGCACCACCAGGCCGATCTTGACCAGGAGCAACTGCCCGTAGCGGGTGCCGGTGAGCGCCTGCCAGGAGCCGACCTGGCGCCAGGACTGGTAGGTACCGGTGGCCACCAGAGCGAGGACGGAGCCGAAGGCGAGGCGGGAGAAGCGGCGTACGGCCGCGGTCTCGACCGGGGTCTGCTCGGACGCCCCGTACAGTGCGACCAGGAGGGCGACGAGCCCGCCGAGCCAGGTGGCCACGGCGAGCAGATGAAGGACGTCGACCGGCATCGCGATGCCCGTCTGGAGGCCGGTCGAGGCGTGCTCGGCCATGGCCCAGCTGGCCGCGAGTCCGGCGGCGACCACGGTCCCGCCGATCGCGAGCCCGAAGGTCAGATCGCGTTTCTCCTCGTCGTCCCGCTTCTCGTAGGCCCCGAAGAGCACCGCGACGAACAGGGCCGCCGCGGCGAGCAGCAGCAGCCGGGAGACGAGGGCGGCACCCGTCTTGGTCTGGAGGACCTGTCCGAGGAGGGTCAGGTCGAAGATGTCCCCGGCCTTCCCGGAGGTGGTGTAGGAGCCGCGCAGGAGCAGCAGGGCGAGTGTGGCCGCGGTGAGGGCGACCCAGCCGGAGACGACGAGCCGCTGTACGGCCCGCACCCCCGAGCCGCGCTGCCAGCAGGCCAGGACGAAGGCGGCGCCGCCGACGAGAACGATGAAGCCGGCGTACGACACGTATCGCCCGAACCCGTAGAGCGCGCCGACGACCCCGCCGCCCACGTCCTGGCCGCCGACCGCGGCGGAGGTCTTGGAAGGGGCGCCGACGGAGAAGGTGTAGGCACCGCCGACGGGGTGGCTGTCGGCCGAGACCACCTGGTAGACGACGGTGTAGGTGCCGTCCGGCAGGCCGCCGCGCAGCTGCACGGCGTACGTCGTCCCGCCGACGGCGGAGGGCTTCCCGGCGTCGACACGGTTGCCCTTGGGGTCGAGCACGCGCAGCGAGTCGTCGTTCAGGGCGACCTGCTCGGAGAAGGTCAGCGACACCTGGCCGGGCGCCTTGTCGACCACCACCCCCTGCTGGGGATCGCTGCCGGTCAGCGCGGCGTGCGCGGAGGCCGGGGCGGCGCCGGCGAGCAGCAGCCCGGTGGCGGCCAGGAGCAGCAGCACCAGGTTCCGGACACGGGGGGCGATGGTCTGCGACAAGGTGGTCCCTCCCTCAGTGTCCGGTCGTGGGGTTGTACGTGGCCGCCTTCACCGGCATCTCGACCTTGAGGTCGCCGGATTTCGCGAAGTGCAGTTCGACGGTGACCGTCCGGCCCTGCTGGAGTTTGCGCTTCAGCTTGTCGAACATCAGGTGGTCGCCGCCGCTCTTGAGCACGAGTTCGCCATGGGCGGGGACGGTGAGGGGGCCGGCCTCCTTCATCACCCCGCCGGCAGTCTCGTGCACGGTGACCTCGCCCGCGTCGGCGCTGGTGACCGAGGTGAGCCGGTCGGCGGCGCCGCCCTTGTTCTCGATGGTCAGGAAGCCGGCCGCCATCGAGTCCGAGACGGGCTGGGGGATGTAGGCGGAGTGGACGGACAGCTCGGCTTCCGCACCGCCGGAGTCGGAGGAGGGGCCGCCGCAGCCGGTGAGCATGGCCGTCCCTGCCAGGGCGGCGGCCATGAGCGCGGCCGCCGGTGCGGGCCGCCTCATGGGTTCTCACCCTTGACGAGATTGGGGAGGTCCTTGGTGTAGTCGTCGACGGTGGCGTCCTCGCCGTACAGGACGTATCCGGCGTCGGTCTTCGGGGAGAACGCGATCACCTGGGTGCCGTGGTACGAGACGATCTTGCCGTTCTTGTCCTTGGCGGGCGGCTCGATGGAGATGCCGAGGGTGCGCGCGCCGGCCTGGATGGTGGCGAAGTCGCCGGTCAGGCCGATGAACTCGGCGTTGATCATCTTGAGCCACTTGCCGAGCTCGGCCGGGGTGTCGCGGGCCGGGTCGGTGGTGACGAACACCACGCGCAGCTTGTCCTGCTCGGCCTTGGGCAGCTTCTTCGTGGCGACCGCGATGTTGCTCATCGTCAGCGGGCAGACGTCGGGGCAGTGGGTGTAGCCGAAGTAGACCAGCGTCGGGTGGCCGGCGGTCTCCTTGCGGAGGTCGTACTCCTTGCCGTGGGTGTCGGTGAGGACCAGGTCGGGCTTCTCGAACGGCTTGTCGAGAACGGTCGCGGCCTTCCGTGAGGTGTCCTCGGAGACGACGGCGACGGGCTTCTTGCTGTCGTCGCCGCTGCCGCAGGCGGAGAGGGTCATCGTGGCGGCGGCGAGCAGCGCGGCTGCCGCGAATGTCTTCTTACGCATAGAAAAATGTCCCAGATGTGAAAACTCCGGCGCGCACCGGGGGTCGTACGCAAGAGTCGCACGACCCCCGGGCGCGTGACGGATGAGCCGGATCAGGCGGCGGTCCGCCTGCGGCCGGCGAGTACGCCGTAGGCCACGCCGGCGACGCCGACGACGATGCCGGCGATGCCGAGGACGCGGGCGGTGGTGTCGCTGCCGCTCTTCGAGGTGTCGGCGGCGGTGCTCTGGGCGGCGGGCTCGGCGTCGCCGGAGGTGTCCTTGGCCGACGCGCCGTGACCGTCGTCCGAGGCCGCGGCCAGCTGCAGCACCGGCGCCGGGGTGTCCGGCTCCTCCTGGCCCTTCTGCGGCACCTCGATCCAGCGCACGACCTCCTTGTTGGAGTACGTCTGGATCGCCTTGAAGACCAGCTGGTCGGTGTCCTCGGGCAGGGCGCCCATGGAGACCGCGAACTTCTGGAAGTAGCCGGGCTCGATGCCCTTGCCGTCGGCGGTCCAGGTGACCTTGGTGACGGCCTCGGAGATCTTCCTGCCGTGCACCTCGAGCGGCTTGTCCAGCTTGGACTTGGTGACCTCGATCTTCCAGCCGTCCATCGGCTGCGGCATCACGGAGGCCAGCGGGTGGTCGGCCGGGAAGGCGACCTCGAGCTTGGTGGTGGAGGCGTTGTCGCGCTCGTTGGGGACCTTGAAGTCGACGACCGCGTAGCCGCCCTTGGCGGCCGTGCCCTCCGGCTGCACGCTGACGTGTGCGAAGGCGGGGGCGGACAGGACGAGGACGGCCGAGCCGGCGAGGGCGGCGGCAGCGGCGAGACGGGAAGTCTTCATGGGGGGTGCACTCCCTTTCGAGTGTGTTCGGTGTCGGAGGGGTGCGCGTGCGCGGCGGGGCCGGCGGTGCGGTGTTCCCGGCGGACGGGCACGCGCGCGTGCCGCACGACGGCGGCCGCTCCCTCCGGCGGAACCCGCTCGGTGGGCTGGTGGTCGCGTCGCGTCAGGCAGCGAGGACGAGTGCGGCGGCCGGCGGGCCGCGGCGGATCACCGTGTGCTGGAGTGCGGTGGTGTGGGGGGCCGGGGACGCGGAGCCGGTGGCCCGCCAGAAGCGGGGAACCGCGTCGGGCGCGGTCGGCAGCCCGGCGCACAGGGCGCGCACCAGCGCGAGCGCCGCGCGCAGGGACCGCATGAGCGCCCCCTCGGCGACTCCGTGCGCCGACAGGTCGATCAGCCGCAGCAGGGCCAGGTCGCCGCGGCGCAGCAGCCAGCCCGCGGCGACCGCGGCGAGGACGTGGACGAGCAGCATCGTCAGGGACGGCAGCAGCGCGGCCGCACCGTTGGTGGCCAGGGCGTCCGCCGGGTGGTGCATGGCGTTCATGTCCATGCCGCCGCCGTCGTAGACGCGTGCGTCGACGAGTATCCGATGGGCCTGGGCCGGGCTGATCGCCCCGACGCCGGCCCCGCACACGTACCGCGCGGCCTGCCGCACGAGTTCGGCGTCGGACATGACGGGCATGGATCCCGTCGACACCATGGCCCCCGCCGACCCCGTGGTCGTGCCGCCCGTGCCGCTCTGGCCCAGTCCGAACAGGATGTGCAGCACGGTCTGGCCGGCCGCGAGCAGTGTCGCGATCCCCGGCAGGGAACGCGCCCGCCCGGCGAGCGGCGCCACCACGACCAGCGCCCCCAGGAAACCCACGCCCAGCGTCCACAGCGGCACCGCGGCGCAGGAGGCCACCGTGTGACCGGCCGCGGCCAGCACGACACAGACCGCGGCGAACACCGCGGCCCGCAGCATCCTGAGATCGCGTCCGGCGCACGCCGTGCGCGGGTGGGGGGCAGTCATGGCAGCCTCATCATCGCACTGGACCCCGGGGTGCCGTACGGCAGGTCCGCAAGATGTGGTACGTCCGGAAGGTCGCGGTCTGTCGCCACCGGCCCGTACATACACCGATTCCTTGGCCGCCGCATCCGCCGATTGGACGGTGTCGCGTCAACTCCGTGCTTACGGCCGGGCACTCGGGGCAATACGTAACGGTAGTCGAGCCGCGGCCGGGAGGCTGGAGCATGAGCATCTGGTGGTCACTCCATCTGCGGCGTGACGCTGCGAGCGTGCCGCTCGCCCGGCGGCTGCTGCTGGGCACGATGGAGACCGCGGGCGTCGACCCCGACATCTCCTACGACCTGTCCGTCGCCCTGAGCGAGGCCTGCGCGAACGCGGTCGAGCACGGCGGGGACGCCGGATCCTCCGAGGCGTACCGCGTCACCGCCTACCTCGACGGGGAGAAGTGCCGCATCGAGGTGGCCGACGCGGGCCCCGGCTTCCCGTCCGGCGGCCGCCGCCCCCCGTTCCGCGCCGTGCACCCCGAGGCCGAGCACGGCCGCGGTCTGTGCCTCATCCAGGAACTCGCCGACCACGTCCACATCGGCAACAAGCCGGGACGGGGCGGCGCGGTGGTGAGCTTCGACAAGATCCTCAAGTGGCGGAAGGACGCGCCGCTGGTGGCGGTGTAGACGGCCGACAGGGTCTCAGGACCCGTCCAGGACCTTCACCAGCACCTCCAGCGCCTCGGGATACAGCCGCTCCCGGGGCGTTCCGTAGCCGACGACCAGACCCTGCGGGTGGTCCTCGCCGGGGGTGTGCCAGTGGTCGCCCAGGTGGCCGAGGGCCAGGCCCTCCGCCACCGCGCGGGCCAGGGTCTCCCGCTCGTCGGCGACGTCCACCAGGACGTGCAACCCGGCCGCGATGCCGCGCACCCGGCGGGAGCCCAGCCGGTCCAGGAGCTGGTCCCGGCGGCGCCGGTAGCGCAGTCGGCACGCGCGTACGTGCCGGTCGTAGGCGTGACTGTCGATGAGTTCGGCCAGCGCCAACTGGCCGATGGACTCGGTGTGGTGGTCGCTGTGCAGCTTGGCGTCGGCCACCGCGTCGACCAGGTGCGGCGGCAGCACCATCCAGCCGAGCCGCAGCGCCGGCCCGAGTGTCTTGGAGGCTGTACCCAGATACGCGACCTGACCCGGCGCCATGCCCTGCAGCGCGCCCACGGGCTGGCGGTCGTAGCGGAACTCGCCGTCGTAGTCGTCCTCGACGATCAGGGCGCCACGCGCGCGTGCCCAGTCGGTCAGCGCCCGCCGCCGCTCCGGGTGCAGGGGCACGCCGGTCGGGTACTGGTGCGCGGGCGTGACGACCACGGCCCTCTCCTCGCCCAGGTCCTGCGCGCGCACGCCCTGTTCGTCGACCCGCACCGGCACCACGCTCCCGCCGCCCCGCCGCACCACCTCGCGGTGGAAGGGCAGTCCGGGGTCCTCCATGGCGACCGCGCCGCCGTCCAGCACGCGCGTGAGGAGCGCCAGCCCCTGCACGTACCCGGAGGTGATGACGATCCGCTCGGGCGACGCGATCACTCCGCGGGCCCGCCCCAGGTAGCCCGCGAGCGCCGTGCGCAGCTCGATCCGGCCGCGCGGATCGCCGTAGTCGTACGCCAGCGAGGGCGCCGTCGCGATGGCGCGGCGCAGTGCCCGCAGCCAGGCCGCCGCCGGAAACGCCCCCACGTCCGGACTGCCCGGCCGCAGGTCGAACCGGGGCGCACGCGCGCGTGCCGCCGCGCCCGGTTTCTCCTCGTCGACGGTGGGCAGCGCGGCGACCCGGGTGCCCGAGCCCTGCCGTGCCGTCAGGTAGCCCTCGGCGACCAGCTGGTCGTACGCCGCTTTCACGGTGCCGCGCGAGATGCCGAGCTCGGACGCCAGCCGCCGGGTCGCCGGCAGCCGCGTCCCGGGGGCGAGCCGTCCGTCGCGCACGGCGTTCCTGAGCGTCTTCTCCAGCCCCGCCCGGCGGCCCGCCGCCGTGTCCGGCTCCGGACGCAGGTCCGCTCCGACACCGGACCAGAAGTCGTCCACGTCCACGAAAATCCTCCCCCAGGCACGTGAATGGCCGGGCACCTGTCAGGTACCCGGCCGTCACCGTCGTATCAGCTCTTCAGCGACGCCATCCACGCCTCGACCTCGTCGGAGCGGCGCGGCAGGCCCGCCGAGAGGTTGCGGTTGCCGTCCTCGGTGACGAGGATGTCGTCCTCGATGCGGACGCCGATGCCCCGGTACTCCTCCGGGACGGTCAGATCGTCGGCCTGGAAGTACAGGCCCGGCTCGACAGTGAGGACCATGCCCGGCTCCAGCGTGCCGTCGACGTACGTCTCGGTGCGCGCGGCCGCGCAGTCGTGGACGTCCATGCCGAGCATGTGGCCGGTGCCGTGCAGCGTCCAGCGGCGCTGCAGGCCGAGCTCCAGCACCCGCTCGACCGGGCCCTCGACCAGGCCCCACTCGACGAGCTTCTCGGTGAGCACCCGCTGGGCGGCGTCGTGGAAGTCGCGGTACTTGGCGCCCGGCTTCACCGCCGTGATGCCGGCCTCCTGGGCCTCGTACACCGCGTCGTAGATCTTCTTCTGGATCTCGCTGTACGTGCCGTTGACGGGCAGCGTGCGCGTGACGTCGGCGGTGTAGAGGGTGTACGTCTCCACGCCCGCGTCCAGCAGGAGCAGGTCGCCGGAGCGGACGGGGCCGTCGTTGCGCACCCAGTGCAGCGTGCAGGCGTGCGGGCCGGCGGCGCAGATGGAGCCGTAGCCGACGTCGTTGCCCTCCACGCGGGCACGAAGGAAGAACGTTCCCTCGATGTAGCGCTCGGAGGTGGCCTCGGCCTTGTCGAGGACCTTCACCACGTCCTCGAAGCCGCGCACGGTGGAGTCGACGGCCTTCTGCAGTTCGCCGATCTCGAACCCGTCCTTGACCAGGCGGGCCTCGGAGAGGAAGACGCGCAGCTCCTCGTCGCGCTCGGCGGTGACCTTGTCGGTCAGGGCGGCCTCGACGTCGGCGTCGTAGCCGCGCACGACGCGGACCGGGCCGGTGGCCTCCTTCAGCTTCCGCGGCAGCTCGCGCACGTCGGAGGCCGGGATGCCGTACAGCTGCTCGGCCTCGGCCAGGGAGTGGCGGCGGCCGACCCACAGCTCGCCCTGCCCGGAGAGCCAGAACTCGCCGTTCTCCCGGTTGGAGCGGGGCAGGAGGTAGAGCGTCTCCTGGTGGCCGTCTGCGGTGGGCTCCAGGACCAGGACGCCGTCCTCGGTCTGGTTGCCGGTGAGGTAGGCGTATTCGACCGCGGACCGGAAGGGGTACTCGGTGTCGTTCGAGCGGGTCTTCAGGTTGCCCGCGGGGATCACCAGGCGCTCGCCGGGGAAGCGCGCGGACAGCGCGGCGCGGCGGCGCGCGGTGTGCTCCGCCTGCTCGACCGGCTTCAGGTCGCGCAGCTCGGTGTCGGCCCAGCCGGACTTCATGTTCTCGGCGAGCTCGTCGGACACGCCCGGGTACAGGCCGTTCTTGCGCTGCTTGACCGGCTCTTCTTCGGTGGTCTCCGGGGTCTCCGGGAGCTCCTCCGCCACTGTCTTCCTCCTCGATACGCACTGGACCTCCCCCAAGCTCTCGGCTCGCGCGAGCAGGGGGGACCCCCACCATCGTACGGTCGTGCGGAAGGGGGCCCGGGGCGGAAGCACCTGTTACCGGGAGCGCCGGTGCCGGGGCCTACTCGAAGCGCGCCGCGATCAGGGCGACGTCCTCCCTGCCGTCGGTCATGTCCTGATCGCCCGGCAGGACCGTGTGCAGGACGTGGTCGGCGACGGCCTCCGGATCGTGGCGCCGCGCGCGCGGGACACTCGCCGCGGCCGCCTGCAGCCGGGCGAAGGCGCGGTCCACCGGGTCGCCGGTGCGGTGCAGCAGCCCGTCGGTGTAGAGCAGCACTGTCTCGCCGGCCGTCACCTGGAACTCCACGCTGGGCGCCTCCCAGCAGGCGAGCATGCCGAGCGGCGCGGACACGGACGTCTCCACGAACTCGGTGCGCCGCTCGCCGACCAGCAGCGGCGGGCTGTGCCCGGCGCCGGCCAGGGTGATCCTGCGCAGCGCGGGCTCGCAGTAGGCGAACAGGGCGGTCGCGCAGCGGGCGGGCTCGGTCAGCCGCAGGAGCAGTTCGAGGTCGGACAGGACGGCGACGGGGTCCTCGCCCTCCATCACCGCGTACGCCCGCAGGGACGCGCGCAGCCGGCCCATCGCGGCGACCGCTCCCGGCCCGGAGCCGGTGACCGAGCCGACCGCGAGGCCGAGCGCGGCGTCCGGCAGCGGCAACGCGTCGTACCAGTCGCCGCCGCCGCGCGGTCCGGTGCGGTGCCGGCAGGCGAGCTGGACGCCGGGCACCCGGGGCAGCCGGGAGGGCAGCAGCTCCTCGTAGACCGTCGCCATGCACGCGCGCGTGCGCTCGGTGTCGAGCAGGCGTGCCAGGTGTTCGGTGGCGAAGCGGACGTAGAGACCGGCGAGGTGGCGTCGGCGCTCGACCGGTTTGGCGGGCTCGTCGTAGAGCCATACGGCGGCGCCGATGCGGCCGGCGGTGTCGGTGGACAGGGGCAGCGCGTAGCTGGCGGCGTAGCCGAGGCGGGCGGCCACCTCGCGGTGGCGGGGGTCGAGGCCGTCCTCGGAGAACAGGTCGGGGCGTACGACCTCGCCCTCGCCGCCCGGCAGCCCGGCCGCGGTGTCGAGGAGCGTGCCGTAGGGCATGGCGCTGCGCGGCACGGTCTCGATGTGGCCGAGATCGGCCCGTGCGAGGCCGAGGCCGATGGTGGTGTCGGGGCCGAGTCCGTCGTCCGGTTCCAGTACGACCAGACCGCGCCGGGCGCCGACGAGGGCGGCGCCGGCGCGCAGCAACTCCTGCAGGGCGGCGTCGATCCCGCTCGTCCGGGCCAGCCGCTCGGTGAGCTCGTGCAGGGTGGTCAGGTCGGAGACCCAGCCGGCCAGCCGGTCCTGCAGGAGGGCGCCCGGTGCGCAGGGGGCGTGCGGGGCCGCCGGGCTGTTTGCGGAGGAGGCCGGGGAGGTACCCGAGGCGGCAGACGCGGGCGCGACAGTGTGTGCGGGGGCCGGAACCGTCGCATCGATTCCAGCCACTTTCGAAGGGTGAGGGGCGTTCATGGCGTCCGGCTTTCTGGCCAGTGCGTACTGCTCAAAAGCATCGCAAACCCCCATGTCATTCTGCGCCGCCGGCAGTGTCTCCACATGTACACGGACTCGTGAGGAGATGTCCAGCATTGTCCTGCCGGGATTCCTGGTGTCAGAGGGACTCCCGGGGTGTTCTCCCGAACCCCTTGCGAAAACACGAAGTTGGCTTGAAACTGCCTCGAGTGACGGCCTATTGCGGTCGACTGGGCTTGCTCCACAGAGCGTCACAGCGGTCGTGATGGGTACGTACTCGGAGAAGGCCAGGGGTGGTTGGGGGCCACCCGGAACCTGGCGACGGACCCGGGCGTCCTATCCACCGACGACCGTGCCCCATCCTCGCGTGACGGAGGCGGAGAGCAAACGCGCGACGCCAAATCGCCATGCTCCGCCACCCCACGCCACGCCCATGCTTTGGTAGACGCAGTATGGACGGGGCTGCCGCGGAAGCAGCCAGTGCTCGGCCATAGGGGTTCCCCGTGCCTGAAGGCAGGGGTGTGATGCGCCAACAGGTACGCACAGTGAAGTGATCGACACATGATGTGAGTGGTCCAGCGGTGTTGCCAGCGGTGCAACGGAAAGGAACGAGCGCTCATGCGCGAGATCCCGGGAAGGCGACGCAGGCTCCTGTCCCAGCGCAGCGACGGGAGGTCCGAGTCGATCAGCGCGGCCCTGGCCTTCGCGGCCCAGTGGCAGTGGCCCGTACTCCCGGGCGTGGCGCCGGATCCGCGGCGGCCCGGCCGCTGCGGCTGCCCCGACCCGGACTGCACGGTGCCCGGCGCGCACCCCTTCGAACCCGGCCTCCTCGCGGCCACCACCGACGCCCGCATGGTGCGCTGGTGGTGGACCAACCGGCCCGCCGCGCCGATCGTCCTGGCCACCGGGGGAAAGGCCCCCTGCGCGGTGAGCCTGCCGGCCCTCCCGGCCGCCCGGGCCCTCACCGCGCTCGACCGCGTCGGCATACGGCTCGGCCCGGTCGTCGCCTCGCCCACGCGCTGGGCGATCCTCGTCAAGCCGTACTCCATGGAGCAGTTGGGCGAACTGCTCTACGCCAAGGACTTCGTCCCCGGCTCCCTCCGCTTCCACGGCGAGGGCGGCTACCTCGCGCTGCCCCCCTCCGAGACCGGGGCCGGCCCGATCCGCTGGGAGCGGGCCCCGTTGCCCGGCTCCGCCTCGCCCTGGGTGCCCGACGTGGAGGCCGTGGTCGACACCGTGGTGGAGACCCTCACTCGTACGGGTGTGAGCGCGCCCGAGTTGTAGGGGTGTCGGGCGCGCGGCGGGCGAAGGGCCCGCCTCGCGCCGTTATCGTCCCCGCATGCTGCGTCATTGCGGAGGACACGGAGGCCGATCGCTGCCGCGCGGCGGTCCCGGCCCCCGACGAGTCCGTCTGCTCGCTCTGTCGGCCGTCGTGGCCGGCGCCGTGGCACTGCCGCTGGCCGTGGCGTCCGCGGGCCAGGTGGGCGGCCGGAGCCCCGCGGCCGCCCGGTCCGCCGTACGCCCCCTGCCGCGCGGCGACGACGGGATCCCGTCCGCCGAACCCGGCCGTTCCCCGCTGCTGCTCGGCCTGGGCCTGGCCACCGCCGCACGCTGCGGCCCGGAGGTCACCTCGCCCGACGGAGTCGAGGCTCAGACCTGCGTGCTGACCCAGGGGCAGGACACCTGGGCACGCGCCTACTACCGAAACGCCACCGGCCGTCCCCTGGACGCCGATCTGACCCTCATGGGCCCGGGCGAGCGCACCGTGCGGACGCACTGCGCGCCGGACGGGGACGACGAGCCGGGAACGTGCGACACACCCCGGGAACACGTCCGGGGAGCGCCCATGGCGTACACCGCCGTCGCGGAGTTCGCCGAACGCGGCGCGAGCGGGCCGCTGCTGCTGCGCTCCGGAAGCAACTCGCCTGCGGTGACGGACGGTTGATGAGTGGCTGCGCGCGGTGATCGACGGCGCGCATGCGAAGGCCCGGTTGCTGGCGACGGGGGATGCACCAGCAACCGGGCTACTTGCACGGTAACAAGAGATCGGCGGTTCGCAAATTCGGTCTCGGCTTTCCAGTCACCGGGTGGACTGCCTTTCCGGTCACCGACTTCCCTGCGACGACCGGGAGTTGTGACTGGAGTCACCTACCGTGGCGAAGCCGTGCGGCTGACCGGTCGGTCAGCCGCACCCCGTTGGATCAGCTGAGCGTGACCTGCCGGTTGGTCAGGCCGCCGCGGGCCCGGCGTTCGTCCCCGGTCAGCGGCGCCTGGGCGGCCAGGGCCTCGGCCAGCCGCTCGGCGAACTCGGCGGCCGGCTTCTCCACATCCTGGGCGCCGACCTCGCTCGGCAGGTCCCACACCGGCACCGTGAGGCCGTGGGCACGGAAGGAGCCCACGAGCCGGGTGTTCTCACCCAGGCTCGAACGGCCCGCCGCGTGCAGCCGCGCCAGAGCGTCCAGAAGCCGCTCCTCCGGATGCGGCATGACCCAGCGCAGGTGGTTCTTCTCCGGTGTCCGGCACCAGTACGCGGCCTCGACGCCCTGCAGGCGCACGGTCGGGATGGCCGCCGCGTTGGCCCGCTCCAGGGAGGCGGTGACCTCCGGCGTCGCGTTCTCCGCGTCCGGCACCCAGAACTCGAAGCCCTCGTGCACCACCGGCTCGAAAGGAGCCCCGGCATCGAGCAGGTCCTGCAGCCGCGGACCGTCGGCCGGGGCGCGGCGGCCCTGCACCGGAGTGCCGGACTCGGCCTCCAGCGCGCGCAGCAGGGTATCGGCGAGGTCGCGGCTGATGTCACCGGACGCCGTGTCGTTCTGCAGGCCGAGCAGCACCGAGCCGTCGTCACGGCGCAGTGCGGGCCAGGCCATCGGCAGGACCGTGGCGAGCGTGACCGCCGGGACGCCCTCGGGCAGGCCGTCCTTGAGGGTCAGCTCGACCGTGGCGGCGGGGACCAGCTCGCGCAGCGCCACCCAGTCGCACTCGCCGGGAAGTCCCTCGAACGGCCGCTGCACCAGCTCGGTCACCGCGTGCGCGGCGACCCGGCCGTGGCAGGCCTTGTAGCGGCGGCCGCTGCCGCAGGGGCACGGCTCGCGCGCGCCGACCACCGGGATCTCTCCGTCCGTGAGCTGCGGGCGCTTGGCCTTCGTCTGGGGTCGCTTCTTGGCCATCTGGGTGTCTCCCGGTTACGGCTCGTCTCGTACGGGCGCGAGCCTAGCCGCTCACGCCGCCGACGACGGGACCCTGTGGACGGGGCGGGCGATGTGGCACGCGTGCGCGTTCAGTCCAGGTCGTCGAAGACGTCCGCGAAACCCAGCTCGGGCAGGGCCGACACCGGCGGTGCGGTGACCCGGGAGGCGAAGTCGTCGCGGCGGTGGCCGGCATCCGGGTCGTGCACGTCGTCGTGGACGACCACCCACACGGTGACCTCGCCGTCCACGTCGTCCCGTACGCCCCAGTCCTCGCAGAGCGCGGTGATGATGTTCAGCCCGCGGCCGCCGTGCGCGGTGACCGAGGGGGTGGCCGGGGCCGGGCGGGTCGGACCGCCGCCGTCGGTCACCTCCACGACCAGCCGGCCGCCCGCGTCCACGTGCCACGCGGCCCGGACGTCGCCGTCACCGGCCAGGGCGCCGTCCAGTGGCCGGCCGTGTTTGCAGGCATTGCTCAAGAGTTCGGAAAGGACCAGTACGGCATCGTCGATGACCGATTCCGCCACGCCACCTCTGCGCAACTGGTCGCGCATCCGGTGTCGTGCTTCCCCCACGCCCGCAGGACCATGGGGTACGGCCATGCTCGACGACGTGGGCACCTCCTGTGCCACCACCAACGCCACCCCCGAGACCTCCTTCGCCCCACGCCACGGTGTGGATGCCCCACTGGCCTGTACCGGAAACCGGCCGATCGCCGTCCGGCGACGCATTCAAAACGGTCGAACACGCACCGAACGCGCCGGAGCACTCCCTGTCATCGTGTGGCTGGATTTCTACGGTGTGGCCGAAAAAGGAGGATGGTGCAGTGCGGCCGCCCCGGTCAAGGCCCGCGACCGATCAGCGGCCGACCTGCGACGGGCCCGCGACCGGGGCGCGATCTGCCCGTGACGGACCGGCGGCGGACCGGCGGCGGACCGCGGCCGGTCAGTGGCCGAGCCCCGGTGGACCTGCGGCCGGTCAGCGGCCGAGCCGGCGCAGGACCGCGTGCGGGCGGTTGGTGATGATGGCGTCGACGCCCAGGCCGACGCAGAGATCGACGTCCTCGGGGTCGTTCACCGTCCACACGTGCACGTGGTGCCCCGCTTGCTTGAGCCGCTCGATGTACGCCGGATGATTGCGCACGATCCGGATCGAGGGCCCCGCGATCCGGACCCCCGCCGGCAGCCGCCCGTCGCGCAGCCGGGGCGAGACGAACTGCATCAGATAGACCGTGGGCAGTGTCGGCGAGGCCGCCCGCACCCGGTGCAGCGAGCGCGCCGAGAAACTCATCACACGCACCGGCGACTCCTCGGCCGACGCCGGGGCGTCCAGGCCGAACCGCTTCAGGAGCATCAGCAGCCGCTCCTCGACCTGCCCCGCCCATCGCGTGGGGTGCTTGGTCTCGATGGCCAGCTCCACCCGCCGCCCGGCGTCGGCGACGAGTTCGAGCAGCCGCTCCAGGGTGAGGACCGAGGTGTCCTCGGGGTCCTCCGGCCGCACCTCCCAGTCCGGCTCCTCGTCCCGGCCCCGCCAGAAGGCGCGCGCACGTCCGGAGCCGAAGTCCAGTGCGGCGAGGTCGGCGAGCTCCAGGGCCGACACCGCTCCACGGCCGTTGGACGTACGGTTGACGCGACGGTCGTGCACGCAGACGAGATGGCCGTCCGCGGTCAGGCGTACGTCGCACTCGAGGGCGTCCGCGCCGTCCTCGATCGCCTTCCTGTAGGCGGCCAGCGTGTGCTCGGGGGCGGCCTCGGAGGCGCCGCGGTGGGCGACGACTTGGATGTGGTGCTGCCGTGCGTGGGTCACCGCGTCATGGTGCCACCGCGGCGGGGTAGGTGGGGCGGTGGGAGACCGTCGACAATGTGTCCGTTTCATGCGAGATGACCTATATAAAGAATGAGCCCGGACCCACAGCCACCGCTTATGGTGCTCTGACGGCCCATGGGAAAAACTGAATACATACACATGCACATGCACAGCTGGAGCAGGCCGGGTCGCCGGCAGGCGTGACGAGCGTGACCGAGTGCGACCGACAACAACAGCCGTGGATCGAGGAGAAGAGCTGTGAGCACCGAGAACGAGGGCAACGCGGTACCCCCGGCCCCGTCCGCACCTCCCGTGCCGGTGGAATCTCCCGCAGCTTCCCCGCATCCGGCCACCCAGGGCGGCGCCACACCCCCGCCCCCCAGCACGCCCCCGCACGTGCCGGGAGCGCACGGCGAGACCGGCGCCTCCGGACCGCAGGGCGGCACGGGCTCGCCCGTCGACGGCTCCTGGCCGCCCCCGCCCTCGTACGGCGACGGCGGCGCGGGAGGAGGTTCCGGCTGGGGCTTCCCGTACCAGCACCAGCAGCCCGCGCCCAAGCCGGCCGGCCGGCGCGGCGGCCTGGTCGCCGCGGTCCTGGTGGCCGCCCTGGTCGCCGGCGGCCTGGGCGGCGGCATCGGCTACACCCTGGCCAGGAACGACGACGCCACCTCCACCACGGTCTCCGCCTCCGACACCGGCGCCTCGCAGATCAAGCGCGATCCGAACTCGATCGCGGGCGTGGCCGCCAAGGCGCTGCCGAGCACGGTCACCATCGAGGCCGAGGGCACCGGCGGCCGGGGCGGCACCGGCACCGGCTTCGTCTTCGACACTCAGGGCCACATCGCCACCAACAACCACGTGGTGGCCGACGCCGCGAACGGCGGCAAGCTCTCCGCGACCTTCCCCGACGGCAAGAAGTACGACGCCGAGATCGTCGGTAACGCCCAGGGCTACGACGTCGCGGTCATCAAGCTCAAGAACGCGCCCTCCGACCTCAAGCCGCTTCCCCTCGGTGACTCCGACAAGGTGGCCGTCGGCGACGAGACGATCGCCATCGGCGCTCCCTTCGGCCTGTCGAACACGGTGACGACCGGCATCATCAGCGCCAAGAACCGTCCTGTGGCCTCCAGCGACGGCAGCTCCGACAGCAGGGCGTCCTACATGAGCGCCCTGCAGACGGACGCCTCCATCAACCCGGGCAACTCCGGTGGCCCGCTCCTCGACGCGCGCGGCGCGGTCATCGGCATCAACTCCGCGATCCAGTCCACGAGCGGCGGCGGCTTCGGCGGCTCCAGCCAGTCCGGCTCGATCGGCCTGGGCTTCGCCATCCCGATCAACCAGGCCAAGTACGTCGCCCAGCAGCTGATCAAGACCGGCAAGCCGGTCTACGCCAAGATCGGCGCGTCGGTCTCCCTGGAGGGCACCACGGACGGCGCCAAGGTCACCGAGCAGGGCGCCGGCGGCTCCGACCCGGTCGAACAGGGCGGCCCCGCCGACAAGGCCGGCCTCAAGCCCGGCGACGTCATCACCAGGCTCGACGACAGGGTCATCGACTCCGGCCCCACCCTCATCGGCGAGATCTGGACCCACAAGCCCGGCGACAAGGTCACCCTCACCTACGAGCGCGCCGGCAAGGAGCACACGGTGGACCTCACCCTCGGCTCCCGCATCGGCGACAACGGCTGACCCACGCGCGCGCGTGCGGACCCGTTAGTCTTGTCCCGCGTCGCCGATCACGGGCGGCGCGGGGAGGTGTGCCCGAGCGGCCTAAGGGAACGGTCTTGAAAACCGTCGTGGCAGCGATGTCACCGTGGGTTCAAATCCCACCGCCTCCGCTCGACGAGTCGCGGGAACGGCCCCTGACCAGGTCATCGGTCAGGGGCCGTTGCGCTGTTCGCTGCCCGCCCGCCGTGGGAAGCCGATCATTGACCGGTCCGTCCATCAGTGGTCGTACTGACCAGTAATGGTGACGTTTTGGGTTATTTGCTCACCTTTTGCTGTTCGTGTTGCTCGTGACTCACAGCAGTGGAAACCCGCCGTATGACGGACAAGCGGCCTCGCTCTGCCGACGCCAGAAGCGCACCCTGCCGCAACACGTGCAGCCGGGGTCCGTTCCCGCCTTTTTCGAGAGGAGAGGCATCGTGCCCAGTCCCAAAGCAGTCGTGGTCACCGCGTCAGTCATCGCTGCGGCAGCCCTGTCGCCGGGCACCGCGCTCGCGGCGTCCAGCCCCTCGCCGCAGGACATCGCCTGGATGAAAGCATCCGCCGCCGGAGACCTGTTCGAAATCCAGGGCGGGCAGATGGCCCAGACCCACGCCCACAGCGCTGCCGTCAAGCAGTTCGGCGCTCGGCTGGCATCCGACCACACCAAGTCCTCCAGGGACATGAAAAAGCTCGCCGCACAGCTGGGGGTCACCCTCCCGACCACCCCGGACGGCAAGCAGCGCGCAGAGCTGGCGCGGCTGGCCTCCCTGCACGGGGCCGCGTTCGACAAGCAGTACGTGAAAACGGAGATCAGCGACCACAAGATGGACATCTCCGACGCCAAGAAGCAGATCTCCACCGGCAGCGACCAACGGGTGATCAACGAGGCACGCAAGGACCTGCCTGTCCTCCAGACCCACCTGAGGCTCGCCGAACAGACGCAGTCCAAGATCGGGTGATGGTGCGGCGCGTTGCCCGTCCGGCAGTCGAACGCGCTCATGGGATCACGGCGCGGCCTGACGCCGCAGCGGCGGGCGCGCGCCACTGAGAGCTACGGCGAGGTACCTCGGCATGGCACACCGCACCGGGACGGTGCCGCGAGACACCTGGGTGACCAGGTGGGCGGGAGCTTTGCTGTGCCTCGCGGTGGCCGTCATCCACGTGGTGGACCAAGGCGGCGTCACGGTGACGCGAGACCCCTATTACGTCGGCGTGGCCTACCACGTCCTGGAGGTCGCCGCCGTGGTCGCCGCCGTGCTGCTCCTCGTCGGCCTCGTCCGACTGGGGTGGCTGCTGGCGATCGGGGTCGCTGCCGGTCCCATACTGGGCTACGTCCTCTCCAGGGGCCCGGGCCTGCCCGACTACAGCGACGACATCGGCAACTGGACGGAGATGCTCGGGCTCGTCAGCCTGGCCGTCGAAGGAGCCCTGCTCCTGCTCTCGGTGCCGCTCTTCGTGCGGAGCATGCGCCGCAGGACCTTACGGCCGGTGGCCCGTCAAGCGGGCCGCTGAGGCGATGGCGGCGCGGGCCTCGTGCTCGGTCAGGCCGGTGTGCAGGGCCGCGTCGACCAGGGGGGGCGACGAGGGCGGGACCGATGCCGTTCTCGTAGGCGCGGCAGGCGGCCCAGAACAGGCGGGTGTTGCGCTGGCCCTCGTGGGCGCCGAGGACGAACTGCACCAGGCCCTGGCCGTGCCGGCCCGCCGGGGCCGGCGAGGGGCGGTGGGGCGTGCGGGGCGGTGGGAGGAGGAGGCGCAGAAGGGCGCGCGGGCAGGGCGCGGGCGCGAGGCGCGCGGTGCCGGGGGCGGTGGCGTACACGCCGTGCTCGGTGCGGGAGCCGGGGCCGACCAGGTAGCCGCCGGCGCCGCGGATGTCGATGCCGGGTGCCAGGCGCCCGGCCGAGTTGGGCACGACGACGTCCGGTGGTCCGCTCAGCCACAGGTGGCGGCCGCCGCTGGGGGTCAGGACGACCACGGTGGCGGGGATGGTGAACAGGTGGCGCAGGGCGAGTTCGCGCAGGGCGGTGGAGGAGTCCGTGCCGGTCTTGGTGTCCAGGTCGATGCCGATCAGGTGGTGCGGGGGCAGCCCGCAGGCGATGCCGTAGCCGGTGGCCCAGGACGCGGCGGCGAACAGGGCGCGGATACGGGCCGGGTCGGTGGAGGCGTCGTACACGCCGTGGCCGAAGCGGCTGCACTCGCCGTGGCAGGGCGGGCCGGCCGGATCCGGGTCGTCGCGGTGCGGGGAGCGCAGGGCCGGGAGTTTCGTCCGGGAGAGGGGGATGACGGCCAGGCCGCGTTCGGCGGCTGACAGGGCGTGTGCGAGGGCCAGCGTCGTGGCCTGCCGGTCGATGGTGGCCATGACTCTATATTCGTACGTAAGTTCGAAAAAAGGAAGAGGGGTGGGTGCGACACGCCGGGGGCGGTCGGTTCGGGCGGATTTCCGGTGGGCGGCTTCAGTCCTTGCGGCGCTTGGGGAGGGAGGGTTCCGTATCGCTCCACGGTGGAGCTTCCGGGCGGGAAAAGTGGCCGCAGAGGTTTATCGACCTGTCCTCACGCTTGCGTGGGAACCGAGCCTTCCGGGGTGGTTCGCCTGGTTCCGGTGGGCAACCCTGATCCTGCGACGTCGTGAGGAATCCGCCCGGGCGGTCGGCCAACTGCCCTGGTGACAGCCGTACTTCACAGCTTCACGTACTTCCGGCAAGGCAGCCGGTGCGTACCTCGTACTGGAGGAGCAACATGGCAAGCAGCCGTACCGCCCGCGTTCTCGCCGCCGTCGCGGCCGTCCCTCTCGCGGCCGCACTCTTCACCGGCGCCGCGGCCGCGGACACGGGGGCCATCGCGGGCGACGGATCCAACGCGGGCGTCGCGGGCGTCGTGGGCAGCGGCGTCGGCCACAACAACAGCGGCAACTCGTCGACCACGGGACAGCAGGCGATCGGCGCCGGCGCCTCGAACCGGAGCAACACCGCCCAGGTCAACGGCTCCCCCTTCACATCCGTCCAGCAGGGCAACGAGAACGTCGCCGTCCACTTCACCCCTCTGTGGTGAGCCGGGGCGGGCCGGCGCGCACTTCGGGGACCCGCCGCCGGCCCTGAACCCTCTTGTGGGTGTGCTTGTGGGGACGTGACACGCGTCTGCGCGGCGGCGCTTCGGCTCCGCCGCGCAGACGCGCTCACCCAGGGGAGAACCCGCAGGGCGCGCGGCCCGCTCCTCCACCTTCAGGAGGTGAGGCCAACCCCACCCCTACAACCTGAGGCGGACTCCGCTTCGGGACCTGCGGGCGATCCGCCGCAGCGGGTACCGCTCCTAGCGTGGAGCCATGACCACACCCGTCTGCACCAGCGCGTCGACCGCCGCCGTACCGGCGGCGACCCAGACTCTGGCGTATCCGTCGTTCGCGGCGTACGTACGGGCCCGGCAGCCGGTACTGCTGCGCACCGCCCGGTCGCTGACCGCGAACCAGAGCGACGCGGAGGACCTGCTGCAGACCGCGCTGACCAAGACGTACACCGCCTGGGAGCGGATCGAGGACCACCGGGCGCTCGACGGCTATGTGCGCCGTGCCCTGCTGAACACCCGCACCTCGCAGTGGCGCAAGCGGAAGGTCGACGAGTTCGCCTGCGAGGAGCTGCCCGAGCCGGAGCCGGCGGCCGGCGCGGCCGACCCGGCGGAGCAGCAGGCGCTGCGCGACGCCATGTGGCGGGCGATCATGAAGTTGCCCGCCCGGCAGCGGGCGATGGTCGTCCTCAGGTACTACGAGGACCTCTCCGAGGCGCAGACGGCCGAGGTGCTCGGAGTGTCGGTGGGAACCGTGAAGTCGGCGGTGTCACGGGCACTCGGCAAGCTGCGGGACGACCCGGAACTGGGCCTCGTGCGCTGATCCGTCCGCAGGGCCGGCAGGGCCCGCGGGCGCGAACCGCGCGGCGATTATGTGATCGATCGGCCGGGGCTAGTGACATACCAATCGGTATGTGAGCAGAATCTGCGCAACCCCTACTACCGAGTAGGCAACGCCGCCCCGGGAGGACGCCGTGCTGAGCACCATGCAGGACGTACCGCTGACCGTGAACCGCATCCTCGCTCATGGGGTGCTGGTGCACGGGCGGTCCCAGATCATCACCTGGACCGGCGAGGGCGAACCGCAGCGGCGCAGCTTCGCCGAGGCGGGCGCCCGCGCGGTGCAGCTGGCCAACGCCCTCCGCGACGACCTCGGCGTCCGCGGCGACGACCGTGTGGCGACCCTCATGTGGAACAACGCGGAGCACGTCGAGGCGTACTTCGCGATCCCCTCCATGGGCGCGGTGCTGCACACCCTCAACCTGCGCCTGCCCGCCGAGCAGCTGACCTGGATCGTCAACCACGCGGCCGACCGCGTGATCATCGTCAACGGCTCCCTGATCCCCCTCCTCGCCCCGCTGCTGCCGCACCTGAAGACGGTCGAGCACGTCGTCGTCTCCGGCCCCGGCGACCGCGCCCCGCTCGAGGGCTCCCACGCGCGGGTGCACGAGTACGAGGACCTGATCGCGGACAAGCCGACCACGTACGACTGGCCCGAGCTGGACGAACGCCAGGCCGCCGCCATGTGCTACACATCCGGCACCACCGGCGACCCCAAGGGTGTGGTCTACAGCCACCGTTCGATCTACCTGCACTCCATGCAGGTCAACATGACCGAGTCCATGGGCCTGACCGACCAGGACACCTCGCTGATCGTCGTCCCCCAGTTCCACGTCAACGCCTGGGGCCTGCCGCACGCCACCTTCATGACCGGCGTCAACATGCTGATGCCGGACCGCTTCCTGCAACCCGCCCCGCTCGCCGAGATGATCGAGCGCGAGAAGCCGACGCACGCCGCCGCCGTCCCCACCATCTGGCAGGGCCTGCTCGCCGAGCTGACCGCCCGCCCCCGGGACGTCTCCGCCCTCACCCAGGTCACCATCGGCGGCTCGGCCTGCCCGCCCTCCCTCATGGAGGCCTTCGACCAGCTCGGCATGTGGGTCTGCCACGCCTGGGGCATGACGGAGACCTCCCCGCTCGGCACGGTGGCCCGCCCGCCGGCCCACGCGGTCGGCACGGACGACGAGTTCGGCTACCGCCTCACCCAGGGCCGCTTCCCGGTCGGAGTCGAGGCCCGCCTGACCGGCCCCGGCGGCGAACGCCTCCCCTGGGACGGCGAGTCGGCCGGCGAGCTGGAGGTCCGCGGCCCGTGGATCGCCGGCGCCTACTACAACGGCCCCGATGCCGAACCGCTGCGCCCCGCCGACAAGTTCAGCGAGGACGGCTGGCTGAAGACGGGCGACGTCGGCACCATCAGCCCGGACGGCTTCCTCACCCTCACCGACCGCGCCAAGGACGTCATCAAGTCCGGCGGCGAGTGGATCTCCTCCGTCGAGCTGGAGAACGCCCTGATGTCCCACCCGGACGTCGCCGAGGCCGCCGTCGTCGCCGTCCCCGACGACAAGTGGGGCGAGCGCCCGCTGGCCACCGTCGTCCTCGAGGACGGCGCCACCGCCGACTTCGAGACCCTGCGCACCTTCCTCGCCGAGGAGTGCGGGATCGCCAAGTGGCAGCTCCCGGAGCGCTGGACGATCGTCACGGCGGTCCCGAAGACCAGCGTCGGCAAGTTCGACAAGAAGGTACTGCGCCGGCAGTACGCGGCCGGGGAGCTGGGCGTCACCCGGATCTGACGAGCGCGGGGGCCGGGTGGGGAGCCTCGGGGCTTCCCGCCCGGCGTCATGCCGCGCGTACCGATTGCTAATTGGTGCCGATACGGGCCAGCAGGTCGACGATCCGGTCCTGCACCTCGGTGCCGGTGGACCGCTCCGCCAGGAACAGCACCGTCTCGCCCGAGGCCAGCCGCGGCAGGTCCGCCTGGTCGACGGCGGCCGTGTAGACGACCAGCGGGGTGCGGTTGAGCTGCCCGTTCGCCCGCAGCCAGTCCAGGATCCCGGCCCGGCGGCGGTGGACCTGCATCAGGTCCATCACGACCAGGTTCGGCCGGAACTGCCCGGCCAGTGTCACCGCGTCGTTGTCGCTCGCGGCCCGCGCCACCTGCATCCCGCGCCGCTCCAGCGTCGCCGTCAGCGCCAGCGCGATCTCGGCGTGCTCCTCGATCAGCAGCACGCGCGGCGGGTGCTGCTCGCTGTCGCGCGGAGCCAGGGCCTTGAGGAGTACGGCGGGATCGGCGCCGTAGGCCGCCTCGCGCGTCGCCTGTCCCAGCCCGGCCGTGACCAGCACCGGCACCTCCGCGGCGACCGCCGCCTGTCGCAGCGACTGCAGCGCCGTGCGGGTGATCGGCCCGGTCAGCGGGTCGACGAACAGTGCGGCGGGGAAGGCCGCGATCTGCGCGTCCACCTCCTCGCGCGAGTGCACGATCACAGGCCTGTAGCCGCGGTCGCTCAGCGCCTGCTGGGTGGTGACGTCGGGGGCCGGCCAGACGAGCAGCCGGCGCGGGTTGTCCAGCGGCTCCGGCGGCAGCTCGTCGTCCATCGGCTGCGGCCGGGGGGAGTCCGCGACCTCCACCGCACCGCCGGGGCCGTCCAGCGGCTCGGGACCCTCGGCGGCGTTCCGGTCCGGGGCTCCTATGGCGTACGACCGTCCGGCACCGTCGGTGGCCTGTACCGGCCGGGGCTGCGCCGGGGGCCCGCCCGGGGAAGGCTGCGCGGGGGGCTGCTCGGCCGGCGGGTGCGGGCGGGCCGTCTGCTCCGGCCGCTGTGCCTGCGCCTGCGCCTGTGCCTGCGGGCGCGCGGCGGCCGGGTCGGGCGGCGTGCCCAGCTTGCGACGGCGGCCGGAGCCGCCGGTCGCGTGCGGGGGCGGCGTGGCCGACGACGGCTGCGGCGCCTGCACCTGCGCGGCCTGCCGGCTGAACGGCACGCCCTGTCCCAACGTCCGCACACTGAACGCCCGCCCCTGCGTGGAGTTCGGGTCGACGGGCGCGGCGGCCTCGGCGGGCAGCGGCTGAGCCGTGCGGGGCGCCGGCGGTACGGCGGGCTGCCCGGCCGCCTGCTCGGGCGGGAGGGCGGTGCCGGAGGCGGGGGTGCCGTGGGGCGGCGTATCGGGGGCGGCCTGCTGCGGGGCGGCCTGGGCCGGGGATATGGGCGTGCCGACAGGGTTCGGTACGGGGGCGGCGGGGCCGTGCGGTGGTACGGGGGTGCTCGCGCCGGGGGTGGCGTCGGCGTTGGGCCAGGGCTGTGGGGCAGGAGTGCCCTGGGCCGGGAGCATGGGCGTGCCGACAGGGTTCGGTACGGGGGCGGCGGGGCCGTGCGGTGGTACGGGGGTGCTCGCGCCGGGGGTGGCGTCGGTGCCGGGCCACGGCTGCGGCGGGGCCGGCATGGCGGCGGGAGCCGGCTGCGGGGCGGGTGCGCCCTGGGCCGGCACGGCCTGCGCCGGGAGCGGTCCGGCGGCGGCCTGCTGGGCCGGAGCGGCGGGATTCTGCGCGGGTACGAGCGTCACGCCCTGCTGGGGCAGCGGCTGAACCGCACCGCCCTGGGCGGGCAGGGCCACCTGCCCCAGCACCGGCTGCTGCGGTCCCGCCCCCGGCTGTTCGGGGGCTGCCTGGGGCGCGATCGGCTGTCCGGGGGCTGCCTGGGGCGCGATCGGCTGCCCCGGAACCCCCTGGGGCGCGACCGACTGCCCAGGAGCCACCTGGGGAACGACCTGCGGCAACGCCTGCGCGCCACCCGGGCCGGTCTGCGCGGGAACACCCGGTCCGGCAGCCCCCTGCGAAGGCGCGCCCTGCGCGGGCACGGCCACCGCGGGCATCGACCCCGCGGGCACGGCCACTGCGGGCACGCCCTGCGCGGGCAGGGCCCCCGCAGGCATCGTCCCCGGCACTGCGGCCCCTCCGGGCACCTCCTGCGCGGGCGTCGCGCCCGCTGCGGCGGGTTCCTGCGGCTGGGCCACCGCTCGGCGCCGGCGTCCCGTCGGCACGCTCGCCGGGTGCGGCTGCGGCGGAGTGTGGTCGTCGGCCTGATCGTGGGGTACGGCGTCGTGCCGTCCCTCGTCCGCCACGGGGACGACGGGAGCGTCGCCCTGCGCCGGCAGCTGAACCGCCCCCGCTCCCTCCGGGCCGTCGTCCGGCCGGTCCACCCCCGCGGGCGGCAGGGCGAACACCGTACGGGGAGCCGCCTCCTGCGCGGCGGCACGCTCGGTCGCCGCGGCCAGGGCACGGCGACGCCGTCCGGTCGGCTGCGCAGCGGGCGCCGCGGGGTTCTCACCGCCCGGCTCGGGCTGCGCGTCCGCGGCCGCGGGCAGCGCCGCCGGCAGCGCCTGGGGCTCGCCGATCTCGCGCCGGGCACGCCGTCCGGTGGGCGCGGGCACGCCCTGCGGCGGCACCGTACCGCCCAGGCCCGTACCCGAGGCCGCCGCGCCCGCGGCATGCTCGGCCGCGGTGACCACGGCACCCTCGGACACGCCCGCCGCGTCCTCGGCGGGCCGCCCGCGCCGCCGCCCCGTACCGCCGGAAGCCCCCGGCTCCCGGGCCGGAATCCGCGCGGCGCCCTGGGACTCCTCGGCCGCCCGCCGCCTGCGCCGCCCGGTCGGAGTCGCCTGGGCGCCGGCGGTCTCGCCCTCGCCGTCACCCTCGAGGAACGCGTCCGTGGAGGCCCGCCGGGCCCGCCGCCGCCCGCCGCCCGCACGCTGCTCGGGCACGGCGACCTCCGCGGAGGTGCTCTCCTCCGTGCCGGCCGCCGGACCCTGGACCTCGACCGGGACGACGCCCGCGCCTCCGCCGAGCGGCACCTCGAGGACGTACGCGCTGCCGCTCATCCCGGGCACCTCGTGCGTCTGCAGCACCCCGCCGTGCGCCCGGACGATCCCGCGCACGATCGGCTCGTGCACCGGGTCTCCCCCGGCGTACGGCCCGCGCACCTCGATCCGTACGACCTCGCCGCGCTGCGCCGCCGCCACCACGACGGTGTTGTCCATGTAGCCGCCCGCCGACACGGGCGTGTTGCCGGTCGCGTCGACGCCGGCCACGTCCGCGACGAGGTGCGCGAGCGCGGTCGCCAGGCGCCGCGGGTCGACCTCGGCCTCGATGGGCGGCGCGTGCACGGCGAACTGCACCCGGCCGGGCCCGATCAGCTCGACGGCTCCGTCGACACCGGCGGCGACGACCGCGTCGAGCATGACCTTCGTACGGGCGATCTCCTCGCCGCCGGCGTCGAGGCGCTGGTAGCCGAGGACGTTGTCGATGAGGGTGGTGATCCGCGCGTAGCCGGCCGACAGGTGGTGCAGCACCTGGTTGGCCTCGGGCCACAGCTGCCCGGCGTCGTCGGAGGCGAGAGCGGCCAGCTCGCGGCGCAGTTCGTCCAGGGGCCCGCGCAGGGAGCCGCCGAGGAGTGTGAGCAGCTGCTCGTGCCGGGCGGCGAGTGCCTCGTAGCGGTCTTTCTCCCGCTCGCCGAGCGCGGCGTACCGCTCCTCGTTCGCGGCGAGTTCCTCCGCGTGCCGCTCGGTGAGATCCTCGACCTCGGTGACGTGCTGCTGGCGCAGGGCGGTGAGCTCGGAGGCGTGCTCCTCGGCGAGCCGCTCGAGCTCCTCCTCGTGCCGCTTCTCGGCGGCGGCCTTCTCGTCGGCGAGCGCGTCGTAGGGGCGCCGGTCGGTGAAGGTCATGACGGCGCCGACGAGCTGGTCGCCGTCGCGCACCGGCGCGGTGGTCAGATCGGCGGGCACCTTGTCGCCGGCCTTGGACCACAGCACCTGCCCGCGCACCCGGTGCTTGCGCCCGGAGCGCAGGGTGTCGGCGAGCGGGGACTCCTCGTACGGGAAGGGCGAGCCGTCGGCGCGCGAGTGCAGGACGAGGGTGTGCAGCTCGCGCCCGCCGAGTTCGCCGGCCCGGTAACCCAGTATCTGGGCGGCGGCCGGATTGACGAGCACGACCCGCCCGTCGGTGTCGGTCCCCACGACACCCTCGGCGGCGGCCCGCAGGATCATCTCGGTCTGCCGCTGCGAACGGGCCAGCTCGGCCTCGGTGTCGACGGTGCCGGACAGGTCGCGGACGACCAGCATCAGCAGCTCGTCGCCGGTGTAGCCGGACGCGTCGTAGGCCTGCTGGCTGTTCTCCAGATTCGCGCTCGTGACCTCGACCGGGAACTCGCTTCCGTCGGTCCGCCGCGCCGTCATCCGGGTCGGCTTGGTGCGTCCGCGCGGGTCGATGTGGTCGGGCCGGCGCATGGAACCGGGGATCAGCTTGGAGTCGAACTGCGGCAGCAGATCGAGCAGCCCGCGCCCCACGAGCGCCGTCCCCGGCGTCTCGAACGCCTCCAGGGCGATGGTGTTGGCGTTGACGACGGTGCCGTTGGCGTTGACCAGCACCAAGGCGTCGGGCAGCGCGTCGAGTATGGCAGCGAGGCGAGCAGCGCCTCGGGATGGCCTGCTGCTCACGAGACGCTTCCTCCCTGTTACCGCACCTTGCCGACCGCGGGGGCCATCTTGCCAACCGGCCCGCAACGTGTCACGCGAGGGAGTCTATGCGCAGACGTTGCGCCCGCGACGCCGGATGAGAGGGAGGTCGCACGAGGAAGTGACGTCGAACCTGTGACCGTACGGTTTCGCCGCACACGACCTTCGCGAGATCTCTACCGCCCCCCGGATCTCCCCGGCGCACCGAGGTCGGGCAGGAGCGGCACGAGCCGGTTCCAGCGGTCGATCCGGCAGCCGTCGCCGCGGTCGTAGTACGCGTCGACGGGCCGCCCGGCCCAGGTCCCGGTGACGTGGGCGGTGGCCGGCCCGCCGTACTGCATGGTGCAGAGGCTGCCGTCCGGCACGGGCGCGAAGACCTCCCGTCCCCAGCGCGTGTTCCGGTCGAGCACGTCACAGGCGCCCCGCGCATCCGGGTGACTGCCGCCGGCGGGGTGGCAGTACAGCTCGTACGTCCCGTCCCCGCGCCCACCCGTGTGCCGCACGGTGACGGTGAGGTGATCGCCGCCCCGGCCCTCGCCCCGCACGGGCGGAGGCACGGCGGACGAGGCGGCGGCGGGCACGGCGGAGAGAGACGCGAGACCGGCGAGAGAGGCGGAGACGCCGAGGAGAAGCGCACGCAGGACGGCGGTGCGCCGCGGCGGAAGGGAGGAGACCTGCATCATGCCCGGACCAACGCGACGGCCCCCAGGAAGTTGCGCTCCTTGCGCCGCTCCACCGGCACCACGCCCGACGCCACGGCAAGGACTTTGCCCTGGACCCTGCCTGCCTAGTACCGTGGGGGGCGATTGGTGACACCCCACGCGACTGTGTCATCATCTGCACGCACCACTCACGCACTCGCGCGAGCGGTTGTGCTGGAGGCGTCGCCTAGTCCGGTCTATGGCGCCGCACTGCTAATGCGGTTTGGGTCTTAAAGCCCATCGAGGGTTCAAATCCCTCCGCCTCCGCGCGTGATCGCCGAAGCCCCGGTCCTCCCGACCGGGGCTTCGGTGTTCCCGTCCGTCTCCGACCATACTTCCCCAGGTCACAAGGGGTGCGGGGAATGGATTTCACATGACGGCGGCAGTCATGTAATGTTCTTCCTGTCGCCGCGAGCGGCCCGGAAGGGCCGAGAGCGAAGGCAGAAAAACAGAACAGGCACTCGTAGCTTAACGGATAGAGCATCTGACTACGGATCAGAAGGTTGCAGGTTCGAATCCTGCCGAGTGCACACAGGTAAGAGGCCCCGGAGAGATCCGGGGCCTCTGGCGTTCCGGAGGTGCGTCTCAGGCCTGGGGCATGCCCTGTACCTGAGGGAGGGGGTGCCACTCCGAGAGCACGATGGTCGCGTCGTCGAGCCGGCCGCCGTGGTGGTCGAGGATCGTGTGGATCAGGCGGCGCAGCGCTTCGGGGGCCAGGTCGCCGGCGGTTATGGCGCGGATGATTGAAGTCGGTGAAGCGTTCCTCGCCGAAGCGGACCCCACTCGGCGAGCGAGCCTCGGTGACCCCGTCGGTGTAGAGCAGGATCCTGTCACCGGGCTCCAGCTGGAATCGTTGCACGCGGCGTGCCGTGCCGGAGCACATGTCGCTCAGGCCGAGCGGCGGTTCCGGCTCCCCCTGCAGCGCGTCGCGCAGCACCTCGTCGCCGCGGATGAGCATTGGTGCGGGGTGGCCGCAGTTGACCCACTCCAGCCTGCCGGTGCCGGTCTGCAGGTTCGCCAGGACGGCGGTGACGTAGCGGTCGGGAAAGACCTCGTGCACCGCTTCGTCGATGGTGGCGGCGATGCCGGCGAGGCCCACGCCCCTGCGGCGGGCGGTGCGGCAGGCGGCGAGAGCCACGGAGGTGGTGAGTCCGGCAGCCAGGTCGTGGCCCATGGAATCGAAGATGCCGAGGTGCAGGGTGTGGTCGAGGGTGGAGTGGTCGAAGGCGTCGCCGCCCAGATCGTAGGCGGGCTCCAACACGGCGCTGGAGGTGAACCGGTCGGTACCGATGGTCCGCGGGGCGAGAAACGCCCAGACCATCTCGGAGGGCAGCGCCATCGGCGACAGGCGCTGCCGCATGATGTAGGCGTCGCTGTAGGCGGCCTTGTCGACCGTTATCAGGGCGATCAAGGACACCAGGGCGCGGCAGGTCTCCAAGGTGGCGGCGTCGAAGGACGGGGCCTGGACGGAGACGACGCCCAACCGCTCCACTCCGTCCAGCAGGGGCAGCCACAGGATCAGCCCGTCGGTCATGTCGTCTTCGGTGATGCGAGGTGAGAGTGTCCGGTACGCCCAGCCGGCCAGGGTGCCGTCGATGGGGACCGTGCGCGGGGCCTCGAAGCGGGCGTCCGGTACCGACACCAGCACGTTCTGCTGGAGGTCGGCGAGGTAGATGTTCAGACGGCTGATGTGCAGCGATTCGTACTCGCGCCGCAGCTCCTCGGGCAGGTCGGCGGGCGCGACGGTCGCGTAGTTCCTCAACAGGCGAAGTAGTGCCTGGGCCCGTTCGGGCATCGCGCTCACCAACTTCCGGGGCGTTGCCCTTCGCACCCACCACGGTACTTCCGGGCTCCGGCGGGAGCGCGGACGAATCCGCGTTGTCAGTGGTGGCTCGTACTCTCGGACGTGATGGCGCGGGTGTGGAGGTGCTCGGGGCTGCGGTGGCCGGCGGACGGTCCCTTGCTGGTGTGGGACGGCGGGCGGTCGAGTGCGCTGCACCGGGGGAAACGGGTGGCCTTCGAGGTCGCGGAAGGGGGAGTGCGGACATGTGCGGGAGCGCGGGGGCATGCGTGTCCGGTCCGGGCGGTCGTGCCGGGGCGGAGTACGGGGGCGCGGTGCGAGGAGTGCGCGCGGCTGGAGCGGGCGCACTCCGTGGCCGCCGACACGATCGCGGACGACCCGCGGCCGTACCACGTATATCTGGCGTGGTTCGGGCCCGGCATGGTCAAGGTCGGGATCACGGCCGTCGAGCGGGGGTCCGCGCGGCTGCTTGAGCAGGGTGCCGTCTGTTTCAGCCGGCTCGGGGCGGGGCCGCTCATGGCGGCACGCCGCACCGAAGAGCTGCTGCGTGCCGCGCTCCGGGTCCCCGACCGGATTCCGTACGCCAAGAAGCGCGCCGTACGGTCCGCCCTGCCGGCCACCGCGACGGAGCGGGCCGCCGAGATCGGGGAGCTGCACGGGCGGGCGACCGCGCTCGGCGGCTGGCCGGAGTCGCTGGAGCCGGAGCCGTTCCGGCCCGTCGATCACGCCGGGGTGTTCGGGCTGGCCGGTCTGCCGGCCGCCGTGGGCGAGGTGACCGAGCTCGTCGCGGGCTCAGTGGTGAGCGGTGAGCTGGTCGCCGCCGCCGGGCCCGATCTGCACCTGGTGACGGACGGCGGGGTCGTCGTGCTCGATACACGGCTGATGACCGGCTGGGGGCTCCGGCCCGCGAGGGGCGTGGGGTTCACCGTGCCGGTGCGGGAGTTCCGGGAGCCGACGGGGGTGCAGGACGGGTTGTTCTGAGGTGCCGGGAGGAGGGGGCTGGACGCCGTGCACCTCCCGGGACGATCGTGGGCGCATGAGTGATCAGCCGCCGTCCATGATCCCTGCGCCGGAGACCGCCGAGGTCCGGCGGTTCCAGGAGCGGCTCGGGCTGCCCGGGCTCGTCGACGTCCACACCCATTTCATGCCCGAGCGGGTACTGCGCAAGGTCTGGGACTACTTCGACGGACTCGGCGCGCTCACCGGCGGCATCGAGTGGCCCATCACCTACCGGGAGGAGGAGGAACAACGGGTCGCGCGGCTGCGGGAGTTCGGGGTGCGGGCCTTCACCGCCATGCTGTACCCGCACAAGCCGGGCATGGCCCGCTGGCTCAACGGCTGGGCGGCCGGCTTCGCCCGCCGCACGCCCGACTGTCTGCACACCTCGACTCTCTTCCCGGAGCCGGACGTGCACGCGTACGTCCGGCAGGCCCTCGAGGCGGGCGCCCGGGTGTTCAAGGCGCACGTCCAGGTCGGGGCGTACGATCCCGCCGACGAACTCCTCGACGAAACCTGGGGGTTGCTCGCCGAGGCGGAGGTTCCCGTCGTGATCCACTGCGGGTCCGGGCCGGCGCCCGGCAAGCACACCGGGCCGGAGCCGGTCGGGCGGGTGCTCGCCCGGCACCCGCGGCTGCGGCTGGTCGTCGCCCACATGGGCATGACGGAGTACGAGGACTTCCTCGACCTGGCCGAGCGGTACGAGGAGGTGCGGCTCGACACGACCATGGCGTTCACCGACTTCAGTGAACGGCTCGCCCCGTTCCCCCGGCACGCCCTGCCCCGGCTGGCCGGCCTCGCCGACCGGATCCTGCTCGGCTCGGACTTCCCCAACATCCCCTACCCCTATGTCCATCAGCTGCACGCCCTGGAGCGTCTGGACCTCGGCGACGACTGGCTGCGCGCGGTGTGCCATGACAACGGGGCGCGGCTGTTCGGGCTGTCGTGAGCCACACCCCGCCGTGAGCCACGCGCTTTCCAGGCGTTCCCCGAGAGCCGCCTGTGGCTTTCTCAGGGGAATCTCAGGGGAATCACAGACGGTTGAAAGCGCGCTCTCAGAGGACCCCGACACGGTGTCCACCATGACCACGACCTCGCCCCGGGGGCGCACCGAACTGCTGAGGCCGGACGGGAGCCCCGTCCGGGTGCTTGTGGTGGACGACGAGTTGTCGATCACCGAACTGCTGTCCATGACCCTGCGCTACGAGGGCTGGCAGGTCCGCAGCGCGGGGGACGGGCAGGGTGCCGTCCGGACCGCGCGCGAGTTCCGGCCCGACGCCGTCGTCCTGGACATGATGCCGCCCGACATGGACGGACTCGCCGTCCTGGGGCGGCTGCGCCGCGAGCTCCCCGACGTGCCCGTCCTCTTCCTGACCGCCAAGGACGCCGTCGAGGACAGAATCGCCGGGCTCACCGCCGGCGGGGACGACTACGTCACCAAGCCGTTCAGCCTGGAGGAGGTCGTGGCACGGCTGCGCGGGCTGATCCGCCGCTCCGGTGCCGCCGACCGGCGGCCCGACTCCGTGCTCGTCGTCGGCGACCTCACCCTCGACGAGGACAGCCACGAGGTCTTCCGGGGCGGGGACGGCATCCACCTCACCGCCACCGAGTTCGAGCTGCTGCGCTTCCTCATGCGCAATCCACGGCGCGTGCTCAGCAAGGCGCAGATCCTGGACCGGGTGTGGTCGTACGACTTCGGCGGGCAGGCCAACGTCGTCGAGCTCTACATCTCGTACCTGCGCCGGAAGATCGACGCCGGCCGCGAGCCGATGATCCACACCAGGCGCGGCGCCGGTTACCTGATCAAGCCCGCCGTGCCATGAGCGGGCGGCGACGGCCGCGTCCGCGTCAGCCGCGCACCCTGCGGACCCGGCTCGTCGTCGCGTCCGTGGTGCTGATCGCCGTGGTCTGCGCGGTGATCGGCACCGTGACGACGCCGGCGCAGTTCCGGGCAGACGTGACGGAAGGAAGGATCCACTGCTTCATCGCCGGCGGAGGCATGGGGAGAGGCGGCCTGGGCGGCGGCACCGGCACCGCCTCGCGGACCACCTCGCGGGTCGAGGAGAACTTCAGGAAGGTGACGGTCGGTCCGGCCACCTTCTACGACCTCACGCGGAAGACGAGCGACTGACGGTTCACCGGGGAGAGAGGCGGTACCCGCCTGGGTACCGCCTCTCTCGTACGACCGCGTTGCCGGGCGGGGCTGAGCGGGCAGACTCATGACCGGCGTCGGAATGCTCAGGAAGGTACGGCATGGTGAAGGCAGCCCGGGCCAAGGGCGCGGCGCGGACCAGCGTCTGGCTGGAGGGCAAGGCGCGCCGGGGCGGGCGCGGCGGCGGGCAGCCGTCCTCCGGGCTCGGCCGGGAGCGGATCACCGAGGTCACGGTGCGGCTGTTGGACGCGGAGGGGCCGGCGAAGTTCTCCATGCGCCGGCTCGCCACCGAGCTGAACGTGACGGCGATGTCCCTGTACTGGTACGTCGACACCAAGGACGACCTGCTCGAACTCGCCCTCGACGCCGCCTTCGGCGAGCTGCGGCTGCCCGCCCCGGACGTCGACGCGGACTGGCGCGACCAGATGCGCCGGCTCGCCACCGAGTACCGGGGGCTGCTGGTGCGCCACCCCTGGCTGTCGCCGCTCGCCGGGACGTTCCTCAACATCGGCCCGAACTCGCTCGCCTTCTCGGGCACGGTGCAGCGGGTCGTCCGCCGCACCGGGCTGCCCGAGCGGCGCCTGACGGGGGCGATCGCGGCCGTCTTCCAGTTCGTGTACGGCTACGGCACGATCGAGGGCCATTTCGTGGCCCGCTGTGCCGACGCGGGGATGGCCCCGGACGACTACTTCCGGCATGCGCTGAGCGCCGCGACCCAGGCTCCGGACGCCGCCGAGGTGCTCCAGGAGTCCGTGACCTTCATGGCGGCCCGCGGCGGCGACACGGTCGCGGAGATGCTGGACCGCGACTTCGCCTTCGCCCTCGATCTGCTGGTCGCGGGCATCGAGGCGATGGTGGCCCGCGGCTGACACGGGCTCGGGAAGCGGGTCACGGCACTCACCTGACAGAAGGCGGACGTCCGTACGTCTCGAAGAGGCCGGAGCCCAAGTGTCCACCAGGCGGAAACCTCCGAGCACGGACGATATAAAGTTCTGTCCGTCCTGTGCTCGCAGTCGGGAATGTGCTGCGGAGCTCTCCTGCGCATGGCCGTATGGCCGTGCATGCCGAAGAGGTTCGTGGTGCCTGCGTCCGATTTTTCCGAATCGCCCCGTTTTTCGGGGGATTTCGAGCTGGCCGAAGCCCTGACGGTGGCGGCTCGGCAACTGCACGACACGGTCACCCCGCACAGCACCATGCGCGCGGCGGTCCAGCTCGCCGTGCGTCTGCTGCCGGGCGCCGAGCACTCGGGGATCTCCGTACTGGAACGCGGCCGCCACCGCCGTACGGTCGCCTGGACCGACGAGGTCGTACGCACCGCCGAGGACTCCGGCGGCGACCGTCGTCAGGCGCCGTACTGGGAGCACCTGTGGCAGGCGCCCGTCGTGCGCGTGGCGGACAGCGAGGCCGAGGACGGCGGGGAGTCGCTGGCCGGCCTGGGGCTGCGTTCGGCGCTCGCCCTGCGGCTGCGCGCCGACAAGCGGCGGCTGACCGTGCTCACCGCCTACTCCCGCAAGCCGCGCGCCTTCGACGACGCCGCGACACGCATCGGCCGGCTGTTCACCGCGCACGTCAGCCTCGCCCTGGACTCGGTGACCGTGCGCGAGCAGCTCACCGAGGCGATGCGCACCAGGGACCTGATCGGCCAGGCCACCGGCATCCTCATGGAGCGGCTGAACATCGACGCGGCGGAAGCCTTCGACAGCCTCGTGCGCGCCTCGCAGCGGGAGAACATCAAGCTGCGGGACCTCGCCCGCCGGCTCGTCGACGCGCACAACACCCAGTGAGGGTGCTTCCGGCGGGTCACGCCGCCGGGAGCACCGTGCCCTGGACCGCCTGGATGTCCAGCTCCACCCTCAGGGTCGTGCCGATGGCGGCGATGCCGGCCTGGAGGATCTGGTTGTAGTTCATGGCGAAGTCCTCGCGGCGCAGCTGTGCCGTCGCGCGGAAGGCGGCGCGGGTGCCGCCCCACGGGTCGGCGCCGGTGCCGAGGTAGGCGAGGTCGAGGTCGACCGGGCGGACCACGCCGCGCATGCCCAGCTCGCCGTGGACCGTCCAGCGGTCCGGGCCGGCGGCGGTCAGGCCGGTGGAGCGGTAGATGATCCGCGGGTGCCGCTCGACGTCCAGGAAGTCCGGGGACTTCAGATGGCTGTCGCGCGTCCCGTTGCCGGTGTCGATGGAGCCGGCGCGGATGACCGCCTCCACCCTGGATTCGGAGACGTCGTCCGGGGCGATCTCGATGGTGCCGGCGAAGTCCGTGAACCGGCCGTGCACGCTGGAGATCCCCAGGTGCTGGGCGACCGCGGCGACCGAGGAGTGCGCCGGGTCGATGGTCCACGGTCCCGGTGGCGGCAGCTCGCTGCCGCCCTGCCGGGCCAGCGTCACCGTGCCGACCTCGGCCCGCCCGCTCGCGGTGACGATCGCGCTGGAGGCGGCGGGCGCGTACCCGACCGCCGTGACGATGACCGTGTACGCCCCCGGCGCCAGCGCGGTCGCGTGCCGTACGGCGCCCTCCGCGTCGGCCTCGGCCCGCAGCACCTGCGTGCCGGTCATGTCGGTCACCGTGACGACCGCGTGCGACACGGCCCATCCGTCCCGGGTACGGATCCTCGCGGTCAGTCCCATCCCGTTTTCTCCCTGCAAAGCATCACAAAATGGTCGTAAAATGACCGGCCCGTGACCGGACGCTCCGCCGCTCGGGAAGCGTCCCACCACGGGCCGGGGTTCGAACTACTCGCCGGGGTGAGCGAGTTCGATGTCGTGGGCGTCGACGCCGCGGCCGGTGACCGTCAGGGCCGTCGCCACCGGCGGGTAGCCCGTCGCGATGACGGTGTACTCGCCGCTGCCCAGGTCGGTGAAGGCGTACGCCCCGTCGGGGCCGGTGGTGGCCGTGCCGACCACGTTGCCCACCGCGTCGACCAGCGTCACGCGGGCGTCGGCCAGCGGGCCGTGCGGGGCGCGGACCACACCCTGGAGCCGGGCGCCGGCGTCCAGGTCGATCTCGACCCGGGTGACCCCGCTGCCGGCCACCTCGACCGGCAGCGCCCGCGGTCGGTACCCGGCGGCGTTCACCGCGACGGTCACGGCTCCCGGCACCAGCTCGGCGAAGGAGAACTCGCCCTGCTCACCGGTGGTCCCGGTGGCCAGCAGATCGCCGCGCACATCGGTGACGACGACCATCGCGTCCTTCACCGGCAGCCCGCTCTGAGCGGCCCGGACCACACCGTTCAGTCCGCTGGTGCCGCTGAGCAGGATGTCGTACGCCACCGGCTCGCCGTTCACCACGATCGTGGAAGCCTGCGGCTGGAAGCCGTCGGCGGAGGCGATCAGGACGTACGATCCCGCGCCCGGCGCGTCCACCGCGTAGGCACCGTCGGCCTGCGCGACCGACCGGCCCAGCTGGCGGCCCGCCAGCGAGATCAGCGTGACCGCGGCCTGCGGCACCGGCGCGCCCTCGGCGCCCCGGACGAAGCCGTGCACCGGGAGCCCGCCGCCGTACCCGGCGGCCGACTCACCGGGCGCCGCCGTGGCGAGCGCGGCCGGCCGCGGCGTGCCCTCGGGGCCGGCCTCGGTGGAGGCGGCCACCGCCCAGCTGGGCACCCGCTCCCCGACGGGACCGGGCACCTCCCCGGCACCGGGCGTCTCCGCGGCGACGGCCGCGGGCTGCGGGGACCGGGCCTCGGCCACCACCGGGGCCGCGGCCGGGCCCACCGGCGTGGTCTCCTCCTCGGCGGCCTGCGCCAGCGCGCCCTGGGTCCGCAGCGGGACCTCCTTGATGAACAGCGAGATCAGGAAGGCGACCGCGGCCAGCGCGGCGGCGATCAGGAAGATGTCGGCGATGCCGTGCCCGTAGGCGCTCTCCATGACCGTGCGCAGCGGCTTGGGCAGCGCGTCCATGTCCGGGATGCTGTCGCTCGCCGAGCCGGAACCGGACAGGGCGGCCGCGTACTTCGGGGGAAGGCCGGCCACACCGTCCTTGACGTACTCGGTGATCCGGTGGGCCATCACCGCGCCCAGCGCGGAGACGCCGACCGCACCGCCCAGGGAGCGGAAGAAGGTGACCGTAGAGCTGGCCGCGCCGAGGTCGCTCGGCGCCACCTGGTTCTGCGTGCACAGCACCAGGTTCTGCATCATCATGCCGATGCCGAGGCCCAGCAGCGCCATGAAGACGGCCGTCTTCCAGTAGTCCGTGTCGTACCGGATGGTGCCGAGCAGACCCAGTCCCGCCGTCACCAGCACACCACCGCCGACCAGCCAGCTCTTCCAGCGCCCGGTACGGGTGATGAGCAGACCGGAGACGGTGGAGGAGACGAACAGACCGCCGATCATCGGGATGGTCAGGACGCCCGACATGGTCGGGGACTTGTCACGGGCCAGCTGGAAGTACTGGCTGAAGAACACGGTCCCGCTGAACATCGCGATACCGACGAACAGGGAGGCGAGCGAGGCCAGCGTGATGGTGCGGTTGCGGAACAGCCGCAGCGGGATGATCGGCTCGCTCGCCCTGGCCTCGACGAGCACGAACAGCGCACCGAGGACGACCGAACCGGCGACCATCGTGTACGTCTGCCACGACAGCCAGTCGTACTTGTCACCGGCGAAGGTGACCCAGACCAGCAGCAGCGACACCGCGGCGGAGATCAGGAACGCGCCGGTCCAGTCGACCTTGACCTCCCGCTTGGCCACGGGCAGGTCCAGGGTCTTCTGCAGGACGATCAGCGCGATCACCGCGAAGGGCACGCCGACGTAGAAGCACCAGCGCCAGCCGAGCCAGGAGGTGTCGGTGATGACACCGCCGAGCAGCGGGCCGCCGACGGTGGCCACGGCGAAGGTGGCACCGATGTAACCGGAGTACCGGCCGCGCTCCCGCGGGGAGATCATCGCGGCCATGATGATCTGGGCGAGGGCGGCCAGACCGCCGCTGCCGATGCCCTGCACCACGCGGCAGGCGATCAGCATGCCCGGGTTGTGCGACAGGCCCGCGCAGGCCGACGCCAGGACGAAGATGACGAGCGCTATCTGGACGAGCGCCTTCTTGCTGTAGAGGTCGGCGAGCTTGCCCCACAGGGGAGTGGCCGCGGTCATCGACAGCAGGGCGGCGGTGACCACCCAGGTGTAGGCGGACTGGCCGCCCCCGAGGTCACCGATGATCTGCGGCAGCGCGTTGGAGACGATCGTGGACGACAGGATCGCCACGAACATGCCGAGCATCAGCCCGGAGAGCGCCTCCATGATCTGCCGGTGCGTCATCGGAGCGTCGCTGGAGGAGCCTCCCCCGTGTTTGGCGTGGGCCCGCACACCGGCTGGTGTGGTCGTTGCCATGGGCTTCCTTTTTCTTACGTGTTTGCGGGTGTACGGGTGGTCTTGGTGACTAGGACCCAGGTCCCAGAGGTGTGGGGAGCCGGTTCGCGGTGGACCGGCATTCGCCGAAGCTGGCGCGCAGGCGTGTCATCAGCCGGATGAGCTGGCCGACCTCGTCGTCGGTCCAGTCGCTCAGCCGCTCGGCGAGCAGGTGGGTGGTCCGCCGGTACAGCTCGTCGAGCAGGTTCACCCCGGCGGGCGTCAGGCGCAGGATGCGCGAACGCTTGTCCGCGGGGTCCGGGAACCGCTCGATCCAGCCGCGCTCGGCGAGGTGCGCGGCATGCCGGCTGGTCACCGACATGTCCACGGAGAGCAGCTCGGCGAGCTTGCTCATGCGCATGTCCCCGTGGCGGCCGAGCAGGGTCAGCACGCCGGCCGAGCCGGCCGGGCAGTCGGGCGGCAGGATCCGCCCCATGCCCCGTTTCACGACTCCGACGGCACTGAGCTGACGCGCCAGCTCTTCGTACTGCGCCTGCTCAGCCATCACACCTCCCGTATTCGTTGCTTTGGGCAACGATAAGAGTGGTTGGTTGCTGTAGGCAAACAAATTGGGGGTCGGCGGCGCAAAAACTTGGCAAAGGCAAGTATTGGCGGACGTAAACCCGCAGGTGATGGCGGACGCGAGGGCCACCGACGATCACCATTCAGCCCAGACCGGTGCAATCAGCCTGTCTGGGGGCCCTGCTCGAAGAGCTTGGGGGAGCTTGAGGACGAGGCCGTCCAGGCCGACAGCGGGGGTCTGGGGGCGGCAGCCCCAGGGCCGGTCACGCCAACTCCGGTGCGTACCAAGCGAGGGCAGGACCACCCCCGCTTGGGCAGCGCCCAGCGTCTTCGCTAGGGTCTCGGGCCATGGCTAACACCCAGGGCCCCCAGGGCAACTACGACCCCGCCGGCAGCACCCAGATGTTCCGCGCGTTCGTCGACGAGGCTCCCCAGGGCAGGCAGCAGCAGGCCTCCTCGGGCCCGCGCGTCGGCCTGATCGTCGGTGTCGTCGTCGCCGTGGCGATCGTCGCGGCCGTCGCCTGGCTCGCGCTCAGGTAGGGCGATCAGGAGCATGAGAAATCAGCCACCATGGCAGCGCGCCATGGTGGCTGACAACCCGTCGACGGGGAAGGGCCGACCCGAACGGATCAGTCCGAGATGAGCCCCTCCCGCAGCTGTGCGAGAGTCCGCGTCAGCAGCCGTGAGACGTGCATCTGCGAGATGCCGACCTCCTCGCCGATCTGCGACTGGGTCATGTTGGCGAAGAAGCGCAGCATGATGATCCGCCGCTCGCGGGGCGGCAGCTTGGCCAGCAGGGGCTTGAGCGACTCGCGGTACTCCACGCCCTCCAGCGCCGTGTCCTCGTAGCCGAGGCGGTCCGCCAGGGAGCCCTCGCCGCCGTCGTCCTCGGGGGCCGGGGAGTCCAGCGAGGAGGCGGTGTAGGCGTTGCCCACCGCCAGGCCGTCGACCACGTCCTCCTCCGACACACCGAGGACGGTGGCCAGTTCGGTGACCGTCGGGGAGCGGTCGAGCTTCTGGGAGAGCTCGTCGGACGCCTTCGTCAGGGCCAGGCGCAGCTCCTGCAGGCGCCTGGGCACCCGCACCGACCACGACGTGTCGCGGAAGAAGCGCTTGATCTCGCCCACGACCGTCGGCATCGCGAAGGTCGGGAACTCCACACCACGCTCGCAGTCGAAGCGGTCGATCGCCTTGATCAGGCCGATCGTGCCGACCTGGACGATGTCCTCCATCGGCTCGTTGCGGGAGCGGAAGCGGGCGGCCGCGTAGCGGACCAGCGGGAGGTTGAGCTCGATCAGGGTGTCCCGGACGTAGGCACGCTCGGGGCTGTCCTCGTCGAGTGCGGCGAGCCGCAGGAACAGGGAGCGGGACAGGGTGCGGGTGTCGATGGTCTCCGAGGCCGGCGAGGCCGTGGCCGGAAGAGCCGTGGCGGGAGCGGCCTCGAGGGCCGCCACATCGTCGAGGGCGTCGATCGGCTCGAGCGCCGGGGAGGGCGTCTCGCTCTTCGTGAGCGTCAGCACCTTGGAGCTGCCCTGTTCTGCGGACATGCCACCCCCTTTGGGTCGCGGGACGGTCGCGGCCGCGCCCTCCGAAGAGAAGAACGCAGCCCTCACCTGAGATACCGGAGCCGAAGCCACGGCAAACGCGCTTCCCGCAGAATGTCACATGTCGGCAACGCGCTGTAGGGACTTGTCGACATGTGAGAAGCGAATCGGCCCTGGAAAGAAGGGGTCTGACGGCTTTTCGGGTCGAAGATGTCGGGAACCGCCCAGGTGGGCGATTCGCCCGTGCCGGTTACGCCTCGATCCTGTTTGCGGATCGCAGCCGCTGGAAGCTACGTGCGAGTAGCCGGGAGACATGCATCTGGGAGACGCCGAGTTCCGCGCTGATCTGCGACTGGGTGAGATTGCTGTAGTAGCGCAGCAGCAGGATTCTCTGCTCCCGTTCGGGGAGCTGGACGAGGAGATGGCGGACCAGGTCGCGGTGTTCGACGCCGTCGAGGGCCGGGTCCTCGTAGCCGAGCCGGTCCAGCAGTCCGGGCAGCCCGTCGCCCTCCTGGGCCGCCTCCAGGGAGGTCGCGTGGTACGAGCGTCCCGCCTCGATGCAGGAGAGCACCTCGTCCTCGGTGATGCGCAGCCGCTCGGCGATCTCGGCGGTCGTGGGGGAGCGGCCGAAGGCGGTCGTCAGGTCCTCGGTGGCGCTGTTGACCTGCACCCACAGTTCGTGCAGCCGGCGCGGGACGTGGACGGTGCGGACGTTGTCGCGGAAGTAGCGCTTGATCTCGCCGACGACCGTCGGCATCGCGAAGGTCGGGAACTGCACGCCCCGGTCCGGGTCGAAGCGGTCGATGGCGTTGATGAGCCCGATGGTGCCGACCTGGACGACGTCCTCCATCGGCTCGTTGCGGGAGCGGAAGCGGGCGGCGGCGTAGCGTACGAGCGGGAGGTTCGCCTCGATGAGCGCTCCTCGCACGCGGGCGTGCTCCGCTGAGCCCGGTTCGAGCTCCTTCAACTGGGTGAAGAGCACCTGGGTGAGGGCCCGGGTGTCGGCGCCGCGCCGCTTCTCCGGGGGCGGGGCGGCGGCAGGGGCGGCCGCCTGGGCGGAAGCTCCCTCCGGGGGCGGCGCAGTCCTGGCCGACACGGTCAACGCCACCTCTTCATCGATCAACTCATCCAGCAAAAGCGGTCATAGCATCACAAGACAGCTGCATGGGGTTCAAGCACCACATACTCACGTGTTGAGGGATGAATCAGGTCATAAAACGCGGAAAAGTCCCGCACCGTTCCGGTGCGGGACCGGCCGTGCAGCCATACGGCCGTACGGCTGCGCGGCCGGGAAATCCGTGGCCGTCAGAACTCGTAGTCGGCGATCACCCACGTGGCGAATTCCCGCCACAGGGCGACGCCTGCCTGATGGGCCGGGTGCTCCAGGTACCGGCGCAGGGCGTCGGCGTCCTCGACCGCCGAGTTGATCGCGAAGTCGTAGGCGATGGGCCGGTCGCTGACGTTCCAGCCGCACTCCCAGAAGCGCAGCTCGTCGATCCGGCCGCCGAGGGCGCGGAAGGCCTCCACGCCGGCCACGACGCGCGGGTCGTCGCGCTCGACGCCCTCGTCGAGCTTGAACAGGACCAGGTGGCGGATCATCACTTTCCTCCGTCGGCGACCCACGTCATGAACTCGCCGATGGCCTTGGCGGCGTCCGAGATGCCCTCGAACCCTATCTGGACGTAGCCCGCAGCCCCCTTCGGATCTGTGATGATCACGTACAGCACGAAGACCACGAGCACATAGACGACGATCTTCTTGGCGTTCATCGCCATCGCGGTCTCCCCCTGTCGCTGGTTGTCCTGTCGTCGACTGCCCTGTCGAGGGACTGCCTTGCCGAAGAGCCGTACCGGGCCGAGCGCTGTAGATGATCGCACGAAGGGCCCCGTCCACCGGACGGGGCCCTTCTCGAGCGGTAGCGGAGGGATTTGAACCCTCGGTGACTTGCGCCACACTCGCTTTCGAGGCGAGCTCCTTCGGCCGCTCGGACACGCTACCGAGGGAGACCTTACAGCACAGGTGGCGCGGGCCGAAATCCGTTTCCCGTCCGGCGGACCCCGGGGCTCAGCGGCCGCGGAAGAAGTCGGTGAGCAGCGCGGCGCACTCGTCGGCGAGCACGCCCTCGATCACCTCGGGCCGGTGGTTGAGCCGCCGGTCCCGTACGACGTCCCACAGGGAGCCGGCGGCACCCGCCTTCTCGTCGCGGGCGCCGTAGACCACCCGGTCGACACGGGACAGGACGATCGCGCCCGCGCACATCGTGCACGGCTCCAGCGTCACCACCAGCGTGCAGCCCGACAGTCGCCACTGCCCGGTCTTCGCGGCGGCCCGCCGGATGGCGAGGACCTCCGCGTGGGCGGTCGGGTCGCCGGTGGCCTCGCGCTCGTTGTGGCCGGTGCCGAGCACGGTCGTACCGTCGCCGGACAGCACGACGGCGCCGACGGGGACGTCCCCGCCCCGGACGGCCTGCCCGGCCTCGTCCAGGGCGAGCCGCATCGCGGCCCGCCAGCGGTCGCGCACCGGGTCCGGGGCCCCGGCCGCCTCCGGCGTCCTGCTCGTGCCCGGGGTGCCCGGCCCGGTCAGCGGACGGTCTCCAGGACCTCCGAGGCGCCCAGGGCGTCGGCGATCGCGCTCAGCGCGTCCTCCGCGTCCAGGGTGCGCAGCTCCTTCGCGCTGACGCCCAGGTCGTCGAGGATCTCGCCGTCGCCCAGCGGGCTGTGGGTGATGGCTTCGGCGGACGACGGCTCCTCGTCGTCCTCGACGGACGCCGGTTCGCCGTCCTCCGTGCCGTCGAGGTCGAGGGAGTCCAGGTCGGGGCCGTCGTCGCCGGGTTCCCGGCCGAGCAGTTCGTCGGTGAGCAGGATCTCGCCGTACGAACTGCGGGCAGCGGCGGCGGCGTCGGAGACGTAGATACGAGGGTCGTCCTCGCCGTCCACGCGGACGACGCCGAACCACGCGTCCTCCTGCTCGATCAGGACGAGCACCGTGTCGTCGTCGGCCGAGGCTTCCCGGGCCAGGTCGGCCAGGTCGGACAGCGTCTCCACGTCGTCGAGCTCTGTGTCGCTCGCTTCCCACCCGTCTTCGGTGCGCGCGAGCAGTGCGGCGAAGTACACCGTGACTCTCCCACTGGTCATAGGTGTGCCGGTTGGGGGTCCCCCCGGCGGAGGTTCTGGGCGGAGAGAGCTTGGCTCCGAGCCCCGCCCACTCGGAATCGTGGCAGAAACAATGCCATCAGGGGACGTCTTCGCCTCCCTGTGTCCGGCGGTTTCGTCGGTACGTCGGTACGTCGGGCAGAGGACTCATCAGCGCAGTCGTTGCCGCCGCACCCGGATCGTACGCGGGTTTCCCCCGGCGTCCACGCACGTCCACCGTCCGGGCGTCCGCGCGGGTGTCGTTGTTCCCGCGTGTCCCGCCTACCAGCGGAACGTGCGCATACGCATGGCGCGCCGCAGCCGGGCGGTCTTGGCGCGGCGGGGCTGGACGCGGTCGCGCAGGGCGCGGGCCTCGGCGAGGTCGCGCAGGAAGCGGGCCCGGCGGCGCCGGCGCTCGCTGTCGGTCTCGGGCATGTCCGCCGTCCGCGGCGCGTCCGCCGTCTCCGGCTGCGCGCGCGGCGACGGTTTCTTGCGGGATTCCCGGTCAGGCATTGATTCACCACCCCAGTGCGTCCCTCCCACTTTCCCTCTGACGAGGGCTTGATGCCACAACGGTGCACGGTGGCGGGGGTGCGGCCGGGGTGCCCTGGGCGGGACGGCAGGGGGGCGGACGGATTGGGGGCCCGGTTACTGTTGGCACATGCGTCTCCATGTCGTCGACCACCCCTTGGTCGCCCACAAGCTCACCACGCTGCGCGACCGGCGTACCGACTCCGCGACCTTCCGCCGGCTCGCCGACGAACTGGTCACCCTGCTCGCCTACGAGGCGACGCGGGACGTGCGCACCGAGCAGGTCGACATCGACACGCCGGTCGCCCGGACCACCGGCGTCAAGCTGGCCCGTCCGCGCCCGCTGGTGGTGCCGATCCTGCGGGCCGGGCTCGGCATGCTGGACGGCATGGTCCGGCTGCTGCCTACCGCCGAGGTGGGCTTCCTGGGCATGATCCGCAACGAGGAGACGCTGCAGGCCTCGACGTACGCCACGCGCATGCCGGAGGACCTCTCCGGCCGCCAGGTCTACGTCCTCGACCCGATGCTCGCCACCGGCGGCACGCTGGTCGCGGCGATACAGGAGCTGATCAAGCGCGGCGCCGACGACGTGACCGCGGTGGTGCTCCTGGCCGCCCCCGAGGGCGTCGCGGTCATGGAACGCGACCTGGCCGGAACCCCGGTGACCGTCGTGACGGCGTCGGTCGACGAACGCCTCAACGAGCAGGGCTACATCGTCCCGGGCCTCGGAGACGCGGGCGACCGGATGTACGGGGCGGCGGACTAGGGTCCTAGGGTCCGCCCGGCGGGTCGAGTCGCAGGGAATCGGCGGTCGGCCAGCGGCCCGGGTGAGCGGGGGCGATGGGTCCCCCTGCGCGAGCGAAGCCGAAGCTCGGGGGAGTCGGCAACCGGCGACAACGCCGCTGGGGCCCCTGCTCGGAGAGCTTGGGGGAGTGCCGGGCCCCGCGTCTGCGGCATGATCCGCCGGGCAGGCCCCGGGGTCCCGGTGCCACGGGGCCCGTCCGGTCTGCGCGAGCAGGGAAGCGGTACGGCGCTCGGTCGCCCTTTTCGGGACCGAGCGCTTTTCGTACGCAGCCGTACGGCCGTTCAGCAGCTCTTCTTCGCCGTGTCCGCCGTCGGCTGCGGGGCGTTCAGGGCGGCCAGGGCCTTCTCGGCGGCCGCCTGCTGGGTCAGCTCCTTGAAGCCCGTGCCGATGATCAGGTCGACCTCCGCGCCCTTGCGGGTGTCGGTACGGCTCTCGGCGCCGGCGAGCTGGGTGGCGAGGACGGGCAGCGAGGTGTTCAGCGAGGAGGCCGGGCCGAGGAGAATCCCGGCGCCCTTGACCTTCTTGTCGAACTCCTTGGACGCGTTGCCCACCTGGCCGATGCGGAAGCCGCGCTTCTTCAGCTCGTCCGCGGTCTGCTTGGCCAGGCCGCTGCGGGGCGTGGCGTTGAGGACGTTGACGGTGATCTGGCCCGGCTTGGGCAGCGTACGGGCCGCGTTCGCCGCCGACGGGCTCGCCCCGGGCGCCGTCTTCGTCGAGCAGTCCTCCTTGGTGCCGACCGCCGAGACCTTCTTGCCGCTGCCGGTGAAGACGTCGATGAGCTGCAGCGTGCCCCAGCCGATCACACCGAGCACCGCGACGGAGGCGACGGCGGGGAACACGAGCCTGCCGTGCCTCCGAGGCCTGCGCATCCGCGGGTACTTGTTCCCCGTGATCCGGTACTTCCCGCCCATGCCGGGGGGAGTCAGCATGCTCATGGGCGCAGCGTAGTGCGCGTGAGCGGTGATTCCTACTAGATGATCATTCGATACCGCGCAGGAGAACCCAAAAGGTCCAAGCCGTTACCGAACGGCGACCCGGACGGCTCAGTCCAGCTCGAGCACGCGCGCGTGCAGCACCTGGCGCTGCTGGAGCGCCGCCCGCACCGCGCGGTGGAGGCCGTCCTCCAGATACAGGTCGCCCTGCCACTTCACGACGTGCGCGAAGAGGTCGCCGTAGAACGTCGAGTCCTCCGCGAGCAGGGTCTCCAGGTCGAGCTGCTGCTTGGTGGTCACGAGCTGATCGAGGCGGATCGGGCGCGGCGCGACGTCCGCCCACTGCCGGGTGCTCTCCCGGCCGTGGTCGGGGTACGGCCGGCCGTTTCCGATGCGCTTGAAGATCACACGGAAAGCCTACCGGCCAAGAGCTTCCGGGCGCAGCCCGGCCGCCGGAGTGCGACGCTGGAAAAGCCGCAGCAAACCCGGGCGAATCGGGAACAGGGGCTTGAGACGGGTGACAGCGAGACCGTGTCCGGGGCCGCCGCTCGCGAGGCTCCGGGAAGCGCCCCGGCGCTCCCGCGGAAGGCCTTGGAGATCCCCTCCGGATACGCCTTCGCCGGGCCCGCCCTGGACCTGGGCGCCCTGATCCGGGACGGCCACTGCCTGCCCGACGCGCGGATCCGCATCCCCTGCCGATGCTGAACCGCCACGGCCTGGTCGCGGACGCCACCGGCACCGGCAAGACCAAGACGCTGCAACTGATCGCCGAGCAGCTCTCGGCGCAGGGCGTGCCGGTCTTCCTCGCGGACGTCAAAGGTGACCTGTCCGGAATCTCGGAGCCGGGCGCGGCGAACGACCGGATCCGCTCGCGGACCGCCGAGGTGCATCAGCAGTGGACGCCGGCCGGCTTCCCCGCCGAGTTCCACGCCCTGGGCGGCACGGGCCCCGGCGTCCCGCTGCGGGCGACCGTCACCAGCTTCGGCCCGCTGCTGCTGTCCAAGGTGCTCCGGCTCAACCGGACGCACACCGAGCTGCTTGCCGAGCAGCGCGAGGAGGATCTGCGTCTTCTGCCTGCCGAACCCGGGCAGCTCCTCCAGCCGCCGCAGCAGTTCCCGCCCGCTGTCGACGTCCCGCCGGATCGCCTCGGGATCGCCGTCGTAGTGCTTGACGAGGTAGTGGCACAGCTGCTGGATCAGCTTGGCCATGGCCCAGGGCAGTGGTGCACGGCCGGCTCGTCCGACAGGAGCCGGGCGAAGGTCTCCGGCCCGAAGGCGACGATCTCGTGGGCGTCAGGTCGTCGGTGCCCATGCGCCGGACGATCGTCGCCGGCCCCTTGAACGCCCACTCCACCGGGATCTGCCGGTCCAGCACCATCCCGACCGGCGCGGCGAGCGGACTGCGGCCGAGAAGCGCGTCGGCCTCGGGGTCCTGGGCGAGGTGAAGAGCGACGTCCATGTCCCGATGGTCACCCGCCGCGGTGCGGGGCGCGGCCGGACGAGGTTTCCGTACTCTCCCCGTCGCCCGACCGGAGCGGGGGTGTCGCGGCGCCGCGTACGGCCGTACTGCGCCCAACTGGCCTTTCGTATCGCGAGATAGTCTTCCCGCACGATCCCGGTGAGCAAGGCGCCGTCTTCATCCGTACCTCTCCGGAAGCCGGCAAGTTCCAAGACGGAGAAGCGACGTGACCGTACGGCGACCACTTCGGGTGCTGACGCTGCTCGGCGCCGTACTGGCCCTGCTCCTGCTCGGCGGGGCCGCTCCCGCCTTCGCCCACGCGGCCCTGCGCAAGGCCGACCCCGCCGACGGAAGCGTCCTGAAGTCGGCGCCCCGCACGATCACGCTGACCTACTCCGAGTCCGTCGCTCTGCTCGACGACTCCTTCCGCCTGTTCGACCCCGAGGGCCGGCGGGTGAGGACGGGCCAACCGAGGCATGCGCCGGGCCAGTCGGACACGGCCCGGGTGACGTTCCCGGACGGGTTGGGCGAGGGCACCTTCACCGTGGCGTGGCGGGTGATCTCGGCGGACAGCCACCCGGTCTCCGGCGCCTTCACCTTCTCCGTGGGAAAGCCCTCCCCGGCACCTGCCGCGATCGACACGGGCCCCGACCAGGACCCCGTGACCGGCAGCCTCTACGACCTCGGCCGCTACACCGCCTACGGCGCCGCCGCCCTGCTCATCGGCACGGCCGCCTTCGCCCTGCTGTGCCGTCCGCCGGACCCCCGCCCGCTGCGCAGGCCGCTGGTCGCGAGCTGGTGGGCGGCGCTGGCGTCCACACTCGTCCTGCTGGTGCTGCGGGCTCCCTACGAGACCGGAACCGGCCCGGCGTCGGCCTTCGACCTCGCGGCCGTCTCCCGCACCCTGAGCAGCCGCCCCGGCCTGGTCCTGATGGCCCGTCTGGCCCTGCTCGCGCCGACGGCCGTCTTCCTCGTACGGCTCTTCCGGCGCCGGCCGGGCCAGGAGCCCGCGCGCGCGACCCTGGCGGCGGGCGCCGCGCTCGCCCTCGCCCTGGCGCTGACACTGGCGGCGTCCGAGCACGCCTCGGCCGGCATCCAGGTCCCGGTGGCGATGACGTCCTCGGTGCTGCACGTGCTGGCGATGGGGGTCTGGCTGGGCGGGCTGACGGCCCTCCTCACGATCCTGCAGCGGGTGACGGCGGACGAGCCTCGGACGGCGGCCCCGGACGGCGACTCGAACGCCGGTGGACCGGACGTCTCCCCGGACGGCGGCGGCCCCGCGCTGACGGCGGCCGTGGCCCGCTTCTCCCGGATCGCCTTCGGCGCCGTCACCGTCCTCGTGGTCACCGGGGTCTACCAGTCCTGGCGCGGCCTCGGCTCCTGGGCCACGCTCACCGACACCACGTACGGCCGGCTGCTGCTGGTCAAGCTGGTGGCGGTGGTGCTGATGCTGGCCGTGGCGAGCCTCTCGCGGCGCTGGACGGCGCGGCTGGTGACGGTGGACGAGGAGGCCGCCGTACGGGCCGGGAAGCCGCGGGCGGTGGCACACGAGCGGATCCCGGAGCCGGCGGGCGGGACGCGGCTTCCCGAGACGGGGGAACCCGGGGCGGAGAAAGCCCCGGCGGAGAAACCCGGGGCGGGGGAATCCGCGCCCTCGTCGGCGTCCGACGCCCACCACCGTGCCCTGCGCCGCTCGGTCCTGGCCGAGGTCGCCGTGGGCATCGCGGTGCTGGTCGTCACCACGATGCTGGTCAGCACCCTCCCGGGCCGCGTGGCCGCCGAGGCGGCCGAGGCCCCGCCCGTGGCGGGGGCGCCGGGCGCCTCCCTCACGATGATCCCGTTCGACGTCGGCACCCCGGGCGGCCGCGGCACGGTGCAGATCACGCTGGTGCCGGGCCGCGTCGGCCAGAACGCGGTGGAGGCCGTGGTCTACGGCCCCGACGGCGGCCTGAGCAGCGTCCCCGAGCTGCGCCTGTCCCTGTCCCTGCCCGCACAGAAGATCGGTCCGATCGACGCGAAGCTCACCAAGAGGGGCGGCTTCTGGGGCACCGACACCCTCAACCTCCCGATCGCCGGCGAGTGGACGATGAAGGCGACGGTGCGGGTGTCGGAGATCGATCAGGTGAGCGCGGAGGGGAAGGTTCGGATCCTGCGCTAGTCAGCCGGACGCGGAGCGCGGGACGCGGGACGCCGGTCGTCGAGCAGCGAGCGCATCCGCTCGGCGGCCCGGACCGCCGCGTCGCCGCAGCAGTTGTTGAACAGTACGTGGAGCCGCTCGACGCGCCCGGCGAGGGAGCGCAGCCGCGGCACCCACTCCTCGAGCTCGTGGCCGGCGTACTCGTACCGGAACCGGTCCTCCTTGCTCCCGGTCCCCCATGCGGGGCTGCGCCCGTGGAAGCGCACGACGGACAGCCGCGGTGAGGTGACGGGCACGACCGGCGGGATGGAGGAGGGCAGCGTCCGCACCATGTCGACGCCGACGGCGGTGAAGTCGTACCGGCGCAGCAGCGCGGCGGTCGCGTCCGCCTGTTCCTCCCGCCACCACGAGGGGTGCCGGAACTCCACCGCGACGGGCCAGTTCGCGGTCCGCTCGGCGCACTGGGCCAGGAACGCCTCGGCCCGCGCGCCCGGCCGGAACCACGGCGGGAACTGGAACAGCACACTGCCCAGCCGTCCGCAGCGCCGCAACGGCCCGATCCCCTCGGCGAACCGCGCCCACACGGCGTCGAGGGACTTCGCGTCGCGGGGGTCGTACGACGTGCCGCGCAGCTCCTCGGGCAGCGCGCCGCGCCGGGTCGGGTGCCCGGTGAGCAGCGAGAACGCCTTCACGTCGAAGACGAAGTCCTCCGGAGTCCGCTCGACCCAGAGCCGGCTGTTCCGCTCACTGGGAAGGGCGTAGTACCCGGAGTCGGCCTCGACGACCGGGAACCGCGTGGCGTAGTACCGCAGCCGGCCCTCGGCACCGCGTGACCCCGCCGGATACCAGCCACTGCGCACCAGCGTCGGATCCGTCCACGAACACGTACCGACCAGGATCTCGCCCATGGCGGGCGGTTACCCCCGATCAGCGCAACGCCACCGTTCGAGTCGTCGGCGACACAGCCCCGAACGGTCGAATTCCTTCACCCGTTTGCCGCGCATCCGGGGAAGTCGGACGGCGTTAGTCGGGATATGACCAAGACAACCAGGGAAGGGTACTGGGGTCTGCTCGTGGGGCGGGAGCGAGAGAGCACGAGCGCCGCCGCACGGGCGGTGCCGCTGGGTCCCTATACCTACCTTCCCGCCCCGGTGCACTCGTCGGCCACCGTCAACGGCACCCTGACCAGAGGCGATTGCCCGGTCGCGCTGAAGGTGACCGAGCCCCTGCTGCGGGATTTCCTGAACGCGATGAGCACACTGGAAGCCGACCTCGCCTGCCGCTGGGTCGGTTCGGAGGCCAGGTCCGCCTTCTCGGCAGCGGAACAGCCGACCGCGTGATGTATGACGAACGTATCGACCGCCGTTCGGTAAATTCCACGAGCTACTCGACCGGCTATTCAGGTGATCCGGATTCCTGGCGCCACTCGGGTCACCCGGGCTTCTCGGACCACTCGCCCTACCCGGACGGATACCGGGAGGCCGGCACGGGCCGCCACCGGGCTCCGACGGAGTTCTTCTCATCCCCTCTGGTACCGCCGGACGAGGCCTGGGACCCTGCCGAGGAACTGGCCTTCATGCTCCAGGACGCGATGCAGGAGCACCGGCAGGAGCACGGTCCGACTGCTCCCACCGTCCGGGACGAGGCACCGGTCACCGCCGAGCCCGTCCCGGACACCCCGGACACCCCGAACACCCCCCTGGAGAACCTGCAGCAGATCACCGCGGAACTGCCTCCGCTGAGGGAGGTCTCCCGACGCCATCGAAAGGTCCGGGAACGCAAGCGCCCGAACGCCCTGCGGACCGCCAGTCATGTCGTCGCCGCGCTGACCGCGGTGATCGCCTCCTCGGTGAGCTTCTTCGGCGGAATGGTCGCCTACGAACCCCTCCGCGTCGTGGCCCTGGCCCGCATGGAGGACGGCCTCGCGTCGTGGTGGCCTCTCCTGGTGTACGGGCCCTGGCTGGTGGCGTCGCTGTCGGTCCTGCGGGCCGCGCTGCACCAGCGCCGCGCCGTCCACTCCTGGTGCGTGGTGCTGATCTTCTCGTCCATCGCGATGCTTCTGTGCGTCGTCCAGGCGCCCAGGACGATCGTCGACATCGCGGCGGCCGCCCTGCCGGGCCTGGCGTCCCTGGCCTGCTTCCAGCAACTCGTACGCCAGATCACCCTGACCCGCCCACCCCGCCGCACGACCCCCCGCCACCGTCAGCCCCCCACCCCCGCCTCCGCCCGCGACACCAGCCGCACCACGACGACACGATCCCCCGGAGGAACGGCCGGCAAGAAGAGCTGACCGCCGGAGCCGGTCCCGCGGCTCCGCGGCCGCCTTCGTATCCGATTACAGCCCGCAGGAGCCGCGGTCGAGGTGGAAGTACCGGGCATTGGCCCAGCGGCACAGCCGGATGCCGACGGCGACGCCGACGATGGTGACCACGGCGGGCAGGTATCCGCCGGCGACCTGGACGATCGGGATCGCCGGGCATCCGCCCGAGATCGCCCAGCCCGTACCGAACAACACCGCTCCGGGGATCACACCGGCGTGGATGCGCCCCGGGGTGCGGGGGACCCGCAGCAGAGCGAACACGCACACGATGATCGCGACCGCGCCGGCGAAGGAGAGGAACATGCGCAGGTCCTGGAAGGTGAACATGCGGTTCAGCTCGGCGTAGTCGCCGAAGCCGATGTTGGCGACGGTGTAGCCGAGAGCCAGCCCGGTGACGACGTTGGCCAGCAGAATCGCGCCCCTGGTACGGCCCCTGGTACGCATCAGATCACCTTCCACAGGAGGAACGACACTCCGACGGCGGTGCCGAAGAACACGGCAGTCGCGACGATGCTGACCGGGCGTAGACGGCCGCAGCCGTTGAGTCCGTGGCCGGAGCTGCACCCGCCGGCCAGTCGAGTGCCGAAACCGACCAGCACGCCGCCCAGGAACAGCAGGGCGATCATGGCGACGGGATCGGCGGTGATCAGGTCCCGGAAACCCGGACCCATGTCGTAGCGGATCTGGAACCGTCCGGAAGTGAACGCGGCGATCAATCCGCCGAGGAAGACCGACACCAACAGGGCGGCCTGGGTGACCAGCGGGGCCGGCCGCTGGTTCGTGACGGAGGGGGACTCGTGCGCCGTCCGTTCACCGTCCGGGGGCGGCGGCTGTGAATCCCCGTACGGCAGCTGCGGCGCGACGGGCGCGCCGGCGCCGGTTCCGAAGTGCTCCGCGGTGGCCGCGGCAAGCGCGTCGGCGAGCGCACGCTCGTCGGTGAACTCCTCCTCCATCCGTTCGAGGCGGCGTTCGCGGCGCCAGTGCAACACGCGATCCCACGCCGACGACATCCCGAAAGACCGGTCGGTGGTGAGGGTGTAGTAGATGGTGACCAGAGCGAGCCCGATGGCGCCCGCCCACCAGGGCCAGTACGTACTCATACGGGGTTTCTCATCCAATCGGCGAGTCGAGCCCACCAGCCGCGCTTCGGACTGCTCGCCTGGCGCCTGTGTCCCATGGGGCGGTCCGGCGGCTGGGTGATCCGTATGGAGGGTGACGAGGGGTGAGGCCGGATCGGTGCCGGCGTGAGTGTCGCCTCGGGCCGGGCCGTGGTCTCCGCTGCCGCGGTTCCGGGTTCCGACGGCTCGGGTGATCCGACCGGTACCGGCTGGGACCAGGATTCGGTCTCCGGGGACCACGGACCGGGCTGTGACGGCGGGGTGTGCCGGGGTGTCTGCTTCGGACCGGCCACGCCCGACCGGTTCGCGTCGGCATCGCGTTCGAGGTGTCGCGCGGTGGCCCCGTTGGGCAGCAGGCTGATGGGCACGCGCTCGCCGGTCAGTGACAACTCGTAGCGCGCGCACTCGCGCCACCGGTCCGCGCTGTCGCAGTAGTAGTTGCGCCAACCTTGCAAGCTCGCCCTGAGCAGGGGGAAAAGGGGACATGCTGCGGCGTGCGAGCAACCCATGTTGCTCCCTTCTGACCGGCGCGCACCGCCCGTTCGGGGCGGACGGTCGCCGTTCTCCATTCGCGTGCTCTGACTTTCCGTCACCGTGCTCAGGCGTGATGCAATCACTGTTTCGGCGTCCCGGGCAAACTTGGGGATTTTCCCGCATTACTTGCCGAGAAACACCATCCGATGGATGTGCCCGCCCTGTTTTGTGGAGGGGGTGGGGGTGTTGGAGTCACTTGTGACGAGAATGTGAATATTGCGGATCGTGAATGAACTCGCTGGTGAGGGAATCATGTGCCGACGCGCAGTCCGTCGAACGTGGGCCGGCGCAACCGGTACCGCAACCAAGGGAGTCCATGCCCTGCTCAGGACCTGCGCCAGGCGCTGAGCAGTTCCTCGGGGCCGTACGCGACCTGGAGCCCGGAACGGCCGACCCCGTTGCGGGAGACCGCCACGAGCGGTACCGGCTCGTCGGTGATCGCCGCCCGGTGCTTCCGCAGCGCGGCCAGGTCGTGGCTGTCGGACGTGGGATTCTCCAGCCATTCGACCGAGCCGAGGAAGGGCGACTGCTTGGCCATCGGCTACCCGTCGGCGCCCACCAAGTCGATTTCGACGTCGTTGCTCCGGGTCCGGTACCCGCCGATCGCCGGGGCGGCGGGCAGGCGCCCGTCCGGCAGGAGACGGGCGAGGGATTCCCGGACCAGGGGCTCGATCGCGCGGCCCCGGCAACTCGTCCACTGCTCTTTGATCCGGCCCAGAGCGAGATCTCCCCGCATTCGCTCGATCTCCCCGCATTCGCTCGATCTCCGCCATGTGCGGGTCCGGAAACGCGAGCCAGAATCGCAGACAAGGGTCGACCGCTCGGTGGCGGCGTTCCTTCGACGGACGCAGTGAGAGCGGCAACTCGACTGCCACCACGCTTTCCCGGTCAGGACCTCCGTGGCTCGGGTGAGAGTGGTGTGGGCGATGCCGCCTGCGGCGCGCGCGATGTTGGTGAAGGTCCGTTCCCCGGTTCCGATGGCCCGCAGGACCTCCCTGCTCATCGCCCGCGGTGGAAGCTCCGCGGCCAGTGAGCGCTCGGCGGAGACCAGCAGCGCCGGGATCGGGTTGTCCAGCGAGTCGCGGAGGAACTCCCGGACATCCGCTCCGGCCCGCCACTTTGCGCAGATCAGCGGGAGACCGTCCGTGATCAGGGCGGCGTCGAAGGCGGCCGTCGGAGGACTTGGAGGTTCTTTCCCCGGCATCGACGACGTAGGTGCTGCGGGTGCAGTCGGAGCCGTCCATGGTGGAGAAGGCGATCCGGGTACCGCCGGGCGAGAAGGTGCCCGCGCTGCCGGTCGCGGTGAGCACCTCCTGCCCGGTGCCGTCGCTGTTGATCCACTCCATGCCGCGCGGGCTGTCGTAGACGATCCGCTTGCCGTCCGGGGACCAGGCGGGGTGTTCGACGCATGGGGCTCGTCGGTCTCGGGCGCGACACCCCGGACCGGAACGTGCCGGTCACTGTCGTCGGCCTTGCCTCCGGCCGGTGCGTACGAGGTCGCCGCCGCAGAATTCCAGGCCCTGCGTGAAGGCGGTGCGGGCCCACCGCGCCCTGAACCGGTGCCGCACCGTCGCCAGGGGCGCCCCATCCCTTGAGGCGTGTCGGCTTGCCGGCGTCTCCGGCGTCCTCGTAAAAGAACGCTCGTTCTTGACTGATCGTTCTCCAACCGCATACGATCATGGCCATGGGACGACCACGCGCCTTCGACACCGACCAGGCCATCGGAACCGCGGCCGCCCTCTTCGCCACCCACGGCTACGAGGGCACCTCGGTGGACGACCTGGTGACCGCCACCGGTATCCACCGGGGCAGTCTCTACAAGGTCTTCGGCTCCAAACGGAGCCTGCACCTGACCGCCCTGCGCAACCACCTCGACCACGAGATCCACCCGACCACCGCCGCCATCGCCGCCCTCACCGACCCCGCGCAGGCACTGACGGCGGCCATCGCCTCGTACGACAACGGCCCGGCCGCCGGACTCCTCCTCCTCGCCGCTGCCGAACGCGCCCCCCACGACCCGGAGGTCGCCGCGCTGGTCGCGGAAGGCATCACCGCACTGGAGAACGCCCTGCGCCCCACCCACGGCGACGCCGCCCCCCAACTCGCCTCCACCGTCCTCGGCACCCGCCTGCGCCTGCGCGCCCAGCCGACCACCTCCAAGGAGCAGTGACATGGCCCTGATCGCCATCGACCGTGAACGCAACCTGCTGACCGTCGAGTTCCAGGGCCTCGACAAGCTCTGGACCTTCAAGAGCCGCCTGGAAATCCCCCTCGCCCACGTGCGCGGCGCCACCCACGACCCCGGCATCGCCCGCGAACCGAAGGGCATCCGCGTCGGCGGCACCCACTTCCCCGGCGTGATCACCGCCGGCCGCTTCCGCCGCGGCGGCGAACGCCTCTTCTGGGACGTGAAGAACCCGGACAAGGCGGTCGTCATCGAACTCGCCGACGCCGAAACCTACGACCGCCTCGTCATCGAGGTCGACGACCCCCGCGCCACCGTCGCCCTCGTCGAACAGTCCATCGCCCGCAGCTGAGGTGCGACTGCCGGTCCGGACGCCCTTCCGGCGGCGCTGTACGTGTTCATCGACGACCAGGTGGCCCCGCGTCGCCGGGCCACCGGTCAGCCGGGTCATCGAGCCCCTGCCCGGCAGGTGCCCACCCGGCACGACAGCCTGCGGCTGATCGATTCCACCCCGTTGCCCTGCGCAGCCTCCCGCAGGACCGTCAAACACTCCGAGCCGACCGGGCACGCCGGATACGGATACCGCCGCAACCGTTCCCGCTTCTTCCGGGGCTTCCGGCCCTACCGGCTGACCACCACCGAGGACATGCCGGTGTTCCGGACTCCGTGGTCGACGCGATCACAGGTGGGGAGCCCGGGGGAGCGGCCCGGATGCGGGCCGGTACACGCACATCACGGGGACGATGCCGCGGAAGGTCGCGCAGCAGGTCGGAGACGCGCTCCGGGAGCCGCCCGGCGCGGGCCGGAGAGCCGACTGGGGCGGAGACTGGGACGGAGACTGGGACGGACGCCAGAGGGCCGGGCCACTTTCGTGGTCCGGCCCTCTGGGGCGGCGGAGGGTACGGGATCCGAACTCGTGAGGGGTTGTCCCCGACACGCTTTCCAAGTCTTCGTCCGGGTATGCGGGGGTGTGCGGGGGTGTACGGGGGTGTTCGTGACCGTTCTGACCTGCGGGCAATATGTGCGGGTGAGGTCGGCGGTAGCCCCACGTACGCCAGGACCCGGCGGGGCGGTGCCCTGCCATGCCGTTTGACCGCACGCCACCCCGACCGCGGATTGCTTGACGCCACCCGGGACGATCTCGGGTGCGGCTGGGCCCGGGAACAGGTTCACCGGGTGTGCCCGTGCGAGCCGAGTGCGATGCGCCGGCTCGGCCGGCAAGAAGAATCAGTTCCGGCCGCCGCCGTTCACGATGACCGGGGTGCCGTTGCCCGAGCCGCAGGGCACGGCGTAGACCGGGTTCTCCTTGGACGCTTCCCTGTACGCGTCGATGCACTGGTTCATCAGAACCTTGTCGGTCAGAGAGTCGTTGAGGATCTTGTTGGCGCGGGCGATGCCCTCGGCTTCGATCTTGCGGCGCTTGGCCTCCTCTTCCGCCGTGCGGGTCGCCTCGGCGGCCCGCTCGGTGGCCTCCTTTTGCTGGATCTTGCGGTCGATCTGCTTCTGGAGGGCGTCCGAAGGCTTGACGTTGCGCAGGTTCACGGCGGTGATGTCGATACCGCGGGGCGCGAGTCGCTCCTTGATCAACTCACCGATCTCCGCGTTGATCTTCTCCCGGGCCGAGGCGTAGCCCTGCTCGCTGGTGTAGCGGGCGAAGACGTTCCGGACGATCTCCCGGCTGTCCGGGTAGACCAGCCGCTGCTGAATGGCTTCCTCGCTCCCTGCCAGCCGGTACAGCTCCCCCGCCTTGTCCGGGGTGACCGCCCACTTCACGGTCAACTCCGCGTACATCACACCGCCCTGGGAGGACCGCACCTCGACGACGTCCCTGTCGGAGAGGTTGAGGTCGACCGGACGGGTGGAGAAGGGCGTGACATCGGTGAACGGCGCCTTCAGATGCATCCCGGACGTCATCGGCGCACCCACTTTGCCGAACGTCACCGGCACGCCGACCTCGTAGGCGCCGACGACGTACACGCTGCTGGCGATGCCGCAGAGCACGCTGCCGAGCAGTGCGGCGCCGGCACCCAGCCGAAGCCGGAACGAGTTCTGGGCACGGGCGACGAAGTACATCACCACGGCGGCGAGAACGAGCAGGCATGACAGTACGAGCACGGTGACTCCCCCCTGAGAGACCCTGAGCGATGCCCCCGGCACCGCTCGCCAGTGGAGGATATGGCATCCGAAGTGCGGAGAGATCAGCGGGCGTTCGCAAGCGGCGTCACTGCCACGGCGCCGGCCTGCGTGCTGTTGTCCAGCACCTGCGTCGGCATCCTTCGCCAGAAGGTCACCGGCGAAGCCCTGCGCCGCACTGACATCCGCACTGACATCCGCCCTGCGCCCGACGAGCCCGCCACCGGCACATCGCGATTGCCGACCTCGACTTGTGTGAGGACGGGAAGTGGCGCTCGACCGCGAACTCCGGCAACGACCCGCACGCCCACACCGGCGCCGCGGACGCCTGCTTCAAGGCCCGGGACCGCTCCTTGCCGTACGAGCGGTTCGGCGTACGGCGCGAGCGGAACGAGCGCACCGGGGTCTGGGAAATCGTGGGCATCCCCGCCGAGCTTCGCGATGCCTTCTCGCACCGGGTCGCCCTCGTCGACGCATGAGGACTGTCGGCGTTCCTCGTGGTGCCGGCGTCGCGTTGCCCGGCGATGAACTGCGACCAAGGAACGACGAAGGCCCCGACCGCTGAGCGCTCGGGACCTTCGCCTGCCCTGGCGGGCGGCTGCGGAGGATACGAGATTCGAACTCGTGAGGGGTTGCCCCCAACACGCTTTCCAACTGTGTTGGCGGGGTGGTGAGCCTCGTACAGGATCGCGTCCCGCCAGGTGGTGTAGCCGATCAAGTACTCGGAATGCGCAGGTCGCCGCCGCATCGATGCGGTTCAGGGGCCACCCATGGCGCTGACAGCAGGTCAACCGCGCGCGATGCGGGAGCCGTGTCCCATGGGGTGGCCGGCGTGCGGCTTACCGGAACGCGTCGAGCAAGGTCGCTTACACCACGAGGCGGGACACAACCTCGTACAGGGTCGTTCACCTGTATTCATGGCTGACCGGGTGCCGGGACGAGCCTCGCTCACGGCCCGGGCTGAACGGCCCTGTACGGGGCTGAATGAGACGGGAACCGAGACGGCCCGCCGGTGACTGGGCCGTCTCGTGAGCTGCATGACCTTCTGATCCGTAGCTCTATGTGGATCGGTCGGAGGCGGTCATACCGGTCGCGCTACGGCCTTACGAGGTCGCCGCCGGGCGGGGCCGGTTGCTGTGCTTCGCTGCTGTACCGCCACCGGCTTCGCCCACGTCCCGCAAATCCCTCGGTGGAGGGTTCCGGTCCCACGAGCGGGCCGAGCGCCGTCAGAGACGGCCCGGCGGCTGCCGCTGGACCAGCCTGCCCTTCCTGCCGAGCGAGTCACCCAGGGACCTGAATACACGGCCCAGCCGCTCCTCCGCCTCCGCCGGCGTTCCGGGATGGGCGCGCCAGCTGCGATGTGCTCGCGAGAACGCCAGACCCTGAACCCGGTCTTTATGGGCGGTGAGGGGTTCGCCGACGGGCCAGCGGGTGAACGTGTCCCACAGCCGCACCGCTTCGTCGTCCGGTCCCGAGCATCCCGACACGCTCACCACCTGGCACCAGTTGGCCGACTGGCGGGGGAACGAGGGGGATGTGTCCGGTCATGCCGTGGAAGGTGGACTGGCGGTCGTCGCCGGGGTGAGGATGGCGTAGCAGGCGCGTGATCTGTCGGACAATGGTCTGGCGTGGATGTTCCGAGAAGGGATGTCCTTGGGCCGGGGTCCGGACGAGAATCCCGGCCCGATTACGGCGGGCCGGGATCCTGTGTTGTGCGCCTGGCCGGAGGGCGCCGGCCCGATTACGGCGGGCGGGGGTTCTCCAGCATGCGCATCACGCGGTTGCCGATTTTAGTCTTCGTCGAATCCGTCGAATCCGTCGAATCCGCCCTTCTCGTGGTGGTGGCGCTTGATGACGCGGAAGCTGCCGACGACTCCGTTCTTGACCTTCAGGCCGTCCTCCATCTCCTCGTGGTGCTTCTTGTGGTGCTCGCCCTTCTCGCAGTTCTCGTCCTCGTCCTTGAACTTCGGGCGGACGTTGTTGGCCTCGCTGTGGGGGCCGACGGTGGCGATGGGGGCACCGTTGTCGCAGGTGACGCCGCGGAAGAACTCGACGGTGTCGCGGCTGTCGTTACGGATGTTGAAGCTGTTGGCGCCCAGGCCGCTCACCACGGTGATGCAGCCGTCCGGGCGGGCGGAGAACGACCGCTCGTTGATGAAGATCCGGCCCACCCTGTGGTGGCGCTCCTTCTTCTCGTGGCCGCGCTCGCCGCGCTCGCCGCGCTCGCCACCCTCGCCGCCGCGTTCGCCGCCCTCGTTGCCCATGGGTGCCTGGGCGGGAACGGGCGCCTGCTGGACGACGGCCGGGGCCGTCTGGGGTGCCGACGCGGGGGCGGCCGTGGCGTAGGTGATGCCGGTCGCGGTCAGGGCCGCGGCGGCCGCCACGGCCGCAGTGATGGCGGAGGAACGGGTCATGATCATGTCGTTTTTGCTCCTTCTCTGAGAAGCCGGCTTCAACAGCCGACGTGTGACTGAACGTACTGACGACCCCCAGAGACGTCATTTCGGGCATATCGGAAAAGCTGGCGCCGAAGGGCCGAACGGGGCACTCTCCATTTGCTGATGGAGCGTCAAATGACCCAATAGAAAAGGCGAATCGATGATCGATTAGGCCTTCAAGGTGATCTCTGACGCCTGCTCACCCATGCGGCAGCGAGTCACCTGGAACCGCCGGCGCGATGAGCCCGGGCGTACCGGGACAGGCGGGTCACAGACCGGATCACGGCAGCCACCCTGCCCCGCCAGGGCCTTGTGTCCATGACGTCCGCCATCCGGCGTAGACCGGGCCGCCGTGCTGCGGTCAGGGGGCCGGCTTCGAGATCTGGCCTCATCCTTGTCAGGCCGATCACGGGGAGTCGGCGGACGTGACCTTGCCGATCCCGCCGTCGGTCACTGCATACGCCCCCTGCACCCACCACTCACCCCAGCTCCCATCCCGTCTGCCGTCGACCCACACACTGTGGAGCGGGCGTGGTTCCTGGCGTCCAGGTGGAGCGCGCCACTGTACGAACGACCTGGACGCCATGGGCCGCGTCTGCTCGGCTCTGCCTGGGTCGACGGCGGACGGGATGGGAGCTCCCCGCGCACGCCACTACGGACCCGCAGTCGGAAGCGGCGCCCCCTCCATCCCGGTGCCGGCCGATCCCCCGCCGGAGGCATTGCCTTGACCGTGGGCCGCGCTCTGCGGTGCTCGACTCATGGCCACCGGCCCTATCCACATGTGGGCGCGCGTCGGCGCAGCGTGCGCGGAGCGGGCCGAAGGCAGGAGCGCAGCGCGCAGCGGAGCCGGGAAGCGCGCCCGGCGGAGCGGAGCGCAGCCGGGGCTTGATGAGGTAGAGAAACCTGTAACAGCTCAGGCGCGTAGTGGCTCGGGGCTTGCTGCCTCGTCGGTGAATCCGTGCTCGGTTCGACGGGTTGGGCGTTGGGCAAGCCAGCCTGAGACACGCGGGCCGCCGTTGACGGCATTGCCTTCGAGGACGGTCCTCACGTATTGGAAGCCCTGGTCCAGGTAGTACCGCTGCAACCGGTCATTGGTGGTCCATGCGTCGAGTCGCAGCCACTTCGCCCCGACGCGGTACGCTCGATCGCCGGCCCAATCGAGAAGCCTGCCCCCGAGGTTCTGGCCTGCGTAGTCGCGCGACACCGTCAACTTGTTGACGAACATGGACGGTTCGCTGAGCTCCTCGGCGGACCACAACCCCTCCTCGGCCTCCGGTGTAAGCGTGATGGTGACGGTGGTGCACCCTCCATCCCTCAGCATGAAGACGGTTCCGACCTCGATGGTCGCCAAGAGGCGGTCTGCCGGGTACGGCCGACTCCACTGGTCGCTGCCCAGCTTGCTGATCCACTCCGCCGCTTCCTTCCGGAAGCTCAGCAACTGGTCAAGGTCTGCCGGCGTGGCACTCGTGATTCTCACTTGGCGTCGTTCTCGTTCCGGGCGGACAGGTCGCCGATCTCGTAGTTCATGCGGTTCAAGTCGCCGCGGAAGGTCGTGACCGTGCACCGCACGGGACGTTCAGTCGTGTAGCCCGTGCGCGTCCAGAGCAGAACCGGGACTCCGGGGCCAATCTCCAAGAGGCGTGCCTCTTCTGGCGTGGGCATCCGGGTGGCGATCTCATCCGCGTACCCGACTTGCTCAATGCCCAGGCTGGTGAGGTAGCGGGTGGTGCCCTCGTCGATATCGCCCGGCTCGGCGAGACGCGGCGCCTCTTGGACCAGCCAATCCGGGTAGTGCGTCGCCTGGGTCGACCACGGCGCATCGTCCACGAAGCGATGGCAGAACCGCAGTACGGAGCGCGTTCCCGGCTCGACCTTCAACCGCTCGGCGATGTACTCGGGTGCTTTCGTCAGTTCCACCCGGAACGTCTGGTGCGGTCGTCGGCCGGCGTTCGTCACGTCCGTCGAGTACGCGTCGTCGTTCTGCGGGAAGTCCAAGTTCTCGAAGCGGGAAGCGTTCAGCTCGAACACCTCGTGCTTCCGCACCTCGTAGCCCAGGCCCTGGCTCGACGTGATGAGCCCCTGGCTCACCAACAGACTCAACCCTGATCGGACGGTGTTCCGCGAGAGGTTGAAGCGAGCGGACAAGTCCGCTTCTGACGGCAGCCGGTCCCCAGGGCCAGAAGCGCCACGGGATCTCGTTCCGCGCGGTCGCGATCACCTCGGCGGCCTGACCATGACCGACCTGACGATGTGGCTGGAGGCCACGGGCGCTCTGGCGGGGGCCGGCGGTCTGGGCTACGCGAGGGTGCGCGCGCCGCGCGTGTACTGGTCGCTGGTCGGGCTGCCGGTCACCGGGGGCCGGTTCACGATCACCTACCGCTCCACGATGGACGTGTGCGGGCTGACGGTGCAGCCCTCGCGGCTGCGGGCGTTCCTCGCGCGGAACATCGCCCGGCGGGAGGTGTTGCCGGTCCCGCCGAAGGTGCGCCGAGTTCGGGGCACGTCGACCGGGCTGCGGGTGACCCTGCGGCTCCAGGCCGGTCTGGAGCCGGCGGACCTGGTGGCCGCCTCGGAGCGGCTGCGGCACGCCTGGGGCGTGCACTCAGTGACCATCGCGGAGACCAAGCCGGGGTACGTCGAGCTGCGCATGACCGGCTATGACGTGCTGTTCCGGGTGAAGATGCCGCGCGGGGCGCGCCCTGACGGGCTGGCGGTGCCGGTGGCGCTGCGGGAGGACGGCACCGCGTTCGTCCGCGACTACCGCAAGGTGCCCATGGCGCTGACGCTGGGCGCGAACAACTCGGGCAAGTCCGTGTACCAGCGGAACCTGATCAGCGGGTTGGCGCGGCTGCCGGTGGCGCTGGTCGGGATCGACTGCAAGCGCGGCGTGGAACAGAAGGCGTACGCGCCCCGGCTGTCGGCGCTGGCCACCACGCCGGACGATGCCGCCTCGCTGCTGGACGTGCTGGTGGCGGAGATGGAATCCCGCTTCGACCTGCTCAGCGCGCGCGACGTCTCCGACGTGTGGGAGCTGCCCGAAGGGTTACGGCCGGTGCCGGTCGTCGTCCTGGTCGACGAGGCGGCCGAACTGTTCCTCATCGCCTCCAGGAAGGACGAGGAGCGGCGGGAACGGATCGTCACCGCGCTGATCCGGCTGGCGCAGATGGCCCGCGCGGTCGGCATCCACCTGGAGGTGTGCGGGCAGCGCTTCGGCTCCGAGCCGGGCAAGGGCGCGACCATGCTGCGCGCCCAGCTCACCGGCCGGGTCGTGCACCGCGTCAACGACAAACAGACCGCCGAAATGGGCCTCGCGGATGTGGCCCCGGACGCGGTCGTGGCTGCCGGCCTGATCCCCGCAGAACGTCCGGGAACGGCGGTCGCCGCCGACTCCTCCGGGGGCTGGGCGAAGATCCGCACGCCGCACACCTCCCGCGATGAGGCCGTGGCGGTGTGTCGGGAGTCCGCCCACCTCGTCCCGGACTTCCCCACCCTGGACCCGTTCCGCCCGCACGTGCCCACCGACGCCCCGGCCCCGGGAGTGTCCCTGGTCAAGCCGCTGCCCGTCACGGACTAGGGGAGTGATCGCCGTGACCCGCTCGCTCCGCCTCGATGCCGTCCTCATCCAAGCCGTGATCGCCGGTGCCCTGTCCTTCGCGCACCTGTACGACCTGGCTGCGGCGGCCGGGCAGTCCGGATGGAAGGCGTGGGCCTACCCGGTCTCGGTCGACCTGCTGATGGTCGCCGCCTGGCGTCGGCTGCGCGCCGGCCGGGACCGCTCCGCCTGGACCTGGTTCACCATCGCCCTGGCGGCCTCGCTCGGCGCCAACGTCGCCACGGCCGGGCTGCTCGACCTGCACCACGTGCCCGCCTGGCTGCGCATCCTCGTCGCCTGCTGGCCCGCCCTCGCCTTCCTCGGCGGCACCCTCCTGGTCCACGCCCCCACCCCGACCCCGGCCACGCCGGACCTGGAACCGGTGCCGGATGACGAACCAGCGGCGCCGGAAGTCGAGATGCACCGCACCGACACACCCGACCCGGTCCCGGTCCCTGCCCCGGCGGCGGAACTGGATCCGGCACCGGCCAAGCCGCCCGCCACTGGTCCGGCGGTCCCGCCGGCACTGCTCGACCACGCCCGGTCGATCGCCGACGCACACCGGAACACCACGGGCGAGCCGATCACCGCCGACGCGCTCACCGCCCGGCTCGGCCTGCCCGTCCCGACCTGCCAAGCGATCGCCGAACAACTCCAACTGATCTGACACCGAAGGAGGTTGATCCGATGCGCCCGAACCGCTTCTACAACGTGATCCAGCTCGGGCCGGTCAAGGTCGGCACCTACAACAACGGCCGTGGCCAGACCAGACACACCGCCGCCTGCACCGCTCCCGGCTGCGGCTTCTCCACCGAGCACCGCGACCGGTCGGCCGCCGAACTCGCCGCCCGTACCCACCGCTGCAACCCCTGACAGGAGGAAGAACCCGTGTTCGTTCCGAAGTACCCGCCCCCGGACACCGCCCCCGCCGTCCCGGCCCCGGCACCCGCGACCGACGCCCCGGCCACGACCACGCCGGCCCCGGTCCCCGCCTCGGCCCCGGCTCCGGTGGTTCCGGCCTCGAACCGGCCCACTGTCCAGCTCACACCGGGCAGCGCGCTCGCCCTCGCGGCCGGCGGCGGCGCCGTCGTCCTCGTCGTCGGCGCGGTCCTGGTCTCCATGCTCCTGGCCGTCGCCATCACCGGCGTCTCCGTCGCCCTGGTCGCCAGCGTCCTGCGCCTGCTCGTGAAGGACATGCACAACCACCGCTGAACGGCCCCCGGAGCGGCATCCGTCGCCAAACATCCGCCGCTCCGGGCGCCTTCCCACCTTCCAGATCCAACGGACCCGAAAGGCAAACCCATGATGCCCCAGCACGCCCCGACCGCGCGGATCTGCCGCGACTGCGACGGCTTCGCCACCGTCGCCATCACCACAGGCACCCGCCACCACGACGGCACCCGCGCCACCGTCCGCGTCGCCTGCCCGGCCTGCCATGGCACCGGCCGCACCGTCCCCGCCGCCGGCCTCGTCCGCGCCGGGAGGTGACCGCCACGTGAGGACGCTCACCACCTCTGCCCACCTGGAGCCGGACACCACCGCCCGGGTGACCGTGTTCGACCCCACGCCCGAGGACGAAGGCTTCGTCAGCCTGCGCATCGGGGGAGAGTTCGTCGACCTCGCGCTGATCGCCCGTCCGGGCACGGCCGACGCCCTGCGCGCCCTGGCTCGCGCCGCCGGGGAAGCCGCCTCGGCCCTCGACCGGATCGCCGAGACCTCCTCGGCGTGCCCGACCACCCCCGGCGGCTCATCGAGGCGTGCCTCGACCTGCACCCGCTCTACCCGGACCGCAAGCTCCGCGACTGGGCCCACATGCTCGGCTTCCGCGGCCACTTCTCCACCAAGTCCCGCCGCTACTCCACCACCCTCGGCGCCCTCCGCCAGACCCGCGCCGACTACCGCGCCGACCAGCAACGCGCCGCCCTCGGCCTGCCCGACCCCGACGACGAGGAAGCGACCACACTCACCCTCGCCCACTGGGCCTACGCCGGCCACGGCCACACCCCCGGCGAATCCTGGCTCGCCGCCAACATCCGCCGGGACATCCAGCAAAACCGCGAAATCGCCCACGAAGCCCTCCACGACCTCGACGACGAAGGGACATGGCAGTGAACGGATCTCAAGACGTTGACCCCACGCTGATTCTGCTGACCGTCGAGGAGGCGGCCCGGCGGCTCCGCATCGGGCGTACGACGTGCTTCCGGCTCGTCCTGGCCGGAGAGATTGAGTCGGTGATGGTCGGAAGGCTGCGCCGGGTTCCTGTCGACGCTGTGCCCGCCTACGTGGCCAAACTGCGTCACCGTCCCGCCGATGCGGCCTGAGGGGGACGGCATGGCAGAGAGGAAGCGCACCCGCCAGCCCAACGGCGCCTCGTCGATCTACCTCGGCAAGGACGGGAAATGGCACGGCAGGGTGACGGTCGGCGTCCGTGATGATGGCAAGCCCGACCGCCGCCACATCGAGCGGAAGACCAAGGCAGAGGTCACCAGAGCTGTTCGCGAGATAGAACGGGCGCGGGACGCCAAGAAACTCCGGAAGCCTGGGCAGAGCTGGACCCTGCAGAGCTGGCTTGAGCACTGGGTCGAGAACATCGCCAAGCCGTACGTCTCCGAGAACACGTACGCCGGGTACGAGGTCGACGTCCGCGTGCACCTCGTGCCCGGCCTGGGCGCCCACAAGCTCGACCGTCTGGAGCCCGAGCATCTGGAGCGCTTCTACCGGAAGATGCAGGAGTCCGGGGGTTCCGCCGGCACCGCCCACCACGTTCACCGCACTGTCCGGACTGCCCTCGGGGAAGCCGTGCGGCGCGGGCACGTCCCGACCAATGCGGCTGAGATCGCCAAAGCTCCGCGGCTCGAAGAAGAGGACATCGAGCCGTACACGATCGAAGAGGTTCAGAGCCTGCTCGTGGAGGCGGCCAAGCTCCGCAACAGCGCTCGTTGGGTTGTCGCCCTGGCGCTGGGTCTTCGGCAGGGGGAAGCGCTCGGGCTGCACTGGGAAGACGTCGACTTGGAGGCGGGGTACGTCCGTATCCGCAAGAACCGGCTGCGGCCCAAGTACGCGCACGGCTGTGGTGACGATCCGTGCGGCCGGAAGGCCGGGTACTGCCCCAAGCGCGAGCAGATCCGCCGCGAGCATAAGAGCACCAAGTCGCGTGCCGGGCGGCGCACGGTCGGTCTGCCCGATCCGCTGATCAAGCTGTTGCGCCAGCACCAGGAGGAGCAGGAGAAGGAGCGGGTGGAGGCCGGCACCGACTGGGAGGGCAAGGGGTACGTCTTCGCCTCACCGACCGGCGGGCCGCTGAGCCCGAACACCGACTATCACGTCTGGAAGCGGCTGCTTCGGGACGCGGGCGTACGGGACGGCCGTCTGCATGACGCACGTCATACCGCCGCGACCGTGCTCCTGATCCTTGACGTCCCGGATGTCGTGGTCGACGCGATCATGGGTTGGGAGCCTGGGGGAGCGGCGCGGATGCGGGCTCGGTACATGCACGTGACCGGGCCGATGCTCCGGAAGGTCGCGCAGCAAGTCGGAGGTGCGCTCTGGGAGCCGCCGGAAGCCGACTGAGACGGAAACTGAGACGGAGTACGACGAAGGCCCCGACCGGCGAACGGTCGGGGCCTTGCGTCTGCCCTGCTGGGCGACTGCGGAGGATACGAGATTCGAACTCGTGAGGGGTTGCCCCCAACACGCTTTCCAAGCGTGCGCCCTAGGCCTCTAGGCGAATCCTCCGCCGGAAACATTACATGACCGAGAGGAGTGCTCGCGAACTCGTTCCCCGCCGCCGGCATCGGGTAGGCTTCTCGCAGCCCCTCACGCGGCGCTATCTGACTGAACTCCCCCAGGGCCGGAAGGCAGCAAGGGTAGGTTGGCTCTGGCGGGTGCGTGGGGGGCGCTTGCGTTCCAAGAGGGCTCGCGTCCGTGGGCGGGCCGGTTGTCAGTGGGCGCCTATAACCTCGTAGGCGTGTCGTCTCTCGCGCTGTACCGCCGCTATCGCCCGGAGTCGTTCGCCGAGGTCATCGGGCAGGAGCATGTCACCGACCCGCTGCAGCAGGCGCTGCGGAACAACCGGGTCAATCACGCGTACCTGTTCAGCGGCCCGCGCGGGTGCGGCAAGACGACCAGCGCGCGCATCCTCGCCCGGTGCCTGAACTGCGAGAAGGGGCCGGCTCCCACGCCCTGCGGTGAGTGCGATTCCTGCCGTGACCTGGCCAGGAACGGGCCGGGTTCCATTGATGTCATCGAGATCGACGCTGCTTCGCACGGCGGTGTGGACGATGCCCGTGACCTGCGGGAGAAGGCCTTCTTCGGGCCGGCGCGCAGCCGGTACAAGATCTACATCATCGACGAGGCCCACATGGTCACGTCGGCCGGTTTCAACGCGCTGCTCAAGGTGGTCGAGGAGCCACCGGAGCACCTGAAGTTCATCTTCGCGACCACCGAGCCCGAGAAGGTCATCGGGACCATCCGGTCGCGGACCCATCACTATCCCTTCCGGCTGGTCCCGCCGGGGACCCTGCGCGACTACCTCGGTGAGGTGTGCCAGAAGGAGGACATCCCGGTCGAGGAGGGAGTCCTTCCGCTGGTCGTGCGGGCCGGTGCCGGGTCCGTGCGTGACTCCATGTCCGTCATGGACCAGCTGCTCGCCGGCGCGAGGGAGGAGGGCGTGACCTATGCCATGGCCACCTCGCTCCTCGGGTACACCGACGGCTCGCTGCTCGACTCCGTCGTCGAGGCCTTCGCCTCCGGGGACGGCTCCGGCGCCTTCGAGGTCGTCGACCGCGTCATCGAGGGCGGCAACGACCCTCGCCGGTTCGTCGCCGACCTGCTGGAGCGGCTGCGGGACCTGGTGATCCTGGCCGCCGTTCCGGACGCCGCCGAGAAGGGGCTCATCGACGCCCCCGCCGATGTCGTCGAGCGGATGCAGGCCCAGGCCCGGTCCTTCGGCGCCGCCGAGCTGAGCCGCGCGGCCGACCTCGTCAACGAGGGGCTGACCGAGATGCGCGGCGCCACCTCGCCCCGCCTCCAGCTCGAGCTGATCTGTGCCCGCGTGCTGCTGCCCGCGGCTTACGGCGACGAGCGGTCGGTGATGGCCCGCCTCGACCGGCTCGAGCGGGGTGTGAGCTTTTCCACGGGGGCCGGGGCGCCTGCGATGGGGTACGCGCCGGGGCCGGAGGCCCATGGCGGCCCGGTGGGCGGCCCGATGAGCGGTGGTGGCGCGGCTGCGCCTGTTCCGGCGGCTGCGCCTGTTCCGGCGGCTCCGGTGGTGCCGCCGGGCGGCGGGGCCGCGGCCGCGCGAGCTGCCGTACGGACCCCGGGAGCACCGGGCGGGCCCGGTCCCGCCGGGGCGGCGGCTCCCGCGCCCCCTGCGGCCGCCGTTCCGCCGCATGGCGGCGCGGCGGACCCCGGTGGCGCCTCCGCGCCGGCCGCGGCTCCCACGGGGGCGCCTGCCGCCGCCGCGCCGGGTGCCTGGCCCACCGCGGCCGCCGCGGGCAGTGGACGACGGCCCGGCGGCTGGCCCACCGCGGCGGCGCCCGGCGGCGGGCCGGCTCCGGCCGCCCCGGCCCCCGCGCGGTCTGCCGCTCCGGCAGCCCCGCCCGGCTCGCCCGCGTCCCCGGCCCCCGCGGCCGGCGGGCTCGACCCGCGGTCGCTGTGGCCCAACATCCTCGAAGCCGTGAAGAACCGCCGCCGCTTCACCTGGATCCTGCTCAGCCAGAACGCCCAGGTGACGAGCTTCGACGGCACCACCCTCCAGCTCGGCTTCGTCAACGCCGGCGCCCGCGACAACTTCGCGAGCAGCGGCAGCGAGGACGTGCTGCGCCAGGCGCTGGCCGAGCAGTTCCACGTGCAGTGGAAGATCGAGGCGATCGTCGACCCGACGGGCGGCGGCTCCGCATCTCCGGCGGCCGGTGGATACGGCGGAGGCTCCGGCGGCTTCGGTGGCGGATACGGCAGCGGCGGTGGTGGCGGTGGTACGGCCGCGCCGCGTACGCCGGCTCCTCAGCCCACGGCCTCGGCGCCCGCGTCCACCCCGTCCCCGCCGTCGGCCGCAGCCGTTCCCACGCCCGCCGCGGCCCCGCCGCCACGGCCCTCCGCCTTCGAGCCGGCTCCCGTCGCCCCCGAGGACGACATCCCCGAGGACGACGACCCGGACCTCGACGAGTCGGCTCTCTCCGGTCACGAACTGATCGTGCGGGAGCTGGGCGCGACAGTGGTGGAGGAGTACACGACCGAGTAGCGGCGCCGCGGCCACCGCCGTTCCCGCCCGTCTCGGAGGAACGTACAAGTGCGTTGCTCCCACCCCCTCGGCAACCCGCACAAAGCACCTCGGGCCGCTGCCGTTAGGCTGACCTCGTGAAGGTCCTCGTCATCGGCAGCGGCGCCCGCGAGCACGCCCTGTGCCGTTCCCTGTCCCTCGACCCCGCCGTCACCGCGCTGCACTGCGGGCCCGGCAACGCCGGCATCGCCGAGGTCGCCAAGCTGCACCAGGTCGACGCCCTCGACGGCGCGGCCGTGTCCGCGCTGGCCGCGGAGCTGGGTGCCGACCTCGTGGTCGTCGGCCCCGAGGCGCCGCTGGTCGCCGGGGTCGCCGACGCCGTGCGCGAGGCGGGCATCCCGGTGTTCGGCCCCTCCAAGGAGGCCGCGCGGCTGGAGGGCTCCAAGGCCTTCGCCAAGGACGTGATGGCCGCGGCCGGTGTGCCCACGGCTCGGTCGTACGTCTGTACGACGGCGGAGGAGGTCGCCGCGGCCCTCGACGCCTTCGGCGCGCCGTACGTCGTCAAGGACGACGGGCTCGCCGCCGGCAAGGGCGTCGTCGTCACCGGTGACGCGGACGCGGCCAGGGCACACGCGGAGGCTTGTGAGCGTGTGGTGATCGAGGAGTACCTCGACGGTCCCGAGGTCTCCCTCTTCGCCGTCACCGACGGCGAGACCGTCGTGCCGCTCCAGCCGGCCCAGGACTTCAAGCGGGCGCTCGACAACGACGAGGGTCCGAACACCGGCGGCATGGGCGCGTACTCCCCGCTGCCCTGGGCCGACCCCAAGCTCGTGGACGAGGTTCTGCGGACGGTGCTGCAGCCCACGGTCGACGAGATGCGGCGCCGGGGGACCCCGTTCTCCGGTCTGCTCTACGCCGGGCTCGCGATCACCGGCCGGGGCGTCCGCGTGATCGAGTTCAACGCCCGCTTCGGCGACCCCGAGACCCAGGTGGTCCTCGCCCGCCTCCAGACCCCGCTGGCCGGTGTCCTGATGGCCGCGGCCACCGGCAACCTCGCCCACCTCGAGTCGCTGCGGTGGAGCGACGATGCGGCCGTCACCGTGGTCGTCGCCTCGCAGAACTATCCCGGCACCCCGCGCACCGGCGACCCGATCACTGGTCTGGGGGAGGTCGCCGCGCAGGACGCCCCGCACGCGTACGTACTGCACGCCGGCACCCGGCGTGACGGCGACACCGTCCTGAGCGCGGGCGGCCGTGTGCTGTCCGTCACGGCGACCGGCAAGGACCTCACCGAGGCCCGCGACCGTGCGTACACCGCCGTCTCCCGCATCCGTCTCGAAGGCTCCCAGCACCGCTCGGACATCGCGGCGAGCGCGGCGGCGAAGGCGTAACGCGGCACCTGCCGCGTGCCGGGTCGACGCGGCTTCTCGACGGGGCGGTGTCCGCTCCTGGCGGCGGGGCGCCTGTGCCCGGCGGCGCGGCGCACGTGCCCCGGCCTCCCCGGGCCCGGCCCGAGAGCCCGGCGGCCCCCTCTCCCCGCACCCCCGCTCCCTCCGCAGAGGCTCCGTGCAGGCCCCGGACCCGATCCGGGTCCTGATCCGTTGCCGTGTGTCGGTCTGCTTTGACCAAAGCCATTCCATCGAGTGACCAATGGGCCATCCGGCTGACGTGGGCCGGAGCCCCAACTAGGGTGCGGCGCAGGCGGTCCGGCACTTGGCCCATCGGCATTGCGATGTCAGTGGCGGGTGCCACAGTGGGGGAGTGAGCAACACCAGGACAGTCGGGAGGGGGTGACGTCCGGTCGTGACCGGTATGGGTGTGATGGAGGTCGGTGCGCGGACCGCGCGCTCCCGGGCCCTCGCCGTGCTGCGTGTCCGCAGCCGGGCGCTGGCCGTCGCCCTGCTGCCCGCCGCCCTCGCCGTGATCCTGCTCGCCGGCGGCTCCGCCGGTCATCTCCTGGGCCGGGGCTGGGACCTCGCCCGCTGGGTGGTGAGCGCCGTCGCGGTCGTCGTCCTGCTCCTGGCCGCCGGTATCGGACTGGTCGTTGCCCGTGCCCGCCCCGCCATGACCCCCACCGTTCCGATACCGGAGGAGTCGGCCCCGGACCTGTACCGCCTGGTGCGCGACCTCGCCGATCGTCTGGACGTGCCCGCCCCGTCCGCCATAGCGCTCACCCCGGACTGCGACAGCTGGCTGGAGGACCGTACGCACCCGGCGCACGGCCCTCCCCCACGGGAGGACCCCGACGAGCCGGATGCCCTGCGCGGCCCGGCCCCGGCCCGTCCGCGCCGTACGGCGGCGCCCGTCCTCGTCATCGGCTCACCGTTCCTGTGGTGGATGCGCGTCGGTGAGCTGCGGGCCGTGCTCGCCCCGGTCGTCGCCGGTACGGGACCCTCGGCGCAGCCGGACATAGCCGCGGCCCGTCGTTTCGTCCGTGGTCTGGACGCGGCGGTGGCCGTCGCCTCCACGTCCGGCCGCTGCCCCCTGTCCCGCTCGGTGTGCGCCGGCCTCGGCTGGACGGCCCGGCTGCTGCTGCGCGGCTGCCGGGAGCACGCGGCCGAGATGGAGCGCGGCGTGGCGGCCGCGGCCGCCGAGCGTGCACAGGCTGTGGACTACGGGCTCAGGATCGTCGCCCAGGAGCAGGTGGGCCTGGCGTACGCGGGCTGGGACCGGCTGCTGACCCGGGTCGCGCTCCCCGCCTGGCGCATGGGCCGCTGGCCCTCCCGGCTGGACGCGGGTGTCGTCGCGGCGCTCACCGAGCTGTCCCGCCGCGACCGCCTGGCCGAGGGCTTCGCCTCCCGGCTCGGCGAGCGCCCCGCCTGCGACCTGCTCGAGGAGCCCGGCGTCGTCGACGAGGCCGCCTCGCTGCTGGCCGCACGGCTCTTCCACGGCGGCCCGGCCGAGCGCGGCCCCGGCTGGTCCCCGGTGGACTGGCGGGAGTATCCGGACGAGGTCGTCGACCGGAAGTGGCGTACCGACGCCGCCCGTCTCCACCGCGTTCTGGACACCCTGGGCGTCCGCCAGTCCGCCGGGCCCGCCGCCGATCCGCACGGACCGACCCTGGCCCGGGTCCTGGAGCACCTGTCCGCTCCGTCACCCGCATCGCCCTCCCCCAAGCTCTCCGAGCAGGGGGAACCCTCAGTCGACGACGGCGCCGGCCCCGCCCCGTCCGCCCTGGCCTCTCCGGCGACCGCCCCCGCCGCACCGGACGAAGAAGCCGGCCTCGGCGTCGAGCGCGGCGCCGCCCTCGTGGCGGGCCTCAGCGCCGAACTGGCCCGCGAGGAGGCCGCCGCCCCGCCGGTGCGCCCGGCGCCGGCGTCGGACACCGACCGGCTCCCCGCCACACCCGAATGGGACGAAGGCTCGCTGCCCCTCTTCCCGCTCGAACCGCCCCGCACCGGCCGGGAACTGCTCGCCGACCACGTCACCGCGATGGTGTGCTGCGCCGCGATGGACACCGCGGGCGCCATCCCGGGCCTCGACTGGCTCGACGGTCCCGCCCTCCTGATCAACGGCGAGAGAGCCGCCGACCTCGGCACCAAGGTCCTCGCCCTGGTCGAAAACGGCGATCCGGCACCGTTGCGGACCTGGCTGATCGACTCGGGCATACGTCCGGAAAAACCGGTACGACTGGTCTGACCTGCGTCGATGCCGAGCCCACCACCGCGTTACCGGATCCCCCGCTTCCACTTTCGGCCAATTCACAACGAATAGTGACAGCATGCGTGCGTAATGTGATGTGCTGGGACCGCCGACACGCGTGGCAAACGCGTCCGACATACGACAGCCACCGACAGACCCGCACCGCCGCACGACAGATCACGGGGGCACGGCAAGGGAGGGGAACGGCCATGGGATCGGAGCAGATCCGCCGCTGGGAGTCGGGAGCGCTCGCGCACGCCGTGACGGACCCCTTCGGCCAGGGCCCCGTCCCCTGGCTGCGCGGCAGCGAGACGTACTTCGACGACACCGGCCACGTGGTCCCCTGGTACGTCGACCCGCCTCCGCAGACCCCGCCCGGCACTCCCCGCGTCCCCGCCCCCCGCGCCTCCGACGGCAGCCCCCGCTCGGCCGACGACGTCCATCGGCAGATCAAGGGCTTCGCCTCCACCGGCGCCGTGGCACCCGGCGAGGCGATCGACTTCCACATCACGGTCGACCCGCCCCAGCAGTTCGGCGTCGACGTCTACCGCATCGGCCACTACGGCGGCGACGGCGCTGCCAAGATCACCACCAGCCCGCGCCTGTCCGGTATCGTCCAGCCCCCGCCGCTGACCGCCGACCGCACGGTCTCCTGCCACCACTGGTGGCTGTCCTGGCGGCTGCAGGTCCCGTCGTACTGGAGCATCGGCGCGTACGTCGCCGTCCTGACCACCGCCGACGGTTACCGTTCCCACATCCCGTTCACCGTCCGCGACAACCACCCGGCGGACCTGCTCCTGCTCCTGCCCGACGTCACCTGGCAGGCCTACAACCTCTACCCGGAGGACGGCCACACCGGCGCCAGCCTCTACCACGCCTGGGACGAGAACGGCCGCCTGCTCGGCGAGGCCGACGCCGCCACCACGGTCTCCTTCGACCGGCCGTACGCGGGCGCGGGCCTGCCCCTGCACGTCGGCCACGCCTACGACTTCGTCCGCTGGGCCGAGCGCTACGGCTACGACCTCGCCTACGCCGACGCCCGCGACCTGCACGCCGGGCGCGTCGACCCCACCCGCTACCGCGGCCTGGTCTTCCCCGGCCACGACGAGTACTGGTCGGTCAGCATGCGCCGCACCGTCGAGCTCGCCCGCGAGCACGGCACGTCGCTGGTGTTCCTGTCCGCCAACACCATGTACTGGCAGGTGGAGCTGGGCCCCTCCCCGTCCGGCGTCCCCGACCGCCTGCTGACCTGCCGCAAGCGCAAGGGTCCCGGCCGGCCGGTGCTGTGGCGGGAGATCGACCGCCCCGAGCAGCAACTCGTCGGCATCCAGTACGCCGGCCGCGTCCCCGAGCCGCACCCGCTGATCGTCCGCAACGCCGACCACTGGCTGTGGGAGGCGACCGGGGCGGAGGAGGGCGAGGAGATCGCGGGCCTGGTCGCGGGCGAGGCGGACCGTTACTTCCCGCGCACCCCGCTGCCCGAGCACCAGGACCGCATCCTGCTCGCGCACTCCCCGTACACCGACAGCGAGGGGGCCATGCGCCACCAGGAGACGTCCCTGTACCGAGCCCCCTCCGGCGCCCTGGTCTTCGCCTCCGGCACCTTCGCCTGGTCCCCGGCCCTGGACCGCCCCGGCCACGTCGACGCCCGTGTCCAGCGCGCCACCGCCAACCTCCTCGACCGCATCTGCAAACGCGACTGACCCGCTGTCCTCGCCTTCTGCCCCATACGGGAGAATCGAGGCATTGGACAGAACCACGGGGAGGAACCGTGTCCGGATTCGTCGAAAAGCCCGAACCGATCCAGGTTCCGGGTCTGGTGCATCTGCACACCGGCAAGGTGCGCGACCTGTACCGGAACGAGGCGGGCGACCTCGTGATGGTCGCCAGCGACCGCCTGTCCGCCTACGACTGGGTGCTGCCCACCGAGATCCCCGACAAGGGCCGCATCCTCACGCAGCTGTCCCTGTGGTGGTTCGACCGACTCGCCGACCTGGTCCCGAACCATGTCCTGAGCACCGACGTGCCGGAGGGCGCCCCCGCCGACTGGGCGGGCCGCACCCTGGTCTGCAAGTCCCTGCGGATGGTCCCGGTGGAGTGCGTGGCCCGCGGCTACCTCACCGGCTCGGGCCTGGCCGAGTACGACGAGTCCCGCACGGTCTGCGGCCTCGCCCTGCCCGAGGGCCTGGTCGACGGCTCCGAGCTGCCCGGCCCGATCTTCACCCCGGCCACCAAGGCGGAGGTCGGCGAGCACGACGAGAACGTCTCCTACGAGGAGGTCGCCCGCCAGGTCGGCGCGGAGACCGCCGCCCAGCTGCGCCAGGTCACCCTCGCCGTCTACGGCCGCGCCCGGGACATCGCCCGCGACCGGGGGATCATCCTCGCCGACACCAAGTTCGAGTTCGGCTTCGACGGGGAGACGCTGGTCCTCGCCGACGAGGTCCTCACCCCGGACTCCTCCCGCTTCTGGCCGGCCGACCAGTGGCAGCCGGGCCGCGCGCAGCCGTCGTACGACAAGCAGTTCGTCCGGGACTGGCTGACCTCCGCCGAGTCCGGCTGGGACCGCACGAGCGAGCAGCCCCCGCCGCCGCTGCCCGAGCGGATCGTGGCGGCGACCCGGGAGAAGTACACGGAGGCGTACGAGCGGCTGACGGGCACGAGCTGGTCGTAGGACGCGAAGAAGCCCCCCGGCGGAAGGCCGGGGGGCTTCTTGCTGGAGCGGACGACGAGGCTCGAACTCGCGACCTCAACCTTGGCAAGGTTGCGCTCTACCAACTGAGCTACGTCCGCGTTGCGCCGTGGCGCGAAGCCAACTATACCCAACCCCGCTCGCGTGCGAGACGCACTGCCGCATGCCGGTTCTCCGCCCCCAGCTTGGTCACGGCCGACGACAGATAGTTCCGTACGGTCCCCGGCGACAGCGCGGCCCGCTCGGCGATCTCCGCGACCGGTGCCCCGTCGGCGGCGAACTCCAGCACCTCGGCCTCCCGCACGGTCAGTGGCGAGTCCCCGGCGGAGATCGCGTCGGCGGCCAACTCCGGGTCGACGTAGCGGTTTCCGGCGTGCACGGTACGGATGATCTCGGCGAGGCGCTGGGCGCTGACGGTCTTCGGGACGAACCCGCGCACCCCCGCCGTGAGCGCCCGCTTCAGGTGACCGGGGCGCCCGTGACCGGTCACGATCAGTACCTGGCAGCCGGGCAGTTCGGCCCGCAGGGATGTGGCGACCTTCACACCGTCCGCGCCCGGCATCTGCAGATCCAGCACGGCCACGTCGGGTTCGTGCGCCCGCGCCATGGCCAGTGCCTCCGGTCCGCTCGCCGCCTCGGCGACGACCAGCAGGTCGTCCTCCAGCGAGAGCAGCGCGGCGAGCGCACCGCGGATCAGGTGCTCGTCGTCGGCCAGCAGCAGCCGGACCGGCGCCGGGGACGTCGTCATGCGGTGACCTCACTCATCGGACGGGCGGACACGGGTTCGGCGGCGGCCGGCAGAGGCACCTCGGCGGTCAGCCGGAACCGGTCGCGGCCCGCGGGTCCGGCGCGCAGCGTGCCGTCGAGCTCCGACAGCCGCTCGCGCAGCCCGGCGAGTCCCGAGCCCGGCCGGTCGCCGACGGAGGCCTCCCGCACCCCGTCGTTCTCGACGGACAGCTCCACCCGGCCGTCGGCGACGCGCAGGGACACGGTGCACCGCCGGGCGTCGCCGTGCCGGAGCACGTTCGTCGTGGCCTCGCGGACGACCCAGCCGAGCGCAGACTGCACCGGGGCGGGCAGGCCGGCGGGCGAGCCGGTGACCGCGCAGTCGATGCCGGCCGCCGCCAGTACGCCCCGGGCACCGGCGAGTTCGGCGGCGAGGTCGACTTCGCGGTAGCCGCGGACGACCGCGCGCACCTCGCGCTGCGACTCCTGGGCGAGCCGCTGCACCTCGATCATCTGCTCCACCGCCTCGGGCCGCCCGCGCCGGCCCAGCTGCACGGCCAGCTCGGCCTTCAACGCGATCACCGCGAGGTTGCGCCCCATCACGTCATGCAGATCCCGCCCGAACCGCAACCGCTCCTCGGCGACGGCGAGCCGGGCGCGGGCCTCCCGGGCCTCGTCGAGTTCGTAGACGGCGTTGAGCAGCCAGACGGAGAAGACGGAAGTGAAGGCGAGGAAGCCTGCGCCGACCAGCACGGCGGCCATCGTGGTCAGCGCGACGATGCCGGGGACGCCGAGCGGAAAGGTGTAGAGACCGGCGCCGACCGCGAAGCCCATCACGATCGCCACCACGCGCCGCCGGTCGCGCACGCCGAGCGCGATGAAGCCGGCGCTGAAGCAGAGCACGCCCCCGAAGACCGCACCCGCCGCGGTGACGGCGTCGTCGCTCCTCGGCCCGCGCTCCGCGATCGCGATCGCGGCGGTGGCGATCACCGTCGTGACGCCGGCCAGCGTCCACAGCAACCGCACGGGCTGTGCGCGGCGGCCGCGCGTCCAGTCCAGCGCCCGTGCCGCGGTGACCGCACAGATCACGGCGTGTCCGCACACCATGAGCAGCAGCCAGGCACCCAGCTCTGGACCCGCTTGCCGGAGGGACGAGAGGCCGAAGGCGGCCACCTCGATCACCGCGAAGAAGTGGAACGACCACCGCGTGTACGTCTCGACCTTCTCCGGCGTGCTCTTGCCGCGCCACCAGCCCACGGGCCCGCGCATCTTCCCCCACCTTTCAGCGTCGCGGCTCCCACCGGAACCACCGCCGTACAGCAAACACCCCGAGTCCCAGCCAGGCCAGGGCGACGGCCGTCGCACGCAGCGCGTCGGCGGCGCTCAGGTCGCCGGTCCAGCCGCCCCGCACCAGTGTGATCACCGGGGTCAGAGGCAGCAGCTCGCACACGGCGGCCAGTCGGTCGGGCAGCAGCTCCACCGGTACGACCAGCCCGGAGCCCATCGTCGAGACCATGATCAGCGGGATGGAGGTGACCTGCGCGCTCTCGGTGGTCCGGGTGAAGCCCGCGGTGACCGCCGCGAGCACCACGCACAGCACGAGCCCCGCAACGAGCCCGGCCACGGCGAGGTGGGCCGCGCGCGGGGCGGGCACATCCAGCACCGCGCCGCAGGTGCCGGCCAGCAGCAGGCACTGGGCGAGGCCGATGGCGGCGGCCGGCAGCGCGGCCCCGGCGAGGATCTCGGCGTCCCGCAGCTCGCCCGCGCGCAGCCGCTTGAGCACCAGCTGCTCGCGCCGGGCGACGAACGCCCCGACGAGCGTGGAGTACACCGCGAACAGCAGCGAGAAGCCGATCGCGGCGGGCAGGATGACCAGCCCGACGGTCAGCCCGGTGTCCTCCAGGTTCATCTGCCCGGCCGCCGACCGCACGCTGAGCGGCAGCACCAGCGGCACGAACACGGCCGTCACCAGGGCGCCCTTGCTGCGTCCCAGCAGGGTCAGCTCGGCGCGCGCGAGCGCGGCCATCCGGCCCGCGGGGGTGGTCACCGTGGCGCTCATGCGGCGTACTCCTTCGTCCGCGGCGCGGAGGCGTCCCGCGCGATCCCGAGGAACGCCTCCTCCAGCGAGGCCGACCGCACATCGAGCCCGCGCAGCTCGACGCCGGCCCGCCGGGCCCACAGCAGCAGTTCCGTGGCCGTCCGCTGGAGCTCACGGGTGCGCAGCCGTACGAGGCGGCCGTCCGTCTCGTGCTCGACCACCCCCAGTCCGGCGAGCGGCGGCAGGTCCCCCGGGAAGTACCCGGTGGGCAGTTCGAAGGAGATCCGGGACGGCTGGGCGGCCGTCACCTCGGTCGGGGTGCCGGCGGCGGCGACCCGCCCCTCGTGCAGGATGGCGAGCCGGTCGGCGAGCCCTTCGGCCTCCTCCAGGTAGTGCGTGGTCAGCAGCACGGTCGTCCCGCCGTCGCGCAGCGCCCGCACCAACTCCCAGGTGTCCCGGCGCCCTTCGGCGTCCAGTCCGGTCGTCGGCTCGTCCAGGAACAGCACCTCGGGCTCGCCGAGCAGCGCGAGCGCCAGGTCCAGGCGGCGCCGCTCTCCCCCGGACAGCTGCTTGACCCGTACGTCCGTCCGCCGCTCCAGACCGACCAGCGCCAGCGCCTCCCGGACCGGGCGGGCTCCGCTCACGCACCCCGCCCACATCCGCGCGGTCTCGCCGACGGTCAGCTCGGACGGGAAGCCGCCCTCCTGCAGCATCACGCCGGTGCGCGGCCGTACGGCGGCACGCTCGGCACAGGGGTCGTGCCCGAGGACGCGCACGTGTCCACCGTCCGGTGGTGCCAGGCCCTCCAGCAGTTCGACCGTCGAGGTCTTGCCGGCGCCGTTGGTGCCCAGCAGGGCGAAGATCTCTCCGCGGTCCACGTGGAACGTGACGCCGCGCACCGCCTCGAATCCGTCCTCGTACACCCGCCGCAGGTCGGTGACTTCTATCACGTGTTCGCTCGTGTCCATGGCTTCAGCGTCCCGGCGGCCGGGGCGCGGCAGCAGTGCGCGATGTCATCGCTCGGCATGACAAATGTCAGAGCGAGGGCAGCGGAACGGAAGGATCTACGAAAAGACCCCGGTCCAGTGGACCGGGGTCTTTTTCCCGAGCGGACGACGAGGCTCGAACTCGCGACCTCAACCTTGGCAAGGTTGCGCTCTACCAACTGAGCTACGTCCGCAATGCCTCCGACCGGCTTTCACCGATCGGTGCGAGCACCAGCTTACCTGATCCACATGAGCGGTCGGGACCGGTGGTGCAGAGCGGGTGACAGGAATCGCACACTGCGCCTTCCCCCTGGAAGGGGGTTGTTCTGCTACTAAACTACACCCGCATGGACTCCGTGGGCCTCGGCCTTTCGGCCTCGCCCCTCGGCGTGCCCCAGACATTAGCTGATCAGCAGGGGGGGTGCGCAAGTCGCTTGCTCCCAGGGCCCGCTGACGGACCCTGGGGCCGGCTCCGAGCGCCTTGGGTCCGTCCCCTGACAGGCGTCCCTCACTGGGCCGCGCTGAACGCCTCGTAGACCTTCTTGGGGATGCGGCCGCGCGCCGGTACGTCCATCTTGTTGGCCTGCGCCCAGGCCCGGACGGCCGCGGGGTGCGGGGCGACCTCCGTCTGCCGGTACGCCTTGCCCGAGTTCGACCGCTTCCGGCCGGCCTGCACGTACGGCGCGAGCGCCTTGCGCAGTTTCTTGGCATTGGCTTGGTTCAGGTCGATCTCATAGGACTTGCCGTCGAGTCCGAAGGCGATCGTTTCCGCCGCTTCCGAGCCGTCGATGTCGTCAAAGAGAGTGACTACGACACGCTGCGCCACGAATATCGGTCCCTTCGTGCGGCACCTCGGCGGTCATCTGCTCCGTCATGCGCACATGATGCGCATGACGTGCCGAGATGTTCGCCGGATGCCGGCTGTTCGGCTGTTATCGGGAAAAGTATCGGCTGTCGCCAATTCATTTGTACAGTGCCGGGCATTGCAAGGGGAAGCCCGGCTAAATCTGTCCGCGTGTCCTCAGTGCAATACGGGATCCGGCAGGGGGCGCGGAACTTTCCCAGAACTTTTCACGAAGGCCCCCGTCGATGCGGGACCGTGATGGTCGTCACGTAGCTTCCTACGAGGCTACCCGCGTAGAAATTTTGGGCGGGTAGTCTGAAGGAACCTGCTCAGCACCACACACCGGGAGTGCCAGTGGCACGCGTCGTAGTCGACGTCATGCTCAAGCCGGAGATCCTCGACCCCCAGGGCCAGGCGGTGCAGCGCGCACTGCCGCGGCTGGGTTTCGAAGGCGTCTCCGACGTACGTCAGGGAAAGCGATTCGAACTGGAAGTGGACGGGCCGGTCGACGAGGCCGCGCTCGCCCGCATTCACGATCTTGCCGAATCCTTCCTCGCCAACACCGTGATCGAGGACTTCACTGTCAAGGTCGAGTCCGATGACGTAGTCGCGGAGGCCGCGAAGTGACCGCTCGTATTGGCGTCGTCACTTTCCCTGGCAGCCTCGACGACCGGGACACCCAGCGCGCGATCCGCCTCGCGGGCGCCGAACCGGTCGCCCTCTGGCACAAGGACAAGGATCTCAAGCAGGTCGACGCGGTCGTCCTGCCCGGCGGTTTCTCCTACGGCGACTATCTGCGGGCCGGCGCCATCTCCCGCTTCTCGCCGGTGATGGAGACCGTCATCGAGCAGGCGAAGGCCGGACTGCCGGTCCTCGGCATCTGCAACGGCTTCCAGCTCCTCACCGAGGCCCACCTTCTCCCGGGTGCGATGCTCGGCAACGACCACCTCCACTTCATCTGCCGCGACCAGAAGCTGCGGGTGGAGAACACGGAGACCGCCTGGACCAGCGACTACACCGCCGGCCAGGAGATCCGCATCCCGCTGAAGAACATGGACGGCCGGTACGTCGCCGACGAGTACACGCTCGACAAGCTGGAGGCGGAGGGCCGGGTCGCCTTCCGCTACCTGGTCCGCGGCGAAGCCGCTGATGGATACGGCAACCCCAACGGCTCGCTCCGCGACATCGCCGGCATCACCAACGAGGCCGGCAACGTCGTAGGCCTCATGCCGCACCCCGAGCACGCCACCGAGCCACTGATCGGCACCGGTCGCACCGACGGCCTCCCCTTCTTCACCTCGATCCTCAAGAAGCTGGTCACCGCATGAGCAGGACGCCTCTGGACACGGTCGAGCACGCGGCCGCGACCCCCGACGTCGAGCTGCCCTGGGCCGAACTCGGCCTGAAGAAGGACGAGTACGAGCGGATCGTGGAGATCCTGGGCCGCCGCCCGACCGGCGCCGAGCTCGCCATGTACTCCGTGATGTGGTCCGAGCACTGCTCGTACAAGTCCTCCAAGGTCCACCTCCGCCAGTTCGGCGAGAAGGCCCCCGAGAACGACGCCCTGCTCGTCGGCATCGGCGAGAACGCCGGTGTCGTGGACGTCGGCCAGGGCTACGCCGTCACCTTCAAGGTGGAGTCGCACAACCACCCCTCCTACGTCGAGCCCTACCAGGGCGCGGCCACCGGCGTCGGCGGCATCGTCCGCGACATCATCGCCATGGGCGCCCGTCCGGTCGCGGTCGTCGACCCGCTGCGCTTCGGCGCCGCCGACCACCCCGACACCAAGCGCGTCCTGCCGGGCGTGGTCGCGGGCATCGGCGGCTACGGCAACTGCCTGGGCCTGCCCAACATCGGCGGCGAGGTCGTCTTCGACGCCTGTTACCAGGGCAACCCGCTGGTCAACGCGGGCTGCATCGGCGTGATGCGGCACGAGGACATCCACCTGGCCAAGGCCTCGGGCACGGGCAACAAGGTCATCCTGTACGGCGCCCGCACGGGCGGCGACGGCATCGGCGGCGCGTCGATCCTCGCCTCGGAGACCTTCGACGACGCCAAGCCGTCCAAGCGCCCCGCGGTCCAGGTCGGCGACCCCTTCCAGGAGAAGCTGCTCATCGAGTGCACCCTGGAGGCCTTCGCCGAGAAGCTGGTCGTCGGCATCCAGGACCTCGGCGCGGCCGGCCTGTCCTGTGCGACGAGCGAGCTCGCCTCCAACGGCTCCGGCGGCATGCGCGTGACCCTGGACGACGTCCCCCTGCGCGACTCGACGCTCTCGCCCGAGGAAATCCTCATGAGCGAGTCGCAGGAGCGCATGTGCGCCGTCGTCGAGCCGGAGAAGGTCGACCGCTTCCTGGAGATCTGCGAGAAGTGGGACGTCATCGCCACCGTCATCGGTGAGGTGACCGACGGCGACCGCCTGGAGATCTACTGGCACGGCGGCAAGATCGTCGACGTGGACCCGCGTACGGTCGCGCACGAGGGCCCGGTCTACGAGCGCCCGTACGCCCGTCCGTCCTGGCAGGACGAACTCCAGGCGGACGACGCCGGCAAGCTGCCGCGCCCGCAGACGTCCGAGGAGCTGAAGGACCAGGTCCTGAAGCTGGTGGCGTCCCCGAACCAGGCGTCCAAGAAGTGGATCACCCAGCAGTACGACCACTTCGTGCAGGGCAACACCGTCCTCGCCATGCCCGAGGACTCCGGCATGATCCGCATCGACGAGGAGACCGGCCTCGGCGTCGCCATCGCCACCGACGGCAACGGCCGCTACGCCAAGCTCGACCCGTACACGGGCGCCCAGCTGGCGCTGGCGGAGGCGTACCGCAACGTCGCCACCACGGGCGCGAAGCCGCTCGCCGTCTCCGACTGCCTGAACTTCGGCTCGCCCGAGGACCCGGCGGTCATGTGGCAGTTCGTGGAGGCCGTACGCGGTCTGGCGGACGGCTGCCAGCAGCTCGGGACGCCGGTGACCGGCGGCAACGTCTCGCTCTACAACCAGACGGGCGAGGCGGCGATCCACCCGACGCCGGTCGTGGCCGTCCTCGGAGTGATCGACGACGTGTCCCGCCGTACGCCGGTGGCCTTCCAGGAGGAGGGCCAGCTGCTGTACCTCCTCGGCGACACCCGTGAGGAGTTCGGCGGCTCGGCCTGGTCGCAGGTGGTCCACGACCACCTCGGCGGCCTGCCCCCGAAGGTCGACCTGGAGCGTGAGCGCCTGCTGGCCGAGATCCTGATCTCCGCCTCCCGCGACGGCATGATCGACTCCGCGCACGACCTGTCCGACGGCGGCCTGATCCAGGCGGTCGTGGAGTCCGCGCTGCTGGGCGGCAAGGGCGCGCGTCTGGTCGTACCGGACGGCCTGGACGCGTTCACCTTCCTCCTCTCCGAGTCGGCCGGCCGCGCGATCGTCGCCGTGCCGCGCTCCGAGGAGGTCCGCTTCAACGACATGTGCGGCGCCCGCGGCCTGCCCGCCACCCGCATCGGCGTCGTCGACGGCACTGTGTCCGATTCGAATGCAGTGATCGAGGTCCAGGGCGAGTTCGAGCTCACGCTCACCGAGCTGCGCGAGGCCCACGAGGCCACGATCCCGGCGCTGCTCGCGTAATCCGCCGTACGACGGTGAAGGCCCCGGCCACTTGAACGGCCGGGGCTTTCGCGCGACTGGCATAGGCTCACCGTCATGTCGCCGGCCAAGAAGCGCACTCGGAGCTACGACCCCGACAAGACCCGTGCCGCCGTTCTGGCGCAGTTCGGGCATGTGCGGGATGCCGTGCGGACGCTTGCTCCCGAGCAGCTCGCGTCGCCCACGCGGCTGGGGGACTGGCGGGTGCGGGAGCTGGTCGCGCACGTCGGTATGACGCTCGCGGCCGTCGGCCGGCTGCTGGAGCGGCCGGAACCGGCGCGGCCGGGCGGCGCGCTGCTCGACTGGCCCTCGGCCATCGGCGCCGACGCCCCGGCCATCGCCGCGTACGCCCGGGACGTCGCCGAGCGGAACACGGACCTCGCCGCCTACCTGGACGACGTCGAGCGGCGCTTCACGGCCGCCCTCGCCGAGCACCCCGGCACCCGGCTGCTCGACACCAGCGCGGGCGTCCTGCCGCTGACCGACTACGTCGTCACCCGCACCGTCGAACTCGTCGTCCACACCGACGACCTGAACGCCGCCGTGCCCGGCCTGGAGGTCCCGTACGACCGGCAGGCCCTCGCCACCGCCACCCGCCTGCTCGCCGACGTGCTCGCCGCGAGGGCGCCCGGCGGGTCGACCGAGGTGCGGATCCCGCCGTACGCCGTCGTGCAGTGCGTCGAGGGACCCCGGCACACCCGTGGCACCCCGCCCAACGTCGTCGAGACCGACCCGCTGACCTGGCTGCGCCTCGCGACCGGACGGCTCGCCTGGACGGACGCCCTCGAGGCGGCGAAGGTCGGCGCGAGCGGGGAGCGGGCGGATCTCTCAGGGCTGCTGCCGCTGATGGCATGAGCGGCCGCCCGGGGACCGAATGATGTGCGACGCCTCACTCGTGTGTCCGCGCACCGGGCCGACGCACCGCTTCGAGGGGCGCGGTCGCTCGTTCGGTCGGTGTTCCCGCTCACCCCTCTGACCAGCGGAAACACCAGCAGGAACGCCTGCGGGCGCGCACGCGTGTTCCACTGCGGCCGCGCCTTTTCGGGCCTTCCCCAATTCGGACCAGTGGTCGACCTCGCCTACACTCGATGGCGTGCCACGTGGTGACGGTCGACTCAATCACGATCTGCTCCCCGGTGAGAAGGGCCCCCAGGACGCATGCGGCGTCTTCGGTGTCTGGGCTCCGGGCGAAGAGGTCGCAAAGCTCACGTACTTCGGGCTGTACGCCCTCCAGCATCGGGGCCAGGAATCCGCGGGTATCGCGGTCAGCAACGGCTCCCAGATCCTCGTCTTCAAGGACATGGGCCTGGTCTCCCAGGTCTTCGACGAGACCTCGCTCGGTTCCCTGCAGGGTCACATCGCGGTAGGCCACGCCCGCTACTCGACCACCGGCGCCTCCGTGTGGGAGAACGCCCAGCCGACGTTCCGCGCCACCGCGCAGGGCTCCATCGCGCTCGGCCACAACGGCAACCTGGTCAACACCGCCCAGCTCGCCGAGATGGTCGCCGAGCTGCCCAAGGACACGAACGGCCGCTCGACCCGGGTCGCGGCCACCAACGACACCGACCTGCTCACGGCCCTGCTGGCCGCCCAGGTCGACGAGGACGGCAAGCCGCTGACCGTCGAGGAGGCGGCCCACACCGTCCTCCCGCAGGTCAAGGGCGCCTTCAGCCTCGTCTTCATGGACGAGCACACCCTCTACGCCGCCCGCGACCCGCAGGGCATCCGCCCGCTGGTCCTCGGCCGCCTCGAGCGCGGCTGGGTCGTCGCCTCGGAGACCGCCGCCCTGGACATCACCGGCGCGAGCTTCGTGCGGGAGATGGAGCCGGGCGAGTTCGTCGCCATCGACGAGAACGGTCTGCGCACCTCCCGATTCGCGGAAGCGAAGCCCAAGGGCTGCGTCTTCGAGTACGTCTACCTGGCCCGCCCCGACACCGACATCGCCGGCCGGAACGTCTACCTGTCCCGCGTCGAGATGGGCCGCCGGCTGGCGAAGGAGGCCCCGGCCGAGGCCGACCTCGTCATAGCGACCCCCGAGTCCGGCACCCCCGCCGCCATCGGCTACGCGGAGGCCTCCGGCATCCCCTTCGGCAGCGGCCTGGTGAAGAACGCCTACGTCGGCCGCACCTTCATCCAGCCCTCGCAGACCATCCGCCAGCTCGGCATCCGCCTGAAGCTGAACCCGCTGAAGGAAGTCATCAAGGGCAAGCGCCTGGTCGTCGTCGACGACTCCATCGTGCGCGGCAACACCCAGCGGGCGCTGGTCCGGATGCTGCGCGAGGCCGGCGCGGCCGAGGTGCACATCCGCATCTCCTCCCCGCCGGTGAAGTGGCCCTGCTTCTTCGGCATCGACTTCGCCACCCGCGCCGAGCTCATCGCCAACGGCATGACCATCGAGGAGATCGGCACCTCGCTGGGCGCCGACTCGCTGGCGTACATCTCCATCGACGGCATGATCGAGGCGACCACCATCGCCAAGCCCAACCTGTGCCGCGCCTGCTTCGACGGCGAGTACCCGATGGAACTCCCCGACCCCGAGCTGCTCGGCAAGCAGCTGCTGGAGACCGAGCTGGCCGCCGGCCCCTCCGCCACGGCCGCGGACGACGCGATCCGCCGCCCGTAAGCCCGCAGACGACACGAAGGTACCCAAGGTCATGTCTTCCGAGACCACTGGCGCCAGCTACGCGAGCGCCGGCGTCGACATCGAGGCGGGCGACCGCGCCGTAGAACTCATGAAGGAGTGGGTGAAGAAGACCCGGCGTCCCGAGGTGCTGGGCGGCCTCGGTGGCTTCGCCGGACTCTTCGACGCCTCCGCCCTCAAGCGCTACGAGCGCCCGCTGCTCGCCTCCGCCACGGACGGCGTCGGCACGAAGGTCGACATCGCCCGCCGGATGGGCGTCTACGACACCATCGGCCACGACCTGGTCGCCATGGTCATGGACGACATCGTGGTGTGCGGCGCCGAGCCGTTGTTCATGACCGACTACATCTGCGTCGGCAAGGTGCACCCCGAGCGGGTCGCCGCCATCGTCAAGGGCATCGCCGAGGGCTGTGTGCTGGCCGGCTGCGCCCTGGTCGGCGGCGAGACGGCCGAGCACCCGGGGCTGCTCGGGGAGGACGACTTCGACGTCGCCGGCGCCGGTACGGGCGTCGTGGAGGCCGACCGGCTGCTCGGCGCGGATCGCATCCGCAAGGGTGACGCGGTGATCGCCATGGCGTCCTCCGGTCTTCACTCCAACGGGTACTCCCTGGTCCGGCATGTGCTGCTGGACCGGGCCGGCCTGTCGCTGGACGCGCACATCGAGGACCTCGGCCGCACCCTCGGCGAGGAGCTGCTGGAGCCGACCAGAATCTACTCGCTGGACTGCCTGGCGCTGACCCGCACCACCGAGGTGCACGCCTTCAGCCACGTCACCGGCGGCGGGCTCGCCGCCAACCTGGCCCGGGTGATCCCGGACGGTCTGCACGCCGTGATCGACCGCGCCACCTGGACCCCGGCCCCCGTCTTCGACCTCGTCGCGAAGAGCGGCGACGTCGAGCGGCTGGAGCTGGAGAAGACCCTCAACATGGGCGTCGGCATGCTCGCGATCGTGCCCGGGGAGTCGACCGACGCGGCCCTCGCCACCCTGGCCGACCGCGGCGTCGACGCCTGGGTGGCCGGCGAGATCACCGACCGCGGCGACCACACCACAGGCGCGGCCCTGGTGGGAGCCCACGCGTGAGCGTGCCCTCCGCCCAGCACGGGCCGGCGGTCCGTAACCAGCACCGGCGACGGCCCGCGCCCCGCACGGGCAGACCGCCCGTGACCGCGCGGCGCGAGCCGGCCGTGAGCGGTGCCGATCGGGGTCGGCAGCACGAAACCCGGTCCGGTGCGTGAGCCCCGGACCGGGTGAGGTGCGATGCCTACGGCACGCGGCGAGAGACGGCTGAGCCGCCGCGGGCGTTACGCGCCGCGACGGTGTTGCCTCGAGGAGTCGTCCTCCTCGTCCTCGTCGTCGTCCTCGTACAGATCGGCGTACCGTGCGTACAGGTCGTCGTGCTCATCGTCCTCGAAGCGGTCGCCCTTCGGTGACTGATTCGACGTCGATGCGCCCAGCTCCTCGGCCAGGCGTGAGAGGTCCGTCCCACCGCTGTTGTACTTCAGCTGGCGGGCGACCTTCGTCTGCTTGGCCTTGGCCCGGCCGCGCCCCATGGCTCGACCCCCTCAACGACGGGGCTCAACGGCCCCAGAGTCTGACACGCGTTCATGATCCGGAACGGGCTCTCCGTGGAGAGACCGGTCCGTAGGGCTTCCACGGTACCTGAGCCCGCGCCCATACGGTACGTCGCCCACAGGACGCGCGTGTGCACAGAACCGTCGAGGCACCCCATCCTCGCTGGTCAGCGGCGATTTCAACCACTTATCGGCGGACGACCCGCCGGTGGAAGTGATGGTTCTCTCCACCCCTCCACCGACAGGTACCGCACAAATGAGCGAGATCCCTGCACCCTCAGTGGGCGGCCCGCGCGTCCGCCATCCGCTGTTCGGCGATCCGGTCGGCGGCGGCGGCCGGCGGAATCCCGTCCTCCTTCGCACGTGCGAATATGGCGAGCGTGGTGTCGAAGATCTTCGCAGCCTTCGCCTTGCACCGGTCGAAGTCGAAGCCGTGCAGCTCGTCGGCGACCTGGATGACACCGCCGGCGTTCACCACGTAGTCCGGCGCGTAGAGGATCCGGCGGTCGGCCAGGTCCTTCTCGACACCCGGGTGAGCGAGCTGGTTGTTGGCCGCGCCGCACACCACCTTGGCGGTCAGCACCGGCACGGTGTCGTCGTTCAGGGCGCCGCCGAGCGCGCAGGGGGCGTAGACGTCCAGCCCCTCCATCCGGATCAGTGCGCCGGTGTCGGCCGCCACGGCCACGGACGGGTGCCGGTCGGCGACGCGCCGTACGGCCTCCTCCCGTACGTCCGTGATCACGACCCGGGCGCCCTCCTTGAGCAGGTGCTCCACGAGGTGGTGCCCGACCTTGCCGACGCCCGCGACGCCGACCGTGCGGTCGCGCAGCGACGGGTCGCCCCACAGGTGCTGGGCCGCGGCCCGCATGCCCTGGTAGACACCGAAGGAGGTCAGCACCGAGGAGTCGCCCGCGCCGCCGTTCTCGGGCGAGCGGCCGGTCGTCCAGCGGCACTCGCGCGCCACCACGTCCATGTCGGCGACATATGTGCCGACGTCGCACGCGGTGACGTACCGCCCGCCGAGCGAGGCCACGAACCGCCCGTAGGCGAGCAGCAGCTCCTCGGTCTTGATCTGCTCCGGGTCGCCGATGATCACGGCCTTGCCGCCGCCGTGGTCCAGGCCGGCCATGGCGTTCTTGTACGACATGCCGCGGGCGAGGTTCAGCGCGTCGGCGACGGCCTGCTCCTCGTTCGCGTACGGGTAGAAGCGCGTACCGCCGAGCGCGGGGCCCAGGGCGGTGGAGTGGATGGCGATGACGGCCTTGAGGCCGCTGGCGCGGTCCTGACAGAGCACGACTTGCTCATGGCCCCCCTGCTCCGAGTGGAACAGGGTGTTCAGGACGCCGTCGGTCACGTCGGTCACGGTGGTGACTCCCGGGTAAGTAGCGGCGAGTGGGGACAGGCCCTCGTGCGGGTGGCGGGGGCCGTGCCAGGAGATTAGACCCTGACCACCTCCGCCATGCCCGCAGTGGTCGGGATCACCCTCCCGCGGAGTACGTTCCCACCCGGGCGTGGGACGATTTGCAGTGGTTTTCCGTCCACCCGGGCGCGGGCCGGACGGGTTTCGGGTCCGGTCCGCTGGGGAGGGAGCAGGCGTGCCCAAGGTGTCCTCCGTGGTCGTCCCGTACGCGACCTACTTGCGCGTCTACGAGCCGCTGGCCGCCTTCCCGGAGCCGGAGCGCAGCCACTGGGCGCGCTATGCCCGCCGCCCCGACCGCCCCTCCTACCAGGACGAACTGCGCCGCTCCCTGGCCGACCTGCTGCCCACCCCGCCGGTGCCGGTGCCGGTGCACGAGAGCCGGGACGCGTTCGTGCTCGACGTCGACGGGGTGGTCTGCGTCTGCCCCTGGCGCACCCGGCTGCGCGGCTGGCAGGCCCTGGGCGACCTCGCCGAGGAACTCCCGGCGGTCGTCCTGGACGCGGTACTGCCCCCGGTCGTACGGCGCCAGGCCACCCAGGACTACGAGCGCTGGCTGGCCGGCAACCCCGACGCCCGCCCCTGGATCCGCACGGCGACCTGGCAGGTGCCGCTGAACTGGTTCGTGCTGGTGTCCGACGAGGAGCGGGAGTACGTCAAGGGCGACGGCGGCTCCGAGGACTCCCCGGACTTCGGCGGCGACGGTTCGGTGCTGCGCTACCGCACGCCGATGGTGCAGGCCCGGCGGCGGGTGGCGCGGGCGCTGCGGGCGCTGAAGGACGCCATCGACGAGGGGCCGCTGATCGACGGCCTGGTGGACGTCGGGCGCTGGCTGGAGGAGTTCCACCCGCGCTCGCTGGTGGAGCTGGACTACGGCGGGCTGGTGCACGCGTTGCCGGCCGGTGAGCTGGAGGGCGACCACTCGGCCGCCGACGTGGCCGAGGGGATCGAGGCGCTGCGGCTCGGCGACGGCGCGGCGGCGGGGGAGGCGTACGGGCGGCTCGTGGAGCGCTGGCGGGCGGTGCGCGACCGGCGGTCGGCCAACTGACGGGGCAACAGGTGCGGCGGGCGCGGTGCGGGTGACGCAGGTCACGGTGCCGTCGCCCGTCAACGGCGTACCGTCAAGGGTCTTTCGGGGAGCTGGCGGGGCGTAGGTCCCGATCCGGGCTTTTGCGTCAAGGGTGACGGACCGCACGTACAAGGCCCTTGCCTCTGTTGCCCCTCCTCATGCCAAAATAGGACAAGGAGTCCGGGGAGGGCTCCATCCGTCCAACTACGCTCCATCATGGGCGGACTCTCCGCATTGCACACTTTGGGGGGTTTGGTAACTCCTGATTGCCCTGTGACTGATCGTCACAACGGCGTGACTGTCCGCTATGGCATGGTCCATCGGCTTCCGTCGCTGATGAACACCTGGGAGGGCAATTCCATCGGTTTGGCCGACGCGGCTGGACAGATGGTGTAGTTGTAGTGCCGAGGACAAGCCGTTCGTCCTATAACCGACTCGACTCGCGTCCGCCATTTCGGGCAACGCGGGTCAAGGTGCAGAATTTAGAGGAAAGAACCGAGAACGTCGGTTCTCCCGAGGAGGCCGCTCATGACCGCTCGCACCCCTGATGCCGAGCCGCTGCTGACCCCGGCTGAGGTCGCCACCATGTTCCGCGTCGACCCCAAGACGGTCACGCGCTGGGCGAAGGCCGGCAAGCTCACGTCGATCCGCACGCTCGGCGGGCACCGCCGCTACCGCGAGGCCGAGGTCCGTGCACTGCTGGCGGGTATTCCGCAGCAGCGCAGCGAGGCCTGAACAACCGAATAACCGGGCAAACCGGCTGGTCCCCCAATTGGCCGAGGCGCCCGAAACCACAGCTCCAAGCGACGCGGGGCCTGCCCCAACAGACCCCACGCCCAAGCCGTCAGAGCTTCGCAGGCAAGTGAACAAGGGTGCGTCGTCGATCGCGCTGGACTCCGCTGGGTCCGGCGCGATCTTTTTTGTGCGTCTGCGGCGGCCTGCCGGGTGGCTCTGTGAGTGGGCTTGTCGGAGTCTGGGGAGGCTCGGCGGATCATCTGTGGAGCGCCCTGCGAGGCAGTGCAATTGCACATATTAAATTGAGTGGTTGTAGGAGGGGTGTAAATACCGCACTTCCAGAAACTCATGCGGTGACACCCGTCACACGCTGAGACGCTTGTTGCCCGCCGGGTCTCTGCGCTATTGGAACCCGCGCTTCCACCACCCCACGCCGGCAAGGGAGTTCGCGCCTCACACGCTGGGAGCGCTGTCGTCCTCGACCGCGTCCTCCGGGGGCTGAGAGGCCGTCCGCGGGGCGCTGTCCATCGCGAGCCGCAACAGGTGATGGCAGACAGGACAGTGGCGAGTGAGATGGCGATACGACGAGGCGGCCGCGAGGTGCGCACGGAGCAACGCCCGCGTCTCGTGCCTGGCCGATGCCGCCATACGCCACCTCCAGCGGACCGTACGGGAACGGGCTCTGCCTCTCTGGGTACCGAGGGAATGTGACTCCGTCAAGATGCCCAGAGCCGTCCTGAGGGCTCGTGGGACACCCCGAGACCATGGCCTGTCCCAGGGGCGCGCCTGCACGTTGTTGTCGGGAGGGAGGGCGGGGCGGGTGATGCGGTGAAGGCCCGCCTCCGTTGTGTGGGGGAGGACGGGCCTTCGTGTGTGATGCGGTCCTGACGGGATTTGCTGTCCCGATTGCGGCTGCGCCGCGGGCGCGGCCTCCACCTTGACAGGGTGGCGGGTTGTGTTGGCGGGGCGGGCGGGTGATGCGGTGAAGGCCCGCCTCCGTTGCCGGGGGCGGGCCTTCGTGTGTGATGCGGTCCTGACGGGATTTGAACCCGCGGCCTCCACCTTGACAGGGTGGCGAGCACTCCAAACTGCTCCACAGGACCAGGCTTCGCGGCGCCATTGGTGCGTTGCGCTGCGAGAAGAGACTGTACAGGAGGCGCGGCGCCTGGTCGAACTCACTCAGGGTGCGCGGGCCGTCACGGGGCCGCCGCGTCGATCGCCTTCACGATCCGCTTGTCCGAGACGGGGTACGCCGTGCCCAGCGCGTGGGCGAAGTAGCTGACCCGCAGCTCCTCGATCATCCAGCGGATGTCCAGCACCGAGGACGGCACCGGCCGGCCCTGCGGCATCCGCTCGAGCAGCCACGCGTACTCGTCCTGCATGTCATGGACCTTCTCCATGCGCGTGGTGTCCCGCTGGACGTTCGTCGGCATCTGCTGCAGGCGCCGGTCCGCGGCCACCAGGTACCGCATCAGGTCGGGCAGGCGCCGTATCCCCGCCTCCGTCACGAAGCCGGGCCTCACCAGGCCGTCCAGCTGCGCCCGTACGTCTGCCAGGTTCGGCAGCAGCGCGGGGCTGCGTACGGCCTTCAGACGGCGCTCACAGGCCTGCCAGGCGGCCAGCACCTGCTGCACCTGGCCCACGGTCCGCACGGTCACGTCCACGATCTCGGCCCGCACCCTGTCGTACAGCTTCCGGTACGACTCCTCGTCCCACACCGGCCCACCGAAGTCCCCGATCAGCTTGTCCGCCGCCGCCGTCGCACAGTCGTCGAACAGCGCCTGGATCGAACCGTGCGGGTTCGCCGACAGGGCGAGCTTCTGCTGGTTCGTCAGCTTCTCGGACGCGAACTTCGCCGGGTTGACCGGAATGGTGCGCAGGATCAGCCGGCGCGTCCCCTTCCACATGGCCTCGGCCTGCTCGGCCTCGGTGTCGAAGAGCCGTACGGACACGGTGTCGCCGTCGTCGACCAGCGCGGGGTACGCCTTCACCGGCTGACCGGCCCGACGGGTCTCGAAGACCCGGCTGAGCGTGCCGATCGTCCAGTCGGTCAGACCCTTGCGCTCCAGCGACTCGCCACCGGTGCGCGAGGCGGTCGCCGCGGCGGCCTGGGAGAGGGCCTTGCGCGCCTTCGGCTTCAGCTTCAGCTTCAGCGCTTCCAGGTCCTTGTCCTCGGCCAGCTTCCGGTGCCGCTCGTCGACGATCCGGAAGGTGATCTTCAGATGGTCGGGGACCTTGGACCAGTCGAAGTCCTCGGCCTCGAAGGGCACACCGACCATCCGCTTCAGCTCGCGCGCCATGGTCGTCGTCAGCGGCTCCTGCAGAGGCACCGCCTTCTCCAGGAACGCCTTCGCGTAGTTCGGCGCGGGCACGTAGTTCCGGCGGATCGGCTTCGGCAGCGAACGGATCAGCTCGGTGACGACCTCCTCGCGCAGGCCCGGGATCTGCCAGTCGAAGCCCTCGTCGGTGACCTGGTTCAGCACCTGCAGCGGAATGTGGACGGTCACACCGTCCGCGTCCGCGCCAGGCTCGAACTGGTACGTCACCCGGAACTTCAGATTCCCCTGCCGCCAGGAGTCCGGATAGTCGGCCTTGGTGACCGCCTCCGCCGACTCCCGGATCAGCATCTCCCGCTCGAAGTCCAGGAAGTCCGGCTGCTCCTGCCGCTTCCGCTTCCACCAGGAGTCGAAGTGGGCGCCGGAGACGACGTGTTCGGGCACCCGCTGGTCGTAGAAGTCGAACAGCGTCTCGTCGTCGACCACGATGTCCCGGCGCCGGGCCCGGTGCTCCAGCTCCTCGACCTCGCTGAGCAGTTTGCGGTTGTCGGCGAAGAACTTGTGGTGCGTGCGCCAGTCGCCCTCGACCAGCGCGTTGCGGATGAACAGCTCCCGGCTGACCTCCGGGTCGATCCGCCCGTAGTTCACCTTCCGCTGGGCGACGATCGGCACGCCGTACAGCGTCACCTTCTCGTACGCCATCACCGCCGCCTGGTCCTTCTCCCAGTGCGGTTCGCTGTACGTCCGCTTGAGGAGATGGTCGGCCAGGGGCTCGACCCACTCCGGCTCGATCCTCGCGTTGACCCGGGCCCAGAGACGACTCGTCTCCACCAGCTCCGCCGACATCACGAACCGCGGCGGCTTCTTGAACAGCGCCGAACCCGGGAAGATCGCGAACTTGGCGTTGCGGGCGCCCAGGTACTCGCCCCGCCCGCCGTCCTTGCGGCCGCCCGGCCCCGAGTCCTTGGACTCCTTCACGTCCTTCATGCCGATGTGCGAGAGGAGCCCGGCCAGCAGGGAGACGTGGATGCGGTCGGCCGGGGCGTCCTGGTCGTTGAGGTGGATGCCCATCTGCTTGGCGACCGTGCGCAGCTGGGAGTAGATGTCCTGCCATTCACGGATGCGCAGGAAGTTGAGGAACTCCTGCTTGCACATGCGCCGGAACGACGACGAGCCCCGCTCCTTCTGCTGTTCGCGGATGTAGCGCCAGAGATTGAGGAAGGCGAGGAAGTCGCTGGTCTCGTCCCGGAAGCGGGCGTGCTGCTGGTCGGCCTGGGCCTGCTTGTCGGCGGGACGCTCGCGCGGGTCCTGGATGGACAGCGCGGAGGCGATCACCATGACCTCGCGGGCACAGCCGTTCCGGTCGGCCTCCAGGACCATACGGGCCAGCCGCGGGTCGACCGGCAGCTGGGCCAGCCTGCGGCCCAGCTGCGTGAGCCGCTTGCGGGGGTCCTTCTGCGCCGGGTCCAGCGCGCCGAGCTCCTGCAGCAGCTGCACGCCGTCGCGGATGTTGCGGTGGTCCGGCGGGTCGATGAACGGGAACTTCTCGATGTCGCCGAGGCCGGCCGCGGTCATCTGCAGGATGACGGAGGCGAGGTTGGTGCGCAGGATCTCCGCGTCCGTGAACTCCGGCCGGACGAGGAAGTCGTCCTCGGAGTACAGCCGGATACAGATGCCGTCGGACGTACGGCCGCAGCGGCCCTTGCGCTGATTGGAGCTGGCCTGCGAGATCGGTTCGATCGGCAGCCGCTGCACCTTGGTGCGGTGGCTGTAGCGGGAGATCCGGGCGAAGCCGGGATCGATGACGTACTTGATGCCGGGCACGGTGAGGGAGGTCTCGGCGACGTTGGTCGCCAGAACGACCCTCCGGCCGGTGTGCGGCTGGAAGACACGGTGCTGCTCGGCGTGCGAGAGCCGGGCGTACAGCGGCAGCACTTCCGTGAACCGGTACTGCTTCTTGTTGAGCGCGTCGGCAGTGTCGCGGATCTCCCGCTCCCCGGAGAGGAAGACGAGGATGTCCCCGGGCCCCTCGGCCATCAGCTCCTCGACGGCATCGGTGATCGCGGTGATCTGGTCCCGGTCGGCGTCGTCGGAGTCCTCCTCAAGGAGCGGCCGATAGCGCACCTCCACGGGATACGTCCGCCCGCTGACCTCGATGATCGGCGCATCGCCGAAGTGCCGGGAGAAACGCTCGGGATCGATGGTGGCCGAGGTGATGACGACCTTGAGGTCAGGACGCTTCGGCAGCAGCTGCGCCAGATACCCGAGCAGGAAGTCGATGTTGAGCGACCGCTCGTGGGCCTCGTCGATGATGATCGTGTCGTAGGCACGCAGCTCGCGGTCGGTCTGGACCTCGGCGAGCAGGATGCCGTCCGTCATCAGTTTGATGAACGTGGCGTCCGGATCCACCTGATCGGTGAACCGCACCTTCCAGCCGACGGCCTCGCCCAGCGGCGTCTCCAGCTCCTCCGCCACGCGCTCGGCGACCGTACGGGCGGCGATACGGCGGGGCTGGGTGTGCCCGATCATGCCCCGCACACCGCGCCCGAGCTCCAGGCAGATCTTCGGGATCTGCGTGGTCTTCCCGGACCCGGTCTCACCGGCGACGATGACGACCTGGTGATCACGGATGGCCTCCGCGATCTCGTCCTTCTTCTGGCTGACCGGCAACTGCTCCGGATAGCGAACCGCCGGCACCCGGGACCGCCGGGCGCTCATGCGCTCCTCGGCCTTCCCGACCTCCCCCTCGACCTCTGCGAGAACGGCGGCACGCGCCTCGGGCTTACGGATCTTGCGCGCACCTTCGAGCCTGCGACCGAGCCGGTGCGCGTCACGCAGCGACAACTCGTTCAGGCGGGGGGCAAGGGCGCCGAGGGCGGGGGCGGGATGCGTAGACATACGGGATCCAGGATCTCACCTCGGGGAAATTGCGCGCGAACCATTTGACCGTGGCGGAAGCGGACCGTGGCGGTGTGGCACGCCGTACGGCGAAGGCCCCGTCCTGCTGGACGGGGCCTTCGGGGGGTGGCTGGGGCCGGGGTCGAACCGGCGACCTTCCGCTTTTCAGGCGGACGCTCGTACCAACTGAGCTACCCAGCCGCAAGGTTTCACGTGAAACCTCAGCGGTCCTGACGGGATTTGAACCCGCGGCCTCCACCTTGACAGGGTGGCGAGCACTCCAAACTGCTCCACAGGACCAGGATCGCATGCGAACCGACGAAGGTAAGTGTCGCACACGTTACTGCGTGCCCCCAACGGGATTCGAACCCGTGCTACCGCCTTGAAAGGGCGGCGTCCTAGGCCGCTAGACGATGAGGGCTATCGGCCCGCCTGGGCGCTTCTCAGCGCGTCGGGGACGTGGAAAGCATAGGGGATTGTGCGGGCTATCGCCAAAACCGTTTATGAGTCGGAGGGAGACGTCGCGGGCGGGGACGGTGTGGCGCCCGGTCGACCGCGGCGGAGCCGCTGATCGATTCAGCCCTTCGGGAGGTGGCGGCTGACCTCGGCTGTCGTCTGGCCCAGGCCGCCCAGTTTGATCGAGTCCCAGGCCTGGAGGCGGCGGCTGTCGCGGTCGAAGTAGAGGATCGACGCCTCGATCGGGTCGGGGTGCTTCCCCTCGACCGCCCGCAGGCCGCTGCCGCCCGTCGAGCCCTCCATGCGCAGCCGGGTGCCGTACTTCAGGACCTTCGTGCCCTGGTGGTGGAGGTGCCCGCACAGGACCAGTGGCACGGTGCCGTCCGTCTCGCGGGCCGCCGCCGGCTCGTGGGCGACGGCGATGTCGACCGGCGTGCCCTTGGCCTGCTGGTCGCGCAGCGCCGAGGCCAGCCGGGCGCCCGCCAGCTGTTCGGAGGCGTCGCTGCCCGGGGTGACGGAGCGGTCGGGGGTGAACTGGGGGTCGCCGATGCCGCCGAAGCGCAGGCCCGCGATGGTCTCGGCCCGGCCGTCGTCCAGGACGTGCACGTTCTTCATGCGCTCCAGATAGCGCTGGGTGACCATGGAGTCGTGGTTGCCGCGGACCCAGACGTAGGGGGCGCCGAGGTCCTCGATCGGGTCCAGGAAGCCGTTCTCCGCGGCGGTGCCGTGGTCCATGGTGTCGCCGGAGTCGACGATCACGTCCACCTTGTACTGCTCCACCAGCGAGGCGATGATCTTCCAGCTCGCCGGGTTGAGATGGATGTCGGAGACGTGCAGGACGCGGATGGTCGACGGGTCCGGGGAGTAGGCGGGGAGCGTGGAGGTGACGTCGTAGAGCCTGGTCACGTTCGTGACCAGGCGTGCCAGTTCCTTCTGGTAGACGTCGAACTCGGTGACGATGCTGCGCGCGTTGCCGACCACGGAGGGCGCGGAGGACAGCAGGCCGGAGAACTTGGGCTCCAGGACGGACTTCGGGTTCCAGGTGGCGTACGCGCTCGCCCCGGACACGGCGAGCAGGGTCAGGGCGAGGCCACCGGCGGCCAGGGCGCGGCGGGGGCGGCGGTAGACGGCCAGGCCGAGGGCGGTGGCGCCGGAGACCACGGCGACGCAGGACCGTACGGCCAGGTCGAGGGTGCCGTGTTCGACGTCGTGCACGATCTCGTCCTGGAGGCCGGAGAGGCGTTCCGGGTGGTCGACCAGGGCCTGGGAGCGGTCGGGGTCGAGCTGGTCGACGTTGACGTCGAGACGGACGGGGGCGCTGTGGCTGTCGAGTTCCAGGGCACCGAGCGGGGAGACATTGATCTTCGTGCCGCCGCTGAGGGACGGGCGCAGGGCCATGGTGGTGTTCATGGGGCCGACCGGGGCCCGTACGTTGCCGACGACCAGCAGGCCCAGCCAGGCGCCGACGAGGACGACGGCGACCAGGCCCATGGCGCGCGCCCAGGGGCGGGGCCCGTACGTCAGGGAGAGGGCCGGGCGGGGGCGGGGTGAGCGGTGCAGGCGGTCGGTGAGGGCACGTACCGCCCTTCGTATGCCGTGCGGGCGGTACGGGCGGTTCAGGTCGGCGAGGGGGGCGCGGGCCATTGGGCGCGTATGCCCAGGTCCGCGATCGGGTATGCGCGGGTACGCGGTGGCGGCGGGGGCCGTACCGGACAATGGCCCTGTGCTGGAGATGACGCGCGAGGAGTTCGAGGAACTGGTCGCCGAGGCCCTCGACCGGATTCCGCCGGAGTTGACGCGGCTGATGGACAACGTCGCGGTGTTCGTCGAGGACGAGCCGCCCGCCGACGATCCCGAGCTGCTCGGGCTGTACGAAGGGACCCCGCTGACGGAGCGCGGTGAGTGGTACGCGGGCGTGCTGCCCGATCGGATCACGATCTACCGCGGGCCGACGCTGCGGATGTGCGAGACACGGGAGGACGTGGTCGTGGAGACCGAGGTCACCGTGGTGCATGAGATCGCCCACCACTTCGGGATCGACGACGCGCGTCTGCACTCCCTGGGTTACGGCTGAGGCTGGTCCGGGCCGGTCGCGTGTCCTCTTGCGGGTGAAGGGCGTTGAGCACGGTGACGTCTTTCATCCCGGAGGTGGCTTCCCGTGCGCCCCTTGTACGTGTCGGTCCGTCTCGCCACCGCGGTCGCCGCCCTGGCCGTTGTCACCGGCTGCGTGAGCGTGGGGGAGGACGCCGGTGGCGAGGCCCGGCCGTCGCGCTCCGCGGGGCAGCGGGGCGGTGAGGCCCCGGGCGGAGGAGGGGCGGTGTCCGGTGGTGGCGCGGGCCGTGCCGGTGGCGCCGGGGACGGCGAGCACGGGCACGGAGAGAAGGGGAAGGACGGCGAGTCGCCGTCCGCGTCGGCCTCGCCGTCGGCCTCGGGCAGCGCGTCCGCGTCGGCCCCGGGCAAGCGCGGGGTGCCGCCGAAGCCGGGTGAGCCGACGCCGACGGACACCGCGCCGGTGCCTCCGCAGACGTCCGCCGCGCCGGAGCCGCCGCCGGCTTCCCCTTCCCCTCCGCCGGCCTCGCCGGATCCGACGGCCGCCGAGCCGTCGTCGTCGGCGCACGAGGGTACGGGGCCGCAGCTGGAGCAGCGGGAACCCGCGCCGGAGCCGGGCCGGCTGCGACGGGCCAGGTCCTGACCGGCGCCCACGGGCCCGGTTTGCTTTCGAGGGCGGTAGGTGCGTAAGGTGGCAGATCGTTTGATCCCATTTGCCCGGCGCCCACGCAGAGCGCGCCGTGTGGCGCGTACTCTCCTTTGCCGTGGCGGACCGCATCGAGGCGGTCGTGGTGCGAATCACGGAGTTGACGGGCGCGTGCCGACGAGACTCCGGAAGGTTTCGCATTCGCATGTCCATTACTGCTGACCACGTCGTCGTGCCCGAGAGCGCCGACGACGCCCCTGAGAACCGTGAGGTGTCCGAGATCACGTTCGCGGATCTCGGTCTCCCCGAGGGCGTCGTGCGCAAGCTCGAGCAGAACGGTGTGACCACCCCCTTCCCGATCCAGGCCGCGACCATCCCGGACGCCCTGGCCGGCAAGGACGTCCTGGGCCGGGGTCGCACCGGCTCGGGCAAGACCCTGTCCTTCGGTCTGCCGACGCTGGCCACGCTGGCCGGCGGCCGCACCGAGCGGAAGCGCCCGCGGGCGGTCATCCTGACCCCCACCCGCGAGCTCGCCATGCAGGTGGCGGACGCCCTGCAGCCCTACGGCGACGTCCTCGGACTGAGGATGAAGGTCGTCTGCGGCGGCACCTCGATGGGCAACCAGATCTACGCCCTGGAGAAGGGCGTCGACATCCTGGTCGCCACCCCGGGCCGCCTGCGCGACATCATCAACCGCGGCGCCTGCTCGCTCGAGGACGTGCGGATCACGGTCCTGGACGAGGCCGACCAGATGTCCGACCTGGGCTTCCTGCCCGAGGTCACCGAGCTGCTCGACCAGGTCCCGGCGGGCGGCCAGCGGATGCTGTTCTCCGCGACGATGGAGAACGAGATCAAGACCCTCGTCGACCGCTACCTGACCGACCCCGTCTCCCACGAGGTGGACGCGGCGCAGGGCGCGGTGACGACCATGTCCCACCACATCCTGATCGTGAAGCCCAAGGACAAGGCGCCGGTCACCGCGGCCATCGCCTCCCGCAAGGGCCGCACCATCATCTTCGTGCGCACCCAGCTGGGCGCCGACCGCGTGGCCGAGCAGCTGCGCGAGGCCGGTGCGAAGGCCGAGGCGCTGCACGGTGGCATGACCCAGGGCGCCCGCACCCGCACCCTGGCCGACTTCAAGGACGGGTACGTCAACGTTCTGGTCGCCACCGACGTCGCCGCCCGCGGCATCCACGTCGACGGCATCGACCTGGTGCTGAACGTCGACCCGGCCGGCGACCACAAGGACTACCTGCACCGCGCCGGCCGCACGGCCCGCGCCGGCCGCACCGGCACGGTGGTCTCCCTGTCGCTCCCGCACCAGCGGCGCCAGATCTTCCGCCTCATGGAGGACGCGGGCGTGGACGCCACGCGCCACATCATCCAGGGCGGCGCGGCCTTCGACCCGGAGGTCGCGGAGATCACCGGCGCCCGGTCGATGACCGAGGTGCAGGCCGAGTCCGCGGGCAACGCCGCCCAGCAGGCCGAGCGTGAGGTCGCCCACCTCACCAAGCAGCTCGAGCGCGCCCAGCGGCGCGCGGCCGAGCTGCGCGAGGAGGCCGACCGGCTGGTCGCCAGGGTCGCCCGCGAGCGGGGCGTGGACCCCGAGGCGGCGGTGGCCGAGGCGCAGGCGATGGCCGAGGTGTCGGTGCCGGAGCAGCCGGGGGCGCAGGACGTGGACCGCGCCGAGCGGGGCGAGCGCGAGGAGCGTACGGCGGCGCCGTCGTCGTACGACCGTCGTGAGCGCCGTGAGGAGCGGGGCGGGCGTACGTTCGACCGGGACCGTTCCTTCGACCGTGACCGTGGTGGCCGTTCCTACGAGCGGCGCGACGACCGGGGCGGCTTCAACCGGGACCGGGACCGGGACCGCGACCGGGGCGACCGCGGCGGCTTCCGCCGGGACGACCGGGGCGACCGCGGCGGCCGTACGTTCGACCGTGACCGTGACCGTGACCGTGACCGTGGCTTCCGCCGTGACGACCGGGACCGTTCCTTCGACCGTGACCGTGGTGGCCGTTCCTACGAGCGGCGCGACGACCGGGGCGGCTTCAACCGGGACCGCGACCGCGACCGCGCCCCCCGCTCCTTCGACCGCCGTGACGACCGTGGCGGCTTCCACCGGGACGAGCGCGGCGGGCACCGTGGCAGCGACCGTCCGTTCAACCGCGACCGCCAGGGCGACCGCCCCGGCTTCCGCTCCGGCGGCCACGAGCGCCCGTACGGCCGCCGTGACGACCACCGTGGCGGCGGTTCCTTCGGCCGCCGCGAGGACAAGCCGCGCTGGAAGCGCAACGGCTGACGCCGGGTGAGGTGACCTGTGAAGGGCCCGTACGACCGCTGTCGTACGGGCCCTTTCCTTTTAACTACCGTTGGCCAACGGGTGGTTGCTACCATCCCGGCTCTTGGCACGGAGGAGGGGCGCGGCCGGGGGAGCCGTCGTGACCGTGCCGTTCTCACATCCCTGGGGAGGGACCTTGACTCGGCGTGTGCGCACACGCTCCGCCGCGGCCCGGTACGGCCGGACGACCGCCGCTCTCGTGACCCTGGCCGCCCTGGGCGCCGGTTCGCTGACCACCGCCGGTCCGGCGGCCGCGGACACCGCACCGACGCCCGTCCGGACGGACGGCGTGTGGGGCATCGACTACGCGGGCGGCTTCCTGACCACCGTGGAACGCGGCCCGAACCGCGACCAGTACGTGGTCGGCCGCCAGATCTCGCCCGACGGTTCCACGGTCCTCGAGCAGTCCAACTGGGGTTACGCCGGCGTCTACGCGAACGGCGCGCACATCCAGCGGGTGCCGTGCGACGCCGGGGAGTGCGTACCGCTGCGCTCCACCGGCGACCGGCACGTCGGCTACTTCCTCGTCGACGACGGCGGCAAGGAGCACGCCCGGATCTGGCTGTCCCCCGACAGCTACCACGCGTGGACCGAACCGACGGTGACCGGCGGCCGGTTCGTGGACGTCACCGGCCGCTACTACATCTACGACGCGGCCTCCACCGGCAAGCAGTACGTCGACGCCGTGCAGGAGTACCGGAGCCAGGGCGTGCGGCGGACCCGGTCCGTCACCGCCGCCTCCGTGTGGGGTTCGATCCTGTGGACGCCCGGTTCGGGTGAGGGAGCCGTCACCGGCTACGACCTGGAGGCGAAGAAGACGGTCCGGACCGTGGCGACGGGGGCGCCCTGCACGGTCGAGGAACTGCAGGTGGTCGGCCGCTGGATCTACTGGAACTGCGGCCCGTCCGGCGCCGCGGGCGTCTACGACCGTACGGCGAGGAAGACCGTCAAGGTCCCTTCCGGACCCGCGCTCGTGGGCGACGGCTACCTCGTCCGGCACGACCGGAGCGCCGGCAAGCTGATGCTGACGGACTTCCACTCCGGCACGGCCGCCCCCGTCCGCCCGGTCGCCGATCTCCCGGCCGGGAACACGGCCGACCAGCGGCGGCTCACGTGGACGGTCGACAAGTTCGGCGGGAACATCGCGTACGTGGACGCGGACAAGGCCGTGCACATCGTGCGCAGCGGGGTCCCCGCGCAGCCGCTGACGGCGATCGAGTCCGATCTCGCAGACGGCGCCGTGGACGCCGTGGACCTGCACTGGAACAGCACCTGGCAGTTCAACCGGCAGGCCGCCTGGACCTTCACCGTGAAGGACGCCCGCGGGCGCACCGTGCACACCGAGACGGGCGGCGGTGCCTCGGCCCAGGCAGGCTGGACCGGGCGGACGGACACCGGGGCGTACCCGTACAACGGGCGGTACACCTGGACCCTGAGCGCCACGGCGCCCGAAGGCGGCGGCACGTACACGGCCGGCGGTTCGCTCGGGCTCACCGGGGGCCTCCAGGGCCACCACGACCAGGGCGGCTACAGCTACGGCGAACTGGTCACCCTCAACTCCTCCGGCACTCTCACGCTGCACTTCACCAACGGCAAGGGCAAGTTCGACTTCAAGCAGTCGGCCTCCGGCTGGCCCGCGGGCACCGTCGCCATCCCCTTCGGGGACATGGGCAGCGACCGGTGCGCCGAGATGCTGATGCGGATGCCGAACGGTGAGCTGCGCAAGTACAAGGGCCACTGCGGCATGTCGTACAAGCCCGGCAGCAGCCACACCTCCCTCGGCAAGGGCTGGAAGGCCTACGACGTCCTCACCGCACCGGGTGACCTGACCGGCGACGGCCGCACCGACCTGCTGGCGCGCAAGGCGTCGACCGGGGACATCTACCTCTTCGCGACGAAGAGCAACGGGACGCTCGCGGCCGGCAAGAAGATCCGGTCGGCGTGGAAGGGCTACAAGAAGATCATCGGCGCCGGTGACCTGAACGGCGACGGCATCGGCGACGTGCTGGCTCTCGACAGGGCGGGCACGCTGTACCGCTACGACGGCAACGGGAAGGGGCTGCTGAAGAACCGGGTCAAGGTCTTCACGAAGTGGGGCGCCTCGTACAACGCGATCGTCGGCGTCGGCGACATCACCGGCGACGGCAGGAACGACCTGGTCGCGCGGGACACCAAGGGCAACCTCTACCGCAACAACGGCAACGGGAAGGGCTCGTTCGGCGGCCGCACGAAGATCGCGACCGGCTGGAAGGGATACAAGGGGATCTTCTGACCGGAACCCATCCTGGCCATGGGCGATCACGTGAAACTTCCGGCCGGCCTCCCCGGATACCCGATCGGAGACGGGGCCTGCTCCGGCTATGCTCGGGTAGGCAACATCGCCTGGGCCCTTAGCTCAATTGGCAGAGCAGTGGACTTTTAATCCATTGGTTGTGGGTTCGAGTCCCACAGGGCCTACGAAGACAGGGGAGGGGAAGCTCTCCCTGACCCGCGAAGAAGAGCCCCGGCCGGCTTTGACCGGCCGGGGCTCTTCGGCAGATACCATCACGGGGTGAACACCTACTGGCACGTCGTTCTCCCGCCGCTCTGCGCCTGACCGGGCGCAGACACTGACGGTTTGATCCCCGGCTCCAACCGGCCCGCAGGGCGGTCAGGGGCTCTTGTCGTGCGCCCGTTTCGGATCCAGTCCCGGACGAATTCGACGACGGAAGATCACGACTGTGCCGAACAGCACCACCCCTCTGACTCCCGCGCGCCCGGCCGCCGCCGGCCCGCGTCCTTCTCGCACCGGTCTCCTCGGCGGTCCCGCACCCATCCTGACCTCAGCCGTGCTGTGGGGCACGACCGGGACCGCCAGTTCTCTGGCACCGGCAGGCGCACCGGCGGCGGCCATCGGCTGCGCCGGTCTCACCCTCGGCGGCATCCTGCTGTTCGTCACTTCCCGCGGCGCCCGCTCACTGCCCGCCGCCTGCACGCGCCCCGAGCGGTGGCTGCTCGCCCTCGGTGCACTGGCGGTGGCCGGCTATCCGGTCACCTTCTACCCGGCGGTGGCCCGGACCGGCGTGGCCGTGGTCACCGTGATCGCGCTGGGCAGCGCGCCGGTCTTCGCCGGACTGCTGTCCTGGATCACCGGACAGGCCCGGCCGACCGCACGCTGGACCGCCGCCACCGCAGCCGCCGTGCTGGGCTGCACCCTTCTGGTGCTGGGCCCCCGACTCACCGGACAGGCCACTACGACGGACCTGACAGGCGTCGCGCTCGCCGCATGCGCCGGACTGTCGTACGCCGCCTACTCACTGATCGGCGGCAGGCTCATCACCCGCGGACACCCGTCGGACGCGGTGATGGGCGTGCTGTTCGGCGCGGCCGGGCTGCTCGTCCTGCCGCTCGTCCTGTTCGTCGACACGCGCTGGCTCGCCACCACCCGCGGCGCGGCGGTGGCTGTGTACCTCGCCCTGTTCACCGTCTACCTGGCCTACCGGCTCTTCGGGCACGGACTGCGCCGCACTCCGGCATCGGTGGCCACCTCGCTGACCCTGGCGGAGCCCGCCGTGGCAGCGGTCCTGGGCGTAACCGTCCTCGGTGAGCGCCTGCCGGCCGCCTCCTGGTGCGGGCTGGCCGTCCTCGCTCCGGGCCTGGTCCTGCTGACCATCCCCGTCGGCGCGGTCCGAATTCAGGCGCGGTCCGAATTCACAGGACACCGGGCGGCAGGTGGACCGTCATGATCAGGTGGCAGGTTTCGGTGCCCGAGCCGCGGTAGGTGTGCGGGGCGTCGCCGTCGAACGTGGCGGTCTGCCCGGCTTCGACGGTGTGCTCGGCGCCGTCGACGACCAGGGTCATCCGGCCGGAGGTGACGCTGACGGTTTCCACGACTCCGGCCTGGTGGGGGTGGCTGGGGTACTCCTCGTCCGGTTCCAGTCGCCAGCGCCAGACCTCGACAGGGGCCGGGCCTGAAGTCGTCAGCATGAGCCGGGCCTCGCTGCCCTGCTCCCCGGTCCACAGGGGGGCGACGGCGTCGGCGGCCACGATACGAACGCGGTCCTCGGGCGCTCCCTGCATCAGGGCGGACACCGAGATGCCGAGGGTGTCGGCCAGCCGGACCAGGGTGGCCAGGTTGGGGTTTCCCTGGGCTTTCTCCAGTCCCACCAGGGCGCCTTTGCTGACCTGGGCGCGCCGGCTGAGTTCCTCCAGGGACAGGCCCGCGCGGGTGCGGGCCGCCCGGACGTTGTGCGCGACCGTCCGCAGGGCTGCGGCCGTCTCGGCCATCTGATCTCCATCCTCGCAACTGGACCACTGGAATGCACCGTGCGGTCGTTTGGTTGACACAAGCCGGTCGATCCGTTGTACGGTTTGGTCGTTCCATTGTAGTAAAGGATGCGCTGTGATCGCTCTGCTGCTGGCCCTGGGCAGCTCACTCGCGTACGGGTGCGCCGACTTCCTCGGCGGCCTCGGCGCACGCAAGGCTCATGTGCTGCGTACCGTGATGGTCGCGGCCCCGGCCAGCCTCGCGGTCGAGCTGTTGCTGTGGCCGGTGCTCGGCGCCTCGTTCAGCCCCGCGGCCCTCGGCTGGGGTGCCGCGTCCGGCGTCGCCTCGGCCGCCGCGTTCGCCCTGCTCTACCGCACCCTGGCGATCGGCCCGATGAACGTGCTGTCGCCCGTGACCGCGCTGGTGTCCGCCGCGCTGCCCGTCGTCGTGGGTCTGCTGCAGGGCGAGCACCTGGCCGCCGCCGGACTGGTGGGTCTGCCGCTCGCGCTGGTGGCGGTGGTGCTGGTCAGCGCCGGACACGGCGCGGGCTCGGTGCGCCCTTCCCGTACGGCGCTGCTGCTGGCCTTCGGCGCGGGCACCGCGATCGCCCTCCAGCTGGTCTTTCTGCACCAGGCGCCGTCCGACAGCGGGGTGGCTCCGCTGATCGTGGGCCGGGCGGTCTCCTCGGCCGTCACCCTGACCGCGGCGGCGCTGGTGCATCGCAGGCTGGGCTCCGAGCGGCCCGCGTACGCCATGTCGGCGGCCGCGGGCGTACTGGACTCTGTGGCGAACCTGCTGTTCCTGCTCGCCGTCCGCAGCGGGGACCTCACCGTCGTCGCCGTGGTCACCGCCCTCTACCCGGCCGGCACGGTCCTGCTCGCCCGCTGTGTGCTCGCCGAACGCATCCACCGCTGCCAGCTCGTCGGCCTCGGCACCGCCGCCGTCGCCGTCAGCCTCCTCGCCCTGACTTGAGCACGCCGCAGCCCACCGCACCACCGAGCCAAGGAGAACAAGATGCTGGTCCACCCCTGGGACGCCGGCCTGGACGAAGCCGAATGGCAGACCTGGATCGCCGAAGGACACGACTTCGGACTCCTGACCGTCAACGGCCTGCCCGGCCGGCCGCCCACCGTGGTCCCCACCCACTTCACCTGCGACGGAAACCACCTCCTGGTCCACCTCGCCAAGCCCAACCCGGTCTGGAAGGCGATCGAGCGCGACCCGAACGTCGTCCTCACCGTGATCGGCGACTACGCGTTCATCCCCGGCCCCTGGCGCGCCCAGGCCGGCACCTCGCCCCACGACGGCGTGCCCACCAGCTACTACACGGCCGTCCAGTTCGCCTGTCGTGCCGGCATCGTCGACGATCCCGAGGCCAAGGCCGAGTTGCTGCGCCACCAGCTCGCCCACTTCCAGCCCGACGGTGACCACGGTCCGGTCGCGGTCGACCAGCCGCCGTACGGCCGGATGCTGTCCGGCATCCGCGGCCTGCGCCTGGAGGTCACCGAAGTACGGGCCAAGTTCAAATACGACGATCACAAGCCGGTCGAGCACCGCGCCGCCGTCGCCGACCACCTCACCGCACGCGGCCAGGGCCTCGACATCCCCACCGCACGGCAGCAGCGCCGCCGCCTGGACCGCATCGGCCCCTGGAAGCCCTGACCCCCACCACCTCGCACGCACGCAGGAAACGGAACCCGCCCATGCCCGCCTTCCGCCTCGCCCCCGCTGTCGCGGACGCCTTCCCCGACACCCTCATCGCCCTGGTCACCGCCACGGGCCTGCGCGGCCGGGAATCCTGGCCACACACCGTCGCCGCCCTGGAGGAACTGGAGCAACAGCTCGCCGACGGCACCTGGCACCCCGCCGACGAGACCGACCCGCGCATCGAGGCCTGGCACACCGCCTACCGTTCCTTCGGCACCAACCCCCGCCGCATCCGCCCCAGCGTCGACGCGCTCGGCCGCCGACTCGCCAAGAAGGGGAGCCTGCCGCGCATCAACCCGGCCGTCGACTCCTACAACGCCGTCTCCGTCCGTCACGGCCTGCCCGCCGGTGCCTTCGACCTCGACCACGTCACCGGCGACGTCGTCATCCGCCACGCGGACGGCACCGAGTCCTTCACCCCGCTCGGCGAACCCGGCACCGTCGAGCACCCCAAGCCCGGCGAGGTCGTCTACGTGGACACCACCGGCGTCCTGACCCGCCACTGGAACCACCGCGACGCCCACCGCACCCGCGTCACCGAGGACTCCACACGCGTCGCCTTCGTCCTCGAAACCCTCCACGCCGCCCGTGACGGCGACCTCCTCAAGGTCGCGGCGGACGAGCTGCAGGGCCTGCTCGCCCCGCACGCCGAACAGACCGCCGTGCACCACCTCGGCCCGGCACAGCCCCAGGTCACCGCCTGACCTCGGGCCCGCCTCGAGGCGGGGGAGCGGCCGAGCGGATGCCGGACCGGGGTGAGCAGCACGACCGCGGCCGCGGACAGGGCGGCGAGGGCGCCGTCCGGGTCGAGAGGATGGAGTACGTCCGGCGTGCCGGCCTCCTGCCGGGGTTGCCATGCCGCCCATGCCGGTTCCCCTGAAGTCCGAACAAGCCGAGAGAGAGGGCGTCGATGCCCCACCCATACGTCCTGCTGTCCGCCGCCGTCTCCCTCGACGGGTACCTGGACGACACCGGCCCCGAGCGGCTGCTGCTGTCCAGTCCCGCCGACTTCGACCGGGTCGACGAGGTGCGGGCGTCCGTCGACGCGATTCTCGTCGGTGCCGGGACGATCCGTGCCGACAACCCGCGGTTGCTGGTGAACTCGCCGGAGCGGCGGGCGGCCCGGGTGGCCGCCGGGCGGGCGGAGTATCCGCTGAAGGCCGCGGTCAGCGCGTCCGGGGAGCTGGACCCCGAGGCGCGCTTCTGGCACACGGGCGGCGAGAAGGTTCTCTACACGACCGACGAGGGGGCGCGGCGGGCGCGGCGGACGGGTATCGCCGCCGATGTGGTGCCGCTGGGCGCCGTACTCGACTGGGGACTGCTGCTCGAGCACCTGCACGACGTGCGCGGGGTGCGCCGGCTCATGGTGGAGGGCGGCGGGACCGTCCACACGCAGTTGCTGCGGCTGCAGCTCGCGGACGAGGTGCAGCTCGTGCTGGCCCCGCTGTTCGTGGGGGACCCCGAGGCGCCTCGGCTGTTCGGGCCCGGGGGCTATCAGGGCGGGCGGCTGCGGCTGGTGGAGGCGCGGGTCATCGAGGACGTCGTCCTCATGCGCTACGAGCCGACCGCACCCGGCCCGGTGGACCGCGTCGTACCCGCGGACCGGCACTGGCTGCGGCTCGCGTGCGAGCTGGCCGCGCAGTGCCCGCCGTCCCGGACCGCGTTCAGCGTGGGCGCGGTGGTGGTCGCCGCCGACGGGACCGAGCTCGCCCGCGGGTACTCGCGGGAGGCCGGCGACCCGGTCGTGCACGCGGAGGAGGCGGCGCTGGCCAAGGTCGACCCGGCGGATCCGCGGCTGGCCGGCGCCACGGTGTACAGCAGTCTGGAGCCGTGCGCCCGCCGCGCCTCCCGGCCGCGCCCGTGCGCCCGGCTGATTCTGGACGCGGGGGTACGGCGGGTGGTCACGGCCTGGCGGGAACCGGACACGTTCGTCGAGGGCGCCGACGGGACCGGGGTGCTGACGGCCGGGGGTGCCGAGGTCGTCGTGGTGCCGGAGTACGAGGGGCCGGCCAAGGAGCCGAACCGGCATCTGCTGGGCTGAGCGGAATACGTGCGCAAGCTGCCCCGCGCATGGCGTACACTGGTGTCACACCGACGCGGGGTGGAGCAGCTCGGTAGCTCGCTGGGCTCATAACCCAGAGGTCGCAGGTTCAAATCCTGTCCCCGCTACTGAAGGCTCAGGGCCGGAATCCGATCAAGGATTCCGGCCCTGAGTGTTTCCCGGGCGCGTCGCAGGCCGCGGTGGCGTGAGTTTCCTGACGCGCGGTCGACTCGGATGGATGACTCGCCCCATTTTTGCCGGTCATGGGCTGTAAGTTCTGGCCAAGAAGGTTTAATGATCAAGCCGAACGGCTTGGAATCCGGGCTCCGGGTCTATTAACGTTCGATAACGCAGAGCACGGTCGTCCCAGCCGCCACAAGAGGCGGCTCCGTGTGCACGCGCCGAATCCCGCAAGGGAGCCGGGGAACCACCAACTTGGGGTGAATCGGGCTCAATCACCGTGGAAGCACGGCTGGTTGACGCGCGTAGGAGACCTTCCCCTCCGAACCCGTCAGCTAACCCGGTAGGCGACGGAAGGAAAGGAGTGCGCCTTCGTGGCGTCCAACCGGCTGGCCCCAGAAGCCCCGTCCGTGCCGGACCGGCACGACACCGAGACCTTCGGCTACGGCGGCCGGCGTGCCGACGAGGGCCCCTGGGAGGAGTGGAACCCCACCGCGGAGTCCACCCGCCCCGCGCGCGGCCGGCACCGCGTCGCCAAGCAGCGCGGCGGCGGGCTCGCCCGCAGCTCCACGGTTCTCGGCGTCGGCGTGATCGCCGCCGTCGGCGCGGGCGGCATGGCCAGCGCCAACACCAGCAAGCCGCCGGTGTCCATCTCGCTGCCCGACCTGCCTTCCGTGGGCTCTCTGTTCGACGACGCCTCCGACGCCCCCAACACCCCCGAGGGCTCGGCGACCGCGCTCAGCGGCGTCGGTGTGACCACGGCCGACACCGAGCAGGGCACCTCCGACGCCGGTGAGGTGCTGCGCAACCGCATCATGGCGCAGGCCGAGCAGCAGCAGGCCCAGATCGAGGCCAAGACCCTCGCGGACGCCGAGGCCGCCGCCGCCAAGAAGGCCGACGAGGCCGCCGCGAAGGCGCAGAAGGAGGCCGAGGCCAAGGCCGCCGCCGAGAAGAAGAAGGCGGAGGAGGAGGCCGCGAGGAAGGCCGAGGAGGCGCGGCTGGCCGAGCTGGCCAGGCAGTACACGCTGCCGACCTCCTCGTACACGATCACCTCGTCCTTCGGGCAGGCCGGCGCCATGTGGTCCTCCGGCTACCACACCGGCCTGGACTTCGCCGCGCCCACCGGCACCCTGATCAAGGCGGTCCACAGCGGCACCATCACCGAGGCGGGCTGGGCCGGCTCCTACGGCTACCGCACGATCCTCACCCTCGACGACGGCACCGAGCTGTGGTTCTGCCACCAGTCGTCGATCAGCGTCAACGTCGGGCAGAAGGTCAGCACGGGCGACGTCATCGGCCGCGTGGGCGCCACCGGCAACGTCACCGGGCCCCACCTGCACTTCGAGGTCCACCCGGACGGCCAGGCGGGCGGGATCGACCCGATGACGTGGCTGCGCGGCAAGGGTCTCACCCCCTGACGGGCCTCAACCTCTGACGAACCCCTGATGTCTGTTTGCGCAGCCTTGTGGCCGGATGCGGAATGATCCGCTCCGGCCCGGCTGTTGATGTTGGACATGACTTCTCTACGTAAACTGGGCTCGTCCGATCTCGAGGTCTTCCCGCTCGCCCTGGGCGGCAACGTCTTCGGCTGGACCGCCGACCGGGAGCAGTCCTTCGCCGTCCTGGACGCCTACGCGGCCGCCGGAGGCAACTTCGTCGACACCGCCGACTCCTACTCGGCGTGGATCGAGGGGAACCAGGGCGGCGAGTCCGAGACGATCATCGGCAAGTGGGTGAAGGCACGGGGCAACCGCTCCGACGTCGTCATCGCCACCAAGGTGAGCCAGCACCTCGACTTCCAGGGGCTGAGCGCCGCCAACATCAAGGCCGCGGCCGACGCCTCCCTCAAGCGCCTGGGCACGGACTACATCGACCTGTACTACACGCACTTCGACAAGCCGGAGGTGCCCGTCGAGGAGATCATCGGCGCGCTCGACGAGCTGGTGAAGGCGGGCAAGGTGCGGCACATCGCCGCCTCGAACATCTCCGCCGAGCGGCTGACGGCCTCCCTGGACTTCTCCGAGCGCGAGGGCCTGGCCCGCTACGTGGCCCTCCAGCCGCACTACAACCTGGTCTCCCGCGACACCTACGAGGGCGAGCTGCAGAACCTGGCCGAGCGGGCCGGTCTGGCCGCCGTTCCGTACTACGCGCTCGCCTCCGGGTTCCTGACCGGCAAGTACCGGCCCGGTACGACGGTGGACAGCGCGCGGGCGCAGGGCGCCGCCAGGCACCTGGACACCGAGCGCGGCCAGAAGGTTCTCGCCGCCCTCGACGAGGTCGCCCGGGCCCACGACGCCGAGGTCGCCACGGTGGCCCTGGCCTGGCTCGCGGCCCAGCCGACGGTGGCCGCCCCGATCGCCTCGGCGCGGAGGGTGCAGCAGCTCCCGGCGCTGCTGGGAGTCGCGGAGCTGCGGCTGACGGAGGAGGAGATCGGCAAGCTGACGCAGGCGTCGGCGTAACTCCGGCCCCGGGCCTCCTACGGCTGTGTCCGGTACGGGTTGTACGAGGGATGCGGTGCGGCCGGCCCGTACCCCGGGGGCTGCACGGGCACCCCGTACACCCCGTACGCCGGCCAGGGCGGCGCGGCCACCGGCACCGTCGTCCTGGCCGCGTGGTTCAGCGCGGGCTGCGCCACCTCCCGCCTGTGCCACAGCGCGTGCAGCAGCTCCCGCTCCCGTACGGCGAAGTCGGCACCGGCCCGTCCCCGGCGGCCCCGGTGCCGCAGGAACGCCAGCGAGGTGGCGTACGCCTCGTACTCGGCGACCGTCCGCGCCGCGGGCCTGCCGGAGTGGCGCCGGGCGTGGTCCCGGGCCAGCCGGCGAGCCCGCATGGATCCGAGGGCGAGCGGTTCGGCCGGGGTGAGCCAGCCGGCGGCGGCGTACGCGGGCAGCTCCTCGCGCACGGTCCGCAGCTCCCGCTGCCGGGTCCAGATGACCAGCCAGGTCAGCAGCCCGAACGCGGGCACCATGAAGGCGGCGTAGACCGCGAGGAAGCCGTACGGGCCGAAGGTCGTCGAGCCGTTCCACAGCGCGTGCATGCCCATGGCGAGGAGCAGCCCGGCCAGGGGCAGCAACACGCGCCGCACCCGCCGGCGGTCCCCGGACAGCGCGGCGATGCCGAAGCCGATGCCGGTGAGCACGGTGAACAGCGGGTGCGCGAACGGCGACATGATGACGCGCACGAAGAAGGTCGCCGCGGTGACGGAGGCGATGCCCCCGTCACCGTTGAGCTGGTCGGTGCCGAAGGCGTTGCCGAGGTAGAGGATGTTCTCGGTGAACGCGAAGCCGGTCGCGGTCACCCCGGCGACGACCACCCCGTCGACGAGGCCGGTGAAGTCGCGTCTGCGGAAGAGGAAGAGCAGCAGGACGGCGGCGGCCTTCGCGGACTCCTCCACGACCGGCGCTATCACGGTCGCGCCGAGGGTGTCCGCGCCGGACGGGTCGGCGGTCGCCGTGGCTATCCAGTGGGTGGCGAAGCTGTTGGCGACGATCGCTATGAGCGCCGCCGCGCAGGCGCCCCAGGCGAAGGCGAAGAGCATGTTCCGCCAGGGGCCGGGCTCGACCCGGTCCAGCCAGCGGAAGGCGGCCAGCAGCAGTGGTACGGGCAGTACCGCGAGCCCGAGCCCGACGAGGAACCCCTCGGTGCCGGTCTCCCGGCGCACCAGGGCGAGGATGACCAGCCCGGAGAGCGCGAGCAGGGTGATCGGGGCGCCGTACTTGACCCATCGCCGCTGCCACCAGTGCGCGTGCCGCGGGACGACGCCGGAGGGGTGAGAGGGATGGGCAGGGGGACGCGTCGGGTACGGGGGAAAGACGGCCACGGCATCGACCCTAACGAGGTCACTGCGGTTGCGGGGCTTCGTGCTCCACGCGGCGGAAGAGCAGATCGTTCACCACATGCCCCTTGTCCAGTCCCTGCTCCTCGAAACGGGTCAGCGGACGGAAGCCGGGACGTGGCGCGAAACCGCCGTCGGGCCGGGTGTTCTCGAAGTCGGGGTGCGCGGTCAGCACGTCGAGCATCTGTTCGGCGTACGGCTCCCAGTCCGTCGCGCAGTGCACGAGCGCCCCGGGCCGGAGCCGGGCGGCGGCCAGCGTCAGGAACTCCGGCTGGATCAGCCGCCGCTTGTGGTGACGCTTCTTCGGCCAGGGGTCGGGGAAGTAGACGCGCAGCCCGTCCAGGGAGTCCGGGGCGAGCATCTCGCGCAGCAGGATGACGGCGTCGCCGTTGGCGACCCGGACGTTGGTGAGGCCGTCGCGGTCGGCGAGGTTCAGGAGATTGCCCTGGCCCGGGGTGTGCACGTCGACGGCGAGGATGTTGGTGTCCGGGTCCGCGGCCGCCATCCGGGCGGTGGCCTCGCCCATTCCGAAGCCGATCTCCAGCACGACGGGACCGGTGTTCCCGAACAGCTCGGCCAGGTCGATCACCCGCTGCCCGTCGATGTCCAGTCCCCACTTGGGCCACAGCCGCTGCAACGCGTCCGCCTGCCCCGCGGTCACCCGGCTCCGACGCGGCTGGAAACTCCGGATGCGCCGCTCGAAGTGCGACCCGGCCGGATCGGCCTTGGGCCCGTCGGGAAAGCGCGGCTCCCCCTTGCCCCTGGTGTACCGGACGGACACACCGGGGGTGTGCCGGGGCCACTCACCGGGGGCGGGAGCCTGGGGGGTGTTCAGGGAGTCAGTCACAGTGGGAACGATTTTACGGGGAGAGAGGCACGGACCAGCGCGGCCGGCGCATGCGCGGACCGCCGCTTCGGCGGCACGGCCCCGCCCCGCCGTGACCGTCACCGCACCGACCTCAGCACGGCCAGCGCCCGCCGCGCCACCTCCCGACCGATCGGCAGCGAAGCGGTAGCCGCGGGCGAAGGCGCGTTCAGCACATGCACGGCTCGAGCCCCCTCCCGGATCAGGAAGTCGTCCACCAGCGTCCCGTCCCTCAGCACCGCCTGCGCCCGCACCCCCGCGGCCGCCGGCACCAGGTCCTCCTCCCGCACCTCCGGCATCAGCCTGCGCACCGCCTGAGTGAACGCCCCCTTCGACATCGACCGCCGCAGCTCTCCGGCCCCGTACCGCCAGTGCCGCCGCGCGATCCGCCACGACCCGGGCCAGCTCAGCGTCCCCACCAGCTCCCGGGGCCGTACGACCCCCCAGTCGTACCCCTCGCGCGCGAGGGCCGGCACCGCGTTGGGCCCGATGTGCACACCGCCGTCGATCCCGCGTGTGAGATGCACACCGAGGAACGGGAACGCCGGGTCCGGCACCGGATACACCAGTCCCCGCACCAGCTCCGGCCGCGCCAGCTCGTAGTACTCCCCGCGGAACGGCACGATCCGCACGCCCGGCTCGTCCCCGGTCAGCCGCGCCACCTCGTCGCAGTACAGCCCCGCGCAGTTGACCAGCACGCGCGCGCGCACGACACCACCGCGCTCGGTCCGTACGGCCACCCCCAGCGCCGGCCTCCGGTCCACCCGCACGACCCGCGACCCGTACCGGATCTCCGCTCCCGACGCGTCCGCCAGCTGCCGTGCCACCGCCGTGAAGTCGCAGATCCCCGTCGTCCCGACGTGGATCGCGGCCAGTCCGCGCACCTCGGGCTCGTACTCCTCGATCTGCGCGCCGCCCAGCTCGCGCACCGGAATGCCGTTCTCCCGGCCGCGCTGCACCAGCGCGTGCAGCCGGGGCAGCTCCTCCCGTCCGGTCGCCACGATCAGCTTGCCGGTGACGGCGTGCGCGATGTCGTACTCCGCGCAGAACTTGACCATCTCGGCGGCGCCCCGCACCGCGTACCGCGCCTTCAGCGAGCCCGGCCGGTAGTAGATCCCGCTGTGGATCACCCCGCTGTTGCGTCCCGTCTGGTGCCGGGCCGGGCCCTGCTCCTTCTCCAGCACGGTCACACGCGTGCCCGGCGCGGCGCGCGTGATCGCGTACGCCGTCGACAGGCCGACGATCCCACCACCGATCACCAGCACGTCGCAGTCGTAAGTGATCTCCGGCCGCACCTGCTCCACCTCCCGCACCCATAGTGCACTGTGCCACTGACAATGCCTGTGAACCGAGGGGGAGACGCGGAGGGAGGCGTGGTATCCGGTCCGGCTCAGGCCGGTGCCGCCAACAGGGGCCGCGCCCGCTCGCGCAGCTCCGCCACGCGGGGTTCGTCGCCGTAGGGCTCCAGCCGGTGCAGGAGGTCCTTGACGTACTCCGTGGTGCGCGCCGACGAGATACGCCCGGCGACCTCCACCGCCCGCACACCCTGCTCGCAGGCCGCGTCCAGGTTGCCCGACTCCAGTTCGGCGACCGCCGAGACGACCAGCCTCAGTCCGTGCGAGCGGACGAACTCCTCCGTCGGCTGCGACAGCGCCTGCTCGGTGAAGCGGCGGACCTGGCGGGGCGCCTTCAGATCGCGGTAGCACTCCGCGGCGTCGGCGGCGAACCGGTCGTAGCCGTAGAAGCCGAGCCAGGACGGATCGCTGTCGCCGTCGCGGGAGCGCTCCAGCCAGCCCTCGGCCGCCTTCAGGGCGGCGCCGGCCGCCTGGGCGTCACCCGCGCGCGCGTGTGCGCGTGCCTCGACGAGCCGGAAGAAGCTCATGGTGCGGGCGGTGGCCAGGCCCCGGTTGCGCTCCAGGGCGGCCTGGGCGAGGTCGACCCCTTCGTCGCCGAAGCCGCGGTAGGTCGCCTGCAGGGACATCGACGCCAGGACGTAGCCCCCGAGGGGCACGTCGGCCGCCGCGCGCGCGAGGCGCAGCGCCTGGATGTAATACCTCTGCGCGGCCTCCTGTTGACCGGTGTCGAAGGCCATCCACCCGGCGAGACGGGTGAGTTCGGCACTGGCGCCGAACAGGGCACGGCCGACCTCGTCGGAGTAGGAGCCGAGCAGCAGCGGCGCCGCCTCGACGCGCAAGCACTCCGGCACCATCGACGAACGCCAGTCGCCGCCTCCGTACTTGGAGTCCCAGCGCCTGGCGTCCTCGGCGGCCTCCCGCAGTTTCCGCACATCGCTGTGGCCGACTTTGATCGGTGCGCCGGAACCCTCCGCCGGTCCGGCCTCGCGTGCCACCGAACTGTCGGCCGGGGTTATCAGCCACCGCGATGCGGGCGTTGCGTATGCGCTCACTGCGAACGATCCGGCGAGCGACTGCCAGATGCCGCCGGAACCGGCCCGGCGGCCGGCGAGGTCGAGCCGGTACAGCTCCGTCGCCGACTTCACCGCCTGGCCGACGTCCCTGGGGAAGGCGAGGCCCACTTCGGGTGCGGGATCCGCGTCCGCCAGGCCGATCTCGTGGAGCGGCACCGGGCGGCCGAGCTTCTGGCCGATGGCGGCCGCGATGAGGTGTGGCGCCGCACCCTGCGGCACCATCCCCTTCGAAACCCAGCGCGCCACCGAGGTCTTGTCGTAGCGAAGAGTCAACCCGCGTTGGGCGCCGAGGTCGTTGACGCGCCGCGCGAGTCCTGCGTTGCTGATTCCCGCGAGGGCGAGAACGGCGCCGAGCTTTTCGTTCGGCCCGCGTTGCTCCCTGGACATGCGCCACCCCTCGACACAGACGGCTGCCGCGCTGGCATAACCACGCGGCATTCGTAAACCCAGCGTAGTTCGCCGCATCCCAAGCGTTAAGGGGCATTCTTCCGGATGGCGGGATTGTGGCCCGCACGGAAGTACGGGCCCTGCACGCAGGGTTGCGGCGTGCTCCCGGTGTGTGGCCGTGCGCCCGTCCGTGCGCTCTTCTCCGGCCATCGGGGGAGCGGTTCCATGGTCCTGCGTGGGTCGGCCCGCTGTACTGGATCCAGTGGGCTGGGGGACACCGCCGCCTCCATCCCCGCGGGCGGCGGAACGGTCCGGGGGGCGAACTCCGCCTCCCGGACTGTCTGTTGTCCGTGCGAGGCGCGCAGTGTGTACGGAGCGTGCGGCACGCCTGTCCCCGCGATGCCGAATTGGCCGAAAATCGCCCCTGCCCCCCGTCGATGATTGCGGCTCCTACCATGGCACTTGACGGCGCGAAGGGTATTGATAGGAGCGCATCAGAGGGCGCATTCGCGTCGCAGCGGCCTTGTACGGTAGGGGCGTTCGCCACCGTCCGGGCAGGCGTGCGAGGGCGCGCGCAGTGCACCGAAGGCGGCTCCGCCTCCCTTCCGGCGCGCCTCCTTCGTGGCAGCATGGTGTCCCGGTTCGTGCGGTGCACTGGTTGTCCACAGGCTGTGGAGGCGTCGATGCGGTGGTTGGTGGGATGGAGCAGCACCGCCGCGGGGACCGCCGGGACCGGCTCCGCGGGCGCCACCGGACACGACGGACAGACCGTGCATCCGGTGGGCTCCCAGATGCTGTGGGGCGATCCCGACCCGCTGTGGGCGGTCGGCGACTGGCGTCCGGACGAGGTCCGAGTGGTGCGGGCCGACGACCGGACCAGCATCGCAGTGCTCGGCACCTGCGGAGCCTCCGACGAACAGCTGCGGGTCGGCCTGCTCGCCGCGCGCGGCGGCGCGCTGCGGCACCTGACCGCCTGGCCCGGCAGCTACACCGCCGTCGTGCGGGTGGGCCGCCGCGTCACCGTCTGCGGCGATCTCGCCGGCGCCCGCCCGGTGTTCCACACCCCCTGGGCCGGCGGCACGGCGTATGCGACGGCCGCGCTGCCGCTGGCCGACCTCATCGAGGCCAACCTCGACTTCGGGCACCTGGCCGCCCTGCTGGCCGCCCCCGACGTACCGGCCGCGCTGCACGACTCCACGCCGTACGACGGCGTACGGCGCATTCCGCCGGGGCATGCGCTGATCCTGCGCGCGGGGGCGCGTGAGGTCGCCGGGTACGAGCCGGTCGCCTCACTCGCGGTCGCGGCACCCCCCGCCGACCCGGACAGCGCGGTCGCCGCGGTGCGCGACGCGCTGGTGGAGGCCGTCCGCGCCCGCCTGTCCGCGCCCCGGCACGTACCCGACCTCGACCCCGGACCGGTGCCCGGCATGGGGCCCGCCGAGCGCCGCGCGGCCCGCGGGATGCCGGTGCCCGGCATCGGCGCCGACCTGTCCGGGGGACCGGCCTCGGGCACGCTGGCCCTGCTGGCCGCCGGGCTCCCCGGTATGCCGGGCACCCTCCTGGGCCACGGCACCGGAGCCGGCGAGCGCCTGCTGGCCGTCACCTTCAACGACCTCACGGCCGCCGGGCGCGAGGCCGAACTCGAGCGCGCCGGAGCGCTCGCGGCGGGACCGCGCCTGCACCACGTGGTGGTGACCGGCGGCGAGGACGTACTGCCCTACGCCGACCTCGACGGCCCCCTGACCGACGAGCCGGGCCCGTCCCTGGTCGCGGCGGCACGGCACCGCGCGCGGCTCGCCTCCGGCAGCGCCGACCACTTCACCGGCCACGGCGCCCGGCAGGTCCTGGACGCCCATCCCGCGCGCCTGGCCGACCTGCTGATGGACCGCAAGCGCCGCCATCTGGTCCGGCCCGTCGCCGCGCTCGCCAAGGCCGACGGATCGGTCATGGTCCCCGCGCGCGTGTACGGCGCGGCGCGCCGGCTGGCGCGGACGCCCTACCGCGCGGGACTCGACCTGCTCGCCGAACGGCTGCTGCACCGCCGCTTCGACGAGCCCGCGGGCACCGTCGGTGCGTCGCTGGCCGCACTCACCTGGGCCAGACCCGGGCCCGCGGCCCGGTGGCTGACCGGGGAGGCGCTGGCTGAAGTATCGGTTCGCCTGCAGGGGGCGTCGAGCCGTTCCGCGGTGGGGCCGGGGCAGCGGCCGGGCGACCATCGCGCGCGTACCGCCCTCGCCCGGCAGGCGGCGGACCTGCGCGTCCTGGAGCAGGCCGCCGAGATCCGCTCCCAGCGGCTGCACATGCCGTTCCTCGACAACCAGGTCGTCCGCGCCTGCCGCGCCCTGCCGGAGGCCCTGCGGGTGCAGCCCGGCGCGCGGGCGGCGATCCTGCGTACGGTTCTTCAGGGCGCCGGAGTGGACGATCTGCCGCCCGGCTGGGGCGCCCCCTCGCACGCCTCGGCGGCCGCCGCCGCCCGCACGGGCCTGCGCGTGGCCGTCAACGACCTGGTGGACCTCTTCGCCACACCCCTGCTCGCCGAGGCCGGCCTGGTGGAGGCCCGCGTGGTCCGCAAGGCACTGCGCGCGGCGGCCCAGGGCGAACCCCTCCCGCTGGACGGCCTCGCGGACCTCGTGTCCCTGGAACTGTGGCTGCGCCGCCTCCTCTCCCGCCGCGGCACCTGCTGGACCGGCACGCCCGCGCGTGCCCGCGCGGTACCGGCGGGAATCGCCCCGCAGCGGAGCGCGCTGGCCTCCGGCGGCTGAGCGGATACGGCTCGGTGGCCGACGAGGTCCGCAGGGACGGGAACGGCAGGGCCGGCGCCGCCGTTCGCCCCGGAGCCCCACAGGCACGCCCGCCGGCGCACACAGAGAGGGACACCCTGCCGACCCCGGCGCCGTAGGCGGAGCACGCGCGGTTGAGGCCGACGACCACGGGGCAGTCGCCGTACCCGGTCACCGCGCGCATCCGCCCGATCAGCCCGGCGCCGGACGACGGCAGCCCCATCAAAGGCGGCCGGCACACCGTCCTCGTACCACCCGCGCCGCACGGGCACAGCGCCCTGCGCCGGGGAGGGACCGCGCGAGCGTCGGCCGCGACTGCCGCACCGCCCGCCGGCCGGGCCCCGGCAGCAAGGGCTCTCCACCCGCCCGCGGGGACTTCCCGTTCCCCGGTGGCCGGTCGTCACCCGTACGAGGAAACCCGCGCGCCCGACCCCGGAGCCGCACCCGGTTCACGCCGGCCGTGAGCGCAGACCCTCCAGCAGGATGTCCAGCAGCCGTGCCGACGCCGCGGCCTGCTGGGCCGCGTCCGGCAGCGAGGGTGCCGCCGTGGCGATGACCAGCAGCACGTCCGACACCGACACGTCCGGCCGCAGTTCGCCCGCCGCGCGCGCACGCTCCACGAGCCGCCCCACGACCTCGAGCAGCTCCGCCACCCCGGCGTCGTCGTCCGCCACGCCGTCGGGCACGAGCCTGAGCTCCCCGCCGCCCGGCTGGGTCCGCTGGTGCGGCAGCCGCGCGTCGGCCGCCTGGCCGGCACCGCCGGAGCGGTCCTCGGCGACGCCGACCCGCAGCACCCGCGGCGGCAGCAGCCGCCCGGCGCCGGACGCCACCGACGTGCGCAGGAAGCGGGAGAGCGCCGACCACGGCTCGTCCTCCTGGCCGAGCGCGGCCCGTGCCTGGTCGGTCAGCCGGGAGGTCTCCTCCTCGGCTATCCGCCGCACCAGGACGTCCTTGCTCGGAAAGCGCCGGTACACCGTGCCGACGCCGACCCGCGCGCGCCGCGCCACGTCTTCCATCGGCGCGCCGTACCCCAGCTCGCCGAAGACCTCGCGCGCCGCCCGCAGCACATGCTCGAGATTGCGCTGCGCGTCCACGCGCAGCGGCGTCGCCCGGCCGGGCCGGGCTTCCTCTCCGCGCCCGTTGCCCGCCGCCGTGCTCATCGCTCCGCCGGCCGGCGCGACGGTGGACGCGGTGGACGCGGCGGACCAATGAGTGTCCTGAATGTGCATAAGTGATCCCCCGATAGTGACGTCTCCCCCCGGAGACTCTCCCCATCCCTGATTCCGGGATGCGCACAGCGGAGATCGCACGCGACCGGGCCCGCCCCCGAGATCCGGTGGTACTCCGCGGGCTCGCTCGACCACATCCCCCACACCCCGTCGACACACGAACATAGTTGAGCGGGAGTCAATTCAGAAGGGGCAGGTTCCGTACGGAGCGCCCCCCGATCGGAGCACGGGCCGCATACGTCCGGATTGCACCCCCTCTCGCAGTCACCCCACACCCGCTGACCTGCACCCTTCCCTCTATAGCGATATTTCGGCCAACCCCGCGCCACTCCGGCCGGCGGTCACACAATTCGCCGGGCCTGTGGACAAACGACTGCGTCCGGTGCGTCATGGGATGGTGAAGGAACGTGCGCGCATTCTCGTTGTCGGCGGCGGCTACGTCGGGATGTACACGGCCCTGCGCCTGCAGCGGACGATGAAACAGGAGCTCAGGCGGGGCGAGGTCGAGGTCACGGTGGTCACGCCCGACCCCTATATGACCTATCAGCCGTTCCTGCCCGAAGCCGCCGCCGGCGCGATCTCCCCCCGGCACGTCGTCGTACCCCTGCGCCGCGTCCTCGACCAGTGCCGCATCATCGTCGGCGAGGCCACCTCCATCGACCACGCGCACCGCACCGCGACCCTCACCACCCTCGCCACCGAGGAGACCGGGGGCACCGAGAAGCTGACGTACGACGAACTCGTCCTCGCCCCTGGCTCCGTCTCGCGCACCCTGCCCATCCCCGGCCTCGTCGACTACGGCATCGGTTTCAAGACCGTCGAGGAGGCCATCGGCCTGCGCAACCACGTCCTCGAACAGATGGACATCGCCTCCTCCACCCGCGACCCCGAGGTTCGCGACGCCGCCCTCACCTTCGTCTTCGTCGGCGGCGGCTACGCGGGCGTGGAAGCGCTCGGCGAACTGGAGGACATGGCCCGCTACGCCACGCGCTACTACCACAACGTCAAGCCCGGGGACATGAAGTGGATCCTCGTGGAGGCCTCGAACCGGATCCTGCCCGAGGTCGGCGAGGAGATGGGCCGCTACACCGTCACCGAACTGCGCCGCCGCAACATCCAGGTCCTGCTCCGCACCCGCCTGGAGTCCTGCGCCGACCGGGTCGCCGTCCTCAGCGACGGGCAGCGCTTCCCGACCCGTACGGTCGTGTGGACCGCCGGCGTCAAACCGCACCCCCTCCTCGCCGCCACCGACCTGCCGCTCAATGGACGCGGGCGGCTGAAGTGCACCGCCCGGCTGACCGTCGACGGCGTCGAACACGCCTGGGCCGCGGGTGACGCCGCCGCCGTCCCCGACGTCACCGCCGCCGAACCGGGCAGCCTGACCCCGCCCAACGCCCAGCACGCCCTCCGCCAGGCCAGGCTCCTGGCCGACAACATCGGCCACTTCCTGCGCGGCGAGCCCCTTGAGACGTATGCGCACAAATACGCCGGATCGGTCGCCTCGCTCGGACTGCACAAGGGCGTCGCACAGGTCTACGGGCGCAAACTGAAGGGCTACCCCGCCTGGTTCATGCACCGCGCCTACCACCTCAGCAGGGTGCCCACCTTCAACCGCAAGGCCCGGGTGCTCGCCGAATGGACGCTCGCGGGACTGTTCAAGCGGGAGATCGTCTCCCTGGGTTCGCTCGAACATCCCAGGGCGGAGTTCGAACTCGCTGCCGGTGGAAAGCATCCTCTCGACCCGAACATCAACCCGAAAGGGTCGTCCTGACCGGACCGAGGAACTTCACCGCACGCCCCGGCGTCCCACGGATGACGCATTCCCGCCGTGACGCACCCCCGGGGCGGTAAGAATGTGCGGCACCGCCGCGCGGCCCCAGATTCCCGGCCGGGCCCGGAGCCGGCCTGAGACGACGACACGAGGCAAGGATTCGTGAACTTCACGCGCTGGAGCGCCCGGCTCCCCGGCATCCCCGGAACGCAGCGCCGCGCCGCAGCGCGGACCGAGCTCGCGGCCGTCCCGGCCCGCCGGGCGGACGGCTCCGTACCCGCGGCCCGCGCCGAACAACTGACCGACGAGCCGGTACCGGTGCCCGCCGTCGACGAGCTCCCCGCGCGCGAGGTCCTCGACCGCGTCCCGGCCCTCGTCGCCCTCGTCCACGGCCCCGACCACCGCATCGCCTACGTCAACGACGCCTACGCGGCGGCCTTCGGCACACGCCCCCTCGGCGCACCCGCCCGCGAGGCCCTGCCCGAACTGCGCGAACTGGGCCTGCTCCCGCTCCTCGAACAGGTCCTGCGCAGCGGCAGGCCCCGCACCCTGAAGTCCCGCAAGGCTCCGGACGGACGCTCGTACACGTTCACCTGCACGCCGGTCGCCGACGGCGACCACCACACCGCGGGCACCGGCGTACTGGTCTTCGCCACCGACGTCACCGACCACGCCGAGGCCGCCGAACGGCTGCGCGCCAGCGAGCGCCGGCAGCGCGAGACCGCGGTCACCCTCCAGCGCTCACTCCTCCCCCAGGTCCTGGAACAGCCCGACGACCTGCGCATCGCCGCCACCTACCAGCCGGGCGGCACGGAAGCCGCGGTCGGCGGCGACTGGTACGACGTCATCACCCTCGGCGGCGGCCGCACGGCCCTGGTCATCGGCGACGTGATGGGACGCGGCGTGCGGGCGGCCGCGGTCATGGGGCAACTCCGCACCGCAGTCCGGGCCTACGCCCGTCTGGACCTCCCCCCGCACGAGGTGCTCCAGCTCCTCGACGGCCTCGCCACGGAGATCGACGCCAACCAGATCGCGACCTGCGTCTACGCCGTCCACGACCCCAACGAGGGCCGGCTGGTGTACGCCTCCGCCGGGCACCTGCCGATCCTCGTCCGCGACGAGAACGGCACCGTCCAGCGTGCCGACGAACCCACCGGCCCGCCGCTCGGTACCGGCGGCTGGGTGCACGCCTCCGGCTCGGTCCCCCTGGGCCCCGGCTCCACGGCGGTCCTCTACACCGACGGCCTGGTGGAACGACGCGACGAGGACCTCGACGAGGGCATCGCGTCCCTGGAACGCGCCCTCGCCGGCGCCACCGGCACCCCCCAGGTGATCTGCGACCGCCTGGTCCGCTCGGCCGGCGTCCAGGCCGACCACGACGACGACGTGGCCGTCCTCGTCCTCCAGCACCCGGCCCGCACCGGCCCGGACAGCGAGCTCTTCCGCAACGCGGCCCTCGAACTGCTCGGCGGAGTGGAAGCAGCCCCGCGCGCGCGTGCGTTCGCCTCCGGCGTCCTCACCAGCTGGCGTTTCCCGCCCGACCTGCACGACCTGGGAGTCCTCGCCGCGAGCGAACTGGTCGCCAACTCCCTCCAGCACGGCACCCCGCCCATGCGCCTGCGACTGCGCCGCACCGACCGCCGCCTGATCATCGAGGTCACCGACGGCGACGACCACCTCCCCCGCCGCCGCCGCGCCACCCCCGCCGACGAGTCCGGCCGCGGCATCGCCATCATCGCCACGATCGCCACCAGCTGGGGCTCCCGCAGAACCCCAGGCGGCGGCAAGGCAGTCTGGTGCGAGTTCACGCTCCCGCGGGAGGGCGGGAGGAACGGGAAGCCAGTGACGGGCGTCTGAGCGGGACTCCCCCGGAGGGGCGCGGAGCACCGGGCCCCTCCGAGGAGAGCGCGGAGCCCGGGTCCCGCCGCCGGGGTGCAGGAGGGGCGGAGCCCCGCTGGGAGCGCAGGGGGCGAAGGCCCCGCCGGGGTCTGGGGCGGAGCCCCAGGGCCGGGGACCTCTCTCCCCACCGAGACGGGCGGGCAGGTGGGCAAAGCACGGCAGAGGTCACGCCTCCGCAGCCACCACCCCCGTCACCGCCCCGCCCCGCGCAACCACCCGGCTCCGCGCGGCCCAAGGATGGTCCTGGACCAGAGTCAGCCCCCGCCCCAACCGCAGCGCGAGCACGCTGATCAACAGCGAGAACAGCAGAAACGTCACCACATACGGCCCAGGCAGCGAGGCCCCCAGCGGCCCGCCCACCGCCGGCCCCAGCGCCAACGCCAACTGCTTCACCAGGGCGAAAGCCGAGTTGTACTGCCCCGCCATCCCGTCCGGCGCCAGATCCGCCACCAGCGGCGCGACCGTCGGCGACAGCATCGCCTCACCGAGCCCGAACAGCGCGTACGTCGACACGAACGCGGCCGTGGCCATCACATGGCTGCCGTGCCCGAGCCCCGCGTACGCCGCCGCGGCCCACGCGAGCGCCCAGATCAGCCCCACCGCCGCGATCACCCGCGACCGCCTCCGCCGCTCGACGAACTTCAGCACGGCGAACTGCGCCACCACGATCACCAACGTGTTCGCGGCCAGCGCGGTCCCCAGCGTCGACGTCGAGATACCGGCGGCCTCCACGCCGTATGCGCTCAGCCCCGACTCGAACTGCCCGTAGCAGGCGAAGAACAGCACAAAGCCCAGCACGCACAGCTGCACCATGGCACGGTTCCCGAGCAGCTGCTTCCAGCTGCCTTTCGCCGACGGCCCGGCCCCCACCGACGTGTCCCCGATCCGCGGCGAGTGCGGCATCCGCACCGTCGACATCAGCACGACCAACAGCAGGAACACCGCCGCCTCGATCGCGAACAGCAGCGTGAAGGAAAAGGCCCGAGTGGTGTCGACGAGATGACCCCCGATGAGGCCACCCACACCCAGCCCCAGGTTCTGCAGGAAGAACTGCATCGCGAACGCCCGCGACCGCGTCTCCGTTGTCGAGCAGTCCACGATCATCGTCGCCAGCGCCGGCTGCATCACGGCCTGTCCGGCGCCGAGCGCCGCCGCCGACAGCAGTACGGCTCCGGCGCCCGCCACCAGCCCCAGACTCAGCGCGCCCAGCGCGGCCGTGACCAGGGCGGCGAGCAGGACCGGCAGCGGGCCGCGCCGCACGATCGCCCGGCCGGCGAACGGCAGCACGATCAGCGCGGCCACGGCGAAGACTGCGAGGACGAGCCCCGCCGTCACGGCTCCCAGCCCCCGCACCTGCGCCACATAGACGTACAGGTAGGGGACGGTGAAGCCGAGCCCGAACGCGCTGAGTGCGTTGCCCACGTGGATCCGGCGCATCGCTGCGCCCATCGCCCTGGTCACGTTCACCTCTCTCTTGCTCTCTTTGTCTCTCTTGGCGGATGGTTGAAGTGCTCAGCAGTTAGAACTGAAGACTTAGAAGCTAAATTTCGACGCTGAAGAGTACACCTCGAAGGACTTCAACACCAAGCCGAGGCGTGCCATACTGCGCCCATGGGCGACACCACCGGCACTGAACCGACACTCGAAGAGCAGATCGCCGCCTACCAGCGCGAGTTCCAGGACCTCGACCCCCAGGTCGAGCAGATCGTCTCCGCGCTGTCCCGGCTCAACCGCCGGATGAACGTCGCCTACGGCCGGCAGACCGCCGAGCTCGGCATCACCAACGCCGACTGGGAGGTCCTCAAGGCCCTTGTCCTGTCCGGAGCCCCCTACCGCATGGGCCCGAGCGACCTGGCCAAGCGCCTCGGCCTGACCCCGGCCGCGATGACCCACCGCATCGACCGGATGGTCGCCGAGGGCCTGGTCACCCGGGAGCGCGACGAGTCCAACCGCGTCCGTGTCATCGTGGAGCTGACTCCCGCCGGCCGCGAGAAGTGGCTCGAGGCCATGCGCCTGGCCACGGTCTTCGAGGGCGACCTCCTGCAGGACCTCTCCCCGTCGGAGCGCACGGCCCTCGGCGAGGTCCTGATCAGGCTGCTCCGCCGTGTGGAGCACGCCCAGCCGGACGCCGGCGGACGGCTCAGCGACCTCGACTAAAAAATCTTGGCCGGGACGCTTGACAGCCCCTCGCCGGATCCGTAACGTTCTCCGGGTTGCCACAGAGACGTAACGTTCCTACGGCAGCACTCCCGCCGCACAAGCGGCACCCAAACCACAAGCACGATCTCCCAGCCGGGTTGTTTTCGGCGCGCCCGAAATTCAATTCACGCATGGGACTCGTCGATCCCGAACCGGAACCCCGAGGGTCTGATTGGGAATCGCCGAGAGGATCCGCTAAGGTTTGAGACGTCGGAACGGCCCAACGGCCGTGATGGCGAACCCCGCTGACTGGGGATCAGGCCGAAAGGGATCTGATAGAGTCGGGGCCGCCGGAAAGGAAAGCGCGAGAGCGTGAACCTGGAAAGCACCGAGGAAATCGGATCGGAAAGGTCTGATAGAGTCGGAAACACCGAAGGGAAGCGCCCGGAGGAAAGCCCGCGAGGGTGAGTACGAAGGAAGCGACCGTTCCTTGAGAACTCAACAGCGTGCCAAAAATCAACGCCAGATATGTTGATACCCCGTCCGTCGGAACACTCCGATGGTCGTGGTTCCTTTGAAGAAACACAGCGAGGACGCTGTGTGCGAGGGGATCATTCCTCCTCTCGCACCGCTCTCGTGGTGTCGACCGGATTACCGGTAAACATTCACGGAGAGTTTGATCCTGGCTCAGGACGAACGCTGGCGGCGTGCTTAACACATGCAAGTCGAACGATGAACCACTTCGGTGGGGATTAGTGGCGAACGGGTGAGTAACACGTGGGCAATCTGCCCTTCACTTCGGGACAAGCCCTGGAAACGGGGTCTAATACCGGATATCACTCCCGCAGGCATCTGCGGGGGTCGAAAGCTCCGGCGGTGAAGGATGAGCCCGCGGCCTATCAGCTGGTTGGTGAGGTAACGGCTCACCAAGGCGACGACGGGTAGCCGGCCTGAGAGGGCGACCGGCCACACTGGGACTGAGACACGGCCCAGACTCCTACGGGAGGCAGCAGTGGGGAATATTGCACAATGGGCGCAAGCCTGATGCAGCGACGCCGCGTGAGGGATGACGGCCTTCGGGTTGTAAACCTCTTTCAGCAGGGAAGAAGCGCAAGTGACGGTACCTGCAGAAGAAGCGCCGGCTAACTACGTGCCAGCAGCCGCGGTAATACGTAGGGCGCGAGCGTTGTCCGGAATTATTGGGCGTAAAGAGCTCGTAGGCGGCTTGTCACGTCGGGTGTGAAAGCCCGGGGCTTAACCCCGGGTCTGCATTCGATACGGGCTGGCTAGAGTGTGGTAGGGGAGATCGGAATTCCTGGTGTAGCGGTGAAATGCGCAGATATCAGGAGGAACACCGGTGGCGAAGGCGGATCTCTGGGCCATTACTGACGCTGAGGAGCGAAAGCGTGGGGAGCGAACAGGATTAGATACCCTGGTAGTCCACGCCGTAAACGGTGGGAACTAGGTGTTGGCGACATTCCACGTCGTCGGTGCCGCAGCTAACGCATTAAGTTCCCCGCCTGGGGAGTACGGCCGCAAGGCTAAAACTCAAAGGAATTGACGGGGGCCCGCACAAGCAGCGGAGCATGTGGCTTAATTCGACGCAACGCGAAGAACCTTACCAAGGCTTGACATACGCCGGAAAACCCTGGAGACAGGGTCCCCCTTGTGGTCGGTGTACAGGTGGTGCATGGCTGTCGTCAGCTCGTGTCGTGAGATGTTGGGTTAAGTCCCGCAACGAGCGCAACCCTTGTCCTGTGTTGCCAGCAGGCCCCTCGGGGTGCTGGGGACTCACAGGAGACCGCCGGGGTCAACTCGGAGGAAGGTGGGGACGACGTCAAGTCATCATGCCCCTTATGTCTTGGGCTGCACACGTGCTACAATGGCAGGTACAATGAGCTGCGATGCCGCGAGGCGGAGCGAATCTCAAAAAGCCTGTCTCAGTTCGGATTGGGGTCTGCAACTCGACCCCATGAAGTCGGAGTTGCTAGTAATCGCAGATCAGCAGTGCTGCGGTGAATACGTTCCCGGGCCTTGTACACACCGCCCGTCACGTCACGAAAGTCGGTAACACCCGAAGCCGGTGGCCCAACCCCTTGCGGGAGGGAGCCGTCGAAGGTGGGACTGGCGATTGGGACGAAGTCGTAACAAGGTAGCCGTACCGGAAGGTGCGGCTGGATCACCTCCTTTCTAAGGAGCACTTCTTGCCGGGCTTGCCCGGTCAGGGGCCAGTACACCGGCGAGTGCCCGGTGCTGGTTGCTCATGGGTGGAACGTTGATTATTCGGCCGGATGCACGGGCCGGAGGCTGCCAGTACTGCTCGCAGGAGCGTGGAACGCATGATCTCCGGACGGGTTCCGGCCGGGCACGCTGTTGGGTGTCTGAGGGAATGACCTTTCCTCGGCCGCCGGCCCCAGTGAACTCCGGATGTTGTCCGGGGGTGATGGGTGGCTGGTCGTTGTTTGAGAACTGCACAGTGGACGCGAGCATCTGTGGCCAAGTTTTTAAGGGCGCACGGTGGATGCCTTGGCACCAGGAACCGATGAAGGACGCGGGAGGCCGCGATAGTCCCCGGGGAGCCGTCAACCAGGCTGTGATCCGGGGGTTTCCGAATGGGGAAACCCGGCAGTCGTCATGGGCTGTCACCCGCTGCTGAACACATAGGCAGTGCGGAGGGAACGCGGGGAAGTGAAACATCTCAGTACCCGCAGGAAGAGAAAACAACCGTGATTCCGGGAGTAGTGGCGAGCGAAACCGGATGAGGCCAAACCGTATGCGTGTGAGACCCGGCAGGGGTTGCGCATGCGGGGTTGTGGGATCTCTTTGCTGTTGTCTGCCGGCAACAGGACGAGTCAGAAACCGTTGGCGTAGGCGAAGGACATGCGAAAGGTCCGGCGCAGAGGGTAAGACCCCCGTAGCCGAAACGTCAGCGGCTCGTCGAAGAGACACCCAAGTAGCACGGGGCCCGAGAAATCCCGTGTGAATCCGGCGGGACCACCCGCCAAGCCTAAATATTCCCTGGTGACCGATAGCGGATAGTACCGTGAGGGAATGGTGAAAAGTACCCCGGGAGGGGAGTGAAATAGTACCTGAAACCGTGTGCCTACAAGCCGTGGGAGCGTCGGAACGGGGCTTGCCTCGTTCTCGTGACTGCGTGCCTTTTGAAGAATGAGCCTGCGAGTTTGCGGTGTGTTGCGAGGTTAACCCGGGTGGGGTAGCCGTAGCGAAAGCGAGTCCGAACAGGGCGGTTGAGTAGCACGCTCAAGACCCGAAGCGGAGTGATCTAGCCATGGGCAGGTTGAAGCGGAGGTAAGACTTCGTGGAGGACCGAACCCACCAGGGTTGAAAACCTGGGGGATGACCTGTGGTTAGGGGTGAAAGGCCAATCAAACTCCGTGATAGCTGGTTCTCCCCGAAATGCATTTAGGTGCAGCGTCGTGTGTTTCTTGCCGGAGGTAGAGCACTGGATAGGCGATGGGCCCTACCGGGTTACTGACCTTAGCCAAACTCCGAATGCCGGCAAGTGAGAGCGCGGCAGTGAGACCGTGGGGGATAAGCTCCATGGTCGAGAGGGAAACAGCCCAGAGCATCGACTAAGGCCCCCAAGCGTACGCTAAGTGGGAAAGGATGTGGAGTCGCTCAGACAACCAGGAGGTTGGCTTAGAAGCAGCCACCCTTGAAAGAGTGCGTAATAGCTCACTGGTCTAGTGATTCCGCGCCGACAATGTAGCGGGGCTCAAGCGTACCGCCGAAGTCGTGTCAATCCAGCGGCAAGCCCCAACGGGTGCTGGGTTGGGTAGGGGAGCGTCGTCTGCCGGGTGAAGCGGCACCGGAAGGTAGTCGTGGACGGTTGACGAGTGAGAATGCAGGCATGAGTAGCGATACACACGTGGGAAACGTGTGCGCCGATTGACCAAGGGTTCCTGGGTCAAGCTGATCTGCCCAGGGTAAGTCGGGACCTAAGGCGAGGCCGACAGGCGTAGTCGATGGACAACCGGTTGATATTCCGGTACCCGCTGTGAAGCGTCAAACATCGAGCATCGTGATGCTAAGGCCGTGAAGCCGCCCTGATCTCTTCGGAGTTGAGGGGAGTGGTGGAGCCGCCGGACCAAGCGGTCAGTAGGTGAGTGATGGGGTGACGCAGGAAGGTAGTCCAGCCCGGGCGGTGGTTGTCCCGGGGTAAGGGTGTAGCCCGAGTGGTAGGCAAATCCGCCACTCACCAGGGTGAGACCCGATGCCGAGCCGATTGCGGCGAAGTGGATGATCCTATGCTGTCGAGAAAAGCCTCTAGCGAGTTTCATGGCGGCCCGTACCCTAAACCGACTCAGGTGGTCAGGTAGAGAATACCGAGGCGTTCGGGTGAACTATGGTTAAGGAACTCGGCAAAATGCCCCCGTAACTTCGGGAGAAGGGGGGCCGCGCCCGGTGACGAGTCTTGCACTCCGAGCTGGGGGTGGCCGCAGAGACCAGCGAGAAGCGACTGTTTACTAAAAACACAGGTCCGTGCGAAGCCGTAAGGCGAGGTATACGGACTGACGCCTGCCCGGTGCTGGAACGTTAAGGGGACCGGTTAGCTCACCTTCGGGTGGGCGAGGCTGAGAACTTAAGCGCCAGTAAACGGCGGTGGTAACTATAACCATCCTAAGGTAGCGAAATTCCTTGTCGGGTAAGTTCCGACCTGCACGAATGGCGTAACGACTTCTCGACTGTCTCAACCATAGGCCCGGTGAAATTGCACTACGAGTAAAGATGCTCGTTTCGCGCAGCAGGACGGAAAGACCCCGGGACCTTTACTACAGTTTGATATTGGTGTTCGGTTCGGCTTGTGTAGGATAGCTGGGAGACTGTGAAAGCCGCACGCCAGTGCGGTGGGAGTCGTCGTTGAAATACCAGTCTGGTCGTGCTGGATGTCTAACCTGGGTCCGTGATCCGGATCAGGGACAGTGTCTGATGGGTAGTTTAACTGGGGCGGTTGCCTCCTAAAGGGTAACGGAGGCGCCCAAAGGTTCCCTCAGCCTGGTTGGCAATCAGGTGGTGAGTGTAAGTGCACAAGGGAGCTTGACTGTGAGACCGACGGGTCGAGCAGGGACGAAAGTCGGGACTAGTGATCCGGCGGTGGCTTGTGGAAGCGCCGTCGCTCAACGGATAAAAGGTACCCCGGGGATAACAGGCTGATCTTCCCCAAGAGTCCATATCGACGGGATGGTTTGGCACCTCGATGTCGGCTCGTCGCATCCTGGGGCTGGAGTCGGTCCCAAGGGTTGGGCTGTTCGCCCATTAAAGCGGTACGCGAGCTGGGTTTAGAACGTCGTGAGACAGTTCGGTCCCTATCCGCTGTGCGCGCAGGAGTCTTGAGAAGGGCTGTCCCTAGTACGAGAGGACCGGGACGGACGAACCTCTGGTGTGCCAGTTGTTCTGCCAAGGGCATGGCTGGTTGGCTACGTTCGGGAGGGATAACCGCTGAAAGCATCTAAGCGGGAAGCCTGCTTCGAGATGAGGACTCCCACCCACTTGATGGGGTAAGGCTCCCAGTAGACGACTGGGTTGATAGGCCGGATCTGGAAGCGCCGCAAGGCGTGGAGGTGACCGGTACTAATAGGCCGAGGGCTTGTCCCCAGTTGCTCGCGTCCACTGTGTCGGTTCTGAAACCACGAACGGTCCCATGTGGCCACACATGGTCGGCTGACGGTTTCATAGTGTTTCGGTGGTCATAGCGTGAGGGAAACGCCCGGTCACATTCCGAACCCGGAAGCTAAGCCTCACAGCGCCGATGGTACTGCAGGGGGGACCCTGTGGGAGAGTAGGACACCGCCGAACAAACATTGAGTAAAAGGCCCACACCGAAAAGGTGTGGGCCTTTTTCTTTGGCCGTATTACGGTGACCCCATGACTGGCCCCAGCACCGAGCAGTACGTCATCCGTTCCCCACGTGCCGAGGAGTGGCCGAGCGCGAAGGCGCTGCGGCTTCTCGCGCTCCAGGATCCCGTGGCACACCTCGCCTTCCTGGAGACGTACGACGACGCCATGGCCAAGCCGGATTCGTTCTGGCAGGAGCGGACGGCCGGCGTTGTGGTGGGCGCGACCGGCGGGCGGCAGTTCATCGTCGAGGCTCCGGGCGGGGAGTGGGTCGGGACTCTCACCGTGCTCGTGGAGGAGGCCGGTAGCACGGACTGGGCCGGCTTTCCGGTCGAGCGGCGGCAGGGGCACGTCGTAGGCGTGTACGTCCGGCCCGAGCACCGTGGGTGCGGGCTGACCGAGGTGCTGTTCGACGAGGCCCTCCAGTGGGCCTGGGAGATCGGTGTGGAGCGGGTGCGGCTGATCGTGCACGAGGCCAACGGGCGTGCCCTGCGCTTCTACAGCAGGGTCGGCTTCGTGCCGAGCGGGGTCACTGTGCCGCTGTCGGCCGGCTCGGAGGAGTCCGAGCTGGAGTACGTGCTCGAGCGTCCCTGAGCGTCAGCGGACATCAGGCGGGGAGTTCGTCGTGCGGCCAGCGGGCGCGGGCCTGTTCGCGGGATCGGAGCAGGGCCAGTGTCGGCAGCCCGCGGTCGGCTCCCGCGGCCAGCAGCTCGGGGAGCTGGGGGAGCGGGGCGACGGCGGCCACGTCGTCCAGGACGAGTGTGAGTGGTGGGTCGAGCCGACCGGAGGATGACCGTTCGGCCATGCGCCGGCCGCGCTCGACCACGCTTGAGGCGAGTGCCGTCAGAAGGGGCATCGCGCCCGGGTTGGTGCGGGGATCCTCGATGGATTCCCCCACCACGTAAAGCGTTCCCCCTTCGCCGGCAAAGGAATCCAAGGCGAGCGCATCAGTTCGGTTTGGAGTGCAGGCGTCGCGGACGTTCACAGTGAACAGTGAGGCCAGTGCGCGGCTGGTCAGCTCCTGGGCGATGTCACGGCGCTCGGGGTGCGAGGTGAGTGCCGCCTCGAGTTCGCCGGCCGATCCGGAGGCGGCCTTGGGGTTCGTGCGCAGGGCTCGCACCGCCTCCTGGACCTGTGCCCCCTGGGACCAGCGGTGGACGTGGCGGACGGTGCGGCCGTCCACGGCGGCGGCGTGGAGGAAGCTGCGCAGGAGGGTTTCCGCGGTGTCGGCTGTCGCCTGGTCGATCTTGGCGGTGGGGCGGACCGGGGCGAGGAGCGCCGTGGCTCTCGCCGCCGCCGTTGCCTTGTCCTCGCAGCCCGCGGTGGGAGACCAGTGGAGGCGGGCCGGGGTGTCGCACAGGTGGGCGGGGTCGTAGAGGAGGACCGGGCCCAGTTTGGCCCGGGGGTCCTTCGTGTCCTGCCAGAGGGCGGGGTTGGACGTGATGACGAGGGCCGGGCCTGCCGCGTCCCGGATGACCTGGGCGGCTGTCGCCTGGCGGCTCTCCCTCGGGGCGAAGAGGATCTTCTCCTGTCCGCCGGTTTGTTCGGGCTCCGCCGGGCCCTGGGTCTTCACCAGAGGCGCCACTGCCAGAGGCGCCTCTGCCAACGGCGTCTCCACCGGCCGCGTGTCCACGAGCGGCTGTTCGGGTTCCGTGGCCGTCCGCTGGCCGGGGACCTCATGCCGCACTGGCGCCGGTGTCTCCCGAGGTGCCGGTTCCGGCTCCGGTGCCGCCGCCCGTTCCCGGACCGCCGCTGCCTCCGCCCGTCTGCGCAGCCGCACGGCTCTCCACCGGGCCGCCGTGCCCATCACGAACACGGTCAGCACGAACAGCACCATCAGCTGGCCGATGAACAGCCCCCAGAACAGTCCGTATCCCGACAGCTGCCCCGCAGGCGTGTCCGGCCAGGCGCCGGGCATGTCGTGCGGCTCGCCCATGAGGTGGCGCATCGCCAGCGGCGTACGGGTGAAGGCGACGCCGGACGGCCAGGAGCCGTGGGCGAACAGGCCGGCGAGTCCGGTGGCCGTCCACACCAGCAGGGTCATGCCGAGCAGGAAGGCGAGGATGCCCACCAGCAGGCCGTCGGGAATGCCGCCCTGGCCGTCCCGGCGGCCCTGTCCGTGGTCGCGGTCGTCCGGTCTCACGCGTACGTCTCCCTAGGCGACCGTCGACTCGGAGGAGCCGTCCAGGTCGGCGATGTGCTGTTCCATGAAGGCCGCCGCCCGCTCCTCCGCCTCCCGTTCGGCGGCGCGCAGGGCGTCGTCGGGGACGAGGTCGCTGGAGGACTCGGTCATGGCGCGGTCGGTGAAGACCAGCGGGCGTTCGGTCTCGGTGACCAGGTGTTTGACCACCTGGACATTGCCGTTGACGTCCCACACCGCGATGCCGGGGGTCAGGGTCGGGATGATCTCGACCGCCCACCTGGGCAGGCCGAGCACCCGGCCGGTCGCCCGTGCCTCGTCGGCCTTCTGGGCGTAGATCGTCCTGGTCGACGCCATCTTCAGGATCGCGGCCGCCTCCTTGGCCGCCGCCCCGTCGACGACGTCCGACAGGTGGTGCACCACCGCCACGAAGGACAGACCCAGCCGGCGCCCGAACTTCAGCAGCCGCTGGAACAGCTGGGCCACGAACGGGCTGTTGATGATGTGCCAGGCCTCCTCGACCAGGAAGATGCGCTTCTTCCGGTCGGGGCGGATCCAGGTGTGCTCCAGCCATACGCCGACGATCGCCATGAGGATCGGCATGGCGATGGAGTTGCGGTCGATGTGGGACAGGTCGAAGACGATCAGTGGGGCGTCCAGGTCGATGCCGACGGTCGTCGGCCCGTCGAACATGCCGCGCAGGTCGCCGTCGACCAGGCGGTCCAGGACCAGGGCCACGTCCAGGCCCCAGGCGCGTACGTCGTCTATGGCGACGTTCATCGCCTCGGCCGACTCCGGCTCCGGGTGCCGTAGCTGCTCGACGATGTCGGAGAGCACCGGCTGGCGTTCGACGATCGTCTCGTTGACGTAGGCGTGCGCGACCTTCAGGGCGAAGCCGGAGCGCTCGTCCAGGCCGTGGCCCATCGCGACCTCGATGATGGTCCTCAGCAGGGCGAGCTGCCCGGTCGTCGTGATCGCCGGGTCCAGGGGGTTGAGGCGGATGCCGTGGTCCAGGGCCGCCATCGGGTCGAGCCGGATGGGAGTTATCCCCAGCTCCTCCGCGATCAGGTTCCACTCGCCGACCCCGTCCTCGCCCTGGGCGTCCAGGACGACGACCTGGCGGTCGCGGAAGCGGAGCTGGCGCAGGACGTAGGTCTTCTCCAGGGCCGACTTGCCGTTGCCGGACTCGCCGAGGACGAGCCAGTGCGGGGCGGGGAGCTGCTGGCCGTACAGCTGGAAGGGGTCGTAGATGTAGCCCTTCCCGGAGTACACCTCGCGGCCGATGATGACGCCCGAGTCGCCGAGGCCGGGTGCGGCGGTGGGCAGGTAGACCGCCTGGGCCTGGCCCGTGGACGTTCTCACCGGCAGCCGGGTCGTCTCGACCTTCCCGAACAGGAAGGAAGTGAAGGCGTCCGTGAGGGCGGTCAGCGGGTCCCGCATCAGAGCATCAGCCCCTACCGTCGGATTCCGGTGGCGAACGGGAGCGTGTTCACGAAGGCGCGGTGGTGCTCGCGGTCGCACCACTCCAGCTTCAGGTAGGACTTTCCGGCCGAGGCCCTGATGGTCCGCTTGTCGCGGGCCAGGGCCTCCGGGGAGCGGGAGGAGACGGTGATCCAGCCGACGAGGTTGACGCCGGCGGCGCCGCTGGCGAGGTCCTCGCCGCGCTGGTCGAGGCGGTGGTGGGCCTGTACGTCCCGCGGGTCCACGGTGCGGTTCATCTTGGCGGCGCGGCTGGCCTCGGCGGCGTCGTTGGTCTTCTCGGTCAGCATGCGCTCGATGGCGACCTCGGTGGGTTCGAGGTCCATCGTGACGGCGACCGTGCGGATGACGTCGGGGGTGTGGACGAGCAGGGGCGCGAGGAAGTTGACGCCGACCGGGGTCATGGGCCACTCCTTGACCCAGGCGGTGGCGTGGCACCAGGGCTCGCGGGTTGCGGACTCGCGGGTCTTGGCCTGGAGGTACGTCGGCTCCCTGGCGTCCAGCTCGGCCGGCCAGGCGTTGCGCCTGGTCATCGCCTGGATGTGGTCGATCGGGTGGTCCGGGTCGTACATGGAGTGGATCAGCGAGGCCAGCCGTCCCTGGCCGAGCGGCTGCCGCACCCGGATGTCGGCCTCCTGGAGGCGGGAGCAGATGTCGGTCAGCTCGCGGGCCATGACGACCGCGAGTCCGGCGTCCCGGTCCAGCTTGCGGCCCGCCTGGGGCCGGGCGGCCCGTGCCATGGCCTGGGCCTCGGCGGCGAGTTCGCGGGTGTAGTGCATGCAGGCGACGAGGTAGGCGCGGTGCTGCTCGCTGCTGGTGGAGACCATGGACTGCAGTTGGTCGTACGACTGCTGCAGCCAGGCCGGTGCCCGGTCGTTCCCGCGCACGGCGACGTCCTTGGCGTGGGCGTCGGGGTCGGCGGGCAGGGTGCGGGCGAGCATCTGCAGGCGGGTGACGAAGCCGTCGCCGTTGGCCACGTGCTTGAGCAGGGTGCCGAAGCGGTCGACGAGGGCTTCCTGGTCCTCGGAGTCGCGCAGGCCGACGCCGGGGCCCTCGATCTCGATGGCGGCGGTCACCGTCTTGCGGTCGGCGTGCAGCAGTACGGCGATCTCGTCCGGTCCGAACGGCGCGGCGAGCCAGGTGATGCGGCCGATGCCGGGCGGCGGCCCGATCTCGATCTCCCGTCCGTCCAGGCGCGTGCCGGCCTCCATCGCGCCCGAGCGGTAGGCGGCGCCGTTCTTGACCGTGCGCTTGTAGGAGCGGTTGATCTCGAACCACTTGTAGAACGTGCGGTGCCGGTACGGCACGTAGACCGCGGCGAGCGCCAGCAGCGGGAAGCCGGTCAGCAGCACGATGCGCAGGGACAGCACGGGGACGACGAGCCCGCACATCATGCCGAGGAACGCGCCGGCGATGATCAGGGCGATCTCGCCGGACTCGCGGTTGCGGCCGACGATCGCGTTCGGCCGGGCGCGGCCGATCAGATACGTACGGCGGGGCGTGACCGTGTGGGACACGTGGGAATCGGTCGTCAACGCCCTTCACCTCCCGTGCGGTTGGTACTGCTGTTGCGGGTCCTGCCTGCGTGTGGGGTGGTCACCGGGCTGGGTGCGCGGGGAGCGGGTGCGGCGGAGGGGACGGATCCGCCGCCGCTGTCCGGGACGCGTGCGCTGTGTGCGGCGACGCCGCCGGAGGCGGGGTTGGCCGGGCGGGGGGCGGAGGAGTGGCCGCCGCCGTTGCTGTCGGCCCGGGTGCTGTGGGTCTTGATGCCCTGCGCGACCAGGGTGGCCGGGGAGCTGATGACGGCCGCGGCCTTGCCCTCGGCGCTCCGCATGATGCGGTTGTTGCGGCCGGCCGCGATCTCGTCGCCGAAGCCGGGGACGAAGCGGTAGATCATCGCGCTGGCGAAGATGGCGAGCAGGATGATGGCGAGGCCGGAGACGACGGCGGAGAAGGCGCCCGGGCCGTCGCCGGAGGACAGGGCGCCGGCGAGTCCGAGCACGATCACGATGACCGGTTTGACCAGGATCACGGCGATCATGATTCCGGCCCAGCGGCGTACGTGTCCCCACAGGTTCTTGTCGACCAGTCCGGCGTAGACGACGGTGCCGAGCAGCGCGCCGACGTAGAGCAGGGCGGCGCGTATGACCAGCTCCAGCCAGAGCACGCCGGCGGCGAGGATGGTGACGAGGGAGACGACGATCAGCATGATCGGGCCGCCGCCGATGTTCTCGCCCTTGCCGAGTGCGGCGGAGAACGTGCCGAAGAACGTGTCCGCCTGGTTGCCGGTCGCCTTCGCGAGTACGTCGGAGACGCCGTCGGTGGCCGATACGACCGTGTAGAGGATCAGCGGGGTGAAGGCGGAGGCCAGCACGGTCAGCCAGAGGAAGCCGACCGCCTCCGAGATCGCGGTGGTCAGCGGTACGCCGCGCACGGCCCGCTTGGCCACGGCCAGCAGCCAGAGCAGGAGCGTGAGGACCGTCGACGCGGCGAACACGACGGCGTACTGCTGGAGGAACTTCTGGTTGGTGAAGTCGACGTTCGCCGTCTCCTGCACGGCCTTGCTGAGCTTGGTGACGGTCCAGGAGGCGGCGTCGGCACAGCCTTTGGCGAGGGAGGAGAGGGGGTCGAGGGTGGAGGTGGGGTCGGGAGCCGTGGAACCGCCGCCGCTGCTGGTGCCGTTGCCGCGCTCGCAGTACTTCTTGGCGGCGCCGGGGATGAGGTCGCAGTTGTTCTTGCTCTCCGTCGGCGTGGGCGTCGGGCTGGGCGTGGGCGCGGCGGCGGCGCGGGTGGCCAGCAGTACGACCGACGTCTGGACGGCTGCCACGACTCCGGTGAGCCCCAGCAGGCGCTGCTTGCTACCGGGCATACGTGAACCCTCCGTACTCTTCGGTGGCCTTGCGGATCTCGTCGGAGGTGGCGGCCTTGTCGTCACCGGGGACCGGGGTGGGGCCGTTCTTCTGCGAGTCGGAGACGATCTTCCAGTCGTCTCCCGACCACTGGAGATCGAACGTCCACGTCTTCCAGGACGAGGTGACCGGGTCGGCCGAGGTGTGAGCGGACATGCCGATGAGTCCCACGTACCAGACCGCGACCTTGGCGCTGCTGCCGCTGTACTGCTGCACGGTGGTGCCGATGGGCACCACGCGTGAGACGAACGTGCTGCCGGCGGGCGGGTTGCCGTTGGCGTCCAGGCCCATTTTCTCGAGGAAGTCGGCCGAGTAGGCCTGGTCCATGGGCCCCTGGAGTCCGGCTGCCGCGTCGGGGGTGTAGAGGAGGTCCAGGATGGCGCGCCGGCTGTCCTTCTTGAGCATGCCGGTGGAGCCGAGCGTCACGGCGTAGTTCGCGGCAGCGCTCTGCGCCCCCTGCTCGTCGTGTGCGAACCCCGACGGGATGCCGCCCGTCTTCGTCTCCACCGGCCGCTTGCCGCTCGCCGCGGTCGCCGCCGCCTTCGGCTTGTTGCCGTCGCTGTCCGCCGAGGGCGGCCCGTCGCCGCCCGAGCGGTTCGCGAAGGCGATCGCGGCGACGAGGAGGACGACCACGGCGACCACCGTGATCAGGCTGCGCGAGGACGAGCGGCTGCCGCGCCGAGCGCCGCCGTAGGGGTCGCCGGCCCGGTCCGGGAGCCGGGTGCGGGTCTGTCCGCCCCGGTACGGCCCGTCGTCGGCGCGCGCCAGGTCGCCGTACCCGTGCTCGTCTCCGTGACTCATGCCCCGTACGCCCCCTCGACCTCGTACCGGAACGCGTAGAAGTACGACGGTAGCCGTGCTGGCTCCCGTGTGGACGCGGTGTGGTGACTCGACATCAGGGAAACGCAACCTCAGCCGGTGGGCACGGTGGGTGGGTGGGGGTAGCGGGGGCACCGGGCGCGCCCGGGGGGTCTGGCTCACGGCGCGGACGGAGCACCGTGCGCGGCATGCGCGGGTGTGCGCCGGTTACACGGCCATGCCGTACACGATGGTGAAGAGCGTGCCGAGCGAGCCGATGATGAACACCCCTGTCAGGCCGGCGATGATCAGTCCCTTGCCCTGTTCGGCGCTGAACGTGTCGCGCAGGGCCGTGGCGCCGATGCGCTGCTTGGCGGCGCCCCAGACGGCGATGCCGAGGCAGAGCAGGATGGCGACGGCCATCACCACCTCGATCATCACCTTGGCCTCGTTGCCCAGGCTGCCGAAGGGGCCCCAGTTCGGAGCGATCCCGCCGATGATGGTGTTGATGTCTCCCTTGTCGGCCGCAAAGAGCATGTAAGTCACCGCCCCTGTTGGGTAGTTCCACGTCCCCTGTCCTCGCGCAGAGGTCAGGCTCATTCTCGCCGACAATCACGCTGACGATGTCGACTTGGCGCTATTGCCTTATGGGTTTGGCATATATCGTCACTCTGTGTATCACGGCAGGTCACGCCGGGCAATGAAGTCCGAGCGGAACCTGTCGTGTGGTCCCGTCGTTGACGTTTTTCGCTGCCCGCCATGGTTTTTGACGGCCAGTCGGGTGTGTGGCCGTTCCGATGGTCTCACGTCGGCAGGCCGCGGTCCCGGTGTCTGCTCGGCGTGGGCAGGCGTGGGGCGGTGGCGCCCAGTACGGTGGGCCCGATGAAACGCACCTTGTTCACCGCCCTGGCGCTGCTGGCCGCCACCTCGGCCTCCGTCGCGGCCGCCGACGACGGGCCCGGCCCGCTCGGGGTGACGGCCGTCACCTCGAAGACCCCGCAGAACGCCCGGGTCGGAGTGCTGGCCGGTGCGGACAAGGCCGGCGATCTCACGGGCAACCACTTCTGCACGGCCTCCGTGGTGCACAGCCCGAACCGCAACCTGATCCTGACCGCCGCCCACTGTCTGAGCGGCGGCGCCCTGGTCTTCGTGCCGGGCTACCGGGACGGGCAGGCGCCGTACGGCGTGTGGACGGTCAAGAGGCGTTTCCTGCCCGACGGCTGGTCCAAGGGCCAGGACGAGGACAGCGACATGGCCTTCGCCGTGCTCGCCCCGCGAAGCGGCAAGGGCATCGAGGACGTCGTCGGCGCCAACCGCTTCGTCACGGGGGCGGCGACCGGGGCGGCCGCGGTCACCGTCACCGGCTACCCGGACACGCGCGAGGTGCCCGTCAGCTGCACCAACAAGCCGCACGCCCACAGCAGCGGCCAGCAGCGCATCGACTGCCCGGAGTTCACCGGCGGCACCAGCGGCAGCCCCTGGATCAACGGCGGCCGGCAGGTCGTCGGGGTGCTCGGCGGGTACGAGCAGGGGGGCTCGACGGCGGACACGTCGTACAGCGTGGTCTTCGGGGCCGCGGCGGCGAAGCTGTACAAGGACGCGGCCGCCGATCCCTGATCCCGCCCGGCCCGGGTCGGGGTCGCACGGCGGACGGCCGCCGTGCTGTCCTGCGCCCTGTGTGTGATCACTCCAAAAGCGCAGAGGGCGCCTCTAGACTGTCGACGGCGGACTCCCGGGCGGCGAGGGGCGGTTGACGGTGCGTAAGGCATGGATCGTTGCGATCACCGCCGTCGGCACCGCGTTCGGCTTCGTCGTGCTGCTCGTCGTCGGCGTGTACGTCGTCGCCGGGAACCTCGCGGGCGGGGTGGGCGGCGGATCCGTGGGGCTCGCCAAGGGCTCGGTGCCGGCCGCGTACCACTCCCTCGTGCAGAAGTGGGGCAATCTCTGCTCCGCCATCAACCCCGCGCTGCTGGCCGCCCAGCTGTACCAGGAGAGCGGGTTCGACCCGAACGCCAAGAGCCCCGCCGCGGCGCAGGGCATAGCGCAGTTCATCCCGGGCACCTGGGCCACGCACGGCATCGACGGCAACGGCGACGGCAAGCGCGACGTCTGGGACCCGGATGACGCGATTCCATCGGCCGCGTCCTACGACTGCGAGCTCGCGCGGTACGTCAAGAGCGCGCCGGGGAACCCGACCCACAACATGCTCGCGGCCTACAACGCGGGCCCGGACGCCGTCATCAAGTACGGGGGTGTGCCGCCGTACGCGGAGACCCGGAACTACGTGAAGACCATCACGACCCTGGAGAAGAGCTTCGCCGCGCCCGTCAGGCGCGTCGATCCCTCCAAGCAGGCCGCCGCGGCCATCTCCTATGCGCAGAGCAAGCTCGGCACGCCCTATCTGTGGGGCGGGAACGGCACCGCCGACCAGGGCGGACGGTTCGACTGCTCGGGGCTGACCAAGGCCGCGTACGAGAGTGTGGGGATCACCCTGCCGCGGGTCGCCAACGACCAGTACAACGCCGGCCCGCACCCCGAGCGGGACGAGTTGCTGCCGGGCGATCTGGTGTTCTTCTCCGACGATCCGACCAATTCGCGGGCCATCCGGCACGTGGGCATCTACGTCGGCGGCGGTTACATGATCGACGCGCCGAAACCGGGCGCGGTGATCCGGTTCGACCCCATCGACACGCCGGACTACTTCGGAGCCACCAGAGTCACCGAAGATGGCGCGAAAGCGCTCCCCACCTCCGTGTGAACCGCCTGTGAACCTGCCCCCTGAGCTGCGGTGATGAATCTCTCTTCGATAACTTCTGCGTGATCATTCGGTGGAGTGCGGAACGTATCGGCCGGGGTCGTGCGTTCCTGTTGGGGTAGCGGATCTACGACCACGGGGGTGGGCAGGGGCGGCGCACACCGGGTGCGTCCGGAACGACACGACGAAGGGGCCGCAGCGCCATGGCTGGACTCGCCGAATCCGGGTCGAACCCCGACGTCAACCTGCTCTATGACATCAACGGGCTGGCCAAGGACGCGCCGCGCTGGTTCGACCAGGTCATGGAGTACGTCGGTGAGTACGGGCTGCTGCTCGCCATGGTGCTGCTCGTGGTGTGGTGCTGGTGGTCCGTGCGGCGCCGGGGCGGTGCCGAGGCGGCGTCGGCCGTCGCCGCGCTGGTGTGGGTGCCGCTCGCGGCGGGTCTCGCGGTGCTGGTGAACGTGCCGATACGGGGGTTTGTGCAGCGGCCCCGGCCGTTCCTGGACCATCAGGGGCTGGAGGTCCTGGTGTCCGGGAAGACCGACTACTCGTTCGTGAGCGATCACGCGACGATCACCATGGCGATGGGGGTCGCGCTGTTCGTCGCCAACCGGCGGTTCGGGCTGGTGGGCATTGGGCTGGCGCTGCTCGAGGGGTTCTGCCGGGTGTACATGGGCGTGCACTATCCGACGGACGTCGTGGGCGGGTTCGCGCTGGGTACGGCTGTCGCGCTGCTGCTGTCTCCGTTGGCCATGGCGCTGCTCACGCCGCTGCTGAGGGCTGTTGAGGGGTCGGCGTGGGGTGGGTGGCTGGTGGCTGCGCGGGGTTCCCGGGCGGGGCGGGACGAGGCGGGGTCCGGCCGCCAGGGTGCCGAGGAGTCGGCGGCGGCGGAGGAGCGGGACCTGGCGGCTTGACAGGTGACCGTGGGCTGCGGCTGAGGCACGTGGCTCTGCTTGCCCGCGCTTGGCGGGGCGCCGCTGTGCCCACCCGTGCCGCCCTGGGGGTCCCCCCTGCTCGAAGAGCTCGGGGGAGGCACGACTGCCCGCAGCCACGCCACGGCGGGTCTACAGACCCTGTGGGTACGTGAAGAACCGCGCCGGATCGTACTGCTGCTTCAGCTTCGTCAGGCGTGTCGCCGCGTCGCCGTAGTACGCCGTGCGCCAGTTCGTGAGCGTGGGGTCGGTGTAGTTCTGGTACGCCGCGCCGGAGGCGTACGGCCGCATCGCGCTGTGGGTCGAGGCCAGCCAGGACTGGGCCGGCGAGCCTGTCGTGCCGGGGCGCCAGGAGACGATGTACTGCGCCAGCATCCGTGAGCGGCGGTGGACGAAGGCCGTCGCCGTCGGGGAGACCCGGTTGACCGCCCCGCCGAGCGCGGTGAGCGCGACGCTGCCTGCGCCGCCCCGGACCGACCGTATGTGAGCCAGCAGTGTCTGGATGCCGGCCGCGCCGAGGGAGCGGTCGAAGAAGTCCGAGCGGGCCGCGTAGGTCTCGCGGCCGAGCCTGCCCCGCGGGGAGCGGCCGGGCGTCGGGCCCGGGAGGTGGCACTGGGCGTCCACCGGGAAGGACGAGCAGCCGGCGTAGGCCTCCATGGCCCCCTCGTAGGAGTGGCGCTTGAGCGACACGCCGGACGCCGGCGCGCCGGTCTTTCCGGCCAGCCGGTCCACCGCGTTCTGCAGTTCGCCGTACGTGCCCAGCGAGAAGGCGGCCACGGACACGGTCGGTGTGCCGCCCGCCGCGTTCGACAGGTGCAGGGAGGACCAGATCTCGTCCGGCTGGCCGGGGCCCCACTCCTGCCAGGCCCTCACCACCGCCGCCGCCCTCGCCCACGGCCAGGTCAGGTAGGCCGACACGGCCTGGGGCGCGGGGTGGGTCCTGAACCGGAGCTCGGTCACCACGCCGAAGTTGCCGTTGCCGGCGCCGCGCAGGGCCCAGAAGAGGTCCTTGTTCTCGGTGGCGTTGGCGGTCAGCTGCTTGCCGTCCGCCGTGACGAGGGTCGCCTGGGTCAGGCTGTCGCAGGTCAGGCCGTAGGCGCGGGAGACGACTCCGTGACCGCCGCCCAGCACCAGGCCGGAGACGCCGACGGTCGGGCAGGAGCCGGCGGGGATCGTCACGCCCTTCGCGGTGAGCGCGCGGTAGACGTCGATGAGCTTGGCCCCGGCGCCCACCACGGCCGAAGTGCCGCTCGCCCGTACCCGGTCGAGTCCGGAGACGTCGAGGATGAGCCGGCCGTCGCCGGACGACCAGCCGGCGTAGGAGTGGCCGCCGTTGCGGATGGCGACGCGGAGGTGGTGGGCGCGGGCGTAGGACAGGGTCGTACGGATGTCGTCGGCGTGGGCCACGTACGCGACCGCCGCGGGTCTGAGGCCGTCGAAGCGGGTGTTGTAGAGCTGACGGGCCGTCGTCCAGGAGGCGTCGCCGGGGCGGAGCAGGGTGCCGTCCAACGCCCGGGCGAGCGCTGCCCAGTTGGCGGCGGCCGCGGCGCCGGTGGTTCTCAGTGCCGTACCGGACGGGGCGGAGGACGCGGAGGTCCCGGCGGCAGTGGTGCGGGCCGTGCCGCCCGGGGCCCCGTCCTTGCCGCCGACGCACCCGGCCGTGGCGACCGCCGCGACCGCCGCCGCGCCGCCCCCGATGAACGTCCGCCGTTCCATGCCCGCCCCTCCCGGCCTCTCCCGTCGTCTCCCGAGGAGCGAGACGGCGACCCGGCCCGGAGGGTTCCACGGGACCGGGTTCCACGGGGTCAGGTGTCCCGCGCGGAACCGGGATCCCGGCGGCGTAAAGTCGGCTGCCGGAACCTCCACGTGCTCTCCCCGTGAGCATTCCGTGACCTCACCGCACTTTCGACAGGGGTTCACCCCTCGTTCACTTACGGCCATCAGCGGCTTCACCTGTTCTGCCTAATTTCGGCCTTACCCGGTGCTGATGCGCATCTCGACGCATCGGCGTCGCCCACACTTCGCACGCCGCCGATCAGGACGGCGGCTCCTGGAAGGAACTCAAGTGAAGCTTCAGCGCAAGAACCGGCGGGCACTCGCTCTCGGCGCTCTCGCCGTCTCCGGCGCCCTGGCCCTCACGGCGTGCGGTTCTGACGAAACCGGCGGCAAGAACAACGCCGGCGGCGGCAGCACCACCGCCTCCAACAGCTCCGTCAAGTGCGATGACGCCAAGGGCCAGCTGCTGGCGGACGGCTCCTCGGCGCAGAAGAACGCGATCGACGCCTGGGTGAAGCAGTTCAGCCAGGCCTGTGGCGTGCAGATCAACTACAAGGGCGGCGGCTCCGGCGCCGGTATCACGGCGTTCACCCAGGGGCAGGTCGCCTTCGCCGGTTCCGACTCCGCGCTGAAGCCCGAGGAGATCGACGCTTCCAAGAAGATCTGCACCGACGGCGGTCAGGGCATCGACCTGCCGATGGTCGGCGGCCCGATCGCGGTCGGCTACAACCTCCCCGGAGTCGACGACCTGGTCCTGGACGCCCCGACCCTGGCCAAGATCTTCGACAGCAAGATCAAGAACTGGGACGACGCGGCGATCAAGAAGCTCAACCCCGACGCCAAGCTGCCCAACCTCAAGATCCAGGCCTTCCACCGCTCGGACGAGTCCGGCACCACGGACAACTTCACCAAGTACCTGAAGGCCGCCGCGCCGAGCAACTGGAAGTACGAGGGCGGCAAGGCCTGGCAGGCCCAGGGCGGCCAGGCCGCTCCGCAGTCCTCCGGTGTGGCCCAGCAGGTGAAGCAGACCAACGGCGCCATCGGCTACTTCGAGCTGTCGTACGCCAAGGACCTGTCCACGGTCGCCATCGACACGGGCGCCTCCGCCCCGGTCAAGGCCACCGTCGAGAACGCCAGCAAGGCCATCGCGGACGCCAAGATCGTCGGCACCGGCAAGGACCTGGCGCTGAAGCTGAACTACAACACCAAGGCCGAGGGCGCCTACCCGATGGTCCTGGTCACGTACGAGATCGTCTGCGACAAGGGCAACAAGGCCGACACCCTGCCCGCCACCAAGGCGTTCCTGCGCTACATCGCCAGCGAGGAGGGGCAGAAGATCCTCGCCGAGAACGACTACGCGCCGATCCCCGACGCGATCATCGGCAAGGTCCGCACCACCATTGACGACCTGAGCTGATCCGAGTGCGGCCCGGCCCCCACCCGGGGTCCGGGCCGCACCGTCCGGTGCACCGCCGCCAGGAGCCGTACGCCGAGTGCGTCTCCGCAGACCGGAGATCCCGATGGACATATCCACACATAAGACAGGCGCAGACGCGCCTCCTCACACCCCCCAGCCGACCGTGGCCCAGCAGAAGCGCGAGGCCCGCGGCGCCACCCGCCCCGGAGACCGGATCTTTCTCGGTCTGTCCCGTGGGTCGGGCATCCTGCTGTTGGCGATCATGGCCGCGATCGCGGTCTTCCTCACCTACCGCGCGTCCCTGGCCATCAGCAAGGACCACGGCAACTTCCTGACCGCCTTCGAGTGGAACACCAACCAGCAGCCGCCGGTCTTCGGCATCGCCGTGCTGGCCTTCGGCACGGTGGTCTCCTCGATCATCGCCATGGTCATCGCGGTCCCCGTCGCGGTCGCCATCGCGCTCTTCCTCACGCACTACGCGCCGCGCCGGCTGAGCGGTCCCATCGCCTATGTGATCGACCTGCTCGCCGCCGTGCCGTCCATCGTGTACGGCCTGTGGGGCGCGCTGATCCTCGTTCCGCACATGAACGGCCTGTTCGGCTGGCTCAACGACTACCTCGGCTGGACCGGCGTCTTCTCCTGGGAGGGCGGCCCCGCCCGCTCGATGCTCACCGTCGGCATCCTGCTGGCGGTGATGATCCTGCCGATCATCACCAACGTCAGCCGCGAGGTCTTCCGTCAGGTCCCGCGCATGCACGAGGAGGCGGCCCTGGCCCTCGGCGCCACGCGCTGGGAGGTCATCCGCATGTCGGTGCTGCCCTTCGGCCGCTCCGGCGTGATCTCCGCCTCGATGCTCGGTCTCGGCCGCGCGCTCGGCGAGACGATGGCCGTCGCCACCGTGCTCTCCCCGACCTTCCTCATCAAGGCCAGTCTGCTCGACCCGGGCGGCGGCACCTTCGCCCAGAACATCGCCAGCAAGTTCAGCGAGGCGTCGGAGTTCGGCCGTGACGCGCTGATCGCCTCCGGTCTGGTCCTGTTCGTCATCACCCTGCTGGTCAACGGCGCGGCTCGCATGATCATCGCCCGCCGCAAGGAGTACTCGGGGGCCAACGCATGAGCCACGCAGCCATCGCCGAAAAGCGCTCGAGCAGCCTGCGCGGCGCCAGCCTGCCCAAGTGGTCCCCCTACGCCATCGCCCTCGGGGCGCTCGTCCTGGCGATCCTCATCGGCACGCTCGGCGGTCTCCACAGCCGCGTCCAGTGGGGGCTGATCGCGGCGGTCCTCTTCATCCTCGGCACGTACGGCGTCTCCGCGCGCGTGGAGGGCCGCCGTCAGGCCAAGGACCGGGTCGCCACCAGCCTCGTCTGGGTCGCCTTCCTGCTCGCCCTGGTGCCGCTGGTCTCCCTGGTCTGGACGACCGTCCAGCGCGGCGTGAAGGTCCTGGACGTCTACTTCCTGACCCACTCGATGGGCTTGGTCTCCGACACCGAGCCGGGCGGCGGTATCTACCACGCCATCATCGGCAGCCTGGAGCAGGTCGGCCTCGCCACCCTGATCGGCGCGCCGATCGGTGTGCTCACCGCGATCTACCTGGTGGAGTACGGGCGCGGCAAGCTGGCCCGGGCCGTCACCTTCTTCGTCGACGTGATGACCGGTATCCCGTCGATCGTCGCGGGCCTGTTCATCCTCAGCCTGATGCTGATCTTCAAGATGCAGCCCTTCGGCTTCGCCGGTTCGCTGGCCCTGGCCATCCTGATGATGCCGGTCGTGGTCCGCTCCACGGAGGAGATGCTCAAGCTCGTGCCGAACGAGCTGCGGGAGGCGTCCCTCGCCCTGGGCGTGCCGAAGTGGCGGACGATCCTGAAGGTGGTCCTGCCGACCTCGATCGGCGGCATCACCACCGGCATCGTGCTGGCCGTCGCCCGTATCGCCGGTGAGACCGCCCCCGTGCTGCTGCTGGTGTTCGGCAACCCCTTCATCAACACGAACCCCTTCGAGGGGGCGCAGTCCTCGCTGCCGCTGTACATCTACCAGCAGTACGCGAACAGCGTGGGTTCCGGTGCGGCGTACGACCGTGCGTGGGCGGCCTCGCTCACCCTGATCGCCTTCGTGATGATCCTCAACCTGGGAGCCCGCGGCATCGCCCGCTGGAAGGCCCCGAAGACCGGTCGCTGACCGCGGCCAACAGCGACCGAAGACTGGAAGTGAAGTAGTCATGGCCAAGCGAATCGACGTGAGCGGGCTCACCGCCTACTACGGCGCCCACAAGGCGATCGAGGACATCTCGATGACGGTCGAGCCGCGCTCGGTGACCGCGTTCATCGGCCCCTCCGGCTGCGGCAAGTCGACATTCCTGCGCACGCTCAACCGTATGCACGAGGTCACCCCGGGCGGCCGGGTCGAGGGCAAGGTGCTGCTGGACTCCGAGGACCTGTACGGCGTCGGGGTGGACCCGGTGGCCGTGCGCCGCGAGGTGGGGATGGTCTTCCAGCGGCCGAACCCGTTCCCCACCATGTCGATCTTCGACAACGTGGCGGCGGGCCTGCGGCTGAACGGCAACTACAGGAAGAGCGAGCTCGCCGACATCGTCGAGAAGTCGCTCAGGGGCGCCAACCTCTGGACCGAGGTCAAGGACCGGCTGAACAAGCCGGGCGCCGGCCTGTCCGGCGGTCAGCAGCAGCGGTTGTGCATCGCCCGCGCCATCGCGGTCGAGCCGAAGGTGCTGCTCATGGACGAGCCCTGCTCCGCCCTGGACCCGATCTCGACCCTCGCCATCGAGGACCTGATGGGCAAGCTGAAGGAACAGTTCACGATCGTCATCGTGACGCACAACATGCAGCAGGCGGCGCGCGTCTCGGACCGTACGGCGTTCTTCAACCTGGCCGGGGTGGGCCAGCCGGGCCGGCTGGTCGAGATCGACGACACCGAGCGGATCTTCTCCAACCCGTCCGTGCAGGCGACCGAGGACTACATCTCGGGCCGCTTCGGCTGATCCCCACACGCCTCGCGGTGCTGCATGGCGGTGCCACCGCGAGGACGCAGAAGGGCCCGCCCCCGGCTCCCGGGGGCGGGCCCGCGTTTTTCGGAACCTGTCGTCGGACTCCCGTCGTCCGCCCGAAGGGCGGGTCCGGCGGCATGGGGGTCCCCCTGCTCGAGCGGAGCCGAGAGCTTGGGGGAGGAGCCACGGGGGTGTTTCGGCAACACAGCCGGGGTCCCCCTGCTCGAAGAGCTCGGGGGAGTGCGTGCCGGGCGCCGCCGGGCAGGCGGGAGTTCGACGACAGGCTCTCGGGCCGGGACGCTCGCCCGGCCGTTCACTCGGCGACTTCGGTGCGCTCCCACCATTGGTAGACGGTGACCTGTCCCTCCTTGCTGTCCTCGTGGCGCGAGGTGACCTTGTAGTGCTCGTATCCCCCGAAGTGCGGGATCTTCAGTTCCTGTCCCGGAGGGACCACCGGCACGACGGTGCCCGCGAGGTCCTCCGGTCCGCCTTCGAGGAGTGCCTTGCCAGTCATACTTCCAGTGTCGCCACACCGGGCCCGGCGGCTACAGGAACGCCAGGTGGATCAGCCAGAAGGCGCAGGCCGCCACGACCGCCGCGGCCGGCATGGTGATGAACCAGCCGAGCACGATGTTCTTGGCCACGCCCCAGCGGACCGCGTTCACCCGCTTCGTCGCGCCCACGCCCATGATCGCCGAGGTGATCACATGGGTGGTGGAGATCGGCGCCTTGAAGAGGTACGCCGTGGCGAACATGATCGACGCGCCGGTCGTCTCGGCGGCGAAGCCCTGCGGCGGGTCCAGCTCGATGATCTTGCGGCCCAGGGTGCGCATGATGCGCCAGCCGCCCGCGTAGGTGCCCAGGGACAGCATGAGGGCGGAGACCACCTTCACCCACACCGGGATCGGGTCGCCGTAGTTCTCCACGTCGGCGATGACCAGCGCCATCACCACCACACCCATGGTCTTCTGGGCGTCCTGCAGGCCGTGCCCGAGCGCCATGCCGGCCGCCGACACCGTCTGCGCTATGCGGAAGCCGCGCTTGGCCTTGTGCGGGTTGGACCGGCGGAAGATCCACATGATCGCCGTCATCACCAGGTAGCCGACGATCAGGCCGATGATCGGCGACAGGAACATCGGGGTGACGATCTTGTCCAGCACGCCGGACCAGTACACCGTGATACCGCCCGCCAGTGCCGCGCCGACCATGCCGCCGAACAGGGCGTGCGAGGAGGACGAGGGCAGGCCGAAGTACCAGGTGATCAGGTTCCAGACGATGGCCCCGAGCAGGGCCGAGAAGAGGATGGCCATCCCCCTGCCGCCCGTGGGTGTCTGGATCAGACCCTCACTGACGGTCTTGGCGACCCCGCTGCCCAGGAAGGCGCCGAGGAGGTTCATCGCCGCGGCCATCGCCAGGGCGGCCCGCGGGGTGAGCGCGCGGGTCGACACCGATGTCGCGATGGCGTTGGCCGAGTCGTGGAAGCCGTTGGTGTAGGCGAAGCCGAGGGCGACCAGGATGGTCAGGATCAGCGCGAAGGTGTCCATCGACGCCTCAGGACTCCTTGACCGCGATGGTCTCCACCGTGTTGGCCACGTGCTCGAAGGCGTCCGCCGCCTCTTCCAGTACGTCCACGATCTGCTTGAGCTTGAGCACCTCGATCGCGTCGTACTTGCCGTTGAACAGGTGTGCGAGGAGCTTGCGGTGGATCTGGTCCGCCTGGTTCTCCAGGCGGTTCACCTCGATCCAGTACTCGGTGAGGTTCTCCATGGTCCGCAGGTGCGGCATGGCCTCGGCCGTCAGCTCCGCCGCTCTGGCCAGGACCTCGATCTGCTGCTCGACGCCCTTGGGCAGTTCCTCGATGTTGTAGAGGACGACCAGGTCGACGGCCTCCTCCATGAAGTCCATGATGTCGTCGAGGGAGGAGGCGAGGGCGTAGATGTCCTCGCGGTCGAAGGGCGTGATGAAGGAGGAGTTCAGCTGGTGGAAGATCGCGTGCGTGGCGTCGTCACCTGCGTGTTCCGCGGCCCGCATACGCTCTGCGATCTCGGCCCGGGCGGAGTTGTCCGCCCCGAGCAGTTCCATCAGGAGTTTCGAGCCCGTGACGATGTTGTCCGCGGACGCGGCGAACATGTCGTAGAAGCTCGTCTCCCTGGGGGTCAGACGAAAGCGCACGTGGGGTCCTCGGGGTGCTTCGGTTTCGGTCAGGCTGATGCTAAGCACATCATCCGGCCACGGCTAAGGGGCCGTCCCCCAGTGTCGCCCATCAGGCACGGTGCTCCGCACGGGGGCATGCCAAGGGTCCTGTTACCCCGTGGAGTTCGTTACGATATACCCGGCAGGGGTATGTCTCTGCGTTTCTGTTCCGTACGGTCCGAAGGAGAGGACGCGATGACGACCACTGAGGCCGGCGCGCCGGCGCCCTCCGAAGGCGGCGGGCACGAGACCGTCACGCACGGTTACCACAAGCAGAAGGACGAGCACGTCAAGCGGCTGCGCCGGATCGAGGGTCAGATCCGCGGGCTGCAGCGGATGGTCGACGAGGACGTCTACTGCATCGACATACTCACCCAGGTGTCCGCCTCCACCAAGGCCCTGCAGTCCTTCGCCCTGCAGCTGCTGGAGGAACACCTGCGACACTGCGTCGCCGACGCGGCCCTCAAGGGCGGCTCGGAGATCGACGCGAAGGTGGAGGAGGCCACGAAGGCGATCGGGCGGCTGCTGCGGACCTGAGGCTCACCTGTCGGTGCCGGTCTCGCGCTCCTCGGCCACCCGCAGCACCTCGTCGATGCTTTCCAGACTGAGCCGCTCCTCGGCCTCCGAAGCCGCGATGATCAGGTCTCCGCACAGCTCTATCTCGGCGAGAGCCACGTGGTCCTGAACCGCCGTACCGCGAACCGGAGCCACGTGCATCACCTCTTCCCTGCCGTTGCCGACTTCCTAGGGTAGGGAGCGGTCTACGCGCCGCGCATGGCACGGAAGGGCTAGTTCGCCGGTCATTTCCCGGCTGATTCGGGGGTCACACCGGCTCACTGCCTTATTTTTCGGCGATCCGGCCGGTGTAGATGTCCTGCGCCCTCGGCAGCATCACGGTCACCGGGGTCCCGAAGGCGTACAGCAGCGTGGTCGAGTGGACGGCCACGGTGCGGCCCCGCTGCCCGTTGACAAAGGCGAAGCTCTGCCGGATCTTCCGGATGCGTCCCTGGTCGTCGAGGTAGACGTCGAACGGAACCGTGGCCGTGGCGAACCCTTTCGCCGCCGCCTTCAGCGCCGCCTCGTCGTCGGCCGAGGCGCTCTTGGCGGCCAGGGCCAGGTCGGCGGTGCCCCGGTAGTGCAGTACCGCGACCCCGGCGACCTCGGTCCTGCCGACGAACGCCGCCGTGCGCGTGCCGCGCAGGACCTCGGCGGCGGCGTACGGGTCGGTGGCGCCGCCGGTGACCAGGTTGCCGTCGACGAGCGTGGCCGTGTCGATCCGCACCCACTTGTCGGCGGGCACACCGGCTCCCCGATTCTTCATGAACAGGGCGCCGGGCGCGAGGAGTTCGGTGATCGGCACGTGCTCGGCGGCCCCGGTCGGGTCCTGCGGCAGCACCAGCGTCAGCCGTCCGCGCTGCCCGCGGAAGTCGTAGGCCCCCTCGCCGCGGATCGTCACGCGGGTCCCGCCGGTGGCCATCTCCATCGACGTACGGGCCTGCGCACTGCCCGCCTCCAGCAGCGCGTCCGGTGCCTGGCGCAGGGTCTGCACCGGATCGGCGGCGGCGCGCGCGCCCTCGGCGGCGGCGCCGCCGGAGCATCCCGTGGCGCACGCGCAGACCAGCAGCGCCGCCGGGAGCACCGCGCCGCCCACCCGTGCCCGAGCAAGGGCATCCCCCAGCCGCCGCTGCCGCTGTGCCATCGCCTGCCTACCCCCAGCCACTACGTCCGTCATGGGCCCCCTGCCGTCCGGTTAAACGACGAGCAGGTGGCCCCCGTCACGCGCCCACGGGAGTCACAGGAGCGCGTAACTTGCTGTTCACCTGACGGGGGTACGTTCGTCGTCGTGGCGCACTATGAGGGGCTTGCCCCCACTCTGGAGGCCCGTAAGAGCCTGGACGGCCCGGCGCACGGCGCGACAACCGTCGAACAGGGCCGCTTCTGCCTGGCCCGCTGCACCTGCGGCTGGCGCGGCCCCGCCCGCAGAGCCCGCAGCCTGGCCCGCACGGACGCGGAAGGACACACCCGGGACGCCTGGCTCGGCGGCCCGGTGGGCGGGGCCGCGGCTTAGGGCCTGTCCGGCGGGTCATGCCGCGGACGCGGGGGCCGGCACGTATTTTCCGATTTTCCGAAGTTCTTCGAGCAGGGGGACCCCAGCGCGTCGACGCCCTCCTCCTTGCAACTGCACGCTCCCCCAAGCTCTTGAGGAGCAGGGGGGACCCCGGACCCCCATCGCCCCCGCTCACCCAGGCTGAGAGCCGACCGCCGGTTTCCTGCGACTTGATCCGTCCTAGGCGGGGTGTGCGGTCCCGGGCAGCTCGTCGATCAGTTCGCGGTCGCCGGACCGGGTCAGCCGGGTGCGGGCCGCGGCCGGGGGGAGCCACAGGACGCGGTCCACTTCCTTGTTGGGCGTGAAGCGGCCCGTGGTGGCCTCGGCGGCCCAGTAGCGCACTCGTTTGGGCCGGCCGCCCGCCATGTACGTCACCGTGCTCAGTTCGGCGCCGGGGACGGCGCCGTAGCCCGTCTCCTCGGCCACCTCGCGCAGGGCGCCCGCGAGCGGGTCCTCGCCGGGCTCGAGCTTGCCCTTGGGGTGCGACCAGTCGTCGTACTTCGGCCGGTGCACCAGGCAGACTTCGAGGGCGCCGTCCAGCGGTGAGCGGCGCCACAGCACGCAGCCGGCCGCCAGGACAGGAGTGTCCGGTGTGTCGTTCGGGGAAGTCAACGGTGCCTCACCACCTGTCAGTTGGCGCCGACGGCCTGCTTCTGCCACGACTGCTGGAAGGCGAACCTGGCCGCCTCCACCTCGTGCCGCTGGTCGGCGTGGAGCACGCCGAGCGCGTACGCCGTCGCCGGGGCGATGCGCGGAGTGCGGGCCGCCGCGGCCGCCGCGGCCGCCGCCTCCGAGGCGTCGCGGTGCCGGTCGAGGGCCTGGCCGGCCGCCAGCAGGCGTACCTCCACGGGCGCGTCGGAACCGTGGACGACCTCACGGGCGTAGCGGTGCAGGCGCAGCAGCAGGCGGACCTGGTGCCAGGGGGCGTCCTGCGGGTGGGGGGACGGGTCCGGGGAGAGGCCGTGGATCAGGGCCTCCGCGTTGTACGGGCTGCCGGCGGTGACGAGGGGGAGCGCGGCGACGGCGTCCTCCAGGCGTTCCTCGGCGGCGGTGGCCAGGGGGGTCAGGTCCGCGGTGACGGCGGTGGGGACGAGGGGGACGTCGCTGGCGAGTACGGCGACCTTGTCCGCGACGGCGTGGAAGCGGGAGGAGCCCAGTGCCTGGAGGGCTGTCGAGTGGGCTCGGGTGCGGGCGAGGGTCAGCCGGCGGTCGAGCAGGGCGGCTGCTTTCGCCGCGCCCACTGTGAGGTTGCCGCGGTCCGCGCCACGACTGTCCGCGGCTTGTTGGGGCGACAGCCTGTGCAAGGCCAGCAACAGCCGTTCCAGACGGGACTGGTAGGCGTGTTCGCGGGCCAGGGTGCCGGACAACCAGGCCAGTTCCGGGCGCAGTTCCTCCGACCAGGTCTCCTCCAGGAGGGGGCGGAAGGTGTGCAGGCTGCCGCTGATGCGGCGGGCCGAGCGGCGCAGGGCGTACGCCGCGTCGACGGACTCCCGGGTGCCGTTCCCCGCGCCGCCGCCGCTTTCGCGGTGCAGCCGCAGCGCGCGGAGGAACTCCGTGGCCTGGGCCCGCAGATAGCCCGCGAGGGCCTCGGCGGGGACGGTTGTGGCCGTGGGATCCGTCGGGTCAGGGTGTCGCTGTGCCACGCCGGCGCCTCCGGGCGTCTATGAGCATCTCCTGGATGTTGCGCAGGGGCAGGCCGTCCGGATCGGTCGCGTGCCGGGTCCAGTCGCCGTCCGGACCGAGGTGCCAGGAGGCGGTGGTGTCGGACATGCCGGTCTCCAGCAGCCGGTTGAGGGCTGCCCGGTGGGCCGGGTCGGTGACCCGGACCAGGGCCTCGATACGGCGGTCGAGGTTGCGGTGCATCATGTCGGCGCTGCCGATCCACACCTCGGGCTCCCCGCCGTTGCCGAAGGCGAAGACGCGGGAGTGTTCGAGGAAGCGGCCGAGGATCGAGCGGACGCGGATGTTCTCTGACAGGCCGGGCACGCCGGGGCGCAGGGCGCAGATGCCGCGCACCCACACGTCGACCGGTACCCCCGCCCGGGACGCGCTGTAGAGAGCGTCGATGATCGCCTCGTCGACCATCGAGTTGACCTTGATGCGGATGAAGGCGGGACGCCCGGCGCGGTGGTGCTGGACCTCCTTGTTGATCCGCGAGACGAGACCGTCCCGCAGGGACTTGGGGGCGACGAGCAGCCGCCGGTAGGTCTCGCGGCGGGAGTAGCCGGAGAGGCGGTTGAACAGGTCGGAGAGGTCGGCGCCGACCTGCGGGTCGGCGGTGAGCAGGCCGAGGTCCTCGTAGAGGCGCGCCGTCTTCGGGTGGTAGTTGCCGGTGCCGACGTGGCTGTAGCGCCGTAGCGTGTCGTCGCCCTCCTGGCGGACCACCAGGGACAGCTTGCAGTGGGTCTTCAGGCCGACCAGGCCGTAGACGACGTGGCAGCCGGCCTCCTCCAGCTTGCGCGCCCACTTGATGTTGGCCTGCTCGTCGAAGCGGGCCTTCAGCTCGACCAGGACGAGGACCTGCTTGCCGGACTCGGCGGCGTCGATGAGCGCGTCGACTATGGGGGAGTCGCCCGAGGTCCGGTACAGGGTCTGCTTGATCGCAAGCACGTCCGGGTCGGCGGCGGCCTGCTCCAGGAAGGCCTGGACGGAGGTCGAGAAGGAGTCGTAGGGGTGGTGCAGGAGCACGTCCCGGCTGCGCAGTGCCGCGAAGATGTCGGGGGCCGAGGCGGATTCCACCTCCGCCAGTTCCCGGTTGATGCCGGCGATGAACTTGGGGTACTTCAGCTCGGGCCGGTCGAGGCCGTGGATGCGGAAGAGGCCGGTGAGGTCCAGGGGGCCGGGCAGCGGGTACACCTCGGCCTCGCCGATCTTCAGCTCGCGCACCAGCAGGTCGAGCACCTCGCGGTCAATGGACTCCTCGACCTCCAGGCGCACCGGCGGCCCGAAGCGGCGCCGCATGAGCTCCTTCTCCAGGGCCTGGAGCAGGTTCTCGGCGTCGTCCTCCTCGACCTCCAGGTCCTCGTTGCGGGTGAGCCGGAAGGTGTGGTGCTCCAGGATCTCCATGCCCGGGAACAGCTCCTCCAGGTGGGCGGCGATGACGTCCTCCAGGGGGACGTAGCGGCCCGGGGAGCTCTCCAGGAAGCGGTTCAGCAGCGGCGGCACCTTGACGCGGGCGAAGTGACGGTGGTCGGTGACCGGGTTGCGTACGACGACGGCCAGGTTCAGGGACAGGCCGGAGATGTACGGGAAGGGGTGCGCGGGGTCGACGGCCAGCGGGGTCAGCACGGGGAAGATGCGCTGCCGGAAGAGCGTGAACAGGCGGGCCTGCTCCTTCTCCGTGAGCTCGCCCCAGCGGACCAGGTGGAGGCCCTCCCCCGCGAGCGCGGGGGCGACGTCCTCGTGGAAGCAGGCGGCGTGCCGGGCCATGAGCTCGCGCGAGCGAGCCCAGATCATCTCCAGCACCTCGCGCGGCTGCAGCCCGGAGGCGGACGGGGTGGCGACGCCGGTGGCGATGCGGCGCTTCAGGCCGGCGACCCGGACCATGAAGTACTCGTCCAGGTTGCTGGCGAAGATCGCGAGGAAGTTCGCGCGCTCCAGCAGGGGCGTGTCCGGGTCCTCGGCGAGTTCCAGGACGCGCTCGTTGAAGGCGAGCCAGCTGCGCTCCCGGTCCAGGAAGCGGCCCTGCGGCAACTGCTCGCCCTCGGCCGGCGACTCCACGTAGCCGTCGAGGTCGGCGTCGATGTCCGGTGCCAGGTCGGAGACCGCGGCCGCCACGGTGTGCGGACGGTGCGCGGCGATGGAGCCCACGGAGGGCTGCGGGTTCTGCAGAGTGCTGTGGCCCGCCGGGCCTCCCGCGAGGGGCGTGGAGGACGGGTGCGGCTGCGCTGCCTGGGCGTCTGGCTGGCTCATGAACCCATTCTTCCGCGCGCGGCGCGGGACCGTCGCGTCGGAAAGCGCGGGCGGGAGCACGGCGGCGGCCCCCACGGGGGGCGGCTCGGGCTCGGGCACGGCGGGCTTCATTGGCCGAGCGTCGCAAGCCTGTCTGAATCAGCGGTTACGGAGACATGACGTGCGGGACACCGGGGGACGGCTCGCGGGGATCACCCGTGACCGTTCCGCCGCGCGTCCCCGTACGTGAGGATGCCCTGCGCGTGCGGCGAGAAGGCGCCGGGCCCGCCGGAGAGCCGTGCGCCGCCGGATGAACCGAACGGCGGGGCCCGTCCGATGAGGAGACGTGAGCACAACAAGAAGCGACGGGGAGCTGCTGCGGGCCGTCGCGGCGGACGGGGACCGGCGCGCCTTCGAGGAGCTGTACCGGCGGTACGCGCCCTGGCTGACCGCACGGCTGCGCGGCCGCTGCGCCGACCCCGCGATGGTCGACGACGTGGTCCAGGAGACCTTTCTCGCCATCTGGCGGGGCAAGGCCCGCTACCGCGAGGACGGCTACTCCGAGGACGCAGCCGGCTGGTTGTGGCGGATCGGCGCGCGGCGGCTGATCGACGCGCTGCGCGGCGACGGGGCGCGCGGCCGGCTGCGGCAGGCGCTGACCCGGCTGCGCCACCGCGACGAGGCGTCCGCGGAGGAACGCGTGCTCGCGGGGGTCGAGCACGGGGACCTCGCGGGCGCCCTCACCCGGCTCTCGCCGGAACTGCGTGCGGTTCTGCAGGCGACGGTGATCGACGGGCTCACCACCCGGGAGGCGGCCGTGCTGCTCGGTATTCCGCCCGGCACGGTCAAGACGCGGGCCCTGCGCGCCCGCAAGCAACTGCGGGAGGCGCTGGCATGAGCGGTGACATGAACCCTCCGGAAAGCATGGGCGGGCACACCGGTCCCCGGCACGCTCGTCCGGCCTGGCACGTGACCGAGGAGGACCTGTGCGCCTACGACCGCGGCGAGCTGGCCCCACCGCTGCTGTGGTCCGCCGACGCCCACCTCGCCGACTGCGCCGGGTGCCGGGCCCGGCTCACCGCGGTCGCCGACCCGGCCGCGCTGGACGCCGGCTGGGAGCGGCTGGACGCCGAACTGGACGCGCCGCGGCCCGGACTGCTGGAGGGGCTGCTGCTGCGGCTCGGCATGGCCGACCACACCGCGCGGCTGCTGGCCGCCACGCCCGTGCTGCGCCGTTCCTGGCTGCTCGCGGTGACCGCGGTGCTGGTCATGACCGCCGCCGCGGCCGACACGCTGCGCGCACCGACCTCGCCCACCCTGTTCCTCGCCCTGGCGCCGCTGCTGCCGCTCGCGGGGGTGGCGCTGGCGTACGGGCCCGCGCTCGACCCGACGTACGAGATGGCCGTGGTCGCCCCGATGCACGGGTTCCGGCTGGTGCTCGTGCGCACGGTCGCCGTACTGGCCGTGGGGCTCGGCATGAACGGGCTCGCCACCCTGGCCCTGCCCGGCTACGGGCTGCGGGCGCTGGCCTGGCTGCTGCCCGCGCTCGCCCTCACCGCGACCGGACTCGCGCTCACCCCCCGGCTGGGACCGGTCCTCGCGCCCGCCCTGACCGGCGGGGTGTGGGTCGGGCTGCTCATGGTGGCCGCGACGACGCACCACGAGGACACTCCCCTGCCACCGTTCACCCCGGCCGGCCAGGGCGCCGCGGCCGCGGTCGCCGCCCTCGCCACCGGACTGCTCCTCCTCCTTCGGGACCGCTTCGACTTCGCGGCGGCGCCCGCACCCTTCACCGACCACTCGCACGGGAGCTCCTCGTGACCGTCACCGTCTCCGCCTCCGGGCTCACCCTCCGCTACGGCCGCACGGCCGCCCTCGACGACGTCTCGCTCCGCCTGGAGGAGGGCATCACCGCGCTGCTCGGCCCGAACGGGGCCGGCAAGACCACCCTGCTGCGGGTTCTCGCCACCGCCGTGCCCGCCGACCGGGGCGCCTTCACCGCGCTCGGCCACGACCCGGCCACCGTCGCCGGCCGCCTGGCGCTGCGCCGCTCGCTCGGTTACCTGCCGCAGAACCCCGGCTTCCACCCGGACTTCAGCGCCTTCGCGTTCGTCGACTACGTGGCGATCCTCAAGGAGCTCACCGACCGCGCCGCCCGCCACCGCGAGGTGCGGCGGGTGCTGGAGGAGGTCGGCCTCGGCGACGTACGCGGCCGGCGCGTCAAGCGGCTGTCCGGCGGTATGCGGCAGCGCGTCGCCCTGGCCGCCGCGCTCGTCGGCGACCCCCGCTTCCTGGTCCTGGACGAGCCCACCGCCGGCCTCGACCCCGAGCAGCGGATGCGCTTCCGGGACCTGATCACCCGTACCGGCCAGGGCCGCACCGTGCTGCTGTCCACCCACCAGACCGAGGACGTCGCGATGCTCTGCAACCACGTGATCGTCATGACCCACGGCCGCATCCGCTTCGAGGGCACCCCCGCCGAACTGACCGCGCGGGCCGCCGGCCGGGTGTGGAGCAGCACGGAACGCGCCCCCGGCGCACGCGCCGGCTGGCGCACCGGCACGGGCGCCTTCCGCAACGTGGGCGACCCGCCCGAGGGCGCCGACCTCCTCGAACCCACCCTGGAGGACGGCTACCTCCTCACCCTCGACGACACCGGGGCGGAGGCGACGGCCCGATGACCACGACAGCCGTGTCCTCGCCGGCCCCCGCGGTCACCGGGCAGGCGCCCGAGGGCCCTCGGGCGCGGGCGGTCCTGGCCCTCGCCCGCTTCGAGGCCCGCGAACTGCTTCAGCAGATCGCGGTGCTGCTCTTCTTCGCGGTGTACGTCGCCGCCACCGCCTGGCGGATGTACTCCGGCCACCCCGGCTGGCACGAACTCACCGGCCACGAGGGCATGGACGACCACCCCGCCCTCCAGGACGCCGACCGGGCCACCCAGAGCGGCGCCATGCTCCTCGGCATCGCCCTGTTCGTCTGCGCCAACCGGGCCGTGCTGCGCTCCCGCCGCCGGGGCACCGACCGGCACTTCGACGTGCTCGTCATGGAGCCCTGGCGGCGCACCCTGGCGCACGCGCTCTCCGTCGTCCCGTTCGCGCTGTTCACCGCGCTGGTCGTCGCCGTACGGTTCGGCTGGGCGGCGCTGAAGCCCGGCGCGGTCGGCCACGGCTCGCTCTTCGAACTCGCGGTGGCCCCGCTGGCGGTGCTGCTGTGCGGCGTCGCGGGCGTGCTGCTGGCCCGCCTGATCCCGTCCCCCTTCGCCGCCCTGCTTCTCGTGGTCGCCGTCTACGTCGGCAGCACGTACGTCCAGGCGCTGGCGGACGGAGCCCACTGGTCGCAGTGGCTCGCCCCGGTCGTGACGGAGACGGGCGGCGACCCGTTCCCCTCCGACCTGGTGGGCCGCCCCGCCGCCTGGCACGCGCTCTACCTGACCGGCCTCGTCGCGACCCTGCTGTGCGCGGCGCTGCTGCTCAGCGGGGGCCGCGGCGTCCGCGTCAAGGCGGTGACCGCCGTGGCGCTCGCCGCCACGGCCGCCGGAGTCGCCGGCCAGTCCCCGGGCCCGTCCGCCGCGCTCCAGGCGGCCCGCGTGAAGGTGTCGAAGACCCCCGAGCAGGTCGAGTCCTGCACCGTACGCGGCACGGCGACGTACTGCGCCCTGCCCGAGTGGACCGGCCGCACCGCGGCCTGGGCGGAGGTGACCGCCCGCGTCCAGTCCCTCGCGGGCGGCACCGCCGCCGACCGCCGGCTGACCGTACGACAGCGTGTCGAGGCCCGCTACGGGCTGGAGGGCGACTCCTCCTACGCCCCGCTCACCACCCCCGACACGGTCACCGTCGGCACCCGCTGGGGCGGCAACCGCATCCCCGAGTACGCGGTCGGTCTCGCCTCGGTGCTGGTGGCGGGCGACGAGAGGGCCGGCGGCCGGGTGTGCGACGGCAGGGTGGTCACCGTCATGTGGCTCGCCCTCGGCAATGACCCCCACCCGCTCACCACCCTGCGCAACGTCAGGATCGACGACAGCATCGAGGGCGGGGCGTACGTACTGAGCCCGACGTCCGGGTTGGTGATGAGTGCCGAACAGACCCGGGTGGCACGGGAGTTGCTGGCCCGCCCGAGGCAGTCCGTCACGGCGGCGGTCAAGGCCCACTGGACGGAGCTGACGGCACCGGGCACCACGACGTCACAGGCGGCCCGCCTGCTGGGCGTGCCGAGCACGGGGACGGGGGGCGGCGACTCGTGCGAGGACTGAGAGCACTGAGATCCGGACGAACGGCCCCGACCCCCCGCGGGCCCGGGAAGGGCGGCGTCCGGACCGTGGCCCGGGCCCTGCTGCGGCCGGTGTGGTGCTCGCTGCCGTGGCGGGTGACGGGGGCGGCGGCCGGGCTGGGGCTGCTGATCGCCGCGAGCGCCCGGCTGCCCGGTCAGGCGGCGGGCCCGGCGGCCGGGCTGTTCCTGCTGCGGCTGGTCGCGCTCACCGGCGGGCTCGGACTGGCGTTCCTGCTGGACGACCCCGCCCGGCGCACCACCGAGGCGGTACCGGTACGGCGCCCGGTGCGGGCCGGGCTGCGCCTGGCGTTCGTCGCGCCGCTCGCGGCGGCGTGGTGGACGGCCGCGCTGCTCCTCGTACCGCACGGAGCACGCCCCCCGCTCGGCGCGGTCGCACTGGAGGCGGCCGCGATCGCCGCGACGGCGCTGTCGCTGGCGGCGGCGTCGGTGCGTTTCCGCACCGAGCCCCTGCCCGGCACCGGCGCGGCGGTCGCGCTCCTCACCCTGGCGATCGGCTCGCTGCTCGTACCGCACCGCTGGAGCCTGCTGGTGACGCCGGACGACCCGAACTGGGCGGCGACGCACGGCTGGTGGGGCATGATCCTGGCGTCCGGCGCGATGGTGTGGGCGGTGTGCACACCGGAACCGCTGAACGCCGGGTCCGTCAGGTCTCCGCCCGGTACATGAGGTCCGTCTCGTACGTCGTGAAGCCCAGCCGCTCGTAGACGGACACGGCCGCCTTGTTGTCGGCGTCGACGTAGAGCATCGCGGTCGGCAGTCCCCGCGCGGCCAGGTGCCGCAGGCCGATCAGGGTGAGGGCCTTGCCGAGGCCGCCGCCCTGGGCGCCGGGGCGGACCCCGAGGACGTACACCTCGCCCAGCCGCTCCTCCTGGTGGACCTTGGTCCAGTGGAAGCCGAGCAACCGGCCGTCGCTCTGCCGCTCGGCGAGGAAGAACCCCCGCGGGTCGAACCACGGTTCGGCCTTGCGGTCGTCGAGGTCCCGCTGGGTGAGGGAGCCCTGCTCGGGATGGTGGGCGAACGCCTCCGCGTTCACGGCGAGCCAGGCGGCGTCGTCCTGCCCGGGCACGAAGGTCCGCACCGTCACGCCCTCGGGCAGTACCGGCTCGGGCAGGTCGAAGCCCGTCAACGGCCGCCGCATCTGCCGCAGTTCGCGGAACAGGGTCAGCCCGAGGACCTGCGCGAGATGCCGGGCGGCGGAGTGCCCGCCGTGTGCCCACACCCGCAGCCGCTTGCCGGACGCGGCCAGCAGCGCCGCACCCAGCGCCCGCCCGTGCCCGTACCCGCGATGCGCCGGATGCACCACCAGCTCGGCGGCCGGCGCCTCCACCGGATCGGTGTCCTCCAACTGCGCGTACCCGACCAGTTCCCCGTCGACGCTCAGCAGCAGATGGGACACCCCCGGCCGAGCACCCCCGCGCAACTGCAACCGCCCCTGCTCGGACACGGCCTGCTGCCCGTCGTCCCGGGCAGCCACCGCCAACAGCCCGAGCACGGCTTCGGCCGCGCCCGGCGAGAGCTCGGAGCGGGTCTCGATGGAGCGGGTGATCGGTGCGGGATCGTCGCTGGTCATGGGTATGAGACTAACTTGCCCGCACTCCCACGTCCGGGCCGCTCACCTGTGTACGGGTTCCGGCCCGGTCCAGGACTGCCCGTCCGTCACGGCCACGTGCGCTCGATGCGGTCGCGTCGCACCGCGTAGGCCGCTGGACCGCCTTTTTCCACAGCCCTGTGGATTGCGTCACGGTGTGCGTTGAGCCGTTCGACCATCTCAATGCTGCGAGGCTGCTGGTTGTCGAGGTAGAACAGCACCGCCTCACGCTCAAGGACAGGCCGGATTTCCAGGCCCCGGCTTTTGATCCGTCCGTCCTTCGAGAGCGGGACCCACAGTTGGTCGAGACCGTGAGTGATCCACTCTTCGTCGGCAACGTCCTGCCCGTCGTCAGGGAAGACATCTCCGATGCGGTGAACGATCCATCCGAAGGCCCTCAGCCCTTCGGCAACACGGCGACCGAGATTCCGGTCGAGGAAGAACTCAGGCGGCAAGGCGCACCACTGCACGGCACAGCGCGTCGACCTGCTCAGGTGTCATGTCGAAGTCGTACGCGATGTCCTCGACGGTCTCCCCGGCCTCCCACAGGTCGGTGATGGCGTTCACCGCGACACGATTGGAGGCCACCACGGGACGACCGTGGCCGAACCTCGGATCGATCACGACGGGGACGGATCTCGGGTACTGCCTCAGCCGCAGGCTGGAGGGGAAGTCGTCGTCGGGCTCCCAGGTCAGGTAGCGGAGGTAGTCGGAGACCACTTCCTGGATGGGGGCCTGACCGTCCCGGGCCCGGCGAAGATCCCCCAAACCGTGCTCGATGAAGATGTCCACGCCATCCGTTGCGATCCGCTTCGACACCAGGCCGTAGGGAGTGTCGAAGGCGTCCCGTACCGCGGCAGCCGCCTTCCTGATCTCGCTCATGCGCAGTCCCAGGGAGCGCAGGGAACGAAGGACGTGCGCCTCGGCCACCGCAATGAAAGGCACCGAGGGCTGCCCCTTCCGTACCGGCTCCACCTGGTGGACCAGAGGTGCTCCGGCAGCCTTGCCCTTCAGCCACGAGGTGAGAGTCGACTGCGGAATCTCAAGGTAGGAGGCCGTTTCCGCGGGCGTCAGAAGTCCGTCCTTGAACCTGTCGACCATGCTCCACCTCCTCTTGGCGCACCTCCTCTTGGCGCACCTCCTCTTGGCGCACCTCCTCTTGGTGCCGAGTTCGGCATCGTCGCACATCAAGCCTGCCACCCGTAGGTCGACCGCACACCCAGCCACCGGTTCAGCCGGCCGCACGCAGACGGTTCCCGGAGCGGCAGTCCCGGCAACGGCCGGGTTCCGGGGCACGGAAGGCCCGGTCACAGCCGTCGCAGGTCTGGAAGGGCAGGACGGCCGGGCGTTCCGCGATCGGCGTGAGCGGGGGAGGGGCGGGCAGAGGCGTCTCCCGGAGGCGGAAGGCGAGGATGTTCGCCGGGCGGGCACGGAAGCGGTCGGGGAGGCTTGTGGTGAGCAGCTCGGTGATCTGGTGCGCTTCGACGCCCGCCGCGAGCCAGTCGGCGACGGCCGGTGCCAGGCGGGCGGCCTCCTGCCCGGACAGGATCAGGCGGGGATCGACCCGGCGCAGTGCGGTGAGTACGGCGACGGCCTGCGGGTCGGTGTCGGCGAGTGACACCAGGTTTTCCGCCGCCTCGTCGGGCATGGCCACGGATGCGGGCGGGGCTTCCGCAGCGGTGCGCTGCTTGCGGGGCCGGGGCGGTTTCGGCGGCTCGGGAGGGTCCTCGTCCGGGGCACCGCCGGGCACGTCGTAGAAGTATGTCCGGGTACGGATCTGCCCAGTGGACAGTCGCTCGCGGCGGCGCTCCAGGTATCCGGCCGCTTCGAGCTCCCTGAGCGCCCGCGAGATCAGGATCTCGCCCTCGGTGAAGTGCTCGCACAGGGCGTCGATGCTCACGGGTGAGCCGTCCGGCAGGGAGGAGATGTACGCCGCGACGCCGACCGTGACCGCGCTGCCGCGCCGTTGCGCGAGGGCGTTGGAGATCACCGTGAAGTCGGCCGTGAGCCGGGTGCGTACGTGGATCACGCCGGAAGTCGGAGCTCCGGCGTCGGCGCGCAGGCGCGCGTTAGACTGCGAGTCAGCCATCGGGAAGGTTCTGCTTCCTGATCGGTCAGGCCCTCGATCGGGATTGCCGTCCCGGCCGGGGGCCGTCTCTGTTTGCGGTTGTTGCGGCGAACGTAACGTTCCGTATCCCTCCTCCGCAAGCCGGTCACTCGGACGGGTGACATGGGCCGGGAGGGTGGGTGGGCGGGTAGTTCTTTCCCCGGTTCTTTACGGAGGCCGGTGGCCCGCCGGACCCTCGCGGGCAAGGGTCCGGCGGGCCCGGAAGACGGAGGGTGACCGGAACCCCGTCGGCTCAGCCCCGGTGGTGCCCGTCCCGCAATTCACCTATGAATGCGGCCCAGGAGCCGGCCGCGAAGGCGAGAACAGGTCCGCCCGGGATCTTGCTGTCACGGACGGGGACCACGCCGGGGAGTCCGTCCGCGATCTCCAAGCAGTCGCCCCCGGCCTGATTGCTGTAGCTGCTTTTGCGCCAAGCGGCGCCGTTCAGATGGGGATGGGACGTTCGCGCCACGGTAGGTGCCCTCCATCGCGGATCGGATCATGTCGAGCGACATGAGCGGGGGCAGGGCTACTGCCCGCAGCCGATCGTAAATCACCTTGTAGCGACTGACGTTGGCCGATTCTTCGGTGAGTTGGCCGTAGTCCGAGCCTTCTGTATAGGCGGCCTCTGTACCGTCCGGAAGCGTCAGAAGCGTCAGGGACCCGCCCATCGCCTCGTGCCCGCCCTGGTCGAACGGCAGCACTTGCACGGTGGTGCGACGCTCCTCTGCCGCATCGAGCAATCGCTCCAACTGCTCTCGCATCACAGCCGATCCGCCGATCGGGCGTCTCAGTACTGCCTCGTCGAGAATCATCCACAGCTCTGGCCGGTCGGGCGAACCGAGTCGTTCCTGACGCCCCATTCGGGCCTGGACACGCTCCTCCAACTGCTCCTCGCTGTCGAGCAGCGCGTCCAGGCTGAGAACGGCGCGTGCGTAAGCCTCCGTCTGCAAGAGGCCCGGCACCACGTGCGCCACGTACTGCCTGATGGACACGGCCCTCTCCGCGTACGCCATGAACACCCGTGACCAGTTGGGGAACGCCTCCCGATACACGTACGGCCACAGCTCGATCAGCAGGTTGTCCGCGCCGAGGGCGGCGTCCAGTGCCCGCGCCATGTGCAAGGTCGGTTTCGCCCCGGAGGCGCGCTCGATCTGGGTGATCCGGGTGCTCACCACGTGCGTCTTCCTGCCGAGTTCGGCCTGGGTCAGTCCGGCGGCCGTACGGAGTCTGCGCACCCGCGAACCGAACAGCGCCGCCATGGACGTACTGGGGTCAATTCCGTTGGCCAAGGCGTTACTTCCGTTCCTTACGAGCTGAAAGGTAAGGCTGCGCCTCCTTCCGAGAGTAGGGCCGTATGCCGACGCTTGAATACGGACCGTGATGACTCGTGCACGAAGGGCGGACAGGCCGTGCTGACAGGAACGACCACGTCGGGTGAAGGCGTGGCACCCACCCCCATTACTTTCACGGCTCAGTTCGCCTCCACGCCCCGAGGCGCGCGGCTGGCCCGGCGCGCTGCCGTGCGGTGCATGGAGGAGTGGGGACACCCGCCGGCGTCGGACGCGTCGTGCACGGTCGCGCTCATCGTCGGCGAGCTGGCGGCGAACGCCGTACAACACGGCCGGGTCCCCGGCCACGACTTCGCTCTGAGCCTCGCCCTCGACGTGACGACTGACGTGATCCGCGTCGAAGTGGCGGACGCCGCCTCGGCCAAACGGCCACCGGAGACCGCGCCCTCGTCCCACCCCGACGGGGAGTCGGGCCGCGGCCTGCTCCTGGTGGACGTCCTGGCCGTGCGCTGGGGGTGGGCGCCTCGCCGTCCCGTGGGCAAAGTGGTCTGGGCGGAGGTCTCGACCGACGTGTCACCCACTCCGGGAATGACGTGCGGTCGGCATGTGTCCGACGGGGACGGAAAGGAGGAACGCGGTGTCGTATGAACCGAAGCTCGCCGCCGCCCTTTCCGACGCCATGCTTCGGCGGCTCTCCCATGGGCGACGTGCTTTCGCCGAGAACGGATGGCCGGTCGCCACTGACCGGTGAACAGCTCCTCCGGTGCCGCGGCATCGGCGAACTGTTTGCCGGTCCGTCCGGTCGTTGGCCCGCCCGGGTCGCCTGGACCACCCGGTCGCGCTCGTGGCGATGCGCCCCGTGGCCGCCGCTCGCACAATGGGCCATGTGGCTGACCGTCGAACCGATCGGCGCCGGACTGCTGCGAAGGAGGCCCCACGGTGGGCGAGCTGTACATCGACGGCGAGTGGACTCAGGCGGCGGCCGGCGGTCGCCGGGAGGTGGTCAACCCGTACGACGCCTCCGTCATCACCACCGTGGACGAGGCCGACGCCACCGACGTGGACCGCGCGGTGCGCGCCGCCAGGCGTGCCTTCGACGAGGAGGACTGGGCGAACACCCCCACCCGCCACCGCGCCGACCTCTTGCTCCGTGTCCGCGACCTGCTGCTGCGGGACAAGGAGGAGATCGCCCGCACCGAGACCCTCGACACCGGCAAGACGCTGACCGAGGCCCGCTTCGACGTGGAGGACGTGGCGAACGCCTTCCGCTACTTCGCCGAACTCGCGGGCAAGGACGGCGGCCGTGTCGTGGACGTCGGTCCGGGCGTCCTCAGCCGTGTCGTCTACCAGCCGGTCGGAGTGTGCGCGCTCATCGCCCCCTGGAACTACCCGCTGCTGCAAGCCTCGTGGAAGGTGGCGCCGGCGCTGGTCGCCGGCAACACCTTCGTCCTCAAACCCAGCGAGATCACACCGCTCACCACGATCGCCATGATCCGGCTCATCGAGGAGGCCGGCGCGCCGCCCGGCGTCGCCAACCTGGTGCTCGGTTCCGGGGCGACCGTCGGCGCGGCCCTGACCGGCCACCCCGAGGTCGACCTGGTGTCCTTCACCGGAGGCCTGGCCACCGGGCGCACCATCATGGCCGCCGCCGCCCAGGGGCCGAAGAACATCGCCCTGGAACTGGGAGGCAAGAACCCCAACATCGTCTTCGAGGACGCCGACTTCGCCGCCGCCGTGGACAACGCGCTGGACGCCGCCTTCCTGCACGCCGGACAGGTCTGCTCGGCCGGCTCACGCCTGCTGGTCCAGGACACGCTGTACGACCGCTTCGTCGACTCCCTCGCCCGACGCGCCCGGGCGATCCGCCTCGGCAACGGCATGGAGGAGGGCACCGAGAGCGGCCCGCTCAGCTCCGCCGAGCACCGTGAGAAGGTCGAACGCCACATCGCCGCCGCCCTGGAGGAGGGCGCCCGGCTCGTCACCGGGGGCACCCGCCCCGATGACCCCGCGCTGAGCCGCGGCTTCTTCCTGCTGCCGACCGTCTTCGCCGACTGCGACAGGTCCATGCGCATCGTCCAGGAGGAGGTTTTCGGAGCGGTCGTCACCGTCGAGCGCTTCCGCACCGAGGACGAGGCGGTGGAACTGGCCAACGACACCCGCTACGGCCTGGCCGGCGGCGTGTGGACCTCCGACGCGAGCCGCGCCCAGCGCGTCGCCCAGCGACTGCGGCACGGCACCGTGTGGATCAACGACTTCCACCCCTATGTGCCGCAGGCCGAGTGGGGCGGCTTCGGCCGCTCCGGCGTCGGGCGCGAACTGGGCCCCACCGGCTTGCGCGAGTACCAGGAGGCCAAGCACATCTACCAGAACCTCGCCCCCGCGCCCTCCGGCTGGTTCAAGGGCTGACCGGGCACGGCACACCGCCCGCCCCCCCCACGCGACGGCCATCGAAGAAAGGCACCCCATGGCCTCCACCACCCCGCACGGCGCCGAGTCCGCCTACGACTACGTCATCGTCGGCGGCGGTACCGCCGGCTGCGTACTCGCCGCTCGCCTGAGCGAGGACCCCGACTGCCGCGTCTGCGTCATCGAGGGCGGCCCCAGCGACGTCGGGGACGAGCGCATCCTGCGCCTGCGCAACTGGATCAACCTGCTCGGCTCGGAGTTCGACTACGGTTACACCACCGTCGAGCAGCCGCGCGGCAACTCCCACATCCTGCACTCACGTGCCCGCGTCCTCGGCGGCTGTTCCTCCCACAACACGCTGATCAGCTTTCTGCCGCTGCCGCAGGACCTCGACGACTGGGTGGCCCACGGCTGCACCGGCTGGGACCCGGCGACGATCCTTCCCTACCGCGACCGGCTGCTCACCCGCATCGTCCCGGTGGCCGAGGCCGACCGCAATCCCATCGCCAAGGACTTCGTCACCGCGGCCTCCCGCGCTCTCGGCGTCCCCGTCATCGACGACTTCAACGCCGAACCCTTCGCCGACGGCACCGGCTTCTTCTCCCTGGCCTACGAGCCGGAGGGCAACCTGCGCTCCTCGACGTCCGTCGCCTATCTCCACCCGGTGATGGACCGTCCCAACCTCACCCTCCTCCTGGAGACCTGGGCCCACCGGCTGCTCCCGGACGAGTCGGGGAGGCTGACCCGTGTCGCCGTCCGCGGCGCCGACGGCGAGCCCGCCACCGTGCGGGCCGAGCACGAGCTCCTGCTGTGCGCCGGTGCCATCGACACCCCGCGCCTGCTGCTGCTGTCCGGCATCGGCCCGGCCGACGACCTGCGCGGCCTGGGCATCGACGTGCGGGCCGACCTGCCAGGTGTGGGGGAGAACCTGCTGGACCACCCCGAGTCCGTGATCCTCTGGGAGACCGACGGCCCGCTGCCGCCCAACTCCGCGATGGACTCCGACGCCGGCCTGTTCCTGCGCCGCGACAAGGACCAGCCACGCCCGGACCTGATGTTCCACTTCTACCAGGTGCCGTTCACCGTCAACACCGAGCGCCTGGGCTACCCCGTGCCGGAACACGGCGTGTGCATGACGCCGAACGTGCCGCGCGCCCGCTCCACCGGCCGGATGTGGCTGCGCAGCGCCGACCCCGCCGAACACCCCGCCCTGGACTTCCGGTACTTCACCGACCCCGAGGGCTACGACGAGCGCACCATCGTGGAAGGCCTGAAGATCGCCCGTGAGGTCGCCGCCACCGACCCCCTGAGCGGCTGGCTCGTCCGCGAGGTCGCGCCCGGCCCGGACGTCACCTCCGACGCCGACCTGTCGGAATACGGGCGCCGCGCGGCGAACACCGTCTACCACCCGGCGGGCACCTGCCGCATGGGCGCCCCGGACGACCCGATGGCCGTCTGCGACCCCCAGCTGAGACTGCGCGGCGTCGAGGGCGTGCGTGTCATCGACGCGTCGGTGTTCCCGACGATGCCCACCATCAACCCCATGGTGACCGTCCTGCTCGTCGCCGAACGCGCCGCCGACCTGCTCACCGGCCGTCCCGGGCCTGCGGAGGGGACGGGGCGGTGACCCGTCGGCAGCCGTCCGCGCCCGTGGACTGCTGCCGCGTCATCGAGGGCCCGGCAGCCGCCGAGCACGGCTCGTCGCTGCCCCTCCCCGACCGGCTTGAGCCGTCCTATTTCTCCCATGGTGACCGGAGGCGGGCGTTTGCCGCCCGCACCCCTGGGACCGACGATGGAGACCAGTACATCCGGCCAGTGCTGGACGGAGAACGCGGAATCATCAGGAGACCGCTTCCCTCACCCGTGCCACAGTCCGTGAGTCCGGACATCGAGAGAGGTCTCCCACGCTCCGTGGCTCGCGGCGGCAGCCGCCGCCTGCCGCCGCGAGAGGATGTCCTCGTCCTCGACCAAGGAGGAACACGGCCGTGTCGACTGCAGGAGGCAAGGGTGCCGGAGCAGCACCGAAGGAGTCGGTGACGGAAGCCGGGACGGCGGGCACGGGCAGGCTCAAACCCCTGGTCTTCCTCGGGTCGGCCGCGGTGATCCTCGTGATCTCGATCTGGGCGATCGTCACGCCCTCCGGTGCGGAGTCGGTCATCGGAGTGGCGGTCGCCAGGATCTCCTCGTGGTTCGGCTGGTACTACTTCCTCGCCGCGACCCTGTATCTGGCGTTCGTCGTCTTCATCGGTGTCTCCAAGTACGGCACGATCAAGCTGGGGCCCAAGCACTCCACGCCCGACTACGGTCTCTTCACGTGGGGGGCGATGCTCTTCGCGGCGGGCATCGGCATCGACCTGATGTTCTTCTCGGTCACCGGTCCCGTCAGCCACTACCTCGCGCCGCCGGAGGGCGACCCGAAGACGGTCGCGGCCGCCCGGCAGGCCGTGGTGTGGACACTGTTCCACTACGGCATCACCGGCTGGGCCATGTACGCGCTGATGGGCATGGCGCTCGCCTACTTCTCCTTCCGGTACCGGCTGCCGCTCGCGATCCGCTCCGCGCTTTATCCGATCATCGGCCGCCGGATCCACGGACGGATCGGTGACACCGTCGACCTGGCGGCCATCCTCGGCACCGTGTTCGGCATCTCCGTGACACTCGGTATCGGCGTGGTGCAGCTGAACTACGGACTGAAAGTCCTCTTCGGCGTCCCGCAAGGGCTCTCCGCGCAGATCGGCCTGACCGTCGTGGCGGTGCTGATGGCCATGGTGTCCGCGGTGTCCGGCGTGGACAAGGGCATCCGCCGGCTGTCGCAGCTGAACGTCCTCCTCGCCGCCCTGCTGATGCTCTACATCCTGGTCGTGGGCGAACCGTTCCGGTTGCTCAACGCCCTGGTCCAGAACGTCGGGGACTACGTCAGCCGCTTCCCGTGGATGACCCTGCACACCTTCGCCTACGAGCAGTCCAGGCCCACCGAGTGGCTGGACGCGTGGACGCTCTTCTTCTGGGCGTGGTGGATCGCCTGGGCGCCGTTCGTCGGGCTCTTCCTGGCCCGCATCTCCCGCGGCCGCACCCTGCGGGAGTTCATCGCGGCGACGCTGATCATCCCGCTCCTCTTCACCGGCCTCTTCCTGTCGGTCTTCGGCAACAGCGCCCTGTTCCTGGTGCGCGACGGGAACACCGCGTTCGGCCAAACGGCCATGAACCATCCCGAGCAGGGCTTCTACAACCTGCTGGAACAGTACCCGGGTGCGCTGTTCAGCGCCGGACTCGCGACGTTCGTCGGGCTGCTGCTGTACGTCACCTCCGCGGACTCCGGGGCCCTGGTCATGGGCAACCTCAGCGCGGAACTGCCCACCCCGGTGACCGACGCGGCCCCGTGGCTGCGCATCTTCTGGGCGGTGGCGACAGGGCTGCTGACCCTCGCCATGCTCATCGTGGGCGGCGTGCACGCGCTCACCAACGCCACCATCATCATGGGCCTGCCCTTCTCCTTCGTCATGTTCTTGATCATGGCGGGGCTCTATCTGGCGCTGCGCACCGAACGGATGCGGGCGCAGGTGCTGACCACCACGCTGCCGTCATCGCTGTCCGGGCGTACCGTGCAGCAGGGTCCGTCAGGGGCGCGGAACTGGCGGCACCGGCTGGCGCGAATGATGGCGTTCCCCGGCCGGCGGGCGGCCACCGGATTCGTCGACAGCGTGTGCCGCCCCGCCTTCCAGGAGATCGTCCAGGCGCTGCGGGAACAAGGGGCGGAAGCGGAGCTCCTGGAAGGAGTCGACGAGGACAACGGCCTCGCACACGTCGGCTTCCGAGTACCGATCGGCCCGAGCGACGAATTCGTCTACCGGGTCTGGCCCGTGGAGTTGCTGACCCCCGGGTTCGCCACCAAGTCGGTCAGCACCCACGACACCTACGTGCGCTTCGAGGTCCAGCTCGCCGAGGGCAACCAGGGCTACGACGTGATGGGCTACACCAAGGAACAGCTCATCGCCGACAGCCTCGACCAGTACGAGCGGCATCTGGAGTTCCTGCGGGTGCGCCACGAGGCGGCTGCCCGGTCGGCTCTCCCCGACCACCGCCCGGACGAGCTGGAGGCACACCTGCCGGAGGATCCCCCGGCCGACTCGTGACCCGTCCGCGGAGCCGTCCGCGTCCGGGCGCGGACAAACGACTGACGACTGGAAGGCGTATCCACTGACCGGGGGCTGGACGGCCTGGCCTTCACCACCGAACTCGTCGCCGGCGAACTGGTCACCAACGCCATCCGGTATGCCAACGGCCCGGTCCGGCCAGGGCTGCTCCGCGACCGCGCACTCGTCTGCGAGGTCTCCGACGGCAGCAGTACCTCACCCGGGCTGCGCCGCGCCAGGAGCGAGGACGAGGGCGGGCGTGGGCTCTTCCTCGTCGTCCGGCTCACCGAACGGTGGGGCACCCGCTGCACCACCGACGGAAAGGTCATCCGGGCGGAACAGCCCTTGCCGTGACGGCACGGACGCCCGTGTCAGGTACGGGTGACCGTGCCGCACTCCTCGACCGGTTCGGGATCGAGGTCCCGGCTGCGGTCGTAGGGGTCCATGGCCGCCCCGGTCGGCGGCTCCCCGCTCGGGGCGTCCGAGGCGAACTGCGGGTGCAGGTAGCCGTCGTAGATCTCGCAGGCGGAGTTGGCTATCTCCTGGAGGTAGTTGAGTACGGCCAACTTTCCTGGTGTGACCTGGTACTTCGTGGGGTCGGAGAGCTCCAGGTCCAACACGCGGCGTACGATAGTCCGCTCCACCTCGGACGCGCTGCCGCCGGCGCGGGTGACGGGGTAGACGAAGGTGTAGTCGGCGTGCACCACGACGGAGGCGTGCTCGCCCGGCTTGAACGTCATGCGGCCGCGGACCTTGACCACGTCGCCGGCGAGCCGGATCTCTTGCGGGTCGAACCGGCTGAACATCCACAGCGGGTCGTGGTCCTTGTCCGGCTCGCGCAGCGCGGTGTCGAGCAGGTCGAGCAGCTCGGTCTGGCGCGGCTCGATCACGTCCAGCGCCGCCTGCGGGCGCTCTCCGCGCAGGGTGGCGGGGTCGAGGTTCGACGCCACCAGGAGCTGCTTGGTCGCCTTCAGCGCGGAGGCGACCTGCGTCTTGCTCAGCGTGCCCACGGGGGTGGCCGGGGGCAGCACGATGGCGTCGGCGCCGTTCGCCCACCGCTCGGCGGGCGAGCCGGCGAACGGGCGCTTCAGGGTCGGTGCGCCGAGCACGTCTGCGGCGGGCGGTGCCGAGGTGGGCCGGGCGGTCTCGGGCGGCAGGGGAGCGGAGGCCGCCTCCACATCCTCGGAGGAGGAGGCGAACCGGTCTCCCAGCCGGTCTCCCAGCCGGTCTCCCAGCCCGCCGGGCAGATGCGACAGTGCCAATTCGGGCCTCACCGCGACGAGGGCGACGGCTGCGGCGGCGACCACTCCGACCCCGTTGAGGACCCGGCGCCGCCGCGCGGCCCGACCGTCGAGCTCGCGCCATGCCGGCCCGGTCCGCCACCCCTCCGGCTGCCCCGACCGGCTGACGGAGTCCACCCCGCGGGCCCGCCACCGGAACCGTCGTTCCGGCCTGTCCGCATCCCCCACCGGTCTGTCTCCGTCGGGCTCCTTCGTGCCCATGGGTCCCCTCCTCGTCGTTACGTCCACATGGCTTCGAGAAACATCTGCCGCGCCGTGGAACACACGGTGTAGAGGCGCGGGACGGCAGTTGAACATTCAAGCGGCGGCCGCCGGCATGGGAGCGACCGGGGTGCTCAGGACGCACAGGCCCTCGGCCGGGGAGGGACTGTCCCCACGTGCCTCCGAGATCGCGATCTGCTCAGGGCTCATGTACTCGGGTAGGGCTGAGTACTTGTGCTCTGGTCGGTGAATGGGGGGAGTCGGAACGCTTGAGCCATGAGCCAAGGACTACTGAAACCCGTTCCCCAGCAGCTGTTGTCGATCCTCGCGCTGGCTGGGGTGACGCTGGCGGTGTGGGCTGCCTGGCTGGGCTGGGACCAGCATCGTGACGTGCAACCCGACGGTACGGCGACCGGCCCGTACGAGGCGTGGCAGGTGATCGGGCTGGTGCTGACTCTGCTGGCGCCGGTGTACTGGGCGGCATCCCGGGGCTACCTCGCGGGCGCTGTGCTCGGCACCACGGTCGGCCTGACCGCTGCCGCCTATTACGACTGGTCGGACGACTCCAGCGGCCTCTTCGCGATCGGCGTGGGGATGGTCATGATGGGGAGCCTCGTCGCGACCACCGTCGTTTCCGCCGTGATCGCCTCCGTGAAACGAGCCGGACGACGGATCTGAGCTTGACGGCACGCTGTCGGCCCCTCAAGGGGGCGGCACCGGGTGCGCCGGTCACGGCCGGGTGCTGAGCGCGGTCAGCCCAGGCACACCACGAGCAGGCAGACCCGCTTCGGTGGCGTCGATGCCGGTGCGGGGTCGGTCAGGGACGTGCCGGAGTTCGTGCCGCCGGAGGCCGCGGGCGCCGAGGGCCGCTCCGCCGCCGTACCGGTGCGGTCGGGGGCCGTGTCGTCCGAGGACGGTGCGGTGTTCTGCGGCTGCGGGGCCGACGTCGCTGCCGGACGGGGAGAGGCGGCGGCGTCCGGCCGGGCGATCGGCGGCGTGGCGCGCTGTGGGGCCGGGAGGGCTTGCTGCCGCGGGGCGTTGGTTGCCGGCGACTGCGTCTTGGGAGTGGTTTGTCCGGGACTGGTGTGTTCAGGAGTGGTGTGTGACGACCGGTGAGTGGTGGGCGGTGTCGGCGCCGGATGAGTGTGCTGGGACGTCTGCTCCTCCGCGATGCCCATGCCCCGGTCGTCCGGTGCTGTGGCCGCCTGTGCCCGGCTGGTGGCGTCACGGTCCATCGCGGCGATGGTCAGGCCGCCTCCGACGAGTGCGACGGCGGTCGCGACCGCGGCCCGGCGCTTGTTCTTCTTCCAGCGCGCCAGCTGGCGACGCCGTGCCGCGCGTCCCTGCCGCGCGGGCGGTATGCCCTCGACGTCGGTGGACGGTGCCGTGCTTGTGCCGGGCCCGGGTTCTGCTTCGCCGTGCAGGAGGCCGTCGTGCCAGGCGTCGGGGGCCCCCGACTCCCCGGCGTTCGTGGTGCCGGGTGCGTCGCCGGTCATCGTCGGGGCGGTGCCCCAGGCCGAGCCGGTGCGAGTGTCGGCGGCGGGCGGCGCGATGTCCGGGGCGTAGGCGCCGCACCCGGGACACACCAGGGCGCCGTTGAGATGCCGACGACACGAGGAGCAGTAGTCCATCTGCGGTCTTCCTGGGTTGCTTGCGCCGTCGGTCCGTCCGGACCACGGCCTGGTCACGTCCGCACGTGGGATCGAGCGATCAGCAACGCTAACGAGGCCTTCGAAAGGCTGTGTGCAGCCTGTGTGACGCTCCTGCATGGATTCTCCGGGCCCTTGCGTGAGCCCTCCCACACCCGTCCGGCCTCTTCCTGCCCATCGGTGCAGGTGGCCGGCCTGTGGGCCCGGTCTGCGCGCAAGTGGACAGGCTGCATCCGTGCACCGCGCTCACGGCGTCGCCCCACGCCACGGCTGATCGCCCGCAGCGGCTCCGGTCCGCGCGTCCCGGTGACGGTCCGGGTGGGCCGTGCCCTGCCTGCCCAGTAGTTCCGCTGCCTGATGCCGCATGTGTTCTGCCGCCAGCTGAGCTTCCGCGACGACGTCACCGCGTTCGCGCACCAAGTCGTCGTCGTGATCACGTGGTGCCGTTCGTGTCCGTGTGGCAGCCTCAGCCGCCGGTGACTGCCAGGGTTCAGCCACGTTGTTCTCGCATGTGCGCGGCGAAGGTGCGGAGCGAACCGGTGCGCGACAGTGACGGACCGTGCCCCGGCTGCTCTGCGCGAGGGCGCGTCACGACGCCGAGCGAGCCGAACCGGTGGGCGCCGTGGCCTGACGGGTGCCTGCGCCGTCCCTGCGAACGGCACCAGTCACGGAAGCTCCGGACCAGATGGTGGTCCGGAGCTTCCGGGCATCAGGGGGAGTCGCGGGCGGCGGGACGTACCGTGAGCTCGTCGGTCTCCCGGGCTCCGCGCGGCCACTCCGCCGTGCGCCGAGGACCCGGGCCGTCACCCCCGTAGGACACGTATCCCGGTCGCCGTCACGCGGACGGCGTGTCGCGGCGCCTGAACCACCACACGCCGCCGCCGAGGACGAGCAGTACGGCGGCGCCGATACCGGTCGACGCGACCGGAGACATGCCGTCGTCCTTGCCGTCGGCCTCATCGGCGGCCTCCTTCGCGGACGGCGAGCCCGCCGGTCCCGACCGCCCGCCCGGCGAAGCGCTGGAGGGGGCCGCGGTCGTGGCTTCCTCGGTGGGGCGCGGGCCGACCGGCTTCGCGCCGGGTTCGGCGGCGCCCAGCTTCAGAGTCGGCGCCGGGTGCCCGTGGCCGTGGCCGTGTCCGTCGTCGCCCGAGTCGTCGAGTTCGATCCAGCGGTCGATGTGGCCGTCGCTGTAGGACTGGAGGGTCTTGAAGACCAGCTCCTTGGCGTTCGGCAACTGCCGGACGGTCACGGAGAATTCGGCGTCCTCGCCGACGGCGAGCTTGGGGCCCGACACTGTGTAGCCGCGGCTGGTGGTGTCGAACTTCCAGCCCTTGGGCCCCTCCTTGTAGGTGATGTCGGCGGGAGTGATCCCCTTGGGGAGGACCACCTCCACCTTGGTGATGCCGGCGGAGGAGGACTCGGCTGCGGCGTGGAAGTCCAGGGTGACGTTCTGCGCGAGGGCACGGGCGTTCTCCGCCTCGACCTCCGTGTGGGCCGAAGCGGGGCCGGCGGTGGCGACGGCGGCTGCCGCGAGGACCGCGCTGACGGTGGTGAGACGGCGCGCGGTGCGCGCCTTGCCGGGACGGGACACAACGGACTCCTAGTCGTCGGTGCGTGCCATCCTGCCCGGCCCGATGCCGACATCTGGTGAGACGCGCGGACCGGCGGACGGCAGCTGCGGATCATTGAGGGAGTCGGACAGCGTTCCCGGCGAGCTCTCCCCAGAGGGAGCGACCTGCGTCACTCGCAGTGTCTCTGTGCGGTGTTCGTCAGGGTCTCCCAGTGGACCGTGCGGTCGCACCAGCGGTGCAGGAGGGTGTGATCGTGGCCGACGGCAAGCAGCCCCGCCCCGGTGGCGCGGCGGTAGTCCTCGACGACCGCGACCAGCGCGGCGGTGGTGGAGGCGTCGAGCATCGCGGTCATCTCGTCGCAGACCAGCCAGCGCGGACGCAGCGCGAGGGCGCGGGCGAGGCAGGCACGCTGGAGTTGGCCGTCGCTGACTTCGTGGGGGCGTCTGGCCAGCAGGTCGGGGGTCAGACCCACGGTCGAGGCCAGCTCGGCGACCCGGTCGGGCGCTTCCTCGCGGCGGCCGGTGGCGCGCAGGGGCTCGGCGATCAGATCGGTGAGCCGCAGCCGGGGATCGGCGGAGAGCCTGGGCTGCTGGAAGACGACGCCGAAGGCGGTGCGCAGGTCGCGCGGAGCCCGGTGACGCCACCGCCGCACGGGGTGGCCGTCGAGGAGCAGAGTGCCGGAACAGGGGCGGTGCAGCAGAGCCGTGACACGGGCGAGGGTGGACTTGCCGCAGCCGCTGGGACCGAGCAGGCCGACCGCCTCGCCGGGTGCGACGGTCAGGGAGACGTTCCGCACCACAGGTGCGTGCCTGTCGTATCCGGCGGTGATGGCGCGCAGTTCAAGCACGTATGTCCTCCGGGGCGGGTGCGGTGGGAACGGGGTCGTTCCGGCCGGAGTCGGTGAGGGGATGGTGGCAGGCGACTCCGTCGGCCGCCGGCGGCAGTGCGGCGCAGACGTCGGTGGCCCGGTCGCAGCGTGGGGCGAAGGCGCAGCCGTCGGGGAGGTCGCCGAGTTCGGGGGGCATGCCGGAGATGGGGGTGAAGGCGCGGTCGGGCAGGGCGTCGAGCAGGCCGCGGCTGTAGGGGTGACGGGGGCCGGGGGAGCCGAAGAAGCCGGTGGCGTCGGTCAGTTCGACGATCCGGCCCGCGTACATGACGGCGATCCGGTCGGCGATGCGTTCGGCTGCGGCCAGGTCGTGGGTGATCATCAGCAGGGCCCGCCCAGTGCCGTTCGCCGTGTCCCGGACGTCGATGTGCCGTCGTAGCTCGTCGACGGTGCGGTCCACCAGGTCTCGGTCGAGTCCGGTGGTCGGCTCGTCGGCGAGCAGCAGCGGGGCGTCGCCGACGAGGGCGAGGGCGGTGGCGGCGCGCTGGGCGAGGCCGCCGGAGAGCTCGTGCGGGTAACGGTCGAGATGGTCGCCGGGGAACGCGGCGCGTTCGGCGGCCGCCTCGGCGGCGGCACGCCACGCGGCGCGCCCCCGGATCGCGGTCAGCTCCGCGACCGTCTCCTCCAGTTGGGAGCGGATCGTGCGTACGGGCGTGAGGTGCGCGGCCGGGCTCTGCGGGACGAGGCCGATCAGGCGGCCCCGTACGCGGCGCGCGAGGGTGCGTTCGTCGGCCGTGAGCAGGTCGAGATCGCCGAGGCGGGCCCGGCCCGCGGTCTGCGCGTTGGCGGGGAGGAGGCCGAGGAGGGCGGAGGCCAGGACGGACTTGCCGCAGCCGCTCTCGCCGATCAGGGCCAGGCACTCGCCGGCCGCCACGTCGAAGTGCGCGTCGGTGACGGCGGCGATGCGGCGCCCGCCCGGCATGAGGAAGCGCACCGACAGCCCGCGCACCGACAGCACGGGTATCGGCTCGGTCACCTCGGTCACAGCATCAGCTCCGATCGGCGCCGCGGGTTGATCCGCTCCCGCCAGGCCCCGGCGAGACCGGCGATGGCGAGGGTGGGGACGATGAGGAGGAGGCCGGGGAAGAGGGTCGGCCACCACTGCCCGGCCAGCAGCGAGCCCCGCGCGGTCTGGACGAGGGTGCCGAGGCTCGCCGTGTGGGTGGGGAGCCCCAGCCCGAGGAACGACAGGGCCGACTCGTGCCACATGGCGTGCGGCACCATCAGTACGGCGGCCAGCGCGGCCTGGGGCAGCACACCGGGCAGCAGGTGCCGTACCGCGACCCGCCACCGGGAGGCGCCACCGGAGACGGCGGCGTCGACGTACGGGCGGGAGCGCAGGGAGAGGACCTCGGCGCGCACGATCCGGGCGGTCGACAGCCAGTGGGTGAGCGCCACCGAGACCACCACGGGCCAGACGCCCGGCCGGAACATCGCGACGATGAAGATCCCGAGCAGCAGATGCGGCACGGACGAGAACGTGTCGACCATCCGCATGACGGCCCGGTCGACCCAGCCGCCCAGGGCTCCGGCGGTGGCCCCGACGGCGGTGCCGACCACGGTTGCCGTGAGAGCCGCCGTGACGCCGACGAGCAGGGAGACGCGCAGGCCGTAGACGCAGCGCAGCAGCAGGTCCCGCCCGAGGTCGTCGGTGCCGAAGGGATGAGCCCGGCTTGGTGGTCGGAGTTTGGCGGCCAGGTCGACGGCCTGCTGGTCGAGCTGGACGAGCGGCGGCACGAGGAGCACGGCGAGGACGGTCGCGGTCACCAGCGCGGCGGAGACACGTACCCGCGCGGTCCGGGTGGAGCGGCGGCGCGTGCCGTACGACCGCCATGCCGTATCGGCAGGAGAGCCGGCTGTTGCCGGGGAGTCACATGTCACTGAATCTCACCCTCGGGTCGAACAGGCCGTAGAGCAGGTCCGCGCACAGGTTTCCGGCGAGGACGGCGGCAGTGGCCAGGGTGGTCAGGGCGGCGAGCAGCGGGAAGTCCACGGCGGTGGCGGCTTCGACGGTGGCCGCCGCGATGCCCGGCCAGCTGAAGACACTCTCCACCAGCAGCGCGCCGGTGATGAGTTCGGGTACGCGGGATCCGATGAGCGTGAGGACCGGCAGCAGGCCGGAACGCAGGGCGTGGCCGAGCAGGACGGAGCGCTCGCTCAAGCCCCTTGCGCGTGCCCCGCGGACGGGGTCCTCGGCCAGCGCGTCGGCGACGCCCTGGCGTACGTAGAGGGTGAACCAGGGGAGTTGGGAGACGGCGAGGACACCGGCGGGCAGCACCAGGTGGCTTGCCACCTGCCCGGGGGTGACCTGTTCGCTGGCGGCATCGGTGAGACCGCCGGCCGGCAGGACGCCCGACTGGAGGGCGAACAGCCAGATCGCCAGCAGGGCGACCCAGAAGACCGGTGCCGCTTCCACCGCGTACGCGAGCGAGGTGACGATCCGGTCGGGCGCGGATCCCGGACGGCGGGCCGCCAGCACGCCGAGCACCGTGCCGACCAGCACGGCCGCCGTGAACGCGACCGCGCACAACAGCGTGGACCACACGAGGCGTTCACCGATGACCTGGGCCACGGGCTGCCGCATCACACTGGACTGCCCGAGGTCGCCGCCGAGCGCCGAGGTCAGCCAGTCCCACCAGCGGGTGGCGAAGGGCCGGTCCACGCCGAGGTTGTCCCGCAGCCGGTCCAGGGTCTGCTCGTCGGCGCCGAGGGCGGCGGTGCCCGCGTACGCCTTGACCGGGTCGAAGGGGGAGGCGGCGGCGATCGCGAAGACGCCGAAGGTGACGACGAGGAGGACGGGGGCGGCGAACAGCAGCCGCCGCCCCGCCAGACGCGCCATCGCCCCCCAGGGGAGACGCGTCACTTCTTCGGCTGCCAGTCCTCGACGTTCCACCAGGGACCACTGGCGAAGCCGTGCTCGTGCGGTTCCACCTGCGTGGTCAGCCCGTCCCAGCGGTCGGCGAGCACGTAGACGTGGTCGATGTGGGTGAGGAAGGTGTAGCCCGGGTCCTTCACCAGTGCGCGCTGAAGCGTGTCGTAAGCGGCCTTGCGCGTGGTCGTGTCCTGGCTGCGGCGGCCGTTGTCGAGCGCCTTGTCCACGGCCGGGTTGTCATAGCGGCCCATGTTGTTGAAGCCGTCGCCGGCGAGGGAGGAGTGCAGCATGGTGTACAGGCCGAAGTCGGGGTCACCCGTGGTGCCGAAGCCCGCGAGGACCGCGTCGTCCTTCATGCGCGGCTCGATGACCTCCCAGGTGGCGCTCTCCACCTTCACCTCGATGCCGGCCTTCTTGGCGTCGGAGGCGTAGGCGAGGGCGTGGTCCTGACGGACCTTGTCGCCCGCGGGGTAGAAGAGGGTGAACGAGGCCCGCAGACCGTCCTTGGCGCGGATGCCGCCCTGGCCGGGCTTCCAGCCGGCCTGGTCCAGGACCCGCTTCGCCCCGGCGAGATCCTGGTTTCGCTCGATGCCCTCGGCGAACCACGGATCGTCGCTGGGCAGCGGTCCGTAGGCGGGGCGGCCCGCCCCGTCGAGGATCTTGCCGACCATGGCCTCGCGGTCCACGGCGGCGTCCAGCGCCTGGCGGATGGCGCGGTCGCCGGTGACCTTGTTCCCCGTGGGGAGGGTGACGGAGCGCAGGTCGTAGGACTTCGCTTCGTACGTTCGCTTGCCCTTGTCGTTCTTGAAGGTGGCGGCAAGGTTGGGCGGGAGGACCGCGCCGTCGAGGTCGCCCGATCGCAGCCGGGTGGCGCGTACGTCGTCGTCCTCGATGACCGCCATGGTCACCTTCGTGACTTCCGGAGCGTCGCCCCAGTAGTCGGGATTGGCCTTGAAGGTGAGCTTCTCCCCCTTGCTCCAGCCGGTGAGCACGTACGGCCCGGTGCCGACCGGCTCGGTGTTGAAGGCGCCGGTGTTGGGGTCCTGCTTGCCCGCGATGTGTTCGGGGACGATGGGCAGGACCGTGCGCGCGGCGAAGGGCGCGTACGGGTACTTGAGGGTGAAGACGACCTTGTCGTCGCCCTCCGCCCGCACCTCCTTGACGGCGTCCAGCTCGCTCCTGGAAGAGTTGTTGGTCTTCCCGTCGAGGATCGTCCGGTACGTGAAGACCACGTCGGCGGAGGTCAGCGGTTCGCCGTCGCTGAACTTCACCCCGTCGCGCAGGGCGAACGTGTACGTACGGCCGTCGTCGGTGATCCGGGGCAGCGCCTTCGCCAGCGCTGGTCTGAGCTTCAGGCCGGCGTCCCGGGCGAGCAGACCGTCGAAGATCTTGGAGTTCCCGTCCTTGCCGTATCCGAGCAGCGGACTGAGAGTGTCCGGTTCGGTGGCCACCCCGATCACGACGGAACCGGCGGACGCGCCGCTGCTCGCACTGCCGCCGGGGGCCGAGCACGCGGTCACTCCGGCGATCAACGCCGCCGTGGTGGCGGCTCCGCGTATGCGTCGGACCGTCACAAACCTCACACCCTTATTGCTGTAGACACGCTGTTGCATGCCAGTTGCAGGTAAGCGTACCCAGTGCACTCCGGTGACGGTCCGCGGCCGGTCAACGGCCTGCCCGGTGATCGAGAGCACGACGAATGGGAGGAGAGGCGTGGGCCACTGGCGAGGGTGCCTACGGGGGAGGGGCGAAGTCGGTCCAGGGGACTCACGGGCACGGCCGCCCGTCCTCTCCCGAACGATCACCAGAAACCACTCAGGGGCCTGATCCACTCACTGGATCAGGCCCCTGAATTGGTACTTCACCGTCGGGGTGGCGGGATTTGAACCCACGACCTCTTCGTCCCGAATGAGGTTCGATCAAGGCCGACACCGGCCTCTTTGGTGTTTTCGCAGGTCAGGGTGTTGGGCTCGGCGGCTCTCGCATGGTGTCGGGGGGTGTCGGGGAGCGGGTCGGCTCCCAGATGGCTCCCAGTTCTACTGCCGGGCCACTGCGCTACTCGGTTACTTTGGGGTGGCCGAGACCGGCTTTCACCAGCCATCCGATCCGCTCTCGCCAGCCCTCGACGGGAGCCGCCCCTCAGAGGCTGTTCAGTCATAGACGTGATGTTGTCCTGCTGTTCGGGGGACGAGCAGGGCGGTTCGCTGGTCGTCCTCTGGAATCTCGTCGACGGGTGGTCCCGCGCGGGCCGAACGGGCAACCAGCCCCAAAGTGATCGGGGGACACCAGGTCGTAGTACCCCGGTACCACCTGCCTGGCAGTGTTCAGCCCCCGGTACCACCGGATCCGGCAGATCGCGGACTTAGCGTGACGGAGGAGGCGTCAGGCGTGCAGGGCGCGCCGGAGTCCGAAAGAGAGAACGCGAATGATCGAGGCACAGCAGCTCACCAAGAGGTACGGGGAGAAGACAGCCGTCGACGGACTGGACTTCACCGTGAAGCCGGGCACGGTGACCGGCTTCCTAGGCCCCAACGGGGCGGGCAAGTCCACGACGATGCGCATGATCGTCGGGCTCGACGCGCCGACGAGCGGCTTCGTCACGGTGAACGGACAACGCTACGCCCGCCACCAGGCGCCGCTCCAGGAGGTCGGGGCGCTGCTGGAGGCGAAGTCGATCCACCCGGGCCGTTCGGCCTACAACCACCTCCGGGCCCTCGCCCTCACCCACGGCATTCCGCGCCGCCGGGTCGACGAGGTCATCGAACTCGCCGGTCTCGGCAGCGTCGCGAAGAAGCGGGCCGGTGCCTTCTCCCTCGGCATGGGCCAGCGGCTCGGCATCGCGGCCGCTCTGCTCGGCGATCCGCAGGCCGTGATGCTCGACGAGCCGGTCAACGGACTGGACCCCGAGGGCGTCCTCTGGATCCGGAACCTGCTCACCTCCCTCGCGAGCGAAGGGCGCACGGTGTTCGTCTCTTCGCACCTGATGAGCGAGGTGTCACTGGTGGCTGATCACCTCATCATCGTCGGACGTGGACGGTTGCTGGCCGACACGACCGTACGGGACCTGGTCCGCGAGGCCGGCGGCGACACCGTGAAGGTCGCGACGGACGACCCCGCACGGTTGCGGGACGTACTGGCCGGACACGGCGTGGAGATCACCGGCCGCGTGGGCTCCGAGGAACTGCAGGTGACCGGGCTGTCCGCCCGCGAGATCGGGCTGAAGGCGGCCGAGCACGGGATCCCGCTGTTCGAGCTGACCACGAAAGCGGTGTCGCTGGAGGAGGCATTCATGGAACTGACCAGGGACGCCGTGGAGTACCACGGCTCCACGACCGGCACCGAGACCTCTGGGAGCGCGGCATGAGCACCCTCACGGCAGCCCCCGAGTCCCCTGAGACCGCCCAGGCCGCGCCGGCCCGCCCCGCCTACCGGGTGACCGGGCGGCGCGTGCTGGCCTCGGAGTGGGCCAAACTGTGGTCTCTGCGCTCCACCTGGATCACTCTCGGCCTGGGCCTGCTGTTCCTCGTCGCCTTCGGCGTCATCGCCGCGAGCCGCTACAAGTCCGGGATCGACTCCGGCCGCCCCATGGACGGCAACTTCGCCGACGCGACGGCCGTGAGTCTGTCCCTCTTCGGCACGAACTTCGCCCAGCTGGCCCTCGGCGTGCTCGGCGTGCTGGTCACGGCGGGCGAGTACTCCACCGGCATGATCCGCTCCACCATGGCCGCGGTGCCGCGCCGGCTGCCCGTGCTGTGGTTCAAAGCGGCTGTGTACGGGCTGGTCGCGCTGGTGATCGCCACCGTCGGCGCGTTCGTCGCCTTCCTCGTGGGCAGCCAGGTCGTCTCCGGCACGCCCGCCGCCATGGGCCTCGGCCACGCCGGTGTCCTTCGCAGCCTGCTGGGCGCCGGGCTCTACCTGGGCCTGGTCGGCGTGATCGGCATCGCTCTGGGCGCGCTGCTGCGGTCCGTGGCCGGCGGTATCTCGGTCCTGGTCGCCGCCCTCATGCTCGTACCTGGACTGATCTCCCTGCTGCCCAGCTCATGGCGCGGGAACATCGATCCCTACCTGCCCAGCCACGCCGGCGAGTCGATCTTTGCCCTGACCCACGACTCGACCACCCTGTCGCCGGGCGCCGGGCTCTGGGTCTTCCTCGGCTGGACGGTGCTGGCGCTGGCCGGAGCGGCGTACCGGCTGCTGCGCAGCGACGTCTGAGCGGCAGCCACCCGCATCATGGTCTGGTGAACTCCGTGACCACCGAAGATCTCAGCGGGATGGGGCCGCTGGTCGCCCGGCTCGGCCGGACCGGCCAGCGGCTCCGGCACGCCGACCGGGCCCGTCCGTGGGTGCTGGACACCGCGGTGGTGGTGCTGGTCTTCCTGATGTTCTGCCTGCCGGACCTGCTGCACGCGGTCGGTGCGATCGACGGGGAAGGCGACGGTCCGCGCCGCTTCCGCCTGGTGTTCACCCGGTTGCCCGTGGCGGGCATGCTGGCCCTGCAGGCCGGGCTGGTGCTGCCGCTGCTGTGGCGGCGCCGGGTGCCCGCCGTCGCGTTCGGCGCCGTCATGGCCGTGTTCGTCCTTCAGTGGTCCCTCGGCGGCGCGCTCCGTGCGGATGTCGCCCTCCTCGTCGCCCTGTACAGCCTGGCCCTGCACGGGCGGCTACGGCAGCTGCCGTGGGCCTGTGCGGCCACGGCGGGCGCGCTCGGCCTGGTCGCGGCACGAGTATCGGCGGCGGTGTCGGTCTGGGACGCACTGTTCTTCCTGCTCAGCACGGCGACCGCGGCCCTCGCGCTCGGCCTGGTGATCCGTATCCGGCGGGCCCAGCTGGCCGGGCTTCGGGACCGTGCGGCCCGGCTGGAGATCGAACGCGACCAGCGTGGCAGGCTCGCCGTCGCGGCCGAACGGGCACGGGTGGCCCGCGAGATGCACGACGTCGTCGGCCACAACCTGTCCGTCATCATCACGCTCGCCGACGCGGGTGCCTATGCCACCGAGATCGCTCCGGAGCGGGGCAAGGAGGCCCTGCACCTCATCGGTGACACAGGTCGCCAGGCCCTGGGTGAACTGCGCCGGGTACTCGGCGTGCTGCGCGAGGCGGACGGCCCGCCGGCCGAGCCCGAGCTGAGTCCGCAGCCCGGTCTCGCGGACATCGACGCGTTGTGCGAAGGGGTGCGCGCCGCCGGCCTGGAGGTCGTCTACCGTACCGCCGGAGACGTCGACGCCCTCGACAGTGGGGTCCAGCTCACGGTCCATCGCATCGTGCAGGAGGCTCTGACGAACACCCTGAAACACGCCGGTGCCGGCGCGCGTGTGAACCTGGCTGTCGCCGTGGAGGACACACGGCTGACCATCACCGTCCAGGACTCCGGCCCACTCGTCCCGGCCGACCGTCCCGGCACGGCGAACGAGGAAGGACACGGCCTGGTGGGCATGCGGGAACGAGTGGCTCTCTACGGCGGACACGTCAGCGCGGGTCCCGCGGGCGCCGGCTGGACGGTACGGGCAGCACTCGACCTCACTCCCCAGGGCAGTGCCCGGTGACCACCGTGCTCGTCGTCGACGACCAGCCGCTCCAGCGGTACGGCTTCCGCATGCTCCTGGACTCCGTGCCCGAGACGGAGGTGGTTGGCGAGGCCGCTCACGGAGCGGAAGCGGTGCGCAAGGTCGCCGAAATCCGCCCCGACGTGGTCCTCATGGACGTACGCATGCCGGGCATGGACGGCATCGAGGCCACCCGCCGCATCGTCGCCGCCGGCGATCGCTCCCGCGTCCTGGTGCTGACCACGTTCGACCTGGACGAGTACGTGTATGCGGCCCTGCGCGCCGGAGCCAGCGGCTTCCTCCTCAAGGACGCCCGACCTGAGGAACTCCTTGCGGGCATCCGGGCCGTGGCCGTCGGAGACGCTGTGATCGCCCCCGCACTCACCCGCCGTCTCCTGCACGAGTTCGCCCGTCTCGTGCCAGTCGGCGGCGACGGCTCCGCCGAGGACCCGCGCCTGAGTTCCCTCACCGACCGTGAGCGCGAGATCCTCGTCGCCATCGGCAAGGGCTGGAGCAACGGCGAGATCGCCGCCCGTTTCGTCCTGTCGGAGTCCACGGTGAAGACTCATGTCGGCCGCGTCCTGGCCAAGATCGGCGCCCGCGACCGCATCCAGGCGGTGATCTTCGCCTATGACCACGGCCTGGCCCGGCCTCATGGGGGCTGAGCGGCGGATTCGTGTCGGCAACGGTGCCGCACACGGTCTGTGTCAGTTCTCCAGACGGTGGCCATGCCCTCTCAGTGTGGTGACGCGGGCAGGCGAGTCGGGCCGGAGCCTGTTTCGGAGGCCTCAGTGAGCGTGTCGGAAACCCGTCAGGGGCCCGACCCGCTGAGCGGATCAGGCCCCTGACCTGGTACTTCACTGTCGGGGTGGCGGGATTTGAACCCACGACCTCTTCGTCCCGAACGAAGCGCGCTGCCAAGCTGCGCCACACCCCGGTGTCGCTGCTTGTCGCGGCGACGACGATTACTTTAACCCACTGGCGGCTGGAGACGAAATCCGGTTTTGGTGGGGTGGCGGCGGAGCGGGTCGAGGCGGACAGGGGTGGAGGTGTGGGGGCTACTCCCGCCCCACCAGCGTCAGCAGCGTCGCCTCCGGTGGGCAGGCGAAGCGGACCGGGGTGTAGCGGTTGGTGCCGCAGCCGGCTGAGACGTGGAGGTAGGCGGTGCGGCCCTCGGAGGCGTGGGTGGACAGGCCCTTCACCCGGTCGGTGTCCAGGTCGCAGTTGGTGACCAGGGCGCCGTAGAAGGGGATGCAGAGCTGGCCGCCGTGGGTGTGGCCGGCCAGGATCAGGGGGTAGGCGTCGGCCGTGAAGGCGTCCAGGACGCGCAGGTACGGGGCGTGGACCACGCCCATCGAGAAGTCCGCCGTGCCGGACGGGCCGCCCGCCACCCGCGTGTAGCGGTCCCGCTTGATGTGCGGGTCGTCCAGGCCGGTCAGCTCCACCGAGACGCCCTCGACCTTGAGGATGCCGCGCGTGTTCGTCAGGTTGAGCCAGCCGGCCTCGTCGAAGCTGTCGCGCAGGTCCTCCCACGGGTTGTGGATCGCCCCTACGGCGGGCGGGTTGCCGTTCAGGCCGTGGCGGCCGGTCGTCTTCTCCAGCAGGTAGCGGGCGGGGTTGCGCAGCTTGGGGCCGTAGTAGTCGTTGGAGCCGAAGACGTACGCGCCCGGGAACTCCATCAGGGGGCCGAGGGCGTCCAGGACCTCCGGTACGCCCTCCGGGTCCGACAGGTTGTCGCCGGTGTTGATCACGAAGTCGGGGCGCAGGCCGGCCAGCGAGCGCAGCCAGCGCTGCTTCTTGCGCTGGCCGCTCACCATGTGGATGTCGGAGACCTGCAGGACGCGCAGGGGGCGCATGCCGGAGGGCAGGACCGGGACCGTCACCCGCCTCAGGCGGAAGGAGCGGGCCTCGAAGCCCGCCGAGTAGAGGAGACCGGCGGCCGCAACCGCCGTGATGCCCAAGGGAACTCCGTATCGCGCGCGCATGTGTCCATCGTCTCAGGCCCCTGCCTCGCAGCGAAAATCAGCGACGGTCCGCCGTGGGGCCGACTCGCGGAACCAACCGGCGGGGCCGGCCCGGCAGCCGGCGTACCGGCAGTCGGCGTACCGAGGCTCCGTGAATTGGCGCGCGAAGGCGTGGCCGTAGCTGCGACAATCACATCCATGACCACGCTCAAGTCGAAGCTGCACGATGACCTCAACGCCGCGATCAAGAAGCGCGACGAGCTCCGCTCCTCGACGCTCCGGCTGACGCTCGCCGCGATCACCAAGGAGGAGGTCGCGGGCAAGGAGAAGCGCGAGCTCTCCGACGACGAGGTTCTCAAGGTGATCACCAAGGAGGCCAAGAAGCGCAGGGAGGCGGCCGAGGCCTTCGCACAGGGTGGTCGTACGGAGTCGGCCGAGCGGGAGAAGGCCGAGGGCGAGGTGCTCGCCGCCTATCTGCCCAAGCAGATGTCCGACGAGGAGCTGAACGCGATCGTCGCCCAGGCCGTCGAGGAGGCCAAGGCGGCCGGAGCCGAGGGGCCGCGGGCCATGGGGGCGGTCATGAAGATCGTGAACCCCAAGGTCGCGGGGCAGGCCGAGGGCGGCCGGGTCGCCGCCGCGGTCAAGAAGCTGTTGGCGGGCTGATCGGCAACTGATCGGCAACTGATCGGCAAAAGGGGCGCCGGCTTTCAGCCGTGCGCCCCTTTTGCCGTAACCCTTCCCGGTGGTGGCCGGCAGGCCCGTCAGCCGTGCCCGCCCCCGTTGCCGTTGCCCCGCGGGCCGCCGTTCTGGCCCTGGAAGATGCCCTCCGGGACGGAGAAGGACGGGTTCGGGGCGGGACCGCCGCCGTTGTTCCCGCCGTTCGCGCCGGGGCCGCCGATCAGGCCGCCGATGAACCCGCCGTTGTCACCGCCGTCACCGCGGCCCCTTCCCCTTCCCCTGCCCTTGTCCTGGCCGTCGTCCCCCTTGTTCTTGTCCTTCTCCGCGTCCGGGATGTCCACGAGGTGGAAGGACGGGGCGTCCTTGCCCTCGAGCGCGCCGCTCATCATGTCGCGCCAGATCGGGCCGGGGACCTGGCCACCGAAGACCTTGGAGTACCGGACACCGCCGATCGAGATGTCGACCATCCTCCGCTTGTGCGCGGGGTCGCCGACCCAGACCGCGCCCGCCATGTTCGGCGTGTAGCCGACGAACCAGGCGGCGAAGCGAAAGTCCGTCGTACCGGTCTTGCCGGCGCTGGGGCGGCTGCCGAGGCCGGCCTGCGTACCCGTACCGTCCTCGACCACGCCCTTGAGGAGCGTGTTGACGGTGTCGGCGGTCTTCTCCGACATCGCGCGCGAGCAGGTCGACTTCGGGACCGGGAGCGACTTGCTCTTGTCGCCGATGCGCCGGCTGATCGACTCGATGGCGACCGGAGTGCAGTGCATGCCGCGCGAGGCGAAGGTGGCGTAGCCGTTCGCCATGGTCAGCGGAGACATCTCCTGAGTGCCGAGGGCGATGGACGGAGCCTGGCGCATCTTCTTGCCGTCCGCCCGCTCGACGCCCATCTTCTTGGCCATCTCCGTCACCGGGCAGATGCCGATCTCGCTGATCAGCTCCACGTAGTAGGTGTTGACCGACTTCGCGGTCGCCTCCTTCATGTCGTAGGGGCCGACCTCCGACTCGTTCTCGTTCGTGAGCGAGACACCCTTCTCGTTCCACGTCCCGCCGTCGCAGGCCGAGACCGGGGACGGGTAGTCCATCTCGTACGGCGAGGCGTACGTCTTCGTCGGGGGCATCCCGCCCTCGAGGGCTGCGGCCGCGACGATCGGCTTGAACGTCGAACCGGGCTGGTAGCCGGCGCCGCCGCCCATGGCGCTGTCGACGGAGAGGTTGATCTGCGTCTCGTTCTTGCCGAAGCCGTACGGACGGGACTGGCCCATGGCGAGGATCTTGCCGGTACCGGGCTCGACGATGGCGGCGGCGGTGGCCACGTCGTCGCTCTTGTTGACGTGGTCCTGGATCGACTTCTGCACCGACTCCTGTGCCTGCGGGTCGAGCGTCGTACGGATGGTCAGGCCGCCCTGGTTCCAGATCTTCGCCCGATCCTCCCTGGTCTTGCCGAAGACGGGGTCGCTCAGGAACACCGCGCGGACGTAGTCGCAGAAGAAGCCCGCGCCCTTGACCGCCGTGATGCAGCCGTTGCGCGGCGGGGTGATCTTCAGGCCCAGGGGCTCCCTCTTGGCCTTGTCGGCTTCTGCCTGGGAGATGTCGCCGACGTCGGCCATCCGCTGCAGCACGACGTTGCGCCGCTTGGTGGCCTCCGCCTCGTCGTTGGCCGGGTTGTAGTGGCTCGGCGACTGGACGATGCCGGCCAGCAGCGCCGCCTCCGGAAGGGTCAGGTTCTTGGCGTGCTTGGAGAAGTAGCGCTGGGAGGCGGCCTCGACGCCGTAGGCCTGCTGGCCGAAGAAGGTGATGTTCAGGTAGTTCTCGAGGATCCTGTTCTTGCCCAGGTCCTGCTCGACCTGGATCGCGTACTTCAGTTCCTTGATCTTGCGGCCGAGGGTCTGCTGGGTGGCCTCGGCGACCTTCGTCGGGTCGTCGCCGGCCTCCTCCACGAAGACGTTCTTCACGTACTGCTGGGTGAGCGTGGAGGCGCCCTGGGTGACTCCGCCTTCTTGCGCGTTCTTGTTGAGCGCGCGCAGCACGCCCTTCAGGTCGATCGCGCCGTGCTGGTAGAAGCGCGAGTCCTCGATCGCGACGATCGCCTTCTGCATGTACGGCGAGACGTCCTTCAGCTCCACCACCGTACGGTCGCGGGAGTAGACCTGGGCGATCTGGCTGCCCTGGCTGTCCAGGATCGTGGTGCGCTGACTGAGCGGCGGACGTTTGAGATTGGCCGGGATGTCGTCGAACCCCTCGACCGACCCCTTGGCCGCAAGGCCCAGCGCGCCGGCCGCGGGCAGCGCGATACCGGCCATCACAGCTCCTGCGAGCACACTGACACCGAGGAACTTGGCGGCCTGCTGCGTGGGCGACAGGCCTCCACCCGAGCGCTTCTTTGGCATGAGGGCAGCCTACGTTCTCATTCGCCGGACACGCGTATATGCCTTGGCCTAAGCTGCTCTCACTGTCACAGCTGTGCGGCCACGTATCAATACGTCCGGCGGCCTCGAAACGTTCCGGATCCGCTCGATTTTTTTGGGCGGGGTGGTCCGGGATGTGTCGGGGCGTGCCGCGAAGGTGTGTTGGGGGCGTGCCCGAATTCGCCTTGTGTGTCATCTGGCGTCCGTTGTGGCGCGCCGCAATTGCCTCATGATGTCGGTGATGTCGCGCATGTCGCCAGCTCACTCCCCCGGGTGATCTGCCGCTTCCCCATAGTCCGTTCGGACCATTCAAGATTGGGCCCGCTGGGGGTGTTGCGCCGTGCCCACCTTCCGTAACGTCCTCAACTGGCGGCGGTGAATATGCCGCTGCCGCCGTGGGGGAGCCTCGATTCGGGAGAGGACGGCGCCGGTATGGGCTGGGTAACCGACTGGAGTGCGCAGGCGGCCTGCCGCACTACCGATCCGGATGAACTGTTCGTTCAAGGAGCAGCGCAGAACAGGGCCAAGGCGGTGTGCACCGGATGCCCGGTTCGCACCGAATGCCTCGCCGACGCGCTCGACAACCGTGTGGAGTTCGGCGTCTGGGGAGGCATGACGGAGCGTGAACGCCGCGCACTGCTGCGCCGGCGGCCGACCGTCACGTCCTGGCGCCGGTTGCTGGAGACCGCGCGCATGGAGTACGAGCGCGGGGCGGGCCTGGTGTCCCTCGAGGGCGACCAGGTGTACGAGAACTACGCGGCGGTGGGCTGAGGCATCCTCCTGGGCTGCACGCGTCAGGCGCTCGGATCGGGCAGCTCGCGGCGGTTGTCCGCGAGCCGGTTTCCGATGTCCCGCAGCCCTACGAGGTCGTGCACATCGCCGGGCAGCGCGGCCACTTCGGCCACCGCCACCTCGGGGTGCAGGGCGGTGAAGCGGTCACGCGTGCGCTGCTCGCGGAAGAGCAGCTGCATGCGCTCGGCGTGCAGCCTCAGCAGGCCCGCGGTGACCTGGTCGACGGACGGGTCCGGGTCAGGGGCGTCAACGGAAGCGGGAGCATTGGTGTCGGTGGGCGCATCGGTGTCGGCGCGCGTCGCACCGGGATCGGGACGAGAAGCGGAAGAGTCTGAACTGCCGGACGTGTCGGGAGAGTTACGAAGTCCTTTCCCGTCCTCCTGATCCACAATGCGGGGCTCCTCAAGATTTTCCGCGGCGGCCAGCGCCCGCTCGGCCGACAGCTGGCCGGCGCCGCTGCCGTGCACCCGGTTGAGCACCAGACCGGCAAGGGGCATCTTCTCCGCGGCCAGTCGCTCCACGAAGTATGCGGCCTCGCGCAGCGCGTCGCGCTCCGGGGCCGCGACCACCAGGAACGCCGTTCCGGGCGCCTGCAGCAGCTTGTACGTGGCGTCCGCGCGCGTGCGGAAGCCGCCGAAGGTGGTGTCCATCGCGGCCACGAACGTCTGGACATCCTTGAGCAGCTGACCGCCCAGCAGCTTGCCGAGCGTGCCGGTCATCATCGTCATCCCGACGTTCAGGAACTTCATCCCCGCGCGCCCGCCCAGCTTCGCCGGGGCCGTCAGCAGCCGGATCAGCCGGCCGTCGAGGAAGGAGCCGAGCCGCTTGGGGGCGTCCAGGAAGTCCAGCGCGGAGCGGGACGGCGGGGTGTCGACGACGATGAGGTCCCACTCGTCCTTGGCCCGCAGCTGACCCAGCTTCTCCATGGCCATGTACTCCTGCGTGCCGGCGAAGCCCGCGGAGAGCGACTGGTAGAAGGGGTTGGCCAGGATCGCGGCCGCCCGTTCGGAGTCCGCGTGCGCCTCGACGACCTCGTCGAAGGTGCGCTTCATGTCGAGCATCATGGCGTGCAGCTCGCCGTCGCCCTCCGTTCCTTTCACCCGGCGCGGCACGTTGTCGAGCGAGTCGATGCCCATGGACTGGGCGAGCCGGCGGGCCGGGTCGATGGTCAGGACGACCACCTTGCGGCCCCGTTCGGCGGCGCGCAGGCCGAGGGCGGCCGCGGTGGTCGTCTTGCCGACCCCGCCCGAGCCGCAGCACACCACGATCCGGGTCTCGGGGTTGTCGAGCAGCGGATCGATGTCGAGCATGCGCGCGGGTGCGAGACGACGGGCGCTCTCGTGCGCGCGTGAGCCGTCGTACGCGCGTGACGTCTCGTGTGCCTGTGCCGGTTCCGGGCTCATGACATCCCCTGCTTCCGCAGCTCGGTCGCCAGTTCGTACAGGCCCGCCAGGTCCATGCCCTCGGCGAGCAGCGGCAGTTCGTGCAGCGGCAGACCCAGCTCCCCCAGCACGGATCGCTGTTCCTCCTCCAGCGTGTACCGCTCGGCGTACTCCTCGGCCTGCTCCAGCAGCGGTTCCACCAGTCGCTCGGCGTTTCCACCGCGCCGCGCGCCGCCGAGTCCGGCGGAGGACAGCGACCGGGCGAGGGCGGTGCGCGGAACGGTCCGTACGAGTTCCAGGTCTCCCGCGTCCAACACCTGCGGACGCACCATGTTCACGATGACCCGGCCCACCGGCAGCCGGGCGGCGCGCAGTTCGGCGATGCCGTCGACCGTCTCCTGGACGGGCATCTCCTCCAGCAGCGTCACCAGGTGCACGGCCGTCTCGGCCGACTTCAGCACCCGCATCACCGCCTGCGCCTGATTGTGTATCGGGCCGATCTTCGCCAGGCCCGCCACCTCGTCGTTGACGTTGAGGAAGCGGGTGATGCGCCCGGTGGGCGGCGCGTCCATGACGACGTAGTCGTAGACGAACCGTCCGCCGCGGTCCTTGCGCCGTACCGCCTCGCACGCCTTGCCGGTCAGCAGGACGTCCCTGAGGCCGGGCGCGATGGTGGTGGCGAAGTCGATGGCGCCGAGCTTCTTCAGGGCCCGGCCGGCGCTGCCCAGCTTGTAGAACATCTGGAGGTAGTCCAGCAAAGCCTGTTCGGGGTCGATGGCGAGCGCGTACACCTCCCCGCCCCCGGGAGCGACCGCGATCTTCCGTTCTTCATAAGGCAGCGCCTCCGTTTCGAAGAGTTGTGCGATGCCCTGCCGGCCCTCGACCTCGACGAGGAGCGTCCGCTTCCCCGCCGTGGCCAGGGCCAGCGCGAGAGCGGCGGCGACCGTCGTCTTTCCGGTCCCGCCCTTGCCGCTGACGACCTGGAGCCTGCTCACGCCTTCGAGCCTAACCAGTCCGCGCTCCTCGCACGCGGGAGGCTGTGGACAACCGCTGTCGTGGTCGGCCGCGTGACCGGCGTACGACAGGGGCTACAGTCGGCCCATGACCAAGTGGGAATACGCAACCGTGCCGCTGCTCGTCCACGCCACGAAGCAGATTCTGGACACCTGGGGCGAGGACGGCTGGGAGCTCGTCCAGGTCGTGCCCGGGCCGAACCCGGAGCAGCTGGTGGCCTACCTGAAGCGGGAGAAGCAGGGATGAGCGCGGTCGAGGCGAAGCTGGCCGAGCTGGGCCTGACGCTGCCGGAGGTCGTGCCGCCGCTGGCCGCCTATCAGCCGGCCGTGCGCTCCGGCGTGTACGTCTACACCGCCGGTCAGCTGCCGATGGTGGACGGCAAGCTGCAGGTCACCGGCAAGGTCGGCCACGAGGTCACCCCGGAGGAGGCCAAGGACCTGGCGCGCGTCTGCGCGCTGAACGCCCTCGCCGCCGTCAAGTCCGTCGCGGGCGACCTGGACCGTGTCGCGCGCGTGGTGAAGGTCGTGGGCTTCGTCGCCTCCGCCCCGGACTTCACCGGCCAGCCGGGTGTCGTCAACGGTGCCAGTGAGCTGCTGGCCGAGGTTCTCGGCGACAAGGGTGTGCACGCGCGCAGTGCGGTCGGCGTGGCGGTACTGCCGCTGGACGCGCCCGTGGAGGTGGAGGTCCAGGTCGAGCTGGAGGTTCGTTAGACAGGGCCCGGAACAGGCTCTGACCTCGGACCCCTCTCGAACATTCGCCCACCACGGGATAGCCTCCGCCCATGGCGAATGGGCAGTGGTTTCCCCCGGACTGGCCGGAACGCATCCGCGCGCTCGCGGACGGCACCCTCACCCCGGTCACGCCGAAGCGCGCGGCCACCGTGATGCTCCTGAAGGACACCGACGCCGGTCCCGCCGTGCACATGCTGCGCAGACGCGCCTCCATGGCCTTCGCCGGAGGCGCGTACGCGTACCCGGGCGGTGGCGTCGACCCCCGCGACGACGACCACCTGGTCCGCTGGGCGGGTCCCACGCGCACGTGGTGGGCCGACCGGCTCGGCGTCGACGAGAGCGCGGCCCAGGCGATCGTCTGCGCCGCCGTCCGGGAGACGTACGAGGAGGCGGGCGTCCTGCTCGCCGGACCCGACGCCGACTCGGTCGTCGGCGACACCACGGGCGCGGACTGGGAGGCCGACCGCGCCGCCCTCGTCGCCCGGGAGCTGTCCTTCGCGGACTTCCTGGACCGCCGGGACCTGGTGCTGCGCTCGGACCTGCTGGGCGCCTGGACGCGCTGGATCACCCCGGAGTTCGAAACCCGCCGCTACGACACCTGGTTCTTCGTGGCCGCGCTCCCCGAGGGCCAGCGCACCCGGAACGCCTCCACGGAGGCCGACCGTACGGTGTGGATCCGCCCCGAGGACGCGGCGGCCGCGTACGACAAGGGCGAGCTGCTGATGATGCCGCCCACCATCGCCACCCTGCGCCAGCTGATCCCCTGCGGCAGCCCCGCCGAGGCGCTCACTGCCGCGCGGGAACGCGACCTGGCCCCCGTCCTCGCGCAGGCCCGCCTGGTGGACGACGAGGTCGTCCTGTCCTGGCCGGGCCACGACGAGTTCACCAAACGCATCCCGAACGGGGCGACTCCCGCGTGAGCCGCGTCCCCCGTACGGCAGACGTCCAGGAAGGTCCCCTCGCATGACGGACGCAGCAGCGCTCCCCGGACAGCCCCGGGGCGGCGTTCTCACCGGTCCCGCCACCGCGCGGGCCATCAACGTCCTCGCGCCCAACGCGTCCCCCATGACCCTGGACGGCACCAACACCTGGATCGTCTCGGAGCCGGACTCCGACCTGGCCGTGGTGATCGACCCGGGGCCGCTGGACGAGGGCCATCTGGCCAACGTGGTCGACATGGCGGAGAAGGCGGGCAAGCGCGTCGCGCTGACCCTGCTGACGCACGGCCACCCCGACCACGCGGAGGGCGCCGCCCGCTTCGCCGAGCTGACCCGTACGCGCGTGCGTGCGCTCGATCCGGCCCTGCGGCTCGGCGACGAGGGCCTGGGCGCCGGGGACGTGATCAAGGTGGGCGGCCTGGAGCTGGGGGTCGTACCGACCCCCGGACACACCGCCGACTCCCTCTGCTTCCACCTCCCGGCCGACCGGGCGATCCTCACCGGCGACACGATCCTGGGCCGCGGCACGACGGTCGTGGCGCACCCGGACGGCCGCCTGGGCGACTACCTGGACTCCCTGCGGCGCCTCAGGTCCCTCACGGTCGACGACGGCGTCCACACGGTCCTGCCAGGCCACGGCCCCGTCCTGGAGGACGCCCAGGGCGCCGTCGAGTACTACCTCGCCCACCGCGCCCACCGGCTCGCCCAGATCGAAACGGCCGTCGAGGACGGCCATCGCACTCCGTCCCAGGTCGTCGCCCACGTGTACGCCGACGTGGACCGCGCCCTGTGGCCGGCCGCGGAGCTGTCGGTACGGGCCCAGCTGGACTACCTGGAGGAACACGGGCTCATCTAGCGGTCCGAACCGGGTCCATCCAGCGGCACGAAGACGGGCCCCGTCCCACCAGGGACGGGGCCCGTCGAAGCGCGCCGTACGGCCGCCGTCAGCGCGAGCGCTTCGCGAGGCGCTCCACGTCCAGCAGGATCACCGCGCGGGCTTCCAGGCGGAGCCAGCCGCGCTGGGCGAAGTCGGCCAGGGCCTTGTTCACGGTCTCGCGGGAGGCGCCGACCAGCTGGGCCAGCTCCTCCTGGGTGAGGTCGTGGACGACGTGGATGCCCTCCTCGGACTGCACGCCGAAGCGGCGGGAGAGGTCCAGCAGGGCGCGGGCGACACGGCCCGGCACGTCGGAGAAGACCAGGTCGGACATCTGGTCGTTGGTCTTGCGCAGGCGCCGGGCGACGGCGCGCAGCAGGGCGCCGGCCACCTCGGGCCGCGCGTTCAGCCAGGGCTGGAGGTCGCCGTGGCCGAGGGCGAGCAGCTTGACCTCGGTCAGCGCGGTCGCGGTCGCGGTGCGCGGGCCCGGGTCGAACAGCGACAGCTCGCCGATGAGCTCGCCGGGGCCCACGACGGCCAGCATGTTCTCACGGCCGTCCGGGGACGTGCGGTGCAGCTTGACCTTGCCCTCGGTGACCACGTAGAGACGGTCGCCCGGGTCGCCCTCGTGGAACAACGAGTCGCCACGTGCGAGGGTTACCTCCGTCATGGAGGCGCGGAGCTCCGCGGCCTGCTCGTCGTCGAGCGCCGCGAAGAGCGGATTGCGCCGCAGAACGTCGTCCACGAGTTCTCTCCTTGTCGACCTGCTCAGGGGATCTTGCGCCCCCGTGTGCCAGGGGTCCGTGTTCCCCATTTTGCCGGACGGTCCCAACAGTGTGATCTGTCACAAGGATGCCGCACAGGTGTCCATGGGTACGCGGCAGGGGTCCGATCGGGGCCCGATCCTCGGGCTCCGGGGCGGATGTCGGTGCCGGGCTCTAGGCTGGCCGGGTGTCCAAGTCGCCGGTGAGAGCACAGGTCGAGGGGGCTGCGCGGGTGGTCGTACGTCAGAATTCCGCCTTGGGCGAACAAGAGCCCGACGATGGAACAAATGCGGCAGAAGCGGCGAAAAAGGCGCCGGTGAAGAAGGCGACCCCCGCCAAGCGGGCAGCCGCCAAGAAGGCCGGCGCGCAGAAAGCCTCCGTGAAGAAGGCCGCGCCTCCCAGGAAGGTGACCGTCGCGCCGAAGAAGGCCACCGCCGCCGTCAAGAAGGCTCCGCCGGCGAAGACCATCGCCCCGAAGCCGCCGAGGAACGAGTCGCGCACCGCCCTGGTCCGCCGCGCCCGCCGGATCAACCGCGAGCTCGCCGAGGTGTATCCCTACGCCCATCCCGAGCTGGACTTCGAGAACCCCTTCCAGCTGCTGGTCGCCACGGTCCTGTCCGCCCAGACCACGGACCTGAGGGTCAACCAGACGACACCCGCGCTGTTCGACAAGTACCCCACCCCCGAGGACCTCGCCGCCGCCAACCCGGAGGAGGTCGAGGAGATCCTGCGGCCCACCGGCTTCTTCCGGGCCAAGACCAAGTCGGTCATGGGCCTGTCCAAGGTGCTGGTGGAGGAGTTCGGCGGCGAGGTCCCGGGCCGGCTCGAGGACCTCGTCAAACTGCCCGGCGTCGGCCGCAAGACCGCCTTCGTGGTGCTCGGCAACGCCTTCGGCCGCCCCGGCATCACCGTGGACACGCACTTCCAGCGGCTCGTGCGGCGCTGGCAGTGGACCGAGGAGACCGACCCCGACAAGATCGAGGCCGCCGTCGGCGCGCTCTTCCCCAGGAGCGACTGGACGATGCTCTCGCACCACGTGATCTTCCACGGCCGCCGTATCTGCCACGCCCGCAAGCCCGCATGCGGCGCCTGCCCGATCGCCCCGCTCTGCCCGGCCTACGGCGAGGGCGAGACGGACCCGGAGAAGGCGAAGAAGCTGCTGAAGTACGAAAAGGGCGGCTTCCCGGGCCAGCGCCTCAAGCCCCCGCAGTCCTACCTGGACGCGGGCGGCAAGCCGGCACCGCCGCTGGGGGCGGGATGACGCCGGCGGGGTCCGCACGGGGCCGCGGCGGGCGGAACGATCTCGGTGCCCTCGGGCGTTGGACACGGCAGGACGACGGCGGCGACGGGCGACGGCGACGGGCGACGGGGATAGACGACGGCGACGGGGGTGGCGATGACGCGGGCGAGTGAGACGGCGAGCGGCACGCAGGGCGGCTCCGTGGCGCTCAGCACGGAGGCGCTGCCGGGCTGGCTGCAGCCGGTCGTGCGGGTCGCCGAGACGGTCCAGCCCGTCCAGCTGAGCCGCTTCCTGCCGCCGGAGAACGGCGCGGGGCGTCAGTCCGCCGTCCTGATCCTCTTCGGGCAGGGCGAGCGCGGGCCCGAGCTGCTGCTCATGGAGCGCGCGAGCTCCCTGCGCTCGCACGCCGGTCAGCCTGCCTTCCCCGGCGGAGCCCTCGACCCCGAGGACGGCGACCCGCAGGGCGAGGGCCCGCTGCGGGCCGCGCTGCGCGAGGCCGAGGAGGAGACCGGGCTCGATCCGGGCGGCGTCCAGCTGTTCGGCGCGCTGCCCCGGCTGTACATCCCGGTCAGCGAATTCGTCGTCACACCCGTGCTCGGCTGGTGGCGCGAGCCCAGCCCGGTCGGCGTCGTCGACCCGGCGGAGACCGCCCGTGTCTTCACCGTCCCCGTGGCGGATCTCACGAACCCGGACAACCGGGCCACGACCGTCCACCCCAGCGGCCACCGGGGTCCGGCATTCCTGGTCGAATCGGCCCTGGTGTGGGGGTTCACCGCCGGAGTCATCGACCGTCTGCTCCACTACGCCGGCTGGGAGCGGCCCTGGGACCACGCCAAGCAGGTCCCGCTCGACTGGCGGTCATGACAGGGTGGGCACCGCAGCCGGGTCCCCGGCCGGCCTGTGGCGATCGGAACATGATGAGGCGAGGCTCGACGCGGTGAACGTGCTGGACATCCTGTTGCTGATCGCCGCCGCGTGGTTCGCGGTCGTGGGCTTCCGTCAGGGATTCGTCGTCGGCGTCCTGTCGGTGATCGGCTTCCTGGGTGGCGGCCTCGTCGCGGTGTACGCGCTCCCGGTCGTCTGGGACGCCCTGACGGACAACACACCCGTCAGCACCGCCGCGGCGGTCGTCGCCGTCGTCGTCGTGGTCGTCTGCGCCTCGGTCGGCCAGGCCCTGACCACGCACCTCGGCAGCAAGCTGCGGGTCTACATCACCTGGTCCCCGGCCCGCGCCCTGGACGCCACCGGCGGCGTCCTGGTCAACGTCGCCGCCCTGCTCTTCGTCGCCTGGCTGATCGGCTCGCTCCTGGGCGCCACGACGATACCGACCATCGGCAAGGAGGTCCGCACCTCCAAGGTGCTCATCGGGATCTCCGACGTGCTGCCCGACGAGGCCGACAACTGGTTCGCGCACTTCACCTCGACCCTCGCGCAGAACGGCTTCCCCCAGGTCTTCAGCCCGTTCACCGACGAGCCCATCACCGACGTACGGCCCCCGGACCCGGCCCTGGCCGACAGCGCCGTCGCCCTGCGCGCCAAGCAGTCCGTCGTCAAGGTCATGGGTACCGCGCGCAGCTGCGGCAAGGTCCTCGAGGGCACCGGCTTCGTCTTCGGAGAACGCCGTGTCATGACCAACGCGCACGTCGTAGGCGGCGTCGACGAGCCCACCGTCCAGATAGGCGGCGAGGGCAGGAAGTACGACGCCACCGTCGTCCTGTACGACTGGCGCCGCGACATCGCCGTGCTCGACGTGCCGAACCTCAAGGCGCCCGCCCTGAAGTTCACGGACACGGACGCGCACAGCGGTGACAGCGCCATCGTCGCCGGCTTCCCGGAGAACGGGCCGTACGACGTCCGTGCCGCGAGGGTGCGCGGGCGCATCGCGGCCAACGGCCCGGACATCTACCACCGCGGCACCATCCGCCGTGACGTCTACTCGCTGTACGCGACCGTCCGTCAGGGCAACTCCGGCGGCCCGCTGCTCACGCCCGACGGCAAGGTGTACGGCGTGGTGTTCGCCAAGTCCCTCGACGACGCCGACACCGGCTACGCGCTCACGGCGGACGAGATCCGGCAGGACATCGCCCGGGGGCGTACCGCGAATCAGCAGGTGGGCAGCGACAACTGCGCGCTGTAGGCCGGATGGGCCCCAACGGGTCAGCCGCGCGGGTGGCGCAGGCGTACCGACACCCAGCGGGCGCGGCGGCGCAGGATGCGTGGAATGCCCACCCGGGGGTCCGTGCTCGACAGTTGCGGGGCATCCCGATGGTGGGAGCCCGGACCGCTCGCCGAACGGCGGGTGCGTGCTACGTCACTGTAGTCGTGCGTCCAGCCCATACCCGGACCTCTGCCCCCGCCCCAAGGTCGATAACCGCCCGAGGGCGATCCAATTGGCCTATGCGCCGGGCAATTGGCCGTTCGTAGGAAGGGCGTTCCCGTTCGGATACCGGGCGCATCGGCCGGGTCACCGATCGGGCTCGGGGTCTTTCAGCCAGTTGACCAGTTCGGCCGAGAAGGCGACCGGGTCCTCCTCATGGGGGAAGTGCCCCAGGCCGTCGAACAGGCGCCAGCGGTACGGTGCCTCGACGTACTCGCCCGAGCCCGCCGCGCTGCGGGTGCGCTGGACGGGGTCGAGGGAGCCGTGCAGGTGCAGCGTCGGGACGCGTACAGGCCGCTTCATACGGCGGTAGAACTGGATGCCGTCGGGTCGGGCCAGGGAGCGCACCAGCCAGCGGTACGGCTCGATCGAGCAGTGCGCGGTGGAGGGGATGCACATGGCGCGGCGGTACGTCTCCACCGCCTCGTCGTCCGGCAGCCGCGGCCCCGACCAGTCCCGTACCAGACGGGCCACCAGGGCGCCGTCGTCGGCGGTGAGCTGCCGCTCGGGAATCCAGGGCCGCTGGAACCCCCAGATGTACGAACTCGCCGCCGTCTGCCGGACGTCCGCGAGCATCGCCGAGCGCCAGCGCCGCGGGTGCGGCATCGAGGTGACCGCGAGCCGCCGTACGAGCTTGGGGCGCATCGCGGCCGCCGTCCACGCCAGATAGCCGCCGAGGTCGTGGCCGACCAGCGCGGCGTCCGGCTCGCCGAGCGAGCGGATGACGCCGGTGATGTCGAGGGCGAGGTTGGCCGGGTCGTAGCCGCGGGGCGTACGGTCGCTGCCGCCCACGCCCCGCAGGTCCATCGCCACGGCGCGGAAGCCCGCGTCGGCGAGGGCGGTCAACTGGTGCCGCCAGGCCCACCAGAACTGCGGGAAGCCGTGCAGCAGCAGCACCAGCGGTCCGTCGCCGAGCTCGGCGATGTGGAAGCGGGCGCCGTTGGCGGCGACGTCCCGGTGCGTCACCTTTCTGCCGCCGGGCACGCCGATCCGTACGACCGACGTCGATTGCGCCGAAGGGGTGGCGGGCTCCGTCATGAGGACGAGCGTGCCACAGCCTCGAGGGCCGCGGGGGAGCGGTCCTCCAGGGCGGGCGGCTCGGGGCGCGGGTGCGGCTTGGCCTTCTGCAGCACGCCGGCCGTCTCCTTCATGGACGCGGCGACCTTCTGCGGGCCCTTGCTCTTCTTGGCCTTCTTCGCGAACACCATGCCGATCAGCCCCAGTACGCCGGCGACCAGGACGTTGGCCGCGAAGGACAGCAGGAAGCAGACCGCGAGGTTCCAACCGCTCCAGGTGCGGATTCCGTACGCCAGCGCGAAGTTGAGCATCGGCAGGGAGAACAGCAGGATCGCGCCCGCCGCGGTGAACGCGCCGCCGCTGGTCGCGCCGCGTTTGACGTCCTGCCTCAGCTGGGCCTTGGCCAGTGCGACCTCGTCATGCACCAGCGCCGACAATTCGGTGGTCGCCGAGGCGAACAGCTGGCCGATGCTGCGTTCGGCGCCGACCGGGCTGCCGTCGGGTGCGCTCATCGCGGTCTCCCTCTCCTGCCTGACTGAGGACTCTGCCTTGCTTCTGTCCGGCTTCTGTCCAACTTCGACTTCTGCCCGACTGGGAACGGTCCTGTCTTTTGTACCGTCCCGTCAGATCATGCCGGACTGTCGTTCTCCTCGCCTGCCCCGCCCGGCACTTCGGCAAGCCGTCCGGCCCGTTCGGCCTCCTTGACTTCGGCGAGCCGGCGGTGTTCGGCGGCCTTGCGCTCCAGGATCTCGGCCATGCGCAGGTGGTACGCGGGGTCGTCCTGCTCGTACACGTCCGGGATGCCGTCCAGGTCCTCGTCCAGTTCCTCGGCCTCGTACAGCCCGCGGTACCGGGCGTTGCGTATCTTCAGCAGAACGGTCGCCAACGTCGCCGCGATGAGGGAGCCGGTGAGGACGGCGGCCTTGACCTCGTCGGTGAGCGCGGCGTCTCCGTCGAAGGCCAGTTCGTCGATGAGCAGGGACACGGTGAAGCCGATCCCGGCGAGCGTGGCCACCGCGAACACGTCGGCCCAGGCGAGGTCCTCGCTGAGCGAGGCCCTTGTGAAGCGGGCGGTGAACCAGGTCCCGCCGAAGATGCCGACCGTCTTGCCGACGACGAGTCCGAGGACGACGCCGAGGGTCTCGGGCTTGGTGAACACGTCCGCCAGCGCTCCGCCCGAGACGGAGACGCCCGCGCTGAACAGGGCGAACAGCGGCACCGCCAGCCCTGCCGACAGGGGCCGTACGACGTGCTCGATGCGCTCGCCGGGAGAGGTCTCCTCGCCCTCGCGGGGGGTGCAGCGCAGCATCAGGCCCATCGCGACGCCCGCGATGGTGGCGTGCACGCCGCTGTTGTACATCAGCGCCCAGATCACCAGGGCGAGCGGGATGTACACGTACCAGCCGCGCACGCCCTTGCGCAGCAGCAGCCGGAAGAGGACCAGGCCGGCCGCCGCCCCGGCGAGGGCGGCGAAGTTCAGGTGACTGGTGAAGAAGACGGCGATGATCAGGATCGCGAACAGGTCGTCGACGACGGCGAGCGTCAGCAGGAAGGCGCGCAGGGCGCTGGGCAGGGACGTCCCGATGACCGCGAGTACGGCGAGCGCGAAGGCGATGTCGGTCGCGGTCGGCACCGCCCAGCCGGCGAGCGACCCGCCCCCGATCAGGTTGGTCACGACGTAGACGGCCGCGGGCACCGCCATGCCGCACAGCGCGGCGATCACCGGCAGGGCCGCGGCTCTGGGGTCCTTCAGGTCACCAGCGACCAGTTCGCGCTTGAGTTCGACCCCGGCGACGAAGAAGAAGACCGCGAGCAGCCCGTCGGCGGCCCAGTGCGCCACGGAGAGGTTCAGGCCGAGGGAGGCGGGGCCGAGGTGGAAGTGACTGACGCTCTCGTAGCTGGTGTGCAGCCCGGGGATGTTCGCCCAGAGGAGGGCGGCGACCGCGGCGAGGAGCAGCAGCATGCCGCCGACGGTCTCGGTGCGCAGGGCGTCCGCGACGAAGTTCCGCTCGGGCAGGGACAGACGTCCCAGGAACTTGCGTGCGGGGCTGGTGCGGGGCGCGGCCACGGGAACCTCCGGTCGGTGGGCAGGACGGAACACATGCCGACCAGACTTCCCGGCGCACCTGAGGGTCTTTTCTGTTGTCTTGCTCTGCCCAGCTTACCTACGGTGCGGCGGGCGGGTGCGGCGTCTTCCCGGAGGGTGCGCGAAGGGGCACCCGGCGCGTGTGCCGCCGAGTGCCCCTCGTGGCCGTCCTCAGGCCTCGCCCGGACCGAGCTCAGTCCCTGCTCAGTCCTCGCCCGGACCGTGTTCAGTCCCTGCTCAGTCCTCGCTCGGCGTCGCGGGGAGCTTGGACTGGATGAGGTCCATGACGGTGGAGTCGGTCAGTGTCGTGACGTCTCCGAGCTGCCGGTTCTCCGCCACGTCACGCAGCAGTCGCCGCATGATCTTCCCGGAGCGGGTCTTGGGCAGCTCCGCCACCGGCAGGATCCGCTTGGGCTTGGCGATCGGGCCGAGCGTCGAGCCCACGTGGCCCCGCAACTCGGCGACCAGGGACTCGGTCTCCGTGACCGTGCCGCGCAGGATCACGAAGGCGACGATCGCCTGCCCGGTCGTCTCGTCCGTCGCGCCGACCACGGCCGCCTCGGCGACCGACGGGTGGGAGACGAGGGCGGACTCGACCTCGGTGGTGGAGATGTTGTGCCCGGAGACGAGCATCACGTCGTCGACGCGGCCGAGCAGCCAGATGTCGCCGTCGTCGTCCTTCTTGGCGCCGTCGCCGGCGAAGTACTTGCCCTCGAAGCGTGACCAGTAGGTGTCGATGAACCGCTGGTCGTCGCCCCAGATGGTGCGCAGCATCGACGGCCACGGCTCGGTGAGCACCAGGTAGCCACCACCGCCGTTGGACACCTCGCCCGCCTCGTCGTCCACCACCGTCGCCGCGATGCCGGGCAGCGGCCGCTGGGCCGAGCCGGGCTTGGCCTCGGTCACGCCCGGCAGCGGGGAGATCATGATCGCGCCGGTCTCCGTCTGCCACCACGTGTCCACCACCGGGGTGCGGTCGCCGCCGATGTTCTTGCGGTACCAGATCCACGCCTCGGGGTTGATCGGCTCGCCGACCGAGCCGAGGACGCGCAGGGAGGACAGGTCGAACTTCGCGGGGATGTCGTCGCCCCACTTCATGAACGTACGGATCGCGGTCGGCGCCGTGTAGAGGATCGTCACGCCGTACTTCTGCACGACCTCCCAGAAGCGGCCCTGGTGCGGGGTGTCCGGCGTGCCCTCGTACATCACCTGCGTCGCGCCGTTGGCCAGCGGCCCGTACACGATGTACGAGTGGCCGGTGACCCAGCCGACGTCGGCGGTGCACCAGAACACGTCGGTCTCCGGCTTGAGGTCGAAGACCGCCCAGTGCGTATACGCGACCTGGGTGAGGTAGCCGCCGGAGGTGTGCAGGATGCCCTTGGGCTTCCCGGTCGTGCCCGAGGTGTAGAGGATGAACAGCGGGTGCTCCGCCTCGAACGCCTCCGGGGTGTGCTCGGCCGGCTGCCGCCCGACGAGTTCGTGCCACCACACGTCCCGGCCCTCGGTCCAGGCGACCTCCTGCCCGGTGCGGCGGACCACGACCACGTGGTCGACGTTGTCCACACGGCCGACCGCCTCGTCCACGGCCGGCTTGAGCGCGGACGGCTTGCCGCGCCGGTACCCGCCGTCGGACGTGATCACGACCCTGGCGTCGGCGTCCTGGATGCGGGTGGCGAGCGCGTCCGAGGAGAAGCCGCCGAAGACCACGGAGTGCGTGGCACCGATCCTGGCGCAGGCCAGCATGGCGACCGCCGTCTCCGGGATCATCGGCATGTAGATCGCCACCCGGTCGCCCTTTCGGACGCCCAGTTCGAGCAGCGCGTTCGCGGCCCTGGAGACCTCGTCCTTGAGTTCGGCGTAGGTGATGGCGCGGCTGTCGCCGGGCTCGCCCTCGAAGTGGATCGCGACGCGGTCGCCGTGTCCCGCCTCGACGTGCCGGTCCACGCAGTTGTACGCCACGTTGAGCGTGCCGTCCTTGAACCACTTGGCGAACGGCGGGTTCGACCAGTCGAGCGTCTCGGCCGGCTCCTTGGCCCAGGTCAGCCGGCGGGCCTGCTCGGCCCAGAAACCGAGCCTGTCGGCCTCGGCCCGTTCATACGCCTCTGCCGTGACGTTGGCGTTCGCGGCCAGGTCGGCAGGCGGCGCGAAACGTCGCTCCTCCTTCAGGAGGTTGGAGAGTGAAGAACGCTCGTTGTCTGCCATCGCATACCGTCCCAACTGGTTTAGACCACTCCGGACCCGATTCTCCGAGCACCGGGGGCACCGGTCAACCCTTCCCCATCCTGGCACCCGCTCACTCACGGGTCACGGACGGCGTCCCCCGGGGGTTCACTCTCCCGGGAGGCGCGTCACTCTGAGTGTCCGCCTCGCGACCGAGCACCGGACGGGCCTGCCGCCTGCGGCTCCTCCACCGCTCCCACCCGGGCGAACACCTCGTCCCCCTCCGCCTCCGTCAGCAGGTACGCCTGGGCCTCGCCCACGTGGAAGTACATCCCGTGCAGCTCCAGCCTCCCCTCCCGCAGGGCGCGGGCCACCGGGGCGTGGGCACGCAGATGGTCCAGCTGCTGGACGACGTTGGCCAGGCACAGCCGCTCGGCCGCGTCGGCGGGCGGCCGTCCGTCCGGCCGGGGCCCGCGGCGGCTGTCGTCGGTCAGCCGCCGCAGACTGGGCAGCCCGTGCCGCAGCCACCGCTCGAGCGGCGTACGGGCGTGCCCGGAGCCGGAGGCGAGCAGCGCCTGCATCGCTCCGCACCCCGAGTGGCCGCACACGGTGAGGGAGCGCACCCCGAGCACGTCCACCGCGTACTCGACCGCGGCGGCCACGGAGTCGTCGCCGTCGTCGCCCGGCGGCGGCACGAGGTTGCCCACGTTCCGCACGACGAAGAGGTCGCCGGGACCGCTGGAAGTGATCATCGACGTGACCAGCCGCGAGCCGGCGCAGGTGAGGAAGAGCTGGGACGGCCGCTGCCCCTCCCGTGCCAGCCGCGCCAGTTCCGCTCGCACATGCGGTGCGGTGGTGTGCTGGAACGTGCGGAGGCCGTACGCCAGTTGCCGGCCGCGCTCGTCGGGTGCCGGTGCCGTCCGCGGACCGCCCCCGCACTGGTGGTTGCGCCAGGGCGTCCAGGGCCGGCATCGGCATCGGGTGCCGTCCGGACCGGTCGGCTCGGCGATGCGGACCCCCGCACGCAGGCCCGTGAGCTCGACCGAGCCGCCCTGTGCGGAGTGCGTCCGCTGCCAGTCCCGCAGTGACTCGTACGCCGCGTGGTCCATGAACGAGCCGTCCAGCCGGACGACCGCGTCGGCCCCCTGGGGAACGAGGTGCAGGGCCCGGCTGAGCCGCGGCACCGCGAGGAACGTCAACTGCCCTCGTACGTGTACGCGATGGACTCCTTTCCGCTCTTCGTGCGTGATGCGGGTGCGGGCGAGGCGGTGCAGGGCGACGGCGACGGCGATTCCGAGGGCCACGCCCTGCAGGACGCCGAGGGCCACCACGCCGAGGGCGGTGGCGGCGTAGACCAGCACCTCTCGGTGGCGGGTCACCGTGCGGATGTGGGGCAGGGACACCATCTGGATGCCGACGGCCATCACCAGGGCGGCGAGCGAGGCGAGCGGAACGAACTCCAGGATCGGGACCATCAGCAGCGCGGCAACCACTACGAGAACGCCGTGCAGCATCGTGGAGTTCCGGCTCACGGCACCTGCGCGCACATTCACCGAACTGCGCACGGCCACGCCGGCGACCGGCAGCCCGCCGAGCGCGCCGGAGACGACGTTGGCGGCGCCCTGGCCGAGCAGTTCCCGGTCCAGGTCCGAGCGGCCGGTCCGGCGCGGCCCGCCACCAGTTTGTCCACGGCGACCGCTCCGAGCAGCGACTGCACGCTGCACACCAGCGTGGTGCTGAGCACCGCGGCGACGAGGCCGAGCACCGGTCCCTCGGGCAGCCCGGCCAGGGCGTGGCTGCGCCAGGAGGGCAGGTCGACCCTGGGCAGCACCAGCCCGGCGAAGGAGGCGACGGCGGTGGCCCCGGCGACGGCGACGAGTGCGGGCGGCACCTTGCGCAGCAGGCCGCCGGACCGTCCGGGCAGGTGCGGCCAGGACAGCAGCAGCGCCAGGGTCAGCGCGCTCACGGCGAGCGCCGCCGGGTCGAGGTCGGCCAACTGGGCCGGCAGGGCACGGAGGTTGTCGAGCACGGAGCTCTGCGGGCTGCCGCCGAGGACGATGTGCAGCTGGGCGACGGCGATGGTCACACCGATCCCGGCGAGCATGCCGTGCACGACGGCGGGACTGACGGCGAGCGCGCCGCGGGCCACGCGCAGGCAGCCCAGACCGAGTTGGGCGAGACCGGCGAGAACGGTGATGGCACAGGTCGTACGCCATCCATAACGGTGGATCAGGTCGGCGGTGACCACCGTGAGTCCGGTGGCGGGGCCGCTGACCTGCAGAGGACAGCCGCCGAGCCGGCCGGCGACGAGTCCGCCCACGGCGGCGGCCACGAGCCCGGCCCGCAGCGGGGCGCCGGTGGCCAGGGCGATGCCGAGGGACAGGGGCAGGGCGATCAGGAAGACCGCGACGGATGCCGACAGGTCGGCGTCCGCGATGCGAACGACGCGGGTGCGGCGGCGGGCTGTGAGGCGGGTGGGAGCGCTCGGTGCGGGGGGAGTTCGCGGTGTGGGCGGGGATGCGGGCCCCGTCTCCTCAGGATGGCGCGGTCGCGGAACTGTCGACCGGCTCAACAGGGAATGGCGGAATCGGCGTTGAGTAAAGCGATCGCAATGCCAGGTAAAGGGTGTTCATGAGTATTCAGTGCAAATGGGGTATCGAATCACCTCGATGAGTGAAGTGAGATTTTCATCGGCTTGTCGTATTAATTCCTCCTTCGGCCTATGCGACCTTGGCGACGCCGTCGGTACGCCCGGCGCATCACCAGCACACGCCGTCTCGGCGTTGGACGAGAGAAGGAAGAAGGTGGGCGGAACATGGCCGCCACCCAGAGGATCGCCGTGGGCGTCGCCGTCGCCGCGGCCTGTGCCTCGTCGCTCGCCGGTTGTGCGAGCGGCCCCGAGGCGCCCGGACAGGGCGCGCCCGGCGCTCCGCCCAAGGGCGCGCCGGCGCCCGGGAGTGTCGTCCGTCTGATCGGTGACGGGTCCACCGCCTACACCGGGGCCCAGCCGTACCTGCCGCGGCCGGAGCGGCTCAAGGCCGGTGAGAAGCCCCCGCAGTTCGTCGTGTTCTCCTGGGACGGGGCGGGGGAGGACAGCCAGAAGCTGTTCTCCTACTTCCGCAAGGTCGCCAAGGAGAACCACGCGACCATGACGTACTTCCTCAGCGGCGTCTACCTGCTGCCGGAGGAGAAGCGCGATCTGTACCACCCTCCGCAGCACACCCCCGGCAGCTCCGAGATCGGCTTCAACGACGGGAAGGGCATCGCCGACACGGTCAAGCAGGCCCGCCTGGCATGGCTGGAGGGCAACGAGATCGGCACGCACTTCAACGGCCACTTCTGCGGCCCGGGCGGCGGGGTCGGCCAGTGGTCGGTCAAGGAGTGGAAGAGCGAGATCGCCCAGGCCAAGCAGTTCGTGAAGACCTGGAAGACCAACACCGGTATGAAGGACGCGGCCCCGCTGCCCTTCGACTACGACAAGGAACTCATCGGCGCCCGCACCCCCTGCCTGGAGGGCCAGGAGAACTTCATGAAGGCGGCGAGCCGGCTGGGCTTCCGCTACGACAGCAGCGGTGTCAACAACCAGGTGTGGCCCAAGAAGCGCGAGGGCCTGTGGGACCTGTCGATGCAGCTGGTGCCCTTCCCCGGGCACACCTTCGAGCAGCTGACCATGGACTACAACTTCATGGTCAACCAGTCCGGTACGCAGACCCAGGGCGACCCCGGAAAGTTCGACTACTGGGGAGGCCAGATGCGCGACGGCCTGCTCAAGGGCTTCTACCGGGCCTACGACGGCAACCGCGCCCCCCTGGTCATCGGCAACCACTTCGAGTCCTGGAACGGCGGCACCTACATGCGCGCCGTCGAGCAGGTCGTGAAGGAGGTGTGCAACAAGCCCGGGGTGCGCTGCGTCTCCTTCCGCCAGCTGGCCGACTGGCTGGACGCCCAGGACCCGCGGACCCTCGCGAAACTGCGCACGCTGGAGGTCGGTGAGGCACCCAAGCAGGGCTGGGCGTCCTTCCTCTCGGGCCGCCCGGCCCCGGCCCCCAGAGGCGTGCCCGGGGCGCCCAGGCCGTAGCGGCGCTCACGCCAGGGCGGTGACACCCTCGCCGAGGACGAAGCCGGGGTCGATCTGGGCCGCCAGGTCGGCCCCGGTCCGTTCGTTCCCCCATGAGGCGGCGTTCTTCAGGTGGAAGTGCACCATCTGCCGGGTGTAACGGTCCCAGTCACGCAGCTCGTACGTGGCGTCGGCGGTGACCTGGAGCAGGCGCAAGGCGCGGCGGTTGGCGTCCTCCAGGAACTCGAACCGGGGTGGCCGGCCCTTCTCCATGGCACGCACCCAGTCCGAGTGCCCGACGGTCACGAGCAGGTCGTCCCCGACCTCGGCGCGCAGGAAGTCGAGGTCGTCCTGCCCCTGCACCTTGTTGCCCACGACCCTCAGCACGACGCCGAAGTCACGGGCGTACTCCTTGTACTGGCGGTAGACGGAGACCCCCTTCCGGGTCGGCTCGGCGACGAGGAACGTGATGTCGAAGCGGGTGAACATCCCGGAGGCGAAGGAGTCCGAGCCGGCCGTCATGTCGACCACCGCGTACTCGTCGCGGCCGTCCACCAGGTGGTTCAGGAACAGCTCCACCGCTCCGGTCTTGGAGTGGTAGCAGGCGACCCCCAGGTCGGCGTCGGTGAAGGGGCCGGTGACCATCAAACGCACGGTGCCGCCGTCGAGTTCCACCGGGTGGGCGCAGGCGTCGTACAGCGGGTTGTCCTCGCTCAGGCGCAGCAGGCGCGAGCCCTCGCCCGGCGGAGTCGTCTTGATCATCGTCTCGGCGGAGGTGATGCGCGGGTTGGTGCCGCGCAGATAGTCCTTGATCGGCACAAGCCGGTCACCCATCGCCGGCAGCGCGGCGGCCTGTGCCTCCTCCAGTCCGAGCGCGGCCCCCAGATGCTGGTTGATGTCGGCGTCGATCGCGACGACGGGCGCGCCCGTGGCCGCGAGATGGCGGATGAGCAGAGAGGACAGAGTGGTCTTGCCGCTGCCGCCCTTCCCGACGAAAGCAATTTTCATGTTCACGAAGCGTAGTGCCGCAATGGCTGTACGTGACAGCTTGCGTGAGGAAGACCACTCCTTCGGGGAGTGTGCCGCTCGGGTGCGTAGGGTCGTACTCATGAGTACGACAGGCGCGACCGCCGATCCTCCCCCAAGCTCTCGAACGAGCTCGAACAGCGGGGACCCTCTTGCGGCCCTGGGTGCGCTGCCCGGTGTGGCCGAGTCCGTGGAGTCCGTGCGCAAGGCCGTGGACCGGGTCTACGGGCACCGGATCATGCGGCGCCGGAGCAACGAGATCACCTCCGAGGCGGCGCTGCGCGGTGCGCGCGGCTCCGCGGCGCTGTCCGGCGCGGACTGGGCCCTGGAGGAGGTGCGCCGACGCACCGACTTCAGCGGCGAAGACGAGGCCCGGGTGGTGGGCGCCGCCCTTCGCCTGACCGCCGAGGCCGGCCAGCTGCTGTCCGTCTGGCGGCAGTCGCCCCTGCGCGTTCTGGCCCGGCTGCACCTGGTGGCCGCCGCGAGCCAGGAGGACACCGTCGGGCGGCCCCGCCAGGAGGGCGAGGGCGTCGACGAGCCGCTGGTCGAGCTGCCGCTGCCGAGCGCGGCCGAGGTCTCCGGGCGTCTGGAGGGCCTGTCGGAACTGATCATCGCGGGCAGCTCCGCGCCCGCCCTGGTGACGGCGGCCGTGGTGCACGGCGAGCTGCTGGCGCTGCGTCCCTTCGCCTCCCACAACGGGCTGGTCGCGCGGGCGGCCGAGCGCATCGTTCTGGTCGGCAGCGGCCTCGACCCCAAGTCGGTCTGCCCGGCCGAGGTCGGCCACGCCGAACTGGGCCGCGCGGCCTACCTGGCCGCCTTCGACGGCTATGCGTCCGGCACCCCGGAGGGCATGGCGGCCTGGATCGCCCACTGCGCCAGGGCGGTGGAACTGGGCGCGCGCGAGTCGACGGCGGTGTGCGAGGCGCTGCAGCGCGGGGCGGCCTGACGGCGGGCCCGGACACAGGGTTGCGGCGGTACGAGTACTCGTACCGCCGCTGGCATGAGCACCGAGTTACCAAGCGTCCTCGATATGTCGCCCATCAGGTCGGGAACTTCGCCCGTCACCTGGTGCGGCTGGCCCGTAATCGACGGGTCGACGTCGCGTGGGTGCCCGGTGTTCATGCTCGGTCCGTGGGGCCAAACTGCGTCTTAAAGGTGATCCTTTCGGATGTCCTTTGGTCTCGCGGGCCGCTGAGTCCTTTGTACTGCAAGCAGGGAGCAAGCGGAACCCCTGGCCGTACTTCTTTACTTTTAGGTTCAAATAGGACTTAAGTGGACGCGGTGTCGTCGCACGGAATTACCCGGCGGCGAAACGACGGCAACGGCGGCTCAGGCCACCGCGCTCCGGCGCCGGCTCGTGTACCAGACGAGCCCCGCGGTGGCCGCCGCCGCGCCTATGGCCGCCACCGCGACCAGGGTCGGACGCGGCGGCACGGAGAAGGCGGGCAGCCGCTGCTTGAGCCGCACCGGCCGGTGGAAGTCGAGAATCGGCCACCCGCGCGCGACGGCCTCCCGGCGCAGCGCCCGGTCCGGGTTCACGGCGTGCGGACGGCCGACCGACTCCAGCATCGGCAGGTCGGTCACCGAGTCGCTGTAGGCGTAGCAGCGGGCCAGGTCGTACCCCTCGGAGGCGGCCAGCTCACGGATCGCCTCCGCCTTCGTCGGGCCGTAGGCGTAGTACTCCACCTCGCCGGTGAAGCAGCCGTCCTCGCCCACCACCATCCGGGTGGCCACCACGCGGTCCGCGCCCAGCAGTTCGCCGATCGGCTCGACCACCTCGGCGCCCGACGTGGACACGATGACCACGTCGCGCCCGGCGGTGTGGTGCTCCTCGATGAGGGACGCGGCCTCGTCGTAGATGATCGGGTCGATCAGGTCGTGGAGCGTCTCGGCGACGATCTCCTTGACCTGCCGCACGTTCCAGCCGCGGCACAGCGCGGACAGGTACTCACGCATGCGCTCCATCTGGTCGTGGTCGGCGCCGCCGGCGAGGAAGACGAACTGGGCGTACGCGGTGCGCAACACGGCCCTGCGGTTGATCAGACCGCCTTGGTAGAAGGACTTGCTGAAGGTGAGCGTGCTCGACTTCGCAATGACCGTCTTGTCCAGATCGAAGAAGGCCGCTGTGCGGGGCAAGGAGTGGTTTTCCACGTCCCCGAGCATAGGGGCAGCCCATTCGGCGTAAGCTGGGCGTGTGGGTTTGCCTGAGAGGGCTCTCGGGTACACCATGGAAGTCACGGATCGTTCGCGACCGTGCTAACCCGGTCCGACTCCTCCCCCCCCGAGTCGGCCGTGGAGACGACCCCCGCTCTCCCCCCCGGCGGGGGTCGTCGCATGTCCGGGCGGGTTTCTTCCTTTCTGTCGCGGTTGCCCCGCTGTCCGGGCCGCGCCGTGCGGCGTTCGCCGTCGCTCTCATGATCCGTCACGTTCTGTAGTTGTGGCGCTGCTCTGCGGAAGTCGTGCGGGAACCAGTACACGGGTCACTGGTATGGGGGACGGTGATATTCACAACCGTCGAGTTGTCCACAGTTTTCGACCAAGATCCACACGATTTTCCGGATCGCTGCACCGTGATTCCGACGCGCACCTCTCGCGGCGAGTTCATGGCCGGTTCTGATTGCCGGGTGCGTATGGCCGGTTCGTATCGGCCGTCCATATGAAGGCCGGTTGCCGGTTCTTCACACGTTTGGGATTCGCGGGGCCGCAGGGGCCGCGCGCAGGAAGCAGCGAAGGGGGACCGGCCCGTGCCCGGAACCGTCACACACGATCCGCCGCCCGGCACTTCAGGACGGCAGGACAGACCACTGATCGTCACCGAGGACGCCGAGCTCCTCGACGACCTGCTGCGCCTGTGCGCGGCGGCCGGCGCCACCCCCGAGGTCCATCACGGGGTGCCGGAGCATCGAGGCGGCTGGGAGGGCGCACCGCTGGTGCTGGTCGGCGACGACGCCGCCCGGCGGGTACGCGGAGCCCCGCGCCGGCGCGGAGTGGTGCTGGTCGGCCGTGACCAGGACGACTCCGGGATCTGGCGGCGCGCGGTCGAGATCGGCGCCGACCACGTGCTGGTGCTGCCCGACGGCGAGCAGTGGCTGGTCGACCGCATCGCCGACGTCGCCGAGGGCGTCGGCCGGCCCGCACTCACCGTGGGCGTCATCGGCGGCCGCGGCGGAGCAGGGGCGTCCACGCTGGCCTGCGCGCTCGCCGTCACCTCCGCGCGGGAGGGCCTGCGCACCCTGCTCGTGGACGCCGATCCCCTGGGAGGCGGGCTCGACGTCCTGCTCGGAGGGGAGACGGCCGAGGGGCTGCGCTGGCCGGCGTTCGCCGCCTCGCGCGGGAGGGTCGGCGGCGGCGCCCTGGAGGAGTCGCTGCCCGAACTGCACTCGCTGCGCGTGCTCAGCTGGGACCGCGGCGACTGCGTCGCCGTGCCGCCGCAGGCCGTGCGGGCGGTGCTGGCCGCCGCCCGGCGGCGCGGCGGCGCCGTGGTCGTCGACCTGCCCCGCCGTGTGGACGAGGGCGCGGCCGAGGCCCTCGCCCAACTCGACCTCGGCCTGCTCGTGGTCCCCGCCGAACTGCGCGCCGTGGCGGCCGCCGCGCGCGTGGCCTCCGCGGTCGGCATGGTCCTGCGTGATCTGCGGGTGGCGGTACGGGGACCGTACGCGCCCGGCCTCGACGACCGCGAGGTGGCCCGGCTGCTCGGTCTGCCGCTGGCGGGCGAGGTGCCCGTGGAGTCCGCATTGCGGCGGCCCGGCGAGGGCAGGACACCGCCCGGCGGGGTGGCGCGCGGACCGCTCGCCCGGTTCTGCGCCGCCTTCTGGGAGCGGGCACTGATCGAGGCGGCCGCGGCATGAGGATGGTTTCCGAGCAACGGCGGACGGGCGAAAGAGTCCCCTCGGAGGGCAGGTCCCGGGAGCCGGGACCTGCCAACGGGCCCCGGATGCCCGCCCAGTTGCTGGACGGCGTACGGCAGTGGCTGGTCGAGAGCGGGGCCGAGCCGACGCCCGCACGGGTGGCGCAGGCCCTGCGCGAGCAGGGCCGGGTGCTCGGGGACGCCGAAGTGCTCGGGGCGGCCGAGCAGTTGCGCTCCGAGCTGATCGGCAGCGGCCCGCTGGAACCGCTGCTCGCCGACCCGTCGGTGACCGACGTCCTGGTGTCGGCCCCGGACCGGGTGTGGGTGGACCGGGGGCGTGGACTGGAGCGGGCCGCCGTCGCCTTCCCCGACGCGGCGGCCGTGCGACGCCTAGCGCAGCGCCTGGCCGCCGTGGCGGGACGCCGGCTGGACGACGCCCGGCCGTGGGTGGACGCCCGGCTGCCCGACGGGACCCGGCTGCACGCGGTGCTGCCCCCGGTCGCGGTCGGCTGCACCTGCCTGTCCCTGCGGGTCGTACGGCCGCGCGCGTTCACGCTGGGCGAACTGGTCGCGGCGGGCACGGTGCCGCCGGGCGGCGACCACGTGCTGCGGGCGCTGATCCAGGCGCGGCTGTCCTTCCTCATCAGCGGCGGGACCGGCACCGGCAAGACCACGCTGCTCAGCGCGCTGCTCGGGCTGGCCGGCCCGGGCGAGCGGCTCGTGCTCGCCGAGGACTCCGCGGAGCTGCGGCCCGACCATCCGCATGTCGTCCGCCTGGAGACCAGACCCGCCAACCAGGAGGGCGCGGGCCTGGTGACCCTCGAGGACCTGGTGCGGCAGGCGCTGCGGATGCGGCCGGACCGGCTGGTCGTGGGCGAGGTGCGCGGCGGCGAGGTGGTCCATCTGCTGGCCGCACTCAATACGGGGCACGAGGGTGCGTGGCGCGTTAACCGTACACAGGTGCTCAACGAATCGTCAGGACGGCCCACTGGGGCGTGTAAACGCACGGAACGCCCCCACTGTCGAAGCAGGGGCGTTCGGGCCGTCCAGCGGGCAGCAGTACCGGTCAGCGCCGGTAACGCGCGTCGCCGCCCGCCGGTATGGACGTGACACGCGCGTCCGGGACGTTCATCGGTCGGCCGTTCCGCGCACGCCATGCGGCGATCACCGCCTCGGCGTCGACGACGGCCTCAGGCAGCGTGGCGAACCAATCGCCGGACTCGTACGCCTGGCCGGTGCGCGGGTCGGTCAGGGCGACGCACCATCCGGCGTCGGCGTACCAGGTCAGCTTGCCGACGCGGTCACGGCCGACGCGCACGATCACGCCGTGCTGGTTGTCGGCGTCGGGGACGAACGTCACGGGGGGCTGCTTCATGTGGTGGGCCTTTCGGATGAGTCGGCAGATGCGAGGGAGGACGATCGAAGCTACGACGTACAGGACGACGCCCTCAGCTTCGCCAAGGAGGACGTCTGCGATCACCGGCGGCCGTTCCGGTTGCGCGCGTCGGCGTCCGTCCAGTGCGCCCGGTCGCGGAGCAGCGCCGTGACGAGCGCTCCGTCGGCGGCGACGACGACCGCGATGCGGCCCCGGACGAAGCGGCGGCGGCCATCGTGGGGCTCGACGATGTCCGGCCGTCGGAGGCAGTCGGCGACCTCCGCCGGGCTGATGTCGCGGCGAGCGATGACGTCGAGGAAGTGCGGGGTGATGCGCAGGGTCAGCAGCTCTTCATCGGTCATGGCGGCGGGCTCCGGGCGGTCGGGCTTGAAAATGTGGCGTCGCTTCGGGTCGTGGTCGCAGGCGTCGCCGTGAACGGCGCAGCGGAATCGGTAGGCGAACTGGGCGGGGCTCACTTGTCGGCGCCCTTCTCAGCAGCGGCAGTAGCGCAGCCGTCGCACCACGAGGCCGACTTCGGGAGCGCCGACCACGCGTCGCGGTGCGTGTGATGCCGCTCCGTCGTCCCGTGCGTGATGCACACCGCGCCCCAGCGGTCGCCGCCGTCGTCGCCCTCGGAAGCCCACAGGTCGACCGAGGCCACCAGCGCGCCGACCCGGTTACGGCGAGCCCAGCGAGTACCGAGCGGGAGCATCTGGTCCGACTCCAGGAGCTGCTTGCCCGCGTGGATCTTGGTCTCCTTCGGCTTCGCCGGGGCGGCCTTCGCCTTCCGCGCCTTCGGCTTGCTCGCGGCCTTCCGCCTGGCCTTGGGCTTGGGGGTCTCGACCGGCGCAGCGCTGATCGGCTTCATGAGCTCAGGCGACCTGCGTGCGCAGGTTCCGCACGTCGCGCCGGTAGTGACCGGCTCGCTGTACACGCCCTGACGGCCGCAAGCGGTCCAGCCGGACGCAAGGACGACGTGCACGGCGGCGCCTCGGCCCATCCGGCAGTGAGTGTGTTCGGCGTTCATTCGGTGCCCCTCCCAGGTCGTGAGCTGCGTTGACCTGGCGATTTGAAGACGCTGGTCGAAGCCAGCGGAGGAGCCGTCGGCGAAGAAGTGGCTGGAGCCACACACGAAAGCGCCCCCGCCGCCGGGAGTGGCAGCGAGGGCGCTTCGAGGGGTGGGAGGGTCAGTTGTGGTGCCGGAGGGCTTCGAACATGAGGCGGGCGGCGGCACTACTCAGGCGCTCGCCGCTCGGGGCGCGGTCGACGTGCTTCGCGGCGACGGCGATGAGCTTCCCGAGGGCCTCCGTCACCGGCTCCAAGAAGACAGCCCGTTCGGCGTCGCCGATCGCGTCGCCAGCTTCAAGGATGGTTTCCACGACGGCGTGAAGCGCGGCGGCGGCCTCAATTTCGGCCGTGTCGGCGATCAGGTCCAACGGGGAGCCCGGCTGGGTGACAGCGAAGGCGGTCTTGCCGGTCAGAGGATCGATACCAAGTCGGCGCGGGGCGGTAGCCTCATGCATGTCATTCGCTCCTATCAAGCGAGTGGCCGTGCCCCGGGACGGTTGCCTCCGTCGCCGGGGTCTCTACTGGCAGGAGCATACGCGTATTCGCGCATGCGCGGTCGCGTGATCGCGCATATCCGCGCATCCTCGGGACCATGGATCTTGACCGCTCCGTGCCCGTGTGGCCTCAAGTGGCCGACGAGCTACGACGCCGACTGGACGCCGGTACGTACCCGCCCGGCTCGCGGTTCCCGGCGGTCGTCGACCTGGCGGCCGAGCTGGACGTAGCCGCGTCGACCGTTCAGAAGGCCGTCGCTGCGTTGCGCGCGGAGGGACGGCTCCGCACGGTGCTGGGCCAAGGGTCGTTCGTCGCCGACGCGTAAACGCGAAAACGCCCCCGCCGGAGTCCACGGATGCAGACCCTGACGGGGGCGTGTAAACGACCTACGCGGCGAGTGCGGCTTGCAGCCGTTGCGCGCGGCGCTGGCCGATGCTGAGTTCGGCTTGCAGCACCCGCAGCGGCGGCGTGCGGCCGATGCGTTCGGCGAGTGCGCGAGCATCCGGCAACAGCTCGTCGACGTCGTCCGATGCACTCGCGGGATGCGCCGAGGTGGGGCGAGCCGGCTGCGGGGCAGCGGGTGCGGGCGCTGCTGGCCGCTGGACGGGAGCAGGCGTCGGGGCTGGTGTCGGCGTCGTGGCGACGTCGGCAGGTGCGTCCTGGGTGTCGCTGTGTGCCGCGAGGACGTGCACGCGCCACAAGACCAGCGGGGCGATCGCCGACACGGCCACGACGACCGGCACGGACACCGGCAGCAACCCAGCCGCGACGAGGTGCGCAGCGGCGTTCACGGCGATGAGTGCGACGACGACAGCCGGGACGTCGCGCTTGCTGGCGAATGCGCGGAGTGCGTACACGTCGAGCGCCGCCGGGACGCAAGCGGCGAGCACCGGGCCGAAGCCGACGGCGCAAGCGAGGGCCCATTCGGCGGATGCAGTGCCGACGAGTGCAGCGACGAGCGCGGCGTAGCCGAGGAAGTCACGCCGCATCGGCGATCACCTCCACGGGCCACGATGCGACGGCGTCGAGCAGCCAGGGGTCGCGGCGCGCGAGCCATTCGATGACCGGAGTGGCGTTCTTCGACAAGTTGCAGTCGGCGCATGCCGGGACGAGGTTGTGCGCGTCGTCCGTACCGCCGAGTTTGCGCGGGGCGACGTGGTCGACGTGCTCGGCGTCGGCTCCGCAGTAGACACAGGCGTACAAGTCGGCGTCGACGACGTGCGGCAGCGCGGCGCGCCAGAGGTCGCCGTTGGCACAGTCGCGGCATTCGACGTTGAGCCCGTCGGCGCGGGTGCGGTCGGCATTGAACGCGTCCAGCGGCAGCGTGCGTCGGCACGACCTACAGCGTTTGGTCCCGTCCGGGCGCAATTCGGCCCGGCGCGCGGCTATTTGCTCATCAGTGCGAGCGGCGTTCTTGGCGTAGCGGGCTCGGCAGTCGGCGCGGTTGGCTTCGGTGTGTTCGGCGCAACGCGCCCAGCCTGGTTCAGCGTCGGCGTGGCAACCCGACCACGCGCAGATCCCGGCTGCATTGTCGGCAGCGCGGCGGGCACGGTCGGCGGCGCGCTTCTTCTCAGGGTCGGCAGCGTAGCGAGCGCGGTCGTCGGCAGCGTTGTGCTCCCGGCAGATCGTGTCGAACCCGTCCCGGCCGCGCGCGTGGCGCTTCATCTCGCCCACGCCCGCCAGATGTGGTCCGACGCGGCACCAGGCTTGCCCGTCCGGCGCGGGGTACGGCCACTTGCGACGGCCCATCGTCTTCCTCCTCGTTGTCCTAGCGATGCCCCTCAACGCGCGACGGCCGCCGACCCGGGGCGAACCGGACCGACGGCCGAGGCGTCGAGGAGGCGGCAGGTCATGACTCCTGCCGTGTCGTTGAAGTGGGCCAGCAGCGCCGGGGGTGCTCAGGCCGGGGGCGGGGCGGCGTTCACCGGGTCGCTCGGGGGCGGCAGCTCGTCGACGGCCGTTGCCCAAGGCGCCGCCGTCGGGTTGGACGGGTCGAACGGCGTCGGCTGGACTTCGGCGGCTGCGAGGTGTTCGTCGGTGGTCGAGAGCGCCATTAGGTGTCCTTCTTCGGTCGGCGCCGGTGCGTGTAGGCGCGGGAGTTGTACGACGCCTTCCCGACCGGCAAGGCCGTGCCCATGTGGGCGCCGGTGTAGCCGTCTGCGGGTGTCGTGTTGTCGATGATCAGTCGCCGTCGGCGACGCGGCGGCTCGTCGTCGACCGGCTCCAGGGCGGGCTCGGCGGGGGGTGCTTCTGACGGGTCTTCAACCACTCAGGGAGTCCTTCCAAGGTGTGAGGGGCGGTTACGGCTAGCGACCCAGCTGCCCGTACGCACAGGGAGGTTCTATGCCGTAACGGTCCCCGTGCATGGGGAGGGGGAGAGGTCTACCCCAGGTCGTACCGATGTGTCCGAATCACGTAACGTCTATGTGCGTACACAAGCAGCTACGCATGTGACGTGCCGTTGCCCTCGTCCGGGTCGGCATGGGCTGCCGTCGCCTCGATGCGTTCAAGGTCGCGGCGCAGCCACTCACCGCCGCAGCGCAGCACCTGATGCATGACTTCCTCGTCACGCAGCTGTATCGCACGCTCACGCGGAAGGTAATCAGGCAGCCGCCGCAGTCGACGCATGGACTCATCCCATACATACGCAGCACCGTGCACGTCTAGCGGGCTTGGTATCTCGCGGACGACCTGCCAGACGACTCCCCGGCATGCGCGCCGCCAGCGCCAAGCGTGGGAGTCGCGGCGCCGCTTCTTCCTGGGGGTGGGGCTGCTGATAGCCCCGGGGGGAGTGTTCAACTACCGCACCCCTTCAGCACGCCGGGCATTGTCGACGAGCGAGAACACGATGCGGTCGGCGAGCTCGCGGGCCTCGGCGTACGGCAGATCGGCGGGGTAGACGAGCTCTTCCAGGATGCGCTTCCGCAGCGCCGTAGCGCCGGACGTGATCAGGTCGGCGCGGTAGTCGCGCACCTTGGCGGCGACGACGACTCGCAGTGTGGCTGCCCAGGACGAGCGGGCTTGGGAGTTGGACGCGGCGCTTGCGGGTGTAGGCATGGGGGCTCCAGAGTGTGTAAACGGCCAGGCCAGCCGGGGCGTTGCGCGGGAGACGCCCCAGCCGGCTCGTGGTGGTCAAGCGATCAGGCGCTCACGCGGCGCTGGGTCGGCCAGCGCGGCGCGGACTTCGGTGATGCGGTCGGTCACCGGCCGTCCCGGATGCGCTCAGCGACGCGGGCAGGGTCGTTGGCTTCTTCCTCGGTCATCGCCTCGTCCTCTTCGAAGCGGCGCATGGCCTCGGTAACGCGGTCGTCGTAGCCGCCGTGGTAGTTGCTCACGCGCGCTCTTCCTGAATGCGCCGGGTTCGGTCGGCGGCCTGCTCAGCGCGCATCATCTGCTCGACGACGTCGGCGTCTGCGAGCGCATCAGCGGCGGCGATGGCGTCGACGGGAAGTCCGTTGACCGCGTTCACCACGTCGCTCCACGCCATCGGTACCTGCGCCGAACGGAGCAGGGACGGGTCCTGCTTGGTGGCGTTCGCGTACGCACCCAGAACGGCGCCGATGGCGTACCGGCGGACGCGGGGAGGGAACGCCTGCGCCGTCGACTCGTCGAGCTTGACCAGCGCGGCGACCAGGTCCCGCTGGTACCCGTCGGCGGCCTGAGCGGCAGCGATCGCAGCGGACGCCTTCGCGTGCGCGTCCGGCAGCGCGGCGGCGAGGATCGCTCGGAGCTCGGGGCGGTGCGCGTGGGCAGCCGCGTCGACGGCCTGAGCGGCGGCGTACGCCTCGGCCTCCTTCTCGCGGACGACCTTCTCGGCGTGCTCGACGCGGGCACGGAGGACGCGCTCGTCTTCGATGCCCTTCGGTGTCGCCTTGCCGGACTCGACAGCGGCACGGATGGCGGCTTCGGCGGCGACCGTGGCCTGCTTCGCTTCGAAGACCTTGTCTTCAGCGTCGGCGGTCGCGTCGTTGGCTGCTCCCAGCGCGGCGACGGCGTCGACCACCTCGCTCGGGCAGTCAGGCGATTCGAGGACGAGCGCCGGGATGATCACGTCGGCGTAGGCGACGCCGTGGTTGTAGTTGGCCATGGGTGGGGCTCCTTCGGGGTGGGGCGGCGGGGTTATCGGCGGAAGCGGCGAGCGCGGCGGGTGAGCTCGACGTACTTCAACGTGCCGTCGGCGATGGCCTTGTTGATCTGGTCGTTGAAGCCGCGCGTCTTGCGTCGGCGCTCGTCGGCTTCGGGGTCATGCGGGGTGTGGATCGGTCCTCCAGGGACGTGAGGTGATGTGGTTACCAAGCGACCGAGGGGTCTACCGCTCGGAAGCCGTAGCAGCGGTTCCCTCGGCCGTGTACTCGCTTGAGCAGGCCGCCGTGGGACCGGATGAGGCGCGTGAAGTCGCCGATCGGGACCGTCGGGCTACCCGACGCCGTCAGCGCGGCGTTTACACGCCAGTACAGCCGCCCGAAGGACACGCTTGCGTCCGGCGCCGGGTCGGCGGTGATGAGCTGCGACAGGACGGCCAGCACGGCGGGCTCAGGCGGCATCGGCGACCTCCAGCAGCGGCGCCAGGACGGCGAAGTCGCCGGCTGAGTACGTCAATGCGCGGTCGAGGTAGTCGAGTGCTCGGTCGTTGTCCCGCGCCCAGTCGTCGAGCTCCCGTGTCATCTCGGCCCGCGAGCCGTAGTACGCGCCGGTGGCCAAGGCGTACTTCGCTTTGGCGTGGTATCCGGCGGTGAGCTGGACGGACTCCCATGCGTTGCGGACGGACGCCGGACAGCGCGGGTCGGCGAGGAGCGTGATGAGCTCTGAGGTGGTGAGGACGGCGGTCGGGGCGGCCATGCGTTCTCCAGATTCGAGCAGTGGCCGCTGGACGGCCGGAAACAAAGGCGGCCCGGTAACCGGTCCAGGACCGGCCACAGGGCCGCTGAGGGGGCAGTGGGGGCGTGCTACGTGTCGAGTGCGTCAGTCGGGCGTCACAGCCGCCTCACGCGGGCAACCCGAAGTTCTCCTCGACCTGGCCGACGGTGACCATGGCCTGTAGCTCACGTTCCTGCGCGTCCATCGGAGCTATCCCACGGATGACGTAGGCGGCCTGGGGGCGCTTGTCGATGCGCCGTCGGGTGCGGTGACCGAGCACGACGTCGCCGACGCGGAAGAACCACGTGCGGCCTAGCGGCTTCACGTTGCGCGACTTCATGGCCTCCGCGTACTTCGCGTACAGCGCGGGCGGCGCCACAACCGACTTGGAGACGGTGAGCTCTTGGCACTTGAGCAGGTACTTCGCGGCGAACACGAGGCGGTCTCGCCTGCGCTGGTACGCGGCTTCGAAACGTTCTTCGTCCGAGACGGGTTCGCGCTTGGCGCGGACGGGCGACGGTCCCGCCGGGGCGGCCTTGCGGAGGTTCTTGATGACGCTCATGAAGTAGTCGGCAACGCGCGTCGGCTGGGCTTCCGTGATGAACAAGCGCAGGTCCTGGTACGGCCGTCCGGCGCTGTGGTCCTCCGGGAGCGCCGCGATGTGCTCCTGGAGTTCGTCGGCGAGCTGGTCGTAATCCGCGAGGGTCGGGGCGCCGACGGGCTTGGTCAGGTCGGCGAGGTCGTAGTTGTACGCGCGGAGGTCCCGGCCGACGTTCAGCACCGGGAACCAGATCTCGGCGAGGGTCTGCGGTCCGGGAAGCTCGAACGAGGGGCCCTGGTAGATCTTGTGCAGCACGGGGCGGCGGGCAACGACGGAGTGGCGGCGGTCGCGGCCGTCGACGAGCGCGGCAGTGCGGGCGGCGGCGACAGCGACGCAGTCGGCGAATGTCGGGCGCGGCAGGGTAGCCACGGGGTACCTCCTCGGGCGATGCGGCGGGGTGTGGCATCGGTGAAGTGGGCCAGGCGCGGGGCGAGTGCTCGCAGCTGGGCGAGGAATCTTCTGAGCGTCGGCCGGGCGCGGCGGCGGGGCGCCGGTCGGGGAGCAGCCGGGCAACGCAACGGAGGCGTGTCTCAAGTGACGGATGTGGTGGTTAACCGTCACTTCACTATTTACGCTTATAGGAAAACAAAAACTACTTACTTAATACTGGAGTGACGGTTAACCACCAGGGCCGTCACTTTGAGACACGCTATGAGGTGCCGCTCCCCCCACCCGGCGCCCCCTGTCCGGCGTCCCGCCCGTCAGCGGGCATGGCGACGGCCCCGGAGCCGCCGCGCATCCAGTCGCCGCGACCCCGAGGCCGTACCCCATGCCATTCCTTGAAAGGGCCGCCCGCGCGAGCCACACGCGGACACTCGCTAAGTGGGCCAGCACCCCGGCTTCTGCTCGCTCCTGTCCCACACTGTGGAGACCAAAATGGTGATGCTGGCCACTCAACGCGAAACGCCCTGCTGCCCACTGGACGCGCAAGACCCCGAGCATCCGACGAGGACACCCGGGGTCGTGTAAACGCGCGCCAGTGGCGCCGTCAGCGGCCGTCAGTCGGCCAGGTCGACGGCCACGCCGACCAGTTCCGCCTCCTCCGGGTCGAGCCCGCGCAGCCACGCCGGGCCGTCGTAGTCGATCGCCACGCGGGAGGCGTCGAATCGCTTCGGCGCGCCCGGGGTCGCCGGACGGATGACGACCCGCGCGCCCAGGTCGGCGAGCAGCGCTCGGCGGCCTTCCTCGTCGCGCCGCTTCCACTCGTCGGCGATGGTGCCTCCTGCGTCGACCCATCGGCCTTCGGCCTGGTCGGCTTCCGCCTGGAGCTCCTTTTGCCGTGCCTCCAGTGCCGTGAGCTGGCCGATGGCGACACGTGCCGCAGTGCCGTTCGGGTCCAGGGCCGACAAGTTGCCCGCGAGCCGCTCGATGGAAGCCGTCACCTCGGAGAGCTGGAGCACCGCGCTGCCGTCGGGCTCGACCCATCGCATGAGCGCGAAGCTGCCGAAACGGCGGAGGTAGTCCTCGGTGACGAGCGCTTCCAGGAGACGGCCGGTGACCACGTTCGGCCGGTGCGTGCCGAGCTTGCCGATGCCGTTCTTGCACACGTATGGCGAGTAGTCCGTGCCCTTGACGTTGCGGCGCTGCTTGTACATCGGCCCATCGCACTCGTAGCAGCGGGCGACGTGCAGGAGCAGCGCCTTTCCGCCGCGCTCGCTGCCGCGTCCCTTGGCTTTCGCGTCGAGGATCGCGCGGACGGCCGACCACGTTTCGGCGTCCAGGATCGCCGGACCGGCGGACACCGGTCGGCCTTCGTTGTCCAAGACGGGCTGGTTGAACAGCGCGCCCCGCTTCTCGCCGGGCGTCGACTGGACGAGCCAGCCACGAAGCGCGGGGGTGTAGAGCACATCGCGGAGGGTGGTGCTGTGCCAGATCCCGCCCCGGAGCTTCCGGCCGTCACGGGCGCGTGCGTGCTCGGCAGGCGGCATGACGCCCCGCTCGTTGAGGTCGCGCGCCAGTCCGGCGATCGAGGCGCCGTGGTCGACGAGCCGGCTCGCGCAGTCGCGGATGATCGCGGCGGCGGCCTCATCGATGACCCAGCGCTTGTCGTTGACCGGGCCGACCACCTGGTAGCCATATGGGGCGAGCCCGCCAAGGTGGTTACCGCGCGCCTTGAAGTGCTGTTTCGACGCGGTGATGCGGGCTTTGATCATGTCCCGCTCGTACTCGGCGAACGATGCGAGGACGTTCACGATCAGCCGGGACGTCTCCGGAGCGAGGACGCCGTCGGCCGTGACGATCGTCGTCTTCGTGGCTTCGGCGGCCTTCAGGAGCCGCTGGAACTCCAGGACCGATCGCGCGTACCGGTCGAGCTTGGCGGCGAGGACGTAGTCGGCACGCGGGAGCCAGGCCAGCACCTCACGCATGCCTTCGCGGGATTCCAGCGCGGTTGCGCCGGACACGTTCGTATCGGTCGCGATGTGCACGACCTCCCAGCCACGGGCGGCGGCGTACCTCTTGCATTCGGCGATTCGGTGGTCGGGTGCCTCCTCGGCGAACAGCCGGGACAGGCGGTCGTAGATCACAACGGTTGGCATTGCTAGGTGGCCCTTTCTCAGTCGTAGAGAGATGGGCCACGCGCCCTGGACCTGCTCATGCATGGTTTGGCGGGTCATGCGGGCGGCTGCGGTCTGTTGACTGAACTAACTTCTGTGTTTATGCAGCTCAGAGGCCCTTCTGCTAGGTTCCCGCGGCATGGGTGAAGTGAGCGGTCGTGAGAGAGACTTGAAGCGCCTTGTGGTGCCCGACGTCGGTCGCCTTCACGCGACGGGGGATCCGTGGGAGCCGTACCAGCTCGTGGCTCCAGACGGACAGGTGGTCGAGCCGGTAGCGGTGTACTTCAAGGACCTGCTGGCGGCCTCTAGCCCTGCGACGACACTGCGCTCGTACGGGATGGACCTGCTGCGGTGGTGGCGCTTCCTATGGGCGGCCGATGTCGAATGGGACCGGGCCAGGCGCGAGGACGCCCGGGACTTCATGTTGTGGATGGAGCTGGCGAACAAGCCGGCGCGCGTTCACTGGCGTCACCGCGGCAAGGACCCAGGGCAGATCCCGGCACCCAGGCCCCGGCCCGGACAGCTGCCGCCGGGGACACCGAACCCCGTGACCGGCAAGCCGACCATCGGACCGAAGTACGCGGCAAGCACCCGGGCCCACTGCGAGACGGCCGTGCGGACCTTCTACGACTTCCACCTGGAGCGCAATACCGGATCTCTGCTGGTCAACCCGTTCCCCCTCGAGCGCTCTCGTCATGGACGGAGCTTGAAGCGGTCCAACGAGCACCACAATCCTGAGCGCGAGTATCGGCACCAGCGGAAAGGCCGCTACCGGCCGACGGTCCCCGAACGGGTTCCGCGGCGCATCCCGGACGACAAGTTCACCGAGGTCTTTGCCGCCCTGCGCTCCCACCGAAACCGGGCCCTGCTGGCCTTCTGGGTTGCCACTGGGGCCCGCGCTGAGGAACTGCTAACTTCCCGTCAGTCGGACGCGCTCGTCGGCGAGCAGACCATCGGCGTGATCCGTAAGGGAACCCGCGACTACCAGCAGTTGCCAGCCTCACCCGACGCGTTCGTGTGGCTTCGGCTCTACCAGGAGGAAGCCTGGCGCAAGGGCGCCCCCCGAGGGCACAAGGAGCTCCTGTGGTGGACGCTGCGGCGCCCCTGGCGTCCGTTGACCTATCACGCGGCCCGAGCCATGTTCACGCGCGCCAACGAGCTCCTGGGTGCCAACTGGACCATCCACGACCTACGCCACACAGCGTCCTTCCGCATGGCCAACGACCCGGAGATGTCTCTCCTCTACGTGAAGGAAATCCTCGGCCACAAGTACCTGTCGACGACGCAGAAGTATCTCAACCCCTCCCAAGACGAAGTGATCGCTGCCGGGCTCGCCCACCACGTGCGCCAGCAGCAACGCCGCGACAACCCGCCCCCGGCCCCGCCTTCGCCGGCCTACAACCCTGACTCTCTCAGCGTCCTGTTCGGAGGGCCGCTCACATGACGAGTCGCCTCACCACTGCGGTTGCTGCGCCAACCAGCCCATCAACAAGTAACTTGCGGGGGAGGGAGGCCGAAACCCTGCTACTGGCCTTCCCCTCTCGCGCGAGGGCCACTGCGTGGTCGGCGACACAGGCGTGCCGGGACACTGTCCTCGACCGGCTGCAGCAGCCGCCTCTGAGGGCCAAGACCGCGAGCTCGCAGAGCGCACGGATGGTCGGCGCCCGCTTGGTGTTGGGGTGGCTTGAGACTTTCCCTGGAGACACCTGGCAGCAACGCTGGGAAGCCAGCCCCGCCGCAGTTGCCTACGAGGGCTGGACCGAGGAGCTTGTGACCTGGGCACGCACCAACGGAAGGGGATCTGTTCACGGTGCCGTCAAAGCTGGCATGCTGGCTCTGATCTGTGCGGACGTCGTCCGGCCTAGCCTGCATTGGCTCGTCGGCAACCGATCAGGCGCGTTCCGCCCGGCCATCATGGCAACGCGTGACCCCGAAGGGTTCGCTCGCCTTGTGGCTGAGGTCCCTGCTCGTGAGCAGACCACGCCCGTAGGCTCAAGGGCTCTGAAGGTGATCACCCAGCTCATTGCCGCACATGGCGGCGGCATCGATGACATCGTCGTGGGCGACCTGCTGGCACTCATGCAGTTGAGGAGCCGAGACGACTCTGGGGCCGTTCGTCTCGTATACACGTGGCTCCACCGTCGTGGCCAGTTCCCTCCCGATGCCCCGGCCACCCTGCACCACCTGACAGCCCGAGCTGGGCAAGTCAGCCCTGCGGTGCTCGTTGAGCGCTATCACCTGCGCTGCAAGCCCATCCGCGATCTCTTTGTCGACTACCTCACCGAACGCCAGCCCGCCCTCGACTACACATCCCTGAAACTCCTTTCTCATTACCTTGCGGGCCTGTTTTGGGCTGATCTGGAACGCCACCATCCGGGCATCGAAAGCCTCCGCCTGCCTAAGGAGGTGAGTGACGCGTGGAAGGGCCGCATCGCCGTGAAGACCGTCTCCCAGAGACTGGCTGACGGTAGCACCGTCCAGGTCACCTCACCACGGACCAGCGCACCTTCCGTGAAGATGAGCGTGAGGGCGTTCTACCTTGACATCGCGCACTGGGCTCTCGACGAGCCAGAACGATGGGGCCCGTGGGCCACACCCAGCCCGCTCAGCGAAGCCGACTGCGCCACAAAACGGCTCGAACAGGAGCAGAAGGCCAGGTCGGACCAGCGCACACGTGAGCGCCTTCCGGTCCTGCCCGTGCTCATCCGGACGGCAGCCCGCCGCCTCAAGGAGGCAAAAGCTCGCCTCGACGCTATCGATGCCGCCCCATTGGGATCCACGGTCACCGTCCTCGGTGAAACTTTTACCCTCCCCCAAACCACTTCGCGAGCTGACGGCCGGCCAGCAAACGTCCTCGACGCCGAAGGAAACCGACGAAACCTTCGCGCAGAGGAGAAGCAAGCCTTCTTCGCCTGGGCGACCATTGAAATTCTGCGTCACACGGGAATCAGGATTGAGGAGCTTCTGGAACTCAGCCACTACAGCATCATCAGCTACAGGCTTCCCACCACCGGAGAAGTCGTCCCACTATTGCAGATCGCCCCATCTAAGACGGAAAAAGAGCGCCTCCTGCTCATCAGCCCAGAACTTGCCGATGTGCTCAGCGCCCTAATCACGCGCGTGCGACAGCCTGACGGCAAAATCGCCGCCATCCCAGCCTACGACTTGCATGAGAGGGTCTGGAATGCACCCATGCCCGTCCTCTATCAGTGGACTGTCAGCGGCGAAATCCGGGGAATTAGTGTCACTAGCGTCCGCAAGGCATTGAACGAAACGCTCGAACATTCTGGACTCCTCGATAACTCTGGGAATCCGTTGCGTTTTCAACCGCACGATTTTCGAAGGATCTTTATCACAGACGCCATCCTCAACGGCCTGCCCCCACACATCGCACAGGTCATCGCAGGCCATGACAACATCAACACCACGATGGGATACGCAGCCATCTATCCGGCAGATGCCATCGAGGCACATCGCGCCTTCATTGCGCGGCGCCGTCAAACTAGACCGGCTGAAGAATACCGTGCAATCAGCTCGGAGGAATGGGATGAGTTCCTCGGACACTTCGAGCGAAGGAAACTGGCCCTCGGGCAGTGCGGACGCGCCTATGGCACCGACTGCGCCCATGAACACGCCTGTATCCGATGCACCGTTCTCATCGTCGACCCTGATGACAGGGGGAGGCTCGAAGAGATCTGCGAGAACCTCGAGGCAAGAATCGTCGAAGCCCAACGGGAAGGATGGCTAGGCGAAGTCGAGGGTCTCTCCGCCAGCCTTGCAGCCGCGGAAGAGAAGATCGCACGACTCGATGCGAGACAGGAACAGAGAGAATCGCCCGTCTTTCTCGGAATCCCTACTTTCGACCAGCTCGTCGCCCGCACAAGTGAAGTCAAGGAGCCTCCGGTGAGCTATCCCACCGTTGGCCACGCTTGTCCAGCACGTGCAGCGACAAGCTGATCCTGCGGGAGGAAGCGCGGCCGAGTTGCTCTGCGGCATGGACGGCCTCTCCAGGGAACCATCTGGGCCGGGAGGCGATCCGCGATGCCCTTGCTGATCTTCGGATTCTCCAGCCAGCGGTGTGCGGGCACTGGCGGGGCGGCGTTCTCAAGGTGGGCGTGCAGGACGTCTTCGGCCACCCCCAAGTCGCCAGGCTCGAGCATGAGGCTGAGAAGGAGCCGGTCACGCGCTGACCGGCGATTGGCAGCCGGTTGCTGGCCGCTGGCTCCGCGGAGCCCGGGGCGGAGCTTCGCTACTGGTCGAGGAGTTCTCCGACGAGGGTGTCCAGTTCCTCGGCGTGAGGGGACGTCGCCAGGACCTCCCGAACGCGTTGGCGCAGGCGGACAAAGTTAGCGGTCTCGTCGATCTCTAGGGCTTCGATCCGGTCGGCTTCGGCCACACCGAGCTCCGCGAGCCGCCGGTGCTTCGGGTCATCGGCGTCGTACAGCGGGATGGGCAGCTTCCACAGGTTCTTGTCGATATCCCGCTCATCCTTGCTGTACGACATGAAGGGGCGGACCAACTCGGTGAGCACGGGAGTATTCATGACGGCGCACAGGTACATCCCCTCCTCCCGGGTAGTGACCGTGCCCCAGTACAGCCTGTTCTCAATGATTGCGTTCGGGGTGTCGACGAGCGCCGCGGAGACATGCATGCCGGACTTCCCGTACACCACGCGCAGCGGTGTGCCGGGAAGTTGGAGGGTGAGGCCACGCCGGAAGTTGAGCCGTTCGACCAGGGTGAGACGGTCACTGCTGCGGTGGTCGAACCACTGCTGTTCGGCCTGGCGCCACCACCTGGCGAGGTCAGGGTAGCGGTCGAGGTTCGGATGCCCGCCGTCGAGCAGGGTGGTGCCCTCAAGGGGTAGCACGGCCTTGCGCGGGGGCAGGACCCTGTAGGGCAGGACGCTCTCGCCGAGCAGGACCGGGCGGACGAACTCCTTCTCGACGACTCCCTCGAGGTCGGGCAGGTCCTTCCAGGGCTTCTTCTCGGTGCTGCTGCGCTCGGAGCGCACCGCGGTGCGGCCGCCTCCCAAGCCCAGCGGCCCGGCCTGCTGCTGCCGGACAAAGAAGAGATTCCGCGGATAGATCGTCGCGCCGTTCTCGAACCGCGGCCCGTATGGGGACTCGATCAGGTCCGCGCCCACCAGGGCCAAAGTGGCTGGCTGGCGGGTGAGATGTGCGGCCACACTCTCCCAGTCGTGGGGATCGCGGGGCAGCTTTCCGGTCCAGCGGTCGGTCTCCCTGGGCAACGCACGGGCGCTACCGTTGCCGACGCGGCTGCCGAAGATCACGGCGGCGCCGCGGGGGAAGAAATGCGGACGCAGCCGGCGCAGATCCCAGGATCCGGTGAAGGCGACTTCTGCAGGTTCCGCCTCCTCGCGGTAGCGGCCGGTGCGGAAGCCTTCGAAGTAGGCGCGGTCCAAGACAGCGTTGGGGACCACGAAGGCAAACGAGCCGCCGTCGGCGAGGTACTGCTGGACGGCGCGGGCGATGAACAGGCCGGAGAGGTCCTGGTGGGCGGCGACCTCACTGCCGTGCCACAGGCCGCGGCTCTGGGACATCTCCTTGAAGGTGACCTGCATATCCTTCGGCATGTGCCGGTAGGACAGCCACGGGGGGTTGCCGACCAGGACGTCGACGCGGTTCTCAGCGCGGGCCAGCCACATCGGCCGGGCCTGGTTGCGGATGTAGTAGCTCCAGATGTGGTTGCGGCCCTGGTCGACCAGGCGGCACAGAACCCCGAAGTTGGCGGTGATCTCCGACCGGTCCGCCTCGGCGATGGCGAGGCGGTTGAACAGCGGGGACAGCGACGGCACGCTGCCAGCGGCACGGGGACGGGTAGCCAAGTCTGCGAGCTCGTTGACGAGCTGATCGAAGCGGCCCGCGTCCTTGAGTAGGTGGTCGGGGAAGCGCAGCTCGTCCTCGAACAAGGTGTCGCCGCTGCCGGTGCGGATGACCAGGTGTCCCTGGTCGAGCAGGTCCATGCGCTGCTGCCACTGGACGCTGTCCCCGAGGTAGATCGGGACTCTGATCGGACCGCGCTCGTCAGAGATCAGCCGCTCACGACCTATGGCGAGTAAATAGGTGACGCGGGCGAGGGAGACGGCCACCGGGTGGAGATCGATGCCGGCCACGTGGTCGGTCAGCCCTGCCAGGGCCTGCCGCAGCGGCACCCCGGCCGCGTGGGCGGCATCCAGGTAGCGGCGGGCCGCGTGGAACAGGAAGGTGCCCGACCCGCAGGACGGGTCCAGGACGCTCTGGTCGAGTGGCTTGGTGACCGCGGTGGTGACGACCCGCTCGGCCAGCCAGTCCGGGGTGTAGTACTCGCCCAGGCTCTTGCGCGTTTCCGACCCGATGACCGACTCGTACAAGACCTTGAGGACATCGTGCTCGACCTCGGACCAGTCAAACCGGGCCAGCCGTCGGGCCAGGGTCCGGATAAAGGCGTCTCCGCCGTCGACTTCGATGACCCAGTCGAAGAAGTCCGCCTCGACCACGCCATACAGCTGGGCCTGCTCAAACCGCTGGCCCAGCACGATGGAGGCTGGTTGCATCTCGGCGACTGGCTCGCCGAGCACCAAGTGCGCGATGATCTCGGCACTGTTCACCAGCAGCGTGTGCTCGATGAACAGCGCGTCATCGTCCTGGAACTGCGTGCCCAGCGCGCCGCGCAGCAGCCGGGCCCACAGCTGCCGCTTGAGCTGCACCGTGGGCAGGTGCCCGTGCTCGGCGTAGAGGCTGGCCAGGATGGTCCGGTCCATCGCGTGCGAGGCGCTGTCTGCGCCCAGCCGCCGGCTAATCTCCGCCGGGGTCGGCCGGATGCCGCGGATGGTGGAAAGCACCCCTTCCAGCCAGAACAGCAGGCCCTGTCCGTCCGGACGCGCCCCCTTCAGCTGGAACTGCGTCGCCCGGACCAGGGCGTCGCCCTGCAGGTGGTAGGCCCGCCAGTCGGCACCGTCGGTGAGGATGCCGACGTAGTGCTGCCCGGTCTGCTCGCTGCGGGTGGCCACGTAGCCCTTGAGCTGGTCCTCGGCGGCTTTGACCACCGCAGCGCTGCGCAGATCCTTCTTGACCTCGATGACGGTAAAGCCGACCTCGACGTCGATACGACGCCGGTCCCCGACCTGGGTCTCCAGCTCGACGTCCAGGTCGTGGCCGGAGAGGTTCAGCCCGCCACCGAGGAGCAACTGCCGTACATCAGCCTGGACGTTGGCTTCACTACGAATGCGGTCACGATCAGCGAGCCGTCGCAGCAGCTCCTGCATCTCGTCGCGTGGGGAGACTGTGGGCACGCGCTAGATCTACCATAGGGGCGAGACAAGACTGACGCCGTTGGTAACACCGGGGCTGATTTCAGCACAGTAGACAACGAGAAGCGCAGCTTGAGCGCCTGAGCAGCTCCAAACATGATCACCGATCGGGCTACTTCCAGCTCGCGGACCCCCAGAGTTCAGCGATTTGGACGACTGACTCCGCCGTAGGATGCGGCGCCAACACCTGAACCTGATTCTCGTCATGCCGGGGCCGTGCGGCGCATGGCCCCGGCATGACGGCTTTGCGGCCCGGGTGCGGGTTACCAGGTGAGCTGGTCCAGGAGCCAGGTGATGACAGCCCGGACGGTGCCGGAGACGGCACCACGCAGGACGGCGCGGGCCAGGGCCAGGCGCTCGCGGCGTGTCAGGCGCGTGCGGGGCATGGGACCTCCACGGGATCGTGGTTTGGCGGGTGGGCAGCCGGCCGGCTCGCTGCCCACGCTGGGTCCCGGGCGAAGATCGACTCCCAGTTGCGACGAGCCATCAACTCACATGGGCATCACCACTGTTCACGCCGTGCTGAAGGCCGGGGCGGGGGAAGATGGTGCGATGAGTGGCGACACGGAGGCGGCCGGGTGAGCCCGAAGCGGCCGCGGGTGCTGGAGCGGGCGCGGGTGGGCTGGCCCCGCGCGCTGCGGGAGCTGAAGGACCTGCTGTACGAGGTGTACCTGGCGGCAGCTGCCCCCAGCCTGGATGAGATCACCGCGGACATCGCCGCCGATGACACGCTGGCGGGGGCACCGGAACGGGACACCGTCCGCCGCTGCATCAGCGACCCGTCCCCGCCGCCCCAGCAGGCCGATGCCGTGTCCGTCGCCACCGTGCTGGCCCGCCGGGCCGCATGGGATGAGCAGGATCTGGCCGGGCGGGTACGCGATCTGTGGGTTCAGGCCCGGATGGCGCAGGGTGTGGGGCGGCCGATCGGCGAGTTCAGTGACCTCCTCGTCCTGGCCGATCTGGAGGTCCACCCGGCCCTCGATACGGGTGATGCCCACAGCCGGTTCGGGGCCCTGCCCGCCTATGTGCCGCGCGAGCACGACACGCGTCTGGAGGAGGTGGTTGCCGCCGCGGCGGCCGGGCGCAGCGGTATCGCGGTCCTGGTCGGCGGCTCCTCCACGGGCAAGACCCGCGCCCTGTGGGAGGCGGTGCGAAAGCTTCCGGCGCCCTGGCTGCTGTGGCATCCCATCAGCCCCAGCCGCCCCGATGCGGCCCTGGCCGACCTCGCGGACATCGCCCCGCACACCGTGGTGTGGCTGAACGAGGCCCAGCACTACCTCGGCCCGGACCCGCTCGGGGAACGGGTCGCAGCGGGCCTACGCGACCTGCTCCACGACCCGTCACGGGCCCCGGTGCTGGTGCTGGCCACCTTGTGGCCCGAGCACTGGCAGACCCTGACCACCCGCACCATCCCGGACCGGCACGCCCACGCCCGGCAACTGCTGCACGGGCACGAGATCGACGTGCCGGACGCATTCACCCATGCCGACCTGGGCGCACTTGCCGGCACCGCCGACGCCGATCCCCGGCTGGTAGAGGCCGCCGGACGCGCGCACGATGCCCAGGTCACCCAGTTCCTGGCCGGCGTGCCCGTCCTGACAGCCCGCTACGACACGGCCCGGGGCGCCACCCGGGCCCTGATCCACGCCGCTATGGATGCTCGCCGCCTCGGCGCCGGCCCCCACATCCCGCTGGCCTGGCTGGCCGACGCGGCCCCCGGCTACCTCACCGACACCGAATGGAACACCACCGGCGACGACTGGCTCTGCCAGGCCCTCGACTACGTCACTCAGGAGTGCAACGGCATTCCCGGCATCCTCACCCCAGTCAAAACCATCACCCCCCGCAACCAGCGCAACCACCGCCCTAACGCCACGAGCGGCACCGCTTTCCCGCAGTCCGCCCAGGAGTCGCAGGGGCCGCACTATCTCCTGGCCGACTTCCTCGACCAGTACGGACGCCAGCACCGCGCCGACCAGATCCCGCCCATCGACTTCTGGACCGCAGCCGCCCACCACGCCCACCCCACTGACTTGAACACCCTCGGCAACGCCGCCTGGAGACGCGGCCTGTACCGGGACGCTGCCCAACTCCACAAACACGCCACCGCTCACGGCAACCCACACGCCCCGGACAGCCTCGTCCGTCACTTCCAAGACCTGCATCCCACCGACCCCCACCCCGCCCAATGGACCGCCCTCCACACATCCGTCGGCGACCCGGACTCGGTGGCCAGGCTGCTGGATAGCCTGCGAAGGGTTGGGGCGCAGGAACAGGTCGCCGCCCTGCTGGCTCGTGACCCCGCCGCGCACGTGGCTCTCGACGAACCGTTCGCAGTGGCCGGGCTGCTGGACAGCCTGCGAAGGGTTGGGGCGCAGGAACAGGTCGCCGCCCTGCTGGCTCGTGACCCCGCCGCGCACGTGGCTCTCGACGAACCGCTCGCGGTGGCCGGGCTGCTGTACAGCCTGCTGGAGGTTGGGGCGCAGGAACAGGTCGCCGCCCTGGCCGCACGGGCCGCCGCCCACGCGCCCCTCGACGACCCGTTCGCGGTGGCCGGGCTGCTGGACAGTCTGCGGGAGGTTGGGGCGCAGGAACAGGTCGCCGCCCTGGCCGCACGGGCCGCCGCCCACGCGTCCCTCGACAACACGCGCTCGGTGACCATGCTGCTGGACAGCCTGCGAAGGGCTGGGGCGCAGGAACAGGTCGCCGCCCTGCTGGCTCGTGACCCCGCCGCGCACGTGGCTCTCGACGAACCGTTCGCAGTGGCCAGGCTGCTGGGCAGCCTGCGAAGGGCTGGGGCGCAGGAACAGGTCGCCGCCCTGCTGGCTCGTGACCCCGCCGCGCACACACCCCTCGACAAAACGCGCTCGGTGGCCATGCTGCTGGGCAGCCTGTGGGAGGTTGGGGCGCAGGAACAGGTCGCCGCCCTGGCCGCACGGGCCGCCGCCCACGTGCCCCTCGACGACCCGTTCGCGGTGGCCGGGCTGCTGGACAGTCTGTGGGAGGTTGGGGCGCAGGAACAGGTCGCCGCCCTGGCCGCACGGGCCGCCGCCCACGCGCCCCTCGACACCCCGAACTCGGTGGCCATGCTGCTGGACAGTCTGCGGGAGGTTGGGGCGCAGGAACAGGTCGCCGCCCTGCTGGCTCGTGACCCCGCCGCCCACGCGTCCCTCGACAAAACGCGCTCGGTGGCCATGCTGCTGGGCAGCCTGCGGGAGGTTGGGGCGCAGGAACAGGTCGCCGCCCTGCTGGCTCGTGACCCCGCCGCCCACGCGTCCCTCGACAAAACGCGCTCGGTGGCCATGCTGCTGGGCAGCCTACGGGAGGCTGGAGCGCAGGAACAGGTCGCCGCCCTGGCCGCACGGCTTCCTGCCGCGGGGCACTTCAATCAATTCATCAAGGTCGGCGGCAACCGGGAACAGTTCCGACTCGGGCGTGAGCCCGACGGGAGCGTCGCCCCTTCGTGGACATGGGACGACCTGGAGTGATCCAACCCCGGGGCGTCAGACCAGATCGCCGAATCCCAGACATCAGTGTTACGGGCCGCTGGCCACCACAGGAAATATCCCGCGAATCCGACGCATTCGATTACCAGAGTCCATATCGGAAAATTGGGTCTTGCAAGATTTTCGTGATGCGGTGACGGGCTGTGACGGATATCAGGCGAGCATGGCCCGCTTGCGGAGGAGGGCGAGGCCGGCGCGTCCGTAGGTCTGGCGCTTGAGTAGCTTGATCTTGTTGACGATGCCTTCGACGGGGCCGGAGCTCCAGGGGAGGGTCAGGCCTGCGATGACTGCGTCCCAATCCTTCTCCAGCCCGGACGCGAAGGCGTGCAGGGAGGGCAGGTGGTCGGCCCGAACCTGTTCCACCCACGAGTGCAGGCGTCGGCCGTCGTGCTGGGTCATGATCTCGGCGAAGGCTTGGATGTGGCTGTGCAAGGCGTCGAGTTCGGGGCAGGCCGCCAGGGCGGTCTTCAGCTGCTGCTGCTCTTCGGGCTTCAGGCCGGTGGGGTGCCGCATGATCCAGCCGACGAGTCGGCGGGTCTTGGGCAGGGCCGGCCTGAGCTTCCCCCGCTGTGCGGGAGGTGCTGATCAGCTGGTCAGGAGGGGTTGGCGGGGTTTCAGGTTCACCGGTTCGGCCGTTGCCTGGTTGGCGTAGTGCTTCTCCTCGAACTCGATGGGGCTGAGGTAGCCGAGTCGTTTCTGGATGCGACGGGGGTTGTAGAACCCGTCGACGTACTCGAAGAGCGCCAGGTTCGCCTCGGCCCGGGTGGCGAACACCCGGCCGCGGATGCACTCGGTCTTGATCAGCATCCACAGGTTCTCCGCCAGGGCATTGTCGAACGAGTCCCCGACCGAGCCCATGGACGCCTGAACTCCTGCCCGTAACAAGCGGGTTGTGAGCTTGATGGACGTGTACTGGCAGCCGTGGTCGGCATGATGAATGAGCGTGCCGGGCTCGACCTTGCGGCTGGCCAGGGCGTACTCCAGCGTGGTGAGGACCAGGTCGGCGTCCGCGCGGGCGGAGGTCTCCCAGGCCACCACCCGGCGGGAGAAGGCGTCCCGGATCGCCGACAGCCACAGCGGGCCCTCACCGGTGGGGATCATCGTGAGGTCGGTGACCCACAGCCGGTCGGGCGCCCGGGCCGTGAAGTCGCGCTGCACCAGGTCCGGGGCGGGCGTGGCCGCGGGGTCCCGGCGGGTGAAGCCCTTGCCCCTGCGGCGCGGGCTGATGCCCGTCAGAGCGGCCTGGCGCATCAGGCGCTCGACCCGCTTGCGGCCCACGTGCACGCCCTCCCGCTTGAGGACGGCATGCACCCGCGGAGAGCCGTAGATCCCGCCGGAGTCGGCGTGGATCTGCTTGATCTGCTCGGTCAGCTCCGCGTCCCGCCGGCGCCGTTCGCACGGCTGCTCGGCCGCACGGCGCCAGCGGTAGTAGGTGGAGGAGGCGATGTGCAGTTCCCGGAGGACGGGCTCGACACCGAGGTCACCGCGTTCGGTCAGGAACGTCAGTACCTGCGCCGGGTCGTGTCGAGTTCCTGGGCGAAAAAAGCCGAGGCGGCCCTGAGGATCTCGTTGGCCCGCTTGAGCTGCGTGTTCTCCCTGCGCAGGGCGGCGAGTTCCTCGCGCTCGGCGGTGGTCAGCCGGTCGTCGCGCTCGCCGGCGTCGGCCTCGGCCTGCCGGATCCAGCCGCGCAGGGCCTCGGGATGCACGCCGAGCTCCTCGGCCATGCGGCGGATCACCGGCTTCGGTTCGGCCGCGCGGTACATCCGCACCGCACGCTCACGCAACTCCAGCGGGTACTTTCTGGGAGCAGCCATGGTCTGGGTTCCTCTCATGAGAACCATCCGACCCTCTGTCACCCTCAGCCGCATCCCGGGGGAACCTCAGCCCCGGAGCAGGCAGGCTCCCCCTCACCTGCAGGGTGCGCAGGTAGCGGGTGATCAGCCGGACGTTGCACCGCACGCCGCGTGCAGTGATCTCCCGGTGAAGTGCAGTAGGCGAGTGGCACCCTTCGGCCCAGCGTTGGAGCAAGTACTCGCGCTGCGGGTCCAGTTTGCTCGGGCGGCTCCCGGCGATGTGGCCCAGGAGGTCCTCCGCCTGGCTGGCCCGGGCAAAGGTCTGCACGGTCTTGTGGTTCAGGTGCAGTTCGCGGGCGACCTCCGCGAGCGCCCAGCCCCGGTCGAGCAGGGCGTGGACCTCACGGTGGCGGCGGCGGGTGCGTGCCTCCAGCGCACCCTGGGCCGACAGGGCCTGCGCGGGCAGGTCCTCGATTCCGACCGCATCGGCCGGCGGGCCGGTGCCGGCCTGGGCAGCGTGCTGCAGGCAGCCGCGATGGCGGGCGACGTCCTTTTCCGCGTGCTGGCCCAGGTTGTGCCACAGGTGCCAGCGGTCGGCGACCTGGAGCGCGCTCGGTGCGGCGCGGGTGGCGGCCTCGGCGTAGGCCCCGGCCCGGTCGCGGCAGATGACCCGCACGCCCGGATGGTCCGCCAGCCAGACGGCCAGCGGGTCGGCCTCCCGGCCCGGCAGCAGGCCGAGCACGCGGTGGGTCGCCCCGTCCGCCGGCACCGTGCCGTATACCCCACTCTTGCGCAGGGCGAAGTCGTCCACTCCCAGTACCTCGGGCACCGCCCGGACCGGGTCCGGCAGTGCCATCAGCGATGCGAGCACGGTCACCCGGCTGACGCACACGTGCAGGGCCGCCAGCAGCCTGGCCCCGGCGGAGCCGGCCAGGGCCAGGCCGACTGTCCGCAACACCTCCAACAACGGCGGGGTATAGCGGCTGTAACGCAACGTCAGGCCAGCTACCTGCTCGGCAAAGGTTCGGCGCGGGCATCCAGGCTCATCACAGAACAGCCGCCGCACGCTCAGGTCGATCACCGCCGGGCGGCCCCCGACCGCCACGTCGGCCAGGCGACGCCGGTAACGACTGTGCACCCGCACCGAGACCGTCCCGCAATCCGGACACGGCAACGCCACCCCGTCCCGGGTCCGAGCCACCACCCGCACCTGCCCGCATTCAATGCTCACCCGCTCCACCAGCACCCTCTCCAGGTGGGGGAACACGACGTTCAGCAGTTCGTCACACACCCGGGACGATGGCATCCCGATTACGGACTGTCACCCCATCCCGAAAATCTTGCAAGCCCGGAAAATTCGTTCCCTTCAGTCCCTGTCTATGACGGGCACCCCTTGCTGACCTGCGGCTTTGTCTAGCGGCTGAGGCATGCAGCTTCAGACCCTGTCTGGCTGCGATGGCGGGGCCATCAGCGCCCTTTGCTTCGGCCGCCGCTGACTGAGCGATACTCCGAGCCCGGCCAGTGCGTCTCCAGCACATTAGGACTGCAGCGCCAGATGCCACCGGCCTCGCTGAGCAAGCAAGCAACACGGCCACATCCCAGCGACGTATGCCGCGCCGCGGGCGTGGGCCTGCTCGCTCTCCGTCGGCGCGAAAGCCAGAAGCGCGGTCCCGGCGCAGCCCTCGCACCTTTCGTGGGTGCCCGGGGACTCCGGGTGGTGACCAGCGTTCTTCCTGGGACAGCTTCTGATGTGTGGCGTAGGTTGGCTCTGACGGTCCGTGGGATGTTGTGGCTGGACGTGAAACCGGGGGTCGGGGATGGCGCGTTCGGCGCGGTGGGCGGTCACGGCGGTGGCGGCGACTGCGATGTTCGTGGTGTGTCTGTGGGTGGGCCGGTCGGTGTCGTTCGGATGGATGCCGGAGGCGGAGGCCGACCGGTGGGTGGTGGCGACCGCGTTTGCCACGGTGGTGAGCACAGTGACAGGTGCTGCGGGCGCCTGGTGGGCCGGACGTGAACAGGCTGATCCGTCCCCGTCGCCTGCGGAACGTGTGGTGTCGCAGCAGGTCACAGCCTCCGGCCGGGGGCGGGTGACCCAGGTCGGCGGAAACCAGAACACACCCTTCCTTTCCTCCGCCGATGCAGGTGGCGGGCCGGGACGGGTGGACCAGGACGCGAAGGTCTCCGACGACGCATCGGTCACCCAGGTCGGCGGGGATCAACACACGGGGACGGGAGACGATGAGCGACAGTAACGACCCTGACCGGATGTCCCAGCAGACCACCGCCTCCGGCCAGGCACGGGTGAACCAGGTCGGCAGAGATCAGCACAACGAGTACACCGACAACAGCACAACGGTGTGGGGTGCGGGCCGCGGGCCTGCGCCGCAGGCGCTGGTCGCGCCGCCGGCGGCTGTGGGACTGGTCGGCCGTGACATACCGGCCGGTGAGCTGCTGGACGTGCTCGATCCATCCGGCCCGGGTACGGGTGTGGTGGTGGTGACCGGGCTGGCGGGGATCGGCAAGACCGCCCTGGCCCTGCACGCCGCCCACCAGGCTCGCGCCCGCGGCTGGTTTGGCGGCGGCACGCTGTTCGTGCACTTACGCGGCTACGACCAGACCGGACCGGTAGGCGGCGATCAGGCGCTGCAGGCGCTGCTGCGGGCCCTGGGCATCCGTGACGACGACCTGCCCCCGACAGCAGGGGAACAGCAGGGCCTGTACCGGTCGGAGCTGGCCCGCCGTGCCCAGGACGGGCCGGTCCTGATCGTCGCCGACGATGCCTCCACCACCGCCCAGCTACTGCCCCTGATCCCGGCGCAGCCTGAGCACCGGCTGCTGGCCACCTCCCGTGACGCCCTGACCGGTCCCGGCTTCCCGGCCCGCCTGATCGGGCTGAGCCAGCTGGAAACCGGGTCGGCGGCTGACCTGATCACCGACGCTCTCGTCCGGACCCGGCCCGACGACCCCCGCCCCCGCCAAGAGTCCCAGGCCCTGCAGGAGGTGGCCGCACACTGCGGGGGTCTGCCGCTGGCGCTGACCATCGCCGCGTCCCAACTCACCTCGGATCCCGGGCTGCCCATCGCGGACCTGTCCGCCGGTCTCGCCGACGCCCGAACCCGTCTGGAAGCCCTCCGCTACGAGGACCGTGACGGGCGGCCCCTGGGGGTGCAGGCCGCCTTCGAGTTGTCCTACCGGCGCCTGGACGATCAGCCTGCGCGGCGGTTTCGGCTGCTGTCCCTCAACCCCGGCCCAGATGTGTCCACCGACACCGCCGCCATCCTCACCGACGAGCCAGTCCGCACCGCCCGGCAGGACCTGGCCGCCCTGGCCCGGGCCGGGCTGATCAACGAACAGCCCGTCGGCTCCAACCGATGGCGCATGCATGACCTGACCCGCCTGTACGCCGACGAACTGTGCCGGCGCCACGACGACGGCACCCTTCGGCAGCAGGCCCTCAAACGCATCCTGGAGTACTACCGCGCCACCACCAACGCCGCAGACAAACACCTGCGCGCTCTGCCCGGGCAGACTGTCCCCGAAGGCTTCCTCGACCGCACCGCGGCCCTGGCCTGGCTGGACGCCGAACGCCCCAACCTCACCGCCGCACTACCTCTCGCCGCTGCCACTGGCCACCCCGACAAGGCGCTGTCCCTGGCCGCATGCCTGACCTTCTACCTGCGCCAGCGCCGTTACTTCCACGATGCCCTCGCCGCTGGACAACACGCCCTCACCACTGCACGTGAGCTCGGCGACCGCCACCGTGAGGGTACGGCGCTGACCTACCTCGGGGGTGCTTTGCGGGAGGTGCGGCGATTTGAGGAGGCCATCGACGCTGACACGCAGGCCGTCGCCATCTACCACGAGCTCGACGACCGCCACGGCGAAGCCGGGGCGCTGAACAACCTCGGCAACGCCTTGCGGGAGGTGCGGCGATTTGAGGAGGCCATCGACGCTGACACGCAGGCCGTCGCCATCTACCACGAGCTCGACGACCGCCACGGCGAAGCCGGGGCGCTGAACAACCTCGGCAACGCCTTGCAGGGGGTGCGGCGGTTCGAGGAGGCCATCGACGCTGACACGCAGGCCGTCGCCATCTACCACGAGCTCGACGACCGCCACGGCGAAGCCGGGGCGCTGAACAACCTCGGCAACGCCTTGCGGGAGGTGCGGCGATTTGAGGAGGCCATCGACGCTGACACGCAGGCCGTCGCCATCTACCGCGAGACCGACGACCGCCACGGCGAAGGCCTAGCGCTGTGTAACCTCGGCATCGCTTTGATGGGGGTGCGGCGGTTCGAGGAGGCCATCGACGCCCTCACCCAAGACCTGGCGATCTGCCGCGAGCTCGACGACCGCTACGGCGAAGCCGGGGCGCTGAACAGCCTCGGCATCGCCTTGCGGGAGGTGCGGCGGTTCGAGGAGGCCATCGACGCCGACACGCAGGCCGCCGACATCTACCGCGAGCTCGACGACCGCTACGGCGAAGCCGGGGCGCTGAACAGCCTCGGCATCGCCTTGCAGGGGGTGCGGCGGTTCGAGGAGGCCATCGACGCCCACACCCAGGCCGCCGACATCTACCGCGAGCTCGACGACCGCCACGGCGAAGGCCAGGCCCTGAACAACCTCGGCATCGCCTTGCGGGAGGCGCGGCGGTTCGAGGAGGCCATCGACGCCCTCACCCAGGCCGCCGCCATCTACCGCGAGCTTGGCAACCGCCACGGCGAAGCCGGGGCGCTGAACAGCCTCGGCAACGCTTTGATGGGGGTGCGGCGGTTCGAGGAGGCCATCGACGCCCTCACCCAGGCCGCCGCCATCTTCCGCGAGACCGACGACCGCCACAGCGAAGGCATTACGCTAAGCAACCTCGGCAACGCTCAGGGCGAGATGCGGCAATCTCGTGGGCTGCGGGCACTATGGCGAAGATTCACACGCTGAATGCGAGCAGCCTCGCCACAGGGCAACGCGATCGCGGCTCATGACAGATCCGTTACTGAGATACTGAGCATGACCATCACTCACTACTTCTGCAGGTCGTACGCCCTCGCCCCGCTCAGGGCTCACCTGGACCAGCAGTGGGGCTCGGGCAACTTGGAAACAGCCGTCCGTGGCACAAAAATCGTTGAGGAGCCGGCACCGAAGGAGTAGACGAAGCGCCTGCTGTCGGCCGAGGCGACGGGATCGATGCCTGGGCGTCAATCAGCGGCGCGTTCGCCTCCGGGTAGGGATCCAGCCGCAGATAGGCCGCGGGCCTCCGGTCCGGCATCACCCGGCGTCACGATATGTCGACAACCTTGATGCTTAACCGGAAAATCAACCACAGGTTGCGTTTTGTCGCTCTCAGGCGGAAAAACGCAACCTGTAGTTGATTTCCTGTGTCGCTTGATCAGGGCTACCGAAGCTGCCTGCCCACGGTCGGGCGAACGGCACGAACCTCACCCATGCAAGTTCGGCGGCTCACCCGTCCGCGGCCAGCCGAAGGCGCGCAACCATGCTCCACTGGGGTCTCGCCAGCAGGATCAACCTGGCTCTTCAACTAGTTCCAGAGCAGGCCGGGGATCTGCCTGGTTGAGGAGGTCCAGGACTGCCTGCTGCGGCCAGCGCAACTCCTCGGCGAGCCGCCTCGGCGTAACGCCTTTCCTCTGCACCATCTCGACGGCTCGTTGAAGCAGTACCGGAACTTCGCCGGGAAAACCCCGCACTGGTGTAAGAGGTAGGAGACTTTGTGCTCGTAGCGCCTTGAGACGCTTCCAGGCACGGCTGCTGGCCGCATCGCTGTGAAGGCCCAGCTCGCGGCACCGTACGAGCAGGGAGTCCAGAGAGACGCCCCAGGTCTGCTGCAGCCGGCCGAGGGCGGTGAAATCGACGCGGATTGGCAAATGCGGGGCAACCGCGTGGGCAGGTGTGAGGAATTCGGCCGCGAACGCATCGGCCTGTCGCTCGTGTTGAACGTCGCCCGGGTGGGCCTCACCGTGCAGGAGCAGGTGGCCGAGTTCGTGGGCGCAGCTGAACCGGTGGCGGTAGACGTCGTCTCGCTCGTCGTTGAGGACGATCACCGGTCGAGGAAGTCTGGAGGTGGAGAAGGCATCCAGTCTGCGGCTGTCGGGGTTGATGTACGGGAGGATCGCGACCACGATGCCCCGCGACTCCAGCAGACGTACGAGATGCGGGATGGGCCCGTCTCCGAGGTTCCAGCGGGCTCGCAGGGCGCGGGCGGCCAGGGTCGGATCGGTGGGCAGATCGGGGACGGTCTCGCCGCCGTCCCAGCCGGGCAGGTCAACGGCTGGCAGCCGCACGTACTCCTCGAGGGCGTGAGTGAACTCCCACAGGCGCTCGGTGAAGGCCAGGGCCCGTTCTCGTTCACGGGCCGGCGTCGAGCGCAGGGATCGAAAGTGCACGGCCGCTGTGTCAAGCGCGGCATGCGGTCGGCCGGCGGTGAAGAAGGCGCTGGGCATGCCCAGCGCCTCAGCGAGGCGCCGGACTTGCTCGGGTCGAGGTCGGATGGCTCCGGCTTCGTATTGGCCGACGGCTGCTGGCGTGACATCGATCTTGGCGGCCAGTTCCTTTTTCGTCCAGCCAGCCAGACGTCGCGCCTGGGTCAGGCGGGTGCCGTCGAATGTGGCGGACACCGACGAGGAGACGTCCAGCGGCAGGACGGGAGCCAGCGTGAGTGACGGGTGGTGCTTAGTGCTCATTGCCCTCGTTTGCGGTACTGTCCGCGTCCTCTAGGTCGATAACGGGTTCGGCGCCGGTGCCGAAGCTGGGGCCGACAGGAGCAAGCGGGGCCACCGGCGACAGGCCGGTGCCGCCTTCGTTGGCGTCAGTGATCGGCAGGGCTTCGATCCAGTCCCAGGTGACCGCGCCGGACGGGTCGAGTGTGGCCTCGCCGACGTAGCACCTCAGCAGGCCACCCTTGCGGTTGCTGGCGTAGGCCAAGAGCAGCATGGTGGGCTGTGCAGGGAGTTCTTCGAGGTTTTCTTCCAGTTCGTCGATGGCCCACTCTGGACCTTCGACTCCCTCGCTGATCCTCAAGGCTGTCTGCACTTGGGGGGCGAGCCGGCCGTAGGCGGCAAACATTTCCTGCCGGATCTGCGAGGTCCGCACCCTCATCTCTCGTACGTCGGTCGTGGCGTCGTCTGCGTAGCACACCGGGTACAACACCACGCCGCCAACCGCGAGCATGAACGTGCTCTGAACGCGCAGGGGCTTGGCGTCGGGCAGGTTCTGCAGGGCTTTCTTGTCCTTGAGCGCGGCGATGCAGAACCGCCACCGGTTGGTGCCGAAGGTGTGCCCGTCGCTCCACCTGCTGAACTTGTAGGCGTCGACGGCTTCCTGGTTTCCCGTCCGAAGCGCCCACACCACGTGGCGACGTACCAGCGGCGCGCTAGAACCGACTAACTCGTCAAACCGGGAACCATGCAGCGGCAACCTGGCCACCCCCCCTAGAGCGAAGATCACTTTACCTTCTGCCACGATCATGGTTGCGCACTTTAGTTTCCGCGTCAATCTGTCATGCCGGAACGGTTGGAGACGTGCCAGCCCTGATGTCGGGCTGGAGATCACCTCTGGCCGTCCGTCACGCCGGTCGTGCTTGCGCTGACGGTTGGGGTTGTCTTCTGGGCTGGCGTTCTGACTGGCGCCGCTCGCCGTGGCGGAGGCTCGGCGGCTCCGGACAACTGGCCAGTCACCAGACGGTCAAAGTGCGAAGCGCGAGGACATCGCTCAGGGACAGGACTCTCACTGGTCCCGCTGAGCGTTGACCACCCGACGTCGTAGTGCCTTCAGGGATACTTCGTCACCGCAGACCGGGTCCGTGATACGCCAGAAGTCCCACCCATCGGTGGACAACGTGGACTCGGGGGTATGGCGGCCTCTGACGTGGAGCTTGACCGCTCGTCCGGCAGCTGATGGCGAGCCGTAAACCTTCTCCTGGTAGCGGATCTGACCAGAGGGCATCACGGTGGCGGTGTGGCGTTGCCCCATATAGTCACCGTGCAAGGTCGCCCCGGGGGTCACCCTGCCGGCGGCCATCATTTCCTCGAAGCCCACATTCCTCTCATCTTCGCTGACCGTTATCTTCCGCGATCTCGTCGCAGGTGGTTGCCCCGAGGCCCGAGATTTGGGAATGGAGGGTTCGGCTGGCCGGGGTGCGGGAACCGGTGCCGCCGGAGGGGCGGACCCCGTTGGAGCGACCCCGGCGCGGGGGAAGTCAAAGGTGGCGCGTACCCGTTGCAGGCTCGCCCGGAGGTCCGCGTGGGGCAGCTTCGGCACGCGCTTGGCGAGCAGAGCGATAAGCTCTCTGGGAGGCTCACCTGAGGCGAACAAGTCATTGAGGGCGCGGTTGATCTCGCGGTCGACGAAGAAGCTGCGCCACAACTCCTGGATGCGGTTGTCGCGCATGTTGTCCTTGCTCAGCAAGGACAACAGCTCGAAGGCAGCGTCGACGTCGTCAGCGATCCGCACGGTGCGGAAGAGCTTGTGCTCGACCGGAACCGGAGCATGAGCGTTGTACACGCGCCATTCCGCCCCGTTGGTCAGCGCAACCCATTCCACACCCGCGACTGCTGCGTAGCTGATCGTCTGGTTCGCCCAGCGCGGGTCGTCGAGGTTCTCCCCGATCGCCTTCGCTTCGATGAACAGCCGGGGCATGCGCATGAGGATCAGTGCGTAGTCGACGGGGTTGTCGGTCGTCCGCCGTCGGTATTCGCGGTGCACCTCCTCGGGGTCCAGCACGTCCCAGCCCAGGGCGGCGATCACTGGTTCGATGAGGCCGGCTTTCGTGTTCTGCTCGCCCACCCGGCGTCCGAGGCTGCGGTAACGGCCCAGCCGATCAACGCACTGCTTCAGTGTGTCCAACAGGTCGTTCACGCGCTGCTCCCCGTCCTCACGCCCATGCGGCACCTTTGGCAGCCTAGTGCTGTGACCGGCAGGGTTCACGGGGTCGGCGTTCGCCGGGTACAAATGGCCGGAGCGAGAGACGACTGCGGTCGGCAGCCGTGACGTGGGGTTTGTGCAGCGCATCGCTGTAGAGCCGCATTTCACGGGCTCCTCGGTCAAGGTGCTGCCAGAAGGTGAGCGGCAGGTTGAGGGCGTCACCGAGAACGACGAGACAGTCGAAGGCGAGTCCCAACTCGTTGTGATCCAGGAACTCAACCGTCGCTGAGAGGTCGATACTCCAGCACGACCGCGACGAGTCGGGCCACGTTCAGCTCATGCCGTTAGGAGTTCTCAACGGCTGAGTTGCCGGTTGAGTTCTTCAAGCAGGTCGGTGATCTCTAGCCGGCTGGTGCCGGACGGCATGCTGCGCGTGGTGCCGTAGGCAAGCTCGACCAAAGCCGAGCGCGCGGTCGCGAGTTCGTCTGAGGTGACATCCAGCTGATACCACGATGCATTGGTCGCTTGGACGATGTCCTCGCGCAGCCGCACGGCAACGGCCCGCGCTGTCTCGACGTCCGTGCCGGTCCGGCACTCCCACTCGTCGTCGCCGAGGCCGTCGAGGGCAATGTCGATGACGCTCGCTAGCAGGTGAAACATCCGCGGATCGCTGGCGAGGCGAACGCGGGTCGGGGTGAGCCGGACGATGGTGCGAGCGATCGGCACGTCGTCTAGACCAGCGTGCCGTTCGCCCAGCATGAACTGAACGTTCTGGCGCTGCCAGCCGCGGGCAAGGTGCAGCGCGGTCATGCCGTCGGCGCTGGCGGTGTCAGTGACGGCACCGGCCAGCAGAAGGGCGGCGATGACCCGTTGTTCGTTGCGTTCCACCGCGTGCATCAATGCCGTTCGTCCCTGCCGGTCGCGGGCTTCCACATCGGCGCCGGCCTGCAGGAGCACGTCCATCGCGGCGTGATCGCCTCGCCGGGCGGCTATGACGATTGCTGGTGTCTCGTCGGAGCGCCGTTGGTTGGCGTCTGCTCCGTGCGCGAGGAGAAGGCGCAGTGCGGCTGGCGCAACAGGGCGCATGACCGCAGTGATAAGAGGTGCCTCGTCGTCCGGACCCGGGGCCGCCCCCGCTTCCAGCAGCACCCGCAGCGCGGCAAGAGCCGCCGGCCTCGGGCGAAACGCTGTGTAGGACACGGCCTCGGTCAGCACATTCGACCTGGTGGCGGGCTCCGCCGCGAGAGCTCCGTGGGCGACGAGGGACTGCACCACCTTCACGTGTGCCTCAAGCACGGCGGCGCGCAGCGGTGACGCGGTGTAGGGGTCGGCGGGCCCAACGCGGGCGCCAGCGTCCATCAGCAGATGCACGATCCCCAGCCAGCCGCTGCGCGCAGCCTCGGCCAGCACCGACCCTCGGAACCGACCAACCGCCACGTTCGGGTCCGCACCGTCGGCCAGTGCCTGCCCAACGGCCACCTCGTCACCGGCCCGCACTGCCTCGACCAGACGCTGATCGACAGCAGAGTTCATTGGTCATCACCACCCGTCAGGTCAGTGAACGCTCGCAGGTGCAGCCGCGCTGCCACGTTGCTGGTGAACCAGGCGAAGAATGCGCTGCCCGAGTCGAGGCCCGCGCGAACCGTGTCACACCAGTCCTGCCTGTTGAGTAGCGCGAGGTACTGCTGCACGATGCGGTCACGTTGTTCGGCGGTGCCCCCGCCTCGTCCCGGGGCCTTATCCGCCAGGTGGTCGACGATGATCGCGGCGTCGACGTATCTGTCCACGGTCGGTGCCTGCCGACCAAGATGAGCCGCATGTGCGGCGAGCACGATGGGCGCTGGCGGATAGTGCTCCAGGGTCATGCCCATGCCGCCACAATCCGCCATGATCTTCAGTAGTCGACCCGTGTGATCGACCAGGTCATCATCGACTTCAGTGCCCACGATCGCTTCGTGCAGGTGAGCTGCGGTGGCGACCTGGCCGGCGAAGTAGCCGTTGAGGAAGTCGCCGTCGCAGGCATGGCGCAGCAGCCACCGACGGGACTCGAACGTCGTGTGTCGGCAGAGTGCCTCGATGACGTAGACCCGGCCCCAGCCGGTAACTCGCTTGGCGAGCCACAACAACGCTCGTTCGTCGCTGCGACGTCGCAGCGCATCCGCGACCAACGCACCGAACTGGTCCGACAGCAGGCCGATGGTCTGGATCAGCGGGATGTCTTCCTCCGCCCAGTCCGTGGCGAGCAGTGCAAGGCCGACGGTGGCAGAGCATCGATCCGTGCTGTGCCGCACGAGCCACCGGCCGGTCTGTCGCACCCGCTGCCTGTCCGCGCGCAGCGCCGCAGCAGCGATGTGCTCGTTCCGGTGGAACGGGACGTCGACGTCATGGAACGCATCGGCGAGTTGACTGGGTGGTGCATCGGCCGTGGCGAAGTGCGCGTCAAGGATGACGGCAACTTCAGCGCCCCTGAGCCGCTGATCTTTCGGCGTGCGGGGCCGTTGCCGTCGACGGTGGCGCTCGTCGTCCGGATAGGGCTTACCGTCCCGCGGCAGGGCACCGCCAGGATCCTGCCGATGCAAACGCAGAGCGTGTTCGAACAAGGTCGTCCGGGATCCGAGCGAACCACGCTCGGTCGTCACGCTCACCGGCGGACGGTGGACTCGATTCTCTCGATCATGCTAGGGATGATGCCAGCCCAGCTCCACCGAGGCAATTGACTTCTCCTCCCCGGCGTCACCCGCCGCCGGCAACGAAAACCCGGGCCGCTGCCCAGGACGGCGAGATCCCCAAGCCGCGCCGGCTGCGGGACCGCCCGATCTTCCAGGGCGCCGCTCCCTCTCAGAGGCCGGTCCACGTCGTCCTGCGCTCAACAGTTCGCACTTTCGTCTGGTTGAACGGCCGCCGCCGCTACGAACGCAAGCCTGAGCACTTGCCCGCGTGGAAGGACGCGGACGCGCCGAGGCGGCCAGCCGGCAGGTCGGCGGTACGTGACACCTTCTTTGGTTAGGCCGGGTCCTTAACGATCCGCCTCGTGGATTCCACATCACGAGCCCCAGGATGGCAGGTGGGGCAGCTGGCCTGGTGACCACGTCCTGCGGCGGCTTGGTCCAGCTGCGCCAGCTCCGGGATGCCGATCAAGACTGCAGTGGGACGGCCTCGATCCGTAATCGTCACACGTTTACGCTGGCGAGCCACCGAACGGACGATGGAGCCGAGTTCTGCACGGACAGCGCAAATGGTCATCACGTCCTGCAACATGCGTTCAACCGCCATGTGTTCAGACCTTTCGTGTCGGTGGCGAGGCACGGCCTGTGGGGGCTGGGTGCCTTGCAGTGAGGCGGCGGCGACTTCGGACAAACGACCCAAAGCCTCCGCCTGCTGGCGTATGTCTGACGGTATGGATGTCAGCGCAGCCGTTCGTGACTAGATGTAACTCTTCGTAATTGATCGCGAAGCGAGGTTATGCACAGCTGTTCATGGTGGTCAAGTTAAGCGGCTGTTGGTGTCTGGGGCATGCACAACCCTCCCCCGGACGACGCCCTCCAGCGCTTCGGCACGCATGTACGGCGGCTGCGAGAAGAGCGGGAGCTGTCGCTGGAGCTCTTGGCAGAGCGGTCGGGCCTGAGCTTCCGAGGGTTGATCTACATCGAGCACGGCCGACGAAACCCCAGCCTGCTGACCCTGCTGAAACTGGCCTCAGGTCTGTCCATCAAGTCCAGTCGTCTGCTGGAAGAGTTTGACGATCTCCAGTAGCCCCCTTACCGTCTCTGTCGCCTCGCTAAGGCGGCTTGGTGGCGCAGTATCCCCTGCCATGCATTTCCTTCGGCTGGCGGGCAGCCTGCTGGAGGCATTGGGAATGCACTGTGACCGAGCCCGCGCTGTATGCCGGGGGATGTAGGCGAGAACTGAGAGCACTTGGAAGGCCGTGTCGGCGTGCCGGGGCTGACGGCATAATTCGGCCGTGGACCTGAGAGCGGAACTGATGCCCCCGCCGGTGAGCCAGCAGCGGCTGGACGAGCTCTGTCGTGAGATCGAGCGGATCTCTGACCTGGTGCTCTCTGGGTCCGAGAGTGCGGACGAGGAGATCAGGGCTTTCAATGCGAAGACTGGCCACGACTACGCGGCCCTGGACTTCGCCGAGTACGACGGAAGCCGAGACCTGGTCGAGTTCGCGCTGGAGGCTGCCCGGCCGGCTCGCCCCCGGATCGGGGACATCACCACGGACGAGCTCGTGGAGATCGTCAGCAGGTTGCTCGCCGGCGGCCCGGAGAGCGACTACTACCTGCGGCTCCTCGAAGCCAACGTGTCGCATCCCCGGGTCAGCGACCTGATCTTCCATCCCCCGGCCGAGCTGCAGGACGTCTCAGCAGAGCAGATTGTCGATGCGGCCCTGAAATACCGGCCGATCGCGCTGTGAACAGCGGGGCCGGTCAGCTGGCAACCGCCTGCTGACCGGCTCGGGCTCGGATGCTGGCGAGAGGGAGTCGCCAGGGAGCAGGAAAAGCCGCGGCCGGCTCCCGCATGATACTGGGATCGCACCGTCGTTGGTCGGTGCGATCCTCGAGCCGGGCCCGGGGATGTCATGGCTGACCCCTCGGGGACCGTGGTGCGTCCCGAAGATGTGCCCAGCGACCGGTCAGGACCCGTCGGCGGCCCGCTCCGCGGCTTCGCCATCGGTCAGGGTGAGGACCTGCGTGGCGTGAGCGGTGCCGTCCCGGACGACATGGACGCGGCCGGGGTACGCGCGGCGCTTCATGCTGGAATCTCGCCCTCAAGGATGGCCGTCACCTGATCGCTGAAGAACTCGACCCACTCATCCTGTTCGCCGCCGAGCACGGGGTGCCGTACCAGGGGGACGCCGTTGCGACAGAGGTCTCTCAGGTCGGCTGCCGTGACGTCGTCCCCATATTGGATCCACTCATTCACGATTGCCCATCCGTGCTCGTCGAAGACGGACTCGCCCATGCTCTCGTCGTGCCAGCGGTCGCTCGGGGTCAGTGCCCAGGCGAGGGGCCGGAAGTAAGCCTCGGAGAAGATGTCGTAGTGCTGCCGGCGAGTCAGCACTCTGACTCCATTGAACATGCTGGCCAGGCGGGTCCTTCGGCCTGGGTACAGGGCCATGCGCAGGACGGCTCCGTCGGGCATTGCGATGTGAGCACGTCGCTCGCACAGGTCATCGGCTAGGCCGGGGAACATTACGCGTAAATGCGGAGTGGTGGCGAACATTCCGATCAAAATCGAGCGCGCGACGCGGCCTGGTGCCAGCCGGACGGGCGGGGCCGGGTCAGGTCCTGGAAGGTGGAGGAGCGGACGCGTCCGTAGGTAGGTCTGCAGTGCCCGGGCGAAGTCTCCGTAAGCTGTGTCGTAGTGGCGTCCCGCGAGGCTGTTGCAGGAGTTGCAGAGCCCGTGCATCCACATCCCCCCGGCGGCGGGCCGACCGTAGCTGCGTACTTGGTTGTGGACGCAGACGGTGGCGCAGGTCACCTTGTCCCGGTTGCCAGCTATCTGGGGCGGCACGTGGGCTCTGGTCATCTTGCGCACCTGACCGCACAAGCCACAGGGACGCGTGCCCGGCTGGCGCAGGTCGATGCCCAGAGTTCCCGGCGGTCGCTTGTCAGGCATGCGGAGAGAGTAAGGCCGCTGACCAAGCGGAGGGTTTCGTGTCGGCCGGACCGGACAGGGCCCGGTTCACGGACGTCGGCAGTCCGGCCAGGGCGGGTTAGTGGAGGCCGGTGGTGCCGACTGCGGCGCGGGGCCGGTTGCGTGCCCAGCGCTTGAGGTCGCCGACGCGGTAGAGGAGTTCGGCGCCGCGCTTGCCGACCGAGCGGGGGAACGTGGGGTCGTTGGCGCGGGCGTAGCGCAACGCGGCGAGCGTGATCTCCGGTAGGTGGTGTTCGTAGGCCTCGCGCAGCCCCACCGTCTAGTGTGCTGCGCCAGAAATCCTGAGGGTTAGTTCTCTCCAGCTTGGCTGTCGGGTGGGGCGATCCTGGCGAGGTAGTCGGCGAGGGACTTGAGGATCTCGTCGACGGTCTTCGTCCAAGTGAACAGCCTGGGGTTCTCGTTCCAGGTGTCGATCCAGTCGCGGATGTCGTTTTCGAGGGCCTGGACGGAGGTGTGGACGCCGCGGCGGATGAGTTTGTCCGTCAGCAGGCCGAACCACCGCTCTACCTGGTTGATCCAGGAGGAGCCGGTCGGCGTGAAGTGGACGTGGAAGCGGGGATGCCGGGCGAGCCACTTCTGGATCTCGGGGGTCTTGTGGGTGACGTAGTTGTCGCAGACCAGGTGCACGTCGAGGCCGGCGGGCACGGCCTTGTCTATGGCGGTCAGGAACTTCTTGAACTCCACCACCCGATGGCGGCGGTGGAGTTCACCGATGACGGTGCCATCGGCGATGTTGAAGGCGGCGAACAGGCTGGTGATGCCGTGCCGCAGGTAGTCGTGGGTACGCCGTTCCGGCATGCCGGGCATCATCGGCAGCACCGGCTGGGACCGGTCCAGCGCCTGGATCTGCGCCTTCTCCTCCACGCATAACACCACGCCCTTCTCAGGCGGGTTGTGATACAGGCCGACGACGTTCGACGACCTTGTCGACGAACTGCGGGTCGGTGGAGAGTTTGAAGAATCCTGCAGGTGCGGCTTGAGGTCGAACCTCTTCCAAATCCGCCCGATGGTGGACTTCGACAGTCCGGTGCGGACGGCCATCGAGGCCCGCGACCAGTGGGTGTCCTTGCCCGGGGTGGACTCCAGGGTCGCGACGATGACGTCTTCGACCTGGTCGAGCAGGATCGAGGGCGGCCTGCCGGTTCGCGGTTCGTCCTGCAGGCCGTCGAGACGACGGGCCACGAAGCGGGCCCACCAGCGGTCCACGGTCGGCTGGTCCACCCCCAGATCGGCTGCGACCTGCTTGTTCGTCACGCCCTCGGCGCACCGCAGCACGATCCTTTCCCGCAACGCGAGGTACTGGGCGGTCTTCGCCCGCCTCGCCCAGCGCACCAGCTGATCCCGCTCGCCTTCGGTCAGGACCAGCTCAGACTTCGGCCGACCGATGGGGCCCTCGTCCTCAAGTCCCGCCAGTCGCTCAGCGGCGAACTTCCCGCGCCACTTGCGAACCGTCTTCACGCCGGCGCCGACAGCCTGCGCGGCACCCGCATTCGACATCCCGTCGGCGCACGCCAGGATGATCCGGGCTCGCTCAGCCATACGCAGGTCGGACAGCGGAACCGGGTGGGTGAGAAGCAACGATAGAAGGCGAGTTCGCCGGTTCGGCGGTTGCGGCGAACCGGCAGCCAACCACGGTCGACCGCCGAGTAAGACACGTGGAGAGCCGGATGCGTGGCCAACGCGCACGTCCGGTCCGGGTCGGCGGTTCGGGGCAACGGAATGACGGCAACGTCGTCACCGCACCCCGGGCCGACCGCACAAGCGCATGCGGCGTAGTGCTCAGGGCGGGCACACCGGACCGGGTGGCTGGTCCGCGACGTACGTTGCCCGTTCCTCCCCTGTGAAGTCTCGGCCGACGGCCTGACAGATCTTTCTGATTGCTGTGGTTTGGTCAGGCAACTCCAACTCCCACAACCGCACCGTGCCGCCGCCGGCGGTGGCCAGGGTGTGCCCGTCCGGGCTGAACGCCACCGAGACCACGGCGTCGGTGTAGCCGGTGAGGGTGGCGCGGGCACGGCCGGTGGTGGGGTTCCACAACCGCACCGAACCGTCGGCGCCACCGTCGGCGGCCAGGGTGTGCCCGTCCGGGCTGAACGCCACCGAGATCACGGGATTGGAAGGGTCGACTGGGTGGCTGGTGAGGGTGGCGCGGGCACGGCCGGTGGTGGGGTTCCACAACCGCACCGTGCCGCCGTCGCCGCTGGCGGTGGCCAGGGTGTGCCCGTCCGGGCTGAACGCCACCGAGTACACGGGGCCAGTGTGGCCGGTGAGGGTGGCGCGGGCACGGCCGGTGGTGGGGTCCCACAGCCGTATCGTGCCGTCGTTGCTGCCGGTGGCCAGGGTGTGCCCGTCCGGGCTGAACGCCACCGAGTACACGGCGTCGCTGTGGCCGGTGAGGGTGGCGCGGGCACGGCCGGTGGTGGGGTCCCACAACCGCACCGAACCGTCGGCGCCGTCGGCGGTGGCCAGGGTGTGCCCGTCCGGGCTGAACGCCACCGAGACCACGACGTCGGTGTAGCCGGTGAGGGTGGCGCGGGCACGGCCGGTGGCAGGGTCCCACAACCGCACCGAACCGTCGCCGCCGGCGGTGGCCAGGGTGTGCCCGTCCGGGCTGAACGCCACCGAGAACATGGCGTCGCTGTGGCCGGTGAGGGTGGCGCGGGCACGGCCGGTGGCAGGGTCCCACAACCGCACCGAACCGTCGCCGCCGGCGGTGGCCAGGGTGTGCCCGTCCGGGCTGAACGCCACCGAGACCACGACGTCGCTGTGGCCGGTGAGGGTGGCGCGGGCACGGCCGGTGGCAGGGTCCCACAACCGCACCGAACCGTCGCCGCCGGCGGTGGCCAGGGTGTGCCCGTCCGGGCTGAACACCACCGATTTCACGGGGCCGATGTGGCCGGTGAGACGGTGCTGGAGGGGGAGACCTGCTGCCGTGTAAAGGCTGGTGGTGGCTTCGGCGGTGGGGGTGGTGCGATAGGCCTGGACGGCGAGCAGGGAAGCCAGATCGGGATTGGTATCGAAGAGCGCGTCGGATTGGGAGGCAAGTTGCCGGGAGAGGGCCTGGTGTTGGGCGGTGATGGCGGCCTGGCGCTGAGTGAGTGCGCTTTGGCGTTGCCAGAAGGCTAGTCCGGCGGCGATGAGGGCCAGAATGAGGGCGCCGACGAGGACGACGTTGATACGTCGGGTGCGGCGGATAGCGGCTTGTTCGTTGCGGTCGCTGGCGGCGACGAACGCGGTGATGGTGCCCGGCAGTCGGCGCTGGCGGGCCCAGTCCAGGCCCTCGGCCAGGTCGGTACCGTGCAGCAGGTCACTGGGGCTGTTGCCCTGGGCCCAGTGGGCTTGTTGTTCCTCGGCGCGACGAAGCCAGATGTGGAAACGTCGGTCTTGTTCGACCCAGTCGCGTAGTTCGGCCCAGTCCCTGGTGAGCGTGTCGTGGGTGAGTTCGGCGACCATGTCGGTAGGCGGGGGACCGGGGACACGGGCGTAGGTGGTGATGATGCGGTGGTGCGTGAGTGTGGCCAGGACCGCATCGGTGATTTCGTCGGGGGGCTGCGATGGGGTTTGGAGGGTGTCGGCGGCGAGCTCCCGCAGGACGTCGAGGGGAACTTGCTGGCGGGTGGCGGGGATATGCCGGGCTGGGTCGGGGGGGTGTACCAGCGCGGTGAGGATTCTGCGAGCGGTGTCGCGGTGGCTGTCGGGCAACTTGTCGATCGCGGAGTTGCACCAGTTGGCCAGGCTGCCGGTGATCTGGCCGACCCGCTCGTAGGCGGCGTGCGTGAGGCGGCCGTCTGTGCGGCGTTCCCACAGCAGGCCCAGGGCCAGTTCCAGCGGTGCCAGCAGAGTGACCGGCGCTCGCCGGATGGAGGTGCCGTGGTGATCTGCGGCTAGGACGTCGGTGATGATGCGCTCGGGCAGGCCCTCCTCGAAGTGCGCGCCGACGGCCCGGGCGGGTCGAGTGATGATGGCGTGCAGGTCCTGCGAGCTGAGGGTGGCAGGCACGTTGACCAGCCCGGGCGCTGCGGCGTCGAGAAGCTCCGGGGTCGAAGCGGCCAGCTGCGGGTAGAAGTCGTCTCGCATGATCAGGATCACGCTGACCGCCGCGCGGGAGCCGATGATGGCCGTGACCTGCTCCAGGGCTTCTGCGGGCGCGCGGGAGCGGGCCTCGCCGGTCCGCGGCTCCGCGACTGGGGCCGGGGTGGTGGCGGGCTGGGTGAGGACTTCTTCGAACTGGTCGATGACCAGCACGATCCGCTCGCAGCGGGGATCGGCGGCCAGACGGTGCTGTAGTGCGGAGGCGATGCCGTCGGTACGGGCGCCGGGCAGGCCGTGGCGTTCCAGTTCGGTCAGCAGATCCCGACCGGGGCGGGGGACGATGACAGGCAGCCACCGATCGCTGCCGGGCAGCCGACCGCTTTCAAGCGCGGGCAACACCCCCGCCTGCATCAGGGAGGACTTGCCCGACCCGGAGGGGCCGAGCAGCAGCAGGGCCCGCCGGTTCCCGGCCAGGGCCGACACCACCGCGTCCACCGCAGTGTCACGCCCGTGGAACCATGCCGTGTGCTCGGCGGTAAAGGGTTCCAGGCCACGGTAGGGGCACACCTCACGCTCGACCAGGTCGGGCCAGACCTCGCGCATGATCTCGGTGGGCGTGGCGTATGCGATGCCCTGGCCTCGCAGGTGCCCGTCGGGTGCGGTGATGGCAGTGACCATGCCGATCACCAGGCCGGTCACCTCATCGACGACTGGCCCGCCACTGAATCCCTGAGTCAGGTCGTTGGCCCCGGTCAGCTGCAGGAGCCCACCACCGGCGTTCTCGGTAGCGGCGGGCAGCAGATCACCGGCCGTTCCGTAGCCGAAATGCCCACCCTCCGGCGCCTGGGAGGGAAATCCGTAAGAGCGCACCCGGTGCCCCCGGCAGCCGGCCGCAGAGCCCAACGCCAGCGGCTGCACCATCGCCGACATTTCAGTCAGCCGGATGACCGCCACGTCCTTGTCGTCCGGGGCCCGCCACGGCTCAACCAGCACCTGCCCTTCGGCCTCCGGAGCTCCCACCGCGCGTGGGAAGATCAACCGCAGCCTTTCACCGGGACCGGCTCCTGCGGCACGCACCACGTGCGCGCAAGTGAGCACCACATCCTGGCTGACCAGGAAACCCGCCCCGGCCACTCCACCCTCGACGGACAGAATCTGCGCTACCGCCATCTGCACGGTGAAGCCCGCCCTCCCCCCAGGCCAGAGTCAGCAGCATCCGTCGACGTCACCGATGCCGCTGAGACTAGATGCCACTGCGGTCGGACGCGCCGTGCCAGGAGACCGTCACCTTCAGGTGGCAGCCCGTCTCGCTCTTGGCGATCACCGCGCCGGCCTGGGCCGCCAGATCGACCCCGAATTCGATCTCGACTTCATCCGGCCCAGCGCACCGCAGCTGATCCAGCGCCGCCCGTGCCATCTCCGTCACCGGACGCAGCGCCGCCTGCAGAGTCAACGGCAACTCATGGATTGCTTCGCTCACCCGCCCGGCCTTGACCGGCCCCTCGGACGTCTCCGGGGCCTCGAACAAGACCGAACCCCCACCCTCCAACGGAATGCGCGCAAGACTACGCACCAGCCCTCCCCTAATTCAGGCCACACTTGGGCGCTCCATACATATGCCAACACCAGCAAAATAGCCCATAGGTCATACTCACGTCTGCCGATCTTTTAATCCGTAGCTCTACAGAGACCGGTCAGGCTACTGACGAGCATCCTCGGCATTCCATGATCACAATCTACGGCTGGAGTACTACGTAGCTGAGTTGCGGGAGCGGGCTGGGCATCGGGATGAGGCCGAAGCCTCGCCCGGCAGGCCGCCGACGCGGGCAACGCCTGGCAGTTTCGTCTTGAGAAGCAGTGCCGCACGGGCTGGATCCGGACGGCACGCCAGCACTCCCCTGGCAGTGAGATTCTTCAAACTTGCCAGCAGGCAGAGATCTCGATCACGAGTCCTCTCGCGTACAGCCAGGACCTTCCGGTGTGCCGCGTACGCCGCGGGCCCGGCTCCACAAGTACGTGTCCCGCTCGACGAGCCGAGCGGTGTATACGATCCAGCGCTGCCGAAGCGCAGACATCGCCGATGGAAGCCCGACAGAGATCACTTCAACACCGCCTCATTGCCGGGAGGTGTGGGCACCGGAGCTTCCTTCTTCGCAGCCGCCCATTCAGCTAGAAGACGCGCATCCAGATCGGACTGCTCGAACATAAGAGCGATCTTTGGATTGATACAGACACAGCCATCGAGACATTCAGTCATAAACCCCCGGGCGAGCAGTCGCCCGACGGTAATGTCGCGCTCTGCGTCGGTCTGCATCGCGAACGCGGAGGCAGCCGCGAGCAGGAGCGGGTGTGTGACGGAGACTTCAGTGTCCACGCTGGCGACGGCGAAGAAGATGATGCAGCCCAATTCATCGACATCCCAGCAGCACGCCATGAAAACGGGCTGACGCATAGCCAGCACTGGAGAGGAGTCGTCGACGATGTCCAAAGGCTGATAGATCCACTGAGCATCGCGCGAAACGATCACGCGGGGCGGTGCGGGCTGGAAGTCTCGCTCAGCAAGCCAAAGCCGAGAACGATGGACGTTGGAGCGACCGCCGGGTCCGGGCGCACACGGCTGTCCAGGCGTGGCCCGGCAGTCGAAGCATGTCCTTTGGCGCGCGGCTGCCCGTCGCGCAGCCCGCGCCGCGCGCTGGTCGGCGGTGAGAGTTGCCATCCTCAGATGGTGGCTCACCACCGCTCGCTCGTCTGCATTCCACGCCGGTGATGAGAGCGGACCACACTATCTGCGCACGGCAACGGGTGCGGGGATCAGCGGAGCTCACACGTGCAATGCGCCGCGGCTCGGGGGATGAACCTGCGTATGGTCACCCAGACCAGGGGCGAGCCCGCTTGGCCGAGCCGGTGGTGTTGTAGCAGTAGCAGGCCGTTTCCTTTCCTCACTACGCCGCATGCGGCGGCGATCCGTACGGACTCGAGCCCGAGAGAGGTTCGGGTCAGGTCTGATCGACAAGGGCATACCCGGTCGGGTCGGATGGTGCTCGAAATGGGCGTGGAGCCATCGATAGACACGTCGGTGCCGGCGATCGCCGAGATCGACCAGCCGTGAGCACCCAGCCCCTCCGACGAGGCCCAACCCTTACTCACGCAGGCTTGCCGTAGTCCACCCCCACCATCCCGATACACCAAGCGACATCACCCGAAGGGCGGGGAACCAAGCCCAGCAGGTTTGGCCCACTCCCCAGCACCACCTGGGGAGATTCAGATTCAAACAGCGCCATCACCCGGGAGCCCAACTGGTGCTTGAGCCCGAGGGGGATCCGGTAGCCATCGTTTGCCGGGTGCAGGACAACACGCCCTGACGGAATCAGCCCCCCAGCCACCGCCACTGCAGCTGCATTGCTGGGGATGCGCCGCCGAGCAGTCCTGCCGGCGACTCCTCCCCTGGCAGGGGCCTCGGTCGCGGTGCACTGACGTCTGGTGGTCTCGGCTGCCGCTAGGCGGTAGCCGAGTAATGAGCTGTGTCCAGCGCGATGTCCGCGAGTGCCTGTCGCTGCCCGCGGCCCAGCCAGCCTGACGGGTTGCACCATCGGCATGCCGGGACCTGGCGGGGGTTTTGGAGGTCGCACTGGCGCGTGCGCGGACGGTGGATGACGGAGGCGTGATCGCGTTCGTCCTCGTGGAGACCGGTCACGGCGAGCGCAAAGTGGTTGAGGGCCTCGGCTGCGGCAAGGGAGTTCAGCGAGATCACGCTCGGGGCGGGGACGCCCGGGACGTAGCGGGCGGCCTCGCGCTCCCTGGCCGGCTGCATGTCAACCGCCAGGCGGGTCGGGTCTATCAGACCGCTGCACCACAGGCAGCTGGCACCGGGGGTGATCAGCCGGGTCGCGGTGTGGATCTGCCCAACCCCGCCCTCGGCGTCGACGACGACCTTGACCCCGGCCTGGGTGGCGGGGATCAGGTACTGCTGTGCGGCGGCGTTTACTGCGTAGCGGGCGGCATCCCCGTCGGCGGCGAGGAAGATCCAGTCGCAGCGCGCGAGCTGGCGCGACGCCTCTGGATCTTCCGCCCGCTTCCTCAAGATGGTCAGGCAGATCTCGGGGTTGGCGCGGCGAGCGTTCCGGACGGCAAGGTCGGTCTTGGGACGACCGGGATCGTCGGGCTCGGCCGCAACGAGCCGCGGCAGGTTGGTGGGGTCGACGGTGTCGTCGTCGACGAGGACGAGTTCGCCGACGCCGAGGCGGGCGAGTCCCTCGACGAGGATGCTGCCGACACCGCCGAGGCCGACCACGGCGACGCGGAGGCGCCGCAGGCTCTCCTGGCCGAGATCGCCGAAGAGGCGAGCCTGCCGGTCGCGCTGCGGGTCGGGCCGCGCTCCGTCGGCGGGCGTCGGCCGCAGCCGCAGCAGGTTGCCGCCCGGGACGACGGTCTCGGCCAGCGTCGCGCGGCCGCCGCCGGGAAACCACAGGTCGCCGGCGGCGGCGTGCGCAGTGAGCACGAGTGCGCCGACGATCTGGCCGCTGATCTGAAGCAGACTCGGGTAGCCGCGTGCGTGGCTGTCCAAGTCAATCCGGGAGAACCCGACCCGGTTCAGCCCACCGTGGGCGTGGACGGTGAGGTAGGCCGACTGCTCGTCGCGCGCGCGCAGGACGGTGTCGCGGACGAACGCGGGGGACAAAGCTCGGTGCCCGACCTCGCTGCGGACGTAGTCGGTGCCCTTCCGCGCGGGGACCAGGTCTCGGGCCAGCAGGCGGGGGCCGCGCGGACCGTCCGCGAGGCCGGCGAGGAGCACCGCGCCGCCGCTTGCCTCAATGACGTGCTTGGAGAGGTCAGCCCACAGCCGGGGCGGGACGGTGAGGCTCCATCCTTCGACGGGCGGATTCACTGGTCGGCGAACCATCGGCAGATCCTTTCGGCCTTCAGGGCGGCAGTGTCGACGGCCCGGTCGCGGCGGTTCGAGCGCCTAGATATCTGCAGCGCCGAGCGGTCCCGCCAGGTCACCGACTGGATGGCTGGCCCGTGGGGCTGCCCGTCTGCGCGGGCCACCACCCCGGTGCAGTGGGGGTAGATGTCGGCGTCCGGATAGGCGGTGCTGATGTGGAAGCCGAGCCAGCTGGTCGGGGCCGTGTAGGAGGAGCCGATCGGAAGGTCGTCGATGATGACAAAGGCTCCGCCGGCGCCGTCCGGGGTGGCCGCGACCGGGTGGTCGGCGAACTGTGCCCGGACGGCCTCGACGGCTTCGGCGACGGCCGGAGCGAGGGCGGTCACGAGTTGTCGTCCGGGGGGACGGCGAGGAAGTCCTCGTTGGGGTGAACCCGGATCGGCTCGTTGTCGGCCACGATCTCGTAGCGGTGGCCGTGCCTGACCGACAGCTGGAAGCCCAGGTCGATGGGCAGGCCCTGTGTGATTGCGGCCTGCTTGACCTCCAGGCCGGTGACCTCGCGGTCCGGGAGGACCACGGGCTGATTGTTCACCCGGACGGTGACGGTGTGGGGCGGGCGGGATGCCGGGGCTGCGCTTGTGGTGAGTTCGGTGGGGGTTCCCATCGTCTACCTCGTCTCTGGTCGGTCGGCTGCCCTCGCACGGGGACGGGGGCACATGTGTGTCGAGAAGTCCACACTGTTTGAGATATCGAACACTCTGAAGATCAAGCTAGCACACCCGTGTTTGAGAAGTCGAACACTGGTAGAAAGGGGGTAGGCACGCGACTCCCTGGAGGAGGGTTATGGCTCGGACCCGAGTGAACGTGTCCGCCCTGCATGCGGCCCTCGACGCGGCCAGGACGGCGCGGAAGCTCTCGTGGCGGCAGTTGGCGGGGGCGGTCGGCGTCAGCCCGTCAACCATGACGCGCCTGGCCAACGGCCACCGGCCGGACGTCGACGCGTTCGCCGCGCTCGTGCGCTGGCTCGGCGCGCCGGCGGAGAGCTTCATGATCGACGCCGAAGGCGAGGCCGAGAGTCAGACCCCCGAGGAGCCAGAGCTGCTGGTGCAGCTCGCCCCGCTCCTACGGGCTCGCCGCGATCTGGGGGAGGACGACGTCAAGTACCTAGAAGAGGTGATCGGCGCCGCGATGCGCCGGTTCGCCGCCGACCGTGAAGCCCGTCTGGGGTGAGGCGTGGGGGGCTGGACCAAGAAGGCGCTGGAGCAGCTGGCGCTGGACGTGAGGGCCGAGATCGGGTCGGACATCCACGGGCCGCTCAACCTTGCCCGGCTCGCCGACGAGTACGGCATCCCGATCTACCCGCTGAGCGATCTCGGAGCGCACGGCTGCTCCCCGGAAGCTCTGAACTACTTCGCTGGCCCGGGCGCTAAATCCTGGTCGGCTGCTTTGGTCCCCGTTGGGACCAGTCGCTTCATCGTCGAGAACAGTGCGCACTCACTTCAGCGCCGGAGATCCAACGTGGCGCACGAGTTCGGACATCTGCTCCTAGAGCACGAGTTCGACCGCATCCTGTTCACCGACGGCGAGTGTCGAAACGTGAACGACACGGCCGCGCGGACCAGAGAGGAGCAAGCCCTGGCTCTGTCCGCCGAACTCCTTATACCCAAAAAGGCGGCGATCAAGGCCGCCCTCGCAGGCAAGACAGACTCCGAAGTTGCCGAGCAGTTCGACGTGAGTATCGAGTTCGCGCGGATGCGGATGAACCCCAGCGGAGCCCGGACCATCGCCCAGCGCATCATCACGAAGCAGCAGATGGGTGACGGGCGCGTGGGCCGCTTCGGCTGAGCCGCTGCGCGGCGCTGACCGAACACCGAGATGGGACGGTGATCAGTCGCGGCGTCGAGTCGGGGAGATCCGTGCGTGAGGTGGCGGTTTGACTCGTCGTACGCCCAGGACCGGCCGGTCACGGAGGCCATCATGACGCACCGCACCAACATGCGAACAGCGAGTTCCATCCTCCACCGCGGCCCGTAGTTCAGAGAATGCACGGTACACGCCAACGCGGCAGCGGACGTCCCCGCCCGGCTGGAGGCGCTGGGGACCGCCGCGGGGCTGGGCCGGGCCGCGCTGCACAGCCAGTTGGCGGCCGCGCTGTCGGTGGTGCTGCACCTCGTACGGGACCGCTCCGGGCGGCGGCGGATCGACGAGGTGCGGGTGCTGGAGCGGGCCGCGTCGGGGCTGGTGCGGACGGTGCCGGCGCTGCGGTGGGGCGCGGAGGCGTTCGTGGCGGAACAGGGGTGGGAGCGGCTGCGGGGGCTGCTCCGACCGGAGAGCCGGAAAGGGAGCGGCGAGCGCGATGGGTGAGGGGTTGCTCGGCTCGGTGGCCGTGGTGGCGGCCGTGGGGTGTGCCGGAGCGGCCGTATGGCTGCTGGGCGGGCGGAACTCCGGGGCACGGCGGGCGCGGTTGCTGTTCGCCGGCGGCGGGGCGGTGGGCGCGGGGCCACCGGGCTGGGGCCGGGTCATCGGCGAACTGACCCGCCTGCGCGGGCGGTTGGGGCCCGAGTGGTGGGCGCCGGTCGCCGGGGTGGTGCTGGCGGTGCTGGGCGCCTCGGTGCTGCCGGTCTTCGCGGGAGCCGTGGGGGTGCCGTTGCTGCGCCGTGCCCGGCTCGCCCGGGCCGCGCGCCGCGAACAGGAGCGGCGGGCGGACGCGGTGATCGCCCTGTGCGGGGCGCTCGCCGGGGAGGTGCGCGCCGGGCGGCAGCCGGGCGAGGCGCTGCTGTGCGCCGCACGGGATTCCGGCGGGCTCGGTGACGCACAGGCGGCGGTGCTGGCGGCGGCCCGCTTCGGCGGGGACGTGTCCGGCGCGCTCGCCACGGCGGCACGGCAGCCGGGCGCCGAGGGACTGCGGGGGCTCGCGGCCTGCTGGCGGGTGGCCGTGGACCAGGGCGCGGGACTGGCGGCCGGGCTCGACCGGCTCGACGGGGCACTGCGGACGGAACGGGACCAACGCGCCGATCTGCGCGCCCAGTTGTCGGGAGCCAGGGCGACGGCCGTGATGCTCGCCGGCCTGCCGGCCCTGGGGCTCCTGCTGGGCACGGCCATGGGGGCCGACCCCCTGCGTGTGCTGCTGCACACGGGAGCGGGCTTGGGCTGCCTGGTCGTCGGCGGTCTGCTGGAGGGTGCGGGGCTGTGGTGGGCCCTGCGGATCGTACGAGCGGCGGAGGCGGCGTGAGCGCGAGCGTTGTCCACAGGCTGGGGATGGTCGTGGGAGCTTCGGCGCTCCTGTGGCTGCTGGCGCGGTGGCTGGGGGGAGTGCGCCGGGAGCGGAGCGTGCGGCGGCGAATGGCCTCGCTGTTGGGTACGGAGGCATCCGGACGTGCGGGCCCGCGGCTGTGGGTGTCGGATGTCGTGCGGCGGTGGCTGCCGGTGGTGGGCGTGGCGGGTGCCGGATGGGTGCTGGTCGGCGGGCTCACCGGAGTCGTGGTCGGGCTGGTCGGGGCGGTCGGGGTGTGGCAGTGGCAGTGGCGGCGGCGGACGGGGAGTCGCCCCGAGGCGGAGTTCGACGAGGCCGAGGCGGCCCGCCAGCTGCCTCTCGCCGCCGACCTCTTGGCGGCCTGCATCGCGGCCGGTGCCGGTCCGGTGATCGCCGCCCAGGCGGTCGGCGAGGCCCTGGGCGGGCCGGTCGGGGACGGGCTGGCCCGGGGCGCGGCGGAGGTACGGCTCGGCGGGGAACCGGCCGATGCCTGGCGCGGGCTCGCCTCGATACCGGGGGCGGCGGCCCTGGCACGGCTGCTGGAGCGGGCCGACGAGTCGGGGCTGCCCGCCGCCGGACCGGTCGCGCGGCTCGCGGCCGACGTCCGCGCCGGCCGGGCCCGCACCGCGACGGCCGGAGCGCGCCGGGCGGCCGTGCTGGTCACCGCACCGGTGGGGCTGTGCTTCCTGCCCGCCTTCGTCGCGATCGGCGTGCTGCCGGTGCTGATCGGCCTCGCGGGCGGGGTGCTGAACGGGGGTGGTGGCTGAAGGGGAGGACCCGGGACGGAAGCGGGACGCAGTGAGGGAACAACAGAACGAGACCTTACGGGGGTTGAGATGTACGGGAAAGTGCGGGCACGGCTGTGTGCCCTGGTACGCCGGATGCGTGGGGACGCGGGGATGGTCACGTCCGAATACGCGATGGGAATCATCGCGGCCGTGGCGTTCGCCGTGCTGCTGTACGAGGTGGTGACGAGCGGACAGGTCAAAGCCGAACTGCAGAACATCGTGAAGCGGGCGCTCAGTGCGCGGATGTGAACGCCGGGGCGAGCGACAGGGCTCCGACGCGGGGTTCGTGACGGCGGAGGCCGCCATGGTTCTGCCCGTGCTGGTGCTCGTGGTGACGGCGCTGGTGTGGGGGCTGTTGGTGGTGCTCGCGCAGATCCAGTGCGTGGACGCGGCACGGGCCGGTGCCCGGGCGGCCGCCCGCCAGGACCCGGAGGGCGCGGTCACCCGGGTGGCCCGTGATGCGGCGCCGCACGGCGCGAAGGTCACGGTGACCCGTCGGGGGGACCACGTGCACGTGGTCGTCGTGGCCGACCCGCCGGGGATGGGCGTGCTGCCCTTCCAGCTGAGGGAGGAGGCCGTCGCGGAGGCGGAGGACACGGTGGGGACGCGGACGCCGGGAGGGGCGGGGACATGAGACGCCGTTTCTCGGACCGTGGGTCCGCCAGTGTGTGGAGCGTCGGGGCGATCGCCCTGCTCTGCGTGGTGTTCGGCATCGGCCTGGCCCTCGGGCAGGCGGTGGTCGACCGGCACCGCGCGGCCGGGGCCGCCGACCTCGTGGCGCTTGCGGCTGCGGGCCACTGGGCCGAGGGTTCCGCCGCGGCCTGCGCACGGGCGGACCGGGTGGCCCGGGCGCAGGGCACCCGGCTCGTGCGGTGCGTCATCGTCGGCGACGCCTCGGACGTCACGGCGGTGTCGGAACGGGGGCCCTTCACGGCGGAGGTGAGGGCGAGGGCGGGGCCGGCGGTCCCACCGGACGACACGGCGGTCCCACCGGACGACACGACGGCGCCGGCGGAACCCACGGCAGGATCGGCGAGTGCACCGGGCCCTGCCACGGAACCCGTTGCCCCCACGGGCTAAACCTGGCTCTCCTTGTCCTCCGGTGCCCCCTTCAGCAGCGCGGTGAGCAGCCGTACGGCCCCCCGCTTGTGCAGTGGGTCGTTGCCGTTGCCGCACTTGGGGGACTGGATGCAGGACGGGCAGCCGGAGTCGCACTCGCAGGAGGCGATGGCCTCACGGGTGGCGTCGAGCCAGGCGCGGGCGGTGTGGAAGGCGCGCTCGGCGAAGCCCGCGCCGCCGGGGTGGCCGTCGTAGACGAACACCGTGGGCAGCAGGGTGTCGGGGTGCAGCGGGACGGAGACACCGCCGATGTCCCACCGGTCGCAGGTCGCGAACAGAGGCAGCATGCCGATCGAGGCGTGCTCGGCGGCGTGCAGGGCGCCGCCGAGGATCTCCGGGTGGATCCGGGCCTCGTCGAGCTGGTCCTCGGTGACCGTCCACCACACCGCGCGGGTGCGCAGCGTACGAGGAGGGAGGTCGAGTTTCGTCTCGCCCAGCACTTCACCGGTGATGAGACGCCGGCGCAGGAAGGAGACCACCTGGTTGGTGACCTCGACGGAGCCGTAGCACAGGCGGCCGTCACCCCAGGGGACCTCGATGTCCGTCTCCAGGACGGAGATCGCCGTCGTGTCGCGGGCGACCGTCGTGTACGGCGGGCTCGCCTCCTCGACCAGGGCGACCGAGTCGTCCAGGTCGAGGGAGCGCACCAGGTACGTACGGCCCTGGTGCAGGTGGACCGCGCCCTCGTGCACCGTCGTGTGCGCGGCGCCCGCGTCGACGGTGCCGAGCAGCCGCCCGGTGCCGGCCTCGACGATCTGCACCGGCCGTCCGCCCTCGCCGCGGATGTCGGCGAGGTCCGCGGCCCGCTCCCGGCGGGTCCAGTGCCAGGCCTTCGTCCGCCGGCGCAGCAGCTTCGCGGCCTCCAGCTGCGGCAGCAGCTCCGCGCAGGCGGGCCCGAACAGCTCGACGTCCTCCTCGGTGAGCGGCAGCTCGGCGGCGGCCGCGCACAGGTGCGGGGCGAGGACATAAGGGTTGTCGGGATCGAGGACCGTCGATTCGACCGGCTGGTCGAACAGGGCCTGAGGGTGGTGGACGAGGAAGGTGTCCAGAGGGTCGTCACGGGCGATCAGGATCGCGAGGGCGCCCTGGCCGGAGCGGCCCGCACGGCCCGCCTGCTGCCACAGGGACGCGCGGGTGCCCGGGTAGCCGGCGATCAGTACGGCGTCCAGGCCGGAGACGTCCACGCCCAGTTCCAGGGCGGTCGTGGCGGCCAGGCCCAGCAGCTCGCCGGAGTGCAGGTCGCGTTCCAGGGCGCGGCGTTCCTCGGGGAGGTAGCCGCCCCGGTAGGCCGCCACACGCCGGGCCAGCGGCCGGTCGACCTCGGCCAGCCGCTCCTGGGCGATCACCGAGATCAGCTCGGCGCCGCGCCGGGAGCGTACGAAGGCCACGGAGCGGACGCCCTGCAGGGTGAGGTCGGTCAGCAGGTCGGCGGTCTCGGCGGTGGCGGTACGCCGGACGGGCGCGCCCCGCTCGCCCTGCAGTTCGGTGAGCGGAGGCTCCCAGAGGGCGAACACCAGTTCGCCGCGGGGCGAGGCGTCGTCGGCCACCTCGACCACGGGCAGGCCGGTGAGCCGGCGGGCGGCCGCCGCCGGCTCCGCAGCGGTCGCGGAGGCGAGCAGGAAGACCGGGGAGGAGCCGTAGCGCGCGCACAGCCGGCGCAGGCGGCGCAGCACCTGGGCGACGTGCGAGCCGAAGACGCCCCGGTAGGTGTGGCACTCGTCGACGACGACGTACTTCAGGGCGCGCAGGAAGGAGGACCAGCGCGGGTGCGAGGGCAGGATCCCGCGGTGCAGCATGTCGGGGTTGGTCAGGACGTGGTTGCCGTACTGGCGGATCCACTCGCGTTCCTCGGGCGGGGTGTCGCCGTCGTACACCGCGGGGCGCACGGCCTTGCCCAGCGGGCGCGCGAGTTCCTTCACCGCGCGGCACTGGTCGGCCGCCAGGGCCTTGGTGGGGGCCAGGTAGAGGGCGGTGGCGCCGCGGCCGTTGGGCGCCTCGGATCCCGCCAGCAGCGTCGACAGCACCGGGACGAGATACGCCAGCGACTTTCCGGACGCCGTGCCCGTGGCGACGACCACCGAGTCGCCGTCGAGGGCGTGCTCGGCGGCACGTGCCTGGTGCGCCCAGGGGTGTTCGATTCCGTAGGACCGGACGGCCGCGACGACCTCCGATCGAATCCGGTCGGGCCAGACGGCATGGCGACCCTCGCGCGGGGGCAAGTGCTCCGTATGAGTGATGCGTGCAGCCCGGCTCGGCCCCGAGGCGAGCCGGTCCAGAACCGCGCCTGGCGTCAGGCGGGTTGCGGGGTCCGTCGGGGTTCGATCGGATCGGTGATTCTTGGCCATTGGCACCGAGTGTGTCACCGGCGTGCAGGACAATGGGACCAAGGCGTCGTGCACGCCTGCCGGTAAGTGATTGAATGCCATCGCGGCTGGCGAACCGTCCCGGGGGCTTCAAGCCGAGGTGCCCGAGGGGCGACCGCTCGATAGCAAGGTGCTGGAGGATCCGTGGACCTGTCCCTGTCGACCCGTACCGTCGGCGATCGTACGGTCGTCGAGGTCGGTGGCGAAATCGACGTATATACCGCGCCCAAGCTGCGCGAGCAGCTGGTCGAGCTGGTGAACGACGGGAATTTCCACCTCGTCGTCGACATGGAGGGCGTGGACTTCCTCGACTCCACCGGTCTCGGCGTGCTGGTCGGCGGTCTGAAGCGAGTGCGTGCCCATGAGGGCTCGCTGCGCCTGGTGTGCAACCAGGAGCGCATTCTCAAGATCTTCCGCATCACCGGTCTGACCAAGGTGTTCCCGATTCACACCACGGTCGACGAAGCGGTGGCGGCCACCGACTGACCGCCGGCCCCGGCCGGTGTCCGGGGCGGAAGAGTTCAAGCGGGGGACCGGGCTTTCCGGCGGCCCGGTCCCTCGACAGCACGCCCGTAGCTCCGAGGGGGATGCATGGCCACCGTCGAACTCCGCTTCAGCGCGCTGCCCGAGCACGTCAGGACCGCCCGGCTGGTGGCGGCCGCGGTGGCGCGCAGGGCCGGAGTGGACGAGGCCGTCCTCGACGAGGTCAGGCTCGCCGTGGGCGAAGCCTGTTCGCGCGCCGTCGGACTGCATCGCAACGGCGGGATCTCGGCACCGGTGAAGGTGCTGCTCACCGAGGAGGAGAAACAGTTCTCCATCGAGGTCGGCGACGAGGTCCGGCACGCGCCGCACCACCCCGGGGACGACCCGGGCGCCGTGGACGAGGCGGAGGCCGAGGAGGACGAGATGGGCCTCGCGGTCATCAGCGGCCTCGTCGACGACGTGGAGGTCTCGGCCGGGGAGCACGGTGGACTGATCAAGATGACCTGGCCGACCACGCCGCCGCCGGCCGCCACGCTTGCCTGACGCGTGCCACCACCCACTCGGCGCACCACACGAGGGCCCTGCTCGGCAGGGCCCTTTGCGTTTTCGCCGACCGTGTCCACCAGGTACATTGAATTCGTGAAGTAATTCACGATCAGTCGGCAGATCATTTGATCAAGCATTGATCGAGTGTCAATGGTTTTGAACCATTACCTCTTTCGGGTTCCGTGGCGTGACGTCGATCATTTGCTGAAGAGCAGGTGGAGGCCGATTCGGTTTGCCGCGCTCTGTTTTGATCAGGTTCCGCTACCTACAATCCGTCCACATCTTGAGCTCAGCCCAAGCGTCAAGGAGGACGAATGGCGGGGCTTTCTACCCCTCATCAGTTGGGCCACCCCACAACCTTCGCAGCCGCAGTCCTGACCAACGACAATCGGATCATCGTGGCGGTCATCGCGGCCGTCGCGCTGGCCGCGCTCGTGGTCGCAGGCGTCCTGGTGCGCCAGGTACTCGCGGCGGGCGAGGGCACCGACAGCATGAAGAAGATCGCGGAAGCGGTCCAGGAAGGAGCGAAGGCCTATCTGGGCCGCCAGTTGCGCACGCTCGGCGTATTCGCCGTGGTCGTGTTCTTCCTGCTCCTGCTGCTGCCCGCGGACGACTGGAATCAGCGTGCCGGACGATCGGTGTTCTTCCTGATCGGTGCGGCGTTCTCGGCGGCCACCGGCTATATCGGCATGTGGCTCGCCGTGCGCAGCAATGTGCGCGTCGCCGCGGCGGCCCGGGAAGCGACTCCCGCGGAAGGTGAGCCGGAAAAGGATCTCACCGCCGTCTCGCACAGAGCCATGAAGATCGCTTTCCGTACGGGTGGCGTCGTCGGCATGTTCACGGTGGGGCTCGGCCTGCTGGGCGCCTCCTGTGTGGTGCTGGTGTACGCGGCCGACGCGCCGAAGGTGCTCGAGGGCTTCGGCCTCGGCGCGGCGCTCATCGCGATGTTCATGCGTGTCGGCGGCGGCATCTTCACCAAGGCCGCCGACGTCGGCGCCGACCTGGTCGGCAAGGTCGAGCAGGGCATTCCGGAGGACGATCCGCGCAATGCCGCGACCATCGCCGACAACGTGGGCGACAACGTCGGCGACTGCGCGGGCATGGCGGCCGACCTCTTCGAGTCGTACGCCGTCACGCTCGTCGCCGCGCTCATCCTCGGCAAGGCGGCCTTCGGCAACGACGGGCTCGCCTTCCCGCTGCTGGTGCCGGCCATCGGCGTGATCACCGCCATGATCGGCATCTTCGCGGTGGCGCCGCGCCGCGCCGACCGCAGCGGCATGACCGCGATCAACCGCGGCTTCTTCATCTCCGCGGTGATCTCGCTCGCCCTCGTCGCGATCGCCGTCTTCACCTATCTGCCGTCGTCGTACGCCGACCTGACCGGTGTCACCGACGCGGCGATCGCGGGCAAGAGCGGCGATCCGCGGATCCTCGCCCTGGTCGCGGTGGCCATCGGCATCCTGCTGGCCGCCGTGATCCAGCAGCTGACCGGCTACTTCACCGAGACCAACCGGCGCCCGGTCAAGGACATCGGCAAGACCTCGCTGACCGGCCCGGCCACCGTCGTCCTCGCCGGCGTCTCCGTCGGCCTGGAGTCGGCCGTCTACACCGCCCTGCTGATCGGCCTCAGCGTCTACGGCGCGTTCCTGCTCGGCGGTACGTCGATCATGCTGGCGCTGTTCGCGGTGGCACTGGCCGGCACCGGCCTGCTCACCACGGTCGGCGTGATCGTCGCCATGGACACCTTCGGCCCGGTCTCCGACAACGCCCAGGGCATCGCCGAGATGTCCGGCGACGTCGAGGGCGCGGGCGCGCAGGTGCTCACCAACCTGGACGCCGTCGGTAACACCACCAAGGCCATCACCAAGGGCATCGCCATCGCCACCGCCGTCCTGGCGGCGTCGGCGCTCTTCGGGTCGTACCGCGACGCGATCACCACCGGGGCGCAGAACGTCGGGGAGAGAATCTCCGGCGCGGGTGCGCCGATGACCCTGATCATGGACATCTCGCAGCCCAACAACCTGGTCGGCCTCATCGCCGGCGCGGCGGTCGTCTTCCTCTTCTCGGGGCTGGCGATCAACGCGGTGTCGCGGTCGGCGGGTTCGGTGGTGTTCGAGGTGCGGCGGCAGTTCCGTGAGAAGCCCGGGATCATGGACTTCAGCGAGAAGCCGGAGTACGGCAAGGTCGTCGACATCTGCACCAAGGACGCCCTGCGCGAGCTCGCCACACCCGGGCTGCTCGCCGTCATGGCGCCCATCTTCATCGGGTTCACGCTCGGCGTCGGCGCGCTCGGCTCCTACCTCGCGGGTGCGATCGGCACGGGCACGCTGATGGCGGTGTTCCTCGCCAACTCCGGCGGCGCCTGGGACAACGCCAAGAAACTGGTGGAGGACGGCCACCACGGAGGAAAGGGCAGCGAGGCCCATGCGGCCACGGTGATCGGTGACACGGTCGGCGACCCCTTCAAGGACACCGCCGGCCCCGCGATCAACCCGCTGCTGAAGGTGATGAACCTGGTGTCGCTGCTCATCGCGCCCGCGGTCATCAAGTTCTCCTACGGCAGCGACAAGAGTCTCGGCGTACGGATCGCGATCGCGGTCCTGGCGCTGGTCGTCATCGTCGGCGCGGTCTACATCTCCAAGCGGCGCGGAATCGCCGTGGGTGACGAAGACAACGCCGAACAAGTGTCCAAACCGGCCGATCCTGCGGTGGTCTCGTAGGCGGTCTCACATCAGGCCCAGCTCAAGAGACGGGCGGGTGGCGCGTACGACGCGTCGCCCGCCCGTCGTATGTGCGGGTGCGCCCCCTCGTGAGCCTTCTCTCGCTTGGTGCAAATGGCTGCAAGACACCTTTTAAGGGGCGGCCGGACCGGGGTCGTCACCGGCATGGCGTGTATGTTCCGGGGCCGAGAGCCATGGAAGGGACCAATCCGGTGAACAAGAAGCTCGCGGCCGCACTGTCCGGCGGTGCGGTACTGGTACTGGCACTGACGGGCTGCACCAGCGGCAGCGACGACAGCAAGAACGAAGCGCTGAACGCCTGGGCCAAGCAGGTGTGCGACGCGGTGCAGCCGCAGGCGAAGAAGATCGAGGCCGCCAACGCCGCCATCCAGAAGGAGACCTCGGACAACAGCGAGCCGGCCCAGGTCCAGAAGACCGACGCGCAGGCCTTCCAGGACATGTCCGACGCCTACAGGGCGATCGGCGACGCCGTGAACAAGGCGGGCGCTCCCCAGGTCGACAACGGCCGGAAGAAGCTGCAGGACGCGGTCAAGGAGCTCAACAGCCTCGGCACCTCCTACGCCTCCCTCAAGCAGCAGGTCGACAAGCTCGACACCAAGGACCAGGCCAAGTTCGCGGACGGTCTGAAGGACATCGCCACCCGGCTGGACAAGCTGAGCAAGACCGGTAGCGACGCCCTGAAGAACCTGGAGGAGGGCGACGTGGGCAAGGCGATGGCCCGGCAGCCGAGCTGCAAGTCCGCGTCCGCCTCGCCCTCGACGGCGAACGGCTGACGCACGCGCGCGTGCGATGTCGGTGGGAGCCGACAGAATGGGGTCGTGAGTGACTCCAGCCTGCCCGCCGTGCCCGCACTGCCCGCCGCCGACCGCCCGGACGTCGCCGCCCGGCTCCGGGACGCCCTGCTCGGCGCATCCTTCACCGCCGACGGACTGCTCGAGCTGCTCGGAGCGCCCGCGTACGCGGCCCTGGCGCGCAGCGAGACCGTCCCCGCGATGCGGGCCACGCGCGGCGACACGCCGCTGGAGCTGCTGGTCCGGCTGTTCCTGCTGCAGCAGCCCGTGCCGCACGCGCGCGTGGCGGACGTCCTGCCCGTCGAGGACTGCCTGGAGACCGGCTGGCTGGTGCGTGCCGGCGAGGACGAGCTCGCCGCGATCGTGGACGTACGGCCGTACGGCGGGCCCGACGGCGAGGACTGGTTCATCGTGTCCGACCTGGGCTGCGCGGTCGGCGGATCAGAAGGTGTGCGCGCCAGCGCTCGTTGGAGGGGTGGTGGCGGGCGACGGGCGGGCGGTATCGGCAGCCGGCCGGAGGGCGTCGTCCTCGGCGTCGGCGGCGCGTCCACGACCCTGGCCGGCATCACGGTCCGTACGCCCGTCGGCTCCGCGCTCGACCTCGGCACCGGCTCCGGCATCCAGGCGCTGCACGCCGGCCGGCACGCCACGCGCGTGACCGCGACCGACGTCAACCCGCGCGCGCTGCACATCACCGCCCTCACGCTCGCGCTGTCCGGCGCCCCGGCCGCCGATCTGCGCGAGGGTTCGCTGTTCGAACCGGTCCGCGAGGGCGAGAGGTTCGACCTGATCGTGTCCAACCCGCCGTTCGTGATCTCTCCCGGAGCCCGGCTGACGTACCGCGACGGCGGGATGGGCGGGGACGATCTGTGTCGCACGCTCGTTCAGCAGGCGGGGGAGCGGCTGAACGAGGGCGGGTTCGCGCAGTTCCTCGCCAACTGGCAGCACGTGGAAGGGGAGGACTGGCAGGACAGGCTCAGGTCATGGGTGCCCCGCGGGTGCGACGCGTGGATCGTGCAACGCGAGGTGCAGGACGTCACGCAGTACGCCGAGCTGTGGCTCAGGGACGCCGGTGACCACCGCGCCGGCCCGGCTCAGTACCAGGCGCGGTACGACGCCTGGCTGGAGGAGTTCGAGGCGCGCAAGGTCAAGGCCGTGGGCTTCGGCTGGATCACGCTGCGCCGGACGTCCTCCGCGGTACCCTCCATCACCGTGGAGGAGTGGCCGCACCCGGTCGAGCAGCCGCTCGGCGACACCGTGCGGGCGCACTTCGCCCGCCTCGACTACCTGCGGGAGCACGACGACGCGGCCCTGCTCGACGATTACTTCCGGCTGGTCCGCGAGGTCGTGCAGGAACAGGTCGGGCTGCCCGGCGCCGAGGACCCCGAGCACGTGGTGCTGCGCCAGAACCGCGGGATGCGCCGGGCCACCACCGTGGACACGGTCGGCGCGGGCTTCGCCGGCGTCTGCGACGGCACACTGAGCGCCGGCCGCATCCTGGACGCCATCGCCCAGCTGATGGGCGAGGACCCGGTCCTGCTCCGCGACCGCACACCCGCCCAGATCCGGCTGCTGGTGGAACAGGGCTTCATCGAGCCGGCGGGCTGACACCGGCCGACCGGTTTTCGCACCCGTCACTTTCTTTCTTCTTCTTTCTTCTTCGACCATTTCTGGTCATGTGACGTGTGGCGCGGGCAGCGCCGGACGGAACGCGCGGGCGCCCGTCCGTCCGGCGTTCACCGGAGGTTGGCCCGGTCGTCGCCCGTGGGTGTCAGCCTCCCGTACCGGGGCATCCGGGGACGGGAGGGGACGTACGTGGAGAGCGGGCCGGCGATCTTCGCGGGGATGGTGTTCGCCCTGTTCGGGGCGGCATTGCTGGGGTGGACGGCGGTGCGGGTGTGGCGCCGGGAACCCGTCGCCCTCGGCGTCGGCAGGGCCGCGTCGGCGACCGTCGCGACCCTGTTCGCCCTCACCGCACTGACCCTCGGCGCATGGTGCTTCACGCGCGTGTGACAACCGCCGCACCACTACGGTTTCCGTAACTGATAGATAACCCTCCGCATAAACCCGAAAGGGCTGGTGAGCGCTCCGGGCGGCAGGAAGGGCGGAAGTCGGGTTACCGTTCGAGTGGCCGTTGCGGGCTTTTCCCGTTTGACACGGGGACGGGATGTACCGTCACACTCCGCAGCGTCACCACGATCCGACCCCCGGGAAATCAAGGCCCGGGGAGCCCCAGCGCCGACCGGAGAGAAGAGCGAAGTTGTCCCCGACCAGCGAGACCGCACAGGGCGGCCGCCGACTCGTCATCGTCGAGTCGCCTGCCAAGGCGAAGACGATCAAGGGCTACCTCGGCCCCGGCTACGTCGTCGAAGCGAGCGTCGGGCACATCCGCGACCTTCCCAACGGCGCCGCGGAGGTCCCCGAGCAGTACACCGGCGAGGTCCGCCGCCTCGGTGTGGACGTAGAACATGACTTCCAGCCGATCTATGTCATCAACGCTGACAAGAAGGCCCAGGTCAAGAAGCTCAAGGACCTGCTGAAGGAGTCCGACGAGCTCTTCCTCGCCACCGATGAGGACCGCGAGGGCGAGGCCATCGCCTGGCATCTGCAGGAAGTGCTCAAGCCGAAGATCCCGGTCAAGCGGATGGTCTTCCACGAGATCACCAAGGACGCCATCCGCGAGGCCGTCGCCAACCCGCGCCAGCTCAACCAGCGGCTCGTCGACGCCCAGGAGACCCGCCGCATCCTCGACCGCCTCTACGGCTACGAGGTCTCGCCGGTGCTGTGGAAGAAGGTCATGCCGCGCCTGTCGGCCGGCCGCGTCCAGTCGGTCGCGACCCGGCTCGTGGTCGAGCGGGAGCGCGAGCGCATGGCGTTCCGCTCCGCCGAGTACTGGGACCTGACCGGCACCTTCGCCACCGGCCGCGCGGGCGATGCGAGCGACCCGTCGTCGCTGGTCGCGCGCCTGCAGAGCGTCGACGGTCGACGCGTCGCACAGGGCCGCGACTTCGACTCCCTGGGGCAGCTGAAGAGCGCCAACATCCTCCACCTCGACGAGGCCACCGCCCGCGCGCTGGCCGCCGCCCTGGAGAACACCCGCTTCTCCGTGCGGTCCGTCGAGTCCAAGCCGTACCGCCGCTCGCCGTACGCCCCGTTCCGTACGACAACGCTGCAGCAGGAGGCGAGCCGCAAGCTCGGCTTCGGCGCGAAGGCCACGATGCAGATCGCGCAGAAGCTGTACGAGAACGGCTACATCACGTACATGCGTACGGACTCCACCACCCTGAGCGACACGGCGATCGCCGCCGCCCGCGCCCAGGTCACGCATCTGTACGGCGCCGACTACCTGCCGCCGCAGCCGCGTACGTACGCCGGGAAGGTCAAGAACGCGCAGGAGGCGCACGAGGCGATCCGTCCCTCGGGTGATCGTTTCCGCACCCCCGCCGAGACCGGCCTGACCGGCGACCGGTTCAAGCTCTACGAGCTGATCTGGAAGCGGACGGTCGCCTCCCAGATGAAGGACGCGACCGGCAACAGCGTGACCGTGAGGATCGGCGGCACTGCGGCCGACGGCCGGGATGTCGAGTTCAGCGCGTCCGGCAAGACGATCACCTTCCACGGCTTTCTGAAGGCGTACGTCGAGGGCGCCGACGACCCGAACGCCGAGCTCGACGACCGCGAGCGCCGCCTGCCACAGGTCGCCGAAGGCGACGCGCTGAGCGCCGAGGAGATCACGGCCGACGGGCACGCCACCAAGCCCCCGGCCCGCTACACCGAGGCCAGCCTGGTCAAGGAGCTCGAAGAGCGCGAGATCGGCCGCCCCTCGACGTACGCGTCGATCATCGGCACGATCCTCGACCGCGGCTACGTCTTCAAGAAGGGCACGGCCCTGGTGCCGTCCTTCCTGTCCTTCGCCGTGGTCAACCTCCTGGAGAAGCACTTCGGGCGGCTCGTCGACTACGACTTCACCGCCAAGATGGAGGACGACCTCGACCGCATCGCGCGCGGCGAGGCCCAGGCCGTGCCGTGGCTGAGGCGGTTCTACTTCGGCGAGGGCCCTGTCGGGGGCGCCGCCGACGCCGGCAACGGCGACGGGGACCACCTCGGCGGCCTCAAGGAGCTGGTGACCGACCTGGGCGCCATCGACGCGCGCGAGGTGTCGTCGTTCCCGGTGGGCAACGACATCGTGCTGCGGGTCGGCCGCTACGGCCCGTACATCGAGCGTGGCGACAAGGAGACCGACACCCACCAGCGCGCCGACATCCAGGCCGACCTGGCCCCGGACGAGCTGACCGTCGAGCTCGCCGAGGAGCTGCTCGCCAAGCCGAGCGGCGACTTCGAGCTGGGCACCGACCCCACCACCGGCCACACGATCGTCGCCAAGGACGGCCGCTACGGCCCGTACGTCACGGAGGTCCTGCCCGAAGGCACCCCGAAGACCGGCAAGAACGCGGTCAAGCCGCGCACGGCCTCGCTGTTCAAGTCGATGTCCCTGGACACGGTGACCCTGGACGACGCGCTGAAGCTCATGTCGCTGCCGCGTGTCGTCGGCACCGACACCGACGGCCAGGAGATCACGGCGCAGAACGGCCGCTACGGCCCGTACCTGAAGAAGGGCACGGACTCGCGCTCGCTGCAGTCCGAGGACCAGCTCTTCACGATCACGCTGGAGGAGGCCCAGGCGATCTACGCCCAGCCCAAGCAGCGCGGTCGCGCGGCCGCCAAGCCGCCGCTGAAGGAACTCGGCGCGGACCCGGTCAGCGGCAAGCCGGTCGTGGTCAAGGACGGCCGTTTCGGCCCGTACGTCACCGACGGCGAGACCAACGCGACCCTGCGCTCCGGCGACAGCGTCGAGGCGATCACTTCGGAGCGCGGTTTCGAGCTGCTCGCCGAGAAGCGCGCGAAGGGACCGGCCAAGAAGACCGCGAAGAAGTCGGCCGCCAAGAAGACGACGGCGTCCACGGCCGCGAAGAAGACGACGGCGTCCACGGCCGCGAAGAAGACCGCGGCGAAGAAGACGACCACCGCGAAGAAGACGGCTGCCAAGAAGACGACCGCCAAGAAGACGACGGCTTCCAAGGCGACCGCCTCCAAGACGGCGGAGGACTGATCGCGGGCGGCGCGGGACCGACCGCGCGGCGGATCCTTCACAGTTCCTTCGCGAACAGCACGCCCCGGCATCACTTTGGTGTCGGGGCGTGTGCACGTTCGGACGGTCACCGTGTGCTGTCAGTGCGTCCGGATAGGCTGAACGCATGACGCGAGCCGAGCAGCCAACGGCCCACACCACCGCACCCGACGACGCCCTCGCAGCCGATTCCCGCGAGCGCGCCGTCCACTCCCTGCTGCGCCGTCCACAGCTGAGGCGACTGTGGAGCGCACAGCTGGTGGGGGGTGTCGGAGACTCCCTGGCACTCCTGGTCCTGGTCGTCCTCGTCCTCCAGGCGGCGATCACCGCCGGCTCCTTCGGCGGGGGCTACCGGGGCGTGGCCTTCGCAGTGGCGACCGTCTTCGCCGTGCGCGTCCTGGCGACCGTGCTCTTCGGCGCGGTCCTCCTCGGCCCGCTGACCTCGCTCACCTCCCAGGACGGCCCGCTCGACCGCCGCTGGACCATGGTCGGAGCGGACGGCGTGCGCGCCGCCCTGCTGATCGTCGCGCCGCTGTGGATCGACTGGACGCCGGACGACGCCCTGGCCTACCTCCTGGTCACCGTCTTCGTGGCCGGGGTCGCCGAGCGCCTCTGGACGGTGTGCCGGGAGAGCGCGGCCCCCGCGCTGCTGCCCGCCCCGCCCCCGGAGGGCGCCACGGTGCGTCCGCTGCCCGACCACATGGACGCCCTGCGCCGCCTGTCGCTGCGCACGACCTTCCTGGCCATCCCGCTGGCGGCCGCCGCCCTGGTCGTCGCATCCCTGCTCAACAACCTCCTGGGCGTCGGCGTCGACTGGTTCGACCAGCACCAGGCGGCCCTCGGCTCCTACGTCGCGGCCGGACTGTTCGCCGCGTCCCTGTCCGTGCTGACCTACCTGGAACTGCCCGGCACACGCACCCCGCGCCCGCGCTCGCCGCTGGAGGGGCTGCGCCGCCCGAAGACGGGCACCGGTGTCGACAAGGGCCGTACGGGGGCCGTTCCGCTGCTCGTGCTCGCCTGCGCGGCCGTCGCCGGGGCGATCGCCGCCGCGGTCGCCGTCTGCGTACTGCACACCACCGACCTGGACGGCGGTCCGGTGCTCTACGGACTGGCGGTGCTCGCCCTGACCGGCGGGGTCGTCGTCGGCGTCCGTACGGCGCCCAAGGCGCTGGTCTCGCTGTCACGGCGCCGGCTGCTGGCCCTCGCGATCGCCCTCACCGGCATCGCCCTGCTCGCCGCCGGACTCGTCCCCGACGTCACCACCGTCCTGCTGATCCTCGCCCTGGCCGGGGCGAGCGCGGGCGTCGCCGCCAACACCGGGCACACCCTGCTCGACCAGGAGACCGAGGACTACCGCCGGCCGCGCATGACCGAGCACCTGCACGCGGTGGTACGGGTCCTCGTGGCGCTCGGCGCCGTGCTCGCCCCGGTGGTCGCGGCCGGGATCGGCCCGCACCGCCTGGAGAACGGCCGGTTCGTGTTCGCGCACGGCGGCGCCGCCTTCACGCTGATGCTGGTCGGCGCGCTGCTGCTGCCGGTGGCCGCGCTGGTCCTCGCCAAGGTCGACGACCGCTCCGGCGTACCGCTGCGGCAGGACCTCGTCGACGCCCTGCGCGGCGGCGACGACCCGGTGACGGCCCCCGCGGCCTCCGGCTTCTTCATCGCCATCGAGGGCGGCGACGGGGCGGGCAAGTCCACGCAGGCCGAGGCGCTCGCCGACTGGATCAGGTCCAAGGGTCACGAGGTCGTCCTCACCCGCGAGCCGGGCGCCACCCCCGTGGGCAAGCGGCTGCGCTCGATCCTGCTGGACGTGTCCTCGCAGGGCCTGTCCCACCGCGCGGAGGCGCTGCTGTACGCCGCCGATCGCGCGGAGCACGTCGACACGGTCGTACGACCCGCGCTGGAGCGGGGCGCCGTGGTGATCACCGACCGGTACATCGACTCGTCGGTGGCCTACCAGGGCGCGGGCCGTGACCTGTCCCCGACCGAGATCGCGCGGATCTCCCGCTGGGCGACCAACGGACTGGTCCCGCACCTGACCGTCCTGCTGGACGTCTCGCCGGAGACGGCCCGCGAACGGTTCACGGAGGCGCCCGACCGCCTGGAGTCGGAGCCCGCCGAGTTCCACGCGCGCGTGCGGGCCGGATTCCTGACGCTGGCCGCCGCCGACCCCGGCCGGTACCTCGTGGTGGACGCCGGGCAGGAGCCCGAAGCCGTCACCACGGTCGTCCGGCACCGGCTCGACCAGATGCTGCCGCTGTCCGAGGCCGAGCTGAAAGCCCAGGAGGAGGCACGGAAGAAGGCCGAGGAAGAAGCGCGCCGCAAGGCCGAGGAGGAGGCCCGCAGGAAGGCCGAGGAGGAGCGCCTGGAGCGCGAGCGCCAGGAACACCTCGCGCGGCTGCGCGCCGAGGAGGAGGAACGCAAGCGGCGCGAGCTGGAGGAGGCGCAGCGGCGCGAGGCCGAACGGCAGGCCGAGGAGGCCCGGCGGCGCGCCGAGGAGGCCCGGCGCAAGGCGGAGGAGGAACAGGCCCGGCTGCTCGCGGAGGAGCAGGCACGGGCGGAGGCCGAGGCACGCCGCAAGGCCGAGGAGGAAGAGCGGCGCCGACAGGCCGAGGAGGAGGCCCGGCTGCGCGCCGAGGCCGAGGCGCGGCGGCTGGAGAAGCAGCGCAAGGCCGAGGAGGCCCTGCTGCGGGCCGAGGAGGCCCGGCGGGCGGCGGAGCAGGCCGCGGCCACCGCGCAGGCGGGCCCGCGCCGGTCCGCGGCCCCCTCGGCCGCCGCGGTGCCGCCGGAGGCGGCGACCGTGCCGACGCCGGTGGTGACGCCGACGAACGCGTCGGGCGGGCCGGCGGACGAGACGGCGGTGCTGCCGCCGGTGCGGGAGCCTTCGAGCGAGGGCTCGAGCGACAGCTCCCGTGGGGTGTCCCGCGGGTCCGGGAAGCGGGGGTCGCGGGCGGCCGGGGAGTCCGAGTCCGAGGTGACCACGGAGCTGCCGCAGCCGCCGGTTCCGCCGGGGGCGGCCGACGAGACCGCCGTGCTGCCGGCCGTCCCGCCGGGAGCCGCGGACGAGACGGCGGTGCTGCCGCCCGTGGGGGCCCGCGAGGCCGCCGCCGATGAGACGGCCGTGCTGCCTCCCGTGCGGGACGACGACCCCATGGACCGCGTTCCGCCCGGCTTCTTCCGGGACGAGCCGCCGACGGCCGCCCGGCCCGGCGAGGGCGAGGACCGTACACGGGAGCTGCCCCAGGTGGACGCCGAGAGTGCCGCCCGGCGACGGCCGCGGCCGGACTGGGCCGAGGAGACCCCGCTCGACGACCTGCCGACGCTGGCGGACGAACTGCTGGGACCGCGCGAGGACGACGAGGAGCCGGACGACGGGCGGGACGGCGGCCGGGGACGCGGCCGACGTCGCTGAGTCCCATGACGGGAGTGGGCGGAGGCCGCCCGCCCCCGTTGTCAGTGGTCCCCCGCACAATGGATCCCGCACCACGAACCATGACGAAAGGGCGGCGTGACCCATGAGCGTGTGGGACGACCTCGTCGGGCAGGAGAAGGTCAGCGAGCAGCTGGACGCCGCTGCCCGGGACGCCGACGCCCTGGTCACCGCGGCCGCCGCCGACGCGCCGCCGCCGGAGGCGTCGAAGATGACGCACGCGTGGCTGTTCACGGGACCGCCCGGCGCGGGGATCACACAGACGGCCCGCGCCTTCGCCGCCGCGCTGCAGTGCGTGAGCCCCGACCGCGCTCTCGGCGGAGCCCCCGGCTGCGGCTTCTGCGACGGCTGTCATACGACCCTGGTCGGCACGCACGCGGACGTCACCACGGTGGCGGCCGTCGGCACACAGATCCTGGCCGACGACATGCGGGACACCGTCCGCAAGTCGTTCACCTCCCCGGCGAACGGCCGCTGGCAGGTGATCCTCGTCGAGGACGCCGAGCGGCTGAACGAGAAGTCCGCCAACGCCGTCCTGAAGGCCGTCGAGGAACCGGCTCCGCGCACGGTCTGGCTGCTGTGCGCCCCCTCGATCGAGGACGTCCTGCCCACGATCCGCTCCCGCTGCCGTCACGTGAACCTGCGCACACCGTCGGTGGACGCCGTGGCCGACCTGCTCGTACGCCGCGAGGGCGTCGAACCCGACGTCGCGGCCGCCGCCGCCCGCGCCACCCAGGGCCACGTCGACCGGGCCCGCCGCCTGGCCACCGACCCGGCCGCGCGCGAACGCCGCGCCGCCGTCCTGAAGCTCCCGCTCCGCCTCGACGAGATCGGGGGCTGCCTCAAGGCGGCCCAGGAACTGGTCGACGCGGCCACCGACGACGCCAAGGCGCTCGCCGAGGAGATGGACGCCAAGGAGACCGAGGAGCTGAAGATGGCGCTGGGCGCGGCGCAGGGCGGCCGGCTCCCCCGGGGCACGGCGGGCGTGATGAAGGATTTGGAGGACAAGCAGAAGCGCCGCCGCACCCGCACCCAGCGCGACAGCCTCGACCTCGCCCTGACCGACCTCACCGGCCTCTACCGCGACGTCCTGGCTCTCCAGCTCGGCTCCCGCGTGGCGATCGCCAACGCGGACGTCGAGGACACTCTGGAGCGGATCGCCCGCGCCGGCTCCCCGGAGTCCACCCTGCGCCGCATAGAGGCGATCGCGGCCTGCCGCGACGCCCTGGACCGCAACGTGGCTCCGCTCCTGGCGGTGGAGGCGATGACGATGGCCCTGAGGGCGGGCTGACGAGGAGGGCGCCGCCGAGGCCGCCGACGTCACTCGTACGAGGCACATTGTGCACGTAAAGCACTGAGCTGATAGCGGAGCGTTACTCTCGCTTGATGCACATCAGGCGCGCCCTCCGTCCGAACAGCCGTGACCGCCGCACCCGCAAGGGCGGAACCCTCCTGGTGGCCACCGCGCTGCTGCTGGCCTCGGCCTGCTCCTCCGGAGGCGAGCCGCACCGGGCCGCCCCCGCGGCGGAGGCGGTGCTGGCCGCGCTGCCTTCGTCCACGCCGCCCGCCCTGTCGCCGTACTACGGGCAGAAGCTGACCTGGCGGAGCTGCGGGGTGCCCGGCTTCGAGTGCGCCACGATGAAGGCACCGCTCGACTACGAACAACCCGGCGCGGGCGACATCCGGCTGGCCGTCGCGCGCAAGAAGGCGACCGGCCCGGACAAGCGCCTCGGCTCCCTGCTGGTGAACCCGGGCGGGCCCGGCGGCTCGGCCATCGCCTTTCTGCAGCAGTTCGCCGGTGTCGGCTACCCGGCGCAGGTCCGTGCCCGCTACGACATGGTCGCGATGGACCCGCGCGGCGTCGCCCGCAGCGAGCCGGTCGAGTGCCTGGACGACCGGACCATGGACACGCACACGCAGACGGACATCACGCCCGACGACCGCAAGGAGACCGACGCGCTCGTCGACGCTTACCGGAAGTTCGCGGAGGGCTGCGGCGCCCGTGCCCCCCGTCTGCTCCGGCATGTCTCCACCGCCGAGGCGGCACGGGACATGGACATCCTGCGGGCGGTGCTGGGCGACAACAGACTGAACTACGTGGGCGCGTCGTACGGGACGTTCCTCGGGGCGACGTACGCCGGCCTGTTCCCGGGCCGCGCGGGCCGCCTCGTCCTGGACGGCGCGATGGATCCGACCCTGTCCTCGCGCCAGATGAACCTGGACCAGACGGCGGGCTTCGAGACGGCGTTCCAGTCGTTCGCGAAGGACTGCGTACGGCAGAGCGACTGCCCGCTCGGCGGCCGCGGCACGACGCCGCGGCAGGTCGGCGACCACCTCGCGGCCTTCTTCCGCAAACTCGACGCCCACCCGATCCCCGCCGGCGACGCGGACGGCCGCCGCCTCGGCGAGGCGCTGGCCACTACCGGGGTGATCGCGGCGATGTACAACAAGTCGGCCTGGCCGCGGCTGCGCGAGGCGTTGACCTCGGCGATGAAGGAGAACGACGGCGCCGGCCTGCTCGTGCTGTCCGACAGCTACTACGAACGCGACGCCCAGGGCCACTACAGCAACCTGATGTACGCCAACGCCGCGGTGAACTGCCTGGACCTCCCGCCCGCCTTCGCCACCCGCGAGCAGGTGGAGGAATCCCTCCCCACCTTCGAAAAGGCCTCCCCGGTCTTCGGTCGTGGCCTAGCCTGGGCCTCCCTGAACTGCGCGTACTGGCCGGTCAAGCCCATTGCCGAACCGCACCGCATCGAGGCCAGGGGCGCCGCCCCCATCGTGGTCGTCGGCACCACCCGAGACCCGGCCACCCCCTACCGCTGGGCCCAGTCCCTCTCCCGCCAGCTCTCCTCGGCCCGCCTCCTCACCTACGACGGCGACGGCCACACCGCCTACGGCCGCGGCAGCCGCTGCATCGACTCCACGATCAACGCCTACCTCCTCCAGGGCACCCCACCACCCAACGGAAAGCGCTGCGCCTGACCCCCGGGCACCCCAGGGGCGTGTACGAAGCACCCCCGGAAACTGTGTAGACTTACCGACGTTGCCGACCGCACCATGGTGCGACAACGCGCCGCTTTAGCTCAGATGGCCAGAGCAACGCACTCGTAATGCGTAGGTCTCGGGTTCGAATCCCGAAAGCGGCTCCACGAAAGGCCAGGCCAGACTCCGTCTGGCCTGGCCTTTTCTCATTTACTTGATCGACTTCTGGTCCAAGCCACTTGCTGATTGGGCCCTGAGGCGGCCCGGTGGGCCCGATCTGGGGCCCGCGGGCCTCCGTCCGTCCGCCTTCAGGTCCTTCTTTTTCATCTTCTTTCCGGCCTTCTGGCCTTCTGCTGCCCGGTACGTGGTGATGGGGTACAAGGAGACCGAGGCCGTTGCGGCGTGCATCTCAGGCAGCACCGCCTGGTACGTGTCGGTCGTCATCCGCATCGACGCGAGCATCGCCTGCACGGTCGTGAGCGTGATGTCGATGGCCAGCGGTGCACGCATCCGCTGTCGCGGACGAACTCGTAGTCGTGTTCAGGGCCAAGAGGCACAGCGGATGCTCGAGCCGCTCCACGCCGACATGTGCGTGGTCTACGGCCCCGACGACGAGGAAACCCTGGAGATCGCCGAGGGCCTGACGCGAATCCGCATCACCCTGGACGGCACCCGCCGGGCAGCGCCGGAGACTTAACCGCCGTGAGCCTGCACGGACTCCACAGCGCTTGGATGGGCATAGCCATGGGGGAATCCAGCATCGTGGACAACGCGGGCCGGAGGCCCGGTCAGGGCGTGGGCCGAGACCGCGACGCCGACGAAGTTTGCGGTGGCCTACAACGCCGGCACCCTCAATCTCGCCCACGAAGCCGGGGCGCATGGTGGAGGTCTTCGACGGTGCAGATTGCGGCTGGGCCGGACGCAAAGACCCCGACAAGGCCGCCCGCACCCTGCGGACGATCGAGGACGCCGCCCGCCGGCCGATCTCCCACCCCGTTCGGGCCGCGCCCAGACCTGATCGCCTAGTCGGTTGCCCCGACCACGGATGCGAGGTGATCGAGGAGCCGGTCGAACTCGGGAGTACTGGTGAACTCCTGGTGCTTCTCGGCGTCGGCGAGTTTGTGCCGGATGTCGCGGACCCGTTTGCGTACGTCCTTGGTCTTGTCCTTCCCTTTCTCTCTGCCCTCAGCCAGCTTGTCCCGGGCTTGGGAGACCTTCTGTTCCAGATCGTCGGCGAGGTGCGGGTCGAGCCGACCTTCGCGGACGGCCGTGCTCAGTTCCTGGGACACCTGGCCGAGCAGCACCCCGGGGTCGTTCGACAACGCTGCGGGCGTGTCGACGGCAGCGGACGGGCTCGGCGGAGGCGAAGCAGCGGGCGACGAGGAAGCGGGGTCGGTGGTGGACGGCGTTGCTCCCTGGGTCGCGGCAGGGGGGTCGGCGGCGGCCACCTGTGCGGAGTCCGGCTGGAAGAGGAGGTATCCCACGGTCGCGAGGGCGGCCGCTGCGAGTCCCGAGATGGCAACCGTGCGCGACCGGGAGTCACGCCTGCGGGATCGTCGTGTGGCAGGAGTCGGCAGCACGGCCGTGCGCCCCACCGCGGCGGCCGGTCGTGAGGGCGGCGGTGGTGTGGGCTGTGCCGTCGCGGCCGCGCTCGACCTTCCCGGAGCGGACAGCCAGTCGGCGACCTGTTCGGCGTCGGGGCGCGCTTCCGGTTCCTTGGCGAGCAGCGCCAGGACGAGTTGTTCGAGCTCCGGCGGAAGCTCTGCCCCCATACTGCGCGGCGGTGCGGGCAGCTCCTGGACGTGCTGGTAGAGCAGTGCGGTCGGGGTGTCCGCGCGGAAGGGCGGGTGCCCCACAAGGAGCTCGTACAGGACGCAGCCGAGCGCGTACATGTCGGAGGCCGGGCCGGCGTCCTTTCCGAGGGCTCGTTCCGGAGCGAGGTAGGAGACGGTTCCCACGATCATGCCCGCGCTGGTGAGCCCGGCCGCCGTGTCGTCGGCGAGGCGGGCGATACCGAAGTCCACCACCTTGACCGTGCCGTCGGGGGCGAGCAGAAGGTTGGCGGGCTTGATGTCGCGGTGGATGACGTTCTGCCGGTGTGCGGCGGCCAGGCCTGAGGCGGTCTGGCCGCCGATGGCGGCCACCTCGTGCGGCGCGAGCGCCCCCGCCGAGGCCAGCCGGTCGGCCAGGCTGCGCCCCTGGACCATTTCCATGACCAGGTACAGACGGTCGTCGGCCCGGCCGAAGTCGTAAATGGCGACGATGTTGGGGTGGCTCAGGCGAGCGGTCGTCTGCGCCTCCTGCCGGAAGCGGGCCGCGGCCGACGGGTCGATGCCGCCGGCCAGGAGCAGCTTGACCGCGACCGGACGGCCAAGGACCTCGTCTCGCGCGCGCCAGACCTCTCCCATCCCCCCTCGGCCGAGAAGCTCCTCGAGCTGGTACCGAGCCGCCAACAGCACGCCGAACGCCCTCCAAGTGGACTGCCAGGACCGAACCCTGCCAGACCGGGGGCACCAGGGTTTCTCTCGTTCGCGCGATGAGATACCGCCCGGTCAAGGGCAGCGACCACGCGGTAGCCGGACCGCCGGCGCACACCGACGGGGTCCCATTTCCAAGATCGCAGCAGGCTATCAGGACCCCGCCCACCAGTTCGACCAAGCGAGCACGGAGAGTGATACTTCGCTCACGTGCCAGGAGTACGGATGCGTGCGTCCGGGCGCCCTGCCACGTGTTGGGCGCCCAGGCCGGCCTTTCGAGCAGGGGCAGGCCCGTCACGGGGGGTTAACCGGGCCTGCCCCTGCACGTTGGCACCCACGCTTCCCCGGTGCAGGCGCCTTACCCGCACTACGTACATTGCGGCATGAGGCCGGAGTGTCACGGGTGACGAGCTGATGGTTTCGAGATCGCCACATCTGTGAAGGCCGGCCGCTCGGTGCAGGGGCCGTACACCCCTTCCATTCCAAGGTCGCCGGGCAGCATGGAGGCATGAGTGCACCAGCGGGGCCCGTGCGTGTTCGCTCTGCTGCGGGTCCCCCGCGCCCCGGGGCGCATCCACGCCGGTGTGATCCCCGGAGCGGTGTTGTTCGGTACGGGCTGGGCGATCTCGGGCGGATGCCCGGCGATCCCGATCGTCCAGGTCGCCGGCGGATACCTGCCCGCCGTGGTCACCATCGTCGGCGTCGCCGTCGGCATCCGGCTGTGCCGCTGGGCCAATGCCCGGTACTTCCACCTCGACCGCGGCTCCTGCGGGCTGTAACCAAGGACGCCCACCGACACGCCTGCCGAGGAAGCGGCCCTCGGCCGGAGCCGCTGCGGCTGGTCAGCCGGAGTGGCGCGGGTCGCCGCCGTGGGTGGACTCGGCGCGGATACGTCCGCCCATCCCGTCCTCACACAAGGAATCCGCGCAGGAGCATCACACGCGCTGCACACGGCGTTCCGAAAGCCTCGTTAGCGTTGCTGGTTGCTCGATTGCATGTGCGAACACGACCAGGTCGTGGCCCAGGCGGGCCGACGGCGCGTCGAACCAGGAAGACCGGAAGACCGCGGATGGATTACTGCTCCTCATGCCGTCGCCATCTCAATGGCGCCCTGGTGTGCCCCGGGTGCGGCGCCTACGCCCCGGACATCGCCCCGCACGCCGTCGGCGGCTGCAGCGGGTCGGCCCCGGCGATGGTGAGCGCCGCACCGGCCACAACGGCTTACCGGGGCACTGCGACCGCCGACACGAGGCATGACACGCTCCTCGACGGCGAGACGGAGTCCAGCGATTCCACGAGCGTGACCCCGCACGTTGCCGCCGATGCCGGGGACCTGCCGCCCGTGCGGCAGGGGCGTGCGGCACGTCGGCGCCAGCTGGTCCGCTGGAAGAAGAACAAGCGCCGGGCGGCGGTCGCCGGCGCTGTCGCACTCGTCGGAGGCGGCCTGACCGTCGCCATGATGGACCGGACCTCCGCCGACCGGGCCGAGGCAGCCGTGGCGCCGGACGCCCAGAGCATCGGCGCCGTGGAGGAGCAGACGCCCGAGCAGAACCGTTCAGCCTCCGCGCCAGCGACCGATCAGCGCACTCACCGGTCCTCCCACGCCCCTTCCCAGCCGCAGCCGCCGACGAGGACCAACGCCCCGCGAGAGCAGGCCCTCGCGGCCCCGCCCCCCACAACGCCACCGATCGACCGGCCGGAGGCCGCCGCGCCTGCCCGCCCGGCCGCGACGCCGACCCCGCAGCCGCACAGCACCGCCCCCTCCGCCGGCGACACGGCCCCCGACCGCTCCGATACAACGGCGCAACAGCCGCCGACGCCCGCGCCCACCAACGGCACGGACGCGGGCACGCCCCAGACCCGCCCCGCGCGGGTATCGACGTCTCCGACGGAGATCTGTCTGCTCGGACTGTGCCTCAGCTGACCATGCCTGCACCCGGCCGTTCCGGGTAGAACGAGTTTCGGAGTTCGCGAGCCGCGTGTCAGCCCGTGAGCCACGGCCCCAGCCAACGGGAAGCACAGGAGGCAGAGCACATGAGTCCCCGCGACGAATTCCAAGTGCTGCTGCGCCGCACCGGCCGGTGGTGGGCCATCGACGTTCCCCGCCTCGATCTCCACACCCAGTGCCGCACTCTTGACGGTGCGGAGGAGCTGGCGCGCGGCCTCGTCGCCGAAGCCGTCGGGGTCCCCGCGGACCTGATCGTCCTGAAGATGGTGGTGCCCGAACTCGAGCCCGTGCTCGGTCCGGTGGCCGAAGCGCGGCACCGCCGGGCGGCCGCGGTCGCCGCCGAGGACCGGGCGATCGCCGTCGCTGTTCACGAGCTCGTGGACAAGCTGCACGTAAGCCAAGGTGACGCCGCGCGTCTGCTCGGCATGCCCCCGAGCGAAGTGGCCCACTTCACACCACAACGCGGCTCGGCGGCCGCCGGCACAGGGCAGGGCGCAGGGCAGCGCATCCCCCCGCGCGCGCCCAGTCCGCCGCGACCGGGCGCCGCCGCCCCTGCTTCCGGCTCGCGCCCCGGCCTGCCACGGCGACCGCGGCAGACGATCTCGTCCGCCCGACCCGCCTGGGCGATTTCGGACGACGGCACCGCAGGCCGGAGCTGAGAGGGCCTCCTCTGCAGGCATGCGGGCACGGGCATGTTCGCGTGGAACGGTTGTGCGGAGTGGCCACCGATCATTTGGACAGTCGGTGTGACGGGCCGTACCCTCCGCGACGTTGCTCGGCCTCGCCGCCGCTCAGGGCTGCTACCAGCGGCTCATCCGTCTCTGCGGCAGGAGCGGTCCAACGTCCCTTCCGCCGTCTGCGCGGCAAAGACCACGATGGGTCCCGGATCAGGTGATCCGGGACCCATCGGTAGCTGGACGCTGCTGTCAGTGAGCGGCGGTGTGGACGGCCGCGCCCGCCGCAACGCCCTCGGGGGTGGCGACGGCCAGGAGGTCGGAGGTGACGGCTGCGATCGGCGTCTCGACGCAGAGACCGCCGGAGCCGCCGACCGCGAGGCCGCCGGAGACGTTGTCCAGATCGGCGTCGGAGATCTCGGCTGTCGCAACCTGGGGGGCGAGGTTCATCACGCGCGGTTCCCTTCGAATGAGCACTTTTGACTGGCAGCGTTCGCTCGCTCGGCTCCCGGTACCGGAATTCGTGTCCGCGAGTCGGCGCCACGCGAAGGATCAAAGCAGGCCGACCATAAGGCGGCCAGTCGCCCGAGCCCCGGACGGGACACAGATCGAAAGACGCCTTCACCAGTGTGACCACGCAATGACCGAACACACCGACTCCTCCACACGGCCCGCCGAGCAGATGCAGACCTGACGGTTGCCGCCGGCACCCAGGACGGTCACTCCGCGCCGAAGTCAGCGGCTCCTGACTCATTCGTGACGGGTATTCAGGTTCGGTATGACCTGACGGTGAACGGTGTGAGGGTTTATCGGATTTTCGGCATCCCATCGGGTACGCGAGGGCCCGGCCCTCTGTTTACTTTCCGCTCGAAGGTGGGACCGGTCGCCCGGTTGCTCGGCAAGCGAGTCCACGACACTGGTCGGCGGCAAGGCCTCCATCCATGTGGTCACGGGGTGGGATGCCTACGGCCGGACCGCCTCCGCAGAGGAGAGCGCCCGCACTCGGTTCCCGCCGCCGGCCGCAACACATCGCAGAGATGGGTAGACCAGCCCGGGCGGCTGCACCGGCAGGCTGCCGCGAGCTGAAGAGCGGCCCCTTGCCACCCCGCCCACCGAAGAGGCCTGGGCGCCCTGCCACGTGTGGGGCGCCCAGGCCGGCCTTTCGAGCAGGGGCAGACCCGCCACGGGGGGAGCCGGCCCGCCCCTGCATGTTGGCGCCCGCGAGCCTCCCCCCGGAGTGCAGGCGCCTGACCCCGCCCGGGGTCACTGCGTACAGCGCGACAGGAAACCGGAGTGTCACGGGTGACGGTGGATGGTTGCGAGGTCAACACCCTTGTGAAGAGCGCCTCTACCAACGTCACAGCCATGACACGAAGCGTGCACGACCCAAGCGCCACGACCCGCTGACGATGGCGGCCAGGTCGCCTTCCCGAAGGATGCGCACCGGGCGTGGCGCCTCGCCGATGCCGGCCGTGTGCTCAGCGCGTGCCGGTCGTCGCTGTGCTGTAGGCGTACAGGGCGACGACGCCGACCACACAGGCGAGGATCGTCCAGGAGGCGAGGCTCATCCGTTTCCCCTTCCGCCCGGGCCGTTTCGGTTCCTCGGACCGCCTGGTCCGGCCGGGAGCCGCCGGGGCGGGCGGTGCGGCGTCGGCGGCGGTCTCGGCGAGCAGGCGGCGGCAGGCCGTGGCGAGCTCGCCGGTGCCGGCACAGAGCGGCACGACCGTCTCCGAACGCGCCGGAGCGGTGGTGCCGCCGTCGAGGATACGGCCCGCACGGAGCAGGATTTCGTCCCTGCGCCCCGAGGGGGCGAGACTGATCCAGCGCTGCACATGCTCTCCCCGGATGACCACACCCCCGGCCCGGTCCCGGTACACGGTGTGCCGACGCCAGAGCATGCCTGCCAACTGCACTGCGGTTTCTCTCAGTTGGGCACTCAAGGCCCGTCCTTCCAGAGCCGTTCGATGAATCGAACGGGAATCGTACTCCAGCATCTCTGTTTCGCTCGGGACGGCCCGGGGTGGGGTGATGCGGTCCGTGGAGGCAGGGGGACACGGAGCGGCGCCGTGACCACGTCGAGCGCCCGGCCCCAGAGCCGGAGCCCCGCCCCTCCATACCGCCCGCGAGATCGAAGAGACCACCGGCATCAAGGCCGCCACGATCCGCGACGAACGGCGCTGCGCGACCGACGACCCCATACGGTTTCGCACCCAGCGACTACCAGCGCGATCTGCGACTGCGCCGCGTCAGCGGGCTGCCAGCACTCGGCACGGCACCACTGCCGGCAGCGACCGAGGCGGGGCTTCGCCGGCCAAGCCCGCCTCACACGCCGGTTCACCCGTACCCACGGCGCAACGTCCAGCGCCTACCGCACGGCAGTACGCGGACCGCGCGTGTGGCCCAAGGCCCCCACACACAGGCGAACGGCGGACACCCACCGGCGAGTGAGGTGTTGACGGCTGTACCGATGTTCCCCATGGCCGCTGGTCGTCGAGACGGGTACGGGCGCGGGGAAGCGGAACCGCCGCTACCGCCGTTTACGGTTCCGTTGTCCCGGGCCCGGAGCAGCACCTGCGGGGCGGCCCGGGCGGGTGTAGGCAGGAGGTATGCGCCTGTGGCAGCGGTTTGCGCACCGCCATCGCTCACTGCAGGCCGGTGACGCCCTGCTGGCGCTTCCGCTCGGCCTGATCGCGACCATCGTGCTGACCGACGTGCTGGCCCCCAGTTTCCCGTTGGGCCCGTCGCTGCTGATCGTGGCGCCCGCGCTCACCGCGTCCTTCGCCTCCACCCTCATCACCGGGGCGATAGCCGCCCTCGCCGTGGCGGGCATGCTCGTCATCGGTCTTCAAGGCGGCCACCTACTGGGCGGCACGATGTCCTTCGGCTCGCAGCTCATCGCCCTGCTGGTGGTGTCGGTGATCGTGACGGTCTTCCGCTGTCTGCGGGAGCGGCACGCCCGTGAGCTGGCGCTGGTGCGGACGGTGTCGGAGACGACGCAGCGGGTGGTGCTGCGGCCGCTGCCGCGGCGGATCGGCCCGCTGCGGGTGGCGTCGATGTATCTGGCGGCGCAGGAGCAGGCCCTGCTCGGCGGCGACCTGTACGCGGCCATCCGTACCCCCACGGGCACCCGGCTGATCATCGGCGATGTGATGGGCAAGGGCCTGACCGCCATCGGCGACGCCGCCCTGCTGCTGGGCGCCTTCCGGGAAGCCGCACACCGCCAGGCCACCCTGCCCGACCTCGCGGCCTACCTGGACCACAGCGTGTGCTGGCACCTGGCCGACCCCACCGAGTGCGAAAAGGCCGGGGAGTGCTTCATCACCGCCGTGATCCTCGACATCCCCGACGCGCTGCCGCACCTCCACATGGTCAGCTGCGGACACCCGTCCCCTTTGCGCCTGCGCGGCCGGCAGGCCACCGCGCTGCACGCCACCCGCCCCGCCCCGCCGCTGGGCCTGGGCGAACTGACCGCCGCCGCCTACCACGTCGACACCTTCACACTCGAACCCGAAGACCTGCTGCTGCTGCACACCGACGGGGTGATCGAGGCCCGGGACCCCGCGGGCGTCTTCTACCCGCTGGCCGAACGCGTCGTCTCCTGGGCGCCCGAGAGCCCGTCCGCGCTGGTCCACCACCTGCGCACCGACCTGCTCGCCCACGTCGGCGGACACCTGGCCGACGACGCCGCCGCGATCGCCGTCCAGCGCAGCCCCCGGCCGGCACCCACCACAGCGGCCGAGCGCGCCCCACCCCGACCCGCCGGCAGAAGCGACCAGACGCCCATCGCGCGAACAAGCCCGGCCGGAAGCGACAGCCCCCGGCCGGGCCCTCCCACCACCACGGGCCGCCCGCTGCTCCTGGCCGTTCCCGGCCGGGCCTTATGGACGGTCCGGTATGGGTGTGCAAAGGGATGAACATGCCCTGTGGGTCCGTTGCGCACCCGGGGCGCGGGGTGGGCCGGAGAGGCTGCGCAACGCGCTGACCTGCTCTGGTCGGGCCTGTGGTCGGGATCTTGGCCGTCGTGGTCAGGATGGCGGAGGCCGTGGTGGGGCCTGCGCAAGGGTTCACTTTCTGCTGCACCGCAAGGCGCGCGGGCGGCTACGGTGAAGGTCGCTGCATGTGGATCACACTGGGGGACCGAATCGACGGTTGCTTCCGGAGGCGAAGAGCGGTCACTCACAGCGATACCACCCCGAAAGCGATCCAGAACCACTTTTCAGCCGTCGCTGACAGTCCCGGTGCGGTCTTCGGAAGGCGAGCGTCCTGGCCGGGAGTACCGGTTGTCGGGGGAAGGTTCCGGCAGACGATCGCGTTGTATGTAGTCGTAGCCTGGCCAGAGGGTGTGTTGCGCCCTTGCTCGGTGTGGCCGCTGCCGGCGCGAGGAGGTGAACGGGATGAGTTCCTGCAGCAGTAGTCCCAGCTCCCATTCCGTTGCACCCGGGGCGCCCGGCGGCCACCGTGCCGCTGTCTGACGGCCTGCCTCGACTCGGAGCGCGAAGTGCCGGGCGGTGATCGTGTCCGCTGCCGGCGCGCCTCGGGTGCCGATCAGGCGGAGGTGCGTCATGACGATCACCATCACGCTGCCCCGTTTCCCTGTTCCCGAGGTGGCCGAGCGCGGTCTGCGGCTGCTGCCGGTCGCCGAACCGGCGATCCTCGCTGTGGCCGACGCGTGCGGCGTCGGGATGCCGGTGAGCCTGCTGTGGCTGAGCGTCAAGCTCGTCCGGTCGGCCGCGCAGAACTGATCGACAGCACGGCCCCTCGGAAGCAGACGGTGAGCGGTGCGCGGGAAGAAGCGCGCCCGGCGGTACACCGGGCGGGGCGACGGCTGCCCGAGGACGCGGCTGCCTTGATGGCCGCGTCCGCGGAGGCCGCCGAAATCGGGTTGGAGACGCGTACGGAGGAACTCCGGCGCGCCGTTCTCGTTGCCTGGAGCGCCGGCGTGGCGCCCGAGGACATTGCCCACGACGCCGGTGTGGAGGCCGGTGTGATCCATGACTGGGTCGGTCCGGGCGATACGCGCGTTGGCTCGTAGCCGCGTCAAGAACCCGTCAAAGAGTGGCCGCGGGCACTACGCGCGCAGTCAGGAGCCGGCTGACCCCCTCGGCCGTGTTACGCCGCTGGTGGCGGGCATGGGCCGACATGCTCCCGCCTCCCGGACCTCCCGAACTCCAGGTCTTGCTCGACGAGGTCGGCAGAGGACACCACCCCGACCCCCTGCTCCCCGGTTCGACAAACCACCGACAGGAACAACACCTCGTGCGGGGGCGGCGGCGGGGCGCGGCCTCGACCACGGCCTGCGGATCCGCGCCCACCGACAGCAGCCGACGCAAGACGCGCTGACGGAGCGGACCGGACCCCTTGGGCTCCGGTCCGCTCCGCTCCGAGTCACTGGTAGTGGCCAAAATCAGTAACCGTGATCACTGTGGTCCCGGCCGCCGTGGTCGCGGTCCCGGTCGCGGTCCCGGTCACGATCGTGGTCGCGGCCGCCGTGGTCGCGGCCGCCGTGGTCCCCGTGGTCCCCGTGGCCACCGTGGCCACCGTGGTCACGGCCCAGGGCGGGGAAGAGAACGTTGAAGATCGCCATGGCATTCCTCCTGGAAGGTGCCTGAAACATGTCCAGAAATCGATACGTCCAGGAGTGGGAATCAGATGGCTTTTTGAGTCAAAAGGAGGTAAATATCTCCCGCCGGACGCGGGACGCGTCCGGCGGGAGTCCGGAGGCCCTGCGACCCCGGGTTCACGACGACATCCAGACCCTGTGCACCAGCCTGCGCCTGGTCGGCCAGTTCCTCGACCAACTCGCCCAGGCACAACCACCACCCCACTCTCACGGCCAGGGCTGCCGACGTGTCGGACGAGAAGCGCGGCGACAGTCCGAGTGTGGACGGGCGTCGGTTCCATGTCACGCGGGTCGAGCGGCTGATCCGTATCGGGCCCGACGGTCCGGAGGGTCCCCGGCCCGGTGACTTCGACTCGCAGCCTCCGGTGGAGGTCCACACCCGACAGCTGGAGGAGCAGGGGCTGTGGCAGGACGAGGACGGTGACGAGCCGGTCGAACTCGACGAACGCACCCGTGAGTTCCAGGCCCTGTGGGAGCAGGAGGAAGCGCGCCGCGCGGCGGTCCGGGAGCGCAGGGCGAGTGGTGAGAAGCGCACCCGAACAGATTGTCGAGCGACCGGGTGGCCCTGCCCCCGCCTTCTTGACGGTCACGGCTCGTGAATGCCCCGGCTCTCGCGGTCAGCTGTCCCTCGACGTTCTGGTCGGCGGACAGGGCGGCGTCGTCCCACGCCTCCTGCCGATGGGTCACGGCCATGAGCGCGGCGTCGTCGTCCAGGTGTCCGCCGGTGTGCCGGGCCAGGTCGACCAGGAGGGCGTCCAGGATCGAGTCGGGATTCGCCGGGAGGGGGCGGGACAGGGGCGGCACGGGGTCGTAGAAGGCGCCGCGGCGGTCGCGGGCCTCCACCACGCCGTCGGTGTACAGCACCAGGGTCGCGCCGGGAGGCAGGGGGTATTGCTCCACCGGCACCCGTACACGGCCCAGGTCGCCCAGGCCCAGCGGCAGCGTGGGATCGGTCGGATCCAGTGGGCGTGCCCGGCCCTGGTGGACGAGGAGCGGCGCCGCGTGTCCCAGGTTGGACAGGCGCAGGACGGAGCCGTCGGCGGAGATCTCGAGGACGACGGCGGTGGCGAAGGACTCCGCCCCCTCCGCGTCCTCGGCGTTCAGCTCCCGCATGCGTTCCTCCAGGCGGCCGACCACGCCGGGCAGGTCGGACACCCGGGTCGCGGCTTCGTGGAAACTGCCCAGCAGCCCGTTGACGGTCCTCACCGCCCCCAACCCCTTGCCGCGCACATCGGCGATCATCAGCCGGATCCCGTAGGGGGTGGAGTGGATGGCGTAGAAGTCGCCGCCGATGGCGGCCTCCCGCGCGGCGGCCTGGTACCGGACGGCCACGGCCAGCGGCCCGATGCGGTCCGGGGGTGTGGGGAGCACCGCGCGCTGGACGGCTTCGGCGACCTCGCGGGTGTCCTTCAGCTGCTGCCGGTAGCGGCCCATCATCCGGTTGAGGGCGGCGGCCAGGACCGTCAGGACGGCGACGCTGGCGAGCTGGACGGGATGGGTGAGGAAAGCCCCACCGCTCATGGCGAGCCCCTCGAGTTCCCCGATGACGATCGCCACCACCCCGGTGGCGATCGTGCCCGGCAGGGAGAGTACCGGTGCGGCCAGCACGGGTGCGGTCGCCAGGAGGGGGAAGGTGTTGACCTCCGGGGTGAACAGACCGAGGACGACCGAGGCGACGATGGCCACGGCAGGCAGAAAGGACGGCCACCGCCTCTGGCCGACCGGATACGTGCGGTCGTGTCTCGTCCCCTGTTTCACTGCACTCCTGGGGGCCGGTCGCGGAGAGGCCTCAGATCCCAGTCTGCGCCGTCCCCCGTCCCGCGGCGACCGAAGCCCGGCCGGCCGACCCGCCGCGGTGGACGGCCTCCGGTCCGGGGTGCCTCCATGTCCTTCGTCGAGCCCGAGCCGGTCGTGCTGCGGCTGTTTTCGGGGACGCGTGATGCGTGGGAGGCGCCGACATGGGGCATGGCGGACAGGAGCCGATGCGGTGGCGGGCGAGGCGGAGGAGTGCCCGGGTGCGTGTTCTGCCGCGGGACCGCCGTCCGTCAGCTCCTGGGTTGCCCCGTTACTTCCCGGTATGCCTCTCCGAGGGCCATCAGACCGCGTGTCAGGCCCGCGCAGTTCACCGAGGCGTAGCTGACCACCAGGGCGGGTGGGCGGGAGGTGTCCGTCAGGGTGTAGAAGCGGCTGCCGCGGGCCAGGACGGAGCGCCGGCGGGCGGCGCGGATCAGGGCCTGCTCGGCTATGTGGGCGGGGAGCTGGAGGTATGCCTGCAGGCCGCTGTCGCGTCCGGTGAGGCGGGCGCCGGGCAGGCAGGTCTTCACCTGGCGGCGGACGGTCTGGCGGCGGCGGTGGAACTCCGTGCGCAGCCGGCGCTGGTGGCGGTCGAAGGCGCCGGAGTCGACGAAACGGGCGAAGGCCAGCTGTTCCAGGCCGGAGCAGCCGATGTCCCAGCCCGCACGGACGTGCTCGACCGAGGCCATCAGCTCCGAGGGAGCCGTCAGCCACCCCAGGCGCAGAGCCGGTGCCAGCGTCTTGCTGGCGCTGCCCGCGTACACCACCCGGTCCGGGGCGAGGCTCTGCAGGGCAGGGAGCCGGTCGGAGCGGTGCAGGAAGGCACTGTCGAAGTCGTCCTCGACGATGTAGCCGTCGACCTCGCGGGCCCAGGCGACGAGGCGGTCGCGGCGTGCCTGACTGAGCCGGGCGCCGGTCGGGAACTGGTTGGCGGGCGTCAGCAGGACGGCGCGTGCGCCGCTCTCCTCCAGCAGGTCCACGCGCAGGCCGTCGTCGTCGACGGGGATGCCGACCGGGCGCAGGCCCGAGCTGGTGATGAACTCACGCTCGCCCGGGTGGCCCGGGTCCTCCACCGCGAGCGAGGTGTGGCCCCTGTCGAGCAGCACTTTGCAGGTCAGGGCCAGACCCTGGGCGAAGCCGGAGGTGACCATGAGGTCCTCGGGGCGGCTGCGCACGCCGCGCACCCGGCCGAGGTAGCCGGCCATGATCCGTCGGGTCAGCGGGACCCCGGCCGGTGGGGAGTAGCCGAGTTCCTGGCGGCCCGCGTCGGCGACGACGGCGGTGACGCAGCGGATCCACTCCTGGCGAGGGAAGTCCGTGACGTTGGATGTTCCGGTGCGCAGGTCCCACATGGCCTTGGGAGCGGGTTCCGGATCGGGCGGCACGAGCGTGGAGGCGGTGTCCGGGGCGTGGGCGTGCGCCGAGACCGTGGTGCCCGAACCGCGTCTGGTCTCCAGATATCCCTCGGCCGACAGCTGTTCATAAGCCTCCACCACGACACTGCGGGAAACCCCGATGTCGAGGGCGAGCTGGCGGCTGGAGGGCAGCCGGGTGCCCGGCCATAAAGTTCCATCCTCAACTGATTTCCGCAGTGAGTTCCGCACCTGAACGGCCAGGGGGAGGTGCGATTCACGGTCCACGGTGAGGGAGAGCTGCAGGGACAAGTGGTCTTCTCCATGGCGGTCGAAGTGGTATGGCCCGAGAAGTCTGACATTTGATGAAGTTGTCTCGCACACACATTCGTCGCCGGGGGAAACGGCGACTGGGGTGGCACGGGGGAGACCGGCCGATGGGGTCCGGTCATGCGTGACGTGCGGAGCCGGGTCTTCGGCGCGCTGTTGACGTGCGTGTTCATTCCTCGAAGCCCCAACGGTCCGGTTGGATCAGAAAGGCTTTCGCCGTGTCCTTGCTGTCAGAATCGCCTCCGTATGGAGGCGGCCCGCTCCTGTCCGGAGCGGCCGCGGCCGTCCGGGTCCGGGTGGTCTCCGAAGCACTCCCGCCCGTCGACGCGCTGAGTCTCTACGAAGCCCTTGCCCGCGTCCGTGGACAGGACGACGTCTACCTCTTCGAAAGCCTGGACGGCCCCGACCAGGACCGGCACTACGCCGCCGTCGGCTGCGGGCGCCTGGCCGAGTTGCGCGTCCACTCCGACCGCGTGGAACTCGCCGCCGCCGGGGAACTGGGCGACTGCCTCGCGGCCGCGCTCGCGACTGCCGTCGGGGAACCGGGGGCAGTCGTCGGCGCCGCGGGTGGCGTCAGGCAGTGGGGCGTGCGGGAGCCCGGCTCCGTCTGGCGGATCCTGCGCGCCGTCCAGGGCCTGTTCGACATCGACACCGACGTGCCCACGGGCGCCTTCGCCTTCGGCTTCCTCACCACGCTGTCGTACGAAGCGGCCTGGATGATGGAGGAACTTCCCGCCCAGCGAGCCGAGTCGGAGCTGCCGCGCTGCACGCTCACCCTCTTCAAGGACACGGTCTGGTACGACCTGAAGAGCGGTGGGGTCCGCCATCTCGCCGCTCACGGGCCGCAGTTGCCGGTGACCGCGGGCCGGGAGCCGCTGCGCTCCGTGGTCGACGCGGTGCGCGCCCAGGGCGTGCCGGGCACCGCGGTGCCGGAGGCGCCGGCGCCGCTGTCCGTGCGGGACACGATGGACGAGGCGACGTTCGTCGAGCGCGCCGAACGGTGCCTGCGCCATATCGGGATCGGCGACAGCTACCAGATTCAGATCGGCCACCGGATCGACGTCGAGAGCGAGCTGACGCCGCTCGAGGTCTACCAGCGGCTGCGTCACCGCAGTCCGTCCCCCTACATGTATCTCGTTCCCTGGGCGGACCGGACCGTGATCGGCGCGAGCCCCGAGCTGTTCGTGCGCATCCAGGACGACACCGTCTCCATGCGTCCGATCGCCGGTACGGCGCCTCGCGCGGCCGACCCGGACGAGGACGCGCGCCGGGTGGCACAGCTGCGGGAGAGCGCCAAGGAACAGGCCGAACACATCATGCTGGTCGACCTGTGCCGCAATGACATCGGGCGGGTCTGCGAGCCCGGCACCCTCTCCGTCGACACGATGATGGAGGCCGAGCCCTTCGCATACGTCCATCATCTGGTGTCGACCGTGTCGGGCCGGATCAGGAGCGGTACCGACGTGTGGGCGGCGATCTGCGCGACATTCCCCGCAGGCACCATGACCGGCGCGCCGAAGCTGCGCGCCATGGAGATCATCAACGACATCGAGGACCATCCGCGCGGTATCTACGCCGGGGCCCTCGGTCTGGTCGACGTCCGGGGCTTCGCGGTGCTGACCCTGTGCATCCGTACCGCCGTCCATGACGGAAGCCGGTACAGCACGCAGGCGTCGGCGGGCATGGTCGCCGACTCCGTACCCGCCGCCGAGTGGCGGGAGACGCTGGCCAAGATGAGCGCCGCCTACTGGGCGCTGACCGGTGAGGAGCTGCTGAAGTGAAGGTCCTGCTCGTCGACGCGTACGACAGTTTCAGCCACATCATCGACCAGTACCTGCTGAGCCTCGGCGCCGAGACCGAGGTGGTGCGCTCGCGTACCCGGTCGGTGGAGCACATGGTGGCGTCGGCGCCCGACGCGGTGGTCCTGGGTCCCGGACCGGGGCATCCGGCGGACTCGGGGCACGTCGAGCTGGTGCACGCTTTCGCCGGGCGGGTACCGCTGCTCGGCGTCTGCCTCGGGCACCAGGCCATCGGCCTCGCCTACGGGGCGCGGATCGCCGTCGCCGAGCGGCTGATGCACGGCAAGACGAGCCCCCTCGAGCACGACGGACAGGGTGTGTTCGCCGGTGCCGCGCGGCCGTTGACGGTCACCCGCTACCACTCCCTGATCATCACCGAACCGCCGGCCGAGCTCGAGGTGACGGCGACAGCACGGGACGACGGTTGTGTCATGGGCGTACGGCACCGGACGTTCGCCGTCGAAGGGGTGCAGTTCCATCCGGAGAGCGTGATGACGGAGGACGGGACGCGGCTCTTCGGGAACTTCCTGGCCGGAGCCCGGGCCGGGGCCGGTGAAGTGGTGGCCGGCGCGGCGGGGGACGCCGCTCACTGAGCCGTACAGGGGGAACCCACCAGGACTTCCGGGAGCGGCGGGACCGTTTCCCGAGCACACCGCGCTGCGCCGGGTCACGGTCCGTGTCACCGCGTACCGCACGTTCATCGCCCGCGCCGCACACCATCCACGACTCATGCGCGAGGCGGCGTCGCCCGTACGACGCCGGCACCGGAGCCGAACGGAGCCGTGCCCGGCTCGCCCCGCGCGTACACCTTCCACCACGAGAGGAACCCTCGCCCATGTGGCTGCCCACGCACGGTCCCGCGGCCGACTTCGCCGCGCGGTACCTCGAACTTCACCGGGCCTTCTACGACCGCACGCTCACCGACGCGGCCCTGCACGACTGGCGCACCCGCCAACTGGCCACCGTGCTCGACCAGGTCGGCACGGGATCGCCGTTCTACGCACGGCACCTGAAGGACGTGGATCCGGCGGCCGTGACCCCGGACGACCTCACCGCGCTGCCCTTCACCACCAAGGCCCATCTGCGCCAGGAGATGCTCGACGTCCTCAGCCGGCCACTCGCCGACGCCCTCTTCTTCTACGAGACGACCGGCACCACCGGGCCGGCCACGCCCTGCCCGCGCGACGGACGCGAGGTCGTGGCGAGCAACGCGCACATCACCGAGTCCTGGACCTCGATCTTCCGGCACCACTTCGGCGATCACGCTCCGCGCGTCGGTCTGATGGGCCCCACGGAGGTGCACTCGTTCGGCGACACCCTCGGGGACATCGCCCGCAACACCGGGTCGATGAACGCCAAGATCTGGCCGTACTCACCGGTGATCGGCTTCCAGAAGGCCCTGCAGCTGATGAAGGACCTCGAACTCGAGGTGATCTGCTGCACGCCCGGAGTCGCCCTCACCCTCGCCAAAGCCGCCGAGCACTTCGGTTACGACCTGCGCGCGGACTTCTCCGTCAAGCTGCTGTTCGTCACCGGCGAGATGTGCACGCCGGCGCTCGCGAACAACCTGGAGACGGTCTGGGGCGCGGACGTCTACAACATCCTGTACGGGTCGCAGGAGGCTTTCGTCATCGCGACGGCCTGCCGCAACAAGCGGATGCACCTGTCGCAGACGAACTACATCATCGAGGTGGTGGACCCGGAGACCGGCGAGTCCCACGGGCCGCGCGGCAGCGGCGAGCTGACGGTCACCATGCTGATGGACGGTGTGAAACCGCTGGTCCGCTACCGCACCGGCGACGCGGTGGTCGTCGAGGAGTCCGCGTGCGGCTGCGAGATGCCCGGCGACCTCGTACGGATCGTCGGGCGCACCCTCGACCGGCTCGAACTCGGCGGGCGGCGGTTCACCGCCGGGCAGATCGAGACGGCCGTCATGACCGGCGTCACCGGATCCGCCGGGTACCAGGTCGTCATCGAGCGGGACGACGCCCCCGGACGGACGGGGCAGGACCGGCTGACCGTACGCCTCGAACTGCTCAAGGGCCTGGTCGATGCCCCCCACGCGCTCGCCGACGCAGTGCGCGACCGGGCCGCCGACGCCCTCGGCGTGCCCGTCACCGTCGAACTCAGCGATGGGCTCGACCCGATCGTCAGCACCGGTGCCTTCGTCAGCTGGAAGGCCGCCAGGATCGTGGACCGGCGCACCGCGCCCGACCACGAGAGCACAGTGGCGCGGAAGATGGCGGCGAACCGTGGTTATGAGAACTGAGGCGACGGCACTCCCCGAGGCGCTTGCCGAGGAGTACACCGCGCGCTGGAGCGAGTTGACCAGGAGGTGGGCCGCGCGTCCCGGGACCACGCTCGGCACGCTCGGCCCGGCCGGGACCTCCAGCGAACTGGCGGCCCGCTTCCTGGCGGCCGAACACGGACTCCGCGTCGAGCTGTTCGCCTCCTTCGACGACGTGCTCGACCAGCTCCTGCGCAAGCGGGTGGAGGTCGCGCTGGTGCCGAGCGCCTATCAGGGGCTGACCCGTTTCCACTGGCACGGTGAGCTGCGCCTGCGGGCGTTCTTCCCGCAGGCCACTCCGGAGTACGGGATCGCCGCCGCCCCCGGCGGGCCCCCACCGGGGGACGGTCCCGTCACCGTCGCCGCCATGTGGGAGGTCCGCCGGATCTACGCCGAGGTGGCGCCTCGGGGACTGCGCGACCGCGAGGTCACGTGGGTGGACGCGGCCTCGACGCAGCACGCCGCCGCGATCCTCGCGGGCGGCGGTGCGCAGCTCGCGGTCACCAACGGGCCCGGGGTGCGGGCCCACGGCCTGCGCTGGGTGGCCAACCGCCCCGGCGCGGAGATCGTCTGGACGCTCTTCGGGCGTGCGGAGGACTCCTGACAGCCCCCTTCGCGGTCGCCGGACGGAACACACCGGCCGGCCGCCGACAGCTCCCGCCCACCGTTCAGTCAAGTTCTGGAGGCACCTGGAATGCCACGCAAAGTCCTGCTCCACAACGCGACCGTCCAGGAAGGACTGGGCCGTTCCTCCCTGCCGCGCCACAGCGTGCTGCTGGACGGCGACCGCATCGAGGCGGTCCTGCCCGAGGGCATCGCCCCGCTGCACTCACCCGGGATCGAGGTGCTCGACCTCGGCGGGCGCACCGTGATGCCCGGCATGACGCTGGGGCACACCCACATCGCGTACCTGAACGTCCTCGACGGACGGGAGATGCTGTTCAAGTACTCCGTCCCGGAGGTCACCCTCGCCGCCGCCGAGAACACCACCAACCTCCTGGGCCTCGGCTACACGGCGTTCGTCGGCGCGGGCTCGGTGGCCGGGATCGACATGGCGCTGCGCCGCGCCGTCGACTCGGGCCGGCTGCTCGGCCCCCGGATCACCCCGTGCAGCCGGGACCTGATGGTGTCAGGGCCGCCCGAGCGCCGTGACCCCGAGGTCAAAAAGCGCATCCCGTCCGACCTGATGCGCCTCGCGGACACCCCTGAGGAGATGGCCGAGTACGTCGCCGGGGAGATCGCGCAGGGCGCGGAGATCGTCAAGGTCTTCTCGTCGGGCGACGACACCTTTCCCAACGGGCGTTCCCACGAACTGCTCTTCACCGCCGAGGAGCTGGTGGTCGCGACACGCACCGCGTACGAGCACGGGGCCAAGGTGCGGGCGCACTCGCGCGGCCTGCAGGGCATCCGCAACGCCATCGCGGCCGGCGTCGACGTCATCGACCACGCCACCTACGCCGACGACGAGGCGCTCGAGGCGATCGCCGAGCGCGGGATCTTCGTCGTGCCGAGCCTCTACCAACCGCACATGCTCCTGACCACCGGGACCGAGCACGGCAAGACCCCGGAGTACCTGGAGACGCTGGAGTTCGAGGCCGAAGTGGCCAACACACTGCGGATCCTGCCGCTCATGGTGGACCTCGGGATCCCGGTCGTGGCCGGTGACGACTTCGGCTTCGCCTGGACCCCGCACGGCAGCTACGCCAAGGAGCTCGAGCTGTACGTCACCATGGCGGGCATCCCCGCCGCCACCGTGCTGACCTGGGCCACCGCCAACGGCGCGCGGCTCGCCGGGCGCGGGGACGACGCGGGCACGGTGCAGGCGGGCCGGCTCGCCGACCTCGTCGTCACGGACGGCGACCCGGCCGAGGACATCTCCGTCCTGAGCCGTCCCGGCGCGATCGAACTGGTCCTCCTGGGCGGCACTCCCGTCGCGGGAGACATCGCCCCCTTCCGTACCCGGGTTCCGGCAGGAACCGCGCGATGAGCAGAACACGAGCCGTCCTTCCCGTCCTGCCGGTGCTTGCCGTCGGCGCGTTCGCCATCGGCACCGACACCTTCGTGGTGGCCGGGGTGCTGCCCGAAGTGGCCCAGGGCCTGAAGTCGGATCTCGCCGACGTGGGCTGGGTGAGCACGGTCTTCGCGCTCACCTACGCCGTCCTCGCACCCGTCCTCGGGGCGCTCACCGGGCGCGTGGAACGGCGCACCGTGCTGGTGATCTCACTGGTGGTCTTCGCCCTCGGCAACGCGGCGTCCGCGCTCGCCCCGGGGCTCGGCCAGCTGCTCGCGGCCCGGGTGGCGACCGCCGCCGGCGCCGCCCTCTACATCCCCGCCGCCTCCGCGTCCGCGGCCGCCCTGTCCGCGCCCGAACGACGCGGCCGGGCCATGGCCGTGGTGCTCGGCGGCCTCTCCGCGGCGACCGTCGCGGGCGTGCCGTTCGGCACCTGGCTGGCCGCCGACCTGGGGTGGCGATCGACGTTCTGGCTGCTCGCCGGGCTCGGTCTGGTGTGCGCGGGTGCCGTGACGGGCGGACTGCCCGAGGTGCGGCTGCCCGCCGCGCCGGGGCTCGCGGCGCGGCTCGCTCCGGTGCGGGACCCGCGGGTGCTGTGCACCGTGCTCACCACGCTGCTGTTCATGACCGGCGGCTACCTCGCGCTGACCTACATCGGCGCGGTGCTGGCCCCCGCCACCGACGGCGACGGCACGACACTCGCGCTGCTGCTCCTCGTCTTCGGAGTGTTCGCGGTGGGTGGCACGGTCCTCGGGGGGCGGGCCACCGACCGGTGGGGGGCCACGCCGGTGCTGCTCGCCTCCGTCGCGGGCCTGGCCGCGGTCCTGGTGACACTGCCCGTGACCCGAGACGAACTGCCGACCGCGGTGCTCGCCATGGCGGCCTGGGGCATCACCGCGATGGCCACCCAGCCCCCGCAGCAGCACCGGCTGTTCGCCGTCGCACCCGCCTCCGGACCGCTGCTGCTCTCCCTGAACTCGTCGGCCACCTTCGCGGGGATCTCGCTGGGCGGCTTCATCGGTGGCCGGGTGATCGCCCACGGCGGTGCTGCGGACGGACTCGACCGGCTCGGGCGGTTCGGGGCGGCTCTGACCGTGCTCGCCCTGGTGACGGCGCTCATCGGCGTACGGGTGAAGGGGGCCGCTTTGCGCGCCGAGGCCGCCCGGGCGGCTCCCGGACCGCCCGAGCCCGCGGAGAGGGCGGGCTGACGCGACAGGGACCGGCCGCCGGGAAGGGGCTCGCGTTGCGGCGGGGAGCCGGGAGCGGCCTTCCGGCCCGGCCGGAAAGCCCGAAGTGGCCTTCCGTAATTGCCGGGAATTGGCCACAGCCGGCCCCTCGTCCGCTCCTTACCGTCAGAACCGTCATCAGCGGTCCGCCCGGCCCGCCCGGACACAGCCACAGAACCGAAGGAACACACATCCATGGAGAGCACCCCCCAAGTCCCCGGCGGCGCCCGCCCCTTCACCGTCACGATCGACGCGCGGCTGGCGGAGCGCGTGCCCGGTTACGTGCTGGGCCTGATCGCGGTGCCGGACACCGACGTCGTCCGGGACGCCCCGGAGGCGGCCGCTCGGCTCACCGCCGCCGAGGACGCTCTGCACGCGGCCGGTCTCAGCAGGACGGACGTCTCCGCGCTGCCCGCGGTCGCCGCCTGGCGGGACGCCTACCGGACGGTCGGCGTGAACCCGAACCGCTTCCCCTGCGCCGCCGAGTCGGTCCTGCGCCGGGTGGCCAAGGGCGACCGGCTGCCGCGGATCAACGCCCTGGTGGATCTCTGCAACGCCGTGTCGCTGGACAGCCGGCTTCCGGTTGCGTCCTGCGACGTGGGCGACATCGAGGGCGGGCTGGAGGTGCGGCACGCGCACGGGGCCGAGGTCTTCACGCCGCTCGGCACGCCCGACGCACCCGAGCACCCCGACCCGGGCGAAGTCATCTACGCCGACGCCCGCGGGCGCGCGCACTCGCGGCGCTGGAACTGGCGGCAGGGCGACGTGGTCAAGACCGACGTCGGGCGCCGACGGCTCCTGCTCACCGTGGAATCGGCGCACGAGGGCGGCCGGGACGAGGTCGAGCGGGCGCTCGGCGAGCTCGAGGCGGCGCTCGCCGTGCTGCGCGCCGAACCGGAGCGGCCGCTGGTGCTCGACCGGTCCACGCCGTCCGGGGAGCTGTTCGGCGCCCCGTCGGCCGCGACGGTCCGCTGAGCCCGCACCCCACTCCCGTACGACTGGCATGAGGAGCACCGCATGAATCCTTCGATCCTGGTGGTCTACCGGCCCGCCGCGGGGCGCTACGCCGCCCAGTTCCGCAGTGTCGTCGAGGCGGCCGCCGACGTGGGCGTGCACACCGTGGTACTGCTGCCCACCGGTGGGGAGGCGCCCGAGGCCGACGGGCTGCCTCAGTACCACGCCGATCTCGACGACACGGCGGCCGTGCGTGCCGCGGTCGACGGCATCGTCGCCGAGCACCGCATCGAACGGATCTTCCCACTGTTCGAGGGTGACGTGCTGCCCGCGAGCCGGGCTCGCAGGGACCACGGGATCCCCGGCCTCCTCCCGGACCAGGCCCTCAACTTCCGGGACAAGAACGTGATGCACCGCCGGGCCGAGGAGCTCGGCGTGCGGGTGGCCCGCTCCTGCCGCCCCGACACCCTCGGCGCGGTCACCGAGTTCGCCGAGCAGGTCGGTTACCCCGTCGTCGTCAAGCCGCACGCGGGCTGGGCGTGCGGCAGCACCCACCGCGTGGACAGCCGGGCCGAACTGGACGGTGTCTGGGAGGAGATGGGCGACGACCGGCACGAGTACCGGGTCGAGGAGTTCATCCGCGGTACCGAGTTCCACGTCGACTCGCTGCTCCAGCACGGTGAGGTCGTCTTCGAACAGCTCTCCCAGTACACGTACTCCGTCCTCTCGTACCGCGACGAGCCCGGCGGCACCATCTCGCGCAAGCACGGTCTGTCCCCCCGGGAGCGGCGCATCCTGGAGCTGAACGCGGTGGTGCTGCGCGGCTTCGGCCTGAGCACCGGTGTCGCGCACGCCGAGTTCTTCCTCCTGGACGACGGTGAGATCGTCTTCGGTGAGGCGGGTGCCCGGGCCGGCGGCGGCTCGATCGTGCCCGCCATCGAGGCGGGGCGCGGCATCAACCTCGCGGGCGAGTGGTGCCGACTCGAACTCGATCCCGGACACCGGCCCGCGGCACGGCTCGGCCCGGAGACCGGCACCGAGTACCTGACGTCCGGCGAGTACGGGCGGATCACCGCCATCACCACGCCCGGCGAGCTGACCGCCATGGAGGGGGTGCTGGACGCCGACGTGTGGAAGCGCGTCGGCGACGTCCTGGCCCCGCCGACCGCCTCCAACGACGTGCTCGGCTGGTACGTGTGCGAGGGCACCGACTTCGAGGACGTGCGGGCCCGCTTCAAGACCGTGCGGGCCCGCTTCAAGACCGTGCGGGACGCCTTCCGCGTGGAGACCGAGCAGGGCCGGCCATGACGTGGCTGACGCGGTTCAAGGAACTCCCGCCGGCGCTGCGGGTGCTGTTCCTCGCCTCCTTCGTCAACCGCGCGGGCATGTTCGTCTTCCCGCTGCTCGCCGTCTACCTGGTGCGCGGCAAGGGCCTCGGCACCGGTGAGGCGGGCCTGCTCATCTCCATCGGCAGCACCGGCCTGCTGGTGGGCAGCCTGCTGAGCGGGCCGCTGTGCGACCTGCGCGGCAGGCGTACGGCGCTGCTGACCTCGCTGATCCTGAACGCCGCGGGATACTTCGGCCTCGCCGTGCTCGACGGCGCGCCGTGGACGTACGCGGTGCTGCTCTTCGTCGCCCTGGTGGGAATGGGTGTGTTCAGCCCCGCCTCCAACACCCTGGTCGCCGACCTGACCACGCCCGAACAGCGCCCGTTCGCGTACACGGTCAGCTATGTCGGAAACAACCTGGGAATGGGCGTGGGGCCGCTGCTGGGCGGGGTCGCGGCCGCGTACTCGTACCACGTCATGTTCGCGGGGAACATCCTCGCGGGCCTGCTGTGCGCGGCGATGATCCTGCTCCGGGTGCCGCGTGACCGCAGGAGCGCGGACACGGGCCGCCGTGCGGACAAGGGCAGCCGTCCGAAGCTGCTGGGGCACAGCCACGTCCTGCTGCTCGTCCTGGTCTCCTTCTTCTACGTCGTTCCGCTCATCGGTCTCGAGTACGCGCTGCCACTCGCCGTCACGACGGTCCTGCACCACTCGGCGGGTCTGGTCGGCGCCGTCTACACCATCAACAGCGTCGTGGTGGTGAGCCTCGGCCTGCTCGTCGAGAAGCACATCCGGGGATACGGCGCCAAGACGCTGCTGCTGGTCTCGGGGCTGCTGTGGACGTCCGGACTCGCCGTGATCGTCTTCGGCTTCTCGCTGCCCGCGATCCTGCTGTCCACCGTGGTGTGGACGCTCGGCGAGATCATCGTGTCCGTCGTCGTGCCCACCTATGTCGCCGACCACGTCGACGAGCGCCGGGTCGGCGGTTTCATGGCCCTCAACGGCTTCGTGCTGGGCCTCGCCCGGCTCGTCGTGCCGGCCGGCCTCGGCGTCCTGTGGTCGGCACACGGTCACCGGCCCGTCTTCGTGACGCTCCTGTTCGCGCCGGTCGCGGGCATGGCGCTGTTCGCGATGCTGCGGATCAGGCCGTCGGCCGCGGCGGCTGCCCCGTCCGCCTCCGTCCCGGAGCCGGAGGCGGCCCCGGCGAGCAACTGACCTCCGTCATCCCCGGGTGCCCGGATGTCCGCCGAGCGGCTCCGTACCGGTTCCCGGTTCCAGCTCACTCACAGGAAAGCACTCATGTCACAGACGAAGTTCCTGCTGTCCGAAGACCAGATCCCCACCACGTGGTACAACGTGGTCGCGGACCTGCCCAAGCCATTGGACCCGATGCTGCACCCCGCCACCCGGGAGCCCGTCACCCCGGCCGACCTGGAGCCCCTGTTCCCGGCGGAGCTGATAGCCCAGGAGTTCTCCACCGACACCGAGGTGGACATCCCCGGCGCTGTGATCGACGTGTACCGGCAGTGGCGGCCCAGCCCGCTCGTGCGCGCCCGGCGCCTGGAGAAGGCCCTCGACACCCCGGCCCGCATCTACTTCAAGAACGAGGGCGTCAGCCCGGCGGGCAGCCACAAGCCCAACACCGCGATCCCGCAGGCGTACTACAACAAGCAGGCCGGCGTCGAGCGCCTCACCACGGAGACCGGCGCGGGCCAGTGGGGCACGTCCCTCGCGCTCGCCTGCCAGTACTTCGGCCTCGTCTGCGAGGTCTACATGGTCAAGGTGAGCCACCAGCAGAAGCCCTACCGCCGCGGCCTGATGGAGACCTTCGGCGCCCGCGTCACCGCGAGCCCCAGCGAGCGCACCGAGTCCGGCCGGGCCGCGCTCGCCGCCGACCCCGACTCCCCGGGCAGTCTGGGTCTCGCCATCTCCGAGGCGGTCGAGGCGGCCGTGAGCAGCGGCGGCACCGCCAAGTACGCGCTCGGCTCGGTGCTCAACCACGTCCTGATGCACCAGACGATCATCGGCAAGGAGGCCCGGCTCCAGATGGAGCTGGCCGAGGACTACCCGGACATCGTGATCGGCGCGGCCGGCGGCGGCTCCAACTTCGGCGGCCTGGCCCTGCCGTTCCTGGGGGAGGAGCTGCGCGGCGGGCGTCCCGTGCAGGCCATCGCCGTCGAGCCGTCGTCCTGCCCGACCATGACCGAGGGCAGGTTCGACTACGACTTCGGCGACACGGCCGGCCTGACACCGCTCACCAGGATGCACACCCTCGGCCACGACTTCGTGCCGCCGAGCATCCACGCGGGCGGACTCCGCTACCACGGCATGTCGCCGATCATCAGCCGGCTCAAGGAGTTCGGCCACCTGACGGCGCGCGCCGTCCCGCAGACCGCCTGCTTCGAGGCCGGGGTGATCTTCGCCCGCAACGAAGGCATCGTGCCCGCCCCGGAGTCCACGCACGCCGTGCGCGTGGCCATCGACGAGGCGCTCGTCTGCAAGGAGTCCGGCGAGTCGAAGAGCATCCTGTTCTCGCTCTCCGGGCACGGCCACTTCGACATGCAGGCATACATCGACTACTTCGCCGGCAGGCTCAAGGACTGACGGCCGGACGGGGGCCGGGCGCGGCGGCCCCTTCTGGACGCCATCGAACACATGGGGGAGTTCATGCGGGAAATACGTGGTGGCAGGCCGGTCATCCTCGGTATATCGGGGTCCGAACGGGCCGGGGGCAACACCGATCTCGCGCTCGAGTACGCGGGGGAACGCATACGGGAACGGGGGGCCGCGTTCCGCACGCTGCACCTGCGCGACCACCGCATCTCGCCGTGCAGCCCGTGCGGCGACTGCAACCACCGGACCAGCCCGTGCGCGCTGCCGGACGACATGCCCGCCGTCATCGAGGAGATGAAGCGGGCCGACGGGATCATCTACGCCGTGCCCGTGCACGGATTCGGTCTCGCGCACCTCATGCAGATCTTCATCGAGCGGGCGGGCGTCGGCTATCTGCGCTTCGACCGTCCGCTCGCCAACAAGGTCGGCGGCATCATCGTCACCTGCCGTCGCTACAGCGACGCCTCCGTGCACAACCAGCTCGTCGACAACCTGCTGCTCAACCGGATGATCCTGGCAGGCAGCGGGTTCCCCGCGCTGCTGCGCAACACCTCGCCGAAGCCGGGCCTGCACGACACCGAGGGCCTCGATGCCCTGGAGCGGATGGCCAACCGCATGGTCGACATGACGCTGTTGCTGCGCAGGCACCGGTCGGTGACCGGAGAACCGGTGCTTCCGCTGGACGACCGCAACGAGCGCGAAGTACGCCGGCGTCCGGCGTCCTGAGGCGTTCCCGAAGCATTTCCGCAACGTTCCGAAGGGCTCCGGGGGCTTCTTCGAGGCCTGCCGGGACAGACCTTCCCAGCGACAACTCCGTAGGAGGAACCTGCCCATGACCACCACCCCTGTCCTGGTCGGCATCGACTTCGACGCCATCCCGTGGGAGAAGTGGCACAAGCCCGGCGCCGACGGCCGGGTGAAGATCGCGTACACCGGCGGACTGCGGGTGCGCCTGCTGGAACTGCCCGCCGGGTTCAACGAGCTGGAGTGGTGCGAGCGCGGCCACCAGGGTTACGTGCTGCAGGGCGAGTTCACCATCCACTTCGACAACCGCTCCGTGCCGTGCCGTCCCGGCATGGGGTTCGTCATCCCCGGTGACGAGCGCCACCGCTCGCAGGGCTCCGACAGCGAGCCGACCGTTGTGTACGTGATCGACGAGGTGCCCGCGTCATGACGGGCTTGGGGCGCATCGACGAACTGCGCGCCTCCATCGACGGACTGGACCGGCAGATCGTCGCCCTGCTCGCCATGCGTACGGCGGTCGTACGGGAGCTGACCGAGTTCAAGGACGACGAGGAGGCGGTGCGCTCGCCCGGCCGGGTGACGCAGGTCGTCGAGAGAGTGCGCCGGCTCGCGGAGGAGCAGGGCATGCCCGCGAGCATTGCGGAGGCCGTCTACCGCACGCTCATCAGCGAGCTGACGGTCCTCCAGCTGGAGCGTCTCGCGGCACGCCGGGCCGCCGCCGGGCAGGACGGGGTTCCGTCGACGGCGGCTCGTGAGGGCGCGGCATGACCGGGCGTCGGCTCGCCGATCTGCGTACCGCGCTCGCCGGTCTCGACTCGATGCCGGGAGAACTGGTGCGGGAACGGGAGGAGGTCCCGGCCAGGTTCGGGGTCTCTTCCCGGTACGCGAAGTGGGCGGGGACACCCGCCCCGCCGCCGACCGGGCCAGGGCCCGCGGTCCTCTTCGAACGGGTCACGCCCAGTGGCACGGACGGGGCGGCCGCGCGGGCCGTGCTGATCGGCCTCTACGGCACCCGCCGCCGGGCGGCGGCCCTGCTGGGGACGACCCCGGCCGAGCTGCCGCACCGGCTCCTCGCCGCGGTGACCTCGCCGCTGGCGCCGGTGCGGGTCCGAGCCGGCCGGGAGCCGGTGCGCACGCTGCTCGCGCCCGACCTGACGGAACTGCCGGTGCCGGTGCTCACCGACGAGGACGCGGGCCCGTACCTGACGCTCGGCGCGGTCCTGGCGACCGACCCCGACACCGGGGTGCGGAACCTCTCCATCCACCGGATGTGCGTCCAGAGCCCGGACCTGCTCTCCATCTGGATGGTTCCGGGCCGTGACCTGGAGGCCGCTCACCAGGCGGCTCGCCGCAGGGGCGTGCCCCTGCCGGTCGCGATCCACCTGGGCCTCGGCCCGGCCGTGCTGCTCTCCTCCTGCTGCCCGGCCTCCCTCGTGCCGCCGGGCGCCGACGAACTCGCCGTGGCGGGCGCGCTGGGCGGCGCACCCGTGGAGCTGACGTCCTGCCGCTCGGTCGAGGCGGAGTGCATCGCGCACGCCGAGTACGTCATCGAGGGCGAGCTGCTGCCCGACCTGATCCCGGAGAACCAGGGGGGCCCGTTCGCCACCCCGGAGTTCCTCGGCTACCGGGGCCGGGCGCACCCGGCGCTGCCGACCGTCCGGGTCACCGGGATCACCGCGCGCGAGGGCGCCATCCTGCAGACCGTCTCCGGGCCCGGCCACGAACAGTCGGTGCTGCTCGGCTTCGGGATGGAGGCGGCGGTGCTCGGCCGACTGCGGCAGTCGGGCGCGCCGGTCAAGGCGGTGCACTGCCATACGGCGGGTGGCGGTCAGCTCATGGTGGTGCTCCAGTGGAGGGCCAAGCGGTCGGCCGCCGACGACGAGGTGGTGCGGAAGGCGGGAGAGTCGGTCCTCGAGGAGTTCCGGATGGCCAAGCTGGCCGTCTCGGTGGACGAGGACGTCGACCTGGAGTCGGACGCGGATCTGTGGTGGGCGATGGTCACCCGGCTGCAGGCGGACCGGGACGTGGCGGTCCTGCCGGACCGGGAGGGGTTCCCACTGGACCCCACGCAGTCGGCTGCCTACTCGCCGGTCCTGTCCGCGGACGGCCGCACGGCGAAAGCGCATTTCGACTGCACCGTCCCGCATGCCCACGGGGCCCGCTTCCACCGCCCGCGCTTCACGGAGCCGCGGGAGCAGTCCCGGCGCCGTGCACCCGTCCCGTCGCCTCCCGCACCGCGGCGGCCAGCAGGGCGACGCCCTCGGTGACGCGCGGGACGGGCAGCGCGGCGTACCCCATCAGGAACGCCGGCTCGGCCGGCGGGTCCTGCACGAAGTAGCCCGACGCGGGGTAGACCCGGACCCCGCGCGCGGCCGCGACGCGGGCGATCCGGTCCTCCGGGACGCCGCGCGCCCCGGTCAGGGTGACCAGGACGTGCAGGCCCGCCGCCTCGCCGGAGATGCGGACCTCGGCGCCGAAGTGCTCGTACAGCGCTTCCAGCAGGCGGCTTCTGCGCTGCCGGTACAGGCGTGTCATGCGGCTGATGTGGCGGGCGTAGGCGCCGGTCGAGATGAAGTCGGCGAGCGCGTCCTGGGCGACCGTGGGCGACAGCCGGTCGGTGATCCACTTGATGCCGAGGAAAGGCTGCACGAGGTGCGGCGGCAGGATCGCGTAGCCGATCCGCAGGGCGGGGAAGAGCGTCTTGCTGAAGCTGCCGACGTAGACGACGGTGTTCCGGTGCCGCTCGGCGGCGAGCGCGGGCAGCCGCTCGGCGGTGAAGGTGAACTCGTTGTGGTAGTCGTCCTCCAGGACCGTCGCCCCGTGTTCGTACGCCCATTGGAGGAGCCCGCGCCGCCGCCCCTGGGACATGATGAACCCGGTGGGGAACTGGTGCGACGGCGTCACGTACACCAGTCTCACCCGCGCCGGATCGTGCCCGTGCGCGCGCACACAGGCGTCGATGTCCCCGACCCGCAGCCCTTCCTCGTCCACCGGCACGGGCACCACGGCCGCCTCCGAGCAGCCGAAGACCTGGCGTAGCACGGTGTGACTGGGGTCCTCGATCACCACCACGTCGCCGGGGCCGACCAGCATCCGGGCGAGGATGTCGAGGGCCTGGGTGGCGCCGCTGGTGACCATGACGTGGTCGGAGGAGGCATTGAGGGCCCGGCTCCGGCGCACCAGGGTGGCGATCTCCGCACGCAGGGCCGGCGAGCCCTCGGCCGGTCCGTAGCCGAGCGCCGCGGCGTCGGCACGGCCGTACGCCTCGTGCAGGGACTGCCGCCAGCGGGCGACGGGGAAGTCGGCGAGTGCCGGGGTGCCGTGCCGGAAGTCGAGGGCGGTGCCCGGGTAGTGGGTGGGCGGCGGCTCCCAGGGCTGCCACAGGGCACTGCCGCCGTCGGTGGCCCTGGGCGGCTGCGGGGCGAACGCGGTGGGCGGGGAGAGGCGGGATGCGGGGGCCTGGGCGGAGGCGCCGCCCGCGAGTGGGGCGATCCTCGTGCCGGAGCCGCGCTTGGCGGTGAGGATGCCGTGGGCGCGCAGCAGTTCGTAGGCGCGGGTGACGACGGTCCGTGACACGCCGAGCTGCTGGGCGAGTTCGCGTGAGGGGGGCACCGTGTCTCCCGGCCGTAGCCGGTCCGACCGGAGCAGGGCGGTGATCTGGTCACAGATCTGCTGCTGCAACGGCGTACCGCCGTCCCGGTTCAGGACGATGATCAACTCCGGTGACCCCACGTTCGCCCCCTCCACTGGTCACCCCGCTGAGTGTGCCACGGTGCCCGGGTGCCGTCGGCGGGCCGCGCCAGGAGCGGGTTGCCGGCCCGCGGTCCCGTCCGGCACCGCGGCGCCGGACAAGACCGCGCGAGCGAGGGGGCGGTGAGGGAAGCCCCCGGCACCTCGGGCACGACGGGTGATGATCCGGCGTCAGCCGAGGAGACGGATCGGGCTTCCGGCCAGGTACGCCTCGATGGCCTCCACCGCCTGGCCGTAGTAGCGCTCGTAGTTCGCGCGGGAGACGTAGCCGAGGTGAGGGGTGGCCAGGAGGTGCGGGGCGGTGCGGACGGGGTGGTCGGTGGGGAGGGGTTCGGTGTCGTGGACGTCGAGGGCCGCGCCGGCGATGCGGGCCTCGTGCAGGGCGGTGAGCAGGGCGTCCTGGTCCACGATCGCGGCGCGGGAGGTGTTGATCAGGTAGGCCGTCGGCTTCAGGAGGGCCAGTTCGGGGGCGCCGAGCAGGCCGCGGGTGCGGTCGCTCAGGACCAGGTGGATCGAGACGAAGTCGGCGGTCGACAGCAGGTCCTCCTTGGAGGGGGCCAGTTCCACGCCCACCTCGTCCGCCCGGTCCTTCGTGAGGTTCTGGCTCCATGCCGTGACCCGCATGCCGAAGGCCAGGCCCACCTGCGCCACCCGGCTGCCGATCTTGCCGAGGCCGAGCAGTCCCAGGCAGTGTCCGTGCAGGTCGGCGCCCACGGTGGACTGCCAGGGGCCCGAGGCGCGCAGCGAGTTGTTCTCCTGGACGATTCCGCGGGCCAGGCCCAGGAGCAGGGCCCAGGTCAGTTCGACCGGCGGGGTCGTGGAGCTCTCCGTTCCGCACACGGTCACGCCGTTCGCCCGTGCGGCGGCGTAGTCGATCACCGAGTTGCGCATACCGGAGGCGACCAGCAGTTTCAGGCGGGGCAGGCGGTTCAGGAGCGAGGCGGGGAAGGGGACGCGTTCGCGCAGGGTGACCACGATGTCGACGTCGGCCAGTGCCGCGGCCAGTTCGCCCTCCGTGGCGAAGTGTTCGGTGTACGTGACGACCTCGACCCTGTCGCTCAGCGGCGTCCAGTCGGCGACGGTGGTCGCGACGCCCTGGAAGTCGTCGAGTACGGCGCAGCGCAGTTGCATGTCGGTTCTCCCTGCGGGGTCGTTGTCCCACTCGTCTGGAGATCTTCGCGTATGCGGGGTGGCTGACGCGGTTCGGCCGGTCGCCGGCCGTCCGAGGGAGGGGCGCTCACTTCGCGTCCGCGTAGCACTCCACCACCGCCGTCGTGAACGGAAACCGCACCGGGGTCTCGCCGAACGTCAGCCGTCCCGCCAGCTCCGCCGCCCGCCGGATCGCCTCGACGACCGTGTCGGTCTCCTCCTTCGGGCAGTGCACGATCACCTCGTCGTGCTGGAAGAAGACCAGCTCGGCCGCCATGTCCCGGCAGGTGCGGCGCAGTGCGGCGAGCAGCAGCAGGGCCCAGTCGGCGGCGCTGCCCTGGACAACGAAGTTGCGGGCGAAGCGGCCGCGGGCACGGGAGTCGGTGGAGGCGTAGCCCGGCATCCAGCCGTCGGCCGCGGGCGGTACGGCCGGGTCGTCCTGGGGGAGGCCCGCCTCCTCGGCCGCGTCCTCCCGCCTCCCGGCCGGCGGTGGACATGTGCGTCCCAGCCAGGTCCGTACGAGTCTGCCCTCCTCGCCGGCCCGCGCCGCGTCGTCCACGTAGGCCACCGCCTTCGGGAAGCGGCGTCTGAGGGCGGCGAGGTTCTTCAGGCCGTCGCCGGAGGTCTGGCCGTAGACCGCGCCGAGCACGGCGAGCTTCGCCTGGGCGCGGTCGCCGGAGAAGGCGCGGTCGGAGACGGACTGGTAGAGGTCGGTCTCCCGGCCGGCCACCTCCATCAGACCGGGGTCGCGGGAGACGGCCGCCAGCACGCGCGGCTCCATCTGGTCGGCGTCGGCGACGACCAGCCGCCAGCCGGGGTCCGCCACGACGGCCCGGCGGATGACCCTGGGGATCTGCAGCGCGCCCCCGCCATGGGTCACCCAGCGGCCGGTGACCGTCCCGCCGGCCAGGAACTCCGGCCTGAAGCGCCCTTCCCGCACCCAGTCCTGCAGCCAGGACCAGCCGTGGGCGACCCAGATCCGGTACAGCTTCTTGTACTCCAGCAGGGGCTCCACGGCCGGATGGTCGACGGACTGGATCTCCCGGCGGCGGGTTGACTTCACCTTGATCCCGGCCCGGGCGAAGGCCTTGATCACGTCGGCCGGCAGATCGGGCCGGACCCGGTGGCCGAAGGCGGCGGACACCTCGTCGGCGAGCTCGGCCAGGCGGCGGGGCTCGCCACCGCCCGCGTACCGCTCGCCGAGCAGTTCGCGCAGCACCTCGCGGTGCACGTCCGCACGCCAGGGCAGGCCCGCCCGGTTCATCTCGGCCGCCACCAGCGTGCCCGCCGACTCGGCGGCCGTCAGCAGGCGCATACGGTCGGGATGCCCGGCCCTTTCGTGCCGCCGCTGCTGCTCGGCGTAGACCGCGAGCAGGTCCTCCAGCGGCAGACGTACGGCCTGGGGCTCGAAGAGCGGGGACTGTGCGCCGGGCACGGCGGACCGGTGCGGTGGATCCGGTGGTACGGGTCCGCCGCGCAGGCGGGCCAGGGCGGCGGCCGCCGAGCGGGGTTCTCCGTAACGCCCCTCGTGGCCGAGGAGGAGTGTCTCGGCGTCCTCGACGTCGTAGCACCGCTCCACTCGCGCCCCCGCGGTGAGCAGGCGCGGATAGACCTCGGCGGTGGACCGCCACACCCACCGCGTGACGTCCGGTCTGCCGCGGACCGCCTCGGCCAGGTCCGGCTCCCGGCGCACCGGGCCGGCGGGCAGCCCGTCCCGGCCGAGGGGGGCGACCTCGGCGCCACCGTCCTCGGCCGGTGCCAGAGCCCACCGGTCGGTCATGTCCGCGAGTGTCGCAGGCGGGTCTGACAATGGTTCCGACCTGCGGGTTCAGCCGGAGGCCAGGTCGGTCGGGGCGGTCAGCCCTCCCGTCTGTCCTCTTCCCCCTGTTCCCGCTGCGCGCGCTCCTTCAGCAGTTCCGCCAGGGCCGCCACGACGTACTCCTCGGTACGCGCCTTGTCCAGGCCGAGGCCGCTCAGGACGCCCTCGCCGTTCTCCAGCTCCAGCAGGGCCAGCAGGATGTGTTCGGTGCCGATGTGGTTGTGGCCGAGGCGCAGGGCCTCGCGGAAGGTGAGCTCCAGGGCCTTCTTGGCGGCCGGGCCGTACGGGACGAGTTCGGGAGCGTCGGCGGATGCCGGCGGCAGCGCGGTGGTCGCGGCCTCGCGGACCGCGTCCAGGGAGACACCCTGGTCGCCGATGGCCTGGGCGGCCATGGCCTCCGGTTCGGCGAGCAGGCCGAGGACGAGGTGGGCGGGCGTGCCCTCGGTGCTCCTGGCGGCCTTGGCCTCCTCGTGGGCTGCCATGACGACCTTGCGCGCGCGTGGCGTGTAGCGGCTGAAGCCCTGACTGGGGTCGAGGTCGGCGGACTCCTTGGGTACGAACCGCTTCTGCGCGGCCTGCCGGGTGACTCCCATGCTCCTGCCGATGTCGGTCCAGGAGGCGCCGGAGCGCCGTGCCTGGTCGACGAAGTGGCCGATGAGGTGATCCGCCACCTCGCCGAGGTGCTCGGCGGCGAGTACGGCGTCCTGGAGCTGATCGAGAGGTTCCTGATGGACCTTCTTGATGGCCGAGATGAGGTCGTCCAGACGGACGCTCGACCTGATGGCGGGGTTCGTCATGTGTCAACGGTAGGTTGACACGAGAGGGGTGTCAACCGTGAGTTGACAGCTGTTCGGCAGATGTCTGTCCACAGCCTGTGGACAGACATCGCCCTGCCACGCCGCCATGGCACGATCGAGACGTGACCACCCCCAGCACCGTCGACCGCGCACTCGACGCCGCCCTGTACGCCTCGTCCGACGACGCCCTCGACACCGGCGCCTCCCTGCTGGCGGCCGACCCCACGGCGGACGCCGAACTCGCCCGGCACGGACAGGAGTTGGTCGCGACGGCGTGGCGGCGCGGCTGGCAGCCCGCCGATGTCGTACGGATCGTGCGGCGGGATCTGGACGACGTCCACGTACGGCTGCTGGCGGCGCTCGTCCGTGCACAGGCGGGGCACGACCGGCCGCGCGGCCCGCGCTGGACCGCCCAGCTCGACGAGCTGACCACCGGGCAACCGACCCGCACCGACCGCTTCTCGTACGCCACCGCCGTCCTGGAGCTGTACCGCCTGCTGCTGCGGCTGCCCGCGCTCGAACCCCTGGACGAGCCCGCGCACGCGTCCCGGCCCGAGTCCCGCATGCTGACCCGGATCCGGGCGCTGCTCGCCAAGGCGGAGGCGACCGGCTTCCCCGAGGAGGCGGAGGCGCTGAGCGCGAAGGCGCAGGAGCTGATGGCACGGCACAGCATCGACGAGGCGCTGCTCGCCGCCCGCGCCCCGTCGCCCGACGCCCCCGGCGCCCGCCGCATCGGTGTCGAGCCGCCGTACGAACAGGCCAAGGCGGTGCTGCTGGACGCGGTCGCCACGGCGAACCACTGCCGGGCCGTGTGGAACGAACCCTTCGGCTTCTCCACGGTCGTCGGCTTCGAGGCCGACCTGGAGGCGGTCGAACTGCTCCACACCTCCCTGCTGGTCCAGGCCACGACCGCGATGACCAGGGCGGAGGCGGCACAGCGCGCCGGCGGGCGCAGGCGCACCAAGACCTTCCGGCAGTCCTTCCTCGCCGCCTACGCCCACCGCATCGGCACCCGCCTCACGGCCGCCGCCGAGGCGCAGGTCACCGAGGACCTGCTCCCCGTCCTGGCGAGCCGGGACGTCGCGGTCACCGACCGCCTGGAGGGCATGTTCCCGGAGACGACCACCACCCGCCTGCGCGGCGTGACCGACGCGGCCGGCTGGACGGAGGGCGCCCAGGCGGCGGAACGGGCCGAGGTGAGGTCCCGTCCCCGGCTGCGCTGACACCCCGGCGGCCGGGACGGCCACCCCGGACCACCGCCGGCCCCCGACCCTGCGGCACGACCACCGGCCCGGCGCCGCCGGGAGCCGACGCGGACTCGCGGTCCCGGCGGACGCCGCCGTCAGTCGCCGCGGCCGCTGCGCCACCCGCGCTGCGGCAGCGCCGCCATGACACCGACGTGGCCGCAGGCTGCCACCGCTCCCGCCTGCCGCGGACAGTCACGCCTCCGCGTCCGCTGCCCGCGGAGCCGTCAGTCCCCCGCCTGCTGGAAGGCCGTCACCGACGCGTCCGGGTCGCCCGCGTCCTTCTTGCCCTGCACCGGGCCGTAGGACCACTTGAAGTCCTGGCTGTCGGCCGCTCCGGGCAGGCTGAGCTTCAGCGACGTCGCGGTGAGGCTCTTCGCGTCGCCCTCCTGGCCCCGCACGTACGTGAGCGTGAAGGACGCCGTGCCGCCCTTGGCGAGGGTGAGCTTCTCCGGCTTGGCGGCCTTGTCCTCCGGGACGGTCGCCGTGGAGCCGCCGGCGGACAGGGCGATGCCCGGGAAGCCCTCCAGGGTGCACTGGGCGCCCCGGTTGGTGAGGGTGACGGGCACGTTGCCCGTGTCCCCGGCCGCGGGTGCGGCGTTGGCGGGGCCGACCTGCACCCCGACCTCGCCGAGCCGGCAGGCCGAGCTGTCGGCGTTCTTGCTTCCGGAGTCCTTGCCCCCGGAGTCGCTGCCGCCGCTGTCGCAGGCGGTGAGGAGAAGGGCCGCGGCGAGGGCGGTGACGGTGATCGGAATGGCGCGCATGAAGTGGTTCCTCGGGTCGTGACGATGATCAAAGATCATCACGTACGAGCGCGCGGCGCGGTTGCCCGCCCCGCCGCCGGCCTCTGTGAACGTCCTCCGCGGACGTCAGGAGCCCAGGTTCGCCGTGGGCAGGCCCGACGGTAGCGCCGGGCCCTCCGACCGGGTGTACGTCTCCTCGCCGGGACCACCCTCCCAGGTGACTCGGAGCGTGGTCTTGTTGACGGACTCCACCGTGCCCGTCGTACGGGCCTTGCACGTGCCGAGGCGGATCACGTGCTTGCCGCCCTCCTCGCCCGTGGTCCCCTTGCACGTGGTCCGGTCGGTCGAGAAGAGCGCCGCCTGCTTGCCGGTGACGATCAGGACCACGGCCCTGCCGTCGGCGGTGGCCAGCCAACTTCCTTCCAGCTCGCCGTCGTTGGTCGCCGTGGCGCCACCGTTGTCCGCGGTCCCGCTCGCGCTCGGCGTGGCGGGGGCGCCGTCCTCGGAGTCGGAGCCGCCGCTGTCGCACGCGGTCAGCGCGAGCGCGCCGAGCAGGCCCACCACCGCGATCCGCACCGCCGTGCTCGCCCTGGTCGCCGTAGCCATCAAAAGCCCCCCAAGCTCCGACCGGTCGGCCGCCCGGCGGCCGGTACGACCGCAGCAAGTTACCAGCCGCCGTGTGGCGCACACCTTCTGACGCGTAGGAATTCCCCTACGGTTGACGCGTAGGGAAACTCCTACCTATTGTCGTCTCCATGAACATCACCCACGCCTCCTTCGTGACCCTCCCCGTCAGCGACCAGGACCGTGCCCTGCGCTTCTACGCCGACGTTCTCGGCTTCGAGCTCGCCGCCGATCGTGAGATGCCCCAGGGCCGGTGGCTCCAGGTGGCACCCAGGGGCGCGCAGACGGTCTTCACGCTCTCGGGGCCGGGGACGGGGGGTTTCGAGCCCGGATCGGCGCAGGGGATCATGTTGGTGACGACCGATGTCGACGCGGACTGCGCGCGGCTGGCGCGGGCCGGTGTGTCCGTGCAGGGCCCGGACGACCTGCCCTGGGGGCGCATGGCCTCCTTCCGGGACCCCGACGGCAACGGTCTGATGCTGCTGACGGAGAAGGAAGGCTTCTGACCGCCGCCATGAACGGGACGGGCGCCGCATGAACGGAACGGGGACGACGGGCACGGCGAACGCGACCGGCACCGCCGCCGAGGACCGCGTCTTCGCCGCGCTCGCCAACGCCACCCGCCGCGAGGTGCTGCGGTTGCTGCGCGACGAGGGGCCCCAGCCCGTCCAGGCCCTGGCCGACCGCTTCGACATGCGGCGCCCCAGCCTCTCGGAACACCTCAAGGTGCTCCGGGAGGCCGGCCTCGTCTCCGAGCAGCGCTCCGGCAGGCAGCGCATCTACCGCCTCGAGGCGGCCCCGCTCGCCGAGGTGCAGGACTGGCTCCACCCGTACGAGCGGTTCTGGCGCGGCCGGATGAAGGACCTCGGCGAGCTGCTGGACCGCATGCCCGACGATGACCGCACTTGAGCGCCGACCCCGAGGACGACGTCACATGAGCACCGACCCGGACGACGGCCTCACCACCATCCGCGTCGACCAGTTCTTCCCCCACCGGCCCGCCAAGGTCTGGCGAGCCCTCACCGAGCCGGACCTGCTCGCGCGGTGGCAGATGCCGGGCGCCGAGGACTTTCGCCCGGAGGTCGGTCACCGGTACCGGATGACCTCCGTCCCCCGGCCCAACGCCAACTTCTCCGGCGTCGTCGAGGTGGAGGTTCTCGCCTACGACGCCGAGCGGATGCTGTCCCTCCGCTGGACCGACGCCGATCCGGCCAATCCCGTTCGCTGGACGATCACGTGGACGCTGGAACACGAGGGCCGCGGTACGCGTCTCTTTCTAGTGCACGAGGGATTCGATCCCGACGATCCGGCACAGATGATGGCGCGGAAGATCATGGACGGGGGATGGCGCTCGCATGTCCTGCGGGAGTTGGGGCAGACGCTCCAGCGGCTTCGGTAGCACGGACGCCCATGCTGTAACCGTCGAACCACTCCTCGTGCACGTGCATCTGCTCATGCGTATGCAGGTGAACAAGGTTATGATCCGGGTCAGTTGACCGATGCATCAATGGCCACACCAGCCAGTGCACCAACGGGGAGCGACCTGTGGACCACGACGTTGAGGGCGGGTACGGGGGGTTCGACGTGTACAACGGCATGGCGGCCACGCGACTGTGCGGGGTGGTCTGGCAGAAGAGCCGGCACAGCAACTCGCAGGGCTCCTGCGTGGAGTTCGCGCGGCTGCCGGGCGGGGAGGTGGCCGTACGCAACTCTCGTTTCCCCGACGGTCCCGCCCTCGTCTACACGCGCGCGGAGATAGAGGCGATGCTGCTGGGCGTCAAGGACGGCGAGTTCGACCACCTGATCGCGGGATGACGCCCCTCAAGCTCGCCGACAACTCAGGGCAATTGGCGCACAGCGCACGGTAACGCGCGTAGAACCGCGGCGTCGTGAAACGCCGCGGTCCGTCAATCGGCGGGCCGCAGCCGGAACAGCGCCCAGACCACCTTGCCGTGAAGGGCGCCCGCCAGCGGGTGCCAGCCCCAGCTGTCGCTGAAGGAGTCGACGAGGAACAGGCCCCGGCCCGACTCCGCCGAGAAGTCGTCCGTCTCGCGGGCGATCGGACTCTCCCTGCTGGGGTCGCGCACCGCGCACACCAGCCGCTCGCTCCAGCGCAGCAGGTGCAGACGCACGTGCGGACCCGTGTCGTGCAGAAGCGTGGCCGGCACCGGGTCGTGGCACGCGGCCCGCAGTCCCTCGTCGGCGGGGCGGTGCCGGGCGAGGGGCAGCCCGTGCCGCAGGGCGTTGGTGACCAGTTCGGAGACCACCAGGCAGATGTCGTCGAACCGGTCGCTCAGCTCCCACTCGTCGAGCGTTCCGCGGGTGAACCGCCGTGCCTCGCGCACCGCTTCGTAGCGGGCGGGAAGGGCGCAGGAGGCCGCGCTGGACACGGCCGCGGGATCCAGCGGCGGAAGGCCCTGCCGTAACGGCTCGAGCATGGTCGATCCATTCGTCCCCATGCGAGGCACTCCCGGGAATTCGCGGTCGTTGCGATGCGGCGGTGGTGCGAGACCATGGTTTCGGATGCGTACACCAGATGCAAGGGCAGATGCACGTGCACGTGACCGAATTGGGTCGTCCCGTACCGCTTGTTGGCCATTTTTTCCGCCATCTTCCCGTCCGCTGTTCGCCTCCTTTCTGCTTTTCGCTGCCGTCGGCTGCCCGGATTCTTCGACCTCTTTCCGTTTCCGTAACCGCGCGAGTACAGCTCGGAGTGATTTAGTGGCAGACTGCGGCCCCTGAAGACGGTTGGGGAGGCTGGCGAACGTGAGCGCGGGAGAGCCCGGATCGGTGGTGCGGCGCATGCTGCTCGGCTCGCAACTCAGGCGACTGCGTGAAGCCCGGGGGATCACGCGCGAGGCGGCCGGATACTCGATTCGAGCCTCGGAATCGAAGATCAGCCGGATGGAGTTGGGCCGGGTGAGCTTCAAGACCCGAGACGTGGAAGACCTGTTGACCCTGTACGGCATCACGAACGAGGCGGAGCGCACTTCGCTGCTCTCCCTCGCCAGGGAGGCCAATGTCGCGGGCTGGTGGCACAGTTACTCCGACGTCCTGCCCAGCTGGTTCCCCACCTATGTGGGGCTGGAGGGCGCGGCGTCGCTGATCCGTGTCTACGAGGTGCAGTTCGTGCACGGGCTGCTGCAGACCGAGGCGTACGCCCGCGCGGTCGTCCGCCGCGGCATGCGGGGCGCGAGCGAGGCCGACGTGGAGCGGCGGGTGACGCTGCGGCTCGAGCGGCAGAAGTACCTCGTCTCCGAGAACGCGCCCGACCTGCACATCGTCCTGGACGAGGCCGCCCTGCGCCGCCCCTACGGCGACCGCGAGGTGATGCGAGGCCAGCTGCAGCACCTGATCGAGTTCTCCGAGCGGCCCAACGTACGGCTGCAGGTCATGCCGTTCGGCTTCGGCGGGCACGCCGGCGAGTCCGGGGCCTTCACGATCCTCAGCTTCCCGGAGTCCGACCTGTCGGACGTGGTCTACCTGGAGCAGCTCACCAGCGCCCTCTACCTGGACAAGCGCGAGGACGTCGCCCAGTACGAGAAGGTGCTCGAGGAACTGCGGAACGACAGCCCCGGCCCGGACGAGAGCCGCGACCTGCTGCGCGGGCTGCTGCAGCTGTCGTAGGGAGTCCGCCGGCGCGGAGGATCCCGCCGGCGTAGAGAATCCCGCCGACATGGGGAATCCCCGTAGGAAGCCGTTTCCGGCCCCCAACTTCTTTCGTGTGCAAGTACGATGACATGCGATCAGACCGACAGGAAGTGATCGGGAGTTGATCGGGCTCCGACTGCTTCGACCGCATCGGCAGCAGGGGATTGAGGGATCAGATGCCGTCCTACTTCACCGACCTGGCCCAGCAGTACATCGACGGCGAGTGGCGCCCGGGCAGCGGCTCCTGGGACATCATCGACTTCAACCCGTACGACGGCGAGAAGCTGGCCTCGATCACCATAGCCACGGTCGACGAGGTGGATCAGGCCTACCGGAGCGCGGCACGCGCCCAGAAGGAGTGGGCGGCCACCAATCCCTACGCCCGCCGGGCCGTCCTCGAGAAGGCGCTGCGCCTGGTCGAGGAGCGCGAGCGGGAGATCACCGAGGTGATCATCGCCGAGCTCGGCGGCACGCATCTGAAGGCCGGTTTCGAGCTGCACCTCGCCAAGGAGTTCCTGCGCGAGTCGGCCCACCTGGCGCTGCACCCCGAGGGGAAGATCCTGCCGTCCCCGGTCGACGGCAAGGAGAACCGCGTCTACCGGGTGCCGGTCGGTGTCGTGGGCGTGATCAGCCCCTTCAACTTCCCCTTCCTGCTGTCCCTGAAGTCCGTCGCCCCGGCCCTCGCCCTCGGCAACGGCGTGGTGCTCAAGCCGCACCAGGACACGCCGGTCACCGGCGGCACCCTGATCGCGAAGATCTTCGAGGACGCGGGGCTGCCGGCCGGTCTGCTCAACGTCGTCGTCACGGACATAGCCGAGATCGGCGACGCCTTCCTGGAGCACCCGGTCCCGAAGGTCATCTCCTTCACCGGCTCCGACAAGGTCGGCCGGCACGTCGCCACGGTCTGCGCCTCCCACTTCAAGCGCTCGGTGCTGGAGCTCGGCGGCAACAGCGCGATCGTCGTCCTCGACGACGCCGACCTCGACTACGCGGTCGACGCGGCCGTCTTCAGCCGGTACGTCCACCAGGGCCAGGTCTGCATGGCCGCGAACCGGGTCCTGGTCGACCGCTCGGTCGCCGAGGAGTTCACCGAGAAGTTCGTCGCCAAGGTGAAGTCGCTGAGGGTCGGCGACCCGAGCGACCCGCGGACCGTCATCGGGCCGGTGATCAACTCCACCCAGGCGAACGACCTTTCGGGCGCCGTGGAGCAGGCTCTCGCCGAGGGCGCCACGGCCCTGGTGCGCGGCGGTACCACCGACAACCTCGTCGAGCCGTCCGTCCTGACGGACGTGCCCGCCGACTCCTCCCTGCTCCGGCAGGAGGTCTTCGGTCCGGTCGCCTTCGTCATCCCGTTCGACGGCGAGGAGGAGGCTGTCCGGATCGTCAACGACACCCCGTACGGGCTCAGCGGCGCCGTCCACACGGCGGACGTCGAGCGGGGCGTCGCCTTCGCCCGGCGGATCGACACCGGCATGTTCCACGTGAACGACGGCACCGTCCACGACGAACCGCTCGTCCCCTTCGGCGGTGAGAAGCACTCCGGCGTCGGCCGCCTGAACGGCGAGACGACCGTGGACGCCTTCACCACGGCCAAGTGGATCTCGGTGCAGCGTGGGCGGAGCGAGTTCCCGTTCTAGAAGCCTTCCCCAGGCGTACTTCCGTGCCCCGGGCCCTTGCGGTCAGAACCTGACCGCAAGGGCCCGGGGCGTCGCGGGTGTCGGGCAAGAGGGCACGAACACGACGGAAGGCGGCCGGTCATGGTCACTCACGTGCGAGCCGAGGAGCGGGGCGACGAGCGGGGCGCGCTGCCGGCGTTCCTGGAGGAGCAGCGCGGCGGGATCCGCCGGGCGCTGCTCGGGCTGACCGAGGAGCAGGCCCGCAGCCGTCCGAGCGCGAGCGGGCTGTCCCCGGGCGGGCTGCTCAAGCACGTCGCCGAGGTCGAGCAGGGCTGGATCGCACGGGCGAGGCAGGAGCCGCCGGCGGTCGCGCGCGACGAGTCGAACTGGCACGAGAGCTTCCGGCTCCTGGGCGACGAGACGGTCGCCTCCCGGCTGGAGCACTGGGAGAAGGCCGCCGCCGGGACGGAGGCGTACGTCCGGTCCGTCCCGGGCCTCGACGACACCTTCCCGCTGCCGGACGCCCCGTGGTTCCCGCAGGACGAGCGCGTCTCCGTGCGCCGGCTGTGCCTGCACCTGATCCGGGAGACCGCCCGGCACGCCGGCCACGCCGACATCGTCCGGGAGTCGCTGGACGGGAGGACCGCGCTCGAACTGGTGGCCCTGGTGCAGGCCGGCTGAGCCGGCGGCCCTAACCTGGGGCGCATGTCAGCGATCCGTCTGCTGGTGCTGGGCGCCGTCCGTCAGCACGGGCGGGCCCACGGCTACCAGGTGCGGGGCGACCTGGAGTACTGGGGCGCGCACGAGTGGTCCAACGCCAAGCCCGGCTCGATCTACCACGCCCTGAAGCAGATGGCCAGGCAGGGACTGCTGCACGCGCACGAGACCGCCCCCTCCACGGCGGGCGGGCCGCCCCGCACCGAGTACGAGATCACCGACGCGGGCACCGAGGAGTACTTCCGGCTGCTGCGGGAGGCCCTGGTCGCCTACGACCAGAAGATGGACATCCAGTCCGCGGCCGTCGGCTTCCTCGTCGACCTGCCGAGGGACGAGGCGATCGCCCTGCTCCGGGAGCGGATCCGGCGGATCGGGCAGTGGCGGACCGCCGTCACCGAGCACTACGTCCCCGAGGACGGCCCCGAACGGCTCGGCCACATCGGCGAGATCATGAACCTCTGGCTCCACCGGGCCGACTCCGACGCCGCCTGGACCCGGGGCCTGGTCGAACGCCTCGAACGCGGCGCCTACACCTTCGCCGGTGAGGGCGAGCCGTTCGTCGGCGTCCTGGCCGAGGGCGAGGAGAACCCGTACGCGACGGGGGAGCGGCATCCGGAGGACGACCGCTGACGACCGCTGACGACCGCTGACGACCGCTGACGACCGCTGACGACCGCTGACGACCGTACAGCTGTACGGCCGTCAGTGGTGGAAGCCGGTGGCCGCCTCCTTGTCCCGGGTCAGGGGGTGCGGCTGCCGACGCAGTTCCGGCAGGAGGCGGGCGAGGTCCTCGGCGAACAGTTCGGCGAGGTCCGCCGAGAAGCCGTTGCGGCAGACCACGCGCAGGACGGACAGGTCCTCCCGGTTGGGCGGGAAGGTGTACGCGGGCACCAGCCAGCCGTTCTCGCGCAGCCGCCGGGAGACGTCGAACACGTCGTACGACGTGACGTCCGCCGCCGTGGTGAAGGCGAACACCGGCAGCTGGTCGCCGCGGGTCAGCAGCCGGAAGTCGCCGAGCGCCTCGATCCGTTCGGCGAGGTGGCGGGCCACGTCGCGGGTGGACTGCTGCACCAGCCGGTAGCCCTCGCGGCCCAGCCGCAGGAACGTGTAGTACTGCGCCACCACCTGGGCGCCCGGCCGGGAGAAGTTCAGCGCGAAGGTCGGCATGTCGCCGCCCAGGTAGCTGACCCGGAAGACCAGTTCCTCGGGCAGTGCCTCCCGGTCGCGCCACAGCGCCCAGCCGACGCCCGGGTAGACCAGTCCGTACTTGTGCCCCGAGGTGTTGATCGACGCCACCCGCGGCAGGCGGAAGTCCCACACCAGGTCCTCGTCGAGGAAGGGCGCGACCATGCCGCCCGAGGCGCCGTCCACGTGCACGGGGACGTCCAGGCCGGTCCGCTCCTGCAGGGCGTCCAGCGCCGCGCACAGGTCGGCGACCGGCTCGTAGGAGCCGTCGTAGGTGGAGCCGAGGATGCCGACGACTCCGATGGTGTTCTCGTCGCACAGCTCGGCGGCGGCCTGCGGATCGAGGTGGAAGCGGTCGCCCTCCATGGGAACCCGGCGGGCCTCCACCTCCCAGAAGTTGCAGAACTTCTCCCAGCAGACCTGGACGTTGACGCCCATGACGAGGTTCGGGCGCACGTCCCGCGCGGGGTAGCGGTCGGCGTTGCTCCGCGCCCAGCGCCGTTTGAGCGCCATCCCGGCGAGCATGCACGCCTCGCTCGACCCGGTCGTCGAACAGCCGACGGCCGCCGACGGATCCGGCGCGTTCCACAGGTCGGCGAGCATCGCCACACAGCGCCGCTCCAGCTCGGCGGTGCGCGGGTACTCATCCTTGTCGATCATGTTCTTGTCCCGGCACTCGCCCATCAGCGTGTCGGCCTGCGGCTCCATCCAGGTGGTGACGAACGTGGCCAGGTTCAGCCGGGAGTTGCCGTCCAGCATCAGCTCGTCGTGCACCAGCTGATACGCCGTCGTGGGCGTCAGGGGCGCCTCCGCGAGCCGGTGCTTGGGCGGCGCCTCGGCCATCTCCACGGCCGGGTTCGCCTCCCCGTAGAAGGGGTTGACGGACAGGGGGCGCTCGTCGGGCTTCTCGTGTCCTCGGTGGAGCGGCATGGACTGTCTCCTACGGGGTGAGCGAAGGTCGAGGGGAGCCGGAGCGGGAGGGTCAGCGGATCGCCCTCCCGTCCGCCGAGAGCCGCATCTGCGGCCGGCCGGTCACCAGCAGCCAGGCCGGCAGCGAGGCGATGCACAGCAGGGCGAGGATCGTCGGCGAGGAGACGAGGACCGCTGCCGTGAACAGGCTCACCCAGCCCTGCCGGGTGACGGCCATGAGCATGCCCAGGACGCCCGCCGCCACGCCCAGCGCCGGCGGTACCGCGGGCACGAGCGCGTGCGCGGTCAGCCCGAACGCGGCGCCGATGAACACCGAGGGGAAGATCCGCCCGCCGCGGAAGCCGCAGGACGCGGCGACCAGCAGCGCGGCCAGCTTCACCACGGCCATGGTCGCGAACTGCCCCGCCGTCCAGCCGTCGGGGTCGCGGGCCAGCTCCGCGACCTCCGACAGCCCCTTGAAGAGGGTCAGATGGCCGCCCAGCGCCCCCAGCAGGCCGAGCACGAGCCCGCCGACGGGCAGCGCCACCATCGGGTGCCCGAGCCGCGAGAAGGCCCGGTGGACGTACGGGAAGACGTACACGGCGGCGAGGCCGAGCAGCGCGGCCGCGGAGGCGATCACCAGCGCGGCCAGGAGGTCGTCCCAGCGGGGGTGGCCAAGGGGAGGCAGGCCCAGGTCGAAGGTGGGGTGGGCCACCACGGCGGTCGTCATGGCGCCCGCCGCCCCGGCGGCCAGCGGTGCGAACAGGTTGTCCCACAGCGCCCCCTTCATCGGCCGCCCGGCCAGCGCCTCGGAGATCACGAGCGCGGCGGCCACCGGCGTGCCGAACAGGGCGCCGATCGTCGCCGCCTCCGCCAGCACCGGCCACAGCGCGCCCGGCATCCGGGGCAGCAGCCTGCGGCCCAGCCAGAACGCCAGGGCCACATTTGCCATGATGATGGGGTTCTCCGGACCAAGACTTGGCCCGCCGGCCAGCATCAGCATGGCGGCGACCAGCAGTCCCGGCAGCACGGCCGGCCGGATCGGGGCGGCCGTCAGGCCCAGCGTCGCCGGATCGGGACCGGCGTGCCCCGGCGCCTTCCACACCACCAGGCCCACCAGGACCCCGGTCGCGGTGAGCACGACCAGCATCCACACCACCGAGTACCGGCCGATGCCCAGTGCGTCGGGCAGGTCCTGCCAGAGTGCTCCCTGCAACTCCTCGGCCAGTCCGCTCACCAGCAGGAACATCAGGCTGGAGCCGACACCTACGGCCAGTGCGGGCAGGATCAGCGGCAGCAGGGCGCGGGCCGGGGCCGCCGGGGCGGTGGGTTCCTGCTGTGCGGTGTCCTGGGCCACGGGCTCACGATAAGCGGACAAAAGCGGCACAACATCCGGAGTGGGAAACGCCCCGGCACCCCCGGGGGAAGCGCGCTTGCACCTCACGCGACGTGAGGACCCACTGTGGAGCGCGTACCGAGGAAGGAGCGGAAGTGAGCTACACCGTGGGACAGGTCGCCGGTTTCGCCGGAGTGACGGTGCGCACACTGCACCACTACGACGACATCGGCCTGCTCGTCCCGGGCGAGCGCAGCCACGCGGGCCACCGGCGCTACAGCGACGCCGACCTCGACCGGCTGCAGCGGATCCTGTTCTACCGGGAGCTCGGCTTCCCGCTCGAGGAGGTCGCGGCCCTGCTCGACGACCAGGCCACCGGAAAAGCGGACCCGCGGGTGCACCTGCGCCGCCAGTACGAGCTGCTGACCGCCCGGATCGAGAAGCTGCGGAAGATGGCCGCGGCCGTGGAGCACGCCATGGAGGCGCAAAGGATGGGCATCAACCTCACGCCGGAGGAGCGGTTCGAGGTCTTCGGCGACCACGACCCCGAGAGTTACGCCGAGGAGGTCCAGCAGCGCTGGGGCGACACGGAGGCCCACCGGCAGTCCCGGCGCCGTACCGCCTCGTACACCAAGGAGGACTGGCAGCGGCTCACCGAGGAGCAGGACGCGATCCACCGGCGCATGGCGGCGCTGCTCGACGCGGGCACACCGGCCGGCTCGAAGGCCGCCATGGACGTGGCCGAGGAACACCGCCGGTTCATCTCCAGCAGCTACTACGACTGCGCGCACGAGATGCACGCCTGCCTGGCGGAGATGTACGTCACAGACCCTCGCTTCACCGCGACCTACGAGAGGATCCGGCCGGGCCTGGCCGCGTACATGCGCGAGGCGGTCCGCGCCAACGCGGACCGGCACACCTCCTAGCCGCCTGGCCCGGGCCCCCGGCGCGGGTCACTCCCGGGCCAGGACCACCGCCGTGCCGTACGCGCACACCTCCGTGCCCACGTCCGCGGCCTCGGTCACGTCGAAGCGGAAGGCGAGCACCGCGTTGGCGCCACGCGCGCGTGCCTGCTCGACGAGCCGCTCCATGGCCTGGTTGCGCGTCTGCACCAGCGTCTTGGTGAGCCCCTTCAGCTCACCGCCGATCATCGACTTCAGGCCCGCGCCGATCTGGCTGCCCAGGTGCCGGGACCTGACCGTCAGCCCGAAGACCTCGCCGATGACCTTCTCCACCCGGTGGCCGGGTACGTCGTTCGTCGTCACGACCAGCACGTCCGACTGGGGCCACTGGCCGCCGCCGTAATCCTCGATACCCATGGCCCACAGCATGGCGCGAGCAGGCCCGCAGCACACCCCCTCGGCCCGAGTGGAACCTGGAGCGTACACATTGCGTTGGTAGTTTGTGCGGCAGTGCACCGAGGCTGTGCCTCGGCACCCCGACGCCGTATCTCCCCACCCCCGTCAGGAGTCCGGAACCGTGATGACGCTTGCCCTAGGCCCGAGCTGGCTGGATCCGAACTATCTGCTCAACACGTTCGGCATCTGGGGTTTGCTCCTCATCGTCTTCGCCGAGTCCGGCCTCCTCATCGGCTTCTTCCTGCCGGGCGACTCCCTGCTGTTCACCACCGGTCTGCTGATCACGTCGAAGCAGCTGGACTTCCCGCTGTGGTCGGCCATCGCCCTCATCTGCGTCGCCGCGATCCTCGGCGACCAGGCGGGCTACATGTTCGGCAAGAAGGTCGGCCCGGCGCTCTTCACCCGCCCGGACTCCCGCCTGTTCAAGCAGGAGAACGTCACCAAGGCGCACGAGTTCTTCGAGAAGCACGGCCCCAAGTCCCTGGTCCTGGCCCGCTTCGTGCCCATCGTGCGCACGTTCACGCCGATCATCGCGGGCGTCAGCGGCATGCGGTACCGCTCGTTCCTGATCTTCAACGTCATCGGCGGCGTGCTGTGGGGCGCGGGCGTGACCCTCCTCGGCTCCTGGCTGGGCAACATCCCCTTCGTCAAGAACAACATCGAGGCGATCCTCATCCTGATCGTCCTCCTCTCGGTGGTCCCGATCATCATCGAGTTCCTGCGCGCCCGCTCCCAGGGGAAGAGGAACGACGCCGAGGAGCCGGCCGGACAGGAGCCCCCCGCCCCGTACCAGCAGCAGTACCAGCAGCCGGTCATGGACGACGCCACGACCCGCCTGCGCCGCGTCGAGCCGCCGTACCAGTACGGCAACCAGAACCAGCCGCAGCAGCACCCCCAGCAGCCGTACGGCGACCAGCAGGGCCACTACGACCAGCAGGGCTACGGTCAGCAGGGCTATGACCAGCAGGGTTACGGTCAGCAGGGCTATGACCAGCAGGGCCATTACGGCCAGAACCCGCAGTACCCGGACAACGGCGGCTACCACCGCGCCCCCTGAGAGGGGGTCTCGGGCGCTCCGGGTCAGAATCCCCGCGTGCGCTTGGCGGCCCGGCGGCCCGCCGCCGAGGCGCCGCCCGGCACCCTGAGGAACAGCCGGAAGATCTCCGACCCGAGGTTCACGCCGATCGCGATGGCCATGGCGAGCGACACCGCCTTGGCCAGCGACACCAGCCCCTTGTCGATGTTGTTCTGCGCGATCGCCAGCAGGCCGAAGTACGTCGCCGAACCGGGCAGCAGCGGACCGATCGCGGCCGTCGTGAAGGGCAGCGCGGACGCGAACTGGTACCGCGACAGCAGCTGCCCGAACAGACCCACCAGGCCCGCCGCCACGGCCGTGGACGCCACCGGCGATATCCCGCCGACGATGTGCATCGCGGCGTACACCGACCAGGCGACGCCGCCGTTGAGCGTCACCCACAGCACGGTGGACCGCTCCTGCTGCAGCAGCACGGCGAAGGTCAGCGACAGCAGCATCGACGCGACGATCTGCAGCACGGGCCGCTCGCTGATGCCGAGGGCCGCGTCCGGGGTGAGCGGGGCGCCCAGTTTCACGCCGAAGTACAGGACCAGCAGCACCCCGGTGACGATGCCGACGAAGAAGTACATGACCTCCAGCAGGCGCGCGGAGGCGGTGATGTAGTAGCCGGTCAGCCCGTCCTGCACGCTCGCCACCAGCGCCCGTCCGGGCAGCAGCGCGAACAGTCCACCGGTGATGACCGCGGACGCCTTCACGTCGACGTGCGTGACGGTGAGCGCGACGCCGATCGCGGCCGGCGGCATCGCGGCGACCGTGAACTGGTAGAACTCCGGCAGTCCGCGCCCGGCGCACAGCCACGCCAGCCGGTCGCCGAGCATCGCGCCGAGCGCGGCCGCCACGAAGACGAGCGGGCCGCCGCCGACGAGCACGGAGGCCGCGCCCGCCAGCAGTCCGGCGGCTCCGGTCAGCACCCAGCCGGGGTAGGGGTGCCGGTTGCGGCGGATCTCCGCCAGCCGCCGGTAGGCCTCCTCCAGGGAGACGTGGGTCTCCGGGTCGCTCAGGTCGTCGACGAGTTGGAAGACGGCCGCCAGACGGGTGTAGTCGGTGCCGCGGCGGCGCACCACGCGGGAGGCCGAAACCGGGTCGTCCACCAGGGACGGCTGGTAGGAGATCGACAGCAGTGTGAAGGTGACGTTCGGCTCGCAGCGGTCCAGGCCGTAGGAACGGCAGACCGCGAACATCGCGGCCTCCACGTCCTCGGCGCCCTCACCGCCCGCGAGCAGCAGCTCGCCGATACGCAGGGTCAGGTCGAGCACGCGCGGGACGGCCGGGCCGCCCTCCTCGGTCCGCTGCACCGGCTCGAGCGCCGGACGCTCGGCCACCGGCATGCGCAGCATGGTGCGCATGCGGTCCTGCCAGGGGGCGTCCTTGGTCAGTCTGACCACCGGGACGCCGCCCGGCGGGGTGAAGGCGAGCGGGGCATGGTGGGCGCTGTAGGTGCTCGGCGTGCTGAACGCGGACCCTTCGGGCTCCGCGGCCGGCGGCTGCGGGATGTCGAGCCCCTCCGGGATCGTGAACTCGGAGGTGGCCTCCGACTCGGTCCCCGTCCGGGGGACGGCCAGACCCTCGGGTACGGCGAACTCGGACGTCGTGGACGACTCGCCGTCGCCCGTCTGGACGACCGGGATCATCTGGACCTGGGTCACCGAGGGTCCCGCGGGAGCCTCGAACGTGCTCCTCGCCTCGTCCGACTGCGGCTTGCTGTCCTCCGCATCCGTCACTGAGCAACGCTCCCTGAACGACACCTTCCGTCAGTCTCAGTATGCGCAGACGGGCCCGGCCGTACGCGCACAGGAACAGGCCGTACCGCCCCGGCGGGGTGGCACGGCCCGAGGGCGACGGACGGCTCAGTGACCGCCATGCTCCTGGAAGCGCTTGATGGAACGCTCGATCTCGGCCTCGGCGTCGGCGCGGCCCACCCAGTTGGCGCCCTCGACGGACTTGCCGGGCTCCAGGTCCTTGTAGACCTCGAAGAAGTGCTGGATCTCCAGCCGGTCGAACTCCGACACGTGGTGGATGTCCCGCAGGTGCTCCACGCGCGGGTCGGACGCCGGAACGCACAGCAGCTTGTCGTCGCCGCCCGCCTCGTCCGTCATCCGGAACATGCCGATGGCGCGGCACTTGATGAGGCAGCCGGGGAACGTCGGCTCGTCCAGGATGACCAGCGCGTCCAGCGGGTCGCCGTCCTCGCCGAGGGTGTTGTCGACGAAGCCGTAGTCGGCCGGGTAGCTGGTCGAAGTGAAGAGTCGACGGTCCAGGCGGATACGACCGGTCTCGTGGTCCACCTCGTACTTGTTCCGCGAACCCTTCGGGATCTCGATCGTGACGTCGAACTCCACCGGTGGCTCCTCCATGATCAGCACATAGTTCTGGTGATTAAGTGTCCCTCACGCAGGTGTGTGATCGCGAAAGGGGCTGGTGGTCGTGCCGGAGCCGAGGGCCTGGCGTGCCGTGAGACCGCGTCTGGCCCGCCTCGCGCGGGCCGCACGGCCGCGTCTGGCACGAGCGGCACGGGCCGTGGCACCGCGGCTCGCGCGGCTTGCGCGAGCCGCCGGGCCGCGGCTTGTGACGCCGAAGACCTGGCAGTACACGGCGGGTGCCGCCACGGCCGGACTGGCGCTCGCCGCCGGTGTGGTGACCGCCGCCGGCCCCTGGGACTCCTCCGGCCAGCGTACGGCCGAGCGGGGCCGGGCGGTCGCCCTGGAGCACGCGGGTGGCGCAGATCACGGCCGCCGAAACGATACGCCCGACACGTCGCGTACGCGTGATACGTCCGCCGACGGGGCCCTGCCCGCGCCCAGCGCCCTGCCGGTGCTGGTGGGGCTCGGCGGGGCCGGCGGCCCGATGGAGCCGGTGTCCGACGGCTCGGGCCTCGCGGCCGCCCTGGACCCGCTGCTGCGCAGTCCCGCCCTCGGCACCCGCCGCTCCGCCTCCGTCGTCGACGTGGCCACCGGCAAGCGGCTGTACGGCCAGGGGGCCGACGAGGCGTTCACCCCCGCCTCCACCACCAAGATCGCCACCGGCGTCGCCGCGCTGTCCGCCCTCGGCGCGGACCACCGGCTCGTCACCCGCGCCGTCCTGGAGCCCGGCACCGGGGAACTCGTGCTGGTCGGCGGAGGCGACCCCACGCTCACCGCCCGCGAGGACGCCCGGGGCTGGGCGAGCCTGCGCGCCCTCGCCGACGAGACGGCGGCCGCGCTGACCAAGCGGGGCGTGACGGAGGTGACACTGTCGTACGACACCTCGCTGTACGCCGGCTCCGACCTGCACCCCATCGGCGTCAACGAGAACATCGCCCGGGTCACCGCCCTGATGACCGACGAGGCCCGCACCGACGACTCGACCAGCGGCCCCGCCCCGCGCGCGGCCGACCCGGCGGACCAGGCGGCGGACACCTTCGCGCGTCTGCTGTCCGACGCCGGCATCCGGACCACGGCCGCCGGCCCGTCCCGGGCGACCGCGCGCGCGGAGGCCCTGGCGGCCGTCTCCTCGCCCCCGCTGTCCGACCTGGTCGAACGCATGCTCACCAACAGCGACAACGACATCGCCGAGGCCCTGGCCCGCCACACGGCCGTCGCGACCGGCGCCCGTCCCGACTTCGCCGGCGGCGCAGCCGCGATCGAGGCCCGGCTTCAAAAGCTCGGTCTCCCTCTGACGGGCGCCGCGTTCCACGACGGCAGCGGTCTCGACCGGGCCGACCGGCTCACCGCCGGCCTGCTCACGGCCCTGCTCCTCAAGGCGGCCGACCCCGCCCACCCCGAACTCCGCCCGGTCCTCACCGGCCTCCCGGTCGCCGGCTTCACCGGCACCCTGACCAGCCGTTACGCGGACGGCGCGGCCGGACTGGTCCGCGCGAAGACAGGCACCCTGACCGGCATCAACACCCTGGCAGGCACGGTGGTGACCCAGGACGGCCGCCTCCTGGCCTTCGCCTTCCTCGCGGAAAACACCACCGGCCAGGAGGCAGCCCAATCAGCCCTGGACCAATCGGCCACCACTTTGACCACCTGCCCCTGCCACTGACCCGCCGGCCGACACCGGCTCCTCACCGCCGTGGGCAGTCGTTCCGCAGGGCGATGGGGGTTCCCCTGCTCGTTCAGAGCTCGGGGGAGGGTGGGCACGGCCTGCAACTCCGGGTGACCGGTCAAGTGACACCGACCCTGCCGCAGCTCGCCGCCCTGCCAGTAGCGGCAGTGCTCACGTACCGTTGACCCATGACGAGCATCGGTGGTGCCGCAACTCCCGGGATGGTCGACTGGAATCTCGCGGTCGCGACCGCGACCCGGCTCGTACGGCCGGGCCCCGAGGTGAGCCGGGACGAGGCCCGGGCCGTCGTCGCGGAACTGCGCCGGCACGCCAGGGCCTCCGAGGAACACGTCCGCGGCTTCACCCGTCTGGGCACCGAAGAGACCCACGACACGCCCGTACTCGTGGTCGACCGCCCCGGCTGGGTCCGGGCGAACGTCGCCGGCTTCCGGGAGATCCTCAAACCGCTCCTCGACAAGATGCAGCAGCGCCGCAGCGGCACCCCCGGCGGCGCGGTCCTCGGTGCCGTCGGCGGCAAGGTCACCGGCGTCGAGCTCGGCATGCTGCTGTCCTTCCTCGCCTCCCGCGTCCTCGGCCAGTACGAGACCTTCGCCCCGACCACCCGCGACCTGCCCGCCGGAGAGAACGGCGGCGGCCGGCTGCTGCTCGTCGCGCCGAACATCGTCCACGTCGAGCGCGAACTCGACGTGGAGCCCCACGACTTCCGCATGTGGGTGTGCCTGCACGAGGAGACGCACCGCACGCAGTTCACCGCCGTGCCCTGGCTGCGCGACCACCTCGAGGGCGAAATCCAGTCTTTCCTGGCGGAGACCGACGTCGACCCCATGGCCTTCCTGGAGCGCATCCGCGATGCCGCCCAGTCGCTGGTCGGCGGCCGCCCCGAGGGCGAGGAGGACGACGGCGGCCGCTCCCTGGTCGAGCTGGTCCAGACCCCGGCCCAGCGGGAGATCCTCGGCCGCCTCACCGCCGTGATGTCCCTCCTGGAGGGCCACGCCGACTACGTGATGGACGGGGTCGGCCCGGACGTCGTACCGACCGTCGCGGAGATCCGCGAGAAGTTCCAGCAGCGCCGCGCCAAGGGCGCCTCCCGCCTGGACACGGCCCTGCGCAAGCTGCTCGGCCTGGACGCCAAGCTGCGGCAGTACCGGGACGGCGAGCGCTTCGTCCGCGCGGTCGTCGAGCAGGTCGGCATGGACGGCTTCAACCGGGTGTGGACCTCCCCGAACACCCTCCCGACCAAGGCGGAGATCGCCAAACCGGCGGACTGGATCGCACGGGTGCACCGCAGGGCCGAGCCGTGACCACGCCGGCGATCGCCGTGAACCGGATCCGGCCGACGGCAGGCAAACGCCGCTCCAATCACCCGTCCGAGGGACCGTGAGCGATGGGTAGGCGTGCGATGCTCGGGGAACGCCCCGTTTCTGTCACCATCTACACACTCTGAGTGACCGATATCGGGTTCACCCCCCGAAGACTCCGTGAAGGGAACCGGACATGGGTCCCCATCCTGCGGTCGCGGCGATACGCCTGGCGGTACGCCGCGTCCTCCACGACATCCTGAACGAGCAGATTCCGTCCCACCCCGCGCCGCCGGCCACGCACGACCGGCCGGGCCCCCGGGCCGCGCAGCTCCCCGGGCAGCCGCCGCACGGCGTGCCGGCACCGGGCCGCACCCCGCGGGTCCGCCACGGCGCGCCGGCCCCCCAGGGCCCCGAGAATCCACCGGCACCGCACGAGCGCCCGCCCGCGCCGCTCGTGCTCGTGGCCTGCTCCGGCGGCGCCGACTCCATGGCACTCGCCTCCGCCCTCGCCTTCGAGGCGCCCAAGCTCGGCATCCGGGCCGGCGGCATCACCGTCGACCACCGCCTCCAGGCCGGCTCCGGCCAGCGCGCCGACGAGGTCGCCCAGCGGCTGCGCGAACTCGGCCTGGACCCGGTCGAGGCCGTCGCCATCACCGTGGGCCGCGACGGCGGACCGGAAGCCGCCGCCCGTGACGCCCGCTACGCCGCCCTCGACGCCGCCGCCGACCGCCACGGCGCCCACGCCGTCCTGCTCGGCCACACCCGGGACGACCAGGCCGAGACCGTGCTGCTCGGCCTCGCCCGCGGCTCCGGCATCCGCTCCCTGTCCGGAATGGCCGCGGTCTCGGGGGCCGGTGGCCGTTACCGCCGCCCCTTCCTGCACATCGACCGGCAGACCGCCCGTACGGCCTGCATGGTCCAGTCCCTGCCCGTCTGGGACGACCCGCACAACACCGACCCCGCCTACACCCGCTCCCGGCTGCGCCACGAGGGCCTGCCCGCCCTGGAGAAGGCCCTCGGCAAGGGCGTCGTCGAGGCCCTCGCCCGCACCGCCCAGCTCTCCCGCGACGACGCCGACGCCCTCGACGCCTGGGCCAGCCACGCCGAGGCCGCCGTCCGCGACGACGCCGGCCGCCTGGAGTGCGCCAAGCTCCACGAACTGCCCCCCGCCGTGCGCCGCCGCATCCTGCGCCGCGCCGCCATCGACGCCGGCGCCCCGGCCGGTTCCCTCTTCGCCCGGCACATCGAGGAAGTCGACCGGCTGATCACCGGCTGGCGCGGCCAGGGGGCCATCAACCTCCCGGGCAGAGTCGTCGCCCAGCGGCAGGGTGGCAGACTGGTGATTCGGCAAGGCTGAATCCTTCCCCCAGGGGGAGAGACGCCGGTCTCCCCCTCCGGGGAGACCGCGGCGGCCGGCCGCCCCCGCCGGGGCGGGCCGGAACAGCCGGTGGGACGACCGACCGAAAGTGATGCGGGTGGACGCGAAAGACATGGGTGCCGACCTCAAGCAGGTGCTCATCACCAAGGAAGAGATCGACGCGAAGCTGGCCGAGCTGGCCGCGAAGATCGACGCGGAGTACGAGGGCAAGGACCTGCTGATCGTCGGCGTCCTCAAGGGCGCGGTCATGGTCATGGCGGACCTGGCCCGGGCGCTGTCCACCCCGCTCACCATGGACTGGATGGCCGTGTCCTCCTACGGCGCGGGCACCCAGTCCTCCGGCGTCGTGCGGATCCTCAAGGACCTCGACACCGACATCAAGGGCAAGCACGTCCTGGTCGTCGAGGACATCATCGACTCCGGCCTGACCCTGTCCTGGCTGATCTCCAACCTCGGCACCCGCGAGCCCGCCTCCCTGAAGGTGTGCACGCTGCTGCGCAAGCCGGAGGCCGCGAAGGTCGCCATCGACGTGGAGTGGGTCGGCTTCGACATCCCCAACGAGTTCGTCGTCGGCTACGGCCTGGACTACGCCGAGAAGTACCGGAACCTGCCGTTCGTCGGTACGCTCGCCCCCCACGTCTACGGCGGCTGAATCCCGAAGGGGCCATGCGCCGTACGTTGATCGGGAACCCCGGCGGCCCCGGAGCCGTTGGAGCATGCAGACGGGAACGCCAGCCCTCCCGTGCGGCTTCGAGCCGCAGGGCTGGGGTACCGTCAGAAGAACTGTCTTATCAAACTCACTATGGCAGGAGGGACGGGGCGGCACCGCTCCGTATGGATGGACGTGAAGCGATACTTCCGTGGGCCGGTCATGTGGATCGTGCTGGCCGTCCTTGCCGTGGTCGTGTTGATGAACGTCGTCGGCGAGTCCGGCGGCTACAAGACGGTGGACACAGGCCAGGTCGTAGCAGCGATCAATGACAACAGGGTCCAGCAGGCCAAGCTGACCACCGGCGACGAGCAGACCATCAAGGTCGAGCTCAAGAACGGCCAGAAGGTCGAGGGCAGCTCGAAGATCCAGGCGAGCTACATCGGCGACCAGGGCGTCACCATCGCCAACACGCTGCAGACCAAGTACCAGGACAAGCAGATCCCGAAGGGCTACACGGTCTCGCCGACCAAGCAGAACGCCTTCGTCGGCGTCCTGCTCTCCCTGCTGCCCTTCGTCCTCATCGTGGTCGTCTTCCTGTTCCTGATGAACCAGATGCAGGGCGGCGGCTCCCGGGTCATGAACTTCGGCAAGTCCAAGGCCAAGCTCATCACCAAGGACACCCCGAAGACGACGTTCGCGGACGTCGCCGGCGCGGACGAGGCCGTCGAGGAGCTCCATGAGATCAAGGAGTTCCTGCAGGAGCCGGCCAAGTTCCAGGCCGTCGGTGCGAAGATCCCCAAGGGCGTGCTGCTCTACGGTCCGCCCGGCACCGGCAAGACCCTGCTCGCGCGTGCCGTCGCGGGCGAGGCCGGCGTGCCCTTCTACTCGATCTCCGGTTCCGACTTCGTCGAGATGTTCGTCGGTGTCGGTGCCTCCCGGGTCCGCGACCTGTTCGAGCAGGCCAAGGCGAACGCGCCGGCGATCGTCTTCGTCGACGAGATCGACGCGGTCGGCCGCCACCGCGGCGCCGGCCTCGGCGGCGGTCACGACGAGCGCGAGCAGACGCTGAACCAGCTGCTCGTCGAGATGGACGGTTTCGACGTCAAGGGCGGTGTGATCCTCATCGCCGCCACCAACCGCCCCGACATCCTCGACCCGGCGCTGCTGCGCCCGGGCCGCTTCGACCGGCAGATCGCCGTCGACCGCCCCGACATGCTGGGCCGTCTGGAGATCCTCAAGGTCCACCAGAAGGGCAAGCCGGTCGCGCCCGACGTCGACCTGTCCGCGGTCGCCCGCCGCACCCCCGGCTTCACCGGTGCCGATCTGTCGAACGTGCTGAACGAGGCCGCGCTGCTCACGGCCCGCAGCGACCAGAAGCTGATCGACAACCACATGCTGGACGAGGCGATCGACCGCGTGGTCGCCGGCCCGCAGAAGCGGACCCGGATCATGTCGGACAAGGAGAAGAAGATCACCGCGTACCACGAGGGCGGTCACGCCCTGGTCGCGGCGGCCTCGCCGAACTCCGACCCGGTCCACAAGATCACGATCCTGTCCCGCGGCCGCGCCCTCGGCTACACGATGGTGCTCCCGGACGAGGACAAGTACTCGACCACGCGCAACGAGATGCTGGACCAGCTGGCCTACATGCTGGGCGGCCGCGCGGCCGAGGAGCTGGTCTTCCACGACCCGACCACGGGCGCGGCGAACGACATCGAGAAGGCCACCACCACGGCCCGCGCGATGGTCACGCAGTACGGCATGACCGAGCGCCTGGGTGCGATCAAGTTCGGCGGCGACAACACCGAGCCGTTCCTCGGACGTGAGATGGCTCACCAGCGCGACTACTCGGAAGAGGTCGCCGCTCTGGTGGACGAGGAAGTCAAGAAGCTCATCGAGAACGCGCACAACGAAGCCTGGGAGATCCTGGTCGAGAACCGCGACGTCCTCGACAACCTCGTCCTGGCCCTCCTGGAGAAGGAGACCCTGGGCAAGGAGGAGATCGCCGAGATCTTCGCCCCCATCGTCAAGCGCCCGCCGCGGCCCGCCTGGACCGGCTCCTCCCGCCGTACGCCGTCGACCCGCCCGCCGGTGCTCTCCCCGAAGGAGCTCGCGCTGACGAACGGGGCGAACGGCGCGACGCCGGCGATCAGCACGGTCAAGTCCACGGCCACCGAGCCCGCCCCGGCCACGGAGCAGGCCCCGGAGGACCGTCCGGACAGCTGACGGACCTGGCGCCGGACCGCACCGGCCCCGGAATGTATGCCGCGCCCCCCTGGTTCTAGCCTGGGGGGCGCGGCATTTCGCATGTCCGCAGATCAGACACACCAGGAACGAGGCTTCACATGACCGACCCCGTGACGCTGGACGGCGAGACGACCATCGGCGAGTTCGACGAGAAGCGCGCCGAGAACGCCGTGCGCGAACTCCTCATCGCGGTCGGCGAGGACCCGGACCGCGAGGGACTGCGCGAAACACCGGCACGGGTGGCCCGGGCCTACAGGGAGATATTCGCGGGCCTGTGGCAGAAGCCCGAGGACGTCCTGACGACGACGTTCGACCTGGGGCACGACGAGATGGTCCTCGTGAAGGACATCGAAGTCCTGAGTTCCTGTGAACACCATCTCGTACCGTTTGTTGGATTCGCCCACGTCGGCTACATTCCGTCAGCCGACGGAAAGATCACGGGTCTTTCGAAGCTGGCCCGGCTCGTGGACGTCTACGCCCGCCGTCCGCAGGTGCAGGAGCGGCTCACCACGCAGATCGCGGACTCGCTGATGGAGATCCTGGAGCCGCGCGGTGTGATCGTCGTCGTCGAGTGTGAGCACATGTGCATGACGATGCGCGGAGTTCGGAAGCCCGGTGCGAAGACCATCACATCGGCGGTGCGTGGACAGTTGCGGGATCCGGCCACCCGTAATGAGGCGATGAGCCTGATCATGGCGCGCTGACCTGATTGTCAGTGGTATCCGACACGGTCCCGGAGCAGCGGAGCTCATCGCTGATACGACGGAGGTGGCGACCGTGAGGGTCCGTCAGGTCGTGGCTGTCGTGACCGACCACGTGACCTTCGCGGTGGCGCCGGAACAGAGGTCGGACCCGCGCCCGCAAGTCGTGTCGCGAGAGGCTGACCAAGTCCACGGGCCCGAGTGCCGGGCTGGACGGACATCTCGCCCTGCAGCCCGGTGGCCCTCACGCCACCGGTTCCGCCCCCGGATGGTTGTGGTCGTCGTCCTCCGGGAGTTTGCAGACCCGTTCGAGGAACAGGGCGGCCGCTATGACCGCGATGCCGGTGACGACCGAGAAGCCGGCGTAGACGGCCTGGTCGCGCCGGGCGGGGATGTCGAGGAGTTCCAGCAGGAAGACGCACGTGCCGCCGTACATGCCGGCGACGAGAGCGGCGACCAGGGCGCTGGCCTGACCGAAGACGACCGCGCGGGCCGCCATCAGGAGGTCGACGCCCTTGGCGCCGGGGCGGCGCTCTCGCTGGGCCTTCAGCCGGGCCCGCAAGGAGAGCGCCGTGGCCAGGAGGACCGCGGCGATCAGGGCGAGGACGACGGGGGCGGCCAAGGGGACGCTGGGGAGGGTCCCCACCGCGTTCCACAGACGGGCGACCGCCCAGGACAACACTCCGGCGACGAAGAACACGCCGGCCAGCACCCTGATGCGCAGCTCTCTCACGGTGTCCCTTCAGCTCCCCCGGACTGTGGTCGGTCGTACGTCTCGCGCAGGTTTTGCGTCGTCTAGACCTTAACGACTACTCGGGCAGCCGGAGTTCCAGGTCCCCCCGCGGTTCGACACCCTGGTGGGTGACCGAGGTCAGCAGGTCGGCCACCGCGCCCCGGCCGGGAAGCTGGGCCTGCGGATCCACGTCGTACCACGGGGCGAGGACGAAGGCGCGTTCGTGGGCGCGCGGGTGGGGGAGCGTGAGGAGCGGGTCGTCGGAGACGGCCTCGGCGTAGGCGACGATGTCGACGTCGATGGTGCGCGGCCCCCAGCGCTCGTCGCGGACCCGGTTGAAGGCCTCCTCGATGGCGTGGGCGCGCTCCAGGAGGGAGGACGGCGGGAGGGTGGTCTTGAGGATCACCACCGCGTTGAAGTACGACGGCTGGGTGCCGGGCTCGACGCCCCACGGCTCCGTCTCGTAGACCGGGGAGACGGCCTTGATGCGGACGCCCGGAGTGTCCTCCAGGGCGTCGACGGCGCCCTGGAGGGTCTCCAGGCGGTTGCCGAGGTTGGAGCCGATCGAGATCACGGCTCGTTTGGGGTTCTGCAGCGTGGTGTCGGCGGCGTCGACCTTCTCGACGACCGATGCGGGCACCGGCTGGACGGTCGGGTCGCTGTGCCCTTGGGTGAAGGGTGCGTTCATACTCGGCTCCGGGTGATGGTGACGGTCACGTCGTCGAAGGGGACCGTGATCGGTGCGTCCGGCTTGTGGACGCAGACCTCGACCTCCTGGACCCCCTCGTGCTTCAGACAGGCCTGGGCGATGCGCTCGGCGAGCGTCTCGATGAGGTTCACCGGCTCGCCCTCCACCACGGCCACGACCTCCTCGGCCACGATGCCGTAGTGCACGGTCTTCGCCAGGTCGTCGTCGGCCGCGGCCGGCCGGGTGTCCACTCCCATGACGACGTCCACGAGGAAGGTCTGGCCCTCCTCGCGCTCCTTGGGGAACACGCCGTGGTGCCCGCGGGCCTTCAGGCCGCGCAGCGCGACACGATCCACGCGAATCACTCCTGCAATCGTCGGCGGCGGCCGGTTCCTGCCGCGTGCGGGCGGCACACCGGTCTCGAACGAATCTACCTGCGGACACTGACAAAGCCGGGCCGCGGGGCGGCCGGGCGAGCCGGGTCCGGGGAGGCTTCACCGTGTGTTTTCCCTGGAGAACCCGGCTGCTCACGGGATGATGGCCGGCCCTTTTCCGAAGCCCGTGATTCCGGCCACGTCCCGGGACCACGCATCAGGCACCCACCCACTCAAGCGGATGCGTCGTCGTCAGCGTTTCCCTCGTCTTCGTCTTCGCTGCTTTCGGCCAGAACCGGGGAGGCGTGGTGGGACCAGAGCTTCCAGCCGAGGGATGTGCGCCGGAACACGTTGGTGGCGACGACGAGCTGTCCGACCAGCGGGCCGAGTTCGCCGCCGTCCGCGGGGGCGGGGCCGCCGCTGAGGATGTTCTCGGTGCAGGTCACCAGGGCGGTGTCGCCGGTGACCGAGACGTGCACGTCGGTGAGGAAGAACTGGATGTAGTCGGTGTTGGCCATGATCAGCGCGTACGAGCGCAGGACCTCGCCGCGTCCGGTGAGCACGGGCCAGCCGGGGTGCACGCAGGAGATCACGCCGGTGTCGGCCGGGTCGTGGTACTCCTCGTCGACGCCCAGGTCGGAGGGCGTGAGCCAGAGCGCGGACAGCTCCTCGAAATCGCCCTGTTCCAGCGCCTCGTAGAAGGCGGTGTTGGCGGCCTCCACCTGCTCGACATCGGTGTGGGGAGCGCTCACCGGGCTCCTTCGGGGGAACTCGTGCCCGGCGTGTGGCCGCCGGTGGTGCGCGCCTCCTCCACGGCGCGGGCGACCCGTACCGCGTCCGCCGTCGCGCGGACCTCGTGCACGCGTACGGCCCAGGCACCGGCGTGCGCGGCGAGCGCGGAGACGGCGGCGGTGGCGGCGTCGCGCTCGCGTGCGGGCGGCGGCGCGCCGTCGGGGCCGGCCAGCACCCGGCCGAGGAACCGCTTGCGGGAGGCGGCGACGAGGACCGGATGTCCCAGGTCCCGCAGACGGTCGAGGCGGGCCAGGAGCGCCAGGTCGTGCCCGGTCTCCTTGGAGAAGCCGAGGCCGGGGTCGACGACGATGCGGTCGGCGGCGACACCGCCCTCCAGGACGGCCTCCACGCGCGCGTGCAGTTCGTCGACGACTTCGGTGACGACGTCGTCGTACACCCCGCGGACGTTGCCGCCCTCCAGGAAGCCGCGCCAGTGCATCACGACGAACGGGGCGCCCGTGTCCGCGACCACCGGGATCATCGCGGGGTCGGCGAGGCCGCCGCTGACGTCGTTGACAAGTGCGGCGCCTGCCGCGAGCGCCTGCTCGGCGACGCGGGCGCGCATGGTGTCCACGGAGATCGTGACGCCCTCGGAGGCGAGGCCGCGGACGACGGGGATGACGCGCCGCAGCTCCTCGGCCTCGTCGACGCGGGTGGCGCCGGGGCGGGTGGACTCGCCGCCCACGTCGATCAGGTCCGCGCCCTGGGCGACGAGGTCCAGGCCGTGCTTGACGGCGGTGGTCGTGTCGAACCAGCGGCCGCCGTCGGAGAAGGAGTCGGGGGTCACGTTCACGACCCCCATGACCGCGCACCGGTCCCATACCGGAAGGCCCGCCACTCGGCCGCGCCCGCTGTGATTGCTCATACTTTCAGCGTAGGCCCCGCACCCGACCACAACATCCACGACCCGAGCGACGGCGTCCCGTCGGGCTGCCGTTGTCCTGCCCACCGCCGGGGCATGGGCCTGGCTGCGGAGGAGTGGGGCATTTGGCTGCTTGACGGATGCCGTGGGAGGGGCGTGGGCCGAGCGGTGGCGTCGGGGCGGGAACGGGCGTGGTCCCGCTGGGCTGCGGCTGTTCCGTCCGCGCCCGCGTGAGGGCCCCGAGCGAAGGGGCATGGTCTCGTTCGTTCGACGGCCGCCGTGAGTGGGCGTGGCCCGGGCGGTGAGGCCGGGGCGGTGAGGGACGGTGCCCCGCCGGGCTGTGGCTGTTCTGTCCGCCGTCGGGGCGTGGCCTGGTGGCGGAGGAGCGGGGTCCCTGGCCGCTGAAGGCCGCCGGCGGTAGGCGTGGCCCGGGCGGAAGCCCCCGGAGGGGGTGGGGGCTTCCGCCCGGGCCTGTTCGGGGGGGCACCCGCCGGGCAGGGCCCTATGCCGCGCGTACGTCCCGTTCCGTGACCGAGTGGGCGCAGGGGCGCTCGGTGGCGGTGCGGCGGCGCAGGAAGCGCGGCAGGGGCAGGGCCAGGTTGACGAAGCCCTCGGCCTGCATGGCGGCGAAGCCGATGCGGGGCAGGTCCGCGGAGGCGCGGTAGACGACGAACCGCGGCTCCCAGCGGGGCTGGAACTTGGCGTTGAACTTGTACAGCGACTCGATCTGGAACCAGCGCGAGAGGAACACCAGCAGCCCGCGCCAGGCCCGCAGCACAGGCCCCGCGCCGATCTTCTCGCCGCGCGCCAGCGCCGAGCGGAACATCGCGAAGTTCAGCGAGACACGGGTGACGCCGAACTTCGGGGCGGCCTGGAGCGCCGCGACGATCAGCAGTTCGTTCATGCCGGGGTCGGCCGAGCGGTCGCGCCGCATCAGGTCCAGGGACGCGCCGTCCTCGCCCCAGGGCACGAAGTGCAGGATCGCCTTCAGGTCGCCGTACTCGCCCGGCTCGTCGTCCCGCTTGTGCGCGGTGGCGATCAGGCAGTCGCCGTCGGAGGGGTCGCCGATGCGGCCGAGTGCCATGGAGAAGCCGCGCTCGGTGTCGGTACCGCGCCAGTCCTCCGCCGCCCGCCGGATCCGCTCCAGCTCGGTCTCGCCGAGGTCACGGATGCGCCGCACCCGGGTTTCGTAGCCGGCCCGCTCGATGCGCTTGACCATCTGACGGACATTGCGCATCGCGCGTCCGGCGAGCGAGAAATCCGCGACGTCGACCACCGCCTCGTCGCCCAGTTCCAGGGCGTCCAGACCGGTCTCCCGGGTCCACACCTCGCCGCCGGTCTCGGAGCAGCCCATGACGGCGGGCGTCCAGGAGTGGGCCCTGGCCTCGTCCATGAACCGCTCGATGGCCCCCGGCCAGGCCTCGACGTCGCCGATCGGGTCGCCGCTGGCCAGCATCACGCCGGAGACGACGCGGTACGTCACCGCCGCCTTGCCGCTGGGGGAGAACACGACCGCCTTGTCCCGGCGCAGCGCGAAGTGGCCGAGGGAGTCCCGGACGCCGTGCTTGGCCAGCAGGGCGCGCAGCCTGCTCTCGTCCTCCTCGGTCAGGCGCGCGGCCGGGTGCTCGGGGCGGAAGGCCAGGTAGACGGTGGTGACCGCGGTGAGCCAGCCGAGGGCACCGAGGGAGAAGGCGACGGTCCAGGAGGTGCTGCCCTGGTAGTCCACCGGGCCCTCGAAGCCGAACAGGCCGTAGACGACGTGGGTCAGCCGGTCCGCCACGCTGGGGTCGCCGACCATCCGGTGCCCGTGCGCGGTGACGATGATCATGCCAAGGCCCAGCGAGCCGGCGCTCATCAGGACGAAGTTGGCCAGCGCCCGCCAGCGGCTGCGCGGGTCCGGCAGCGCGACGAACTCACGGCGGTGGATCAGCAGCGGCGCGAGCAGCGCGAGCGAGATGATCACCCCGACCACGGAGTGCCGGTAGACGAACTCCGCCGCCGCGCCGGCCGGCAGCAGCACCACGGCCGCGCGCCAGGCCCGCCGCTTGCGCCGCTTCAGGCCGTGCGCGAGCAGCAGCAACAGCACGCCCACGCTGAGCGAGAGGGCCGCGGCGAACGGGCCGAACGAGCCCGGCAGCACCTCGGCCATGGCGTGCATACGGCTGTGCCTGAAGCGCGGGAAGACACCCGCGGCAATGTCCAGGAGGCCGACGACCGCGCAGGCCCTGCCGACCAGAGCGGGGACGGCTTCGGGGCGCGGGCCGCGGAGTATGCGCCGCACCCGGCTTGATCGGCTCGGAACCCCGTCCGACATTTCCCCATCTATCCTGACAGACATCGCATCCCGTAGTTCTGCGAGAGACCTTGAATCCGGTGCCGATCCCGGGCATCCGGCGACATTGCGCCCTCTAGGACGGTGTCCAGGGGAGTCAGGTTCACTCCCCGCCGGAAAGTCCGGTCAAAGGCCAGGGAAAGGCCGGGGCAAGCTCTCGCGAGGAAGCGGTGGCGGGCCCGGGCGGGAAGTGCAGGCAGGTAAGAGCCCATGGGTCTCACGAGCAACAAGGTGTTGGCACTGGCGATTCTGTTCGCCGTCCTGCTGTTCGTCGGCACGGTGTGGCTCTGGCCACGTCTGGCCCGCCGCACCTGGCGTGCGGTCGGCGGACGCGTCGGCCTGCTGCTGGCCACCCAGCTGGCACTGTTCACGTGCGTCGGACTCGCCGCCAACCAGGCCTTCGGCTTCTACGCCAGCTGGGCGGACCTGTTCGGACAGGAGAACGGCCAGGGTGTGGTCGTGAACGATTCGGCGCGCGGCGGCGGCCCACTGCAGGTGATCGGCACCCAGCAGATGCCGTTGGGCAACGGCGAGCGGCCGCAGCTCGTGGGCCAGATCCAGAAGGTCGACATCGTGGGCCGTAGGACCCGCATCGCCACGCCCGCGTTCATATACCTGCCGCCGGAGTACTTCCAGCCGCAGTACCGCACGCGCACCTTCCCCGCGGCCGTGGTCCTCACCGGCTACCCGGGCACCACCCAGGCGCTGATCAACAAGCTGCACTACCCGCGCACGGCGCAGGAGCTCGCCAAGGACGGGCGGATGCAGCCGATGATCCTGGTGATGCTGCGGCCGACGGTGGCGCCGCCGCGTGACACGGAGTGCGTGGACATCCCGGGCGGCCCGCAGACCGAGACGTTCTTCGCCAAGGACCTGCCGGACGCCGTCCTCGCCCACTACCGGGTCGGGAAGAAGCCGGGCAGCTGGGGAATCGTCGGCAACTCCACGGGTGGTTACTGCGCGCTGAAACTCGCCATGCACCATCCCGAGGTGTACGCCGCGGGCGCGGGCCTGTCCCCGTACTACAAGGCGCCGATCGATCCGACCACGGGCGATCTCTTCCAGGGGAAGCAGCATCTGCGGAACCGTGCCGACCTGCGGTGGAGCATCAAGCACCTGCCCGCTCCCGACACGTCGCTGCTCGTCACCAGCAGCAAGGTCGGCGAGAACAACTACAGGGCCACGCTCAGGTTCATAGACGAGGTGAGGGCGACGAACAGGACACGGATCTCGTCGATCATCCTCGACAGCGGGGGCCACAACTTCAACACCTGGAGGCGTGAGATCCCGGCGACGCTGCAATGGATGAGCAGCTGCCTGAGCGACCACTGAAACGATCTTGCTGAAGCGAAGGCAAAGGCGGCCGGAACTCCCGTTGCCGCATGAAGGTTTCGGTATGGCTGCCTTTTTGCCGGGCGGCCTGCCACGGCTCGTCTACGCGCGGTAAGTTTCTGGCCATGCCACGTGGACGTCACCGCCATTCCCCTCCCTTGCACAGACTGCTGCCTCCTTCGGTGATCGCCGGGGTCTCGCTCGTCTGCGCCCTGGGCCCCTGGGCGTTCACGGACGCGACCGTGCTGCGGTCGCTCGCCGCGGCCGCCGCGGCGACGGCGGCCCTGGGCGCGGTCGTCATGCGTCGCTGGGACGCGCAGGCCGGCCGGCAGGTCGCCGATCTCACGCGCGCGCGTGCGAGCGACGAGTGGCGCTTCGAGGAACGCGTCGCCGAACTCGAGACGGATCTCGAGGAGTCGCGCGAGCTGCGTGTCCGGCTCGAGCAGAAGCTGCGGGCCAAGCGTGCGGAGCTGGCGGGGCTGCGCAACGAGCACGCGGCACTGCTGCGGCGGTACGCCACGGCGGAGACCGAGCGCGCGAGCGCGCTGGAGGGCCGCCGCCTGCTGGAGATAGAGGCCGACTTCGACGTCCCTGCGCTGCCCGCCGCGCCGACGGCCGACGTGGATTCCGCGGACGCCGTGGATGTCGCGGACGCCGTGGATGTCGTGGATGTCGCGGACGCCCTGGACACGGCCGCTTCCGACACCGAGGCCGCCACGGAGGAGAAGCCGGAGGCCGAGGCCCCCGCCGTGTTCTCCCCGGAGGGCTCCAAGCTGTTCCTGCGGGCCCGGGCGGCGCTGTCGCGGTTCGACACGGACGGCGAGGAGACGAACGCGGCCGCCGCCAAGGAGCCTGACGCCTCGTCGGAGGCCGACGGCAGTGCCGACGCCGCCCCCGCGCGGGAGGACGAACCGGAGGGGCAGCCCGAGGCGGCCGACGCGCACGAGCACGCGGCCGCCACCACGACCGAGCCGACCGCGGCGACCGACTCGATCGAGCCGGTAGAGCCGGTAGAGCCGGTAGAGCCGGTAGAGCCGGTAGAGCCGGTAGAGCCGGTGGAGCCGACGGAGCCGGTGGAGCCGACCGCGTCGGCCGGAGAGGCCGCACCGGCCCCCGCGACCGATCCGGCCGAACCGGCGCGGCCGGCCAAGTCCGCGCCGCAGCGGCCCTCCGGGCACTTCACCGTGCCGACCGCGGTGGCCGTCGTACCGGCCGCGCCCACGCGGCGCCCGGTGGTCGAGGGCGGGTTCGACTTCTTCGGCACGAAGAAGGGTTCGTCGTCCACCGACCTGGACGCCGTCCAGAACGAGGACCTCGCCGACGTGGTCGGCCAGGAGGCCCTCGCCCTCCACAAGGCGGAGGCCGAGTCCCAGTACAAGCCGGCCGTGGGCCAGATCATCGACCTGACGGCCCACGACGAGACAGAACCGATCGACGTACAGGGCCTGCGCACCGCGGCCTCCTGACACCCGCCGGGCCGCGCTCGGACCGACAACCGGTCCGGTCGCGGCGCGGCGGCCCCGTGTGCGACCTTCCCCACCCACGAGAACGTCGGCGACGCGCCACACGTGCTCCCACGGCTCCTGGGACAGCGGTACGCTCCGCGCCTTCGCGTCAGGCCCGGCGCTTGTCGGCGGCGCGGCGGCCTGACCGCGCTCAGGCCATCCAGCGGTCCGGTCGCGCGGTCAGGCGTCCTGTGCGGGACCTCTCCGCCTGGGACCGCAGGAGTTCCGCCGCCTCCCCGGCGTCTCGCAGGCGGGCCGTCACGGTCTTGTCGGCGCCGGTGTCCACGTGGAGGTCGGCGACGCGCCGTGCGCGCTCCCACGGGCCCTGGGACAGCCGTACGCTCTGCACCTTGGCGTGGGGCACCAGCGCGAGCCGGCGGCACAGGAGCCCGTGCCGCGTGGCGAACACCGCGTCGGTGACGGCGACTCCGTGTCCGCGCCACCACACCGGCAGGCACCACCGGGCGCGCCGCGGCGGACGTGCCGGCGAGGCCGGCGGCGGCACCGTCGCCCCCGGCAGCACCCGCGCGATGACCGACTCGGCGACCTCGCGCGGGGCGACCGGCAGCAGCATGGAGTCGGACGACCCGGCCACGTCCAGCTCCACCCGGACCCAGCCGCGCCATCGCCACAGCAGCGGCTCCACGATCCGTACGGTCTGCACCCGCCCCGGCGGCACCGTCTCGTGGATGCGGTCCAGCAGTCCCCGGTCGATCCGCAGCCCGTCGGGCGACTCGCTCACCGTCCAGTCGTAGGAGGAGACGAAGCGGCCCGCGCTGCCGGTCACGGCCCCACCGAACAACGGCACCGCGGCGGCCAGCACCGTCCACAGGCTGTGGGTGGCCAGCCACAGCAGCGGCGGTACGACGACGGCGGCGACCAGCGAGCCCCAGGTCGCGCCGGTCAGCAGCAGTGAGACGGCGATCACGCGCGCGGGTACGCGCACGAGCTCCCGCGCGGGTGCCTCACCGACCTCGTGCGCCGACTCGGGCGCGAACCCGGCCGCCCGCGCCAGCAGTTCGGCGCGCAGCGCCCGGGCCTCCTCCTCGCCGAGGAAGGCCAGTTCGTCCTTCTTGTCCGTCCCTACGACGTCGAGCTTGAGCTTGGCCACGCCCGCGACCCGCGCGAGCAGCGGCCGGGTGACGTCGACGGCCTGGATCCGCTCCAGCCGGATGTGCGCGGTACGGCGGAACAACAGCCCGGTACGGATGCGCAGTTCGGTGTCGGTCACCGCGTAGCGGGTGAACCACCAGGACAGGAAGCCGTAGAGGGCGGCCGCGGGCACGAGCACCGCGAGCCCGATCAGCAGGGTGGTCGTGGTCAGCCGGGTGAGCTGCCGCTGCGCCTGGTTGGGGTCGTGCGCGGCCCAGCCCGCGAGCACGGCGACCGGCGCCCACGCCCGCCTGAGCGGGGTCACGGGATGCAGCCGCCGCCCGGTCACGGGCCGCTCGTCGCGTACGGCCTCCTCGCCCCCCGCCGCCGTCACAGCCCCGCCGATCGGACCTCGCCGAGCTCGGTGAGCCGGTCGCGCAGCCGTTCCGCCTCGGCCGGGTCGAGGCCGGGGATGGTCGCGTCGGTCGCGGCGGCGGCCGTGTGCAGCTGCACGGTGGCCAGCCCGAAGTGCCGCTCGACCGGCCCGGAGGTGACCTCGACCAGCTGCATCCGCCCGTACGGCACGACGGTCTCCTCGCGCCACAGCACGCCCCGGCTGATCAGCAGGTCGTCGGCGCGCTCGGCGTACCGCCAGGAGCGCCAGTTGCGGCCGAGCAGCACCCAGCCCCACGCCATCAGCGCCAGCGGCAGCAACGCGAACGCCGACCAGGCGGGACCGGCCAGCAGTCCCGGCAGCAGCCCCGCGGCCAGGGCGAACAGACCCAGCCACACCACCAGCAGCAGTCGCCGCATCCGCAGCAGGCCGCGCGGCAGCGGGATCCATATCGGCTCATTGCCGGCCGCCCGCCGCTCGTCCACACTCCCCGTTTCCATGGGGCAAGCGTACGTAGGGGAGACTGTGTCCATGACTCCTACCACGGAGACCACGGTCGGGATCGGCGGCGCCGCGGAGAGCACCGACATGGTGCTCAACATCGGACCCCAGCACCCGTCCACGCACGGAGTGCTGCGGCTGAAGCTGGTGCTGGACGGCGAGCGCATCACGCGCGCGGAGCCGGTGATCGGCTATATGCACCGCGGCGCGGAGAAGCTGTTCGAGGCGCGTGACTACCGTCAGATCATCATGCTGGCCAACCGCCATGACTGGCTGTCGGCCTTCTCGAACGAGCTGGGCGTGGTCCTGGCCGTGGAGCGGATGCTGGGCATGGAGGTCCCCGCGCGCGCGGTGTGGACGCGCACGCTGCTCGCGGAGCTCAACCGGGTGCTCAACCACCTGATGTTCCTCGGCTCCTACCCGCTGGAGCTGGGCGGCATCACGCCGGTCTTCTACGCGTTCCGGGAGCGCGAGGTCCTGCAGAACGTCATGGAGGAGGTCTCCGGCGGCCGGATGCACTACATGTTCAACCGGGTCGGCGGCCTGAAGGAGGACCTGCCGGCCGGGTGGGCCACGCGCGCGCGTGCCGCGGTCGCCGCCGTGCGCTCGCGCATGGACGTCTTCGACGACCTGGTGCTGGGCAACGAGATCTTCCGGGGGCGCACGCGGGGCGTGGGCGTCCTCTCGCCGCAGGCCGTGCACGCCTACGGCGTGAGCGGCCCGATCGCGCGCGCCTCGGGCGTCGACTTCGACCTGCGCCGCGACGAGCCGTACCTCGCCTACGGGGAGCTGCGGGACGTCCTGAAGGTCGTCACCCGGCAGGAGGGCGACTGCCTGGCCCGCTTCGAGTGTCTGCTGGAGCAGACCCACAACGCGCTCGACCTCGCCGACGCCTGCCTGGACCGGCTGGCCGAGCTGGAGCCCGGCCCGATCAACCAGCGGCTGCCGAAGGTCCTGAAGGCGCCCGAGGGGCACACGTACGCGTGGACCGAGAACCCGCTCGGCATCAACGGCTACTACCTGGTCAGCAAGGGCGAGAAGACCCCGTACCGGCTGAAGCTGCGCTCGGCCTCGTACAACAACATCCAGGCGCTCACCGAGCTGCTGCCGGGCACGCTGGTGGCGGACATGGTGGCGATCCTGGGCTCAATGTTCTTCGTGGTCGGGGACATCGACAAATAGGGCCGGCAGCTCCAGGACACCGACCGGCTGCACCAGCCAGCCGAAGTCACCGAGCCCGCCGGCCGCGGTGAGCTCGGCGGCCTCCCCGGCGCGCGCCAGAGCACGTACGTACTCTTCGGGGCGCGTGGAGGCGAGCGACAGCGGGGGGCGTGCGCTGGCGATGCCCAGGGCGCGCAGGGCGTCGCGTTGGGTGAACAGACGGGCGCCCGGGGGCGCGTACGCGGCGCACGCGTCCAGCGCCACGTGCGCCGTGATATCGCACGAGCCGTCCGGTACCGGCGCCGTCTCCCGGCCCTCCCGGAAGCCGGTGAGCGTGCCGAAGGGCGGCCGGGTGTCCGCCGTGTGCGCGTAGTCCACGGCGACCGCCAGGCCCCGCCCCACGCGGGCGACCGCGGCGGCCCAGGCGGTGTCCCGGGGCAGCCCGATCTCCGCGCGCAGCCCCTGCTCGGGCGGCAGCGGCCACCACCGCGCCAGCCACCGGGCCTCCGCCTCCGGCACCGGCTCCCCGAGCCGCTCGGTGCCGTCCCTCCGTACGAGAACGCGCCGGGGTACGCCCGCGGAATCCACCTCCGCGACCTCCACCGGCACGTTGTCCAGCCACTCGTTGGCGAACAGCAGCCCCGTGATTCCTCGTGGGGGTTCGGGCAGCCACTCGATCCGGTCGTCGAGACCGTCGGGCCGGCCGGCGATCTCGACGGCGTACACGCGCGTGCGTGCGGCCACGTCCGTGGGCAGCGCGGCGAGCGCCCCGGCGGCCAGCTCGCCCCGCCCGGCCGCCATGTCCACGAAGTCCAGTGCCGCCGGGCGGCCCAGCGCCTCGTCGACCAGGCACAGCAACCGCGCCACGGCCCGCGCGAACAGCGGCGAGGCGTGCACGGACGTACGGAAGTGCCCGGCCGGCCCCTCCGGCCGCCGGTAGAAGCCGCCCGGCCCGTACAGAGCCTCCTCGGCCGCCACCCGCCAGCCGCGCCACTCCTCCGCCGAGCCGTCCGCCTCGGTGTCCGCGGTGCAGCCCTCTGTGTTGTCCGCCACCCCGCCAGACTAGGCGCACAGGTGATCACGGCCTCCACCTTGGGGAGTACGAGCGCCGGGTGCGGATCGGTCCTCCGGTTGACTCCTGCACCCATCCCGCTTGCCTACTCTGGGTTACGTGCAGCGCCTCTATGACTTTCTCCGCAGGCACCCGATGTGGGTCGACGGCTTCTGGGCCCTCTTCCTGCTCGGAATTTCCGGCGTGAGCGTATTGAGCATCCATAGGGCGCCGGACCACCACGGATCACTCGGCGCGGCCCTGGCCGTCTCCGTCGTGCTGTGCGCGGTCGTCGCACTGCGCCGCCGGATGCCCGAGAAGATGCTGTTGCTGGCGGCGGCCACGGGCGTGGCACAGCTGGTCCTGGACGTCCAGACCTCGGGCGCCGACTTCGCCATGCTGGTGATCATCTACACCGTCGCCGCGGACGGCGCCCGCTGGGCCTCCCGGTTCGCCCTGGCCGGCGGGCTGTGCGCGGCGACCCTCGCGCAGATCCGCTGGCCGCAGCACGGCACGAGTGCCCTGGGCAACGTCGCCGTAGCGGTCTTCATGACGGTGCCGTTCGCCCTCGCCTGGGTGCTCGGCGACTCCATGCGCACCCGCCGCGCCTACTTGGCGCAGCTGGAGGAGCGCGCCGCCCGCCTGGAGAAGGAGCGCGAGGCGCAGGCCAAGGTCGCGGTCGCCGCCGAGCGCGCCCGGATCGCGCGCGAGCTGCACGACGTGGTCGCGCACAACGTGTCGGTGATGGTGGTGCAGGCCGACGGCGCCGCCTACGTCCTCGACGCCGCGCCCGACCAGGCGAAGAAGGCCCTGGAGACCATCTCCTCCACCGGCCGCCAGGCCCTCGCCGAGATGCGCCGCCTGCTGGGCGTGCTGCGCACCGGGGAGCACCAGGAGAGCGGTGAGTACGTGCCACAGCCCGACGTCGACCAGATCAAGGAGCTGGTCGAGCAGTGCCAGGCCTCCGGACTGCCCGTCGACTTCAGGATCGAGGGCACCCCGCGCCCGCTGCCCAGCGGGGTCGAGCTCACCGCGTACCGGATCGTGCAGGAGGCCCTGACCAACACCCGCAAGCACGGCGGGCCGAACGCGGGCGCGAGCGTGCGCCTGGTCTACTTCGACGACGGTCTCGGTCTGCTCGTCGAGGACGACGGCAAGGGCGCCCCGCACGAGCTGTACGAGGAGGGCGGCGCCGACGGCCGGGGCCACGGCCTGATCGGCATGCGCGAACGCGTCGGCATGGTCGGCGGCACCCTGGACGCGGGCCCGCGCCCCGGTGGAGGCTTCCGCATCAGCGCCCTGCTGCCGCTCAAACCGGCGCACTGACGCGGACGCACGCCCCCGTCGCCCCGGTCGCGCCCCCTGACCCTCTGGCCCCCTGACCCTCTGGCCCCCTGACCCTCTGGCCCCCTGACCCTCTGGCCCCCTGACCCTCTGGCCCCCTGACCCTCTGGCCCCCTAACGGTGGTCCGTTGTGATCGGGCGCTTGCCGCAGTGTGATGGGAAGAGGAGTTCGCTGCGGCAGGTGAGGGAATCATGGTTACCGATCGGCTTTCGGTGGCTGCGGCGCCGGGTCCGTTGGAGGGGTACCTGGCCTTGTTCGATCCGTTGTTGGTTTCGCGTGCTCAACGGGCTGCCATCAGGGACTACACGGCCGGTCTGCTGCGTCCGAGCGAGCGGAACAAGACCTTGACGGCGCTGGCGGAGACCGAGCCCGGGGTCGGCTCCAAGCACCGCGAGGAGCAGCGGCTGCAGTGGTTCCTGTCGGAGTCGCACTGGGATCACGAGGCGATCAACGACCGCCGGATCGAGCTGCTGATGGCGGACCCGAGAACGGCTGCACATGGTGACGGGGTGCTGGTGATCGACGATTCGGGGGACCGGAAGTCCGGGCATGCCACCGAGTACGTGGCCCGGCAGTACATCGGCTCGCGCGGCAAGGTCGAGGAGGGGATCGTGGCGGTCACCACCTGCTGGGCCGATGAGAAGGTGTACTGGCCGGTGCACACCGTGCCCTACCAGCCGGCCGCGCGGCTGCCGGGCGGGAAGAAGGACCCGGGGTTTCGGACCAAGAGCCGGATCGCCACGGAGCTGGTCCACCGGGCACGGGACGCCGGGATCCGCTTTCGCGCGGTGGTCGCCGACGCGGACTACGGACCCAGCCGCGGCCCGGTCGTGGTCGACAACCTGGACCACACCGCAGTGCCCTTCGTCGTGGCCTTCAGTCCCACCACGCAGATCCACCGCGACGACGGTCCACCGCTCACCCCGGCCCGGGCAGCGGCCGAAGTGCCGTTCAGTTCGCCCTCCAGGCCCGGCCGCTGGCACCGGATCACCCGGCACCTGCGCGACGGACGCACCGAGGAGTGGTGGGCCGCCGACGTCGTCTGCGGCCCCTATGGCCCCGACCGTGCCCGGCGCATGATCGTGGCCACCGTCGATCCGAAGACCCTGCCCAGGACAAGCACCCGCTATCTGGCCACGAACCTGCCCCGCCGCCCTCGGCGCGGATCGTATCCGCCGGCCACCCCGGCGGAGGTCCTGCGGCTCTACAGCCTGCGCAACTGGGTCGAACAGGAATACAAGCAGGTGAAACGCGAACTGGGCTGGGCCGACTTCCAAGTGCGTTCCGCAGAGGCCATCCAGCGCCACTGGACCCTGGTGAAGCTGGCGTTCACGTTCTGCTGGTGCAACGACAACGACAAGTCCCGAGGGCCTGTCCAGCCGTCCGGCGCCGATCCGGACGGACCACGACCTGACACCTGGCCACAGCGGCTGCGCCGGATCCGGTCCTGGCTCGTCCCGTTCCACGACCTGCTCCGGATCATCCGATCCGGAGCCCTCGCCCGCGTCCCACACGAGATCGACCAGCTCACCGCCGGCCTGGCCGGCGGCTGCGGCATCAACCTCTACCTACCGCCGTAACCGCCGACCCGATCACAACGGACCACCGCTAACCCGCTGACCACAGGACGGAAGGACCCCGATGACGATCCGCGTGATGCTCGTCGACGACCAGATGCTGCTGCGCACCGGATTCCGGATGGTGCTCGCCGCCCAGCCGGACATGGAGGTCGTCGCGGAGGCGGGCGACGGCGTCGAGGCCCTGCAGGTGCTGCGCGCCACCGCCGTCGACGTGGTGCTGATGGACGTGCGCATGCCAAAGCTGGACGGCGTGGAGACCACCCGCCGCATCTGCTCCGAGCCCAACCCGCCGAAGGTGCTGATACTGACCACCTTCGACCTCGACGAGTACGCCTTCTCCGGGCTGAAGGCGGGCGCCTCCGGGTTCATGCTCAAGGACGTGCCGCCCGGCGACCTGCTCGCCGCGATCCGCTCGGTGCACAGCGGCGACGCCGTCGTCGCGCCCTCCACCACCCGCCGCCTGCTCGACCGGTTCGCGCCGATGCTGCCCACCGGCGGCAAGGAGCCGCAGCACAAGGAACTGCAGCGGCTCACCGAGCGCGAGCGCGAGGTCATGGTGCTGGTCGCGCAGGGCCTGTCGAACGGTGAGATCGCCGCCCGGCTGGTGCTGTCCGAGGCGACCGTGAAGACCCACGTGGGCCGCATCCTGACCAAGCTGGGCCTCAGGGACCGGGTGCAGGTGGTGGTCCTGGCCTACGAGACCGGCCTCGTCCGGGCCGGCGGACACGGCTGAACGGAGCGGGCGGGCGTCGGTAGGGTCTGCGCATGCTCCTGTGGATCAACGGCCCCTTCGGGGGCGGCGATCCATCAGGGAACTGCCCGCGCACGAGATCCGGCACCGCCTGCCCGGCAGCGTCGTCTGCGACCCCGAGCACGCCGGCTTCGGCCTGCGCCGTATGCTCCCGCCCGAACTGCGCGGAGCCCGCGGCCGGAGCCCGCGGCCGGAGGCCGCTGATAGACGTCTTCCAGGAGTTGGCGTCCTGGCGGCGGGGCGTGGTCGAGGTTCTGGACCTGGCCCTCACCCGGCACGAGGGCGTGGTGATCGCCCCATGACCGTCACCGACTCCGGCCACTTCACCGAGACCATCGGCCGGCTGCGCGAACTGGGCCACGACGTACGGCACTTCACGATCCTCACGGAACGCGAGACCGTTCTGAAGCGGCTGCGCGGGCGTGGCTCGGGGCACCTGCTCACTTACGCCGGAGGGAGGAACGCCGGCCTGGGCAGGGAGACCTGGACCGTACGGCAGCTCGGCCACTGCCTCGAACTGCTGCGCGAGCCGAAGTTCGCCGAGCACCTGTGGACGGACCACTCGACCGTGCCGAAGACGGCCGACCGGAGCGCGGTCCTGGCAGGCCTGACGCCGAAGCACAACAGGGAGGGCCCGCCGCGGACCCGGCTCAGGCAGGCGAAGGTGGGCGTTCGGCACATCCGGCTCGACTGACGGGCGACGCCGGCGGCGCCCGGGCGATCACCTGCCCTTACCGGCGTTCTCCTCCAGCCGTGCCACGAACTCCGCGACCGCCGTCCGCACGTCGTCCGCCGTCCACTCCAGGCCGGCGGCTCGCACGGAGACCTCGGTGAAGGCCAGGCCGGGGCCCATGGCGTTCCAGCCGGCCGTGAAGAGCATCGTGCGCGTCTCCTCGGCGGTCCGGATCGCGGCCTCGGCGGCCACGTCGGCCTCGTACGGCAGCCAGAGCTGGAACTCGTGGGTGTGCGGTACCTCGGGGTGCACACGCACCCACGGCAGCCCCGCCGCGGCGAAGCCCTCGTGCAGTGCGGCGGCCACCACGCGCGCGTGCCGCACATACTCGGGCAGGCGAGGCAGCTCCCGCTCCAGGCCGGCCAGGGCCGACAGGGCCGTGGGGAACTGCTGGAACACGTTGCCGCCGTACCGGTGCCGCCAGGCCCCGGCCTCCTCCACCAGTTCCTTCGGGCCGGCGAGCGCGGCGCCGCCGTAGCCGTCGAGGGACTTGTAGAACGACACGTACACGCTGTCGGCCAGGTCCGCGATCTCCTCCAACGGACGGCCGAAGTGCACGGTGGACTCCCACAGGCGCGCGCCGTCGAAGTGCACCACCGCGTCGCGCGCGCGTGCCGCCTCGACGAGCCCGGTGAGTTCCTCCCAGGAGGGCAGAACGAAACCGGCGTCCCTGAGGGGAAGTTCGAGCATCAGCGTCCCGAACTGCTCGTCGAGGCGGCGCACTTCCTCGGCGGTCGGCAGCCGGGGCGCGCTCGTCACCCGCACTGGGCGCAGACCGGAGACCTGGCTGAGCGCATGCCTCTCGTGCACCTCGGGATGGGCCAGGGCGTGCAGCGCGACCGTCGGGTTGCCGGTGCGGCCCGCCCAGCAGCGCAGGGCGACCTGCTGGGCCATCGTGCCGGTCGGGAAGAAGGCGGCGGCCTCCGTGCCCAGCAGCTGGGCGACCTTCTCCTCCAGGGCCTCGACGACCCCGTTGCCGTACAGGTCCGACGCCTCGTCGAGGTCGTGGACCTCCTCCGCCCGCTCCAGCAGCGCCAGCCGCTCCCGGAGCGTCCCCAGGAACCCGGGGCGCGCGAGCACCCGCTTCGCGCCTCGGTACGCTCCTGTGCGCCGCTCGCGCAGCCGCTTGCGCCGCTCCTCGTCCGAGAGCCGCTCTTCCCGCCGGTCGTCCTGCTCCGCCGCATCACTCATGTCCCGGATCATCGCGTGTACCGGCCGCGGCGGGCACCCGGATTTCCGTGCCGGGTTCGTGGGGAAACCCACAGCCTGTGGACGAACGAACGCCCCCGGAACCGATCGCGTTAACATGACGAGAAATCGTCCGGTACCCGAAGCGGACTGGAACGGAAGGCCGCCGTCGCGTGAGTACAAGCCAACAGCCAGACCCCAGGGACCGTCCCGCACGGCTCACCGTCGGCGTCGTCGGCGCCGGCCGGGTGGGACCCGCGCTCGCCGCGTCCCTCCAGCTCGCCGGGCACCGTCCGGTGGCTGCCTCCGGAGTCTCCGACGCCTCCAGGCGGCGCGCCGAACTCATGCTCCCCGAGGTGCCCCTGGTGCCGCCCGCCGAGGTGCTGCGACTGGCCGACCTGGTGCTGCTGACCGTCCCCGACGACACCCTGCCCGGGCTGGTCGCGGGCCTGGCCGAGACCGGCGCGGTGCGGCCCGGACAACTGCTCGTGCACACCTCCGGGCGGTACGGCGCGAAAGTGCTCGACCCCGCCCTGCGCGCGGGCGCGCTGCCGCTGGCCCTGCACCCGGCGATGACCTTCACCGGTACGCCCGTCGACGTGCAGCGGCTGGCCGGGTGCTCCTTCGGCGTCACCGCCCCCGAGGAACTGCGGCTGGCCGCCGAGGCCCTGGTCATCGAGATGGGCGGCGAGCCGGAGTGGATCGCCGAGGAGCTGCGTCCGCTGTACCACGCGGCGCTCGCCCTGGGCGCCAACCACCTGGTGACGCTGGTCGCCCAGTCCATGGAGCTGCTGCGCGAGGCCGGTGTCGAGGCCCCCGACCGGATGCTCGGTCCACTGCTCGGCGCCGCCCTGGACAACGCCCTGCGCTCGGGCGACGCGGCCCTGACCGGCCCCGTCGCGCGCGGGGACGCCGGCACGGTCGCCGCCCACGTCGCCGAACTGCGCCGGCACGCCCCGCAGACCGTCGCCGGCTATCTGGCGATGGCCCGCGCCACCGCCGACCGCGCGCTCGCCCACGGCCTGCTCAAGCCCGAGCTCGCCGAGGATCTGCTGGGGGTCCTCGCCGGCGGTGCCGACCTGCCCGAGAACGGGGAAGACCGATGAGCCGTCGCATGTTCGAACTCGCCCCCACGGCGGACGATCTGGAGTACGTGCGCGATCACTTCGCGGGCCCGGGACGTACCGCCGTCGTCATGACCATGGGCGCCCTGCACGAGGGCCACGCCACCCTGATCCGCGCGGCCCGCGCCCACGTCGGCGACCAGGGCTTCGTGATCGTCACCGTCTTCGTCAACCCGCTGCAGTTCGGCGCGGGCGAGGACCTCGACCGCTACCCGCGCACCCTGGACGCCGACCTGAAGGTCGCCGAGCAGGCGGGCGCCGACGTCGTGTTCGCGCCGTCCGTGGAGGAGGTCTACCCGGGCGGCGAACCCCAGGTCCGGATCACCGCCGGCCCCATGGGCGAGCGTCTGGAGGGCGCCTCGCGCCCCGGGCACTTCGACGGCATGCTCACCGTGGTCGCCAAGCTGCTGCACCTGACCCGTCCCGACATGGCCCTGTACGGCCAGAAGGACGCCCAGCAGCTCGCCCTGATCCGCCGCATGGTGCGGGACCTGAACTTCGGTGTGGAGATCGTCGCAGTGCCGACCGCGCGCGAGGACGACGGCCTGGCCCTGTCCAGCCGCAACCGCTACCTCTCCCCGCGGGAGCGGCGCACCGCCCTGGCCCTCTCCCAGGCCCTGTTCGCGGGCCGCGACCGGCACGCCGCCCAGGAGGCGCTGCGCGCGCGGGCCCGCGAAGTGCCCTCCACACGTGCGCGTGCCGAGGCCCTCAGCGCGCTCGGGGAGTCCCGCGCGGCCGCCGACGCCGCCGCCGTCGCCAAGGCGTCCCCCGGCGCGGCCGCCGCCGTCCGCGCGGCCGCCCGGCTGGTCCTGGACGAGGCCGCGCGCCTCGACCCGCCGCTCGAACTCGACTACCTGGCCCTCGTCGACCCCTCCGACTTCACCGAGATCGAGGACGACTTCACCGGCGAGGCCGTCCTCGCCGTCGCCGCCCGGGTCGGGACGACCCGGCTGATCGACAACCTTCCCCTCACCTTCGGAACCCTCGGAGCCGCCTCGTGACCAGCACAGGCATACGACTGCACGCGCCCGCGCCCGGGTGGTCCATCGCCGCGGACGTCGTGGTCGTCGGTTCCGGGGTGGCCGGCCTGACCGCCGCGCTGCGCTGCGAGGCCGCCGGCCTGACGACGGTCGTCGTCACCAAGGCCCGCCTGGACGACGGCTCCACCCGCTGGGCCCAGGGCGGCATCGCGGCGGCCCTCGGCGAGGGCGACACCCCCGAGCAGCACCTGGACGACACCCTGGTGGCCGGCGCGGGCCTGTGCGACGAGGAGGCCGTACGGCTCCTCGTCACCGAGGGCCCCGACGCCGTACGGCGGCTGATCTCGACCGGCGCGCACTTCGACACCGACGACGAGGGCGGCATCCAGCTCACCCGCGAAGGCGGCCACCACCGCCGCCGCATCGCCCACGCGGGCGGCGACGCGACGGGCGCGGAGATCTCCCGGGCACTCGTCGAGGCGGTACGCGCGGTCGGGAGGGGCGAGCGCGAAGCGCTCTCGACCAAGGGTGGTGGGCGACGGGCGGGAGTGCGCACCATCGAGAACGCGCTCGTCCTGGACCTGCTCACGGACGCCGACGGCCGCACCGCGGGCGTGACCCTGCACGTCATGGGCGAGGGCCAGCACGACGGCGTGGGCGCCGTGCACGCGCCCGCCGTGGTCCTGGCCACCGGCGGCATGGGCCAGGTTTTCTCCGCGACCACCAACCCGTCCGTGTCCACGGGCGACGGCGTGGCGCTCGCCCTGCGCGCGGGAGCGGAGGTCTCCGACCTGGAGTTCTTGCAGTTCCACCCGACCGTGCTGTTCCTCGGCGCCGACGCCGAGGGCCAGCAGCCGCTGGTCTCCGAGGCGGTGCGCGGCGAGGGCGCCCACCTGGTCGACGGCGACGGCGTGCGCTTCATGGTGGGGCAGCACGAACTGGCCGAACTCGCGCCCCGGGACGTCGTCGCCAAGGGCATCATGCGGCGGATGCGGGAGCAGGACGCCGAGCACATGTTCCTCGACGCCCGGCACTTCGGCGCGGACATGTGGGAGCACCGTTTCCCGACGATCCTGGCCGCCTGCCGCGCCCACGGCATCGACCCGGTCACCGAGCCCGTCCCGATCGCCCCGGCGGCCCACTACGCCTCCGGGGGCGTGCGCACGGACTCCCACGGCCGGACGACCGTGCCCGGTCTGTACGCGTGCGGCGAGGTGGCCTGCACCGGCGTGCACGGCGCCAACCGGCTCGCCTCCAACTCCCTGCTGGAGGGGCTGGTGTACGCCGAGCGCATCGCCGCGGACATCGCGCGGGAGAGGGCGGACAACGGCCTCCACGCGCGCGTGCCGCAGCCCGTCCCGTATACCGAGACGCCGGCGCACTCCCTGCTCGCCCCCGAGGCCCGGTTCGCGATCCAGCGGATCATGACCGAGGGCGCGGGCGTCCTGCGCTCCGCGGGGTCCCTGGCCACGGCCGCCGACCGGCTCGAGCGGCTGCACGCCGAGGCCCGCGACGCCCTGGAGGAGAACGGCAAGACCGCCGAACCCGGCGTGGACACCTGGGAGGCCACCAACCTCCTGTGCGTGGCCCGCGTCCTGGTCGCCGCCGCCCGGCTGCGCGAGGAGACCCGTGGCTGCCACTGGCGCGAGGACCACGCCGAGCGTGACGACTCCCACTGGCGCCGCCACATCGTCGTACGGCTGAACCCGGACCGTACGACGGCCGTGCACACCACGGACACCGCAGACTTCCCCCCGACCCGCCCCGAGGCCCCCGCGGCCCCGCGTCCCCAGGAGCAGTGACACAAGTGAGCACCGAAGACCTTCCCCTCGCCTCGAACGGCGGCTGCGGCGACGGCTGTGCCTGCGGCGCGGAGGCCGACGAGGAGTACCTGGAGTGCGGGCTCGACCCCGCGCTCGCCCAGCTCCTGGCCGACGCCGGACTCGACCCGGTCGAGGTCGAGGACATCGCGAACGTCGCCATCCAGGAGGACCTCGACCACGGTGTGGACGTGACGACGGTCGCGACCATCCCCGAGGAGGCCGTGGCCACCGGTGACTTCACCGCGCGCGAGGCAGGCGTGGTGGCCGGTCTGCGCGTGGCCGAGGCCGTGTTGTCGGTCGTCTGCACGGACGAGTTCGAGGTCGAGCGGCACGTCGACGACGGCGACCGCGTCGAGGCCGGGCAGAAGCTGCTGTCGGTCACCACGCGCACGCGTGACCTGCTGACCGCCGAGCGCAGCGCGCTGAACCTGCTGTGCCGCCTGTCCGGCATCGCGACCGCCACGCGCGCGTGGGCGGACGCCCTGGAGGGCACCGGGGCCAAGGTGCGCGACACCCGCAAGACCACGCCCGGCCTGCGCTCGCTGGAGAAGTTCGCCGTCCGCTGCGGCGGCGGCGTGAACCACCGGATGTCGCTGTCGGACGCGGCCCTGGTGAAGGACAACCACGTGGTGGCCGCCGGCGGCGTCGGGCAGGCCTTCAAGGCCGTACGGGAGGCGTTCCCCGAGGTGCCGATCGAGGTCGAGGTGGACACCCTGCACCAGCTGCGCGAGGTCGTGGACGCCGGCGCCGACCTGATCCTGCTGGACAACTTCACGCCCGGCGAGTGCGAGGAGGCCGTGGCGATCGTCGACGGCCGGGCGCTGCTGGAGGCGTCGGGCCGGCTCACCCTGGACAACGCTCGTGCCTATGCCGAGACCGGCGTCGACTTCCTGGCCGTGGGGGCGCTGACCCACTCCTCGCCGATCCTGGACATCGGCCTGGACCTGCGCGAGGCGGAGTAGCGGCCATGCTCCTGACGATCGACGTCGGCAACACGCACACGGTCCTGGGCCTGTTCGACGGGGAGGACATCGTCGAGCACTGGCGCATCTCCACGGACGCGCGCCGCACGGCCGACGAGATGGCGGTGCTGCTGAACGGCCTCATGGGCATGCACCCGCTGCTGGGCGACGAGCTGGGCGACGGCATCGACGGCATCGCGATCTGCGCGACCGTGCCGTCGGTGCTGCACGAACTGCGGGAGGTGACGCGGCGCCACTACGGCGACGTGCCCGCGGTGCTCGTCGAACCGGGTGTGAAGACGGGCGTGCCGATCCTGTTCGACAACCCCAAGGAGGTCGGCGCCGACCGGATCATCAACGCGGTGGCGGCGAACGAGCTGTACGGCGGACCGGCGATCGTCGTCGACTTCGGTACGGCGACGACGTTCGACGCGATCAGCGCGCGCGGGGAGTACGTCGGCGGGGTCATCGCGCCCGGCATCGAGATCTCCGTGGAGGCGCTGGGCGTCAGGGCGGCGCAGCTGCGGAAGATCGAGGTGGCCCGGCCGCGCAGTGTGATCGGCAAGAACACGGTCGAGGCGATGCAGGCCGGGATCATCTACGGGTTCGCCGGGCAGGTCGACGGGGTGGCGCGCCGGATGGCCCGGGAGCTGGCCGACGATCCGGACGACGTGACGGTGATCGCGACGGGCGGGCTGGCGCCGATGGTGCTGGGCGAGTCCTCGGTGATCGACGAGCACGAGCCGTGGCTGACGCTGATCGGGCTGCGGCTGGTGTACGAACGGAACGCGTCGCGCCTCTGAGAGGGCGTCTGGTCCAGGAACGGTTCCGAGCGCGCGCCGTATGTCGAATTTGTCCGACTGGCGCGTATGGTCAGGCCATGCCCACGCCATACGGAACCCGTGGCGGCATGGCGTTCGGCGTGGAGGAGCTGCGTGTGCTCCGCCGCGCTCTCGCCCTCGCCGTTCATCCCCGTCCCGTCGGCGCCGAGGACGTGCAGGACTGTCTCCGCCTCGCCGAGTCGCTCGACGAGGCGATGCGCGAGGGTGCTCGGCTGCGCGCGTTCCTGCTGGCCGACCTCGCCCGCTACCGCGCCGCCCTCCCCGGCACAGCGGCCGCCTACCTGACCCTCCTCGAGGAGTGCCTGCACGCCGGCCACCGTCCCACCCCCGACGACGTAGCCGCTCTCCAGGCCCTGCGCGGCAACCCGACCGCCGCTTCCCTCCTCCCCAAAGCCCGCGCAACGGTCCCCACAGCCCGCACCGCCCCGACCGGACAAGCCGCTCGCACGGCGACGGCCGGCCCGGCAGCGGGCGCCACTCGCCCGGCGCCCGCCACGCCGCCGACGCCTTCCGCCCCGTCGGCTGCTTCCGCGATGCCGGCCAGGCCTGGGGTACCGGCCTGTTCCGCTGCGCAGGCCGCTCACCCGCAGCCCGACGCGGCCACCGGCCCGGCGGCCGGGCAGGCCGCTCGCCCGGTGGCGGCCGGTCCGGCGGTGGGGGCCGCCCACCCGGTGCCCGCCGGGGCGGCTGCTTCCACGGTGGCGGGCAGGTCCGCCGCGCGGACCGTTCCTGTCGCGTCCGCCGCGCCCACGGGGCCGGTCGGGCAGCCGGTGCCCGTTGCCGGCGCCTGTGGCCCCGGTCCTGCCGCCGCTCAGGGGCTTGTGGGGGCGGGTGGCGGGGAGGAGCCGGGCAAGGAGCCGACGGCGGAGCCCGGGGAGCGGCCCGCTCCCGCTCGGCCGGGGACGCCGGAGCCCGGGCGGCGGCCTGTGCCCACGCCGGGGGAGGTGTTTCCGCGGCGGAAGCCGGGGGCGCCGGCCGGGAAGCCGCGACAGCGCCTCGCGGCGGTGTAGCCCTTCGGGGCACTCCGCCGTCGCCCTGGCTACCCTGGACCCATGGACTACGTCTCCGCACTCGTTCCGTCGGTCGTGATGGCCGCGTTCTTCATCGCTGTGGTCAGGGTGATCGTGAAGACCCAGGGCGGGGCCGCGAAGGCCAAGGAGGACGCGGCCGTGGACGCCGCCATCGCGCGGGCGCAGAGCGGCCCCCAGACCTCCGGGACCACGGCCTCCACCGACGCCTGAAGGATGCCTGACGCGGCGTACGGCCCCCGCCTTCACGGGCCGTACGCTCCTTTTTGCCCGCGTTTGGCGGCGAAAGTGCACGTTCCGCACGCCATTGCCGGGATCTCCCACTAGGGTGTCGAGTTGTGCCTCGGCCCTTGGGAGAACTCGAAGACGCGGTCATGACGCGGGTGTGGAAGTGGAACCGCCCGGTGACCGTCCGAGAAGTCCTGGAAGACCTTCAGCGGGAACGCTCCATCGCGTACACCACCGTGATGACCGTTTTGGACAATCTCCATCAGAAGGGCTGGGTGCGCCGCGAGGCGGAGGGCCGGGCCTATCGATATGAGGCCGTCTCCACCCGGGCCGCCTACGCCGCCGCACTGATGAACGAAGCCTGGTCCCGCAGCGACAACGCGGCCGCCGCTCTCGTCGCCTTCTTCGACATGATGAGCGACGAACAGCGGCAGGCCCTGCGAGATGCCGTACGCATGGTGGAAGGCGGCACCGAAGTCCCCGCCCCCGGCCCCGAAGAACAGCGCGCCGAAGACGTCTCCGAAGTCATGGGGGAAGTCCCGGATACCGCCGAAGCCGCGGATACCGGTGACGAGAACCCCGACTCGGCGCCGGGCGGCCGCGGGCGATAGCGTCCGCTCATGTCCGCAGAGCGTCCAGAAGAGACCGCGAAAGCCATCACCGTCCGGCGCGCCCGGACCAGCGATGTCCCGGCCGTGCGCCGACTGCTCGACGCGTACGTTCGCGACGGCATCCTGCTCGACAAAGCGACGGTGACCCTTTACGAGCACATCCAGGAGTTCTGGGTCGCCGAACGCGACGACAACGCGGAGGTCGTCGGCTGCGGCGCACTGCACGTGATGTGGGAAGACCTGGCGGAAGTGCGCACTCTCGCGGTGAAGCCGGGCCTGAAGGGCGCCGGTGTCGGACACCGGTTGCTGGAGAAGTTGCTTCAGACCGCACGCCGGCTCGGCGTTCGCCGCGTATTCTGCCTGACCTTCGAAGTGGACTTCTTCACCAAGCACGGCTTCGTGGAGATCGGCGAGACCCCGGTGGACACCGATGTCTACGCGGAGCTGCTGCGTTCCTATGACGAGGGTGTCGCGGAGTTCCTCGGTCTCGAACGAGTGAAACCGAACACCCTGGGCAACAGCCGGATGCTTCTGCATCTGTGATCCACATTCCGCCCGGACGACCGGGCCTGCGTTCCCTATGTCCGAAACGCGCATGTTTCCGGACAGGATGAGCGGCCGGCCTCTCCCAGGGGTTTGTGTTTTTCCCGCAAAAGCGGTTTGCTTTCGGACGTACTGCTGTACTGCATATAACAGGGGACGGCGAAACGGCGGACACCGACCACCCCCGGCCCTCACGTTATCGATGAAAGGAAATCCGGTGGCACAGAAGGTTCAGGTCCTTCTTGTCGATGACCTCGACGGCAGCGAGGCGGACGAGACCGTGACGTTCGCGCTGGACGGCAAGACGTACGAGATCGATCTCACCACCGCCAATGCGGACAAGCTCCGTGGTCTTCTCGAGCCGTACGTCAAGAGCGGTCGGCGTGGCGGAGGCCGTGCTTCGGGTGGGCGCGGAAAGGCGCGTGCCGCTTCTGCCGGCAGCCAGGACACCGCGCAGATCCGCGCCTGGGCGAAGGCGAACGGCTACGAGGTCAACGACCGCGGCCGGGTCCCCGCGACCATCCGCGAGGCCTACGAGAAGGCGAACGGCTGACCCTGGGCCTACGCCAGGCCCCGGGGGCACGCGGACGGCTGGGCGCACACGCGCCGCAGCCGGATCCGGTGGCAGTGCGTCGCCAGCGTGTCCACCAGTCGTACGAGATCGGGGGCGCCCCGGCCGCCCCCCACGGCCGACAGCGTCGGCAGCGAGGCCTCGACCTCGCACCCAGACCCGGGGGGCCGCAGCCACACGGCGGCCCCCTGCGAACTGGAGCGGCCCAGCGGAAGCCGCCGGGCTCCGAGCGGCCCGGCGCCCGGGGGCGGCGGCGCCTCCATCCGCGCACCCGCGCCCAGGGCCACCAGGTCCAGCTCCAGCACCGACGGGCCCCACTCCAGCCACCGCAGCAGTCCGGGCAGCTCCTCCGCGCTGCCCGCCGCCACCAGCAGCCGCATCCGGTCCCCGCTCACGGCCACCGGAGAGCCCGGCCCCAGATGGCGCAGCGCGGCGCGTCCGGCCTCGACGGGCACGTCCAGGACGTCGAAGCGGAGGCCCACGACAAGTCGTACCGGCTCTCCGGGCACCGTCGCCCATCCCAGATCGTTCTCGTACCAGTGCCGCGCCCCGTCACCGGGGCCGATCGGCCGACGGGGAGAGGGAAGCGGAAGAGGAATCGTGGAGAGGCTGCCGACCATGCCGGGTGCAACCGCCGGAAACGCACAAGAGTCGCGGTGAGTAACGCAATGTGCGCTCGGAGTGGTGAATCGGGCAGCGCGCGGGGACGGGAAGGGGCGCAAGGTTGTTCGCCCATAGCTGAGGGAAGCGGCGCGCGCGGCATGGAGTGTCAGTCCGTGCGGGTAAGACATGCCTAGTGGGAGGGGTCGATGCGCAGGCGGCACCCGGGCAGCGGAGTCTCACGTTCGCCGTCGGCGTACTGGCGACTGGGGTAACTGCTTGGCCTGCGGGAACATCGTCTCGCACCATCGGGTTGGAGCAGATGTCGGCAGTCGAGGTCAGGAGGCCAGGGACGGTGTCGGCAGTTGGAATGAGCGGTCCCCGCTTGCGGGACTAAGCTGCGGAAGGACAGGGAGGGGAAGTTCCCCCCACTGCCTGACCGCTCTGAGGAGCGATTAACGATGTTCGAGAGGTTCACCGACCGCGCGCGGCGGGTTGTCGTCCTGGCTCAGGAAGAGGCCCGGATGCTCAACCACAACTACATCGGCACTGAGCACATCCTCCTGGGCCTGATCCACGAGGGTGAGGGTGTCGCCGCCAAGGCCCTTGAGAGCCTCGGGATTTCGCTCGAGGCGGTCCGCCAGCAGGTGGAGGAGATCATCGGCCAGGGCCAGCAGGCGCCGTCGGGTCACATTCCCTTCACCCCCCGTGCCAAGAAGGTCCTGGAGCTGTCGCTCCGCGAGGCCCTTCAGCTGGGCCACAACTACATCGGCACGGAGCACATCCTGCTCGGCCTGATCCGTGAGGGCGAGGGCGTCGCCGCCCAGGTCCTGGTCAAGCTGGGCGCTGATCTCAACCGGGTGCGGCAGCAGGTCATCCAGCTGCTCTCCGGTTACCAGGGCAAGGAGACCGCCACCGCCGGCGGTCCTGCCGAGGGCACGCCCTCGACGTCCCTGGTCCTCGACCAGTTCGGCCGGAACCTCACCCAGGCCGCTCGTGAGTCCAAGCTCGACCCGGTCATCGGGCGCGAGAAGGAGATCGAGCGGGTCATGCAGGTGCTCTCCCGCCGTACCAAGAACAACCCGGTGCTGATCGGTGAGCCCGGCGTCGGCAAGACCGCCGTCGTCGAGGGCCTCGCCCAGGCCATCGTCAAGGGCGAGGTGCCCGAGACCCTCAAGGACAAGCACCTCTACACCCTGGACCTCGGTGCCCTGGTCGCCGGCTCCCGCTACCGCGGTGACTTCGAGGAGCGCCTGAAGAAGGTGCTCAAGGAGATCCGCACCCGCGGCGACATCATCCTGTTCATCGACGAGCTGCACACGCTGGTCGGCGCGGGTGCCGCCGAGGGCGCCATCGACGCGGCGAGCATCCTCAAGCCGATGCTGGCCCGCGGCGAGCTGCAGACCATCGGTGCGACCACCCTGGACGAGTACCGCAAGCACCTGGAGAAGGACGCGGCCCTGGAGCGCCGCTTCCAGCCCATCCAGGTCGCCGAGCCGTCCCTGCCGCACACGATCGAGATCCTCAAGGGTCTGCGGGACCGGTACGAGGCGCACCACCGCGTCTCCATCACGGACGAGGCGCTGGTCCAGGCCGCCACCCTGGCCGACCGGTACATCTCGGACCGCTTCCTGCCGGACAAGGCGATCGACCTGATCGACGAGGCCGGCTCCCGGATGCGTATCCGCCGGATGACCGCGCCGCCGGACCTGCGTGAGTTCGACGAGAAGATCGCCGCCGTCCGCCGGGACAAGGAGTCCGCGATCGACTCGCAGGACTTCGAGAAGGCCGCCTCCCTGCGTGACAAGGAGAAGCAGCTCCTGGCCGCCAAGGCCAAGCGGGAGAAGGAGTGGAAGGCCGGCGACATGGACGTCGTCGCCGAGGTCGACGGCGAGCTGATCGCCGAGGTCCTCGCCACGGCCACCGGCATCCCGGTCTTCAAGCTGACCGAGGAGGAGTCCAGCCGCCTGCTCCGCATGGAGGAGGAGCTGCACAAGCGGGTCATCGGCCAGAACGACGCCGTCAGGGCGCTGTCCCGGGCGATCCGGCGTACGCGTGCGGGTCTGAAGGACCCCAAGCGTCCCGGCGGTTCGTTCATCTTCGCCGGCCCGTCCGGTGTCGGTAAGACCGAGCTGTCCAAGGCGCTGGCGGAGTTCCTCTTCGGTGACGAGGACGCGCTGATCTCCCTCGACATGTCGGAGTTCAGCGAGAAGCACACGGTCTCCCGTCTCTTCGGTTCGCCCCCCGGCTACGTGGGCTACGAGGAGGGCGGTCAGCTGACGGAGAAGGTGCGCCGCAAGCCGTTCTCGGTCGTCCTGTTCGACGAGGTCGAGAAGGCCCACCCGGACATCTTCAACTCGCTGCTGCAGATCCTGGAGGACGGTCGCCTGACCGACTCCCAGGGTCGGGTCGTGGACTTCAAGAACACGGTCATCATCATGACGACCAACCTCGGCACCCGGGACATCTCCAAGGGCTTCAACCTGGGCTTCGCCGCCTCGGGCGACACGAAGACCAACTACGAGCGCATGAAGAACAAGGTGTCGGACGAGCTCAAGCAGCACTTCCGCCCCGAGTTCCTCAACCGCGTCGACGACGTGGTCGTCTTCCCGCAGCTGACCCAGGACGACATCCTGCGGATCGTCGACCTGATGATCGGCAAGGTGGACGAGCGCCTGAAGGACCGGGACATGGGCATCGAGCTCTCCCAGTCCTCCAAGGAGCTGCTGGCCAAGAAGGGCTACGACCCCGTCCTGGGCGCCCGGCCGCTGCGCCGGACGATCCAGCGCGAGATCGAGGACTCGCTCTCGGAGAAGATCCTCTTCGGCGAGCTGCGCCCCGGTCACATCGTGGTCGTGGACACCGAGGGCGAGGGCGAGAACAAGACCTTCACCTTCCGGGGTGAGGAGAAGTCGGCGCTGCCGGACGTCCCGCCGATCGAGCAGGCGGCCGGCGGAGCCGGGCCGAACCTGAGCAAGGACGCGTAAGCCGCCGCGCTCGGCCTGAACCGAAGGGGGCTGCCCCGGGACCTGGAGTCCCGGGGCAGCCCCCTTTCCGGTGTGTTCCGCCAGGCAGGTCAGGACAGCTGTCCGTCGTAGTCCGGCAGCTTGAAGGTCTTCTCGGCGTGCCCGCCGGACAGGTCGGTCGCGCTGTTGCCGATGTTCGCGATGATCGTGTAACCCCTGGACTCGATGGCGGCGCGCTGGGCGGTCTTGTAGTCGGCGACGTTCTTGAACAGGTCGAACAGGCCGCGGACGTGGAGGCCGTCGACGCGGTAGCCCTCGTGCGTGAGGTTGAACCGCGTCGGCTCCTTGAGGATGCCCGGGCGGGCGGTGACGAAGAACAGCGAGACACCGTGCTCCTGGGCGTACTGGGCGGCCTTCAGCACGGGCTTGTTGGCCGGCTGGGGGTAGCTGAAGCCGAAGTCGGTCTCCAGGGTCGTGTTGTCGATGTCGAACACGATGGCCTGCTTCTCGCCCGGCCCGCCGTCCGCGATCCGCTGCCGCAGATAGGGCAGGGCCTCGTCCATCACGGCCTGGCAGTCCTGCTGCCAGGTGCCGTAGTCGACCTTCCCGGACGCGGCCGCGGTGGCTGTGACACCGACCGTGGCCGTGACACCGGCCGTGGCCGTGGCCGTGGCGCTCGTGGCGGAGGCCGGGGTGTCCGTCGCGGCCTGGGCGCCGACGGGGACGGCGAGCGCCGTGGCGGCGACCGTGGCGAGGGCGGTCAGGCGGGCGCGGTGCGTCCAGGTGCCTGTGGTCATGGGGGGTCCTCTCGCATCCGTGACACTGGGGTTGTTGTGGACATGATGCTCGTGTGCTGGGGTGACGAGAGGGGAACTGGAAAATTACTGATGGGTAACTCTACTGAGACGGGGGCCACATGAGGTCGGTCACACGAAAAGGAGGTCCAACCCCGCTCTCTGGTGACATGCTGCACAGGCGGTTTGTCCGGTACTAGGGCACTTAGTGCAGGACAGGGGCGGAAAAATCGGATGATTCGGGCGGCGAAATGGTCCGTCATGGGGTCTCTACAGGGCATTTGTCCCAAATAGGCCAGTCGTCAAGAGACGTACGCCACTGCCCCTTATTACTACTTTCCGTCGTAGTGGTGGTGTTTGAGCGCCGATGACCGGCGGGGTTACCAAGGGATGGCCGCCCGGCGAGGCAAGTGTCCGGGTGGTTGCCACGTCCCCCACCCCCCGAGGTTTCGATGTTCCAGCGCGCCACGTCCCGTTCCGCCCGTGCGACCAAGCTCCGTACTCGTGCCGCCGTCCTGGCCGCCGGTCTGGGTGTCTCGGTCGCCCTGGGCGCGGGTGCGGGAGTAGCGTCCGCCGCCGAGGCCGCGGCGGCCCCCACCGCCATCGCCGCCAAGTCGGCCGCCGGCTGGGTCACCCCGGTGAAGAACTACAAGCTCACCGCCGGCTTCAACCAGAACGGTGCCCGCTGGGCGCACAAGCACAGCGGTCAGGACTTCGCCGTGCCGGTCGGCACCCCGGTCGTCGCCGCGAGCGGTGGCACCGTCGTCAAGGCCGGCCCCAACGGCGCCGGTGACGGCCCCGCCTACGGCAACGCCATCGTCGTCAAGCACGGCAACGGGAAGTACTCCCAGTACGCCCACCTGTCCCAGGTCGGCGTGAAGGTCGGTCAGGTCGTCGCTGCCGGCCAGCAGATAGCCCTGTCCGGCAACACCGGCAACTCCACCGGCCCGCACCTGCACTTCGAGATCCGTACGACCCCGAACTACGGCTCCGCGCTCAACCCGATGGCCTTCCTGCGGGCCTGAGGTTCCGCCTGACCGGCTGAACCGCCGCACCGCGCCGCCGCCCGCTGACATCAGCGGGCGGCGGACCTGTGTCAGGACCCGTGCGCACTCCGGTGCGCCTGGGTCACCAGATCGATGGCGACCTCGAGGACGGCCTTGCGCCGTTCCTCGGGGTCGCCTTCGAGGTCCTGCATGACGAACATCCCGGCGTGCAGCGTGAAGATGGCGCTGACGCAGCGGACCTGGTCGGTCAGGCTCGCGTCCGGGTCGATGATGATGTCCCTGAGACCGCGCATCCGGTCCTTGAAGGCGTCCCCGATGCGCAGTTCCCGCACCGTCGCCTGGTTCTCCTGCATGAAGCGGAACAACGGCGCGGCCCCGGCGAGCGCCTGGTCGTAACGACGGACGATCTCCTGCTTGGTCTCCAGCGTGTGCGGCTGCCGCCGACCCCACTCGATCAGCTCCTCCATCGGCCGTGTGAGGTTCTCGAAGAGGCTGACGAGGATCTCTTCCTTCGTCCTGAAGTGGTAGTACAGGGCCGCCTTGGTGACGTCCAGGCGCTCGGCTATCTCGCGCAGGGAGGTCTTCTCGTAGCCCTGTTCGGCGAAGAGCTCCAGCGCCACGTCCAGGATGCGCCGACGGGTGTTTCCGCGGCGCTGCTGCTTGGTGCCGTCCATGGTGACGCCCATCCTCGTACTCCTCGCGCTCACTGAGAACCTACCTGCCGACCGGCCGCCGAAACTTACTTGACGACCGGCTAGTAGCGGCTCTACTTTTCCGGAGTGTAGTCAACTTGCCGGGCGGCAAGTAAGTAGCAATCAGCTGGGGGAGTAGGACGGATGACGGACAGCGCGACAGCCGGGCCGGACACCGGTGAGACCGGCAAACAACCCAGGAGTGTGCGGGTCGTCCTGCTCGCGCTCATGATCGCGATGATGCTCGCGATGCTGGACAACATGATCGTGGGTACCGCGATGCCGACGATCGTCGGTGAGCTCGGGGGACTCCAGCACCTTTCGTGGGTGGTCACCGCCTACACCCTCGCGACCGCCGCGGCCACCCCGCTGTGGGGCAAGCTCGGCGACATGTACGGGCGCAAGGGCGTCTTCCTGACCTCGATCGTGGTCTTCCTGATCGGTTCGGCGCTGAGCGGCATGGCGCAGAACATGGGAGAACTGATCGGCTTCCGCGCCGTCCAGGGCCTGGGCGCCGGCGGTCTGATGGTCGGCGTGATGGCCATCATCGGCGACCTGATCCCGCCCCGCGAGCGCGGCAAGTACCAGGGCATGATGGCCGGTGTCATGGCGCTGGCGATGATCGGCGGCCCCCTGGTCGGCGGCACGATCACGGACAACTGGGGCTGGCGCTGGGCCTTCTACATCAACCTGCCGCTCGGCGCGGTGGCACTCGTCGCGATCAGCGCCGTACTGCACCTGCCGAAGAAGCGGGCGCAGGCGCGGATCGACTACCTGGGTGCCGTGCTGCTGACCGTCGGCATCTGCGCCGTCGTGCTCGTCACCACCTGGGGCGGCACGGAGTACGCCTGGACCTCCGTGCGGATCATGGTGCTCACCGCGATCGGCGTCGCCACGCTCGTCGGGTTCGTGTTCTGGCAGGCCGAGGCGGCCGAGCCGATCGTGCCGCTGCACATCTTCCGCAGCCGCAACTTCAGCCTGATGTCGCTGATCGGCTTCATCACCGGCTTCGTGATGTTCGGCGCGGTGCTCTTCCTGCCGCTCTACCAGCAGTCGGTGCAGGGCGCCTCCGCGACCAACTCCGGGCTGCTGCTCCTGCCGATGCTCGGCGCGATGATGGTCGTGTCGCTGATCGCCGGCCGGGTCACCACCAGCAGCGGCCGGTACAAGATCTTCCCGATCCTCGGCGGCGCTCTGATGATCGCCGGGCTGTACCTGCTGTCCCTGATGGACACCGGCACCACCCGTCTCACCTCCGGCCTGTACATGGCCGTCCTCGGTGCCGGCATGGGCTGTCTGATGCAGATCACCATGCTGGTCGCGCAGAACAGCGTGGAGATGAAGGACATGGGCGTGGCCTCCTCGTCCACCACCCTGTTCCGTACGCTCGGTTCCTCCTTCGGCGTCGCGATCATGGGCGCGCTGTTCAACAACCGCGTCCAGCAGGAGATGACCGAGCGGGGCGGCGCCCTGGGCTCGAAGATCACCGAGAAGTCCGCCCAGCTGGACGCGGCGAGCCTGGCCACGCTGCCGGACCCGGTCCGCGACGCCTACCAGCACGCGGTGTCCGCCGGTACGCACTCGGCGTTCCTGCTGGGCGCCGTGGTGTCGGTCATCGCGCTCGTCGCCGCGGTGTTCGTCAAGGAGGTCCCGCTGAAGGGAGCGGGACCGGCCGAGCGGGACCGGGACGGCGGGGCCGAGGCGCGGGCACGGGCGGGCGTGGCGGAGGCCGTCTGACCGCCCGGCCGGCGCCGCGGCCCCGCAAGCACCTACTGCCCCTGAAGCAGGGGATGGCTGCCCGTGTTCGTCGGCGCGTGCTCCGGCAGCCACAGCACGGCGACCGCGCCCTCGGCCGGAATGTGCTCCGGGGCGCCCGCCGGGCGGATGTTGCGGAAGGTCAGCCGGGCGCCGAGGACGCGGGCCTGGCCGGCGGCGATGGTCAGACCGAGGCCGTGGCCGTGCCCGGCGCGATCCCTGCTGCCGGTGCGGAAGCGGCTCGGGCCCTCGGCGAGCAGGTCCTCGGGGAAGCCCGGGCCGTGGTCGCGCACCCGGATGACCCGGCCCTCCACGGTCACCTCGATCGGCGGCTTGCCGTGCCGGGCGGCGTTGGCGAGCAGGTTGAACAGCACCCGCTCCAGGCGCCGCGGGTCGGTCGTGACCTCCGACTCGTGCACCACGCGCACCTCGGCGTCCGGGTCCTTGGCCGCCACCCGCCGGGCGACGAATTCGCCCAGCAGGATGTCCTGCAGCTCGGCCCGCTCGGAGGCGCCGTCGAGCCGGGCCACCTCCAGGACGTCCTCGACCAGCGTGCGCATGGCCTTCGCCCGGTCCAGGACCAGCTCCGTCGGCCGGCCGGGCGGCAGCAGCTCGGCCGCCGTCAGCAGCCCGGTCACCGGAGTGCGCAGCTCGTGCGCGATGTCCGCCGTGACCCGGCGCTCCGCCTCCAGCCGCTGCTGCAGCGCGTCCGCCATCGCGTCCACCGCGCGCGCGAGGTCGTCGGTCTCGTCCCGTACGACACCGCCGATGGCGTCCCGGACCCGTACGTCCGTCTCGCCCTTGGCGACCTGGTTGGCCGCGGTCGCCGCCTTGCGCAGCCGGCGCGAGAGCTGGCCCCCTATCAGCACGCCCAGCGCGCTGCCGCCGAGGACGACCGCGATGGAGCCGATGACCAGCGCCTGGTCGAGGTCGTTGAGGATGTTCGTGCTGCGGTCGGTGAAGTGTGTGTGCAGGGACAGCACATGGCCGTCCTTGACCGGCACGGCCGCCCAGATGTCGGCCAGTTTGCCCGTGTGGTCGCCCACATACGTCGCCCGCCGGCCCTGGTCGGCCTTCTCCCGCAGGGCGGGTGGCAGTTCCGGATCGTCGATCTTGATACCGGGGAAGTTCGGCCGCCCCGACAGCTCGTAGTTCCGCTGGGCGATCTGGACCCGCTCGACGGCCAGGTCGCGCGCGTTGTCGAGCATCGACACCCGCGCGGCGTTGTGCACGACCAGGCTCAGCGCGATCGCCACCAGCGCGCCGACCAGCGCGATGGCCGCGCTGAGCTTCCACCTCAGCCCCGTACGGATCTCCGCGTGCTCCAGGCGCCCCGGGAGCAGGCGCCGTGTGATCCCCCGCATGGCCGCTCCGCTCAGGCCTTCAGCTTGTAGCCGAAGCCGCGGACCGTCTCGATGCGGTCCTGGCCGATCTTCGTACGCAGCCGCTGCACATGGACGTCGACCACGCGCGTGTCGCCGCCCCAGCCGTAGTCCCACACCCGTTCGAGGAGCTTGTCGCGGGACAGGACCGTGCCCGGCGCGGAGGAGAACTCGAGGAGCAGTCGCATTTCAGTAGGCGTGAGCGCCACCGGCCGGCCGGTCCGGCGCACCTCCATCCCCTCGGTGTCGACCTCCAGGTCGCCGAAGGTCAGCACCCCGCCGTCCACCGCGGAGGAGCCCTCCCCGGGCCGGGCGCCGCCGGCGTGCCCGAAGCGGCGCAGCACCGCGCGGATCCGGGCGACCAGGACGGCCCCGTCGAACGGCTTGGTCACATAGTCGTCGGCGCCCGCCTCCAGGCCCAGAACCACGTCGATCGAGTCGGCGCGCGCGGACAACATGATCACCGGCACCGTCGACTCGTCGCGGATACGGCGGCACAGGCTGACGCCGTCGAGGCCGGGGACCATGACGTCCAGCAGCGCGATGTCGGGCCGCCGGGCCCGGAACGCCTCCAGGCCCGACAGCCCGTCGGGCATGGCCGTGACCGCGAAGCCGTCCCGCTCCAGAGCGAGCTGTGTGGCCTCACGGATGACGTCGTCGTCCTCGACGAACAGGACGTGGGTCTGCTCTGCCATCCCGGTGCTCTCAGTCCTCGTGTGCTTCTCGTCGTGCGTTGCGGTGGGGGTGCGCTCACCGAGTGGACGCGTCCGCCGCCGGATGCGTTCACTCATGACCGGTTCACTGTCCGATCGGATCGGCGGGCCCGACCGGTTCACGCCGCCGGAATTGTCTCGCGTCCGCCGCTGCCCTCCCGCACGCGCCCCGGCCGGGCGGACCCCGTACGTCAGTCCTCGGGGGCCGCCGTGTCGTCCCCGACGGCCTTGCTGTACTCGTTGCGCGTGCTGAACTCCTTGGTGAACCGGCCCGCGGAGGACCAGCGGTAGGTGATCACGTCCTCGCCGGACGGGCTCGAGACCGGGTCGCCCTTCGCGTACACCTGCTTGGTCACCACGAGGTCGCCGCGGTCGATCTCGGCGTAGACCGGGGGCTCCTCGGCCTTGAAGACGTTCTCGTACCCGCTGCCCTGCTCGCGGTACACGTAGGCGCCCACGCCCACCGGGTCCCCGCAGGTCAGTACGTTGACGACGATGTCGTCGACGGAGTTCCCGGTCAGATCGCCGTACGACACGTCGACGGGGTACTCGTCGGCCACGCACGGTTTCAGGGTCCGCTTGACCGCGGCCGAGACCTGCGGGTCCTGCTTGAGGAGCCGGACCGCGTCCACCCGCTCGGCCCGGACGGTGGGGCTGAGGGAGGGCGTGGCGGCGGGACTCGCCACCGAGCCGGCATGGGCCGGACCCTCGTCACGCGCCCCGGTTCCCCCGGTGCCGCAGGCGGACGCCAGGAGGGCAAGGGAGGCGAGCACGACCACCGCCGTACTCACCGCCTGGACGGTGTCCTGGGCCAGGACGGGCCCAGGGCCGATGTCCCTGCCGGTCAGGCCGCGCAACGCTCCCGCTCCTCACGCTCCAGCGCGCGTGCGTCCAGATCGCGGGCCTCCAGCTCCTCGCGGAGCCGGGCGAGCGCCCGGTGCAGCGTGCTCTTGACCGTACCCGCGGACATGCCGAGGGCGGCGGCCGTCTCCTCCGTGGACATCTGCTCCCAGTGTCGCAGCACGACGACACTGCGCTGCTTGGGAGCGAGAACTTTCATGACGTCCATCAGGAGCGCGCGGTCGGCGTGCTGCTGGGTGGAGTCCTCGACCGAGGCGTCGGGGAGCTGCTCGGTGGGGACCTCCTCCAGCTTCCGGGCCCGCCACCACTCGGTACGCGTGTTGATCATCACACGGCGCAGGTAGGCGTCCGCGAGCCGCTTGTCGGCGATGCCCTCCCAGCGGCCGTACGTCCGCACGAGCGCCGTCTGGAGCAGGTCCTGGGCGTCGACCGGGTCCGGCACCAGCCGGCGCGCACTGCGCAGCAGCGCGTCCTGACGGGTGCGCACGTACTCCTCGAACTCGAGCACCTCTCCCTGCGCCATGTTCAACCGCCTCCGATCCCCGTTTTCCGGCCCGCCTGCTGCCGGTCCTCATGCCTGTGAGCGGACGGGCTGTGGTCGGCAGCCGTCCGGTGCCTGTCGGGCACGCGATTGAAGGTACGGAGGTGTTGTCACGGCGCTGTCCGAAGCAGCCTGCGGTCAGCACTCGGCTGTGCGTCGGTTGTGTAACGGAAGCGGGAACGGGGTAAGACCGGGCTCCTATTTGCCCATTTCTACGGTGATTTGGGAGGTTGGATGGCGCGCGGAAGTGTGACACGCACGCCCGCGGCGCCCCCAGGAGCGGTCACCCGCCTGTGAGGTGACCGAGTGTCAGGTCAGCGGCAGCCGGTACAGCCCGCCCGGCAGCGGCTCCACCAGGCCGTCCGCGACGAGCCCGTCCAGCGCCCGGGCCCGCTGGACCGGCTCGTGCCAGACCCGGTCGAGCACCGTCTGCGGCACCGGCGCGTGCGCCTCGCGCAGCACGGCGAGCAGCTTGCCGCGGACCTGCCGGTCGGTGCCGGCGTACGTCTGTCCCCGGCGCGGCGGCCCCTCGTGCGCGGGCTTGCCCGCCTGCCGCCAGGCGCAGTGCGCGGCGATCGGACAGCGCGCGCACGACTCGTTCTTCGCCGTGCACACCAGCGCACCGAGCTCCATGGAGGCGGCGGCCCAACGGGCCGCGGTCCGTTCGTCCTCGGGCAGCAGGGCACGGGCCAGGCGGCGTTCGGCGGCGGTGGTGGCGTTCGGCGGGTACTGCACGCCGGTGACCGCGCGGGCCAGCACCCGGCGGACGTTGGTGTCCAGGACGGCGTGCCGCTGGCCGTAGGCGAAGGACGCCACCGCCGCGGCCGTGTACTCGCCGATGCCCGGCAGGGCGAGCAGCTGCGCGTGCTCGGTGGGTACGTCGCCGCCGTGCCGTTCCGTTATGGCGACCGCGGCGCCGTGCAGGCGCAGGGCGCGGCGCGGGTAGCCGAGCCGGCCCCAGGCGCGGACGGCCTCGCCGGGCGCCTCCTTGGCGAGGTCGGCGGGGCGGGGCCAGCGCTCGAGCCACTGCTCGTAGACCGGCAGCACACGGCTGACCGGCGTCTGCTGCAGCATGAACTCGCTGACCATCACGCCCCAGGCGCCGGCGTCGGGGCGCCGCCAGGGCAGGTCGCGGGCGTTGGCGTCGAACCAGGTGATGACCTGGGTGTGCAGGGTCCGGCCGAGGGGCGTGCCGGAGGACTCGGGACCGGCGGGCGTGCCGGTGCCCGGCCGGGCGTCGGCGGCGGGGGCCGGGGTGTCGGAGCTGCTGTGCGGGGGCAGTGTGGGCGCAGTCATGGCGCTTCCGATCCTGCCACGTGGGGGTGGGCGGCCGTGTGACCCGCGCGGGCCGGTGTCGTCACCGAACGTGTCAAAATGACTACGCCACTCACAAGGGAGTTCACCGACAAGGGCGTTGCCGGAATGATGATCCGGAAAAGTTGTGGTCACGGCGGCGGGTGGCGCAGGGGAAAGCGGCGATCTCTCGTACAGTTTGGGCCGTGGGATCTCTGCGCAATCCGATCGGTCCGCTTCCCGCCTCCATCTACTGGCGACGGAGGGTCCTACTGCTGTCCGCGGTCGCCCTGTTGGCGCTGCTGATCGTCTGGATCTTCACCCTGGGCGGTGGAGGCCGCAAGGACAACGGCGGCGGGTCGAACGGCAAGCACCCCGCACCCTCGACCATCACGCCGGGGCCCTCCGGCTCCGGTCCCGCGATCAGCGAACGCCCGGGCGGCCGTGACGAGTCCGGCGGCGGGGACTCCAGCGGATCGGACTCCGGGTCCGGCGACACCGGCGGCTCCGACGGCGCGAGCGGGGGCGGCACCGGGTCCGGTGGGTCGGCCGGCGGCGAGGACGGCGGCGCCAAGGGCGGCGGCGGTACGGGTCCCGCGCTGCCGGCCGGCAGCATGCTGCCCAACTGCACCCCTGGCGCGGTGAAGTTGACGCTGCGCAGCGTGCACAACTCCTACGCCCCCGGCCAGACGCCCACGTTCGAACTGATCGCCAGGAACTCCTCCGGCGGCGACTGCAAGCTCGACCTCGGACCGAAGGCCGCGGTGGTGACGGTCAGCCAGTTCGACAGCAGTGCCGCCTACTGGTCCTCGGCCGACTGCCCGAAGACGGCCGGGAGCCGGCTGTACCGGGTGCCGACGGGCAGCGGCATCACGTACACCGTCGAGTGGGACCGCAAGCCGAGCGCCGCGCAGTGCGCGACGCCTCCGGCCGGGTCGGCCCGGGCGGGCACCTACCTGGTGGAGGCGAAGGTGCCGGGCTACGGCAAGCTGCGGACGTCGTTCGTGCTGTCGGCGGACTGAGGCGGCGGCGCCCGTCGGACACGGCGCCGGGCTCAGACGTACCGCTCCAGGATCGACGACTCCGCCAGCCGGGACAGGCCCTCGCGGACGCTGCGCGCCCGCGCCTCGCCCACGCCGTCCACCGTCTGCAGGTCGTCGACGCTCGCGGCGAGCAGCTTCTGCAGTCCGCCGAAGTGCTCGACCAGGCGGTCGATGATGGCGCCGGGCAGCCGGGGCACCTTGGCCAGCAGGCGGAAGCCGCGCGGGGAGACCGCCGAGTCGAGGGCCTCCGGGGAGCCGGTGTAACCCAGGGCGCGGGCGACCGTGGGGAGTTCGAGCAGCTCGGCCTGGTGGAGCTTGTCGAGCTCGGACAGCGCCTCCTCGACCGTGCGGGAGCGCTTGGCGGTGGGCTCGGGGACGTAGTCCCGCACCACCAGTTCGCGCTCGGGCTCCACGCCCGCGATCAACTCGTCCAGCTGGAGGGCGAGAAGGCGGCCGTCGGTGCCCAACTCCACCACGTACTCGGCGATTTCGGTGGCGATTCGGCGCACCATCTCCAGGCGCTGCGCGACCGCAGAGACGTCCCGGACCGTCACCAGGTCCTCGATCTCCAGCGCGGACAGCGTGCCGGCCACCTCGTCCAGACGGAGCTTGTAGCGCTCCAGGGTCGCCAGGGCCTGGTTGGCGCGGGACAGGATCGCCGCGGAGTCCTCCAGGACGCGGCGCTGGCCGTCGACGTAGAGGGCGATGAGCCGCATGGACTGCGAGACGGAGACCACGGGGAAGCCGACCTGCTTGCTCACCCGGTCCGCCGTACGGTGCCGGGTGCCCGTCTCCTCGGTGGGGATCGTGGGGTCCGGCACCAGCTGCACGCCCGCCCGCAGGATCTTCGACAGGTCCGAGGAGATCACGATGCCGCCGTCCAGCTTGCACAGCTCCCGCAGCCGCGTCGCCGTGAACTCGACGTCCAGGACGAAGCCGCCCGTGCACATCGATTCGACGGTCTTGTCGGAGCCGAGCACGATGAGCCCGCCGGTGTTGCCGCGGAGCACCCGCTCGAGGCCGTCCCGCAGCGCCGTGCCGGGCGCCACGGCGCTCAGGGAGGCGCGCATCAGGCCATCGGCGCCGGAACTCCCGCCGGACTTTCCGGGAGCTGCTGCCCGGTCGTTGGCTGCCACTGCACTCCTCCGGTCGCAGGTACTTCAGGCGCTCCCGTATCGCACCTCGGTTCGTACGGACGGGCGAGACCAGGGCAAAGTCTACCGGCGGTCCTCCTGCTCCCGTGGGGCCTCTCGGCGACGGGAGCGCGGCAGGACCCGCAGCGCATCCCCGATGTCGGCGACTTCCAGAACCTTCATCCCCGGCGGAATCCTTCCCGGGTCGCCCGGCACGAGCGCGTGCGTGAAGCCCAGGCGGTGGGCCTCCGAGAGCCGGCGCTGCACGCCCGTGACCCGTCTGACCTCGCCCGCCAGACCCACCTCGCCGATCGCGACGAGGTTCTTCGGCAGCGGGGTGTCACTCGCGGCCGACGCCAGCGCCAGGGCGACCGCGAGGTCCGCGGCAGGCTCGGACAGCTTCACACCACCGACCGTCGCCGAGTAGATGTCCCGCTTGCCCAGCGCGCTGATCCGGCCCCGCTGCTCCAGGACGGCCAGCATCATCGAGACCCGGGAGGTCTCCAGGCCCGACGTCGTACGGCGCGGGGAGGGGATCTGGGAGTCGACGGTGAGTGCCTGGACCTCGGCGACCAGGGGGCGGCGGCCCTCCAGGGTGACGGTCAGGCAGGTGCCGGGCACCGGCTCGTCGCGGCGGGTCAGGAACAGACCGCTGGGGTCGGCCAGGCCCGTGATGCCCTCGTCGTGCAGCTCGAAGCAGCCGACCTCGTCCGTCGCGCCGTAGCGGTTCTTGACGCCGCGGACCAGGCGCAGGCGCGCGTGCCGGTCGCCCTCGAAGTGCAGGACGACGTCCACCAGGTGCTCCAGCAGGCGCGGGCCCGCGATCGCGCCGTCCTTGGTGACATGGCCCACCAGGAGCGTGGACATCCCGCGCTCCTTGGAGGCGCGGATCAGCGCCCCCGCCACCTCCCGGACCTGCGCCATGCCGCCGGGCGCACCGTCGATGTCGGGGGAGGCGACCGTCTGCACCGAGTCGAGGACGAGCAGCGAGGGCTTCACCGCGTCCAAGTGGCCGAGGACGGCGGCCAGGTCGGTCTCGGCGGCCAGATACAGGTGGTCGTCGATGGCGCCGATGCGGTCGGCGCGCAGACGGACCTGGCTCGCCGACTCCTCGCCCGTGACGTACAGCGTGCGGTGCTCGTCGCTCGCGGACTTGGCCGCCACGTCCAGCAGCAGCGTGGACTTGCCGACGCCGGGCTCGCCGGCGAGGAGGACGACGGCACCGGGGACGAGCCCGCCGCCGAGGACGCGGTCGAGCTCGGGCACGCCGGTGGTCCGGGCGGTGGCCTGGCGGCCGTCGACCTGGCCGATGGGCAGGGCGGAGGTGGTGACCCGGCCCGGCGCCGTCGTACGGACCGCGGGCGCGCCGTACTCCTCGACCGTGCCCCAGGCCTGGCACTCGGGGCAGCGGCCGAGCCACTTGGCCGTCTGCCAGCCGCATTCCGTGCAGCGGTAGGACGGGCGGTCCTTGGTGGTCTTGGTACGGGCAGCCATGGAGAAAACCGTAACCGCCGGCACTGACAGCACCGTCCCCGGGAGGGCGCCCTCGGACGAGTCACGGAACGGAAGGCTCCCCCTCCCCTTATGAGGGATCGTTTCACCCGTACGAATTAAAAGTGCTCAAGGGACAAGAGCGGACGATCCCGCGCCGCATACGGTCGTACGGGTGATGAGCAGCAGTCCGGACACCACGACCCGCACGACCGGTGCGCACCGGACGCACCGCGAAGCGCGCGACCGCGCCGCCGCGCGCACCCTGGCGCAGTGCCCGCCCGCGCCCTACGAGCCGTACCTCGACGGCTTGTTCACCTACTGCCTGTCCGTGCTCTGCGACCACGACGCGGCGACCGCCGCCCTCGGGAACGCGCTGGCGTTCGCCGAGCGGCGCGGGCAGCGCGGACCCGGGACCGCGGGCGAGCGCCGGGCCTGGCTGTACGCGCTGGCCCGCTGGGCGTGCCTGCGCAAGCTGGCCGAGGCCAGGCAGAAACGTCGGAGCACGCACGCCGCGGGCCGCGACGACCACCGGCACGGGCGCGTGCGGCCGGCGGCCCCGCCCGTCTCCGACGAGGTCCAGCGGGAGCGGCGACGCGAACTCTCCCTGCTCGCCTGGCCGGAGGCCGCCGGCACCACCCCGGAGCAGCGCGAGGCCCTGGAACTCGCCGTACGCCACCACCTCGCCGCCCACGAGGTCGCCGCCGTCCTCGGCATGAACCTCGCCGCCACCCGGGAACTCCTCGCCGCGGCCGCCTGCGAGGTGGAGCGCACGCGCGCGGCGCTCGCCGTCGTCGAGACCGGCACCTGCCCGAGCGTGTCCCGTCTGACCGGCGACGACCAGGTGGTGCTCGGCGCGGCACTGCGGCGCGAGCTCGTCCGGCACGTCGACGACTGTCCGCGCTGCCGCCGCACCGCCGGGCGCGCCCTGCCCGGCCGGTGGCCCGGCGCCACCGTCGCACCCGCCGAGCTGCCCGTCCTCACGGCGCCCCGCGCGGTCCTGCACATGGCGTCGGCGCACCACCCGCGCGCGCGGAGCACCGCCCCCCGCTTCGACCGGCGCGGCTTCCCCATGGACCCCAAGGACCGCGCGGCCCGCAGGGACCGGCTGCGCGCGGGTGCCGTCACGACGACCGTGGTGGCCACCGTGGTGGCCGCCCCCGTGCTGGCCCTGTGGGCCGCCTACCGGGGCGCCCCCACCGGCGAGGGCCCCGGCGGCCCCTCCACCACCGCGCGCGAGGCGCACGACCCGGGTGCCCCGGGCGGCGAGGCGGCGGGCAGCGGGTACGAGAACGCCGGCAACGCGGCCCCCGGGCCCGACGCCCGCTTCGGCAGGGGCGGCGGACCCGATGTCTCCGTGGAGGTCGTCAGCGTCACCGGCGCCGGCCACAAGGACGGCCACCTGACGGTGACCGCCGCCGGTGACGGCGACACCACACTGATCAAGCTCGCCGCCTCCGGGCCCGGGCCGGTCCGCTGGTCGGCCTCCACCGGGGCGTCCTGGCTCTATCTGAGCCGCGCATCGGGAACCCTGAAGCCCGGCGAGTCGTTGACGATCAAGGTGTACGTCGACCACCTGCGCGAGCCGTCCGGCCACTGGAGCGCGCGCGTGGCGATCGCGCCCGCCGGCGTCGTCGTCTCCATCGACGGCCACGGCACCGCGCCCAGCCCCTCGAACCCCGGCCCCACTTCTCCGGCCGGCCCGTCCCCGGCTCCCGACCCGCACCCCACACCGACCCAGTCCGCCCCCAGGAGCCCTGCGAGCCCCCCGGCCGACCCACCGTCGTCCGACCCGGCGCCGACCCCGACCGAGTCCACCCCGCCCGACCCGGGCGGGCACCCCCCGGCACCCGAGGACAGCGACGACCCGAGCAGCCCGAGTCCGCCGGACAGCCCCGGCTAGGGTCTTTCGATCGGATCAGGCCGGATCGGCCGGATGCGGTGCCAGCAGCGGCAGCCCGGAGGCCAGGCGCTCCTCGCACAGCTCGACCAGGCGGTCGTAGCCGGCCTTGCCCATCAGCTCGGTCAGCTCGGCCCGGTAGGAGACGTACACCGGCTCGCCCGCGCCGTGCGCCGACGTCGCCGAGGTGCACCACCAGTGCAGGTCGTGCCCGCCCGGGCCCCAGCCCCTGCGGTCGTACTCGCCGATCGACACCTGCAGCACACGCGTGTCGTCGGGCCGGTCGATCCACTCGAAGGTCCGCCGGATCGGCAGCTGCCAGCACACGTCCGGCTTGGTCTCCAGCGGCTCGCGACCCTCCTTCAGCGCCAGGATGTGCAGCGAGCAGCCCATGCCGGCGGGGAAGCCGGGCCGGTTCTGGAAGATGCACGAACCCTGGAACCGGCGGGTCTGCCGGGAGCCCTCCTCGTCCTCCGAGACCCAGCCGCCCGCCATGCCCTCGGCATGGTTCTGCCAGATGTCCGGTGTGAGCTTCGCCACGTGCTCGGCAACCCGCTTCTCGTCGTCCTCGTCGGAGAAGTGGGCGCCCAGCGTGCAGCACCCGTCGTCCGCGCGGCCCGCCTGGATGCCCTGGCAGCCGCTGCCGAAGATGCAGCTCCAACGAGAGGTCAGCCATGTCAGATCACAGCGGAAGACCTGCTCGTCGTCCGCCGGATCCGGGAACTCCACCCACGCGCGCGCGAAGTCGAGCCCCTTCTCGTCGGCTTCCGAACCCCGCTTCTTCGGCTTCACCGCTTTCACCCGGTTCGCCGGGTTCGCCGATTTATCGGTCTTCGCCTTTTTCGTCTTTGGCACCCGTCCAGGGTAAGTCGCCGGACAGCGCGGCCGGGACCGCCCCGGCCAGGGCATCCGGGCCGGACGGCGTCCCAGGTGGCAGTAGCGTTCCGTGCATGAGACTCGGTGTCCTCGACGTGGGTTCGAACACGGTCCACCTGCTGGTGGTCGACGCACACCCCGGCGCACGCCCGCTGCCCGCGCACTCGCACAAGACCGAGCTGCGTCTCGCCCAACTCCTCGACGACGACGGCGCGATCGGCTCCGACGGCGTCGACAGACTCGTCGCGGTGATCCACGAGGCACTCCAGGCCGCCGAGGACAAGGGCGTCGAGGACCTGCTGCCGTTCGCGACCTCCGCCGTGCGCGAGGCAGGCAACGCCGACGACGTCCTCGCGCGCGTGCGGAGCGAGACCGGCGTCGCGCTCCAGGTGCTCAGCGGCGCGGAGGAGGCCCGCCTCACCTTCCTCGCCGCCCGCCGCTGGTTCGGCTGGTCGGCGGGGAAGCTGCTGGTCCTGGACATCGGCGGCGGCTCGCTGGAGATCGCCTACGGCATCGACGAGGAGCCCGACGCGGCCGTGTCGCTGCCGCTCGGCGCGGGTCGGCTCACCGCCGCCTGGCTGCCCGGCGACCCACCCGCCCCCAAGGACGTCAGGGCGCTGCGCCGCCATGTGCGCACCGAGATCGCGCGGACCGTGGGCGAGTTCAGCCGGTTCGGCGCCCCCGACCACGTCGTCGCCACCTCGAAGACGTTCAAGCAGCTCGCCCGCCTGGCCGGCGCCGCCCGCTCCACCGAGGGCCTGTACGTCCAGCGCGAGCTGAAGCGCGAGTCCCTGGAGGCATGGGTGCCCAGGCTCTCCGGCATGACGAACGACGAGCGCTGCGAACTCCCCGGCGTCTCCGACGGGCGAGCGAGCCAGCTCCTGGCCGGCGCCCTGGTCGCCGAGGGCACGATGGACCTGTTCGGAGTGGAAAGCCTGGAGATATGCCCGTGGGCGCTGAGGGAGGGCGTGATCCTGCGGCGCCTTGATCACATGGGTTCCGCTTGATCACGTGGGTTCCGCGTAGAAACCACGCGCAGAAACCAAGGGGCGCGGTGGATTGTGCGGCAGACCACAAACGACCGCGGCCGGCCCATGACGAACACCACAACGGCGAACAGGCACCCCGCGTCACCCAACCGCACCCCGTAACCTGTCCCTCGTGGTGGAACCCGTTCGCATCCCGGATGCGAAGGTCGCCCTGTCGACGGCCTCCGTCTATCCGGAGTCGACGGCGACGGCCTTCGAGATCGCCGCGCGCCTCGGATACGACGGCGTCGAGGTCATGGTGTGGAACGATCCCGTCAGCCAGGACATCGAGTCGCTGCGCAGGCTCAGCGACTACCACCGGATCCCGATCCTCGCCGTGCACGCCCCCTGCCTGCTGATCACACAGCGGGTCTGGTCCACCGACCCCTGGGTCAAGCTCCAGCGCGCGAAGGCGGCCGCCGAGAAGCTCGGCGCGAGCACGGTCGTGGTCCACCCGCCGTTCCGCTGGCAGCGCCAGTACGCCCGTGACTTCGTCACCGGCGTCTGGCGCATGGCGAACGAGACCGATGTGCGGTTCGCCGTCGAGAACATGTACCCCTGGCGCTACCGCGACCGCGAGATGCTCGCCTACGCCCCCGACTGGGACGTCACCAAGGACGACTACCGCCACTTCACGATCGACCTCAGCCATGCGGCGACGGCCCGCACCGACGCCCTGCAGATGGTCGACCGCATGGGCGACCGGCTCGGACACGTGCACCTCGCCGACGGCAAGGGCTCGGCGAAGGACGAGCACCTGGTGCCCGGCCGCGGTTTCCAGCCCTGCGCCGAGGTGCTGGAACGTCTCGCCCTGTCCGGCTTCGACGGTCATGTCGTCATCGAGGTCAACACCCGCCGCGCCATGTCCAGCGCCGAGCGCGAGGCCGATCTCGCCGAGGCCCTGGCCTTCACCCGGCTGCATCTGGCCTCGGCGATGCAGGTGCCCCGGCGATGACCGGCGCCACCGCCCGGCGCCGCGGCCGCCCCCGCCGCGAGGAGGCCGCCGACACCCGCGACCACATCCTGACCGCCGCCCGCGAGGAGTTCTCCGAGCACGGCTACGAGAAGACCTCCGTACGCGGCATCGCCAAGGCCGCCGGGGTCGACTCGGCCCTGGTGCACCACTACTTCGGCACCAAGGAGCAGGTGTTCGAGGCGGCGGTCGCGGTCATCTTCGCCCCCGCCCTGAACGCCCCGGACGCGCTCGCCGACGCCCCCCCGGACGACGTGGGCGAACGTCTGGCCCGGTTCTTCTTCGGCGTCTGGGAGAACCCTGCCACCCGTACGCCGCTGCTGGCGATCGTCCGCTCCGCGCTGACCAACGACACCGCGGCCGCCGTCTTCCGCCGGCTGATCGCCTCCCAGCTGCTGCGCCGCATCGCCGGCCGGCTCGACCTGCCCGACGCGGAGCTGCGTGCCGAACTCGCCGCCTCCCAGCTGGTGGGGTGCGCGATCCTGCGGTACGTGATCAAGCTGGAGCCGCTGGCGTCGGCGGACGCGGAGCAGATCGTCGCGCGGCTGGCGCCCGTGGTGCAGGGGCACCTCACGGGCTCCTGACCCGCCCCCCGCAGCGGAGCGTGTCCCGCCCCGCCGTCCCCGAGACACGCGTCCCGTATGCCGGACGTCGCGTCCCGATCCCTGGATGACCGGCGTAGGCTCGATTGAGTCAGTACCCTGCCAGGACCGCCCGGCGTCCCGGCGGAACGTCCCGAAGGAGCGAGCGACGATGCCCGAGCTGAGGTCCCGCACGGTCACCCACGGCCGCAACATGGCGGGCGCCCGTGCCCTGATGCGCGCCTCCGGTGTACCCGGTGCGGACATCGGCCGGAAGCCGATCATCGCGGTCGCCAACAGCTTCACCGAGTTCGTGCCCGGTCACACCCACCTGCAGCCGGTCGGCCGGATCGTCAGCGAGGCGGTCCGCGAGGCGGGCGGCATTCCGCGCGAGTTCAACACCATCGCCGTCGACGACGGCATCGCGATGGGCCACGGCGGCATGCTGTACTCGCTGCCCTCCCGCGACCTGATCGCGGACAGCGTCGAGTACATGGTCGAGGCGCACTGCGCCGACGCCCTGATCTGCATCTCCAACTGCGACAAGATCACCCCGGGCATGCTGATGGCCGCCCTGCGGCTGAACATCCCGACGGTCTTCGTCTCCGGCGGCCCGATGGAGTCCGGCCGGGCCACCCTGGTCGACGGCACGGTCCGCACCCTCGACCTGATCGACGCGATCGCCGACGCCGCCAACGACAAGGTCTCCGACGAGGACATCCTCCGCATCGAGGAGAACGCCTGTCCGACCTGCGGCTCCTGTTCCGGCATGTTCACCGCCAACTCGATGAACTGCCTGACCGAGGCGATCGGCCTGTCCCTGCCCGGCAACGGCTCGGTCCTGGCCACCCACACGGCCCGCAAGGCGCTGTACGAGAACGCGGCCCGCACGGTGATGGACCTCACCCGCCGCTACTACGAGCAGGACGACGACACCGTCCTGCCGCGCAACATCGCCACCTCCGCGGCCTTCGAGAACGCGATGGCCCTGGACATCGCGATGGGCGGCTCGACCAACACGATCCTGCACCTGCTGGCCGCCGCCCAGGAGGCCGGCGTCCCCTTCGGCCTGGAGGAGATCGACCAGGTCTCCCGCCGGGTGCCGTGCCTGGCGAAGGTCGCCCCGAACGTCGCCAAGGACCGCACGTACTACATGGAGGACGTGCACCGCGCCGGCGGCATCCCCGCCCTGCTCGGCGAGCTGCACCGCGCGGGCCTGCTGAACGAGGACGTGCACGCGGTCCACAGCCCCTCCCTCGCGGACTGGCTCAAGACCTGGGACGTGCGCGGCGGCTCCCCGTCCCCCGAGGCGGTCGAACTGTGGCACGCGGCCCCCGGCTGCCGGCGTTCGGCGGAGGCCTTCTCCCAGTCCGAGCGCTGGGAGGCCCTGGACACCGACGCCGAGGACGGCTGCATCCGCTCCGCCGAGCACGCCTACTCCAAGGACGGCGGCCTGGCGGTCCTCAAGGGCAACCTGGCCGTCGACGGCTGCGTGGTGAAGACCGCGGGCGTCGACGAGTCCATCTGGACCTTCGAGGGCCCGGCGGTCGTCTGCGAGTCGCAGGAGGAGGCCGTCCAGAAGATCCTCACCCAGCAGGTCAAGGAGGGCGACGTCGTCGTCATCCGCTACGAGGGCCCCAAGGGCGGCCCCGGCATGCAGGAGATGCTCTACCCGACCTCGTACCTGAAGGGCCGTGGCCTGGGCAAGGCCTGCGCCCTGATCACCGACGGCCGCTTCTCCGGCGGCACCTCGGGCCTGTCCATCGGCCACGCCTCCCCGGAGGCGGCCTCAGGCGGCACGATCGCGCTCGTCGAGGACGGCGACCGCATCCGCATCGACATCCCGAACCGCACCATCGAGCTGCTCGTCGACGACGCGGAGCTGACCCGCCGCGAGCAGGCGCTGAACGGCGTGTACACCCCGAAGAACCGCGACCGCAAGATCTCGGCGGCCCTGCGGGCCTACGCCGCGATGGCCACCAGCGCGGACAAGGGCGCCGTCCGGGACGTCTCGAAGCTGGGCTGATCCGCGCGGACCCGTCCGGACCTGTGGGGGCCGTCTCCTCGGAGGCGGCCCCTCGGCGTGTCACCAGAACTGTGACCAGGGCCGTGACCAGGGCCGTGACCAGGTCCGTCACCAGGACGACGGATCGCGGCCGTCCACGGCGAAGACGGTCCCGTCGGGGGCGCCGGCGTAGACATGACCGTTGACGACCACGGGTGCGGGCAGCGCCGCCGCGATCCGGTCCGCGTGCTCGCCGAGCCGCGGCCGGGTCTGGCCGACGATCCGCCCGGTGCGGGTGCCGACCGCCAGCAGCCGGCCGTCCCCGGCGAGGAAGTAGACGTGGTCGGCGTCGGCCGCCGGTGCCGAGCCGCGGCTGACGGCCGTCTCCAGCCGCCACCGCACCTTCCGGGCCGCCAGGTCGACCGCGTCCAGCGAGCCACCGCCGCCCAGCAGGTGGACCACATCGCCGTGCACACTCGCCTGGACCGTGTCGCGCGGCACGGGCAGCGTGACCCGGACCAACGCCCTGGACGCCGGGGTGTAGCGGACCACGGCGCTCACCCGTCCGAAGGCCGCCTCCTCGGAGAGCAGGACGAGGGAGCCGTCCCGGCTGCCCACAGGTGTCAGCAGCCCGCTCAGCCGCGCCTCCCAGCGCACATCGCCCGTCGCCGGGTCCACCGCGACGACCCGCGTGGACGACCCGTCGTCCGACGAGCTCACCGCGTACGCCAGCGGATCACCGGCGAACGAGGAGAAGTGGGGAAGCGGCAGATCCGGCACCCGCCGGCTCCACCTGGTCCCGCCCGATCCGGCGTCCACCCCGCGCACCAGCCCGTCGGTGCCGGTGAGCAGCAGCATGCCGCCGACGGACCGCACCCCGCTGTATGCCGGAACGTTCCGCTGCCAGCGCGGCCTGCCCGAGTCCGGATCCAGGGCCTCCAGCCGCTGCCCGTGATCCGTCATCGGCTGCACCAAGCCACCCGCGACGACCGGCGGCACGCCGGTGAGCACCTTGGGAACGGAGCGCCGCCACAGCAGGCTCCCGTCCGCCGGATCGAGGGCGTAGACCAGCCCCGGCCGCGCACAGAACAGCTTTCCGGCCCCGTACGAGCACTGGGGCGCACCCTCACCCCCGGACACGGACGTCGCCACCCATCCGGAGAACGCCGCCGACGTGGCTCCGGGCAGAGTGGTCTCCGGTGCCGAGCTGTTCACCGTGGGGCCGCCGTCGAGCAGCTGGACCGAGGCGAGCCCGCCGCCGACGGCCAGTCCCAGCACCCCGGCGGCCAGAGCGAGCCGCTTGGAGCGCGGGCGCCGCCCGGCCCGCCTCTCCGGCGTGCCCTCGGCCTCCCCGGCGCGGGACCCGGACGGCGACGCGTGATCACCGTCTTCGCCGAGGGCCCCGGAGGGCTCATGCGTCCGCTGCTCCGGTATGAACGCCTGCGTGTCGTACGACGCCGCCACCGACCGCAGCTCCCGCATCAGCTCGTCCGGCGTGGGCCGGTCCTCGGGCTCCTTGGCCAGGCAGCGCAGCACGAGCGGCGCCAGGTTTTGCGGTACGCCGGTCAGGTCGGGCTCGTCGTGCACGACCTGGTAGGCGACGACGTACGGGCTGTCGGAGTCGAACGGCCCGCGCCCGGTCGCCGCGTGCACCAGCACGGACCCGAGCGCGAAGATGTCGGCGGCCGGACCGACCTCCCGCGGTCGGCGGAACTGCTCGGGTGCCATGAAGGGCGGCGTACCGATCAGCTTGCCGGTCTCGGTGCGCAGTTCGCTGTCCTTCGGGCGGGAGATGCCGAAGTCGATGACCTTCGGCCCGTCCTCGGCGAGCAGTACGTTGCTCGGCTTGAGATCCCGGTGGACGACGCCGACGCGGTGAATGTCGCGCAGCGCCTCGGCGAGCCCGGCCGTCAGCCGCCGCAACTGGGCCGGAGCCATGGGCCCGTTCCGCTTCACCTCGTCCGAGAGCGTGGGCCCGGGAATGAACAGGGTGGCCATCCAGGGCCGTTCGGCCTCCGGGTCGGCGTCGACGACGGGCGCGGTGAACGCACCGCTCACCCTGCGGGCCGCCGCCACCTCCTGCCGGAACCGCCCCCTGAACTCGGGGTCCCTGGCGAACCGGGCATGCACGACCTTCACCGCGAGCTTCAGTCCCGAGGTGCTGCGGGCCAGATGCACCACGCCCATGCCACCGGAGCCCAGACACGACTCCAGGTGGTAGTGACCGGCGTACTCCGGAAATTCCGCTTCCGCGCCCGCTCCGGTGTTGCGCTGTGGCGTCATGGACCACCCCCGTGCTGTTCGTTCGCGCGCGCGACGGACGCTCGGAGCCTAGTCGATGACTCGAACGGGGCCGAGGCGGCTTGCTGGTGATCACGTGCGAATTGCGCACATGTGTTTCGTGGCACGTTTGCGGGGAATGAACGGGACCCCATGGCAGTCATGGGGTGGGAACGGGGGAGGTTTCTCATGTCTGTCGACCGTGCCGAAAAGCGTGTCGGGGAGACCGGTGACGACGTGGCGGCGGAGGCCGTCGCGACCGTGGCGGCCGTGAAGTACTACCCGGTGGCGCCGGGCGTCCAGCTCAACGTCCGCAGCGGCCCCGGCACCGGCTACAGCATCGTCCGGGTTCTGCCCGAGGGCGCCTCCGTGCCGATCTACTGCCAAACGCCGGGTACGACGGTGTCGGGCTACTACGGCACCTCGAACATCTGGAACAACATCGGCACCGGCCAGTACGTCTCCGACACCTACGTGAAGACCGGCAGCGACGGTTACGTGGCCGGCCGCTGCGGCTGATCCCGGACGGAGCCCGTGGAAACCCGGCAGCCATAATCGAGCCGTGAGCGACGACAACGGCACCCCGGACGACCCCGCGGGCTCCGCGGCGGCCTCCGCAGGCCCCCGCCCCGAGCCCCTCCGCTTCTTCGGCACCACCTGGGTGAACCACGACGGCGGCTACACCGCCCGCCGCATCGGCGTCGCCGTCGGCTCACTCGCCGTGGCCGCAGCCGCCTGCTTCGTGCTCCGCTTCGCCTACCAGGGGCTCCAGATCGCCGACTCGGGCTCCTTCGTGACGCTCCTGGTCGTCGTGATGTTCGCGGTGTGCAGCGCGCTCGCCTTCGGCCACACCTGGGAGGGCTTCGGCAAGCGCCCCGACCCCGACCGCCAGGCCTCCCTGCGCGGCCTGCTCGCCGTCGGCTTCGTCGGCTCCCTCCTCGCCTACTTCTTCCGCTCGCTCATCGAGGCCCCCGGCGAGAAACTGCACCGTGAGGAGTACCAGCGCGCCCGCGAACAGCACGAACGCCGCGCCACCCGCCGCTCGGGCAACCCATCGAAGAAGCGCCGCCGCTCCTGACCGGACAGGGAGCGCACGGCTCTTGGTCCGCGCCGCGCCACCGAAACCCCCTGTCCCCGGCGGGCTTACGGCCCCACGATGACCGTATGACCGCATCCACGCCGCCCGCCCGGAGCCACGACGCCCGCCACGCCGACCGAGCCCACTCCTTCAACGCCGCCGCGGCCCAGTACGCGGCGAACCGTCCTTCCTATCCGCCCGCCCTCTTCGACGCGCTCGAGGAACTCACCGGCCGGCCCCTCGCAGGTGCCCGCGTCGCCGACATAGGAGCCGGGACCGGCATCTCGACCGCCCTGCTGCACGAGCGCGGCGCCGACGTGCTGGCCGTCGAGCCAGGCGACGGCATGGCGGCCCGGTTCCGACTCACCCTCCCCGGCATCCCGCTCGTACGGGGCAACGGCAACGCCCTCCCACTTGCCGACTCCTCGGCCGACCTCCTCACCTACGCCCAGTCCTGGCACTGGACCGACCCTGCCCGCTCGGTCCCGGAGGCCCTGCGCGTGCTGCGCCCCGGCGGCGCCCTGGCGCTGTGGTGGAACACCGACGCCGTCGGTATCCAGTGGATCGCCGAGGCAGGCGATCGCATCGGCCGCTTCCTCGGCATCGACGTCTTCGCCGAGAAGCGCGCGGCCGGCGCCCGCACAGGCCAGGCCGACCCCACCGGACGTCTCCGCTTCACCCGCCGCGAGGTCCGCTGGAGCCGCCGGGTGCCGGTCGACACCCACCTCGCCAACATCGGCAGCCACTCGCTGTTCCTGATCTGCCCCGAGGAACGCAAGGCAGCCTTCCTCGCCGAGGAGCGCGACCACCTGCTGAAGGTCTTCCCGGACGGCATGGTGGAGGAGACCTACGACGTCTCCCTCCTCGTCGCCACCGCACCCTGATCCGACACCACGCGTCATCCTCTCCTCCCACTTGACGGCACCCTCCCTCGCACGCCTTAATCATCACATGATGAATATTGCCTCCGGCCCACCCGATCCGGAAACGGATGCCGTCCGAGCCGAAGACCTGACCGTCGTCCGAGGCCCCCGCGCCGTCCTGCGGGGCCTCGACTTCACCATTTCGCGTGGCCGGATCACCGGTCTGCTCGGCCCCTCCGGCTGCGGCAAGTCCACCCTCATGCGTGCGATCGTCGGGACCCAGGCCAAGGTGAGCGGCACCCTGGAGATCCTCGGTCTCCCCGCCGGCCACGCCACCCTCCGCAACCGCATCGGCTACGTCACCCAAGCCCCCTCCGTCTACGACGACCTGACGATCCGCCAGAACCTCGAATACTTCGCCGCCGTCCTCGACCCGGGCCGCGCCGCCGCCGAACGCCGCCGGGACCACGTCGGCCGCGCCATCGCCGACGTCGACCTCACCGCCCACGCCGACGCCCTCGCCGGCAACCTCTCCGGCGGCCAGCGCAGCCGCGTCTCCCTCGCCGTCGCCCTCCTCGGCACCCCCGAACTGCTGGTCCTCGACGAACCCACCGTCGGCCTCGACCCCGTCCTGCGCCGCGACCTGTGGGACCTCTTCCACCACATCGCCGACACCCGCGGCGCCACCCTCCTCGTCTCCTCCCACGTCATGGACGAGGCCGAGCGCTGCCACCGCCTCCTCCTCATGCGCGAGGGCGAGATCCTCGCCGACGACACCCCGGAAGCACTCCGCTCCCGCACCGGCGCCGAAACCGTCGAAGCGGCCTTCCTGCACCTGGTCGACGAGGCGGTCGCCGCGGACCGTGCCAAGGAGACGACACGATGACCACGACCACCGCCCCCGCCGCACCCCGCGCCCTGAGCGCCGCCCGCACCACCGCCACCGCCGCCCGGGTGCTGCGCCAGCTCCGCCACGACCCCCGCACCATCGCCCTGATGCTGCTGGTCCCCTGCCTGATGCTGGTCCTGCTGCGCTACGTCTTCGACGGCAGCCCGCGCACCTTCGACAACATCGGCGCCTCGCTCCTCGGCGTCTTCCCGCTGATCACCATGTTCCTGGTGACCTCGATCGCCACCCTGCGCGAACGCACCTCCGGCACCCTCGAACGCCTCCTCGCCATGCCCCTCGGCAAGGGCGACCTCATCGCCGGCTACGCCCTTGCCTTCGGCGCCCTCGCGATCATCCAGTCCGCCCTGGCCACGGGCCTGGCCCTGTGGCTCCTCGGCCTCGACGTCACCGGCTCACCCTGGCTGCTCCTGCTGGTCGCCCTGCTCGACGCCCTCCTCGGCACCGCGCTCGGCCTCTTCGTCTCCGCCTTCGCCGCCTCCGAGTTCCAGGCGGTCCAGTTCATGCCGGCGGTGATCTTCCCCCAACTCCTCCTCTGCGGCCTGTTCACACCCCGCCCCGACATGCACCCCGCCCTGGAAGCGATCTCCGACGTCCTCCCGATGTCCTACGCGGTCGACGCCATGAACGAGGTCCTGCGCCACACCGACGTGACGACCACATTCGTCCGCGACGTACTGATCGTGGCCGGCTGCGCCCTGCTGGTCCTCGGCCTCGGAGCGGCCACCCTCAGACGACGCACCGCATAGACCGTACGGAGCGGAAGGCGTCCCGCCAGCCGGACAACCCGCCCGCACCCGGCACCGCCGGTGCGAGGATGAATCACATGAGCCAGAAAGTCGCAGTCCTCGGCACCGGCAAGATCGGCGAAGCCCTGCTCAGCGGAATGATCCGAGGCGGCTGGACCCCCGCCGACCTGCTGGTCACCGCCCGCCGTCCCGAACGGGCCGAAGAACTCCGCGCCCGCCACGGAGTCACCCCGGTCACCAACCCGGAAGCAGCGAAGACCGCCGACACCCTGATCCTCACCGTCAAACCCCAGGACATGGGCACCCTCCTCGACGAACTCGCCCCGCACATCCCCGCCGACCGTCTGATCATCAGCGGCGCGGCGGGCATCCCCACCTCCTTCTACGAGGAGCGCCTGGCCCCCGGCACCCCGGTCGTCCGCGTCATGACGAACACCCCCGCCCTCGTCGACGAGGCCATGTCCGTCATCTCAGCCGGCACCCACGCCACCGCCGAACACCTCGCCCACGCCGAGGAGATCTTCGGCTCCGTCGGCAAGACGCTCCGTGTCCCCGAGTCCCAGCAGGACGCCTGCACCGCCCTGTCCGGCTCGGGCCCGGCCTACTTCTTCTATCTGGTCGAGGCCATGACCGACGCCGGCATCCTCCTCGGCCTGCCCCGCGACAAGGCCCACGAGCTGATCGTCCAGTCCGCGATCGGCGCCGCCGTGATGCTCCGCGACAGCGGGGAGCACCCCGTGAAACTCCGAGAGAACGTCACCTCGCCGGCCGGCACGACGATCAACGCCATCCGCGAACTGGAGAACCACGGGGTACGTGCCGCACTCATCGCCGCACTGGAAGCCGCCCGCGACCGCAGCCGCGAGCTGGCCTCCGGCAACAACTGACTCCGGCACCGGGCGGTCGGTCGTCGTCCGCCGCCCGGCGGCTGCCCGCCTGGCCGTCCCTCAGGCGGGCAGCAAGCCGATCGCCCGGTACGCCGCGTCCACCCTCGGCCGCGCCATCTCCCCGGCCTTCTCCGCGCCCGTCCGCAACACCCCCTCCACATACGCCGGATCCGCGCACATCTCCCTGTGCCTTGCCTGTACCGGCCTCAGGACCTCGACCACGGCCTCCGCGGTGTCCTTCTTCAAGGCGCCGTACGACTCATATACACCGCTCAGGTCCTCCGGGTTCCCACCCTCACAGGCGGCCAGAATCTCCAGCAGGTTCGCGACCCCGGGATGCTCCTGCCGGTCGTAGACGACGTCCCGCCCACTGTCGGTCACCGCTCGCATGATCTTCTTCCGCACGACCTCCGGCTCGTCGAGCAGGTAGACGATGCCCGGTCCGGAGTCGTCGGACTTCCCCATCTTCGACGTCGGGTCCTGCAGGTTCATCACCCGCGCCGCCACCTGCGGGTGGGTCGCCTTCGGCACCACGAACGTGTGCCCGTACCGCTGGTTGAACCGCACGGCCAGATCACGGGCCAGCTCCACGTGCTGCGTCTGGTCGTCCCCGACCGGCACCTCGTCCGTGCCGTACGCCAGGATGTCCGCGGCCATCAGCACCGGATACGTCAGCAGCGACAGCCGCACGCTCCCGCCCCGCTGCTGCTCGCGCGCCGCCTTCTCCTTGTACTGGATCATCCGCCGCATCTCACCGTCGGTGGCCACGCACTCCAGCAGGTACGACAGCCGGGCGTGCTCGTCCACATGGCTCTGCACGAACACGGTGCACCGCTCCGGATCGAGCCCCGACGCCAGCAGCAGTGTCGCCGCCTGCCGGCTGAGCCTGCGCACGCGCGCGGGGTCGTGGTCCACGGTCAGCGCGTGCAGATCGACGATGCAGAACAATGCCTCCGACCGGTGCTGGTCCACCTCGGCCCACTGCCGCATGGCGCCCAGGTAGTTCCCCAGCGTCAGGTGGCCGGTCGGTTTGATCCCGCTGAAGACCCGTGTCATCTCCACTCCATCTCCTGGTCGAGGCCGCCGTCCCCGGCCGGCCGCCCCTCGGAGCTCTGGGGGAGATACGAGAACGGCCGCCGAAGCGGCGGCCGTTGCAATGCATACGTGAGTACGGCCGCCGTCAGGCGGCCCACCACTGCTGGGTACACGTACGCGTAGTCACGTCCACGAGAGTACGCCCCTGGGGTGGCGCCCGCCCGTGAGTTGACACAGCCCGCCCGGATACGTAGTGTTCTCCGAGTTGCCCGACGTGAGAGCCGACTCCGGTCGGTCCCCGGGTAGCCTTTCCGCAGTACCACCCTTTACTCGACGACAGTCGTGTTCATTGGCGTGCGTATTCGCGGAATGAGGAATCCGCGTTCGAAAGGACGCAACCCCCGATTCGCTCGGGAGCAGGGAATCCGCTAAAGTCTCACTCGTCGGAACGGCCCAACGGCCGTGATGACAAACCCCGCTGACTGGGGATCAGGCCGAAAGAGATCTGATAGAGTCGGGGCCGCCGGAAAGGAAAGCGCGAGAGCGTGAACCTGGAAGGCACCGAGGAAATCGGATCGGAAAGGTCTGATAGAGTCGGAAACACCGAAGGGAAGCGCCCGGAGGAAAGCCCGCGAGGGTGAGTACGAAGGAAGCGGCCGTTCCTTGAGAACTCAACAGCGTGCCAAAAATCAACGCCAGATATGTTGATACCCCGTCCGTCGGAACACTCCGATGGTCGTGGTTCCTTTGAAGAAACACAGCGAGGACGCTGTGTGCGAGGGGATCATTCCTCCTCTCGCACCGCTCTCGTGGTGTCGACCGGATTACCGGTAAACATTCACGGAGAGTTTGATCCTGGCTCAGGACGAACGCTGGCGGCGTGCTTAACACATGCAAGTCGAACGATGAAGCCCCTCGGGGTGGATTAGTGGCGAACGGGTGAGTAACACGTGGGCAATCTGCCCTTCACTTCGGGACAAGCCCTGGAAACGGGGTCTAATACCGGATATCACTCCCGCAGGCATCTGCGGGGGTCGAAAGCTCCGGCGGTGAAGGATGAGCCCGCGGCCTATCAGCTGGTTGGTGAGGTAACGGCTCACCAAGGCGACGACGGGTAGCCGGCCTGAGAGGGCGACCGGCCACACTGGGACTGAGACACGGCCCAGACTCCTACGGGAGGCAGCAGTGGGGAATATTGCACAATGGGCGCAAGCCTGATGCAGCGACGCCGCGTGAGGGATGACGGCCTTCGGGTTGTAAACCTCTTTCAGCAGGGAAGAAGCGCAAGTGACGGTACCTGCAGAAGAAGCGCCGGCTAACTACGTGCCAGCAGCCGCGGTAATACGTAGGGCGCGAGCGTTGTCCGGAATTATTGGGCGTAAAGAGCTCGTAGGCGGCTTGTCACGTCGGGTGTGAAAGCCCGGGGCTTAACCCCGGGTCTGCATTCGATACGGGCTGGCTAGAGTGTGGTAGGGGAGATCGGAATTCCTGGTGTAGCGGTGAAATGCGCAGATATCAGGAGGAACACCGGTGGCGAAGGCGGATCTCTGGGCCATTACTGACGCTGAGGAGCGAAAGCGTGGGGAGCGAACAGGATTAGATACCCTGGTAGTCCACGCCGTAAACGGTGGGAACTAGGTGTTGGCGACATTCCACGTCGTCGGTGCCGCAGCTAACGCATTAAGTTCCCCGCCTGGGGAGTACGGCCGCAAGGCTAAAACTCAAAGGAATTGACGGGGGCCCGCACAAGCAGCGGAGCATGTGGCTTAATTCGACGCAACGCGAAGAACCTTACCAAGGCTTGACATACGCCGGAAAACCCTGGAGACAGGGTCCCCCTTGTGGTCGGTGTACAGGTGGTGCATGGCTGTCGTCAGCTCGTGTCGTGAGATGTTGGGTTAAGTCCCGCAACGAGCGCAACCCTTGTCCTGTGTTGCCAGCAGGCCCCTCGGGGTGCTGGGGACTCACAGGAGACCGCCGGGGTCAACTCGGAGGAAGGTGGGGACGACGTCAAGTCATCATGCCCCTTATGTCTTGGGCTGCACACGTGCTACAATGGCAGGTACAATGAGCTGCGATGCCGCGAGGCGGAGCGAATCTCAAAAAGCCTGTCTCAGTTCGGATTGGGGTCTGCAACTCGACCCCATGAAGTCGGAGTTGCTAGTAATCGCAGATCAGCAGTGCTGCGGTGAATACGTTCCCGGGCCTTGTACACACCGCCCGTCACGTCACGAAAGTCGGTAACACCCGAAGCCGGTGGCCCAACCCCTTGCGGGAGGGAGCCGTCGAAGGTGGGACTGGCGATTGGGACGAAGTCGTAACAAGGTAGCCGTACCGGAAGGTGCGGCTGGATCACCTCCTTTCTAAGGAGCACTTCTTGCCGGGCTTGCCCGGCCGGGGGCCAGTACACCGGCGAGTGCCCGGTGCTGGTTGCTCATGGGTGGAACGTTGATTATTCGGTACGGTCCAGGACGGACCAGGCGCTAGTACTGCCCTTCGGGGCGTGGAACGCTGGCCTGGTCGGCCGGTCGTGCCGGGCACGCTGTTGGGTGTCTGAGGGAATGACCTTTCCTCGGCCGCCGGCCCCAGTGAACTCCGGATGTTGTCCGGGGGTGATGGGTGGCTGGTCGTTGTTTGAGAACTGCACAGTGGACGCGAGCATCTGTGGCCAAGTTTTTAAGGGCGCACGGTGGATGCCTTGGCACCAGGAACCGATGAAGGACGCGGGAGGCCGCGATAGTCCCCGGGGAGCCGTCAACCAGGCTGTGATCCGGGGGTTTCCGAATGGGGAAACCCGGCAGTCGTCATGGGCTGTCACCCGCTGCTGAACACATAGGCAGTGCGGAGGGAACGCGGGGAAGTGAAACATCTCAGTACCCGCAGGAAGAGAAAACAACCGTGATTCCGGGAGTAGTGGCGAGCGAAACCGGATGAGGCCAAACCGTATGCGTGTGAGACCCGGCAGGGGTTGCGCATGCGGGGTTGTGGGATCTCTTTGCTGTTGTCTGCCGGCAACAGGACGAGTCAGAAACCGTTGGCGTAGGCGAAGGACATGCGAAAGGTCCGGCGCAGAGGGTAAGACCCCCGTAGCCGAAACGTCAGCGGCTCGTCGAAGAGACACCCAAGTAGCACGGGGCCCGAGAAATCCCGTGTGAATCCGGCGGGACCACCCGCCAAGCCTAAATATTCCCTGGTGACCGATAGCGGATAGTACCGTGAGGGAATGGTGAAAAGTACCCCGGGAGGGGAGTGAAATAGTACCTGAAACCGTGTGCCTACAAGCCGTGGGAGCGTCGGAACGAGGCTTGCCTCGTTCTCGTGACTGCGTGCCTTTTGAAGAATGAGCCTGCGAGTTTGCGGTGTGTTGCGAGGTTAACCCGGGTGGGGTAGCCGTAGCGAAAGCGAGTCCGAACAGGGCGGTTGAGTAGCACGCTCAAGACCCGAAGCGGAGTGATCTAGCCATGGGCAGGTTGAAGCGGAGGTAAGACTTCGTGGAGGACCGAACCCACCAGGGTTGAAAACCTGGGGGATGACCTGTGGTTAGGGGTGAAAGGCCAATCAAACTCCGTGATAGCTGGTTCTCCCCGAAATGCATTTAGGTGCAGCGTCGTGTGTTTCTTGCCGGAGGTAGAGCACTGGATAGGCGATGGGCCCTACCGGGTTACTGACCTTAGCCAAACTCCGAATGCCGGCAAGTGAGAGCGCGGCAGTGAGACCGTGGGGGATAAGCTCCATGGTCGAGAGGGAAACAGCCCAGAGCATCGACTAAGGCCCCCAAGCGTACGCTAAGTGGGAAAGGATGTGGAGTCGCTCAGACAACCAGGAGGTTGGCTTAGAAGCAGCCACCCTTGAAAGAGTGCGTAATAGCTCACTGGTCTAGTGATTCCGCGCCGACAATGTAGCGGGGCTCAAGCGTACCGCCGAAGTCGTGTCATTGCAGCATAACGGCCAACGCCGGCTGTGATGGGTAGGGGAGCGTCGTCTGCCGGGTGAAGCGGCACCGGAAGGTAGTCGTGGACGGTTGACGAGTGAGAATGCAGGCATGAGTAGCGATACACACGTGGGAAACGTGTGCGCCGATTGACCAAGGGTTCCTGGGTCAAGCTGATCTGCCCAGGGTAAGTCGGGACCTAAGGCGAGGCCGACAGGCGTAGTCGATGGACAACCGGTTGATATTCCGGTACCCGCTGTGAAGCGTCAAACATCGAGCATCGTGATGCTAAGGCCGTGAAGCCGCCCTGATCTCTTCGGAGTTGAGGGGAGTGGTGGAGCCGCCGGACCAAGCGGTCAGTAGGTGAGTGATGGGGTGACGCAGGAAGGTAGTCCAGCCCGGGCGGTGGTTGTCCCGGGGTAAGGGTGTAGGACGCCAGGCAGGCAAATCCGCCTGGCATGCAGTCCGAGACCCGATGCCGAGCCGATTGCGGCGAAGTGGATGATCCTATGCTGTCGAGAAAAGCCTCTAGCGAGTTTCATGGCGGCCCGTACCCTAAACCGACTCAGGTGGTCAGGTAGAGAATACCGAGGCGTTCGGGTGAACTATGGTTAAGGAACTCGGCAAAATGCCCCCGTAACTTCGGGAGAAGGGGGGCCGCGCCCGGTGACGAGTCTTGCACTCCGAGCTGGGGGTGGCCGCAGAGACCAGCGAGAAGCGACTGTTTACTAAAAACACAGGTCCGTGCGAAGCCGTAAGGCGAGGTATACGGACTGACGCCTGCCCGGTGCTGGAACGTTAAGGGGACCGGTTAGCTCACCTTCGGGTGGGCGAGGCTGAGAACTTAAGCGCCAGTAAACGGCGGTGGTAACTATAACCATCCTAAGGTAGCGAAATTCCTTGTCGGGTAAGTTCCGACCTGCACGAATGGCGTAACGACTTCTCGACTGTCTCAACCATAGGCCCGGTGAAATTGCACTACGAGTAAAGATGCTCGTTTCGCGCAGCAGGACGGAAAGACCCCGGGACCTTTACTACAGTTTGATATTGGTGTTCGGTTCGGCTTGTGTAGGATAGCTGGGAGACTGTGAAAGCCGCACGCCAGTGCGGTGGGAGTCGTCGTTGAAATACCAGTCTGGTCGTGCTGGATGTCTAACCTGGGTCCGTGATCCGGATCAGGGACAGTGTCTGATGGGTAGTTTAACTGGGGCGGTTGCCTCCTAAAGGGTAACGGAGGCGCCCAAAGGTTCCCTCAGCCTGGTTGGCAATCAGGTGGTGAGTGTAAGTGCACAAGGGAGCTTGACTGTGAGACCGACGGGTCGAGCAGGGACGAAAGTCGGGACTAGTGATCCGGCGGTGGCTTGTGGAAGCGCCGTCGCTCAACGGATAAAAGGTACCCCGGGGATAACAGGCTGATCTTCCCCAAGAGTCCATATCGACGGGATGGTTTGGCACCTCGATGTCGGCTCGTCGCATCCTGGGGCTGGAGTCGGTCCCAAGGGTTGGGCTGTTCGCCCATTAAAGCGGTACGCGAGCTGGGTTTAGAACGTCGTGAGACAGTTCGGTCCCTATCCGCTGTGCGCGCAGGAGTCTTGAGAAGGGCTGTCCCTAGTACGAGAGGACCGGGACGGACGAACCTCTGGTGTGCCAGTTGTTCTGCCAAGGGCATGGCTGGTTGGCTACGTTCGGGAGGGATAACCGCTGAAAGCATCTAAGCGGGAAGCCTGCTTCGAGATGAGGACTCCCACCCACTTGATGGGGTAAGGCTCCCAGTAGACGACTGGGTTGATAGGCCGGATCTGGAAGCGCCGCAAGGCGTGGAGGTGACCGGTACTAATAGGCCGAGGGCTTGTCCCCAGTTGCTCGCGTCCACTGTGTCGGTTCTGAAACCACGAACGGTCCCATGTGGCCACACATGGCCGGCTGACGGTTTCATAGTGTTTCGGTGGTCATAGCGTGAGGGAAACGCCCGGTCACATTCCGAACCCGGAAGCTAAGCCTCACAGCGCCGATGGTACTGCAGGGGGGACCCTGTGGGAGAGTAGGACACCGCCGAACAAATATTGAAGAAAACCCCGCACCTCACGGTGCGGGGTTTTCTGCGTTTAAGCTCGTGCGCATGCGCTACGACCTCGTCATCTTCGACAACGACGGCGTCCTCGTCGACAGCGAGCCCATTTCCAACCGGCTCCTGGCCGCCTATCTCACCGAGCTGGGCCACCCCACCTCGTACGAGGACTCCATCCGTGACTACATGGGGTCGGCAATGCACCGGATCCACGACCTGGTCCGGGAGCGGACGGGGCAACGGCTGCCGGACGACTTCGACGACGTCTTCCACGCCCGCGTCTTCGCGGCGTTCGAGCGGGAGTTGAAACCGGTGGCCGGCGTCGGCGACGTACTGGGGAAGCTGGTCGTGGACGGGTCGCCGTACTGTGTCGCGTCCTCGGGGAGCCATGAGCGGATCCGGGTGGGGCACCGGACGACCGGCCTCGACCGGTGGTTCGACGAGGAACGCATCTTCAGCTCGCAGGACGTGGGGCGGGGCAAGCCGGCGCCGGACCTGTTCCTGTACGCGGCCGAGCGGATGGGAGTCGCCCCGGAGCGGTGCGTCGTCGTCGAGGACTCCCCGCTGGGTGTGCAGGCGGCCGCCGCGGCCGGGATGGACGTCTACGGGTTCACGGCGACGACACCGGCCGCGAAGCTCACGCAGGCCACTCAACTCTTCTGCCGCATGGAGGAGTTGACCGGCCTGCTGGCATGACGCCGGACATGACGTCCGCCGGTGGAGCTGAGACGAATTCATCTTTGGCCGGATCTACCCACGGGTAGCACAGAGCCCTACGCTCGCCGCCATGACAGATGTGCTGCGGCGCGGTAGGGCCTCGCTGGCGTTCAGCTTCTTCGCGCAGGGCGTCACCTTCGCTCTCCTCGTGACGCGCATCCCGGCCGTCCAAAACCGGTACGGGGTCTCCGACGCGCTGCTGCCGGTGTTCCTGGCCGCCGTGCCGATCCTCGCCGGCGCCGGCAGCGTGACCACCGAACAGCTGGTGAAGCGAGTGCGGCCCAGCCGGTTGCTGCGCTGGTCCCAGCCCGTCGTCCTGCTGTCCCTGCTCGGTGTCGGGACAGGCGGCCGGATGGCCGAGCTGGGCGTCGCGCTCGCCGCCTTCGGGCTGGCCGTGGGCGCGCTGGACGCCTCGATGAACATGCTCGGGGTGAGCCTGCAGCGGACGTACGGCCGCAGCATCATGCTCGGCTTCCACGCCGCCTACAGCCTCGGCGGGATCGTGGGTGCCTCGCTGGCCTGGGCCGGGGCGCACTGGCATCTGGCGCTGTGGGTGTCGTATCTGCCGGTGGTGGCGGTGCTGCTGCCGGCGGCCCTGGTGGGGAGCCGGTGGTACGTCGACGAGCAGGCAGCGGTCGTATCCGAAGAGGCCGAAGAAGCCGAGAAGGCCGGCGGGAACGGGAGCGGGGCCGTCGCCTTCAAGCTGCTGCTGCCGCTGTGCCTGGTGATGACATTCGCGTACATCGGGGACTCGACCGTCTCCAACTGGAGCGCGAAGTACCTGCAGGACACACTGGGCGGCTCCGAGCAGCTGGCGACCGTGCCGTACAACGTGTACATGGTCACCACGCTGCTGGGGCGGACCATCGGGGACCGCGGAGTGCGCAGGTTCGGCGCCGTGACCGTCGTACGGCTGGGCGCGCTGGTGGCGGCGCTGGGGTTCGCGGTGGTCGCCGGGGCGCCCGGGGCCCGGGTGGGGATGCTGGGGTTCACCCTTCTGGGGCTGGGGCTGTGCGTGCTGGTGCCGCAGACCTTCGCGGCGGCAGGACGTCACGCTTTTGAAAATCACGGCCCGGGGGCCTCGGACGCGGCCGTCGCGCGGCTCAACATCTTCAATTACGTGGGTTTTCTGATCGGCTCTCCGCTCGTGGGCGCGCTGGGCGACGCCTGGAGCTATCGGGGGGCCATGCTGGTGCCCATGGTGTTGGTGCTGGTGACGTTGGTGTACGCCAGGTCGTTCGCGCCTCGGCCCGACCGATACCGTGGCGGTCATGAGCGGCCGCGCACAGCTGATGTGGGACGAGGCAGTAACGGGGTATGACTTCGGTCCGGGCCACCCGATGGACCCGGTCCGCCTCGCCCTGACCCGGAAACTGGTCGGCGCCCTCGGGCTCGACCGGGAGGCGCACCTGGTGGCGGCCAAGCCGGCCGGGGAGTCGACGCTGCGGCTCGTCCACCGGGAGGACTACATCGGTGCGGTGAAGGCCGCGTCGGCGAATCCGGGGGCGGCGAACGGGACGTACGGGCTGGGGACGCTCGACGATCCGGCCTTCGCCGGGATGCACGAGGTGTCCGCGCTGATCGCGGGGCAGTCGGTGGGTGCGGCGGAGGCGGTGTGGCGTGGGGACGCGCTGCACGCGGTGAACTTCGCCGGCGGGCTGCACCACGCGATGCCGGGCTGCGCGTCCGGCTTCTGCGTCTACAACGACGCCGCGCTGGCGATCGCGCGGCTGCTGGAGCTGGGCGCGGAGCGGGTCGCGTACGTCGACGTGGACGTACACCACGGAGACGGTGTGCAGGCGGCGTTCTGGGAGGACCCGCGTGTACTGACGATCTCGCTGCACGAGCATCCGCGGACGCTGTTCCCGCAGACGGGCTGGCCGGAGGAGACGGGGGCTCCGTCCGCGGAGGGGTCGGCCGTGAACCTGGCGCTGCCGGCCGGGACCGGGGACGCGGGGTGGCTGCGGGCGTTCCATGCCGTGGTGCCGGAGCTGCTCGCCGACTTCCGGCCGCAGGTGCTGGTGACGCAGCACGGGGCCGACACCCACTTCGAGGATCCGCTGGCGCATCTCGCGGTGTCGCTGGACGCGCAGCGGGCGGTGCAGGTGGCTTGTCACTCGCTGGCGCACGAGTACGCCGAGGGGCGATGGGTCGCGTTGGGCGGGGGCGGGTACGCGGTGGTGGAGGTCGTGCCCCGGTCGTGGACGCATCTGGTGGGGATCGCGGTGGGGCGACCGGTGGAGCCGGAGACGGTGATTCCCGAGAGCTGGCGGCAGGAAGTGTTCGCGCGGACACGGCAGTTGGGGCCGATGCGGATGACCGATGGGCGGTGGCCGGTTTCCTGGGCCGAGTGGGAGGCGGGGTACGACCCTGCGGATCGGTTGGATCAGGCGATCCTGGCCACTCGGCGAGCGGTGTTTCCGCTGCGGGGGTTGTTGGCGTAGCCGTGGGTTGGCGCGGGGGTGGGCGCAGGCTGAGCGGCTGCGACTGCCCGCAGGCCAGGTGCGTTACGCCAACTGTGCGGTGTTCGTGGGTTTTCCGGGTGTCCTGGGCGGGTGTCCGTCACCATCGCTCCCGTGTCGAGTACCGCTGCCTTGCGTGCCCATCTGGTGCGGGTCGGTCTTGCCGGGGTCGTGGGGACCTCGCGGGAGGACAGTCTGCGCAGTTATCGGTTGTTCGCAGCCCGCGACCCCCGGGTGTTGATCGGGATCGATCCCGAAGGGGACTGGCGGGAGCGGGACTTGGTCGAGTTGATGGCGGAGAAGTGCGGGGTTTCGGCCGATCCCGCGCACACCTTCGGCCATGATGTGATCGACCCGGAGCTGACGCTCACCGCGCTGGGTGTCTTCGCGGACCGGCTCGGTGCGGCCGCCCGGCGCGGTGAGGCCGTGCTCCTCGGCACCGGGCACCCGCACCGGCTGCTCGGTTTCTACGCCGCGCTGGCGGACGCCCTGTCGGCGGCGGGGTGTGCCGTCCTCACCCCGGCGCAGGGTCGCTGTGTCGACATAACGACCCGGTTCGGGCTACGCACGTACAACCTCCAGTACGTACGAGGAGTCGCCCTGGTCCGGCCGCCCGGCAGTGAACGCACCGGTTGTGAGCCCGGCGCACACACGCACTCGCCGCTCCCGGTTCGACTGGCGCTCGCCGCGGCCGCCGACGCCGGCGGCCCGCTGCCGAAGCTGGTGATCGGGGATCACGGTTGGGCCTGCGGAGCAGGTCAGCTGGGGTTCGAGGCCATGGGGCCGGCCGACACGAACGACCCCGCGCTCTTCGTCGGGCAGGCCGAGGGGCGCGTGTCCGTCGTCGTTCCACTTGATGACGCCGTGCGGCCCGCTTACTACCGCCCGCTGGCCCGCTACGTACTCAATCGAGCGTGTCTGTCACAGTAGGCCGCCGATGGGTACACCTCTTCCCCACTCGCATCACCCGCCCCTAGTCTGGGGAGTGAGCACGCAGCGACGAAGAGTCACCGGAAGGGGAAGCCGGTGGCCGTCGAGTGCGGAAGGTTCAGGTGTGTCATGGCTGCAGCTGGCGAGAGGCCTCTGAACGAGGTTCAGTTCCTTACCGTGGCGGAAGTCGCCTCGGTCATGCGAGTGTCGAAGATGACCGTGTACCGGCTGGTGCACAGCGGTCATCTGCCCGCGATCCGTGTGGGGCGGTCCTTCCGCGTCCCGGAGCAAGCGGTCCACGAGTACCTTCGTGAGAGCTACGTGGGGGTGGAAACCGCCTGACGGCGACCTCGATTTACGACCTCAGCGCTCGGGCGGGTAGGCTAGCCCCTCGTAGGTCGTGTGGGCCCATGGCGCCCAAACACCGAGTGATGAGAAGTGAGCGAGGGTAGTCGTGGGCTCTGTTATCAAGAAGCGGCGTAAGCGGATGGCCAAGAAGAAGCACCGCAAGCTGCTCAAGCGCACCCGCGTCCAGCGTCGTAACAAGAAGTAGGACGCTGGTCGCTACGAGGTACGCGACATCGCGAAAGCGTGTCTGTGGCCCCCCACCGCACCTGGTGGGGGGCCATGCGCGTCCTGGGCGGCCGGACACCGGGCGGCCCGGTATGTTCGTACTTACGTGCCCCTCGTTACTTCGCGCATCGGGCGGTCATCACAGCGCAACATCAACCCGATAGGTTGGCCGTACACGGGGAAACCGCACACGGTACGCGGCGGGAAGCCAGGCGGGAAGGAAGGCACTGATCTTGGGACAGGTCGTGCTCGTGACCGGAGTGGCCCGTCGGCTCGCGGGCCGGTTCGTACGGCGCATCCAGCGTGACCCGCAGGTCGACCGGGTGGTCGCCGTGGACGCGGTCCCGCCCGAGCACCATCTGGGCGGCGCCGACTTCATCCAGGCGGACATCCGGCAGCCCACGATCGCGCGCGTGCTCGCCGAGACGTCTGCCGAAACGGTCGTGCACATGGACGTGACCGGTATCGCGCTGGGCAGCCGCAGCCGGGCCACGGTCAAGGAGACCAACGTCATCGGCACCATGCAGTTGCTCGGCGCCTGCCAGAAGTCCCCGTCGGTCAAGCGGCTGGTGGTGAAGTCCAGTACCAACGTCTACGGCTCCGCGCCCCGGGACCCGGCCGTGTTCACCGAGACCACCCCGCCCAAGTCGCTGCCCAGCGGCGGCTTCGCGAAGGACACGGTGGAGGTCGAGGGGTACGTACGGGGTTTCGCCAGGCGGCGGCCGGACGTCGCCGTGTGCGTGCTGCGATTCGCCAACATCCTCGGCCCCTCCGCGGACACGCCGCTGGCCTCGTACTTCTCGCTGCCGGTCCTGCCGACGGTGTTCGGCTACGACCCGCGGCTGCAGTTCGTGCACGAGGACGACGTGGTCGAGGTGCTGCGGATCGCCTCGCACGAGCCGCGCCGCTCCACGCTCAACAGCGGCACGTTCAACATCGCCGGCGACGGCGTGCTGCTGCTCTCGCAGTGCGCACGGCGGCTCGGACGGCCCACGGTGCCGCTGCTGCTGCCCGCCGTCACGTGGGCGGGCTCGCTGGTGCGTACGCTGGGAATGACGGACTTCTCACCCGAGCAGATCCGGCTGCTGACCCATGGCCGGGTCGTGGCCACGGACCAGATGCGCGACACACTCGGATTCGACCCCAAGTACACGACCTCGGAGACCTTCGCGGAGTTCGCCCGCAGCCGTGGCCCCGGGCTGCTGCCGCCGGAGGCCCTTGCGGGGGCCGTCGACAGGATCGCCGGGCTGTCCCACCGGGGCAGCGGCCACCTCCCGACCCACCCCCCGACCCAGAGCGCCGACTGAGGAGCGCAGCAACCATGGCGGACGCCAAGGTCATTCCGTTCGACGACGACCGGTCCCGCGGGGGCTCCGTACAGCGGCCGTCGCGACGCCGGGGCACGGGCAGCCGGCGTACCGGCGGCGAGCCCGCGGCGGTCCGCGAGGTCAAGGCCCTGCCCACCAGGGGGGCCGAGCAGGATGATGCCCCTGTGACCAGCGAGGAACAGCCGCCGCAGCCGCCGGGTGGGCCGGCGTGGGACGGCGGGCTGGAGCAGCGCATCGCGAGCGGCCTGGCGTTCCTGCGCCGTCGGCTCACCGGGGACTACGACGTCGACGACTTCGGCTACGACGCCGAGCTCACCGACCAGGTCCTGATGTCCCTGCTGCGGCCGGTGTACGAGAAATACTTCCGGGTCGATGTGAAGGGCATCGAGAACATCCCCGACAAGGGCGGCGCGCTGATCGTCGCCAACCACTCCGGCACGCTGCCGCTGGACGGGCTGATGATGCAGGTCGCCGTGCACGACCACCATCCCGCGGATCGGCATCTGCGGCTGCTCGCGGCCGACCTGGTCTTCGTCCTGCCGGTGGTCAACGAGCTCGCCCGCAAGCTCGGCCACACGCTCGCCTGCACGGAGGACGCCGAACGGCTGCTCGGGCAGGGGGAGCTGGTCGGGGTGATGCCGGAGGGCTTCAAGGGCATCGGGAAACCTTTCAGCGAGCGCTACAAACTGCAGCGGTTCGGCCGCGGCGGCTTCGTCTCCACCGCCCTGCGCCAGGGCGTGCCGATCGTCCCGTGCTCGGTCGTCGGGGCCGAGGAGATCTACCCGATGATCGGCAACGCCAAGACCCTCGCGCGTCTGCTGGGCTTCCCGTACTTCCCGCTGACGCCGACCTTCCCGTGGCTGGGCCCCCTGGGCGTGATCCCGCTGCCGACGAAGTGGACCATCCAGTTCGGCGAGCCGATCCCGACGGACGGCTACCCGCCGGAGGCGGCCGAGGACCCGATGCTGATGTTCAACCTGACCGACCAGGTCCGCGAACAGATCCAGCACACGCTGTACAAGCTGTTGGTGCAGCGTCGGTCGGTGTTCTTCTGAGGGGGATGGGCCCTCTGCGTCATGGCGTGCTGGGGCAGGGGGTTTGGGCTGCGTGAAGTCGCCGGGCGGAGTCCGGTGCAGCTGTCCGAAGCCTGCGGAGCAGCGCGAGGGCGGCAGACAGGAGGGGTCAAGCTGTTGGTGCAGCGTCGGTCGGTGTTCTTCCGAGGGGATGGATCTTCTGCGCCTGATCTGCTCTTTTCGAGCCTGAGTGGTGCTACGGCGACGGGGGTGCCCCTGGTGAGAGGGGCACCCCCGTCGCCGTACGGCCGCTACTTGGCGTCCTCCGCCTCGATGCCGAGGCCGGGCAGCAGGCCCGGGAGCAGGGGTGGGATGGTCACCTCGGGGCCGCTGTGGGCCGACTTACTCGCGGACGGTGAGGTGCTGCCGCTGGGCTTGGGCGGGTCGAGCAGGCCACCGGTGTTGCCGCCGAACAGGCCCTCGCCCTCGCCGCCGGCCGACTTGCTGGGGCCGGCGCTGCCGGGGTGGTGGCTGCCGGAGGATGCGTCGCCGCCGGTGCTGGGCTGGGCGGACGGACCGGTGCGGGAGGCGCCGGGGGACGGCGTCGGGCCGGTCTCGTGCCGCTTGCCGTCGCCGCCGCCCGGCGTGGCGGGCTGGGGCAGCAGCGACCGCAGCGGGGCGACCTCTTCGTCTATGGCGTCGAACACCGACGACACCTGCTGACTGACGTCCCCGAGCTGCACGGGCAGCTGGTCGCGCAGCGCGCCCCAGGCCGCGCGGTGGGCCCGGGAGAAGGTGGAGAGGGCCTGGATGGGGCCCAGGGAGTCGGGGTCGCGCTCGTACGCCTCGTGCAGCAGGCGGTGGCCCTCGGACGCGTCGTGCCGCATCCCGGACAGGGCGCGGCGGATCTCGCCGAGCGACTCGTGGTCGAGGTGGCCGCCGCGGCCGCGGTCCATCAGCCTGCGGGCCTCGCTCAGCCGGGTGGAGGCCAGATCGAGGTAGGCCTGGCCCTGCTCGTCGGCGCCGTCGGTCAGGTAGTTGAGCTTGAAGTCCTCGATGCCGCGCTTGAGGCCGTACAGGGAGTCACCGGGGAGGGCGTCGGAGCTGGCAGCGGCCACTCCTCCGAAGGCTCCCGCGGCCACGCCGAGGCTGAGCCCGCCGGCGGCCAGTGACTTGCCCAGCCGCGTGCGCGGCCGGAGTTTCCCCAGGCCACTCGCCCGATGGGCGTCCCGCGCGTGGCGCGCTTGCTGTTTGGGCACCGATGGGTCCGTTGCCTCGCCCGCGGTGCTCTCCTGCAGCATGGCCTCCATCGCGGCCACCAGGCGGGCCCGCTGGACGGCCTTGACCTCGGGGTCCAGCTCTGGCCGGGGCAGCGCGCCCAGACCGGTGGCGAGGGCCAACAGACGGCCCTGCTCGGTCTGCTCCGCGGCAGCCGGGGCCGGTGCCGGTCCTTCGGACTGCTCGGCCGCAGTGCCCTGGTCGGACAGCTCCTCCAGGGCCTGGGCGAAGGCGCTCGCCCGCCGGTGCGCCGATACGTTCGCGATCACTGGCGGCACCTCCTCTCGTCATGACGGTCGACTCCCCAGGTGTCCTGAGGGTTGCACGTCCACGGCCGCGTCCACACGAACGAGTGATCAGGATTGGCCGAGGCGTGACCACAGGGAGCCTCTATCCCGCACAACGAGCGGCTCGGCACTTGGGTTACGGACGGCACAGGATCCGATGGAGAAGTCAACGTGCCTCTGCAGAAGGTGAGTTGAGGGTCGCCGAGCGTGGGCGGGTCAGCGGGCGTCGTCCGGGAGGAGCCGGGCCAGAGTGCGTACGGCCCGGTACTGGAGGGTCTTGATGGCGCCCTCGTTCTTGCCCATCACACGGGCGGTCTCGGCGACGGACAGGCCCTGCAGGAAGCGGAGCGTGACGCACTCCTGCTGCTGGGGGTTGAGCCGTCGTACGGCGTCCAGGAGGGCGGCGTTGGACAGGGACTCCAGGACGGAGTCCTCCGGGGAGCGCTCGACCTCGTTGGCGTCGAGCATCTCACCGGTGGTGACCTCGAGGCGGAAGCGGCTGGACTTGAAGTGGTCGGCGACCAGATTGCGGGCGATGGTGACCAGCCAGGCGCCGAAGTCGCGTCCCTGCCAGGTGAAGGTGCCGATACGGCGCAGGGCGCGCAGAAAGGTCTCGCTGGTGAGGTCCTCGGCGGTCGCCTTGCCGCCGACGCGGTAGTAGATGTACCGGTACACGGTGTCGCTGTACTGGTCGTAGAGGCGGCCGAAGGCGTCGGCCTCGCCGGCCTGGGCGCGCTCCACCAGCTCCATCATCCGGGCGCTGTCGCTGTCCGCGGCCGGGCGTCGGACGGTGGTCCCCGCGGCGCGCCCTCGTCTGCCGGCCGTCCGTGCCTCCCCCGCCCGCCGCCCGTCGACGACGGTGCTGTGGGCCGGCCCCTGTTCCATGCTGCCGGCCAGCGCGTAGCACGGGCCCACGGGTGCGGCCGTGGCGAATGCGGGGCCGGCGTACGCGGTGGGGACGAGGCCGCGCAGCAGGTCCAGGACCGTTGCGCGGAGCGTAGCCAGGCCCGAGGCGTCAACCCCGACGTGTGGGTACACGGGACTCCCAGAGGCAGAGCTTCCATCACATGCAGTGCGGGACCTTTCACCCGTCGTGGCGACGGAGGGGTACCGGTTTGCGTCTGAGGAGAATAACGCTTCGTGCAGGGCTCACTACACCGAGTTGCTCAAATCATCGATTACGTCGCTTCCGTAACCGATTGACGTCCGGTGGCGCACCGGAGAGTGACCGTTTCCTGATCGATCCGTTCCGGCTTCGGTGTGAGTCTGGGGCGCATCCTGGCAGTCCACCGCCAAGCGAGTGCCTGGCTAACCTGTTGGCATGGGCACAGGGGGAGACCTGGTGGACGGGCGGTTCCGGCTGATCGAACAGCTCGGAAGCGGCGGAATGGGCACGGTCTGGCGGGCGAGCGACACCGTGCTGCACCGGGACGTCGCGCTCAAGGCCGTGCGGTCGGACGCGGAGGCGTCGGACGTCTCGCGCGAGCGCGTTCTGCGCGAGGCACGGGCGCTGGCCCGGCTCAACCATCCCAACGTCGTGACCATCCATCACATCGTCGATACGGATCCGCATCCGTGGCTGGTGATGGAGCTGGTGTCCGGCCCCTCCCTCCAGGAGCGGCTCGCGGCCGGCCCGATGACGCCCGTGGAGGCTGCCCGTCTGGGCCGTCAGGTGCTGTCCGCGTTGCGGGCCGCCCACGCGGTCGGCGTCCACCACCGGGACGTGAAACCCGCCAATGTGCTGCTGCGCGCGGACGGAAGCGCCGTGCTCACCGATTTCGGCATCGCGGGGCTGCGGGGCTCCACCTCGCTGACGGCGACCGGTGAACTCGTCGGTTCACCCGAGTACATCGCTCCCGAGCGCATCCGTGGCCACGACGACGACCCCGCGTCCGACCTGTGGTCGCTCGGACTGCTGCTGTACGTGAGCGTCGAGGGCGTCAGCCCGCTGCGGCGTGCCACGGCACTGGCCACCCTCGCCGCGGTGCTCGACGAGCCCGTGCCGCCGCCCGTGCGGTCCGGCCCGCTCTCTTCCGTGCTCCAGGCGCTGCTGGTGCGGGACCCGGCGGCGCGCGCGGACGCGGAGCGGCTGGACGCGATGCTGGCGCAGGTGGAGTCCGGCTCGGCGCCCGGCCGCTGGGCGCAGCCGACGCTCACCGCTTCGGTGCCGCCGTCCGTTCCCCCCGGGCATGTGCCCACCCGGCTGGACAGCCCGAGGCCTGCGCCCGCGCCGGAGCGGCGGCGGGGCCGGAAGGCGGTCGTCGTCGCCGTGACCGCGGCGGTGCTGGCGGCCGCCACGGCCGTGACGACGGCACTGGTGCTCTCCCTTCGTGGTCCGGGGAAGGACATGGCGAGCGAGAAGGTGGGCATGTCGCCGAGCACGGCGTCCGCGGGGCCCGCGACCACCGCCGTGAGCTCCCCGTCCGCGCGGACTCCCGTGGCATCGGCGGAGCCGACCAAGGACGCGACGGCCGATCCGGCAGCGCGCGGAACGGCGGAGCCGACGGCTGAGGCGACGCCATCGGCGACCCCGGTCGAACGGGCTCCCCTGCCCGACGGCCGCTGGATCGCCCAGCTCTACTCCGAGCCCGTCGGCGCGGGCGTCGCCGTGCGGGACGAACGGCTCGCCACGGTTCGGCGGTCGGTGCCCGAAGCGGAGGTTCTCCGCAGCGACGACTTCGCGTCGTTGCGCCCGGGCTACTGGGTGTTCTACGCCCCGGGTCCCTTCGCGGACGGGCGCTCCGCGCTGGCCTTCTGCGCCGCCCGCGGCAGAACCACGGCCAACGCGTGCATCGGCCGCTACCTGAGTACGAGCCCGTCCGACTTCCCCCTCCAGTGCCGCCCTCCGGCCGACCACCCGGCCGGCCGCTGCTCCCGCTCCTAGGGCGCGCCCGGCGCGGGACCCGCCTCACGCCCGACCAAGCCGGGAACGTCACCCGAGTGAAACCGTGCGGCGGCGACCGCCGGGTCGGCCGGTCCGGCCGCGACGGCGGGGTGCCGGTCGGGCCGTGGCCTGCGCCGGGCCCCGTGGGCCGGCGCCGATGGTAGGCCGGGTGGGCAACGGCAGGCGGCGGGCCGTGCGGCGGCGAAAGGTGCCGGCCCGTGAGGGTGCGGTGCAGTGGGGCCGTGGCCGGCACCGGGCCCGGGCCCGTGGTTTCTGACCGGCGGCGGGGCGTGCGGGCCGTGGCCGACGGGGGATCCGCGGGCGTGGCCGTTGCCGAGGCGAGGGGGTGGATCCGCGGGGCCGTGGGTTCAGCGGCGGCGGCGGTGGAGGGCGATGGCTGCTGCTGTGCCGCCGGCGACCGCGCCGACGCCCGCTGCCGCGGGGATGCCGACCTTGGCGGCCTTGCGGCCGGTGCGGTAGTCGCGTAGGCGCCAGTCCATTTCGCGGGCGTGGCGGCGGAGCTTGGCGTCGGGGTTGATGGCGTAGGGGTGGCCGACCAGGGACAGCATGGGGATGTCGTTGTGGGAGTCGCTGTAGGCGGCGCAGCGGGAGAGGTCCAGGCCCTCCGCGGTGGCCAGAGCGCGTACCGCCTCCGCCTTCGCGGGCCCGTGCAGCGGCTCGCCGACCAGGCGGCCGGTGTAGACGCCGCCGACGGACTCCGCCACCGTGCCCAGCGCACCGGTCAGGCCCAGGCGGCGGGCGATGACCTGCGCGATCTCCACCGGCGCGGCCGTGACCAGCCACACCTTCTGGCCGGCGTCCAGGTGGGCCTGGGCGAGCGCGCGCGTGCCGGGCCAGATCCGCTCGGCCATGTACTCGTCGTAGATCTCCTCGCCGATCGACTTCAGCTCCGAGACCCGGTGGCCCTTCACGATCGACAGCGCCGAGTCGCGCGCGTCCTGCATGTGCTCGGGGTCCTCCACCCCGGCCAGCCGGAACCACGCCTGCTGCCAGGCGAACTTGGCGAGGTCGCGCGTGTCGAAGAACTTCCGCTTGTACAGGCCCCGGCCGAAGTGGAACAGCGCGGCACCCTGCATGACGGTGTTGTCCAGGTCGAAGAACGCGGCGGCCCGGTCGTCCCCGTGCACCGGGAACTCCGCCCCCTCGTCGGGGGGCGGCGGGACCTCTGCCTCCTGGGAGGACTTGCGCGCTGCCTCCGCCGAGGCCTCGCCTGCCAACACGCTTCGCGCCGTGGCGGAGCGCCTACGGGGAGTGAGCCATCCTAGAGCGGCCATGGCGCTGAGCATAGCCAGTCTGTTCGGTGGTTCCGGAGTCGTGACGTTGGAAGGCTGTGAACTCTCGGCGACGGTGTCGTTAAAGAACTCATACGGGCGGCGCGTCGCCGCGCGGACGGGGCAGGCCGGCCCCGCGCGCGACGGCCGGTCCCGGTGGGGTTCCGCAGGCGCGCGACGGGGCGAGAATGGCCGACATGAGTCCCATCTTCCGCCGTAAGTCCCCCGAGCCCCAGGACCGGCTCGTCACCCTGGTCCGCAAGCCGGGCTGTCACTTGTGCGACGACGCGCAGGCCGTCGTGGAGAGGGTGTGCGCCGACCTCGGCGTCCCCTGGGAGCAGAAGGACATCACCGAGGACCGTGAGCTGCACGACCGGTACTGGGAGCAGATTCCCGTCGTGCTCGTCGACGGGGAGCAGCACACCTTCTGGCGCGTGAACGAGGAGCGGCTGCGCAAGGCGCTCACGAGTTGACGCTCATCGACTGATCGACGCTGACCGAGGAGTCCAAAACGGCCGGAAGTCGCTTAGGATCGACGGCGTCTTGGTCTCGGGGGTGGGGATCGTAGAGGAGAGTGTGCGGTTTTGCCCCCGACAAGAAAGGGACAGCGGTGCTTGTGCGCCGGTTCCATAAGTCTGCGCCGGGGGCGCGTGACCCCGGTCACGTTGGCCGGACAAATCGGACACTATCTTTGTGCACGCGTTCACAAAGACATAGCCTGCTGTCGACGGGGCGGTCCGGAGACGTATGACCGCCTGCAGCCTCGCTCTACCCGCAGGAGCACCGTGGCAACTGGCCGAACTCACCGACCGGCGACCCGTAGCCGAGGGATTCCCGAGGCCACCGTCGCGCGGCTTCCGCTGTACCTCCGAGCTCTGACCGCGCTGTCCGAGCGCTCGGTCCCCACGGTCTCCTCCGAGGAGCTCGCGGCCGCGGCGGGGGTCAACTCCGCCAAGCTGCGCAAGGACTTCTCCTACCTCGGCTCCTACGGGACCCGCGGGGTGGGTTACGACGTCGAGTATCTCGTGTACCAGATCTCCCGCGAACTGGGCCTGACCCAGGACTGGCCGGTTGTGATCGTCGGTATCGGCAACCTCGGCGCCGCCCTCGCCAACTACGGCGGCTTCGCCTCCCGCGGCTTCCGCGTCGCCGCGCTCATCGACGCCGACCCGGCCCTGACCGGAAAGCCCGTCGCCGGCATCCCGGTCCAGCACACCGACGAGCTGGAGAAGATCGTCCGGGACAACGGCGTCTCGATCGGCGTGATCTCGACCCCGGCGGGCGCCGCCCAGCAGGTCTGCGACCGGCTCGTGGCCGCCGGCGTCACCTCCATCCTGAACTTCGCGCCGACCGTGCTGACCGTCCCGGACGGCGTCGACGTGCGCAAGGTCGACCTCTCCATCGAGCTGCAGATCCTCGCCTTCCACGAACAGCGCAAGGCCGGTGAGGAGGCCGTCGGCAAGGGTCCCCTTCCGCAGACCGCCGCGGGCCGCGACGAGTCCGCCGACCAGGGACCCGACGGGGACATGCCCGCCGTGATGCCGGCATGAGTCTTCTCGTCGTCGGACTGAGTCACCGCAGCGCCCCGGTCAGCGTCCTGGAACGCGCCTCGCTGAACGCGGACGACCGGATCAAGCTGCTGCAGGACACGGTCGCCGCCGAGCCGGCCACCGAGGCCGCCGTGCTGGCCACCTGCAACCGCATCGAGCTGTACGCCGACGTGGACAAGTTCCACGCCGGTGTCGCCGAGCTGTCCACGCTGCTCGCCCAGCACAGCGGGGTCGGTCTGGAGGAGCTCACCCCCCACCTCTACGTGCACTACGAGGACCGGGCCGTCCACCACCTGTTCTCGGTGGCCTGTGGCCTGGACTCGATGGTCGTCGGCGAGGGGCAGATCCTCGGCCAGATCAAGGACTCCCTGGCCCGGGCCCAGGAGCTGCACACCGCCGGACGGCTGCTGAACGACCTGTTCCAGCAGTCCCTGCGGGTGGGCAAGCGCGCCCACTCCGAGACCGGCATCGACCGCGCCGGGCAGTCCCTGGTCACCTTCGGCCTGGAGCAGCTGTCCGCGGGCGCGGACGTACAGGCCTGGGCGCGCGGCAAGAAGGCCCTGGTCATCGGCGCCGGCTCGATGTCGTCGCTGGCCGCCGCCACGCTCGCGCGGGCCGGCGTCGCCGAGATCGTGATCGCCAACCGTACGCAGGACCGCGCTGAGCACCTCGCCCAGATCCTCACCGAGGGCGACGACACGGACGTACGGGCCCGCGCGGTACCGATGGACGCCGTACCGGCCGAGCTGACACGTGCAGATGTCGCCGTCTCCTGCACCGGCGCGACGGGACTCGTCCTGACGGCCGGGACGATCGCCGCCGCGGTCGCGGGCCGTACGGGCGCGTCCGCCGCTGTCGCCGAAGCCGGCGCGGAGCGGCACGACAGCGGTCGTACGGCCGTGAAGGCGGGCGTCCGCGAGACCCCGCTGCCGCCGGCCGGTGTGAATGCCGAGGAGGGCTGCCCGCCGGCCCTGGCCGCGGCCGCCGAGCCCGGCTTCTCCCTGATGGGCGAGTCCGCCGTCGCCGGCATGGACGCGGCCACCCTCGAGCAGCACGGCACCTGGGTCGGTGAGGGCACCTCCCTGCTCGAGCGAGGCCGAGAGCTCGGGGGAGGCACCGTCGACCGCCGCGACACCGAGGCCGACGCCGAGCTGATCACCGCGCTCGCCGCGACCGCGGCCACCGCCGGCCGCGTCCCCGAGCGCCGCAAGCCCGAGCCGGTCGCCGCCCCGCGGCCCGAGCCGTCCCTGTTCGTCCTCGACCTCGCCATGCCGCGCGACGTCGACGCGGCCGTGCACCGGCTCGCCGGGGCCCGCCTGGTGGACATCGAGTCCCTGGCCGAGGCCTCCGCCGACGCCCCGATGGCAGCCGACGTCGACCAGGTCCGCCGTATCGTTTCCGACGAGGTCGCGGCCTTCGGGGCGGCCCAGCGGGCGGCGCACATCACGCCCACCGTGGTCGCCCTGCGCACCATGGCCGCCGACGTCGTCAGCAGCGAGATCGCCCGCCTGGAAGGGCGGCTGCCCGGCCTCGACGACAAGCACCGGGCGGAGATCACCCAGACCGTGCGGCGGGTCGTCGACAAGCTGCTGCACGCACCGACCGTCAGGGTCAAGCAGCTGGCGGCCGAGCCCGGCGGCGCCGGGTACGCCGACGCGCTGCGCACCCTGTTCGACCTCGATCCGGAGACGGTGGCCTCCGTCTCGCGGGCCGACGACGACTCCGAGATCCACAGCAAGAACCGAGGGCCAGTATGAGTGAGAAGGCACTGAGGCTCGGGACCAGGCGCAGCAAGCTCGCCATGGCCCAGTCCGGGATGATTGCGGACGCCGTGAGCCAGGTGACCGGACGGCCCGTCGAGCTCGTCCCGGTCACCACCTACGGCGACATCTCCCGTGAGCACCTGGCGCAGATCGGCGGCACGGGCGTGTTCGTGGCGGCGCTGCGCGAGGCGCTGCAGCGGGGCGAGGTCGACTTCGCGGTTCATTCGCTCAAGGACCTGCCCACCACGCAGCCCGAGGACCTGGTCCTGGCCGCCGTCCCGGAGCGTGAGGACCCGCGTGACGTGCTCGTCGCCCGGGACGCGCTGAAGTTCACCGACCTGCCCGACGGGGCGCGCATAGGCACCGGTTCGCCGCGCCGCATGGCCCAGCTGAACGGGTACGCCCGTGCCCACGGCCTGGGCATCGAGACGGTCCCGATCCGGGGCAACGTCGACACCCGCATCGGCTTCGTCAAGAGCGGCGAGCTCGATGCGGTCGTCCTGGCCGCCGCCGGACTGAACCGGGTCGGCCGTAGTGACGAGGTGACCGACTTCCTGTCGGTCGACACGGTTCTGCCCGCCCCTGGCCAGGGGGCCCTGGCGGTCGAGTGCACCGCGGACAACCCGGAGCTCATCGCCGCGCTCGCCGAGCTCGACGACCCGCACACGCGGGCCGCCGTGACCGCCGAGCGGTCACTGCTCGCCGCCCTGGAGGCCGGTTGCAGCGCCCCTGTGGGCGCGCTGGCCGACCTTCCCCCACTCTCGGCTCCGCTCGAGCGGGGGGACCCCCAGGCCGACGGGCAGATTGTCAAGGAAATGCGCCTGCGGGGCGTCGTCGGCAGGCCCGACGGCTCCGCGCTGGTGCAGATGTCCACCACCGGTCCCGTGCCCCAGACGCACGATGAGGCAATGGCACTCGGTCGCGAACTCGCCACCGAGATGCTCGCCCAGGGCGCGGCCGGTCTGATGGGGGAGCGAGCACATTGAGCCCCACCACCCTTTCCGCCGCCAGTCCTGAACACGGGCAGGTCACCTTCCTGGGTGCCGGACCCGGAGATCCGGGACTTCTGACACTGCGCGCCGTGGAGGCGCTGGCGCACGCGGACGTCCTCGTCGGCGAGCACGAGGTGCTCGAGGTCGTGCGCACGCACGCCCGGCAGGGCGTCACCGTCGTGCACACGGACCCGGATGCTTCCTCGGCCCCGGTTCCGGGCACGGGCACGCCCCAGCTCACGGTCGTTGACGGCACGTCAGCAACCGCTGGGGTCCCCGTGGCGCGGGATGCCGCACATCTTGTCATGGAGGCTGCGCGGGGCGGCAGGCGGGTCGTCCGTGCGGTGTCCGGGGACCCGGGACTTGATACGTACACCGCGGGGGAAATGCTCGCCTGCGCCGCCGCCGGCGTTCCCTTCGAGGTCGTTCCCGGTATCGCGACCGCCGTCGGCGTGCCCGCGTACGCCGGGGTGCCGCTGCGGGACGCCGAGGGCACGGACGTCCGCTTCGTGGACGCCCGCACCGCCTCGGACCGCTGCTGGACGGAGGTGGGCGCCTCCGACGCCACGGTCGTCGTGTCCACCACGCTCGACTCGGTCGCCGCGGCGGCCGGCGAGCTGGTCGCGGCCGGCCGCAAGCCGGACACCCCGATGACGGTCACGGTCGCCGGTACGACCACCCGGCAGCGCACCTGGACGGCGACCCTCGGCACGATCGCGCAGACCCTGAAGCAGGCCAAGGTCCTGCCGTCCCCGGACGGCCACCGGTCGGTGATAGCCGTGGTCGGTGAGCGCAGCGCCGCGGCCCAGCGCGACCAGCTGTCGTGGTTCGAGTCCAAGCCGCTGTTCGGCTGGAAGGTCCTGGTGCCGCGCACCAAGGAACAGGCGGCCTCGCTCTCCGACCAGCTGCGGTCCTACGGCGCCGTACCGCACGAGGTCCCGACGATCGCCGTCGAGCCCCCGCGCACGCCCCAGCAGATGGAGCGCGCGGTCAAGGGCCTGGTCACGGGCCGCTACGAGTGGATCGCGTTCACCTCGGTCAACGCGGTCAAGGCGGTGCGGGAGAAGTTCGAGGAGTACGGCCTCGACGCCCGCGCCTTCGCCGGCATCAAGGTCGCGGCGGTCGGCGGTCAGACGGCCAAGGCCCTGATCGACTTCGGCGTGCGGCCGGACCTGGTCCCGAGCGGCGAGCAGTCGGCCCGCGGGCTCGTGGAGGACTGGCCCCCGTACGACCCGGTCTTCGACCCGATCGACAGGGTCTTCCTCCCGCGCGCGGACATCGCCACGGAGACGCTGGTGGCGGGCCTGATCGAACTCGGCTGGGAGGTCGACGACGTCACGGCCTACCGCACGGTCCGCGCCTCGCCGCCTCCCGCGGAGACCCGCGAGGCCATCAAGGGCGGCGGTTTCGACGCGGTGATGTTCACGTCGTCCTCGACGGTCCGCAACCTGGTCGGCATCGCGGGCAAGCCGCACAACGTGACGGTGATCGCCTGCATCGGCCCGGCGACGGCCAAGACGGCCGAGGAACACGGCCTGCGCGTGGACGTGATGGCCCCCGAGCCCTCGGTCCACAAGCTGGCCGAGGTCCTGGCCGACTTCGGCGCGAAGCGCCGGCTGGCGGCCCTGGAGGCGGGCGACCCGGTCACGCGACCGAGCGAGCGCCGTCCGGGATCGCGGAGGCGTCGTACGTCGACGTGACGCTCCGGCGAGGCCTGCCCGGCCCCGGCCTGAACGAACGCCCCGCTGTCCCGTACGCACGGGACAGCGGGGCGTTCGCAGCGTGAACACTTGCCCGGCAGGCGTTCACACTTCCGGACGGGGGTGGGACTGGGCGGAGAGCGCACCGGCTCGCGCCTGTCAGCTCGCGGAGGCGTACGGCAGGAAGGTCGCCCAGGCGGTGGGGGCGAGGGCTAGGCGGGGGCCGCTCGGGTTCTTGGAGTCGCGGACGAGGATGTGGTCGGTGACGGTGGCCACTTCGACGCAGTCGGGCCCGTCAGCCGTGCTGTAGCTGCTCTTTATCCACTCCACCCTGGCGTCAGCTCCAGATGCCTTGAGCGTCATGTCCTTGTGTCTCCCAGTACTTTCTCGATGAAGGCCAACGACTCCCGTGGGCTGAGGGCCTGGGCGCGGATGGCCCCGTAGCGGATGTCGAGGACCGTCGTTTCTTTGGGGTCGGTCATCACCCGACTGCTGAGCGGTGCTTCGCTGAACGCGACTGTGGCTCCGTCCTTGAGCTTGAGGAGCCTGAACGAGCCGTCGGTTCCCGAGTTCTCCTCGCGATCGAGGGGCAGGACCTGGAGGTCCACGTTGCGCCACTGCCCCACCTCCAACAGCCGTTCGAGTTGCTGTCGCATCACCATCCTGCCCCCAATGGGCCTACGAAGCGTCGACTCGCACTGAACGAAGCTGAACATGCGCCGCCCCGTCATGGGGTCAAGGATTTCCTGGCGTGCCAAGCGTGCCGCGACCTGCTGTTCCACCTCTTCCTCGGTGAACCCCGGTCGACGGGCGTTGAAGACCCCCCGCGCGTACTCCTCCGTCTGCAACAACCCATGGATTACCGAGTTGTTGTAGGCGCACAGCTCGACCGCCTCCGCCTCCAGCTTCTTCAGGTCCCGTACCTTCTTCGGGTACCGAGCCTCCGCCACGTCCTCCTTCATCGCCGAGATCTTGCCGTTCGCCCCCAGGGCCGCGTCCGCCGCGTCCAAGTACTCGGGCCGGGGAATCCGCCGCCCCCGTTCCACGGACGAGACCAGCTCCTGCCCGTACCCGATCGCCGTCCCGAACTCCGCCTGGGTCATGCCGGCGGCCTCCCGCCACAGCCTCAACCGCCGGATGACCGTCCACATGACGCCCTCGGCCTCGTCGTCCTCCGGCTCCGCGTTCCAGTCGTCCACGTCCGTCACCACCCTCCGCGCCGCACCTCTGTGCTCAACTCCGGCCGTACTCAGGCCGTCACTGCGGACGGACCGGACGGAAACCGGGCCGGATCCGGACGGTCACCGTCCGCCCGGACAACAGCTCTTCACAGGCTGCGCGCGGGTGAACACGCTGAGCGATGTGAATCAGGAAATCGCCGCCTCGCGCACCCCGCTGCACCAGTTCTCCGTGCCACTCTCCGCCACCCGTCGCGGAGCCCGGCTGGCCCGGCTGCTGGCGGCGGAGCAACTGCGCACGTGGAGGCTGCCGTTGGACCCGGCCCGGCTGATCGTGGCCGAGTTCGCGGCGAACGCCGCCGTGCACGGCCGTGTCCCCGGCCGGAGCTTCCGCCTCACCCTCGTCGTCGACGAACCGGGGACGCTGCGCATCGAGGTCACCGACACCAGGGCGACCAACTGCCCGCGCGCGCAAGAGCAACCGCCCGGACGGAACCCGCGGAGTCCGGCTACGGCCTGCTGCTGGTGGAGGAACTGGCCGACCGCTGGGGTGTACGGATCGGTCCCGTGCCGTGCAAGACGGCGTGGGCGGAGGTGGATCTCGACCGGTGAGAGACCCCGCCACCTGCGGTCAGTTGGTGATCACGTGTGATCCGCCGGGGCCTGGAACCACGTGCTCCGGTGGGACGCGGGCCGGGGCTGCGGGCGGTAAAAGACCAAAGAACCCGGGGAAAAACCTACCCGACCAACCAAACCTCGCCGCGATCACTCGGGCGGGTGAAACCGGTCGGTACGGGTGGCGTTCGGGTGGTTCGGGCGGGCAGTCTCGCACCGAGGCGACCACACGTCGCCGCCACAACCCCACACATGCATCGGCCCCCGCCGGGACTGGCATCCCAGTGCGAGGGCCTGACCAACGAGGAAGCGAGACCTTCCCCATGGCTGACGAGAAGCCTAACGCCGCCGTGCGCCCGAGTCAGGGTGTTCGACGGACCACCACCCACTCCGGTGTCATCCACGTACGCACGTACCAGTCGGGTCAGTACGTCGTCGTCGGCAACCACCTCGCCCAGCACCGCGAGTTGTCGCTGACCGCGATCGGGTTGGCCACGCACATCCTGTCGGTGCCCGAGGGCACCCCGGTCGACATCCGCAGCCTCGCGGAGCGCTTCCCCGAGGGGCGGGAGCGGATCGCGTCCGCGCTGCGGGAGCTGGAGGCGTACGGCTATCTGGAGCGGGTCCGCGAGCACGCGGAGTCGGGCCGCCTGGTCACGCGGACGTACGCCCACCACACGCCTGCCCCGGCGCGGGCAGCCGTGCCCCCTGTTCCTCTTCGCGTGGCCGGCCGCCCCGCCGTGGCCCGCGCCCGTACGCAGAGGCCCGTGACGGGCGCGGACGTACCGGAAGCGCCACAGGAGGACGACCAAGTCGTCCACCAGCCGCCGACCGTTCCGGACAAGCCCGAGGACACCCCTGAAGCACCCGAACCGCCGATGTCACCGATGCTGCCGAAGGCGCACGCCCCTCGCGATCCGCGTCACGAGAGAGCTGTCACCCTCCTCGCGGGTCTGCGTCATACCGATGACCGCCTGACCCTGTCCCTCCGGGACGTGAACACTTTGGCCCCGAGCGTCATCCGCTGGTTCGAGGTGGGTGCCACCACCGCCGCCGTCCACCGCACTCTGACCGCAGGCCTTCCCGTGGACATCAAGAGCCCTGCCGCGTTGCTGGCCCACCGCCTCGGCGAACTCCTGCCCCCGCCGCTCCCCGCGACCCCGGCACCCGCGCCGGTCACGGCAACGGACACGGGGCGCACGGGCGGCACTCACCGCCCGCATCCCTTCCAGGACTGCGACGGCTGCGGACGCGTCTTCCGCGCCCCGGAACCGGGCCGCTGCCGCGACTGCCGAACCGCTCCGACGACAGCGGCCGAGCCGGCGCGAGCAGCCTGAGCGCAGGCCGCTTCTGCAAGACCCTTGAACCAGAGCAGGGAGAGAGGCGGTGGCGGTGAACACCTACCGTGTCACCGCGCGTCGCGCCGGTGAGTGGTGGGCTCTGGAGGTGCCGGACCTGCCCGGTGTTTTCACCCAGGTGAAGCGTATGGAGCAGGCTGACAAGGTGGTTCGAGAAGCCATCGCCGGCATGCTCGACACAGAGCCTGACAGCTTCTCAGTGGATGTCGAACCCGGGCTGCCCGACGAAGCGCGTGAGGCCCTGGAGGCGGCCAGGCAGGCTCCGGAGGCGACACGAAAGGCGGCTGAACGCGAGCGGCAGGCGATGCAACACACCGCAGCCGTTCTCACCAGGGACCTGAGCCAGCGCGACGCCGGCCGTTTCCTGGGTGTGTCATTCCAGCGCGTCTCCCAGTTGCTCAAGGGACATGTCCCGTCGGCTGATGCAGGCACCTCTCAACAGAGGAGCTCGGAGAAGCCGGGGAAGGGCACAGACCGCACCAAGGCCAAAGGCTCGGCGAAGGCCGCCACCTGACGGGCCTGGCCGGGACCGACTCCGCGTCGGCAAAGGCACAGGGGTGGCGGGCGTAGCGTAGAGGGCATGACGAAGTACGGATCGTTTCCCGGTACGCGTCCTCGTCGGCTGCGCACCACCCCAGCCATGCGGCGCATGGTCGCCGAGACCCGGTTGCATCCGGCGGACTTCATCCTGCCCGCGTTCGTGCGGGAGGGTGTGAGTGAGCCGGTGCCGATCTCGGCGATGCCCGGGGTCGTGCAGCACACGCGGGAGAGCCTGAAGAAGGCGGCTGCGGAGGCGGTGGAGGCCGGGATCTCCGGGATCATGCTGTTCGGGGTGCCGGAGGAGGGGAAGAAGGACGGCCTCGGCGGCGCCGGGACCGATCCGGACGGGATTCTGCAGGTCGCGCTGCGCGATGTGCGGGCCGAGGTCGGGGACGAGCTGCTCGTCATGTCCGATCTGTGTCTGGACGAGTTCACCGATCACGGGCACTGCGGGGTGCTGGACGCCGAGGGGCGGGTCGACAACGACGCCACGCTCGAGCGGTACGCCGAGATGGCCCAGGTGCAGGCCGACGCGGGCGCCCATGTCGTGGGTCCCAGCGGGATGATGGACGGGCAGATCGGCGTCATCCGTGACGCGCTCGACCAGATCGGGCGGGAGGACGTCGCCATCCTCGCCTACACCGCCAAGTACTCCTCCGCCTTCTACGGGCCCTTCCGGGAGGCGGTGGGCTCCTCGCTGCAGGGCGATCGCAAGACCTACCAGCAGGATCCGGCGAACCTGCGCGAGTCCTTGCGGGAGTTGGCGCTGGACCTGGAGGAGGGCGCCGACATGGTGATGGTCAAGCCGGCCGGGCCCTACCTCGACGTCCTGGCCCGGGTCGCCGACGCCGTGGACGTACCCGTCGCCGCCTACCAGATCTCCGGCGAGTACTCGATGATCGAGGCCGCCGCCGAGAAGGGCTGGGTCGACCGGGACCGGGCGATCCTGGAGACCCTGACCGGCATCAAGCGGGCCGGGGCGCGCAACATCCTCACCTACTGGGCCGTCGAGGTCGCGCAGAAGCTGCGCTGAGGGGCGGACGAGTCGGCTCCGCACGGCCGGTCCGGTGATCCCGACACCGAGGACGGGCCCTCGTCCCGTACGCCCTGGCCGTCGCGGCAGCCCGTGAGGGCGGCGGACGCGGTGAGGACGAGCGCGGTGGCGACGAGCAGACGGGCGGCGCGGGCACGTGTGGGGCGTGCGGGCATGAGTCCCCCTGTGGACGGGCACGTTCGACAGTGGCTCCAGCCTGACCGGCCCGCGCGTCCCGGCGCCACGATCGCCCGCGAATGTGGGACGCCGGAACGCCGGGACCGTCTGTGACCTGCAAAGACGGCGTCCCACCGGGACACGGGCCGGGACGGACGGCCAGAAGTGTCGAGCGGCGGCCGGCACGGCATCGTACGCATCGACTCCGCTGGGCGGCGGCGACTGGGTGCGGATCTCCGGCGACCGACGCCGCGGCACGCACCGGTGAACTGCCTGTGAACGCGGTAAGAGAATGGATAAGCCCAGGTAACAGCTTGACCAGTTCGCATCAAGCGGCATAGTTTCAGCCACTGACCTGGCCATTTAGGCCGGGCGCCGCTCTGCCCTGTGGGGGGACTCCTATGAACTGGTACCTGGAAGTACTCAAGAAGTACGCGGTGTTCAGCGGTCGCGCACGCCGCAAGGAATACTGGATGTTCGTCCTGTTCAACTTCATCGTGAGCATCGTCCTGCTCGCCATAGGCAAGGCGATCGGCGTGGAGGTCCTCAGCGGCCTCTACAGCCTCGCGGTGCTGCTCCCGGGCCTGGGCGTCGCGGTCCGCCGCCTGCACGACACGGGCCGCTCGGGCTGGTGGATCCTCATCGGCCTGGTGCCGCTGGTCGGCTTCATCGTGCTGCTGGTCTTCACGGTCAGCGATTCGCAGCCGGGCGACAACCAGTACGGCCCGAACCCGAAGGCGGCCGTGGCCTGAGCGCACTCGGTCGGACCTTCCACCGCCGCACCGTCCCCACGCACAGCCTCCTGACCACCCGAGCGGTGGACAGGAGGCTGTGCTGTCTTCCGGGGTGGAGCCGTTGCGAGGTCAGAGCCGCTCGGGAGTCCTGATGCCCAGCAGGGCCATGCCCTGGTGGAGGGTGCGGGCCGTCACCTCGCAGAGGAACAGGCGGTTCTCGACCTGCGACGGGGTCTCGGCCTTCAGGACCGGGCACTTGTCGTAGAAGGACGTGTACAGGGAGGCCAGTTGGTACAGGTAGGCCGCCAGCTTGTGCGGGGCGTACTCCGCCGCCGCCTCCCGCACCGTCTCCGCGAAGGCGTCCACGTGCAGGCCGAGCGTCCGCTCCGCCTCCGTCAGCTCCAGGTCTGGGTGGGCGGCCGGGCGGGTCTCGCCGGCCTTGCGGAGGATGGACTGGATCCGGGCGTAGGCGTACTGCAGGTACACGCTGGTGTCGCCGTTCAGCGAGACCATCTGGTCCAGGTCGAACTTGTAGTCCCGGTTCGCCGACGTCGACAGGTCCGCGTACTTCACCGCGCCGATGCCCACCTGGGCGCCCCGCTCGGCGATCTCCTCCTCGGAGAGGTCCTGCGCCTTCTCCCGGACGACCGCCGAGGCGCGCTCGATCGCCTCGTCGAGGAGGTCGACCAGGCGGACGGTCTCGCCCTCCCTGGTCTTGAACGGCTTGCCGTCCTTGCCCAGCACCGTGCCGAAGGCCAGCTGGTACGCCGTCACGTCCCCGTTCAGCCAGCCGGCCCGCCGCGCGGTCTCGAAGACCATCTTGAAGTGCAGGGACTGGCGGGCGTCCACCACGTACAGCAAGGTGTTCGCCTTGAGGTTGAAGACGCGGTCGCGGATCGCGGACAGGTCGGTGGCCGCGTAGCCGTAGCCGCCGTCGGACTTCTGGACGATCAGCGGGACCGGGTTGCCGTCCGGGCCCTTGATGTCGTCGAAGAAGACGCACAGGGCGCCCTCCGAGCGGACCGCCACACCGGACTCCTCCAGCAGGCGGCAGGTCTCGGCCAGCATGTCGTTGTAGCCGGACTCGCCGACGATGTCCGGGTCCTGGATCTCCATGTCCAGCTTCTCGAAGACGGAGAAGAAGTAGATCTTCGACTCGTCGACGAACTTCTGCCACGTGGCGAGCGTGGCCGGGTCCCCCGCCTGGAGGTCCACCACCCGGCGCCGCGCCCGCGTCTTGAACTCCTCGTCGGAGTCGAACAGCTTGCGCGCGGCCTTGTAGAGGCGGTCGAGGTTCGACATCGCCTCCTCGCCGGTCACCTCGGACGCCCTGTGGTCCAGCTCGTGCGGGTGCTCGTCCAGGTACTGGATGAGCATGCCGAACTGGGTGCCCCAGTCGCCGATGTGGTGCCGGCGGATCACGTTCTCGCCGGTGAACTCCAGGAGCTGGACGACGGAGTCGCCGATCACCGCGGACCGCAGATGGCCGACGTGCATCTCCTTGGCCACGTTCGGCTGGGCGTAGTCGATCACCGTCGTGCCCGGGTGCTCCGCGTACGGCACGCCCAGCCGGCCCTCCGGGTCGGCCACCCGCGCGGCCAGGTTCTCCGTGATCGCCTTGTCGGTGACCGTGATGTTGAGGAAGCCGGGCCCGGAGACCTCGACGTCCTTGATCACGTCACCGGTGGCCACGTGCCCGACGACCTGCGTCGCCAGCTCCCGCGGGTTCGCCTTGGCCTTCTTCGCCAGCGCCAGGATCCCGTTGGCCTGGAAGTCCGCCCGGTCGCTGCGTCGCAGCAGCGGGTCCGCGTCGGCGGTCTCCGGCAGGGTGGCCGAGAGGGCGGACGCGAGGCGCTGGTGGACGGCTGACGTGAGGGACGTGACCGAGGCCATAGGAATTGGGTGCCGTTCTCCTCGTGGGGATGGATAGACAGACCCAGTATCCCACGCGGGGCAAAGCGAATTTTCCGGTCCGCGGGTGAACGCCGGGGCGCCGAGGCCCGTCCAACGCGATGAAAAGGCGTTTTCGTGGATGCCGACCCGCCTGGGACAATGGAGCGGTCAGCCGTGCAACGGTATCGGCTGCGCATGGAGAAACTTCAGGAAAGAGGACGTGCCGATCGTGGCTCAGAGCACCGAGACCACCGACTGGGTCTCCCGTTTCGCGGACGACGTCATCGAGGAGTCGGAGCGTCGGGCCCCGGGCAAACCGGTCGTCGTCGCGTCCGGCCTGTCGCCGTCCGGCCCCATCCACCTGGGCAACCTGCGCGAGGTCATGACCCCGCACCTGGTCGCCGACGAGATCCGCCGCCGGGGGTACGAGGTACGGCACCTGATCTCCTGGGACGACTACGACCGCTACCGCAAGGTCCCGGCCGGCGTCACCGGCATCGACGACTCCTGGGCCGAGCACATCGGCAAGCCGCTGACCTCCGTCCCGGCCCCCAAGGGCTCGGCGCACCCCAACTGGGCCGAGCACTTCAAGGCCGTCATGATCGCCTCGCTCGCCGAGCTGGGCGTGGAGTTCGACAGCATCAGCCAGACCGAGCAGTACACCTCCGGCGCCTACCGCGAGCAGATCCTGCACGCGATGAGGCACCGCGGCGAGATCGACGCGATCCTCGCCCAGTACCGCACCAAGTCCAAGCCGGCCAAGAAGCAGCAGCAGAAGCCCGTCGACGAGGCCGAGCTGGAGGCCGAGGAGGGCTCGGGCGCCGCGTCCGAGGACGACGGCAGCTCCGGCTCCGCCGGGTACTTCCCGTACAGGCCGTACTGCGGCAACTGCGAGAAGGACTTCACCGCCGTCACCGCCTACGACGACGACTCCACCGAGCTGACCTACGCCTGCACCGCGTGCGGCTTCTCGGAGACCGTACGGCTCAGCGAGTTCAACCGCGGCAAGCTGGTCTGGAAGGTCGACTGGCCGATGCGGTGGGCGTACGAGGGCGTCGTCTTCGAGCCCAGCGGTGTCGACCACTCCTCGCCCGGGTCGTCGTTCCAGGTCGGCGGGCAGATCGTCGGGATCTTCGGCGGCAAGCAGCCCATCGGGCCGATGTACGCCTTCGTCGGCATCTCCGGGATGGCGAAGATGTCGTCCTCGAGGGGCGGGGTCCCCACCCCGGCCGACGCGCTGAAGATCATGGCGCCGCAGATCCTGCGCTGGCTGTACGCCCGGCGCAAGCCGAACCAGTCCTTCAAGGTCGCCTTCGACCAGGAGATCCAGCGTCTGTACGACGAGTGGGACAGGCTCGCCGCCAAGGTCGCCGACGGCTCCGCGCTGCCCGGTGACGTCGCCGCGTACACGCGCGCGGTCGGCACCGCCGCCGGTGAGCTGCCGAAGACGCCGCGCCCGCTGCCGTACCGCACGCTCGCGTCCGTCGCCGACATCACCGCCGGCCACCAGGACCAGGCGCTGCGCATCCTCAGCGAGCTCGACCCGGCCAACCCGCTCACCTCGCTCGACGAGGCGCGCCCGCGGTACGACAAGGCCGAGGCGTGGATCAACACCTACGTCCCCGCCGACCAGCGCACCATCGTCCGCGACGAGCCCGACACCGACCTGCTGAAGTCCCTCGACGAGCCCTCCCGGCAGTCGATCCGGCTGCTGCTCGACGGGCTGGCCGGGAACTGGTCGCTCGACGGGCTCACCCACCTCGTCTACGGCGTGCCCAAGGTCCAGGCCGGGTTCTCCGCCGACGCCACGCCCAAGGAGCTGCCGCCGGAGATCAAGACCGCCCAGCGGTCGTTCTTCGCGCTGCTGTACCACCTGCTGGTGGGGCGTGACACCGGTCCGCGACTGCCCACGCTGCTGCTGGCGGTGGGGCAGGAGCGGGTGCGGGCCCTGCTCGGGGAGTAGACCGCGTCCGGTTCGACGGCGGAGGGGGCGCCCGGTGGTTTCACCGGGCGCCCCCTCCGCCGTCGTGGCTAGGCGATGTGGTCCTCTTCCAGTTCCGCCAGGTGGCGCATCTGGAAGCGTTCCGCGAGGGCCTTCAGGGCGCTCGGGCTCAGCGTCGTGCCGTAGGTCGCCTGGATGTTGTCGCCGAGGACACGGGGCGTGGGGTAGCTGCCGTCTATCGACTGGCGGAACACCTGGTAATACGCCTCCTCGTCCGGCTCGGCGGCCGGAGCACCGCCGCCCTCGCCCAGCTCGCGGGTGCGGCCCGGGCTCACCGGGATCGGGAAGCTGCCGGTCTCCTCCGGAGAGGGCTCCTGGACGGGGGGCTCCTCCTGGTACTGCTCCTGGTACTCCTCGGCCTGCTGCTGCTCCGCGTACCACTGGGCATACGCGGCGTCCGGGTCGTACGTGGGGTCGTAGCCCCCGTGGTACTCGACGGACTGCGGGTCGCGGGCGTGCAACCAGGGGTTCTGGTCCGGGACGGGCTCCCCGTACGGCACTGGTCCCGCGTCCTGCCGGTTGCCGACGAGTTCCGGGCGCTGCTCGACGGGCGGCACCGCGCTCTGCGGGGCGGGGGCCTCCGCACGCGGTGCCGGGGGTATCAGCGCCGGCTCTATGCCGGCTGCTGCCAGGCCCGCCGGGGCCGTGTCCGCCAGGGGGACGCCGTACTTCGCCAGGCGCAGCGGCATCAGGGACTCCACCGGGGCCTTGCGGCGCCAGGCGCGGCCGAAGCGGGAGCGCAGGCGGGCCTGGTAGACGAGACGTTCCTGCTCCAGCTTGATCACCTGGTCGTAGGAGCGGAGCTCCCACAGCTTCATGCGGCGCCACAGGAGGAACGTGGGGATCGGGGAGAGCAGCCAGCGGGTGAGGCGGACGCCCTCCATGTGCTTGTCGGCCGTGATGTCGGCGATCCGGCCGATCGCGTGCCGGGCCGCCTCGACGGCGACCACGAAGAGCACCGGGATCACCGCGTGCATGCCCACGCCCAGCGGGTCCGGCCAGGCGGCGGCGCCGTTGAACGCGATGGTCGCCGCCGTCAGCAGCCACGCCGTCTGGCGCAGCAGCGGGAACGGGATGCGGATCCAGGTCAGCAGCAGATCCAGGGCGAGCAGGACGCAGATGCCCGCGTCGATGCCGATCGGGAAGACGTAACTGAACTTCCCGAAGCCCTTTTTGAGGGCGAGGTCCAGGACGGCCGCGTACGAACCGGCGAAACCGATACCGGCGATGATCACGGCGCCCGTGACGACCACGCCGATGAGAACGCGGTGCATCCGAGTCAGCTGTGGCGCGGCCACCCGTACTCCCCTCCCCTTGCGTGTTGTTGCGCGCAACAGGGTGGCACATCCGTACGAGGGACGGAGGGCCGGTCCAGTTGCTCCGCTTTTGCGTCGCTGCCCCGGCTCAGCCCTTCGCGGCCGACTCGGACGCCGAGGCCGACGGAGACGCCGGCTTCCCGGGGGACTTGGAGGCCGAGGGGGACGAGGAAGCGCTCGGCGCCGAGCCGCCGCCGGCCGCCCCGTTCGCCGTCGCCACCGCGGCCACCGCCTCCTTGGCGGCCTTCCCGGCGGACTTGGCCAGGTCGTCCGCGTCCGGGGTCTTGTCACCGGCCAGTCCGGCACCGTTGTAGTCGAGGGTGACGACCACGTTCTCCACCCGGGTCACGACCGTCTGCTGCTTGAAGGCGCCTTCCTTCTTCTTCAGGTCGTAGCGCACCGCGGTGGCCTCGTCGCCCGTCCCGGACACCGGCTCCGCCTTCGCGTTCTTCGTGCCCGGCACGGACTGCGCGTCCCGCACCTGCTTCTGGTAGAACTCCTGCGCCTGTTTCTCGCCCGTGCCGCGCGAGACGTCGGACTCGAATCGCAGCAGGGAGACGTTGAGCCAGCGGAACTGAGAGCCCTTCACGCCGTTGTTGTCCAGGCTGCTCCAGGAGCAGCCGGCGCGCGTGGACAGGTCGCTCGAGGCGCTCTCCTTGGCCGACTTCACGCCCTTGGGCACCAGTTCGCCGAGCGTCTTGTCCGACAGGACCTTGCACGCCCCCGGCAGCTTGGCGTACGCGGCCGCCTGCACCGTCGGCGAGGCGCTCGCGCTCGCGGAGTCCTGCGCGTCGCCCGCCGCGGTCTGCTTCGCGCCGTCACCGGAGCCGGAGTCCGAGGAGGAGCAGGCCGCGGCCAGGAACACCATGGGCACGGCGACCGCGCGGACAAGGACGCGGTTCAGACGCTTCGCTCGCGGGTCACTCCCCCACCGCCTGAACGACGTGGGAGGTACCCCCTCTTCTCGCTGGGCTGCTCGCTGCATGGTTCCTTCACTCATGACGCTCGTGGTTCCTGCGGTCGGATCGGGTCCGAGGGGCCACGGTACGCGGTGGGGCAACTGTGTGGTCTCCCTTCCCGCGCTTCGCGCCCCGGCGCCAAGTGCCGGACGGGACAGGTCAGCCACCCAGCGAATCGGCCAGCTGTTCCGCCAGTTTCCTTGCTCTGTCCTGCATTTCCTCGCTGTCCGGGACCGTGCCGACGCTCGCCGGCTGCTCCACGTACTCGATGGTCACGATCACGTTGGACGTGCGGAACGCCACAGTCACGGTGCGCTGCTCGGCCGTCGAACCGGAGCTGTTGAGCGAGTCGTCGAGGAACGCCTCGTCGCCGAGATCGCCCAGGGTGCGGGGCTGGAGGTCGGCCGGTGTGACACCGGCGGGGGCCGAGGACGAGGACGAGGAGGAGGGGGAGGAGGAAGAGGAAGAGGCGCTGCCGGAGCCGGAGTTGGCGTCGGAGCTCCCGGTGGCGGTGGGCTCGGACAGGTTCGCGGCCGCCTGCTTGGTGGCGAAGACCGACTCCGCCTGGCTGTCGTCGCTGACGGTGTTGTCGTAGGAGACGACACGCTCGAAGTCGACGTAGAGGTGGTCGGTGGCGTCCGCCGACTCCACCTTCCAACGGCAGCCGGTCTTGCGGTCGGTGTCGTACGTGAGCGTCGCCTGGCCCTCGTAGGCCTTGCCCCGCTGGTCCACATCCGTGATCTGCTTGATGCCGGGCAGCAGCGAGTCCAGGGCACCGTGGGAGACCGCGCCGCAGGCCTGGGGAAGCGTGCGGTACTTGCCCGGCTGGGCCGCCGGCGTCGCCGTGCCGGTGCCGGCGGGGTTGGCGTCGTCCGTCCGGCCGTCGTCCGGCGAACCGCCGGTGCAGCCGGCCAGCAGCGCGGCGAGAAGCGCGGCAGCGCCGGGTACGTACGCCTTCCGCAGCACGGTCAGGCTCCTCTCGCGGATGTCGGTCGGTCCGAGGTCCCCGCTGGTTATTCGCTTGCCGGGCGGGGGCGCCTCCGGAACACAATGTCTATCGCACGCGATGCCGTGGACGCCGGTCCGTTGCCCTCTTTCGTCGACCTTGGCGCTGGTATTGCGTTTCAATACTTTTGTCTTCTTTTCGGGGGAATAGGATCGGTATGTCGTACGTAGAGGTGCCGGGCGCGAAGGTCCCGATCCGCATGTGGACCGACCCCGCGACGGTCGAGGACGTCGCGATGCGGCAGCTCCAGAACGTCGCGGCCCTCCCGTGGATCAAGGGCCTCGCCGTCATGCCGGACGTGCACTACGGCAAGGGCGCGACGGTCGGGTCCGTCATCGCCATGCGGGGCGCGGTGTGCCCGGCGGCGGTGGGCGTGGACATCGGCTGCGGGATGTCGGCGGTGAAGACGTCGCTGACAGCGAACGATCTTCCCGGCGACCTGTCGCGGCTCCGCTCGAAGATCGAGCAGGCGATTCCGGTGGGGCGGGGGATGCATGACGATCCCGTCGACCCGGGGCGGTTCCATGGACTGGCGACGGCTGGATGGGACGACTTCTGGGGGCGGTTCGACGGGGTGGCGGAGGCGGTGAGGTTCCGCGAGGAACGAGCCGTCAAGCAGATGGGCACGCTCGGGTCGGGCAACCATTTCGTCGAAGTGTGTACGGATGAGGCCGGTTCTGTCTGGCTGATGCTCCACTCCGGCTCCCGCAACATCGGCAAGGAGCTGGCCGAGCACCACATCGACGTCGCCCAGAAGCTCCCCCACAACCAGGGCCTGGTCGACCGCGACCTCGCCGTCTTCGTGTCGGACACCCCGCAGATGGCGGCGTACCGCAACGACCTGTTCTGGGCGCAGGAGTACGCCAAGTACAACCGCACGATCATGATGGCGCTCCTGAAGGACGTGATCCGCAAGGAGTTCAAGAAGGCGAAGCCGGCCTTCGAGCCGGAGATCTCCTGCCATCACAACTACGTGGCCGAGGAGCGCTACGACGGCATGGACCTGCTCGTCACCCGCAAGGGCGCGATCCACGCGGGCTCCGGCGAGTACGGGATCATCCCCGGTTCGATGGGTACGGGCTCGTACATCGTGAAGGGCCTCGGCAACGAGAAGTCCTTCAACTCCGCGTCCCACGGCGCCGGCCGGCGCATGAGCCGCAACGCGGCCAAGCGCCGCTTCTCCACGAAGGACCTGGAGGAGCAGACGCGGGGCGTGGAGTGCCGCAAGGACTCCGGTGTCGTCGACGAGATCCCGGGCGCCTACAAGCCGATCGAGCAGGTCATCGACCAGCAGCGGGACCTGGTCGAGGTCGTGGCGAAGCTCAAGCAGGTGGTGTGCGTGAAGGGCTGACGGCGGGCACTCACCGCTCCCGGTGGACCTTGGTGTTGGACGCCTGGGCGCGGGGGCGGACGACCAGGAGGTCGATGTTGACGTGGCTGGGGCGGGTGACCGCCCAGGTGATGGTGTCGGCCACGTCGTCGGCGGTGAGGGGTTCGGCGACGCCCTCGTAGACCTTGGCGGCCTTTTCCTCGTCGCCGCCGAAGCGGGTCAGGGCGAACTCCTCCGTCCTGACCATGCCGGGGGCGACCTCGATGACGCGGACCGGCCTGCCGACGATCTCCAGGCGGAGGGTCTCGGCGAGGACGTGGGCGCCGTGCTTGGCGGCGGCGTAGCCCGCGCCGCCCTCGTAGGTGGCGTGGCCGGCCGTGGAGGAGACCACGACCACCGTGCCGTCGCCGCTCGCCTCCAGCTTGGGCAGGAGGGCCTGGGTGAGGTTGAGGGTGCCGAGGACGTTCGTCTCGTACATCGTGCGCCAGTCGGCCGGGTCGCCGGTGGCGACCGGGTCGGCGCCGAGCGCGCCGCCCGCGTTGTTGACCAGGACGCCGATGGCCCTGAAGGCCGTGGCGAACTCGTCCACGGCCGCGCGGTCGGTGACGTCGAGCCGGTAGGCGGTGGCGGAGTGGCCGGCCGCGTTGATCTCCTCGGCGAGCGCCTCGATGCGGTCCTTGCGGCGGGCGGTCAGGACGACGCGGTAACCGGCGGCGGCGAGCTGTCGTGCCGTGGCGGAGCCGATGCCGCTGCTCGCACCCGTCACGACGGCGAGGCGGGAGGCGGCGGACGGTGCGGCGGTGGCCATGGGTTGCTCCTCGGGGCGGCGGTCGGTGCGGTTGGCTGTGCCCAGCGTAGGTGGACGTCAGCCGCCGTTCCGTGGCGCCCACATGATCACGGCCATGCCGGCGAGGCAGACCAGCGCGCCGGTCACGTCCCAGCGGTCGGGCCGGTACCCGTCGGCGGCCATGCCCCACAGGATCGAACCGGCGACGAAGATCCCGCCGTACGCGGCGAGGATGCGGCCGAAGTGGGCGTCCGGCTGGAAGGTGGCGACGAAGCCGTACGCCCCGAGTGCGAGGACGCCGCCGATCGCCCACAGCCAGCCGCGCTGCTCGCGTACGCCCTGCCAGACCAGCCAGGCGCCGCCGATCTCGAAGAGCGCGGCGACGACGAAGAGGGCGGCGGAGCGGAGGATCAGCATGCGAGCAGCCTCGCATGAGGCTTCTGCGGGGATCACCGCGGCCGGCGTGCGGGGGTGGCTCGTGCCGGTGTCGTAGGGGCGAGCGGGGATGGGCGGAATACCTCCGGGCCGCGGACCGTTCTCCGGCTATAGTTGAAGCATCAACTACCTGGAAGGTGAGCGACCATGCAGTTCGGGATCTTCAGCATCGGCGATGTGACGCCGGACCCCACCACGGGCCGTACGCCGACCGAGCGTGAGCGGATCAAGGCCATGGTCGCCATCGCTCTGAAGGCCGAGGAGGTCGGGCTGGACGTCTTCGCGACCGGCGAGCACCACAACCCGCCGTTCGTGCCGTCGTCGCCGACCACCATGCTCGGGTACATAGCCGCCCGGACCGAGCGGCTGCTCCTGTCCACCTCCACCACCCTGATCACCACCAACGACCCGGTGAAGATCGCCGAGGACTACGCGATGCTCCAGCACCTCGCCGACGGCCGGGTGGACCTGATGATGGGGCGCGGCAACACCGGGCCGGTCTACCCCTGGTTCGGGCAGGACATCCGGCAGGGCATCAACCTCGCCATCGAGAACTACGCCCTGCTGCACCGGCTGTGGCGCGAGGACGTCGTCGACTGGGAGGGGAAGTTCCGCACGCCGCTGCAGGGGTTCACCTCCACACCCCGCCCGCTGGACGGCGTACCGCCGTTCGTCTGGCACGGCTCCATCCGCTCTCCCCAGATCGCCGAGCAGGCCGCGTACTACGGCGACGGCTTCTTCCACAACAACATCTTCTGGCCGGCCGACCACACCAAGCGGATGGTCGAGCTGTACCGCACCCGGTACGCCCACTACGGGCACGGCACGCCCGAGCAGGCGATCGTCGGGCTCGGCGGCCAGGTGTTCATGCGGAAGAACTCGCAGGACGCGGTGCGCGAGTTCCGGCCGTACTTCGATGTCGCCCCCGTCTACGGGCACGGGCCCTCCCTGGAGGAGTTCACCGCCCAGACCCCGCTGACCGTCGGCTCCCCGCAGCAGGTCATCGAGAAGACGCTGTCCTTCCGTGACTACGCCGGCGACTACCAGCGCCAGCTGTTCCTGATCGACCACGCGGGGCTGCCGCTGAAGACCGTCCTGGAGCAGATCGACATGCTCGGCGAGGAGGTCGTGCCGGTGCTGCGCGAGGAGTTCGCCAAGGGGCGTCCGGCCGGTGTGCCCGACGCGCCGACCCATGCGTCTCTGCTCGCCGACAAGGCGGGCGCCGAGGAAGGAGTGAGCGCCGTATGAAGCTCGTCGTCGTCTCGGCGGGACTGAGTGTCCCGTCCTCCACCCGGCTGCTGGCCGACCGGCTGGCGGCCGCGGCCGCCGAGCGCGCCTCGGCCGACGTACGGGTGATCGAGCTGCGCGATCTCGCCGTCGAGATCGCCCAAAATTTCGCGAGCGGCTTCCCCGGTCCGGACCTCGCGTCCGCGTTGGACGCGGTGACGGAGGCGGACGGGCTGATCGTCGTCACTCCGGTGTTCTCGGCGTCGTACAGCGGGCTGTTCAAGTCCTTCTTCGACGTCCTCGGCGTCCGGGACCAGGACGCACTGGCCGGCAAGCCGGTGCTGATCGCCGCGACCGGCGGCACCGCCCGCCACTCCCTGGTCCTCGACCACGCCCTGCGCCCGCTCTTCGCGTACCTGAAGGCCGTGGTCGTGCCGACCGGTGTCTACGCCGCCTCGGAGGACTGGGGAGCCGAGGGGCTGCCCGGCCGGATCGAGCGGGCGGCGGGGGAGCTGGCGGCGCTGATGACGGGGCTGTCCGCGGGGCGCGAGGCGGAGCAGACCGGGCCCGAGAAGGACGGCGGCTTCACAGTGGTGCCGTTCGAGGAGCAGCTGGCCGCGCTGCGGGGGTGACGGGCGGGCGCGGCCCGGCGGTGACGGTGAGAGGCGGGTAAAAAGGGTGATCGTCGCCCTGCCCGTCTCGGCCGGGGCCCCGTGGCCTTGGCAGACTGGACGGGTGCCTCAGACCGTGCTGCTCGCCGAAGACGACCGCGCCATCCGCCACGCCCTCGAGCGTGCCCTGACGTTGGAGGGCTACGAGGTGACGGCGGTCGCCGACGGCGTCGAGGCACTCGCGCAGGCGCACAAGACGCCGCCGGACATCCTCGTCCTCGATGTGATGATGCCGGGCATCGACGGGCTCCAGGTCTGCCGCGTGCTGCGCGCCGAGGGCGACCGCACGCCGATCCTCATGCTCACCGCCCTGGTGGAGACGGCCGACCGGATCGCCGGACTGGACGCCGGCGCCGACGACTACGTCGTCAAGCCGTTCGACGTCGAGGAGGTCTTCGCCCGGCTGCGCGCCCTGCTGCGCCGCACCAGACCGGCCGGCGTCGGCAGCGCGGTCGGCGCGGCGGCCGACGCCTCCGCCTCCGGTGACGTCCAGGCGAAGGAGCCGCAGGCCCCCGAGCGGCAGATCGAGGCGGCCGGGATCCGCATGGACCTCCAGGCTCGCCGGGTGTGGCGGGGCACGCGGGAGCTGGAGCTGACCCGCACCGAGTTCGAACTGCTGGAACTACTGGTCCGCAACGCCGGGATCGTGCTGGACCACTCCACCATCTACGACCGCATCTGGGGCTACGACTTCGGCCCCGGCTCCAAGAACCTCGCCGTGTACGTCGGCTATCTGCGCCGCAAGCTCGACGAGCCGGACGCGCCGCAGCTGATCCACACCGTGCGTGGCGTGGGGTACGTGCTGCGGGAGGACTGAGTGGGCCGCCTCCCGCGGCTGCTGGAGCGACCGCGGCCCCGGCTGTCGTCGCTGCGGACCACTTTCGCGGTGACGTTCGCCGTGGTGACCGCCGCCGTCACCATTCTCGTCGGCATCCTGTCGTACAACTCCGCGGCCCGTCTGGTGCGGGTGGACCAGCAGTCGGTGTTCACGCAGGTCGTGCAGGACGTGCGGAACGAGGTACGGCGCTACGACCTGACGCCCGCGGACTTCGCCTCCTCCCGGCCCGGCCACGAGCTGGTCCGGCCCAGCCGCACCAATGTGCAGGTGCTCGGCGCGGGCGGGGAGATCGTCGACCACGGCAGCCCCGAGCTGCCCGTCACCGCCCGGGACAAGGCCGTGGCGGCCGCCGCCACGGCCGGGAGGACCGCCGAGTACAAGGACGTCGTCGTCGCCGGTGACGTGTTCCGCATCGCGACCGTCGCCCTGGGCGGCGGCCGGGGCGCCGTGCAGGTCGCCCAGGAGTTCAGCGACACCGAGGACCTGCTGCGGGCGCTGCAGCAGCGCACGCTGATCCTGATGGGGGCCGTGGTGGTCGCGGCCGGTCTCTGCGGCTGGTGGCTGGCCCGCCGCATCACGCGCCGGCTGGTGATCCTCACCTCCGCCGCCGAGAACGTCGCCCGCACCCGCCGGCTCGGCGTCGAGGTGCCCGTCACCGGCTACGACGAGGTGGGCCGCCTCGGCCGCTCCTTCGACCGCATGCTGGGCCGGCTCGCCCAGTCCGAGGAGGACCAGCGCCGCCTGGTCCAGGACGCGGGCCACGAGCTCCGTACGCCGCTGACCTCCCTGCGGACGAACATCTCCCTGTTGCGCCGCATCGACGAACTGCCGCCCGCCACCCGCGAGGACCTGGTCGCCGACCTCACCCAGGAGGCCCGCGAGCTCACCGACCTCGTCAACGAGCTGGTCGACCTCGCGGCAGGCCAGTCCGACACCGAGCCGCCGCAGCGGGTCGACCTCGCCGACATCGCCGAGGACGTGGCGGGTGTGGCCCGCCGGCGCAGCGGACGCGACATCGTGGTCCGCGCGAGCGGCGACACGACGGCCGAAGGCCGGCCGGGGATGCTCCAGCGGGCCGTCTCCAACCTCGTGGAGAACGCCACCAAGTTCGACCGGGACGGCACGGCGCCCATCGAGATCGCCGTCACCGGGCCCGCCCGGCCCGGCATGGTCCGCGTGGAGGTCCTCGACCGCGGGCCCGGTATCGCCGAGGGCGACCTGATACGCGTCTTCGACCGCTTCTACCGCGCCGCCGACGCCCGCTCCCTGCCCGGCTCAGGCCTCGGCCTGTCCATCGTGCGCGAGGTGGCCCTGGCGCACGGCGGCGCCCCGTTCGCCTTCCGGCGCGCCGGCGGCGGCTCGGTGATCGGCTTCACGGTCGGCACGGACCGGGGCCGGCACGAGGGCGGGGGCGAAGGGACGGGGAACAGGGCACGGGGAACGGGGAGTGGGGCACGGGGAACGGTCCGGGACACCGGCCAGGGGATCTGACCCGTCGCCCGGATCGCCGGTCTCCCCGGCGGGGGCTCACCCGTCGCCCGGATCGCCGGTCTCCCCGGCGGGGGCTCACCCGTCGGCGGGGGCGCGCTCGCCGTCGGAGGGCGTTCCGCCCGCGGCCGCGCGCCTGCGGGACGCCGTCAGCAGCCAGGCCAGGTTCCCCACCGCCGCCCCGGCCGCCACGGTGGCGACGATCACCCCCGCCGTGGCGAAGCCGGCGTGGAACAGACGCGGCCGCGGGTTGAGGCTGTGCAGCCCGAAACCGCACAGCAGATAGACCCCGACGGCGGCGACCGTGAGGCTGACGACGAGCAGCGCGACGGTCGGCCCGAGTCCGTTCTCGCCGTTCTCGCCGTCCTCGCCGGACGAGGTGCCGGGCTGCGGACGATGTGCTTCCTGCATGGGTCCCCCGTCGACGGTTGAATGGCGAGCCAAGTCCCTACGGTACGTAGGGCCGCCGCCGGAGGCGAAACGGACGGCTCGGTCGCCGGGCGTGTCCGCACGATTGCGCCTCCGGTGCATCACCGGTGCACGAGCGGGCGCGCGGCGACACAAGGGGTCGCACACCGAGAGCCCGCCACCGCGTTCATGCCCCGGACCGCACCCCGACGCATCCACAGCACGCCCGCCTGCCGCTTCCGGTCGCGCACCGGACGCGTTGCACCGGGTGGTCACGCCGGATGATGCTCACCTGGCGTTCGAGACGGCGGGGGCAGGGGCGTATGACGACACGCGGGAAGCGCACGGGGGACAACGCCAAGCCGACGAAGGACGCGGTCGGCGCCCAGGAGGTCTCGGAGTCGGAACGGCTGCTCTTCGGCGGCCCGCTCCGCTACGACATGGGCTGGAACCACCACCACGGCTCGTTCCTGGAACTCGACCTGCGCACCATGATCGTGCGGATGCCGCGGCTGATCGGCTCCACCGTCCGGCTGGCCCGCCGTGCCGACCGGCGGGCCCTGTTCCAGGTCGCCGCGGCGGAGGCCGGCGGCGGTGTCGCGCAGGCGGTCGGCCTGGTCGCGGTCAACCGGGTACTCGCCCAGCTGCTGGGCCACGGCGAGACCACCGAACGCCTCACCGCCGCGGCCCCCGCGCTCATCGCGGTGGCCGTCACCGCCGTCATCGGCGCGCTGCTGAAGTCGGTCTCCACGGCCGGCACCGGACGGCTGGAGCCGAAGGTGTTCCGGGTGGCGACGGAGGAGTACCTGGAGCGGGTGGCCCGCGTGGAGCTGGCCGCCGTGGAGGACGAGGAGTTCCACAAGCTGCTGGACTCCGCCCAGTGGGGAGCCGAGTCCGCCCGGCGGATGATCAAGTTCTGTGTGTCGGTGATCACCGCCGCGATCGCGCTGGTCGCCGCCGCCGGCGTACTGACGGCGTTGCACCCGGCGCTGCTGCCCCTGCTGGCGGTGATGACGCTGCCGAGCGCCTGGAGCGCGCTGACCATCGCCCGCCGCCGCTACGTCTCCTTCCACACCTGGGTCCAGCACGCCCGGGCCGGCCAGTTGCTGGGGCGCCTGCTCATCGACGTCCAGGCCGCGCCCGAGGTACGGGTGCACAACATCGGACCGTTCCTGCTCAGGCACTTCCGCACGATGGCCGAGACCGGTGAGCGGGAACAGACCCGCCTGGCGTCCCTGGCCGCCCGCACCGGCCTGATCGCCTCGGGCTGGACGGGGCTCGCGACCGTCGCCGCGTACGGGGTGCTCGGCGTGCTGCTGTGGACCGGCACCATGGGACTCGCCGTCGCCGGCACCGCCGTCATCGCCATCCGCACCGGCTCCGCCAACCTCGAGGCCCTGGTCGTCCAGCTCAACTACCTCTACGAGGAGAGCCTGTTCGTCGCCGACCTCGACCGGCTCTGCCAGGAGGCCGACCGCCGCCTCATCCCGGAGACCGGCCGCCCCCTGCCGCGACAGGTCGACGCCGTCCGCTTCGAGAGCGTCACCTTCACCTACCCGGGCACGACCGACAGCCGTCCCGCCCTGGAGGAGGTGAGCGTCACCATCCCCACAGGGAAGATCATCGCCCTGGTCGGCAACAACGGCAGTGGCAAGAGCACGCTCGCCAAGCTCCTGTGCGGCCTGTACGCACCGGACGCCGGCCGTGTCCTCTGGGACGACGTGGACGCCGCCGAGGCCGACCGCGCCGACCTCTTCGACCGCGTCGCCGTCGTGGCCCAGGACTTCTACCGCTGGCCCTTCACCGCCCGTATCAACGTCGCGATCGGCCGCCCCGAGGCCCCGTACGACGACGATCTGCTGCACGCCGCCGCCGAGTACGCCGGCGCCGACGAGACCGTCGCCTCCCTGCCCCGCGGCTGGGACACCCTGCTCGCCCGCGGCTACAAGGGCGGCCACCAGATCTCCGGCGGCCAGTGGCAACGCCTCGGCATCGCCCGCGCCCGCCACCGCGACGCGCGGATCCTCGTGGTCGACGAACCCACCAGCGCCCTCGACGCCGAGGCCGAACAGCGCGTCTTCGACCAGATCCGCAACCTCGCCGCCGAAGGTCAGACGATCATCCTGATCACCCACCGCCTGCACAGCGTCCGCCACGCCGACACGATCTACGTCCTCGAGCACGGGCGCGTCGCCGAACACGGCACGTTCGACGAGCTGATGCGGCCGGACGCGGACGGTCCCGGTCTCTTCCGCCGCATGTACCTCGTCCAGGCCGAGCAGTACCGCATCGACGGCCAGGCCGCCGCCCTGCCCGCCCAGCAGGGCCACCCGGCCGTGGACCCGCGGCCATGAGGTCCGGCATGGGGTCCGGCATGGGGTCCGACATGGGCGCCGTCACGGGGGCCGGCCGCTGTCGGAAGTGCAGGCCATGGGGCCGAGTGCTGGAATGGCTGAAGGGGCCGTCCGCCTCAGAGGAGTGGCCATGACCGAGGATCTCCAGGAAATGGGGCCCGTCGACTATCTGATCGTCGAGTTCCCCGGCAACCGCATGACAGGAGAAGGCCTCCCCCTGCTCGTCGACCTGGTCGAGCGCGGCATCATCCGGATCATCGATCTCGCCTTCGTCCGCAAGGACACCGACGGATCGGTCGCGGCACTGGAACTGCGGGAGATCGGGGACGGGATCGACCTGACGATGTTCGAGGGAGCTTCCTCCGGGCTGCTGGACCAGAGCGACCTGGACGACGCCGGTGCCGCGCTGGAGCCCGGCAACTCGGCGGCGGTCCTGGTGTACGAGAACGTATGGGCCGCGCCGCTGGCCCGGGCGCTGAGGCGCGGCGGGGCACAGATGGTGGCAAGCGGACGCATTCCCGTGCCCGCGCTGCTGGCGTCCCTGGACGCGACCGAGATGACGACACCGCCGCCGAGTGGGCCCGTGGCCGCTTGAAGAAGCCGAGGGAGATGAGTGAACATGCCGGGACTTCTGCGCGGTGTCGCCCGCACCGCGGTGATTTCGGGTACGGCCACCGCGGTGTCCAACCGCGTCTCGCGGCGACAGGCGGGCCGATGGGCCCAGCAGGACTACGAACAGCAACTCGCGCAGCAGCAACAGCAGGCCCCGCCTCCCGCGGCGGCGGCACCGCAGCCGGACGCCGACGACATGACCAGCAAGATCGACCAGCTGAAGCAACTCGCCGACCTCAAGGCCCAAGGAGCGCTCAGCGAGGAGGAGTTCGAGGCCCAGAAGCGCCGGGTTCTCGCCTGAGGAAGCCCATGGGCGACGATCCCGCACGGCCGTGCACGCCAGGCGCGTCCGCCCAAGGCGGTGGATAGTGGGGTCAGGACGTCGTCCCAGTCGGCCGCCCGCCCGGTACAGGAGGCCCGATGCCCGTCTCACGGTCGCCGACCGCGCTCGCCGGCATCGCGATGCCCGGCATGGCCCTGACGGCCTGCGAGGAGCATGCGCAAGGCACGAGCGAGGGGAGAAACGGTGCCAAGGCCGTCGAGACGATCTCGCACCCGTCGGTCCACGGGTGCCACCGCTTCCGCGAGGGGGTGACCCACGTCACCGACTGCACGCAGAGCAACATCGTTCTGTACGGGAAAGCCGACTGCACCGAGCCCGCGGGCGGGCAGAGCGTCCACCTGGACCGGCAGATGTCGGACCAGGTGGCCCCCTCCTCGGCACCGTGGCGCAGCTTCGGCATCGTGAGCTGACCGGCCGTGACTCCCCGTGAGCAACCAGGAGGAGCCGGTGCGGGCGGCGAGCGCTCGGAGCTGGAGCAGCTGAGGGCCCGTGTCACCGAGTTGGAGGCCGGCAGGACCGCACGGGCGGCGCACCACCGGTGGAGGTCCTTCTTCTCGGCGCTGCTCATCGTCGTCGGCTGCATCCTCGCCCCGCTCTCCGCCGTCTCCTCGTGGGCGGCGGCCGAGGTCGACGACACCGACCGGTACGTCGCGACGGTCGCGCCTCTCGCCTCCGACCCCGCCGTCCAGGCGGCCGCGGCGAACCGGGTCACCGACGCGCTGATGAGCCGCATCCACCTGCAGACGTTGCTCGAAGACGTGGCCCCGGCGGACAGGCCGCGGCTGGAGAAGGCGCTCGGCAGGCTGGCGAACCCCTTGGAGGACGCCGTCCGCGGCTTCGTCCACGGCAAGGCCCAGGACGTCATCGCCTCCGACGCCTTCCAGCGCTTCTGGGTCGACGCCAACCGAGGGATCCACACGGCCCTCGACAAGGCGCTGACCGGCAGCGGCGGCGCGGTGAAGATCACCAACCAAGCGGTGACCATCGACCTGGCCCCCGTCGTGGACCGGGTCAAGCAGCGTCTCGTCAACGACGGCATGACAGTCGCCGGACGGATTCCGCAGATCCACACCGACTTCACCGTCCTGCGCTCCGACAGCCTCGGCGAGCTGAAGACCTACCTCCGGCTGCTCCGGATCGCCGGGTTCTGGCTGCCGGTGCTCGCGGTGGTGTTCCTCGTCGCGGGGTGGCTGCTCTCCGCCCACCGCCGGCGCGTCCTCGTCGCCGCGGTGCTCGGCGTCGCGGTCGCCATGCTGATCCTCGGCCTGGGCCTCACCGTCTTCCGCGAGGTCTATCTGAACAGGCTCCCGGCCGGCGTCTCGCAGCCGGCCGCCGGGGCCATCTACGACACCCTGACCCGCTACCTGCGCACCTCCGTGCGCAGAGTCGTCGCGCTCGCCGTGGTGATCGCGCTGGCCGCCTGGCTGACCGGCCGGGGACGGCGGGCGACCTTCGTGCGGGAGGCGTGGCAGTCGGGCATCCACGCGGTGCGCGCCGCGGCGGACCACACGGGTTTCCGTACCGGCCCGGTCGGCCCCTTCGTCCACCGCCACCGGGCCTGGATCACCTGGATCCTCGTCGCCGCGGCCGTCCTGACGTACATCCTGTGGAGCTACCCCACCGGGTGGGTGGTCCTCGCCATCGCCCTGGTGCTGTTGTTCGCCATGGCGGTGGTGGAGTTCCTCACCGAGCCGCCCGCACCGACAGCACCGACAGCACCGAGCGCGTCCGGCCTGGGTCCGGGCCGGTGACGGCCCCCGCCCGGACCTGCGGAGTTTTTTTCCGCTCGGTCGGGCGTCCTCGCTGTCAGTCCTCGATCGTGGTGAGGACGAACGCCGTGCCGTGCCCGACACCCCGACGTACGGCGGCCGGGCCTCGCAAGTGCCGGCAAGGGCGGGACCCGAAAGCCCCGCCCGTCAGAGCGACCCCCGCTCAGGGCCACACCAGGCGGTACGGCTGGTGCCCCGCCTCGTGCAGGCGGTGCGAGAAGTCCTGCCACTCGTGCAGCGAGTGGAGGAGGCGGGTCGCTGACCTGGGGTTCCTCGTTGAACAGTGGGCTGACCTGAGGAAGTGCCTCTCCGTAGTTCTCACGCGTCAACGCCGTTTCCCGGGCTCATGTGCCCTGGATGTGCCCTCGGCTTCACGCCGGCCAGAGGGCTTGAGTCTGGGAAATGTGTGAGCTGGGGCTCGCCCGGCCTGGGAAAACCGCACCACAGGCGAATCCGTTCCGGCGATGGGTTCCGGCGGTTTCAGAAGGCGAGTGCCCTGGCCAGGAGTACCGGTTCCCGGGGAAGGCTGCGGCAGGCGTTCGCGTTGTACGTAGGCGTAGCATGACTGAAGGGTGCGATGCCCCCTGATCGACGTGACCGCCGTGAGTGCGAGGAGGTGGACGGGATGAGTCCCTGCAGCAGTAGTCCCAGCTCCCATTCCGTTGCACCCGAGGCGCCCGGCGGCCACCGCACCGCCGTCTGACGGCCTGCCCCGACTTGAAGGGCCGGGCAGCGACAGCGCTTGCCGTCGGCGCGTCCGCGGGTGCCGATCAGGTGGAGGTGCGTCATGGCGATCACCATCACGCTGCCCCGTTTCCCCGTCTCCGCGGTCACCGAGCGTGGCCTGCGGCTGCTGCCGGCCGCCGAACCGGCGATCCTCGCTCTGGCCGACGCCTGCGGCATCGGGATGCCGGTGCGCCTGCTGGGGCTCAGCGTCAAGCTCGCCCGGTCGGCCGCGCAGAGCTGATCCACAGCGCAGCCGCTTGGAGGCAGACGGTGAACGATTCACGAGGTGAAGCGCGCCTCGCCGTGCGCCAGGCGGCGCAGCGGCTGTCCGAGGACGCGGCTGCCTTGATGGCGGCGTCCGCGGAGGCCGCCGAGGCCGGATTGCAGACGCGAGCGGAAGAGCTCCGACGTGCCGTACTCGTTGCCTGGAGCATCGGTGTGGCGCCCGAGGACATCGCCCGGGACGCCGGTGTGGAGGTCGCTGTGGTCCATGGATGGGTCGTTCCGGGCGGTACGCACCTTGGCTCGTGACCGCGTCAAGAACTCTTCAAGTACCTGCGCACGCGCGCAAGTACGGGGCCACACTTTTCGACTCTGAAGAGGCGCCTCGTTCGGTGAGGCGTCTTCACGGACACAGGCCACTGACCCCACGACGTCGAGAGACGCCCAGGGTCAGGACAGGTCTCCCCGACCTAAGGGGTGACCCCGAGTGGCTTTCCGCGCAAAGGGATTACGCCGTGAACCGACACCGCGGGCATCGCCACCAGCCTGGAACACAAGGCCGGGAAGCCGGCAGGAGTGCTGTTCGCGATCGCGCTGCTGGACGCCTCGATCATCGGCGCGTTCGCGGTGTCGCTGTCCACCGCGTACGCGATCGGTGACGTGCTCGGGCTCAAGCACTCCCCGCACCGCGGCGTCCGGGGCGCCAAGGGCTTCCACGCCGTCTACGCCGGTCCGGTGGCCGCTGCCGCGGTGATCGTGCTGATCCCCGGCTCCCCGCCGGGCCTGCTGACCGAGGGCGTGCAGACCCTGGCCGGGGTGCTGCTGCCCTCGGCGTCGGTGTTCCTGCTGCTCCTGTGCAACGACAGGGTCGTGCTGGGCCCGTGGGCCAACGGCCGCAGGACCAACGCGTTCACGGCCCCGGTGGTCGGCGTGCTGGTCGCCCTGTCGATCGTCCTGACCGCCTCCGTGCTGTTCCGGACATCTCCGCGACCGCGATCCTGCGCATCATGGCTGCCTGCGGCATCACCGGGGTGCTGGCCGTCGGATACTCCTTCCTTCGGCGCCGCAGCGGGGCGAAGGAGCCGATCGACCGCACGGGCCGGGACACGCGGCGGATGCCCCCGCTGGAGACGCTGACCCGGCCGGTGATGTCCACCGGCTACCGGATCGGCGCGGGCGCGCTGCGCACCTGTCTGCTGATCGCCACGGTCCTGGTCGTCATCAAGGTCGTCCAGGTGGCACTCGGCCACTGAGCACCGCTGGTGACACCACACGTACTCGGGCCTCTGCACGGGACGCCACAGGGGCCATCGTCCGGGGCCTCCAGCCCGCCCACTGCTGTCGTCTTGGTGGCGCGCCCTGAAGGAGGAGTCCCGTGCACACCCTGACCATTTTTGAGTCATTGACCAGGCTGACGGCCGATGTGGTCTGCGGGGCGCTGATCGGAGTCGAGCGGCAGTGGCGCGCCCGGATGGCGGATCTGCGCACGAACGTCCTGGTCGCTGCCCTGTTCGGGTCGCCCGGCAGCGCCACTGAGCGACAACGAGTGATGAAGGGCGGCGTGACTCAGGGGCGGGGTGCCGTTTCCCTCCAGATGGTCTGCAAAGCGGCGCCGGCCTGGTCGGCCAGGGTGACGGCGACCAGGCGCGCCTGGAGGGGCGGGGTGTGGCCGGGCGTCGGCTGGAGGAGGAATCGGCCGTGGAAGTGGCCGCCGGCGAAGACGCGCAGCTCGATGTCCTGGTCGGGCAGGCCGAGGCGGTCGACGTCCCATGTTTTGCGGCCGACGGTGACGGAGCCGTCGTTTTCGAGGCGGGGGGCGTGGCCGAGCAGGGTGCCGTACTGGAAGCGGCAGCCGCGCAGGTGGAGCGGACCGACTAGTTGGGCGCGTACGCACTCCACCACCGCGTCGGGCGAGGTCGCCGTTTGGGCCAGGCGGGCCGCGCGGTGGAGCTGGGCGAGGTAGTCGGCGTCGGTGATGGTGACGACCTTCAGGCGTCGGGCGCGGGCCGCCAACTGGGAGACGGCCAGTCCGACGGTGAGCAGCACGACCGCGGTGGTGATGTCGGCGGGGCTGCTGATGGTGAGCCGCTGGTAGGGGGCGGTGAAGAAGAAGTCGAACCAGACGGCCGCGGACAGGGCGGCGAGGACGCCGGCCAGGCGGTGGCCGAGGGCCGCTGCGGCGACGACGACCACGACCAGGATCAGCGCGACGACGGTGTTGGCCAGTCCGGTCCGGAAGGGCAGCAGCACCGCGCAGACCGCGAGCGGCGCCACGAGGACGGCGATGATCGCGACGGGTCCCCTGACGAGGTGGTCGGGCATGGTGAGCCCCAAGGCTTCCGTCATGCGGGCGGATGCCGGCCAAGGACCGGGCGTGGTCCTCTCTCAGACGCCCACTCTGCGGCGCCGTGCCTGGACGGCGGCTTCGACGAGCGGGCGTGCCAGGTCGGCGGGGAGGTCCAGATGCCGTTCCAGCCACGCGGCGTCCGCTCCGTGGACGGCCAGGATCCACGCCGTGTACACGCGGTCCATGGACGGCGCGGCGCGGTCCTTCAGACAGGCACGGACCACTTCATCGGGGAAGTCGTTCAGGGTCTGGTCCGTGAACCATGACGTGTCGACCGGCGGGCCGAAGTCCCGGTCCCGGGGCCGCCGCACCCGCCGGGCCCTCCCCTGCCACACCCGCAGGGCGACCACACCGGCTCCGACGGCCGCGGTCAGGACCGCGACGGCCACGCCCGGATGATCCAGTGCCGGAAGCCTCGTCCACACGGGCGGCAGGCCGAGAGCCACCAGAACCTCGCTGGAGCACGGGGGAAGCCGCGTCCACATCGACGCCTCCCTTCACACCCCCTCAACCCCATCCTCACGCGGCATCCAGTGCCCGGCACCAGCTCGCGCCGGTCCATACGGGATCCGTACACCTCCGTGAACCACCCCCGGGTGGAGGCTCGATTCCGTGCGAGGAGAGGGCCGGAGCCACGGAACGTCCCTCCTCCTGCCCGCCCGAGCTGCGCGAGTGGGTCCGCCAGGACCAGACCGACGCCGGGCAGCGTTCATCGCCGAGCACCGGGGCCGTTTCGTCGCCCCCGCCCCGAACCGCACCTGGGTGGCGGACTTCACGCACGTGGTGGCTTGGGCGGACACCGTCCACGTCGCGTTCGTCGTGGACACCTTTTCGCGCCGCATCGTCGGCTGGTCCGCCTCGATGTCCAAGGGTCCAAGGGTCCAAGGAGACCCGACTCGTCCCGGATGCACCGGAGACGGGCTTGGGGCAGCGCGACCGCGAAGGTCGTCCACCCGCGCCGGGCGAGCTGGTTCGCCACTCCGACGCGGGCAGCCGGCCGGTACACCTCGTTCCGCCTGGCCGAGCAGCTCGACACGGCCCGGATCGCGGCCTCGATCGGCGCAGTCGGCGACGCGCTGGACGACGCCTTCATGGAGTCGGCCATCGGCCTGTCCAAGACCGAGGTCATCAAACCGCGGCGGCCCCGGAAGACGACATGCACGTCCTCCGGCACGCCGGCGCCTCCGTACTCCTGGGCGCGGGGGAGAGCACCAAGGCGCTCTCGGAGTGGCTCGGCCACTCGGACCCGGGCTTCACGCTGCGGACGTACACGCAGCTTCTGTCGTTCAGCGAGACCCGCACCCGTAAACGGCCGCGCTCCGGCGTTGGAGAGGGCGGGCCCCGAAAGACCCGCCCACCCCTACGAAACCCCAGGTCAGGGCCACACCAGGCAGTACGGCTGGTGCCCCGCCTCGTGCAGCCGGTGGCTGAAGTCCTGCCACTCGTGCAGCAGCTGGTACACGTTGAACGCGTCCCGGGGGCCGCCGCGGTCCGGGACCGTGGACCAGATGAAGGCGGCCGCGCCGACGGCTTCCTCGCCGATGTCGCGGAGGGGGTCGACGACCGTCATCGGGAGCTTCACGACCGCGTAGTCGGGGTGCAGGACGACCAGTTCCAGGGGCGGCACCTTGTGCAGGGGCACGCCCTCGATGCCGGTCAGCACCATGGCGGCCATCGTCTCCGGCTTGATCTTGGTGAACATGCCGTTCATGCCGAGCTCGTCACCGCCGAGTTCCTCGGGGCGCATCGAGATCGGGACGCGGGCCGCCGTCGCGCCGTCGGGCGCGCCGAAGTACTTGTACGTCACCCCCACCCGACCACCATTCCTGCTCCCTGCCCCGAGACGGTCGGCCCGCTCGGGCTCCCTCGGTAGGTTTCTCGCCTGACGTGCTTCGGCCGCTTCCTCAACCTCGCGCCGGTGCCTTCCCCGCCGGGCACGTCGAGGACCCAGGCCGTCAGTCCCCTCGCCCGGTCCGCCACCGCGATGCATATCTCCACCCGACTGCTTTTCTAGGACGCGTGTCCGCCGCCGCGCAACCCGATCATCGTGACAGTGACCTCCCCCACGGCCGCCCGCCGAAACGTGCGCCGAACCATCTGTCCGCGGGAGCTCGCGGTCCTCGACACGATCCTTCGCCTTGTACATACGGTTCATACGTACGCGGAGCCCAGTTTCGCAGATGGACGGAGCGGAATCCTCGAATCCGTCGTTCGGGGCGCCCGGAGTGGTGCCGGGCGGGCCTCTCCGGTCCCAGGTCGCCGGCGCCGCTGGCCTACCCTGAACAGGTCACTGCCCACCGGATTCGGAGAACCCCCGGGAAACCCCCGAGAAGTCGGAGAAGTCGCAGGTCATGAGCGAACTGCCATATCCATACGAAGCCCCCGTCTCGCAGGCGCTGTTCGACCGTGCGGCGGCCGTCACGCCCGGCGGCGTGAACTCGCCGGTGCGTGCCTTCCGCGCCGTGGGCGGTACGCCCCGGTTCATGGTGTCCGGCAGCGGTCCGTACCTGAAGGACGCCGATGGGCGGGAGTACGTCGACCTGGTGTGTTCCTGGGGGCCGATGATCCTCGGACACGCGCACCCCGAGGTGATCGCCGCCGTGCAGGAGGCGGTGGCGCGCGGTACGTCCTTCGGTACGCCCGGTGAGGGCGAGGTCGCGCTCGCCGAGGAGATGACCGGCCGGGTCGGGCCGCTGGAGCAGGTGCGGCTGGTCTCCAGCGGGACCGAGGCCACCATGTCCGCGATCCGGCTGGCCCGCGGGTTCACCCAACGGTCCAAGGTGATCAAGTTCGCCGGGTGCTACCACGGGCATGTGGACTCGCTCCTCGCCGCCGCCGGGTCCGGGGTCGCCACCTTCGCCCTGCCCGACACCCCGGGCGTGACCGGCGCCCAGGCCGGTGACACGATCGTGCTGCCGTACAACGACCTCGACGCCGTACGCGCCGCCTTCGCCGCCCACCCGGGCGAGATCGCCTGCGTGATCACCGAGGCCTCGCCCGGCAACATGGGTGTCGTTCCTCCGCTGCCCGGGTTCAACCAGGGGCTCAAGGACCTCTGTGCGGCAGGCGGCGCCCTCTACGTCTCCGACGAGGTCATGACCGGGTTCCGGACCAGCCGTGCCGGGTGGTACGGCGTCGACGGGGTCGTGCCCGACCTCATGACCTTCGGCAAGGTGATGGGCGGCGGCTTCCCCGCCGCCGCGTTCGGCGGGCGCGCCGACGTCATGGCGCGCCTCGCCCCGGCCGGGCCCGTCTACCAGGCCGGCACCCTGTCCGGGAACCCGGTCGCCACCGCCGCCGGACTCGCCCAGCTGCGGCTGCTCGACGAGGCCGCGTACACCAAGGTGAACGCCGTCTCGCAGCAGCTCCAGGCACTCGTCTCCGAGGCGCTGACCAAGGAAGGCGTGGCGCACACCCTGCAGAACGCCTCCAACATGTTCTCCGTCTTCTTCACGGACCGTCCGGTGCGCAACTACGACGACGCCAAGGCGCAGGAGTCGTACCGCTTCACCGCGTTCTTCCACGCGATGCTGGCGAACGGCGTCCACCTGCCGCCCTCGTCCTTCGAGTCCTGGTTCGTCTCCACCGCGCACGACGAGACGGCGCTCCAGCGGATCGCCGACGCCCTTCCGGCGGCGGCCCGGGCGGCCGCGGAGGCGACGGCATGAGCAACACCGCCGGAAAGAACGACGACATCACCGTCGTCCACCTCATGCGGCACGGCGAGGTGGAGAACCCGGACGGGATCCTGTACGGGCGGTTGCCCGGCTACCACCTCTCCGAACTCGGCCGGAAGATGGCCGAGCGGGTCGCCGAGCACCTCGCCCCCCGCGACATCACCTACGTCGCCGCCTCCCCGCTGGAGCGGGCGCAGGAGACGGCGGCGCCGATCGCCAAGGCGCACGGGCTGGACCTCGCCACGGACGAGCGGCTGATCGAGGCGGGCAACGTCTTCCAGGGCAAGACCTTCGGTGTCGGCGACGGCGCGCTGCGCCGGCCCGCCAACTGGAAGCACGTGGTCAACCCGTTCAGGCCGTCCTGGGGCGAGCCGTACATCGACCAGGTGGTGCGCATGATGGGCGCGCTGAACGCGGCGAAGGACAAGGCGCGCGGGCATGAGGCGGTGCTGGTCAGCCACCAGTTGCCGATCTGGATCGTGCGCTCCTACGTCGAGCGGCGCCGGCTGTGGCACGACCCGCGCAAGCGGCAGTGCACGCTCGCCTCGCTGACGACGTTCACCTACCGGGGCGACCGGATCGTCTCCGTCGGCTACACCGAGCCGGCCCGCGACCTGGTCCCCGCCCATCTCCTCTCGGGCGCCAAGCCGGTGAGGGGGCAGGGCAAGGCGTTCGGTGCGTAGAGCACGGAGTGTGAAGACGCTGTAAGTCCTCGGTCGCATACAGACGCGTTCGTTACGTTTGTTGTGAAATTCATATGAAACCGCGGAACCCCCGCGTTCGTCACGGCCTCTGAGTGGGTGACCACCAGAGGACGTGACGGATCGGGGAACTCCATGCGCACCTTCTCCCGAAGGGGAATACTCGGCCTCGGCGCGGGCGCCGCGGCCACCGTCGGGCTTGCGGGCTGCGGCAGCCTCAAGTCGTCGGACGGGCCGAGCCGCACCGACGGTTCCTGGGGCGCGAGCACGCCCAGTGCGACACCCTCCGCACGCCCCATCGGCGACGGCTCGACCTCCTTCACCGGCAGGCAGCCGCGCCAGCCCGCCAAGCCGGTCCCGCTGGAGCCGGGTCAGACCCCGCCGCAGTTCGTCATCTTCTCCTGGGACGGAGCCGGCGAGGTCGGCAACGGCCTGTTCCCCCGCTTCCTGGACCTCGCCAAGCAGCACGACGCCCACATGACCTTCTTCCTCTCCGGCCTCTACCTGCTGCCCGAGTCGAAGAAGCGCCTGTACGACCCGCCGAACAACCCGCGCGGCGCCTCCGACATCGGCTATCTGACCGACGACCACATCAAGGCCACCCTCGCCGGCCTCCGCCGCGCCTGGCTCGAGGGCCACGAGATCGGCACCCACTTCAACGGCCACTTCTGCTCCGGCAGCGGGACGGTCGCCAACTGGACGCCCAAGCAGTGGCGCAGCGAGATCGACCAGGCCAAGAGCTTCGTGAAGCAGTGGAGGACCAACTCCGGCTGGACCGACCTGCCCGCCCTGCCCTTCGACTACGACAAGGAGCTCGTCGGCGGCCGCACCCCCTGCCTGCTCGGCCAGAACCAGTTGCTGCCCACCGCCCGCGAGCTCGGCTGGCGCTACGACGCCTCCTCGCCCGGCGGCCGTCAGGTGTGGCCGGAGAAGCGGCTGGGGATCTGGGACCTGCCGTTGCAGCAGATACCCTTCCCCGGCCGCAGGTTCGAGGTCCTCTCGATGGACTACAACATGCTCGCCAACCAGTCGGTCAACTCCACCAAGGCCCCCGCCCACAACTACCCCGGCTGGCGCGAGCAGTCGGCGCAGGCCTACATCCAGGGCTTCGAGCGGGCGTACGAGACGAACCGGGCGCCCTTCTTCATAGGCAACCACTTCGAACAGTGGAACGGCGGCATCTACATGGACGCCGTCGAGGAGGCCTTCAAGCACATCGCGCGGGAGAAGGAGAAGGGCGAGGACGTGCGCCTGGTCTCCTTCAGGCAGTTCGTCGACTGGATGGACGTACAGAGGCCGGAGGTGCTCGCCAAGCTGCGCACCCTCGAGGTCGGGCAGCGGCCGGCCGGGGGCTGGGCGGAGTTCCTGAAGGACGCCGGCAGTACCGGGACCCAGGGCGCGGAGGGTACGCCGGACGCGGCCTGAGATGCGGTTTTCCGGCCGCCAGGGGGGTGGGCAAGATCCCCGGAAGGGGCATGCGAAACTTTTCACATGAGTGCCGTCAGTCGCGCCCCCCAGTGCTCGAACCGGGCGAACCGTACGTCCCGTCCGCACCGCACGTGCCCGAGCCGCGTCCGCCGCCGCGCCGCCCTGCTCGCCGCCGGGACCGCCGTCGCCGCACTCACCCTGTCCGCGTGCGGGTCCGGGGGCACCTCCGGCGGCTCGGGCAACACCAACTTCATCACCGGCTCCGACGGCATCGCGACCGTGAAGAAGGACGAGCGCAAGCCCGCCCCCGACCTGTCCGGCGAGACGCTCGACGGCAAGCATCTGGACATGACCGCCTACAAGGGCAAGGTCGTCGTCCTCAACGTCTGGGGCTCCTGGTGCGCGCCCTGCCGCGCCGAGGCGCCCAACCTGGTGAAGGTGGCCAAGGACACCGCCGCCAAGGACGTGCAGTTCGTCGGCATCAACACCCGCGACACCAGCACCCAGCCGGCCGTCGCGTTCGAGAAGCAGTACCAGGTGCCGTACCCGAGCCTGTACGACCCGACGGGCAAGCTCATGCTCCGCTTCCAGAAGGGCACCCTCAACCCGCAGGCCATTCCGAGCACGATCGTCATCGACCGGGACGGGAAGATCGCCGCGCGCGCCCTGCAGGCGCTCAGCGAGGAGAAGCTGCGCAAGATGCTCGACCCGGTCGTCGCGGAGAAGTGAGCCGCCGTGCTACTGGCCGCAGCCACTGATTCCAACCAGACGGTGTTCAGCGGAGCCCTGCTGCTCGCGCTGCCCATCGCCCTGCTCGGCGGGCTCGTCTCCTTCTTCTCCCCGTGCGTCCTGCCGCTCGTCCCCGGCTACCTGTCGTATGTGACGGGCGTCACCGGCACCGACCTGGCCGAGGCCCGGCGCGGGCGGATGGCCGTCGGTGCCTCGCTCTTCGTGCTCGGCTTCACCGTGGTCTTCGTCTCCGGCGGGGCGCTGTTCGGCTACTTCGGGCAGACCCTGCAGGACTACAAGGACATCCTGTCCAGGGTGCTGGGCGTGCTCATGATCCTCATGGGCGTCTTCTTCATGGGCCTGATGCCCTGGCTGACCCAGCGCGAGTTCCGCTTCCACAAGCGGCCCGCCACCGGCCTGGTGGGCGCACCCGTCCTCGGGGCCCTGTTCGGCGTCGGCTGGACGCCGTGCATCGGCCCCACCCTCGCCTCCGTGGTGGCGCTCTCCTCCAACCAGGCCAGCGCCGGGCGCGGCGCCCTGCTGACCGTCGCCTACTGCGCCGGGCTCGGCATCCCGTTCGTGCTCACCGCGATCGCCTTCCGCAAGGCCCTCGGCGCCTTCGGCTGGGTCAAGCGCCACTATGTCTGGGTGATGCGCATCGGCGGCACGATGATGATCGTGACCGGTGTGCTGCTGCTGACCGGCGCCTGGGACCTGCTGGTGCAGGAGATGCAGACCTGGTCCACCGGCTTCACTGTGGGGATCTGAACATGAGCAAGACACCAGCCGACACGACGGCCGACGAGACCCCGGCCCCGGTGCCCCCCGGTGAGGAGGAGCTGGGCGCCGCCGGCGCCCAGCTGTCCACCGCCCCCGCCGAGACGGCCGTCCCCGGCTCCTTCGGCGGCAACCGCGCCCCCGGCCTGACCGGCTGGCTCACCTGGACCGGCCGCGAGGTCCTCGGCTGGGCCCGCTGGTTCTGGCGGCAGCTGACCTCCATGCGGGTCGCGCTGCTGCTGCTGTTCCTGCTCTCCCTCGGCGCCGTCCCCGGCTCGCTGATCCCGCAGGACGGCACCGACGCGATGAAGGTCGAGGCCTTCAAGGAGTCGCACAGGACACTCGGGCCGATCTACGACAAGCTCGGCCTGTTCCACGTCTACAGCTCGGTGTGGTTCTCCGCGGTCTACATCCTGCTGTTCGTCTCCCTCATCGGCTGCATCGTGCCCCGCACCTGGCAGTTCGTCGGTCAGCTGCGCGGCCGCCCGCCGGGCGCCCCCAAGCGGCTCACCCGGCTGCCCGCGTACGCCGCCTGGCGCACCGCCGCCTCGCCCGAGGAGGTCCGCGGCACCGCGCTGAAGGTGCTCAAGCAGCGCCGCTTCCGCGCCCACCTCGCCGGTGACGCCGTCGCCGCCGAGAAGGGCTACCTGCGCGAGGCCGGCAACCTCGTCTTCCACCTCGCGCTGATCGTGATGCTGGTCGCCTTCGCCTGGGGCCAGTTGTACAAGACCGAGGGCAACAAGCTGATCGTCGAGGGCGACGGCTTCGCCAACACCCTCGTCCAGTACGACGACTTCAAGTCCGGCAACCTCTTCAACGACGACGACCTGGTGCCGTTCAGCTTCAACCTGAAGAAGTTCACCGGCACCTACGAGCGCACCGGCCCGCAGAAGGGAACCCCGCGCATCTACAAGGCGGACGTCGCCTACAGTGTGGGCGCCCACGGCGAGGAGCAGAAGGCCACCATCTCGCCCAACCATCCGCTGCAGGTCGACGACGCCCGGGTGTACCTGGTCAGCCACGGCTACGCCCCGACCGTCACCGTCCGGGACGGCAAGGGCGACGTGGTCTACCAGCAGGCCGTGCCGCTGCTGCCGGTGGACCCCAACGTCACCTCGCAGGGCGCGATCAAGGTGCTCGACGGCTACCGGAACGCCAAGGGCGAGTCCGAGCAGCTCGGCTTCTCCGCGTTCTTCGTGCCGACCTTCGCCGGCGCGGGCAAGGGCACGATGTTCTCCCAGTTCCCCGCGCTGGACTTCCCCGTCCTCGCGCTGACCGGCTTCCACGGCGACCTGGGAATCAACTCGGGCCTCCCGCAGAACGTCTACCAGCTGGACACCAAGAACCCGAAGCTGAAGCAGTTCAAGGACGACAAGGGCGACATCGTCGCGGCCCGGCTGCTGCCCGGCGAGACGATGACGCTGCCGAACGGCGCCGGCTCCATCACCTTCGAGAAGGACATCAAGGAGTGGGCCGGCTTCCAGATCGTCCAGCAGCCCGGCACCGGCTGGGCGCTCACCGGCGCGATCGCCGCGATCGCCGGCCTGGCCGGCTCCCTGTTCATCCAGCGCCGCCGCGTCTGGGTGCGCGCAGTGGAGGGCGCCGACGGCGTGACGGTCGTCGAGATGGCGGGCCTGGGCCGCAGCGAGTCCGCGAAACTCCCCGAGGAGCTCGGCGACCTGGCCGCCCTCGTCCACGACAAGGCACCCGCACAGACCGACGCCGACCCCGACCGGGAGCCGGACGCCGACACCCCCGCACCTGCCGAAGGGGCTGAGAAGAAATGACTCTCGCCGCCACGACCCAGCTGGCCACGGCGACCAACGAAAACCTCGCGAACATCAGCAACACGCTGATCTACTCCGCGATGGCCGTCTACACGCTGGCCTTCTTCGCCTACATCGCCGAATGGCTCTTCGGCAGCCGCAGCAAGGTGGCACGCACGGCCGCCGCGCTGACCGCCGAACCCGGCCGGGCCAAGGCGCAGGGCCCGGCGGTGACGGTGAAGTCGGCCGGAGGCACCGCCGTGCTCGAGCGGCCCGAGGTCGTCGTACGGTCCTCCGCCGGCGCCCGTGACGTACCCGACGGGCCCGGCGCGCACGGCGGCGACGAGCAGGGCGACCTGTACGGCCGGATCGCCGTGTCCCTCAGCGCGCTCGCCTTCCTCATCGAGCTGGGCGGCGTGATCACCCGCGCGGCCTCCGTGCAGCGGGCGCCGTGGGGCAACATGTACGAGTTCAGCATCACCTTCTCCACGGTCGCGGTCGGCGTGTACCTGCTGCTGCTCGCGCTGAAGAAGAACGTGCGCTGGCTCGGCCTGTTCCTGACCACCACGGTCCTGCTCGACCTCGGCCTCGCGGTCACCGTCCTCTACACGGCGAGCGACCAGCTGGTCCCGGCCCTGCAGTCGTACTGGCTCTACATCCACGTCTCCACCGCGATCTTCTGCGGCGCGGTCCTCTACGTCGGCGCGGTCGGCACCCTGCTGTACCTGTTCAAGGACTCGTACGAGAACAAGCTCGTCTCCGGCGGGAAGCCCGGCCGCTTCGCGACCTCCGTCCTGGAACGGCTGCCCGCCTCGGCCTCCCTGGACAAGTTCGCCTACCGCATCAACGCGGCCGTCTTCCCGCTGTGGACGTTCACGATCATCGCGGGCGCCATCTGGGCCGAGTCCGCCTGGGGCCGCTACTGGGGCTGGGACCCCAAGGAGACCTGGTCCTTCATCACCTGGGTCGCCTACGCCTGCTACCTGCACGCCCGCTCCACGGCCGGCTGGAAGGGCCGCAAGGCGGCCTACATCGCGCTCATCGCCTTCGGCTGCTGGCTGTTCAACTACTACGGCGTCAACATCTTCGTGAGCGGCAAGCACTCGTACTCGGGCGTCTGACCGGCCGCTCGGGGACACTGGTGCCATGACCGGATCCATCGAACAGGGCACCAGCCAGACCCACGGGAACACGCACATCCTCGCCTTCCTGGTGCGGCTTCCCCAGCCCATGGAGAAGGTCTGGCCCCAGCTGGCCACACCGGAAGGACTCTCGCGGTGGTTCACCGACGCCGACGAGCTGGAACCCCGGCTCGGCGGCGCGGTGACCCTGCGCGGCATCGGCAGCGGGCGGATCACCGCGTGGGACGTGGACCGGGTCGCCGAGTACACCGTGGAGGGCGGCGGCCGGATCCGCTTCCACCTGGAGCGCCACGGGGAGGACGGCGCCACCCTCCGTTTCACCCATGAGTTCCAGGGCGAGAGGGAGTCGGAGCAGCGCTGGCGGACCCGATTCGAACGCTTGCTCGAACTAACTACGCGCCAATGTCCTCGTTCCACAGATCCGGATGCTTCTCGATGAAGCCCCGCATCAGCTCGACGCACTCCGGATCGTCCAGCACCACGACCTCCACACCGTGCTCCGCGAGCCAGTCGTGCCCGCCCCGGAAGGTGGTCGCCTCACCGACCACGACCCGTGAGATGCCGAACTGGCGCACCAGGCCGCTGCAGTACCAGCAGGGCGAGAGGGTCGTCACCATCGTCGTATCCCGGTAGGAGCGCTGCCGGCCCGCGGCGCGGAACGCGGCCGTCTCCGCGTGTGTGGACGGGTCGTCGTCCTGGACGCGGCGGTTGTGGCCGCGGCCGAGAAGGGTGCCGTCGGCCGCGTAGAGCGCGGCGCCGATGGGGACGCCGCCCTCCGCCAGCCCGGCGCGGGCCTCGGCGAGGGCGGTGGTGAGCCATGAACGTGCCTGTGCCTGATCCAGTGCCTGATCCCGTGCTTGATCCATGCGCACACTGTGCGGGCAGCGCGGCCGCATGGCAACGCCTCCGCACCCACTCGGTACCCTGGCCCGATCATCGCCGCGTGTGCGGCAGTTGGGCCCGGGTGGGTGGGAGGAAACGGTCATGGTTGCTGCTCCGGTTCTGGAGGAGCTGCGGGAGGTCTGCCAGCCGCAGGCGAAGCTGGCGAGCCGCAACGGCGAGCACTGGGCGGGCCGCCTGTACATGCGGAAGATCTCCCTGCGCCTCACCCGGCAGCTGGTGCGCACGCCCGTCACCCCCGACCAGCTGACCTGGACCATGGTGGTGTGCGGGATCGCCTCCGGGGCCGCGCTGCTGGTCCCGGGCCTGACCGGTGCCGTCCTGGCCGTCGTGCTGATGCAGCTCTTCCTGCTCTTCGACTGCGTGGACGGCGAGGTCGCCCGCTGGAAGGGCCAGAACAGCGCGACCGGCATCTACGTCGACCGGCTCGGCGCCTACCTCGCGGACGCCGCCCTGATGGTGGGCGCCGGCTTCCACGCGGCCCGCTCCGGCTTCGGCGGCTGGGTGTCCCTGGGCCTCGCGACCGCCCTCGGCGTGGTCCTGCTGAAGGCCTCCACCGACCTGGTGGACGTGGCCCGCGCCCGGCGCGGCCTGACCGTCGCCGACGACGAGTCGACCCGGCCGCGCTCCCAGGGCGTGGCCACGGTCCGCCGGCTGGCCGCCGCCTTCAAGGTCCACCGCCTGACCAACGGCATCGAGGCGTCCCTGCTCTTCCTCGCCGCGGCGATCGGCGACACGGTCACCGGCGGTACCGAGGTCACCCGCTGGGCCCTGATCGCCCTCGCCGCCATCACCTGGGTGATGGTCCCGGCCCACCTGCTGTCGATCCTGTCGTCGTCCCGGCTGCGCTGAGGCGCTCGGCCGGGGGTCAGCTGTCCTTCGGCTCCTCGCCGTGCTCCTTGCGGCGCAGTTCCTCCTCGCGGCGGCGCAGGTCGGCCTCCCAGTTCTTCAGGAGCTGCTCGTCCTTCTTGTTCTCCTCGGCGAGGGACTTCAGGAACTCGGGGTTGTCGTCCGGGGCGACGTACTGGGCCCGGTGGTTGCGGTGCCACTCCGAGGGCGTACGGCCGTTCGCCGGGGGCCGCCGGTCCTTGCCCGCGGCGAGCCAGACGATCGGGCCGACGACCCAGAAGAGCAGGATGATGAAGACCCAGGCGATCTTGGGCAGATGCTTCGCCTCGTCCTCGGGCGTGTTCAGGCAGTCGATGAACGCGAAGATCGTCAGTGCCAACGGCACGAGGATGGTCAGCACCCTGAGCATGTCGAGAAGTCCCCTGGAAAACGACGGCGGGGCTCTGCGAGACGGCCCCGGTGACGGGGCCAGGGTAGCCCGTGGCCGATACTGGGACGCATGGCTTACGACGATCTTCGCTCCCTGCTCAGGGCGCTGGAGCGCGAGGGCGACCTCAAGCGCATCAAGGCCGAGGTCGACCCGCATCTGGAGGTCGGTGAGATCGTCGACCGAGTGCAGAAGTCCGGCGGCCCCGCCCTCCTCTTCGAGAACGTGAAGGGCTCGGCCATGCCGCTGGCCATGAACGTCTTCGGCACCGACCGGCGCCTGCTGAAGGCCCTCGGCCTGAAGTCGTACGGCGAGATCTCCGACAGGATCGGCGGGCTGCTGCGGCCCGAACTGCCGCAGGGCTTCGTGGGCGTGCGGGAGGCCTTCGGCAAGCTCGGCGCGATGACGCACGTACCGCCGAAGAAGGTGAAGTCGGAGAACGCCCCCGTGCACGAGGTCGTCCTGCACGGCGACGACGTCGACCTCGACCGGCTGCCGGCGCTGTTCACCTGGCCCGAGGACGGCGGCTCCTTCTTCAACCTGGGGCTCACCCACACCAAGGACCCGGAGAGCGGCGTCCGCAACCTGGGCCTGTACCGCCTGCAGCGCCACGACAAGCGCACCATCGGCGTGCACTGGCAGATCCACAAGGACAGCCGCAACCACTACCAGGTGGCGGCGCGGCGGGGCGAGCGGCTGCCGGTGGCCATCGCCTTCGGCTGCCCCCCGGCGGTGACGTACGCCTCGACCGCTCCTCTCCCCGGGGACATCGACGAATACCTGTTCGCCGGTTTCATCGCGGGCAGGCGGATCGAGATGGTCGACTGCAAGACCGTACCGCTGCAGGTCCCGGCGAACGCCGAGGTCGTCCTGGAGGGCTGGCTGGAGCCCGGCGAGATGCTGCCGGAGGGCCCCTTCGGCGACCACACCGGCTTCTACACCCCGCAGGAACCCTTCCCGGCGCTGACCATCGACTGCGTGACGATGCGGAAGCGGCCCCTGCTGCAGTCGATCGTCGTCGGCCGCCCCCCGACGGAGGACGGCCCGCTCGGCCGCGCGACGGAACGCTTCTTCCTCCCCCTGTTGAAGATCATCGTCCCGGACATCGTGGACTACCACCTCCCCGAGGCCGGCGGCTTCCACAACTGCGCGATCGTCTCCATCGACAAGAAGTACCCCAAGCACGCCCAGAAGGTGATGCACGCCATCTGGGGGGCACACATGATGTCGCTGACCAAGCTGATCGTGGTCGTCGACGCCGACTGCGACGTGCACGATCTGCACGAGGTCGCCTGGCGGGCCCTGGGCAACACGGACTACACCCGTGACCTCACGGTCGTGGAAGGCCCCGTCGACCACCTCGACCACGCCTCCTACCAGCAGTTCTGGGGCGGCAAGGCGGGCATCGACGCGACGAAGAAGCTGCCCGAGGAGGGCTACACGCGCGACGGCGGGTGGCCGGAGATGGTGCTGTCCGACCCGGAGACGGCGGCGAAGGTCGACCGCCGCTGGAAGGAGTACGGCCTGTGAGCTCGGCGTCCGCGGCGCTTCCGCAACCGGGGCGCACCAGGGCCTTCCTGCGCCTGGTCATGATCGAGCACTCGATCTTCGCGCTGCCCTTCGCCTACATCGCCTCCCTCACGGCGATGTACGAGTGGGACAGGACCATCCACTGGGGCAGGCTGCTGCTGGTCACGATCTGCATGGTGGGTCTGCGCACGTTCGCCATGGCGGTCAACCGGATCATCGACCGGGAGATCGACGCCCGTAACCCCAGGACCGCGCACCGCGAGCTGGTCACGGGCGCCATGTCCGTCCGCCACGCGTGGACCGGCGCCCTGGTCGCCCTGGTGGTCTTCCTGACGGCGGCGGCCCTGCTGAACCCCCTGTGCCTGGCACTCGCCCCCCTCGCGGTGATCCCGATGGTGGTCTACCCCTACGGCAAGCGGTTCACGAACTTCCCGCAGGCCATCCTGGGCCTGGCCCAGGCGATCGGCCCGGTCGGCGGCTGGCTGGCGATCTCCGGCACCTGGTCCTGGGAGGCGGTGATCCTGGGCCTGGCCGTCGGCATCTGGATCGGCGGCTTCGACCTCATCTACGCCTGCCAGGACGTGGAGACCGACCGCGAGATCGGCGTCAAGTCGGTCCCGGCCCGCTTCGGCATACCGGCCGCCATCCGGTCGGCCCGGGCCTGCCACCTGGTCACCACCGCCCTGTTCGCCTGGTACGCCGTCGCCACCGACGCCGGCGCCTTCTTCTGGCTGGGCCTGCTCATCGTCGCGGGCGCGTTCGTCTACGAGCACACCATCGTCCGCCCGCACGACCTGTCCCGCCTCAACCGGGCGTTCTTCAGCGTCAACGGCTTCATCGGCATCGCGCTGTTCGTGTGCGCGCTGCTGGACCTGCTGGTGCGCGGGCTGACGGTGTAACGCGGGTGCGGAGCGTCGGCGCAGGCAGGGCTACGGCTGTGCTCCGACCCCGAGGACGTCGAGCAGCGCTCGGGTGGCCGGGCTGGGGTTGAACCGGCTCCACGCCAGATACTCGATGCGACGCGGCCCGTCGACCACCGGGACCAGGGCCAGTCCGGGGTCGTCGGCGACCAGTGGCCGGATGAACGCCGACGGCAGCAGCGCGATGCCGAGCCCGCGCGCGATCAGCCGGGTGATCAGTTCGACGACACCGGCTTCGTACGCGACGTCGCGGGTCAGGCCGGCAGCGGCGAACGCCTGGTCGGACTGGGCCCGGCCGGGGGTCCCGCCCGCGAAGTCCACGAACGTCTCCTCGGCGATCTCCCGCAGCGTGACCCGGGAAACGCCCGCGAGCCGGTGCCCGGCCGGCACCACCAGCACGTGCTCGTCGTGATCGAGGACGATGGTTTCCACACCGGACGGCCGTTCGCCCTCCGGCATGCCGAGGAAGGCGATGTCCAGCTCGCCGCTCCGGAGTGCCGCCGCCAGTTCGTCGCTGCGTCCGGAACGGAGGAGGACGCGGACGTCCGGGTGCCGGGCGCGGTACCTCTGCAGCAGTTCGGGTACGTCGACGGCAGCCGTGGTCACGATCACGCCGACGGCGAGCCGGCCGCGTACCACGCCGGTCGCGGCGGCGGCGTCGGTGACCGCGCGGTCCGCGGCGGCCAGGCACTCGCGCGCGCCGACGAGGAACGCCGCTCCGGCGCTGGTCAGCTCGACGCGACGGCTGGACCGGGCGAACAGCTTGACCCCGAGCTCCCGTTCCAGGCCGGCGATCCGGTGACTGAGTGACGACTGCACCACGGAGCAGCGCTCCGCGGCGCGGGTGAAGTTGCGGGTTTCGGCGACGGCGACGACGTATCGCATCTGCTGGAGATCCACACTTCCATCGTGCTGCTTCATGGTTTCCATGACAAGCATGCTTTGCGTTCATGATGGGTTGCTGCCGAGACTTCCTCACATGCATTCCCTGACCGAACGGTCACCGGGCCCGCCGCGGACCTCGTACGCGCAGCAGGCGGCGACCGTCGCACTGACCGCACTCGCTCCCGCGTCCTGGGGCACCACGTACGCCGTGACCACGGAGCTGCTACCGCCCGGGCACCCGCTGTTCGCCGGGCTGATGCGCGCCCTGCCCGCCGGGCTGCTCGCGCTGGCGATCATCCGCGTGCTCCCGCGAGGGGACTGGTGGTGGAAGGCCGCCGTCCTCGGCGTGCTCAACATCGGCGCCTTCTTCCCCCTGTTGTTCCTGGCGGCCGAACGACTCCCCGGCGGTGTCGCCGCCACCCTCGGCGCCGCGCAGCCGCTGCTGGTCGCCGCCCTGGCCATCGCGGTGCTCCATGACCGGCCGACGGCCTGGCGACTGGCCTGGGGGGTGATCGGCGTGGCCGGCGTCGGACTCGTCGTGCTCGGGCCGGGGGCCCGGCTGGACGTCGTCGGGGTGCTCGCCGGCCTCGGCGGTACGGCCACCATGGCCGGCGGGGTCGTCCTCACCAAGCGCTGGGGCCGTCCCCCGGGGGTCGGCCCACTGACCCTGGCCGGCTGGCAACTGACGGCCGGTGGCCTGCTGTTGCTCCCGCTCACCCTCGCGATCGAGGGGGTGCCGCAGCGGATCGGCGCCGGAGCCGTCGGCGGTTATCTGTGGCTCGGCGGCATGGGCGGGCTGATCGCGTACACGCTGTGGTTCCGTGGGATCGGAAAGCTGCCGGTCGGCGCGTCCGCACCACTGGTGCTGCTGTCTCCGCTGGTGGCGGCCGTCGTCGGCGTCGTGCTGGGCGAGTCACTGAGCCTGCCGCAGACCCTCGGCTTCGCCTTCGCCCTCGCCGCCTTGCTCGCCGCGCAGCTCAACCCGCCGAACCCGTCCGGCCGCGTGGCGCGCGGCCTGCCCGCGGCAGATCGCACACGATCCCATCGACGCCCGGCCAGGAGGCACGTATCCCTCTGAAAAGTGGGAGCCTCTCGGCCTCCGGTGTTCACATGCCGCTCATTTGAGTGCGTGAGTGGCATTCACCGGCCGGGTGTTCACCCTTTCAGGAGGGTGGGTGTCCTGAGCCCCCGGGAGATCGCGTCCCGCCGGGCGGTGCGGCCGGTCAGGTACGTGGAGCGCGCGGGTCACCGCGGCGTCGACGCGGCTCGGGGGCCGTCCGTGGCGCTGACGGCAGGCCGGCCGCGCGCGATGTAAGGGCTGTTGTCGCATGGGGCGGCCGAGGTGCGGCTCGCCGGAACGCGTCGAGCAGGGCCGCTTGCACCACGAGGCGGGACACGCTGCCCATATGGACGGCGTGTCCCCTGCGCAGCAGGCTTTCAGCTCCTCGCAACCGACGATCTCCCCGGTCCCGCACTGTGTCTCCAGGAATCTGCGCGTCGGGGCTCGTACGTCAGTCGGTGGCTTCCGCCTCAGCGCGGGCTTTCCGCAGGATTTCGAGGGCGTCGGGGGTGACAAAGGAACCCATGCCCACTTCGGTGTAGACGAGTCCCTCCTTCTTCAGCCCCACGTTCACCTTCCCGGCCGTGGCCGTGGCGATACCGAACTCCTCCACGAGTTGCTGCACCGAGGGAACGCGTCCGCGAGGGGGGTAGGTGCCGTCTTCGATGCGGCTGCGGATGACGGCGGCCACCTGCCGCCAGCGGGGAATGTCGGGCTCGAACTCCATCACTCCTCCATAGTGTGCCTGGCACACTCTTCTTATCCATCTGTAGTTCCCCTAGGTTCCTATAGGACTCTGCCGCTACGCTGGACGCAAGAGACCCCGGCGGCGATGGCACTCGCCCCGGGGCACGGCACCAGCTGACAAGGAGCTGACGCGTGTCCGACCCTATCCCTCCCCTCCTGCCCTGCGCGGCCCTCTTCCTCGCGTCCGTCGCGATCCTGCTGAGCCTGGCCCGTACGGTGCTGTCGGCTCCGGGCGGATCGGTGGTGGGGCGGCACCGGCGCCCCGGGCCGCCCCTGACGTGCCGAAGCCGCGTCCGGCTCCGGCCCTGCTTCCGCCGTACCGAGGTGCCTCTCGCCGGGGAGGCCACCCGGTCTGTCCGCCCCTACGTGGTCGCCGCCGAGCAGGCGGATCGGCGGCAGGAGTTGGAGCTGGCGGCGCTGGGGCTGGACGGGCCCGGCCCGTACGTGATCCATGGGGTGGAGGTCGCATGAGGTTCGTGTCGGCATCCGGTGAGAGTTATGAGCCCCGCCCCTTGCCCTGGTGCGGTGCTGACGGCAAGCCCGCCTACGTCATCGCCGACCCCGCGCGCCCCGGGCCGGTCTCGCGCCGCGCCGACGCGGTGGAGGACGCCCAGCCGGAGATGGCGGGCATCCTGCTGGGGCACGCCCGGCAGTTGGTGGGCGAGGCGGGGCCCGAGGAGCTGCGGCACCTCGTGGTCGAGCTGACGCGGTCGCTCGCCGACGTCCTGCGGATCGCCTGACGGGTGAAGTCCTGAGGAGCAGGATGCACACGGCCGCACGCGTCGGTAGCGTGCGGTCACCCGCAGGAAACGAGGGGAGGCCGGCATGAGTGGCTCGGGTATCCGCCGCCTGCGCTCGCGGCTCGGCGAGCTGGAGGACATGTTTCCCGGCTGGCTGTCGGAGATCGTCGAGGGCGGTGTCGTGCTGTCCCCGGTGCGCCCCATCCACCCCAGCACGATCCAGCGGTTGTGGGTGACGCTCAAAGGACAGTTGGCGCCGGAGTGGGCGCTGGTCAGCGACGTCGCGTTTCCCTTCGACGACGTCAATGAGTTCTGCCCGGACCTCGCGGTCATCCCGGCCTCGGCGGAGGCCGGGAACCGCAGTGCGTACCCGGTCGGCCCGATCGAGTTCGTCGCCGAAGCGGTGTCCCCGGAGAGCATCCGGCGCGACTACGAGATCAAGCCCCGCTGGTACGCCTCCTGCAGCATCGCCAACCACCTGGTTTTCGACCCGCTCCAGGGCCATGCGGTCACGCTGTGGAATCCCGGCCCCGACGGCTACCAGGGCCGGGACACGATTCCGTACGGGCCGGAACTGACCGTCGAATCCCCGCTCGGCAAGCTGACGATCCCCACCGACCGCCTCCCCGTGGACCCGCAGGTGTCCGGCCGGTCCTGAGTTCGGCCCGTCCCGCCGGTAGGCTCGACGTGTGAACGTAGGAGAAACGCAGCGCGCGCCTTGGATCGTGGGGGTGTCCGGGGCGTCCGGCACTCCGTATGCGGCCGCCGTGCTGCGGGCGTTGCTCGACGCCGGACAGAGTGTCGACCTGGTGGTCAGCCGGGCCTCGCGGCTCACCCTGCTCGACGAGACCGGGATCTCCTTCCGGGACGCGCACTGGCAGGACGACCTGCGGGAGTGGCTGTCCCTGGGGGCCGACGGCAAGCCCGGTACGTTCGAGGTGGACGTCACGGGGGTACGGCACTGGAGCGCCGGTGACCTGGCGGCCGGGCCGTCCTCCGGGTCGTACCCGGCGAAGGGCATGCTGATCGTGCCCGCCTCGACGGCCTGCGTGGCGGGGGTCGCCCTCGGGCTGTCGAAGGACCTGCTGCAGCGGGCGGCGAGCGTGACCCTCAAGGAGGGCAGGCCGCTGGTCGTGGCCGTACGGGAGACCCCGCTGCACGGCCAGACGCTGCGGCACCTGGTGACCCTGGACGACGCGGGCGCCACCGTCCTGCCCGCCTCGCCCGCCTTCTACGCCGGAGCCACGCACATCCAGCACCTGGTGGACTTCGTGGCCGGCCGGGCCCTGGACGCCGTGGGCGTGCCCCACCGCCTCTACCGCCGCTGGGAGGGCGAACTGGGCGGCGGCTCGCGGCCTTCGTGAGCGACGGGCGGCAAGAGCAACACCGGTAGTACCAGTACCACTCGACACACTTCAGGAACTTCTCGAGATCCCTCACCGGATCTCTCCAGCGGAAGGCTTCGATCGCATGGACGCGGTGGACAGGCAGCTCATCCAGGCCCTGAGGGAGAACGGCCGGGCCTCGTACGCGGAGCTGGGGCGCCTCGTCGGCCTGTCGGGACCGAGCGTCACCGACCGCATCAACCGGCTGGAGGCGGCCGGTGTCATCACCGGCTACCGCGCCACCGTGGACGCCGCCTCGCTCGGCCTCGGTGTCACCGCCCTGGTCGGCATCTCGCTCTCCGACGCCGCCGACCACGAGGACGTGGCGCAGCGGCTGAAGGACCTGTCCGAGATCGAGGACTGCTGGTTCATCGCGGGCGACGACTCCTTCATGCTCAAGGTGCGCGCGCCGGACGTCGACGGACTGGAGAGCATCATCCGGCGGCTGTCCGGCACCAAGGGCGTCTCCCGGACCCGTACCACGATCGTGCTCTCCACGAAGTGGGAGAACCGGGTGGGTGAGCTGCCCGAAGAAGTCTGATCACCCGGGCGTACGGTTGTCGGAGTCTTCGAGGAAAGAGGTATGGGCATGGACGTCGGGCTCAAGCGCGAGCTGGAGGAGAAGGTCCGCTCCGGTGAGCGGCTGACCCGCGAGGACGGCATCGCGCTGTACGAGTCGGACGACCTGGCGTGGCTCGGCGGCCTCGCCCACGAGGTGCGCACCCGCAAGAACGGCGACGTGGTGCACTTCAACGTCAACCGGCACCTCAACATGACGAACGTGTGCACCGCGTCCTGCGCCTACTGCTCCTTCCAGCGCAAGCCGGGCGAGAAGGACGCGTACACGATGCGCATCGAGGAGGCCGTCAAGCTGGCCAAGGCGATGGAGTCGGAGAACCTGACCGAGCTGCACATCGTCAACGGCCTCCACCCCAATCTGCCGTGGCGTTACTACCCGCGCTCCCTGCGGGAGTTGAAGGCGGCCCTGCCGGGCGTGTCGCTGAAGGCGTTCACGGCCACCGAGATCCACCACTTCGAGACGATCTCCGGGATGTCCGCCTCCGAGATCCTCGACGAGTTGATCGACGCCGGGCTCGAGTCCCTCACCGGCGGCGGCGCGGAGATCTTCGACTGGGAGGTCCGGCAGCACATCGTGGATCACCGGACCCACTGGGAGGACTGGTCCCGGATCCACCGGCTGGCCCACGAGAAGGGTCTGAAGACCCCGTGCACCATGCTCTACGGACACATCGAGGAACCCCGCCACCGCGTGGACCACGTGCTGCGGCTGCGTGAGCTGCAGGACGAGACCGGCGGTTTCCAGGTCTTCATCCCGCTGCGCTACCAGCACGACTTCGTGGACGTGAAGGACGGCAAGGTCCGCAACCGCCTCCAGGCCCGTACGACGATGGCGAGCGGCGCCGAGGCCCTGAAGACCTTCGCCGTCTCGCGGCTTCTGTTCGACAACGTCCCGCACGTCAAGGTCTTCTGGGTGATGCACGGCGTGCAGACCGCGCAGCTCGCCCTCCAGCACGGCGCCGACGACATGGACGGCTCGGTCGTCGAGTACAAGATCACGCACGACGCGGACAACTTCGGCACCCCGAACAAGCTGACCCGCGACGACCTGCTGGAGCTGATCCGCGACGCGGGCTTCCGGCCGGTGGAGCGCAACACGCGGTACGAGATCATCCGGGAGTACGACGGCCCGGACCCGGCGCGCCGCGAGTCGCCGCAGCCGATGCGGGTGTGACCGCCGAGGTGTGACCGCCGGGCGCGGTGAGGCCGGTGGCCGGGCGGGTACCCGCCCGGTATGGCCACCACGAAGCCGAAGGCCGCCGGGAGCCCCGGGGCGCCCGAGGACGCCTACACCGCCGAGCCCTTCGTCCCGGCCCACGCGGATCTGGCCGCCCTGCGCGAGGCGGCCGCCGGCTGCCGCGGCTGCCCGCTGCACCGGGACGCCACGCAGACCGTGTTCGGCGCCGGGAACACCGACGCCCGGGTCATGCTCGTCGGCGAGCAGCCCGGCGACCAGGAGGACCGGCAGGGCAGGCCGTTCGTCGGACCGGCCGGGAAGCTGCTGGACCGGGCGCTGGCCGAGGCCGGTATCGACCCGGACGAGGCGTACGTCACCAACGCGGTCAAGCACTTCAAGTTCACGCGGGCCGAGCCCCGCAAGCGCCGTATCCACAAGGCGCCCACCCTGCGGGAGACGAAGGCGTGCGGGCCCTGGCTCGCGGCCGAGCTGGCGCTCGTCGAGCCCGAGCTGATCGTGCTCCTGGGCGCAACGGCCGGCAAGGCGCTGCTGGGCTCGTCGTTCCGGGTGACCGAGGTGCGCGGGACCGTGCTGGAGCAGGAGATCCACGGGCGCCCGGAGCGGCTGGTACCGACCGTGCACCCCTCGTCCGTGCTGCGGGCGGAGGACCGGGAGGGGGCGTACCGGGGGCTGGTCTCCGACCTGAAGGTGGCGGCGAGGGCGCTGTCGTAGGACGTGTCCGTCCAGATCTGTCCGGACGTGCTCATTCACTGGACAAGAGCGGTCATGTAATAGATACGATCGGCCTATGCCCCTTACTTTTACGCTGGACCCCGCCGTCGACCCCGCCCTGCGCGACGGCATCCTCGACCTGTGGACCGACGTCTCGAACGCGGGCGGCGCGGTCGGCTTCGTGCCGCCGGTGACGCGGGAGGCGATACGGCCCGAGCTGGTGAAGCAGTTCATGGCGCTGACCGAGGGCCGCGCCCGGCTGCTGGTCGGCCATGACGAGGAGGGGCGGGTCGCCGCGACGGCCTTCCTGACCTTCAACACCCACCGGCTGATGACCCATTGGCTGTGGCTCTACACGGTGATGGTGCACCCGCGCCACCAGGGCCGGGGCTACGGGCGGGACCTGCTGGAGGCCGCGGCGGACGCGGCCCGCGGCTTCGACGGCATCGAGGCGGTCCGGCTCACCTGCCGGGGCGGGCTCGGCCTGGAGCGGTTCTACGCCTCCTGCGGCTACAAGGAGGTCGGGCGGGTGCCCGGCGCCATCCGGATCGCGCCGGACGACGACCGCGACGACGTGATCATGCTCCTGCCGCTGGGCTGAGGTCGCCGACCTGAGATTTCGCCCCCTTTTGGTACCCCCTTTCACGATCGGGTGCCGGTCGTGCTTCACTGGACGTTGCCCTGTGGAAAATGTCCGGAACGGAAGAGTGGATTGAGATGCTCCGCTACACGCTGATGCGCCTCGGGATCTTCGTGGGCTGCCTCGTGGTCGTCTGGGGCCTCGTCTACTCCGGCATCGCCCCGCGCGGCCTCGGCAGCTCCAACGGCCTGTGGATCCTCCTGCTCGCCATGGTGATTTCGGCCCCGATCAGCTTCGTCGCCCTGCGCAAGGAGCGGGACCGGGCGTCGGTCCAGGTCGCCCGGCGGGTGGACCGTATGAAGGAGAATTTCCAGGCCAGCGCCGGCCAGGAGGACGGGGCCGACGACCGGGCGCGGGCGCAGGGCCAGGCATCCTGATTCGGTCGATCCGGTTCCGGTCGGTCCGTTCGGCGGGCCTGCGGCCGGTGCCCCGAACGTAGGCTTGCCCTCATGGGTGCCGTGAAGACCAAGCGGAAGCCGAGGGCGGTGCGCGAGCAGCAGATGCTCGACGCCGCCGTACAGATCTTCGGACAGCGCGGCTACATGGCCGCGTCGATGGACGAGATAGCGGAACTGGCGGGCGTCTCCAAGCCGTTGGTCTACCTGTATCTGAACTCCAAGGAAGACCTCTTCAGCGCCTGTATCCGCCGCGAGGCCGTCGCGCTGACCGAGGCCGTGCGGGCCGGAGTCCGTCCCGACGTGCCCGCCGACCGTCAACTCTGGGAGGGGCTGCGGGCGTTCTTCGCGCACACCGCGCAGCACCCGGAGGGCTGGACGGTGCTGCACCGGCAGGCCCGTACGCACGGGGAGCCGTTCGCGGCCGAGGTCGCCGCGGTGCGCACGGAGTTCGTCGCGTTCGTCACACAGTTGATCCTCGCCACCGCCCGGAACGGGGCTGCCCCCTGCTCGAGCGCGGCCGGGAGCCCGGGGGAGCACCACGACCCCGATCTGCCCGAGCACGAGGTCGACGGGCTCGCCGAGGCCCTGGTCGGCGCCGCCGAGTCGCTTGCCGCCTGGGCCAACGCCACCCCGGGTGTCACGGCCCGCCAGGCGGCGGCGACCCTGATGAACTTCGCCTGGGCGGGCCTGGGCAACCTCATGGAGGGCCGGGCCTGGACCCCGTCCGCGGTCTGAGGCTCAGGTGAGCAGCGGAAGCACCTCGCCGGTCAGGTGGGTCCGCTCTCCGGAGGGGGCGCGCAGTTCGAAGCGGCCGATGCCGTCGGCGGCGTAGACGGCCGTGCCCGGCAGCAGGACCGGCGCCCGGAACCCGGCCCGGACCAGGACGGCTTCGGAGGTGCCGTGGGCGGCTAGGCAGCGGGCCACGGTCCACATGCCGTGCGCGATCGCCCGGGGGAAGCCGAACAGGCGGGCGGTGAGCGGGTGGAGGTGGATGGGGTTGCGGTCCCCGGACGCGGCACCGTAACGCCGCCCCAGGCCCGGAGCGAGCCGCCACTCGGCGACGGCGGGCAGGGGCTCGTGCTTCTGCCGGGCGGGCTCGGCTTTCTCCTGCGCGGACTCGGGCGCGGGCCGGCCGGTGCGGTGGCGGGCCAGGTAGGTGCTCGTCGACTCCCATACGACGTCTGCACCCGCCGCCCTCATCACGGTGACGACGGTGGCCTCCGTGCCGCGCCGGTGGGGGGCCAACCCGGCGACGTGCACGGTCAGTTCGTACACGCCCGTGGCCGGCAGGACGGTGTGCCGGGTGATGTCGATCGAGGTGTGCACCAGGCCGAGCAGCGGCAGCGGGAAGTCCGCGCGGCTCATCAGGCGCACGGCCGCGGGAAAGCCGAGCACCTGCGGATAGGTGATCGGCAGGGCGTCGTCACCGGTCGCGAAGCCGCACACCCGCTCGTAGGCGGCCAGCCGTGCCAGGTCCACGCGGACGGAGGGCAGTACGAGCCGGGTGCGGGGGAGGGGCGCGTCCGGGCGGGGGCGCTTGAACGGGGAGCGCAGGGCACCGCGGGCGAGTACCGGGGCGAGGGCGGGGGAGCGGGTGAGGACGACAGTGTCCACAGTGGATTCGGCGCCGGTCATGGCTACGCCCCCAGCGGGCTCAGGCCGCAGACGCGGATGACCCGGCCGTTGACCGCACCGGAGGCCCGGTGGGCGAGCCAGGCGATCGTCTCGGCGACGTCGGCGGGCAAGCCGCCCTGGTTACCGCAGGTAAGTCTACGTCACGGGTGAGGAGAGGGCCGAGGCGAGTCCCCTTGCGCCCCTCGTCCCTCGGATTGCGCCGCCCGGCCCCGAGCTCTTCCTGGACCCTCTCCGGATCCTTCCCGAATCCGCACGAACTCCTCATAAGGGCGCCCTACGATCCCGCTTGCAACCGGCGGTAACCCTCACGGGCGCGTGCCGCCGGTGAACGACTCGGTGCGCACGGCGCGTACCACATGCAGCAGAGCAGTGCGTAGCTGCAGGCCTCAGGAGCTGCCATGCCCATCTCGTACTCGTCCTCGTCACCATCGCCGTCATCGTCGTCCTCCGGCCCGGGCCCCTCCCCGACGCCGGGATTCGACTACGACCCGGACGCGGGCCCGGTGCTCGTGGAGCCGGAGACACGGCGGCTGGACGGAGAGGTGCGCGAGGCGTACGTACCCCCGCTGGTGCCGCCGGTGACGCACGGCTCGCTGGCCGACCTGCCGTTCGAGAACGCGAGCGCCGACCCCGGGCGTCGTGTGCTGAGCCGCCGGGACGCCGACGGCGGCTGGACGCATGTGACGGCGGCGCAGTTCGCCGACCAGGTGCTGGTTCTGGCCAAGGGTCTGATCGCGGAGGGCCTGATGCCGGGCGACCGGATCGCGGTCATGGCGCGTACGAGGTACGAGTGGACGCTGCTGGACTTCGCCGCCTGGGCCGCCGGCCTGGTCACGGTCCCCGTCTACCCCACGTCCTCCCCCTTCCAGACCCGCTGGATCCTCCAGGACTCCGGCGCGGTGGCCCTGATGACGGAGACGGTCGACCAGGCGGCGGCCCTCGGCCCGCAACGCGACCGCCTGCTCGGCCTGCGCCACATGTGGGTCATGGAGAAGGGACACGTCGACCGCCTGGCGGAGCTCGGCGCGACCGTCCCGGACCAGGAGGTAGCCGTACGCCGGGGCGTCCTCGGCCCCGACACACTGGCCACCCTCGTCTACACCTCCGGCACGACGGGCCGCCCGAAGGGCTGCGCGCTGACCCACGGCAACTTCCTGGCAGAGGTCGACAACGCGATCGAACTCCTCTACCCCGTCTTCAAGGCGGAGACGAAGGACGAACCGTCGACGGTGCTCTTCCTGCCGCTGTCCCACGTCTTCGGCCGCATGGTCGCGGTCGCCTGCGTCCGCGCGGGCGTACGGCTGGGCCACGCGCCGAGTCTGAAGGCGGAGGACCTGCTGGCCGACCTGGCCGGCTTCCGGCCGACGTTCCTGCTGGCCATCCCGTACATGCTGGAGAAGATCTACAACGGCGCGCGTGCGACCGCCGAGCGCCGCGGCCGGGCGTCGTCCTTCGACCGCGCGGCCGGGGTGGCCCGCCGCCACGGCGAGGCGGCCGAGGCCCGCCGGCACGGCAGTGGCCCCGGCCCGGGCCTCTCCCTGAAGACGGCCCGCGCCTTCTACGATCCGCTCGTCTACCGCCGTATCCGCGGCGCCCTGGGCGGCCGCCTGCGCTACGTCATCTGCGGCGGCTCCCCGCTGGGCCGCCACCTGGCCGCCTTCTACGCGGGCGCCGGCATCGACGTCTTCGAGGGCTACGGCCTGACCGAGTCGACGGGCGCGGCCACGGTGACGCCTCCGCAGAAGCCGCGCCTGGGCACGGTCGGCCGGCCGCTGCCGGGGACGCGGGTCCGTATCGCGGCGGACGGCGAGGTACTGCTGTCCGGCGGCCAGGTCTTCCGCGGCTACTGGGACCCGCACGCCGGCGGGGTCGTCCCGGCGACGTACGACGGCTGGTTCCCGACGGGCGACATCGGGCGTCTGGACGACGACGGCTATCTGACGATCACCGGCCGGAAGAAGGAGATCCTGATCACGGCGGGCGGCAAGAACGTGGCCCCGGCTCCCCTGGAGAACTGGCTGCGCTCCCACCCCCTGATCTCCCAGTGCATGGTCCTGGGCGACGGCCGCCCCTACGTCTCCGCCCTGATCACCCTGGACCCCGAGGGCATCACCCACTGGCGGCAGATGAACGGCAAACACCCGGTCCCCGCCGAACTCCTTGTCGACGACCCCGACTTGACGGCGGTCCTGCAACGGGCCGTGGACGAGGCCAACCAACTGGTCTCCCGCCCCGAGTCCATCCGCCGCTTCACCGTCCTCCCCGTGGACTTCACGGAACAGTCGGGCCACCTCACCCCGTCGATGAAGCTGCGCCGCCAGGCGATCATGCGGGACTTCGCACGGGAGGTGGAGGGCCTGTACGGGGGGTGAGAACCGTCCTTCCCGCGGACTACGGCTTACGGGCCATCAGGAACGCGTGTGGTGACGACTCCGCGAGTGTCTCGTCCCGTTCCCGTACGGTGCTGGAGTGGAGGGCGAAGCCGGCCGCCGTCAGCAGCTCGGTGATCCGCTCCGGGCGGCGCCGCTGGAAGTCCAGGGACACGGGGTGGCCGAAGGGCTCGGAGAGGTGGCGCGGCTCGTCGCCGACCTGGAAGGCGAGCAGCAGATGGCCTCCCGGCGCCAGGACGCGGTGGAACTCGGCGAAGAGGTCGGGCAGGCGGTCCAAGGGGGTGTGGATGGTCGAGTACCAGGAGACGACGCCCGCCAGTTCCCCGTCCGGGAGGTCCAGGGCCGGCATCGAGCCCTGCTCGAACCGCAGCCCCGGGTTCTCCCTGCGGGCGACGGCGAGCATCGACGCGGACAGGTCCACGCCGAACACGGACAGACCCAGCGAGTCCAGGTACGCGGTGACCCGCCCGGGCCCGCACCCGAGGTCGGCCACCTGTCCGCCCGCGCCGACGAGCTCGGCGAAGGCCGCGAGCAGGGCGCGTTCCAGGGGCTTGGCCGCGAGGTCCCCGCGGAAGCGCTCGGCGTAGTCCTCGGCGACGGCGTCGTAGAAGGCCCGGATGGTGGTGAGGAAGTCGGTTCCGGAATCCGTATCGGTGTCCGTGTCTGTTCCGGTTCCTGCGCTTGTTCCTGTGTCTGTACCCGTTCCTGCGTCTGTGCCTGTTCCTGTGTCGGTCATGGCCGTGGACGTTAGCGGGGCCCACTGACAGCGGGCGGGGTTCGCGTGTCATTCAGGCCATCCCTGCCGCGGCCCGCCATTCCTTTCCGGGAACGTATGGGAGAGTTCGCCGGGAATTCACCGGACCGTATGCCGGCGGGCGCGCCCCGCTCCGGCCGGGAAAAGGCAGGAGCCCCGTCGCCGGACGGCGCGGGGCTCCTTGGGTACTGCTATCAGACCGGGGTGACGTTCTCCGCCTGCGGGCCCTTCGGACCCTGGGTGACGTCGAAGCTCACCTGCTGGTTCTCTTCGAGAGAGCGGAAACCGCTCGCGTTGATCGCGGAGTAGTGGACGAAGACGTCGGGGCCGCCGCCTTCCTGGGCAATGAAGCCAAAGCCCTTTTCGGCGTTGAACCACTTCACGGTTCCGGTAGCCATAAGCCCTCCTTGGGCTCAAAGGGTCGCCCTGCTCCAGAACCTGCAAGTGTGATAACGAAATCGCCGCACAACTGCATACGTCTGAAAACGACCAGAGCCCGCGGTTACATGCTCCGCAGGCTCTGTACTGCAAGGGAAACCAAACTGCAACTTGCTGGTGAGCCTAGCATGCGGGCAGCCGAACGCAATAGAGGTCAAGATCACGTCACCCGGATGTTTGAAGGTTCTGGTGAGAGGTTGACGCAGAGGGGTCGGCTCGGCCTGAGAGAAGAATGGCACGGAATCGGCCGATCGAGGCAACCGGGTGGGCGCGGAGGCGGAGAAGGGGGCGACGGCAGGACCGTACCGAGGAGGGTCTAGTCTCGCGATGTGGACAATTCTCGCAACCGGCCGCGCGTCGGCCACATTCAGTTCCTCAACTGCCTTCCTCTGTACTGGGGGCTCGCGAGAACGGGCACGCTCCTCGACTTCGAGCTGACGAAGGACACCCCGGAGAAGCTCAGCGAGCAGCTGGTGCGGGGCGACCTCGACATCGGGCCGATCACCCTCGTCGAATTCCTCAAGCACGCGGACGATCTGGTCGCCTTCCCCGACATCGCCGTCGGCTGCGACGGCCCGGTGATGTCGTGCGTGATCGTCTCGCAGGTCCCGCTGGACCGGCTCGACGGCGCCCGGGTCGCGCTCGGGTCGACCTCCCGCACCTCCGTCCGCCTCGCCCAGCTGCTGCTGGCCGAGCGGTACGGGGTCGCGCCGGACTACTACACCTGCCCGCCCGACCTGAGCCTGATGATGCAGGAGGCGGAGGCGGCGGTGCTCATCGGCGACGCGGCCCTGCGCGCCAACCTGCACGACGGCCCGCGCTACGGCCTCGACGTGCACGACCTGGGGCAGCTGTGGAAGGAGTGGACGGGCCTGCCGTTCGTCTTCGCGATCTGGGCGGCGCGCCGCGACTACCTCGAGCGCGAGCCGGACATCACCCGCAAGGTCCACGAGGCCTTCCTGTCCTCCCGCAACCTGTCCCTGGAGGAGGTCGGCAAGGTCGCCGAGCAGGCGGCCCGCTGGGAGGCCTTCGACCAGCAGGTCCTCGAGCAGTACTTCACCACCCTGGACTTCAGCTTCGGCGGCCCGCAGCTGTCGGCGGTCGCCGAGTTCGCGCGGCGGGTCGGCCCGACGACCGGCTTCCCGGCGGACGTGAAGGTGGACTTGCTGCAGCCGTAGAGCCGTAGCGCACTACCCTGCTGTGAGGCGTACGGGGGAAGGGTGGACGCATGCAGCCGCTGGAAGCCGACGAGCCCACCGCCGTAGGTCCCTACCGGCTGCTCGGCCGGCTGGGCTCCGGCGGCATGGGCCGCGTCTATCTGGGCCGCAGCGCGGGCGGCCGCACGGTCGCGGTGAAGATCGTGCACCCGCACTTCGCGCTCGACGAGGAGTTCCGCGCCCGCTTCCGCCGCGAGGTCGAGGCCGCGCGCCGGGTGGGCGGCGCCTGGACCGCGCCGGTCCTGGACGCCGGCCCCGAGGCGCCGGTGCCCTGGGTCGCCACCGCCTACGCGGCCGGCCCCTCCCTGGCGGCGGCGGTCGCGGGGACCGGTCCGCTGCCGCCGCATTCCGTACGGGTCCTGGGCGCCGGCCTCGCCGAGGCGCTGGCCGCGGTGCACGAACTGGCCCTGGTGCACCGCGACGTGAAGCCCTCAAACATCCTGCTCACCGTCGACGGCCCCCTCCTGATCGACTTCGGCATCGCCCGCGCCACCGACGGCACGGCCTCCCTGACCTCGACCGGCGTGTCGATCGGCTCGCCCGGCTACATGTCGCCCGAGCAGATCCTGGGCAAGGGCGTCACCGGGGCGGCGGACGTCTTCTCCCTGGGCGCGGTCCTGGCCTACGCCGCGACCGGCGCACCCCCCTTCCCGGGCGACTCCTCGGCGGCGCTCCTGTACAAGGTGGTCCACGAGGAGCCCGAACTGGGCGCGCTGGACGGGGATCTGCGGAAGCTGGTGGCGGACTGCCTGGCCAAGGACCCGGCTGCCCGCCCGGCCCCGGGCGACGTGGCCCGCCGCCTCGCCCCCGAGGGCGCGTCCCGCCTTGTCGCGGCCGGCTGGCTCCCGTCCCGCCTGGTCGAGCAGGTCGGCCGCAGCGCCGTACAGCTGCTGAACCTGGAGGCGACGGGTGCGGGGCCGGGAGCGTCGGAACCGGCGTCCGGTCCGCTGGATTTCAGCAGAGCCTCGATGGAAGGCCCGACCCCCGCGAACCCCACCCCGGAGGGCCGGTTCGGCCCCCCACCCCTCATGCCGACCGCCGCCCCACCCCTCTCCCTCCCCGAGCCGAGGGACGCGCCCCCGCAGGAGACCATCGCACCGCCGTCCCGCTCCGGCCGGTTCTCGGTCACTGTGACGGCCGGCAAGGAGAGGCAGGGCCGTCGGCTGAGCTGCAGCGTGGTTCTCGCGACAGCGGGCGCGCTGGCGGCGGTGACGGTCGGTTCGCTGCTGTGGTTGCTTCCGCTCCACCCCGACAACAGCGAAACCGGCAGTGGAACACCCAGCGGCGACCGCCACTCGACGCCGACCGCCACCTCCTCCCCGATCCCCGCCCGCTACCTCGGCACCTGGGAGGGCCAGGGCACCGCCCTCGGCGGCGCCCTGCCGATGGGCACCTTCCGTGTGACGGTCCGCCAGGCCGCCGTGGGCGAGAAGGCGGGCACGGTGCGCCACACGGACCAGATCGGCGGGGTCTGCACCGACGTACTCACGCTGAAGCGGGTGACGGGGACGGAGCTCGTCATGTCGTCCGAGGGCGCCGGAGACAACCGCTCGAACTGCGTCCAGGCCGAGCACACGGTCCGCCTCAGTCCGGTCGGGGACGACCTCGTGTACAAGTCGGAGAGTTCCGGGTCGGGATACCCGGAGGCGCGGCTGGCGAAGGCCGAGTAGACGCGGGCCGTCGCCGACGCGGCCTGGCGTGAGGGCCGTAAAACCCCTGACGTAGGCTGGTTCGGTCCGCCCACCCGTCTCCCACCACCCTTGTTTCGAGCGCTTCGCGCACACCTCCTGTCCAACCCTTACGAACCTTGCGAAAGGGACGCCGGTGACCGAGAAGGCCGACCTCCAGTCCGTCCTCGACCGTGCCGCCGCGGGCGGACGGATCACCCCCGAGGAGGCGCTCGACCTGTACCGCGACGCGCCGCTGCACGCGCTGGGCGCCGCGGCCGACGCCGTACGCCGCCGGAAGTACGCGGGCACCGAGCACATCGCGACGTACATCATCGAGCGCAACATCAACTACACGAACGTGTGCGTCACGGCGTGCAAGTTCTGCGCCTTCTACGCCGCCCCCAAGGACACCGCGAAGGGGTGGACGCGCGACCTGGACGACATCCTGCGGCGCTGTGCGGAGACCGTGGAGCTCGGCGGTACGCAGATCATGTTCCAGGGCGGCCACCACCCGGACTACGGCGTGGAGTACTACGAGAAGCACTTCCGCGCCATCAAGGAGGCCTTCCCGCAGCTGGTGATCCACTCGCTGGGCGCCTCCGAGGTGGAGCACATGGCGCGGATCTCGGGGGTGTCGGTCGAGGAGGCCATCACCCGGATCCACGAGGCCGGCCTCGACTCCTTCGCCGGCGCCGGCGCCGAGCTGCTGCCGGAGCGGCCGCGCAAGGCCATCGCCCCGCTGAAGGAGTCCGGCGAGCGCTGGCTGGAGATCATGGAGGCCGCGCACCGGCTGGGTGTGGAGTCCACCTCGACGATGCTCATGGGCACCGGTGAGACGAACGCCGAGCGGATCGAGCACCTGCGGATGATCCGGGACGTACAGGACCGCACGGGTGGCTTCCGGGCGTTCATCCCGTACACCTACCAGCCGGAGAACAACCACCTGAAGGGCCGTACCCAGGCCACCCTCTTCGAGTACCTGCGGATGATCGCGATCGCCCGCCTCTTCCTCGACAACGTGATGCACATCCAGGGCTCCTGGCTGACCACCGGCAAGGACGTCGGTCAGCTGACCCTGCACTACGGCGCCGACGACCTCGGTTCGATCATGCTCGAGGAGAACGTCGTCTCCTCCGCGGGCGCCAAGCACCGGTCCAACCGGATGGAGATCATCGAGCTCATCCGGAGGGCGGGGCGGGTCCCGGCGCAGCGGTCGACGACGTACGAGCACCTCGTCGTCCACGACGACCCGGCGAACGACCCGGTCGACGACCGCGTGATGTCCCACATCTCCTCGACGGCGATCGCGGGCGGAACGGCCCACCCGGAGCTCAAGCTCCTCGCCTCCAACTGACGCGGCACCAAGGGGGCCGCCTGTGCTGACGATTCACGCCGCGGACGAGGTCCGGCGCGCCTGGGACGCCGAGCCGGTGAAGGACGGTGCCGTCGCCGTCGAGGGTGCCCGGGTCGCGGCCGTGGGGCCGCTGGCCGAGCTGGAACGGCGGTTCCCGGGTGCGCGCGTGCGGCGCTGGCCGGGCATGCTCGGGCCCGCCCGCGTTCACGAGGGGCCGCTGCCCCAGGCGCCGAGTCCGCGCGAGCGCGTCCACGCGGTCCTGAAGCTCGGCGCGACGGCTGTGCTGGCGCGGTACGTCGACTCGCCCGCACTGCGGGAGGCCGCCGCCCGCAACGACGTCGCCGTCCTGCCGGGCGCACGGCCCGCGACCGTCGTGGAGGGCGGCCGTGCCGACCTCGCCGTCCTCGACGACGCCGGTGCCTGCCTCGCCACCGTGTGCGCGGGACGGCTCGTGCACCGCAGGCGCTGACGGCGGCGGTCCTCAGCCCCCGAACGCCTGCCCGAACGCCCCCGGCTTCTGCGTCACCCCACTGCAGTTGGTCGCCGCGTCGCCCCGCGAGGAGGAGCCCTTCTCGCACTGCTGGTCGCGGAAGGCGGACCACATCGACACCCAGGCGATCCGCTTCTTCTCGGCGAAGGAGCGCACCTGGGCCGCGTCGGAGAGCGTGAAGGTCTCGCCGGCGATGTCGTTGGCGCCAATCATCGAGGTGAGCGCCATGCCCCGCCAGGCGGCGGTGTCCGACAGCGCGAAGACCTTCTTCAGCTGGGTGTGGGCGGCCTCGGCGGCGGTGATGGCGTAGTCGCCCATGTCGCCGGTGTGCGACTCGGCGTAGTTCATCGTCATCAGGTTCACGGTGGAGACCTGGACGTCGTGCTGGTTGGCGGACTCCAGCAGGGCCAGGCCGTGGGAGTCCAGCCCGGAGGGCATGACGGGCAGGGTGAAGGTGACCTCCAGGCCGGGGCGCTCCTTCTGCAGCCGCGCGATCGCCCGGGAGCGCAGGGCGACGGAGGCGGAGTCGGTCAACTCGTCGCCCTCGATGTCGAAGTCGGCCTGGGCGGAGCCCACCGCGTCCAGTGCCTTGCCGTAGGCGTCGGCCAGCGCGGAGACGTTCTCACAGGTCGCCGCCAACTCCTTGCCGTCAGCCCCGCCGAAGGAGACGCGCAGCGTGCCGCCCGACTTCTTCAGCCGCGAAATCCGCGATGCCACTTCCGCGTTGTCGAGGGCGTACATGCCGTCCCACTTCGGTGCGCAGCCGTCGCCGTCGGAAATCACGAAGGCGAGGTTGTACGTCTCCGGGGAGCCGGCGGAGTCGCTGCCGGAGGCCGTCGTGGCGCTCACGTACGGGGCGTACGACGTGCCGGCGGTGCGCTCGGGCACCTTCGGGGCCGCGTCCGAGGTGTCGCCGAAACCCGAGGAGCAGCCTGCGGCGGCCAGGGCGGACAGGCAGGCGAGCCCGGCCGCCGGCTTCAGGAGACTCCTCATCGCGCATGCACCAGCTCTCGTTGCGTCCGTCCCAGGAGCGGAACACATCGGGGTTCCGGACCCGAAATATCCCACACGCGACGGGGCCCGTGCGGTGGCGCGCAAGAAGCCGAGGCTGCTGCCGTGGCGCCGCGACCCCGCCTGCAACAATGGGCCCGTGACCCGCGCATCCCTGGAGAAGCAGCCGTACGACGTCGCCTCGATGTTCGACGACGTGGCGGAACGGTACGACCTGACCAACGACGTCTTGTCCCTGGGACAGGACCGGCGGTGGCGCAAGGAGGTCGCGCGCGCCGTCGACGCCCGGCCGGCGCAGAAGGTCCTCGACCTCGCCGCCGGTACGGCCACCTCCTCGCTGCCCTTCACCCGCGCCGGCGCCTACGTCGTCCCCTGCGACTTCTCCCTCGGGATGCTGCGGGTCGGCAAGCGGCGGCACACCTGGCTGCCGTTCACGGCCGGCGACGCGACGCGGCTGCCGTTCAGGGACGACACCTTCGACGCCGTCACCATCTCCTTCGGACTGCGCAACGTGCAGGACTTCGACACGGCCCTGCGCGAGATGTACCGGGTGACCAGGCCCGGCGGGCGGGTGGTCATCTGCGAGTTCTCCCATCCCACCTGGGCGCCGTTCCGCACCGTCTACACCGAGTACCTGATGCGCGCCCTGCCGCCCGTGGCGCGCGCGGTGTCCTCCAGCCCGGACGCGTACGTCTACCTCGCCGAGTCCATCCGGGCCTGGCCCGACCAGCCGGCGCTCGCCGGGCGGCTGCGCGCGGCCGGCTGGTCGAAGGTGGCGTGGCGCAACCTCAGCGGCGGAATCGTCGCCCTGCACCGGGGTTTCAAGCAGGACTGACGATCTGCGAGCAGGACTGACGATCCGGACGATCCACCGGAGCCCGCGTCAGGCCGGGGTGGTCGCGTACGGATCGCCCGGTTCGTCGAGCTCGCGCTGGAGCCCGCCCGTGGGCGGCCTCGGGACGCGCGGCTCGCGGACGCCTCCGCCGCCCTCGCCCGGACGGAAGTCGAACCACACGTACACCATGGAGTCCCGAGGGACCTCGGCACCGGGCCGCGGGTACTGGCGTACGACGTAGTCGACGACGGTGAGGTGGAAGTCCGGACGGTCCGGCGCGTTGAGGAACAGGCCCCGCGCCCGGGCGGTCTCGCGGGCGTCCACGGCCATCAGTCCGACCAGGCGCGGTACGCGCACTTCGGGTGTCTTGGGTGTCATGTGCACAGACGTCACCCCCAGCGGTGACAGGCAGGGTAACCGGCCAGGGGTGCCACCCGGAAGCGTCGGGTTTCTTTCCGTGACAATTGACTACGGTCGGTAACGGGACTCGTCGGAGTCAGAGGTTCAGCCGGTAGCAGTGGCCCTGCCGCTGCGACGTCGGCGTCACGAACGTCTCCGCGAGGCGCATGCCGAGCCGCCGGGTGACCGCGATGGACCGCTCGTTGCGGGCGTCGACCAGGGCGACCACGCTCGGCAGGCCGGCCGCGCGCAGTCGCTCCAGGGTCATGTGGGCGGCCGCGGTGACGTATCCGCGGCCCCAGAACTCCCGGCCGAGCCGCCAGCCGATCTCCGTCTCCCCCGTGGGACCCCAGGCCCGCTCCCACGGCTGGGCACCGGTGAAGCCGATGACCCGGCCGGAGTCGTCGAGCATCGTCCACAGGCAGAAGCCGCGCTCGGCGTCGTGCCGCCGCTGGCGGGCGGTGAGCTCCTCGTAGACGGACAGCTCCGCGGGCCGGCCGCCCTGGAACTCCATGACGTCCGGGTCGTCGAAGATCCGGTGCCAGGCGACGGCGTCCTCATCGGTGGGAACGCGCAGCCGTACGACGGGGAGAGCTCGGTTCACGGGGGCAACCCTTCAGCCGGGTGATCAATTCTGCTGCATAGACTGCCCATGTACGGTGCCGGTCGGCACGCACATTACGAACCTTGGGGAGATCCCGCCGTGACCGTCGTGACCGAGCCCCAGTCCGAGCCCCCTTCCGAGGCCCTTTCCGGGAACAGAGCCGATGTGATCGTCGTGGGCGCGGGGCCTGCCGGCTCCACCACCGCGTACCACCTCGCCCGGGCCGGACTCGACGTACTCCTGCTGGAGAAGACCGAGTTCCCGCGGGAGAAGGTCTGCGGCGACGGTCTCACCCCGCGCGCCGTCAAGCAGCTCGTCGCGATGGGCATCGACATCTCCGAGGAGGCCGGCTGGCTGCGCAACAAGGGCCTGAGGATCATCGGCGGTGGTGTGCGCCTGCAGCTGGACTGGCCGGATCTCGCCTCCTTCCCGGACTACGGACTCGTGCGCAAGCGCGACGACTTCGACGAGCAGCTCGCCCGGCAGGCGCAGAAGGCGGGCGCGCGGCTGTACGAGCGCTGCAACGTGAGCGTCCCCCTGGTCGACGACCGCACCGGCCGTATCACCGGTGTGAAGGCCAAGCTCGGCGAGGACAAGCGTGAGGTCACCTTCCACGCGCCGCTCGTCGTCGCCGCCGACGGCAACTCCACCCGGCTGTCCCTGGCGATGGGCCTGCACCGCCGTGAGGACCGTCCGATGGGCGTCGCGGTCCGTACGTACTTCGAGTCCCCTCGCCATGACGACGACTACCTGGAGTCCTGGCTGGAGCTGTGGGACCGGCGGGGCCCGCAGGACCGGCTGCTGCCGGGCTACGGCTGGATCTTCGGCATGGGCGACGGCACCTCCAACGTCGGCCTCGGGGTGCTCAACACCTCGGCGTCCTTCAAGGAGCTGGACTGGCGCGAGGTCCTGAAGGCCTGGTGCGCGTCCATGCCGGAGGACTGGGGCTACACCCCGGAGAACATGACCGGCCCGATCCGCGGCGCGGCTCTCCCGATGGCCTTCAACCGCCAGCCCCACTACACCAAGGGTCTGCTGCTCGTCGGTGACGCCGGCGGCCTGGTGAACCCCTTCAACGGCGAGGGCATCGCCTATGCCATGGAGTCCGGCCAGCTCGTCGCCGACATCATCGTCCAGGCCCAGTCCCGGGCCACGCCCGCCCAGCGCGAACTCGCCCTGCAGCGCTACCCGCGCGTCCTGAAGGACACCTACGGCGGCTACTACACGCTGGGCCGCGCCTTCGTGAAGCTCATCGGCAACCCGAAGGTCATGCAGATCGCCACCCAGCGTGGGCTGACCCACCCGCTGCTGATGAAGTTCACCCTCAAGCTGCTGGCCAACCTCACCGACCCGACGGGCGGCGACGCGATGGACCGCGTCATCAACGGCCTGAGCAAGGTGGCACCCAAGGCGTGAGCCGCCGGCACGGCCGACAAGGGGCGCTCACCCCTTGGTGAGCGCCCCTCGTGCGTTGGCCGGGGTGTGCTGTCCGAAGCCCGGAACGCGCACAGGCGTGCCGAAGGGCCGCAGCCCCCGAGCGGCTGCGGCCCTTCGGCACGTACGGCCGTGCGTGGTGCCCTCAGAGCACCCGGACCGCGCCGCTCGGCGGGTCGTAGGACAGCGGCCGCTCGACGACGCCCGTGGAGGGGTTCTGCGCGCCGACGAACATGCCGTTGCCGACATACACCCCCACGTGGTACGCGCTGCCCGCGCCACCCCAGTAGAGGATGTCGCCCGGCTGCAGGTTGGACAGCGACACCTGGGTGCCGGCGGTCGACTGGTTCTGGGAGACGCGCGGCAGGCTGATGCCCACCTGCTTGAAGGCGGTCTGCACCAGGCCGGAGCAGTCGTAGGCGGACGGACCGGTGGCACCGGAGACGTAGGCCTTGCCGACCTGGGCCTTGACGAACGAGACGACGGCCGCGGCCGAACCGGTCGCCGTGGACGTGCTCGTGGTGGTGGTGCTGGTGCTCACCGGGGTGGCGAGCGTGGTCCGCTCGATGGTGCGGGAGGCGCGCTCGGCGGCGGCCTTGCGGGCGGCCTCGGCGGCCTTCTTGCGGGCCTCGGCCTTCTTCTTGGCCTCGGCCTTCTTGGCGTCGGCGAGGTCCGCCTTGGCCTGCTTCGCGGCCTTCGCGGCAGCCGCGTCGCGCTCGGCCTGCAGCTGGTAGTTCGCCGCGGCCTGCTGCGTGGCGTCCGCCGACTGGGCCACCTGGGCGGCCAGATCGGCCGTCAGGGTGGGCAGTTCGAGGGTCTGGGTCACCGGCTCGGCGGCATTCGCCGACGCCGACGCACCGGCCACTGCCAGGGTGCCGAAGACGCCACTGGCGACTCCGGCCCGCATCGCGATTTTCGACGCGCTACGGCGGGGCTTCCGGTGGCTGCGTATGTGAGCGGTGTGGGACATGGGAACAACCGGTACCAGGGGCTCCTTCATATCTTCAAGGAACGTGTGGTGTGCCACATTTGCTCAATGGAGCGCCCAAATTCCCGGGTCCTGATTCCTTATTGACGGCGTAACGGACATTACGGACGCACGTGATCATGCCTGTGATCATGGGCTTTCGCTGTTACGCCCGAATTGCTCCCGACCTACCACTGGTCGAGGCCGTTGGCCAAGCCCGGTTCCCGGGCGCCTCTCATGAATGTGGCGGAGGTCACGGAACGGTCACCGCCTCGCGGCGCGTCCGCGCGCCAGAGCTCGGTAGTCCCTTATGTCACTTGAGCCCCATGAGTGAGGGGCCGTCGACGGGAGGCTGCGGGGTGCGCCCTCCGGCTTGTGAAGGGGTGAACGTGTCCACATCTCGTGTCGCCGTCCCTCTGATGTGTGAAAAGCCGCCCTATACCAAGGTCTTGACGGGTGGCGCCACTTTGCGCCGGGTGTTGGGCATCTGATAATGCGCACCCCCTCCGACCTGCAAATACGCGATAAAATGTAACCAGTAGTGATCGCGTAGGTGCTTCGCGTGCGAAGGTCACCGCTCATCCGACTTGATGATCGTTCGTCAGGTGGTGAAGATCACAAAGCTCATGCAATACCCCGTGTCGCAGATCACAGAGCGTCGGGCATAAGATGCGAGGCAGTTGGGCTTGTGACCTGCTTCACATGTTCTCGATCTTCGCCGGCACAAGCGGGGGTGATGGGGCATGTGAGGCGGCTGTGAGCCCGCTACCGCCAGCAGTCAGTGCCGACTGAGAGGAGCGAGGAGCGGTGAACGCCTATGCGCCCATCCTCGTACTGGGAGCCCTCGGGGCAGGCTTTGCGATCTTCTCCGTGGTCATGGCCACCCTGATCGGGCCGAAGCGGTACAACCGCGCCAAGCTCGAGGCCTACGAGTGCGGTATCGAGCCGACCCCCACGCCGGCCGGCGGCGGGCGCTTCCCCATCAAGTACTACCTGACGGCGATGCTCTTCATCGTCTTCGACATCGAGATCGTCTTCCTCTACCCCTGGGCCGTCACCTTCGACGCCCTGGGTGTTTTCGGGCTCGTGGAGATGCTGCTCTTCGTGCTCACCGTCTTCGTCGCGTACGCGTACGTATGGCGGCGCGGCGGCCTGGAATGGGACTGAGGGGCCTTTAACGACATGGGACTCGAAGAAAAGCTGCCGAGCGGTTTCCTGCTGACCACCGTCGAGCAGGCCGCGGGCTGGGTGCGCAAGGCGTCCGTCTTCCCGGCCACCTTCGGCCTCGCCTGCTGCGCGATCGAGATGATGACCACCGGCGCCGGCCGCTACGACCTGGCGCGCTTCGGCATGGAGGTCTTCCGCGGTTCGCCCCGCCAGGCGGACCTGATGATCGTGGCCGGCCGGGTCAGCCAGAAGATGGCGCCGGTCCTCCGGCAGGTCTACGACCAGATGCCCAACCCCAAGTGGGTGATCTCCATGGGTGTCTGCGCCTCCTCGGGCGGCATGTTCAACAACTACGCGATCGTCCAGGGCGTCGACCACATCGTCCCCGTCGACATCTATCTGCCGGGCTGCCCGCCGCGGCCCGAGATGCTGATGGACGCGATCCTCAAGCTCCACCAGAAGATCCAGTCCTCCAAGCTCGGCGTGAACGCCGAGGAGGCGGCCCGCGAGGCGGAGGAGGCGGCGCTCAAGGCCCTGCCCACGATCGAGATGAAGGGGCTGCTGCGATGAGTGACGCCAACGGCAAGGGCGTGAACGGAGCGAACGGCTCCGCGAACGGGTCCACGAACGGGGTCAACCCCGAAAAGGACCTCGCCGTCGACAACCTCCCCGGTCAGCGCGGCCAGGGCGGCGAGGAGATCCGCGTCCAGCGCGGCATGTTCGGCGCCAACAACGGCGGCGACACCTCCGGCTACGGCGGCCTGGTCCGCTCCGTCCGGCTCCCGGGACCGGCGAGCCGGCCCTACGGCGGGTGGTTCGACGAGGTCGCCGACGAACTCGAGGGCGCGCTGGAGGAGCAGGGTCTCCTGCCGGAGAACGCGATCGAGAAGACGGTCGTCGACCGCGGCGAGCTCACCTTCCACATCGAGCGCGAGCACCTGGTCCGCGTCGCCCGCACCCTGCGCGACGACCCGGCCCTGCGCTTCGAGCTGTGCACCGGTGTCAACGGCGTCCACTATCCGAACGACAAGGGCCGCGAGCTGCACGCCGTCTACCACCTGCGCTCGATCACCCACAACCGGCTGATCCGCCTCGAGGTCAGCGCCCCCGACAGCGACCCGCGCATCCCGTCGCTGGTCTCCGTCTATCCGACGAACGACTGGCACGAGCGCGAGACCTACGACTTCTTCGGGCTTGTCTTCGACGGTCACCCGGCCCTGACGCGGATCATGATGCCGGACGACTGGCAGGGGCATCCGCAGCGCAAGGACTACCCCCTCGGCGGCATCCCCGTCGAGTACAAGGGCGCCCAGATCCCGGCTCCGGACCAGCGGAGGTCGTACTCATGAGCACACACACCCCGTCGTCAGCCTCCGCACGCGAGACCACCGAGGGCACGGTCTACACGGTCACCGGTGGCGACTGGGACGAGGTCGCCCGGTCCGCGGCCCGCGCCGACGACGAACGCATCGTCGTCAACATGGGTCCCCAGCATCCCTCCACCCACGGGGTGCTGCGCCTGATCCTGGAGATCGACGGCGAGACGGTCACCGAGGCCCGCTGCGGCATCGGCTATCTGCACACCGGTATCGAGAAGAACCTCGAGTTCCGCACGTGGACGCAGGGCACCACCTTCGTCACGCGCATGGACTACCTGACGTCCTTCTTCAACGAGACCGCCTACTGTCTCGCCGTCGAGAAACTCCTCGGCATCGAGGACCAGATCACCGAGCGCGCCAAGATCATCCGAGTGCTCCTGATGGAGCTGAACCGGCTCTCCTCCCACCTGGTGTGCATCGCCACCGGCGGCATGGAGCTCGGCGCCACCACGATCATGATCTACGGATTCCGTGATCGTGAAATGATTCTCGACATCTACGAGCTCATCACGGGCCTGCGGATGAACCACGCGTACATCCGGCCCGGCGGACTCGCCCAGGACCTGCCGCCCGGCGCGGTGGACCAGATCCGCGAGTTCGTGAAGAAGATGAAGAAGAACCTCCCGGAGTACGACAAGCTCGCCACCGGGAACCCCGTCTTCAAGGCCCGTATGCAGGACGTCGGCTACCTCGACCTGGCCGGCTGCATGGCCCTCGGCGCCACCGGCCCGATCCTGCGCTCCACCGGCCTGCCGCACGACCTGCGCAAGGCGCAGCCCTACTGCGGCTACGAGACGTACGACTTCGACATCCCGACCGCCGACACCTGCGACTCCTACGGCCGCTTCCTGATCCGCCTGGAGGAGATGCGCCAGTCGCTCAGGATCGTCGAGCAGTGCCTGGACCGGCTGCAGCCGGGCCCGGTCATGGTCGCCGACAAGAAGATCGCCTGGCCCGCCCAGCTCGCCCTGGGACCGGACGGACTGGGCAACTCCCTCGACCACATCAAGAAGATCATGGGCACCTCCATGGAGGCCCTGATCCACCACTTCAAGCTGGTCACCGAGGGTTTCCGCGTTCCGCCGGGACAGGCGTACGCGGCGGTCGAGTCGCCCAAGGGCGAACTCGGGGTGCACGTCGTCTCCGACGGCGGCACCCGCCCCTACCGGGTCCACTTCCGTGACCCGTCCTTCACCAACCTGCAGGCGATGGCGGCGATGTGCGAGGGCGGCCAGGTCGCCGACGTCATCGTCGCCGTCGCGTCCATCGACCCCGTGATGGGAGGCGTCGACCGGTGACCACCAGTTCTTCGGAGCGGGGCGTCAGCCTGGGCATGCCCGAACTGCCCGCGCCCGACTACCCGGACGACGTCCGCACCCGGCTCGAGCGGGACGCGCGCGAGATCATCGCCCGCTACCCGGACTCCCGGTCGGCCCTGCTGCCGCTGCTGCACCTGGTGCAGTCGGAGGAGGGGCACGTCACGCGCACCGGGATGCGGTTCTGCGCGGACGTGCTCGGCCTGACCACGGCCGAGGTCACCGCGGTCGCCACCTTCTACACGATGTACCGGCGCAAGCCGTCCGGTGACTACCAGGTGGGCGTCTGCACCAACACCCTGTGTGCCGTGATGGGCGGCGACGCCATCTTCGAGGCGCTCCAGGAGCACCTCGGCGTCGGCAACGGCGAGACCACCGACGACGGCAAGGTCACCCTGGAGCACATCGAGTGCAACGCGGCCTGCGACTACGCGCCGGTCGTGATGGTCAACTGGGAGTTCTTCGACAACCAGACCCCGGCGAGCGTCAAGCGCCTGGCCGACGACCTCCGCGCGGGACGGCCGGTGACGCCCACGCGCGGTGCGCCGCTGTGCACCTTCAAGGAGACCGCCCGGATCCTGGCGGGCTTCCCCGACGAGCGCGAAGGGGCGACGGAGGCCGGCGGCAGTGCGGGACACGCCTCACTGGTGGGCCTCCGCCTGGCCAAGGGAGAGGCCGCACCCGCGCGCGTGGTCCACCCGCGCGACGGCGGACCGGACGACGCCGGGCCGCGGGACACCGCCGTGCACCAGCCGTCGCCGACCGAGCACCTGAGCTCGCACGACGCGCCGCAGGACACATCGGCATCCGATCCGTCCCATCCGGCGGGACCTGTCGGAGAGGAGGGGGAGGGATGACGTTGGCACCCGAGATCAACGAGAGCAGCCCCGAGAAGCTGCTCGTACCCGTGCTGTCGGCCTTCTGGGACGAGGACAGGTCCTGGACGCTGGACGTGTACCGAAGGCACGAGGGATACGAGGGGCTCCGCAAGGCGCTCGCCATGTCGCCGGACGACGTGATCGCGTACGTCAAGGACTCCGGTCTGCGCGGGCGCGGCGGCGCGGGATTCCCGACGGGAATGAAATGGCAGTTCATTCCCCAGGGTGATGGAAAACCGCACTATCTAGTTGTCAACGCCGACGAATCGGAGCCTGGAACCTGCAAGGACATCCCGCTCCTCTTCGCGAACCCGCACAGCCTCATCGAGGGCATTGTGATCGCGTGCTACGCCATCAGGTCGTCGCATGCCTTCATCTATCTGCGTGGTGAAGTCGTCCCCGTACTGCGGCGGTTGCACTCGGCCGTGCGCGAGGCCTACGCGGCCGGCTACCTCGGCAAGAACATCCTGGGCAGCGGCCTCGACCTCGACCTCACCGTGCACGCGGGCGCGGGCGCGTACATCTGCGGTGAGGAGACCGCGCTGCTGGACTCGCTCGAAGGCCGCCGTGGTCAACCGCGGCTCCGTCCCCCCTTCCCCGCTGTCGCGGGCCTCTACGCGTGCCCGACTGTGGTGAACAACGTCGAGTCGATCGCGTCGGTTCCCGCGATCCTGAAAAACGGCAAGGAATGGTTCAGGTCGATGGGCAGCGAGAAGTCCCCGGGCTTCACGCTCTACTCGCTCAGCGGCCATGTCGCGAACCCCGGCCAGTACGAGGCCCCGCTCGGCATCACGCTGCGTCAGCTGTTCGACATGAGCGGCGGCATGCGCCCCGGGCACCGGCTGAAGTTCTGGACGCCGGGCGGCTCCTCGACGCCGATGTTCACCGACGAGCACCTCGACGTCCCGCTCGACTACGAGGGAGTGGGCGCCGCGGGGTCCATGCTCGGCACCAAGGCCCTGCAGTGCTTCGACGAGACGACGTGCGTGGTGCGGGCCGTGACCCGGTGGACCGAGTTCTACGCCCACGAGTCCTGCGGCAAGTGCACGCCGTGCCGCGAAGGGACGTACTGGATGGTGCAGTTGCTGCGGGACATCGAGGCCGGCAAGGGCGTCATGTCCGACCTCGACAAGCTGAACGACATCGCCGACAACGTCAACGGCAAGTCCTTCTGCGCCCTCGGCGACGGCTCCGCCTCCCCGATCTTCTCCTCCCTGAAGTACTTCCGCGAGGAGTACGAGCAGCACATCACGGGCCGGGGCTGCCCCTTCGACCCGGCCAAGTCCACGGCCTGGGCCGACCGCACGGAGGTGAACGCATGACCGTGACCACCAACGCTCCCGCGGGCGGGGGAGAAGCGGCGGTCCCGCCGGAAGATCTCGTGACGCTGACGATCGACGGGATCGAGGTCAGCGTGCCCAAGGGCACCCTGGTCATCCGGGCCGCCGAACAGCTCGGCATCGAGATCCCCCGGTTCTGCGACCACCCCCTGCTCGACCCGGCCGGCGCCTGCCGGCAGTGCATCGTCGAGGTCGAGGGCCAGCGCAAGCCGATGGCGTCCTGCACGATCACCTGTACGGACGGGATGGTCGTCAGGACTCATCTCACCTCGCCGGTCGCCGAGAAGGCCCAGAAGGGTGTGATGGAGCTGCTGCTCATCAACCACCCGCTGGACTGCCCGGTCTGCGACAAGGGCGGCGAGTGCCCGCTGCAGAACCAGGCCATGTCGCACGGCAACGCCGACTCCCGCTTCGACGGGAAGAAGCGGACGTACGAGAAGCCCGTCCCGATCTCCACGCAGGTGCTGCTCGACCGCGAGCGGTGCGTGCTGTGCGCCCGCTGCACCCGGTTCTCCAACCAGATCGCGGGCGACCCGATGATCGACCTGATCGAGCGGGGCGCGCTGCAGCAGGTCGGCACCGGCGAGGGCGACCCCTTCGAGTCGTACTTCTCCGGCAACACCATCCAGATCTGCCCGGTCGGCGCCCTCACCTCGGCGGCGTACCGGTTCCGCTCCCGCCCCTTCGACCTCGTCTCCTCACCGTCGGTGTGCGAGCACTGCGCGGGCGGTTGCGCCACCCGCACCGACCACCGGCGCGGCAAGGTCATGCGGCGGCTCGCCGACAACGACCCCGAGGTCAACGAGGAGTGGATCTGCGACAAGGGGCGCTTCGCGTTCCGGTACGCGCAGATGAAGGACCGGCTCACGACGCCCCTGGTGCGCAACCCCGAGGGCGAGCTGGTGCCGGCGTCCTGGCCGGAGGCACTGGAGATCGCCGCCCAGGGCCTGCTCGCCTCGCGCGGGCGGACCGGTGTGCTCACCGGCGGCCGGCTCACCGTCGAGGACGCCTACGCCTACAGCAAGTTCGCGCGCGTGGCCCTCGACACCAACGACATCGACTTCCGCGCGCGCGTGCACAGCGGCGAGGAGGCCGACTTCCTGGCCGCCCGGATCGCCGGACGCGGCCGGGACCTGGACGGCAGCGGTGTCACCTACACCTCCCTGGAGAAGGCGCCCGCCGTCCTGCTCGTCGGGTTCGAGTCCGAGGAGGAGGCACCCGGCGTCTTCCTCAGGCTCCGCAAGGCCTGGCGGGGGCACGGGCAGAAGGTGTTCGCGCTGGCCACGCACGCCACGCGGGGCCTGAAGAAGGCGGGCGGCACGCTGCTGCCGGCCGCGCCCGGCACCGAGAACGAGTGGCTGGACGCGCTCGCGAGCGGTGTCGGCCTGGAGGACCAGGGCGCCGAGGCCGCCCAGGCGCTGCGCGCCGAGGGCGCGGTCATCGTCGCCGGCGAACGGCTCGCGGGAGTCGTCGGCGGTCCGACCGCCGCCGTACGGGCCGCGTCCGCCACCGGCGCCCAGCTGGTGTGGATCCCGCGCCGGGCGGGCGAGCGCGGTGCCGTCGAGGCCGGCGCGCTGCCGTCGCTGCTGCCGGGCGGGCGCCCGGCCACCGACCCGCGCGCGCGGGAGGAGGTCGCCGCGCTCTGGGGCGTCGCCGAACTCCCGCACCGCTACGGCCGCGACACCGGACAGATCATCGAGGCCGCGGCGGGAGGCCAGCTGCAGGCGCTGGTCGTCGCCGGCGTGGAGGTCGCCGACCTGCCCGATCCGGCACGCGCGCGTGAGGCACTGTCCGAGGCGGGTTTCGTGGTGTCGCTGGAACTGCGGCCCAGCGAGGCCACCGAACACGCGGACGTGGTCCTCCCCGTCGCCGCCGTCGCCGAGAAGGCCGGCTCCTTCCTCAACTGGGAGGGCAGGGTCCGCGTCTTCGAGGCCGCGCTCAAGCCCGACCAGATGACCCGCACCCTGGCGCCCACCGACGCGCGCGTCCTGCAGATGCTGGCCGACGCCATGGACGTACACCTGGGGCTGCCGGACCTGCGGACCGTGCGCGCGGAGCTGGACCGGCTGGGCGCCTGGACCGGGCCGCGCGCCGACGACCCGCAGGGGAGCACGGCCGTACTGCCCCGGCCCGCCGCCGGGGAGGCCGTGCTCGCCGGGCACCGGCTGCTGCTCGACCACGGCGTCCTGCAGGAGGGCGACGAGGCGCTCGCCGGCACCCGGCATGCCGCACGCGCACGCGTGTCGTCCGCCACGGCCGCCGAGGCGGGCGTCGAGGACGGCGACCTGCTCGCCGTGACCGGCCCCGCCGGATCGGTCGAACTCCCTCTGGAGATCACCGAGATGCCCGACCGGGTGGTGTGGCTCCCGCTGAACTCCGTCGGCGGGGGTGTCGCCTCCGACACCGGGGCGCTGCCCGGCTCCCTCGTCCGCATCGGCCCGGCGACGCCCTCGACCGAGGCCCCCAAGGAGGTGGAGGCATGAGCCCGTACCTCGCCGCTGAGAACCTTTCGATGTTCGGCACCGATCCGTGGTGGCTGGTCGTCGTCAAGGCGGTGTTCTGCTTCGCCTTCCTGATGGTGACCGTGCTGTTCTCCATCGTCTGGGAGCGCAAGGTCGTCGCCTGGATGCAGCTGCGCATCGGCCCCAACCGGAACGGCCCCTGGGGCATGCTCCAGTCGCTGGCCGACGGCGTGAAGCTGATGCTCAAGGAGGACGTCGTCGTCAAGCGCGCGGACAAGGTGGTCTACGTCCTCGCGCCGATCGTCGCGGCCATCCCGGCCTTCATGGCGATCGCGGTGATCCCCTTCGGGCCGGCCGGCAACGAGATCTCGATCTTCGGCCACCGCACCACGATGCAGCTGACCGACCTGCCGATCGCGATGCTCTACATCCTCGCGGTCGCCTCCGTCGGCATCTACGGCATCGTGCTGGCCGGCTGGAGCTCCGGATCCACCTACCCGCTCCTCGGCGGCCTGCGGTCCTGCGCGCAGATGATCTCCTACGAGATCGCCATGGGCGCCGCGTTCGCCTCCGTGTTCCTGTACTCGGGGTCGATGTCGACGTCGGCGATCGTCGAACAGCAGCACGACCGCTGGTACATCCTGCTGCTGCCGGTCTCCTTCATCCTCTACATCGTCACGATGGTCGGCGAGACCAACCGCGCCCCGTTCGACATGCCGGAGTCCGAGGGCGACCTGGTCGGCGGCTTCAACACCGAGTACTCGTCGATCAAGTTCGCGATGTTCATGCTCGCCGAGTACGTGAACATGGTGACGGTCTCGGCGGTGGCGACCACGCTGTTCCTGGGCGGCTGGCGGGCCCCCTGGCCGATCAGCACCTTCTGGGAGGGCGCCAACCACGGCTGGTGGCCGCTGCTCTGGTTCGTGATCAAGGTCCAGCTGCTGCTGTTCTTCTTCATCTGGCTGCGCGGCACGCTCCCACGGGTCCGCTACGACCAGCTGATGAAGCTCGGCTGGAAGGTGCTCATCCCGGTCTCCGTGGCCTGGCTGATGCTCGTCGCGACCGTGCGGGTGCTGCGCAACGAGAACTACGACTTCGTCGACATCGCCCTGTACGTCGGCGGTGCTGTGCTGACCGTGCTGGTCCTGTCCTTCGTCGCCGACATGTTCCGCGAGCGGGCCAAGGGCGCCGAGAAGCCCGCCGCTCAGCCCGTCGGCTTCGACCCGATGGCCGGCGGATTCCCCGTACCGCCGCTGCCGGGGCAGGAACTGCCGCCGGTGCCGCGGCGCCGCCCGCGCCGCGAGCGCGAGTTGATTGTCAGTGGCGGGTCCGATACTGACAGTGACGGATCTCTGGATGGAAAGGAGGCGTCCGATGGCTGAGGAACCCAAGGAGACCAAGCCCGGTTTCCTGAACCCCGTGGCCGGCTTCGGCGTGACCTTCAAGGCCATGTTCAAGAAGCGGCTGACCGAGCAGTACCCGGAGCAGAAGAAGACCACCGCTCCGCGCTTCCACGGACGGCACCAGCTCAACCGCCATCCGGACGGTCTGGAGAAGTGCGTCGGCTGTGAGCTGTGCGCCTGGGCCTGCCCCGCCGACGCCATCTACGTGGAGGGCGCCGACAACACCGACGAGGAGCGCTACTCGCCGGGCGAGCGGTACGGCCGCGTCTACCAGATCAACTACGCCCGCTGCATCCTGTGCGGCCTGTGCATCGAGGCGTGCCCCACGCGCGCGCTGACGATGACCAACGAGTTCGAACTGGCCGACTCCAGCCGCGCCAACCTCATCTACACCAAGGAGCAACTGCTCGCCGGTCTCGAAGAGGGCATGGTCGACACGCCGCACGCCATCTACCCGGGGACCGACGAGCAGGACTACTACCGGGGCCTGGTGACGGAGGCCGCGCCCGGCACGGTGCGCCAGGCCGCCGTCTCCAAGGGGGAGAAGCAGGAAGAGAAGGAGGTGGACGCATGAGCGCTCAGCTCGCCGCCTACTCCACCTCCACCGGAGAGGCCTTCCAGTTCTGGGTCCTCGGCACCGTCGCGGTGATCGGCGCCCTGTGCACCGTCTTCATGAAGAGGACCGTGCACAGCGCGCTGTGCCTGGCCGCCACCATGATCGTCTTGGCGGTGTTCTACCTCGCCAACGGCGCCTACTTCCTGGGCATCGTGCAGATCGTCGTCTACACCGGCGCGATCATGATGCTGTTCCTGTTCGTGGTGATGCTCGTCGGTGTGACCGCCGCGGACTCCCTGAAGGAAACCATCAAGGGCCAGCGCTGGCTGGCCCTCCTGTGCGGGCTCGGCTTCGGCATCCTGCTCTTCGCGGGCATCGCCCACGCCTCCCTCAAGGACTTCAACGGCACCGGCAGGGCGAACGCGAACGGCAACGTGGAGGGCCTGGCCTCCCTCATCTTCACCCGGTACGTGTTCGCCTTCGAACTCACCGGCGCCCTGCTCATCACAGCCACCCTCGGCGCCATGGTGCTCACCCACCGCCAGCGCACCGAGCGGGCCCGGACCCAGCGCGAGCTGTCCGAGCAGCGCGTGCGCGAGGGGACGCACGTACCGCCGCTGCCGGCACCCGGCGTGTACGCCCGCCACAACGCCGTGGACATCGCCGGCCTGCTGCCCGACGGCACCCCGTCCGAGCTCACCGTCAGCAAGACGCTGCGCGAGCGCGGCCAGATCCGGGACGTCTCCGCGGAGGCGCTCAACGATCTGAGGGCCCTGGAGCAGCGCGCCGAGGAGCGCCTGGAGCGCACCGAGATCGAGCCGACGGCCTTCAAGCGGCCCGAGGAGGCGTCGAAGTGAATCCCGTCAACTACATCTATCTCGCCGCCCTGTTGTTCACGATCGGCGCCACCGGCGTGCTGATCCGGCGCAACGCCATCGTGATCTTCATGTGCATCGAGCTGATGCTGAACGCCTGCAACCTCGCGCTCGTCGCCTTCTCCCGGTTGCACGGCAACCTCGACGGCCAGATCATCGCGTTCTTCACGATGGTCGTCGCCGCAGCGGAGGTCGTGGTCGGGCTCGCGATCATCGTGTCGCTGTTCCGTTCCCGCCACTCGGCCTCGGTCGACGACGCCAGCCTGATGAAGCTGTAAGGGGTCGGAAGAATCGTGGAGAACCTGATTGCGCTGCTGATCGCGGCGCCCCTGCTCGGAGCGGCCGTCCTCCTGGTCGGCGGCCGACGCCTCGACGCCGTCGGCCACTGGATCGGCACGCTGCTCGCGGCCGTCTCCTTCGTGATCGGCCTGGTCCTCTTCGCCGACCTGCTCGGCAAGGACGCCGGACAGCGGACCATGACCCAGCACCTGTTCAGCTGGATCCCGGTGGCCGGCTTCCAGGCGGACGTCACGTTCCGGCTCGACCAGTTGTCGATGACGTTCGTACTGCTGATCACCGGCGTCGGCTCGCTGATCCACCTGTACTCGGTCGGGTACATGGAGCACGACGAGCGGCGCCGCCGCTTCTTCGGCTACCTCAACCTGTTCCTCGCGGCGATGCTGCTGCTCGTCCTCGCCGACAACTACCTGCTGCTGTACTTCGGCTGGGAGGGCGTCGGTCTCGCCTCCTACCTGCTGATCGGCTTCTGGCAGCACAAGCCCAGCGCGGCCACGGCCGCGAAGAAGGCCTTCCTGGTCAACCGGGTCGGCGACATGGGCCTGTCGATCGCGATCATGCTGATGTTCCTGACGTTCGGAACCTTCGCCTTCGGGCCGCTGCTCGGCACCCACGCCGAACCCGGTCTCGCGGGCGGCGCCACCGAGGGCAAGCTCACCGCGATCGCCCTGCTGCTGCTGCTCGCCGCCTGCGGCAAGTCCGCCCAGGTGCCGCTGCAGTCCTGGCTCGGGGACGCGATGGAGGGCCCGACCCCGGTCTCGGCCCTCATCCACGCCGCGACCATGGTGACGGCGGGCGTCTACCTCATCGTCCGCTCCGCGGCGATCTTCAACGCGGCGCCGAACGCGCAGCTCGTGGTCACTGTCGTCGGCGCGGTCACGCTCTTGTTCGGTGCGATCGTCGGTTGCGCGAAGGACGACATCAAGAAGGCACTGGCCGGCTCGACCATGTCGCAGATCGGCTACATGGTGCTGGCCGCAGGCCTCGGCCCCATCGGCTACGTCTTCGCGATCATGCACCTGGTGACGCACGGCTTCTTCAAGGCCGGGTTGTTCCTCGGCGCCGGTTCGGTCATGCACGGCATGAACGACGAGGTCGACATGCGCAAGTACGGTGGCCTGCGCAAGTACATGCCGGTCACCTTCATCACCTTCGGCCTCGGCTATCTCGCCATCATCGGCTTCCCGGGCCTGTCCGGCTTCTTCTCCAAGGACAAGATCATCGAGGCGGCCTTCGCCAAGGGCGGCACCGAGGGCTGGATCCTCGGCGGCGCGGCCCTGCTGGGCGCGGCCATCACCGCGTTCTACATGACGCGCGTGATGCTGATGACGTTCTTCGGTGAGGAGCGCTGGCGCAACCGGCCGACGGCCTCCCCCGCGGAGTCCGACGTGGAGCCGGCGGCCGAGGAGCGGGGCGCACACGCTGAGCCGCACCCGCACGAGTCGCCCAAGGTCATGACGATCCCCATGATCGTACTGGCCGTCGGGTCGGTCTTCGGCGGCGCGTTCTTCAGCATCGGCGACCGCTTCCTGAACTGGCTGGAGCCGGTCACGGGACACAGTGAGGGCAATTCGCCGCTCAGTGCCCTGACGGTCACCGGGGCGACCATGGTGTGCCTGGTGATCGGCGTGGCCATCGCCTGGGCCCAGTACGGCCGCAAGCCGGTCCCGGTCGTCGCCCCGCGCGGGTCGCTGCTCACCCGGGCCGCCCGGCGCGACCTGCTCCAGGACGACTTCAACCACGTCGTCCTGGTCCGCGGCGGCGAGCACCTCACGCGGTCCCTGGTTTACCTCGACCACACCCTGGTCGACGGCGTCGTCAACGGCACGGCGGCCTCGGTCGGCGGCCTGTCCGGGCGGATGCGCCGGCTGCAGAACGGCTTCGCGCGTTCCTACGCGGTCTCGATGTTCGGCGGTGCGGCACTTCTCGTCGCCGCGACCCTGCTGATGAGGGCGGTCTGATACCGATGTCCTTTCCTCTGCTGACAGCGACGGCGGTACTCCCGGCCGTCGGGGCCATCGCCACGGCCGCCGTGCCGGCCGCCCGGCGCACCGCCGCCAAGTGGCTCGCGCTGGCCGTCTCGCTCGGCACGCTCGCGCTGGCGGTCACCGTCCTGGTCCGCTTCGACCCGGGCGGCGCCCGTTACCAGCTCACCGAGTCCCACTCCTGGATCGCGGCCTTCGGGGTCCGGTACGAGCTGGGCGTGGACGGCATCGCGGTGGCGCTGATCGGGCTGACCACCCTGCTCGTCCCGTTCGTGATGCTGGCGGGCTGGCACGACGCCGACCCTTCCCCAAGCTCTCAACTTCGTTCGAGCAGGGGAGGCCCCAAGGAGACCGGACGCCCATATCACTGGCGGCCGACGCAGGGCTTCTTCGCCCTGATCCTGGCCCTCGAGGCGATGGTGATCATCTCCTTCGAGGCCACCGATGTCTTCCTCTTCTACATCTTCTTCGAAGCCATGCTGATCCCGCTGTACTTCCTCATCGGCGGCTTCGGGGACCGTGCCCATGAGCACGGGGAGAAGGCGGCGTCGACGCAGCGGTCGTACGCGGCGGTGAAGTTCCTGCTCTACAACCTGGCCGGCGGCCTGATCATGCTGGCCGCGGTGATCGGCCTGTACGTGGTCGCCGGGAGCTTCTCGCTCACCGAGATCGCGCAGGCCCGTGCCAACGGCTCGCTGCACATGGCGACCGACGTCGAACGCTGGCTGTTCCTCGGCTTCTTCTTCGCCTTCGCGGTGAAGGCGCCGCTGTGGCCGCTGCACACCTGGCTGCCCAACGCCATGCAGGAGTCCACCGCGCCGGTCGCCGTCCTCATCACGGCCGTGGTCGACAAGGTGGGCACCTTCGCGATGCTCCGCTTCTGCCTCCAGCTGTTCCCGGAGGCGAGCAAGTGGGCCACGCCGGTCATCCTGGTCCTGGCCCTGATCAGCATCATCTACGGTGCGCTGCTGGCGGTCGGCCAGCGGGACATCAAGCGCCTGATCGCGTACGCGTCGATCTCGCACTTCGGCTTCATCATCATGGGCATCTTCGCGATGACCAGCCAGGGCCAGTCCGGGGCGACGCTCTACATGGTCAACCACGGCCTGTCGACGGCCGTGCTCATGCTGATCGCCGGCTTCCTGATCTCCCGTCGCGGCTCCCGGCTCATCGCCGACTACGGCGGTGTGCAGAAGGTCGCTCCGGTGCTCGCCGGCACGTTCCTGATCGGCGGCCTCGCCACCCTGTCGCTACCGGGACTGGCGCCCTTCGTCAGTGAGTTCCTGGTCCTGGTCGGCACGTTCACGCGCTACCCGGCGGTCGGCATCGTCGCCACCTTCGGCATCGTGCTCGCCGCGCTGTACACCCTCGTCCTCTACCAGAGGACGATGACCGGCCCGGTCAAGAAGGAGGTCTCGGCGATGCCGGACCTGCGGGTGCGGGAACTGGTGGTCGTGGCACCGCTGATCGTCCTGCTGATCTTCCTGGGCGTCTATCCCAAGCCCGTCACGGACATCGTCAACCCGGCGGTCAAGCAGACCATGTCCGACGTACACAAGACCGACCCCAAGCCCGAGGTGGAGGCGGCCAAGTGAGCGCAGCAGCCGTCCACAGCCTGTGGACAACCGCGGCCGATCCGATCTCGAAGATCGACGCGCCGAAGATCGAATACGGGCAGTTGTCGCCCACCCTGATCGTCGTGGGCGCGGCGATCGTCGGGGTGCTCATCGAGGCGTTCGTCCCGCGCAGGTCGCGCTACTACGCGCAGGTGTTCGTGTCCGTCGTCGCGCTCTGCGCCGCGTTCGCCGCGGTCGTCGCGCTCGCGGCGGACGGGTACGGCACCACCAAGGCGCACATCGCGGCCATGGGCGCCATCGCCGTCGACGGACCCTCCCTGTTCCTGCAGGGCACGATCCTGCTGGCGGCCCTGGTCGGCCTGTTCACCTTCGCCGAACGGCGCCTGGATCCGGCCGCGCACGGCAACCGGGTCGACTCCTTCGCCGCGCAGGCGTCGTCCGTACCGGGCAGCGACAGCGAGAAGGCCGCGGTCAAGGCCGGTTTCACCACCACCGAGGTCTTCCCGCTGCTCCTCTTCGCGGTCGCCGGCATGCTGGTGTTCCCGTCGGCCAACGACCTGCTGACCCTGTTCGTGGCCCTGGAAGTCCTGTCCCTCCCGCTGTACCTGCTGTGCGCGCTGGCCCGCCGCAAGCGGCTCATGTCGCAGGAGGCCGCGGTCAAGTACTTCCTGCTGGGCGCGTTCGCCTCCGCGTTCACCCTGTTCGGCATCGCGCTGCTGTACGGGTACGCGGGCTCGGTGTCGTACGCGACGATCGCTCAGGTCGTCGACGGAAACGTGCCGAACGTCGACCCGGCGCTGGCCAACACCATGGGCAACGACGCGCTGCTGCTCATCGGCGCCGCGATGGTCGTGATGGGGCTGTTGTTCAAGGTGGGCGCGGTGCCGTTCCACATGTGGACGCCGGACGTCTACCAGGGCGCGCCGACCCCGGTCACCGGGTTCATGGCGGCGGCGACCAAGGTGGCGGCCTTCGGTGCGCTGCTGCGGCTGCTCTACGTCGTCCTGCCGGGCATGCGCTGGGACTGGCGGCCGGTGATGTGGGCGGTCGCGATCATCACGATGCTGGTCGGTGCGATCGTCGCGATCACGCAGACCGACATCAAGCGGCTGTTGGCGTACTCGTCGATCGCCCACGCCGGCTTCATCCTCGCGGGTGTCATCGCGACCTCGAAGGACGGCGTCTCCTCCGTCCTGTTCTACCTGGCCGCGTACTCCTTCGTGACGATCGGCGCCTTCGCCGTGGTCACCCTGGTCCGCGACGCCGGCGGCGAGGCCACGCACCTGTCCAAGTGGGCGGGGCTCGGCCGCCGTTCGCCGCTGGTGGCGGCCGTTTTCGCGGTGTTCCTGCTGGCCTTCGCCGGCATCCCGCTGACCTCGGGCTTCGCGGGGAAGTTCGCCGTCTTCAAGGCGGCGGCGGAAGGTGGCGCGGTCCCGCTGGTCGTGATCGGTGTGATCTCGTCCGCGGTCGCCGCCTTCTTCTACATCCGCGTGATCGTCCTGATGTTCTTCAGCGAGCCACGACCGGAGGGTCCGACGGTGGCGGTCCCGTCGCCGCTGACGATGACGGCGATCGGCGTGGGCGTGGCGGTCACGGTGGTGCTCGGCGTGGCGCCGCAGTACTTCCTGGACCTGGCGAACCAGGCGGGGGTGTTCGTGCGCTGAGGGCGATCCGCGATCCGCGATCCGCGATCCGCGATCCTCGTGACACGCGGCTGCCCGGCACCCCTGTGAGGGGTGCCGGGCAGCGGCGTGCGTGGGTTACCGATCCTTGCCCACTCCTCGTCCATTCCTCGTCCACGAGAGGTTTGGTGGTGAGACGACCGGAGCCTGTGGATAACTCCGGGGCTGTCGGTGCCGCCCCCTATCGTGGGGCAGTGACTGAAGGACGACGTACGGGGGACGAGACGATGGGTGGGACGGGCGGTGTCACCGAGATGCCAGTGAGCCGGAGCGAGGCGCTGGCCACGCTGCACCAGGTCTTCGGATACGAGGCCTTCCGGGGCGAGCAGGAAGCGGTCATCGAGCATGTGGTGGCGGGCGGCGATGCCGTCGTGCTCATGCCCACCGGTGGCGGAAAGTCGCTGTGCTATCAGATCCCGTCCCTGGTCAGACCCGGTACGGGCGTCGTCGTGTCGCCGCTGATCGCGCTCATGCAGGACCAGGTGGACGCGCTGCGGGCGCTGGGCGTGCGCGCCGGGTTCATCAACTCCACGCAGGACTTCGACGAGCGGCGTGTGGTCGAGGCGGAGTTCCTGGCCGGCGAGCTGGACCTGCTCTACCTGGCGCCGGAGCGACTGCGCCTGGAGGCCACGCTCGACCTGCTCTCCCGCGGCAAGATCTCCGTCTTCGCCATCGACGAGGCGCACTGCGTGTCCCAGTGGGGCCACGACTTCCGCCCCGACTACCTGGCGCTGTCGCTGCTGGGCGAGCAGTGGCCGGACGTGCCGCGGATCGCGCTCACGGCGACAGCCACCCGCGCCACGCATCAGGAGATCACCCAGCGGCTGAACATGCCGCAGGCCCGGCACTTCGTGGCGAGCTTCGACCGGCCCAACATCCAGTACCGGATCGTGCCCAAGGCCGACCCCAAGAAGCAGTTGCTGACCTTCCTCGGTCAGGAGCACCCGGGCGACGCGGGCATCGTGTACTGCCTGTCGCGCAACTCGGTGGAGAAGACGGCGGAGTTCCTCACCCGCAACGGCATCGAGGCGGTGCCCTATCACGCCGGCCTGGACGCGGGCACCCGCGCCGCGCACCAGTCCCGGTTCCTGCGCGAGGACGGCCTGGTCGTGGTGGCCACCATCGCCTTCGGCATGGGCATCGACAAGCCGGACGTACGGTTCGTCGCCCACCTGGACCTGCCCAAGTCGGTCGAGGGCTACTACCAGGAGACCGGCCGCGCCGGACGCGACGGCCTGCCCTCGACGGCCTGGATGGCCTACGGCCTGAACGACGTCATACAGCAGCGCAAGCTCATCCAGTCCGGCGAGGGCGACGAGACCTTCCGCCGCCGGGCCCAGGCCCATCTGGACGCGATGCTCGCCCTGTGCGAGACGGCCCGGTGCCGCCGCGGCCAACTCCTCGTCTACTTCGGCCAGGACCCGGACCCGGCCGGCTGCGGCAACTGCGACACCTGCCTGACCCCGCCCGAGACCTGGGACGGCACGATCGCGGCCCAGAAGGTGCTGTCGACGGTGGTGCGGCTGAAGCGGGAGCGGGGCCAGAAGTTCGGTGCGGGGCAGATCATCGACATCCTGCTCGGCAAGCGCACCGGCAAGGTGATCCAGTTCGACCACGACCAGCTGTCCGTCTTCGGCATCGGCGAGGAGCTCACCGAGGGCGAATGGCGTGGTGTCGTAAGGCAGTTGCTGGCACAGGGCCTGCTCGCGGTCGAGGGCGAGTACGGCACGCTGGTGCTGACCGACACCAGCGCCTCGGTGCTGCGGCGCGAGCGTGAGGTGCCGCTGCGCAAGGAGCCGAGGAAACCGGCGGCTGCACGGGAGTCGGCCGCCCGAGCCGACCGCAAACCCAAGGCGGCGGCCGAGCTGCCCGGGGAACTGCTCCCCGCCTTCGAGGCCCTGCGCGCCTGGCGCGCCGAACAGGCCCGCGAGCAGGGTGTCCCGGCCTATGTGATCTTCCACGACGCCACACTGCGGGAGATCGTCACGGTCTGGCCGACATCCGTGCCACAGCTCGGCACGGTCGGCGGCGTCGGCGAGAAGAAGCTGGCGACGTACGGGGACGGGGTGCTCGCGGTGCTCGAGTCGCTGGGCGGGCCGCCCGGCGCGGGAACGGCCGGCCCGGGAACGGCCGGCCCGGCTGAGCCGGAACCGGTGGAGGACCTGCTCGAGCCGGAACCGGTGGAGGACCTGCTCGAGCCGGAACCCGACGACTGGATATAGGGGATCCACTCGCGGGTGTGCCGCTCAGCCCAGCGCCGTCAGTCCCGGGGCGAACGTGATCAGCAGCGGGAGCAGGGGCACCAGGGCCGCCACCGTCGTGGTCAGTGCCCTGCGCCCGCGGTCCAGCCGGGGCGGGGGCTCCAGGAGACGGTCCACCCGCTCGCCCAGCAGACGGTGGCTGCTGGCGCAGGAGAGGACGCCGCGGTGCTGGTTGAGCTCGATCAGGGCCAGTGCCGTGGTGAGGTGGCCGTGGCGGCGGGAGGCCGTGTCGTCGGCGGCCAGTTCGACCAGCCGGTGGGTCTGGTCGCAGAAGTGCGCGAACAGCGGGATGCGCGGGAAGCCGGTGGCCAGCGCGGTCGACAGGTGCAGCAGCCAGTCGTGGCGGGCGCGGGCGTGGCCGCGCTCATGGGCGAGGACGGCGTCGAGCTGGTGGCCGGTGAGCCGGCGCAGCGCGCCGGTGGTGACGACGAGCTGCGGCGGGTGACCGGGCATCCACCGGGCGTCGGGGTACTCGTCCTCCAGCACGAGCAGCGGCCCGCGGGCCGCCGGAAGGCCCGCGGGCAGGTCGGGAGCGCGTTCGCGCAGGTGCGCGCGGGCCAGGCCGCGGCGCCGGCGCGCCTCGACGAGTTCGCGGGCGAGCATCGCGGTGGTCCAGGCGGCGCCGCAGGCCAGCAGCAGGGTGAGGCCGGCCGTCCAGGCGGGCGCCACCGAGAGGTCGTACGCGGCGGTCACGGCCGGCGGCGCCGGGGCGAAGACCCGGTCGTGAACGGTGCGGAAGACGGCCGCGGTGCTCAGCACCAAAGCGGCGAGGCAGCACAGCAGAACCGTGGCGACCAGGCACTGCCACACCCACAGCGCGACGACAGGCTCCCGTTCGGACCACGCCGCCCGGGTCAGCGCGCGGGGGACCGGCACGGCGGCCGTCAGGGCGACGGCGCCCAGCAGGAGCAGGCAGACGGTCATTGCCACGGACTCCGGATCCTCGTCGGAGGTGGGCGGGTGTCGGGGTCGTGCGGTGGTGAGGTGGTGGGGTGCGGCCGGCCGGCGCGCCGGGCGCGCACGGCCTGCCGCCAGTATGACGGCCACGGGTACCGGGGGTCAGGGGTCGGCGGCAACCGATTCCTCCGCCGCACCAGCCACAGGTACCTCCGTCACTCCGACACGACCCGCCCCGTCACCTCCCCGAGCCCCACCCGGGCACCGCCCGCGCCCGGAGCCCAGGCCGACAGCGTCACCACGTCCCCGTCCTCCAGGAACGTCCGCTTGCCGTCCGGGAGTTCCAGCGGATCGCGGCCGTTCCAGGTCAGTTCCAGCAGTGAGCCGCGTTCGCGCTCGATGGGTCCGCTCACCGTGCCCGAGCCGTACAGGTCGCCCGTGCGCAGCGAGGCGCCGTTGACCGTCAGGTGGGCGAGCTGCTGCGCGGCCGTCCAGTACATGGTGGAGAACGGCGGCTCGGACACCACGTGACCGTTGATCGCGACGGAGATCCGCAGGTCGTAGCCGCCGGGTTCCTCCGCGGAGTCGTCCAGATAGGGCAGCAGCGGGTGCGTACGCTCCGGCGGAGCCACCCGCGCGTGCTCCAGCGCGTCCAGTGGGGTGATCCACGCCGACACCGACGTGGCGAAGGACTTGCCGAGGAACGGGCCGAGGGGGACGTACTCCCAGGCCTGGATGTCACGCGCCGACCAGTCGTTGAGCAGGCACAGCCCGAAGACGTGCTCACGGAAGTCGCCCAGCGCCACCGGCTGCCCCATCCGCGACGGAACGCCCACCACGAAGCCGACCTCCGCCTCGATGTCCAGCCGGACCGACGGGCCGAACACCGGTGCCGGGTCCGTCGGAGCCTTCCGCTGGCCCGAGGGGCGTACGACATCCGTGTCCGAGACCACCACCGTCCCGGAGCGGCCGTGGTAACCGATCGGCAGATGCTTCCAGTTGGGGGTCAGCGAGTCCGCGGCGTCCGGGCGGAAGATCCGCCCGACGTTGCGGGCGTGGTTCTCCGAGGCGTAGAAGTCGACGTAGTCCGCGACCTCGAAGGGCAGGTGCAGGGTCACCGAGGACAGCGGGTGCAGGAACGGCGCGACCGCCTCCTGGTGGGACGGCACCGTCGCCCACGCCGTCAGCGCGCGCCGCACGTCCGACCACGCGGTGCGGCCGGCGGCGAGCAGCGGATTCAGGGTCGGCCGCGCGAGCAGGGCGGCGTACGGCGAACCGAGCGCCCGCGCCGCCGCTCCCGCGTCGAGCACGTGGTCGCCGAGCCGGACGCCCACGGTCCTCTCCGGTGACCCGGCGCGGGAGAAGACGCCGTAGGGAAGGTTGTGCGGGCCGAAGGGGTCGCCCTCGGGGACCTCGAAGGGGGGCATGGGTACTGCCTTCCTTTCCCGTTGTCCACGTACTTTCCACGTGGTCGCGCCACACGTTACGGGGCACTGCCGCTCTTGGGCAGTGTCTAAAGAGTTTGCAATGTCCGAATTGGTCTTGTGGGAGGCGTCAATTCCGGCTTAGCGTCCTTGGGGGCGCGGACGGGGTGGGTCCGCGCCATAGGGGGGACACGTGGGGGGACCCGTGGCCAGGAATGCCGTCAGTGTGCCTTTCCGGGCCGACCGTGACGTACCGGGCCTGATCGTGAAGTTCGGGGACTATCCGCTGCACCATGGCGGGGTGGGCGCGATCCGCAGCCTGGGCCGTCTCGGCATCCCCATGTACGCGATCACCGAGGACGCGTACACGCCCGCAGCCTCCTCCCGCTATCTCAAACGTGCGTTCGTCTGGCCGACACGGGGCACGGAGGAGGCGGACCATCTGGTGGAGGGCCTGCTGCGGATCGGCCGCCGCATCGGCCGGCCCACCGTCCTGGTGCCCACGGACGAAGAGGCCGCCGTCCTGATCGCCGAACACCAGGACGAACTCAAGAGCCATTTCCTCTTCCCGCGCGTCGCCCCCGACCTGCCGCGCCGGCTGGCCAGCAAGCAGGGCCTGCACGAGATGTGCGTGGAGCACGGCATCCCCAGCCCCGCGGCCGCCTTCCCGCAGTCGTACGACGACATCGTGGCGTTCGCCGACCAGGCCCGCTTCCCGGTGGTGGCCAAGAACCGCGAGGCGTTCGTACGGCGCAGCAGCCCCGCGGTGAACGGCACCACGAAGATCACCACCCGCGAGGGCCTGCTGACCCTCGCCCGCGACTGGGGCGAGCGGCCCGGCGTGATCCTCCAGGAGTACCTGCCGAGGGAGGAGGCCGAGGACTGGATCGTGCACGCCTACTTCGACCAGGACTCGACCCCGCTCGCGATGTTCACCGGCGTCAAGGTCCGCTCCTGGCCGCCGCACGCGGGGATGACGGCGAACGCGTACGTCGTCGACAACCCGGAACTCGCCGACTTCGCCGCGCGTTTCATCAAACAGATCGGCTACACCGGCATCATCGACCTCGACCTGCGCTTCGACCGGCGCGACGGACAGTACAAGCTCCTCGACTTCAACCCGCGCATGGGCGCCCAGTTCCGGCTCTTCGAGAACGAGTCGGGGGTGGACGTCGTGCGTGCCATGCACCTCGACCTGACCGGTCGCCCCGTTCCGGAGGGAGAACAGCGCGCTGGCCACCGGTACGTCGTGGAGAACATCGACCTTCCCGCCCTCCTCGCCTACCGCCGCAGCGGCTATACGACGCCGCACGCGCCGGCGAAGGCGAGCGGGACGGAGCCGGCCTGGTTCGCGGGTGACGACCCGCTGCCGTTCCTCACGATGCTCGCGCGCTTCGTGCGGCCCGGCGCGAAGCACCTCCACCAACTGTGGCGGACCAACCGCCGCGGCAGCACGACCGGTTAGGGCAGCCGGCTCTGCGACTGCTCAAATGCCTTGCGGCGGCGCTCGGTTGGACAATTCAAGAAATTCCCTGTCCGGGACACCGAAGCGCCCGCCCGGACAAGGAGAGTTGGGGAAGACGGCCGGAACAGCCGTGCCCGTGGCCGTCGTCCGGTTCCCGTCGAGTCGGCGGGGCGGCGGATCCGTATTCTCTGATCATGGCCCCTCCCCTCGCGTACGCCCTCATCGCCACTGACCTGGACGGAACGCTGCTGCGCGGCGACGACACCCTGTCCGAACGGTCCCTCGCCGCGCTCGCGCGGGTGGCGGCCGCCGGTGCCCGGCACCTCGTGGTGACCGGACGGCCGGCGCCGAGGGTGCGGCCGCTGCTCGATGCCCTGGGCGCCACGGGGCTCGCGGTGTGCGGTCAGGGCGCACAGGTCTACGACGCCGCCACGGACCGTCTGCTGTGGTCGGTCACCCTGGACCGGGAGCCGGCCGAGACCGCGCTGGGCAAGATCGAGGCCGAGGTGGGCGAGGTGTACGCCGCCGTCGACCAGGACGGCGTCGACGGGCTCACGCTCATCGAGCCGGGGTACCGCATGCCGCACCCGACCCTGCCCGCCGTACGGGTCGACCGGCGCGACGACCTGTGGCGTACGCCCATCAGCAAGGTGCTGCTGCGCCATCCCGTGCTGTCCGACGACGAGTTGGCGGCGGCGGCGCGCAGTGTGGTGGGCTCCCTGGCCACGGTCACCATGTCGGGTCCGGGGACCGTCGAACTCCAGCCGTGCGGCATCACCAAGGCGACCGGGCTGGCGCTGGCCGCCGAACACCTGGGGCTGGGCCGCGAGAGCGCCCTCGCCTTCGGCGACATGCCCAACGACATCCCCATGTTCCAGTGGGCCGCCCGGGGTGTCGCCATGGCCAACGCCCACCCGGAGCTCAAGGCGGTGGCCGACGAGGTCACGCTGTCGAACGAGGACGACGGCATCGCCGTCGTCCTCGAACGATTGTTTGACTAGCCGGAGTGTGGACCGGCCCGCGTGTCCGTCAGTAGGCGCCGTTCACCTTGTCGATCGAGCCGTACCGCTTGGCCGCGTAGTTGCAGGCGGCGGTGATGTTCGCGACCGGGTCGTAGATGTCGTACGAGGTGCCCGGGACGTGGTAGGCCTTGAAGGTCGGGTCGATGACCTGCAACAGACCCTTGGACGGGATCCCCTTGGCCGCGTTGGAGTCCCAGAGGTTGATGGCCCGCGGGTTGCCGGAGGACTCGCGCATGATGTTGCGGTGGATGCCGTTGTAGGTGCCCGGGATGCCGTTCTTCTTCATGATCGCCAGGGAGGCCCGGATCCAGCCGTCGAGGTTGTTCGGGTAGCCGATGCCCGTGACCGTCTTGACGGTGGTGCCGCCGACCGGGGTCGCCGCGGACGCGCTGGTGGCGCCGAGGAGCGGCACGGCGAGAACGGCGGCACCCGTGCCGGTGACGGCGAGGGTGCGGACAGCACGGGCTATGCGGGAACGGTGGCGCTGACCCTTTGCAGGCATGGGGAATTTCCTCTCCGTCGCCTGCGAGGTGAGCTGTCGGGTTCGGGCGGGGAGGTGCCCGGCCGCGCCCTTGAGGGCACGGCTTCACCCCGAGCCGTTCCGGCACGGCGTACGACACAGGACGTACGACGCCCGGCCCGGCGACTTACCTGGGTCCCCCGCTCCTGCCGTGAGTGACTCGATCGATGGGTTCACGGGCGGCGGCAGGATTCGGCGTCCGCCCGTCGGCCGGGAACGTATGCGAGAGCGCATGCCCGGAACAAGGGCCGGATTCACGGATCGCCCTGGTTGACCTTGATCTGAGGTGTATGAGGTACTTGATCCTTTGCGTCTGTCAAGGTTCAACTGGCGTACAGGCAAAGGGAAAGTCAAGTCGACCGGGGGAAAATGGACAGGGAGGCCGGCGTGACTCAATTCACGGTTTGGCGACACGAGGAGCAATTGTGACCAACAGGAATTGAAACCCTAATAAGGGTGAATCGGGCCGCACGGGTGAGTGCCCGTATGGGCCGCGTGGCAGGCGCGTGATGGTGGTCACGTCGGGTGATGCCGCCCGGCCCGTATCGGTGGGCGCTATCGGTGATCGAAACTTGACCGGATACGCTGACTTGAGTGATGGCAGCGACCTATCGACAAACCGTGTGACCGCCAGCTGACACCAGCAGACAGGAGACCCCTCGTGACCGTCGTCGGGCCGTTCGGGCTGAACGTGCGGGACCAGGCTCTCGAAGCCGATGTCCAGGCCGGGATGGCGGCTGTCGAGGAAGGGCTGCTCGAGGCCACCAAGAGCGAGGTCCCGTTCATCACGGAGGCCGCTCAGCACCTCGTCAGGGCAGGCGGAAAGCGGTTCCGGCCACTGCTCGTGATGCTCGCGGCCCAGTTCGGCGACCCGTACGCGCCGGGGATCGTGCCGTCGGCCGTGGTCGTGGAGCTGACCCACCTGGCGACGCTGTACCACGACGACGTGATGGACGAGGCCGCGGTGCGCCGCGGCGTGGCCAGCGCGAACACCCGCTGGGGCAACTCCGTCGCCGTCCTGACCGGCGACTTCCTGTTCGCCCGGGCCTCGCAGATCCTCGCCGACCTCGGACCGGAGGCGGTCCGGGTGCAGGCCCTGGCGTTCGAGCGGCTGGTCACCGGGCAGATCCTGGAGACGGCGGGCCCGCAGGAGGGCCGGGACCCGGTCGACCACTACCTGGACGTGCTGGGCGGCAAGACCGGGTCGCTGGTGGCGGTGTCGTGCCGGTTCGGCGCGATGATGTCCGGTGCCGACGAGACGGTCGTGGACGTGCTGACGCAGTACGGCGAGCGGCTGGGCGTCGCCTTCCAGCTCGCGGACGACGTCCTGGACATCGCCTCCGACTCGCACGAGTCCGGCAAGACGCCCGGCACGGATCTGCGGGAGGGCATCGCCACGCTGCCGGTGCTGCGGCTGCGCGAGCGCGCGGCCCGGATGGGGCTGGCCGAGGACGTCGCCCTGTGCGAGCTGCTGGACTCCGACCTGAGCGACGACACGCGGCACGCCGAGGCACTGGCGGCGCTGCGCACGCACCCGGCGCTGGAACAGGCCCGCCGGGACACCGTGCGCTACGCAGAGGAGGCGCGGGCCGCGCTGGCTCCGCTGCGCGAGTGCGGCGCGAAGGCCGCGCTGACGGACCTGTGCGACGCGGTGGTGCACCGGGCCGGCTAGTGCCCTGTCCGGCGGATCGAGCCGGTTTCGGGCCACGGGGCCTGTCAGAGCTCCAACTGCTCCATTCGGGTGGCGCTCCCCACCCCGACCCTTACGGGGTGACGGAGGCGTCGCCCTTTTCGTGTCATACCGCAGGAGTACACGAGTTGGCTCCGGGGGTTGACGCCTCCTCGTGGCCGATTTGGTCAGATGGAATCCACGGACAACACCACTGCTCACCGATTCGGGTGAGAATGGCGGCTCGGGGTGGACCCAGTGCGAAGGACAGCCGCCGCCGACGACGGAGGTAGGGCACACATGGCACCGTACGAATCCGACGACAGCATGGGCGCCGGGGAGGCCGACGGTCTGCACTCGGGACGGCGCAGGGCCGCGCGCTACGTCGTCCCGGTCGCGGTGGTGGGGGTGGCGGCGGCGACCATCGGGCTCGTCCCGGCACTCGCCGACTCCGGCAACCCCGACCTGCCGAAGATAACCGCGCAGCAACTCATAGAGAAAATCGCCCGGTCGGACGTCCAGCAGCTGTCCGGCACGGTCAAGATCAGCACCGACCTGGGCCTGCCCGACCTCGGCGGCCTGGAGAGCGGCCTGATCTCGGGCGCCGGCAAGGGCGGTGAGGGTTCGTCGGCCGACCCGACGTCCAAACTGACCGAACTGGTCTCCGGCACGCACACCCTGCGCGTCGCGACCGACGGCCAGGACCGGCAGAAGGTCTCGCTGATCGAGAGCGCGGCCGAGTACAGCCTCATCCACAACGGCAGGGACGTCTGGGGCTACGACAGCAAGTCGAACGAGGTCTTCCACGGCACGGCGGCCGACAGCGGCAAGAAGCACAGGGACGACAAGAGCGACGTGCCCGCCACGCCCAAGGACTTCGCCGACCAGGCCCTGAAGTCGGTCGACGACACCACCTCGGTGACCGTCGACGGCACCGCGCAGGTCGCCGGCCGCGACGCCTACCGGCTGGTCGTCAAGCCGAAGCACGCCTCCGGCACGACGGTCGGCGCGATCAGCATCGCGGTGGACGCCAAGACCGGGCTGCCGCTGAAGTTCACGCTCACCCCGGCGAGCGGCGGTGCCGCCGTCGTGGACGCGGGCTTCACCCGGATCAGCTTCGCCAAGCCGGCCGCCTCCACGTTCGACTTCACCCCGCCCAAGGGGGCGAAGGTCACCGAGGAGAAGGACGCCGGAAAGGGCACCGGCAAGGACGCCGGGCCGGGTGCGCACTTCCGGGACTCCGGCCCGGCGCAGAAGGACCTCGCCAAGAGCGGCGGCCCCACGGTCCTCGGCAGGGGCTGGAACTCCGTCGCCGTGTTCGACTCCGGCGCCAAGGGCGGCATCCCGTCGTCCTCCGGCAACGGCGACCTGAGCGGCTTCCTCGGCTCGCTCGGCGACCGCGTCTCCGGCGAGTTCGGCAAGGGCACGGTCTTCTCCACCCGCCTGATCAACGCCCTGATGACGGACGACGGCAAGGTCTACGTCGGTGCCGTCACCAAGGACGCGCTGGTGAAGGCGGCGAACACCGGGCAGTGACGCCGCGCGGTGAGCAGGCGACGGGCACGACGGAACGAGGGAGCCGATGGACGAAGGGGATGACGGCGTCATCCACACCCGCGGGCTCACCAAGCGCTACCGCGGTGGGCAGCTCGCCGTCGACGGTCTCGACCTGACCGTCCCGGCGGGCAGCGTCTTCGGCTTCCTCGGTCCGAACGGCTCGGGCAAGACCACCACCATCCGCATGCTGATGGGGCTCATCGAGCCCACCGCCGGCACGGCGCGCGTACTGGGGCACGCCATGCCCCGGTCCTCGCGCGCCGTGCTGCCCCGGGTCGGCGCGCTCATCGAGGGCCCGGCCCTGTACGGCTACCTGACCGGCCGGGACAACCTGCTGCGCTACGACGCCGCCGACCCGACCGCCGACCCCCGCACCCGGCGTGCCCGGGTCGCGGCAGCCCTGGACCGGGTGGGCCTGACGGCGGCCGCGGGCAAGAAGGCCAAGGCGTACTCCCTGGGCATGAAGCAGCGTCTGGGCCTCGCCGCGGCCCTGCTCCAGCCGCGCAGGCTGCTCGTCCTGGACGAGCCCACCAACGGCCTGGACCCCCAGGGCATGCGCGAGATCCGCTCCCTGATCCGGGAGCTGGCCTCCGACGGCACGACCGTCTTCCTCTCCTCCCACCTGCTGGACGAGATCGAGCAGGTGTGCACCCACGCGGCCGTCATGGCCCAGGGCCGGCTGGTCACCCAGGGCGCGGTGGCCGAGCTGGCCGCCGGTGCGCGCGGCCGGCTGGTGGTGACCACGCCGGACACCGGGGAGGCGGCCCGGGTGCTGAAGGAACAGGGCGTCGGCGACGTCGTCGTCGACGAGGACCGGGTGACCGGCGACCCGCCGGAGCGCGACCTCGCCGAGGTGAACGCCGCGCTGGTGACGGCGGGCGTCCGCGTGCGTGGCCTCGGGCTCGAACGGGCCTCGCTGGAGGACGCGTTCGTGGCGCTCACGGGGGAGGGATTCGATGTCGCGGGCTGAGGCCGCCGTACGCACCCCGAGCCCGCTGTGGACCTTCGGGCTGCTGCGCAGCGAGCTGGCCACCACCTTCCGGCGCTGGCGCACCCTGGCCCTGCTGGGCGTGCTGGCCGCCGTACCGGTCCTGGTCGGGGCGGCCGTCAGAATCGAGACGAGGAACGGTTCACCGGTCGGCCGAGGAGGCGGCGAAGGCCCGGCGTTCATCGCGCAGATCACCAACAACGGACTGTTCCTGGTCTTCACCGCGCTGGCCGCCACCCTGCCGTTCTTCCTGCCGATGGCCGTCGGCGTGATCGCGGGCGACGCGATCGCCGGGGAGGCGAACGCGGGCACCCTGCGCTATCTGCTGGTCGCCCCGGCCGGCCGCACCCGCCTGCTGCTGGCCAAGTACGCCACGACGATGGCGTTCTGCCTGGTCGCCACGCTCGTGGTCGCCGTCTCGGCGCTCACCGTGGGCGCGCTGCTCTTCCCGCTCGGCGACCTGACGACCATCTCCGGCACGCAGATCGGCTTCGCCGAGGGTCTGGGCCGGGCGCTGCTGATCGCCCTCGTCGTCGCCGCGTCCCTGACCGGCCTCGCCGCCCTCGGCCTGTTCGTCTCGACGCTGACCAACAGCGGCATCGCGGCGATGGCCACGACCGTGGGCCTGCTGATCACCGTCCAGATCCTGGACCAGATCCCCCAGCTCCACGCGATCCAGCCGTATCTCTTCTCCCACCACTGGCTGTCGTTCGCCGACCTCATGCGCGAGCCGGTCTACTGGGACGGCCTGGTGAAGAACGTCCAGCTGCAGGCCCTGTACGCGACGGTGTTCGGCACGGCGGCCTGGGCACGGTTCACGACGAAGGACATCACCGCCTAGGGACCGGCCCCGGTGACGGCGTCGGCCACCGGTTTCCTGGTGCGAGTCTGTGACGTCGCGGTGACGTGGGCGGGGCAGGCGGGCGGCGAGACTCGACAGTATGCGTCCGATCGGATGGCATTCACCCGAGTGAGGGAGCCGATGTCTCGACTGAGCCGCGAGCCCGTCCCCGCCCGCGGTTTCGACGCCGTGGCCGAAGCCGTGCTCGGCGAGGATCCCAGGGCAGCGACCGGCGAGGCGGGCGCGGTCCTGCTCGCCGAGCCCCTGGCGCGGATCAACGAGGCCGTGAGGGAGGGCCGTATCGACGAGGCGGCGACCCTGGTGGAACGCACCGTCGCGCAGGCCTCCGGCACACTCGGCCCGGACCACCCCGAGGTGCTGCGCCTGCGCGAACTGACCGCCTACATCGCCTACTTGGCAGGCGATCCGCTCCGCTCCTTCCGCCTCTCCCTCGGCCTCGCCCGCATCCACCGCCGCAACCGCGACGCGGGGGCCGCCTACGGCGGCATCCAGAGCGCGGCCACCGCCTGGCGCGCGGTCCGCGACCCCGAACTGGGCCTGCGGCTCGGCCGCGACCTGATCGACCTGTGGACCGAACTCACCACCGAGGACGGTCCTGCCGCCGCCGACATCGAACAACTGCACTCCGCCCGCGCCCGCATGGTCCGCCTCGCCGAGCGAGCCCGCAACACGACACCCCCGACGCCCAGCATCTGACCCGGGCCCAGGATCCCTACGCCACGCAGAACTCGTTGCCCTCCGGGTCCGCCATCACCACCCACTCCCCGGCCGGCTCCTTCACGTGCCGCAGCACGCTCGCGCCGAGCCCCTTCAGCCGCTCCACCTCGTCCGCGCGCCGGCCCTCGCCGGGATGCAGGTCGAGGTGGAGCCGGTTCTTGCCGGACTTGCCCTCCGGCACCCGCTGGAACAGCAGCCGCCTGCCCAGCCCGGTGCCGCGCTCGGTGTCGTACGGGTCGTCGGGGTGCCGTACGGCGATCAGGTCCCGGAAGGCCGGGCGGCCGTGGAACTCGACGGTGGCCTCGCCGGGCAGCGCCCCGAACTCCAGCAGCCGCTCGACGAACCCGCTGTTGTCCTCCACCTCGTAGTGCAGCGCGGCGGCCCAGAAGTCGGCCTGCGCGTGCGGGTCGGTGGCGTCGATGACGAGCTTCCAGTGCAGCGGGGCGGGCGCGGAGGCCGCGGACGTCTGTGTCATGTACCACTTATAGCGACTGACGACCGGCGGCTCAGCCGCTTCTCGTCCCCCGGCTCACCGGGTCCGGCACCCGGACCCGGGCCTCGCGGCGATGTCTACGCGTCCACCGGATCGGCGTCGGCCACCGCCGCCCTGGGTGCCCCGATCCGGGCCCTGAGCAGTGCCGCCCGTCGGGCCGCGCGCAGCCCGTCCCAGGTCAGCAGTGTCAGGGCCAGCCAGACCAGGGCGAACCCGGCCCAGCGCTCGGCCGGCATGGACTCGTGGAAGTAGACGACGCCCAGCAGGAACTGGAAGACCGGAGCCAGGTACTGCAGCAGGCCCAGCGTGGACAGCGGCACCCGTATCGCGGCCGCGCCGAAGCAGACCAGGGGCAGGGCGGTGACGATGCCCGTGGAGGCGAGCAGCGCGGCGTGCCCGGCGCCCTCGGCGGCGAAGGTGGAACGGCCCTGTGCGCTCAGCCACAGCAGATAGGTGAGGGCGGGCAGGAACTGGACGGCGGTCTCCGCGGCCAGCGACTCGATGCCGCCGAGGTTGACCTTCTTCTTCACCAGGCCGTAGGTGGCGAAGGAGAAGGCCAGGCACAGGGAGACCCACGGCGGGCGGCCGTAGCCGACGGCGAGCACCGCGACGGCGGCGGCGCCGACGCCGACCGCCGCCCACTGCACGGGCCGCAGCCGTTCCTTGAGGAGCAGCACGCCCATCGCGATGGTGACCAGAGGGTTGATGAAGTAGCCGAGGGAGGCCTCGACGACGTGCCCGCTGTTCACGGACCAGATGTAGACGCCCCAGTTGACGGTGATCGCCGCGGCGGCGACCGCGACGAGGCCCAGCCTGCGCGGCTGCCGCAGCAGTTCGCCGGCCCAGGCCCAGCGGCGTACGACGAGCAGCGCGACGGCGACGAAGGCGAGGGACCACACCATGCGCTGGGCGAGGATCTCCACCGCCCCGGCGGGTTTGAGCAGAGGCCAGAAGAGGGGGACGACCCCCCACATCCCGTAGGCGGCGATGCCGTTCAGCAGTCCTGTGCGCCGTTCACCCCTCGGCTTCTCGCTCAAGAGATCCTCCTTCATGCCCTGGCCGCGTGCCGCGCGGCACGCATGAAGGTAACGCCGGGCACCCCCGCCTGTCATACCCGTACCGCAATACGGTCATGACAGGCGGGGGTGCCCGGTGTACTCGGCGGGAGCCGGCGTGTTCAGCCGACGACGGTCCAGGTGTCGCCGCCGGCGAGCAGGGCGGCCAGGTCTCCCTTGCCGCGCTGTTCGATGGCGGTGTCCAGCTGGTCGGCCATCGCGGTGTCGTACACCGGGCGGTCGACGGAGCGGAACACGCCGATGGGGGTGTGGTGCAGGGTGTCGGGGTCGGCGAGCCGGGACAGCGCGAAGGCCGTGGTCGGCGAGGCCGCGTGGGCGTCGTGGACGAGGATGCCGGAGGCGTTCTCCTCGGTGACGTCGACGGTGGTCAGGTCGCCGGTGGCCGGGTCGCGGACGACACCGCGCTCGCCGTTGGCGCCGAAGCGAATCGGCTGCCCGTGCTCCAGGCGGATCAGGGCCTCCTGGGCCTGCTGGCGGTCCTTGAGGGCGTCGAAGGCGCCGTCGTTGAAGATGTTGCAGTTCTGGTAGATCTCGATCAGCGCGGTGCCGGGATGGGCGGCGGCCTGGCGCAGCACCTCGGTCAGGTGCTTGCGGTCGGAGTCGATGGTGCGCGCCACGAAGGACGCCTCGGCGCCGATCGCCAGCGAGACCGGGTTGAAGGGCGCGTCGAGGGAGCCCATCGGCGTCGACTTGGTGATCTTGCCGACCTCGGAGGTCGGGGAGTACTGGCCCTTGGTCAGGCCGTAGATCCGGTTGTTGAACAGCAGGATCTTGAGGTTGACGTTGCGGCGCAGTGCGTGGATCAGGTGGTTGCCGCCGATCGACAGCGCGTCGCCGTCACCGGTGACCACCCACACGCTCAGATCGCGCCGCGAGGTGGCCAGGCCGGTGGCGATGGCGGGGGCGCGGCCGTGGATGGAGTGCATCCCGTAGGTGTTCATGTAGTACGGGAAGCGGCTCGAGCAGCCGATGCCGGAGACGAAGACGATGTTCTCCCTGGCCACTCCCAGTTCCGGCATGAAGCCCTGGACGGCCGCGAGGATCGCGTAGTCGCCGCAGCCGGGGCACCAGCGCACTTCCTGGTCGGACTTGAAGTCCTTCATGGACTGCCTGGCCTCGGCCTTCGGCACCAGGGAGAGCGCCTCGAGGGTGCCCCTGCCTTCCGTGGACGTCTCAGCCATCGATGGCCTCCTTCAGAGCCGTGGCGAGCTGTTCGGCCTTGAACGGCATGCCGTTGACCTGGTTGTACGAGTGCGCGTCCACCAGGTACTTCGCCCGCACCAGCGTGGCGAGCTGCCCGAGGTTCATCTCGGGGATCACCACCTTGTCGTAACGCTTCAGGACCGCGCCGAGGTTCTTCGGGAAGGGGTTGAGGTGGCGCAGGTGGGCCTGCGCGATCGCTTCCCCGGCCGCGCGCAGCCGCCGTACGGCCGCCGTGATCGGGCCGTACGTGGAGCCCCAGCCGAGCACCAGGGTGCGTGCCCCGTGGGGGTCGTCGACCTCCACGTCCGCCACCTCGATGCCGTCGACCTTGGCCTGCCGGGTTCGGACCATGAAGTCGTGGTTGGCGGGGTCGTAGGAGATGTTGCCCGTGCCGTCCTGCTTCTCGATGCCGCCGATGCGGTGCTCCAGGCCCGGCGTGCCCGGGATCGCCCACGGCCGGGCCAGCGTCTGCGCGTCCCGCTTGTAGGGCCAGAACACCTCGGTGCCGTCGGCCAGGGTGTGGTTGGGGCCGCGGGCGAACTGCACGGTGAGGTCAGGCAGTTCGTCCGGCTCGGGGATGCGCCACGGCTCGGAGCCGTTGGCCAGGTAGCCGTCCGACAGGAGCATCACCGGCGTGCGGTACGTCAGCGCGATCCGGGCCGCGTCCAGGGCGGCGTCGAAGCAGTCGGCCGGGGTGCGGGGGGCGACCACCGGGACCGGGGCCTCGCCGTTGCGGCCGTACATCGCCTGCAGCAGGTCGGCCTGCTCGGTCTTGGTGGGCAGGCCGGTGGACGGTCCGCCGCGCTGGATGTCGACGATCAGCAGCGGCAGCTCCAGGGACACCGCCAGGCCGATGGTCTCCGACTTCAGCGCCACACCGGGGCCGGAGGTGGTGGTCACCGCCAGGGAGCCGCCGAAGGCCGCGCCCAGCGCGGCGCCGATGCCGGCGATCTCGTCCTCGGCCTGGAAGGTCCGCACGCCGAAGTTCTTGTGCTTGGACAGCTCGTGCAGGATGTCCGAGGCCGGGGTGATCGGGTACGAGCCCAGGAACAGCGGCAGGTCCGCCTGGCGGGAGGCGGCGATCAGGCCGTAGGCCAGGGCCAGGTTGCCGGAGATGTTCCGGTAGGTGCCCACGGGGAAGGCCTTGGCGGCCGGGGCGACCTCGTAGGAGACCGCGAAGTCCTCCGTGGTCTCGCCGAAGTTCCAGCCCGCCCGGAAGGCGGCGATGTTCGCGGCCGCGATCTCCGGCTTCCTGCCGAACTTCTTCCTCAGGAACTTCTCGGTGCCCTCGGTGGGCCGGTGGTACATCCAGGACAGCAGGCCCAGCGCGAACATGTTCTTGCTGCGCTCGGCCTCCTTGCGGGACAGGTCGAACTCCTTCAACGCCTCCACCGTCAGCGTGGTCAGCGGCACCGGGTGCAGGCTGTAGCCGTCCAGCGAGCCGTCCTGAAGCGGGGAGGCGTCGTAGCCGACCTTGGCCATCGCGCGCTTGGTGAACTCGTCGGTGTTGACGATGATCTCCGCGCCGCGCGGCAGATCGCCGATGTTCGCCTTCAGCGCGGCCGGGTTCATCGCCACCAGCACATTCGGCGCGTCGCCCGGGGTGAGGATGTCGTGGTCGGCGAAGTGCAGCTGGAAGGAGGACACCCCCGGCAGGGTCCCCGCGGGGGCCCGGATCTCGGCCGGGAAGTTCGGCAGGGTCGACAGGTCGTTGCCGAACGACGCCGTCTCCGACGTGAAACGGTCACCCGTCAGCTGCATACCGTCACCCGAGTCACCCGCGAACCGGATGATCACCCGGTCCAGACGGCGGACGTCCTTCGTCCCGGCCGCCCTGCGCTGCTCTCCCACGACGGCTCCGTCGGCCTGCTCCGCTGGACTGCTGACCTGGCTGGTCACTGAACTGGACCTCCCTCGAGGCGGCTGTGTGGGAGCGGCCTTCCCGAAGACCTTCCCGGTTTCAACCCTACGTCGGTCAGGGGCGCCTTCCCTGGACCGTTCGCATGTTGGACGCAACGCTGAGACGGCTCGATCCGCCCGTCACAGTGTCGGACGATCATGAGTTCAGATAGGTGAGCACGGCCAGAACACGCCGGTGATCCCCGTCGCTCTGGGACAGTCCGAGCTTCAGGAAGATGTTGCTGACGTGCTTCTCGACCGCGCCGTCGCTCACCACCAGCTGCCGGGCGATCGCCGAGTTCGTCCGTCCTTCGGCCATCAGGCCCAGCACCTCCCGCTCCCGCGGGGTGAGCCCGGCCAGCACGTCCTGCTTGCGGCTGCGCCCGAGCAGCTGGGCGACCACCTCCGGGTCCAGGGCCGTACCGCCCTCGGCGACCCGCACCACCGCGTCCACGAACTCCCGGACATCGGCCACCCGGTCCTTGAGCAGATAACCCACCCCGCGGCTGGAACCGGCCAGCAGCTCGGTGGCGTACCGCTCCTCCACGTACTGCGACAGCACCAGCATCCCCAGCTCCGGGTGTGCCTTGCGCAACTGGACGGCGGCCCGCACCCCCTCGTCGGTGTGCGTCGGCGGCATCCGTACGTCCGCCACGACGACGTCGGGCAGCGCCGACTGGTCGTGCAGCTCCGTGATGGTCTTGATCAGCGCCTCGGCGTCGCCGACACCCGCCACGACCTCGTGCCCGCGGTCGGTCAGCAGCCGGGTCAGGCCCTCCCTGAGCAGCACTGAATCCTCGGCGATGACCACCCGCACCCTGTCCTCCACAATCCTCGGCCCCCCACAGCCTCGCTCAGCGGTCGTTGCATACGACATGGTCCAGCATTCCAGCATTCGAACCCTGCCGCGCCCGGGCCACGGGAAGTGAGGGAGGTGACTACGCGGTTGACCACACGTTTCGGCCTGCCGACCACGGCCTGCCGACCACGGCCTGCCGACCACGGCCTGCCGACCACGGCCTGCCGACCACGGCCGGGCGGCCGCGGCCGGCAGGCCGCACATCAAAAGATCTGGATCCACGGTGCGCTCAGCGCCGCCAGGGCAGCTCCGCCGTCACCCGTGTGGGCCCGCCGGCCGGCGAGTCGACGACCAGGATCCCGTCCACCGCGTCCAGCCGCTCGGCCAGCCCCGCCAGGCCCGACCCCTTGGACACGTCCACGCCGCCGACCCCGTCGTCCACGACCTGCAGCATCAACCGGTCCTCGGCCCGCCACACGTCGACGGAGGCGGACCGCGCCCCGCTGTGCTTGCTGATGTTCTGCAGCAGCTCGGAGACGGTGAAGTAGGCGATGCCCTCGATCGCCGGCGCCGGCCGCTCCGACAGGTCCACCTCCACCCGTACCGGCACGGTGCAGCGCGAGGCGACCGCGGACAGGGCCGCGTCCAGGCCGCGGTCGGTCAGTACGGCGGGGTGGATGCCGCGGGCCAGGTCCCGCAGCTCCTGCAGCGCGGTCTTCACCTCGCCGTGCGCCTCGTCCACCATCCGCGCCGCCGCCCGCGGGTCCTCCGCCAGCTTCTCCTTGGCCAGCCCCAGGTCCATCGCCAGCGCCACCAGCCGGGCCTGCGCGCCGTCGTGCAGGTCCCGCTCGATACGCCGCAGGTCGGCGGCGGCCGTGTCGACCACGACACCCCGGTCCGACTCCAGCTCCACCACCCGCGCCGACAGCCGCGACGGCCCGAGCAGCCCGTGCACCAGCACCCGGTCCACCATCGTCAGCGCCCGCACGATCCACGGCGTGGCCAGCGTGAACAGCAGCCCCACCAGCGCGGTCACCGTGATCTCGAACGGGTTGTCGAGGTAGATGCCGTGATGCCCGTCGCCGTAGAGCTGGATGCCGCCCTGGCCGGCCCACATCGGGAAGACCCAGAACCACAGCGGGTACGTCAGCAGCCCCCAGCCCAGCGTCCAGAAGGTCAGCGCGACCGAGAAGGAGAACACCGCCCACGGGAACTGCAGCACGGCGTAGAGCAGGGCCCGCCAGGAGGCGCCGCTCTTCAGCAGGATCCCCGTCCAGGCCAGGACGCCCGGCTCCTTCATCCGCAGCGGCTCCGGCTCGGCCACCTCCAGGCCGAGCAGACCGCGCGCCCGCGCCCGCTCCAGCACGCCGAACAGGCGGCAGCCGGCCAGCGCCGCCGCCAGCACCGGGACACCGAAGAACGTCACCAGCATGCCCGCGCCCAGCGACACCATCGTGACGGCGTACGTGAAGAGCATGATGCCGATCGGCAGGCTCAGCAGCACGTACCCGAACTCGCGCCAGCTGCGCGCCTCGAACGGCGCCCGCAGTCCCGCCGGCAGCAGGTGCCTCCGCCGGCCGGTGCCGTCGTCGTGGAGCCCGTCCCCGCTGTAGGGCCCGTAGCCCTGTCCGTAGCGCGATCCGTACTGGGTGGCCATCGGCGTCGTCCCGTTCCCCTCGTTCTGCTGCTTCCTGCGGCTTGCTTCCTGCGGCTGTCCCGCCGTACTTCCAGCCTGCTCGGTTGCGGGGAGCGGGGCCATGGAGCGCGTCGGCGTCCTGGGCGGGGGGTTTTCCCTACCCCCTGCCGGGGGCGTCCGCGCCGGGGCCGTCGGTGCGGTCCCGCCACGGCAGCTCCGCCGTGACCGTCGTCGGGCCGCCCGGCGGCGAGTCGACGACGAACAGGCCGTCGACCGCGTCCAGCCGCTCGGCCAGACCGCGCATCCCCGTCCCGCCGTCCAGCCGGGCGCCGCCGCGGCCGTCGTCCCACACCTGGATCAGCAGCCGGTCCTCGACCCGCCACACGTCGACGGAGGAGGACCGTGCCCCACTGTGCTTGCTGACGTTCTGCAGCAGCTCGGAGACGGTGAAGTAGGCGATGCCCTCGATGGCCGGGGCCGGCCGCGCGTCCAGGCCGGCCGTCACCTTGACCGGCACGGTGCAGCGCGAGGCGACCGCGGACAGGGCCGCGTCCAGGCCGCGGTCGGTCAGTACGGCGGGATGGATGCCGCGGGCCAGATCGCGCAGCTCCTGCAGCGCGAGCTTCACCTCGCCGTGCGCCTCCTCGACCATCGCGGCGACGTGTTCGTCGGCCTGACCCTCCAGCAGCTTCTCCTTGGCCAGGCCGAGACCCATGGCCAGGTTGACCAGCCGGGCCTGCGCGCCGTCGTGCAGGTCCCGCTCGATGCGCCGCAGGTCCGCGGCGGCCGTGTCGACCACGACCCCGCGGTCGGACTCCAGTTCGGCGATCCGCCGCTCCAGCTCGTCGGAGGGCGAGAGCAGGGCGCGCACCATCGCCCGGTCCACGTTCGCCATGCCCCGCGCGAGGAACGGCAGCACCGGCCACAGCACGAACAGCGAGACCAGCGTGACCGAGAAGGTCAGCACACCCCAGGGCAGCCGTATGAAGTCGTACAGGACCGTGCGCCAGCCCACCGGGTCCTTCAGCACCAGCCACAGCCGGTTGAACAGCCCCTTCGTACGGTGCAGCGGCAGCGGGCTCGGCTCATCGATCCGCACGCCGAGCAGCGCCCTGGCCCGCGCCCGCTCCAGCCTGCCCAGCTGCCGCGAGCCCATCAGCCCGGCCGCCAGCAGCGGGAAGCCGATCACGGTCAGTGTCAGCGTGGCGCCGGTGAACAGCACCGACACCACGTAGACGAAGCCGAACAGCGACACCGGCAGGTTCCCCAGGAGATGCGTGATCTCCTTCCAGGTGGGCAGGTCGTAGGCGAGACGAACCGGGGGCAGACGGTCCTCGGCGTCGGCTGCCGCCGGATCGGCGGTGGAGATGCGTGCGGTCATACGGGTCAGCGTGCCGTGCGGCGGGGCGTTCGCGCCATGAGGTCGGCCGCCCTGCCCTGCGGGGGAAAACCCCACCTTCGCATCTCACGGTGTGAAGGACTGCTTACCGTTCCTTTATCAGGGCCTAGACTCCCGTGCGTACAGATCGTCGAACACAAGGCCAGGAGACAGGACCGGCAGGGCCGGGACAACGGGGCCGGCACGGCCAGGGAGCGAGGGGACGGACGGTGCGGGAGACGTTGCGTGGGTCGACCGCCGTCGTCGCGGCGGACCACTTCCAGTCCTATTCGGTCGTCGGACTGCTCGCCGTCGTGGGCGTGCTGTTCGTCGCCGTCGCCTTCGGCGCGGGCCGGCTGCTGCGCCCGGTGGTCCCCACGCCGGAGAAACTGCTGACGTACGAGTGCGGTGTCGACCCCGTCGGCGAGGGCTGGGCACACACCCAGGTCCGCTACTACGTCTACGCCTTCCTGTACGTCATCTTCGCCGTCGACTCGATCTTCCTGTTCCCCTGGGCGACGGTCTTCGCCGCCCCCGGCTACGGCGCGACGACGCTCGTGGAGATGTTCATCTTCCTCGGCTTCCTGACCGTGGGCCTGCTGTACGCATACAAGAAGGGCGTCCTGGCATGGACGTGAATCCCGAGCCCGTTCTGCTGCCGGAGCCGAAGAGGCTGGGTGCGCTCGCCCGGCTGGCTCCCGAGCCGATGAAGGTCGTCCTGAACTGGGGCCGCCGCTACTCGCTGTGGGTCTTCAACTTCGGTCTCGCCTGCTGCGCGATCGAGTTCATCGCCGCGTCGATGGCCCGGCACGACTTCATCCGGCTCGGTGTGATCCCGTTCGCGCCCGGGCCGCGCCAGGCCGACCTGATGGTCGTGTCCGGCACGGTCACGGACAAGATGGCCCCGGCGATCAAGCGCCTGTACGAGCAGATGCCCGAGCCGAAGTACGTCATCTCCTTCGGCGCCTGCTCCAACTGCGGCGGCCCGTACTGGGACTCGTACTCCGTCACCAAGGGCGTCGACCAGATCATCCCGGTGGACGTCTACGTCCCCGGCTGTCCGCCGCGCCCGGAGGCGCTGCTCCAGGGGATCCTGAAGCTCCAGGAGAAGATCGCGCGGGAGTCGCTGGGGGAGCGGTACGGGGCCGAAACGGCGCGTCCTTCGACGGCGGCGCTGCAAAGCGGGCTGGTGAAGCCGCCGGCCGCCGGAACCGCCGGTGAGGGGGACGCGCGATGAGCGGTGCCGGTGCCGGCTGGCTGCCCGCGCCCGCCGAGGAGCTGTTCGGCGCCGAGGCCACGGCGGAGGAGTCCTACGAGGTCCTGACGGTGGACGTACCGGCGACCGCGTGGGTGCCCGCTCTGCTGACCGCCCGCGACGAGCTGGGCTGCACCTACTTCGACTGGCTGAGCGCGGTCGACGAACCGGGCACGGGCTTCCGTGTCTCGGCCCATGTCGTCGCCCTCGCCCCGGTACGGCGCCTGCTGCTGCGTACGACGGTCCCGCACGGGGCGCCGGTGCTGCCCACCGCGGTCGACGTCTACGCGGGCGCGGCCTGGCACGAGCGCGAGACGCACGAGATGTTCGGGGTCGGCTTCGAGGGCCACCCCGCTCTGGACCACCTCCTCCTGCCGGAGACCTTCGAGGGCCATCCCCTGCGCAAGGACTTCGTCCTGGCCGCCCGCGTCGCCAAGGCCTGGCCGGGGGCGAAGGAGCCGGGGGATTCGGACCACGGCGGCCCCAAGCGCCGCCAGATGCTGCCCCCGGGCGTCCCCGACCCCAACGAGTGGGGCCCTTTGAAGGGCCGGCTCCCGGCCGCCCCGGCCCGCCCGGCGAGGGGCGCGGCCCGCGCGGCGGGCGACCGTCCGGTACGGCGTACCCGCACGGCGGCGGAGGGCTCGGCGAGCCAGACCGGCCCCGCAGCGGATGCGACCGGGGCCGCGAGGCCCCGCCGGATACGGAGCGCGAGCGAGGGTTCGGTCAGCCAGGACGCGGGCCGGGAGGCCCCGGCGGGGGCCGAGGGAGTGCCCGGGGAGGCCGGAGCGGTGGCCGGGAGCGCCGCGCCGCAGGGGCAGGCCGCCGGGAGGTCCCGCCGGATGCGGAGCGCGTCCGAGGGTTCGGCCAGTCAGCGCGTGGCAGGCGCGGAGGATGCGGCCCCGGAGGCTCCGACAGCGGCCGAGGACGTGCCCGTGGAAGGCGGCGGGGCGGCGGCCGGGAGTGCCGCGCGACGGAAGCAGGCCGCGGCCGAAGGCACGGCGTCGCAGGCCGCGGCGGCGGAAGGACCGGCCGCGGAGGCATCGGTGGCCCATGAGCCGGGCACACCGACCGTGGGGGCGCCCCCCGCGGCCCGGCCCGGGCCGCGGCGTGCGCGGAGCGCGTCCGAGGGATCGGCGTCCCAGCGGGCCGACGCCGGGCCGCGTCGCGCGCGCGGTGCGAGCGAGGGTTCGGCCTCCCAGCGCGCGGCGGCGGCCGACCGGTCGCCCACGCCTCCCGCGGCCCCGCGCGGCTCGGACGCCCCCTGGCACCACGCCCGCCCGGCGTTCGACGAGCCCGAGCCGAAGCCGAGGCGGAAACCCGAGGACGACACCCCCGACACCCCCGACGACAACACCCCCGACACCCCCGACGACTCCGAAGGAGGCCCGCGGTGAACGACGCGGTCGACGTCGCCCTGCGACTCCTGATCGTCTTCGTGGTCTTCCTCACCTTCCCCCTGATCGTCGGTCAGACCGAGCACAAGGTGATGGCCCACATGCAGGGCCGCCTCGGTCCCATGTACGCCGGCGGCTTCCACGGCTGGGCCCAGCTCGTCGCGGACGGCGTGAAGTTCGCGCAGAAGGAGGACGTGGTCCCGGCCGGCGCCGACCGCCGGGTCTTCCAGCTCGCCCCCGCCGTCGCCCTGCTCCCGTACCTCCTCGTGCTGCTCGCCATCCCGATCGGCCCCGGCGAGGGCGCCGTCGGCCAGGTCCTCGACGCGGGCATCTTCTTCGTGCTCGCCGTGATGGGCGTCGGCGTCCTCGGCTCGCTCATGGCCGGGTGGGCCTCCGCCAACAAGTTCTCCCTCCTCGGCGGTCTGCGCACCGCCGCACAGCTCCTCGCCTACGAACTGCCCATGCTGCTCGCCGCCGCCTCCGTGGCGATGGCGGCCGGCACGGTCTCCCTGCCCGGCATCGTCCACGCCTTCCAGTGGTGGTGGCTGCCCTGGCAGATCGTCGGCGCGATCGTCTTCTTCGTCGCCGGCCTCGCCGAACTGCAACGCCCGCCGTTCGACATGCCCGTCGCCGACTCGGAGATCATCTTCGGCGCCTACACCGAGTACACCGGCCTCCGCTTCGCCCTCTTCCTCCTCGCCGAGTACGCCGGGATCGTCGTCCTGTGCGGTCTGACCACCGTCCTCTTCCTGGGCGGCTGGCACGGCCCCTGGGGCGCCGACGGACTCGGCTGGTTGTGGACCCTGCTGAAGACCGCCGTCCTCGCCTTCGTCGTCATCTGGCTGCGTGTCACCTACCCCCGCCTGCGCGAGGACCAGCTGCAGAAACTGTCCTGGACCCTCCTCGTCCCCCTCTCCCTCGCCCAGATCGCCCTCACCGGCATCGTCAAGGTGGTGATCTCCTGATGGCCGAGTCGCTCCCGCCCACCCGGCCCCGCATCCCCGGCTCCGGTCTGGTCAAGGGCCTGGCCGTCACCCTGCGCACGATGACGAAGAAGACCGTCACCGAGCAGTACCCGGACACCCAGCCCGACCTGCCGCCCCGCACCCGCGGCGTGATCGGCCTGTTCGAGGAGAACTGCACGGTCTGCATGCTGTGCGCCCGCGAGTGCCCGGACTGGTGCATCTACATCGACTCCCACAAGGAGACGATCCCGGCGGCGACCCCCGGCGGCCGCGAACGCAGCCGCAACGTCCTCGACCGCTTCGCCATCGACTTCGCCCTGTGCATGTACTGCGGTATCTGCATCGAGGTCTGTCCTTTCGACGCCCTGTTCTGGTCCCCGGAGTTCGAGTACGCCGAGACCGACATCCACGACCTCACCCACGAGCGCGACAAACTCCGCGAGTGGATGTGGACCGTGCCGGCCCCGCCCGCCCTGGACCCCGGCGCGGAGGAACCCAAGGAGATCGCCACCGCCCGCAAGACCGCCGAGAAGCTGGCCGCCCAGCAACAGGCCGCGCAGACCGCACAGGCCGAGCAGTCCCAGCAGACCGAGCCGCGGGAGGAGGACGCGTGAGCATCGCCGCCGCAAGCCACGGCTTCCTCTCCCCGACCGGAGTCGAGGTCGCCTTCCTCCTCGTCGGCCTGGTCACCTTCGGCGCCGCCCTCGTCACCGTCACCACCCGGCAGCTGGTGCACGCCGCCCTGTGGCTGGTGGTGGCCCTCGGCGGCCTCGCCGTCGAGTACCTCCTGCTCACCGCCGAGTTCATCGCCTGGGTACAGGTCCTCATCTACGTCGGTTCCGTCGTCGTCCTCCTCCTGTTCGGCCTGATGCTCACCAAGGCCCCCATCGGCCGCTCCCCGGACGCCGACTCCGGCAACCGCTGGGCCGCCCTCACCGTGGCCGTCGCCGCCGCGGCCGCCCTGGTCTGGGTGGTCGTCGACGCCTTCCGCACCACCTGGATCGACCTGGACGGCGCCGCCGCCGGCTCCACGAAGGTCACCGGCGAGAGCCTCTTCCAGAACTGGGTGCTGCCCTTCGAGGCCCTCTCCGTCCTCCTGCTGGCCGCCCTGGTCGGCGCGATCGTCCTGTCCCGCAAGGCGAAGGCGGACGCCACCGCCTCCCGGACCCCGCAGTCCCGCGGCGACCAGGGTGCCGACCGGAGTGCGGGCCAGGGCACGAAGGGAGGTGCCCGCTGATGCACCTCGCCTATCCCGCCGTGCTCTCCGCCCTCCTCTTCTGCACCGGCCTGTACGGCGTCCTCGCCCGCCGCAACGCGATCCTGGTCCTGATGTCCGTCGAGCTCATGCTCAACGCCGTCAACCTCAACCTGGTGGCCTTCGACGTCTGGCTCAGCAGAGCCGCGGCCGAGACCCTGCACTCCGGACAGGCCCTGACCCTGTTCACCATCGCCATCGCCGCCGCCGAGATCGGCATCGGCCTGGCGATCGTCCTCGCCGTCCACCGCAACCGCGGCACCTCGGACATCGACCGGCTCCGCGATGCCGCCGAGGGTCCCGACGACTCCGACGACGGCCCCGACAGCGACGCCGCCGCGCGAGCGCGGGCCGCTGAGAAGGCTGAGGCCACCGCGTGACCACGACCACCCTCGCCGTCCTCGTCCCCCTCCTTCCGTTCCTCGGCGCCGTGGCCGGCCTGCTGCTCGGCCGCACCGCCCCCGGCTTCGTCCGTCCGCTCGCCGTCCTGCCGACCCTCGCCTCCCTCGTCCTGACCGTGCTGGTCGCCGCGGACCAGGGCGGCGGCCGGGCCGTCGACGCCGCCACCGAGCTCACACCCACCGGCTCGGTCCCCATCGAGCTCGCCCTGCACATCGACGGCTTCGCCGCGCTCGTCGCCGTCCTGGTCGGCGTCGTCGCCACCTGCGTGCAGATCTACTCCACGGGCTACCTGCGCGACGACCCGCGCTATCCCTCCTACGCCGCTCTCGTCTCCCTGTTCACCTCCGCGATGCTGCTCGTCGTCTACTCCGGCGACCTGATCGTGCTGCTGGTCGGCTGGGAAGTGATGGGCATCTGCTCCTACTTCCTGGTCGGCCACTACTGGGAGACCCCGGAGGCCCGCGCCGCCTCCATCAAGGCCTTCCTGGTCACCAAGCTCGGCGACGTGCCGTTCCTGATCGGCCTGTTCGCGCTCGGCACCGCCGCCGGGTCCTTCCGGATCACCAAGGTCCTCGGCACCGTCGCGAGCGGCGGACTGCACCACCCGACCGTGATCGCCCTGCTGCTCCTCGCCGGCGTGGCGGGGAAGTCGGCGCAGTTCCCGCTGCACACCTGGCTGCCCGACGCGATGGCGGGCCCCACACCCGTCTCCGCGCTGATCCACGCCGCGACGATGGTCGCCGCCGGTGTCTACTTCGTCGCCCGACTCCTTCCCGTCTTCCAGGCCTCCGCGGCCGCGATGACCGTCCTCGCCGTCATGGCCGCCGTGACCATGGCCGGCTCGGCGCTCGCCGCACTCGCCCAGGACGACATCAAACGCGTCCTCGCCTACTCGACGATCAGCCAGCTCGGCTACATGACCGGCGCCCTCGCCGTCGCCGACCGCGGCGCCGCCGTCTTCCACCTCCTGTCCCACGGCGCCTTCAAGGCGCTGCTGTTCCTCGCCGCCGGCGTGATCATCCACGCCGCCGGCACCAACTCGCTGGCCGCCATGTCCCGCATGAGCAACCTGCGCGACCGCGTCCCGGACGCCTACTGGACGATGACCGTGGCGCTCCTCGCGCTCGCCGCGATCCCTCCCTTCAGCGGCTTCTTCTCCAAGGAGTCCGTCCTCGGCGCCGCCGAACACGTCGCCTCCGGCCACACCGACCACGCCCCCGGCGCGGCGGGTTGGACCGTCCTCGTCGCCGGCCTCGTCACGGCCCTGCTCACCGGCGCCTACGCCATGCGCCTGTGGCTGCTGACCTTCCGCGGCCGGGGCACCGAGGCCCCCGACCACGGCAAGCAGCCCCTCGTCATGAACACCGTCCTCTGGGTGCTCGCCGTCCCGTCCCTCGCCTTCGGCGGCCTCGCCTTCCGCCTCCTTCCCGCCTGGTTCGACGGCCGCGACCTGAGCCCCACGCTCACCACCTCCGTCCTCGGCACGGGAATCGCCCTGGTCGGCGGCATCGTCACCTACGGCGCCTGGCGGCACACCACCGCGCTCGCCGCCCGCGTCCCTCTCGGCGCCGTCGCCGCCCACCCGGAGGCCGACGCCGGACTCGTCGAGGCCGAGGCCATCGCCAGCCACAAGCCCGCCTACGGGGACATCGCCTACGCGCCCGACCCCGCCGACCCCGGACGGCTGCTGCTCGGACCGCTGCACCGCCACGCGGCCGTCGGCTTCCACCTCGACGCCGTGTACGCGGCCCTCTTCGTCCGCCCGGTCCTGGCCGGAGCGAGTCTCGTCCGGTTCCTCGACCGCGAGGTCGTCGAGACCTACGTACGCGGCGCCGGCGCCGCACCCCGGCTGCTCGGGGCCGCCGTACGGCGTGCCCAGACCGGCAATGTGCAGACCTATGTGAGCGCGCTGCTCGCCGGCACCGTCGTCCTCACGGTCGCCGCCGTCCTTCTCGCCACGGGAGTGTGAGCAGGCGTGATCGGTATCAACGAGTCCGTGATGCAGTTCCTTCTGGCATTCCTCGTCGTCGGCCCGCTCCTCGGCGCCGCCGCCGCTCTCCTGCCCGCCCCGCCCGGACTGAAGGGGAAGTCACCCGACCAGGCCGTGCTCCGGCACGGAGTCACGGTCACCGGCGCCGTCCTCGTCGCCGCGATCGTCCTCACGGCCGGCTTCGACCACTCCCAGGCGTCGAAGATGCAGGCCACGACCGACATCAGCTGGATCCCCGCACTCCACGTGCGCATCCACCTCGGCGTCGACGGCATTTCCCTCCCCCTCCTCGTCCTGACCGCGCTGCTGACCTTCCTCTGCGCGCTGTACTCCTATTTCAAGCCACCCGCGGGCCCGGCCCCGAAGGCCCTCGTCGCGCTGCTGCTCCTCCTCGAGTCCGGCACCCTCGCGACCTTCGCCGTCCTCGATCTGCTGCTGTTCTTCCTCGCGTTCGAGATGGTGCTCATCCCGATGTACTTCCTCATCGCCCGCTGGGGTGGCGAGGGCCGTCAGGCCGCCGCCTGGCGGTTCATCCTCTACACGCTGCTCGGCTCGGTCGTCATGCTGCTCGGCCTGCTCCTGATCGGGATCAAGGCCGGCACATTCGACATGGTCGCACTCGCCACTGACAACGGCCGGTCACTGACCGCAACCGTGCAGGTCATCGCGGTTTTGGCGATCGGGATCGGGCTCGCGGTCAAGACGCCGATGTGGCCGCTGCACAGCTGGCTGCCGGACGCTCACACCGCCGCCCCGACCGTCGGCTCGGTCCTGCTGGCCGGCGTCCTGCTCAAGATGGGAACGTACGGTTTCGTCCGGATCCTGCTGCCGATCGCGCCCGACGGCTTCCACACCTTCGCGCCCTACCTCGCAGCCTTCGCCGTCGTCGGGATCATCTACGGATCCCTGGCCTGCCTCGCCCTGGCCAAACAGGGCGCCAAGGGCGACCTCAAGCGGCTCATCGCCTACTCCTCCGTCGGCCACATGGGCTTCGTCCTGCTCGGCATCGCCACCATGACCCCGACCGGCGTGAACGGCGCCCTGTTCGGCAACATCGCCCACGGCCTCATCACCGGCCTGCTCTTCTTCGTCGTCGGCGCGCTCAAGGACCGCACCGGCACCACCGACCTCGACGCCCTCGCCCTCCCGTCGCCCGACCACCACCCCTCAACGAGCGGCTCCGCCGCGCCGAATCGATTCCAGTCGGGCGCCGCCCTGTACGGAAGGGCCCCGCGCCTGGGCGGTCTGCTCGCCTTCGGCGCGGTCGCCTCGCTCGGCCTGCCGGGACTCGCCGGATTCTGGGGCGAGATGCTCGCCCTGTTCGGCTCGTTCAAGCCCGCCGACGGCCTCAGCCGGCCCGCCTTCCTCACCTTCATGGCGATCGGCGTGTTCGGCACCCTCCTGACTGCCGCGTACATGCTCGTCGTGGTCCGCCGCGTCTGCATGGGCGCCGTACCCCGGCAGGCGTCCCGGCTCGCCGACGTCCACAGTTACGAGTTCGCGGCCTGGACCCCGCTCGTCGCCCTCACCGTCCTCGCCGGGCTCTGGCCGAAGGCCCTGCTCGGGCTCACCGACCCGGCCGTGCAGCAGCTCCTCGCAGGAGGCACTCGATGAGCGCCCTGGTCCTGGCCCAGCCGCCGGCCGAGTCGGTGGTCCAGTCCGTCGACTGGCTCGCCATCGCACCGCCCACCCTCACCGCGGTGGTCGCGCTCGCGGTGCTCGTCGCCGACCTCTTCGTGCCCGCCGGCCGCAAACCCGTCCTCGGCTGGGTCTCCGTCGCGGGCCTCGCCGCCGCCGGGCTGTTGCTGCTGCCCCTCCTCGACGGCCGCCGCACCACGTTCTGCCTGACCGGACAGGCCGACGTCTGCAGCTACACCGCCGACCACTTCGCCCTCGTCATCCAGTTCCTCGTCCTCGGCGGCGCGCTCCTCACGGCCCTACTGTCGGTCACCGCACTGAAGGACGCGCGCGGGGCACTGCCCGAGGGGGAGTTCTGGTTCCTGCTGCTGTCCTCCGCCGCCGGCGCCGCGCTCCTGCCCGCCGCGCGCGACCTGGCGACCCTGATCGTCGCCCTGGAGGTCGCCTCCCTGCCCGCCTTCGCCCTCGTCGGCCTCCGGCACGGCGACCGCAAATCCTCCGACGCGGCCCTGAAGTTCTTCCTGTCCTCGGTCACCGCCACCGCCGTCAGCCTCCTCGGCGTCAGCTTCGTCTACGCCACCACCGGCACCCTCTACCTCACCCAGATCGCCGACCGCATCCAGCACGTCGACGGACAGCTCCACACCGTCGCCCAGACCGGCGTCGTCCTCACCCTCGTCGGCTTCGCCTTCAAGACGGCCGCCGTCCCCTTCCACTTCTGGGTTCCCGACACCTACGTGGGCGCCCCCCTGCCCATCGCCGCCTACCTGTCGGTCATCGGCAAGGCGGTCGGCTTCACCGGCCTGATCCTCGTCACCGTCGTCGCCTTCCCGTCGTACGCCGGCGCCTGGGGGCCGGCTCTCGCCGTACTCGCCGCGCTCACCATGACCGTCGGCAACGTCGGCGCCCTACGCCAGCAGGCCACGCGCACGTACAGCGCGGTACGGCTGCTCGCCTGGTCCTCCGTCGGCCAGGCCGGCTACCTCCTGGTGCCGATCGCCGCGGCCGGGTACTCGAAGGACCCGCAGAAGTCGATCGGCTCCACGGTCGCCTACGCCCTCATGTACGCCGCCGTGAACCTCGGCGCCTTCGCCGTGGCCGCCCTCATGGGCCGTACGAGGGAACGCAACCGCCTCACGGACTACCGGGGCCTGTACGCCACCAACCCGCTGACCGCCCTCCTGATGGCCTTCTTCCTGCTGTGCCTGGCCGGACTGCCCCCGGGCATCATCGGCCTGTTCGCCAAGGTCACCGTCTTCTCCGCGGCCGTCGACGCCGGACTCGGCTGGCTCGCCGTCGTCATGGCCGTCAACGTGGTCATCGCGCTCTTCTACTACCTGCAGTGGACGGCACTGCTGTTCCGCGCCCCCGAGGGCGAACCCGTCCGGCACCGCGTCCCGGCCCCCCTCACCGCCGCCATCACCCTCACGGCCGTCCTCGGCATCGCCCTGTCCGGCGCACCCCAACTGGTCCTGCGCTTCGCGAGCACCGGTCTGTTCTGAACGCCGGGGAGTCGTCACGCGCACGCCGGGCACCCGGCCCCCACGCGCGCGTGCCGTCCGGCGTCCCGCTCACCCGGACGGCCCGCGCGCCGTCGCACGCTCCAGGGAACCCGTGGCTCCCGCCTGGCGTTGACCAGTACGTAAGGGTCCACTGGAGGTGACACCACGCCACCAGTGGCGTCGAACAGCAGCAAGCGAAGGGTTCCCCTGCCGCACCGCTTGGAGGGCGTACCGTGCACCGCCGGCACAACGGGCTCAGGACCGCAGTCCTCCTCGGGGGACTGTCCGCACTCATCATCGTCATCGGCAGTTTCTTCGGCCGCACCGGCCTGATCGTCGCGGTCCTCGTCGCCCTCGGCACCAACGCGTACGCGTACTGGAACAGCGACAAGCTGGCACTGCGCGCCATGCGCGCCCGCCCGATCAGTGAGTTCGAGGCCCCGGCTCTCTACCGCATGGTCCGCGAACTCTCCACTCAGGCCCGCCAGCCCATGCCCCGCCTGTACATCTCCCCGACGGAGGCGCCCAACGCCTTCGCGACCGGCCGCAACCCGCGCAACGCGGCCGTGTGCTGCACGGAAGGCATCCTGCGCATCCTGGACCAGCGTGAACTGCGCGGCGTGATCGGCCACGAACTCAGCCACGTCTACAACCGCGACATCCTCATCTCCTCCGTCGCCGGCGCCCTCGCCTCCGTGATCATGTTTCTGGTCAACTTCGCCTGGCTGATCCCGATCGGCCGCTCCAACGACGACGAGGGCCCCGGCCTGCTCGGCATGCTCCTGATCATGATCCTCGGCCCGCTCGCGGCCACCGTCATCCAACTGGCCATCAGCCGCTCCAGGGAGTACGAGGCCGACGCGTCCGGCGCCCGGCTCACCGGCGACCCCCTCGCCCTCGCCAGCGCTCTGCGCAAGCTGGAGACCGGCACCCAGCAGCTCCCGCTGCCCCCCGAGCCGCGTATCGAGACCGCGAGCCACATGATGATCGCCAACCCGTTCCGCCCGGGCCAGGGATTGTCGAAGATGTTCTCCACGCACCCGCCGATGGCGGAGCGCATCGCCCGACTCGAACAGATGGCAGGTCACTACCGGTGAAGACAATCCTCAACGTCATCTGGCTGGTCCTCAGCGGCTTCTGGCTGTTCCTCGGCTACCTCCTCGCGGGAGTGCTGCTGTGCATCACCGTGATCGGCATTCCGTTCGGCATCGCCGCCTTCCGTATCGGCGTCTACGCCCTGTGGCCCTTCGGGTACACCACGGTCGAGCGCCGCGACGCGGGCGCCCCCTCCTGCGTCGGCAACGTGCTGTGGCTGATCCTCGCGGGCTGGTGGCTGGCCCTCGCCCACATCACCACCGGCATCGCGCTGTGCGTCACGATCATCGGTATCCCGTTCGGCATCGCCAACTTCAAGCTGATCCCGGTCTCCCTGTTCCCGCTGGGCCGCGAGATCGTCCGCACGGACCAGCCGTTCGCGGCACGCTGACGGACGGGGGCAAAGACCCGGAGCCCTACCGCGCCGCCACCCACCGCCGTACGCCGTACGAGGCCATGCCCACCGCCAGCACACCGGCGCCCACGGCCACCGAGACCCACGGCAGCGCGAACGCCAGCGTCACGCACCCGATGAGTCCCACCGCCGGAACCGCGCGCCGGGCGGGAGAGGCGTCCAGGGTCCAGGCGGAGGCGTTGGCGATGGCGTAGTACGCCAGCACACCGAAGGAGGAGAAACCGATCGCGCCCCGGACGTCCACCGTGGCGGCCAGGACCGCGACCACCGTGCCCACGGCCGGCTCCGCCCGGTGCGGCACCTGAAAACGGGGGTGCACGGCGGCCAGCGCGCCGGGCAGATGCCGGTCCCGTGCCATGGCCAGCGTGGTCCGCGAGACGCCCAGGATGAGGGCGAGCAGCGACCCCAGCGCGGCCACGGCGGCCCCGGCCCGCACCACCGGCACCAGCCCGGGTACCCCGGCCGCCCGCACCGCGTCGGCCAGCGGCGCTCCCGCGTGCCCGAGCCCCACCGGCCCCAGCACGGAGAGGACGGCCACCGCCACACACGCGTACACGGCCAGCGCGATGCCCAGGGCGAGCGGGATCGCGCGGGGGATGGTGCGCGCCGGGTCCCGTACCTCCTCGCCGAGGGTCGCGATCCGTGCGTACCCGGCGAACGCGAAGAACAGCAGCCCGGCCGCCTGCAGCACGCCGCCGGCGCCCACGGGGCCGCCGACGGCGGCCCGCCCCGCGGCGGAAGCGCCGGAACCCAGACACACGACGACCACGGAAGCGAGGACCGCCAGCACCACCGCCACGATCACCCGCGTCAGCAAGGCGGACTTCCGGACGCCGCCGTAGTTCACCGCGGTCAGCGCCACCACGGCCGCGACCGCCACCGCGTGCGCCTGCCCCGGCCAGACGTACGCCCCCACGGTGAGCGCCATCGCCGCACAGGAGGCCGTCTTCCCGACCACGAACGCCCAGCCCGCCAGATGGCCCCAGAACATGCCGAGCCGCTCACGCCCGTACACGTACGTGCCGCCCGAGGCCGGATACCGGGCGGCCAGCCGCGCCGACGAGGTGGCGTTGCAGTAGGCCACCACGGCGGCGACCGCGAGCCCGAGCAGCAGACCGGAGCCGGCCGCGCGCGCCGCCGGTCCCAGGGCGGCGAAGATCCCGGCCCCGATCATCGAGCCGAGCCCGACCACCACGGCGTCCCGGACCCCCAGGGTGCGCCGCAGCTCGGACGCGGAGGCGGCAGAGGAGCGGGTCATGGTCCGAACTCTATTGGCGGGCGCAACCACGGGGCGTGGCTGTGGCGTCTTCCTCTCCGACACGGCCGGAACGCCGCATGAACACGCGTGTGGTAAGCACGATCACGACACGTGACGAGTACGACGGGCAGGTTCAGAGCATGGGCATCATCAGCTGGATCATCCTGGGACTGTTGGCCGGGGCCATCGCGAAGTTCCTGCTCCCGGGCCGCGACCCGGGCGGCTTCATCGGCACGACCCTCATCGGCATCGCCGGAGCGTTCATCGGTGGCTGGATCTCCGCCCGCTGGCTGGGCCACCCGATCAGCAAGAGCTTCTACGACGGCGCCACCTGGGCCGCGGCGATCGGCGGCTCGCTCGTCCTGCTGATCGCCTACCGCATCCTGTTCGGCAACTCCCGCGACTGAGCGCACCGCCGAGGCGCGGCCGGCAGACGGAGAAGGGTGGGCACCAGCGCGGTGTCCACCCTTTTTCCCGTAACTTCCGCGTGCCCACGCCCGTGCGTGGCGCGCCGTCCCTACCGGTAGTTCACGAACTGCAGCGCGAAGTCGAAGTCCTGGCCCTTGAGCAGGGAGATCACGGCCTGCAGGTCGTCGCGGCTCTTGGAGCTGACGCGCAGCTCGTCACCCTGGACCTGGGCCTTCACGCCCTTGGGGCCCTCGTCGCGGATGAGCTTGGCCACCTTCTTCGCGTTCTCCTGGGAGATGCCCTCCTTGATCGACGCGAAGAGCTTGTACTCCTTGCCGGACAGCTGCGGCTCGCCCGCGTCCAGGGCCTTCAGCGAGATACCGCGCTTGATCAGCTTGGACTGGAAGACGTCGAGGACTGCCTTCACCCGGTCCTCGGAGTTCGCCTCCATGAGGATCTTGTCACCGGACCACGAGATCGAGGCACCCACGCCCTTGAAGTCGTAGCGCTGCGAGATCTCCTTGGCGGCCTGGTTGAGGGCGTTGTCGACCTCCTGCCGCTCGACCTTCGAGACGATGTCGAAACTGGAGTCGGCCATGTCCTGTGGCTCCTTGTATCGGGGTGCGTATCGGATGCGTGTCGGCGGGCGTGGGGAGGCCGCCGAGCCCGCCCTTCGGGCCGCGTGCCGCATCCGCACCAGCCTAGTCATCCCCCGTCCCCGCGGTGCCGATCAATCGGGTGGCGAGGCACCCCTCCGCATCGGGTATTGTTTACGTCGTTGCCAGGGAGCGCCGCCGAAAGGTGGTTCAAACAGGCGGCAATACCCGGCGGTGTGCCCGAGCGGCCAAAGGGAGCAGACTGTAAATCTGCCGGCTCAGCCTTCCCAGGTTCGAATCCTGGCGCCGCCACTGTGGGAAACCCCCTCTGATCTGCGGAGACGTAGATCAGAGGGGGTTTTCGTGTGGGCTCTCAGTTGCCCGCCACCGACTTCACCGCGACCGACACCGGTGCCGAGCCGCTGACGAGTTCCAGGGTCAGGCCGGCGGTGGCGGGGGTGTCGACCAGTTCGGCCAGGACGGCGGCCACGTCGTCGCGGGGGATCGAGCCGCGGCCGGTGTGGGCCTCCAGGCGTACGAGGCCGGTGCCGGCGTCGTTCGTCAGCGCGCCGGGGCGCAGGATCGTCCAGTCCAGGGCCTCCTGGCCGCGGACGTGGTCGTCGGCCGCGCCCTTGGCGCGCAGATAGACGTCGAAGACCTCGTCGCCCTTGTGTCCCGCGTCCGCGCCCATCGACGACACGACCAGGTGGCGGCGCACGCCCGCGCGTACCGCCGCGTCCGCGAACAGCACCGCCGCGCCCTTGTCCACCGTGTCCTTGCGCGCCGCGCCGCTGCCCGGGCCCGCGCCCGCCGCGAACACCGCCGCGTCGGCGCCCCGCAGCCGCTCCGCGACCTCCTCGACCGACGCCGACTCCAGGTCGAGCACGATCGGTTCGGCACCGGCCGCCCGCAGGTCCTCGCTCTGTTCGGCACGGCGGATGATCCCCGTCACCTCGTCCCCGCGCACGGCGAGCAGCCGCTCCAGCCGCAGCGCGATCTGACCATGACCACCAGCGATGACAATGCGCATGTCTCCGACCGTACGCCCGAACGGCCGTGTCCGCCGTACGACTTCGGGCATGTCCCGGGGCGCACATCCGCACACCGCGTCACGACAGCTCGCCCCGCCCCTGCCGCGGCAGCCCCAGCTCCACCGCGGCGGCCGAGTCGCAGTACTCCCGTACCGCACTCGTACGCGCCACCACGCGCCCCCGGTGCACCACGATCCGGCTGTACCCGAGCGACAGCGCGCCCGCGAGCCGGTCGCCGCGCACCGCGAGCAGCTCGGCGGGGAAGCCCGCCTCCACCCGCACCTCGGTCAGGCCGAGCACCGCGCGGGCCGACGCGCTCACCGCGTCGTAGGCGTCCTCGGGGCGCAGCCCGTGGCGTGAGGCCAGCAGATACGCCGCCTCCAGCGGGTCGCCGCGCCCCACCGGGTTCGACACGTCCCGCAGGGTCCCGCTGCCCGCGGCCACCCGCACCCCGGCCGCCCGCAGCAGCCGTACCGGAGCCGTGTCCCGCCCCTCGGCGCCCCCGCAGCCGCCCTGGGGCAGGCACACCACCGTCACCCCGGCCGCGGCCAGTTGGTCCGCGACCCGCGCGGCCGCCCCGGCCGACAGCCGGGACAGGCCGCCGCACGGGCCCAGCGCGACTCCGGGGTGCAGCCCGCCCGCCACCGCCGCGATCCGCGCCAGACGGGCCGGGTCGGCCCCGTCGGTGTGCAGGTCGACAGGGCAGCCGTGCTCGGAGGCGACCTCGAGGACCGCCTCGACGTAGCCCGTGGGGTCGGGGTCCACGTCCGGGCAGCCGCCCACCACGCACGCGCCCGCCTTCACCGCGTCCCGCAGCACCGCCAGGCCCTCCGCACCGGCCGCACCGGTGAGCACGCGCGGCACCGCCACCGTCGTCAGCTCGGTGAGTCCGCGCAGCGCCCGCCGCGCCCGCAGGACCGCCGTCAGGGCGCCGAGCCCCTGGACATCACCCACGCGTACGTGTGCGCGCACGGCCGTCGCCCCGTGACCCAGTTGCAGCAGCGCGGCCTCGGTCGCCCGGCGCTGGACGTCCTCCGGGTCGTACGACACCGGACCGCCACCGCCGTCGGCGGTCAGGGCGGCGTCCAGGTGGGCGTGGGGTTCGGCCGGGGCCGGCAGGAGCAGATAGCCGCCGAGATCCACGCGCGTGCCTCCGTCCCGCGGCCCGCCGGCGGCGAGGCTGCCGGCGGTGCCGACCGCCTCGATGCGCCCGCTGGCCAGCCGTACGTCCACGGTCCGTCCGTCGGCCAGCCGGGCCCCGCACAGCAACAACCCGTCCGGATCCGTCCGTCCGGACGAGCCCGGCGAGGAGGACGAGTGGGGCGGCTGACCGGGGGGCATCGCACTCCAGGTGGGGACATGGACCGCGTGGCCGCGCGCGGGACGCAAGATCACGCAGAGTGGGTCGAGCCTAGGGCGGTCACCGGGCCCGACGAGGGAGGAGCGCAATAGTCGTACCGGTGTGGCCGCACGGCGGGACGGCACGGCGAATCGGATTTGGGTGTGGGGCGGCGAAGCGTGTAATGTCTTCCTCGCTCGCCCCAATAGCTCAGTCGGCAGAGCGTCTCCATGGTAAGGAGAAGGTCAACGGTTCGATTCCGTTTTGGGGCTCTGGTGTGAGAGGCTCCCGCCGCCAGGCGGGGCCCGATCGCATCGCAGCGGTGTAGCTCAGTCGGTAGAGCAAGCGGCTCATAATCGCTGTGTCACCGGTTCAAGTCCGGTCACCGCTACTCCCAGTAGCCGATTGCGGGGTCGGTCCTTCGATCGGCTACTCTTTTCTGCGTTGAATACCTACCCGTTCGTCAAGGAGCACTCACGTGGCTGCCACCGACGTCCGCCCGAAGATCACGCTGGCCTGCGTGGAGTGCAAGGAGCGGAACTACATCACCAAGAAGAACCGGCGCAACAACCCGGACCGTCTTGAGATGAAGAAGCACTGCCCGCGTTGCAACGCGCACACCGCGCACCGCGAGACGCGATAAAACAAAACCCATACATGAGGCCGTCCCCGCGCCAGGGGGGCGGCCTCATGTTGTTTCATGTGGGAAACCCCAGCTGACACCAGGAGGTGCCGAGCCATGGCGCTCGACCAGTCCTTCGTGGGGCGGTCCTACCCGCCCACCGCCCCCTACGAGGTCGGGCGGGAGAAGATCCGTGAGTTCGCGGAGGCGGTGGGAGACGCCAACCCGGCCTACACGGACCCGGAGGCCGCCAAGGCGCTCGGCCACTCGGACGTGATCGCCCCGCCGACCTTCGTCTTCGCGATCACCTTCAAGGCCGCCGGACAGGTCATCGAAGATCCGCAGCTCGGCCTCGACTACAGCCGCGTGGTGCACGGCGACCAGAAGTTCGTCTACACCCGGCCCGTGCGCGCCGGCGACCGGCTCACCGTCACCTCCACCATCGAGGCGATCAAGTCCCTGGCCGGCAACGACATCCTGGATGTCCGCGGCGAGGTGCACGACGAGGCCGGCGAGCACGTCGTGACCGCCTGGACCAAGCTGGTGGCCCGCGCGGCCGAGGAGGCGTGAGGAACCGATGACAGCGAAGATCGCTTACGACGACGTCGAGGTCGGCACCGAGCTTCCGGCCCAGACCTTCCCCGTGACCCGCGCCACCCTCGTCCAGTACGCGGGCGCCTCCGGGGACTTCAACCCCATCCACTGGAACGAGAAGTTCGCCAAGGAGGTCGGGCTGCCGGACGTGATCGCGCACGGCATGTTCACCATGGCCGAGGCGATCCGCGTCGTCACCGACTGGGCTGGCGACCCCGGCGCCGTCGTCGAGTACGGCGTCCGCTTCACCAAGCCCGTCGTCGTCCCGAACGACGACAAGGGGGCCCTGATCGAGGTCGCCGGCAAGGTGGCGGCCAAGCTCGACGACAACACCGTACGGGTCGACCTGACGGCCATGAGTGACGGCCAGAAGGTCCTCGGAATGTCCCGGGCGGTCGTACGACTGGCGTGACGGCCACCGCGGTCCCGTGGCCGTCGGCGTGCCGGGCTGTCAGCGGGGTCTCGTAGTCTTGGGCGCGTGCAGGAACTCCACGACGCGCCCCTCGCCCCGCTGACCACCTTCCGGCTGGGCGGCCCCGCGACCCGGCTGATCACCGCGACCACCGACGCCGAGGTGATCGACGCCGTCCGCGAGGCCGACGCCGCCGGCACGCCGCTGCTGCTCATCGGCGGTGGGTCCAACCTGGTCATCGGAGACAAGGGCTTCGACGGCACCGCCCTGCGCATCGCCACCCGCGGTTTCGAACTCAGCGGTACGACGCTGGAGCTGGCCGCCGGCGAGGTCTGGACCGACGCGGTGGCCCGTACCGTCGAGGCCGGCCTCGCGGGCATCGAGTGCCTGTCCGGCATCCCCGGCTCCGCCGGCGCGACCCCGATCCAGAACGTCGGGGCGTACGGCCAGGAGGTGTCCACCACCATCACCGAGGTCGTCGCCTACGACCGCCGGGCGGGCGAGACGGTGACCCTGGCCAACGAGGAGTGCGTGTTCTCCTACCGCCACAGCCGCTTCAAGGCCGACCCGGAGCGGTACGTCGTCCTGCGCGTCCGCTTCGCCCTGGAGGACGCGGACGGGCTGTCGGCGCCCGTCAAGTACGCCGAGACCGCCCGCGCCCTCGGCGTGGAGGCGGGCGACCGGGTGCCGCTCGCCACCGCCCGCGACACCGTGCTGAAGCTGCGCGCCGGAAAGGGCATGGTGCTGGACCCCGAGGACCACGACACCTGGTCGGCCGGCTCCTTCTTCACCAACCCGATCCTCACGGACGCCGACTTCGCCGCCTTCCGCGCGCGCGTGCGGGAGCGGCTGGGCGAGGGCGTCGAGCCGCCCGCCTACCCGGCGGGCCAGGGGCACACCAAGACCTCCGCGGCCTGGCTGATCGACAAGGCCGGCTTCACCAAGGGCTACGGCACCGGTCCGGCACGCATCTCCACCAAGCACACCCTCGCCCTCACCAACCGCGGCGGCGCGACCACCGAGGACCTGCTGACCCTGGCCCGCGAGGTCGTGGCCGGCGTCCGCGAGACCTTCGGCATCACCCTGGTCAACGAGCCGGTGACGGTGGGCGTGAGCCTGTAGGCAGCGCGACTGCCTGTGGGTTCACCAGGTACAAAGGAAACAAGGGGAACAAGGGGAACAAGGGGAACAAGGGGAGGGGAAGACCATGGGGGAGCGACGCGGCAGACGTGCCCTCGCAGTCGCGGCCGTCCTGGTGGGCGTGCTCGTCACGGGATGCGGTGAGCGACACGCCGAGGCCGGGGACAGGAAGCCGGACGCACCGGCGTACACGGGCGTGGAGGAGATCCCCGAGACGCTCGCACCCGACGGCACCACCGTCCGCGTGGGGTCCCCGCACGCGAAGATCGTCGTCCATGTGTACGAGGACCTGCGCTGCCCGGTCTGCGAGGAGTTCGAGACCCGGGGCGGCGGCGAGGGGCTGCGCGCGATGGTCCTGTCCGGCGAGGTCCGGGCCGAGTACACGCTCGCCTCGTTCCTCGACGACCGACTCGGCGGCCAGGGCTCGAAGAAGGCCGCCAACGCCCTGCGCGCCGCCCTGGACGCGGGCAGATTCGTCGAGTACCACGAGGCGCTCTTCGCCCACCAGCCCGAGGAGGCCGTCGACGGCTACACCGACGCGTTCCTGCTCGACATGGCCTCCCAGGTCCAGGGCCTGCGCGGCACGGAGTTCGACGCGGCGGTCAAGGGCATGAAGCACCGCGACTTCGTGACCGCCTCCGAGAAGGCCTTCGAGAAGTCGGGAGCGCCCGGCACCCCCACGGTGAAGGTCAACGGCAAGGCCGTCCCCGATCAGCTGTCCGGAGGCCTCTTCGACAAGGACATGCTGCCCATGGTGATCGGCGCCACGGCCCGCTCCTGACGCCGCCGAGGCCTCGGCCGCGGCGCACTCCCCGTCAGCCCGCCAGCCAGTCGTCCACCCCCGACAGCAGCTTCGCCCGGACGTCCTCCGGGGCCGCCGACGCGCGGATCGACTGGCGGGCGAGTTCCGCCAGTTCGGCGTCCGTGAAGGCGTGGTGGTGGCGGGCGAGGTCGTACTGGGCCGCCAGGCGGGAGCCGAACAGCAGGGGGTCGTCGGCGCCCAGGGCCATCGGAACACCGGCCTCGAAGAGCGTGCGCAGGGGTACGTCCTCCGGCTTCTCGTACACGCCGAGGGCCACGTTCGACGCCGGGCACACCTCGCAGGTCACGCCCCGGTCGGCGAGGCGCCCCAGCAGACGCGGGTCCTCCGCCGCGCGCACCCCGTGGCCCACCCGGTGGGCCTGCAGGTCGTCCAGGCAGTCGCGGACCGAGGCCGGGCCGGTCAGCTCGCCGCCGTGCGGGGCCGCGAACAGGCCGCCGGCCCGGGCGATCGCGAACGCCCGGTCGAAGTCCCGCGCCATGCCCCGGCGTTCGTCGTTCGACAGCCCGAAGCCGACCACGCCGTGGTCCCGGTAGCGCACGGCCAGCCGGGCCAGCGTGCGCGCGTCCAGAGGGTGCTTCATACGGTTCGCGGCGACCAGCACCCGCATCCCCAGGCCCGTCTCGCGCGACGCCGTCTCCACCGCGTCCAGGATGATCTCCAGAGCCGGGATCAGTCCGCCCAGGCGCGGGGCGTACGAGGTCGGGTCGACCTGGATCTCCAGCCAGCCCGAACCGTCCTTGACGTCCTCCTCGGCGGCCTCCCGCACCAGGCGCCGGATGTCCTCCGGCTGCCGCAGGCAGGAGCGCGCCGCGTCGTACAGCCGCTGGAAGCGGAACCAGCCCCGCTCGTCCGTCGCCCGCAGCTTCGGCGGCTCCCCGCTGACCAGGGCCTCCGTCAGCGCCTCGGGCAGCCGTACACCGTACTTGTCGGCCAGCTCCAGCAGGGTGCCGGGCCGCATCGACCCGGTGAAGTGCAGGTGCAGATGGGCTTTCGGCAGCTCAGAGACATCACGTACACGCTCCATCTCTGGATCGTGCCGCACGTCCCCCGCGTCCCGGTAGTCGTTTCCACTTTCGTGGTCTTGCTCGCACAAATGAAGGGGCCCGCGACCTGCTCACGGGAGTAGGTCGCGGGCCCCGCGTGAAAAGGGGGGGCCTCAGTCCCGCGCCTCCGCCAGCAGCTTCTGGATCCGGCTGACGCCCTCCACCAGGTCCTCGTCACCGAGGGCGTACGACAGCCGCAGATAGCCCGGCGTGCCGAAGGCCTCGCCCGGGACGACCGCGACCTCGGCCTCCTCCAGGATGAGCGCGGCCAGCTCCACCGAGTTCTGCGGGCGCTTGCCGCGGATCTCCTTGCCGATCAGCGCCTTCACCGACGGATAGGCGTAGAACGCGCCCTCCGGCTCCGGGCAGAGTACGCCGTCGATCTCGTTGAGCATCCGCACGATGGTCCTGCGCCGCCGGTCGAAGGCCTCGCGCATCTTCGCGACCGCCTCCAGACCGCCGGAGACGGCGGCGAGGGCGGCAGCCTGGGAGACGTTCGCCACGTTCGACGTGGCGTGCGACTGGAGGTTCGTCGCGGCCTTGACCACGTCCTTGGGGCCGATGACCCAGCCCACGCGCCAGCCGGTCATGGCGTACGTCTTGGCGACGCCGTTGACCACGATGCACTTGTCGCGCAGCTCGGGCAGCAGCGCCGGCAGGGAGACGGAGACGGCGTCGCCGTAGACCAGGTGCTCGTAGATCTCGTCGGTGAGCACCCACAGGCCGTGCTCCAGGGCCCAGCGGCCGATCGCCTCGGTCTCGGCCTCGGAGTACACCGCGCCGGTCGGGTTGGAGGGGGAGACGAAGAGGACGACCTTGGTCTTCTCCGTGCGGGCGGCCTCCAGCTGCTCGACCGTCACGCGGTAGCCGGTGGTCTCGTCGGCGACGACCTCGACGGGGACACCGCCGGCCAGGCGGATGGACTCCGGGTACGTCGTCCAGTACGGCGCCGGCACGATGACCTCGTCACCCGGGTCGAGGATCGCGGCGAACGCCTCGTAGATGGCCTGCTTGCCGCCGTTGGTGACCAGGATCTGCGAGACGTCCGGCTCCCAGCCGGAGTCGCGCAGCGTCTTGGCGGCGATCGCGGCCTTCAGCTCGGGCAGGCCGCCGGCCGGCGTGTACCGGTGGTACTTGGGGTTCTTGCAGGCCTCGATCGCGGCTTCGACGATGTAGTCCGGGGTCGGGAAGTCCGGCTCACCGGCGCCGAAGCCGATCACCGGACGCCCGGCGGCCTTGAGAGCCTTGGCCTTGGCGTCCACGGCGAGGGTGGCGGACTCGGAGATCGCGCCGACTCGGGCGGAGACCCGGCGCTCGGTGGGAGGAGTTGCAGCGCTCATACCGTCCATCGTTTCAGACCGGGAACGGCCGCGGCACTTCGGTTTCGCTCACAGGCCCGCCCTGTCGGTTTCCGCCGACGAAGCACCTTCGGGCGCTTTCCGTTCGACGACCGGCGCCGGACCACGTACACTCTCACCTCGTTGGCCTTCAGCAGCCGCTGCCGTACCCGATGCACATCGAGCATCCGGTCGGATGCGGTACGTTGGGGGACACACAAAGGGTCGTAGCTCAATTGGTAGAGCACTGGTCTCCAAAACCAGCGGTTGGGGGTTCAAGTCCCTCCGGCCCTGCTACACACATCATCGCCAGGATGTGTGCGCATGTACGTACAGCAATGCATCGCCGTGCGGCTCGACCGGGCGCGGCACGGCCACGACCCGGAATCAGGTGAGGACGAATGACGGACGCCGTGGGCTCCCTCGACACGCCTGATGCCCAGGACGAGGTGGCGGAGTCCAAGAAGAAGCCTCGCAAGGGCGGCAAGCGTGCCAAGAAGGGCCCGCTTAAGCGCCTTGCCCTCTTCTACCGCCAGATCATCGCGGAACTCCGCAAGGTCGTCTGGCCCACTCGTAACCAGTTGACGACGTACACCACCGTGGTGATTGTCTTCGTCGTCATCATGATCGGCCTGGTGACCGTGATTGACTATGGGCTCGACCACGCGGCCAAGTACGTCTTCGGCTGAGCCAAGAGCGAAGGGCGCCGTGGTACCCGGCGCCCCTTTCGCATGTTCCACCCCTATGTATCCAGGAAGAAGCAGCCACCGTGTCTGACCCGAACCTGAACGACGCCATCGAGCCGACCGAGTCCGTGGATGACGAGCTCGACATCGTCGAGGGTGCGGACGAGGTCGACGAGGTCGAGGCTGCCGAGGCCGCCGCGGGCGAACCGGCCGAGGAGGCCGCCGTCCACGTCGAGGACGAGGCGCCCGAGGGAGGGGCCGCCGAGGAGGAGCCGGAGGCCGAGGTGGACCCGGTCACCAAGCTCCGCGAGGAACTGCGCACGCTGCCCGGCGAGTGGTACGTCATCCACACCTACGCCGGCTACGAGAAGCGCGTGAAGGCCAACCTGGAGCAGCGCGCCGTCTCGCTGAACGTCGAGGACCTCATCTACCAGGCCGAGGTTCCCGAGGAGGAGATCGTCCAGATCAAGAACGGCGAGCGCAAGACCGTCCGGCAGAACAAGCTGCCCGGCTATGTGCTCGTCCGGATGGATCTGACGGACCAGTCCTGGGGCGCCGTCCGCCACACCCCGGGCGTCACCGGCTTCGTGGGGGACGCCTTCAACCCGTACCCGCTGACGCTCGACGAGATCGTGAAGATGCTCGCCCCGGAGGCCGAGGAGAAGGCCGCCCGCGAGGCCGCCGAGGCCGAGGGCAAGCCGGTCCCGCAGCGCAAGGTCGAGGTCCAGGTGCTGGACTTCGAGGTCGGCGACTCGGTCACCGTCACCGACGGCCCGTTCGCCACGCTGCAGGCGACGATCAACGAGATCAACCCCGACTCGAAGAAGGTCAAGGGCCTGGTGGAGATCTTCGGCCGCGAGACGCCGGTCGAGCTCTCCTTCGACCAGATCCAGAAGAACTAGGTTCCTCATCACTGGCCATTGGCCGGCCCGCCCCTACCAGCGGTTTTCCGCCGGTAGGGGCATTGTGTGTGCGGCCGTGGGCCTCCGGGCCGTTGTGCGTGCCGGCGCGGTGCGGTGGGATGATCAGACGGAGCAGCCGGGGACCTGGGGCGGACTGGTGCGGCAGTTGTCCGGGGTGTTCTCGGTAACTGCGTTGTCTTGCAGGGTCATGGTGCCCTGGTTGTTGCAGATGCCTCCGCCGGTCTGCGCGGTGTTCCTGAAGATGTGGGTGTGGGTGACGGGCAGGAGGTCGTCGTTGGCGATGCCGCCGCCGTTCCGGGCCGCGGTGTTGTCCCTGAGGGCGGTCCCGCTCACATCAGCACGAGAACCGCCGAAAACGCCGAGCCGGCGTGGTTGTTCCGGATCACGCCGGAGACGACGGTCAGGGCGCCGTTGCCGGTGACGACGATCCCGCCACCAAAGTCCGCGGTGACGCCGTTGGCGATGGTGGCCGCTCGCAGCGTCAGTTCGCCGTGGTCGACGGTCAGGATGCGGAACACCCCGATTTACGAGTGATGATGGCGTTGCGCAGATGGGCCTGGCCGCACGGCACGTTGTGCGTCGCGGCCGAGGCGGAGGGGGCCGGCGCGGCGGGGGCCAGCGTGGCGACCGTACCTATGCAGAGAATCCGGGCGGTGCGAACGAAAAGCTCATGGGTGAACCTGCCACTCCTTCTGAAGTCGCGCCCGCCGCGAGCGCGACGGTTCAGAAGGGCCGTGGGCGCCGCAGGCAGAGGTGCTGTCAGCGGAGGAGGTGTCCGTCGAGTCGCCGGTTTCCTCCACTTGCCACCTGATTTGCGCCTGATGATCCTTCGTGATGTGTCCGATGGCCGAACCGGGCCAATGGGCGCGAGGCCGTCCGTCGCATGCCTCCGCAGGCCACTTGACCTCGGCGATTTCAGGTCCCGAGGGGACAGGGGCTATCGTGGTGCGGTATGCCATCTGCGGGATCGTGCACCGGTCGGAGCAGGTCGAAGGCGCGGATGGTACTCAACCTCTCAGTAAGGACCCGGAGAGAGCATGCCTCCCAAGAAGAAGAAGGTCACGGGGCTCATCAAGCTCCAGATCCAGGCCGGTGCCGCCAACCCGGCCCCGCCGGTCGGCCCCGCGCTGGGCCAGCACGGCGTCAACATCATGGAGTTCTGCAAGGCCTACAACGCCGCGACCGAGTCGCAGCGCGGTTGGGTCATCCCGGTGGAGATCACGGTCTACGAGGACCGTTCCTTCACCTTCATCACCAAGACGCCGCCGGCCGCCAAGATGATCCTCAAGGCCGCGGGCGTGGAGAAGGGCTCCGGCGAGCCGCACAAGACCAAGGTCGCCAAGATCACCCAGGCGCAGGTCCGCGAGATCGCCCAGACCAAGCTGCCCGACCTCAACGCCAACGACCTGGACGCCGCCGCGAAGATCATCGCCGGCACCGCCCGTTCCATGGGCGTCACCGTCGAGGGCTGAACCCCACCCCGTAGTACGTACGCGGCCGTAGCAGGCCGCACGTGGCAGGGCCTGCTCGGCCCGTACCACGACTCCTTTCAGAACACACAGGAGCAGTTGTGAGCAAGCGCAGCAAGGCTCTCCGCGCTGCGGACGCCAAGATCGACCGGGAGAAGCTGTACGCCCCGCTCGAGGCCGTCCGTCTCGCCAAGGAGACCTCCACGACCAAGTTCGACGGCACCGTCGAGGTCGCCTTCCGTCTGGGTGTCGACCCGCGCAAGGCCGACCAGATGGTCCGTGGCACCGTGAACCTTCCGCACGGCACCGGTAAGACCGCCCGGGTCCTGGTCTTCGCGACCGGTGACCGTGCCGAGGCCGCGCGTGCCGCGGGCGCCGACATCGTCGGTGCCGACGAGCTGATCGACGAGGTGTCGAAGGGCCGTCTGGACTTCGACGCCGTCGTCGCCACCCCGGACCTCATGGGCAAGGTCGGCCGCCTCGGCCGCGTCCTCGGCCCGCGTGGACTGATGCCGAACCCGAAGACCGGCACCGTCACCCCCGACGTGACCAAGGCCGTCACCGACATCAAGGGCGGCAAGATCGAGTTCCGCGTCGACAAGCACTCGAACCTGCACTTCATCATCGGCAAGGCGTCGTTCGACGACACCAAGCTGGTGGAGAACTACGGCGCCGCGCTGGAGGAGATCCTCCGTCTGAAGCCGTCCGCCGCCAAGGGCCGCTACATCAAGAAGGCCGCCATCACCACCACGATGGGCCCCGGCATCCCGGTCGACCCGAACCGCACCCGCAACCTCCTCGTCGAGGAGGACCCGGCCGCGGTCTGAGCCCACGGCTCACCCAGTCGGTGACGAGCCCCGCGACCTTTCCAGGCGCGGGGCTCGTCCCTTTTCCCGTATGGCTTTTCCCGCACGGCTGTCAGTGGCCTGCGCTAGCGTGAGGACCACAGCAACGGCACAGGGGTGGGACGAATGAAGAGCACGACCGCGCGCCGTACGACGCTCTCGATCGCGGTGGCGGCCGCGATGACGGGAGTGGCCGCGTGCGGCTCCGGCGGCTCCTCCGGAGGCTCGGGCGGGACCGACGGGGCGGCGGGGCGGGGTGCGACGCATGTGAGCCCCATAGCGGCCCTGCGCTCCGCCGACACGTCCACCGCCGAGGCCGAATCCGCCAAGGTGTCGATGACGACCGGCATCGGCACGCTGATGTCCATGAAGAGCGACGGCACCCTCGACTGGTCCCGTGGCCTGACCGGCACGCTCACGTTGACCTACACCGGCGGCGAGGCCGCCGAGACGATGCGCAGGATCGGGTCCACGACGATGGAGGCGCGGTACCTGCCCGACGCCTACTACGCCCGCATGGGCGACGCCTTCGCGCGGCAGACGGGCGGCAAGCACTGGATCCGGTACGGCTACGGGAACTTCGAGCAGCTCGGCGGCGCCCGCGCGTACATGAGGGAACAGCTGCAGAACGCCACGCCGAACCAGTCGGTGAAGTTGCTGCTGGCCTCCGGCGACGTCAAGAAGGTCGGCGAGGCGACGGTGCGCGGCGAGCGCACCACGCACTACGCGGGCACGGTGAACGCCGCCGACTTCGCCGAGAGGAGCTCGAACCTGCCCAAGAGCCAGCTGGACGAGCTGAAGAAGAACCTCACCCGGGCGGGCGTCACCACGGAGTCCATCGACATCTGGATCAACGACCAGAACCTACTGGTGAAGAAGGTCGAGAAGGCGGAGACGGCGGCCGGCACCGTGACCAGCACGACCCACTACAGCGACTACGGCGCGAAGGTCTCCGTCCAGGCGCCCCCGGCCGGCGACACCGTGGAATTCAAGGACCTGATGAAGTCGCAGGGCGCCGTCGCGGGTGGCACGGGCACCGGCTCCTGACCCCGTACGGTCCGAGCCTCCGTAGGTCTGGGCTCCGTACGGGCGGATTTGCATTGCGGTGACCCGTTCCCGTACGCTCCCACCGAAGCCAAAGACCGCTGGTCGTTGCCGTGCGCTCGTACGAGGGCGCGGTGGCCGAAGGATCCGCTGAACTGCGGACGACCCGCGTAGGTGACAGTGGAAGAACTCCCGGAGTGCGCGCGACCGTGTCGTGTGCGTGGCCGGTCGAGTCCGCCCCGTGCGCCTGCGCCGGGGCGTTTCGTTTTTCCCAGTCCTCCTTCGGGTCCGCGCGGTCCGAATCACCCGGAAGGAGGCCGAGGCTCTATGGCGAGGCCCGACAAGGCTGCCGCGGTTGCGGAGCTGACGGACAAGTTCCGCAGTTCCAACGCCGCCGTGCTGACCGAGTACCGCGGTCTCACCGTGGCGCAGCTCAAGACGCTGCGCCGGTCGCTCGGTGAGAACGCCCAGTACGCCGTGGTGAAGAACACGCTGACCAAGATTGCGGCCAATGAGGCCGGGATCACGCTGGACGACCAGCTCTTCGCTGGTCCGACGGCCGTCGCCTTCGTCACCGGTGACCCGGTGGAGTCGGCGAAGGGTCTCCGTGACTTCGCCAAGGACAACCCGAATCTCGTCATCAAGGGCGGTGTCCTTGAGGGCAAGGCGCTGTCCGCCGACGAGATCAAGAAGCTTGCGGACCTGGAGTCTCGCGAGGTTCTGCTCAGCAAGCTGGCCGGTGCCTTCAAGGCGAAGCAGTCCCAGGCTGCCTCCGTCTTCCAGGCGCTGCCGTCGAAGCTCGTCCGCACCGTGGACGCGCTGCGCGCCAAGCAGGACGAGCAGGGCGGTGCCGAGTAATTCGGCTCGCTTTCTGACCCGCGCCGCCTGACGCGGCAAGGGTCGCAGCGGGCCGACGTACGCCCGCCTCACCCAGTACATCCGGCACCTGCCGATTCAAGTGGAAGGACCGCCATCATGGCGAAGCTCAGCCAGGAAGACCTGCTCGCGCAGTTCGAGGAGATGACCCTCATCGAGCTCTCCGAGTTCGTGAAGGCCTTCGAGGAGAAGTTCGACGTCACCGCCGCCGCGGCCGCCCCGGTCGTCGTCGCCGGTGGTGCCGGTGTCGCCGCCGCCGAGGCCGAGCCCGAGAAGGACGAGTTCGACGTCATCCTCACCGGCGCCGGCGAGAAGAAGATCCAGGTCATCAAGGTCGTGCGCGAGCTGACCTCCCTGGGCCTGAAGGAGGCCAAGGACCTGGTCGACGGTGCGCCGAAGCCCGTCGTCGAGAAGGTCAACAAGGAGGCCGCGGACAAGGCCAAGGAGGCCCTCGAGGGCGCCGGCGCCTCCGTCGAGGTCAAGTAAGACCTCACGACGGGTCCGTCAGGGACTCCCGCGCGCTGACAGCAGTCCCGCAGGGCTGTAACGCGAACGCACCGAGGAGCGATCATCCATCCGGGTGGTCGCTCCTCGGCGTTTCCCAGGGGCGGCGCAGGCTGCCTTGCACCCGGGACCGAGAGGGGTATGGTGATCTTCGTCGTGCCTCGAGAGGTCCCGGCGCAGGCCGCAAGTGACGAGGGCAGCATCCGGTTTTGGCATGGGGGGCCTTGACGAACTGCACGCAGCGCGCAATTCTCAGGACGCGTCGTCACAAGGATCCGAATCCGAGGCATGGATCGACGACGAAGAGGGCAGTATCAGGGTGCGTTGAGGGCAGGCATGCCGCAGGCGTTGACAACTACGAGGGTCTCGAAAAACCCGTACTGGACATCAGTGGGCCAAGTGGCTACACTGACCCTTTGCGCTGCCTGTTAGCTGCCCCCTGCCCGTCACCAGGGGCATGCCCTCGCCTCAGCAACGACGACCGGACCATCACTGACCTGGCCTTTTCGGCCGGAGCAGGACGACCCGTCGTCAAGCGGCGGCGGGGGGCCGGTACGCGCGTAGTGAGTCCGAGCCCTCGGAAGGACCCCCTCTTGGCCGCCTCGCGCAACGCCTCGACCGCGAATACGAACAACGGCGCCAGCACCGCCCCGCTGCGCATCTCCTTTGCAAAGATCAAGGAGCCCCTCGAGGTTCCGAACCTTCTCGCGCTGCAAACCGAGAGCTTCGACTGGCTGCTCGGCAACGACGCGTGGAAGGCTCGCGTCGAGGCGGCTCTGGAGTCCGGTCAGGACGTCCCCACCAAGTCCGGCCTCGAGGAGATCTTCGAGGAGATCTCCCCGATCGAGGACTTCTCCGGGTCGATGTCGCTGACGTTCCGCGACCACCGCTTCGAGCCGCCGAAGAACAGCATCGACGAGTGCAAGGAGCGCGACTTCACGTACGCCGCCCCGCTCTTCGTCACGGCCGAGTTCACCAACAACGAGACCGGCGAGATCAAGTCCCAGACCGTCTTCATGGGCGACTTCCCGCTCATGACGAACAAGGGCACCTTCGTCATCAACGGCACCGAGCGTGTCGTGGTGTCGCAGCTGGTCCGTTCCCCCGGTGTCTACTTCGACTCCTCCATCGACAAGACGTCCGACAAGGACATCTTCTCCGCCAAGATCATCCCTTCCCGGGGTGCCTGGCTGGAGATGGAGATCGACAAGCGCGACATGGTCGGTGTCCGCATCGACCGCAAGCGCAAGCAGTCCGTCACCGTCCTCCTGAAGGCGCTCGGCTGGACCAACGAGCAGATCCTCGAGGAGTTCGGCGACTACGAGTCGATGCGCGCCACCCTGGAGAAGGACCACACCCAGGGCCAGGACGACGCGCTGCTGGACATCTACCGCAAGCTGCGTCCGGGCGAGCCCCCCACGCGCGAGGCCGCGCAGACGCTCCTTGAGAACCTCTACTTCAACCCCAAGCGCTACGACCTCGCCAAGGTCGGCCGCTACAAGGTCAACAAGAAGCTGGGTGCGGACGCTCCGCTGGACGCCGGCGTCCTGACCGTCGAGGACGTCATCTCGACGATCAAGTACCTGGTGAAGCTGCACGCCGGCGAGATCGAGACCGTCGCCGACAACGGCGAGACGGTCGTCGTCGAGACCGACGACATCGACCACTTCGGCAACCGCCGTCTGCGCAGCGTGGGCGAGCTCATCCAGAACCAGGTCCGCACCGGTCTGGCCCGGATGGAGCGCGTCGTCCGCGAGCGCATGACCACGCAGGACGTCGAGGCGATCACGCCGCAGACCCTGATCAACATCCGGCCGGTCGTCGCCTCCATCAAGGAGTTCTTCGGCACCAGCCAGCTGTCCCAGTTCATGGACCAGAACAACCCGCTGTCGGGCCTCACCCACAAGCGCCGCCTGTCGGCCCTTGGCCCGGGTGGTCTCTCCCGTGAGCGGGCCGGCTTCGAGGTCCGTGACGTGCACCCCTCGCACTACGGCCGTATGTGCCCGATCGAGACGCCGGAAGGCCCGAACATCGGTCTGATCGGCTCGCTCGCCTCCTACGGCCGGGTCAACGCGTTCGGTTTCGTCGAGACCCCGTACCGCAAGGTCAACGACGGCCAGGTCACCGACGAGGTCGACTACCTGACCGCAGACGAGGAGGACCGCTTCGTCATCGCGCAGGCCAACGCCACCCTGACGGACGACCTGCGCTTCGCCGAGGCCCGCGTGCTGGTCCGCCGCCGTGGCGGCGAGGTCGACTACGTCAGCCCCGAGGACGTCGACTACATGGACGTCTCGCCGCGCCAGATGGTGTCGGTCGCGACCGCCATGATCCCCTTCCTCGAGCACGACGACGCCAACCGTGCCCTCATGGGCGCGAACATGATGCGCCAGGCCGTTCCGCTCATCAAGTCGGAGGCCCCGCTCGTCGGCACCGGCATGGAGTACCGCTCCGCCGTCGACGCCGGCGACGTCGTCAAGGCCGAGAAGGCCGGTGTGGTCCAGGAGGTCTCCGCGGACTACATCACCACCGCCAACGACGACGGCACGTACATCACGTACCGCCTGGCCAAGTTCGCCCGCTCCAACCAGGGCACCTCGGTCAACCAGAAGGTCATCGTCAACGAGGGCGACCGCGTCGTCGAGGGCCAGGTCCTCGCCGACGGCCCGGCCACCCAGAACGGCGAGATGGCGCTCGGCAAGAACCTGCTGGTCGCGTTCATGCCGTGGGAGGGCCACAACTACGAGGACGCGATCATCCTGTCGCAGCGCCTCGTGCAGGACGACGTCCTCTCCTCGATCCACATCGAGGAGCACGAGGTCGACGCCCGTGACACCAAGCTCGGCCCCGAGGAGATCACCCGGGACATCCCGAACGTCTCCGAGGAGGTCCTCGCCGACCTCGACGAGCGCGGCATCATCCGCATCGGCGCCGAGGTCATCGCCGGCGACATCCTCGTCGGCAAGGTCACCCCGAAGGGCGAGACCGAGCTGACCCCGGAGGAGCGCCTGCTGCGCGCGATCTTCGGTGAGAAGGCCCGTGAGGTCCGTGACACCTCGCTGAAGGTGCCGCACGGCGAGACCGGCAAGGTCATCGGCGTACGCGTCTTCGACCGCGAGGAGGGCGACGAGCTGCCGCCCGGCGTGAACCAGCTGGTCCGCGTCTACGTGGCGCAGAAGCGCAAGATCACCGACGGTGACAAGCTCGCCGGCCGCCACGGCAACAAGGGTGTCATCTCCAAGATCCTGCCGATCGAGGACATGCCGTTCCTGGAGGACGGCACCCCGGTCGACATCATCCTCAACCCGCTGGGCGTGCCGTCCCGAATGAACCCGGGACAGGTCATGGAGATCCACCTCGGCTGGCTCGCCAGCCAGGGCTGGGACGTCTCCGGCCTCGCGGAGGAGTGGGCCGAGCGCCTCCAGACCATCGGCGCAGACCAGGTCGAGCCGCGCACCAACGTGGCCACCCCGGTCTTCGACGGTGCCCGGGAGGACGAGATCGCGGGTCTGCTGGAGCACACCGTCCCCAACCGCGACGGCGACCGCCTGGTCCTGCCGTCCGGCAAGGCCCGGCTCTTCGACGGCCGCTCCGGCGAGCCGTTCCCGGACCCGATCTCGGTCGGCTACATGTACATCCTGAAGCTGCACCACCTGGTCGACGACAAGCTGCACGCCCGCTCGACCGGTCCGTACTCGATGATCACCCAGCAGCCGCTGGGTGGTAAGGCCCAGTTCGGTGGCCAGCGGTTCGGCGAGATGGAGGTGTGGGCACTCGAGGCGTACGGCGCCGCCTACGCCCTCCAGGAGCTGCTGACCATCAAGTCCGACGACGTCACCGGCCGCGTGAAGGTCTACGAGGCCATCGTCAAGGGCGAGAACATCCCCGAGCCCGGCATCCCCGAGTCCTTCAAGGTGCTCATCAAGGAGATGCAGTCTCTCTGCCTCAACGTGGAGGTGCTGTCCAGCGACGGTATGTCCATCGAGATGCGCGACACCGACGAGGATGTCTTCCGCGCCGCGGAGGAGCTCGGCATCGACCTGTCCCGGCGCGAGCCGAGCAGCGTCGAAGAGGTCTGACGGGAGTCCGGCGGGCCTCCTGACCAGGAGGCCCGCCGACCCCCAGGCCCCCGTTTCAGACCACAGACTTAACGACCCTGAGAGGGATTGACGCATAGTGCTCGACGTCAACTTCTTCGACGAGCTGCGGATCGGCCTGGCCACCGCTGACGACATCCGTCAGTGGAGCCACGGCGAGGTCAAGAAGCCCGAGACCATCAACTACCGCACCCTCAAGCCCGAGAAGGACGGCCTCTTCTGCGAGAAGATCTTCGGCCCCACCCGGGACTGGGAGTGCTACTGCGGCAAGTACAAGCGCGTCCGCTTCAAGGGCATCATCTGCGAGCGCTGTGGCGTCGAGGTCACGCGCGCGAAGGTGCGCCGTGAGCGGATGGGCCACATCGAGCTGGCCGCGCCCGTCACGCACATCTGGTACTTCAAGGGTGTCCCGTCGCGCCTGGGCTACCTGCTGGACCTGGCCCCGAAGGACCTGGAGAAGGTCATCTACTTCGCGGCGTACATGATCACGTACGTCGACGAGGAGCGCCGTACCCGCGACCTGCCCTCGCTGGAGGCCCACGTCTCGGTCGAGCGCCAGCAGATCGAGCAGCGCCGCGACGCCGACCTGGAGTCCCGCGCCAAGAAGCTCGAGGCGGACCTCGCCGAGCTGGAGGCCGAGGGCGCCAAGGCCGACGTGCGCCGCAAGGTGCGCGAGGGCGCCGAGCGCGAGATGAAGCAGCTGCGCGACCGCGCCCAGCGCGAGATCGACCGGCTCGACGAGGTGTGGAACCGGTTCAAGAACCTCAAGGTCCAGGACCTCGAGGGCGACGAGCTGCTCTACCGCGAGCTGCGTGACCGCTTCGGCACGTACTTCGACGGCTCGATGGGTGCCGCGGCGCTGCAGAAGCGCCTGGAGTCCTTCGACCTCGAGGAGGAGGCCGAGAGGCTCCGCGAGATCATCCGCACCGGCAAGGGCCAGAAGAAGACCCGTGCGCTCAAGCGCCTGAAGGTCGTCTCCGCGTTCCTGCAGACCTCCAACAGCCCCAAGGGCATGGTCCTGGACTGCGTCCCGGTCATCCCGCCGGACCTGCGTCCGATGGTGCAGCTGGACGGTGGCCGCTTCGCGACCTCCGACCTGAACGACCTGTACCGCCGTGTCATCAACCGCAACAACCGCCTGAAGCGGCTTCTCGACCTCGGCGCGCCCGAGATCATCGTCAACAACGAGAAGCGCATGCTCCAGGAGGCCGTCGACGCGCTCTTCGACAACGGCCGCCGCGGCCGCCCGGTCACGGGCCCCGGCAACCGTCCGCTGAAGTCGCTGTCCGACATGCTCAAGGGCAAGCAGGGCCGCTTCCGCCAGAACCTGCTCGGCAAGCGCGTGGACTACTCCGCGCGTTCCGTGATCGTCGTCGGTCCGCAGCTGAAGCTGCACCAGTGCGGTCTGCCGAAGGCGATGGCGCTGGAGCTGTTCAAGCCGTTCGTGATGAAGCGCCTGGTCGACCTGAACCACGCGCAGAACATCAAGAGCGCCAAGCGCATGGTCGAGCGCGGCCGCACGGTCGTGTACGACGTGCTGGAAGAGGTCATCGCGGAGCACCCGGTTCTGCTGAACCGTGCGCCCACGCTGCACCGCCTCGGCATCCAGGCCTTCGAGCCGCAGCTGGTCGAGGGCAAGGCCATTCAGATTCACCCGCTCGTGTGCACCGCGTTCAACGCGGACTTCGACGGTGACCAGATGGCCGTGCACCTGCCGCTGTCCGCGGAGGCGCAGGCCGAGGCCCGCATCCTGATGCTGTCCTCGAACAACATCCTCAAGCCGGCCGACGGCCGTCCGGTGACGATGCCGACCCAGGACATGGTCCTCGGTCTGTTCTTCCTCACCACCGACGGCGAGATGCGGGACGTGAAGGGCCAGGACCGCTCCTTCTCCTCCGTGGCCGAGGCGATCATGGCGTTCGACGCCGGTGAGCTGTCGCTGCAGTCGCGCGTGGACATCCGCTTCCCGGTGGGCACCATCCCGCCGCGCGGCTGGACCCCGCCGGCCCGCGAGGAGGGCGAGCCGGAGTGGCAGCAGGGTGACAGCTTCCGGCTGAAGACCACGCTGGGCCGCGCGCTCTTCAACGAGCTGCTGCCCGAGGACTACCCGTTCGCCGACTACGAGGTCGGCAAGAAGCAGCTCTCCGAGATCGTCAACGACCTCGCCGAGCGCTACCCGAAGGTCATCGTGGCGGCCACGCTCGACAACCTGAAGGCGGCCGGCTTCTACTGGGCCACCCGTTCCGGCGTCACCGTCGCCATCTCCGACGTCGTCGTCCCCGAGGCGAAGAAGGAGATCGTCGCCGGGTACGAGGCGCAGGACGAGAAGGTCCAGAAGCAGTACGAGCGCGGTCTGATCACCAAGGACGAGCGCACCCAGGAGCTCATCGCGATCTGGACCAAGGCGACCAACGAGGTCGCCGAGGCGATGAACGACAACTTCCCGAAGACCAACCCGATCTTCATGATGGTGAACTCGGGCGCCCGAGGGAACATGATGCAGATGCGTCAGATCGCCGGTATGCGCGGTCTGGTGTCGAACGCCAAGAACGAGACCATCCCGCGGCCCATCAAGGCGTCGTTCCGCGAGGGTCTGTCCGTGCTGGAGTACTTCATCTCCACGCACGGTGCCCGTAAGGGTCTGGCCGACACCGCCCTGCGTACCGCCGACTCCGGTTACCTCACCCGTCGTCTGGTCGACGTCTCCCAGGACGTCATCATCCGCGAGGAGGACTGCGGCACCGACCGCGGCCTGCGTCTGCGCATCGCCGAGCGGGGCGCCGACGGCGTGCTGCGCAAGGCGGACAACGTCGAGACGTCCGTGTACGCGCGCTGCCTCGCCGAGGACATCGTCGTCGACGGCCAGGTGCTGGCCCCGGCCGGCACCGACCTGGGCGACGTGCTCATCGAGGAGCTGGTCTCCCGCGGCGTCGAGGAGGTCAAGACCCGCTCGGTCCTGACCTGCGAGTCCGCGGTGGGCACCTGTGCCATGTGCTACGGCCGTTCGCTCGCCACCGGCAAGCTGGTCGACATCGGTGAGGCGGTCGGCATCATCGCCGCCCAGTCCATCGGTGAGCCCGGCACCCAGCTGACGATGCGTACCTTCCACACCGGTGGTGTGGCCGGTGACGACATCACCCAGGGTCTGCCGCGTGTCGTCGAGCTCTTCGAGGCCCGTACGCCGAAGGGTGTCGCCCCGATCTCCGAGGCGGCCGGACGCGTCCGGATCGAGGAGACCGAGAAGACCAAGAAGATCGTCATCACCCCGGACGACGGCAGCGACGAGACCAGCTACCCGATCTCGAAGCGTGCCCGTCTGCTGGTCGGCGAGGGCGACCACGTCGAGGTGGGCCAGAAGCTCACCGTGGGTGCCACCAACCCGCACGACGTGCTGCGCATCCTGGGCCAGCGGGCCGTCCAGGTCCACCTGGTCGGCGAGGTCCAGAAGGTCTACAACTCGCAGGGTGTGTCGATCCACGACAAGCACATCGAGATCATCATCCGGCAGATGCTGCGCCGGGTGACGATCATCGAGTCCGGCGACGCCGAGCTGCTGCCCGGCGAGCTGGTCGAGCGCTCGAAGTTCGAGCAGGAGAACCGTCGTGTGGTCCAGGAGGGTGGTCACCCGGCCTCCGGCCGTCCGCAGCTGATGGGTATCACCAAGGCCTCGCTGGCGACCGAGTCCTGGCTGTCGGCGGCGTCCTTCCAGGAGACGACCAGGGTCCTCACGGACGCGGCGATCAACGCCAAGTCCGACTCCCTGATCGGCCTCAAGGAGAACGTCATCATCGGTAAGCTCATCCCGGCCGGTACGGGCCTGTCCCGCTACCGCAACATCCGGGTCGAGCCGACCGAGGAGGCCAAGGCCGCGATGTACTCGGCCGTGGGCTACGACGACATCGACTACTCGCCGTTCGGCACGGGCTCCGGCCAGGCCGTTCCGCTGGAGGACTACGACTACGGTCCGTACAACCAGTGAGCGGGCGTGCGCTCGACGCACTGAGGTGACGCACTGAGGGGCGGCCACTCCGTTACGGGGTGGCCGCCTTTCGGCGTTTCGGCGCCCGATGGCGCATGATGGAGGGACTCGTACGGTTCGGGGGAGGTCGTCCGTGTCGTTTCCGCCATCGCAGCCGTCCTGGCAGCCCTGGCAGCCTGGGCGGGGCGTTCCGCAGCCGTGGCAGGGCCAGGGCAGCCCGTCGCTGCTCGCGTCCCATGCCGACCGCGAGCGTGCCGTGGACGTGCTCAGAGCGGGTTTCAGCGAGGGCCGTCTGGATCAGGGGGAACTCGACCGGCGCGTCACCCGGGCGTACCAGGCGCGTACCGTCGGAGAACTGGCGCTGCTGGTCGCCGATCTGCCCCAGGGCCCGGCACCGTACCCCGCGGCGGCTCCGGCGGTCCCCGCGACGTTCCTGCCGCGCCCGGCCCCGCCCACCAACGGCAAGGCGGTCGGCTCCCTGGTCTGCGGCGTGCTCACCCTGATGACGGCCGGTCTCACTGGCCTTCCCGCGGTGATCCTGGGCCACGTCGCCCGCTCCGAGATACGCCGCCGAGGCGAGGGCGGCGACGGCCTGGCCCTGGCCGGCCTGGTCCTGGGCTGGCTCTCCGTCGCCGGCTGGGCTCTCCTCCTCACCCTCCTCGTCGTGGCGGCGGTAGCCTCACCGAGCTGACACATACCGGGCCGGCGGCCCGCCCAGGCGCGCCTGAAGAGGGCGGTGACGGGGCTTCGTGCCGACCGGCCTTCCGGCAGTGGCGGTCGCGCATCCCGTACCCCGGGGCCGTGGTTGCCGGACGGGGCGCCCACGGGTGTTCCGGCGCGGCCGCCCGGGCGGATATCCGCTGCCGCGGGCGGTCGTGGCGGCGGTTGCGTGACCGGGCTGATGCGCGCGCATGCCGTACGCCTGGATCGTGCGCGTTGCGCGGGTGGCGATTCGGCGGGGCGGAGGGCGCCCGCGTGCCTCCAGGCGCTCCTCCCGGCGGTCGTGCCAACGGGCCGGCGCGCGTGCATCCCGTACCCCCGTACCCCCGTACCCCCGGACCGTGGCCCGTCCAGGCGCGTCCGCCGACGCTCCGGGGCGCGCCGACCGGGTGGAGATTCCGTCGGCGCGGGAAGGGCCGTGATTCTCGGCGTTCAAAGCCGTGGCAGCGGGCTGACGTGCGGGAATTGCCGTATCCGTAGACCGTGATCCGTGGATTCGAAGATCGCGCAGCGTACAGGGGCTTGACAAAGTACGCGGAACGAGGCGGGCGGGGCCCATTTGTTTTGACCGCAGCGAATGAGGTAGGTACGCTCAGACCTTGTGCCTGGGGTGTGCCCTGGCTTTCGTGCGTGCCTTCACACCGCACAGGGAGCCGCTGACGGCCACCGTAATCTGCGCCTCTTTCTGCCTGGCGGTGGGAGTCTGCGGGATTCGACACACCCGACCGCGTGGGTCGGCGATGTTCCAGGTTAGCTGTACCCATCGGCACACAGAAACCGGAGAAGTAGTGCCTACGATCCAGCAGCTGGTCCGCAAGGGCCGGCAGGACAAGGTCGAGAAGAACAAGACGCCGGCACTCGAGGGTTCGCCCCAGCGCCGTGGCGTCTGCACGCGTGTGTTCACGACCACCCCGAAGAAGCCGAACTCGGCCCTCCGCAAGGTCGCGCGTGTGCGTCTGACCAGCGGCATCGAGGTCACCGCTTACATTCCGGGTGAGGGACACAACCTGCAGGAGCACTCCATCGTGCTCGTGCGCGGCGGCCGTGTGAAGGACCTGCCGGGTGTTCGCTACAAGATCATCCGTGGCTCGCTCGACACCCAGGGTGTCAAGAACCGCAAGCAGGCCCGCAGCCGCTACGGCGCCAAGAAGGAGAAGTAAGAATGCCTCGTAAGGGCCCCGCCCCGAAGCGCCCGGTCATCATCGACCCGGTCTACGGCTCTCCTCTGGTGACCTCCCTGATCAACAAGGTGCTGCTGAACGGCAAGCGCTCCACCGCCGAGCGCATCGTCTACGGCGCCATGGAGGGTCTGCGCGAGAAGACCGGCAACGACCCGATCATCACCCTGAAGCGCGCTCTGGACAACATCAAGCCGACCCTCGAGGTCAAGTCCCGCCGTGTCGGTGGCGCCACCTACCAGGTACCGATCGAGGTCAAGCCCGGCCGCGCCAACACCCTGGCGCTGCGCTGGCTGGTCGGTTACTCCCGCGCCCGCCGCGAGAAGACCATGACCGAGCGTCTGCTCAACGAGCTCCTCGACGCCTCCAACGGCCTCGGCGCCGCTGTGAAGAAGCGCGAGGACACGCACAAGATGGCCGAGTCCAACAAGGCCTTCGCGCACTACCGCTGGTAGTCGCTACCCCATCGAGAACCGAGAGAAGACTGAAGCCTTATGGCTACCACTTCACTTGACCTGGCCAAGGTCCGCAACATCGGGATCATGGCCCACATCGACGCGGGCAAGACGACCACCACCGAGCGGATCCTGTTCTACACCGGTGTGTCCTACAAGATCGGTGAGACCCACGAGGGCTCCGCCACGATGGACTGGATGGAGCAGGAGCAGGAGCGTGGCATCACGATCACCTCTGCTGCCACCACCTGCCACTGGCCGCTGGACAACGTCGACCACACCATCAACATCATCGACACGCCGGGTCACGTCGACTTCACCGTCGAGGTGGAGCGTTCCCTGCGCGTGCTCGACGGTGCCGTGACGGTGTTCGACGGCGTTGCCGGCGTCGAGCCCCAGTCCGAGACGGTGTGGCGTCAGGCGGACCGCTACGGCGTTCCGCGCATCTGCTTCGTGAACAAGCTCGACCGCACCGGTGCCGAGTTCCACCGCTGTGTCGACATGATCTCCGACCGCCTGGGCGCGCAGCCGCTGGTCATGCAGCTGCCGATCGGCGCCGAGGCCGACTTCCGGGGCGTCGTCGACCTGGTCCGCATGAAGGCCCTGGTCTGGTCCGCCGAGGCGACCAAGGGCGAGATGTACGACATCGTCGACATCCCGGCCACGCACACCGAGGCCGCCGAGGAGTGGCACGGCAAGCTGGTCGAGGCCGTCGCGGAGAACGACGAAGAGATCATGGAGCTGTACCTGGAGGGCGAGGAGCCCACCGAGGAGCAGCTGCACGCCGCGATCCGTCGCATCACCATCGCGTCCGGCAAGTCCACCGAGACCACGATCACCCCGGTGTTCTGTGGCACCGCGTTCAAGAACAAGGGCGTTCAGCCCCTGCTCGACGCGGTCGTGCGCTACCTCCCCACGCCGCTCGACGTCGAGGCCATCGAGGGCCACGCCGTGGGCAACGCCGAGGAGATCATCAAGCGCAAGCCGTCCGAGGACGAGCCGCTCTCCGCCCTTGCGTTCAAGATCATGAGCGACCCGCACCTGGGCAAGCTCACCTTCGTCCGGGTCTACTCGGGCCGCCTGGAGTCCGGCACCCAGGTGCTGAACTCCGTCAAGGGCAAGAAGGAGCGCATCGGCAAGATCTACCGTATGCACGCCAACAAGCGTGAGGAGATCCCGGCGGTAGGCGCCGGCGACATCGTCGCCGTCATGGGCCTGAAGCAGACCACCACCGGTGAGACGCTGTCCGACGACAAGAACCCGGTCATCCTGGAGTCCATGGACTTCCCGGCGCCGGTCATCCAGGTCGCCATCGAGCCCAAGTCGAAGGGCGACCAGGAGAAGCTGGGCGTCGCGATCCAGCGCCTGGCCGAGGAGGACCCGTCCTTCCAGGTCCACTCGGACGAGGAGACCGGCCAGACCATCATCGGTGGTATGGGCGAACTGCACCTCGAGGTGCTGGTCGACCGTATGCGCCGTGAGTTCAAGGTCGAGGCCAACGTCGGCAAGCCGCAGGTCGCGTACCGCGAGACGATCCGCAAGGCCGTCGAGCGGGTGGACTACACCCACAAGAAGCAGACCGGTGGTACCGGCCAGTTTGCCAAGGTGCAGATCTCGATCGAGCCGCTCGAGGGCGGCGACACCTCGTACGAGTTCGTGAACAAGGTCACCGGTGGCCGCGTTCCGAAGGAGTACATCCCTTCGGTGGACGCCGGTGCGCAGGAGGCCATGCAGTTCGGCATCCTCGCCGGTTACGAGATGACGGGCGTCCGCGTCACGCTTCTCGACGGCGGCTACCACGAGGTCGACTCCTCCGAGCTCGCGTTCAAGATCGCCGGTTCGCAGGCCTTCAAGGAGGCCGCGCGCAAGGCCAGCCCGGTTCTTCTCGAGCCGATGATGGCCGTCGAGGTCACCACGCCCGAGGACTACATGGGCGAGGTCATCGGTGACATCAACTCCCGCCGTGGCCAGATCCAGGCCATGGAGGAGCGGGCGGGTGCCCGCGTCGTGAAGGGCCTCGTGCCCCTCTCGGAGATGTTCGGCTACGTCGGAGACCTCCGCAGCAAGACCTCGGGTCGCGCAAGCTACTCGATGCAGTTCGACTCCTACGCCGAGGTTCCGCGGAACGTCGCCGAGGAGATCATCGCGAAGGCCAAGGGCGAGTAACTCAGCCGAGTTCCAGCCTTTAGGCTTGACTCCGGAGCCTCACGGGGCATTCCGCCGCAATCGTGGTGGAGTGCCCCGGAGATCCGGGCCATCCAGCAAAGATCACCTGGCGCCGATGAAGTAAGGCGTACAGAACCACTCCACAGGAGGACCCCAGTGGCGAAGGCGAAGTTCGAGCGGACTAAGCCGCACGTCAACATCGGCACCATCGGTCACATCGACCACGGTAAGACGACCCTCACGGCCGCCATTACCAAGGTGCTGCACGACGCGTACCCGGAGCTGAACGAGGCCACCCCGTTCGACAACATCGACAAGGCCCCCGAAGAGCGCCAGCGCGGTATCACCATCTCGATCTCGCACGTCGAGTACCAGACCGAGGCGCGTCACTACGCCCACGTCGACTGCCCGGGTCACGCGGACTACATCAAGAACATGATCACCGGTGCCGCCCAGATGGACGGCGCGATCCTGGTGGTCGCCGCCACCGACGGCCCGATGCCGCAGACCAAGGAGCACGTGCTCCTGGCCCGCCAGGTCGGCGTGCCGTACATCGTCGTCGCCCTGAACAAGGCCGACATGGTGGACGACGAGGAGATCCTGGAGCTCGTCGAGCTCGAGGTCCGTGAGCTCCTCACCGAGTACGAGTTCCCGGGCGACGACGTCCCGGTCGTCAAGGTCTCCGCGCTGAAGGCCCTCGAGGGCGAGCAGCAGTGGGTCGACTCGGTCCTCAACCTGATGAAGGCCGTCGACGAGTCGATCCCGGAGCCGGAGCGCGACATCGACAAGCCGTTCCTGATGCCGATCGAGGACGTCTTCACCATCACCGGTCGCGGTACGGTCGTCACCGGCCGTATCGAGCGTGGTGTCCTCAAGGTCAACGAGACCGTCGACATCATCGGCATCAAGCCGGAGAAGACCTCCACCACGGTCACCGGCATCGAGATGTTCCGCAAGCTGCTCGACGAGGGCCAGGCCGGTGAGAACGTCGGTCTGCTGCTCCGCGGCATCAAGCGCGAGGACGTCGAGCGCGGCCAGGTCATCATCAAGCCGGGCTCGGTCACCCCGCACACCGAGTTCCAGGCCCAGGCCTACATCCTGTCGAAGGACGAGGGTGGCCGCCACACCCCGTTCTTCAACAACTACCGCCCGCAGTTCTACTTCCGCACGACGGACGTGACCGGCGTGGTGACCCTCCCCGAGGGCACCGAGATGGTCATGCCGGGTGACAACACCGAGATGAAGGTGGAGCTCATCCAGCCCGTCGCCATGGAAGAGGGCCTGAAGTTCGCCATCCGCGAGGGTGGCCGCACGGTGGGCGCCGGCCAGGTCACCAAGATCATCAAGTAAGTCTTGAGGATCGTCTGACCCGGTAGCTCCGCTGCGAGCACCTGAGAGGGCCCGTACGACTGAGGTCGTACGGGCCCTTTCGCGTGCGGACCTGCGTCAAGTTCATGTCCTGGGACGTCACTCGTCAGCAGGAACCACTGGCATATGCGCTCCGGCTTCGCCCGGTCCGGCCTGCTTTCGGCGCATGGTCGGCTCATCCCACGAGGCCCTGCACCGGATCTTCCAGGAGGACCCGGGGCTCTTCGCCCGTGCCGTCAAGGGCCTCGGCGTCCTCTTCGACACCCCCGTCTCGGCGTCCCCGCTCCCCACCGACCTCACCGAGAACCGCCCGGTGGAGCGGCGGGTGGACACATTGCTGCGGATGGACACCGCGGACAACGGCAGCTTCGTCCTCGCGGTCGAGTCCCAGGGCAGACGTGATCCGGACAAGCCGGCGAGCTGGGCCTACTACCTCTCCCACCTGTACGCCAAGTACCGGACGCCCCCGGTCCTCCTCGTCGTCTGCCCGGACCGTGGCACCGCGGCCTGGGCGGCACGGCAGGTCGACATCGGCCCGCCGCAGTGGCCCTCTCCGACTCTGCGTCCCCTGGTTCTCGGCCCGGACGACCTGCCCGTGATCGACAGCCCGGAGGAAGCGGCCCGCGACATCCCGCTGACCGTCCTGTCCGCAGCGCTGCACCGCCGTGACCCCGGCGCCGATGCCATACTGAAGGCACTGGCCACGGCACTGAAAGGCCTGCTGATTCACGACGAGAGCACCGCAGGCATCCTCATCGAGCTCACCGAACAAGGCCTCGGCAAGACACCGGCCGCAGATCTCTGGAGGCACCTCATGGCCGTCGACCTCTCCTTCTTCCAGTCCCAGACCGCCCAGAACCTCCGGGCCGAGGGACGTGCCGAGGGGCGTGCCGAGGACATACTGCTTCTGCTGGACCGCCGGGGGATCGAGGTTTCCGAGGAGGACCGGGAGCGGATCGCCGGCTGCGCCGATCTCGACACGCTGAGCACCTGGTTCACACGGGCCATCACGGCGACCTCGACGGCCGAGCTGTTCGCGCCGGCCGAGGAAGGGTCCGGGGCCTGAGCCCGACCCTGCAGACGGGACCGGGGGTCTCCCCCGGTCCCCCCGGGCCCGGCCTCACAGTGGTCGCTCAGCGGTGGATCGGCGACGGACGGATCACCGGTCGATCGGTGTCCGCCCGGCGCCGGCGAAGTCCAGGCGGCCCTCGGCCAGCAGGACAGTAGGCTCCCGCTCGGACCAGGAGACGCGGGTGGTCACCTGCGCGCGTCGGGTGCGGTGTCCGCCAGCAGGTCCACAAAGGCGCCCAGCAGCGGCTCGTGCGTACCACCCAGCCGCAGCCACTCGGCCGCCCGCCGGGCCCGCGCGAACCGGGCCGCCTCCTGCTGGAGCCCGGTCACGGCGGGCTGCACGATCCGGGCCCGCTCCAGCGTCGGTTCGCCCGGCGCGGTGGTCCGCACCCCGTACCGTCCGCGCTCGAACAGCTTCCCTCCCAGGGCTTGTTCGATCCGCCTGAGCTGCGCGCTCAGCGCGGGTTGCGAGCCCGAGAACCGGTGCCGCCCGGGTGGGACTTCCTGCCTCGGCGATCGTCCGGACCGTCTTCAGGGGACGGGAAGGGCCAGTTGCGCGAAGGCAGTGACGTGTGCCATCTGAGTACAACTGCTCATGTGCCGTGTCGTTCAAGCCGGTTGGATCGAGTGATGTCGGCCAATTCGGATCGTCGGCGCATCACCCGGGTGGGTACTGTCACTGGGTGTAGCTAGAGTTGTCATCGAGGCTTGCGCTTTACGAACGCACGGGGGAGGACGCTGTGTTGCCGAGCGATGCCGGATCGACCGGGCAGCCGTCGTCGTGGCTGTCCGGCCTGTTCGACGCGGCGCGGGACGCTGCCGCGGCCGCGGCCGACGTGGCTACGGAGCTGTCGTCGTTCACGAAGTTCCAGAAGCGGGTGGACGATCTGATCCGCGACCTGAAGGGCTCGGAGGCCGGCCCGGGCAAGGTCGGACAGGCCCAGCTCACCCGTCACCAGTTCGGTGGCGGAAGCGGGGCGTGGGCGGAGGCGGCCGGTCTGTATTCGACGTACGAGACGGTGATCAGCGAGCTGGAGACGCTGTCGATGCTGCTGTCGGACTCGATGGAGGGCATGGGCATCGCGGTCCTGGCCTCGCACAAGGGCTACCAGAACATCGACGTGGACGTCCGGGACCGGATGGCGGCGATCAGTGCGGAGGCGACGAAGCACTACGGCGGGAGCTACGACCCCTCGCTGCCGCAGAAGAGCCAGGACGGCGGCGAGCACGGCGGCGGGGCCACCGAGCCGACGCAGCCGCCGGCGGGCGACTCGGGTGGCACGATCTGATGGTTCCGACGGTGACGGGGGAGGTCTGATGGCGGGCAAGGGAAACGGCGGCGGTAGTACGTCCTTCGAAAGCATGAGCCACGAGCAGATGCTGGCGTGGCTGGACCAGGCGAACGCGGGAGAAGTGCAGGCGGCCGCCGACCGTCTGACGGCGGCCGCCGAGGAGATCCGCAAGATCGCGGAGGAATTGAAGGTCCGCCCGCAGTGGGTGGCGTGGAAGGGCGAGGGCGCGGAGGCGTTCCGCGCGTGGGCCAACGATCTGGCCAACTCCACCCACCGGCTGGGTGACTTCAGTGAGGGCGCGGCGAAGTGGCTGGGCCAGGCGTCGAACGCGATCGCCACGGCCCAGGCGTCGATCCCCCGCGACACCAAGGGCGCACAGGCGAACCTGGCCGCGGCGACGGCCGCCCACAACGACCCGGACGCGGCGGCGATCCGCGCCAAGTCGACGGACGAGCTTGCCGCGCTGAAGGCCGACCAGGAGAAGGTCCGCCTGGAGGCGGCGGCCCAGATGCGGAAACTGGGGCAGTCGTACAAGCTGTCCGCGACGCAGATGGACGACTTGGAGCGGCCCAAGTTCCCGCCGCCGCCGAAGGTTTTGGTGCCTCGCGACGACGGCGAAGTGAGCGTTGACCTGGCTCGTCAACAGGCGGCCGGGTCAGGGGGAACGAGCGGGGGCTATACCGGTTCCGGCAGTGCAGGAACCGTGGGAGAAGGGCATGGTCGCCCCGCGAGTTTCGGATCGACTGACGCGGCCGCGCCCACAGCCACGGTTTCCACGACGAACACAGTGCCGTCCACGTACCCGCATCCGACAGCAAACGAGCCCGCCACGCGTGTCGGTATTGACTCCGTGACTGTTCCCACCGAAGTTCACCAGCCCTCCACGGGGCCAACAGGCAGTGGGCCGGCGATTGGGCGACCGGGCGAAACCGGGGGCCTTCCATCGACGAGCGCCCCGGTCCCGTCGTTTTCCGCGGGGCCTGGGCGTGCACCTTCTGCCTCCGGCGGTTCGGGTAAACCGACAGTCGGTGGTCGCATGATCGGTCGGACTGGTGCAGTTCCCAGTGGCTCTGGTCTTGTTCCCAACCGCCCTGGGCAGACATCTGTCGGCCCTGTTCGTGGTCGTGGAGTCACCGGAACCGGTCCCGTCCCAGGTCGCAACGTGCCGGGCTCCGGCGCAGCATCTGGCCGTACCCTTCCTGTCCAAGGCGTACCGCCCGGCCGCAGTGTTCCGTCCGGCTCGGGAATCACCGGCGGACGTCCGGTTGGGACCCCTGCCACTGGCAGGACGAAGGGGCGCCCGCCGGGTGGGCCGCTTGGCAGCGAGCCCACAGGAGGCCGTGCATCCGCCGGTCGTGGGTCGGCCACAGGCCAGGGAGGCCAGCCACCTGCTCGACAGACTGGGCCGATCACCGGAGGCCAGATGCCTTCAGCCCGCGAAGGCGTTGTCGGGGGTACACCGCAGCGCACAGACCGTGCATTGGCGCGCCCCGGTACGTCCGTGCCCTCCGCACCGACCCGCGGAGGCATCTCCGGCGGCATGCCGAGCGAGGCCAGCGCTCGGAACGGCCGTCGTGGCACTCCTGGCAACTCGACGGCTGCCGGCCGACAGCGACGGCAGAAGAAACAGACCGACCGTCGGGGCGAGCCACCAACCGCCGACTGAGGACCAAGGGATACACGAGCGATGTACATGCCCATCGGCAGGACGTGGGACAGAACAGTCCGAGCAGTGGCTTTGGCGGCCACTGGCCTACTGTTGGTGGGCGGTACAGCTACCCAAGCTCATGCCGAGTCCGCACGTTCCCAGCAGTGGCATCTGGACGCCATGCAAGCAGAGAAGATGTGGCGGACGAGCACAGGCGAGGGTGTCATCGTCGCTGTGATCGATACCGGGGTCGACCCGAACAATCCTGACTTGAAGGGCCGGGTGCTCGGCGGCAAAGATTTCGCTCCCGCAAGCCGTGCCGGTGACGAGCACACGGACTACCAAGGGCATGGAACGGGGATGGCTGGCCTCATTGCCGGTACGGGTGCCTACGGCGGTGGAAACGGAGCGTTTGGTCTCGCTCCTGGAACGAAGATTCTCCCCGTGCGAATGCCTGCCACCAACGAAGTCAACCCCTTCGCGGTAGCTGCGTACTTCAGCAAGGCCATCCGTTACGCGGCCGATTCAGGAGCTCGCGTCATCAATATCTCAATGGATGGTGGCACCAACGCCCCAGAGTTGACCGAGGCGGTCAGGTATGCCCTGGACAAGGGTTCATTGATCTTTGCTGCGGTGGGCAATGATGCCGACAAAATTCACCAGATCAGCTACCCAGCAGCCACACCCGGCGTCGTCGGTGTAGCAGCGGTCGGCAGGAATCTCCAGCGGGCATCCTTCTCCCAGTACGGGCCTCAAGTGGATGTCTCGGCTCCTGGTGAAGACATGGTCCACGCCTGCGGTGGCAGGACAGGCCTCTGCAAGACCAGGGGCACCAGTGACGCCACCGCCCTGGCCTCCGCCAGCGCCGCCCTGATCTGGTCCAAGCACCCGGACTGGACCAACAACCAGGTCCTGCGCGTCATGCTCAACACCATCGGCGCTCCCACGGACGGCGCCAAGCGCAACGACTCCATCGGATACGGCATCGTCCGCCCGCGCGTCGCCCTGCAGAACCCGGGCGACCCCGGGCCGGCGGACGTCTATCCGCTCCCGGACTTGGCAGCCGCGGCATCGCCCTCCGCGTCGCCGAGGCCCACCGAGGTACCGAGCAGGGATGCTGACGCAGCAAATGGTGAGGCCGCTGCTGCCACTGCGTCGGCCAAGGACGACGACAGCAACGGCATGCTGTGGGCCGGACTCGGCGCCGGCGCCGTTCTGCTGCTCGGCGGGACCGTGGCGGCCTTCGCCGTCGCGAGACGCCGACGGGCCGACGTTTTCTGATGGCTCTCTGCCTGGACTCCGTGACCGTGCCGGCACCCCCTATCGCTCCAGAAGTCTCGTCCTGGTAGCCGTCGTTGCCCTCCGCGGGGCCCGGACCGGCGGCGCCGGAACACGGCTGTACGTCGACTCGTCGGACGGGCTGCGGGAGAAAGGTGTGGATCGTGAGTGAGAACGGGATTGGCGCCGTACCCGTTCACAGGTGTTGCTACCTTGACCGGAACCAGGCAATCCACTGTGGACGTCGAGTGCTGGGCAAGGACCGAGCGGGGGAAGGGATCGCCCATGGCATGGGATGAATGGGAGCAGCTGAAGGCAGACGCGCTGGCGCGTCGGCAGGGTGGGGCGGCGCACATGCAGCTGAACCAGTTCCCGGCTGACTCCGGAGGGGTCCCCGTCCCCAGCCAGACCGGTGACCTCAAGGTCACGCAGCACGACCTGGCGAAGATCGGCAGTCAGGCCCACACCCTCTACAACCAACTCTGGGACAAGGCCCGTCTGTCGAACACCAGCGTGGACTCAGCGGCCGGCGATCTGACGAAGCAGGGCTTCGCCCTGGGCTCGGGGCTCCAGCACGTGTCGAACAAGTGGGAGAAGCAGCTCAACACGCTGCTGGACGCGTGCGCCCACATCTCCAACCACATGCAGGTGACCAAGAAGATCCATGCGGGCGACGATGCGTATATCCATCGGCAGATGAGCAGCATCGACGTGCTTGACGCCGGCTTCAATGAGCGCGTCGGGGGCCCGGGAAAGCACAACCCGGTCTACGGTTCGCCGGATTCGGCGAAGAAGAACTGATCACACGCAACGGGGACGCTGAATCATGGATCTCGATGCTCTGCGCTTCGCCAACTTCAAGCTGCTCGACGACGCCATCGAGGATTGGTCACTTATCGTTCGGAACCTGGAAAAGCTGGCGGAGGACGCTGAGAAGGGCCTGCACCGGGCTGCGAACACGGCCGACTGGAAGGGTGAGAACAGCCAGGTGACCAAGGAGTTCGTCGGCAAGACGGCCGGCGAGTTCAAGGACGCCCACACCCAGGCCCAGACGATCCACAACGTCCTCAGCGATACCGCCGGGGAGCTCAAGGGCTACCAGAAGCAGCTCATCGAGGCGATCGAGCGCGGGCTGAAGAAGAACCTGACGGTCATGAACACCGGCAAAGGCACCTTCACCGTGACCATGAACGTCCACCCGGACCGCGCCGCCTCCGGCTACACGCCACCGGAGCATGACGAGAGCGACGTCATCGCCCTCCGGGACGAGGTCCAGAAGATCCTTGCCCAGGCCACCGAGAGCGACACCACAGCGAACACGGTGCTCATGGCCCTCGTCGACCAGACCGACTACGGCTTCTCGGACGCGAGCTACAAGGACCGCGACGCGGCCGCAGCCGCCATCAAGGAAGCCGACGAGCTGGCCAAGCTCGTCAAGAAGGATCCGCAGGACCTGACGCCCGCCGAGTTCGACAGGCTCAATGCCGGGCTGAAGAAGTACGCCGACGATCCGTTGTTCGCGGAGCGTTTCGCCACCGACCTCGGGCCCGAGAAGACGCTCGAGTTCTGGGCCGGGATCAACGACCCTCACAAGGCAGTCCAGTTGGGACACGCTCGGCTCGACCAGTACGGCGACCTGCAGCGCAACCTCAGCCTGACGCTCGCCACCGCCTCGCAGAGCGACTCGGCCGCCATGACCGACTGGAAGGGCAAGATGGTCGCGCTCGGCGACCAACGGATCGGCGGGCAGATGGGGCCCATGGGCTTCCAGGTCATGAGCAACCTCATGCGGGTCGGCGACTACGACGACCAGTTCCTCAAGAGCTACGGCACCGCCCTCATGGCCACCGAGCGCAAACTCACCGGCAACGGCGAGCACGCCAACCTGGCCTGGCAACACCTGGGCATGGACCCGTGGCTCAACCGCATGGGCGACGACAGCGGCTCCGACCCGCTGACCGGCTACCTGAGGGCGCTGTCCAACAGCCCGGACGCCGCCACGGACTTCTTCAGCGAGGAGTACCTGCCCAAGGGGGGAGACCACAAAGAGGCTGTCTCCAATTTCAAGTATCTTTTCGAGGACCGGGAGTGGCCGAAGGAGACCGACCTCAAGGGCCACGCCCTCCACACCGGGCAGAACAATCTGGCGATGGCGCTCGAGGCCGCGACGACCGGCCACCCTGCGGGCGAGCAGCCGACCTTGGACACACCGGCGCACAACGAGAAACAGGCCAAGCTCATGGCCGGCGTGGTCCAGTCCATCAGCGAAAATCCCGAGCGCCTGACCAAGAACGGCTACATGTCCGACAGCATCGGGCAGATGGCGTCGGAGTATCTCCCGGACATCAACCGCGCCACGACTGACGTCAAACCTGACTCCGAATACTGGCGGGAGATTGAGAAGCTTTTCCCGGTTGCTGGAGCATCGGCGAAGGTGGATCACACCGACGTGGTCCGATTCCTGATCACCGTCGGGCAGAACCCCGAGGGCTACTCTGCCGTGGAGGTCGGCCAGAAAGACTACATGGCCAAACTCATGGAATACCACCTCAATCCGGACGTGCCCGAGGATCAGCGATACAACCAGAGCGTGGAGAACACCGTCAAGGAGATCTCCCGGCGGTCGGCGGAAGTCGGCGGCTCTTTGGCCATTGGACGCCAGGAGGCCGTGCTGGGCCCCGCGAAGGTAAAGGATGAAGACTACAACCACGCCGTCGCACAGTTGAGGAACGTCACAAGCGGCGCCATCAGCACCGGTATCGGAGTGGGGACAAGTTTCATCGGGTCGCCAGTGGCGGGTGCCGCTGCTTATGGCGTCGCCAGTACTGTCAGCAGCGTCGTACTCGAAGAATTGTTCAACGGTGTATCGGGAGACAACCTCAAGGAGAGCGGGCTCGACTCGGGGCGGCTTTGGGCGGAAAGTAAAAAGAGGAACACCGAATTGGCCCAGTGCGCTGCTGTCGAGGCTGCCAAGGTGAACCACTCCCCGTACGCGCACCAGGTGGGCGAGTGGGCGCGCCAGGGCACTGAGGGAGGCTTCGACACCGCTGCGGCGAACGGGCGTCACATGGCCGACGACCTTGAAACAGAAATCCCCTAGTAAGGACCCGAACGATGTCGCTCATCCGTCGTCGCTTCTCCGCGGCTCGCATCGTCTGTCTCCTGGCCGCCGGCATGGTCCTGACTGCCTGTTCTTCAGGATCGTCGCAGGACAAGCGGGAATACGGCATTCCGTCTTCGTTGTGCGGCACGGCGGTGTCTTCCTCAGCTCTCGAACCGCTTCTTCCGCCGGGTAAGAAGCTCTGGCCCATGAAGGGCGGCATCACCGGCTACGCGCGTTGCCAACTGCTGGTTGACCGGAAGCTTGCCGTCGACAGCATCATTCAACGGTCGTCACCGGGGACCACCCTCACTAAGATCGCATACGGCGAACACCACTTGAGGCCCGCCGATGTCAAGAAGAAGAAGGAGCAGTACATCATTTCCGACTCAGCCGCGGTAGGGCACGTAAGGTGCAGCAAGAAGCGCAAGGACGGCGCAGAAGTCTTCACAGTGATCAGTAAGGAGCAAGGCTCGGTCGGCGTAGCGGTCATGGAAAAGGTCATCACCGAGTTCACTGATGCGGCTTCCACGTCCGAGCTCTGCACCGAAGACGACGTCGCCCCGTCAGCGGACTCCGGTCGCTGACTGATCCGGCGGTTCGCCCGTAATATCCCCTGCGGTTTGAGGGTGGGCCGTCACACCGCCACCACGGCAATGACGGAAGTCTGAGTCGGCTCGCACAGCACTGCACCCGGAGCCTCATGCCGACGTCCTGGTAAATCCTGACAGCCCATCTGCCGATCCACCCGGCAGGTGGGCTGCGATGGCCTCTTGGGGCCGCTTGGAGACGGTTATGCCGAGCTGGGCCGCCTCATGGCGCGTTCTGGCGTCCAGTGTCTCGTCGCTCTTGACTGTGGTCCGCTACATGCATGCCGGCATGCCGGCATGCCGCTGCCGCGCGTACGCCCTCCGGGATCGGTCTGTGCGAACGACAGTGCAGGATGGTGCGACTCCGGTGCGCTTTGCCCCATACACATCAAGAGCTGATCAGGCCAACTGGCCCAGGACCTGGGCGTATGAGCGGCGGAACATGCCGAAACGTGCGGAACATACAGATGCGTGTGGCGGGGCTGGGATGAGAACAGGCCGTGCGGAGCGGCGACGTGAGGCCCGGCGGGAGCGCCGTGCGCGGGTCGAGAGGCTCGCCGAGACGATGGCGGCGCCGGAGGTGCCGCTGGTGTGGGGTGCCGGGTGGGGCGGAAGGGCGACGGCGGCGGCCTGGTGCGTCGTGTTCGTGGTACTGGCCGATCAGCCGTCCGGGGCGGGCCTGGCACATCCGCAGCCGGGTCACTTGATCTCCGCGCTGTGGTCCTCGCTGGTCGTCGGATGGCTGTGCAGCTGGCTGGCGCTGTGGCGGATCACCGCTGACCGGGACGGTGTGTACATACGCCGTCTGTGGTCCACACGGTTCCTGCCGTGGTCGACGATCAGCCGTGTGGAGATGCGGCACGACGGGCAGCTGGAGTTCTTCGGTCCGGAGAAAGAGCCCATGGCCGGACTGTTCGCGCCGCCCTGGCTGAGCCGTGTCGTCCGCCGTTCCGGCAGGGGAGGCCAGGCGGCGGCCGACACGCTGACCGCCATAGCCCGGCACAGTCACCTGCGCCCCACCGCGCAGGCCGAACGTGCGCTGATCGGCTCGGAACTCGTCCGATGGGCGGTCGCCCTGGCCGGCGGGCTGTACATCGCGGCCGAATTCCTGCACCGCTGACACCTCCTGCCCGTGTCCACCCCGGCACCGTCTCAGCAGTGAGGAATGAAGGCGTGAATCCGTACCCGAACCGGACCACGCTGATCGGCTTCACCGTGTTCCGGCTCCCGCCGGCCGCAGCCCGGAGCGCCGGCTGGACTCCGCCTTGGCTGCGCAGGCAGCGCGGTCCCGTCCGGCTGTTCGGTGCGGCGGGCCTCGTACTGTGCGCGGGCGTGCTGGGCAACACGATCCCGGGCCGGCCCGTGCCGACGCCGACACGCCGGCCTGCACCTCCTGCACCGGCAGCGCTCTGATTTTCGTGTACGCGGCCCTGCTCATCGTCTACGCCGTCCCTGCCGACGAGGCCCGAGACGAGCCTCGCCGAGGACAGGGCGTCGGCGAGGCGAGGAGCGAGACCGTCGAGCCCGTGACGTAGTTGTCCTCGTCACACGTTTGCCTCCGACGGCCATCGGAGGCGTCCAGCACCGTACTGTTGGTGGTGGTTTGTCCCCTGTCTGCGGCTGGACCGTCTCGCATAGTGGACTCCTGGTGATCGATCACTGGTCAGTACATTGACATAGGAGTAACACTGAAGGGTCGGTCGTTTCCCGGATGGACCATTCCCGGGACGGCCCTGTCCCTGCGCGGAGGCAACGGCGCCTAGCGCTTCATCGCCGGTTCGTACCGGCAGTTGTGCCAGAAAGGGGTCCGCCGTGACGCGACTCGACACGAAGGCCTCGCTCGCCTCCCTGCTCACCGAGATCGAGCGCCGCAATCCCGCCCAGCCCGAGTTCCACCAGGCCGCTCACGAGGTGCTGGAGACGCTGGCGCCGGTGCTCGCGGCCCGGCCGGAGTACGCGGAGGCGGGGCTTGTCGAGCGGTTGTGCGAGCCGGAGCGGCAGATCATCTTCCGGGTGCCGTGGCAGGACGACCGCGGGCGGGTGCACGTCAACCGCGGGTTCCGGGTGGAGTTCAACAGCGCGCTCGGCCCGTACAAGGGCGGCCTGCGCTTCCACCCGTCCGTGAACCTCGGCATCATCAAGTTCCTCGGCTTCGAGCAGGTCTTCAAGAACGCGCTGACCGGGCTCGGCATCGGTGGCGGCAAGGGCGGCAGCGACTTCGACCCGCACGGGCGCAGCGACGCGGAGGTCATGCGCTTCTGCCAGTCGTTCATGACGGAGCTGTACCGGCACATCGGCGAGCACACCGACGTGCCCGCCGGTGACATCGGCGTCGGTACCCGCGAGATCGGCTACCTGTTCGGCCAGTACCGGCGGATCACCAACCGCTGGGAGGCCGGCGTGCTCACCGGCAAGGGCCAGGGCTGGGGCGGCTCCCTGATCCGGCCCGAGGCGACCGGCTACGGCAACGTGCTGTTCACGGGCGCGATGCTGCGCGAGCGCGGCGAGGACCTGGAGGGCCAGACGGCGGTCGTCTCCGGCTCCGGGAACGTCGCGATCTACACCATAGAGAAGCTGCTGGCCCTCGGCGCCAACCCGCTGACCTGCTCCGACTCCGGCGGGTACGTGATCGACGACAAGGGCATCGACGTCGAGCTGCTGAAGCAGATCAAGGAGGTCGAGCGCGGCCGGATCAGCGAGTACGCCGAGCGCCGCGGAGCCTCCGCGCGGTTCGTGCCCGGCGGGCGGGTCTGGGAGGTTCCGGCGGACATCGCGCTGCCGTCCGCGACGCAGAACGAGCTCGACGAGAAGGACGCCGAGGCGCTCATCCGCAACGGGGTGAAGGCCGTGTCCGAGGGTGCCAACATGCCGACGACGCCCGAGGCCGTGCACCTGCTCCAGAGCGCGGGGGTCGCCTTCGGCCCCGGCAAGGCGGCGAACGCGGGCGGGGTCGCGGTCAGCGCCTTGGAGATGGCGCAGAACCACTCCCGTACGTCGTGGACCGCCGCCCGCGTGGAGGAGGAGCTCGACGGCATCATGTGCGACATCCACACCACCTGCCACGAGACCGCCGAGCGCTACGGCTCCCCCGGCGACTACGTCACCGGGGCGAACATCGCCGGCTTCGAGCGTGTCGCCGACGCGATGCTCGCCCAGGGCGTCATCTGACGTTTCAGGTCAGGGACACACTTCCCGGTGCTGCCGCGGACGGTCGCGGTCTGCGGCGGCACCGGTCGGCGAGGGTCTTGATGTCCACGGGGGTGTCGTCCGGCAGGGACTGGATGTGCACGGCCGGCGCGGTGGCGACCAGCGAGAGTTCCGGGTGCTGGGCGAGGTGGCCGCCGATCACCGTGAAGCGGGCGGTGTGGCGGGTGTTTTTGTGCGTGACGCCGTGGGCGCGCGGGCGGGGGCGTGGATTCGCCCGGGAGTGGGGTTCGTTCGCGGCAACGGCTGACTGGGCGTGCGGGGGCACGTCAGGGTTCACCGAGGGCCCGCAACTCACCCTCGCGCCCGGCGCCTGGGCGCACTTCGTGGCGTACGCCTCGGAGAGCCGACCACTCAACGGCACGTGTCCCCGCGCCCGGTCGTCTCGCCGGGCGCCGTCGCCAGGCGGCCCAGCAGCTTGGCGTAGACCGTCGTCGCCGCGGCGACGATCGTGGGGATGAGCGCCAGGACCAGGACGACGAGCAGCACCGGCCACTGGCGCATTCCGTCGTCGCAGGCCGGCCCCTCTTCCTGGAGCGCGGCGATCAACGGGCCCTGGCAGCCCCGGCCGTCGGCGGAGGCGTCGGGGCTGTCCGAGGCGAGCATCAGGACCGCGAAGAGCCCCCACATCAGCAGTGCGGTCAGTATCCAGGCGACCGACCACTTGTCCATGCGGGTCGCGTCCCGGAGTGTCTTGTCGTGCCCACGGTTTCCGTCCACGGGTGCCGCCGCTCCGGGCAGTTCCCCGGTGTCGTGCGCGTCGGCTGCCGTCATCCCGTCCCCCGAGTGTTCGCGGTGTGTGCTTCTGCCTTCGGCGCCCGACCCTAGCGTGAAGATCACAACCCGCCCGCGCAGGCCGCCCCACAACAGCAGGAAGAGCTGCCGTTCGAGGATGCGGAGAACCCTCCGCGGGTCGGACCGGCGGAGCCGTCCGCGCGGATGACAACACGGGTCGTCCTGTCGGTTCGGAGCCCTGTCAGGTGCCGAGGTCCTCGATGATCTCCCTCACCTGGCGACTCAGTGTGGGGGTCCACCACGCGGACAACGGCGCCAGCCGGGCGACGGCCGCCCCCAGCCACTCCGGGTCGCCCAGGCGGTGCAGCGCCCTCGCTTCGGACGTCCTCCGGAACAGGGCTTGCACCACGTAGACGTGGTTGCCCGTGTAGGGGCGCTGGTGATGGGTGTAGGTCACCGACCAGGGCTCGTACGGATGGCGAAGGATCCCGTTCAGGGAACAGCCGCTGGGGCCGGCCTCCATCTGGCTGTCGGCGAGCGCGGCCAGCACGCCCATGGTGCGAGTGGCGTGCCGCGCCTTGTAGGTGGCTCGGATGTGCAGCTCCACGAACTTGGACCACGGGACGACGGCCGGGAGTTCCGGCGCTCCGTGCCGGTGGTGCTCCAAGCCCTCGGCGGTGAGAGCCAGGCACGAGCCGCCCTCCCGCTTCGGGTCCCCGATGATCCAGCGGTCCCCGACCAGTTCCAGTGGCCCCAGGTACGCCGCCATGATCCCCCCGTCGGCCGTGTGTTCGCCCGATCCGGGACCCTACCCTCCGGCCGGTCCCGCTCACTCCGCGTGCGCGGACGAGGTACGGCTCCGGCCGTGGGTCCAAGGGGCCCACGTTTGACCCACGCCACTCCCGGGGTATTCTCCCCGGTCCGATTGGCCAGCGCCGTGCTCGCTGTGGCAGACTGTCCGAGTTGCTCGGTCGAGTGTTGATGCCGCGCGCCTCCCGCCGGGAGGACCGGAAGCGAGTCCCACGGTACTCGTCGTCCTAACTGCCTCACGGCAGCGCTGGGGCGGACGTACGGGAATCTTCCGGGAAGTGTGGGTGCGACGCCGGCCAGGCGCCCGGTGGGTCTTCAGCCCCCGGCTAGCGGTGGTGGCAGGCCGTGCGCAATCCCGCAGGGGTGTTCGAAACAAGGGGCATCCGTGTCAGCGGGACCGCGACACGCCCGACCGCGTGGGTCGGAGAAAAGCAAGGGAACACCGGGTTCCAGAGCGTGAGAAGAGACAGGACTACGGAGTAGCCATGGCGGGACAGAAGATCCGCATCCGGCTCAAGGCCTACGACCACGAGGTCATCGACTCCTCGGCGAAGAAGATCGTCGAGACGGTGACCCGTACCGGTGCGTCGGTCGCGGGCCCGGTGCCGCTGCCCACTGAGAAGAACGTGTACTGCGTCATCAAGTCGCCGCACAAGTACAAGGACTCGCGCGAGCACTTCGAGATGCGCACGCACAAGCGCCTGATCGACATCCTCGACCCGACCCCCAAGACCGTTGACTCTCTGATGCGACTCGACCTCCCGGCCGGTGTCGACATCGAGATCAAGCTCTGAGGCGCGGTGATCTGAGAGATGGCTAAGCAGATCAAGGGCATCCTGGGCGAGAAGCTCGGTATGACGCAGGTCTGGGACGAGAACAACCGTGTCGTCCCGGTCACCGTCGTCAAGGCCGGGCCGAACGTCGTCACCCAGGTCCGTACGAACGACGTCGACGGCTACGAGTCCGTCCAGCTCGCCTTCGGCGAGATCGACCCGCGCAAGGTGAACAAGCCCCTCAAGGGCCACTTCGCGAAGGCCGACGTCACCCCCCGTCGTCACCTCGTCGAGATCCGCACCGCGGACGCCGCCGAGTACACCCTCGGCCAGGAGATCACCGCCGAGGTGTTCGAGGCCGGCGTGAAGGTCGACGTCACCGGCAAGAGCAAGGGCAAGGGCTTCGCCGGTGTCATGAAGCGCCACAACTTCGGTGGCCTCGGCGCCGGGCACGGCACCCAGCGCAAGCACCGCTCGCCCGGCTCCATCGGTGGCTGCGCCACCCCGGGCCGTGTGTTCAAGGGCCTCCGCATGGCGGGTCGCATGGGCAACGAGCGGGTCACCACCCAGAACCTGACCGTCCACGCCGTTGACGCGGAGAAGGGTCTGCTGCTCATCAAGGGCGCGGTTCCCGGTCCGAACGGCGGCCTCGTCCTGGTCCGCACCGCGGCCAAGGGGGCCTGAGGTAACCGATGAGCACTGTTGACATCCTTTCGCCGGCGGGCGAGAAGGCCGGTACCGTCGAGCTCCCCGCGGAGATCTTCGGCGTTGAGAAGGTCAGCATCCCGCTGATCCACCAGGTCGTCGTCGCGCAGCTGGCCGCTGCCCGTCAGGGCACCCACAAGACCAAGACCCGCGCTGAAGTCCGTGGCGGCGGCAGGAAGCCGTACCGTCAGAAGGGCACCGGTCGCGCCCGTCAGGGTTCGACCCGCGCGCCGCAGTTCGCCGGCGGTGGCGTCGTCCACGGCCCGCAGCCGCGTGACTACTCGCAGCGGACCCCGAAGAAGATGAAGGCCGCGGCCCTGCGCCACGCCCTCACCGACCGGGCCCGCCACGACCGCATCCACGTCGTCTCCGGCGTGGTCGAGGGCGAGACCCCCTCCACGAAGGCCGCCAAGTCGCTGTTCGGCAAGATCTCGGAGCGCAAGAACCTGCTCCTGGTCGTCGACCGTGCCGACGAGGCCGCGTGGCTGTCCGCCCGCAACCTGCCCCAGGTCCACATCCTGGAGCCGGGCCAGCTGAACACGTACGACGTTCTCGTCTCGGACGACGTGGTCTTCACCCAGGCCGCTTTCGAGTCCTTCGTCGCCGGCCCGAACAAGGCCAACGACAACGAAGGGAGCGAGGCCTGATGGCTACGCGTCACCCGAGCATCGCCTCGAAGGCGGCCAAGGCCGCCAAGGCCGCGCGTGTCGCCAAGGCGCGCCGCCACGCCGCCGAGGGCAAGAACACCGTCGAGACCCCGCTGAGCAAGTCGTACACGGACCCCCGTGACGTCCTGATCAAGCCGGTCGTCTCCGAGAAGAGCTACGCGCTGCTCGACGAGAACAAGTACACGTTCGTCGTCGACCCGCGTGCCAACAAGACCCAGATCAAGGAGGCCGTCCAGGCGGTCTTCGAGGTCAAGGTCACCGGGGTCAACACGATCAACCGCCAGGGCAAGCGCAAGCGGACCCGCACCGGTTTCGGCCAGCGTGCGGCGACCAAGCGCGCGATCGTGACCCTCGCCGAGGGCGACCGTATCGACATCTTCGGCGGTCCGACCGCCTGACGGCGGTCGGAGCGTCCAGATAGTCCGGATCATTTCCGAGGACTGAGAGACAATGGGTATCCGCAAGTACAAGCCGACGACTCCTGGCCGTCGTGGCGCCAGCGTCGCCGACTTCGTCGAGATCACGCGGTCCACGCCGGAGAAGTCGCTGGTCCGTCCCCTGCACAGCAAGGGCGGCCGTAACAATTCCGGTCGTGTGACCGTCCGCCACCAGGGCGGCGGCCACAAGCGCGCCTACCGCGTGATCGACTTCCGTCGTCACGACAAGGACGGCGTGCCGGCGAAGGTCGCGCACATCGAGTACGACCCCAACCGCACCGCGCACATCGCGCTGCTGCACTACGCCGACGGCGAGAAGCGCTACATCATCGCGCCGCGCGGCCTGCACCAGGGCGACCGCGTCGAGAACGGTCCCGGGGCCGACATCAAGCCGGGCAACAACATGGCCCTGCGCAACATGCCGGTCGGTACCACGATCCACGCGATCGAGCTCCGCCCCGGCGGCGGCGCCAAGATCGCCCGTTCCGCCGGTGCCTCCGTGCAGCTGCTCGCGAAGGAGGGCACGATGGCCCACCTCCGCATGCCGTCCGGTGAGATCCGCCTGGTCGACCAGCGCTGCCGCGCCACGATCGGCGAGGTCGGCAACGCTGAGCAGAGCAACATCAACTGGGGCAAGGCGGGCCGCAAGCGGTGGCTGGGCGTCCGCCCGACCGTCCGTGGTGTGGTCATGAACCCGGTGGACCACCCGCACGGTGGTGGTGAGGGCCGTACCTCCGGTGGCCGCCACCCGGTGTCCCCGTGGGGCAAGAAGGAAGGCCGTACTCGTTCGCCCAAGAAGGCGTCGAACAAGTACATCGTCCGCCGCCGCAAGACGAACAAGAAGCGCTAAGGACGGGTTGAGATGCCTCGTAGCCTGAAGAAGGGGCCCTTCGTCGACGACCACCTGATCAAGAAGGTGGACGCCCAGAACGAAGCCGGCACCAAGAACGTCATCAAGACCTGGTCCCGCCGCTCGATGATCGTCCCGGCCATGCTGGGCCACACGCTCGCGGTGCACAACGGCAAGACCCACATCCCGGTGTTCGTCACCGAGTCGATGGTCGGCCACAAGCTCGGCGAGTTCTCGCCGACCCGCACCTTCCGGGGTCACGTCAAGGAAGACCGGAAGTCGAAGCGCCGCTAAGCGGATCGCATTCAGACACGTAAGTAACTGAAGGGACAACCATGGAAGCCAGGGCCCAGGCGCGGTACATCCGCGTCACGCCCATGAAGGCCCGCCGCGTGGTGGACCTCATCCGTGGCATGGACGCCACGGAGGCCCAGGCCGTCCTGCGATTCGCTCCGCAGGCAGCCTCCGCGCCGGTCGGCAAGGTGCTGGACAGCGCCATCGCCAACGCCGCGCACAACTACGACCACACCGACGCCGACAGCCTCTACATCTCCGAGGCGTACGTCGACGAGGGCCCGACCCTGAAGCGGTTCCGTCCGCGTGCCCAGGGCCGTGCCTACCGGATCCGCAAGCGGACCAGCCACATCACCGTGGTCGTCAGCAGCAAGGAAGGAACCCGGTAATGGGCCAGAAGGTAAACCCGCACGGGTTCCGGCTCGGTGTCACGACCGACTTCAAGTCGCGTTGGTACGCCGACAAGCTCTACAAGGACTACGTCAAGGAAGACGTCGCCATCCGTCGGATGATGACGTCCGGCATGGAGCGCGCCGGCATCTCCAAGGTGGAGATCGAGCGCACCCGTGACCGCGTCCGCGTGGACATCCACACCGCGCGTCCGGGCATCGTCATCGGCCGCCGTGGCGCCGAGGCCGACCGCATCCGCGGCGACCTCGAGAAGCTCACGGGCAAGCAGGTCCAGCTGAACATCCTCGAGGTCAAGAACCCCGAGACCGACGCTCAGCTGGTGGCCCAGGCCGTTGCCGAGCAGCTGTCCTCCCGCGTCTCCTTCCGCCGCGCCATGCGCAAGAGCATGCAGTCGGCGATGAAGGCCGGCGCCAAGGGCATCAAGATCCAGTGCGGCGGCCGCCTCGGCGGCGCCGAGATGTCCCGCTCGGAGTTCTACCGCGAGGGCCGCGTGCCCCTGCACACGCTCCGCGCGAACGTGGACTACGGCTTCTTCGAGGCCAAGACGACCTTCGGCCGCATCGGTGTGAAGGTCTGGATCTACAAGGGCGACGTGAAGAACATCGCCGAGGTCCGCGCCGAGAACGCCGCCGCCCGTGCGGGCAACCGCCCGGCTCGCGGTGGCGCCGACCGCCCGGCCCGTGGTGGCCGCGGTGGCGAGCGGCGCGGTCGCAAGCCGCAGCAGCAGGCTCCGGCCGCCGAGGCCCCCAAGGCCGAGGCCCCGGCTCCTGCCGCTCCGGCTGAGAGCACCGGAACGGAGGCCTGACCGACATGCTGATCCCCCGTAGGGTCAAGCACCGCAAGCAGCACCACCCGAAGCGCAACGGTATGTCCAAGGGTGGAACGCAGGTTGCGTTCGGCGAGTACGGCATCCAGGCGCTGACCCCGGCGTACGTGACGAACCGCCAGATCGAGGCGGCTCGTATCGCCATGACCCGTCACATCAAGCGTGGCGGCAAGGTCTGGATCAACATCTACCCGGACCGCCCGCTGACCAAGAAGCCCGCCGAGACCCGCATGGGTTCCGGTAAGGGTTCGCCGGAGTGGTGGATCGCGAACGTCAAGCCCGGTCGCGTGATGTTCGAGCTGTCCTACCCGAACGAGAAGATCGCCCGTGAGGCGCTGACCCGTGCGGCCCACAAGCTGCCGATGAAGTGCCGGATCGTCAAGCGCGAGGCAGGTGAAGCGTGATGTCGGCCGGTACCAAGGCGTCCGAGCTGCGCGAGCTGGGCAACGAGGAGCTTCTGGGCAAGCTCCGCGAGGCCAAGGAAGAGCTGTTCAACCTCCGCTTCCAGGCGGCGACGGGGCAGCTCGAGAACCACGGCCGTCTGAAGGCGGTCCGCAAGGACATCGCGCGGATCTACACCCTGATGCGCGAGCGTGAGCTGGGCATCGAAACGGTGGAGAACGCCTGATGAGCGAGAGCAATGTGACTGAGAACAAGACGGAGCAGCGCAGCTTCCGCAAGACCCGTGAGGGTCTGGTCGTCAGCGACAAGATGGACAAGACCGTCGTCGTCGCCGTCGAGGACCGCGTCAAGCACGCGCTGTACGGCAAGGTCATCCGCCGTACCGAGAAGCTCAAGGCGCACGACGAGCAGAACGCCGCGGGTGTCGGCGACCGCGTCCTCCTGATGGAGACCCGGCCGCTGTCCGCGACGAAGCGCTGGCGCGTCGTCGAGATCCTCGAGAAGGCGAAGTAAGAAGCGGGGGCCTGGCCCCCGCTGACCCCGCCAGGGGCTACGGCCCCCGGCACCCCGCCGGGGCAGTGGCCGTCCGACGGGCTCACGAGGGAACTCGCGGAGTCCCGCCGGACGGCCGGGCCCGGGGCGCTCGCCCCGGCCTTCGGGCCGGCGAGCGGACACCCCGGGTCTCCGGGCCGGTGTGCCGCCCGGCGGCAGGGGTTTACGCCTCCAGAGGTACAAGTAATTCCTGCGGGAGCGACCCGCAGGACAGTTCCGCCAGGCTCGCAGGGTCGCCCGTAAAGGGCCCTGCGGGAACCGGCAGACGATCAGGAGATAGACGTGATCCAGCAGGAGTCGCGACTGCGCGTCGCCGACAACACGGGGGCGAAGGAAATCCTTTGCATCCGTGTGCTCGGTGGCTCCGGTCGCCGCTACGCGGGCATCGGTGACGTCATCGTCGCCACCGTCAAGGACGCGATCCCCGGTGGCAACGTGAAGAAGGGTGACGTCGTCAAGGCGGTCATCGTTCGCACCGTCAAGGAGCGCCGCCGTCCGGACGGCTCGTACATCCGCTTCGACGAGAACGCCGCCGTCATCCTCAAGAACGACGGCGACCCTCGTGGCACCCGTATCTTCGGCCCCGTGGGCCGTGAGCTGCGCGAGAAGAAGTTCATGAAGATCATCTCCCTCGCGCCGGAGGTGCTGTGAGCATGAAGATCAAGAAGGGCGACCTGGTCCAGGTCATCACCGGCAAGGACAAGGGCAAGCAGGGCAAGGTCATCGCCGCTTACCCGCGCGAGGAGCGCGTCCTGGTCGAGGGTGTCAACCGGGTCAAGAAGCACACCAAGGCCGGTCCGACCGCCCGCGGTTCCCAGGCCGGCGGCATCGTCACCACCGAGGCGCCGATCCACGTGAGCAACGTTCAGCTCGTCGTGGAGAAGGACGGCCAGAAGGTCGTGACCCGCGTCGGTTACCGCTTCGACGACAACGGCAACAAGATCCGCGTTGCCAAGCGGACGGGTGAGGACATCTGATGGCTACCACCACTGCCCCGCGTCTGAAGCAGAAGTACCGCGAGGAGATCGCGGGCAAGCTGCGTGACGAGTTCAAGTACGAGAACGTCATGCAGGTTCCCGGCCTCGTCAAGATCGTGGTCAACATGGGTGTGGGCGACGCCGCCCGCGACTCCAAGCTGATCGAGGGCGCCATCCGCGACCTCACCACGATCACCGGCCAGAAGCCGGCGGTCACCAAGGCCCGCAAGTCCATCGCGCAGTTCAAGCTGCGTGAGGGCCAGCCGATCGGTGCCCACGTCACGCTCCGTGGCGACCGCATGTGGGAGTTCCTGGACCGCACCCTGTCGCTCGCGCTGCCGCGCATCCGCGACTTCCGCGGCCTGTCCCCCAAGCAGTTCGACGGCCGTGGCAACTACACCTTCGGTCTCACGGAGCAGGTCATGTTCCACGAGATCGACCAGGACAAGATCGACCGCGTCCGGGGTATGGACATCACCGTGGTCACCACGGCGACCAACGACGCTGAGGGCCGCGCGCTCCTTCGTCACCTCGGCTTCCCGTTCAAGGAGGCGTGAGCGAGATGGCGAAGAAGGCTCTCATCGCGAAGGCTGCTCGCAAGCCCAAGTTCGGTGTGCGTGGCTACACCCGCTGCCAGCGCTGCGGCCGTCCGCACTCCGTGTACCGCAAGTTCGGCCTGTGCCGCGTGTGCCTTCGTGAGATGGCTCACCGTGGCGAGCTGCCGGGCGTGACCAAGAGCTCCTGGTAATCCGGGTCGTTCCGGACTCCCAGGGCTCTCGGTAAGCAACTGGGACGGCAGGGGGCCCACTCCGCATGCCTTAGGCTTGCGGGGTTGGGCACCTGCCGTGCCATACGACTTACTACGCCGTAGGTCCACCGCGCCGCACCCGTCCCGTCTCGGATCGGGGAGAGGGATGGCGCACCAGGAAACCCCGGCGAGAGAGGCCGAAGGCCAATTCATGACCATGACTGATCCGATCGCAGACATGCTCACGCGTCTGCGGAACGCGAACTCGGCATACCACGACACCGTGACGATGCCGGCATCGAAGATCAAGTCGCACATCGCGGAGATCCTCCAGCAGGAGGGCTTCATCACGGGCTGGAAGACCGAGGACGCCGAGGTCGGCAAGAACCTCGTCCTCGAGCTGAAGTACGGCCCGAACCGTGAGCGCTCCATCGCGGGCATCAAGCGGATCTCCAAGCCCGGTCTCCGGGTGTACGCGAAGTCCACCAACCTGCCGAAGGTGCTCGGCGGCCTCGGCGTGGCGATCATCTCCACGTCCCACGGGCTCCTCACCGACAAGCAGGCCGGCAAGAAGGGCGTGGGTGGGGAAGTCCTCGCCTACGTCTGGTAACGGAAGGGAACGGAGGAAACAGCTATGTCGCGCATCGGCAAGCTCCCCATCGCGGTTCCCGCCGGCGTGGACGTCACCATCGATGGCCGCACGGTCTCGGTCAAGGGCCCCAAGGGCGAGCTGACCCACACCGTCGTCGCGCCGATCGAGATCGTCAAGGGCGAGGACGGCACCCTGCAGGTGACCCGCCCCAACGACGAGCGTCAGAACAAGGCCCTGCACGGCCTGTCCCGCACGCTGGTGGCGAACATGATCACCGGCGTGACCCAGGGTTACGTGAAGAAGCTCGAGATCAGCGGTGTCGGTTACCGAGTGACGGCCAAGGGCTCGAACCTGGAGTTCGCGCTCGGCTACAGCCACCCGATCACCGTCGAGGCGCCCGAGGGCATCACCTTCAAGGTGGAGACCCCGACCCGCTTCTCGGTCGAGGGCATCGACAAGCAGAAGGTCGGCGAGATCGCGGCCAACATCCGCAAGCTGCGCAAGCCCGACCCGTACAAGGCCAAGGGCGTCAAGTACGAGGGCGAAGTCATCCGCCGCAAGGTCGGAAAGGCGGGTAAGTAAGCCATGGCATACGGGCAGAAGATCCTCAAGGGCGACGCCTACAAGCGCGCCGCGATCAAGCGCCGTCACATCCGGATCCGCAAGAAGGTGTCCGGTACGGCGGAGCGTCCCCGTCTGGTCGTGACCCGCTCCAACCGCCACATCGTGGCGCAGGTGATCGACGACCTGAAGGGCCACACCCTGGCGTCGGCGTCCACGCTGGACACGTCGATCCGCGGTGGCGAGGGCGACAAGTCCGCGCAGGCCAAGCAGGTCGGCGCCCTGGTCGCCGAGCGTGCCAAGGCCGCCGGTGTCGAGGCCGTCGTGTTCGACCGTGGTGGCAACCAGTACGCCGGGCGCATCGCCGTCCTGGCGGACGCCGCCCGCGAAGCCGGCCTGAAGTTCTGAGCCGGTTCCGAGCTAGCGGAAACAGAGAGAGGTAATTCCAATGGCTGGACCCCAGCGCCGCGGTGGCGGTGCCGGTGGCGGCGAGCGGCGGGACCGGAAGGGCCGTGACGGTGGCGCAGCTGCCGCCGAGAAGACCGCGTACGTTGAGCGCGTCGTCGCGATCAACCGCGTCGCCAAGGTTGTGAAGGGTGGTCGTCGCTTCAGCTTCACCGCGCTGGTCGTGGTGGGCGACGGTGACGGCACCGTGGGTGTCGGGTACGGCAAGGCGAAGGAGGTGCCGGCCGCCATCGCCAAGGGTGTGGAGGAGGCCAAGAAGCACTTCTTCAAGGTCCCCCGGATCCAGGGCACCATCCCGCACCCGATCCAGGGTGAGAAGGCTGCCGGCGTCGTGCTGCTCAAGCCCGCCTCCCCGGGTACCGGCGTTATCGCCGGTGGTCCGGTGCGTGCCGTGCTCGAGTGCGCCGGTATCCACGACGTGCTGTCGAAGTCGCTCGGCTCCGACAACCAGATCAACATCGTGCACGCCACCGTGGAGGCCCTCAAGGGCCTGCAGCGTCCCGAGGCGATCGCGGCCCGCCGTGGTCTGCCGCTGGAGGACGTGGCCCCCGCGGCCCTGCTGCGTGCGCGTGCCGGGGCGGGTGCGTAGTCATGGCGCAGCTCAAGATCACGCAGGTCAAGTCCTACATCGGCAGCAAGCAGAACCACCGTGACACCCTGCGTACGCTCGGGCTCAAGAAGCTCGGCGACGTGGTCGTCAAGGAGGACCGTCCCGAGTTCCGCGGCATGGTGCACACCGTCCGCCACCTCGTGACGGTCGAGGAGGTCGACTGATCATGGCGGAGCAGAACCCGCTGAAGATCCACAACCTCCGTCCCGCCCCCGGCGCCAAGACCGCCAAGACCCGTGTCGGTCGTGGTGAGGCGTCGAAGGGTAAGACGGCCGGTCGTGGTACCAAGGGCACCAAGGCCCGCTACCAGGTTCCGGAGAGCTTCGAGGGCGGCCAGATGCCGCTGCACATGCGTCTCCCGAAGCTGAAGGGCTTCAAGAACCCGTTCAAGACCGAGTACCAGGTCGTGAACCTCGACAAGCTGGCCGCGCTCTACCCCGAGGGCGGCGAGGTCACGGTCGAGGACCTGGTGGCCAAGGGTGCCGTTCGCAAGAACAGCCTCGTCAAGGTCCTCGGCCAGGGCGAGGTCTCCGTGGCGCTGCAGGTGACGGTCGACGCCGTCTCCGGCTCCGCCAAGGAGAAGATCACCGCCGCCGGCGGTACCGTCACCGAGCTCGTCTGACATCCGCGGACGTCTCGATGACATGAACGATCCCAACCGGGGATACCTCACAATGAGGTATCCCCGGTTGGTCGTTCCAAGGGGGGCAGTGTCGCCGGTAAGGTGGCCTGCACTGTTCTTTTTCGTCGAACCTCAAGACCGTCACCCTTGACGCACTTGCGTGGGGGGTCGCAGGAGGCACCGTGCTCACCGGCTTCGCCCGGGCGTTCAGGACGCCCGACCTGCGCAAGAAGCTGCTCTTCACGCTCGGCATCATCGTGGTGTACCGAGTCGGTACCCACATCCCGATTCCCGGCGTCAACTACCAGGCCGTCCAGCAGTGTGTGAAGGAGGCCTCGGGCAACCAGGGTCTCTTCGGCCTGGTGAACATGTTCAGCGGCGGCGCATTGCTGCAGATCACGGTCTTCGCGCTGGGCATCATGCCGTACATCACGGCGAGCATCATTCTGCAGCTGCTGACCGTGGTGATCCCGCGGCTGGAGGCCCTCAAGAAGGAGGGCCAGGCCGGTACGGCGAAGATCACCCAGTACACCCGTTACCTGACGGTGGCGCTCGCCGTCCTGCAGGGCACCGGCCTGGTGGCCACCGCCCGCAGCGGCGCCCTGTTCTCCGGGTGCACGGCCGCGGGCAACATCGTCCCGGACCAGTCGATCTACAACACGATCGTCATGGTGATCGTGATGACCACCGGTACGGCCGTGGTCATGTGGCTGGGCGAGCTCGTCACCGACCGCGGTATCGGCAACGGCATGTCGATCCTGATGTTCATCTCGATCGCCGCGACCTTCCCGTCCGCGCTGTGGGCCATCAAGAAGCAGGGCAAGCTCGCCGACGGCTGGATCGAATTCGGCACGGTCATTCTCGTCGGTCTGGTCATGGTCGGCCTGGTCGTCTTCGTCGAGCAGGCCCAGCGCCGCATTCCGGTGCAGTACGCCAAGCGCATGATCGGCCGCCGTTCCTACGGTGGTACGTCGACGTACATCCCGCTCAAGGTGAACCAGGCGGGTGTGATTCCCGTCATCTTCGCCTCTTCGCTGCTCTACATTCCGGCACTGGTCGCCCAGTTCTCCGGAGGCAACTCGGGGTGGAAGACCTGGATCCAGCAGAACCTGGTGAAGGGTGATCACCCGATTTACATCACTCTGTACTTCTTGCTCATCGTGTTCTTCGCGTTCTTCTACGTGGCGATCTCCTTCAACCCCGAAGAAGTCGCGGACAACATGAAGAAGTATGGTGGCTTCATCCCGGGCATCCGGGCTGGCCGGCCGACCGCCGAGTACCTCTCGTACGTACTCAACCGGATCACCTGGCCGGGTTCGCTGTATCTGGGACTGATCGCTCTCGTACCGACAATGGCGTTGGTCGGGTTCGGCGCAAACCAGAACTTCCCCTTCGGCGGGACCAGCATCCTGATCATCGTGGGTGTCGGTCTCGAGACGGTGAAGCAGATCGAGAGCCAACTCCAGCAGCGCAATTACGAAGGGTTCCTCCGCTGATGCGAATCGTCCTCGTCGGACCGCCGGGTGCCGGCAAAGGAACACAGGCCGCACGTCTAGCCGAGAAGCTGCGCATTCCGCACATCTCCACGGGCGACCTGTTCCGTGCCAACATCAGCCGGCAGACGGAGCTCGGCAAGCTCGCGAAGTCCTACATGGACGCCGGCAACCTGGTGCCCGACGAGGTCACCATCGCCATGGCCAAGGACCGCATGGAGCAGCCCGACGCCGAGGGCGGTTTCCTGCTGGACGGCTTCCCGCGCAATGTCTCGCAGGCCGAGGCGCTGGACGAGCTGCTGCGGACCGAGGGCATCGAGCTGGACGCGGTGCTCGACCTCGAGGTGCCCGAGGAGGAGGTCGTCAAGCGGATCGCCGGACGGCGGATCTGCCGCAAGGACTCGGCGCACGTCTTCCACGTGACGTACAGCCCGCCGAAGGAGGAGGGCGTCTGCGACGTCTGCGGCGGGGAGCTGTACCAGCGGGACGACGACTCGGAGGAGACCGTCCGCAAGAGGCTGGAGGTCTACCACACGCAGACCGAGCCGATCATCGACTACTACAAGGCGCAGGGGCTGGTCGTGACGATCTCCTCGCTGGGGCCGGTGGACGAGATCACGCGGCGGGCGCTGGGCGCGCTGCAGCGCGACTAGCCGCGCTGCTCGGCCGCGGTTCCTCATGGGGCCGCGGCCGACGTGTGCGCGGTGTCGGTGCGGATTGGTGCGGCCGTCCCCGGGGGGTCGCACCCCCGGATCCCCACATCGTTCTGAACGGCCCCGCCCTCAAACTCCCCCAAGCTCTTCGAGCAGGGGGACCCCAACGGGCTGGATGATGCCGGCCCGTATTGTTGAAAGTGTCCGTCCTTTCCCCGGTCCGAGAAAGGCCGTAGTCCCCATGGTGCAGATCAAGTCCCCCGAGCAGATCGCCAAGATGCGTGCGGCGGGGCTGGTCGTCGCCGCCATTCACGCGGCCACCCGGGAGGCGGCCGTGCCCGGGGCGACCACCAAGGACCTGGACCAGGTGGCGCGCAAGGTGCTCGCGGAGCACAACGCCAAGCCGAACTTCCTCGGCTACGGCGGCTTTCCTGCGACGATCTGCACCTCCGTGAACGAGGTCGTCGTCCACGGCATCCCCTCCGACGACGTCGTCCTCAAGGACGGCGACATCATCTCCATCGACTGCGGCGCGATCGTCGACGGCTGGCACGGCGACGCGGCCTACACCGCCTTCGTGGGGTCCGGCCACGCCCCGGAGCTGGTCGAGCTCTCCCGGGTGACCGAGGAGTCGATGTGGGCCGGCATCGCGGCGATGAAGCAGGGCAACCGCCTTGTCGACATCTCGCGGGCCGTCGAGACGTACATCCGCCGCCAGCCGAAGCCGGGCGGCGGCCGTTACGGGATCATCGAGGACTACGGCGGCCACGGCATCGGCACCGAGATGCACATGGACCCGCACCTGCTGAACTACGTCGACCGCCGCCGCGGCAAGGGCCCCAAGCTGGTCCCCGGCTTCTGCCTCGCCATCGAGCCGATGGTCTCCCTCGGCACCCCGAAGACCCAGGTCCTCGAGGACGACTGGACGGTCATCACCACGGACGGCACCTGGTCCTCCCACTGGGAGCACTCGGTCGCCCTGACGCCCCAGGGGCCTTTGGTCCTGACGGCGCCCGACGGGGGCAAGGCGAAGCTGGCCGAGTACGGCATCACGGCGGCACCGGACCCCCTGGCTTGACGGCGCCCCGGGCCGCGACCGCCGGTCGGAGGCCGGCGCAGCCGCTCGAAACTCGTGAGGCGCCCCCGGCGCCGAGCCCGCGGGAGCGGCGTCAAGGATGGGTCGGCATCACGGCGGCACCGGACCCGCCTGCATGATGATCTCCGGCGTGGGGCAGGCTTTCTCGATTCGTGTTTCGTGGGGCGCTGACGTAGACTGACTCGTCGGCTCTTGTGTATCCGCATGCCTGCGCGCAGGCCACGGTGCAGCGAGAGTCGATCAAGGTAGTCGATTCGAAGGGCGAAGCGTGGCCAAGAAGCAAGGTGCCATCGAGATCGAGGGCACTGTCGTCGAGTCTCTGCCGAACGCCATGTTCAAGGTCGAGCTCCAGAACGGCCACCAGGTCCTGGCACACATCAGCGGCAAGATGCGCATGCACTACATCCGCATCCTCCCTGACGACCGGGTCGTGGTGGAGCTGTCTCCGTACGACCTGACGCGTGGCCGGATCGTCTACCGGTACAAGTAGATCTTGCCCACGCCCCGTGTCTCACGCGGGGCCGTCGGCAACTGACCCGGAGAACCTCACCCCATGAAGGTCAAGCCGAGCGTCAAGAAGATCTGCGACAAGTGCAGGGTGATCCGCCGTCACGGCCGGGTCATGGTCATCTGCGAGAACCCGCGCCACAAGCAGCGCCAGGGCTGACGCACGACCGACCGCACCCTCTGCACCGCTATCGCAGAGATTCGCGCGACGCGAGCTGAATATGTTCATACGCAGGGCCCGAGCGGAGATCGTCCGCTCGACACCCCCGGTTCGGAGGCCGGGGACCCGGTCCGTACCTGGTACGGCGGGCTGGGAGCCGGTCCTGTGGAAGACCTCCGAAGATCAACTGGAGCCATTGAATGGCACGCGTTTCCGGTGTTGACATCCCGCGCGAAAAGCGCGTGGAGGTCGCCCTCACCTACGTGTTCGGCATCGGCCGGACCCTCGCCCAGCAGACGCTGGCCGCCACCGGCATCGACCCGAACACCCGCGTTCGCGACCTCTCCGAGGAGCAGCTCGTCGCGATCCGCGAGTACGTCGACAACAACATCAAGACCGAGGGTGACCTCCGTCGCGAGATCCAGGCCGACATCCGCCGCAAGGTCGAGATCGGCTGCTACCAGGGTCTGCGGCACCGCCGCGGTCTGCCCGTCCGCGGTCAGCGCACCAGCACCAACGCCCGTACCCGCAAGGGCCCGCGTCGCGCCATCGCCGGCAAGAAGAAGCCGGGCAAGAAGTAGTCCGCAGCGACACTCGCCGTCCAGCGGTCTTCGCTGTAGGACCGACCACCTCCCGTAGGAGTTTTCGACATGCCCCCCAAGGGACGTCAGGGCGCTGCCAAGAAGGTGCGCCGCAAGGAAAAGAAGAACGTCGCTCACGGCCACGCGCACATCAAGAGCACGTTCAACAACACCATCGTTTCGATCACCGACCCGTCCGGCAACGTGATCTCCTGGGCCTCCGCCGGCCACGTCGGCTTCAAGGGCTCCCGGAAGTCCACGCCGTTCGCCGCGCAGATGGCCGCCGAGTCGGCCGCCCGCCGCGCCCAGGAGCACGGCATGCGCAAGGTCGACGTGTTCGTCAAGGGCCCGGGCTCCGGTCGTGAGACCGCCATCCGTTCGCTTCAGGCGACCGGTCTCGAGGTCGGCTCCATCCAGGACGTCACCCCGACCCCGCACAACGGCTGCCGTCCGCCGAAGCGCCGCCGCGTCTGATATTCGGCCTCGGCGGTCCGGCCTCCGGCTGGGGGTGTGGGGGTCGGCCCCCACACTTTCGCAGCACGGCTGCCGTCCGCCGAAGCGCCGCCGCGTCTGACGCGTTCGCCGCTTCACGGCAGTGGGTGTCCGGGCGGTACGGCCCGTATACGGGCCGTACCGCCCGTACCCTTGCAGTACCCGCACCATGTCCGGTGCGGCCTGGTCGGGCGTCATATAGCGGGCGCCCACGACTGAAGGATCTGATCCACACATGCTGATCGCTCAGCGACCCTCGTTGACCGAAGAGGTCGTCGACGAGTTCCGCTCCCGGTTCGTGATCGAGCCGCTGGAGCCGGGCTTCGGCTACACCCTCGGCAACTCTCTGCGCCGTACGCTCCTCTCCTCGATCCCGGGTGCGGCGGTCACGTCCATCCGCATCGACGGCGTCCTGCACGAGTTCACCACCGTGCCGGGCGTCAAGGAGGACGTCACCGACCTGATCCTCAACATCAAGCAGCTGGTCGTCTCCTCCGAGCACGACGAGCCCGTGGTGATGTACCTGCGCAAGCAGGGCCCGGGGCTGGTCACCGCCGCCGACATCGCGCCCCCGGCCGGTGTCGAGGTGCACAACCCCGACCTGGTCCTCGCCACGCTCAACGGCAAGGGCAAGCTGGAGATGGAGCTGACCGTCGAGCGCGGTCGCGGCTACGTCTCCGCCGTGCAGAACAAGCAGGTGGGTCAGGAGATCGGCCGTGTCCCGGTCGACTCGATCTACTCGCCGGTGCTGAAGGTCACGTACAAGGTCGAGGCGACCCGTGTCGAGCAGCGCACCGACTTCGACAAGCTGATCGTCGACGTCGAGACCAAGCAGGCGATGCGTCCGCGTGACGCCATGGCCTCCGCCGGCAAGACCCTGGTGGAGCTGTTCGGCCTCGCCCGCGAGCTGAACATCGACGCCGAGGGCATCGACATGGGTCCGTCCCCGACGGACGCCGCGCTGGCCGCCGACCTCGCGCTGCCGATCGAGGAGCTCGAGCTGACGGTCCGCTCCTACAACTGCCTCAAGCGTGAGGGCATCCACTCCGTGGGTGAGCTCGTCGCGCGTTCCGAGGCCGACCTGCTGGACATCCGCAACTTCGGTGCGAAGTCCATCGACGAGGTCAAGGCGAAGCTGGCCGGGATGGGTCTGGCCCTGAAGGACAGCCCGCCCGGATTCGACCCGACCGCCGCCGCGGACGCGTTCGGCGCGGACGACGACGCGGACGCCGGGTTCGTCGAGACCGAGCAGTACTAAGAGCTCGGGACCGACGGTCCGTTTTCGGGCGCGGGTGCGCTGTGCTTGATCGCGCAGTTCCCCGCGCCCCTTCCAGATGCCCCTTCGGGGGCATCTGGATCTCCGACAGGCGACCGCCTGCTCGGATACTGACTCCGGTACCTGGTACGGCCGGGGCAGACACACAGGAGAAGAACCATGCCGAAGCCCGCCAAGGGTGCCCGTCTGGGCGGCAGCGCCGCGCACGAGAAGCTGCTCCTCGCGAACCTCGCGAAGGCGCTGTTCGAGCACGGCCGTATCACCACCACCGAGGCGAAGGCCCGCCGTCTGCGGCCGTACGCCGAGCGTCTGATCACCAAGGCGAAGAAGGGCGACCTTCACAACCGCCGTCAGGTGCTCCAGGTCATCACGGACAAGGGCATCGTCCACACGCTCTTCACCGAGATCGGCCCGCGGTACGAGAACCGTCCGGGTGGCTACACCCGTATCACCAAGATCGGCAACCGCCGTGGCGACAACGCGCCCATGGCCGTCATCGAGCTGGTCGAGGCACTGACGGTGCAGCAGAAGGCCGTGGGTGAGGCCGAGGCCGCCACCAAGCGCGCGGTCAAGGAGGCCGAGACCAAGGCGGAGGAGCCGAAGGCCGAGGAGACCAAGGCCGAGGAGACCAAGGCCGAGGACGCCCCGGTCGAGGACGCCAAGGCCGAGGAGGCCGCTGCCGAGGAGTCCAAGGACGCCTGAGCGGTACGCCCTCGTGCTTGAGCGGGTCCGCCCCCTGCGGGGCGGACCCGCTTTCGTGTACGCGCGTGTACGCGCGCCTGAGAGGATCTGTACGTGAGTGACGAAGCACAGCCCGGTTACGTCCGCGTCCGTCTCGACCTGTCGTACGACGGCACCGACTTCCACGGCTGGGCCAAGCAGGCCGGCGGCCGGCGGACCGTGCAGGGGGAGATCGAGGACGCGCTGCGTACGGTCACGCGGTCGACGGAGACGTACGAGCTGACCGTGGCAGGGCGCACCGACGCCGGGGTGCACGCGCGGGGTCAGGTGGCCCACGTGGATCTGCCCGAGCAGGTGTGGCGCGAGCACCACGAGAAGCTGCTGAAGCGGCTCGCCGGGCGGCTGCCCCGGGACGTGCGCGTCTGGGCCCTGCGCCCCGCGCCCAGTGGCTTCAACGCCCGCTTCTCCGCCGTCTGGCGCCGCTACGCCTACCGCGTCACCGACAACCCCGGCGGCGTCGACCCGCTGCTGCGGGGGCATGTGCTGTGGCACGACTGGCCGCTCGACGTCGACGCCATGAACGAGGCCGCGCAGCGGCTTCTGGGCGAGCACGACTTCGCCGCGTACTGCAAGAAGCGCGAGGGCGCGACCACGATCCGTACGCTCCAGGAGCTGAGCCTTCGACGCGGGGACGACGGGATCATCACCGCCACCGTCCGGGCCGACGCGTTCTGTCACAACATGGTGCGCTCGCTCATCGGCGCGCTGCTGTTCGTGGGGGACGGGCATCGCGCGCCCGACTGGCCCGGGAAGGTCCTGGCCGCGGGGGTACGGGACTCCGCCGTGCACGTCGTACGGCCGCACGGGCTGACCCTGGAGGAGGTCGGTTACCCGGCCGACGAGCTGCTGGCCGCGCGGAGCCGGGAGGCGCGCAACAAGCGGTCGCTGCCGGGAGCGGTCTGCTGCTGAGGGGGCCGAGGGGGCTCGGGTTACCGTACGTGACGGTACGGATCCGGCCCGGCGGGAACTCGCTCTGCTTACTTGCTGTCGTACGGCGGGAAGGGCGGACCCATGCGGCTCACCGTCATCGGCACCGGCTATCTCGGTGCCGCGCATGCCGCCTGCATGGCGGAGCTGGGGCACGAGGTGGTCGGGGTCGACGCCGACGCCGGCAAGGTCGCCGCGCTGCGCGGGCCGGGTGCCGTTCCACGAGCCGCACCTGGCCGGGATGGTCGCCCGGCACACGGCGAGCGGGCGGCTGCGGTTCACCACGTCGTACGAGGAGGCCGGGGCCTTCGGCCAGGTGCACTTCGTGTGCGTGGGCACCCCGCAGCGGACGGACTGTGACGGCGCCGACCTGACGTATGTGGAGTCGGCGTTCGACGGGATCGCCCGGCATGCGCGCAAGGGCGCGTTGCAGGTGGGCAAGTCGACCGTGCCGGTCGGCACGGCGGCCCGGCTCGCCGGCAGGCACCGGGCCGAGATCGCGTGGAACCCGGAGTTCCTGCGGGAGGGCTTCGCCGCCGAGGACACGCTGCGGCCGGACCGGCTGGTGTTCGGGGTGCGCACGGCGCGTGCGGAGCGGCTGCTGCGGTCGGTCTACGCCCCTGTTCTCGCCGCCGGCACACCGCTGGTCGTGACCGACTTCGCCACCGCGGAGCTGGTCAAGACGGCCGCGAACTCCTTTCTCGCCACGAAGATCTCCTTCATCAACGCGATGGCGGAGGTGTGCGAGGCCGCGGGCGGCGATGTGGGCAAGCTCTCCGAGGCACTGGGGCACGACGAGCGGATCGGCCAGAAGTTCCTGCGGGCCGGGGTCGGGTTCGGCGGGGGCTGTCTTCCCAAGGACATCCGGGCCTTCGCGCACCGCGCCGCCGAGCTGGGCGTCGATCTGGGGCTTCTGCGCGCGGTGGACGCGATCAACATGCGGCGCCGGGACCGGGTGGTCGAGCTGGCCCGGCAGCTGTGCGGGGGTACGGTCCTCGGGGCGCGGGTGGCGGTCCTGGGTGCGGCGTTCAAGCCGGACTCGGACGACGTCCGGGACTCGCCCGCGCTGAACGTGGCCGCGCGGCTCGATCTGGACGGGGCGGACGTGACGGTCTACGACCCCGCGGCGATGGACAACGCGCGCAAGGCGTTTCCGCTTCTGGGGTATGCGATGTCGGTCGAGGAGGCGCTGCGCGGGGCCGAGCTCGTGCTGCACCTGACCGAGTGGCCGCAGTTCAGGGCGCTCGACCCGGAGCGGGCCGTGTCACTGGTGTGCCGTCCACGGATCGTGGACGGCCGGGGCGTGCTCGACGAGGACCGCTGGACGGCGGCGGGCTGGCAGTTCAGGGCGCTGGGCAGACCCGCGCCGGCGGGGGAGGGGCGGGGAGGGTGACGGCTTACTGGCCGGCCGCCGCCGACGCCTGGGCCTCGCCGCGGCGGCGGATCTGCTGGAACGCGAACTGGGCGAGGTCGTCGCCGGCCCGGAAGACCTTGGTGTCCTTGGCCGTGACGCTCTTGCCGTCGGTGAAGCCGGTGAGGGTGAAGTAGGCGTAGCGGCCCAGGGAGTTGGTCGTGGAGCGGCAGACCGCGCCGTTGCAGAAGGCCTTGACACCGCCGCCGGGAAGCGGCTTGACGATGCTCTTCTTGTCGGTCTCGCCCCTGGCCTTGGCCGCCTGCGCCTCGGTGCCGAAGACGGCGATGCCGACGGTCACCGCGATGCCGTCCTGGCTGTAGGTGACGCGCAGCAGGCGGGTGCAGCCGTTGTCGGTGAGGGCCTTGGGGAGCGTGCCCTGGGCGGCGGTGACGCAGTTCTTGGCGTCGTCCGTCGGGCCCTTCTTGTACACGCTCTCGCCCATGGTCAGCTGGGTGCCGGGGAAGAGCGTGTCGGCGCTGAGCGGGGCCGTGTCCTTCTGCGCGCTGGATATGAATTCCTTCGGGTCCAGCGGGGGCGGGGCGCTGGTGGGGGCGAAGGAGGGCGCCGTGGCGGACTCGCTCGGCAGGGCGGTGGGCAGCCGGGAGGCCGTCCGACCCGAGGCGTTGTTGTCGCTGTCGGCCGACACCATGCCCATGGCGACGGCCGTGGCGACCCCGGCGATGGCCAGCACGCCACCGCCGATGAACAGCACCCGGCGCCTCTTGTGCCGCGTCTCCGAGGCCTCGGCGAGCGCGGCCCAGTCCGGAGTCCGGCCGTCGCTGCCGCTGTTCCACGGCTGCTGAGAATTCGGTTTCCAGGGATCCCACTGGGACTGCGAGCCCCCCTGCCCATAACTCATGGGGCGCATCTTAGACGGGGGTTGGGGGGTGCTGGTGCGCCTGCTGAGGGCCTGCGACGGGCCTTCGGCACAGGCCGGTACAAAGCGGCCCCCCGTTTCGGCCCGGCCGAGATGTCGTGGGTCGGTGCGGGGCGGCAGCCGGGCGGGCGCCGTACACTGGGTGTGGAACACGCAGGATCCGCACCGGCGCCCCCGTTTTGACCCCCGTAGGGCGCCGCGGGTATCCTGCGATTTCGTTGTGTATTGGCTTGCTCATTCTCACGGGACGGGCCCTTACACCGGTCCACCGGGCCGATGACCAGCGACCAGCACGCGGTTTGCGTCACCGTGGTGCGGCCAAGGCTGTCGTGATCGTCTTCGGTGACCTTGTCAGGACCACTCACTGAAGAAGCGAAGGCTACGAACCGTGCGTACGTACAGCCCCAAGCCCGGCGACATCACGCGCCAGTGGCATGTCATTGACGCCCAGGACGTCGTCCTGGGCCGCCTGGCGTCCACCGCCGCCACCCTTCTGCGGGGCAAGCACAAGCCGATCTACGCGCCGCACGTCGACGCTGGTGACTTCGTCATCATCATCAACGCCGACAAGGTGCACCTCTCCGGCAACAAGCGGACCCAGAAGATGGCGTACCGCCACTCCGGCTACCCGGGCGGTCTGCGCTCCGTCCGCTACGACGAGCTGCTCGAGAAGAACCCGGAGAAGGCCGTCGAGAAGGCCGTCAAGGGCATGCTCCCCAAGAACTCCCTGGGCCGTCAGATGCTCTCGAAGCTGAAGGTCTACAAGGGTGACCAGCACCCGCACGCCGCGCAGCAGCCGGTGCCGTTCGAGATCACCCAGGTCGCGCAGTAAGTCCGGCCACCCCCTAAGACCGAAGAGAATCTGAGGAGAATCGTGGCCGAGACCACTGCAGAGCAGCCGCTCGAAGAGCTTGACATCGACAGCTACACCACCGAGTCCGAGGTCCCCGTCGAGGGCGAGTACACCTCGGAGTCCCTGGCCTCCCGCTTCGGCGAGCCGCAGCCGGCTGCCGGCCTGGGCCGCCGCAAGAACGCCATCGCCCGCGTCCGGATCGTTCCGGGCTCCGGCAAGTGGAAGATCAACGGTCGCACCCTCGAGGACTACTTCCCGAACAAGGTGCACCAGCAGGAGGTCAACGAGCCCTTCAAGGTGCTGGAGCTCGAGGGCCGCTACGACATCATCGCCCGCATCGCCGGTGGCGGTGTCTCCGGCCAGGCCGGTGCCCTCCGCCTCGGTGTCGCCCGTGCGCTGAACGAGGCCGACGTCGACAACAACCGCGGTCCGCTGAAGAAGGCCGGCTTCCTCCGCCGCGACGACCGTGCGGTCGAGCGCAAGAAGGCCGGTCTGAAGAAGGCCCGCAAGGCTCCGCAGTACAGCAAGCGCTGATCCCAGCGGCGCCCCTGCACGTACTCCGAACGCCCCGGCGGCACGCCACTGTGCCTCCGGGGCGTTCGTTTATCGCAGAGCTTGGGCGTATAACGGCACAAGCCGTTCAAAGGCTGGTGCGATCGGATGCCCGGGGCGTCGAGTGTCATAATCCAGCACCTCTTCGAAACGATGCTTCTCCAGGAGGACAAGTGGGACGACTCTTCGGCACGGACGGCGTGCGTGGCGTCGCCAACGCGGACCTGACCGCCGAGCTGGCGCTCGGCCTCTCCGTCGCCGCGGCGCACGTGCTGGCCGAGGCGGGCACCTTCGAGGGCCACAGGCCGACCGCGGTGGTCGGGCGGGACCCGCGTGCGTCCGGGGAGTTCCTGGAGGCCGCCGTGGTCGCGGGTCTGGCGAGCGCGGGCGTGGACGTCCTGCGGGTCGGCGTCCTGCCGACGCCGGCGGTGGCGTACCTCACCGGCGCGCTCGGTGCCGACCTCGGCGTGATGCTCTCCGCCAGCCACAACGCCATGCCGGACAACGGCATCAAGTTCTTCGCCCGCGGCGGCCACAAGCTCGCCGACGAGCTGGAGGACCGGATCGAGTCCGTGTACGAGGAGCACCGCACCGGCGCCCCCTGGAACCGCCCGACCGGTGCCGGCGTCGGCCGGGTGCGGGACCACGGGGAAGGGTTCGACCAGTACGTCGCCCACCTCGTCGGCGTCCTCCCGAACCGGCTGGACGGCCTGCGGATCGTCCTCGACGAGGCGCACGGCGCCGCCGCCAAAGTATCGCCGGAGGCGTTCACGCGGGCCGGGGCCGAGGTCGTCACCATCGGCGCCGAACCCGACGGGCTCAACATCAACGACGGCTGCGGCTCGACCCACCTGGACCGTCTGAAGGCCGCCGTCGTCGAGCACGGGGCCGACCTCGGTATCGCGCACGACGGCGACGCCGACCGGTGCCTGGCCGTGGACCACACCGGCGAGGAGGTCGACGGGGACCAGATCCTCGCCGTGCTCGCGCTGGCGATGCGGGAGCGTTCCGCACTGCGCTCCGACACCGTCGTCGCGACCGTGATGTCCAACCTGGGCTTCAAGCTCGCCATGGAGCGCGAGGGCATCCGGCTGGTGCAGACCGCGGTCGGCGACCGGTACGTGCTGGAGCAGATGAAGGAGAAGGGCTACGCCCTCGGCGGCGAGCAGTCCGGCCACGTCATCGTCCTCGACCACGCCACGACGGGCGACGGCACGCTGACCGGCCTGCTGCTCGCGGCACGGGTCGCCGGGACCGGGCGTCCGCTGCGGGAGCTGGCGTCGGTGATGGAGCGGCTGCCGCAGGTGCTCGTCAACGTGCCGGACGTCGACAAGTCCCGGGTGAAGACCTCCGCCGAACTCGCGACGGCCGTCACCGAGGCCGAGCGGGAACTGGGGGAGACCGGGCGCGTCCTGCTCCGCCCCTCGGGCACGGAACCGCTGGTGCGGGTGATGGTGGAGGCCGCGGACATCGACCAGGCCCGCTCGGTGGCGGGCCGGCTGGCGGACGTGGTGAAGTCGGCGCTGGGGTAGGCGCCGCGGGAGTTTTTGGATGTGTGGCCCGGGCCTGTCTCCTCCCCCGCTGTTTCGAGCGGGGGAGGAGACAGGCCCGGGCCACGTCCCGTCTCCCCGCCCCACCGGCCGGCGAGAGCGGGGAGACGGGCCCCTCCCCGCCCCACCGGCCGGGTTCAGTCCTTGACTAGACCTGCTGATCCCCTTGCCAGGTGACCGACGTCATGGCAGCCAGGCCTCCGTGGGCCAAGCCCTTGTAGGTCACCGTCCGGGCGGGGCCGAGCTCGTGTGCGACCTGCTTCGCCAGCTCCGTCCCCCGGTGGAACAGCCGCTGCCACTCGGCGTCGTACTTCCCCTCCTCCCGGTCCCGCAGGTCCAGGTTCAAGGTGGTGTCGATCTCGTCCGCCCATACGCGGAGCGCGGAGACGAGCTCGTCGGACAGGTCCAGGGCCGCAGCGGGGTCGTCGGGGAAGAAGTCTCCGAAGCCGTCCGAGCGGAGCGGACCGAACTTGTACTCGCCCTCGACCGTGATGTGGACGGGGTGCGGCGGTGCGCTGTGGTCGTCGCGTTCCCAGTGCAGGCGGTCACAGCCCCAGCACACCCAGGTCGCCGTCCGGTGACGCTCGTCCCGGTAGCGCACCACCCACGACGGCCCAAGGTGCCGGGCCAGCCGCTGGGCGATCGCCAGGCCCTGCCGGGCGTGCTTGCGCTGGTCCTGTCGGGAGGCGAAGCCCCCGGCAGGACGGGACAGGGACCAGGAGCGCAGCGCGTCGGCCAGGTCCCCGGGCAGGCCCAGCCGGTCGTCGTCCAGCAGGACCTCACGGGTGAAGGCGCCGAGGTCGTCGTGGGCACCGGCGTCCCGCGGTTCGTACAGCGGGGACGGCTCGCCCCGGGCGTGCACCAGCACGTGCCGCGGTTCTTCGAGGGTCATGCGATGTTCGCTCCGATCACGTATCCGTTGTCGCCCACGCTGATGGCCAAGCGCTGGGTCTTACCCTGGAAGGCGACCTCGAAGACCGGTCTCCCGGCTCCCTGGGTGCCGACCCTGGTGCCTTCGGTCAGGGCGGTCTTCACGAGGGCGGGGATGTCGTCCACCCGGACTCCCGCGTCCGCGAATTCTCCCGCGTGACGGAAGAGGATGTGGGTCAGGCCCGCGTTGACATTGCCCTTCTCGAGCCAGGCGATGGGCAAACCGGGTTTGGCGTACTCGATCACCCAGATCGTGTCCGCCCTGTTGATCTTCGCGCCGGCGTCCTTGAGTCTGTCCAGCAGCTTCGGGTCGAGGGTGCCACGGTGGATCTTGGCCCGTTCTGCCACACCGACCGCGACGCGCAGCCCCATGCCCGCCGCACTCGTGGCGTCACCGACCTGGGCGGCGCCCTTCTCCCCGTAGATCTTCTTCAGGTCCTTGAGCACCTCCGCGGCGTTCTCACCGGTCTTGACGGCCTTCTCGACCCGCACGGCGAGCTTGGCGGCCTCGGCGAGCTTGGTGGCGACCGACGTCGGTACGAGGATGGTGGCGGCCCAGGCACAGCTGGACTTGTCGCCGTGGTAGCACCGGAAGGCATCACCCAGGACCAACTCGTACAGAACCGCGCCGGCCTTCTCCCCGAAGAGGTTCTGCCAGCCGATCCTGGTGATCTCCTCGAAGGTGAAGTGGTGGGTCCAGTTGTTGGTCTGGTTCTTCAGCGTCTCCGTGCCGAGGTACAGCGTGTCCTGCTTCGGGCAGCCGCTCTCGGTGGCGGGGACGTCGGGGTTGAGGCAGTAGTAGTAGCTGACCGTGATGTCGAGGCGCAGCTCGTAGGTGACCGTGCAGCCCTGGAGCGTGTAGACGCAGTCGTTGAGCTGCTTGGCCGGTCCCGCCTCGGCGACCTTGTCGACGACGTAGAAGGTGCTGTCGACACCGGTGCCGGCGCCCGAGGAGACCTGCTGGTTGGCCTTCTTGCGTTCGGCGGACTCCGCGGCGGCCTGGGCCTCGTCCGCGTACTTCTGGGCGTCCTTCGCGGCCTCCTCCGCCTCGGTGGCGGCGGCGTCCGCGCGGTCGGCCGCCGCTCGGGCGTCCCTGGCTGCCTCCTCGGCCTCCGAGGCGGCCCTGCGGGCGGCATCCGCTTCGAGGGCCGCGTCGTCGGCGGAGTCGCGGGCGTCCTTGGCGTGGCTCTCGGCGCGACCCGCCGCCCGGTCGGCGGCTGCCGCGTCCTCGGCGGCCTGGCGGCCGTACTCGACCGTGCGGGCCAGTGAGGCGGCGGCCTTGGACGCGGCGAGGGCGGCGTCGGCAGCGTAGCCGAGGGCCTCCTTGGCGTAGCCGCGCGCGGTCGCCGCGTGTGCGGCGGCGTTCGCGGCGTGGACGTACGCCTGCTTCGCGTCGCCCTGCGCCTGGTCGGCGAGGGACTTCGCGGCGGCGGCCTCCGCCTGCGCGTTCTTGGCGTGCGCGTCGGCGACGGCCTTCTGCTGCTCGGCGATCGACTTCGACGCCTGCCCGGTCAGCACGACCAGGGAGGCCGCCGAGTCGGTGTCGACGTACGGCGAGCCGATCTGGATGGCGTCGTTGGCCGGCTTGGCGACCTGAGCGGCGGCGGCGTGCGCGTCGGCCGCCGCCTGCGCGGTGACGTAGGCGAACCCGGCGGCCTTCGCCGAGGCCGCCAGCGCCTTGCCGGCCTCCTTGGCCGCCTCGTCCGCGTGGGCCTTGGCGGTCTTGGCCTGCTTCTCCGCCTCGTCGGCCAGTTTGACGGCCGTCTTCGCCTCGGACGCGGCGTGCTTCGCGGCCTGGATGGCGTCCGCCGCGGCACTGGTCGCGGTCTTCACCGCGGCGTCGGCCCTCAACTTCGCCGCCTGCGCGGCGTCCGCGTCGGCACGGGCGCGCTTGGCGGCGGCCTCGGCGCGGGTCGCCGCGGCGTCCGCGTCGGCGGCCGCCTTCGTCGCCGCGTCGGCCGCGGCACGGGCCTTCGTCGCGGCGGTTTCGGCGTCGCCGGCGTGCCGGGCGGCCTCGTCGGCCGCGGCCCTCGCCTCCTGGGCGTTGCTGTCGGACTCGTGGGCCTGGGCGTACGCCTCCTTCGCGTCGGCCTTGGCGCGTGCGGCGTCGGCCTTCTGCTCGGCGTCCCAGGCGTCGTCGCGCAGGTCACGGGCCTTGTCCCGGGCCCTGACCGCGGCGTCCCTCTTGTCGACCGCCGTGCCCTCGGCCGCCTCGGCCTTGTTCTTGGCGTCCTTGGCCTTCGTCGCCTGGGCCTCGGCGGTCCTCCGGTGCTCGGCCGCCTCGGCCTTCTTGGCGGCGGCCTTCTCCTTCTCCGCCTTGGCCGTCTTCTCCTCGGCCTCGGCGGACAGGCGCTTGGCGTGGGCCTCGGCGGCGGCCGCCTTGGCCTCGCCCTCGGCCTTCACCGCCTCGGCGAGCTTGGCCTCCGCGGTCTCCTTGTCCTTCTTGGCGTTGTCCCGGTGGATCTTCGCCGCGTCCGAGGCGGCCTTCGCCTGTAGCTCGGCGACGCGTGCGGCCTCCTTGCGGAACTCCGCCTTCGCCTGTGCCGCCTGGGCCAGCGCCCGCTGCATGATGGTCGCGCTGTCGCCGGCGGACGCGCGGGTGGCGGCCTCGGCGGTCTCGCCGGCCTTCACCATCGCGTCCAGCGCCGCCGCGGCGCCCTTGGTGACCTGCGCCTTCTGCTGACCGACCAGAAGGCCGCGGCCACGCGGCGCACCGCGCTGGTCCGCGACGGCGTGGGCGGCCTGCTCGGCGGTGTCACTGGTGGCGGCGGCGGTCTTCGCCGCCGCCGCCTGCGCCTTGAGTACACCGAGCTGCTTCTTCGCCGCAGCCTGGGCGTTCGTGATGCCCGTCTTCGCCTTGTCGAACTGCGCCTTCGGCGGGACCGTGCCGTTGCTGCCGGACGGCTTGACGGTGAATTTCTGCGGGTCGGCGCCGGTGCACGTCCACAGCCGCGCGTTCTGGCTGTTGTCGTACTTCGGCAGGTCCAGGCACTTGCCCGTGCCCACGTTCTTCAGGCTCGTGGTCGCGCGCACGTCGTACTCCCACGTCTGTGCCGGGGAGCTGCTGCACGTCCAGATCTGGATCTTCGTGCCGTTCGCCGGGTTGGTGCCCGACACGTCCAGGCACTTCAAGGAGTGGGTGTTGCGCAGGTGCAGGCCCTTGCTGTCGCCGTAGACCTCCCACTTCTGCGTGGCGGAACCGTTGCAGGTGTTGACCTGGACCGGAGTGCCGTTGTCCTTCTTCGTCCCCTCGACGTCGAGGCACTTGCCCTTCGCGGCCGTGACCTCGATCACAGTCGGCTTGTCGCCGATGGCGCCGACCCCACCGGGGGACCAGTAGTCCTGCCAGCGCGCGAGGTGGTCGGCGGTCCACGAGTGGCCCAGCAGGTCACCGAGCGCCTTGGCACCGGAGGCGAGGGCCTTCGTCGCGTCGGTGTTCGCGTTCAGGATCGTGTTGCGCTGCGTGGCCTGGGAGGCGATCTCCTGCTGCCACTCGTCGGCCGCGGTGGCGGAGACGATGCCCAGTGCCTTGGCGGGATCCATGGGGTCGCGCCACGCGCACGCGGCGAACCGGGTCTTCAGGTCCTCGACCGCGATGCGGAACTCCGCCGTGCCCGGCTGCGGTGCCGTGCGCGGGAAACCGCCGGAGGCGAGGAAGATGCGGGCGTTGTCGGCGCCCATGGGTTCCAGCGACCAGTCGGTCAGGTACCCGAAGGCGTCCCGTTCGGCGAGCGCGCGGTTCCACTCGTCCGAGGGCAGGGTGGGGTCCGGGTCCGGTCCGTACAGCGGAGCGCCCAGCTTCTTGACGGCCTCGGCCGTCTGCGCGTCGGCCAGCGGGGTGGGGTCGGCGTAGAAGTCGTCCTCGTCCTTCCAGAACCGGTCGGCGGCCCACCGGGTCAGGCCCGTCTGTTCGTAGAAGTCCTGCTTGCCGTCGTTGCTGCCGGGCGGCCAGTGGAACTCGGTCTCGGTGAAGCCGGCCGGGGTCGTCAGCCCGTCGAGGGGCTTCTTCCAGTTGTCCCTGAGGGCGTGGAGGGCGTCCAGCTCCTTGCTCGCCGCGTCCCGGTCCTTGGTGTACGCGGTGGCGAGGGGCGTGCCCTGCCAGTACTCGCGGTCGGCCAGCTCACGCAGCCTGTCCGGGGGCTGGTTGAGGCCGGCCTGTGCCGTCTGCACCATGGACGGTCCGCCCAGCCGCAGTACGTCGGTCATCAGGCACTGGTCCTGCCGCAGTTGCTCGGCGGCCGTGACCTCGTACCAGTCGTGGGAGCCACCCGTGGGAACGGCGTCGTCCGCGGTGACCCGGCCGAGCGCCTGTGGATGAGCGGTGAGGCCCGCGACGATCGCGAGACCGAGGGAGACGGGAAGGATGCGGGCGAGGAGCCCGAGTCGACGTGGTCCGTGCCCGACGGGCCACGGCGGTCTGGAACGCAAGGGTGCATCTCCTTTTCATGGGGTTTCATGAGGAGGGAAACGACCGGGATTGCGCCGGTGAGTGCGAGAGGGGCGTGAGGCCCTCGGCTCCCGCGGCGTCAGGAACGGCGAAAGGCGTCCGGTACGAGATGCACGGATGGCGGATGGTGTGGCATGCGACGCGTCCCCCCGTGGCGGCGCTGTTCCCCCGGTCGCTGATGGATGTGCGTGAGGACGGACTGGTCGGGTCCGGCTGCGCGGGGCGTAACACTAGACAGAAGCCCAGGCGCGGGGAAGGGAGGCAGGTTCCCTCCGCCGGAGACGGTTGGCGGGATCTTTACTACTGGTCGGTAGCCGTCCTGGTTCACTGATTCTTCACACCGCAAGGGACGCTTGTGAAGTTCTGGTGTTCAGGTGAGGGCGGAAGTGGTCGGGCATCCGTCGAAGTTGGCCGATAACTGACGGGGTGTCGATCGCGGACCGGACACGGTGGCCGCCCGAGGAGTTCGTCGCCCGCCTCCCGGGCCACGTCGCACAGCACGACGTCCCCGGCGGGATCGCGCGCGGCGCCCGGGAGCACGCACGGGTGCGCGGTGCCGATCGTCCCCTCGATCAGCCGGACCACGTCGTCCGTCTTCCCGGCCGGCGTGATCAGGCGCAGGTGCAGCATGACGGCATGCGTAGCCGTGCGGGGACCGGGCGGCGGCGACCGTGGCGCAGGTGGCAGGTGGCAGGTGGCAGGTGGCAGGTGGCCGGACGGGGACCGGTGCTCAGAGCTTGCGCAGGCTGAGGCGCTGCACCTTGTGGTCCGGACCCTTGCGCACGACGAGGGTGGCCCGGCCGCGGGTGGGCGCGATGTTCTCCACGAGGTTCGGCTTGTTGATGGTCCGCCACATGGTGCGGGCGTAGTCGAGGGCCTCCTCCTCGGACACCTGCGTGTACCTGCGGAAGTACGAGGACGGGTCCTGGAAGGCCGTCCGGCGCAGCTGGCGGAACCGGTTCAGGTACCACCGCTCGATGTCCTCGGTGCGCGCGTCGACGTACACGCTGAAGTCGAAGTAGTCGGCGAGCCCGACCCGGGTGCGGCCGTCCTTGCCGGGCAGGGCGGGCTGCAGGACGTTCAGCCCCTCGACGACGAGGATGTCGGGGCGCCGTACGGTCAGCTTCTCGCCGGGGACGATGTCGTAGATGAGGTGGGAGTAGACGGGGGCGGTCACCTCGTCCTTGCCGGCCTTGATGTCGGCGACGAACCGGGTCAGGGCCCTGCGGTCGTACGACTCCGGGAAGCCTTTGCGCGACATCAGGCCCCGCGCCTGAAGCTCCCGTGTCGGCAGCAGGAACCCGTCGGTGGTGACCAGCTCGACCCGCGGATGCTCCGGCCAGCGGGACAGCAGCGCCTGCAGCAGCCGGGCCACGGTCGACTTCCCGACGGCGACCGACCCCGCCACCCCTATGACGAAGGGCGTACCGGACTGGGACCCCTGCTCGCCGAGGAACGTGTTCAGCGCGCCGCGCAGCTTGTCCGTGGCGCCGATGTAGAGGTTGAGCAGCCGCGACAGCGGAAGGTAGATGTCCCGCACCTCGTCGAGGTCGATGACGTCACCCAGACCGCGCAACCGCTCGACCTCCTCGGCGGACAGCGGCAGCGGCGTCTTGGCGCGCAGCGCGCTCCACTCGGCGCGGGTGAGGTCGACGTAGGGAGTCGCCTCCGGCCGGGACCGGTGGGCGCTCCGGGGCATCGGGGAGACCGGAGAGATCACAGTCCATTGTTAACGGAGTTTGAACGGGGCGCAGGGTGGGCTGTGTCACGTGGGGAGGGGAGATCACGTCGGCGTCACGTTCGGGTACCGGATGAAGAGTCCATGATCGTTTATGCGGCCGCCGTGCGTAGGCTGCGCCGGAGCCGATGCGGAGATGTTCCGCCGGTCGGAAGAGAAAAGAGTGCCCTCGTGAGATCCCTCCTGGTCCGTCGTACGGCCCTTGCCGCGTCCGCTGCCGCTCTGGCCCTGCTCGCCACCGCCTGCGGTGGTTCGTCCGACAGCGACAGCGCGGACAAGGCCGGTGACGGCAAGACCGCCCAGGCGGACAAGACCCCCTCCGCGGCCCCCGCCAAGGCCCTGACCGCCGACGAGCTGGAGAAGGCCGCGCTCACCCAGGCGGACGTCAAGAGCGGCAAGGTCACCACCAAGGTTCCGGCGGCGGACGACGTCGCGCAGGACAAGGTGAAGACGGACGACGCGGCGTGCGCCCCGCTCGCGTACCTCCAGGCCGGCAGCTACGTCGGCAAGCCGTCGGCCACCCTGAAGCGGTCCTGGCTGGGCGACGCGCAGAAGCCCAAGGCCGGCGCGAAGCCCGAGGACGCCATGCTGGCCGCCCTGGACCGGGCGAAGGCCGTGGTCACGCTGGCCTCCTACGAGGACGGCGGCGCCGAGCAGGCGATGAAGGACCTGAACACGGCCGCGACCAAGTGCGCCGGCGGCTTCTCCTACACCGTGGGCAGCGACAAGGTCAAGATCGTCAAGGTCGCCACCGCCGACGCGCCGCAGGGCGCCGACGAGGCACTGGCCGTGACCACGACGATGGACGCCGAGGGCGTCAAGGCCCCGGTCAAGGGCGTCGTCGTCCGCAAGGGCGCCACCCTGGCCTACTTCCCCGCCTTCAACCTCGCCTCGGCCGCCAGCGGCAAGGACTTCGACTTCCCCACGGAGATCGTCGACGCCCAGCTCGCCAAGCTGAAGTGATCCGCAGTCCCGCCGGGGCGGCCCCTGTCCCGGTGGGAATTTCCGGTTTCGGGCACGAAGTCGCCACTTTCGCCGGGCGTCGGCCCGTAGGCTGCCGCCCATGTGCGGAATCGTGGGATACGTGGGGCCGCAATCGGCGCTCGAGGTCGTGATGGCCGGGCTGAAGCGGCTGGAGTACCGGGGCTACGACTCGGCCGGCGTCGCCGTGCTCGCCGACGGCGGGCTGGCGGCGGCGAAGCGGGCCGGGAAGCTGGTCAACCTGGAGAAGGAACTCGTGGAGCGGCCGCTGCCGACCGGTTCCACGGGCATCGGCCACACCCGGTGGGCCACCCACGGCGGGCCCACGGACGCCAACGCCCACCCGCACCTCGACAACGCCGGGCGGGTCGCCGTCGTCCACAACGGCATCATCGAGAACTTCGCCGCGCTGCGGGCCGAGTTGGAGGAGCGGGGGCACGAGCTGTCCTCCGAGACCGACACCGAGGTCGTCGCGCACCTGCTCGCCGAGGAGTTCTCCTCCTGCGCCGACCTCGCGGAGGCCATGCGGCTGGTGTGCCGGCGCCTGGAGGGCGCGTTCACGCTGGTCGCCGTGCACGCCGACGAGCCCGACGTCGTCGTGGGCGCCCGCCGCAACTCCCCGCTGGTCGTGGGCGTCGGCGAGGGCGAGGCCTTCCTCGCCTCCGACGTCGCCGCGTTCATCGCCCACACGCGCTCGGCGATCGAGCTGGGGCAGGACCAGGTCGTGGAGCTGCGGCGGGACGGGGTGACGGTCACCGGGTTCGACGGCCGGCCCGCCGACGTGCGGTCCTACAACGTCGACTGGGACGCCGCCGCCGCCGAGAAGGGCGGCTACGACTACTTCATGCTCAAGGAGATCGCCGAGCAGCCCAAGGCGGTCGCCGACACGCTGCTGGGCCGCATCGACGGGGCCGGCAACCTGACGCTGGACGAGGTGCGGATCAGCGCCTCGGAACTCCGCGAGATGGACAAGGTCGTCATCGTCGCCTGCGGTACGGCCTTCCACGCGGGCCTGATCGCCAAGTACGCCATCGAGCACTGGACGCGGATCCCGTGCGAGGTGGAACTGGCGAGCGAGTTCCGCTACCGGGACCCGATCCTGGACGCGCAGACCCTCGTCATCGCCATCTCCCAGTCGGGCGAGACGATGGACACGCTGATGGCGCTGCGCCACGCCCGCGAGCAGGGCTCCAAGGTGCTGGCCATCTGCAACACCAACGGCTCCACCATCCCGCGCGAGTCCGACGCGGTCCTCTACACCCACGCCGGCCCGGAGGTCGCGGTCGCGTCGACGAAGGCGTTCCTGACGCAGTTGGTCGCGTGCTACCTGGTGGCGCTGTACCTGGGACAGGTGCGGGGCACCAAGTGGGGCGACGAGATCCAGGCGGTGATCCGTGACCTGTCACGGATCGCCGGTGCGGTGGAGCGCGTCCTGGAGACGATGGAGCCGGTACGGGAACTGGCGCGCTCGCTGGCCGACAAGAACACGGTGCTGTTCCTGGGGCGGCACGTCGGCTATCCGGTCGCCCTCGAAGGCGCCCTGAAGCTCAAGGAGTTGGCGTACATGCACGCCGAGGGCTTCGCGGCGGGCGAGCTGAAGCACGGTCCGATCGCGTTGATCGAGGAGGACCTGCCGGTGGTCGTGGTGGTGCCGTCGCCGCGCGGGCGGTCCACCCTCCACGACAAGATCGTCTCCAACATCCAGGAGATCCGCGCGAGGGGCGCGCGCACGATCGTGATCGCGGAGGAGGGCGACGAGGCGGTCGCCCCGTACGCCGACCACCTCATCCGCATCCCGGCCACCCCGACGCTGCTCCAGCCCCTGGTCGCCACGGTGCCGCTCCAGGTCTTCGCCTGCGAGCTGGCGACGGCGCGCGGCAACGAGGTGGATCAGCCGCGGAACCTGGCGAAGTCCGTGACGGTGGAGTGACCCTTCACCGCATCGACGAACGTGACGAAGGCCCCGGCCGGGAAGGTGAGGGTGGCCCTGGCCGGGGCTTTCGAGTTGCGGACGGCTATGCGGGTTGGGGAGTCGGCGATCTCCACGCAGTCGTTGCCGTCGCCGGGGCCGGAGTAGGAGGACTTCCGCCAGTGGGCGGGGGTAGTCATGCCGGCCTCGTGGCGGAGTGGACCTTCAGGGCTTCGAGGAAGGTGGTGAAGGCTCCGGCCGGGAAGGTGAGGGTGGCCCTGGCCGGGGTCTTCGAATCGCGGACGGCTATGCGGGTGCCGCGGTTGGCGATCTCGACGCAGGAGTTGCCGTCGCCGGCGCCGGAGTAAGACGACTTCTGCCAGTTGTCGAGGGCGTCCATGGGGGTCTCACAGCTCCTTGGCCAGCTTGTGGATCAGGTCGCGCGACCGGTCGGGACCGAGTGTCACAGCTTCCACTCTATGGAAAAGTGTTCGAAACACGCTCAGTTGGGCTTCGGAATCGATGAACGTCGCGGCGTGGGGTGCGTCGCCAACGGCTGTGTCCAGCTTGGGCACGGCGCCGCCTGCCAGCATCATGGCCGTCCAGGACCCGCCGAAGCCGTCCAGATCGAAGGGGATGACGCGTACGGTGACGTGATCTGCTTCGGACACCTCGAGGATATGGGTGAGTTGAGCTCGTGAGGCTGTTCGGTCACTGACCCTGAGCCGAAGCGCAGCCTCGTGGATGACCGCTTCGTACGGTGTAGGAGCGGGGCCTTGCAGGATCACCTTGCGTTGCATTCGGTGTCGGACACGCAACTCAAGCTCTTCATTCGGGAGTTCGGGAACTCTGTCGGAGAAGATGGCGCGGGCGTAGTCCTCCGTCTGCAGAGGGCCGGGGATGTACAGAAACTGGAGCTCCCGCAGGAACGTGGCATGGTGCTCCAGCTCGGCAAGGTCGAGGAACGGTGTAGGAAGCGATCCTCGGTATTCCTCCCACCAGCCACGCGTGCGGTCGGTCGCCATTGCGACCAGGGCGTCGATCAATTCCTCGTCCGTGCAGGCGTAGTGAGCCGCAAGGCGGCGCAGCCGCTTCTCACTCACGCCCGCGAGAGCAGCCTCGATTTGGCTGATCTGCGCAGGGCTCACCCCGAGCAACGTCGCTGCCTCGCGGGCTGTGAGCCCCGCCGCATCGCGGAGTCTGCGCAGCTCGACTGCCAACCGCAACTGACGTGCCGTTGGGTCGCGCCTCAACGCCATCGTGTGCTCCTTCCAACGTGCCTGTGGACGCGACTCTTTCGGGGATCAGACTACGCGATCGGCTTGCAAGACTTAAACATGTAGGTCTACCGTCGGTGACGCGACGCACACACTGTGGAATCCCGGGGTGCCGGAAGCGCACCGCTCCGTCCTGCCATGACGGCTGCGGCAATGCCACCGCCCGTTGAGCCACAACACCTCATCGACCGAACGGAGTTCAGCCATGCCCGAAAACGAAGGCGAACCCTGGGAGTACTGCCTGTACATCCCCAACGACCCCCGCGCCGTCACCGTGAGCCGCCGTACCCTCCGTCTGATCCTCACCATGCACGGTCTGATCCGCCTCGTCGACACCGCCGAACTCCTCGCGACCGAGCTGGTCTCCAACGCCGTACGTCACACCAAGGGGCCCGCCGCCCTGCGCGTACGGTGGGCCGCCGGCGTGCTGCGGATCGGCGCGTGGGACGCCGACCCCGCGCCCCCGGAGCCGCCGGTTCCGTTGGAGCGTGTGGGCGAGTCGGAGGAGGGGCGCGGACTGGCGCTGGTCAAGGCCTGCGCCGACCTGTGGGGGTGGCAGCCGCTCGCCAGAGAGGGCAACCGGGGGAAAGTCGTGTGGTGCGAACTCGCCGCTGTCTGATCGATGAGTTTCCCGTTCCACCCCGGTCGTACAAGCAACGACGTGCGACACGGGAAGGAACCGCATCCACCATGACCGCGACAGCCAAGGGTCCCGCCAGCTATTTCCCCTCCATCGAGGAGAAGTACGGCCGGCCGATCGCCGAGTGGCAGGACCTCATCCGCTCCTCGCCCCTGACCAGGCACATGGAGCTGGTGAACTGGCTCAAGGCCGAGCACGGCCTGGGGCACGGGCATGCCAACGCCCTGGTGGCACACACCCTTCGTGAGGACGGCGGCAGGTGAGGTGCGGCCCGTAGGGTGCTCGGCATGAGCATCATCGGGGTCGGTATCGACGTGGCCGAGATCGATCGGTTCGCGGCGTCGCTGGAGCGGACGCCCAGCCTGGCACAACGGCTTTTCCTGGAGAGCGAGTTGCTGCTGCCCAGCGGGGAGCGGCGGGGTATGGCCTCGCTCGCCGTGCGGTTCGCCGCGAAGGAGGCGCTCGCCAAGGCCCTCGGTGCGCCGGCCGGACTGCTCTGGACGGACGCCGAGGTGTACGTCGAGGACAGCGGGCGGCCTCGGCTGAGGGTGACGGGGACCGTGGCGGCGCGGGCGGCGGAGCTCGGGGTCCGGTCCTGGCACGTGTCCTTGAGCCATGACGCGGGGGTGGCGTCGGCAGTCGTGGTGGCCGAGGGATAGCGCCGGGCCCCGCACTGCGGCCGCGAGTCCGGGTGCGGTTCCGCCGTCGTTCGGGGCAGACTCGACCGCATGCGTACCGGGTACAGCGTGGAGACGGTCAGGTCGGCGGAACGTGCGCTCATGGCGCGGCTTCCCGAGGGGGCGCTGATGCAGCGGGCGGCGGCCGGACTCGCCGCCGCGTGCGCGGACTTGCTCGGGCGGGTGTACGGGCGGCGGGTGGTGCTGCTGGTCGGCAGCGGGGACAACGGGGGTGACGCGCTGTACGCCGGGGCGCGGCTGGCGCGGCGTGGGGCCGGGGTGGTCGCCGTGCTGCTGGCGCCCGACCGTACACACCCCGGCGGCCTCGCCGCGCTGCGCCGGGCGGGCGGGAGCGCAGTCCGGGCGGGCGGCGCAGCGGAGGCCGCGATCGACCGGGCCGACCTGGTCGTCGACGGCATCGTCGGCATCGGCGGCAAGGGCGGTCTGCGTGCCGACGCCGCGCCGCCGGCCGAGCGTGCGGCGCGCTCGCGGGCGGCCGTGGTCGCCGTGGACCTGCCGAGCGGGGTCGAGGCGGACTCCGGCGAGGTGCTGGGCGCCGCCGTACGCGCCGACCTGACCGTCACCTTCGGCACGCACAAGCCGGGGTTGCTCATCGACCCGGCGCGCGACTACGCCGGCACGGTCCGGCTCGTCGACATCGGTCTGGGTCCCGAACTGCCCGCCGAGCCCGAGTTGGAGGCGCTGCAGCACGCCGACGTGGCCGGTCTGCTGCCGCTGCCGGCCTCCGAGAGCGACAAGTACCGGCGCGGCGTCGTCGGCATCGCCGCGGGCTCGGCCCGCTACCCGGGCGCGGCCGTGCTGGCCGTGTCGGGCGCGCTGCGCGGCGGGGCGGGCGCGGTGCGGTACGTCGGTCCGGCCGGGCAGGCCGTGATCGCCCGCTTCCCGGAGACGCTGGTCTCCGACCAGGGGCCGCACAAGGCGGGGCGCGTGCAGGCGTGGGTGGTGGGACCGGGCGCCGGGGACGACGCGGCGACCGTCGCGGAGGTGCTGGACACGGACGTACCCGTACTGATCGACGCGGACGGCCTGCGCCTCGCCGACCGCGACGCCGTACGGGCCCGTACCGCCCCCACCCTGATGACCCCGCACGCCGGAGAGGCCGCCGCCCTGCTCGGCGTGGCCCGCGAGCAGGTCGAGGGCGCACGGCTGTCCTCCGTGCGCGAACTCGCCGCCCGCTACCGGGCGACCGTCCTCCTCAAGGGCTCGACCACCCTCGTCGCCGACCCGGACGGCGGCCCCGTACGCGTCAACCCGACCGGCACCCCGTGGCTCGCCACGGCCGGCAGCGGTGACGTCCTGTCGGGCCTGGCCGGCTCCCTGCTGGCGGCCGGCCTGGCCGCCAGCGACGCCGGCAGCGTGGCCGCCTACCTGCACGGCCTCGCCGGCCGCTTCGCCGCCCACGGCGCCCCGATCGGCGCCCACGACGTGGCGGAGGCCATCCCGGAGGCGTGGCGGGACGTGCGCGACTGAACCTCCCTGTTCCGGACAGGCAGCGCGTCCGCTACGCGCCCCGGTGCGGAAGGGCCGTGGGGCCCCTCTGAGACACTGGGGCGCGATGAACGAGACAGCACATCCGCGGACGGCACCGCTGCGCGCCCGCGCCGAGATCGATCTGGCCGCGGTGCGGGCCAATGCGCGGGCACTTCGCGACCGGGTGTCCGGCGCGGCCCTCATGGCCGTGGTGAAGTCCGACGCGTACGGTCACGGCGCCGTTCCGTGCGCCCGTGCGGCCGTCGCCGCCGGGGCGACCTGGCTCGGCACCGCCACGCCGGAGGAGGCCTTCGCCCTGCGGGCGGCCGGGCTGTCGCCCGAGCGGGTGCGGATCATGTGCTGGCTGTGGACGCCCGGCGGGCCCTGGCGGGAGGCCGTCGAGGCCGACCTCGACGTGTCCGTGAGCGGGATGTGGGCGCTGGCGGAGGTCCGGGAGGCCGCTCGCCGCGCCGGCCGCCCGGCACGCGTGCAGTTGAAGGCCGACACCGGCCTCGGACGCAGCGGCTGCCAGCCCGCCGACTGGCCCGGCCTCGTCGCCGAGGCCCTGCGCGCCGAGGCCGAGGGGCTGGTCCGCGTCACCGGGCTGTGGTCCCACTTCGCCTGCGCCGACGAGCCCGGGCACCCCTCCATCGCCGCCCAGCTCGACCGCTTCCGCGAGATGGTCGCCCACGCCGAACAGCGGGGCGTGCGCCCCGAGGTGCGGCACATCGCCAACTCGCCCGCCGCGCTCACCCTGCCCGAGACCCACTTCGACCTCGTACGCGCCGGAATCGCCCTCTACGGAGTCTCGCCCAGCGCCGAGATCGGCACCCCGGCCGACTTCGGGCTGCGCCCCGCCATGACCCTGTCCGCCTCACTGGCCCTGGTCAAGCACGTACCCGGGGGGCACGGCGTCAGCTACGGGCACCACTACGTCACCCCCGGCGAGACCACCCTCGGACTCGTGCCCGTCGGCTACGCGGACGGCATCCCGCGCCACGCCTCCGGCTCCGGGCCGGTCCTGATCGGCGGCAAGTGGCGCACGGTCGCGGGCCGGGTCGCCATGGACCAGTTCGTGGTCGACCTGGGCGGCGACGAGCCCGAGATCGGCTCCGAGGCCGTGCTCTTCGGACCCGGCGACCGCGGCGAGCCCACCGCCGAGGACTGGGCCCAGGCCGCCGGCACCATCGCGTACGAGATCGTCACGCGCATCGGAACGCGCGTCCCCCGCGTCTATGTGAACGAGGGAACGGACCGGGAACGCGACGGGGAGCAAGGCGCGTAGGACGGCGCGCGTGGAAGCCCGGCCACCGCGACCCCGGAGCAGGCACCACCGAATCGGCACCACCTTTCACCTCACCGAGCGAACAGCAGTACGGCACACAGAGGAGCGGTACGTGAGCGAGAGCAGCGCGGTCGCGAAGGCCACCGCGGGGGCGGCCGGCGGCTGGCGCAGGGCGACCGGCGTCGCGGGCGCCGCGATAGGCGTGGTGGCGGCGGGCGCGGCAGCCGGCGTCGCCATCGAGCGGATGACCGTCGGCCGCGGCATGCGCAGGAAGGCCCGGCTCGCCCTGGACGCGGCGGGCCCCTACGGCGCCCTGCGCGGCACCCCCGGCCGGGCCCTGGCCGACGACGGCACCGAGCTCTACTACGAGGTCGACGACATCGACCTCGACGCGGCCGTGAACCTCGGCCCGCGCCGCCGCCGGCTCTTCGGCCGCAAGGCCCCCGCCCCCGTCACCGTCGTCTTCAGCCACGGCTACTGCCTCAGCCAGGACTCCTGGCACTTCCAGCGCGCGGCGCTGCGCGGTGTCGTACGGACCGTGCACTGGGACCAGCGCAGTCACGGCCGCTCGGGGCGGAGCGTCGCCCAGACGCGCGACGGCGTGCCGCTGAACATCGACCAGCTGGGCCGCGACCTGAAGGCCGTGATCGACGCCGCCGCGCCCGAGGGGCCGATCGTGCTGGTCGGACACTCCATGGGCGGCATGACCATGATGGCCTTCGCCGCCCAGTACCCCGAGCTGATCCGCGAGCGGGTCGTAGCCACCGCCTTCGTCGGTACGTCCTCCGGGCGGCTCGGCGAGGTCAACTTCGGGCTGCCGGTGGCCGGCGTCAACGCGGTGCGCCGAGTCCTCCCCGGGGTGCTGAAGGCGCTCGGTCAGCGGGCCGAGCTGGTGGAGAGGGGGCGGCGGGCCACCGCGGACCTGTTCGCCGGGGTCATCAAGCGGTACTCGTTCGCCGGCCGTGACATCGACCCGGCGATCGCCCGGTTCGCCGAGCGGATGATCGAGAGCACGCCGATCGACGTGGTCGCCGAGTTCTACCCGGCCTTCACCGACCACGACAAGACCGAGGCGCTGGCCCTGTTCCAGGACATGCCGGTGCTCGTCCTGGCCGGGGTGCAGGACCTGGTCACGCCCAGCGAGCACAGCGAGGCGATCGCCGACCTGCTCCCGGACGCGGAGCTGGTGCTGGTCCCGGACGCCGGGCACCTGGTGATCCTGGAGCACCCGGAGCTTGTCGGCGATCGCCTCGCCGACCTGCTCGCCCGCGCTGGGGCGGTACCGACCACTACCGTGGGCAGTTGTGACTCCGCCTCCTCCTGACGGAGGTGGCTTCCAGCCTTCGGCTGCGGTCCGGCCCGGACCGGCCCCTCGCGGAACGTGACCAGTGTACTACTGTAAGTGAGTGACGATGAAAGAAACCACAGCATCGCATGCCGGGGCGCCCGCTGGCGTCGCTGTTCAGATCACCGTCAACTCCCCCGAGCAGATGCGGGAGCTCGGCCGCCGTCTCGCCAAGCTGCTGCGCGCCGGCGACCTGGTGATGCTCAGCGGGGAGCTCGGCGCGGGCAAGACCACGCTGACCCGCGGGCTCGGCGAGGGCATGGACGTACGCGGCGCCGTCACCTCCCCGACCTTCGTGATCGCCCGCGTGCACCCGTCCCTCGGGGACGGTCCGCCGCTCGTCCACGCCGACGCCTACCGGCTGTCCGGCGGGCTGGACGAGATGGAGGACCTCGACCTCGACGTGTCGCTGCCGGACTCGGTGATCGTCGTGGAGTGGGGCGAGGGCAAGGTGGAGGGGCTGACCGACGAGCGGCTGCAGGTCCTGATCCACCGGGCCGTCGGCGACACCACGGACGAGGTGCGGCACGTGACGGTGACCGGGATCGGGGACCGGTGGGCCTCCGTCGACCTGGGCGTTCTGACCGCCTGAGCGCCGCGTGAACTTTCCGACAGCACGTCGGCAAATCCTTGCGCCGGGCGCGTCCGGCGTGGTCACATGGTATCCAGCTCGTAGTTAGGTGTACCTAACTACGTCCGCCCCCGGCCCGAGGAGGCGTCCATGTCGGCCATGGAGAACAACGAGCAGCAGCGTCGGCAGCCGGAGCCGCGGCCGTATGCGGCCGGTGGTGTGTCCATGCGGGACCTGCTGGCCTCCTGCGCCGCCGCGGAGGCGGTCTCCCGGCCGCCGCGCGCTCCGGAGCCGGCGGCCCCCCGGACGGTGGAGGAGCACCGTCAAGCGGCGTAACTCCATCGGATGACGCGCTACCGGATGACGACGACCTTCTGCCCGACCGTCGCGAACATCCACATCGCCTCGCCGTCCGCCCGCGACTCCCGGATGCCACCGGTCTTCACCGCCGGGTCGGGCGTCGGCGCGGAGCCGTCCACCGCCGCGCTGAAGCCGATCACGACCCCGCCCACGTCGGTGAAGCGCACGACGTGCTCGACGGGGACGCCGTCGGTTCCGGTGATCGCCTTCGAACGGGACACGACGGCGTAGGTCCCCGGCGTCGGATCGACGCTGCCGGGGTTGACCCCGAAGGTGTTCCGGACCTTGTTGTCCGGACCGACCAGCCACACCCGGTCGTCGTCCACCGAGTACACGACCCGCTCGCCGGTGCCGGAGCCGTCGGGCAGAGCGGTCGGGTGCCGCTTGTCCCGGAGCGCCTTGGCGGCGCTCGCCGCGGGCGTCGCCGTGGCGCCGGGACCGCCGCGCAGGCTCCGCGGAACGTTCGCCTGCGCCTGGTGGGCGAGGAAGCCGACCGTGGCGACGGCGGCGGCGGTGAGCCCGGCCACGAATCCCGAGCTGCTCCTTGCCACGGTCGTCCACCTCCGCGTCGGTCGTACGAGCTGCTTTGCGGCGACGTTAGCAGCCGGAAACCGTCCCCCCGGGGCGGCGGTGCGGGGCCCGCCGGAGCCGTAGGCTGTTTGCGTGCTCTTGCTCGCTCTGGATACCGCCACCCCCGCCGTCACCGTCGCGCTGCACGACGGTACGGCCGTCATCGCCTCCTCCAGCCAGGTGGACGCGCGCCGGCACGGAGAGCTTCTGCTGCCGGCCGTCGACCGGGTGCTCGCCGAGGCCGGGCTCAAGCTGGACGCCGTCACGGGCATCGTGGTCGGCGTCGGCCCGGGCCCGTACACCGGGCTGCGCGTCGGGCTGATGACCGCCGACACCTTCGGGCTCGCGCTCGGCGTCCCCGTGTACGGCGTGTGCACGCTCGACGGCCTCGCCTACGCCGCCGACGTCCCCGGTCCCTTCGTCGTGGCGACCGACGCGCGCCGCAAGGAGGTCTACTGGGCCCGCTACGCCGACTCCCGCACCCGCGTCACCGACCCGGCCGTCGACCGGCCCGCCGACATCGCCGACGAGGTGGGCGGCCTGCCCGCGGTCGGCGCGGGCGCGCTGCTGTACCCCGACACGTTCCCGCAGGCGCACGAGCCCGAGCACGTGTCGGCCGCCGCCCTCGCCTCGCTGGCCGCCGAGCGGCTGGCAGCCGGCGAGGAGCTGCCCGCGCCCCGGCCGCTGTATCTGCGCCGGCCGGACGCCCAGGTGCCCAAGAACTACAAGGTGGTCACCCCGAAGTGACGGGACGAGCGACGGAACGGAAGACGGACGGGACCACGGACTGCGCACTGCGCGAGATGCGCTGGTGGGACATCGAGCCGGTGGTGGAGCTGGAGAAGGACCTGTTCCCGGAGGACGCCTGGTCCCGGGGCATGTTCTGGTCCGAGCTGGCGCACTCCCGGGGCCCGGAGGCGACCCGGCGGTACGTGGTCGCCGAGGAGAGCGGCCGGATCGTCGGGTACGCCGGGCTGGTCGCCTCCGGTGATCAGGGGGACGTGCAGACCATCGCCGTCGCCCGGGACCACTGGGGCACCGGGCTCGGCTCCCGGCTGCTGACCGAGCTGCTGCGGGCGGCGACCGCGTTCGAGTGCGCCGAGGTGATGCTCGAGTGCCGGGTGGACAACGCGCGCGCCCGGAAGCTCTACGAGCGCTTCGGCTTCGAACCCATCGGCGTCCGGCGCGGCTACTACCAGCCGGGGAACGTGGACGCCCTGGTGATGCGCCTGTCCGATCCTTCCATCTCCCTCGACGGTGAACAAGGAACCGAGACTCATGACTGACATGAGGGACGAGCCGCTCGTCCTCGGCATCGAGACCTCCTGCGACGAGACCGGCGTCGGCGTCGTCCGCGGCACCACGCTCCTGGCTGATGCCGTCGCCTCCAGCGTCGACGAGCACGCCCGTTTCGGCGGTGTCGTCCCGGAGGTGGCGTCCAGGGCCCACCTGGAGGCGATGGTGCCGACCATCAACCGCGCGCTGCAGCAGGCGGGGGTGAGCGCGAAGGACCTGGACGGCATCGCGGTGACCGCCGGGCCGGGCCTCGCGGGCGCGCTGCTCGTGGGCGTCTCGGCGGCGAAGGCGTACGCCTACGCCCTGGGCAAGCCGCTGTACGGCGTCAACCACCTCGCCTCGCACATCTGCGTGGACCAGCTGGAGCACGGTCCGCTGCCGGAGCCGACGATGGCGCTGCTGGTGTCCGGCGGCCACTCCTCGCTTCTGCTGTCCACGGACATCACCTCGGACGTACGGCCCATGGGCGCGACGATCGACGACGCGGCGGGCGAGGCCTTCGACAAGATCGCGCGCGTGCTGGACCTGGGCTTTCCGGGCGGGCCGGTGATCGACCGGTATGCGAGGGAGGGCGACCCGGAGGCGATCGCCTTCCCGCGCGGACTGACCGGGCCGCGCGACCCGGCGTACGACTTCTCCTTCTCCGGTCTGAAGACGGCGGTGGCCCGCTGGATCGAGGCCAAGCGGGCGGCCGGGGAGGAGGTCCCGGTCCGTGACGTGGCGGCCTCCTTCCAGGAGGCGGTGGTGGACGTGCTGACCCGCAAGGCCGTACGGGCCTGTCGTGACGCGGGCGTCGACCATCTGATGATCGGCGGCGGCGTGGCCGCGAACTCGCGGCTGCGGGCTCTGGCCCAGGAGCGCTGCGAGGCGGCCGGTATTCGGCTGCGGGTGCCGCGGCCCAAGCTGTGCACCGACAACGGTGCGATGGTGGCGGCGCTGGGTGCGGAGATGGTCAGCCGGGGGCGGGCCGCTTCCAGTTGGGATCTGTCGGCGGATTCGTCCCTGCCGGTGACGGATCCGCATGTGCCGGGGCACGACCATGATCATGTGCACGAGGTCGGCGAGGAGAACTTGTACTCGTGACGGTGGCGCTGATGTGGGAGGCCCGGGCGGTCGAGGGCCGGGGGGAGGAACTCCTCGCCTGGGCGCGGCGGCAGCGGCTCGCGCGGGAACCTCTGCGCCGGGAGGCCTTCCGGGCTCCGCAGGACCGGGTGCTGGTCATCACGTGGTGGGATGCGGAGTACGGGGCGGACCTGCCTGAACTCCCTGATCCCGCCGGAGACCTGGTCACCCGGGCGGTGCACCGGTGGCGGTTCGAGTCGGTCGGTGAGGGGCCGGACGCCTGATTGGTCGGCCGCCCGCCGGATGCGCTATGATCATCACACGCAAGCGGCCGACAAAGGCCCGCGAGCAGTGCGTTGGTGGTCCAAGGAAAGACGTCCCGCTTCCTGCGGGGAGATGCAGGTGCAAGGCCTGCCCGGCGCTCGACAGGATCCCGTCCCCGGTTCGACCGGGGGCGGGATCTTTGCGTTCGGCCACCGCCGGGGGTGGGCCCCGGCTTTGCCCACCCGGCCGTCTCGGTGGGGGGAGGGGCCCCGTCCCCCGGGGCTCCGCCCCGGCTTTGCCCACCCGGCCCGCCCGTCTCGGTGAGGAGAGAGATCCCCGCCCTGGGGCTCCGCCCCGGACCCCGGCGGGGGCTCCGCCCCCTGCGCCCCCGGTTTCCCACACGCCCGCCCGTCTCGGTGGGGGGAGGCGTCCCGTCTCCGGGGCTCCGCCCCCTCCACTCTCGGGGCTCTGGGCCTTCTCCCGCAGCCCCTCGGGCCCAAGGCCCGCGCCTCCATCGCCGGGCGGCTGGAGAAAGTCGGCCCGTCTGGGGGTACCCCCTGCTCGAAGAGCTCGGGGGAGTTTGAGGACGAGGCCGTCAAGGCCGAAAGCGGGGGTCTGGGGGCGCAGCCCCCAGGGACGCGACGGTAGGGGCGGCGGGGGCGAGGAAACCCACGTGGGGGCAGGTCAGGGCGCCTCCGTGGTCTCCGTCTCGCAGCGCAGCCGCCGGTCCGGGCCCAGTTCCCTCACCGGGCCCGTCAGGGTCAGGTGGGCCGTGTGGCGGATGTCCGACGACGAGGCGGCCAGGCGCAGTTCCAGGGCGCCCGGCTCCACCACCCGGCGGCCCTCGCGGTCGGTGAACGCCGAGACGTCCGCGTGGAAGTGGAAGGTCAGCCGGCGGGACTCGCCGGCAGCCAGCTCCAGCCGCTCGTAGCCGATCAGGCGCACGTTCGGGCGGGTCACCGACGCCACCGGGTCGTGCAGGTACAGCTGCACGACCTCCGCACCGGCCCGATCACCGGTGTTGCGGACGGTCAGCGAGACGTCGTACGAGCCGTCCGTGCCGATCTCGGTGACATCGTTGCCCTGGAAGCCGGACCACTCGAACGTCGTGTACGACACCCCGTGCCCGAACGGGTACAGCGGCGTCGGGTCCAGGCTGCTCGCCTCCCCCGCCAGACCCAGCGGCGGCTGGAGATACGTCCACGGCTGGCCCCCCGCCCCGCGCGGAACGCTCACCGGGAGCCGGCCCGAGGGGTTCACCCGGCCCGACAGGACGCCCGCGACCGCGGACCCGCCCTCCTCGCCCGGGAAGAACGCCTGGACTGCGGCGCCCAGGCGGCCGTCCCAGCGGCCCAGGGCGTAGGGGCGGCCGGTCAGCAGGACCAGCACCACCGGCACGCCCGTTCCCACCAGCGCGTCCAGCAGCTCGCCCTGGACGCCGGGCAGGCTCAGGTCCGCCACGTCGCAGCCCTCGCCCGACGTGCCCCGGCCGAACAGGCCCGAGCGGTCGCCCAGGACCGCCACGCACACGTCCGCCTCCCGCGCCCGGGCGACCGCCTCCTCGAAGCCGGAGGTGTCCGGGTCGGACACGCCGCAGCCCTCCGTGAACGTCACCTTCGCGTCGGGCAGTTCCGTACGCAGCGCGTCCAGCAGCGTGGGGATCTCGATGCCCATGGGCACCTCGGGGTGCTGGGTGCCCACGTGGGAGGGGAAGGAGTAGCAGCCCAGCATCGCCAGGGCGTCCGCCGCACGAGGGCCGACCACCGCGATCCGGGTGTCCGGCGACAACGGCAGCACGCCGTCCGGGTTGGTCAGCAGCACCACCGACTCCTCGGCCAGGCGGCGGGCCACGGCCCGGTTGCCCGCCGAGTCCAGGTCGACCGGCTCCGCGGGCGCGTCGGCGCTCCAGTCCTCGTCCAGCAGGCCCAGTTCGCACTTCTGCAGCAGGACCCGGCGGGCCGCGCGGTCCACCAGGGACTCCGGGACCGTGCCCTCCCGTACCGCCGCCACCAGGTCCTTGCCGTAGCACTTCACCGTCGGCAGTTCGACATCGACACCGGCGGTCAGGGCCAGATGGGCGGACTCGGCCGGGGTGCCGGCGACCCTGTGCAGGGTCTGCAGGAAGTCGACGCCGAAGTAGTCGGCGACCACCGTTCCCGTGAAACCCCACTGCTCGCGCAGGAGTTCGGTGAGCAGGTGCGGGTCCGCGGAGGCCGGTACGCCGTCCGTCTCCGTGTACGCCGCCATCACCGACCGCGCGCCGGCCTCGCGCAGCGCCATCTCGAAGGGCGGGAGCGTGATGTCGGCGAACTCCCGGGTGCCGGCCCGCACCGGGGCCAGGTTGCGGGCGCCCGCGGAGGAGGCGTACCCGGCGAAGTGCTTCAGCGTGGCGACGATCCCCGCCGACTCCAGGCCCCGCACGTAGGCGGCGCCGATCGTGCCGACCAGGTACGGGTCCTCGCCGATGGTCTCCTCGACCCGGCCCCAGCGCGGGTCGCGGATCACGTCCAGGACCGGGGCCAGGCCCTGGTGCACGCCCACCGAGCGCAGGTCCCGGCCGATACGGCCGGCCATCTCCTCCACCAGGGCCGGGTCGAAGGTGGCACCCCAGGCCGGCGGCACCGGGTACGCCGTCGCGCCCCAGGCCGTGAAGCCGGCCAGGCACTCCTCGTGGGCGATCGCCGGGATGCCGAAGCGGCCGGCCTCGGCGATACGCCGTTGTGCGCGGGCCAGTGCCTGTGCGGCAAGGGTCGGGTCCACGGGGGCGGTGCCGAAGGAGCGGGTGAGCTGGCCGAGGCCGAGAGCGATCAGCTCCTCCCAGTCGTAGTCCGTGTTCATCGCCTGCTGATGCGGGGCGACACCGTCGCCGTCCGTGGCGGCGCCCACCCATACGCCGTACAGTTGGGCGGTCTTCTCCTCCAGCGTCATCCGGGAGAGCAGGTCGTCGACGCGGGCGGCGGCGGGCAGGGCGGGGTCGCGCCAGGGGGCGGTGGTCATGGAGCTCCTGTCGAAGACGTCGGGAGAGGGTGGGTTCACTTGCCGCCCACGCCCATCAGACCGCCCACGAGGGCGCGCCGGGCCACCAGGTAGACGGCGAAGATCGGGGTGCCGGAGAGGACGACGGAGGCGAGCAGGGCGGGAATGTTCACGCCGAACTGGCTGACGTAGTTGAACAGGCCGAGGGTCAGCACGCGCGGGCCGTCGGACTGGGTGAAGATCAGCGGGAAGAGGAAGCCGTTCCAGGCCTGCAGGGCGGAGTAGATGACGACCGTGCTGATGCCGCCCTTGGTCATCGGGATGACCAGCTGGAAGAGCATCCGCGTGGGGGAGGCGCCGTCCAGGGCCATCGCCTCGTACAGCTCCTCGGAGATGTCCCGCAGGGTGCCGGTGAGGACGAGCACCGACACCGGCATCGCGAAGGCCGCGGTCGGCAGGATGATCGCGAGCAGGCTGTCGTAGAGGTTCAGCTTGGCGATCATCAGGTACAGCGGGACGACGACCGCCTGCGCGGGGATGGCGACACCCAGCAGGAACAGGCGGAAGGCCGCGCCCGACCAGATGCCGCGGGTGCGTACGGCGACGTAGGCGAGCGGGACGCACAGCACGAGGACGATCGCCACGACCGCCGCCGCGACGATCACCGTGTTGGCGAGGAAGTGACCGAAGCCGCTGTGCAGGACGGTGTTGTAGTTCTCGAGGGTCGGGTCGGTGGGCGGCTTGAGGGCGTTGTGGCCCAGCGCCTCGTCCTGGCGGGTCAGCGACGTGGTGATCATCGCGTAGATGGGGATGATCACGACGGCCAGCCAGATGACCGAGCCGAGGCCGGCCAGCGGGTTCGGGCGCCTGGTCCAGTGGCGGCGGTGGTGGACGGGGCCCCCGGTCACCGGCGGCTTCGGCGGTGTCCGTACGGGACGGCGTGGCAGCGTGTCGTGTGACGTACGGTATGACACTTCGTCACATTCCTTCCCTGGTGCTGCGCATGGTGCCGAAGCCGGTCAGCCGGACCAGCAGCAGCGACAGCGCGGTGGCGGCCACGACGAGGAAGGTCGCGACGGCGCTCGCGTAGCCGAAGTCGTAGCTCTTGAAGCCCGCCTCGTACATCAGGTACGGCAGGATCGCGGTGTCCGTGCCGGGGCCGCCCTGGGTCAGGATCAGCACGGTCTCGAAGTACGTCAGCGAGCCGACGATCATCAGCACGGTCGACGTGGTCGCCGTGTTGCGCAGCTGCGGCAGGGTGATCGAGAAGAACTGGCGGTAGCGGCCGGCGCCGTCGATCGCCGCGGCCTGGTAGAGGACTTCGGGGATCTGCCGTGCCCCGCCCTGGTAGATCAGGGTGTGGAAGGGGATGAACTGCCAGCCGCCGACGAAGACGATCGCGAGGAAGGCACCGGAGGTGGTGCCGAGGGTGTCGCCCCGGACGATGCCGAAGTTGGGGTCGAGCAGGGCGTAGAAGAGCAGCGAGATCGCCGTCGAGGACAGCAGGAACGGCACGAAGAAGATCGCGGACAGGACGGCGCGGTTGCGTTGGCGGCCCGCCGCCCAGACGCCCAGCAGCAGCGATACGACGGTCTGGAAGGCCCAGCTGACGACGGTGAGCAGCACGGTCACCGTCAGGGACTGGGTCAGGCGCGGGTCGTCGATCAGTTTCCGCCAGTTCGCCAGGCCCACCGGCTCGGGGTCGCCCAGGCCGTTCCACTTCGTGAAGGACAGGTAGAGGGCCAGGACCATGGGGGCGACGGCGAAGAAGGCGAAGAACAGGACGCCGGGCAGGACCCAGGCGGCGTGCGGGCGCCCGGCCCGCACGCCCTTCCCGGGCCTGCCCTTCGCCCTGGTGGGAGCGATCGAGCTCACTTCAGCCCCTTGAGCGCGGACACGAACCGGCTCGGTGTGGACTTGCCCACGAACAGCTTGTTGATCTCGGTGAGCATCGGCGTCTGGATGCTCGGGTCGACCGCCTGGTCCCAGCTCAGGGTGAACGCGGGCGCCTGCTCCACCATCTCGTACTGGAACTTGGCGAACTCGGGGTTGGGGGAGGCGTCGAGCAGCTTGGCCGCGTTGGAGGTGGTCGGGATGTCACCGTTGGCGATCAGCTCCTTGGCGTACGCCTCGGAGGCGCAGTCCTTCAGGAAGGCGATCGCCGCGTCCTTGTTGGACGTACGGGCGTTCACGGACCAGTAGTTGGTGGGGTTGCCGACGACGTTGCGGATGTCGCCGGAGCCGCCCTCGAACTTCGGGAACGGGCACCAGCCCAGGTTCTTCCTGGCGAAGTCCGGGAACTTGCCGAGCTGCGTGGAGTACTCCCACGAGCCCATCAGGTGCATGGCCGCCTTGCCCTTGGCGAAGACCGCGGGGGCGCCGCCGTTGGTGTACGCCACCGAGCTGAAGCCCTTGCCGAAGGCGCCGTCGTCGATGAGCTGCTTGACCGTCTCGGCGGCCTTGAGGACGGCCGGGTCGCCCCAGCCGGAGGAGTCGCCGTTCTTGATCCGGTCGAAGACCTCGGGGCCGCCGATACGGTCGACCAGGTACTCCAGCCACATCAGTTCGGGCCAGACGTCGGCGCCGCCGAGCGCGAACGGGGTGATGTTCGCCTTCTTCAGCTTGGCGTTGATGTCGAGCAGCTGGTCCCAGGTGGTGGGCGGCTGGAGCTTGTGCTCGGCGAAGACCGCCTTGTTGTAGAAGAGGATCACCGGCTGCATGCCGCGCATCGGGATGCCGTAGTTGCGGCCGCCGAGCGCGCCGGCGGCGAGGACGGAGGGCAGGAAGCCGTCCTTGAGGACGGGGTCGGACTTGATGGTGTCGGTGAGGTCGACGAGCTGGTTCGCGTCCTTGTACGCCTTGATCGAGCCGCCGCCCCAGTTGAAGAACACGTCGGGGGCGTGGGGCGAGCCCATCGCGGTGCGCAGCTTGGCGGGGTAGTCGGAGCCGGGTACTTTTTCCAGCTCGACCTTGCCGTCGGCCTTCTTGGCCGCGGCCGAGGCGTTGAACCGGTCGACGGCCTTGGCCTGCACCTTCACCGCGTCGTCGCCGTACACCATCGCCGTGATGGTGCCGCCCGAACCGCCGGAGCCGCCGGAGCCGCTGCCGGAACCGCAGGCGGTGAGTCCGGCGGCCGAGACGAGGGTGGTGGCGCCGGCGCCGAGGAACCAGCGCCTGCTGTAGGACTCCATGTGACGGCACCTCTCACGATGTCGTGTTTCCGAATGTTCGTCCGACCGGTGTGTGCGTGTGGCCGCGGTGCGGGTGGCCGAAAGACGCGTATGGCCGAATGTTTCGTATGGCTCTTCGAATGTTCCGGGAACTTATGGCGGGCAAGGGGGTTCGTCAAGGGGTCGCGCAGAGATACGATCGCCCGCATGAAGTCTCCGAAGCCCGCAGAAACACAGACCGCCACGCTCGCCGAGATCGCCCGCGAGGCCGGTGTGTCGGCTCCGACTGTTTCGAAGGTCCTCAACGGGCGGGCCGATGTCGCCCCGACGACCCGCAGCCGTGTCGAGGAGCTGCTGCGGGCCCACGGCTACCGGCGTCGGCGGGCCGAGGCGACCCGCTCGCCGCTGATCGACCTGGTCTTCCACGAGTTGGAGAGCGCCTGGGCGATGGAAGTCATCCGGGGTGTGGAGAACGTGGCGCGGGACGCGGGGCTGAGCGTCGTGCTCTCCGAGAGCGCGGGCCGGCTCACCCCCGGGCGGACCTGGGCCGACCAGGTCGCCGCCCGCCGCCCGCACGGCGTGATCCTGGTGCTGTCGGGGCTCGACGAGTCCCAGCGGGCGCTGCTGACCAGCCGCTCCATCCCGTTCGTGGTGATGGACCCGGCCGGTGACCCGGGTGCCGACGTTCCGTCGATCGGCGCGACCAACTGGCAGGGCGGGCTGGCCGCGACCCGGCATCTGGTGGAGCTCGGGCACACTCGTATCGGCGCGATCAGCGGGCCGTCACGGATGATGTGCAGCCGCGCCCGGGTCGACGGCTACCGGGCGGCGCTGGAGACGGCGGAGCTGCCGGTGGACCCGTCGCTGATCGTGACCGGCGACTTCCATCACGAGGCCGGCTACCGGCTGGGCCTGAAGCTGCTGGGCCGGGAGGACCGGCCGACCGCCGTCTTCGCGGGCAACGACCTGCAGGCGCTCGGCCTGTACGAGGCGGCACGCGAGCTGGGGCTGCGCATTCCGGAGGACCTGAGCGTGGTCGGCTTCGACGACCTGCCGGTGGCGCGCTGGGTGGGACCGCCGCTGACGACCGTACGGCAGCCGCTGACGGAGATGGCGGAGGCGGCGGCGAAGCTGGTGCTGGACCTCGGGCGCGAGGAGGAGTCGCCGGTGGCGACCCGGGTGGAGCTGGCCACGAGCCTGGTGGTGCGCAGCAGTACGGCGGCGCCGGCGGTGTGAGGCCGTGGCGCCAAGTCGCGCCGAAACTTTCGGAGATGAGATTTTCCGAAGAAAAGCCTTGTGTCGCCCTCCCCCTGACGAGCTCCTCATGACCCGGACGTATGTTCCTCTCCGTGAGGGGACACAACAGGGGACACAACAGGGGAAACAACAGGGGACATGAGGACAACGGGGAGGCCGGCAGACCGGCGGACCCGGGGCGCCCGGCGCGCTCGGGGGTGCTGAAGGCCGTGGGTCTGACCCTGGCCGGCGCCCTGGTGCTGGGCATCGCGGCGACGGGCTGGGCGTACTGGCACCTGAACCGGAACATCAAGGGTGTCGACATCAACAACGCGCTCGGCGACAACCGCCCGCCCGGGTCGTGGACGACGCCCTCGGCCGAGGCATCCGCCCTGCCCAGCGGCGCCCTCAACATCCTGGTACTGGGCTCGGACTCGCGCAGCGGCACGGAGAACAAGGAGCTCGGCGGCGGCGACAGCGAGGGCGCGCGCTCCGACACCGCGATGGTCGTGCACATCGACGCGGGCCGGTCCTCGGCCACCGTGGTGAGCATCCCGCGCGACACGCTGGTGACGCGCCCGTCCTGCCCGCTGGCCTCCGGCGGTTCGACGGCGGCGGCGTACAGCGCGATGTTCAACAGCGCCTACTCGGTGGGCGGACCGGTGTGCGCGGTCAAGACGGCCGAGTCGCTCACCGACGTCCGCATGGACCACTACGTCGAGATCGACTTCTCCGGCTTCGCGAAGCTGGTGGACGCGCTCGGCGGGGTCACCGTCACCACCGAGCAGGACATCGACGACGACAAGAGCCACCTGCACCTCGAGGCCGGCACCCACCACCTGGACGGCACCCAGGCCCTCGCCCTCGCCCGCACCCGGCACGGCATAGGCGACGGCAGCGACCTCGGCCGCATAGGCCTGCAGCAGATGCTGATCAGGGCCATGCTGGAGGAGATCACCTCCACCGACCTCCTGGACGACCCCGCCCGGCTCTACCGTGTCGCCGACGCGGTCACCGGCAGCCTGACCACGGACACCGGCCTGGACTCGCTCGCCGAGCTGACGACCCTCGCCCGGAGCCTGAAGGGCCTGACGGCCGAGAACGTGGAAACGGTGACCCTGCCGGTGGTGACGGCCCCGTACGACCCCAACCGGGTGGTGCCGCAGGAACCGGAGGCGGGCGAACTGTGGGAGTCGCTGCGGTGACCGCTCCCACCACCCGTTCGGATGATCAGCACGGATGAGGACACGCAGCGGGCTGCGCGTCCGTAGCGTCACGGCTGTCGCTTGTGCCGTAGTGGCGCTCCCGCCCACACTTGAAGGAGGAGGTGCTTCAACGATGACCGCTCTCGCAGAAGAGGTGGCCCCGGTGGTGGCAGACGAGCCGGTTCCCGAGCCGGGTTCAGATCTGGACGAGGTCCTGTGGCAGGCGTGGAAGGCCCTGGATCTCCCCGAGGGCTACCGCGCCGAGATCATCGAGGGGGCCATCGAGGTGTCGCCTACCGGTCGCCGTCGTCATGGCGTGCTCATCAACCGCCTTCGGCGGGCGCTCGACGCCCATCTGTCACGCAGCGGGTATGCAGCTCACCAGGACGTCAACGTCATCCACCGCCACAAACCCTGGATCCCCGACCTCTTCGTCGCCCCCCTCGATCTCGACGAGATCCCCGACGAGGAAGGCCTCGGCGTCGACGCCGCCGGGGTGAGGATGGTCATCGAGGTCACCTCGCCGGGACACCGGAACCTCCAGCGTGACCGTGTCCGCAAGCGTCGTGAGTACGCCCGGGCGGGGATCCCGGTATATGTGATCGTCGACGACTTCGACGACGAGGGGGCCGTCCTCGTTCTGACGTCCCCCGACCCGAAGAAGGCGAAGTACACCGACGAGCACCGCGTTCCTTACGGCACCGACGCGGTGATCCCGGAGGGACCGGCCAAGGGCTTCGCCATCGGCAAGGCCGTCGTCGCGGCCTGAGGGCGTCAGCGCGCCGGGTGCCCGAGCAGCATCGTCGGCGCCCCCGCGACGCGGGTGAGGAACACGGTTGCCGTGTTCCTTCCCTGCGGCTTGGGGAGGACCTTGCGGCGCAGTTCCTCCGGTTCGACCGCCGAGCCCCGCTTCTTCACGGTCAGTGTGCCGATCTCGCGTTCGCGCAGCAGGGCCTTCAGTTTCTTGGCGTTGAAGGGGAGCTGGTCGGTGATCTCGTAGGCGGTGGCGTACGGGGTGGGGTGGAGTTCGTCGGCGGTGATGTACGCGATGGACGGGTCGAGAAGGCCGCCGCCGAGGTCCGCGGCGACCTCGGCCACGAGATGGGCGCGGATGACCGCACCGTCCGGTTCGTACAAGTAGCGGCCCGGGGTGCGGACTCGGGGGTCGGGCAGGCCGCGGGCGCGCAGGGTGCGCGGGCCGGGGAGCAAGGTGGCCCGGATCAGGCCCGGCTCGGTGCCGAACCACAGCACCGCCTCCTTCACGTCCCCGCCGTCGGAGATCCACTCGGCCTCGGCCTGCGGGGGGATCGCCTCGTGCGGGATGCCGGGGGCGATCTTCAGGGCGGCGCGCGGTGCTTCGAGGGCCGTGTCGACGGCCCAGGAGAGCGGGGGCGAGTACGCCTCCGGGTCGAAGATACGGCCGCGTCCGCCTCTGCGGGCCGGGTCCACGAAGACGGCGTCGTACGGCGACGGGTCCACCTCCGTCACGTCCGCCTCCAGTACCTCGATCAGGCCCGCGAGTCCCAGGGCCTCCGCGTTCGCCCGCGCCGTGGCCACCGTCAGCGGGTCCCGGTCCACGGCGAGGACCCGGATCCCCGCGCGGGCCAGCGCGATCGCGTCGCCGCCGATCCCGCAGCACAGGTCGGCGACGGAGGTCACGCCCAGTTCGCGCATCCGTTCCGCCCGGTACGCCGCCACGCTCGCCCGCGTCGACTGCTCCACCCCGTTCGGCGTGAAGAACATCCGCCCCGCGTCCTCGGCCCCGAACTTCGCCACCGCCCGCTGCCGCAGCCGGGCCTGACCGAGCGCCGCCGACACCAGCTCGGCGGGGTGCTCGCGGCGCAGCCGGGTGGCGACGGCGAGTTCGTCGGCGGGGTCGGTGCCGCGCACCTCGTCCAGGAGGGCGCGGCCCTCGGGGGTGAGCAGCGAGGCGAAGGTGTGGAGGTGGTCGTTCACCGGCTCATTGTGGGCCGGCCGGTGGATGGTGTGCCTCAAGGCCGCGGTGTCGTCCCGGGTTCCGGGCGTCGGCCTGCGAGGATCCGGCGCCATGGGACCAGTAGTACAAAATGACAAAAAGAGCCCCAGGGGGCCTTTGTCTCGCAGGGCGGGGATCCGCGGCGTGCTCGCGGTTCTCGCCGTCGCCGCCCTGACCTCGGGCTGTGCCCGGTCGAGCACACAGGTGAGTCCGGCCCCCGGCCAGCAGCGCCTCCCGGCGCCCCCGGCCCGCGCCCTGGACTCCTATGCCAACCGCCTGCACACCTCCTACGAGCAGCGGGCGGCGGCCGCCAAGCGCTGGGGCCTGGAGCAGGTCCCGCTGACGCCTCCGCCACCGCCCGCCACGAAACCGAGGATCACCGCCCGCCCGGGCTTCGAGGTGGGCCACCAGAAGGACTGGGGCCTGCCCCCGGTCTTCACCACGATCCCCACCAAGGACAAGGTCGTCTTCCTCACCATCGACGACGGCTCGGAGAAGGACCCCGCGTTCCTGCGCATGATGAACGACCTGAAGGTCCCGTACACGGCGTTCCTCAGCAACTACCTCATCGAGGACGACTACGACTACTTCCGGAGGATGCAGGCCTCCGGGATCACCCTCAACAACCACACCCTGCGCCACCCGTACCTGCCGGGCCTGTCCTACGAGGAGCAGAGGCGCGAGATCTGCGGCATGCAGGACGTCATGCGGAAGGAGTTCGGCAAGCGCCCGAAGGTGTTCCGCCCGCCCTACGGCAACTACAACCAGGACACCCTGCGCGCCGCCAAGTCCTGCGGCATCGAGTACGCGCCGATCTGGAACGAGGAGGTCTACGTCGATCACTGGGAGTTCCGCGAGGACGACCAGCGGCTGCGCCCCGGGGACATCGTCCTCACCCATTTCCGGGGCCGCAACGAGTGGAACGGCACGATGGTCGACGACATGCGCCGGTTCCTCAACCATGTGACGGCCAAGGGGTTCGCGGTGGCCCGGCTGGAGGACTACCTGTGACGCTGCGGCCCGTACGGCCGGGCCGCCTGGCCGCGGTCCTGCTCACGGCCTCGCTGCTGGCCGGCCTGACCGGCTGTGCCACCTCCGTCGACCCCATCGAGCGGCTCGGCCGGAAGGCGGCACAGGGAGTACGGCCGCACAGTCCGGCGGCGGAGCCGCCGTACCGCCGCTGGGGCCTGGCGGCTCCGCTGCCCGCGCCGCCGAGTCCGCCGGCCCGTCCGCGGCGGACCGCCGGTACCGCCCGGGCCCTCGGCCCGCCCCTGGTCGTGGACCGCGTCAGGACGTCCGACCCGGTCGTCTTCCTCACCTACGACGACGGGGCGGAGAGGGATCCGCGGTTCGTCGACATGGTCCGTGAACTGCGGCTGCCGGTCAGCATGTTCCTCACGGACAGCATCGTCGGGCCGGGGTACGGGCACTTCGCGCACCTGATGTCGGTCGGCGCGGACCTGCAGAACCACACCCTCGACCACCCCTCGCTGCGCGGCCTGCCCTACGCCGGCCAGCGCGCCGAGATCTGCGGTCAGCGCGACAAACTCCGCTCCCGCTTCGGCATCCGCCCCCGCCTCTTCCGGCCGCCCTACGGCAGATACGACACGACGACCCTGCGCGCCGCCGCCGACTGCGGGGTCTCGGCCGTGGTCCTGTGGCGCGCCGCCACGACCGACACCGGCCTGCGCTTCACCCACGGCCCCCACGAGCTGCGCCGCGGCGACATCCTCCTGGTCGCCTCGGACGACGACCTCGTGGGCCCGTCGCTGCGCGAACGCACGACGCGCTTGCTCCGCGAGATCCAGAGCGAGGGTCTGACGGTGGGCCGCCTGCAGGACTACCTCTGAGCCGGCTTACGGGCGCATTGCAGCCGAGGCCGGCAGAACCAGCCCGTCCTGGGGGTCCCCCTGCTCGAAGAGCTCGGGGGAGCTTGAGGACGAGGCCGTCCAGGCCGAAGCGGGGGTCTGGGGGCGCAGCCCCCAGGGACGGTCACCGCAAGAAACGGCACCTTGCACAGACGTACATCAGAACGAACCCTCGGCCGACGCGCCACGAGGCAATTGGCACTCCGCTTGACCGAGTGCTAACCGCGGTCATAGTCTCGGCTCTGGCACTCCCCCCTGGAGAGTGCCAACAAAGCGACGGGCAGGTCCGGCACCCGCGACGACGGATCGACCTGGTCGCCACCTCAGACAGTTAACCCCGTGAGATCTCCGAAGGGGGAGGTCGGATCGTGACGACCGCCAGCTCCAAGGTTGCCATCAAGCCGCTCGAGGACCGCATCGTGGTCCAGCCGCTGGACGCCGAGCAGACCACGGCCTCTGGCCTGGTCATCCCGGACACCGCCAAGGAGAAGCCCCAGGAGGGCGTCGTCCTGGCCGTGGGCCCGGGCCGCTTCGAGGACGGCAACCGCCTTCCGCTCGACGTCAAGGTCGGCGACGTCGTGCTCTACAGCAAGTACGGCGGCACCGAGGTGAAGTACAACAACGAGGAGTACCTCGTTCTCTCGGCTCGCGACGTGCTCGCGATCATCGAGAAGTAAGTCACCTCAGCATTCCTGCCATGAGCTGCGCCCCTGGCCCCCGCGACCGATAACAGGCCGGGCGCCCGGGGCGCAGTGTCTTTCCACCAGATTTCCGAGAGGGCTCCCGCTGCCATGGCGAAGATCCTGAAGTTCGACGAGGACGCCCGTCGCGCCCTCGAGCGCGGCGTCAACAAGCTCGCCGACACGGTCAAGGTGACGATCGGCCCCAAGGGCCGCAACGTCGTCATCGACAAGAAGTTCGGCGCCCCCACCATCACCAACGACGGCGTCACCATCGCCCGCGAGGTCGAGATCGAGGACCCGTACGAGAACCTCGGCGCCCAGCTGGTGAAGGAGGTGGCGACCAAGACCAACGACATCGCGGGTGACGGCACCACCACCGCCACCGTGCTCGCCCAGGCGCTGGTGCGCGAGGGCCTGAAGAACGTCGCCGCCGGTGCCTCCCCGGCCGCCCTGAAGAAGGGCATCGACGCCGCGGTCAAGGCCGTCTCCGACGACCTGCACGCCTCGGCGCGCCCGATCGACGAGAAGTCCGACATCGCCGCCGTCGCCGCGCTGTCCGCCCAGGACCAGCAGGTCGGCGAGCTCATCGCCGAGGCGATGGACAAGGTCGGCAAGGACGGTGTCATCACCGTCGAGGAGTCCAACACCTTCGGTCTGGAGCTGGACTTCACCGAGGGCATGGCCTTCGACAAGGGCTACCTGTCGCCGTACTTCGTGACGGACCAGGAGCGTATGGAGGCCGTCCTCGACGACCCGTACATCCTGATCCACCAGGGCAAGATCTCCGCCATCGCGGACATGCTCCCGCTCCTCGAGAAGATCATCCAGGCGAACGCCTCGAAGCCGCTGCTGATCATCGCCGAGGACGTCGAGGGCGAGGCCCTGTCGACCCTGGTCGTGAACAAGATCCGCGGCACGTTCAACGCCACCGCGGTCAAGGCTCCCGGCTTCGGCGACCGCCGCAAGGCGATGCTGCAGGACATGGCGGTCCTCACCGGCGCCACCGTCATCTCCGAGGAGGTCGGCCTCAAGCTCGACCAGGCCGGTCTGGACGTCCTCGGCTCCGCCCGTCGCGTCACCGTCACCAAGGACGACACCACGATCGTCGACGGCGCCGGCAAGAAGGAGGACGTGGAGGGCCGCGTCGCGCAGATCAAGGCCGAGATCGAGAGCACCGACTCCGACTGGGACCGCGAGAAGCTCCAGGAGCGCCTCGCGAAGCTGGCCGGCGGCGTGTGCGTGATCAAGGTCGGCGCCGCCACCGAGGTGGAGCTGAAGGAGAAGAAGCACCGTCTGGAGGACGCCATCTCCGCGACCCGCGCCGCGGTCGAGGAGGGCATCGTCTCCGGTGGTGGCTCCGCGCTCGTCCACGCCGTGAAGGTCCTGGAGGGCAACCTCGGCAAGACCGGCGACGAGGCCACGGGTGTCGCGGTCGTCCGCCGCGCCGCCGTCGAGCCGCTGCGCTGGATCGCCGAGAACGCCGGCCTCGAGGGCTACGTCATCGTCTCCAAGGTGGCGGAGCTGGAGAAGGGCAGCGGCTACAACGCCGCCACCGGCGAGTACGGCGACCTGGTCAAGGCCGGCGTCATCGACCCGGTGAAGGTCACCCGCTCCGCCCTGGAGAACGCCGCCTCCATCGCCTCCCTCCTGCTGACGACCGAGACCCTGGTCGTCGAGAAGAAGGAAGAGGAAGAGCCGGCCGCAGCGGGCCACGGCCACGGCCACGCCCACTGATCGCCGCGCTGAGCTGAGCGACGGTGCCCGGCACCCCCTCGGGGCGCCGGGCACCGGTGCGTCGGCGTACCTGACGTCTGGTTGACTTCCTCCATGAACACCGGCATGGGCATGGACATGAACACGGGTATGGGCATGGACGTGTACTCCCGGCGGGGAGCATGACCAACGACCGCGACGACGCGGACCGCGTGTTCGTCCGCAGCAGATGGGGCACCAACCGCTACGTCTACAACCCGCACAACCCCGTGGGCCGTGCCCTCATCGTCGGCTCACTGCTGCTGGCCTTCGGCGGCGTGTACTGGCTCCACCGCCAGGGCCAGAACTCCGACTCCGGGGCATGGGGCCGCGACGAACTGCGTTCCGCCGTCACCGAGGCGAGTGCCGAGCTCTCGCATGAAGCGACGTTCGGCCCGGGGAGCCTCCTCCCTTTCGAATACGTCCTGCGGGACAGCATCGTCGCGCACGGTCGCGGCGTGCAGGACGGGCTGTCGGTCACCCCGGCCTCGAAGCAGCCGAAGTCCGCCCTGTCGAACGGTAGTTCGGAACAGGGCGACTACACCGTCACGGCCGAGGGCACGGACGCCGCCTTCTGCGTCCACGTCCACGCCATGAAGCGCGAAACGGCGACGCGCTACGACTCGGTGACCATCTCCGTCACGGACGGCACCTGCCCGGCACCGTGAGGCAGGGCGCCGGTCTAGCTCTCCAGCTCCTCCAGCGCTCCCAGCTGTTGCAGCAGGCCCAACTGGTCGTGCTGCCACCACAGTTCCGTTATTTTGCCGTTGTCGCCGAAGTGGAAGAGGGTCATGCCGGTCATCGTGACCTGCTTGCCGGTGGGGGCGATGCCGAGGAACTCGCCCCGGTGCGTGGCCGTCCAGGTCCAGCGGGTGCAGGCCCGGTTGCCCTGGGGGATCAGGTCCTCGAGGGTGAAGGTGGCGTCGAAGGCGTCGCGCCACATGCGGAAGTCGCGGCGGACGGCGTCCAGGCCGATGGTGACCTGGGGGTTGACGGGGTCATGGCTGTGGCAGTCCTCGTCGATCAGACCGTTGAGCGGGGACAGTTCGCCGGGTGCCGTCAGGGCGTCGTAGAAGCGGCGTACGACGGCGTCGTGGAGCTGCTCGTCGCGTACGACGTCCAGGTCGGTGAAGGTGGGCATCTCGTCGCAGAGGGCGACCAGGCCTCGGAAGATCTCGTCGGTCTCCGGCAGGTTCGAGTTCCGCATCGCCTCCTCGTAGGACGGGAATTCCACCAGCTCGACGATGTGTGCTTCGTCCGACCGGTCCTTGCCGACGACCGCGTGCGTCGCCGTCCGCCTGCCCCCGGTCTGCTCGACCCAGGTGTCCAGCAGCCGGTTCATCTCGTCGAACCGGCTCGTCCTGCACTCGATGAGCTGTACGAAGGTCATGACACGCCTCCGGTCCCCCGGCCTGCCCGGTCCGGTTTTCCGTCGGGGTTGTCCGTCACGGCCATTTTCCCACCGGGGCGCCTTCGTCACCTCCGTACCGTCGGCCTGGTCGTACGGTCACTGCGGGCCGTACTTGCGGCCCGTCTTCGACGTGACGCCGCCCAGCAGGCCGCGGGGCGTCACCTTCGCCAGGCCCATCAGCGCCTTGTAGCGAGGGTCCGGGATGGACAGGGTCTTGCCGCGGGCCAGGTCCGCCAGCGCCGCCGCGACCAGTTTGTCCGCGTCCAGCCACATCCAGTTCGGGATGTTGTCCGTGCCCATGCTGGCCCGCTGGTGGAACTCGGTGCGGACGAAACCCGGGCACAGCGCCATCAGCCGTACGCCGCTGTCGGCCAGGTCGCGCGCCACACCCTGGGTGAACTGCACGACCCACGCCTTCGACGCCCCGTAGGTGCCGCGCGGCACGAAGGCCGCCACCGAGGCCACGTTCACCACCCCGCCCCGGCCGCGCTCGCGCATCGCCTCCGTCGCCGCCGACGTCAGCCGCAGCACCGCCTCGATGTGCACCTTGATCATCCTGAGCTCGTCGCTCATCGGTACGTCGAGGTAGCGGCCCTTGTTGCCGAAGCCCGCGTTGTTGATCAGCAGGTCCACGGGGTTCGTGCGGTTGCGCAGCCGGGCGGCGACCGCGTCGATGCCGTCGTCCGTCGCCAGGTCGGCCGTCAGCACCTCCGCCTCGATGCCGTGCCGGTCGTGCAGTTCGGTCGCCTGTTCCGTCAGGCGCTTGGTGTCGCGCGCCACCAGGACGAGGTTGTGCCCGTCGGCCGCCAGCCGCCGCGCGAACGCGGCGCCGATGCCCGCGGTCGATCCCGTGATCAGAGCTGTTGTCATGCCGAAAGATTAGTGGTCCGGAGCGTCCGGCTCCGATTTCCGCACGGGTCCTTCCGGCGGGTGACGGACAGATGGAGGACGGCGGCCGTGACGCGCGGTCAGCCCGTGTACGCGCGCGTGTACTTCCGTGCCGCCGCCAGCGACTCCGGGTGCAGCGCCGTACCGGCCGCGAGCAGCCGGGGCAGCAGCGGGCGCTCGGTCGTCCTGGCCCGGAACTCCAGGGCCACGGTCACGTCGTGGTCCGGGCGGTGCACGATCTCGACGGGGTCGCCCGCCCGGATCTCGCCCGGCTCCAGCACCCGCAGATACGCGCCCGGGGCACCCTTGCGGGTGAACCGCTTCACCCAGCCCTTCTCTCCCAGATGGCCCTGGAAGGTACGGCAGGGAATCCGCCCGGACGTGACCTCGAGGAGCACCGACGGGCCGAGCCGCGAGCCGATGCGCCAGCGCTCGCCGATGAGCGCGCCGGATATGTCCAGGCCCCGCGTGGTGAGGTTCTCGCCGAACGCGCCGTTGGCCAGCGTCCGGCCCAGCTCGCGCTCCCAGTCGTCGAGGTCCTCGCGCGCCATCGCGTACACCGCCTGGTCGTCGCCGCCGTGGTGCCGCGTGTCGCACACCGCGTCCCCGGCCAGCCCGCTCGCGCCGACGCCCTTCGGCCCGGGCGCCGCCACCCGCACCGGCCCGTCCACCGGCCGTTTGTCGATGCCGGTCACGCCCTCGGGCTGGTCGGTGTACGGCACGGCCCCAGGACGGCCCAGGTTCACAGACAGAAGATGCATGGGGGCACGGTAGGGGGCGGAGGATGAAAGTGTCGACGTGATATCCCGCGCACCGCCAAAGATTCGCTTATGCTCGATGGTGTGATCGAGGCTCGTCATCTCCGTGTGCTGCGCGCCGTGGCCACCACCGGCTCCTTCTCGGCGGCGGGGCGCGAACTGGGCTGCACCCAGCCCGCCGTCAGCCAGCAGATGAAGGCCCTGGAGGCGTCCGTCGGCACCCCGCTGCTGGTCCGGGCCGGCCGCGAGATGCGCCTGACCCAGGCCGGTGAGGCGCTCGTACGGCACGCGGGCACCATCCTCGCCGGGCTCACCGCGGCCGAGGAGGAGGTCGCCGCGATCGCCGGGCTGCGGGCCGGGCGCGTACGGCTCGTCTCCTTCCCCAGCGGCAGCTCCACTCTCGTACCGGCCGCGCTCGCCGCGCTGCGCGCCGCGCACCCCGGCACGCGCGTGTCCCTGGAGGAGGCCGAGCCGCCGCGGTCCGTCGAACTGCTGCGCGAGGGCGACTGCGACGTGGCGCTCGCCTTCCGCTACAAGGGTGCGACGGGCGCCGAGGAGTGGGAGGACCTGGTCGTACGGCCGCTGCTGACCGACCGGCTCGTGGGGCTGGTGCCCGAGGGGCACCGGCTGGCCCGCGCGGGGTCCGTCGCCATCGGGGAGCTCGCGGACGAGCCGTGGATCGCGGGCTGCCCGCGCTGCCGCGGCCAGCTGGTTCAGGTGTGCGAGGGCGCCGGCTTCACGCCCCGCATCGACTTCGCGACCGACGACTACCCGGCGGTGGCCGGCCTGGTGGGGGCGGGACTCGGGGTCGCGGTCCTGCCCCAGCTCGCGATCGAGTCCGTACGCCCCAGGGGGGTGCGGACCGTGGAGCTGGAACCGGCGGTGCGGCGGGAGATCGTCGCCCTCACCCTGCCCGACCTGGCGCAGGTCCCGGCGGTGGAGGCGACGCTGGAGGAACTGGTGCGGGCCGGGGCCCGGTGAGACAAGGGGAACAGGGGTGACGCGAGGGCACGCGTACGCGTGCCCTGCTATGGCTGGATGCGATCGGACATCCGGATGTGGAGAAACGTTCCTTCAGTTGTCCGAGGCGGTGTCCCCGCTGGTCGACGACGCCGACACCAGCCGGTTCCGTGCCCGCCCCATGAGCTCTTCGCGCTCGTCCTCGGTCAGGCCGCCCCACACTCCGTACGGCTCGCGCACCGCCAAGGCGTGTGCCGCGCACTCCGCACGGACCGGGCACCTCATGCAGACCTCCTTGGCCGAGTTCTCTCGAGCGCTCCGAGCCGCCCCGCGCTCGCCCTCGGGATGGAAGAAGAGCGAGCTGTCCACTCCGCGGCAGGCAGCCAGCAGCTGCCAGTCCCACAGATCCGCGTTCGGTCCGGGAAGGCGGGAGAAATCTGCCATTGCGTGACCCCTTGTAGCCGTTCGTGGCGGATACGGTGCCAACGACCGTACATCTCCGATCTAAGGAGATGAAAATATGACTCATTGCGAATCTAGCCCTAGACACCTGTAAACGGGAAGAAAAGGGGCTAAATGGGGCATACCTTGTGATGAAAAGTTGAGGGTCCGACGTTCATGTCTGCGCTGTGTCCGTTCCCTCACGTAGAGTGCCGAAGGCGGCGTACGGCCCCGTAACTCTTTCGAGTGACCGTCGTTGAGAGTGCGGAGGCGGTTGAAAACACAAGCGCTCGGGCGGGCGTCCGAGACGGTCGACCGCACAGGTGACGATTTCGTACCAGCCTGGAGGCTCAAGGTGACGCGCATCAGCTGCGGAGGACGGCCATGACTTCCGTCCTCGTCTGCGACGACTCCCCGCTTGCCCGAGAGGCGCTGCGCCGCGCGGTGGCGACCGTGCCCGGCGTCGAGCGCGTGACGACGGCGGCCAACGGCGAGGAAGTCCTCCGCCGCTGGGGCGCCGACCGCTCCGACCTCATTCTCATGGACGTGCGCATGCCCGGACTGGGTGGCGTCGAGACGGTCCGGCGCCTGCTGTCCGCGGACCCCGGCGCGCGCATCATCATGCTCACCGTCGCCGAGGACCTCGACGGCGTGGCGCTCGCCGTGGCCGCCGGCGCGCGTGGCTACCTGCACAAGGACGCCTCCCGCGCGGAGCTGCGGGCCACGGTGACGCAGGCACTCGCCGACCCCACCTGGCGGCTCGCCCCGCGCCGGCTGCGCTCGGCCGAGATGGGCGCCGCGCCCACGCTCACCGCGCGTGAGATCCAGGTCCTGGAGGGCATGAGCCACGGCCGCTCGAACGCGGAGATCGGCCGCGAGCTGTTCCTCTCCGAGGACACGGTCAAGACCCACGCCCGCCGCCTGTTCAAGAAGCTCGGCGCCTCGGACCGCGCACACGCGGTGGCCCTCGGCTTCCGGTGGGGCCTGGTCCGCTAGGTCCTGCGCGGGTCCGGGGGCAGGGCGGGTCGTACCCGGGTCCGGCCCGGCGTACCGGGCCACCTTCCGGCGGCGGGAACCGGTCGGCCCGGACCGGTGGAGACGCGACGGCACCCCCACGCGCGCGGGATCGGCGTGGGGGGAGCGTCCGGCCGTACGACGGTGCGCCTCGCGCTGCGGTGCGGTGAGGGACGCTGCCGGTCGGAGGTATGTGGCCGTACTCCGCGTACGACGCCGACCGACGTCGGCGGCCTCACCGGAACGAGGACCGGCAGCCATCGGCCGCCGTACGGCATCGCCGACCGCCGAACACGCGCGTGTACGACATCGACCACCTGGGTGGGCAGTGGACGCGGTGCGACAGGGCGGGAGATCGGCGCGGCACGGTGCCGGGGCGGGCAGGGCAGTCGTCGACGGCCGGCGTGCCGTCAGGACGGCCTGGGTGCCGGTCGCCGCGGCACCGGTGACGCCCGTCGGTGCGGGCGTGCGACGCCCCCTACCTCATCGCCGCCGCCGGTGGCAAAGCGGCTCGCCCGGTGCCCGCTGCTCGTTTCGGCGGGGATGACGCATGCTTGAGGTGTGGAGTTCCTCGCGGACGAGTCGGTCGAGCGGAAGGGGAGGGCGCAGGGGATGAGCTTCGGCGCACCTGCTCATAACGCTTCAGTGCACAACCACGAAGGCGGTGCCACGGAACGGACGAGGCCAAGGCACCATGGACCGATGCGCGACGACCAGGCGGCACTTGCCCAAGGGGCGATCGGTGCACTCGTCCACCGCGCCGTCGACGGTGACGAGCAGGCCACCCACGATCTGCTCGCCCGGGTCCATCCGCTCGCGCTGCGTTACTGCCGCACCCGGCTGTCCCGGCTCCCGGGCGACGCGCGCCACTTCGTGGAGGACCTCGCCCAGGAGGTCTGTGTCGCCGTCCTGCTCGCCCTGCCGCGCTACAAGGACACCGGTCGCCCCTTCGAGGCGTTCGTCTTCGCCATCGCCGCCCACAAGGTCGCCGATCTGCAGCGCGCCGCCATGCGGCACCCGGGCTCGACGGCCGTGCCCTCGGACGAGATGCCCGAGCGCGCGGACGACTCCCTGGGTCCGGAGGAGCGCGCCCTGCTCAGCAGCGACGCCGAGTGGGCCAAGAAGCTGCTGGCCAGCCTCCCGGAGAACCAGCGCGAGCTGCTGCTCCTGCGCATCGCGGTGGGGCTGACCGCGGAGGAAACGGGACAGATGTTGGGAATGTCACCGGGGGCGGTCAGGGTGGCGCAGCACCGCGCGCTGAGCCGCCTGCGTGCCCTCGCCGAGCAGTAGCCGTCCCGGCGGTTGAACCGACGGTGCGACGGTTCCGTACGAACACACGAGGCCTGAAGCCACCCAGAACCGTGGAATGAGACAGCCGTGCTTCCCGTTAGCATGGACATCCGCACCGATCAAGGCCATTTGGGGAAGGTGTCATGACTGCCAACGTCGACGGAGTGCCCGAGAAATTCGCGACACTCGGGCTGACCTACGACGACGTGCTGCTGCTGCCGGGCCCGTCGGACATGGCGCCCGACGAGATCGACACCGCCTCGTACGTCTCCAAGAACGTGCGGGTCAACGTCCCGCTGCTGTCCGCCGCCATGGACAAGGTGACCGAGTCGCGCATGGCGATCGCCATGGCCCGCCAGGGCGGCGTCGGCGTGCTGCACCGCAACCTGTCCATCGAGGACCAGGCCAACCAGGTCGACCTGGTCAAGCGCTCCGAGTCCGGCATGGTGGCCAACCCCATCACCATCCACCCGGAGGCCACGCTCGCCGAGGCGGACGCGCTGTGCGCCAAGTTCCGCATCAGCGGCACCCCCGTCACGGACCCCTCCGGCAAGCTGGTGGGCATCGTCACCAACCGTGACATGGCCTTCGAGCCCGACCGCTCACGCCGGGTCAGCGAGGTCATGACGCCGATGCCGCTGGTCACCGGCACGGTGGGCATCTCCCGCGCGGACGCCATGGCGCTGCTGCGCCGCCACAAGATCGAGAAGCTGCCGCTGGTCGACGACGCGGGCGTCCTCAAGGGCCTGATCACGGTCAAGGACTTCGTCAAGGCCGAGCAGTACCCCAACGCCGCCAAGGACGCCAAGGGCCGGCTGCTGGTCGGCGCGGCGGTCGGCGTGGCCGGGGACGCCTTCGAGCGCGCCCAGGCCCTGATCGAGGCGGGCGCCGACTTCATCGTCGTCGACACCGCGCACGGCCACTCCCGGCTGGTCGGCGACATGATCTCCAAGATCAAGTCGAACGCGTCCGGCGTCGACGTCATCGGCGGCAACGTCGCCACCCGCGACGGTGCCCAGGCCCTGGTCGACGCGGGCGCCGACGGCATCAAGGTCGGTGTCGGCCCCGGCTCCATCTGCACCACCCGCGTGGTCGCCGGCATCGGCGTCCCGCAGGTCACCGCCATCTACGAGGCCTCGCTGGCCGCCAAGGAGGCCGGCGTCCCGGTCATCGGCGACGGCGGCCTGCAGTACTCCGGCGACATCGCCAAGGCCCTGGTCGCCGGCGCCGACACGGTGATGCTGGGCTCGCTGCTGGCCGGCTGCGAGGAGTCCCCGGGCGAACTGCTGTTCATCAACGGCAAGCAGTTCAAGTCCTACCGCGGCATGGGCTCGCTGGGCGCCATGCAGACCCGCGGCGACCGCAAGTCGTTCTCCAAGGACCGCTACTTCCAGGAGGGCGTCGCCTCCGACGAGCAGCTGATCCCCGAGGGCATCGAGGGCCAGGTCCCCTACCGCGGCCCGCTGGCCTCGGTCGTGCACCAGCTGGTCGGCGGTCTGCGCCAGTCGATGTTCTACGTCGGCGGCAAGACGGTCTCCGAGCTGCAGGCGAACGGCAAGTTCGTACGGATCACCTCGGCGGGTCTGAAGGAATCCCACCCGCACGACATCCAGATGACGGTCGAGGCGCCGAACTACAGCAGCAAGAAGTGACGCACGCGTACGCGTGAAGCACGTCCGGCGTCCGGTCGAGGGCGGCTCCGGTTGCTCCGGGGCCGCCCTTGTCGTGGGTGTCGGCGATACTGGAAGACGCTGCAACGCATCAGGGAAAGGCCACCAACGTGACTGAGATCGAGATCGGGCGCGGCAAGCGCGGCCGCCGGGCGTACGCCTTCGACGACATCGCCGTCGTGCCCAGCCGCCGTACGCGGGACCCGAAGGAGGTCTCGATCGCCTGGCAGATCGACGCCTACCGCTTCGAGCTGCCCTTCCTGGCCGCGCCCATGGACTCGGTCGTCTCCCCGGCCACCGCCATCCGCATCGGCGAGCTGGGCGGCCTGGGCGTGCTCAACCTCGAGGGCCTGTGGACGCGCTACGAGGACCCGCAGCCGCTGCTCGACGAGATCGCCGAGCTGCCCGCCGAGTCCGCCACCCGCCGGCTGCAGGAGATCTACGCCGCCCCCATCAAGGAGGAGCTGATCGGCGCGCGCATCAAGGAGGTGCGCGAGTCCGGCGTGGTCACCGCCGCCGCGCTCTCCCCGCAGCGCACGGCCCAGTTCTCCAAGGCCGTGGTCGACGCGGGCGTGGACATCTTCGTCATCCGCGGTACGACGGTCTCGGCCGAGCACGTCTCGTCCTCGCACGAGCCGCTGAACCTGAAGCAGTTCATCTACGAGCTCGACGTCCCGGTGATCGTCGGCGGCTGCGCCACCTACACCGCGGCCCTGCACCTGATGCGCACGGGCGCGGCCGGCGTCCTGGTCGGCTTCGGCGGCGGTGCCGCGCACACCACGCGCAACGTGCTCGGCATCCAGGTCCCGATGGCCACCGCGGTCGCCGACGTGGCCGCGGCCCGCCGCGACTACATGGACGAGTCCGGCGGCCGGTACGTGCACGTGATCGCGGACGGCGGCGTGGGCTGGTCCGGCGACCTGCCCAAGGCGATCGCCTGCGGCGCGGACTCCGTGATGATGGGCTCCCCGCTGGCCCGCGCCACGGACGCGCCCGGCAGGGGCCACCACTGGGGCATGGAGGCCGTCAACGAGGAGCTGCCGCGCGGCAAGAAGGTCGACCTGGGCACGGTCGGCACGATCGAGGAGGTCCTCACGGGTCCCTCGCACACCCCTGACGGCTCCATGAACTTCTTCGGCGCGCTGCGGCGGGCGATGGCCACGACCGGCTACAGCGAGCTGAAGGAGTTCCAGCGGGTCGAGGTGACGGTGGGGGACTCGCAGCACAAGCGGTAGCCGTTAGCCGTACGGCGTTCATTCAAGGGGCCCGGTCACGTGGTGACCGGGCCCCTTCGCGTGTGCGCAGGTGGGAGCGCGTTGTGCGTTACGGGGGCGCGCGGTTGCCTTCGGGGCGAATACGCGGGGGAGGGCCGTTTCGAGCCGGTAATGTCCGTGCCTGGCGACCCGGTTCTCTGGGGCGCCCCCTTCCAAGGACACGGTCCGGACCTCGCGCCTCGGGGCCCGGCCCGAAACCAATGAACCGCCTACCGGGTCTCTGGGCGGCTTCATGGAAGGGGGCGCGCCCATGGGCCGTCACCGCAAGCCCACCCGCTGGGACCGTATTCGGCTGCGGCTGGTGAAGTTCCGGAGGAGGTGGATCTTGCGGATCTTTGGATGATGAGCGGCCGCCCCTAAGAGAAGTAGGGGCGGACACTCCGTGAATCATCCCGGAGCCTGCCGCAGTACCCGCTGCGGTGGGCTCCACCTTTTTGTACCGTACCGGATCCGTCGTTGGGCGCCCGGTACCGGAGAAGGTGGATCTTGCGGCTTTTCGTGTTCTGTACGCTACTGGCGCAGAACGCCGTGTGCCACCAGCCGCGGAAGTCCAGCACCCCCACGCGCCCCCCTTCACAACCGGTGCGCCGCCCCCGTGGGCGCCGCCCCCCGCGTGTCCAGCAGCAGCTGGGCCTTCACCGACAGCCCTTGCAGGTCGTACGTGCGGTGGTGCTGGAGCAGGATCGTCAGGTCGGCGTCGGCCACCGCCTCGTACAGGGAGTCCGCGCGAGGTACGGGCCGGTCCAGGACGCTCCACGCGGGCACGTGCGGGTCGTGGTAGCTGACGGAGGCGCCGAGCCCCATCAGCCGGACGGCGATCTCCTCGGCGGGCGTGCCCTGCAGGTCGGCGAGGTCGGGCTTGTAGGTGACGCCCAGCAGGAGGACCCGGGCGCCCCGGGCCGACTTGCCGTGCTCGTTCAGGAGGGTGGCGGCGCGCTGGACGACGTAGCGGGGCATGCGGCTGTTGACCTGCTGGGCGAGTTCCACCATGCGCAGGCCGCGGCTCGCCCGGCCGGTCAGGTCCTGGGGGAGGCCGTGGCCGCCGACGCCGGGGCCGGGGCGGAAGGCCTGGAAGCCGAACGGCTTGGTCTCCGCGCAGCGGACCACGTCCCACAGGTCGACGCCGAGGTCGTGGCAGAGGACGGCCATCTCGTTGACGAGGGCGATGTTGACGTGCCGGTAGTTGGTCTCCAGGAGCTGGACCGTCTCGGCCTCCCTGAGCCCACGCGCGCGTACCACCTTGTCGGTGAGCCGGCCGTAGAACGCGGCGGCCGACTCGGTGCAGGCCGGGGTCAGGCCGCCGATCACCTTGGGCGTGTTGGCGGGGGTGAAGTCGCGGTTGCCGGGGTCGACACGGCTGGGCGAGTGGGCGAGGTGGAAGTCACGGCCCGCGCGCAGGCCGGAGCCCTTCTCCAACAGGGGGCGCAGGAAGTCCTCCGTGGTCCCGGGGTACACGGGCGACTCCAGGATCACGGTGGTGTGCGGGCGCAGGTGCCCGGCGAGCGCACGGGCGGCGGCCTCCACCTGGCTCAGGTCGAGGCCGCCGTCCGAGCCGCGCGGGGTCGCCGCGCAGATCACCGCGGTGCGCACCCGGCCGAGCTCGGCCGGGTTGGTGGCCGGCCGGAAGCCCCCCGAGAGCATCCGGCGCAGTTCGGCTGGGCTGAGGGCACCGGACTCCTCCCCGATGCGGTACCCGAGGGTCGGGATGCCGGCGGCGACGGCGGCCTGGGCCAGGGGCAGGCCGAGAGGACCGAGTCCGATGACGGCGAGATCTGCGGGCATGGCGTGGGCCGTCCTTCCCAGTAACCGAGGCGTGGCAGGTACGCAAGTCCTGTGGACAGGACGAGCGAGCGCAATGTCAGACTAGGAGTAAATATGACCGTTTTGTGGGATTGACCAGCGTGTTTCTCGGTGAGCCGGGGAGAGTTGTCCACAGGCTGGGGGCGACTGGTGGCTGAAGCCGGGCAACCCCGTCAGAATTTGGGCATGGGCAGGAGGTGAGGGGACAAGGGAGAGGCATGGGGGATGGGAACGGGCTTCGCCCGACGGGTGCGGCCGGCGCGACGGACAGCGGGAGGCAGCGGTGAGGACAGCGGCACTGGGGCCGGCGCAGCGCGCCGAGTCACTGGCGGGAATGGCCGAGCGGGAGCTGGACATCCTGGTCGTGGGCGGAGGCGTGGTCGGCGCGGGCACGGCCCTGGACGCCGTCACCCGCGGCCTGTCCACCGGCATCGTGGAGGCGCGCGACTGGGCGTCGGGCACCTCGAGCCGCTCCAGCAAGCTGATACACGGCGGACTGCGCTATCTGGAGATGCTCGACTTCGCGCTCGTCCGCGAGGCGCTGAAGGAGCGCGGCCTGCTGCTGGAGCGCCTCGCACCCCACCTGGTCCGGCCGGTGCCGTTCCTCTACCCGCTGCAGCACAAGGGCTGGGAGCGCCTGTACGCCGGCTCCGGCGTCGCCCTCTACGACGCCATGTCGATGGCCCGCGGCCATGGCCGGGGCCTGCCCCTGCACCGCCACCTGACCCGCCGTCACGCCCTGCGAGTCGCCCCCTGCCTGAAGAAGGACACCCTGGTCGGCGCCCTGCAGTACTACGACGCACAGGTGGACGACGCCCGCTTCGTGGCCGCCCTGGTGCGCACCGCGGCGTCGTACGGCGCGAAGGCCGCCAACCGCGCGCGCGTCACCGGGTTCCTGCGCGAGGGCGAGCGTGTCGTCGGCGCCCGGGTGCGGGACGTGGAGGGCGGAGGCGAGTACGAGGTCCGCGCCAAGCAGGTCGTCAACGCCACCGGGGTGTGGACCGACGACACCCAGGCGATGGTGGGCGAGCGCGGCCAGTTCCACGTCCGCGCCTCCAAGGGCATCCACCTCGTCGTGCCCAGGGACCGCATCCACTCCACCACCGGGCTGATCCTGCGCACCGAGAAGTCCGTCCTGTTCGTGATCCCCTGGGGTCGGCACTGGATCGTCGGCACCACCGACACCGACTGGGACCTCGACAAGGCCCACCCGGCCGCCTCCAGCGCCGACATCGACTACCTGCTGGAGCGCGTGAACTCGGTCCTCGCGGTGCCGCTCGGCCGCGACGACGTGCAGGGCGTGTACGCGGGGCTCAGGCCGCTGCTGGCCGGCGAGTCCGACGCCACCAGCAAGCTGTCGCGCGAACACACCGTGGCCCATCCGGCGCCGGGTCTGGTCGTGGTCGCGGGCGGCAAGTACACGACGTACCGGGTGATGGCCAAGGACGCCGTCGACGAGGCGGTGCACGGCCTGGACATGCGGGTCGCCGACTGCGTCACCGAGGAGATACCGCTGTACGGCGCCGAGGGCTACCCCGCCCTGTGGAACGCGCGGGCGCGCATCGCCGCCGACCACGGTCTCCACGTGGTGCGCGTGGAGCACCTGCTCAGGCGGTACGGGTCGGCGGCCCGGGAGGTCCTGGCCCTGGTCACCGAGAACCCCGCGCTGGGCGCGCCCCTGCAGGGCGCCGACGACTACCTGCGCGCCGAGATCGTCCACGCCGCCTCCCACGAGGGCGCGCGGCACCTGGACGACGTACTGACCCGGCGTACGCGCATATCCATCGAGACCTTCGACCGGGGCACGCGCAGCGCCCGGGAGGCCGCCGAGCTGATGGCGCCGGTGCTGGGCTGGGACAAGGACCAGATCGAACGCGAGGTCGAGCACTACGAGAAGCGGGTGGAGGCCGAGCGGGAGTCGCAGCGCCAGCCCGACGATCTGACGGCCGACGCGGCCCGGCTGGGGGCGCCGGACATCGTGCCGTTGTAAGCCGCCCGGAAGTCGTTCCGGAAGCCTGTTCCGGAAATTCCTCACGGCGACTTCCGGGCCGGGTCCGCCGTTCCGCGCAGGGTGTGCGACGCAGGTTATGGACGGAATGGTCCGAAGGGTCGGCACCCGTGGCTTCTTCCTTGTCACGGCCCGTCATCCCGGCGTGTACGACAGGCCGTTCGAGCGCGGTCCCGGGGTGTCCTCAGGGGCACCCTGGGCGTTGAGCACTTGTCGGGTGAGAGACAATGGAGGCTCTGTCAGGGCGGGTTGCATGAGGGGACGCATGTCGGAGGCGGAGCGGGCGGGGACACCCCGTCAGGACACTCGTCAGGACACTCTGCAGGACAAGAGCGAGCGTCTTCTCGCCGGCCGGTACCGGCTGGGGGACGTGCTCGGTCGCGGCGGCATGGGCACCGTGTGGCGCGCCGAGGACGAGACCCTGGGCCGTACGGTCGCCGTCAAGGAACTGCGGTTCCCGTCGAACATCGACGAGGACGAGAAACGGCGGCTGATCACGCGCACGCTGCGCGAGGCCAAGGCGATCGCCCGGATCCGCGACACCAGCGCGGTGACCGTCTTCGACGTGGTCGACGAGGACGACCGGCCGTGGATCGTCATGGAACTCGTCGAGGGCAAGTCCCTGGCCGAGGTCATCCGCGAGGACGGACTGTTGGAGCCGCGGCGGGCGGCCGAGGTCGGGCTCGCGGTCCTCGACGTGCTGCGCTCCGCGCACCGCCAGGGCATCCTGCACCGCGACGTGAAGCCGTCCAACGTGCTCATCGCCGACGACGGCCGGGTCGTGCTCACCGACTTCGGCATCGCCCAGGTCGAGGGCGACCCGTCCATCACCTCCACCGGCATGCTCGTCGGCGCCCCTTCCTACATCTCGCCGGAACGGGCCCGTGGCCACAAGCCGGGCCCGGCGGCCGACCTGTGGTCGCTCGGCGGCCTGCTGTACGCGGCGGTGGAGGGCGCGCCGCCGTACGACAAGGGCTCGGCGATCGCCACCCTGACCGCGGTGATGACCGAGCCGCTGGAGGAACCCAAGAACGCCGGCCCGCTCAGGGACGTCATCCACGGCCTGCTGACCAAGGACCCGGCGGAGCGGCTCGACGACACCGGCGCCCGGACCATGCTCAAGGCCGTCATCAACGCGCCCGAGCCGAAGGGCGCCGAACCGGAGCCGCCCGAGGACGCCACCAAGGTCATCTCACTGCCCGCACAGCCCGGCGGAGGCAAGGGCAGAGGCGGTTCGGCGGGTTCCGGTTCCGCCTACGGCGGCAGGCGGGGTGAGGAGGCGGGCGACCGGCTGCGCGGGGCACTGCGCTCGGTGCGCAAGGCCGCCGTGACGGCAGGCGCGGCCCCCTCGGCGGCCGCGGCCCGCACCAAGTCGCCGGCCGGCCGCACGGGTTCGGGCCCGGGGAGCGGGGTCGCCGCCGTGGCGGCCGCGGAGCCCCGGACGCAGAGTGCCCCCGCTTCCGGGCCGGCCGGTGGCGCGCGGGCCGGGCAGCCCAGTTCGGGGTGGCCCGTGATGCCGACGCCGGACCTGCCGCCGCGGTCGGCGCCGCCCAGGGCGCCGATCACCGACGTGGTGCCACGGCGGACGCTGGTGATCATCGCGCTGGCCGTGGTGCTCGCCGTGATCGGCGCCGTGCTGGCGTTCACGCTCGGCGGGGACGACAAGGACCCCAAGGGAGCCAAGAGCGGAGACGGCCGCACGACCGCCACCGCCGGGACGTCCGCGGGTGCCTCGACCAAGGAGGACGTGAGCAGCGGCACCGGCACGGGCGGGGACGAGGCCGACTCCGCGGCGAGTGCCGACGGTTCGAGCGGCAAGCCGGCCACGAACGCCGGCACCGGGACGTCGGGCGACGACGGCTCCGGGTCCGATTCCGGTTCCGACTCCGGAGAGGACGGGCCCGGGGACGACGGCGCCGTGGCATCGACGTACAAGAGCGCGCAAGGCTTCTCCATCGGACTCCCCGCGGGCTGGAAGTACGCGACCACCGACCCCGCGGGGGCCCGCTTCACCGGCCCCGACGGGCAGAAGTTGCTGGTCGGCTGGACGTCCACGCCGAAGGGCGACCCGGTCGCCGACTGGACCAACCAGGAAAAGGGCATGGTGCGCCCCCAGTACAAGCGGGTCCGCATAGAGAAGGTGGAATACCAAGGCTGGAAGACCGCCGACTGGGAGTTCACCTACGTCGACGGCGGGACCAAGTACCGCGTCATCGACCGCGGGTTCGTGGTGAACGACCACCTCGGCCACGCGCTGATGTACACCGCGAAGGCCGCGAACTGGGACAGCGACCTGCGCGAGAGCACGTGGGAGACGCTGACGGAGACCTTCCGGCCGAAGAAGTCGTGACCCCGGGTTCGAGGCGCGAGATCCGTCATCCCCTCTTTGCGGGTTGCCTCCGGCACGTATCGTGAGTGGTTGCGGACCGTAAGCATCGGGAACGGGACGCGTGGCGAACGGAATTGACCGGGCGTGCGGCCGGGGGAGGCAACGTGGACGACTACGCGGGCCGGGTTCTCGCCGACCGCTACCGCCTGCCGCTGCCTCCGTCCGACGAGTACGAACTCACCGAGACGCGGGCCTTCGACACCTACAGCGGACAGGAAGTCCTCGTCCGGCAGGTGCCGTTGCCGGAGGTGGTCGAGGCGGAGGTGCTCGACGCGGACGGGCTGCCCGACGGTTTCACGGCGCGCGACGGCGCCTTCCGGGGGCCCTCGGCGCGGAGCGGGCGTACGGCGGGCGGGGATCGTTCCGCACGCACGGCGACGCGGCGGCCCGCCGATCCGGCGGTGCGGAGGGCGGTCGAGGCCGCGCAGGCCGCGGCGCGGATCCCCGATCACCCTCGGCTGGACCAGGTCTTCGACGTGTTCGCGGAGGGCGGTTCGCTGTGGATCGTCAGCGAACGGGTGGCCGCGCGACCGCTGGCGGCGCTGCTCGCCGAGAAACCGCTGACGCCGTACCGGGCGGCCGAGATCGCCTCCGACATCCTCATGGCGCTGCGGGTCCTGCACGCCCACGGCTGGGTGCACCGCAACATCACCGCCCGCACGGTCCTCGTCTGCGACGACGGCCGCGTCATGCTGACCGGCCTCGCGGCCGGCGCGGCGGAGGAGGCCCTGTGCGGGTACGACCCGGTACCGGTGCGGGGGGTGGAGGGCGAGGACGCGGCCCTGGACGCGCTGCCCGAGGGGGAGCCGGACGGAGCCGCGGGCGCATCGGGTGGTTCCGGCGGCGCGGGCGGCCTCGGTGGGCCCGGCGCCGGCGGCGTTGGTGGCCGCGGTGGATTCAACGGGGTCACGGGCGGCTTCGGCGGGGCTGCGGGGGCGTCCGGTGGTCCCGCGCGGGGTGTGCCCGGCGAGGGCGGTTTCGGGGGGCCCGCGACCGGCGCGGACCCCGTCCCGGCGGACCCGGAGGCCGCGCGGCGGGCCGCGATAGAGGCACGGGCGGCCGGGCCGTTGCCGCTGCCGGGTGCGGAGACGGGGCCCGGGGCATCGGGCGGGCTCGCCCGGCGGACGCCGGAGACCGGCGGGGACATCAGGGCGGCACGGGCCGGGGCGATCGCCGCGTACCGCGCGGGCGCGAGGGCGGCTGCCCGCGTGCAGGAGGCCCAGCAGAGCGCACGCGCCGCGCTGCCCGGCGCCCGTCCGCCCGCCGAGGGCGAGACCCGGGCCGACGCCGCCCCCGGAACAGGCACGGACCGCGAGGGCCAACCCACCCCTCCGGGCCGGATAGCCGACCCCTACGGCGTCCGGGCCCACTCCTGGAACGGCACCGCGTCCCGCACCGGGACCGGCCTCCCCCTCCCACCCGGCGACACCGGCCGGCACACGGCGCTCCCCGGGGGCGAGCCCGGCTCCGCCACGGACCAGGGCTACGGCACTCCGGGCGCGCACCAGGGCGCCTCGGACCCGGGCCATGGCACTCCAGGCACCGCCCCCACCCCGGCGGTGCCCCCTCAGGGCCGCCCCGAGCCCGGCGGCGCTCCCGCCCGTTGGGACGACCCCGCCCGTTGGGATACCCCCGCCCGTTGGGACGACCCCGCCGCCGGCACCCCCGTGCCGCGCGGACCCGCCACCGCGCTCGCGGCCGAGCGGGCTCGGCAGGCGCGGATGGCCGTGGTGGGACCGGTGACCGAGCGGTGGGCGCCGGAGCAGGCCGGGCCCGTCCACGAGAACTGGCAGCTGGCCGCGCCCATCGGACCGGCGACCGACCTGTGGGCGCTGGGCGCGCTGCTCTTCAGGGCCGTACAGGGGCATGCGCCGTACCCGGAGGAGTCGACCGCCGAACTGGTGCAGATGGTGTGCGCCGAGCCGCCCGCCTACGCGGAGGAGTGCGGGCCGCTGCGGCCGGTCGTGGAGTCGCTGCTGCGTCAGGACCCCACCGAACGCCCGGACTTCGAGGAACTGCGCGGCTGGCTGCGCTCACTGGTGCGGTCCGCGCCCGAGCCGGAGGCCGGCGCGCACGTCATCGCCGCCCCGCCCGCCGACTCGAGCCGGCTGCCGGTCGTACGCCGCCGCGGCGAGCTGGTGCGCAGGCGGCGCGCCGGGCTGCCCGCCACGCACGGGCGGCACAAGCGGGCCAGGCAGCAGTCCCGTTCGCCGCGGAGTCTGGGCCGCACCCTGCTGTTGCTGATCCTGCTTCTGCTGGCCGCCGCCATCGCGTACGCGATGCTGTTCATGCCGAAGGCCGGCCACGACGGCGCGGCGAGCGGCGATCGCACCAGAACCGCCGGTGAGGCGAGCCCGGCCCCGGCGAAGTCGGACGGTGCGCCCCGGCCCAGCCCCTCCCAGTCCTCGCCCCGCACCGACAACAGCCCCTCCGGGTCCGCCGGTTCGACCGAGGCACAGACCACGGTCCCCGGCGTCGCCGACGGTTTCACCCTCCGCGAGGACCCCGCCGGGTTCCAGGTCGCCGTCGCCAAGGACTGGGCCCGTACGCCCAAGAACGACCGGGGCCAAGTCGTCTACTCCCACGGCACCTTCGAGCTGATCGTCGTACCCGGCCGGGACAGCGCCGCCGAGTTCGGCAGCGACCCGATGGCGTACCAGCGGGAGAAGGAGAGCGAGTTGCAGGGCTACCGCGCCTCCAGCTGGGCCACCTCCTCCGGGCTGCAGACCATCCAGGTGGGCGGACGCACCATGGCCGAGGGGCAGTTCACGTGGACGGGCGCGAACGGGCAGCAGCTCTTCGTGCGCAATCTGGCCATCCTCCTCGACGGCAGGTACCACGTCGTGCAGGTCCGGGGACCCGAGGCCCAGCGGGACCAGGTGACCAAGCTGTACGAGCAGGCCTCGACGACGTACCGGTACACGGGTTGACCACGGGAGGGCCCGCCGGCCCCGGGAAGCGACAACCGTCACAGTCGGGACTCCTCGGGGCCCCGCTGGTTCCCTGCGGGGTGGCCGGAACTTACCCTGACCCTGTCAAGACCATTGCGGGGAAACGTGAATCAGATGCAGGGCCTGCTCCTCGCGGGCCGCTACCGGCTCGCCGACGCCATCGGCAGCGGCGGCATGGGCCGGGTGTGGCGCGCGCACGACGAGGTGCTGCACCGGGCCGTCGCCATCAAGGAGTTGACCGCCGCGCTCTACGCCGCCGGGAGCGACCAGGCGGTCCTGCTCGCGCGCACCCGGGCCGAGGCGCGCGCCGCCGCGCGGATCAACCACTCCGCCGTCGTCACCGTGCACGACGTACTGGAGCACGACGGCCGCCCGTGGATCGTGATGGAGCTGGTCGAGGGCCGCTCGCTGGCGGACGAGGTCAAGGAACAGGGCCGGGTGGAGCCGGAGGAGGCCGCCCGGATCGGCCTGTGGGTGCTGCGCGCCCTGCGCGCCGCGCACGCCGCCGGGGTGCTGCACCGCGACGTCAAGCCCGGCAACGTCCTGCTCGGCCAGGACGGCCGCGTCCTGCTCACCGACTTCGGCATCGCCCAGATAGAGGGTGATACGACCATCACCCGCACCGGAGAGGTCGTCGGCTCGGTCGACTACCTGGCCCCCGAGCGCGTCCGCGGCCACGACCCGGGCCCGGCCTCCGACCTGTGGGCGCTGGGCGCCACGCTCTACACGGCCGTGGAGGGCCTGTCGCCGTTCCGCCGCACCTCGCCGCTGAGCACCATGCAGGCGGTCGTCGACGAGGAGCCCCGCGAGGCGCGGTGCGCCGGTCCGCTCGCTCCCGTCATCACCGCCCTGCTGCGCAAGGATCCGGCCGGGCGACCGCAGGCGGAGGAGGTCGAGCAGATGCTCGCCGAGGCCGCCGAGGGACGACGGCCGAGCAGCGCGCAGGTGTACGTGCCCACGCAGGCGGTCGGAAACCACCGGGAGACCGTCACCCACGCCACCGGGACCGGTACGGCGTCCCCGACCCCGTACCCGCCGGTGACCGCACCGACCGGGCCGACCGGGCCGACCGCACCGACCTGGCCGACCGACGTCGCACCCGCACCCGTCACGACGACCGCCGCCGCGCCACCCAGGCGCCGCCTGCGCACCCTCGTCCTCGTCGTGGCCCTCGCCGCGCTCGTCGGCGGCAGCACCGCGGTCGCCCTGCTGAAGTGGGACCAGGGCCGACACCAGGGCAACGGCACCTCCCAGTCGTCCCCGCCGAACCCCACGCCCTCCACGAGCACCGACGACACCGGCGACCTCCCGCCCGGCTGGGTGCGCAAGAGCGACCCCTACGGCTTCAGCATCGCCGTGCCCGACGCGAGCTGGAAGCGGCAGGAGTTCGACAAGGCCACCGGCCAGGTCGACTACACGCCCGACGGCGGCAAGCACTTCATCCGCATCGCCGTCGACGACTCGCCGGACTTCCCCAGCGCACACGCTCACCAACTCGACCTGGAACAGCAGCTCCAGCGGCTGGTCGACTACCGGCGGGTGACCCTGGAGGCCAACACCTACCGCGACCGTCCGGGCGCGCTGTGGGAGTACACCTGGACGGCCCTGGCCAAGGACACGCCGTTCCCCGGCCCGCGGCACGCCGTCGAGGAGACGTACTTCTCCCGCGAGGGCGTCGAGTACGCGATCTACATGTCCTCACCCGAGGAGGACTGGGCGACCACCGAGAAGCAGTTCAGGACCGTGCTGCAGAGCTGGCAGCCGGACGGGAGCTGACGCGGCGGAGCCCGATCCTTGGCCGGTCGGCGCCCCGGAACGCCGCTGCTCCTTGCGGCATGATGGGGCGCATGGGGACCGAGGGGGACGACTCCCGTGTCATCGCGGGCCGTTACCGCCTTCAGGCGCGGCTCGGACGCGGAGGCATGGGCGTCGTGTGGCGGGCGACCGACCAGCTGCTCGGACGGGAGGTCGCGGTCAAGGAACTCCCGTTCGACGAGACGCTGTCCGCCGAGGAGGCATCGGTGCAGCGGGAGCGGACGGTGCGCGAGGCACGCGCCGTCGCGCAGTTGCGGCATCCGCACGTCATCGTCGTGTACGACATCGTCGAGCAGGACGAACGCCCGTACATCGTCATGGAGCTGATCGACGGCGGCTCGCTCGCCGACCGGATCGCCGCGCGCGGCCCGGTGGACGCCGCCGAAGGCGCCCGTATCGGCATCGCCCTGCTGAGCGCGCTGCGCACGGCCCACGCCGCCGGTGTCCTGCACCGGGACATCAAGCCCGCGAACGTCCTGGTGGAGTCCGCCACCGACCGGATCGTCCTCACCGACTTCGGCATCGCCCAGGTGGCCGGCGCCACCACACTCACCGAGACCGGGTCCTTCGTCGGCTCGCCGGAGTACACCGCGCCGGAGCGGATGTCCGGGGCCAGGACCGGCCCGGAGTCCGACCTGTGGTCGCTCGGCGCGCTGCTGTGCACCGCGCTCAGCGGTGAGTCGCCGTTCCGGCGCGACTCGCTGGGCGGCATCCTGCACGCGGTCGTCTTCGACGAGATCCGGCCACCTCCGCAGGCCGCGCCGATCCTGCCCGTCGTACGGGGGCTGCTGGAGCGCGACCCGGACCGGCGGCTGGCGGCGGACGAGGCGGAACGGATGCTGCGGGCCTTCCTGGAGTCGGGCCGTACACCGACGCCGCCGGCCCGCTGCACACCCACGCAGCGCGACGTCCCCGTATCGCCCCACGCGCCCCGGCCGACGCCCGCCGCGCCGCCGACGGCCGACACCGCGTCCCAGGATCCCGCCCGGCGCTCCACCCGGAGTGTGCTGGTCGCGGCGCTGCTGGTCGCCGCGATGGCCGGGGCGGGCGTCTCGGCGGCGGCGCTGCTGATGCGCGGAGGCGGCGACGGCGGCGGTACGCCGACGACTTCGGCGCCGCGGACATCGGTGAGCACGCCGGCGAGCACCGCGGCCCGGTCGTCCACGCCGTCACCGTCGACCACTTCGCCGGCCACCCCCGTTTCCACGGTCACCGTCACCCGGCCCGCCCCGCCCGCCGCCGACGGCCCCACCGCGCCCCAGGGCCACCACCTGGTCCGGGACCCGGCCGGCTTCACCGTCGCCGTACCGGACGGCTTCACCCGCAAGCCGCAGGGCGAGCGCATCTTCTACGTGTCGCCGGGGGAGTCCTTCCGCCTCGGCATCAAGATCGCCGCTCCCGACGCCGGCGGCCCCCTCGCGGTGATGCGCCGCGCCGACGCCGCCGGACCGGACACCAACCCCGGCTACCACGACGGCCGGGTCACCGGCACCACGCACAACGGACACCCGGCCGCCCTGTGGGAGTTCACCTGGAACGGCTTCAGCGCGGCGGAGGGCCCGCGGCACACCTACGACCTGTGCTGGGAACAGGACGGGCAGATGTACGACGTATGGATGTCGGCACCGGTCGACAGGACGCGCGAGTCCAAGGAGCACTTCGACGTCGCGGTGGACACCTTCCGTCCCGGCTAGGTCACGGGTCTGTGACCGGATGGCACCCCTCGTGGAGGCGGCGGCGGGGGGCACGATATGGATGGATCCATGAGCAACAACGGGGCTGCCCACCACGGGGCCGACGAGCCGACGAGTTTCGCCCTGCAACCGCCGAACCCGCAGGCACGGGTGCCCCACCCGCACAACCCGTACGCCATGCCCGCACAGAGCAGCGGCGGCGGGCAGCCGCAGGCCCCCGCCCCGGCGCAGCCGCAGGACCCCGGCGCCGGGCGGCTGATCGGCGGGCGCTACCGGCTGCTCGCCAAGCTCGGGCACGGCGGCATGGGGACCGTGTGGCGGGCCAAGGACGAGACGGTGGACCGCGAGGTCGCCGTCAAGGAGCCCCGTATCCCCGACCACTTCCCCGAACGGGAACGTGCCAACGCCTTCGAGCGCATGCGCCGCGAGGCCCGCGCCGCCGCCCGGCTCGACCACCCCGCGGTCGTCAACGTCCACGACGTCGCCGTCGTCGACGGGCAGCCGTGGATCGTGATGGAGCTGGTGCAGGGCCGCTCGCTCGGCGCCGCCCTGCAGGAGGGCACGCTGGACGCCCGCGAGGCGGCCAGGATCGGCCTCGCGGTGCTCGGCGCGCTTCAGGCCGCGCACGCCGCGGGCATCCTGCACCGGGACGTCAAGCCGGACAACATCCTGCTCGGCCGGCACGACCGGATCGTCCTCACCGACTTCGGCATCGCCCAGATCGAGGGCGAGACCAACCTGACCGACACCGGCGGCTTCGTCGGCTCCCCCGAGTACATCGCGCCGGAGCGGGTGCTGGGACAGCGGCCCGGCCCGGCCTCCGACCTGTGGTCGCTCGGCGTGGTGCTGTACGCGGCCACGGAGGGCGTCTCCCCGTTCCGCCGCAGCAACACACCCGCCACCCTCCAGTCGGTCCTCAACGCCACGCCCGCGCCGCCGGCCGCCGCGCAGGGCCCGCTCGCCGAGGTCATCAACGGCCTGCTGCACAAGGACCCGGCGCACCGGCCGGACGCCGCACGGGTGCGCGCCCTGCTGGAGGCGGCCGCCGCCCCGCCCGCGCCGGCACCCACACAGGTGGTGCGGTACGCCGAGGGCAAAAGACCTTCCCCCAGGCTCGGCCGCAAGGCGTGGCTCGGGCTCGGTGCCGCGGCCGTCGCGGCGGCGGTGACGGCGTACGTCCTGATCGCGCGCCCGTTCGCGGGGCCGCTGCCCGAGGGCTGGGAGACCCACCACGAGAAGGACGTCGCCGCGACGATCGCCGTGCCGAAGGACTACCAGCGCGAGGTGCCGGACCCGAAGAGCATCACCAAGAAGCACTGGGTGGCCTACAGCGACTGGAGCGGCAGCATCACGGTCAATCTGCGCCTGCTGAAGAAGTCCGAGGAGTCCGAACGCGACATCAAGGACTCCGCGGCCGCCCAGATGTACGACGACAACGGCTCCTTCAAGCAGTCCGGCAGCTACGAGCTCGACATGCCCGGAAATCCGACGACCCACACCAAGGAGTCCACGTACCGGGGCAAGAAGGCCGCCGAGAACACGGTCGTCTACACCACCAACGACAGCACGCACCCGATGCCGCGCGAGCTGCGGATCTTCTACTACAAGACCACCGCGGGCGACATGTACAAGCTCACCGTCGGCTACCCCGGCAAGGGCGACTTCACCGAACGCGGCCGCGAGGTGGCGAAGACCGCAATCGCCAACCTGGACATCGACCGGCCGTGACAACGCCCTGATCAGGGCGTTTGTTGCCAGTGATCACTGGCGGCCTGTGAGCGCTCGGTGAATCGTCATTACCGACGGGTACACAAAGCCGCCGGTGCGGCATACCCTGCGCCTCATGACGGATGCGCAGGCCCCGGTGAAGACCGGCACGAATCCCTTGGCCCCCGCCCCCGCGGGGGTCCGCACCGCCGCCGATGTGGTGACGCCCGAGCTGGTCGCCCAGCTCACCAAGGGCGTCGTCGGATCCGGCCGGACCGCCAACCACACGCCGTTCACCGGGGAGAAGCTCGCCGATCTGCCCGAGTCCACCCCCGAGGACGTCGCCCTCGCCTTCGAGCGGGCCCGCGCCGCGCAGGCCGTCTGGGCGCGGATCCCCGTACGGCGGCGCGCGGCCGTCCTGCTCCGCTTCCACGACCTGGTCCTGGAACGCCAGGCCGAGGTCCTGGACCTGATCCAGCTGGAGACCGGCAAGGCCCGCCTGCACGCGCACGAGGAGGTGCAGGCCGTCACCGTCGCCGCCCGGCACTACGGCCGCCGCGCCGCCGCGTACCTGAGGCCCAAGCGGCACACCGGCGCCATTCCGGCGCTGACGGAGGTCACCGAACTGCGCCACCCGCGCGGCGTCGTCGGCCAGATCGCCCCCTGGAACTACCCCCTGGAGCTGTCGGTCGGCGACGCGCTCCCCGCCTTCGTCGCGGGCAACGCGGTGGTCATGAAGCCGGACACGGAGACCTGCCTCACCGCCCTGTGGGCCCGTGACCTGCTGATCGAGGCCGGGCTGCCCGCCGAGGTGTTCCAGGTCGTCATCGGCGACGGCCCGGTCGTCGGTCCCGAGGTCGTCCAGCACGCCGACTACGTCTCCTTCACCGGCTCCACCCGCACCGGCCGTGAGGTCGCCCAGGGCGCCGCCGCCCGTCTGATCGGCGTCTCCCTCGAACTCGGCGGCAAGAACGCCATGCTGGTCCTGAGGGACGCCGACATCGAGAAGGCGGCGGCGGGAGCGGTCCGCGCCTGCTTCTCCTCCGCCGGCCAACTGTGCATCTCCATCGAGCGGTTGTACGTCCACGAGGCGATCGCGGACACCTTCCTCGAGCGCTTCGCCGTCCGTACCCGGGCGATGCGGCTCGGCACGTCGCTGGCGTACGGCGCCGACATGGGATCGCTGGTCGGCGAGCGGCAGCTGGAGACCGTCGCGCGGCACGTGGAGGAGGCCGTCGCCAAGGGCGCCGAGGTGGTCGCGGGCGGTGTCGCCCGCCCGGACATCGGCCCCTACTTCTACGAGCCGACCATCCTCGACGGCGTCGAGGCCCCCATGTCCGTGTGCACCGAGGAGACCTTCGGCCCGGTCGTCTCGGTCTACCGCTTCAAGACCGACGACGAGGCCGTCGAGCGCGCCAACTCCACGCCGTACGGCCTGAACGCGTCGGTCTGGACGAAGGACGCCCGCCGCGGCCGCGAGGTCGCCGCCCGGCTGCGTACCGGCACGGTGAACATCAACGAGGGCTACGCCCCCGCCTACGGCAGCGTCCAGTCGCCGATGGGCGGTATGAAGGACTCCGGCCTCGGCCGCCGGCACGGCTCCGAGGGCATCCTCAAGTACACCGAGGCCCAGACCCTCGCCCACCAGCGGCTGCTGCCCATGGCCCCGTCACTCGGCATGGACGACGAGAGGTACGCGGCGTTCATGAGCCGCAGCCTGAGGCTGATGAAGGCGTTCCGCTTCCGCTAGACGGCACACCGTTCCCGACGAGGAGAGTACGTGTCTCAAGACGGCTACGACTACGACGTCATCGTCGTGGGCTCCGGGTTCGGCGGCTCCGTCACCGCGCTCCGCCTGACCGAGAAGGGTTACCGCGTCGGCGTCCTGGAAGCCGGCCGCCGCTTCACCCGCGAGAGCCTGCCGAAGAACTCCTGGGACCTGAAGAACTACCTGTGGGCCCCGAAGCTCGGCATGTACGGCATCCAGCGCATCCACCTGCTCGGCAACGTCATGGTGCTGGCCGGCGCCGGAGTCGGCGGCGGCTCCCTCAACTACGCCAACACCCTCTACGTACCGCCGAAGGCCTTCTTCGACGACCCCCAGTGGCGGGACATCACCGACTGGCAGGAGGAGCTGAAGCCGTACTACGACCAGGCCCGGCGCATGCTCGGCGTACGGCTCAACCCGACCATGACCCCCTCCGACGTCCACCTGAAGGCGGCCGCGCAGCGGATGGGCGTCGGCGACACCTTCCACATGGCGCCGGTCGGGGTGTTCTTCGGCGACGGCGAGGACGCCGACGGCAAGGCGAGGGCGAAGGCGGGGGAGCGGGTCGCGGACCCCTACTTCGGCGGGGCGGGTCCCGACCGCAACGCCTGCACCGAGTGCGGCGAGTGCATGACGGGCTGCCGGCACGGCGCGAAGAACACGCTGAACGAGAACTACCTCCACCTCGCCGAGAAGGCCGGCGCGGTGGTCCACCCCATGACGACGGTCGTGTCGGTCACGGACGACTCGCGGGGCGGCTACGCGGTCGCCACCCTCCCGACGGACAACAAGAAGAAGGGCGCGGGCCGCTTCTTCACGGCACGCAGGGTGGTCCTGGCGGCCGGCACCTACGGCACCCAGACGCTGCTGCACCGCATGAAGGCGAGCGGCCGGCTTCCGTACCTCTCACCCCGGCTGGGCGAGCTGACCCGTACCAACTCCGAGGCGCTGGTGGGCGCCCAGACCGACAACCGGCGCTACCGCAAGGCGACCGGCGCGCCGAAGGCGGACTTCACGCGCGGAGTCGCCATCACGTCCTCCATCCACCCCGACGAGAACACCCACATCGAGCCGGTCCGCTACGGCAAGGGTTCCAACTCGATGGGCGGCCTGTCGATCCTGCAGGTCCCCTACGCCGAGGGCTCGTCCAGGGTCACGGCCTGGCTGCGCAACGCGGCGCGCCATCCGATGCTCGTCCTGCGTTCGCTGTCGAACCGCCGCTGGTCGGAGCGCACGATCATCGGCCTGGTGATGCAGTCCCTGGACAACTCCCTGACGACCCACCTGAAACCGGACGGCCCGGGCAAGGGACTGCTCACGGCCCGTCAGGGTCACGGCTCGCCCAACCCCAAGCAGATCAGGGCCGCCACTCAGGGCGCCACCGCGCTCGCCGCCGAGATCAACGGCTTCGCCGGCTCCAACGTGGGAGAGCTGATGGGCACCCCGCTCACCGCCCACTTCCTCGGCGGCTGCCCGATCGGCGCCTCCCGCGAGACGGGCGTCATCGACCCGTACCACCGCCTCTACGGCCACCCCGGCATCTCGGTCGTGGACGGCGCGGCGGTCTCGGCGAACCTGGGCGTGAACCCGTCCCTGACCATCACCGCCCAGGCCGAGCGGGCGATGTCGTACTGGCCCAACAAGGGCGAGACCGACCCGCGTCCGCCGCAGGGAGCGGCGTACGAGCGTCTGAAGCCGGTGGAACCCCGGCACCCGGCGGTCCCGGCGGACGCCTTCGGCGCGCTGCGGCTGCCGTTCCTGGGGATGCCGGCGGTGCCGCCGAAGAAGTGACCGGCAGGGGGGCGCGGAGAAGAAGAGAAGGACCTGCGTCCCCCTCCTGACGCAGGTCCTTCTCTTCTTGTGCAGGGCTCTACGACATGTCGCGCGGAGCCCTGCGAGCCACGTGGCGCGTTACGCGACCGCACCCGCCTTGCGACGGCGCACGAGCACGATCGACCCCGCACCGGCGACGACGGCGGCACCGCCGATGAGACCGATCATCGGCAGGGCGGAGCTGGAGCCGGTCTCGGCCAGGCTGCCCTCGACCTTCGGCGTGCTGCCGGCCGGCTTGGTGTCGGTGATCGGAGCCTTGCCGCCTTCCTGCGGCTTGGTGCCACCGGTGTCCGTGCCGGACGAGACGATCTGGAACTTGTACGACACGCTGCCGACGCCGACGCACTCGCCGTCGCCGTCGCCGTAGATGGTGGCGCCGAGCGAGAAGCCGGCGCCGACCGGGGCGTTGGCCTTGACGTTGATGCGCAGCGGGATGTCGACCTCGTAGTCGGGCTTGAGCTCGTCGGTGTAACCGACGTAGCCGACCGCGTAGCCGCCCGAGTCGAGGTCCTCCCAGACCTTGTTCACGGGGTTCCAGGCCTGCAGGTGGACCTGCCTGGTCTTGAACATGTCCTCGCCGTTCTTGTCGGGCGAGGCCCCGGCGAAGTAGTCGAGGTCGTTGAGCGTCGAACCGGAGTTGTTGGCCACGTTCAGCGTGAACTTGTGCCAGCCGCTGCCCGCGGCGATCTTGCCCGGCAGGCCCTTGATGCTGACGTCGACCTTGGTGTCCTCGCAGAACGACGGCTCAGGCTCGGGGGAGTCGGTCTCCTCCGGGGCGGAGGTGCTCGGTGCCGGCTCCTCGGGGGTCGACTCGTCGTCGCCGGGGGAGGACGGGGTCTCCTCGGGGGTCGACTCGTCGTCGCCGGGGGAGGACGGGGTCTCCTCGGGGGTCGACTCGTCGTCGCCGGGGGAGGACGGGGTCTCCTCGGGGGTCGACTCGTCGTCGCTGGGGGAGGACGGGGTCTCCTCGGGGGTCGACTCGTCGTTGCCGGGGGAGGACGGGGTCTCCCCGGGGGAGGACTCCTCGGTGGTGAGGCTGGAGCTCTGCGAGGGGTCCTCGGACGCGAACGCGGCCGGAGCCGACAGCAGCGCCAGGGGGGCTATCACGGCCGTCGCGGCGGCGGCTGCCATGGCACGGCGAAGTTTCATGCAGACCTCGGTAAGTCGGTGTGTACTGCGGCGACGCAGCACGAACGTTGGGGAGGCCCTCCGCGTGTGGGGCCGCGGGTCGTGGCCTGGTTCTGCTGGTGTGACCGAGGAGGCGGATGAAAGGTTGTGCTGTCCTTGACAGAATTTTTATGTGGCGTGAGTCACGCGCAGCGGGCTCATGGGCGGGCCGGCTCGCGGGCCGGGTGCCCGGCGCACGGATGGTCTCGGCCCGAGGAAGCCGGAGGGTGCACGGAAATGCCGCTGTCCACTACGGGGACTCGAGGATCGGCCCGCCGGTCGGCCCCGGGCGTCCCCGGAGCCGACCGTTATCCGGGTGACCGGGCTGCTGTCCCCTGCCGTCCGGTCACTTCCCTGGAGCGAGGTCCCACGGCGCACGGCACGATCCGCACACCTCATCGCTCCAGAGAGCCACGCGTGGTTCTTTCGGGCCCGCCCCTGGCTGGCGCGGACACCGAGAACAACGAGGCGGCGTACGCGGCGGTCACGCGCCGTACGGGTGAGATGCGGGCGGGATCCGGATGAGAGATCCCGGGCCGGGTTCAGATCTTGCCGCGGCACAGCTCCAGCAGGGTCATCGCCAGGGTCGTGCCCGGCTTGCCCAGGGCCTCCCTGTAGTGGCCGAGGATCTCCATCTCGCGGGAGAGGTTCACGCGCCGGCCGCCGGAGGCGATCCGGGCCTCCTGGATGACGGCGGAGACGGCCATGCGCTCCTGGACCAGGCCGATGATCCGGTCGTCGAGCGCGTCGATGCGCTCCCGGGCGCCGGCGATCACGTTCGCGGCCTCGTCGGTCCTGGCGCCGGTCTTCTCGGTTGCGGTGGCGGTCATCTCGGAGCTCCTCACTGGGTGGGTGCGGTGCCCCGGATCGGCAAGGACCGGAGAAACGCCAGGCGCCCCGGGCCTTGTCGGCCCGGGGCGCCTGGGAAGTCGCTTGACGTTGACTCAAGCAGCACGACCATGGCAGCCGGCGGGCCGGGTGCCATAGGTAAAGAGGAAGGTCGAGTGCGTGAGCATGGGACCAGTATGCCACGGCGCTTTCCCTCCCACCGAGCCGGGTGACGGGTGGGCATGGACGGGGGCCGGGGGTGGAGTCCCCAGGGACGGGACCCGGCCCACGGCCACCTCGGTAGAATCGACAATCACAAGCCACCCGCCCAACCGCCGGAAGGCACCCCGTGTCATCAGCGACCCCCGCTGCCGCCACCCCCGACACCGTCCTGGTCGTCGACTTCGGCGCGCAGTACGCCCAGCTCATCGCCCGTCGCGTCCGCGAGGCCCGGGTCTACAGCGAGATCGTGCCGAGCACCATGCCGGTGCAGGACATGCTCGCCAAGAACCCGGCGGCGATCATCCTCTCCGGCGGCCCCTCCTCGGTGTACGAAGAGGGCGCCCCCCGCCTCGACCGCGAGATCTTCGAGGCCGGCGTCCCCGTCCTCGGCATGTGCTACGGCTTCCAGCTGATGGCCCAGGCCCTCGGCGGAACCGTGGACAACAGCGGCGCCCGCGAGTACGGCCGTACCGCCCTGGCCGTCTCCAGGCCCTCCTCCACCCTCTTCGAGGGCACCCCGGCCGAGCAGGACGTGTGGATGTCGCACGGCGACGCCTGCTCCGCCGCCCCCGAGGGCTTCTCCGTCACGGCCTCCACGGACGTCGTCCCGGTCGCCGCGTTCGAGAACGACGAGAAGAAGCTCTACGGCGTCCAGTACCACCCCGAGGTCATGCACTCCACGCACGGCCAGCAGGTGCTGGAGCACTTCCTGTACCGCGGGGCGGGCCTCAAGCCGAACTGGACCACCGGCAACGTGATCGAGGAGCAGGTCGCCGCGATCCGCGAGCTGGTCGGCGACAGGCGGGCGATCTGCGGCCTGTCCGGCGGCGTGGACTCGGCGGTCGCCGCCGCCCTCGTGCAGAAGGCCATCGGCTCCCAGCTGACCTGCGTCTACGTCGACCACGGCCTGATGCGCAAGGGCGAGACCGAGCAGGTCGAGAAGGACTTCGTGGCCGCGACCGGCGTCCAGCTGAAGGTCGTGGACGCCGAGGAGCGCTTCCTCACCGCGCTCAAGGGGGTCAGCGACCCCGAGGAGAAGCGCAAGATCATCGGCCGTGAGTTCATCCGGGTCTTCGAGCAGGCCCAGGCGGAGATCATCGCGGACGAGGGTCCGGCGGTGGAGTTCCTGGTCCAGGGCACGCTCTACCCGGACGTGGTCGAGTCCGGCGGCGGCACCGGCACGGCGAACATCAAGTCGCACCACAATGTGGGCGGCCTGCCCGAGGACCTCGAGTTCAAGCTGATCGAGCCGCTGCGCAAGCTGTTCAAGGACGAGGTCCGCATGGTCGGCCAGGAGCTGGGCCTGCCGGAGGAGATCGTCCAGCGCCAGCCGTTCCCGGGCCCCGGCCTCGGCATCCGGATCGTCGGCGAGGTCACCAAGGAGCGCCTGGACCTGCTGCGCGAGGCCGACGCCATCGCCCGCGAGGAGCTGACGGCGGCCGGCCTGGACCGGGACATCTGGCAGTGCCCGGTGGTGCTGCTCGCGGACGTACGGTCCGTCGGCGTCCAGGGCGACGGCCGCACCTACGGCCACCCGATCGTGCTGCGCCCGGTCTCCTCCGAGGACGCGATGACCGCCGACTGGTCGCGTCTGCCGTACGACGTGCTCGCGAGGATCTCGACGAGGATCACCAACGAGGTCCGGGACGTCAACCGGGTCGTGCTCGACGTGACCTCGAAGCCTCCGGGGACGATCGAGTGGGAGTGATCCCCTCTTTTCGAGGGGATCAGGTCCGCCTGAGAGTGCGCACCGGCTCTCCGGGCTTCCAGACCTGGACGACCAGATACGTGTCGTCCTCCACATAGGTCCGTACGACCTCCGTCAACTCGGTGCGGAAGAGGTGGAACGGCTGCGGCGGTTCCACCTCTTCCACGTACGCCCCCTTCGCCTCGGGGTCCTCCATCTCGACCGCTCGCCCGGAAACCCGTACGTCGCCGTCGGCCATCGCGGTGTCCGGCCCGGGATTCGCCTGCAGCGCGAACCTCGCGTCCCGGCGCAGATCGAGCGCCTTGAGCGAGTCCGGCATCATGCCGAGCCACAGCTCACCGTGCAGGAAGCGCACCTCCAGGCCGGTGGTGCGGGGGGAGCCGTCCTTGCGCAGGGTCGCGAGGACGTGGTGCGTGAACGCCCCGAAGCGCTGCTCGACGGTCGTGGCCAGATCGGGCTCCGCCGCGGCGAAGGCCGCCCAGTTGGTTGCCATGCCGTGAGTCTGGCGCCGATACCCGACATCTTCTGTCGGGTTCTGTCGGGATTTCGGGGCCGCGGGCCGCCGGAGCGCGGCATCTTTACGAAACAGCGCTCGTTTCCGGGCTCGACCGCCGGTAACTTCCGCCCCGTACACCGATCCCGCGCCGGAGGACCCCCATGCACGGCCCCACTCCGCCCCCGCCCCTGCCCACCGAGAAGCTGCGGTTCGCGATGCCGCCGATGCACGAGTCGGTGGAGGACGAACGCCGGCACCGCAAGGAACGGCTCGCGGGCGCGCTGCGGCTCTTCGGCCGGTACGGCTTCGAGGACGGCGTATCGGGCCACATCACCGCCCGCGACCCCGAGTTCAGCGACTGCTTCTGGGTCAACCCCTTCGGGATGCCGTTCAAGCACGTCACGGTGAGCGACCTGGTGCTCGCCAACCAGGAGGGGCAGGTGATCGAGGGCGGCTACCACGTCAACCAGGCCGCGTTCACCGTGCACGCCCAGGTCCACGCGGCCCGCCCGGACGTCGTGGCCGTCGCCCACTGTCACTCGGTGCACGGCAGGGCCCTGGCGGCCCTCGGTGACCTGCTGGACCCCATCACCCAGGAGAGCTGCGCCTTCTACGAGGACCACGCCCTCTACGACGCGTACACCGGAGTCACCGTCGACGCGGAGGAGGGCCGTCGCATCGCGGCCGCGCTGGGCTCCCGCAAGGCGCTGGTGCTGCGCAACCACGGACTGCTGACGGTCGGCGACTCGGTGGACGCGGCGGCCTGGTGGTTCCTGTCCATGGAACGCTCCTGCCAGGTGCAGCTGACCGCCCGCGCGGCGGGCCGGCCGGTCCTGATCGACCACGACCCGGCGGTGGCGTCCCGGGAGCAGCTGGGCGGGGACCTGGTCGCCTGGATCAACTACCAGCCCCTGTGGCAGGACATCAGCCGCGCCGAACCCGACCTGCTGAGCTGAGACCGTCCGGGGTGGTCGGACTCGGCCGTACGGGCATACGCGCAGCCGGGTCAACGTGGCGGCCCCGGCTTCACCCGCGCTGACCGGGCCGGACCGGACCTGACGGCCGAGGGCGGGGTGGCGTAGGGCACAATTCGCTGACGGCGTAGGGGTGTTGTCCGCAGATTCGCTGCGGGCTGACGGAGAAGGCGGGCGTCGGGCGTGGCGGTGCAGGAAGCGAGAGACGGTGCGGCGGCTGCCCATGGGGGCGGCTGCACTTGTGGGGACTGCCCGCACGGGGCGCGTGCGGGACACCGGCGGGCCGTCGCCGAATTCCTTCTCAAGCGGGACGAGTTCGCCGCCGGCCAGGGCCTGCCGGCGGCCGTGGCCCACTCGGCGTCGGCCTCCCGGCAGTGGGTGTCGGAGGAGTTGACCCAGTCGGCGGAACTCGTCGCCGAACGCGGCCGGGCCGAGGGGCAGGCCTGGCTGGCCCGGCTGTGGCGCTGGACGGCGTACGGGGTATGGGCGGTGGTCGTGCTGCTGCTTCTGGTGCAGGCGCTGACGGCGGTCGGCGCGGGCTGGAGCACCGCGCGGACGGCGGGGCTGCTCGCGGCGGTCGTGGTGGGCGGTGCGCTGATCGCCGCCTCCTGGTTCCACCGGGCGCGCGGCGGGGCGCTGGCCCCGGTCATCGGCGAGGACAACCGGCTGTCCACCTCGCGTGCGGTCGCCGCCGGGTGGGTGCTGTTCGTGGCGTACGCGGTGCTGGTCCTGGTGGGTCGGCTGGCGGCCGCCTCGGACCACGCGGAGCGCGACGCGCTGATCTCCGGGCTGGAGCTGGCCCGGGGCGCCGGTGTGGTCACCGTGCTCGCCGTGGTGTGCGGGATCGCCGTCCTGGTGCGACGGGTCGTCGGGCTGCGGGTGCAGGAGCAGCGGCTGCAGAAGGTGCGGGCGGACCGGCCGCGCGCGGCCGACCTGCTGACCGACGACGCGGGACGGGGAACGTTCGCGGACATCCAGTACGTCGTGATCAGCGCCGTGGCCCTGGTGTTCGCGGCGGTGCGGCTGGCCCGGCGCCCCGACCAGCTGCCCGACCTGCCGTGGGGACTTGCGGTGGTGGTGCTGGTGTCGGCGGCGACCTATCTGGCGGGCAAGTACGCCGAGGGCGGGCGGCCGGTCGTCCTGTCGGTGGTCCGGGCCCGGGAGGCCGGTGACCTGGACGCGCCGATCCGCACCGGCGACGACATCGAGATCCGCGGCGCGGGCTTCGTCCCGCCGGGGGCGCAGGGGGCCGACCGGCTGGCGCGGATGGTGGTCCGCATCGGCGCGGTCAACGTCCATGTGCCCCTGGTCCCGGTCACGGGCGGTTTCAGCAACCCGACGGACACGGCACTGACCGTGCCCGTCCCGGCGGAGGTGGAGCCGGGCCGGGTCGAGGTACAGGTGGTGACGGCGGCGGGCGTGGAGACGAACCGGTACGCGATCGACATCACGGAATGACGGCACCTCCACCTCCCGGCGGGTCGGGCACCTCCTGACAGACGGGCCGAAGTCACGCGGAAGCCGGAAAAACGGCTCCGTGGGGTTGAGCGGATCCTGTCTTACATACGTATTGTCTCGTAAGGGGCACACTACGTAGGCGGCACGGCGGTGAGAGGCGGCTGACAGCGATGACTCACGGTGTTCGTACGGACACGCATACTCTGTATGTCGACCGGCGCGGGACCTGGCGCGACACCGCCGCCCGCCATGCCCTTCTTCCCCTCCGCATCTTCCTGGGCATCACCTTCATCTACGCCGGCCTCGACAAGCTCACCGACAGCGGCTTCATGAAGGACGCCGGCTCCGGGGCGATCGGCGACACGATGCGCGCGGTCCGCGACTCCTCCGCCATCCCCGCCCTGGTAGACCTGGCCCTGAAGAATCCGGTCGGCTTCGGCTACGGCATCGCCTTCGCCGAACTGGCCGTCGGCCTCGGCACCCTCGTCGGCCTCCTCAGCCGTCTGGCCGCACTCGGCGGCATGCTGATCTCCCTCAGCCTGTGGCTCACGGTCAGCTGGGCCAGCACTCCCTACTACTACGGCAACGACCTCGCCTACCTGATGGCCTGGCTGCCCCTCGTCCTCGCCGGTGCCCCGATGCTCTCCCTCGACGCCGCGTTGCGAGCGCGGCGACGGCGACGGGCGGGGGAGTACGGGTAACCGGCCGAGTGGCTCAGCCGGTCCCTTCCGCCGTCCCGGTCCCGCCGACGGTCGTGCGACAGCTCCGGCGCCTGCGTATGGCCTTGGCCATGACCCCCACCGCGCCCGCCAGACACAGGCCGCCCACGACCAGGGGTATCACCACGAACCACGGGATCTTCCAGGCGCCGCCCGCGTCTCCGGCGTAGACCACGCCCGCGCCGGTGAGGAAGACGCCGGCCACCAGCCTCCCGGGCTGGAACTCATGACGCAGCACGGCTCACCTCCGCCTGTCCCAGACCGACCTGGAGCTCGAGATCCAGTGTCCCGGCGCCGCTCTTGCCGCCGGCCGCGGGTGGCAGCGTCACCTTCTGGTGCCGGCCCGGAGCCACGTCCACGTCCTGTGAGCTCTCTCCCGGCAGCTGGATGTCGCCGACCCCCACGTCGATGGTCGCCCGCACGGTCACGCCCGGTGGCACGATCACCCTCAGCCGGCCGACCCCCACCTGTGCCGTCGTTGTCACCGTCTCTCCCTTGTCGAGGCGTATCCGGGTCAGGTCGAGAGTGCCCTCCCCGGTGCCGAGGTTGTACTTGCCCTGGACGTCCGCCGTCACGGCGGGCCGCCACGTCCGGTGGGCCCAGTGCGTACTGATGTCCTTCGGAAGCGCCGCGGAGACGGCGAGCAGGGCCGCGGTGACCAGTGCCAGCAGTACCGAACCGGCGCCCGTCCGTCCCAGGAAGGCGCTCACCGCGATGCCCAGGCCGAATACGGCGAGCGCGCAGGCCAGGCCGGCCTGCAGGCTGGTGCCCAGCGCGTGGTCGTGCCAGGTCAGTCCGGTGCCGAGGCCGCCGGCGAGCAGAGCCAGCAGGAAGACCCAGCCGCCGATCCCGCGGGGGCCGCGCGGGCGGAGCGGCTTGGCGTACGCCGGGCGTATGTCCTCGCTCTCGCGGAGGCCGAGGCTGACGTTGACGGCCGCGGCGACGTCCCGGTCCCGCGAGTCCCGGGGGCCCCACAGATAGCCCGTGCCGCCGACGTGGGTGCCGTCCTTGACGATCGGGTAGCGCCACCAGGAGGGGTGGGCGGCGGGCACCGGCGGCGCCTGCGCCTCCGGCGGGGCGTCGGCGACGGCCTGGGCGGCCAGCGGGTCGGGGTCGGGGGCGCCGCGGTGCTGCGACCAGTAACCGGCCCCCGCGAGGAGCAGGGACAGTACGACGCCGAAGGTCAGCACACTGGCGTTGCTCAGCATCGACAGGAACATCCCGCAGCCGACCAGCGCGAATATCACGGCCGCCAGTGCCTGGCCGTCCACCCGGCCGGTGAGGAGCTTGCGCACCTCGTTCTCATCCTCGTCCTCGTACGGCACGAAGAGCCAGGCGAAGCCGTAGAAGAGGAGGCCGATCCCGCCGGTGGCGGCGAGCACGGACAGTGTGATCCGGAAGATCACCGGGTCCATGTCGCACTGTCGGCCCAGCCCGGCACACACCCCCGCGATCATCCGGTGCCGCCGCTCCCGCCGAAACCTCGCGGCACCCTCGGCGCCCTCCGGGCCGGCCTCGGCTCCCGGCTCCGCCCCGGCCCGGGCGTCCGGGTCCGGCCGCGGCTCGGTGGGTGTGCCCGGCTGTTTTGCCGCCCCCGTGGTGCCCGTCACGTCTTCCTCCCCGGTCGGGTGGGCCTCGCCGGCCGTGCCCGGCCGTTCGTCCGCTTGTCGCGCGCTCATCCGCTCGTGCGCACGCGGCTCCTCACCCGCACTCGCGCCGGGCACGGCGTCTCGCGGCCCGGCGCCCGGGGCCGGGCGGGGGCCGGAGCCGGGGTCCGAGCCCGTCGCGGCATGCTGGTGATTCGTCATGCGTCCATGGTGACGGGCGCGCCGCCGCCGCGGCAGCCGGGGCGACCCTGGCCGAACCCTGATTCGCCCCTGAGCCGCGGCCGGGGATGCGTTCGACCGGCCCGCCGGGCCGCGACCGCGGGGCGTCGTCGAAGATCAGGGGTGTCTCGGGGGCGGACCCTGATGCCCCGGTCCCGCCGGCCGTGTGACCATCAGTGGCATGCCGGAAGCCGCAGCAGTGCCTCTCGACGACCCGCGGCCGCCGCGCAAGCTCTACCGCAGCAGCGACGGCCGCTGGCTGGGCGGAGTGGCGCGGGGCCTCGCCGGGCACCTCGGGCTGCCCGTGGTCTGGGTGCGGCTCGTCTTCGTCGGCCTGTTCATGGCCGACGGACTCGGCGCCCTGCTCTACGCGGCCTTCTGGTTCTTCGTGCCCCTGGGCGTGGGCGGCGTCGGCGGCCAGAAGCCGCCGTCCCTCGTCGCCACGGAGACCTCGCCGGACGGCCACCGCAGAATCGTGGCCCGCAAGCCGGACAAGGGCCAGATCGTCGCCCTGCTCCTCATGGTCGTCGTCGCGATGGCCTTCGTCGGCAGCGTCAATCTGGGCAACGGCGCCAAGGCGTACCTGCTGCCGGCCGTCCTCGTCGCCGCGGGCGTCGCCCTGGTCTGGCGCCAGGCGGACAACGCCCGCCGGGCCCGCTGGGTGGAGGTGGGGCGCCGTCGCCGCACGCTCACGCTGCTGCGCGCCGGTGCGGGTGTCCTGCTGGTCACGGCCGGTGTCTCCGCCATCTTCGTGCTGCAGGGGTCCGCCGCCCACCTCGGCTCGGTCCTCCAGGCGGCCCTCGCGGTCCTCGTCGGCATAACCCTGCTCGCCGGGCCGTACCTCGTGCGCATGACCCAGGATCTCTCGGAGGAGCGGTTGATGCGCATCCGCGCCCAGGAGCGCGCCGAGGTCGCCGCCCATGTCCACGACTCGGTGCTGCACACCCTCACCCTGATCCAGCGCAACGCGGACAACGCGGGCGAGGTCCGCCGCCTCGCCCGGGCCCAGGAGCGCGACCTGCGCGCCTGGCTCTACAAGCCGGAGGGCAACGGTAAGGACGAGGCCGACGAACCGGACACCCTCGCCGAAGCGGTCAAGCGCAACGCCGCCGAGGTCGAGGACAAGCACGGCGTCCCCATAGAGGTGGTAGTGGTCGGTGACTGCCCGCTCGACGACCGGATCGGTGCCCAGATGCAGGCCGCGAGGGAAGCCATGGTGAACGCCGCCAAGTACGGTGGCGAGGGCGGCGCCGTCCAGGTCTACGCCGAGGTCGAGGGCAGGACGGTCTTCGTGTCCGTCCGGGACCGCGGACCCGGCTTCGACCTCGACGCGATACCCGCGGACCGGATGGGTGTCAGAGAATCGATCATCGGCCGTATGGAGCGCAACGGGGGGACGGCCCGGCTGCGGAACGTGCCGGACGGCGGCACGGAGGTCGAGCTGGAGATGGAGAGGGCGGAGAACACATGACGAGCGACCCGACCGAGGCGAACGGTACGGCCGGAGCGGAGACGACGGGGGCGGGCGGGCGGCACGCGCGCGTGGTCCTCGTCGACGACCACCGCATGTTCCGCACCGGGGTCCAGGCCGAGATCGGCCGGACCGAGCAGACCGGTGTGGAGGTCGTCGGAGAGGCCGCGGACGTCGACCAGGCGGTCACGGTCATCACCGCGACCCGCCCCGAGGTGGTCCTGCTCGATGTCCACCTGCCCGGCGGCGGCGGGGTGGAGGTGCTGCGGCGCTGCGCGGCGCTGTCGGCCGACACCGAGCGGCCCGTGCGCTTCCTCGCGCTGTCCGTGTCGGACGCGGCGGAGGACGTGATCGGCGTGATCCGTGGCGGAGCGCGCGGCTATGTGACCAAGACGATCACGGGCGCGGACCTCATCGACTCGATCTTCCGGGTCCAGGAGGGCGACGCCGTCTTCTCCCCGCGTCTGGCCGGCTTCGTCCTCGACGCCTTCGCCTCGACCGACGCCCCGCCGGTCGACGAGGACCTCGACCGTCTCACCCAGCGTGAACGCGAGGTCCTGCGTCTCATCGCCCGCGGTTACGCCTACAAGGAGATCGCCAAGCAGCTCTTCATCTCCGTGAAGACGGTGGAGTCCCACGTCTCGGCGGTCCTGAGAAAGCTCCAGCTGTCCAACCGCCACGAGCTGACCCGCTGGGCGACGGCACGCCGGCTGGTGTGATCGTCCGGTAGGCATGCTTACGATCACACCGTTACGCTGTGCCCGACGGGAGGAGGGCTGCATGCTGCTGTCTCGGGGAAGTCCAACGTCATCACCGCGTTGAAGAAGATGAGGAGCGCGGTCCTCGGCTCCTACGGGTTGTGGACTTCCTACACCGGTGTCCCGGAACGCGAGCCCTTCGCCCTCGACTCCGAGTCGGCGGCAGAGAGCACCTTTTACGAGGCGGACTTCGTCCTCGACGACGGAGTGCGCTGGACCCTACGGGTTCGATCACCAAGCGGCACGAGGTCCGTCGCGCCGCCAAGAAGGCCGGGATCGAGCCGGATGACTGGAACTGGCCGCAGGTGTGGTGTCTGTTCGACCGGGACCAGCATGAGGACATTCCCACGGCGTTCGCCAAGGCCAGGCGGGAGAATCTGCACGTCGCCCACTCTCACCCGTGCTTCGAGCTCGGGCGTCTGCTGCACTACCAGAACTACACCAGCACCTTCGTCGGAGTGTGCGAACAGCGCGGCGAGCCCTGGCTGAAGCATCAGCCAGAGTTCGCTCAGACTTACGGTCCCGCGATTCAAGTAAACGGGCTTCTCGGAGAGTGAGCAGAGGGCCTGTAACTTGAAGGATGAGGACATCTCTCGCAAGTTTTCCAACAGGATTGGATACGGTGGACGTTATTGTGGGTGAACTGCCGAATAGATCAGCGACTGAACCGCGCTGGTGAATCGAGATCAGCGCTTAGAGAAGCGGGTTCCACGAATTAGGAGGACGCCGAGGACGCACAGTGCGATGGCAATCAGCGCTGTTCCGGACGATCCGTCCGACTGAGACGTGCCGAATCCGTAGATGATCGTCAGAAATGAACCGAACAAGAATAGTCCTCCGAGGAACCGTTCCCAGGTCCGAGGTGTCACTGCTCTGTTCCTTTCGTCATACACAGTCATTCGCCCACCCCATTGAGCTTGTCCCTCAGGCTTCTTGAGCATGGTGCGACTGCCATTTCTTCTGTACGTAGTGCAGCATAGACGCCCAGGCCCAGCCCGTCACCGGGATCACTGTCCTCGGCGAATGCCGTAAGGGTGACCGGATCCACCGGACTTACGGAACCATTCTTCGCGCACGTCAGCTCAAGGGCTCCCCACGCGGCCACGGCCTGTGCCGTCGGGCTAGCTGCCTTCGGAGTCACCGACAACAGCTTCAGGAAGTCCGCTGCAATGGAAGCGGTCTGCTGCTGGAAGGTGCCGCATTCCGTCGTGGAACTCCACAGTAGGGTGAGCCACGTCCTCACCGCGTCGCTGTCGGAAGCGAACTGTTCAACGACCTGTGTCAGTGCCATCTGGAGCTGGGGTGTCTCTTGGTCGACGACCGCGCAGGACTGATCCGTCCGTAGGAGGGCGAATGTCGCGGCGGCCGTGACAGTGAGCCGGTCGAGCGGATTCTTCACCCCCGTCAGGAAAGCCCCCACATTACGGCGCACATCCTCGGAACTCAGAGGTTCCCCAGTGCGGAGTGACGCGTCCAGATAGAAGTGCACATGATCACGTGCCGAGCTGTTCGTCGCCGGTTTCCGCGGACGGGCGCCGAGGCCGACAGGCGTCCCGGTCAACTGGGACGAAGCGACAGCCGCGAGGTAGCCGTCGATCGCGGAGTTCTCCTCTGGTTGATCCGGGATGCGGCCCCGCAGCAGTGCAATGTCGGCCATGGCCTGTGCCGTCGAGGGCGAGAGGCGGGCGCCGGACGGTTGGCCGGACCAACCTGACAGAGTCGCGGACGCCAAAGAGAGCTCGGTGAGTGGTGCCGGCATGCCCCGGTAGTAGGACCCGTCACTCGCGAGCAGGTCCATCAACACTCCCTGGGCCCGCTCCTTCACTGCCTTGATGTCCTTGGCGTCCTGCCGCTCGTCTCCCTGGCCCGCGTCGGCCACCTGCGCCAGCAAGATCGCTTCCGGGGCAGACCAGCTGTCACTGCTGTTCGCGAGTCCGCGAATTTTTGTACGGGCAGCCCGCTCAAGCTCGGGGAGAGCGGCGCATCTGTAGCCTAAGGCGGTCAGTTCGCGCACGGCGACATAATTCGGCAACACGTCGTCGGGTGCGGCGGTCTGGCATGCTCGTGGACGCGATGTCAGGTGACTCGTTACGGCCTGTCTGGCCTGATTTCCGACCTGTTGCCACTGGCCGGTGGGCGTACCGAATCGGTTCAGCTGTTCACTGAGCGCGGCCACACTCGCCACGTCCGGGAGTGGTGGTGCGCCACGGAGGAGTTCGCTGGTCACATTGGTCACGGCACGATGGACGCGAGACGGCTTGAGATGATCGGGGAACGCCTGGAGCCCGATGCGCAGCTGCTGAAGCTGCAGTGCGGGCTCGTTCCCGGGCTCGGCGGCAATGTGTTGCGACCACCAGTCGGCAAGCTGTGCAGCATCGGCCTCCCTTACCGGGTGGCCGGTGTTCCGGAGCACAGCTACGGAGGCTGCGGTCCGAGCAGGATCCACGCCCGTGAGCTGGACCGTCGAGAGGCTGGCGGCGAGAGTCGCAGCCAGCCGCTCCTCCACTGCCGTCGGTCCCTGTACATGAGGTCTGATGTGAATGCCGTGCGTCCCCTGTGGGCTTCCCTGGCAGCCGACGAGCCCCGTCAACCCGACGATGAGAGCAATTACGCGAAGACGGTGCGGGGAAGCGAAGGACCACACCCGAGTGCCTACAGTCTGAAACCGCAAAGGTCAGCCTCCGTTGTGATGGGGTGTCAGCTTTGTTGACGGCTACTTCGCGCTGTGGTCCGCCCGAGACATGGACAGGTCGTTGCGTCGAGTTGGGCTGACTTCCATGGCTTTGGGGTCGGCGGCGGAGCCCGCTTGGATTCTTCGGCTCCCGGTGAGCGAAGGGTGGCGGATCGTGCCCCGCTTCGTGGTGTAAGCGACCCTGCTCGACGCGTTCCGGTAAGCCGCACGTCGGCCGCCCCATGGGAGGCGGCTCCCGCATCGCGCGCGGTTGTCCTGCCGACAGCGCCATCTGGCGGCCCCTGAACCGCGTCGATGCGGCGGTGACCTGCGCATTCCGAGTACTTGATCGGCTACACCACCTGGCGGGACGCGATCGGGTGGCGCGGCGCACGTTCACAGACCTGGCAGCGAGTCATGCGGTTCGTGGTCGAAGCGCGCTACCAGAGGAAGCGCGCTTCGACCTATCGGGATGGCACTGAGCCGAGGGAACTCGCTGCCTTTCCCCTCGTACAGCAACTACCTGGAGCAGTCTCACCCAGGCGCATAGCGGGATGAAACCATGAAATCAGACGGACCCGCCTACAGGGCTGGATCGCTTGTAGGCATTCACGTCGTAGTAAGTATTGCCGTACTTCATGCTGGCCGTTGCGGTGTGAGAAACCCAGATCCAGCGACCGTATACGTTGCCCCGACCGACGACCTTTCCGTGGTTAGCGGTCACGGGGGAGTTCTTGCTGCCCTGGTAAACGCCGGTGCCGCAATCCGATTCACCGCCTATGCTACCGGGTGACAGGCCACCGCCAGTGACATTCACGCCACCGATGCCGTACTTGTTGAAGCAGATTCCGTCACTGAGCTTGATGCTGTAGCTCGCCACCGGCCCGGCTGCCTTCGTGGACCAGGAGGCGGATGCCTTGGATGAGTCGAGAGTCCAAGTCGCCTGGCCCGCACCTCGCCAAGTGTCGGTGAAGGAGACCTTTAGGGTGCCGATGCTCACACCGCGGGTGCCCGACCCGCTGTGGCTGTACGCAGCGGCGGGCAGCGCGCCGACGGCCATCAACGCGGAGCTCAGTGCCCCGATCACGGCAGCGCGTGCGACGGCCTGACGTCCACTCATTCTCATAATTTTTCTCCCCTTTTTCGGCCCAATCTTTACCTGCGGCTCCTGAACGTCAGTGCGTGTCAGTTCGCGCAAAGATGGGCACGGTAGAGCAGCCCGGAAATGCAGGAGAGTTCTTTGTCCCCGCCGGCTTCTCCGCCGTTTGATGACGCCCGTCTTCACCCCTCCGTGGTCAATGGAGGTACAACAGGCGGCTCCTGGTTGTAGATCTTGTTTGCTCGGGGCGACCTGCGCAATGAATCTGAGGAAAATTTGAGACAGGCCGGTGTCCGGTGGTCGTGGCCTGCCGATCCTGCCATTCTGACGGCCCGTAGGTTGTGGGTTGTGTCGCAGCGACCGTCGTGCGAGGGTCTTGCCTCGCTGTTCGCTGTGCAGACCCGCGTGATCGGTGAACTGCGGGAGGAGAACGCCAAGCCGCGTTGCCGGCTCGTGGAGTTGGAGCGATCGTGTCCCGCCAGGTGGTTCTGCACCGCGCCCGTGGCCTCGCCGCCACCAGCGACGGCGGGACCCGTTGGGTGTTCCGTACGTTCTGGTCCAGCGCCCCACGCGACGACGCCTGGTGGGCCTGTTTCCCGGATGGCGATGAAGCTGCCACTGCCGCCGCGTGCGCTTATGAAGTCGTTCCGAGCCCGAGCCCGAGTTCTACCCACCGCCCGGCCGCGCCATCGGCATCCGCTGACCGGACGACCGTCCCCACACCCGCACCCGAACCGGTGCCCGCCTCCACGGACACGCACCGCGCCACCGCCTACCACGTTCTCGCCCGGCTCGGCCGCGTCGAGCCCCGTCTCGCCCTGTCCGACGCCGACTGCAACGCCCTCGCCGACCTGGTCGTCCCCTGGCTGGAGCGGGACGCGACCTCCGTCTCCGTCATGCGGGCCCTGACCTCCGGCCTGCCCGAAGTCGTCCACGCCCCGCACGGGTTCGTGGCCCGGCGGCTGCGGGACAAGCTGCCCCCGCCGCCCGTGCCCGTATCGACGCCCACGCCCGAGTCCGCACCGCACCCCGATATCCCCGCGCCTCGCCCCGGCCGTCTCATGCCGGAGTGCGCGGAGTGCGGTGTGCCGGGGCGTTCCGCCGCCTTCGTCGGGGGCTTGTGCCGGGGCTGCCGTACCGCTGCGGACACTCCGTCCGCCCGGCAGGACATCCCTTCGATCACCGCTCCCGCCGCACTCCGCCAGGACGCCGTTGCCCAGGTCCGCGCGGCCCTGGCCGCGCGTGACGAGCTGACCCGCTGGGCGACGGCACGCCGGTTGGTGTGAGCAGGCCACCCGCTGCTCACACCAACCGCGTCGCCCCCGCGAACGGCATCTCGTCGATGGGAGCCAGGCGGACCGGGGCCGAGGGGTTCGGGGCGTGGATCATTTGGCCGTTGCCCACGTAGAGACCGACGTGGCTGATTCCGGAGTAGAAGAACACCAGGTCGCCGGGGCGCAGTTCGGAGCGTGGGACGCGGCGGCCCGCGTTGATCTGGGCGTAGGTGGTGCGGGGGAGTGAGATGCCGGCGGAGCGGTAGGCCGCCTGGACCAGGCCCGAGCAGTCGAAGGCGTCGGGCCCGGTCGCGCCCCACACATAGGGGCTGCCGAGCTTGTCGTAGGCGTAGGCGACGGCCGCCGCCGCCCGGGAGCCGGTGGTGCCGAGTGCGGCCCGGGCGTCGGCGCGGGTGGTGTGTCCCGTGTTCCCGTTCTCGCCGATCGCCGCGCGCTGTCGCGGTGACAGGCGGGACAGCAGCCGCCGGGCCTCGTCCAGTTTGGCGGTGACCGTCTTCTTCTGCCGGCGCAGTTCCGCCTGCCGTGACCTGAACGAGGTCAGCTCCACGTGCGCGTCCCCGCGCAGCTGGTCGATCTCCCTCAGCTGCCTGCGTACGTCGGCCACGGCGGCCGTCTGCCGGGCGCCCGCCCGCTCGGCGAACGCGGCTCCCTCCAGGTAGTGCCGCGGGTCGTCGGACAGCATCAGCCGCACCACGGGATCGATCCCGCCGTCCCGGTACTGCGCCGCGGCGATCGAACCCAGCGCGTCCCGCGCGGAGTTGAGCTTCGCCTGCCTGCGGGCGGCCTCGTCGCCCAGCGTCCTCAGCCGCTTCTCGGCCGCGTCCGCCTTCTCCTGGGCGGCGTCGTACTTCTCGGTGGCGGTCTCCGCCTCCTGGTACAGCTTGTCCACCTTGGCCTTGACCTGCTCCGGCGTGAGCTGCGGCGCGGCCTGCCCGGTGCCGTCGAAGCCGGCCGCCGTCGCGGCGCCCGCGAGGGCGATCGTGGCGGCCGTCCGGACCGTGCTGCCGCCGAGCGAATGCCGACTGGGTCTGCGGTGCGCTGCCACGTGGAGCGTCACGTCCCTTCGTCCGGCCCCGCGGGGGCGGGTGCGCGTCCGGCGACGGCCCACACAGGGGGAGCGGGCCGCCGCCGGACCTTCTCGGAGGTGGTGTCCGGCTGCCGTCCCCGGTCCGGGCGGCGGTGGGAAGCCGGTCACCTGGGGGAGGACGCTAAACCGCTCCGTGACGACCCGGTGACGTCATGTACGGAAGTGGTGTGAGGGAGGCGCCGGGTGACCGTATGCGACCGGGGCCCGGCCACAAGCACGCCGCCTTCACGCAGCGCGATGACCGATGTGGGGTTTCGGGGGCAGGCGGGCCGCGCGAGGTGCTACAGGGACGGGCCGGTGTCCGGGGCGTACGGGCCGCTGGTTAGGCTCCGGCCTCATGGACGTACTCATCCATCTCTTCGTCGGTCTGCACATCGTCGGCATCGCCGCGCTGCTCGGCGGTTTCCTCACCCAGATGAAGGCGATGGGCCAGGGCACGGCCCGGTTCGTGCCCGCCATGCTGCACGGCGCGCTGACCATGCTGGTCACCGGCGTCGTCCTGGTCGGGCTCAACGAGGCCGGCGACCACCACGTGAACAACATCAAGATCGGCGTGAAGCTGGCGCTGCTGATCGTGATTCTCGCCCTGGTCTACGTCAAGCGGGACGAGGAGAAGGTGGACAAGGGCATGTTCGGCCTGGTGGGCCTGCTGACCACGGCGAACATCTTCATCGCCGTGCTGTGGACGTGACGCTCAGCGCAGTGCCCTGAGTTCCGCGCGCGCGTCCACCGCCGCCCCGGCGGCGACCGCCAGCCACGCCGCCACCGCGACCCACAGCAGCACCTCCCCGAGCCCCCGCAGCCACGGGATGTCCATGGCGGTGGCGATGGACAGGGCCGCCACGGCCGTCATGCCCAGGGGGAACACGGTCGCCCAGCGGCGTACGTCGTAGCGCGGCCGGGGCCGGACCAGCTCGGCGAGGACCAGCACGGCGTACCAGCACAGATCGAGTACGAACAGCGCGAGGGTCACCGTCCGCAGCACACCGCTGTCGTCGGTGTTCCACAGGTACGGGCCACCGCTGCCGACGGCGATCAGCTTCGCGCCGGCGAGCGCCGAGATCGCCAGCGCCCCGCCCGCGACCCAGTGGTCCCCGTGCCCCTCGAGCACCTGCCGCAGGTCGAAACAGCCCAGCGCGAAGACGTAGAGCGCGAGCCCGAGCCAGAAGAACACCAGTGCCGTGTGCGCCGGCCATGCCGTGGCCTCCGCCTTGGCCAGTGTGGCGCCGAGCACGGCCAGGCCCTCCGTGGCCACGCAGCTCAGGAACACCGCCCCGGGCATGGGCCGCCGGGAGTTGCGGACGACCAGCACGATGAGCCCCGGCCACAGCACGACGGCCAGCGCGAGCAGCGCCTCGGCGAGGGGCTGCCACCCCAGCGCCGAGAAACGGGTGCCGAGCACGGTCGTCGCGGCGACGGCGGTGAGCGCGCCGGGCGTCCCCGCCTCGGCCATCCACCGCGACCGGTCGCCCAGCAGCCGTACGACGAAGTCCGCTGCCAGCGCCAGCCAGGCGACGCAGCCCACCGCGAGGACCACCGGGGACAGCAGCTCGTGGCCCGTCAGGTCCAGCCCGATCGAGACGATGCCGGTGGCCATCACGGCGGCCCCGGCCGCCGGCGGACGCTGCGCCAACCAGACGCGGAAGGGTGAGGTGCCGGGCATGGCCCGATGCTAAGTACCTCCGCGCGCCGCGCGGGCGGGGCACGCGCGCGGATGCACGCGAAAGGGCATCCCTTTCAGACGGGGCGCACCACGCGGTGGACGGACGACTCGCCGTCGTGGTGGATCGACTCCTCGCGGACGTAGGCGCCGGGTCCCGGGGCGTGGACCATCACGCCGCCGCCGGCGTAGACGCCGACGTGGCCGGTGTCGCCGGAGGGAGAGGCGAGGAAGACGAGGTCGCCCGGCCGCGCCTCGGTGAGCGGAACCGTGGTCCCCGCGTGGGCCTGGTCGTGGGTGGCGCGGGGCAGGATGACGCCGGCGGCCTTCCACGCGGCCTGGGTGAGGCCGGAGCAGTCGTACGACCCGGGGCCCGCCGCACCCCAGACGTACGGCTTGCCGATCTGCGCGCGGGCGAAGGCGAGCGCCTTCTCGGCCTTGGTCGCGTACGCGGTGTCCGGCGCAGGGCCGGACACCGCAGGCCCGGACGGCGCGGACTCGGACGGCGCAGGCCCGAACGACGCAGACCCGGAGAGCTCCGGGCCGGACGATGCCGCGGGCTCCGGGGCGGCTTCCCGCGCGGTCGGCGCCGACAGCAGTACGCGCGCGTGGGCCAGTTTCTTCTGCATGGCGGTCTTGGCCGCCGCGATGTCGTACTGCGGCTCCGCCGGTGGCTCGGGGGTCCGGGGCGCCTCCCGCGGCCGCGGAGGCGCGGCCGGCTGCGCGGCCCGGCCGTCGGCCAGGCCCTTGTGGCGCGCGTTCAGCCGGCTCATCACCTGGGCCTGGTCGAAGTAGCCCTGCGGGGTCTCCGCGAGCAGCAGGTCGGCGGTCTCGGAGGCGGTGTCACCGGTGCGGTACGGGGCCGCCGCGAACGAACCCAGCTTCTGACGTGCCTTACTGAGCACGTCGGTGCGCTTGGCGACGTCGTCGAACAGTGCCGCGACCCGCCCGCGCTGCCGTGCCCCCTTCTCCTGGGTGGTCTCCTGCACGGTCGCCGGATCGGTGCGGCGGTACAGGTAGTCGAGCTTCTTCTCGACCTCTTCGAGACTCGGCCTGCCGCCGTCGTCCGAGGGGGCGGCCCCCGAGGTCTGGGAGACCAGGGCCACCGAGGTCAGGGCGGCCGTGGCCAGTGCGGGGGTGCGCGTGCCCATTACGCGCGTGGCCGCAGGATGCGCCTTGCGGTGCGACGCCAAGGGGGGCGACTCCTTCCATCGTCCGCCCGCGGGGCCGGCTCGCGGCTCGGCGGAGGCCGCATCGCCCGGCGACGTTCGCCGGTGGGGGGTCGTGCGGCCGGACGGCACGCTAACCAACTTGTGTGACTTGTGTGAAGTTCAGTGCGCGGTATGTCCGATACGGTTCCGATATATTTTCGTGACCTCGCTGATGGCGGGGTCCGGGGTAGGGCGCGACCCGGTGGAACCGGTCATCTTGCCGGGGCGGCCACGGGTTGTCGGTGGGGCGCCCTAGACTCGTAGAGCGATGAGCAGCCTCTTTGACGACAGCTTCCTGGCGGACCTCCAGGCCCCGCGCGGCCACGAGGAAGAGCCTCCGCCACCGCCCGAGGACGATCACGCTCCGGAGCCGGTTCCGGACGATCTGTTCGGCGGGAAGTTCGACGTGCCCCCGGACCCGGACGCCTACGAGCGGGAGGCCTACTACCGCGACGGCGCCCATCGCCCGGTCGTGGACCCGGCCGCGCTTCTGGAGGGGCTGAACGACAACCAGCGCGCCGCCGTCGTCCACGCCGGCTCACCGCTGCTCATCGTGGCCGGCGCCGGCTCCGGCAAGACCCGTGTGCTCACGCACCGCATCGCCCACCTGCTGGCCGAGCGGGGCGTCCACCCCGGCCAGGTCCTGGCGATCACCTTCACCAACAAGGCCGCCGGCGAGATGAAGGAGCGCGTCGAGCAGCTCGTCGGCCCGCGCGCGAACGCGATGTGGGTGATGACCTTCCACAGCGCGTGCGTGCGCATCCTGCGCAGGGAGTCCAAGAAGCTCGGCTTCACGTCCTCCTTCTCGATCTACGACGCCGCCGACTCCAAGCGTCTGATGGCCCTGGTCTGCCGCGACCTGGACCTCGACCCCAAGCGCTATCCGCCCAAGTCCTTCAGCGCCAAGATCAGCAACCTGAAGAACGAGCTGATCGACGAGGAGGACTTCGCCGCCCAGGCCGCCGACGGCTTCGAGAAGACCCTCGCCCAGGCCTACGCCCTCTACCAGTCGCGGCTGCGCGAGGCCAACGCCCTGGACTTCGACGACCTGATCATGACGACGGTCAACCTGCTCCGCGCCTTCCCGGACGTCGCCGAGCACTACCGCCGCCGCTTCCGGCACGTCCTGGTCGACGAGTACCAGGACACCAACCACGCCCAGTACGCCCTCGTACGGGAACTCGTCGGCGCCGGCGAGGACGACCTCCAGCCCGCCGAGCTGTGCGTGGTCGGTGACGCCGACCAGTCGATCTACGCCTTCCGCGGCGCCACCATCCGCAACATCCTCCAGTTCGAGGAGGACTACCCGGACGCGACGACGATCCTGCTGGAGCAGAACTACCGCTCCACGCAGACGATCCTGTCCGCCGCCAACGCGGTCATCGAGCGCAACGAGTCCCGCCGCCCGAAGAATCTGTGGACCAACGCCGGCGCGGGCGCCCGCATCACCGGGTACGTCGCCGACACCGAGCACGACGAGGCGCAGTTCGTCGCCGACGAGATAGACCGTCTCACCGACGCGGGCGAGGCCAAGGCCGGTGACGTCGCCGTCTTCTACCGCACCAACGCCCAGTCCCGTGTCTTCGAAGAGGTCTTCATCCGCGTCGGCCTGCCCTACAAGGTCGTCGGCGGCGTCCGCTTCTACGAGCGCAAGGAGGTCCGGGACGTCCTGGCCTACCTGCGCGTGCTGGCCAACCCCGAGGACTCCGTTCCGCTGCGGCGCATCCTCAACGTGCCCAAGCGGGGCATCGGCGAGCGCGCCGAGGCGATGATCGACGCCCTCGCCCAGCGCGAGAGGATCAGCTTCCCGCAGGCGCTGCGCCGCGTCGACGAGGCGTACGGCATGGCGGCGCGTTCCACGAACGCCGTCAAGCGGTTCAACACGCTGATGGAGGACCTGCGGACGATCGCGGAGTCCGGCGCCGGACCGGCCACGGTCCTGGAGGCCGTGCTCGAACGCACCGGCTACCTGGCCGAGTTGCAGGCCTCCACCGACCCGCAGGACGAGACCCGCATCGAGAACCTCCAGGAACTCGCCGCCGTGGCCTTGGAGTTCGAGCAGGAGCGCGGGGAGGGCGAGTCGGTCGCGCTGTCCGACTTCCTGGAGCAGGTCGCGCTGGTCGCCGACTCCGACCAGATCCCGGACGAGGAGGAGGGCGGCGGGGTCATCACGCTGATGACCCTGCACACCGCGAAGGGCCTGGAGTTCCCGGTGGTCTTCCTCACCGGCATGGAGGACGGTGTCTTCCCGCACATGCGCGCCCTCGGCCAGACCAAGGAGCTGGAGGAGGAGCGGCGCCTGGCCTACGTCGGCATCACACGCGCGCGGGAGCGGCTGTACCTGACGCGCTCGGCGATGCGCAGCGCGTGGGGGCAGCCGTCGTACAACCCGCCCTCCCGCTTCCTGGAGGAGATCCCGCCGGTGCACGTGGACTGGAAGCGGACGGGCGGCTCGGCGCCCCTGTCCTCCGGTCCCGCGTCCGGGGTGGCGGCCTCGCTGTCGTCGTCCCGGTCCCGCTCCTCGGCGTCCGGCGCCTCGGGGTTCGCCACCCGCCGTGCCTCGGAGAAGCCGGTGGTGTCCCTCGCCGTCGGCGACCGGGTCACGCACGACCAGTTCGGCCTGGGCACGGTGGTCGCGGTCAAGGGCACCGGCGGCAACGCAGAGGCGACGATCGACTTCGGCGACGCCAAGCCCAAGCGGCTGCTGCTGCGGTACGCGCCGGTGGAGAAGCTGTAGCGGGGGGAAAACCTACGTCGGGTTGAGGCCGTGGCTGCGCAGCCATGACAGCGGGTCGATGGGCGACCCCCCGGCGGGCCTGACCTCGAAGTGCAGGTGCGGACCGGTGGAGTTGCCGGAGTTCCCGGAGTAGGCGATCGGGTCTCCGGCCTTGACCGTCGTACCGGAGGGGACCCGGTAGCTGGAGAGGTGGCAGTACCACGTCTCCGTGCCGTCCATCGCGGTCACGATCATCATGTTGCCGTACGCGCTGTTCCACTCCGTGCGGACCGTGCCGTCGGTGGCGGCCATCACCGTCGTCCCGTACGAGACGGGGAAGTCGATGCCGGTGTGCACGGACATCCAGTTCACGCCGGCCTGGCCGAAGTAGGCGCTGAGTCCCCTCGGCATGACGGGAAGGGCGAACTTGGGGCGCAGCCGCTCCTTGCGGGCCGCCTCCTCCGCCGCCTTCCTCAGCTCGGCGGCCTGCTGCGCCTTGAGGTCGATGCGCTCCTGGTAGCGGCTGGCCCGGCCGGCGAAGTCGTTCGCGCCCGCGGACACGCTCCGCAATTGGGTGTCCAGCTTCGCGTTGGCGGTGGAGGCCTTCACCGTGGGCGCGTCGGCCGCGGCCGCCGAGGTGTCCTTGCCGTCGTCGGTCAGTCCGCCCACGGAGGCCGCGGCGATCCCCGCGACGCCCATCACACAGACCGAGGGCACGGCCACGGTGAGCAGCGCGGAGCGCTTGGCCGGGGGACGGCGCCGGGAACGGGAGGCCGCTCGCGAGGCCGGAGCCGGGTCAGGATCCGGGATGACCTCTTCCTCGTCGTCGAGCAGCGACGGGACCACGGGCATCTCGCCGGTGGCGGCCAACTCCCCTTCCACCGAGGGAGTTTCGCCGTGCTGTCCGTGCGGCCCGGGCTCGTCGGAGTCCTCGGCGGCCGTGGTGGTGCCGTCGCTGTTCCACTGCGTGGCGTCGTACGCGCCGGTGTCGAAGGTCTGCGTGCCCCAGTCCCACTGCTGGGTGCCGTCGGCGGCCGACTGGTCCGTCTGCAGCCAGGCGCTCGCGTCCCACTGGCCGCCGGTGTCGACGGGCCCGGACTGATGGGGTACGGCGGCCGGTTGCTGGTAGCCCGTCGTCCAGGCGGTCGTGTCGTACGCGCCGGTGTCGTAGGCGGTGTGGTGCTGGGCCGCGTACGGGTCGTGGTTCGGCGTCTGATGGCTGCCCGTGGACCAGTGGGCGGTGTCGTAAGAGCCCGTGGTGTGGGTGCCGTTGGCCGGGAGGTCGCCGAAGAGGGGGTCGGCCGGGAAGTTCCCCGTGCCGTATGTGCCGGTCTGAAAATTGGTGGCGCCGTAGTCGCCGTAGGTGGTGAAGTCGCCGTATGCGGCTTCCTGTGCGTCGTACGACGCGTAGGGCGTCGAGGCGGCATCGGAAGCCGGAGCCGGGGCGGCCACGCTCCCCGACGGGTGACGGTCGTTCACCAACTTCTCTTTCGCCTCGACAACAGGGGCTGGCAGAGCAGTGCGGCGACTGTACCCGGCGGTATGCGGACGCGACAATCTTCGGCAGGTTTCCCGAACGCGGGAAACGGGCATTCAGCCGTGTTTCGCCGGTCCGTCGACAGGACTTTGGCTTTTTGTTCGAGATTTGTTCGACTCGTGTTACGCCGTCACGCCACTGTCAGACCGCCGGCGCGCGCGACGGACGGGTCGCCGGGCCGCGCCGTGTCGAGCGCCTGCCGTATCCCGGTCGCGACGGCGGGATGCACTGGCAGGGCGAGATGCCCGATCCCGCTCACCTGGACGTTCTCCGCCCGCAGATCCGGGTGGTCGATGCAGGCCGACTCCAGCGGGTCCATCAGGTGGTCGAGATCGCTCCAGAAGCTCACGAACTGCGTACGGCAGCCCGGCGCCGGACGGGACAGCTCCTCGATCAGCTCCGAACCGGGGCGCATCTGGCGCACGATCGGGTGGGCGTTGGCCAGCGGCGCGACCCGGGTGCCGGAATGCGGGGTGCCGAGGGTGACGAGAGTGCGGACCCGCAGGTCGCCACCGAGCCGCTGCACGTAGTAGCGGGCGATCAGTCCGCCGAGGCTGTGCCCGACGACGTCGACCTGCCTGCTGTCGGTGCGCTCGCAGATCTCCTCTATGTGCCGGCCGAGCAGTGCGGCCGCGGTGCGGATGTCGCAGGTCAGCGGCGAGTAGTTGAGGGACTCCACCCGCTGGCGGCCGTGCTGGGCGAGGTTGCGACGCAGCAGGACGAACACCGAGCGGTTGTCGATGAACCCGTGCAGCAGCACGACCGGGGGCTTGGCCTCCGTCGGCAGTTGGGTGGCGCCGTGCGGCGCGGGCAGCCGGCCGGCCTGGCAGCGGCGCTCCTGGACGATGCCCGAGGGATAGAGGAGCAGGTGTCCCGCGAGGATCGCGAGCTCCAGGGCGGTCGCCTTCAGGAGGGCCAGCGAGAGTCCCGCGAGCCTGCACGGAAGCAGGCGCTGGCAGAGCGGAAGAATGGGGTCTGCGACCCTGGTGACCTTCATGGCCGACCTCCTGTCGGCACGTGGGAGGACGGCCCTGTCCCCCGTGTGCCCTCGTGGGCAGTCGCGGCGGGGGCGGTCGGCGGGGCAGACTGCGCGCTGCCGTGCCGTGCCCGCCCCGGGTGCCCTTCGTGCCCTCGCCGATCCGCCGCACCACCGTGTCGCGTGGCCCGCGGCGTGATGGTGCGACGACCTCGTTGCGGCTCCCGTTGCGCTTGTTCCCGCTGCGCGGGTCCCCCCTGCTCGCAGAGTCCGGGGGAGTGCCTCACCGTGTGATTTCCCCCTCGCTCCGCACCGTGAAACTGCCGGTTGCGGGATGCTGGCGATAACGTTCGTTCACTTCCCCGGACGGTGTGGTGCGGGGTGTCCGTCCCGCTTGTGCGGTACTTGTCGGTACGGATGGATGTAGTCGCTTCATGGAGGCAGTGATGGGTGTGGCAGCCGGTCCGATCCGCGTGGTGGTGGCCAAGCCGGGGCTCGACGGCCACGATCGGGGCGCCAAGGTGATCGCGCGCGCCCTGCGCGACGCCGGTATGGAGGTCATCTACACCGGACTCCACCAGACCCCGGAGCAGATCGTCGACACGGCGATCCAGGAGGACGCCGACGCGATCGGGCTGTCCATCCTCTCCGGGGCACACAACACGCTCTTCGCCGCCGTGATCGACCTGCTCCGGGAGCGCGACGCGGAGGACATCGTGGTCTTCGGCGGCGGGATCATCCCCGAGGCGGACATCCCCCTGCTCAAGGAGAAGGGCGTCGCGGAGATCTTCACCCCGGGCGCGACCACCCAGTCGATCGTGGACTGGGTCCGCGCGAACGTCCGGGAGCCGGCGGAAGCGTAGTACCTCCGGCGGTTGGACAAAGACGGTCACGTCAGGCCGAAGGGGTCCCTGGGGGCGCAGCCCCCGGGGACGGCCCCGGCAGCCCGCGGTGCCACTCGGCCGACCTGGGCCGGACTCAATTCCTCGGCCATGGCGGAGCGCAACCGCAACGTTGTCACCAGCCGCTGGAACGCCTCCGCCCAGTACCCCCCGGCCCCGGGCGACGCGTCCTCCGCCTCGTCCGGAACCGCCAGCAGACCGTCCAGCCGACTCGCCTCCGCGGGATCCAGGCACCGCTCGGCCAACCCCATCACTCCACTGAAACTCCATGGGTAACTCCCTGCGTCCCGCGCGATGTTGAGCGCGTCGACCACCGCCCGTCCGAGCGGGGCCGCCCACGGAACCGCGCACACTCCGAGCAGCTGAAAGGCCTCGGACAACCCGTGTGCCGCGATGAACCCGGCCACCCAGTCGGCCCGTTCGGCGGCGCCCAGCGTGCCGAGCAGCTTGGCGCGCTCGGCCAGGGACACCGCGCCCGGCCCGCCGGCCTCGGGCGCCGCGGGCGCCCCGAGGAGCGCCCGCGCCCACGGGGCGTCCCGCTGCCGTACCGCCGCCCGGCACCAGGCGGCGTGCAGTTCGCCCTGCCAGTCGTCCGCGACCGGTAGCGCCACGATCTCCTGCGCCGTGCGCCCGCCCAGCCGCGCGTGCCACGTCCCGAGCGGTGCCGCCTCGACCAGCTGACCCAGCCACCACGACCGTTCGCCGCGTCCCGTCGGCGCCTTGGGGACGACACCGTCGCGTTCCATGCCCGCGTCGCACTCGTGCGGCGCCTCGACGACGACCGTCGGCGTCCCGCGCGTGTGGTCCACGGCCACGCAGGCCCCGGCCCGGGCCGCCATACGCGAGGCGAGCGCCGATCCGGGCAGCGCCGAGAGCAACTCGGCGGCCGTGGCCCGTACGTTGCGGCTGCGGTCGGACAGGGCCTGCTCCAGGAGCGGCTCGTCGTCCGGGCCCAGGCCCGTCCGCAGCGAGTCGAGGAACATCAGCCGGTCCTCGGCCCGCTCGGTGGCCCAGGTGGTGGCGAGCAGTTCGCGCGCGTCCGCGGGCCTGCGCGCGCGTGTCGCCGCCAGCAGCGAGACCCGCTCCGCGAACAGGCCCTCCTCCCACAGCCTCCGGACACGGTCCGCGTCCTCCGGGCCGGGCAGCGCGGCGCCACCGCCCGGGGCGGCCCGCAGGGCGAACCGCCAGTCCGGGTTGAGCCGGGCGAGCCACAGCGCGCGCGGGCCGCCGAAGGTCAGTGCGGCCGGACGCAGGTCCGTACGGCCCCGGGCCGCGTCCAGCAGGGCCGGAAGCGCCTCCGGGGGAGCGGCGTACCCGCGCGCGTTGGCCGCCGCGAGCCACTGGGGGAGCAGTTCCATGAGATCGGGTGCCGTGCCCCTGCGGCCGCCGCCCGCCGTGCCGGGCCGGTCGGCCAGCAGCATGGTGAGCCTGCGGGCCGCCGCGGCGGGCAGCGGCGGACGTGGGTCCGCGGGAGCCGGCTCCGGGCGCTCGGCCGCCGGCGCGGGGCGCAGTCCCGCCCGTCGCCACACGGTCTGCGCAGCCGCAGCGTCCAGCAGCGCCACGGGCGCCGTCCGGCCGCGCGCGCCGCCCGGGGGCGTACGCCGATCCGTGCCGAGCAGGGCGGTGGTGACCAACTCCTCCCAGGCGCCCGTGGCGGGCGCTTCCACCGGAGCGGAGGTCCTGATCATGAGCTTCCTTTCGGTAGCCGGGTGCCTGGAAGCGGTCGAAGGGGCACTGCCCCCCCGGGTTTCCCATGGGGTGGAACAAATGCCTGGTTCAGGAGAGAAAGGATGGGTTGATGGGTTATTCTCTCGCTCTTCTGCGCCTTTCGGGTGAGGGTTCCCGCTGCGTCGGCGGGGCCCCGCTGTTCGCCGGGACGTCACCCCTTTGCCGGACACTTCGAGTTCGCCGCCAGGGTGAATGTCGCAGATGGTGTACAGGTGATCAGCACAGCGTCACCATTTCTCCTTCGTTCCGCGGCCAGGCGGTCAGAGGGATGAAGCCCCGGTGGCCGCACTCGCCGAATACGGTGACGGGCGCGCCGCCCGACAGGGCGACCAGCCGCCACAGGCCCGGACGCGTACGCGCCGCGGGGGCGAGGGGCAGCGCGGAATCGCAGCCGGCGTCGGCCAGCTGCCAGGACTCGCCGTCCGGGACCGGTACGACCTCCCCGAGCGTCACCGGAACCGACTCCAGCCACGGGTCGTTCCGCAGCGCCTCGCCGTAGCGGGCGGCCGCCTGCGCCGTCGTCCCCCCGGGCGGGCGTATCCGCGTGGGTGCCGGGGGAGCGAACCGCTCGCCCAGGGCCGCACGGAGCTGTCCCACGCCCGGATACGCGGACACCTCCGCGTCCAGGGCCAGGCCCACCGGCAGCGCGAGCTCCGGCGCGCGGCCGGCGGCGCCGTAGGAGAGCAGCAGAGCCGTACGGCCGGAGCCGGCGCCGTACAGCCAGATCCTGCGGGTGATCAGCTTCGCGTCCGCGGTGTCGTACTGGGCGAGGACGAGCCAGCGGTCCCGTACCGTCGGCCCGTCCGCGGAGGCCGGCAGGCCGACACGGGAACGCACCGTCGCCGCCAGACCCTCGGGCAGCCGCTCCCGGCCCAGCCAGCCCTGGTCCAGGAGATGCAGCAGCGCGCACTCCTCCAGCAGCCGCACCGGCCAGCCCGGCCCCGACGACGGTATGGCCGCCAGCTCCCGCACCCGCGCGGCCAGCCCGGGCGCCTGCGCGTCGACCATGCGGGCCGCCGTCTCCTCCCACAGCCCGTACCCCGCCTGTTCGGCCGTGGCCAGACCGCTGCGCAGCAGATCGGCCAGGCGCTGCTCCAGCTCCGTCGTCCCCGTGGTGATTCGCTCGGCCCGCCGCTCCGCCCTGCGCCGCGCCGCCCGAGGATCAGCGGAGGCGGCGGCGGACCCGGCCGTCCCGGCCACCCGTTTCTCCGCCGTCCGCTTCCTTCTGCCCGCCGCCCACTGCTCGGCCCAGTCCGGTGCCCGCCCGGGCGGTACCGCACCGGTCGCACCGTCATCGCTCGCCCACAGCAGCAGCAGGCCGAGCGCGTGCTTGCACGGGAACTTGCGGCTCGGGCAACTGCACTTGTACGCCGGCCCGGCCGCGTCCGCGATGTCGACGACCGTCCGATACGGCCTGCCGCCGCTGCCCTTGCACAGTCCCCACACCGTCCCCTCGTCGGAACGTCCCGCCTCGGACCACGGCCCGGCCGCTCCGAGTTTGCTTCCCGCTTTGCGTGACGCGTCGTCAGGCGCCAGTGCCAGCACCTGGTCCGCGGTCCAGCGCACCCCCTGCTGAGTCATGCCATCGAAGGTAGATCCTGCCACTGACAATCGACCTCGCGAGCGTGTTTGTCCAGGTCAGAATGCGTTGTCAGTGCCGTGGTGCACGGTGGGTGCCAGATCCGAACCGGCCGAGCTGGAGGGGGCCTCAGCCATGCCTGTGTCCGTGGAACCGACGTCCGTCGAACCGAGCCGAAGCCACTCCGCGCCCGCGAACGCGAAAGAAGCGGAGGCGCTGCGCCCGCACGCCGAGAACGCCTTCGCCGCCGAACTGGCCGCGCTCGCCGCGCACGACGACCATGCGCGCCCGCCCCGCTGGAAGCTGTCGCCGTGGGCCGTCGCGACCTACCTGCTCGGCGGCACGCTGCCGGACGGCACGGTGATCACGCCGAAGTACGTCGGCCCGCGCCGCATCGTCGAGGTCGCGGTCACCACCCTCGCCACCGACCGCGCCCTGCTCCTGCTCGGCGTGCCCGGCACGGCGAAGACCTGGGTGTCCGAGCACCTGGCCGCCGCGGTCAGCGGCGACTCCACTCTGCTGGTGCAGGGCACGGCCGGCACACCGGAGGAGGCGATCCGGTACGGCTGGAACTACGCGCGGCTGCTGGCGCACGGCCCCAGCCGCGACGCCCTCGTGCCCAGCCCGGTCATGCGGGCCATGGCGCAGGGCATGACCGCCCGTGTCGAGGAGCTGACCCGCATCCCGGCCGACGTGCAGGACACGCTGATCACCATCCTGTCGGAGAAGACCCTGCCGATACCGGAGCTGGGCGAGGAGGTGCAGGCGGTCCGCGGCTTCAACCTGATCGCCACCGCCAACGACCGCGACCGCGGGGTCAACGACCTGTCCAGCGCCCTGCGCCGCCGCTTCAACACGGTGGTGCTGCCGTTGCCGGAGAGCCCCGAGGCCGAGGTCGACATCGTCTCGCGCCGCGTCGACCAGATCGGCCGCTCGCTGGACCTGCCGGCCGTGCCGGACGGCATCGACGAGATCCGCCGTGTCGTGACCGTCTTCCGCGAGCTGCGCGACGGGATCACCACCGACGGCCGTACGAAGCTGAAGTCGCCGAGCGGCACCCTGTCCACGGCCGAGGCGATCTCGGTGGTCACCGGTGGGCTGGCACTGGCCGCCCACTTCGGTGACGGCGTGCTGCGCGCCGGTGACGTGGCCGCCGGCATCCTCGGCGCCGTCGTCCGCGACCCGGCGGCCGACCGTGTCATCTGGCAGGAGTACCTCGAGACCGTGGTCCGCGAGCGCGACGGCTGGAAGGACTTCTACCGGGCCTGCCGGGAGGTGAGCGCGTGATCGGCACCGGATGGCCGAACGGCATGGGACGGCTGCCGGCCGGTACGGCGTGGGCGCGCGCCGACGACGAGCCCAGCTGGACGGGCGGGCGAGGGCGACGAGGGGGACGGTGTGACAGGGGTTGAGGCGGCCGGGAGCCGGTGGCCCGGCGCGGGCCCGCTGCTGCTCGGAGTCCGGCACCACGGGCCCGGGTCCGCACGCGCGGTGCGGGCCGCACTGGAGGCGGCACGGCCACGTGCGGTGCTGATCGAGGGCCCGCCGGAGGCCGACGCGCTGATCCCGCTCGCCGCCGACGAGGACATGCGACCGCCCGTCGCACTCCTCGCCCACGCCGTGGACGAGCCCGGCCACTCGGCGTTCTGGCCGCTGGCCGAGTTCTCGCCCGAGTGGGTTGCCATCCGCTGGGCCCTGGAACACGGGGTCCCGGCCCGCTTCATCGACCTGCCGGCCACGCACACGCTCGCGTGGGGCAGGGAGCAGCCGGACGAAGACGGCTCCGCGGAGGAGGGGACCGCGCGGCGCCCGTCCGGGGTCCGCCCGCCCGAGACCGATGTACGCGTCGACCCGCTCGCCGCGCTCGCGGGGGCCGCCGGGTACGACGATCCCGAGCGCTGGTGGGAGGACGTCGTCGAGCACCGGGGCGCCGGGGAGGGGGACGTGTTCGCCCCGTTCCTGGCCCTGGAGGAGGCCATGGGCGTGCTGCGGGAGGCGTACGGCAGCGGCGGGGGCCACGACCGGGATCTCGTGCGCGAGGCGTACATGCGGCTCCAGGTGCGCTCCGCACGGCGCGGGTTCGGGGACGCCGTCGCCGTGGTGTGCGGGGCCTGGCACGTGCCGGCGCTGCGGCGGAAGGCAGCCGTGACCGCGGACCGGGCCCTGGTGAAGGGGCTGCCCAAGGTCAAGACGGACATGACGTGGGTGCCGTGGACGCACCGCCGGCTCTCCCGGGCGAGCGGCTACGGCGCGGGCATCGAGTCGCCGGGCTGGTACGCCCACCTGTTCGGCGCGCCGGACCGGCCCGTGGAGCGGTGGCTGACCCGGGTGGCGGGGCTGCTGCGGGAGGAGGACCGGATCGTGTCCTCCGCGCACGTCATCGAGGCGGTGCGGCTGGCGGAGACGCTCGCCGCGATGCGCGGCCGCCCGCTGCCGGGCCTGAGCGAGACGACGGACGCGGTGCGCGCGGTGATGTGCGACGGCTCCGACGTGCCGCTGGCGCCGGTGCACGACCGGCTGGTGGTCGGGGACGTACTGGGGGAGGTGCCGCAGGCGGCGCCCGCGGTGCCGTTGCAGCGGGACCTCGCCCGCGTCCAGCGGCGGTTGCGGCTCAAACCGGAGGCGCCGGCGCGGGAGCTGGAGCTCGACCTGCGCAAGGAGACCGACGCCGGGCGCAGCAGGCTGCTGCACCGACTGCGGCTGCTGGGCATCGACTGGGGGGAGCCGGCCGTCTCGCGGGGCAGCACGGGCACGTTCCGGGAGACCTGGCGGCTGTGCTGGGAGCCGGAGTTGTCGGTGCGGGTCGCCGAGGCCGGGGTGTGGGGGACGACCGTGCTCGCCGCCGCGACCGCCAAGGCGGAGGCCGACGCCGTCGCCGCGCGGGCTCTCGCCGAGGTCACCGCGCTCGCCGAGCGCTGCCTGCTCGCCGAACTCCCCGACGCGCTGCCCGTGGTGATGCGGGTGCTCGCCGACCGGGCGGCGCTCGACGCGGACGTCGGACACCTCGCCCGGGCGCTGCCGGCCCTGGTGCGCTCCCTGCGCTACGGCGACGTGCGCGGCACGGACACCGGGGCCCTGGCCGGGGTGGCCGCGGGCCTGGCCGAGCGGATCTTCGTCGGCCTGCCCCCGGCCTGCGCCGCACTGGACGCGGACGCGGCCGAGGAGATGCGGCGCCACGTGGACGCGGTGCACGGGGCCGTCGCCCTGCTCGGCGACACCCCCGTGGCCGTCCACGACGGCCTGCGCGCCCGCTGGCACGGCGTGCTCCGGGTCCTGTCCGGGCGGGACACGATGCCCGGGGTGCTGCGGGGGCGCGCCGTGCGGCTCCTGCTCGACGACGGGGAGGTCGAGCAGGAGCAGGCGGCGAAGCTCATGGGGCTCGCGCTCTCGCCGGGCACGCCGCCGGCCGGCGCGGCCGCGTGGATCGAGGGCTTCGTCGGCGGCGGGGGCGGAATGCTGCTCGTGCACGACGAGCGGCTGCTGGACCTGGTCGACGCCTGGCTGACCGGCGTGCCGGGGGAGGCGTTCACCGACGTACTGCCGCTGCTGCGGCGCACCTTCTCGGCGTACGAGCCAGGGGTGCGCAGGACACTCGGCGAGCTGGTCCGGCGTGGTCCGGGGCAGGGCGGCGGGGCCGGGGGGAGGGGGGCCGGTGTGCCGGGCTTCGCCGCGGACCTCGACCGGGAGCGGGCGGACGCCGTACTGCCGGTGGTGCGGCTGTTGCTGGGGCCGGCCGGCCCCGGACCAGGCCCCGCCCCAGGTCCCGGTCTCGGGGAGAGGGACGGCGACGAGCTCGCGGGGGTGGCGGGATGAGCGTGGGCGAGAGGTACGACGTGACGGATTCGGCGCAGGAGCGGCTGCGGCGCTGGCGGCTGGTGCTCGGCGGCGATGCGGCCGACGGCACCGGATGCGCGCTGTCGGGCCGGGACGCGGCGATGGACGGGGCGCTCGCCGCGCTCTACGGCAAGGGGGACAAGCCGCGGACGGGACGGGACCGTTCGGCCGGGCTGGGGGCCTCGGCGCCCTCGGTGGCGCGCTGGCTCGGGGACATACGGACCTACTTCCCCTCGTCCGTCGTGCAGGTCATGCAGCGGGACGCCATCGACCGGCTCGGGCTGGCCACGCTGCTGCTGGAGCCGGAGATGCTGGAAGCGGTGGAGGCGGACGTCCACCTCGTCGGCACTCTGCTCTCGCTCAACAAGGCGATGCCGGAGACGACGAAGGAGACGGCACGGGCCGTCGTGCGCAAGGTCGTCGAGGACCTGGAGAAGCGGCTGGCCACCCGCACCCGGGCCACACTCACCGGCGCCCTCGACCGCAGCGCACGCGTCAGCCGGCCGCGCCACCACGACATCGACTGGAACCGCACCATCGCGGCCAACCTCAAGAACTACCTGCCGGAGTACCGGACGGTCGTGCCCGAGCGGCTGATCGGCTACGGCCGGGCGTCGCAGTCCGTGAAGAAGGAGGTCATCCTCTGCGTCGACCAGTCCGGGTCGATGGCGGCGTCCGTGGTGTACGCCTCCGTGTTCGGGGCGGTGCTGGCGTCCATGCGGTCCATCAGCACCCGGCTGGTCGTCTTCGACACGGCGGTCGTCGACCTCACCGACCAGCTCGACGACCCGGTCGACGTGCTCTTCGGCACCCAGCTCGGCGGCGGCACGGACATCAACCGGGCGCTGGCGTACTGCCAGTCGCGGATCACTCGGCCCGCTCAGACGGTGGTCGTGCTGATCAGCGACCTGTACGAGGGAGGCATACGGAACGAGATGCTCAAGCGGGTCGCCGCGATGAAGGCGTCCGGAGCGCAGTTCGTGACGCTGCTCGCGCTCTCCGACGAGGGAGCGCCCGCGTACGACCGTGAGCACGCGGCCGCGCTCGCCGCGCTCGGGGCACCGGCGTTCGCCTGCACACCCGATCTGTTCCCGGAGGTGATGGCGGCGGCGATCGAGAAACGGCCGCTTCCGATACCGGACACCGCGTGACGTACAAAACGAACATGCCTACCTAGCGGTAACAGGGGGCTTGCGCAACCTCGGGAACCACGTGCGAGGATCGCCGCCCCACCACTCGTATCGCCGTACGGCGTGCGCCGCGCCCGCGGCGGCACCGTGGCGGGCGGGCCGGCCGGAGCGCGGTCGGAAGTGGGGTCGCCGGTGACCCGGGACGGCCGAAAGCCGTCGGTCGGTCCGGCCGTGCTGCCCGGGACCCCGCGGAAGGGCGGGCCGGCCCCATTGGGGTGGGGATCGTCCGCCCGGGCCCCTGCGAGGGCTGATCCAGGGGGTCTCACCGGGTCAACCCCAGCCCGGTGGGACCCCGCCCGGTGAGGCCCCGTCCGTGGCACGCCGTGCCAGAAGGCGCGGCATCATGTGACAGGTATCACCGCTCATGTGTGACTCCTGGATTTAGGGGGTTCCGGCAAGCGGGGATAACCTGCGAGATGGACATGCCGCGCGCTCGGGCACCGTGTGCGCCTTCCCTGTGACCCAGAGCGGACGTCACGTTGCCCTTCGCGGCACGCCCACGCATTCAACGAACCGCGAGATCACTGATAGGGACGGAAGCGCGTGGACCTGTTCGAGTACCAGGCGAGGGACCTCTTCGCCAAGCACGGTGTACCGGTGCTGGCCGGTGAAGTCATCGACACGCCTGAGGCGGCGCGCGGGATCACCGAGCGACTGGGCGGCAAGTCGGTCGTCAAGGCTCAGGTGAAGGTCGGTGGTCGCGGCAAGGCCGGCGGCGTCAAGCTCGCCGCCACCCCGGACGAGGCCGTCGCCCGTGCGACGGACATCCTCGGCATGGACATCAAGGGCCACACGGTCCACAAGGTCATGATCGCCGAGACCGCTCCGGAGATCGTCGAGGAGTACTACGTCTCCTTCCTCCTCGACCGTGCCAACCGCACCTTCCTCTCCATCGCCTCCGTCGAGGGCGGCATGGAGATCGAGGAGGTCGCGGCCGCCCGCCCCGAGGCCGTCGCCAAGATCGCGATCGACGCCATCGACGGCGTGGACCGGGCCAAGGCCCAGGAGATCGCCGCCGCGGCGAAGTTCCCGGCCGAGGTCGCCGACAAGGTCGCCGACGTCCTGGTGAGCCTGTGGGAGGTGTTCATCAAGGAGGACGCCCTCCTGGTCGAGGTGAACCCGCTCGCCAAGGTCGCCTCCGGTGACGTGCTCGCCCTCGACGGCAAGGTGTCCCTGGACGACAACGCCGAGTTCCGCCACCCCGAGTTCGAGGAGCTCCACGACAAGGCCGCGGCCAACCCGCTCGAGGCGGCCGCCAAGGAGAAGAACCTCAACTACGTCAAGCTCGACGGCGAGGTCGGCATCATCGGCAATGGCGCCGGCCTGGTCATGTCGACCCTGGACGTCGTCGCCTACGCCGGTGAGGCCCACCAGGGCGTCAAGCCGGCCAACTTCCTCGACATCGGCGGCGGCGCCTCCGCCGAGGTCATGGCCAACGGCCTCGAGATCATCCTCGGCGACCCGGACGTCAAGTCCGTCTTCGTCAACGTCTTCGGTGGCATCACCGCCTGCGACGCCGTCGCCAACGGCATCGTGCAGGCCCTGGAACTCCTCGAGTCCAAGGGCGAGGAGGTCACCAAGCCGCTCGTCGTGCGCCTCGACGGCAACAACGCCGAGCTGGGCCGCAAGATCCTGGACGACCGCAAGCACCCGCTCGTCCAGCGGGTGGACACGATGGACGGCGCGGCCGACAAGGCCGCCGAGCTGGCTGCTGCCGCGAAGTAAGGGACGAGGTCACAGAACACCATGGCTATCTTCCTCACCAAGGAATCCAAGGTCATCGTCCAGGGCATGACCGGCTCCGAGGGCCAGAAGCACACCCGCCGCATGCTGGCCTCCGGCACGAACATCGTCGGTGGCGTGAACCCGCGCAAGGCGGGCACCACCGTCGACTTCGACGGCACCGAGGTACCGGTCTTCGGCACCGTCAAGGAGGCCATCGAGGCCACCGGCGCCGACGTCACGGTCATCTTCGTCCCGGAGAAGTTCACCAAGGACGCGGTCGTCGAGGCCATCGACGCCGAGATCCCGCTCGCGGTCGTCATCACCGAGGGCATCGCGGTGCACGACACGGCCGCCTTCTGGGCGTACGCCGGCAAGAAGGGCAACAAGACCCGCATCATCGGCCCGAACTGCCCCGGTCTGATCACCCCCGGTCAGTCCAACGCCGGCATCATCCCGGCCGACATCACCAAGCCGGGCCGTATCGGCCTGGTCTCGAAGTCCGGCACGCTGACGTACCAGATGATGTACGAGCTGCGTGACATCGGCTTCTCCACCTGCGTCGGCATCGGCGGTGACCCGATCATCGGCACCACGCACATCGACGCGCTCAAGGCGTTCCAGGACGACCCCGACACCGACCTGATCGTCATGATCGGCGAGATCGGCGGCGACGCCGAGGAGCGGGCCGCGGCCTTCATCAAGGAGAACGTGACCAAGCCGGTCGTCGGCTACGTCGCGGGCTTCACCGCGCCCGAGGGCAAGACCATGGGCCACGCCGGCGCCATCGTCTCCGGCTCCTCCGGCACCGCCCAGGCCAAGAAGGAGGCCCTGGAGGCCGCGGGCGTCAAGGTCGGCAAGACCCCGACCGAGACGGCCGAGCTGGCGCGAGAGATCCTCGCGGGCTGAGCTTCCCGACACGAAGGCCCGGTGGGCCCGTTCCCCGCACGGGGGCGGGCCCACCGGCATGTCCGGGACCGGGCGTCGGGCTATCCGGCCTGCGGTACCAGCCGCTCCGGGCCGGCCGCCGGTTCCTTCCTCAGCTTGGCGCGCAGCTCGGGCGCCCCTGGTGAGAGGGGCCCGAGCAGGCCCTGCGGCGGCACCCCCTGGACCGCGTGCCCGGGGGAGACCGGTGCCAGGTAGTGCGTGGGGGCCGTGCGCAGCGTGAGCGCCGTCGCGCCGACGATGGTGACCGTGAAGGCGATGGCGGACCGGGTCCAGAAGCGGATCCGGCGCTCCCCGGCCGTCCGCACGGCCGTCGACCCGGGCGCCCCGAGGCGTTCCGCGGCCCCCAGCCGGACCAGCCGCCGGTGCAGTTCCGCCGGGTCGGCCAGTTCCGGCAGGCGCGCGGCGACGGCTTCGCGGGCGTGCACCAGCCGGTTCGCCGCCGCCGGGGTGCTCGCCTCGGTCTCCGCCGCGGTCTCCGGCAGATCGAGGCCGACACCGTCGTAGAGCACCAGGGTGCGGCGGTACGACGGCGGCAGCCGCAGCAGGGCCTGCTGCAGCGCGCGGTCCGCGGGGTCGGGGGGTGGGTCGGGGACGCGGTTGCGCGGGATGAAGCGGTGCCAGGGGGACAGCGCGCACTCGTACGCCACCGCCCGCACCCAGCCGGCCGGGTCCCGGTCGTGGGCCACCTCCGGCCAGCGCTGCCAGGCCAGTTGGAAGGCCTCTTCCACGGCGGCCCGCGCTCGCTCGTGCCGGCCGGTGAGCAGATAGGCCTGCCGTACGAGGGCGGGGGCGCAGAAGGCGTGGAGCGCGTCGAAGGCCTGAGTCGGCGTCAGGGAGTCGCCGTCCTCCTCGGTGAGCTGACCTGGTGTCAGGAAGGCGATCGCGCCGGAGTGTCGGTTCTCCGTGAACGGTGGCAGCGGCTTCGCATGACTGTTCGTCATGATGCGTCCCTCCGTGTGAATAGGCACATAAACGTATATTGCGCGACACAGCGGAGGTTCGCCTGTTGCGCCGGGAAAGCGGGTGTTCGTTGGAGCATGAGGCCGTGATCCAGACGACCCGTCACCGTCCGCCGCTGCCGCGCCTTCGCACCTGCGTAAGGGACCGCTCACCCGGCCTGGGCGCCGGTTTCGTGGGCGGTGCGGTGGCGGCGGGGCTGGGGTTCGGCTCGTTCGCCGTGCTGGTCATCGCGCTGTGGATCAGCTCGCCGTACCCCGACAGCGGACCCGGCGGCGCGCTGAACGTCGCCGCGGCGCTGTGGCTGCTGGCGCACGGCGCCGAACTGGTCCGCTCCAATACGCTCACCGGGGTCCCCACGCCCGTCGGAGTGACTCCGCTGCTGCTGCTCGCCCTGCCCGCGCTGCTGGTGCACCGGGCGGCGCGGGACGCCACCGACACAGGCGACGGCGGCCCGCTCCTCCCGCCGCGCACCGCCTGGGCGGGCGTCGTCCTCGGCTACCTCACCGTCGGTGCCGGTGCCATCGCGTACGCGGCCGACGGTGCGCTGCGTCCCTCGTGGGTGTGGACGGCGGTGTGCGTGCCACTGCTCGCCGTGGCGGCGGCCGGCACCGGCGTGTGGACGGCGTACGGCTGTCCCCGCGCGCCCCTGGACAGGGCGCTGCGCCGGCTGCCGGGCAGCGTACGGCGCCTGCTGCTCGGGCCCGGCCCCCGTGCGCGCCTCGGCGCCGCGCCGCGGGCGGCGGGGGCCGGGGTGGTGGTCTTCGTCGGGGGCGGGGCGCTGGTGCTCGGGGTGTCGCTGGTGGGGCACGGCGAGACGGCCCAGGGGGCGTTCCTGACGCTGACGGAGGGCTGGTCGGGGCGGTTCGTCGTGCTGCTGCTGTGCCTGGCGCTGCTGCCGAACGCGGTGCTCTGGGCGGTGGCGTACTCCCTCGGGCCCGGCTTCCTGCTCGGCTCCGGCCATGTCGTCGGCCCGCTCTCCTCCTCCCCGGCTCCGCTGCTGCCGGCCTTCCCCCTGCTCGCCGCGGTCCCGGACGCGGGCCCCGGCACCCCGCTCACCTGGGCGTCGGCGGCGGTGCCGGTGGCGGCCGGGCTGACGATGGGCTGGTTCGTGGCGGGAGCGGCGGTGCGGGAGAGCTGGGACGCCCGGGGAGGAAGCGCGGGGGTACGGGCGTGGTCGTGGCGGCGGACCGTGGCCGGGGCCGGGCTGGCGTGCCTGGTGTGCGCGGCCGTGCTCGGGGCGTTCGCGGCCCTGGCGGGCGGCCCGCTCGGCGGTGCCGCGCTCGCCCGGTTCGGGCCGGTGGGGTGGCAGGTGGGCGGGGCCGCGCTGCTGTGGACGGCGACGGCGGCCGTGCCGACGGCGGCGGCGCTGCGGGCGTGGCGCTGCCGCGGGGGCAGGGCGTCGGTGGGCGACGGAGCCCGGCGGACGGTCGGCAAGCCCCGGGCGGGCGGGGCCACCACGGCCCCGGAGCCTTCGGCCGCCGACGGGCGCGTACGCCGACGGGGCCTGCTCCTCGGGCCGAGGGCCGCGGTGTCACCGCCCCCGCGGTCCACACCGGTGCACCATGGCTACGACGCCGCCCTCGAGCCGTACGACGTCCTGCCCCTCGATCCGCCGACGTCCGGACCCGCCGCTTCCTGGCAGGACGACGACAGCGCCCGCCGCGCCCGCTGGGCCGCGCTGAAGGAGGCGGCGAAGGGAGCCACGGAGCCGGAGGAAACCGTGGAGCCGGAAGAAGGCGCCGACCCGGAGGAAGCGAAGGCGGACGACATCACGGAGCCGGTGGAGCCCCCGCCACCCCCCGAGGGCGACGGCCCGGCGGACCCGCCCGCCAAGCAGTGACCCCGCTCAGGAACCCCCGTGCCCGACACCCCCGTCAGCTGTTGTCCTTCAGAACCTTCCGCAGCTCAGGAGGCAGATGCTGGTCGCAGGACTGCTTGGCCTGGTTCGTGAGGGAGTCGTGCACGCACGAGTAGTAGTCCTGGTAGACCAGCTGCGCGGCGAAGGTCACGGCGACCACGGCAAGTGCCAGCGACGCGGTGACCAGACCGCTGATCGCGGCCGTCGCCTGAGGACGACCCGTGGGCGCCGGCGTGTTGGGATCGTGCCCGCGCGGCTTGGCGCGCAGGGAGCTGATACCCCAGTACAGGGCCAGCGCCCCGAGCAGCAGGGCCACGTACGTCCAGCTGAACAGGGCGAAGAAGAAGGCCCACATGCCGGACAGCAGCGCGTACCGCGCGCGGCGCTGGGCGGGATCCGTGGGGTCCCAGCGCATGCCCGGGCCGGGGCCGCCGCCCGGGCCCTCCGGGCCGCCGGGCCGCTGCGGGCGTTCGCCGAAGCCGCCGGAGGAGCGGCCCGGCTGGTGGTCGCTCCACTGGCTGCCCCACGGGGACCGGCCGCCGCCCTGGCCCGACCCGTCGGAGCCGCCGTCGGAGGAGGAGTCCCCGTCGGACGGGTGCCGGGGCTGCCACGGACGGTCGGGGGTGCCCTCCGGGGGCGGGGCGAAGGGGTTGTCGTCCGGGGTCGTGCCACCTGTGCCGTTGCCCCGCCCGTCCGAGGGGGCGTCCGGCGGCGAGGACGGGCGCTCCCTCAGCAGCACGGCACCACGCCGCCCTCCCTGCGCCGACTGCGGAGGGAGCGTAAGGAGTCGCAGGCTGCGGTCCGGCATCAAGTGAGCGTCTTCCCCTTGGTGAGTCACGACTGATCTGGCACGTCCGGTACACCCCACAAGGCGCTGCGCGCCCCGGGACGCGGGTCCGTCATTCCGTGAACGCACGGTGCAGGCGGTGCGTTCCCGTACCGGCTCCCCCTGACGCTACCTTCCGGCCACGCCCCCGTCCCATGGGGGCCGGTCGGCCGTGCCGGTATCGTTGCTGGCGGTCGGCCGCTTCGTAGGCTTCCCCGTATCCGGGGGCGCGAAGCATTCGTACGACCATACAAAACAGCTCCCCCGAGAAAGGGCCTCACCGTGGCCGCCAAGCCCGTGGCCAAGCGCCTCGTCGTGCTGGTCTCCGGATCCGGCACCAATCTGCAGGCGCTCCTCGACGCGATCGCCGAGACCGGCGCCGAGGCCTACGGCGCCCGGATCGTCGCCGTGGGCGCCGACCGCGACGGCATCGAGGGGCTGGCGCGCGCCGAGCGCGCCGGGCTGCCGACCTTCGTGCGGAAGGTCAAGGACTACGGCACGCGCGAGGAGTGGGACGCGGCGCTGGCCGAGGCCGTCGCCGCCCACGAGCCCGACCTGGTGGTGTCCGCCGGGTTCATGAAGATCGTGGGGAAGGAGTTCCTCGCGCGCTTCGGCGGGCGGTTCGTCAACACGCACCCCGCCCTGCTGCCCAGTTTTCCCGGGGCCCACGGCGTGCGGGACGCGCTCGCGTACGGCGCCAGGGTCACCGGCTGCACCGTCCACTTCGTCGACGACGGCGTCGACACCGGTCCGATCATCGCCCAGGGCGTGGTCGAGGTCCGGGACGAGGACGACGAGAGCGCGCTGCACGAGCGCATCAAGGAAGTCGAGCGAAGGCTGCTCGTCGAGGTCGTGGGGCGGCTCGCCCGCAACGGCTATCGCATCGAGGGACGAAAGGTAGTTATCCAGTGACCGCCGAGAGCAACAAGCGGCCCATCCGGCGCGCGCTCGTCAGCGTCTACGACAAGACCGGCCTGGAGGAGCTCGCGCGCGGGCTGCACGAGGCCGGCGTCGAACTCGTCTCCACCGGCTCCACCGCCGGGCGGATCGCCGCGGCCGGCGTACCCGTCACCAAGGTCGAGGACCTCACCGGCTTCCCCGAGTGCCTGGACGGCCGGGTCAAGACCCTGCACCCCAAGGTCCACGCGGGCATCCTCGCCGACCTGCGCCTGGAGGACCATCAGCGGCAGCTTCAGGAGCTGGGCGTCGAGCCGTTCGACCTGGTCGTGGTCAACCTCTACCCGTTCCGCGAGACCGTCGCCTCCGGCGCCTCGCCCGACGAGTGCGTCGAGCAGATCGACATCGGCGGCCCCTCCATGGTCCGCGCCGCCGCCAAGAACCATCCGTCCGTGGCCGTGGTCACCAGCCCGGAGCGGTACGCCGACGTCCTCGCCGCGGTCTCCGCCGGTGGCTTCGACCTCGCCACCCGCAAGCGGCTGGCCGCCGAGGCCTTCCAGCACACGGCCGCGTACGACGTGGCTGTCGCGAGCTGGTTCGCGTCCTCCTACGCCCCCGTGGACGACTCACAGTTCCCCGACTTCCTCGGCGCCACCCGGGAGCGCGCGCACACACTGCGCTACGGCGAGAACCCGCACCAGCCGGCCGCGCTCTACCTCGACGCCGGCGGCGCCGGTCTCGCGCAGGCCGAGCAGCTGCACGGCAAGGAGATGTCGTACAACAACTACATGGACACGGACGCCGCCCGCCGTGCCGCGTACGACCACGACGAGCCGTGCGTGGCGATCATCAAGCACGCCAACCCGTGCGGTATCGCGGTCGGCGCGGACGTCGCCGAGGCGCACCGCAAGGCGCACGCCTGCGACCCGCTGTCCGCCTTCGGCGGTGTGATCGCCGTGAACCGGCCGGTCAGCAAGGAGATGGCCGAGCAGGTCGCCGAGATCTTCACCGAGGTCGTCGTCGCGCCCGACTACGAGGAGGGGGCCCTGGAGGCCCTCACCAAGAAGAAGAACATCCGCGTCCTCAGGGCCCCGAACGGCCCGGCGAACCCCGTCGAGGTCAAGGCCATCGACGGCGGCGCGCTGCTCCAGGTCACCGACCGGCTCCAGGCCGACGGCGACGACCCCGCCAACTGGAACCTGGCCAGCGGCGAGGCGCTTGACGCCGACGGGCTCGCGCAGCTCGCCTTCGCCTGGAAGGCCTGCCGCGCGGTGAAGTCCAACGCGATCCTGCTCGCCAAGGACGGCGCCTCGGTCGGCGTCGGCATGGGCCAGGTCAACCGTGTCGACTCCTGCAAGCTGGCGGTCGAGCGGGCCGGCGAGGAGCGGGCCCGTGGCTCCTACGCCGCCTCCGACGCCTTCTTTCCCTTCCCCGACGGCCCCGAGATACTGATCGCGGCGGGCGTGAAGGCGATCGTCCAGCCGGGCGGCTCGATCCGTGACGAGCAGGTCGTCGAGGCCGCCGAGAAGGCGGGCGTGACGATGTACTTCACGGGCACGCGCCACTTCTTCCACTGATCCCGGCACCGATACGCAAGCGCGGCCTCCGGCTCTCCTTCGAGGGGGCCGGAGGCCGCGGTCGTGCCCTGGCGGCAGGGCCGCGGGTCGGCTCCGAGGCGATGTCGCCGTCGCTCATCCAGCCCCGGGCTCCGTTGTCCGCCCGGGTTCGAAGTTCTCTCCCGGACGGATCCGGGAGATTCCTCCCCCGGATCGCTCCGGGGAGTTCGACAGGCCATGCCTGCCCAGCGACGGTCCTTCCGGCCGCCGGAGCAGGTGCGGGACCCGCACGGATTGCCGGGGACCTGGTCATCGCCCCCGACGGTGCACCGGGCGTACCGGACGCGTTACGGAGTCGTTCACGGCCGAGAAGGTGACGGCCAGGTAGTCGATGTTCCACTGCACCGAGGTGCGGGACGCGGCCGGCCAGGCCGGGCGCAACCGCTCGACCACCTGGTCGACCGTGGGCAGCGGGGTGTGCGTGCGGGCGCGCAGCCGGGGCTCGCACAGGGCGGCGAGCAGCGCGTAGCAGGGCTTGTTCCGATCCACCGGGAAGGCCGGCGCGGTGGGCTCGCCGTCGGCGCCGCCCGCGCCGCTCGGACGGTCGTGGCGCGGCGCCCACACCTCGACCGGCAGCAGATCCCCGGCCGCGGGCAGCGCGATCCGGGAGAACCCGAAGGGCTCCGGCGCGTCCAGCCGCCCCGGCGCGACCCTGCCGACGCGGAGTGCCGGGGACCGGCGACCAGGGGCCGCAGGGTCCCGCTGCGCGAAGAGCTCGGGGGAGCGTTCCAGGCCCCGCGATTTTGGTGTGATCCGCCGGACACGGCCCTGGGGCGACACACCAGGGCCGTGTCCCTCCCTCTTCCGGGTGAGACACGGCCCTGGGGGTGAACGGCGCGAACTGTTCAGTAGCTGGGGCGGTTGAACCAGGCCTTGCCGTTGGCGCCGCCGACGAAACAGGCGATCAGAATGGCGAGCACGGTGTGGATCAGACCCACGAGGACGAACGGGTAGATGCCGAGGATCGCGGTGACAATGCTGAAGACCATGACGGTGACGCGGAGGCCGTTGCGGCCCGTGTTGAACTTCACCGCCAGTACGGCCGCGAACACGCCCCAGGCCAGCGCGAACAGCATCACGCCCCAGAGCATGCCGGTCGAGTAGTCGGCGAGCTGCTGGAAGTTGGCGTCGTCCTTGAGGGTGTCGTCCTTCTTCGCGGCGTTCAGGCCGACGGCGGCGAAGGCGAACAGGGCCACGCCGATGACCTGCAGACCGACGATCACCCACAGCATCACGCGGGCCGCGCTGACGTTGCTCGGCATCGTCTGCGGTACCGGAGCGCCGTACGGCTGCTGCATGGGCGGGGCCTGCGGGTAGCCGTAGCCGGGGGCCTGGCCCTGGGGGGCGCCGTAGCCCGGCTGGGACGGCTGCTGCGGTGCGCCGTAGGGGTTGTTCGGATCGCCGTAACTCATTGCTTTTGCTTCCTCCGTCGATCAGGTGCGGGGGCGATGCGCGGCACCATGCGGAGGCGATTTCTACAGAAATGCGGTTTGTCCCCCCGATGAGCTGCCCGCGGCACTGTGCTGTTCATCGTTCTTTACGAGCGACTTACTTGTCCAGCCGGATCCCACAGGTGTTGTGCAAGTGCAACATCACCGGTCACGGGCACCGACGGGGAAGGCCCCCGGATCACCCGGATTGGAACCGCGCGCCGGTCATCCGCGAGGATGGGAACATGACCGCCCAGATTCTCGATGGCAAGGCCACCGCAGCCGCGATCAAGTCCGATCTGACCGCCCGTGTGGCGGCGCTGAGGGAGAAGGGCGTCACGCCCGGCCTCGGCACGATCCTGGTGGGCGACGATCCGGGCAGCCGCAAGTACGTCGCCGGCAAGCACCGCGACTGCGCCGAGGTCGGCATCGCCTCCATCCAGCGCGAGCTGCCGGCCACCGCCACCCAGGACGAGATCGAGGCGGTCGTCCGGGAGCTGAACGAGGACCCCTCCTGCACCGGCTACATCGTCCAGCTGCCCCTGCCCAAGGGCATCGACGAGAACCGCATCCTGGAGCTGATGGACCCGGACAAGGACGCCGACGGCCTGCACCCGATGAACCTCGGTCGGCTCGTCCTCAACGAGCCCGCCCCGCTGCCCTGCACCCCCAACGGCGTGCTGACGCTGCTGCGCCGCTACGGCGTGGAGATCAAGGGCGCCGAGGTCGTGGTCGTCGGCCGCGGCGTGACCATCGGCCGTCCGATGCCGCTGCTGCTCACCCGGCGCAGCGAGAACGCCACGGTCACCCAGTGCCACACCGGTACCCGCGACCTGTCCGCCCACCTGCGCCGCGCCGACATCATCGTCGCCGCGGCCGGCTCCCCGCACCTGATCCGCGCCGAGGACGTCAAGCCCGGCGCGGCCGTCCTCGACGTCGGCGTCTCCCGCAACGCCGAGGGCAGGATCGTCGGCGATGTCCACCCGGACGTCGCCGAGGTGGCCGGCTGGCTGTCCCCGAACCCCGGCGGCGTCGGCCCGATGACCCGGGCCCAGCTGCTGGTCAACGTGGTCGAGGCGGCGGAGCGCAGTGTCGGCTGAGGCGAAGGACACCGGGCGGGAGTCCGCTTCCGCGAAGCCGGAGCCGGAGATCGAGGTACGGGACCCGGTCAGCGCGCCGGACGCCGAGGGCAGGCCGCGCCGGACCACGCGCCGCTTCCCGCTGTTCACCAAGGACACCGCGCGCCCGGAGGGCGGCGGCCGGGCCGCGCCCGATGACGCCCCGGCGCCCGCCCGGCAGTGGCCGATGCTGGCCGTGCTGTCCGTGGTCGGGCTCGGGCTGCTGGTGACCGCCTTCGACGCCTTCCGGGTCGGCCTGCTGCTGATCGGCGTCGCCCTGCTCGGCGGGGCCGGGCTGCGCTGGTTCCTGCCCCGCGTCGGGATGCTCGCCGTCCGCTCCCGCTTCACCGACATCATCATCTACGGCCTGCTGGGCTGCGCCATCGTCCTGCTGGCGCTGATGGCCCAGCCGAAGCCATGGCTGGAGATCCCGTTCCTGGACGACGCGCTGCACTTCACCGTCCGCAACAGTTGACAAGATTTCACCTCCGTCCGACGACGGCGGCCCGTCCTCTCCCCCGAGCAAGGACGGGCCGCCGCCGCAGCCCACCCTCCTGCACCGTGAGCGGGCTGTTCAACGCCTGTCCGTGCGCTGTGGCACGGAAGTGACCGTTCCGCCACGGTGTCCCCGCTCTGCCACAGGGTCTTCCGCGACCCCGCCGTGGGAACCGAACCGCCCCCGCCGTCGTCACTCGCTGCAACGGGGCGACACGAGGGACGCGGTGGAGGTGAGCGATGGGCGCCTGGCAGCCGCTGCCGGACGATCTGCCGCCGGAGGTACGGCACTTCGTGGAGCAGCTACGGCTCCTGAAGGACGAGACCGGCCTCAGCCTGGTCGCGCTGGGCGCGCGTACCGCATACAGCAAGTCCTCCTGGCAGCGCTACCTCAACGCCGGCCAGCCCCCGCCGCACCAGGCCGTCGCCGCCCTGTGCCGAGTCGCGGGCCTGGCCGGCGCGGAGGCCGAACGCCACACCGTGCGCTGGGAGATGGCCGTACAGGCCTGGCCCCGCCCGGCCACGGCACCCGCGAGACCCGCCGGAGCGCGGGAGCACGAGGAGTACGAGGACGACCCGACCGTCCCGTGGTGGGACCGGCCGGAGGAGAACCCGCGCCCCGGCCCCATCGGACGCCCCCTGCTGTACGCCGTCGTCCTGCTCCTCGCCCTGCTGCTGACCGCGGTGGCCGGCGCCGTCGTTCTGGGGTGACCCGGAGACGTCCGCGGGGCGGGAACCCGACTAGCGTGGACCCGGAGCACACCGGCGCGTGCCCCGGCCCGAATGCTCCCGTGCGCCCCCACCGCGCGACCTGAGATCCTGGCGGGGCGCACTCCTGTGGGGGTAGCCAGAACCAGGACTCGGCACAGGACGTCACGCGCGGAGAACAGCCAGCACGTACCGGGGGGAAGGGGACACGATGCCTCGTTGGAAGGCCTTGCCCGATGAACTCGATCCACAGATCAGGGAGTTCGCGAGCCAACTGCGGCGGCTCGTGGACCGCGGCGGCCTGAGCATCGCCGCGCTCGCCGATCGCACGGGCTACAGCAAGACCTCCTGGGAGCGTTACCTCAACGGCCGGCTCCTGGCGCCCAAGGGCGCGGTCGTGGCCCTCGCCGAGGTCACCGGCACCAACCCGGTCCATCTCACCACCATGTGGGAGCTCGCCGAGCGCGCGTGGAGCCGCGCGGAGATGCGCCACGACCGCACCATGGAGGCCATCCGGATATCCCAGGCGCGTGCCGCGCTCGGGGATTTCGGCGGCGACGCCCCCGGCGCCGAGGTCAACGGGAGCAAGCCGCCCCGCAAGAGCGGCAGCGCCACGGCGGCCCCCGGGACCCCGACGGTGCCGGCGCAGCCGACGGCGCCCGACGCCGACGCCCGGGGGGACACGTCGAAGAGATCCGCGCCGGCCTCCGACTCCGGTGCCGACGCGCGCACCGACTCCGGTACCGGCACACAGACCCCCGCGGGCGGCAACTCCTGGAACGTGGCCGGTTACCGGGGACCGTCCCGGGCAGGAGGGAGCGCTCCCGGGGCCGGGGCGGCCTCGCCCTCCGTACCGTCCCAGCCCGACGGCACCGGGCGCACGCCGGGCGCGCCGAGCCCGTACGCCCCCGCCCCCTCGGGGCCGTACGGCGGCCCTCCGCAGGCTCCCCCGCCCGCCTCCGGCGGCACCGCCGGCGGGGTGCGCAAGCGGCAGCTGACCATGTTCCTCGCCGGCCTGGTCGGCGTGCTGGTCGTGATCGGCGCCGTCTTCCACTTCACCGGAGGAAACGACGGCAGGAAGGCCGGCGACGCGGGCAAGTCGCCGTCCCCCTCCGCCGGCACCCCGCTCAATCTGCCGCCCGGGGTCAAGTGCAGCGGGGACGGCTGCACCGGCAAGGACGCCGAGAGCATGGGGTGCAGCGGTGAGCTGGTGACCACCGCCCGGAGCGTCACCGTCGGCGCCACCTTCCTGGAGATCCGCTACAGCAAGACCTGCGGCGCTGCCTGGGCCCGTATCACCCGGGCCGTGCCGGGCGACGAGGTCCAGGTCACGGTCGGCTCGCACAAGGAGACCGGCGGCATCACCAAGGCCGGCGAGACGATCGCGTACACGCCGATGGTCGCGGTGAAGGACGTGACGCAGGCGACGGCGTGCGCGACGCTGGCCTCGGGGCAGCAGGGGTGCACGAAGTAGCCGGGAGCGGTGTGCCGGGAGGTCGGCGAAAGAAAAGAAGTGGCGCCGGACAGGCATGAGGGTCGCCGATCGGGGCACGCGGACCTCACCCCCACGGGAGTCCGGTACTCCGGCAACCCCCACACGGCGGCCGCCCTGGCCCTTCCTCTCCGGATGGGCGGCCGCCACTCGTACGCCACGTGGTCGCCCTGTGGGCCGGGCCACAGGGGTCCGGCCGACCGGGATGCCGGAGAGGCGATAGCCTGACGAGTGGATCTCTCTTGACGCCAAGAGATCGATCATCCGTATCCGTGATCGATCATCGCGGCGGCGCCGGTCACGAGCCGGTGCCGGGATCCCGCACCCGGGGCAGGGACGCCCCACCGCCAGCTGTCATACGGAGAACGCCATGACCCGCACTCCCGTGAACGTCACCGTCACCGGCGCGGCCGGCCAGATCGGTTACGCCCTGCTCTTCCGCATCGCCTCCGGCCACCTGCTCGGCGCGGACGTGCCGGTCAAGCTGCGGCTCCTGGAGATCACGCCGGCGCTGAAGGCCGCCGAGGGCACGGCCATGGAGCTGGACGACTGCGCGTTCCCGCTCCTGCGGGGCATCGACATCAGCGACGACCCGAACGTCGCCTTCGACGGCACCAACGTCGCCCTCCTCGTCGGTGCCCGCCCGCGCACCAAGGGCATGGAGCGCGGTGACCTGCTCGAGGCCAACGGAGGCATCTTCAAGCCGCAGGGCAAGGCCATCAACGACCACGCCGCCGACGACGTCAAGGTCCTGGTCGTCGGCAACCCGGCGAACACCAACGCGCTGATCGCCCAGGCCGCCGCGCCGGACGTACCGGCCGAGCGCTTCACCGCCATGACCCGTCTGGACCACAACCGCGCGCTGACCCAGCTCGCGAAGAAGACGGGCTCGACGGTCTCCGACATCAAGCGCCTGACCATCTGGGGCAACCACTCCGCCACCCAGTACCCGGACATCTTCCACGCCACGGTCGCCGGCAAGAACGCCGCCGAGGTCGTCAACGACGAGAAGTGGCTGGCCGAGGACTTCATCCCGACCGTCGCCAAGCGCGGCGCCGCCATCATCGAGGCCCGCGGCGCCTCCTCGGCCGCCTCCGCCGCCAACGCCGCCATCGACCACGTCCACACCTGGGTCAACGGCACCGCCGAGGGCAACTGGACTTCCATGGCCATCCCGTCCGACGGCTCCTACGGCGTCCCGGAGGGCCTGATCTCCTCCTTCCCGGTCACCTGCAAGGACGGCACGTACGAGATCGTCCAGGGCCTGGAGATCAACGACTTCTCCCGCGCCCGCATCGACGCCTCCGTCAAGGAGCTGGAGGAGGAGCGCGAGGCGGTCCGCGGCCTCGGCCTCATCTGAGCCGTACGGCTCCCTCTGTCACGACCCCGCACGGGCCCCGTTCCGGTTTCTTCCGGAACGGGGCCCGCGGCCGTTCCGGCTGCCACAACGACCTGGAATTGCGCACCTTTTGTCCCTTGGCGTCCCCAAATTCCGTGACACGCGGCACTCTCGGCCACCAGACAGGCATGGACGGCACGGGAAAGGGCAGGCGCTCACTCTCCCTACGGGTCACACCGATGTAACACAGGGGAACCGGGCAGGAACGGAAGGCAGTACCGATCATGGCGGACAGTACGGAACGCGACGCGCGCGGCACCATTCACGCGGGCGGGGAGTGGCGTGAGGCGGTCAGCGGTGCCACACGCGAGATCCTCGACCCCGCGGACGCGACGCCGTTCGCCGTGGTCGCGGAGGGCGACGAGAAGGACGCGGACCTGGCGGTGGAGGCCGCCCGCCGCGCCTTCGACGGCGGACAGGGCGCCTGGCCGCGCACACCGGTCGCCGAGCGCGCCGCCCTGCTGCGCCGGGTCGCCGACCTCCTGGTGCGCGACCGGGAGAATCTCGGCCTGCTGGAGAGCCGGGACGCCGGAAAGACCCTGGAGGAGGGCCGCGTCGACATCGACTGCGTCGCCGACGCCTTCCGCTACTTCGCCGATCTGGTCGCCGCGGAAGCCCCCGGCCGGGTCGTGGACGCGGGCTCGCCCGAGATCCACAGCGTCGTCGTGCACGAGTCGGTCGGCGTCTGCGCGATGATCACACCCTGGAACTACCCGCTGCTCCAGGCCAGTTGGAAGATCGCCCCGGCGCTCGCCGCGGGCAACACCTTCGTGATCAAGCCCAGCGAGATCACCCCGCTCACCACGGTCGCCCTGATCGAACTCCTCGTCGAGGCGGGCCTGCCCGCGGGCGTCGCCAACATCGTCACCGGCCCCGGCCACACGGTCGGCGCCCGGCTCGCCGAACACCCCGACGTCGACCTCGTCTCCTTCACCGGCGGCCTGGTCAGCGGCACCAAGGTGGCCCAGGCCGCCGCCCCCACGGTCAAGAAGGTCGCCCTCGAACTCGGCGGCAAGAACCCCAACGTCGTCTTCGCCGACGCCTGCGCCACCGACGAGGGCTTCGACACCGCCGTCGACCAGGCCCTCAACGCGGCCTTCATCCACAGCGGCCAGGTCTGCTCCGCCGGCGCCCGGCTCATCGTCGAGGAGTCCGTCCGCGACCGCTTCGTCGCCGAACTCGCCCGCCGCGCCGAGAGGATCCGGCTGGGCCGCGGCACCGAGGCCGGCGTCGAGTGCGGCCCGCTCGTCTCCGAGCAGCAGCGCGCCAAGATCGAGGCGTACGTCGAGTCCGCGCTCGCCGAGGGCGCGGTGCTGCGCTGCGGCGGCCGGCGCCCCGAGCCGTCGCCGCAGCGGCCCGCCACCGGCTACTTCTACGAGCCCACCGTCCTGGACCGCTGCCACCGCGAGATGAAGGTCGTCCGGGAGGAGGTCTTCGGACCCGTCCTCACCGTGGAGACCTTCCGCACCGAGGACGAGGCCGTCGCGCTCGCCAACGACACCGAGTACGGCCTCGCGGGCGCCGTGTGGACCGCGGACGCGGGCCGCGCCCGGCGCGTGGCCGGCCGGCTGCGCGCCGGCACCGTGTGGATCAACGACTTCCACCCCTACCTGCCGCAGGCGGAGTGGGGCGGCTTCGGCAAGAGCGGCGTCGGCCGCGAACTCGGCCCCGCCGGGCTCGCCGAGTACCGCGAGACCAAGCACGTCTACCAGAACCTCGCCCCCGGCCCGGTGCGCTGGTTCGCGGGCTGAGCCGCACTCACCACCCCTGACACCGGTCCCACGCACCGCTGTTCCTTCCCCCGTTCCTCCCCTTTTCCGCTCGAAGTTCTCCCGACCTCCTCGTCACCACAGGAGTACCTCCCCCATGCACGACAACACCCACGAGTTCGACTACGTCGTCATCGGCGGCGGCACGGCCGGCTCCGTGATCGCCTCCCGCCTCACCGAGGACCCGGACGTCACCGTCGCCGTCATCGAGGGCGGCCCCAGCGACGTCGGCCGCGAGGACGTGCTGACCCTGCGCCGCTGGATGGGCCTGCTCGGCGGCGAACTGGACTACGACTACCCGACCACCGAGCAGCCCCGCGGCAACTCCCACATCCGGCACAGCCGCGCCCGCGTGCTCGGCGGCTGCTCCTCCCACAACACGCTCATCGCCTTCAAGCCGCTGCCGTCCGACTGGGACGAGTGGGAGGCGGCCGGCGCCGAGGGCTGGGGCGCGATCGCGATGGAGGCGTACTTCGCCCGCCTGAAGAACAACATCGTCGCCGTCGACGAGAAGGACCGCAACGCCATCGCCCGGGACTTCGTCGACGCCGCCCAGGCGGCGCTCGGCGTGCCGCGCGTGGAAGGCTTCAACAAGGAGCCGTTCAACGACGGCGTCGGCTTCTTCGACCTCGCCTACCACCCGGAGAACAACAAGCGCTCCAGCGCCTCCGTGGCCTATCTGCACCCGGTGATGGACGAGCGCGCCAACCTGACGATCCTGCTGGAGACCTGGGCGTACAGGCTCGAGTTGAACGGCACCCGTGCCGAGGGCGTCCATGTGCGCACCAAGGACGGCGAGGAGACCCTCGTACGGGCCCGCCGCGAGGTCCTGCTGTGCGCCGGCGCCGTCGACTCGCCCCGTCTGCTGCTGCACTCCGGCATCGGCCCCAAGGCGGACCTGGAGAAGCTCGGCATACCCGTCGCGCACGACCTGCCGGGCGTCGGCGAGAACCTGCTCGACCACCCCGAGTCGGTGATCGTGTGGGAGACGAACGGCCCCATCCCGGACAACTCCGCGATGGACTCCGACGCCGGCCTGTTCGTGCGCCGCGACCCCGAACACGCTGGCCCCGACCTGATGTTCCACTTCTACCAGATCCCGTTCACGGACAACCCCGAGCGCCTGGGCTACGAACGGCCCCCGTACGGCGTGTCGATGACCCCGAACATCCCCAAGCCGAAGAGCAAGGGCCGGCTGTACCTCACCAGCGCCGACCCGTCCGTCAAGCCGGCCCTGGACTTCCGCTACTTCACTGACGAGGACGACTACGACGGCCACACCCTCGTCGACGGCATCCGCATCGCCCGCGAGATCGCGAAGACCGAGCCGCTGGCCGGCTGGCTCAAGCGCGAGGTGTGCCCCGGTCCGGACGTCACCGGCGACGAGGAGCTGAGCGAGTACGCCCGCAAGGTCGCGCATACCGTCTACCACCCGGCGGGTACCTGCAGGATGGGCGCCGCCGACAACGAACTCGCCGTCGTGGACCCCCAGTTGCGCATCCGGGGCCTGGAGGGCATCCGTGTCGCGGACGCCTCCGTGTTCCCGACCATGACCGCCGTGAACCCGATGATCGGGGTGCTCATGGTCGGGGAGAAGGCCGTCGACCTGATCGGAGGTGAGAGCTGATGGCTCTCACGGTCCCCACCCGCAAACCGCCCACGGACGACTCCACCGCCGCCCCCGTCTTCGCGGTGGACGGCCTGTGGAAGGTCTTCGGCCCGAAGGCCGCCCGCGTCCCCGCGGACCCGGAACTCGGCGCACTGAGCCCGGCCGAGCTGCGCGAGCGCACCGGCTGCACGGCCGCCGTCCGCGACGTCTCCTTCGACGTGCGCAAGGGCGAGGTCTTCGTCGTCATGGGCCTGTCCGGGTCCGGCAAGTCCACGCTGGTGCGCTGTCTGACCCGGCTGATCGAGCCCACCGCGGGCACCATCGCCATCGACGGCGAGGACGTCCGCGCCATGGACAGGGCCCGGCTGCGCGAACTGCGCCGGCACCGCGCCGCGATGGTCTTCCAGCACTTCGGCCTGCTGCCGCACCGCACGGTCCTCGACAACGTCGCCTACGGCTTGGAGATCCAGGGCGTGAGCAGGGCGGAACGCCGCGAGAGGGCCGCCGAGATCGTCGCCAAGGTCGGCCTGGAAGGCATGGAGCAGCGCAGACCCGCGCAGCTCTCCGGCGGTCAGCGCCAGCGGGTCGGACTGGCCCGCGCGCTCGCCGTCGACCCCCAGGTGCTGCTGTTCGACGAGCCGTTCAGCGCGCTGGACCCGCTCATCCGGCGCGACATGCAGGAGGAGGTGGTCCGGCTGCACCGCGAGGAGGGCCGCACGATGGTCTTCATCACCCACGACCTCGGCGAGGCCCTGAAGCTGGGCGACCGTATCGTCCTGATGCGCGACGGACGGGTGGTCCAACTCGGCACCCCCGAGGAGATCGTGGGCTCGCCCGCCGACGACTACGTCCGCGAGTTCGTCCGGGACGTCCCGCGCGAGCAGGTCCTGACCGTCCGTACGGCCATGCGTCCCGCCACCTCGGCCGAAGAGGCCGGCAGCGGCCCGGCCGTACGGCCCGACGCCACGGTGTCGGAGGCCATCGAGGCCGTCGCCCGCGCGGGCACCCCGGCCCGGGTCCTGGACGAGGGCCGCTGCCTGGGCGTCGTCGACTCCGACGCCCTGCTCACGGTCGTCGCCGGCACGGGGCAGCCCGCCGGAACCGGCCACCGGACTGCGGGAACGGAGCAGTCCGCCGGAACGGAGCTGCCCAAGGAGGCGGTCTGATGGCGACCATCACCACAACCGCCCCCCGCACCGCACGACCCGGCGTCCTCGGACACCGCGCCGTGCGCAAGCTGCTGCTGCTCGCCGTGGCCGCCGCGATCCTCGTCCCGCTCGCCGCGGCGCGCTGGGCGAGCGGCACCTGGCCCGACGCACTGACCGTCGATGTCTCCGCACCGCTGGCCACGGTCAGCGACTGGATCATCGACAACCGGGACGCGCACCCCCTCTTCCTCTACTTCTTCGGACACGTCAGCAACGTCGTCGTCATCGCCGTACGCGCCGTCTACCTCGCCCTCCTCGCCGTCGGCTGGGCGGGGGTGACCGCCCTCGCGGGGCTCGTCGCCTGGCGGGTCGCGGGCCTGCGGCTCGCACTCGGCACGGTCGCCGCGTTCCTCGCCTGCGGTCTGCTCGGCATGTGGGTGCCGACCATGCAGACGCTCGCCCTGATGGTGGTCGCGGTCACCGCGTCCGTCGTCGCCGGCGCGCTGCTCGGGCTCGCCGCCGGTCTCTCCGACCGGATGGACCGCACCCTGCGCCCGGTCCTGGACACGATGCAGGTGCTGCCGGCCTTCGCCTACCTCCTGCCGGTCGTGCTGGTCTTCGGCATCGGCGTGCCGGCGGCCGTCCTGGCCACCGTCGTCTACGCCGCTCCGCCCATGGCCCGGCTGACCTCGCTCGGGCTGCGCGGCGCCGACAAGGAGGTGCTGGAGGCGGTCGAGTCGCTCGGCACCACCGCACGCCAGCGCCTGCTGACCGCCCGTATCCCGCTGGCCCGCAAGGAACTCCTCCTCGGCCTCAACCAGACGATCATGATGGCGCTGTCCATGGCCGTCATCGCGTCGGTGATCGGCGCGGGCGGTCTCGGTGACCGCGTCTACCAGGCGCTGGCCTCGGTCGACGTGGGCGCCGCACTCGCCGCCGGTATCCCGATCGTGCTGCTCGCCGTTGTCCTCGACCGGGTGACCGGCGCGGCCGGGGCGAGCCTCGGCGAGGAGCCCGAGCCGCGCGCGCCCTGGCTGTACGCCCTGCTCGCCGCCGCGGCCGTCGCGGTCGCCGGACGTCTGGCGGGGCGCCTGGAATGGCCCGGCACCTGGGTTGTGGCCATCGCCGAGCCGGTCAACCGGGCCGTCGACTGGATGACCGCCCATCTGTACTCGGGCGTCCCCGTGATCGGCGGCACCGCCGACTGGGCCGCACACTTCACCACCTGGGTGCTCGACCCGCTCCGCGACGGACTGCAGTGGCTGCCCTGGTGGTCGGTGCTGCTCGTCGTCGCCGCCCTGGCCTGGCTGATAGGCACCTGGCGCACCGCGCTCACCGCCGTCCTCGCCATGGCCGCCATCGGGGTGCTCGGCGTGTGGAAGCCGTCCCTCGACACGCTGTCGCAGGTCCTCGCGGCCGTCGCCGTCACCCTCGTCATCGGCTTCGCGACCGGCATCGCCGCCGCCCGCAGCGACCGCTTCGAGCGGCTGCTGCGCCCGGTGCTGGACGTGTTCCAGACGATGCCGCAGTTCGTGTACCTGATCCCGGTCGTCGCGCTGTTCGGCGTGGGCCGCGCCCCGGCCGTCGCCGCCGCCATCGTCTACGCGCTGCCGGCGGTCGTACGGATCACCGCGCAGGGCCTGCGCCAGGTGGACCCGGCGGCACTGGAGTCGGCCCGCTCGCTCGGCGCGACCGGTGCCCAGCAACTGCGCCAGGTCCAGCTCCCGCTGGCCCGCCCGGCCCTGCGGCTCGCCGTCAACCAGGGTGTGGTCCTGGTCCTCGCCGTCGTCATCATCGGCGGCATGGTCGGCGGTGGCGCGCTCGGCTACGACGTCGTCTTCGGCCTCGCCCAGGGCGACCTGGCGACCGGCCTGGTCGCCGGGGCCGCGATCGTCTGCCTGGGCCTGATGCTCGACCGGGTGACACAGCCCACCGAACGCCGCGCGACGAAGGGAGCCTGACATGCGACGTCGTACGACCTCCGCGGTGGCCGGAGTCTTCGCGCTCGCGCTGCTCACCGGCTGCGGTGCCGCCGACATGACCAAGCAGGCCTCGCCGTACGCCAACGTCCAGGGCGCCAGGACGGTGAGCCTGGCGGTGCAGTCCTGGGTGGGCTCCCTGGCCAACGTAGCCGTCGCCCAGCACCTGCTGGAGCACGAACTCGGCTACCGCGTCGACATCGTCCAGGTCGACGAGGTGCCCGCCTGGGACGCGCTCAGCCAGGGCCGCGTCGACGCCGTCCTCGAGGACTGGGGCCACCCCGAGCAGGAGCAGCGGTACGTCGAGGACAAGAAAACGATCACGCCCGGCAGCGACCTCGGGGTCACCGGGCACATCGGCTGGTTCGTGCCGACGTACTTCGCCGAGCAGCACCCCGACATCAAGGACTGGAAGAACCTCAACAAGTACGCCGAGCAGTTCCGCACCGCGGAAAGCGGCGGCAAGGGCCAGCTGATGGACGGCTCGCCGGCCTACCTCACCCACGACAAGGCGCTGGTGAAGAACCTGGAGCTGGACTTCAAGGTGGTGTTCGCCGGCTCCGAGGCCGCGCTGCTCACCCAGATCAAGCAGTTCGCCAAGGAGAAGAAGCCCTTCCTCACCTACTGGAACACACCCCATTGGCTGTTCGAGAAGGTGCCGATGACCGAGGTGAAACTGCCCCCGTACAAGGAGGGCTGCGACGCGGACGCGGCCAAGGTCGCCTGCGCCTACCCGCACACGCCGCTGCAGAAGTACCTCAACGCGGACTTCGCGGAGTCCGGCGGCAGGGCGGCCGCCTTCCTGAAGAAGTTCAAGTGGACGACCGAGGACCAGAACGAGGTCTCCCTGATGATCGCCGACCAGAAGCTCACCCCGGCCGAGGCGGCGAAGAAGTGGGTGGACGGTCACGAATCCACGTGGAGGGCGTGGCTGTCCTGACCGGTGGGCCCGGAGGCCCTGCGCCGGGTCCCGCCGTGATCGTTCCGGCGGGGCCCGGCCGTCACCTCTCCTCGACCGGTGCCTCCCCGAACCGCGCCAGTGCCAGGGCCCCGGCCACCGCCACCGCGAAGCCCAGGACCGCGAGCCAGGTCAGGCCGTCGCGGGTGCGGTCGCCCAGCCAGACCACGCCGACGGCCGCGGGGCCGATCGTCTCGCCGATGACCATGCCGGCGGTGGCCGTGGTCACCGAGCCGCGCTGGAGGGCCGAGGTCAGCAGCAGGAAGGCGGCGCCTCCGCCGAGCAGGAGGGCGTACGTCGCCGGGTTGGCGAACAGCGCCGACGGGGTGAGCGAGTCGATCAGACGTACCGCCACCTCGACCACGCCGAAGCCGAGGCCCGCGCCCAGGCCGAGCAGCAGCGCCCGGCCGCGTTCGGGCAGGCGGCCGCCCACCGCGCCCAGGAGCAGCACGGCCACCGCCGCCCCGAGCATCGCCCACTTCAGGGCCGTCGAGCCGTCCTCGCCGCCCTCCGGGCCCGAGGCCAGGCCCAGCATGGCCAGGCCGGCGCAGACGACGCCCACCGCGGACCACTCCACCACGCTCAGCCGCACCCGCAGCAGCCGGGACGCGGCCACCGCCGTCACCGCGAGGCTCGCGGCGAGGGCCGCGCCGACCACGTAGATCGGAAGTGAACGCAGGGCCGCGATCTGCAACAGGAACCCGAGGCCGTCCAGCGCCAGCCCCGCCAGATACCGCCACTGCCGCACCGCCCGCAGCAGCAGCGCCGCCTCCCCGCCCCCGCCCGTGCGCGCCGCGGCGCGGGCGGCGATCGCCTGGAGCACGGTCGCCGTACCGAAACACACCGCCGCACCAAGGGCGCACACCATTCCAAAGAGCACGAAGCGACTGTAGGGGAGCGGGAGATCGCCGGGCCGCCGGGACGGACGTTCTCACCGATCTCTAGGCTGGCGGCCGACACCGCCGGCCAGGAGCCGTACGGACAACCAGCGGACAACGACCAGCAGACAACGGGGAGACACGGACATGGCGGACGCACGTCGGCAACTTCGCTCGGGCACGGTCGTACTCGGCGGCATGGGACTGCTCGCCGCGGTGCTCACCGCCTGCTCCTCCGATCCGGACAAGCGCTGTGTGGACCGCGACAGCTACATGTTCGGCAAGGGCTACAAGGTCGTCTCCGACAAGGACTGCAAGGCCGGCACCGTGTCCTCCAAGGGTGCCTGGTACTACGGCGGCAAGAAGAAGAGCGGCTGGGTCAACGGCGGCTCCTTCACCAAGCCCCGCAACAGCCCGGGTGGCTCGGGCGGTTCGGGCGGCGGCCACGGCGGTGTGGACCGCGGCGGCTTCGGCGGCGGCAGCGGCAAGTCCGGCGGCTGAGGCCGGCATGGAGCGCCGTACCCTCACGCCCCGCCCCGGCTGGCAGCAGGCCGTCGAGGCCCAGGGCCTCATCTATCCGCTCACCAGGTACCCCGACAACTCCTTCCGCCCGTACTGGGACGAGAGCGCCTGCTACGTCTTCACCCTCGACGAGGTGGAGGCGCTGGAGGAGACCGTCGAGGAACTGCACCGCATGTGCCTCGCCGCGGCGGACCACATCGTCACCGCCGGCCGCTTCGCCGACCTCGGCATCACCGACCCGCGCGTAGCCCACGCCGTCGCCGAGTCCTGGCACCGCCGTGCCGAACTCCCCTCCCTCTACGGCCGCTTCGACCTCCGCTACGACGGCACCGGCCCGGCCAAGCTCCTGGAGTACAACGCCGACACACCCACCTCCCTGGTCGAGGCCGCCTCCCCCCAGTGGTTCTGGATGGAGGAGCGCTTCCCCGGCGCCGACCAGTGGAACTCCCTGCACGAACGCCTCGTCGCCGCCTGGCGGAAGCAGGCCCCGCTGCTGCCGCCCGGCAGTCCCCTGCACTTCGCGCACACCAGCGACGACGAAACCGGCGAGGACCTGATGACGGTCGCCTATCTGAAGGAGACCGCCGAACAGGCCGGCCTCGACACCGACTGGACATCCATGGAGGAGATCGGCTGGGACCCGCTCTCCGAACGCTTCGTCGACAACGGACTGCGGTTCATCCGCAGCATCTTCAAGCTCTACCCGTGGGAGTGGCTGACCACCGACCGCTTCGCCGACCACGTCCTGGACACCCTCGACAACGGCGGCGGCACCGGCTCCACCCTGTGGATCGAGCCCGCCTGGAAGATGCTGCTGAGCAACAAGGCCCTGCTCGCCGTCCTCTGGGAGCTGTACCCCGGCCACCCGAACCTCCTCCCCGCCCACCTGGACGGCCCCCGCGACCTGGCGGCCACCACCGGCTACGTCGCCAAACCCCTGCTCGGCCGGGAGGGCGCCGGAGTGACGATCCGCCGGCCCGGCAGCGGCGGCCCTCCCGCCGGCGACGAGCCCTGCTGCTACCAGGCCCTCGCCCCGCTGCCCGCCTTCGACGGCAACCACGTCGTCCTCGGTGCCTGGGTCGTCGGGGATGAGGCGGCCGGCCTCGGCATCCGCGAGTCGGCCGGCCTGGTCACGGACGGGTACGCCCGCTTCCTGCCCCACGTGATCCTCTAGAGACGGCTCCTACGCGCTCAGCACCGCCCGCAGTTGCTCCAGCCCCCAGTCCAGGTCCTCCTCGCCGATCACCAGCGGCGGGGCGATCCGGATGGTCGAACCGTGGGTGTCCTTCACCAGGACACCCCGGTCCATCAGCTTCTCCGAGACCTCCCGGCCGGTCCCGAGCGCCGGGTCCACGTCCACGCCCGCCCACAGCCCCCGCCCGCGCACCGCCCGCACCCGCCCCGCTCCGGCCAGCTGCCCCAGCTCGCGGTGCAGACGCTCGCCCAGCTCCGCGGCCCGCGCCTGGAACTCGCCCGTGCGCAGCATCGCGATCACCTCCAGCGCCACCGCGCACGCCAGCGGATTACCGCCGAACGTCGACCCGTGCTCGCCCGGCCGGAACACCCCGAGCACCTCCCGCGAGGACACCACCGCCGACACCGGCAGGATCCCGCCGCCCAGCGCCTTCCCCAGGACGTACATGTCCGGGACGACCCCCTCGTGCTCGCACGCGAAGGTACGGCCCGTCCGCCCCAGCCCCGACTGGACCTCGTCGGCGACGAACAGCACGTTCCGCTCCCGGGTCAGCTCCCGCACCGCCGGCAGATAACCGGCCGGCGGCACCAGCACCCCCGCCTCGCCCTGGATCGGCTCGAGCAACACGGCGACCGTGTTCTCCGTCAGCGCCGACCGCATCGCCGTCAGGTCCCCGTACGGCACGATCTGGAAGCCCGGCGTGTACGGCCCGAAGTCCGCCCTCGACTGCGGGTCGGTGGAGAAGCTGATGATCGTCGTCGTACGGCCGTGGAAGTTGTTGCCCGCGACCACGATCTTCGCCATCTCCGCGGGCACGCCCTTGACCTTGTAACCCCACTTGCGGGCCGTCTTCACGGCCGTCTCCACCGCCTCCGCGCCCGTGTTCATCGGCAGCACCGTCTCCATGCCGCACAGCGTCGCCAACTGCTCGCAGAACGCGCCGAACCGGTCGTGGTGGAAGGCCCGCGAGGTCAGCGTCACCCGCTCCATCTGCGCCCTGGCAGCCTCGAGCAGCCGCCGGTTGCCGTGCCCGAAGTTCAGCGCCGAGTAACCGGCCAGCAGATCGAGATACCGGCGGCCCTCCACGTCCGTCATCCAGGCGCCGTCCGCGGCGGCGATCACCACGGGCAGCGGGTCGTAGGTGTGCGCGCTGTGGGCGTCGGCGGTGGCGATGAGGTCTTCCGTAGCGGTCACGGCGGCTCCCGAGGACGACGAGGGGCGCCCCCCGGCGAAAGGGAGGCCGTCCTCCTTCCTATCCCCGCTCGCATGGTGGACGCGGGAACTGCGCCGTTCGGCGCGCCCGGTAGGCTGACCGCGGGCCGTGACTGGCGCGCTGGGATGGGACCGACCATCGGGGAGCGGCCCGAGCGGGAAAGAGTGCCGTGCGCCTGGGCCGTACCGTGAACGCCGAACGCCACGTCCGGAGGTCCTGATGCCCGAGAACTCTGCGCCCCTGTCCCACGAGTCCATCGCCTTCCGCGCCGCCCTCGACGTGATCCGCGCCGTCGAGCCGCGCGTGGCCGACGCCATCGGCCAGGAGGTCGCCGACCAGCGCGAGATGCTCAAGCTGATCGCCTCCGAGAACTACGCCTCCCCGGCCACCCTGCTGGCCATGGGCAACTGGTTCAGCGACAAGTACGCCGAGGGCACCGTCGGCCGCCGCTTCTACGCCGGTTGCCGCAACGTCGACACCGTCGAGTCACTGGCCGCCGAGCACGCCCGCGAACTCTTCGGTGCCCGCCACGCCTACGTCCAGCCGCACTCCGGCATCGACGCCAACCTCGTCGCCTTCTGGGCCGTCCTCGCCCAGCGTGTGGAGGCCCCCGCTCTGGAGAAGGCCGGCGTCCGCCAGGTCAACGACCTCTCCGAGGCCGACTGGGCCGAACTGCGCCAGGCCTTCGGCAACCAGCGCATGCTCGGCATGTCCCTGGACGCCGGTGGCCACCTCACCCACGGCTTCCGCCCGAACATCTCAGGAAAGATGTTCGACCAGCGTTCCTACGGCACCGACCCGGCCACCGGCCTCCTCGACTACGAGGCCCTGCGCGCCTCCGCCCGGGAGTTCAAGCCGCTGATCATCGTCGCCGGCTACTCCGCCTACCCGCGCCTGGTGAACTTCCGGATCATGCGCGAGATCGCCGACGAAGTCGGTGCCACGCTCATGGTCGACATGGCCCACTTCGCGGGCCTGGTCGCCGGCAAGGTCCTCACCGGCGACTTCGACCCGGTCCCGCACGCCCAGATCGTCACGACCACCACCCACAAGTCCCTGCGCGGACCGCGCGGCGGCATGGTCCTGTGCGACGACTCCCTCAAGGACCAGGTCGACCGCGGCTGCCCGATGGTCCTCGGCGGCCCCCTCCCGCACGTCATGGCCGCCAAGGCGGTCGCCCTGGCCGAGGCCCGGCAGCCCTCCTTCCAGGACTACGCCCAGCGGATCGTCGACAACTCCCGTGCCCTGGCCGAGGGCCTGACGCGCCGCGGCGCCACCCTGGTGACCGGCGGCACCGACAACCACCTCAACCTGATCGACGTCGCCTCCTCCTACGGCCTCACCGGCCGCCAGGCCGAGGCCGCCCTGCTGGAGTCCGGCATCGTCACCAACCGCAACGCGATCCCGGCCGACCCCAACGGCGCCTGGTACACCTCCGGCGTCCGCATCGGCACGCCCGCGCTGACCACCCGCGGTCTGGGCACCGCCGAGATGGACGAGGTCGCCGGCCTCATCGACCGCGTCCTGACGGCCGCCGAGCCCGGCACCACCAAGTCGGGCGCCCGGTCCAAGGCCGCCCACGTCCTCGACCCGAAGGTCGCCGACGAGATCTCCCGCCGCGCGACCGACCTGCTGGCCGGCTTCCCGCTGTACCCGGAGATCGACCTGGGCTGACGCACCCCCCGGGGTCAAAGGTCGATCAGCTCCTGTCGTGGTTCCTCCCGCGGCGGTCCGGCACCACGCCGGGCCGCCGCGCGGCGTATCAGCAGCGTGCCGCCGATCCCGACGGCCAGCCCGCCGGCCGCCCACCACAAGGGATCACCCCTCCCGCCCCGAGCCCCGCCGGACGACGTACTGTCCTCGCCCCCCAGAAGCCCCGCGTGGTCCAGCCGCTCGTACAGGTCCCGTGGCGCCCGGTGCCAGTGGATGTCGTCGTCCTCCACATCCGGCGCCGGGTCCGACCGCACCCACGGCGTGCCGTCCCCCGCCACGATCAACTGGTCCTGTCTCTCCACGGCCACATCCCCTCCCGGCGGCCTGCTCGTCATCGGCCATCCCCCGACCCCGGTCAGCCCCCACACCACGGTCACCCGCACCGCCGGATACCGCCCCTCCGCCCAGGCCGCCGGTACCGGCTCCGTCCCCGTGTACGAAGGCCGCAGCAGCTCCTGGAGCCGGGCGAAGTCGCGATCCCCCGAGTGCAACGCTCTCGTCCGCCCCGAGCCGCCCGCGACGACCAGCGCCACATCGGGCGCGCGCGGCGCAATGTCCCCGTCCGCGGCCGTCGCGACCGCCGACCCTGCGCACAGCAGCATCACCGCCACCGACACCGGCGGCACGGAGACCAGCCAGGCCGCCGCACGCCCACCACGCAGTGCCATCCGACCGCTCCCCCTCCCGCTCACACGTCTTACACGTCCCGCAATTCCTGCCTGGGCCCCGGGTCCCGCTCACGCCGCAGGCGGTCGAGCGGCAGCCTCAATGCCAGGGGCCGCAGCGTCAGCGCCAGCACCGCCCCCGCCGCCGCGCCCGGTATCGCCCACCACCAGTCGGTCCCGCCGCCGTCGGCCGTCCCTGCGCTCACCCGGATCGTCTCCGTATCGGCGGCGCCGGGCGTGGCGGTGTCGGATTGCCAGGGCGCCGGGAAGATGCCGGTGTACCCCTCGCCCGCGACCTTGCCCATGACGCCCAGCTTCCCGAACAGGGCACGCAACCGGGCGGGCTGCTCGGCGCGGTGCCAGTAGCCGTTCACGGACTCGGGCATGTTCGCCGCCGTGTGGATCCAGACGGCGTCGGTGCCGGTCACCGGGAATACCCGGTCGAGTCGCCACGGCGATATGTCGTGCGCCATCCAGGTCACGTTGACCTGCCGGGCGTGGACCAGGTCGGCCTCGGGAGGCTTGTCCCGGCTGCCCGTGCCCGCCGGTCCCAGAAGCCGCTCCAGCTGCCCGTACTCCTTCTGGGAGAAGTACAGCGCGGTGGCCTCACCGCTCTGCGGCGAGGTCACGAGCACGCTCGTCGGCCCGCCGGCCGCCGCGGAGGACGCGCCCCACACCGTCAGCGCGAGCACAACCGTCAACGCGCCCACGCAGGCCGTCAGTTCACGAACTCTCCACCTGCCCATCCGAAACCCCCAACCGGACGATCCCGTGCGGCCCGCCCACAGGCCGCGTGTCACTTCTGGTACACCGCCCGGCCCGCCGGGGTTCCCGTCCCGCGTGCATTATTTCGAAGGCCGCCCGGGCGCCTTGGTACCCAGCACACCCGACCGCGCGATCCGCACCGCCTGCGCCTTCGACGCCACTCCCTCCAGCCGGAGCGTCACATCGCCGCCGCTGGTCCCCCGCGTCCACAACAGCGTCGGACCGGCCGTCCGCTTGCTGCGCGTGAACCGGTGGCCGTCGGCGTCCATCAGCCAGAAGGTGAGCAGATGGGGCCTCGGGAACCACAGGGCGGAGTTCGGGATGCCGCCGGCCGAGGCCGTCGTGTCCAGCTGTATCCACTCCGGTGATTCCCGCACGCTCTTGGCGAAGCTGAGGTCCAACCGCTCCGGGTACTCGTCGAGCCGTACGGTCCGCCCCTGCTCGTGCCAGCACAGGGTCACAAGGAACCGCCCTTCCGGAGCATCGGTCACCGTCACCGCGTCCGGCACGCCGAGCGCATCCGGCACCAGGGGTTCGAAACCGGCCTGCAGCCGGGCCTGCGCCAGGGACAGCGACCGGCCGCAGTCGGGGACCCGCGCACCCGGCGAGGGCACCGCCGACGGGTCGTAGCGCACCTCGACACCCGCGAAGTCGAACCAGTCGAGGACCGCCGCCCGCACCGGGGGAGTGAGCGCGAGCACCGTGAGCAGACCGCAAAGGGCCGCCGTCAGCGAGCGCCACCGCGTCCGCGTCCAGTGCCGCACCGCCCGCAGCCGCTCACCGGCACCCGCCGGCTCGGCCACCGGCACCGGCACCTGATCGGCCAGTATCTGCCGCAGCACCCGCTCGACCATCGTCTCCGGTCCCGCAGCAGAACCCGCGGAATCCGGCGAACCCGCGGAACCGGGCGCGTCCAGCGCCCGCCCCAGCGCCCGCAACTCCTCTCGCAGCCGAGAGGCATCCTCCGGCTCCTCACGCACGCTCCTCACCCCCTTCCCGCCCTTTCCGAGGCTGGAAATCCGGCAGCAGACGGCTCAGCTTGCGCAGGGCACGGTTGAGCCGGGACTTCACGGTCCCGCGAGGCCAGCCCAGGGCCTGGGCGGTCTCCGACTCGTCCATCTCCAGCAGATAGCGGTAGGTGACGACCAGGCGGTGCTCCTCGCCCAGCTGCTCCAGGGCGGCCAGCAGGGCGGCGCGGCGCTCGATCCGCAGCGTCGCCACCGCCGGGTCCGCCGACTCCGGTATCAACGGCTCGGCCTCCACGAAGGCGGCCTCCCGGCCGACGAGCGTGCGCTGCCGCGCCGCCGTGCGCACTGTGTTCCTGGTCTCATTGGCGACGATGGACAGCAGCCACGGCTTGAAGGCCGAGCCGTCCCTGAACCGGCCCAGGGCGCAGTACGCCTTGACGAAGGCCTGCTGCACCACGTCCTCCGCGTCCACTCCCGCTCCGAGCGCCGCGGCCGCCCTGAGCGCGATGCCCGTATGGGCCCGCACCAGCTCCGCGTACGCCTCCGGCTCCCCGGCGCGTACACGAGCGATCACCGCGGCCTCGTCGACGATGCGGCCCCCCTCCCGCGTTCTCACACCCTTGTTACACCGCGCGGGCCGGTTCGGTTCCCACCTGTTCCCGACCAGTTCCGGATCGGGGAGGATCCAGCACCCGAGAGGGGGAGGATCCAGTACCTGAGAGAATGGTGGACATGGCCTCTGATCGACCCCGTGTGCTCTCCGGAATCCAGCCCACCGCAGGCTCCTTCCACCTAGGCAACTACCTCGGCGCCGTCCGCCAGTGGGTGGCCCTGCAGGAGTCCCACGACGCGTTCTACATGCTCGCCGACCTGCACGCGATCACGGTCACGCAGGATCCGGCGGAGCTGCGCGCCAACACCCGGGTGGCCGCCGCCCAGCTGCTGGCAGCCGGACTGGACCCGGACCGCTGCACGCTGTTCGTCCAGAGCCATGTCCCCGAGCACGCCGAGCTGGCCTGGGTCATGAACTGCCTCACCGGCTTCGGCGAGGCGGGCCGCATGACCCAGTTCAAGGACAAGTCCGCCAAGCAGGGCGCCGACCGCACCTCCGTCGGCCTGTTCACGTACCCGATCCTCCAGGTCGCCGACATCCTGCTCTACCAGGCCAACCAGGTTCCGGTCGGCGAGGACCAGCGTCAGCACATCGAGCTCACCCGCGACCTCGCCGAGCGCTTCAACGGCCGCTTCGGCGAGACCTTCACCGTCCCGGACGCGTACATCCTGAAGGAGACGGCGAAGATCTACGACCTGCAGGACCCGACGATCAAGATGAGCAAGTCGGCGTCCACGCCGAAGGGCCTCGTCAACCTGCTCGACGACCCGAAGACCACCGCGAAGAAGGTCAAGAGCGCGGTCACCGACACCGACACCGTCATCCGCTACGACCCGGAGACCAAGGCCGGCGTCAGCAACCTCCTGACGATCTACTCGACCCTGACGGGCACGGGCATCGCCGAGCTGGAGGAGAAGTACGCCGGCAAGGGCTACGGCGCGCTCAAGACGGACCTCGCCGAGGTCATGACCGAGTTCGTGACGCCGTTCCGGGAGCAGACCCAGCAGTACCTGGACGACCCGGAGACGCTGGACTCGATCCTGGCCAAGGGCGCGGAGAAGGCGCGCACGGTCGCCGCGGAGACCCTCGCCCGGGCGTACGACAAGGTGGGTTTCCTGCCCGCCAAGCGCTGAGGCGCACCACCGCACACACGCGGCACCGGGCGGAGCGCTGCACATCACATGGCTGCGCCTGCCCACAACACGGCCGCAGACGTACAGTCGAAGCCGGACGGCAGTGACGAAACGGCTGAGAACCAAACAGACGACGCTTCCGACACGACGACAGGAGACGACGTGGGGACCGTAACGATCGGCGTGTCGATCGCGGTCCCGGAGCCCCACGGCAGCCTGCTCCAGCAGCGGCGCGCGGGCTTCGGCGACGCCGCGGCTCACGGAATCCCCACGCACGTCACCCTGCTGCCGCCGACGGAGGTCGACGACGCCGAGCTGCCAGCCGTCGAGGCCCATCTGACGGAGGTGGCCGCGGCCGGACATCCGTTCACCATGCGGCTGTCGGGCACGGACACCTTCCGGCCGCTGTCGCCGGTGGTGTTCGTACGCGTCGTCGAGGGCGCCGAGGCGTGCACATGGCTGCAGAAGCAGGTCCGTGACGCCTCCGGACCCGTGGCGCGTGAACTCCAGTTCCCCTACCACCCGCATGTGACGGTGGCGCACGGCATCGACGACGCGGCCATGGACCGCGCCTTCGAGGAACTCGCCGGGTACGAGGCCGAGTGGCCGTGCACCGGATTCGCCCTGCACGAGCAGGGCCCCGACGGAGTCTGGCGCAAACTGCGCGAGTTCGGCTTCGGCGGCTGCACGACGGTGCCCCCGCAGGCGGGCCCGGTGGACCGCGGCACACTGCCCACTCGCTAGCGGCAGCAGCAGGGAACGGCGGGGGCTACAGCGGCAGCCGCCGGAACACCGCGCGCGGCAGATGCCGCAGTACGGACGTCACCAGCCGGAGCACACCGGGCACCCACACCGTCTCCGAGCGCCGTCTGAGGCCCAGTTCGACGGCGGTGGCCACCTCCTCCGGGGTGACGGCGAAGGGTTCGGCCTCCCGTCCGGCGGTCGCCCTGGACCGTACGAAGCCGGGGCGTACGACCATGACGTGCACGCCCGTGCCGTACAGCGCGTCGCCCAGGCCCTGGGCGAAGGTGTCCAGACCGGCCTTGCTGGAGCCGTAGATGAAGTCCGCGCGGCGGGCGCGTTCACCGGCCGCCGCCGAGAGCACCACCAGCGAGCCGTGTCCCTGGTTCTGCAGCGACCGGGCGGTGATGAGTCCCGCGGACACCGCCCCGGTGTAGTTGGTCCGGGCGACCCGGACCGCGTTGAGGGGTTCGCGTTCGTCGTACGCCTGGTCGCCGAGGACGCCGAAGGCCAGCAGCACCATGTCGATGCCGCCCTCGGCGAAGACCTTGCCGAGGGCGGTCTCGTGGGACTCGGGGTCGAGCGCGTCGAAGGGGACGGTGCGCACGTCGGCGCCCAGGGCGCGCAGGTGTGCGGCGGCCTCCTCCAGGGCCGGTGACGGGCGGCCCGCCAGCCACACCGTGCGGGTGCGGCGGGCGATCAGGCGGCGTGCGGTGGCCAGGGCGATCTCGGACGTGCCGCCGAGGACGAGCAGGGACTGCGGGAGACGGGTCGGACCGGGGGCAGCTCTCACGGCAGAGGACTGTATCGTCCGGTTGTGCGCGGTTTGCCGCAGAAACGCGGTGTTGGCGCGGTCGCCGAGCGGGCACAGTCCGAATCATGGACTGGCTGAAGAGGCTCCCTGTCGTCGGGCCGTGGGCGGCGCGCCTGATGGGCACGCACGCGTGGCGGTCGTACGAGCGTCTGGACCGGGTGAAGTGGACACGGCTGGCCGCCGCCATGACGTTCATCAGCTTCATCGCCCTGTTCCCGCTGCTGACGGTGGGTGCCGCGATCGGCGCGGCCACGCTCAACGGTGAGCAGCAGCACACGCTCCAGAGCAAGATCGCCCAGCAGTTCCCGGGCCTCGGCAACCAGCTGGACATCGGCGCCCTGGTACAGAACGCCGGTACCGTCGGGATCATCGCCGGCGCCGCCCTGCTGCTGACCGGCGTCAACTGGGTCGCCCAGATGCGGGACTGCCTGCGCGCGGTGTGGGAGCTGGCCGACCCGGAGGAGAACCCGCTGCTGAGCAAGGTGAAGGACGCGGGCGTTCTGGTGGGTCTCGGCGGCGCGTTGCTCGTCACGCTCGCCGTGTCCACCGTCGCCTCGGCCGCCGTCGGCTGGACCGCCCGGCAGATCGGGCTGGACGAACACGGCTGGGGCAGCGTGGTGTTGCGGGTCGTCGCGTTCGTGGTCGCCGTACTGGCCGACTTCCTGGTGCTGTTGTACGTCCTCACCCTGCTGCCCGGCGTCGAACCGCCGCGCCGCCGGCTGCTCGTCGCCGCACTGCTCGGCGCGGTCGGCTTCGAACTGCTGAAGCTGCTGCTGAGCGGCTACATCCAGGGGGTGGCGGCGAAGAGCATGTACGGCGCCTTCGGGGTTCCCGTCGCCCTGCTGCTGTGGATCAACTTCACCTCCAAGCTGGTCCTGTACTGCGCCGCCTGGACGGCGACGGGCGGCAGGGAGGACGAAACCGGCGGCCGGAACGGCGTGGACGGCGACGGCGGCAAGGGAGTCCGGCTCAGGGGCGGCTCCGGCGTCGCATCAGGTCCGGCAGGGGCCAGCGGCGGTTGACCAGGAACGCCCCGGCGGCGAGCAGCACCAGGACGCCGCCCGTGACACCGAGGGCGGTACCGGCGCCGCCGGCGCCGTTCTTGACGGAGGCGCTCGCCACGGACTTGGACGGCGATCCGCCGCCGCCCGCCTGGCCGGCCGAGGGCGTGGCGCCCGGCTGCCCCTTCGCGCCGACCGCGCTCTTCGGCGGCACCAGTTCGCCCACCGGCCGTACCTTGCCCGCGGCGGCGAAGCCCCAGTCGAACAGCCTGGCGGTCTCCTTGTAGACCTCGTTGTGCTCCTTCTTCTCCGGGTTCATCACCGTCACGAGCAGCACCCGGCCGTCGCGTTCGGCCACGCCGGTGAAGGTGGCGCCCGCGTTGGTGGTGTTGCCGTTCTTCACACCCGCGATGCCCTGGTAGACGGAGAGGTCGTAGTCGCCGCTCAGCAGCCGGTTGGTGTTCTGGATCTCGAAGGAACCGCGGGTTGTCTTGCCCTTCTTGTCCTTCTTCGTCTCGCCGGGGAACGGGGCCCGTACGGTCGAGCAGTACTCGCGGAAGTCCTTCTTCTGCAGCCCGGAACGGGCGAACAGGGTCAGGTCGTACGCCGAGGAGACCTGGCCCTTGGCGTCGTAGCCGTCCGGGCTCTCCACGTGCGTGTCGAGGGCCTGCAGCTCCTGCGCGTGCGCGTTCATGTCCTCGACGGTCCGCTCGACGCCGTCGTTCATCGCGGACAGGACGTGCACGGCGTCGTTGCCCGAGCGCAGGAAGACGCCCAGCCACAGGTCGTGGACCGTGTACGTCTCGTTCTCCTTGATGCCGACCAGGCTGGAGCCGGCGCCCACGCCGGCCAGGTCGGCCGGGTCGACCTTGTACGTCTGCGTCCTGGGGAACTTCGGCAGGACGGTGTCGGCGAACAGCATCTTCAGCGTGCTGGCCGGGGGCAGCCGCCAGTGCGCGTTGTGCGCGGCGAGGACCTCGCCGGACTCGGCGTCGGCCACGATCCAGGAGCGGGCGGTGATGTCCTTGGGCAGCACGGGCGCGCCGTTCGCCAGGTCGACCTGCGTGCCCGGCCGGCCCAGGCGGGCGCCGCCCACGGTGGACATCTGCGCCGGGGGAGTGGCCGACGGGCTCGTCCTCGGGGTGACCGGCGCGGCGAGGGCGGCGGGCGCGGTCAGGGAAACGGACAACAGGGCGGCGGAAGCGACCAGCAGGCGGCGCCTGGCGGTCTTCTGGGGTGCGGGCACGGTCGGAAACGTACCTGGCACCGGCAGTGACGTTCCGCCCGGCCTCCCACCCCGGGCGCGGAGCCCGGCGTCCGGCAGCGATACTGAAGGTATGAAGCTCAGCCGCCCCGTCTCCTGGTTCCTGCTCGCCTTCGGGGTGTGGAGCTGGGTCATCTGGGTCACTTTCGTCAAGAATCTCGTCAAGGACAGCAGCGGGCTCGCGTTCGACGAAGGGCATCCGACGGCGTACTTCTGGGTGCATCTGACGCTCGCCGTCGTCTCCTTCGTATTGGGGACGGTCATCGGGGCCATCGGGTTGCGCGGAGTGCGCGCACTGCGTCGGACGTCATAGCGTCTCCGACACCCCGACCGGAAGGTACGTACGGCATGGTGGTCGTCTTCGTGCTCGTGGCGCTGCTCGCCCTGGCCATCCTGGTGGCGGCCAACTGGTACCTGTGGCGGCGCCTGTTCCGCGACACGACCCGCGGCCCCGGTCCGGTACGGCGCGTCGGCGCCGCCCTGATCGTCGGCGGCTGGCTGTCGGCGATCGCGGCCTTCGCCGGCGCACGCGCCGGCGCCCCCTTCTGGCTCCAGCGCACCCTGGCCTGGCCCGGCTACCTCTGGCTGGCCCTGTCGCTCTACCTCCTCCTGGCCACCCTGGCCACCGAACCCCTGCGGCCGGTCCTCCACCGTCTGCTCACCCGCCCGGCGACACGGGACTCCGAGCCGGGACACGACGGGCGGACGGACGTGGCCCACGAGCCGGCGCCTGCCCGCGAGGCGGCGCTCGGCGGTCCGTCGGCGGCCGGTTCCGGGCCTGCCGGGGCGGAGTTCGAGCACGCGCCGGCGCGCGACGTCCGGGCGGGGCTCGGCAGCTGTTCCGTCGCTGAGGCGCAGGCCGTTTCCGGGGAGGTGTCCCCAGCCGGGGGAGAGACGGTGGTTCGCGTTCCCACCCGGCGGCTGTTCGTGTCCCGGATGGTGGCCGGGACCGCAGCGGCGGCCGCGGTGGGGACCGTCGGGTACGGGACGTACGGCGTGCTGCGGGGGCCGCGGGTGAAGAGGGTCACCGTGGCGCTGGCGAAGTTGCCGCGGGCCGCACACGGTTTCCGGATCGCCGTGGTCAGTGACATTCACCTGGGGCCCATCCTGGGGCGCGGCTTCGCGCAGAAGGTCGTCGACACGATCAACGCGACCCAGCCCGACCTCATCGCGGTCGTCGGGGATCTGGTGGACGGCGACGTCAAGGACCTCGGGCCGGCGGCGGCGCCGCTGGCGGGACTCCGGGCGCGGCACGGGGCGTACTTCGTCACGGGCAACCACGAATACTTCTCCGGTGCCGAGCAGTGGGTCGAGGAGGTACGGCGCCTCGGCCTGCTCCCCCTGGAGAACGCGCGCACCGAGCTGCCCGGCTTCGACCTGGCCGGCGTCAACGACGTGCAGGGCGAGCGAGAGGGACAGGGCCCCGACTACGAGCGGGCCCTGGGCGACCGGGACCCCGCACGCGCGTGCGTGCTGCTCGCCCACCAGCCGGTGCAGATCCACGAGGCCGTCCGGCACGGCGTGGACCTCCAGCTGTCCGGCCACACCCACGGCGGCCAGCTCTGGCCCGGCAACCTCCTCGCGGCCGCCGCCAACCCGACCGTCGCGGGCCTGGAGCGCTACGGCGACACCCAGTTGTACGTCACCCGCGGCGCCGGCGCCTGGGGCCCGCCCACGCGTGTGGGTGCCCCCTCCGACATCACCGTCGTCGAACTCGCCTCCCGGCGGGCCTGAGCACCGGTTGGGAACGTCTTGTGAAGCAAACGCGAAACACGTCTTCGTAACTTCTCTTCCTTGTCTCCACACCCGGCTTCCCCGCGCCGAGAGGCGTGTGATTAGGTGTCGGCGCCACTGAGGGACGTGGCACATGCAAAGGGCCCGTGAAGGGTCTGGGGAGGCTGCCGATGCGATCGGTTCGCATACGGATACTCACGACGCTGCTCGTACTGGCCGTCGTGGGCGTCGGAGGCCGGCAGTTGCTGCCGTCGCAGGGGGACAAGAACAAGGCGATCACCGTCGGCACGACGGACGCCGTCACGTCGCTCGACCCGGCCGGCGCCTACGACGCCGGCTCCTGGGCGCTGTTCGGCAACGTGTTCCAGTCCCTGCTGACCTTCCAGCCGGGCGGCACCTCCCCGGTGCCGGACGCGGCCGGCAGCTGCGGCTTCGTCGGCAGCGGGCTGCGCACCTACCGCTGCGAACTGCGCGACGGCATCACGTTCCCGAGCGGACGCACGATGACCGCCGAGGACGTGAAGTTCTCCTTCGACCGCGTCAAGAAGATCAACTCCGATGTCGGCCCGGCCTCCCTGTTCTCCACCCTCGGCTCGGTGCAGGCCGCCGGTTCGATCGTCACCTTCCACCTGTCGTCGCCGGACGCCACGTTCCCCTTGAAGGTGGCCACGGGAGCCGGCTCCATCGTCGACCACACCCGCTACTCCAAGGACGCGCTGCGCACCGGCACTCAGGCCGACGGCACCGGACCGTACCGGCTGAAGGGTTACGCCAAGGACAGGAGCGCGGAGCTGGAGCCGAACGGCTCCTACAAGGGCGCCGTCGGCGGTACCGGACGACCCGTCGAGCTGCGCTACTACTCCAGCGCGGGCGAGCTCGACCGGGCCTGGCAGGACAAGCAGATCGACGTCGCCACCCGCACCCTGTCCCCGAAGGTCCTCGCCGGACTCAACCCGAGCGACCCCGGACACCGTGTGTCGGTGTCCGACAGCTCCGAGACCCGCAACCTCTACCTCAACACGCGTGCCTCCTCCGCGCTGCACGACGTCCACGTCCGGCGGGCCATGGCCTGGCTGATCAACCGTGAGCATCTGGCCGGTGCCGTGTACGACGGCACCGTCGACGCGCTGTACTCGCTGATCCCGACGGGCATCACGGGCCACACCACGTCGTTCTTCGACGCCTACCCGGAGCAGAACGTCAAGCGGGCACGCGCGCTGCTGACCGAGGCCGGCGTGTCGATCCCGGTGCGCTTCGCCTACGGCTACGGCGAGGGGCGCGGCGCCGCCGCCGAGGAGGCCGCCGAACTCAAGCGGCAACTGGAGGCGAGCGGCCTGTTCGAGGTCGACGTCAAGGGCTACGAGTGGACCGACTTCCAGAAGCGCTGGGCGGGCGGCAAGCTCGACGCCTACGCGGTCGGCTGGGTCGCCGACTACCCGGACCCGGACACCTTCGGCTCCCCGCTCGTCGGCACCGGCAGCACCATGAACACCGGCTACAGCAACAAGGCCGTCGACGACCTCATCCGGGGCAGCCAGGAGCACGCCGACCGCGGCCGGGTCGTCGCGGACTTCCGCACCCTGCAGGCGGAGATCGCCGCCGACGTACCGCTCATCCCGCTGTGGCAGCGCAAGGAGTACGTCGTCAGCAGCAAGGACGTCGGCGGCAGCCAGTACCTGACGGACGGCACCGGCGCTTTCCGGCTGTGGAAGCTCGACTGGATCTGACCGGCGACCGCCGGAGGCGGACGGGTCAACCAGCCTTCTTCTGTCCGGCCTTGAGGATCTCGGCCACGTCGAGGGTGACCTTGGCGCCGAGGGAGTCGGGGAGGGTGACGAGTTCGCCGGGGGCGTGGGGGCGGTGGTACTCGTACTTGCCCTCGACCGGATCCGCCAGGACGTGAAGACGCTGATGTTTGCGGTCGACGATGACGTAGACGGGGACTTTCGCCTCGGCGTAGGCGGCGGCCTTGGTCTTCAGGTCGTCCTTCCAGTTGCTGGAGGTGACTTCCAGGACGAGACGGAAGCAGACCGGGTCGTGCGCGTTGTTCTCGACGAAGTGCTCGTCGATGTCGGCGTCCACCACGACGAGGTCGGGGATGGCGTAGTCCTCGGCGCCGGCGGGCAGCCAGATCCCGACGTTCTGGAGGACCTCGGTTTCGCCGTCGTCGAGTCCTGCGGCGATGAAGGGGCGCATCAGTTTCGTCAGGGCGCGGGCGTGGGGGACATCCGGTGATGGGGTCACGAGGAGGTGGCCCCCGATGATCTCGACGCGGTAGCCCGGATGGCGCTCCATGATCTCGTCGGCGATGGCCGTGAGCGAGAACGGCCGGTCGTCGTCGAAGGGCTGCTCGACGGATGCGGCGGACATCGCGTGCCTCCTAGGGGCTGGTGTCGAGAGCATCATCGTAGGCAGGCAGGATCCCGGGTGTCCTGCTCCGGCCGGTTCACCCGAAAGTGATCACTCGGCCGCAGTGCGCCGCCCCCTGCCCGCCGGATCCGGCATCGCCTTCGTCATCCCCGGCAGGAAGTCCGTGAACAGCTCGTGCACCTCCTGCACCAGCGGCCGCAGCACCCGGAAGCGGGCCAGGGTCACGCCCCGCGCGGTGAGCCGTGCCCCGCGCCCGGCCAGCCGGTAGCTGCGCTCGCGGTCCTCCGTGCGGTCGAACACCCAGTACAGGACGAGTCCCATCTGGGCGAGCCACATCAGCTCGGGCAGCACCTCCCGCAGCTCCGCCGGGACCTTGGTCCTCGCGCCGTACAGCACCTCCTTGTGGATGCCGATGGCCTCCACGCGCGCGTGCTCCGACTCGGGGGAGAAGGGGCTGAGCGGGCTGTCGGGGTCGGCGGCGTTCTTGAAGAACTGCACCGCGAACTCGTGGTACGGCGCGGCGATGTCCAGCCATGTCTTCAGCACGCCCGCCAGCCGTGCCTCCAGGTCGGTCTCCCGGTCCAGGACCTCCCGGACCGCCGCCCGGTGCTCGGCGGCGATCCGGTCGTAGAAGCCCTGGATCAGGTGTTCCTTGCCCTCGAAGTAGTAGTAGGCGTTGCCGACGGAGACCCCGGCCTCCTTGGCGATGGCCCGCATGGTCGTCCTGTCGTAGCCACGTTCCTGGAACAGCCGCATGGCCGTCTGAAGGATCCGGGCACGGGTCTGCTCGGACTTTCCGGCGGGCACGCCCTCACCAGGGCCGTCGTTGTTCTTCACGGGCACGGAGAGAGCCTAGCCAGTGGTACGGGCGCCGCCGCAGCGGCCGAGGGCGGTGTGCGGGCCGGCCGGGACGGGTTCCGTCAGGGCCTGCGTCCGAGCTCCGGCCGCTTGCTGTAGTCGGTGAACCCCAGGACGTTGCCCCACGGGTCGGCGATCTCGACGGTCCAGCCGGTCGCCACCGCGGACGGCTCGTCGAGCAGCGCGATCCCGGCCGCCGTCAGCTCCCGCGCCGCGGCCCGCGCGTCCGACACCTCCAGCCACACCCGGGACGAGGGCCACGGCGGCGGCCGGTGTCCGAACGTCTCCTCCGCGCGCAGCAGGATCCCCGGCGCCTCGCCCCCCACCTTCAGCCCCGCGATTCCCGCCTCGTCCAGCCGGAACGCCACCGCGAACCCGGCCCGCTCGTAGAAACCGACGGCCTCGCCGAGATCCCCCACGGGCAGCAGCACGTTGTCGAACCCGAGCAGCTCGTACGACTCGTCATCTGACATGCCATCAGATTAGGTGTCGCAGGCGCGCGGTGGGGGAGGCCGAGCGCGGCCGGGCCGCCCGCTCACTCGTTGGGGCGGACCCCGATGTTTCCCTCCGGCCGTACTTCCTGCACTATGACCGTCAGTTCGTCCCTGCCGAAGAGTGGAGCAACCGTGTCCGAGCAGTCGCAACAGCCGCCCAAGGCCCCGGGATACGGCTACCCCAACCAGCCGCCCGGCGCGTACCCGCCGCCTCCGGGTGCCTACCCGCCGCCCCCCGGCGCGTACCCGCCGCCCCCCGGCGCCTATCCGCCCCCCGGGATGATGGCGGACCCCAACGCTCCGTACGGCTACGATCCCTACGGCCGTCCCTACTCCGACAAGTCGAAGATCGTCGCCGGTGTCCTCCAGCTCACCCTGGGCGGCCTCGGCATCGGCCGCTTCTACATCGGCCACGTCGGGCTCGGCCTCGCCCAGCTCTTCACCTGCGGCGGGTTCGGCATCTGGGCCCTGATCGACGGCATCATGCTGCTGACGGGCAACGACACCACCGACTCGCAGGGCCGGATCCTGCGTGGCTGACGCGGCGGCCGGCGCGGTCCGCCGCCGGCAGCTGCGTCAGTTGCTGCGGCACCCGGCGGCGGCCCCGCTCGCAGTGCTCTGCGCGGGCGCCGCGGGCGCCGCCTATCTCTACGTCACCGACCCGCACGAGCCCGCCCACCTCCTGCCCCGGTGTCCCTTCCGGTACGTCATCGGGCTGCTCTGCCCGGCCTGCGGCGGCACGCGCATGGTGTACGACCTGATGCACGGTCACTTCGCCCAGGCCTGGCTGGACAACAGGATGCTCCTGCTCGCCTCTCCGTTCGCACTGGCGCTGCTCGGCAAGTGGGCGGTGGAGGGCCTGCGCGGACACCGCTGGCACCCCCGGCTCAGCTCCCGGGCACAGGCGCTGGTGCTCCTGGTGGCCGTGGCGTGGACCGTCGTCCGCAACGTCGTCTAGAGCCGCCCTCGGGAGAAGTCCGCGATGCGGGCATACGGACACCGGCGACGAAAGGCCGCCGGTGTGGCCGGATTTCATCACGAACGGGAATGGTCGACCACCACCCCTCCCACACCGCCCCTTTGGATCCTCATGCTTCCAGCGCGCAGGGGGACGGCCGTATCCGGTCAGTGCGCGGTGGATCGCGCGCGGATGTCGCGTGATCGGGCAGTCGGGCCTCCTGGGCCCCGGAGGATCCCACTCCGGTCGTTCCGGTCGTTCCGGTCGCTCCGGTCGTTCCGGTCGCTCCGGTCACTGCCGGGAGCACCTTCCATCGCTCTCCTGGCGAGGGAGCCACCGGCTTCAACCGGTGGGGAACCGCTTCCTGCATGTGCGGCAGTTCCTGCCCGTCCCGCAAGGGATCGGTTCGGGCTGGACCGCAACCCCTGGGTTGGAGGCCCCCCTCCTGCGGATGGGGAGCGGAGTCACGACCGTCCCCACCCCTGACGCGCCCTACGGCTACGTCCCGCAGAGCCGCTCGTACTCCGACAAGTCGAAGGGGGTTGCGAGACACGTCAGGCGGCCGGCCGGTGACACGCCGAGGGCCCCGTTCCGGACGGAACGGGGCCCTCGGCGTCGTATGCGGCGCGGTGTCAGAAGCGGCGCGTGATCAGCGCCCGCTTCACCTCCGCGATCGCCTTGGTCACCTCGATGCCGCGGGGGCAGGCGTCGGTGCAGTTGAAGGTGGTACGGCAGCGCCAGACGCCGTCCTTGTCGTTGAGGATCTCCAGGCGCTGCTCGCCGGCCTCGTCACGGCTGTCGAAGATGAACCGGTGGGCGTTGACGATGGCCGCCGGACCGAAGTACTGGCCGTCGTTCCAGAACACCGGGCAGGACGAGGTGCAGGCCGCGCACAGGATGCACTTCGTGGTGTCGTCGAACAGGGCCCGGTCCTCCGGGGACTGCAGGCGCTCACGCGTGGGCTCGTTCGTCTCCTTCGTGATGAGGAAGGGCATGACGTCCCGGTACGCCTGGAAGAACGGCTCCATGTCCACGATCAGGTCCTTCAGGACCGTAAGACCCTTGATGGGCTCGACCGTGATCGGCTTCTCGGGGTTGATGTCCTTGATCAGCGTCTTGCAGGCCAGACGGTTCTTGCCGTTGATCCGCATGGCGTCCGAGCCGCAGATGCCGTGCGCGCAGGAGCGGCGGAAGGTCAGCGTGCCGTCGAGGTCCCACTTGATCTTGTGCAGACCGTCGAGGACACGCTCCTTGGGGTCGATCTCCAGCTGGAAGTCTTCCCAGGTCGCCTCGCCCGAGACCTCCGGGTTGAAGCGGCGGACGCGGAAGGTGACCGTGATGTACGGGGACGCGGCCTGGCCCTCCGCCTCGGCCTTGTCCAGAACGGGGGTTGCCATCAGTACTTACGCTCCATCGGCTGGTAGCGGGTCTGCACGACCGGCTTGTAGTCGAGACGGACGGTTTCGGACCCGTCGGCGCCGACCTCGCGGTACGCCATGGTGTGGCGCATGAAGTTGACGTCGTCGCGGTTGGGGTAGTCCTCGCGGTAGTGACCGCCGCGGGACTCCTTGCGGGCCAGGGCGGAGATCGCCATGACCTCGGCCAGCTCCAGCAGGTTGCCCAGCTCGATGGCCTCCAGCAGGTCCGTGTTGAACCGCTTGCCCTTGTCCTGGATCGCCACGTTCTTGTAGCGCTCCCGGAGCTCGGCGATCTTCTCGACGGCCGTCTTGATCGTCTGCTCGGTGCGGAACACCATGACGTTGGCGTCCATGGTCTCCTGCAGCTCACTGCGGAGCTCGGCCACCCGCTCGTTGCCGGTGGAGGTCCGCAGCCGCTCGATCTGCTCGACGACGAAGGACTCCGGGTTCTCCGGCAGCTCGACGAAGTCCACCTTGTGCGCGTACTCCGCCGCCGCGATGCCCGCCCGCTTGCCGAACACGTTGATGTCCAGCAACGAGTTGGTGCCCAGACGGTTGGCTCCGTGCACGGACACACAGGCGACCTCGCCGGCCGCGTACAGGCCCGGCACGACCGTGGTGTTGTCCGCGAGCACCTCGCCCTGGACGTTGGTCGGGATGCCGCCCATCGCGTAGTGCGCGGTCGGCTGGATCGGGATCGGGTCCGTGTACGGCTCGATGCCCAGGTAGGTCCGCGCGAACTCGGTGATGTCCGGCAGCTTGGCGTCCAGCTGCTCCGGCGGCAGGTGGGTCAGGTCCAGGTAGACGTGGTCGCCCTCGGGACCGCAGCCGCGGCCCTCGCGGATCTCCGTGTAGATCGAGCGGGAGACGACGTCACGGGAGGCCAGGTCCTTCATGACGGGGGCGTACTTCTCCATGAAGCGCTCGCCGTCCTTGTTGCGCAGGATGCCGCCCTCACCGCGGGCGCCCTCGGTGAGCAGGATGCCCATGCGCCAGATGCCGGTCGGGTGGAACTGGAAGAACTCCATGTCCTCCAGCGGCAGTCCGCGCCGGTAGACGGCCGCCTGGCCGTCACCGGTCAGGGTGTGCGCGTTGGACGTCACGCGGAAGAACTTGCCGCAGCCGCCGGAGGCGTAGATCACGGACTTCGCCTGGAAGACGTGGATCTCGCCGGTGGCCAGCTCGTACGCCACGACACCGGCCGACTTCTTGACGCCGTCGACCTCGGTCATCAGCTGGTCCAGGACGTAGAACTCGTTGAAGAACTCCACGCCCTCCTTGACGCAGTTCTGGTACAGCGTCTGGAGGATCATGTGACCGGTGCGGTCGGCCGCGTAGCAGGAGCGGCGGACCGGGGCCTCGCCGTGGTTGCGCGAGTGGCCGCCGAAGCGGCGCTGGTCGATGGTGCCGTTCGGGGTGCGGTTGAACGGCAGGCCCATCTTCTCCAGGTCGAGGACGGAGTCGATGGCCTCCTTCGCCAGGATCTCGGCGGCGTCCTGGTCGACCAGGTAGTCACCGCCCTTGACCGTGTCGAAGGTGTGCCACTCCCAGTTGTCCTCCTCCACGTTGGCCAGCGCGGCGGCCATGCCGCCCTGAGCGGCGCCCGTGTGGGAGCGGGTGGGGTAGAGCTTGGTCAGGACGGCGGTGCGGCTGCGCTTCGTCGATTCGATGGCGGCACGCATACCGGCGCCACCGGCGCCGACGATGACGGTGTCGTACTTGTGGATCTTCATCAGGAAATACCTCGGTCCCGGGGCCTAGCGGATGTTCGGGTCGAAGGTGAAGATCACCAGCGTGCCCAACAGGATGGTCCACACCGTGGCGGTGTACAGCAGGCCCTTCAGCCACAGGCGCGTGTTCGCGCGCTCCGCGTAGTCGTTGATGACCGTGCGCAGGCCGTTGCAGCCGTGCAGCATCGCCAGCCACAGCATGAGCAGGTCCCAGACCTGCCACCAGGGGGAGGCCCAGCGGCCCGCCACGAAGGCGAAGCCGATCTTGGAGACGCCGCCGTCCAGGACGAGCTGGATCAGCAGGTGGCCGATGACGAGGACGACCAGGACGATGCCGGACAGCCGCATGAACAGCCAGCCGTACATCTCGAAGTTGCCCCGGGTCGACCGCGGGGTCTTCTTGGTCCGCTGGCGCGGGGCCTCGATGAAGGGGGCGGGGTTGTCGACGCTGTAGCCGGAGCCGCCCTCGACGGGGCCGACGCCGGAAGCGGTGGTTTCAGAAGTGGACATGTGCGTCAGCTCCCGAACAATACTCGTGCGGCGTGGCCGAGGACGGGGTAGATCGCCCCGATCATCAGCACGACCCAGATGCCGACCACGGTCCACAGCATCTGCTTCTGATAGCGGGCGCCCTTGGCCCAGAAGTCGACGGCGATCACGCGCAGGCCGTTGAGCGCGTGGAAGAGGATCGCGGCGACCAGGCCGTACTCGAGTACGGCGACGATCGGCGACTTGTACGTGGCCACGACAGTGTCGTAGGCCTCGGGAGACACGCGGACGAGCGCGGTGTCCAGCACGTGAACGAACAGGAAGAAGAAGATGAGGACGCCGGTGACTCGGTGAGCCACCCAGGACCACATTCCTTCCCTGCCGCGGTACAGCGTTCCAGCCGGCACGGAAGAACCCTCCGGGAGCGGGGACTAGGGCCGCGCCGGCTTCACTGTCGGTCGGGCCCGGCCGGGTACGGTCCACCGGCCCCCAGCATCGTAACCAGCCGTTGCGGCGAGGCTTACAGGGGGGCCTGCCCGTGTGATCGAACTTGCACTCAAAGGTGCACGGACGGGTTAGCGGGGGCGGCTACTGGGGTGGTTTGTTCGGTTGTCTGCCGACTGCGGCTGTGTTGTGACTGGTCGCTCCCCCAAGTCCTCGGCTTCGCTCGAACAGGGGGGACCCCCATCGCGGCGGAGCCGCTGATCGATACGGCCCCGCGCCCCTTCAGGAGGTTCCTCAGCCGTCCTCTCGCAAGGTGCCGGAGTTCCTCTGCCGCCACGATCCGCTCCTCCTCCGGATCGTTCGTCAATCGTGACCGGATGGCTGCCAGTACCCGGTCCAAGGTCTCGGCCGGCGCGGTGCCGTCCAGGCAGATGGCGAAGCTGTGGCCGAATCGGGCCTCGTAGGCGGCGTAGGCGGCACTCAGGGCCATGGAGGCGGCCGCGTAGATGCCCTCGGGGAGCGGGGGCAGAGGCTCCGCCGCCAGCGCCTCTGCCAGGTCCGACGGGCGCAGGTCGTACGCCGCCTCGTCCGCCGCGGCCAGGAGGGACGGCAGGTCCGGGTAGGGGCGGTGAGCGGTGAGACGCTGGGCCCAGCGGGGGCTGTGCAGGCAGGTCAGGAGGGTGTGGTGGGCCACGGGGGCGGGGGCGGTGTTGAAGTGCTCCAGGTTCTGCGCGGGCAGCGTGGGTCCTCGGTCGGCAGGGGATGCTGTGAGAGATGCGCCGTTACGTTATCGGGTGTGCTCATGACGTGTCCGGTGGGCGCCTGATTTTCACCCGAACGGGAGAGTTTGGGGACTTCTGGTGGACACATTCGGCGCCCATGGGCCGTACGTTGGCGGGGTGAGCAAGCACAGGCACCGGGCTTCGGGCCGGAAGGTGCGGCACCGGCAGGCAGTGGCCGGCGGCGCGTTCGCCGTGACGGTCGGACTGGGCGCCGCGCTCGGCGTGTGGGCCTCCGGCGGCCACGGGTCCCCGGCGGGCTCCGGGCAGCGCGCGTCGGGCGCGCCCGCCGCCGCCCCCTCCGCGAGCCCCAGTCCCACCCGCAGCCACCCCCTGTCCCAGGCGCCGCGGACCATCCCCGCCGTGCGCTCCCACACCCCGGCCCGCGGCCCCGGCTGGCGCCCGGCGCACGGCGGCCGGGTCGTGGTGGGCAACGCCTCCCTGGCCGACGAGGGGAAGCTGATAGCGAGCGAGCTCGGTCTGACGTACGCCGGGCAGAAAAGCGACGTGCGCTCCGGGGACGTACGGCTGACGCTCGGCGGAGGCGGGAACCCGGAGTCGTACACCATGACCGTGCGCGACGGCCGGGTGACCATCAGCGGGCCGGCCGACGCGGGGGTCTTCTACGGCACCCGCACCCTGAAGCAGGAGGTGCACGGCGGCGGTACGGCGCCCGAGGGCGTCGTGAACGACATGCCGGCCAAGCCGCGGCGCGGCTTCATGCTGGACATCGCCCGCAAGCCGTTCACGGCCGGCTGGATAGAGGACCGGGTACGCGAGCTGGGCGACCTGAAGTTCAACGAGCTGGGCCTGCACTTCTCCGACGACCAGGGCTTCCGCATACAGTCCGACACGCACCCGGAGATCGTCTCCAGGAACCACCTCAGCAAGGCGCAGGTCAAGCAGATCGTCGCCCTCGCCGCCAGCCGGCACATCACCGTCGTGCCCGAGATCGACTCGCCCGGCCATCTGGGAGCGGTGATCGCCGCCCACCCCGACCTGCAGCTGCGCAACGCGCGGGGTGTGGCGACGCGGGGCGCGATCGACATCTCCAAGGAGCGGTCCGCCCGGATCGTCGACGACCTGCTGAACGAGTACGCGGGCCTCTTCCCCGGCAGCCAGTGGCACCTCGGCGGCGACGAGTACCAGGCGCTGACCGCGCGCAACCCCGAGGCGTCCTACCCGCAGCTGGCGGCCGCCGCGAAGAAGGCCTACGGCCCCGGCGGCACCGTGGCCGACCTGGCGACGGGCTGGCTGAACGACCGCGCCGCCACCGTCCGCAAGCACGACCGCACCCCGCGCGCGTGGAACGACGGCTTTTTCCGGAACACCTCCGTACAGCCCGCGAAGGACATCGTGGTCGCCTACTGGACCGGCAAGGAGACAGGCGCCCGCCAACCCGCCGAGTACCTGGCCGCCGGCCGCAAGGTGCTCAACTACAACGACGAGTTCCTGTACTACGTCCTCGGCCAGCCGCAGACCTTCGTCTACCCGACCGGACAGCGGATCTACGAACAGTGGACCCCGCGCGTGCTGCGCGGCACCCAGGCGGTACCCGCACGGTACGACGCGCAGATACTGGGCGGCTCGTTCGCCGTGTGGTCCGACCTCGCGAACTCCCAGACCCAGGACCAGGTGGCGGCCGGCATCCGTATGCCGCTGCGGGCGACGATCCAGAAGCTGTGGGACCCCGGCAGGCCGGCGATGTCCTGGGCGGAGTTCAAGGCGCTGGCGGCCAGGCTGGGCTGACCGAATCGAGTAGACGTGCGAGAGCGGGACCCCGTAGGTTCCGGGTGCCGCGCTCGATGCTCCTGGGGAGCCCGCGGCGGTTCCAGGACGACACCTCGGGGGGACTCACCATGATCTGCGCGCGTTGCCGGCACTTCGCGGCGGTGCCCGGCGGCACTTTGTGCACCGGTTGCTCGGCCGTTCCGGCGCCGGCCGTCCCACCGCCCGCGGGGGCACCCGCCGCCTGGCTGCGCTCGCCGGTCGGACTGGGCCGGGCCGCGGCCGTGCTGCTCGGCCTCGTCATCGCCACCGACCTGTTCGCCATCTGGGCGGACGCCGTGATGTACGGCGTCGCGGGTGACCTCATGAACGGCCCGGTCGGCGGGGACGTGACGCGGCGGGCCGACGACGCGGACCGGCTCTACGCCGTCGCGGGCGTCGTGCAGACCGCCGCGCTGCTCGCCAGCTGTGTCGTCTTCCTGTGCTGGTTCCACCGGGTGCGGGTCAACGCCGAGGTGTTCGACCCGTTCGGGCACAGCAAGAAGCGCGGCTGGGCGATCGGCGCGTGGTTCACCCCGGTCGTCAGCCTGTGGTTCCCGCGCCGGATCACGCTGGACATCTGGGACGCCAGCAGCCTCCGGGACCGGCCCGGGTCGCATGGGCTGGTCAACGCCTGGTGGACGTTGTGGATCATCGACTTGGTGGTGGGCCGTGCCGCGTTCACCACCTACAGCCGGGCCGAAACGGCCGAGGAACTGCGCAAGGCCGCCGGGCAGATGCTGTTCTCCGACGCCCTCGACGCCGTGGCCGCCGTACTTGCCATCCTTGTCGTGCTCCGGCTGACCCGGATGCAGCACGAGAAGGCGCTGCGGGGGCCGGCGCCGACCGCGGCCTGCCCCTCCTTTCCGACGCGCTGACCGCCGACCTCGATCGCTGGCCGAAATCTTTTCTTCCGCCTTCTGTCGTCCTTCTCTCGACTGCGTGTGATCGCCGTGTGACACTACCGGGCGATCGCACACAGTGATGGCAAGTGCGGGCTCCGTGGAGATCGGCGCCCTGCAAGGAGGCGTGGATGAGCCTGGTGGAACTGATCGCGCAGGCCGACGAGCGCGGACTGGCCGCCAGCGGGCTGGCTTGTTTGGATCGGTGCGTACCGCTGCTCGGCGGCGACGACGAGGTCCTGCGGCCGCTGTGGGGGAGCCTCGTCGACGACTCCCCCGGCGACGGCGACTGGGCCGAACGGCTTCAGCAGGCGCGCGGCGCGCTGGAGACGGCCGGCGGGGAGGAGGCCGTCGAGGACGAGGCCGCGCTGCTGGTCCGCCGGATGCTGGCCGCCGCGCCGGCCGTCCGGTCCGCTCCTGGGGTGCGGCAGTGGGCGGACGCCTGTTCGGTCGCCTCGCTCCAGATCCACCGGCTCCTCGACCCGGCCGAGGACGCCTCCCCGGTCGACTCGCGCCGTGAGGGGCGTACGGAGGGCATGTCGCCGCTCGTCGCCGCCGAGCTGCGCCGGCAGATCACCGTCCTGGAACTGCTCGCCGGGCACGGCCCCGCCGGACTCCGCCAGGCGCTGGAGATCTCCACCGAGGGACGCCGTGTCCTGCGCGCCGTGGTGTCCCGCCGGGCCCGCAGCCGGGCGTGAAAGCCGTGTGAGCCTCCTGCGGGCGCGGTGCGGAAACCTTGCGCCGTTCCTGCGCCGGTTGCGGAAAAGCCCCGGATACGGGTGACGAAGAGCACGCGGAACGCGCTCTTCCGTATATGGCAGCGCAGGATGTGACGACTCAGCGGCAGACCAGGCCGCACGCCGCCACCAGGCCGGTGCGGTGGGCGACGGACGCCGCGGCGGCGATGGGTGCCCGGCTGCGACCGGACTACTCGGCGCAGAGCCTGTGGCGGGTCGACCGGGTGATCGAGGAGATGCGGCGCGAGGGCGCACCGCCCGGCGCCCTGGGCGACGTGCTGCGCGGCTTCGGGGCCTACGCCGGCGAGGTGATCGTCCGCCACGGCGGAGCCGAGTGGTGGGCGACCGGTGGCGAGCACTGGGTCCGTACACCCGACGGACGGCTGTGGGACCCGATCGACGAGGCCCGGCGCTGCTACGCGGGCCACGGCTCGCTGCGACTGCTCTGCCGGGACGCCATGAGCGGGCGGCGGAACTGAGCCGTGCGCAAGGGGCCGCTGACGAGCTGTGACACTTCTGTGAGAGCCGACGCTGATGACCGTGGGGGGCGTGGACACAACCGGACACACGGTGGTGCGCACGTCTGGGGACTCGCTACGGACGAGGACAGTTCTTGGGCCAGGGAGGGGAACCCCGCCGCACGCAGGCGTACGACGGGGAGCTGGGTGCGGCCGTCGCGCGGGCCCAGGAAGGCGACGAGGAGGCCTTCGCGGCCGCGTACCGGATCGTGCAGCCCGGACTGCTCGGGTACCTGCGCGGCCTCGTCGGGAACGACGCCGAGGACGTGGCGTCGGACGCCTGGCTGGAGATCGCCCGCGACCTGGGCCGGTTCCGGGGCGACGGGGCGGGCTTCCGCGGCTGGACGGCGACCATCGCCCGGCACCGGGCGCTCGACCATCTGCGCCGGCAGCGCGTGCGGCCCCGGGGCACCGCGCTCGAACAGGACGTCCTGAACCTGCCCGGCCCGTACAGCACCCATGACCAGGCCCTGGAGTCCATCACCACCGAGCAGGCCCTCGCGCTCCTGAGACGGCTGCCCCGCGACCAGGCCGAGGCCGTGCTGCTCCGTGTGGTCGTCGGCCTCGACGGCCCCGCCGCCGCGCGTGTTCTCGGCAAGCGGCCCGGCGCGGTGCGCACCGCCGCCCACCGGGGGCTGAAGCGGCTGGCCCGGCAGCTCGGCGCGGAGGGCGACGGCGACGGGAGTTCGCAAGGGGAGGGAAGGGGCCGGTCGGCCGAGTAGGTCCTGCCGGAGCGGACCGAGGCAACGGCCGGGGCCGCCACCCCCCACAGGAGAGGCCCCGGCCGTCGCGCGGCACGGGCCGCGCGGCGGCCCGTACTCTCTACAGCGCCGCGGGTGCGCTTTCCGTCACACCTCATCCCCACTTTGGTTAGTTGCACGTTGTACGGTCATGGACGAGAGGCGGTTTCAGGCCGTAACGTGCCTTTCGCGCCGGGCGCGGGACGGGCACGATCACCGCAAACCATCGGTGGCCGCGCTGCCGCAACGATTCACTCGATCACTTGAGGAACCACGTGCTGGGGGACGACGCGGAGCTGACCGCCGCGGTGCTTGCGGCACAGGACGGGGACGAGACCGCGTTCCGGACTGTGTACCGCGCCGTGCACCCACGGCTGCTCGGATACATACGCACGCTGGTCGGCGACCCGGACGCCGAGGACGTGGCGTCCGAGGCCTGGCTGCAGATCGCCCGCGACCTCGAGCGCTTCAGCGGGGACGCCGACCGGTTCCGCGGCTGGGCCGCCCGGATCGCCCGCAACCGCGCGCTCGACCACATCCGCATGCGCGGCCGCCGCCCCGCGATCGGCGGTGACGAAACGGAACTGACCGGCAGGGCCTCGGAGTCCGACACCGCGGGCGAGGCCATGGAGGCGCTGGCCACCGGCAGCACCCTCTCGCTCATCGCCCAGCTCCCGCAGGACCAGGCCGAGGCCGTCGTGTTGCGCGTGGTCGTGGGCCTGGACGCCAAGACCGCCGCCGAAACGCTCGGCAAGCGGCCCGGTGCCGTACGCACGGCCGCGCACCGCGGTCTGAAGCGGCTCGCGGAACTACTCGGCGACGATCCGGAATCCCCCCATGTGCTCGACGCGCTGCCGCCCCCGCGGAAACCGCGGGGCCGTGCGGTGACGTCCGCCGGTGTGACGCATATGCGTGCCCGGACGCAGAAGGACATGTGATGGCCGACGAGCAGTACAGGTGGCTGGACCGCGATACGGCGGAGCGACTGCTGCGCGGAGAGTCACTGGACACCGTCGACGCCACCGCCCGTGATCAGGCCGAACGACTCGCCAAGGCGCTCGGAGCCCTCTCCGCCGAACCGCCCGTTCCCGCCTTCCCCGCCTCGGCCGACGCCGAACTGCCCGGCGAGGCCGCCGCGCTGGCCGCCTTCCGCAAGGCGCGCGCGGAGCGGGCGGCGGAACATGCCTGCACACAGGCCGCGGCCCTTGAAACGCCCACCGGGCCCGCCGACGCGGGGCTCGTCCGCATCGGCACGCACGCGCGTGGCTTCCGTACCGGGGACACGCGCGCACGCGCCGGGCGTCCGCGCTGGACCCGCCCGGTACGTCTCGCGCTGTCGGCCGCGCTGGCCGCCGGCGCGGTCGGCGGAGTCGCGACGGCGACCACGACCGGCGTACTGCCGACACCGTTCGGCGGTGACGAGCAGCCGGTGCCCGGCGCCTCCGTCTCGGCCCAGGCGACGCCCGGACGCTCCTTGAGCCCGCCCTCGCCCGACGGCACCACGAGCGGCGGTCCGGGCACGCCGGCGCCCGGCGGCACCACGGCCGGCTCTTCCGAGGCCGGGAGTGTCGCGGGCGACTCCGGTACCATCCCCGGCCACGACGCCACCGCCGGCGCCGACGACACCCGGGGCGGTACCACCGGCGGGCGGGGCCGCCTGGTCTCGGCCTGCCGCGACCTGCGCGACGGCAAGGGCCTGGACGCCGACCGCAGGCGCGTCCTGGAGGGGGCGGCCGGCGGCTCCGCGCGCGTGTGGACGTACTGCAAGGGCGTCCTGAAGTCGGCCGACGGCCGAACCGGTGACGTGGGCGGCAAGGGCCGGGGCGAGAACCAGGGCGGCGGCCGCGACGACAAGGGCGGTCAGAAGGGCCGTGGAGGCCAGGGCGGCCAGGGCAACCAAGGCGGCCAGGGCAACCAGGGCGACCAGGGCAACCAGGGCGACCAGGACGGTCAGGGCGACGACGAAGGCGGCCACAAAGGCCGCCACAAGGGCGGTCACGAACGTGGTCACGGAGGCGGCCACCGCCACGGGAAGAGCGCCGTCACGCCCCCGGCCCTCGCTCCGCAGCCCCCGAAGAGAACGCCCGCCTCCTCGGCCACTCATCCCGGTGACCGTCTCTGACCTGCGGTTTCGCACCTCGTGAAATTTTCTCTCGGCGGGGTGTGACGTTTTCGCCCGCCGCGGCGCAGTAATGAGTGAGCCGACTGGTCATCGGCTGTCGCACAGAGCCGGGGTTCCCCCCGTACCCACGGCTCGTGCATTCGGCGCGGGCGGGACACGTTCCCCCGGTCCCGCCCGCGCCCTGTCTCCTCTCTTTTTCTCTCCCCTCGTCTCACCAGTGCACGACGACCTTGTCGCCGACCCGCACCTGCGCGAACAGCTGTGAGACGGCCGTCTCGTCCCGTACGTTGACGCACCCGTGCGAGCCGCCCGCGTAGCCGCGGGCCGCGAAGTCGTAGGAGTAGTGCACGGCCTGACCGCCACTGAAGAACATGGCGTACGGCATGGGGGAGTGGTAGAGCGTCGACACATGGTGCCGTGACTTCCAGTAGACCTGGAACACACCCTCGCGGGTGGGCGTGTACTGCGTGCCGAACCGCACCGCCATCGTCGAGACCGTCCGCCCGCCGATCATCCAGCGCAGGGTCCGGCTGGTCTTGTCGATGCACAGCACCCGGCCGGTCCGGCAGCGAGGGTCGGGCGTGCCGGCCGGCTGCCCGCCCATCCGGTACAGCTCCCACCTGCCCGGTTCGCGCGTCATCCGCAGCAGCCGCTGCCAGGTGACCGTGTCGGTCCGCCCGGTCCGCGACAGCCCGCGCTTGCCCTGGAAGCCCTTGACGGCCTGTTCCGTCAGATCGTCGTAGGACCCGGTGGGCCCGTCGAACAGCCAGCCGATCTGGCGCAGCCGGGCCTGGAGTTCCCGCACGCCACGGCCGCTGTCGCCGCGGGACCACAGGACCTGCGCGGCGGTGCGGGCCGGGGCCGGGGCCGGATTCTTCGCCGGCCCCGTGCCGCCGCCGGGGGCGGGACCGCCGGGCGGCCGGGTGGCCGGGATCTCGATGTGCACCGGGGAGCGGTGCGTGCCGTCCGAGCCGGGAGCCCGCACCGTACAGCCGCACACCGCGGCCAGTGCCGCGGCCGCGGCGACGGCGGCGATCGGTCTCCTCATGCCCCCGGTACGCATGGCGCCCCCCCGCTGTCTCACCGGTGTCCGTCTCCGGCGGTACACCGGATGTCTCCCCACGCGTGACGGGTGGCGAACCACGGGGCAAGGTGGGGAGACAGAAGACACAAGGACGAGGAGCCGCCGGTCTGTGAGCAAGGTCCCAGCGCGGGGCACTCCACCCGGCGCACGGCCGCCGCTACAGTCCGTAGCGAGGGTTGGCTGTACCGGCGAGTAACTGGCGAGTAACCGAGAAATTCAGAACGCGGAGGCACACACCATGGCGCGCGAGTCGGAGTCCGGGCTGCCCATCGAGCCGGTCTACGGGCCGGATGCCCTGGAGGGCTGGGACCCGGCCGAGAAGCTGGGCGAGCCGGGGTCGTACCCGTTCACCCGCGGCGTGTACCCCACGATGTACACCGGCCGCCCCTGGACCATGCGCCAGTACGCCGGCTTCGGTACGGCCACGGAGTCCAACGCCCGCTACAAGCAGCTGATCGCCAACGGCACGATGGGCCTGTCCGTCGCCTTCGACCTGCCCACCCAGATGGGCCACGACTCCGACGCGCCGATCGCGCACGGCGAGGTCGGCAAGGTGGGCGTGGCCATCGACTCCGTCGACGACATGCGGGTGCTGTTCGGCGGGATCCCGCTGGACAAGGTGTCGACGTCGATGACGATCAACGCCCCGGCCGCGCTGTTGCTGCTCCTCTACCAGCTGGTGGCGGAGGAGCAGGGCGTCCCGGCCGACAAGCTCACGGGCACGATCCAGAACGACGTGCTGAAGGAGTACATCGCGCGCGGGACGTACATCTTCCCGCCCAAGCCCTCGCTGCGCCTGATCGCGGACATCTTCAAGTACTGCAAGGCCGAGATCCCCAAGTGGAACACCATCTCGATCTCCGGCTACCACATGGCGGAGGCGGGCGCGTCCCCCGCGCAGGAGATCGCGTTCACGCTCGCCGACGGCATCGAGTACGTCCGCACGGCGGTCGCGGCAGGCATGGACGTCGACGACTTCGCGCCCCGCCTGTCCTTCTTCTTCGTCGCCCGTACGACGATCCTGGAGGAGGTCGCCAAGTTCCGCGCGGCCCGCCGGATCTGGGCGCGGGTGATGAAGGAGGAGTTCGGCGCGAAGAACCCCAAGTCGCTGATGCTGCGCTTCCACACCCAGACGGCGGGCGTGCAGCTGACGGCCCAGCAGCCCGAGGTCAACCTGGTCCGCGTCGCCGTCCAGGGCCTGGCGGCGGTCCTCGGCGGCACCCAGTCCCTGCACACGAACTCCTTCGACGAGGCCATCGCGCTGCCGACCGACAAGTCCGCGCGCCTGGCCCTGCGCACGCAGCAGGTCCTGGCGTACGAGACCGACGTGACCGCGACGGTCGACCCCTTCGCCGGTTCCTACGTCGTCGAGAAGATGACCGACGACGTCGAGGCGGCCGCGCTGGAACTGATGCGGAAGGTCGAGGACCTCGGCGGCGCGGTCAACGCCATCGAGCACGGCTTCCAGAAACAGGAGATCGAGCACAGCGCCTACCGCATCGCCCAGGAGACCGACTCCGGCGAGCGCGTGGTCGTCGGCGTCAACCGCTTCCAGCTCGACGAGGAGGAGCCGTACGAACCGCTCCGCGTCGACCCCGCCATCGAGGCCCAGCAGGCGGAGCGGCTGGCCAAGCTCCGCGCCGAGCGGGACCAGGCGGCGGTGGACACGGCGTTGGAGTCCCTGAAGAAGGCCGCCCAGGGCGAGGACAACGTCCTGTACCCGATGAAGGAGGCCCTGCGGGCGCGGGCGACCGTGGGCGAGGTGTGCAACGCGCTGCGGGAGGTCTGGGGGAACTACGTGCCGTCGGATGCGTTCTGACCTGCACGATTCCTCCGAATGGGTGATCGGGGACGGAAACCGTCCGTCCCCGGTTACGCTCGTGGAGAGTGGGCCCCGAAAAGGAGGACGCCATGGCCGTACTGCAGCAGGAGCTGACCCTGGGCGAGGCTGCCGACCAGCTTGCCCGTGCACTGCCTGGCCACCGCGTGGAGATTCTCCAGGGGAGGCTCACTGCGACACCGCCGCCGGACAGCTCGCATGGACGGTCACTGACGAAGTTGTGCAGGGCGCTCGAGCGTGCGGGTATCGAGGGAACCGGTGCTGAATGGATCCAGGGCATCGGCCTTTGGCTGCCTACGCTGCCCGAGGACTTCGCCATCCCCGACCTCTCTGTCGTGGATGAGGACATCGACGACGCCCATGTCACCAAGAACTACTACGCCCCACACGCTTTCCGTCTGGTCGTGGAAGTGACGTCGTCCAACTGGTCCGACGACCTTGGCCCCAAGGTCGAGTGCTACGCCCAGGCAGGTATCCCGGCCTACCTCATCGCGGACCGCAAGCACGACGAGGTACTCCTCTTCACTCGCCCGGTGGACGGGAAGTATCCCGACCCACAGCGCTTCAAGCGCGGGCAGACCGTGCCCGTGCCGGAGTCCGTCGGACTCCGCGTCGAGCTCTCCGTCGACACCCTCCTCGACGGCTGACCGTCTCGTCCCAGGGAACCCCCAACCGGAGTGTCGTACTCCCGTGCGACACTCCTTGCCATGTTCGGTGTCGTTCATCTCCCCACCTACCTGGCGGGACTCATCCTCATCGTCCTGCTGCCCGGGCCCAACTCGCTCTACGTGCTGTCCGTCGCCGCCCGGCGCGGGACACGCGCCGGGTACACCGCCGCGGCGGGTGTCTGGTGCGGGGACACCGTGCTGATGACGCTGGGGGCGGCCGGGGCCGCCTCCCTGCTGAAGGCGAACCCCGTGCTGTTCGGAATCGTGAAGTACGCGGGCGCCGGATATCTGACCTGGCTCGCGATCGGGATGCTGCGGGCCGGCTGGGGGATGTGGCGGACGCGACGGGAGCAGGCGGCGCCCGGGGATCCCGCCCCGGCGGCCGCCGACGAGCGGCCGTTCCGGCGCGCCTTCGTCGTCAGCCTGATCAACCCCAAGGCGATCCTGTTCGTCATCGCCTTCTTCGTGCAGTTCGTCGACCCGGCCTACGCCTACCCGGCCCTCTCCTTCGTCATCCTCGGCGCCCTGCTCCTGCTGGCCAGCTCCCTCTACCTCAGCGCCCTGATATTCGGTGGCACGAAGCTCGCCGCCGCCTTCCGCCGCCGCAGGCGCCTGTCGGCAGGGGCGACCTCGGCGGCGGGCGCCCTGTTCCTGGGCTTCGCGGTGAAGCTGTCCCTGGCGAGCGCGTAGGGTTCAGCGCCCGGCGGCGCGGGTCCTACAGCCGTGGCCGAGACAGTGCCGTACGCAGCTTCGGTGTCAGCCACTGCTCCACGTACCGGTTCAGCAGCCAGGCCAGCAGCAGCATCGAGGCGAGCGTCAGGGCGAAGGTGACCGCCGCCGACAGGTGCAGGCCGTGGTGCAGGGCATGGATCACCACCCAGCCGAGGTGTTCGTGGACCAGGTAGAAGGGGTACGTCAGCGCCCCGGCCACCGTCAGCCAGCGCCAGTTCGCCCAGTTCAGCCGGCCCAGCGCGATCGCCCCGACCGCCACGAAGCCGAAGGCGACCACGAGGGTGATGCCGAGGAAGGTGCGGTGGGCGAAGGCGTTCGGGTCCGAGGCGTTCCACAACTCCCGCACCGCGTAGTGCTGTCCGATCAGGAAGCTCACGGCCACGATGCCCCACGCGTAGGCGTCCCGCCGGTCGCGGTGGACGAGGTAGAGGCCGACGCCGCCGATGAAGAACGGCGCGTACTGCGGCATCAGGACGAGGTCGAGCAGCGGCTGGTGCGCGGCCTGCGCGATCGCCGCCGCCAGCGTCCAGCCCGCGCAGAACAGGATCACGCGCCGCCGGTTCGCCCCAGGCAGCACGACGCACACCGCGAACAGCGCGTAGAACCGGATCTCCACCCAAAGGGTCCAGCACACCCCGAGCACCCGATCCACACCCAAAGGCTGCTGAAGCAGCGTCAGGTTCACCAGCGCGTCGCTCGGTGACACCGCCTCGTAGGCGACCATCGGCAGTGCGAACACCGCCGTCACGAGGATGACCGCGGCCCAGTAGGCCGGCATCAGCCGGGAAGCCCGGGAGGCGAAGAACGATGCCAGGGACCGACCCCAGCCGCTCATGCAGATCACGAAGCCGCTGATCACGAAGAAGACCTCGACGCCGAGGCAGCCGTAGGCGGCGTACGCGTGCAGTGTGGGGAACTGGAGCTTGGGCGAGATACCCCAGGCCTGGGTGACGAAACCGCCGCGGCCGCTGTAGTGGTAGACCGCCACCATCAGCGCGGCTATGAGTCGCAGGCCGTCGAGGGCGCGCAGCCTGCCCCCCGAGGTTTTCGCCCGGGGCGGATCGGCCGGAGCGCCCCGGTCCCGGACGAGAGCAGCCTCGGCAGGCTGCGGCTTCGACGTGCCCACGACCGTTTCGGTCACGCTTTCACCCCTCATGGTGCGCCGCGGGCTCTGTTTCCGCGCACTCCGGACCAAATGAGCCGGGGTCGGAGAAGAGCCGCCTACGCGAACCCTAAGGCGTCACCGTGAGCGCTTTTGTTCGGTGAGGTCGTCGTTTGTCTGCCGGTCCTCATTGGTTCACCGAGGTGTCGCATTGGTTTCTTACCGTTCTTCAACCTTCCCCCAGGCCCTTGGCAAAGCCATGCCGTTTTCCCACTGTTCAGAGCAGGAGCACCATGACGAGGGTTCGCAGCAGATGGTCACGTTCCCGGCCCGGGGGACCGGCGCCGGCGTCGGTGGACCCCGGTCCCCCGGCTGCCGAGGTCGCCCCGACCGAGCTGGAGGACTGTCTGCGCGCATGCGCCGTGCACAGCGGCAAGGTCGTCGGGAGCCTCGACGCCCGGCGCACGGCCCTGGCCGAACAGCTGCGTCAGCTGCTCGCCCTCTGGGCCGGACAGCAACAGCCCGCACCGGCGGCGTCCGCGGCGGGCAGCCTGCTGCGGCGCGGTCCCAAGGCGTTCACCGGAGGTATCGGCAACGAACTGCTCGACGCCCTCCTTGCCGTCGGCAACAAGGCGCTGGCCTGCGGCTATGACGACGAGCTGAACCTGGCGCTGCTCGTCAGCGACACCGTCCTGACCCAGCGCAAGAACTCCCGCGCCGGCTGGCGGCTGCGCGGCCGGCTGCTGGAGGCCATGGGTCTGCCGGTCGCCGCGCTCGAGGCCTACGAGCGTTACCTGGACCTGACGAAGGAAGACGGGTTCGGCACCGCGTCCCGGATCGCGGGCATCCGCACCGCCCAGGAGCGGCGCGCGGAACTGCTCGCGCTGCTCGAGCGCGACGTCCCGGCCGCCGCCCGGTTCGACGAGCGGCCCCCGACCGACGTGTGGGCCGAGGGCCTGCAGGCGCATGCCGACGGTGACTGGGGCGGCGCACAGGCCCGCCTGGTGGGCGCCCTGCTCGCCATGGACCGCACCGGATCCCCCGAGCAGGACTTCCAGGAGGCGCTCAGTCAGTACCTCGACCTGGCCACCGGCGTCCACGTCCGGCCCACGGCCGAACTGACCGAGGTCATCGCCCTCTTCGCCGAGATGCGCCGCGTCCGTCTGCGCGGCCCCCTGCAGGACCCGCTCTTCGGCGGTGTGGAGTGGCTCACTCTCGGCGAGTTCCGCAACCAGATCGCCGGAAAGTCCATCTGCCTGGTCGCCAATTCCGGCAAGGTCGGCCAGAGTTCCATGGGCTCCGAGATCGACGCGTACGACCTCGTCGTACGCTTCAACTCGTACCGGATCGACCCCGTCCACACCGGCGAGCGGACGGACATCCACGTCACCATCCACAAGCACGGGTTCAACTGGGATCAGCCGGTGACCACCCGTCTCGTCTTCGGCGGGAGCTCCCCCGACTGGAAGCACTCCCTGCGCAACCGGCTGGTGCCGGGGGCGCAGCGGTATCTCGGTGACGAGTCGCTGCGCTGGCCCGTACGCAACATCGGCAACCTCGACTCCGGCGTGTTCGCCGGGATCCCCACCAGCGGCTTCAACATGCTCTGGCTGCTCGACTTCCTCGACGTCAGCCCCACCCTGGACCTGATCGGCTTCGACTTCTACGAGAGCGGCGCGTACCGCATCGACGCCGCGATGAAGCTGCCCATCACGTCCGTCCACGAATACACCACTGAGAAGGCGTGGGTCATGGAACGGGCCCAGAGCGTCTCCGGCATGAGGATCTCCCTGCGATGACCGCGACCCCTGTTTCCGCCTCCGGCCCCGTCGTCACCGCGGCCGGGTCCCCGGCACCGGCCGTCGACGAGGGCTCCGCCCGCACGCTCACCGGCAAGCGCCGCATCGCCTTCGCCAGCTTCGTGGACGAGAACTACCTGCCCGGGTTCCTCGCCCTGCTTCGCTCGCTCGCGCTGTCCAACCCGGAGGTGTGCGAGGACTTCATCGTCCTGCACGACGACCTGCGCCCCTCCTCCATAGCCCGGATACGCGCCTTGCACCCGCGGATCGTGCTGCGCCGCGTCGACGCCGACCACTACGACTCGTACGTCAAGGGCGACCAGGACAACTACCTCGTGCGCAAGGCGTACTTCATCCTCGACGTCTTCCGCATCCGCGACTACGACACCGTGATCACTCTGGACACGGACATGGTGGTCCTCGGCTCCCTGAACGAACTGCTCACGCTGCGGGAGGGGTTCGCGGCCGTGCCGCAGTTCTTCTACGGGGAGTCCAAGCTCAACAGCGGCCTGCTGGTCATCCAGAAGGAACACCTGAGCGACGAATTCTGCGCGAGGATCGACGAGATCGGCCGCGCCGGCACCTACGAGCTGGACAAGCACGACCAGGGCATCCTGAACGCCCTGTTCGACGGCGACTTCGTCCGTCTCGACCCGAAGTACAACTTCGTCAAGCGCCGCCTGTCCGGGGACCTTCCGGTGCCCGAGGACACGGCCGTCCTGCACTTCACCGGCAGGCACAAGCCGTGGCAGGGCGGAGAGGCGGGTTACCAACTGGCGCAGGAGCGCTGGCGCGAGTTCGACATGGACGACGCCGAGCTGCACGCCGCCTACCTCGCCCTCCCCGCCCCCCTGCACCACGACCTGCTCGTGCACTACGGCACACCGCACGTGGAGCGCACCGGCGACGTCGACATCGCCCGCCGGGTCGCCCTCGCGCACATCGGCGCGGGCGACTACCAGGCCGCCGTCGACATCATGGAGCGGGTGCACATCCCGGTCGACGAGGCCTGGCCGCACGAGGTCTACGGGCACGCCCTGATGAGCGTCTCCCGGTACGACGAGGCCAGGGCCCAGCTGCTGTTCGCCACCGCCGCTCCCAACCGCGCCGCCACGGCCTTCGCCCGGCTCGCCCAGATCGCCTGGGTCCACGGCGACGACGCCACCGCGCAGAAGTACGCCCTGGCCGGGGTCGGCGTCGACCCCACACACCGGGCCGGCCGTCTGTGGCAGCGCCGCACCCTCGGCGGCGTGCCGGCCCAGCAGCAGGGCAGCCCCGAGGACCAGCTGGCGCACGTCGCCTTCTACATGGACCGTCAGGGCAACGCGGGCGACAAGCTCCTTCCGGAGAGCGTCCGCCTCGCCTTCGGGCCCGACACCACGTCCCGCCGCTGGCACTCGGTGCACGCCCACCGGCTGTTCGACGAGGCGGCGCTGGAGCGGGTCAACGCCCGCCGCGGCCTGATCATCGGCGGCGGCGGACTGTTCATCCCGGACACCATGCCCAATGGCAACAGCGCCTGGCAGTGGAACGTCCCCGACGCCCTACTGGACCGCATCGACGTGCCCATCGCGGTCTACGCCGTGGGGTTCAACGCCTTCGACGGCCAGTCCTACCGCGCCGAGCGGTTTCGCGCCTCGCTGCGTCTCCTCGTGGAGCGGGCGGCCTTCTTCGGGCTGCGCAACCACGGCTCGATCGAGAAGGTGCGCGCCATGCTCCCGGCGCACCTGCACGACAAGGTGCGCTTCCAGCCGTGCCCCACCACGGTCACCCGGCAGCTCGTCGCCGACTGGCAGGACCCGGCGCGGCGCGACGACACCATCCTGATCAACGCCGCCTACGACCGCGCCGGGCTGCGCTTCGGCCACGACTACGGCTACTTCCTGGCGCAGATGGCCAAGGCGGTGAAGGGCCTGGGCGAGCTCGCCGAGGTGAAGTGCGTGGCGCACTCGCTGGACGACGAGAAGATCGTCTTCGACCTGCGCCGCGAGTACGGCATCTCGATGCCCGTCATCCCGATGTACGACTTCGAGAACGACGCGATCCGCGACCTGTACGCCCGTACCAAGCTGGTGATCGGCATGCGCGGGCACGCCGGCATGATCCCGTTCGGCTGCGGCACGCCCATCATCAGCCTGATCTCGCACCCGAAGATGGCGTACTTCCTGCACGACATCGAACGGCCCGAGTGGGGCGTGTCCGTGCACGACCGCGACCTCGGCGCACTGCTCGTGGAGCGCGCCCGGGGCCTGCTGGCCGACCACGACGCGACCGTCGCCGACGTGCACGGCCGGCAGCAGGAGCTGTGGAAGGTCACCGAGACCAACGCCGCGGACCTGCGCGCCGTCCTGGGCGGCTGACCCGTGCCGACCGTACCGGCCGACGGGGTCGGCGACACGCACGCCACCCCCCGGCCCCCCAGGGGCGTGCGCCGCTCACCGCTGTGGTGGCCGGCGGTCGCCCTGCCCGCCGCGGTGGCCGTGGTGTACACCGTGGCCACCCGGCGACTGACCGGCGATCTCCACTACGTCCTCGGCGCGCTGCGGACCGGTGGGGAAGCCGGCTACTCGCCGTCGGAGGTGTTCACGCACCGGCCGTTCTTCTACCGGTGGTTGATCGCCGGCCTCGACCGGATCGCCTCCGGCGGCACGGGCCTGCGCGAGACCCTGGTGGAGACGGCCGGAGCGCTGCTCGCGGCCGCGGCTGCCGTGGCACTCCACTCGGCGCTGCTGCGCCGGGTCAGCGGGTGGGAGGCGGCGCTCACGGCGGGCGCCACCGGCCTCGCCCTGGCACTGGCCCCCCGTACCGACTTCCTCCAGCCGGAGTGGGCGGCGGCGGTGCTGACCGTGCTGGGCGTCGCCGCGGCGCTCGGCCCGGCCCGGCCGTGGCCGGCGGCGCTGCTCGCCGCTGTGCCGCTGGGGCTCGCGGTGATGATGAAGTACTCCACCGCCGCCACGGCCGCCGTCGGGGTGCTGCTCGTGTACGCCGTCGACCGGGGGCGGGCCGTGCGGCTCGCCCTGGTCGCGGCGCCCAGTGCGGTGGCCCTGTTCGGGCTGAGCATGCTCGCCGGGTCCCATGAGTGGCAGTGGACGCGGGACATGCCGCAGATCAACCAGTCGGCGCTGAGCCGCACCGGCATCCATCCGTCCTTCGTCGTCCAGCGCTCCGTGGACTTCCTGGCCGACCGGGCCGTGCTCAGCCCCGTACTGCTGCTTCTGCCCGGAGCGCTGCTGCTGGTCCTGGGCCGGGTGCGCGGGCGGCTGAGGCGCGCCGAACTGCTCCTGGTCGCCCTGGTCATCGGTCTCGCCGCGCAGGCCGTGGTGGTCGTGCAGGGCAACTGGTTCCTGTACCACGCGGCTCAGCTGCCCGTACTCGCCGCCGCCCTGTGGGGCCTCGCCGTGGGGGGCGCCCGCCGGTCGCCGCCTTGGCTGTTCGGTGCCGTGTCGCTGTGCTGCGGCGTGCTGCCCGTGCTGTACGCCCGGGCGCCGGAGGGCGTGCAGCGGCCGGCCGTGGTCTGGGCGGCGGGCGCCCTCGCGCTGTTCGCGGCCCTCGTGGACGCGCTGGTGGAGGCCCGCCGGAGGACCGGCGCCGAACGCGGGGCACGGCGCCCCGCACGTGGGGCGGGGCCGGCCGTGCTGGCCGCACTGGCCGGTGTGGTGTGCCTGGCCGCAAGCGTCTGGCCCGGTTCCCCGCACCTGGCGGCGCACGGCAGGGTCACGATGACCAGCGCCGCGTACCTGCGCGAGATGCGGGACACCGCCGCCGACGCCGACCGGCTACGGGCTCGGATGCCCGACGGCGCTCCGGTGCTCTACCTCGCCTTCGGCGACACGACGTACTACGTGGACCACCCGGCCCAGTGCCGCTACCCGATCGCCACCTTCCTCCAGCGCAGCCGCTTCCTCGCGGACGTCGCCGAACTGCCGTCGTTCCGGGAGAACGCCGACTGCGTCGACCACGACCCGGCTCCGTACGCGGTGCTGGACCGGGCCTGGTTCCGGCCCGGCAAGGTCGACCAGGACCTCGCGCGGCGCATCCGCGCCGAGTACGACTGCCCGCCCGCGAGCACCGGGACCAAGACGGTCCTGTGCGTGCGCAAGAGCGGTGGCGCGCGGTAGCACGGCCGACGCACTGCCGGGGCTGCCGGGACCGAAAAAAGGGGCTCAGCGCAGCCCGAGGGAGGCGGTGACCCTGCGGGCCAGTGCCACGGAGTAGCTCTGTCCCCGGTCCTGCGGATGGATCTGCGCCATCGTCACCAGCTTGACCCGGCTCATGGGTGTGTCGTGGCCGGGAATCAGCGAGCGGTACTCCGGCGTCACCACCGGCTGGGCGAACCCGGCCTTCGAGAAGTGCCAGTCCTTGACCCAGGACTCGTCGAACTCCGGGTTGATCCGCCGCAGATACGGCAGGAAGGCCGTCAGCAGGTCGGAGGGCGCGGAGGTGAACCGCCAGTCGTCGCGCTCCACGTAGTTGCCCACGTAGAGGATGTGCCGGCCGCCGTAGACGGACGGGTCGATCATCCGGGTGTGCTCGACCACTGCGAGGAACGGGAAGTCCGGCTCGTTGACATTGAGCCAGTAGTACGGGATCACGCTGCGGTCCAGTTCCAGCACGAAGCAGGTCGCGCCCAGGTACTGGTTCTTCCACACGGTGTCGTCGGTGGGCAGACCGGCCGCCTTGGCGAAGGCCGGCTGCGGAGTGGTGACGATCAGCTGGTCGAACTCGTACCTGGAGTCGTCCGCGCAGCGCACCACGGCGGGCGCGTCCGTGCCTTCCTGCCGGATGGACTCGACCGCCTTGCCGAACTCCACCTTGCCGCCGCGCTCCTCGACGCCGTCGCGCAGCGCCGCGTACACCCGCTCGAACCCGCCGTCCACATAGCCGAGTTCGAACGTGCGGCAGTGGATACGGGCCCACAGCCAGGCCATCGACACCTGCTCCGCACGCTCCCCGAACTTGCCGCGCAGCAGCGGCTCCCAGATCGCCTCGGTCGCGGTGCGACCCGCCCACCGGCGCAGCCAGGCCAGGGCGGTGCGGTCGTTGTACCGCTCACCGCCGCGGACCGCCTTCAGCACCGCCGACGATCCGGCGAACCGCACGGCGTCCAGCGGGGAGAAGTCCGGGAAGCGCAGCATGTCGAACGGGGTGGTGAAGTCGATCAACCGGCCCCCGCGGAAGATGCCCGTGGTCGGCTTGTGGAAGCGCAGCGCGTCGCCGAGCCCCAGCTCCTCGATCAGGGCGATCATGTCGCGGTCGCTGCGGAAGATGTGGTGGTAGTAGCGCTCCAGCGGAACGCCGCCCACATCCAACGACGCGGCCAGGCCGCCGAGTTCTCCGGCCGCCTCCAGCACGGTGACCTGGTGGCCGGCGCGTACGGCGTCCCAGGCGGCGGTCAGGCCGGTGGCACCCGCGCCGATGATGCCGAGGTTCATGCGAAGCTCCACTTTCTGTTGAGCACGAACTGGAGCGCCAGGACCAGTGGCAGTGAGCCCGCCTTGACGAGGTTGGCGTCGATCCCCAGTGCGTCGGTGAAGACGAGGAAGAGCAGGTTCGTCAGGGCGATCCCGGTCAGCCCGACGGCGTAGAAGCGCAGGAAGCGCACCACGATCCGGTCACGCCGTTCGAAGGTGAACAGCGCGTTGAGGACGAAGTTGTTGGCGATGCCGAGGGTGGTGCTGAGCGCGTTGGCGAACTGCTCGTCCATTCCCGCGGTGTTGTGCAGCAGCAGGAAGGCCACGAGGTCGAGCACGACGCCGCTGCCGCCGATCAGGGTGTAGCTCAGCAGCTGGCGCAGCGTGCGGGACCGGTCCTGGGCCGGGTTTCCGGGCGGTCGGCCGGGGGCCGTCTCGGCCGCGGCCGAGGTCTCAGACGCCACCGGGACCGACCCGCCCGTCCCCGTGGGAGCCGATCACCTCGCGCACCAGGTACAGCGGGCGTGCCTGGACCTCGCCGTAGATGCGCCCTATGTAGCTGCCCAGCACCCCCAGGGACAGCATCTGGGTGCCGCCGAGGAAGAGCACCACCACCATCAGCATCGTCCAGCCGGAGACGGTGATGTCGGGCCGGAAGAACTTCATCGCCAGCGCGTAGACGATGCCGATCAGTGACAGCAGCAGCACCACGAAGCCCAGCCGGGTGATCATCTTCAGCGGCACCGTGGAGAAGCTGGTCACCCCGTCGATCGCCAGCCGGGCCATCTTGCGCAGCGGGTATTTCGTCTCGCCCGCGAACCGCTCGTCGCGGTCGAACGCCACCTCGGTCTGGCTGAAGCCCATCGAGGCGACGATGCCGCGCACGAAGCGGCTGCGCTCGCGGTACCGGCGCAGCTCGTCGGCGACCCGCCGGTCCAGCAGCCGGAAGTCCCCGGTGTCCAGGGGGATGTCCACCTCGGCGCTGGCCCGCAGGACGCGGTAGTACAGGTGCGCCGTGGCCCGCTTGAACGCGGTGTCCTGCCGGGTGCGGCGGCGGGCGTGCACGATCTCGGCGCCCTCGCGCCAGGCGTCGATCAGCTCCAGGCTCACCCGCGGAGGGTCCTGGAGGTCGGTGTCCATCACGATCACCGCGTCGCCCACGGCAAGGTCGAGGCCGGCGGTGATGGCGATCTGGTGCCCGAAGTTGCGGGCGAAGTCGACCACCCGGACGCGTCCGTCGTCGCGCGCCAGGTCCCTGAGGATGGCGAGCGAGTCGTCACCGGAGCCGTCGTTGACGTACACCAGCTCGTAGTCGAGCTCCGGGCGGTCGGCGAGTACGGCCGTCAGTTCGGCGTGGAAGGCGGCGATGCCGTCCTGCTCGTTGTAGACCGGGAGCACGTACGAGATCAGCGGCCGTCGGCCCGGCTGCGGCTCGGGCCGCGCGAGCGGACCGGGAGCCGCGGTGCGAAGCGGAAGCATTGAGCGAAGCTATGGAAGATGCGTGAACCATGGCCGAACGGTCCACATCCGGGAGTCGTCTTCCCCGTTTCTCTTCGGAATCCCTTCGGGGAGCGTGTGGACCACCCGGTGATCCACACGCTCGTCCGCCCGCACTCAGCGGCGTACCGCCTTGCGCAGGGCACGGGCCCGCCGTACGACCCGGCGCGCCGTGGCATTGCGGGGGAGGAACGCAAGCCGCTCCGGGATGCCGCCCGGCAGCCCCAGCGAGGTGAGCCGACGGCGTTTGAAGTAGCGCTGGGTGCGCGGGCCGAAGTGCCGGGAGAGGAAGCGTTCCGCTGCCGGGCGCAGGTCCGGAAGGATCTGCGGCTGCATGGTGAAGCCGACGGCGGTGACCAGACCGGTCAGCGTGTCGGCGGCGATGGTGCCGTCCCCCTGCTCGTCCTCCAGGTCCGGCAGCAGCGCGTCGGCCAGGGTGAGGGGGACCCGGTTGCTGTTCTGGTAGGGCGTCAGGCGGTCGAGCAAGGGCTCGGTCCCGGTGCGGGCGACCGGCAGGCCGTAGAACGCGGAGGCGGTGAACAGCGCGGTCGAGAAGCATCCGACCACCAGCGCGGGCCGGGCCTTCTCGAACAGCACCTCGGCAAGGACGGGCAGGTCCAGGACGGTGAGGTCCACGCCGAGCCTGTCGGCCTCGGCCTCCAACACCCGGCTGTAGCGGGCCGGCGCGGTCGGGTGCGGCTTGAGGACGATCGAGCGGTGCCCGCGGGCGACCGCGCCCCGCATCATCCGCACGTGCAGGTCCTCCTCCTCCTCCGGGGAGAGGATGCCCAGCGCGGACAGGTACTGGCCGAGCAGGACGGCGGCATGGTCGGGCAGGGGCGGAAGCTGCGGCACGGCGTCGCCGAGCCGGCTCAGCACCTTCACGAACGCACCGGTCGGCACGGTCTGCGCGGGCACGTCGAACTCGGTCAGCAGCAGCGGGGTCAGGCCGGGGACCAGGTCCAGGTGGAGCAGCCGCCGCACCCGCGTGCCGACCAGCGGGTCGATCTTGTTGCGGGTGGGGCCGTAGCTCATCAGTCCGTCGGCGTAGACGTCGATGGGTGCCTCGGTGAACGACTGGGCGATGGCCAGGGCGGGGTTGACCTGGATGGATTCCATCACCAGGGCCACGCGGTCGTCGCCCAGGTCCCACAGCAGCCGCAGATAGCGTTCGAACAGAGGGATGTCGTCGGGGCGCGGGGACCAGGCTCCGGGGTGGAAGGGGCGGATGGCGTCGTTCCAGGACAGCACGGCGTCGAAGTGGTCGCGCAGCGGAGCGAAGCCCGGCATCTCGTCGACGGCGGGGGTGGTCTCCGGCGTCGCGGCGGTGTTGCACACCAGCAGCAGGCGCCGGTCCGCCTCGGGGAAGCAGTCGGACTCGATCGCGGCGGCCAGGGTGGCGGCGCCGTACAGCGTCGAGGCGCAGAAGATCTGGGTGGTTCGGGACATCAGGAGGCCGCCTTCGCTGTGGTGACCCGGCGGCGCAGTCGTCGCAGCCTGGAGGAACGGTTCAGGTCCATGGTGTCGAGAACGTCGGTGAGCAGTTCCTGGGGCATACGTTTGATCGCCGCGGCACTCATCGCCCGCAACCGCCCGGCCACGGCCGGTTCGAACTTGTCGATCTCCGACAGGTGATGGGCGATGATCGCGCAGTAGGTGCGCACGGCTTTCGGGAGCAGCTTGTCGCCGTCGGGGTCACCCGCCGTTTCCTCGATCACCTGGTCGAACGCGCGAATGAAGTCCAGCTGTCGTACGTCGCCGATCTGCGTCAGCGAAGAGGCGACACCCCGCCGGTAGAACACGCCCAGCAGGCCCACCACGGCGAAGGAGTCCGCCTCCCGGTGCAGCTTCCAGATCCACGGCCGGTCCTCGGCCGTGCGCAGGCCGTCGGTGAAGTGCAGCAGGCCGCGGTCGACGAGCCGGCGGTGATAGACGCCCGCCCACGCGTACGCGTAGTCGACCGAGGTGGAGCGGTCGGCGGGCAGGATCGCGTCGCGTGGATTCATCACCACACCGCGCCGGCCGTGCGGCACCCGGTGGATGGAGCGGGCCCGCGCGGTGCACTGGACATGGTCGGTGCGGATGAAGTCACACCCCAGGTTCTCGATGGCGGAGACGAGCTGGGGGTAGTAGCCGGGTGCGAGCCAGTCGTCCCCGTCGAGGAAGGTGAGGTACTCGCCGCGCGCCTTGTCGATTCCGGTGTTGCGCGCGGTCGCCAACCCTCCGTTCTTCTCGTGTCTGACGTACACCGCGCCCGGCAACTCGCGCTCCGCGCGCGCGAGAATGTCCGGCGTCTCGTCGCGCGAGCAGTCGTCGACAAGGATGAATTCGAAGTCCTCACGGGCGTTCGCACGCAGGCTCTTCAAAGTGTCGGACGCGTATTGCCGCACGTTGTAGAACGGCACGATGACGGAGAGCTTGACCACGTGGGTGACGGTAGGGGGCGGCCCCTTCCTGCGACTTTACCTTCAGTTTGAACGCGGGTGAACGACACGTGGCGATGGCGTGAACCCGCCTTGTTTTCACGCCGATCGCGGCCCGATTCGCCATTCGGCGAAGTGCTGTTAACCAGTTGTTGCCTTCGGGTTGGGTAGAACCTAGAAATGCCTTCCTACGGTCTTCGACGTGCCAGCAAGTGCGAAGAAGTCCCGGCGAGTGGCCGTTCTCGCGGATTCCGACACCCGGTGGAAATGGGGTTCCCTCACGGCGAACCGCATCGTTTCCGCCGGTGTTTCCCCCGACTCGGGTGAACCGGACATCCGCCTCGACGGCTACCTCCTGCGGGGCCGGGCCACCCCCACCGCCCGCCAGCTCAGGGAGGTCGGCGCCCGCGCGGACTCGCTCCGGGAGGTGACCGCCGTCGAGTTCCTGCGGGAGATGGCGGAGGAGCCGTACGACATCCTCGTGCTCGCCCTCGTCGGCGGCGGAGTCCAGGCGATGCTGCACGGACTGGCCCACGCCTGGCAGGGGCGCACCGAGCGGCCCGTGGTCGTCACCGGTTACGTCGGCGTCGTCTACGAGAAGCTCGCCGACGGCCTGCTGCTGCGCCACGGCGCGGACCTCGTCCTCGCCAACTCCCGTCAGGACGCCGAGCGCTTCCGGACCGTGTACGAGGGTGTGGGCGCCGACGCCTCCGCCGTCACCGAGGTCGCCCTGCCGTTCCTCGGCGGTACGGCCTACACCGGCCGGCACGACCCGTACACCGTGGTGTTCGCCGCCCAGCCCTCCGTGCCGGAGAGCCGCAAGGACCGTACGTACCTCCTCGACCGGCTGATCCGGCACGCCCGCCTGCACCCCGAGCGCGAGGTGCTGCTCAAGCTGCGCTCCAAGCCGGGCGAGCACACCACGCACATCGAGGAACTGCCGTACCAGAAGCTGGCGCAGAAGACCGAGCTGCCGCCCAACTTCCGCCTCGTGTACGGCCACATGGGCGAGGTCCTCGACCGTACCGACCTGCTGGTCACGGTCAGCTCCACCGCCGCCCTGGAGGCCCTGCACCGCCGTATCCCCACCGCCGTCCTCACCGACCTGGGCGTGCGCGAGCAGCTCGGCAACCACCACTTCGCCGGCTCCGGCTGCCTCGCCTCCTGGGACCAACTGGACGCCGGACACCGCCCGGTGCCCGACGAGGAGTGGGTGGCCCGGCAGGGCGTCGCCGCCGACGGGGGGTACGCCACGGCCTTCGACGCCGCCCGCGAGCGCATCGCCAAGCTGCTCGACCGCCCCGGCGGGCTGCCGCCCCTCGCCCCGTACTACACGCTCACGACCGCACCCGGCTATCTGCCCGGCATCCTCGCCCGCCACCACCTCGCCCCCGACGGCGCCCCGCTGCCCGGTGCCCCGGCCGCCGACCGGGAGCCGGGGCCGGTCCGGCAGATCGTCCGCCGCGCCGCCCGCGGCGCCTACCGCCACGGCGTACAGCGCGTCGCGCCCGTGATCCGGCGGATGGGGGAGCTGTGAGCGACCGCATCCCACGCCCACGTCAAGGAGCGAACCCCATGCCCCACGCCAACCCGGAAGCGGGCCCCGGCACCCCGGTGCGCCGTGTGCTCGCGGTGATCCCCGCGCGCGGCGGCTCCAAGGGCGTGCCCGCGAAGAACCTCGCCCCCGTCGGCGGCGTACCGCTGGTCGCCCGCGCCGTGCGCGAGTGCCGGGCGGCCCGGCTGGTGACCGACGTGGTGGTCTCCACCGACGACCAGGCCATCGCGGCCGCCGCCCGCCGGGCCGGCGCCGAGGTGGTGCTGAGGCCGGCCGCGATCGCCGGTGACACCGCCACCTCCGAGGCCGCCGTACTGCACGCCCTGGACGCGCACGAGACGCTGCACGGCTCCCCGGCCGACGTCGTCCTGCTCGTGCAGTGCACCAGCCCGTTCCTGGTCCGCGAGGACGTCGACGGGGTGGCCGCCGCGGTCGTCGAGAACGGCGCGGACACCGCGGTGACCGTGGCGCCCTTCCACGGCTTCGTGTGGCGGGACGCGGCGGACGAGGCGGTGACCGTCGGCACCGAGCCCACCGCGGCCGTCGGCGGCGGCATGAACGTCGTCGACTCCACGGCCACCGGCGGCGGTTACGGCGTCAACCACGACAAGTCCTTCCGCCCGCGCCGCCAGGACCGCCCCCAGGACCTGCTGGAGACGGGCGCGGCCTACGCGATGGACGCCAAGGGCTTCCGCGAGCACCGGCACCGCTTCTTCGGCCGTACGGAACTGGTGCGCACCGACCCCGCGCGGGTGCTGGAGATCGACGACCCGCACGACCTCGCCCGCGCCCGGGCCCTCGCGCCGCTCTTCGACGCGGACCTCCCCCAAGCTCTCGACTCCGCTCGAGCAGGGGGGACCCCCGTCGGCGCCCTCCCGACCGCCGACGACATCGACGCGGTCGTCCTCGACTTCGACGGCACCCAGACCGACGACAGGGTGCTGATCGACTCCGACGGACGGGAGTTCGTCTCCGTGCACCGCGGGGACGGCCTCGGCATCGCGGCCCTGCGGCGCAGCGGCCTGAAGATGCTGATCCTGTCCACGGAACAGAACCCGGTCGTCGCCGCCCGCGCACGCAAGCTCAAGCTCCCCGTGCTGCACGGCATCGACCGCAAGGACCTCGCCCTGAAGCAGTGGTGCGAGGAGCAGGGCATCGCGCCGGAGCGCGTGCTCTACGTCGGCAACGACGTCAACGACCTCCCGTGCTTCGCCCTCGTCGGCTGGCCCGTGGCGGTCGCGAGCGCCCACGACGTCGTACGCGACGCCGCACGCGCCGTCACCACCGTCCCCGGCGGCGACGGCGCGATCCGGGAGATCGCCGGCTGGATCCTCGGCCCCTCCCTCGATTCCCTCCCCAAGTAAGGAAAGCACCGGTCATGAGCACCAACTCCCGCATCCGCACCCTCGGTTCGCGCGAGGCCGGCCCCGGCCGCCCCGTCTACGTCACCGGCGAGATCGGCATCAACCACAACGGCGACATCGAGAACGCCTTCAAGCTGATCGACGTGGCCGCCGAGGCCGGCTGCGACGCCGTCAAGTTCCAGAAGCGCACGCCCGAGATCTGCACCCCGCGCGACCAGTGGGACATCGAGCGCGACACCCCCTGGGGCCGGATGCCCTACATCGACTACCGCCACCGCGTGGAGTTCGGCGAGGACGAGTACCGCCAGATCGACGAGTACTGCAAGAGCAAGAACATCGACTGGTTCGCCTCCCCGTGGGACACCGAGGCCGTCGCCTTCCTGGAGAAGTTCGACGTGCCCGCCCACAAGGTGGCCTCCGCGTCCCTGACGGACGACGAGCTCCTGCGCGCCCTGCGCGCCACGGGCAAGACGATCATCCTCTCCACCGGCATGTCGACGCCGAAGCAGATCCGCCACGCGGTCGAGGTCCTGGGCTCGGAGAACATCCTCCTGTGCCACGCCACGTCGACCTACCCGGCGAAGGCCGAGGAGCTGAACCTCCGCGTCATCAACACCCTGGAGCAGGAGTACCCGAACGTCCCGATCGGCTACTCCGGCCACGAGACCGGCCTGCAGACCACGCTGGCCGCCGTCGCCCTCGGCGCGGTCTTCGTCGAGCGCCACATCACCCTGGACCGCGCGATGTGGGGCTCCGACCAGGCCGCCTCCGTGGAGCCGCAGGGCCTGCAGCGCCTGGTCCGCGACATCCGCACGATCGAGGCGTCCCTCGGCGACGGCGTGAAGAAGGTCTACGACTCCGAGCTCGGCCCCATGAAGAAGCTGCGCCGCGTCACCGGCGTCGTCGCCGAGGCGGAGATCGCCGCGGCGGCGGGTGAGCCGGTAGCGGTGTGAGACCGAGCCCCTCACCCCCGGACGGTCCCACACCGATGAGCCCCCGCACCCTCGCCTTCGTCGAGAGCCCGGTACAGCTGCTGAACGTACTGGAGTGGGCCCACACCCACGACCATCCCGCCGCCGAGACCTCCTCCCACACGGGTCTGATCCCCTCCCAGACGAGGCGCCGCCCGGCGCCCCTCGTCCCGGGGATCACCCTCGTCGTGCTGTCCCCGACCGATCCGATGAGCCGGGGGCAGCTGCGCCGGATGGCGCAGCTGGCGCGGGAGGAGGGGCACGAGGTCCGGTGGGAGGAGGCGCGGGGCGGTGCGGGGGCGCCGCTGCGGACCGTCGGCGGGCTCACCCCGCTGCTGCGGCGGGCGGACCGGGTGGTGATGGGCGATCCGTTCTCGCGGTACGTCCAGCTGTTGCTGACGATCACCAGGGCGCAGGACCTCGTCGTCGTGGACGACGGCACGGCGACGATGGAGTTCGTCGCCCAGCTCGCCCGCGGGGAGCGGCTGGTGCGCTGGCACCGCAAGGGGGGCCGCCGCGGCCCGCGGGACCTTCTCCTCGGCCCGGTGTCGGCCGCGGCCCGGCGCCGGCTGACACCGGGCGGGGGACGCCGGGTGGAGGTGTTCTCGGCCATGCCGGTCGACGAGGTCCCGGACGGCGTGACCGTCACCGGGAACCGTTTCGCCTGGACCCGCGCCCGCTTCGGCCCGCCCCGTGTCACCAAGGGCGCCGACCTGGTGGGTACGTCCCTGGTGGAGACGGGCGTGGTCGACGGCGACCGGTACCTGGACGCCGTACGAGGGCTGGCCAGGGCCCACGGGGTCACCCGCTACTTCGCCCACCGGCGCGAGAGCGCCGAGAAACTCCACCGGCTGGCGGCGGAGACGGGTCTGGAGATCGTCCGCCCCGAGCTCCCCCTGGAGCTGATCGCCCGGCGCGGCCCGATCGGCCGTACGATCCTCAGCTTTCCCTCCACCGTCGTCCACACCCTGCCGCCCGCCCTGGCCGGCACCGGCGTCCGCGTCACCGTCTGCGACATCGACCCGAGCTGGCTGACCGCGCACGCCTCTCCGCGGGCCCAGAGCTTCCTGTCCGGGGTGACGGGCACGGCCCGCGACGTGCACCGGCTCACCCGGACGGCCCACGCCGGCTGACAGGCCCGAGCCGGCCGACCGTGCCCGCGGGGCCTCAGGGCCCGTCCGGACGCGCCGGTGATACGGCCACCCGGAGCAGGCCGGAGCGGAGCGGACCGGCACGGACGTCCGTCCGACAGGCGAACAACTCGGGCGTGGTTCGGGTGGGGCGTGGTATGCGTGGAGAAAAGCACAAAAGGGGCGGGTGCCAGGGGTGTGACGAGCGCCACACTTCCGGGGATTCCGTGATCCGCTCGGCCGTCCAAGGCGGGCGAGTGTACCCATCCCAGCCAATACCTATGCGCCGGGCGGTCAGTTTTTCTTCCCCTGAGGGGTTGAACTTTTGTTGATCGTGGGTCAGTCGACCGCCTCGGCGTCCTACCCTTCAAAGGGTGAAACAGCTGATGTCCCCAGAGTCCGAGGCCGATCTCCCCGCTGATGCCACGGCGGACGCCGCCCTTCCCGGCACCCTGCCGGAGGCGCTGTACGCCGAGCTCGTCGCGTTCCGGCGCGACCTGCACATGCACCCGGAGCTCGGCAACCAGGAGTTCCGCACCACCGCCGCGATCAAGGAACGGCTGGAGAAGGCCGGGCTCGCGCCGCGGGTGCTTCCGGCCGGGACCGGGCTCGTCTGTGACATCGGTGCGGACCCCGGGGGGCCGGACGGCGGCCCGGGTCTGCTCGCCCTGCGCGCCGACATCGACGCCCTCCCCATCCCCGACACCAAGGACGAGTGCTCGTACCGCTCCACCGTCCCCGACCGCGCCCATGCCTGCGGGCACGACGTGCACACCACCGTCGTACTCGGCGCCGGGCTGGTGCTCGCCGACCTGCACCGGCAGGGCCTGCTGCCCCGGCCCGTGCGGCTGATCTTCCAGCCCGCCGAGGAGGTGCTGCCCGGCGGTGCCGCCGAGGCCATCAAGAGCGGAGCGCTGGACGGCATCAGCCGGATCGTCGCCGTGCACTGCGACCCCCGGGTCGACGCCGGCCGGATCGGGCTGCGCAAGGGACCCATCACCTCCGCCTGCGACCGGCTGGAGATCCAGCTGGACGGTCCCGGCGGGCACACCGCCCGGCCGCATCTGACGACGGACCTGGTCACCGCCGCCGCCCGGGTCGTCACCGACGTGCCCGCGCTCGTCGGCCGCCGGGTCGACACCCGTGTCGGGCTCGCCGTGACCTGGGGCCGGATCGAGTCCGGGCACGCCCCGAACGTCATCCCGCAGCACGCCGAACTCGCCGGGACCGTCCGCTGCCTGGACATCCACGCCTGGCGGCAGGCCCCCGACATCGTGGTCGCCGCGATCGACGAGATCGCCAACCTGTACAAGGCCAAGTCCGAGATCAACTACGTGCGCGGCGTGCCGCCGGTCGTCAACGAACCGGAGACGACCGAACTGCTGCGCGACGCCATGGTCGCCCGGCGCGGCGCCTCCTCGGTCGAGAGCACCGAGCAGAGCCTCGGCGGCGAGGACTTCTCCTGGTACCTGGAGCGCGTGCCCGGCGCGATGGCCCGTCTCGGGGTGCGCACCCCGGGCGAGCGGACCGTGCGCGACCTGCACCAGGGGGACTTCGACGCCGACGAGTCCGCCATCAGGGTGGGCGTGGAGCTGTTCACCGCCGCCGCCCTGCTGCACCCGACGCACCGATGAGTGGCGGCCCCTCCGGGGGCCGTTGCGCCGTCCGGCGCACCACGTGCAAGCCAGTCGCGCACTGCCTCCGGTCCTCGCCGCGGAGCCGCCGGATCTTGAGTTCAGACGCCGTTTGCCTCGAATCGATAACGGCTTTGGAAGAGGTCTTTTCCTGACATCTACGCGCGTTACGATGCCGAGGCCGACGCCGCTGGGGCGTCTCGGCTCGAGCACTGGAACGGTGCTCACATCAAGCGCCGACAAGGCGCTCAGGTCAGGTGAAGGAGCCTCCCGTGCGCCGGGTTGCCAAGCTTTCCGCTGCGTGTATCGCCTCCGCAGCACTCGCACTGTCCGCCACTGCCTGCGGCAGCACCTCTTCCGACAACGGCAGTTCGTCGTCCTCCTCCGATGGTGGCAAGGGCGTCAAGATCGGTCTCGCCTTCGACGTCGGCGGCCGCGGTGACCGTTCCTTCAACGACTCCGCCGCGCGCGGCGCCGACAAGGCCAAGGAGGAGTTCGGCGGCGAGATCAAGGAGCTGACCGCCAAGACCTCGGACACCGAGGCCGACCGCGAGCAGCGCCTCACGGACATGGCCAACGCCGGCTACAACCCGATCATAGGCGTCGGCTTTGCCTACGCCACGTCGATCACCAAGGTCGCCGCGAAGTACCCGAAGGTCAATTTCGGCATCATCGACTCGGTGGTGGACGCCAAGAACGTCAACAGCATCACCTTCACCGAGGAGCAGGGCTCCTACCTGGCCGGCGTCGCCGCGGCGCTGAAGACCAAGAAGAGCCATGTCGGCTTCGTCGGCGGCGTCGACACACCGCTGATCAAGAAGTTCGAGGCGGGCTATGTCCAGGGCGTGAAGGACACCAACCCGAAGGTCGAGGTCGACGTGCAGTACCTGAGTCGCGGCACCGACCTGTCCGGCTTCTCCAGCCCCGACAAGGGCAAGGAAGCGGCTTCGGGCATGCTCGACAAGGGTGCCGACGTCATCTACACGGCAGCCGGATCATCCGGCAACGGCGCGATCGAGGCCGTCAGCGGCGCCAAGGGCGCGTGGGCCGTCGGCGTGGACTCCGACCAGTACAACATTCCGGGCCTGGCCAAGTACAAGAACTCGATCCTGACCTCGATGGTCAAGAACGTCGATGTCGGCGTCTACGACTTCGTCAAGTCGGTCCACGACGGCAAGCCGCTCACCGGCACCAACACCTACTCGCTCGCCAAGGACGGTGTCTCGCTGTCCACCAGCGGCGGCTTCGTCGACGACATCCAGTCCAAGCTGGACGCGGCGAAGAAGAAGATCGTCGATGGTCAGATCAAGGTCAAGACGACTCCTTGATCTGACAGCTTCGGCCGGTTCGTCGACCTGACGGGTTCGGCCGCCTCCTGGACCCCGGCTCGGCGAGGGACGCCGTTCGGCCCTCGCCGAGCCGTAACAATGTGTCAACTCTACGCGTGTAGCGCGGAGTTGCCGCGCTAGCGTCGCCGACGCCCTGCCCTCCCCTACGCAGCCCCTTTCCCCGAGGAGAGTGCGCCATCAACGCGTCCAGCCCTCCCGCTGCCGTCGAACTGCGCGGCATCACCAAGCGTTTCCCCGGCGTCGTCGCCAACCGCGACATCGACATCATCGTCCGCACGGGCACCGTCCACGCGCTGTGCGGTGAGAACGGTGCAGGCAAGTCCACTTTGATGAAGATCCTCTACGGCATGCAGCAGCCGGACGAGGGCACCATCACGGTGGGCGGCGAGCAGGTCACCTTCCACAACCCCGGCGATGCGATCGCCCACGGTATCGGCATGGTGCACCAGCACTTCATGCTCGCCGACAACCTCACCGTCCTCGAGAACGTCGTCCTCGGCGCGGAGAAGCTGTACGGCATCGGGAGCAAGGCACGCGCCAAGATCAAGGAGATCTCCGACGCGTACGGGCTGAACGTCCGCCCCGATGTCCTGGTCGAGGAGCTGGGCGTCGCCGACCGCCAGCGCGTGGAGATCCTCAAGGTCCTCTACCGCGGCGCCAGGACCCTCATCCTCGACGAGCCGACCGCCGTGCTGGTCCCACAGGAGGTCGACGCGCTCTTCGACAACCTGCGGGGGCTGAAGGCCGAGGGCCTCACCGTCATATTCATCTCCCACAAGCTGGGCGAGGTGCTCTCCGTCGCCGACGAGATCACCGTCATCCGGCGCGGCACCACTGTCGGCACGGTCGAGCCGCGTGGCACCACCCCGAAGCAACTCGCCGAGCTGATGGTGGGCAGCGAGTTGCCCACCCCGGAGACCGAGGACTCCACCGTCACGGACGTCCCCATGCTGAAGGTGGACGGCCTGCGCCTGACCCAGACGGACCTCGACGGCGTCGAGCGGATCATCCTGGACGACATCTCCTTCACCATCCACAAGGGTGAGGTTCTGGGCATCGCCGGTGTGGAGGGCAACGGCCAGTCCGAACTGGTCGAGACGATCATGGGCATCCGCCGGCCCGACAACGGCGTCATCACGCTCGACGACACCGACATCTCCCACGCCCCGACCCGCAACCGTCGCGAGGCCGGCATCGGCTACATCCCGGAGGACCGCCACCGCCACGGCCTGCTCCTGGAAGCACCACTGTGGGAGAACCGCATCCTCGGCCACGTCACCGAGAAGCCCAACTCGCGCGGCGGTCTGCTCGACATCAGGGCCGCCCGCACGGACACCGAGCGCATCGTCCAGGCCTACGACGTCCGCACCCCGGGCATCGAGGTCACCGCGGCCTCGCTGTCCGGCGGCAACCAGCAGAAGCTGATCGTCGGCCGCGAGATGAGCCACCACCCCAAGCTGCTCATCGCCGCCCACCCCACCCGCGGCGTGGACGTCGGCGCACAGGCCGCGATCTGGGACCACATCCGCGAGGCCCGCCGCGAAGGCCTGGCCGTGCTGCTGATCTCCGCCGACCTGGACGAGCTGATCGGCCTCTCCGACACTCTGCGAGTGATGTACCGCGGCCGATTGGTCGCCGACGCCGACCCTGCCACGATCACCCCCGAAGAGCTGGGCTCCGCCATGACGGGTGCGGCCACCCGTCACCTGGAGCACACAGAGGACGACGAGCGATGAACAAGCTGACCTCACGGATCGACAAGGAGCGACTGCTCCTCGGGATAGCGGCGCCGCTCCTGGCGGTCATCGCCGCGCTCGTCGTCACGACCCTCGTGATCCTCGCGACCGGAAAGAACCCCGGTGACGCCTTCAGCGACATGGTCACCTACGGCTCCGCCAGCGACAGCCAGGTCTACATCCTGAACAAGGCGACGACGTACTACCTGGCGGGCGTCGCGGTGGCCATCGGCTTCCGCATGAACCTGTTCAACATCGGTGTCGACGGTCAGTACCGGATCGCCGCGTTCGTCGCCGCCGTCCTCGGCGGGGCCCTCTCCGCGCCCGGCTGGGTCGCCATCCCGCTGATCATCATCTGCGCCATGGCCACCGGCGCCCTCTGGGCGGCCATCGCCGGCGTCCTCAAGGTGACCCGGGGCGTCAGCGAGGTCATCGCGACGATCATGCTGAACTCGATCGCCACCGCGATCATCGCCTACCTGCTCCAGCCCGGAAGGCTGGGCGAGCTCCAGCAGGGCGGCACCCTGGTCTCCACCAAGCCGCTGCCGTCGTCGGCGTACCTCTTCACCATCGACACGGGTCCGTCCGGCCTGTTGTGGGGCTTCATCTTCATCGCCGTGGTCGTCGGGGTGGCGTACTGGTTCGTGCTCGGCCGCACCCGGTTCGGCTTCGACCTGCGCACCGTCGGCCAGTCCGAGACCGCCGCCGCCGCGAGCGGTGTCGGGGTGAAGAAGATGGTCGCCACCAGCATGATCATCTCGGGTGCGGTGGCGGGCCTGATCGGCATGCCGACCCTGCTCAACGACAGCCACCAGTTCAGCAACGACTTCCCGACGGGCATCGGCTTCACCGGCATCGCCATCGCACTGCTCGGCCGCAACCACCCGATCGGCATCGCGCTCGGCGCCCTGTTGTGGGGCTTCCTGGAGCGCACCACCAACCACCTGGAATTCCAGGGCTACGACAAGGAAATCCTCGGCGTCATCCAGGGCGTCATCGTCCTGTGCGTCGTCATCGCCTACGAGGTCGTACGCCGCTACGGCCTGAAGCGTCAGCAGCAGCGGGTTGGTGCCGAACTCGCCGTCCAAGTCGCCGCTCCGATGAAGAAGCAGGAGGTGGCGTGATGACTGCCACGATGACCGATGCGCCGCCGCCCGCGGCGCCCAAGGCGGACACCGCGGCCAAGCGCTCGGGCCGGTCGCTCGGCCAGATCCTCTGGATCGTCGTCGGCGCCCTGCTGCTCGTTGCCGCGGTCCGCATGATCACCGGCTCCGACCAGCTGGACTCCGCCGGTCAGGTCAGCGCCGCACTCGGCCTCGCCGTGCCGATCGGCCTCGCCGGTCTCGCGGGCCTGTGGTCGGAGCGGGCCGGCGTGGTCAACATCGGCCTTGAGGGCATGATGATCCTCGGTACCTTCGGCGCCGGCTGGATCGGCTGGCAGTCCAGCCCCTGGCTCGGCCTGTTGTGCGGCATCGGCTTCGGTGTCCTGGGCGGCTTGGTGCACGCCGTCGCCACCGTCACCTTCGGCGTCGACCACATCGTCTCCGGCGTCGCGATCAACCTGCTCGCGCTCGGCGCCACCCAGTACCTCGCCAAGCTGTTCTTCGCGGATGGCGAGGCGGCCACCGCAGGCGGCAACCCCAAGCAGTCCCCGCCCGCGGACTCGCTGCCGCACGTCACCCTGCCCGGTCTCTCCGACGGCCTCGCGTCGGTCGAGAAGCACCACTGGTTCCTGATCTCCGACCTCGCCGGCATCATCGGCGGTCTGGTCACTGGCCTGTCCGTGGTGACGGTCCTGGCCGTGCTGCTGTTCGTCGGCAGCTGGTGGCTGCTGTGGCGCACCCCGTTCGGTCTTCGGCTGCGCTCCTGCGGTGAGAACCCGATCGCCGCGGAGTCGCTCGGCGTGAACGTCTATACGTACAAGTACGCGGCCGTGGCCGTCTCCGGCGGTCTCGCCGGCCTCGGCGGCGCCTTCCTCGCACTGGTCACCTCGCACACCTACCTGGAGGGTCAGACCGGCGGTCGCGGCTACATCGGCCTCGCAGCGATGATCTTCGGCAACTGGCGCCCTGGCGGCCTGGCGATGGGCGCCGGCCTGTTCGGCTTCTCCGACGCGCTGCAGCTGCGCAACGGCGGCGAGACCGTGCACGCGCTGCTGCTCCTGCTGGTCGTGCTGCTCGTGGTGCTGGCAGGCTGGAAGCTGTACCGCAAGGCGCTGTGGCAGGGGGCGATCAGCGGGGTCGTGGCCGTGCTCGTTCTCGTCTGGTACTTGTTCACGGACGAGGTGCCGAGCGACTTCGTGGGCGCCACCCCGTACGTCGTCACGCTGCTGGTGCTGTCGCTGTCCGCGCAGCGGCTGCGCATGCCCAAGGCGGACGGTATGCGATACCGGAAGGGACAGGGCAAGTGACCCCGGACATCCCGGACACCCCGGACGCCACGGCGGTCGACTGGGCGGCGCTGCGGGAGGAGGCGCGCGCGGCGATGTCGCGCGCCTACGTCCCCTACTCGAACTACCCGGTCGGCGTCGCCGCCCTGGTCGACGACGGCCGGATCGTCACCGGCTGCAACGTCGAGAACGCCTCCTACGGGCTCGGCCTGTGCGCCGAGTGCGGGCTGGTCTCCCAGCTGCACAACAGCGGCGGCGGGCGGCTGACCCACTTCACCTGCGTGGACGGCAACGGCGACATCCTGGTGCCGTGCGGGCGATGCCGGCAGCTGCTGTACGAGTCCGGCGGGCCGGAGCTGCTGCTGGAGACGCCGGCGGGGATCCTGCCGCTGTCCCGGATGCTGCCGCAGGCGTTCGGCCCGGAGCATCTCACCAAGTAAGTCCCGGGCGGCCCCTCTGAGCCTGTCGAGGCCCAGGGGGGCCGCTCCCCTTCGCACCCCGGAAGGAAACCGAGCCCATGGCCATGGACGCCATCTCCGTCATCCGCACCAAGCGGGACCGCGGCGAGCTCAGCGACGAGCAGATCGACTGGGTGATCGACGCGTACACCCGCGGGGAGGTCGCCGACGAGCAGATGTCCGCGCTCGCGATGGCCATCCTGCTCAACGGCATGAACCGGGGCGAGATCGCCCGCTGGACCGCCGCGATGATCGCCTCCGGCGAGCGCATGGACTTCTCCTCCCTCTCCCGCCCCACCGCGGACAAGCACTCCACGGGCGGCGTCGGCGACAAGATCACTCTGCCGCTGGCCCCGCTGGTCGCCGCGTGCGGCGCCGCCGTCCCGCAGTTGTCCGGCCGCGGCCTCGGCCACACCGGCGGCACGCTGGACAAGCTGGAGTCGATCCCCGGCTGGCGGGCGCTGCTGTCCAACGAGGAGATGCTGTCCGTGCTGGACGGCGTCGGCGCGGTGATCTGCGCGGCGGGCGACGGGCTCGCGCCCGCCGACAGGAAGCTGTACGCCCTGCGGGACGTGACCGGCACGGTCGAGGCCATCCCGCTGATCGCCTCCTCCATCATGTCCAAGAAGATCGCGGAGGGCACCGGCTCGCTGGTCCTGGACGTGAAGGTCGGCACCGGCGCCTTCATGAAGACGATGGAGGACGCCCGTGAGCTGGCGTCCACCATGGTCGGCCTGGGCACGGACCACGGCGTGCGGACGGTCGCCCTCCTGACCGACATGTCGACCCCGCTCGGCCTGACGGCGGGCAACGCGCTGGAGGTCCGCGAGTCGGTCGAGGTCCTGGCCGGCGGCGGCCCGGCGGACGTGGTCGAACTGACCCTCGCCCTCGCCCGCGAGATGCTGGACGCGGCCGGCCTGAAGGGCGCCGATCCCGCCAAGGCCCTGGCCGACGGCTCGGCGATGGACGTCTGGCGCCGCATGATCACCGCCCAGGGCGGCGACCCGGACGCCCCCCTGCCCACCTCCCGCGAACAGCACGTGATCAAGGCCCCGTCCTCGGGCGTCCTGACCCGCCTCGACGCCTACGACATCGGCGTCACCGCCTGGCGCCTGGGCGCCGGCCGCGCCCGCAAGGAGGACCCGGTGCAGGCGGCGGCGGGCGTGGAGCTGCACGCCAAGCCGGGTGACACGGTGACCGCCGGCCAGCCCCTGCTGACCCTCCACACGGACACTCCCGAGCGCTTCGAGTACGCGCTCCAGGCGGTGGAGGGTTCGTACGACATCGCGGCGGACGGCACGGACTTCACCGCCTCGCCGGTGGTGCTGGAACGTATCGCCTGACCAGGTGTTTTCCCTTTCGGGTGAACGGGATCGGTGGACCGCCATCGGTCCCGTTCGGCATGCTGGGATCGGTGACGCACCGATAGGAGACCGCCATGAGCGCACTCACCGTCAGCCAGGATCCCGAGCAGGGCTGGGACGACCTCGTCCGGTTCTGGGAGGAGATGGAATGGCCTGAGGGCAGCAAGGTGGAGATCATCGAGGGGATCATCACCGTGTCACCTGCTCCCGCGTACCGCCACAACGTGATCGCGGCCCGCATCCAGCGTCGCCTTTACTCCGTGATCCCCGAAGACTGGGAAATCTTCCAGACGCTGGCGATCGCCGTGCCCTCGCGGCTGGGCATGCTCATCCCGGACCTTGTGGTGGCCCCGGTGCGAGAGCACACGGAGGCGGACACCCACATCCCGGCCGCCCTGGCCGAGCTCGTGGTCGAGGTGACCTCCAAGTCCAACGCCCGACACGACCGCATCAGCAAGCCCGCCGCCTATGCCACTGCGGGCATCCCGCTCTACCTCCTGGTCGACCGCTGGGCCCCCGACGGCCCCACCGCGACGCTCTACGGAGAGCCGAAGGGCGACGTCTACCGCCCGCTGAGCAGCGCCAAGTTCGGCGAGCCCATCAAGCTCCCCGCCCCCTTCGACCTCGTCATCGACACCGCCGAGTTCCCGGTTGCCTGACCCCGGCCAGGTGAGCCGCGCGCCCCGCGCGCGATGAGTTGCGCCCGGCCGGGCGGTCTACAGACCGTGGATGCCAGGACACCTGCCGTGCTCGTGCTCGCCGGCCCCGTCGCCCGGGACGAGGTGGCGGGGCTGTGCGAGGACGTGCGGGCGCTGCTGGAGGGCACCCGGGCCGGGGTCGTGGTGTGTGATGTGGGTGGGCTGGGGCCGCCGGGGCTCGGCGTCGTCGACCTGCTGGCGCGGCTGCAGCTCGCCGCCCGGCGGGCCGGGGGCCGCATACGGCTGCGCGAACCCGACCCGGCGCTACACGGCCTGCTCGACCTGGTCGGTCTCTCCTTCGAGGTGGAGCGGCAGCCCGAACAGGGGGAACCAGCGCTGGGTGTCGAGGAAGCAGTGGAACCCGGTGATCCGGCCCTGTGATGTCTCCAGGACCTGCACCGCCCACGGAGTGAAGCCGCCCTTGTCCGGGTCCGGCTTGTACTGGGCGAAGCCCGGCAGCCCGTTGGCCCGCACCGGCAGCAGCCGGGAGCCCGCGCAGGCGGCGCCCAGCGTGGCCATGAAGCCCGTGATGTCCGCCGAACCCGTCAGCCACAGGTCGAACGGCGGCATCGTCATCACCGCGTCCTCGTGCAGCAGCGCGGTCAGCGCCGTCATGTCGTACCCCTCGAACGCCTTCACATAGCGCTCGAGGAGCCGTTGCTGCTCCTCGTCCAGCGGGTCCGACACGGCCGCGTCGGCGCCCCGGTCGCGCCGCTCGGCGAGCGTGGCACGCGCCCGCTGCAGCGCGCTGTTGACCGAGGCGACCGATGTACCCAGCAGCTCGGCGACCTCGCTCGCCCTCCAGGCGAGCACCTCGCGCAGGATCAGCACCGCCCGCTGCTTGGGCGGCAGCTGCTGCAGGGCCGCCATGAAGGCCAGCCGCACCGACTCCTTGGCGACCGCCGCCTCCGCGGGGTCCTCGACCGCCGGCAGCACCCGGGCGTCCGGCATCGGCTCCAGCCACGTGTGGTCCGGGCGCGGGGACAGCGCCGCCCGGGCCAGCGGCGTGGACTCGGTCAGGTCCATCGGCCGGGCGCGCTTGTTGCCCGCCTTCAGCATGTCCAGGCAGACGTTCGTCGCGATGCGGTAGAGCCAGGAGCGCAGGCTGGAGCGCCCCTCGAACGTGGCGTGGCTCCGCCAGGCGCGCACCAGGGTGTCCTGGACCGCGTCCTCCGCCTCGAAGGACGAGCCGAGCATCCGGTAGCAGTAACCGGTCAGCTCGACCCGGTACTTCTCCAACCGCTCGTCGAGGTCCGTCGTCGTCGTACCGTTTCCCATCGTCCACCCACCCCTGTGGCCGTCCCGTCCGGTGCGCGTCGTCACGCCCAGCACTCCGGAAGCTACCGCAGGCCACTGACAACGGTCCCCGGACCGGGAGAACCAGCAGGTCGGGCGACGGCTACGCCGGCACCGGCTCCCGCCGCGCCGCCCGCGAACCGAGCACCGTGATCGTCACGACGCCCAGGACCGCCAGCAGTCCCACGCCGACCGTTCCCGCCCAGCCCTCGGTGTGGAAGGCCATCGCGCCCACCGTGCTGCCCACGCTGGAGCCGATGTAGTAGGCGGACTGGTAGAGCGCCGAGGCCTGGGCGCGGCCATGGGTGGCCGTCTTGCTGACCGCCGAGGAGGCGGCCGCGTGCCCGGCGAAGAAGCCCGCCGTGATCAGGACCAGGCCCAGCAGCACCGGCACGACCGAGGCCGACAGGGACAGCAGCAGACCCGCCGCCGTCGTGGCGCCCGCCAGGTACAGCGCGCCCCTGCGGCCCAGCCGGCCCACCAGCCGGCCCGCCGTCGACGCCGACACCGTACCCACCAGGTACACCAGGAAGATCGAGCCGACGATGCCCTGGGGCAGGGAGAAGGGGGCCTCGGTCAGGCGGTAGCCGATCACCGTGTAGACGCCGCCGAACACCGTCATGAACAGCGCGCCGATCGCGTACAGGCGGCGCAGCAGCGGGTCGGCGAGGTGGTCGCGGACCGTACGGGCCAGCACGCGCGGGCGCAGCGAGCCCGCCGTGAAGTGCTTCGGCGCCGGCAGCAGCAGGCGGAAGGCCACCGCGCACCCCACCGCGATCGCACCGATCACCCCGACGGCGACCCGCCAGCCCCACTCCTGGGCCACCCAGCCGGTGATGACCCGGCCGCTCATGCCGCCCACGCTGTTGCCCGCCACGAACAGGCCGATCGCCGTGACCAGCGCCCTGGGCCGGACCTCCTCCGCCAGGTACGCCTGCGCCGAGGCCGGCAGGCCCGCCAGCGCGGCACCCTGCAGCGCCCGCAGCACCACCAGCACGCCCAGCGACGGCGCGAAGGGCACCAGCAGTCCGACGGTCACCGCGACCGCCAGCGAGGCCGTCATGACCGTACGCCTGCCGAAACGTTCCGACAGCGCGCTCATCGGAAGGACGAAGAGCGCCAGACCACCGGTCGCCGCCGCCACCGTCCAGCTCGCCTCGCTCGCCGCCACCTGGAACTCGCCGGAGATCAGCGGCAGCAGGGCCTGCGTGGAGTACAGCAGCGCGAAGGTCGCGACACCGGAGAGGAAGAGGGCCAGGTTCATCCGGCGGTAGCCGGGGCCGCCCGGAGCCATGCGGGAGTCGGGGTCGGAGAGGGGGCCGGGGATCGACGCGACGGCGCCCACGGTGGTGGACGCCCCGGTATGGGCAGGAGTCATGCGGCGACCGTAAGAACACCGGCGCTCATCCGTCCAATGCACGGACTCGCCATAATCGTTCCCATGATGCATCAGCAGGGGTCACAAGGTCGCCTGTCACGGACCGGTGACACAGAAGACATCGTCGCGCTGCTCGCGCCACGCCTCGCGTACTTCGCCGGCGTGGCCCGCACCGAGCACGTCACCCGTGCCGCGCAGGAGATGCGGGTCCCGCAGTCCACGCTGTCGCGGTCCATGGTCCGGCTCGAGGAGGACCTCGGCGTCGACCTCTTCGCCCGCCGGGGCCGCACCGTCTCCCTGACCCCCGCGGGCCGCACCTTCCTCGCCTCCGTCGAACGCGCCCTCGCGGAGATCGGGCGCGCCGCCGACGAGGTGCGCGCCGACGCCGACCCGGCCACCGGCAAGGTCGCCTTCGGCTTCCTGCACACCATGGGCGCCGAGACCGTGCCCGGCCTCATCCACGCCTTCCGCGCCGACCACCCCCGCGTCCGCTTCAGCCTCGTCCAGAACTACGGCGAGGCCATGCTGGAGCGGCTGCGGGCCGGCGAGCTCGACCTGTGCCTGACGTCCCCCGTGCCGGACGCGCCCGACCTCGTGGCCCGCCGCCTGGACGAGCAGAAGCTGCGCCTGGTCGTCCCCGCCGACCACCGCCTCGCCGCCCGCCGCCGCGTCCGCCTGGCCGAGGCCGCCGACGAGTCCTTCGTGACCCTGGAACCCGGCTACGGCCTGCGCCGTATCACCGACGACCTGTGCCGCGAGGCCGGTTTCACACCGCGCGTCGCCTTCGAGGGGGAGGAGGCCGAGACGCTGCGGGGCCTGGTCGCGGCGGGCCTCGGGGTCGCCCTGCTGCCCCCGCCGGCCGTCCCCCGCCCAGGAGTCGTCGAACTGACGGTGACGGCCCCGCGCGCGGTCCGGGAGATCGGCGTGGCCTGGCTGGAGGGCCACCCGGACACACCGCCGGTGGCGGCCTTCAAGAAGTTCCTTCTCGCGAAACGAGGGAAGCTGCTCCCCGCCTGAGGGGCGCGGGGCTGTGACATGTGCGGCTCCTCCGCGAGCTCTTGACGAGCAGGGGCCCCATCGTGGGCGCGACGAGCTGCGACGCCCCCGCGCCCGGAAGACTTCACAAGCCGCCGCGGCGCCTATCGCAACGTCCTGCCGAACCCCGCCGCCAACGGCATCCGCAACCCCAGCGGCGGCGGAGCCGCGAGCGCGTCCCGGACCGGCCGCGAGAACGCCCGCCCGAACAACGTGCCCATGACGAAGTCCGAGGCGAGCGCGACGACTTCGTCCCGGTACTGCCGTAACCCGTGCCCGTCGGAGTGGACTTCGAACCGGCACACGTCCCGGTTCACCTTCTTCGCCCGCTCCGCGAACCGGAACGACAGCTCGGGGTCGGCCCGCTCGTCGTTCGTGCCGTGCACGATCAGCACCCGGCGCCCGACGAGCTGCTTCACCGGTTCGGGCGGGGCCGCCACGTCGTCCCCGGGCAGCCAAGGGGCGATCGCCACCACGGAGTCGACGGTCTCGTGCCCGCCCGCGTGCAGCGCGGCCCGGCCGCCCATGCCGAGACCGGCGAGGCACACTGGCACGTCCCCGTAGCGCCGTACGACCTCCTCGACGGCCCACGCGGCGTCGCGGGCCAGATGCGCCTCGCCGCCGTTCCAGCCGCGGTAGCGGTAGTGCACCACGTGGACGGCCAGGCCCTCGTCACGCCCCAGGCGGGTCAGCCGGCGCCCCAGCGCGCGCACCGAGGCGGCCGCCAGCACCGGCGAGGGCCTGCGGCCGGACACCTCCTGGCCGCCGGGGAGCAGCAGCACCGCTCCGCCCACCGCCGCCGGCTCCGGGCCGAGCGTCCTCCCCAGCCGGGCCGTGCGAACCGGCGTCGCCTGCTCTGTCATGACAGAACAGTCTCAGAATCACCGGTGTACGCCACCCGTCCGGGCGGTCACCGTTACATATCGACGGATGTGTACAGGGGATGATCTACGCGCGTAGGAGTTAGAGTGCGGAAATGACGAGCCAGACTGCCCACATGGGGAACACCCCGAGCTCGGACCAGATCCGCCGGGCGCCCAAGGTTCTGCTGCACGACCACCTCGACGGCGGGCTCCGCCCGGCCACGATCGTCGAACTCGCCCACGACGCCGGATACACCCAGCTCCCCGAGACCGACCCGGAAAAGCTCGGCCTGTGGTTCCGGGAGGCCGCCGACTCCGGTTCCCTCGAACGGTACTTGGAGACCTTCTCGCACACCGTCGGCGTCATGCAGACCCGCGACGCCCTCGTCCGGGTCGCCCGCGAGTGCGCCGAGGACCTCGCCGCGGACGGTGTCGTCTACGCCGAGGTGCGCTACGCCCCCGAGCAGCACCTGGAGGGCGGGCTGAGCCTGAAGGAGGTCGTCGAGGCCGTCAACGAGGGCTTCCGGGAAGGGGAACGGAGCGCCCTCGCCGACGGCCACCGGATCCGGGTCGGCGCCCTGCTCACCGCGATGCGGCACGCGGCCCGCTCCCTGGAGATCGCCGAACTCGCCAACCAGTACCGGGACTCGGGTGTGGTCGGCTTCGACATCGCGGGCGCGGAGGCCGGTTACCCGCCCACCCGGCACCTGGACGCCTTCGAGTACCTGAAGCGGGAGAACAACCACTTCACCATCCACGCAGGCGAGGCCTTCGGGCTGCCGTCCATCTGGCAGGCCCTGCAGTGGTGCGGCGCCGACCGGCTCGGGCACGGGGTGCGCATCATCGACGACATCCAGGTGCACGAGGACGGCACGGTCGAGCTGGGGCGGCTGGCCTCCTACGTCCGCGACAAGCGCATCCCGCTGGAGCTGTGCCCCAGCTCCAACCTCCAGACCGGCGCGGCGTCGTCGTACGCCGAGCATCCGATCGGGCTGCTGCGGCGGCTGCTGTTCCGCGCCACGGTCAACACGGACAACCGGCTCATGTCCCACACCAGCATGAGCCGGGAATTCGAGCACCTTGTCGAGGCATTCGGTTACACGCTCGACGACATGCAGTGGTTCTCCGTCAATGCGATGAAATCAGCGTTCATTCCTTTCGATGAACGACTGGCGATGATCAATGACGTGATCAAGCCCGGATACGCGGCGCTGAAATCCGAATGGCTGTTTCAGGGGGCTGCGTCTACCAGCGATTCTGCAGGATCAGGGGATTGATCGGGAGGGGAGAGGAAGCCGGCGGTCTTCACAGTCCGTCCGCATTTCCGCGTTTGCGGCGGGCGGCTCGGGATGTTTACGGTCGTGGACCGCTCGGTTCCCCGTCTTCCATTCAAGGACGCATTTTCATGAAGCAGTCTGCCGCCAAGACCCTCGGTGTCGCCGCCCTCGGTGCCGCTTTCGCCGCCGCCGGCGCGGGCGCCGCGAACGCCGCGCCGGCCGCCCCGGACGCGGGCCAGGTACTCGGCTCCGTCAGCAAGGCGCTCCCGACGGAGAACGTCAGCAAGACGCTGCCGGGGGCCGGCCAGGCGCTGAACCAGGCCAAGCCCACGGTCCAGAAGGGCCTCGCCGCCGCGCAGCCCGTCGCCCGCGACACGCTCGGGAACGGCCCGACCAAGCCGGCCGCCGGCCTGCTCGGCGGGCTGCCGGTGCAGGGGCTGCCCACCCACGGCGCGCCGGTGAACGGGCTGCCGCTGGGCTGAGCCGGCCACCATACGACCGGGGCGCACCCCTTGCTTCAGGGTGCGCCCCGACGGCGTTGTGGCGTACGGCACTTGCAGATCGGCCCGGGGACTACCAGGCCGTACGGGCCTTGTCCTCCGAGGGCAGCAGGATCCACAGCACGATGTAGACCAGGAACTGCGGGCCCGGCAGCAGGCAGGAGAGCAGGAAGAGCACGCGCATCGTCGTCGCGGAGGTACCGAAGCGCCGAGCCAGCGCGGCGCACACTCCGCCGATCATGCGGCCGTGGGTGGGGCGGGCAAGGGCGGTCATCCGAACTCCTCCGTGAACTGTTGGGTGCGGGGCCTCCCCGTCGGCTGCCCCGTCCGATGACCACGTTACGGAGACGAAGGGGGCAGAGCGTCACTCCACGGGGCGATGCCCACCCTGGGAATCGTCGGGGTGCGACCCTGAGGCGGGTCCTCCTGGCGTACGGTCGGCCGGTCCCGGCGCTCGGCCCTGTGGCGGAGGCGGGAGCGGCCCGCGGGGACGATCGCCAGGTGGGCCAGGGCCACGCCCACGGTGTTGAGCAGCAGGGTGTCCACGTCCACGACCCGGCCGGGCACGCCGGTCTGCAGCAGGGCTATGCCCAGCGAGACCAGGGCGCCGGCGGCCAGCGTACGGATCAGAGAGGCCACCGGGGAGACGCGGAGTCTGCCGTGGGCCATCGGCAGCAGGACGCCCAGCGGAGCGAGCAGCGCGAGTCCCTCGCCGATGCGCCGGGCCGCCTCGAGCCGGCCCAGCGCCAGGTCGGCGCGGATGGTGGCGAGCGGGCGCAGGTTGGGCGGCGTCACCCAGGGGACGTCCAGCGGGCGCAGCATGAGCCAGGCGACGAGCGCGAGATGGGCGACAAGGAGGGCACCCCCTGTCACACGGACGTGGATCGCGGCGCTGCCGCCGATGGAGCCTTGACGCTGCACGCTCCCCTAGACGCGGTCCTCGGCACGATCGGTTCCGGCAGCGGGCACGCGCCGCCGTGCGTGCCGTGCCACACGTATCCGGCCGTCCGTGTGTCAGCCGTCGGTCACCTGGGCCGACGGCGGCTCCGTGGTGCCCGGCCGGGAGCGCAGCTCCTCGCTGCACTGGTAGCGGCGCAGCCGGGTGTCGTCCGGGCCGCCGAGGACCACGGAGCCGTCGCCCTCGGCGGCCGCCGAGTCGGACAGTGTGCAGACGATCTGCGCGAGGGCGTAAGGGGCGAGGCCGTCCGGTGCGGTGCTCAGCCGGAGCGTTTCCCCGGGGTCCTTGGGGCGCGGTCCGGTGACGGTCAGACCGCCGGGAACGTGCGTGGTGTACCCGGCCGCCGACTCACCGGACGACGGTGCCGCGGCGAGCTGGTCGAGCAGCCCCTGCGCCACGATCACGCGCCGCCGCGCGTCCGCCGTGTTCTCCGGCACCCGTACCGTCCGGTCGACGGTCACCAGCGACGAGCCGCACAGCAGGAACACCTGTACGGGCACTCCACGCGAGGACTGCGTGGTCACGTCCGGCTGCGACAGCGAACAGGGCACACGGGAGGGCGCGGCGCCGAAGTCCGTGGGCACCTCGGTGGAGCGGATCCCGCAGCCGGCGAGCAGCAGGGCCAGGGCGGGGAGCGCCGGCAGGAGTCGGCGTACGTTCATCGGGCCTCCCCCTTCGAACCGTTGCCCTCGCCCTTCCCGCCGTCCTTGTCGCCCTGCTCCTTCTCCGCCGCGAGCGCCGAGGCGTCCTGCGGCAGTCGCAGCGTGAACACCGCGCCGCCCTCGGAGGAGTTGGCCGCGCTGATGCCACCGCCGTGGATGTGGGCGTTGTTCAGGGCGATCGACAGGCCGAGGCCGCTGCCCTCGGAGCGCGGCCGGGAGGCGCTCGCCTTGTAGAACCGGTCGAACACGTGCGGCAGGACGTCCTCCGGGATGCCGGGGCCGTGGTCGCGGACCTGGATGACGATCTCGGCGGATTTCGCCGTCTCCCCGGCCGACTCGCGCACCGACACCCGCACCGGCGAGCCGCCGTGCTTGAGCGCGTTGCCGATGAGGTTGGCGAGGATGACGTCCAGGCGGCGCGGGTCGAGCCGGGCATGGATGCCGCGCTCGGCGTCCAGCTCGACCGCGTCCAGCCAGGCGCGGGCGTCGACGCAGGCGGTGATCTGGTCGGCGATGTCGACGTCGTCCAGGACCAGGCGGGCCGTGCCCGCGTCGAAGCGGGTGACCTCCATCAGGTTCTCGACCAGGTCGTTCAGCCTCCGGGTCTCGCTGACCACGAGCCGTACCGCGGGCTCGATCATCGGGTCGATGCCGCCGCCCTCGGAGTCCAGCTCCTCCTCCAGCACCTCCGTCACGGCGGTGATGGCGGTCAGCGGCGTACGCAGCTCATGGCTCATGTCCGCCACGAAGCGGCGGGAGGAATCGTCGCGGGCGGCCATGTCGGCGACCCGCTTCTCCAGGGCCTCGGCCGCGTTGTTGAACGTGCGGGACAGGTCGGCGAGTTCGTCGGTGCCGGACACCCTGAGCCGGGTGTCGAGCTTGCCCTCGCCGAGCCGGCGCGCGGCGATTCCGAGCCGGTGCACCGGCTTCAGCACGGTCGTGGCGGCGGCCTGGGCGAGCAGCGCGGCGCCGATCAGCGCCAGGCCGGTGGCGATGCCCAGCGACCAGGCCAGCGAGTTGAGGTCCTTGGCCTCCGGCTCCAGCGACTTGAGCATGTAGCCGGTCGGACCGCCCCCGATCACCTTGGTCCCGGCGACGAGGTACGGCGTGCCGTGCCGGCCGACCCGCTGCCAGTACAGGTGGTACGGCGACTTGTTGGCCGACGACAGCGGCTGCCGCTTGTTCACCGCGGCGCGCAGCGACCCGGGCACGTCCTCGAGGGAGAAGCCGCTCAGGCCGCCGGAGGTGCCGTACACCGTGCGGCCGTTCGTGTCCTGGCCGACCAGCAGCACGCTGAAGCGCTGGCTGCTGCCGGCCATCTGACCGGCGGTGTGCTGCAGCTGGTCCTGCGTCGGGTGCGCCGGCAGCGCGCCCGCGCGGTACTGCATCTCCTGCTGGAAGTCGCGCAGCACCGCGTCCTGGGCGCGGGTGAGCACCGCCTCGCGGTTGAGCCAGTAGGCGATCCCGGACGCCGACACGGCGGCGGTCAGCGCGACCAGCGCGAAGACGACGACCAGCCGCAGGCGCAGACTGGTGAACCGCAGCCCGGACAGTGCTCCCCTGCGCCCCGCAGCCCAGCCGCGGAGCCCCCCTTGCTCATCCGTCACTGAGGCGCGTCCAGGCGGTAACCGACTCCGCGCACGGTACGGATCAGCGTCGGGGACGACGGCACGTCCTCGACCTTGGCGCGCAGCCGCTGCACACAGGCGTCCACGAGCCGCGAGTCACCGAGGTAGTCGTGCTCCCACACCAGCCGCAGCAGCTGCTGCCGGGACAGTGCCTGCCCGGGCCGCCGGCTCAGCTCCAGCAGCAGCCTGAGCTCGGTCGGGGTCAGCTGCAGGTCCTCGCCGTTCTTCGTCACCGTCATCGCCGCACGGTCGATGACGAGGCTGCCGAAGGCCGCCGAGTCGTTCGCCTCCCGCTCGCCGCGGCGCAGCACGGCCCGGATCCGGGCGTCCAGCACCCGGCCCTGGACCGGTTTGACGACGTAGTCGTCCGCTCCGGACTCCAGCCCGACCACCACGTCGATGTCGTCGCTGCGCGCGGTGAGCAGAATGATCGGCAGCTGGTCCGTGCGCCGGATGCGCCGGCACACCTCGAACCCGTCGATGCCGGGCAGCATCACGTCCAGCACGATCAGGTCCGGCCGCTGCTCGCGCAGCAGCTTCAGACCGTCCTCACCGCTGGCAGCGGTGGCCACCCGGTGTCCCTGGCGCGTCAGTGAGAGCTCCAGGGCCGTCCGGATGGCGTCGTCGTCCTCGATCAGCAACAGGGAAGGCACGGGCCTCATTCTGGCGCATACGGGGGTGGGTTTCGACACCTGGACAGCTACAGGCCGGTAGCGCTGTGTCATGACCCCTGTGACAGGTCTGTGACAGTCGGCGGACATGGCCATGAAGTCACGCAGGCAAGCTTTTCGGCACAGGCAAGGAAGCACGACGGAACAGACGGAACACCGGAAGTCCACGAACGGGGGGCGCGAGATGAACACGCTGCACAGCACCAGCAACAGCGCAGTGGTCACGCGTCTGCACGACGTGGGCCGGGGTTCGGAGAAGTCCGGTGCCGTGAGCGGGCGGGGGTGCGCTCGCGGCACCGGGCGTCAGCACACCGCGTACATGACGGTGGTTGACGCGCACACGGGGGAAACACACGGGGGAACCGCGTACGGGGAGGTCTCGGGGGAGCGCCGCACCCTGTCGGAGGTGGAGTTCACCGCCTACGTCCAGGAGCGCCGCGCCTCCCTGTACGCAACCGCCTACCACCTCACCGGCGACCGCTTCGAGGCCGAGGACCTGCTGCAGAGCGCGCTGTTCTCGACGTACCGGGCGTGGGACCGGATCAGTGACAAGGCGGCGGTCGGCGGATACCTCCGCCGCACCATGACCAACCTGCACATCAGCGCCTGGCGGCGCCGCAAGCTCAACGAGTACCCGACCGAGGAACTGCCGGAGACGCCCGGCGACACGGACGCCATGCGCGGCACCGAGCTGCGCGCGGTCCTGTGGCAGGCGCTCGCCCGGCTGCCCGAACTCCAGCGCACCATGCTGGTCCTGCGCTACTACGAGGGCCGTACGGACCCGGAGATCGCGGACATCCTCGGCATCAGCGTCGGCACGGTGAAGTCCAGCATCTGGCGCTCGCTGCGCCGGCTGCGCGAGGACGAGGTCCTCAGCTTCGGCCGTGACCAGGAGGAGTCCTTCGGCGAGCTCGTCGCCTGAACCGGCCGAAGGGCAGGGGGAACGGGGGAAAAGGGGGGAACGGGGGAAGTCCGGGGGGACATCGGGGGAATCCGGGGGAGCAACACGGGGGAACGTGGGGAAGCACCAAGGGAGCGGGGCTGGAGGGCCGGGGGGTCCTTCCAGCCCCGTTTTCGCACGCGCACGCGCGGATGTGCGGGGTACGTACGTCCGCGTGCCGTACGCCGCTTACGCCGCCGTCCGTGCCTGCGTCCGACGTCCCGCCGCCGCAGCCTTCAGCCGGCCCAGGGCCTCGTCGAGGTCGCAGGGGTGGGCGCCCAGCGCGACCTGACGGGCGACGATCGACCGCTCGGCGCGCATCAGCCGCCAGCCGCGGCGCAGCAGGAACGGCACCGACTTGCGGCCCTCCTGCAGATCGCGCAGGAAACGCCGGCGGAAGGTGGTGACCGGCCCGCGCGACAGGCACAGCGCGTCGGCCAGGACGCCCAGTTCCCGGCAGCGCTCCACGATCTCGGCGGCGAAGATGCCCTCCGCGATGAACAGCGGGGCGCGGCCGATGTGCAGCGGCTCCTCGCCGGTACGGGCGCTCAGGGCGATGTCGTAGACCGGCACCGTCGCGCTGCCCGTGGCGCACAGCCGGGTGACCGCCTCCACCGCGGCGTCCGCGTCCCACGAGCCGGGGTGGTCCCAGTCGATGTCCGAACTCCCCGTCACCAGCGGCAGGGTGGGGTCGTCACCCTCCTTGTAGAAGTCGTCGAGGCGCAGCACGGGAAGCCCGGAGCGGGCGGCGACCAGGGACTTGCCCGAGCCCGAGGGACCGCAGAGCAGCACGACACGGGCGGATGACGGGAGATGAGAGCTCACGGAACACCAGTTTGACGCATGGTGACGCCCCTGCCGACTCCGCGGGTCGGCTTTGAAGCGTGGCTCACATCTCAACTACTCTGTGCGGCGACCTCGTTACCCGGTGCATCAGAAGGCGGCATCAGCAATGGCCCGACACGCGTCCTCCCCCCGCTCCACCGCCCGGCGTGCCCTGCTCGCCGTCGCGACCGCCGGGGTCGCTCTGGGCGCGGGCGCGACGACGGCCTCGGCGGACGTCCTCCCGGCCACGGGCGGAGGCCACCGGTTCGGTCAGAGCGACCCGCAGGCGGCCGTGCGGACGCTGACCGGCACGGCCCACCACGTCACCGGCCCGGTCGCGGGCCTCAAGCCCAACCCCCTCGCGGGCACCGGCGTCGACCCGCTCGACAACAGCGTCGGCACCCAGATCGCCGACTTCAAGCCGGTCAGTTCGAAGATGCTGACCGGCCCGGTGGCCCAGGCCCCGTCGATCGGCGGCATCCCGGTGGCGGGTCAGGCGCTCGGCACGGTGCGCTGAAGCCCGTGGGCATACGCGAAAGAGCCGCGTCTTCCCTGGTTGGAGGGGAGACGCGGCTCTCGTCCGTGGGGCGGCTCAGTACGACGAGCCCGACGCGCCCAGCGCGCCCGTGGGGTGCCAGACCGTCTTCGTCTCCAGGAAGGCCGTCAGGCGGTCGATGCCGGGAGCCGCGGAGTAATCCACAGGCTGTGGACGGAGGGCGCGCTTGAGGTTGTCCGCCGCCGCGATCTCCAGTTCCCTGGCGAGGTCCTCGTCGGCGCCCGCCAGGTCGATCGCGTTGACGTCCTGGTGGGCGGCGAGGGGCGTGGCGATCTCCGCCGTGCGGCCGGACAGGACGTTGACGACACCGCCGGGCAGGTCGGAGGTGGCCAGCACCTCGCCCAGGGAGAGGGCGGGCAGCGGGGACTTCTCGGAGGCCACGACGACCGCCGTGTTGCCGGTCGCGATCACCGGGGCGATCACCGAGACCAGGCCCAGGAACGACGACTCCTGCGGGGCCAGGACCGCCACGACACCCGTCGGTTCCGGCGTGGAGAGGTTGAAGAACGGGCCCGCCACCGGGTTGCCGCCGCCCACCACCTGGGCGATCTTGTCGGTCCAGCCCGCGTACCAGACCCAGCGGTCGATCGCCGCGTCCACCTGGGCGGCGGCCTTCGACTTCGACAGGCCCTCCGCGTCGGCCACTTCGCGTACGAACTGCTCGCGGCGGCCCTCCAGCATCTCCGCGACGCGGTACAGGATCTGGCCCCGGTTGTACGCCGTCGCGCCGGACCACGCCCCGAACGCCTTGCGCGCCGCCACGACCGCGTCACGGGCGTCCTTGCGGGAGGACAGCGGTGCGTTCGCCAGCCAGTTGCCTTCGGAGTCCGTCACCTCGTACACCCGGCCGCTCTCGGAACGCGGGAACTTCCCGCCGACGTACAGCTTGTAGGTCTTGAAGACCGACAGTCGGGGCTCGGTCTTTTCCGTCTTATCGGACATCGAGGTACGCCTCCAGGCCGTGGCGGCCGCCCTCGCGGCCGAAGCCCGACTCCTTGTAGCCGCCGAACGGCGAGGTCGGGTCGAACTTGTTGAACGTGTTGGACCAGATCACGCCCGCGCGGAGCTTGTTCGCCACCGCCAGAATGCGGGAGCCCTTCTCCGTCCAGATGCCGGCGGAGAGGCCGTACGGCGTGTTGTTGGCCTTGGCGACGGCCTCGTCCGGGGTGCGGAAGGTGAGGACGGACAGCACCGGGCCGAAGATCTCGTCGCGGGCGATGGTGTGCGCCTGGGTGACGTTCGTGAACAGCGTCGGGGCGAACCAGTAACCCGAGGAGGGGAGTTCGCAGGCCGGCGACCAGCGCTCGGCGCCCTCCGCCTCGCCCTGCTCGGCGAGCGCGGTGATCCGGGCCAGCTGCTCGGCGGAGTTGATCGCGCCGATGTCGGTGTTCTTGTCCAGCGGGTCGCCCAGGCGCAGGGTGGAGAGCCTGCGCTTGAGGGAGTCGAGCAGCTCGTCGTGGATCGACTCCTGGACCAGCAGGCGCGAGCCCGCGCAGCAGACCTGGCCCTGGTTGAAGAAGATGCCGCCCACGATGCCCTCGACGGCCTGGTCGATCGGCGCGTCGTCGAAGACGATGTTGGCGCCCTTGCCGCCCAGTTCCAGGGTCAGCTTCTTGCGCGTGCCCGCGACCGTGCGGGCGATCTCCTTGCCGACGGCCGTGGAGCCGGTGAAGGCGACCTTGTCCACGTCCGGGTGCGCGACGAGCGCGGCGCCCGCGTCGCCGTAGCCGGGAAGGATGTTGACGACACCCTTCGGCAGGCCCGCCTGGCGGCAGACGTCCGCGAAGAACAGCGCGGAGAGCGGGGTGGTCTCGGCGGGCTTGAGCACGACCGTGTTGCCGGTCGCGAGGGCCGGGGCGATCTTCCACGCCAGCATCAGCAGGGGGAAGTTCCAGGGGATGACCTGGCCGGCCACGCCCAGGGGCTTCGGGTTCGGGCCGAAGCCCGCGTGGTCGAGCTTGTCCGCCCAGCCGGCGTAGTAGAAGAAGTGCGCGGCCACCAGGGGCAGGTCCGCGTCCCTCGTCTCCTTGATCGGCTTGCCGTTGTCCAGCGTCTCCAGGACCGCCAGCTCACGGCTGCGCTCCTGGATGACGCGGGCGATGCGGAACAGGTACTTGGCGCGCTCGGAACCGGGCAGCGCCGACCACTTCCCGAAGGCCTTCCGGGCGGCCCTGACCGCGCGGTCCACGTCGGCCTCACCGGCCTGGGCGACCTCGGAGAGCACCTCTTCCGTGCTGGGGGAGACGGTCTTGAAGACCTTGCCGTCGGCCGCCTCGCCGAACTCGCCGTCGATGAACAGGCCGTAGGACGGGGCGATGTCGACGATCGCGCGCGACTCGGGCGCGGGTGCGTACTCGAATGCCATGGTGATCAGTCCACCGTCACGTAGTCGGGGCCGGAGTAACGGCCGGTGGCCAGCTTCTGACGCTGCATCAGCAGGTCGTTCAGGAGCGAGGAGGCGCCGAAGCGGAACCAGTGGTTGTCCAGCCAGTCCTCGCCGACGGTCTCGTTGACCAGGACGAGGAACTTGATCGCGTCCTTGGAGGTGCGGATGCCGCCGGCCGGCTTCACCCCGACCTGCACACCGGTCTGCGCCCGGAAGTCACGGACGGCCTCCAGCATGAGCAGGGTGTTGGCCGGGGTCGCGTTGACGGCGACCTTGCCGGTGGAGGTCTTGATGAAGTCGGCGCCCGCCAGCATGCCGAGCCAGCTCGCCCGGCGGATGTTGTCATACGTCGACAGCTCGCCGGTCTCGAAGATGACCTTCAGGCGGGCGCTCGCCCCGCAGGCCTCCTTCACGGCGACGATCTCGTCGTACACCTTCAGGTACCTGCCCGCGAGGAACGCCCCGCGGTCGATGACCATGTCGATCTCGTCGGCGCCCGCGGCGACCGCCTCGCGCACGTCCGCCAGCTTGACGCTCAGCGGCGCGCGGCCGGCCGGGAAGGCGGTGGCGACCGAGGCGACCTTCACGTCCGAGCCGGCGACGGCCTGTTTGGCGACGGCCACCATGTCGGGGTAGACGCAGACGGCCGCGGTGGTGGGGGTCGTACGGTCCGTCGGGTCGGGGTGGACCGCCTTGGCGCCGAGCGCCCGGACCTTGCCGGGGGTGTCCGCGCCTTCCAGCGTCGTCAGGTCGACCATCGAGATGGCGAGGTCGATGGCGTACGCCTTCGCGGTGGTCTTGATGGAACGGGTGCCGAGCGAGGCGGCGCGCGCCTCCAGGCCGACCGCGTCGACGCCGGGCAGCCCGTGGAGGAAGCGGCGCAGCGTGCTGTCGGACGCGGTGACGCCGGCGAGTGCAGCAGGTGCAGCGGGTGCAGTGGTGGGCATGGTCACCAGGCGAGCATATCTACGCGCGTAGCAGCTGTACAGCCCCGAGGCTCGTCTCATGTCGCTTTCGGGCGTCGTGCACAATCGGGGCCATGACGACGCCCGAGCACGAGCCCACCGCGCCGCAGCCGCCGAGCCCCGAGTTCAAGGACCGGGTGTACCGGTCGTCCGCCGGCATCGCGGGCGGTGTCCTGCTGCTCGCCGTCGTCGGGTGGCTGGGCATCGACGCGCTGGTCGCGGGCGAGGGCCATACCCCTTGGCTGGCGCTCGCCGCGATGATTCTCGTCGTGCCGCTCGTGGTCGCCTTCACGCTGCGGCCCGCGGTGTTCGCCAACGACGAGCGGCTGCGTGTCCGCAATCCCTTCCGTGTGATCGTGCTGCCGTGGGGGCAGGTCTCCGGACTGCGTTCCGGCTACTCCAACGAGGTTTTCGACCAGTCCGGCACCAAGTACCAGCTGTGGGCGTTGCCCGTCTCCCTGCGGGCGCGCAAGCGGGCCGCCCGGCAGCAGGCGCGGGCCGCCGCCGCGGGCGAGCGCGGGGTGGGCGGCGCGGGGCGGACCGGGACCGGTGGACGTGGCGGCAGTGCCTTCGGGTTCGGGGGGCCGGGGCGCGGGTCGGGCGCCGGTGCCGGGGGCGACGGGCCCATTCGCGCGGAGACCGACCAGCACATGGACGATCTGCGTGAGCTTCAGGAACGGCGCGAGAACGCCGAGGCCGCCCAGGGGCAGGTGAGTGTCCGCTGGGCGTACGAGATCGTCGGGCCGACGGTGGCCGGTGCGATTCTGCTGGCGATTCTGCTGGCGGTGGGGTGACGGGCGCGCCGGTGGGTTTCGGGAAGGGGGGTCCCTCTGTGCGAGGGACCCCCCTTTCGCCTTTGGTACGGCTGTGGGTCAGATGCCGGCGGCCGTGGACAGGTCCCGTTTGATCGACGCCAGGAGCCCGGCGGCCTTCGCGCGGGCTGTCGGGAGGTCGGCGTGCGTCCCTACCGGGACCACGACCTCCAGGTAGCACTTCAGCTTGGGCTCCGTGCCGCTGGGGCGGACCACCACGCGGGCGCCGTCGAGGGTGTAGCGGAGGCCGTCCGTGGGGGGCAGTGTGCCGGTGCCCCGGGTGAGATCCTCGGAGCGGGTGATGGGCAGGCCCGCGAGCTCGGTCGGGGGCTGCTCGCGCAGGCGGCGCATCACGTCGGCGATGAGCGAGAGGTCCTGGACGCGGACCGAGAGCTGGTCGGTGGCGTGCAGGCCGTGCTCGACGGCGAGGTCGTCGAGGAGGTCCAGGAGGGTGCGGCCCGCGGCGGAGCCGCCGTCGGATGCCGTCTGCTTGAGCCGTGAGGCCAGTTCGGCGATCAGCAGGGCCGCGGTGATGCCGTCCTTGTCGCGTACGCCGTCGGGGTCGACGCAGTAGCCGAGGGCCTCCTCGTAGCCGTAGCGCAGGCCCTCCACGCGGGCGATCCACTTGAAGCCGGTGAGGGTCTCCTCGTGGGGAAGGCCCGCCTTCTCGGCGATGCGGCCGAGGAGGGAGGACGACACGATCGACTCCGCGAACGTCCCGGTGGCTCCGCGATCGACCAGGTGGGCGGCCAGGAGCGAGCCCACCTCGTCGCCGCGCAGCATGCGCCAGTCCTCGCCGTCCTTGACCGCCACGGCGCAGCGGTCCGCGTCCGGGTCGTTGGCGATGATCAGGTCGGGGTTCGTCTCGCGGGCCTTCGCGAACGCCAGGTCCATCGCGCCGGGCTCCTCCGGGTTGGGGAAGGCCACGGTCGGGAAGTCCGGGTCCGGTTCCGCCTGTTCGGGGACCAGGTCGGGGGTGGGGAAGCCGGCGCGGGCGAAGGCGGCGAGGAGGGTGTCCTTGCCGACGCCGTGCATCGCCGTGTAGACGGTGCGGGCGGTGCGGGGGGAGCCGGGGCTCAGTACGGCGTCCGTACGGGCGAGGTAGGCGTCGTGGACGTCCTCGCCGAGAGTGTCCCAGCCGGAGTCCGGGCGGGGGACGGTGGTGAGGGTGGTGATCGCGTCGATCTCGGCGGCGATGTCGGCGTCGGCGGGCGGGACGATCTGGGAGCCGTCGCCCAGGTAGACCTTGTAGCCGTTGTCGCGAGGCGGGTTGTGGCTGGCGGTGACCTCCACGCCGGCGACCGCGCCGAGGTGCCGGATGGCGAAGGCGAGGACGGGGGTGGGGAGGGGGCGGGGGAGTACGGCGGCACGCAGGCCGGCGCCGGTCATGACGGCGGCGGTGTCGCGGGCGAAGTCTTCCGACTTGTGGCGGGCGTCGTAGCCGATGACGACCAGGCCGCCCGTGTGGCCGTTCTTGGTGAGGTACGCGGCGAGGCCGGCGGCGGCTCGGACGACGACGGAGCGGTTCATGCGCATGGGGCCGGCACCGAGTTCGCCGCGCAGGCCGGCGGTGCCGAACTGGAGGGTGCCGGCGAAGCGGGCGGCGAGTTCCTCGACGTCCCCGGTGTCGATGAGGCGGGCGAGTTCGCCACGGGTGTCCGGGTCGGGGTCCTCGGCCAGCCAGGCCTTGGCCCTTGCGATGAGGTCGTCGTGCACGTGGGGTCAGCCTCTCGTGTGTCGGTCCTGGGGCCTGTGCCTCCGGCGGTGGGGGCTGGGGCGCCTGCGGTGTGGTGGTGGGGCGGGCCGTGGGGGTGCGGGTGCCTCCGGCGGTGGGGGCGGGGGCGCCTGCGGTGTGGTGGTGGGCGGGGCCGTGGGGGTGCGTCCAGCCCGCCGCGCACGGGCGTACTGCTCCGAGTCTCCATGGTGGGACTGGGCAGAGACGAAGTATGCGGCGGGCTGTCGACGCACCCCCACGGCCCCTTCCGCCGTCGGGCGGCCGTCCCGCCGTCGTGGCGGAGGGCGGGTTCCCTTTACAGGCGGTCCAGCACCTGGGCCAGGAGGGAGCCCATGCGGGTGGCGCTGTCCCGGCCCGCCCGGAGGACTTCCTCGTGGTTGAGGGGTTCGCCGGTCATGCCGGCGGCGAGGTTGGTGACCAGGGAGATGCCGAGGACCTCGGCGCCGGCCTCGCGGGCGGCGATGGCTTCCAGGACCGTGGACATGCCGACCAGGTCCGCGCCGATGACGCGGGCCATGCGGATCTCGGCCGGCGTCTCGTAGTGCGGGCCGGGGAACTGGGCGTAGACGCCCTCCTCGAGGGTGGGGTCGACCTCCTTGCACAGGGCGCGCAGGCGGGGGGAGTAGAGGTCGGTGAGGTCGACGAAGTTGGCGCCGACGATCGGGGAGGTGGCCGTCAGGTTGATGTGGTCGCTGATCAGGACGGGCTGGCCGGGGCGCATGCCCTCGCGCAGGCCGCCGCAGCCGTTGGTGAGCACGATCGTCTTGCATCCGGCCGAGACGGCGGTGCGTACGCCGTGGGCCACGGCGGCCACGCCCCGGCCCTCGTAGTAGTGGGTGCGGCCCAGGAAGACCAGGGCGCGCTTGTTCCCGATGGCGTACGAGCGGATCTTGCCGCCGTGGCCCTCCACCGCCGGCGGCGGGAATCCGGGCAGCTCGGTGACCTGGAGCTCGGCGTCGGGGGCCCCCAGGGCGTCGACGGCCGGAGCCCAGCCGGAGCCCATCACGAGGGCGACGTCGTGGGTCTCGGCACCGGTGAGTTCCCGCAGGCGCGTGGCGGCGGCGTCGGCAGCGGCGTAGGGGTCGCCCTGGATGTCGTCCGGGAGTAGAGATGCGTTCACGTTGTCGAGGGTAGCCGGTATTCGCCTACGCGCGTAGATGATGGAGGTTAAGGGAGGGGGATCGTTGTCTTGTCGTTTCCGACGAGGGGGCGTCGAGGGTTCAGGCCTCGTCCGTGATGAGGACGTCCTTGTCGTTGAACACCTCGACGATGAAGATCAGCAGTCGGCCGCGGCTGACCGTGTACTCCACCAGAATGTTCTGCGTGAGGCGGATCGTGCGGTCGTCGCCGGTGGCGCTTATGGGCCGGGACACCGAAAGGAAAGGGTCGCGGGCCAGGAGAGCGATGCCCTTGTCGAACGCGGTGCGCTGCTGGTCGTCGAGCCTGTCACGGGCCGCGGCAGCCTGCTCGGTGTAGTAGACGTCGTACGTGGCGATGGGGGCCATGTCGCTCTCCCGTTCGTGCGTCGATCAGCCCAATTCTAGGGGCCGGCCTGCTCAGCAGGGCCGCTTGCGCAACTCCATCACGTAATCGTGTGGCGCTCCCGCCGATTCGGCCGCGTCGGCGATTTCGCCGAGGTAGCGGGCGGAGGGGAGGCCGCCCTCGTAGGCGTTGAGGACGTAGGCCCAGGCGGGTTCCTCGCCGTCGAGGGTGTGGACGCGGACACGAGTGCGACGGTAGAGGCCCAGGCCCGCGCCCACCCAGCGGTCGAGGGAGTCCTCGTCCATGGGGGCGATGTCGTACAGCGCGACGAAGACCTGAGAGAGCGGGTCCTCGACGAGCGTCGCCAGCGCGCCCTCCCAGCCCATGTGCTCGCCGCCGAAGGTCAGCCGCCAGCCGTTCAGCCACCCCGTGGCGCGCAGCGGCGAGTGCGGGGCGCGGCGGGACATCAGCCGCGCGTCGAGGTTGCCGGCGTACGCGGCGTAGAGCGACATGGGTCGAGCGTACGGCAGCAGCGCACTCGCCCCGCCGATCTCAGGGGCAACGGAAAACGGTCCGGCCGCGCCCCGGGGCAGTAGCACCTTGAACAGTGCGGGACAATGGAGTACGTGACTCGGATCGTGATCATCGGTGGTGGACCCGGCGGATACGAAGCGGCGCTGGTGGCGGCGCAGCTCGGCGCGGAGGTGACCGTCGTCGACTGCGACGGTCTGGGCGGAGCGTCGGTGCTGACCGACTGCGTGCCGTCGAAGACGCTCATCGCTACGGCCGAGGTGATGACCACCTTCGACTCGTCGCACCAGGAACTGGGGATCATCGTCGCCGACGACACCCCTCCGATGGAGCAGTCCGCCCGGGTGGTGGGTGTCGACCTGGGGAAGGTCAACCGCCGTGTGAAACGGCTGGCGCTCGCCCAGTCCCACGACATCACCGCGTCCGTGACGCGGGCCGGCGCCCGGGTGATGCGCGGGCGTGGCCGGCTGGAGGGCATGCAGGCACTCGACGGGTCGCGGAAGGTCGTCGTCACGGCGGCGGACGGCAGTGAGGAGACGCTCACCGCGGACGCGGTGCTCATCGCGACCGGCGGGCACCCGCGCGAGCTGCCCGACGCCCAGCCGGACGGCGAGCGCATCCTGACCTGGACCCAGGTCTACGACCTCACCGAGCTTCCCGAGGAGCTCATCGTGGTCGGGTCCGGCGTGACCGGTGCCGAGTTCGCCGGTGCCTACCAGGCGCTCGGGTCGAAGGTCACGCTGGTGTCCTCCCGGGACCGGGTGCTGCCGGGCGAGGACCCGGACGCGGCGGCTGTGCTGGAGGACGTCTTCCGGCGTCGCGGCATGAACGTCATGGCGCGCTCGCGGGCCGCCGCGGCCAAGCGGGTCGGGGACCGGGTGGAGGTGACGCTGGCCGACGGGCGCGTCATCAGCGGCTCGCACTGTCTGATGGCCGTCGGCGCCATCCCGAACAGCGCGGGGCTGGGCCTGGAGGAGGCCGGTGTCAGGCTGCGCGAGTCCGGTCACATCTGGACCGACAAGGTGTCGCGGACCACGGCTCCGGGCGTGTACGCGGCCGGCGACGTGACCGGTGTCTTCGCGCTCGCGTCGGTGGCGGCGATGCAGGGACGTATCGCCATGTACCACTTCCTGGGCGACGCGGTGGCCCCGCTGAACCTCAAGACGGTCTCGGCCAACGTCTTCACCGACCCCGAGATCGCCACCGTCGGCTACAGCCAGGCCGACGTGGACGCCGGCAAGATCGACGCCTGCTGCGTGAAGCTCCCGCTGCTGCGCAACCCGCGCGCCAAGATGCAGGGCATCCGGGACGGCTTCGTCAAGATCTTCTGCCGTCCGGGTACGGGCATCGTGGTCGGCGGTGTGGTCGTGGCGCCGCGCGCCTCGGAACTCATCCACCCCATCTCGATCGCCGTCGACAACAACCTGACGGTGGAACAGATCGCGAACGCGTTCACTGTCTATCCCTCCCTGTCGGGGTCGATCGCCGAGGTGGCCCGGCAGCTGCACACGCGCAAGACGGGTGCCGAGGCGTAGGGCGGGCCCGACGGCCGGGTTCCGGCGCATGGGGCCGGGGTTCTATACCACTTCGTGTCCTGCGGTGCGAACAACTTCTGCTATTCGACGCAAACCGCTGAAAGCAGACGGTCGCTGGGGTTACTGTCAGTTTCGTGTTCGCTGCTGAACGTCGCCAACTGATCCTCGAAATGGTGCGAGCGAACGGTGCCGTGTCGCTCCGTGAGCTCGCCCGCGTCGTCCAGACCTCCGAAGTGACCGTACGGCGGGACGTGCGGGCACTGGAGGCCGAAGGACTCCTCGACCGCCGGCACGGCGGTGCGGTACTCCCGGGCGGGTTCACCCGGGAGTCCGGCTTCCCGCAGAAGTCGCATCTCGCGACCGCGGAGAAGACGGCCATCGCCGACCTCGCCGCGGGACTCGTCGGAGAGGGCGAGGCGATCGTCGTCGGGGCGGGTACGACCACGCAGGAGCTGGCGCGCCGGCTCGCCCGGGTGCCCGGCCTGACCGTCGTCACCAACTCCCTCCTGGTCGCCCAGGCGTTGGCCCACGCCAACCGGGTGGAGGTCGTGATGACCGGCGGCACCCTGCGCGGCTCCAACTACGCGCTCGTCGGGTCCGGGGCCGAGCAGTCGCTGCACGGCCTGCGGGTGTCCAAGGCCTTCCTCTCGGGGAGCGGCCTGACCGCCGAGCGGGGGCTGTCCACCTCCAACATGCTGTCGGCCTCCGTCGACCGGGCCCTCGTCCAGGCCGCCGCGGAGGTCGTGGTCCTCGCCGACCACACCAAGCTCGGTACGGACACGATGTTCCAGACCGTGCCGACCGAGCTCATCACCCGCCTGGTGACGGACGAGCCCCCGGCTCACGACGACCGCGCGGCCACCGAACTCCAGGCCCTGGCGGACCAGGGCGTCCAGATCGCCGTGACGGGCGGGACAGGAACGCCGGCGGTCGACCAGCCCCCGCCCCGTGACCGCCGCCGGGAGGTCCCCCTTCCGGGGCCGCGCCGCAACCAACCCCCGGGCGCCAACCTCCGCCCGGCGCCTCTGGGCGGGGAACAGTCGGCCGGGGCGGAACGCCCGACGGCACGAGTCGCGGACCTGCGGAGACGGTGAAGGGCCGACGGAGGGCCTCGGAGGATGGGACCTGCTCGTCGAACTACCGGTCACGCTGTGTCGAGCTACCGATCACGCTGTGACGCGGGCAGGTGCTGCCCGCACCGGGGGCGGCGGTCGTGGGTCATGGCCTGAGCTCGTCGCGGTCGGCGCCGTGGCGGTAGGGCGCGGTGTCGGGGAAAGGCGTGGCGCCCGGCGGGCCGCTCTCGCGGTTCGCCGGGCGCCCAGCGGTGCGGTGGGGGATCAGTCCTTGATCTCGCAGATGGCGGCGCCGGAGGTGAGGGAGGCGCCGACCTCGGCGGTGAGGCCCTTGATGGTGCCGGACTTGTGGGCGTTGAGGGGCTGTTCCATCTTCATGGCCTCCAGGACGACGACCAGGTCGCCTTCCTTGATCTCCTGGCCCTCCTCGACGGCGATCTTGACGATGGTGCCCTGCATGGGGGAGGCCAGGGTGTCGCCGGAGGCGACGGGGCCGGACTTCCTCGCGGCGCGGCGCTTGGGCCGGGCGCCGGCCGCCAGGCCGGTGCGGGCCAGGGACATGCCCAGGGAGGAGGGCAGGGAGACCTCCAGGCGCTTGCCGCCGACCTCGACCACGACGGTCTCGCGGCCCGTCTCCTCGTCCGCCTCGGCGGTGTCGGCGGGGGCGGTGAAGGGGGCGATGTCGTTGACGAACTCGGTCTCGATCCAGCGGGTGTGGACCGTGAACGCCTCGGTGGAACCGGTCAGTTCGGGGGCGAAGGCCGGGTCGGTGACCACCGCGCGGTGGAAGGGGATCGCGGTGGCCATGCCCTCCACGGTGAACTCGGCCAGCGCGCGGGCGGCGCGCTGCAGCGCCTCGGCGCGGGTGCGGCCGGTGACGATCAGCTTGGCCAGCAGCGAGTCCCAGGCGGGGCCGATGACGGATCCGGCCTCCACCCCGGCGTCCAGGCGCACGCCCGGGCCGGCGGGCGCGTCGAAGCGGGTGACGGTGCCGGGGGCGGGCAGGAAGCCCCGGCCGGGGTCCTCGCCGTTGATGCGGAACTCGAAGGAGTGCCCGCGCAGCGGCGGGTCGTCGTAGCCCAGCGGTTCGCCGTCGGCGATGCGGAACATCTCGCGCACCAGGTCCAGGCCGGCGACCTCCTCGGTGACCGGGTGCTCGACCTGCAGGCGGGTGTTGACCTCCAAGAAGGAGATGGTGCCGTCCTGGCCGACCAGGAACTCGCAGGTGCCGGCGCCGACGTAGCCGGCCTCCTTCAGGATGGCCTTGGAGGCCCGGTACAGCTCGGCTGTCTGCGCCTCGGACAGGAAGGGGGCGGGGGCCTCCTCGACCAGTTTCTGGTGGCGGCGCTGCAGGGAGCAGTCCCGGGTGGAGACCACGACCACGTTGCCGTGGGCATCGGCCAGGCACTGGGTCTCCACGTGCCGGGGGCGGTCCAGGTAGCGCTCGACGAAGCACTCGCCGCGGCCGAAGGCGGCCACCGCCTCGCGCACCGCGGAGTCGTACAGCTCGGGGACCTCTTCCAGGGTGCGGGCGACCTTCAGGCCGCGGCCGCCGCCGCCGAAGGCGGCCTTGATGGCGATGGGCAGGCCGTGCTCCTTGGCGAAGGCGACGACCTCCTCCGCGCCGCTCACCGGGTCGGGGGTGCCGGCGACCAGGGGGGCGCCGGCGCGCTGGGCGATGTGCCGGGCGGCGACCTTGTCGCCCAGGTCGCGGATGGCGTGCGGGGGCGGGCCGATCCAGGTCAGGCCGGCGTCGGTCACGGCCTGGGCGAAGTCGGCGTTCTCCGAGAGGAAGCCGTAGCCGGGGTGGATGGCGTCCGCGCCGGACTCCTTGGCGGCCTTGAGGACCTTGTCGATGTCCAGGTAGCTGGTGGCCGGGGTGTCACCGCCCAGGGCGAACGCCTCATCCGCGGCGCGGACGTGCAGGGCGTCCCGGTCCGGGTCGGCGTAGACGGCCACGCTCGCGATCCCGGCGTCCCGGCAGGCCCGGGCCACGCGGACAGCGATTTCGCCACGGTTGGCGATGAGCACCTTGCGCACGATTGAGGCTCCCTCCTTGAAACAAGCCGAGTTTAGGGACAGCCGACACGGCACTTCGACCCGTCCCCACTGGTGAGCTTGCCCACACGGAGCGTGATTCGAGGCTCGCTCGACCTGCGAAATCCCTTGTCGCAACGCTGTACGCAGGACTCCTCCGGAAAACCCTAGCCTCCGATGTGGCCAAGGTCTCTGTGAGAGCGTGCTGCGGCCCACTTCGTTTCTTTGTGGAGTCCCTACGAATGGCCCAATGAATCTTTGCCCTCCGCAGGACTCTTGTCCCGTGGTTTACCCGTTAGTAGCGTTCGCGATGTCTCGACGGTACTGGCGGTAACAGGGCTCCGGGTGGAGCGGCAGTCGGAAGTGGGTGGGACCGGTGGTGCGCAGACCGGTGGCGTGGGTGGTGGCGGTCGTGCTCTTCGCGGAGGCGTTCGCGGTGGCGGGGCTGAACTGGTTCCTCGGTGAGGTCGTGCACCGGCAGCAGATGTCCCTGGCGGGCCTGGACCCGAACATGATGTCGACGTCGTCGAAGGCCGGCGGCGTGGTCTTCGGCCTCTACTTCGCCCTGTGCGGCCTGGTCGCCCTGCTGGTCGCGGTGCGGGGCCGCCGCCCGGCCGGCCTCGGCCGCATCCTGCTGATCAGCGCGGCCGTGGTGCACGGGCTGCTGGGCGCCTTCGCCTGGGGGCTGGTGGGCTGGAGGGCGTTCCTGTTCATGGTGGTGGTGCTGGGGCTCATCGTGCTGCTGCTGATGACGTACGACGGCAAGGAGGGGCCGGCCGGTGCGGTGCCGGGCGGCGGCCCTCAGGGGGACGCGGGCGACAACCCGGAGAGGGACGCCCCGGTGAGCGACGCTCCCCCTGCCCCGGTCGCCCCTCCGGCCGAGCCCGGCACTCCCTGACCCCCCTGATCAGCCCTCGGCCGGGGGCGCCCACAACTCGGTGATGCCCACGCCCAGTTCGGCCAGCAGCCGGCGGATCAGGGGCAGGCTGATGCCGATGACGTTGCCGTGGTCGCCGTCGATGCCGTCGATGAACGGCGCCGAGCGGCCGTCCAGAGTGAAGGCGCCGGCGACGTACAGCGGCTCGCCGGAGCCGACGTACGCGGCGATCTCCTCGTCCGTCGGCTCGCCGAAGTGGACCACGGTGGAGGCGGTGGCCGATGCGTACCGTCCGCGGGTCGTGTCCCAGACGCAGTGCCCGGTCTGGAGGGTGCCGGCCCGTCCGCGCATCGCCTTCCAGCGGGCGGTGGCCTCCTCGGCGTCGGCGGGCTTGCCGAGGGCCTGGCCGTCCAGGTCGAGCACCGAGTCGCAACCGATGACCAGCGCGCCCTGGACCTCCGGCCGGGCCGCCACCACGGAGGCCTTCGCCTCGGCCAGCGCGAGTGCCAACTCGGCGGGGGTGGGCGCGGTGATCGCGTCCTCGTCGACGCCGCTGACGACGACCTCCGGGTCGAACCCGGCCTGCCGGAGCAGCCCGAGCCGGGCGGGGGACTGGGAGGCGAGCACGAGTCGGCGGCGCGGCTGATCTGTCATACGGTCAGCGTATCGGCGGCGCCGACCGGTCTCACCTCAGTCCGATCACCAACATCGCCAGCAGCATGGCCACCGCCATGAGAACACCCAGCCGCCGCAGCATCTCCTGCGTGTCCCGCAGTTCCTTCGGAGGCTCGTTCTCGGGGTCGGACCACAGCATTCCCCGATCGTCCGGCGCGGACTGGGCCCGGCGCCTGAGTACGCGTACTCAACTTGGCCGGCCCCGGTCGCGGCCCGCCGCGCGAGCTGGTCGGCGCGGAGTGGCCGCGGGCCGGGGTGCAGGGGGCGGAGCCCCCGCCGGGGTGGACCGCAGAGCCGGGCTCAGCCGGGCCAGTACGTGCGGGCCCAGGACGTCGGGCCCGGTTGCGGGACGGCGCGGGTGGCGAGACGCGAGGGGTCGGACCAGGAGTCACGTGGGCGGGCGGCGGCGCCGGGCGGCACGATGGTCGCCGCCGCGGCGCGCGCCCGGACCACCGCCAGGGCGGCGGCGAGCTCCTCGGGGGTGGGGTTGCCTCGTACGACCTTGATCACAGCGGCTCCTTCACAGGGGGATGTTGCCGTGCTTCTTGGGTGGCAGGGTTTCCCGCTTGGTGCGCAGCTGGCGCAGGCCGCGCACGAGGTGGGCGCGGGTGTCCGAGGGCATGATCACGGCGTCGACGTAGCCGCGTTCGGCCGCGACGTAGGGGTTGAGCAGGGTGTCCTCGTACTCCTGGATCAGCCGGGCGCGCACCGCCTCGGCGTCGCCGGCGGCCTCGGCCTCGGCCAGGGTGCGGCGGTGCAGGATGTTGACCGCGCCCTGGGCGCCCATCACGGCGATCTGCGCGGTGGGCCAGGCCAGGTTCACATCGGCGCCCAGGTGCTTGGAGCCCATCACGTCGTAGGCGCCGCCGAACGCCTTGCGGGTGATCACGGTGATCAGCGGCACGGTGGCCTCGGCGTAGGCGAAGATCAGCTTGGCGCCGCGGCGGATGATGCCGTCGTGCTCCTGGCCCACCCCGGGCAGGAAGCCGGGCACGTCCACGAAGGTCAGCACCGGCACGTTGAAGGCGTCGCAGGTGCGCACGAAGCGGGCGGCCTTCTCGGAGGCGTCGATGTCCAGGCAGCCGGCGAACTGCAGCGGCTGGTTGGCCACCACGCCCACCGGGTGGCCCTCCACCCGGCCGAAGCCGGTGAGGATGTTCGGCGCGAACAGCGGCTGGGTCTCGAAGAACTCGCCGTCGTCCAGCACGTGCTCGAGGACGGTGTGCATGTCGTAGGGCTGGTTGGCGGAGTCCGGCACCAGCGTGTCCAGTTCCAGGTCCTCGGCGGTGACCGCCAGGTCGGCCTCCTCGGCGAAGACGGGCGGCTCGCCGAGGTTGTTGGAGGGCAGGTAGCTCAGCAGCTGCTTGACGTACTCGATGGCGTCCTTCTCGTCGGCGGCCATGTGGTGGGCCACCCCGGAGGCGGTGTTGTGGGTGCGCGCCCCGCCCAGCTCCTCGAAGCCCACGTCCTCGCCGGTGACCGTCTTGATCACGTCCGGGCCGGTGATGAACATGTGGCTGGTCTGGTCGACCATGACGGTGAAGTCGGTGATCGCCGGGGAGTACACCGCGCCGCCCGCGCACGGGCCCACCACCAGGGAGATCTGCGGGATCACGCCGGAGGCGTGGGTGTTGCGGCGGAAGATCTCCCCGTAGGCGCCCAGCGAGGCGACGCCCTCCTGGATGCGGGCGCCGCCGGAGTCGTTGATGCCGATGACGGGGCAGCCGGTCTTCAGGGCGAAGTCCATCACCTTGACGATCTTCTGCCCGTACACCTCGCCCAGCGCGCCGCCGAAGACGGTGAAGTCCTGCGAGAACACCGCCACCGGGCGGCCGTCCACGGTGCCGTAGCCGGTGACCACGCCGTCGCCGTAGGGGCGGTTGGCCTCCAGCCCGAAGTTCGTCGAGCGGTGCCGGGCGAACTCGTCCAGCTCCACGAAGGAGCCCTCGTCCAGCAGCAGCCCGATCCGCTCCCGGGCCGTCAGCTTGCCCTTGGCGTGCTGCTTGGCCACCGCGCGCTCGGAGCCGGCGTGCGTCGCCTCCTCGATGCGGCGCTGCAGATCCGCGAGCTTGCCCGCGGTCGTACGGATGTCGATCTCTTGGCGCTCTTCCGGCTCGGACATCGGGATCGCGGCTCCCTGCCTGCTCAAAAGGGGGGACGGTTACTCATCCGTAGAGTAGTGGGGGGTTCACTGATCAGCAGTGCGGCGTTTACCACACTCCTTTCCTCTTCACAGCGCGGGAGTGCGATCTCCAGAAGGAGCAGCGAGGAGGTCACAACCGCGCCCATGATCGAGGCGTCGCGGCGGGACACGCCGGAGGGGTGACACACGAGAGTGGTCGAGCGCCCGTGAACCTCGGCCCCAGCGGCTGGAATCCGTCCCGGCTGCGGGGTGGGGGATGTCAAACCTAGTGTGGCTTGCATGGAACTGCCACCGGATGAACAAGGCCACCCGCCCGACGGGCATCGTGAGTCGAGGGCGGACCGCTGGTCCGACCTCGACCGCCCGCCCCTGAACGCCACGGCCCTGCGACGCGGGCTGGTCCGCGCGGACGGCCTGTGGTCCGAGCTGGACGTGGTGCAGCGCACCGGCTCCACCAACTCCGACCTCGTGGCCCGGGCCGCCGCGGGCAAGGCGGACGAGGGCGCCGTCCTGGTCGCCGAGGAGCAGACCGCCGGCCGGGGCCGTCTGAACCGTCAGTGGACGGCTCCGCCCCGCTCCGGCCTGTTCTTCTCCGTTCTGCTGCGGCCCCGCGAGGTGCCGGTGGCCCGCTGGGGCTGGCTGCCCCTGCTCACCGGGGTCGCGGTGGCGACCGGCCTGTCCCGGGCCGCCGGGGTCGATACGGCACTGAAGTGGCCGAACGACCTGCTGGTCACCGTCGGGGGCGAGGAACGCAAGGCCGGCGGCATCCTGGCCGAGCGGGCCGACGACGGAGTGGTCGTGGGCGTCGGCATCAACGTCAGCCTGCGGCAGGACGAGCTGCCGGTCCCCCGGGCCGGTTCGCTGGCCCTGGCCGGTGCGGTGAGCACGGACCGCGATCCGCTGCTGCGGGCGATGCTGCGCTCTCTGGAGGACTGGTACGGGCGGTGGCGCGCGGCGGGCGGCGATCCGGCGGCGAGCGGCCTGCAGGAGACGTACGCGGCGGGCTGCGCCACGCTCGGACGGCTGGTCCGTGCGGAGCTGCCGGGGGACCGGTCGGTGGTGGGGGAGGCGGTGGCGGTGGACGGGGACGGCCGCCTGGTCATCGCCACGGAGGAGGGAGTGCAGGAGCCGGTGGGGGCGGGCGACATCGTCCACTTGAGGCCTGCGTAAACCTGTTGTGGGCCACTGCGGAGGGCTCACCCGCGCGTGGGGTGGGTGCCGCGGCACCCACCCGTGCCGCCTCTGGGGGTCCCCCAGGCGTTCAGCACTGGGGGAGGAACGACTGCACGCAGCTGCGTGGGCGCGGGGAAAACGCCGGTCGGCTCACCCCCGGCGCAACCTGACGGAGTGAGCTGGCGCACAGCTGCCGTAGAGTTGAGGCCGGTCGATACCTGACCGCGGCAGATCGGAAGGGCAGCAGGCGTGACCGTCGACGACACGGGCTCCGGCGCGGACGAGGACGGCCTGGAGGATCCTCCTCCACGCTCGTCTTCGCTCGAGCGGGGAGACTCCCAGTCCTCCGACTCCGGCGAGGACCCTCTCGCGCTGCGCCTCGAACAGCTCATCCTGGGCGCGGAGCGGCGCTACACCCCCTTCCAGGCGGCCCGCAGCGCCGGCGTCTCCATGGAGCTGGCCTCCCGCTTCTGGCGGGCCATGGGCTTCGCCGACATAGGCCAGGCCAAGGCGCTGACGGAGGCCGACGTCCTGGCCCTGCGCCGGCTCGCCGGTCTGGTCGAGGCGGGGCTGCTCAGCGAGGCCATGGCGGTGCAGGTGGCCCGGTCCACCGGGCAGACCACCGCCCGGCTGGCCGAGTGGCAGATCGACTCCTTCCTGGAGGGCCTGACCGAGCCGCCCGAGCCGGGCATGACGCGCACCGAGGTGACGTACCCGATCGTCGAGCTGCTGCTGCCCGAGCTGGAGGAGTTCCTGGTCTACGTCTGGCGCCGCCAGCTCTCCGCCTCGGCGGGCCGGGTCGTGCAGGCCGCCGACGACGAGGAGATGGTCGACCGGCGCCTGGCCGTCGGCTTCGCGGACCTGGTCGGCTTCACCCGGCTGACCCGCCGGATGGAGGAGGAGGAGCTCGGCGAGCTCGTCGAGGCCTTCGAGACGACCTCGGCCGACCTGGTGGCGGCGCGCGGCGGCCGGCTCATCAAGACGCTCGGCGACGAGGTGCTGTACGTGGCCGACGACGCCGGTACGGCAGCGGACATCGCCCTGCGGCTGGTGGAGACCATGGCGAACGACGAGACGATGCCCGAGTTGCGCGTGGGCATGGCGTTCGGCACGGTGACCACCCGGATGGGCGATGTGTTCGGTACGACCGTCAACCTGGCCTCCCGGCTCACCTCCATAGCCCCGCGCGACGGCGTGCTCGTGGACAGCGCCTTCGCCGAGGAGCTGATCCGCACCGGGGACGCCCCGGCCTCCGAGGCGGAGGCGGCCGAGGCCGCGGCCGCCGCGGAGAAGGAGGGCGAGGAGCCGCCGACGTACCGCTTCGCGCTGCAGCCGATGTGGCAGCGGCCGGTGCGTGGGCTGGGCGTGGTCGAACCGTGGCTGCTCACGCGGCGGGACGACGGCACGCCGTGAAGGCGTAGCAGCCCGGCTCAGTGGGCCGCCGCCCCGGCCTGGAGGCCGACGCACAGCCCGATGAGCGGAACGCACAGGCCGTCCCCGCCTCCGCCTCCGCCATCGCCGGACGAGGGCGGCGGGCTGGGCGTACTGCGGCTCGGGGCCGGTGCGGGACGCGGCGGCGGGTCGTCGGTGCCGGGCGGTTCGGGTGTGCCGGCGGGTGCCCGGCGCTCCGGCGGGTCGGGGTCCTCGGGGATCGTCGTGGTGCCGGCCGTGGTGTCGGGCAGGGCGGAGCGCCGGACGGCGGCGGACGCGGCTGCGGACGGGGGCGCGGACGTCTTCGGCGCGGCGCTCACCCCGCCCAGGGGAACGGTCGCCGAGGGAGCGGCCACCGAGGCAGCGGCCGCCGGCCCGGCCCCGGCCGTGGCTGAGGTGTCGGCGGCTCCGTCGCTGCCGGCGCCCGCGCGGGGCCCGGCCTCCGCACGGCCCGGGCCGCCGCCCCCGTACTCGGGTGCCAGCCGTACGAGGCTCAGCACACCGGCGGCCACCGCGAGCCCTCCGGCGGTCAGCAGCACCTTGCGGGGACGGGGCCTGCGGTGGCGTCCGCGCGCCCGGAGGTCCCAGGAATGAGCCCGCGCGCAGACTTCGACCGTGTCGTCCTGTCGCACGGTGGCCGTATCCGTCGTCATCGCAGTCCTCCCCGATGCGCTCGCGCCCCCCTGTGCGCCGTGGGGGACGCACGTTATGCGCTCTCGTGGGGGTTCGGCGGAAGTTGGACGGGATGTCACTCGAACGGGGGGCCGGGTCTCGACAGCGGGGGCACGCTGTGACCCGACCGCACTTTCCCTGTTACCTTGTTAACCCTCGTTAACCGGGAGGGTGCCATGAGCGAGGAGCGGTTCGGGGAGTTCGTGCTGGTGCGGCGGCACGAGTACGTCGCGGAGCTGGTCCTGGACCGGCCCAAGGCCATGAACGCCGTGTCGACGGACATGGCCCGGTCGATCGCCGGGGCGTGCGCGGCGCTCGCCGCCGACCGGGACGCGCGCGTGGTGGTCCTGACGTCGTCGCACGAACGGGCGTTCTGCGTCGGCGCCGATCTGAAGGAGCGCAACTCCTTCAGTGACGCCGACCTGATGCGGCAGCGGCCGGTCGCGCGCGGGGCGTACACCGGCGTACTGGAGCTGCCGATGCCGACGATCGCCGCGGTGCACGGGTTCGCGCTCGGCGGCGGCTTCGAGCTGGCCCTGTCCTGCGACGTGATCGTGGCCGACCGTACGGCCGTGGTGGGCCTGCCGGAGGTGTCCGTGGGCGTGATCCCCGGCGGCGGCGGTACGCAGCTGCTGCCGCGGCGGGTGGGGGCGGCCCGGGCGGCCGAGCTGATCTTCACGGCACGTCGTCTGGAAGCCGAGGAGGCGCACGAGCTCGGACTGGTGGACCAGCTGGTCGGCGAGGGGCAGGACCGTGCGGAGGCGCTGGAGCTGGGGGCCCGGATGGCGGCGAACTCGCCGGTCGGGCTGCGCGCGGCCAAGCGGGCGCTGCGGCTCGGGCACGGGCTGGATCTGCGGGCCGGCCTCGAGGTCGAGGACGCGGCGTGGCGTTCGGTGGCGTTCTCGGGGGACCGGGCGGAGGGTGTGGCCGCGTTCAACGAAAAGCGCGCACCCCGCTGGCCGGGCGAGTAGCCCCGATCCGCCGAGACCGCCCACAGCCACGCCGGCCCGCTGTCGCGTGCGGCCGTGGTGCGGGCCGTCGGCAGGCCGTGACGGTCGGCCGGGGGCTGCTCGCAGTCGTGACCGCGGGGTCGTGCCCGCCGGGGCTGCGACCCCTGGGCCGCGTCCGCGCCCCCGCAGTCGCGCGCGCCTTCGCCGGCTCGCCCCGGCCTGCGGGGTGCGTATCGAGCCGTGCGGGCCCGTTTCCGGACCGCGCCCGCATGCTCCGCGCTCGCCCGCAGCCATGGCTTTCGCGCCGGACCGCTCGTGCCTGCACTCGCCGAGCCGTGTCCGCCCCGTGCCGTCGTGAACGTGGCTGAATCATCCGGTTTTGCGGCTGGTTGAGCGGCTTGTGGTGTGAAGGCGGCCGGGGCCCTGCCGGAAAGGACGGGGCTGCGGCCGCCTCACTCTCTCCCTGAGCCCCTGCCTCACTGCAGCGGGCCGGTGACGGTCTCCACCGCCGCGACGAGCCGGCCGTCGCGCACGAAGGCGTCCGCGGCGGCGAGGTCGGGTGCCAGGAACCGGTCCGGGCCGGGGCCGCCGACCCCCGCCTGCCGTACGGCGTCGATGACCGCCTGGGTCGCCGGGGCCGGGGCCAGTCCCTCGCGCAGCTCGACGGCGCGCGTGGCGGCGTACAGCTCGATCGCGAGGATCCGGGTCAGGTTGTCGACGGCCGTGCGCAGCTTGCGCGCCGCCGACCAGCCCATGGAGACGTGGTCCTCCTGCATGGCGGAGGACGGGATGGAGTCGGCGGAGGCGGGTACGGCGAGCCGCTTCATCTCGCTGACCAGGGCGGCCTGCGTGTACTGGGCGATCATCAGGCCGGAGTCGACGCCGGCGTCGTCGGCGAGGAACGGCGGCAGGCCGTGGCTGCGGTTCTTGTCGAGCAGACGGTCGGTGCGGCGCTCGGCGATGGAGCCGAGGTCGGCGGCGGCGATGGCGAGGAAGTCCAGGACGTAGGCGACCGGGGCGCCGTGGAAGTTGCCGTTGGACTCCACGCGGCCGTCGGGCAGGACGACGGGGTTGTCGACGGCGGAGGCGAGTTCGCGCTCGGCGACGAGCCGGGCGTGCGCGAGGGTGTCGCGGCCGGCGCCGGCGACCTGAGGGGCGCAGCGTACGGAGTAGGCGTCCTGGACGCGGGGCGCGTCGTCCTGGTGGTGGCCGGTGAGGCCGGAGCCCTTGAGGACGGCGAGCATGTTGGCGGCGGAGGCGCCCTGCCCGGGGTGGGGGCGGATGGTGTGCAGTTCGGGAGCGAGGACCTTGTCCGTGCCGAGGAGTGCCTCCAGGCTGAGGGCGGCGGTGATGTCGGCGGACTTGTAGAGGGTGCCGAGGTCGGCGAGGGCCATGATCAGCATGCCGAGCATGCCGTCGGTGCCGTTGAGCAGGGCCAGGCCCTCCTTCTCGCGCAGCTCGACGGGCTGGATGCCGTGCTCGGCGAGGAGGCCGGCGGCGGGGCGTACGACCCCGTCAGGGCCCTCGGCGTCGCCCTCGCCCATGAGGGTGAGGGCGCAGTGGGAGAGCGGGGCGAGGTCGCCGGAGCAGCCGAGGGAGCCGTACTCGTGCACGACCGGGGTGATGCCGGCGTTGAGGAGGTCGGCCATGGTCCGCGCGACCTCGGGGCGTACGCCGGTGCGGCCGGAGCATACGGTCTTCAGCCGCAGGAACATCAGCGCCCGTACGACCTCGCGCTCGACCCTCGGGCCCATGCCGGCGGCGTGCGAGCGGACGATGTTGCGCTGCAGCTGGGCGCGCAGCTCCTGGCTGATGTGCCGGGTCGCGAGGGCGCCGAAGCCGGTGCTGACGCCGTAGACGGGGTCGGGCTTGGCCGCCAGCGCGTCCACGATCTCCCGGGCCGCGGCGAGGGCCGCCACCGCCTCGCCGGAGAGCTCGACGCGGGCGCCGCCGCGGGCCACGGCGAGAACGTCGGACGCGGTGACCTCCGACGTCCCCACCACCACAGTGTGCATATCCATATTCAGGAGCGTACGCAGTGAATGCGAAGATGTCACCAGTGGTGCGCGGGAATGACCCTTACTTTTCTCCGCCCTCTCAGGGCCCCGCCCCTTCAGGACCTACGGCCCCGGAAGCGGCGCCGCTCGGCCGGGGGCCGCGGGGCGGGCGAGGGCTCGTCGGCCAGCCGGACGACCGGATCCTCGGGACCCTCCCGGCCGGCGACGACCGGCCTGTCGGCACGCAGGGCCTTCGCGCGGTACTGGGCGGCGTCGGCGAGCCGGAAAAGCCGCCGGGCCGAGCGCACCGGCCCGAGGGCGTCCTCGGTGGAGGCCACCCCGCAGGCGACGCCTTGCCCCGGCTCCAGCTCGGCCGCGCGCCGGCACAGCTCGTCGGCCGCCTTGACCACCTCGTCGGCGGACGGGCCCACCGCGAGCAGGCAGAACTCGTCCCCGCCGAGCCGGGCCGCGAGGGCGCCGGGGACCATGGCCCCGCACAGCGACAGCACGGACCCGAACCGCTCGAGGAGCCGGTCGCCGACGGCGTGGCCGAGGGTGTCGTTGACCTGCTTGAGCCCGTTGAGGTCGCAGACGACGAGGCTGACCGCGACGCCGTCCGCGCGGTGCCGTTCGATCGCCTCGTCGAGCCGTACGTCGACGGCGCGGCGGTTGGCGAGCCCGGTGAGCGCGTCGGTGAACGCCAGGCGGTGGGCCTCCTCCAGCCGCTCGGTCTGGGCGAGGCCGGCGGCGACGACGGCGGCCAGTACGGTGGCGAAGTCGGCGTCGGACCGGTCGAAGAGGGGGGCGTCGGTCGCGCGGGCGACGTAGAGCTCGCCCCACGCGCGCCCGTGCTGCACGATCGGCGCGACCACGCAGCAGCGGCGTCCGCGCCGGCGCAGGGCCGCGACACGCTGATGGCAGTAACCGGGATGACCGGTGGCCGGCCCTTCGGCGGTCTCCACCCAGGCGTCGGGCTCGCCGCCCGAGGCCCACCGCTCGTGCAGAAACTCGGTGATCTCCGGGAACTGGTGCACGGGGTACGTCTCGTCCTCCGGGAACTCCTCCTCTTCCGGCGCCCGCTCCCCCACGTTCACCAGAACCCGCAGCCGCCCCCGCTCGCGCTCCCACACCGAGAGCGCGGCGAAGTTCCCCTCCAGCGCCCGACACGCCCCGAGCGCCGCCGCCCGCCACGACTCCCGCGGACTGTGCGCCGCCGCCATCCCCTGCGCCAACGCCACGACAGCCGCCAGCCGCCTGTTCTCACCCATTACCCCAGGCTAGGGATGTTCAGTGCGAATCGGGATATTGGTGCGCCTGTCAGTGAGCCACGGACCGCTTCAGAAGTCGAACCGCTCCCGCCGCACCGAATACACCACGAAACCGGCGCCCACCGCGAGAAAGAGCGTTCCGCCGATGACATAGGGAGTGGTGTCGATGCTTCCGGTGTCGGCGAGTTCGGTTCCGCTCCGGGACGCGGACCCGGCCTGCGACCCCTCGGACCCGGCCTCCGTCCCCGGCTCCTCCGCCGTCGTGGACGCCGGCCGCCCCTGCTCCGTGACCTGCGTCGTCGGCGCCGCCGAACCCGTCTCTCTCGCCGGGGCGTCCACCGAGGCGTTCGCGGAGGGGACGAACCACAGGGCGCCCAGCAGGGTGCCCGCGGCGGTGGCGGTCAGCAACGTACGGCGAGCGGATGACACGGAATATCGATCCCCTTGTGGCGCTGGCGAATTGGCCGTGTGGAGCGATGTTAGTGAAAATCGCGGGTCACGGGAAAGTCACGGGAGGTTTGAGTCGTACGCTCCGGGCATGAGCACTGCAGAGACATCACGTTTTGTACGGCTTCGCGTTGACCTCGTCCTCGAGATCGAGGACGAGGACGCCGTCATGGAGGCGGCCCGCCGCCGGATCACGGAGGACGAGGAACTGGATCCCGTGGAGCGGGCGCAGACCGAAGTGGCTGTGACGGAAGACACCGCGGAGGCCCTGGCGTATCTGGTGGACCCGTTCGTACTGGTCGGTGAGGTGCCGGGAATCGAACTCCAGCAGGCGGCCTGGGCCTGCGAACACATCGAGTACGACCCCGACTCGTTGGACTGGGCACTGGACGAGGATGATGTCGGCGGGGACGACGAGGAGGGGGACGGCGACGGGGGACTGAACCGCAGGGAGTACCCCGGGTTCCCCGGCTGACGTCGCCCGGGCCGTCGGCGACCCTGGCCGCAACCGCCGTCCGGGGTTTCGTCGTCTCACGGAGCGCGCCGACCGGTCCGCGCCCCGCCCACCGCGGCGGACGTGGTGAGGCCCACATCCGCACGACATGGGAAATGGGGCGAAACGGTCGTAGCGTTGAAGATCTGCGACGGGGGGCTCGAGGGGTTTTGGGGGTTCGCCAAACGATGGAGAAGCGTGTGATGACGAACAGTAAGCGGCGCAGTCGCCTGACGGCCGCGTCCGCACTGCTCGGCGGTGTACTGGTACTCACGGCCTGTTCCGGCAGCAGCGACGCGGCCGGCGGCAGCGGCGACACCTCACAGGCCAAGGCCGACCAGGCCGCGGCCCAGGAGTCGTCGGAGGCCCAGATCAAGATCACACCCGCGGACGGCTCCGACAACGCCTCCATCAACAACTCCGCCGCCGTCACCGTGGCCAAGGGCACGCTGACGAAGGTCACCATGACGACGACCGACGGCAAGGCCGTCGAGGGCCGGATATCCGACGACAAGAAGAGCTGGAAGCCCAGCGGCCAGCTCGAGCGCGCCACCACCTACAAGGTCTCCGCGAGCGCCACCGACGCCAAGGGCCGTGCCGCCCACGAGAACGCCTCCTTCACCACGGTCGCCCCGGAGCACAGCTTCATCGGCACCTTCACCCCGGACAACGGCACCACCGTCGGTGTCGGCATGCCCGTGTCGATCAACTTCAACAAGGCGATCACCAACAAGGCGGCCGTCCAGAAGGGCATCACGGTCACCTCCTCCAGCGGCCAGGAGGTCGCCTGCCACTGGTTCAACACCCAGCGCATGGACTGCCGCCCCGAGCAGTACTGGCAGGAGAACTCCACCGTCACGCTGAAGCTCGACCTCGACGGCGTCGAGGGCGCCCAGGGCGTCTACGGCGTCCAGCAGAAGACGGTCACCTTCAACATCGGCCGCAACCAGGTCTCCTACGTCGACGCGAAGACCAAGCAGATGAAGGTCACGCGGAACGGCAAGGTCGTCAAGACCATCCCGATCTCCGCCGGTTCGCCCGAGAACAAGACGTACGAAGGCCAGATGGTGATCTCCGAGAAGTTCAAGGAGACCCGGATGAACGGCGCGACCGTCGGCTTCACCGACGACGACGGCAAGGGCGAGTACGACATCAAGGACGTGCCGCACGCCATGCGCCTGAGCAACTCCGGCACCTTCATCCACGGCAACTACTGGGGCAGGGGCATCTTCGGCAGCGTCAACACCAGCCACGGCTGCGTGGGCCTGCAGGACAAGAAGGGCGCGGACGACCCCAACACCCCGGGCGCGTGGTTCTTCGACAACTCGATGGTCGGTGACGTCGTGGTCGTGCAGAACACCGGCGACAGGACCGTCGCCCCGGACAACGGCCTCAACGGCTGGAACATGAGCTGGGCGCAGTGGAAGGCCGGCTCGGAGGCCTGACGGCCCCTCAAACCGCTTGACCGATGCCGCCCTTCGGGGCGGCATCGGCCTTCTCGTCGATCTCTCGGGCCGGCCTCACGGCTCCATCGGAGTGCGTCCCTACCGTGCGGCGCATGTTCCTCACCCACTTGAGGCGCGAACGGGCCGCCGGCGCACTGAATTCGGTCGGACTCGGCGAGCGGCTCGGGCATCCGCCGTCCGAGATGTCCGGCGAACCCACCGGAAACCTCGACGAGTCGACGCGCGACGAGATCATGGACGTACTCGAACGCGTGTGGAAGGGGCACGGGTTGACGTTCGTGATGGTCACCCACGACTCCGCCCTCGCGAAGAAGGCCCCGCGCCTGGTGACGATCCGCAAGGGCCGCGTCACCGTCGAGGAGAACGCGGGCGCGTAGGCGTACTGCTCACTCGCAGCCGTACGTCTGGCTTATTGACGTACCCCTCTATTGAGCAGTTGATCACCCCCCGGCATACTGCGTATTCCGGGGGGCGTACGCGCACTTGTACGAGACTTCCCTCGGTCGGGTGAACGGGGATTCGCCCGGTACTCCATCTCCAGGGGGAGTCTTGCGCAGACAAGTGAAAAGAGCGTGCGCGGCCACGGTCGCCACAGCAGCGGCCGTAGCCCTCGCCGCGGGTATGACCAGCCCGGCGTCGGCGGGGCCCGAGCAACGCTCGTCCGATGCCGCCCGGCTCACCGCCCATCACGGCATCACCCTCATCACCGGCGACCGGGTCACCGTGGACGCCAAGGGGCGCGTGGTCGGCCTGCAGCGGGCCAAGGGGCGCGAACACATACCCGTGCAGGTCCGCAGGGCCGGCGGGCACACCCACGTCGTGCCGGCCGACGCGGCCCGCCTGGTCGCCTCCGGCAAACTGGACCAACGGCTGTTCGACATCACCGAGTTGAACAAGTCCGCCACCCGCAGGTCGCTCAAGAACGGCCTGAAGGTCATCGTCGGCTACAAGGGGGCCGCCACCGCCGCACGGGCCGACGTCCGCGAGGCCGGCACCCTGCGCCGCACCCTCAAGGCCCTGAACGCCGACGCGGTGCAGACCCCGGTCAAGGACACGCCCGACCTGTGGAAGGCACTCACCAGCGGGGACAGGCCCGCCACCGGCGTCGCCCACGTCTGGCTCGACGGCGTCCGCAAGGTCAGCCTCGACAAGTCCGTGCCGCAGATCGGCGCCCCCACGGCCTGGAAGGCCGGTTACACCGGCAAGGGCGTGAAGATCGCCGTCCTGGACACCGGTGTCGACGCCACCCACCCCGACCTGAAGAGCCAGGTCGTCGCGGCCAAGAACTTCTCCGCCGCGAAGAACACCAACGACGGCTTCGGCCACGGCACCCACGTCGCCTCCATCGCGGCGGGCACCGGCGCCAAGTCGGGCGGCAAGTACAAGGGCGTGGCACCCGACGCGAAGATCCTCAACGGCAAGGTCCTCGACGACCAGGGCTACGGCGACGACTCCGGCATCCTCGCCGGCATGGAGTGGGCCGCCCAGCAGGGCGCCGACATCGTCAACCTCAGCCTCGGCGGCCCGGACACGCCCGGAACCGACCCGCTGGAGGAGGCGGTCGACAAGCTCTCCGCCGAGAAGGGCATCCTCTTCGCGATCGCCGCCGGCAACGAGGGCCCGGAGTCGGTCGGCTCGCCCGGCAGCGCGGACGCCGCCCTGACCGTCGGCGCCGTCGACAAGAAGGACAAGCTCGCCGACTTCTCCTCCACCGGCCCGCGCGTCGGCGACGGCGCCGTCAAGCCCGACGTCACCGCGCCCGGCGTCGCCATCACCGCCGCCGCGGCCAAGGGCAGCCTCATCGCCCAGGAGGTCGGTGAGAGCCCGGCCGGCTATCTGACCATCGACGGTACGTCCATGGCGACCCCGCACGTCGCCGGCGCCGCCGCCCTCCTCAAGCAGGAGCACCCCGACTGGGGTTACGCCGAACTCAAGGGCGCGCTGACCGGCTCCGCGAAGGGCGGCGCGTACACGCCGTTCCAGCAGGGCGCCGGCCGTATCGCCGTCGACAGGGCGATCCAGCAGACCGTGATCGCCGACCCGGTGTCGGTGAGCTTCGGCACCCAGGCCTGGCCGCACACCGACGACGAGCCGGTCACCAAGCAGCTGACCTACCGCAACCTCGGCACCGAGGACGTCACGCTCACCCTGAGCCTGACGGCCACCGGCCCCAAGGGCCAGGCGGCCCCGTCCGGCTTCTTCACGCTCGGCGCGACCGAGGTGACCGTCCCCGCCGGCGGCAAGGCCTCCGTGGACCTGACCGCCGACACCCGGCTGGGCGGCACCCTGGACGGCGCCTACTCGGCGTACGTCACGGCGACCGGCGACGGGCACAGCGTCCGTACGGCCGCGGCCGTGAACCGCGAGGTCGAGTCCTACGACGTCACCGTCAAGCACATCGGCCGCGACGGCAAGCCCACCGCCGGCTACAACACCGCCCTGTTCGGCTACTCCGGCCTCGGCGCGGACCGCTTCTACCAGGTGGTTCCCGCCGACTCCGGCACGACGACCGTGCGCGTGCCCAAGGGCACGTACGCCGTGGACGCCTGGATCGCTAAGGACTTCCAGACCCTCAAAGGCGGCCTGGACTGGCTGGTCCAGCCGAAGCTCAGCGTGACCAGGAACCTCACGCTGACGATCGACGCCCGGACCGCCAAGGCGGCCGACATCACCGTGCCGGACAAGTCCGCGCGGCAGACCACGGCGATGATCAGCTACTCCTACGAGCCGGCAGGCTTCGGCATCGGCATCGGCCTCGACCGCTGGTCCAACCTGCGCACCGGATCCCTCGGCGGAGACGTCAGCGGACTGACCCAGACCTGGAACGGCCAGTGGACCAAGGGCGCGAGCGCCGAGTACGACGTGGCGACCACCGCCAAGGTCAAGAGGTTCCAGGGCGGCAAGGTGCGCCACTACACGGCGCGTGAACTCGCCACGGTGAAGACCGCCATCGCCACGGGCGGCTCCCGCAAGACCGGCGGCGTCACCACCTGGGGCTGGCTCCCCGAGGAACTCGTCATGGGCTACCCGGTCGAGCAGAAGCTGCCGGGCACCCGCACGCTGTACCTGTCGACGGGCCACGGCATCCAGTGGTCGATGGACGTGGAGCAGTACAGCGGCCACGACCGCAACGGCTTCCCGGTCAGCGAGGCGTTCTACACGCTCGGCGCGCCGCAGACCTTCAAGGGCGGCAAGACCTACACCAAGACCTTCAACAGGGCGGTGTTCGGCCCGCGTCTGAGCCGGGACTACGGTCTGTTCCGCAACCGGAACACGATCTACGGCTACCTGCCGCTGTTCGCCGACTCCGACGGGCACGCCGGCTCCTCGGTGTTCTCCTCGGTGAAGACGACCCTGTACCGCAACGACAAGAAGGTCGGCTCCAACGACGACCCGCTGTTCGGGTACAAGGGCTTCACGGTGCCCGCCGGTGACGCCGCGTACAAGCTGACCACCTCGGTCACGCGCAGCGCGAAGATCGCGAACGCCTCCACCCGCATCGACGCGACCTGGACCTTCCGCTCCAAGCAGCCGTCCCGCGTCACCCAACTCCCGGCCTCCTCGGCCCGCTTCAAGGCCACCACCGGTCTGGACAACCGCGTCCCGGCGGGCAAGAAGGCCACTTTCCCGGTCACCGTCGAGGGCGCCGCCGCGGGCAAGAACCTCAAGTCGCTGACCGTCTGGGTGTCGTACAACAACGGCAAGACCTGGAACAAGGTCACCGTCAAGAAGGGCAAGATCACCGTCAAGAACCCGGCGAAGGGCAAGGCCATCTCCTACCGCGCCAAGATCACCGACAAGAAGGGCAACACGTCGACGATCTCGATCTACAGCGCGTACTACGGCAATTGACTGCTCCCCTCCCTGAAGAGGGGGGATTCCTGGCTCAGGCCGCCTCCCGGAGCAGCGCTCCGGGAGGTCTTGCGCCCTCGACGCCGGCCGGGTCCAGACCTGCCCGGACGAGCATCACGCGGGCGGAGTTCTTGTCCCGGGGGGACACGGCTCCGCACGCGGTGCAGGTATCGGTGCGTTCCGACAGCGGCAGTGCGTGCTTGGTTCTCGCTCCGCACGATCCGCAGTCCATGGTGGTGTGCGCGGGATGCACCAGGCGGACGTCCCGCCCGTGCTTGCGGCCCATCTCGACCAGCGCCTGCTTGGTGGCGCCGATCGCGGCATCGGCCGCCTTGCGGGCCATCGACGTCCGGGCGAGGAACTTCGGCTTGAAGTCCTCCACCGCGATCACGTCGTGGTCGCGCACGACTCTCTTCGCCCACTTGCGGGCGGTGTCCTGCCGCTGCCGGGCGATCTTCGCGTAGGTCTTCGCCCGCCGTCTCTTCGCCTCCCGGTAGCCCTTCGAGGCGGGCTGCCCCTTCTTGGGTTTGCGGCGGGCCATCATCCGGTCGTAGCGGGTCAGCTTCTCCTTCGCCTTGTGGCCGTGCTGGGGGTGGGGGAGGTCGTGGGCGTCGGAGGTGGTGGTGGCGGTCTCCCTGACGCCCCAGTCGATGCCGATCACCGCACCAGTCGGCGCAAGCGGCTGAAGTGGGGCGGGGACGACGAACGAGCAGTACCAGGCGCCGAGGCGGTCGCGGTAGACGCGGACCGAGGAGGGTTCGGCCGTCAGCTCGCGGGACCACACCACGGTCACGACGATGCCGCCCGCCAGGTGCAGCCGCCCGTCCTTGAGCCGGAAGCCGCGCCTCGTGTAGTTCAGGCTCGGATCCGCCTCGTGCTTCTTCCTGTGCCGGGGCATGCCCGCCCGACGCCTGAGCGGCAGCCGGCCCTTGATGTCCTTGAGCGCCTTCGCACGGGAGGCGGCAAAGTCACGGACGGTCTGCTGCTGCGGCACCGAGGCCCCCGCGGCCAGCCACGGCGTGACGGCGCGGGCCCGGGTGAGTATCCGGTCCAGCCGGGCCGGACCACACGCCTCGCCCTCGCTCTGGGCCCTCTTGGAGCGGGCCACGCACTCGTTCCACACCCACCGGCACCGGCCCCACTCCCACTCCAGCCCCGTCCGGGCCGTGGCCGACACCCGCAACCGGTAGGTGTACCGGGCGTGCCCGGCCCCGTCGGCCTCCCGCACCACCGCCACACCTGTCACCCCCATCCGTGTTCCGATCAGTCGACCCCGGCCAACTGACCGTACGTACGGTCCCCGCACATCCGCACGCCCCTTCCGCCACGGCCACCCTGATCAGCGAACGAAAGCACACGCGTTCGCCCGACTCCGCCGGCCGGCCGTCGGGGTGCTCCGCGCCGCTGTCGCGGGATGCGATTCTTCCCCCGGCATGAACGCCGGGGCCTCCTCTCAAGAGACCAGGTGACCCGGAGCGGCGGGCGCCGCGCGGACCGAGCCCGGGTGCCGGCCTCAGAGCCGGCTGTACTTCTCGATGTCCTCGGCGAACTCCTCGATCGCCTGCGCGGTCAGCGTCGGCCGGGTGTCGGCGATGGCGGTCAGGTAGTCCCCGGTGGTGGCCGGCCGGCCCTGGCGGTGCGTGACTTCGTGTTCGAACGCCGCCTGCGCGCCCTTGCGGGCCGCGAACTCGATGTCGGCCGGCGTGAACAGCTCACTGGCCGCGACCAGCTGTGCGAGGTCGACCGTGTCGGTGGCGTCCCTGAGGTAACGGGCCCAGATCGCCGTGCGGGCGGTCGGGTCCGGAGGCCCGATGGGGATGACGTAGTCGAACCGGCCCGGCCGCAGGAAGGCCGCGTCGAGAGAGCGGACCGAGTTGGTGGCACAGGCCAGCAGCCGTGCGTCCTGCTCGCGGAAGACGGGGATGAGTTTGAGCAGCTCGTTGGTCACCCCGTGTCCGGGATCGACCGCCTTCCCGGACCGCACGCCGGCGATCTCCTCGACCTCGTCGATGAAGAGCAGCACCGAGTCCAGTTCCGCCAGTTCCGCGAAAGCCTCCCGCAGCGCCGTGGCCAGCCCCTCACTCGTGTCGGAGGCGAGCCGGGACGGGAAGAGCTCCACGAACGGCCAGCCGAGCCGCGAGGCGACCGCTTTGGCGAAACTGGTCTTCCCCGTGCCGGGCGGTCCGAACAGGATGATCGCCTTGGGCGGGACGACACCGTAACGATCGGCCAGCGCCGGCTCCGTCAGCGGGAGCACGACACGGCGCTCGACGACGTGCTTCTCCCGCTCCATGCCCGCCATGGCGTCCCAGAGCCCCTCGGGCAGCATGCGGCCTCCGAGTGCCGCGAGGACGTCGGCGTTGGCGGCTCCGGGCGGTTCGAATTTCTCGTAGTAGGTCAGGTCGTCGCGCAACCGGTAGCCGGAGTTCTCCAGAGCCTTCGTCCCGGCGGCGCCTGCGGGCAGCAGCGCGCTGATGTGGCGCACGCCCAGTGCCCGCAGGCGCCGCTCCAGCTCGCCGAGGAGAGCACTGCCGATCCCGCGCTCGCGCCAGCGGGCGGCGAGCGCGACCAGGAGGACCCACCCTCGCTTGCCGTGCGCCTGGGCCACGGCCATGCCCACCAGCTCGTCGCCCACCATCGCGACCACTGCCGGCTGACCGGCCTTGGCCGCGGCCATCACCTCGGAGACCGGAAACACCGGGTCCTCGTCGGCCCGGCGGCTCTGGTCCCAGATCTGGATGGCCTGGTCGAGATCGTCGTCGTGATAGTCCCGCAGATGCCATGCGGACATCGCCACCACCTCACCCGGGCCGGGAGCCACATTGTCCCCCGCGGGAGTACAGGACGGCGAACCCTGCGGGCCTCTCTCGGCCGCCGACGGCGTTCATACGGCGCACACCGCCGGCCGGATGCTTTGTTCGATACGTTCCGCCGATGCGAAAGCTCGCGGAGATCGAGGACCTGTCGGGGCCGGTGCGTGACGCGCTGGGATCGGGCTGCCGCCCGGTCGCGGTGGACCGGTTGCGCGGTGGCAGCAAGAAGGGGGTGTACCGGGTTCGAGTCGACGGAAGAGTAATTGTCAAGACTTGTGGGTGAGTTGAGGTTCAGGCGGCTTCGAGGTTCTCGACGAGGTGGCCGTTTTCGAAGCGGGCGCCGGAGCGGACGAGGGCGACGAGGTGGGGTGCGGTGACCGCCCGCCAGCGGGCCTGGGCGGCCTCGGCGAGCTTGAACACCATCGCCAGGGCGGCGGCCGGGCTGCCCGCTCCTCGGGTGACCTTCGTCCGCAGCCTGATCGTGGAGAACGTCGACTCGATGGGGTTCGTGGTCCGCAGATGGATCCAGTGCTCGGCGGGGAAGTCGTAGAACGCCAGGAGCTCGTCCAGGTCGTCGGTGACCTTCTTCACGGCCTTGGGCCACTTCGCCCCATAGGTCTTCTCGAACGCGCGGGCCGCCTTCTCGGCGTGGGTGCGGTCCTCGGCGTTGTATATCTCCTGCAGGGCCTTCTTCGCTCCGGGCTGCGCGGACTTCGGCAGCGTGTTCATGACATTACGGGTCTTGTGGACCCAGCACCTTTGGTGCCTGGCCTGCGGGAACACCTCCGCCAGGGCCCGCCACAGGCCCATGGCGCCGTCGCCCACGACGAGGGCCGGATCGCGCATGCCCCGGCGGCGGCAGTCCCGCAGCAGGTCGGCCCACGACTCCGTCGACTCCCGCAGCCCCTCGGCCAGCGCGATCAGCTCCTTGGTGCCGTCCAGCCGCACGCCCATCAGGACCAGGACACAGGAGTGGGCCTGGCCGAGGCGGACCTTGGGGTGGACGCCGTCGGCCCACACGTAGACGTAGTCAGTGCCGGACAGGTCCCGGTTCTGGAAGGCCGTGTGGTCGTCCTGCCACTGCTTCGTGAGCCGGTTCACGGTGGCCGCCGACAGGCCGGCCGCGGAGCCGAGGAACTGCTCAAGGGCGGGCACGAAGTCCCCGCTGGACAGCCCGTGCAGGTAGAGCAGCGGCAGGACCTCGCTGATCTTCGGGGACTTGCGGCACCAGGGCGGGAGGATTTTCGAGGAGAACCGCTGCCGTTCGCCGGTCGCTTCGTCGACGCGGCGGTCGTTCACTCGCGGGGCGCGGACCTCGACCGGGCCGGCGGCCGTGGTCACGGTGCGGGGGCGGTGGTGGCCGTTGCGCACCACCAAGCGCCGCCCGCGTTCGTCCCGCTCGGCAGCCAACTCGGCTATGTACTGGTCGACTTCTGCCTCCAGCGCGGCGGCGAGCATCCGGCGGGCGCCTTCCCGCACGATCTCGTCGATCAGCGAACCGGTAGCGGTGGAGCCGTCTTCGTTGACTACGCTGAGCACGGGCGTGCCTTCCCGACCCGCGCTGCGAACGCGGGCCTGACTTGGTGACCGATACAGGATCATTCGGGAAGGTACGCCCTTCGCGTGCCGTCCCGAAGACCGATCCACAAGTCATGAGCATTGCTCGACGGAACCCCGATGTGACGGACCGGATCGAACTGCTCAGCCGGTCGGTCGGCGGACAGGACCGGGTGTGTTCCAGCCTGCCGCGTGACCCAGGGCCCACTGTGAGCGGTGAGGGGGGTTCAGGCCCTCGCTCCGTCGGCCAGGAAGGCGCTCAGACTGTCGAGGAGCATGGCGCTGCCCTGCTCGGCCATGTCGCGTTCCTCGGCGGTGTCGCAGGTCTGGCGGAGCACGATCTGCGTGTGGTGGTCGTCCTGCTCGTCGAGTTCCATGGTCATGGCCGCGGGCGCGGGCTTGCCGGGTACGTCCATGCCGACCACCAGGAGGCGGTTCTCGACGGCCTCGAGATAGGAGCCGGTCAGCGGGAACTGTCCGCCGTCGGGCGTGACCATCGTGGCCTTCCACGCTCCGCCCGGCCGTACGTCCATCTCGACGGAGCCGGCGACGGCGTAAGCCCACTGGGCATACTGCTCGGGGGTGGTCCACGCCCGCCACACCTTCACGGCGGGGGCGTCCAGCGTTCGAGTCAGTTTGTAGGAGAAGCCGCCGGCCGGGGTGGTCTGCTCGGTGCTCATCTTTTCGTCTCCTGGGCTCATGTTGTTCGGGACTGTTGCCCCTGTAGACGCCCGCGGGCGCGGAGATTCATCGGTCTGCTGGAACTTCTTGCACGGCCGTACCGGTGCGGCACGAACTCGGCGAAGGAGCGGCGAGGCACAGGCTCTCCGCCGGACGGCTCGGTCGGCTACTTCTCCACGGCTTCAGGCGCAGGAGCGATTCCCGTTGCGCAAGACGCCCTTCAGTTCGTCTCGGACGGGGTACTCGGCTTGACCCCGTACCGCCGAGTCCGCAGTAGCCGTCCGGGTTCTTCCTGTCCGAAAGATACTGCTGGTGGTGGTGACACTCGGCCGCGAAGAAGTCAGGTCCGGCCGGGAGACTCTCCGTCATTGATCAGACAGCACTGAGCCCCCTCCGAGTCGAGGAGGGGGCTTCGATGCGGGTCGTTCTCAGATGGTCACTCAGGCCAACCGCAGCCTGGCCAACTTTGGTGAACAGGATCCGGCGGGGCCATCAACCGGCCGCCCGACGGTACTTGCGGACCGCGAGCGTACGGAAGATCAGGATGATCACGACCGACCAGATCAGCGAGGCCCACACGGGGTGCTGCATGGGCCAGGCGTCGGGCGTCCGGAAGCCCGGGGGAAGGTTGCCGAACAGCTCGCGGCACGCCTGCACGGTGGCACTGAACGGGTTCCACTCCGCGATGTGCCGCAGGAAGGACGGCATCTGGTGCGCGTCCACGAACGCGTTCGAGATGAACGTCAGCGGAAACAGCCAGATCAGGCCGCCCGAGGTCGCCGCTTCAGGAGTGCGCACGGACAGGCCGATGAGCGCGCCGATCCACGAGAACGCGTACCCGAGCAGCAGGAGCAGGCCGAATCCGGCGAGCACCTTGCCGAAGTTCTCGTGCGTGCGCCAGCCGACGATCACGGCGACGACCGCCAGGACGACGAGTGTGAGCGTCGTCTGCACCAGGTCGGCGATGGTGCGGCCGGTCAGCACCGCACCACGTGCCATCGGCAGGGAGCGGAAGCGGTCGATGAGGCCCTTGTGCATGTCGTCGGCGATGCCCGCACCCGCGCCCGCCGTGGCGAACGTGACGGTCTGGGCGAAGATGCCGGCCATCAGGAACTCTCGGTAGGCCTGGGTGGAGGTGGACGAGCCGACCTGGATCGAGCCGCCGAACACGTAGGTGAACAGCACCACGAACATGATCGGCTGGATCAGCCCGAAAATGAGCATTTCGGGAATCCGGCCCATACGAATCAAATTCCGCTGGGCGATGACCAGCGAGTCCCGGACGGACTGGGACACGGTGTTGCCGGACGGCTCGATCCGCGCGCTGTCGGTGACGGCACTCACTTGACGGTCTCCTTCTCGCGCCTGCGGTCTCTGGCGTCGGCGCCCTTTGCGTCGTTCTCGTCGTCCGCGGCCTCGGCCACGTGGCCCGTGAGGGACAGGAACACGTCGTCGAGGGTCGGGCGACGAAGTCCGATGTCGTCGATCTCGATCCCGCGGGAGTCCAGCTCGCGGATGATCTCGGCCAGCAGCTTGGCACCGCCGGTGACCGGCACGGTCAGCTTGCGGGTGTGCTCCTCGACGGCGGTGTCGCCCTTGCCGAAGCCGTGCAGCACCTCGCGGGCGGTGGGGATGTGCTCGCGGTCGTGCACGACGACCTCGACGCGCTCGCCGCCGGTGCGGGCCTTGAGCTGGTCGGAGGTGCCGCGGGCGATGACCCGGCCGTGGTCGACGACCGCGATCTCGTGCGCCAGGTGGTCGGCCTCTTCCAGGTACTGGGTGGTCAGCAGCAGGGTCGTACCACCGGAGACGAGCTGCTTGATGACGTCCCACAACTGCTGGCGGTTGCGCGGGTCGAGGCCGGTCGTCGGCTCGTCCATGAACATCACCGGCGGGGAGACGACGAGCGCCGCCGCCAGGTCGAGTCGGCGGCGCATGCCTCCGGAGTAGGTCTTCGCGGGCCGGTCCGCGGCGTCGGCGAGGTTGAACTGCTCCAGCAGCTCAGCCGCCCGGGCCTTGGCCGCGCCGGCCCTCATCTGGTAGAGCCGGCCGACCATCTGGAGGTTCTCACGGCCGGTCAGATATTCGTCGACCGCGGCGAACTGGCCGGACAGGCCGATGGAACGCCGCACTTCGTTGGGCTGTTCGAGCACGTCGAGGCCGGCGACGACGGCCTTGCCGCTGTCGGGCCGCAGCAGGGTGGTCAGACAGCGGACGGCGGTGGTCTTGCCCGCGCCGTTCGGTCCGAGAAGTCCGAGCACCGTGCCCTCGGGGACATCGAGGTCGACACCGTCCAGAGCCCTTACGTCGCCGAAGGTCTTCACCAGACCTTCGGCATAGATGGCGCCTGGCATATGAAATCTCCACGTCGTCGGGGATTGCCGGAAAAGCCTAGAGAGGCAGGTCTTGTTCCGCTGGGAATTTCGCCTGCGCAGCGTCCGCGCACCTCCGCGAGACGTAAGACACACCATAACGCGATGTATCGCGTCCCTCAACGGATTTGCCCGAACGAGTGACAGAGAGAAGGGCAAAGGTCCGGTGACCTCGGCGTTCCGCCGCCCGACGGATCGGTCGCCCGACGGATCAGTCGCCCGACGGATCAGTCGATGACCGTGTAGCCGGCGTCGCGCAGGGCCTGGCCGACCTCGGCGCAGTGCGCCGGGCCCTTCGTCTCCAGGTGCAGCTCCACCTCCGCCTCCGTGAGCCCGAGCCGTGGATCGGTCCGTACGTGACTCACATCGAGGACGTTAGCGTCGACCACTGACAACACCCCCAGAAGCGTGGCGAGCGCGCCCGGCCGGTCCGTCAGACGCAGCCGAACGGCCAGGTAGCGGCCCTGCGCGGCCATGCCGTGCCGCAGCACCCGCTGCAGCAGCACCGGATCGACGTTGCCGCCGGACAGCACCGCCACCACCGGACCCGCGATGTCGCCCGCGCCGCCCATCAGCGCGGCGACCGGACTCGCGCCGGCCGGCTCGACGACCAGCTTGGCCCGCTCCAGGCACAGCAGCAGCGCGGCGGACAACTCGTCCTCGGTGACCGTGCGCACCTCGTCCACCAGCTCGTCGATGATCGCGAACGGCACGTCGCCCGGCCTTCCGACCTTGATGCCGTCGGCCATCGTCGCCGGGTTCTCGATCGCCACCGGCCGCCCCGCCGCCAGCGACGGCGGGTACGCCGCCGAGCCCGCCGCCTGCACCCCGACGATCCGCACGTCCGGCCGCAGCGCCTTCACCGCCACCGCGATGCCGGCCGCGAGCCCGCCGCCGCCGATGCCGACGACGATCGTGCGCACCTCCGGGCACTGCTCCAGGATCTCCAGGCCGACCGTGCCCTGGCCGGCGATGATGTCGGGGTGGTCGAACGGGTGAATGAACACCGCCCCGGTCCGGGCCGCGTACTCCTGGGCGGCGGCCAGCGTCTCGTCGACCACCTGGCCGTGCAGGCGCACCTCGGCGCCGTAGTCCCGGGTGGCGCTGATCTTCGGCAGCGGGGCGCCCCTCGGCATGAACACCGTGGCGTGCACCCCGAGCAGCGACGACGCCAGCGCGACGCCCTGCGCGTGGTTGCCGGCGCTCGCGGCCACCACTCCCGCGGCGCGCTCCTCGGGCAGCAGTCCGGCGATCCGGACGTAGGCGCCGCGCAGCTTGAACGACCCGGTCCGCTGCAGGTTCTCGCACTTGAGGTGCACCGGCGCGCCCACCAGCTGGGACAGGTGCCTGCTGCCCTCCATCGCGGTCACCCGCGCCACCCCCGAGAGCATCTTCTGCGCGCCGCGCACGTCGTCGAGGGTGACGGCCCGCAGCGGGCCGGCCGTGCTGTAGCTCATGCCGCAAGTCTCGCAGTTCACGGGCGCCGGACGCGGTTGTGACCAACCTCCGAGACCGGTTTGCGCAGCGTCGGTACGCCCTGCCCCACGGCCGCGTACCCTGTCCCCCAACCCAAGCAGCCCTTCAGAAGTGAGCCCCCCGCCATGCCCACAACACCCGACATGTCGACGGACATGACGACCGTCGGCGACACCGGTCTCCTCGACACCCTCCAGCACGAGGTGGCGGTCTTCGCCCGCCGTGCCGAACAGACCCGGCTCGGCGGGGTCGGGCAGGTGCGCAACTCCATGGACCGCGCCGCCTATCTGCTGCTCAACCGCCTCGACAAAGAGGGCCCGATGGGCGTCAAGGCGCTCGCCGCGAGCATGGGCATCGACTCCTCCACCGTCACCCGCCAGGTGGCACCGCTCGTCGACACCGGGCTCGTCAAGCGCACTTCCCACCCCGAGGACGGGCGGGCCGTGGTGCTGCAGCTGTCCCCGCGCGGGCTGTCGCGGCTGGAGGAGGTCCGCTCCTCCCGGCGGCAGTTGATGGCCGAGCTGACCCAGGACTGGGAGCCGGGGGAGCGCGAGACCTTCTGCTCGCTGCTGACCCGCTTCAACCACGCCCTCTCCGCCCGCCAGGCCTCCCACGGCGCACCGCAGACGGACACGCCGTCGACGTCCTGAGCTCCTTCCGCCGCCCCAGGTCCACCGCCGGCGCCCCGAGGCAGGTGTCGAGCCCTCCGCGCGGCTCTTGACCGACGGGCTGTCGCTGCCCTCATATGAGACCGGGCCCTGTACGCGGTTCCGCATGCCGTACGGGAACGGTCGTACGAGAATGGGTCCCGCTGTCACGGTCGCCCTTGGCGGGAGGCGCGGTGCGAGAACGGCAGGCGTCCCAAGGCGCTCGCCGGGCCCGGGAGTTCGAGGCGTTCGTCGCGGGCGCGGCCGGGCGGCTGCTGCATGCCGCCACGCTGCTCACCGCGGAGGCCCCGGACGACAACCCGCGCGCGCGACGCCTGCTGACCCTCGCCCTGGCGCACACGTACGCGTGCTGGGACCGGCTGCGCGGCGAGGACCCGTACGACCGCGCCCGCCGGCACCTGGCCACCCGCTTCGCCCGCGAGGCGTGGCATCGGCACGGCGGCCTGGGCCGCACCCGCCGGCGGCCTCCCGGCACGCTGGCCGCCCTCACCCCGCAGGAGCGGCTGATCGTCGTCCTCAGGCTGTACGAGGGAGTGGCCGAGGAGCAGGCGGCGGCTCTGCTCGGGCTGCCCGTGGACCGCGTCCGCGTCATCTGCGACCGCGCGACCGTCGCGCTCACCCACCCGGCCGACCGCCCGGCACCGGTGGTACGCGGCCCCGAGGTGGCGGCGTCATGAGCGTCGTGAGCGCCATGAGCACACGACCGGACGAGGGAAGGCTGCGCGGTGAACCGGACCGAGCGTGAGGCCGCCGTACGGCGGATCCTGGAGCAGCGTACGCCGCAGGTGCCGACGGAGCTGTACGACGACGTGGTGCGCCGCGGGGAACGCATGCTGTGCCGCCGGACGGCCGCCCGCCGGGCGATGTGGCTGGTGCTGTTCGCGGCGACCGTGGCCTTCACCGTGTGGGCGCTGACGGCCCGGCCGTGGGTGGAGCCGCCGTCGCAGACGACCCCACCCGTGAGCGGCTGGTGATCGTCAGCCGAGGGCCTGCTTCAGGTCCTCGAGCAGGTCGTCGACGTTCTCGATGCCCACCGACAGACGGACCAGGTCCCCGGGGACCTCCAGGGCGGAGCCCGCCGCGGAGGCGTGCGTCATCCGTCCGGGGTGCTCGATCAGGGACTCGACGCCGCCGAGGGACTCGCCGAGCGTGAACACCTTGGCGCGGTTGCAGACTTCGACGGCCTCCTCCTCGCCGCCCCGCACCCGGAAGGAGACCATGCCGCCGAACGCCTTCATCTGCTTGGCGGCCACCTCGTGACCGGGGTGCTCCGGCAGCCCCGGGTACAGAACCTGTGTCACGCGCGCGTGCCGGGACAGCATCTCGGCGACCTTGGTGGCGTTCTCGCTGTGCCGGTCCATGCGCACCGCGAGCGTCTTGGTGCCGCGCAGCACCAGCCAGGAGTCGAAGGGGCCCGCGACGGCGCCCATGGCGTTCTGGTGGTACGCCAGTTCGTCGCCCAGTGCCGTGTCGCTGACGATCAGCGCGCCGCCGACGACGTCCGAGTGACCGCCCATGTACTTGGTCAGCGAGTGCACGACCACGTCCGCGCCGAGCGCGAGCGGCTGCTGCAGGTACGGCGTGGCGAAGGTGTTGTCGACGACGAGCCTCGCGCCCGCGTCCCGGGCGACCTGGGCGACGGCGGCGATGTCGGTGATGCCGAGCAGCGGGTTGGAGGGGGTCTCCACCCACACGGCCCTGGTCCTCGGGGTGATCGCGGCCCGTACGGCGGCCGGGTCGCCGGTGTCCGCCACCGACCACTCCACACCCCACCGGGAGACGACCTTGGCGAAGAGGCGGAACGTGCCGCCGTAGGCGTCGTTGGGGATGACGACGTGGTCGCCGGGACTGAGCAGCGTGCGCAACAGGCAGTCCTCGGCAGCCAGTCCGGACGCGAACGCGAGGCCGCGGCGGCCGCCCTCCAGGGCGGCGAGGTTCTCTTCCAGGGCGGTCCTGGTCGGGTTGGCGCTGCGGCTGTACTCGTAGCCGCCGCGCAGGCCGCCCACGCCGTCCTGCTTGTAGGTCGAGACCTGGTAGATGGGCGGGACGACCGCCCCGGTGAGGGGGTCGGCGGTATTGCCCGCATGGATCGCGAGCGTCTCGAAGTGCTGACTGATGTGCCTGTCACTCATGGGCCCGAGGGTAGTGCGCTTGCGGGAGTGGTGGCGGACGACAGGGCCCACCTCGCCCGCGGCCGGGTTTTCCACAGGCCGGAGGGACGGGTTGGCCAATTGTCGGCGCCGTCTGGTTCGCTTGAGGCATGGAGATTCTCTGGGTCCTGATGGCACTGGTCATGCTGGGCTTCGTGCTGATTCCGTACCTGCGGCGCAGGCGCGGCGTCATCGAGCAGGTGCCCGCGGGGCACCCGGACGGCGCGGACCCGGCGAACTACGGATTCGTACGGCAGGAGCAACTGGACGTCCGCCTGCCCGGATCCGACCAGGACCTGCTGGACGTCCTGGACCTGGTGCAGCGGACCCAGGACTATCGCGCGGCCTCCCAGCTCCTCGCGGGCACGGAGAAGGAGGACGAGCTGCGCTGGCAGCGCGTGCAGGCCTTCGCCGGCGCCGCCTCGCTGGAGCTGCAGCAGCGGCCGGGCGGGGTCAGCGAGGCGCCGGGCGGGCAGTGGCTGCGGGTGTGGCGGGCCGAGGCGCCCAAGGACCCGGGCGGCGCGGCGGTGCACGCCGAGTTCCTGGTGCAGCAGGCGTGGCGTACGGCGGCGCCGGGCACGGACGAGTTCCGGATCATCATGGAGGAGGCCAGGGAGGCGTGCGGCCAGGCCGCGCTGCTCGCCCCGGGCGACCCGATCCCCTGCATCGTCGAACTGTCGGTGGCGCGTGGCCTGGCGTACTCGCAGCCGGAGTTCGAGAAGCTCTGGCTGAAGATCCTCGACCGCGCGCCGAACCACATGGGGGCGCATCTGGCGGCCCTGCACTACTGGTGCGAGAAGTGGCACGGCTCGCGCGAGCTGGCGATGTCGTTCGCCGAGGCCGCGGCCGCCCGCGCACCCCAGGGCTCGCTGCTGGCGGCCCTGCCGCTGTTCGCCGTCTTCGAGCACCTGCCCGAGGTGAACCTGGTCCGGGGCTTCTACCAGAGCGAGGTCGTGACCAAGGCGGTCCACGGCGCGCTCTTCGCGGTGCACGCGGCCCGCTCCGACGATCCGATGCAGGCCCACGTCCGTCATCTGCTGCTCTTCTTCCTCGTCCGCTGCGAGCGGTGGGCGGAGGCCATGAACCAGCTGATACACGTCGACGGCCACGTGGGCGCCCTGCCGTGGACGCTGTCCGCGGACCCGGCGGCGGAGTTCGCCGTCTACCGGGCCCTGGCGGTGGCGGGCTACGAGGCGAACGGCGGCAGCCCGGCGACGCTGCTGCACTGAGAAACCCGGCGAAACCCCGCGTGTCCGCCCCGGACCGGAGCCGACCCGGGGCCGGAATTGCCCTCTGACCTGCGGTGGGGCATACTCCGCCTACTCCGCTTGCTGCGTCTTCCCCCCACACACGCATCACCGCGCGGTCACCTCCCAGCGACCGCCGCTCCGCCATGTCCGCTTTCATAGGCCCTGTGGGGGGATGTGCTCGATGAGCGCAACTCTGCGCGCGCTGCGCGCCGTCGCACTGCTGCTCGGCTTCCATGGGCTGAACCTCGTCCTGCTCGCGGCGCTGGCCGCCCTCGACGCGGCGGCGCTGCGCTGGGCGCCCGGCCCGGCCGCCGGCAAGATCGTGGTCGTTTCGGTCCTGCTGGCCATCCCGGCCGTACGCGGCATGTTCATGCTCCGTACGCCGAAGGACGAGGGCATGGCGGGCCTGCCGGTCACCGAGGCCGACGAGCCCCGGCTGTGGGCGCTGGTACGGGAACTCGCGGACGCCGCCGGCACCCGCGCCCCCGACCGGATCGTGCTCACCGGCGACGTCAACGCGGGCGTCACCGAGCGGCCGCGGCTCCTCGGCCTGCTCCCCGGCCCACGCCGCCTCTACCTCGGCGTACCGCTCATGACCGGGCTGAGCGAGGCCCAGCTGCGCGCCGTACTCGCCCACGAGTACGGCCACTTCACCGGCGGCGACACCCGGCTGTCCGCCGTCGTCGTCCGGGGCCGGGAGCAGATCGAGCGGATCGTCGGACAGCTCCACACCAAGGCCGACCACACGGCGGCCAAGGAGCGCGCCCGCCAGGAGAAGGCCGCCGCCAAGGCCGCCGCCAAGGGCAAGAAGGCCAAGGAGATCGACACGTCGGGGTCCGGGCTGACGTACCGGACGATGGCCTGGGTCTACACGCGGTACGGCGAGTTCTACCTGCGGGCCTCACTGACGACGGCCCGCGACCAGGAGTACGCGGCGGATCTGACCGCCGCCCGGATCGCCGGCCGCGACGCGACCTCGTCGGCGCTGCGCGAGATCCCGGCCCTCGCCTCCGCGCACGACTTCTACCTCGAGTGCTACGCCACGCTCGGCGTACGAGCGCGGCTGATGCCGCCGCGCGGTGAGTTCTTCGGCGGCTTCGGCCGGATGCTGAGCGCCCGCGCACTGGAACTCGTACGGCTGCGCGCGCAGGTGCCGGACGAGCCCGCGTCCCCGTACGACTCGCACCCGCCGATCGCCGAACGCGTCCGCCGGATCGAGGCCCTGCCCGCCGACGGACGCGCAGAGGAGGCCAAGGGCGTCGCGCTCGACCTGCTCACCGACCCGGAGCGGACCCTGGCGGCCCTGGAGGACGTGGTCCTGACGGAGGAGGCACGGACGTTCCGCCGTACCGCCGACTGGGACGAGCTGCTGGACGCCGCGATGGCCGAGTCCCTCACCTCCCTCGACACCCCGCTGCACCGGGCGCTGGCCTTCTACACCAAGGACCGGCCGACCCTGCCCGGGCTGCTGACGGTGATCGACGACGGGCAGCTGTGGCGGCTGGCACAGCGGCTGCCGCTGTCCGACGAGGCGGCGGCCGCGAAGGGCCGCGCCTTCCGCGAGTTCGTCCGCCCGGTGATGCGTGACTCGCTGCGGACCATGGTGCTGGCCGAGTTCAGCGCGCACTCGCTGGTGAGCTGGGAGTTCTCCTGGGAACGGGCCGCGACCGCGCGCCTTCCCGGAGTCACCGCCGACGGTGGCGAGGACACGGAGGCCGGTGCCGTACTCGACGCGGCCGTGGACGCCGCGCTCGCCGACCGCCCCGACACCGGGCCGCTGCGCGCGCTGCTGCCTCCGGCACGGACCGCCTGAGCCTTTCCGTTCCCACCCGACCTCCCCCGACGACCGAGAAACGGACTCGCACCCCCGATGACTGTCCTGCTGTGGATCCTGGGCATCCTGGCCGTCCCCACATTGCTCTTCATCCTGTGGATGGCCTGGGTCTTCGTAAAGGAATACGTGAAGGAATCCCGCTCGCCGAGTGCCGAGGGCGGCGCCGAGGGCAGCTCGGAGGCCGCCGAGAAGTTCGGTCTGCTCCCCCCGGAGCGGCAGAACATCGACCACGCGGCCCCGCTGCCCGCCGACTGGGCGGCAGCACTGAGCGCGGTGCGCGGCGGGGAGTGGCGGCCCGCCGCCGACGTACTGCGGAGCACCGGCCGCGACTGGGAGCGCCGGTCCGCCGTCGCTTTCCTGCTGGCCGAGCGCGCGGCCGAGGACGACACCTGGCTGATCACCTGGGAGACCGAGCACCCCGACGACCCGGACGCCGCCGTGCTCAGGGCCCGCAGCACCGTCATCCTCGCCTGGAGGATACGAGGCGCCCAGCGGGCCAACCACACGACCCAGGAACAGTTCGAGGGCTTCCACCGGATGCTGGCACGCTCCCGCGAGGAGATAGCGCGGGCCGCCGCCCTGAACCCCGACGACCCCACGCCGTACATCGCGGAGATCTGGGTGGCGCTCGGTCTCGGTTACCCGAACTCCGAGATGGACAAGCTGTGGAAGGAAATCACCGCCCGCGCTCCGCACCACTACGAGGCCCACTTCTCGGCGTTGCAGTACTGGTGTGCGAAGTGGCGCGGCTCTGAGCGTCTGGCCACCGAGTTCGCCGAGCGGGCCGCGGCCGACGCGCCGCTGGGCAGCCTGCTCACGGCCCTGCCGCTCATCGCCCACTACGAGCACGACGAGTCGGAGGACAGCGCCGTCGACCGCACGCCCGAGATGGTGGCCCGGGTCGACGCCGCCCTCGCCGACGCGGCGGCGGCCGATCCGGCGCATCCGCGGCTGCCGGAGCTGCGGCACCTGCTGGCGTACTACCTGTCGCTGCAGGACCGGGACGAGGCGGCGCTCGAGCAGTTCAAGCTGGTCGACGGGTACGTGAACGCTCTGCCGTGGCGCTACCGGGGCGACATGGCCGAGTACTACTGCGGCGTCCGCGACGCCTCGGCCGCGGCGGTGGCCGCAGCCGCCGAGCCGGCCGCCTGAGCGCTGGAATGCGGGCGGCACCGGGATCGTTGTTCTGAGTGCCGTCGCCCGCACACCGCGAGAGCGGCGGAACCGGCGGGTCCGTTGTGACGGACGGGCCCGCCCCAGACCGACAGGGAGACCCTCATGCTCTTCGGCCGAACGCCGCAGCTGCCCACCCCCGAGCAGGCGCTCAAGGGCCGGCCCACGCCCGCGTTCGAGGCCCCCGACCGCCACACGGTCCTCGGCAACCCGCTCCTCGGCCCGTACCCCGAGGGCCTGGAGATCGCCGATTTCGGCCTGGGCTGCTTCTGGGGCGCCGAACGCAAGTTCTGGCAACTCCCGGCGGGCGTGTGGACGACCCTGGTGGGCTACCAGGGCGGCTACACCGAGAACCCCACGTACGAGGAGGTCTGCTCGGGCCTGACCGGTCACACGGAGGCGGTCCGCGTGGTCTACGACCCGAAGATCATCTCCTACGACCGCCTCCTGAAGACCTTCTGGGAGTCCCACGACCCCACCCAGGGCTTCCGCCAGGGCAACGACGTGGGCACCCAGTACCGCTCCGCGATCTACACCCACACCCCCGCCCAGGCAGCCACGGCGGAAGCGTCCCGCGAGGCGTACCAGAAGGTCCTCACGGCATCGGGCCACGGCACGATCACCACAGAAATCCTCCCGGCCGACGGCCGCCCCTTCTACCCGGCGGAGGCGTATCACCAGCAGTACCTTTCGGACAGCAAGAACCCGAACGGCTACTGCGGGCTCGGGGGGACGGGGGCCGAGCTGAGCACCCCGTTCGAGACCAACTGGGGTGCGTCGTGCCCGACGGGCGTCGCGCCGGCTCCGGAAGTCGATGAGTAGCAAGCGACACTCAGCCGTTTGACTGCCGGGATGGGTCTCGGTCCGGCGCCGGACGTCCCGTGAGTCCACGGCGGCGGGTTCCAGCGGCCCTCTGGTCGAGTGTCAGGCCGGACCGACGCGCAGGGGACGCATCATTTCGTTGTCCTCGTGTTCCAAGAGGTGGCAGTGCCACATGTACCGGCCTGCCCGACCGAAGCGCACCTTGACCCGGGTTGCCTCCTGCGGATAGGCGAGCACCGTGTCCTTGAAACCGCGCTCCCACGCCTCCGGGGGACGACGGCCGCCGGCCGGGAGCGTTTGCCGGTCGACGACCTGGAACTGCACTTCGTGGATGTGAATGGGGTGGGCGTCCTTCGTCAGGTTGTGGATCTCCCAGATCTCCGTCGATCCCACGGCGGGGTTCTCCGTGATGGGATCGGCCCATCCCAGTAGTTTCGGTTTGCCGTTCGGACCGATGACACCGAGCAGAACTTCGCGGGGGCTCACGCCCGGCACGCGGGCCGAGGCCACCTCGCCGAGACTGACCTGCCGGGTGCGGTCTGCTGCGCCCAGGGGCTCGAAGGGCGGCAGCGTGAGCTGTGCGGGAGGCGTCGAGGTGTCCGCCGTGACGAGCGGTTCGATCACGAACTTCATGACCTGCCCGGTGGTCCTCGGGTTCGCCGCGGGGAAGCCGGTCCCGACCGTGCCTCCCGTGAACACGGCGTCCGGTCCCTCGTTGATCAGGTACAGCTCCGTGCCGACCGGGGTCGAGGAGAAGTCGACGACGACGTCGGCGCGTTCGGCCGGGGCGAGTAGCAGCTGGTCGCGCCGAACGGGTGCGGGCAGGAAGCCTCCGTCGCTTCCGACCTGCCACGGGGAAAGCCTTGCCGGTACCGGCCTGCTGGCCAATCGGTCAGTGACGATCTTCAGGATCAGGGTACGTGCGTTGCAGCCGTTGAGGAACCGGAACCGGTAGCGGCGCGGCTCCACGGACAGTACCGGCCAGGTCCTTCCGTTGGTGACCATCGCGTTGCCGAAGTACTCCGGGTTCCAGATCGGCGGAATGTCGCTGCCGGGGACATAAGGGCCCTTGAACTTGTCGAAGAGCGCCCGGCTCGCCGGGTAGAACAGGGTCCCGTCGGTGCGGAACGAGCGGTCCTGGATGACGACCGGGATCTCGTAGTAGCGCGTGCCGGGCGGGTCACCGAGCCTCGGCGCGGGCCCGGGCAGGACGCCTTCCCCCAGGTCCGACGGCCCGCCGCGCAGCAGGTAGAGGCCCGACATTCCGGCGTACACGTTCAGCCGGGTGATGCCCAGGGTGTGGTCGTGGAACCACAGGGCGGCGGCCCGGCTGAGGTTGGCGTAGTGGAAGACGGCCTCGCCCGGGCCCCAGGGCACACCGAACTGCGCCTCGGACTTCTTCGCGAACTCCTCGTAGAAGGATCCGACTCGGGCGTAGCCGCGGGGAATGCCCTGCGCGTCGGGCAGGTACCAGGCCTCGGCGTATCCGTCGCTCTCCTCCGTGTTCGCCCCGCCGTGCAGGTGGGTGACGACGGGAACCGGTCCGCCGTACGGTCCGGGTGTCGAGGTGAACGTGGGGCGCGAGTCCCGTCGCTTGGCCCCGCCCGGTGGGTTCGCCCAGTGGAGTGTGGGATCGACCGGCAGCAGATGCGGCAGATGCCCGCCGTTCGTGTCGACCAGTTGATTGATCCACCTGACCTGGACCGCTCGTCCGTACCGGGCTTCGATGGTGAACGCGGGACAGTGGAACGTTTCGGGATGCCCGGTCGAGCCGTATCCGAACACGGTTGTGGCCGGCATGCCCGGGGGAAGCACCTGCTGCCGGAACTGCCGGATGCCGATCGTGTAGATGTCCCGGCCGGCCCGGCTGTCCAGCGGCATGACGGGGGGTATCACAAGTTCGGCCACGTACTTCCGTATCGCCGCCGGATCGAGGACTTCTGCTTCTGCCGGCGAAGCCCGCGGCATCGCCGTACCGGCAACGGAAAAGAGTGACGTTCCGCCTGCCAGAGTGGCCTGAAGGACGAGCCTCCTGCTGATCACTGGGCTTCTCACCTCGGCTCAGGTCATCGGAGCACGGCACCAGTGGCCTCCGAGCCGGGGCCCTCGGCGGGCTCGGGCCCGTGCGCGGCCGGCTGCTGCCCGGTTATCGACGATCGTCGCATCGCCCCGGTGGATGCGCATGACGGCCGCCGACCGCCACGGAACGCACTGGCGCCCCGCGATCACGGCGTTGTCGGCCCACTGGTCGAGCGCGCTCGCGGGCGATGGAAGCCCGTCGGGGGTTTCGATGAGACGTCCTGCTCTGGTCCACCAGGGTGATGCCGTGACCCGGCGTCTGGCTGCTCGCCCACGAGGTTCACACACTCGTCAGCAGCGGCGACCTGGACTCCGCGGCCCGACTGCTGCCCAAGGAGCGGGCATACCCCGTCGGGGATGAACTGATGGCCCGCCTGCGCCCGTGACCGGGCACACTCGCCGAAGGGCCGGCTGCCACCCGTGGGTCACATGGCGGCACACAACCGCAGGAGCGGGGGTCAAGCCAAGTGACCTGTCCGAGGGCGGCTCATGCCCCACGGGAACCGCGCCGACTGACGGCTGACTCGGCCGCTTCCAGGGCTGGTACTCCAGCAGGATTTTGCTGTCTGACCTGCGGGTTTTACCGGGCGGCTGGAGTACTAGTCCGCCCGGGCCGCCGTGAGGTGGGCGTCCACGGCGGCGACACCGTCGACGCCCTGGCACAGGCCCACGACCACCGGGACAAGACGCGGTTCCGGGACATGGCCCCGCAGGATGACGGCACCGTCCCGGACCTCGACCGCGACGGTGCCCTCTTCCAGGCCGAGGATGCGCCCCAGGACGTCCCGCTCGACCTCGCCGCGGATTTCGACGTCGGAGCGGATGAAGGCGGTCAGCAGGTCGCTACGGCTGACGATGCCGGTCAGGAGCCCGTGGTCGCCGACGACCGGCAGTTGCTTGACGTGCCGCCTGCGGAGTTCCCGCACGGCCCGGGGGATCGTCCAGTCGGCACGGGCGGTGAAGACAGGGCTGCTCATGAGCGCGCCCGCGGTCCGGGCCCGGGCCTTGCCCCACGCGCGCTCGTCGTCCCCGTCCTGCCCCTGCGGATCGGGCATGCCGGTCTCGTGCCGCAGCACGTCGGACGCGGACACGACGCCGATGGGGGCGCCCTCGTCATCGATGACCGGGGCCGCGGCGATGTCGTTCGCGTCCAGCAGGGACGCGATCTCGTGGAACGGTGTGTCGGGGCGGAGGGTGATGACTTCTTCGGTCATCACGTCACCGACCGTGCGGCGGTGCAGCATGGCATCGGCCTCCTCCGCTTCGCGACGGCGCGGCGCCCCGGCCGCTCGTCCACGCCCGTCTCCCTACCCATGACAACACCGCGCCGCTCCGGCGACCAGTGGCGTTCGACCTGGCGGGGAGGGCCGGCGGTCGCACGGCGGCGTCCAGCGAGTCGATCACCGCGTGGCCGGCTCGCTTCGTCGAGCGCCGAGCATCCGGCAGCGCGTGCCAAAACACCCATCCTGATCAAGCGAGAGCAGTCACCAGCAGTACCTCGACAAGAATCTGGCGGGATACTGCGGCCTGGGCGGGACGGGGGTCGAGCTGAGTACCCCGTTCGAAACCATGGGGACGCCTCGTGCCCGACGGGTGTGGCCCCGACCCCCGACAGCGAGCAGCGACAGGCCGCTCACCTGTCGGTCCAGCGACCGGGGCGTGCCCGTGTGCGCCCCTGACCTGGCCCCCACCGTTCCCCGGGAGTTCCCCGCACGATCTGGCGCGGTCCCAGCACGGCCTCTTCGTGCCGAACTCCCGGCTGGACGGCCATGGAGGTCTGTTGGGGTGGTCAGCACGGTCAGGGCTGTGCCGCGGCAACCTTGACGCCGAACCCGATCAGGACGACTCCGGTCACCCGGCTCATGGCCCGGCGCACAGCGGGCTTCTCGAAGAACGCGCGCGCCCTGGCCAACAACGCCACGTAGCTCCCGAGCCAGACGACGGTGAGCCCTGCGTGCAGCAGAACCAGAACCGCCATCCAGGCATGAGGAGACAGACCAGCCGGCGCGAGCGTCGGCAGCAGACCGGTGTAGAAGACAGCGATCTTGGGATTGAAGACGTTGCCGACCAGCCCCGTCCGCCAAGGGTTTCCAGTCGGCGCCGATGCGGCTGCCGGTTGTCCGTCCGCAGGGTTCCGCCGGCTGCTGAGCAGTGACTGGACCCCGAGAACGACGAGATAGGCGGCTCCCGCCAGATTGACGACGGTGTATGCCGTGGCCGACGCCGCCAGGACGGCCGCCAGTCCGACCACCGTGAGCACGCCCCATATGAGCAGTCCGGCTGTTATGCCGCCGACGGTTCGCAGACCGTCCCGCCAGCCGCAGGCGACCGCCCGTTTCGTCACGACAGCCATGTCGGGCCCCGGAACCACCGTCAGGACAGCGAGCACGCCGACCACTGCGAGAAGCCCTACGAACATGGCCATATCATCGCACCCGCTTGCGAACGGCCTTTCCGGCGACCCTGGTGCCATGGGTCACGGAGAAGTGGCCGGCCGAGTCTTCCCGCGGAAGCGGCCGCGGTCGAAAATCAATGGCCGGCAGGTATCCACCGGCCTCACCCTGTGCTCCATGGAAGAACCGCAACGCAGGATCCGGGCGCTCCACACGGCATCCACCATCACCGTCTATCAGGCGTACTCCCCCGAGATCGGCATACCCGCGGTTCCGCCGGGGCCGCTTTCCCGCCGCGTGGAAGCGGGACCGCATGACATGGGTCATCAAGCCGCGTTCACGGCCTTCCCACGCCCCAGGGGTGGCTCACGTTCCCCACCCGGTTTGATCTTGTACGGGCGAGCCGGGTCTGCCCGGCTCAGCGCCGGATTCTCGTCCAGATGGCAGGCCGTGCGCAGCGCCGCCGCCCGGCGAGATCAGGCTGTTCGCGGCGTCAGGACGGAGCGACCGCTTGCATGACGGCGTGCCAGGGAGTGGCGTCGAAGACCAGGTGGATGGTATCGATGCGGCCGTTGGTCAAGTGAAAGTGTTCGGCGGTGTGTTGGGTTCCAATGGCCGGGACTGAGGTGTGGACGTTGTATACGAGGGTGGCCTCGGTCTCGCCGTACAGTTCGCTCACCAGGTCGACGCCGGTCACGATCCCCAGGAACGCGTCCAAGCCGCTGAGGTGGTCGCATGTGCTGTCGGAGGTCGTGAGGGGGCTGCGAAAGTGGAAGGGCTCGGAGAGGGTTTGTGCGGCGGCGGGGATGTCGCCGCGGAACCGGGCTTGGTGGTAGGCACGGACGGTGGCGCGAGTCGTGGTCGTGTCTGTGGTCATGCGCGGGTCGTCCCTTCGGTGGCAGTGAGGTGGGCGGCGATGCGCTGCTGGTTCTGAACGAGCCGTAGGCACAGGTGGCGGAGCTGGTGGAGTTCAGCGTCGGTGAATCCGTGGAACAACGCCGCCATCGCACGCTGGGTCGGGGCGCGAAACTCTTCCAGCCACGCCAGGCCGGCGGGGGTGATCCGGGCAAGGACGGATCGGCGGTCGCTGGGGTCGGGGTCGCGCCGGACGAGCCCCTCGCGTTCGAGCGTGTCGACCAGGCCGGTGGCGTTGCGGGGACTCATGCCTGCGGAGCGGGCGAGGTCGCCGAGATTCGCCCCGGTGTCGCCGAGGGTGCGCAGCCGGACCAGGACGTCCAGGGCTCCCGCGCTGAGGCCGCGGCCTTCCGAGCCATGGGTGCGAAGCCGCTCGACGGACTTGTGCGCGGCACGCGCGGCAGCTGCCGCCTCCAAGTGGAGCGTGTCGCCTCCAGCCGCGAACCCGGCTGTGGATGCGCGAACTTGGGGGTCGTAGAGCAGCCCGTCCGCGTCGCAGGCGAACCCTTCCAAATTAGTTACGTGGTTCATAATGAAGTGATACGCGAACTTGTGGAGCCCCGTCAAGGCAGGGGAACCCACTGGTCATTGAAGACACTGAAGGCGGCTCCACGCCCCCCGGCTGCGAAAGAGGAGGACTTTACGGAATGCGGCGAACGCGGGCGACCGTTGAGCAGCCGTGCGACCGTCCATCGCGTGCGGCACGACAAGCGGCTCGCGAGTGCGCGTCACCACATGCGAGCCGCCAGCCCAAGACGCTCAGGGCATGGGCGGTGATGGGACGACGGCCGCCAACGGAGCAGTCCGAGTCCGGCACAGCCTCACGAATGGTTTGTGAGCGAGGCTTGACATGGATCAAGCCGTCGTTCCTGTGGATGATGTACCGCTGCGGCTGGGGCACGAAGGCGGGGCAGGAGACCATTCTCGCGGTCGAGATCGCTCGCGACGGCTTCGAGTGGGCGCTGCGCAACGCGTGCCTGTCGAGTTGCGTACCTGGGCTGCATTCCGACCGCAGCACCTGGCAACGCGAGTTGAAGCGTGCGCCGGCTCGCGTCCAGTGGGACCCCGAGCGTGATCTGCGCCTGCGGCCCCTGCCCCACCGCTCACTGCAACTCGGGCTCTCCGGTGAGGCCGTACGACGATACGCGGACGAGTGGACGGTCTCCATCAGCGACGTGACCCCACTCGCCCGCGAGATCCGCGCACTCGTCGGCGGCGGCGACCTGGACTCCGCGGCCCGGCTGCTGCCCAAGGAGCAGCCGTATCCGGCCGAAGACCACCTCATGGCGCACCTGCGTCCGTGACCGGGCACACCCACCGAACGGCCTGCTGCCGCCCATGGGTCACACGGCACCACAGGCCCGTCGGGGCGGGCGTGTCCTGCCCGGTCGGCGTGGTCAAGGCGGATGACTGACCTTCACCGCGCCGTCTGGCCGCGTACACGTGACCGGCAAGGGGCAGCCGCGCCGAAAAGGGATCGCCGATCCCCTCACGGAGTGGCACGGGGAGACGGGCACGCTGGTGCCTCTCAAGATCAGCGATGAGGAGCGGAAGACGGTTGATGCCGTCCTTCCCGACTCTCGCCGGAACCGGACGCCGAAGCGCGAGATGTTCGAGGCGATCTTGTGGAAAGCGCGGACCGCTGTCCGGTGGAGTGAGGCGGAGGTCTCCGGGAACTCCTGGAGCGCCGTGGGACGGCGCGCGGAGACCTGGGCGCGCGTCGGGTCCCGGCAGGGCTGCCATGGAGGCTCTGAAGGACTCTGGCGGGGTTCCTGTGCCGCCGCTCATGGGCCTGCCGCCCATGGAGGTCACGGGCAGCATTGATCCGAGGTCCGCGGCGCCGGCGCCGGAGACCCTGGAGACCTGCGAGGGGGACGGGGACTGCTGCGACCAGAACCACGCCCGCGCACAGTCTTCCCCGAGATGGCCGTCCTCGGGCTCATCCAGCCGATCATGTTCGCCCTCGCCGTCGTCGCCGTGCTCGTCGGCCGGCGCGTCGGGTCGAACGGCGACACGAACGCCGGCCGGGTGCCGGCCGCCTTCGGCCTGCTGCCCCTGCTCGGGTACGCGTTCACCTGGATCGGCGCCCTGATCGGCCTGTCGGTGCGTACGCCCGGGGCGGCCACCTCCGGTGGACTGATCCGGCTGTTCCCGGTGACGTTCATCTCCAACGCGTTCGTGGACTCCGGCAGGAGGACGCCGTGGCTGCGCCGCATCGCGGAGCGGAACCCGTTCAGCGCGACCGTCCGGGCCTGCCGTGTGCTCTTCGCCGGCCCCGGCCGGTCGACGTCCACCGCATGGCCCACGCAGCGCCCGGTCCGGGCCTCGCTGATCTACTCGGCGCTGATCATCCTCATATTCCGCACCCTGGCGGTACGCAAGCACCGCTCGGCCACGGCGTGAGCGACAACGACGACGGGGGAACCGGCAGACCGGCCGGAACATGAGGAAGCCCCCGGCGCACAGGCAGGGCGCCGGGGGCTCACCGGAAGAAAGGCGGGTGCGTGCGGGCTCAGCCCTTGTACGGCTCTGCCTTGAGGATCTTCACCGAGGCGATCTTGCCGTTCGGCAGCTCGTACTCCGCGTCCTCGCCGACCTTGTGACCGATCACGCCGGAGCCCAGCGGGGACTGCGGCGAGTAGGTCTCGATCTCGGCGCTGGCGTACTCGCGCGAGGCCAGCAGGAAGGTCAGAGTGTCGTCCTCGTCACCGTCGAAGGCGATCGTGACGACCATGCCCGGCGCGACGGTACCGTCGGTGGCCTGCGGCTCGCCGACCTGGGCGGTCTCGAGGAGCTGGGTCAGCTGGCGTACGCGGAGCTCCTGCTTGCCCTGCTCCTCCTTGGCCGCGTGGTACCCGCCGTTCTCACGCAGGTCGCCCTCCTCGCGCGCGGCCGCGATCTTGGCGGCGATCTCCGTGCGCGCAGGACCAGTAAGGTAGGCAAGCTCGTCCTTGAGCTTGTTGTACGCCTCCTGGGTCAGCCAGGTGACGTTCTCGCTGGTCTGGGTCACAGGTGCTCCTCGTCGGTACCGGGAATACAAAAGCATCGCCCTACCCAGAAGAATGTTCCCTCTTGGATGGGCGAAACCACGAGCCTAACAACCCCCGCTCCAAAGGGGGAGGACATAAGCCGTAAGACCTGTGTCAACGCAGATCAGCGCCCGGATATTCCGGCCCGCGCCGACGCGTCAGCCGGCGTGGCAGCCCACCAGCTCGGCCGTCGAGCCCCGCGCCGTCGTACGCAGCGTGACCACCTTGTCGATCCGCGTGGTCCGCTGGTCGAAGCGGAAGTCCGCCCGGCCGACCTCGTTGCCGCCTGCGTCCCGCGAGCGCAGGGTGCAGTAGCCGCGGGCGTCGGCGTCCTTGTGGACCTCCAGATGGACCCGCACCGCGTCGTCCGAGGACTGGAAGGCGACGACCTGCCCGCTGATCTCGTTCTGGCCGACGTAGTGGTAGGCGAAGTAGCCGATCAGGGCCAGCAGGGCCGCACCCAGGACGGCTCCCGCGATCTTGAGCTTGCGGTCGGCACGCTCGTCCGGGGAGCGGCCGTAGCGGCCCTCGGGCGGCCTGGTGCTCGCCGTGCTCATGATCGTCCTCTCGGCCGGGGCGGGACCGTGTCCCGCGAGGGGCTCCCGGAGCCGTACCCCGGAATTATTCGCCCCCCGATTCGGTCACTATAGAAGCCCGCGCACGACCGCCCGACCGCCACCCGGGGACGACGTACCCGCGGGGCGGTACCGCCGACTGCCCGCTTGTGCCGGGCACCGACCTGACCTTGAGGACTGAGCCTTGACTGAGCAGCTGCGACTGATGGCCGTGCACGCGCATCCCGACGACGAGTCGAGCAAGGGCGCGGCCACCATGGCCAAGTACGTGTCCGAGGGGGTGGACGTGCTGGTGGTGACCTGCACGGGCGGAGAGCGCGGCTCCATCCTCAACCCCAAGCTGCAGGGCGACAAGTACATCGAGGAGAACATCCACGAGGTACGCAAGAGGGAGATGGACGAGGCCCGGGAGATCCTCGGCGTCAAGCAGGACTGGCTCGGCTTCGTCGACTCCGGCCTGCCCGAGGGCGACCCGCTGCCGCCGCTGCCCGAGGGCTGCTTCGCCCTGGAGGACGTCGACAAGGCGGCCGGCGAGCTGGTGCGCCGGATCCGCTCCTTCCGCCCCCAGGTGGTCACCACCTACGACGAGAACGGCGGCTACCCGCACCCCGACCACATCATGACCCACAAGATCACGATGGTGGCCTTCGAGGGCGCCGCGGACGCCGAGAAGTACCCGGTGGAGGAGTACGGTCCGGCGTACCAGCCGCTGAAGCTGTACTACAACCAGGGCTTCAACCGCCTGCGCACCGAGGCGCTGCACAAGGCCATGCTGGACCGCGGCCTGGAGTCCCCCTACGGCGAGTGGCTCAAGCGCTGGGAGAAGTCCGGCCACAAGGAGCGCACGATCACCACGCACGTCCCCTGCGCCGATTTCTTCGAGACCCGCGACAAGGCGCTGATCGCCCACGCCACGCAGATCGACCCCGACGGCGGCTGGTTCCGGGTGCCGATGGAGGTCCAGAAGGAGGTCTGGCCCACCGAGGAGTACGAACTCGCGAAGTCCCTCGTGGACACCTCGCTCCCCGAGGACGACCTCTTTGCGGGCGTCCGGTAGCCCTGAGGGACAATGCCTGACATGAGCGCAAGCGCGAGCCCGGCAATGACGCACCTCGTCCCCCTCGCCGAGGTCGACCCGAACAAGGTCACCCCCGGCGTCCTCGGATTCATCGTCTTCGCCGTGATGGCCCTGGCCGTGTGGGGCCTGATGAAGTCCATGAACCGCCACATGAACAAGGTCGACTTCAAGGAGGCCCCGGACCCGGAGGCGAAGTCCGGCGCACCCGCGGCCGACCCCAAGGCCCAGCGGAGCTGACACCGGGCGGTGCCGCCGGTGCCGCCCTCACTGTCTGGCCGGCACCGCCACCCCCATCACCTCCCGCGCGTGCCGGTCCGGCACCATGCCCAGACGCCAGGCCTGCCAGCCCGCCTCCAGGCTCACGCCCCGCTCCAGCAGCAACTGGTAGGCCTCGACGTAGTCGTCCAGCTTCCCGTCGCGCAGCGGATGGCCGCCGCGGGCGAGCTGGGACAGCTCCTCCTGGGCCACCGCCGAACCGACCTCCACGCCACCGGCGGCCGCGTACGGCAGCAGTGTGCAGCGCAGGAAGCGGGCCCAGTCCTCACCGCGGCGGTCGCCGTAGGAGGCGAAGAGGGGCACCGCCTCGTCGCACAGGGCGAGGGCCTGCTGGGTGCGGGCGTTGCCGGCGTCCACCACCGCCAGCTCCAGACACGTCCACGCCTCGCCGTGGGCGACGCCGATGCGCTGGAAGTCGGCGCGGGCGTCGACCAGCAGCTGACGGGCGAAACCGGAGTTGCGCAGCGAACCCGTCCGGGCCGCCCGCTGGTCGCGGGTCACCCGCGCCGAGTGGTGCCGGGCACAGGCCAGGCCGTACACGTCGCGCATCCGGGAGAACATCGTGCGGGCGCGCTCCAGCTCGCGCACCGACCGGTCCAGGTCGCCGGCCTCCTCCAGCGCCTGACCCAGGTAGTACAGCGTCCACGCCTCACCGCGCGCGTCCTCGTTGTCCCGGTGCCGCACCGCCGCCTGGCGCAGCTCGTCCACCGCCTCCGACGCGTCGCCGGCCACCAGCCGGGCCCGGGCCAGCTGGGTCAGCGCCCATGCCTCACCGCGGGCGTCACGGGTACGGCCGTAGCGCTCCAGGGCCTGGCGCAGATCCGCCTCCGCGTGCTCCACGTCGCCCAGGCGCAGCGCCAGCTGGCCCAGCTGGAAGTGCGCCCATGCCTCGCCGTGCACCGACCCGCCCTCCCGGTGCAGCACCAGCGAACGCGTCAGCAGGTCCAGCGCCTCGGCCAGATGCGCCCGGTCCCGCTCCACCGCCGCCAGCGCGTGCATCGTCCAGGCCCGGTCGGTCGCCAGCTCCGGCACCGACTGCAGCTGAAGCGCCTCGCGCAGCCGGGCCGCCGCCTCCGGCAGGTTGCCCTGGTGGTGCAGCGTGATGCCGAGCGAGTTCAGCGCGCGGGCCGCCCCCGCGTCGTGGTGGGCCTCCCGGTAGAGGTCGACGACCGAGGCCAGCGTCGTACGCGCCTTGTCCAGCTCACCGAGCTGCCGGGCCGCGATACCGGTACGCCACTGCACCGACCGGACCAGCAACCCCTGGTCCACGGCCTGCGTCAGCTCGCTGATCTCACCCAGGCGGTACAGGTCGCCGCGCAGCAGGCAGTAGTCGCACAGGGCGCCGAGCAGGTTCAGCACCGCCGCCTGGTTCACGCCCTCCGCGTGTCTGAGGGCCGCCGTGATGAAGCTCGACTCGTCGTCCAGCCAGCGCAGGGCCTCGTCCAGCGAGGTGAAGCCGTGCGGGCTGAACCGGTCCGAGCGGGTCGACATGTTGCCGTCGACCAGGCGCAGCACCGAGTCGGCCAGTTCGGCGTAGTTCGCGATCAGCCGCTCCTGCGCCGCCGTCCGCTCGGCCGGGTCCTCCTCGTCCAGGAGACGGGCGTGCGCGAAGGCCCGTACCAGGTCGTGCAGCCGGTACCGGTTGCCCCGCACATGGTCGATCAGGCCCGCCTGCACGAGGGCCACCAGATGCCGGGTCGCCTCCGCCTCGTCCGTGGCCAGCAGCGCGGCCGCCGCCGCGGCGCCCATCGAGGCCCGCCCGGCCAGGGCCAGCCGGCGCAGCAGCCGGCGCGACTGCTCCGACTGGTCGGTGTACCGCAGCCACAGTGCCCGCTCCACCGGCTCCACCGGGCCGTACGCGCCGAGGTCGGTGGCCAGCCGGCGGGGTGAGCGCGGGCCGAGGGCGGAGCCCGCGATGCGCAGCGCCAGCGGCAGTCCGCCGCACAACTCCCTGATCCGGTCGGTGGATTCGCCGTCGTACGGCTCCGAACCGTCCTGTGCGGCCGCGCTCAGCAACTCCTCCGCGCCCGCCGCTTCCAGCGCCTGAACCGGCAGCTGGTACACCCACGCCGGCAGGTCGGCGGGCAGTTCCAGGGGCCTTTGGGCGGTGACCAGGACCAGGCTGTCGGAGCGTTCGGGGACCAGGGCGCGGACCTGTTCGGCGTCCGAGGCGTCGTCCAGCACGATCGTGACCGGCAGGCCCGTCAGATGCTGGTGGTACAGCTCGCCCAGCCGCTTGAGCTGCTGGGCGGGGGAGGAACGCTCGCGGAACAGCAGCTGCTCGCGGGGCGCGCCGAGCCGGTTCAGCAGGTGCAGCAGCGCGTCGCGGGTCGGCAGCGGCGGCTCCTTTGGGCTGTCGCCGCGCAGGTCCACGACGACCGCGCCCCGGAACTGGTCCCTCAGGTCGTGGGCCGCGCGCACCGCGAGGGTACTGCGGCCGGAACCGGGCGCCCCGTGCAGCACGACGACTGTTGGCCGGGTCCGCGTGCTCGCGCGGGCGGCCTGCACCCACTGCCGGATCCGCGCCATCTCCTGCCGCCGCCCCGCGAACACCCCGTCCGGAACGGGCAGTTGCCCGAACGACTGCTCCAGCACACTGCGTCTGCGGGCCGCCGCGCTCTTGTCCGTGCCGCGCAGCCGGGGCGCCGCCTTCTTCCCGGCGGCGGACGCGCTCAGCACGCGCTGCTGGTCGAGGAAGGGACGGATCCCGCGCACCTCCAGCGCGGTGAGCCACTGCAGCCGCAACTGCTCGGGCCCGCCGGGCTGACCGGCCGCGCCCGCCCGGTGATGCGCGGCGGGCAGATGGGCGGCGGTCACCTTCACCACCGTGGCGGCGGCGCCCACCGCCCCCGCGGTGACACCCGCGCCGACGGCGGTGCCGGCGCCGGTGCCCAGCGCCAGATCGGCCACGACGGCGGCCAGTCCCGCAACGGCCGCGACCAGCAGGGGAGTTCCCCCACTCTCACGCGCGTACCGCTGCGTGAACGTGAGCTGCCCGGCCGCCGCCTCGTCCAGCGCCCTCGTGTACGCCTCGTACTCCTCCGCCGCCGTCTGCGCCATGCCGTCCAGCGCCCCGCGCGCCCGCGACAGCAGCACACCCCCGTCCACCCGCCCACCCGACCGGCGCACCTCCTCCTCCACGGCCCGAGCCAGCAGCCGCTCGGCATCCGCCCGATGCCCGTCCCGCATGTCCCGTCCCCCTCCGGCGGCAACTCCTTTTCCTGCAAGTGTCCTTGGACGGGGGCGACAGCGCGAGAGGGCGGCGATCAACGGGTGGCCGGGCCGGGTGCCGGCCGTCCTCACGAGGGCGTACGAGGAGCCGTACGACGATCACGTTCCGTGCCCGGCGGGGTCCGGTGAGGCAGGATGGGGGTATGCCGAACCGACTGGCTCATGAGACGTCCCCGTACCTGCTCCAGCACGCCGACAACCCGGTCGACTGGTGGCCGTGGTCGGGGGAGGCCTTCGCGGAGGCGCGGCGGCGCGAGGTGCCCGTGCTGCTGAGCGTCGGGTACAGCAGCTGCCACTGGTGCCATGTCATGGCTCACGAGTCCTTCGAGGACCGGAACACGGCCGCCGTCATGAACGAGCACTTCGTCAGCGTCAAGGTCGACCGCGAGGAGCGCCCCGACGTCGACGCGGTGTACATGGAGGCCGTGCAGGCGGCGACCGGGCACGGGGGGTGGCCCATGACCGTGTTCCTGACACCCGAGGCCGAGCCGTTCTACTTCGGTACGTACTTTCCGCCCGTGCCCCGGCACGGGATGCCGTCGTTCCGGCAGGTGCTGGAGGGCGTGCGGCAGGCGTGGGAGACGCGGCGGGAGGAGGTCACCGACGTCGCCGGGAAGATCGTGCGGGATCTGGCGCACCGGGAGATCGACTACGGCGCCACGCAGGTCCCCGGTGAGGAGGAGTCGGCGCAGGCGCTGCTCGCGCTGACCCGGGAGTACGACCCGCAGCGCGGCGGGTTCGGCGGGGCGCCGAAGTTTCCGCCGTCGATGGTGATCGAGTTCCTGCTGCGGCACCACGCACGCACCGGCTCCGAGGGCGCGCTGCAGATGGCGCGGGACACCTGCGAGCGGATGGCCCGCGGCGGCATCTACGACCAGCTCGGCGGCGGCTTCGCCCGTTACTCCGTGGACCGTGACTGGGTGGTGCCGCACTTCGAGAAGATGCTGTACGACAACGCCCTGCTGTGCCGGGTCTACGCCCACCTGTGGCGGGCCACCGGCTCGGAGTTCGCCCGCCGTGTCGCTCTGGAGACCGCCGACTTCATGGTGCGCGAACTGCGCACCGGGGAAGGGGGGTTCGCCTCGGCCCTGGACGCCGACAGCGAAGAGGAGGTGCCGCGCGAAGCGCGTCTTCAGAAGGGTGGTGGTGGGAGAGGGGAGGGCGGCACCGGCAAACACGTCGAAGGCGCGTACTACGTCTGGACTCCTGAGCAGCTTCGCGAGGTCCTCGGGGCGGAGGACGCCGAACTCGCCGCCCAGTACTTCGGTGTGACCGAGGAGGGCACCTTTGAGCAGGGCTCCTCCGTCCTTCAACTCCCCGTTCAGGAGGGCGTCTTCGACGCCGGGCGGATCGAGTCGGTCAGGCGCCGGCTGTTCGACGAGCGGGCCGAGCGGCCCGCCCCCGGCCGGGACGACAAGGTGGTCGCCGCCTGGAACGGGCTCGCGATCGCCGCCCTCGCCGAGACCGGCGCCTACTTCGACCGCCCAGACCTGGTGGACGCCGCGACCGGCGCCGCCGACCTCCTCGTACGGGTGCACTTGGACGAGCACGCCGGGCTCCGCCGCACCAGCAAGGACGGCCGGGCCGGGGCCAATGCCGGGGTGCTGGAGGACTACGCCGATGTCGCCGAGGGCTTCCTCGCCCTGGCCTCCGTCACCGGCGAGGGCGTGTGGCTGGAGTTCGCCGGGCTGCTCCTCGGGCATGTGCTCACCCGGTTCACCGACCCGGAGTCGGGCGCCCTGTACGACACGGCCGCCGACGCCGAGCAGTTGATCCGCCGCCCTCAGGACCCCACCGACAACGCCGCCCCTTCCGGCTGGACGGCGGCCGCCGGTGCTCTGCTCGGCTATGCGGCCCACACGGGTTCCGAGGCCCACCGCACCGCCGCCGAGAGGGCGTTGGGCGTGGTCCGGGCGCTCGGCCCGCGCGTCCCCCGCTTCATCGGCTGGGGGCTGGCCGTCGCCGAGGCCGTGCTCGACGGGCCGCGCGAGGTGGCCGTCGTAGGGCCGTCGCTCGACGACAAGGCGGCAAGGACCCTGCACCGTACGGCACTTCTGGGCACCGCCCCCGGTGCCGTGGTCGCCTACGGCACCCCGGAGAGCGACGAGTTCCCCCTGCTCGCCGACCGGCCTCTCGTCCAGGGCGAGCCGACCGCCTACGTCTGCCGCGACTTCACCTGCGACGCCCCGACCACCGACCCGGACCGCCTGCGCACCGCGCTGAGCGGCTGAGACGGGACCGGGCTCACCTCCGGTCGGCGTAACCGGCCAGGGCGCGCTCCACGATCGCCTCCAGCTGGTCGTGGTGGGCGCCCTTCCAGTAGGCGCGGCCGCAGTCGTGGCAGCGGGCGAAGACGTCGTACGTGCGATGCGTGCCGTGCCTCAGCTGGTCGGCGACCTCCTCCTTCGTGGTGTCCTCCAGCAGGCCGTTGCAGGCGGTGCACCGGGTCCAGGGGGCGAGTGCGGGGCGGAAGCGGTCGAGGACGTCGTGGAGCTGGTCGTCGGGGCGGGTGCTGTAGACGAAGGCGCCCGCCCACAGTTCGCGGCGGCGCAGCAGGCCCCGGTCGCGGCTGAGCATGACGCGTTTCTCGGCGGCGGAGCGGGCGGCGAGGGCGGGGTCGCCGATGTCGGTCGACTCGTAGGCCGCGTCCACGCCCAGCAGGCGCAGGCGGCGGGCGAGGGTGCCCAGGTGCACGTCGAGGAGGAAGCGCAGGGGAGCGCCGGGGACCTGCTGGGGCCGTGCCACGGCACGCACCTGGACGGTCTCGTCCGCCCGCGGGACGTGCGACACCGGCACCTCGCGGCCGTCCACCACCAGCGCGCCCACCTCGGTGAGCGGCACGCCCATGGACTCCACGACGTGACCGAGCGTCGAGACGCCGTCGGTGACGACCGGGGTGGAGCCGCGGCGCCGGGCGTGGGGGACGAACAGGCGCAGGCCGGGGGCGAACTCGACGTGGATCTCGGGACCGTTCACCCGGCCAGGATGGCACGGGTGCGGGGCCGGGACCTCAGGGTTTTCCGGTGGGAAGGCCGTGTTCCAGGACGTCCACGGCGCGGTTCATGAGGTCGCTCAGCTCGTCCCGGTGCCCGTGCTCGGCCCAGTACAGGAAGACCTCCGCCAGCCCGCCGATGAGGGACATGGCGTGGACCCGCACCTCCAGGCTGTCCTCGTCCAGCCCGGTGCGGGCCGCGACGGCCCGGCGGATGAGCCGGCCGGTGTCCGACATGCTCTCCACCATCCGGGCGCGGACGGCGGGCACCTCGACGCCCAGCCGGGCGCGCAGCCGGGTCACCTCGGGCTCCTCGCTCATGCCCAGCGCCAGGGCCTTGTGCATGACATGCCGGAGGGAGTCCATCCACGGCTCGTCCGCGGGCCGGGCCCGCAGTTCCTCCAGCATGACCGTGTCGTACTCGTCCGTGAGGACGATGTCCTCCTTGGCCGGGAAGTACCGGAAGACGGTCGACGGCGACACCTCGGCGCGGTCGGCGATCTGCTCGATCGTCGTGGCGTCGTACCCCTGCTCCTCGATCAGCGCGTACGTCGCCGAGCGGATCGCCTGCCGGGTCTTGAGCTTCTTGCGCTCCCTGAGTCCCATCGGGGGGTGGTCGGCGGACTGGGGCGGTCTACGCATGGTGGTACGCCACCAGCGAGATCCCCACGTAGTGCACCACGAACGCGGCCAGTGTGAAGGAGTGGAAGACCTCGTGGAAGCCGAACCAGCGCGGGGAGGGGTTCGGTCGCTTGATGCCGTAGACGACGCCGCCCGCGCTGTAGAGGACACCGCCGACGATCACCAGGACCAGGACCGCGATGCCGCCGGTGCGCAGGAAGTCCGGGAGGAAGAAGACGGCCGCCCAGCCCATCGCGATGTAGCAGGGCGTGTAGAGCCAGCGCGGGGCACCCACCCAGAAGACGCGGAAGACGATGCCGGCGACGGCCGCGGCCCAGATGCTCCACAGCAGCCACTGGCCCTTGGCGCCGGGCAGGAGCAGCAGGGTCAGTGGCGTGTACGTGCCCGCGATGATCAGGAAGATGTTCGCGTGGTCGAGTCTGCGCAGGACGCCGTCCATGCGCGGCCCCCAGTCGCCCCGGTGGTACAGCGCGCTGACGCCGAAGAGCAGGCAGGCGGTGAGGACGTAGATCCCGCAGGCGACCCGCCCGCGGGTGGAGCTGGCCAGCGCGGTGAGGACCAGGCCCGCGACGAGCACGGCCGGGAACATGCCGAGGTGCAGCCAGCCGCGCAGCTTCGGCTTGACCGGATGCGGCAGGGAGAGCGCGACCGGACCGCGGCCGGCGACCGGCGTGTCCAGGGGCGCGTCGGAGGCGGATGCAGTCATGCGCGCATCGTACCTACGACACCGTAAGTCGGCTGTCAGTGCCGGACAGTGATGGCGAAGATCGGGCCGAGCGCAAAAAGTCCTTCAGTTGAACTCAAGGCGGACGCAAAGAATCGCGGAAATCGTGGGATTCATCACGCTGCTCACTTGTGCGGCCCTCTGGACAGATGGGCACTCTCGTCGGATGATCAAATGAGTATGGTCGGCACCGGATGAGCGGCTACGAAGCATCCGGGCCGCGGCCCCCACGGGGCGACAAGACAGAAATCCCTTTCTTAGGAGCGATCGTGGCGCGCGACATCGCGGCTCCCCCCGTCATCCCCACCCACCACAAGGAACTGATCTCGTGGGTCAACGAGATCGCCGAACTGACGCAGCCGGACAACGTGGTCTGGTGTGACGGATCCGAGGCCGAGTACGAGCGACTGTGCGAGGAGCTCGTCCAGAAGGGCACCTTCAGGAAACTCGACCCGATCAAGCGCCCCAACTCCTACTACGCGGCCTCGGACCCGTCGGACGTGGCCCGTGTCGAGGACCGGACGTTCATCTGCTCCGAGAGGGAGGAGGACGCCGGCCCGACGAACCACTGGAAGGCACCCGCCGAGATGCGGGAGATCTTCCAGGGCGAAAACGGGGACGGTGGCATCTTCCGCGGCTCGATGAAGGGGCGGACGATGTACGTCGTCCCCTTCTGCATGGGCCCGCTGGGCTCCCCGCTCTCGGCGATCGGCGTCGAGATCACCGACTCCGCCTACGTCGCGGTGTCCATGCGCACCATGACCCGCATGGGGCAGCCGGTGCTGGACGAGCTCGGTGACAGCGGCTTCTTCGTCAAGGCCGTGCACACCCTCGGCGCTCCGCTGGAGCCGGGCCAGGAGGACGTCCCCTGGCCCTGCAACTCCACCAAGTACATCTCGCACTTCCCCGAGGACCGCGAGATCTGGTCGTACGGCTCCGGCTACGGCGGCAACGCCCTGCTCGGCAAGAAGTGCTACGCCCTGCGCATAGCCTCCGTCATGGCCCGCGACGAGGGCTGGCTGGCCGAGCACATGCTGATCCTCAAGCTCACGCCCCCGCAGGGCGAGGCCAAGTACGTCGCCGCCGCCTTCCCGAGCGCCTGCGGCAAGACCAACCTGGCCATGCTGGAGCCGACGATCTCCGGCTGGACGGTGGAGACCATCGGTGACGACATCGCGTGGATGCGGTTCGGCGAGGACGGCCGGCTGTACGCGATCAACCCCGAGGCCGGCTTCTTCGGCGTCGCCCCCGGCACCGGTGAGCACACCAACGCGAACGCGATGAAGACGCTGTGGGGCAACTCGGTCTTCACCAACGTCGCGCTCACCGACGACGGCGACGTGTGGTGGGAGGGCATGACGGAGGAGACCCCGGCCCACCTGACCGACTGGAAGGGCAACTCCTGGACCCCCGAGTCCGAGACGCCCGCCGCGCACCCCAACGCCCGCTTCACCACCCCCGCCTCGCAGTGCCCGATCATCGCGCCGGAGTGGGAGGACCCCAAGGGCGTGCCGATCTCGGCGATCCTGTTCGGTGGCCGCCGGGCGAGCGCGGTGCCGCTGGTCACGGAGTCCTTCGACTGGAACCACGGCGTGTTCCTCGGCGCGAACGTCGCCTCCGAGAAGACCGCCGCCGCCGAGGGCAAGGTCGGTGAGCTGCGCCGCGACCCGTTCGCCATGCTGCCGTTCTGCGGCTACAACATGGGCGACTACATGGGCCACTGGATCGAGGTCGCCAAGAGCAAGGACCAGTCCAAGCTGCCGAAGATCTACTACGTCAACTGGTTCCGCAAGAACGACGAGGGCAAGTTCGTCTGGCCCGGCTTCGGCGAGAACAGCCGTGTGCTGAAGTGGATCGTGGAGCGCCTGGACGGCAAGGCCGGGGGTGTGGAGACGCCCATCGGCATCCTGCCGACCAAGGACGCGCTGGACACCGACGGCCTGGAGCTGTCCGATGCCGACCTCGAGTTCCTGCTCACGGTCGACAAGGAGGTGTGGCGCGAGGAGGCCGCCCTGGTCCCCGAGCACCTGAACACCTTCGGTGACCACACGCCCAAGGAGCTGTGGGACCAGTACCGCGCGCTCGTCGAGCGCCTGGGCTGACGGGAGCCGCTCCCAACCCCCGCCTGATCTCCGCGGCCGGCTGACCGACTTGCCCTGACCTGCGACGTCGCCCGGCCGGCCGCGGCGTCCACCCGAGAGGCCGGGTGCGCACAACGGCGTGCGCGCCCGGCCTCTCCGGCGTGTCGCCGCCGTCCCTCCGGGTACTCGGAAGACGCGTCCAGGTGAAGGAGTGATGAGGGCATGTCCGGAGACGAGGACTTCTACACCCGGGACCGCCCGGAGAACCCCGACCTGGCCGAGGACCGCCCGCGTGGTGGCGGCCCCGAAGAACCGGGCGGCCGCGGCAACTGGCCGGTGTGGCTCGTCGTCCTGCTGATCCTCGCGCTGTTCGTGATCTTCACGGTCATGTTCGGCTGACGTCCGGCCCGCCGGGGCCTTCCGGGGCCGGCGCCCGTTCCGGCAGCAACGTGTCGATCCAACGGCCGTGCTTGTACCCGACAGCGGTCAGCCGCCCCACGTCGGCGAAGCCGAACCGCCGGTGGAGTGCGGCCGACGCCGACGCCTCGCCGCCGGAGTCCGCGATCACCGCGATCATGCGCCGGACCCCGGCCCGGGTGCAGGCGTCCACCAGCTCGCCCAGCAGCGCACCGCCGAGCCCGCGCCCGACGGCGTCCGGCGCGAGGTGGACGGTGTCCTCCACGGTGTACCGGTACGCCGGCTTCGGCCGCCACGGCCCGGCGTACGCGAACCCCACGACCGTCTCCTCCCGCGGGTCCTCCGCGACGAGGAACGGCAGCCCTCGCCCCGCGAGGTCGTCGAACCTCAGCTCCCACTCCGCCACCGAGCGCGGCGTCTCGTCGAACGTGGCGACGCTGTGCAGGACGTAGTGCCGGTAAATGCCGGCAACGGCAGCGAGGTCCTCACGAACAGCGCCGCGAACCGCGGCAGCGGGAACAGTCACGCCTCTCTGCCTTTCCACCCCGGCACCGAACGACTCACCCTGCCCGCACCGCACGGGCCCGCTCGGCCGGCGCGGTGTCATGGCGCCCGGTCCGCGTGTCGCTGCGGGTGCACGCGGACCGGGGCCGATCGGGGGCCCCGGAGGGCTAGCCGGCGTGGCTCAGGTTCCGTCGGGCGGTCCGGGCGGCCGCCGCGTGGGCGTCCATGCGTTCGGCGGCCAGGATCGCCGCCGCCGTGTCGGCGCGGGAGGCGGCGACGACGAGGGCGCGGCCGGCGAGGGCGTGGGCCCGTTCGTGCAGGGCGGAGGACTCGCTGCCGGCGGCCACCGACACCGAGGCGCGGACCGGGGCGTGGCCGGCCCGCAGCCGGGCCACCTGCTCGGTGAGCCGCTCGGCCGCCGTGTCCAGGTCGGCGGACGGGGCCAGGCTGCGCAGTTCGTCCGTGACGGCGAGCAGCGCCGCGAGATGGCCGGCGAGCTGGATGTCCAGCTCCTCCTCGCGGGAATGGTGCGGGAAGTCGGAGGAGGTGCCGGAGGGCCCGGTGCGTATCGGTTCGTACATGGGATGGCCTCCTGTGCTCTGACAGAAGGCATCCTAGCTTAGAATTCGTCTAAAGTTGAGTCGGTTCGCGGAACCGGACCGTACGCGCACCGAGGGTGAGCGTCAGGGCTGGCCGTAGCCCTCCAGGAAGTTCCCGATCCGCCCCACGGCGTCGCGCAGATCGCCGACCGTGGGCAGTGTGACGACCCGGAAGTGGTCCGGCTCGGGCCAGTTGAAGCCGGTGCCCTGGACGACCATGATCTTCTCGCGGCGCAGCAGGTCGAGGACCATCTGCCGGTCGTCCTTGATCTTGAAGACCGCGGGGTCCAGGCGCGGGAAGAGGTACAGCGCCCCCTTCGGCCGCACGCACGTCACGCCCGGGATCTGCGTGAGCATCTCGTAGGCGACGTCCATCTGCTCCTTCAGCCGCCCGCCCGGCAGCACGAGGTCGTCGATGGTCTGCCGCCCGCTGAGCGCGGCGACCACGCCGTGCTGCCCCGGCATGTTCGCGCACAGGCGCATGTTCGCCAGGACCGTCAGACCCTCGATGTAGGAGTCGGCGTGCGCGCGCGGGCCGGAGATCGACACCCAGCCGACCCGGTAGCCGGCCACCCGGTACGCCTTGGACATGCCGTTGAAGGTGAGGGTCAGCAGATCCGGGGCGACCTTCGCGGTCGGCGTGTGCGTGGCGCCGTCGTAGAGGATCTTGTCGTAGATCTCGTCGGAGCAGACCAGCAGGTTGTGCCGGCGGGCGATGTCGGTCAGCCCCTTGAGCACGGCCCGGTCGTACACCGCGCCGGTGGGGTTGTTGGGGTTGATGATGACGATCGCCTTGGTGCGGTCGGTGACCTTGCGCTCCACGTCGGCGAGGTCCGGCATCCAGTCGGCCTGCTCGTCGCAGCGGTAGTGGACGGCCGTGCCCCCGGCCAGGGAGACGGCGGCGGTCCACAGCGGGTAGTCCGGCGCCGGTACGAGGACCTCGTCACCGTCGTCCAGCAGCCCCTGCATGGCCATCACGATCAGCTCGGAGACGCCGTTGCCGATGAAGACGTGCTCGACGTCCGTGTCGATGCCGAGGGTCTGGTTGTGCATGACGACCGCGCGCCGCGCGGCCAGCAGGCCCTTCGCGTCGCCGTAGCCGTGGGCCGTGGAGACGTTGCGGAGGATGTCCTCCAGGATCTCCGGCGGGCATTCGAAGCCGAACGCGGCCGGGTTGCCCGTGTTCAGCTTGAGGATGCGGTGACCGGCCGCCTCGAGCCGCATCGCCTCCTCGAGCACCGGGCCCCGGATCTCGTAACAGACGTTGGCGAGCTTGGTCGACTGGATCACCTGCATGTCAAGGAGCTTACGACCCGGTAACGCCCCGTGGTGCGTGTTATCCGCCACGTGAGACACCCGCGTGTCGGCGCGCGCCGCCGGCACGGCGGGCAGGGAAAGCCCTACGGCGGCCCTACGACCCGGCACCGCGCCCTTGTTCCACCACCCCTCTGCATTCACAATGCGCATGACAAACAAGCGGGCGACCGGAAGACCTCCGGTCGCCCCCGTCGCAAGAGGGGACCCCACATGAGAAAGCCTCTCGTCGCCGCGCTGTTCGCCCTGGTGATCGCCGGGGCCGGTGCGGCACCCGCGGTCGCCGCGCCCGCGCACGAATCCGGCAGCATGGCCTCCGCACAGACAGCGGTCAGTACGGCCTCCGCACAGACAGCGGTCGGCACGGCCCCCGCCCGGAAAGCCGTCAGCGCCGCCCCCGCCCTCGCGGCCGTCGACTTCGCCGGCACCGTCGCGCTGAGCAACTGCTCCGGCTCGGTCGTCCGTCTCCCCAGCTCCGTGGAGAGCGACCCGGCGCTCGTGCTCACCAACGGGCACTGCCTGGAGACCGGCTTCCCGTCGCCCGGCCAGGTCATCGTCGGCAAGTCCTCCAGCCGCACCTTCGGCCTGCTCAACTCGGCCGGCACCCGCGTCGCGACGCTCCAGGCGAACAAGGTCGTCTACTCGACCATGACCGACACGGACGTCACGCTCTATCAGCTCACCCGCACCTACGCGCAGATCAAGAGCTCCTACGGCATCAACGCGCTGACCCTGAACGACACCCACCCGGTCGCCGGCACCGCCGTCAAGGTGGTCTCGGGGTACTGGAAGCGGATCTACAGCTGCAACATCGACGGGTTCGTGTACCGCCTGAAGGAGGGCGGCTGGACCTGGAAGGACTCCGCCCGCTACACCTCCGCCTGCGACACGATCGGCGGTACGTCGGGCTCGCCCGTCATCGACACCGCCACCGGCAAGGTCGTCGCCGTCAACAACACCGGCAACGAGGACGGCGCCCGCTGCACCGTGAACAACCCCTGCGAGGTCGACGCGAGCGGCAACGTCACCGTCCGCCAGGGCATCAACTACGCCCAGCAGACCTACCAGATCCCCGCCTGCTTCGCCGCCGGCAACAAGCTGGACCTGAGCAGGAGCGGCTGCACCCTGCCCAAGCCGTAGTCACGGACGCCGCATCGCTGCGGGCGGTCGCGCCTCAAGTCCGGCGGACCGCCCGCCCCGCCAGTACGTCGGTGCGCCGCCCGTCCTCGATCACGAACCGGCCGTCGATCAGGACGTACGGAATCCCCGTCGGCAGCGCGCGCGGCCGCTCGAAGGTCGAGCCCGGCGCGACGGTCTCCGGATCGAACAGCACCAGGTCGGCCCGGTACCCCTCGCGGACCACGCCCCGGTCCGGCAGCCGCAGCCGGGCCGCCGGCCGCCCGGTGAGATGCGCGACGCACTCCTCCAGCGACAGCACGCCCAACTCCCTTACGTAGTGGCCGAGATACCGCGGGAAGGTGCCGTACGCCCGCGGATGCGGCTTGGTGCCCTGCAGGATGCCGTCGGAGCCGCCGGTGTGGACGCGGTGGCGCATGATCGCCCGGACGTTCTCCTCGTGGCCGACGTGCTGGAGGATCGTCGTGCCGAGCCGGTCCCCGACCAGCAGCCGGCGGGCCGTGGCCCAGGGTTCCTCGCCGCGCCGGGCCGCCGACTGGCGCACCGTGCGGCCGACGTACTCGGCCAGCGCGGGTTCGGTGACACCGGAGATCTCGATCGTGTCCCACTCCACCGGCACGCCGTGGCAGCCGTCGGAGCCGGTCACCTCCAGGTCGTGGCGGATCCGCTCGGCGACGGTCTCGTCGGTGAGCCGTCCGAGGACCGCCCGAGGCCCGCCCTCGCTCGCCCAGCTCGGCAGCAGCGCGGCCAGGGTGGTGCAGCCGGGGGTGTAGGGGTAGGTGTCGAGGGTGATGTCGGCGCCGGCGGCGAGCGCGTCGTCCAGCAGCGCCAGCAACTCGGGCGCGCGGCCCTTGTTGGGGCCGAAGTTCAGGGTGGCGTGCGCGAGGTGCAGCGGACAGCCCGCCTCGCGTGTGAGGGCCACCATCTCCTCGTACGCCTCGAGTGCCCCGGCCCCGTAACTGCGGTGGTGCGGGCAGTAGTAGCCGCCGTGGGCGGCCACCACCCGGCACAGCTCGGTCAGTTCGGCGTCCTTGGCGTACATCCCGGGCGTGTAGGTGAGTCCCGACGACATGCCGACGGCGCCCTGCTCCATGCCCTCGGCGACCAGTTGCCGCATCCGGTCCAGCTCCTCGGGCGTCGCCTCCCGGTCCTCCCAGCCCACGGCGAGTGCGCGGACCGTGCCCTGCGGGATCAGATAAGCGGCGTTCACCGCGATGCCCTCGCCGCCGAGGCCGCGGTCCAGCCGGTCCAGGTACTCGCCCACCGAGCGCCAGTCGAAGTCGATGTCGTCGCCGTGGCCGTTCCAGCCGGTGATCGCCCGGCGGACCTCTTCCAGCGTGCGGTCGTCGACCGGCGCGTACGACAGCCCGTCCTGCCCGATGACCTCGAGGGTGACGCCCTGGGCGGCCTTCGCGCTGTGGTCGGGGTCGCGCAGCAGGGCCAGGTCGCTGTGGGCGTGCATGTCGATGAAGCCGGGAGCCAGGACCAGGCCCTCCGCGTCCAGCTCCCGCCTCGCCCGCGGGCGCTGGCAGCCCGCCGCCGCGGCCTCCTTGACGATCGAGACGATCCGGCCGTCCTTGACCGCGACATCGGCGCGGTAGGAGGGGGCGCCGGTGCCGTCGACGACGTCCGCGTCCCGGATGGCGAGGTCGGCGAAGTCGGCGAGTTCGACCGGATCCACGAAGTGCCTCCTGACCTAGAAGAACGTACGGATGTAGTCGACGACCGTGCCGTCCGCCTCCGCCACCGGGATCAGCGGCCACTTGTCGAAGGAGGTGCACGGGTGGGACAGCCCCAGGCCGATCCAGTCGCCGACCTCCAGATCCGCCCCGGGTGCGGTGCTCAGCCAGGCGTGCTGGTCGGACAGGCCGGTGACCCGGACACCCGTCGCCGGGCGCTCGACACCGTCCCGGCGCACCACCTGGGCGAAGGGCAGGTCGAGGTCGTACGCCGCGTCCCGCTTGCCCGCGTTGGCGAAGGCCTGGTCGGGAGAGGGCCGGGAGACGACCTGCGCCCACAGGCGGAAGGCGGGCTCCAGGGCGCCTTCCTCCGGGACGCGGTTGAACGGCGTGATCTCCCGGTAGTGGCCGTCGTCGTGCGAGACGTACGCCCCCGAGCGCAGCAACTTCAGGACGGGGAGGGAGAGTTCGGGGATCTCCGCGAACACGTCGGCCACCGCGTCGAACCAGGCGCTGCCGCCCGCGCTCACCACGATCTCCTCGGCCCCCAAGCTCTCGGCTTCGCTCGAGCAGGGGGGACCCCCATGCGCGAACCGCCCGGCCTTGTCGAAGTCGACGGCGAGCGCGACGAGCCGGCGCAGCCACGCGCGCACCCGCTCCGGATCCGCCCGCGGAACCTCGCCCTCGTATCCGGCGACCCCGACGAGCCGCAGCGTGTCCGTGGCCGCCACCGCGTCGGCGACCGCCGCGCACTCGGCCTCCGTACGCACACCGGTCCGCGCGCCCTCCCCGGCGCCCAGCTCCACGACCACGTCGACCGGCCGCTCGGCCCCCTTCAACGCCGCGTCCATCAGCTCCACTCCGCGCACGGAGTCGACGTAACAGACGAAGCGGAAGGCGGGGTCGGCGGCCAGTTCGGCGGCGAGCCGGCGCAGGGCGGCCGGGTCCACCAGCTCGTTGGCCAGGAAGATCCGCTCGACCCCGAACGCCCGCGCCACGCGCACCTGGTGCGGCACGGCGAGCGTGATGCCCCACGCGCCGTGCTCGATCTGGCGCTGGAAGAGCTGGGGCGCCATGGAGGTCTTGCCGTGCGGGGCGAAGGCGAGGCCGTGGCGGGCCGCGTACGTCTCCATCAGCCGCAGGTTGTGCTCCAGCCTCTCGGCGGAGAGGGCGAGCACGGGGGTGGCGAAACCGTCGGTGAAGAGGTTGCGGCGCTGGGCGGCCAGCTCGCCCACGGTCAGGCCGTCCGCGTCCGGCGGGAGGCCCTTGAAGCGGTGGTCGACGCGTTCCTCGGCCAGTCGGGCCAGCGCCTCGGTGCTCATGGAACCTCCCTGATCAGGTGTGTTGCATTACTTGCAACGCTCATTGCACATGCCGCTCACCGCTGTCTAACATCCCGGGCAGGCGAGGTCAACGAAGAGCCCCGCGACCCGAGCGACCCAGGAGCTACGAGCATCGTGACCGCCGGCGGACCCCGCAATGGCACCGACGTGGTGGACGTCGTGGCGCTCGGCGAGTCCATGGTCACGTTCCTGCCCTCCCGCCCCGGCCGCCTCGCCGACGTGCCGTCCTTCGAGCGGAGCATCGGCGGGGCCGAGTCCAATGTCGCCTGCACGCTGGCCGCCGCCGGTCATTCCGCGCGCTGGGTGAGCCGGGTCGGCGCGGACGGTTTCGGCGATCACCTGGTGGAGGCGATCGGGTCGTACGGCGTCGACGTGACGGCCGTACGGCGCGACCCCGACCGCCCGACCGGCGTCTACTTCCGCACGGCCGGCGACCGGGCCACCGACGCGCACGAGGTGGCGTACTACCGCGCCGGCTCGGCGGCCTCCGCGATGGCCGTCGGCAACGTCGACGAGACCGCGCTGCACTCCGGACGCGTCCTGCACCTGACCGGCATCACGGCCGCCCTCTCGCCGACGTGCCTGGACCTCGTACGACACCTCCTCGCGCCCCGCCCCGGTCGCCCGCCGGTCTCCTTCGACGTCAACCACCGGCCCGGGCTGTGGCGCGACAAGGGCGGCGCACGGGTGCTGCTGGAGTTGGCGCGAGGGGCGGACATCGTGTTCGTCGGGGACGACGAGGCGCGCGCGGCCTGGGGGCTGCACGGCGGCCGTGCCATCCGGGACGCGCTGCCCGAGCCGGAGATCGTGGTCGTCAAGCAGGGGCCGGGCGGAGCGACCGTGTTCGACAGGAACACCGACGGCCTGGAGGACGGCGACGGCAGCGCGACGTTCGTCCGGGCACCCGAGGTCGACGTCGTCGCCCACGTCGGCGCCGGCGACGCCTTCGCCGCCGGGTTCCTCTCCGCCACCCTGCGCGGACTGCCCGTCCGCGACCGCCTCCGCCACGGCCACCTGCTGGCCGCCGCCGCCCTCACCGTCCCCGGCGACCTCGCCGCACCGCCCACCCGTCGCCCGACCACCGCCCCTCACGGAGCGTCCCCCAGGACTGAACGCCCGGGGGCGCCCCCATCGCCGCGCCCTTCCTGGTTCGACCACGCCGACCGCCTTGTCGCCCTGGACGAGGGGGCGTGGGGGAGACTTCGACTCGGCCCCGGCTGGACGACGCGTACCGCGGCCGGGGACGAGGAGGAGGCACGTACGCCATGAGCCAGACCGTCGACCGCGCGCTGGGCATCCTGCCGCTGCTCGCCGAGGGCCCCGCCGACCTCGGGCAGGTCGCCGACCGCCTCGGCGTGCACAAGTCCACCGCCCTGCGGCTGCTGCGCACCCTCCACGAGCACGGCCTGGTCTACCGCCAGTCCGACCAGCGCTACCGCCTCGGCGCCCGGCTCTTCGCCCTCGCCCAGGAGGCGATGGAGAACCTCGACGTCCGCGAGATCGCCCACCCCCACCTCGTACGCCTCAACGAGACGTGCGGGCACACCGTGCACCTCGCCGTGTACGAGGACGGCGAGGTGCTCTACATCGACAAGGTGGACAGCCGCTACCCGGTGCGCATGTACTCCCGCATCGGCAGGCCCGTCGCCATCACCGTCGCCGCCGTGGCCAAGCTGCTGCTCGCCGATCTGCCCGAGGCCGAGCGGCGCGCGGTCGCGGAGAGGCTCGACTACCCGATGTACACGGCCCGTTCGACGCCGAACGCCGCCGCCTTCCTCAAGGAGCTGGCGACGGTGCGCGAACAGGGCTGGGCCACCGACCTCGGCGGCCACGAGGAGTCCATCAACTGCGTCGCCGCGCCCATCCGGGGCGCCGACGGCCGGGTGGCCGCCGCGATGTCGGTCTCCGCGCCGAACGTCGTCGTCACCGCCGACGAACTCCTCGCCCTGCTCCCGCTGGTGCGCCGTACGGCGGACGTGATCAGCGGCGAGTACTCCGGAAGAACGCCAGTGAAGGGCACTGCCGAATGACCGAGAAGATCGCACTCACCCCCAAGACCCACACCACCCCGCCCGCGAAGTTCTCCCACGGCGTGCGGAAGGGCAACATCCTCCAGGTCGCCGGCCAGGTCGGCTTCCTGCCCGCCGAGGAGGGCAAGCCGCCCACGCCCGCCGGCCCCACCCTGCGCGAGCAGACCCTCCAGACCCTGGCCAACGTCGAGGCGATCCTTCAGGAGGGCGGCGCGACCTGGGACGACGTGATGATGCTCCGCGTCTACCTCACGGACGTGGACCACTTCGCCGAGATGAACGACATCTACAACGCCTACTTCGGGGAGCAGGGCCTCACCCAGCCCCCCGCCGCCCGCACCACGGTCTACGTCGGCCTGCCCCCGGGCCTCCTCGTCGAGGTCGACGCACTCGCCGTGCTCGGCTGAGGGCATCTTCGTATAACGAAGTCGGGGCTGGCTGTGCCCGGCACAGGATCGTCGACCATACTGCCCGCTGTGGAGCAGCGCATAGGTTCGAGCAGCCAGCCCCTGAAGGCCGAGCCCGTGAAGGGCGCCGGATTCGACCCGGCCTACATCCCCGGCCTCACCGCGCCCGCGGAACCGGCGGACGCCCGGCCGCGGAGGGCCGAGGAGCCGCCCGCGGTGGAGGACGCGGTTTCCGAGGACGAGGCCCCCAAGGACGCGGTCCCGCCGGACGTGGAGCCCGCCGAGGAGCCCGAGCCGGAGGAGGAACAACCCACGGACGGTCCCGTCTTCGAGGCCTCCGACCGCCGGGCTCGTATCGTCGCCGACCACAAGGGCATACGCCTGTCCCTCGACGACCAGCAGTGCGAGTTCCGCTGGGACGAGATCGGCGCCGTCGAGACGGCGACCCCCCGCTTCGGCAAGCGGTTCACCGTCACCGTCCACACCCCCGACCGCCGCTGGTACCCGATCGAGATCGACGCCCCGGCCAGGGCGCGTTTCGCCGAGTGGGAGAAGCAGTTGGACGCGGTCCTGGACGCGTACTTCGAGGAGGGCGCGACCGAAGAGGACGGCGCGACCGAAGAGGAAGCGCCGGCCACCGAGGAGTGAGCGGACGCCGGAACGGGTGCCGCGCGACGGCGCGGCACCCGTCCCTCACACCGGGGTCCGTACTACGGCAGTGCGTGCACGTGCGGACCCACCGTGTTCGACCAGGCGTTGCCGGCCGAGGCGTCCCAGTTGGTGGACCAGGTCATCGCGCCGCGCAGGTCCGGGTAGGCCTTGGACGGCCTGAAGGAGCCGCAGTTGGTGAGCTTCGCCAGACAGTCCAGGGCGTTGTTCACGACCGTGGGTGAGACGTAGCCGCTGCCCGCGCCGCTCGGGGAGGCGGGGACGCCCAGGCCGACCTGGGAGGGGGCGAGGCCGCCTTCGAGCTGGATGCAGGCCAGGGCGGTGAGGAAGTCGACCGAGCCCTGGCTGTAGACCTTGCCGTCGCAGCCCAGCATCGAACCGCTGTTGTAGTACTGGGTGTTGACGACGGTGAGGATGTCCTTGATGTTCAGCGCGGTCCGGAAGTAGCCGGCCGACGTGGACTGCATGTCGATCGTCTGCGGGGCCATCGTGATGACCAGCGACGGGCCCGCCTTGGCGGACAGGGCGCGCAGGGCCTGCGTCATGTAGGTGGCGTTCAGGCCGTTCTCCAGGTCGATGTCGACGCCGTCGAAGCCGTACGTCTGCATCAGGGAGTACACGGAGTCGGCGAAGTTCGTCGCGGAGGTGGAGTCGTTGACCGAGACGGTGCCCTTCTCGCCGCCCACCGAGACGACGACCTTCTTGCCGGCGGCCTGCTTGGCCCTGATGTCCGCCTTGAACTGGTCGACGGTGTAGCCCTTCAGCCCGGCCGAGTCGAGGTTGAAGGTCACCGCGCCCGGCGTGCCCGTCGCGTCGGCGAAGGAGACCGCGATGATGTCGTACTGGGACGGGACGTCCGAGATCTTCTGGACGGCCGCGCCGTTGTTGAAGTTCTGCCAGTAGCCGGTCACGGCGTGCTTCGGCAGGCCCGTGCCGCCGCCTCCGCCACCCCCGCCGCCGGCCGTCGTCGTGCCGGTCACGGCCGCCGACTTCACCGACTCGCCCGCCGCGTTGACCGCGGTGACCTGGAAGGAGTACGAGGTGGAGGCCGCGAGCCCGGTCACGGTCGCCGACGTGCCGGTCACCGCCGTGACCTTCGTGCCGCTCCGGTAGACGTTGTAGCCGGTCGCGCCCGAGACCGTGTTCCAGGACAGGGAGACGGACGACGACGTGGTGCCGGTCACCTTGAGGCCGCCCGGTGCCGCCGGAACCGTCGGGGCCGGGTCACCGCCGCCGCCCCCGTCGGGGCCGAAGACCGAGACGTCGTCGGCGTAGTACGCCGCCTGCCCGTACCAGCCGTGCAGATACACCGTCACCGACGTCGTCGAGGAGCCGGTGGTGAAGGTGGTCGACAGCTGCTTCCAGCCCGCCGAGTCCGGCGTCCACGTCGACACGTCCGTCGTTCCCGTGCCGGTCGCGCCCAGGTAGGTGTAGCCGCCCTGCACCCAGGCGCTCAGCGTGTACGTCGAGTTGGGCTTGACCGTCACCGTCTGGGTGCACTTGGCGTTGTCCTGCCCGGCCGGCGTGGCCTTCAGCGCGGCGGCGCCGCCGTGCACGGGGGAGGAGACGGTCGTACCGCTGCCGGCCGAGCACGTCCAGTTGCTCAGGCCCGACTCGAAGCCGGCGTTCCTGGCGTTGTTGACGTCCGCCGCCGAGGCCTGGCCGGTGGCGGCGAAGGAGAGGGCGAGGGCGGCGGTGACGGCTCCCGACCACAGGCGCAGCCGCCGTCCGTTGGGTCTGGGCATGCCTGGTACGCGGTCCACTGGGGCCTCCGGTGGGGGAGAGGGGAGGGAGGGGAGGACTGGGAAACGGTGGCCACCGCCTGGTCGTACAAGTTGGTCCAGACCATTTCCCTTGTCAAGAGGTCCAGACCAAAACGGCGCACCGGGGCCCACCGGGTCGGTCTCAGGCGGGGGTCGGAGTCAACCGCCTGTGCACGAACCATGCTTCTGGGTCGCGACAGGATGCTCAACCTGACCCGTTTTCGTGCGACTTGTGCAACAAGAGTTGCCATTCGGCTGCGGAATCGCTGTTCTCCGCCGGTAGAGGCGTGGATACAGTGCTGAGGTAGTCACGCAGTGAAGTCAACGCAGTGGAGTCAACTCGGTGCGCCGGAGGACCGCCGGCGGGCCGACAGGCGTCGAACGGGGAGCAGCGCGTGTCAACTGCCATTGCTGTGACCAGTGCCGACATGGCGCTGCCCGCGCAGGACGAACGGACCGTGCCCGCCGTCGTCCTGCCGGACCTGGACCGCCGGCCGCTCGAGGAGACGCTGGACGGGATGCAGGCGCTGATCGACCATCACGGGCATGTCGTCGTCGTGTGCTCGCGCGCCGCCCCCAGCGGGGTCGCGCGCCGCCTGCACACGATCCGCTCCCTGCTGGAGAGCGACCGCATCGCCCTGTTCCGGCCCGACCTGCCTCCGCTCGGACTCGCCGTCCTCGCCCGCCAGTTGCGCCAGCTCGCCTCCTGCGACCTCGGTCCCGGTGTGCTCGCCTCGGCCGCCCGGCTGCTCACCCACTACATCCACTCCGGCGCCGTCCTGGGCTCCGTCGCCCGCCTCGACCACGTCCCCGTCGGCCTCAAGGCGCACGCCAAGTCCTGGGTTCCGGGCAGCCAGTTCGGCGTCATCGCCCACCCCGAGCCGCAGCTCGTGAGGCTCGACCCCGGAGCCGCCCTGGCCGGACCGGACTTCGGCACCTGGATGCTGCTGGCCAGGGGCCGGCTCCAGTCCGACTGGGTCGGCACCACCCTCGCCCCCGCCTGGCACGTGCAGGGACTGCACGAGGCCCGACTCCCGGCCGAGTCCGCCACCTGGTGGGGGACCGGAAAGCTGATCGAGTTCTGCACCTACCTGCCCGACCTGCCGGTGCTCTACCAGCTCGTCACCTCGGTGCGCCGCGCTGTGTGCCACTGGTGCGGCATCGACGTCATCGGGGACCGCTGCGTCTTCTGCTCCGCCACCCCGCCCGTCCACGAGAGCCCGGCGCACACCGGGTTCGGATGAGTCCTGAACCTCCGCCCATCGATCCCGCTCGACTCCGCCGACCGATACCCCCATGAGGTTGCACGGTTCATGAACTCCCGTCAGCGCCGCGGCGTGATACTCCTGATTCTGTCCGTCCTCTGCGCCCTCGGCGCGTTCGCGGGCGTGCTCTCCGTCGTCAGCGACGTGAAGTCCAAGGTCGGCCCCGAGGTCACCGCCTACCGGCTCAGGACCGATGTGCCGCCGTACACCGCGCTGAACACGGACCAGTTCGAGAAGATCAAGATGCCCGAGCGGTGGCTGTCGCCGAACGCCGTGACCGACCTCGCCCGGATCCGGGACAAGATCGCGGTGACCACCCTGCGCCGGGGCTCCCTGCTGCAGAGCGACATGATCGTGAACCAGCCCGCCCTGCAGCCGGGGCAGCAGGAGGTCGCCATCATGATCGATGCGGCGACCGGCGTGGCCGGCAAGATCACGCCGGGCTCCACGGTCAACGTGTACGCCACCTTCGCCGGTCGGCGGGAAGGCGACCCCGCCCAGTCCAAGATCATTGTAACCGGCGCCAGGGTGCTGGACGTCGGCCGGATCACCGCCCTCGACCCGGGCACCGACAACAGGACCCAGCAGCCCACCCAGGCCGTCCCCATCACCTTCGCGCTGTCCACCATCGACGCCCAGCGCATCACCTACGCCGAGTCGTTCGCCCAGCGGGTCCGGCTCGCGCTGGTCGCACCCGGCGGCGACACCGGCGTCCCGGACAAGGACCGGACCTACGAACTCGCGAACGACAAGTGAGAGGCCCGTACGCATGCCCACCAGGATCCTTCCGGCAGTCGGCGACGCGGACGCGGTCCGGTCCATCATCACCCTGCTCAGCCAGCTCCCCGACGCCGAGCCGGTGCCCCCGGTCGCCGACTCCACCCAGCTCGTCGACACCCTCGCGCGCCTGGCCGCCGAGTCCGTCGACGACCTGCCCGAGATCGTGGTGGTGCACGAGCGGATCGGCCCCGTCCCGGCGCTGGAGCTGATCCGCGAAGTGGCCCTGCGCTTCCCGGCGGTCGGCGTCATCCTCATCACCTCCGACGCGAGCCCCGGCCTGTTCTCCGCCGCGATGGACTCCGGCGCGCGCGGCCTGGTGGCGCTCCCGCCGAGCTACGAGGAACTGGCCAGTCGTGTGCAGGCGGTGGCCCAGTGGTCGGTGGGCGTACGGCGTCATCTCGGCCACGGCGGTGACGTGTTCACCGGGGCCGGCGGACGCGTGGTGACGGTGAGCGGGGCCAAGGGCGGAGTGGGCGCCACCCTCGCCGCGATACAACTCGCCCTCGCCGCCCAGGCGTCCGGTCACAGCACGGCCCTGGTCGACATGGACCTCCAGACCGGTGACATCGCCTCCTACCTGGACGTCCAGTTCCGCCGCTCGGTCGTCGACCTCGCCGCCATCACCGACATCTCCCCGCGCGTCCTGGCCGACGCCGTCTTCCTCCACGACACCGGACTCGCGCTGCTGCTCGCCCCCGGCGAGGGCGAACGCGGCGAGGAGGTCACCGACCGCGCCGCCCGCCAGATCGTCAGCGCCCTGCGCTCCCGCTACGAGGTCGTCGTCCTGGACTGCGGCGCCCAGATGAGCGGGGCGAGCGCGGCGGCCGTGGAGATGGCCGACACCGCCCTGCTGCTGACGACCCCGGACGTGGTCGCGGTGCGCGCCGCCAAGCGGACCGTACGGATGTGGGACCGGCTGCAGATCCGCAAGGCCGAGGAGACGACGGTCGTGGTCAACCGCCACAGCCGGGGCACCGAGATCCAGCCGCCGCTCATCCGGAAGATCACCGGCACACCGGTGGCGGGCACGGCCGTTCCCGCGGCCTTCAAGGAACTCCAGGGCGCGGTGGACGCCGGCCGCATCCACGAACTGGACAGCAGGAGCACGGTCAAACAGGCCCTGTGGGGCCTCGCGGGCGAACTCGGCATCGTCAAGGCGCCCGCGGGCGCCCACAAGGGCGGCCGGCTGCGCGGCGACCGCGGGTCGGTGAGCTTCCGGCGGCGCAGGGAGGCAGGGCGATGAGGACACGGGCAGCGGGCGCGGGGGAGTCGTGGTTACGGCGGCGGCTGCGCTCCGACAGCGGTCAGGTCGCCGTCGAGTTCCTCGGCATGACACCGACGATCGTCATCACGCTGGTGCTGCTGTGGCAGTGCGTGTTGCTGGGATACACGTACACGCTCGCGGGGAACGCCGCCGACGAGGCGGTACGGGCGGGGACGGCGGCGCGTCCCGGCAACAGGGATGCCGCCTGCCGGCAGGCCGGGCTCGACAAGCTGTCGGACGCGTGGCGCAGTGGGGCGGAGGTGGGCTGCGCGACGGACGGCGGCTTCGTGAAGGCCGACGTCGGTCTCAAGGTGCCCGTCCTCTTCCCGGGGGTGATCGACTTCCCCGTCACGGTCAAGGGTCGCGCCGGAGCCGTAGAGGAGGCGACGAACTGACATGCCGTACGACCGCAGCACACGACACCGCGACCGCGAGCGCGGACAGGTCGCCATCGAGTACCTGGGGTTCATCCCGGTCCTGATGCTGGTCGCCATGGCGGTCATCCAGATCGGGCTCGTCGCCCACGCCGCCCAGCAGGCCGGCACGGCGGCCCGGGCGGGAGCGCGCGCCGCCTCGCTGGGCATGAGCGCCCAGCAGGGCTGCCGGGAGGCGGTGTCCGCCTCGCTGAGCGGCCGTACGAGCTGTACCGAGGCCCGGGGCGGCGACACGGTCACCGTGACCGCCACCGTCCGCATCCCCTCGGTCATCCCCCTCTGGGACCCGATCGGCGACGCCCACAAGACCGCCACCATGCCGCTCGACCACTGAACGGGGAACGCACTCATGAGCCTCCGCGCACGCATCAACTCCCCCGAGGAGCAAGGCAGCCGGGGCGAGGACGGCCATCTGGTCGCCTCCTACCGGGCGAAGCTGCTGGAGGAGATCGACCTCGCGGAGATGAGCTCGCTGGCCGCCGCCGAGCGCCGGGCCCGCCTCGAGCGGGTGCTCGGGCACATCATCAGCCGCGAGGGCCCGGTCCTGTCGACCGTGGAGCGCTCGCAGCTGATCCGCCGCGTGGTCGACGAGGCCCTGGGCCTGGGCATCCTCGAACCACTCCTCGAGGACGCCTCCATCACGGAGATCATGGTGAACGGTCCGGACGCGATCTTCGTGGAGCGCGGCGGCCGGGTCGAACAGCTCCCCCTCCGCTTCGCCTCCACCGACCAGCTGATGCAGACCATCGAACGGATCGTCTCCACGGTCAACCGCCGTGTGGACGAGTCGAACCCGATGGTCGACGCCCGCCTGCCGTCCGGCGAACGCGTCAACGTGATCATCCCGCCGCTCTCCCTCACCGGCCCCACCCTCACCATCCGCCGCTTCCCGCGCTCCTTCACCCTCCAGGAGCTGATCGGCTTCGGCTCGCTGGACGAGCACATGCTGTTCCTGCTGGCCGGCCTGGTGCAGGCGAAGTTCAACATCATCGTCTCCGGAGCCACCGGCACCGGAAAGACCACCCTGCTCAACGCCCTCTCCGGCCTGATCCCCGAGGGCGAACGCATCATCACCATCGAGGACTCCGCCGAACTCCAGCTCCAGCAGACGCACGTGATCCGGCTGGAGTCCCGGCCGCCCAACGTGGAGGGCCGGGGCCACATCACCATCCGCGACCTGGTGCGCAACTCGCTGCGCATGCGCCCCGACCGCATCGTCGTCGGCGAGGTCCGCGGCGGCGAGTCCCTGGACATGCTCCAGGCGATGTCCACCGGCCACGACGGCTCTCTGGCCACCGTGCACGCCAACAGCGCCGAGGACGCGCTGATGCGCCTGCAGACCCTGGCCTCCATGTCCGACGTGGAGGTCCCCTTCGTCGCCCTGCACGACCAGATCAACAGCGCCGTCGACGTGATCATCCAGCTCACCCGCTTCGCCGACGGCGCCCGCCGCGTCACCGAGATCGCCCTGCTCGAGAGCCACGGTGGCGAGCCGTACCGGCTGGCCACCGTGGCCCGCTTCGCCGCCCGCCCCATGGCGGCCGACGGCCGGATCCACGGCGCCTTCGAGTACCACCCGCTGCCGCGCCGCACCGCCGACCGCCTCTACATGGCGAACCAGCCGATCCCCCCGGCCTTCGGCGTCGCCCAGTCCGCAGACCAGCTGGCCACCCGAGAAGCCAGGTAGACAGGTAGGAACCGCCCCCATGGATCTGAGCACCCTCGTCACCTTCACCACCGGCGCCACCCTGCTGACCTGCGTCCTGGCCGTCGCGGGCCTGCACGCCTACGCCATGGGCAGGGCCCAGCGGGCCGCCCTCGTCGACCGCCTCTCGCAGACCGGTCGGATCCCGGTGGGCCGCAGGCGCCGCTTCCACACCCTCGACCGCCGCCTGCGCCGTACGGGACTGGGCCGCAAGCTGGAGCTGAGGCTGGCCGCGACCGGGCTGGACGTCACCCCGGGCGAGTTCTCCGTCTGCATGCTCGCCACGGTGGCCGCCCTCTGGCTGCTCGGCCAGGCCGCCCTGGCCCCCTTCTTCGGCCCGCTCGCCGGACTGCTCGGCGTCTGGGCGGCGGTGCAGTTCCTCAACTGGCAGCGGCAGAAACGCATCGAGAAGTTCATCAACCAACTTCCCGAACTGGCCCGCATCCTGGCCAACGCCACCCACGCGGGCCTCGCCCTGCGCACCGCGATCGGCATGGCGGCCGAGGAGCTGGAGGCCCCGGCCGGCGAGGAACTGGACAAGGTGGCCCACCAGCTGGCCCTGGGCGCGTCCATGGACGACGCGCTGGGCGAGCTGGCGGAGCGCCTGCCCTCGCGTGAACTGGTGGTCCTGGTCACCACCCTGGTCCTGTCCAACCGGGCGGGCGGCCAGGTGGTCAGCGCCCTGCGGAACCTCACGGAAACCCTGGAGGAACGCAAGGAGACCCGCCGTGAGATCCGCACCCAGCTCTCCCAGGTCACCATGACCTCGTACGCCGTGCCCGTGCTGGGCATCGGCGCGCTGTTCCTGATGAACGGCGTCAAGGCGGGCGCCCTGGAACGGATGACGGGCTCCCCGCTCGGCCAGGCCGCGGTGATCACCGCCTTCGCGCTGTACGCGGTCGGCTTCGTCCTCATCCGCCGGCTGTCCCGCATCGACGTCTAGGTTCCGGGTTCACGGAAGGAACGGAAGGAGGGGCAGAGGGAATGGCACTGCTGCTCGCACTGCTGACGGGCCTGAGCGTCTGGGGCGTCTTCGCCGGCATCCGCATGTACCGGGCGGACGCGCGACTCCCCAGTGACCTGCGGCTGGCCCTGGAGGTGGGCTCGACACGCACCGGCGCCGTGGACTCGCTGATCGACCGCCTCGGCATGCGCTACGCCCCCGCCGTCCTGCGCCTGATGGGCCCCAAACTGGTGGCCAAGTACCGCCGCAGGATCGACCTGGCGGGCAACCCCGGCGGCCTCACCATCGACCGCTACGCGGCCCGGCGCGCGGTCTACGGCTTCCTGGGCGGCGTGGGCTGCCTGGTGTTCCTGCTGCGCGGCCAGTACGTCGTGGCCCTGCTGCTGCTCGCCTTCGGCGCGTTCTGGACCGAGGTCGGCATCTGGTCGGCGATCCGCATCCGCAAGGACGAGATCGAGCGGACGCTGCCGGACTTCCTCGACGTGCTCGCGGTCGTGGTGGGCGCGGGCCTGGGCTTCCGCCAGGCACTGGACCGGGTGGCGTCGAGGTACGAGGGCCCGTGGGCGGACGAGCTGCGCATCACACTCCGCCAGATGGACCTCGGCATGAGCCGCCGCCAGGCCTTCGCGGAGCTGCGGCGCAGGAACGACTCCGAGCAGGTCGCCATGTTCGTGACCGCCCTGCAGCAGGGCGAGGAACTGGGCGCCCCGATCGTCGACACCCTCGTGTCCCTGGCCAAGGACATGCGCCGCACCGACGCGCAGAACGCCCGCCGCAAGGCCGCGCGCGCGGTGCCCAAGGCCACCATGATGATCACCACGTTCATGGTCCCGGCCACGATGATCCTCCTCACGGCGGGCCTGCTCCTCGGGTCCGGCGTGGACTTCGGCTCGATCACGGGCGAGTAGGGGGCGACGCGGACATGACGTACACGATCCTCCCGGCCCGCATGCGGCCTGCTGTGCGGCAGCCGCACGGAGGGACGGCCGCGGACGGCGAAGGGGCCCCGCAGGGTCCCGCTCCCGAGAAATTACAGATCAGCGCCCTGCAGGCGATGTGCCGGCACGTCTTCGCCTTCCGCCTGGCGATGATCGCCCTCGCCGCCCCCGCCGCCCTCCTCAACGCCGCCCCCGGCCTGGCCACCCGCCTGGTCAGTGCCGCGGTCGTCGTCACCTTCATGGGCTCCTACGTCCTCTTCAGGGACTGGGAACGCTTCGGCCCCCTCCTTCTGCGCCACCCCACGCTCCTGGCCCTGGACACCCTCTTCGGCGCCCTCCTCCTCATCGCGGCGGGCCCGGACAGCACCCTGGCCTACGTCAGCGTCTGTACGCCCTTCCTCGCCGGCCTCGTCTACAGCTGGCGCGGCGCGGCCGTCTTCGCCTCCCTCCAGTCGCTGATCCTGCTCCTCGTCTACGCCGCCTCGAAGGAACTCTCCGCCGGCCTGGCCCAGTCGGCCCTCTTCCCCGGCCTGTGCGTCATCGCGGGCGCGGCCGGCGTCACCCTGCGCAACCTGCTCCTCCGCTTCGGCGAGGCCACCCGGGCCCTGACCACGGTCCAGGCCCGCCTGGCCGCCACGGAGGCGGTCGCCGCCGAGCGCGCCCGTCTGGCCCGGGAGATGCACGACTCGGTGGCCAAGACCCTGCACGGCGTGGCCCTGGCCGCCGACGGCCTGGCGGGCTCGGCGGGATCCGACCGGATGGACGCGACCCTGGTGAAACAGCAGGCGGAGTTGGTGGCCCGCTCGGCCCGCCGAGCCGCCGCCGAAGCCCGCGAGCTGCTGATGGACCTGCGCCACGAGGACGACCCGGAGCACGGCGCCGACGTACTCGCGGAACTGACGGCCCGCACCCGCGACTTCACCACCCGCACGGGCCTGCCCGCCACCTGCCACCCGACGGTCGGATCCGCCGTGCCTCCGATCCCGCCCGCCGTGGTCCGCCAGCTCCTCCCCATCGTCTCGGAGGCGCTGGAGAACGCCCACCGCCACGCGGCGCCCACCCACGTGGACGTACACGCGGGCGTCCACGGCGACCTGCTGCGCATCAGCGTGTACGACGACGGCCGCGGCCTGCCGCCAGGGACGAGCCTGGAAGACCTCCGCCGGGCGGGCCACTTCGGCCTGGTCGGGATGGTGGAACGCGCGGCTTCGGTGGGCGCCCGCATCCGCATAGGCCGCGGTACGCATCCGAAGGGCACGGAGGTCCGCCTGGAACTACCGCTGGCAACTTTGACTCCGACCACGACCGCTCCGACCACGACCGCTCCGACCACGACCGCTCCGACCACGACCGCTCCGACCACGTGACCTCGACCAGAGAGGAGGCCGCCGCCATGCCGGACGACCGGACGACTCCAGACCCCTTCGAGGGCTTCCCACCGTCCTCCGTCCCCCCCACCCCCCTCCGCGTGGTCGTGGCCGACGACAACCCCGTGGTCCGCGCCGGCCTGACGGCTCTCCTCTCCGGCCGAGCGGACATCACGGTGGTCGCGCAGGCCGCGGACGGCCGCGCCGCCTGGGAAGCCGTCCAGCGCCACCACCCGGACGTCGTCCTGCTCGACGTCCGCATGCCGGGCGTGGACGGCATCTCGGCCCTGCCGCACCTGGTACGTATCGCCCCGGTCGTGATGCTGACCTACAGCCAGGAGTCGGACATCATCCAGGAGGCCCTGCGCCGGGGCGCGAGCGGCTACCTGGTCCACGGCGAGTTCACGGCGGACCAACTGGTCACGGCGGTAAGGGACATCAGGGCAGGGAGGGCTCACTTCACCCCCACGGCGGCGGGCGCCCTACTGGCCCGGCTACGCCAGACTGAGGGTGCGACTGCACACGACCAGGCAGCTCCAACGGCTGGTGATTCAGCTCTTTTTGCGGAAAACCTTTCGCAAGTGCAACCGGATGTGGGACAGTCTTCGTCTGGATGGGCAGGTGGCCGTCCGGCCGCCGTCGACAGGTCGAGGTTCCAACTCAGCACCAGGGAGGCGGAGATCATGGACCTCATCGCGTCCGGCATGACCAATCAGCAGATCGCCGCCGCCTGTTTCATCAGCGAGAAGACCGTCAAGAACCACATCAACCGCATCTTCGCCAAGCTCCACAGCACCAGCCGCGCCGAGGCCACCGCCAAATGGCTGGGCACGGCGCCGGGTTCGTCACGAGGACGGGGGTGAGGCGGGATGTCGGCGGTACGGAGTAAGCACGGCCGAACCTCTGTTTGGGTCCGGAATTGGGCCCTGGGGCCCTCCGGCGGACCGGGTGTTCCGGCCTACGTTGCCAGCGGCGCAAGCGGCACCGAGACCAAGCCCGGAGGGGAACACCATGAGCGACCTGATGCTGAAGACGGCGGTTGCGACCAAGGTCCGCGTGAACGGCTGGAAGAACACGACGGCTGCGGCGATGCGTCGTCGCGCCGGCGACAAGGGGCAGACCGCGGTCGAGTACCTGGGGATCATCGCGGTGGTGGTGGCGATTGTGCTGGCGATCACGGGGACGAGTATCGGCGGGGTGATCCTGGACAAGATCACAGGACTGATCAACAAGGTCGGGAATTGACGCGACCGCGTCGATACGGTGACACAGGGCAGGCCTTCCCCATCTACATCACGGTGGTGGGGGGTCTGCTCTTTCTTGCGCTCGCATACTTCGCGGTCGGCCAGGCAACCGTGAACCGAAGTAGTGCTCAGACGGCGGCCGACGCGGCGGCACTCGCGGCGGCCCAGGACACCCGGGGTCAGCTTGCGGCCGAGTGGACGAAGGCCGTACTCGATCCCACCAAGTGGCAGAGCATCTTCGACGGCAACGGCCAGGGACTTCAGCCATCGTGCTGGCGGGCCTATCAGCTTGCACAGCAGAACGATGCCCATGTGCTTGATTGCGGGACAGAGGATCCGCTGACCTACACGGTCAAAGTCGAGACCAACAAGTCCATAGGGAAATCGGTCGCCCCTATCACGGATAGCAAGCACTCAAAAGCACATGCCACTGCCGTGATCAAGCCGCTCTGTGTGTTTGAGCCTTTGGGGGCAGACGCCGGGGCCAATGCGTTGCCACGCCTCACGTGTAAGAACAGGTACTGGGATCTGGATCCGAAGGACCTTGCTGATCTCCCGAAACCCCAGGAACTCTTCGATGTTCACCTGGCGAATGACGAGTGATGAAGGAAGCAGAGCGATGAGTATTTGGTTCACTGCCAAGGCCCGCAGGGGGCTACTCGCGCTGACCATGGCAGTCGGAGTGATCCTCGGGGCCGCAGGCTGCGGAGGTGACGGTGACGAAAAGAAGCCGGATGCCTCAGCATCCGCCTCCAAAGGCAGTGAATCCAAGCCGAGTGCTCAGGAAGGGCAGTCAGAAGCACCCATGGTCGAACTCAAGGGCGGGGACGGTCTGCTCTTGCAGATCACTTCTGCGCAGCGGGATTCGGGCGGGTTTGTCACTGTGAACGGGCAGTTCAAGAACGACGGGTCCGAGTCACTGGTCATCCCATCCGCGCTGCGCGGCGACGAGACGGAAATCCTCAAGCACGGCACGTCTCTGGGCGGCGCCACCCTCGTAGACCCCAAGGGAAAGAAGCGTTACTACGTGCTGCGTGACACCGAAGGACGGCCACTGACGACCATCGGGCTCACGACAATCCAGTCAGGCCAAACCATCCCTGTCTTCATGCAGTTTCCTTCCCCGCCCACGGACACCACCGAAGTCACCCTGCAACTGCCGACCTTCTCCAGTGGCACCATCAAGATCTCCGGGTGAGCCCCCATGACCCGCACCCGACTCACCCTGACTCTCACCACCGCCACCGTCCTGGTCGCCACCAGCCTCTGCGGCGTCGTCGTAGCCCACGCCGACAGCGGCCCCAGCGAGCCCCCGGGCACCGAACCCTCCGCCTCCGCCCCCGTGAAGGTCGACCCGACCGATCCGGACCTCAAGCTCCCCGAGGGTGCCACCCTCGCCGAGCCCAAGGTGCTCGACATCAAGTCGGTGGTCGAGGACCAGGGCGGCGAGGAGCGCCGCGAGGACACCAACACGGACGTGACGTTCGCCCTTCAGGCCGAGGTGCTGTTCGCCAAGGACAGCGCGAAGCTGAGCGACCAGGCGAAGGCCCGTATCGACGCGATCGCGCAGGAGATCAACAAGCAGAAGTCGACCCAGGTCCGCGTCTTCGGCTTCACGGACAACCTCGGCTCCCACGCACACGGTGTCGTCCTGTCCAAGCAGCGTGCCAACGCCGTCCAGGACGTCCTGTCCCAGAAGCTGAACGACCCGAACATCACCTTCGACGTACGCGGCTACGCCGAGCAGTACCCCATCGCGGACAACTCCACGGAGGACGGCCGCAAGAAGAACCGCCGGGTGGAGGTGACGTTCCCGCGCACGGGGAGCTGACGGCCGGCGGCCTACAGCAGGTGGTCGGCTCTCCCCGCCTTGATCTCCAAAATGAGGGCACGGAGGGATTCACGGCTGTCGGTCAGCGGACGGTCCTCCTGCCCGGCGACGGCGATGTAGGCGTTGCCTTCGGTGTCGGTCCCTATGCGGAAGCAGTTGGCGCCCTCGGCGCAGAAGGGCTCTTCCCAGGTGATGTGGCTCATCGTCGTGCTCCTCAGAGGTGGCTGGCGATACTTGCCATGAACGCGCGTGATTCGGTCGGGGACAGTGAGGCTGTCTCCATCCAATCCAAGTGCGAGCGATACTTGTCCAGTTGGGACTGGCCGTGCAGGAACTCGGGGCCGTGGGCCGAATCAAGCTCCACGGTGTCGAGCTGGGGCACCCGTCCCTCGGCGTAGATCACTGCTTGACCGGCTCCGGGGAACGCCCCGGCTTTGAAGGGAATGACGCGTACATCGATGTTTTCCCGTTCAGACAGGTCGCACAGGTGGTCGAGTTGTCCTCGCATCACCTTGGGGCCGCCGAACTCCACGCGCAAGGCGGCCTCGTGTACGTAGCCGACGTAGGTGATCGGGTTCTCTCGATGCAGCACCTGCTGGCGCTGCATGCGATGGGCCACCCGTAGCTCGATCTCCATCGGTGACAGGGACGGTAGCGCTGCCGCGAACAGGACACGGGCGTAGGCGTCGGTCTGGAGCAAGCCCGGTACGTGCATGGCCAGGCCGGCGCGCACCCTGGTGGCGTGCCACTCCAGTTCCGCGATGTCGAGCAGTCCGGCGGGGAGTTGACCCCGGTACGTATCCCACCAACCGCGTTTGCGATCACCGGCTATGTCGGCCAGGGCATCGACATAGGCATGGTCGCGGCAGTCGTAGTTGCAGGCGAGGGTGCGCAGGCGTTCTGGTGTGATGGCCCGGACGCCTGACTCGATGTTGGAGATTTTCGTCCTGTCGAGGCCGAGCAGTCCTGCGGCGTAGTCCGTGGACACCTCTGCTGCCAGGCGCATCTTCCGCAGCTCCGCGCCCAGTCGCTTCTGGCGTTCTGTGGGCGTCGCCCTTGGCGGCATGTCACTTCCTCCAGTGGTCGCAGCGGCAGTCTGCCCCCTGGGCGTCCCCCCGGTCCACACGTTAGTGGCACTTTCGATGAACAGGTGGCAAATGGCCACTTGATTCCTCTACCGTCTGTGACGGGTCGACTACGACCCTCCGTCCGCCGAACGGAAGCGCATCGCCCATGCCAAGCCAGGCCCGGGTGACAGGCCACTGTGCGCGCGGAGAAACAACCACCCCGCTGACCAAGGGAGTTGCCATGCCCGTCACCCTGACCTCGGCCTGTCTTCCCCACACCCCCACGGACCGGCCCCCCACACCCCCCACCGCCGAAACCCTCGCCTACAGCCTCACCCTCCCCGCCGACCCGCGCACCCCCGCGATCGTCCGCGCAACGCTCCGCACGGTCCTCCTCGCCCACGACCTTGCCGACATGACCGACGCGGCCGTGCAGGTGGCGAGCGAACTCGCAGCCTGCGCCTGCCGTTTCTCCACCTCATCGGAGGTGTACGTACGCCTCCGTTACCGGGAGGACGCCCTGCGCGTCGTCCTCTACGACGCGCACCCCCGCCACCAGCACCCCCGCCTCGCCGCCGCCTGCGACGCCCGCCGTCGCTCGACCCTGCGCCTGCCGGCCTGCGTGGTCCGGTCCTGCGGCGGCGACTGGGGCTTCGGCGACGCCCGCGAGCCCGGCGACGCCCGCGAGCCCGGCGGCGGCACGCGCACGTGGGCGGTACTGCCGAGGGCGGGCACCCGCGCGTACCTCGCAGGCAGTCGCACGAGCGAGTGACAGCCGCCCGGAAGCCGGTCGGGTGGAGTGTGGCACCGCCTACGTTCTTGACGTGATCGAGTCTTACGTGATCGAACTTGAGCCGGAGGTGAGGGCTTGGCTCGGGTTGCTTCCGGCGCGGCACTATCGCCAGGTGGAGGAGAAAGCCGAGCTTCTCGCCGAGTTCCCGACGACCTTGGGCGAGCCTCACTCTCGTAACCTGGGGGAAGGGGTATGTGAGCTTCGGTTCGTTCTGGATGGCAACGCAACGCGGCTCACGTACTGGCTGGCACCCGGTCGACGAATCGTCCTGCTCACGGTCTTCAGGAAGACCAGAATGCGGGAGGAAGCGGAGGTCAAGCGTGCCAAACTGGCGAAAGAGCTGTGTGAGGCCGGGCATGGACCCGCGCACGACGAGTTCACCCGTGAGTTTCGGGAGGGGCTGTGAACCACACCCGCTGGAAGCTGGCGCGGGAACGGAAGATCGCCGAGGGGCACGAGGAACCGCCGGAGGTGATCGCGGAGCGTGAGCAGATCCGGCTGGCGCACGAACTCGGGCAGTTGGTGTACGACCGGCGTACGGCGCTGGGCCTGTCGCGGTCGGCGCTGGGTGAGCGTCTGGGAATGACCGCCGACGAGGTCGAGGCCGTCGAACTGGGCGGGATGCTTCCTCTCACAGCGGACCTGCTGGTCAGGCTGGCAGGGGCGCTCGATGTCACGGTGGACCTGCACGTGGTTTCCGGCGGGCACAACACCGTGGGATTCGACGATCATGCTGCCTGATCCGGCCGTTCCAGACCCGGATGGGGGCAAGTGGCGGATTTGGGCCGCGTGCGCACTCGCCGACCAGGTCTTTTTGGCGGTGTCGCTGGACCAAATCCTCCACTTGCCCTCGCACTCCGTCTCTCCCCGAGGAGTGGAGCGCCCCCGTCGGACGTATACGCAACGTATACTCAGGGCATGTCCGACGTCATGATCCGAGTGCCCGCCGAAGTCCGTGACCAGCTTGCTGCCGTGGCCGAAGCGCGGGGGACCAGTCTGCGTGCCCTCATGCAGGAGATAGCCGCTCAGACTCTGACTCCCGAGCAGATCAAGGCCCGGGCCGACCGCACCCGTGCCCTGCTTGCCGAGCGGTTCGGGCATTACGTGACGGATGAGGAATCCGCCGAGATGCGGCGCAAGATGCGGGAAGCCACCGCCGCTCACCGGGCTGCGCTCGCCGAGACGGAGTCGTCCGGTTGAGCCAGGTGATCGAACACTACGTCCTCGACAGTCCCACGCTGCTGGCGATGGGCGGCAACAAGCAGGTCTCCGGTCTCATCCACGCTGCGGCATCCAGTGATGACGTGCGCCTGTGGGTGCCCGTCCTGTGCCTGCTGGAGGCCGAGCGCGAGCGTGCGGGGATCGTCGCCCACGCGGGTGTGCTGCTGGACGTACTCAGCGTCATCGACGACGACTACGCGATGGCCGTGACCATCGCCGAGCTGCTCCGCGACGGTGTCGCCTTCGGCGTCGCGGCAGCCGTGCATGTGGCGCGGCCGAACCCGATGCTCCCCGACGGCGCGCTGGTGGCCACGGTCGCGCCGGAAGCCTACGACCGGCTTGGAGTCGGGGTCATGGATCTGAACCGCTGATCCGTCCACCCGGGCTGCTACTCGGCTTCCGCCTCCACCCCCACCCGCACCCCCGCCCGCAGCCCCCACCCCGCCATCGCCCCCGCCGCCGACTCCAGAACGTGCCGGGAGCGGAGGCGGGGCAGGCCCAGGCGGCCCGGGGACATGGTGACGACGGTGAGGACGCACAAGTGGCGGTCGAGGTAGGCGACGTCGATGGGGATGCGCATGCGGAAGGTGTGGATGCTGTTCGCGGGGGAGAGCAGGATCGCGCCGTCGATCGTGTCGCGGCCGAGCAGGCCCTTTGTGCGGGCGCGGTAGGAGGTCGCCAGCTCCAGGGGGACCGTCACGGGTGGTGAGCCGTGCACGGTCAGCTGCCCCCGCCCGTCATTCCAGCGCCGTCCCATGCCGAGCCGCCCTCCCGCCGAGCCGTATGCCCTGTCAACCGACCGTAGTCGTAGGGCAGTAGGCCCCGCATGGGGTCCACGGGCTCATGTCCCGCCGAGTGCGCCGGCATTAGGGTCCTGGCGTGCGCGTACTTCTGACCGTCGTGGCCGCCCTGTGGGGCGTGGGGGCCGGGCTGCTGCTGCCCCGCGCCGCCCACCGGTTCTCGGTCGACGCCGGGGAGGGGTGGAGAGCGCGGTGTCCCGGCGGGCATCCGATCACGGGGGCGTTCGGGGGGTGGGTCGGCTCGGCCCGATGCACGGCCGTACCGGCCGGGTGCGGACCGTACGGGCCGAGCGCTCCGGCCGTCGCCACGGTGACCACCGTCGTCTGCGCCGCTCTCGCCGCCGCCACCGGGCCCCGCCCGGAAGCCGTCGTCTGGCTGCTCGCCGCGCCGGTCGGCGTACTGCTCGCGCTCGTCGACCACCGCGTGCACCGGCTCCCGGACGTCCTGACCCTGCCGCTCGCCGCCGCGACCGCCGCACTGCTGGGCCTCGCCGCCGTACTGCCCGGCGCCGCCGGCTCCTGGCCCGCGGCGCTGCTCGGCGGACTCGCCCTCGGCGCCGCGTACTTCGTCCTCTTCCTCGTCAACCCGTCCGGCATGGGCTTCGGCGATGTCAAGCTGGCGCTCGCGCTGGGCACGGCCCTCGGCTGGTACGGCTGGCCGGTGCTCGTCGTGGGCGCCTTCGCCGGGCTGCTGTACGGGGCCGTATACGGGCTGGGCCTGGTGGCGCTGCGCCGCGCGGGCCGCAGGTCGGCGATTCCGCTGGGCCCGTTCATGCTCGGCGGGGCGTTCACGGGGCTGCTGCTGGGGGCGTTCGCGGTGGCGTGAGCGCCAGACCGTATACCAGAGGCGGACGGCGACCGTTGCCTGGCACGATCGCCCGTATGGCAGACCGTTATTACCGTTCTTTCGAGGACCTCGTCGCCGAGGGGGCCGCCGTTCCCACCGAGGGGTGGGACTTCTCGTGGTTCGAGGGGCGGGCCACCGAGGCGCGGCCCTCCTGGGGGTACGCCGTTTCGGTGGCCGGGCGGCTGGCCGGGGCGCGGGCCGTGCTCGATGTGCAGACCGGGGGAGGGGAGGTCCTCGACTTCGCGCTCGGGCGGGCCGCGGGCGCGCCCGCGCTGCTCGCCGCCACCGAGGGCTGGCCGCCGAACGTCGCCAAGGCCGCCGCACTGCTCCGCCCTCGCGGGGTCGTGGTCGTCGCCTCCGGCGAGGACGCGCCGCTGCCGTTCGCCGACGGGGCCTTCGACCTCGTCGTCAGCCGGCACCCCGTCCGGCCGCACTGGGAGGAGATCGCCCGCGTCCTGGAGCCCGGCGGGACGTACTTCGCGCAGCACGTGGGGCCCGGCAGCGTCTTCGAGCTCGTCGAGTACTTCCTCGGGCCCCGGTCCGAGGAAACGCGCAACGCCCGTCACCCCGACCGTGAGCGCGCCGGCGCCGAGGCGGCCGGGCTCGAGGTCGTCGACCTGCGCGCCGAGCGGCTGCGTATGGAGTTCCACGACATCGCCGCCGTCGTCCACTTCCTGCGCAAGGTGATCTGGATGGTCCCCGGCTTCACCGTCGAGGCGTACGAGCCCCGGTTGCGGGCGTTGCACGAACGGATCGAGGCACAGGGGCCGTTCGTGGCGCACAGCACGCGCCATCTCTTCGAAGCCCGGAAGGCGTGATGAACAGCAAGGACAGCAAGGACAGCAAGGGCAGCGACGACACTCCGTCTGACGCGCACACGGTGTCCACATCGTTATCGTCAGCCGCTCGATTCACCCGGTCGCCCCACGTAAAGTACGGACCAAGGGAATTCGCGTGAGCAAAGCCACGCGGGTGGTACCGCGTGGCGGAGGGGGCTGCGCGGTGCCGTGTCCCTGTTGGCCGTGCATCGCCCGGCCGTCGTCGGCGTCAAGCGGGCGTTCGCGGCCGGGTCGCCCGTGGGAGGGATGCGGAGGCGACTCGCCGGGCGGCCCCGGACGGCTCAAACCCTCCGGTTCCCGCTGTCTCCCGGCCGTTTTTCCTGTGATTCCGGCGCGATTCGGCCACGATCGGGCGCGGAATGGCGGCTTCCACCCTTCTCGGCGCGTCGTCGGACGGCTTCGGAGAGTAGTTGTGTCGCGCCGGTGCGCGCGGCATCACTCACGAAGGGTTATGGTGGAACCCCCCCCTCGGGCCGGTCCGTCTCCCCCCCCCACGGACCGGCCCGTTTCTTTTCAGGAGCGGCGGGGGACGCGTCTGATACACCCAGGCGCTCCGATGCATCAAGGCGCGCACGGCGCCCTGTTGGGGAACCGTTGGTTTCCCGGCGGTAGGCTTCGCCCCCTGGGACCACCGTACGGAGGGGCTGACGAAGACGTGAACCTGCGCGACAAGCTGCGCGGCCTGCTGGTCAGGCTGTACGCACGCCGGGTGGAGGGCCACCTGGACCCCGCTCAGGTGCCCAAGCACATCGGCGTCATCATGGACGGCAACCGGCGCTGGGCGAAGGCCGCGGGCTCCACCACCGCCCAGGGCCACCGGGCCGGCGCGGACAAGATCGAGGAGTTCCTCGGCTGGTGCACCGAGACGGACGTCGAGGTCGTCACCCTCTGGCTGCTCTCCACGGACAACTTCGACCGCCCCCAGGAGGAGCTGGTCCCGCTCCTCGGCATCATCGAGGACGTCGTGCGCTCGCTGGCCGCCGACGGCCGCTGGCGCCTGCACCACGTCGGCACCACGGACCTGCTGCCGCCGGTCATGCAGGCCACCCTCAAGGAGGCCGAGGAGGCCACCGCCCACGTCGACGGAATAGTCGTCAACGTCGCCATCGGCTACGGCGGTCGGCAGGAGATCGCCGACGCGGTGCGCTCCATGCTCCTGGAGGCCCACGACAAGGGCGCCTCCATGGAGGAGCTCGCCGAGTCCGTCGACATCGACATGATCGGCCGCCACCTCTACACCAAGGCCCAGCCCGACCCGGACCTGGTGATCCGCACCAGCGGCGAGCAGCGGCTGTCCGGCTTCATGCTCTGGCAGACGGCGCACTCCGAGTACTACTTCTGCGAGGTCTTCTGGCCGGCCTTCCGCAAGGTCGACTTCCTGCGCGCGCTGCGCGACTACGCGGCCCGCCACCGCCGCTACGGCGGCTGACGGACGTACGCCTCCCATCGGCGAGGTGCCTGTCTTCCAGAGTTCATTCGTGCGTCGTTCCGTGCATTTGCATGGCGGCGCGTGTTCGAGGGCATAAGTGAGACAGGTCGACACCCGAACCACGGGTGTCGGATCTCAGCGGGCGGCTCGGCGCCGTTCGCCCGGGAGGCCCTTTGCACCAGCCCGACCGTGTGGTCACAGCACGGAAGACGACGCTGAGGGCCGGTTCACGGCCCGCCCTGTGCGGGGGCCGTCGACCGGCCCAGCTCCACTTCGTCGCTCCCCGACCTCATCCGAGGGGGTACGTCCTTCCGTGGTGACCAGCACAAAGCGCCACAAGCCAGACCGGCGCACCTACGTTCTCGACACCAGCGTCCTGCTGGCGGACCCGAACGCCCTGACCCGTTTCGACGAGCACGAGGTCGTGCTCCCCATCGTCGTGGTCACGGAACTGGAGGCCAAGCGGCACCATCCCGAACTCGGCTACTTCGCCCGGCAGGCCCTGCGCCTGCTCGACGACTACCGGGTGCGGTACGGCCGCCTCGACGCCCCCATACCGATCGGGGACCTCGGCGGAACGATCCGGGTCGAGCTCAACCACTCGGACCCCAGCGTGCTGCCCACCGGCTACCGCCTGGGGGACAACGACTCCCGCATCCTCGCGGTCGCCCGCAACCTGCAGGCCGAGGGGTACGACGTCACCGTCGTCTCGAAGGACCTGCCGCTGCGCATCAAGGCGTCCTCCGTCGGCCTGCTGGCCGAGGAGTACCGCGCGGAACTCGCCATCACGGACGCCTCCGGCTGGACCGGGATGTCCGAACTCACCCTTCCGGGCGAACAGGTGGACATCCTCTTCGAGGAGGGACACGTCTACGTCCCCGAGGCGGCCGAACTGCCCGTGCACACCGGACTGACGATCCAGTCCGAGCGCGGCAAGGCGCTGGGGCGCATCACGCCCGAGGGCAACGTCCGTCTGGTGCGCGGCGACCGGGAGGCGTTCGGCATCAAGGGGCGCAGCGCGGAGCAGCGTATCGCCCTGGACCTGCTGCTCGACCCGGACGTCGGGATCGTGTCGATGGGCGGCCGGGCCGGCACCGGCAAGTCGGCGCTGGCGCTGTGCGCGGGCCTGGAGGCGGTTCTGGAGCGCCGTCAGCACCAGAAGGTGATGGTCTTCCGCCCGCTGTACGCGGTCGGCGGGCAGGAGCTCGGCTATCTGCCCGGCTCCGAGGCGGAGAAGATGAGCCCCTGGGCGCAGGCGGTCTTCGACACGCTGTCGGCGGTCACGTCCCGGGAGGTCATCGAGGAGGTCACCGCGCGCGGGATGCTGGAGGTGCTGCCGCTCACCCACATCCGCGGCCGGTCGCTGCACGACGCGTTCGTGATCGTCGACGAGGCCCAGTCGCTCGAGCGAAACGTTCTGCTGACCGTTCTGTCCCGTATCGGCGCCAATTCGCGGGTCGTTCTGACCCATGATGTGGCGCAAAGGGACAATCTGAGGGTCGGTCGCTACGACGGTGTCGTCGCCGTGGTGGAGAAGCTGAAGGGGCATCCGCTCTTCGCGCATGTGACGCTGACCCGGTCCGAGAGGTCCCAGATCGCGGCCCTTGTGACCGAAATGCTGGAAGACGGGCACATCTGATCGAATCCGCCCGCCCGTGGGCGACAATAGGGGAGTTGGCGCCGTCCGGCAAAGGCCTGAGCCTAGCCGGGCGGCGCCCTTGTATGCGGGCGATTCGGGAAAACCCCTGGACCAAACGGGATGTGAGCTTTCACACGCAACTCGGAATTGCCTTGCGGCGTCGGGTTACGGCAGAGTCTCACTCCTGTCAGGCCCCGCATACGACACAGCCGTACCCCCAGCGGCACGGCACCACAGAGGCACCGCGTTCAACTCCATAGCGTCGTCGTATGCCGCCCGAGCACCACGCGGCGCTCCCCCCGGGGAGTTGCCCACCGGGCCCGCGCCTTCCGTGACCCCGCAGTTGGGAGGCCAGTGCCAGGGGCACGATTGCGTCCGCCAGGGTCACCGAAGCGGGCGATGCTGGAAGGAAACCGTGTGAGCCGGATCTCGGTCCGGGGATTCGCAGTGGCCTCCGCCACCGCGGTCACCGCTGTCGGAAGCGTCGTCGGTGTTGCCTCGGGCAGCGTCGCGCAGAACAACGACGCCGAGGCGACGGCAGCCGACGCGACGACGCTTCTCGCGGACATCCCCGTGGGGCAGCAGGCCCAGGTGCAGACCGTCTCGCTCGCGCAGCAGGCCGACGCACAGGCCATCGCGGCGGACGCCGGCGCCAAGAAGGAGGCCGAGCAGGCCGCGCGCAAGGCGGCCGCCGAGACGGCGATCGCCAAGAAGGCGGAGGCCGAGAAGGCGGAGAAGGAGGCCAAGGAGCGCGCCGAGCTGAAGGCCGCGGCCAGCCGCAGCGCGGCCCGCGACGCCTCCAGCTTCCCCGTCCAGAGCTCCTACACCGTGGCGCAGGTCCAGGCGATGGCGCGTTCGATGGTGCCCGCCGGTCAGTTCCAGTGCTTCAGCAACATCGTGAACCACGAGTCCACCTGGAACTACCGGGCGGTCAACGCCTCCTCCGGCGCGTACGGCCTCGTCCAGGCGCTGCCCGGCTCCAAGATGTCCTCCGCGGGTGCCGACTGGCAGACCAACCCGGCCACCCAGATCAAGTGGGGCCTCAGCTACATGAACGGCCGCTACGGCAGCCCCTGCGGCGCGTGGAACTTCTGGCAGGCCAACCACTGGTACTGAGCCGGACCGGCCGCCGCTCTCAACCCCCGTACAGCCCCTCCCCGTCTTAAGGGAGGGGCTGTCGCGCTGTACGGTCGGACGGAACGACTCCAGGGGGAGTGGTGGGGAGAGACGGGGGAAGAGGGCCGATCATGTCGCTAGTGCCACGGTGGTTCGGCCGGCTCGGTGCCGGACTGACCGAAATGGGTGAGCGGTTGGACGAGCGCCGTGCCGAGGTGGAGAAGGAACAGGCCGCGTCCGAGCCGGAGTCGGGCGTGGACGTCCAGGCCCTGCCGGACCATGTGACCGTCGTTCCGGCCCGGCCCGATCCGGCCCAGGCCGTGCCCTGGGGCGTACGAGTGGCGGCGGAGGTCGGCTGGCGGGTGCTGGTGCTCGCGGGCACGGTGTGGGTGCTGATGCAGGTCATCAGCGCTGTCCGGCTGGTGGTGCTCGCGTTCGCGACCGCGCTGCTCATCACCGCGCTGCTGCAGCCGACGGTGGCCCGCCTGAGGCGCTACGGGCTGCCGCGCGGGCCGGCCACCGCGCTCACCGCGATCCTCGGCTTCGTCATCATGGGGCTGATCGGGTGGTTCGTGACCTGGCAGGTCATGGAGAACATTGACACGCTCTCCAGCCAGATCCAGGACGGCATCGATCAACTGCGCAAGTGGCTGCTGAACAGTCCCTTCCACGTCACCGACAAGCAGATCAACCAGATCGCCAAGGACCTGCGGGACGCCATCGGGGCCAACACCGACCAGATAACGTCGGCCGGTCTGCAGGGCGTGACGGTGGTCGTGGAGGCGCTGACCGGGATCCTGCTGACCGTCTTCTCCACGCTGTTCCTGCTCTACGACGGCCGGCGGATCTGGGAGTGGTCGCTGAAGCTGGTGCCGGCGGCGGCGCGGCCGGGGGTGGCCGGGGCCGGGCCGAGGGCGTGGCGGACGCTGACGGCGTATGTGCGGGGCACGGTGATCGTGGCCCTGATCGACGCGATCTTCATCGGGCTGGGGATCTACTTCCTGAACGTGCCGATGGCTGTGCCGCTGGCCGTGTTCATCTTCCTGTTCGCCTTCATCCCGCTGGTGGGGGCGGTGGTGTCCGGGGCGCTGGCGGTGGTCGTCGCGCTGGTGACGCAGGGCGTCTTCACCGCGGTGATGGTGCTGGTGGTCGTGCTGGCGGTGCAGCAGATCGAGGGGCATGTGCTGCAGCCGTTCATTCTCGGGCGCGCGGTTCGGGTGCATCCGCTGGCGGTGGTGCTGTCGGTGGCCGCGGGCGGGATGGTCGCGGGGATCGGCGGGGCGGTGGTGGCGGTGCCGTTGGTCGCGGTGACGAATACGGTGGTCGGGTATTTGCGGGCGTACGCGCAGGGGCAGGCTCGGCGTCAGGCGGCGCGGCCGGCTGCGCCGGACTCGCCCACTTCCCCGCCCGACTCGGTGGGGTGAGGCGCCCCGTCCCTGGGGCTCTGCCCCAGACTCCGTTCGGGGCTGCGCCCCGTCCTGGCCTGCCCGGCTCACCCGTCTCGGTGGGGTGAGGGGTCCTGTCCCTGGGGCTGCGCCTCAGACTCAGGCAGGGGCTGCGCTCCCTGTCCCCGGTCGTTCCGGTTGGGGGACGATGCGGCAGACGGGCCAAGCGCCGCCGGCACCCGGGCGGAAGCCCGACAGGGACGCAGGGGGCGAAGCCCCTTGGGGGTCTGGGGCGGAGCCCCAGGGCGGAACCTCTCTCCCCACCGAGACGGGCGGACCGAGCCAGGGGTGCAGGGGACGGAGTCCCCGCCGGGGTCTGGGGCGGGACCCCTCGACCCATCGAGACGGGTGGGCGGGTGGGAAAACGACGCGAACCCCGTCCACCCTCAAAGTGGACGGGGTTCGGGCAACGCGGCGGGCGTTACTCCGAGAGCGCCGCCTCCGCGTCCAGCGTCGTCGCGACCGCCTGGATCACCGCGGCGATCTTGAAGGCCTCCTGGACGACCTCACGCTCGACACCGGCCTTGCGCAGCACCTGCTCGTGGGAGTCGAGGCACATGCCGCAGCCGTTGATGGCGGAGACCGCGAAGGACCACAGTTCGAAGTCGACCTTGTCGACACCGGGGTTGCCGATGACGTTCATCCGCAGGCCGGCGCGCAGGGTGCCGTACTCCTGGTCGGAGAGGAGGTGACGCGTCCGGTAGAAGACGTTGTTCATCGCCATCACCGCGGCAGCGGCCTTCGCCGCCGTGTACGCCTCCGGCGACAGGTTCGCCTTCGCCTCCGGCTCCAGCTCCCGCAGCACGATCGACGAGCGCGAGGCGATCGCCGTCGCCAGCACCGTGCCCCACAGCTGCTGCGCGGGCAGGTCACTGTTGCCGATGACCGAGCCCAGGTTGAGCTTCAGGTCCTTGGCGTAGTCCGGAAGGGCGGACCTCAGGGCGTCCAGCGACATGCGTCACTCACCCGCCAGCAGCGCGACCGGGTCCAGGGTCTCGTCGCCCTTGGTCCAGTTGCACGGGCACAGCTCGTCCGTCTGCAGGGCGTCCAGAACCCGCAGGACCTCCTTGGGGTTACGGCCGACCGAGCCCGCCGTCACCATGGTGAACTGGATCTCGTTGTTCTGGTCCACGATGAAGACCGCGCGCTTGGCGTAGCCGTCCTCGCCCTCGATGCCCAGCGCGCGCATCAGCTCGTGCTTGGGGTCGGCCATCATCGGGAACGGCAGGTCGCGCAGGTCGTCGTGGTCCTTGCGCCAGGCGTGGTGGACGAACTCGGAGTCACCGGAGAAGCCGAGGACCTGGGCGTCGCGGTCGGCGAACTCGTCGTTCAGCTTGCCGAAGGCGGCGATCTCGGTCGGGCACACGAAGGTGAAGTCCTTGGGCCAGGCGAAGATCACCTTCCACTTGCCCTCGTAGGTCTTGTGGTCGATCTCCGCGAACTCCTTGCCCTTCTCAAGCGAGACGCAGGCGGTCAGTTCGAACTCGGGGAACTTGTCACCGACAGTGAGCACACGCTCTCCTTGCAGCGAAGAAACACCGGCTTTGCCCGTGTTTCTCAGGGGTTGGACGATGTTGATGTTGGCACACGGTGCATTGATTACGGAAATAGCTACACTCGGTCGTGTTGATCGGAGGTACCTATAAGTGAGCCGTTCGCGCAGGCAGCCCAGCCTCTCCCAGCTGCGCGCCTTCGCCGCCGTCGCCGAGCACCTGCACTTCCGGGACGCCGCCGCGGCGATCGGCATGAGCCAGCCGGCGCTCTCCGGCGCCGTCGCCACCCTGGAGAAGACACTCGGTGTCACCCTCCTGGAGCGTACGACGCGCACGGTACTGCTCTCACCTGCGGGTGAACGTCTTGCCGTGCGGGCCAAGGCCGTGCTCGGCGAGGTCGGCGCGCTCATGGAGGAGGCGGAGGCCCTCCGCGCGCCCTTCACCGGCGTACTGCGCCTCGGTGTCATCCCCACGGTCGCGCCCTACCTCCTGCCCACCGTTCTGGGCCTCGTCCACGACCGCTACCCCGACCTCGACCTCCAGGTCCACGAGGAGCAGACCGCCAACCTGCTGGAGGGGCTGGCCGACGGACGGCTCGACCTGCTGCTGCTCGCCGTGCCCCTCGGTGTGCCCGGCGTCGTCGAACTCCCCCTCTTCGACGAGGACTTCGTCCTGCTCACCCCGCTCGGCCACTGGCTCGGCGGCCGGGAGGGCATACCCCGCGAAGCCCTGAAGGAACTGAAGCTGCTGCTCCTCGACGAGGGTCACTGCCTGCGCGACCAGGCCCTCGACATCTGCCGCGAGGCCGGCCGCGTGAACGCGCCGGTGAAGACCACCGCCGCCGGGCTGTCCACCCTCGTCCAGCTCGTCGCCGGCGGCCTCGGCTGCACCCTGCTGCCCCGCACCGCCCTCAGGGTCGAGGCCTCCCGCAGCAACCAGCTCCTCACCGGCTACTTCGCCGACCCCGCCCCCTCCCGCCGCATCGCCCTGGCCATGCGCACGGGCGCGGCCCGCGCCGCCGAGTACCAGGAACTCGCCGCCGCCCTGCGAGCAGAACTGCGGCCCCTGCCGGTGCGGGTGCTGAACGGCGGCGGCAGGGACTGAGCCCCGGCGCGTGGGGGCTCAGTCCCTGGTGGTCACTCGGTGCGCAGGCCGTCGGGGCGCATCAGGCGCAGGAGGGGTGGCAGGCTGAGGAGGGTGACCGTGAGGACGACGCCGGCGCCGACGCCGGTCATGGTCAGGACGCTCGGCCAGTCCACGGCCACGGGCGTGCCCGTCATCCTCAGCAGCACCGCGCCCAGGGTGAGGCCCACCGTCGAGGCCAGCAGCAGGCCCAGTGCGATGGGGACCGCCGTCTGCCACAGCACCGACAGGCTCAGCGTGCGCCGCCGGGTGCCGAAGGCGACCAGCGCCGACAGCAGCTTCTTCCGCTCGCGCAACTGCTCCAACTGCGACACCAGCAGACTCGCCCCGATCAGCAGCAGCACACAGGTCGCGCCGACGAACAGACCGGTGCGGATGGAGGTGAACTGCTTCGACCGCTCGGTGGACATCAACGCGTACACCCTTGTCATCGGGTCGATGGCTGTCGCCGTGTTGCGCACGTACTCGCGCACGTCCGGTACCGACTCGTCGAGCGACAGGTAGACGCTGTTGCTGACCGCCGAAATCACCTCCGCGGGCGCCGCGGCCGGCGTCATCAGGAAGCCCCCGAAAGTCTCCCCGCCCGGGTCCTTGATCGAACGGGCGGACTTCAGGATGGTCGGCACGGCCCACCGGACCTCCGAAGCCGGGTCCTCGTCGGAGGTGGGGGAGAAGTACAGCTTGCGGCCGGGCCTCGCCAGCTTCGCGGTGTCGGCGTCGTCCTCGGCACCGCTCACCGCGAAGACGTCACCGTCACGGCAGGAGGACACGGTCGCCACCTCGCGCAGGGACGCGCAGTCGCCGATCGTCACCATGGCAGAGGTGTTCTCCCGCTCGGAGCTCCAGGAATCGGCACCGATGGCTGTCCTGGACAGCGCGGTGACCTTCCGTACGCCCTTGGTGGCGGAGAGCTTCTCGACGGTCGTGGTGGGTGCGACCCCCGGCGACACGAGCAGAGTCATCTGGGCCCGCTGCACGTCGTTCCCGGAGCGCTTGGTGTAGTCGCCCTCCACCCCCGCGAAGAGCATCTGCAGCGCGATCGCCCCGGCTACCGCTACCGCGATGCCGTTCACCAGGCGCGCCGCCGTACCGCTGCTCAACTGCAGCCGCCGTACCGCCAGTTGCCAGGCAACCCCGCCGCCAGGTCCGAGCCGGGCGACGACCGTCTCCACGACCCACGGCAGCAGCGCGGTCACGCCGACGAGCAGCAGCATCACGCCGCCGATCACCAGGAACTGGTTGAAGTCCCCGTTGTCGCGGCCCTTGCCGAGCATCGGGTACAGCAGCGCCAGGCCGCCCAGCGGCAGCAGCAGCCGCCACCACAGCCGGCGTCGTGCGGGCTTGGCCGTACGCACCACGCCCAGCGGCTCGATGACCACCCCGCGCAGCGCCAGCAGGGTGACCAGCACCGCGGCGGCCGGGACCGCGACCGCGACCAGCGCCGCCAGCGCGGGCGAGGGGTTCAGGTAGCTGGGGAAGACGCTGATGCCGAAGACCTCCGCGGATCCCGCGGCCTGACGGCCGGCCAGGAAGAAGGCCGTGCCGAACACCAGCCCGAGCAGTGAGCCGCCGAGCGCCTCGCCGGCCGCGATCCGGCGGGTCATCCGGCTGTCGGAGCCGACCAGGCGGAGCGCGGCGAGCCGGCGATCACGCGCCTCGCCGCCGAACCGCACCGCCGCGCCGAGGAACACGGCGACTGGCATCAGCAGCACCACGAAGACGACCATCACAAGCAGCAGCAGCACCGGGTCCATCGGCTCGGACGACGGGTGCGGGTCGCCGAACTCGTTGATCCGGGCCGCCTGCCAGCCGTTCATGCGCGGCGCCAGGTTCTCCACGCCCGCGTAGTAAGCGAGTTCGCGCGAGCCGACGAGCCCGCTCTCGCCGATCGTGCCGGTCACCCGGTACGGCAGCCGTTCGCGCAGCAGCTTCCCGCCGTCGGAGTCGAGCAGCTCCTTCAGCGCGGGGGAGACCACCATGTCGCCCGGCGCCGGATACTTCGTCAGGCCCGGCGCGAGCGGGGCCCGCGGCCCCTCGGGCTCCACCAGCCGCCCGCGGATGTTCTTGTCGTGGTACTCCGTGTCGACGTCCGCGATCACCAGGGTGTCGTCGGCCTTCGGCGGGGGGTGCTCGCTGTAGGTGAAGTCCAGGCGGGCCTGTTCCCGCTGGTGCCGTACCGAGAGCGCGCTGGGTATCGCGGTGGTCAGCAGCAGCAGGGCCACGCCGAGGCCGACGCCGACCGCCGTCAGCAGCACCCGGGTCCAGCCCTCGCGGCCCCCCGTGAACGCGAACCTGGCGCCCATGGACAGGTCGCGGACCCACTGACGCGCTCTCATACGACCCGCTCCATGTCCCGTGACTTCCCGTCCCGTACGACGATCTCGCGATCGGAGTAGGCGGCGACCCGTGCCTCGTGGGTGACGAGGACGACGGCCGCGTTGGAGGACCGGGCGGCCTCGGTGAGCAGCTCCATCACCCGCTCGCCGTTCAGCGAGTCCAGTGCGCCGGTCGGTTCGTCGGCGAACAGCACCCTGGGGTCGGTGACCAGGGCGCGGGCGACCGCGACGCGCTGGCCCTGACCGCCGGAGACCTCGCCGGGCCGCTTCTTGCGCAGGTCGTCGACCTCCAGGCGCTCCATCCACGTCAGCGCCGCCCGCTCGGCCTCCTTGCGGGAGGTGCCGTTCAGCCTGAGCGGCAGGGCCACGTTCTCCACGCAGGTCAGCTCGGGCACCAGCTGGCCGAACTGGAAGACGAACCCGAACTCCGAGCGCCTGAGCGCACTGCGCTGGGCATCGGTCATGGTGGACAGCTCGCGGCCGTCGTAGGTGATCGACCCCGAGTCGGGGGTGACGATCCCGGCGAGGCAGTGCAGCAGCGTGGACTTGCCCGAGCCGGAGGGGCCCATCACGGCGACGACCTCGCCGGGGTGGACGGAGAACTCGGCGCCGTCCAGCGCGGTGGTCGGGCCGTAGGCCTTGCGCAGGTTCTCGGCGGCCAGCAGGGAGCCGGGGGGAGGGGTCACCGGGTCACCGCCTCACGGAGCTTGTCGAGGCGAGCGGCGGTCAGCTCCAGCCAGCGCAGGTCGGCCTCGAGGTGGAACAGGGCGTGGTCGCAGATCAGCTGGTCGGCGAGGTCTCCCCTGCGCTTGCGGTCGGTCAGGATCCGCATGCTGCGCAGGTGCTCGGCGCGCTGGGTGTCGAGGATGTCGGCGGCGTCGCGGTGGGTCAGCAGCGCGAGGACGACCTTGGTGTAGAGGGTCGACTGGAGGTACGGCTCGGGCTTCTCCGGCGTGGCGAGCCACTGCTCCACGTCGGTGACGCCGGCCTCGGTGATGGCGTAGCGCTTGCGGTCGGGGCCGTCGCCCGCCTCGATCGCCTCGACTTCCACGAGCCCGTTCTTCAGCAGGCGGGACATCGTCGAGTAGACCTGGCCGTAGTGCAGCGGCCGGTCGTGACCGAACTTCTCGTCGAAGGCCCGCTTCAGGTCGTAGCCGTGGCGCGGGCCGGTCTCCAGGAGTCCCAGAAGGGTGTGACCGATGGACATGGGAGGCACTGTACACGCGGTGTATACGTCGCATGTATACACCGCGTGTTCACTGCGTGGCGTGAGGTACGGCCCCGCAGGTGGGGGGCGATTGTCACGGTTCTGCTACGGCGCCGGGGCCGCCCGGCCACGCTCAGGCCCGGCGGCCCCGGACTCGGCGCTCATCGGGCCGGTGGGGGGCTGGGACGGAGCCCCCGGGAGGGCGGCCGCGGCGCAGGGGCGGGTCCGTGTCCCCGGGCAGTCGCCGGTCTGCGCAGGAGCGCGGCGCAGCAGGAACTCGATCTGGCCGTTGGCCGAGCGCAGTTCGTCCGAGGACACGCCCGGACCCGGCGTCCTCCAGGTCCGGCGTCCTCCAGGTCCGGCGCCCCCGGCCCGGCGGTCCCAGGTCCAGGTTCCTCAGGCCGATGGGGGTCTGGGGGCGGAGCCCCCGGGTGGGCGGCCGCGGCGTGGGAGTGGGCCCGTGTCCCCGGGCAGTCGCCCGGCCTCCGTGAGAGCGCGGCGCAGCAGGAACTCGATCTGGGCGTTGGCCGAGCGCAGTTCGTCCGAGGCCCACCGGGCGAGCGCGTCGTACACCGACGGATCCAGCCGCAGCAGCACCTGCTTGCGCTGCTGCGGCCTGCGCCTGGGGGAGGGCCCCTCCTCGGCAGCCGTCACTGGTAGAGCGTCCCCGTGTTCAGCACCGGCTGCGCCGCCCGGTCGCCGCAGAGCACCACCATCAGGTTCGACACCATCGCCGCCTTCCGCTCCTCGTCCAGTTCCACGATGTCCCGCTCGGACATGCGGGCGAGCGCCGCCTCGACCATGCCGACCGCGCCGTCCACGATCTGGCGCCGGGCCGCCACGACCGCGCCGGCCTGCTGCCGCTGGAGCATCGCCGAGGCGATCTCGGGTGCGTAGGCCAGGTGCGTGAACCGGGACTCGAGGATCTGCACCCCGGCCGCCTCCACACGCGCGTGCAGTTCGACGGCGAGCTTCTCGGTGATCTCCTCGGCATTGCCGCGCAGGGAGAGGCCGTCCTCCTCGTGGGCGTCGTAGGGGTACTCGATGGCGATGTGGCGTACGGCCGCCTCGGTCTGGGTGGAGACGAACTCCAGGAAGTCGTCCACCTCGAAGGTGGCCTGTGCGGTGTCCCGCACCTTCCAGACGACGACCGCGGCGAGTTCTATGGGGTTGCCGTAGGCGTCGTTGACCTTCAATACGGCGGTCTCGTGGTTGCGGACGCGGGTGGAGATCTTCTTCCGGGAGGTGAACGGGTTGACCCAGCGCAGCCCGTCCTCGCGGATCGTGCCCCGGTAGCGGCCGAAGAGCTGCACGACCCGCGCCTCGCCCGGCGCGACCATGTTGAGCCCGCCCATCGCGAGCAGCGCGGCGATGCCGGTCAGGATGCCCACGACGATCAGCGCGGCCTTGGCGCCGGCCGCCGTGACCATGCTGCCGCCCGCGACCAGTGCCACCGCGATCAGTACTCCGAGCAGGCCGAGGAGCAGGGCGAGTCCGCCTCCGATGCTGTGCGCCGGGAACTCCCGCACCCGCGGCTCGGGCATGTCGGGCAGGTCGGTGGCGGGCGCGGAGTCGTGTGGCGCGTGTGTGGACATGGCGGGTCCCCCCGTTCTCGTACGGCCGGTGAACTGCCGGCCCATAGCTTCTTCCTATCCAAGTGATATCACTTTTTCTCGCCATGACAACCCTGCGGGCACATGAAGCGTCGGTTCCTCTGGGGCAGGTGCTCATTCTCACGTCCGATAAGGGGTGAATCGGGGGCCCTTTGCCACAGAAGTCGGTGTTAGCTTTCTGAGCTGACCTGCACCCACGTGAGTGACTGCCGAGACGGAAGCGGAGCGGACGGACCCATGGGACGAGCGGAAGAGAGACGAGCGCGGCAGCGCGGTGGCCGCCGCGCTGCGCCCAGGAGCTCGTCCGTGACACCGGCGGCCGGCATCGGCCCCGCCGGCGGCGGCAGGGCCGCGGCACGCAGGGCCGCCCGGCCGGCCAAGGGGAAGGGCGGCATACGCCGTCTGTTCACCTGGAAGAAGATCCTCGGCACGTTCTTCGGCTTCTGCCTGCTGGGCATCGGCGCCTTCATCGTGCTGTACATGATCGTGGACATCCCCGAGGGCAACGCCGACGCGCAGCGCCAGAGCAACGTCTACAAGTACAGCGACGGCACGATCCTGGCCCGTACCGGCGAGGTCAACCGCGAGATGGTGGACCTGGCCAAGGTGCCCAAGAAGGTCCAGTACTGCTTCGTCGCGGCCGAGAACAAGACCTTCTACACCGACCACGGCGTCGACCTGAAGGGCACCGCCCGCGGTCTGCTCAACACGCTGTCCGGCAAGGGCGCGCAGGGCGGATCGACGATCACCCAGCAGTACGTCAAGAACTTCTACCTCAACCAGGACCAGACCGTCACGCGCAAGGTGCAGGAACTGGTCATCTCGTTGAAGGTGGACCAGAAGATGACCAAGGACGAGATCCTCGCCGGGTACATCAACACCAGCTACTACGGCCGCGGCGCCTACGGCATCCAGGCCGCCGCGCAGGCCTACTACCACGTCGACGCCAAGGACCTCACCGTCCAGCAGGGCGCCTACCTCGCCGCCCTGATGCAGGCCCCGAGCCAGTACGACTGGGCCGTCGCGAGCGACAACGGCAAGAAGCTCGCCCGGGACCGCTGGAACTACGTGCTCGACAACATGGTCGGGCAGAAGTGGCTGGACGCCGCCAAGCGGCGGACCATGAAGTTCCCCGAGCCCAAGGAACCCAAGCCCGCTCCCGGGCAGCAGGGCCAGAAGGGCTACCTGATCGCCCTGGCCAACCAGCAGCTCGCACAGCAGCTGATGAAGGACCAGGGCCTGACCCGGGCCCAGGCGGACCGAGCGGTCGAGGGCCAGGGCTGGAACATCACCCTGAACATCGACAAGAAGAAGCAGGCCGCGCTGGAGAAGGCGGTCAAGTCGCAGCTGACCGGCAAGCTGGACCCGAAGAAGCGCAAGGTCGACGGGCACGTCCAGGCCGGCGCCGTCTCGGTCGACGCCAAGACCGGGAAGATCCTCGCCCTGTACGGCGGCGTCGACTACTTCAAGCACTACCTGAGCAACGCCACCCGGCGTGACTACCAGCCCGCCTCCACCTTCAAGCCGGTCATCCTGGCCGCGGCCCTGGACCACGACGCCAAGACCCAGGACGGCCAGCCGATCACGGCGAACGCGATCTACGACGGCACCAGCGAACGCCAGGTCGTGGACCACGGCACCAAGGTCGGCTTCGGCCCGCCCAACGAGGACGACCAGAACTACGGCGACATCACCGTCCAGACGGCCATGAACAAGTCGGTCAACTCCGTCTTCGCGCAGATGGGCATCGACGTGGGCATGGAGCAGGTGATGGGCGTCGCCGGCCAACTCGGCATGGACACCAAGGGTATGCAGGCGGTGCCCGCCCAGACGCTGGGCTCCATGGGCGCGAGCCCGCTGGAGATGGCCGGGATCTACGCCACTTTCGCCAACCACGGCAAGAAGGTCACCCCGACCGTCGTCAAGTCGGCCGAGCAGCGCAACCGTCAGGTCAAGATGGCCGACCCGATCGGTGACCAGGTCATCAGCCGCCAGGCCGCCGACACGGTCACCTCGGTGCTGACCGGTGTGGTCGACGACGGTACGGCCCAGAGGTCGGTGCGGGACAATCCGCAGCGCAACGGCCAGCAGGTGGCGGGCAAGACGGGTACCTCCGACGAGAACAAGTCCGCCTGGTTCGCCGGCTACACGCCGAACCTGGTCACCTCCGTCGGCCTGTTCGGCGAGGATCCGAAGACCCACGCGCACACCACGTTGAGCGGCGCCACGGGCCTCATCCCGGGCAGCGGCCGTATCAACGGCGGTGGCTACCCCGCCCAGATCTGGGCCGAGTACACCTTCGACGTGATGGGCGAGACCAGCAAGTTCGACCTGGACACCAAGCAGGGCGCCGCGGTTCAGCCCTCGGCGGCCCCGTCGGTCAGCGAGTCGCCCAGCGAGTCCCCGTCCGAGTCGCCCACCACCAGTGCCCCGCCGGTGTCCGAGCCTCCGAGCAGCACCCCCAGCCAGCCCACGTCGCAGCCCCCCAGCGAGCCGCCGTCCGAGTCGCCCACCACCAGTGCCCCGCCGGCCAGGGAACCGACGGACAGCATCAGCGATCCCCCGCTCAACCTCAACGACCAGTGAGCGGCGCCAAGGGGCGCCCGGTCCGTCCGGGCGCCCCTTGGCCGTACTGACCGTCCTGATGCCGGGTCAGCGGGCCTGGTCGTTCCCGGCCGAGTGGTTGAGCTCGAACCAGACCACCTTGCCCGTGCTCAGCCGGGTCGCGCCCCAGCGCCGGGCCAGCTTGTTCACCAGGTACAGTCCGCGGCCGCCCTCGTCCGTGGCGCGGGCCTGGCGCAGGCGCGGCAGTTGCGGCACGTCGTCGCCGACCTCGCAGCGCAGTACGTCGGTGCGCAGCAGGCGGAGGGTGACCGGGCGGGAGGCGTAGCGCACGGCGTTGGTGACGACCTCGCTGACCAGCAGCTCCACGGAGTCGGTGAGCTCCTGCAGGCCCCAGCGGTCCAGCGCCCGGCGGGCCAGGCGGCGGGCCTGGCCGGGGGCGGAGTCCTCCGGTTCCAGGGACCAGTACGCCACGTCGCTCGGCGCGATCCCGTCGAAGCGGGCGGCGAGCAGCGCGATGTCGTCGTCCCGGTCGCCCGGGCCGAGCATGTCCAGGACCTCGTCGCACAGTGCCTCGAGCGGCGGCGGATGGTCGGGGCCGGTGAGCTGCGCGGTCGCCTGCAGCTTCTCGCGCAGCTGTTCTATGCCCGTCCATACGTCCCTGAGTCGCGACTCGACCAGGCCGTCGGTGTAGAGGAGCAGGGTCGCGCCGGCCGGGGCGTCCAGTTCCACGGCCTCGAAGTCGACCCCGCCGACACCGATCGGCGCGCCCGCCGGCACCCGCAGTACCTCCGAACGGCCGCTCAGGTGCAGCAGCACGGGCGGCGGATGGCCGGCGTTGGCGATGGTGATGCGGTGCGTGACGGGGTCGTAGACGGCGTACATGCAGGTCGCCATGCGGTCGGTGCCCAGGCGCTGCGCCTGCTCGTCGAGGTGGTGCAGCACCTCCTGCGGCGGCAGGTCGAGCCCGGCCAGGGTCTGCGCGGTCGTACGCAGCTGGCCCATGATCGCGGCCGAGGTCATGGAGTGGCCCATGACGTCACCGACGACGAGGGCGACCCGGCTGCCGGGCAGTGGGATCGCGTCGTACCAGTCGCCGCCCACGCGCGCGGTCTCCGCGGCGGGCAGATAGCGCGAGGCCAGCCGTACGCCCGTGGGGTGGGGCAGCGTCTCGGGCAGCATCGTGCGCTGCAGCTCGTCGGCGATGTACGCCTCACGGCCGTACAGCACCGCCTTGTCGATGCCCAGCGCGCTGTGCGTGGCGAGCTGGGCGGCGACCAGCAGGTCGTCGGGCTCGAACGCCTGGCGCTCCGGGCGGCGCAGGAACAGCGCGGCACCGATGACACGGCGCCGGCCGCGCAGCGGGGCGAGGATGGTGCGCTGTCCGTCGGGCACCGCCAACTCGGAGCCTTGGCCGAGGAGTTCGGCGAGGGCCACCTGAGCGGCCGCCGTGTCCGTGAACACCGGCCGTACGCCCCGCAGCACCTCGCCCAGCGCGCTGCCCGGCCGCACCTCGCACAGCTCGTTGGTCACCACCGACAGCTCCGCTGGCTGCTCCGGCACCGGCGGCGGCACGTACACGCCGTCGGTGTCGCGCTCCGCCGGGATCCGGTCGGTACGGCGCAGCCGCAGCACGAGCGGGCCCACGGGCCGTTCGTCGCCCACCGGCAGCGGTTCGCGCAGATAGACGAGGATCGCGTCGGAGAAGGTCGGCACGGTGGCCCGGCACAGGCCCATGACGATCTCGTCGAGGTCCATGCCGCGCGCGATCCGCCGCGTGGCCGCCCCCACGAACCGCAGCCGGTCCCCGTCCCGCCGCATCGGCAACGGCCGCCCGGGCGGCAGTCCCTGGCCGGTACGACGCTCCTGACCGCCGGGGGGCAGGCCACGCCGGGTCCTGCGGTCCTGGCCGCCGGGCGCGCCCGCTGCCAGGGGCGCCTCGGCGCCCGTGCGAACGGATGCGACGCCGCCGGGGGACTCGCCGTCGCCGGTCCCGTGGTCCGCGTTTCCGCCTTCGCCGGTTCCGCCGTCGGTCGCCCTGCCCTCGGCGGACTCCGCCTCGGCTGTCACGGTCTCGGTTGTCATGGCCTCAGTTGTCGGGGGCTCCACGGCCGTCGCCTCCACGGCCGTCGCCTCCACGGCCGTCGCCTCCGCGGCCCTCGCCGCCGCGTCCGGCTGGGCCGGGATGCCCTCCGGCGCGGGACGCGGACGGTGGGCGCCGGGCTCGGCGGACGCGGACTGGGAGTGCTCGGAGCCGGCGGCGCGGGACTGTTGCGGTAACGCCGAGGCTCCCGAGGCGGTCGGGGTACGCAGGAGTGCCCCACGGGCGTCCGTGGGGTCGGCGCCCGTCTGGGGGCGTTCGAAGGAGGTCGGCTGCTCCGTCACGCGTGTCGAATCCATCCGTCCGGGGCCGCGCGCCGGGCGCGCAGTTCGTCCCGCCGAAGACCCGATACCCGGAATACATGTCCCAGGAACGGATTTCCGGCGTGGTCAGAGGCTGTTCCTGTGCCACCGGCGAACCGTTCGTGGCCCGCACGGGTGTTGCCGTCGTACCCCTCGCTCACGTCCTGCCGCCCCTCGGTGACATCCGGTCAGACCTGGCCTGCGGCCCGGGAGTTGCTCCTGATCCTCGTTCGATCGTTCCGATCGTTGCGGAGGACGATCCTACGTTTCCCGCCCGGGGGCGCATCAAGGGCCTCATGAGGCCATGCGCGCGGGCGTACGGTCCCAGTCGTCCGGGAGTGACGGTACCGCCCAGGCCGGGTCCGGGCGCCACTGCTGCCAGGACTCGCAGAACGGAGACCGCCAGGCACGGATCACCTCCACCGCGTCCCTGCCGGCGGCTTCGACCCGCTCGGCGAGCTCGGCGTCCACCAGTCCGTCGCGCTGCGCCTGCGCGAACTCGTCCTCGTCCCGCCAGTGCCAACTGCGGTCCGGGTGCACGGAGATGTCCAGAAAGTGATCCTCGGAGTCGACTCCGCCCGCCCAACGGGCGAGCGGCTCCTCCAGGTTGACGTACCAGTTCTTGAACCGCCAGCCCGGCTCCCAGAACAGCCACACCGACCAGGGCTCGCCCGGCCGGGCCAGCTTCAGCACTCCGGTGCCGGACCAGCGGTCGCGCCGTACGGTCCGCGGCCTGGTGTAGCGCGACGCGAGCGGTTCCAGGTGTACCGGGGTGCCGTCGGCGAGCACGGGTTTGACGCACTCGGTGCCGGGCGCCATCCACACGGCGAGCAGGTCCGGGTCGTCCCGTACGATGGTGACGGGGCGCGCGATGTGGAAGCGCGCGCCGCCGTTCTCCCGGTACCGCCACAGGATCTGGCTGCCCGGGGTCCAGTGGGCCGTCGCACCGCCCACGGCCGCGCGTGTGGTCGCTCCGTCGTCTGCCATGTGCAGATTTTAGGTGCCCGGGGCACCTGATGCCGTCGAGGGCGTCATGGGTTCACGCCCGGGCGGGAGATGTCACGGGCGTGTCATCCGCAGGACGTCCAGCGCCTCGTCGAGCTGTTCGACCGTGAGCTGTCCGCGCTCGACGTACCCGCTCTCGACGACGACCTGGCGGATGGTCTTCTGCTCGGCCAGCGCCTTCTTGGCGACCTTCGCCGCCTCCTCGTACCCGATGTACTTGTTGAGCGGGGTGACGACGGAAGGGGAGGACTCGGCGTACTCGCGGGCGCGCTCCCGATGGGCGACGATCCCGTCCACGGTGCGGTCGGCGAGCAGCCGGGAGGCATTGGCCAGCAGCCGGACGGACTCCAGGACGTTCTTGGCGATGACCGGGAGCATGACGTTGAGCTCGAAGTTGCCGGAGGCGCCGGCGGTGGCGACGGTGGCGTCGTTGCCGGTGACCTGGGCGCAGACCATGAGGACGGCCTCGGGAATGACCGGGTTGACCTTCCCCGGCATGATGGACGACCCCGGCTGCAGATCGGGCAGGGAGATCTCGGCGAGCCCGGTCCGGGGCCCGGAGGCCATCCACCGCAGATCGTTGGCGATCTTCGTCAGGCCCACGGCGATGGTGCGCAGCTGCCCACTGGTCTCGACGATGCCGTCCCTGGCGCCCTGCGCCTCGAAGTGGTCGCGGGCCTCGGTGAGCGGGAGCCCGGTGGCGCGGGCGACCTCTTCGATGACGGCGGCGGAGAACCCGGGCGGGGTGTTGATCCCGGTCCCCACCGCGGTCCCGCCGAGCGGCAACTCGGCCAGCCGCGGCAGGGAGGCGTTCAGCCGCTCGACCCCGTACCGCACCTGGGCGGCGTACCCGGCGAACTCCTGACCGAGGGTCACGGGCGTGGCGTCCATGAGATGCGTCCGCCCGGACTTCACCACGTCGGCGAACTCCTCGGCCTTGCGGGTGAGGGCGGCCGCGAGGTGGTCCAGGGCGGGGATCAGGTCGCGGGTGACGGCGGCGGTGGCGGCGATGTGGATGGAGGACGGAAAGACGTCGTTGGAGGACTGCGACGCGTTGACGTGGTCGTTGGGATGCACGTCCCGTCCGAGCCGCTCGGTGGCGAGGGTGGCGACGACCTCGTTGGTGTTCATGTTGGACGAGGTCCCGGACCCGGTCTGGAACACGTCGACCGGGAAGTGTTCGTCCCACTTCCCCTCGGCGACCTCCGCCGCCGCGTCCTGGATCGCCTGGGCGACGTCCTTGTCGAGTACCCCGAGCTCCGCGTTGACCTTGGCCGCGGCGCCCTTGATCCGCGCCAGCGCCTCGATGTGCGCGCGCTCGATCCGCTGCCCGGAGACGGGGAAGTTCTCCACGGCTCGCTGCGTCTGGGCGCGCCACTTGGCGTGGACGGGGACCTGGACTTCGCCCATGGAGTCGTGCTCGATGCGGTAACCGACTGCGTCGTTCTGGCCGTTTGCCATTGGGGACACCTCCATGGGGATCAGCATCGCCGGGGCGCGTGATGTTCCCGGGGCGGCCCGTCAACGTGTCCGCAGCTGTTCGTCCAGCCGGCCCAGCTCGTCGAGAAGCTCCGTGTCGCCCTCCCACTTGGCCAGCCGCCGGAGGCCCTCCGGGGAGAGGCCGGTGACCTGTGGCGTGCGGCCCTGCAGGACAGCGATGCACAGGCGCAGGGCGGCCCGGTCCACGCCGAGGGGACCGGCCCGGGGCACGTCACGGACCCGGCGGACGTACTCGGCGGCCTCGCCCACGTCGCGGAGGGTGAACAGAGCGGTGAAGAAGAGCGTCGCGTCGTCGTTGCAGGTGCGGAGGGCCTGGTCTATGCGGCGGCGGCTGCGCAGTTCGCGGAAGGCGGAGGTGAGGAGGCTGTGCAGCAGAAACAGGGCGATCAGGACAATGGACCCCGCACCGACGATCACGGCGATGCGGGAGTGCAGGGACAGGAGGTAGAACGCGCCGATGACCGCTGTCCAGAGCACGAGCGTCGTCACGGTGCGCGGATTGATCTGGCCGAGCCCGCCCCGCAGCACAGCCCATCCTCGCCGCAGGGCCACGGAGACGACGAGCACGCGCTGAAGGGCGCCCAGTTGCTGAACCGTGCGACCCTCGTGCACGGCGTACAGCACGCCCGGGCCCCAGAGCATCGCGTAGAAGCTCGCCACGGACGTGACGCCTGTGGCCATGGCCTCGGCCACAGGCAGACGGCCGCGCCCGATGTCGACGAGCATGAGAACGGCTCCCACGCCTGAGCCCAGAAGCGCCACCACGCCCAGGTAGCGGAGGACCGACTCGGTCGTCGCACCTGGTATCGGACGCCAGCGGCGGACGAGGTCGTCCAGGATGCTGAACGGCTTGCCGCCGCCGTACGACAGCGGCTGCGTGGCCTGGAAGATCCAGAACATGACGACTGGGAGGAGAAACCCCAGCAGAGCCATGGGCGGCCGCTGCCACGGGCCCGCCTCGGGCTGGGAGACCCCGTACCCGAGCAGTCGCACCACGACGGTCGGCAGCGCGAGCACCACCACCCACCGAGGCGTCCGGTCCACGATTCGCCGTATCCCGACGAAGTCCTCCGTTCCCCGCAACCGCTCCAGATCCACGTCCAGCGCCTGCGTCTCCGCCGCCGACGTCCTGCGCCCCAGCCGGGTGATCAGCAGCCGCCGGACGGAGGCGCGGATCGCCGGCGACAGAGACGGCAGCGTGGCGCAGTCGCGCAGCGCGGTCATGCGAATCCAGTTGCTGTCCCCGGCGAAGGCGCGGTCGATGTACTGCTCCCGGGTCTCCTCGGACAGCAGCGGCAGGCAGTCCAGCGCGAACTTGCGGTCGCTGACGCTGCCTTTCCGCCACGCCACGTCCACCAGCTCCTCGATCAGCGGCCGGACGGCCTCGTGCGGCCACTCCGCCCTGCCTTGGTAGGCGGCGGTCAGCAGCTCCAGCACGTGCACGGTGGCGGGCGACCACGCGAACTCCCCCGCATTCGCCCGCCGTGCCCGGTCCAGCTCGCCGACCAGGACCGCGGCCAGCGCGTCGAGCAGCGGCCCGGTGACCTCCGGCGGCCCGTCCTGGAGCACGGTGACGGCGGTCTCCCTCCACCGCCCGTTGGTCACCAGCTCCTCGCGGGGTACGGCCGTGGGACGGGCGGCGACGTACCGGCTGGCGAAGTACTGCTGGACCCGGCGGTGGCCGAAGAAGACGCGGCGCCCGCCGGTATCCGTCGCCTCGTCCTGCGCGCCCTCCTCGTCGGCCGTCGCGGAGGAGAAGCCGATGATCCGGGAGCCGGTCAGCGCACGGTCGAGCAGGTCGCGCAGGGCCGGCACGTCCCGCGTCTCCTCCCTCAGCGCCTCCCGCAGGCCGGCCTCGGAGACGGAGAGGCCGCCGCCGGACGCCGTCAGCCGGAAGGCGAAGCGGTCGAAGAAGTTCTCCAGTCGGCGTTTCACGTCGGCGGCCCGGTAGCTGTCGGGGTCGAGCCCCGCGTGGGACAGGCCCTCGCGCACCCGCAGGCTCGCGAACTCGGCGAACAGGGCGCTCGGCCGGTCCGGTGCCGCCCGCCGGGACTGGACGTACGTGGCGAGGAGCCTGAGACTCAGCGGGTTCTGGAGCTCGGTGGTGAAGCCGCGCCGGGGGTCCGTCAGCAGCTCCCGGACGAGTGCGATGCCATCACTGCCGAGGTGGGCCCCGCGCAGGAACTCCTCCTGCCGGGTGAGGGAGAGCCCGAGGATGTGCAGCTGGGTCCAGCCCGCCGAGCGCAGGCCCTTGTACTCCCGGCACGCCACCACGCAGCGCCCTCCGCCCCCGACGAGCTCGATGATCGTCTGGACGTACGGGGCGACTACCGCGTCGACCGTCGCGCTGCCGAGGACCGCCGGGATCTCGTCGAAGGAGTCGAGCAGCAGGATCACCCGGCGGTTGCGCAGATCCTCGGCGAAGCAGTGGGCGAAGTAGGAGGCGACGTCGGTGCTGCCGCGCGGGCCGGTCTGCTCCATGATGTAACGGCGCAGCAACTCGGTGTTGATCTCGTCGGGGCTCGCGGTGAGTTCGCGCAGGTTCACATGGACGGGCAGGGGCGCGCTGTCCGGGGCACGGCCAGTGCTGATGTGTTCCAGCAGGGACACCGCGTGCCGGCGCAGGGCGACGCTCTTGCCGGAACCCGCGACGCCCTGGAGCAGGACCAGGTCGGCGTCGGGCTGGGCCAGGGCCTCGGTCAGGGGCTGGGTCGAGTACCGGCCGCGTCGGTGAGGCAGACCGCGGCGGCCGACGGCGGTACTGCCCTCGACGTCCTCGACGAGCACCGCCAGGTCGGTCAACTCGCCGCCCAGCCACTGACTTTCGTCGCTCGTGGACCTCAGTTTGCGTAGCAGCAGCCGGGCCAGCGACCGCCGGAACGCGGGGTCCTGCGGCGGGGACGGAGGCGGCGCGGTGCCGTCTGGTACCGCGCCGCCGCGGGACGGGCCGACGAGGCCGGAGATGTGGATGTCCCGCGCGTTGAACACCGGCGCCGTGACCGTCCAGTTCGGCTGCTCGAACTCGGCGTTCGCCTCATCGGATCCCGGCATGGTGTGGCGCCGATCAGAGGTGGTGGCCGGCCCACTGCGCCAGCTCGTCCACGGAGGCGCCGAGCTCGTTCGCGGCGTTGGCGGCACCGGTCAGACCGCGCAGCAGCGCGCCGACCCGGGCGAGGCCACGGACGACCCTGCCGCTTCTGGTCGAGTCACCGGCGTCCGGAGATCCGTCCGGGTCGTCGGAGTCTGTGCCGTCGGATTCCGTGCCGCCCGGGTCGGAGTCGTCGTCGGCGAGGCCCGTGTCATCGGCGTCTGCGTCACCGGCGTCCGATCGCACCGTCTCCCCGAGGTCGGCCACCTCCGCCAGCTCCTGGTCGACCGCGGCGAGTTGGGGCTCCGGGACGTTCTCCAGGGCCCGGATGCGGGCCCGCAGTTCCTCCACCACCGCGACGAACTCCGACGGCCCGCTCTGCTCGGTGAGGTGGAGGTCACCGGCGATGTTGTAGACCTTGCTGTTGTGCAGCTGCCAGGAAGACTGGTTGAAGGTCATGCCGCGAGCTCCCCCCGAGAGTGACAGGACATCAGCGTAGAGCCACTGCCGCCCCGTTGACATCGCGAAGACGCGGATTGGTCCCGGGGCTCTGCCGAGGGGAGCGGAACGCACGGCCGAGGGCGTTACGCCAGACCGGGCCCCCGCACCGGAATCGACGTGAACGTCGGCTGCGGCGCCGGGTCGGTGAAGAAGTCGTTGCCCTTGTCGTCGACGACGACGAACGCCGGGAAGTCCTCGACCTCGATCTTCCAGACCGCCTCCATGCCGAGCTCCTCGTACTCCAGGACCTCGACCTTCTTGATGCAGTCCTGGGCCAGCCGGGCCGCGGGCCCGCCGATGGACCCCAGGTAGAAGCCGCCGTGCGCGGCACACGCGTCCGTGACCTGCTTGCTCCGGTTCCCCTTGGCCAGCATCACCCTCGAACCGCCCGCCGCCTGGAACTGCTCGACGTAGGAGTCCATCCGCCCGGCCGTGGTCGGACCGAACGAGCCCGATGCGTAACCCTCGGGAGTCTTCGCCGGCCCGGCGTAGTACACCGGGTGGTCCTTGAGGTACTGCGGCATGCCCTCCCCCGCGTCGAGCCGCTCCTTGATCTTCGCGTGGGCGATGTCCCGGGCCACGACCAGCGGCCCGGTCAGCGACAGCCGGGTCTTCACGGGGTACTTCGTCAGCTCCGCGAGGATCTCGTCCATCGGCCGGTTCAGGTCGATCCTGACGACGTCGTCGTCGGACAGGTGCTCGTCCGTCGTCTCCGGCAGGAACCGCGCCGGGTCCTTCTCCAGCTGCTCCAGGAACACACCCTCGGGCGTGATCTTCGCCAGTGCCTGCCGGTCCGCCGAGCAGGACACCGCGATCGCGACCGGGCAGGACGCGCCGTGCCGCGGCAGACGGACCACGCGCACGTCGTGGCAGAAGTACTTGCCGCCGAACTGCGCCCCGATGCCGATCCGCTGCGTCAGCTCGAAGACCTTCTCCTCCAGCTCCTTGTCCCGGAAGCCGTGCCCGAGCGGCGAACCCTCGGCCGGCAGGTTGTCCAGGTAGTGCGCGGAGGCGTACTTCGCGGTCTTCAGCGCGTACTCGGCCGACGTACCGCCGACCACGATCGCCAGGTGGTACGGCGGGCACGCGGCCGTGCCCAGCGAACGGATCTTCTCCTCCAGGAACTTCATCATGGAGGCCTCGTTCAGGACGGCCTTCGTCTCCTGGTACAGGAAGGACTTGTTGGCCGAGCCACCGCCCTTGGCCATGAACAGGAACTTGTAGGCGCCGCCGTCCGTCGCGTACAGCTCGATCTGCGCGGGGAGGTTGGAGCCGGTGTTCTTCTCCTCCCACATGGTGAGCGGAGCCATCTGCGAGTAGCGCAGGTTCAGCTTGGTGTAGGCGTCGTAGATGCCCCGGGAGAGCGCCTCCTCGTCTCCTCCCGCCGTCAGCACGTTCTGCCCGCGCTTGCCCATCACGATCGCCGTACCGGTGTCCTGGCACATGGGCAGCACGCCCGCGGCGGCGATGTTCGCGTTCTTGAGCAGGTCCAGGGCGACGAACTTGTCGTTCGCCGACGCCTCGGGGTCGTCGATGATGCGGCGCAGCTGGGCGAGGTGGGCCGGGCGCAGGTAGTGCTGGATGTCGTGGATGGCCTCCTCGGCCAGCTTGCGCAGCGCCTCCGGCTCGACCTTGAGGAACGTACGCCCGTCGGGCCCCTCGGCGGTGGAGACGCCCTCGGACGTCACCAGCCGGTACGGGGTGGTGTCCTCACCCTGCGGGAGCAGATCGGTGTACGTGAACTCCGGCATTGCAGCCCATTCCTCACTCGACAGACGGCCGCCCGCCGACATTGGCGGGCATCAGACAGCGTAGGACCTGCCGCTGACAGCGAACCTGTGAGGTCCGGCTCAGCCTCCCGCTCGGCCCCCGGCCCGCCGCCCGACGCGCCCGCTCGTCCACACCTCTAGTCGCGATCTATCGCGTTTCGGTACCCTGCTGCCGTGGACCTTCAGAAGCAGACCGAACCGCGCACGGCCGCGGCCCCCGCTCCCGCGCCCGTCGCCGAGCTGCGCGCCTCGGACGCCGACCGTGACCGTATCGCCGACATCCTGCGCGAGGCCCTCGCCGAGGGCCGCCTGACCGCCGACGAGCACGCCGAGCGCGTCGAGGGGGTGCTGAGCGCCAAGACGGTCGGTGAGCTGGAGGTCTTCATCCAGGACCTGCCCGCCGCCCACCAGGGCCGCACGGCCCCGGCGTACACCCCCGCGCCCAACCGCCCGGCGGCCGGCACGATACCCCCCGTCGCCGACGAGAACGTGGTGGCGGTGTTCAGCCAGGCCACGCGCAGAGGCCGCTGGCGCGCCGGACGCCGGCTGCACGCGTACGCGATCTTCGGCAGCGTGGAGATCGACCTCAGCGAGGCGATCTTCGAGTACCAACAGGTCGTGATCAGGGCCGTCTCGGTCTTCGGCGACGTGCAGGTCCGCGTCCCGGAGAACGTGTCGCTGCGCGGCACCGGCGGCGGCGTCCTCGGCAACTTCGAGGTGGCCACGCTGGACTCGGCCGAGTCCGAGGCACCCGTCGTCTACGTCGACGGCTGGGCCGTCCTGGGCAACGTCGAGGCGCGGCCCAAGCGCGGCAAGCTCGTCGCGGACATCCTCGACCGGGTGCAGCGCAAGGTCGACAAGCGTCTGCGCAAGCATCTCTGACCGACCTCTGACCAACCGCACGGTTCGGAACTCAGTGCATAGGCGCGCGCACAGCGGGTAGGCCTTGCTGCATCGTCTCTCGGAGCACCCTTCAGCTCGCGAAGCCGTCGTCAGGAGAAGACCGTGCTGCAACCGCCGCATTCGTCCCTGCAGGTAGCTGCCGTTCCGGCCCAGCGGGTGCCAGCGCGGGACAGGGATCAGGAGGCGCCCTGGCACACCGAGGCGGTGTGCCGGCGCGACGAGGCCGGCCTGTTCTTCGCGCCCTCCAAGGAGCCCACCGCCGCCCGGCTGTCCCGGGAGGAAGCGGCCAAGCGGGTCTGCGCGCGCTGCCCGGTCATGGTCGAGTGCCGCGAGCACGCGCTGCTGCAGCCCGAGCCCTACGGCGTCTGGGGCGGCCTCACCGCCGCCGAGCGCCGTGTCGTCCTGGCCCGGCGCCGCCGCCGCGACCTGGAGCTGAAGAAGACGGCCCGCACGACGGGGCGTATAGCGGCAGCCGGCTAGCAGTCGGGTTCCCCGCGCGTTCCCTCGTGCGCGTGAGGCGCCCCCGCCGCACCGGGGGCGCCCTTCGAGTTCCGTACCGCCGCGTACGAGGTGCTACTTCGCGCGGTCGAAGTCGATCGCGCTGTAGGCACGCAGCTTGCTCAGCCGGTGCTCGGAGTCGATCCGGCGGACCGTGCCGGACTTGGAGCGCATGACGATCGAGTCGGTCGTCGCCGTCTCCGAGCGGTAGCGCACACCGCGCAGCAGCTCGCCGTCGGTGATGCCGGTGGCGACGAAGAAGACGTTCTCGCCGGAGACCAGGTCGTCCGTGGTCAGCACGCGGTCGAGGTCGTGCCCGGCGTCGATCGCCCGCTGCCGCTCCTCGTCGTCCTTGGGCCACAGCTTGCCCTGGAGCGTGCCGCCCAGGCACTTCACGGCGCAGGCCGAGATGATGCCCTCGGGCGTGCCGCCGATGCCGAGCAGCAGGTCGATGCCGGTGCCGTCGCGCAGCGCCAGGATCGAGCCGGCCACGTCGCCGTCGGAGATCAGCTTGATGCGGGCGCCCGTCTCCCGGATCTCCTTGATGATGCCCTCGTGCCGCGGGCGGTCGAGGATGACCACGGTGACGTCCTCGGGCGTGGCCCGCTTGGCCTTGGCGACCCGCTTGATGTTCACCGACACCGGCGCGTCGATGTCGACGAAGTCGGCCGCGTCCGGTCCGGTGACCAGCTTGTCCATGTAGAACACGGCGGACGGGTCGAACATGGCGCCGCGCTCGGCGGCCGCGAGGACCGCGATCGCGTTCGGCATGCCCTTGGCGGTCAGGGTGGTGCCGTCGATCGGGTCGACGGCGATGTCGACCTCGGGCCCGGTGCCGTCGCCGACGTGCTCGCCGTTGAAGAGCATCGGGGCCTCGTCCTTCTCGCCCTCGCCGATGACGACGACGCCGTTCATCGACACGGTGGAGACGAGGGAGCGCATGGCGCGCACCGCGGCGCCGTCGGCGCCGTTCTTGTCACCGCGCCCGACCCAGCGGCCCGCGGCCATCGCCGCGGCCTCGGTCACCCGGACGAGTTCCAGGGCGATGTTGCGGTCGGGCGCCTCGGAGGGCACTTCAAGCTCGGACGGCAAGTGGTGATGCTCGGTCATCGGAGCGCACCTTTCTGATACGGCGACGGCCGGATGAGGGTGTTGCCCCGACTCTATCGCCGGGTGGACAAAATGAGCAGGGGGCCCCACGGATGAGCGGACCGGACACCTGCGACGATGGAGGCGTGGCACGTTCGAATGGCAAGCAGAAGACGGTCCGGGACATGCTCCTCTCCCTGGGCCTGATCGGGATCGCGGCGGGGGTCATCTACCTCTTCGTCCCGCATGGCGGCGGTGCTCCCGACCTCAAGCGGGTCGACTACAGCGTCGAGCTGCTCACGGCACGCCGTGCGGCGTCGTACCCGGTGGCCGCACCCGAGGGCCTGCCCGACAGCTGGAAGGCGACCTCGGTCCGCTTCCGGGCCGGCGAGAAGGACCACTGGCACCTGGGTTTCCAGGATCCCGACGGTCAATACGTGGCGATCGAGCAGTCCGCTCAGAAGCGCAAGGACTTCATCGACGACGCCAGCCAGGGCGGGCACGCCACGAAGGTCACCCAGAAGATCGACGGCCGTACGTGGACCCGCTACGCCGGCGGCCGCTACGACGCGCTCGTGCTGGAGGGCACCAAGGGGTCCACGACGGTGGTCACGGGCACGGCGTCCTGGGACCGGCTGACGACGATGGTGAAGGCGCTGAAGACGTCCTGAGCCCCGGGCCGGGGCTCACTCGGGCCTACCGCGGCCTACTGCGAGGCCCGTGCCCCGTCCTCCTCCTCGGCCAGCGCCGCGTCCAGCCGGGCGCGCGCGCCCTCCAGCCACCGCCGGCACACCTTGGCCAGCTCCTCGCCCCGCTCCCACAGCGCGAGGGACTCCTCCAGGCTCGTACCGCCCGCCTCCAGGCGCCGGACGACCTCGATCAGCTCGTCGCGGGCCTGCTCGTAGCCGAGCGCCTCGTCCGCCGGGGATGCCTTGCTTGTCATTCGACCACCCTATGTGTCGACACGAACAGTGAACTCGCCCTCGGCGACCCGTGCCCGCAGGGCCTCGTCCGCCGTCACCTCGGCCGGGTCGCGGACCACGTGCCCGTCGGCCTTCTGCAGCACGGCGTACCCGCGCCGGAGGGTCGCGGCGGGGGAGAGGGCCACCACGCGCGCGTGCGTGTGCGCCAGCTCGGAGTCCGCGCGGTCCAGCAGGTGCCGCAGGGTGCGACGGCTCCGGTCGAGCAGGGAGACGACGTGGTCCGCCCGCTCGTCGATCATGCGGTGCGGGTCCTCCATGCAGGGCCGGGCGAGCGCGTGGGCCAGCCCGCGCTCCTCCCGTTCGACGAACGCCTGTACGCATCTGCGGGCGCGGTCGCGCAGCTGCCGTACCCGCTCGTACTCCTCGCCGACGTCCGGCACGACCTTCTTGGCGGCGTCGGTCGGGGTGGAGGCGCGCAGGTCGGCGACGTAGTCGAGCAGCGGGGTGTCCGGCTCGTGCCCGATCGCGGAGACGACCGGCGTACGGCAGGAGGCGACCGCGCGGACGAGCTGTTCGTCGGAGAAGGGCAGCAGGTCCTCCACGCTGCCACCGCCCCGCGCCACGATGATCACGTCCACGTCGTCGGTCTCGTCGAGCTCCTTGACGGCCTGCACGACCTGCGGGACGGCATGGACACCCTGCACGGCGACGTTGCGCACCTCGAAGCGGACGGCGGGCCAGCGCTGCCGGGCGTTCTCCAGCACGTCCCGCTCGGCGGCGGAGGCCCGGCCGCACACGAGCCCGATCAGCTGGGGGAGGAACGGCAGGGGCTTCTTGCGCTCGGGCGCGAACAGCCCCTCCGACGTGAGCGCCTTCTTCAGCTGCTCCAGCCGGGCCAGCAGCTCCCCGACCCCCACGGGCCGTATCTCGGCGGCCCGCAGCGACAGCTGCCCGCGCGGGGCGTACCACTCGGGTTTCGCGTGCACGACGACCCGGGCGCCCTCGCTGACGACATCGGCGATCGCGTCGAACACCTGTCGGTAGCAGGTCACGCTGACGGAGACGTCGTACGACGGATCGCGCAGCGTCAGGAACACCACGCCCGCGCCCGGCCGCCGCGACAGCTGCGTGATCTGCCCCTCCACCCACACGGCCCCGAGCCGCTCGATCCAACCCCCGATCAGCCGCGACACCTCACCGACGGGCAGGGGGGCTTCGGGAGACGTGGAGACAGCCATGTCCGCGAGAGTAGCCCTCACCGCTGACAACGCGGGCCACGGCGTCCCGGGCCGGACGGCGCGATCTTCGGGCCGCCGGGGCGGCCTTACGATGGGGGCATGACTGCTTCGTCTGGCCGCCGTGTTCTGCTCGCCGCTCCCCGGGGCTACTGCGCGGGTGTGGATCGTGCCGTGATCGCTGTCGAGAAGGCTCTGGAGCAGTACGGGGCTCCGGTGTACGTCCGGCACGAGATCGTCCACAACAAGTACGTCGTGCAGACCCTGGAGAAGAAGGGCGCCGTCTTCGTCGAGCGGACGGAGGAGGTGCCGCCGGGCAACATCGTGATGTTCTCGGCGCACGGCGTGGCCCCCGTCGTCCACGAGGAGGCCGAGCGCGGGCGTCTGGCCACCATCGACGCGACCTGCCCGCTGGTGACCAAGGTCCACAAGGAGGCCGTCCGGTTCGCCAATGAGGACTACGACATCCTCCTGATCGGGCACGAGGGCCACGAGGAGGTCATCGGCACCACCGGCGAGGCCCCGGAGCACATCCAGCTCGTCGACGGCCCCGAGGACGTCGCCAAGGTCGAGGTCCGCGACCCCTCCAGGGTCGTATGGCTGTCGCAGACCACGCTCTCGGTCGACGAGACCATGGAGACGGTCGACGCGCTCAAGGAGAAGTTCCCGCAGCTGGTCTCCCCGCCCAGCGACGACATCTGCTACGCCACGCAGAACCGTCAGCTCGCCGTGAAGCAGATGGGCGCCCAGGCGGACCTGGTGATCGTGGTCGGCTCCCGCAACTCCTCCAACTCCAAGCGGCTGGTGGAGGTCGCCAAGCTCGCGGGCGCGGCGCAGTCCTACCTCGTGGACTTCGCCGACGAGATCGACGAGGCCTGGCTGGAGGGCGTCTCCACGGTCGGCGTGACCTCGGGCGCCTCGGTGCCGGAGGTCCTGGTCGAGCAGGTGCTCGAATGGCTCGCGCAGCGCGGCTTCGAGGACGTGGAGATCGTCAAGGCGGCCGAGGAGTCCATCACCTTCTCCCTGCCCAAGGAGCTCCGCCGGGACCTGCGCGAGGAGGCCGCGGCGCTGGCCGCCGAGCGCGGAGGGTCGGGTACGGCGCGGGAGTGACGGCCGGGCGTTACGGCGCAGGAGTGACTGTCAGTCCCGCGTCGTAACGTGGTGCCATGCAGATCTTCGGCGTGGACATCGGCGGATCCGGCATCAAGGGTGCCCCTGTGGACCTGGACAGGGGCGACCTGGTCCAGGAGCGGCACAAGGTGCTCACCCCGCACCCGGCGACGCCCGACGGTGTGGCCGACGGGGTCAGGCAGGTGGTCGAGCACTTCGGCTGGACGGGACCGGTCGGGCTGACGTTCCCGGGCGTCGTCACCGGTGGCGCCACGGTCCGTACGGCGGCCAACGTCGACAAGAGCTGGGTCGACACCGACGCGCGCGCGTTGTTCGGCGAGCGGCTCGGCGGCCTGCCGGTGACCGTGGTCAACGACGCCGACGCGGCGGGCGTCGCCGAGATGCGTTTCGGCGCCGGCCGGGGCCGCAAGGGCACGGTCGTCCTGCTGACCTTCGGCACCGGCATCGGCAGCGCGGTCTTCGTCGACGGCGTCCTCGTCCCCAACACCGAGCTCGGCCACCTGGAGCTGAACGGCCACGAGGCGGAGAAGCGGGCGTCCAGCAAGGCCAAGGAGGACCAGGGCCTGACCTGGGACCGCTGGGCGCGCCGGGTCCAGAAGTACCTCGCCCACGTCGAGATGCTCTTCACCCCCGAGCTGTTCATCATCGGCGGCGGCGTCAGCCGCAAGGCCCACAAGTTCCTGCCGTTCATCGAGGGCATCGAGGCGGAGATAGTCCCCGCACAGCTGCAGAACAACGCGGGCATCGTGGGCGCGGCGATGCACGCGGCGGAGCACGGCTGAAGCTGTGCGGGGCCGCGTCTCACACCGGCGTACGGCCCCGCACCGCCGCCCGCCGCCGTACCAGCGCCACCCGCCGTACCAGCACCGTCACGCCCGCGATCAGCGTCCCGGCGTACAGCCACAGGGCCTGTGTGGCAAGCGCGGTCACCAGCCCCAGCAGCCTGCCGAGGAACCCCCCGTCCCCGTCGACCACCGGCAGCAGCCCCACGGCGAACCCGATCGGCACCGCGACGGGCGCGGTCAGCAGGTCGCCCTGGCGCACCCACACCGCGGTCAGCGCGCACACCGGCACGAACAGCACGCTGTACGCGACCTGGGACCCGTCGAAGAGCAGCAGGTCGGCAAAGCCCAGCAGGAGCATGGCGGCCCCGCAGAACAGCCCGGCGCCCAGCCCCGTCAGCCGCGGACTGGGCAGCTGCCGTGGGGCGGGAGCCGCGGCCGGCGCGGGCACCGGCGGAGGCCGCACCGCCGACGCCCGCCGCGCCGAGGGCACCGGTGGCCTGCCACGTCGCGGTCCGTGCTGCTGGCCTCGCGTCGTCCTGTGTTGCTCCACCGAACCAACCTAGGTCTGTTTATGTGCCGAATAGGCCGTCTGACACGCCGGGCCGCGCACCTTGGCCGAGGGCTCGGACCGTCTCGGGGCCGGGCCGCGACACGCCGTAGACTGGTGGATCGGCCGCCTGGCCCACAGTCTCCTCACGTACTGGAAGTCGCAACGTGTCGCTCACGATCGGAATCGTCGGTCTGCCGAACGTCGGCAAGTCGACCCTGTTCAACGCCCTGACCAAGAACGACGTGCTCGCGGCCAACTACCCGTTCGCCACGATCGAGCCGAACGTCGGCGTGGTCGGCGTCCCGGACGGGCGGCTCGCCCAGCTCGCCTCGATCTTCAAGTCGGAGCGGATTCTCCCGGCGACCGTCGACTTCGTCGACATCGCCGGCATCGTGCGCGGCGCCAGCGAGGGCGAGGGCCTGGGCAACAAGTTCCTCGCGCACATCCGCGAGTCGGACGCGATCTGCCAGGTCATCCGCGCCTTCAAGGACGAGAACGTCGTCCACGTCGACGGCAGGGTCTCGCCCAAGGAGGACATCGAGACGATCAACACCGAGCTGATCCTCGCCGACCTCCAGACCATCGAGAAGGTCCTGCCCCGGCTCCAGAAGGAGTCGCGGATCAAGAAGGACGTGGCCCCGAAGGTCAAGGCCGTCGAGGAGGCCAAGGAGATCCTGGAGAAGGGCGACACCCTCTTCGCGCACGGCATCGTCCAGGGCAGCGAGCGCGCGGAACTCCTCCACGACCTGCACCTGCTGACGACGAAGCCGTTCCTCTACGTCTTCAACGTCGACGAGGACGAACTGATCGACGAGGACTTCAAGAACGAGCAGCGCGCCCTGGTCGCCCCCGCCGAGGCGATCTTCCTCAACGCCAAGCTGGAGGCCGACCTCGCCGAGCTCGACGAGGAGGAGGCCCTGGAGCTCCTGCAGTCCGTCGGCCAGAACGAGCCGGGCCTGGCCACCCTCGCCCGCGTCGGCTTCGACACCCTCGGCCTGCAGACCTACCTGACGGCCGGTCCCAAGGAGTCCCGCGCCTGGACCATCAAGAAGGGCGCCACCGCCCCCGAGGCCGCCGGCGTGATCCACACCGACTTCCAGAAGGGCTTCATCAAGGCCGAGGTCATCTCCTTCGAGGACCTCGTCGAGACCGGCTCGGTCGCCGAGGCCCGGGCCAAGGGCAAGGCCCGCATGGAGGGCAAGGACTACGTGATGCGCGACGGGGACGTGGTGGAGTTCCGCTTCAACGTGTAGCAGGCGTTGCATCGCCACGTCGCTGATCTGGCAAACATGCAGGTCAGGAGGGGTTCGACCTTTCGGGGTCGGGCCCCTGGTCGCTTCCCGTGTTGGGATGGTGCTGGGAAACCCGCCTGGTCTTCGGCTGTCATCATCCCTTGTCATCCCTACCGTGCCGAGATTGTGCTGGGACGGTGGCTGGCTTCCGTGCTGAGTCGCGGACTGTGCGGTGCGCGACGAGAGGGGGTGGGCGACTTTTCCCCGGCCTTTCCCGGGTGGCTCCCGTATGGGTGGCGGGGGCGGGCCGTAGCGCTTTTCCTACTCGTTTGACACACTTGGGTTATGGCTGAGACGACGTACAGCATCGGAGAAGGGCCGGCGACGCGGGTGAGTTTGTCGCTTCCGGAGGGGACCGCGGAGGCGATCCGTGCGCGGGTGGGCAAGCGGGAGTTCTCCGCGTTCATCGCCGCGGCGGTGGAGCGTGAGCTGCGCGGCCAGGTGTTGGACGAGTACCTGGCGGACTACGAGAACCGCAAGGGGCCGGTCTCCGAGCAGGCTCGTCAGCGGGCGCGGCAGGTCTTCGACGAGGTGTTCGCCGAGGAGGCCGAGTGGCCCGCCGCAGGCTGAGTCACGAGGGGACGCTGGTCCTCGACAGCGAGGGGCTGTCGAAGCTGCTCGCCGACGACGAGCAGGTGGTGGCTCTGGTTGCTGAGGCGCGCTCGCGAGGCATGGAGGTCGTGATCAGTGCGCTCACCATCATCGAGGCCGTACATGCCCGTACGAACAAGTCCCGTCTGAACTGGGTGCTCTCCGGACTGCGCGTAGTCCCGGTGGGCGACGAGGAGGCGAGAGCGGCCTCGAAACTGCTGATGGACGCCGGCTTGCACGGGCACAAATATGCGATCGATGCGGCGGTCGCCGAGGCCGCGCTGAGGCAGCACCGCCCCGTTGTCATGTTGACCTCCGATATCGATGACATGGTCAAACTCTGCGGCGATCGTGTCCGGCTCGTGGCGGTGTGATTTCCTGCGGTCGAGGGCGGCCCGGCCGGGCCGTGGCGGCCCTGCGTGCGTCGGTCGTCGTTGTCGACGGCGATGAACGCCCCGGCGTCGTACCGGCAGGGGATGTTCCCGGGGCAATGGCCTCCGCGCCGCTGAGGGATCGGGCGTCGGCGTCCGGTCGTTCGCGCGGGAGCGGTGCTCGCCGTCACTACGATCGTCAGGGAAGCCGGGGCGTCCCCGGCGGTACGAAGCGGGGCATGGACGTGAAAAGGGGGCGGAGCATGGCGATCTCGGCACGGGAGCGGCTGGCGCGACTGCTCGGTGGCTCGGACCCGGGCGGCTCGTTCGCCGCCTGGATGAACGCGCCGGCCGACGCGCTCCGGCTGGACGTGGAGGGTGTTGGGCCGGTGGTGCTTCCGCTGCGCGCTCCGCGTACGAAGAAGCTGATCGAGGTGGCGCGGCCGGCGAAGTTCGGGCGCGGTGAGGAGACGTTGAGCGACCCCGGTGTCCGCGACACCTGGGAGATCACTCCGGACCGGTTCGAGCTGGGCGGGACAGGGTGGGTGCCGATGCTGGACGCCGCCCTGGAATACTTCCGTGACGAGCTCGGGCTGCCGGCGAAGACCCGGCTGCGGGCCGAGCCGCACGCGCTCCTCGTGTACGGCAAGGGCCAGTTCTTCCTTCCTCACCAGGACTCCGAGAAGGACGACGCGATGGTGGGCACGCTGGTGGTGTCGCTGCCTTCGGCGCACACCGGCGGCGAACTGGTGGTGGAGCACGGCGGTGAGAGCAGGGTCTATCAGGCGTCGAAGGAGCGGCTGACCTTCGTCGCCTTCTACGCCGACTGCCGGCACGAGGTCAAGCCGGTGAAGTCGGGCTATCGGGTGACCCTCACCTTCAACCTGCTCGCCGATGCCGAGGACGAGGACGCGTCCGGGGACGTCGGCCCGGTCGCTGACCTCGCGGCTTGCCTGACCGAACACTTCGCCGAGCCGGCCCTCTCGCGCTGGGGAGGCCGGGAACTGCCTCCGCCGAACCGGCTGGTCTACCTGCTCGACCACGAGTACACCCAGCGCGGACTGTCCTGGAGCCGCCTCAAGGGCGCGGATGCCGAGCGCGCCGCGCTGCTGCGTACCGCCGCGGCGCGGGCCGGCTGCGAGGCGGTGCTCGCGCTCGCCGAGGTGAAGGAAACCTGGGACGCCTATCCGCCCGGCGGCGGTGACCCGTGGGACCGCGGCTACCACTACGACGACTCCTGTGACGAGGAGGACCTGGCCCCCGGCACCAGGAGCGGCGCCCACGAAGACCATGCGGACTACGAGCTCAACGACCTGATCGACGACGAGATCACTCTCGGCTGGTGGACCCGTCCGGACGGCGGGGGCGGCGAGGCGATCTGTCTGCCCGTCTCCTACGAGGAGCGGTGTGCCTCCACGCCGAACAAGAACCTGGAGCCCTTCCGGTCGGAGTACGAGGGCTACATGGGTAACTACGGCAACACCCTTGACCGCTGGTACCGACGTTCCGCGGTCCTGCTGTGGCCGCGCGAGCGGGCGTTCGCGGCCCGGGCCGAGGCCGGATCCGAAGGCGCGCTGGCCGAGCTGCGCGACCGGATCGCGGCTGGGGAGCTGGACAGGGTCCGGGCCGACGCGGCCTCGCTGGCGCCGTTCTGGCCGCAGGCCGCGCCGCGGGACGAAGCGCTGGGTACGGCCCTCGAGGTCGCGGCCGGCCTGGGCGTGCCCGGGACAGCGGCGATGCTGCTGGAGCCGTTCCGCGCGGAGGCGCTCACCCCGGACCATGCGGACGCGCTGGCCGCGGTGGCCGGGGCGTACGGCAGAGAGTGGACGCGTGAACTCGTCGGAGGATGGTTCCCCGCACAGTGCGTCTGGCGCGTGTCCGGGGCCGACCGTGGAGAGTGGGTGCAGGTCCTGCCCCAGCTGTGCGACGCACTGCGTGCCGCTGGGGGCTCGTACGTGGCGCGGCTGCTCGCGGACGCCGCCTGGCGCTGGCTGGAGGAAGAGCTGGGCCTGTGGTGCGCCCGGGCGCGGGCCGAGGAGCGCGGGCCGCGCCTGGCCGAACTCGGCCCGCCTCTGGCACGCGTCTGGCAGGCGGCCGAGGACGAGCGGCGGGCCGCGATCGCGCAGGCGCTGCGCGGATACCCGGACACCGTCCTGGAGTGCGTGGTCCCGGCCCTGCGCGCGGTGGCGAAGCTGCCGGCACAAGTGCGCGGGGCGGCGGGGGCCGCGCTGCTCGCGCGGGACTGCGTCGGGCGTCTCGAGGCGTTCCTCGCCACCCCGCAGCGCGCCGAGGGCGACTGGTCGATCGCCTGGGCGGGCTGCGGGGCGGGCCGTGGGCTCGTCGCCGGGAGAGGGCGGGTGCACGCGGGCGGGTGCGAGCTGTGCGACACGTTGGCCGCGTTCCTCGCTTCCTCCACCGAGCGGGTCCTGGAGTGGCCGCTGGCCAAGGACGGACGGCGGCACGTGCACAGTGCCATCGACCTGGCGGGTCTCCCGGTGAGCCACTCGACCCGGCGCCAGGGCCGTCCGTACACGCTTGTCCTGACCAAGACCGATGCACTGTTCACGCGCGAGCGGCAGACTCGGCGCACTGCGGGCACGGACCTGACCTGGTTGAAGGCGACCTGGGCGTAGGCCGGAAGGCAAAGGTGGGGAGGGTGCGGGCACGCCGGCGTCTGCCGGCGGATCCGCCATGAGCACCAGCCCTTTGACCGCCACGACTGCGACGCCCTGGTCCGCGACATGCTCGCCGTGCCCGGCGCAGGAACTGCACACCCCTCTGGGCACGGTCTCCCGCAGCTGTCTCGCCGACGGCCTGCCGCTCGCGGCCCGCTGGGGTCGACCTCATGTGTTCAGCTGTGGCCATGGCCCGGCGCACCAACAGAAGACGGGTGCCTCCCAGCTGCGATGATCTGGACTGTCCAGACCGAAACCGTCGCAGAGAAGAGGCACCCAACAGGTGCAGGCTGCCGAATGGGATCACCGGCTTGCCGTGCGGGCCGACGACAAGAACCTGATCGGCCGCTCGGGCGTGGTGCTGCTGCGGAAGGTCGTCGACCGTGTCGGCCTGGCCACCGCGCTGAGTGCGGTGTTGCCGAAGGGCACCGGGCCGGGTCGGCGGGATCGGGGCATGGCGCTGGCCCAACTGGTCTGCGCGATCGTGCTCGGCGCGACGAACGTCCTTCAGGCCGAACAGCTCCAGTACCTCTGGCGGCCGGTGTTCCCGCGGCCGGTCTCGGACAGCACCCTGGCGGTGATCGACGCCCCGGTCGCGGCCCGGGTGGAACGCGCGGCTCACCCGCGCAGTCTCATCGATGGGCCGGTCCCGGCGCCATGTATTTCCAGGCCGGTGGAGTGCCCGCCGGTCCGCAGACAGTCCGCAGTAGGCTCGTAGACGCCCGTCGGTGGCCAACGCACTCAAACGGTGAAACGCCTGTTCAGAGGCTCGGGTGGAGCTCCGCCGCAGGTCAGGATCGGCTCGCAGGCGTTCCGCTTCAACGTCTAATACGTCCGGCGAAAGGCCGCCCGACCCGCGGCGGAGCGGGTCGGGCGGCCTTTGCGGCATCCCGTGACGACCAGGCCGGGATCAAGTGCTGGGCGGACAGGGCGTCGGCCGCTCTGTCCGCGTCCCGTTCTGCGGCCGTCGGCTCGAGCGGTGGCAGCGTCCGCGTTCTTCACCACGCGTCAGCGTGAGGTGGGAAAACGTTCGGTGAGGTCCTGTCGCGCGGCCGGCCGGCAGCCGGTTTCGGTGGACTGGTCGCGCAGGTAGGGGGACCGTTCCAGAGGGGTGAGAGCGGTGTCGACGGCCGCGCAGATGGTGCGGATCGCGCGGGCCGGGTCGGGCAGGTCGACGTTCCACAGCCCGACGGAGCTGCCCGCGCCGATGGCCAGGGTCCGTCCGTCCGGGCTGAACGCCACTGCTGCGCGCGAGCGGGCCGACAGGGTGATTCTGGGCTGGCTGGTGGCGAGGTCCCACAGCTGGACTCCTCGTGCGTTGCTTGCGGCCAGGGTGCGTCCGTCGGGGCTGAAGGCCAGCGACGCCACCTCACCGCCGGCCCGGAAGCTGTCCTGGAGCCGACCGGTGCGCGCATCCCACGTCTTCACGAGTCCGTTGCTGCCGCTTGCGGTGGCCAGGGTGTGTCCGTCCGGGCTGAACGCGAGGGACAACGGGCTCCGGGTGCCCGGCTTGATGGTGCGCTGTGTGCGGCCGGTCGCGGCGTCGAGCAGCGTGACCCGTTCGCCGTCGGCCTCAATGGTCACGACGGCGAGTGTGCGGCCGTCCGGGGTGAACGCCACCGTCCTGACGGGTCGGCCGCGACCGGTGTGGGCGGTGTGCAGTGCGCCGGTCGCAAGGTGCCAGATCCGCACCGATCCCTCCGTGCCGTCGAGGGCGAGCCGTGTCCCGTCGGGACTGAAGACCGCCGTGTCGACGGAGCCCAGGGCACGGCTCTGGCGGAGGCGGCCCGTGGCGACATCCCGGACCTCGATCACCCCGTTCCCGACGGCCCGGGCAGCCAGGGCGCGCCCGGTCGGGCTGAACCCCACGGCCCCGGGGCGGGGAACCGTGAGGGGCGGCTGCTTCCCCCGGAGTACCGGGTCGGTGCCGAGCGCCAGTGTGGCTCCGCGCTCGCCGGTCCCGACATCCCAGAGCTGTACCGACGCACGGCTGGGCGGCCCTTGGCGAACCGTGGCCGCCGTGCGTCCGTCCGGACTGAATGCCATGTCGTCGATGTACGTGCCGGCATCGCCTGGCAGGGTGGTCTGCGGGTGATCAGCAGGTAGGCGATGGACGCGGGTGACGGGGTCCAGGTTGCTGCTGGTGACCAGGGTGCGACCGTCCTCGCTGAGGGCCACTTTCATGGCACCCCGTCCGTGGTGACCGGCGGTCACGGTGGCCCGCGCCGTGCCGGAGGCGGTGTCCCACAGGCGCACCGTGTCCCCGAGGCCCGGGACGGCGAGGGTCCGCCCGTCCGGGGAGAAGACCGCCTTGTTCAACTTGGTGAAACCGTCCCCCATGGTGTGCCGGACGATGCCGGTGGCCACCTCCCGCAGCTGCACCGAACCGTCGGCGCGGCCCACCGCATAGGTCCGGCCGTCAGGGCTGAAGACCACCGCATCGCCCTCACCCCGGCTGTCGTGGGCGGTCAGGGTGCGGCCGGTGGCCGCATCCCACACCCGCACCTGTCCGTTGAGGCTTGCCGCGGCGACGGTACGTCCGTCGGGGCCGAAGGCGACCGCCTGCGGGTCGGGGTGATGGGTGAAGCTGTGCCGTGTGCGGCCGGTGGCCACGTCCCACACCCGTACAGCCGCCGGGGAGGCGGCGGCGACAGTACGACCGTCGGGGCTGAAGGCCATCCCGCGTACCGAACCGTCGGGGACGGTGAGGGTGCTGAGTTTCCTGCCGGTAACCGGATCCCACAGGCCTATCACCGTGTCGGCGTCGCGGACGGAAGCGACAGCGAGGGTGCGTCCGTCGGGGCTGAACGCAGCGACTTCGCCGGGGCTGTGGCCGGTGAACGTGTGTCGGAGCCGGCCTCCGGGCAGATCCCAGATCCGCACTGTGCCGTCTCCGCTGTGGGTGGCGACGGTGTATCCGTCCGGGCTGAGGGCGAGGGAACGCACGGGTTCGGTGCCGCTGACCAGGCGCTTGCGCAGCGGTAACGCCGCGGCGGCATACAGGGCGGCGGCGGCCTCGCGGGTCGGGCTGGTCCGGTAGGCATGGACGGCGAGCAGTGAGGCGAGGTCGGGTTCGGAGTCCAGCAGCGCACGGGACTGGGCGGCCAGTTGCCGGGACTGGGCCAGGTGCTGGGCGGTGACCGCGCTCTGCCTCTGCCCCACGGCGAGGCCGGCGGCGACGAGGGCGAGGCACAGGGCGGCGGTGACCGCGGTGAGCACCAACCGGGACCGGCGACGGCCCTTCCGCTCGTGGTCGCGGCTGGCGTCGAGGAAGGCGTGCTCCACGTCGGTCAGGTCCTCGCGCGGTGCGCGGCCGAAGTGTTCCTGGGCGGCGGCGAGCCGGCTTCCCCGGAGCAGAGCGCCCTTCTCGTGCCCCAGTTCCTGCCAGGCACGGGCCGCTTCGGTCAGGTTCCGGTGCGCACGCAGGCGTTCGTGGTCCTCCTCGATCCACTCGCGCAGCCGGGGCCAGGCCGTGATCAGGGCCTCATGGGCCATCTCGACCGTGTCACCGTCCAGGGTGAGCAGCCGCGCCCCGGCGAGTGCCTCCACCGCCTGGGCGGTGTCGTCCCGGCCGGTGCCGGGCAGTTCCGCGCGCTCGACGGGACGGCGGGTGTCGGGGGTGCCGTCACCGGGGGCGACCAGGCGCAGCAACACCCGGCGGGCGGCAGCCGCCTGGTCTTCGGTGAACCGGCCGTAGACCTCCTCGGCGGTCTTGGCGATCGCGCCGTCCAGGCATCCGGCCGCCTCGTACCCCGCCATGGTCAGTGTCCTGCCGCGGCGGCGGCGCCAGGTCTCCAGCAACGCGTGGGACAGCAGCGGCAGCCCGCCCGGCGCGGTGGCGACCTCCTCGACCAGCCGGGTGGTGAGGGCGCGTTCCACGGTCAGTCCGGCGGCCGTGGCCGGCTTGACGACGGCGTCGCGCAGTTCCGCCTGGCTCATCGCTCCGGCCAGGAGGTTGGCATCGCGCAGTGCGTCGGCCAGGTCGCGGTGCTCGGCGCAGCGGCCGTAGAAGTCGCCGCGCACCGCCAGCAGCACCCGCAGGCGGCTCTCGGGCTGCCGGGCTGTCAGCAGCAGATCGATGAAGCGGGCGCGCTCGGCCGCATCGTGGCAGAGGGTGAAGACTTCCTCGAACTGGTCGACGATCACGAACGTGTCCGCTCCGACGCTGCCGTCGCGGGGAACCGCGGGTGCGAGGAGGGGGGCGTGGCTGCGGGCGGGGCATTCGCCCGGTGTCAGGATCCGGATCGCGGCCGGGCGCAGGCCCGGCTCCCGGGTGTGCCGGAGGACGGATATCAGGCCGGCCCGCAGCAGGGAGGACTTGCCGCTGCCGGAGGGGCCGAAGAGCGCGGCGAACCGCCGGCGGCGCAGCAGGTCGACCAGGTCGGCGGTGAGCTGTTCCCGGCCGAAGAACAGGCCGCTGTCCCCGGTCTCGAACCGTGCCAGGCCCCGGTAGGGCGCGAGTGATCCGTCGTCGTCCCGAGAGTCGTCACCGGCGGACTCCTCCAGCGCCTCCTTCCACCGGGCCTCCCATTCCGCCAGGTCTCCACCGCACGCCCCCGCATAGGCCAGGGCCACCGGCAGTGTCGGCAACTGCTCGCCCGCAGCCGCCTGCGACAGTGTGGTCACCGAGTAGCCCGCCCGCTGGGCCAGCGACCGGTAGGTGATCCCGTCCGCCTCCGCCCTCAGCTTGCGTAACTCGAACGCGAACCGCTGCACCGGACCCGCCGCCGGATCCACCGGCACCTCACGACGCCCCGCCACACCTTCACCCCCTCCAACCGCCCCCGCATCGGAGCGGGCAGCCAATCCATGCACCTCTATGACGAAAGGCCCGGGCACCCCGTCTCATTGTTCGGCCGCCGGAACGGTACTGCCGAACAATGCTCCAGCCGCTGAACTCGGTGGTGCGAGCGGTGCGGGGGACCGCTCCGCGGGAAACGCCCGGCTGGTCAGCGCACAGGAACCGAGTGCGAGGCGGCCGGTGCGTCATCTCCCCGAAGCCGCAGACCACGCCGACACCCGCCTCACGACAAGCCCGACGACACCTCACTGGAGAGGACTCTGTCTCCGTATGGAATTGCCACCCTTCGTCCCTGCTTCACCGGTGCGCTCACTTTTCGGTGCATCGCGATTACCGGCCGCCATCACGGCGGCCGGTCCGTCGCGGTTGGGCTGGCTGGACGCGTTGCGCGGCATCGCCGCACTCGTCGTGGTGTTCGACCACTCGTCGTACACCTTCCTTGCGGACTTCCGGCGGGAGTTGATGCCGCAGTTCAACACCAGCCGCTACGGCATCATGGTGTTCTTCCTGGTGAGCGGCTACATCATCCCCGCGTCGCTGGAGCGCCGGGGCTGCGTCCGGACGTTCTGGATCGGACGGATCTTCCGTGTGTACCCGCTGTGGGCGGCCGTCGTCACCGTGCTCCTTGCCGTCAACCTCTCGGGCATCGCGGAGATGCGTGACTTCGGTCAGCAGAGCGCTGTCACCGTGGCCGTCGCCCACGCCACCATGCTCCAGGAGTTACTGGGGACGCCCAATCTCCTGCTCGTCCTGTGGACGCTCTCGTACGAGATGTCCTTCTACCTGCTGGTCGTCGCTCTTTTCACGGTCCGCCTCCACCGGCAGTCCGCGGCGGTCGCCGTCATCCTGGCCGTGCTCGCCGCTGCGAGCGTGACGGCGGGGGTGGTGCTGCCGGCCTCCGCCCTGTCCGGCCTGGTCGGCACCGGCCCGCTGATCGCGTTCGCCTCGATCGCCATGGGAGTCGCCATCTGCTGTGCGAGCGCCGGGTCACCCGTGCTCCGGGGGTTCGGGGGTGTGTTGGGCGGGGTGCTGGCGCTCGTTCTGGTCCCGTTCAACGGCACGGTCCCGCTGTGGGAGGGCCTGGTGATCCTCGCCGTGATGTTCCTCGGCACCGCCGTCCACCGTGCCGAGAACGGTCAGAGCACCTGGCACTGTGCGGCCGGCACTGCCGTCATGGTGGTCGCCTGTGCCGTGGGGAGTGCGTACTGGTACGGCGACGGTGACCACTTCACACGGCGCGGCTGGATCGTCGCGTTCCTGCTGGCTGTGCTCACATTCGGCGCCGGACTGGCGTCACGCCGCCGGCGCATGCCGCGGATGCTGACCGGATTAGGAACGATCAGCTACTCGGTCTATCTGGTGCATCCGGTGCTGCTGGCGGTGATCGACAGCACGATCGGCCGACGGCGGCAGGACGATCCCGCGCTCGAAGTGGCGTTCTTCGTCGTGCTGCTGCCCCTGTGCCTGCTGACCTACCGTTGCATCGAAGCGCCGAGCCAGGCCTGGGGCCGCAGGCTGGCACGCCGCGTGCAGCCACCGTGACGAGCGCCCGTGCCGCACCGCCTTTGCGGTGCCACGGCTCCGCCGTCGAGCTGCTGGACGAGTCTCTCGATTCGGGAGGTCATGAGGCGGAGTGGTCGCGGCGCCAGAAGGTGGGAAGCCACCAGCAGAGCACCGAGGGGTCCGCCGGCCAGGGGCCCGGTCCTCCGCTCCCCAGACCTCGAAGGAGTCCCGCGTGAGGTCGATCGGGCGCCAGGCCGGATCGAGCGGTTCGTCTGCTGCCGGGGGCCGGACGAACCGTCGGCCGTGCTGGTCGCACGCGCCGAAGTCCCGGTGGTTGCGCTGGGCCTCGATCAGGGAGACCTTGTTCGCCCCGCCGTCCATGGTCGGCCAGCGGAACTGGATGGCGTCGTCCTCCCAGAAGCAGATGGGGCAGACCGTGTACGACCCGGGCATCTCGTCGAGTACGAGGTGCCCGCAGCAGGGACAGGGGCAACGGCGGCTCACCGGCGCAGTCTTGTCGATGGGCCGGTCCCGGTGCCATGTATTTCCAGGCCGGTGGAGGACCAGCCAGTCCGCGGACAGTCCGCAGGACGCTCGTGGGCGCCCGTCGGAGGCCAACGCAACCAAACGGCGAAACCGCAGGCCAGTGCCCTGGGTTGGGCTCCGTCGCAGGTCAGGATCGGGCCTCGGACGTTCCTCTTCGAGGTGGGGTGCGAAAGACGTCGGGCGGGAACCTCTGGCCGGCTCGGAGGCGCGCGGCGGCGGTGCGGGCTGCCACGAGCGCGGCGACCGGGCCGGCTGTGGCCGGGGTGCGGGGCCATCATGCGGTGCTGTGGCCTTCGCGGGTGTAGGGGTGTCATGGGTTGTCCGGGCCGAGGCGGATCTGGGCGCCCTCGTCGTCGGCGGTGAGGCGGTTGCGTCAGGTGCGCAGCCGCACCGTGCGGGCGGCGGCCATGGCGGAGGGGCGGCCCCTCCGCCATGGCCGTTGCCGGAGGCGTCCACCGGGGTGCGGTGGTGCGTCAGTCCTTGTAGTCGGGGCAGGTCCGGTCGAGGAGGCGCAGCAGGGCCGCCCAGGCGAGTTCGTACGCGTCGTGGTCCTCGAAGTCCGAGGTCGCCTCGCCCGCGAGCTGCTGGGCCGTGTACTCGCAGATCTCGGCCGGCGGAAGGACGAGGGGGCCGCCGCCCGCCTGGGCCGTGACCTGGATCTCGCAGGCCTTTTCCAGGTAGTACATGCGCAGGAAGGCCTGTGCCGCGCTCTCGCCGACGGTCAGCAGGCCGTGGTTGCGCAGGATCAGGGCGGGGTGGTCGCCGATGTCGGCGACCAGGCGCTGCTGTTCGTCGAGGTTGAGGGCGACGCCCTCGTAGTCGTGGTAGCCGACGCGGTTGTGGAACTCCATCGACATCTGGTTGACCGGCAGCAGGCCCTCGCGCTGGGCGGCGACGGCGCAGCCGGCCTTGGTGTGCGTGTGCAGGACGCAGTGGGCGTCGGGGCGGGCGGCGTGGATGGCGCTGTGGATGACGAAGCCGGCGGGGTTGACCGGGTACGGGGTCGGCTCGACCGGGTTTCCGTCGAGGTCGATCTTGACCAGGTTGGAGGCGGTGATCTCCTCGAAGAGCAGCCCGTAGGGGTTGATGAGGAAGTGGTGGTCGGGCCCGGGCAGCCGCAGCGAGATGTGCGTGAAGATCAGGTCCGTCATCCGGAAGTGGGCGACGAGCCGGTAGACGGCGGCGAGTTCGCGGCGCAGTCGCGTCTCCTCGGCGAGCGCGTCGTCGTGGACGGGGGCGGCGAGGACGTCGGTCATACGGCGGCTCCTTCGGTGGTGGGGTCGATGACGGGAGTCAGGGGGCGGCCGGTGCGCTGCCAGGCGATGACGTTCTCGGCGGGTCGGCAGACGTAGGCCCGCCGCGAGGTGTCGGACAGGTAGGCGCTGTGCGGGGAGAGCTGGATGCGGGGGTGGGAGCGCAGGGGGTCGTCGGTGGGGGGCGGCTCGACGGGGAAGACGTCGAGGGCGGCGCCGGCCAGCTGCCCGGAGTCCAGGGCGGTCAGCAGGGCCTGGGGGTCGACGAGTTCGCCCCGGGAGACGTTGACGAGGAGGCTGCCGGGCCGCATCGCCCTCAGCAGTGCGTCGTCGACCAGGCCGTGGGTGGCCGGGGTGAGCGGCACGTGCAGGGACAGGATGTCCGAGGACGCCGCGAGTCCGGCGGCGCTGTCGTGGCGTTCGACGTCGGTCGGCCAGCGGGCGTGGTCGGCGTGCGGGTCGTGAGCGGCGACGCGGCCGAAGACGGGTGCGGCAAGGGTCGCGAACGTGCGGGCGATACGACCGAGTCCGACCAGGCCCAGGGTCATCTCGCTCGCCCGGCGCGGCAGTTGCGTCCCGCCGATGAACTCGGTGTTCCAGCCGCCCGAGCGGACGACGGCGTCGGCCTGCGGGAGTCTGCGCACCAGCGACAGGGCCGAGGCCAGCGCATGGACGGCGACGTCCTCGGTGGCGGCGTCGGGCAGGTTGGTCACCCACAGCCCGCGGCGCCGGGCCTGAACCGTGTCGATCATGTCGTATCCCGCGGACATGGTCGCGAGGATGCGCAGCCGGGGCAGCCGGCCCAGCAGGGCGGCGTCGATGCGTGCGTAGCCGACGATCAGGGCGACGGCGTCCTCGGCGACGGCCGCGATGACGTCCGGGTCGCGGCTGTCGGCGACCTGTACGTCGAATCCGGCGTCCCGCAGCAGTCGGATGCCCGGTGCGGGATCGAGGTCCTCGGTGTCGGTGAAGACGGCGAGGGGGCGGCTCGTCATCCCGGTCATCCTCCTGCTGTACAGATGATTCGTCCGTTACTCATCCACTGAACTTACGATTCCTCTTGTTCGCCTGTCCATGAACGATTGACGCGTTCACCAGTGATCCACGTCACCTTCGCCCCGACCGATCGAAGGCCGTAGCCGAGAATGTGAGCGGACCCGGGCGCGCCCGCACCCTGGGCCGCCGAACCGAGGAGATCAGCCCAGGTGGATCTGGACCCCATCGACCTGGCCGTCGTCCGCGCCCTGCAGACCGATGGCCGCCTCACCTACGAGACGCTGGCGCAGCGTGCGGGCCTGTCCCGCCCGGCGACCCGGGCGCGCGTGCAGCGACTGCTCGACTCGGGCGCGGTCCGGGTGGTCGCCGTCGTGCATCCCGCCGTGCGCGGACTGACGGCCTCCGCCCATCTGTCGGTCGACGTCCACGGCGAGGCGCGCCGGGTCGCGCGGGAGATCGCGGCGATGCCCCAGGCGCCGTTCGTCACGCTCACCGCCGGGCAGCGCGCCGTCATGGCCGAACTGCGTACCGAGGGATTCGACGAGCTGAGCCGGGCCATCGAGCGGGTGCGCGCCCTGCCCGGTGTGTCGGCGGTGGATCCGCTGATCAGCATGCGGCAACTGAAGGACCCGTACCTGCTGGCGGGCGAGCCGACCGTCTCCGATCTCGACGAGACCGATCTGCTGATCCTGGACGAGCTGGAGCGGGACGGACGGCTGCCCTTCGCCGAGCTCGCCGAACGCGTCGGCCTGTCCGCGGGTGCCACGCGCGCCCGCACGCTGCGCCTGCTGGACGGTGGCGTGGTGAAGGTGCTGGCACTCGTCCGGCCCGAGGTGCTGGGTCTCGGATACCTGTGCGGCTTCGCGGTGCGCCTGGCCGGCGAGCGCGACAAGGTGGTGCCCACCCTGCTCGGCCTCGAGCGGATCTCGTTCCTGTCCACCTGTGTCGGAAGGGCCGAGCTCATCGGGACGATCACGGCCGAGTCGCTTGCGGCGGTCCGGGCGACGCTCGACGACATGCGGGCCTGCGCGGGGGTGCGGGGTGTGGAGAGCTGGGTGCATCTGGAACTGATCAAGGAGCGGTACGACCTGGGCGCGTCGACGGCCTGACGGCGGGCGCCGCACCGTGATTGACGATCCGTAGGCGATTCGGCAAATGGCTTCCGAAAAATTATTTGGCCAGCCCTCTAGAAAACTTCTCGTTCGTTACCTACCGTTCTCGCGAACGATTCGCCGCTCTGGCATGTGTCTGGCCGAAAGCAGGATCCCCTCATGCACCACCCCGTCTCCGCATCCCACGCCGACCGCACCCTGCTGGTCACGGGCGCCGACGTCGCCGTCGCCGGCACATCGGTCAGGGCCGAGGCCCTCGCCGTGCGCGGCGACCGCATCGTGCACGTCGGCACCGCCGACGACGCCCGCGCCGCGCTCGGCGGACGCGTCGACGAGGCGCTGGAGCTCGACGGGGGACTGGTTCACCCCGGTTTCGTCGACGCCCACTGCCACCCCGTGATGTACGGGCAGGCGCTGGCCTGGGTCGACTGCCGGCCCGAGCGCGTGCCCGACATCGACACGCTCGTCGCCGTCCTGACCGAAGCGGCCCGCGAACTGCCCGCAGGCGTCCCCGTGCGCGGCTTCGGCTACGAGCACCGCCGCCTCGCCGAGCGCCGCCACCCCACCTGCCACGACCTCGACCGGATCGCCACCGACCGCGAGGTGTACGTCATGAACGCCTCCGGCCACGGCGGCGTCGTCAACTCCCACACCCTGCGCACCTGCGGCATCACCGCAGGCACCCCGGACCCCGAGGGCGGCTCCATCGGCCGCTTCGACTCCGGCGAGCCCGACGGGCAGCTGTGGGACGCCGCCTGCGACCTGCTCACCGGCCCCGGCGGCGTGAAGATCGGCAACCACGGTCCGAACTTCCACCTCTCCGAGCCCGACGCGATCATGGCCGACCACCTGCTGCGCGCCCAGGAGACCTTCCTGGCCGCCGGAGTGACCACGGTCGGCGACGCGCAGGCCTCGCGACGCGAGATGGAGACGTATCTGCGCGCCCACGCCGACGGCTCGCTGCGCATGCGCGTCTCCGCCTACCTCACCTCCGCGCTCCTCGACACCGCCCTCGACCTGGGCGCGGTGCACGGCTTCGGCGACGACCTCTTCCGCATCCAGGGCGTGAAGTTCTACGCCGACGGCACGCTCGGCGGCTGGACCGCCTACTTCCCCGAGGGATACGCGGCCGACTGCTGCCACCACGGGCAGCTGTACCACTCGGCCGAGGAGTACGCCGAGATCGTCGCCAAGGCGCACCGCGCCGGACTGCAGACCGCCACGCACGCCCAGTCCCCGTTCGCCATCGGCATGGTCCTCGACGCGATCGAGAAGGCACAGTCGGACGTCCCTCGCGCCGACATGCGCCACCGCATCGAGCACTGCGGGCTGCCGACCGACGAGCAGATCACGCGCATGGGCGAGCTCGGCGTCGTACCCGTGATGCAGCCGCAGCACCACCTGCGCACCGGCGACGGCACGCTCACCGCGATCGGCGAACTCGGCCACCGCTACAACCCGGCGGGGCTCTGCCTCCCGGCCGGCGTCCCGGTCGTCTTCAGCTCGGACGCGCCCGTCGCGCCGCCTGCCCCGCTGGAGGCCGTCTCCGCCGCCGCGACCCGGCGCACCGTCCTGGGCACGGTCCTCGGCGACGCCTCCCTGCGCCTGCCGGTCGCCGACGGACTGCACGCCCACACGGCCGCCGCGGCGTCCGCGCTCCACCGCGAGCACGCGGTCGGCGCTCTCGCCCCGGGCCTGCTCGCCGACTTCGTCGTCCTCGACGCCGACCCGCTGGCCGGCGACCCGGCCGAGCTCGCCTCGATCACCGTGCGCGAGACGTGGATCGGCGGCACGCGCGCCTGGGCCGCCCCGGGCCGCTGACCCGCCCCCTTCCGTCACGGCACCGCATCCTCGTCTTCTTCCCTTTCCCCGCCCCTGCCCGGAGGACTCCATGTCCCAGCCGTCCCCATCCAGACCGGCACAGAACCCCAAGAGAGCCGCGGTTGCGGCGCTCGTCGGCACCTCCATCGAGTGGTACGACTTCTACGCGTTCGCCACCGCCGCGGCGATCGTCTTCAACGACGTGTTCTTCCCGGAGGACATGTCACCGTTCCTGCGGACGCTCTCCGCCTTCGGCACCTTCGCCGTCGGCTTCGTGCTGCGACCGCTCGGCGGCATCGTCTTCGGTCACATCGGCGACCGGGTCGGCCGCAAGAAGACCCTCGTCATCACGCTGATGATGATGGGCGTCGCGTCCTTCGCCATCGGTCTCCTGCCGACCTACGCCCAGGTCGGTGTCCTCGCCCCCATCCTGCTGATCGTGCTGCGGCTGATCCAGGGCATCGCGATCGGCGGCGAGTGGGGCGGCGCCGTCCTGGTCGCCGTCGAGAACGCCCCCAAGGGCAGGGCCACGTTCTTCGGCTCGTTCGCCCAGCTCGGCTCCTCCGTCGGCGCGCTGCTGTCCACCGGTGCGTTCTCCCTCATGAACCTGTGGGGCACCGAGGCCTTCCACAGCTGGGGATGGCGCGTGCCGTTCCTCGCTTCGGCGGTCCTCGTCGCCGTCGGTCTCGTGGTGCGCCTCAAGCTGGAGGAGGCCCCGGTCATGGACGAGATCAAGGCCCAGCGCACCGAAGAGGACAAGCTGCCGGTCGTCGAGGTGTTCCAGTCCTCCTGGCGGACCGTGCTGACCGGCGTCTTCGCCCTGGCCACCGCGACCGGCGGCTACTACGTGGTGACCAGCTTCCTCCTCTCCTACGGCACGGGCGAGCTGAAGCTGTCGGAGTCCATGCTGCTCAACGGCCTGTCCCTGGCGGCCTTCGTGGAACTCGTCGTCACCCCCGGCCTGTCCTGGATCGGCGACCGGATCGGCGCGCACAAGGTGGTCGTCTTCGGCCTGGCGGGCGTGATCGTGCTCTCCATACCGCAGTTCATGGCGATGGAGACGGGCAGCGTCGTCCTCATCTACGCCGCGATGATGGCGATGCGGTTCGTGATGTCCGCGCTGTACGGGCCGATCGCCACGATCCTCGCCGAGGGCTTCGAGCCCCGCGTGCGGTACACCGGGATCTCGCTGTCCTACCAGGTCTGCAACATGATCTTCGGTGGCTTCGCGCCGCTCGCGGCGGTCTCCCTCAGCGCCCTGGCCGGCGGCCACTACTGGCCGGCCGCCGCCCTCCTGATGGCCATCTCCGCGATCGGCATCTGGTGCACCCTCCGCCTGCGCCGATTCGGATCGGACGGTACGCCGACCGCCGAGCAGGACCGCCCGGCGGTGACCCTGGCGACGAACTGAGCCTCCGCGCCTGACGAACCGGCTGTGTCACGAACTCGTGCACGGCCGGTTCGTTCACGTGGCTGTGCGGCAGCGATCAGTCCGCGACCACGCCGACGGCCACCTCGCGTGAACTCTCGTGAATGGACTGGGTCTCGCACCACACCGTCTTGTTGTCGGGGCCCTGCTCCACGCCCCACCGCAGGGTCAGCGCGTCGAGAAGGGCGAGGCCGCGGCCGGTCTCGGAGTCCTCTTCGGCCGCCGGGCGCAGGACGGGAAGTGCGCGCGGGTTCGGGTCGGTGACCTCGAGGCGCGTACGGTCCTGGGTGCAGGACACACGGACGGTCACAGGGACGCCCTCACCGAGGTGGCGGATGACGTTGGTGAGGAGTTCGCTCGCGCAGAGCTGGAGGTCGGCGCAGGGTCCGCCCAGGTATGCGCGTAGTTCCCGGCGGACCTCGCGCACCTCCTTCGGGGTGGCGAGCAACTCCAGCGTCAGGGGCGGCCGCATCACGCAATCCCCTTGCGCAGGGCGGCGATCAGGGCGCGGGCGGTGTGCAGGTTGCAGTTGCCCAACGCGATGAGGGGCCGGGTCGGGCAACGGGCGGCGAAGGTCGGCAGGTCGATGCCGAGGGACGGCAGCGTGATGCCGTGGGCGGCGAGAACGGCCCGCAACTCCTCGGCGCAGTCCTGTACGTCGGAGTGGTCGTGCATGGGGGGTCACACCTTCCAGTGCGCTCTGTGACGAACTGCTCACAGACTGGCGTCATGGTGCGTACCGTGAAAGAGGTTCGGGCTCCCGGCCTTGAAGTGCGCGTATGTGCCGTGCGGTTGGTACAGGCGCGGGAAACGCCGGGCAGCGGACGGTAACGGCACCAAGGGCGGTGAACGATGGGGCAGCGCAAGGACATCGACGGCTCAACAGGCGTCCCGACCTTCTACGGCAGCGAGTTGCGGTGGAAACGGGAGGAGGCCGGGCTGACGCTCTCGCAGTTGGTCGAGGGCAGCTTTTACGGTCCCAGCCACCTCAGTGAGATCGAACGGGGCGAGCGCCGGATGCCGGCGGAGCTGGCCCAGCACGTGGACCAGGTGCTGGGCACGGATGGCTTCTTCAAGCGCCGCTGCGAGGACGTGCGGAAGGCAAAGCGGCGAGGTCACGCGCGTTACTTCGAGCGGGTGCTGGAGGCGGAGAAGCACGCGGAGACCATCGAGGAGTGGTGCCCGACCCTGTTTCCGGGCCTGCTGCAGACGGAGGCGTACGCACGGGCGGTGGTGCGGTCGGCCCATCCGCTGGCGCCGGACGACGAGGTGGAGGAGAAGGTCGCCGCCCGCATGGCGCGGTCCCGTCTCTTCGAAGACAACCACAGGACGCCGGAGTACTGGGCGGTCCTTCCCGAGTCGCTGCTGCGCCAGCCGATCCTTCCGTTGGAGCAGGCGGCCGAACAGGTGGAGCGGATCGCGGCGCTGGCCGGGCGCCGCCGAATCGTTCCACAGATCCTTCCGTGGAACGGCGGGCCGCACCCCCTGATGCTCGGAACGGCAAAGATCATGACCTTCCCCGACGCCCCACCCCTGGTCTACACAGAGGCGCAGTACAGCGGGGACACCATCGACGATCCGGCCCTCGTGAAGCAGTACCGCAAGGCATACGATCGGCTCAGGGCCGCCGCACTGCCACCGGAGGCGTCCCTCGCCCTGATCGAGGAAGCGGCTGAGGATTACCGAAATGGCAAGCAACGGGATTGACTTGAGTAGCGCTATCTGGCGTAAAAGCAGTTACAGCAACGGCGACGGCGGGGATTGCGTCGAGGTCGCCGACGGCCTCATGGGCATCGTCCCCGTCCGCGACTCCAAGCTCCCCCGCGGCCCGTTCCTTACGGTCACGGCCCCCACCTGGGCGTCGTTCGTCACAGCCCTGAAGGGCGATCCCGCCCAGCGGACTTCGTAGGGCCGGCTCCGAACCCGGAAGTGGCCCTGACTGCCCGTGGCGGCATCGGGGCCACCTTCGCGTCGAAGTCCACTCGCTCGGCCCCGCGTGCCGCACCTGCAGCACCTGCACTGTCAGGATCGCCTTCTGGTCGGCTGTGCTGCTCCGCGGCAGCGTCAAATCCCGTGAAGGCTCAAGGCCACAGTTATCGCGCCGGAGTTGTTTCTGTTGCGGATGAGGATGCCAGAGACGTTACCGGGAAGTAACCTAGGGTGCTTGCTGAGAAGCCGGCTGTACGGGGAGAGCGTGATGGCTGACGGCGGGGAAGATCCGCAGGCAACCGCCGCTGTACTGGGGGCGGCTGCCGGCGTACTGGCAGCGTCAGGCATCGGACCGTTCGCGGGTGTCGGTGCCGCTATGGCCCAGGTGCTGCGCGTCGAAGGTGAGACGCTGACGACTTTCAAGAAGCGGGTGGACGACCTCCTGACTCAACTGGAGGAGTCGAAAGCCGCACCGCGCAGGATCGCGGAGGGTGCCCTGCCGTCCGGGCGGCTGGGCACCTTCGACGACGTCGGCGTGTTGCCGCTGCGGGTTTCTCGCAGGCGACTGCGCCTTCGGGGCCCGATCAGGTCGCTTGGCCGCATGAAGACAGGAACTACGGGGGGAGGCCCCAGGGCCCCGGCGTTTGCCTCGGATGTCTGGTTGATCATGTGATGCCGTAGAGGGCGAGGACGCGGTGGCGTTCGGTGTGGGCTCGGCGTCCGGCGGCGGTGTTGACGTACCCGGCGAGCTTGAGCGCGCCGCGGATCAGGTCGCGGACGGCGGCGAGCACGGCGGGCGTATTGCGGGTCCTGACCTGGGACTTGTCCTCGCCGAAGACGACATCACGCACCCAGTGGACGGTGTTCTCCACGGTCCAGTGCCCGCGGGCCCAGGCGGCGATCTCGGCCGCATCGGCCTGCTCGGCAGACAGGTCGGTGATGGCGTAGACGGTCTCCCTGGACCACTTCTTCGCCCCGTACAGGCGGCGTCTGCGCTGGATGCGCAGGACCTGGCGGGCGTGCAGGAAGAGCAGGCCGTCCACGGTGACGACCTGCACCAGGCGCTGCTCGCGGCGGCCGTGGCCGCGGGCGTCGTCACGGTGGATCACGGGGACCTCTTTCCAGGGCAGCCGGTGGAGTTGGCGCGCCTGACCGCGCTGGTTGTTCTTGATCGTGAGGAGGTAGTGGGCGCCGCGTTCGCGCAGGTAGGCGGCGTGGGCGTGCTGGGCGTGGAGGGCATCGGCGGTGATGACCGCCCCGGCGAGGTCGGCATCGTCGATCTGGTCGAGCAGGGGCTGGAACTCGGGGATTTCGTTCGTCTTCGCGCCGATCTCACGCGAGGCGAGGGTGATGCCGTCGTTGTGGCGGACCGCGGAGAGTACGAAAACCCGGCTGCCGTCACGGCGTCTTGCGCCGCGCAGGCACTTGCCGTCCACTGCGATCGCCCGGCGCCTGCGGCGCACCGGATCGGTCTGGGTGGCAGCCTGGTGAGCCCGGCGCTGTTCGCGTTCTTGGCCGCCGTCGGGCATCAGCGGTGCGGGAGTTGCGGGCTCGTCGGGGAGCAGGGACTTCAGGTAGGCGAACCCGGCCGCGCTGAGCTCGGCCGGATCGAGGCGTCCCAGCACGCCGCGCAGGGTCTTCTCGCTCGGCACCCGGTAGCGGCCCAGGAGCGGGTGGTAGGGCAGGCCGAAGGCGGCCAGTTCCTCGGGGGCCGCACGCCGGCACCACTCCGCTGCCGCGGTGATCGAGTCGTGGCCCGCGGGTGTCATCGCGCAGACCACCAGGGCCAGCAGAGAGGAGAGCCGGTAGCGCACCCCGCTGGCTCCGCGTGGATCGGTGAGCGACTCGAACTCCGCGACCAGGCTACGGACTTGATCCCGTGCGACACCCTCGCGCAGGGCTTCCAGGCGAGGCGCGGGGCAAGCGGGAACGGTGATGGGGGATGATGATGGGACGAACACGGCACCTTCGTGGATCTTGAAGCGTAGAGAACTCCATGATCCATAGGGGCCGTGTTCGCCTGCTCCCGGGGCCCGCCGCCGACATCAACCGGCCCAAGTTCGGACGAGCCGGGCAAACGCCGGGGCCCTGGGGGAGGCCCTGAGCTTGAGGTTTAACGTCGCTGGTCACTCGACCTGCTGAGATCAGCGAGATCCGGGCATGTGCAGGGCGGCCGTTCGCCACGCTTCGAGATGTCGAGTAACGAAGTGCGAGAGAACGGCCGCTGCCCATGAGTCTGCCCGTCGATCCGCCCACGTGCGAGGCGTTGGGCCTGTTGTCCCGCTTTCGGGTCGAGTTCTACGAGTGCCTGTACAGCCGCGCGGATGCGCTCTTCGAGCTCACCGACGCGGTGCTGTGCGCGGACGGGCCGGTGAAAACCCTGGTCGAGCTCTCCTTGGCGGCCGAGCACCGGCGGGGACATGGCGCGCTGTACGCCGCCCTGGACCGTGGCTGGCTGGAGCCGACACGGTTGCGCCGCACGCTGGCGGGCCTGCCGCTGCCGAAAGCAGCCGACGGACGGATCGTGCTCGCGGTGGACGTGTCGCACTGGCTGCGGCCCGACGCTCCCACCAGCGGCGAGCGGCTGTTCTGCCATGTCTACGGACGCGGCGACCGCAGCTCGGACCAGCTGGTGCCCGGCTGGCCCTACTCCTTCGTCGCGGCCCTGGAGTCCGGCCGCACCTCCTGGGTCGCGTTGCTGGACGCGGTCCGCCTGGGCCCGGCCGATGACGCGACCACCGTCACTGCCGCCCAACTCCGCGATGTCGTCGAGCGGTTGACGAGCGCAGGCCACTGGAGACCGGGCGATCCGGACATCCTGATCGTGATGGACTCCGGCTACGACGTCGCCTACCTGACCCACGCTCTCGCCGACCTGCCCGTCGTGCTGGTCGGGCGCCTGCGCTCGGACCGCGTCATGCTCCGCGACCCCGGCCCCGCCCGGTCGGGTCCCCGAGGCGGGCGTCCCCGTCGGCATGGCGGCGTCCTCACGTTCAAGAAGCCCGACAGCTGGCACGAGCCCGACGTCACGACCGCCACGGACACCACCCGCTACGGCACGGCCACCGCGACGGCCTGGGACCGGATGCACCCCCGGCTCACCCACCGCGGACCCTGGCTGAACCACGCCAAGGAAGAACTCCCCGTCCTGCACGGCACGCTGATCCGCCTGAAAGTCGAGCACCTGCCCGGTGACCGCGACCCGAAACCGGTCTGGCTGTGGTGCTCGGCCACCGCCGCCGCACCGGCGGATGTGGACCGCTGGTGGCAGTCGTTCCTCCGCCGCTTCGACCTGGAGCACACCTTCCGGCTGATGAAACAGACCCTGGGCTGGACCGCCCCGAAGGTCAGGAATCCCGACACGGCCGACCTGTGGACCTGGCTGATCATCGCCGCACACACCCAGCTCCGCCTCGCCCGGCCCCTCGCCGAGGACCTCCGCCGGCCCTGGGAACGGCCCGCGGAACCCCGCCGTCTCACCCCCGCCCGGGTCCGCCGGGGGTTTCGCAACGTCCGCGCGACAGCAGCCCGCCCGGCAAGCGCGCCGAAACCGTCCCGACCAGGCCCTGGACGGCCTCCGGGCTCGAAGAACAAGCAACGGGCCAGGCGCCACGACGTCGGCAAGACCGTCAAACGCGCCGAATCGATCAAGGAACACCAAGCCCAGCGAGGTTAAACGTCAAGCTGAGATGGCGTGGGACGAGTGGGAGCAGTTGAAGGCCGAGGCGCTGGCTCGTCGGCAGGACCAGATGCGGTTGAACAATGCTGCCGCTGCGAGCGGAGGCGGTGGTGGTGGCGAACCCGATTTCAGGACCAAAAGACTGGGCAGAAGGCCGCGGTCAAGGCCCTGGAAGACGTGCGACGTGGCACGGACAAGGTGGGCAGCCATGCTGACGAGTCCTCGTCCGCGGCGGTCCGGGAGTTCTCGGGCTGGGACACCGGCTCCGGCCTCAAGGATGCACATGCGGAGTGGGAGTTGCAGGTCAAGAGCCTCCAAGGGCGCCTGGCCAAGGACCAGGAGTCGCTGCAAGGGTCTCAACGCGACTTCCAGTACGTCGACTACGGCATCCGGAGCCGGATAGCGCAGATTGACGCCGGGCCCGATCCCCGGCATGGGGCATAGGAAACGGGGGGGCGGGGAGCGAACATGCTCAGCTATCAGGATGTGGTCACCGTAAGAATCGGTGTGCTGACCATGGCGGCCGCCGACTGGGACGCCATGGCCGACGGCTTCGAGGAGCTGGAGACGCTCTACAAGGGCAAAGTGGAGTCCGTTGCGAAGGACGGCATCTGGCGCGGTGTCAGTGTCGGCGCCGCGGAGGAGCAGTTGTCGGCCACGCGTCAGCAGTTGGCGCACGCGCAGACGGAGGCCCGCGCCATCGCCTCGCTTCTGCGGGATGCACATCAGCAGTTCTCCGAACTGATCGGCCGCGTCAAGGACCTGGTCGAGCAGGCGAAAAAGGACGAGATGTTCGTCAACAGCAAGGGTGAAGCGGTCTACGACTTCAGCAAACTCACTCCGATGCGGCACGACGAGGACTATCCCAAGTACGTGTCGCAGGCGAAGAGCGCCGAGGCTGCTTGGACGAAGAAGATCAAGGACGCCGTGCGGGCGGTCGACGACGCCGACCAGGGCGTCAAACTCGCGCTCCACGAGGCGGCCGGCATCAAGAGTTGGTTCGAGCGCGCGTTTGACCATGTCCTGGGGCAGGAACACACCTTCAACGGCTCCGCGGTCGGCGACATCGAGATCTACGAGGCCCGCGAGGCCAAGCGGTACGCGGACCAGATCCTGGCCGGCGACAAGCTGGGGGGGCGATGACCTGAAGGAGTGGCAGCGCCTCATGCGCGACAACTCCGGCAACCAGGTCTTCAGCCAGACCATGCTCGACTCCCTTGGCCCGGACAAGACCCTCAAACTGGCGAATAAAATCGGCGACCTGGCGTACTTTGACGACACCAAACACAAGAGCGCATACCTGCAGATCAACAGCGGCTTGTCCGACTCCCTGGCTACCGCAACACGCGTCCCCGACTTCAAGGGCGTGGACGGCAAGCACCTGCGCTTCGGATCCCGGGAGTACTACGACGCGTTCAACAACTGGGTGAGAACTGACGACGCGCGGTTCTACACCAAGTGGCGCGAAGCACTGCGGGAGCACGGTGACGACCCATATGATCTCAAGGTCGCAGGCGAAAAGGTCAATGTCATCGCCAAGGGCCACGACCAGCAAGTACGCGGCTATCAGAGCCTGGCCACACTGATGCAGCAGGGCTATGGCTACTCGCCGCAGTTTGTCGCCGATGTCACCGACGACATGATCTCCATGGAGAAGGATCACCCGGGTATCTGGAACCTCTACGGCGACTTCAGTGGCAAGGACCACGACGGCTGGTTCGCCAACGACCCCGTCGATGGCGTGCTCAAAGTCATGAGCCGTGATCCCGAAGCCGCCACCGGCTATCTCGATCCCGGTATGGACGGGGGTGACGCGGAGCATCGGGCCAACGACCGGCTGCGCTACTTGCTCGACCGGGACTCGGACTTTGTCAAGACCACGAGCTGGCGGGGCGCGGGTGGTAACACCGAGGTCGACACGGGCACGGTGGACGAGTCCGATGCCAGGCGGGGCCTCGGCGCTGCCATCGAGGCGGCCACCACAGGCAGAGTCCCAGGCAGTGACAACAAAGTGGACGGAACCCATACCGTGGAACAGGCCCGCATCATGCAGGACACCATCTCTCTGCTCGACCGTGGTGCCAAGGGCGACAGTATTGATGCGAATCTCCAGGGCTCGCTTGCTCGTTCCATCAGCACCTATGCGCCGGACACGCACAACATTCTTACCGAGGATGCGCATTACGACTACAACGGAGGGGGAGACGTCCGCTCCGACAAGGATGGTGGGCACATCAACGTCTCGAAGGAGACCCTGACGAGAGTCTTGCGCGGAGCATCCGACTCGGGAGGGAACTTCGCGATGCTGTACGAGGCCGAGCGTGCGCAGGCGGCCGAAGCCCTCGCATCCGCACCCGACTCTCCTGGGCGAGGCACGGAGAACTGGGACATCCGTGCTCGCGACGCCGGGAAGGGGATCGGTACCTTCAACGCTATCGGTTCGGACGTCATCCTCGACGACCAGGACGCGAAGAAGGAATGGGCCGACGACATGGCTAAGTACGTATACCATGCCGGCGGCGCCCCCATCACAATCATTCCCGGTGTCGGTGACGCGGCTCAGCGAGTACTCGACGCTGCCACTTACGAGTGGTCGAAGGACGTGAAGGCCGAGGCGGATCAGTTCGCCAAGAAAGAAACATCGGCTGATTTGGCTGCGAAGAGTCAGGGAACTCACGATCTCATCAATCAGTGGGCTGCCACCCGGGGCCTCGACTACAAGAACGACGCCATCGTCATCAATATGAGAGACGAGGCATCCCAGTCCTACATCACCTCTCGCACGGCCGCATTCGCCACACTCGGCAGGAACTGAACATGGCAAATGAATCATCGCGCGGCCTCAAGACGGCTGTTGCTGTCTCTGCGGCTTTCCTGCTCACGGCTGTCGGCGCCGGGACCCTGTACGCCACCGGAGCTTGGGACTCTTGGCAGGACGATCGCTCCCTCACCTCCGCTTGCCAGGGCCTGCTGGACTACTCGGAAGCCAGGGAGATGCTGGGCGCCGACCGGTTGCGAGCCGAGGGGGACGGCAACAAGGCCCGCTGTGAACTGAGCGATCCGGGTGCGGGTAAGGCCTCCCTGAACGTCCGTATTCAGCGCGATGCGGATGACGTGCGCCTTCTGTCACGACTGGATCGAGCCGACACTCATCAGGGCCAGAAGATGGTCACCCCTATGGGGAGCGGCTGGGCCGGTGTCCTCAACAGCGGCGATGAGAGTGCGCACGCCGCCGCGTGGCTTTCGTGTCAGAAACAGCAGGATGGCATGATCCTGGTGAGTGTTTCCGCCCAACGTAATGCAACCGGGGGTCCGTTCACCGCGCCGGAACAGGAAGCGCGACTGGCACGCGTCACCACGCAGACACTGGCCAACGCAGCCAAGAGGTGGGGGTGCGACGCGGAACTGGGCAGCCGCGTGGAGCAAGTTCCCGCCGGCTCGGTCAAGACCCTCAAGAAGTCGGGCGCTGCGACCGGCACGTGCAAGGGAGTCGGCAGCGCCACCTTTGAAGCCGCGGCAGACGGGTCGGCGCCGATTGAGGACTGCATCCTGGCAACCGATACGTCCGAGCGGCAGTTCCGGGTGTCTGCGTACTACGGGCCGTTCGTGAAGAGCGCACGGCTGGAGACAACCCGAGGCAAGGAACTCCTCGGAAAGTCAGGCGGATCGGACGGGCTGTATTGGACGACCGCGACCTGTGGCACGTCCATCGCCCTCTACAGCGTCGAACCGTTGGACAGCGGCAACGGGCTGGTGAAACCCCAGCCCGAGTCGGAATTGCAAGCCCTGAAGGTTTTTGCGAAACAGTCAGCGGAACGCCATGGATGTTCAGTGCCTGCCGGAATGAGTCGATCCTGATTCGGGAGTCGCAACAGAGCTGTTGAAGTCAAAGTTCCCTGGTGAGGAATTGAAATCGGTGTCGCGTGTCCGTCCCGACTTCTCCGCTGTCCGCATCGCCGGTTCTCCTCCGCGCCCGTCTCGTCGCCGTTCGGGTCCGTGCACGGTGCCGCACCGGCCCAAGTGGCCGGTGCGGCACCCGTGTGACGGCGGTTTCCCGGTCAGACGCCCAGGATGTTGTGCTCCGGGCCGAAGGGGAACTTGGTGATGTTCTCCGCGCCGTTCTCGGTGACGACCAGGATGTCGTGCTCGCGGTAGCCGCCGGCACCCGGCTCGCCCTCGGGCACCATGATCATCGGCTCCATGGAGACCACCATGTTCGGTTCGAGCACGGTGTCGATGTCCTCGCGGAGTTCGAGGCCGGCCTCACGGCCGTAGTAGTGGGACAGCACGCCGAAGGAGTGGCCGTAGCCGAAGGTGCGGTTCGGCAGCAGGCCGTGGCCGATGTAGATCTCGTTGAGGGTGTGGGCGATCTCGGCGCAGCTGATGCCCGGCTTGATCAGTTCCAGACCGCGGCGGTGGACCTCGACGTTGATCTCCCACAGCTGGAGCGAGCGGGCGTCGGGCTCGCCGTAGAAGAGGGTCCGCTCCAGGGCCGTGTAGTAGCCGGAGATCATCGGGAAGCAGTTGAGGCTGAGGATGTCGCCGCGCCGCACCTTGCGCGTGGTCGGCCAGTTGTGGGCGCCGTCGGTGTTGATGCCCGACTGGAACCACACCCAGGTGTCGCGGATCTCGGTGTGCGGGTAGGCACGGGCGATCTCGTGGACCATGGCGTTGGTGCCCGCGAGCGCCACCTCGTACTCCGCGACGCCCTCGTGGATGGCCTCGCGGATGGCCTCGCCGCCCAGGTCGCCGACGCGCGCGCCCTCCTTGATCAGGGCGATCTCCTCGTCCGACTTGACCATCCGCTGCCGCATGGCGGCCTGCGCGATGTCGGCGAACTCCGCGTCGGGGAAGGCCGCTTCGAACTTGCGCAGGGTGTCCAGCGGCAGGCTGTCGTGCTCGACGCCGATGCGGCGGGGCGAGACTCCCCGGCCCTTCAGCGTCTCCTTGATGACGTGGATGTAGTTGTCGCGGTGCCAGTCGGTGTAGACGACGTTGTCGCCGAAGGTGCGCCGCCACGGCATGCCGGCGTCGATGTTCGCGGAGACGGTGATCTGGTCGTCCGCGGTGACGATCAGCGCGTAGGGGCGGCCGAAGGAGGTGTAGAGGAAGTCGGAGTAGTACTTGATGTTGTGGTACGAGGTGAACAGGGTGACGTCGACTCCGGCCTCGGCCATCGCCTTGCGGAGCAGCGACAGCCGGCGCTCCATCTCGGCGTCGGAGAACGTCAGCCGCTCCTTCTCGCCGTTGCGGATCAGCTTCAGGCGCTCGAGCTCGGCAGCGGACATGGTTACTCCTTTTCCTCGGTGTGACGTGGGGCGAAGGGTGGCCGGTGGGTGGCCTGGTTCTCGTGGAGCGGCGCGTGTTCCCAAGCGTGAGGTTGCGTGTGCAGCAACTCTGTTGCCGACAGTAAGTCGAGCTCTGTGGTCCAGCAAGATGCTTGCCCATGATTTTTCTGAATCCGCATCTCTGTTGCGCACAAAGCAACGAGCCGCCGACTCGAGGTCGGCGGCTCGCTGGGCCGCGGAGGGCGGAGGGGGCCGGAGGGCGGAGGGGGCCGGAGGGTGGAGGAGGCTGACCGGTCCGCTCAGATCGCGTCGCGGATCGCCCGCTCGAAGCCCACGACATGGCTGCGCGCCAGCTCGGACGCCTTGTCGGGGTCGCCGTCGACGATGGCTCGCAGCAGCGGCCCGTGCTCGACGACGTGTCCCGCCATGCCCGGCAGCCGGTCCACGAACAGGCACCAGATGCGGGTGGCCAGGTTGTCGTAGCGGATGAGGGTGTCCTCGAAGTACGGGTTGTGGATCGCGGCGTAGATGGCCCGGTGCACCCGCAGGTCGAGACGCATCAGGGCGTCCGCGTCCTGCCCCGCGGTGTCCTCGCCCTCCAATTGCCGCAGCAGCGCGCCCAGCGCCTCGCGGTCGGCGGCGGTGGCGCGCTCGGCCGCGCGGGCCGCCGCCATGGGCTCCAGCTGGCGCCGGACCTCGGAGATGTGGGCGAGGTCGGTGATGTTGACCTCGGTGGCGAAGGTCCCGCGCCGCGGGTAGGCCACGATCAGCCGCTCGTGCTGCAGGCGCTTGAGGGCCTCGCGCACGGGCGTGCGCCCGAAGCCGACGCTCTGGGCGAGCAGATCCTCGTTCACCGGGGCGCCGGGCGGGATCTCCAGCATGATCAGGCGGTCGCGGATGTCGCGGTACGCGCGCTCGGCGAGGGTGAGTGTCTCCTCGCCGGCCACCGTCGAAGCCCGTTCCTGATTCATTTCGCCGCCCCCTTGACCCGTTCCGGTGGTGTGACCTACGTTACCGCACGTACTGATATATCAGTGCTGGTGCAGTCGCATATTAAGGTGGTGCCCACCATGGCAGCGAATCCGCCGATGACGGAGGACAGCGGCCTCCTCTCCCTCCCCCTGGCCGCGCTGGACCCCGAAATCGCCGCCGCCGTCTCCGAGGAACTCCGGCGCCAGCAGTCCACGCTCGAGATGATCGCGTCGGAGAACTTCGCGCCGACGGCCGTGATGCAGGCCCAGGGCTCGGTGCTGACGAACAAGTACGCCGAGGGCTACCCCGGCCGCCGCTACTACGGCGGCTGCGAACACGTCGACGTCGTCGAGCAGTTGGCCATCGACCGGGTCAAGAACCTGTTCGGCGCGGAGGCTGCCAACGTCCAGCCGCACTCCGGCGCCCAGGCCAACGCCGCCGCGATGTCCGCCCTCCTCGACCCCGGCGACACGATCCTCGGCCTGGACCTGGCGCACGGCGGTCACCTCACCCACGGCATGCGCATCAACTTCTCCGGCAAGCTCTACAAGGTGGTGCCCTACCACGTCCGCCAGTCCGACCTGCGCGTCGACATGGACGAGGTGGCGGAGCTGGCCCGCACCCACCGGCCGAAGCTGATCGTCGCCGGCTGGTCCGCCTACCCCCGCCGGCTGGACTTCGCCGCCTTCCGCCGCATCGCCGACGAGGTCGGCGCGTACCTCATGGTCGACATGGCACACTTCGCCGGACTGGTCGCGGCCGGCCTCCACCCCAGCCCCGTGCCGTACGCGGACGTCGTGACCACCACCACCCACAAGACCCTCGGCGGTCCCCGCGGCGGTGTGATCCTCAGCCGGGCCGGACTCGCCAAGAAGATCAACTCCGCGGTCTTCCCCGGCCAGCAGGGCGGCCCGCTCGAGCACGTCATCGCCGCCAAGGCGGTCGCCTTCAAGGTCGCGGCGAGCGAGGAGTTCAGGGAGCGCCAGCAGCGCACCCTGGACGGCGCCCGGATCCTCGCCGGACGGCTGCTCGCCGACGACGTCGCCGAGGCCGGGATCTCGGTCCTCACCGGCGGCACCGAGGTCCACCTGGTCCTGGTCGACCTGCGCGACTCCGCGCTGAACGGTCAGCAGGGCGAGGACCGGCTGCACCGCATCGGCATCACCGTCAACCGCAACGCCGTGCCGTTCGACCCCCGCCCGCCGATGGTCTCCTCCGGCCTGCGGATCGGCACCCCCGCCCTGGCCACCCGGGGCTTCGGGGCCGACGAGTTCCGCGAGGTCGCCGACATCATCGCGTGCGCCCTGAAGGAGGAGGACCTCACCGACGAGAGCGCCGGCCTGCTGCGCGGCCGGGTCACCGCGCTCGCCGAGAAGTTCCCGCTCTACGCCGACCGGACCGCCGAGACCGCCGACCGGACCGCCGAGACCGCCGACCCGACCGCACACGCCGATCAGAACGGAACCGCCGGATGACCGCCACGTCCCTCCCGGAGCACCCCGACTGGCTCTGGCGCACCCCCGAACCCCGCTCCTCCTACGACGTCGTCATCGTCGGCGCCGGAGGCCACGGCCTGGCCACCGCCTACTACCTCGCCAAGGTCCACGGCATCACCGACGTCGCCGTCCTGGAGAAGGGCTGGCTGGCCGGCGGCAACATGGCCCGCAACACCACCATCATCCGCTCCAACTACCTGTGGGACGAGAGCGCCGCCATCTACGAGCACGCCCTGAAGCTGTGGGAGGGGCTGCCCGAGGAGCTGGACTACGACTTCCTGTTCAGCCAGCGCGGCGTCCTCAACCTCGCGCACACCCTGCAGGACGTCCGCGAGGGCGTGCGCCGCGTCAACGCCAACCGCCTCAACGGAGTCGACGCCGAATGGCTCGACACCGAGGAGGTCGCCAAGATCTGCCCGATCCTCAACGTCTCGCCCACCACCCGCTACCCGGTCCTCGGCGGCACCTACCAGCCCCGTGCCGGCATCGCCAAGCACGACCACGTCGCCTGGGCCCTCGCCCGCCGGGCCGACGAGATGGGCGTCGACCTCATCCAGGGCTGCGAGGTCACCGGCTTCGTCAAGGACGGCGACCGGGTCGTCGGCGTCGAGACCAGCCGGGGCCGCATCCTCGCCGGCCGGGTCGGTCTCGCGGCCGCCGGACACAGCAGCGTCCTCGCCGAACTGGCCGGGTTCCGGCTGCCGGTGCAGTCGCACCCGCTGCAGGCGCTGGTCTCCGAACTGCATCAGCCGGTGCACCCCACCGTGGTCATGTCCAACCACGTGCACGTGTACGTCTCGCAGGCGCACAAGGGCGAGCTGGTGATGGGCGCAGGCGTCGACGCGTACAACGGCTACGGCCAGCGCGGCTCGTTCCACGTGATCGAGCACCAGATGGCCGCCGCCGTCGAGCTGTTCCCCGTCTTCGCCCGCGCCCACGTGCTGCGGACCTGGGGCGGCATCGTCGACGTCACCCCGGACGCCTCCCCGATCATCGGCACCACGCCGGTGGAGAACCTTTACGTCAACTGCGGCTGGGGCACCGGCGGTTTCAAGGCCACTCCGGCGGCCGGCTGGACCTTCGCCCACACCATCGCCACCGGCGAGCCGCACCCCCTGAACAAGCCCTTCGCCCTGGACCGCTTCACCACGGGCGCCCTGATCGACGAGCACGGCGCCGCGGCCGTGGCCCACTGAGAGGAGGACACCGTGCTGCTGCTGAACTGCCCCTGGTGCGGTCCGCGGGACGAGACCGAGTACCACTACGGGGGCCAGGCCCACATCCCCTTCCCCGAGGCCCCCGGGGACCTCACCGACGAGCAGTGGGCCGAGTACGTCTTCTACCGGGACAACCCCAAGGGCCCCTTCGCCGAGCGGTGGGTGCACTCCACGGGCTGCCGGCGCTGGTTCAACGTCGTACGCGACACCGTCACCTACGAAGTGCTCGCCGTCCACCGGCTCGACGAGCCCCGCCCCGAGATACCCGGCCTCCCCGGACTCTCCCCGCGCAGCGACCTTCGCCAGTCCGCCGATCCGGCCGGAGGGAACCGATGACCGACCAGGAATTCCGCCTGCCGCACGGTGGCCGCGTCGACCGCGACACCGTGCTGCGGTTCACCGTCGACGGCCGCGAGCTGACCGGCCACCCCGGTGACACCGTCGCCTCCGCCCTGCTGGCCAACGGTGTCGTCGAGGTCGGACCGTCCCTCTACCGGGGCCGCCCGCGCGGCATCGTCTCCGCCGGCGTCGAGGAGCCCAACGCCCTGCTCCAGCTCGACGGTCCGTGCTCCGAGAGCATGCTGCCCGCCACGACCGTCGAGCTGTACGACGGCCTGTCCGCCACGACCCTGTCCGGGATGGGCGAACTCGACCCGAACCCGGACCCGGCCGTCTACGACAAGAAGTACGTGCACACCGACGTCCTGATCGTCGGAGCGGGCCCGGCCGGACTCGCGGCCGCCGCCGCGGCGGCCGGCTCCGGCGCCCGGGTCATCCTCGTCGACGACCGGCCCGAGCCCGGCGGAACGCTGCTGTCCGGGCGCACCGAGACGGTCGGCGAGCAGACCGCCCTGGAGTGGGTCGCCGAAGTCCGCGCGGCTCTCAGGGCGGCCCCCGAGGCCGTCGTCCTGCCCCGCACCACCGCCTTCGGCTCCTACGACGACAACTACGTCCTGGCCCTGCAGCGGCGCACCGACCACCTCGGCGCCGACGCCCCCGACCCGTCCGAGGGCGTCTCGCGCCAGCGGCTGTGGCACATCCGGGCCCGCCAGGTGGTCCTGGCCACCGGCGCCCACGAGCGGCCGCTGGTGTTCGCGGGCAACGACCGCCCCGGCGTGATGCTCGCCTCCGCCGTCCGCTCCTACGTCAACCGCCACGCGGTGGCGCCCGGCTCCCGCACCGTCGTGAGCACCACCAACGACAGCGCCTACGACACGGTCGCCGACCTGCACGCGGCCGGCGTCGGGATCGCCGCCGTCGTCGACGCCCGCCCCGAGCTGTCCCGGCGGGCGGCCGAGGTCGCCGCGGCCACCGGCGTCAAGGTGCTGACCGGCAGCGCGGTGACCGACACCGCGGGCGAGCGCCGGCTCACCGGCGTCACCGTCCAGGCCCTCGACGACAGCGGCGAACTCACCGGCGAACCCGTCTCGTTCGACTGCGACCTGCTCGCCGTCTCGGGCGGCTGGAGCCCGGTGGTGCACCTGCACAGCCAGCGCCAGGGCAAGCTGCGCTGGGACGAGGACCTGGCCGCCTTCGTCCCCGACGGCACGGTGCGCGACCAGCACGTCGTCGGCGCGGCCCGGGGCACGTACGACCTCGACGGCGCGCTCGCCGAAGGGGCCCGGGCCGGTGCGCGGGCCGCCACGGACGCCGGGTTCCCGGTGTCCGTGCCGCCCGCGCCGGCCGGCGACGCCGGTGGCCGCGCCCCGGTGCGCGCGCTGTGGCTGGTGCCCGCACCCGCCAACGGCTCCGACGAGGGTCCCGGCAGCTGGGACACCCACTTCGTCGACCACCAGCGCGACGTCACCGTCGCCGACGTATGGCGGTCCACCGGCGCCGGCATGCGCAGCGTCGAGCACGTCAAGCGCTACACCTCGCTCGGCACCGCCAACGACCAGGGCAAGACCTCCGGCGTCAACGCGATCGGCGTGATCGCCGCCGCCCTCGGCGACGGCGCCTCCCCGGGCGAGATCGGCACCACCGCCTACCGGGCGCCGTACACCCCGGTGGCCTTCGCCGCCCTCGCCGGACGTGAGCGCGGCGACCTGTTCGACCCGGAGCGCACCACCTCGATCCACAGCTGGCACGTCGCCCACGGCGCGGAGTTCGAGGACGTCGGGCAGTGGAAGCGGCCGTGGTACTACCCCCAGGAGGGGGAGGACATGGACGCCGCTGTGGCGCGCGAGTGCCGTGCGGCCCGCGAGGGCGTCGCCTTCATGGACGCCTCCACCCTCGGCAAGATCGAGATCTGGGGCGCGGACGCGGGCGAGTTCCTCAACCGGATCTACACCAACGCCTTCAAGAAGCTCAAGCCCGGCTCCGCCCGCTACGGCGTGATGTGCAAGCCCGACGGCATGATCTTCGACGACGGCGTGACCCTGCGCCTCGACGAGAACCGCTACTTCATGACCACCACCACCGGCGGCGCCGCCGGCGTACTGGACTGGCTCGAGGAGTGGCTGCAGACCGAGTGGCCCGAACTCGACGTGCACTGCACCTCGGTGACCGAGCAGTGGACCACGATCGCCGTCGTCGGCCCCAAGTCACGCGAGGTCGTCGCCGGGCTCGCCCCCGACCTGGACCTGTCCAACGAGGCGTTCCCCTTCATGGCGTTCCGTGAGACCACCCTGGCCTCCGGCGTCCCCGCCCGCATCTGCCGGATCTCCTTCTCCGGCGAACTCGCCTACGAGATCAACGTCTCCGCCTGGTACGGCCTCGCCGTCTGGGAGCAGGTGCACGCGGCGGGCCGGCCGTACGGCATCACCCCCTACGGCACCGAGACCATGCACGTCCTGCGCGCCGAGAAGGGCTACGTCATCGTCGGCCAGGACACCGACGGGACCGTCACCCCGCACGACGCGGGCATGGCCTGGGCGGTCTCCAAGCAGAAGGACTTCATCGGCAAGCGCTCCTACGCCCGCGCCGACACCGCCCGCACCGACCGCAAGCACCTGGTCGGACTGCTGCCCGTCGACCGCAGCACCCGGCTGCCGGAGGGCTCCCAGATCGTCGCGCCGGACGTCCCCGTCACCCCGCAGGCCGGGCCGGTGCCGATGCTCGGCCACGTCACCTCCAGCTACCACAGCCAGGCGCTCGGCAGGCCGTTCGCCCTCGCGCTCGTCGCCGACGGACGCAACCGGATCGGCGAGACCCTGCTCGCCCCGGTCGGCGACGACCTGGTGCCCGTCCTGGTGGCCGACCCCGTCCTCTACGACCCCGAAGGGACCAAGCGAGATGGCTGAGCTGATCGACGCGGGACCGGCGGCGCTGCGCCGCAGCCCCCTCGCGCACCTTCAGGAGCGGATGCGCTCCGCCACCGTCACCGGCGAGCGCGGTGTGTCGCTGACCGAGTGGCCCTTCGTCACCATGGTGAGCCTGCGTGTCGACCCCGCCTCCGAGGCGGCCGGCCGCATCGGCTCGGCGCTCGGCGCGCCGCTGCCGGACCACTGCGGCCAGGCCGCCCAGGCCGGCCCGCACACCGCGGTGTGGCTCGGGCCCGACGAGTGGCTCGTCCTGTCCCGGAGCGACGGGCCGGCGCTCGTCGCCGAGCTGCTGGACGCGCTCGCCGGGGATCCGGGCTCGGTCGTCGACGTGTCGGCGAACCGGACCACGCTGGAGCTGAGCGGCCCCTCGGCCCGCCAGGTCCTTCAGAAGGGCTGCGCCCTGGACCTGCACCCCCGCTCCTTCGGGCCGGGCCGGGCGGTGTCCACGCAGGTCGGACCGGTCCCGGTGGTGCTCTGGCAGACCGACGGGACGACGTACCGGCTCTTCCCGCGGTCCTCGTTCGCCGACTACCTGGCCCGCTGGCTCATCGACGCGATGAGCGAGTTCCGGGGCGCCGAGGTGCCCTGATGGCCCTCAGCGTCCTCGACCTCCACCCGGTCGGCATCGGCCCCTCCTCCTCGCACGCGGTGGGGCCGACGCGGGCGGCCCGGCGCTTCGTCCGGCTGCTGGAGCGGGACGGGCTGCCGGGCGACGTGGCCGGCGTGGCGGAGCTGTACGGCTCGCTCGGCGCCACCGGCCGGGGACACGGCTCCGACAAGGCCGTCGTCCTCGGCCCGGAGGGCGAGGACCCGGCCACCGTCGACACCGACCGGTCCGGCGACCGGGTCGCGCAGGTCCGCGCCTACGGCACCCGGCGGCGGCTCGGCTACTGCCGGGCCAGCCCCGACTTCAGGCCCGCGCCGCACAGCGGCACCACCGCCGACTTGCCGCCGAGGGCTGTCTCCCGGATCGCCGCCCAGCAGACCACGCCCGTCGACTCGACGTAGAGGCCGCGGGAGGCCAGGTCCGTCTGGGCGTGGCGGATCTGGTCCTCCGTCACGGTGAGGAAGGTGCCGCCCGAGTCGCGTACCGCGCGCAGGATCTGGCGGGCGCGGGGCGGGCGGGGGACGGCGATGCCCTCGGCGTGGGTCGGGGCCACGGTGGTCGTACCCGTCAGATCCTCCGCGCCCTGCTCCCAGGCATGGGCGAGCGGGGCGACCGCCGCGGCCTGCACCGCCCACAGCGCCGGGCGCCGGTTCAGCAGACCGGCCTTGTACAGCTCGGCGATCGCCAGCGCGGCGCCCAGGAGCAGGGTGCCGTTGCCCACCGGCAGGACCAGGACCTCCGGCAGGCGCCCGCCGAGGTCCTCCCACAGTTCGTGGACGTAGGTCTTGGTGCCGTGCAGGAAGTACGGGTTGTAGACGTGCGAGGCGTAGAACGTGTCCGGCTCGTCCGCCGCCCGCCGCGCTGCCCGGCCCGCCGCCTCGCGGTCGCCGTCGACCACCTCCAGCCGGGCGCCGTGCGCCTCGATCTGCTCCAGCTTCTTCGCCGATGTGCCCAGCGGGACGTACACCGTGCAGGGCAGCCGCGCGCGGGCGCAGTACGCGGCGATCGCCGTGCCCGCGTTGCCGCTGCTGTCCGCGACCACCCGGCGCGGACCGGCGCGCAGCCCGACCTCGGCCAGCATCACCGCGCCCCGGTCCTTGAAGGACAGCGTCGGCATCAGGAAGTCCAGCTTCGCCGAGACCTCGTCGGTCAGCGCCACGAGCGGCGTGCGGCCCTCGCCGAGGGACACGGTGGGAGCCGGCAGGGGCAGCGTCTCGGCGTAACGCCACAGGGAGTTGACCCGTCCGGTGAGGGACTTCAGGGGCGCCGGGATGGGGGCGAAGTCGAGGTCCAGGGGGCCGTGGCAGGACGGACAGCACCAGGCGAGGGAGTCGCCGGGGACGCGGACGCCGTCCGTGGGGCAGTAACGATCCGGCAGAGGTGTCATGTCCGCAGGTTACGGGCGCTGTTCGCCGACGCTGCGTCATGAGCGCCGTACGACACGTCCGTCACCCCGCGCAAGGCTCTGGGGCGGGCCGTCCGTCCGCTGACCGGCGCAGAGGCGTGACGGCGGCCAGAGCGGGAAGAAAGTGCCTGGGTGCGACGCTCGGCTTCCAGAAGTCATCACATCGAGTGATTCTCTGGCCTTTGCTTGCAAGTACAACCCACGGTTGCCAGGCTGTTGCTGTCTGTACAACCTGATGGGAGCGGCCAGTGACTTTCGGTGAGCAGCCGGCGTATCTGCGTGTCGCGGGTGATCTCCGCAAGAAGATCGTCGACGGTCTGCTGCCACCGCACACCCGTCTGCCCTCCCAGGCCAGGATCCGCGAGGAGTACGGCGTCTCGGACACGGTCGCCCTCGAGGCCCGCAAGGTGCTGATGGCCGAGGGCCTGGTCGAGGGCCGCTCCGGCTCGGGGACGTACGTGCGCGAGCGGCCCGTGCCGCGCCGCGTCGCCCGCTCCGGATTCCGCCCGGCCGGCGGCGCGACCCCGTTCCGGCAGGAGCAGGCGGCCGTCGAGGCGCGCGGCACCTGGGAGTCCAGCAGTGCGCAGACCGAGGCGAGCGGCGCGGTCGCCGAGCGGCTCGGCATCAAACCCGGCGACCGCGTGATGCGCACCAGGTACGTGTTCCGGGACACCGGCGAGGCGATGATGCTCTCCACCTCCTGGGAGCCGCTCGCCCTCACCGGCCGCACCCCCGTGATGCTCCCCGAGGAGGGTCCGCTCGGCGGCATGGGCGTCGTCGAGCGCATGCGCGCCATCGACGTCATCGTCGACAACGTCACCGAGGAGGTCGGCGCCCGCCCCGGCCTCGCCGAGGAACTGCTCGTCCTCGGCGGCGTCCCCGGCCATGTGGTGGTGGTCGTCCAGCGCACTTTCTACGCCTCCGGTCGCCCCGTGGAGACGGCGGACGTCGTGATCCCCGCCGACCGCTACCGGGTGGCGTACCACCTGCCGGTGAAGTAGGTGCGTGCCGGGGCTGATGTCACCACCGGTGCGCTGATCCGCGCCGTGGTGCGCGCCCCCGGGACATCCGCTCCACGGGCCCGTCTTCCACGCCGCCCCGCGCGGGCGCTGTATTCCGGCCGTTTTCGCAGGTCGCCCCTGCGGTCGTGGTATGCCTCCGAGCGGACGTGCCGGGGCACTCGCAGGGCGCGTTCGCCTCCGTGCGCCCCAGAGGCGCGGTTCCCTTACTGGCCGGTTGCCTACCTCTTTGTGAAAAGTCGTATTCGCTGCGTGAAGGTTAGGCGTAGGCTCAGGCATATGCGGATCGCGGTTTCCTCGACGGGCGGGGTGCGGTGGGGGCCGGAGGCCGGGCGCGCAGGGGCGGGAAGGAGAAGTGGGACGCGATGAACGACGGCACGATCACCCTTCCCTGGCACGTCGTCCGCCAGGACGACAACGGCAATCGGTACAGCGTGGGCAGGTACGCCACCCGCGCCGAGGCCCAGAAGATCGCGGACAGCCTCGACGGCCCGGACACCCATCTGTACTGGGTCGAACGCGTCGGCCGGCACGGCGGCGGCGCGGGCGACGACTGACCTCCTTCGGGCGACGGCGACCCCTTCGCCGCCCTCGCCCCCGCTCCCGTAGGCTCCGGCGCATGACCGAACGGATCGTGGTGGTGGGCGCCGCCCTGCTCGACGGCGACCGCCTGCTCGCCGCCCGCCGCAGCGCGCCCCCCGAGCTGGCCGGACGCTGGGAGCTGCCCGGCGGCAAGGTGGAGCCCGGCGAACGTCCCGAGGGTGCCCTCGTGCGTGAGCTGCGCGAGGAGCTGGGCGTCGAGGCCGAGGTCGTCGAGCGGGTTCCGGGCAGCTGGCCGCTGAGGGCGCCGTACGAGCTGCGGGTGTGGACCGCGCGGCTGCGGCCCGGGTCCGCCGGGCCCGAGCCGCTGCAGGACCACGACGAGCTGCGCTGGCTCGCGCCGGCCGAGATCTGGACCGTTCCCTGGCTGGAGCAGGACGTACCCGCCGTACGGCAGATCCTCGCCCGCCTCGGTGCCGGTCCGCGGGCGTGAGGTGCACCCCGATCGGACCGTCAAAGTCCGCGTGGCACAGGAGGCGTAGGGCGCACCAGAGTGCGCCGACGTGGGCGGTACTGGTACCCGGATACCGGGTATGTGCCCATTAACCCCATGAAACCGGACATGGGTGGGCTCGCTGGCCTGGGAAGTGATCGGCGTGATCGACACCGATGGGCACGGCGCCGAGTGGACCTTTTCCGCGGATCCCGGCGCGGTGCGCACGGCCCGTGCCGCCGTCCGCGGCCAGTTGCGCAGCTGGGACCTCGAATCGCTCGGCGACACCGCGGCCCTGCTGGTGAGCGAACTGGTCACCAACTCCCTGCGGCATGCCACCGGTCCCATCGGCGTCCGGCTGCTGCGCCCCGTGGGCCTGCCGAGGGTGCTGCTCGTCGAGGTCTCCGACCCGTTGCCCGATCCGCCCCACGAGCGCCCGGCCCGCCCCGACGACGAGAGCGGGCGCGGCCTGCAACTGGTCGCCTCCGCCTCCCGCCGCTGGGGAACCCGGCCGGACGAAGGCGGCAAAACGGTCTGGTTCGAACTCGCGGTACCGGGGTGAGCAGGGGTGGCGCCGGGGTTGTACACGCCCGACGGCGCTGTCGAGCGACCACAGCGGGCCGGTGACGGTTGTGCGCGAGCGGGATTCGGCGGGGTCCTGCCTGGTTAGAAGACTGTTGGTGTTGTCGCAGGCCGGACCGAAAAGCATCGGGATGGTCCTGTGATCGTGAACACCGTGTTGCGCGGCGCCGTAGTGCTGGATACTGCGGGCAGCCGCACCCGGTGACCGGTGCCGGACGCGGTGAGCTGGAGGGGACGGTTCGCGTGAGCGAGATACCAGCGAAGGCCACGGAGTCCGAGGACCCGTCGGACGGCGCGAGGACGAAGTCCGCGGGCGGCGGCAGTGCCGAAGAGGCTCCGCCCGCGGACGCGATGTGGCAGAGCAGTCCGCCCGGCTCGATGTACGACTACATCAAGGTCGCCTCCTTCTCCATCGGCCCCGACGGCCTCGTCGACCAGTGGAGCCTGCGCGCCGAGCAGCTCTTCGGCATCCCCGCCGAACGCGCTGTCGGAATGGACCCCATCGAGGCCTTCGTCGACCCCGACCTGCGCGAACAGGGCCAGCGCAAGATGGCCGAGATCCTCGACGGGCGGGAGTGGACCGGCGTGGTCCCCTTCCGGGTCCCCGACGACGAGGCCGGACAGCGCGGCGAGGAGGGGCTCGCCGAGGTCTACGTGATGCCCACCCGGACGGCCGAGGGCGACAAGGCCGCCGTGTGCACCGTCGTCGACGTCCGCACCCTACGGCGTATCGAGACCGATCTCGCCGCCTCGCAGGCGATTTTCGGTCAATCCCCCTTCGGTTTCCTGTTCATCGACACCGACCTGAAGGTCCGTCGCGCCAACGAGCGGTTCGCGTCCATCTTCGGCGGCACGCCGGACGACCACCGCGGCAAGGGCGTGCACGACTACCTGCCGCGCGGCGAGGCCGAGCGGGTCGCCGCCACCCTGCGCCGGGTGCTGGGCAGCGGCGATGCCGTCACCGACCTGCACGTCACCGGCTTCGTGCCCGGCTCGGACGAGCGCCGCCACTGGTCCGTCAACCTCTACCGCGTCCACGGCGGAAGCGGCAGTCCCATCGGCATCGCCTGGCTCGGAATCGACATCACCGCCCGCCGCGCCGCCGCCCGCGAGGCCGCCGCCGCACGGCGCAATCTCGCCCTCCTCAACGACGCCGGCGCCCGCATCGGCAACTCCCTCGACCTGGAGACCACCGCGCGCCAGCTCCTCGACGTCGTGGTCCCCGGCTTCTGCGACCTGGCCACCGTCGACCTCTACCAGGGCCTGCTGGCCGGCGACGAGACCCCGCCCGGACTCGCCGACGGTAGCGCCGAACTGCGCCGCGTCGCCTTCGCCAGCGCCGTCTCCGACGCGCCGCTCAGCGGTACGGGGGCGTCCGTCGAGCTCGGCGCCGTCCACCACTACCCCTTCAACTCGCCCTGCGCGGACGCCCTGCGCACCGCCCGCCCGGTGACCGTGCCCGGCGAGGACGGCGGCCTGGTGCAGTCCACGCTGGCCGTTCCGATGGTCGCCCAGGACACCGTCGTAGGACTCGCGCAGTTCGCCCGGGCCAAGGGCAGCGAGCCGTTCGGCGAACGCGACCGCGCCCTCGCCGTGGAACTCGCCGCGCGCGCCGCCGTGAACATCGACAACGCCCGCCTGTACCGGCGCGAGCACGAACGCGCGCTGATACTGCAGCGCTCCCTGCTCCCGCCCGGCGACCCCGAGGCCTCCGGCCTCGACATCGCCTGCCGCTACCTGCCCGGCAGCGCGGCCACCGGCCGGCCCAGCGAGGTCGGCGGCGACTGGTTCGACGTCATCGAACTCCCCGGCCACCGCACCGCGTTGGTCGTCGGCGACGTCATGGGCCGCGGCCTGCGCGCCGCCGTCGCCATGGGTGAACTGCGCACGGCGGTGCGCACCCTGGCCCTGCTGGACCTCGAACCGGCCGAAGTCCTCTCCCAACTGGACGAGATCGCCCGCGGCCTGGGCGCCCCCGGCGGCGTCCAGCAGGCCACCCGCGCGGCCCGCCGTCCCCGAGAGGCCGACCTCTCCGAGGTGTACCTGGCGACGTGCATCTACGCGGTCTACGACTCGGTCACACGCCGGTGCACCTTCGCCAACGCGGGCCATCTGCCCCCCGTGCTGGTCGAACCCGGCGAGTCCGCCCTGATGCTGGACGTACCGCCCGGGATGCCACTCGGAGTGGGCGGCGAACCCTTCGAGGAGGTGGAGGTGGAACTTCCCGAGGGCGCCCTCCTCGCCCTCTACACGGACGGCCTGGTCGAATCCCGCGACCACCCCCTGGACGAGGGCCTGCAGGCCTTCGTCGGCGCCCTCACGGACCCGGCCCGCCCCCTGGAGGACGTGTGCGACCACGTCCTCAACACCCTCGACTCCCACCACCGCGAGGACGACATCGCGCTGCTGATGGCCCGTGTCCAGGGCCTGCCCACCGAGTCCGTCGGCGACTGGACCTTGCCGCGCGAACCCCGCAGCGTCGGCCGCGCCCGCGAGTACGCCCGCGCCCAGCTGACCGCCTGGGACCTCGAGCCGCTGGTCGACACCACCGAACTCCTCGTCAGCGAACTGGTCACCAACGCCCTGCGCTACGGCGAGGGCGAGATCAGGCTCCGTCTCCTCCTCGACCGCACCCTGGTCTGCGAGGTCTGGGACTCCGGCCTCGTCCAGCCCCGTCGCCGCCGCGCCCGCGACACCGACGAGGGCGGCCGCGGCCTCCAACTCGTCGGCCTCCTCAGCGCGGCCTGGGGCTCACGCCGCACCCCGCACGGCAAGACGGTCTGGTTCGAACTCCCGCTCCCGGACGGCGAGAACGTCCTCGCGGATCCGGCGGAGGCGCTGCTGAGTATGTTCTGACACAGCTGTTCTGTCCCGGGGCGGAGCGATTCTTCAGCGCGTCCACGAATGTGGTGAAGGCTCCGGCCGGGAAGGTGAGGGTGGCCCTGGCCGGTGTCCCGGACATGGCCCGCGTCCGCCTTCAGGTCGGCGCAGTCCTTCTCCAGCTGCGGCTGGTTGCCGGTGAACTGCGTAATCTCCCCGGATTGATCACGTCTCGTTGCCCCGTTCGCCCGCACTGCCGGACCGAACCGACCCGTGTCGTGAACCCATCATCATGTAAATGGGTTCACGAGGCGTCAGGCGAGTCGGGTGGTGCGGCGGGCGCGAGTGACGGGGCCGCCGAAGCTCGGCGGGGTGGCGATGGGGGAGGGGCCGGGGAGCAGGATTCCGCCGAGGACGGCTCCGACGGTTCCGGGGGTGCGGGTGTCCGCTTCGGCGTACGGGTTTCCGTGGGTGCGGACGTCCTGTTCGGCGTGGTCCCGGGCCTCGCGGGCGAGGGTGTCGGTGTGCGGGACGTCGGCGGGGGTCCGGGCGGCGAGGAGGCGTTCGGCCTCCGCCAGCAGGGTGCGGGCCGTGGCACCCACCGCACCCCGGTGCGTCGTGACGAAGTCGGCCGCGGCGGCGGTGGCGCCGCGGGCGGTGAGCAGGGCGGCGGCGGACAGCACGCCGGTACGTCCCGTGGCCGGCGGCGCCGTCGCCCGGACGATCCGGCGCAGGACGTCCAGCGGGTCGTACGGCCGCCCGGAGGTCAGCTCCTGCCGTACGGAGGCCAGTACGGCGTCGGCGTGCAGGGTCCGGGCCCGTGTCTCACCAGCCGGTACGTCCGTGAGCCGGTCCGCGGTGCCGGCTCTCTCCGCCTCCGCCCCGCTGAGCGCGGCCGGAACCATCGCCGCGGCCTCGTCCAGCTCGGCGGCGAGCCGTTCGACGCCGTCGAGGAACACGGCTGCCTGGGCCACGGCGCCCTCGGCGGCGCGCAGTTGTCCTGCCGCTTGTCCGCTCTCGCCCAGGTCCGCCTCCTGGCGGGCCTGGTTGAGACGGGCGGTGGCGAACATCAGGCGGTCCTTGGCCTGTTCCGCGTATCCCGTGATGTGTTCCGCGGCGGAGGGGGCGTATCGCTGGGCGAGACCGGCCAGCACCGCTTCGGCCGCCGTCGTCCGGGCCGTCAGCTCCCGGAACCGTGCCTCCGCCACCTCCAGCGCCCCGCCGATGTCCCGGTCCAGGCCGCGCAGTTCGTCGAACCCGTCGGCCGCCGCGTCCAGCAGCCGGCCGGCCTCCTCGCAGCGCCCGACCATGCCGGCCAGCGCCTGCCGCCGGGCCGCCGGGTCCTCCGGGAGGCCGTGGTCGTACCGCAGACGCATCCGGAAGGCGGCCGTCAGCTCCGCCCTCGCCTCCCGCACCGCCTGCGCGAAGGGTTCGACGGCCGCCGCGCCGGACCGGGCCTCGGCGAAGCCGAGCTCCTCGTCGCTGGTGCGCACCCAGTCGTCCGCCTGGACGAGCAACTCCCGTGACCGCTCGTCAAGTTCGTCGGACGGCGACGGGGACGGCGCGGTCGGGCCGCCGCCGGGAGTCGTACGGGTCCTCGCCCGCCGGGTCCGCCGTACGTACCCGTACCCGGCGAGCACGACCGCCGCCACCACGACGACGAGCGGCAGGGCGAGGTAGCCCACCGAGGTCTCGTCCTGCCGCGGTGCGGCGGCGGTCACCGGACCGGCCCGGGGGAGTGCAACCGCGAAGCCGCTGTTGATCGTCATCGCGGGAAGCACCAGCCACACGAGCCCCGCCGTGCCGCCCAGCACGGCGCGCACCACCCGCACGGCCAGGCGCGGGGTCGCACGCCGCGGCCCGGCCGTCCGGAACAGGGATGACGTCATGTTTCGGAGCGTATGACCACTCGGCCGGGCAGGCGACCGGGGCTGCGTCAGTGGTGGGGTGGGCGGGACACGGCGACGCGGGAGGGGACCCCGGCATGGAAGACACCACCGGCACGGAGAACACCACGGACACGGCACGCTCCGACACCGGCCGGCACAACCCCGAGACCCCGCCCCGCCGAAGCCGGCGCCGCCGCCTCCGCCGGGCCCTCCGCACCGCCCTCGCCCTCGTCCTGCTGCCGGTCCTCTCCCTCCTCGCCGCCGAGACCGCCCTCCGGGTGAACTACACGGGCGACCCCGCCGACGGCACACACACCAGGGGCCAGGACGCGATCTGGCTCGGCCACGCCTGGGTGGACGGGCGGAAGAAGGACGCCGACGTCCAGGCCCTCGCCCGCCGGCTCCGCGGTACCGGCATCCGTGACCTGTACGTGCACGCGGGCCCCCTCGAACACGACGGCACCCTGCCCGGGTCGGCGTACTCCAAGGCCGGTTGGCTGATACCCGCTGTGCACCGGGCGTTGCCCGGCGTCCGGGTGCAGGCGTGGCTCGGCGACGTGCTGGCCACCGAGAGCCCCGACGGGATGCGGCTGGAGCGGGCCGCGACGCGCGCCGCCGTGGTCGCCTCCACCCGCGAGATCCTGGCGGCCGGCTTCGACGGCGCCCACTTCGACCTGGAGCCGCTGCACTCCGGCGACCGCCACTACCTCGACCTCCTCGACGACCTGCGCGCCGTCACCCGCGCCCACGGCGTTCCGCTGTCCGTCGCCGCCCACCAGATCGACCCGCTCCCCGCGTTCCACTCCCTGTGGGGCACGCTCACCAACCACCCCAAGTGGTGGTCGCAGGCGTACTTCGGCCAGGTCGCCCGCCGCGTCGACCAGATCGCGCTGATGTCGTACGACACCATGCAGCCCCTGCCGAGCCTGTACGGCGGCTACGTCGCCCAGCAGACCTCCCTCGCCCTGGAGGCCACCCCGCCCACCACCGACCTGCTGATGGGCCTGCCCTTCTTCCACGACAACCGCTTCGGCCACCGCGCCTCCGCCGAAACGGTCCCCGCCGCCGTCCGCGGCGTCCGCCTCGGCCTCTCTCGCACGGACGCCGGCCGCGAGCGCTTCGGCGTGGCGCTGTACGTCGACTTCGCCGCCACGGAGGACGACTGGACGGCGTACCGGGAAGGCTGGGTTCGCCTGTCATGACCACGGCTCTGGTGGGAGGGTGGTCGGCATGCATGAGGTATGGGTGTGGGGGGTCGTGCTGGTCGTCACGGCGGGGGCCGTGATCGGGATCGCGGGGATCACCACCGGATGGGTGCCACCGATCGGCCGGAAGAAGGTTCTGCGGCCCCAGCTGTGGGGGTACGGGACGCTGACCGCCGCCGTCGGCATGGGCGCGTTCCAGTACTTCGGCCCGCTCAGCACCAGGCCGACCAGCCACTTCGACCTCGGGGTCGTCGGCCTGGCCGTGTTCCTCCTGGGCGCGTTCATGCAGATCCTGTCCCAGCGCCCCGGTCGCACGGACTCCCTGAACCGCGGCTAGGACGACCGCCGCCGGATCTTCGACCCCAGCCACACCAACGGGTCGTACTTGCGGTCCACCGCCCGTTCCTTCAGCGGGATCAGCGCGTTGTCGGTGATCCTGATGCCCTCGGGGCAGACCTCCGTGCAGCACTTGGTGATGTTGCAGTAGCCGAGGCCGTGGTCGTCCTGGGCCGCGCGCTTGCGGTCCAGACCCGACTCCGCGGCGGCGTCGAGCGGGTGCATGTCGAGTTCGGCGACGCGCATCAGGAAGCGCGGGCCCGCGTACGCCTGCTTGTTGTCCTCGTGGTCGCGTACGACATGACACACGTCCTGGCACAGGAAGCACTCGATGCACTTGCGGAACTCCTGCGGCCGGTCCACGTCCTCCTGGAACATGCGGTACTCGCCGGGACCGAGACCGGCCGGCGGGACGAAGGCGGGGACCTCGCGGGCCTTGGTGTAGTTGTAGCCGACGTCCGTCACCAGGTCCCGGATCACCGGGAAGGTCCGCAGCGGAGTGACGGTGATCGTCTCCTCCCGGGTGAAGGCCGACATGCGCGTCATGCACATCAGTCGCGGGCGCCCGTTGATCTCCGCGGAGCACGAACCGCACTTGCCCGCCTTGCAGTTCCAGCGCACGGCCAGGTCCGGCGCCTGGGTGGCCTGGAGGCGGTGGATGATGTCCAGCACCACCTCGCCGTCGTTGACCTCGACCTCGAAGTCCTCCAGGCCGCCGCCCTGCGCGTCACCCCGCCACACCTTGAAGCGGGCCTCATAGCTGCTCACTCGTACAGCTCCTCTTCGGCGAGGTACTTGACCAGCTCCTCCTTCGCGAAGAGGGCGAGCAGGTCGGGGCGGATGGGTTCGGTGGTCTCCCGGGTGAGGGTGATCTGGCCGCGGACCGGGTCCGTCGCCGCCAGGCCGCCCGTCGGGTCGGTCAGCCGGCACAGCAGGTTGATCCGGCGCCAGTCGCGCTCCATCGCCGGGTAGTCCTCGCGCGTGTGCCCGCCGCGCGACTCCGTGCGCTCCAGCGCGGCCCGCGCCACGCACTCGCTGACCAGCAGCATGTTCCGCAGGTCCAGGGCGAGGTGCCAGCCGGGGTTGAACTGCCGGTGCCCCTCCACCCCGGCCCGCCGGGCCCGTACCCGCAGCTCGCCGAGCTTCTTCAGGGCCTGCTCCATCTCGCCCTCGCGGCGGATGATGCCGACCAGGTCGTTCATGGTCTGCTGGAGCTCCTGGTGCAGGGTGTACGGGTTCTCCGGCGGCGCTCCGGTCACCGCCTCCTCCCCGGCCTCCGCCTCCTCCGCCGAGAACGGCCGCAGCGCCTCCGCCGCCGCCGCGTCCACCTGGGCGTCGTCCACGGGCGGACGCTCGTACGCCACCCCCTGCGCGTACTCGGCCGCGTGCAGGCCCGCCCGGCGCCCGAAGACCAGCAGGTCGGACAGCGAGTTGCCGCCGAGCCGGTTGGAGCCGTGCATGCCGCCCGCGACCTCCCCGGCCGCGAACAGCCCCGGCACCCCGCGCGCGGCCGCCGTGTCCGAGTCGACCGCGATGCCGCCCATCACGTAGTGGCAGGTCGGCCCGACCTCCATCGACTCCGCCGTGATGTCCACGTCGGCCAGTTCCTTGAACTGGTGGTACATCGAGGGCAGCCGCCGCCGGATGACCTCCGCCGGCATCCGCGTCGACACGTCGAGGAACACCCCGCCGTGCGGCGAGCCACGGCCCTCCTTCACCTCGGAGTTGATCGCGCGGGCCACCTCGTCACGGGGCAGCAGCTCCGGCGGGCGCCGGTTGTTGTCCGGGTCCTCGTACCAGCCGTCCGCCTCCTCCTCCGACTCGGCGTACTTCTCCTTGAAGACCTCGGGGATGTAGTCGAACATGAACCGCTTGCCCTCGGAGTTGCGCAGCACCCCGCCGTCGCCGCGCACCGACTCGGTGACGAGGATGCCCTTCACCGACGGCGGCCAGACCATGCCCGTCGGATGGAACTGCACGAACTCCATGTTCAGCAGCGGCGCCCCGGCGAGCAGCGCGAGGGCGTGGCCGTCGCCGGTGTACTCCCACGAGTTCGACGTCACCTTGAAGGACTTGCCGATCCCGCCGGTCGCGATCACGACCGCGGGCGCCTCCAGTACGAAGAAACGGCCGGACTCGCGCTCGTAGGCGAAGACTCCCGAGACCCTCCCCCGGCCTTCGGCCGGGGGGACTCCCGTCTCGCTTCGCCCGCCGTCCTTGAGGATCCGCGTCACCGTGCACTCCTGGAAGACCTTCAGGCGGGACTCGTAGTCCCCGGTCTCCTTGAAGTCCTCCTGCTGCAGCGACACCACCTTCTGCTGCAGCGTCCGGATCAGCTCCAGGCCGGTGCGGTCGCCGACGTGCGCCAGGCGCGGGTACTCGTGCCCGCCGAAGTTGCGCTGCGAGATCCGGCCGTCCTTCGTACGGTCGAACAGCGCGCCCCAGGTCTCCAGCTCCCACACCCGCTGCGGCGCCTCCTGCGCGTGCAGCTCGGCCATCCGCCACTGGTTGAGGAACTTGCCGCCGCGCATGGTGTCGCGGAAGTGGACCTGCCAGTTGTCGTGCTCGTTGGCGTTGGCCATGGCCGCCGCGATGCCGCCCTCGGCCATCACCGTGTGCGCCTTGCCGAACAGCGACTTGCAGATCACCGCCGTACGCGCCCCGCGCTCACGCGCCTCGATCGCGGCCCGCAGCCCGGCGCCGCCCGCGCCGACCACCACGACGTCCCACTCCTGCCGGTCCACCACGGACATCACAAGGCCCCACTCATTCAGAACTCATCAGAAGAAGCGCGGATCGTCGAAGGCGCCGGAGGCGACCAGGAACACGTAGAAGTCGGCGAGTGCCACGCTGAACAGCGAGGCCCAGGCCAACTGCATGTGGCGGGCGTTGAGCCTGCTCACGAACTGCCAGAAGCGGTAGCGCACGGGATGCTTCGAGAAGTGCCTGAGCTTCCCGCCCACGATGTGCCGGCAGGAGTGGCAGGAGATCGTGTACGCCCAGATCAGCACGATGTTGACCAGGAAGACGAGCGTGCCGAGCCCCATGTGGCCCCAGCGGTAGTGCTGGTCGCGGAAGGCCAGCACGGTGTCGTAGGTCAGCACGCCGGCGACCAGGATCGCCGCGTAGAAGAAGTACCGGTGGACGTTCTGCAGGATCAGCGGGAAGCGCGTCTCGCCCGTGTACTTCTTGTGCGGCTCGGCGACCGCGCAGGCCGGCGGGGACGCCCAGAAGCCCCGGTAGTAGGCCTTTCGGTAGTAGTAGCAGGTCAGCCGGAAGCCCAGTGGGAAGACCAGGATGATGATCGCCGGGGAGATCACCCACCAACTGCCGAAGAGGTCGAAGTTGGGGCCCGCGCGCATGGTCCGGCAGTTCTCCGCCAGGCAGGGCGAGTAGAACGGCGAGACGTACGGGGCCGCGTAGTAGTGCGTGTTCGCGAAGGCCCGCCAGGTCGAGTACACGACGAAGGCGAACAGACCGGCCGCGGTGGCGGCGGGCGCCAGCCACCAGCGGTCGGTGCGCAGGTGCGGGACGGCGATCTCGGCGCGCGCCGGGGAGCGGACGCCGTCGCGGAGCGTATGGGGTTCTGTGCCGGGGGGTTCCGTACCAGTGGCCAATGCAGGACTCCGGTCGGTCGGGTCAGGGGGCGTGGCGGTCGCGGGCGCCGAGACCCTCGTCGTCCGAGTCCGTCCACAGGGAGATGTCGTAGGGCGCGTCGGAGATGGTGACGAGGGCGGGGGTCTGCGTGGCGGCGGGGCTCCGGGAGACCTCGCGCAGCAGGGCGACGCTCTCGCGCAGGTGATCGGCGTCGGTGCGTACGCGGCGTATCTCCAGCCCGCCGGAGAGCTGCTGCTCCAGCCGCCCCACCGACCGCAGCAGGTCGTCGAGGGCGCGCTGGACCGATGTCAGGTCGTCGTGCACGGACATGACGTGACCTCACTTCCGCGGGCCGTGCGGCGGCCCTGGGTGGCGACGTTCATGCGTCTGCGAGTGTTGCGCGTCACACCTCGCGGTGGGAAGGGGGTGTGCGGCGATTGGCGGATTGCACGTCCCTCGTGCGCGCTCGCATGCGCTCTGTGTTCGCTCTGTGTCGGCTCGGTAATGCGTTCTGTGTGTGCCGGGGCGTGTGTTGCGCCGGGCGGGTGGCCTTCCGGACCCGCGCCGCCGTGTCGCCTCCGGCCGGCGAACCCTTTCCTCTTCAGTGGGCCGTAGATCTGATGAGCACCAAAATACCGCCAAATGTGACATTTCCCACCCGGGCCATCGGCGGCAGCGGCTCCACGGAGGTAGCACAGATGTCCTACGACGGTGTCGGGTCCGGCGCGGTCATGCGCTCGGCCGCCTTCCTGACCGCGGGCGTCCTCGCGATGCCCCTCCTGGCCGGCTGCGGTTCCGACGACGACGGCGGCAAGCCGCTGGCCGGACAGGACATCGCCCCCGCCGCCCGCCACGAGGTCGCCGACGGGGGCACGCTGCGCTGGGCCGTGGACGCGATGCCGCAGACGCTGAACACCTTCCAGGCGGACGCCGACGCCGGCACCACCCGGATCGCCCAGGCGGTGCTGCCGGCCATGTTCCGGATGGACGCGAGCGGCCGCCCGCAGCGCGACGGGGACTACCTGGAGTCCGCCCGGGTGGTGGAGACCGAGCCCAAGCAGGTCGTCGTCTACCGGCTCAACCAGCAGGCCGTCTGGAGCGACGGCCGCGAGATCGGCGCCGCCGACTTCGCGGCCCAGTGGCGTGCCCTGTCCGGCAAGGACTCCGCGTACTGGACCGCTCGCAACGCCGGCTACGACCGCATCCAGAAGGTCGAGCGCGGCGCCGGCGACCTGGAGGTCCGGGTCACCTTCGCCCGCCCCTACGCCGACTGGCGGTCGCTGTTCTCGCCGCTGTACCCGAAGGACGTGATGGGCGCCGCGAACTCCTTCAACGACGGCGCCCGCAAGAAGCTGAAGGTCAGCGCGGGCCCGTTCACCGTGCAGAAGATCGACGCCAAGGCCAAGGACGTCGTCCTCGCCCGCAACCCGCGCTGGTGGGGCCGCCCGGCCAAGCTGTCCGAGATCGTGCTGCACGAGGTACCGCGCGACAAGCGGGCCGCGGCGCTCGCCGACGGCTCCGTGGACGTGGCCGACGTCGACCCCGCCGACGCCTCCCGGATCAAGGCCGCCGCAGCCCAGGGCGGCTCGCTCTTCCAGAGCCCGGCCGGCGGCCGCACCGCCGCCAAGGCACTGCGCTCCTGGGCGCTGGCGCACGGCACTCAGGGCGAGGGCACCGACCGGGAACTGCGCGCCCTGAAGAAGGAGAGCAAGTCGCTCACCACCCGCCTGCGGCAGCAGCAGTCGCTGCGTGACATCCAGGTGCGCAAGTCGCTGGAGCCCGCCTATACCCAGCTCGCCCTCAACGGCTCGGGCGGCCCCCTGGCCGACGAGCGGGTCCGTCACGCCGTGGCGCACGCGCTGAACCGTAAGGAACTCGCCGAAGTCGTCCTGAAGCCGCTCGGCCTGCCCGCGGTCCCGGTCGGCAGCCACCTCGCCCTGTCCGGCCAGAGCGCCTACGCCGACGGCAGCGACGCCCTCGGTGGCCAGGACACCGGCCAGGCCCGCGCCCTGCTCGCGGACGCGGGCTGGGTGCCCGGCCCGGTCAAGGACAAGAAGGAGAAGGATCAGAAGAAGAAGGAGGGGAAGGCGGCCGGCGCCGAGGGCCACGGCGCACAGGGCTCCTCGGACAGCGGCGACGGTACGTACGTCGTCGGCGTGAACGACCACGTGGAGGACAACAAGGCACCCGCCAGGAAGCAGGAGGGCCCGGGCGACAAGGACGGCCGGGAACAGCGCGAGCCGGGCGGAGAGGAGGCCGGCGCGGACGACGGCGCCGAGCAGCTGGCCCAGGACGTCCGGCGGTACACCGACGACCGCTTCAGGCCGGGCGGCGCGCCCGGTGCCTACGCCCCCAAGGGCACCGCGGCGCCGGCGGCGGGCGCCGTCTCCGGCCCGCTGGCCAAGGACGGCAAGCCGCTCACGCTCCGCTTCGTGCTGCCCTCCGGACCGGGCTCCGACACGCTGGGCAAGGTCGCCGACCGGATCACGGCCATGCTGGGGAAGGTCGGCATCGCCACGGAGATCAGCAAGGTCTCCGACGAGAGCTACTTCCGGGACCACATCGCCTCGGGCCAGTACGACCTCGCGCTGTACTCCTGGCCCGCCTCCGCCTTCCCGGCCACCGACGCCCGCCCCATCTACGCCAAGCCCCTCCCGGCCGCCGACGGCTCCCTCAGCGTCCAGCAGAACTACACCCGCGTCGGCACCGACCGGATCGACCAGCTCTTCGACCAGGCCGTCGCCACCCTGGACGAGGACGAGCAGCGCGGCCTGCTCCGCAAGGCCGACTCCCGCATCTGGGCAGCCGCCGGCTCGATCCCCCTCTATCAGCGTCCCCAGCTGACGGCCGTACGCAAAAACCTGGCGAACATCGGCGCCTTCGGCTTCCAGACGCCCGTCTACGAGGACATGGGCTTCTTGAAGAAGGGCCTGAAACGGTAGACCGGCGCGCAGCCGAAGGACGGAGGCCCGCCGGCGCGGGGGCAGGCACCGCTCCGGTGAGCGGCGCCTGCCGAGGAAGGTGTGCCCGCCGGCGTCAGGCGTGCTTGGCGCGGCTCGCGGCGCGGGCGCGCTCGCGCTGGTCGAGGACGACCTTGCGGATACGGACCGCCTCAGGGGTCACCTCGACGCACTCGTCGTCGCGGCAGAACTCCAGCGACTGCTCCAGGGAGAGCTTGCGCGGCGGGACGATCGACTCGGCCACGTCGGCGGTCGAGGACCGCATGTTGGTGAGCTTCTTCTCCTTGGTGATGTTGACGTCCATGTCGTCGGAGCGGGAGTTCTCGCCGACGATCATGCCCTCGTACACCTCGGTGCCCGGCTCCACGAAGAGGACACCGCGCTCCTGGAGGTTGGTCATGGCGAAGGCGGTGACGGCACCGGAGCGGTCGGCGACCAGGGAGCCGTTGTTACGGGTCTGCAGCGTGCCGAACCAGGGCTCGAAGCCCTCGTGGATGGAGTGGCCGATGCCCGTGCCGCGGGTCTGGGTCAGGAACTCGGTGCGGAAGCCGATCAGGCCGCGGGAGGGGACGACGAACTCCATGCGGACCCAGCCGGAGCCGTGGTTGGACATGTTGTCCATCCGGCCCTTGCGCACGCCCATGAGCTGGGTGACGGCGCCCATGTGCTCCTCGGGCACGTCGATCGTCATCCGCTCGACCGGCTCGTGGACCTTGCCGTCGATCTCCTTGGTGACGACCTGCGGCTTGCCGACGGTCAGCTCGTAGCCCTCGCGGCGCATGGTCTCCACCAGGATGGCCAGCGCCAGCTCGCCGCGGCCCTGGACCTCCCAGGCGTCGGGGCGGTCGGTGTCCAGCACGCGCAGCGACACGTTGCCGATGAGCTCGCGGTCCAGGCGGTCCTTGACCTGGCGGGCGGTGACCTTGCGGTCCTTGACGGCGGTCTTCGCGTCGGCGCCCTTGCCGGTGCCGCCGCGGCCGACCAGCGGAGAGGTGTTGGTGCCGATCGTCATGGAGATCGCGGGCTCGTCGACCGTGATCAGCGGCAGCGGGACCGGGTTCTCGGTGTCCGCGAGCGTCTCGCCGATCATGATGTCCGGGATGCCGGCGACGGCGCAGATGTCACCGGGGCCGGCCTTCTCGGCGGGCTTGCGGGTGAGCGCCTCGGTCATCATCAGCTCGGAGATCCGCACGTTCTGCACGGAGCCGTCGCGCTTGATCCAGGCGACCGTCTGCCCCTTGCGCAGCTCGCCCTGCTCCACGCGCAGCAGCGCGATGCGGCCGAGGAAGTTGTCCGCGTCGAGGTTGGTGACGTGGGCCTGGAGGGGGGCGGTCTCGTCGTAGGTGGGCGCCGGGATGTGCTCGAGGATCGTGGAGAAGAACGGCTCGAGGCTGGTGGAGTCGGCGGGAACCGTCCCGTCCTGGGGCTTGGTGAGCGAGGCGATGCCGTCCCGGCCGCAGGCGTAGACGATCGGGAACTCGATCTGGTCCTCGTCGGCGTCCACGTCCAGGAACAGGTCGTACGTCTCGTTGACGACCTCGTCGATCCGGGCGTCGGGACGGTCCGTCTTGTTGATGCAGAGGATGACGGGCAGGCGGGCCTGCAGGGCCTTGCGCAGCACGAAGCGGGTCTGCGGCAGCGGGCCCTCGGAGGAGTCCACGAGCAGGACGACGCCGTCGACCATCGACAGGGCGCGCTCGACCTCGCCGCCGAAGTCGGCGTGGCCGGGGGTGTCGATGATGTTGATCGTGACGGGGTCCCCGCCGTCCTTGGGGTGGTACTTCACCGCCGTGTTCTTGGCGAGGATCGTGATGCCCTTCTCACGCTCCAGGTCGTTCGAGTCCATCATGCGCTCGTCGACCTGGTCGAGCTGGTGTGCGGCGAAGGCGCCGGCCTGCTTCAGCATGGCGTCGACGATGGTGGTCTTGCCGTGGTCTACGTGGGCGACGATGGCGACATTGCGAATGTCGTGACGCGTGTTGGACACGGTCATAGTGAGGCGTACTCCCGAAATATGCGGAAGACCTGCGCGTACGTCGGTGCTACGCGGGCCCTGCCGGGCTGGACACGCCACGGCCTCACCCAATGGTACGGGGTGCCGTCCTGCGACCCTCGTCACAGACCGACGCCGGCCGTCGGCGACCTCGCCCGGCCTCGTGGGAGAGGGCGGGGCCGGGGGGAGCGGGGAGGAGGCGGCGACCGGGAAGCCGATGTCGGCCGTGGCGGCCGCGCGAAGTCCGTGACCTACCGGAAGACCGCGGTGTGTCCGCAAGTGGTACAGGGTTTTCCCTATGGAACGGCCGAGGGTGTCCCGGACGATCGCGCCCGCGACCCCGCGGCACTAGGGTGGCTCAAATGTGTGCACCCCTCGGTGGGGTGTGCCCCGGTTCGTCCCACTCGCGGCGTCGAGAGTGCGATTCCGCCGCTGAGCGCAACTGATTTCCTGTCAAGTTGTCCGCTATTCGGACACCGGACCCCGATAGTTGTGTAACAAGTCCGTTTCGCAGGGATCTTTCGCCAAACCGTTTGTCCGGATTTTGGAAGAAGTAGGCGTCAGGTGTGATCGAACCGAGACCAAATGACGGTGGCCCGCCAGTGAGCCATGGCAGATAGTTAGGCGCGTAGAGCTCGGGTCGACGAGTCATGCGCTGCAGGAGGCGCCGACTCACGAGCGTTGCGGGTGCGTCTGATCTTCCCCGTCCTTCATGGCCGTGGAATGTCGCGTGCTCCCTCTTGCGGTGAACAAAAGGACTCAGAGGAGGAACCCATGCGTGGTGCCAGGAGCGCCAAGTGGGTCGCTGGTGCAATCGTCATAGCCCTCGCTGCGACGGCCTGCGGAGGCAGTGACAACGGCGGCAGCGGCAACGGTGGCGGCGAGGGCTCCGGCAAGGACGGCGGCACCTTCCGGATGGGCATCACCGAGCCGGTGGCCATCGACCCGTACAACGCCCAGGAGTCCGAGGGCATCCTCGTCACGACCAACCTCTTCACGGGTCTGTACGCGCCGACCGCGGACGGTCAGGTCGTTCCGGCGCTGGCCACCTCGAAGAAGGTCAGCACCGACGGCAAGACCTGGACCTTCAACATCAAGAAGGACACCAAGTTCAGCAACGGTGAGGTGGTGGACGCCGAGTCGTTCATCCGCGGCTGGAACCGCGTGGCGCAGAAGTCGGCCGCGTCCGACGTGGCCTACCACCTGGCCGGCATCGAGGGCTTCGGTGACGTGCAGAGCGGCAAGGCCAAGACCATGACCGGCCTCAGCGCTCCGGACGCGAACACCCTCCAGGTGAAGCTGTCCGCCCCGGACTTCGAGTTCTACGTCAAGCTCACGCACACGGCCTTCAGCCCCGTCCCCAAGGTCGCGGGCGACGCCAAGAACAAGGCGTACAACGACGCCCCCATCGGCAACGGCCCCTTCAAGATGTCGGGCAAGTGGGAGCACAACAAGTCGATCACGCTCGTCCGCAACGACGACTACGGCCTGACGAAGGCCCACCTGGACAAGGTGCAGATCGACATCCTCAACTCCAACAACGGCGTGACGCTGGAGTACCAGGGCTTCCAGTCGGGCCAGTACGACTGGGCCCGTATGCCCGTCCCGCAGCTGCCGGCGGCCAAGGCCAAGTACGACCCGCAGGGGCAGTGGATCGAGCAGGACACCAACGGTATGAACTACCTCCTGCCGATCACCGACAACGGCCCGCTGAAGGACAAGAAGGCGCGCGAGGCCGTCTCCTACGCGATCGACCGGGACGCCATCATCAAGGGCGTCTTCCAGAACATGCAGAGCAAGTCGACGACGATCCTGCCGCCGGCGTTCAAGGACGTGTACCAGAAGGACCTGTGCACCTCCTGTGTCCAGCAGGACACGGCCAAGGCCAAGCAGCTCGCCAAGGAAGGCGGCCTGAAGGCCGGCGACACGATCGAGCTCGGCTACAACACCGGCGCGGGCCACGAGGAGTGGATCCAGGCCGTCAAGGCGCAGCTCGAGGAAGTCCTGGGCGTGAAGGTGAAGGCCACCGGCAAGCCGTTCGCCGAGCTCCTCGCCGACCAGCAGAAGCCGAAGGCGACGGGCCTGTACCGCTTCGCCTGGGGCGCGGACTACCCGACGCCGGACAACTTCCTGTTCCCGCTGCTGGCCACCGCGTCCATCAACAAGGACGCCTCCGGCAAGGTCACCGGTGACAACCGCGGCCGCTACAGCAACAAGAAGTTCGACGACCTGCTCGCCAAGGCCCGCGCCACCGAGGACCAGGCCGCCCGCGACACGATCTACAAGGAGGCGGAGAAGGTCGCCATGGACGACATGGCCCTGATCCCGCTGTGGAACCGCCACCAGCTGCGTCTCGCCAACACCAAGAAGTTCGCCGACCTCAAGATGGACTTCCACGAGAACCCGAACCTCGCTGAGCTGAGCCAGAAGTAACGGGTCGCCGCGCAGGGCGCGGAATCCGGCAACCGGGGGTCGTGGTGTCCGAGCTGTGGCTCGGACACCACGGCCCCCGCCGACCGTCGGGAGCGGTGTGATCCACCCCTCCCGTCCCCACCCCACCCCCCACATTCCGGGGCTGGGGGCTGCTAAGGAAGTGGCAGCGAGGTAGAGAGGCAGTCATGGGAAGGTACGTGGTCCGCAGGCTGGGCCAGCTCGTCGTGGTCGTGCTCGGCGCGACGATGATTCTGTTCGCCTGCCTGTTCGTCATCCCCGGCGACCCGGTGGGTCAGATCGCCGGCAGTGACAAGGCGCGCGACCCGGCCGTCATCGCGGAGATGCACAGGCAGTACGGGCTCGACAAGCCGCTGGTCGTCCAGTACGGCAACTACGTCGGCAAGCTCGTCACCGGCGACCTCGGCACGGACTACACGCAGAGCCGGCCGGTCACCGAGATCCTGGCCCCGAAGCTGGGGAACACGGCGAAGCTGGCGGTCGCCGCCATCGTGATCGACGTCGTCATCGGCATCTCGGTCGGTGTGCTCGCCGCCATGCGCAGATATTCCGTCTGGGACGTGTCGGCGACCTTCCTCACGACGATGGCCATCGGCATACCGTCCATCGTGCTCGGCATGATCATGCAGCGCATCTTCGTCATCCAGCTGGGCTGGTTCCCGCTGATCGCCGGCGACGACCTCAAGGGCATCGTGCTTCCCGCCGTCACCCTCGCCATCATCGACGCGGCCCTCGTGGCCCAGCTCGCGCGCAGCACGATGCTGGAGGTACTGCGCGCCGACTACGTCAAGACGGCCATCGCCAAGGGCCTGTCCCGCCGGACGGTGCTCACCCGGCACATCATGCGCAACTCGGTCATCCCAGTGATCACCTACCTGGGCATCTCCTTCGGCACGCTGCTCGGCGGCGCCATCATCACGGAGACGATCTTCAACTGGAACGGCATCGGCCTCGCGCTGATCCAGGCGATCGGGCAGAACAACAACCCCATCATCGTGGGGGTGGTGACGATCAGTGTGGCGGTCTTCGTCGTGCTGAACCTGATCGTCGACCTGCTGTACGCCGCTCTCGACCCGCGCATCCGCCTTGCCTGACCCGCAGGGTCGTTCCCCTCTAGGAGTCACACAATGACCGAACTCGTCTCGGGTACGGGAGAGCCGACGGCGGCCGGCCCCGCCCCTGCGCGCCCGGACGCCGAACCCAGCGTCGCCAGGGTCAGTCAGTGGTCCGACATCCGGCACCGCTTCTTCGCCAACAAGCTGGCCGTGGTGGGTCTGGCGATCATCGTCCTGCTCATCCTCACCGCGATCTTCGCGCCGCTCATCGCGCCGTACGACCCGCTCAAGCAGAACCTGATGAACACGCTGCAGTCCCCGGGCGGCGCACACCTGCTGGGCACCGACTCCCTCGGCCGCGACCAGTTCTCCCGGCTCATCTACGGCAGCCGCATCGCCCTCGTCGTGGGTCTCGCCTCGATCCTCGTGGCCCTCACCATCGGCGTTCTGCTGGGCTCCCTGGCCGGTTACTACGGCCGCTGGGCCGACACGGTGATCATGCGCGTCGCCGACGTCTTCTTCGCCTTCCCGCTGCTCATCGGCGCCATCGTCATCATCCTGCTGATGGGCCGCGGCGTGCTGCCCGTCGTGATCTCGCTCGGTGTCTTCTCCTGGGCGACCTTCGCCCGCCTGCTGCGCAGTCAGATCCTCTCGGTGCGCGAGATGGACTACGTCCACGCGGCCAAGGCGCTGGGCGCGAGCCGGGGCCGGATCATCCGCAAGCACATCCTGCCCAACTCGCTGACGTCGGTGCTGGTGTACGGCACCAGCAGCGTCGGCATCGCGATCGTGGCCGAGGCGTCGCTGTCGTACCTCGGCGTCGGCGTCGACCCGGAGGTCGCCGAGTGGGGCAACATGATCGCCGCGGGCCGCGACTTCATGGGCGTCAAGGACTTCATGTGGACGTACCCGAGCATCGCCATCGTCATCACCGCGCTGGGCTTCATCCTGCTGGGCAACGGCCTGCGCGACGCGCTCGACCCGAAGCTGCGGTGAGGCACCGCCATGAGTCGAACCCCTGTGACCAAGCATGATGAAGGTGACGGCATGACCAGCCTGGAGATGGCCCCCAGCAACGCCGGGGCGGACGGGACCGCGCCGCTCCTCGAAGTCCGCGACCTGCACGTGGAGTTCAAGGTCCGCGACTCCGTGACCAAGGCGGTCAACGGCGTCAACTACAGCGTCAACGCGGGCGAGACGCTCGCCGTGCTCGGCGAGTCGGGCTCCGGCAAGTCCGTCACCGCGCAGGCGATCATGGGCATCCTGGACAGCCCGCCCGGACGGATCGCCAAGGGTGAGATCTTCTTCCAGGGCCAGGACATCCTGCGGCTGCCGGAGAACGAGCGGCGCAAGCTGCGCGGCGCCAAGATGGCGATGATTTTCCAGGACGCGCTGTCCTCGCTCAACCCGGTGCTGTCGGTGGGCTTCCAGCTCGGCGAGATGTTCCGGTCCCACCAGGGCATGTCCCGCAAGGACGCCAAGGCCAAGGCCATCGAGCTGATGGACCGCGTGCGCATCCCGGCCGCCAAGCAGCGCGTCGGCGACTACCCGCACCAGTTCTCCGGCGGTATGCGCCAGCGCATCATGATCGCCATGGCGCTCGCCCTGGAGCCGGACCTGATCATCGCCGACGAGCCGACCACGGCCCTCGACGTGACCGTCCAGGCCCAGGTGATGGACCTCCTCGCCGAGCTGCAGCGCGAGTACAACATGGGCCTGATCCTGATCACCCACGACCTGGGTGTGGTCGCCGACGTCGCCGACAAGATCGCGGTGATGTACGCCGGCCGGATCGTCGAGACCGCGCCGGTGCACGAGCTGTACAAGCGCCCCGCGCACCCGTACACCAAGGGCCTGCTGGACTCGATCCCGCGCCTGGACCACAAGGGCCAGGAGCTGTACGCCATCAAGGGTCTGCCGCCCAACCTGCAGGCGATCCCGCCGGGCTGCGCGTTCAACCCGCGCTGCGGCATGGCCCAGGACGTCTGCCGCACCGACGTACCGCCGCTGGTGCCGGTGACCGAGCGCGACGGCACGGAGCTCCCGGGCCGCCGCTCCGCATGCCACTTCTGGAAGGAGACGATCCATGGCTGAGCCCACGAAGCTCGCGAAGGACGACGAGCCGAAGGACGACACCACGCCGAACGTCTCCGAGGTGGACACCGTCGACGCGGCCTCCGAGGAGGAGGCGGTCGCGGCGATCGACGCGACCGTCCAGCGCGGCGAGCCCATCCTCCAGGTGCGCAACCTGGTCAAGCACTTCCCGCTGACCCAGGGCATCCTGTTCAAGAAGCAGATCGGCGCGGTCAAGGCGGTCGACGGAATCTCCTTCGACCTGTACCAGGGCGAGACCCTCGGCATCGTGGGCGAGTCCGGCTGCGGCAAGTCCACCGTCGCCAAGCTGCTGATGAACCTGGAGCAGGCGACCGCCGGCGAGATCTTCTACAAGGGCCAGGACATCACCCGGCTGTCCGGGCGCGCGCTGAAGGCGGTGCGCCGCAACATCCAGATGGTGTTCCAGGACCCGTACACCTCGCTCAACCCCCGGATGACGGTGGGCGACATCATCGGCGAGCCCTTCGACATCCACCCCGAGGTGGCCCCGAAGGGCGACCGGCGCCGCAAGGTGCAGGAGCTGCTGGACGTCGTCGGTCTCAACCCGGAGTACGTCAACCGCTACCCGCACCAGTTCTCCGGCGGTCAGCGCCAGCGCATCGGCATCGCCCGCGGCCTCGCGCTCAACCCCGAGGTCATCATCTGCGACGAGCCGGTCTCGGCGCTGGACGTCTCCGTCCAGGCGCAGGTCATCAACCTGATGGAGCGGCTGCAGGACGAGTTCAACCTGTCCTACATCTTCATCGCGCACGACCTGTCGATCGTCCGGCACATCTCGGACCGCGTGGGCGTGATGTACCTCGGCAAGATGGCCGAGATCGGCACCGACGAGCAGATCTACGACCACCCGACGCACCCCTACACCCAGGCGCTGCTGTCGGCGGTCCCCGTGCCGGACCCGGACGCCCGCGAGAACCGGGAGCGGATCATCCTCACCGGCGACGTGCCGTCCCCGGCCAACCCGCCCTCGGGCTGCCGCTTCCGCACCCGTTGCTGGAAGGCCCAGGACAAGTGCGCCGAGGAGGTCCCGCTCCTCGCCGTGCCCGAGCGATTCAAGGGTACGGACTCCCCGGCGGCCCACGAGTCGGCCTGCCACTTCGCCGAGGAGAAGGACGTCGTCCACGCGGCGTGACGCGCTGAGCGGCAGGACGCGATCCCGACGGGTTCCCGGTACCGCACGGCGGTGCCGGGAACCCGTCGTATGCGCCGCCCGTTTCCCCGGGGGCGGGCAACGCACGGAGGAACGGGGGAGGGGAGCCGCCGGGTGACACTGCATCACATCGAGCTCTGGGTGGCCGACCTCCAGCGCGCCCGCGGCTGCTGGGGCTGGCTCCTCGGACGGCTCGGCTGGGCTCCGTACCAGGACTGGCCGGCGGGGGTGAGCTGGCGGTCCGGCGACACCTACCTCGTGATCGAGCGGTCCCCGGCCCTGCGCGGCGACCGGCACGACCGGCTCCGCCCCGGCCTCAACCATCTGGCGTTCCACGTGCCCACCCGGCGCGAGCTCGACGCCCTGGCCGCCGAGGCGCCCCGGCACGGCTGGACACTGATGTTCACCGACCGCCACCCGTACGCCGGCGGTCCCCACCACTACGCCGCCTACCTGGAGAACACGGACGGCTTCGAAGTGGAGCTCGTGGCGCGCCCCGAATCCCTACGGCACCCGAGGAGCACCCCATGACGCGGACGACGGAGACGGACGCCCTGCCGTACACGGAACTCGACGGCTTCGGCCTGCACCTGCGGGCCTGGCGCGAGGACGACGCGCCCGCCCTGCTGAGGGGTCTGAACGACCCCGAATCGCTGCGCTGGTCCCCGACCCGGCCCGCGCCCGTGGACGAGGCCGGAGCGCTGTCCTTCGTCGCCAGACGCGCCGAGCTTCTACAGCAGGGCAGGTTCGCGCCGTACTGCGTCACCGACGCCGCCACCGGGGAGGTGCTCGGCAGCGTGGAACTCCACCAGATCGAGCTCCCCATGGGCCACGCAGGAGTCGGGTACTGGCTCCTGCCCGAGGCGCGCGGCCGCGGCACGGTCACCCGGGCGGTCGAGCTGTGCGTCCGCTGGGGCTTCGAACGGCTCGGCCTGCACCGCATCGATCTGGGGCACGCCGTCGGCAACACGGCCTCCTGCCGGGTCGCCGACCGCTGCGGCTTCGTCTACGAGGGCGTGCTGCGCGGCTTCCTGCCCGCCGCGGGTGAGCCGGGCACGTACCACGACACCCACCTCCACGCACGACTCGCGACGGACCCGTACCCGGCCGTCGTCTGAGCGTGTCGTGCGGTCCGGAAGGCCCGGTGTGCTCGCGGAACGTCGCGCGTACACCCGTCCGGCTGGAGTGATGCCCCCATCGGTGCGGCGGACATAGGACATGTAGCTTATGTGGTGATATGTCCCTCAGGCCGTCGCATCCCGAGGAGGCACCCTTGCGTGGAGCAGCGCGCGCCAGGTGGGCCGCCGGTGCGGTGGTGGCCCTGCTCGTCCTCGCCGCCTGCGGAGGCGGGGGGAGCGGCAGTGGCGGCAGGGTGCTCAGCTCCTCCTGGGGTGATCCACAGAACCCGCTGGAGCCGTCCAACACCAACGAGGTGCAGGGCGGCAAGGTCCTCGACATGATCTTTCGGGGGCTGAAGCGGTACGACCCGAAGACCGGCAAGGCCGAGAACATGCTCGCCGAGCGGATCGACACCACCGATTCCCGGCACTTCACCGTCACCGTCAAGAACGGCTGGAGGTTCAGCGACGGCGAGCCGGTCACCGCCAGGTCCTTCGTCGACGCCTGGAACTACGGCGCGAGCCTGCGGAACAACCAGAAGAACGCGTACTTCTTCGGCTACATCCAGGGCTACGGCAAGGTCCACCCCGAAACCGGCACCCAGACCGCCGACACCCTCTCCGGACTCAGGATCACCGGTCCGCGCACCTTCACCGTCACCCTCGACCAGAAGTTCTCCACCTTCCCCGACACCCTCGGCTACGCCGCCTTCGCCCCGCTGCCCCGCACCTTCTTCACCCACCACTCCGCCTGGCTGGACAAGCCGGTCGGCAACGGCCCGTACGCCATCGAGTCGTACACCAAGGGCGCGCAGATGACCCTGAGGAAGTGGGACGGCTACCCCGGCCCCGACAAGGCCCGCAACGACGGCGTGACCCTGGTCGTCTACACCGACAACAACACCGCGTACACCGACGTCCTGGCCGGCAACCTCGACCTCGTCGACGACATCCCCGCCGGCCAGCTCAAGAACGTCAGGACCGACCTGGGCGGCCGCTACATCAACACCCCGGCCGGCATCCTGCAGACCCTGGCCTTCCCGTTCTACGACCCGAAGTGGAACACCAGCGGGGCCAGGAAGGTCCGCACCGGCCTGTCCATGGCCATCAACCGCGAGCAGATCACCCGGACCATCTTCCGGGGCACCCGCACCCCCGCCACCGACTGGACCTCCCCGGTCCTCGGCACCGACGGCGGCTACAAGCCGGGCCTGTGCGGCAGCGCCTGCCACTACGACCCCGCGGCGGCCAGGAAGCTGATCCAGGAGGGCGGCGGGCTCCCCGGCGGCCAGGTGAAAATCACGTACAACGCGGACTCGGGCTCGCACAAGCAGTGGGTGGACGCCGTGTGCAACTCCATCAACAACGCGCTCGGCAACGACAAGGCGTGCGTCGGCAACCCGGTCGGCACCTTCGCCGACTTCCGCAACCAGATCGGCCGGCACAAGATGACCGGGCCCTTCCGGGCCGGCTGGCAGATGGACTACCCGCTCATCCAGAACTTCCTCCAGCCGCTCTACTACACGAACGCCTCCTCCAACGACGGCAAGTGGTCCGACAAGCAGTTCGACCACCTCGTCGACCGGGCCAACGCCGAGAGCGACAAGAACAGGGCGATCCGGCTGTTCCAGCAGGCCGAGGGCGTCGTACGCGACAACATGGCCGCCATCCCGCTCTGGTACCAGAACGGCAGCGCCGGCTACACCGACCGGCTGCACGACGTCGCGCTCAACCCCTTCAGCGTCCCCGTCTACGACGAGATCAAGGTCGGCTGAGCCACCATGGGACGCTATGTCGCGCGCCGGCTGCTCCAGATGATCCCCGTCTTCTTCGGGGCCACGCTGCTGATCTTTCTCATGGTCAACGTGATGGGCGACCCCATCGCCGGACTGTGCGGCGAACGCGCCTGCGACACCGCCACCGCCGCCCAGCTCAGAAGGGAGTTCGGCCTCGACGAGCCGCTGTGGCAGCAATACACGACCTACATGGGCAACGTCTTCACCGGCGACTTCGGATCGGCGTTCAACGGCCAGCCCGTCACCCAGCTGATGGCGTCGGCGTTCCCCGTCACCATCCGGCTGACCGTCGTCGCGATCCTCTTCGAGATCGTCATCGGCATCACGCTCGGCGTGGTGACCGGCCTGCGCCGCGGCCGGCCCGTCGACACCTCGGCCCTCGTCCTCACCCTCGTCGTCATCTCCGTCCCCACCTTCGTCACCGGCCTGCTCCTGCAACTGCTGCTCGGCGTCCAGTGGGCCTGGATCAAACCGTCGGTCTCCCCGGAGGCGGCCTTCGGCGAGCTGATCGTGCCCGGCCTGGTCCTCGCCTCCGTCTCCCTCGCCTACGTCACCCGCCTGACCCGTACCTCCATCGCCGAGAACCGGCGCTCCGACTACGTCCGCACGGCCGTCGCCAAGGGCCTGCCCCGCTGCCGGATCGTCGTCCGGCACCTGCTGCGCAACTCGCTCATCCCGGTGGTCACCTTCATCGGCACCGACATCGGCGCCCTGATGGGCGGAGCCATCGTCACCGAGCGCATCTTCAACATCCACGGCGTCGGCTACCAGCTCTACCAGGGCATCCTCCGCCAGAACACCCAGACCGTCGTCGGCTTCGTCACCGTCCTCGTCCTGGTCTTCCTGGTCGCCAACCTGCTCGTGGACCTGCTGTACGCCGTACTCGACCCGAGGATCCGTTATGCCTGAGCAGCCGTACGAGCCCGAGCGCGCCGTCGCCGGCACCGGTATGGGCGGCGCGATGGACCTCGGGGCGAGCGAGGCGAGCACCCTGGAGGGGGCGCCCGGCGGTCCGGAGGGCACCGGACCCGCCACCAAGCCCCGCTCCCTGTGGTCCGACGCCTGGCGCGACCTGCGCCGCAACCCCGTCTTCCTCGTCTCCGCGCTGGTGATCTGCTTTTTGGTCCTCATCGCGATCCGGCCCTCCCTGATCGCCCCGGGCAACCCCCTCACGTGCGACCTGGCCAGGGCCCAGGACGGCCCGGCGCCCGGCCACCCCTTCGGCTACGACGGCCAGGGCTGCGACGTCTACACGCGCACCGTCCACGGCGCCCGCGCCTCCGTCACGGTCGGCGTGTGCGCCACGCTCGGGGTGGCGCTCCTCGGCTCGGTGCTGGGCGGGCTCGCCGGGTTCTTCGGCGGGGCCTGGGACGCCGTCCTGTCCCGGATCACCGACATCTTCTTCGCCATCCCGGTCGTCCTCGGCGGTCTCGTCCTGCTGTCCGTCGTCAGCAGCAACACCGTCTGGCCGGTCGTCGGGTTCATCGTGCTGCTGGGCTGGCCGCAGATCTTCCGCATCGCGCGCGGCTCGGTCATCACCGCCAAACAGCAGGACTACGTCCAGGCCGCCCGCGCCCTCGGCGCCTCCCCCTCCCGCATCCTGCTGCGCCACATCGCGCCCAACTCCGTCGCCCCGGTGATCGTCGTCGCCACCATCGCGCTCGGCACGTACATCGCGCTGGAGGCCACCCTGTCCTACCTCGGCGTCGGGCTGAAGCCGCCCAGTGTGTCCTGGGGCATCGACATCTCCGCCGCCTCCCCCTACGTCCGCAACGCCCCGCACGCGCTGCTGTGGCCGGCCGGAGCCCTGGCGATCACGGTCCTGGCCTTCATCATGCTCGGCGACGCCGTGCGCGACGCTCTCGACCCGAGGCTGAGGTGACGGCGCCATGCTGCTCGAAGTCCGTGATCTGCACGTGGAGTTCCGCACCCGGGACGGGGTGGTCCACGCCGTCAACGGGGTCACGTGCGAGGTGGACGCGGGCGAGACGCTCGCCGTGCTCGGGGAGTCCGGCTCCGGCAAGTCCGTCACCGCGCAGGCGATCATGGGCATCCTCGACATCCCGCCCGGCCGGATCGGCGGCGGCCAGGTCCTCTTCCGCGGCAGGGACCTGCTGACGCTGAAGGAGGAGGAGAGGCGGCGGATCCGGGGCGCCGAGATGGCGATGATCTTCCAGGACGCGCTGTCCGCCCTGAACCCCGTCATGACGGTCGGCGACCAGCTCGGTGAGATGTTCATCGTGCACCGGGGCATGTCCCGCAGGGCCGCCCGCGCCAAGGCGGTCGAGCTGATGGACCGGGTCCGTATCCCGGCCGCGTCCCAGCGGGTGCGCGACTACCCCCACCAGTTCTCCGGCGGCATGCGCCAGCGCATCATGATCGCCATGGCGCTGGCCCTGGAACCCGCGCTCATCATCGCCGACGAGCCGACCACCGCCCTCGACGTCACCGTCCAGGCCCAGGTGATGGACCTGCTCGCCGAGCTCCAGCGCGAGTACGGGATGGGGCTCGTCCTCATCACCCACGACCTGGGTGTGGTCGCCGACGTCGCCGACAGGATCGCGGTGATGTACGCGGGCCGGATCGTGGAGACGGCGCCGGTGCACGACATCTACAAGGCGCCCGCGCACCCTTACACCCGCGGCCTCCTGGACTCGATCCCCCGCCTGGACCGCAAGGGCCGGGAGCTCTACGCCATCAAGGGCCTGCCGCCCAACCTGCAGGCCGTCCCGCCCGGTTGCGCCTTCCACCCCCGCTGCCCCCTGGCCCGTGACGTGTGCCGGACGGACGTACCGCCCCTGTACGAGGTCTCCGGGACCCGCACAAGCGCCTGCCACTTCTGGAGGGAGTGCCTGGATGGCCGAGCCGATTCTTGAGGTGAGCGGGCTCGTCAAGCACTACCCGCTCACCCGGGGCGTCCTGTTCAAGAAGCAGGTCGGAGCGGTCAAGGCGGTCGACGGCGTGGACTTCGCCCTCGGCAGGGGCGAAACCCTCGGCATCGTCGGCGAGTCCGGCTGCGGCAAGTCGACGGTCGCGAAGATGCTGTGCAACCTGGAGCGGCCCACGGCCGGCGAGATCCGCTACCGCGGCGAGGACATCACCAAGCTGTCCGGCAAGGCCCTGAAAGCGGTACGCCGCAACATCCAGATGGTCTTCCAGGACCCGTACACCTCCCTCAACCCCCGGATGACGGTGGGCGACATCATCGGCGAGCCCTACGAGATCCACCCCGAGGTGGCCCCCAAGGGCGACCGGCGCCGCAAGGTGAGGGAGCTGCTGGACGTGGTCGGCCTCGACCCGGAGTACGTCAACCGCTACCCGCACCAGTTCTCCGGCGGTCAGCGCCAGCGCATCGGCATCGCACGGGCGCTGGCCCTGCGCCCGGAGATCGTCGTCGCCGACGAGCCGGTCTCCGCCCTGGACGTGTCCGTGCAGGCCCAGGTGATCAACCTGATGGAGCGGCTGCAGGACGGGTTCGAGCTGTCGTACGTCTTCATCGCGCACGACCTGTCGATCGTGCGGCACATCTCCGACCGGGTGGGGGTGATGTACCTCGGGCGGATCGTCGAGATCGGCACCGACGAGCAGATCTACGACCATCCCACGCACCCCTACACCCAGGCGCTGCTGTCCGCCGTACCCGTGCCGGACCCGGACACCCGGGAGCGCCGGGAGCGGATCATCCTCTCGGGTGACGTGCCGTCCCCGACGAACATCCCCTCCGGCTGCCGCTTCCGCACCCGCTGCTGGAAGGCGCGGGAGCGCTGCGCGCTGGAGGTGCCGCCGCTGGCGGTGCCCGCGGAGTTCCGCTACGACACCGGGCCGGCCGCGCACGACTCGGCGTGCCACTTCGCGGCGGAGCGGCAGGTGGTGCCGCCGGGGGAACGGGACGCCGACGGGGAGAACAGCACGAAAACACATTGAGAGGGCGCTCAGACGAGCCCCAGGGAGCGCTTGAGGAAGTCCACCTGGAGCAGCAGCAGGTTCTCGGCGACCTGCTCCTGCGGAGTCATGTGGGTGACCCCGGACAGCGGCAGCACCTCGTGCGGGCGGCCGGCGGCGAGCAGGGCGGAGGACAGCCGCAGGGCGTGGGCGACCACCACGTTGTCGTCGGCCAGACCGTGCACGATCATCAGCGGCCGGTGCGGCTCGGCGGGCGAGGACAGGCCCTCGTCGGTGACCAGGGAACTGCGGGCGTACGGCTCCGGATGCGCGGCCGGGTCGCCCAGATACCGCTCGGTGTAGTGGGTGTCGTACAGCCGCCAGTCGGTGACCGGGGCGCCCGCGATGCCGGCGTGGAAGACGTCCGGGCGGCGCAGCACGGCCAGGGCGGCCAGGTAGCCGCCGTAGGACCAGCCGCGGATCGCCACCCGGTCGAGGTCGAGCGGGTGGGTCTTCGCGAGGTCGTGCAGGGCCTCGATCTGGTCGTCGAGGGTGACCGTGAAGTCGTGGTGGACGGCCTTCTCCCAGGCGGGGGAGCGGCCCGGGGTGCCCCGGCCGTCGGCGACGACCACCGCGAAGCCCTGGTCGGCGAACCACTGGGAGGTGAGGTGCGCGTTGTGCGCGGCGACCACGCGGGAGCCGTGCGGACCGCCGTACGGATCCATGAGCACGGGGAGGAGAGTGTCACCGGGGTAGTCCGTAGGCATAAGCACGGCGCACGGAATTCGGCGTGCGCCCCCCTGGGTGAGGGTCACGCGCGGGGACAAACCGGGATCTTCGGCGTGGGAGCGGACAGTGGCGACGGTCTTGCCCTCGCGCAGCACCCGCGCCCGGGCGCCGGGCCGGTCGAGCGTGGCGGAGACGAGCACGGTCACGCTCCCGGCGCGCACGGCGGAGTGCACGCCGGGCTCCTGGCTCACGCGCTCCACGCCGAGCTCGTTGACCCGGTAGACGTGCACCTCGCCGGTCTCGGGCGCGGCGGCCTCCTCCCCGGCCGAGGCGGAGACCAGCACGTCGTCGTCCGACACGTCCAGCACGGCCCGCACGTGCAACTGCGTTCCGGTGAGCGGTCGTTCGCCGACCGCCAGCACCCGCGCGCCGCCCTCGTCCTCGATCCGCACGAGCTGTCCGGAGGGGGACCAGCACGGCACCCCGGGGAAAAGATCAAGCCAACTTGGATCTTCGTCGGCGTGCACCATGCGGGTGGCCCCGGTGTCGGGGTCCACGGCCAGGTACAGCTGGCTGCGCTGGTCGCGCGCCTGTACGAGCAGCAGCGGCGCCCCGGCCTCTGACCAGTGCACACGAGCCAGATACGGGTAGCGGGTGCGATCCCAGACGACCTCCGCACGGCTTCCTTCGAGCCCGAGCACGAACAGCCGTACGTCCGCGTTGGCGGTACCGGCGGCCGGGTAGCGGACCCGGTTCGGTTCCCGCCCCGGGTGCGCCGGGTCGGAGATCCACCACTGCCCCACCGGCGTGTCGTCCACGCGCGCCACGAGCAGCCGGTCCGACTCCGGCGCCCACCAGAAGCCCCGGTGGCGGTCCATCTCCTCGGCCGCGATGAACTCCGCGAGACCGTAGGCGACGCCCTCCGACTCCGGTTCGGCGAGCGCCCGGTCGCCCTCCCCCTCGGCGCCCACGACCCGCAGGGCGCCGTCGGCGACGTAGGCGACGTGCCGCCCGTCAGGGGCGGGGCGGGGGTCGATCACCGGCCCGGGGGCGGGCAGTTCACGTGCCGCACCCGTCCGCAGCTCGGTCGTGAAAAGCCGCCCTGACAAGGCGAAAGACGCCAACTCCACAGCAATGTCGGTGGCGTACCCGACGATGCCGGCGCCGCCCTCGCGAGTCCTTTCCCGGCGCGCCCGCTCCTCGGAGGACAGGTGCTCGGAGGCGCCGCCGAGGAGGACGCGAGGATCGGCGGCCACACGCTCCTGGCCGTCCGCGAGGTCGAGCACCCAGAGGGAGTTGGCCCGGTCGGTTCCGGAGCCGGAGCGCAGGAACACGACGCGGGAGGCGTCGGGCGCCACGGTGAACGCGCGCGGCGCGCCGAGCGTGAACCGCTGGGTACGGGCGTGCCGTCGGGGGAAGGAGACAGGCTCTGTCGTCATGCCATGACCATATTGGCCATGCGCCCCCTTGTGCGGCCGTGCGCCACTCGATGCGCGCGTGCGGATAGTTATGATCGTTAGCGCATAGTGGGTATGAACCTGCTGCCCCCTGTGTGGATCTATCTGCCCCCATAGTCCGACGACCCCCGACACCCCCCGCGTCCCGGGACCTTTGGAGGTGAGCCGCCGTGGCACTCTCGATTTCGGCGGTGGTGCTGCTGGCGATCATCGTCTTCCTGCTGATCAAGAAGTCCGGCCTCAAGGCAGGCCACGCGATCGTGTGCATGCTCCTGGGCTTCTACCTCGCCTCCTCCACGGTCGCCCCGACGATCAGCGAACTGACGTCGAACATCGCGGGGATGATCGGCGGCATCAAGTTCTGACCCGGTCCAGCTCCTCGTACCGCTGGGCGCGGGTCTGCCGGTCGCGGATGCCCCGTGCGCGGCGCCGGACGACGCCGTCGTCGAGTGGGAGATGTACTTCGAGGCCCCCGCTATGTCGCTCCCGTTCTCAACGACGGCATCGGGGTGTTCGCCGTCTCGGACGGACTGACCAGCGCGCTCGCCGGCGCTGCTCTTGTGGTCCTGGAGGGCTCGCCCGGTTCGCGGCACCTGCCGACAGTGCGGCCGGCGGCCTCCGCCTTTACTGCCGGCACCACTGACGAGAGCCGAGGCGTCGCCGCAGTCCTCAGACTTCGGACGCGTACGACACGAAGTGAGCCCAGGCCCTCGGCATCATCGCGAGTCGGGGGCCGTCGATGTTCTTGGAGTCGCGGACGTGGACGGTGCCGGGCTCGGTGGCGATCTCGACGCAGGAGTCGCCCTCGCTGCTGCTGCTGTAGCTGCTCTTGAACCACGCCAGGTTGGAGGCGTCCCCGGACGAGGTGTTGCGGATCATGTCTCCCCCAGCAGTTGCTCGACGAACGCGGTCGACTCACGAGGCGTGAGAGCCTGCGCCCGGATGATGCCATACCGGAGTTCCAGAATACGGAGCTGCCTGGGGTCGGAGACCGGTCGACCGCTGGCAACGGCTGGTGAACGCCCCACCATCGAGCCGTCCTCGAATTTCAGGACCTCGATGCCGCCAGCCAGGCCGGCGTGCTCCTCACGGTCCATCGGCATCACTTGCAACTCGACGTTTCGCAACTGCCCGACCTCAAGTAGATGCTCCAACTGGTGGCGCAGATTCGCCTTCCCGCCCAGCGGGCGTCGCAGTGTCCACTCCTCCAGGACGAAGCTGAGTTCAGGCGCTGGGTTTCGCTCGAAGATGGCCTTGCGTGCCACGCGAGCGGCCATGAACCGCTCCACCTCGTCTGCTGAATAGGCGGGGCGCCGCATGAGAAGCAGCCCGCGCGCGTACTCCGGCGTCTGCAACAACCCATGGATGTTCAGTGGGTCGTAGAGCTGCAGCTCAACCGCCCGCGCCTCCATCTGCGCCAGGTCCCGTACCTTCTTCGGGTACCGGACCTTCTTCACGTCCTCCTTCATCGCCGAGATGAGCCCACCGGCGCTCAGCACCTCGTCCGCCATGTCCAGGTACTCGGGCCGGGGGATCCGCTTCCCGCTCTCGATCTTGTAGACCAGGTCGTCGCCGTACCCGACCGCCGCGCCGAACTCGGGGACGCGCATCCCGACTGCCTCCCGCCGCAGCCTCAACTGCCGTCCCACGGTGGCCACTACGGCAAGTGCCCAGTCGTCGTCCGGGTCCACCTCCCACCCCGGCTCGTCCGTCGTCTCCGAGTCGACCCGGGTCCGTACCGCCTCGCCGTCCACCGACATGCGCGCCCCTCCGTAGTGCCGTGCCGTACCCGTAGGAACGCCGTCGACAGCTTGGACAGCACCGGACAAGCCATGGACAGTGACCCTACGCAACGATGTGATTACTCATCACGGTAAGCCTGTGCGGCCACGCTGAGTGACGTGAATCAGGAAATTGCCGAGACCACGGCCCAACTCGACACCGACATCCACAACTTCAGCGTGCTCCTGTCGTCCACCCCGCGAGGCGCGCGCCTGGCCCGGCTGCTCGCCGCCGACCAGCTCCGCAAGTGGGAACTCCCGGTCGAGGCGGCGAGCCACGTCGTGGCCGAGCTGGCGGCGAACGCGGCCACCCACGGCCGGCTCCCCGGCCGCAGCTTCCGCCTGACGCTCTACGTGGTCGGCAGCACGCTCCGTATCGAAGTCACCGACACACGCGGTGACCGTCGCCCGAAGCTCCAAGAGCCGGACACGGACGCCGAGTCGGGCCGTGGCCTGCTGCTCGTGGACGCCCTCGCCGACCGCTGGGGCGTGACCGAGGGGCGCTTCCAGCGCAAGACGATCTGGGCCGAACTGTGCTTGCCGCAACCAGAACCCGCCCCCACGGGTTCCGGTGCCGTCGACGCCTGAAAACAAAGGAACGACGGGGAGAAAGAACCCGCACCAAGCCCCACCCCTCCCGCCCGTGGCCCGCGCTCACTCGGGAGGGTGAACATCCCTGGCTCGGCTGGATTTCACAGCCCCCAGCGGCCCTACGCTCAGCGCAACGCAGCAACACAACCGCAAACATGCGACGGCCCCCGCCGGGACTGCCATCCCAGTGCGAGGGCCTGACCACCGAGGAAGAGGCAACTTCCCGATGGGTATCCAGAACCCTAGCGTGCCCCCGCACGTCCAGTCCCGTACTGCGGACGACAAGCACCCGAACCGGGGCCGCCACACCGGCGGCCTGGTGCACGACAACACCCGCCACACCACCCGCTTCACGGTGGTCGGCAACCACCTGGCCCAGCACCCCGAGCTGTCCCTGCTCGCGATCGGGCTCGGCGTGCACCTCCAGTCGCTGCGGAAGGGCGCCCGGGTCGACATCAAGACCCTCGCCGCGCGCTTCCCCGAGGGGGCCACCCTTATCGCCGCCGCCCTGCGCGAGCTGGAGGCCCACGGTTATCTGCGCCGCGTCCGCGAACGCGTACCTGGCGGCCGTATCGTCACGCGGACGATCTCCTGCAACCAGCCGGCCGCGGCCCGCCACCATCACGCCGACGCACCCGACCCCGCTCCCGATCGCCCCGCCCGACCGGCGACGGCACCGACGCAGCACGAGAACCGCGGGAAGCGTGAGGAACGCGAGAACCACGAGAACCGCGACGAGAGCGGCGAGGAGCACGAGAGCGGCGGCGAGAAACAAGCGACGTGCGAGACGGGCAGGCCGCGCGAGAAGCGGCCGCCCCGCAAGCCGCTGCCCGCCGTCCCCCGCCCCGCGTACCCCGCCCCCGCACTCCTCCAGGCGGCCACCGACCTCCTCGCGGACCTGCGCCGCCACGACCCCCGCCTGCTCCTCTCCGCCTGCGACACCGCGCACCTGGCCCCGGGCGTCGCCGCCTGGCTGGAGCGCGAGGCGGGCCCGGCGGCCGTACGCCACGCCCTGACCGCCGACCTCCCACCCGAGGGACTGCGACGGCCCGCCGCCCTCCTGGCCCACCGCCTCACGACCCAGCTCCCGCCCCCGCCCCCGTTCCGCGCCCCGAGCACCCCACCGCCCGTACACCACCCACTCCAGAACTGCCCCGGCTGCGACCGCGCCTTCCGCGCCCCCGAACCCGGCCGCTGCCGCGACTGCCGGACCTCCTCCCCGGAGGCCGCCCAGTACGTAGCCGCATCCTGAACACCCCGACCAATACCGTCCCCGAGGCGCTCGTTCGAGCACCCCATGAGCACTCAGGTCGATCACGCTCACGCGCTGGACGGCCCTGCGGGTCAATGCGCCTGGCACCCCTGGATGTCGTCGTTGCAGTCGTCCACGTCAGCAGGGGCGATGGTGTTCAGCCGCCACAGGATGATGCCGTCCGTGCCCCGCTGGGCGGGTGTGATCCGAACGGTGAAGGGGGCGCCGGCCGGGATGTTGAACTGGTCCGCCGCGCGGTCGCCGCACTCCACCTCGTACTCGCTCTCCGACCCGCCCCGTTGGAGAGTCAGGGCGATGGAGGGGGCGGTGGGGGTCCGGCAGGCGACGTCGAAGGTGTAAGGGCGGCCGCCCTTTGCTGCGAACGTCTTGGTCAGCCCCTGTTCCAGGCGTTCCATTCCCTCGTCGACGCGCGAGGCGCCATCGGGCTCCACGGCGTTCAGGGCGCGCGTGGCCCGCCGCATCGCGTCTTCCTGCTCCTCCTTTCCCGCCCGGGCCGGGGCAGGTGAGGGGGCGGCCGGTGCGGAGGGCTGTTCCTCGCAGGCACTCGCCAGGGCCGTCACGGAGAGGGCAACGGCGAGTGCGAAGGCATGACGTGCTCGCATCGGGCTCCAGTCATCGTCGTCTCCCTGCGTGACGTGTCGTGAAGTAGGAGCTCTGCGAGCGGGTGCAGGTTGCCGGTGCATGGCGCTCAGTCGGCGATCCTCTGGGAATTGAGTACGAGCGCTCATACCGAGTCGGTCGGCGCGCAGCGAGGATCGGTCACGACTGGTGCGGACGAAAGGACCAACGTTGAACCCGAGTACATACGCAAGGCCGCACGGCCCCCGCCCGCCGGCGCCCCGCCGCGCCCGGACCGGCGTCGCCGTACTGGCTGCCGTTCTGTGGGGGCTGACACTGGTGTCCTGTGCCTGGCTGGCGTATCTGGTCGGCGTGGTGGTCGTGTCGGCTGTGACGGAGGGGGCGTCCGCCGGGGGCTTCCTGCTGTGGTGCGCCCTGATCGTCGCCGCCGCCGTGGGTGCGCTGACCGCGCTTGCCTTCGCACCCGGCGTCCGCCGGCTGACCCCGGAGAGCCGCCTGCTCCTGCTGGGAGCACTGGCCTGCCCCGCGCCCACTCTCCTCGCGATCTTCACCTGGATGGGGCTCACCTGAGGTTCGGCGGCGCGTGTGAGGCGCCGGCCGTCCGACCGCGTGGCCCGCCGGTCACAGCACAGCGCCCCTCGATGTCGTCTGATCCACCGCGGGGCGCCGAGCTGTGTTATGGTTAGGGCGTTGCAGTTGTGGTACCCATGAACCTATGTGCGCCTGACGGGAATGCTTCTCCTTTAGGCGCATTATTTGTTTTTCCGGCATCTCCGGATGGGGCCTCTGCCTACAGAAGGAGAAGGTCATGGCACAGGGAACCGTGAAGTGGTTCAACGCCGAAAAGGGTTTCGGCTTCATTCAGCAGGACGGCGGCGGCCCCGACGTCTTCGCTCACTACTCGAACATCGCCACCCAGGGCTTCCGTGAGCTCCAGGAGGGCCAGCGGGTCTCCTTCGACGTCACGCAGGGCCAGAAGGGCCCGCAGGCGGAGAACATCGTCCCCGCCTGACCGCCGGACGCGTATCCGCTCACCGGGGTCCGCACCGTCATGGTGCGGACCCCGGTTTGTGCTGTTTTCAGGAAGGCAGACAACCGCATGGCCCGCAGACCCCAGAAGCCGAACCGGCGCGCCTCGTCACCCCCACCGTCCGTCTCGTCGCCGAGGGAATTCCGGCTGCCGGAAAGCACGACCCCCGCTCTTCCCGCCGTCGAGGACTTCGCCGGTCTGGACATGCCCGCGGGGCTGCTGAAGACCCTCACCGCGCAGGGCGTGACCACCCCTTTCCCGATCCAGGCCGCCACGCTGCCCAACTCGCTCGCCGGCCGTGACCTGCTGGGACGGGGACGCACCGGCTCCGGCAAGACCCTGGCGTTCGGGCTGGCGCTCCTGGCCCGTACGGCCGGACTGCGCGCGGAGCCCAAGGCGCCCCTCGCCCTGGTGCTGGTGCCCACCCGTGAACTCGCCCAGCAGGTGACGGACGCCCTGACCCCCTACGCGACGGCGGTGAACCTCCGGCTGGCCACCGTGGTCGGCGGGCTGTCCATCACCAAGCAGGCCGGTGCGCTCCGGCGCGGCGCCGAGGTGGTCGTGGCGAGTCCCGGCAGGCTCAACGACCTCGTCGAACGCGGGGACTGCGTGCTCGACAGCGTACGCATCACGGTGCTGGACGAAGCCGACCAGATGACGGACATGGGCTTCCTGCCACAGATCACCAAGCTGATCCGGCAGGTGCGGCCCGACGGACAGCGCATGCTCTTCTCGGCCACCCTGGACCACAACATCGACCGCCTGGTACAGCGGTTCCTGACCGACCCCGTGGTGCACTCCGTGGACCCGTCCGCCGGAGCGGTGACCACCATGGAGCACCACGTGCTCCACGTCCAGGACGAGACCGACAAGAAGGCCGTCACCACGCGCATCGCGGCCCGTGACGGCCGGGTCATCCTCTTCCTCGACACCAAGAGGTCGGCGGACCGGCTCGCCAAACGGCTCCTGGCCGTCGGTGTCCGTGCGGCGGCACTGCACGGGGGCCGCTCCCAGCCGCAGCGCAACCGCACCCTGGAACAGTTCAAGAACGGCCAGGTCACCGCGCTGGTGGCGACGAACGTCGCGGCCCGGGGCATACACGTCGACGACCTCGACCTCGTCGTGAACGTCGATCCCCCGGCCGACCACAAGGACTACCTCCACCGGGGCGGCCGCACGGCCCGCGCCGGCGGCTCCGGCAGCGTGGTCACGCTGGTCCTGCCCGACCAGAAACGGGACGTCACCCGGCTCATGTCGGACGCGGGCATCCGCCCCCGGGCGGCCCGCATCACGTCGAGCGACGCGGAACTGGCCACCATCACCGGAGCCCGCGAGCCGTCCGGCGTGGCCGTCACCATCGAGATCCCCCGGCCCACGACACCGGCGGCGCCCCGCACGGACCGGAAGACCGGTACCGAGCCCGGCAGGCGGTCCGGCCGCCGACGCCGAAACGGCGGCGGGACCGGAGTGGCGACAGGTGCGACGGGGGGCCGGGGCCCGGACCGCCGGGCCGAGGCCGGGACGGCAGCAGCCGGTGGCACCTCCGCAGCCGGCGGGCGCGCAGCAGCCGGTGACACCTCCGCAGCCGGCGGGCGCGGTGCTTCCCGCCGGGCGGGAGCCGCCAAGCCCACGGGTGGTGACGGTGGTGCGGGCGTCCGCGGTTCCGGCCGCCGGACCGCGACGGGTACGGCGAAGGGCGCTTCCTCCGGCAAGGCTGTCCGCGGCTCCGGCCGACGGGCCGCGGCCGGCGGAGCCACGGGCGGCGCTGCCGGCACCGGCGGTCGTGGCTCCGGCCGAGGCGACCGTCGCACCCCGGCCGGGTAGCTGGAACCAGGGCCTGTCCGGCGGAGCTTGGGAGAGCGGTCGGCTGCAAGGCGGAGGAGGGCGTCGGCGCGAGGGGTCCCCTGCGCCCACGCCGAGCCCTGCGGCGCCGGGGAGGCGGCCAGGGAGCGCACGGGGCCTCGTAGGGTGGGACCCATGACGGAACGGGCCGCTCGGCGGCTGATGCTGGTGCATGCGCACCCCGATGACGAGTCGATCAACAACGGGGCGACCATGGCGCGGTACGCCGCCGAGGGTGCCCGGGTGACCCTGGTGACCTGCACGCTGGGGGAGCGGGGCGAGGTCATCCCGGCCGAGCTGGGGCATCTGAGCGGGGCCGCTCTCGGAGCGTACCGGCGGCAGGAACTCGCCGCCGCCATGCGGGAGCTCGGGGTCGAGGACTTCCGGCTGCTCGGCGGGGCCGGGCGGTACCAGGACTCCGGGATGATGGGGCTCGCCGACAACGACGACCCCGGCTGTCTCTGGCAGGCCGACGTCGACCGGGCCGCCGAGCATCTCGTCGCCGTGATCCGTGAGGTGCGGCCGCAGGTTCTCGTCACCTATGACGACAACGGCGGCTACGGCCACCCCGACCACATCCAGGCCCACCGCATCGCCATGCGCGCCGCCGACCTGGCCGCCGATCCCGCCGTACGGCCCGACCTCGGCGAGCCCTGGCGGATCGCCAAGGTGTACTGGAACCGGATGCCGCGTTCCGCCGCCGAGGCCGCCTTCGCCCGGCTGGGGGACGACTTGCCCGGGCTGCCGTTCAGCGCGTCCGCTGCCGTCGACGACGTTCCCGGCGTCGTGGACGACGAGCGGGTCACCACCCGGATCGACGGCAGCGCCTACGCCGCCGCCAAGGCCGCCGCCATGCGGGCGCACGCCACCCAGATCGAGGTCGCCGAGCCGTACTTCGTTCTGTCCAACCAGCTTGCCCAGCCCGTCTTCACCACCGAGTACTACGAGCTGGTGCGGGGGGAACAGGCCGGTGACGTGGAGACCGATCTTTTCACCGGGACCGAGGAGGCGGCGTCGTGAGTTCGGGCGGACCGGGTTCCATGCTCGCGCAGCCCCTCAAGCCTCCCTCCGCCGGGCGGATCGTCGCCTATCTGGGGCTCTTCCTGCTCGGCGCCGTGGTCGCGGTCGCGGGGGCGCTCGTGCAGGCCGCCTGGTTCCCCGGCGGGCTGCTGCTCGCGCTCGCCGGTGCCGCCGGGCTGTTCCTCGGCGGGGCGCGGGCCGCGGGCAGCCGGGGCGGGGCCGTGGCGGGTGCCGCCGGCTGGATCGTCATGGTCGTCCTGCTCACCGTCAGCCGTCCGGAGGGGGACTTCATGTTCGCGGCCGGCGGCGGCTCCTATCTCTTCCTGCTCGGCGGCATGGCCCTTGCTGTGATCTGCGCCACTCTGGGGCGCGGGCGGCAACCCGACGGCGACGGCGTCCGACTTGGCAAATGACGTACCACTTCTTCCCGCGCTGCCCGTGCGGGTCCGGTGCGGTTTTCCCCGGCGGTCCCGGGAAACGGGCCGGACGTGGCCAGTATGGTGGTGCGCGCCGCCGAGCCGCCCGCGCTGAGGTCGAAACGGGCGGTGGAGCCAACCGGGAGAACCTGCCTTGAGTCGTGAAACTGACACTCCGTCCTCCGGGCCCAACGGGCGCGGCGGACCCGCCTACCCCTCGGGGACCCCGCCGTACGGCATCCCGGCGGTGTCCGACGACCGTGCGGACGCGGGCCGTTCGGCCGCGCAGCCGGAGGAACGCAAGACCGAGACCACGCTGACCACCCGGATCCGGATCAACATCCCCGGATCCAGGCCGATTCCGCCGGTGGTCATGCGCACGCCCGTCTCCTCGAGCAATTCCGAGAGCAGGGCCGAGGACACCGCCGGGGCGGGCACCGGCGGCGAGGCGCAGCAGCCGCCGGCCGCCCCGGCGGCCAAGGCCCCCGTGGAGCCGGCCGCCGAACCCGCGGCGCCGGCCGAGGAGAAGCCGACCAGCGACTGGTTCGCGCCTCGCAAGCCCCAGGCGGGCAAGGGCGGTCAGGGCGGCGGCTCCACCAACGAGGCCGGAACGGCCGGTGGTTCGCCCGCGTCGAGCGGGTCCGGCACGGGTTCCTCCGGTACGGGTGCCGGGTCCTCGGGCGCGGGCTCTTCCGGCGCCCGCCCCGGCGGCGTGGTCGGCTCCGTGGGCGTGCCCGGCGCGGCGAACGGCTCCCGGCCCGGGGGTGCCTCCGGTTCCGGCTCCGCCAAGGGCACCGGGCTGTCCGGCGCCACCGGCGGCCCCGTCGCCCCCGGCCACGGCGGCGGCACCGGCTCCTTCGACGTGACCGAGGCGCTGGCGGCGGGCCCGCGGCCCGGCGGCCCCCGCCCCGGTTCCGGCGGTGGCGGTGGCGAGCCGCGCCGCGACGACCTGCCGTACTTCTCCGAGAACGGGCACGGCGGCCAGAACGGGCAGGCCGGGCAGGGCGGTTACGGCGGACAGGGTGGCCCGAACGGTCCCAGCGACTTCAACGGGACCGGCGGACCTGGCGGGCCGGGCGGTCCGCAGGGGCCCGCGGGCCCGACCGGCGGCCCGGTCACCGGTGACGGCCGGCTGCGGCCGAACGCCGGCGGCGGACCCGCGGGACGCCCGGGCGGCGCTCCCGGCGCTCCGGGCGCGCACACCGCGCGCCCGGGTGGCGGCCTGAGCGACGACACCGCGGTCCTCACCCCGCAGAAACTCGCGCCGGAGCCCGGCACGCCGGGTTACGGCGGCCGGCCGGGCAACGTCTCCGGCCACACCGTCACCAGCGGCATGCCGGTCATCACGCCCGGCGTGGGCGAGCCGTTCGGTTCGGGCGCCGCCGGCGGCGGACCGATGTCGCACACCCCGCCGGGCATGCCCCGGCCGGCCCCGAAGAGCGCCGCCGCGTCCGGTGCCGGCGCGCCCAAGACCGCCAAGAAGAAGGGCCGCGGCAAGCTGCCCCTGCTCGTCGGCGGCGTGGTCGTCGTGGCCGGTGTCGCCTACGGCGCCGGGCTGCTGATGAACCGCTCCGACGTGCCCAAGGGCACCACCGTGCTCGGCGTCGACATCGGCGGCGGCACTCGCGACGACGCGGTCAAGAAGCTCGACGACGCCTTCGGCAAGCGGGTGAACCAGCCGCTGAAGCTGTCGGTCGACGGCAAGACGGTCACCCTCAAGCCGGACCAGGCCGGGCTCCAGTTCGACACCCAGGCCACGGCCAGCGCGGCGGCGACGAGCGACTACAACCCCGTCTCGGTGATCGGCTCCCTGTTCGGCAACCACCGCGAGGTCGAGCCGCAGATGCCGGTCGACGAGGAGAAACTGCAGGTCGCCCTGCAGAACGCCTCGGGCGGCGCCGGCTCGGTGACCGAGGGCGGCATCAAGTTCGCGTCCGGCAAGGCCGTCGCCGTCTACGGCAAGCCGGGCAAGGGCATCGACGCGGCCCGTTCGACCGAGGCGGTCCGGCAGGCGTACCGCACCCAGGTGGAGACGGGCTCCGCCGCACCGGCCCGGCTGCCCACCACCACCCGGCAGCCCACGGTCTCCAACGCCGAGGTCGACCGGATGATGAAGGAGTTCGCGGAGCCGGCGATGTCCGACAGGGTGACGGTCATGACGGACCCGGCGCACTCGGTGCCGTTCAGCCCGCAGAACTCGCTGTGGAAGTTCCTCAGGGTGAAGGCCGTGAACGGCAAGCTCGTCGACAGCCCCGACCTGAAGTCGCTCAAGGAGCTCTATGGGCAGACCTTCGACGGCGTGCTGATCACCCGGGGCACCGGGAAGAAGACCGCCGTCACTCCCCAGGACGTATACGTCGCCCTGCGCCAGGCCCTGACGAGCAAGACCAACCGGGTGGGCGTCATCGACACCAACCCCGGCTAGGCGCCTCACCGCTGCGAGAGGGCACCCGGTCCGCACGGACGCGGGTGCCCTCTCGTCGTGTCACCCCGCGCGCATGACATCTGTCATCCGGCAGTCAGGACCCCCGGCACTGCCGGGCGCCCCCGCCCCTCGGCCAGCATGATGGCCATGACAACGACAGCGGAGACCGCCGCCACGACCACGGTGGTGGGGTTCGACCAGGTGACCAAGAGCTACGGCGACGCACGGGCCGTGGACGGGCTGACCCTCGCCCTGCACCCGGGCGAGACCGTGGCCCTGCTCGGCCCGAACGGCGCCGGCAAGTCGACCACCCTCGACCTGCTGCTGGGCCTCAAGCACGCCGACAGCGGCACGGTCAGCGTGTTCGGTACCAGCCCGCGCGAGGCGATCGTCGCCGGGCGGGTGGGCGCCATGCTGCAGAGCGGCGGGCTGATGGAGGAGGTCACCGTCGCCGAACTGGTACGGCTCGCCTGCGCCCTGCACCCCAGGCGGTACGAGGTCGACGACGTGCTGGCCCGGGCCGGTATCTCCAAGATCGCCGACCGCAAGGTCAACAAGCTCTCCGGCGGCCAGGTCCAGCGCGTCCGCTTCGCCCTCGCCACCGCCGGCGACAGCGACCTGATCGTCCTGGACGAGCCGACCACCGGCATGGACGTCTCCGCCCGCCAGGCCTTCTGGGCCACCATGCGCGAGCAGGCCGACCAGGGCCGTACGGTCCTGTTCGCCACCCACTACCTGGAGGAGGCGGACGCCATCGCCGACCGGGTGCTCGTCCTGCACCGGGGCCGGCTGCTGGCCGACGGCACCGCCGCCGAGATCAAGGCCAAGGCGGGAGCGCGCCGCGTCTCCTTCGACCTTCAGGGCCCGGTCGACGAGACCGCCCTGCGCGGCCTGCCCTTCCTGACCTCCATCACTGCGTCGAACAGCGGCTCCGCCGCGGAGTCCGGCCAGACCGTCCGCATCCAGTCCTCCGACGCCGACGCCACCGTCCACGCCCTCTACGGGCTCGGCGTGTACCCCCGCAACCTCGAAGTCGCCGGGCTCGGGCTCGAGCAGGCGTTCGTCGCCATCACCGAGGCCGAGGAGGCCAAGCAGTCATGAGCAGTCTCGTCAGGCTGGAACTCACCCGCGCCCTGCGCAACCGCAAGTTCCTGTTCTTCTCCATGCTCTACCCCTCGATCCTGTTCCTGATCATCGCCGGCAACGTGGACGACGTGACCGAGGTCGGCGGCAGCGGCCTGACCCTGCCGACGTACATGATGGTCTCGATGGCCTCCTTCGGCGCCCTGACCGCCGTCCTCATGGGCAACAGCGAGCGCATCGCCAAGGAGCGCGAGAGCGGCTGGGTACGGCAGCTGCGGCTGACCTCCCTGCCCGGGCACGGCTACGTCCTCGCCAAGACCGCCGGTGCCGCCGTGGTGAGCCTGCCGTCCATCGTCGTCGTCTTCGCGGTCGCCGCCGCCGTCAAGCACGTACGCCTCGACGCCTGGCAGTGGCTCGCCCTCACCGGCGCGATCTGGGCCGGCAGCCTGGTCTTCGCCGCCCTCGGGGTCGCCATCGGCTACCTCGCCACCGGTGACGCGGTCCGGCCGATCACCATGATCGTCTACTTCGGCCTGTCGATGCTCGGCGGCCTGTGGATGCCGGCGACCACCTTCCCGCAGTGGCTGCAGGACATCGCCGAGTGGCTGCCCACCCACGCGTACGCTGCACTGGGGCAGGCCATCGAACAGAGCCGGGCCCCGCACACCCAGGACATCGCCGTCCTCGTCGTCTCCTTCGCCCTGTTCGCGGGCGGCGCGGCCTGGCTGTACCGGAAGGACACGCTGAAGGCGTGAGCGCTTCGACGGAGGACCGGGTGCGGGAAGAGGCCCGTACGAAGTGGGCGATACACATGGGAGAGCCCCCGCGCGACATCCGCGAGGCACGGTGGAAGAGCCTGTGGATCGGCATCTGGCTGCTGTTCCTCAGCCCATCGGTGCACGACCTGGCCTCCGGCCGCCACACCCTCGCCGGCACCGTGGCCGGCGGGGTGGGCCTGGCGGCCTTCGTCGTGGTCTACCTGGCGGTGGTCTTCCGCCACATGGGCCGCCCCGCCGGCCGGACCATGGACCAGCGGTACGTCGGCGGACTGATCGCCGGGATGGGCGCGCTCGCCCTCGTGCTGAGCCTCACGCTCGGCGCGCACTGGCTCGGCCTGTTCGTCTACGTCTCGGTCTCCTGCGGGACGGCGCTCTCCCTGCGCACGACGTACTGGACGATCCCGCTGACCGGTGCCGTGATGGTGCTGACCGCCCTGTACCTCGGCGACAGGGACATCTGGCAACTGCTCCTGCTCGTCGTCCTCATCGGCTTCGCCATGACCGGCGTACGGCAACTCGTGCGCACCACGATCGAGCTGCGCCAGGCCCGCGCCACCGTCGCCCAGCTCGCCGCCAACGAGGAACGGCTGCGCCTCGCCCGCGACCTGCACGACCTGCTCGGGCACTCCCTCTCCCTGATCACGCTGAAGAGCGAGCTGGCCGGCCGCATGCTGCCCGGCCACCCCGACAAGGCCGCCCAGCAGGTCGCCGACATCGAACAGGTCAGCCGCCAGGCGCTGGTGGACGTCCGCGAGGCGGTCACCGGCTACCGTCGCCCCCGCCTGTCCGCCGAACTGGCGGGCGCCCGGGTGGCGCTCACGGCCGCCGACGTCACCGCGGACGTACCCGCCGAACCCGACCTCACCGGCGTCCCCGAGGAGAGCGAGTCCGCCCTCGCCTGGGCGCTGCGCGAGGCGGTCACCAACGTCGTACGGCACAGCGGCGCGCGCCGCTGCACGGTGGACCTGGTCCGCCGCCAGACCCTGGACGGTCCGCTCCTCGAACTCTCCGTCGAGGACAACGGCTCGGGTGGCTCCGGCAAGGGCCCCGGCAACGGTCTGGCGGGCCTGACCGAGCGCCTGGAGAAGGCGGGCGGACAGCTGGAGGCGGGCCGCGTCAAGCGCGGCTTCCGGCTCGTCGCCCGCGTGCCGCTCACACCCGCCGTGGACGTAGGATCCCCGGCATGAGCCGCACGATCAAGGTCCTCCTGGCCGAGGACCAGTCGATGGTCCGCGAGGCACTGGCCGCCCTGCTCGGCCTCGAGGACGACATCGAGGTCGTCGCCCAGGTGTCGCGCGGGGACGAGGTCGTGGCGGCGGCACACGCGCACGACGTCGACGTGGCCCTGCTCGACATCGAGATGCCCGGCTGCACCGGCATCGAGGCCGCCGCCCGGCTCCACAAGGAACTCCCCGCGCTGAAACTGGTCGTACTCACCACCTTCGGCCGCCCCGGCCACCTGCGCAGCGCCATGGAGGCGGGCGCCGACGCCTTCCTGGTCAAGGACGCCCCGGCCGCCCAACTCGCGGAAGCGGTCCGCAAGGTCCTGACCGGCGAGCGGGTCATCGACCCCACCCTGGCAGCCGCGGCCCTGGCGGACGGCGCCAACCCCTTGACCGACCGCGAACGCGAGGTCCTCCGAGCCGCGGCAGACGGCTCCACCAACGCGGAACTGGCCGCCACCCTCCACCTCTCCCAGGGCACGGTCCGCAACTACCTCTCCACAGCAATCCAGAAACTGGCGGCACGAAACAGGACGGAGGCGGTACGCATAGCGAGGGAGAAGGGCTGGTTGTGACTCAACCTGCGGGCAGTCGTGCCTCCCCCCAAGCTCTTCGAGCAGGGGCCCCCAGGGCGGCACGGGTGGGCGCTGGGGGTCCCCCCTGCTCGAAGAGCTTGGGGGAGGCACCCCGCAAGCGCGGTGAGCGTCCCCACCCCCCCGGCAGCAACCCACGGTTTCAGTTCAGCATGGCCCGCGCCGAACGCGCCTGCCTCCGCACCAGCTCAGCCCCGGCCTCATCCACCGCGGCCACGACATCCGCGTACGCCTCCAACTCCACCGCCCCACCCACAAAATCCCCCCGCTGCACCAGCAACTGCGCCCGCTCATACCGCAACCGCGCGGAATGCGAAGGCAGCAGCAACGACAACTCCACCGCCCACAACGCCACATCCGACCGCTCGGGCCGCACGGCCGCCCACGCCCGGATGTTGTTCAGGATCCGCCCCACGACCTCCAAAGGCGCCGCAGGCACCAGCATCGAGGGATGCAACGGCGCCCCCGTGGCCCCCACCACCAGCAACTCCGCGTCCGCCCCGGTCAACACCCGCCCCCCGTCGAACGGATCCGCGAGCACCTGCTCGTGCTCCCGCTCCTCCGCCGCCCCGGACACCACCCCGAACCCGACCACGAAATGCCCCGGCAGCGCGACCCCGTACACCGGCGCCCCCGCCCGCCGCGCGACCTCCATCCACACCACCGACAGCAGGATCGGCAACCCGCGCCGCCGCGCCAGCACCGCGTGCAGCAACGAGGACTCCAGACGCTGGTAGTCCGCGGCACAGCCGCGAAACCCGCACCGCTCACCCAGCAGCTCGCGCAGCGCCTGCGCCCAGGCCCGCGGGCCGCCCGGCCGGTACGGCAGCAGCCCCGCGAGCCGGTCCAGCTCGACCTGCGCCGCGTCCATGCCCGCCTCGTCCAGCGTGCCGTCGCCCTCCGCGCCCACCAGCAGGCACAGCGTCGCCAGGTCGGGCCGCTCGGACCGCACCTCCTCGGCGAACCGGCGGCGCAGCTCGGCGGAGCGTTCGGGCGGCGGGGGATAAAGGGGGCGCATAGCAGCCTCGTGCCCTTCCACGGCGATCGCTACGACCGTCCGGAGGCGGAGTTTCCGGACACCGCGCCCGGACCGGAGTCCGGCTCGCGGTAGTGGTGGTACGCATGGTGCGCGGAGAAGCCCAGCGCGCCGTACAGCGCCCGCGCCGCCGCGTTGTCGGTCTCGACCTGCAGCCAGGCCGCCGACGCGCCCTCGTCGAGGGCCCGGCGGGCGAGCGCGGCCAGCACGGTGGTGGCGAGCCCCCGCCGCCGCAGCGCCGGATCCACCTCGACCGCGGCGAAGGACGCCCACCGCCCGTCGACGACACACCGCCCGATCGCCGCGGGCACACCGCCCTCGCCGGGCACGCTCGCGAACCACACCGACGGTCCGCTGCCCAGCACCTTCAGGGCCACCTCGCTCACCCCCTTGCGCCGGTACCGCGCAAGCCACGCCTCGTCGGCCGTGCGGGACAGCACGACCCCGGAGCCCTCGGCCCGGTCCGCGACCGGCGCGAGCGCCCCGATCCACAGCTCGGCACTCACCTCGCGCACCCAGCCGCGCCGCTCCAGCTCCGCGCACAGCAGTTCCTGCGTGCCCTCGGCGCCGGTGGCGGTCTGGACGTACGCGGGCAGGCCGCGCTCGCCGTACCAGCGTCGTACGGCGGCCAGCGCCTCGTCGAGCGGAAGGCCCGGGTCGCCGAGCGGCAGCACCGAGTTGGCCCGCCGGGTGAAGCCCGCCCGTCGCCCGACCACCGCCCCCCGTCGACGCGCTTCGCGCGGCACCTTCTCGACGGCGGCCCTCAGCTCCCAGTCACCCAGCCGCTCGCTCTCCACCGGCCGCCAGGCCCGCGCCGCGACACGCGCCAGCTCGTCGTACGTGGCGGCCGGACCCCGGCGCCGGGCCGGCGCGGCCGGTACGACCTTGCCCGCGACCAGGGAGGATTCCGCGATGCGGACGGTCTCGCCACTCTTTCGTGTGATCAGCAGCACACCGTTGTCCCATGATGTGAGAACACCGACCGTGTCGGTGAACTTCTCGCCCGGTGCGCCGGGTTCGCCCAAGCGCCGTACGGAGACCCGTTTGCCCACGTCAGCAGCGGTGATACGGACCTCGAGGCGCCCTGCAGCCGATATTTCCACGGATCTGGTCACCCCTCCTGTTCGGATCATGCCCCGGAACGGAGATACTAGGGGTGGGCATCGACGACGCCGCGCTCCCGCGCGCCAGGCGGCGGAGCCTGTGGAGGCCCGCCAGCGCCCTATCGAGGAGGAACGACAGCGTGACCTACGTCATCGCGCAGCCTTGTGTCGACGTCAAGGACAAGGCGTGCATCGAGGAGTGCCCGGTCGACTGCATCTACGAGGGCCAGCGGTCCTTGTACATCCACCCGGACGAATGCGTCGACTGCGGAGCCTGTGAGCCGGTCTGCCCGGTCGAGGCGATCTTCTACGAGGACGACACTCCGGAGGAGTGGAAGGACTACTACAAGGCGAACGTCGAGTTCTTCGACGAGCTCGGCTCTCCCGGCGGCGCCAGCAAGCTCGGGCTGATCGAGCGCGACCACCCGATCATCGCCGCGCTGCCGCCGCAGGCGTAACCAGTCGTCAAGCGGCCCGCACACCGCGCCGCCTCGGTCCCGTACGGCCTGATCGCCCCGAGCGCTCCGACCGCCGCACGGGACCGAGGCGTTTGCCGTACCAGAAAGTGAGCCTGATCCCCGTGTCCGCAGTCTCCGACCGGCTTCCCGCGTTTCCCTGGGACAAGCTGGAGCCGTACAAGAAGACGGCCGCGGCCCATCCGGACGGCATCGTCGACCTGTCGGTCGGCACCCCGGTGGACCCGGTCCCCGAGCTGATCCAGAAGGCGCTGGTCGCGGCGGCGGACTCCCCGGGCTACCCGACCGTGTGGGGCACGCCCGAGCTGCGCGACGCGATCACCGGCTGGGCCGAGCGCCGCCTCGGCGCGCGCGGGGTCACCCACCGGCACGTCCTGCCGGTCGTCGGCTCCAAGGAACTGGTCGCCTGGCTCCCCACCCAGCTGGGCCTGGGCCCCGGCGACAAGGTGGCGTACCCGCGCCTGGCCTACCCCACCTACGAGGTCGGCGCCCGCCTGGCCCGCGCGGACCACCTCGTCTACGACGATCCGACGGAGCTCGATCCGGCGAACCTGAAGCTGTTGTGGCTGAACTCGCCCTCCAACCCCACGGGCAAGGTCCTGAGCAAGGAGGAGCTCACCCGGATCGTCGCCTGGGCCCGTGAGCACGGCGTCCTCGTCTTCTCCGACGAGTGCTACCTGGAGCTGGGCTGGGAGGCGGACCCGGTCTCGGTGCTCCACCCCGACGTGAACGGCGGCTCGTACGACGGCATCGTCGCCGTCCACTCCCTCTCCAAGCGCTCCAACCTGGCCGGCTACCGCGCCGCCTTCCTGGTCGGCGACCCGGCCGTCCTCGGCCCGCTGCTGGAGATCCGCAAGCACGGCGGCATGATGACCCCGGCGCCCACGCAGGCGGCGGTCGTGGCCGCCCTGGGCGACGACACCCACGTCCGGGAGCAGCGCGAACGCTACGCCGCCCGCCGCGCGACCCTCCGCCGGGCCCTGCTCTCCCACGGCTTCCGCATCGAACACAGCGAGGCGAGCCTCTACCTCTGGGCCACGAGGGAGGAGTCCTGCTGGGACACGGTCGCCCACCTGGCCGACCGAGGCATCCTCGTCGCCCCGGGCGACTTCTACGGCCCAGCGGGCGCCGACTTCGTACGAGTGGCCCTGACGGCCACGGACGAGAGGGTGGCAGCGGCGGCGGCAAGGCTGTAACGGCCCGCGCTAACGCCCGGTCGTGGTGATGCGGACCGCTCCCGCGTCCCGCTCCGCCCCCGCGGCCCCCCGCGTCGTCGCCGTCCGCCACCGGCCGTCGGTCGTCCCCGCCGTCCACTCCCGGCCGGCGTACGAGATCCGCTCGATGTGCAGCGCGGAGGCGTTGGCCACCGCCCAGTGCGCGAGCTGCCAGCCCCGCTGCCGCGCGCTGCGCCCGGCGGCGGCCGTGTCGGTGGGCACGGGCAGCGTCACGGTCCGTTCCCCCGCGCCCGCGGTCCGGCCGGGCGTGGGCGACGAGCCGCCGCCCACCTCCGCGCCGGCCTCCTGCACCACGTCCCGCCCGAAGTCCCGTACGAGCGCGGAACGCACCGTGCCCGGACCGGCGATCCGGGTGGCACCGGGGCGGCCCTGGCAGGTCAGCGTGGCCGCGGAGCGCCCGGTGAGCGCGGCGGCGAGCAGCGTCGCGTCCGGCTCGTGCTTGGCGTACGCCTGCGGAAAACCGCTGCGCTGCACACGCTGGGCGGCCACGGTGAGCGGCAGCCTCGTGTAGCCGGGAACCTTGGCCAGGTGGTCGTAGAAGATCCCCGCCGAATACGTCGGGTCCATGATCTCCTCCGGCGTGCCCCAGCCCTGCGAGGGCCGTTGCTGGAACAGGCCGAGCGAGTCCCGGTCGCCGTAGTCGATGTTGCGCAGGGCCGACTCCTGCAGCGCGGTGGCCAGCGCGATGGTCACCGCACGCTCGGGCATGCCGCGCCCGGTGCCGACGGCCGCGATCGTCGCCGCGTTCACCGCCTGCTCCGGCGTGAACCGGTACGACGCGCCGTCCTCCTTGCCGGAGACGACCTCGCAGGCCGGGCCCCCGGTGCGCCCGGTGAGGAACTGCACCGAGAGGTAGCCCGCGAGCGCGAGCAGGACGACGAGGGCCGCCCCGAACCGGAGGAGGCGGCCACGACGCTTGGGGGAGGGGGACGGGTCGCGCACGCCTACAAGGTACTTGAGACCGCAGGGGCTGCTGAGGCCGGTGTGGACAAGTTGTGACGGCGCGGGGGCGGATCGGCGCGTTAGGGTCGACGGCATGGCCGATACCCCGCTTGACCTGACGCTGGACGCCGCGCGCCTGACCGCGCGGATCGTCGACTTCCCCTCGGAGAGCGGCACGGAGAAGCCGCTGGCCGACGCGATCGAGGGCGCGCTGCGCGAGCTGCCGCACCTGACGGTGGACCGCTTCGGCAACAACGTCGTGGCCCGGACGAACCTGGGCCGGTCCGAGCGGGTGATCCTGGCCGGCCACATCGACACCGTCCCGATCGCCGACAACGTGCCGTCCAGGCTGGACGAGGACGGAGTGCTCTGGGGCTGCGGCACCTGCGACATGAAGTCCGGCGTGGCGGTGCAGCTGCGTATCGCGGCCACGGTCCCGGCCCCCAACCGCGACCTGACCTTCGTCTTCTACGACAACGAGGAGGTCGCCGCCGAGCTGAACGGCCTCAGGCACGTCGCCGAGGCGCACCCGGAGTGGCTGGAGGGCGACTTCGCGGTGCTGCTGGAACCCTCCGACGGCGAGGTGGAGGGCGGCTGCCAGGGCACCCTGCGGGTGCTGCTGAAGACGAAGGGCGAGCGGGCCCACTCGGCGCGCGGCTGGATGGGCTCCAACGCCGTCCACACCGCCGCGCCGATCCTGAAGCGCCTCGCGGAGTACGAGCCGCGCTACCCGGTGATCGACGGCCTGGAGTACCGGGAGGGCCTGAACGCGGTCGGGATCTCCGGCGGGGTGGCGGGCAACGTCATCCCCGACGAGTGCGTGGTCACGGTCAACTTCCGCTACGCCCCGGACCGCACCGAGGAGGAGGCCGTCGCCCACGTCCGCGAGGTCTTCGCGGACTGCGGGGTCGAGGAGTTCGTGATCGACGACCACAGCGGCGGCGCCCTGCCGGGCCTGAACCATCCGGCCGCGGCGGCGTTCATCGAGGCGGTCGGCGGCACCCCGCGGCCCAAGTACGGCTGGACGGACGTCTCGCGCTTCTCGGCGCTGGGCGTCCCCGCGGTCAACTACGGCCCCGGCAATCCGCACTTGGCGCACAAGCGGGACGAGCGGGTGGACACGGCCAGGATCCTCGCGGGCGAGGAGCGGCTGCGGGCCTGGCTGACGAGCTGACCGGCGCCACAGAGCGGGCGCACGGCGTTTCATGGCGGACAGGCCCGCATCCCCCGCCGTTGACCCGCGTAGATCTACGCTGAGACGGAATGTCCAGCAAACGGAGGGAGCGCACATGCCGACAGGCAACCCCGAGGGCAAGAAGCAGCCGCCGGACGAGCAGCGCATGGGGCCGGTCCTCCGGCGTCGGGGCCAGGTCCAGGCGAGCACCACGGACCAGCGGCTGCTGGACGAGCGCGCTCCCACCGACTGGGTCCACACGGACCCCTGGCGCGTCCTGCGCATCCAGTCGGAGTTCATCGAGGGCTTCGGCACACTGGCCGAGCTCCCGCCCGCGATCAGCGTGTTCGGCTCGGCGCGCACACGGGTGGACTCGCCGGAGTACGAGGCCGGGGTCCGGCTGGGCAAGGGTCTGGTCGAGGCGGGTTTCGCGGTGATCACGGGTGGTGGCCCGGGCGCGATGGAGGCGGCGAACAAGGGCGCGTCGGAGGCCGGGGGCATCTCGGTGGGCCTGGGCATCGAGCTGCCCTTCGAGCAGGGCCTGAACTCCTACGTCGACATCGGCCTCAACTTCCGCTACTTCTTCGTCCGCAAGTTGATGTTCGTCAAGTACGCGCAGGGCTTCGTGGTCCTGCCCGGCGGACTCGGCACCCTGGACGAACTCTTCGAGGCCCTCACCCTCGTCCAGACCCGGAAGGTCACCCGCTTCCCGATCGTCCTCTTCGGCACCGCCTACTGGGGCGGCCTGGTCGACTGGCTCACCGGCACCCTCATCGCCGAGGGCAAGGCGGCGAAGGCGGACCTCGCCCTGTTCCACGTGACGGACGACGTGGAGGAGGCGGTGGCGTTGATGTCGAAGGAGGCGGGCAAGTAGTCGCTGTTCGTCCCACCGGGACGGGTGGTGGGCACAGGCCGGGACCCAGGGGGCGGAGCCCCTTGGTACGGCACGTGGAACTACGCCAGTCCCCGCCGGGCAACCGCCGGAGCACGGTGCCCCGCGATGGACGCCACCATGTCCACCACCTGCCGGGTCTCGGCCACCTCGTGCACCCGGTACACCTGCGCCCCCAGCCAGGCCGAAACAGCCGTGGTGGCCAACGTCCCCACCACCCGCTCCTTCACCGGCTTGTCCAACGTCTCGCCCACGAAGTCCTTGTTGGACAAGGACACCAGCACAGGCCACCCGGTCGCGACCATCTCCCCCAGCCGCCGGGTGGCCTCCAGACTGTGCCGCGTGTTCTTCCCGAAGTCGTGCCCGGGATCGATCAGCACCGACTCCCGAGGCACGCCCAACGCCACCGCCCGCTCGGCCAGCCCCACGGTCACCCGCAGGATGTCGGCCATGACGTCGTCGTACGTCACCCGGTGCGGCCGAGTCCGAGGCTGCGCGCCACCCGCGTGCACGCACACCAGCCCGACCTTGTACCGCGCCGCGACCTCGGCGAGCCGCGGATCCACCCCGCCCCACGCGTCGTTCAGCAGGTCGGCCCCCGCCTCGCAGACCGCCTCGCCGACATCGGCCCGCCAGGTGTCGACGCTGATGACCACGTCGGGGAACCGCCGCCGCACCTCGGCGACGAAGCCGACCGTCCGCCGGGCCTCCTCCTCGGCGGTCACCTCTTCGCCGGGCCCGGCCTTCACCCCGCCGATGTCGATGATCGCCGCGCCCTCGGCGACCGCCTGCTCCACGCGCGCGAGGGCCGGCTCGTCACGGAACGTCGCCCCCTGGTCGTAGAAGGAGTCCGGGGTCCGGTTCACTATCGCCATGATCACCGGCTCGTGTGCGTCGAACTCACGCCTGCCCAGCCTGAGCATCCCCTGCGACCTCCTCGTACGTCCCGGGTACGTCCCGGTCTTCGACCGCCTGCGACCCTAACCGTCAGCGTCGCATGGCACGATCGGACCCACACACATACGACAGACTCCGTGGGGACCCCAGCGATGGTTATGTTCTTGTTCCTGGTCGTCGCGCTCGCCGTCGTGGTCGCCGCGGTGACCCTCGCGGTGGTGGGCGGCGGCGAGGGCACCGGACCGCTGCCCGAGGCCGCGCCGGAGCGGTTCCAGGACCCGCTGCCGCCGGACCGCCCGGTGAACCGCGCGGACGTGGAGGGCCTGCGCTTCCCGCTCGCCGTCCGGGGCTACCGCATGGCGGACGTGGACGACGCCCTCGGCCGCCTCGGCGCCGAGCTCGCCGAGCGCGACGCGCGGATCGCCGACCTGGAGTCCGCGCTGGCCGGCGCCCAGGCCGCCGCCCACGTACGCCCGGCCAAGCCCGAGCCGGAGGACCAGCAGTGACGGACGGCGCCGCGATCGCCGGTCCGGACGGGGCCCCGCGCTGCCCGTGGGCGCTGTCCGCGGCGGAGTACGTGACGTACCACGACGAGGAGTGGGGCAGCCCGGTCCACGGCGACGACGCGCTCTTCGAACGCCTCGCGCTGGAGGCGTTCCAGTCGGGCCTGTCCTGGATCACCATCCTGCGCCGCCGCCCCGGCTTCCGCGCCGCCTTCGCCGACTTCAGGATCCCGGCGGTCGCGGACTTCACGGACGCCGACCGCGAGCGCCTGCTGGCCGACCCGGGCATCATCCGCAACCGCGCCAAGATCGACGCGACGCTCGCCAACGCGCGCGTGCTCGCCGACTGGTCCCCCGGCGAACTGGACGCCCTGATCTGGTCCCACGCCCCCGACCCGGCCGGCCGCGGGGTCCCGAAGACCCTCTCCGACGTCCCGGCGATCACCCCCGAGTCCACGGCCCTGTCCAAGGCCCTGAAGAAGCGCGGCCTGCGCTTCGTCGGCCCGACGACGGCGTACGCCCTGATGCAGGCGTGCGGCCTGGTCGACGACCACCTCGCGGACTGCGTGGCGCGCCGCCCCTGACCGGCAGGGGCGGCACCGGGAACGGGCAGGTCAGCGACCCAGATACTTCGGCTTCTCCTTGTTCACGAACGCCTGCACGGCGATCGCGTGGTCCTCGGACCGCCCCGCCCGCGTCTGGAGCTCGTCCTCCTTCTCCAGGGTCTCCTCCAGGGAGTGCGTCAGGCCGTACGCCACCGCCTCCTTCAGCGCCGCGTACGCCACCGTCGGACCCTCGGCCAGCGCCCGCGCCACCTTCTCGGCCTCGGCCCGCAGCTCGGCGGCCGGCACGATCCGGTTGGCGATGCCCAGTTCGTAGGCGTCCTGGGCGGTGATGCTGCGAGGGAAGAGCAGCAGGTCGGTGGCCCGGGAGGGGCCGACCACCCGCGGCAGGGCCCAGGAGATGCCGGAGTCGGCGGTGAGCGCGACCCCCGCGAAGGACGTGTTGAAGGACGCCGTGTCCGCCACGATCCGGTAGTCGGCGGCGAGCGCGAAGCCGAAGCCCGCCCCGGCCGCGACCCCGTTCACCGCGGCGACCACCGGCTTCGGCGCGCCCGCCAGCGCCCGCACGATCGGGTTGTAGTGCTCCCGCACGGTGATCATCGTCTGCCCCGACCCGGTCTTCCGGTCGGCGGCCAGCAGCCCGATGTGCTCCTTGAGATCCTGGCCCACGCAGAACGCCCGGTCCCCGGCGGCGGTCAGCAGCACCGCGCGTACGGTGTCGTCGTCCGCCGCGGACCGGGCCGCGTCCCGGAGGGCGACCTTGGTGGCGATGTTCAGCGCGTTCATCGCCTCGGGGCGGTTCAGCGTGATGGTCGCGAGCCCGTCGCTCACCTCGTAGAGCACGGTGTCGGTCATGGGGCATCCCCTCCGGTGTCGCCGCTGTGACGTACCGCTGCGTTGATCGCTGCACTGATTGTCGTACCGATCGGTACGTCCTGTGTCCGAAGGACAGCATGACGGAGATCATCGGCCGCGGCGCGGGGCGGGCGTGTGACCTGCGTCAAATAATTTCGGAGGGTTCGCCGCCGTCGGGTGTCCGTGCGGGTGCGCAGTATCGCAGCCACATCGCCGAATTGAGTGGTTTTGCTCGCGCGCGTTGCCCAAGCGATGCCTACTGATGTTGGTCATCGGGTCCTGGGATGCGGGATAATGGCTGGGAAGCAATGTGTTCGATGCCGGTGACGCGCGTCCTGGCCCGTTCTGGACAGGAATCGCGCGCGTGCCCTCACGGTGGGTCGTCGGCTTTGACGATGAGCTGGGTTTCAGGAAGGGGAACGAGCATGGCGGCCATGAAGCCGCGGACGGGTGATGGCCCGCTCGAGGTGACCAAGGAGGGGCGTGGCATCGTCATGCGCGTTCCGCTCGAAGGCGGCGGTCGGCTCGTCGTCGAGCTGACCCCTGACGAGGCCGACGCGCTCGGCGACGCCCTCAAGAAGGTCGTCGGCTGACGCGCAAGCGACCACAGCCTTTCAGCTGCCCCGGCATCGTACGCGGTGTCGGGGCAGCTGCTTGTCAGGGGGTGGGGACGCGTTGTCGGCAGGTGCGGGCGCGAGGCCCGGATGCCGGAGCGCTCAGCGCTTGACCGCGCACAGCAGGCCGTCGCCCACCGGCAGCAGCGACGACACCAGGTCGGGACTCTCGTGCACCGTGCGCAGCAGCTCCCGCAGCCGCAGGACCTCCGTCGGCTGCGGCCCGGAGTCCACCGTCCGCCCGTGCGCGAAGACGCCTTCGAAGGCGACGAGGCCTCCCGGGCGCAGCAGACGCAACGATTCGGCGAGGTACTCGGGGAACTCCAGCCGGTCGCCGTCGCAGAAGACGAGGTCGTATCCCGCGTCCGCGAGCCGGGGCAGCACGTCGAGGGCGCGGCCGGGGATGAAACGGGCGCGGTTGGCGGCGAAGCCGGCGGCGCGGAGCGCCTGGCGGGCGAACTGCTGGTGCTCCGGCTCGGGGTCGACGGTGGTCAGCACCCCGTCCGGCCGCATGCCGTGCAGCAGGTGGATCCCGGAGACCCCGGTACCGGTGCCGATCTCCGCGACAGCCTTCGCGTCCACGGCGGCGGCCAGCAACCGCAGCGCGGCTCCCGCGCCGGGCGACACCGGGCGCAGCCCCGCCTCACGGGCCCTCTCGCGGGCCCAGCGCAGCGCGTCGTCCTCGGCGACATAGGCGTCGGCGAACGCCCAGCTCGTCTGCCGGTTGCCGGTAATGACCCTCTCCTGTCCCCGTGGATGCCTGGGCGTGACTGTATCCGTTGGGGCCGGGAACCCGCAGATGGGACCGGTCGTTTGAAGGGATGAGGAAGTGGCGCGGGACGCGACGGCGGCGTGGACGGGGGTATGGGATGGATCGGGGCGCCGAGCAAGTGCCGACGCAGCCGCACGAGCCGGGCGAGCGCGTGTCAAGTTCTCGTAAAACTGCTTATCCGGAACTAACGGACGAGGTGGGTATGGTAGGGGCTCCACTGGACACCACCAGAGCCGACAGGGGAGGTGCGGCTGCGCCCGTGGATCGCGGAGGAGTGCTGCGGCGCTTTCTCGGGTCGGCGGGCAGGCCGAAATCTGTGACCGACACCGCTGCTGACCCGCGCCGCGCCGCCGAATCCGCCCAGACCGCGACCTTCTCCACCGACGCGGACGGGCAGGCGTGGACTCCGCCCACCTGGGAGGAGATCGTCAGCACGCACAGCGGCCGTGTCTACCGCCTCGCCTACCGCCTCACCGGCAACCAGCACGACGCCGAGGACCTCACCCAGGAGGTCTTCGTCCGGGTCTTCCGCTCCCTGTCGACCTACACGCCGGGGACGTTCGAGGGCTGGCTGCACCGCATCACCACGAACCTGTTCCTGGACATGGTCCGCCGCAAGCAGCGCATCCGCTTCGACTCGCTCGGCGACGACGCGGCCGAGCGGCTGGCCAGCAAGGAGCCGACGCCGCAGCAGCTGTTCAACGACGCGCACTTCGACGCGGACGTCCAGCAGGCCCTCGACACCCTCGCGCCCGAGTTCCGCGCCGCGGTCGTCCTGTGCGACATCGAAGGACTGTCGTACGAGGAGATCGCCGCGACCCTCGGCGTCAAGCTCGGCACGGTCCGCTCCCGCATCCACCGCGGCCGCTCCCAGCTGCGCAAGGCCCTCGCGCACCGCTCGCCTCAGGCGCGGGCCGAGCGCCGCGGCTTCGTGCCCCGGGTCCCCGCGCTGGGGGGAGGGGGCGCGAGCGCGTGAGTGGATCACGACCCGATCCCGAGGGGCGCCTCGCGGAACAGCATCTGGGAGACCGTCTCGCCGCCCTGGTCGACGGAGAGCTCGGTCATGACGCGCGTGAGCGTGTCCTAGCGCATGTGGCCACCTGCCCGAAGTGCAAGGCGGAGGTCGACGCACAGCGCCGTTTGAAGAACGTCTTCGCCCAGGCGGCCCCACCGCCTCCCTCCGAGAGCTTCCTGGCCCGTCTGCAGGGCCTGCCCGGAGGTGATACCGACGGCGACGGCTCGCCGCTGGGCGGGGGAGGGCTGCCCGGCGGACTCTCCGGACGCTCCGGGGTGTTCGGGATGAAGCGCGGCGAGCGGTTCGAGTTCGGCTACGTGCCGGCCCGGCCGCATGCCGCCGCACCGGCCGACGCCGCCGAGGACCGCGGCTTCCGGATCCATCCGGTCGGCCGTACCGACGGCGAGCGGTCCGCCTCGCGCGGGCTGCGGTTCGCGTTCGTCGCCGCCGGGGCGGTGTCGCTGGCCGCGGTCGCGCTCGGCGGGCTGACCACCGGCATGGCGGGCGGCGCGGGCGGCGCGGAGGCACGTGGCGGCTCGGGCAATGGCAGCAATGTGACTCCGGCGCGTACGGGGAGCGCGGCGGTGGTGCCGGGTTCCGAGAACTCGCGGCGCCGTCAGCCGACCGTACCGCTGTCGGCGCAGGGGCAGCGGTCGTCCGGCGGGGCGCCGATGGCGCCGACCGCGCTGTCCGCGCCGCTGCTGCCGGGCGTCGTGCCGCCCGACGCCGGGCAGGCGCAGGACATGACGCACACGCTGACCACGCCGGTGGTCGCCGGTGCGGCCGTGATGTCCCCGCTGATACATCCGCTCACCGCGACACCGCCGGTCTCCCTGACCTCCTGGTCCATGGACCAGGGGTTCACGGCGCACGGCCCGCTCAGCGCGCCCTCACCCTCGGCCTCCTCCCGCACGGCGCGCTGACCGGCCCCTGCGCGGCGGGCCGCGAACCTGGTTGAATCCACAGGTCGCGCCCATGACACCGGTCCGGGCGCGGAGCCGTGCCGCGACCCGCTGTGGGGAGAACATGAACGAGCGGAAGCCCACGAAGTCCGCCCGCCCGAAGTGGTGGAACCGAGTCCCTCCGGGGGAGCGGCCGGAGGGCACCCCGCCCCCGGAGCCGGATGCGGCTGGACCGGAGGACGCGGCTCCGGGCGGGGCTCCGGGCGGGGTTGCGGCCGACGGGGTGGCCGGCGATCCGGCCGCGGCTTCCACCGGCGGCGCGGCCGAGGACACTGCCCCCGCACAGGCTGCCGCGCCCCGGAGTGCCCACGCCGACGGCGACTACGAGCTGGAACGGCCCCTCGTGGGTCCGGGCGGCGGCGGTGACGGCGGCGACTTCGAACTCGCCCCGGCGGCCGACGGCACGAAGGACGCCTCCGCGGCGTCCCGCACCTCGGAGGAGCCCGCGGTGTCCGCCCCCGCCGGCCCCTCCGCCGAGCGCCCCAAGCCCCTGCACGACCCCGACCCCTACAGCACCCCGCCGTACGGCGAACCGGGCCCCTGGGCCCCCGCCCCTCCGGTACGGCACCCGGCGATCGCGTCCGCCCCGTATCCCGGCATGTCGGCGGCTCCGGCTGCCGCGCCCGTGGGTTCCGCGGTGGAGGCCGTGCCGGGCGGCCCGTCCGCGGTGGACGCGCCGGCCCACGGCTCACCAGGCCCGGACGCCCTGCCGCCCGGCACCCACGGCGGGCCCTGGGGGCGTTACGACCCCTGGGCCCGGGGGCAGGTCGCCGCGCCGTTGCAGCAGAGCGGGGCCGGGGTGCTCAGTGCGGAGCAACGGCATCGGCGGGTGACGCGGGCGCTGGTGGGCGGGGCCGTGGTGCTCGCGCTGGTGTCCGGCGGGCTCGGCGGGCTGGCCGGGGCGTACTTCGAACGCAACGGCGGTGTGGGGACCGTGGAGCTGCCGCAGGCCGGGAAGGAGCCCGCCGGGCGCGCCCCGGACAGCGTTGCCGGAATCGCCGCCCGTGCCCTGCCCAGCGTGGTGACGCTGCACGTCAGCGGCTCCGGCGAGCAGGGCACCGGCACCGGGTTCGTGCTCGACCGCCTCGGCCACATCCTCACCAACAACCACGTCGTGGAGAACGCCGCCTCCGGCGGGGACATATCGGTGACCTTCAGCGGCGGCCAGACCGCCAAGGCCAGGATCATCGGCCGGGACACCGGCTACGACCTCGCCGTCGTCCAGGTCCGCGGCGTACGCGGCCTGACCCCCATACCCCTCGGCAACTCCGACAACGTGCAGGTGGGCGACCCGGTCGTCGCCATCGGCGCGCCCTTCGACCTCGCCAACACCGTCACCTCGGGAATCATCAGCGCCAAGGAGCGCCCCATCACGGCCGGCGGCGAGAAGGGCGACGGCAGCGACGTGTCGTACGTCGACGCCCTGCAGACCGACGCCCCGATCAACCCCGGCAACTCCGGCGGCCCCCTCCTCGACGCCCAGGGCCGGGTCGTCGGCATCAACTCCGCCATCCGCTCCGCCGACACCGGCTCCGACCTGCAGACCGGCCAGGCCGGCTCCATCGGCCTCGGCTTCGCCATCCCCGTCAACCAGGCCAAGCGGGTGGCCGAGGAACTGATCAGCACGGGCAAGGCCAGCCATCCGGTGATCGGCGTGACCCTCGACATGAACTACACCGGCGACGGCGCGCGGGTGAACACCAAGGGCCGTGACGGCGGCTCCCCGGTCACCCCCGGCGGCCCCGGCGCCAAGGCCGGCATCAAGGCCGGCGACGTCATTACCGCGGTGAACGGCCAGCGCGTCCACTCGGGTGAGGAACTGATCGTCAAGACGCGCGCCCACCGCCCCGGCGACCGCCTGGAGCTGACCGTCGTGCACAACGGAAGGGAGCGGAAGATCTCCCTCGTGCTCGGGTCCTCGAGCGGCAACTGACCGAATCGGGGCAAACGCCGCGGCAAATCCGTCGTGTACACGCAGTCCGACACCTCGGGGCGGTACCGGTCGGGCGCCTGCGCCGGGTACCGTGGTTCCGGCCCGGACCACGGAAGAGACCCGCACAGACCGGACCACCCGAGGGCCGAGGACCGAGGACATCGCAAGGAGCTTCAGGTGTTCAACGACATAGGACCGCTCGAGCTGGTGACGATCATCATCGTGGCCGTGCTCGTGTTCGGTCCGGACAAGCTCCCGAAGGTCATTCAGGACGTGACGCGCACGATCCGGAAGATCCGTGATTTCTCGGAGAGCGCCAAGCAGGACATCCGGCACGAGCTCGGTCCGGAGTTCAAGGACTTCGAGTTCGAGGACCTCAACCCCAAGACGTTCATCCGCAAGCAGCTGGACAACGACGAACTGGGGCTGAAGGAGATCCGCAACGGCTTCGACCTGAAGAAGGAGATGGCCGACCTCACGGACACGGTGCACGGCCGTGAGTCCGGGTCCTCCGGGTCCTCCTCGGGCTCGGCCGGCGGCCGGATCGACATGACCAAGAAGCCCGAGGCCCTGGGCCGCGACGAGCGCCCGCCCTTCGACGCGGACGCCACCTGAGCCGTCGTCCCCCGCGCACCCGCGACCCACGCGCCGGGCGGTTTCCCGGCTGCCCGAAGCGGGATGGATATGCTGCCGAGTTGTTGTGCGGACCGGACGAGTACGCCCGAAGGGGGGCGGGTCACCGTCGGTCCGACGAGAGCGAGGAGGCGTCCGGGGACATGGAGACGACGAGTCGGGCAGGCGCGCAGGCGTCGGCCGCGGAGGGCGGACAACGGTCCACCTTCGCCCGGCGCACGGTCGACGGCTACCTGCTGGCGCCCTTCCCGTGGTACGGCCTCGACGAGGCCTTCACGGGGCCGCGCTGGCTGATGCAGGTCGGCACCTCGGCCGACGGTTCCGTGGAACACGGCTCCACCGGGCACGGCGACGAGCCCTCCGTACGCAACGAGCAGGTGTCCGGGGACGAGCCCAGGGAGAAGTTCGCGGTCGTCGTCACCGTCGCCGCCCACCCCGTACGGCACCTCGCCGACGGCACCGGCCGGCTGGAGGCCACCTCCGTCTCCTCGGCGGCCTGGCTGGCCGGGGTGGGCCTGCTGTCCGTCACCTGGCCCACCCAGATGGACCACACCCTGCGGGACGACTGGCTGGAGCAGCAGACGGAGACCGCGTGGGCGCTCGCCGACGACCTGACGAGCTCGGCCTGGTCGACGCTCTCCCTGCCCGTGGACGGCGTCCCGACGCCCTTCCACTACCGCGAGTCGGAGTTCGGCTGGGTGCTCGCCGGATCGACCCAGGAGGGCGTCCATGTGGGCGCGTACGGCAGAGGCATGAGCGCGTACGGACTCGGCTTCGCCATGATCAAGGACATCAACGCGTACGCCTGACCCTCCGGGGGGCCACCACGGCCGTCAGGCGGTTCCCATGGATCGCCCCGGGTCTCCCTGGGCGCGGCGGGCCAACCGGCTCCAGATCCCCACGGCAGCCGCGACCTGGGCGAGGATCCAGGCGAGCTGTCCGGAGAAGCCGCGCGACTGGTAGATCGACAGCAGCAGGGCGAAACGGCTGGGCCGGAGCTGCCGTTCCCCTCTGCGGGTCTCCGTGTCCATCCAGATGCCGGTGACCGTGAGGATGGTCAGCATGAGCAGGACGTACAGGAGGATGTGGCCGGGATTCGTGTCGGTGACGCGGACGAGCACGGCGGCCATGCAGATGGGGAGGGCGTAGGCGAGGGTCAGGCTCCACGTACGTGCGGGACTGCGGTGCCCGGGCGGCGGACGCCACAGCGCGCCGAGGACGAATCCGGCCCCGGCCCACGCCAACTGGTACAGGACGAAGCTCACGACGACGTCGGGACAACCGGTGGGGCTGAAGAAGGTGTCCAGCCGACCCGAGGAATCCCTCTCGACCCGTGGCGCATCGGCGCCGTCGTCGCAGCGGCCCTGGCCCTGTTCCACTTCGAGAAGGGCCGAACCGCATAACGCGATCACCCAGAGCCACCGATCGTTGCTGTCAACACCTCAGTTGACGGAGGAATCGTGACTGAGACACAGGTGTCCGCCCGGAGAAGCCCGCTGCCCCGGTTCGAGGAAGCCGAAGGGCTGGGACCTCAGGACGCCGGGTTCGTCCGGGACCTGGTGGCGGTGCTCGAGAAGCACGGCAACCTGGACCGCTTCGGCCTGTGCCTGCTGCACGACCCCTTCCCGCTCGCCGACGACGAGGTCTTCGTGGAGACCAATGACCCGAGCGCCCGCCCGCTCCACGCGCACGGGGAGAGGGCGGGCCGGACGCGCCACACGAAGCCCTCGCAGTGGCGGTTCCTGCCGCACGGCGACGGGGAGCGGCGCGCGGAACTCGAGCAGGGCTCCTACCAGGTGGTCCAGCTGTGCACCCCGCTCGACCTGTGCCCGGGACGCCGCGACGAGTGAGATCGCCGACCGCAGGAGCGCCGCCACGGGGAAAGGCCCACACCGAGGGGCGCCGTTCTCACGGAACGGCGCCCCCTCGGTGTGGGCAAGTCGTGGGCAGCGTCAGAACTTGTTCTTCGGGGTGATGCCCAGTGACAGCCCCGCCAGGCCCCGCTGGCGGCCCCCCAGCTTGCCGGCGATCGCACGCAGGGCCGAGCCCGCCGGGGAGTCCGGGTCGGTCAGGACGACCGGCTTGCCCTCGTCGCCGCCCTCGCGCAGGCGGACGTCGATCGGGATGGAGCCGAGGACCGGGACCGTCGCACCCGTGGTGCGGGTCAGGCCGTCGGCGACCCGCTGGCCGCCGCCCGTGCCGAAGACGTCGACCATCTCGCCGCAGTGCGGGCAGGGCAGCCCGGACATGTTCTCGACCACGCCGACGATCTTCTGGTGGGTCTGCACGGCGATGGATCCCGCCCGCTCGGCCACCTCGGCCGCCGCCTGCTGAGGCGTCGTCACGACCAGGATCTCGGCGTTCGGGACCAGCTGGGCCACGGAGATCGCGATGTCACCGGTGCCGGGCGGCAGGTCCAGCAGGAGGACGTCCAGGTCGCCCCAGTACACGTCCGCGAGGAACTGCTGCAGCGCCCGGTGCAGCATCGGGCCGCGCCAGACCACCGGGGCGTTGCCCGGGGTGAACATGCCGATGGAGATGACCCTCACGCCGTTCGCCGACGGCGGCATGATCATGTTCTCGACCTGGGTCGGACGGCCGTCCGCGCCCAGCATGCGCGGCACGCTGTGGCCGTAGATGTCGGCGTCGACCACGCCCACCTTCAGCCCGTCGGCCGCCATCGCCGCCGCCAGGTTCACCGTCACCGAGGACTTGCCGACGCCGCCCTTGCCGGAGGCGACCGCGTACACCCGGGTGAGGCTGCCCGGCTTGGCGAAGGGGACCTCGCGCTCGGCCTGCCCGCCGCGCAGCGCGGCCGCCAGCTCGCGGCGCTGCTCGTCGCTCATCACGTCCAGCGAGACGCCGACGCGGGTGACGCCCTCGACGCGCGAGACCGCGTCGGTCACCCGCTGGGTGATCGTCTCGCGCATCGGGCAGCCGGAAACCGTCAGGTACACGGTGACCGCGACCGCACCGTCCGCGCCGATCTCCACCGATTTGACCATGCCGAGCTCGGTGATGGGCCGGTGGATCTCGGGGTCGTCAACCGTCGCCAGCGCTTCGCGCACCGCGTCTTCCGTAACCATAAGGACGATGGTACGGCGCGCCACGGGGGAACAGGGACCTGTCAGCGGTCGTCCATGTCACGTCCGCCCGGGTGTTCTGCCGGGAATACCCCGGGCCGGTGCCCGTCGACGCTTCTCGCCTCCAGATCCTTGACCAGGTCCTGCAGCTCCGAGCGGATCCAGTCGCGGGTCGCCACCTCGCCCAGGCCCATGCGCAGCGCGGCGATCTCCCGCGTCAGGTACTCGGTGTCGGCGATCGACCGCTCGTCCTGCTTGCGGTCCTGTTCGAGGTTGACCCGGTCCCGGTCGTCCTGCCGGTTCTGCGCCAGCAGGATCAGCGGGGCGGCGTAGGAGGCCTGCAGGGACAGCGCCAGGGTCAGGAAGATGAACGGGTACTCGTCGAACCGCAGGTGCCGTGGCGCGGCCACGTTCCACACGATCCAGATGATGATCACCACGGTCATCCAGACGATGAACCGTCCGGTGCCCAGGAAACGCGCGATGCGCTCCGACAGCCGCCCGAAGGCGTCCGGGTCCCACTCCGGCAGCAGCCGGCGCCGCGGCGGGCGCGGCTGGTCCAGCCGGCCGGCCCGCGGCCGCCCGGCGGCGGTGGCCCCCGCCGGGAGCCGCTCGCGGGTGCTCTCGCGCTCAGCCGGCATCGGTGGCCGCCCCCTCCTCGTCCAGGTGGTACTCCGTCTCCCGCCAGTCGTCCGGCAGCATGTGGTCCAGGACGTCGTCCACGGTGACCGCGCCCAGCAGCGACCCGGCCTCGTCGACGACGGGCGCCGCCACCATGTCGTACGTCGCGAAGAACCCGGCGACGACCGGCAGCGCGGCGTCGGGGGCCAGCGGCAGCAGGTCGTCGTCGAGCATCGAGCCGACGAGGGTGTAGGGCGGGTCGCGCAGCAGCCGCTGGAAGTGCACCGTGCCCAGGTACTTGCCGGTCGGCGTCTCCTCGGGCGGACGGCAGACGTAGACCTGGGCGGCCAGCGCGGGGGAGAGGTCGCGGTTGCGGACCCGGGCCAGGGCGTCGGCGACGGTGGCGTCCGGGCGCAGCACGATCGGTTCGGGGTTCATCAGACCGCCCGCCGTGCGCTCCTCGTACGACATCAGCCGGCGCATGTCGGCCGCGTCGGCGGGCTTCATCAGGCTCAGCAGCCGCTCCTGCTCCTCCGCGGGCAGTTCGGCGAGCAGGTCGGCGGCGTCGTCCGGGTCCATCGCCTCCAGCACGTCGGCCGCGCGCTCGCCCTTCAGCTTGCCGAGGATCTCGATCTGGTCGTCCTCCGGGAGCTCCTCGAGGACGTCGGCGAGGCGGTCGTCGTCCAGGGCGGCGGCGACCTCCGCGCGCCGCTTGGGCGACAGGTGGTGCAGCACGTTGGCGAGGTCGGCGGGGCGCAGCTGCTCGAAGGTGGCGAGCAGACTCTCCGCGCCCTGCCCGTGTTCCTCCAGCGAGAAACCGGTGACCGCGGACCACTCCACCGTCATCGTCTCCCCCCGGTTGCGCCGGAACGCGCCGCCCTTGCGCCCCTTGCGCACGAAGACCCGGTCGACCTCCCAGTCCCGGCGGGCGGGCAGCTGCTGCACCGACACGTCCAGGACGGTGACCTCCTCGCCCGTCTCCGCGAGCGCCACCCGTCGGTCGAGCAGTTCGCCGAAGACGAGCCGCTCGGTGGGCCGCTGCTCGAAGCGCCGGACGTTGAGCACGCCGGTGGTGATGACCTGACCGGACTCGATGCTCGTCACCCGGGTCATGGGCAGGAAGATACGGCGCCGGGTGGGGAGTTCGACGACCAGCCCGAGCAGGCGGGGCGGCCGGCGCCCGACGCGCAGCATGACGACCAGATCCCGTACGCGCCCCACCTGGTCGCCCGCCGGATCGAAGACGGCGACGCCGGAAAGGTGCGAGAGGAAGATCCGGGGGGCGCCCGCTGCCATGGCTGCGCCTCCTTTGCCTGGCTCTGTGAGCTCGTGGCTCTGTGCTGCGTGATGCGTGACGTATGTGCTGGGTTTCTTTTCCCAAATGCCCGCTCAGGTGGGCTTCAGGCTAGCCCGTCCCTCTGGGATACGCGCTGGTGAGGGTGGTGGACGGTCTGGCTCCGCCCGCCTCGTGCGGCACCGGTACGCTGCCGTACGCCGCTCAGGACCCCCCTCAGAAAGGCAGCGCCGCCTGTGACTGCGATTCCCCAGGGCCGTACCCGCCGGGCCGCGCTGACGAGCGCGCTGTGCGCCGTGGTTGTCGTAGCGGGCGCGGGTCTGACGGGGTGTTCCGAGGGCGACCCGGACGCCGGCACCAACGGGGTGGGCAGGCTGCCGGCCGAGCAGATCCAGGCCAGGACGCGGACGGCGGCCGAGTCCGCGGACACCGTGCACCTGTCCGGAAACGTGGTCAGCGACGGCAGTACGTACCGGCTCGACATGCGGCTGAAGGCCGACGGCGGCTCCGGCTCGGTCACCTCCGAGGGGGTGACCTTCGGGCTGCTGCGGGTCGGGGAGCAGCTGTATCTGAAGGCGGACGCCGGGTTCTGGGGCCAGGTCGACGGCAGCGGCAAGGGCGCCGGGGCCGCCGACAAGCTCGACGGCAAGTACGTGAAGGTGCCGCAGGGCGACCCCGCGTACAAGCGGTTCAGCGGCTTCACGGACAAGGACGTTCTCCTCGACGGTCTGCTGACACTGCACGGCACGCTGTCGACCGACGGCCACCACAAGCAGTCCGGCGTCCGCACGATCCGCATCACCGGCGGCAAGGGCACCGGTGGCACCCTGGACGTCTCCCTGGAGGGCAATCCCTATCCCCTGCGCCTGGAGCGCGCGGGCGACGCGGGGACCCTGGCCTTCTCGGAGTGGGGCAAGGATTTCCCCCTGGCCCAGCCGGAGAGGAGCGAGACGGTCGACTACGGCAGGCAGCTGCCGACGTCCTGACCCCTCTCCCACCGGTACTCCTCTCCCACCGGGCCGCTACTTCCCCCGCCGCTTCCTCATCAGCAGCCGCGGCAGCCCCGCCGGAACCGGCCGGCGGGTCGTCGCCGGCGTCGGCAGCGGCGCCTCGGCCAGCGAACCCTCCGGCAGCGGCGCCGTCGCCCCCGTGGGCTCCAGGCGCAGCACCCGGCACTCGCGGGCCCACCGCTGTGTCATGGCCTCGCCGTCGGGTGCGTTGAGCCGCTTGCCCTTCAGCTCGGCCACCGCCGCCTGCCACGCCTGAGAGTCCGGCGCGAGCTCCACGACCTTCGCTGCCCAGGTGACCAGGCGGCCGCCCTTGTCCTTGCTGCGCACCGTCACCTCGGCGCCGGCCCCGTCGGTCAGTCCCGGCAGCGGCTGCTCGCCGGGCCCGTCGCCGACCAGACACGCCGCGCCCTCGTGCCAGACGTGCCACAGGGCGCGCGCCGGGACGCCGGGGCCCTTGACCCAGATGAGGCCGGACTTCTTGGTGGCCTCCTCGACGAGGGCCCGGTCGAGCAGCTCACTTGTCATGGCAGAAAGACTAACGAGCCCGCTCACAGCCAGCCGTTGCGCTTCAGCGTGCGGTGGATGCCCAGGCAGATCCCGGCCATGACGGCCACGATCAGCGGGTAGCCGTACTTCCAGTGCAGCTCGGGCATGTGGTCGAAGTTCATGCCGTACACCCCGCACACCATCGTCGGTACGGCGATGATCGCGGCCCAGGACGTGATCTTCCGCATGTCCTCGTTCTGCGCGACGGAGGCCTGCGCGAGGTTGGCCTGGAGGATGGAGTTGAGCAGCTCGTCGAAGCCGATGACCTGCTCCTGCACCCGGGCCACGTGGTCGGCCACGTCCCGGAAGTACTTCTGGATGTCCGGGTCGACCAGCCGCATCGGCCGCTCGCTCAGCAGCTGCATGGGCCGCAGCAGCGGCGACACCGCCCGCTTGAACGCCAGGATTTCGCGCTTGAGTTGGTAGATCCGGCCTGCGTCGGTGCCGCGCGCGGTGCCGCCCCGGCCCGGCGAGAACACCTCCGTCTCCACCTCGTCGATGTCGCCCTGCAGGGCGTCCGCGACCGCGATGTAGCCGTCGACGACGTGGTCGGCGATGGCGTGCAGCACCGCCGAGGGGCCCTTGGTCAGCAGCTCGGGGTCCTCCTGCAGCCGGTGCCGCAGCGCGCGCAGCGAGCCCTTGCCGCCGTGCCGGACGGTGATGAAGAAGTCCCGGCCGGTGAAGCACATGACCTCGCCGGTCTCCACGATCTCGCTGTTGGCGGTGAGCTTGTCGTGGTCGAGGTAGTGGATGGTCTTGAAGACGGTGAAGAGGGTGTCGTCGTAGCGCTCCAGCTTGGGCCGCTGGTGGGCCGTGACCGCGTCCTCCACGGCCAGCGGGTGCAGCCCGAACTCCCCGGCGATACCGGCGAATTCGGCCTCGGTCGGCTCGTGCAGGCCGATCCACACGAAGCCGCCGTCGCGCCGCACCAGGCGCATCGCCTCCTGCGGCGTGAGCGGCCGCTCGGTCTCGACGCGGGCGCCGTCGCGGTAGACGGCGCAGTCGACGACGGCGGAGGGCGCCGCGGTGTCGTGCGTGGTGGCGTACGTGCACTCGTCCTTGCGCGCGGCCGTACGGGAGGGACGGACCGCGGCACGCAGGTCACGGATCATCGACATGGCGGGGCTCCTTCGCAGCGAGCAACGAGGGGCCGCCGACAGCGGTTGGAACTGCCCGGAATGAGGACGTCCTTGCCGTGAGGATGTTTGGCACGTCCACAAAGCGGGGAGCACCGCACCGTCGCGGTGGCACGGGCTTCGTTGCTGATTCAGATCGGACAGATCGTTCGGATCAGGCAGACGAAACGAGCGCTCTTCCGTACGACACGCGCCAGGACACAGAGGCGACCAGGGCACGAAAGCGAGAGGTGGCAGCCGGCCGGAGCCAGGACAACTACATCAGCGGCAGGAAGAGCGGGTGCTACTGCACGGTCGACTTCGGTCCATGACAGCCCCACCTCCTCCGGCCGGTCCCTCGTGAGGGAGTCCCTTCGGTGCCGGGGCTCGATCGCGATGCTTCTGCATGCTGCCCCGGGTGACCGATCAAGAGTATCAGCAGCCCGGCGTGTCAAGGCGCCGCTTTGCCCGGTGCTGACGAGTTCTATGCTCGCCGCATGGCTGATGTTCTTCCTCTGACCGAGGCCCGGCTGCGTTCCGCGCTGGGCGAGCCGGACGCGCGCGCCGCGGTCACCTTCCTCGGCACGGACCGTGTCGAGGTGCTGCGCTTCCATGAGGGGGACATCGTCCGGTACGCCACCCTCGGCATGTCCGCCCACCCCATGACCGACCCCACGGCGATGCTCGCCGACCCGGTCAAGGGGCCGCGCGCCGAGCTGGTCCTCTCCGTCCGGGCCGGCCTCGCCGACACCGACAAGGTACTCCGCCCGCTCGCCGTGCTCGGCGCGTCCCCGCAGGTCGAGGGCGTGGTGGTGGCGCCGGGCGCCTCGCTGGACGTGGGCGGGCCGCTGTGGCCCGGCGCACCCTTCACCTCGGTGCTGGTGGCCGAGCCGGGCGGCCTGGTGGAGGACCTGGAACTCGACGAGCCGATGGAGCCCGTACGGTTCCTGCCGCTGCTGCCGATGACCCCGAACGAGGCCGCCTGGAAGCGGGTGCACGGTGCGCAGGCCCTGCAGGAGCGCTGGCTGACGAACGGGACGGACCTGCGGGACCCCGCCCGCCGGTCCGTCCCGCTGGAGTGACCGATCTCACCAACCGGATTGCCGGGGGTGTCAGTTGACGAAGACCGTGACGCCGTCCTCGGTGGCGTGCCGCTGCTGGGGCTCTTTCGCGGTGGGGGGTCCCCCTGCTCGAGCGGAGTCGAGAGCTTGGGGGAGTGTGAGGGCCTTGCGCCGTACGGCGACCACCAGCGCGCCCACCGCGGCGGTGGCACCGGCGACCACGAACGGGATGTGAAGGTCGGTCCACTCCCCGATCTTCGGCGCGAGGTAGGGCGCGGCGGCGGCCGCGAACCAGCGGACGAAGTTGTAGCCGGCGCTCGCCACCGGGCGCGGGGCGTCGGAGACGCCGAGGGCCAGCTCGGTGTAGACGGTGTTGTTCACGCCGATGAACGCGCCGGACAGGATCGTGCACACGATGGCGGTGGTGTGGCCGCCGTAGCCGAGCACCACGACGTCGGCCGCCAGCAGCGCCAGCGAGCCGCCGAGCACCTTCAGCGAGCCGAACCGCTCCTGCATCCGGGGCGCCACGACCACCGAGAAGAGCGCGAGCAGCACACCCCAGGCGAAGAACACCGCACCCGACTTGTACGGAGTCATGTTCAGCACGAACGGCGTGAAGGCCAGCACGGTGAAGAACGTGTAGTTGTAGAAGAACGCCGAGACCGCCGCCGAGGCGAGTCCGCCGTGGCCGAGTGCCTTGACCGGGTCGAGAAGTGTGGTCCTGCGGGCGGGCTTCGGCTGCTCCTTCAGGAACGCCGCGATGCACAGGAAGCCGACGGCCATCAGGAACGCGGTGCCGAAGAAGGGGTAGCGCCAGCTGGCGTTCCCGAGCAGCGCGCCCAGCAGCGGGCCGCACGCCATGCCGAGGCCCAGCGCCGACTCGTAGAGCAGGATCGCCGCCGCGTTGCCCCCGGCCGCCGCGCCGACGATGACCGCGAGCGCGGTGGAGACGAAGAGCGCGTTGCCCAGACCCCAGCCGGCCCGGAAGCCGACCAGCTCGCCGACGGATCCCGAGGTGCCGGAGAGCCCGGCGAAGACCACCACGAAGGCGAGGCCGAGCAGCAGGGTCCTGCGGCCGCCGATGCGGCTGGAGACGAAGCCGGTCACCAGCATCGCGAAGGCGGTGATCAGGAAGTACGAGGTGAAGAGCAGGGAGATCTGGCTGGGTGTGGCGCTCAGGCCCTGGGCGATGGAGGGCAGGATCGGGTCGACGAGCCCGATGCCCATGAAGGCGACGACGGAGGCGCCGGCCGTCGCCCAGACCGCTTTCGGCTGCCGCAGGATGCTGCCCGCTCCCTCGTCGAACGGGTCACCTCCGGCGGAGCCCCCTGTACTGCTGCGCATGCACGCGCTCCTTCACACGCCTGGATCGTTGCTGTTTACACACAATAGATTAGAGAGGCTAATTGATGCAATATGCATCTAATTTTTCATCGGCCGGTGTTCCGGCCGGAAGGGTGATCGTCCTTGACGCGGCGCGGCCGGGGTAGGACCGTGGGGCCCTATGAGGGGCGAACCCAGTTGCCCGAAGTGCGGTGGCCGGGTCAGGGCTCCCGGACTCTTCAACGACTCCTGGCAGTGCGGTGTGCACGGGACGGTGTATCCGCTGCAGCCCGTGATACCGCCCAGCGTCGAGGCCCTCGGGGTCGTGGTGCGCCGCACGCAGGTGCCGGTGTGGATGCCGTGGCCCCTGCCGGTCGGCTGGCTGTTCACGGGCGTGACCTATGCCGGGGACGACCGCAGCGGCGGCCGTGCCACGGCCGTGGCCTGCTCGGGGCCCGGTCCGCTCGGCGGCATGGGTGAACTCATCCTGGTGGCCGAGGAGCTCGGCGTCGGCCTCGGCGCGCGCTACGCCGGCATCGGCGGCCCGGACCCCGGTACGTATCTGGACGTCGAGAAGCCGCCCGACGCCAAGGTCCTGGCCGGCGGTCGCCCCACCCCGCTGTGGCACGTCTCCGGCGCCCCGGACGACCGTGCCGTCTTCGCGGGCGAGGCGCTCGGGCTGTGGCTGTGGGCGGTGGTGTGGCCCGAGCAGTCCGGGCTGCTGATGTACGACGAACTGGTGCTGGCCGACCTGCGGGACGCGGGCGCCGAGCTGGAACTGGTGCCGTGCGGGGCGCTGTCGCCGCGGCTGCTGCGGCCGTAGGGGGCGCACAGGCTCTGCGGGTGTGACAGGGCACCGCTCTTCCCCCGTTATCCTTGGGTGTCCCCTTCCGTCCCGTCACCGCCTGGAGTCCGTGCCGTGCGCATCGACCTGCACACCCACTCCACCGCGTCCGACGGCACGGACACCCCGGCCGAGCTGGTGCGCAGTGCCGCCGCGGCCGGTCTGGACGTCGTCGCGCTGACCGACCACGACACCACCCGCGGGCACGCCGAGGCGATCGCCGCGCTGCCCGGGGGGCTGACCCTCGTCACCGGCGCCGAGCTGTCCTGCCGTGTCGACGGCGTCAGCATGCACATGCTGGCCTACCTCTTCGACCCCGAGGAGCCCGCGCTGCTCGCCGAGCGGGAACTGGTCCGCGACGACCGGGTGCCGCGGGCCAAGGCGATGATCGCCAAGCTGAGCGCGCTGGGCGTGCCGGTCACCTGGGAGCAGGTCGCGCGGATCGCGGGCGGCGGCTCGGTCGGACGACCGCACGTCGCCTCGGCGCTGGTCGAGCTCGGCGTCGTACCGACCGTGGGCGACGCCTTCACCGAGGACTGGCTGGCCGACGGCGGCCGGGCCTGGGTGGAGAAGCACGAGACGGACCCGTTCGAGGCGATCCGGCTGGTCAAGGCCGCCGGCGGGGTCTGCGTCTTCGCTCACCCGGCCGCCGCCAAGCGGGGCCGTACGGTGCCGGAGTCCACGATCGCCGAGCTGGCCGCCGCCGGGCTCGACGGCCTCGAGGTCGACCACATGGACCACGACCCCGACACCCGCGCACGGCTGCGCGGCCTGGCCGGGGAGCTGGGGCTGCTGGTGACCGGCTCCAGCGACTACCACGGCAGCCGGAAGACCGTCTCGCTCGGTGAGTACACGACGGACCCCGAGGTGTACGGGGAGATCACGCGGCGGGCGACCGGGGCGTTCCCGGTGCCGGGGGCCGGCGGGGCCTGAGACCGCACTGTCCCTCAGCCCCCGGTTCCCGCAGTTCCCGTAGTTCGTTCTCCTGCAAGGCCTGTTCACCGATGTTCGACGCCGCCGTCTTCGGCTCTCTCTTCCTCACCCTTTTTGTCATCATGGATCCCCCGGGGATCACCCCGATCTTCCTCGCGCTGACCGCCGGCCGGCCCGGCAAGGCGCAGAAGCGGATGGCCTTCCAGGCCGTGTGCGTGGCGGGCGGGGTCATCGCCGTGTTCGGCCTGCTCGGCCACGAGATCCTGAACTACCTGCACGTGTCCGTCCCGGCGTTGATGATCGCCGGTGGGCTGCTTCTGCTGCTGATCGCCCTCGACCTGCTCACCGGCAAGACGGACGAGCCCAAGCAGACCAAGGACGTCAACGTCGCGCTGGTCCCGCTGGGCATGCCGCTGCTGGCCGGGCCCGGTGCGATCGTGTCGGTCATCCTCGCCGTGCAGAAGGCCGACAGCGTGGTCACGCAGGTCTCGGTGTGGTCGGCCATCCTCGCCGTCCACGTCGTGCTGTGGCTGGTCATGCGCTACTCGCTGCTGATCATCCGGGTCATCAAGGACGGCGGCGTGGTGCTGGTGACGCGGCTGGCGGGCATGATGCTCTCCGCGATCGCCGTGCAGCAGGTCATCAACGGCGTCACCCAGGTGATCCAGGGCGCCTGAGCACCGTACGCACACGGTCCACGTACGTACGCGGTCCCCGTATGCGACAAAGCCCCCGTACGGCATGCGTCGTAGCGCCGTACAGGGGCTGTGAAGCCTGAAAGCGGGCCCGCTGTTATGAGACCGGGGTCTCGGCCGGGCGGATCCACAGCCTCTGGCCGATCGCGGCGGCCTGCTGAACGATCCCGTTGACGGAGGCGGCGTCCACGACGGTGCTGTCCACGGCGGTGCCGTCGACCTCGTCGAGTCGCATGATCTCGAAGCGCACGGGCTTCTCCCTTCGTCTGGTCATCCTCCTGAGGAGAATTGCTTGGTGGAAGGCGCACGGGGCGGCGGTGCTCCGTGTTCCATACGGGTACAACGAGCTGTGTGCTGCAAACATTCCCTACGCTAAAGAAATTTTTCGAATGTCTAATCACTGACCAGTAAGAGAATGTCAGTCGACCGAACGGGACCGGTTGTGTTCGCAGCGTGACCGCCGGGACAATGGAGGCGATGAACGACGACCTCGCGGCACTGTCCGCCCGCATCGACCGCACGAACGAGCTGCTGGAGCGCATGCTCGCCGAGGTGGCGAAGACGCCCTCGACCCATGCGATCTTCGTCGACGCCGGGTACCTCTACGCGGCGGCGGGGCGGCTGGTGGCCGGGACGGAGGACCGCCGGGCCTTCGACCTGGATGCCGAGGGGCTGATCGACGCGCTCATCGACCGGGCCCGCACCGTCTTCGCCGACAGCCGGCTGCTGCGCGTCTACTGGTACGACGGCGCCAGGCGCCGTATCCACACCGCCGAGCAGCAGTCGATCGCCGAACTCCCTGACGTCAAGGTCCGCCTGGGCAACCTGAACGCCAACAACCAGCAGAAGGGCGTGGACTCCCTCATCCGGACCGACCTGGAGTCACTGGCCCGGCACCGCGCCATCAGCGACGCGGCCCTGCTCGGCGGTGACGAGGACCTGGTGTCGGCGGTGGAGGCGGCCCAGGGCTACGGCGCCCGGGTCCACCTGTGGGGCATCGAGGCCCCCGAGGGCCGCAACCAGGCCGAACCGCTGCTCTGGGAGGTCGACAGCCAGCGCACGCTCGACCTCGACTTCTTCAAGCCGTACGTCTCCCGGCGCACCACACCCACGTACGACCCCACCGCGACGGCCCGCCCGACCCGCGAGAACGTGCGCTTCGTGGGCGCCCAGATCGCCGCGAAGTGGCTCGCGGCGCGCGGTCGCGAAACCGTGGGGGAGCTGCTGCCCGGCCACCCCTATCTGCCGGGCTCGGTGGACCAGGACCTGCTGGTCGAGGCCGAAGGCATCCTCCAGTACTCCCTGCGCGGCCAGGCGGACCTGCGGCGCGCGCTGCGGGACGGCTTCTGGGAGCACCTGCAGACGCGGTTCTAGCGACCGTCCCCGGTGAGGGTGGCGTCCCAGAAGTCGGCGAGGGCGCGGGCCGTGGCGAGCGGCCGGTCGCAGTTGGGGGAGTGCTCGGCGCCCTCGACAACCGTGCGCCGGGCGGCGAGCCGTACGGCCATGTCGTCCAGGAGCGGCACCGGCCAGGTGTCGTCCAGCGCTCCCGACAGCACGTGGAACGGCATCGGTACGGCGGCGAGTTCGGCGACGCGGTCCGGCTCGGTGCACAACTGACGCCCGGTGGCGAGGAGTTGGGCGGGCTTGTTGGCCAGCCAGCGGCGGCGCAGGTCCTCGCGGTCGTCGAGGCCCGCGTCGAGTTCGGCGCCGGTGTCGGTCTCCTCGGGCGTTTCCATCACAGGTGTCTCCATCGCCCGGATGGCCTCCCACACCTCGGCCATCGTCATCACGCCGAGCGCGTCCCGCAGCAGCTTCACGCGCTGCTGCTGCGAGGCGGAGATCTGCGCCGGGCCGGAGGCCATCAGGGTGAGCGAGAGGAAGGGGGAGTGGTCGAGCAGCACGGCCGCGCGGGCGATCTGGCCGCCGAGGGAGTGCCCGAGCAGATGCAGGGGGGTGCCGAGCGCCTCCGCCTGCGCGAGGACGTCCCGGGCGAGTTCCGCCTGGGCGTAGACGGACTTGTCGTCCACGGGCCCGTCCGACTCGAACTGCCCGCGCCCGTCCACGGCCACCGTCCGGTACCCGCGCGCCGCGAGCGGCTCGTGCAGCGGGTTGAAGTCCTCCTTGCTGCCGGTGAACCCCGGCAGCAGCAGGGCGGTGCCCCGCGGCTCGGCACCGTCCGCGACGGGCGCGTCGACCACGGCGAACTCGCCGCGCGCGGTACGCAACCGGTACGCACGCGCTCCGGGCGGCGGGGCGAACGTAGGAGGCCTGCTCATGCGCCGAGGCTATCGGGGAGGGGGCGTGTGAGGGGCGCTGGGTCGGCAGTTGGGGGAATCGGCCCGGGTCCGTATGCCGACGGCCCGGTCCCACGCGGGGTGGGCCGGGCCGTCGGGACTGCCGGGTCGTACGGTGCTGGACCGCCGGATCAGGCCTCCGCGGACTCCACGAGGGCAGCGGCCTTCACCTCGGCGACCTTGCGGGTGCGGCGGCGGGGCTCGGCCTCCGGCTCACCGGTGGCCTGCGCGGGAATCCCGGCGGTGACGGTCTCAGCGGCGACCTTGCGCGTACGGCGCCGGGGCTTGGCCTCGGCCTCCTCGGGAGCCTTGGCGACGGCGACCGCCTTGCGGGTGCGGCGGGGCTTGGTCTCCGTACCCTCGGCCGTGGCCGGCGCCTCGGGCGCCTCCGCGGTGGCCTTGCGGGTGCGGCGGCGGGGCTCGGCCTCGGTCGGCTCGGCAGCGGCCTCGGCGGCTTCGGCGGTCTTGCGGGTGCGGCGGCGCGGCTTGGGCTCCGCGCCTTCGGCGGTGTCGACGGCCGCGGCAGCGGCGCTGTCCGGGCTGTCGGAAACCTGCGCCGGGACCTCCGCGCCGACCGCTGCTTCGGCGGTCTTGCGGGTGCGGCGGCGCGGCTTGGGCTCCGGCTCGGCCGTCGTCGCCTCGGTCGTGTCCGGTGCCGTCTCGGCGTTTGCCCCGGCCGGTTCCGGCGTTTCCGGGGCGGCCGTGGGCTCGGTCTCCGCCGACTTGCGGGTGCGACGGCGGCGCGGCTTCGTGAGGGGCTCCGTGGCCTCGAGGGCCGGGCCCTCGGCCGTGGTCACCGCGGCTTCCGCGGACTCCGCGGTCGCCACCGGCTGCGACGGCACGCCGCCGCGCATGCGGCGCCGGCGGCGCGGCGTACGGGTGGCGGTGGTCTCTTCCGTGTCCGTGGATTCGACCGGTGCGGTGCCCTCGGCCGGCGCCGAGTCCACCGGCGCGCCGCCACGCGTGCGGCGCCGATGCCGTGGTGCACGCGCCGGGCGCTCGCGGTCGGCGCCGTGCGCCTCGTCCCGGCCGCCCCGGCCACCGCGACCGCGCCCACGGCCGCCGGTCTCGCCGAGGTCCTCCAGCTCCTCCGCGTCCAGCCCCGCGCGGGTGCGCTCCGAGCGCGGCAGGACACCCTTCGTACCCTCGGGGATGCCCAGGTCCGAGAACAGGTGCGGGGAGGTGGAGTACGTCTCCACCGGATCGTTGAAGCCCAGCTCCAGCGCCTTGTTGATCAGCTGCCAGCGCGGGATGTCGTCCCAGTCGACGAACGTGACCGCCGTACCCGACGCGCCCGCGCGGCCCGTACGGCCGATGCGGTGCAGGTACGTCTTCTCGTCCTCGGGCGACTGGTAGTTGATGACGTGGGTGACGCCCTCGACGTCGATGCCGCGCGCGGCGACGTCGGTGCAGACGAGCACGTCGACCTTGCCGTTGCGGAAGGCGCGCAGCGCCTGCTCGCGGGCGCCCTGGCCGAGGTCGCCGTGGACCGAGCCGGCGGCGAAGCCGCGGCGCTGCAGCTGCTCGGCGATGTCGGCCGCCGTGCGCTTGGTCCGGCAGAAGATCATCGCCAGCCCGTGGCCCTCGGCCTGCAGTATGCGGGCGATCATCTCCGGCTTGTCGAGCGAGTGCGCGCGGTAGACGAACTGCTTGATGTTCGCGACCGTCGCGCCCTCGTCGTCCGGCGCGGTGGCGCGGATGTGCGTGGGGTGCGACATGTAGCGGCGGGCCAGCCCGATCACCGCGCCCGGCATGGTGGCCGAGAACAGCATGGTCTGCCGCTTGGCCGGCAGCATGTCGATGATCTTCTCGACGTCGGGCAGGAAGCCCAGGTCGAGCATTTCGTCGGCCTCGTCGAGCACCAGGCACTTCACGTGCTTCAGGTTCAGCTTCTTCTGGCCGGCCAGGTCCAGCAGCCGGCCCGGGGTGCCGACGACCACGTCGACGCCCTTCTTCAGGGCTTCCACCTGGGGCTCGTAGGCCCGGCCGCCGTAGATCGAGAGGACCCGCACATTGCGCACCTTGCCGGCGGTCAGCAGGTCGTTGGTGACCTGGACGCACAGCTCGCGCGTGGGGACGACGACGAGCGCCTGCGGGGCGTCGGTGAGGGCTTCGGGGGCGGCGCGCCCGGCCTCGACGTCGACGGGGACGGTCACGCGCTCGAGGAGCGGAAGGCCGAAGCCGAGCGTCTTTCCGGTGCCGGTCTTGGCCTGGCCGATGATGTCCGTGCCCGTCAGGGCCACGGGCAGCGTCATCTCCTGGATGGGGAAGGGGGTGGTGATGCCGACGGCTTCCAGGGCCTCGGCGGTCTCGGGAAGGATCCCGAGCTCTCGGAACGTCGTAGTCAGGGTGCTGCCTCTTCTGTGTACGCGGCGCGAGGCGAGCGCGGGGGTCGTGTCACCTGACCGTGCCGGGGACGTCGGCCGCCCTCGCGGGGCGGACGGTGTGGCACGGGACCACAGCCGACGCTCTAGCGCTCGTACCGCTGAGGGTGTCCCTCCGATCGTCGTACGCGCAGAGCCGTACGGTCAGGGAGGGCTGTCGGGTCGGAGCCGATCGGGCCACCGACCGGGCATCCTCATGCGTGCGGCCTGTCGATGTACGCCGAAGCGCGTCGGCGTACCCAGCAGGCGCATTACCACCATACCCCGGAAACGCGCACACGCGATGGCTGATTCGGTCACGTAGCCGTCGTCACACTGGTTGACCAGGTCCTTCGAACACGCGGAGAGCGGGCTATTGTGCGCTTCATGACGAGCTCTGACAAGTCTGACAACACCTCCGACGCACCCGCCGAACACACCGGGATCGCCGCCCAGGACTGGGCGACGGCCGCCGCCGACCCGCAGTACCGCGCCGCGGTCGTGGACCTGCTCGGCGCGCTCGCGTACGGAGAGCTCGCGGCGTTCGAACGGCTCGCGGAGGACGCCAAGCTGGCACCCACCCTCGCGGACAAGGCCGAGCTGGCGAAGATGGCGTCGGCCGAGTTCCACCACTTCGAGCGGCTGCGCGACCGGCTCACGGAGATCGGCGAGGAGCCGACCGCCGCGATGGAGCCCTTCGTCGCCGCGCTCGAGGGCTTCCACAAGCAGACGGCGCCCTCGGACTGGCTGGAAGGGCTCGTCAAGGCCTACGTCGGCGACTCGATCGCCAGCGACTTCTACCGGGAGGTCGCCGTCCGCCTGGACTCCGACACGCGCGAGCTGGTCCTCGCCGTCCTCGCCAACACCGGGCACGCCGACTTCGCGGTGGAGAAGGTGCGCGCGGCGATCGACAAGGACCCGCGCGTGGGCGGCCGGCTCGCGCTGTGGGCGCGGCGCCTGATGGGCGAGGCCCTGTCGCAGTCCCAGCGGGTCGTGGCCGAGCGGGACGCGCTGTCCACGATGCTCGTCGGCGGCGTCGCGGACGGCTTCGACCTCGCCGAGGTCGGCAGGATGTTCTCCCGGATCACCGAGGCGCACACCAAGCGGATGTCCGCGCTGGGACTGGCGGCGTAGGGCTCTGCGGGGCCGCCTCGGGAGTTTCCGGGGCCGCCCCGGGGAACGCGCGGCCGTCGGCGTCGGATCAGGCCGGCGCCGATCGCCGGCGCAGTCTTCCCGCGGGGCGCACCAGCAGCGACAGGGAGGCGGCCGAGACGACCACCGCGCCGAGCAGGGCCGGCACCAGGCTGCCGGAACCGAGCGCGCTGTGCGTGACGAAGGCGCCGAAGAGGGAGCCGGCGAGGCCGGTCGACTGCACCAGGAGGCGGGACGGCAGACGGTGGGCCAGGCGGTGGAACGCGGTCCAGCCGAGCAGCAGACCGATCAGCGCGGAGCCGAGCGCTTCCAAGAACATGACGGTTCCCTCCCACACGGTCGGCCGGTGCTGACGGTCGTAGCCCGTCATACCCCTGACCTGCGGAATGCAACCCTCTCCGTGAGCGGATTGTGCGCCGTCCGTGAAGAAACGCGAGGGGGCCCGGCGGTGGAAGGCCGCCGGGCCCCTCTCGTCGTCTCGCCGTCCGTGGCTACAGCGCGCCGAAGCCCACCTTGCGCGGGGCCGGCTCGCCGAGCTCGACGTATGCGAGACGGTCGGCCGGGACCAGCACCTTGCGGCCGTGCTCGTCCACGAGGGTCAGCAGCTGCGACTTGCCGGCCAGCGCCTCGGCCACCGCCCGCTCGACCTCCTCGGAGCTCTGACCGCTCTCCAGAACGATCTCGCGGGGCGCGTGCTGCACGCCGATCTTGACCTCCACGGCTATGTCCCTCCGACGGTCAGTGAAGTGCGCGACCTTCCGCGCCGTACCTGCACACATTAGCCCGGTGAGGGGACGAACACGCTGTGCCGAAGCTCGCCAGGAGCGAACAGCCCACGGCTCAGTGGTGCTGCTGCTCGTTGCCGTGCAGCGGGAAACCGGCGATGCCGCGCCAGGCCAGGGACGTCAGCAGCTGGACCGCCTGGTCGCGCGGGACGCTGCGGTCGCTGTGCAGCCAGGAGCGGGCCACCACCTGCGCGAGGCCGCCGAGGCCGGATGCCAGCAGCATCGATTCATCGCGCGAGAGGCCGGTGTCCTCCTCGATCACGTCGCAGATCGCCTCGGCGCACTCGTTGGTGACCTTGTCGACGCGCTCGCGCACCGCCGGCTCGTTCGTCAGGTCCGACTCGAAGACCAGCCGGAAGGCGCCGCCGTCGTCCTCGACGTACGCGAAGTAGGCGTCCATCGTGGCGCGCACGCGCTGCTTGTTGTCGGTCGTCGACGCCAGCGCGCTCCGTACGGACTGGATGAGTGCCTCGCAGTGCTGGTCCAGCAGTGCGAGGTAGAGGTCGAGCTTGCCCGGGAAGTGCTGGTAGAGCACCGGCTTGCTGACGCCGGCGCGCTCGGCGATGTCGTCCATGGCGGCGGCGTGGTAGCCCTGCGCCACGAAGACTTCCTGAGCGGCGCCCAGCAACTGGTTCCGTCGGGCACGGCGCGGCAGGCGCGTACCTCGCGGGCGTGCCGCCTCTGTCTGCTCGATGGCTGTCACGCCGCCTCCCAAAGTCGTCCACATGCGGTGTGCGCCGCGCCGTCATCGTACTTTTCGGTAACCGTGCTGTGCGCGGTGCGAACGCAGGATTTCACGGACTGGACGGTGACGAAAGCGGCGCAGAAGGTTTCAAACAGGTTCAGTCCGGGCATAATGCGGCTTCGTTCCTGGTCAGTGGCGGTCTCTCCCGTTCGACGTCTCGAACACGGATTCGCGCACCACCTTGTGCCTCACCGGTAGTCGTCCTCGTCGATGGAGACGACCCGCGCCTGTTCGATGAGATCTGCCTCGTTGGCGCGGTCCGGGTCCCCGCTGGGGGGCTCGTCGTGGTCCGGCGTGACGTCCGCCAGCTGCTCGGCGGCGTCGTTCTCCGGGGCCTCGACGTCGATCTCCGTGGCGTCGTCGCCCTCGAACGTCTCGGGATCGGTGGGGTCGAATGCCATGCTGGGCTCCCTTCGTGCGGAATGTCCCTGCGGGTGTCCCTGGCGGAAGCAGGGGCCGTGTACGGGTGCCCTCTGTACGAGCGTAGGAGACACCCGAAGCGGACGCTATGCGATCCGCGGCCCCGCGCGTGCGCGATCTGTGACAGCGAACACAGGAGTCGCTACGTGATCGTCTCGTAACATTGCCGCATGTCTTCGACCGAGCTGCCCTCCGTGCCGCCCGCCAACGTTCTACCCAGGGTGGCACCCGTCGGGTTCGAGGAGGGAGAGCGTCTGCGCTCGGTCGAGCTGCCCGGGACCACGCTGACGGTGCGCTCGCGCCCACCCGCGCGGGAGGGGCTGCCGCCCGCGCTGTACGTGCACGGCCTCGGTGGTTCCTCGCAGAACTGGTCGGCGCTGATGGCGCTGCTCGACGGTGTCGTCGACGGCGAGGCGCTCGACCTGCCGGGCTTCGGGGACTCCCCGCCACCGGACGACGGCAACTACTCCATCACCGGGCACACGCGTGCGGTGATCCGCTTCCTCGACGCCTCCGGTCGCGGACCCGTCCACCTGTTCGGCAACTCGCTGGGCGGCGCCGTCTCCACGCGTGTCGCGGCGCTGCGCCCCGACCTCGTGCGCACGCTCACCCTCGTCTCGCCCGCGCTGCCCGAACTCCGGGTGCAGCGCACCGCCGTGCCGACCGGGCTGCTCGCGGTGCCGGGCGTGGCCGCCCTGTTCACGCGGCTCACTCAGGAGTGGACGGCGGAGCAGCGGGTCCGCGGGGTCATGGCCCTGTGCTATGGCGACCCGGGGCAGGTGACGCCGGAGGGGTTCCGCAACGCGGTGCGGGAGATGGAGCGGCGGCTGCGACTGCCGTACTTCTGGGACGCGATGGCGCGCTCCGCGCGCGGGATCGTGGACGCGTACACGCTGGGCGGCCAGCACGGGCTGTGGCGCCAGGCCGAGCGGGTCCTCGCGCCCACGCTGCTGATCTACGGCGGCCGCGACCAGCTCGTCGGCTTCCGCATGGCCCAGCGGGCGGCCCGCGCCTTCCGCGACTCCCGCCTCCTCACCCTGCCGGACGCCGGCCATGTGGCCATGATGGAGTACCCGGATACGGTGGCGACCGCATTCCGGGAACTGCTGGTGGACACGGGGGAGTTGGAGGGCAGAGCTGTGACGCACACGGACGCGGCCGAACGAGCCGGTGGCGGGGCTTCCGACGTGGGTGCGGGGGGCTGAGGGGCGAGGTGGGACGCCACAGCCGCCGCGGGCCCGCACCCCGGGGCAACACCGCGGACACGACCGCAGCACGGGACGGCCGCGAGCCTCGGGGCGGCCGGGAGCCGCGGCAGGGCCGCGAACCCAGGGGCGGCCCGGGGGAGGCCTGGGACCGCACGGATCCCCGGGGTGGCCGCAGAGGCCGGCCGGGGCCGGGCACGGTGCCGGAGAGCATGCAGGAAACGGGCGGCTTGCCGCCGGAGCCGTGGTCCGGTTCCGGCCCGGTGCCCGGGGGGCCGGCCGGTCCGGGAGGTCCGGCGTACGGGACCTCTGCCCAGAGGGTGCCGCACTTCGAGGGCGGGACCCCCGCGCGGGGCGTCCCGCGGTCTCCGGACGACACTCCCGCGCGCGGGGGCGTGCGTCGGCCTGACGGGACGCCGGCTCAGGGCGTTCCGTGGTCGCCTGACGGGACGCCTGCGCACGGCCTGCCCGGGTTCGCCGATGGGACGCCCGCGCAGGGGGTACCGGGGTTCGCCGATGGGACGCCCGCGCAGGGGGTACCGGGGTTCGCCGATGGGACGCCCGCGTGGGATGTTCCGCGGGCCCCGGACGGCACTCCCGCGCGCGGTGCTCCGCGACGTGCTGACGGCACCCCGGCTCACGGAATCCCTCGCCTTCCTGACGACACCCCTGCTCGCGGTGTCCCCAGAGTCCGGGGTGGGCACCCCGAACAGCGGGAAGCCGGGGGCGGCTGGGGGGACTTGGGGGCCGGTGACGGCGGGGCGCAGGGGCCGACGGCCGCCGGGCCCGGGGTTTCGAGGGGCGCGGGCGCCTCCGCGGGGGCCCGCGTTCCCATTCCCCGGCAGCGGCAGGCGCCTCCCGCAGGGCCCCGGCAGGATTACCTGGACGCCTTCGGCGAGGACGATGTCTTCACGTCCCGGCCCCGCGGTGACGTGCCGTCCACGCATCCGGTCGTGGTTTCGCCCGTCCCGTCGGCCGGGCAGGGCGTCGAGGCCGTGCGACAGCCCGCCGGCGAGCCCGCACGCGGCACAGGCGCCAAGGGACGGACGTTCACCGGCATCGCGGCCGCCGCCGTCACCACCGTGCTCGCCGTCGTCGTCGCCGGACAGGTCGCCGACGACCGTTCCGGCGCCGACGTGCGGTCGCAGTCCGCCACCGACCGCGCGGACGGCGACGCCGCGGGCATCGTGGGCGCCGACGGCAAGCAGGCGGCACCGCCGCCGAACGCGTCGACGCTGACGTACGGCCAGAAGATGAGCGTGAGGTACGCGCTCAGCCCCACTCTCAAGGGCTCGGGCAGGTTCGAGGCGGTCCCGGGCTTCGCCAAGGCTCCGGGCAAGGGGCGCAAGTACACCTACCGCGTCGACGTGGAGCAGGGCCTCGGCCTCGACGGCGAACTCTTCGCCCAGGCCGTGCACAAGACGCTCAACGACGACCGCAGCTGGGCACACAACGGCGGCCGCACCTTCGAGCGCGTCTCCTCCGGCAAGCCCGACTTCGTGATCACGCTCGCCAGCCCCGGCACCACCGCCACCTGGTGCGCCAAGTCCGGCCTGGACACCACCGAGGACAACGTCTCGTGCGACTCGGCCGCCACCGAGCGTGTGATGATCAACGCCTACCGGTGGGCGCAGGGATCGAAGACCTACGGCGACAAGATGTACGCCTACCGGCAGATGCTGATCAACCACGAGATCGGCCACCGGCTCGGCTACGGACACGTCACCTGCGACAGGAACGACGCCCTGGCGCCCGTCATGCAGCAGCAGACCAAGTTCCTGGACCACGACGGAATCCACTGCCTGCCCAACCCCTGGCCATATCCAGGGAGTTGACCGCGACTCAGCGCGTGACTTTCCGTACCCGGACGATCTCCTAGCGCGACGGAACGCGCCCTGCACGGGAAAGTTACGCCCGTTCACCCCTTTTGGTGGCGCGATGGACAACCGTCCATCGCGCCACCCTCATGTCCGCATACGTTCGTCCCGCTGCGAGCCGCCGGTGCGACGGCGGCTCCCCACACGGAGTGAACGGGAGAGATCGGGGGTGCACGCGTGCGCATCGGACTGGTGACGGAGGGTGGCTATCCGTATGTGGGCGGTGACGCCGGACTCTGGTGCGAACGGCTCGTGCGCGGGCTCGGACAGCACGAGTTCGACCTTTACGCGCTCAGCCGCAGCCGCCGGCAGGAGGACGTGGGCTGGGTGCCGCTGCCGCCGCAGGTCAGCCGGGTCCGTACCGCACCTCTGTGGGCGGCCGAGGACGACGGCATCACGTACGGACGGCGCGCGCGCCGGCGCTTCGCCGAGTGCTACGGCGAGCTGGCGTCGGCCCTGGTCGCGGCGAGCGGCGGCGACCCCGGCGACCACGGCGAGGAGGTCGGCCGGGACCGTGCCGACGACGAGGCGGACCGTTTCGGCAGCGCGCTGTACGGGCTCGCCGAACTCGCCCGCGACGAGGGCGGCCTGGTGGGCGCGCTGCGCTCGGAAACCGCCGTACGCGCGCTGGAACGCGCCTGTCGTGCGCCCGGCGCGTCGCGTGCGGCGCACGAGGCCCGCGTCCCGGATCTGCTCGCGGCCGCCGGGCACCTGCGGCAGGCTCTGAGCCCTCTCGCGGTCGACTGGTACGAGGACGACGGCCTCGGCGCCGTCGACCTCTGCCACGCGGCGGCAGGCGGCGCGGCGGCCCTGTCCGGGCTGCTCGCCCGCCACTTCACCGGCGTCCCCCTACTGGTCACCGAGTACGGCGCACAGTTGCGCGCGCACTACCTCGCCACCGGCGCCGACGGGACGACCCCGGCCGTACGGGCCCTGCTCGCCGCGTTCCACGGCGGGGTCGCCGCCGAGGCGTACCGGCAGGCCGCCCTCGTCACCCACGGCAACGCGCACACCCGCCGCTGGCAGGAGCGCTGCGGTGCCGACCGCGCCAAACTGCGCACCGTCCACCCCGGCATGGACGCCGCCGGCTTCGCCGAGGCCGGAGAGTCGCCGGAGGCCGCCGACCCGTACACGCTGGTGTGGGTCGGCCGTATCGAGCCCACCAAGGACCTGGTGTCCCTGCTGCACGCCTTCGCTCAGGTGCGCAGGCAGGAACCGAAGGCGCGGCTGCGGATCGTGAGCACCGCGACCGGCTCCGACGGGGCGGCCTACCTGGGCCACTGCCGGGCGCTCGCCGCCCAGCTCTTCCCCGACGAGGCCGAGGGCCCGCACACCGTGGGCGACAACCCGGTGTCCTTCGAGGAGGTCGGCGGTCCGGAGGCACCGACGCTCGCCGAGGCGTATGCCTCGGGTGCCGTGATCGCCCTGTCGAGCGTCGTCGAGGGCTTCCCGACCGGTCTCGTCGAGGCGATGTTCTGCGGCCGTGCGACGGTCTCCACGGACGTCGGCGCGGTCGTGGAGGTCATCGGCGGCACCGGGCTCGTCGTACCCCCGCGCAACCCGCGGGCGCTCGCCGAGGCGTGCGTGACGCTGCTGCGCGACCCCGAGCGCCGTGCGCGCCTGGGCGCCGCCGCCCGCGCCCGCGCACTCGAACTGTTCACCGTCGAGCAGAACGTCGCGGCGTTTCACGGCATGTACCTCGAGGTCGTCTCGCACTGCCCGGTCCGGCGCGTCGTCCTCGGCGAGACCGGCGAACCCCTCCCGTTCGCCGCCCCGGCCGAGGCGCACGTACCCGGCAGCTGGACCGGGCCCCCCGCCCGCGTCGCGGCCCGCCGGGCCTCCGGCTCACCGGCGCCGTGCCCGGCCCCCTTGACCATCACGGAGGCCCCCGGATGAGCGGCCCGGGACAAAGCGACCACCCCGGCGCCACGGCCGTCCCCGCCCTCCCGGCCGGTGACCTCGACGAGCCGGCCCTCGCCCGGAGCCCGTCCGTGCCCTCCCGGCACGGCGCCGCCGACCCGGTCAAGACGCTGATGCACCGGCACCGCGAACTGTGCGAACGGGCCGTCGACCCCCTGGAGATCGCCGCCGGTCTGGAGGCACACGGCGTCACCGACCGCACCGCCGCCCGCTTCCGCCACCGCGACGTCTTCTCGCTCGCCGAGGAGATGTACGCCCGGATCTCCCGCGACACCGGGACACCTCCGCGCCACGAGGCCGCCGCCGTGCCCCCGATGGGCCTCGGCCCGGCCGGGCTCGGCCTGCTGCCCGGCGCCCTGTGCGCGGCCGCCGTGGCCGGGCTGCGGCTGACCGAGGGCCGGATGCGACTGGCCGTCGCCGCGCTCGGCGTCCTCGCCGTGGGGCTGGGCCTGCGCGCCGTGCTCCGCCACGGCCCGCTGAGCACCGGCAGACGGACACCGGCCGGCCCGCACACGCCCGGCACACGCGCGTGGACGTGCCTGCTGCTCGCCCACGCCCTCCTCGGCGACGGCCTGCTCGGCACAGCCGTCACCGGCGGCCCCGACGCACTGCCCGACGGAGCCGCCGCCGGGGCCTGGCCGCTGACCACCGCCCCCGTGCTGGCCCTCGTCCTCGCCGGCGCGCCGGCGGTCTGGACCGCCCACCTCTTCGCCGTCCACGCCCGGCGCAGGGTGACCACCAGCCGCGGCCTGGAGGAGTTCGCCGCGTCCGTACGGCCCCTGCTGCTCGGCACCTTCGGCCTGTTCCTGTGCGCCCTGGCCGCTCTCACCGCCGTGTGCGGGGCGGCCCTGGACGAGCCCGCCGGCTACGCGCAGGCCCTCACGCTGGGCGCGCTGCTGCTGCTCGCGCGCCTCCTCACCGTGCACGGCTTCACCCGGGCCCCGGCCGTCGCCCTCGGCGCCGCGGCCACGGCCGAGGTGACGGCACAGGCCAGTGTCTTCGCCGCCCGCCTTCCCGGCTGCCGTCTCCTCGCCACCCCGGTGGACACCCTCGTGGCCCTCTGGGGCCCGGGCGGCGTACAGGCCCTCGCCTGCGGAGCGGCGGCCCTGGCCCTGCTCGTGCACGCGAGCCGCACGCTGACCAGGGCCTCGGCCCATGCGCGAGCGGAGGAACAGCCATGACGGACCCATGGCCGGCCCCGCGCACGCACCTCCACACGGCCGGAGCCGCGGGCACGGCCCGCATCCCCCGGTCGGCCGCAGGCACCCGGCCCACCGCCGGAGCCCGTCGCACCATCCCTTTGAAGGAGAACACCAGATGATCACCGCCCGATCCGGAGCGTCCGGAGCATCCGGAGCCACCGGAGCGCACACCCCGGGAGCCGCCCGATGAGGGTTCTGCTGATCGGAGCCAACGGATACCTCGGCCGTTTCGTCGCCGACCGCCTGCTCGCCGACCCGGCCGTCCAGCTCACCGCGCTCGGCCGCGGCGACGACGCCGACGTCCGCTTCGACCTCGCGACCGGCAGCCCCGGCGCGCTCACCCGCTTCCTGGACGCGGTCCACCCCGGCGTCGTCGTCAACTGCGCGGGCGCCACCCGGGGCGGCGCCCGTGAACTCACCCGGCACAACACCGTCGCCGTCGCCACCGTCTGCGAGGCCCTGCGCCGCAGCGGCTGCGGCGCCCGGCTGGTGCAGATCGGCTGCAGCTCCGAGTACGGCCCCAGCCAGCCCGGCTCCTCCACGGCCGAGGACGCCGTGCCCCGCCCCGGCGGGCCGTACGGCGTCAGCAAGCTCGCCGCCACCGAACTGGTCCTCGGCTCCGGCCTGGACGCCGTCGTGCTCCGGGTCTTCTCGCCCGCCGGACCCGGCACCCCGGCGGGCTCCCCGCTCGGACGGCTCGCCGAGGCCATGCGCCGCGCCATGCAGTCCGGCGACAGCGACCTCAAGCTCGGCGGCCTCGGTGCCCAGCGCGACTTCGTCGACGTCCGCGACGTGGCCCGCGCCGTCCACGCCGCCTCCCTCTCCGCCGCCCAGGGCGTCATCAACATCGGCTCCGGCCGCGCCGTCCGGCTGCGCGACGCCGCGGCGATCCTCTCCCGCGTCGCCGGATACGGCGGCGCCCTCCACGAACTCGACGGCCCGCCCGGCGGCCACCTCAGGCCCACCATCGGACACCCCCGCACCGACCCGGACCACCCCGCCCCGGTCGCGTTCCCGTACCCCGACGGCTGCGGCAGCTGGCAGCAGGCCGACGTGCGCACCGCCCGCGACCGGCTCGGCTGGCGGCCCCGGATCAACCTCGAGGAATCCCTCGCCGACATCTGGATGGAGGCGGCATGCCGTATCTGACCAGCACGCCGGCGGGCACCTCGAGCACCGACGTACGCACCGGGTTCGGTGTCCCCGGCTGCGCACACCCCCTTCTCGCCCCGACCGAGTGGGGCGAGCTCACCCGCCCCGGTACGCCGCTGCACTGGGTCGTCCTCGACGTCGCCGACGGACCCGGCGTCCAGCCCGACCCGCACTGCCTGGACGCGGCCGGACGCCTGCGCAACGCGGGCGTCCGCGTCCTCGGCCACCTCGACGCCGCGCACGGCGCCCGGCCCTTCACCGAGCTGATCGCGGATGCGCGCCGGTACCTCGAGTGGTACCGGGCCGACGGCTTCCTCCTGGACCGCTGCCCGGCCGACCGGGCCGGACTGCCCGAGGTCCGCCGTACGGCCGGCGCGCTGCGGGCGCTGCGTGACGATGCCCACATCGTCCTCGGCCACGGCACCCACCCGCACCCGGGCTACGCCGAGAACGCCGACCAACTGGTGACCTTCCGCGGCCCGTGGAGCGACTACCGCTGGTCGCAGGTGGCGGAGTGGACCGCCGACTACCCGCCCGAGCGCTTCTGCCACTTGGTGCACGGCCTCCCGCGCGGCCACCTCGACGAGGCACTGCGCATCGCCCGCTGGCAAGGCGCGGCGACGATCTGGTTCACCGACCGCACGGACCGCGGCGGCCTCGCCGACCCCTGGGAGAACCTGCCCGGCTACTGGGACGAAATCGTCTCGCGCATCGGAACGGGTGTCTCGGAATGAAGAAGGGCGTGGCAGTGTTACGAGGAGAACAACCGTAGTGATTGACCGACCAACGGAGTCCCCGTGTCGCTGCCACCCCTGGTCGAGCCGGCTGACGAGCTCACCGTAGACGAGGTCCGCAGGTACTCCCGCCACCTGATCATTCCCGATGTCGGGATGGACGGGCAGAAGCGGCTGAAGAACGCCAAGGTGCTCTTTGTGGGCGCCGGTGGCCTGGGCTCGCCGGGGCTGATGTACCTGGCCGCGGCGGGCGTGGGCACGCTCGGCATCGTGGAGTTCGACGAGGTCGACGAGTCGAACCTGCAGCGCCAGGTCATCCACAGCCAGTCCGACATCGGCCGTCCCAAGGCCGAGTCCGCCCGGGACTCGATCAAGGGCATCAACCCGTACGTGAACGTGGTCCTTCACCAGGAGCGGCTCGAGGCCGAGAACGTGAAGGACATCTTCAGCCAGTACGACCTGATCATCGACGGCACGGACAACTTCGCGACCCGCTACCTGGTCAACGACGCGTGCGTGCTCCTCAACAAGCCGTATGTCTGGGGTTCGATCTACCGCTTCGACGGCCAGGCCTCCGTCTTCTGGTCCGAGCACGGCCCCTGCTACCGCTGCCTCTACCCGGAGCCCCCGCCCCCCGGCATGGTTCCCTCCTGCGCCGAGGGCGGCGTCCTGGGCGTGCTGTGCGCGTCCATCGGCTCCATCCAGGCCAACGAGGCCATCAAACTTCTCGCGGGCATCGGCGAGCCGCTGGTCGGCCGCCTGATGATCTACGACGCCCTGGAGATGCAGTACCGCCAGGTCAAGGTCCGCAAGGACCCCGACTGCGCGATCTGCGGCGAGAACCCCACCGTCACCGAACTCATCGACTACGAGGCCTTCTGCGGCGTCGTCTCCGAAGAGGCCCAGGCGGCGGCCGCCGACTCGACGATCACTCCCAAGCAGCTCAAGGAGTGGATCGACGACGGCGAGAACATCGAGATCATCGACGTCCGTGAGCCGAACGAGTTCGAGATCGTCTCCATCCCGGGCGCCCGGCTGATCCCGAAGAACGAGTTCCTCATGGGCTCCGCCCTGGAGAGCCTCCCGCAGGACAAGAAGATCGTCTTGAACTGCAAGACGGGTGTCCGCAGTGCGGAAGTCCTCGCCGTGCTGAAGTCCGCGGGCTTCGCGGACGCGGTGCACGTCGGCGGCGGCGTGATCGGCTGGGTCAACCAGATCGAGCCGGAGAAGCCGGTCTACTGATCACCGGTCCGGCTGACCAGCAAGACTGAAGAAGCCCACGGCTCTGACCAGTTCAGATGCCGTGGGCTTCGGTCGTTGTCGGTCGGCGTCGGGTGACCTCGGACGGCCCGGAGGCGGCTCAGCGCCGGTCCTGGTTGGAACCAGCGGACCGTGGGCCGACCTCTTGGCCGTGGCAAGCCGTCGGTGATCGTGAAGCAGAGTGTTTGCAGGGGAGCGGGGAAGGAGTCAGAGCGGGAGGGAGGACAGGAGACAACTGTGACCGTCCTCGCGATCTTTCTCCTCATCATCGGGGCGCTCCTGGTCCTGATCGGGGCATTTCTGGTCTTTATCGGGGCGTTTCTGATCGCCATCGGGGTTGTCTTGATCTTTATGGGGATGGCCCTGATCGCTGTGGCCGCGTTCTTGCTGATCCGGAAACTTCTCGGCCGTGGTCGAACGCGATCTCACTCCTGGTGAACCTGAGGATGGCCCTTCGGCACAGCCACTTCTCATCCGGAGTTTGAGTGATCACTGTCCGGCCTCGAACGACCTGGGTCGCTGAGGGCCTCGGGCAAGGACGACGGGGAGGTGCTCGACCCGGCCGAGGACACCGGCTCGGCCGCCTCCCGCCGCGAAGGCCGTACGGAGGGCAGGCCGCCCCTCGTCGCCGCAGGACTGCGCCGCCAGACCACCGTCCTGGAACTGCTCGCGGCCCACGCATGGGCGGACTGCGCCGCGCAGTGGACGCGTTCGCGGAGCGGCGGCGGGTCCTGCGGGCGGTGGTGCCGCGCCGGGCGCCCAAGCGCGTCTGAGGATCACGTTGCCCGGATACGGCAAGGACCAGTGACCTCCGGCTGCCGGTCGATCTCCTTGCCTGCTTGATCGCGGCGGGAGAAGACTGGTGGCCTTTCGGTGGGGAACGGCGGGAGGCGGGCGATGACCACGATGAGAATGGGCGCCGTCCGGGGGACGGACGGACGGACGGACCGCCGCCGCCCCGGCCGAGGGCCGGCCGGAACCTGCTGGTGGGCGCGGTGCTGATCGTTCTGTCCCTGGCCGCCGCACTGACCTCCCATTCAGTCTTCACCAGCTGGCTGCCCAGCGATCGCACCCAGTACCGGGAGTACAAGGCGGCCGAGGCGTGCCCCGCGCGCAGGGTGATACCGAGGGCGGAGGACTTCCTGCGGGAGGTCACCTTCACCGTCGAGGACACCTCGCTTGGCGCCAAGAGGACAACGGCGACCCTGCTCGGCCCGGAGCCCTTCCGGAGGATGGTCGTGCCATTCGGCGACCTGGGGCCGGTGCTGAGCGGGCTTCGGCGGGGAGACCGGGTCACCGGCACCGTGCGGCGCGGCGCCGTCGTGGTGGTTGCCGAGGGGGACGCCCGGCAGAATTCCAGCGACGCGCCTCGCGACGAGCCCCGGATGACAGCCGCCGTGGGCACGTTCGCGGGGCTGCTGGCGGCGTTGGCGCTGATCTTCGGTGCGATGTACCTGGCCAGGCCGCGCGACCCCGGACCCTTCACCTGGCGCCCGTACGGCAAGCGGCTGCTCATCGTCACGGGGGCCGCCTGCACCGTCGTGGGTCTGTCCACCGTGTGGACGGGCCTCCCGTGGTTGCTCGTGCCCACGGTCTGCGGGGTGGTCGTCGCAGGTACGGCCTGCTTCCTCCACCGAGACCTGCGACTCGGACGGGTCGGCCGGTAGAACGGGCATGACATTGCGAACGACGGACGTTCAGTCCGGCCTTCTTGTGTACTGCGAAAGTACCGCGCCGGGGTTGAACGGGATTGGCGGCAAAGCGCCCTCCTGGCTTGATCACCCAGGTGGAAGTACTGGCCCACCGCCCGGAAATCGCGGGATGGACTTCGAGGTCACGGTGGGCACCATGCGGCGCCAGGGGGTTCCGCAGTTGCAGATGAACAGGGGGGATGAGGGTGTCCAACCCTTCTCCGAAGGATGGCCGGTGACGGGCCGGCAGCAGCCGGCCGAGAAGAAGGGCGGTCGTTTCAAGTGGAGGTTCGGCGGCTTGCTCGCCGTCGTCGTGATCGTCGCCGCTGTCTCCGGCTGTGGGAGTGACGACAAGAGCGACAAGGCCGACTCGACTGCAAGCGCACCGGCTTCGCCGTCGGCGGAGGCGTCTCAGAAGGCGGCGCCTGCCGCCACGCGCAAGGCGGCTCCCGCTCCCACGCACGAGGCCGAGCCGACCACGGTGCTCGCCCTCACGGGTTCCGGCACCAAGAACACGAGCGCGTTCAAGGTCGGCGACAAGTGGACGCTGTCCTACGCATTCGACTGCACCAAGGCCATGGGTGCCGTCGACGGTAAGGGCAACTTCATTGTTTTCGACAAGAACGACAAGCTCGTCAACGAGATGGACAAGTCCGGCAAGGGCAGCACGCCGCAGCACACGTCGGGTACCCGTCAGCTTCAGATCATCAGTGAATGTGATTGGACCGTGAAGGTTGCTGGCTAGTACTCCAGCTGTCGCGATCCACAGTTGGAGTACTAATCGATCAACGCTCTGACCTGGCCCTATGAGGGCTGGGACTTCTCGCTTCGGTGGTCCGGGAGGACGATGGGCGCGGGGAGCCGGGTTGGGTCAGGAGGCCGTGAGGCAGGCGTACGTGAGAATCGATGTGCATCGCCGGCGGTCGCAGATCGCCGGCGATGGGTGAGGGCGGCCGGACGGCGGTGAACCGGAAGGTGCCCAGGCCCGCGGCCGCCGGGCAGACCCTAGGCACAGACTGTTCCGGTCGCGGGCAGCTTCCCGTCGAGCAGATAGCCGTTCACCGCGTTCTGGACGCACTTGTCCTTGCTGTTGTACGCGCCGTGTCCCTGCCCCTTCCAGGTGAGTTCGACGGCGACGCCCTTGCCCAGCGCGTCCGCCATCCTCCGCGCGCCCTGGTACGGGGTCGCCGGGTCGCCGGTGTTGCCCACGACGAGGATCGGCGCCGAGCCGGGCGCGCTCACGTCGGGGTGGTTGGCCGCGCCGGGCACCGCCCAGTTGGTGCAGCTGAGGGTTCCCCAGGCCAGGAAGTTGCCGAGCAGCGGGGAGGCGGCCCGGAACGCGGGCAGCGCCCGCTCCACGTCGGCGGGGGTGTACCGCTGCTTCTGGTCGGCGCAGTTGATGGCGGCGTTCGCGGCGGCGAGGTTGCTGTACCGGCCTTTCTCGTTGCGGCCGTTCATGGCGTCCGACAGCAGCATGAGGATCTGGCCGTTGCCGGCGTATGCCTGCCGCAGTCCCTCGGTGAGGGGAGCCCACAGGTCCTTGGAGTACAGGGCCTGGGCGATGCCGTTGGTCGCGGCCGACTGGGTCAGCCGGCGCGGGAAGATGCCGGGGATCGGGTTGCTGTCGAGTTTCCTGAGCAGGGCGGCGATGCGGTTCTCGACGTCCTGCACGCTGGTGCCGATCGGGCACTTGGCGCCCTTCGACACGCAGTCCTTCGCGAAGTTGTCCAGGGCCAACTGGAAGCCCTTGGCCTGGCCCAGTGAGATCTGCTCGGGGCTCTGCGTGGGGTCGATGACCGCGTCGAAGACGGCGCGGCCCACATGTGTGGGGAACAGATGGGCGTACACGCCCCCGAGCGCGGTGCCGTAGGAGATCCCGAAGTAGTACAGCTTGGAGTCACCGAGGACCTGGCGCATCAGGTCCATGTCGCGGGCCGCGTCGGTGGTGCGCACATGGGGAAGGATCTTCCCGGAGTTCTTCTCGCAGGCGGCGTTGAACTGCTTGGTGTTGTTCAGGAACGCGGCGCGCTCGGCGGGGGTGTCCGGGGTGGCGTCCTGCTGGAAGTACTGGTCGAGCTGTGCGTCGCTCTTGCACTTCACGCCCGCGCTGCGGCCGACCCCGCGCGGGTCGAAGCTCACCAGGTCGTAGCGGGTGGCGAGCTTGGTGTAGTCCTGGGCGATCGACGGCAGGACGTTGACGCCGGAGCCGCCCGGACCGCCGAAGTTGAAGATCAGCGAGCCGATCCGCCTGCCCGGCCCGGTCGCCTTCACCCGGATCAGCGCGATGTCGATCGTGTCGCCGTTGGGCTTGCTCCAGTCCAGCGGCGCCTTCATGGTGGCGCACTGCCACTTGCCGCCGTTCGGCAGCGGGGAGGGTGCCGCGCCGCCGCCCTCGGACGCGGACGGTGCCGGGCAGTCCTTCCAGTCCAGCTTCTGGGCGGTCATGTCCCCGCCCGTCGTACCCCCGCCCGCGGTGTCCGCGCCCGTCGAACCATTGCCGCAGCCTGCCACCAGGGAGGTCAGCAGGACGGTGGTCGCGGTCAGGGAGGCGGCGCACAGTCCGCGGGGGTTCTGCATGTCCTCATCCTCGCGCCGCCGGCAGGCTCGCGCGCGGGACGGGGGCCGTTCGGGGCAAGCGGAGGCGGTGCCCTACAGGGCGCCCTTGCGTGTCAGATGGTTGAAGGCCAGCCAGCCGGGCAGCACCGGCAGCCACAGGGTCAGCAGACGGAACATCAGAACCGCCGGAGCGGCCACCTCCTTGGGCAGACCCACGGCGATCAGACCGACCGTGAGCGTCGCCTCGACCGCGCCCACACCGCCCGGCGTGGGGGCGGCCGAGCCGAGCGCGTTGCCGGCGAGGAAGACGACGGCGACACTGGCGATGCTGATCGAGGTCGACTGGCCGCCGAACGCCCGGATCGAGGCGTCCAGACACATCACGAAGCAGAAGGTCAGCAGCAGCATGCCGCCGATGCCGGTGACGAGCTTCTGCGGCCGCTGCAGCACGTCCAGCATGCGCGGCACGACGCCCGCGAACAGGGAACGCACGCGCGTGACGACGAACTTCCGCAGGAACGGCACCGACGTGACCACCAGCACGAGCACCGCGACCGTCAGCAGCCCCGCGATGACCGTCCGGGACGGCGACAGCGACGGCGTCTTCTCGGTGCCGGTCAGATAGCCGAAGGACAGCAGCATCAGGATGTGGCAGCCCAGCCCGAACAGCTGCGAGGCGCCGACACTGGCCACCGCCAGCCCGGGGCGTACGCCCGCGCGTTGCAGGAAGCGCGTGTTGAGGGCCACCCCGCCGACCGCTGCTGGTGCCACGATCTTCACGAACGACCCGGCGACCTGCGCCGCCACGGTCCGCGGGAACGGCACCCGCTCGGGCACGAAGCCCAGCAGCGCCATGGCCGCCGCGACATAGCTGAGCGCCGAGAACAGCACCGCCGCCGCCACCCAGCCCCACTGGGCGTGGGCGAAGAGCGTGCCGAACTCGATGTGCGTGAGCTGCGTCAGCAGGTAGTACGCGCCGATGGCGCCCGCGATGAAACTGATCAGGGTGCGTGGCCGTACCCGTTCCAGCCGGGCAGGTTCGACCGGCGCCTGCGGCCTGATCCGCAGCACCTGGTGGCGGATCTGGGTGAGCAGGTCCTCCTCGCGGGCCTCCTCCAGGGCCTCGTCGATGGCCCGCTTCTCCGCCCGCGCCTCCGCGCGCTCGGCCTTCTTGTCCTTCTTGTCGTGCTTCTCCGGCTTCTCCGGCTTCTCGAGGACGATGGGGCCGACCTCCGCGGCGGACTGTTCCAGCCGGTCCTGCTTGTTCTGCCGGGACGCCTCCAGGACCGCCTCCCGCTCCCGCTGCGCCCGCTCCCGGGCCAGCCGGCGCAGGGTCGCGCGCGTGGAGCGCGTCAGCGCGATGGGCTGCAGCATGGGCAGGCAGTCGGCGACCGCGTCGGGCCCGAGGACACCGACCGCGGAGGCCACGGCGCGCTCCGCGCCCACCCTCAGGCCGAGTGTCGTCAGCAGTTGGGCGATGTCCATGCGCAGCAGCAGGTCTCCGGCCGCGATCTCGCCGCCGCGCAGATCGGTGAGGATCACCCTGCCGGAACGATCCACCAGAATCGCGTCACCGGCCAGCCTGCCGTGCGCGATGCGCCGTGACTGCAGCGCCCGCACCTGTTGCCAGGTGTGGCGCAGCAGTTCGTCGGTGATCTCCTTGTCCTCCAGCGAGTCGAGCATGCGCCCGCCGGTGTGCTCGTAGACGAGCATCACGGCGTCGGGGCCCAGCTCGGAGGTCGCGATCAGCTTGGGCGCGTTGGCGCCGGCCGCGATGGCCGCGTAGGCGAGCAGCGCCTCCTGCTCCAGGGCCTGGCGCAGCGACTGCAGACTGCTGCGGGTGGCGAAACCGCGCAGCGTGAGGTTGCGCCACAGGCGGTAGAAGAAGCCCTGCGCCTGCTGTTCGCGGTCGACGACCGTGACGTCCAGCGGAGGGCCGTCCTCCAGGGTGACGAAGTAGCGCCGGCCGCGGTCGCCGTTGTCGGCGGTCTCCGCCACGTCCTCGCGGGCCGCGCTCACCGGGTGGAAGCCGACGGTCCGCAGTCCCGCCACCAGCGTCCGCCCCGTGGGGCGGACGTTCGGCGAGCCGACCGCGTACAGGGTGCCGTAGGCGATGGTCCAGCCGATCAGCACCGTAAGGATGATCGAGAACGGCGTGGTGTAGCCGGTGACCAGCATCGAGAAGGCGTCGAGCAGCAGCACGATCCACAGCACCGCGCGCCAGCGCGGTCTGCGGGACATGCCCACGGCCGTCATATAGGCGATGACAGGAGCGAGATAGCCGTGCACCGGGTCGGTCAGCGCGTGGATGTCACCGGGGGAGGGCTGGGTGAGCGCTTCCTGGATCGAGTGCGGGGCGCCCTTGGCGACCCACAGGTCGGTGGCGAGCGTCACCCCGTGGGCGAGGACCGCCGCGAGCACGCCGTCGGCGATCCGCAGCCCGTCCCGCTTGATCAGCCGCTCGATCGCGAACGCGACCGGGACCAGCAGGATCGCGATGCTGGACGCCAAACCGGCGATCTTGATGAGCAGATCGGGTGCCTGACCGGTGCCCTTGTTGATGTCCTGTTCGAGGCCCGAGGTGGTGCCGTGCGCGAACGCGGCGATCGCCAGCAGCACCACGATGGCGAGCACGCCCACCAGCAGTCGCATCAGGTCCGAGGGACGGTGCACGCGCGCGGGGAGCAGCGGTTCGTCGCCCTCCAGCTCGTCGACGTGGGCCACGTCCCTGTCCTCGGCGGGCTTCCTGCCCGCCTTCGGACCGTCCTTGTCCCTGGTGCCCGGACGCGACGAAACCCCAGAGGTGCCCTCCGCGCCATCGGGGTGCACACCCTGCTGCTTCATGGTCTCTTCTTGGTCTCGTATCACCGGTCACCGCCCGCACGATGGTGGCATGCCCCACCGACGCGCGGGGGCGTCAGGGTGCATGTGCGGGGCCGCACAGTCTGCCCGAAGCACCGCCCGGGAGCGAGGGCGCGGCCTCGCCCCGAGCGCGTCCCGCTGTCGGTGGGGTGGGGCAGGATGGGGCGGATGAGCGAAGTGAGCCTTCCGGACGACGGCCGCCCGGAACATCCCGACGCGCTGCCCGAGTACGCCGAGCGGGTCCTCGATGTCGCCGACCTGATACCGCCGGGGCGCGTCATGACCTACGGGGACGTCGCCGAATGGCTTCAGGAGGGCGGCCCCCGCCAGGTGGGCCGCGTGATGGCCCTCTACGGCGGAGCCGTCCCGTGGTGGCGGGTCGTACGCGCGGACGGCGTTCTGCTCCCGGGCCACGAACTGCGCGCCCTCGCCCACTACCGCACCGAGGGCACGCCCCTGAAGGAGGCGGGCAGGGCGGCCGAGGGCCACCTGCCGCGCCTCGACATGCGGCGGGCCCGGTGGGACGGCGGCGAACGTGCGCAGGGTCACACCTGACAGCTTCCGCCATTCGAGGGACCCGCGGGGAGCCCCTGGCCCGTACGGGGGAATCGGAGCACGTGCGCGCCATGCCGTACGTTCGTGAGTCGAGGGACACACGTGACGGCAGCGCACAGTGAGGGCCACGGGAAGAAGGGGAAGTCCTCCTTCCGCACCCGGCCTCGGCGTAGCGTCGGCTGCACGTGTCCCCCTCACCCCGCGGCCACCGCCCTCCCCATCGGCCCGTGCGTCCCCGCGACGACGGCGCTGCGCGCCGACCGTGACAGACCCCAGCACACCCACCAGGACCGGCGAACCACGTGAGCTCCTCTTCCTCCACCAGACGCCTGCCGCACCCCCAGATGCGGCAGGGGAACCGTGGCGCCTACCGACTGGTGCGTACCCCACCGTCCAGACCGGACCCCCCTCTTCTGGACGCCGCACAGCGCGCCGTGGTTGACCACGAGACCGGTCCGTTGCTCGTCCTCGCAGGTCCGGGCACCGGCAAGACCACCACCCTGGTGGAGTCCGTGGCCGCGCGGATCGCCCGTGGCGGGGACCCCGAACGGATCCTGGTGCTGACGTTCAGCCGCAGGGCCGCCGTCGACCTGCGCGACCGCATGGCGCTGCGCGCCGGCGCGGCCCACGTCCCGCAGGCGACCACCTTCCACTCGTTCTGCTACGCCCTGGTCCGCGCCCACCAGGACAGCGGCCTGTTCGTCGAGCCGCTGCGGCTGCTGTCCGGACCCGAGCAGGACGTGACCGTCCGCGATCTCCTGGCGGGCCAGGTCGACCTGGAGCGCCTGGGCCTGGGACACATGCGCTGGCCGGACGAACTGCGCGCCTGCCTGACCACCCGCGGCTTCGCCGACGAGGTTCGCGCGGTCCTCGCCCGCAGCCGCGAACTGGGCCTCGGTCCCGACGCCCTGGCGGCCTTCGCGCGCCGCATCGGCCGCCCCGACTGGCAGGCGGCGGCCGCCTTCCTCGCCGAGTACCTCGACGTCCTCGACCTGCAGGGCGTCCTCGACTACGCCGAACTCGTCCACCGCGCGGTGCTCCTCGCCCGCCGCCCCGAGGTCGCCGAGCGGCTCGCCGCGCGGTACGACGCGGTCTACGTCGACGAGTACCAGGACACCGACCCGGCCCAGGTGCGGCTGCTGCGCACGCTCGCCGGGGACGGCCACACCCTGCTCGCCTTCGGCGACCCCGACCAGGCGATCTACGCCTTCCGGGGCGCGGACGTGAACGGCATCCTCGAGTTCCCGCAGACCTTCCCGCGCGCGGACGGCCGCCCGGCCCCCGTACAGGTCCTGCGCACCTCCCGCCGCTCCGGCGCCGCGCTGCTCGCCGCGACCCGTCTGCTGACCCGGCGGATGCCGCTCACCCGCCTCCCCGCCGACAAGGTCCGCGCCCACCGCGAGCTGACCCCGGTGCGTGACGGCGGCCGCGTCGACGTCCACACGTACCCGACACCGGGCACCGAGGTGGACAACATCGCCGACATCCTGCGCCGGGCACACCTGGAGGACGGTGTCCCGTGGAGCGAGATGGCCGTCCTGGTGCGTGCCGGCGCCCGCACCATCCCGACCCTCCGCCGCGCCCTGACGGCCGCCGGGGTGCCGCTGGACGTCGACGGTGACGACGTGCCGCTGCGCCACGAACCGGCGGTGGCGCCCCTTCTGACGGCGCTGCGGGCGGTGGCGACCGCTGAAGCGGCGCGGCGCGGCGCGGCGGAAGCGGCCGGCGAGGATCCGGAAGGGCGATCCGGGGAGCTGCCCGAAGAACAGCCCGAGGCGGACACCTGCTGGCTGGACACCGAGACCGCGCTCACCCTCCTCGCCTCACCACTGGCCGGCGTGGACACCGCCGACCTGCGCCGCCTGGGCCGCGCGCTGCGCGAGGAGGAACGCGCCGCCGGCAACCCCCTGCCCCCGCCCTCGGACGAACTGCTCGCCCGGGCCCTGGCCGAACCCGAGCGCCTGGTCGCGCACGACCCCACGTACGCGCGTGGCGCCCAGCGCCTCGGCGCGCTGCTCAGGAAGGCCCGCGAGCGCCTGGCGGGCGGCGGTACGGCCGAGGAGGCGCTGTGGGACCTGTGGGAGGGCACACCGTGGCCCGCCCGCCTGGAGCGGGCCGCCCGGCGCGGCGGCGCCGCGGGACGCAACGCCGACCGGGACCTGGACGCCGTGTGCGCGCTGTTCGCGACCGCAGCCCGCGCGGAGGAGCGCACCGGAGGCCGGGGCGCCCTGAACTTCCTGGAGGAGATCGAGGCCGAGGACATCGCCGCCGACACACTCACGCGGCGCGCCGTACGTCCCGACGCGGTGCGCCTGATGACGGCGCACCGCTCCAAGGGCCTGCAGTGGCGCCTGGTCGTGGTCGCCGGCGTCCAGGAGGGGCTGTGGCCGGACCTGCGGCGCCGCGGCTCCCTGCTGGAGGCCGACCGCATCGGCCGCGACGGACTCGCCGAGCCGCTCACCCCCGGCGCGCTGCTGGCGGAGGAGCGCCGCCTGTTCTACGTCGCCGCCACGCGCGCGCGTGAACGCCTCGTCGTGACCGCCGTGAAGGCGCCCGCGGACGACGGCGACCAGCCCTCCCGCTTCCTCACCGAACTCGGCGTCGAGCCCAAGGACGTCACCGGCCGCCCGCACCGCCCGCTGTCCGTGGCGGCACTGGTGGCCGAGCTGCGCGCCACGACCGTCGACCCGCGTGTCTCCGCCACCCTCCGGCAGGCCGCCGCGCACCGGCTGGCCCGGCTCGCCGCGCTCGCCGACGACGAAGGCCGCCCGCTGGTGCCCTCGGCCCACCCCTACCGCTGGTGGGGCATGGCCGACCCGACCGAGAGCAAGGTGCCGCTGCGCGACCGCGACCAGCCCGTCGTCCTGTCCGGCAGCGCCCTCGACCAGCTCGCCAACACCTGCGCCCTGCAGTGGTTCCTCGGCCGCGAGGTCAAGGCCGACGCCCCCGCGAGTGCCGCCCAGGGCTTCGGCAACGTGGTGCACGTGCTCGCCGACGAGGTCGCCTCCGGACGCACCCCCGCCGACCTCGCGGTCCTCATGGAGCGCCTGGAGACGGTGTGGAACGCGATCGCCTTCGACGCGCCGTGGAAGTCGGAGCAGGAGAAGGAGAACGCGCGCGTGGCGCTCGAACGCTTCCTGAAGTGGCACGTCCTGGAGCGTGCCGGCCGCACTCCCGTGGCCGGCGAGCACGACTTCGACGTAACCCTGGCGGCGGGCGACCACCAGGTGCGCATCCGCGGCTCCATGGACCGCGTGGAGGCCGACGGCGAGGGCCGCGCCTACGTCGTCGACTTCAAGACCGGCAAGCAGGCGCCCACCGCCGCCGAGGTGGCCCGCCACCCGCAGCTGGCCGTCTACCAGCTCGCCGTCCGCGAGGGCGCCGTCGACGAGGTCTTCGACGGCACGCGCCCCGAGCCGGGCGGCGCCGAACTCGTCCAGCTGCGCCAGGGCGCGGCCAAGCGGGACGGCGGTGACAGCCTGCCCAAGGTGCAGACGCAGGAGCCGCTGGAGGGGGAGTGGGTCGGAGAGCTGCTGGCCACCGCCGCCGGAAAGGTCCTCGACGAGCGGTTCACGCCGACGGCCGGACAGCACTGCGCGCACTGCGCGTTCCGCGCGTCGTGCAGCGCGCGGCCGGAGGGACGCCACGTCGTCGAGTGACCTGCGTGATGAACGGCACCATGGGTGATGACCTGCGCTTCTGCGGATTCGGAGGGCGATTCGGCATCCGTTGTCAGCGCCCACCGCTAGCCTCTCTGAGGTGCCCGCCCGTATCACTGATCCCGAGCAGCTCAAGGAGCTCCTCGGGATTCCGTTCACCCCGGAGCAGACGGTCTGCATCACCGCGCCGCCCGCCCCGCAGGTGATCGTGGCCGGCGCCGGGTCCGGCAAGACCACCGTGATGGCGGCCCGCGTGGTGTGGCTGGTCGGCACCGGACAGGTCGCTCCCGAACAGGTCCTCGGCCTGACCTTCACCAACAAGGCCGCCGGCGAGCTCGCCGAGCGCGTCCGCAAAGCACTGATCAAGGCCGGCGTCACCGACCCCGAGGCCATCGACCCGGACAACCCGCCCGGCGAACCGGTGATCTCCACCTACCACGCCTTCGCCGGCCGCCTCCTGACCGACCACGGCCTGCGCATCGGCCTCGAACCCACCACCCGGCTCCTCGCCGACGCCACCCGCTACCAGCTCGCCGCGCGCGTGCTGCGGGAGGCCCCCGGCCCGTACCCGGCGCTGACCCGTTCCTTCCCGGACCTGGTCAGCGACCTCCTCGCCCTCGACGCCGAGCTCGCCGAACACCTCGTACGCCCCGAGGAGCTGCGCGCGTGGGACACCGGGCTGCTGCACACCCTGGAGGGCACCAAACTCACCAACGCCGACCTGCGCAAGGTCCCCGAGACGGCCGCCGCCCGCCGCGAACTGGCCGAACTGGTACTCCGCTACCGGGCCGCCAAGCGCGAGCGCGACCTGCTCGACTTCGGCGACCAGATCGCCCTGGCCGCACAGCTCGCCCAGCTCCCCGAAGTGGGCCGCATCCTGCGCGAGGAGTTCCGGGTGATCCTCCTCGACGAGTACCAGGACACCTCGGTCGCCCAGCGCATCCTGCTGGCCGGCCTCTTCGGCGACGGCACGGGCCACCCCGTGACCGCCGTCGGCGACCCCTGCCAGGCCATCTACGGCTGGCGCGGCGCCTCCGTCGCCAACCTCGACGACTTCCCCGAGCACTTCGCCCACGCCGACGGCCGCCCCGCCACCCGCCAGGCCCTCAGCGAGAACCGCCGCAGCGGCGGCCGCCTCCTCGACCTCGCCAACGGCCTCGCCGAACCCCTGCGCGCCATGCACGCGGGCGTGCAGGCCCTGCGCCCCGCCCCCGGCGCCGAGCGCGACGGCCTGGTGCGCTGCGCCCTGCTGCCCACCCACGCCGAGGAGATCGAGTGGATCGCCGACTCCATCGCCCACCTGGTACGGACCGGGAAGGCGCCCGGCGAGATCGCCGTCCTGTGCCGTACGGCCACCGACTTCGCCGAGATCCAGGGCGCCCTGGTCGCCCGTGACGTCCCGGTCGAGGTCGTCGGCCTGTCCGGGCTGCTGCACCTGCCCGAGGTCGCCGACCTCGTCGCCGTCTGCGAGGTCCTGCAGGATCCCGGCGCCAACGCCCCCCTGGTCCGGCTGCTGACCGGTCCGCGCTGGCGCATCGGCCCGCGCGACCTCGCGCTCCTCGGCCGCAGGGCGAGGCTGCTCGTCGCCCACACACGCGTGAACGCCGACGACGATCCCGACAGCCGGCTGGCCGAGGCCGTCGAGGGCGTCGACCCGGCCGAGGTGATCTCGCTCGCGGACGCCCTCGACACGTTCCTCGAAACACCCCTGAACGGCGCCGGGGACGACGACCGGCTGCCGTTCTCCCCGGACGCGCGCGTGCGGTTCGCCCGGCTCGCCGAAGAACTGCGCGACCTGCGCCGCTCCCTGTCCGACCCGCTCATGGACGTCCTGCACCGCGTCCTCGCCGTCACCGGCCTGGAAGTGGAGCTGTCGGCCTCCCCGCACGCGCTGGCCGCCCGCCGCCGCGAGACCCTGTCGAACTTCCTGGACGTCGCCGCCTCCTTCGCCGCGAACGAGAGAGAGGCGTCACTGCTGGCCTTCCTCGGCTTCCTGCGCACCGCGGCCCAGTACGAGAAGGGCCTCGACAACGCGCTGCCCGGCGGCGAGAACACCGTCAAGGTGCTCACCGCGCACAAGTCCAAGGGCCTGGAGTGGGACGTGGTCGCCGTCCCCGGCCTGGTCACCGGCACCTTCCCCAGTGGCCAGGGCCGCGAGAAGTGGACCAGCCAGAGCAAGGTGCTGCCGCACACCCTGCGCGGCGACGCCGACACCCTTCCCGACGTCGACGGCTGGGACGCGCGCGGGATGAAGGCCTTCCACGAGGCCATGAAGGACCACCAGCACACCGAGGAACTGCGTCTCGGCTACGTCACCTTCACCCGCCCCCGCTCCCTGCTCCTGGGCTCCGGCCACTGGTGGGGCCCCAGCCAGAAGCGACCGCGCGGCCCGTCCGCCTTCCTGCAGGCCCTCCACGACCACTGCGCCGCCGGAGGAGGCGAGATCGAGGCCTGGGCGGACGAGCCCGGGGAGGACGAGGAGAACCCGGCCCTGCACCGGGCCACCTCCGACCAGGTGTGGCCCCTGCCCCTGGACGAGGCCGCCCTGGCCCGCCGCCGCGAGGCCGCCGCGATCGTCCTGGACCACCTGGAGAACCTCGCCGGCCGCACGGACCACCACCCGACGGCCGCCCACGACCCGGCCGCCCACGACGACCCGGACTGGCCCCCGCCACCGGAGGACGGCGCACCGCCCTACGACGACGCGCCGCCCTACGACGAGGACACCCCCTTCGAGGAAGACCCCGGCGACTGGGACTCCTGGAGCAGCGACCGCCCGACGGTCCCGCACCAGGCCACCGCGCCCGAACCGCGCTCCGCCCCGCCACCCGGACGCCCCCACCTCGGTGAACACGACTCCGAGCCCGAGCCCGAGCCCCTCACCCCGGAGGAGTCCCGCATCGTCGCATCCTGGGACCGCGACCTCGACGCGCTCACCGGAGAGCTCCGGCGTGCCCGGCAGAGCGTCATCGACGTACCCCTGCCGACGACACTGACCGCGTCGCAGCTGCTGCACCTGGCGGCCGACCCCGACGGGTTCGCGCGGGAGCTCGCGCGCCCCATGCCGCGCCCCCCGCAACCCGCCGCACGCCGTGGCACCCGCTTCCACGCCTGGGTCGAAACCCGCTTCGAAGAGCTGACGCTGCCCATGCTGGAGCCCGAGGAACTGCCCGGCAGCGACGCCGAGATCGCCGACGAACACGACCTGGAAGCCCTCAAGGCGGCCTTCGAACGCACCGAGTACGCGCACCGCACGCCCCACCGAGTCGAGGCGCCCTTCCAGCTCGCCGTCGCCGGCCGTGTCGTCCGGGGCCGCATCGACGCCGTCTACAAGGAGAGCGACGGGACCACGGCGACGTACGAGATCGTGGACTGGAAGACGAACCGCTCCCGCACCGCCGACCCGCTCCAGCTCGCCGTGTATCGGCTGGCCTGGGCCGAGCAGCACGGCATTCCCCTGGAGCGCGTCACCGCCGCGTTCGTGTACGTGCGCACCGGCGAGGTCGTACGGCACGACGACCTGCCCGGCCGGGCAGAGCTGGAGAGGCTGCTGCTCCAGGAACCGCAGCCCGAGCCGCGGTGTGACGAACCGCCCGAACGGGATGCCACCGCGGGCCGATAGGCTCGGAAGCATGAGCCAGACCCCGGACAGCGCCGTCCGCACGTACATCGAACAGCACCGCACCGCCTTCCTCGACGACCTTGCCGAATGGCTGCGCATCCCCTCCGTGTCGGCCCAGCCCGAGCACGCGCCCGATGTACGCCGCAGCGCCGACTGGCTCGCCGGCAAGCTGCGGGAGACCGGTTTCACCACCGCGGAGGTCTGGCAGACCCCGGGCGCCCCGGCCGTCTTCGCCGAGTGGCGCTCCGACGACCCCGACGCCCCGACCGTCCTCGTCTACGGCCACCACGACGTCCAGCCCGCCGCCCGCGAGGACGGCTGGGACAGCGAGCCCTTCGAGCCCGTCGTCCGCGAGGGCCGCCTCTACGCGCGCGGGGCGGCCGACGACAAGGGCCAGGTGTTCTTCCACACACTCGGCGTCCGCGCCCACCTCGCCGCCACCGACCGCACCGCCCCGGCCGTCCACCTCAAACTCCTGATCGAGGGTGAGGAGGAGTCCGGATCCCCGCACTTCCGGGCGCTCGTCGAGAGCCGCGCGGACCGCCTGGCCGCCGACGCCGTGATCGTCTCGGACACCGGCATGTGGTCCGAGGACACGCCCACGGTGTGCACCGGAATGCGGGGCCTCGCCGAGTGCGAGATCCGGCTGTCCGGCCCCGACCAGGACATCCACTCCGGCTCCTTCGGCGGCGCGGTGCCCAATCCGGCGACCGCCGCCGCCCGCCTCGTCGCCGCCCTGCACGACGAGCACGCACGCGTGGCGATCCCCGGTTTCTACGACGGCATCGTGGAGCTCACCGACCGCGAGCGCGAACTCTTCGCCGAGCTGCCCTTCGACGAGGAGCAGTGGCTGCGCACCGCCAAGTCGTACGCCACCCACGGCGAGGCCGGGCACACCACCCTGGAGCGCATCTGGGCCCGCCCCACCGCCGAGGTCAACGGCATCGGCGGCGGCTACCAGGGCCCCGGCAGCAAGACGATCATCCCGTCCACCGCGATGGTCAAGCTGTCGTTCCGCCTGGTCGCCGGTCAGGACCCCGAGCACGTCGAGAAGGCCGTGCGCGCCTGGGCCGCCGAGCAGGTGCCCGCCGGGATCCGGTCCGAGATCACTTTCGGCGCGGCCACGCGCCCGTGCCTGACGCCGCTGGACCACCCGGCCCTGCAGTCCGTGGTCCGCGCCATGGGCCGGGCCTTCGGCACGTCCGTCCGCTTCACGCGCGAGGGCGGCTCGGGTCCGGCCGCCGACCTCCAGGAGGTACTCGGCGCGCCCGTGCTCTTCCTGGGCATCTCCGTCCCGTCCGACGGCTGGCACGCGCCGAACGAGAAGGTCGAGCTCGACCTCCTGCTCAAGGGCGTCGAGACCAGCGCGTACCTGTGGGGCGACCTCGCGGAGCACTGGCGCGATGCGCCCTGACGGGCGGCCACCGGCGCGGGCAGTCTCCTGCCAGGAGCACACTGGAGAGGCTGCCGCGCGCCTCCAGGCCCCGCCGCACGCGGACGCCTCCTGCCGCACGTCCCGCTGAACCGCCGCCGAAACAACCGTTGCACCGGGGGAGTTGGAAGCACTCGTGACCACCTGGACCGACCACACCGCCGACCGACCCATCTCGCTCACCGCGCCCAGCGGCATCGACCGGGCCGCCCACCACCGGCTCGACGAGGCCTGGCTCGCCGCGGCGTGGAGCCACCCCTCGACGCGCTGCTTCGTGGTCTCCGGCGGCCAGGCACTGATCGACGAGACGCCCGACGGCCGGACCGAACTCGTCACGACCCCCTCCTTCGAGGCCCCCCTCACAGAAGCACACCGCTACTTCCTGGGCACCGACGAGGACGGCGTCAGCTACTTCGCCCTGCAGAAGGACTCCCTGCCCGGCCGCATGGACCAGTCCGCCCGCCCGGCCGGCCTGCGCGAGGCCGGCCTGCTGCTGGCGCCGCGCGACGCGGGCCTGATGGTGCACGCGGTGGCCCTGGAGAACTGGCAGCGCCTGCACCGCTTCTGCTCCCGCTGCGGCGAGCGCACCGTGATCGCCGCGGCCGGCCACATCCGCCGCTGCCCGGCCTGCGGCGCCGAGCACTACCCGCGCACCGACCCCGCGGTGATCATGGCCGTCACCGACGAGGAGGACCGCATCCTGCTCGGCCGCCAGGTGCACTGGCCCGAGGGCCGCTTCTCCACGCTCGCCGGCTTCGTCGAGCCCGGGGAGTCCATCGAGCAGTCGGTGCGCCGCGAGGTCCACGAGGAGGTCGGCGTCACCGTCGGCCAGGTCGAGTACGTCGCCAGCCAGCCCTGGCCGTTCCCGTCCAGCCTGATGCTGGGCTTCATGGCCCGCGCCACCTCGACCGACATCGCCGTCGACGGCGACGAGATCCACGAGGCCCGCTGGTTCTCCCGCGAGGAACTCCGAACGGCCTTCGACTCCGGCGAGGTCCTGCCCCCCTACGGCATCTCCATCGCGGCCCGCCTCATCGAACTCTGGTACGGCAAGCCACTGCCGACGCGGACCGCCGTCTGAGCCGAAGAGACGGTCTGAGCCGGAGAGAAAGAGAAGGCGGCTCCCGAGAGCTCTCGGGAGCCGCCTTCCGCACAAGCGCGAGACGCGCCGGGATCAGGCGCTGAGGGCCTGCTTCACCTGGGCAAGGCTCGGGTTCGTCATGACGACCTCGCCCCCACCGTTGGAGGAAATCACCCGAACGGTGGGAACCGTCTGGTTCCCGCCGTTCGCCTTCTCGACGAAGACCGCGGACTCCGGGTCGTGCTCGATGTTGATCTCGGTGTACGGGATGCCCTCGCGGTCCATCTGGCTCTTCAGCCGACGGCAGTAGCCGCACCACGTGGTGCTGTACATCGTCACAGTGCCCGGCATGTCTCTTGTGCTCCTTCGGCGGGTCGGGGACGGAGTAGTAGCACTGGGGGAACGTACGCCATCGACCCGGCATTCCCACCGGGGGTATCCGGGTGCCGGCACGAGCGTGACGCCTGTCGCATTGGTACGACTGCGAGGGCCCGCCTGTGGACAACCGGCTCACCCGTCTCCCGCGACCTGGCAGCATGGCCGTGTGACAGCAGCAACGCACTCCCCGCTCTTCCCGCAGGTCCCGGATTCTGCCGACGCGGTGCTCGACGGGCTCGACCCGGAGCAGCGCGAGGTGGCCACCTGCCTGCACGGGCCGGTGTGCGTCCTGGCGGGTGCCGGCACGGGCAAGACCCGTGCGATCACCCACCGCATCGCCTACGGAGTGCGGGCGGGGATCCTCCAGCCCTCCAGTGTGCTCGCCGTCACCTTCACCAACCGGGCGGCCGGCGAGATGCGCGGCCGGCTGCGCCAGCTCGGCGCGCACGGCGTGCAGGCCCGCACCTTCCACTCGGCCGCCCTGCGCCAGCTGCAGTACTTCTGGCCGAAAGCGATCGGCGGCACCATGCCCCGGCTCGTCGACCGCAAGATCCAACTCGTCGCGGACGCGGCCGCCGCCTGCCGTATCCGCCTGGACCGGGGCGAGCTGCGGGACGTCACCGCGGAGATCGAGTGGTCCAAGGTCACCCAGACCGTCCCGGCCGACTACGCCCTCGCAGCCGCGAAGGCCGGCCGCGAGGTCCCCCGCGACCCGGCCGAGATCGCCCAGCTGTACTCCGTCTACGAGGACCTCAAGCGGGACCGCTCGGTCATCGACTTCGAGGACGTCCTGCTGCTGACCGTCGCTGTCCTGCAGGACCGGCACGACGTGGCCGAACAGGTCCGTGCCCAGTACCAGCACTTCGTGGTGGACGAGTACCAGGACGTCAGCCCGCTCCAGCAGCGTCTGCTGGAGCTGTGGCTGGGCGAGCGGGACAACCTGTGCGTGGTCGGTGACGCCAGCCAGACGATCTATTCGTTCACGGGAGCAACCCCCGACCATCTGCTCGACTTCCGCACACGACACCCCGGCGCCACCGTCGTCAAGCTGGTCCGCGACTACCGTTCCACCCCGCAGGTCGTCCACCTCGCCAACGGACTGCTCGCCCAGGCCCGCGGCCGGGCCGCCGACCACCGGCTGGAACTGGTCTCCCAGCGCGCCCCGGGCCCCGAGCCCGTCTACACCGAGTACACCGACGAGCCCTCCGAGGCCGAGGGCGCCGCCCGCCGTATCCAGGACCTCATCGCCTCCGGTGTCCCGGCGAGCGGGATCGCCGTTCTGTTCCGGACGAACTCCCAGTCCGAGACCTACGAGCAGGCGCTCGCCGACGTCGGTGTGCCCTATCAGCTGCGCGGCGCGGAGCGCTTCTTCGACCGGCCCGAGGTGCGCAAGGCGGGGGTCGCGCTGCGCGGCGCGGCCCGCTTCGGCGGCAACGACTCCCTCCTCGACGACGCCGTCGACCTGCCCTCCCAGGTGCGTGCCGTGCTGTCCGGAGAGGGCTGGACCCCGCAGCCGCCGGTCGGTTCCGGTGCGGTCAGGGAGCGCTGGGAGTCGCTGGCCGCCCTGGTCAATCTCGCGCAGGACTTCGCCGCCGCCAGACCGGGCGCCACCCTGAGCGACCTCGTGGCCGAGCTCGACGAGCGGGCGAACGCTCAGCACGCCCCCACCGTCCAGGGCGTCACTCTCGCCTCGCTGCACTCCGCCAAGGGCCTGGAGTGGGACGCCGTCTTCCTGGTCGGGGTCGCCGAGGGCATGATCCCGATCACCTATGCCAGAACCGACGAGCAGATCGAGGAGGAGCGCCGCCTCCTCTACGTCGGTGTCACCCGCGCCCGCGAGCAGCTGTACGTCTCCTGGTCGCTGTCCCGCTCGCCCGGCGGCCGTCCGAACCGCCGCCCGAGCCGCTTCCTCGACGGGCTGCGGCCCGGCTCGGCCGGTACCGCGGGCCGGGCCGGGTTCGGCGCCTCCGGGGGCATCGAGCGAGGCTTCACCACGGCCCCCGGGGTCGTGGTGGCGCCCGTCCCGCGGCGCACCCGGCGTATCCCCGCCCGGTGCCGGGTCTGCGGACGCACTCTCACCGACGGCGGCGAACTGAAGCTGATGCGCTGCGAGGACTGCCCCTCCGACATGGACGAGGGTCTGTACGAGCGGCTGCGCGAGTGGCGGGCGGAGCAGGCCGGACGCAGCGGGCAGCCCGCCTTCTGCGTCTTCACCGACAAGACCCTGATGGCGATCGCCGAGTCCGTCCCGGACGACGAGCGTGAACTGGCGCGCGTCCCCGGGGTCGGGATGCGCAAGCTCCGCCGGTACGGAGCGGATGTTCTAGCCATCTGCGCAGGCCAAGAGCCCGGCGCAGAAGAGGGGGAGAACTGATGCGAACTCGTCGAGAAAATAGTTTGCGCGCGCCCCGTCAAGCCCCATAGGTTCTTGGTCGCGGGAACGGTGGCCTTCCTGAGGCCCCGGTTCCGTGTTGTACTTGTGTATCCGTTCGGACTGGCTCACCCCAGTCCCTCAGACGCCGAGAGGAGGCGAGTCCAGTGATCAGCATCAAGAGCAGCTTCTTCAGCACCGCCAAAATGACCGATCGCTCGATCGTCTCCCTGTGCATGCTCGGCGCCTCGAACCAGGGCACCGGTCTGTCCGGCATTCGTGCCGTGCGTCCGGCGTCCTCCGTGTCTCTCGCGGGTCTTCCCGTCCGTGAGCGCGATGAGCGACCGACCAAGGCACTGGAAGCAGTAGTGGCACAGGCGCAGGCCTATGCCTTTACGGCGGCCGGTGCCGGAAACCGGAAGCAGACGACGCAGCACCACCTGATGTGGGCCTTCCGTGGGCCAGAACCCTGGAGTGATCCAGCCTGATCGCCGATCAGGCCGGCGCCTTCAGGGCCGCGGAACCCCATCCGGGATCCGCGGCCCTTCTGTTTTCCCCGAACGGGGACGACGGAGTGAAGGTGCCTCGGGGCAAGAAAAGAACCCGGTACCCAGCCGACACCCGGCCCACCGGCCGGTCCGACCAGACGAGGAAGACGAACCGTGCAACTCGAAGCGCACGCCCCGTCCGTACCGCCTTCCGGCACGATCCCCAAGCCCGGTCTCACGGAGGACCCCACCTTGACCTCGCTCACCGCGCTCACCACGCTCACCGCGCTCGACGACGCCATCGAGAACCTCGGCGTGCCCGTCCCGTGCCGTTCCTACGACCCGGAGGTCTTCTTCGCCGAGTCGCCGGCGGACGTGGAGTACGCCAAGTCCCTCTGCCGCACCTGCCCGCTGATCGAGGCCTGCCTCGCCGGTGCCAAGGAGCGGCGTGAGCCCTGGGGCGTCTGGGGTGGCGAGCTGTTCGTCCAGGGTGTTGTCGTCGCCAGGAAGCGGCCCCGTGGCCGCCCGCGCAAGAACCCGGTCATGGCATGAACACCGCAGGAACGATCGACCGCCCCCTCACGCACGACCCCCAGAAGCAGGCCCCGATGAAGCCGTCCACCAGCGAGCCCGCAGGCTCCGCGACCGAAGACGTCACCACCACCGGCGCGAACGACTCGCGTCAGAACAGGACCCGAGAGATGCAACTCATCCCAGAAGCCCTGGCCCGTGCGCATATGCACGAGCGACTGCACGAGGCGGAGCAGCAACGCCAGGCCGTGCGCCTGGCGACCGCCCGCCGGATGCAGCGCCGCGCCGAGCGCGCCTCGCTGCGCGCCCGTCGCGCGCTCGCCATGGCAGTGATGCAGTAACCGACCACGCTGCGCACACCGCCCAGCGGTGGCCTCCCCGCCCGGGAGGCCACGAACTCTCCCCGCGGGGGCCGGTCCGTCCGAACGGACCGGCCCCCGCGGTGCGTTGCGCCCGCCGATCCACGGCCCGGAGGTATCGTCGCCGGGTGACGAGTCTTCCAGGAGGCACGGGCCACGGCGATTCCACCGCGGAGCGCCCCGCCCTGGTGTGCGCGCGCTGCGGCACCCCGGCCGACGGTCCGCCGCCCATCTGGACCTGCTCCGTGGAAGGCGGCGTCCGGCGCTACTTCTGCGACGCCTGCTCCCGGAAGAACCTCCGCTCGATCGAGGGCCGGCTCGACTCGGCCTGGTGGTAGGTCCCGCCCGCGTTCAGGCCTCGGCGGCCGCCTGCTCGTCCTCCGGTTCCTCGCCCTCCGGGCCGGCGGTGTCGGCGGCGAAGCCCGGCAGCCACTGCTCCAGCTCCTCCCTCAGCCGCACCGTCGCCCCCAGCTGGCACAGCACTCCGATCGTGCTGAGCGTGACGCGGTGTATCAGCAGATACGCCGGCGGCAGGTTGAGCTGCTTGCCCAGCTGGTAGGCGGGGGAGCGGGGGTCGGCGATCCGTGCTGCCTGGCTGCGCATCCAGTTACGGGTGAAGGTGAACTCCTTTACCTGAGCCGGTTCGATGATCGGCAGCAGGTAGTCGAGGACGGCGCCGGAGTCAAGCTCGATGGACTCCTTGACGAAGCCCTCCGCGCACAGCATCCGGTAGACCGCTTCCGCCTCTCCGTCCAGCGCCATGCGCAGGGACTGGCCGATGGGCGTCGGCAGCCCGCCGGGGAGCCGGTCGACGGTGCCGAAGTCCAGGACGCCCAGCCGCCAGTCGTCCTCGCCGTCCGGTCCGCCGGGCAGGAGACGGAAGTTGCCGGGATGCGGGTCGGCGTGCAGCAGGCCGGTGCGGGCCGGGCCCGAGAACAGGAAGCGGGCCAGCAACTGGCCGGCGCGGTCGCGTTGCTGCTTGGTTCCGTCCGCGATCACCTCGGACAGCGGGACGCCGTCCATCCACTCGGTGACCAGGATTTGTTCGCGCTGGTGGACGACCGCGGGGACCACGACGTCCGGGTCGTCCTCGAACTCCTCGGCGTGCGCCCGCTGGGCCTGTGCCTCCAGGCCGTAGTCCAGCTCCTCGGAGACCCGGTCCTTGAGCTCGGTGATCAGCGGCTTGATGTCCACGCCGGGAACCAGCGGCCCCAGCAGTCTGGCAAACCGGCTCAATTGACTCAGGTCGGACAGCAGGGCCTCGCCTGCGCCCGGATACTGGACCTTGACCGCGACCTCGCGGCCGTCGTGCCACACCGCCCGGTGCACCTGCCCGATGGAGGCCGCCGCGGACGGCTTGTCCTCGAACTCCTCGAACAGGTCGCGCCAGTTCGCGCCGAGCCGCTCCTCCAGCACGGCGTGCACGGTGCGGGTCGGCATCGGCGGCGCTGCCTCCTGGAGCTTGGTCAGCGCGACCCGGTAGGGGCCGGCGATCTCCTCGGGCAGCGCCGACTCGAAGACGGACAGCGCCTGCCCGAACTTCATCGCCCCGCCCTTGAGCTCGCCGAGCACCTTGAACAGCTGCTCGGCCGTGCGCTGCTGCAGCTCGCGGCCGACAAGCTCCGCGGACTCGCCGACGATCCGTTTGCCAAGCCCCCAGGTCGCTCTCCCGGCGAAACCGAGCGGGAGCGCGGCGAGCTTGGCGGTCCGGGTGACCGCCTTCCGGGGAAGATCAGACATGCGCCCTCCAAGTCCCAGCAAGCCGCGCCGCGTCTGCCTGACGGCAGGGCGTCGATGACGGCCCTTGCCCAGCCATTGTCTCGCGTGCCTCCTCGTCCATTGAGGCCCGTTCCCCCTCGGCTTTCCCCGCCGCTCCGCACGGGCAGGCGGGATGCGGCCACATCGGCCGCGCACGCCAGTTCAGGCCCGGTACGGACACCTCCCAGCGAGCGCCCGCGCTGGACGGCAACTCCCCGTCCAGGAAGGCCAGCGCGTGCCCGGCCGCCAGGGCGGCCACCGTCGCGGCGAGAGACAGATCACAGGGACGTACATGGCGTGGTCTTCCCGAGCGCCACTGAGCCACCAGGCGCGGCCAGGTCGCGTCCCGGTCCGTGCGGCCCAGATGCAGACAGCCGGCGCAGCTCGTCTCGCCGGGCAGGACGAGCGGGCCCACGACGCCCGTGCCCTCCACCACTCCCGCGTACAGATGGGGGGTCCCGGACTCGACGAGGGGAGCGGACTGGGACGGGTCGGGCGCGTGCACGGCGATGTCGTCCCGCGGGGCGAGGATCACCAGGGAGAAGCCCTGCTCGCCCTGCCCGGCCGACGCACCCTGCTCGGCCGGTGCCCGGGGAGTGCGCCGGACCGGGCGGTCGGGAGCGGCCCGGCGCACGGCCCGCCGCGCCGCGGCGTCCCGGCGCTCGCCGACGGCCTCGGCGGGCAGCCCGCCCGGGGTGACGTCCCACGGCTCCACGCAGCCGCCGTCGCGCACGTCGACCTCGCCGATCCCCGCGCCGGACAAGAGCGTGGCCAGCACAGTGCCCACACGGCCCGCGCCCCGGACCTGCACGCGCAGGCCACGTCGGGCCGCCAGACGCCCGATCGCCTCACCCGGTTCGCGCGCGACCAGGGAGAGGGAGGCGAGATCAGGCGCCAGCCGGTCCATGACCTCCTTCTTCTCCCGGAGCGCGTCCGCCGCCGCACCGCCGCCCCGGGCGTCGTCGAGGAGCCCCGCGTGGGCCAGCCGCTCCACGAGGCGGTCCACATGGCCGTCGGGCAGATCCATGCGGTGCCCCTCCTCGCGCAGCAGGGGCAGTCCGCGTGTGCCGTTGAGCAGGGCCAGGAAACTGCCTGTCGCGGTGTCCATCGGTCCCAGTGTCAGCGCGTGCGCGGGTGTCATCCCGAACTGCACGGTGTTGAGATCACGCCAGCCGCGCCTGAGCGCGGGTTTCACCATCGGATGCATGCGAACCCCCGTGGCCCGAAGAACGAAGTGAGTGCCAGCATGCCCTCCCCGGCCGACCGGCGCCGAAAGTTGTCCACAGGCTGGGGATATTCGTCGTACAAGTAAGACGCTGGGTGAGGGATCTGCACGGAACCGTTCCGGACCCGGGACTTCTCGTACGTACACCCGGTAACGTCGGGGCGTGTCCGCCGACCCACTGCACCGCGCCGGAATGCCACAGCGCAGCAAGACGAGCCCGCCGCCGAGCGGCCCGGCGGCGAGCGCGATCGAGGTCCGCAGGAGCGCCCGTCGCCGCCGGACGGTCTCCGCGTACCGTGAGGGCGATCGCACCGTCGTGCTGATCCCCGCCCGGATGTCCGAGGCGGAGGAGCGGCGCTGGGTGACCGTCATGCTCGACAAGCTGGCGGCTCAGGAGAGCCGGCGCTCGCTCGGTGACGCGGAGCTCGCCGAGCGTGCCGAGCGGCTGTCGGCCCAGTTCTTCGGCGGCCGGGCCCGGCCCGCCTCGGTGCGCTGGGTCACCAACCAGAACACACGCTGGGGCTCGTGCACACCGGCGGAGGGCAGCATCCGGCTCTCGCACCGCCTGCAGGGGATGCCCGAGTACGTCGTCGACTACGTCCTCCTGCACGAGCTCGCCCACCTGCTCGTCCCCGGCCACGGCCCCGACTTCTGGCGGCTGCTGGAAGCGTATCCGCGTACCGAGCGGGCCCGGGGCTACCTCGAAGGGGTGGTCGCCGCCGGACGGCTGCCGCATGTGCCGGGCGCCCGCGGCGAGTGACCACGGCCTCGGGGGCGTGAGGTTCCGCCGGACCGGGTTTGTGTACCGGGTCTGTACCGACTTCGTCCGGTGTCGGAGTTTGCGGTTAGCCTGACGCGACGTACTCGCACTCGGGATGGGGGACGGTCGTTACGCATGCCCAGGGAATTCCAGCGCGGCCACAAGGCCAGGATCAGTGACCTGACCGCGGGCACGGATCTGTACGTAGGCGTGCAGATCTCGGCCCCCGGACTGACCTTCGACATCAGCTGTTTCGGGCTGGACGCCGACGAACGCCTCTCGGACGACCGGTACTTCGTCTTCTTCAACCAGCCGAAGTCCCCCGAGGAAGCCATCCAGCTGCTGGGCTCCCAGGCGGGTGACACGGAGTCCTTCCGGGTCACGCTCGAGAAGATCCCGCCGCGGATCCAGAAGCTGTCGTTCACCGCGACCATCGACGGCGCCGGACAGATGTCGCAGATCGACCCCGGGTACCTGCGCATCGTGGCGGGCGGCGAGGAGGTGGCCCGGTACGCGTTCAACGGCTCGGAGTTCTCCACCGAACGGGCCGTCATGCTGGGCGACTTCTACCTCAAGGACGTATGGCGGTTCGCGGCCGTCGGCCAGGGCTTCGACGGCGGCCTCGAGGCGCTGCTGAAGAACTTCGGCGGCGAGGTCCTGGAGGAGGAGAGCGCCCCCGACCAGGCCCCGCAGCAGCCCAAGCCCGGTGCCGTCCCGGGCTTCGCCCCGCCGGCCCAGAGCGCCCCGCCCCCGCGGTTCGGCGTGCCCTCCGGACCCTCTGGGCCCGCCGTACCGGCCACCCCCGCCGCACCCGCGCCGGCCCCGGCCGCCCCCGCGCCCCAGCCCGCCGTGCAGGGCTTCGCGCCGCCCCCGGGAGCCACCCCGCCGCCGCCCGCGCCCCCGACCCCGGGCCCCACGCCCTCGGTGCACGCCGCGCCGACGATCATCGCCCCCATGGTCCCACCCGGAGGCACCGTCCCGCCGCCCGCTCCGGCCCCCGCGCCCTACGGGCACCCCGGCCAGCAGCCGCCGTACGGCCCTCCCCACGGACAGGCCCCGCCCCCTCCCCCCGGCTACGCCCAGCCCCAGGCGCCGCAGGCCCCGCCCCCGCCGCCCGGCTACGGCCGGCCCACCCCGGCCCCCGGATACGGGCACCAGCCGCCCCTCGGTCAGGCCGCGCCCTACGGCGTCCCGCAGGGCGTCCCCCAGGCCGCCGGTGTGGCCGGAGCGCTGAACCTCTACAAGGAGACGCCCACCGGTCAGCGCTGGACCCTGCAGAACAGCAAGCTGATCCGCGCCGACCTGGGCATGGGAGGCCGGCCGGTGCTGGCCCGGCAGGGCAGCATGGTGCTCTATCAGGGCAAGGTCGACTTCAGCTACAAGGGCGCCGGCTTCGCGGGCCGGATCACGGGCAACGCCACCGGCCAGGAGATGCAGCTGATGCGCTGCACCGGCCAGGGCCAGGTGTTCTTCGCCGAGGACTCCACCCACCTGCACCCCGTCGAGCTCCAGGGCGACGCCATCTGCGTCTCCGCCGAGAACGTCCTCGCCTTCGACGAGAGCCTGCAGTACGAGGTGCGCCGCATCGAGGGACACGGCATCCCCGGCGGCGCCCTGTTCACCATGCAGTTCCAGGGCACCGGCACGATCGTCGTCAAGACGCACGGCGCACCCGTCGTCCTGCCCGTGACGCCGACGACGTTCGTCGACTCCAACGCCGTCGTCGCCTGGTCGGCCGCCGCCCAGGTGATCGTCTCCAGCCAGGTGCGCATGCGCCGCAACGCCTACCCGGGCGACACCGGAGAGGGCGTCAACCTCCAGTTCCGGGCCGCCCCCGGCAACTTCGTCGTCGTCCAGCCCTACGAGGTCTAAGGGGAGCCCGTCATGAACCAGCCGCTCGCGGGCTACGCCCCCGCACCCGTCACCGCCCGCATGGAGAACCACGGCAGCCACATGCTGAAGGTCGCCATGCAGACCGGAAACGACCTCTTCGCGCGCGTGGGGTCGATGGTCGCCTACGAGGGCTTCATCCAGTACGAGCCCAATCCCTCCGCCGTGCGCCAGATCGCGCGCGACTGGATCACCGGCGAGGGCGCCCCGCTGATGAAGTGCTCCGGCGACGGACTGCTCTACCTCGCCGACTACGGCGCCAACGTCGTCGTCATCAACCTGGCCGGTGACGCGATCTCCGTCAACGCCACCAACCTGCTGGCCTTCGACGCCGACCTGACCTGGGGCGTCGAGCGGGTCAAGGGACTGGCGAAGTTCGCCGGACAGGGCCTGTGGAACACCAGGATCTCCGGACAGGGCTGGGTCGCGCTGACCTCCCGGGGCGAGCCGATCGTCGTCGACTGCGGCGGCGGCGAGAACGAGACCTACGTCGACCCGGACGCGCTCGTCGCCTGGTCGCCGAACCTGAAGGTGAAGGGCAAGCGCAGCTTCAAGGCGCAGTCCCTGATCGGTCGGGGCAGCGGCGAGGCCTACCAGATGGCCTTCTCCGGCCAGGGCATCGTCGTCGTACAGCCCAGCGAGGACAGCACCGACCGCCTCCGGTTCCGCGGCTGAGGGGGAGACAGAACACCATGCAGAGCCCGCTTTTCGCCTTCAACGAAGCCCAGACCCAGGAGCGCTGGAGCCTGCAGAACAAGCAGATGCTGCGCGTCACCCTGGAGGGCCACGACGACGTCCTCGCCCGCAAGGGCACGATGGTCGCCTACCAGGGCATGATCGAGTTCGACGCCGAGTACCAGAGCGGCGGTCAGGCACGCACGCGTGCGTACACCGGCGAGGGCCTGGACCTGATGCGCTGTCACGGACAGGGCACGGTCTACCTCGCCAACCTCGCCCAGTACGTGCACATCATGGACGTCGACCAGGACGGTCTGACCGTCGACAGCAGCTATGTGCTGGCGATGGACTCCTCGCTGTACCACGAGGTCGTGGCCGTCGACAGCATGTACGGCATCTCCGGCTCGGGGAAGTACCAGCTGAACATCACCGGCCACGGCAGGGTCGCCCTGATGACCTCGGGCGCGCCGCTGCTGATGCAGGTGACACCCGACAAGTACGTCAGCTGCGACGCCGACGCGATCGTCGCCTGGTCCACCGCCCTGCGGGTGCAGATGCAGGCCCAGACCCACTCCTCCGGGGTGTGGCGGCGCCGCGGCAGCACCGGCGAGGGCTGGGAGCTCAGCTTCATGGGCAGCGGCTACGCGCTCGTCCAGCCCAGCGAGCTGCTGCCGCCGCAGAACGCGGTGATCGGACAGGGCCTCGCCGCACAGTTCGGCATGGGCGGGCAGGGGGCGCGGGGGCAGAACCAGGGGAACGTCTGGGGCTGAGCCGAGGCAAGGTGCAGGGGGCGACCGCAGTGGCGGCCGCCCCCTGCATCGTCAGAGCCTGGCGCGCGTCGCCTTCAGCAGCCGTACGACCGACTCGTCCGCCACGCCGGCCACCTCGTCGTAGGCGAACCAGCGCAGGTCCAGGGACTCGTCGCTGATCTTCTGAACCGCGCCGGGCGGGGCCAGGACGGCGTACTGGACGTCGAGGTGCCAGTGGCACGGCGGCGGGATCGGATGGCGGTCCAGCCGCACCGGCCCGCCGGGCAGCGGCGTGAGCTCCGGAATGCCCGACTCCTCCGTGGCCTCCCGCAGGGCGGCGGCCTCCAGCGCGGTGTCACCGGGCTCGCAGTGGCCGCCCATCTGCAGCCACATCCGCAGCTTCCGGTGCAGTGTCAGGAGCACCCGTCCGCGCTCGGGATCGATCACGAGGGCGCTCGCGGTGATGTGGCCCGCCTGGCAGGCCTTCCACATGCCGTCCGGATGCGCCGCCAGATGGTCCAGGTAAGCCTGGCGCAGCTCGGCCTGGTCCTCGTACCCCTTCAGGACGAGGACCGCGTCGTCGTACAGGCTCACTCGGCGTCGTCGTCCTTGCCGTCCTCGGTCTTCTCGTCCTTCTTCCGCAGGTCCGGCTTGGGCGCGGAGCCGCCCGCCGCCTCGCCGAGCATCTTGTCCAGCTCGGAGAAGTCCATGTGCTCGCGGTGCACGAAGCCGTCCGGGTCGTCCAGGTCGGCGGCCGTCGGCAGCATGTCCGGGTGGGCCCACAGGGCGTCGCGGCCCTCGACCCCGCGCGCGTCGGTGAGCGAGGCCCACAGACGGGAGGCGTCGCGCAGCCGGCGCGGGCGCAGCTCCAGGCCGATCAGTGTGGCGAACGTCTGCTCGGCCGGGCCGCCCGAGGCACGGCGGCGGCGCAGCGTCTCGCGCAGCGCGTCCGCGGACGACAGGCGCGGCTTCGCGGCCGCGTGCACCACGGCGTCCACCCAGCCCTCCACGAGCGCCAGAGCGGTCTCCAGGCGGGCCAGGGCGGCCTTCTGCTCGGGGGTGTCCTCCGGCTGGAACATGCCCTGCTGCAGGGCGTCCTGCAGCTGCTCGGGGTTCTGCGGGTCGAACTGGCCGACCACGTCCTCCAGCTTCGCGGTGTCGACCTTGATCCCGCGCGCGTACCCGTCGACCGCGCCGAACAGGTGCGAGCGCAGCCACGGCACATGCGCGAACAGGCGCTGGTGGGCGGCCTCGCGCAGCGCGAGGTACAGCCGCACCTCGTCCTTGGGCACGCCCAGGTCCTTGCCGAACGTCTCGATGTTGACCGGCAGCAGCGCGGCCCTGCCGGCCGGGCCGAGAGGCAGGCCGATGTCGGTGGAGCCGACGACCTCGCCGGCCAGCACGCCGACGGCCTGCCCGATCTGCGTGCCGAACATGGCGCCGCCCATGGAGCGCATCATGCCGATCAGCGGGCCGGCCATGGCCTGCATCTCCTCCGGCAGCACGTCGCCCATGGCGGTGCCGACGCGCTCGGCGACCGGGTCGACGAGCTCCTGCCAGGCCGGCAGGGTCGCCTCGACCCACTCCGCGCGGGACCACGCCACCGCGGAGCCGGCGCCCGAGGGCAGGGACGTCACGTCGTCCAGCCACAGGTCGGCCAGGCGGACGGCGTCCTGGACCGCGGTGCGCTCGGCGGGGCCGACGCTCGCGTCCTTCGTGCCGTCCGGGGTGCCCTGGGAGACCGTCTGGCGGGCGATCTGCTTGGCCATGTCCCAGTTCACCGGGCCGCCCTCGTAGGAGAGCATCTGGCCGAGCTGCTGGAACGCGGCGCCCAGGTCGGTGGGGTTCAGCGAACCGAACATGGCTGCGAGCGGATTGTCGGCGCCGGGGCCGCCAAGGCCTCCGGCGCCGGGCAGCCCGAAACCGAACGGGTTGGCCGGTCCCTGCCCACCACCGCTCTGCTGGTCCTTCTTCTTGCCCTCGTCGCCGTCGTCCGGCTCCTCCGGCGGAAGGCCGAATCCGAATGGGGTGTCACTCACGGGATTCCTCGGCTGGTAAGGCCACCGGTTCTCTCCGGCGGCGCGGCTGCCCGACAACACCACCCAGCGTAGACACCCAGGGCCGTTCGAGCCTCGGTGCTTCGCCGACGGAACGCCTGCGGCAGGATGGATGCCACCTGGTACGTACGCGTCCTTCGCGCCCGTATGGAACACAACCTCTGGAGACGCCCGGTGAGTTCCCCAGATCCGCAGGTTCGCGCAGCGCGAAACCATGAAAACACTCCCGCCGTCCGGGGGCCCGTCGTCGCGGTCACCGGAGCCGCGAGCGGGGTCGGCGCGCTGCTCACCGAGCGGCTGGCCGAGTCCGGCGAGGTCAGGCAGGTCATCGCCATCGACGAGCGGCGCGGGGAGTGCGCGGCGGCGCAGTGGCACATCCTCGACGTGCGGGATCCGGCGATCGCGGACAAGCTGCGCGGCGCGGACGTCGTGGTGCACCTGGCGCTCGACCTCGACCTGGAGACCGACGCCGCCGCCCGTACGGCCTACAACGTCCGGGGGACGCAGACCGTGCTGACCGCGGCCGCGGCGGCCGGGGTGCACCGCGTGGTGCTCTGCACCTCCGCGATGGTGTACGGGGCCCTGCCGGACAACGAGCTGCCGCTGTCGGAGGACGCGGAGCTGCGGGCGACCGCCGAGGCGACCGGGGTCGGGGACCTGCTGGAGATCGAACGGCTGGCGCGGCGCGCGCCGCGGGCCCATCCGGGGCTGAACATCACCGTCGTACGGCCGGCCGTGCTGGTCGGAGGCACGGACACCGCGTTGACCAGGTACTTCGAGTCGCCTCGGCTGCTCGTCGTGGCCGGGTCGCGGCCCGCGTGGCAGTTCTGCCACGTGGAGGACCTGTGCGGTGCGCTGGAGTACGCCGTGCTGGAGAAGGTCGACGGGGAGCTGGCCGTGGGGTGCGACGGGTGGCTGGAGCAGGAGGAGGTCGAGGAGCTCAGCGGGATCCGGCGGATGGAGCTGCCGTCGGCGGTCGCGCTGGGGGCAGCGGCCCGGCTGCACCGGATCGGGCTCACGCCGTCGCCCGCGGGGGACCTGGCGTACACGATGTACCCGTGGGTGGTCAGTGGCAGCCGGCTGCACGATGCCGGGTGGCGGCCCAGGTGGACCAACGAGGAGGTCCTCGCGGAGCTGCTGGACGAGGTGTCCGGGCGGCACACGGTCGCCGGGCGGCGGCTGGGGCGGAAGGACGCGACGGCGGCGGGGGCCGCGGGGGCGACGGTCGCGCTGCTGGGTGCGGCGGCGGTCGTACGGCGGGCCCGGAAGGCGCGGCGGCGGATCTGAGGGCGGCCGTGGGAGCGTGTGCGGCAAGATGGAGCCATGGCAGCCACCAGCGATCACCCCGGCGAGTACGCCGCCGACGAGCCCATCAAGCTGATCGGTATCAGGGAGACCCCGCTCTCCGTGGACGAGGTGTTCAGGGCCGTGGGGGACGATGCCGCCGGCGGGACCGCGCTGTTCGTGGGGACCGTGCGGAACCATGACGGGGGCGCCGATGTCGACGAGCTCGGGTACTCCTGCCATCCCGGCGCGGAGGCGGAGATGCGGCGGATCGCCGAGAAGGTCGTCGCCGAGTACCCGGTGCGGGCCCTGGCGGCCGTGCACCGCGTGGGGGATCTGAAGATCGGGGACCTCGCCGTCGTGGTCGGGGTGTCGTGTCCGCACCGGGGCGAGGCGTTCGAGGCCTGCCGGAAGCTGATCGACGACCTCAAGCACCAGGTGCCGATCTGGAAGCACCAGAAGTTCTCCGACGGCACCGATGAATGGGTCGGCGCCTGCTGACCCGTGCGCGCCTGCTGACCCGTGCGCGCCTGCTGACCCGGGCGCGCGCCTGTCGACCCACGCGCGCGCCCGTTGGACCCACACCCTTTCGCCGCAGCTCCGGTTGCGTAACCGCACCCCTGGCGCGAGCGTTGTCACTGCGGATGGTTAATCTGCTGATCAGTCAGTTGCCCTCGCTCAATTGGGGTTGGAGGTCGGCATGGTGGCTCTCGCCTGGTTGCTGATTCCGTTTTTGGCTGCGATAGGCGCGGGACTCTGGGGGAGCTGGGCGAACCGGACCCGCAAGGCGCGCAGCGACGGTCCCGAGCTGGACGGATACGCCCGGTTCCGCGAGGCCATGGAGAGGTCGCACTCCAGTACGTGAGACGGACCGCCCTGACGGTGCGCTGACAGACGCGTCCCGTACTGTCGAGTCATGCCACGCCGCACCGCGACGATGCTCGCCTCCACCCTGATGCTGATCGCGCTCCTGTGCGCGGGGGTCTTCCTTCCCGTGCCGTACTCGGAGATGTCCCCGGGGCCGACGGTCAACACTCTCGGCGAGCACAACGGCGAGCCGGTGCTGCAGATCTCGGGTCGCAAGACCTACCCGACGGACGGCCACCTCAACATGACCACCGTCCGGGTCACCAGCGCCGACTACCGGATGAACCTCGTCGAGGCCGTCTACGGCTGGCTGGCACACGACAACAAGATCGTCCCGCACGACACGCTCTATCCCGACGGCAAGACGGAGGAGCAGTCGACGCAGGAGAACGCCGAGGAGTTCACCCAGTCCCAGGAGAGCGCCAAGGTCGCCGCCCTGAAGGAGCTCGGCATCCCGGTGCAGTCCTGGGTGATCGTCTCCACGGTCGTCAAGGGCACCCCCGCCCAGGGCAAGCTGCACGCGGGCGACGTCATCAAGGCCGTCGACGGCACGGCGGTCAAGCGGCCCTCCGACGTCGCCAAGCTGGTCACCAAGCACAAGCCCGGGCAGAACGTCGTCTTCACGATCGTGCCCGCCAAGGAGCAGGCCGCCGCCGAGAAGCAGCACAGGACGGCGACCGTCACCAAAAATGTGACCATCACCACGGTGCAGTCCGCCGACGCCGGTGCCAAGCGTGCCATCGTCGGGATCTCCGCCGGGACCGATCACACCTTCCCGTTCACGATCGACATCAAGCTCGCCGACGTCGGCGGACCGAGCGCCGGACTGATGTTCGCCCTCGGCATCTACGACAAGCTCACCCCGGGCAGCCTGACCGGCGGCAAGTTCGTGGCCGGCACCGGGACGATCGACGACAACGGCAAGGTCGGCCCGATCGGCGGCATCGAGATGAAGACCGTGGGCGCGCGCGACAGGGGCGCCCGGTACTTCCTGACCCCCGCCGACAACTGCGCGTCCGCCGTCAAGGACACCCCCTCGGGGCTCACCCTCGTGAAGGTGAACACCATGGGCGACGCCCTCGCCGCCCTGAGGGACATCCGCACCGGCAACACCGCCGACCTGCCGAAGTGCACGGTCAAGGGCTGACGGGCGGCGCCCCTCGAGGCGGCGGCGGGTCAACGGCGTCAGCCCTCGAGCGTCATCAGTCCTCGAACGTCGCCGCCAGCGCCTCCGCCAGCCCCGGCACCAGGTCCGCGCCCGTGAGGACCTCCGTCGCGGAGTCCTTCTCGCGCAGCCGCAGGGCCGACTCCCGGGCACCGTCGCGCAGGACCGCCACCGTCATGCGGACCTCCTGGCGCTCGGGGTGGCCCGCCACCCACTTCGCCAGCTTCGCCTCGTCCAGCCCCTCGGGGACCTGCGCCTCGGCGGACGGCGGCAGCATCAGGCGCTCCACGGTCAGCGCGCAGCCGGTCACCGCGTCGGGCCAGGCGATCGTGCCCAGGAACTCGTCGAGCGGCCGGCCCGTCGGAATCTCGTCCTGCTCGATCGGGGTGAGACCGGAGGTCTCCTGCTCGTCCTCCAGGCCGAGCTGGGCCGCGAGGGCAGGTTCCTGGACCCGCAGCCGTGCGGTGTCTACGAGGGCGAAGAGGCGGGCGGGCTGGTCCCAGCCGAGGCCGGAGGCGTACTCGTCGATCTCGAGTACGGCCCGGGTGAGCGGGCTCGCTGCCATGGGAGTGTTGGACATGGTCACAATCCTGCCTCGTTCCTGGCCGGAATCGGGAACTGAGTAAGCGGTGAGTAAGTTGCATAAGTGTGGGCCCACGGCGACGGGGGCGCACCGTACGGTCCATGGACACGGGGCCTGACGCAACGAGACCCAACCAACAGCGAATTTCGAGGTGCACACCCTTGGCTTTCCAGATGCCGGACCGCGGCGGAGGCCCGACAGGGCCGCGGATCAGAGTGGGCCGCCCGTCCCGGCGCGCCAGGACCCTGCTCATGACACTGGGCGTCCTCGCCGTCCTCGGCATGGCGTTCGCCATGTTCGCGGGCTTCTGGACGGACTGGCTGTGGTACCGGTCGGTGCACTACTCGTCCGTGTTCACCACCACCCTGTGGACCAAGATCGGCCTGTTCTTCGTCTTCGGCCTGCTGATGGCGGGCGCGGTCGGACTCAACATCTGGCTGGCGCACCGGCTGCGGCCGCCGCTGAGCGCCATGTCGATGGAGCAGCAGAGCCTGGACCGCTACCGGATGGGCATCGCGCCGTACAAGAAGTGGCTGCTGCTCGGCATCACGGCGCTGGTCGGGCTGATCGCCGGCGCCTCCGCCGCGAGCCAGTGGCGGACCTGGCTGATGTGGGTCAACGGCGTGCCGTTCGGCAAGCGGGACCCGCAGTTCAACCTGGACGTCTCCTTCTACGCCTTCGACCTGCCCTGGTACCGGTTCCTGCTGGGCTTCGGCTTCGCCGCCACGATCCTGTCCCTGATCGCCGCGGCGCTCACCCACTACCTGTACGGCGGGCTGCGCGTCACCAGCCCCGGCGCGCGTGCCACGGCCACGGCGACCGGGCACCTGTCGGTGCTCCTCGGCGTCTTCGTGGCGCTGAAGGCGGTGGCGTACTGGCTGGACCGGTACGGACTGGCGGTGAAGTCCAGCGACTTCAAGGCGACCGGCAACTGGACGGGCCTGAGGTACGTCGACGCCCACGCCTATCTGCCGGCCAAGACGATCCTGTTCTGCATCGCGGTCATCTGCGCGCTGCTGTTCTTCGCCACCCTGTGGCGGCGCACCTGGCAGCTGCCGGTCATCGGCTTCGGCCTGATGGTGTTCTCGGCCATCCTCATCGGCGGCCTGTACCCGGCGATCGTGCAGAAGTTCCAGGTCCAGCCCAACGAGCAGGCCAAGGAAGCGCCGTACGTCGCGAAGAACATCAAGGCGACGCGTGAGGCGTACGACATCGACGACACCAAGGTGTCCGGCTACGACGGCATCAGCAAGACCAAGGACAAGTCGACGCTGCGCGACGAGGTCGACAAGACGGCGAGCATCCGCATACTGGATCCGAACGTCGTCTCGCCGACCTTCCAGCAACTCCAGCAGATCCGGAACTTCTACGGATTCCCGACCAACCTGGACGTCGACCGCTACACCACCAAGGACGGCAAGGTCCAGGACACGGTCGTCGGTCTGCGCGAGCTGAACCTCGACGGCATCCCGAAGAAGAACTGGATCAACAACCACTTCCGCTACACCCACGGCTACGGCGTCGTCGCGGCCAAGGGCACCGAGGCCGACAACAACGGCCAGCCGTCCTTCACCGAGTCCGACCTGCCCTCCACCGGCCAGCTGGGGGAGTACGAACAGCGGGTCTACTACGGCGAGAAGACCACCACGTACTCGATCGTCGGCGGCCCCCAGAAGGAGGTCGACTACTCCGACGACAGTGGTGAGAAGACCACCAGCTACCGGGGCGACAGCGGCGTCAGCCTCTCCAACCCGGTCAACCGGGCCGCGTACGCGGTGGCATTCGGCGAGCCGCAGATCCTCTACTCCGGCGCGATCGGCGACGGCTCGCGGATCCTGTACAACCGCACGCCCAAGGAGCGCGTCGAGGCGGTGGCGCCCTGGCTGACCATCGACGGCGACGCCTACCCGGCGGTGGTCGACGGCCGCATCCAGTGGATCGTCGACGCCTACACGACGACGAACGGCTACCCGTACGCCTCCCGCACGACCCTCGGCGACACCACGGCCGACTCGCTGACGTACAACAACAGCCAGCGCGCGGTGGTGGCCCAGCAGAACCAGGTCAACTACATCCGCAACTCGGTGAAGGCGACCGTCGACGCCTACAGCGGCGAGGTCAAGCTGTACCAGTGGGACACCGAGGACCCGGTCCTGAAGACCTGGATGAAGGCGTTCCCCGGCACGGTAGAGCCCAGGAAGGACATCTCGCCGGCGCTGATGGACCACCTGCGGTACCCGCAGGACCTGTTCAAGGTCCAGCGCGAGCTGCTCACCCGCTACCACGTGCAGGACGCGCAGACCTTCCTCAGCGGCAGCGAGGTGTGGCAGGTGCCGGACGACCCGACCAACAAGTCGGGCAACGCGGTGCCGCCGTACTACCTGACCATGAAGATGCCCGACCAGGACTCCCAGGCGTTCTCGCTGACGACGACGTTCACGCCGACGGGCCGGGACAACCTGAGCGCCTTCATGGCGGTCGACGCCCAGGCGGGCACGCCCGGCTACGGCCAGATCAGGATCCTGAAGCTGCCGACGAGCACCACGGTCGGCGGTCCCAAGCAGGTGCAGAGCCAGTTCAACTCCAACTCGCAGCAGAACATCGCCGAGTTCGTCCGGCTCATCAGAGGCGGTGACTCGGAGATCGAGTACGGCAACCTGCTGACCGTCCCGCTGGACGGCGGACTGCTCTACGTGGAACCGGTCTACGTGCGCGGCGGGCAGCTGAAGTACCCGCTGATGCGGAAGGTGCTGGTGACCTACGACGGCGTCACCTCGTTCGAGAACACCCTCGGCGAAGCCCTCGACAAGGTCTTCGGCGCGTCGGGCTCGACGCCTCCGCCCCCCTCGGACACCGGGACCGGCAAGACCCCGCCGCCGTCGAGCGGCAACCCGACGGTCCAACAGGCGCTGAAGGACGCGCAGAAGGCCTTCGACGACGGGCAGGCCGCCCTGAAGAAGGGCGACTGGCAGGCGTACGGCCAGGCGCAGAAGGACCTTCAGGACGCGCTGAAGCAGGCCGAGGACGCGCAGGCGCAGGCGGAGAAGGCCGGCGGCAGCGGCAAGAACGCCGACAGCGGTGACAACAAGCCGGCGCCGGACGGGAGTCCGAGCGCCAGTCCCAGCGGCAGCCCCACCAACGGCTGATCGTTCGACCGAGCCGAGGGGCCCGGATCCGTACCACGGATCCGGGCCCCTCGCGGCGTACGAACGCATGTGCCGACATGCCCTGCGGCCGTGCCGCCGTGGGGAGTTGGGCGATCTGTGTTTGACTTGTCTCTCTGTGGGCATGTCGACAAAACGCTGAAGTGACCTCACTGGCTGCGGTATACCAGGTGTACCCAGGTTGCAGGTGGTGCGACGATGGACGTTATGGGGGACAAGGCAACTCTGTTCGAGACGGGGCGATTTGTACGGGCTTCCGATCCTGAGGAGACCGGAAGCGACGACCGGGACGAGACCCGGGACGAGACCGGAGCGGCCGCCGACGAGGTCGCGGAGCTGGCGCGCCGCCGCCTCGCCGCGGAGTCGGGAGACGTCGAGGCCATGAGCGTCCTCGGGGCCATGCTGCTGCGCCGCGGCGATCTCGACGGAGCCGAACCCCATCTGCGGGCCGCCACCGCGGCCGGTGACCGCGCCGCCGCCAACAACCTGGGAGTTCTCCTCCACCGGCGCGGGTACGCCGACGAGGCCGCCGGATGGTGGCGGATCGCCGCCGTCGCCGGATCCGCGGCGGCCGCGCACGCGCTCGGGCGCCACCACCGCGAGCGCGGCGACGAGCCGGCCGCCGAGTACTGGCTGCGCCAGTCCGCCGAGCAGGGGCACGTCCTCGGCGCCTACGCGCTCGCCGACCTGCTGGAGCACCGCGGGGACGCCGGGGCCGAGCGCTGGATGCGGGCCGCCGCCGAGCGGGGCCACCGGGAGGCCGAGTACCGGCTGGCGCGGGCACTGGACCGCCGGGCCGCGCGGGAGTCCGCCCGCGACGACGGCACCGGCCTCATGGCGGAGGCCGAGCAGTGGTACCGGCAGGCCGCCGCGCGCGGCCACCGCCGTGCCGCGCTGCACCTCGGCGCGATCCTGGAGAAGCGCGGCGAGCTCAAGGAGGCCGGCCGCTGGTACCTGACCTCCGCCAAGGACGGCGAGGCGCGGGCCGCCTGCGCGCTCGGGTTCCTGCTGCGGGACGCCGGCGACACCGAGAGCGCCGCCGTGTGGTGGCTGCGGGCCGCGCAGGACGGCGACGGCAACGCGGCGAACGCGCTGGGCGCGCTGCACGCCGAGCGCGGCGAGACGCAGACCGCCGAGCGGTGGTACCGGGCCGCGATGGACGCGGGCGACGTCAACGGCGCCTACAACCTCGGGCTGCTCTGCGCCGAGCAGGGCCGGACCGCGCAGGCCGAGCAGTGGTACCGGCGCGCGGCCTACGCCGGGCACCGGGAGGCGGCGAACGCGCTGGCCGTCCTGCTGCTGCAGGGCGGCGACACCGGCGGGGCCGAGCCGTGGTTCTCCAAGGCGGCCGAGGCCGGCAGCGTCGACGCCGCGTTCAACCTGGGGATCCTCTACGCCGGGCGGGAGCTGGAGCCCGAGGCCCTGCGCTGGTACGAGCGGGCGGCGGCCGCCGGGCACACGGAGGCGGCGCTGCAGGTGGGGATCGCCCGGCTGCGCGCGGGGGACGAGCGGGCGGCCGAGCGGCACCTGCGGTGCGCGGCCGGCGGCGGCAGCGCGGAGGCCGCGTACCGGCTGGCCACCCTGCTCGACGCCCGGCGGCCGCCGGCGCCCGCGCATGAGCTCGGCGAGCCGGCGGTTCATGACAAGACCGAGTGCGAGGAGTGGTACGAGCGGGCGGCCTCCCAGGGGCACCGGCGCGCGCAGGTGCGGGTCGGGATGCTGGCCGCGGCCCGCGGGGACGTGGTCGAGGCGGCGCGCTGGTACCGGACGGCGGCGGAGGCCGGGTCCCGCAACGGCGCCTTCAACCTGGGGCTGCTGCTCGCCCGGGAGGGCAGCGAGCCGGAGGCCGCCGTGTGGTGGGCACGGGCCGCCGACGCCGGGCACGGACGGGCGGCGCTCCGGCTCGCCCTGGTCTACGCGCGCCGGGGCGAGCTGGCCGAGGGCCAGCGGTGGGCCGACCGGGCCGTGGAGCTGGGGCCGGCGGCGGTCGCCGAGCGGGCGGCGCGGCTGCGGGACGCACTGCGCGAGGAGTTGTCGGCGTGACGTACGGGGTGTGACGCACGCCGCGGCGCGCGTCGCCCTGAGCGATTTGCTTCTTTCCCCGTCGTTCACGTACTGTTGCAATCACCGACGCGGGGTGGAGCAGCTCGGTAGCTCGCTGGGCTCATAACCCAGAGGTCGCAGGTTCAAATCCTGTCCCCGCTACTGAAGGCCGAGGGCCGGAATCCGATCAGGGATTCCGGCCCTCGGTGTTTCCCGTACAGCCGCGTGCATCACGAAAAGACCCCCGGCGCCTCGACTTGGTGCCGGGGGTCTCCTGGAAACGTCGTCGCGGTCAGGCCGCCGCGCAGTTCGGACACAGGCCGCGGTACGTCACCTCGACGTCCGAGACCGTGAAGCCGAAGCGCTCCGAGTCGGGCAGGTCGGCCAGCGGGTTGCCGCTCGGGTGGACATCACGGATCGCGCCGCAGCCGGCGCAGATCAGATGGTGGTGCGGCCGGTGCGCGTTGGGGTCGTACCGCTTGGCGCGCTTGTCGGTGGTCACCTCGATGACCTCACCGAGGGAGACCAGCTCGCCCAGCGTGTTGTAGACGGTCGCCCGGGAGATCTCGGGCAGCCTCGTGACGGCCCGCGCATGGACCTCGTCGGCCGTCAGATGGACGTGTTCGCCGTCGAGTACCTCGGCCACGACGCGTCGCTGCGCGGTCATACGCCATCCGCGTCCACGCAGCCGTTCCAGAAGGTCACTCATGCAGACCAGCCTAACAGCAAGGGAACAATTTCCGAATGGGTGTGACTTTGGAATCTTGCTTGACTTAGACATTGTCCAGTGTAGGATCGATATCGGCTTTGGCCAAGTGGTGTGACCAGACGAATTCGATCCAGGAGGCGACGTGACGCAGGGGCCGCTCACGACGGAAGCCGGTGCTCCGGTGGCCGACAACCAGAACAGCGAGACCGCGGGCGTCGGCGGCCCGGTGCTCGTCCAGGACCAGCTCCTCCTGGAGAAGCTCGCCCACTTCAACCGTGAGCGCATCCCGGAGCGCGTGGTGCACGCCCGTGGCGCCGGTGCCTACGGCACCTTCACGGTCACCGCCGACGTCACGAAGTACACGCGCGCGAAGTTCCTCTCCGAGGTCGGCAAGCAGACGGAGACCTTCCTGCGCTTCTCGACCGTGGCCGGCAACCTGGGCGCCCCGGACGCCGTCCGCGACCCGCGCGGCTTCGCGCTGAAGTTCTACACCGAAGAGGGCAACTACGACCTCGTCGGCAACAACACCCCGGTGTTCTTCATCAAGGACGCCATCAAGTTCCCCGACTTCATCCACACCCAGAAGCGCGACCCGTACACGGGCAGCCAGGAGGCGGACAACGTCTGGGACTTCTGGGGTCTGTCGCCGGAGTCCACGCACCAGGTGACCTGGCTGTTCGGCGACCGCGGCATTCCGGCGTCGTACCGCCACATGGACGGCTTCGGCTCGCACACCTACCAGTGGAACAACGAGGCCGGCGAGGTCTTCTGGGTCAAGTACCACTTCAAGACCGACCAGGGCATCAAGTGCCTCACCGCCGAGGAGGCCGAGGTCCTCGCGGGCAAGGACCCCGACTCCCACCAGCGTGACCTGCGCGAGGCGATCGAGCGCGGCGAGTTCCCGTCCTGGACCGTCCACGTCCAGGTGATGCCGGCGGCCGAGGCGGCGACCTACCGCTTCAACCCGTTCGACCTCACCAAGGTCTGGCCGCACGCGGACTACCCGCTGATCGAGTTCGGCAAGCTGGAGCTCAACCGCAACCCGGAGAACGTCTTCGCCGAGGTCGAGCAGTCGATCTTCAGCCCCGGCCACTTCGTCCCGGGCATCGGCCCCTCGCCGGACAAGATGCTCCAGGGCCGCATCTTCTCCTACAGCGACGCCCACCGCTACCGAGTCGGCATCAACGCCGACCAGCTGCCGGTGAACCGTCCGCACGCCACCGAGGCACGCACCTACTCCCGTGACGGCTACCTGTACGACGGACGCCACAAGGGCGCGAAGAACTACGAGCCCAACAGCTTCGGCGGCCCGGTCCAGACGGACCGGCCGCTGTGGCAGCCGAGCCCGGTCACCGGCGTCACCGGCAACCACGAGGCGCCCGTCCACGCCGAGGACAACGACTTCGTCCAGGCCGGCAACCTCTACCGCCTGATGACGGAGGAGGAGAGGGAGCGCCTGATCAACAACCTGGCGGGCTCCATCTCCCAGGTCTCGCGCGACGACATCGCCGAGCGCGCGATCAACAACTTCCGTCAGGCGGACGACGACTTCGGCAAGCGGCTGGAGGCCGCGGTCCAGGCCCTGCGCGGCTGAGCCAGCGCTGGACCGCTTGCCGTGGCCGGCGGGCCGGGTCCCTCCGGGGGCCCGGCCCGCTGTCGTGTCTGCAGGAACCGTCAGGCCGGTACCTGCGCCGCCCGCTGCCGGGCCGGCGTCCAGCAGCGGATGATGTCGCGGACGGAGACGATCCCCGCCGGTTCGCCGCCGTCCAGCACGATCAGATGCCGGAAGCCGCCGTGCATCATGGTCCGGGCCGCCTCCTCCAGGGTCCACGTCGGGGCGGCGAACACCACGTCGGTGGTGGTGTGGGCGTGGGCGTGCTCGGTGTCCGGGCTCTGGCCCAGGCCGACGGAGTCGAGGATGTCGCGTTCGGTGAGGATGCCGATGCCGCCGGCGTCGGGGTCGTAGACCACGGCGGCGCCGACGCGGCGCGCGGACATCAGCGCCGCCGCCTGGCGGAGGGTGTGTGCGGGGCCGATGGTGAGGACCACCGAGCTCATGGCGTCGCGGACGAGCATGGGATGGAGCCACCTCCTTGGGGAACCCGGATAGTTCACGGATTCACAAACGCACAAGTGGGGAGACTCTCAGAGTCGCAGGTAAAACGAGGGTCAACAAGGGGGTGCGCGCGGTCGGTTGGGGACGTGCGCGGCACACGGCGGTTTCTCAGCGGCGCCGGTTGAGGTACTCCAGCATCTCGTCGTGCAGCAGTCCGTTGGACGCGGCCGCGTTGCCGCCGTGCGGGCCGGGACGGCCGTCCAGGCCGGTGAAGGTACCGCCGGCCTCGGTGACGATGATCGCGTTCGCGGCCATGTCCCACAGGGACAGCTCGGGCTCGGCGCAGAGGTCGACCGAGCCCTCGGCGACCATCATGTACGGCCAGAAGTCGCCGTACGCGCGCGTGCGCCACACCTCGCGGGTCAGGTCCAGGAAGCCGTCCAGACGGCCCTGCTCCTCCCAGCCGCTGAGCGAGGAGTACGCGAAGGAGGCGTCCGCGAGTTTCGCCACGCGCGAGACCTGCAGCCTGCTCGCCTTCGTCAGGCTGCGGCCGGTGAAGGCGCCGTAGCCCTGCGCGGCCCACCAGCGGCGGCCGAGCGCGGGCGCGGAGACGACGCCGACGACGGGCTGGTAGCCGCCCTCGGTCGCCTCCATCAGCGAGATGAGCGTCGCCCAGACCGGGACACCGCGGACGTAGTTCTTGGTGCCGTCGATCGGGTCGACGACCCAGCGGCGGGGGCCGGTGCCCTCGATGCCGTACTCCTCGCCGAGGACCGCGTCGCGGGGGCGGGCGCGTTGCAGCTGGCCGCGGATGAGCTCTTCCGCCGCCTTGTCCGCTTCGCTGACCGGGGTCATGTCCGGCTTCGTCTCGACCTTGAGGTCGAGGGCCTTGAAGCGGTCCATGGTCGCGGCGTCGGCGGCGTCCGCGAGGACGTGGGCCAGGCGCAGGTCGTCGAGGTAGTCGGGCATGTAAGGCACGGTATCCGCCCTGCGGGTACGGGGCTACCGGGGGGCATGGGCGCGACGGTGCACGTGGGGCGCTGAAGGGTGGGTCCGCTCACCGCGCTTGCGGCGTGCTGCTGCGCCTGCCCGTGCCTGAAGCGGCACGGGCAGGCGCAGCTATGTTCCTCCACACTCCGTCACAGACCCTTGACAGTGCGTTCCCGCGCGTCAAATCTGGGCGCAGAGTCGCTCCGCCCCAGGGAGGCGATGATGCCTGCAGCGCGGGAATCCCTGCTGGACGCCGCCTACACGGCGCTGGCGCGCCGGCCGTGGTCCGCCGTGCGGATGGTGGACGTGGCCGCGGCGGCCGGAGTCTCCCGGCAGACGCTCTACAACGAGTTCGGCAGCAAGGAAGGACTCGCCCGCGCACTGGTCAGGAGGGAGACGGACGGCTATCTCGCCGGCGCCGAGCGCGCCCTCGCCACCCACGGCGACCCGCGCGAACGGCTCACCGCCGTCGCCGAGTGGACCGCGTCGGCCGCCCGTGACAACGCGCTGGTGAAGGCGATGCTCACCGGCTGCTGGAGCGAGCGGCTGCCCGCGCCCACGCTCTCGGCGGTGCCGTCCTCCTCCGCCGTGCCGGCGCAGCGCAGGGCGGACGGCCCGCTGCCGTCGCCCGGCGACTTCGTGGCGATCGTCCGCGACCGTGCCGTGGCCCTGCTGTCCGCGCCCGGCACGCCCAAGGCGGAGACCGCCGACCTGACCCGCACCTGCGAACTGGTGCTCCGCCTCGCCCTGTCGTGCGTGGCGGCGCCGCCGGGCGAGGACGGGATCGCCGGACTCGTCCGCGGCGTCCTGCACCGCCAACCGGTCTGATCCGCCCCGGGTACTGCGCCTCAGTGCGCGGAACCGGACAGCTGCAGCCCGATCACGCCGATGATGACCAGGCTGATCGAGACGATCTTCAGCGTGGAGACCAGGTCGCCGAGGAAGACCATGCCGTAGATCGCGGTGCCCGCCGCGCCGATACCGGTCCACACCGCGTACGCCGGGCCCACGTCGAGCTTCTTCAACGACAGGGTGAGCAGCCCGAAGCTGCCCAGGGCGAAGCAGCAGAAGGCGATGGTCGGCCAGAGTCTGGTGAAACCGTGCGACAGCTTCAGGCACACGGCGAAGCCGGTCTCGAGCAACCCGGCCACAATGACCAGCAGCCACGCCATGTGCTGTCCTCCCGTGCGTCCGCGCGCCGTGACCGCTTGGTCGTACTTGGGGCAGGTCCTGATCCGGCTCCGTGCGATTATGCACTTGCCTACCCGCACCGCACCCAAACAACGCGGAGGTCAGGCAGGTCAGTCGCCTTCCTTGCGCTCCCGCGTGGCCAGCAGCCGGCGCAGCGAGTACAGGCGCGCCGGGTCCGCGTGGCCCTCGGCGACCCACTCGTCCAGCGCGCAGTCCGGCTCGTCGTGACTGCACGCGCGCGGGCAGCCCTCCATGCCCGGCTCCAGGTCGGGGAAGGCGTGGATGACCCGGGACGGGTCGATGTGCGCGAGGCCGAACGACCGTACGCCCGGGGTGTCGACGACCCAGCCGGACGCGCCCGTCAGCGGCAGCGCGAGCGCCGAGGTCGTGGTGTGCCGGCCCCGGCCGGTCACCGCGTTCACACGGCCCGTCTCCCGCCGCCGCTCCTTGGACACCAGCGCGTTGACGAGCGTGGTCTTGCCGACACCGGAGTGGCCGACGAACGCCGTGACCTTCCCGTCCAGATGCTCGCGCACCCGGTCCGCCGCGTCCCCGTTCTCCAGCTCTCCGCGGCTGGTGACGACGTAGGGGATGTCCAGCGCGCCGTACAGCTCCAGGAGCTCGTCCGGCGGGGCCAGGTCCGACTTGGTCATGACCAGCAGCGGGTCCAGGCCGCCGTCGTACGCCGCCACCAGGCACCGGTCGATCAGGCGCGGGCGCGGCTCGGGGTCGGCGAGCGCGGTGACGATGGCCAGCTGGTCGGCGTTGGCGACGACCACGCGCTCGTACGGGTCGTCGTCGTCCGCCGTGCGGCGCAGGACGGAGGCGCGCTTCTCGATGCGGACGATGCGCGCGAGGGTGTCCTTCGTCCCGGACAGGTCACCGACCAGGGCGACCCGGTCGCCCACGACGGCGGCCTTGCGGCCCAGTTCGCGGGCCTTCATCGCGACGATCGTACGGCCGTCGACGAGGCACGTCAGCCGACCCCGGTCGACGGTGAGCACCATGCCCTCGGCGGCGTCCTCGTGCTTAGGGCGGATGTTCGTACGCGGCCGGTTGCCCCGGCGGTTGGGGCGGGTGCGGATGTCGTCCTCGTCGGTGTGCTTGCCGTAGCGCCGCATGACGTGTTCCCCGCGTCCCTACGCCCCGAGCATCCCGGTCCACAGTTCGGGGAAGTCCGGCATGGTCTTCGCCGTGGTCGCCACGTTCTCGATCCGCACGCCCTCCACCACCAGGCCGATGACCGCGCCGGCGGTCGCCATGCGGTGGTCCTCGTAGGTGTGGAAGACCCCGCCGTGCAGCGGGCGCGGGCGGATGCGCAGGCCGTCGGCCGTCTCGGTCACGTCACCGCCGAGCTCGTTGATCTCCTTGGTCAGCGCGGCCAGCCGGTCGGTCTCGTGCAGCCGCAGATGGGCCACGCCGCGCAGGGTCGAGGGCGAGTCCGCGAGGGCGGCGACGGCCGCGATGCCCGGGGTCAGCTCGCCGACCTCGCTCAGGTCCACGTCGATTCCGTGCACGGCGCCTGAACCGGTGAACACCAGGCCGTACTCGGTGAGTTCGCAGGAACCACCCATCTCGGTGAAGATCTCCCGCAGCCGGTCACCCGGCTGGGTCGTCCGGGCCGGCCAGTCGGGGACGACGACCTTGCCGCCGGTCACCAGCGCCGCCGCGAGGAAGGGCTGGGCGTTGGACAGGTCCGGCTCCACGGTCAGGTCCCGGCCCAGCAGGGCGCCCGGCGTGACCCGCCACACGTTCGGCTCGCCGCCCGACTCGGGAGTGTCCACCTGGGCGCCGACCGCGCGCAGCATGTCCACCGTCATCCGGATGTGCGGCATCGACGGCAGCGTCGAACCGGTGTGCCGGACCTCCACGCCCTGGTTGAAGCGCGGCCCGGACAGCAGCAGGGCGCTGACGAACTGGGACGAGGAGGAGGCGTCGATCTCCACCGGGCCGCCGTCCAGCGCGCCGCCGCCGTGTACGGTCATCGGCAGCGTGCCCCGGCCGTCGTCGTCGATCCGGGCGCCCAGAGTCCGCAGCGCGTCGATGACTCCGTGCAGCGGACGCTCGTACGACCGCGGGTCGCCGTCGAAGCGGATGGGGCCGTCGGCCAGCGCGGCGACCGGCGGCAGGAAGCGCATCACGGTGCCCGCGTTGCCGACGTCGACCGTGACCGGGCCGTGCAGGCCCGCGGGGATCACGCGCCAGGCCTCCCCGGTGCCGTCCGGGCCGACGCCCTCGTCGATGCCCACGCCCATCGCCCGCAGGGCGTCCGCCATCAGCAGCGTGTCGCGGGAGCGCAGCGGGCGGCGCAGCCAGCCCGGCTCGGAGGCGAGGGCGGCGAGCACCAGGGCGCGGTTGGTGACCGATTTGGACCCGGGCACGTGGACCGTCGCGTCGACGGCTCCGCTCGCGTGCGGGGCGGGCCAGAGGGCGGTGTGCGCGGGGTTCGGAGCCATGGCCCCACTCTATAAGGAGGCGGTTGGACCGGCCGCCGTCCGACCAGGTGGGTGATCACACCCCCAGCAGCCAGCGGCCCCCGCCGATCAGCGAGCACAGCGACACCGCGTGGAACAGGAACAGCCACAGCCCCGCCGGTACGTGCGTCAACCGCGACAGCTGGTCCGCGTCCGAGTCCCCGGCGCCCCCTCGGGACCGCTTGGCCTGCAGCTCGAAGGCCGGGCGCACCCCGCCGAGCAGCAGGAACCACACCACCGCGTACGCGAACGCCGCCTGCACCTGGAGTCCGGCCAGCCAGGACACCAGCAGGAACGTGCCGCCGGTGAGGAGCACGGTGAGCGCCCCGTACGCGTTGCGGATCATCACCAGCATCGCCACCAGCAGCGCGGTGGCCACCCACAGCAGCAGCGTGATGCGCCCGGCGGCGAGCAGGGCCGCGCCGCCCAGGCCCAGCAGCGGGGGAGCGGTGTAGCCGGAGGCCGCGGTGAGGATCATGCCGATGCCGTACGGCTTGCCGCGGCTGACGGTCAGGCCACTGGTGTCGGAGTGCAGGCGTATCCCGGTCAGCGTGCGGCCGGTGAGCAGCGCCACCAGTCCGTGGCCGCCCTCGTGCGCGATGGTGATCGCGTTGCGGGAGACGCGCCACAGGCCGTGAGGGACGACCACGGCGAGCGCGGCGACCGCGGTGGCGACCACCACCCACAGGTCGGGATCGGGCTGGGTGCCGATCAGCCGGTCCCAGAGGTCGGGCAGCGCGGAGGCGGCGGTGCTGGCCATGTTTCCCGGTGGCTCCCTGTCCTTGTACGGAGTCTGGCAGTGTTGCACGTATGTGCGGACGGTATGCGGCGAGTCGCGGACCTGAGGATCTCGCAGGAATCTTCGAGGTCGGGAAGTGGGAGCCGGAGGAGACCCTGGCACCCGACTACAACGTGGCCCCGACCAAGGAGGTCCCCGCCGTCCTCGACCGCCCTCTGAAGGACGCCGGTGACAGGCGCCCGGTTCGGCAGCTGCGGAAGCTGAAGTGGGGGCTCGTCCCCTCCTGGGCGAAGTCCCCCGAGGGCGCCGCCCGGATGATCAACGCGCGCGCGGAGACCGTGCACGAGAAGCCGTCGTACCGCCGTGCCTTCGCCGCCCGGCGCTGCATCCTGCCCGCCGACGGCTACTACGAGTGGGTCACCGGCACCCAGGAGCGCGAACTGGAGGTCGAGGGCAGGCGCAAGCGCCCCCGCAAGCAGCCGTACTTCGTCACCCCGGCGGACGGCTCGGTGTTCGCGATGGCGGGGCTCTACGAGTTCTGGCGGGACCGTACGCTGCCCGACGACCACCCGCGGGCCTGGTGGGTGACCTGCTCGGTGATCACCACGGAGGCCGAGCGGACCCCGCTGGCGGTCGCCCCGGCCGAGGGCCCGCGCTCGCTGCACGACATCCACCCCCGGATGCCGCTGATGCTGACCCCCGACCGCTGGGACGCCTGGCTGGACCCGGCCCGCACGGACGTGGACGACCTGCGCGCCCTGCTGGCGCCCCCGCCGCCCGGCCTGATGCGCGCCCATCCCGTCTCGACGGCCGTGAGCAACGTCCGCAACAACGGCCCGGAGCTGCTGAGGGAGCTTCCGGCGCCCGAAGAGGGCACACTCTTCTGACGTGGACGTGGACGTGGACGTGAGCGAGAACGCCAGGATCGCCGAGATCGCCGAGATCGCCGAGATCGTCGAGACCGGTGCGGGCCAGGCCCGCGTCACCTGGCACCGGGCGGACGACGCGCGGCTCGTCCTCGCCGTGAGCCACGGCGCCGGCGGCGGTATCGAGGCCCGTGACCTGCGGGCGTTGGCCCAGACCCTCCCCGGGCACGGTGTGACCGTCGCGCTCGTCGAGCAGCCCTGGCGGGTGGCCGGAAAGAAGGTCGCCCCGGCGCCGAAGACCCTGGACACCGGCTGGCGCGGGCTCTGGCCGGCGCTCACCGCGCCCGGACTGCCGGTGATCTCCGGCGGCCGCAGCGCGGGCGCGCGCGTCGCCTGCCGCACCGCGACCGAGCTGGGCGCGCACGCCGTACTGGCGCTCAGCTTCCCGCTGCACCCGCCGGGCAAGCCGGAGAAGTCCCGCGCGGAGGAATTGCTCGCACCCGGAGCGCCCACCCTCGTCGTCCAGGGCGGCAACGACCCGTTCGGCAGGCCCGAGGAGTTCCCGGAGGGTTCGTACGAGCTCGTCGAGGTGCCGTACGCCGATCACGGCTTCGCCGTCCCGAAGCGGGCGGACATCACGCAGGAGCAGGCACTGGAGATCATCACCGAGGGCGTCGCGCAGTGGGCCGCGTCACTCGGGTGACGCCCGGGAATGCCTGGCCCCCGGGCGCTGTTGAGGCGGACAGAAGTGCCGGTCACCGGCACCCACGTCGTAGGAGAGGAAGTCCGCCGCATGGGTTCGACCATCTGCCCGCCCGCCTCCCACCACCACCCCGTGGACGGGCTGCGCCCGGCAGAGTTCGATTCGAGCCGCAGCAGCCGTACCGCCCTGGACTGGACGGTGCTGCACGCGGCCAGGACCGCCCCGGTTCGGGCGGCGGGCGGGCCGGATCGTCGTCTATCCTCCGATTCGGGTGGGACCGATTCCGGTCCTCCGACATCGCTTGAGGAGGTGGGTCCGGTTCCCGGTACCGACGCAGGGGCCGACAACGGCCAGGCGGAGCAGCCCGAGGGCCGGGGCGCGCGTATGGAAGCGTCCGGGGAGTCGACCGTCGAGCGCAGTGCGCGCTTCGAGCGGGACGCGCTCGAATTCCTCGACCAGATGTACTCGGCCGCGCTGCGCATGACGCGCAACCCGGCCGACGCCGAGGACCTGGTGCAGGAGACCTACGCCAAGGCGTACGCGTCCTTCCACCAGTTCCGTGAGGGCACCAACCTCAAGGCGTGGCTGTACCGGATCCTCACCAACACCTTCATCAACTCCTACCGCAAGAAGCAGCGCGAACCCCAGCGCAGCGCGGCCGAGGACATCGAGGACTGGCAGCTCGCGCGGGCCGCGTCGCACATGTCGACGGGTCTGCGCTCCGCCGAGTCGCAGGCGCTGGACCACCTGCCCGACTCGGACGTGAAGGAAGCGCTGCAGGCGATCCCCGAGGAATTCCGCATAGCCGTCTACCTCGCGGACGTGGAGGGCTTTGCCTACAAGCAGATCGCGGACATCATGGGGACACCCATCGGTACGGTGATGTCCCGGCTGCACCGGGGCCGCCGTCAGCTGCGCGGAATGCTCGAGGACTACGCCCGCGAGCGCGGGCTGGTCCCGGCCGGTGCCGGAGAGTCGAACGAAGCGAAAGGCTCGGGCTCATGAGCTGCGGAGAGCCGCACGAGACGGACTGCAGTGAGGTACTCGACCATCTCTACGAGTTCCTCGACAGTGAGATGCCGGAAGTCGATCGCACCAAGGTCGAGCACCACTTCGAGGAGTGCTCGCCGTGCCTCGAGAAGTACGGCCTGGAGCAGGCCGTGAAGAAGCTGGTCAAGCGGTGCTGCGGGCATGACGACGTACCCGCCGACCTGCGCGCCAAGGTCATGGGGCGGATCGAGCTGATCCGCTCCGGCCAGACCGTCCCCGAGAGCGACGTGACCGCGGCGCCGGTGACTCCGCAGGAGTCCTGACCCGCCGCCCGCGCGTACGCCCGGGCACTGTTCACCCGAACGTGCTAATCCGCGGGGCTTTGCCCCGTGTACTCCCCGTTGCCCGCCCTACGCTCCCACCGTGGACAGGCGTGACCGGGGAGGAGCGGCATGGAGGCGGTTCCACCACGGGCCCGTGCGTACGTCGCCTGTGTGGTCCTCGGCGCCCTGACCTGTCTGCTGCCGCTGCCGGTGACCCGCACCCCCTGGTGGGCGGTCGCCCTGCTCGCCGCGGTGTACGCCGGCTGCAGGCACCTCGTCCGGCGCGGTCTCGCCGGCCCCTTCTACCCGGTCCTGCTGGCGGCGGCCTTCCTGCTGCCGCCGGCCGCCGCCGCGCTGGTTCCGCTGCCGGCCGTCCTGCTCGCCCGCGTCGGGCAGCGGCCCGAGGGGCTGCGCCGTGTCTGGCAGGCCGCCCAGCTCGTCCTCGCGGTGTGGGCCGCCTCCCGGGCGCACTGGGCGCTGGGCGGCCGGGACGCAGTCGTCGCCTCCGACTTCCCCTACGCCCTCGCCCCCGCCGGGGCCGCCGTGCTCGCCTTCTGCCTGGTGCTGACGGCACTGGACGGCGGGATCCACGCGCTCGTCGAGAGAGTGCCGGTACGGCGGGCGTGGCCAGGGCTGTTCACCCGGTCACTGGCGCCGATCGGGGTCCACGGGCTCGCGGGACTGATGATGGCCGTGCTGTGGCGCAGCCCCTACGGCCCGGTCGCCGCGTTGCTGGTGCTGCTGCCGATGTGCGTGTCGTGGTGGGTGTACGCCCAGTACCACCGGGAGCGGGCCGCCCACCGGGCCACCATCCGCGCGCTGGTGCAGGCCGTCGACATCAAGGACGGGTACACGCGCGGGCACAGCGAGCGGGTCGGTCAGGCCTCCATGATGATCGCGCGCGAGCTCGGCATGGACGACGAGCGCGTCGAGGTGCTGCGGTTCGCCGGCATCCTGCACGACGTGGGGAAGCTGGGCGTTCCCACCCGGCTGCTGCGCAAGGACGGGCCGCTGACCCCCGAGGAGCGTCGGGTGATCGAGCTGCACCCCGAGTACGGGCACGAGATGGTGCGCGGGATCTCCTTCCTCGGCGAGGCCCGCTCGGCGATCCTGCATCACCACGAACGCCTGGACGGCAGCGGCTACCCGTATGGGCTGACGGGCGGCCAGATCCCCGAGTCCGCACGGATGGTGGCCGTCGCGGACGCCTTCGACGCGATGACCTCCACCCGCTCCTACCGGCGGGCCCGCCCGGTCGGCGCCGCCCTGGAGGAACTGGAACGCTGCGCCGGCGCACAGTTCGACCCGCGGATGGTCACGGCACTGGCGCGGGCCCTGGACCGGCACGGCTGGCACCCGGCGGTCACGGCCGAGGACGGGACGTCCGTCTCCCCGCCGGTGTCGCCCGCGGCCGGCCGTGAGGGAGCGCGTCGATGAGCCGGTCCGTGCTGCTGGTCCTTGATCCGAGGATGGTCGTGGCGCGGGTGCGGGCCCTGGACGCGTACGGCCGGCACCCGGCGGTCACGGCCGAGGACGGGACGTCCGTCTCCCCGCCGGTGTCGCCCGCGGCCGGCCGTGAGGGAGCGTGTCGATGAGCCGGTCCGTGCTGCTGGTTCTCATCCGTGGCTCGGCTCTCCTCGTCGCCCTGCTGTCCCTCGGCGTCACCCTGTGGACCGGCGTGGAGGAGCGCGGGGCCGCCCTTGCCTTCGGGGTGCTCGTGCTCGTCGGGGAACTCGCGCGGTGGAGCGGAGCCGGTGTCCGGGAGGCCGCGCCGCTGGGTGCCGCCGGGGCGTTGTCGTACGCCCTGCTGGGCGAGGACGCCGGGCGGGCCAGTCACCACGGCGCCTTCCAGGCCGTCGCCGTGGTGCTCGGCGCGTGTCTGCTCGGCAGCGTGCCGCACCTCGCGCGCGGGGAGGGGCAGGCCCTCGACCACCTCGCGCGGCGGATCCTCACCGTCGCCTTCGCGGCCGTCTGCTTTCAGCCGCTGTACGGCGAGGGGGCGTTCCGGGACTGGATCGGCCCGGCGTACGCCCTGCTGCTGCTCGCGCTGCTGGTGCTCACCGCGCTGTGCGGCGCCGTGCTGGCCGCCGCGTCGGCGCACTGCCGTACCCGGTGGCCGTTCGGCCCGCTGCTGCGCGAGGAGCTGCGCGGGCTGCTCGGGATCGGCTCGGCGGTGTGCGCGACCGGCGCGGTCATGGCCCTCGCGGTCGCCGTGGTCGGGCTGTGGGCGCTGCCCGTGTTCTCGCTGCCGCTGCTGCTCACCCAGCTGTCCCTGAGACGGTACGCGGCCGTGCGGAGCACCTACCGGCAGACCATCGCCTCCTTGGCCCGCGCCACCGAGGTCGCCGGGTACACCCCGCCCGGGCACGCCCGGCGGGTGGCCGCGCTCAGCCGGGCCGTGGGCCGGGACCTGGGCCTGACGGAGCCGGAGCTGACCGTGCTGGAGCACGCGGCCCTCATGCACGACATCGGGCAGCTCAGCCTGGTCGACCCGGTCCCCGCGGGCGCCACCGCCGGCCTGCCCGCCGAGCAGCAGCGGCGTATCGCGCTGCTCGGCGGGGCCGTCGTACGGCAGACCGGGGTCGACGCGCGGGTCGCGGTCGTGGTGGAGCGCCAGGCCGACCCGTGCCGGGAGCAGCCGCTGCCCGCGCGGATCGTGCGGGCCGTCAACGCCTACGAGGAGAAGGCGCGCGACGCCGGACCCGGCGGGTCGCTCCAGGCCCTGGAGGAGCTGCGGCTGGCGGCCGAGTACGCCCCCGATGTGGTGGAATCACTGGCCCGTGTACTCTCACGCGACGGTCTGACGTCGCCCGCCGTGGGGTAACCCATGGGTAATGAGCGCCCTTCCAGCCGTACGTGGTTGGATGCGAAGGAGAGGGCGTCCGGGGGCACAAGCCAGCCCACTGAACGGAACTGGCAGGCGGGAATCGTGAGGATCTTCGGCAAGGTACGGCACCGGCCTTCCGCCTCCTGGCGGCAGGCCACCGACCGCGCGTTCACCCTGATCGGCGACGGCCGGTACGAGGACGCGGGCGCACTGCTGACGCGCGCCGCGGACCTGGAACCCTGGCTGTCCGAGTCCTGGTTCAACCTCGCCCTGCTGCACAAGTTCCGGCACGACTGGGAGCAGGCCAGGACGGCGGGCCTGAGGGCCGTGGCCCTGCTGGAGAAGGAGACCGGGGCGCCCGACTGGTGGAACGTCGGCATCGCCGCCACCGCCCTGCAGGACTGGCCGCTGGCCCGGCGTGCCTGGCAGGCGTACGGCCTGAAGGTGCCCGGAGGCGCGGCCGCCGCCGTGGAGCCGGTGGGCATGGAGCTGGGCAGCGCGGCCGTGCGGCTGTCGCCGGAGGGCGAGGCCGAGGTGGTCTGGGGCCGCCGCCTGGACCCGGCCCGGATCGAGGTGCTGTCCATCCCGCTGCCCTCCTCGGGGCGGCGCTGGGGCGAGGTCGTGCTGCACGACGGCGTGCCCCACGGCGAGCGGACCACCGCGGCCGGCGACATCTACCCCGTCTTCGACGAGATCGAGCTGTGGGCGCCCTCGCCCGTGCCCACCTGGGTGGTCCTCCTCGAGGCCGCCACCGAGGCCGACCGGGACGCCCTGGAGCAACTGGCCGCCGACGCCGGCTTCGCCGCCGAGGACTGGTCGTCGTCCGTACGGCTGCTGTGCCGGATGTGCTCGGAGTCGCGGATGCCGTCCGACGAGGGCGACGGCGAGCACCTCGACCCGCACGACCACAGCGAGCCGGGACACCCCGGACCCCTCGGCCACCGCACCGACGGACAGCTGTGGGTGCCGGAGCGGGAGTGCGGAGTGGCCGCGCCCGCCGCGCTGGTGAGGGGGCTGCTGGACGGCTGGGTCGCCGACAGTCCGGACTCCCGGGACTGGCGGGACCTGGAAGAGGTCTGCTGAGCACTCGCCGTACTCTTTAACAGCATCAGTCGTTTCAGGAAGGCAGGCACAGGGCGGTCATGGCGCAGCAGGACACCGATCAGCAGCACGCGGGCGTGCTCCCCGTCGACGACGAGGGGTACGTCGTGGACACGGAGGACTGCGAGGAGCGCGAGACGGCCTGGCGCGAGCGCGGCACCTCCCGGCCCATCACGGTCGTCGGCAACCCGGTGCTGCACAAGGAGTGCAAGGACGTCACCGACTTCGGCGAGGAGCTCCAGCAGCTGGTCGCGGACATGTTCGCCAGCCAGCGCACCGCCGAGGGCGTGGGCCTGGCCGCCAACCAGATCGGCGTGGACCTGAAGGTCTTCGTCTACGACTGCCCGGACGACGACGGCGCCCGGCACGTCGGCGTCGTCTGCAACCCCAAGCTGGTCGAGCTGCCCGCCGACCGCCGCCGCCTGGACGACAGCAACGAGGGCTGCCTGTCCGTGCCCACCGCCTACGCGCCGCTCGCGCGCCCCGACTACGCCGAGGTGACCGGGCAGGACGAGCGGGGCAACCCGATCAAGGTGCGCGGCACCGGCTACTTCGCGCGGTGCCTGCAGCACGAGACCGATCACCTCTACGGCTACCTCTACATCGACCGGCTCTCCAAGCGCGAGCGCAAGGACGCGCTGCGGCAGATGGCCGAGAACGAGCCGCGCTACCCCGTCGTCGCCAACGACTGATACGCGTCACGGCAGTTGGGGCGGGGGTGACCCGCCCGTACGGCGCCCGGCCGGCAGGAAAAGCCGGCCGGGCGCCGTTCGTGTGCCGTCGCACTGCCCTCGCACATGTGTCGCAGATGCCTCGCGCATTCGATCCTTTGTGCGTTTCCGCCGATTCGTATTCGGTCACACAAGGGGAGATTCTCCGCATCCCGGAGTGGTGAATGAGGCAAATCCGTTCCCAGAATGGTCAGTTGTGGTGCTGAATGGGGGTGCGGGATACGCGACGGCGTGCGCCCGGCACAACGGAAGGGGTGTACGTCACCGGCGGCTGAGAGGGGTTTGTTCGTGCCGGCTTTCCCACACAGCACCACAACGACATCCACACCGACGGCGGTCGCAGTCCCGCCACAGCTCGCTCTCCCGGTGATCGAGGCCGCGTTTCCCAGGCAGCTGCACTCCTATTGGCCCCAACTCCAGGAGAAGACCCGCGGTTGGCTGCTGGAAAAGCGGCTCATGCCGGCCGACAAGGTCGAGGAACACGCCGACCGCCTGTGCTACACCGACCTCATGGCGGGGTACTACATCGGCGCCCCGGACGAGGTGCTCCAGGCGATAGCGGACTACAGCGCGTGGTTCTTCGTCTGGGACGACCGTCACGACCGCGACATCGTCCACGGCCGGCCCGCCGCCTGGCGGCGGCTGCGCGGTGCGCTGCACACGGCCCTGGACTCCCCCCGGAGCCACCTGCACCACCGGGACGCCCTGGTCGCGGGGTTCGCGGACAGCGTGCTGCGGCTCCACTCGTTCCTGTCGCCGGAGTGGAACGCCCGCTTCGCCCGGCACTTCCACGCGGTGATCGAGGCGTACGACCGGGAGTTCCACAACCGCACCGAGGGCGTGGTGCCCACGGTCGAGGAGTACCTCGCGCTGCGCCGGCTCACCTTCGCGCACTGGATCTGGACCGACCTGCTGGAGCCGAGTGCCGGCTGCGAACTCCCGGACACCGTCCGGAAGAACCCCGCCTACCGGCGCCCGGCACTGCTCAGCCAGGAATTCGCCGCCTGGTACAACGACCTGTGCTCGCTGCCCAAGGAATTGGCGGGCGGCGAGGTGCACAATCTCGGGATCAGTCTCGTCAGACATGACGGACTGACCCTCGAGGAGGCGGTGAAGGAAATGCGCCGGCGCATCGAGGAGTGCATTTCCGAATTCCTCGTCGCCGAGCAGGAGGGATTGCGCTTCGCCGACGACCTCGCGGACGGCACGGTGCGGGGAAAGGAACTGAGTGCCACCGTAAGGGACTGCCTCGGCAACATGCGGAACTGGTTCAGTTCCGTCTACTGGTTCCATCACGAGTCCGGCCGGTACATGGTCGACGGCTGGGACGACCGGTCCACGCCCCCGTACGTCAACAACGAAGCGGCAGGTGAGAAATGACCGTCGAGTCGGTGAATCCCGAAGCCCGGCAGAATACGAAGGAACCGCACGAGCCACCGATGGCCGGAGGGGCGGTACCGCTTCTCGGCCACGGCCTGAAACTGGCCCGCGACCCACTGGCCTTCATGTGCCGGCTGCGCGACCACGGCGACGTCGTCCGCCTCAGGCTCGGCCCCAAGACGGTGTACGCCGTCACCACCCCCGCCCTCACCGGGGCGGTGGCCCTGAGCCCCGACTACATCATCTCCGGCCCGCTGTGGGAGTCCCTGGAGGGCCTGCTCGGCAAGGAGGGCGTGGCCACCGCCAACGGCCCCCTGCACCGTCGCCGGCGCCGCACCGTCCAGCCCGCCTTCCGGCTCGACGCCCTCCCCGCCTACGGTCCGATCATGGAGGAGGAGACGCACGCGCTGACCGAGCGCTGGAGCTCCGGCCGGCCGGTCGACTGCACCTCGGAGGCCTTCCGGATCGCCGTACGCGTCTCGGCCCGCTGCCTGCTGCGCGGCCAGTACACGGACGAGTGGGCCGAGAGGCTGTGCGACGCGTTCGCCACCGTCTTCCGCGGCATGTACCGGCGGATGGTCCTGCCGCTCGGGCCGCTGTACCGGCTGCCGCTGCCGGCCAACCGCGCATTCAACCGCGCGCTGGCCGATCTGCACCGCCTCGTCGACGAGATCATCGCCGACCGCCGGGCGTCCGGGCGAAATCCGGACGATTTGCTGACGGCTTTGCTGACGGCCAAGAACGACAATGGCGAGCCCATCGGGGAGCAGGAGATCCACGATCAGGTGGTCGCGATACTCACTCCCGGCGGTGAATCGGTGGGCGCCACGATCATGTGGCTGCTTCAGACACTCGCGAACCACCCGGAACACGCGGACCGGATCCATGCGGAGGTCGAATCCGTGACCGGCGGCAGGCCCGTGGCATTCGACGACGTCCGCAAGCTCACGCACACCAACAATGTCGTCGTGGAAACGATGCGCTTGCGGCCCTCCGTATGGGTATTGACGCGACGGGCGGTCACCGACACGGAACTCGGTGGCCGGCGCATTCCCGCCGGGGCGGACATCATCTACAGTCCGTACGCCATCCAGCGCGATCCGCGATCGTACCCGGACCACCTGGAGTTCGATCCCGACCGCTGGCTTCCTCAGCGGTCCAAGGACGTACCGAAATACGCCATGAGCCCGTTCAGCGTGGGCAACCGAAAGTGCCCCGCCGACCACTTCTCCACGGCGCTGCTGAGCCTCTTCACGGCGACGGTGGCGACGAGGTTCCGCCTGGAGCAGGTCGCCGGGTCGAACGACACCCCCCAGATCGGCATCACCCTGCGCCCGCGCAAGCTGCTGGTGCGGCCGGTGCCGAGGTGAGGCGAGCGGGGACGTACCGCGCGTTCAGGCGGCCCGCGGGCCCCTGAACGCGCGCCGGTAGGAGTTCGGGGTGGTGCCCAGCGCGCGGACGAACTGGTGCCGCAGCGCCGCCGCCGTCCCGAATCCCGTCCGGTCCGCGATCGCGTCCATCGTCTCGTCCGTCGCCTCCAGCAACTCCTGTGCCAACAGCACACGTTGACGCAGGATCCAGCGGTACGGGGTCGTGCCCGTCTCCTGCTGGAAGCGGCGGGCGAAGGTCCGCGGGGACATGTGTGCGCGGGCGGCGAGCTGCTCGACGGTGACCTCCTGGTCGAGGTGCTCCTCCATCCAGGTCAGCACCTCGCCGACCGTGTCGCACGGGGACTTGGGCAGCGGCCGCTCGATGTACTGTGCCTGCCCGCCGTCCCGGTGCGGGGGCACCACCATCCGCCGGGCGATCTTGTTGGCGACCTCCGGGCCCTGCTCCTTGCGCACGATGTGCAGGCAGGCGTCGATGCCGGCCGCGGTCCCGGCCGAGGTGATCACCGGGTCCTCGTCCACGTACAGCACGTCCGGCTCGACGACTGCCCGCGGGAAGCGCCGGGCCAGCTCGTCCGCGTGCCGCCAGTGCACGGCGCAGCGCCGCCCGTCCAGCAGCCCGGCGGCGCCCAGCACGAACACGCCCGAGCAGACGCTGAGTACCCGCGCGCCGCGCCCCACGGCCCGGTTGAGCGCGTCGAGCAGCGCGGGCGGGTGGTCACGCGAGACGTTCGCGTCCGAGGCCGGCACCGCGATCAGGTCGGCCTCCTCCAGCCGCTCCAGGCCGTACGGTGTCGAGAGAGTGAGGCCGGTGACGTGGGTGCGCAGTGACGCGCCCTCCGCGGAGGCGACCGCGAAGTCGTACACCGGCAGCCCCTCGTCACTGCGGTCGAGCCCGAAGACCTCGCAGACGACGGCGAGCTCGAAGGGATGCACTCCGTCCAGCAGGACGGCGGCCACGTTGCTCAGCATGCTGCCAGTGTGCCCCGGCAGTGGCAGGAATTTGAAGATGTACGGCAGTCCTGCCACTCACGGTAAGGAGCGTCCGGCGCGACAGTGGTGTTCATGAATACGACACAGCTGCAAGGCCTCATCACCATGATCGCCGTCCTCGGGCTCCTGGTCCTCATGGTCCTGCCGGCGGCGATCGGCATCGTCCACGACCGCCGTATCGACCGCCGGATCAGGCAGGCCCAGGAGGACCGGGAGGCCCAGGAATCCCGAGTGGACCGCGACGGTCAGAAGTCCTCGTCCAGGTCGACGGTGCCCTCCACCGCCACCTGGTACGCCGACGGACGCCGCTCGAAGAAGTTGGTCAACTCCTGAACGCCCTGGAGCTCCATGAAGGAGAAGGGGTTCTCCGAGCCGTACACCGGGGCGAAGCCGAGGCGCGTCAGGCGCTGGTCGGCGACGCACTCCAGGTACTGCCGCATCGAGTCGGTGTTCATCCCCGGGAGGCCGTCACCGCACAGGTCGCGCGCGAACTGCAGTTCGGCCTCGACGGCCTCCCTCAGCATGTCGGTGACCTGCCGCCGCAGCTCGTCGTCGAAGAGGTCCGGCTCCTCCTTGCGGACGGTGTCCACCACGTCGAAGGCGAACGACATGTGCATCGTCTCGTCCCGGAACACCCAGTTGGTGCCGGTCGCCAGCCCGTGCAGCAGGCCCCGGCTGCGGAACCAGTAGACGTAGGCGAAGGCGCCGTAGAAGAACAGGCCCTCGATGCACGCGGCGAAGCAGATCAGGTTGAGCAGGAAGCGACGGCGGTCCGCCTGCGTCTCCAGACGGTCCAGCTTCTCCACCGAGTCCATCCACTTGAAGCAGAACTCGGCCTTCTCGCGGATGGAGGGGATGTTCTCCACGGCCGCGAAGGCCGCGGCGCGGTCGTCCGGGTCGGGGAGGTAGGTGTCCAGCAGCGTCAGGTAGAACTGGACGTGCACCGCCTCCTCGAAGAGCTGCCGGCTCAGGTACAGCCGCGCCTCGGGGGAGTTGATGTGCTTGTAGAGGGTCAGCACCAGGTTGTTGGCGACGATCGAGTCGCCGGTGGCGAAGAACGCGACCAGCCGGCCGATGAGGTGCTGCTCGCCCGCCGTCAGCTTCGCGAGGTCGGCGACGTCCGAGTGGAGGTCGACCTCCTCCACGGTCCAGGTGTTCTTGATGGCGTCCCGGTAGCGCTCGTAGAAGTCCGGGTAGCGCATCGGACGCAGAGTCAGCTCGAAGCCGGGGTCGAGGAGATTCTGGTTGCTGGTCATCACTGGCAGGCCTCGCAGGACTCGGGGTTTTCCAGGGAGCAGGCGACGGCGTCCGGTTCGGTCACCTGCTGTACGGGGGCGGTGGCGCGGTTCTGCGCCTGGGCCGCGCGGGCGATCCGGGTGGCCGGGCGGGAGCGCAGGTAGTACGTCGTCTTCAGGCCCCGCTTCCACGCGTACGCGTACATCGAGGAGAGCTTGCCGATGGTCGGCGTCTCCATGAACAGGTTCAGGGACTGCGACTGGTCCAGGAACGCGGTGCGGGCCGCCGCCATGTCGATCAGGCCGCGCTGCGGGATCTCCCACGCCGTGCGGTACAGCTTCCGTACGTCCTCGGGGATCCAGGCGAAGTCCTGCACCGAGCCGCCCGCCTCGCGCAGCGCCTCCCGGGTCCGGGCGTCCCAGACACCGAGCTTCTTCAGATCGGCCACCAGGTAGGAGTTGACCTGCAGGAACTCCCCGGACAGCGTCTCGCGCTTGAACAGGTTGGAGACCTGCGGCTCGATGCATTCGTACGCGCCCGCGATCGAGGCGATGGTGGCGGTCGGGGCGATGGCGAGCAGCAGCGAGTTGCGCATGCCGACCGCCGCGATGCGCTCGCGCAGGGCCGCCCAGCGCTCGGGCCAGGAGAAGTCGACGCCGTAGTGGTCGGGGTGCAGCACACCCCGGGACGTACGGGTCTTCTCCCAGGCCGGAAGAGGGCCGATGGGGGTCCCCCCTGCACCGGAGCTTGTCGTAGGTGCTTGGGGGCGCTCGGCGAGATCGGTGGAGGCCTCGTACGCGGCGAGCATGATCCGCTCGGCGATCCGGGTGGACAGGGCCTTCGCCTCCGGGGAGTCGAAGGGCAGCCGCAGCTTGAAGAACACGTCCTGCAGGCCCATGGCGCCCAGACCCACCGGGCGCCACCGGGCGTTGGACCGGCCCGCCTGCTCGGTCGGATAGAAGTTGATGTCGACCACCCGGTCCAGGAACGTGACGGCGGTACGCACCGTCTCGTCCAGCCGCTCCCAGTCGATGTCCCCGTCGTGCACGAACGCGCCCAGGTTGACCGACCCGAGGTTGCAGACCGCCGTCTCGCCGTCGTCCGTGACCTCCAGGATCTCCGTGCACAGGTTGGAGGAGTGGATCACGTGGCCCGGCTCGGCCGTCTGGTTGGCGGTGCGGTTGGCGGCGTCCTTGAAGGTCATCCAGCCGTTGCCGGTCTGCGCCAGGGTGCGCATCATGCGGCCGTACAGGTCGCGGGCCGGCATCGTCTTCCTCGCCAGGCCCCTCGCCTCCGCGGCCCGGTACGCGGCGTCGAACTCCTCGCCCCACAGATCGGTCAGCTCGGGCACGTCGGAGGGGGAGAACAGCGACCACCGCTCGTCGGCGTTCACCCGGCGCATGAACTCGTCCGGGACCCAGTGCGCGAGGTTCAGGTTGTGCGTACGGCGGGCGTCCTCGCCGGTGTTGTCCCGCAGCTCCAGGAACTCCTCGATGTCCGAGTGCCAGGTCTCCAGGTAGACCGCCGCCGCGCCCTTGCGCCGGCCGCCCTGGTTCACGGCGGCCACCGAGGCGTCCAGGGTCTTCAGGAACGGCACGATGCCGTTCGAGTGCCCGTTGGTGCCGCGGATCAGCGAACCGCGCGAGCGGATGCGGGAGTAGGCGATGCCGATGCCGCCGGCGTGCTTGGACAGACGGGCGACCTGGTGGTAGCGCTCGTAGATCGAGTCCAGCTCGTCCCTGGGGGAGTCCAGCAGATAGCAGGACGACATCTGGGGGTGTCGGGTGCCGGAGTTGAACAGCGTGGGGGAGGAGGGCAGGTAGTCGAGGCGGCTCATCAGCCCGTACAGTGCCGCGACTTCGTCGAGGGAGCGCGCGGTGTCGTCCTCGGCGAGGCCGCTCGCCACCCGCAGCATGAAGTGCTGGGGCGTCTCGATCACCTTGCGGGTGATCGGGTGCCGCAGCAGGTAGCGGCTGTGCAGGGTGCGCAGGCCGAAGTAGCCGAAGCGGTCGTCGGCGGCCGGGTCGACCAGCGCGTCCAGGCGCTCGCCGTGCACGCGGACGAACGCGGCGGTCCGGTCGGCGATCAGGCCCTCGCGGTGGCCGACGGCGATGGACCCGGTGAACGACGTGACGCCCTGGGAGGCGGCCTCGGCGCGGATGCCGATGGTCAGCAGCCGGGCGGCCAGCCGCGAGTAGGAGGGGTCCTCGGAGATGAGCCCGGCGGCCGCCTCCGTGGCCAGCTCGCGCAGCTCGGCCTCGTCGGCGTGCGCCGACCGGCCGCGCAGCGCGGCGGCGGCGACCCGGCCGGGGTCGGCGTCGGGGAGGTCGGCGGTCAGCTCGGTCAGGGTCCGCAGCAGTGCGGTGCCGGGACTGTCGGGCTCCGGGGCCGCGGCTGAGGCCGGGTCGGCTGGCGCGATGGTCACGTGGGGTCTCCCTCGCTCGGCACGGGGCCTCGCCGAGGGCAGGGGGCAGCACACGAGCGCACGTGGCGTCGCGTCCACCGGCCCATTCCACGAGGCCCGGACGTCAGGGCACCCGGACCGGACGGCCGGGCGCACTGTCGGCAGGTCCTCGGACTGACGCACGTACACGGCCATGCGGGCATACGTGTACGAGTACACCGTTGCGGGACAGTTCCGGATTCGCACCGGATTCCCCTGCGGTGACAGCGAGCATGAGCATACATGTCGTGTCGGGCGGGGGAAGACACCCCCAGATGTTGTGCCGAGTCCGTGTCAGGGCGGCAACTCGGCGTCAGCTCAGGTTCAGTTCGTAGGCGAGCAGAGAGATGTCGTCGACGTGCGGCATCGGGTTCCAGTCCCGCTCGGGCGCGCGGACGAAGCCCAGGCGTTCGTAGATCCGGTGGGCGGCGCGCATGGAGCTCTGGGTCGACAGCACCACGCGGACACAGCCGTCCGTGGCCCGCGCCCGGTCCAGGCAGGCCCGCACGAGCGCCTCGCCGGCGCCCCGGCCGCGTGCCGCGTGCGCGACCGCGAGCATCCGTATCTCGGCCTCGCCCGGGCCGGAGATGTCGGCCATGGGGCCCCCGGTGCGCACGAAGGTCACGCCGCCGAGCACCTTCCCGTCCGCCACGGCCACCAGCACCTCGGCGGCGGCCACCCGCTTGGCCACGTCGCGCAGCTCGACGAGGTACGTGTCGCTCTCCCCGAAGTCGAGGAGCCCGTCCTGGAGATAGGCCTGGGCGGTGATCTCCCCGAGGGTGTCGTACTCGCCGGGCTCGACCGGCCGGATCGCGATGTCCATGGGGGTGAGTGTGCCGCACGGGTACGACAGCGGGCCGCCGGTTCTCCTCCGGCGGCCCGTGCTGTGCCCGCTCCTCAGTGGGCGGCTCCCGCGGTGGCCGGCGGGAGTTCGACCTCGACCCCCGGGTCGCCCGCGTCCGCCGTGTAGTCCTCCGGCCTGGTCTCGTCGACGCCCTCGGGTGCCTTGACCGCCTTCAGGACGACCGTCAGGACCACCACGAAGGCCACGTTGACCACGAACGCCGTCAGACCGATGTAGCCGATCTCGCCGATGCCCGGGATCTCCTTGGCCGAGCCGCCGAAGTGCTTCTGCGTCGGCGAGGCGACCCCGTAGGCCGCGACCGTGCCGTAGACCATGCCGACCGCCCAGCCCGCCAGCAGCGCCCAGCGGTGGAACCAGCGGGTGAACAGGCCGCCGACCAGGGCCGGGAAGGTCTGCAGGATCCAGATGCCCCCGAGCAGCTGGAAGTTGATGGCCACCGTCCGGTCCATGGTCAGCACGAAGGCCAGCGCGCCCACCTTCACCAGCAGGGAGACGATCTTGGAGACCCGGGTCTCCTCCTTCGCCGTCGCCTCCGGCCGGATGAAGTCCTTGTAGATGTTGCGGGTGAACAGATTCGCTGCCGCGATCGACATGATCGCCGCCGGCACCAGCGCGCCGATGCCGATCGCCGCGAACGCCACGCCCGCGAACCAGTCCGGGAACATGTTCTCGAACAGCTGCGGAATGGCGAGCTGACCGTTGCTCACCTTCACCCCGGCCGCGATGGCCATGAAGCCCAGCAGGGCGAGCATGCCCAGCATCAGCGAGTACAGCGGCAGGATCGTGGTGTTGCGGCGGATCACCTCACGGCTGCGCGAGGACAGCGTCGCGGTGATCGAGTGCGGGTACATGAACAACGCGAGCGCGGAGCCCAGGGCCAGCGTGGCGTACGTCCACTGGCCGGCCGGCGCCGGCACCACCCCGCCCGCTCCCGCCTGGGTGAACTTCTCGCCCGCCTTGGCGAATACGTTGTGGAACCCGCCCAGCTTGATCGGGATGTAGATGATCGCCACCGCCACCACGATGTAGATGAGCGAGTCCTTCACGAACGCGATCAGCGCGGGCGCGCGCAGCCCCGACGAGTAGGTGTACGCCGCCAGCACGCCGAAGGCGATCAGCAGCGGCAGGTCCTTCACGAACCAGTGGGTGTTGTCGCCGCCGCCGACGCCCATCACGTCCAGCACGGCCTGGATGCCGACGAGTTGGAGCGCGATGTACGGCATGGTGGCGAGGATGCCGGTGAGCGCCACCGCCAGCGACAGGCTCTTGGAGCCGAACCGGCCGCGGACGAAGTCCGAGGTGGTCACGTACCCGTGCCGGTGGGACACCGACCACAGCCGCGGCAGGAACGTGAAGATCAGCGGATACACCAGGATCGTGTACGGCACCGCGAAGAATCCGGCCGCGCCCGTGGCGTAGATCGCCGCGGGCACGGCCACGAAGGTGTACGCGGTGTAGAGGTCGCCGCCGAGCAGGAACCAGGTGACCCAGGTGCCGAACGACCGGCCGCCCAGGCCCCATTCGTCCAGGCTGTGCTCGTTCTCGGCCCGGCGCCAGCGCGCGGCCAGGAATCCCATGACGGTGACGAGCACGAAGAAGAAGATGCAGACGCCGAGCGCGACGCCGTTGACGCCGTCCTTCACCGGTCCGCACCCCCGTCCTCGGTCGCGGCGGTCGTGGCGGACGGGCCGCTCGCGGCGGACGGGGCGGTCGCTGCGGTCCGGGCGTGCCGGTCACGCTGCCACAGCCGGTAGGCGACCATGGTCAGGACCGTGGAGAGGACCACCCACAGCATCTGGTACCAGTAGAAGAACGGGACGCCGATGAAGGTGGGTTCCGTCCTGGCGTAGGAACCCACCCACAACAGCGCCACGAAGGGTGCGACGAGACAGAGGGCGATGACCACCCGTGCGGGTGTCACCGCCGCTCTGGTGATATCCGGGGCATTCGACATGTGGCGACTCCGTCCCCTCGCTGTTCACCGCTGAGCACGCGTGCCACAAGAGCCTTGCTCCGTCACAAGATCCTTACTCCTGCGGGCGCTTGAGGCGGGCCACGAACTTGTAGCGGTCCCCGCGGTACACCGACCGCACCCACTCCACCGGCCGGCCCTCCCGGTCCACCGAGTGCCGGGAGAGCAGCAGCATCGGCAGGCCCACGTCGGTGCCCAGCAGACCCGCCTCGCGCGGAGTCGCCAGCGAGGTCTCGATGGTCTCCTCGGCCTCGGCGAGACGGACGTCGTAGACCTCGGCGAGGGCGGTGTAGAGGGAGGTGTACTTCACCAGGCTGCGGCGCAGCGCCGGGAAGCGCTTGGCCGACAGGTGCGTGGTCTCGATGGCCATGGGCTCGCCGTTGGCCATGCGCAGCCGCTCGATGCGCAGCACGCGCCCGCCGGCGGTGATGTCGAGCAGGTCGGCCAGCCGGTCGTCGGCGGTGATGTAGCCGACGTCGAGGAGCTGCGAGGTCGGCTCCAGTCCCTGGGCGCGCATGTCCTCGGTGTAGGAGGTGAGTTGCAGGGCCTGGGAGACCTTCGGCTTGGCGACGAAGGTGCCCTTGCCCTGGATGCGCTCCAGCCGGCCCTCGACGACCAGTTCCTGCAGGGCCTGGCGCACGGTGGTGCGCGAGGTGTCGAACTCGGCCGCCAGCGTCCGCTCCGGCGGGACCGGCGTGCCGGGCGCCTGGGTCTCCGTCATGTCGAGCAGGTGCTTCTTCAGGCGGTAGTACTTGGGCACGCGCGCGGTACGGACGGTCGTCCCACCCTCGTTCTCCGCACTGCTGACGTCGGTGCTCATGCTCTGCCTTCCCGGCTCCTGTGCCGAAGCGACCGACATCCATCGGCCACGGCTCACATCGTGGCACGGCTTGGTGCGCGGTGGTCACCCGCACGCTCCGTGATCTCCTCTGTATACCGTCGTGACCGCGGTTGGTCTAGTCCATCCCCGGCGCGAGCCCGGTGGTCCACGTCGGCGGACATGCCCCGGACGGGAGGCGGTCGCCAGTGGTCCAGGGGAGCGGACGCGTCCGTTTGGCCGGATGGGCAATGAAAGGTCCCTGCATATCGCGGTCCCGTAACGGCCTTCTCGAGCCTGCTTGCGCGCCCTTGACAGCCCTATTGGTCTGGGCCAAGCTCCCCCTACTGGTCTACACCATTGGTCCAGGTCCCGGCCCCACGGGCGGTGATGCGCCGACGCTCGTATGTCGCTCAACCGCGGGGAGGCAGGGGGGTTTGTGGCATCCCTGAGGAGGATGGCGTGAAGCGCAAGCTGGTTGCCGCGATCTGTATCGCGGGCATGATGGTCTCCATCGCGGCGTGTGGGAGTGACAACAAGGACGGGGGCTCCGACAAGGGCGGCGCCGACGCCAAGGAGCTGACCGTCTGGCTCACCGTGGACGCCCAGAACAACTGGCCCGAGCTGGTCAAGGCCGCCGACGACGCGGTGACGAAGAAGCACCCGGGCCTGAAGATCAAGCACGAGTACTACGGCTGGCCGGACAAGAACACCAAGCTGGACGCCGTTCTCGCCACGGACAAGGCCCCCGACGTGGTCGAGATGGGCAACACCGAGATGCTCGGCTACATGGTCAAGGGCGCCTTCGCCCCCGTCGACCCGGCGAAGTTCGCCGGGTCCGACGCCTGGCTGGACGGCCTGAAGGCCTCGGTGACCTACGACGGCAAGACCTACGGCGTCCCGTACTACGCGGGTGGCCGGGTCGCCAACTGGCGCAAGGACGTCTTCGCCGCGGCCGGTGTGAAGTCCGTGCCGAAGACATACCAGGAACTCACGGCCGACCTGGACAAGGTCCAGAAGAAGCAGGGCGACAAGTTCAGCGCCTGGTACCAGCCCACCCGCGACTGGTACGCGGCCATGTCCTTCGTCTACGACGCCGGCGGCTCCATCGCCAAGGAGGAGGGCGGCCAGTGGAAGGCCGACCTCTCCTCGCCCGAGTCCCTCAAGGGACTCAACGAGTTCAAGAACGTCGTCGACAAGTACATGCACGGCGACAAGACCAAGGACGAGTCGGACCGTTACATCGTCTACGGCCAGGGCAAGTCCGGCATGATCTTCGGCGCCGCCTGGGAGGGCGCGACCTCGGCCGACCCGAAGAACGACAAGACCGGCAAGCTCAAGGACAACATCGAGAACTTCGTGATGCCCGGCCCGTCCGGCAAGAACATGCCGGTCTTCCTGGGCGGCTCCGACCTCGCCGTCCCGGTGAAGTCCAAGGCGCAGGCGCTCGCCGCCGAGTGGATCGACGCCTTCACCGGTCCCTCGGGCCAGAAGGGACTGATGGGCAAGGGCAACCTGCCCAACAACAAGACCGACCTCACGACGCTGAAGAACGACCCGGCGACGGCCGTCCCGGCCACCGCGGCCGAGTCCAACTGGTTCGTTCCGATGGCCCCCGGCTGGGGCCAGGTCGAGAAGGCCCAGGTACTGCAGACCATGCTGCAGAACATCGGCACCGGCAAGAAGTCGGTCGAGGCGGCCGCCAAGGAGGCGGACGCCGCGATCGACAAGGTCATCAACACCAAATGACCTGCGTGCAGGGCTCTGCCGCCGGGCGGGGCCCTGCTTCCCGTACGACCGTGCGACGGCCCGGCCCGCGCACGGTCGTACGGGGCTTTGCCTGCGTACGACCTGAGGGACCGCTGAGGAGCGCGCGATGAGTGCCGCAGACACGACCACCCCTGCCAAGGCGCCGCCACCACGGCAGGCGCCACCACCAGCCGTCCCCGACCGCCCGCGCGGACAGCGCACCTCCGGCGAGGCCGCGACCCCCTGGCTGCTGCTCGCGCCCTGCCTGCTGGTGCTGACCCTGGTCATGGCGTATCCGCTGGCACGCCTGGTCACCCTGTCCTTCCAGAAGTTCGGCCAGCCGCAGCTGTGGGGTTTCCAGCCGGCCGAGTGGGCCGGGTTCGCCAACTTCACCCATGTGCTGGGCGACGGCGAGTTCTGGGCGGTCGTTCTGCGCACGATCGTCTTCGCCGTCGGCTGCGTGGTCTTCACCATGGTCGCCGGCATGGCGATCGCACTGCTGCTGCAGCGGGTCTCGACCTGGCTCAAGGTCCTGATCAACATCGTGCTGGTGGCCAGCTGGGGCATGCCCGTCATCGTGGCCACCACCGTCTTCAAGTGGCTCTTCGACTCCGACTACGGTGTCTTCAACGCGTTGCTCAGCAAGCTGCCCGGGGTCGAGATGGTCGGCCACAACTGGTTCGCGAGCGGACCCGAGGGCCTGGCCGTGATCATGCTCCTTGTGGTGTGGGGCGCCGTTCCCTTCGTGGTCATCACGCTCGGCGCGGGCCTGACCCAGGTGCCCAAGGAGCTGGAGGAGGCCGCGCGGCTGGACGGCGCGGGCGCCTGGGGCGTCTTCCGCCACGTCACCCTGCCGATCCTCAAGCCGATCATCGTGATGCTCACGACCCTGTCGGTGATCTGGGACATGGGCGTCTTCCCGCAGGTGTTCGTGATGCGGGGCGGCCACCCCGAGGCGGAGTTCCAGGTCCTCAACACCTACTCCTACGACCGCGCCTTCGTGGTCAACGACTACGCGCAGGGCTCGGCGATCGCCCTGATCACCGTGTTGCTGCTGCTCGGCGTGGTCGCCGTCTACATGCGCCAGATGCTGAAGATCGGAGAAGTCGAATGAGCGGGACGAGTACCCTCGCAGCTCCCCGCCGCCGGAGGGCGAGGATCGGCTGGAACCTGCTCGGCCTGCTCGTCTTCGTCACCGTCGGCTTCCCCCTCTACTGGATGCTCAACACGGCGTTCAAGCCGGCCAAGGACGCCATCGACCCGGACCCGAGCCTGCTGCCGACGGGGATCACCCTGTCGAACTTCCGCCGGGCGCTGGACATCGCCGACTTCTGGGGCCCGGTCGGCCGCAGCCTGGTGGTGTCGCTGTCGGTGGTGGCGATCGGCATGGTCGTCGGCATGCTGGCCGCGCTCGCCATCTCCCGCTTCGCCTTCCGCGGCCGCAAGGTCGTGATCGTGGGCATCCTGGCGGTCCAGATGGTGCCGCTGGTGGCCATGATCATCCCGGTCTTCCTGCTGCTGAACGACCTGAAGCAGTACGACAGGCTCACCGGCCTGATCATCACCTACCTGACCCTCATCCTCCCCTTCACGGTGTGGACGCTGCGCGGCTTCATCGTCAACATCCCCCGGGAGCTGGAGGAGGCCGCCATGGTCGACGGCTGCTCCCGCACCGGTGCGTTCGTCCGGGTCGTCTTCCCGCTGCTGGCCCCCGGCCTGGTCGCCACCTCGGTCTACGGCTTCATCCAGGCCTGGAACGAGTACCTGTACGCCCTGATGCTGCTCAGCCAGGAGCACCAGACCGCGACCGTCTGGCTCGCCAACTTCACCACCAAGCACGGCACCGAATACGCCCCGATGATGGCCGGAGCCACGATGATGGCCGTACCGATCGTCGTCCTGTTCCTGCTCGTCCAGCGCAAGATGGCCGCGGGCCTGACCGCAGGCGCAGTGAAGGGATAACGCCACCCGATGACGACACTCGCCAGCGGCACCGACACTCTCACCCGCGACGCGCTGACCGTCCTCCAGCCCGGCTTCACCGGGACCACGGCCCCCGACTGGCTGCTGCGCCGCCTCGGCGAGGGCCTGGCCTCGGTCGGCCTGTTCGGCCGCAACATCGCCTCGCCCGGGCAACTGGCCGCACTGACCGCACGGTTGCGCCAGGAACGGGACGACGTCCTGGTCGCCATCGACGAGGAGGGCGGCGACGTCACCCGCCTGGAAGTGCGCACCGGCTCCAGCTTCCCCGGCAACCACGCGCTCGGCGCGGTCGACGACGTGGAGCTGACCCGGAGCGTGGCCCTGGAGCTCGGCCGGCGGCTCGCGGAGTGCGGCGTCAACCTCAACTGGGCGCCGTCCGCCGACGTCAACTCCAACCCCGGCAACCCGGTCATCGGTGTCCGCTCCTTCGGCGCCGACACCGAGCTGGTCGCCCGGCACACCGCCGCCTACGTGGCCGGACTGCAGTCCGCGGGCGTCGCCGCCTGCACCAAGCACTTCCCCGGGCACGGCGACACCGCGGTCGACTCCCACCACGCACTGCCGCGCATCGACGTGGACCCCGCGGTGCTCCGGGAGCGCGAACTCGCGCCGTTCCGCGCGGCGATCGACGCGGGCACCAAGGCCGTGATGAGCGCGCACATCCTGGTCCCCGCGCTGGACCCGGACCGCCCGGCAACCTTGTCCCGCCGGATCCTGACCGGTCTCCTGCGCGGCGAACTGGGCTACGACGGCCTGATCGTCACCGACGGCATGGAGATGCGGGCCATCGCCGGCACCTACGGCATCGAGCGGGGCAGCGTCCTCGCCGTCGCGGCCGGCGCCGACGCGATCTGCGTGGGCGGCGGCCTGGCGGACGACGAGACGGTACGGCGCCTTCGGGACGCCCTCGTCACCGCGGTCCGCGCCGGTGAACTGCCCGAGGAACGGCTGGCGGACGCGGCCGCACGCGTGCGCGCGCTCGCCCGCTGGACGGCGTCCGCGGCCTCGGGAGCGCCCGGCACCGCCGACGAGGAGGTCGGCCTGCGGGCGGCCAGGCGCGCGCTGCGGATCACCGGCGGCGAGACCTTCACCCCGCTCACCGAGCCGCCCTACGTCGCCGCCCTCACCCCGGTCGCCAACATCGCGGTCGGGGAGGAGACCCCCTGGGGCGTGGCCGCCGAGCTCGCCCGTCTCCTGCCGGGCACGGAGACGGGCAGCTTCGCCGGTGAGGGCGCGGGCCGCGCGGCCCTGGAGGCGGCCGGGGACCGGCCTGTGGTCGCCGTCGTCCGCGACGAGCACCGCCACCCGTGGATGGTCTCCGCCCTCGACACCCTGCTCGCCGCCCGCCCCGACACGATCGTCGTGGAAATGGGCGTCCCCCAGGCCTCCCCCCGAGCCCCCCTCCACATCGCCACCCACGGCGCGGCGCGCGTCTGCGGCCGGGCGGCGGCGGAGGTCATCGTGGGGGTGTAGCCGACGTCGCCGGCCACGGCTGTCGCGGGCCCCTGCCCCCCGAGCCCCCCTCCACATCGCCACCCACGGCGCGGCGCGCGTCTGCGGCCGGGCGGTGGAGGCCGTCGCGGGGGCGTGGCCCGGACGACCAGGGGGCCGGACGCCGTACCCCGGGGACGGACCGGCCCCTCGCTGTCCGTGACGCCGGCCACGATCGTCGTAGAGGCGGGTGTTCCGCTGCCTTCCCCCAGGGACGCGGCCCCAACGGCCAGGTGCCGGTCACCCCACTCGGGGTGACCGGCACCTGGGCGCGTGCGTGCGGAGGCTAAATACCCTGCCAGGCCGGCTTGTTGGCGTAGGCGTAACGGAAGTAGTCCGCGAACTTCAGCTTGGAGGCGGCGGCCTCGTCGGCGACGATCGTGGCGTGCCGGTGGAGCTGCAGGGCCGAGGCCGGGCAGATGGCGGCGACCGGTCCCTCGACGGTCGCCGCGAGCGCCTCCGCCTTGCTCTCGCCCGTGGCCATCAGCACCACGTGCCGCGCGTCGAGGATCGTGCCGACACCCTGCGTGATGACCTGGTGCGGCACCTGCGTGATGTCACCGTCGAAGAAGCGTGCGTTGTCGGCGCGGGTCTGCTCGGTCAGTACCTTGATCCGGGTGCGCGAGGACAGCGAGGAGCACGGCTCGTTGAACGCGATGTGCCCGTCCGTTCCGATCCCGACCAGCTGCAGGTCCACACCACCGGCCTCGGCCAGCGCCTTCTCGTAGGCGTCGGCCGCCGCCTGCACGTCCTCCGCGGTGCCGTCGGGCCCCAGGAAGGAGTCCATCCCCAGGCCGAGCGGCTCCACCACCTGGCGCCGCAGGACCTCGCGGTACGACTCCGGGTGACCGGCGGGCAGCCCCACGTACTCGTCGAGCTGGGCGATCCGCGCTCGTGAGGCGTCCACGGCGCCGGAGCTCACCTTGTCCGCCAGTGCCTCGTACACGGGCAGCGGCGTCGAACCCGTGGCCATGCCGAGCACGGCGTCGGGCTTGCGCCTGAGCAGTTGCGCCATGGCCTCCGCGACGAGCTCGCCGCCTGCTCTGGCGTCCGGAACGATGACAACTTCCACGCTGAGCCTGCCGATCTGAGGAGAGGGGACGGGACCCGTTGACGAGGGTCGACAAGTAGGTGGTTTAGACCAATCCAGCCTACGTCCAATCTAACAGAGACGTGCACGTCCGTACCCATGAGGGCCAGGTGCGCGACCGGCGCGCGACGGCGCGGGCCATGAGGAACCCGAGGCGCTCGAGGCGCACGCGGAAATCGCCCCGACCATCTGGTCCCGCTGCCGAGCCGGGCGGGCTAGGCTGCGTGGTGCACGCCGGGAAGCTCCGGCCGGTTGGCCGATCCGTCCGGGCCCGGACCCGGCTCGGCCGACCGACCGACCGATGAAGAAACCACAACAACCGCCGTCCGGCGCATGGACAGGCCAAGTGGTCTAGTCCAGAATGCTCGGAACGGCCAACGCACGAGCCTCCGTCTTCCCCGCACAGGAAGGCGGACCGAGGATCCGGAGCTCTCTGCCCTGACTGCCCCGGCTCCTCATCCTTCGGCCGACCGGGACCGCACACCCCAAGGCCGATACTGCTCCGGGCTGCGGTGCCGGGAGGGTTGAGGGTCCCTCCCAGGCGCCGCGGCCCGCGGGTGTCTCCGGGGCCTCCGGACCGTACGCCACCGTTCACCGCCGTACGCGGCCGTACCATTTCAGAACCGTACAAACGCCCGGGTACGCTCGCACTCGTGCCCTCCATGAACGAACTCGTACGCCAGCACACCGCCCTCGACGACTCCGATCTCGAATGGCTCCATCTGCTGGTCTCGGAGTGGCAGCTGCTCTCCGACCTCTCCTTCGCCGACCTGGTCCTGTGGATCCCCACCCGCGACGGCACCCGCTACGTCTCCGTCGCCCAGATGCGGCCGAACACCGGCCCGACCTCCTACCAGAACGACATGGTCGGCCACCTCGTCCCGCGCGGCCGCCGCCCGATGCTGGACACCGCGCTCGACGAGGGCCGGATCGTGCGCGAGGGCGACCCCGAGTGGCGCGAGGAGGTCCCGGTCCGCGTCGAGTCCATCCCGGTACGGCGGGAGGGCCGCGTCCTCGGCGTCATCGCGCGCAACACCAACCTGCTGACCGTGCGGACCCCGAGCCGTCTCGAGCTGACGTATCTGCAGAGCGCCTCGGACCTGGCGCAGATGATCGCGGCCGGCTCGTTCCCGTTCCCGGACCAGCAGGTCGACATGGACGTCTCGCCGCGCGTCGGCGACGGACTGATCCGGCTGGACGCGGACGGCATCGTCCAGTACGCCTCGCCCAACGCGCTGTCCGCCTACCACCGTCTCGGCCTCGCCGCCGACCTCGTCGGCCACCACCTGGGCGAGACCACCGCCGAACTCGCCCCGTCCCTGGCCCCGGTGGACGAGGCGCTGGTGAAGCAGGCCAGCGGCTGGGCACCCCGGGAGTTCGAGATCGAGACCAACGGCGGAGTGATCCAGTTCCGGGCGATCCCGCTCAAACCCAAGGGCACGCGTATCGGTTCGCTGGTGCTGCTGCGGGACGTCACCGAACTGCGGCGCCGCGAGCGGGAGTTGATCACCAAGGACGCGACCATCCGGGAGATCCACCACCGGGTCAAGAACAACCTGCAGACGGTGGCGGCCCTCCTCCGGCTGCAGGCCCGGCGCATCGAGTCCGAGCGCGGCCGGGAGGCCCTGGAGGAGGCGGTCCGCCGGGTCGGGTCGATCGCGATCGTCCATGAGACGCTGTCTCAGAACCTGGACGAGCGGGTGGAGTTCGACGAGATCGCCGACCGGGTGCTGGCGATGGTCGCCGAGATCTCGCCGGGCAAGGTGACCGGCCGGCGCAGCGGGCGCTTCGGCATCCTGGACGCCGAGGTCGCCACCCCGCTGTCGATGGTGCTGACCGAGGTCCTGCAGAACGCCCTGGAACACGGCTTCCGCGAGGGCGACACGGGCACCGTGGAGGTCTCCGCGGTCCGCGGCGGCACCTCGCGCGAGGCCCGCCTGCTCGTCACCGTCCAGGACGACGGCGTGGGCCTGCCCGAGGACTTCGACGCGCACAGCTCCGGCAACCTCGGCCTGCAGATCGTGCGCACCCTGGTCGAGGGCGAGTTGGGCGGCACCTTCGACATGGTGCCGGCCCCGGAGCGCGGCACGCGTGTGATCCTCGACATTCCGGTGCGGGCGCACAAGTAGCGGCTCGGGCGTACAAGCAGCGCTTCGGGGCGCACAAGCAGCGCACACAGCAAAGAGCCCCGGACCGGGATCGGTCCGGGGCTAGTCGCTCGTTGCGGCTCGTTTGCGCATCGGGGGTACTGCGCGCTGCGGCTCGGGGGCGGGGGATGCGTACTCGCTGTACGCGCCGCCAAGCTCAGGCTGTCAGCGGGGTGGCTGTGGTCAGGCGGAGGCCTGACGGGCCCGGTTGCGGGCGGCACGGCGCTTCATCGCGCGGCGCTCGTCCTCGCTGAGACCACCCCAGACGCCGGAGTCCTGACCGGACTCGAGCGCCCACTGCAGGCACTGCTCGATAACCGGGCAGCGACGGCAGACGGCCTTGGCTTCCTCGATCTGCAGCAGCGCAGGACCGGTGTTGCCGATGGGGAAGAACAGCTCGGGGTCTTCCTCGCGGCAAACGGCGTTGTGACGCCAGTCCATGGCTGCTACCTCTCCTTGTGTGACGTGCAGGTTGCTTGTGAATGTGAACGCTTTCACGAATCCCTCGACAAGTGAAGGGCCGATCGCCAGGTTCCCTGGCGTGGTCCTGTGGATTGAAGAGGGGTTCTCGGTGATCTCTGGGGCCCGTGTGACGGGCCGCCCCGATCGCCACGTAGAGACTCGCAAACCTCGGCGGCGGATACAACCCCTTCCGGAAAGTTTTTTTTGATTCCTCGGTGTCGACTAGGTCACAGCCGTACTTCCATGGGGTGGATCCTGGCCTAAACGTTCGAGTGAAAGGACTTTAGGCCCTTCCACTCACACAATCACACGCAGTGCACGGCGTACGCCTGTGAACGTCACGCTCTTACGCAGCCCGAGGTGGTCACCGTCCATCTGAAGGGGCAACGGCACCTTCGAATGCAAGGTGAAGCGGCTCAAGTCGTGCAGTGAAACAGCATGCCTGCCATGAGGGCCGCGCTCGGGGGACGAAGTGAGCAACTGGGTCCCATACCGGGCAACCGCGGCGGTGGACAGACGGCTGAGACCGAGCACGTCGAGCCCCGTATCGAACGAGGCCTTAGGAGACGTGTACATCGGGCGATTGCCCAGATACGTCCACGGCGAGGTGTTCGACACTATGGCCACCACCAGCTCGGCGAGCGGATCCTCCCCGGGCCGCTCCAGCGTGATCGCCCCGTGCCGCCGGCTCGGCTCGCCGAGGAACTGGCGGACCACCTGCCGTACGTACAGGGCGTGCGTGGACTTCTTGCCGCGCTCGCGCCGCTGCTCCACCCGCCCGACCACGCCCGCGTCGAAGCCGAGCCCGGCGTTGAAGGTGAACCAGCGCTCCGGGACGGCCGCGTCGTCGGTGTCCGGCGTTCCCGAGGCCAGCCCCAGGCCGACCGTGCGCTCGCTGCCGTCGCGCAGGGCGTCCAGGATCGCGCCGGTGGCCTCCACGGCGTCGTTGGGCAGACCCAGGGCGCGCGCGAAGACGTTGGTGGAGCCGCCGGGGACCACGGCGAGGCGGGGCAGCCGCTCGGGGTCGGGGCCGCGGTGCAGCAGGCCGTTGACGACCTCGTTGACCGTGCCGTCGCCGCCGAGGGCCACGACCATGTCGATGTCGTCGCTGTCCGCGGCCTGCCGGCCCAGGTCGCGGGCGTGGCCGCGGTACTCGGTGGTGACCGCCTCCAGCTTCATCTCGCTGGCGAGCGCGTGGATCAGCACATCGCGCGTACGTGCGCTTGTGGTGGTTGCCGCCGGATTGACCACGAGAAGTGCACGCATGGGGTGCAGCGTACCTACCGGGCAGTACCCGGCCCACACCGAGGTAGGGATCAGGTAAGGATCCGGACGTGAACCTGCGCACGGTGATCCGTGCCGCGAGGGCTACCCTGCTGGGGTGAGCAGTGAGCAGAACCCCACCCAGGAAACCACGGACGCCGCCGGCCCGCGCCCGCGGCGGCTGACCTGCGCGGCGGTGCTGTCCGCGCTGGAAGGGCTCGCTCTGCTCGTGGGCGGGATCTGGATGCTCGTCCTCGGCGTCCTCGGCGACGGGGGCGACCGGCAGACCGGCATCACCGGCGGCATCACGGTGCTCGTGCTCGCGCTGCTGCCGCTGCTCGCCGCCCGGGGGCTGCTGCTGCGCCGCAGCTGGAGCCGGGGACCGGCGGTCATCACACAGATCCTGGCGCTGCCCGTGGCCTACAACCTGCTCCAGGCCGACAGTGCGGCCATTCCGGCCGGCATCGCGCTCGCCGTCGTGGCCGTGACCTCGCTGGTGCTGCTCGTGAACCCGGCGACGACCCAGGCCCTCGGCATCAAGGGCCCGGGCCGCACCCGGGAAACCGAACGGCGTTAGCCGTACGGCAGGAGCGGTACGACCCTTTCGGTGCGGCCCCTCGTTCTACTCCTCCACCAGCAGCTTCTCCCGCAGCTGGGCCAGCGTGCGGGCCAGCAGCCGGGACACGTGCATCTGCGAGATGCCGACCTCCTGCGCGATCTGCGACTGGGTCATGTTGCCGAAGAAGCGCAGCAGCAGGATCCGCTTCTCGCGCGGCGGGAGGCCCTCCAGCAGCGGCTTGAGCGACTCCCGGTACTCCACGCCCTCCAGCGCCTCGTCCTCCGCGCCGAGGGTGTCGGCGACCGCCGGGGACTCGTCGTCGGTGTCGGGGACGTCCAGGGACAGCGTGGAGTAGGCGTTGGCCGACTCCAGGCCCTCCAGGACCTCCTCCTCGGAGATGGCCAGCTTCTCGGCCAGCTCGTGCACCGTGGGGGAGCGGCCGTGCAGCTGGGACAGCTCGGCCGTCGCCGTGGTGAGCGCCAGGCGCAGCTCCTGCAGCCGGCGCGGCACGCGTACCGCCCAGCCCTTGTCCCGGAAGTGCCGCTTGATCTCGCCGACGACCGTCGGGGTCGCGTACGTCGAGAACTCCACGCCGCGGTCCGGGTCGAACCGGTCGACCGACTTGATCAGACCGATGGTGGCGACCTGGGTCAGGTCGTCCAGCGGCTCACCGCGGTTGCGGAAACGGCGCGCGAGGTGCTCGACGAGCGGCAGGTGCATGCGGACCAGCTGGTTGCGCAGCTCCGCGTACTGCGGGCTGCCCTCCTTCAGCGTGCGCAACTCGACGAACATCGCGCGTGCGCCGCTGCGGTCCTGAGGACCGTGCTGCGCGCCGTGCACGCTCGGCACGCCCTGCCCGTCGCCCTCGGAGTTTCGCTCGTGCTCGCTCATCGTCCCGCCCGTTGCCCTTCCCCGAGCCCCCGCCTCCTTCCCCGCGTTCTCGCCTTCGCGTGAACAGGGGGAATCCCCGTGAGGGGGAGGACCTCCATGGCCGGCACCGGCTCCGCTCCGCGCCGGCGCGGGCGTGCCCCGCACGGCGTCCCCGCGCGCCCGCCCGTCGCCCGGGAGGCCGGCCGCCGACGGCTCGTCCTCCGGATGCGGCCTGGCCTGCTCCGGGATGCCGTCGATGCCGCCCGCCGTGCACCGGGGCACGGCCGGGCCGCCCGGGGCGGTCCCGCCCGGGCTTGTGGCCCCTTCCGCGCGGGCGGGAATCCCGCCCTCGGCCGGCAGCTCCCGTGTGCCGCGCTCTTCGTCCCGCACCGGCCCGTCCCCGTTCCTCACGTCGGCCCGGGTCCCGCGCCGCGCTGTTTGTAGAGGCTGATCGACACGGTCTTGTCCTCGTCCACGGCGGAGGAGACCTTGCCCGCGAGCGCGGACAGGACGGTCCAGGCGAACGTGTCCCGCGAGGGCGCGTGACCGTCCGTGGTCGGGGCCGAGACGGTCACCTCGAGCGAGTCGTCGACCAGCCGGAAGACACAACTGAGCACCGAGCCGGGCACGGCCTGCTGGAGCAGGATCGCGCAGGCCTCGTCCACCGCGATGCGCAGGTCCTCGATCTCGTCGAGGGTGAAGTCCAAACGGGCCGCAAGGCCGGCCGTGGCCGTCCGCAGCACCGACAGGTAGGCACCCGCAGCCGGCAGCCGGACCTCCACGAAGTCCTGGTTCGCCACGGGCTCGCCTGCGATCTGGGACACCCTCACCTCCAAGGTGGTACAAGCTCTCTCAGGGCCGAGGGTCGCCCCCCGGGGTAACGCGATACATGGTTCAGCGGTGACGCTACCGCGCTCTCGGCATTCCTGTCCCGGGACCCCAACCCCTTGTTGTCACTCATAGTAAAGCTACGGATACGCTCCGTGGCTAGGGGTCTGCGGGCCCAAATGGGAACAGCGCGGGCCGGATTGTCGTACCCAGACGTCAGAGGGTCGAACCGTCGAACCGCCCGACCCCCGGTCGCAGGAGCGCGGTCACACGAGCACGTGGTCCACGAAGCACCAACGCCAGTCCTCGCCGGGCTCGAAGGTCCGCATCACCGGATGCCCGGTGTCCTTGTGGTGCTTGGTCGCATGCTGCCTCGGCGAGGAGTCGCAGCACGCGACGTGCCCACAGGTCAGACACAGCCGCAGCTGCACCGGATCCGTGCCGTCCGCCAGGCACTCCGGGCAGGTCTCGCTCTCGGGCGCGGGCTCCGGACGCGGCAGCGTGCCGGCGTGCGTGCACTGTTTCATGATTGCCAGGTTACGACGGGCGTGCGGGTGACCGTGCGGAAAGCGGGCGGCGAGAACGACGGGCGGGTGAGGACGATGGACGTGATGCCGCTGCTGTTGCTGGTCGCGGGCAGTGCCGCGGTGGCCGGGGCCGCCCGGCGCACCCCCGTACCGGCACCCCTGCTGCTGGTCGCGGTCGGACTGGCGGTCTCCTACGTCCCCGGAGTCCCCGTCTACACCCTCGAGCCCGGAGTGGTCCTGCCGCTGCTGCTGCCCCCGCTGCTGTACACGTCGACCCGCGACAGCTCCTACCTCGACCTGCGCGCGCAGCTGCGGCCCGTGGCGCTGCTCTCGGTCGGGTATGTGCTGTTCGCGACCTTCGTGGTCGGCTGGGCCGCGTACCTGATCGTGCCGGGGCTGCCGCTGACGGCGGCGCTGGTGCTGGGCGCGGTGGTGGCGCCGCCGGACGCGGTCGCGGCGACGGCGGTGGCCCGCCGGGTCGGGCTGCCCTCGCGGATCACCACGATCCTGCAGGGGGAGTCCCTGTTCAACGACGCCACCGCGATCACCGCCTACAAGGTGGCGGTGGCCGCCGCGGTCGGCGAGGGCGCGACCTGGGCCGGGGGCGTCGAGGAGTTCCTGGTCGCGGCCGTCGGGGGCGTCGGCGTCGGGTTGGTGCTGATGGCGCCGCTGCACTGGCTGCGCACCCGCCTGAGGGAACCGCTGCTGCAGAACACGCTCTCCCTGCTCATCCCGTTCGTCGCCTACGGCGTCGCCGAGCAGCTGCACGCCTCCGGTGTGCTCGCCGTCGTCACGGTCGCCCTCTACCTCGGCCACCGCGCGTGGGAGGTCGACTTCGCCACCCGGCTCCAGGAGGAGGCAGTGTGGAAGATGGTCGCCTTCGTCCTGGAGTCCTCGGTGTTCGCCCTCATCGGACTGCAGCTGCCGATCGTCCTGAGGGGCCTCAGGACGCACGCGGGCGCCGAGGCCGCCTGGTACGCGGTCGCCGTCTTCCTGGTGGTCGTCGCCACCCGGTTCGTGTGGGTGTACCCGGCGGCGTTCCTGCCCCGCCTGCTGTTCCGGAGCGTCCGCGCGCGGGAGGAGAATCCCACCTGGAGGGGCGCGATGGTCACCGCCTGGGCCGGGATGCGGGGCGTGGTGTCCCTGGCCATCGCCTTCTCGATCCCGGCCACGCTGCACGACGGCGAGCCGTTCCCCAGGCACAGCCTGCTGCTCTTCCTGACCTTCACGACGGTCATCGGGACGCTGGTGGTGCAGGGCCTGACGCTGCCGCCGCTGATCCGCCTGCTGAAGTTCCCCGGCCGGAGTGCGCAGGCGGAGACCCTGGCCGAGGCGAACGCCCAGGCACAGGCCTCCCGAGCCGCCGAGCAGCGCCTGGAGGAACTCCTCCAGGACGAGCGCAACGCCCTGCCCCAGCCGCTCGCCGACCGGCTCCGCACGGTCCTGGAGCGCCGTCGCAACTCCGTGTGGGAGCGCCTCGGCCAGGCCAACCCGGTCACCGGCGAGTCGGTCGACGACACCTACCGCCGGCTGTCCCGGGACGTGATCAGCACCGAGCGCGAGGTCTTCGTACGCCTGCGGGACGGGCGCTACATCGACGACGAGATGCTGCGCACCCTGCTGCGCAGGCTGGACCTGGAGGAGGCGGCCGCCTACCGGGAGACGGTGTGAGCGGGGGCGGGCACGCGGACGGGCGCATGGGTCAGGACTGCGCCGGGAAGGGGCTGCCCGTGACGACCGCGGCGATCGTCGTCCCGCGCGCGAAGGCGCCCTCGCCGGCCAGAGCGACCAGGGCGTACAGCAGCTTGGCGACGTAGGTGCGCTCGACGGGGACGCCGTGCCGGGCGGTGAAGTCCTCGGCGAAGGAGTCGAGTTCGGGTGTGACGCGGGCGTAGCCGCCGAAGTGGAAGCGCTCGTCGAGCGACCAGGTGCCGCGGCGGGTGCCGAAGGCCCGCTCCTGCAGGGCCTGTACCTCCGCCGTCAGGAAACCGCCCTTGAGGACCGGTACGCCCAGGACGCGCCGGCCGGGCGGGAGGCCCGCGGCCAGTCCGGCCAGGGTGCCTCCGGTGCCGCAGGCCAGGGCGGCGACGTCGGCGTGGGCGCCGAGCTCCTCGCCCAGGGCCCGGCAGCCGCGTACGGCGAGGGCGTTGCTGCCGCCCTCGGGGACGACGTACGGCTCCTCGACCCCGATGTCGCGCAGTACGGCGGCGAGCGTCTCCGGCTCGGACTTGCGGCGGTACGTCGTCCGGTCGACGAAGTGCAGCCGCATCCCGTCGGCCGCGCACCGGGCCAGGGAGGGGTTGAGGGGGCGGTCGGCGAGCTCCTGCCCGCGGACCACGCCGACCGTGCGCAGGCCCAGCAGGCGGCCCGCGGCGGCGGTCGCGCGCAGATGGTTGGACCAGGCGCCGCCGAAGGTCACGACCGTCCGTCCGGCCGCGGCCTCGAGGTTCGGGGCGAGTTTGCGCCACTTGTTGCCGGTCAGCTCCGGGTGGATCAGGTCGTCGCGCTTGAGGAGCAGCCGCAGACCGCGCCGGGCGAAGCGGTCGTCGGCGACCTCCTGCAGGGGCGAGGGGAGCCTCGGGGAGAGCGCGGCGAGATCGGGGACGGCGGAGCTGGTCACCCGGCCATTGTCCGGGGCCGCGGATCCGCCCGCAGCCGGGAGGGGTCCCCCTGTCTGCCCGTGGCGGTGGTGATCCATTCCCGCTCGTTCGGGTAATGGCACGGCCACGCTCCGTGATGGAAGGCTGGTGCCCGCAAATCGATGCGCGGCGCCGAGCGTGCCGGGCATGAGCGGGAGGGCAATTCTCTATGTCGGTAGGCGAAGAGGTCCGCGCGGAGCAGGGCCGGCCGCAGCAGAGTCTCGGCACCGCGGCCGCGCGGAACCTGGCCACCACCACCAAGTCCGTTCCCCAGATGCAGGAGATCAGCTCGCGCTGGCTGCTGCGCATGCTGCCCTGGGTCGACGTGCAGGGCGGCACGTACCGGGTGAACCGGCGGCTCACCTACGCCGTCGGCGACGGGCGTATCACCTTCGTGAAGACCGGCGACCGCGTCGAGGTCATCCCCGCCGAACTCGGCGAACTGACGGCCCTGCGCGGGTACGAGGACGACGACGTGCTCTCGGAGCTCGCCCAGCGCTGCCGGCAGCGGGAGATCGGGGCCGGCCAGGTGATCGCCTCGTTCGGCAACCAGGCCGAGGAGGTGTACCTGCTGGCGCACGGCAGGGTCCAGAAGATCGGTACCGGCCCCTACGGCGACGACCAGGTCCTCGGCGTCCTCGCCAACGGCGCGTACTTCGGCGACCAGGCGCTCCTCGACCCGGACGCCATCTGGGAGTACACGGCCCGCGCGGACACCACGTGCACCGTCCTCGTCCTGTCCCGCCACGACTTCGAACAGGTCGCCGACCGTGCCGAGTCGCTGCGCGCCCATCTCCAGCGGCTGCGCTCGATCCCGGGGCAGCGCGCCAACAAGTACGGCGAGAAGGCGGTCGAGCTCGCCGCCGGCCACGACGGTGAGCCGGACATCCCGCACACCTTCGTCGACTACGAGGCCAGGCCCCGCGAGTACGAGCTGAGCATCGCCCAGACCGTCCTGCGCATCCACTCGCGCGTGGCCGACCTCTACAACCAGCCGATGAACCAGACGGAGCAGCAACTGAGGTTGACCGTCGAGGCGTTGAAGGAGCGCCAGGAGCACGAGCTGATCAACAACCGCGACTTCGGCCTGCTCCACAACTGCGAGTACGACCAGCGGATCCAGCCGCACGACGGCGTGCCGAGCCCCGACGACATGGACGAGCTGCTCAGCCGGCGCCGCGGCACCAAGCTCTTCCTCGCCCATCCGCGCGCGATCGCAGCGTTCGGCCGCGAGCTGAACAAACGGGGGCTGGTCCCGGAGACCGTCGACATGGGCGGCAACCGCATCCCCACCTGGCGCGGGGTGCCGATCTTCCCGTGCAACAAGATCCCGGTCACCGAGGCCAGGACCAGCTCGATCATCGCGATGCGCACCGGCGAGGACGATCAGGGCGTCATCGGGCTGCGCGCCAAGGGCATCCCCGACGAGATCGAGCCGAGCCTGTCCGTGCGGTTCATGGGCATCAACGAGCAGGCGGTCATCAAGTACCTGGTGACGACCTACTACTCGGCGGCGGTGCTGGTGCCGGACGCGCTGGGCGTCCTGGAGAACATCGAGGTCGGCCGTTGGCGCTGACGACTCGCGCCGCCTCCCGGTGTCCCGGCCCTCCGGGCCGGGTACACCCCGGGGGTACGCGCCAGGTTCCGGCTGCGGAAGCCCCACCGTCCGCGGTCTCTTCCGAGGGGGATCGGATGTGGATCGGATGGCTGAGTTCATGACGGAGACGACACACCGGACGACAGAGCGGACGGCACAGCGTCCTGCGGCCGTGCCCCGGCCGGGAGGGACGGAGCGGCCGGGAGGGACGGGGGGCTCCGCCGATCCGCCGCCCCCGCGACGCGCCGCCGGCAGCCGCGCGGGCGGCCCGGCGGACGCGCCCGACGGGCACGACGCGGCGCTGATCCTCGAGCACTCCCGGAGATCGGTCGATCCCGAACTGCGAGCGGCGGTCGCCTCCCTGCCCGCCTCGATGCGCCGGGTCGCGCGCTACCACTTCGGCTGGGAGCACGTGGACGGCACGCCGGCCGCGGGGAACGGGGGCAAGGCGATCCGCCCGGCACTCGTCCTCACGGCGGCCGCCGCGCTCGGCGGGCCGGAGGCGAGGGCCGCGGCGGCGCGGGCCGCCGCGGCGGTGGAACTGGTCCACAACTTCACGTTGCTGCACGACGACGTGATGGACCGGGACGCCACCCGCCGGCACCGGCCCACCGCGTGGACGGTGTTCGGTGACACCGACGCGATCCTCGCCGGGGACGCCCTGCAGGCGCTGGCCCTGAGGCTGCTCGCCGAGGACAGGCATCCGGCGTCCCAGGCGGCCGCCGCCCGGCTCGCGGCCTGCGTGGTCGAGCTGTGTGCGGGCCAGCAGGCGGACACGGCCCTGGAGCACCGGGCTCCCGACGAGGTCACGCTCGTCGAGGTGCTGGCCATGGCCGAGGCCAAGACGGGCGCACTGCTCGGCTGCTCCTGCGCCGTCGGCGCGCTGTACGCGGGAGTGGGCGAGGAGGAGGTCGAGGCGCTGGACGCGTTCGGCCGGCAGGCGGGGCTCGCCTTCCAGCTGATCGACGACGTGATCGGCATATGGGGCGACCCGGGCCGCACCGGAAAGCCGGCCGGTGCCGACCTCGCCGCCCGCAAGAAGTCCCTGCCGGTGGTCGCCGCGCTCACCTCCGGCACCCCGGCCGCCACCGAACTCGCCGAGCTGTACTCCCGGCCGCACCGGGAAGGGCGTGAAGGAGAAGGGGAGCTGGAGCGCACCGCGCTGGCGGTGGAGCGGGCCGGCGGCCGGGACTGGGCCCAGGCCCAGGCGGCCGACCGGATGGCCCGGGCCGTGGACGACCTGGCCCGCGCCGTCCCCGACCCCGCGCACGCGGGCGGCCTGCTGGCCCTGGCCGAGTTCGTGACCAGGCGCACCAGCTGACACCCGCCCCACCGGGAAAGACCCCGGAGCCACCGGGCCCGTACGGCTCCTGACCCCGTACGGCCGCCGGCACTCCGGTCCGGCGGGCCCCGCACTGCCCCACGGTGTGCGGGGCCCGCTCCTTTCCCCTAGGCTCAACACCCGTAGTTCCAGGGTCACTTGAGCTGAGAGGGCGGAAGATGGGCGTAGGCATCCGGTCAGCGGGGCAGGACGACCGCGCACTGGTCGTACGGCTGCTGGACGAGGCCTTCCAGGACGACCCGGTGAGCGGCTGGGTCTTCCCCGGAGAGGAGTACCGCCGCACGACCCACCACCGGCTGATGGCCGCCTTCACCGACATCGTGCTCGAAGAGGGCCGGATCGACGTGACGGAGGACGGCACGGCGTGCGCACTGTGGCTGTCGATCCCGGCGGCTGTCCCCGACGGCCCGGACGACCCCGACGACGCCGTACGCCTGCGCGAGACGGTCGACCCGGCCAACGCGCGCGTGGAGGAGATCGCCCGCCTGATGGCCGACTCCCACCCGGCGGACCGCGCCCACGAGTACCTGTGGATGATCGGCGTCACCCCGGGCCGCCAGGGCGAGGGCCTGGGCAGTGCGCTCATCCGGCACGTCCTCGACCACTGTGACCGCGAGAGTCTGCCCGCCTACCTGGAGGCCAGCAGCAAGCGCAGCACCAAACTCTACGAACGCCTGGGTTTCACCTTCACCGGCACCACCCTCGACCTCCCGGGCGGCCCCCGGATGTGGCCGATGTGGCGGGAATCCCGCACGCCCTAGCCCTCCGGCACGACCGTCGCCACGATGCGGTCCACCAGGCCGTCCGGCACGCTCACCCCGGGCAGTACGCCGTCCAGGACGTCCGGCAGGGTCAGGTGCTCCAGGAGCAGGCCGAGCACGGCGAGGTAGAGCACCGTCACGGTCTCGTCGCCGCCGGGGAGACCGGCGGCCCGGTGGTGCTCCAGAGCCTCCTCCAGGTCCCCGCGCACCGACTTGGTGAAGGAGGCGCGCAGTCCGGGACGCCGGGTGGCCTCCAGACGCATCTCCATCAGGGCCAGGTAGCCCGTGCGGTCACGGGTCGCGCGGGCCAGCAGGTCGTGCATGAAGGCCGCGACCAGGGAGCGGTCCTTGGGGCGGTTCATCAGCGCGGCGAACACCTCGGGGTCGGGCGCGAGGCGGCTGTGCAGCCGGGCGTCGATCTGGCGCAGCAGGTCGTCGCGGCTGGTGAAGTAGTTCGAGGCGGTGCCCACCGGCACGCGGGCCTCGGCGTCGACCGCGCGGAACGTCAGCCCGCGCGCGCCCTCGCGCGCGAGCACCTCGACCCCGGCGTCGACCAGCGCCGCCCGCCGTTCCGGATTGCCGGCCATGCGGAATCCCTTCTCTCACTTGCCCGGGCTCACGGAAACCCCTTGCAACCACTACGAGTGAAGTACTACAACTGAAGCACTACAAGCAGAGTGGTTACGGCAGCCTACGGAAAGGGACCGGCTTGCGAAAGCTCACCTACTTCATCGCCTGCTCCATCGACGGTTTCATCGGGGACCCGGGCGGCGACGCGCGGATGTTCTACCCCTTCGTCGACGAGGAGTTCCTCGCCTTCCTGAAGGCGGAGTACCCGGAGACCGTGGCCACCCACGGCCGCCGCGCGCTCGGCATCGATGACCTGGAGAACAAGCGGTTCGACACGATCGTCCAGGGCCGGGCCAGCTACGACGTGGCCCTCAAGGAGGGCGTCACCAGCCCCTACGCCCACCTGCGCGAGTACGTCGCCTCGCGCACCCTGGGCGAGTCTCCCGACCCGAAGGTGGAGATCATTTCCACGGACCTGCTGGGCAGGATCCGGGAACTGAAGGCGGAGGCCGGCGAGTTCGGCATCTACCTGTGCGGCGGCTCGAAGCTCGCGGGCGAGCTGGCCGACGAGGTCGACGAACTCGTCATCAAGACCTACCCGGTCGTTCTGGGCTCGGGCATGCCGATGTTCGGCTCCGGCTTCCGCGTCACGGAGTTCACCCTCGACGAGGTACGGACCTTCGGCAACGGCGTACTGGTCCGCACCTACCGCAGAAAGCGCTGAGTGCCCCGGCCCGGCGGCAGCGTTGCCGTCGGATCCGGTTGAGCGGGGAGGAGTTGAGGTGGAGCGGGGCGGGGAGCGGCGCCGCAGGGTGTGGCGGTGGGCCGTGACTGTGTGGGCGACCGCAGTGGTTGTGGGCGGTGGGCTCACCCTGTGGCTGCAGGAATCGAACGAGCCACGGGGGCCGTACGTCTGGCAGGACGCGAACGAAACGCCGGCGCCGGGCCAGGACGGCTTCGACGGCTTCGGCCCATGTCCACCCCCGGGCTCCTCGCCCCCGCCCGCGGAGGGTCAGAGCGTGTACGCGTGTGCGTACGTGGATCACCTCTGACCCTCGGCCCGCTCCATGAACCGCAGCAGGTTTCCGGCCGGGTCGCGGAACGCGCAGTCGCGGACCCCGTACGGCTGGTCCATCGGCTCCTGGACGACATCGGCGCCGTACTCCTGGACGCGGGCGAAGAGCGCGTCGCAGTCGGCGGTGCTGAAGATGACCCCGCGGAGCATGCCCTTGGCCAGCAGCCGGGCCATGGCCTCCTTGTCGGAGGGGGAGGCGTCGGGGTTGGCTGCGGGCGGCTCCAGGACGATCTCCACGTCCGGCTGCAGCGGCGACCCCACGGTCACCCACCGCATCCCCTCGAACCCGACGTCGTTGCGGATTTCCAGCCCCAGCACGTCGCGGTAGAAGGTGAGCGCCTTGTCGTGATCGTCGACGGCGATGAAGCACTGGTGGAGTTTGAGGTCCATCCCCTCACGTTAGGGCGCGGGCGGCGGTCCCGTGCGCCTCGGGCGCGTGAAAGTCCGGGCCACGCACGCCGGAATCACCGCGCTGTCCTCGTGCGACCGCGCCCGATAGGCGCTCGGCGTCTCCCCGACGAGCTCGGTGAACCGCGAGCTGAACGACCCCAGCGACGTACACCCCACCGCCAGGCACACCTCCGTCACGCTCATGTCCCCCCGCCTGAGCAGCGCCTTCGCCCGCTCGATACGCCGGGTCATGAGATACCCGTACGGCGTCTCCCCGAAAGCGGCCCGGAAACTGCGCTGAAAGTGCCCCGGCGACATGAGCGCGGTCCGCGCCAGCGCGGCCACGTCCAGCGGCTCGGCGTACTCACGGTTTATCCGGTCACGGGCCCGCCGCAGCCGTACCAGGTCTTCGGGTGTCATCCCGCCAGCTTGGCACGAGCCGACGGAGGAGAGCCCCGGCGCAGCAGAGGGGGCCCGGCCGGACGACCGACCGGACCCCCTGCGCAGTCCTCACCGACCCGCGGTGGTGCACCGACCGCCGATCAGCGGGCGACACCTGCGGTCAGGCCTTCTTGGTCTCCCAGAAGATCTTGTCGATCTGGGCGATGTAGTCCAGCGCCTTCTGGCCCGTGGCCGGGTCGGTGGAGGCCTTGGCGGCGGAGAGGGCCTTCAGCGTGTCGTTGACCAGCTGGTGCAGCTCCGGGTACTTCTCGAAGTGCGGGGGCTTGAAGTAGTCGCTCCAGAGCACGGAGACGTGGTGCTTCGCCAGCTCGGCGCGCTGCTCCTTGATGACGGTGGCACGCGCCTGGAAATGCGGGTCGTCGTTGCCGGCCATCTTCTCCTGGATGGCCTTCACCGACTCCGCCTCGATACGGGCCTGGGCCGGGTCGTACACACCGCAGGGGAGGTCACAGTGCGCGCTGACCTTGACCTTGGGGGCAAACAGGCGGGAAAGCATGGAGCATTCCTTCCTCGTGATCGTCTTCTCAGGTGGGACATTACTCCCTGCAAGGCGTGTTTTCGCGGGTGCCCCCTGGGGCTTAGGACAAAAGTCCCGGGTGAGACTGAGACTGGTGGAGGAACGGACCGGGGAGGTGCCGGGGATGCCGGATCTGTCGCAGGAGAGCGAGCGCAGGGGGGCCGTACTGCCCTTCGGGCTGGCCGAGGTGACCGGGCCGTCCATGGTGCCCACGCTGTACCACGGGGACCGGCTCGTGGTGCAGTACGGCGCACGGATCCGGCCGGGTGACGTGGTGGTCCTGCGGCATCCCTTCCAGCAGGACCTGCTGGTCGTCAAGCGCGCGGCGGAGCTGCGCGAGGGCGGCTGGTGGGTGCTCGGGGACAACGCGTACGCGGGGGGCGACAGCACCGACTACGGCACCGTGCCCGAGGACCTGGTCCTGGGCAAGGTGTGGTTCCGCTACCGGCCGCGCAAGCCCGCTCAGCGCTCGCCGCTGGCGCTGGTGCGCTGGGCGCTGTCGGCGGCCAGGCCCGTCTTCACCGACCGGTCGGCCTCCAGGCGCTTGCGGGCCCGGTAGGCGGCCACGTTGGCGCGGGTCGCGCAGCGGTCGGAGCAGTAGCGGCGCGAGCGGTTGGTCGAGGTGTCGAGGTAGGCGTTGCGGCACGGCGCGGCCTCGCACAGGCCGAGGCGGTCGACCCCGTACTCCGTCAGGTGGAACGCCAGTCCCATCGCCGCGATCGCCGCGTAGCCGGCCGTGGCGTTGGACGGGTGGTCGGCCAGGTGCATGTGCCACAGCGGGCGGCCGTCCTCGTCGCGGTGGTCGTGCCCGGAGATCTGCGGGCTCACCGGGAACTCCAGCAGCAGCGAGTTCAGCAGGGCCACCGCGAGCGTCTCGTCGCCCGTGTCGGCCGCCTCGAAGACCGCGCGCAGCCGGGCCCGTACCGAGCGGAAGCGCGTGACGTCGGCGTCGGTGGCGCGGCGGGCGGCCGAGGCGTTGGCGCCGAACAGGTCCCGGACCGCGTCCACCGACGTCAGGGTGTCCTTGCCCCGGGCCGGTTCCTCGCTGTTGACGAGACGTACGGCGTAATCCGAGTAATAGGCCAGTTCCACTTGTAGTCCTTACGGGCGGGGCTCTATGGTCGTCACGTGGTCGAGTAACAGACGGTCGCGCTTCCAGGGTATTACGTGGCATGCGTGAGGGAGGGGTTCGCGATGACGGACACGGACACGGGGGCCACCACCGCCGCCGGCAGTGACTGGCAGGCCTGGCAGGAGAGCTGGGACCGCCAGCAGGAGTGGTACATGCCCGACCGGGAGGACCGCTTCCGCACCATGCTCGACATGGTGGAGGCCTTCGTGGGGCCCGAGCCGCGCGTCCTCGACCTCGCCTGCGGCACCGGCAGCATCACCGCCCGCCTCCTGAACAGGTTCCCGGGGGCCACCAGCACCGGCGTCGACCTCGACCCCGCCCTGCTCGCCATCGCGCGGGGCACCTTCACCGGCGACGAGCGGGTGACCCTCGTCGAGGCCGACCTCAAGGACCCCGGCTGGCCCGCCAGGCTCCCGTACGACACGTACGACGCGGTCCTCACCGCCACGGCCCTCCACTGGCTGCGCGCGGAAGCCCTGGAGGTCCTCTACGGTCAGGTCGCGGAACTCGTCCGCTACGGCGGTGTCTTCATGAACGCCGACCACATGATCGACGACAGCACGCCGAGGATCGACGCCGCCGAGGCCTCCTACAGCCGCGCCCGCAGGGACCGGGCCATGAAGAACGGCGCCCTCGACTGGGCGGAATGGTGGGACCTGGCCGCCAAGGACCCGGTCCTCGCCGAGCCGACGGCCCGCCGCTTCGAGATCTACGGAGCCCACGCCGACGGCGAGATGCCCTCCGCCGCCTGGCACGCGCGCGTACTGCGAGAGAAGGGCTTCGGGGAGTCCCGGCCGGTGTGGTGTTCGCCATCGGACACGCTGCTGCTGGCGCTCAAGTAGAGGCCTGGAGCCATGCTCAGTGAGCAGCGGAGAGGAGACACGGAGGGTCCCTGCCGTTTCGGCCGGATTCCTGCTTGCGCGGGCCGCCGCGCCTTGATGATCTTGCATCAAGACTAGCGGCATCCATGCCGCTCACGGGGAATGGAAGGTTCTTTGATGCGGCTCAGGAAGACGGCCACGGCAGTCGCGGCGACGTGTGCGATCGCCACGATCACCGGACTGGCGACGGCGCCGGTGGCGTATGCCGAGTCCGGTAAGGGCGGGTGCTACTCCTACTCCAACGTCGACGCCCTCCCCAATAACGACACCGTGGTGATCTGGAAGTCCTGCATCTCCAAGAAGTCCAAGGGCGTGGGACACCCGAGCGCGATCGTCTCCATGGGGAAGAAGCATGCGAAGTGCACGATCCTCATCAGGGTCCTCACCACAGGTGAGAAGATCGTTTCCAAGAAGTCCTACCCTTGCCCGAAGGGGAAGGTGGTCAACAAGCGCTACGCCGGCGAGGACTTCCGTGGCAAGGGCCAGTTCACCACCTTCGTGCAGATGAAGGGGCTCGACACCCAGGGGAACCTGTCGCCACGCAGCCCCTGGCTGAACCTGTAGGCCAGAAGACGGCGGAGGCCGTCCACCCCCGGAGCGGGGGTGGACGGCCTCAGTCCATCGGGACAACCGGTCAGAGAACCTTCGACAAGAACGACTGTGTGCGCTCGTGCTGCGGGTTCGTCAGGACCTCGCGCGGGTTGCCGGACTCGACCACCACGCCGCCGTCCATGAAGACGAGGCTGTCGCCGACCTCGCGGGCGAAGCCCATCTCGTGGGTGACGACCACCATCGTCATGCCGGACTCGGCGAGGTCGCGCATGACGTCGAGGACGTCGCCGACCAGCTCCGGGTCGAGCGCCGAGGTCGGCTCGTCGAACAGCATCAGCTTCGGGTCCATGGCGAGGGCCCGGGCGATCGCCACGCGCTGCTGCTGGCCGCCGGAGAGCTGCGAGGGGTAGTGCCCCGCGCGGTCGGCCAGGCCGACGCGCTCCAGCAGCTGCATCGCCCGCTCCTTGGCCTGGCCCTTGTTCAGGCCCTTGACCTGGACCGGCGCCTCGATGACGTTCTCCAGCGCGGTCATGTGCGGGAACAGGTTGAAGCGCTGGAAGACCATGCCGATGTCCCGGCGCTTCATGGCGACCTCGCGGTCGCGCAGCTCGTACAGCTTGTCGCCCTGCTGCCGGTAGCCGACCAGCTCGCCGTCGACGTACAGCCGGCCGGCGTTGATCTTCTCCAGGTGGTTGATGCAGCGCAGGAACGTCGACTTGCCGGAGCCGGAGGGGCCGATGAGGCAGAACACCTCGCCCGGCTCGACCTCCAGGTCGATGCCCTTGAGGACCTCGACCTGGCCGAAGGACTTGTGCACGCCCTCGGCCTTGACCATCGCGACGGACGTGTCGCGCACAGTGGTGTCCTGCTCTGTGAGCTTGTCGGTCATGCCGTGACCTTCCTGCTGGAGAAGGACGTCAGGTGCGCCCTGACTTTCTGCCACGGCGTCGCCGGCAGGCTGCGGCTGGAGCCGCGGGCGTAGTACCGCTCGATGTAGTACTGCCCGACGCTCAGCACCGAAGTCATGATCAGGTACCAGGCGGCGGCCAGGAAGTACATCTCCACCGGGGCGCCGGAGACCTGACCGATGTCCTGGGCGTAGCGGAACAGCTCCGGATACTGGACGGCCGCCACGAGCGAGGTCGTCTTCAGCATGTTGATGACCTCGTTGCCGGTCGGCGGCACGATCACCCGCATGGCCTGCGGAATAACGATCCGCCGCAGGGTCTTGCCGTGGCTCATGCCCAGCGCGTGGGCGGCCTCGGTCTGGCCCTCGTCGACAGCGAGCAGGCCGGCGCGGCAGATCTCCGCCATGTATGCCGCCTCGTTCAGACCGAGGCCGAGCAGCGCCGTCAGCATCGGCGTCATGAAGTTCGACCAGGAGTCCTTGTAGAGCGGCATGAGGTTGATGTAGTCGAAGACCAGGCCCAGGTTGAACCACAGGAACAGCTGGACCAGGACCGGAGTGCCGCGGAAGAACCAGATGTAGAACCAGGCGATGGCCGAGGTCACCGGGTTCTTCGACAGGCGCATCACCGCCAGGACGACGCCGCCGACGATACCGATCAGCATCGACAGGACCGTCAGCAGGAGGGTCTTGCCGACGCCGGTCATGATCCGGTCGTCGAAGAAGTAGTCCGGAACCGCGTGCCAGTTGATCTTGCCCTGGCCGAACGCGTAGATGATCGCGGCGAGGATCGCGATGGCGATGAGGGCGGTGAGGTACCGCCCGTAGTGCCGGACCGGGATGGCCTTGATGGCCTGCGGTCCGGCCGGGGGCGTGTCCTTGGACTCCGCCGTCTTGTCGATGTCAGCAGTCACGGATGTCGCCTTTCAGTGGCCGCGGGCGCGGTCACTTCCCGCCGTTGATGACGGATTCCTTCACGGCACCGTCCTGGGCGCCCCACTTCTCCAGGATCTTCTGGTATTCGCCGTTCTGGATGATCGCGTTCATCGCGGCCTGCAGAGCGTCCCGCAGTTGGGTGTTGGCCTTACCGACCGCGATGCCGTACGGCGCCGCATCGACCTGCTCGCCGACGAGCTCGAAGTCCTTGCCGCCGCCGGAGGTCTTGACCGCGTACGCGGCGACCGGGAAGTCCGCGGAAACCGCGTCGGCGCCGCCCGAGCGCAGGCGGGTCTGGGCCTGCTGGTTGTCGTCGAAGCGCTGGAGGGTGATCGTCTTGCCGCTCGGGCACTTCTTCGCCTCGGCCTTCGCCATGTCCTCCGAGACGGTGCCGCGCTGCACGGCGAGCTTCTTGCCGCACAGGTCGGCCCAGGTGGTGATGGACCTGGTGTCGCCCTTGCGGGTGTAGATCGAGACACCGGCGGTCAGGTAGTCGACGAAGTCGACGCCCTCGCCGACCTTCTTGTTCGTGTCGGGGTCGATGCCCTCCTGACGGCTCTTGTTGTCCGTCATCGCCGACATCGCGATGTCGTAGCGGTTGGACCGCAGACCGGTGAGCAGGGCGTCGAAGGTGCCGTTCTCGAACTCGAAGGTCACGCCGAGCTGCTTGCCCATCGCGGCCGCGAGGTCCGGGTCGATGCCGACGGTCTTGCCCGAGTCGTCCTTGAACTCGACCGGCGCGTAGGCGATGTCGGAGCCGACCTTGATGGTGCCCTTGTCACGGATCTGGGCCGGGAGCTTGTCGGCCAGCGGGGCGGAGCTGCTGCCGGAGGAGTTGTTGTTGTCCTTTGTCTGGTCACCGCAGCCGGTGAGAAGCAGGGCGCCTGCGACCGCGATCGCAGACACCGCAGCAAGCCGGGAGTGCGCGGCGGTCGTACGACGGGTGGAGCTTGCGGTCATGGTGGTTCCTCCGGCTGATGGATAGAGCTGCCGATGGGGCGACGAGGACACGCGCCTTCGGGTGTCGCGACCTCGCGTGATTGACCGCATCTTGCCATTCGGGCTGCGCCATTCAGGGGGCTCGCCATGTCAAAATCGGATAACGGGCGATCCCCGAACCACGCGGAGCAGGTCCGTAACTGCCGGATCATCCGCGGCGATGACTCCTTCCGACCGGAAGATCTTCGGTCCGTCTCAGGATGTGGCCTGCCGGAACAGAATTTTTGGGTGCATTTGGGGTCATGGCCGGGATTTGGCAGGGACTTGGCCTCATATCGGGTCGGATGTCGGGCCGGCGTCATGTGACCTTCGCGCTATGGACTCGTCGTCGACGCCGTCCGTCCGGTAAGAAGGTTCTTTACACCCCTCATCCGGGGCTCAGGGTGCGTGTGCGGCGCACCCGTCGCGTATGGGTCCGAACGCATCAGTCACCGGCCGTGCGCGGTCCCGCCCACCCCTCACCAGGGAGTGGCAACCCTCAAACCATGAATACTTAAGGGGTAAAACCAAGTGGCAGCGGAGATCGTCAATCCTCGCAGCGACAGCGCGGGTCAGGAGGGCGGGGCAGAGCCGCTCGATTCCTTCGACCCGGCCTTCGCGCTGCACCGCGGCGGCAAGATGGCCGTGCAGGCCACCGTGCCCGTCCGTGACAAGGACGACCTGTCCCTGGCGTACACGCCCGGCGTCGCGCGCGTGTGCTCCGCGATCGCGGAGCAGCCGGAGCTGGTCCACGACTACACGTGGAAGTCGTCCGTGGTCGCCGTCGTGACCGACGGCACGGCCGTGCTGGGCCTCGGGGACATCGGCCCCGAGGCCTCCCTTCCGGTGATGGAGGGGAAGGCGATTCTGTTCAAGCAGTTCAGCGGTGTGGACGCCGTTCCGATCGCGCTCGACACCACCGACGTCGACGAGATCATCGAGACCGTGGTGCGCCTCGCGCCGTCTTTCGGCGGGGTCAACCTGGAGGACATCTCGGCGCCCCGGTGCTTCGAGATCGAGCGCAGGCTGCAGGAGCGCCTGGACATCCCGGTCTTCCACGACGACCAGCACGGCACCGCGGTCGTGACGCTGGCGGCGCTGCGCAACGCGGCGCGGCTGAGCGGACGGGCGATCGGGGAGCTGCGGGCCGTCATCTCGGGTGCGGGCGCGGCCGGTGTCGCCATCGCCAAGATGCTGGTCGAGGCCGGCATCGGCGATGTCGCCGTCACGGACCGCAAGGGCGTCGTGTCGACCGACCGGGAGGACCTGACGCCGGTCAAGCGGGAGCTGGCCGAGTTCACCAACAAGGCGGGCATCAGCGGGTCTCTGGAGGACGCGCTGGCCGGCGCCGACGTCTTCATCGGCGTCTCCGGCGGTACGGTGCCGGAGACGGCCGTGGCGTCGATGGCCGAGGGCGCCTTCGTGTTCGCCATGGCCAACCCGAACCCCGAGGTGCACCCCGAGGTCGCGCACAAGTACGCGGCGGTCGTGGCGACCGGGCGGTCGGACTTCCCCAACCAGATCAACAACGTCCTGGCGTTCCCCGGCATCTTCGCGGGCGCGCTGCAGGTGCGGGCGTCCCGCATCACCGAGGGCATGAAGATCGCGGCGGCCGAGGCGCTGGCCGGGGTCGTCGGGGACGACCTCGCCGCGGACTACGTGATCCCGTCGCCGTTCGACGAGCGGGTCGCGCCGGCCGTGACCGCGGCGGTGGCCGCGGCGGCTCGCGCGGAGGGCGTCGCCCGTCGCTGACGTGACCCGGATGGCCCCGCCCGAACGGGCGGGGCCATTTCTTCTGCCCGGCTTCTCCCGCTTGTTCTCCCGCTTGGCAAGAAGGTGTGTGTCACAGCGGCCCGTGGTTCCGCAGGCGCCCGTGCGCCCTTATCGTCAAGGTCATGTTCGCTGTCTACGCCGCCCGAATCGACCGCGACCAGCCGCTGAACGGCCTGGAGACGGGGGAGCGACCGGCCCCCGAGGCCCGCCCCGGCTGGAGCACCGTCAATGTCAGGGCCGCCTCCCTGAACCACCACGACCTCTGGTCGCTCAAGGGTGTGGGCCTGTCCGAGGACAAGTTGCCCATGATCCTCGGCTGCGACGCCGCCGGCGTCGACGAGGACGGCAACGAGGTCGTCCTGCACTCCGTGATCGGACAGAGCGGCCACGGGGTCGGGCCGAGGGAGCCCCGGTCCATCCTCACCGAGCGCTACCAGGGCACCTTCGCCGAGCAGGTCGCCGTGCCGACCTGGAACGTCCTGCCCAAGCCCAAGGAGCTCTCCTTCGAGGAGGCGGCCTGTCTGCCCACGGCCTGGCTGACGGCGTACCGGATGCTCTTCACCAACGCGGGGGTACGTCCCGGAGACTCCGTTCTCGTGCAGGGTGCCGGCGGTGGTGTCGCCACGGCCGCGATCGTGCTCGGCAAGGCGGCGGGGCTGCGGATGTTCGCCACCAGCCGGGACGAGGCCAAGCGCAAGCGTGCGGTGGAGCTCGGCGCGGTGGAGGCGCTGGAGTCGGGGGCGCGGCTGCCGCAGCGGGTGGACGCCGTGATCGAGACCGTCGGTGCGGCCACCTGGTCGCACTCGGTGAAGTCGCTGCGGCCCGGCGGCACGCTCGTCATCTCCGGGGCGACGAGCGGCGACCGGCCCTCGCACGCCGAGCTGACCCGCATCTTCTTCCTGGAGCTGAAGGTCGTCGGCTCGACCATGGGCACCAAGGACGAGCTGGAGGACCTGCTCTCCTTCTGCGCCGCCACCGGGGTGCGTCCCGTCATCGACGAGGTGCTGCCGCTCGACCGGGCCCGCGAGGGTTTCGAACGGATGGAGTCGGGCGACCAGTTCGGCAAGATCGTGCTCACCCGGTCCTGAGTCTCACCTCCCCTTCTTCGGCGGGCCCGGATTTCTTCCGGGCCCGCCGTCCGTGTGCCGTCAGGTCTTCGGGTTGTGGAGTATCGCCGCGATGTGGGCGGCAGCCGTCGACAGGTGACGGCGGGTTTCCCGGAGTTGGGTGGGGGCGATGCCGTGGTCCCGGGCCGCGTCGCGGATGTCGTCGCGGAAGCGGTCGAGGAGGCGGTCCAGGTCACGGGTCGGGTCGCCGGTGAGGTCCTCGTGGGCCCAGGCCGGTTCGTAGTCGGCGGGGAAGTCCTCCGGGGTGTCGGAGTACTCCGCGCGTGACGCCGTACGGCCGAAGGCGTAGTCCTTGCCGAAGTCGCCGAACTCCTTGGCCAGTTCGGTCAGGCCCTCGCGCACGCCGGTGGGCCAGTCGCCCCGGGTGAAGTGGTCCTGCACCTGCTCCTGGACCCGCCGGGCGATGCGCTGCAGCTCCTCCTGCGCCTGGACCCGCGCCCGCTCCTGCGCCTCCTTGGCCTGGCGCCGGGCCCGCTGGGCCTCCTCGCGCGCCCTGCGGCTCTCGTCCTTGGCGCGCCGGGCCTGCTCCTTCCACTCCTGCTTGACGCGGCGCATCTCCTCCTTGGCGGCCTGCCAGGCCTCCTTGTCGTCGACGCCGACGTACTCCCCGGTGCCCTGACGGGTCTGGGACGCCGCCGCGCGCATCTCGCGCCGCAGGTCGCCCGCCGCGCCGCGCACGTCGGCCCGGATCTCCGCGGCGAGTTCGGCGACCGACTCGCGGATCTCCAGCTCCAGGTCGGCCAACTCGCCGCTGCGGTCGGCCAGTTCGGCGCGGCCGGCGTCCGTGATGGCGTACACCTTGCGGCCGCCCTCGGTGGTGTGCGTGACCAGGCCCTCGGCCTCCAGCTTGGCCAGCCGCGGGTACACGGTGCCCGCCGAGGGTGCGTACAGCCCCTGGAAGCGCTCCTCGAGGAGCCGAATCACCTCGTAGCCGTGGCGCGGGGCCTCGTCGAGCAGCTTGAGCAGGTACAGGCGCAGGCGGCCGTGGGCGAAGACGGGAGGCATGTCAGAGCACCTTCTTGTCGGTCGTGCCGTCGGTCGGAGTGCCGGTGGAACCCTCTCCAGGCCGGGCGTCCCGCGGCCCCGCCTCCCACGGTCCGTCCTCGGCCGGCGGGCGCCGCAGCAGGGCGATCGAGCCGGAGACGGTGGTCGCCTTCAGCCTGCCGTTGCCCGCGCCGAGCCGGCCGGTGATCCGCTTGGCGCCCCACTGGCCGGCGACCCTGAGGTCCTCGAAGGCGTTGGACACCGTCCCGCTCGCCGTGTTCGCCTCCACTTGCGCGTCCGCCGGGTGGGGCAGCCGGATGGCGATCTCGCCGGAGACGTTGGTCAGGCTGACGTCGGTGGGGCCGCCCGCCGGGTCGAGGTCGACGATCATCGATCCGCTCACCGAGTCGGCCCTCACCGAGGGGCCGGCGCCGTCGACCACCGTCAGATCCCCGGACACCGAGTTGAACCGCAGGTCGCCCGAGAGGGCCTGCGCCTCCACGTTGCCCGACACGGTGTCCGCGCGCACCGGGCCCGTCAGGCCCACCAGGGTCGTGTCCCCGGAGACGCCCCTCACCTCCGCGCGCCCGTCGATCCCCGAGACCATCGCGGCGGCCCCGACCACCCCGAGCTCCACGCGCGCGCTCGACGGGACGGCCACGGAGACCACGGCGCTGCGCCGCCAGCCCTTGCGGTCCAGCCATTTGAGGAAGCCCTTCCAGGGCAGGTCCTCGTAGGCCACCGTGAGCGTGCCGCCCTGCTGGGTGACCATCAGGGGCGGTCCCTCGATCTCGGAGACCTCCAGACGGGCGGAACCCTCGTCCGTGCCCACGACGTTCACCGTGCCGTGGACGATGCGGACGTTCAGCTCGGTCACCCGCTCGTCGAAAGTGAGCTTCCTGGGCTCTCCGACGGACCACTCGGACATGGTGCAGACCTCCCCGTCACGGGACGCGACACGCCATATCGCGTCTTCTGATGAACACGATATATCGCGCTCACGGGAAGTCAAGACACTCGTTCAGGTGACGCTGGGAACCGGAAAACGACAGGGCGCCCCCGAAGGAGCGCCCGGAAGCATGCGGCGACCCGTCACGGGCGCCCCTCATGGGTGCGGCCTCTACGCGTCGTCCTCGTCGTCCAGCCGGGCCAGCCACGTCGCCAGCCGCTCCACCGGCACCTCGAAGTCCGGATTGAGATCGACGAACGTCCGCAACTGCTCGGCGAGCCACTCGAAGGTGATCTCCTCCTCGCCGCGCCGCTTCTCCAGTTCTTCGATCCCACGGTCGGTGAAATACACGGGTGCTCTCCTGGGGCTGGGCCTTCGGCCTCGGGTCGTACCCCTCCAGGTTATGCGGCGCGTGAGGCATCACTATTCCCCTTGCCAAACCCGCGTCCCACGCGCGCGTGCCCGGGCACAATGGACCCACGCGCCCGCGGCGAGGCCGACACGGGCGCGGGCGACGGGAGTCGGAGAGTGCCTACGGGGGAGTGGCTGCGACGGCGGAGCGAGGCTACGGCTACCGGGGTTCATTCGCAGTGCACCGGCGTTCACGCCGGCGGTTGCGGCGTGGAGCGTCGCCGGATCGTTCCGGCGGGCCGGATTCGGCTGATCCGCCCCGGACTGTCGGTGGCGGCTACGGGGCGTTCTTCGAGCGTTTCGAAACAGGAACTCCTGTCGCCGTCCATGGCCGTCCGCCGTCACACGATGCTCACTCGTGCACACCAGAACGCTCCCAACCACTGTCGAACGACAGCAGCTCACATCCCCCTGGAATAGCCCGCCTCAAAAAGCCGTGGGACCGCGAAGGGGCCCGCCCCGAGCCGTAAGACTCGGGGCGGGCCCCTTCAGGCCGCCGTGGCGGTGAGGACTGCGAGGGTTACGCCTCGAACACCTCGCGCACCAGCTGCTCCTGCTCCGCCTGGTGCCGCTTCGCGGAACCCACGGCGGGGGAGGAGCTGTGCGGGCGGGAGATGCGGCGCAGGCGCTCGCCGGCCGGGATGTCCGCGCCGACCGCCAGGTCCAGGTGGTCGATGAGGTTCAGGGCGATGAACGGCCACGCGCCCTGGTTCGCCGGCTCCTCCTGGGCCCACAGGTACTTCTCGGCGTTCGGGTACTTGTTGACCTCCGCCTGGAGCTCGGCACCCGGCAGCGGGTACAGCCGCTCGATGCGGATAATCGCCGTCTCGGCAGCTGCAGCGTCCGTCACGCCGCGCTTCTTCCGCTCGGCTTCGAGGTCGTAGTAGACCTTGCCGGCGCAGAAGACGACCTTGCGCACCGCGTTCGGGTCGACCGAGGCGTCGCCGATGACCGGGCGGAACCCGCCCGTGGTGAACTCCTCCGCCTTCGAGGCCGCGGCCTTCAGGCGCAGCATCGACTTCGGGGTGAAGACGACCAGCGGCTTGTGGTGCGGGTTGTGCACCTGCCACCGCAGGAGGTGGAAGTAGTTCGACGGCAGGGTCGGCATCGCGACCGTCATGTTGTTCTGCGCGCACAGCTGCAGGAACCGCTCCGGGCGGGCGGAGGAATGGTCCGGGCCCTGGCCCTCGTAGCCGTGCGGCAGGAGCAGGGTGACGCCGGAGGTCTGGCCCCACTTCTGCTCGGCGGAGGAGACGAACTCGTCCACGACCGTCTGGGCGCCGTTGACGAAGTCGCCGAACTGGGCCTCCCACATGACGAGCGCGTTCGGGCGGGCCAGGGAGTAGCCGTACTCGAAGCCCATCGCCGCGTACTCGGACAGCAGGGAGTCGTAGACGTTGTACCGGGCCTGGTCCTCGGACAGGTACAGCAGCGGGGTGTAGTCCTCGCCGGTCTCACGGTCGATGATCACCGCGTGCCGCTGGCCGAAGGTGCCGCGGCGGGAGTCCTGGCCGGACAGCCGGACCGGGACGCCCTCGAGGAGCAGCGAGCCGATGGCCAGGGTCTCGCCCATGCCCCAGTCGATCGTGCCGTCCTCGACCATGGCCGCCCGGCGCTGCAGCTGCGGCAGCAGACGCGGGTGGACGGTGATGTGGTCGGGGATGTTGACCTGGGACTCGGCGATGCGCTTGACGACCTCGGAGGAGACGGCCGTCGAAACCGCGACCGGGAAGCCGTCCTGCGGCTCCTGGGAGTCCACGGAGACCGGCTGGGAGGTGGTGGTGGCCTCGCGGACCTCGGTGAAGACCTTCTCCAGCTGGCCCTGGTAGTCCTGCAGGGCCTGCTCGGCCTGCTCCAGGGTGATGTCGCCCCGGCCGATCAGCGACTCGGTGTAGAGCTTGCGCACCGAGCGCTTCTTGTCGATCAGGTCGTACATCAGCGGCTGGGTGAAGGCCGGGTTGTCCGACTCGTTGTGACCGCGGCGGCGGTAGCAGATGAGGTCGATCACCACGTCCTTGTTGAACGCCTGGCGGAACTCGAAGGCGAGCCGCGCCACGCGGACGACGGCCTCCGGGTCGTCGCCGTTGACGTGGAAGATCGGGGCCTCGATCATGCGGGCCACGTCCGTCGCGTACATGGAGGAACGCGAGGACTCCGGGGCGGCGGTGAAGCCGACCTGGTTGTTGATGACGACGTGGACCGTACCGCCGGTGCGGTAGCCGCGCAGCTGCGACATGTTCAGGGTCTCGGCCACCACGCCCTGGCCCGCGAAGGCCGCGTCGCCGTGGATGGCCACCGGCAGGACCGTGAAGTCCGTGCCGCCCTTGTTGATGATGTCCTGCTTGGCGCGGGCGACGCCCTCCAGGACCGGGTCCACCGCCTCCAGGTGCGAGGGGTTGGCCACCAGCGAGACCTTGATCTGGTCGCCGTCCAGGCCGGTGAAGGTGCCCTCGGCGCCCAGGTGGTACTTCACGTCACCGGAGCCGTGCATCGACTTCGGGTCGAGGTTGCCCTCGAACTCGCGGAAGATCTGGGCGTACGACTTGCCGACGACGTTGGCCAGGACGTTGAGGCGGCCGCGGTGGGCCATGCCGATGACGACCTCGTCCAGGCGGGACTCGGCCGCCGAGTCGATGACCGCGTCGAGCAGCGGGATGACGGACTCGCCGCCCTCCAGGGAGAACCGCTTCTGGCCGACGTACTTCGTCTGCAGGAAGGTCTCGAAGGCCTCCGCGGCGTTCAGCCGGCGCAGGATGCGCAACTGCTCGTCGCGCTCCAGCTTGGCGTGCGGGCGCTCCACCCGGTCCTGGATCCACTTGCGCTGCTTGGGGTCCTGGATGTGCATGAACTCGATGCCGACCGTGCGGCAGTACGAGTCGCGCAGCACACCGAGGATGTCGCGCAGCTTCATCAGCGTCTTGCCGGCGAAGCCGCCGACCGCGAAGTCGCGCTCCAGGTCCCACAGGGTGAGCCCGTGCTCGGTGATGTCGAGGTCGGGGTGCTTGCGCTGCTGGTACTCCAGCGGGTCGGTGTCGGCCATGACGTGGCCGCGGACCCGGTAGGAGTGGATCAGCTCGAAGACGCGGGCGGCCTTGGTGACGTCGTCGTCGTGCGAGGCGTCGATGTCCTTGAACCAGCGGACCGGCTCGTAGGGGATGCGCAGCGCCTTGAAGATCTCGTCGTAGAAGTTGTGCTCGCCCAGCAGCAGGTTGGCCACCGCGCGCAGGAACTCGCCGGAGGCGGCGCCCTGGATCACCCGGTGGTCGTAGGTCGACGTGAGCGTCATGACCTTGGAGATGCCGAGCTTGTTCAGAGTGTCCTGGGAGGTGCCCTGGAACTCCGCCGGGTAGTCCATGGAGCCGACGCCCATGATCACCGACTGGCCGGGCATCAGGCGCGGCACCGAGTGGACCGTGCCGAGGCCGCCGGGATTGGTGAGGGAGACGGTGACGCCGGTGAAGTCGTCCATCGTCAGCTTGTTGTCGCGGGCGCGACGGACGATGTCCTCGTAGGCCTGCCAGAACTCGAAGAAGTTCAGCGTCTCGGCCTTCTTGATGGCGGCCACGACCAGCTGGCGGTCGCCGTTGGGCTTGACCAGGTCGATGGCCAGACCGAGGTTGACGTGGTCCGGCTTGACCAGGGTGGGCTTGCCGTCCTTCTGGGCGAACGACCAGTTCATCGACGGCATCTGCTTGACGGCCTGGACCATCGCGTAGCCGATGATGTGCGTGAAGGAGATCTTCCCGCCGCGGGCCCGCTTGAGGTGGTTGTTGATGACGATGCGGTTGTCGAACAGCAGCTTCACCGGGACGGCGCGCACGGACGTGGCCGTGGGCAGCTCCAGGGAGGCGTTCATGTTCTTGGCGACCGCGGCGGAGGGGCCGCGCAGCGTCACGAACTCGGGACCGGCGGGCGCCTCGGCGGCGGGCTCGGCCTTGGCTTTCGCGGCGGCGGGCTTCGCGGGGGCCGGCTTCGCGGGCGCCGGGGCCTGAGCGGCAGGCTTCGCGGCCGGAGCCGGAGCCGGAGCCGGTGCCGGAGCGGCGGCCGCGGGCTGCGCGGGAGCGGCCGGAGCGGCGGGGGCCTGCGGTGCGGCCGGGGCGGCGGGCGCCGCCTGGGGCGCGGTGGCGGTCCCCGCGGTCGCGGCATCCGCCGAAGCCGGGGTGGCAGCACCTCCCGGCTTGTAGTCGGCGAAGAAGTCCCACCAGGCGCGGTCTACGGAATTCGGGTCCTGGAGGTACTGCTGATAGATCTCGTCGACGAGCCACTCGTTGGCACCGAACGCGGCCGCGGGGTTCTTCCCGCCTTGGTCGGTCTCGGTCGAGATGCTCGTGTTACTGGGGGACTGTGGCGACACAGCGGTAACCGCCCTCTTCCGCTTCACAAGATGATGGGACAGCGGGAATCAAGGCTACGCCCCTTGGCGCGGCAAGGTGAGGTCGGGCCGCTCCTTCGTCGCGTAAGTCACATCAAAGGTCGGGTTTCGAGGCCTGAATTGGCGGGAAACAAGCGTGGTTCCGCTGTGTGTGGGAAGGGTGGACCCGGGCCTGACCCCCGGGAGTCGCAGGCCCTTGCCTGATCACACGTGTCCGTCTGCGGGGACGCTCGTGGATCTTGTTGGTTCGAGAGCGAACTTTACGTCAACTTGACGGAGAAGGGGGCCCCGGAAGGGTGACGAGGATCCGGCAGCCACGCTCGGATTCGGCCACACCGATCCGGCCACCGTGCAGATCCACCGCCCAGCGGGCGATCGCCAGGCCGAGTCCGGTGCCGCCGTCGCTGCCCGGGCCGTGCGGCCGGCTCACCGCACCCCGGTTGAAACGCTCGAAGACGCGGTGCCACTCCGACCGCGGGATGCCCGGCCCCTCGTCGAGGACCTCGATCTCCAGTGACTCCGGCTGCGGGCCGCGCCGCGCCTTCACCGTCACGCGCCCGTGCGGCGGGCTGTGCTTGACCGCGTTGTCGATCAGGTTGGCGACGACCTGGTGGATGCGCTCGGGGTCCGCGTGGGCGGTCAGCGCCGACGGGTGGACGTCCAGGTGCAGATGCACGTCCGTACGGGTGTGGCTGCCGGAGCCGGAGGCGATGCCCGCGCGGGCCGAGGCGACCATGTTGGCCTCCTTCAGTACGCCCGACAGATAGGGCCACACCTCGAACCGGCGCCTCTTCAGCGGGACCACGCCGTTGTCCAGGCGGGACAGGTCCAGCAGCGTCTCCACCAGCCGGCCCAGCCGCTCGGTCTGCTTCAGGGCCGTACGCATGGTCTCGGGGTCGGCCTCGGTGACCCCGTCGACGATGTTCTCCAGCACCGCGCGCAGGCCCGCGATGGGTGTGCGCAGCTCGTGCGAGACGTTCGCCACCAGCTCCTTGCGCTGGCGGTCCTGGGCCTCCAGGTCGTCGGCCATGCGGTTGATCGTCTGGGCCAGGTCGCCCAGCTCGTCCCGGCGGTTCTCGCGCACCCGGCGCGTGTAGTCGCCGTGCGAGATGGAGCGGGCCACCTTGTTCATCTCGTCCAGCGGCGCGGTGAGCGAGTGCGCCACGAACTGCGTGATGAGGAGTGTGGCGATCATCGAGAAGACCGTGATGAAGCGCAGCTCCGTCGCCGTGCGCACGGCGACCATCAGCAGACCCGTGGTGATCAGTACCGAGATGACGACCAGCGCGCCCAGCTTGGTCTTGATCGAGAACGGGCGTACGCCACCCCGGGGCTCCTCCGGATCCCTCCGTGCGGCCGGCCCGTCGCTCATGGGGTCGGCGTCTCCAGCGCGTAGCCCACGCCGTGCACCGTGCGGATCCGCTCGGCGCCGATCTTCCGGCGCAGCGCCTTGATGTGACTGTCCACGGTCCGGGTGCCGGAGGCGTCCGCCCAGTCCCACACCTCCGCCAGCAGCTGCTCGCGCGAGAGCACCGCGCGCGGGGTGTTCGCCAGGCACACCAGGAGGTCGAACTCCGTCGGCGTGAGGTGGACGTCCTCGCTGCGCACCCGCACCCGGCGCTGGGCGTGGTCGATCTCCAGTTCGCCCAGGCGCAGGATGCCGCTGCGCGGCGTCGCCGCGGCGAGCGCGGCCCGCTCCATGCGGCGCAGCAGCACGTGCACGCGTGCGGCCAGCTCGCGCATCGAGAACGGCTTGGTCATGTAGTCGTCGGCGCCGACCCCGAGACCGACCAGCATGTCGGTCTCGTCGTCCCGCGCGGTGAGCATCAGCACCGGCACCGGGCGCTGGGCCTGCACCCGGCGGCAGACCTCCAGGCCGTCGAAGCCGGGCAGCATGATGTCGAGGATCAGCAGGTCGGGCTGCCAGGCCTCGGCGGTGTCGACGGCCGCCGGACCGTCGCCCGCGGTCTGCACGAGGAATCCCTCGGCGCGCAGGCGGGTGGCGATGGCGTCCTGGATGGTCTGGTCGTCCTCGACCACCAGCACCCGGCGCTGAGCGCCCGGAGTGGCCGTCGTGCCGTTGTGCGCGGTGTGTGTCTGCTCCATCGCCCGCCCCTGAGTGTGCTTTCCGGAATCCGTGCGGTGATCCGTTGACTGCGCGTAGTTGCGATTGACGCTTGAATGATCGGCGTCAGGTCAGCACCCTACGGGGAGTCACCGCGGCTTTGCTATCCAGGTCGGACCCCGAGGTGCACGACGTCGGGAACGCCCCGGGCAACGGGGATCTCTTCGGTGCGCACCTGCCGGAACCCGACATTCCGCAAGGTTCCTTCAAATTCCGGAGACGGCTTCGCCGACCACACCGCGAGCACCCCGCCCGGCGTCAACACCCTTGCGCAGCTTGCCAGTCCGGCCGGTCGGTACAGCTCCTCGTTGCCCTCGGTGACCGTCCAGTCGGGGCCGTTGTCGATGTCGAGGCACAGCGTGTCGAACGTGGCGGATGTCTCATTGACGTACGCGACCAGATCGGCTTCGACGATCTCGGTGCGCGGGTCGGCGAGCGCCTGGGCGGTCAGCTCGGCGAGGGGGCCGTCGCGGTGCCAGTCGACGATCGCGGGCTCCCGCTCGACGACGGTGATCCGTCCCCAGCGGGGGTTCGCGGCGGCGTGTACGAGGGAGAAACCGACGCCCAGGCCGCCGATCAGCACGCTCGGCTCGCGCCGGGCGTCCAGCGCGGTGAGCGCCGCGTCGACGAGGAGGCGCTCGGAGCGGCCGTCGGAGGTGTCCATCAGGAAGCAGCCGTTGGCGATGATCTGCAGCAGCGCGCCGTGCCGTCGCAGCACGACCTCGCCGTAGGGACCCTCGCGGCGGTCCAGCACCACGGGAGTGTCGTACCAGGCGGTCATGAGGCCATCCTGCCCCAACGCGCCGGTACGGCCACGTGAATTACGGGTGACACACGCGCGCGTGTGCTGTGCGGGCCGCCGCGCGCGGACCCCCGGCGCGACCCAATAGGTTGCTGCGCATCGCCTCGCGCGTGGCGTCGGTCATGGACAGTGGCGCCCGGGACGCGAAGTGCGGGGCGCGACGGAAGGAGCGCCGCACCGTGGAACGGACCGCGACGGCCTGCGGCCCGGCCTCGTCGCCGGCCGGGCCCTGGAGGCTGCTGCCCAGCCCCACCGGCACCCCGTTCACCTTCGGGTACACCGCCGTACTGGCCCTCACCTCGCTCGTCGCGCGGTACGCCGATCCCTCGGTGGTGGACTCCCTCCACCGGAGCTCCAGCACGGACGTCGCCCACCTGATGCGGGCGCCCCTGCTGGTGCTGCCTGCCAGCGCGCTGTGGATCGCGGGCGGGGTCGTGTCGGTGTACTCGCTGTGCTTCCTGCTGGTGCTCACCGCGCTGGAACGCCGGATAGGCGGTCTGCGCACGGCGGGCGTCTTCCTGTTCGGCCATGTGCTGGCCACCCTCGCCACGGAGATCCCCGTCGGGCTCGCCGTCCTGGCCGGCCGTCTGCCCGAGAGCGCCCTGCACCGCCTCGACTACGGAATCAGCTTCGGCGTGGCCGCCGGCGTCGGTGCCCTGTCCGGACTGCTCACGCCGTGGCTGCGGTGGCCGATGCTCGCCGTGTTCGTCGGACTGCTCCTGGAGGACCTGGCCGCGTTCACCGACCCGATGACAAGCTGCGGCCATCTCGTCGCGGTGGCCCTCGGAGCGGGCACCTGGCCGGTGGTGCGGCGCTGGAACCGGGCCCGCCGTGCGCAGGGCGCCTGACGAGCTTGTTCGCACCCGGGGCTGCGCTGTGGGGGTGGGTACGCTTGCCCGCGCTCGCGGGGTGCCTCCCCCGAGCTCTTCGAGCAGGGGGACCCCAGCCCACCCTCCCCCGAGCTCTTCGAGCAGGGGGACCCCAGCCCACCCTCCCCCGAGCTCTTCGAGCAGGGGCCCCCAGCCCACCCTCCCCCGAGCTCTTCGAGCAGGGGGACCCCAGCCCGCCCTCCCCCAAGCTCTCGGCTTCGCTCGAGCAGGGGGACCCCCATCGCTCTAGGGGTCCCCCAGGCGTTCAGCACCGGGGGAGGCACGACCGCCCGCAGCTACGTAGGCGCGACTGCCCGCGGCTACACAGCGTGGCCTGCGTGATCGCTCAGAGCGAACGTGAGGTGGGGAACAATCGGTGCCCCCCGTGCATTGAGTCGGCAGAGCTCAACTTGACTGCTGAAGGGGAGATCATGGCTGCTGAGTCCACCGCGTTCACACCGCTCACCCTGCCCGTGCTGCCGCTCGATGACGAGGTCGTGCTGCCCGGGATGGTGGTCCCGCTGGATCTGAGCGACTCCGAGGTGCGGGCCGCGGTGGAGGCCGCGCAGGCTGCCGCGCGGGACGAGCCGGGCAAGCCCAGAGTGCTGCTGGTGCCGCGCATCGAGGGGACGTACGCCAGGACCGGCGTCCTGGGCACGGTCGAGCAGGTCGGCCGGCTGGCCGACGGCGACCCGGGCGCGCTCATCCGCGGCCGCGGCCGCGTGCGGATCGGTGCCGGGACCACCGGGCCGGGTGCCGCGCTGTGGGTCGAGGGGACGCGGATCGACGGAAGCGTGCCCGACCCTTCCCCAAGTTCTCAACTCCGTTCGAACGGGGGAGGCCCCTACCCCGGCCAGGTGACGGAACTGGTCAAGGAGTACAAGGCCCTCGCCACCGCCTGGCTGCGCAAGCGCGGCGCCTGGCAGGTCGTGGACCGCGTCCAGGCCATCGACGACGTTTCCGCACTCGCCGACAACTCCGGCTACTCGCCGTTCCTGACCACCGAGCAGAAGCTCGAACTGCTGGAGACCGAGGACCCGGTGGCCCGCCTCAAGCTCGCCACCCGGCAGCTGCGCGACCACCTCGCCGAGCAGGACGTCGCCGAGTCCATCGCCAAGGACGTCCAGGAGGGCGTCGACAAGCAGCAGCGCGAGTTCCTGCTGCGCCGCCAGCTGGAAGCCGTCCGCAAGGAGCTGCGCGAGCTGAACGGCGAGAAGGAGGGCGAGGAGTCCGACGACTACCGTGCCCGCGTCGAGGCAGCCGACCTGCCCGAGAAGGTCCGCGAGGCCGCGCTCAAGGAGGTCGACAAGCTGGAGCGCGCCTCCGACGCCTCGCCCGAGGGCTCCTGGATCCGCACCTGGCTCGACACGATCCTCGACATGCCGTGGAACGAGCGAACCGATGACAGCGCTTCCGCCTACGACATCCAGGGCGCCAAGGCGGTGCTCGACGCCGAGCACTCCGGCCTTCAGGACGTGAAGGAACGCATCACCGAGTACCTGGCCGTGCGCAAGCGCCGCAGCGACCGCGGCCTGGGCGTGATCGGCGGCCGGCGCGGTGGTGCCGTCCTCGCGCTCGTCGGGCCGCCCGGCGTCGGCAAGACGAGTCTCGGCGAGTCCGTCGCCCACGCCATGGGCCGCAAGTTCGTCCGCGTCGCCCTCGGCGGCGTCCGCGACGAGGCCGAGATCCGCGGCCACCGCCGTACGTACGTCGGCGCGCTGCCCGGCCGGATCGTGCGCGCGATCAAGGAGGCCGGGTCCATGAACCCGGTGGTCCTGCTGGACGAGATCGACAAGGTGGGCTCCGACTTCCGCGGCGACCCGGCCGCGGCCCTGCTCGAAGTCCTCGACCCGGCCCAGAACCACACCTTCCGGGACCACTACCTGGAGGTCGAGCTGGACCTGTCGGACGTCGTCTTCCTCGCCACCGCCAACGTCCTGGAGGCAATCCCGGAGGCCCTCGCCGACCGTATGGAGATGGTGCGCCTGGACGGCTACACCGAGGACGAGAAGGTCGTCATCGCCCGTGACCACCTGCTCCCGCGCCAGCTGGAGCGGGCCGGCCTGCGCGCGGACGAGGTCACGATCGAGGAGGGCGCGCTGCGCAAGCTGGCCGGCGAGTACACGCGCGAGGCGGGCGTGCGCACCCTGGAGCGGTCCGTCGCCCGGCTGCTGCGCAAGGTCGCGGCCCAGCACGAACTGGGCGAGCGGGAGCTGCCGTTCACCGTCACCGACGCGGACCTCCGCGCCCTGATCGGCCGTCCGCACCACGTGCCCGAGTCGGCCCAGGACCCGGCCGAGCGCCGTACGTCCGTCCCGGGCGTGGCGACGGGCCTCGCGGTCACCGGAGCCGGCGGCGACGTCCTCTTCGTCGAGGCGTCCCTCGCCGACCCCGAGACGGGCGCGGCCGGCCTGACCCTGACCGGTCAGCTGGGCGACGTGATGAAGGAGTCCGCGCAGATCGCGCTGAGCTTCCTGCGCAGCCACGGCGCCGAGCTGGAGCTGCCCGTGGGCGACCTGAAGGACCGGGGCGTGCACATCCACTTCCCGGCCGGCGCGGTCCCCAAGGACGGCCCGAGCGCGGGCATCACGATGACCACGGCCCTCGCGTCCCTGCTCTCCGGTCGTCTGGTCCGCACGGGCGTGGCGATGACCGGCGAGGTGTCGCTGACCGGTCGGGTCCTGCCCATCGGCGGCGTGAAGCAGAAACTGCTCGCCGCCCACCGTGCCGGGGTGACCACCGTCATCATCCCCAAGCGCAACGAACCCGACCTGGACGACGTCCCGGCCGAGGTGCTGGACAAGCTCGACGTCCACGCCGTCACCGACGTCCGCCAGGTCCTGGAGCTGGCCCTCGCGCCGGCCGCGAACGGTGCGGAGCCGGAGGTTCCGGTCGCGGCGTGACGGACGCGATCGGATGAGAAGGCCCGGGTCCCGTGAGGGAGGCCCGGGCCTTCACCATGCGTGCCTGCGTACGGATCAGCCGTTGGCCAGCGCCTGCACACGGTCCAGCGCGCCGTTGAACTTGTCGTGGTCACCGACCGTCGGCCCCGACGACGTGTACTGCCACATGGTGTAGTAGCCCCAGCCCGCCGGCAGCGTCCCCGGGTCCGAGGCGTACCGGGCGATCCACAGCGGGTTGTTGACGGCGAAGCCGCCGTAGTTGCCGGTGCACTGGGTCCACCAGCTGGTGGCCGTGTAGATCACGGCGTCCCGGCCCGTGCGGGCCTTGTAGGTGTTCAGGAAGTCGGCGATCCAGCTGACCATCCCGCTCGCCGACTTGCCGTAGCAGGCGGCGCCGTAGGGGTTCCACTCGATGTCGAGGACGCCCGGCAGGGTCTTGCCGTCGCGGGACCAGCCGCCGCCGTGGTCGACGAAGTAGTTGGCCTGGGCGGCGCCGCTGGTGGTGTCCGGGGTCGCGAAGTGGTACGCGCCGCGGATCATGCCGATGTTGTACGAGCCGTTGTACTGCTGGGCGAAGTAGGGGTTCGTGTAGTACGTCCCCTCGGTGGCCTTGGTGTAGGCCCACTTGACGCCGCTGTTCCACAGGGTGGACCAGGCGACGTTGCCCTGGTGGCCGCTGACGTCGACGCCCTCGGTCTGGGTGACGGCGGCGAGCGACGGCGTGCCGCCGCCCCGGCCGTCGTGCGCCAGGACGCCCACCCCCATGTACGCCGAGCCGCGGGCGGGCGCGGTGGCGGCCGAGGAGGGGAGGGTGAACAGCAGGGAGAACGCGGCGAGCAGGATTCCCGCGGCGGTGAGCCGCCGTACGCGGGCCGTTCCGGATCTGTGCACGGGCATGACGTGCCTCCGAAAGTTCGGTGGTGCTCGGTGGGGGGAAACGCGGGCATGCCCCGGTCCCGCTGGGGAGAGCGGGTCACCGCCGGATCGCGGACGCAGCCGCAGGTCACAGCGATGGCGTGAACATGCCAGTAATTGCCTGGTCAAGAAGCTACGCACGTAGACCCCGACTGGGAAGGGGGTCCGGAGCCTGCCGTTGGTCTACGCCTGCGAAATACTGACGGAGCTGCGGCGATGGACCGGACTGGCGGAAACTTTCAGCAACGGGAAACTTCAGGCAGGGGCTGACGTGCACGAAGACGCAAACCGCGGCGGACGTGAAGTCGCGTCCGGCGCGTCACCGAGTGGTGTGGACCGGGAATTCCTGTCCCTGGAGCGGGAACTGACGGTGCTGCTGCGGCGCGCGAGGGCCAATCAGGGCGAGATGGCCCGCGAGGTCCATCCCGACCTGGAGTCCGCCGCGTACGGACTGCTGGTCCGGCTGGAGGAGTGCGGCGGCCGGCGCGCCACGGACCTCGCCGCGTACATCGGCGTCGGCAAGGCCACCATGTCCCGCCAGCTGCGTGCCCTGGAGGAACTCGGCCTCGTCGCCCGCGAGCCGGACCCCGCGGACGGGCGGGCCTGGCTGGTGGCCCTCACCGACGACGGCCGCCGCCGCGTCGGCCGGGTCCGCGAGGCCCGCCGCGCCCGCTACGTCAGCCAGCTCGCCCACTGGGACCGCCGCGAGGTGGCCGAACTGGCCCGGCTGCTGCACGAGTTGAACGGAGTCATGGAGAAGTAGCCGCCCCCGACCGGCCTCACGGCTCCACGAACACCACCGTCGCGTCGTCGTGCGTCTTGCTGCGCCGCAGATACGTCCGCTCCTCCTTGTCGGCCGTCTCCAGGGCCCGTACCCGCTCCACCAGCGCCCGCGCCCCCTCCTTCCGTACGAGATCGACACACCGCGCCCAGTCGCCCTCGCGGAACTTCTCCACCCAGCGCGCCGCCCCGTCCGTCAGCGCGGCCAGCGCGCGGACCTCGTGGCGCGGCACGCTTCCTGTCACGGCCCGCTCCGCCACCGAGGGATCCGCCGCCGCGGTGAAGAAGCCGCCCTCCTTGTTGCGGACGACGGCGTCGATGAGCGCGTCGGTGGCGAGCGAGGCCCGGGGGAGGCGGGCCAGTCGGTCGTCCAGGACCGGGGTGACCGAGCCGTCGGCGGACTCCAGCAGGAGCACCGAGTCGGACAGCACCAGGTAGTCGACCGTCTCCGCCGACCAGCGGGCCAGAACGACGGTCGCCTGAGGAGTGCGCGGGTGAGAAAGGTCACAGGTCGCGGCGTGCGGTTCGGCGGTACGCAGAACCGCACGCGAAAGAATCTCCGGCAGCGTCAGATCTGGGCAGGAAACGGTCAGTTCGGTCAGCGCGCCGCCGAGCCGGGCGGTGAACCACGGGACCGAATGCGAACATCCCGTCCCGGTCCTCGGTGGCGTCACTCCGTCCAGGACGACAAGGCAACCACCCTGTCCAGACGCGGGTAGTCCGACACTCGCGAAGTCCTCGTTGGGGCAGTCGCGACGGCCGGGCTCCGAAACAACCTCAGTGCGCATCCAGCCAGTCTGCACGAGGCCTTCACAAGGTTTGCGAAAGGGTGGCGACCAGCCGGGAAATGACGCAGCGACGCAGGTCAGGCGCCTGTTTTGGGTGGGAATGGATCGCTCCGGGAAGGTGTGGTGGCGAATCCTGCCAAAGCCTGCCGCAGACGTCCAACCGGCCCGCCGCGCACAGCCGCGGCACACGCCGGAGGAACTTGCCCGCCAACTTCCTTCCGGGGTTCACTCCTTCGGGTGGCCGGTCGGATGATGCGGGACCACTGCCCACCGGCACTGGGAGGGTCGGGAACCGATGCGGGTACCCCTGCCCGAGGCTCGAGCGGAGCCGAGAGCGCGGGGGAGGGTGTACGCACCTGTCCGCGCCGGCTGACGGGGGCACCACCCGGGCCCATGAGTACACGAGTACAGGAATGCGAGCACCGGTGCAGAAGACGCGGCTTCGGCGCACAGGCAAGCAGGCGGCCTTGGCAGGAGACCCGGAGCAGACGCCCGGAACCCCCGGCGCGCCCGCCGCCGCCCCCGTCGGCAAGGGCCGTCCCACCCACGTGCGCAACCGCCTGATCGCCGCCGTCGCCGTCGTGGCCGCCGCCGTGGCGGGTGCCGGCGCCCCCTCGGTGATCGCCGCCTCCGGACAGCTGAGCGGCTCCCAGGACCTGGTGACGCTCGCCGGGCAGACCCAGAGCGCGCTCACCCTCGCCCACTCGCTCGCCGACGAGCGCGACGAGGTCACCTCCTACCTCGCCGCCGGCCGTCCCAAGGCCAAGGCGCCCTCCGAGCAGCGCAGCACCCGCGTGGACCGCCAGGTCGACGAGCTGCGCGCCGACCCCGACACGCCCGCCTGGCTGCGCAAGGACCTCGACGGCATCGCCGCCGTGCGCCGCGCCGCGCTGACCGGGCAGAGCACCGCCCTGCAGGCCCACCAGGCGTACTCCACCGCCATCACCGAACTGCACAAGCTCGCCGAACAGCTGGCCGAGCGGATGCCGGCCCGGGCCGGCTCCGGAGCGCACGCGCTCGCCGAGCTCGACACGGCCGTCCAGCAGGCCGCCGCCGCCCGCGGACTGCTGCTCGCGGCCCTGAACGTGCCGTACTCCACGCAGACCGTCATCAGCCCGGTCACCGGCCTGCCCACGCAGACCGCCACCTCCTCCGAGGCCGACACCAAGCAGCGCGACGCCCTCAGCACCGTCGCCCAGCAGGCCCGGCTGCGCTCGGACGCGGCCCTCGCCGCGTTCCGCGACACCGCGCCCCAGGCCCTCCGGGCGTCGTACGACTCCACCGTGACCGGGCCCGAGGTCGACTCCGCCGAGAAGTACCTCGCCTTCCTCACCGACCAGGCGACGCTCTCCGACAGCGAGCTGAACACCAGTGTCAAAAGGGCCGACGCCGCGCTCAGCGCCCGCGTCGACCTGATGCGCGGCGCGGAGTCCTCCCTCTACGACCACCGCACCAAGGACCTGGCGAAGCTCCGCGACGACGACGTCACCTCGCTGGAGATCCGCATCGCCCTGCTCTGCGGGCTGCTGCTGGTCACCATCGGCATCGCCACCGCGCTCGCCCGCACGCTGACCCGCCCCCTCGCGGTGCTGCGCCTGGGCTCGGCCCGCCTGGCCGGCGCGGCCGACCCGAGCGCCGAGGAACCCGTCAAGTTCACCGGCCGCAACGACGAGTTCGCGCAGGTCGTCCGCTCCGTCAACGCCCTGCACGCGCAGGCCGCCGCCCTCGCCGAGCGGGTCGCCACCCTGGAGGCCGACCGCAAGCACCTGGTCGGCCAGCGCGAGAAGATGGCCGACACCCGCGAGGAGCTGCGCGCCGAACTCGCCGACTCCGCTGCCCAGCTGGAGCGGCTGCGCACGAGCATCGGCGGCACCTTCGTCAACCTGGCGCTGCGCACGCTCGGCCTGGTCGAGCGGCAGCTCACCCTCATCGAGGGCCTGGAGGACAGCGAGCAGGACCCGGACCGCCTGTCCACGCTGTTCAAGCTCGACCACTTCGCCACGATCATGCGCCGGCACAGCGAGAACCTCCTCGTGCTGGCCGGCACCGAGCACGTCCAGCACAGTGCCGGCCCGGTCCCGCTGGTCGACATCGTCCGCGCCGCGGTCAGCGAGATCGAACGCTACGAGCGTGTCCGCATCGCCGCGCTGCCGCCGCACGCCCACGTGGTCGGCTTCGCCGCGGACGACCTGTCCCACCTGCTGGCCGAACTCCTGGAGAACGCCACGTCGTTCTCCCCGCCCGACCAGCCCGTCGAGGTCTCCGGCTGGCTCCTGGAGAGCGGCGAGGTCATGCTCTCCGTCCAGGACGAGGGCATCGGCATGGCCGCCGACCGGATGACCCGCCTCAACGCCCGCCTCGCCGACTTCGACCCGGAGGCCTCCTACGACCAGGAGGCCGAGGACGGCCTGGGCCTCGGCCTCTACGTCGTCGCCCGCCTCGCCCACCGCCACGGCGTGCGCGTCCAGCTGCGCGAACAGAAGCAGGGCGGCACCGCGACGGTCGTGGTCGTCCCCCAGTCCCTCCTGGCACCCGCCCCCACCTCCGCCGCCCCCGCCTCCGTCCCGGCCCCCGGCGACACCTCCACGATCTCCCTCCCGGGCGCCGACGCCGAGGTCAACTCCAACGCCCTGCCCGCCCGCACCAAGGACCCCGACCCGTTGGTGACCCTGGCGGAGAAGGCGATAGGCGCCGCGGAGCGGCCGGTACCCGAGTCCCCGGCCGAAACAACGATGGAACTCCTGCTCCCGTCCCCGGCGGGGGAACCGAACCCGGCGCATGCGGGGCCGGCGGCCGAAGCCGCCCCGACGCAGGCGCGACCCGCACCCGCCGACGGCGAGCAGCCCCCGCAGGGGCCACCCGCACCCGGCCACGAAACCCGCACGGGTGGTGCGGACGGGAACGACCCGGCCGAAGGCGAAGCCGAGGCCGCGGAACCCACCCCGCCCCCGCAGGAACCCGCCGAGACGGAACACCACCGAACCCCCGACGAGACCCAAGAAGCAGAAGAACACGTCACCGCCAAGGGCCTCCCCAAACGCACACCGAAGATCACCACCCCCACCGCAACACCCCGCCAGCGCAGCACCTCCGTCGACGCCGAGGCGCTACGCCGCCGCCTCGGCGGCTTCCACCGGGGAGCAAAGGCGGGCTACCGCGACGTGGAGGCGGAAATCGTAGACCGGACAACGGGGGGCACAGTCGAGGAGGCAAGCAGTTGACCGCGCCCAGCACCTTCGGACTGAGCAGTGAGGCCCGCAACCTGCACTGGCTGCTGACCAACCTCGTGGAGGAGGTCCCCGGCATCCAGTCCGTCGCCGTGGTCTCCTCCGACGGCCTCCTGCTCCTCTCTTCAGACCCGGGCCGCAACGAGCAGGCCCGTCAGACCCGCGGAGCGCCCCGCACAGGCCCCCGCGGCTCCGCCGCCGACCTCGCCACCATCGTCTCCGGCATCGGCAGCCTCACCATCGGCGCCGCCAAGCTGATGGACTCCGGTGCCGTCAAGCACACCATGGTCGCGATGGACGAGGGCAGCCTGTTCGTCATGTCGATCAGCGACGGCTCGCTGCTCGGCGTCCACGGCTCCGCGGAGTGCGACATGAGCGTCGTGGCGTACCACATGGCGCTCTTCGTCGGCCGCGCCGGACACGTCCTGACGCCGGAGCTGCGCAACGAGCTGCGCAAGTCCCTGCAGTCCGAGGCGGCCGGGAGCCCTCAAGGAGCAGCCCGATGAGCAGTACGCCGAGGAAACTTCCCGTCCGCGGCGCCGACCGCAAACCCGCCCGGGTCCGCCCCTACTCGCTCACCGGCGGCCGCACCCGCTTCGGTCACGTCCTCCTCGTGGAGACGTTCGTGGCCGCGCTGGAGGCCCCCCAGGAGCGCAGGGAACTGGCGAACGGCTCCCTCACCACCCGGGGCATGCCGGAGATGCGGGCCATCGTCGAACTGTGCCGCCGCATGCGTACGGTGGCCGAGATCGCCGCGCTGCTGAAGATGCCGCTCGGTGTGGTCCGCGTGCTCCTGAGCGACCTCGCGGACCAGGGAAAGATCCGTGTGTACGGAACCGGAACCGGCCATGACACGGGCCGGCCGGACCGCGCTCTGCTGGAAAGGGTGCTGAGTGGACTCCGCCGTCTCTGACTCCGCCGTCACCGACGCCACCGGCGTCGTCCCGCTCGTCGACGAGCCCGACGAGGAGTTGAAGTCCTGGCAGACGGACCGTACCCGCGCCCCGATCGCCACCAAGATCGTGGTGGCCGGCGGCTTCGGCGTGGGCAAGACCACGCTGGTCGGCGCCGTCTCGGAGATCACGCCGCTGCAGACCGAGGCGCTGATGACCGAGGCGAGCGAGGAGACCGACGACCTCACCGCCACGCCGGGCAAGGTGACCACCACGGTCGCCATGGACTACGGCCGCATCACGCTCGACGACGACCTGGTGCTCTACCTGTTCGGCACGCCGGGCCAGCAACGGTTCTGGTTCATGTGGGACGACCTGGTGCGCGGCGCCATCGGCGCCGTGGTCATGGCCGACACCCGCCGCCTCAAGGACTGCTTCCCGGCGCTGGACTACTTCGAGAGCTGCGGACTGCCGTACATCGTCGCGGTCAACCACTTCGACGACACGGAGCTGTTCGACCCGGAGGACGTGCGGGAAGCACTGACGATCCCCGCACACATACCTGTCATGATCATGGACGCTCGGCGGCGGATCTCGTCCATCGAGGTCCTGCTGGCCCTCGTGGCCCACGCACTCGAGGAGACCCCCGAGTAGAACCCGCAGAACCCGCAGAACCCGCCCCGAGCAGTCAGTCAGCGAGTAGCCCAGAAGTCGTAGGAGGCAGCACCCGCATGCGGAGAATACTCGTCGTGGGGGCCGGTCAGTCCGGTCTCCAGCTCGCCCTCGGTCTCCAGTCGCACGGGTACGAGGTCACCCTGATGTCGAACCGGACCGCGGACGAGATCCGATCGGGCCGGGTCATGTCGACGCAGTGCATGTTCCACACCGCGCTCCAGCACGAGCGTGACCTGAAGCTGAACTTCTGGGAGTCCCAGGCCCCGAACATCGAGGGACTGGGCGTCTCGGTCGCCGCCCCCGGCTCCTTCGACCCGGGTCCCTCGCAGCGCGCCATCGACTGGGTGGGCAGGCTCGACGGGTACGCGCAGTCGGTCGACCAGCGGGTGAAGATGGCCGGCTGGATGGAGACGTTCGCGCAGCGCGGCGGCCAGCTGGTCATCCACGGCGTCGCGGTCGGCGACCTGGACTACTTCTCCCGTACCTACGACCTCGTCCTCGTCTCGGCGGGCAAGGGCGAGCTGGTGTCGATGTTCGAGCGGGACGCCTCCCGCTCCCCGTACAGCGAGCCGCAGCGCGCGCTGGCGGTGGCGTACGTGCACGGTCTGGCCCCGCGCCCGGAGCACCCGGACTTCGACGCGGTCCGCTGCAACATCGTCCCCGGTGTCGGCGAGATGTTCATCATGCCGACCCACACCCTCTCCGGCCGCGCCGACATCCTGTTCTGGGAGGGCATTCCCGGCGGCCCGCTCGACGCCTTCCGCGGCGTCAAGGACCCCGGCGAGCACCTGGCGCTGACGCTGGACCTCATGAAGACGTTCCTGCCCTGGGAGCACGCGCGGACCAGCGGCGTCGAGCTCACGGACGCGAACGGCACGCTGGCCGGCCGCTACGCCCCGACCGTGCGCAACCCGATCGGCCGCCTGCCCGGCGGCGGGGCGGTCCTCGGCGTCGCGGACGTCGTCGTCGCCAACGACCCGATCACCGGCCAGGGCTCCAACTCGGCCTCCAAGTGCGCCGCCGCCTACCTGGCGTCGATCCTCGAGCACGGCGACAAGCCGTTCGACGAGGAGTGGATGCAGCAGACGTTCGACCGCTACTGGGCCACCGCCCAGCACGTCACCAAGTGGACGAACGCCATGCTGGCCCCGCCGCCCGAGCACGTCCTGAACCTCCTCGGGGCGGCCGGTGAGCTCCAGCCGGTCGCCGACCGCTTCGTCAACTGCTTCGACGACCCGGCCGACCTGGAGAACTTCTTCTTCGACCCCGACAAGACCCAGGCCTACCTGGCCGAGGTCTCCGGGGTGCTCACCGCGTAGAGGCCGGCGTCCGGTCCGGTCAGGGCGCCCGCCGGGAGTGCCGGAGGAACATATCGCGGCAGGGGCGCCCCGCCCGGATCGGGCCGTACGGCCCCCAGCACAGGGTTGGCCGCGACCGGCGACACCTTCACCCTGGCGCCGGGCCGCGGCGCCTGCACCACCATGCCGTCGCCCAAGTAGAGGGCGACGTGGGTGGCCTCGGGGAAGTAGACGACCAGGTCGCCGGGCCGCAGCTCGTTCAGCCGGATCCGCTTCAGACGGGCCCACTGCTCCTGACTGGTGCGCGGGATGGACGTCCCGGCGTGGCCCCAGGCCTGCGAGGTCAGCCCCGAGCAGTCGTACGCCTGCGGGCCCGCCGCGCCCCACTGGTACGGCTTGCCGAGCTGCCGTACCGCATAGCGCACGGCCTCCTCGCCCTGCTGCGACGGCAGGCGCCGGCCGCTGAGCACCCCGGACGCCAGGAACGCCCGCTGGGCCCCGGCGATCCCGTTCTTCTCGAACGCGGCGAGCGCCGCCAGCCGCTCGGCGCTCAGCGAGGCCAGCAGCCGCTCCACGCCGTGCAGCCGTCCTCGTACGTCGTCCCGGGCCCGCTGCTGCCGCCGGGCGAGGGCGAGCTGCGCGCCGTACGCCTTGCGGGCGGCGCGGGCGAGGTCGTCCGCCTTCTTCTTACTGCCGGTCAGCCGGTTGACCGTCTCCGCCCGCTCCCGCGCCGCCTGCCCGATCACATGCCCCTCGTCCAGGGCCTGCTGCGGATCGCGAGCCATCAGCAGCCGCAGGTACGAGGACAGGTCGGTGGTGCTGTCCTGGTACTGCTGCCGGGCCAGCCGGCCCGCCTCCGCGCGGCTGCGGTCCAGGGCGAGCCAGGCGCGGGCGAGGGCTGTGTCGAGGCGGTCGACCTCGGCCCGCTGCTTCTTCAGCTGCTCCTCGGTGGCGTTGTAGGCCTCGGTGGCGTGCTCGGCCTGCCGGTACAGCGTCCTGAGGTCCGTCAGCAGCTCGGCCACGGACCGCTGCCCGGGTGCGGGCGGGCCGGGTACGGCGGACGGGCCGGGCGCGGCGGATACGGCGGGCGGGCCAGGCACGGCGGGCGCGGTGGGTACGGCGGGTGGGCCGGGTACGGCCACAGCGGCCACCGGTGCGAGGGCGGCCTGCGCCGCCACCGCCGCCGAACACAGCAGGCGCGGCACTCTTCCTGACACGACATCACCTCCGGTGCGGGGCGGCGTTTCCGCTCCGCACGGTGAGGATTAGACGTATGAGACGTATGAACCGACTGTGTGCGCATCCCTTGCGCCATACGGCGCAACGAGGTCACCCCTCGGTGTCACCCGGCTTGCCGACGGCCCGGGTGTCCGGCTTGGACCACGGCCATTTCAGCCGGGCGCTCGACCCTCCCTCGGGAGCGAACTCGTACTTCCACCCCCGGGGCAGCCCCAACCGCTTGCTGTGCCCACGCGGCACCCGCCGGTAGACGAGCACGGTCGGCGGGCCGCCCGCGCCGTCCGGCACCGGGATGCGGTAAGTCTTCGGCGGGTTTCCGGTGGGCCCCACCAGCACGGGCAGCACCCGCCCGTCCATCGGCCCGCCCTCGAACGGGGTGTCTTCGCTCTTCACGGCACCAGTGTCAGTCATCCTCGGAGGCCAGCACACGCCGCACCAGCGCGGCGGTCTGTACGTCCCGGGCGGCGGTCACACTCATCACGGCCGCGAACTGCTCGACCAGCCAGTCCCGCAGCTCCTCGGCGGGCGGCTGCTTGCCCTCGTCGAGCCAGATCAGGGAGGCGGCCTCCACGGCCGTGATCCACATCCGTACGGTCATGCGCAGCCGCGGACCGGGGTCCGTGACCTGAAGATGGCTGAGGATGTGCTCGGCGGCGGCCCTGCGCACCCCGTCCACGATGGCGGTCGTCCGGGAGGTCTCCGCCACGCTGCCGCCCTGGAGCAGCGCGGTGAACCCGGCGTCGTGCTGGTCGACGAAGGTCAGATAGCGGTCCAGGGCGCGGGCGAGGCGGGGGAGCAGCGGGCCCTCGTGCGGCTCGTCGAAGCAGTACCGCAGCTCCTCGGCGGCGGAGCGCAGGGCGGCCTCGTACAGCTGCTGCTTGCCGCCGGGGAAGTACCGGTACACCAGTGGCCGCGACACCCCGGCCGCCTCCGCCACGTCGTCCAGCGACACCTCCTCGGGCACCCGGTGCGCGAAGAGGGACAGCGCCGCGTCGAGCAGCTGAGCACGCCGCTCCTCGACACTGAGCCTTCGGTATGCGGGGGTGGACGGGGCAGGGCTCATGACGTGCAGCGTAACCCGCTCACGCAGCTGCGGGCAGTCGTGCCTCCCCCGGTGCTGAACGCCTGGGGGGACCCCCAGGGCGATGGGGGTAGCCCCTGCTCGAGCGAAGCCGAGAACTCGGGGGAGGGTGGGCGCTGAGGGGTCCCCCTGCTCGAAGAGCTTGGGGGAGGAACCCCCTCAAGCGGGGCGAGCGCACCCACCCCCGCGCCGGCCCGCACACCTACGCCAGCAGCCCGGAGGACCTCCACAACCGCCGTCCTACTCCCCGCAGCACCCCGATGTCGTCCAGGAAGTCGGTCAACCGTCTCGCCCCCGTCTGCATGACCTCCCGCCGATGCCCACTCGCCTTCACCTGGGCCATCGCCTCCCGCTTGTCCAGGCCCACGTTCGTGTAGACCTCGGGATTGACGAAGGCGACGGAGAACACCCGGGCGAACTCGCCCGACGTGACCCGGGTGAACTCCTGCGACCACTTCGGCGCGGTCACCATCTGCCGCCGCAGCTCCTCACGGGCGTACCGCACATGCCGCGCCTCCTCCACGACGTGGATCCGCGTCACGCCCCGGATCAGCGGCTGCACCCGCTCGTCCGGGAACGTCAGCCGCTGCATCCAGTCGAGGACCTCCTCGCCGAGCAGGGTCGCCGTGAAGGACCCGGGCGTCGTGGAGACGGTCTTGAACAGCCGGCCGAGGTTGTGGTGCGCCCGGCTCACCGGATACCAGGGCGTGCCGCCGCGCGAGATCACGCGGGCGAACATCTTGGAGTGCCGGCACTCGTCCTCGATCTCGGTCAGCGCGTACCGCACGTGCGCGCTGGTCGCCGCCTTGTCGTAGATGTGCCGCACGAGCAGCTGCATGAGGATCAGCTCGAACCAGATGCCGAGCGAGGCGAGCGCGGCGGCCTCGTGCTGGGACAGCAGCATCCGCTGCTCCTCGCTCATCCGCTTCCACAGCGGCGTGTCGTACAGCGACACCAGCTCCGGTGGCCAGAACCACTTGCCCTCCTCGAAGGGCGCGTCCCAGTCCAGCTCCTCGTCCGGGTCGAAGGAGTGCTTGGCGGAAGAGTCGAGCAGACGCTCGGCCACCTGTTCCCGGTCCTTGAGCAGGCCGAGCGCGTCGCGCACACCGGCGAGCGCGTCGCCTTCCGTCACGGTCGTCATGGCTGTCCCCACCTCGTCGTACGGGATGTGGCCGGATCGGTCCCCCGACCCTTATGAGACTGCCTGTCAGCAAGCCCGTCAATCCCTCGCACACGACTTGTTGACTCGGCGTCTACATGTGAACCTGCGGAGTATGCCGACCTACGACCTGTACGCCAGGAACCCGGGGGACCCGCACTGGCAGGTCCCCGCGAGCGGAGCGGCCCGCTTCAGCTGGGAGGCCATGTTTGTTGGCCAAAAGAACGGCTCGGGCCGCGAGAGGCTCCTCGCCCTGTACCAGAAGGGCAAGGACAAGCAGTGGGACGGGCAGAAGCGGATCGACTGGGACATCGAGGTGGACCCGTACGACCCGCTCGGCACCCCGGAGGAGGCGATGACCCTCTACGGGACGCGCTACTGGGACCGGATGACCGAGCGGGACAAGGGCGAGCTGCGCCGGCATTTCGCGTCCTGGCAGTTCAGCCAGTTCCTGCACGGCGAGCAGGGCGCGATGATCTGCGCCGCGCGGATCGTGGAGTCCGTCCCCGACCTGGACGCCAAGTTCTACTCGGCGACCCAGACCATGGACGAGGCCCGGCACGCGGAGATCTACGGCCGCTTCCTGCACGAGAAGATCGGGCTGGTCTACCCGATCAACGACAACCTCCAGTCCCTCCTCGGCGACACCCTGCGCGACAGCCGCTGGGACATGCCGTACCTGGGCATGCAGGTCCTGATCGAGGGCCTGGCCCTGGCCGCCTTCGGCATGATCCGCGACACCACGAACAAGCCCCTGCCCCAGCAGATCCTCGCCTACGTCATGCAGGACGAGGCCCGTCACGTGGCCTTCGGCCGCATGGCCCTGCGCGACTACTACCAGCAGCTCACCGACGCCGAACTGCGCGAACGCGAGGAGTTCGTCATCGAGGGCTGCTACCTGATGCGCGACCGCCTGCGCGGCGTGGAGGTCCTGGAGAACTTCGGCATCCCGAAGGCGGAGGCCGAGGAACTGAGCGAACGCTCCGAGTTCCTGCGGCTGTTCCGCCAGTTGCTCTTCAGCCGCATCGTCCCCTGCGTCAAGGACATCGGCCTGTGGGGCAAACGCCTCCAGCAGGCCTACGTCGGCATGGGCGTCTTCGAGATGGGCGACTCCAACCTGGACCAACTGATGGCCCAGGACGAGGAGATCGCGGAGAGACTGGACGCGGAACGCTTCGCGAAGGAGGAACACGAACGGGTGGCGGAGGTGGAGGAAGCGATCAAGCAGGGAGCCGACGGCTGACAGACTGCCTCGTATGGATACGGCGGAGTTCGGCGCACGTGACCTCGGGGTGCCCCGGAACCATCACTGGATCCGCCCTCCGGAAGGCGGCTGGAGGGCGGACGACCTGGACCGGCTTCCGAACCTGCCCGCGCACTTCTCCACGGGTGTCTTGTCATCCTGAGTCCGCAGACCAGGTTCCACCAGCGTTGCCAGACGCTGCTGGAGCACGCCCTGTGGGAACAGGCGCCGGAACACCTGGAGGTCTCCTGGAGGTCTTCCGGGACTTCACCGTCCGGCTCGACGCACGCAACCGCCCGGAGCCCGACCTCCTGATCGTCCGCGCGGGCGCGGACACCGGGCCCCTGGATACCTGCCTGGCCCCCGATGACGTGATCCTCGCCGCGGAAGTCGTCTCCGAGGACTCCGAGGAACGCGACCGCGACATCAAGCCACGCAAGTACGCGGCTGCGGGCATCACGCACTTCTGGCGCGTCGAGCAGGAGGGAGGTTTCCCTGTCGTCCACGTCTACGAGCTCGACTCCGTCACCATGTCCTACATCCCCAACGGGGTCCACGGGAACCGCCCAAGGGTGGCGGTTCCATTCGACATCGACATCGACATCGACATCGACCTCACCGCCATCAACCGCCAATCCCCAGTGGCGCCTCCTCCGGAGCAAACGACGTCCGCAGAGTGAACGCGTACTCGGTCGGACCGTTGGCCCGGAGGTGCAGCAGGCGGGCCTCCGCCTCCGCCACCGTCGGACGGTGACCCGCCGGCACCCACCACAGCGCCGTCACCGCCTCCGACAGCCGCTCGAACCTCCCCCACTGCCTGAACGGCGTGGGGGGACCCCCACCCGCCGTCGGGCCAGCATCTCCCGGTGCCGGCCCTGGTACATGAACGCCGTCAGGGCGTTGGTGTCCCGCCACACCGACATGTTGACGATCAGCCACTCGTCCCCGAGGACGGGCACGTCCGTCGCGTTGCCCGAGTCGCTCTGCAGCCGCCAGACGAAGCCGTCGGCGGTGTCCGCGTCGGTGTTCACCGGGTCGAGCGCGTCGACGAAGTCCTTCAACTGCGGTGAGTCCAGCGGGGCCTTGAGTCGGGCGATGTTGACCTGGGCGAGTTCGTACACGGGCGCCGAATTCGTCATGACCGAACGGTAGGCGGACACCGGCGGCCCGTGGCACCCCCGTCTCACCCAGCAGGCGGCGAATGCAGCACCGCCTCCATCACCGCCTTCGCGATCGGCGCCGCCGTACCGCCCCCGCTGATGTCGCCGCGCCGCGCCGACGTGTCCTCCACCACCACGGCGACCGCGACCCTCGGCTCCATGTCGTTGTCGGCCTGGGCCCAGGAGATGAACCAGGCGTACGGCGTGCCGGAGTTGCCCAGGCCGTGCTGGGCGGTGCCGGTCTTGCCGCCCACCGTGGCGCCGGGGATCGCCGCGTTCCGGCCGGTGCCGTCGGTGACCACGCCGGCCATCAGCTCACGCAGCCGCGCCGCGGTCGTCGGGCGCATCACCTGCCGTACCGGCCGGGAGCCGGCCGCGGACACCGTGCCGCCGCTCCGGCGCGTCGTCCGCTCCACGAGGTACGGCGCCCGCACCTGCCCGCCGCCGGCGACCGCGGCCGCCACCATCGCCATCTGCAGCGGCGTGGCCCGCGTGTTGTACTGCCCGATCGACGACAGTGCGAGCTGTGCCCGGTCCACGTGCGTGTCGAAGGTGCTCGGCGACACCGAGAAGGGAATCCTCAGCCCCTCGTCGTTGAAGCCGAACCCCTCCGCCGCGGCCCGCATGCCGCGCACCCCCACGTCCACCCCCAGCTTCGCGAACACCGTGTTGCACGACCGCTCGAAGGCGTGCCGCAGGGACGCGTCCTCGCAGCCGTCGGCCTCGTTGACCAGCCGCGTGGTCGTGCCCGGCAGCCGGTACGGGTCCGGAGAGCCGGTCCGCTCGTCCAGATCCGTCACCACACCCGCGTCCAGCGCCGCCGCCGCGGTGACCACCTTGAACGTCGACCCCGGCGGATACGTCTGCCGCACCGCCCGGTTCAGCATCGGCTGCTCCGGGTCGTGGTTCAGCCGCGCCCACGCAGCCGCCACCGCCGACCCGTTCCCGGACAGTTCCGAGGGGTCGTACGACGGCGTGGACACCAGCGCCAGGATCCGCCCCGTCGTCGGCTCGATCGCCGCGACCGCCCCCTTGCGCGGGCCCAGCCCGTCGAACGCGGCCCGCTGCGCGGCCGGGTCGAGTGTCGTCACCACATTGCCGCCCGGAGGCCGCGCCCGCGTGAAGCCCTGCAACACCGGGAACCCCGACAGCATCGGATCGGTCCCCGCCAGCACACCGTCCTCGGCGTGCTCCAGGAACGTCGTCCCGTACAGCTGCGAGGCGAACCCGGTGACCGGCGCGTACAACGGCCCGTCCGTGTAAGTCCGTTCGTAACGCAGCTGCTCCCCGGTGTCCTTGGAGCCGGTCACCGGCCGGTCACCGACCAGGATCTGGCCACGCGGCTGCTGGTAACGGGCGATGGTGGGGCGGCGATTGGCCGGATTCCCGCCGTACGACGGTCCCTGCAGCACCTGCAGCCAGGCCGTGTTCACCAGGAGCGCCACCAGCAGCAGGACGCAGAAGGCGGCGGCATGCCGGATGTGCCGGGTCAACGGACGCCCTCCCGCACACTCACGGGGCCACCCTCCCGTCGTACTGCCGGCGCGCCACATGGCTCACCCGGATCAGCAGCGCCACGATCGTCCAGTTGGTGACCACCGACGAGCCGCCCTGCGCCAGGAACGGCATCGCCAGACCGGTCAGCGGGATCAGCCCGGTCACCCCGCCCGCGATCACGAACACCTGGAGCGCCACCAGCGAGGCCAGCCCGATCGCGAGCAGCCGGCCGAAGGGATCGCGCAGGGCGAGCCCCGCCCGGTAGCCGCGCTCGACGAGCAGGGCGTACAGCAGGAAGACGGCGGCCAGCCCGGCCAGCCCCAACTCCTCTCCGGCGGTGGCCAGGATGAAGTCGGACTTGACGGCGAAGCCGACGAGGATCGAGTGGCCGAGGCCCAGCCCGGTGCCGGTCATCCCGCCCGCCGCGAACGAGAACAGCGACTGCGCCACCTGCCCCGGCCCCTGACCGGCCTCGATGGATGCGAACGGGTGCAGCCACTCCCCGATCCGGCCGTGCACGTGCGGCTCCAGCCGGCCGACCGTGACCGCCCCGGCCACGGCGAGCAGCAGCCCGACCGCGACCCACCCGGTGCGCCCGGTGGCGACGTACAGCAGGACCACGAACAGCCCGAAGAACAGCAGCGAGGTGCCCAGGTCCCGTTCCAGGACCAGGACGCCGACGCTCAGCAGCCAGACCGCCACCACCGGCCCGAGCACCCGGCCGGTGGGCAGCTGCAACCGCCACAACTGACGGCCCGTGTACGCCAGCGCGTTGCGGTTGGCGGCCAGGTACGCGGCGAAGAACACCGCCAGCAGCACCTTCGCGAACTCGCCCGGCTGGAAGGACAGGCCGGCGAGCCGGATCCAGATGCGGGCGCCGTTGACGGCCGGGAAGCAGATGGGCAGCGTGAGCAGTACGAGCGCGGCGACCACGCTGACGTAGGCGTAGCGCTGGAGCCAGCGGTAGTCGCGCAGCACGAGCACCACCAGGATGAACAGTGCCACGCCCAGCGTGGACCACACCAGCTGGGCGGGGGCGGCCTCGTCGCCCGGCGTCTCCAGGTCGAGCCGGTAGATCAGCACCAGGCCCAGCCCGTTGAGCAGCACCCCGATGGGCAGCAGCAGCGGGTCGGCGTACGGCGCCCGCAGACGCACCACGATGTGCGCGAGCAGCGCGAGCGCGGCGAGTCCGGCGCCGTAGCCGGCGGCCCCGGGCGGGACGGTGCCGTACCGCGCCAGGCCGACGGCGCAGTAGCCGTACACCGGCAGCAGGACGGCGAGCACGATGAGGGCGAGTTCGACACCGCGACGCCGGGGGAGGCGGACGGCGGGCGCGGGCGGGTCCGCCGCTGCCACGGTGGTTCCGGCCTTGGTCATGTCCGGAACCTACCTAAAAGGCGGTGCTTGTCCGCCCCGGGTGTCAGCACCAGCGTGGCGTGGGCCCGATGTCCGCGATGGCGCGCGCCGGGGCCCACGCCCAGGCGCGGTCCGCGAGCAGATACCACACGCGGCTGTCGTACACGTCCTGGCCCAGCGTTCTGCAGAAGATCCAGACGATCTCGCCGGGCCGCGCGATCCACAGCACCCGGCCGCCGCGGTCCGGCCGGCTGCGCAGGGCGACCCCGCGGCGGGCCACGACGAGACCCCGGGAGAAGCGCGGGCCCCGGTCGCCGTGCGCGCCGACGTGCCGTGCGGCCGCCTTTCGCGCGTCGGCACTCGGGCTGCTGCTGGAGCTGCCCGGGGTCCCGCCGCGCCCGTCGTCGGCGACGGCGGGCGCGACGGCGGCCGTGGTGAGCAGCGCGCCGGTGGCGGCCGCCAGGGCCAGCCGGATGAGAGGGGAGCGCAGGGACGACATGGAGACACCTCCACCTGAGGCGGCGAAGCCCACGGAAGGCGGGCAGACCTGATTAACCGCCACATTAGGAGCGACCCGTGCCGCACGCCCGTCGCACTGCGCCATCGGGGCCGCCGCTGTCTGAGGCTGCGTCACCCGGGGCGGTGGTGCCGGCCGGCGCGCCCGGCGAAGAGGCCTCGCTCGCGGCGCCCGCAGCTCGCGGCGTACCCGGTGAACCCCTTCGCTCGCCGTGCCTGCGGCCCCGGCGAATCCGGCGTGCCCGCCCCGCCAGGCGAATGCGGCCCGTCCGGGGTGCCCGGTGAACTCGCCACACCCGGCGTACCCGGTCAGCCGGCCTCGCCCGCTGCCCCCGGCACATCCGACGCCCGCAGCGAACCCCGCTTACCCGCCGCGTCCGCCGTACCCGCCGCGTCCGCCGTACCCGCCGCGTCCGCCGTACCCGCCGCGTCCGCCGTACCCTCAGCGTCCGCCGTACCCTCAGCGCCCGGCTCCACCGGCCCCGGCGGCTCCTGAGGAAGTGTCAGGGTCGCCACCGCCCCGCCGTCCGGTGCGTTGGCGAACTCCAGGCGGGCGCCCAGTACCTCCGCCTGGCCCAGGGCGATCGTCAGTCCCAGCCCGTGACCGGTCGTGCCGCCCTCCGTGCGGAAGCGCTGCGGTCCGTGCTCCAGGAGGTAGGTCGGGTAGCCGTCGCCATGGTCCCGTACGGTGACCACCGGACCGTCCACGGTCAGTGCCACCGGCGGCCGCCCGTGCTTGTGCGCGTTGACCACGAGGTTGCCCAGCACCCGCTCCAGCCGCCGCCGGTCGGTCTCCACGTACACGTCTCGTACGACCCTGACCTGCGCGCCGGTCCCGGCCCCCGCCCCCCGCACCACCCGCTCGGTCACCGCGCCCAGGTGCTCGGCGTCCAGGGCCGGCCGTTCCCGCCCGGTGTCCAGCCGGGAGATCTCCAGCAGATCCTCGGTGAGCGTGCGCAGCGCGGCCACCCGGTCGCGCACCAGCTCCGTCGGCCGGCCCGGCGGCAGCAGTTCGGCCGCCGCGTGCAGCCCGGTCAGCGGTGTGCGCAGCTCGTGCGCCACGTCCGCGGTGAACCGTTGCTCGGCCAGCAGCTTGCCCTGCAACGACGACGCCATGGTGTCCAGCGCGGCGGCGACCGTCGCGACCTCGTCCTGCGGGCGGGACGGATCCCGGGTCAGCGGGTCGTTCACGCGCGCGTCCAGGTCACCCGCGCTGATCCGCCGGGCCACGCGCGCGGTGGCGTGCAGCCGCCGGGTCACCCGGGTCACCGCGAACGCGCCGACCAGCAGCGTCGCCCCGATCGCCAGAACCGACGACCACAGGATGGCCTCGTCCAGACCCGCGATCGTGCGGGCCTGCTGCGAGTAGTCGACCGCCACGGCCAGCGTCCGCCCCCGGTCGGCGGGCCCGGCCGCCCACATCGTGGGCCGCCCGTCGTGCACGTCGACCATCGTGCCGCGCTGCCCGCTCGCCGCCAGCCGCCGCAGCGGCTCGGGCAGCCCCGGCGGGTCGACGCCGGCGCCCGGCAGCAGCGTGTCGCCGGACTCGAACGCGCTCGTCGCGTCCTTCAGCCGGGACAGTGCGAGCTCGCGGGCCTGCCCGACGGTCTGGTCGGTCACCGAGACGTGCACGAGAACACCGAGCAGCGCGGCGAGCGCGCAGCACATCACCGTGATGAAGGCGGTGGCCTTCACCGCGAGCGTCCCGGACCAGCGGGGGAGCGCGACCCTCATCGCGCACTCCCGGAAGGAGGGGGCGTGGCGCTCGGTGACCCGGTACGCGCGCGTGTGGGCCTGTGCCGGCCCGTGCGCAGGAACTCGTCGCGCGAGAACACCATCGCCCGCTGCTCCGCGTCCCAGGACCAGGTGGTGCGGTACTCGTACCCGGCGATCCCGGCCGGCGAGCGGATGATCACGGCCCGCCCGGCCAGCTCCACGCCGGTCACCGCGTCGTCGTTGGCGAACACCTGCACGAGCCGGTGCCCGTCGAAGGTGTAGACGCGCACGGCCGTCTGGTTGGTCGGGTACAGCCGGAAGCCCAGCGCCATGTCGTCGCGCCCGTCACCGGTGAGGTCGCGGTAGTACGGCCGCATGACGGGGCACCGCGCCGAGTCCTTCCCGTCCCCCTCCCTCTTCGCCCTGCCGCAGTCCGAGAGCCGGACGGCCGTCTCGCGGTACGGCGCCGCAGCGCTCCTGTAGTCGTCCGGATGCGCGGCCACCTCGGCCCGTACGACGGCCACCGGGTCGACCTCGCGGATGTCGTCCCCGGGCGCGGTGACGCCCTTCACCGCCTCGATCCGCACCTCGTCGTACGGCCACGCGGGACTGGCGGCCGGCCGCAGCGAGGGCCACGGCCGGACCGGGCCGACCGCGGTCGGCGTGGCCCCCGCGCTCCGCAACCGCCCCGCGTCGCCGCAGGCCGCCACCGTCGTCGTCAGCAGCACGACGAGGGTGGTGACCAGGGCGGAACGTCTGTGGATCACGTTTCTCCGGTGGCTGGGCGCGAACGGGTGCTGCGCAGGAGCGTACGCACCCCGGGCAAAACGATTACTCGGTCAGCTCCTCCAGCAACCGCGCAGTCGACAGCCCCGCCCGCAGATAGTCGACGAACAGCTCGTTGTGCAGCGCCCAGGGGGAGCGGCGGGCCCGGATCAGCCGGATCGCCTCGTCGGCGGAGCGCCCCTGGCGGACCAGGGCGTGCGCGACGACCAGCCCCGAACGGTTGTACCCGGAGTAACAGCGCACGAGCACCCGGCGGCCCTGCTCCAGCGCGTCACAGGCCGCCTGGGCCAGCCGCATCACACCCGCGAGCTGGGTCCCGTCCAGCGGCCCGTCGGGTATCGGCCACACATGGTGCTCGACACCGGGGTCGGGCCCGTGCCCCGGAAGCCTGAGCAGGGTCTGCACAAGATCGAACTCATCGCGCACGACGGCGAGTTCCAGTTGCCCGGCACGCCCCTTGAACTCGTGCCCGCCCATCCACAGGCCGGGCACGATCTCGCTCCACGGGCTGTCCGGTGCCGGTACGTCGGGCTGCTTTCCGCGGGTCCGCAACGGCGCCTCCCCAACTCCGCCTCCCACCGCCCCTCAAAGGTAGCCGGGTTCTTGCCCCGACAGCACCCCGCCTGTTCCCATGGTCAGTGGGGGTGATGGTGCATGAGCGGACACCGCGGATTGCGCGTCATACCGACCTGGCGCCACGGACAGGAACGGCTCTACGTCTGCCGGCCCGACGGAAGGAACGTCGCCTGGTACGACCGTGAGGCCGCCCGCATCCACGTCCTCAGCGAGGACGAGCGGGAGGACGTACTGCAGGCCCTGGGCCCCTTCCTCACGGGCCCGGTGGCGGTGGGCCCGCCCCCGGTTCCCACCCCCGCCGATCTCGCCCGCCTGAGTCTCCACCCCGACGACGACCTGGCACCCAACCGCCCCGGCGAGGCCTTGCTGATCGCCCTCGACCGGGACCCCGGCTCCACGTACCGCCTCCGCCCGGACCCCCGCCGCCGCGCCCTCACCGCCGAGCAGACGGTCGGCGAGGCCCTGGACGCCCTGGACGGCGCCGGCTGGCACACCCTGCACTCGATCCCGCTGCCGGGCGGCGACCGCATCCACCACCTGGCGATCGGCCCCGGCGGCCTCTTCGCCGTCCACGCCCTCTACGCCCGCAAACAGCACGTCCACATCGCCGACCCCCTGGTCACCGTGGGCCATCACGACCCGCTCCCCCTCCTCCGCCACCTCCGCACGACGGCCGACCGCGCCTCCTACGCCCTCACGGCCGAGGTCCACCCCTTCCTGGTCCTGGCAGGCCCGGCCGACCTCCGCGCGACGGCCCCGCCCAGGGGCGTACGCATCCTCCAGGCCTCGGACCTGGGCTCCCTGTCCCGCCTGGGCGGCGTACTGAAGCCGGCGGACGCGGAAGCCCTCTACTCGATGGCGAGGGACCGGCGGACGTGGTGGCGGGTGTGACAGCACCGCCGCGCCCACCCCACGCTCACAGCGACGCACGTGCACACTCAAGAGCCATACGGCAAGAAAGCAACGTAAACTTCTCAAAAGCGACAACCAGCTCGCACTGAACCGCTCCGGAAGGTGCTGCACGTGCGATCCATTTGGAACGGCGCCATCTCGTTCGGCCTGGTCAGCATCCCGATCAAGGTCGTGAACGCCACCGAGAGCCACACCGTCCCCTTCCGCCAGATCCACACGGAGGACGGCAGCCGCATCCGCTACCGCAGGGTGTGCGAACTGGAGGACCGCGAAGTCGCACAGGCGGAGATCGGCAAGGCCTACGAGGACGCGGACGGCACCATCATCCCGATCACCGACGAGGACCTGGCCCACCTGCCCCTGTCGACCACGAAGACGATCGACATCGTGGCCTTCGTCCCGGCCGACCGGATCGACCCGCTGCAGATGGACAACGCGTACTACCTGGCCGCCGGCGGCGTCCGGGCCGCCAAGCCGTACGCCCTCCTGCGGGAGGCCCTCAGGCGCAGCCGGCGGGTGGCGATCGCCAAGTTCGTCCTGGGCGGCCGCGAGCGCCTGTGCATGCTCCGCGTGGTGGACGACGCCATCGCCATGCACAGCCTGCTCTGGCCGGACGAGATCCGCGCCCCCCAGGGCGTGGCCCCGGGCGTCGACGTCACGCTCCGCGACAGGGAACTGGAGCTCGCCGGCACCCTCATGGACGTCCTCGGCGAGGTCGACCTCGAAGACCTTCACGACGAGTACCGCAAGGCCCTGGAAGAGGTCATCGCCGCCAAGGCCGCAGGCGAAACACCTCCCGAAGCCCCCGAACCCGTCCCCGGCGGCAGGATCCTCGACCTGATGACCGCCCTGGAGAGGAGCGTCCACGCGGCCAAACGGTCCAGGGGCGAGAAGGTGGACGAGGAAACCGCGGCGGAAAAGCCGACGGCCTCGACGAGGAAGCAGACCTCCGGGTTCAAGGAGCCCACGAAGAAGACCTCGTCCACCACCAAGACCCCGGCGAAGAAGACCCCGGCGAAGAAGACCCCGGCGAAGAAGACCCCGGTGAAGAAGGCGGCAGCGCGCAGACGCACGGCGTGAGGACGCCCCGCGCGACTCCCGCCGTACGAGGCGGTGAGCGGAAAACCAGGCGACCGCCGCCCCCCTGGCGAGCTATGTTGCTGCTGCTCGAAGGGGGAGATGTGACGAAGCTCAATCAGATCATCGCCGTGGAGAAGGGCGTCAAGAGCAAGTCGCTCCAGGACATCACCGCGGCCCACCACAAGGTGCAGAAGCCCGCGCTGCTCGCCGGCATCTCGCGGACGTACCAGCCGAAGGACGAGGAGGGCGAGCAGCTGCCGCCCGAGTCGACGCGCGTGCAGATCAAGGCGGAGGAGATCCTGCGCGAAATGTCCGGTTCGCTGACGCGTCTGTTCGATGTGACGGCCACCAAGGACTGGGCCAACTGCACGGCGCGCGCGGACGTGACGGTGGACGGCCGGACGGTCCTCGCCGAGGTCCCGGTCAGCTACCTCCTCTTCCTGGAGAAGCAGCTCACGGACCTGCACACCTTCGTCAAGAAGCTCCCCGTGCTGGACGCGGCCGAGTCGTGGTCGCTGGACCCGTCGACGGACTGGTGGAAGACGGACCCGGTCCGCACGATCCGTACGAAGAAGGTCCCGCGCAACCACGTCAAGGCCGAGGCCACCGACAAGCACCCGGCGCAGGTCGAGGTGTACTACGAGGACGTACCGATCGGTTACTGGACCACGGTGAAGTTCTCCGGTGCCCTGCCCGCACGACGGGTCAACGAGCTCCTCGAGCGCGTCGAAAGGCTCCAGCAGGCGGTGAAGTTCGCACGCGAGGAGGCCAACGGCACAGAGGTCACCGACCAGCGGGTCGGCGACGCGGTCTTCGGCTACCTGTTCGGCTAGCCGCCGAGCCGAGAGACCCTCATGATCGCCCCCGCGTGCGAGCGCGGGGGTGCGCGACAGGCGCGGGTCGGATTGAGGCCCGGTCCGCGCGGTGAGCGCAAGCTGAACCTGAGGCTCAGCCTGAAACACGGTCTCCTTCCTTCTCCACTGGGGAAACCGGGAAACCGCGACCAATCTCAGACTCTCGCTCCATCTTCAGTATCCGCCACCGATCGCCGGATCGACCGAGTACGGACGACCGCCGCCGGATGCGAGTTCGACTCTCGTCTGCACCTCTTCACGGTGCGGTAGTTCAACGGAAGAACACGACGGCCTGACAACTGATCCGCACTCTTAAACGCCACCGGCGTGCGCAATTGGGTGGCATCCCCAGGGGCCCGGGAGCTGGATACGCCTCCCGGGCCCCGCCACGTTTCCCTTGGACAGCGGCCGCTGACGGCGCGAAAGTCCCGGGCCCGCGCGCCGATCACCGGTGTCCCGCGTCTCGGGCTCCTTCTTCCCGAGAACCGCCGCGCCGGCCCCCGCCGCACGGCCGAGGAGCAGCACGGCGACAACGGCGAGAGCCGGGTCGACGAAGGCGGGGACCCGGCGTACACATGGGTCAGGCAGGGCCGGTTCCAGGCCCGGTCCCTTTGGGCGAGCCGCTCCGGCCCGGTCGGTCGTGGACGCCCGGGCCCGGGACAGCGTCGCGGATCGGCCGGATCCGCGACGGCCCGTCGGCCGCACCCCGTTGTGCGGCCGACGGGCCGTCGCCGGTCCCCCTGGAAGGGGCTGGGTCAGGCGGCGGCGAGGCCGGCCTTGAGGGCGGAAGCGATCTTGACGACGCGCTCGGCCTGGACGCGGGCGGAGGCGCGGGTGGTGTCGTCGACGGGGTTGTTGCCCTGGGCGTCGACGTGGGAGGTGCCGTAGGGGTTGCCGTCGGCGAACTTGGCGGGGTCGGTGTAGCCGGGGGCCACGAGGATGCCGCCGAAGTGGTGGACGGAGTTGTAGAGCGCGAGCAGGGTGGACTCCTGGCCGCCGTGGGCGGTGGAGGTGGCGGTGAAACCGCTGTAGACCTTGTCGGCGAGCTTGCCCTGGGCCCACAGGCCGCCGAGGGTGTCGATGAACTGCTTGAGCTGCGAGGCGATGTTCCCGAAGCGGGTGGGAGAACCGAAGATCACGGCGTCGGCCCACTCGATGTCGGCCGGGGTGGCGACGGGGACGTCGGCGGTGGCGGCGGCGTTGGCGGCCCAGGCGGGGTTGGAGTCGATGGCGGCCTGCGGGGCCAGCTCGGCGGCCTTGAGCAGGCGGACCTCGGCGCCGGCCTTCTCCGCTGCCTCGGCGATCTCCTTGCTGATCTCGGCGACGGTGCCGGTGGAGGAGTAGTAGACGACGGCGAGCTTGGTCTGGGTGCTCACAGCTGTGATCTCCGTTTCGAAAGATGGTGCGGTCGGGCCTCGGGAGGCCCTGCCCCTTGAAGGGGTAGTTGAACCGTAAACCATCTTGAAGGGTGATGCCACCTCCGCCTCGCGCCCCGGCAGGGCGCCTCCCGATCGGCCGGTGCAGCGACGGGCATGATCTCCGCGCAGCGCTGGAGGACCGTGTCGGTGCATGGCCCGCGCCGGCACTTCGGTAGGAAGTCCCGGCCAGTGGGGGCTGTGCCCCGCCGGTGGGTCGGCGTGGACGCCCCGCAGCATGCCGGTCACCCGGCCGATCTCGATGGGGCGGCCGCCCGAGTCCTGGATGCGGTACCGCACCTCGCCTCGCGGTCGAACGGTTCGGTCGGGAAACGGACGCCCTTCCCTTTCGCCCTGGTGCGGAACTCCGCGATGCCCGCGACCCGAATGTTCATGAACGCCGGCGCCGGGTCCGCGGGCGCCTGGTCTCGCCGTGTCACCGATGAACACCGTCTGGTGCACCTGCCCGGGGAGAACGAAGTGATCATTCTCCGGGCTCGCCATCACTACGAGTAGTTCGGGGGACCACCTCGTCGGCGTGCGGCGGGGACGGCTGTGGAATCTGGTGCCGGACCCGGCTCGCCGGGTGGCGGCGCCTCGCCCATGGCCGCAAGCTGCAGCCGCAGAGCCAGCCGCAAGCGGGGTGAGGAGAAGTCGACCGGGACTGCTTCTTCGAGCTTGCGCAGCCGGTAGCGCAGCGTGTTGGGGTGGACCTGGAGGAGGCGCGCGGCGCTCTGGGGGTCGCCGAAGTGGTCCAGCCAGGCCGCGAGGGTCGCGAGATACGGCGTGCCGTGTTCCTCGTCGTGGGCGCGCAGCGCGGAGAGCGGTCCGCCGAGCAGGCGGGTGCCGGTCCCGACGGCGGCCGCGGCGCGCTCGATGACGACGGCGTCCCAGGCGTCCTCCATCAGCACGGTCCCCGTCGTGTGGCCGAGGGGGAGCCGGCCGGCGGCGATCAGCCGGTGGAGTTCGACGGCTTCCGCCATGGAGCGTGGCAGCTGGTCGGGGGAGTGGGCGGGGCAGCCCGCCGCGGCGTACAGGCCGGGGTCGTGCGCGCGCACTTCGGCGAGCACCTGCCGGAGCCAGTCGAGGGTGCCCGCGCCGGCGTCGGCCGGAGTACCGGGCGTGGTCCGCCGTCTGCCCGGTGACCGTTCGGTGACCAGGGCGAACAGCAGCCCGTCGAGGTCGGCGAGCAGGGGCTGGTGCCAGCCGAACCGGCGTGCGACCGATTCCCACAGGTCCAGTTGTCTGCGTACGTCTTCGGTCCCACCGGGCGACGACCCGAAGGCCACCACCCGCCAGGGGCCGACCGGCAGTGCGGTGGCCGCTGCCGGTCCCCGGCCCGGCACAGCGCCTTCGCGCAGCGCCGCCCGCAACTGTCCGGCCGACACCCGCCGTGCGATGTCTGCCTCGGCGCGCAGCCGCAGCAGATGCAGGGCCAGGACGGAGGCCACATCGCCGAGCTCGCGGACGCGTTCCGGGGGGACCGGCGACTTGACCACGGCCCAGATCGAGCCGAGCCACTCGCCGCCGGCCCGTACGGGGATGATCAGCCGGGGCAGTGTGCCGTCAGGACCGGCGGGGGTCCAGATGGGGTCGTTGGAGCGAGCGAGCCGGCGGAAGACGCCGCCGGCCCGGAAATGCGTCAGGGTCTCCGGGGGGACGCGCCGCCCCACGATGGTGGAGACCCGTGCCGGGTCGGTGGTGTCCTGCCGTGCGGAGTAGGCGAGCACGCGGGACTGCGCGTCCTCGACCGTCACGGGTGCGTCGATGATCTCGGCCGCCTTGTCGGCCAGTGCGAACAGGTCGCTGTGCGGACCGGGGGCGCCGAGAGCGCCGGTGCCGGGCGCGGAGGCCCGGTCGATGACGCCGCGCAGCAGCCAGACGACGTGCGCCCACGAGGTGTGCGGCCGCAGTTCGACCAGTGCGGGGCCCGCCAGCCTCCGGACGGCGCGGGCCACCTGCGGGTCGTTCGCGGCGGATCCCTTGAGCACCAGGCCCGCGGCCGCCGCCCCGGCGGCCCGTTCCAGCAGTGCGAGGGCCCCGGCCCGGTCCGTCACGCCCACTCCGAGGACGAGTTCCCCCGGCTGGCCCGCGGTGTCACCGGGTTCGGCCAGGGCGACGTCGTGCACCTCGGCGTTGCCGGCCGGAACGACCGTACGGAGAAACCCGGCCCCCAGGGAATCCACGAGGTCGGTGACGGTGATCACGGCCGGCGTCCTGCGGTGCGGCACGGGGAACTGCTCATGCTCATGAGCCCTATTGTGTCCCCGGGGACAGTCCTCCGCGCATCATCAGCACCCTCTCCATTGGCCGCCCGGCACAAAGACAGCAAGGCCGGCCGGCACCACCATCGGAGGCATCACCACCCTGGATCCTGAAGAAGAGGTCCCGTATGGCCCGCCCGTCCTCGCCCGCACACCCCGGTCCCAGCCGTGTCGCCGTCGTAGGCGCGGGCATGGTCGGACTGTCCACAGCCTGGTTCCTGCAGGAGCGGGGCGTCGGCGTCACCGTGTACGACCGCGAGGGGGTGGCCGCGGGATCGTCCTGGGGCAACGCCGGATGGCTGACCCCCGGCCTCGCGACACCGCTGCCCGAGCCGGCGGTCCTCACCTACGGGGTGCGGGCGGTGCTCAGCCCGTCCTCCCCGGTCTACGTCCCGCCGAGCGCGAACCCGAAACTGCTCAGGTTCCTCGCGGGCTTCGCCCGTAACAGCACCGCGTCCAAGTGGCTGCGGGCGATGCGTGCGCTCGTACCCGTCAACAGCCTGGCTCTGTCGAGCTTCGACATGCTGGCCGAAGGCGGCGTCGAGGCGCGGACACTCGAGGCCAAGTCCTTCCTCGCGGCCTACCGCACGGACGCGGAGCGCCGGGTTCTGCTGGAGGAGCTCGAGCAGATCCACGCCGCGGGCCAGACCATGGAGTTCGACGTCCTCGGCGGCGACGAGGCCAGGGGGATCGAGCCGTCCCTGTCGGACGAGATCGGCGCGGCGATCCGGCTGCACGGCCAGCGCTACATCGACCCGGGACACTTCGTGCACGCCCTGGCCGACGCGGTCCGTGTCCGGGGCGGGGCGATCCGGGAGGGCACGGAGGTCACCGACGTGCGGGACGCGGCGGCCGGTGTCACCGTCCTCACCGGTGGCGGTGAGAGCGAGCGCTTCGACGCGGTGGTGCTGGCCACCGGAGCCTGGCTCGGCCGCCACGCCAGGAAGTTCGGCGTGCGCTCCCTCGTGCAGGCCGGCCGCGGATACAGCTTCAGCGTCCCCGTGGAGCACGTGCCGTCCGGTCCGGTCTACTTCCCCGCTCAGCGCGTCGCCTGCACACCTCTCGGTGACCGTCTGCGCGTCGCCGGAATGATGGAGTTCCGCAGGCCGGAGGCGCCCCTGGACGCCCGCCGGATCAACGCCGTCGCCGAGGCCGCACGCCCGCTGCTGCGCGGCGCCGACCTGGACGCCCGCCGGGACGAGTGGGTCGGCTCCCGCCCGTGCACGACCGACGGACTGCCCCTGATCGGGGCCACGCGTTCCCCCCGGGTCTTCGCCGCGGGCGGACACGGCATGTGGGGCATCACCCTCGGCCCGGCCACCGGACGGCTGCTCGCCGAAACGATCGTCACCGGCGAACGGCCCTCCCAGCTGGCGCCGTTCGACCCGCTGCGCTGACCAGCCGGTGCCACCGGGCGGGACCGTTGACCACGGCTCCCGCCCGGCGGCATGCGCACGTCCGCCGCGGGCCGGCGGGACACCGGGCGCCGCCCGTATCCGCGGGCGGCTGTCGGCTGCGAGGCGCTGCCGCACGCGCCGGGCGACTCGGGACGTCCGGCAAGCCGGTCGGCACCCGCTCTCTCGAAGCGGGTGCCGATCCGTAGGTCTGCGGGGGACGGGCCTAACCAGTCATGGACGGGACGTAGGGGGACGGACCCGGAGCGAGCTGCATTCCGGGGGCCAGGCCGAGGGCGACGAGGGCGTCGGGCAGGCCGTGCCCGACTCGGGCCGCCTCCGCCGTGCCCGGTGCGGCCAGCTGGCGGCAGCTGGCGGCGATGATCTCGAACAGGTGCTGCACCCGGCCTGGTCCGCGGGGCAGCAACTGGCTGTGGAAGTCATCGTGGTGGGCGAGAACGAGGGCGGCGAGGCCGACGACGTGGGCCGAGGCCCCGCCGGTGCCGTCGAGCACCGTGTATCCGTCCTTTGGTGCGCACGACAGGACCGCCACGCCGGGGGCGGCGGCGTCGACTCCGGAGCCGTAGCAGCTGAACGGCGCGGCGAACAGCCCTTCGGGCGTCAACTGCTGCCCCGAATGGGTGGCGTGTGAGGTGTCCTGCGGATACGAGCCGAAGACGCCCAGCGCGCCCACGGCGAACACGGTGGGCAGCGAAGCGGGGAAGGCGACCGGCCCACCGGTGTCGCCCGCCGGGGCGACGCACGCGATGCCCGCCGCGTTGGCGTCGACGAGTTTGCGGGAGACCAGCGCCGACGGGTACGGGGTCGCCACCGCGATGTGGGCGATGTCGATCTCGCGCTCGACGCAGTGGTCCAGGGCGGCGATCAGGTCGCTGAAATGTCCGCCGGGCATCACCTGGCAGACCTCGATCTCCGCGTCGACGGCGATGCCGATGGCGCCCTTGCCGGTGTCCCCACCGGCGATGATGCCCGCCGCTTGGGTGCCGCTGCCCATCACGTCGTGGGCCCAGCCCTCGTCCGTACCGTGGACGAGATCCACCCCGGAGCGCACCTGGTGCCTCAGATCGGGGTGCTCGGCGCTGACACCCGAGCCGATGACCGCGACCTTGATGCCGAAGGCGCGGAACGTGGGGGGCAGCCGGTCCACCCGCATGGCCTGCTGGCCCCAGCCGTACCGCTGCCGCTCCTCCAGTTCCGGGTACACCTTGGCCAGCGGGGTCAGGGTGACCAGGTTCTCCTGCGTCGCCGACAGGCCGGGCCGGTGGATCCAGCGGTCCATGTAACCGGCCGCGGGCCGCAAGTACAGGGACCGGATCGACTGCGCGGTCTCCGTCGCCAGTGTGACGGTGACCGTGCCGTCGGCCCCGGTGAGGCCCTGGCTCGGCCAGGTCGCGCCGATCAGGAACACTCCCGCGCCCGCCAGCGGTTCGCCGTCCGGGCCGCAGACGCGGAGCGAGATCTCCACGGGCTCCTCCAGCGGCACGACCAGCCCGGGATCGCGCAGCGGCAGCATCCCCGCCGCCGGCATGGGGACGGGTCCGGCGCCGGACAACGGCAGGTCCGGCTCGATGTGCACGTGCAGCGATCGCATCGCCGCTACCTGGTCCTCGGCCGCCTCGACGACCGCCAGTTCCGGGCAGGCGGGCCGCACGCCGGCCGACCGGGTCTTCGCCGACGGCTGAAGCCTGCGGACCACCCTGACGTCGGACATCCGGTCCAGCCGGTCGCACACCGCGTCCATGCTCAGTCCGGGCACTCCCGGCGGGAGCAGTTGCTGGGGCAGCGGTGCCACCATGTACCGCCCCCGTCGCGGCTGCACCGTGATCGGTGACGGCGCGCCCTTCCCGCGTGGCCCTGCTTCCTTGCTCTCGGGTTCCGGCCTGCCGGCCCCCGCGCCCTCGGACCCGCTCTCGCGGTTGTTTCTGGGCCTTTCCTTGACCATTGCGTCCACCTTCACCACGCCTATGTCGTACTTGTGCTCCCGATCCGACTACGGGCGGCTCGCGCTTCCACGGTGATGCGGTGTGCCCGGGAAGCACTCCTGGGCACACCGCATCAAGCGCCGCCAGAGGTCAGCCGATACCGAAGGGCTGACCCATCTGGCCGAAGCCGAGGCCAGGCTGCTGGTACTGCGGGAACGGCTGGCCGAACGACTGGGGGCCGTACCCGCCACCCCACTGCTGCTGGCCCTGCTGGCCCTGCTGGCCCTGCTGGCCCTGCTGGCCCTGCTGGCCCTGCTGGCTCTGCTGGAGCAGCGTCACGATCACCGTCGGCAGCGCCTGCTGCACGGACTGCTCCACCGCCTGCCGTACGCCCTGGCGCAGCGCGGTGTGCATCGCGATGGCCAGGTACGGGTGCGCCTGGTGGGAGATGCCCTGCTGCTGGAGCTGCTGCTGGACCTGCTGGATCTGCTGAAGCGTCTGCTGCATGCGCTGCGCGACCTGCTGGCTCGCCTGCTGACACGCCTGCTGGATGGTCTGCTGGATGATCTGCTGGATCTGACCCTGCGGGGCGCCGCCCTGCTGGCCGAACTGCTGCATGGGCGGGGTACCGGTCATCACCGACATGGATGCTCCGTTCGACGACATGGGAAAGCCGACATAAGAAGTTATGTTGGCTTATCGGAAGAAGTCCGACGGATTGAAGCTATGGTGGCGACTTCCCGGCCGCAATCGGACCGGCAGCTCTTGGAGAGGAATCCCCTGACCGGCTCCGGTGACTGGTGAACCGTCGGTGGCGCGGGCAGGATGGGTCGGTTCTGGTGGCGGACGACGGCGCGTCCGTCGCGTCCGCCGTGGACGCCGGGCCCGCCCTGGTGGGCGCACTGGTGACGGCGCCATGCCCCGGATGCGATGATGTCGGGCGACAAGGCGACGGCGGAATGAGGAAGCCGGTGTGAAACCGGCGCGGTCCCGCCACTGTGATCGGCGAGCGAATCCCGAACTGGCCACTGCCCCGAGGCGGGTGGGAAGGCCGGGACGAGCTTCGACCCGAGAGCCAGGAGACTCACGCGGTCGCCTCCTCGACGACAACCGGGGCGGATTTCCCCGGAGAGGAGAGTGGTGCGGCATGTCCGGGAGGCCGGCCGAAGGGCTGGGCGGAGGGCCGGTCGACGCGGCGCCCTGCCGGGTCGTCGTGTGCCGGGACTGCTGCTGCGGCAGTCCCAAGGTGACCGCCACCGATCACGCGGCACAGACCGCGCGTCTCGGTGAGGAAGCGCCCGTACGCGTCTCGGCGTGCCTGGACGTGTGCGACCAGGCCAATGTGGTCGTCGTCCAGCCGTCCGCCGCAGGGCGGGCCGCCGGTGCCCGGCCGGTGTGGCTCGGCCTGGTCAACGACCCAGCCGCGACCGAGGACATCGCCACCTGGGTCCGGGCGGGCGGTCCCGGTGTCGCCCGGCGGCCCGAGATCCTCGACCTCTACGTCTTCACCCCGCCGCGACGGCGCACTTCGTCCGGGCCGTCGTCCCGCGGCGACCTGTGACGCTCCGGGCACTCCCCTTCCCGCCGCTGCGGTCGGAGGCCGGTGACGGTTCGTACGACCCTCAACCCCCGGCCGCGGCACGCCTTCCCGACGACCGTCCACGCCACCCGGTGACCACCCCGGACATGCTGGTGAGAGGAACCATCCCATGACGACGGGCAGACGCCCACTGTCCTTGCTGCTGGCCACGGCCTCGGCCCTGCTGATCGCCGGCTGTGGCGGAAGCGCCCGCCAGAACGCCGACGGGACCGCGGGTGCCGCCGCGGCGAAAGGCTTCCCGGTTACCCTGTCCAACTGCGGGGTGACCGCGACGTATCAGCGCCCGCCGCAGCGCGCGGTGTCGCTGAACCAGCACGTGACCGAGGTGATGCTGGCGCTCGGGCTGGAGAAGTCGATGGTCGGCACGGCCTATCCCGACAACGGGATCCTTCCCGAGTACCAGGCCGCCTACAGGACGATCGAGTCGCTGGCGAAGGAGTACCCGTCCTACGAGACGCTGCTGACGGCCGAACCCGACTTCGTCTACGGGGGCTGGACCTCCGCCTTCGACGAGAAGGAGGGCCGCTCCCGCGACGCCCTCACCAAGGCCGGGATCAACACCCGCCTCAACATCGAGGAGTGCCCCTCGGGGCCGGTGACGATGGCGGTGATGGACCAGGAGGTCCGCGAGGTCGCCAAGGTCTTCGGCGTTCCCGAGCGGGCCGAACGGCAGTTGAAGCGGCTGCACGCCACGCTGGACGAGGTCGGGAAGAAGCTCGACGGCGTCAAGCCGGTGAAGCTCTTCGTCTACGACAGCGGTGACAGGACCGCCCTCACCGCCGGGGGCGCGGGCATGGGCAACGACATGATCGAGCGGGCCGGCGGGACGAACCTCTTCGCCGACGTCGACAAGGCGTTCGGTGACGTGTCGTTCGAACAGGTGGCCGAGCGGGCACCCGAGGCCGTCGTCATCTACGACTACGGCGACCAGACCGTCGAGGAGAAGAAGAAGTTCCTGCTCGCCAACCCGGCGCTGAAGGACGTGCCCGCGATCAGGAACAAGCGGTTCGCGGTGCTGCCGCTGTCGTCCACCGTGCTGGGCGTGCGGGTGCCGGCGGCCGTGGAGTCACTGGCCCGCCAGCTCCACCCGGACCGTTTCCGGTGACCGACACGACGGAGACGGCCGACCCGGCCGGGACGGCCGGCGGCTCGCCGGCCGGGGCTCCGAGAGCCGCCGACCGCCGCCGCAGGCTCCCCTACGCCCTGGTGCTGGCGGGGCTCGGCGCCCTGGTGGCGGTGGCGGCGACGTTCGGGATCGCGGCCGGTTCGGTCGGCATCCCGGCGAGGGAGGTGTGGGACATCCTGCTCCACCAGGTCCACCCCGGCCTGACCGAACCGACGTGGCCCCCGGTGCGCGAGACGATCGTGACCGACGTGCGGCTGCCGAGGGTGGTGCTGTGCGCGGTGGTGGGCGCGGGACTGTCGGTGGCCGGGATGGCCCTGCAGGCGCTGGTGCGCAACCCGCTCGCCGATCCGATGCTGCTGGGGGTGTCGTCCGGGGCCAGCGTCGGCGCGGTGCTGGTCCTGGTCTTCCACGTGACGCTGTTCGGTGCCTTCTCACTGCCGCTGGCGGCGTTCTGCGGCGCGCTGGCCGCCCTGGTCGCGGTGTACTTCCTGGCCCGCTCCGGCGGGCGGATGACCACGTTGCGGCTGGTACTGGCGGGCGTGGCCATGGCCGAGGTGCTGTCGGCGGTGGCCGGCTTCCTGGTGGTCACCTCCAACGACCCCCACAAGACGCAGTCGGCGCTGCGCTGGATGCTCGGCGGGCTGGCCGGCACCACGTGGACGATGGTGTGGATCCCCGCCGGCGCGGTCCTGCTCGGCACGGCGGCCCTGCTCGGCGTGTGCCGTCCGCTGAACCTGCTGCTGGCCGGGGAGGAGGCCGCGGCCGCCCTGGGCCTGGACGTCCACCGCTTCCGGGCCGCGCTGTTCGTCCTGGTCGCGCTCATGATCGGCACGATCGTCGCGGTCAGCGGCCAGATCGGCTTCGTCGGCCTGATCCTTCCACACGTCGTACGACTGCTGGTGGGCGCCGACCACCGCCGCGCGCTCCCGGCCGCCGCGCTGCTGGGCGCGGCCTTCCTGATCGCCGCCGACCTGGCCGCGCGCACGCTGATGAGCCCCGAGGAGATCCCCGTCGGCATCCTCACCGCCCTGACCGGCGGGCCGTTCTTCCTCTGGCTGATGCGAAGGAGGACATGATGACGACCGGCCGTCCTGAAACGGAACCCGGGGCAACGGAACCCGGGACACTGGAGATCGACGACGTCTCGGTGACCGTCGACGGCAGACACCTGGTGCACCAGGTCTCCTTGACGGTGTCCCCCGGAGAAGTGGTCGGGCTCGTCGGCCCGAACGGCGCCGGCAAGTCCACCCTCCTGCGCACCGCCTACCGTGCGCTGCGCCCCACGTCCGGGCGGGTGCTGCTGGACGGCGCGGACGTCTGGCGGATGCCCGGCAAGCGCCTGGCCCGGCACCTGGCGGCCGTCCTGCAGGAGCACGCCGGGGACTTCGAGCTCACCGTGTACGAGGTGGTGGCCATGGGCCGCACCCCGCACAAGCGTCCCTTCGCGGGCGACGACGCCGACGACCGCGCCATCGTCACGGTCGCGCTGACGGAACTCGGCGTCGCCGGCCTCGCCGACGTGCCCTTCGACCGGCTGTCGGGCGGGGAGAAACAGCGCGTCCTGATCGCCCGCGCGCTCGCCCAGCGGGCGGGGACGATGGTGCTGGACGAACCGACCAACCACCTGGACCTGCGCCATCAGCTCGACACGCTCCGCCTCGTCCGCCGCCTCGGCATCACCGCCGTCGTCGCCCTGCACGACCTCAACCTCGCCGCGTCGTTCTGCGACCGGCTCTGCGTCCTGGAGGCCGGCCGCGTGATCGCCCTCGGCCCCCCGCGGGACGTCCTCACCCCTGCCCTGCTGGCCGAGGTCTACCGCGTGGAGGCGTACGTCACCGAGCACCCCCGCACCGGCGTACCCCAGGTGACGCTCCTCTCCGGCCACGACCGGCCCGGACGGAGACAGGAGGCCGCACAGACGTGACGGCATCGGCCGGCCCGGCTCGGGTGCTACCGCGGATGTCACTGGTCGGGGTGGGTGCATAGAGTTCGCGGTGGCGCGGGTACGGATCCGCAGGGGAGGGGAGCGGCGCCATGGGCAGGTCACATCAGAATCAGGCCGGCGCGAGGCCGGCCGGTCCGGAGCAGATGATCGCGGAGGCGCGGAAGGCGTTCTTCGTGATGTTCGGGTTCCTCGTGGTGGTCTGGCTGGTGCAGCTGGCCAACTACGCAGGCAGTTACGCCCTTTCGCGGGACTACGGGGTGATGTCCGGCGACTTCGGCACACTGCCCGGAATCCTCACCGCGCCTTTCCTGCACTGGAGTTGGGCGCACATCGAAAGCAACTCCGGCCCGTTGTTCGTCTTCGGGTTCCTTGCCGCCTACCGAGGCGTGGTCCGCTTCCTGGGGTTGAGTCTGCTCGTCGCGGTGACCAGTGGGCTCACGGTGTGGTTCCTCGAACGGGGCGGCGTGGAGACGGTGGGCGCCAGCGGTCTGATCTTCGGCTACTTCGGCTACGTCGTGGTCCGCGGGCTCTTCGACCGGCACCTGATCGACACGCTGATCGGTATCGTCATGGCGGCCTCCTTCGCCTACATGCTCACCGTCGCCGTGCCCGGGACGCCGGGGGTGAGCTGGCTCGGACACCTCGGAGGGCTGATCGGCGGTCTGGTCGGGGCCTGGCTCTTCCGGGACCGGCGATCGCGAGCTGCCGGAACCGCCCGCTCCGATGACAGCACAGAGGCACGACAGGTACGCGCCGACAACCCGCGCGCGGACCTGCACAAGGAACTCGGCGACCTCGGCCTCCTCTAGCCTCCGGCGGCCGCCCACTGGTGAGGACCAAAGGGACGGCAACCGTACTGATGGCCGATGCCTGGCCCGATCATGCAGTCGGCCAGTACCTGCCGCAGCCGCATCGTGCGCGCGTCCACGTGGGCTCGGCCACCGCCCGCGGACCGGCCCGGCCCGGCCAGGGTCGGAATCACGGCACCGCGTGCCGGACATCGGCCTGGTGGGGCACGGAGGCGCCGTTGAGGTGCCGCAGGGAGGCACACCATGACCGCGGAGCTGAACCACACCATCGTCCACGCCCGGAACAAGCAGGAGTCCGCCGAGTTGCTTGCGGGCGTCCTCGGCCTGGAGGCCGGCACCCCTGGGGCCCGTTCGTGCCCGTCGCCACCGGCAACGGCGTCACCCTCGACCTCATGGCCGACCCCGACGAGCCGATCGCCGCCCAGCACTACGCCTTCCTGCTGTCCGACGAGGAGTTCGACGCGGCGTTCGAGCGGATCCAGCAGGCCCACGTGGTGTACTACGCCGACCCGCACCTGGAGCAGCCCGGCCGGATCAACCACCGTGACGGCGGACGCGGGCTGTACTTCCAGGATCCGGTGGGCCACGCGATGGAGATCCTCACCCGCCCCTACGGCAGTCGGCCTGCGACCCGGTCCCGGGCGGTGACGGGGCCGCGTTCTCCGATCTCACACCGGAACACGGACGCTGTTCACCCCGTTGCGGCCCGAGGCGGTCGCCGAATCAGGCGGTTCCACGGAAGACACGGAAGACACGGAAGACACGGAAGACACGGAAGACACGGAAGACACGGAGGGCGTCACGATGTTCTGGGAGGCAGCACGGCGAGCACGCGTACGATGTGATCGCGAAATTCCTCCATGAAGCGCCGAAGGAATTCTTCCGTATCGCTGTTGGTGACCTGACCATCGTCCGTGAACATCTCCGGGATGAATCTGATGTACGCCTCGGGCGCGTTCATCTGTGGAGAATTGCAGTAGCCGAGGACGCTGCGCAGGCTCTGCTGGGCGACGGCTGTCCCGATGGCGCCGGGAGAGGCCCCGATCACCGCGGACGGTTTGTGGGTGAATGAATTGTCGCCCCAGGGACGGCTGGCCCAGTCGATGGCGTTCTTCAGGGCGCCGGGGATCGATCGATTGTATTCCGGGGTCACGAACAGAATGGCGTCGGCGGAAGTGATGGCAGCCTTGAGTGCCCTGCCCTCGGCGGGAAAGTCGCTGTCGTAGTCGTAGCTGTAGAGCGGAAGGTCCCTGATCGGAATCTCATCGAACTCCAGATCCGGCGGGGACAGCCGGATCAGGGCCTTGGAGAGCGTGCGGTTGATCGAGTGAGTCGCCAGGCTTCCCACGATGTAGCCGACCTTGTAGGTGGTCATCTCTCCTCGATTCGCCGTGCGCCTTGCGCCGACCCGCTTCCCTTCCGGAGGCGGGCGAACGCTTTCCAAGAGCACGAAACCATGGCCGTCGGCGATCGGCCTTCCAGGCTGATCCAATCGGAGGAGCACGGGTCACGATGCCGTTCGGCCGGCCTCGGTTTGTCAGTGGGGCGCGGCGGTGACCGATCAGCTCCGGCGACGGTGCGGAAGCCGGCGAGCATCGCCGGTGGGGTGTGTGCGGGCTGCCGGCCGGACGTGCGGCTTGCACGGGGCCGTCTTCATCGGCCGTACCGCACGGCCTGGTTCAGCCGCCCGCCGCGTACCGGACGAACCGCCGGCCGCGTGTCCGAGGACACCGGTCGGGCCGGGGAGAGGACTTGTCGGGCGTGTGGCGAACGGCTCCGACCGAAGGTCCGTCCCGATGCGGTGTACAGCTTCTCATCCGCTCCGGGTGCTCTGCAGAGCGCCACCGACGCTGCCGCGCTGCTCGCGCACCGCGATCCGGGCCAGCTTGGTCAGCATCATGCCGTTGCGGATCGAGACGATGTAGTCCACAGGGAGCTCGTGCATTCGGATGCCGGGACCCCGCAGGGCATGCCAGTCGAGAACGAAAAGGGTGTTCTCGCCCCAGGGGATCAGGTTCATGGCGATGCGGGCCGCACCGAAGGGATCCGCCTTCGCTTCCAGCTCCAGACGGCGTTGCGGCTCGCAGATGCGTACGACACAGGTGTCGTCGAGGACCAGAGAGCCGACGCCGACTCGGACTTGCAGGCGGGCGCCCACTTCTGGCCAGTGCGGGTCCGCGGCGACGACCTGCTGCGTTCCTGAGACCCATTCCCCGTAGCGATGGCCGTCGGACAGCAGGCCCCAGACTCTGGACGGCGAGCTCAGGATCAACCGGCGATTCCGGGCCACACCGACCACGCTCCCTCTTCCTGTCGGGACCGGCGCCCATGACCACGCTGTCAGGCGTGGAACGCCTCCTCAGCCGCTCAGCGTGCTCCTCGACACTAGCCGCGCCGTACACCTCCAGCACCCGCAACAGTGGTCGGGCCCGGCGCCCGCACGGCATCGCGCACGACCGGGTCACCAGGCGCGATCGCAGCCCTGATCGGCGCTGCCCCTCCGGCCGGCACCGAGTTGTGCGCTCGTCCAACCAGGTGGCGGCAGTGACCGTCAGATGGCTGGTGCGGATCGACTCCATGATCGTCCGCGCCCACCAGCACGCCGCCACCACCGGCCGGAAAAGAGGGCGGCAGCAGGCGGACGAACCGGACGATCACGCCCTCGGCCGATCCCGAGGAGGCTTGACCACTGGAGTCCACCTCGCCTGCGACGGCAAAGGCCGACCCCTCGCGATCCTCGTAACGCCGGGTCAACGCCACGACAGCGTGCCGCGCCCACCCTCTTCTGGAACGTATCCGCGTGCCCCGCCTCGGCCTGGGCCGACCGCGCTGCCGCCCCGATCACGTCATCGCTGTGTCGAACGGGACGGACTTCGAACAGTCCTCCGCGACTACTCACTGTGCTTCGAAAGTGATCCAGGACGGGGCCGCGTGGCGTAACGCCACCGCCCGGCACCCCGTCGTGCTCACCGCCCCGGACATGCGCGGGCACGCCGTCGGGCTCGTCCGGGACCGGGCTGACGGACACGGCAGCACAGCGGAACTCGCCCCCTGCTCCGTCCAGTTCAGGGTACGGCGCCCAGTCGAGGACATATGTACCTCGCAGGCGTGCATGTATCGGGCTTGCAGGTTCCTCCTGCCCGCAGAAGCGGGCCGGCGCGCTCGCACCCTTGGTGGATCAGGAAGTTCCGGCCTCGGCTCTGCCTGCGGCCGGGGCCGGGCGGGGGCCACTGGGAAAAGTGGCCACCTGCGGGTGGGCACCTGCCGGCCGTCGTCACATGACCAAAGCCGTCCTCACCCTGGAGTTTCAACGCTCTGACGGCGGATCTGCCGGATCGAAAGGAGGGCGAAGAGCATGTTGCCCTCCGGCCACAGAGACCCCGCGGCGAAAAGGACCGATACTCCGGCTTCGTTCATCCACGCCGATCCGAACGGCCACAGTCGACTCGCCGGCCGCGAGCTCAGCGCGGAAGATGGGTTCGATTGGCCACGTAAAGGCGTAAAGGACGACAAAATGCCCCCAAGCTGCCCTGGTCACTCCAACAAGATCGGTCACCGAGCCGCCGTGTCCGCACTCGGCTGTGCCCTCGGAGCGCTCACCCTGGTCGGGTGCGGCGGCAGCGGTCAGCACACCGGTCCCTCGCCTCGACCAACACCCAGCAGCCCCAATACCGCATCCTTTTCCGGAACGCCGCCGTCGGCGCTGGCTTCCTCGGCAGCTTCCGCGATCGCCTCCGCCCGCGCGTCTGCCTCGGCAGCGGCATCCTCCGCGTCCGCCCGCGCCTCGGAGTTCGAAGCATCCGTTGAGGCCAGGGCCGCCCGGGCCGGCGCCGCCGCCGAGAGGGAGCTCAAGAACGTCAAGGGCCGCGGCAACGCTCTGTCTGAAGTCAGCATGATGGGCTTGCCCCGGAGCCAGACCAGCGGGCTGCTCGCCGCCCTGGTCACCATCACGAACAAGACGAATCACAAGGCGTCATACGCCGTGCAGATCGACTTCGAAGACTCCGCCGGAAAGGTCGTCGAGACCAGGTTTGTAGGAGCGGAGAACCTCGGCCCCGGCCAAAAGGAACAACCCATCGCTTTCAGTAGAAAACCGCCAGAGGAAAAACTGACACCTCGCCTTGCCAAAGCCCAGCGGTACTGATGTACGGGAGCGAAAGCACGCCTCGCACGTCCAGCCGTGCAGCCGCCGAGGTGGTGTGCTGGTGCTGAAAACCCGTCATCGCCGCCAGTCGCCCGGCCGGCGCCGCCGTCACCAGGCAGAGGCCCGCGCCTGCCACCGAGCCCGCAACACGGCCGGCCGACCACCACCACACGGCGAGACCGGAACTACAGCGCCCTCAAGGAACTCCGACTGAAGGGCCAACGTGTTCATCGTCCGGGCTCTGTGTCACGTGCGGTCACACGCGCCGTCGTGAAGCGGCGACTTCTGTGTGACGTCGGGCATCTCCGTTTCCTCCATCCCCGGATCCGCCTCGAATGATCTCTTTCCTGCAACGTCCCGTCGGGTCGGCCACGGCTGCCGCGGTGGCGGTTGCGGTGCTGGTCGTCGCGAATCTGGCGAACAACCGCTGGGCGCCGTCCCTGTGGTTCGTCACCTGCGTGCTCACGGTCCTTGTCCTGTGCGGCATCCTGTGGTGGGCCGGTGCGACGTGGACCGATGTGGGTCTGAGCCGCGCAACCCTGGGCCGGGGCGCGCTCTGGGCGTTCGCCCTGATCGGCATCGTGGCTGTCTGCTTCTTGATCGCGGCGTTCCTGTCGCTGACCCGGGGGCTGTTCGCCGACCAACGCACCGCGGGTCTGACCGGCGGCGAGGTCGCCTTCCGCATGTTCGTCAAGGTTCCGCTGGGTACCGTGCTTCTGGAGGAGTTCGCTTTCCGTGGAGTTCTGTACGGCCTGATCCGCCGTGGCTACGGCACCATCTGGGCCACGGCAGTCTCCTCGCTGTTGTTCGGCCTGTGGCACATCCTGCCTTCGGCGCATCTGGCAACGGTGAAGCCGGCGCTCACTTCGGTCTTCGGCCACTCCACCGCGGGTGCTGTCCTCGCCGATGCCGCCGCAGTGGTCTTCACCGCGCTCGCCGGAGTCCTCTTGTGCGAGCTGCGCCGCCGCAGCTCCAGCCTGCTGGCGCCCATCGGCTTGCACTGGGCCACCAACGCCTTCGGCTACCTGGCAGCCTTCCTTGTCCCGGGGGCGTGACCGGGTGCTACCCGTGCCTGCGGAGGTAGGCCGTCAGACGGTCGGTGTCGGCGTTGTTCCAACCGGCGGGTGGGGCGATCTTCGCCCACGCGTACGTGGGAAGGTGGCACTTCCCCCCGAAGGGTGGACACCAGTTCGTGTCGTTATGCAGCAAGCGTCATGATACGTGATGTTTCGTAGGCGATGGGACTGAGCTGCCCGTTCGCCGAATGGCGACGCCAGGTGTTGTACCGCGTCAGCCAGCGGAAGACCGTGCGTCGGCAGGCGTCGGCCCCGCTGTAGCGGCGGGCGCCCTGGAGGGTCTCCCGTTTCAGGGACGCGTGGAAGGATTCGCAGGCGGCGTTGTCCGCGCTGGTGCCGACGGCGCCCATGGACTGTGTCACTCCCAACTCGCCGCACAGGCCCACGAATTCACGTGACGCGTACTGCGCCCCGTGATCGCTGTGAAAGATGGCGCCGTTCAGGCTGCCACGGATGTGGGCGGCCATCCTGAGCGCGTCGGCGACCAGAGAGGTGCGCATGTGGTCGGCGATGGACCAGCCGACCACTCGGCGGGAGAAGCAGTCGATGACGGTGGCGAGGTAGAGGAACTCACCGTCGCCGACGGGGAGATACGTCACATCGCCCATGTACTTCAGATTCGGCGCGGGGGCGGTGAAGTCCCGCTTGAACAGGTCCGGCACGGGCGTGGCGGACGGCTCCGGGACGGTGGTGCGGACCTTCCTGCGCGGGCGGAAACCGGCGATGCGGAACTTGCGCATCACGCGCGCGACCTTCTTCTCGTTGATCTTCATGCCGTGCGTGTCACGGAACTCGGCCGTGATGCGCGGGGCGCCGTAGGTGCCGTCCGACTCGGCATGGACGGACCGGATCTTCTCGGCCAGGGCCTCGTCGGCCCGCTCACGCTCAGCGCGGGCCGCCCGGCCCGCCCGCCACTTGTAGTAGCTGGAGCGGGCGACGTCGAGTACCTGGCACAGCCGCTGGACCGGGTGGGTCGCACGGTGATCTTCAATGAACTGGCAGCGACTCACCAGGTCATCTCGGAGGCGAAAAACTTCGTCGCCTTCCGCAGGATGTCCCTCTCCTCGGCGAGCGTCGCCTTCTCCTTGCGTACCGCCTTCAGCTCCGCACGCAGGGCCGCGATCTCCGCCTCCAGCTCCTCCCGTGACTTCGTGGCCCCGCTCACCCTCGTGCTGCCCTTCACTCCCGCGTCGCCGGCACCGCGGCGGGCCCGCTCGGCCCGCACCCAGTTACGCAGCGTCTCTCGGGGCGTCCCCCTGAGTGGTGGACACGCTGATGGCGCTCCCGCCGACGAGACCCTTCGGCTGGCCTTCCGGTGGGGGATCGTGCCCGCGAACGCGGGGGAGGACCCGCCGGCCGGGCTCAAGGCCGCGTACGACTGGGTCACGACGACTGACCGGCCGCTGGGTGATCTGGCCGACCCCGAGGTGTTCGAGGACGTGCTGTACCGCCTCAGCTACAAGCTGGACGGAACTCCGGCTGCGGGCGACACGTACAAGCGGCGGCGCCGCGCTCTGAACACCGCTCTCGAACACGCCGTGGTCGTGGGGGAGCTCCCGGAGAACCCTCTTCAGCGCGCCCGCCGGAAGCACGTCGGCTCCAACGAGGTGGTGGACCGCCGCGTCCTCGTGAACGCCGTACAGGCGCGGCAATTGCTCACGGCGGTCTCGTACGTCGGCTCGTGGGACCGCTGCCGCGGGCGGCGCCTGGCGGCGTTCTACGCGGTGCTGTACTACGCCGGGCTGCGGCCGGCCGAGGCGGTCGGGCTGAGGCGGTCTGACTGCCACCTGCCGGAGACGGGCTGGGGCACGCTCACGCTGCGGGAGACACGCCCTGTCTCCGGCAAGCAGTGGACGGACTCAGGCGAACGGCACGACCGCCGCGGCCTGAAGGCGCGGGAGGCGACCAGCGACCGCCCGGTGCCCATCCCGCCCGTCCTGGTCGCCATCCTCCGGGCCCACCTGAAGGAGTTCGGGACTGCCAAGGAAGGGCGCGTGTTCGGCAACGAATGCGGGGGAGTGGTCGGCTCTTCCACCTACTGGCGGGTGTGGGAGGAGGCGCGGGAGTACGCGCTTCCGCCGGAACGCGTCGACTCGCCGTTGGCCGGGCGCCCGTACGACCTGCGGCACGCCTGCATCACGCGGTGGCTGAACGCGGGGGTGCCGATCGCTGAGGTTGCCCGGCGGGTCGGCAACTCTCCCGAGGTGATCCACCGGCGCTATCACGGCTGCATCGACGGTCATGAGGAAGCCGCCAACGCGAAGATCACAAAGGCGTTGGAAGAGGACGGAGACGCTGCATAGCGGTCCATGTCATCGATGCTGTCGGCACCCGCAACCATGCCGCCCACCAGCGACATCAGCTTCGCAGCCGGGAAGGCACCAGGGCCGTCCTTCGAGCGCGGCAGCCGCACCAACTCGTCAGACAGAGCGGGCGGGCCGCACCGCTCGGCCAGTCGCACCACCGGCTCCAGCCCGCCGTACGCGACCAGATTCGGATCATCGAAGTGTGCGGAGACCTTCGCTGCGGCATGGGAGGATTGCATCTCGGAAGTGCCTTGTCGATTGTGCGTGCTGGAAGCGTGAAGAACTCCCATCATCGCAGGTCACAAGGCGCTTCCTCGTTTCCGGAAGAAGTATCCACAGACATCAAGCCGGTGGATCCGGCTCAGGCGCACATGAGTATCACCAAAGTCCCCGAACGGAGTAACGCCTTAGCTTGACGTTTAACCTCGCTGGGCTTGGTGTTCCTTGATCGATTCGGCGCGTTTGACGGTCTTGCCGACGTCGTGGCGCCTGGCCCGTTGCTTGTTCTTCGAGCCCGGAGGCCGTCCAGGGCCTGGTCGGGACGGTTTCGGCGCGCTTGCCGGGCGGGCTGCTGTCGCGCGGACGTTGCGAAACCCCCGGCGGACCCGGGCGGGGGTGAGACGGCGGGGTTCCGCGGGCCGTTCCCAGGGCCGGCGGAGGTCCTCGGCGAGGGGCCGGGCGAGGCGGAGCTGGGTGTGTGCGGCGATGATCAGCCAGGTCCACAGGTCGGCCGTGTCGGGATTCCTGACCTTCGGGGCGGTCCAGCCCAGGGTCTGTTTCATCAGCCGGAAGGTGTGCTCCAGGTCGAAGCGGCGGAGGAACGACTGCCACCAGCGGTCCACATCCGCCGGTGCGGCGGCGGTGGCCGAGCACCACAGCCAGACCGGTTTCGGGTCGCGGTCACCGGGCAGGTGCTCGACTTTCAGGCGGATCAGCGTGCCGTGCAGGACGGGGAGTTCTTCCTTGGCGTGGTTCAGCCAGGGTCCGCGGTGGGTGAGCCGGGGGTGCATCCGGTCCCAGGCCGTCGCGGTGGCCGTGCCGTAGCGGGTGGTGTCCGTGGCGGTCGTGACGTCGGGCTCGTGCCAGCTGTCGGGCTTCTTGAACGTGAGGACGCCGCCATGCCGACGGGGACGCCCGCCTCGGGGACCCGACCGGGCGGGGCCGGGGTCGCGGAGCATGACGCGGTCCGAGCGCAGGCGCCCGACCAGCACGACGGGCAGGTCGGCGAGAGCGTGGGTCAGGTAGGCGACGTCGTAGCCGGAGTCCATCACGATCAGGATGTCCGGATCGCCCGGTCTCCAGTGGCCTGCGCTCGTCAACCGCTCGACGACATCGCGGAGTTGGGCGGCAGTGACGGTGGTCGCGTCATCGGCCGGGCCCAGGCGGACCGCGTCCAGCAACGCGACCCAGGAGGTGCGGCCGGACTCCAGGGCCGCGACGAAGGAGTAGGGCCAGCCGGGCACCAGCTGGTCCGAGCTGCGGTCGCCGCGTCCGTAGACATGGCAGAACAGCCGCTCGCCGCTGGTGGGAGCGTCGGGCCGCAGCCAGTGCGACACGTCCACCGCGAGCACGATCCGTCCGTCGGCTGCTTTCGGCAGCGGCAGGCCCGCCAGCGTGCGGCGCAACCGTGTCGGCTCCAGCCAGCCACGGTCCAGGGCGGCGTACAGCGCGCCATGTCCCCGCCGGTGCTCGGCCGCCAAGGAGAGCTCGACCAGGGTTTTCACCGGCCCGTCCGCGCACAGCACCGCGTCGGTGAGCTCGAAGAGCGCATCCGCGCGGCTGTACAGGCACTCGTAGAACTCGACCCGAAAGCGGGACAACAGGCCCAACGCCTCGCACGTGGGCGGATCGACGGGCAGACTCATGGGCAGCGGCCGTTCTCTCGCACTTCGTTACTCGACATCTCGAAGCGTGGCGAACGGCCGCCCTGCACATGCCCGGATCTCGCTGATCTCAGCAGGTCGAGTGACCAGCGACGTTAAACCTCAAGCTTAGAGGTCGCGCGGATAGGTGCGGTTGGGGACACCGGCAACAGGACGGGCACAGGTTCTGGTGATCATGGAGTTGCGACGCTCTGTGATCACTGAGGAGACCTGTGCCCGCGCTGCCATCATGGCTCGCCGAACCGCTCTGGGACCAATTCGCGGCCCTGCTGCCCGAGCGGCCGGAGTACCACCCGGACCATCCACTTGGCTGCCACCGCCGACGTATCAGCGACCGGATCGTCTTCGACAAGATGCTGCAGCTCCTGCGCTTCGGCTGCTCCTACCAGGCGATCGCCGACACAACCTGCTCGGCCACCACGATCCGCAACCGCCGCGACGAGTGGATACAACTGGGCGTCTTCACCCGGCTCAAGCAGATCGCGCTGGAGTCCTACGACCGGATCGTGGGACTCGTCCTCGACCAGATCGCCGTGGACGGCTCTATCACCAAGGCTCCCGGAGGCGGCGAGGTGGCCGGGCGTTCCCCGGTCGACCGCGGCAAACAGGGCTTGAAACGCTCGGGCATGACGGACGGATACGGCATTCCGCTGGGCCGGGTCCTGGCCGGCGCCAACCGCCACGACTCCCCGCTGCTCGCCCCGACCCTGGACCGCCTGGACGACCTCGGACCGCTGCCCGACGACATCACCGTCCATCTGGACGCCGGCTACGACTCGGACAAGACCCGCGCTGTGCTCGACGATCGCGGCTTCCACGGCCGTATCGCGCACAAAGGCGAGAAGGCACCCATCCAGGCCAGTCGGCGGTGGCACGTGGAACGTACCCACGCCTGGCAGAACGCCTTCCACCGGCTCGCCCGCTGCTACGAGCGGCGCGCCACCGTCGTCGACGCCTTCTTCGACCTCGCCGACGCGGTTATCACCGTGCGCAGCCTGATCCGGCAGGCATGGGCGACTCACCGCTGGGACGAACGCCCAAACCGCCGACCATGACAGCACCCTCATCCGCGCCGCATCTAAACGTCGCGCACCGCGAGCAGTTCGACCGCTGCCCCAGACGACTCCAGCAGTGGTGCAGCGGCAGAACGCCGGGGATCCGCCCGGTAGGCAGCGAGATCCTCGCTGGTGGGAAAGGCTATGAGGTGGGCCTCGACCTGATCGTCCAGAGTGCGCAGTCGGCGCTCAAGACGCCCTCCATACTCGGCAAGGAGGGGCAGGACAGCGCTCTCATAAGCGTCGAAGGTGCCCAAGCCGCCTTCAGGTAGCCGCGCGAGCATCAAGTAGGTGACGGCCATGGCTCCCTCATAGCGGTCTGTAACCGGTGATCTTCTGAGCCTAGCTGGCGTACACGCCTTCAACGCCGCCCCAGCGGCCGTCTATCTGCGCGACCTCTTAGTCCGACATGTGCGTGGTCGCGCGCCGATACCTGGTCGCAGATTTACGTAGAGTGACCAGAGTGTGCCTGACGCGTGTCTGAGCTGAAGGAACGCCTCACCCATCCGGCTCCGGTAGGACGCCCAACCCTTCTCGGCGGGGGCGAGTGAATCAAAGACGGGATGACTCGGGGGGTGTTGTGGCACTGGTTTCGGCAGGACAGCAGAGCTCGGAGTCGATACCTCTTGAAGCGCGGCCCACCTGCCGCACCTCCCCCGTTCCGGGCTTGATCCGGCGTTCGGTGACGTACGAGCCGGTGATCCTGGGAAAGCGAGGCTTTCAGCCTCGATCCACCGTGTGATCACCGGTCGGCGTGAGGGCCGGGAACGAAGAGGTGCCTTGTGACCTGCGATGATGAGAGTTCTCTACGCTCACATCAGGCACGATCAGCAAGGCACCTCTCGAGTGAAATTGTTCCACAGCCCGGCGCGGGTGTTCGCCGCGTTCGACGAGCCGAATCTCATCGCGCATGCCGGACTGGTCCCGGTGATCCGGCTGGCCGAGCGGTGCGGCCTGCCGGCCCTGGTCGCCGAGAAGGTCAAGCTGACCGGCGCGAAGAACGGCGCCGGGACGGCCGCCGACGCGAAGGCGATGAGCGTCGTGGGAGGCATGGTGGCCGGCGCGGACTCCATCGACGACCTGGATGTGCTGCGGCACGGCGGGCTGCCGAAACTCTTCGCAGGGGTGCGGGCACCGTCCACGCTCGGCACGTTCCTGCGTGCCTTCACCTGGGGACACGTGCGTCAACTGGAGGCGGCGGTACGCGCGTTCACCTGCAATCTGGCCGCCCACACGGGCTTCGTCCCGAAGGGGGACGAGGTGGTGTTCGTCGACATCGACTCCAAGGTCAAGCAGGTCTACGGCCCGGCCAAGCAGGGCGCCTCCTTCGGCTACACCAAGGTCCGCGGCCTCCACTTCCAGATCGTCACCGTCAAGACCGCCACCTGCGCGCCGGTCATCGTCGCAACAAGGCTGCGCAAGGGCTCGGCGGGCTCCGGCAAGGGCGCCGCCTCGCTGCTGCGCGAGGCCCTCGCGGCGGTGCGGTCCATGGGCATCACCGCACAGATCATCGTCCGCGCGGACTCCGCCTACTTCTCCCACAAGGTCGTGGACGCCTGCCGCAAGGCCGGCGCCCGCTTCTCCCTGGCCGTCGCGGTCACCAAGACGATCCGCGTAGCCATCGAGACGATCGATCCCGACGCCTGGAGATCGATCAAGTACACCGACGCGATCTGGGACGACGAGGAGGAACGCTGGATCTCCGACGCAGAGATCGCCGAGATCGGCTTCACCGCGTTCACCAGCAAGAAGAAGGCCTTCCGCGTCACCGCCCGGCTCATCGTGCGCCGCGTGAAACGGCTGAACCCCAAGACGGTCCCCGACGGGCAGAGCGAACTGTTCGCCGTCTGGCGCCACCACGCGATCTTCACCGACAGCGTCTTCGTCCTCACCGACGCCGAGCCCATGCACCGCGCTCACGCCGCGGTGGAACAGGTCTTCGCCGACCTGGAGGACTCCGCCCTGGCCCACCTGCCCTCGGGGAAGTTCACCGCGAACGCGGCCTGGCTCACCCTGGCGGCAGCCGCCTACAACCTCACCCGCGCCGCCGGCCACCTCACCTCCACCTTCCACGCACGGGCCCGGACCGGCACCATCCGCCGCCACCTGATCACCGTCCCGGCCCGCATCGCCCGCCCAGGACGACGCCTCGTGCTGCACCTGCCCCAACACTGGCGCTGGGCCGACGACTTCATCGGCCTGTGGACCGCCACCGGCCAGCGCATGCAGACCTGAGCAGCCAGACCCCGCCGTCCACCCACGACCTGGAAGACCTCGGAGAACCCGCCACCGGAACGGCCATCCGGAACCCCGCCCTGCCCCAAACCGAAAACCCACCCCGAAAAGCAATCACACTGCGCGATCAAAAATCACGCGGTGGATCGAGGTTCAGATGCGCAAAGCAATTTCCTCCCTGGCAGCGGCCGGCGTGCTGGGCCTGTCGATGGGCGTCCCGACAACGGCAGCCGCAGCCTCGGACTCCGGCTCGCACAGCTTCCGGGCCAGCTTGACTCCGATCCCGACGAACAACGTGACCGGCTCGGGCACCGCAACCGTGTCGCTGTCCGGTCACAAGGTCACCGTGAGGATGACAGTGAAGGGGCTCCTGGCCGGGGTTCCGCACGCGGCCCACATCCACGTCGACGGCATGGGCACGTGCCCCACCGCGGCCGCGGCCACCAACCTCAACGGGCACATCGCGATCAGCACCACCGACGGCATGAAGTCCTACGGCATGATCGGCCCCTCGCTGACCACCAGCGGCGACACTTCCCCGGCCAGCGCACTGGCGGTGACCCGCTTCCCCGTGGGTAGCTCCTACCAGTACTCGCGCACCATCACCGTCAACAACGATGTGGCCAGCAACATCCGCGCCGGCAAGGCCGTCATCGTCGTGCACGGCATCGACTACGACGGCAGCGGCAAGTTCACCAACGTGCTAGGCCCCAGCGAGCTGGACCCCAAGCTCCCCCAGGTCGCCACCGCCCCCGCGCTGTGCGGCACGCTGAAGGCCATGCCCTCCAAGGGCGCCGCGACCGGCTAGGACGACGCGGTGCACCCTGGCCCAGAGCCGGTCCCGGCTCCACTGCGCGAAGCGCCGGTAGACCGTGAGCCAGGCCGGCCCGAACACCGGCGGCAGCTGCCGCCACGTGCAGCCCGAGGTGGCCGCGAAGATGATCGCGGCCAAAGCCTCACGATCACCGGCCCGTCGTCGGCCGCCACCTGTTGACCCGCGCTACCGGTTCAGGCATCGCCTAGTCGCTGGTTGGTCAGGTCGAGGGAGGCAGACGTACGCTTGAGGTGTCCGGCTGGGCCATTCCGGTGGAGGTGCCCGATGGCCACCTCGCGCAAGCCGACCGCGCCGACGGCGGAGGCGATCGACCGGTTCTGCGGCCACTTCGATGACCTGTTCTGCCGCTTGGCCGAGCGCACCGCCCTGCGGCACTACCTCATCGGCCTGCTGCTGCCCCGTGAGCGCAACAAGACCCTGACCGAGCTGGCCGCGCTGGTCCCCGGGGCCGACCGCCAGCGGCTGCACCACTTCCTGCACGACGCCCCCTGGGATCCCGACGCCCTGGGCGCGCGCCGACTGGAGCTGTGGCGGCAGCACCCGGGCCTGGGGCCGCACACCAACGGGGTGCTCATCATCGACGAGACCGGGGACCCCAAGCGGGGACGAGGCATCGTGCTGGCCGCCCAGCAGTACCTCGGCAAGCTCGGCCACACCGCCAACGGCGTCGTCTCCGTCACCAGCCACTGGGCCGACGGCACCCGCCACGTGCCGCTGGGGGTGCGGCCCTACCGGCCGGCCGCCCGGCTGCCGAAGGGCAAGGCCGATCCGGCCTTCGCCACCAAGCCGGAGCTGGCCTGGCAGCTGATCGAGCAGGCCCGGGGGGCCGGCGTGCCCTTCCGGGCGGTGGTCGCCGACTGCGTCTACGGCGAAAACCCGAAGCTCGAGGGGCACTTGAGGGCCGCCAGGATCCGCTATGTGCTGGCCCTGCGGCCCAGCCACGGCACCTGGCAGTTCGTGGACGACCCCGCTCATCCGCCGGCGTTCACCCCCGCCGAGGCCGCCGCCCGCCTGCCGCTGGAGGACTGGCAGCGCCTGGTGCTCACCGACAGCCACCACCGGCCGCTGGTGCGCTACGTGGCCGAGCTGGAACTGGGCACCGCCTATGGCCCCACCCGCGGGGTGCGCCTGATCGCCGCGAGCGCCGACCCGACGGCTCTCACGGCCGATTCGACCTGGTTCATGGCCACCAACCTCTCGGTGACCGAGGCCAATGCGCTCGAGGTCTACCGGATCTACCGGCTGCGGGACTGGATCGAGCACTACTACAAGCCGGTCAAACACGAGCTGGGCTGGGCGGACTTCCAGGTCCGTTCCGAGGAGGCCATCGTGCGGCACTGGCAGCTGGTGATGCTGGCCTTCACCTTCAGCCTGCTGACCGCGGCCTCTCCCGACGGTGCGACAGGGAACGCCGACAGCACGGACAGTGGGCCGCTGGGGGAAAAATCCGCGACGGATCATCTGGCAGGACACACTGCGGCAGGTCCGCAGCTGGCTGTGCCCCTGGGCCCGCCTGCAGCTGTACTGGCACCGCTGGTCCACCGCTCCGCCCCCGCCGGAACTGGCGGCGCTGCTTGAGCATGTGGGCCACTCTCGCCCGCTGGCCGCCCCAACCTGACCAACCAGCGACTAGTGCCGCCCGGTACGCCTCGTATCGAACCCAGGCGTCTTCGAACATCTCGATGGCGGCTGGGATGGCGCCGCACTCTTCGAGATAGGCGCGCTGGCCCGACCGCCCCCTCCGTGAGGGCCATTCGGGATCATCGGCGACATCGCGGGCGAGGTCGCCGATGCCACTCTCACGATCGGCTTGGGGCTTCAACCACGCTGTGAAGCTCTTCGGTTTGGGCATGTCCACATCCTTCCGCACAGCCCCCCGACGTCGTCAGGGGTGCCCTACGCGTGAGGAGTGTGTGAGTGTGTCGGAGGTGTGTCGCGTGTATCGCAGATGGTGCGCGGACAGTGAGAGACAACGAGAAAGAGCGGGAGTCAGTGAGACTGACTCCCGCTCTTTCAAGTCGGCATTCGCACTGGTCAGAGCTTGATTCTTGCTGGCTGACTGGCGAGTGCCCCCGGCAGGATTCGAACCTGCGCACACGGCTCCGGAGGCCGTTGCTCTATCCCCTGAGCTACGGGGGCGGGTCGGGCGCGCTCTGCGCGGCGACGAGTAGAACACTACCAGTTCCGTGAGGGTGGTCATGAACGTTTTCCAGGGGGGGCACCGCGTCCACCGGAAGCCAGGGCGTCCCCCGGACGGGGTGGAAGTGGGGAAAACCCGGACGCGGTGGCCGGTCTGGACCTACTCTCGAGTTGTGCCAGCCGCTCCCGGCCGGGTGCTTGTTGTGGACGACAACAAGGTCATCCGGCAGCTGATCAGGGTCAATCTCGAACTCGAGGGGCTCGAGGTCGTGACCGCGGCCGATGGTGCCGAGTGTCTGGATGTCGTGCATCAGGTGCGGCCCGATGTCGTCACCCTCGATGTCGTCATGCCGCGGCTGGACGGGCTGCGGACCGCCGCCCGGCTCCGTGCCGATCCGCTCACCCGCGATCTTCCTCTCGCCATCGTCAGCGCCTGTTCGCCGTACGAGGTCGAGACCGGTCTCGACGCCGGCGTCGACGCCTTCCTCGCCAAGCCGTTCGAGCCGGCCGAACTCGTGCGGCTCGTGTGGCAGTTGATCGAGGATGGGGCTCGTGGTGCCGAAGAGGCCGAGCGGGCCGGGCGTAATCGCGGCTGATCCTCGGGCGGGGCGGCGGGCGGCCTCCGGGTGCCTGTGGTCCTTCCCTCCGTCCACATGGCGATACCCGCCCAAATGAGTTCGCCTACCCACCCCCCTCCTCCCCTACGCTTGTCCCGTGACCCCCGTGGAGCTCTCCCGTACCGTGCTGTGCGCGGTGCGTCGCGCTGTCGACGTGGGAGAGCTGAACGTGAGCGTGCCGGAGCGGGCCGTCGTCACTCGGCCCCGGCCCGGCGGGTGCGGTGACTACGCCACCAACATCGCCCTCCAGCTCGCCCGGCCGGCCGGGCAGCCCGCCCCCCTCGTCGCCCGGGTGCTCAAGACCCACCTCCTCGGCCTCGACGGCATCGACGACGTCTCCGTCACCGGCCCCGGGTTCCTCAACATCAGCCTTCGGGACGTCGACGCCGACGCCGCCTTCGTCCAGCTCGTCGAGAGCATCCTGCGGGCCGGGGAGGAGTACGGGTGCGCCCCTCAGCGAACCGAGTCCGTCGTCCGACTCCGGTGTCCCCTTGAAGTCCGCGCCCTTGTCGTCGCCGACGTCGTGGACCGGCTTCTGCGCACCCAGGGCAGCCCGGCCGGTATCAGTTGCGAGCGACCCCTCCCGGCCGACTGGGAACACATCCTCGGCGTGCGGGTCGACGCCTCCGGTGACGCGCCCTCCGACGACGTCGTCGTCCGCCCCGTCCCCGCCCCCGCCGACCCCCTCCCCCTCGGCCGCGACGCCGCCCGCTGGGCGCTGCTCCTCCCCGCCGCCCACGATCGCCCCCGTATCACCGACGACCACCTCGTCCAGCGCGAGAGCAACCCCCTCTTCCGCGTCCGCTACGCCCACGCCCGTACCCGGGCCCTCAGCCGCAACGCGGCCGACCTCGGCTTCAGTGCCAGGCCGGGGCCCATGAACACCGTCCCCCGCGATCTGGTCACCCTCCTCGCCGACCACCCCCGCGTCCTCGCCCGGGCCGCCGCGCACCGTGCTCCCGACTCCCTCGCCCGGCACCTCGTCAGCGTTGCCGATGCCGTGCTGCCGTACCTCCCGAGCGTGCTTCCGCGTGGGGAGGAGAAACCCTTGGCCGCCCACCGTGCCCGGCTGGCTCTTGCCGAAGCCGCCGGGGCGGTGCTGGCCGGCGGCCTGTCCCTGCTCGGCATCGACGCACCCGACCACCTCTGAGAGCCACAGAGGGCCAGAGAGCCAGAGAGTTCAGAGAAACCAGACATGAGCCGTTCCGCACACCCCGCCGGGCCCCGTTACGCCGATGTCCTGCCCGAGGGGCACTACTCCCCGCCGCCCGCCGACCTCAACGCCCTCGACCCGAAGGTGTGGGCCCAGACCGTCACCCGTGACGAGGACGGGGTCGTGACCGTCGGCGGCATCGCCGTCACCGAACTCGCCGAGCGGTTCGGTACGCCCGCCTACGTGCTCGACGAAGCCGACTTCCGCTCCCGCGCCCGGGCCTGGCGTACCGCCTTCGGACACGACGCCGATGTGTTCTACGCGGGGAAGGCGTTTCTGTCCCGGGCCGTCGTCCGGTGGCTCGACGAGGAGGGGCTGAACCTCGACGTCTGCTCCGGTACCGAGCTCGCCACCGCCCTCTCCGCCGGAATGCCGGCCGAGCGCATCGCCTTCCACGGGAACAACAAGTCCAAGGCGGAGATCCACCGGGCCGTCGAGGCCGGCGTCGGGCGGATCGTGCTCGACTCCTTCCAGGAGATCGTCCGGGTCGCCCACATCGCCCAGTCGCTCGGGAAGCGGCAGAAGGTGCAGATCCGGATCACGGTCGGGGTCGAGGCGCACACGCACGAGTTCATCGCGACCGCGCACGAGGACCAGAAGTTCGGGATCCCGCTGGCCGGGGGGCTGGCCGCCGAGGCCGTACGGCGGGCGCTGCAGCTCGACGGGATCGAGCTGATCGGGATCCACTCCCACATCGGGTCGCAGATCTTCGACATGTCCGGCTTCGAGGTCGCCGCGCACCGCGTGGTCCGGCTGCTGAAGGAGGTCCGGGACGAGCACGGGGTCGAACTGCCGGAGATCGACCTCGGCGGCGGACTCGGGATCGCGTACACCAGCGACGACGATCCGCGTGAGCCGCACGAGATCGCCAAGGCGCTGACCGAGATCGTCACTCGCGAGTGCGAGGCCGCCAAGCTGCGTACGCCCCGTATCTCCGTCGAGCCGGGGCGCGCCATCGTCGGGCCCACCGCCTTCACCGTCTACGAGGTCGGCACCGTCAAGCCGCTCGAGGGGCTGCGGACGTACGTGTCCGTCGACGGCGGCATGTCCGACAACATCCGTACCGCCCTCTACGACGCCGAGTACAGCGTCGCGCTCGTGTCCCGTGTCTCCGACGCCGAGCCCATGCTCGTGCGCGTCGTCGGCAAGCACTGCGAGAGCGGGGACATCGTCGTGAAGGACGCGTTCCTGCCGGCCGACCTGGCACCCGGTGACCTCATCGCCGTACCGGCCACGGGTGCGTACTGCCGGTCCATGGCCAGCAACTACAACCACGCGCTGCGCCCGCCGGTCGTCGCCGTCGCCGACGGGGAGGCCCGGGTGATCGTCCGCCGGGAGACGGAGGAGGACCTGCTGCGGCTCGATGTCGGATGACACACGGACGCCACACATGCGTGACACCCGCGCATGTCACAAACTCGCATGACACAAGCGGGGGACGGCCGGAAGATCTTCTGTCTTTCCGGCCTACGAAAATGAAATAAACGTCTCACGATCCGGACAAATGACAGAAACCGCGGTCCGGTGAGTGAGACTGGTCCAACCGTAGTTGGTATGAGGAAACGAGGTCGGATGATGCGTACGCGTCCGCTGAAGGTGGCGCTGCTGGGCTGTGGTGTTGTCGGCTCAGAGGTGGCGCGCATCATGACGACGCACGCCGACGACCTCGCCGCCAGGATCGGGGCCCCGGTGGAACTCGCCGGGGTCGCGGTACGGCGGCCCGGCAAGGTACGGGAAGGGGTCCCCGCCGATCTCGTCACCACCGACGCCACCGCGCTCGTCAAACGCGGCGACATCGACGTCGTGGTCGAGGTCATCGGGGGGATCGAGCCCGCCCGTACGCTCATCACCACCGCCTTCGAGCACGGCGCCTCCGTCGTCTCCGCGAACAAGGCCCTGCTCGCCCAGGACGGGGCCGCTCTGCACGCCGCCGCGGAGGCCCACGGCAAGGACCTGTACTACGAGGCCGCCGTCGCCGGCGCCATCCCGCTGATCCGGCCGCTGCGCGAGTCCCTCGCCGGGGACAAGGTCAACCGTGTGCTCGGCATCGTCAACGGCACCACCAACTTCATCCTCGACAAGATGGACTCCACGGGGGCGGGCTACCAGGAGGCGCTGGACGAGGCGACCGCGCTCGGGTACGCCGAGGCCGACCCGACCGCCGACGTCGAGGGGTTCGACGCCGCCGCCAAGGCCGCCATCCTCGCCGGGATCGCCTTCCACACGCGCGTGCGGCTCGACGACGTCCACCGCGAGGGGATGACCGAGGTCACCGCCGCGGACTTCGTCTCCGCCAAGGAGATGGGCTGCACCATCAAACTGCTCGCCATCTGCGAGCGCGCCGAGGACGGCGGGTCGGTCACCGCGCGCGTGCACCCGGCCATGATTCCGCTCACGCACCCGCTGGCCTCCGTGCGCGGCGCGTACAACGCCGTGTTCGTCGAGTCCGACGCGGCCGGGCAGCTGATGTTCTACGGGCCCGGCGCCGGCGGCTCGCCCACCGCCTCCGCCGTGCTCGGCGACCTCGTCGCCGTCTGCCGCAACCGGCTCAGCGGGGCCACCGGGCCCGGCGAGTCGGCGTACGCCGCCCTGCCCGTGTCGCCCATGGGCGACGTCGTCACGCGCTACCACATCAGCCTGGACGTCGCCGACAAACCGGGTGTGCTCGCCCAGGTCGCCACCGTGTTCGCCGAGCACGGGGTATCCATCGACACTGTTCGCCAGCAGGGCAAGGACGGCGAGGCGTCCCTCGTCGTCGTCACCCACCGCGCTTCCGACGCCGCCCTCGGCGGGACCGTGGAGGCGCTGCGCAAGCTCGACACCGTGCGGGGTGTCGCCAGCATCATGCGGGTTGAAGGAGAGTAACCAGCAATGACCCACCAGTGGCGCGGAATCATCGAGGAGTACCGGGACCGGCTGCCGGTGTCCGACAGCACACCGGTCGTCACGCTCCGTGAGGGCGGCACGCCCCTCGTGCCCGCGCAGGTGCTCTCCGAGCGCACCGGCTGCGAGGTCCACCTCAAGGTCGAGGGCGCGAACCCGACCGGGTCCTTCAAGGACCGCGGCATGACCATGGCGATCAGCCGGGCCAAGGAGGAGGGCGCGAAGGCCGTCATCTGCGCCTCCACCGGGAACACGTCCGCCTCGGCCGCGGCGTACGCCGTACGGGCCGGGATGGTCTCCGCGGTGCTCGTGCCGCAGGGCAAGATCGCGCTCGGCAAGATGGGCCAGGCGCTCGTGCACGGCGCGAAGATCCTCCAGGTCGACGGCAACTTCGACGACTGCCTCACGCTCGCCCGTTCGCTCAGCGACAACTACCCCGTGGCGCTGGTCAATTCGGTCAACCCGGTGCGTATCGAGGGTCAGAAGACGGCCGCTTTCGAGATCGTGGACATGCTGGGCGACGCGCCCGACATCCACGTCCTTCCGGTCGGCAACGCGGGCAACATCACCGCCTACTGGAAGGGCTACAAGGAGTACGCCGCCGACGGCATCGCCACCAGGACGCCCCGCATGTGGGGCTACCAGGCCTCCGGCAGCGCCCCGATCGTGCGCGGCGAGGTAGTCAAGGACCCGGCCACCATCGCCACCGCGATCCGTATCGGCAACCCGGCCTCCTGGACGTACGCCCTGGCCGCGCGCGACGAGTCCGGCGGCGCCATCGACGAGGTGACGGACCGTGAAATCCTGCGCGCCTACCGGCTGTTGGCCGCTCAGGAGGGCGTCTTCGTCGAACCCGCCTCCGCCGCGTCCGTCGCCGGCCTGTTGAAGGCCGCCGAACAGGGCAGGGTCGACCCCGGGCAGCGGATCGTCTGCACGGTCACCGGCAACGGCCTGAAGGATCCCGACTGGGCCGTCGCCGGTGCCCCCCAGCCGGTCACTGTCCCGGTCGACGCGGCGACGGCGGCGGAGCGACTGGGCCTGGCCTGACGGCCGAACGGTTCGGTGACGGCAAGGCCGGCCGTCCTGGGGACGAGTGCGCGTCGGCTTGGGCCGGCAGCGACGGACGTACGCCCGCACGTCGTTCGGCCACCGCGGGTCCGCGTGGCCAAGTCCCGCTCGGCGAGCGGGACCGCGCGCCGGGGCGGCAGCGACCGCCCCGGCAGCGGCGCGCCAGGACAGCGGGAACGGCCTGAACAGCCGCGCAGGCCGGTTCGGGTTCGGCTGTCGTGGCCCGTACACCGCTCCGTCGGCCGGGTACGGGCCGCCGCCGCGACCCTGGCGCCGCTGCGGCGGGCGCCCGCCGCGACGGCTCCGCCGTAGGCCCGAGCGTCGTCCGGGCGCCGCGGCCCCCGGTGGGTCGGGGGCCAAGTCCCGCCCGGCGGGCTGTGGCGCGCCCGGCTGTGCTCACGGCGGCCCGGTGCGCCTGGGCGGCGGCGATCGCACGGGCCGCGCACCGACGTCCCGGCACTCTCACCCGAGCGGCGGTACCGCCCGATCGGCATTCCGCCCAGGCGGCAACCCGCCGCGTACTCCGCCCAGGCGGCAACTCACCGCGCACCCGCGCAACCGCCCCCGCCCCCAGCGCGTCCCCCTCCCAGGGGTACTCAGGGAGGAGGGGTGCACGGGGGGCTTGCGACACGCATCGTGCGCCTCCTGTGCGCCCTATGTCGCCACTGAACCTTCCTTCGATAGGCTGTAGGGAACCCGCCCGCCGCATATGCCCTCGCATGTGGCGCGGCGCCGCGCCGTCTCCGCGGCCTGAGGGCCCTCGTCCTTATCGAATGTCCATCGAGTCTCATTCGACCATCACGCAGCTCAAGGAGAGTCAACGAGCGATGGCCGGTCCAGCGTTCCGCGCCGCCGCCGTCCGGGTGCGCGTCCCCGCCACCAGCGCCAACCTCGGCCCGGGCTTCGACGCCCTCGGCCTCGCGCTGGGGCTCTACGACGACGTCGTGGTCCGGGTGGCCGACTCCGGGCTGCACGTCGACATCGCCGGCGAGGGCAGCGAGACGCTGCCGCGTGACGAGAAACACCTGCTCGTCCGCTCGCTGCGCACGGCCTTCGACGTCCTCGGCGGACAGCCGCGCGGACTGGAGATCGTCTGCGCCAACCGCATCCCGCACGGCCGCGGTCTCGGCTCCTCCTCCGCCGCCATCTGCGCCGGCATCGTCGCCGCCCGCGCCGTGACCATAGGAGCCGAGGCCAGGTTCGACGACACGGCGCTGCTCGAGCTGGCCACCGAGATCGAGGGCCACCCGGACAACGTGGCGGCCTGTCTGCTGGGCGGGTTCACCCTGTCCTGGATGGAGGCCGGCGCCGCCCGGGCCATCAGGATGGAGCCCTCCGATTCCATCGTTCCGGTGGTTTTCGTGCCCGCGAAGCCGGTACTCACCGAAACCGCCCGCGGACTGCTCCCGCGCACCGTGCCGCACGTCGACGCCGCCGTCAACGCGGGCCGCGCCGCCCTGCTCGTCGAGGCCCTCACCCGGCGCCCCGAGCTGCTGCTCCCGGCCACTGAGGACCGCCTCCACCAGGAGTACCGCGCCCCGGCCATGCCGGAGAGCGCCGCCCTCGTGGAGCGGCTGCGGGCCGACGGCGTCCCCGCGGTCATCTCCGGCGCCGGCCCCACCGTGATGGCGCTGACCGACGCGGACACCGCCGACAAGGTGGAGCAGTTGGCGGGCGCGGACTGGGCCGCCAACCGGCTGAGTCTCGACCTGCAGGGAGCCTGCGTACTGCCGCTCGCCGCCGGCGCGGAGAGCTGAGAGCCGGTGATTGCCGGATTTGGAGAGGGGGAATGTTTGTTGGATCCGGTAGTGTTAACCTCAAGTCTGCACCCGACCCCACCATGGCGAGGTGCCTCGTGTCCCCGTCCGGGACAGACATTCCTCCGGGAGCCCCCCAAGCCGCACTGCGTGGTGTACGTCGTACCTGGGCAGTACGCCGTATGCGCACACTGAGCGGTCCACCGGGCACGCTCCGGAATCGGCGCGACCACGCCACGTGACACAGCGACACTCGGTGCCACGGATCGTCGAGGAAGCGCCAATCACCAGAAATTTCTTCCGCCGCTTTGGCGGACCACCGCCCCGGCACGGTTCATACGCAAGGACCGAAGCCGGACAGCACAACCGGTCGCCGAGCCAAGACAGGCCGACGTCCGCTCCAGGGAAGGACCCTTCGTGAGCGACACCACCGATCTGATGGGCGCACGTGTCGAGGAGACCGCTGCCGCGCCCGCCACGGACGCCTCCGCGCCTGCCACCGGTGCCGGCTCCCGGCGTCGCCGCGGTACCGGCCTCGAGGGCATGGTGCTGGCCGAGCTGCAGCAGGTCGCATCCGGCCTCGGTATCAGGGGCACCGCGCGCATGCGCAAGAGCCAGCTGATCGAGGTCATCAAGGAGGCGCAGGCGGCAGGAGGCGCCCCCGCCGCGAAGGCCGCGCCTGCCGCGGGGGACGCCACCGACAACAAGCCGAAGCGCCGCGCCACCTCCCGGGCCCGTACGGGTGAGGCCGCGCCCGCGGAGAAGGCGGAGACGAAGGCGGCCGAGGCCCCCGCCAAGAAGGTCGACAAGGCCGACAAGGCCGTGGCCCAGCAGCAGATCGAGATCCCCGGCCAGCCGGCCAGCGAGGACGCTCCCGCCGAGCGCCGCCGCCGCCGGGCCACCGCCGAGGCGGGCGCCCCGGCGAACAGCGCCGAGACGGTCGCCGCCGAGGCGAAGAGCGAGCCGAAGGCCGAGACCCCCGCACAGCCGCAGCAGCAGGACCAGCAGTCCCAGCAGCAGGCCCAGGGCCAGCAGCAGGGCGAGGCTGCCAAGGGCGACGCCGGTGACGGTGGCGAGGGCCGCCGCCGCGACCGCCGTGACCGTGACCGCGACCGCGGCCGGGACCGCGACCGCCGCGGCAAGGGCGACGACCAGCAGAACCAGGGCGGCCAGCAGCGCCAGCAGCAGAACCAGCAGCAGGGCGGCGGCCGCCAGGACCGTCACCAGGACGACGACGACTACGAGGGCGGCCGCCGGGGCCGTCGCGGCCGCTACCGCGACCGCCGTGGCCGCCGTGGCCGCGACGAGGTGTCCGAGCCGCAGATCGCCGAGGACGACGTCCTGATCCCGGTCGCGGGCATCCTGGACATCCTCGACAACTACGCCTTCATCCGTACGTCCGGCTACCTGCCCGGTCCGAACGACGTGTACGTCTCCCTCGCCCAGGTCCGCAAGAACGGCCTGCGCAAGGGCGACCACGTCACCGGCGCGGTCCGCCAGCCGAAGGAAGGCGAGCGCCGCGAGAAGTTCAACGCGCTGGTGCGCCTGGACTCCGTCAACGGCATGGCGCCCGAACACGGCCGTGGGCGGCCGGAGTTCAACAAGCTGACGCCGCTGTACCCGCAGGACCGGCTCCGCCTGGAGACCGACCCGGGCGTCCTGACCACCCGCATCATCGACCTGGTCTCGCCGATCGGCAAGGGCCAGCGCGGTCTGATCGTGGCCCCGCCGAAGACCGGCAAGACCATGATCATGCAGGCGGTCGCCAACGCGATCACGCACAACAACCCCGAGTGCCACCTGATGGTCGTCCTCGTCGACGAGCGTCCGGAAGAGGTCACCGACATGCAGCGGTCGGTCAAGGGCGAGGTCATCTCCTCGACCTTCGACCGCCCGGCCGAGGACCACACCACGGTCGCCGAGCTCGCCATCGAGCGCGCCAAGCGCCTGGTGGAGCTGGGCCACGACGTGGTCGTCCTGCTGGACTCCATCACCCGTCTGGGCCGCGCCTACAACCTCGCCGCCCCGGCCTCCGGCCGCATCCTGTCCGGTGGTGTGGACTCCACGGCCCTGTACCCGCCGAAGCGCTTCTTCGGTGCGGCCCGCAACATCGAGGACGGCGGCTCGCTGACCATCCTCGCCACCGCCCTGGTGGACACCGGGTCCCGCATGGACGAGGTGATCTTCGAGGAGTTCAAGGGCACGGGCAACATGGAGCTCAAGCTCGACCGGAAGCTCGCCGACAAGCGCATCTTCCCGGCCGTCGACGTCGACGCGTCCGGTACGCGCAAGGAAGAGATCCTGCTCGCCCCCGAGGAGCTCAACATCGTCTGGAAGCTGCGGCGGGTGCTGCACGCGCTCGACCAGCAGCAGGCGATCGAGCTGCTCCTCGACAAGATGAAGCAGACCAAGTCGAACGTCGAGTTCCTGATGCAGATCCAGAAGACCACCCCGGCGCCGGGCAACGGCGACTGAGGCAGGCGCATCAGCTGAAAGGGCCGCCCCCGTGCCACGGGGGCGGCCCTTGTGCTTGGCGAGCCCTGCACCACGGAGCGCGTTGTGCAACCTTTTCCCGGTTTCCTCCGTCTGACGGAAAGAGCGACGATGGTCAGGTATGGGATCGTCGACCGGGCCTGGCCCCGAGAACACGGGGCAGCCGACCGGATACGAGACCTGAGGAGCGCATGTCCGCCGAGAGCACGCCGGGCCCCGGCATACCGGAGGAGACCGGCAACACGAGCCCCCGCCGCCGCGCCAGGGGCCGCCGCCGCAAGCCCCGCACCGGGCGGCGCAAGGCCCTGACGGCCGCGGCCTGGACCGCCGCGGGGATCGTCGTGCTCGGCGGCACCGGCGCCGGCTACCTCTACCTCAAGCTCAACGGCAACCTGAAGACGGTCGACATCAACCAGTTCCTCGGCACCGACCGGCCCACCAAGGTCGACAACGGCTCCGAGAACATCCTCGTCCTCGGCTCCGACACCCGCTCCGGCGGCAACAGGAAGCTGGGCGGCGGCACCGACGACGGCAGCGCCCGCTCCGACACGGCGATGATCGTGCACGTGTACGAGGGCCACAGGAAGGCCAGCGTCGTCTCCATACCCCGTGACACCCTCGTCGACCGTCCCGAGTGCACCGACACCAAGGGCGGTACGCATCCCGCGGCCCACAACGTGATGTTCAACGACTCGTACTCCATCGGCGCCGCCGCCTGCACCGTGAAGACCGTCGAGTCGATCACCGGCATTCGCATGGACCACTACCTGGAGGTCGACTTCAGCGGCTTCCGGAGACTCATCGACGAACTCGGCGGCGTCCCGATCACCACGACGAAGAACATCGACGACCCGAAGAGCCACCTGGACCTCGAGGCCGGCACGCACACGCTCGACGGCCGGCAGGCCCTCGGCCTGGTCCGCACCCGGCACGGCGTCGGCGACGGCTCCGACCTCGGCCGCATCCAACTCCAGCAGGCCTTCGTCAAGGCGCTGGTCGACCAGGTCGAACAGGTCGGCCTCCTCACCAACCCGAAGAAGCTCTACGACCTCGGCAACACCGCCACCAAGTCCGTCACCACCGACTCCGACCTGGGTTCGGTCAACGCCCTGATCTCCTTCGCCGACAGCCTCAAGGGCATCGGCTCCTCCGACATGACCATGATCACCATGCCGGTCCGCTACGACCCGGCGAACCCCAACCGGGTCATGGCGGAGAAAGCCAAGGCCAAAGAGGTCTGGACCGCCCTGAAGAACGACCAGCCGATCCCAAGGGCGGCCACCAAGGGAACGGCCACTGGTGAAGCCAGGGGAGTGGTGAGCGCCCCTTGAGGGGCGCGGGGCTGCGTCGACATGCGGCTCCGCCGCGAAGGGGGTACCTCCCTGCTCGAACGAAGTTGAGAGCTTGGGGGAGCGACAAGCCACAGACGACCCGCACCCGCCCACGGCGAAACCGCGGCACCCCAATAGGCGCAATCCCATCCCCCGCCCCCGCAGGGACCCGCAGGGAATACACGACCGAACCCCCCGGTTTGGGGAGATGGCCCCAGTCCTGGCAGACTGGACCGTCGGCTCCGGTTCACGCACCGCATCCCGCGTCTGCGACCCGGCGCCCTCCCGGAACAGTAGGAGACACCTTGAAGCGCGACATCCACCCCGCGTACGTCGAGACGCAGGTCAGCTGCACCTGCGGCGCGTCGTTCACCACCCGCAGCACGATCGAGTCCGGCACCATCCGGGCCGAGGTCTGCTCCGAGTGCCACCCGTTCTACACGGGCAAGCAGAAGATCCTCGACACCGGTGGCCGTGTGGCCCGCTTCGAGGCCCGCTTCGGCAAGGCTGCCGCCGGCTCCAAGAAGTAGCGAGCCCCTTTTCGCCGGTCCATGGCCGCGTCCCCGCCGGGGGTGCGCCGGGACCGGCGTTTTTGGTCGCTCGCCTTCCCCTTCCCCCCCGCAGCACCCGCAGCACAGCAGGCAGTACAGGAGCCGAAAGATGTTCGAGGCCGTCGAGGAACTCGTCGCCGAGCACGCCGACCTGGAGAAGAAGCTCGCCGACCCGTCGGTCCACTCCGACCAGGCCAACGCGCGCAAGCTCAACAAGCGCTACGCCGAGCTCACCCCGATCGTCGCCACGTACCGCTCCTGGAGGCAGGCCGGCGACGACATCGAGACCGCACGCGAACTGGCCGCCGACGACCCCGACTTCGCGGCCGAGCTCAAGGACCTGGAACAGCAGCGCGAGGAGCTGACCGAGAAGCTGCGCCTCCTGCTCGTCCCGCGCGACCCCAGCGACGACAAGGACGTGATCCTCGAGATCAAGGCCGGCGCCGGCGGTGACGAGTCGGCGCTCTTCGCCGGCGACCTGCTGCGCATGTACCTGCGCTACGCCGAGCGGGTCGGCTGGAAGACCGAGATCATCGACGCCACCGAGTCCGAGCTGGGCGGCTACAAGGACGTACAGGTCGCGGTGAAGACCCGCGGGCAGATCGAGCCCGGCCAGGGCGTGTGGGCGCGGCTGAAGTACGAAGGCGGGGTGCACCGCGTGCAGCGCGTGCCGGCCACCGAGTCGCAGGGCCGTATCCACACCTCCGCCGCCGGTGTGCTGGTCACGCCGGAGGCCGAGGAGGTCGACGTCGAGATCAACCCCAACGACCTGCGCATCGACGTCTACCGGTCCTCGGGCCCGGGCGGGCAGTCCGTCAACACCACCGATTCCGCCGTGCGCATCACGCACATCCCGACCGGAGTCGTCGCCTCCTGCCAGAACGAGAAGAGCCAGCTGCAGAACAAGGAGCAGGCACTGCGTATCCTGCGCTCCAGGCTGCTCGCCATGGCGCAGGAGGAGGCGGAGAAGGAGGCCGCCGACGCCCGCCGCAGCCAGGTCCGCACCGTCGACCGCTCCGAGAAGATCCGTACCTACAACTTCCCGGAGAACCGCATCTCGGACCACCGCGTCGGCTTCAAGGCCTACAACCTGGACCAGGTCCTGGACGGCGACCTGGACGCGGTGATCCAGGCCTGCGTCGACGCGGACTCGGCCGCCAAGCTCGCGGCCGCGTAAGGCACGTAGACATAGCACGTAGTACGACGTATGAGTACCCGGAGGACCAGCGTGCAGCAAGGAACCGGGGGGCGGCCCCCAAGCCCCCGCAGCGTGCTGCTCGCCGAGGTGGCCCAGGCCACGCAGCGACTGGCCGACGCCGGCGTGGACTCGCCGCGCACCGACGCGGAGGAGCTCGCCGCGTTCGTGCACGGCGTCAAGCGGGGCGAGCTGCACTCCGTGAAGGACGCCGACTTCGACGCCCGGTACTGGGAGGTCATCGCCCGCCGCGAGCAGCGCGAGCCGCTGCAGCACATCACCGGGCGGGCCTACTTCCGCTACCTGGAGCTCCAGGTCGGTCCCGGCGTGTTCGTGCCCCGGCCCGAGACCGAGTCCGTCGTCGGCTGGGCCATAGACGCCGTACGCGCCATGGACGTCGTCGAGCCGTGCATCGTCGACCTGTGCACCGGCTCGGGCGCCATTGCGCTCGCCCTCGCCCAGGAGGTGCCGCGCTCGCGCGTGCACGCCGTGGAGCTGAGCGAGGACGCGCTGAAATGGACCCGCAAGAACGTCGAGGGCTCCAGGGTCGACCTGCGCCAGGGCGACGCCCTGACCGCGTTCCCCGACCTCGACGGCCAGGTCGACCTCGTCATCTCCAACCCGCCGTACATCCCGCTCACCGAATGGGAGTACGTCGCTCCCGAGGCCCGCGACTACGACCCGGAGCTGGCGTTGTTCTCCGGGGAGGACGGCCTCGACCTGATCCGCGGCCTCGAGCGCACCGCGCACCGGCTGCTGCGGCCCGGCGGAGTGGTCGTCGTCGAGCACGCCGACACCCAGGGCGGTCAGGTGCCGTGGATCTTCACCGAGGAACGGGGCTGGGCCGACGCGGCCGACCACCCCGACCTCAACAACCGGCCGCGGTTCGCCACCGCCCGCAAGGCGCTGCCGTGACGCCCGCGCAGCCCACCATCAGGACTTCAACCCAGCAGTACGTGTACGAGGAGGCCCGCTGACCATGGCACGGCGATACGACACCAACGACGCCACCGACCGCGCGACGGGCCTGCGCGAAGCCGCGTCCGCCGTCCGCCGGGGCGAGCTCGTGGTGCTGCCCACGGACACCGTCTACGGCATCGGCGCCGACGCGTTCTCCTCCGAGGCCGTGGCCGACCTGCTCGCGGCCAAGGGCCGGGGGCGCAACATGCCCACTCCCGTCCTCATCGGCTCCCCGAACACCCTGCACGGGCTGGTCACGGACTTCTCCGAGATGGCCTGGGAACTCGTGGACGCCTTCTGGCCGGGCGCGCTGACGCTGGTCGCCCGGCACCAGCCGTCCCTGCAGTGGGACCTGGGGGACACCCGGGGCACGGTCGCCGTGCGGATGCCGCTGCACCCGGTCGCCATCGAACTGCTCACCGAGGTCGGCCCGATGGCCGTCTCCTCGGCGAACCTGACCGGCCACCCCGCGCCGGAGAACTGCGACGCCGCGCAGGAGATGCTCGGCGACTCCGTCTCCGTCTACCTCGACGGCGGCCCGACCCCCGGCAACGTGCCGTCCTCCATCGTCGACGTCACCGGCCGGGTGCCCGTGCTGCTGCGCGAGGGCGCCCTGTCCCCGGAGGAGCTGCGGAAGGTCGTACCCGACCTCGAGGTGGCGAATTGACGGCGCCCGAAGCGGGGCGCGGCATAGGCGACACCTTCCGCATCCTCCACGTCAGCACCGGCAACGTGTGCCGCTCGCCCATCACCGAGCGGCTGACCCGGCACTTCCTGGCGGACCGGCTCGGGGATCTCCGGGGCGGTGGGCTGATCGTGGAGAGCGCGGGCACCTGGGGCCACGAGGGCGCGCCGATGGAGACCAACGCGGAGACCGTGCTGGCCGACTTCGGCGCGGACGCCTCCGGCTTCGTGGGCCGCGAACTCCTCGACGAGCACGTGATCATGGCCGACCTCGTGCTGACCGCCACCCGTGACCACCGCGCCCAGGTCATCTCCATGGGCCACTCGGCGGGCCTGCGCACCTTCACCCTCAAGGAGTTCACCCGCCTGGTGCGGGCGATAGACCCGGCCACGCTCCCTCCCCTGGAGGGCGGCGTGGTCGAACGCGCCCGCGCCCTGGTCCGCGCCGCCGCCGCTCTACGCGGGTGGCTCCTGGCGCCCACGGCCGAGGCGGACGAGGTCTACGACCCCTACGGCGCCCCCCTGCCCTTCTTCCGCTCGATCGGCGACGAGATACACCAGGCGCTGGATCCGGTGGTGACGGCGCTGACGGGGGTGGCCGCGCGGGCTTGAGCGGGGCGGGGGTTCCGCGGAAGCAGCCGGTGACGGGGTAGGACGGTGGGCCTGCGGGTTCACGGGACCGTCTGTCGCGGCACTACGTCCTCACAGCGCCCCGAAACCCTTGCGGCCTCGTCATGACCCGCGTCCGCAGTCCCGCGGGCCTGCCAAGGCCTGGGTCTCAACGGCGTACCCGGACGGCACCAGGATCGCGCGGGCCCGACGCGGCCGTGGTTTCCCCGTGCGCCGGGACGGCCTGAGGATCACGCGGGCCCCATGAGCCCGGGCTTCCCCGTGCGCCGGGACGGCCTGAGATTCGCGCGGGCCCGACGCGGCCGTGGTTTCCCGGGGTTGCCGGGACGGCCTCAGGGTCGCGCGGGCCCCATGAGCCCGGGTTTCCCCGTGTGCCGGGACGGCCTGAGGATCGCGCGGGCCCCACGAGCCCGGGTTTCCCCGTGCGCCGGGACGGTCCGAGGATCGCGCGGGCCTCGTGAGGCCCGGGTTTCGCGGCGTGCCCGGGACGGCGTAAGGGTCGCGCGGGGTGATGGGGGCGGGCCTACATTGGACGTACGTCACCGTCGACCGTCCCGGAGCGCGTCATGTCGGTCATCCCCGTTCTCGAGGCCGATGTCCTGCGGCGGCAGGACCCCGAACTGGCCGACATCCTGCTGGGGGAGCTGGAGAGGCAGTCGACGACGCTGCAGCTGATCGCCGCCGAGAACTTCACCTCGCCGGCGGTGCTGGCCGCGCTCGGCTCGGCGCTGGCGAACAAGTACGCCGAGGGCTACCCCGGCGCCCGGCACCACGGCGGCTGCGAGATGGTCGACGTCGCCGAACGCCTCGCCGTACAGCGAGCGAAGGCCCTGTTCGGCGCCGAGCACGCCAACGTCCAGGCGCACTCGGGCTCTTCGGCGGTCCTCGCCGCCTACGCGGCGCTGCTGCGCCCCGGCGACACCGTGCTCGCCCTCGGCCTGCCGCACGGCGGCCACCTCACCCACGGCTCGCCCGCGAACTTCTCCGGCCGCTGGTTCGACTTCGTCGGCTACGGCGTCGACGCCGAGAGCGGGCTCCTCGACCACCTCCAGGTGCGTACCCTCGCCCACGCGCACCGGCCCAAGGCGATCGTCTGCGGGTCGATCGCCTACCCCCGCCACATCGACTACGCCTTCTTCCGCACGGTCGCCGACGAGGTGGGCGCCTATCTGATCGCCGACGCCGCCCACCCCATGGGGCTGGTGGCCGGGGGAGCGGCGCCCAGTCCCGTGCCGTACGCCGACGTGGTGTGCGCCACCACCCACAAGGTGCTGCGCGGCCCGCGCGGCGGCATGATCCTGTGCGGCAGCGAACTCGCCGAGCGGGTCGACCGCGCCGTCTTCCCCTTCACCCAGGGCGGCGCGCAGATGCACACCGTCGCCGCGAAGGCCGTCGCGTTCGCCGAGGCCGCGACCCCGGCCTTCGCCGCCTACGCCCACCAGGTCGTCGCCAACGCACGGGTGCTCGCGGCCCGGCTGGCCGCCGAGGGCCTGAACGTCACCACCGGCGGCACCGACACCCACCTGATCACCGCCGACCCGGCGCCGCTCGGCGTCGACGGACGCGCCGCGCGCGGGCGGCTGGCCGCCGCCGGGATCGTCCTCGACTGCTGTGCCCTGCCGCACGCCGGCGCCCGTGGGCTGCGCCTGGGCACCGCCGCGGTGACCACCCAGGGCATGGGCCAGAGCGAGATGGAGCGGATCGCCGTACTGTTCGGCAAAGTGCTGCGCGGCGAACTCGACGGGGCGAGGGCGCGTGAGGACGTGCGCGAGCTCACCGGTGAATTTCCGCCGTACTCCCGTATCCCGGCCGAGACGGGGTAGGCGGACGGTCGCACAAAGCCGTACACAACCGTGCACAGCCACATGTGCAACCAACGTCGCTACCCGGAAGTCCCCATACATATGCCTGCGTCGCTAGGGTGTGAGGCTGAGATGGCCAGCGAGACCTGTGGGGAAGCCCGTGCGTGAATACCTGCTGACGCTCTGCATCACGGCCGCGGTGACGTATCTGCTGACAGGGCCGGTACGCAAGTTCGCGATCGTGGCGGGGGCGATGCCGGAGATCCGGGCACGTGACGTGCACCGGGAGCCCACCCCCCGGCTCGGCGGGATCGCGATGTTCTTCGGCATGTGCGCGGGCCTGCTGGTCGCCGCTCACCTCACCAACCTCAGCGAGGTCTTCGACAAGTCGAACGAGCCACGCGCGCTGCTCTCCGGCGCCGCCCTGATCTGGCTGATCGGCGTCCTTGACGACAAGTTCGAGATCGACGCCCTGATCAAGCTGGGCGGCCAGATGATCGCGGCCGGTGTGATGGTCGTACAGGGTCTGACGATCCTGTGGCTGCCGGTGCCGGGCGTGGGCACGGTCGCGCTGACTCAGTGGCAGGGCACGCTGCTCACCGTGGCGCTGGTGGTCATCACGATCAACGCGGTCAACTTCGTCGACGGACTGGACGGCCTGGCCGCCGGCATGGTGTGCATCGCGGCCGCCTCGTTCTTCATGTACACCTACCGGCTGTGGTACGGCTACAACATCGAGGCCGCCGCCCCCGCGACCCTCTTCGCGGTCGTCCTGATGGGTATGTGCCTGGGCTTCCTGCCGCACAACATGCATCCCGCGCGGATCTTCATGGGTGACTCGGGGTCCATGCTGATCGGCCTGGTCCTGGCGGCGGGCGCGGTGTCGGTGACCGGGCAGATCGACCCCGACGTGATGGACCTGTTCTCCGGCTCCGAGCGCAACACCGTGCACCAGATGGTGCCGGTCTACATCCCGCTGCTGATGCCGCTGACGATCATCGCCATCCCGGCCGCCGACCTGGTGCTGGCCATCGTGCGGCGCACCTGGCGCGGACAGTCGCCGTTCGCCGCCGACCGCGGCCATCTGCACCACCGTCTGCTGGAGATCGGCCACTCGCACAGCCGGGCCGTGCTGATCATGTACTTCTGGTCGGCGTTGATCGGCTTCGCGGCGCTGGCCTACTCGGTCAACTCCGCCTCCATGTGGATCGTGCTGGGTGCCGCCCTGCTCAGCTTCATCGGGCTGATGATGCTCCTGCTGCCGCGCTTCACGCCGCGTGCGCCGCGCTGGGCCGAGCAGTTCGTGCCGCCGCGCTACCGGCGCCCGCGCCCGGCCACGGCGCCGGACGCCTCCACGCCGGCGGCCGTGGAGCCCCCTGCCACGGCTGATGCCACGGGGACTTCCGGCGTACGGGTCCGGGCCGGCGTGGCCGGGGTCAACGGAGCGACCGCGCTGGGCGCCCGTTCGCGCCTTCTGGAAGAGCGCAAAGCGGGAACGTCACGCTGACGGCCAAGGTAAGAATCTGACTAAAGCGTTGCCAACTCGTGGGGTCGCGAATCCGGGCAGGACGGGACATATTGGCCTGGATTTTGCACGGGCGTGCGGTGTCGGACTCACTTGTGAGGGTAAGCACACCTACCAGGTAAAGACCTCATCAAATAGTTTGTGATACCGTTCACGAGTACCCCGGACAGAGTCGAAGGACCTGAGTGCAAAGGTCCTTTGGGGCCGAGGTCCCTCTCTCGACGCCGGGACTACGCTCGTCCATGACGACGCCCTGCCCCCTGTGATTTGCGGAGTTGCCGCCATGCCGTCCAATGACGCCCGGATCCTGGCCGAAGCCGCTGTGCCCACAGCAGCCGTCGGCGCGGTCGCCGCCGTCATCAGCGGTGTGGTCGCCGGCGGCAAGGGAGCGATCGGAGCGGTCGTCGCGACCGTGGTCGTGATCCTGTTCATGGGGCTCGGCCTCTACGTCCTGCAGCGCGTCGCCAAGTCGCTTCCCCAGCTTTTCCAGGCGATGGGCCTGATGCTCTATACGGCACAGATCCTTCTGCTGTTCGTCTTCCTGGCCGTGTTCAAGGACACGACGCTGTTCAACCCCAGGGCCTTCGCCTTCACGCTGCTCGCCGCCACGCTGGCATGGATCGCCGCGCAGACGCGGGCCCACATGAAGTCCAAGACCCTCTACGTCGAGCCCGACTCGACCACGTCTTCGGCCGGTGGGAAGCCCGACAAGACGGAGCGCTCGTCGTGAGTGGTAGGGCCGGGATAAGGACGCATGAGAGATCCTGCTATCGTCCGGTGCCAACTGCGGCATCGCGGGCGCGGGCATCCGAGCTGACGCCTGTTCGTACGCGAGGCGAGATGCCCCCCAGCCGCCCCCACATCCGTAACACCAGTCCCGTGCCGAACCGCGGCCCCGCGCCGCGCCGACACAACGAGGTTGCCGTACCTATGCGCCACGCTGAAGGAGCCCGCGGTGAGTGCTGATCCGACGCAGGTGCTCGCCTTCGAGACCGACTGCCACATCTTCGCCAACTGTGGCTTCCCGGCTCCCGGCCTGCACTCGTTCCTGTTCGAGCCCCTCTGGGGCAACGCGGACAGCAACGTGTACTTCAACAAGACGATGCTGCTGGCGCTGCTCGGCTCGATCATCGTCGTCGGCTTCTTCTGGGCCGCCTTCCGCAGGCCGAAGGTCGTGCCGGGCAAGCTCCAGATGGTCGCCGAGGCAGGCTACGACTTCATCCGGCGCGGGGTCGTCTACGAGACGATCGGCAAGAAGGAAGGCGAGAAGTACGTCCCGCTCGTCGTCTCCCTGTTCTTCTTCATCTGGATGATGAACCTCTGGTCGATCGTCCCGGTCGCCCAGTTCCCGGTCACCTCGATCATCGCGTACCCGGCCGTCATGGCTCTGATCGTCTACGTGCTGTGGGTCTCGCTGACCTTCAAGCGCCACGGTTTCGTGGGCTTCTTCAAGAACGTGACGGGCTACGACAAGTCGCTGGGCGCGGTGCTCCCGCTGGCCATGCTCATCGAGTTCTTCTCGAACCTGCTGGTGCGGCCCTTCACCCACGCGGTGCGACTCTTCGCCAACATGTTCGCGGGTCACACGCTGCTGCTGCTCTTCACGATCGCCAGCTGGTACCTGCTCAACGGCATCGGCATCGCCTACGCCGGCGTCAGCTTCATCATGACGATCGTGATGACGGCCTTCGAGCTCTTCATCCAGGCACTGCAGGCGTACGTCTTCGTGCTCCTGACGTGCACCTACATCCAGGGCGCGCTCGCCGAGCACCACTGAGCGCCCCGTAGAGCAACCCCCTGATCGTCCGGTGGCCAACCCCCACCGGTCCGTAAAGAAAAGGAAGAACTGGCATGTCCCAGACCCTTGCCGCTGTCTCCGGCTCGCTCGGTTCCGTCGGTTACGGCCTCGCTGCCATCGGCCCCGGCGTCGGCGTCGGCATCATCTTCGGTAACGGCACCCAGGCCCTGGCCCGCCAGCCCGAGGCCGCCGGCCTGATCCGTGCCAACCAGATCCTCGGCTTCGCCTTCTGTGAGGCGCTGGCCCTGATCGGTCTGGTCATGCCGTTCGTCTACGGCAAGTGATCAGCTGATCCACTTCCAGCCGACTAGACGAAAGGCAGAAACATGAGCCCGCTGCTCACGATCGCGGCCGAGACGGAGAACCCGCTCGTCCCGCCGATCCCCGAGCTTGTCATCGGCCTGCTCGCCTTCGTCATCGTCTTCGGTTTCCTCGCCAAGAAGCTCCTCCCGAACATCAACAAGGTTCTGGAGGAGCGCCGCGAGGCCATCGAGGGCGGTATCGAGAAGGCCGAGGCCGCGCAGACCGAGGCCCAGAGCGTCCTTGAGCAGTACAAGGCTCAGCTCGCCGAGGCCCGGCACGAGGCCGCGCGTCTGCGCCAGGAGGCGCAGGAGCAGGGCGCCACGCTCATCGCCGAGATGCGGGCCGAGGGCCAGCGGCAGCGCGAGGAGATCGTCGCCGCCGGTCACGCCCAGATCGAGGCCGACCGCAAGGCCGCCGCGTCCGCGCTCCGGCAGGACGTCGGCAAGCTGGCCACCGAGCTGGCCGGCAAGCTCGTCGGTGAGTCCCTCGAGGACCACGCCCGGCAGAGCCGTGTGATCGACCGCTTCCTCGACCAGCTCGAGGAGAAGGCCGAGGCCGCTCGATGACCATGCACGGAGCGAGCCGTGAGGCTCTGACCGCTGCACGTGAGCGTCTCGACGCGCTGACGGACTCCACGTCCGTGGATGTCGCACGACTCGCAGAGGAACTGGCGTCCGTCACCGCGCTGCTCCACCGCGAGGTCGGTCTGCGTCGGGTCCTCACCGACCCGGCGCAGCCCGGCGAGGCCAAGGCCACGCTGGTGCACCGCCTGCTGGGCGGCCAGATCGGCGGCACCGCCGAGGACCTGGTCTCCGGCCTGGTGCGCTCCCGCTGGTCGCAGCCCCGCGACCTGGTGGACGCGCTGGAGGAGCTGGCGAACATCGCCGACCTCACCGCGGCGGAGCGGGCCGGCACGCTCGACGACGTCGAGGACGAGCTGTTCCGCTTCGGGCGGATCATCTCCTCGAACACCGGGCTGCGCGCGGCCCTGACCGACCGGGCCGCGACCGTGTCGGCCAAGACGGAGCTGCTGAACCGGCTGCTCGGCGGCCGGGCCAACGCGACCACGGTGCGTCTGGTGACGCGCCTTGTGACCGCGCCGCGGGGACGTAGCCTTGAAGCGGGACTCGAGTCCCTCGCCAAGCTCGCCGCCGACCGTCGCAACCGCATGGTCGCCGTCGTCACCTCGGCGGTCCCGCTGAGCGACGGGCAGAAGCAGCGCCTCGGCGCCGCTCTCGCCAAGCTCTACGGCCGTCAGATGCACCTCAACCTCGACGTGGACCCCGAGGTCGTCGGAGGCATCCGGGTGCAGGTCGGCGACGAGGTCATCAACGGCTCCCTCGCGGACCGGCTCGAAGACGCCGCCCGCCGCATGGCGAGCTAGCAGCAACTCAACACAAGACGTACACGACGGCCCTGGTTGGGCCGTGCAGAGGATTCACCTCTTATTGGGGGGAGTCCCGAACTCGTGGAATACCCCCCAAGTGAAACTTCGGGCCCAACAAGGAGAGCAGGGAACCCAGATGGCGGAGCTCACGATCCGGCCGGAGGAGATCCGGGACGCGCTGGAGAACTTCGTCCAGTCGTACAAGCCGGACGCGGCCTCGCGCGAGGAGGTCGGTACGGTCACCCTTGCCGGCGACGGCATCGCGAAGGTCGAGGGTCTGCCCTCGGCCATGGCCAACGAGCTGCTGAAGTTCGAGGACGGCACCCTCGGCCTCGCCCTCAACCTCGAGGAGCGCGAGATCGGTGCCATCGTCCTCGGTGAGTTCAGCGGCATCGAGGAGGGCCAGCCGGTCACCCGCACCGGTGAGGTCCTGTCCGTCGCCGTGGGCGAGGGCTACCTCGGCCGCGTGGTGGACCCCCTCGGCAACCCGATCGACGGCCTCGGCGAGATCGAGACCGAGGGCCGCCGCGCCCTCGAACTGCAGGCCCCCACGGTCATGCAGCGCAAGTCGGTGCACGAGCCGATGGAGACCGGCTACAAGGCCGTCGACGCCATGACCCCGATCGGCCGCGGTCAGCGTCAGCTGATCATCGGCGACCGCGGTACCGGCAAGACCGCCCTCGCCGTCGACACGATCATCAACCAGCGCGACAACTGGCGCACCGGCGACCCGAACAAGCAGGTCCGCTGCATCTACGTCGCCATCGGCCAGAAGGGCTCCACCATCGCGTCGGTCCGCCGCGCGCTGGAGGAGAACGGCGCGCTGGAGTACACGACCATCGTCGCCGCCCCGGCGTCCGACCCGGCCGGCTTCAAGTACCTGGCGCCCTACACCGGGTCCGCCATCGGCCAGCACTGGATGTACCAGGGCAAGCACGTCCTGATCATCTTCGACGACCTGTCCAAGCAGGCCGACGCCTACCGCGCCGTGTCGCTGCTGCTGCGCCGTCCGCCGGGCCGCGAGGCCTACCCGGGCGACGTCTTCTACCTGCACTCCCGGCTGCTGGAGCGCTGCGCCAAGCTGTCCGACGACATGGGTGCCGGTTCGATGACCGGTCTGCCGATCGTCGAGACCAAGGCCAACGACGTCTCGGCGTTCATCCCGACCAACGTCATCTCCATCACCGACGGCCAGTGCTTCCTGGAGTCGGACCTGTTCAACGCCGGTCAGCGCCCCGCGCTGAACGTCGGTATCTCCGTCTCCCGAGTCGGTGGTTCCGCCCAGCACAAGGCGATGCGCCAGGTCTCCGGCCGCCTCCGTGTGGACCTCGCCCAGTTCCGTGAGCTGGAGGCGTTCGCCGCCTTCGGTTCCGACCTGGACGCGGCCTCCAAGGCCCAGCTGGAGCGCGGCCAGCGCATGGTCGAGCTGCTGAAGCAGAACCAGTACGAGCCGATGGCCACCGAGGACCAGGTCGTCTCCGTCTGGGCCGGCACCAACGGCCGTATGGACGACGTGCCGGTCGCCGACATCCGCCGCTTCGAGAAGGAGCTCCTCGAGTACCTGCACCGCAAGGAGCAGGGCCTGATGACCTCCATCAAGGAGGGCGCCAAGATGTCGGACGACACCATCCAGGCGATCGACGACGCCGTTGCCGAGTTCAAGAAGCAGTTCGAGACCTCGGACGGCAAGCTGCTCGGCGAGGAAACCCCGGCCGCTGCCGCCAAGTGACGTAAGGAAGGGACCTGACTCATGGGAGCCCAGCTCCGGGTCTACAAGCGTCGCATCCGATCCGTCACCGCGACCAAGAAGATCACCAAGGCGATGGAGATGATCGCCGCCTCGCGCGTCGTCAAGGCGATGCGCAAGGTGTCGGCCTCCACGCCGTACGCGCAGGAACTGACCCGCGCGGTCACGGCGGTCGGCACCGGGTCCAACACCAAGCACCCGCTGACCACGGAGGCGGAGAACCCGACCCGCGCCGCGGTACTGCTCCTCACGAGCGACCGCGGCCTGGCCGGCGCCTTCAACTCCAACGCCATCAAGGCCGCGGAGCAGCTGACCGCGCGCCTCGAGGGCGAGGGCAAGCAGGTCGACGCGTACATCGTCGGCCGGCGCGGGGTCGCCCACTACAACTTCCGTGAGCGCAAGATCGCGGAGTCGTGGAGCGGCTTCACCGACGAGCCCTCGTACGGGGACGCCAAGACGGTGGCGGCCCCGCTGATCGAGGCCATCGGGAAGGACACCGAGGACGGCGGCGTGGACGAACTCCACATCGTCTACACCGAGTTCGTCTCGATGATGACGCAGACGGCGACCGACTCCCGGTTGCTGCCGCTGCGCCTCGAGGAGGTCGCGGAGGAGGCGGCGAAGAAGGACGAGATCCTTCCGCTGTACGACTTCGAGCCGTCGGCGGAGGACGTCCTCGACGCGCTGCTGCCGCGCTACGTGGAGAGCCGTATCTACAACGCGCTGCTCCAGTCGGCCGCTTCGAAGCACGCCGCCACGCGGCGCGCGATGAAGTCGGCCACCGACAACGCGGGTGAGCTGATCGACAACCTCGCCCGTCTTGCCAACGCGGCCCGCCAGGCCGAAATCACCCAGGAAATCAGCGAGATCGTCGGTGGCGCGAGCGCCCTGGCCGACGCGACCGCGGGGAGTGACAAGTAATGACCACCACTGTTGAGACGGCCACGGCGGCGGGCCGCGTCGCGCGGGTCATCGGCCCGGTCGTCGACGTGGAGTTCCCCGTCGACGCGATGCCGGACATTAACAACGCCCTTCACGTCGAGGTCGCCGACCCGGCGAAGGCGGGCGAGAAGAAGACGCTGACGCTCGAGGTCGCCCAGCACCTCGGTGACGGCATCGTCCGCACGATCTCCATGCAGCCCACCGACGGTCTGGTCCGCCAGTCCCCGGTGACGGACACGGGCTCGGCCATCTCCGTCCCGGTCGGCGACTTCACCAAGGGCAAGGTGTTCAACACCCTCGGTGAGGTGCTGAACGTCGACGCCGAGTACGACGGCGAGCGCTGGCCGATCCACCGCAAGGCGCCGAACTTCGACGAGCTCGAGTCGAAGACCGAGATGTTCGAGACCGGCGTCAAGGTCATCGACCTGCTGACCCCGTACGTCAAGGGCGGCAAGATCGGTCTGTTCGGCGGCGCCGGCGTCGGCAAGACGGTGCTCATCCAGGAGATGATCTACCGCGTCGCCAACAACCACGACGGTGTGTCGGTGTTCGCCGGTGTCGGTGAGCGCACCCGTGAGGGCAACGACCTCATCGACGAGATGACCGAGTCGGGCGTCATCGACAAGACCGCGCTGGTCTTCGGTCAGATGGACGAGCCCCCGGGCACCCGTCTGCGCGTCGCGCTGGCCGGCCTGACCATGGCCGAGTACTTCCGCGACGTCCAGAAGCAGGACGTGCTGTTCTTCATCGACAACATCTTCCGCTTCACCCAGGCCGGCTCCGAGGTCTCCACCCTGCTCGGCCGCATGCCGTCCGCGGTGGGTTACCAGCCGAACCTGGCCGACGAGATGGGTCTCCTCCAGGAGCGCATCACCTCGACCCGCGGTCACTCGATCACCTCGATGCAGGCGATCTACGTCCCCGCCGACGACCTGACCGACCCGGCCCCGGCCACCACCTTCGCCCACCTCGACGCGACGACGGTTCTCTCCCGTCCGATCTCGGAGAAGGGCATCTACCCGGCCGTGGACCCGCTGGACTCCACGTCCCGGATCCTGGACCCGCGCTACATCGCGCAGGACCACTACGACGCGGCCATGCGCGTGAAGACGATCCTGCAGAAGTACAAGGACCTCCAGGACATCATCGCGATCCTCGGTATCGACGAGCTCGGCGAGGAGGACAAGCTCGTCGTCCACCGTGCCCGTCGCGTGGAGCGCTTCCTGTCCCAGAACACCCACGTCGCCAAGCAGTTCACCGGTGTGGACGGCTCGGACGTGCCGCTGGACGAGTCGATCACGGCGTTCAACGCGATCTGCGACGGCGAGTTCGACCACTTCCCGGAGCAGGCGTTCTTCATGTGCGGTGGTCTCGAGGACCTGAAGAAGAACGCGAAGGAGCTGGGCGTCTCCTGAGCCACGTGCTCATCCGAGGGGGCGGGTGCGTCCCGCCCCCTCGTCCACGCCCTCTAGAATTGACCCCAACACCCGGCACTACCGCCGGGTGGTGACCCGAGGAGCCACCCTTGGCTGCTGAGCTGCACGTCGAGCTGGTCGCCGCCGACCGCCAGGTCTGGTCTGGCGAGGCCACCCTGGTCGTCGCGCGCACCACGTCCGGCGACATCGGCGTCATGCCCGGTCACCAGCCGCTGCTCGGTGTGCTGGAGTCGGGCCCGGTGACCATCCGTACGAGTGAAGGTGAGACCGTCATCGCCGCGGTGCACGGCGGTTTCATCTCCTTCGCGGACAACAAGCTGTCGCTGCTGGCGGAGATCGCCGAGCTCTCGGACGAGATCGACGTCCAGCGCACCGAGCGGGAGCTGCAGCGCGCGAAGGCGGAGGGCGACGAACACGCCGAGCGCCGTGCGGAGGTCCGACTGCGCGCGGCGACGGCGAGCTGAACCCAGCCAGCCGTGCGATGACGTCACTCAGCCGCGGCCGGTACCGGAGCAATCCGGTACCGGCCGCGGCTGAGGTGAATGTGGGTGTTTTTTCCGTTCCATTACCTAGGAGACGAGGAGGTCGGTGTCGATGTTCCTCGCTCTGACTGTGTGCGGGCTGGTGGTCTTGCTCGTGGTGGTGGGACTGTTCGTCTTCGGCCTGCGGCGCAGGCTGATCCAGCGCTCCGGCGGCACCTTCGACTGCAGCCTGCGCTGGGACGTACCGGAGAAACCCGACACCAGCGGCAAGGGCTGGGGCTACGGCGTCGCCCGCTACAACGGCGACCGCGTGGAGTGGTTCCGCGTCTTCTCCTACGCCCCCCGCCCGCGCCGCACCCTGGAGCGCGCGTCCATCGAGGTGGCCGGCCGCCGTCTCCCCGAGGGCGAGGAGGAGCTCGCCCTGCTCTCCGACGCGATGATCCTCACCTGTCTGCACCGCGGCACCCGCCTGGAGCTCGCCATGAGCGAGGACGCCCTGACCGGCTTCCTGGCCTGGCTGGAGGCGGCCCCGCCCGGCCAGCGGGTGAACGTCGCGTAGAGCGACGTTCGGGGCCCCGCTGGATGGGGGTACCCCCGGCAGCGGGGCTGCTGGGGGAGGGTGAACGTGGCGTAAGCAGCAAGGCATGGGGAAGCTCCCCCGGACGAGATCCGAGGGAGCTTCGGTCTTCTTGTGGACGCGGGCAGCTGTTACGACAGACCGCTGTTGATGGCGCCGACCAGCTCACCGTTGCTGGTGTCGCCGCTGAACTCCCAGAAGAAGGCGCCGCCCAGGCCCTGGGTCTTGGCCCAGTTCATCTTGGTGCCGATGGTGGCCGGGGTGTCGTAGGACCACCAGTTGTTGCCGCACTTGGCGTAGGCCGTGCCCGCGACGGTGCCGGTGGCCGGGCAGGTGTTCTTGAGGACCTTGTAGTCCTCGATGCCCTGCTCGTACGTACCCGCCGCCGGGCCCGTGGCCGTGCCGCCCGGGGCGGCCTGGGTGACGCCGGTCCAGCCGCGGCCGTACAGGCCGATGCCGACGAGCAGCTTGCTCGCGGGGACGCCCTTGGCCCGGTACTTGGCGATCGCGTCGGCCGTGGTGTAGCCGGCCTTCGGGATGCCGTTGTACGAGGTGAGCGGGGAGTGCGGGGCCGTGGGACCCTGCGCGTCCCAGGCGCCGAAGAAGTCGTACGTCATCACGTTGTACCAGTCGAGGTACTGGGCCGCACCGCCGTAGTCGGCCGCGTCGACCTTGCCGCCGGAGGTGCCGTCGGCGGAGACGGCCGCGGTGACCAGGGCCTTGCTGCCGAATTTGGCGCGCAGCGCGGCCGCCACGTTCTTGATGGCCGCCGCCCCGCTGGTGTCACAGGTCAGACCGCAGGCGTTGGGGTACTCCCAGTCGATGTCGATGCCGTCGAACACGCCGGCCCAGCGCGGGTCGTTCACCAGGTCGTAGCAGGACTGGGCGAAGGCCGCCGGGTTCTTGGCCGCGTCCGCGAAGCCGCCGGACCAGGTCCAGCCGCCGAAGGACCACAGCACCTTGATGTTCGGGTACTTGGCCTTCAGCTGGCGCAGCTGGTTGAAGTTGCCGCGCAGCGGCTGGTCCCAGGTGTCGGCGACGCCGCTGACGGACTGGTCGGCGGTGAACGCCTTGTCGTAGTCGGCGTAGGAGTCGCCGATCGCGCACTTGCCGCCGGTGACGTTGCCGAAGGCGTAGTTGATGTGCGTGATCTTCGACGCGGAGCCGGAGGTCACGATGTTCTTGACGTTGTAGTTGCGGCCGTAGATGCCCCACTCGGTGAAGTAGCCGAGCCGGATCTTGTTGCCGGGGGGCGGGGGAGTGCCGCCACCGCCGCCGGTGGTGCGCACGGCGACCGATCCGCTGACCGGGCCGGTCTGGCCCGCCGTGTCCCGGGCCTGGACGCTGTAGGAGTAGTCGGTGCCGGCGGTCAGACCGGTGTCGGTGTACGAGGTCGTCGTCACCGTCGCGACCGTCCTGCCGTCGCGCAGCACGTCGTAGTTCTTGACGCCCTTGTCGTCGGTGGCCGCGCTCCAGCTGAGCCTCACCGAGGTGTCGGTGATGTTGGAGGCGGTCGGGGTGCCCGGCGCGGAGGGCGGGTTGTCGCCGGGGACGGTGCCGCCGCCGTCACAACTTCCGCCGTTGAGCTTGCAGTTGCTCGGCGAGCCGGAGCCGGCGCCGTTGAAGCCGAAGGAGACGGAGGCACCCGGGGCGAGGGTGCCGTTGTAGGACTTGTTCTTGGCGGTCCAGTGCGTGCCGGAGGACGTGACGTCCGCGTCCCAGGCGGAGGTGACGGACGTGCCGGAGGGGAAGTCCCACTCGATCGTCCACGAGCTGATCGCCGTGGTGCCGGAGTTGGTCACCGTCCACTTGCCCTCGAACCCGGAGCCCCAGTCCTGGGTCTTGGCGTAGGTGGCGGTGGCGGATGTCGCGGCCTGGGCGGGGCTCGCGAGACCGACCAGTCCGGTCAGGGGGAGCAGCAGGGTCGCGAACCCGGCCGCGGCTCTGTGTCTGAAGCGCATACCGCGCCTCCCTTTTCGGGGGTTGTTGAAGTGGGCATGACTGAGCCATCACGCCCAAGTGCCGCGAGAATAGAAAGGTCTGGACCAGAGGTCAATAGGTCTGGACCACTGTGGTTCAACGGAGTACCGGATCCCCAGCTCCTGTGCCGGTACCGCCGCTTGCACCCGGCTGCGCAGTCCCAGCTTGCCCAGCAGCCGGCTGACGTGGGTCTTCACGGTCCCCTCCGCCAGGTCCGGCCGGGCGGAGCCGTCAGACCGTCCTCGACACGAGAATGACGCGACTCCGGCAGGTACATCTGCCGTGGCGGGGAGGGCGCTCCCTGGTCATCTAGGGTGTTCACATGGTGCCAGGACACATCTCCATATCCGTCGGACCCAGCACACCCAATGGCCTGGCAGTCAAGGCCGCTGAGCTTCCGTGCGCCGGCGGAGGACGTCGGTGAACAAGCCGCTGAGGGCTGTGGCGATCTTCTGCGGGCTACTGATGCTCAGCCTGCTGCTGCGTGCGAACTGGCTGCAGTACTTTCAAGCCCCGGAACTCGCCACCGACCAGAAGAACCGGCGGGTCCAGATCGAGCGGTTCGCCGCTCCCCGCGGGGACATCATCGTGGGCGGGAGGGCCATCACCGGCTCCACCGAGGCGTCGAGCACCGACCTCAAGTACAAGCGGATGTACGTGAACGGGCCCATGTACGCACCCGTGACGGGGTATGCCTCGCAGGCACACGGCATGACGCTGCTGGAGCGGACGTACGACAGCATCCTGACCGGGAAGGACGACCGGCTGGCCTTCCAGCGGTTCGCCGACGTGGTCACCGGCAATGGCCGGCGTCCTGGTTCGGTGGTCACGACCATCGACCCGAAGGCGCAGAAGGCCGCCTACGACGGGCTGACCGAACTGAAGGGCGCGCGGGGGGCCGTGGTCGCCCTGGAGCCCGGGACGGGGAAGGTCCTGGCCCTGGTGTCGGCGCCTTCCTACGATCCGTCAGTGTTCGCGGGCAACACGTTCAAGGAGTCCGACAGGTTCGTCGCGCTCGACAAGGACAAGCGCAAGCCGCTGGCCAACCGGGCTCTGCGTGAGACCTATCCTCCGGGTTCCACCTTCAAGATCCTCACCGCGGCGGCGGCGCTGGAGCACGGGATCGTCACTGACATCGACGCACCGACGAACGCCATCTCTCCTTACCCCCTGCCGCAGTCCACCAACAGGATCGGCAGTGAGGCCGGCGATGCGGTCTGCAGCAAGGCGTCGATGAAGACCGCGATGCAGTACTCGTGCAACAACGTCTTCCTCGATGCCGCGGCTGAACTGGGGCAGGACAGGCTGCGGGAGACGGCCGAGAAGTTCGGCTTCAACGACGACGTCTACTCGGACGATTTCGGCGACCTGCTCGCCACCGGGAGCCTCTACCCGGAGGACCTGGACAAGCCGGGTACCGCGCTGACCGGCATGGGGCAGGGCAGCCTCACCAGCACACCCATGCAGATGGCCATGGTCACCGCCGCGCTGGCCAACGACGGAAAACTGATGCAGCCCTACATCGTCGACGAAGTCCGCGGCCCGGACCTCAGCACCCTGCACAAGACCGAGCCCGCGGTGATGAGTCAGGCGGTCTCCGCCACCACCGCTCAAAAGGTGCAGCGGATGATGGAGTTCACCGCCAAGGAAGGCAGCGCCCGCCGCGCACAGATCGACGGCGTCACGGTCGGCGGCAAGACAGGCACCGCACAGCGTGGCGTCGACGTGGGCGAGCAGGTGCCGTACGGCTGGTTCGTCTCCTACGGAAAGGCACAGGACGGGTCCTCCGTCGCCGTAGCCGTCTTCATCGACCCGACCGACATGAACATCTCACGCAAGGACATCTCCGGAGGCAGTCTCGGAGCGCCCATCGCGCGCAGCGTCATGCAGGCGGTCCTCCAGCGATGAGGCCGAGAAACCCGGCCACCACCATCACCCGGTACGTGCTGTGGTACATGCCCGCGCCCAGCGGGAAGCCGTGCTCAGCGGTCGCCGCCCGGAACCCACAGCACGTCCCCGGTCTCCTTGTTCGCCGTGCGCGCCAGGATGAACAGCAGGTCGGACAGGCGGTTGAGGTAGGTGGCGGTGAGCGGGTTCATCGTGTCGCCGTGCACCTCCAGGGCGGCCCAGGTGGACCGCTCGGCGCGGCGGACCACCGTGCAGGCCTGGTGGAGCAGGGCCGCGCCCGGGGTGCCGCCGGGGAGGATGAAGGAGCGGAGCTTGTCCAGTTCGGCGTTGAAGCGGTCGCAGTCCGCCTCCAGGCGGTCGATGTAGAACTGCTCCACCCGCAGCGGCGGGAACTCCGGGTTCTCCACCACCGGGGTGGACAGGTCCGCCCCCACGTCGAACAGGTCGTTCTGCACACGGGTGAGGACCTTGACGATCTCCGCGTCGAGCCCGCCCAGCGCGATCGCCGCACCGATCACCGCGTTCGCCTCATTGGCGTCGGCGTACGCCGAGATCCGCAGATCGGTCTTGGCGACCCGGCTCATGTCCCCGAGGGCGGTGGTGCCCTTGTCTCCGGTCCTGGTGTAGATGCGCGTCAGATTGACCATGCGGCCAATCTAGACGCTCCTTCGATGAATGCGGCTCTCGGGCGCACGTTCTCGGCTCGTACCCGTGTCCTGGTGTGTGCATTCGGACAATCGCGAGGGCCGGGTGGGGTTCGTATGCGTCACCTGTGGTCATCGCGAACATGCCGACATCGTGGGGCGAAGAAGACACTGGCCTGCGGACATGCGGGTCGCAGGGCGTGGAGACCTCGGCGTCGCGGCCGGTCTGTGAAGCGCCAACCAGCGTGAATCCGCAAGGAATTGGCACTCCGGCCGTTGTGGTCGGAATCCCTCCGGTTCAGCCGCTGGGAAGATCGCCGAGTCCGTCATTTGAGACGTGATGGGTGTCTCACCCCCTGAGACAGTGACACGCATTACTTACGGTCCTCAAGGGGGCGCGCGAGCGCTAGTGTCCGCCCTGGAGTCATGCGCGGGCAAGCGCTCGCGGTCGTTTCGAAGGGGAGTCGTCAGTGGCACGGAAGCTCGCCGTCATCGGGGCCGGCCTCATGGGGTCCGGCATCGCTCAGGTCTCCGCGCAGGCGGGCTGGGACGTCGTTCTGCGGGACGTCACCGACGAGGCGCTGAAGCGTGGTACCGACGGCATCAAGGCCTCGTACGACAAGTTCGTCGACAAGGGCAGGATGGAGGCGCACGATGCCGAGGCCGCCCTCGCCCGGATCACCGCCACCACCGACCTGGACGCGGCCGCCGACGCGGACGTCGTGGTCGAGGCCGTCTTCGAGAAGCTCGAGGTCAAGCACGAGATCTTCCGTACGCTCGACAAACTCGTCCGCGAGGACACCGTGCTCGCCTCCAACACCTCCGCCATCCCGATCACCAAGATCGCGGCTGTGACGGAGCGTCCCGAGCGGGTCGTCGGCGTGCACTTCTTCTCGCCGGTGCCGATGATGCAGCTCGTCGAACTCGTCCGCGGCTACAAGACGAGCGACCAAACGCTCGCCAGGGCCCGCGAGTTCGCCGAAGCGGTCGGCAAGACCTGCATCGTCGTCAACCGTGACGTGGCCGGCTTCGTGACCACCCGCCTGATCTCCGCCCTCGTCGTGGAGGCGACCAAGCTGTACGAGTCGGGCGTCGCCACCGCCGAGGACATCGACCTCGCCTGCAGGCTGGGCTTCGGTCATGCCATGGGTCCGCTGGCCACCGCCGACCTGACCGGCGTCGACATCCTGCTGCACGCCACCAGCAACATCTACACCGAGACCCAGGACGAGAAGTTCGCCCCGCCCGAGCTGATGCGCCGGATGGTTGACGCCGGTGACATCGGGCGTAAGAGCGGGCAGGGCTTCTACAAGCACTGAAACCGCACCGGGGTCACTGGGGTCACCCTTCAGGGTGAATTCGGTATCGGTTCGCTTACAACCAGCAACCGTACTGCCGCAGAAGCAGTCAGACGTTGCACACCACCGTCACGGAGTACGCCACCGCATTCACGGGGAGCGCATATGCACATCAGGGGCGACCACGCCGAGCTGGTCGTCGGGGGCCGCCTCGACGTTCGCAGCGCGGCGGACGCCCGTACGGTCCTGCACTCGGCCGTCGACGACGGCGTCGGCGACCTGGTGCTCGACCTGTCCGAGCTCGACTCCTGGGACGCCACCGGCCTCGGCGTGATCATGGGTGCCCACCGGCGGGCCGGCCGCTGCGGCCGGCGGCTGGTGCTGCGCGGCGTACCGCCGCAGATGCAGCGCCTGCTGGTGGCCACCCGGCTGCACCGCATCCTCGCCATCGAGGGCGGCATCGGACTCGAGTCCCTGCCCCGCGTCTAGGGCCTGTCCGGCGGATCATGCCGCAGACGCGGGGTCCGGCACGCACTCCCCCGAGCTCTCCGAGCAGGGGGGACCCCCAGCGGCGTTGTCGTCGGTTGCCGACTCCCCCGAGCTCTTCGAGCAGGGGGACCCCCATCGCGTCGACGCCCTCCTCCGCCTTGCGGCTGTACGCTCCCCCAAGCTCTTGAGGAGCAGGGGGACCCCCATCGCCTCCGCTCACCTGGGCCTATAGCCGACCGCCGGTCTCCTGCGACTTGATCCGCCGGACAGGCCCCAGGGCCCCGGCCCCGTACGGGTGTGAACCCGGCGACGCGGGAGACCCGGACGCAGATCGGCGAACCGCACGTCGCGCGCAATCCTCATGAGACTGTGACGTCTCGGACGGCGCGGTACCCCGGGCTGTCGTAGATACTGTGCGAAGGTTTAGGGTTCGGTCGCCCGCTGCCCAGAAACCCTCGAGCGGGCCCGGACCAGAAGCGACAGCGCGGTGAGCGACAAGGCCGGGAGGGGCCGGCCACGGTCGGCACACGACGCTTTTGGGGGGCTTGGAACCTATGGACCCGAACACCCGGGAACCCGAGGACATGGGCCATGACAGCGACGGCCACGCGCCGCGTCAGCGCCCGCCCAGGGAATCCCTCACACCGGACTTCACGCCGCACGCGCCCGCACTGGCCCGCACGGTGCGGCTCGTCACGGGCGACTTCCTGCTCACCGTCAACCCCGTCGACGGCAGCGAGATCGAGGCCTGCCCGCCCGGAGAGCGCCCCGAGCGGCCGCGGAAGTACACCGAGGCCGAGCGCGCCGAGATCGAAGCCGCGGCCGAGCCGCCCGTCCCGCCGGGCCTGACACCCTCCACGCAGCCGCTCCTGGAGCGCCAGGACGAGCGCGAGCAGCTGGTACGGCTGCTCGCCCGCGGCCGCTCCGTACGCCTGACCGGGCCGGGCGGCTCCGGCCGCACCAGCCTGCTCGACCTCGTCGCCGACGACTGCTCGGACCTCGCCCCCGACGGCGTCGTCCGCCTCACCGGCTTCCGCCGCGGCGCGAGCGACCTGCTGTACGACCTCTTCCGCGCCGTCCACAGCGCGCCCGAGCACCGGCCCGACGAGGACGAACTGCGCGCATACGTCCGTGAGATCGGCGCGGTCGTCGTCGTGGACGACATCGAGTTCGGCGGCAGCGCGCTGGACGGGCTGCTGGAGGCCACCCCCGAGTGCGCCTTCCTGGTCGGCGCCGCCCCGGACGTGCCCGCGCCGTCCGCCGAGTCCGCCGTCGAGGAGGTCGCCCTCAGCGGGCTGGACCGGGCCGGCGGGGTGGAGCTCATCGAGCGCGGCGTCGGCCGGGTGCTCACCGAGGAGGAGTCCAACTGGGCCGGCGACCTCTGGTTCGAGTCGGAGGGCCTGCCCCTGCGCTTCGTCCAGGCCGGGGCCCTGCTGAACCAGCACGACCAGTTGCGGGCCAGCACCAGCGTGGTCGACGAGTTCGGCGTCTTCGAGGACGCGCCGCCCGCGGACGCCCCCCTCGACGGGGGCGCCGGCGACGACGTACCCCTGCCGTCGCTGGGTGAGGCGGCCGCGCCCGCGCCGCTGCTCGCGTCCCGGCTGAGCGCGTCCGCGCGTGACACCCTGCGGTTCGCCGTCGCGCTCGGCGGCGAGGTGCCCCACCAGGCGCACCTGCCCGCGCTGGTCGGCGACACCCACGCGGACGCCGCGCTCGGCGAGCTGGCGAGCTGCGGCCTGGTCTCCCCGGTCGGCTCCCGCTACCGGCTCGCCGCCGGGGTGCTGACCCAGCTGGAGGCCGCCGGCTACGGCGAGGACGCCGCGGCCCGGGCCCTCACCGCCGCCCAGCACTACGCCTGGTGGGCCGGGCACCCCTCGGTCACGCCCGAGCGGGTGTGCGCCGAGGCGGACGCCGTGCTCGCCGCGCTGGCGGTGCTGGTGCAGGGGACCACGCCGGTCGGCGAGGACGAGGAGAGCCCCGCCGTACAGCTCGCCCGCACGGCCGCGCCCGCGTTCGCCGCGGGGCTCGACTGGAACGCCTGGGAGCGGGCGCTGCGGTTCGGTGCCGAGGCCTCCCGGCTCGCCGGAGACGTGAGCGAACAGGCCTACTTCCACCACGAGTTGGGTATCCTCGCGCTCTGCGGCGGCCGGTTGGACCGGGCCCGCGCCGAGCTGGAGACCTCCATCGGGCTGCGCGGCGCGCTCGCCGACAAGCGCGGCACCGTCGCCGGGCGCCGCGCCCTCGCCCTGGTCGCCGACCGCTCCGGTACGGCGCCGGGCGACGCGGTCGTGGCGGGCCTCGGGGCGATGGCGGGGGAGGAGGTGCCGGACGCCCGCACCGAGGAGTCGGCGTCTCCGCCGGGCGGAGTCCCCGCACCCTTCCCGGCGCTCCAGCCGCCCAGCGGTGTCCCCGCCACGGTCCTGGGCTCGGGCGCCCCGGCCGAGCACCGCGTCGGCTTCAGGGGCCTGGCCCGGCGCAACCTCGTGGCGGCCGGCGCGGGCGCGCTGCTCGCCGCCGTCCTCGGCACGGTGGTGACACTCGGCGCCACCTCCCACAACGACGCCAACACCCCCTCCGACAAGGTCGGCGTCAACCCGTCCGCCGGCCAGGACACGGACGACGGCACCCTGGACGCCGACACGCCGAACCAGGACGACACCGGCATCGGCGACACCGGCACGGCCACCAGCCGCCCGACGAACCCGGGCCCCGACGGCACCTACGGCACGTCCGACGACCCGACGTCGCCGGGGAACGCCGAGCCGTCGGAGAGCGTCAGGCCGTCCGGCAAGGGCAAGCCCTCGGGGTCCTCGTCCAAGTCGCCCAAGCCGTCGGGGTCGTCCAGCTCGTCGGGCGGCGGCACGACCGGCGGGAGCACCGGTGGGTCCACGGGCGGCACGACCGGTGGGAGCACAGGAGGTTCCACCGGGGGTTCCACAGGAGGTTCCACCGGTGGGAGCACCGGGGGCCCGACGGGCGGCACGACCGGTGGGAGCACCGGTGGGTCCACGGGCGGCACCGACGGCGGAGCCACCGGCGGCAGTGACGGCGGGGCCACCGGCGGCAGCGACGGCGGGACGACCGGCGAAACGACGGGGGGCCCCTCGTCGCCGGCCTCCAGCACCTCGGCGAGCGCCCCGGCCACGTCCAGCAGTCCGGCAAGCGCCCCGACGAACGGCGACGCGAGTTCGTCGAGCGGTTCCGGCGGTTCCGACGCGGTGATCTGACCGGTTCTCCGCCGCAGCGGCGCTCGGCTGCTGCGGCGGAGAACCGGCACGTGCCTCAGAACAGCCGCAGCTTGTCGTCCTCGATGCCTCGGAGCGCGTCGTAGTCCAGGACCTGGCAGCCGATGCCGCGGTCGGTGGCGAGGACTCGGGCCTGGGGCTTGATCTCCTGGGCGGCGAAGATGCCGCGGACCGGGGCGAGGTGGGGGTCGCGGTTCAGCAGCTCCAGGTAGCGGGTGAGCTGTTCCACGCCGTCGATCTCGCCGCGCCGCTTGATCTCGACCGCGACCGTCCGCCCGTCGGCGTCCCGGCACAGGATGTCGACCGGGCCGATGGCCGTCATGTACTCGCGGCGGATCAGCGTGTAGCCCTCGCCGAGCGTCTCGATGCGGTCGGCGAGCAGCTCCTGGAGGTGCGCTTCCACGCCGTCCTTGATCAGCCCCGGATCCACGCCGAGTTCGTGCGAGGAGTCGTGGAGGATCTCCTCCATCGTGATGATGAGCTTCTCGCCCGCCTTGTTGACGACCGTCCAGACGCCCGCCTCCTCTCCCGTGCCCTCCTTCAGCGTGCACGGCGGCGACATCCAGTTCAGCGGCTTGTAGGCGCGGTCGTCCGCGTGGATCGAGACGCTGCCGTCCGCCTTGACCAGGATCAGACGGGGCGCTGACGGCAGATGGGCGGTGAGCCGGCCCACGTAGTCGACGGAGCATCGGGCAATGACGAGACGCATGGTCGGCAACGCTACTCGACGCACGACGGTGCGCGCGATTCGCCCGGGAGGGGTCTGCCGGCTGCCCGCCCCGTTCCCTGTGGACCGTCCCTTTTCTACCTTGATAACCCGTGTTCACTCATGGCCGATTGTGTGCCCAACTCGACCGACCTGTACGTGCATTCTCCTGGTGGGCCTCCATTCTTGTGCCTACCGTAGTGAACGGGAGGTCGCGGTCCGTGTACTCACCGTGTCCGGTATCGCGAACCCCATATCTGTCAGGCAACCCCTGCTGTCTCGGGGGTGCGAGAGGAGAACCCATGTCGCTCGACGTCTCACCGGCCCTACTCGAACAGGCCGAGCGAGGCGAGGTCGACGAAGCTGCCTTCGTCGACTGCGTCCGGACCTCCCTGCCCTACGCATGGGAGATGATCAGCTCCCTGGTGGCCCAGCTGAAGGTGGACGGCGGCCAGTTCGCCGACAACCAGACGCCCCCGCCGGACGAGCAGGCACGCGGTCAGCTGCTGCGTGCGCTCGCGAGTGACGCCATACGCGGTGCGCTGCAGCGGCACTTCGGTGTGCGGCTGGCCTTCCAGAACTGCCACCGGGTGGCGGTGTTCCCGCTGGACGCCTCGGTCGACGAGACGCTCGCCCGGTTCACCTCGGTGCGCAACCAACTGCTCAACCAGTCTCCGGAGCTGCGGGACTGTTGACGCCGTGAGTCGCTCGCTTGCCGCTCCGCCCGTGGGAGGTGCATGGAGTACAGGGGCGGCAAGCCACCCGCGAGGCGCTCCCGCTCAACGGAGGTGGGGCAGTACCTCGGCACCCAGCCGTCGTACGTTCTCCTCCGTCGCCGCCAGGTCGCCCGAGCCCTCCACGAGCAGGGCGAAGCGGGAGATGCCGGTCCGCTCGGAGGTCGCCGCGAGCCGGTCGGCGCACAGCCGCGGGGTGCCCACCGGGTGCAGGCCGCAGAGCAGTTCGGTGTACTCCAGCGGATCGCGCATCCGGCGGGTCCGGCCGTCCACGGTGACATGGGCGTCCAGGCCTTGTTTCAGCCATCCCGGCATCGCCTTCAGCAGCGTCTCCACCGCGTCCGTGCGCCGGTCCGCGATCTGGCAGACGCCCGCCGAGACATGGGCGGCGCCCCGGATCTCCTCGCCCGGCCGGCCCGCCGCCCGCGCACACCGCTGCCACAGGGCGACCATCTCGGTCTTCTCCTCGTCCCCGACGTGCATCCCCAGCAGCATCGGCAGCCCGTGCTCGGCGGCCAGCCGGACGCTCGCCGGGGAGGTGCAGGCGACGACGACCTCGGGGCCCTCCGCCTCCGCCGGAGTCTCCGTCAGCACCTCCGACGGACGCGGTACGACAGGGACCTCACGGAAGGTGAATCGTTCCCCCGAGGCCGACACCGAGGGCTCGCGCAGCCAGCGCAGCAACAGGTCCAGCGACTCCGGGAACCCCTTCTCGTACGCCTCCAGCCCCGTGCCGAACACCTCCAGGTCCACCCAGGGCCCGCCGCGCCCCACCCCCAGCGAGAACCGCCCGCCGCTCGTCACGTGCAGCAGCGCGGCCTGCTCGCCGAGCGCGACCGGGTGGGCGTTGGCCAGTACGCTGACCGCCGTACCCACCTTCAGACGGCGGGTACGGCCGAGCAGCAGCGCGGCCAGGGTGATCGCCGACGGGCACGTCCCGTACGGCACGAAGTGGTGTTCGGCCAGCCAGACCGCGTCCAGCCCGGCCTCCTCGGCGACCTCGGCGGAGCGGACCGCCCGGTGCAGCGCCTCCCCCTGGCCCTGCCCCGGGAACTGGGCCGCCAGAACGAAACTTCCTACGCGCATTGCTCTTTCCTGCTTCCTCGGCTCCGACACGGAGCTCCCCCACCGGGCATAACCGCGCGACACGTGCCGAAGTCACGGCCTGGCGAAGAGATTTGCGGATTGTCTGCGGAACGGGTCGCGGCGGGTCGCAATGGGTGGCGCCGGAGGGGGACTTGTGGGGGTTGGTTCCGTACGCCTACCCGTGGCGGTGGCGCGTAGGCTGGAGGAGGCCCATATTTCCGTACAGTTCCGTGAGGTGTTCCGTGTCCCCGCGTCGCAACCGACCCAAGGGTGGAAGAGGCGCCGCCTCGTCCGGACGGAGCGCCGAGGACGATTCCGCGGGCCGCTACGGCGGTTGGCAGTCCACCGAGAGCTGGCAGGGCGAGGACTGGAGCGTGCGCCATGTCGCGGGCGCGAGTGCCCGGGGCAAGACGTACCGCTGCCCGGGGTGCGACCAGGTGATCCCCTCAGGCGTCCCGCACGTGGTGACCTGGCCGCAGTACGCGGGCGTGGACGACCGCCGGCACTGGCACAAGGCGTGCTGGAACGCGAAGGACCGCCGCACCACGCGGGTGCAGCGGTCCCGTAACGCGCCGCGGTTCTAGACGGTCGGCGGTCAGACGTCCCGCTTCTGCAGCAGCGCGCAGGCGCCGGCGAACGCGACGGCCGTCACGCCCAGGATGATCCACAGCGGATCCCAGCCGGACGGGCCGGAGCCGCTGAGGGAGCCGCCGGAGTTGGAGTAGAAGACGGCCAGCTGGCTGGGGATCGAGTAGTTGAACAGGACCTCCTGCACCTTCTCCAGCGACTGCGCGTACATGAACGCCGCGATCACCAGCGGTGCGAGCACCACGCCGATCATGATGGTGATGGCACCCGCCGAGTGCCGCAGGATCGTGCCCATCGCCAGCGAGAGCAGGCCGAGCAGGGCCATGTAGAGGCTGACGCCGACCGTGCCCTTGAACCACTCCGCGCCGGTCGGCTGCCGGGCGCCGCTGCCGTCGAGCAGGGACGTCTGTGTCAGGGCGACCACCCCGGCGGAGAACAGGGTGACCGCGAACGCGACGAGGAAGAACACCGCGGCCTTCGCCGCGAGCACCCGCGTACGGCTCGGGCACGCCGTCATCGTGGTGCGGACCATGCCGGTGCCGTACTCCGAGGCCGTGGTCAGCACGCCGAGCGTGATGACGCAGACGCTGCCGATCAGCAGCCCGAAGAAGCCCAGCGCCAGCGGGTTCTCGCCGCTCTGGAACTCCGGGGACGAGTTGGCGATGATCAGTCCGAACAGCAGTCCGAGCCCGAGCACGAGCAGCACATACACACCGAGCGTCCACATCGTGGACCGCACCGACCTGATCTTCGTCCACTCCGAGGCGAGGGCGTGCCCGAAGTGCGTACGCACCACGGGGATCGGCGAGGTGTAACCGTTCTCCCAGGCGGGCGGCACAGCCTGCGGCATCGGAGTCTGCGGCGTACTCATCGGGCGTCCTCGGGCTCGGTGGCGGCGGGGGCGGGCGCGGCGACCGGCTGCTCGGCCGCGGCGGCGGCCTGCGGCGCGGGGGCCGCCGGGCCCGGCTGCTGGGCCGGGGCGGCAGGGGGCACGGCCGGTGTGGGCGCCGGTCCGTGCGGCGCGGTGCCGGGCTGGTCGGGCATCTGCGGGGTTTGGGGCGTGCCCTGTGCGTACGGGTTCGGGTGCGTGCCCGGGGCGGACGGTTGGCCGCCCTGCTGGGGCGGCGGTGGGGCGTACCAGCCGGGCTGGCCCTGGCCGGGGACCGGCATGGGCGGCACGGCGCCGGGCGGCAGGGGCTGCATCAGGCCGGCCTTCTGGTCGGTGGTCGAGCGGTAGTCGACGGCCGCCTGGGTCATCCGCATGTACGCCTCCTCCAGCGAGGCCTGGTGCGGGGAGAGCTCCCACAGACGTACGTCCGCCTCGTGCGCGAGGTCGCTGATGCGGTGCAGCGGCAGCCCCGTCACCCGCAGCGCGCCGTCCTGCTCGGGCAGCACGTGCCCGCCCGCCTCCGTCAGCGCGGACGTCAGCTTCTCCCGCTGCTGTGGCTCGGTGTCGGGCGTACGGACCCGGGCGAAGCCCGCGGAGTTCGCGGCGATGAAGTCCTTCACACTCATGTCGGCGAGCAGCCGCCCACGCCCGATGACGATCAGGTGGTCGGCGGTGAGCGCCATCTCGCTCATGAGATGACTGGAGACGAACACGGTCCGCCCCTCCGCCGCCAGCGACTTCATCAGATTGCGCACCCAGAGGATGCCCTCGGGGTCGAGACCGTTCACCGGCTCGTCGAACAGCAGCACCTGCGGGTCGCCCAGCAGCGCGGCGGCGATGCCGAGCCGCTGGCCCATGCCGAGGGAGAAGCCCTTGGACCGCTTCTTCGCCACCTCGTGCAGCCCGACCACGCCCAGCACCTCGTCCACGCGGCGGGCCGGGATGCCGGAGAGCTGGGCCAGGCACAGCAGGTGGTTGCGCGCGCTCCGGCCGCCGTGCACGGCCTTGGCGTCCAGCAGGGCGCCGACCTGACGGGGCGCGTTCGGCAGCCTGCGGTACGGATAGCCGCCGATCGTCACCGTCCCCGCGGTGGGATTGTCCAGACCCAGGACCATCCGCATGGTCGTCGACTTGCCCGAGCCGTTCGGTCCCAGGAAGCCGGTGACGGCGCCCGGTCGCACCTGGAAGGAAAGGCCGTCCACGGCGGTCTTGTCGCCGTAGCGCTTGGTCAGGCCGACTGCCTCGATCATGCTCCGCACCCATCGAAAGATTCAGGTCAGCGGGGCACACGCCCCCCGTAAGGGTTAGGAGGATAACCGGGCGCTGACGGTTCCACCCAAAAGAAAGTAAAAGTTCCCGGCCGTCAGGCGTCCCGCTTCCGCAGCAGCAGGTAACCGCCGGCGAGCGCCGCGATCACCCACAGCGCCATGATCCCGAGGCCGCCCCAGGGGCCGTAGGGCGTGTCGTCGCCGACCGGGGTGACCACCTGCATGACGTGGCTGCCGGCCTGGTCGGGCAGGAACCGGCCGAACTTCTTCGTCGCCGGGACGACGCCGAGGATGTTGGAGACCAGGAAGAAGAACGGCATCAGGATGCCCAGCGACAGCATCGGCGAGCGCAGCATCATGGCGACGCCCATGGAGAACATCGCGATCAGCGCCATGTACAGGCCGCCGCCGATCACCGCCCGCAGTACGCCCTCCTCGCCGATCGAGGTGCTCAGCGAGCCGAGCAGCGCCTGCCCGAGGAAGAACGCGGCGAAGCTGGTGACCATGCCGACCACGAGCGCCAGCGCGGTCGCCACCGCCACCTTGCTCGCCAGGAAGGCGCCGCGCCGCGGCACGGCGGCCAGCGAGGTGCGGATCATGCCGGTGCTGTACTCGTTGGTCACCACCAGCACACCGAACACGATCATCGCCAGCTGGCCGAGCCCCATGCCGGCGAAGCTGATGTAGGTCGGGTCGAAGGAGAGTTGGTCCTGCTTCCCCATGTTGTCGAACTCGTGCCTGGTCAGGGCCGAGACCAGCATGCCGAGCGCGATGGTGACGACCGCGGTCAGCGACAGTGTCCACACGGTGGACGCCACCGACCGGATCTTGGTCCACTCGGACCTGATGACCTGGGTCGTCATGGCTCAGCTCTCCTTCTTCATGTCCGCGACCGCGGGCTGGGCGGGCACCGCGGCGGGCTCGGCCTGTCCGGCCTGCCCGGTGTGCGCGTGGTACTCCACCGACCCGGCCGTCAGCTGCATGAACGCTTCCTCCAGCGAGGACTGCCGGCTGCTCAGCTCGTGCAGCACGACACGGTGCTGGGCGGCCAGCTCACCGATGCGCTCCGCCTTGCCGCCTTCCACCTCGAGCAGCCCGCCGTCCTTCTCCACGGCCGTGATCCCGGCCGTGGACAGCACGTCGAGCAGCCGCTCGCGCTCCGGGGTGCGAATCCGGACACAGGACCGGGAGTTCTGCTCGATGAAGTCGGCCATGGACGTGTCCGCGAGCAGCCGGCCCTGGCCGATGACCACGAGGTGATCCGCCGTCAGCGCCATCTCGCTCATCAGGTGTGAGGAGACGAACACCGTACGGCCCTGGGCGGCGAGCGACTTCATCAGACCGCGGATCCAGTGGATGCCCTCGGGGTCGAGGCCGTTGACCGGCTCGTCGAACATCAGGATCCGCGGGTCGCCGAGCAGCGCGGCGGCGATGCCGAGCCGCTGGCTCATGCCGAGCGAGAAGCCCTTCGCCTTCTTCCCGGCGACCGGGGTCAGTCCGACGGTGTCCAGGACCTCGTGCACCCGGTGGGCCGGGATGCCGTTGCTCTGCGCCAGGCACAGCAGGTGGTTGTAGGCGCTGCGCCCGCCGTGCACGGCCTTGGCGTCCAGCAGGGCGCCTATGTACGTCAGCGGGTCCTTGAGTTCCTGGTAACGCCGGCCGTCGACGCGCACGTTCCCGGCGGTGGGGTGGTCCAGGCCGAGGATCATCCGCATGGTCGTCGACTTCCCGGCGCCGTTGGGGCCGAGGAAGCCGGTGACGGTGCCCGGCCGGACGGTGAAGGTGAGGTTGTCGACCGCCACCTTGTCCCCGTAACGCTTGGTCAGCCCCTCAAGCTCGATCATGCGGCCACGCTAAGACAGTCGCGAAGCTCTCCGCCAGTCCTGAATGCGGAGAGCTTCGCGACATATCCGTATTTGCCGGGCCCCGGTGACCTAGCTGTTACCGGGACTGCTGAGCCGGAACCCCACGGGAGATCGGCTCGTCCTCGGCCGGCGTGCCCGCGGCGGCCACCGCGGCACCGGTGAGGGTCGCCAGCATCTCGCGCACGTTCGTCAGCTGGGCGTTGATGGAGTCGCGGCGGTTGGTCAGCGCCGCGAGCTCGCGCTCGGACTCCGAACGGATACGGTCCGCCTTGGCGTTGGCGTCGGCCACGATGTCCTCGGCCTGACGCTGCGCGGTCTCCACCGTCTGGCGGGCGCGGCGCTCGGCGTCGGTGCGCAGCTTCTCCGCCTCCAGGCGCAGCTGCTCGGCGCGGTGCTCGATCTCCGCCAGCCGCTTCTCCGCCTTGGCCTGACGGGACGCCAGGTCGCGCTCGGACTGCTCACGCCGCTTGGCGAGGTTCGTCTCGAAGTCGGCGGCGGCCTGCGCGGCCTTGGCGCGGGTCTCCTCGAAGAGGGCGTCCGCCTCCTCCCGCTTGGACTGCGCGTCCTTCTGCGCCTCGGCACGCAGCTGGGAGGCCTCGCCCTTGGCCTTCTCCACGATCCGGACGCCCTCGTCCTCGGCCTTGGCCTTGCGCTCCGAGGCGAAGGACTCGGCGTCGTTGCGGACCTGCTGGGCCGCGGACTCGGCCAGTTCGCGGTGCTGCTCGGCCGCGCGCCGGGCCTCCTCACGCAGGTCCTTGGCCTCCTCCTCGGCGAGGCGGAGGATCTTCTCGACCCGCGCGCCGAGACCCGCGTACGACGGCTCGGCGTCGTTGACCTGGGCCTGGGCGTTCTGCGTCTCGAGATGGAGCTCCTCGATGCGCTTCTCCAGGGCGGTGATGCGGGCGAGAGCACTGTCACGGTCGGAGACGAGCTTGGAGATACGTTCGTCCACCTGAGCGCGGTCGTACCCACGCCGCACAAGCTCGAAGCCGTAGGGGGAAGTGTCGCTCATGGGGTTCCTGTCGAAAGAGACCGGTGAGGTGATAGGTGGAATCCTAGGGGCCGAAGCGGTGTGTCATCGAGCGGATACGTGTTTGATCCGGAGAATGACACCTCTTTTGAGTGGCTGACCGCCGGAAGGCTTGCCAAGAAGCAGGCCAAAACCTCCCGAACGACCGGAATCCGCCCCTAAGGCTAGCCGTCTGACGACTTGCCACCCGACCGGGGTGCCCCCACCGTCGCGCCCGCCTTGACCCCGCCGTCCTTTCCGGACGACGGAGCCTCGAACGACTCCAGCGCCTCCAGGACGTCCTGGACCCGGGAGATCTCGGCGTTGATGTCCTCGCGCCGGCGCACCAGGACCTCCAGCTCGCGCTTGCCCTCCTCGACCGTGCGCCGCGCCTCGCGGATCGCCTCGGCCTTCAGCTCCTCGGCCTCCTTCACGAGCGTCGCCTTCTTCTGCTCGGCCTCCTTCAGCAGCCCCTCGGCCTTCTTCACCGCGGCGATACGCACCTTGCCCGCCTCGGAGTTGGCCTCCGAGACGATCTCCTTGGCCTTGGCCTGCGCCTTGGCCAGCTGCTCCTCGGCCGCCTTGATGAGCGCGTCGCAGCGGTCGCCCGCCGACTTCATCGTCTCGGCGGCCTCGCGGCGGGCCCGCTCGTGCAGCTCCTCGATCTCACTCGTCAGGCGCTCGCGCAGCTCCTCCGCGCGCTCCCGGATCTGGGTCGCGTCCCGGCGGGCGCCGACGAGCAGCTCGTCCGCGTCCGTACGGGCCCTCTCCACCGTCGTGTTGCCCTCGACCCTCGCCTCGGACAGGATCCGGTCGGCCTCCTTGCGGGCCGCGCCCACCATCGTGTCGGCCTGGGACTCCGCGTCCGCCTTCGTCTTGACCGCGCTCGCCTGCGCCTCGGTGAGCAGCTTGTCGGCCTCGGCCGTGGTCTCCGTGATGAGCGTGTCGACCTGCTCGGCGGCCTCCGAACGCCGTTTGTTGGCGTCCCTGCGGGCCTCGTCCAGGGTCCGCTCGGCCTCCGCGCGGGCCGCGGAGACCAGCCGCTCGGCCTCCGCCTCCGCCTCGGCCCCGACCCGCTCGGACTCCTTGCGGATCCGCTCGGCGTGCGCCTGCGCGGAGCCGACCGTCTCGGCGGCCTCGGCACGCAGCCGCTCCGCGTCCCCGGTGGCGTCCGAGATCAGCTTCTCCGCCTTGGCGACGGACTCGACCCGGACCCGGTCCGCCTCCGCGACCGTCTCCGACTGCAGCCGCTCCGCTTCCGACCGGGCCTCGGAGATGAGCGTGTCCGCCTGGGTCGCCGCGTCCGAGCGGATGCGGTTGGCGTCCTCGCGGGCCTCCGCGCGGGTGCGCGAGGCGTCCTGCTCGGCCTGCGCGATGGCGTCGGAGGCCTCCGTGCGCACCCGCTGGGCGTGCTCGGCGACATCGGCGCGGATCCGGTCCGCCTCCGCGATCGCCTCGGACACCGTGCGCTCGGCCAGCGCGTTGGCGGCCTCGGTCTCCTCCTGCGCCTCGCGCCGCAGCCGGCCCGCGTCCTCACTGGCCCGCTCCCGCTCGGCGTAGGCATCGGCGCGGACCCGGTCCGCCTCCTCCTGGGCCTCCCGGCGGGTACGGTCCGCCGCGTGCTCGGCGGCCGAACGCAGCCCGGCGATCTCCTCCTGCGCCTGCTCGTGCAGCCCGGCCACGGAGTCCCGTACCTGCTGGGCGTGGAGTTCGGCGGCGGACACCATCTCGGTGGCGCGCCGGTCGGCCTCCTCCACCAGACGGGTGGCCTCGGCCTGCGCCTCCTCCACGCGCTTGCGCGCGGAGGCCAGCAGCTCCTCGCTCTGCTCGCGGGCCCGCTCGCGCTCCTGGTCGGCCTCGTCGCGCGCGGCACCGAGGAGTTCCTCGGCCTCGCGGCGGCGCCGGGCCGCCTCCTCCTGGGCGGCGGCCAGCGTCTCGGACGCCTCCGTGCCCAGCCGCTCGGCCGCGGCCCGGGCCTCCGCGCGGACCCGGTCCGCGGTGTCCTGGGCCTCCGTCTTGAGCCGCTCGGCCTCCGCCGCGGCCTCCGACCGCAGCCGTACGGCGACGGCCTCGCCCTCCGCGCGGGAGGCGGACGCGTCGGCGGCGGCCTCGGTGCGCAGCCGCTCGGCCTCCGTCTCCGCCTGCTGCTGCAGCGTCCGGATCCGCTCGGCGGCCTCGCCGCGCAGCCGCTCGGCCTCCTCCGAGGCCTCACGGCGGATGCGGGACGCCTCCTCGCGGGCGTCGGCCAGCGCCTGCTCGGCGGCGGCGAGGCGCTCCTCGGCCTCGGTGTGCAGCCGGGTGAGCTCCTCGGTGGCCTCCGCCCGCCGGGCCGCCACCGCCTGCTCGGTCTCCTCGCGCAGCTCGCGCGCGGCCCGCTCGGCGTCCGCCCGGACCGACTCGGCCTGCTCGGCGGCCTCCTCGCGGTGCCGCTCGGCCTCCTTGCGGGTGCGCTCCAGGGTCTCCTCGGCCTGCCGGCGCAGCGTGGTGGCCCGCTCGATGGCCTCGGTGCGGACCTTCTCGCTGTCGCTCTGCGCGGTGGAGCGCAGCTCGTCGGCGTCCGCCTTGGCCTTGGCCAGCAGCTCCTCGGCGGACTTGGCCGCCTCCTCGATCTGCACCACGGCCTCGCGCCGGGCCTCGGCGCGGATCCGCTCGCCCTCGGCGACCGCGTCGGCCCGCAGCTGCTCGGCCTCGCCGCGCAGCCGGCGGGCCTCCTCCTGCAGCTCGACCGTCTTGGCGCGGTACTCCTTGGTGTCGTCCTTGGCTGCGCCCTTGAGCTGCTCGGCGATGCTCTGCGCCTCGGCGCGCAGCCGGTCGGCCTCGGCCTCGGCCTCCTTGCGGATCCGCTCGGCCTCCTCGGCCGCGGCCCCGGTGGTCCGCCGGGCGTCCTCCGACGCCCTGTTCAGCACGTCCTCGGCGGTCTTCGCCGCCTTGGACAGCTGGGTCGCGCTCTCCTCGGCGGTGATCGTACGGGCCTTCTCGGCGGCCTCCGCGACGATCTTCTCCGCCTCGGCACGGGCGTCCGCGACCAGCTGCTCGGCCTCGGACTTGGTGGTCTCGGCCTCCTTGGTGGCCTCCTCGACCAGCCGGGCGACCTGCTCCTTGGCCGTGCGCGTGCGCTGCTCGTTGGCCGCCTCGGCACTGGTCAGCGCCTTCGACGCGGACTCCTCGGCCTCGGCGACCAGCTTCTCCGCCTCGGTCTGCGCCTTGCGCAGCGCCTCCTCGGCCTCGGCCATGCGCTGCTCGGCGGCCCGGCTCAGCTCGGCGGCCTGGCGGCGGGCGGCGTCCGACTCGCTCACCGTGGAGCTGCGCAGCTGCTCGGCGTGGTCGGTGGCCTCCTGGGCCTGGGTGGAGGCGGCGTTCAGCAGCCGCTCGGCGTCGGTGCGGGCGCGGCGCAGGATCTGCTCGGCCTCCGCGCGGGCCGCCTCGGCCTCGCTCTGCAGCCGCTGCCGGGCCTCCGCGGCCAGCCGCTCGGCCTCCGCGCGGGCGGCGGCCATCGCCTGTTCGGCCTCCGCGCGGGACTCGTCGAGCAGGCGGCGGGCCTGCTGCTCGGTGCGGGCGCGCAGCTGCTCGGCCCACGCCACGTTCTCGTTGACGTGCGACTCGACGGTCTGCCGGCGCTCGGCGAGTTCCTGGTCGAGCTGCTGGCGGCGGGTCACCGCCTCCTGATGCAGCTCGGCCTGCAGCCGCGCGGCCTGCTCGGCGTGCTCCTGGAGGATGCGCTGGGTCTGCGTCCGGGCCTGGCTCAGCTCGCGCTCGGCATCCGCGCGGATCTGGTCGGCCTGCATCTGCGCGTTGCGCAGCAACTGCTCGGCCTGGTAGCCGATGTCGGCGCTGTCGTAGGCGGGCCGGGACATGATGGTGCGGCGCGCCTCGTGCAGCTTGGCGCGCAGCACCTCGACCTGGTAGCCGAGGTCATCGGCGTGCTGGATCGCCTTTTCCCGCTCGGTCTTCAGCCGCTCCATCTCGGCCTCGAACCGAGAGAGGTGGTCGACGTCAGCCGCCGGCTCTCGCTCCTGGCGTTCGTAGCCCCGCACTGCGCGGTCCCATCCGTCCCCTGGTCGCAAGCCTGTCCAAACGAGCTCCGTCCATCCGCCGAACGGGGCCCCCGGGGAATGGTGTCAGATCAACGGCGGAGCACGGGCTGCTGCCCCGACGCACGTCCCCCGAAACCCGGACCCCGGAAAGCGGCCGTACCCGCTTGGGACACGACCGCCCCCAACCCTACCGGCCCTTTTGTACGTGGGTCAGTGCCCAGCCGACTCAACAGGCGCTGAAGTGACCAGTTCTGTCAGCACACCGTGACAATCCTTGGGGTGCAGGAAGGTGATCCGTGACCCCATGGAGCCACGTCGCGGCTCGTCGTACAGAACGCGTACGCCCTTGGCGCGGACGTCCGCGGCCTCTGCGTCGACATCTGCCGTACCGAAGGCGATGTGGTGCACGCCCTCGCCGTTCTTCGCGAGCCACTTGGCGACGGTGGAGTCCTCGCGGGTGGGCTCGAGAAGCTGCAGGTAGGACGCCCCGCCGTCGGACGTCTCGTTGATCTTGAGCATGGCCTCGCGCACGCCCTGCTCCTCATTGACCTCGGTGTGGAACACCTCGAAGCCGTACGTGGCCCGGTAGAACTCGACGGTCGCGTCGAGGTCGTGGCAGGCGATCCCGATGTGGTCGATTCGCGTCAGCATGGATTCAGTGCAGCGCGCATCGGGTGGTTACGCAACGTGCGCGCGATCACACTCGCCGCCGGATGACGGGGTGGACTACCCCTCAGTACATTCGAAGTAAACCCTCGTTCACTCCTCGGCTCTCCAGCCGGAAGGGGATCGCAGCTCATGACTTCTGGAACCTCAGGAACGTCCGGAACGAACAGCTCGGTGATCGTCGCGGGCGCCCGTACGCCCATGGGACGACTGCTCGGCTCGCTCAAGTCCTTCTCGGGAGCCGACCTCGGCGGCTTCGCGATCAAGGCCGCCCTCGACCGTGCGGGGATCGGGGGCGACCAGGTGCAGTACGTCATCATGGGGCAGGTGCTCCAGGCCGGGACGGGACAGATCCCGGCACGCCAGGCCGCGGTCAAGGCCGGCATCCCGATGAGCGTCCCGGCGCTCACCATCAACAAGGTCTGTCTGTCCGGCCTGGACGCCATCGCGCTGGCCGACCAGCTGATCCGCGCGGGTGAATTCGACGTGGTCGTCGCCGGCGGCCAGGAGTCCATGACCAACGCCCCCCACCTGCTGCCCAAGTCCCGCGAGGGCTACAAGTACGGCGCCGTCCAGGTGCTGGACGCCATGGCCCACGACGGCCTGACCGACTCCTTCGAGGGCATCGCCATGGGCGAGTCGACGGAGAAGCACAACACCCGCCTGGGCATCGAGCGCGCCGAGCAGGACGAGATCGCCGCCCTGTCCCACCAGCGGGCCGCCGCCGCGCAGAAGAACGGCGTCTTCGAGGCCGAGATCACCCCGGTGGAGATCCCGCAGCGCAAGGGCGACCCGGCCCTGTTCAGCAAGGACGAGGGCATCCGCGGCGACACCACCGCGGAGTCGCTGGGCAAGCTGCGCCCGGCCTTCGCCAAGGACGGCACGATCACGGCCGGCTCCTCCTCGCAGATCTCCGACGGCGCCGCCGCCGTGGTCGTGATGAGCAAGGCCAAGGCGCAGGAGCTGGGCCTGGACTGGATCGCCGAGATCGGCGCCCACGGCAATGTGGCGGGACCGGACAACTCCCTGCAGTCCCAGCCGTCCAACGCGATCCTGCACGCCCTGAAGAAGGAGGGCCTGGAGGTCTCCGACCTCGACCTCATCGAGATCAACGAGGCGTTCGCCGCGGTCGCCGTGCAGTCAATGAAGGACCTCGGCGTGTCCACCGAAAAGGTGAACGTGAACGGTGGTGCGATCGCTCTGGGTCACCCGATCGGGATGTCCGGCGCCCGTCTCGTACTGCACCTGGCCCTGGAGCTGAAGCGGCGCGGCGGCGGGGTCGGCGCGGCCGCGCTGTGCGGCGGCGGCGGTCAGGGTGACGCGCTGATCGTCCGGGTACCGAAGGCGTAACGGGTACCGAAGGCGCAAGCCCCCTTTCGACCGACCCCTCTCGTACGACCCCCTCGTACGCGCACGGCGTACGAGGATCACGTGAACGGAGCTGTGATGCAGGACGTCTCCTCTCTGGTGGCCCAGGCCAGGGAAGGCCGGCCGAGGGCCGTGGCCCGGCTGATCTCCTTGGTGGAGGGGGCGTCCCCGCAGTTGCGGGAGGTCATGCGGACGCTCGCGCCCCTGACCGGCAACGCCTACGTCGTCGGCCTCACCGGCTCCCCGGGCGTGGGCAAGTCGACGTCCACCTCGGCGCTGGTGACGGCGTACCGCAAGCAGGGCAAGCGGGTCGGCGTCCTGGCCGTCGACCCGTCCTCGCCCTTCTCCGGCGGCGCCCTGCTCGGCGACCGCGTCCGCATGTCGGAGCACGCCTCCGACCCGGGCGTCTACATCCGCTCCATGGCCACCCGCGGTCACCTGGGCGGCCTCGCCTGGGCCGCCCCGCAGGCGATCCGCGTGCTGGACGCGGCGGGCTGCGACGTGATCCTGGTCGAGACGGTCGGCGTGGGCCAGTCGGAGGTGGAGATCGCCTCCCAGGCGGACACCTCGGTCGTCCTGCTGGCCCCGGGCATGGGCGACGGCATCCAGGCGGCCAAGGCCGGCATTCTGGAGATCGGCGACGTCTTCGTCGTCAACAAGGCCGACCGTGACGGCGCGGACGCCACCGCCCGCGAGCTGAACCACATGCTGGGCCTCGGCGAGGCCCGCGGCCCCGGCGACTGGCGCCCGCCCATCGTCAAGACGGTGGCGGCCCGCGCCGAGGGCGTCGACGAGGTCGTGGAGGCCCTGGAGAAGCACCGCGCCTGGATGGAGGAGCGAGGCATCCTGGCGGAGCGGCGCCGGGCCCGTGCCGCCCGTGAGGTGGAGACGATCGCGGTCACGGCCCTCCGCGAACGCATCGGCGACCTCCACGGCGACCGCCGCCTGACCGCTCTCGCGGAGAGGATCGTGGCGGGAGAGCTGGACCCGTACGGCGCGGCGGACGAACTGGTGGCGGGCCTGACAAACGCCTAGGCGGCTGCGGGCAAGAACAACGGGCGGGGCTCCTTGGGGCCCCGCCTGCCTGCTCTGTGCGGCGGTGTTGGTGCCAGGGGTGGGTGCGCTCACCCGCGCCGGCGGGGTACCTCCCCCGAGCTCTTCGAGCAGGGGGTACCCCCAGCGCTCACCCTCCCCCAGGCTCTCGGCTTCGCTCGAGCACTGGGGGAGGCACGACTGCCCGCAGGCCGGGCAACAGTGCTACATCCGGCCCCGCTGGTCCCGCAGGTGTTCGGCGACCGGCTTCAGCGCCTTGTCCAGCTCCATCAGCGCCTCGGGGTCCAGCAGATCGATGAAATGCCTCCGCACGGACGCCACGTGATGCGGCGCGACCTTCTGCATGGTCTCCAAGCCGTGCTCGGTGAGGACCGCGTACAGCCCCCGGCGGTCGGACTCGCAGTTCTCACGGCGCACCAGATTCGCGTTCTCCATACGCGTGATCTGGTGCGAGAGGCGGCTCTTGGACTGGAGGGTGGCGGACGCGAGGTCGCTCATCCGCATCCGTACGTCCTCCGACTCGGAGAGATTCACCAGGATCTCGTAGTCGTTCATTGTCAGGCCGAACGGCTGCAGGTCCTTTTCGAGCTGGTACGTCAACAGCCTGTTGACCTCCAGGTGGGTGCGCCAGGCGCACTGCTCCGCATCGGTCAGCCAGCGCGTGGCCGTCTCGGTCTCCATGAATGAAGTCTACCTAAGAAGTTGAAAGGCGAACTAGTGAGGGTGGTGTGACTGTGCGCACGCGTTCGAAGTCACACTCCGCAGACTACCGCTCACAGCCCGAAGCGACGCTGGAGCCCTCCCAGCTGTCCGGGAAGGCTCGGTGCGCCGGCTTGCTGTCCGCCGGTTCTGGACACCCTCCCGGCTCCGGGTACCCCGGGCTCGTCCGGGAGTACCCCCGCGGCCTGCTCGGCCATGAGGGTCTCGCTCGACTGCAGCAGGACCGTGCCGGCTCCCACGAACTCGAACTGATGCTCCTCTCCGGAGACCGGCCCGAGGCCCGTCATCGCACGTAGACCGCCCCATACGCCGGTCAGGTACCCGTGGTCGTAGTGATGGCACGGGGACGGGCAGTCGGCCCATCCGACGAGCGCCTGCGGGTCCACCCGGATCGGGGGTTCCATGAACACCACCGGCCCGTTGGACGCGGCCACGAACTTCCCGGTTCCGATGAGCGTCAGAAAGCCCGGCACGATCGACTGTTTGAGTGCGAGAGTTGGCTGAAAAGCGAGCAGATTGCCGGAGCGAATGGTCAGATTGCCGTCGTCCAGGTCGAAGGAGTTGACATCGAAGGCCCGGTCGGCGAGCAGCATCCGCCCCGAACCCTCGGCCACCACCCAGTCGCTCGCGTGCAGAGGCGAATGAAAGGCGGTACGGACCAGACGGTCCAGCCGGCCGTGCCCGATGCCGTTGAACTCGATCGACCCGTAGTAGGCGATCATCTTCCCCTTCTGCAGGAACCACTGGCTCCCCTTGAGGTCCACGCAGAAGGTGTACGGGTTCACGTTGTCGTCGGCCGGCAGGGTCGTCGGGTCGTGGACCACGGGCCCGGCACCGGGCGTTCCGTACGCGCTCACAGCTTCTCCTCCGACGCCTGGACGTAGACCATGCCGTTGCCGCTCAGCTCCAGCTGGAAGCCCTCCCCGGAGCCGCGGCCCACCATCTCGCGCCAGCCCAGCGCGGTGGACAGCTTGTTGCGGACGTCGCCGTGATGGGCGACGTAGGCCTGCGGGTCGACATGCACCGGACGCTGCGGGGTGATCGGCAGCTCGAAGACGCCGCCGTGCGCCATCACGACCACCGCCCCATGGCCCCTCAGCGTGGTCGTGAACAGCCCCTGACCCGTCACCTGGCCCCGCACCATGCCCATGACCCCGCCCTGCGAGCCCATGAACATCGTCCCCTGCTCGAGCGTGCCCTCGAAGGCGAGCAGCCGGTCCGCCTCCACATACAGCGTGTCACCCGTCAGGCCGATCACGTGCACATGATGGCCGCCGTGCCCGAAGTAGGCCGTGCCACTGCCCTCCACGGTCATCAGCGGGGTGGCCTCGCCCGCCACCCGGCGCCCGATCATCGACATCAGACCGCCCTGACCGCCCTGGATGTTGGGAGTGAAGGAGACATCGCCCTTGTAGGCGAGCATCGCCCCGCGCTGACTGAACAGCCGCTGCCCCGGTACGACCGTCGCCTCGACCATCCTGGAGTTGATCTCACGGAACGCCATCTCACACATCACCCGCGATCGTGTTCCGCTCGCTCGGCTGCACGTACACCAGCCCGTCCCCCTCGAACCGGATCTGGAAGGCCTCTCCGCCGCCCTCCCCGAGGAAGGTGCGGAAGGTCACACCGGACTGGAAGGACTGCCGCACGTTCCCCTGATGCGCGATGTACGCCCCCGGATCGACGATCAACGGATACTGCGGGCTCACCCTGAGCACGACCGCCGGCCCGTCCGACATGATCGCCACCTGCCCGTGTCCCTCGACCGTGGTCGTGAACAGCCCGTTGCCCTGCGAGGCGCCACGCAGGCCGGTGAACGTGGTCCCCGTCCTCAGCCCGGCCTCCGTCACGAGCAGATTGCTCGACTCGACGTACAACTTGTCCCCGGACAGCCGCACAAGATTGATCTCCGACGCCCGATCGGCGAACCAGCAGGTCCCCTGCCCCCGCACCTCCATCACGGTCATCTGCTCACCGGTGAGCCGCCGGGTCACCATGCCGCGCAGGCCCTCGCCACCACCGGTCAGCCTCTTGAAGGACATCTGTCCGTCGTACGCGACCATCGACCCGTTCTTCGCCTTCACGGCGTCCCCGGTCATGTCGACGGCGAGCACTCTGCTGCCTTGAAGTCGGAACATCGTCACGAAGCGACGGTAGCGGCGGACGGGGGAGGCGGACAGGGTCCGCGAGGGAGAACGACCCTGATCGCACCCTTAAGGGTCGGCCGCGCCCACCCCCCTCCCCGCCCTCACCCGACGATTTGCCACAATGGACGAATGCTTGTGCTCACATTCACAAGCTGCGTCAGCCCGTCTCCCACCGAAGGTGACCCGTGGACATCAAGACCGCCACCGCCCTCCGCCGCCTCCGCCTGGTCTCCGGCCCAGAGGCGGTCTCCTTCCTCCTGCTCCTGGTCTGCTCGGTCCTGAAGCGGACCACGGACTTCAACGCGGTGCCCGTGATGGGCGCGATCCACGGCATCCTGTTCATCCTGTACGTGATCTTCTGGGCCGACGCGTGGAACCGGGCGAAGTGGTCGTTCAAGACCGCCGCCCTCTACTTCGTCCTCTCGGTCCTGCCGACCGGCGGCTTCTTCGCCGAGCGCAAGCTCAAGCGGGAGGCCGAGGACGCGGTGATCGCCTCCCGCGCCCGCCACGAAGGAGTCGTGAACGCGTGATCGTCGCCTTCTCCGTGACGCCGCTGGGCGTCGGTGAGGACGTGGGTTCCCATGTGGCCGACGCGGTCCGGGTCGTCCGCGAGTCCGGCCTCCCCAACCGCACCGACGCGATGTTCACCTCCATCGAGGGCGAGTGGGACGAGGTCATGGACGTCGTGAAACGCGCCGTAGCCGCGGTGGAGGCACGTGCTCCGCGGGTCTCCCTGGTCCTCAAGGCGGACATCCGCCCCGGCGTGACGGACGGTCTCACGGCCAAGGTGGAGACGGTCGAGAGGCACCTCGCGGACTAGGCACCCGGCGTTGCTCTGTGGGGATGGGTGCGCTCACCCGCGCTCGCGGGGTGCCGCTGCGCCCACCCGTGCCGCCGGCGGCACGACTGCCCGCAGCTGTGCGGGCCCGCACCCGCGTGATGGCGGAAGGGGTCGTGGTCTGCCTCACGCTGCTGCCGTACCTCGGCTACACCCTGCACCCGAACCTCCCCGTCTTCCTCCTCCTGCTATCGGGCGCCGGGGCGGCGTACAGGCTGGGCCTGGACCATTGACATCCTCCCCCTCTCAAAAGAGGGGGATTCCAACCCGGGTGGGTTGAGGTTCACGGGCGCTCGAGCGGCCGGTGGCCGCTGTCGCCCCTCCGGCACCGGCTGATCGCCGGGGGCGGAGGATCCCGCCCTTTCTAGCTTGACAATGGGACCATGAAGCACATAAACGTGCGACTTCCCGACGATCTGCACGACCAGGCGAAGGCCGCCGCCGCCGACGACGACCGCTCCCTGAACTCGTGGCTCGTCGCCGTTGTGCGACGCACCGTGGAGTCGGGCGGGACACCGAGCCGCCCCGGCGGCGATCCGGCCACCCCTGCCCCGCCACGCGGGAGCCGGCACTTCCCCCGGCCCTGAAGGACCCGGCCCCTGCCCGGAACGATTGGTGGTTCGTGCGGGCCGTGCCGGAGGAGCTGCGCGGCCGGGCGATGACGCTGCTCACCGCCGGGCTCATGACGATCCAGGGGGTGGGCATGGCGCTGGCCGGGGTGGCGGCGGAGTTCGCCGGGGTGACGGCCACGGTGGCGGGTACCGGCGTGCTGGGGACGGCCTGCTGCGCCTGTCTCGCCGTGGCCGCCCGCAGGACCGAAAGGCGAGACAGAGCTGACCACGATATGACCGACGGGTAGGGTCTGGTGACGTGCCGAAGCCCCTCAGTCTCCCCTTCGACCCCATCGCCCGTGCCGACGAGCTCTGGAAGCAGCGCTGGGGAAACGTACCCTCCATGGCCGCGATCACCTCGATCATGCGTGCCCACCAGATCCTGCTGGCCGAGGTCGACGCGGTGGTCAAGCCGTACGGGCTGACGTTCGCGCGCTACGAGGCCCTGGTGCTGCTCACGTTCTCCAAGGCCGGCGAGCTGCCGATGTCCAAGATCGGCGAGCGCCTGATGGTCCACCCCACATCCGTGACGAACACGGTGGACCGCCTGGTCAAGTCCGGCCTGGTGGCCAAGCGCCCCAACCCCAACGACGGGCGCGGCACGCTCGCCGTCATCACCGACAAGGGCCGCGAGGTGGTCGAGTCGGCCACCCGCGACCTGATGGCGATGGACTTCGGACTCGGGGCCTACGACGCCGAGGAGTGCGCGGAGATCTTCGCGATGCTGCGCCCGCTGCGGATCGCCGCGCACGACTTCGAGGAGGACTGACGCGAGAGGCGACCCGGGGCAAGATCTCCCGGAACGGGCGGTTACGCTCGTCTCCATGAAACGAAGCGTGCTGACCCGCTACCGTGTCATGGCCTACGTCACTGGTGTGCTGCTGGTCCTGCTGGTTCTCGGCATGATCGGCAAGTACATGCTCGGCATCAACGGCGCGGCGGACTTCACGCGCCTGGTGGGCATCGCGCACGGCTGGCTGTACGTCGTCTACCTCATCTTCGCCTTCGACCTGGGCTCCAAGGCGAAGTGGCCGGTCGCCAAGCAGTTGTGGGTCCTGCTGGCCGGGACCATCCCGACCGCCGCCTTCTTCGTCGAGCGCAGGATCACCCACGAGCTGGAGTCCAAGCTCGCGCAGGACGAGGCTCCCGCGGTCGCCGAGGCGTAACCACACCGCCGTACGAACGCCGTACGGCGGTCAGCCGTCGACATTTACTTGGACGTCCTAGTAAATTCGAGGGTATGGACGCTGACGCCATCGAGGAAGGCCGCCGCCGCTGGCAGGCCCGGTACGACACCGCACGCAAGCGCGACGCGGACTTCACCACGCTCTCCGGCGACCCCGTGGAGCCGGTGTACGGACCCCGACCCGGGGACAGGTACGAGGGCTTCGAGCGGATCGGCTGGCCCGGGGAGTACCCCTTCACCCGCGGTCTGTACCCGACCGGCTACCGAGGGCGCACCTGGACGATCCGGCAGTTCGCCGGGTTCGGCAACGCCGAGCAGACCAACGAGCGCTACAAGATGATCCTCGGCAACGGCGGAGGCGGGCTCTCGGTCGCCTTCGACATGCCGACGCTCATGGGCCATGACTCCGACGACCCGCGCTCGCTGGGCGAGGTCGGCCACTGCGGGGTGGCGATCGACTCGGCGGCCGACATGGAGGTGCTGTTCAGGGACATCCCGCTCGGCGACGTCACCACCTCCATGACGATCAGCGGGCCGGCCGTCCCCGTCTTCTGCATGTACCTGGTCGCCGCCGAGCGCCAGGGCGTGGACGCCTCCGTCCTCAACGGCACGCTCCAGACGGACATCTTCAAGGAGTACATCGCGCAGAAGGAGTGGCTCTTCCAGCCCGAGCCGCACCTGCGCCTCATCGGCGACCTGATGGAGTACTGCGCCTCCCGCATCCCCGCCTACAAGCCGCTGTCGGTCTCCGGCTACCACATCCGCGAGGCGGGGGCGACGGCCGCACAGGAGCTGGCGTACACGCTGGCGGACGGCTTCGGGTACGTCGAGCTGGGGCTGAGCCGAGGCCTGGACGTCGACGTCTTCGCGCCCGGCCTGTCCTTCTTCTTCGACGCGCACGTCGACTTCTTCGAGGAGATCGCCAAGTTCCGCGCGGCGCGCAGGATCTGGGCGCGGTGGATGCGGGACGTGTACGGCGCGAAGTCCGAGAAGGCGCAGTGGCTGCGCTTCCACACGCAGACCGCGGGAGTCTCGCTGACCGCCCAGCAGCCGTACAACAACGTCGTGCGCACGGCCGTGGAGGCGCTCGCGGCGGTGCTCGGCGGCACCAACTCGCTGCACACCAACGCGCTCGACGAGACCCTCGCGCTGCCCAGCGAGCAGGCCGCGGAGATCGCGCTGCGCACCCAGCAGGTGCTGATGGAGGAGACGGGTGTCGCCAACGTCGCCGATCCGCTGGGCGGTTCGTGGTACGTCGAGCAGCTGACGGACCGGATCGAGGCGGACGCGGAGAAGATCTTCGAGCAGATCAAGGAGCGGGGGCTGCGGGCGCACCCCGACGGGCAGCACCCGATCGGGCCGATCACGTCCGGGATCCTGCGAGGGATCGAGGACGGGTGGTTCACGGGGGAGATCGCGGAGTCGGCGTTCCGGTACCAGCGGGCGCTGGAGAAGGGCGACAAGAAGGTCGTCGGGGTGAACGTCCACACCGGGTCGGTGACCGGGGATCTGGAAATCCTGCGGGTGAGCCATGAGGTGGAGCGGGAGCAGGTCCGGGTGCTGGGTGAGCGCAGGGCCGGGCGGGACGAGGCCGCTGTGCGCTCAGCACTGGACGGGATGCTGAGCGCTGCGCGCTCCGGGGCGAACATGATCGAGCAGATGCTCGAAGCGGTGCGTGCCGAGGCGACGTTGGGCGAGATCTGTGGCGCGCTGCGGGAGGAGTGGGGGGTGTACACAGAGCCTGCGGGATTCTAGTGACCGGAGTTGGGGTGGGCGCCGGGTGGGTGTGCCTGCCCGCGCTTGCGGGGAGGCGCGACTGCCCGCAGCTACGACGAGGTGAGTCCCAGCAACAGCACCCGCGTGAAGTTCCGTACCCAGTCCTCGTCCGCCGGTTCCGCACTGACCAGGGTGCGGTGGACCACCGCGCCCGCGACCATGTCGAAGATCAGGTCGGCTGTGCGGGCGGCTTCTTCCGGGGCCGGTTCCGGGGGGAGTTCGCCGCGGGCCTGGGCGCGGGCGCGGCCCTCCAGGACCAGGCGTTTCTGGCGGTCGACGATGGAGGTGCGGATACGCTCCCGCAGGGCCTCGTCGCGGGTGGACTCGGCGACCACCGCCATCAGGCCGCTCCTGGCCTCCGGGCGGGCCAGGAGCGCCGCGAACTGCAGGACCACGCCCTCGATGTCGGCGGCGAGACTGCCGCGGTCGGGGAGGCGGAGTTCGTCGAAGAGCTCGGCGACGGCGTCGACGACGAGTTCGTTCTTGCCCGCCCAGCGGCGGTACAGCGTCGTCTTCGCGACCCCGGCCCTGGTGGCCACGTCCCCCAGGGTGAGTTTGGACCAGCCCAGCTCGACCAGGGCCGCCCGGGTGGCGGCCAGGATCGCCGCGTCCGCGGCGGCGCTGCGCGGGCGGCCGACGCGGGCGGACTGGGTGCGGCTCTGCATGCCATGACCCTAACCGGCTGATCCTGCGCGGTCGTGAGGGAGATCACCGGGGTGGGGTTTCGCGGATGCACTCAGCGCCATTACGCTACGGGTCGTAGCGAAAGCGTGGGCGTGAGCCCGCGCCCGAGCGACGACCACGCACGACGACCATCAGGCGCCCGGTGGGGACCCGGCGCCGAACCGTACACCGCTGTTTTCACATGCGCGCGCCGAACGGGGGAGGATAGACGCATGCAGCCACGGAACATGTCCATGAGCGGAGTCGTCGACCTCGCCGCGGTGAAAGCGGCCCAGGAGGCAAAGGCGAAAGCGGAGCAGGTGCGCGCGCAAGCGGCCAGGGAGGGCGGCGCGGGGGCGGTCTCCCCGGCCGATCTCGTCATCGACGTCGGGGAGGCCACGTTCGAGCGCGACGTTTTGCAGCGCTCTGCCGAGGTGCCCGTCGTCATCGACTTCTGGGCCGAATGGTGTCAGCCCTGCAAGCAGCTGAGCCCGGTCCTGGAGCGGCTGGCCGTCGAGTACGACGGACGCTTTCTCCTCGCCAAGATCGACGTCGATGCCAACCAGCTGCTGATGCAGCAGTTCGGAGTCCAGGGAATCCCCGCGGTCTTCGCGGTGGTCGCGGGCCAGGCCCTGCCCCTGTTCCAGGGGGCCGCGGGCGAGGCGCAGATCCGGCAGACGCTGGACCAGTTGGTGCAGGTCGCCGAGCAGCGCTTCGGGCTGACCGGCCTGACCGTCGATCCGGACGCCGAGCCGGGCGGCCAGGCGGCCCCGCAGGTCCCGGCCGGCCCGTACGACTCGCTGCTGAACGCGGCCGCGCAGGCCCTGGACGCCGGTGACCTGGGCGGCGCCGTCCAGGCGTACAAGAACGTACTGGCCGACGACCCGGCCCACCCGGAGGCCAAACTGGGCCTCGCCCAGGCTGAGTTGCTCCAGCGGGTGCAGGATGCGGACCCGCAGCGGGTGCGGAAGGAGGCGGCCGAGAGGCCGACCGACGTACAGGCGCAGATCGCCGCCGCCGACCTGGACCTGGTGGGCGGGCACGTCGAGGACGCGTTCGGGCGGCTCATCGAGACCGTGCGGCGCACCGCCGGTGAGGACCGGGACGCGGCGCGGCTGAGGCTGCTGGAGCTCTTCGAGGTCGTGGGGGCCGAGGACCCGCGGGTGACGGCGGCGCGCCGGGCGTTGGCGCGGGCGCTGTTCTGAGCCGGGCTCCGGCCCGGGTTCCGGTCCGGGTGTCCGGGTCAAGGGCCTTGTGCTGACCAGTCGTTAAACGCCAGGGCCTGTGATGCCCGAGTGAAAGATTGGCCGACGAGGCGTCAATGCGGCCGCGCTTTACCAAAACTTGGTAAACGCGGCCGCTGTTACTGGGAGTAAGTCGAGGGCATGGTTCTGCCCGGTTCCGTCCAAGGGTCAACCGTTTTGTTCTGCCCTGTGTTGCCACCGAGTGTCGCCATCCGGGACCGGTGAGTCGTGTCCCGGTGATCCGGCCGTTACTAGCCAGTAACGAACCCCCTTGTGCGGGCGGCGAGAATGCACCACGATCGGCGACGCTCGGTCCGTTCCCGTAATCCCGGCAGCCGGTCGGGGCGCGGGGTGTCTGGGTCCCCACCGAGCAGGGCCGGCGGCAGTGGCGCCGTCCCTTGGGCAGGGGGGTCTTCGCTTTGCGGCGGAGCCTGTCCAGCAAGGTTGTGCGTGATGTGTGTCAGGCGCGACCAGTGGTTGTCGCTCGGGGGTGATCGCCGGTGATTCGGACGTGGTTCGCGCCACCGAGCACGGGCGCTCTCCTTCCCGAGGGCGTAGCACTTCTCCCATCCCTGCCCGGCCGAGCCGCCGACCGGCGGCGAGCCGGAAGCAGGAGATGTACGTCCGAGAAGGAGGAAATATGGAGTCCCAGGTGCGTGGCGGGACCAGATGGAAGCGGTTCGCTGTGGTCATGGTGCCCAGCGTGGCCGCCACGGCAGCGATAGGCGTGGCCCTGGCGCAGGGTGCCCTCGCCGCGTCGTTCAGCGTGTCGGGTCAGTCGTTCAAGGTGTCGGCCGACAGGCTGGAAGGTGAGGGGTTCTCTCAGTACGGGGCGGTCGACAAGGGGTACACCCTCGAGGGCAAGGAGACGGTGCACCCCGTCGCTGTGTCGGCGTTCACGGACGCCAAGATCACGAACCTTTGCCAGTCCGTGGTCACCCCGAACGTTCCGGTCTTCGGTTCGGTGAGCCTCATCCTCAAGGCCGGCGGCGGCAAGACCCCGGTCAAGGCCCACAACATCTACATCGACGTCGCCGACCTCCAGGCCGACGCCACGTTCAGCAACATCGACATCGGTGTTGCGGCCAAGGACGCCCGCAAGGGCCCGGGTATGAAGGGCGGCAGCGAGCAGGCCAACCCGTTCGGGTTCGCCCAGCAGGCCGAGAAGGCCACGCTGACCGACGTGAAGCAGACGGCGTGGGCGACCACCGCCGGAACCTTCGAGCTGAGCGGCCTGAAGATGTCGTTGTCGACGAAGGCCAAGGAGTGCTACTAGGCACTCGGTGATGGGCGGGGGAGCCGACGGCGCCCCCGCCCGTTCCACCCTCCGCCCGCTCCTTCACACACCCCCCACACCGCGAAGCACCACCCTCATCACAGCAACGCCGCACCAGGGAGCTGTTTTCCATGAGCGCCGAGACTCCTGCCGTATCCGGCCAGTTCACCCGCCGGAGGCTGCAGTTCCGCGCCTGGCGGGGCACACGTCCGTTCTGGGCCGGGCTGCTCGTCCTGCTCGGCGGCTTTCCGATCATGTACTTCCCGTACGCCCATCTCCAGCTCGGTCACCTGACCCTGGCGATGGCGACCACCGCGGGAGCCGGTTCCCTGATCATCGGCGTGCTGCTCGTCGTCCTGGGCATCAGCCTCTGGTTCCAGAAGCACATCAGGGTCTTCGCGGGTGTCGCGGCGATCCTGCTGGCGCTGGTGTCCATCCCCGTGTCCAACTTCGGCGGCTTCGTCGTCGGCTTCCTGCTCGCGCTCATCGGCGGCGCGATGGCCGTGGCGTGGGCGGAGGGCGTGCCGCCCGCGCCGGAGAGCGTCGAGGAGGACGGCCCGGTCCAGGGCGGTGCTCCGGAGGCCGCGACCGAGACGGCGGTGGACGGGATGAGCGAGTCGAACGACCTGTCAGGAACGAGCCCGGCCAACGGGGCGAACGGGAGGCAAAGTGCCGGCTGACGAGGTGGCCCACGGGACTGAGGTGGACGAGTCCCGTGCGAGAACCGGGCCCCGCCATGCGGCACCCAAGAAGCCGCTGTTCACCAGGTTCCACATGCCGGCAGGCAAGGCCATAGCCATGGCGGCGATGCCGACGGCGGTCCTCGTGGGGATGGGGTTCACGTCGACGCTCGCCGTCGCCGACAACAACTCCTCGACGCCGTCCGCCAAGAACCTGACGATCAAGGAGTACGAGGACTGCGTCGCGGCGCTGGACGACTCCAAGGACGAGTCCTCGGCCTCGCCGACGCCGTCCGCCTCCGCGAGCGCCGGTGAGTCCGCCGAGGGCGGCAAGGACGGCAAGGACGGCAACGCGGAGCCGACGCCCTCGGCGACGTCCTCCGCGGACACGGCGGACAAGGGAGACAAGAGCTCTTCGGGTACGTCCTCTTCGTCGGATTCAGGTTCCGACGACAAGGCCGCGCCCAAGCCGTCTGCCACCGCCTCGGAGAGCAAGCCGGGCGGCTCGGGTGCCGGTGACGCCGCCACGTCGGCCCCGTCGGAGTCCGCGAGCAAGGGCGGCGGCCTGCTGGAGACCGTCGGCGACGCGCTCGGGGGCATCCTCACCGGCGGCAAGTCGGACTCCGAGGCGTCCTCCGCCTCCGAGGCCACGCCGTCCGCCTCCGCCACGCCGTCCGCCTCCGCCACGCCCTCGGCGGACGGGACGAAGGACGCCACGGACAGTTCCTCCGGCTCCGCGGGCAGGAGCGCGTCCGACACCGTCAAGGACACCACCGAGAAGGTCACCGGCACGGTCGAGGACACCGTGAAGGGCACGACCGACACGGCGTCCAAGGCGGCCGAGGACGCCAGGAAGGCCGTAGAGGACGCAGCCGGCGCGGCCGACGAGGCCACCGCCTCGCCGAGCCCGTCCGCGAGCGCCGCGACGGACTTGAAGGACTGCCCGGTCGCCACCGACGCCGTGGGCGGCGTGGACAACAAGGTGCTGCTGGCCGACGACCCCTGGTACCTGGACGCCAGCTCGCTGACCCTGAAGGGCGCCGACTACCAGGGCATCGTCGAGGTCAGGACCGCCAACGGCACCGTGAAGAAGGTGCTGAAGTACGTCATCTCCAAGGGCACGGACATCGGCGACCTGCACCAGACGGTGAAGGACAAGCAGTCCGGCAAGACCTACCACGTGCAGGCGGCCAGGGGCTCCAAGTCCACGATCACCGGCGGCGACACGGTGATGTACACCGAGAGCATCTCCGGCAACCTGCTCGGCCTGATCCCGGTCACGTTCAGCCCGGACAACCCGCCCCCGCTGAACATCCCGCTGATCTACTTCACCAAGGTCCACGTGGTCCAGGCAGCCCAGTTCGGCGGCAACCTGCACGTCCCCGGCATGCACGTCTTCACCACCGGCTGAGCGTCCGCACCGGCCCGTCCGGGAGCCGCGACACGCCAGAGGGCGCCCCCAGTTCGCGGGGGGCGCCCTCAGTGCCGTGGAAGACGGCCGCGTGCGCGGTCAGTCGCGGTCGCCGCCGCCCAGGTGGTGGACGCGGACCATGTTGGTGGTGCCGGGGACGCCGGGGGGCGAGCCGGCGGTGATGATGACCGTGTCGCCGGGGGCGAAGCGGTTGAGCTTGATCATCTCCTGGTCGACCAGTTCGACCATCTCGTCGGTGCTGTTGACGAACGGCACCACGTGCGGCTCCACGCCCCAGCTGAGCGCCAGCTGGTTGCGGGTGGACTCGTCGGTGGTGAACGCCAGGATCGGCTGGACCGCGCGGTAGCGGGAGAGCCGGCGGGCCGTGTCGCCGGACTGGGTGAAGGCCACCAGGCCCTTGCCGCCCAGGAAGTCGGCGATCTCGGCCGCGGCACGGGCCACCGAACCGCCCTGTGTACGCGGCTTCTTGCCGGGCACCAGCGGCTGCAGGCCCTTGGAGAGCAGTTCCTCCTCGGCCGCCTTGACGATCTTCGACATCGTCTTGACGGTCTCGATCGGATACGCGCCCACGCTCGACTCGGCCGACAGCATCACCGCGTCGGCGCCGTCCAGGATCGCGTTGGCCACGTCGGAGGCCTCGGCGCGGGTCGGCCGCGAGTTGGTGATCATCGACTCCATCATCTGGGTCGCCACGATCACCGGCTTGGCGTTGCGCCGGCACAGCTCGATCAGGCGCTTCTGCACCATGGGGACCTTCTCGAGCGGGTACTCGACGGCCAGGTCCCCGCGGGCGACCATCACGCCGTCGAACGCCATCACGACGTCCTGCATATTCTCCACCGCCTGCGGCTTCTCCACCTTGGCGATGACGGGGACGCGGCGGCCTTCCTCTTCCATGACCCGGTGCACGTCGGCGACGTCCTTGGCGTCCCGGACGAAGGACAGGGCGACCATGTCGCAGCCCATGCGCAGCGCGAAGCGCAGGTCCTCGATGTCCTTCTCGGACAGCGCCGGCACGTTCACCGCCGCGCCGGGCAGGTTGATGCCCTTGTGGTCGGAGACGACGCCGCCCTCGATGACGATCGTCCTCACCCGCGGGCCCTCGACGTCCAGGACCTTCAGCTCGACGTTGCCGTCGTTGATGAGGACCTGGTCGCCGCGCGAGACGTCGCCCGGCAGTCCCTTGTACGTCGTGCCGCAGATGTGCTTGTCGCCCGGGACGTCCTCGGTGGTGATGGTGAACTCGTCACCCCGCTCGAGCTCGACCGGACCCTCGGCGAAGGTCTCCAGGCGGATCTTCGGGCCCTGCAGGTCGGCGAGGACCGCGATGGCCCGGCCGGTCTCCTTGGCGGCGGCGCGGACGCGGTCGTACCGTCCCTGGTGCTCGGCGTGCGTGCCGTGGCTGAAGTTGAAACGGGCCACGTTCATGCCCGCCTCGATCAGGGCGACGAGCTGCTCGTGGGAGTCGACCGCGGGGCCGAGAGTACAGACGATTTTCGAACGGCGCATGGGGCGATCCTATCGGTTTGTTTCGCTGCGGAATATTCCGTCTGGCGGAAGATACAAATGTGCGGAGCCGTGCTCAGCCGCGCATTGAAAATCAGCCGTTGTCAGTCGTTGTTTCCCGCCAGTGCGTTTCCCACCAGTGCGTACGTCTGTGTCGCTATCTCCATTTCCTCGTCCGTCGGAACCACGGCCACGGCCACCCGCGCGCCCTCGGGCGAGATCAGCCGCGCCCCGCCGCCCCGTACGGCGTTGCGCTCGCCGTCCACCGCCAGGCCCAGCCCCTCCAGGCCCGCGACGGCGGCCTCGCGCACGAAGGCGGCGTTCTCGCCGACCCCGGCGGTGAAGGCGACCGCGTCCACCGTGCCGAGTACCGCGTAATAGGCGCCGATGTACTTCTTCAGCCGGTGGACGTAGATATCGAACGCGAGCCGTGCCTCGTCGTCGCCCTCGTCCATCCGGCGCCGTATCTCCCGCATGTCGTTGTCGCCGCACAGACCGAACAGTCCGCTCCTCTTGTTGAGAAGAGTGTCGATCTCGTCCATGGACATTCCAGCAACGCGCCGCAAATGGAAGATGACGGCCGGGTCCAGGTCACCCGAACGCGTTCCCATCACCAGCCCCTCCAGCGGGGTGAGCCCCATGGAGGTGTCCACGCACCGTCCGCCCCGCACCGCCGAGGCGGACGCCCCGTTGCCCAGGTGCAGCACGATCACGTTGACGTCTTCGGGCGCCTTGCCCAGCAGTTCGGCCGTGGCCCGGGAGACGTACGCGTGCGAGGTGCCGTGGAAGCCGTAGCGGCGCACCCGGAACCGGTCCGCGACCTTCGTCTCGATCGCGTAGCGGGCCGCGGACTCCGGCATGGTGGTGTGGAACGCCGTGTCGAAGACGGCGACCTGCGGCAGGTCCGGGCGCAGTGCCATGGCCGTGCGGATGCCGGTGAGGTTGGCCGGGTTGTGCAGGGGCGCCACCGGGATCAGCCGCTCGATCTCGGTGAGTACGTCGTCGTCGACGACGGTGGGCTCGGTGAAGAACATGCCGCCGTGCACCACCCGGTGCCCGATCGCGGCCAGCTCGGGGGAGTCCAGGCCGAGCCCGTCCCTGGCCAGCTCCTCGGCCACGGCCTTCAGCGCGGCGTCGTGGTCGGCGATCGGGCCGTGGTGCTCACGGGTGGCACCCGTGCCGACGCAGGTGTGCTGGAGGCGGGAGGTCTGCTCGCCGATGCGCTCGACCAGGCCGACGGCGAGCCGGGTCGCGTCGCGCATGTCGAGCAGCTGGTACTTCACCGACGAGGAGCCGGAGTTGAGGACGAGGACGCGGGTCGCGTGCACGGTGTTCGAAAGCTCCCTGTTCGGACGTCAGTTGGCGGGCGACTGGGCCTGGGCCTGGACGGCGGTGATGGCGACGGTGTTGACGATGTCCTGCACCAGGGCGCCGCGCGAGAGGTCGTTGACCGGCTTGCGCAGACCCTGCAGGACCGGGCCGACCGCGATCGCGCCGGCCGAGCGCTGCACGGCCTTGTAGGTGTTGTTGCCGGTGTTCAGGTCCGGGAAGATCAGCACGGTGGCCTGCCCGGCCACCTCCGAGTCCGGCAGCTTGGTGGCGGCCACCGACGGCTCCACGGCCGCGTCGTACTGGATCGGCCCCTCGATCAGCAGGTCCGGGCGGCGCCGCCGGACCAGCTCGGTCGCCTCGCGCACCTTGTCCACGTCGGCGCCCGAGCCGGAGGTGCCGGTGGAGTACGACAGCATGGCGATCCGCGGCTGAACGCCGAACTGGGCGGCGGTGGCCGCCGACTGGATGGCGATGTCGGCCAGCTGCTCGGCGTCCGGGTCGGGGTTGACCGCGCAGTCGCCGTAGACGAGCACCCTGTCGGCCAGGCACATGAAGAACACGGAGGACACGATCGAGGCGTCCTCCTTGGTCTTGATGATCTCGAAGGCGGGCCGGATGGTCGCTGCGGTGGAGTGCACCGAGCCCGACACCATGCCGTCGGCGAGGCCCTCCTGGACCATGAGGGTGCCGAAGTAGTTGACGTCCGAGACGACGTCGTACGCCAGCTCCACCGTGACGCCCCTGTGGCCGCGCAGCCGGGCGTACTGCTCGGCGAAGGCGTCCCGCAGCTCGGAGACGGCCGGGTCGATCAGCTGCGAGTCGCCGAGGTCGATGCCGAGGTCGGCGGCCTTCTTGCGGATGGCGTCCACCGGCCCGAGCAGCGTCAGGTCGCACACGCCGCGGCGCAGCAGCACCTCCGCCGCGTGCAGCATGCGCTCCTCGGCGCCCTCCGGCAGGACCACACGCCGCTTGTCGGAGCGGGCCTGCTGGAGCAGCTTGTGCTCGAACATCATCGGTGTGACCCGGTCGCTGCTCGGCGCGGACACCCGCTTGCTGAGGTCGGCGGTGTCGATGTACCGCTCGAACAGGCCGAGCGCGGTCTCCGCCTTGCGCGGGGTGGCCGCGCTCAGCTTGCCCTCCAGGGAGAAGATCCGCTCGGCGGTGGGAAAGCTGTTGCCGGCCACCGAGACGACCGGGGTGCCCGGGGCGAGCCGGGCGGCGAGGGTGAGGACCTCCTGCCGCGGCACCTCGTCGAGGGTCAGCAGCACGCCGGCTATCGGCGGGGTCCCGGCGCTGTGCGCGGCGAGCGAGCCGACGACCAGGTCGCCCCGGTCGCCGGGGGTGACGACGAGGCAGCCCGGGGTCAGCGCGGTGAGGAGATTGGGCAGCGTGGCGCCGCCGAAGACGAAGTCGAGGACGTCGCGGGCCAGCCCCGAGTCGTCGCCGAGCAGGACCTTGCCGTCCAGGGCGTGGGTGATCTGCGAGACCGTCGGCGCGGACAGGGCGGGCTCGTCGGGCACCACCCAGCAGGGCACCGGCAGCCGCCCGGCCAGCCGTTCGGCGATCAGGTCCCGGTCCTCGCGGACCACCCGGTTGGTGACCATGGCGAGGACGTCGCAGCCCAGGCCGTCGTAGGCGCGGTAGGCGTTGAGGGTCTCGGCGAGCACGGACTCGGCGGTCTGCTTGCGGCCGCCCACGACCGGCAGCACGGAGGCGCCGAACTCGTTCGCCAGCCGGGCGTTGAGCGACAACTCGTCGGGGAGCTGCGTTTCGGCGAAGTCGGTGCCGAGCACCAGGACGACGTCGTAGTCCCGGGCGACCAGATGAAAGCGGTCGACAAGAGCGGAGACCAGCTCGTCCGTGCCCTGCTCGGCCTGGAGCGTGTTCGCCTCGTGGTAGTCCATGCCGTAGACGGTCGCCGGGTCCTGGGGGAGCCGGTAGCGGGCGCGCAGCAGTTCGAAGAGGCGGTCCGGGCCGTCGTGCACGAGGGGGCGGAAGACGCCCACCCGGTCGACCTGACGGGTCAGCAGCTCCATGACTCCCAGCTCGACGACCTGCCGGCCGTCGCCGCGGTCGATGCCGGTCACGTACACGCTGCGGGTCACGCGGGCTCTCCGTTTCCTCGGGGTGGCGTCCTACGAAAAACGCCCACAGGGGCGAGCGGAACTGGGCAGAACCCTCTTGACACTACCCCGCTCGACAGATAAGGCGCCCGTCAGGACGATGGCACCTCCCGGACGTGGAACAATCGGACAGGATCACCGGTGTCAACAGTGAGCAGGAGACACAGCACGATGCGTATCGGAGTTCTCACGGCAGGCGGCGACTGTCCGGGGCTGAACGCGGTGATCCGGTCGGTCGTGCACCGAGCGGTCACGACGTACGGCGACGAGGTCATCGGCTTCGAGGACGGCTACGCCGGTCTGCTCGACGGCCGCTACCGGAGCCTGGACCTCAACGCGGTGGGCGGCATCCTGGCCCGCGGCGGCACCATCCTCGGCTCCTCCCGGCTGGAGCGCGACCGGCTCCGCGAGGCGTGCGAGAACGCCTCCGACATGATCCACCGGTTCGGCATCGACGCGCTCATCCCGATCGGCGGCGAGGGCACGCTGACGGCGGCGCGGATGCTGTCGGACGCGGGGCTGCCGGTGGTGGGCGTGCCGAAGACGATCGACAACGACATCTCCTCCACCGACCGCACCTTCGGATTCGACACGGCCGTCGGCGTGGCCACGGATGCGATGGACCGCCTCAAGACCACCGCCGAGTCCCACCAGCGCGTGATGGTGGTCGAGGTCATGGGCCGCCACGCGGGCTGGATCGCCCTGGAGTCCGGCATGGCGGCCGGCGCCCACGGCATATGCCTGCCCGAGCGCCCCTTCGACCCGGCCGACCTGGTCAAGATGGTCGAGGAGCGCTTCGCCCGCGGCAAGAAGTTCGCCGTGATCTGCGTCGCCGAGGGCGCCCACCCGGCCGAGGGCACCATGGACTACGGCAAGGGCGAGATCGACCAGTACGGCCACGAGCGCTTCCAGGGCATCGGCACAGCGCTGGCGTACGAGCTGGAGAAGCGGCTCGGCAAGGAGGCCAAGCCGGTCATCCTCGGCCACGTCCAGCGCGGCGGCGTCCCCACGGCCTACGACCGCGTCCTCGCCACCCGCTTCGGCTGGCACGCGGTGGAGGCCGCACACCGCGGCGAGTTCGGCCACATGACCGCGCTGCGCGGCACCGACATCGTGATGGTCCCGCTCGCCGAGGCGGTCATCGAACTGAAGACGGTCCCGAAGGACCGCATGGACGAGGCCGAGTCGGTGTTCTGACCGCAGTCCTCCACTTGCCCCCGCCTACCGCCCCGGGCCCGGGACCCAGCGGTAGACCAGCTCCGGTCTGCCCACCTGGCCGTACAGGGGGCTGCGGTCGGCTCGGCCCGCGTCGACCAGGTGCTCCAGGTAGCGCCGGGCCGTGATGCGGGAGATGCCGACCGCCTCGGCGACCCCGGCCGCCGTGAGGCCCTCCTCCACCTCCCGCAACGCGCCCGTGACCCGCTCCAGGGTCGGCGCACTCAGCCCTTTGGGGAGGGTGGCCGGGCCCGGGGCGCGCAGCGTCGCGAGGGCCCGGTCGACCTCCGCCTGCCCGCTGGCCTCTCCGGCCGCCGCGTGGAACTCGGCGTACCGCACCAGCCGGTCCCGCAGCGTGGCGAAGGTGAACGGTTTCAGCACGTACTGGACCACGCCCAGCGAGACCCCTTCGCGCACCACCGCCAGGTCCCGCGCCGAGGTCACCGCGATCACGTCCGCGTGATGGCCGGCGGCCCGCAGGGAACGGGCCAGTCGCAGGCCGTGCACGTCCGGCAGATGCAGGTCGAGCAGGAGCAGGTCCACCGGAGTGCGGTCCAGCGCCCGCCGGGCCTCCGCGCCCGTGTGCGCCTTGCCGACCGCGACGAACCCCGGCACTCGGCCGACGTACATCACGTGCGCGTCCGCCGCGACCGGGTCGTCCTCGACCACCAGGACGCGAATGGGCTGCCCGCTCGTCATGCCTCCCTCCATGCCCCGCCTCCGGACACGCGGCCCGCGCCCCCGTCCCCCAACGGCAACCGCGCCTCGAACACCGCGCCGCCCCCCTCGGCCTCCGTCACCGTCAACGTCCCCTCGTGCCGCCGCACCGCCTGCCGTACGAGCGCCAGGCCCAGCCCCCGCCCGCCTCGCCCCGTCCGCTTGGTGGAGAAGCCGCGCTGGAACACCAGGTCGGCGTGGGCCGGATCCACCCCCGGCCCGGTGTCCGCGACCCGCAGCACCAGCTCCGCGCCCTCCGCGCAAGCCGTCACCGTCACCCGCGCCCGCAGGCTGCCCTGCGCCGCGTCCACCGCATTGTCGATGAGGTTGCCGAGGATCGTCACCAGGTCCCGGGACGGCAGGCTCCCAGGGAGCAGCCCGTCGTCCAGGCCGCTGTCCTCGGACACCACCAGCTCCACGCCCCGCTCGTTGGCCTGCGCGGTCTTGCCGAGCAGCAGTGCGGCCAGCACCGGCTCGCTCACCGCCGAGACCACCTGGTCGGTCAGCGCCTGGGCCAGCTCCAACTCCGCCGTGGCGAACTCCACGGCCTCCTCCGCCCGCCCCAGCTCGATCAGCGACACCACGGTGTGCAGGCGGTTCGCGGCCTCGTGCGCCTGGGAGCGCAGCGCCTGCGTGAAACCGCGTTCGGAGTCCAGCTCGCCCATCAGCGACTGCAGTTCGGTGACGTCCCGCAGGGTCACCACCGTGCCCCGGCGCTCCCCGCCCGACACGGGCGAGGTGTTGACCACCAGCACCCGCGACGCGGTCAGGTGCACCTCGTCCGTCCGAGGCCCGGAGGCCAGCAGCGCGCCCGTCAGCGGAGTCGGCAGGCTCAGGTCCGTCACCGACCGCCCCACGACATCCTCCCCACTCCCCACTCCCAGCAACTCCCGCCCCCCGTCGTTGATCAACGCCACCCGGCGCTGCGCGTCCAGCATCAGCAGCCCTTCGCGCACCGCGTGCAGCGCGGCCTGGTGGTAGTCGTGCATCCGGCTGAGCTCGGCCGCGTTCATGCCGTGGGTGTGCCGGCGCAGCTGGGCGTTGATCACGTACGTACCGATGGCGCCGAGCGCGAGCACCCCGGCGGCGACCGAGAACAGCGCGGTGACCTGCTCCCGCACCCGCTCGGTGATCGCCTCGACCTTGATGCCGGCGCTGACCAGCCCGATCACGCGGCCGCCCTCCTCGACGGGCGTGACCGCGCGGACGGACGGGCCGAGGGTGCCCGTGTAGGTCTCGGTGAAAGTCTCGCCGCGCTGGGCGCGGGCGATGTTGCCGAGGAAGGGCTTGCCGATCTGGTTCGGGTCCGGGTGCGTCCAGCGGATGCCCCCGGGAGTCATGATCGTGACGAAGTCGACCCCGGTGTCCTTCTGCACCCTCAGCGCGTACGGCTGGAGTTCCGCCGAGGGGTCGGAGGTGTGGATCGCCGTCCGGACCGACGGCGCGTCGGCGATCGAGCGGGCCACCGCGGTGGCCTGACGGCGGGCCGCCTCCTCGGCCTGGCCCTGATCGTTGACGTACGTGAACAGTGCATATCCGGCCACGACGAGCGCGAGCAGCACCGCCTGCATCGCGAACAGCTGGCCCGCCAGGCTGCGAGGTCTCGGAAGGGCGGGTATGCGCATGCCGTCAGTCTGCCTCTCCGTTCTGGCGTGAACTAAATGAACGGAAGGGTGACCGCCCTCACACGGCACGAGATAGTCACGGCATTCCCCGAAAACCCCGGACGTGAGCCGCACGCCGGTGATGCCGACGACGTCGTCAAGGAGGGCCGCCGTGAGCAGCGCAGCCGATACGGCACCTGCCGCACCCGCACCCGAACCCGGGCCCGCGCCCGCGGCCAAGCGGGACCGCACCCACTATCTGTACATAGCCGTGATCGCCGCGGCGGTCCTGGGAATCGCCGTCGGGTTCGCCGCGCCGGACCTCGCCAAGGAGCTCAAGCCGCTCGGCACCGGCTTCGTGAACCTGATCAAGATGATGATCTCGCCGATCATCTTCTGCACGATCGTGCTCGGCGTCGGTTCGGTGCGGAAGGCCGCGAAGGTCGGCAAGGTCGGCGGGCTCGCGCTCGGCTACTTCATCGTGATGTCGTTCGTCGCGCTGGCCATCGGACTCGTGGTCGGCAACATCATCCACCCGGGCAGCGGCATGCACCTGACCGAGGCGGTGAAGGGCGTCGGCCACGCACAGGCCGAGGCCGGGAGCGAGGGCCCGGTCGACTTCGTGCTCGGCATCATCCCGACCACGCTGGTGTCGGCGTTCACCCAGGGCCAGGTGCTGCAGACCCTGCTGGTCGCCCTGCTCGTCGGGTTCGCGCTGCAGGCCATGGGCAGCAAGGGCGAGCCGATCCTGCGCGGGGTGGAGCACATCCAGCGGCTGGTCTTCCGCGTCCTCGCCATGATCATGTGGGCCGCCCCCATCGGCGCCTTCGGCGCCATCGCCGCCGTCGTCGGCGAGACGGGCATCGACGCCCTGAAGGCACTCGCCACGATCATGCTCGGCTTCTACGTCACCTGCGTGCTGTTCGTGATCGTGGTGCTGGGCGCGCTGACCCGGATCGTGACCGGGGTCAACATCTTCCATCTGCTGAAGTACCTGGGCCGTGAGTTCCTGCTGATCGTGTCCACGTCGTCGTCCGAGTCCGCGCTGCCCCGGCTCATCGCCAAGATGGAGCACCTGGGCGTGAGCCGTCCGGTCGTCGGCATCACCGTGCCGACCGGCTACTCCTTCAACCTCGACGGCACGATGATCTACCTGACCATGGCCTCGCTGTTCATCGCCGACGCGATGGGCCAGCCGCTGTCCGTCGGCCAGCAGATCACTCTGCTGCTGTTCATGATGGTCGCCTCCAAGGGCGCGGCCGGTGTCACCGGCGCCGGCCTGGCCACCCTCGCCGGTGCCCTGCAGTCCCACAAGCCCGCCCTGGTCGACGGCGTCGGCCTGATCGTCGGCATCGACCGCTTCATGAGCGAGGCCCGCGCCCTGACCAACTTCGCGGGCAACGCGGTCGCCACCCTGCTGATCGGCACCTGGACCGGCGAGGTCGACAAGGACCGGGTGCGGCGGGTGCTCGCCGGTGAGCTGCCCTTCGACGAGAAGACCCTGCTCGACGACTCCGACGACGCCGGAACCCCGGCCGAGCTGCCCGACCGGCCCGAGAAGGAGCTCGCCAAGGCCTGACTCCGGGCCGCCCCGCTCCGGGCGCCCGGCCCCGCCTGAACCCGGGCCGGGCGCCCGGCACACGAAGAAGCCGCCGAGCGGCCGAGCCCTCCCCGTGGGCCCGGCCGCTCGGCCTTCTCCGCGGGGCAGGCAGGCCGTCGTTCATGACGGGAAGCGTTGCCTTGACGCCGACGTCAAGCCGTACGGTCGGGACATGCGAATCGGTGAGCTGGCCGCGCGGGCCGGTACGACGGCACGGGCCCTGCGGTACTACGAGTCGCGGGGGCTGCTGCCCGCGCGGCGGGACGTCCACGGGTACCGCACGTACGACGAGCGCGATCTGAGGCTGCTCACGCAGATCAGGACGCTGCAGGACTTCGGGTTCGACCTGGAGGAGACCCGGCCGTTCGTGGAGTGCCTGCGGGCCGGGCACCCGGAGGGCGACTCCTGTCCGGCGTCGCTCGCGGCCTACCGGCGCAAGCTGGACGAGCTCGACGCGCTCATCGGCGAGCTGCGGGCGGTGCGGGCGCAGGTCGGCGCGCAGCTCGCACGGGCGATGGGGGCACCCCCTGCTCATGGAGGTCCCCCCTGTTCGAGCGGAGTCGAGAACTTGGGGGAGGAGTCGAGAGCTCGGGGGAGGGCGCGGGACGATCTGGCCGCCGATGCGCTGGTTCCGGGTGGTCCGGAGCCGAGGTGCGAGCTGGGAGGGCAGCAGCGATGATCAGGGCGGCGGGCGTGGCAGAGGTGACGGACGCGGACTTCGAGGCGGAGGTGCTCGGCTCGGACCGGCCGGTACTGGTGGAGTTCACCGCCGGCTGGTGCCCGCCGTGTCGGCAGATGGGGCCGGTGCTCAGCGCTCTGGCCGCCGAGGAGGGCGGCCGGCTGAAGGTGGTCCAGCTGGACGTGGACACCAACCCGGACACCACGAACGCGTACAAGGTGCTGTCCATGCCGACCTTCATGGTCTTCCGCGCCGGCGAACCCGTGAAGTCCATGGTGGGGGCACGCCCCAAGAGGCGGCTGCTGGAGGAGCTGTCCGACGTGCTGTGACCCGTCCCGCGCCAAAAGGAATCCCCCGGGTAATTGCGTCCGGGGGATTTCCTTGCGTATATTCGGTGATTCGCGACTTCAAATGGAATGGGTCGCGAAGAAGTTCACTGAACACAGTATATCCGGGCGGGAGCCGAATTGTCAAACACCGATTTTCCAGACGGTGAATTGCGGCAGGAACAGGAATTCATCGACGGGCTGTACGCACGCGTGGACGCGCTGCGCGGTGACGCCGAAGCCTCCGTCGCGGACGCGCTCGCGCAGGGCGACACGCCCATGCAGGCAAGGCTGGAGCGGGACATCCTCGTCGCCGAGCGGTCGGGGCTGCTGGCCGCGCTGAACGCCGTGGACGGCTCGCTCTGCTTCGGACGGATCGACCTCACGAAAGGCGACAGCCATCACATCGGCCGTATCGGCCTGCGCGCCGACGACGCCGACCGTACGCCGGTCCTGATCGACTGGCGGGCCGACGTCGCCCGCCCCTTCTACCTGGCCACCGGCCACACCCCGATGGGCCTGCGCCGCCGCCGGCACATCTCCACCGAGGAGCGCCGGGTCAGCGCCCTGCACGACGAGATCCTCGACCTCGGCGACACCACCCGCACGGGCCACGAGGACCCGACCGGCGACGCGGTGCTGCTCGCCGCGCTCAACTCCGCGCGCACCGGCCGGATGGGCGACATCGTGCGGACCATCCAGGCCGACCAGGACCGCATCATCCGCGCCCCGCACCGCGGAGTGCTCGTGGTCGAGGGCGGGCCGGGCACCGGCAAGACCGCGGTCGCCCTGCACCGTGCGGCCTACCTGCTGTACGAGCACCGCGAACTGCTCGCCAAGCGCGCCGTCCTCATCGTCGGCCCCAACCCCGCCTTCCTCGGCTACATCGGCGAGGTGCTGCCCTCCCTCGGCGAGACCGGCGTGCTGCTGGCCACCGTCGGCGAGCTGTTCCCCGGCGTCAAGGCGACGGCCACCGACACACCCGAGGCGGCCGCCGTCAAGGGCCGCGCCGACATGGCCGACGTGCTCGCCGCCGTCGTACGCGACCGGCAGGCGCTGCCCGACCCGGTCATCGCCATCGAGCACGACCGCGAGGTCCTGATGCTCGACGACGGCCTGGTGAACGTCGCCCGTGAGCGGACCCGCGCCACGAAGCTCCCGCACAACGTGGCCCGCGAGCACTTCGAGGGCCACATCCTCAACACGCTCACCGAGATGGTCGCCGAGCGCATCGGCACCGACCCCTACGACGGCTCCAACCTCCTCGACGCCAGTGACATCACCCAGATCCGCGACGAACTCGCCCAGAACACCGAGGTCTGGTCGGCCATCGACCAGCTGTGGCCGCGGCTGACCCCGCAGCGGCTGGTCGCGGACTTCCTGGCCGACCCGGAGGGATACGTCAGCGACGAGGACGCGGCCGCGATCCGCCGCCCGGTGACCCGGGCCTGGACCGTCGCGGACGTCCCCCTGCTCGACGAGGCCGCCGAACTGCTCGGCGAGGACGACCGCGTGGCCCGCACCCGCGCCGAGCGCGAGCGGGCGAACGAGGTCGCCTACGCGCAGGGCGTGCTGGACGTGTCGTACGCCTCCCGGACCTACGAGTTCGAGGACGTGGACGACGAGGACTCGGAGGTGCTGTCCGCGCACGACATCATCGACGCCGAACGGTTCGCCGAGCGGCAGGAGGAGGAGGACCACCGCAGCGCCGCCGAGCGCGCGGCGGCCGACCGCACCTGGGCGTTCGGGCACATCATCGTCGACGAGGCGCAGGAGCTGTCACCGATGGCGTGGCGGCTGCTGATGCGGCGCAGCCCCACCCGCTCCATGACCCTGGTCGGCGACCCCGCGCAGACCGCGGAGGCGGCCGGTGTCGGCTCCTGGGCGGACATTCTCCAGCCGTACGTCGAGGACCGCTGGGAGCACACCCGCCTCGGCGTCAACTACCGCACCCCCGCCGAGATCATGGACGTCGCCGCGGCCGTGGTCCGCGCCGAGCACCCCGGCTTCGAGCCGCCCAGTTCGGTCCGCTCCACGGGCGTACGGCCCTGGGCCCGCGCCACCGACGACCTGCCCGGCGCGGTGGAGAAGGCCGTCGCCGAGCTCACCCCGTCCCCCAGGCTCTCGGCTTCTCCCCCAAGCTCTCGACCCCGCTCGAACAGGGGGGACCCCCATGAGCAGGGAGGTGCCCCCATGGGCCGGCTCGCGGTGATCGCCCCGCGTGACCTGCACCGCGGGCTGGCCGCCCGGCTGGACGGGGTCACGGCCGGCGCCGAGCCCGACCTCACCCGGACGGTCGTCCTGCTCGACCCGCGCCAGGCCAAGGGCCTGGAGTTCGACTCCGTCCTGGTGGTCGAACCGGGCCGGTACGGCACGAGCGACCTGTACGTGGCCCTGACCCGGGCCACGCAGCGGCTCGGTGTGCTGCACACCGGCGGGTTGCCGAAGGCCCTGGCGGACGTCCTGGCCTGAGCGGGCCGGTCAGGCCGGCCGCAGCCACACCGTCGCCAGTGGTGGCAGGGTCAGCCGGATACTCGCCGGACGGCCGTGCCGCCCCTGCGGCTCCGGCTTGACCGGGTCCGGATGGACGACGTCGCTGCCGCCGTAGCGGGCCGCGTCGGTGTTGAGGACCTCCAGCCAGGCGGGCACGTCGTCGGGGACGCCGATGCGGTAGTCGGGGCGGACGACCGGGGCGAAGTGGGACACCGCGAGCAGCGGGGTGCCGTCGGCGTCGTAGCGCAGGAAGGCGAAGACGTTGTCGTCCGCCGCGTCCCCGGTGACCCACTGGAAGCCGTCGGGGTGGACGTCCCGCGTCCACAGGGCGGGGGTGGCGCGGTAGACGGCGTTGAGGTCGCGGACCAGGTCCCGTACGCCCCGGTGGTCGGCCTCCGCGCCGTACCCCGGGTCGAGCAGCCACCAGTCCGGGCCGCGGACCTCGGACCACTCCGAGCCCTGGGCGAACTCCTGGCCCATGAAGAGGAGTTGCTTGCCCGGATGGGACCACATGAAGCCGAGGTAGGCGCGCAGGTCGGCGCGCTGCTGCCACCAGTCGCCGGGCATCTTCGACACCAGTGAGCCCTTGCCGTGCACCACCTCGTCGTGGGAGATCGGCAGGACGTAGTTCTCGCTGTAGGCGTACACCATCGAGAACGTCATCTCACCGTGGTGGTACTTGCGGTGGACGGGGTCGTGGCTCATGTACTGCAGCGAGTCGTGCATCCAGCCCATGTTCCACTTCAGCCCGAAGCCCAGGCCGCCGAAACCGCTCGGGCCCCGGTGGTGGGTGGCCCGGGTGACCCCGTCCCAGGCCGTCGACTCCTCCGCGATGGTGACCACGCCCGGCACCTTGCGGTACACGGTCGCGTTCATCTCCTGCAGGAACGCCACCGCGTCCAGGTTCTCCCGGCCGCCGTGCTCGTTCGGCGTCCACTGGCCCGGCTCGCGCGAGTAGTCCAGGTAGAGCATGGAGGCGACCGCGTCCACGCGCAGGCCGTCGATGTGGAACTCCTCGCACCAGTACAGGGCGTTGGCGACGAGGAAGTTGCGCACCTCGCGGCGGCCGAAGTCGAACTCCAGGGTGCCCCAGTCCGGGTGCGCGGCCCGCAGCGGATCGGCGTGCTCGTACAGTGGGCGCCCGTCGAACTCGGCCAGCGCCCAGTCGTCGCGTGGGAAGTGCGCCGGCACCCAGTCCATCAGCACCCCGATGCCCGCCTGGTGCAGGGCGTCGACCAGGTACTTGAAGTCGTCCGGGGCGCCCAGGCGCGCGGTGGGCGCGTAGAAGCCGGTGACCTGGTAGCCCCAGGAGCCGCCGAAGGGGTGCTCGGCGACCGGCATCAGCTCCACGTGGGTGAAGCCGAGCTCCTTGACGTAGGCCGGGAGCTGTTCGGCGAGTTGACGGTACGTCAGCCCCGGTCGCCAGGAGGGAAGATGGACCTCGTACACCGAGAACGGCGCCTCGTGCGCCGGCCGCTCGGCCCGGCGGGCCAGCCACTCCTCGTCGCCCCACTCGTGGTGCGAGGCGTGGATGACGGACGACGTGGCCGGCGGCGCCTCGGTACGGCGGGCCAGCGGGTCGGCGCGCAGCGTCTTCGAACCGTCCGGCCGGGTGATCTCGAACTTGTACAGCTCGCCCTCGCCGATGCCGGGCACGAACAGCTCCCACACGCCCGTCGAGCCGAGCGAGCGCATCGGACACCCGGTGCCGTCCCAGAAGTTGAAGGTGCCGGCCACCCGCACCCCCCGGGCGTTGGGCGCCCACACCGCGAACCGGGTGCCGGTCACACCCCGGAGGGTCGTCGGGTGCGCCCCGAGCGCCTGCCACAGCTGCTCGTGCCGGCCCTCGCCGATCAGGTGCAGATCGAGCTCGCCGAGCGTGGGCAGGAAGCTGTAGGCGTCCGCGATGTGCTGCACCGTCCCCTCGTACGCCACCTCCAGCCGGTACTCCGGTACGTCCCGCAGCGGCAGCAGACCCGAGAAGAACCCGTCCCCGTCGTCGTTCAGCTCGGTCCGCTGCTCCCCGACGACCACGCTGACGCCGAGCGCGTACGGCCGGAACGCCCGGAAGGCGACCCCGCCGGGCACGGGGTGCGCCCCGAGCACGGAGTGCGGATCGTGGTGCGTGCCGCTGAGCAGCCGTTCGCGGTCGGCGGCCCCGGCGGGGACGAGGTCGATTCCGGGCACGGGCTCCGCCGGGGGCGCGGCGACGGGCTCGGGCGCCGCGGGCGTGACCGGCTTCGGGGTGACCGGTGCCTTCGCCGCTGCCTTCGTCGGTGCCTTCTTCGCCGGTGCCTTCCTGGCGGCCTTCTTCGCGGCGGCCTTTGTGGCCGTTGCTTTCGTCGTCGCCTTCGTCGTGGCCGTCGTCTTCGTGGCCGCCTTCTTCGCCACCGCCTTCTTCGCCACCGCCTTCTTGGCCGTGGTCTTTTTCGCGGCTGCCTTCTTCGCCGTGGCCTTCTCCGGCGTGGCCTTCTCCGGCGGCGCCGCCGTCTTCCGTGTGGCGCTCTTCTTCGTGGCCGTCGGCTGCTCGGCACCGGCAGCCTCGGCTGTCTTCTTCGGATCCGAACCGCTGGACGGGGGGCGGGGGGTCACGGGCGGAGCCTCCTCGGCGCAGGTCAGGTGCGATAGGTGGGGTTCAGACGGAGTCGGGGCCGGCCAGGCGGCGCACCGCGGACAGCGGCACCGGGAGCCAGTCGGGCCGGTGCCGGGCCTCGTAGACGACCTCGTAGATCGCCTTGTCCGTCTCACAGGCGCGCAGCAGAACCGGATCGGTGCGCGGGTCGGTCCCGCTGACCTCGGCGTATCCGGTGCAGTACGCGGCCCGGCAGGCCGCCGCCCACTCCGGTGCCGGCGGGCCGCCCGCCGAGTGCGCCGCGTAGTCGAAGGAGCGCAGCATCCCGGCCACGTCCCGCACCACCGGCTGGGCCATCCGCCGCTCGGCCAGCGGCTTGGCCGGCTCGCCCTCGAAGTCGATCAGCCACCACTCACCGGAGGGGGAGCGCAGGCACTGCCCGAGGTGCAGGTCGCCGTGGATGCGCTGGGCGGTCCAGGTGTGGCCCTCGGCCGCCAGATCGGCCAGCGCCTCGAACGCGGAGTGCAGCCCGGGGACGTACGGCCCCAGCGCGGGCACCGCCTGCGCGGCCGCCTCCAGCCGCTCGGTCATGCCCGCCACCATGGCCTGCAGCTGGGTGTGGCCGAGCGTGACCGTGGGCAGCGCGCGGGCCAGCGCGGTGTGCACCTCGGCGGTGGCGCGGCCCAGCGCCCGCGCCTCGGCGCTGAAGTCCTCGCCCTTGGCCAGCTCGCGCAGCGCCAGCTCCCAGCCGTCCGAGGCGCCCTGCACGAAGGGCTGGAGCACCCCGAGGACGTACGGCTCGCCGTCCACCTCCGCCGTCATCCACGCCGTCGGCGGCGGCACCCGGGGGCAGCCCTCGCGGGCCAGGGCCAGCGGCAGTTCCAGGTCGGGGTTGATGCCGGGCACCACCCGGCGCAGCAGTTTGAGGATGAACGCATCGCCGTAGACGACCGACGAGTTGGACTGCTCGGCGGTCACCACCCTGGGGACCAGGTCGGGGCGTATCTCCTCCCGCCGCTCGAAACGCAGCCCGCCGATACGGGCCTGGGTGCGCAGCGCCTCCAGGATCACCTCGGCGGGCCGGGTGTCGTACAGGGCCTCGTACACCGTGCGTCCGGCGAGCGGGCCCTCGTGCACATGGCCGATCAGCGCGGGCGCCAGCCGCGGGGGCAGCGCCTCGCGCACGCCTATGAGCAGCTGGTAGCAGTCGCCGGGGTGCGACTCGGCGCCCGACAGGTTCACCAGCGGCTGGTGGGCGCGTACGAGCATGTGGTACAGGCCGAGCTTCCCGTCGACGATCGGCAGCAGTTCGGTGGCGGCGACCAGCGAGAAGCCCGTGACCGGGCGTCCCTTGCCCGCGAACCAGCGCTGGCGTGGCAGCCACTCGCGCAGCAGCGGGTCCAGTGAGGCGAGCAGGCCGGGGCCGCCGGCGGTGACAGAGCGTGTGACGGCTTCCGACATGGCTTCCGACATGGCGTCGCGTCCAATCGCTGGTCGGGTGTGACTGACGCGTGCCCACGGGTGGGGCGGAGGAAACCGCCCCACCCCGGGGTACTAGGCCGCCGCGTCCTTGCGCAGCCGGAACCAGTAGAAGCCGTGTCCCGCCAGGGTCAGCAGGTACGGCAGCTCTCCGATGGCCGGAAAGCGCACCCCGCCGAACAGCTCGACCGGGTGCCGGCCGCGGAAGGCGCTCAGGTCCAGCTCGGTGGGCTGGGGGAAGCGGGAGAAGTTGTTGACGCACAGGACCAGGTCGTCCTCGTACTCCCGGAGGAACGCGATGACCGCGGGGTTCGACGACTGCAGCTCCCGGTAGGACCCCAGTCCGAAGGCGCGGTTCTGCTTGCGGATCTCGATCATGCGGCGGGTCCAGTGCAGCAGCGACGAGGGGGAGGACATCGACGCCTCGACGTTGGTGACCTGGTAGCCGTAGACCGGGTCCATGATGGCGGGCAGGAATAGGCGGCCGGGGTCGCAGGAGGAGAAGCCGGCGTTGCGGTCCGGGGTCCACTGCATGGGGGTGCGCACCGCGTCGCGGTCGCCGAGCCAGATGTTGTCGCCCATGCCGATCTCGTCGCCGTAGTAGAGGATCGGGCTGCCGGGCAGGGAGAGCAGCAGGGAGCCGAAGAGTTCGATCTGGTTGCGGTCGTTGTCCAGCAGGGTGGCCAGGCGGCGGCGGATGCCGATGTTGGCGCGCATGCGGGGGTCCTTGGCGTATTCGGCCCACATGTAGTCGCGCTCTTCGTCGGTGACCATCTCCAGCGTGAGCTCGTCGTGGTTGCGCAGGAAGATGCCCCACTGGCAGCCGGAGGGGATGGCGGGGGTCTTGGCGAGGATCTCGGAGACGGGGTAGCGGGATTCGCGGCGGACGGCCATGAAGATGCGGGGCATGACCGGGAAGTGGAAGGCCATGTGGCACTCGTCGCCGCCGGCGGCGTAGTCGCCGAAGTAGTCGACGACGTCCTCCGGCCACTGGTTGGCCTCCGCCAGCAGCACGGTGTCGGGATACTGGGCGTCGATCTCGCGGCGCACCCGCTTGAGGAACTCGTGGGTCGCGGGCAGGTTCTCGCAGTTGGTGCCCTCTTCCGCGTAGAGATACGGCACCGCGTCCAGCCGGAAGCCGTCGATGCCCAGGTCCAGCCAGAAGCGGAGGGCGGCCAGGATCTCCTCCTGCACGGCCGGGTTCTCGTAGTTCAAATCCGGCTGGTGGGAGAAGAACCGGTGGAAGTAGTACTGCTTGCGCACCGGGTCGTAGGTCCAGTTGGACACCTCCGTGTCGACGAAGATGATCCGCGCGTCCTGGTACTGCTTGTCGTCGTCGGCCCACATGTAGAAGTCGCCGTAGGGGCCGTCGGGGTCCTTGCGGGACTCCTGGAACCACGGGTGCTGGTCGCTGGTGTGGTTCATCACGAAGTCGATGATCACGCGCATGCCGCGCTGGTGGGCGGCGTCGACGAACTCCACGAAGTCGGCCAGGTCGCCGAACTCCGGGAGGACGGCGGTGTAGTCGGAGACGTCGTAACCACCGTCCCTGAGGGGGGACTTGAAGAACGGCGGCAGCCACAGGCAGTCGACGCCCAGCCACTGCAGATAGTCGAGTTTGGCGGTCAGGCCCTTCAGGTCGCCGACGCCGTCGCCGTTGCTGTCCTGGAAGGAGCGGACGAGGACCTCGTAGAAGACGGCGCGTTTGAACCACTCCGGGTCCCGGTCCATGGCCGGAGTGTCCTCGAAGGTGTCCGGAACGGGCTCATTGACGATCATGTTGTGGGTGACCCTCCGATCTGCGGGGTGGACGGTCGCAGAACCGTGAAGACGTGCGCGGGCCGGCGGCCCGGTTCGAGACGCACGTAGTTGGCCCTGCCCCAGTGATAGGTCTCGCCGGTGAGCTCGTCGCGCACCGGCACCGACTCGTGCCAGTCCAGGCCGAGTTGCGGCATGTCCAACGAGACCGTGGCCTCCTGGGTGTGGTGAGGGTCGAGGTTGGCGACCACCAGAACCGTGTTCGATCCGCTCCGCTTCGAGTAGACGATCACCGCTTCCTTGTCGGCGTGGTGGAAGTGCAGGTCCCGCAGCTGTTGCAGGGCCGGGCTGCGGCGGCGGATGTCGTTGAGTTGGGTGATGAGGGGGGTGAGGGTGCGGCCCTCGCGTTCGGCGGCTGCCCAGTCGCGGGGTTTGAGCTGGTACTTCTCCGAGTCCAGGTACTCCTCGCTGCCCTCGCGCAGGGGGATGTTCTCGCACAGTTCGTAGCCGCTGTAGATGCCCCAGGCGGGGGAGAGGGTGGCGGCCAGCACGGCGCGGACCTCGAAGGCGGGCCGGCCGCCGTGCTGCAGGTAGGCGTGCAGGATGTCGGGGGTGTTGGCGAACAGGTTCGGCCGCATCCAGGCGGCCGCCTGGCCGGACAGCTCGGTGAGGTAGTCGGTCAGCTCCTGCTTGGTGTTGCGCCAGGTGAAGTAGGTGTAGGACTGCTGGAAGCCGATCTGGGCCAGGGTGTGCATCATCGCCGGGCGGGTGAACGCCTCGGCCAGGAAGATCACGTCGGGGTCGGTGGCGTTGATGTCGGCGAGCACCCGTTCCCAGAAGACCACCGGCTTGGTGTGCGGGTTGTCCACCCGGAAGATCCGCACCCCGTGCGCCATCCAGTGCCGCAGGACGCGCAGGGTCTCGGCGACCAGGCCGTCCGGGTCGGCGTCGAAGGCCAGGGGGTAGATGTCCTGGTACTTCTTCGGCGGGTTCTCGGCGTAGGCGATGGTGCCGTCGGGGCGGTGGTGGAACCACTCGGGGTGCTTGTGCACCCAGGGGTGGTCCGGGGAGCACTGCAGGGCGAGGTCCAGGGCGACCTCCAGGCCCAGCTCGCCGGCCCGGGCCACGAAGCGGTCGAAGTCCTCCAGCGATCCCAGGGCGGGGTGGACGGCGTCGTGGCCGCCGTCGGGGGAGCCGATGGCCCAGGGCACGCCGACGTCGTCGGGGCCGGCGTCCAGGGAGTTGTTGCGGCCCTTGCGGAAGGTGGTGCCGATGGGGTGGATGGGGGGCAGGTAGACGACGTCGAAGCCCATCGCGGCGATCGCGGGCAGGCGGCGGGCGGCGGTGCGGAAGGTGCCGTGCGGCTGCTCGGCGGTGCCCTCGGAGCGGGGGAAGAACTCGTACCAGGCCCCGTACAGGGCCCGCTCCCGCTCCACCAGCAGACGAAGCGGCTCGGAGGCGGTGACCAGCTCCCGCAGCGGATACCGGGCCAGGACCGCGTCCACCTCCGGCGTCAACGCCGCCGCCAGACGGGTGGCGGCCGGCTGGTTCTCGTCGCGCAGGTCCGCCACGGCGGCCAGGATCACGTCCCGGCCGTCGTCCTCCGGCACCCCGGCGGCGGCCCGCTCGTACAGGCGTGCGCCCTCCTCCAGGACGAGGCCGGTGTCCAGTCCGGCGGGAATCTTGATCCGCGCATGATGCCGCCAGGTGGTGACCGGGTCCCCCCAGGCCTCGACCGTGTAGGTCCACAGGCCGGGCTCACCGGCGGTCACGGTGGCGCCCCAGCGGTCGGTGCCGGGGGCCAGTTCGCGCATCGGCGTCCAGGGGCCGGGGCGGCCCTCCGGGTCGCGCAGGACCACGTTCGCGGCCACGGCGTCGTGGCCCTCGCGGAAGACGGTGGCCGAGATCTGGAACGACTCCCCGGTCACCGCCTTGGCGGGCCTGCGGCCGTGCTGGACGACCGGGCGGACGTCGAGGACGGGGATCCGGCCCACGGCGGTGGCCCCGCCCGCGGAGGGTCGCTCCGAGGCCGGTGAGGCCTGCCGGCCGGGGCCGCGGGGGTGCCCGGGTGGCGCGTCGGCGCCGGACCTGCCGGAGGCCCCGCTTGCGCTGCTTGCGCTGCTCGTGCTGGTTGTCGGTGGTGCTGCCGAGTGGTGCTTGGCGGGCATGACCGCTCCTGTCCGCGTCAACGAGGGTGTGGGCGGATGTCTGTGGGGAGGTGGGTCCTGCGTGGTCTACCTGTCGGGTGTACCGGAGGAGCCTTCCCACCCTATTCGGGTGAGCAATCCGGCACTTTGTTAACTACCCGCGCGTATGTCGACACACAAGACCGGCCCGGTCCGGACACGGCCGAGACCGGCACCGACCCGGTCCCTTCCGGGCACCGACCCGGTCCCTTCCGGGCACGGCGGCGCCCGGCGGTGTCCATACCCAGCGGCGGCCGCTCCCGGACCGGTACGGTTTTCAGTGACGGGGCGCACAGCGCAGTGCGTCCATCCAGCGAACGCGCCGAGGTGGCAAGTGAAGGCGATCCGTCGGTTCACCGTCCGTCCCGTTCTCCCCGAGCCCCTGCGCCCGCTCAGTGAGCTGGCCCGCAACCTGCGCTGGTCCTGGCACGCCGAGACCCGTGACCTCTTCCAGTCCGTCGACCCCGAGCGCTGGGCCTCCTCGGGCGGCGACCCCGTACGCCTGCTCGGCAGCGTGAGTCCCGCGCGGCTGGCCGAGCTGGCCGAGGACCACCGCTTCCTGCGTCGGCTGACCGCCGTCGCCGACGACCTGCACGACTACGTGACCGGCGACCGCTGGTACCAGAGCCGGCCGGAGGGCCTGCCCGCCGCCATCGCGTACTTCTCACCCGAGTTCGGCATCACGGCCGCGCTGCCGCAGTACTCCGGCGGCCTCGGCATCCTCGCCGGCGACCATCTGAAGGCGGCCAGCGACCTCGGCGTACCGCTGATCGGGGTGGGGCTGCTCTACCGGCACGGATACTTCCGGCAGACCCTGTCCCGGGACGGCTGGCAGCAGGAGCACTACCCGGTCCTCGACCCCAACGAGCTGCCCGTCACCCTTTTGAAGGAGGCCGACGGCACCCCGGCTCGGGTCTCACTGGCGCTGCCCGGCGGCAAGTCCCTGCACGCCCGGATCTGGGTGGCCCAAGTCGGCCGGATTCCGCTGCTGATGCTGGACTCCGACGTCGAGGAGAACGATCTCGGCGAGCGCGGGGTGACCGACCGGCTCTACGGCGGCGGCAGCGAGCACCGGCTGCTGCAGGAGATGCTGCTGGGCATAGGAGGGGTGCGGGCGGTACGGACGTACTGCGGGCTCACCGGCCACCCCGGTCCCGAGGTGTTCCACACCAACGAGGGCCACGCGGGCTTCCTCGGCCTGGAGCGCATCGCCGAGCTGTGCGACCAGGGGCTGGACTTCGACGCGGGACTGGAGTCGGTGCGCGCGGGCACGGTCTTCACCACGCACACACCCGTCCCGGCCGGCATCGACCGCTTCGACCGGGAGCTGGTCGCCCGCCACTTCGGGCCCGACGCCGAGCTGCCGCGCATCGACGTCGAGCGGATTCTCCAGCTGGGCATGGAGACGTACCCGGGTGGCGAGCCGAACCTGTTCAACATGGCGGTGATGGGCCTCAGGCTGGCCCAGCGCGCCAACGGCGTCTCGCTGCTGCACGGAACGGTCAGCCGGGAGATGTTCGCCGGACTGTGGCCGGGGTTCGACCCCGAGGAGGTGCCGATCACCTCCGTGACCAACGGCGTGCACGCCCCGACCTGGGTGGCCCCGGAGGTCTTCCGGCTGGGCGCCCGGCAGATCGGCGCCCAGCGCACCGAGGACGCGCTGACCACGGGCGGCTCCGAACGCTGGGACGCGGTCGCCGACATCCCCGACCAGGACATCTGGGACCTGCGCCGCGACCTGCGCGAACAGCTGGTGACGGAGGTGCGCAGCCGGCTGCGGGCCTCCTGGCGGCAGCGTGGCGCGGGTACGGCCGAGCTGGGCTGGATCGACGGCGTGCTCGACCCCGACGTGCTGACGATCGGCTTCGCGCGCCGGGTGCCGTCGTACAAGCGTCTGACACTGATGCTGCGCGACCGCGACCGGCTGATGGACCTCCTTCTGCATCCCGAGCGGCCGGTCCAGATCGTGGTCGCGGGCAAGGCGCACCCGGCGGACGACGGCGGCAAGCGGCTCATCCAGGAGCTGGTCCGCTTCGCCGACGACCCGCGGGTACGCCACCGGATCGTCTTCCTGCCGGACTACGGCATGGCGATGGCGCAGAAGCTGTACCACGGCTGCGACGTCTGGCTGAACAACCCGCTGCGGCCGCTGGAGGCGTGCGGCACGTCCGGCATGAAGGCCGCGCTCAACGGCTGCCTCAACCTCTCCGTGCTGGACGGCTGGTGGGACGAGTGGTACCAGCCCGACTTCGGCTGGGCCATCCCGACCGCGGACGGGGTCGGCTACGACCCCGACCACCGCGACGACGTCGAGGCCGCCGCGCTGTACGACCTGCTGGAGCAGCGGGTCGCGCCCCGCTTCTACGAGAGCGGCCGGGACGGACTGCCCGACCGGTGGATCGAGATGGTCCGCCAGACCCTGACCCTGCTCGGCCCGAAGGTGCTGGCGGGCCGCATGGTCCGCGAGTACGTCGAGCGGCTCTACGTCCCCGCCGCCCACGCCCACCGCGCCCTGGACCCGGACGCGGCGCGCGAGCTCGCGGAGTGGAAGGCGCGGGTGCGCGGCGCCTGGCACGAGGTGACGGTGGACCACGTGGAGACCTCCTCCCCCGTTGCTGAACGCACGGAGGGACCCCCGTCCACGGCCCCCGCCGAACTCGGCACCACCCTCGGCCTGCGGGTGCGCGTGGGCCTGGGCAGCCTCGGCCCGGACGACGTGGAGGCGCAGGCCGTCTCCGGCCGGGTCGACGAGGAGGACCGCATCACCGACGCCACCGCCGTCCCCCTGAAACCCACGGGAGCCCCCGACCCCGACGGCCGCTGGGTCTACGAGGGCCCGCTCTCCCTGGACCGCACCGGCCCCTACGGCTACACGGTCCGCATCCTCCCGGCCCACCCCCTCCTGACGTCCCCGGCGGAACTGGGCCTGGTGACGGTCCCCTCGGAGGAAACGGGCGAGGGAGCGGGCGTACTACTGCGGTAACTGGACAGCTGCGGACGGTCGTGCCTCCCCCAGTGCTGAACGCCTGGGGGCCCCGGGACGATGGGGGTCCCCCAGGCTCGAGCGAAGCCGAGAGCCTGGGGGAGGGTGGACGCTGGGGGTGTCCCTGCTCGAAGAGCTCGAGGGAGGCACCCCGCAAGCGCGGGCGAGCGTTCCCCCCCCCGCCCGACAGCGTCACGGCTCCGCCACGTCGCCGCACAGCCTCCGCAGCACCACACCGCACCGACGGGCATACGCGTGCTGGAACCCCCGGGCGGCCGGCCCCGCCGCCCGGGCGTACCACTTCGCCGGCCGACTGAACCCGCTGACCGTCAGCCACACGGTCCCATCCCCCGTACGGTCCACCACGAAGGCCTCCTCGCCGCACTCCGGATGCCCCGGCAGCGAGCCGTACGCCCACCCGACACGACGGCCTTCCTCGACCGTCCAGACCACCCGGCACGGCGCCTTGACGACCCCGGCGACACTGACGGTCACGTCGACACCGGCCGTCGCCCGCTCCGCACTCGTGTCGATGCCCACGCCGAGAGCCCGGTGCATCTCCCACGTCAGCACCGCCTCGGACGCCCGCCGGAACACCTCCTCGCCCTCGCCGATGCGCGTACGCACGTGCAGGGGGTGGAAGCCCGGCGGGCAGAGGCCCTGCTCGCGGGTCGCGCCGACCTCCTCGTAGGTGAAGTCCTCGGTAGACATGGGACCCAAGCGTAGGGCGGCCCCCGGGAGGGGCTTCCTCCCGGGGGCCGCGCAGATCAACTGTCCGGAGGTCAGGTGACGTTGATCGCGGTCCAGGCCGCCGCCACCGTGTTGTACTCGGTGCTGCCGGAGCCGTACAGCGCCGCCGCCGCGTTCAGGGTCGCCGTGCGGGCGCCCTTGTAGTTGGTGGTGGACGTCATGTACGTGGTCAGCGCCTTGTACCAGATCTGCAGCGCCTTGGCGCGGCCGATGCCGGTGACCGTGGAGCCGTTGTACGTCGGCGAGTTGTAGCTGACGCCGTTGATCGTCTTCGCGCCGCTGCCCTCCGCGAGGAGGTAGAAGAAGTGGTTCGCCGGGCCGGACGAGTAGTGCACGTCCTTGCTGCCCAGGCTGGAGGACCAGTAGTCGGCGGAGGCGCCGTCCTTGCTGGGCTTGTCCATGTAGCGCAGCGGGGTGCCGTTGCCGTTGATGTTGATCTTCTCGCCGATGAGGTAGTCACCGGGGTCGGACGCGTTGTTGGCGTAGAACTCCACACCGGCGCCGAAGATGTCGGAGGTGGCCTCGTTCAGGCCGCCGGACTCGCCCGAGTAGTTCAGACGGGCGGTGTTGGCGGTGACGCCGTGGCTCATCTCGTGGCCGGCCACGTCCAGCGAGGTCAGCGGCTTGACGTTGCCCGCGCCGTCGCCGTACGTCATGCAGAAGCAGCTGTCCTGCCAGAAGGCGTTGACGTAGGCGTTGCCGTAGTGGACCCGCGAGTAGGCGGCCACGCCGTTGTTTTTGATGCCGTTGCGGCCGAAGGTGTTCTTGTAGAAGTCCCAGGTGATCTGGGCGCCGTAGGCGGCGTCGGCGGCGGCCGTCTGGTCGGTGGACGAGCTGGAGGCCGTACCCGTGCCCCACACGTCGGTGGTGTTGGTGAACAGGGTGCCGGTGCCGGAGGTGCCGCGGGCCAGGTTGTACGTCTTGTGGCCGCCGCGCGTGGTGTCGTACAGCTGGTACGTCGACCCCGACAGGGCGGTGCCGAGGGTGACGCTGCCCGAGTACAGCGTCTTGCCGGTGCCGGTGTGGACGCCCTGGTACTCGTGGAGCGTCTCGCCGGTGGCCGCGTCGGTGATGACGTGCAGCTCGTTCGGGGTGCCGTCGTCCTGGAGGCCGCCGACGACCGTCTCGTAGGCGAGGACCGGAGTGCCGTCGCCCGCCCAGACGACCTTGCGCGGGGCCTGGTCGGGGGCGGTGTTCTCCGAGCCGGCGTCCTTGGCGAGGGTCAGCGCCTGCTTCTCCGCCTTGGCGGCGGCGATCTTCGGCGTGAGCGTGGCCACCTTGATGGTCGCCTTGGTGGCTCTGGTGACGCCCTGGGTCTTGCCCGCCTTGGAGGTGTGGACGACCAGGTCGCCGCCGAGGACGGGCAGGCCGGCGTAGGTGCGCTCGTAGCGGGTGTGCACCGTGCCGTCGGCGTCCTTGACGACGTCCCTGACGACCAGCTTCTCCTGGGCGCCGAGGCCTATCTCCCGGGCCGTGCCGGAGGCGTCGGCCTGCGCCTGCTGGATCAGGGAGGTGCGGGCCGTGTCGGAGAGCAGGACGGGGGCCGCGGCGAGGGGTGCCGCGCCGGTGGAGTCGGCCGGGGTCTGGGCCGAAGCACTGGTGCTCAGAGCGGTGCTGAGGAGGGCTCCGGCCGCGACAGCGGTGGCGAGGGCCAGAGTGGTGCGCTTGTGACGCGCGTAGAGGGGAGTCACACAAGCTCCTTATGTGGGGGTGTCCGGTCGGCGTGGGGATGCCGGGCCGGAGCGGTGGTGGGGGTGCTGTGCTCGTGCGGCGGGTGGAGGAAGAGTGACACCGAGGACGCGTACATGTCAGCGGTGCCAAGTGATGTTGGCTGAAAAATGACGGTCCGGTAAACGTTTCGGCGTCATGAACGGGCGCCGTCCCGGGGCGCGGGACCTCGGAGCGGCGCCCTGCACCCGGGCGCCCGGGCGGGCTACGGGAAGGTCAGTTTCCAGCCATCGATGTAGCCGGTGTCGCCCGGACCGCGGTCCTGGACGCGCAGCTTCCAGGTGCCGTTGGCCGGAGCGGAGGAGGCGTTGACCGTGTACGTCTGGTGTACGTCCGGCGTCGGGTCGTAACCGGTGTTCTTCAGCCGGTACGTCGACCCGTTCGGGGCGACCAGGTCGATCTGGAGGTCACCGCGCCAGGAGTGCACGATGTCGACCGAAACCTGAAGGTTCGACGGGGCGTTGCCGCTGCGCCCGGAGACCGTGACGGACGAGGTGACCGCCGCGCCGTAGTCGGGGATCGCCACGTCGGTGGTGTTCTCGAAGGCCGAACCGCCACCACCCCCGCCGTCGTCCCCGCCGGAGCGGGAGCCGACCGCGACCGCCGCCCAGGCGTCCTGTACGGCCTTGTACTCGGCACCGGAGGTGCCGTACAGCTCGCCGGCCGCCGCCAGCGTGCCGGTGCGGGCGCCCGCGTAGTTGGTGGTGGAGGTGAACTTGGTGGTCAGCGCCCGGTACCAGATCTGCAGTGCCTTGTCCCGGCCGATGCCGGTGACCGGAAGCCCGTCCGCCGTGGGCGAGTTGTAGCTGACGCCGCCGATGACCTTGGCGCCGCTGCCCTCGCTCAGCAGGTAGAAGAAGTGGTTCGCCGGGCCGGAGGAGTAGTGCACGTCCACCGAGCCGATCCCCGAGTACCAACTGTCCTTGGACGCGCCGTCCTTGCTGGGCTTGTCCATGTAGCGCAGCGGGGTGCCGTTGCCGTTGATGTCGATCTTCTCGCCGATGAGGTAGTCACCGGGGTCGGAGCTGTTGCCGGCGTAGAACTCCACGCCGGTGCCGAAGATGTCGGAGGTCGCCTCGTTCAGGCCGCCGGACTCACCGCTGTACCTGAGGCCCGCGGTGTTGGAGGTGACGCCGTGGCTCATCTCGTGGCCGGCCACGTCCAGCGAGGTCAGCGGGCGCGCGTTGCCCGACCCGTCGCCGTACGTCATGCAGAAGCAGCTGTCGTCCCAGAACGCGTTCACATACGCGTTGCCGTAGTGCACGCGGGAGTAGGCCGCCTTGCCGTCGTTGCGGATGCCGCTGCGGCCGAACGAGTCCTTGTAGAAGTCCCACGTGACCGCGGCGCCGTAGTGCGCGTCGGCGCCCGCGGTGGCGGCGTTCGACGTGGTGCCGTTGCCCCAGGTGTCGTCGGCCTGTGAGAACAGCGTGCCGGTGCCGGAGGTGCCCCGGTTGAGGTTGTACGTCCTGTGGCCGCCGCGCGCGCCGTCGTTCAGCGTGTACGTCGAGCCCGACTGGGTCGTCGTCAGCGGGACCTGGCCGCTGTACTGGGTGTTGCCGACGCCGGTCTCGATGCCCTGGTAGCGGTGGAGCTCCTTGCCGGTGTTCGCGTCCGTGACGACGTGCAGCCGGTTCGGCGTCCCGTCGTCCTGGAAACCGCCGATCACCGTCTCGTACGCCAGTACGGGCTTGCCGCTCGCCGCCCAGATCACCTTGCGGGAGGACTGGTCGGCGCCGGCCTCGGTGCCGCCGAGCGCCTTGGCGCGCCGAACGGCCTGCTGCTCGGCGGCCGCCTTCGACACGGCGGGGGTGAGGCTGCCGACCTCGACGGCCGCGCCCGTGGCCTTGAGCACCCGCTCGGTCTTCCCCGACGTGGCGGTGTCGACGATCAGATCGCCGCCGAGGACGGGCAGTCCGGCGTAGGTGCGCTCGTAACGGGTGTGAAGCGTGCCGTCGCCGTCCTTCACGACGTCCTTGACGACCAGTTGCTCCTGTTCCCCGAGGCCGATGTCCTTGGCCGTGCGCGCCTTGGCGCCGTCGGCGTCCCGGATCAGCTCGGCACGCTGCGAGGGCGTGAGCCTCACGGCCGGATGGGCCGGGTTGATCTTCCCGGCGGGGGCCGCCTGGGCGGGGGCGGCGCTCGCGGCGCCGGCCTGCACGGCCGCGGCGATCAGCGCGGCCACACCGGCGAGGGCGACGCCCGCCGTCCGGCGGTGCGTGATGTGGGGGGTGCGTCTGTGAGAACTGCTGCTTCTCAACACTGACTCCTTCTGCGTGGCCGCGGGGCGCGCGACCAGGGGAGATCCGGACGGCGGGCCGGCCGTCCGGGCAGAACGGGGCGGAGCGCGGAACCAGGTGCGAGGTGCCGGCGGCAGCACAGCCGTGGAGCCTTGGATCTGTGGGGGTGCTGTGGGGTGGCGCGGCTGTGACTGGGCCGAGGGGAAGAGTGACAGCAGATGACCCACTCTGTCAGGAGCACGTCACAAACTTGGCCGGAAATCGTTCGTTGTCCGGATATTCGTGTTCTGTATGCGAACGCTAGGTGTTGGCGCCCCCGTGCCACGTGTGCCACAGCGCCGCGTACGCCCCTGCGGATGCCACCAGGTCGTCGTGGGTGCCGAGTTCGGTGAGGCGGCCGTCCTCCATGACGGCGACGCGGTCGGCGTCGTGGGCGGTGTGGAGGCGGTGGGCGATGGCGATGACCGTGCGGCCCCGGAGGACGGCGGCGAGGGCGCGTTCGGCGTGGCGGGCCGTGGTGGGGTCGAGCAGGGCCGTGGCCTCGTCCAGGATCAGGGTGTGCGGGTCGGCCAGGACCACGCGGGCGAGGGCGAGTTGCTGGGCCTGGGAGCCGTCGGTGCGGTGGGCGGAGGTGTCGAGTTCGGTGTCCAGGGCGTGCGGGAGTTCCCGCACCCAGGTGTCGGCGCCCACGGCGGCCAGTGCCGACCACACCTGCTCGTCCGTGGCCGCGGGTTCGGCGACGCGCAGGTTGTCGCGGACCGTGCCGAGGAACACGTGGTGCTCCTGGGTGACCAGGACGACCTGGCGGCGCAGCCGCTCCGGCTCCAGGCCGGCCACGGGCACGCCGCCCACCGTGACCGAGCCCTCGGTCGGCGCGTCGACGCCCGCCAGCAGTCTGCTCAGGGTCGTCTTGCCGGCGCCGGACGGGCCCACCACGGCCAGCCGTTCGCCGGGCCGCACGGTCAGGTCGACCCCGCGCAGCACCTCGCCGCCGCGCTCGTAGGCGTAGCGCACCCCGGTCACGTCGATGCGGTCGTCCGCGGGAGCGGGGGCGGAGGAGCCGGTCCGGGCGGACCGCGGGGCGCGGGCCAGGCCCTCCACGCGGGCGAACGACGCTCCGCTGCTCTGCAGTTGCTCCACGTGCATCAGGATCTGGTCCAGCGGTTCGGTGAACTGCCGCAGGTACAGCGCCGCGGCCACCACCGCGCCCAGGCTCACCGCGCTCCGCGCGTGCAGGACACCGCCCACCAGCAGCACCCCGGCCACCGGGAGGATGTACGACACCTCGACCACCGGGAAGAACACGCTGCGCAGGAACAGCGTGTACAAGCGGGTGCGCCGGGACGTGTCCAGCGCGTCCCGGCTCGCCGAGACCCGCTGCCCGGACAGGCGGAACGCCTCGACCGTACGGGCCCCGGACGCGGTCGCCGCGAGGATCTCGGCGACCTCCGAGGTGGCCGCGCCCTCGGCGAGGTAGCCGTCCCGCGCCCGGCGCAGGTACCAGCGCAGCACCCACCAGATCGGGGTCAGCGCGAGCACCCCGACGACGCCGAGCAGCGGGTCCAGCACGAACACCGCGACCAGCACTAACAGCGCCTGCGCCACGCACACGAGGAACTCGGGTCCCACGTCCCGCAGCGTGGTGCCGACGGTGGCCACGTCGGCGGTGCCCCGCGTGGTCAGGTCACCGGTGCCGGCCCGCTCCACCACCGACGCGGGCAGCCCGAGCGCCCGGTCGACGAACTTCTCGCGCACCCGGGCCAGCGTGCGTTCGCCGAAGCGGTGCCCCACGTACCGCGCCCAGCGCGCCAGCAGCAACTGCGCCAGCGCGCACACCACGATGGCGACCGCCATCCGGTCCACGGCACCGACCCCGCCCCCGGCCCGGACGTGGTCGATGATCCGGCCGAGCAGCCACGGACCGGCCAGGCCGGCGCCGGCGGCCAGCGCGTTCAGCAGCAGGACGGTCGTGAAGGACCGCCCGTCGGCCCGGATCAGCAGGACCGCGGCCCGTCGCACGTCCGCGGGTCCGGCGACCGGCAGCCGCCCCGGAGCCTGAGCTGTCATCGCACGGTCTCCTCTGCGGTGAGAGCGTCGGTGTCCTCCGTGTCCCGCGCCACCAGTGCCCGGTAGCCCGGTTCGGCGTCGAGGAGTTCGCGATGGCTGCCGCCGGCCACGACCTTGCCGTCGACCAGGTAGTGGACAATGTCGGCGCGGGCCAGCACCAGCGGGGAGGTGGTGGTGACGACCGCCGTACGGCCCTCGCGCACCTGGCGCAGCCGGTCCGCGACCGCGGCCTCGGTGTGCGCGTCGAGCGCCGAGGTCGGCTCCACCGCCAGCAGCACCTCCGGATCGGCCAGCAGCGCCCGCACCAGCCGGACCCGCTGCCGCTGGCCGCCGGACAGGCTGCGGCCCTGTGCGGACACGGCCGAGTCGAGCCCGTCGGGCAGCCCCTGCACGATGTCGTCGGCGACGGCCGCGCGCACCGCCCGTGCCACGTCGGCGTCCGCACGGTCACGGCGCCCGCACACCAGCTCCCGCAGGGTCCCGGCGAACAGGTCGGCCTCGTTGTCGGCGACCAGAATCCGCTCCCGCACGGCGGACAGCTCGATCTCGTCCAGCCGGACCCCGCCCCACGTGGCCGCCGACGGCTCGTAGCGGCCCAGGCGGTCGACCACCGCCGCCGCCTCGGCGGGGCGGGCGCACACCAGCGCGGTCAGCCGCCCCGGTACCACCCGGACGCCGGACTCCGGGTCGTACAGCACCGAGGGTTCGGCAGGCGCGTCCCGCGTTCCGGTGTCCTCGTCCGGCTCCACCCGCAACAGCCCCACCACCCGGCGGGCGGCCACCACGCCACGGCTGAGCTGGTAGCCCATCTCGATGAAGAACGCCACCGGCAACACCAGGACCGCCACATAGCCGTACACCGACACCAGCTCGCCCACGGTGATCCGCCCCTCGGCGGCCAGCCGGGCCGCCAGCCAGGTCACCACGGCCAGGAACAGCGTCGGCAGACCCGCCCCGAGCGCCTGCATCCAGCTGGTGACGGCGCCCACCCTGTAGCCCTGCGCCCGCAGCCGCTGCGAGTCCCGGCGGAAGGCGTCCGCGAACAGCCCCTTGCCGCCCAGCCCGTTGAGCACGCGCAGTCCGCCCGCGAGGTCGCCGATCCGCGCGGTCAGCACCCCCTGCCGCTCCCGGTACTCGCCCTCGGCACCCTGCAGCCGGCGCATCAGCGGCCCGACGAGCACCGCGATCAGCGGCACCCCCAGCAGGATGACGACCGCCAGCGGCACCGAGACCGACATCAGCAGCCCGGCCACGACCGCGTAGACGACGACCGCGCCCGCCCCCGGGCCGACCACCGTCAGGCACTGGCTGATGGTCTGGACGTCCCCGACGCCGATCGTGACGACCTCCCCGGCCCCTACCCGGCGGGGCAGCGCGGCGCCCAGCCGGACCACGTGGTCGACGACGGCCTTGACCGTGCGGAAGTTGGCGTCCATCCGCAGCCGGGTCATCGTGCGGTGCCGCATGACGCTCACCCAGGCGTTGAACGCCCCGACCGCCACCAGAACCCCGGTCCAGCCGGTCAGCGCCGTCATGTTCCCCGGCTGCAGGCCGTCGTCGATCGCCCGGGCCATCAGGTACGGCGTCGCCGCCATCAGCACCATCCAGACGCTGGCCAGCGCCGCACCGGCCGCCGACCGGCCCGGCTGGCACCTCACCAGCCACCACAGGTACCACCACCCGCCCCGGTGGTCGGGCGTGCCCGGGTCCTCGTACGCGTCGATCACTGCTCTCCCCGTTCCCGTCCGGCCGTCAGGCCAGGCTGTCCCGCCACGCCCGGTGCAGGTCGGCGAAGCGGCCCGTGCCGGCGACGAGGTCGGCCGGCGTGCCGTCCTCCACGATCCGGCCGTGCTCCATCACCAGCACCCGGTCGGCGATCTCCACCGTGGACAGCCGGTGCGCGATCACCACGGCCGTACGGCCCCGCAGGACGGTGGCCATCGCGCGCTGCACGGCCTGTTCGCCCGGGATGTCGAGCGAGCTGGTGGCCTCGTCGAGGATGAGCACGGACGGGTCGGCGAGCAACGCCCGTGCGAAGGAGACCAGCTGGCGCTGGCCCGCGGAGATACGGCCGCCCCGCTTGCGTACGTCCGTGTCGTAGCCGTCGGGCAGGGCGCTGACGAAGTCGTGGGCGCCGATCGCCTTCGCGGCCCGCTCGATCTCCTCACGGGTCGCGTCCGGGCGGCCGACGGCGATGTTCTCGGCGACCGTGCCGGAGAACAGGAACGCCTCCTGCGTGACCATGACGACCCCGCGCCGCAGCTCGGGAACGGCCAGGTCGCGCAGGTCCACACTGTCCAGCAGCACGCGGCCATCGGTCGGGTCGTAGAAGCGGGCCAGCAGCTTGGCCAGGGTCGACTTGCCCGCGCCGGTGGAGCCGACCACGGCGACGGTCTGGCCGGCCGGGATGGTCAGGTCGAAGCGGGGCAGCACCTCGCCGCCCGTGCGGTAGCCGAAGCGGACGCCGTCGAAGACGACCTCGCGGCCGGGCAGGTCCGACGCGAGCGCCGGGAGCCGCCTGGGCGCCGACGGCTCCGGGACCGACGGGGTCTGGGCCAGCAGGCCCGCGATCTTCTCCAGCGAGGCCGCCGCCGACTGGTAGGAGTTGAGGAACATGCCGAGCCGGTCGATCGGGTCGTACAGCCGGCGCAGATACAGCACCGCCGCCGCCAGCACCCCCAGCTCCAGCGAGCCGTCCGCCACCCGGTAGGCGCCCCACAGCACGATGAACGCGACCGCCGTGTTGGCCACCAGGCGGGAGCCGACGACATAGCGGGCCATCTCCAGGAGCGCGTCGCCGTTGGTGCGCTCGTGGCGCCGGTTGAGGACGCGGAAGTCGGCGTCGTTGGCGGCCTCGCGGCGGAACGCGCGCACCGGCCGGATGCCGTTCATCGTCTCCACGAACTTCACGATCACCGCGGCGATCGCCGTCGACCGCTCCCGGAACACCCGCCCGGCGCGCCGCCGGTAGAGCCGGACCAGCAGGTACAGGGGCACGAAGGAGGCCACCGCGACCGCGCCCATGCTCAGGTCCAGCCACAGCAGCATCGCCGAGATGTAGACGAAGGACAGGACGACCGTGACCAGTTCCTGGAGGCCCTCGTCGAGCAGCTCGCGCAGCGACTCGACGTCCGTGGTGGAGCGGGAGATGAGCCGGCCGGAGGTGTAGCGCTCGTGGAAGTCGACGCTGAGCGCCTGGGCGTGGCGGAAGATACGGCCGCGCAGGTCGAGCAGCACGTCCTGGTTGACCCGGGCCGCGGCGGTGATGAACGCCCACTGCAGTCCGCCGGAGGCGACCGCGCACAGCAGATAGGCGACCGCCACCGCGACCAGCGGCCCGTGGTCGTGGTCGCGGAACGCCGGTACGGCGGTGTCGATCGCGTACGCCACCAGCAGCGGGCCCGCCTGGACCGCCGCCTGCTGGAGCAGCAGCAGGAGCGTGGTGCCGGCCACGCGGGCCTTCATGGGGGCGAGCAGGGAACGCAGCAACGCCGCCGTGGCGCCCGGCGGGGTGGGCAGGACGTCCCGGTCGAAGGGGTCGTCGGCGCTCCCGGGGCGCGGTGGGTCCTCCTCGTCCGCGGGGGTGGGGACGGACGTCGTGGGGGCCGTCATCGGTCCTCGTCCTCCTCTTCGGGCGAGTGCCCTCCTGACATCAGGTGGGCGTACTCGGCGTTTGTGCGCAGCAGTTCGTGATGCGTGCCCACGGCGGCGATCCGGCCGTTCGACAGCAGGGCGACGCGGTCGGCCAGCAGGACCGTGGAGGGGCGGTGGGCCACGATCAGGGCGGTGGTGTCGGCGAGGACCTGGCGCAGGGCGGCCTCCACGGCGGCCTCGGTGTGCACGTCCAGGGCGGACAGCGGGTCGTCCAGGACCAGGAACCGGGGCCGGCCCACGACGGCACGGGCCAGCGCGAGGCGTTGCCGCTGGCCGCCGGAGAGGCTGAGGCCCTGCTCGCCGACCTGCGTGTCCGTGCCCTGGGGGAGGGCGTGCGCGAAGTCGGCCTGTGCGACGGAGAGCGCGCGGCCCAGCTCATGGGCGCCGGCGGTGGCGCCGGCGCCCATGAGAACGTTGTCGCCGACGCTCGCGGAGAAGAGGGTGGGTTCCTCGAAGGCGACGGCGACCATCGAGCGCAGCTCCTCTCGGGACAACTCGGTGATGTCCTGCCCGTCGAGGGTGATGCGGCCCTCGGTCACCTCGTGGAGGCGGGGGATGAGCGCCGTGAGGGTCGTCTTGCCGCTTCCGGTCGCGCCGACCAGGGCCATGGACTCGCCGGGGCGGATGTGCAGGTCGATGTGGTCGAGAAGGGGCGGGGAGGCGGGCGGGGCGTCGGGATAACGAAAACGAACGCCGCGGAACCGTAGCCCGCCGCAAGCTGCGGGCAGCCGTGCCTCCCCTGGTGCTGAACGCCTGGGGGGACCCCCAGGGGCGATGGGGGTCCCCCCTGCTCGAGCGAAGCCGAGAGCTCGGGGGAGGGCGGGCGCTGGGGGTACCCCCTGCTCGAAGGGCTCGGGGGAGGCACCCCGCAACGCCGGGCTGCGCGACCCACCCCCCGGCGCCGGCCCACGCTCACCGGAAACCAACGGCTCCCCGGACTCCGGCTCCGCGTCCAGGACCTCGAAGTACCGTTCCGTCGCCGTCGCCGCCTCCTGGCTCATCGCCAGCAGGAACCCGATCGACTCCACCGGCCAGCGCAGCGCCAGCGCCGTGGACAGGAAGGCCACCAGCGTGCCCGCCGACAGCGAGCCGTCCGCGACCTGGACCGCCCCCACCACCAGCGCCGCCCCGATGGCCACCTCCGGCAGGGTCATGATGACCGCCCAGATGGTGGCCAGCAGGCGGGCCTTGCGCAGCTCGGTGCCCCGCAGGGTCCGGGACAGCTCGCGGAACGCCCGCGCCTGGCTGCGGTGCCGGCCGAAGCCCTTGATGACGCGGATGCCGAGCACGCTCTCCTCGACCACCGTCGTCAGGTCCCCGACCTGGTCCTGCGCCAGCCGCGCCGCGTGCGCGTACCGCTTCTCGAAGACCGCGCTGAGGACGACCAGCGGCACGGCCGGCCCGAGCATCACCAGCCCCAGCGTCCAGTCCTGCAGCAGCATGATGACCACGCCGACCACGATCGTCACGCCGTTGACCAGCAGGAACGTCAGCGGAAAGGCGAGGAACTGACGCAGCAGCATCAAGTCGGTCGTGCCCCGGGAGAGCAGCTGGCCCGACGCCCACCGGTCGTGGAAGGCCACCGGCAGCCGCTGCAGATGCCCGTAGAGGCCCGCCCGCATCTCCGCCTCCACGCGCGACAGCGGCCGGGCCACCAGCCACCGCCGCAGCCCGAACAGCAGGGCCTCCATCACCCCGAGCAGCAACAGGTACAGCGCCCCGAGCCACACGCCGCGCGGGTCCCGGTCGGCGACCGGCCCGTCCACCATCCACTTCAGGACGAGCGGGATCACCAGTCCCGCACAGGAGGCGACGATCGCGACGAGCGCGGCGGTGAACAGCCGCACACGCACCGGCCGCACGTACGGCCACAGGCGCAGCAGCGTACGCACGGCCGAACGGCCGGTCGGGCCGGTGCGGTCGGCGGGATCCTCGGCGAAGGCAGGTGTATTGGGCATCAGGGCGAGCCTACGGACCGCCACCGACATCGCCCACAGAGTTTTCGGCGGTTCGGCCGGACCGTACTCCGCCGCTGGTCCTACGACCTGCGCGTACGGCCGTACGAACACCCGCCCGACCTGCGCGGTACGACCGCGGCATCAACCGATCGGCTGATGTTTCCCCGAGCGTGACGGGCGATGTGCGCGGGCCCCGCCCGCCGCGAACCTTGAGCCATGTCCATCATCCAAGTGAGCGAACTGCGCAAGTCCTACGGCGGCCGGACCGTCGTCGACGGCGTCTCCTTCGCCGTCGAGGAGGGCGAGATCTTCGGCATCCTCGGCCCGAACGGCGCCGGCAAGACCACCACCGTCGAGTGCGTCGAGGGCCTGCGCGTCCCCGAGGCGGGCCGCGTCCGCGTCACCGGCCTCGACCCGGTCGCCGACCACGAGCGGGTCGCCCGCGTGCTCGGCGCCCAGCTCCAGCAGAGCGAGCTGCAGGCCAAGCTCACCGTGCGCGAGGCGCTTCAGCTGTACGCCTCCTTCTACCCGCGCCCGGCCGACTGGCGGCCCCTGGCCGAACGCCTCGGTCTGACCGAGAAGCTCACCACCCGGTTCGCCGAGCTCTCCGGCGGCCAGAAGCAGCGGCTGTTCATCGCGCTCGCCCTCATCGGCAACCCCCGCGTGGTCGTCCTGGACGAGCTGACCACCGGACTCGACCCGCGCGCCCGCCGCGACACCTGGCAGCTCATCGAGGACGTCCGGGCGAGCGGGGTCACCGTCCTCCTCGTCACGCACTTCATGGAGGAGGCCCAGCGGCTGTGCGACCGGATCGCCGTCATCGACAAGGGCCGGATCGCCGCCCTGGACACCCCGGACGGCCTGATCCGGCGCTCGGCCGGCGCCACCGTCGTCAGCTTCACCCCGTCCGCGCCACTGGACGAGCACGACCTGAACGCGCTGCCCGGGCTGGCCTTCCTCACCCACAAGGACGGCCGGATCACGCTCTCCGGCACCGACGAGACCGTCAACGCCGTCATCACCCTGCTCGCCCGCCACCGCATCACCGCCCACCAACTCCGCGTCACCGACGCCACCCTCGACGACGCGTTCCTGGACCTGACGGAGGTCACCGTATGAGCAACGCCCTTGTGCACCGGGCCGTACTGCGCACCGAGATCCGGCTCTTCGGCCGCGAACCCGGAGGCATCTTCTGGATCCTGCTGTTCCCCACCCTGCTGCTGGTGATCCTCGGTTCCGTCCCGTCCTTCCGACAGCCCGACCACTCCCTCGGGGGCCTGCGGCCCATCGACGCCTATGTGCCGGTCACGGTGCTGCTCGGGCTGCTCATGGGAGGGCTGCAGGGCATGCCGCAGACCCTCACCGGCTACCGCGAGCGCGGCATCCTGCGCCGGATGTCCACCACGCCGGTCCGGCCCGCCGCCCTGCTGTCCGCACAGATGGCGCTGTACGGGGGAGCGGCCCTGGCCTCGGCGCTGCTCGCGCTCGCCGTCGGGCGGCTCGCCTTCGACGTGACGTTGCCCCGGCAGCCGTTCGGCTACGCAGTCGCCCTGCTGCTGGCGGTCCTGGTGGCCCTCGCCCTGGGCTCGGTGATCTCCGCGCTGTCCCGCACCACGAAGATCGCGGGCGCGATCGGGTCCGCCGCGCTCTTCCCGATGATGTTCTGCGCGGGCGTGTGGCTGCCGGTGCAGGCCATGCCCGACACGCTCGCCCGGATCGTCGGCCGCACGCCCTTCGGCGCCGCCGCGCAGGCCCTGAACCAGGCGGCGGCGGGCCACTGGCCCGGCTGGTCCCACCTGGGGGTCCTGGTCGCGTGGATCGTGCTGCTCACCGCGGCGGCCTCCCGCTGGTTCCGCTGGGAGTGAGCGGCGGCGTGCGCGGCTCCGTGCCCGACACTGAGGGGATGAGCGAGATGGGGGTGGTCGAACAGCGGTGGGCGGTGTTCCACCGTTGGGGGCCGGCCGGGCTGCTGACCGTCGGTACCGCGGTCGCCTCGGCGGCGGCCGACGTGGTCGGCATGACGAGCGGCGAGCGGAACGCGGCCGCCGGCCTGGTCGTCGCGGCGTACGCCCTGGAGCTGTGGTGGGGGTGGGGTTCCCGCACCCGCCCCGGCCCGTCCCCGGCGAGCGCCGGACACTACGCCCTGCGCTGGGCAATCGCCTTCACCCTGACCTGGCTGAACCCTCTGTTCGCCTTCTACGCCGCCATCGGCTACTTCGGCGCCGACCGGCTGCTGCCGCAGCGGCTGCTCAAGGCCGGTCTGTTCGCCACCGCCGTGACGGTCGCCGGCTCGCAGTCGGGCGGGTTGCCTCCGCGCGGGCACATGGGATGGGTCATGTTCGGGGCGATCCTCGCCGTGCATGTCGTGCTTCTGGCGCTGTTCTCCCACTTCGCCGCGCTGGAGGACGCCCGGGCCCGCACCCAGGCCGAGACCATCGCCGAACTGGAGCGCACCAACACGGCGTTGCAGCAGGCCCTCGACGAGAACGCCGCCCTGCACGCCCAACTCCTCGTCCAGGCCCGCGAGGCCGGCATCGCAGACGAGCGCCGCCGTCTGGCCGCCGAGATCCACGACACCCTCGCCCAGGGCCTGACCGGCATCATCGCCCAGCTCCAGGTCGTGGCGAACGCCCCGGACGATGCCGTGGCCCACGAGCACGTCGACCGCGCGATCGACCTGGCCCGGCACAGCCTGGGCGAGGCCCGCCGCTCCGTGCACAACCTCTCCCCGGTGGCCCTCGACGGCAACGGTCTGCCCGAGGCGTTGAAGAAGACGGTCGCGGACTGGGGCGAACGTACCGGCTCACGGGCCGACTTCACCGTCACCGGCACCGCCGAGCAGCTGCACGAGGAGGTCGCGGCCACCCTGCTGCGCATCACCCAGGAGGCCCTGTCCAACGCCGACCGGCACGCCCGCGCCTCCCGTGTCGGCGTCACCCTGTCCTTCATGGGCGACGAGGTCTCCCTCGACATCCGCGACGACGGCCGCGGCTTCGACCCCCTCGCCCTCCCGGAACGCACCCGCGCCGGCGGTTTCGGCCTCGACGGCATGCGCGCCCGCGCCGAACGCATCGCCGGGTTCCTCACCGTCGAGTCCGAGCCGGGGCACGGCACGGCGGTCTCGGCTCACGTACCGTTGGTGCGCCATGACCGATGACGCCGTGATCTCCCTGTTGATCGTCGACGACCACCCCGTCGTGCGGGACGGCCTGCGCGGCATGTTCGAGTCCGCGTCCGGGTTCACGGTTCTCGGCGAGGCCGCGGGGGGCGTCGAGGCGGTCGAGAAGGCCGCCGCCCTCGACCCGGACGTGATCCTCATGGACCTGCGCATGCCGGGCGGCTCCGGCGTGGACGCCATCCGGGAGCTGACCGGCCGCGGCGCCCGCGCCAGGGTGCTGGTGCTGACGACGTACGACACCGACTCCGACACCCTTCCCGCGATCGAGGCGGGCGCGACCGGCTACCTGCTCAAGGACGCCCCGCGCGACGAGCTGTTCACCGCCGTCCGGGCCGCCGCGCAGGGCCGTACGGTGCTCTCCCCGGCCGTGGCCTCCCGGCTGGTCTCCGCGGTCCGCGCGCCCGCCTCCGGGCCCCTCTCCGCCCGCGAGCGCGAGGTCCTCGCCCTGGTCGCCAAGGGCACTTCCAACCGGGAGATCGCCCGCGAGCTGTTCATCAGCGAGGCCACCGTGAAGACCCACCTCACCCACCTGTACGCCAAACTCGGCGTCAACGACCGCGCGGCGGCGGTCGCGGTGGCGTACGACCGGGGGATCCTCGGCTAGTCCACGACCTTGAGCAGCAGCACCGACCTGGCCGGTACCGTGATCGCCGCACCCGAGGCGTGCGACACGCCCGGCGCGTCCGCCTGTTCCTCCCGCGAGGTGTCCACGACCACCTCGTACCGCTCCGCCCACGGCGGCCCCGGCAGGACGAAGCTCACCGGGTGGTCCCCGGCGTGCAGCACGGCCAGGAAGCTGTCGTCGACGACCGGGGCGCCGCGCTCGTCGCGGCCCGGGATGTCCCGGCCGGACAGATACATGCCCAGGGTGGCGGCGGGGGCGTACCAGTCGCCCTCCGTCATCTCCGTGCCGCGCGCGGTGAACCAGGCCAGGTCCCGCAGCCCGTCCGCCGAGTGCGCGCGCCCGGAGAAGAACGCGCGGCGGCGCAGCACGGGATGCCGGTGCCGCAGGGCGATCAGACGGGAGGTCAGCTCGAACAGGGTCCGCCAGCCGGGGTCCGCCAGCAGGCTCCAGTCCAGCCAGCCGATCTCGTTGTCCTGGCAGTAGGCGTTGTTGTTGCCGCGCTGGGTGCGGCCCAGTTCGTCGCCGGCGACCAGCATCGGCACGCCCGTCGACAGCAGCAGCGTGGTCATCAGGTTCCGCAGCTGCCGGCGCCGCAGCGCGCGTATTCCCTCGTCGTCGGTCTCGCCCTCCGCCCCGCAGTTCCAGGAGCGGTTGTCGTCGGTGCCGTCCCGGTTGCCCTCGCCGTTGGCCTCGTTGTGCTTGCGCTCGTACGACACCAGGTCCCGGAGGGTGAAACCGTCGTGCGCGGTGACGAAGTTGACGGAGGCGTAGGGGCGGCGGCCGTTCCACGCGTACAGGTCGCTGGAGCCGGACAGGCGGTAGCCCATCTCCCGCACGTCCGGCAGGGCGTGCCGCCAGAAGTCCCGTACGGCGTCGCGGTAGCGGTCGTTCCACTCCGTCCACAGCGGGGGGAAGGCGCCCACCTGGTAGCCGCCCGAGCCGACGTCCCACGGCTCGGCGATCAGCTTCACCCGGCGCAGCACCGGGTCCTGGGCGATGACCGCGAGGAACGGGGAGAGCATGTCCACGTCGTGCATGGAGCGCGCCAGCGCCGCCGCCAGGTCGAAGCGGAAGCCGTCCACGCCCATCTCGGTCACCCAGTAGCGCAGCGAGTCGGTGATCAGGCGCAGTACGTGCGGCTGGACCACGTGCAGGGTGTTGCCGCAGCCGGTGTAGTCGGCGTATCGGCGCGGGTCCGGCTGCGGGCGGTAGTAGCGGTGGTTGTCGATGCCCTTCAGGGACAGTGTGGGGCCGTACTCGTTCGCCTCCGCCGTGTGGTTGTAGACCACGTCGAGGATCACCTCGATACCGGCCGCGTGCAGCGCGCGCACCATCCGCTTGAACTCGCCCACCTGCTGCCCCGTGGTGCCGGAGGCGGCGTAGGCCGCGTGCGGGGCGAAGTAGCCGATGGAGTTGTAGCCCCAGTAGTTCCTCAGGCCCCGGCGCAGCAGGTGGTCCTCGTGCGCGAACTGGTGCACCGGCAGCAGCTCCACCGCCGTCACGCCCAGCCTCACCAGGTGCTCGACCGCCGCCGGGTGGGCCAGTCCGGCGTACGTGCCCCGCAGTTCCTCCGGGACCCCGGGGTGCAGCCTGGTGAAGCCGCGTACGTGCAACTCGTAGATCACCGAGTCGGCCCACGGCGTCTTGGGGCGGCGGTCGTCCGACCAGTCGTCGTCATCGTGGACGACGACGCCCTTGGGCACGTACGGCGCCGAGTCCCGCTCGTCGCGCACGGTGTCCGCCACCGACTGGTCGGGCCAGTCCCGGACGTGCCCGTACACCTGAGGGGGCAGCCGGCTGTAATCATTTCCTTTGGCGCCGTCCACCGCGCGCGCGTACGGGTCGAGCAGCAGCTTGGCCGGATTCCAGCGGGCGCCGGTCCACGGGTCCCAGCGGCCGTGCACCCGGTAGCCGTAGCGCTGACCCGGCATCACGCCGGGGACGAAGCCGTGCCAGATCTCGTGCGTCAGTTCGGTGAGCCGGGCGCGGGTCTCCCTGCCCGACTCGTCGAACAGGCACAGTTCCACCGCCTCCGCCCCGCCCGCCCACAGCGCGAAGTTGGTGCCCGCCACCCCGTCCGGGCCGGCCCGGAAGCGGGCGCCCAGCGGTGCCGGCGCGCCCGGCCACACGGGCACGCCGGGCGGCGGCGCGGTGCGGCGGGCGCCGTTCACGGCGGCGGACGGGCGGTCCTCCTGGACGGCCCGCCCGTTCTCGGTGGTCCACGCCTCCTCGGTGGTCCACGCCTCCTCGGCGGTCTGCGCCTCCTCGGCGGCCCGCCCGTCCTCGGTGGCGCACCCGTCCTCGGTGGCGCGTCCGCCCGCCACCGCCTCCTGCTCGGCTGCGCTGGACACCTGGTCGGCCCCTTTTTTCAGCTCTTGCGGCTCTTGTGACCCCTGCGGCCTCTGCGGCCTCTGCGGCTCCTGCGGCCCCTGTGGCTCGTCCGCCTCCGGCCCGCCCTTCCCTGCGGCTGACTCCCGGGCGCGGCTCCCCGCCGCGCGGTCCTCCCCACTGTTCTGCCCACGGCGTGCCTCGCACTCACGTTTCCCCGGGCGGCCCCGGTCGTTGGGCAACCCGTGAGGCATGCAACTGGGCGCGCACGGCGCGCGGGGGCCGCGCTGGCCGCCGTACTGACATGGGCAGGACTACTGGCCGGGGCCGCCGGCTGCACCTCGGGCGGCGCCGGAGGGCTCGACCGGGTCTTCGGCGAGCCCCCGGCGCCCGAGGAGATCGTCAGGATCTCGCCGGACAACGGCAGCAAGGGCGTCCGGCCCGGCGAGAAGCTGCGGGTGCGGGCCACCGACGGACACCTGGAATCCGTCACGGTCGTCAAGTCCCAGGACGCGCAGGACACCCCGGTGCCCGGGCACTTCTCCCGCGACCGCCGGACCTGGCAGCCCGACGACGGCCGGCTCGCCCTCGCCGCCAAGTACACCGTCGACGCGGTGGCCGACGACGAGGCCGGGCACCGCTCCGCCCGGCACACCACCTTCACCACCTTCGTCCCCGACAAACGCTTCATCGGCTACGTCACCCCGGAGAACCGCTCCGTCGTGGGCACCGGAATGATCGTCTCGCTGTCCTTCAACCGGCCGGTCACCCACCGCGCCGCCGTCGAGCGGGCCGTCCACGTCACCGCCGAGCCACCGGTCGAGATCCGCCCGCACTGGTTCGGCGGGAGCCGGCTCGACTTCCGCCCCCGGGAGTTCTGGAAACCGGGCACCCGGGTCACCGTCGAGCTGCGCCTGAGGGACCTCGAAGGGGCGCCCGGCGTCTACGGGCTGCAGTCCAAGACCTTCTCCTTCACCATCGGCCGCAGCCAGGTCTCCCTGGTCGACGTCGCCGCCCACACCATGCAGGTCCGCCGCGACGGCCGGCTGCTCACCACGCTCCCCGTCACCGCCGGGGCACCGAAGCACGCCACGTACAACGGGACGATGGTGGTGATGGAGATGCACGAGGTCACCCGCATGGACAGCCGCACGGTCGGCCTCGGCAACGAGTACGACGTCCCCGACGTCCCGCACGCCCTGCGGCTCACCAACTCCGGCACCTTCCTGCACGGCAACTACTGGTCGGCCCCGGGCACGTTCGGCCGCGACAACGTCAGCCACGGCTGCGTGGGCCTGAGGGACGTCAAGGGCGGCGGGACAGGGACGCCGGCTGCCTGGTTCTTCGACCGCAGCCTCGTCGGCGACATCGTCCGGATCGTCAACAGCGACGACAAGACGGTCTCTCCCGACAACGGCCTCGGCGGGTGGAACATGGACTGGGACCGGTGGAAGGCGGGCAGTACGGCCAAGTGACCGGCCGAGGACGAGGACTGGGGGGTCGTCCGGTAGCTGTTGAAGTTGGGACTGAACAGTGACAATCGCCTGACAAATTGCCCCTGACCTTGTGGTTACTATGCGGCCAGTGCGCGGGATGCGCACTGGGGCGCGGGTCCGGACCGGCCCGGGGAGGGGAGACGAACTTGAACGTGCGGCCGATATCGGGGACGTCGGTGGACGCGCGGGGACGACGGGGGAACAGGGGGCTGCTGGCGCTGGTGTCCGGCATGCTGGTCCTCACCGTCACCGCGTGCGGCGGGGGTGCTTCGGGCGGGGGGCCCGGGGAGAGCAAGGGCAAGGACTCCGACACGGCCCGGAGCAAGCAGTCGCAGGCGGTCGTGACCATCGCGCCCAAGGACGGCGCCAAGTCCGTGGACACCAGCGGCGCCCTCGAGGTCGGGGTGAGCAAGGGCAAGCTCACCCAGGTCGTCGTCAAGGACACCAAGGGCGCGGAGATACCCGGGGAGATATCCGGCGACGGCACCTCCTGGACGCCGAGCAGGCACCTGTCCGCCTCCACCGAGTACACGGTGCACGCGGTGGCCAAGGACTCCGCGGGCCTCGAGGCGGCCGAGGACTCCACCTTCACCACGCTGACCCCGCAGAACACCTTCGTCGGCTACTTCACCCCCGAGGACGGCTCCACCGTCGGCGTCGGAATGCCGTTCTCGCTCCGCTTCACCCGGGGCATCACGGAGCCGAAGGCCGTCGAGAAGGCGATCGAGATCAAGACCGAGCCGGCCGTCGAGGTCGCCGGCCACTGGTTCGGCAACGACCGCCTCGACTTCCGCCCCGAGCACTACTGGAAGGCCGGCACCAAGGTCACCGTCAAGCTCGACCTCGACGGCGTCGAGGGCCGCCCCGGCGTCTACGGCAAGCAGAGCAGGACCGTCTCCTTCACCATCGGCCGCAACCAGGTCTCCGTGGTCGACGCCAAGAAGCACACGATGAAGGTCATGCGGGAGGACAAGGTCATCAGGACCATCCCCATCACCGCCGGCGCGCCGGGCACCGACACCTGGAACGGCCGGATGGTCATCAGCGAGAAGCTCAAGGTGACCCGCATGAACGGCGAGACGGTGGGCTTCGGCGGCGAGTACGACATCAAGGACGTCCCGCACGCCATGCGCCTGACCACCTCCGGCACCTTCCTGCACGGCAACTACTGGGGCGGCGGCGCCTTCGGCAACTACAACGCCAGCCACGGCTGCATCGGCCTGCGCGACGTACGCGGCGGCTACGACAGCGGCACACCGGCCGCCTGGTTCTTCAACCGCTCGATGATCGGCGACGTGGTGGTCGTCAAGAACTCCCGCGACCGGACGGTCGCCCCGGACAACGGGCTCAACGGCTGGAACATGTCCTGGGACGAGTGGAAGGCGTAACGCGCCGCTGCGGACCGGCCCGGTGTGACCGACCGCACCGGGCCGGTCCCCGTTAGAGGTCGCGCAGATAGACGGCCGCTGGGGCGGCGTTGAAGGCGTGTACGCCAGCTAGGCTCAGAAGATCACCGGTTACAGACCGCTATGAGGGAGCCATGGCCGTCACCTACTTGATGCTCGCGCGGCTACCTGAAGGCGGCTTGGGCACCTTCGACGCTTATGAGAGCGCTGTCCTGCCCCTCCTTGCCGAGTATGGAGGGCGTCTTGAGCGCCGACTGCGCACTCTGGACGATCAGGTCGAGGCCCACCTCATAGCCTTTCCCACCAGCGAGGATCTCGCTGCCTACCGGGCGGATCCCCGGCGTTCTGCCGCTGCACCACTGCTGGAGTCGTCTGGGGCAGCGGTCGAACTGCTCGCGGTGCGCGACGTTTAGATGCGGCGCGGATGAGGGTGCTGTCATGGTCGGCGGTTTGGGCGTTCGTCCCAGCGGTGAGTCGCCCATGCCTGCCGGATCAGGCTGCGCACGGTGATAACCGCGTCGGCGAGGTCGAAGAAGGCGTCGACGACGGTGGCGCGCCGCTCGTAGCAGCGGGCGAGCCGGTGGAAGGCGTTCTGCCAGGCGTGGGTACGTTCCACGTGCCACCGCCGACTGGCCTGGATGGGTGCCTTCTCGCCTTTGTGCGCGATACGGCCGTGGAAGCCGCGATCGTCGAGCACAGCGCGGGTCTTGTCCGAGTCGTAGCCGGCGTCCAGATGGACGGTGATGTCGTCGGGCAGCGGTCCGAGGTCGTCCAGGCGGTCCAGGGTCGGGGCGAGCAGCGGGGAGTCGTGGCGGTTGGCGCCGGCCAGGACCCGGCCCAGCGGAATGCCGTATCCGTCCGTCATGCCCGAGCGTTTCAAGCCCTGTTTGCCGCGGTCGACCGGGGAACGCCCGGCCACCTCGCCGCCTCCGGGAGCCTTGGTGATAGAGCCGTCCACGGCGATCTGGTCGAGGACGAGTCCCACGATCCGGTCGTAGGACTCCAGCGCGATCTGCTTGAGCCGGGTGAAGACGCCCAGTTGTATCCACTCGTCGCGGCGGTTGCGGATCGTGGTGGCCGAGCAGGTTGTGTCGGCGATCGCCTGGTAGGAGCAGCCGAAGCGCAGGAGCTGCAGCATCTTGTCGAAGACGATCCGGTCGCTGATACGTCGGCGGTGGCAGCCAAGTGGATGGTCCGGGTGGTACTCCGGCCGCTCGGGCAGCAGGGCCGCGAATTGGTCCCAGAGCGGTTCGGCGAGCCATGATGGCAGCGCGGGCACAGGTCTCCTCAGTGATCACAGAGCGTCGCAACTCCATGATCACCAGAACCTGTGCCCGTCCTGTTGCCGGTGTCCCCAACCGCACCTATCCGCGCGACCTCTTAGTCCCCGTTAACCTGCTCCCATGACCGTATCTCTGGAAGTCGCCGAGGGCGTCGGGACGCTGCGCCTGGACCGCCCGCCCATGAACGCGCTCGACGTCGCCACGCAGGACCGGCTCAAGGAGCTCGCCGAGGAGGCCACCCGCCGCGAGGACGTGCGCGCCGTGGTGATCTACGGCGGCGAGAAGGTGTTCGCGGCCGGCGCGGACATCAAGGAGATGCAGGTGATGGACCACGCGGCGATGGTCCTGCGCGCCCGCGCCCTGCAGGACTCCTTCACCGCCGTGGCCCGCATCCCCAAGCCGGTGGTCGCCGCGGTCACGGGCTACGCGCTCGGCGGCGGCTGCGAACTCGCGCTCTGCGCGGACTACCGCATCGCCGGGGAGAACGCCAAGCTCGGTCAGCCGGAGATCCTGCTCGGCCTCATCCCCGGCGCGGGCGGCACCCAGCGGCTGTCCCGGCTGATCGGCCCCTCCAAGGCCAAGGACCTCATCTTCACCGGCCGTCAGGTCAGGGCCGACGAGGCCCTCGCGCTGGGCCTGGTGGACCGCGTGGTGGCACCCGACCAGGTCTACGCCGAGGCGCACGCGTGGGCCGCCAGGCTCGCCCAGGGTCCGGCGATCGCGCTGCGCGCCGCCAAGGAGTCGATCGACACCGGTCTGGAGACCGACATCGAGACCGGACTCGCCGTCGAGCGGAACTGGTTCGCCGGCCTGTTCGCCACGGAGGACCGAGAGCGCGGCATGCGCAGCTTCGTGGAAGAGGGCCCCGGCAAGGCGAAGTTCCTGTGATTCACCCCTTCGGGGACTTGCAATTGACGTGATGTCTGATCCGGGTCCCTCGACAGGGCGGTTTATGGCAGCCTTAACGCAGCCTTAAGCGTGTCTTGTCGAGGGAGCCGGTCGATTGCCGCCAGCCGATCCGTCCGCGCAGGTCAGCCAGGACGTTCCGGGGTCCGAGGTGCCGTTGGCATATGCCGCCCGAAAGGTGCGTGCAGGGGGCGCCCAGGGGGCGTATTCACCCGGAACCGCCCCGGGGGAGGCGGCGGACGGCCATCATGGGGGCATGGCGGGGCTGGAGGGTATCGAACAGCCGCGGGGACAGTCACGTGCGACCGCGGCGCGCTGGTCGCCCGCGGTCGAGGACGAACGCGCGCAGAAGGCGCTGGAGTTGTTCGGCAACCCGGCGGAGGAGGAGGTTCCGCTGCCGTCCCTCCCCGAGTCCGCCGCCACCGCCCGCCGGCTCGCCCAGGTCGTCGTCCTGCGCCAATGGGGACTGTCGCCCAAGATGGTGGAGGACACCGTCCTGCTCGTCTCCGAACTCGTGGGCAACGCCGTACGGCACACCGGCGCCCGGGTCTTCGGCCTGCGGATGCGCCGCCGCCGCGGCTGGATCCGCGTCGAGGTCCGCGACCCCTCCCGCGGGCTGCCGTGTCTGATGCCGGTGCAGGAGCTGGACATCAGCGGACGCGGCCTGTTCCTCGTCGACAAGCTGTCCGACCGCTGGGGAGTCGACCTGCTGCCGCGCGGCAAGACGACGTGGTTCGAGATGCGGGTGGGCGACCGCTGACGGGCGTCTCGCGCCCCTGACCGACGCTCACCTCGTTGTCCATACGTGTGAATAGCCCGTTTTCTTACTCTGTGCCTCTTAAATGGTGCGGGTGACCACGACCGACCGCCGCCGCGTGCTGCGGGCCGGTGCCGGGCTCGTCGCCGGGGGCGCGCTCGCCACCGGGTGTTCGTCCACCGGCGCCGCCCCGCACTCCGCCGCGTCCTCCGTAGCGCCTTCCGGGCCCTCGAGTACCGCGTCCCCGCAGGCCGCGCCCACCCCGCGTGCCTTCCCCCGGCAGCCCGCGCAGATCACCCACGGCCCGCGCGACCGGCCCCGTGTCGCCCTCACCTTCCACGGCCAGGGCGACCCCGCGCTCGCCCGCGCCCTGCTCACCGCGGCCGAGGAACACGGCGCCCGCCTCACCGTGCTCGCCGTCGGCACCTGGCTCGACCAGTATCCGCAGATGGCCCGCCGGATCCTCGACGGCGGCCACGACCTCGGCAACCACACCCAGCGCCACCTGGCCGTCAACGCGATGACGGAGGACGGCGCCCGCTCCGAGATCACCGGCTGCGCGGACCGCCTGAAACGGCTCACCGGCTCCATCGGCACCTGGTTCCGCCCCTCGCGCGCCCCGACCGCCTCCCCGCTGGTCCAGCGGCTGGCCCGCGCGGCCGGTTACCCGCACGTGCTGTCGTACGACGTCGACTCCCTCGACTACACCCGGCCAGGCGCCCCCGCCGTCACCCGCAAGATCCTGGCCGAGGCCCGGGGCGGCTCCGTGGTGAGCCTGCACTTCGGGTACCCGGACACGGTCACCGCCCTTCCCGACGTACTCAAAGAACTCGACCGCCGCGGCCTGAAAGCGGTCACGACCACGGAGCTGCTGAGCTGATGCACCCCACTCGAATCGCCCGGGCCCTGATCGCCGGCGTCGCCTGCCTCGCGTTCACCACCCTGTCCGCCTGCAGCAGTGGCGGCGGCTCGAAGCACCAGGCCGACGAAGCCCTCGGCAGCAAGGCGCCCGCACAGCCGGAGCCGAAGCAGCAGGCTGTCGACGGGCTGCCCGGCATGCCGCCCGTCCTCGACCCGACCGACGTCTACGCCGCCGACCGCCCGAACCAACTCTCCCCGGTGGTCAAGGACTTCCCCTCCCGGGTCTACGTTCCCAACACCAACTCCAACACCGTCACGGTCATCGACCCCAGGACGTACAAGATCATCGAGACGATCCCGGTGGGCCGCCAGCCCCAGCACGTCGTGCCGTCCTGGGACCTGAGGACACTGTGGGTCAACAACGACCTCGGCAACTCCCTCACCCCCATCGACCCCAGGACCGGCAGGGCGGGCAAGCCGGTCGCCGTGCACGACCCTTACAACCTCTACTTCACCCCCGACGGCAAGTACGCCGTCGTCATGGCCTCCAAGGACCGCCAGCTCGTCTTCCGCGACGCGCACACCATGAAGGTGGCGAAGACCGTCCCGGTCAGCTGCGCCGGCGTCAACCACGCCGACTTCTCCATCGACGGCCGCTACTTCATCGTCTCCTGCGAGTTCAGCGGCGAACTGCTCAAGGTCGACACCGCGAAGATGAAGGTCGTCGGCCAGCAGAAGCTGGACCACCGCGGCGCGATGCCGCAGGACGTGAAGGTCTCGCCCGACGGCAGGAAGTTCTACGTCGCCGACATGGTGGCCAACGGCCTGTGGATCCTGGACGGCGACACGTTCGGCAAGCCGAGGTTCCTGGCCACCGGCAAGGGCGCCCACGGCCTCTACGTCAGCCGCGACTCCCGCGAGATGTACATCTCCAACCGAGGCGAGGGCACCATCTCCGTCTTCGACTTCGCCCAGAACAAGCTGACCAGGAAGTGGCGCCTGCCCCACGGCGGCAGCCCCGACATGGGCGGCGTCTCCGCCGACGGCAAGGTGCTGTGGCTCTCGGGCCGCTACCACTCCGAGGTCTACGCCGTCGACACCCGCACCGGCACCCAGCTCGCCCGCATCAAGGTCGGCAGCGGCCCGCACGGCCTCGCGGTCTACCCGCAGCCGGGCCGCTACTCACTGGGCCACACGGGAGTCTTCCGCTGACCACGGGAGTCGTCGAGTTGAGTCTCCACCCACTGGAAGCCCCGGACTCGCCCACATGACGGAAGACGGCACCGGACTCCTCACGATCGGCGAACTGGCCCGGGCCACCGGACTGACCGTACGGACCGTCTGCTACTGGTCCGACGAGGGCACCCTGCCCCCGGTGGCCCGCTCCACGGGCGGCTACCGCCTCTACGACGCCGCGTCCGTGGCCCGCCCGGAGCTGATCCGCACCCTGCACGAACTGGGCCTCGGCCTGGACGGCGTGCGCAGGGTGCCGGCGGGGGAGCGGACGGTCGCGGAGGTCGCGGCCGCCCACGTGGCCGCCCTGGACGCCCAGATCCTCCCCCAGAGGGGGGACCCCCACCTGAAGGCGACCCGAGCGGTGCTGTCGACCGTGGCACGACGTGGATCGAGCGCGCGGGAGACGACCCTGGTGAACAAACTGGCGCGGCTGTCGGCGGCCGAGCGCAGACGGATCATGGAGGAGTTCGTGGAGGAGATGTTCCACGGGCTCGACACCGCCGATCCGGAGATCCGTGAACGCATGCGGCGCAGCGCGATGGACCTGCCGGAGGACCCGACACCCGAGCAGGTCGACGCCTGGGTGGAGCCGGCCGGGCTGGTGCGGGACCCGGAGTTCCGGGCGCAGATGCGCAGGGCGGCCGAGTTCAACGCCGCCGGCCGAGGGCACGAGACGCCCGCGGGGGCGTCCATGCGGTTCACCAAGCGGCTCGTCCGGCCGGCCGGGCAGGCCCCCAGCGCGGCCTCGCCCCGGAGGCACCGGACGCCGACGAGGTGCTGCGGAACCTGCTCGGCGACGCCGATCGCGGTGCCGTGCTGGAGCGCATGCAGGCGTCCCAGAACGTCAGGCTCGCCCGCTACCGCGAACTGCCGGCGACCCTGAAGGGGACGCCCGCGCCGGCGCACGAGGAGGAGTTCGCCTGGGTGATCGCCGCACTGCGCGCCCGCGTGCCGGCGCCCTGATCGCGGCGCGAACGCAAGCGCCCCGCACCGGAGTCGACCGGTGCGGGGCGCCAGGTGGTGCGGTGCTACTTGAGGTGGACGATGCCGTCCGTGGTGACGGCGGGGCGGCCCGAGGTGCCGACGACCACGATCTTGATGGTGTGCTTCGCGCTGGTGGACCAGGTCTTGGTCCAGATGGCGTCCCGGTACTTGGTCGTCGCCGACTTCAGGTCGACCGTGGCGGTCTTGGTGCCGTCGACGTAGATGTGGGCCTGGCCGGAGGTGGAGGCCCGGGAGACGATCCAGGCCACGGAGCGGCCGGTGAAGGTCCAGGTCAGCGACGCGTTCTTGGTGGAGCTGGTGAACGACTTGCCGCCCAGGTAGCTGGTGGAGGACTTGCTCGTCCAGGTGCCGGTCCTGGCCGCGGCCGTCTCCTGGACGATGACGGGGGTGCCGGACACGGTGGCCGTGCCGGTGTTGCCCGCACGGTCGTAGGCGGTCATGGACCAGGTGGTCGCCGCACCGGACTTGGCGGTGAGGCCGGCGCTGGTGGTGGTCGGTCCGTAGGTGGCGGTGGCCGGGGCGGTGAGCCTGACCTCCTTCAGGGCGGCGTTGTCGGACGCCTTCCAGCTCAGGGTGATGGGGACGGCGGTGGTGTTCACCGTGCCCGTGCGCAGCGCCAGGGCCGGCTTGGTGGGGAAGGTGGGGGCGGTCGTCTCGGCGACGACCGTGGCCGCCGGGGAGGTGGCGGTCTTCCCGGACTGGTGGGTGGCGCGGACCTGGACCTGGTGGCTGCCCAGCGCCAGGGTGGCCTTGGCGGAGGTGGCGGTTCCCGCGGTGGTGGCCACGGCCTTGCCGTCGACGAGGAGTTCGTACTTGCTGATCAGCGCGGACGGGGTGGTGGCCGCCCAGTTCACGGTGATCGCGGCCTTGGTGTAGTACGTCGTGCCGGACAGGCCGGCGCCGGTGACGGACTTGATCGTCAGGCCCTTGACCGGGCCGGCGGCCCAGTCGCGGATGGTGGGCAGCTTGGCGTAGTACGCGTTGCCGGGGCACTGGGTGTTGTAGCCGTCGCGGTGGCCGTGGATGGCGGGCAGGCTCAGCTTCGCGCCCTTGGCCCAGGTCTTGCCGGTGTAGCTGCGGCCGCTGTCACCCGCGGTGAGGGTGGCCGTGCCGGTCGGGCTCACGCCGTACTGCCCCAGCTTCCAGGCCGCTATCCGGGCGACCGAGGTCAGCGCGGCGTCGCTCGGGGCGACGTCGGTGTAGGTGCCCAGGATGGAGATGCCGGTGGTCTCGGAGTTGAAGCCGTAGGCGTGGGCGCCCATGACGGGCAGGTCCACTCCGCCCTTTCGGCCCTCGTAGACGGTGCCGCACTTGTCGACGAGGAAGTTGTAGCCGAGGTCTTTCCACTCCAGTTGCCTGACGTGGTAGGCGTAGATGCCCCGGACGATGGCGGGTGCGTCGGCGCAGGTGTAGTTGTTGCTCTCGGCGGTGTGGTGGACCACCACCGCCTTGATCTTCCCGTCGGGCAGGTAACCGGGCTCCTCGGGGCTGATCGACTCGTCCGCACCCCACTTGGCACGCGAGACGATCGCCGGGCGCGGCGCGGTGGACGGGGGAGCCGTGGGCCCGGTCGTACTGGCGCTGGGACCGGGAGTTGCCGACGGGGGCGGGGAGGCGGGCGCGGAGGACGTCGGCGCCTGGCTGGAAGGGGCGGACTCGGCCGGAGGCTCCGGCTCGGCGGGAGCGGTGGTCTCCTCGTCGTCGGCCGACGCGGTCGGATCGGGAGCCTCGACCGTTTCCTCCTCCGTGGGATCAGGCGACTCGGACGGATCATCGGGCGCATCGACCTGGTAACCCGCCGGCTCCATCCCGCCCGGCGCTCCGGTACCGCTGCCGCCCTCGCCCGGATCGATCATGTCCAGGCGCAATCCGGCAGGCAGACGGTCGGAGGTACGTCCACCCGCGCTGACCCGCACCTCCACTCCGTCGGACGGCCCCACCCAGGCCGGCTCGGTACCGCCGCGCCGGGCGCCCGTCTCACCCTGGCCACCATTACCGTCCAGCCGCAGCCAGTCGGACCACTGACCGGATCCCGCCGCGCGGGTACGTGCCTCGATCGTGCCCGTGATCCGCGCCGAGGGGTCGCGCCAGGTGATGCCGAGCATGCTGAACGGCTCGGTCCGCTCTTCCTTCAGGGTGGCCTTGGTGCCGTGCTCGGTCGTCGGCAGGGCGGAGGTGCGGGCCTGGCTCCTGACGGGGCCGGGTCTGCCGTCACGACCGGCGTCCTGGCCCGTCCGATCGGAGCCTCCGTTCAGAACGAGCCCTCCGACGAGCCCTGCCGAGACCACGGCGGCCGTACCCCAGATATAGCGAGATCTACCCATAACGGATCTGCGATGTCCTTCGTGAGGAGCGAGAAAACAGGTGGCACCCGCACCGGCAGGGCGAGGCGACTCACACCCCAGACCCTCAAGATCCGCCGAAGGTTGCGCCATCATGCCGCAGAGCGGCAAGTGATGTGGATCACGCCCCTGGCCTGCCGAAGCCGAAGCAACTCGCCGACGTCGATCAGGGCCGAGCCGTTCCGCGGGCACCGCCCGACCGCGGTGTCGGTCGTTCGGTGCGGGGCCGGAATAGCTCGCGCCGGCCCGAGGTTGCACCTGGTCTGCAGCAGCTGCGCCAGGGACCGACCCACGGAAGGCAAGGCGAGCGGACATGAAGATCGGCATCATCGGTGCGGGGAACATCGGCGGCAATCTGACCCGGCGGTTCACTGCCGCCGGCCATGACGTCTCCGTCGCCAACTCCCGCGGGCCGCAGACCCTCACCGCGCTGGCCGAGGAGACCGGCGCGACCCCCGTACGCGCCGAGGAGGCGGCACGTGGCGCCGAGGTGGTCGTGGTCACCGTTCCCGTGAAGGCGGTCCCGAAGCTGCCGCCGGGGCTGCTCGACGGGGCGGCCGAGGGTGTGGCGGTGATCGACACCGGCAACTACTACCCGCGGGAGCGGGACGGCAGGATCGCGGCGATCGAGGACGAGGGACTGACCGAGAGCCGCTGGACCGAGCGGCAGATCGGCCATCCCGTGATCAAGGCGTTCAACGGCACCTTCGCCCAGGATCTCGTCGAACGTCCCCGCCCGGCCGGCGACCCCGAGCGCATGGCGCTCCCGGTGGCCGGTGACGACCAGGCGGCCAAGGCGAAGGTCAGGCAGCTCATCGACGAGATCGGCTTCGACACGGTGGACGCCGGCGGCATCGACGACTCCTGGCGCCAGCAGCCCGGCACCCCGGTGTACGGGATGCGTGGGGGAGTCGGCGCCGTCACCAGGGCCCTGGCGGAGGCGTCCCCGGAGCGCCCGGCGGACTTCCGGGCGTAGTTCAGACGCCCTTCGCCCACGCCTTGAGCGCCGCCTTGCTGCTGAAATTCGCCACGTTCGTGTCGTGCGGGTCGTCGGTGTACTGGTGGAAGAGCCACTTCGCCTTGATGCGGGGGTGGCCGGCGGTGACGTAGTCCGCGATCCACAGGCCGTCGCCCGCGTAGGAGGTGGTGTCGACGTTGAGCCAGAAGTGGCGGTTGGCGTAGAGGATCACCCGGTTGTGCGGGCGGAGGGCCTTGACCTTGCGGATGAACTGGTCCTTCTCCGCGTTGCTTGCGTGGGTGCCCTCGCCCGTGTTCTCCCAGTCGACGGCGAGGATGTCGCCCGCCTTCTCGGAGGCGTGGGAGACGAAGTACTCGGCCTGGACGGTGATGTTGCCGGGCCACAGGAAGTGGTAGAAGCCGACGACCAGACCGGCGTCGCGGCCGTGCTTGGTCTGGGCGCCGAGCTTGGGGTTGACGTACGAACGGCCCTCCGTCGCCTTGATGAAGACGAAGGAGGAGCCGCTCGTGCCGTACGTGGAGGACTGGTAGGCGCTCACGTCGATGCCGTGCAGCATGCACACTCCCTGAAAGTGCCGTGGGGGGAGGAGTCGTTGGTTGAGTTGTGCCCCGTCTCCCCTACGGACGATCCCTTCAGGGCGTTCGAACATCAGCTCCGGTCGACCACCGAACCCAGTACGGCGGGCGATTTCGCCGACCAGTCCGAGGTGATCACGCTGGCGTGGTTCCCGGCCAGGAGGGACAGGCGGGCGGCAACCTCCGCGTCCGTGGGACTGGTCGAGGAGATCGCAGGGGAGACGCCGGCCGCGTCCGTGGTGATCAGGATGTAGTGGTTCGCGGAGTAGAAGGACGTGTCGTAGCCCTTGGTGACGTAGGCCGCCGCGTCCCCGTCGAAGAAGACGAACCAGGGGCGGATCGAGGCGTCGTAGCGGCCGGTGCGCGGGTCGCCGGCCGCCGCGCCGAGGACGGCGGGGAAGGCCTGGGCCGTGGCGATGTTCCCGGCGGCGTACAGGTCGCGCAGATGGTCGCCGTACTCCTGGTCGGTCCAGTAGTGGTCGAAGGGGTTGGCCTGTTCCACCGTGCCCGGGATCAGCTCGAAGACGACCTTGCCGGTCAGGTCGTCCCGGGACGGCCAGGCGTCGGCCTTCGCGGCCGCGTCCAGTGTCGGATACTTCCCGTCCAGCAGGTCGGAGGGCTTGTAGACCATGCTGCCGAGCTTCTGCCGCACCAGGGTGTCGAAGGCGGCCGGCCCGAGACCGATGGTCTGGTTGAAGCCGTTCTTCATCTCCATCTTGAAGACGATCGGCCGGTGGTCGGGGTGCAGCTGGTGCCAGGCGGCGATGTTGTCCAGGCAGCTGCCGAGGTCCTGGTTGCGGCTCTTGCCGTACAGCTCGCCGGGGGTCTTCGCGGCCTCGCAGTTGTTGTCGTTGCCCAGCGGATTGCTGTGGCTGACCCGCCAGCGCCGGGTCAACGGGTCGGTGTAGACGTCGACTTCGAGCAGCGAGGCACCGGAGTCCAGCGCCTGCGCGAAGTACGTGTACTTCGACTTCTCGTACGCGTTGTGCGTACCGATCGCCGTCGTCCCGGAGAACTTCGGTGCCTGAGCCGCACCGGCGTTTCCGGGCACCACCACCAGCAACGCGGCGGCACCCAGTAACGCCGCCGCACGTCTTGCCATACGCATGGACCAACTCCCCTTCGCTGCAGCTGAGTTGAGCGGCAGCGTAGAGGCAAGTGGTTACCGTGCGGTAGCCCCTGGAGGAACGGGGGTCACATCAGCACGCGATGACGCCTCAGACCTTGATCACACGGATACCGTTGCCGCACAGCATGCGGAGGTCCTCGGGATCCGAGGTCAGGATGGTCGCAGGGGCGGGTGAGACGAGTGCGGTGGCGGCCACGATGGCATCGAGTGCGTACTTGTGGCCGTGCAGCCCGGCTGCGGCGAGGAGCTTGCTCGCATGGCGGGCGATGGCTTCGGCGGGCGGGACGATGTTCACGCGGGAGACGGCGTGGTCGAAGCGAGCCCGGTTGGTCCTGGGGTCGCGGGCTTCGGCAGAGTCACCGAGCTGGTGACGACGCGGATGTCCTCGGCCTCGGCTGCGACCAGCCACTCGGTGAGCTCGGGTGTGCGCCGTACGAGACCGGACAGGCCCTCGCAGTCCAGGACGAGTGTGCCGCTCACGCGGCGTCCGCCGAGCCTGCCGCGTCGCCGCGCAGGATGGCTCGCTTGGCCGCGACGGCGGCCTGGTCGACGGGGCCGTGCTCGGCCTCCGCGTCCTCGATGAGCTCGCGCAGCCGGTCGCGTTCCAGCTGGCGCTGGACGAGGGCTTCGACGTAGGCGGACATGCCCCGTCTGCCGGTGCGTGCCTTGAGGGCCGCGATGGTGCCTTCGTGGAGCGAGACGGAGACCGGGCGGACGGGGCCTTCGCCGGGAGCCGGGGAGGTAGCCATGCGGCGATTTTGACAGACCTCTTGTTATTGAGGTCGGGGTTTCGCCGCCCGAGCGGGGAGGGCGGCCTGTCTCCTCAGCACTCGATGATGTTGACCGCCAGCCCGCCGCGCGCCGTCTCCTTGTACTTCACCGACATGTCCGCGCCGGTCTCCTTCATGGTCTTGATGACCTTGTCGAGGGAGACGTGGTGCCGGCCGTCGCCGCGCAGGGCCATGCGGGCGGCGGTGACGGCCTTGACGGCGGCCATGCCGTTGCGCTCGATGCAGGGGATCTGGACGAGGCCGCCCACGGGGTCGCAGGTGAGGCCGAGGTTGTGCTCCATGCCGATCTCGGCGGCGTTCTCCACCTGCTCGGGCGTGCCGCCCATCACCTCGGCGAGGGCGCCCGCGGCCATGGAGCAGGCCGAGCCGACCTCGCCCTGGCAGCCGACCTCGGCGCCGGAGATGGAGGCGTTCTCCTTGAAGAGCATGCCGATCGCGCCGGCGGCGAGCAGGAAGCGGACCACGCCGTCCTCGTCGGCGCCGGGGATGAAGTTCATGTAGTAGTGCAGGACCGCCGGGATGATGCCGGCCGCGCCGTTGGTCGGGGCGGTGACCACCCGGCCGCCGGCCGCGTTCTCCTCGTTCACCGCCATCGCGTAGAGCGTGATCCACTCCATGGCGCGGTCCGCCGCGTCGCCCTCGGCGCGCAGCTGGCGGGCGGTGACGGCCGCGCGGCGGCGTACCCTCAGGCCGCCCGGCAGGATGCCCTCGCGGCTCATGCCCCGGGACACGCACTCCCGCATCACCCGCCATATCTCCAGCAGGCCCTCGCGGATCTCCTCCTCGGTGCGCCAGGCCCGCTCGTTCTCCAGCATGAGAGAGGAGATGGACAGGCCCGTCTCCTGCGTCAGGCGCAGCAGTTCGTCGCCCGTGCGGAAGGGGTACTTCAGGACCGTGTCGTCCAGCTTGATACGGTCCGCGCCCACCGCTTCCTCGTCCACGACGAAGCCGCCGCCCACCGAGTAGTACGTCCTGGTCAGCAGCTCGGTGCCCGAGGCGTCGTACGCCCACAGGGTCATGCCGTTGGCGTGGTAGGGCAGCGCCTTGCGGCGGTGCAGGACCAGGTCGTCGTCGTAGGAGAACGTGATCCCGTGCTCGCCGAGGAGGCTCAGGCGGCCCGAGGTCTTCATCGCCTCGACCCGCTCGTCCGCCGTCTCCACGTCCACCGTCCGCGGGGACTCGCCCTCCAGGCCGAGCAGCACCGCCTTCGGGGTGCCGTGGCCGTGGCCGGTGGCGCCGAGGGAGCCGTACAGCTCCGTACGGACGGAGGCGGTCCGCTCCAGCAGGCCCTCGTTGCGCAGCCTGCGCGCGAACATGCGGGCGGCCCGCATCGGGCCGACCGTGTGGGAGCTGGACGGGCCGATGCCGATCGAGAACAGGTCGAAGACCGAGATGGCCACGGTGACTCCTCAGTGCGGGGGTGGTGCCAGGGGGTACGGGCGGGGACACCGCGCGGAGTGGGGTCTCCGGCCCGCGCGGTGCCGCCGAGAGGTGTGACTTACTTGTTCAGACCCGGGTACAGCGGGTGCTTGTCGGCCAGGGCCTCGACCCGGGCCTTGAGGGCGTCGGCGTCGTAGGACGGCTTCAGCGCCTCGGCGATCACGTCCGCCACCTCGGCGAAGTCCTCGGCCGTGAAGCCGCGGGTCGCCAGGGCCGGCGTGCCGATCCGAAGGCCCGAGGTGACCATCGGCGGGCGAGGGTCGTTCGGGATCGCGTTGCGGTTGACCGTGATCCCGATCTCGTGGAGCCGGTCCTCGGCCTGCTGTCCGTCCAGCTCGGAGTCGCGCAGGTCCACCAGGACCAGGTGCACGTCCGTGCCGCCGGACAGCACGTCCACGCCGACCGCCTTCACGTCGTCCCGCACCAGGCGCTCGGCCAGGATGCGGGCGCCCTCCAGGGTACGCCGCTGGCGCTCCTTGAACTCCTCGCTCGCCGCGACCTTGAAGGACACCGCCTTGGCGGCGATCACGTGCTCCAGCGGACCGCCCTGCTGACCGGGGAAGACCGCGGAGTTGATCTTCTTGGCCAGCTCGGCCGTCGACAGGATCACGCCGCCGCGCGGACCGCCCAGCGTCTTGTGGGTGGTGGTGGTGACCACGTGCGCGTGCGGGACGGGGTTCGGGTGCAGGCCCGCGGCGACCAGGCCGGCGAAGTGCGCCATGTCGACCATGAGGTACGCGCCGACCTCGTCCGCGATCCGGCGGAACGCGGCGAAGTCCAGCTGCCGGGGGTACGCCGACCAGCCGGCCACGATCAGCTTCGGCTTGGACTCCTTGGCCAGCTTCTCCACCTCGGCCATGTCGACCAGGCCGTCCTCGCCCACGTGGTAGGGGACGACGTTGTAGAGCTTGCCGGAGAAGTTGATCTTCATGCCGTGGGTCAGGTGCCCGCCGTGCGCGAGGTTCAGACCCATGATCGTGTCGCCGGGCTTGAGCAGCGCGAACATCGCGGCCGCGTTGGCCTGGGCACCGGAGTGCGGCTGCACGTTGGCGTGCTCGGCGCCGAACAGCGCCTTGATGCGGTCGATGGCGATCTGCTCGACCACGTCCACGTGCTCGCAGCCGCCGTAGTAGCGGCGGCCCGGGTAGCCCTCGGCGTACTTGTTGGTGAGGACCGAGCCCTGGGCCTCCATGACCGCGACCGGGGCGAAGTTCTCCGAGGCGATCATCTCGAGGGTGGACTGCTGGCGGTGCAGCTCGGCGTCGACCGCGGCGGCCACGTCCGGGTCGAGCTCGTGCAGGGGCGTGTCGAGAACGTTCTTCTGTTCAGTCATGTGCTTCGTTCCGCTCCTCAGCCGGCCGTGTGGGCGGCGTACTCGTCGGCGGAGAGCAGGTCGGCCGGCTCGCCCTCGAGGCGCACCTTGAACAGCCAGCCGCCCTCGAAGGGCGCGGAGTTCACCAGCGACGGGTCACTCACCACGTCCTCGTTGACCGCGGTGACCTCACCGCTGACCGGGGAGTACAGGTCGGACACCGACTTGGTCGACTCCAGCTCGCCGCAGGTCTCGCCCGCGGCCACCGTGTCGCCGACCTCCGGGAGCTGGGCGTAGACGACATCGCCGAGCGCGTTGGCCGCGAACTCCGTGATGCCGATCGTGGCGACGCCGTCCTCGACGGGCGACACCCACTCGTGCTCCTTGCTGTAGCGCAGCTGCTGGGGGTTGTTCATGGCCTGAATTCTCCTGTACGCGGGGAGTGCTGGTGAATGAGGGACTGCTAAAGATGTGCGTGACCAGGGATGACGCGGCTCACGTCACTCCGACCGGTTGCGCCGGTGTCACTTCTGCCGCTGGTAGAAGGGCAGCGCCACGACCTCGTACGGCTCGTGACTGCCCCGGATGTCCACCGCGACACCCGCCGTGCCCGGGGCGGCGTGCGAGGCGTCGACGTAGGCCATGGCGATCGGCTTGCCCAGGGTGGGGGAGGGGGCGCCGGAGGTGACCTCGCCGATCACCTCGCCGCCGGCGACGACCGGGTACCCGGCGCGCGGGACCCGGCGGCCCTCGGCGACCAGGCCGACGAGGACCCGGGGCGGCTCGGCGGCGGCGTGCTCGGCGGCGGCCAGCAGGGCCTCGCGCCCCACGAAGTCGCCCTCCTTGTCGAACTTGACCACCCGGCCGAGGCCCGCGTCGAACGGGGTCAGCGCGAGCGACAGCTCGTGCCCGTACAGCGGCATGCCGGCCTCCAGGCGCAGCGTGTCCCGGCAGGACAGGCCGCACGGCACAAGCCCGGCCGGGGCGCCGGCCTCGGTGATCGCCTGCCAGAGCTTCTCCGCGTCGCCCGGGGCCACGAACAGCTCGAAGCCGTCCTCGCCGGTGTACCCGGTGCGGGCGATCAGCGCGGGGACGCCCGCGACGATGCCGGGCAGAGCGGAGTAGTACTTCAGGCCGTCGAGGTCGGCCTCGGTGAGGGACTTCAGGACGGCGAGGGACTCGGGGCCCTGGACGGCGAGCAGCGCGTAGTTGTCCCGGTCGTCGCGGACCTCGGCGTCGAAGCCGGCCGCCCGCTCGGTCAGCGCGTCGAGGACCGCCTGGGCGTTGGAGGCGTTGGCGACGACCAGGTACTCGGTCTCGGCCGGCCGGTAGACGATCAGGTCGTCCAGGATGCCGCCGTCGACCCGGCAGATCATGGTGTAGCGGGCGCGGCCCAGGCCGATCGAGGCGATGTTGCCGACCAGGGCGTGGTTCAGCAGCGCGGCGGCCTGCGGGCCGGTGACGGTGATCTCGCCCATGTGGGAGAGGTCGAAGAGACCGGCCCTGGTGCGCACGGCGACGTGCTCGTCGCGCTCGGAGCCGTAGCGCAGCGGCATGTCCCAGCCGGCGAAGTCGGTCATCGTCGCGCCGAGCGAGCGGTGCAGCGCATCGAGCGCGGTATGGCGGAGTCGATGGGGTTCGGTACTGCTCATCGGTCGGTCTCCAAGGCAGGACGGGCGAGGACGGATCTCATGTCCTCCCCATCTGTCATCGGAACCTGAGAGGTTCGCCACGACCGCCGTCGGACGGACGGTCACGGCTTGCACCTTGGGTGGAGCCACTGCGTCAGCGGCCCGCTTTTCAGATGTGCCTCGCCCGCGCGGTAACGGTGCCTGAGAGATTCAAGGGAGGGACTTGCTCCTTCGGCGCCCCAGCGACACGGCTGGGGGCTCTCCCGCGCGGATTCAAGCGGCCGGTATGCAGTTGCCGCGCCCATCATTGCACGCCCGGCCCGCTCGCGGCAGGACCACATCTGTGACGGGCCTGTGGCAGTACGCGCACGGAAACGCGAGGCTCGTCCATTACCTTCTCTTTACGCTCGGCGGGGAGACGGACCATGACCACCCCTGGGGAGGACGACGACGGTGAACAGGCCTACGGCACACACGACGCCCCAGCCCCTCGCCGCACCCGAGGAGCACGCCCCGCTGCCGGGGCGGGCGCTCGCCGAGCCGAAGCCCGCGCGGCCCCTCCCGAAGCCCGGACAGGTCGTCGCGGTGCCCGAGGAGACCCGCTCCCGGCCGCGGCGGTCCCCGCCCGCCGTTCGTGACTTGCGTGGAGGGGGCGGACGTGGCGTGCGCGTGCTGTGGTTCGGGCCGGGGGACCTGGTCGTCGTCACCGGGCTGCCCGGCGGTGGCAAGTCGACGTTGATGCGGCGTGCGGTGCGCGGCGCGCGGATCGACTCCCAGGACACCCGCGACCGCTGGGACGCCCGTCTGGCGCCGTACCTGCCCTACGCCCTCTACCGCCCCCTGATCCGCCTCGCCCACTACGCAGGCCTGCGCCGCGTCCTGCGCTCCGGCGACCCGGTCGTGGTCCACGACTGCGGCACACAGCCCTGGGTCCGCGCCTGGCTGGCCCGCGCCGCCCGTCGCCGTGGCGGCACCCTGCACCTGCTCCTGCTGGACGTCGCCCCCGGCACCGCCCTGGCGGGCCAGCGGGAACGCGGCCGCGGCGTCTCGCCGTACGCCTTCCGGCGCCACCGCCGGGCAGTGGCCCGCCTGCTGCGCGCGCTGCGGCGGGGCGAGACGCCGAAGGGCTGCGGCTCGGCGGTCCTGCTGGACCGCGAGGCCGCGGCGGTCCTGCGGCGGATCGAGTTCGTCCCTGTACCCGATAGCCTTCCGGTCACCACAGTGGTTCCCAGCAGGCGGTAGCAGATGGACTTCCCGGCGGACTTCTCCGCGGACTCTTCTCCGGACTTCCCGGCACAGGCGCACCCCCACCCGCACGGCGGTTGGCCCGGCAACGAGCTGGAGGAGGTGCTGTCGGCCTCCCTCGGCGTCCCGTCGGCCGGCGGCCGGATCATCGAGGTCCTCGGCCGCAGCTTCCTCTGGGTTCCCCTGCCCAACGGCGGCGGCCCGCACAGCGGGCCGCTCGACCTGCCCACGCTGGAGGTCGACGGCCAGGCGTACGTGCCGGTCTTCAGCTCCGAGGAACAGCTCCGTCGGGTCGTCGGCTCGCACATGGCGTACACCATCGCGCCCGCCGTCGAGTTCGCGCGCGGACTGCCCCCGCAGGTCGGCATCGCCGTCAACCCGGACGGCATGGTCGGCATCCCGCTGCCGCCGCCGGCCGTGGCCGAGCTGTGCCGGGCGGGCCGCACCCCACTGGACGGCCCGGCGAGCGGCGGCCGCGTCCGCCTCTTCGAACCCGACTGGCAGGACGACCCGGTGGACTTCCTCTCCGCCGCCTCCGCCGAGTTCGCCGAAGCAGGAGTGGTCAGCACCGCCCGCCGCTGCCTGGCCGCCATCGAGACGGCCGACCCGGTCATGTTCATAGGCGTCGAACTGTCCCACCAGGAGGGCGACCTGCTGGCCCGCCCCCTGGACGCCCTGGGCCGTGCCCTGGCCAAGTCCCCGGTCACGTGGCCGGTCAACCTGGTCCTCCTGGACGTGACCCAGGACCCGGTGGCCGACTGGATGAGGGAAAAGGTCCGGCCGTTCTACCAGCACGCCCACTGAGGGCACCCGCGGGCGGCCACGAGCGGCCCACGGCCGCAAAAACGGCAACAGGTACCGAGTTCGCAGGCGGCCTTAAGCTAGTGCTGCGACCGGAAGGGTTCACCGGCTCGCGACGCCCGGCACGGTGCCTCGCCGCGTTGTCGCACCACCCGAGTACATCCAGTACGCGGGCGGTGCTCCGCCTTGCGACGCACCGCACCGGACGCCGCGAGCTTTCCGGCGGACCCTTCCGGTCGCGGGCACTAGGTGCACAGCTCGTCGAGGGGTTCGTGGAGGGGCGGTACAAAAGGTGAGCGTGAGCGCCAGCGGCACGACGGCCGGGCAGGTCGAGCAGACGCTGCGCCAGGTGACGCCCGGGCGTTACGACGCCTACGAGGCGCTGCTGCGCGCACTGGCGACGCCGTCCTCCGGCCAGATCTGGATGCTGCTGTGGCACGGTCAGGCGGGTTCCCCCGACGCCCAGTACGGGCGCATGGAGGTCGACGGCCACGGCTACGCGCCCTGCGTGACCTCCGCCCAGGAGCTGTCGGCCAGCGGCTGGATGCGGTCGTACGAGGTGGTGGACGGCCTCGACGTGGCCCGCACCCTCTATCCCGACCACTACGGTCTCTGGCTGAACCCGCACGCCCCGGGCGGCGGTGTCGGCATCCCCTGGCTCGACCTGCGCCGCATCGCCACCGGTCTGGACCGCCAGCCGGCGGGGCCGCTCAGCCTGTCCGAACCGGCCGTCGAGGTCCCGCAGTTCTACGCCCTGCTCACGCAGAACGCCCACCGCACCCCGGCGGTCCGCTCGCTGCGCCGCGCCTGGGTGCAGCCGGCGCTCGGAGCGCCGTACCTCGCCATCGGCCTGGACGTGTACGACACCTCGCCGGCCGCCGTCGACTCGGTGCGCGCGATGATGCAGCAGTCCATCGGCGCCGTTCCGGACGGGCTGCCGGTGTCGACCGTCGCGATGTCCGACGAGTACGACCCGGTCGCGATGTGGCTGCGTGCCAACTCCCGCCCGTTCTACGACCGCGAGAGCCACGCATCCCCGGCCCAGGCCCCGGCGACCGGCTACGGGTACCCGCCGGCGCGGGGCGGCTACTGACATACCGTCATCCGGGCCGGACCGACGGCAGGGCTTCCCCCGGGCGAGCCTTTTCTTCGCGCGTAGATGAGGGCGGAAGGTCCGTTTCTGTGTCGGGATACCCCAACTCGCCCGTGTCCGACCCCCGTTACCCACTGTCCGGATAACGGAACCCCCTAACCCGCATCACGTTTACGCATCCATTCACCGTCAAGTCTGGCAACTGGTCGCCGATGCGTTGAAGACTCCCGCAGCAGGGGGTTTCGCCCCTGTGTACGACGGACTGAACAACGCCGCCACAGCGGCAAGTGCGGGCCGGCTACCGCCGGTTGAGAGGGGTCCCTGCCTGATGACGGCACCATTGCACGAGCCGACCGCGGAAGCGGCCCCGAGCGCGGTCGACGAAGCGGCGGTAGCGACGACCGGCGCGAAGGCCGTCCAGGGGCGCTCCCTGGGCCGGATCGCCTGGGAGCGCCTCAAACGGGACAAACTCGCCCTGACGGGCGGCATCGTCGTGCTCTTCCTCATCCTGGTCGCGCTGCTCGCGCCCCTGATCGCCCACGCCGTCGGGCAGGACCCCGAGCTCCACCACGAGGACCTGATCGACCCGCTCTTCGGCACCCCCAAGGGGTCCCTCGGCGGCATCAGCGGCGACCACCTCCTCGGCGTCGAGCCGGTCAGCGGCCGCGACATCTTCGCCCGCATCGTCTACGGCGCCCGGATCTCGCTGCTCGTCGGCTTCCTGTCCGCCGTGGTCGCCGTCATCCTGGGGACCGCCCTCGGTATCCTCGCCGGCTTCTTCGGCGGCTGGGTGGACGCGGTCATCAGCCGTGTGATGGACGGCCTGCTCGCCTTCCCGCAACTGCTGTTCATCATCGCGCTGGTCTCCGTCATGCCGAACGCGATGCTCGGCCTGACCGGCACAGGCGTGCGGGTCTTCGTGATGATCCTCGTCATCGGCTTCTTCGGCTGGCCCTACATCGGACGCGTGGTGCGCGGCCAGACGCTCTCGCTGCGCGAACGTGAGTACGTGGAGGCCGCGCGCTCGCTCGGCGCCGGACGCTTCTACATCCTGTTCAAGGAGCTGCTGCCCAACCTCGTTGCGCCCATCATCGTGTACACGACGATGATGATCCCGACCAACATCCTGACCGAGGCCGCCCTCAGCTTCCTCGGCGTGGGCGTCAAGCCGCCGACCGCCTCCTGGGGGCAGATGCTCTCGAACGCGATCGACTACTACGAGGCGGACCCCATGTACATGGTGGTCCCCGGTGTGGCGATCTTCATCACCGTCCTTGCCTTCAACCTCTTCGGCGACGGCGTGCGGGACGCGCTGGACCCGAAGGGCTCCCGCTGAACCGCCTTACCCCCAAGCGTCCCCGTGGCACTTACACGGGGTCTCTCATCTAATCCGGAGGATCCGAGATCGTGACTACCCAACGCACCTCAGGGCGGCGCAAGCAGGCCATGGCCGCTGCGGCCGTGGTCGCCGCGCTGCTGACCACGGCGGCGTGCGGCGGCGGTGGCAAGGACGACAACGGCGGCGGCGGTTCGAAGAGCGGTGCCGCCGGCTTCGACGCAGCCAACAACAAGGTCGCCCAGGCCTCGCTGGCCAAGAAGGGCGGCACGCTGAAGTTCGGTGCCGCCCAGGACGCGGACTCGTGGGACACCACGCGCGGCTACTACGGCATGATGTGGAACTTCGCCCGCTACTACAGCCGCCAGCTGGTCACGAACAAGGCGGAGCCCGGCAAGGCCGGCGCCCAGGTGACCCCGGACCTCGCCACGGATCTCGCCAAGGTCACCGACGGCGGCAAGACCTACACGTACACGCTGCGCGACGGCATCACGTGGGAGGACGGCAAGCCGATCACCTCCAAGGACGTCAAGTACGGCATCGAGCGCGTCTGGGCGCAGGACGTGCTGTCCGGCGGCCCGACCTACCTGAAGGAGGTCCTGGACCCGGAGGGCAAGTACCAGGGCCCCTACAAGGACAAGGACAAGGAGCACCTGGGTCTGAAGGCGATCGAGACGCCGGACGACAAGACCATCGTCTTCCGCCTGCCGAGGGCCAACTCGGACTTCGAGCAGATGCTGTCCCTGATCTCGGCGTCCCCGGTCCGCCAGGACAAGGACACCAAGTCCAAGTACGGTCTGCACCCCTTCTCCTCGGGCCCGTACAAGTTCGAGTCGTACAGCCCGGGCAAGGACCTGAAGCTCGTCCGCAACACCGAGTGGAAGCAGGACTCGGACCCGATCCGCAAGGCGTACCCGGACGAGATCACCATCAAGTTCTTCTCGAACGCCAACGACCTGGACCAGCGTCTGATCGCCGGTGACTACGACCTGGACCTGAACCAGACCGGCATGTCGCCGCAGGGCCGCCAGACCGCCCTGAAGCAGCACAAGGGCAACCTGGACAACCCGGTCTCCGGCTACGTCCGTTACGCGGTCTTCCCGCAGAGCGTGAAGCCGTTCGACAACATCCACTGCCGCAACGCCGTGATCTACGGCGCGGACCACGTGTCGCTGCAGACGGCGCGCGGTGGCCCGGTCGCCGGCGGTGAGATCGGCACCAACATGCTGCCGCCGTCGGTGCCGGGTGCCGAGGGCCAGAAGTACGACCCGTTCGAGCTGGCCGGCGCCAACAAGAACGGCAACGTCGAGAAGGCCAAGGAGGAGCTGAAGGCCTGCGGCAAGCCGAACGGCTTCAAGACCACCATCGCCGTCCGCAACAACAAGCCGGTCGAGGTGGCCACCGCGGAGTCGCTCCAGGCGTCGCTGAAGAAGATCGGCGTCGACGTCCAGATCGACCAGTACGACGGCTCGCAGACCGCCGGCATCATCGGTAGCCCCTCGAACGTGAAGAAGAAGGGCTACGGCATCATCATCATGGGCTGGGGCCCGGACTTCCCGTCCGTCCAGGGCTACGGTCTGCCGCTGTGGAACAGCAAGTACATCCTGCAGAGCGGTAACAACAACTACGCTCTGATCAAGGACAAGAAGATCGACGGCCTCTTCGACGACTACGTCAACGAGCTCGACGACGCCAAGAAGACCGAGATCGCCACGCAGATCAACCACAAGGTCATGGAGGGCGGCTACTACCTGCCCTTCGTCTTCGAGAAGTTCATCAACTGGCGCTCCAGCCGCCTGGCGAACGTCTACACGTCGGACGGCTACAGCGGTCAGTACGACTTCGTCAACCTCGGCCTGAAGTCCGCGAAGTAAACCCGGCACACCCGCCGTACGGCACGAAAGGCAGGTGAAGGCCGGCGCGGTGGGACCGCGGACCCCGGAAAACATCCGGCGGGCCGCGGTCCCGCGGCGGGCCGTAAGCTGTGCTCGCTTACCTCATCAGGCGGCTGTTCGCCGCCGCCGTGATGCTGGTGGTCATCATCCTGGTGGTCTTCAGCATCTTCTTCCTCGTCCCCAAGTGGGCGGGCGTCGACATCGCCCTGAGCTTCGTGGGCAAGCAGGCCGACCCGGCCGCCGTACAAGGGGTGCGGGAGAAGCTGGGCCTGAGCGACCCGATCTACCTTCAGGTCTGGGAGTTCTTCAAGGCCATCTTCGTCGGCCGCACCTACTCGGGCGGCGGCGACGTCATCCACTGCTCCGCGCCGTGCTTCGGCTACTCGTTCAAGAGCGAGCAGGCCGTCTGGCCGGTGCTGACCGACCGCTTCCCGGTGACCCTGGGACTGGCGCTCGGTGCCGCCGTGCTGTGGCTGATCTTCGGTGTCTCGGCGGGTGTGCTCTCGGCGCTCAAGCGGGGCAGCCTGTGGGACCGCGGTGCGATGCTGGTCGCCCTCGGCGGCGTCTCGCTTCCCATCTACTTCACCGGCATGCTCAGCCTGGCGATCTTCGCGTTCGGCCTGCGCTGGATCAACGGGGAGTACGTCCCCCTCGGCGACAGCTTCAGCGGGTGGATCGGCGGCATGATCCTGCCCTGGATCACCCTGGCGTTCCTCTACGCGGCGATGTACGCCCGTATCACCCGCGCCACCATGCTGGAGATCCTCGGTGAGGACTACATCCGCACCGCCCGTGCCAAGGGTCTGCGGGAGAAGACCGTCATCGGCAAGCACGCCATGCGCTCGACGATGACACCCATCCTGACCATGCTCGGCATGGACCTCGGCGCCCTCATCGGCGGCGCGATCCTGACCGAGACCACGTTCAGCCTGCCCGGCCTCGGCCAGGCGGTGCTCAACGCCATCAAGAACCAGGATCTGCCCATCATCCTGGGCGTCGTCCTGATCACCTCTCTCGCGGTGCTCATCGCCAACCTCGTGGTGGACCTCCTGTACGCCGTGATCGACCCCCGAGTGAGGCTCGCATGACCGAACTCAGCAAGAGCGGCGCGGCCGTGGGAGAGCCCACCTCCGCCTCGCCCGCCCCGACGGCCTTCCTGGAAGTGCGCGACCTGAAGGTGCACTTCCCCACCGACGACGGCCTGGTGAAGTCCGTCGACGGGCTCAGCTTCACACTGGAGAAGGGCAAGACCCTCGGCATCGTGGGCGAGTCGGGCTCCGGCAAGTCGGTGACCTCGCTCGGCATCATGGGTCTGCACACCACCGGCCAGTACGGCAAGCGCAAGGCGCAGCTCTCCGGCGAGATCTGGCTGAACGGCACCGAACTGCTGTCCGCCGACCCCGACCACGTGCGCAAGCTGCGCGGCCGTGAGATGGCGATGATCTTCCAGGACCCGCTGTCCGCGCTGCACCCGTACTACACGATCGGCCAGCAGATCGTGGAGGCGTACCGGATCCACCACGACGTCGACAAGAAGACCGCCCGCAGGCGGGCGATCGAGATGCTCGAGCGGGTGGGCATCCCGCAGCCGGACAAGCGGGTCGACAGCTACCCGCACGAGTTCTCCGGCGGCATGCGCCAGCGCGCCATGATCGCGATGTCGCTGGTCAACAACCCGGAACTGCTCATCGCGGACGAGCCGACCACCGCCCTGGACGTCACCGTGCAGGCGCAGATCCTCGACCTGATCCGCGATCTGCAGAAGGAGTTCGGCTCCGCGGTCATCGTCATCACCCACGACCTGGGCGTCGTCGCCGAACTCGCCGACGACATCCTGGTGATGTACGGCGGCCGCTGCGTCGAGCGGGGCCCGGCCGAGAAGGTGTTCTACGAGCCCCGGCACCCCTACACCTGGGGCCTGCTCGGCTCCATGCCGCGGCTGGACCGTGAGCAGCAGGACCGGCTCATCCCGGTCAAGGGCTCCCCGCCCTCCCTGATCAACGTACCGTCCGGCTGCGCCTTCAACCCGCGCTGCCCGTACGCCGACATCCCGAAGGACAACGTCACCCGCACGGTCCGCCCCGAGCTGACCGAGGTCGGCAGCAAGCACTGGGCCGCCTGCCACATGACGCAGGAGCAGCGGGAGCGGATCTGGACCGAAGAGATTGCGCCGAAGCTGTGAGTGAGATGGCAGAGGACAACGCAGTGAGCATCCCTGCACAGAGCGACGGCGCCGAGGCCAAGGCCTCCGGTGCGGCCACCCTCACCAAGGACGCCGCCCCGGGCGAGGTCCTGCTGAAGGTGACCGGCCTGCAGAAGCACTTCCCCATCAAGAAGGGCCTGCTGCAGCGTCAGGTCGGCGCGGTGCGCGCGGTCGACGGCATCGACTTCGAGGTCCGCTCCGGCGAGACCCTCGGTGTCGTGGGCGAGTCCGGCTGCGGCAAGTCGACGATGGGCCGGCTGATCACCCGGCTGCTCGAACCGACCGCGGGGAAGGTCGAGTTCGAGGGCAAGGACATCACGCACCTCGGTGTCGGCGGCATGCGCCCGCTGCGCCGCGACGTGCAGATGATCTTCCAGGACCCGTACTCGTCGCTGAACCCGCGCCACACCATCGGCACGATCGTCGGCGCCCCCTTCCGGCTCCAGGGCGTCGAGCCCGAGGGCGGGATCAAGAAGGAAGTGCAGCGGCTGCTGTCGGTGGTCGGCCTCAACCCCGAGCACTACAACCGCTATCCGCACGAGTTCTCCGGCGGTCAGCGCCAGCGCATCGGCATCGCCCGGGCGCTCGCGCTCAACCCGAAGCTGGTCGTCGCGGACGAGCCGGTCTCCGCGCTGGACGTGTCGATCCAGGCGCAGGTCGTCAACCTGCTCGACGACCTCCAGCAGGAGCTGGGCCTGACGTACGTGATCATCGCCCATGACCTGTCGGTCGTCCGGCACGTCTCGGACCGGATCGCGGTGATGTACCTCGGCAAGATCGTGGAGCTGGCCGACCGCGAGTCGCTCTACAAGGCGCCGATGCACCCGTACACCAAGGCGCTGATGTCGGCCGTCCCGATCCCGGACCCCAAGCGCAAGAACGTCAAGAGCGAGCGCATCCTGCTCAAGGGCGACGTGCCCTCGCCGATCGCCCCGCCGAGCGGCTGCCGCTTCCACACCCGGTGCTGGAAGGCGACCGAGGTCTGCCGCACGACCGAGCCGCCGCTCAAGGAGCTGAAGCCCGGTCAGCGGGTGGCCTGCCACCACCCGGAGAACTTCGAGGACCAGGCCCCGCAGGACACCGTGCTGCTGTCGGCCGCCAAGGAGGCCGCGGAGCTGGTGGCCGACGAGGTCCTGGCGGAGTCGGCGGCGACCTCGGCGGCGGTGGCCGCGGAGGTGGGGACCGCGGAGGCCGCTGGGTCCTCCGAGGCGGAGCCCTCCGAGGCCGCTGGGTCCTCCGAGGCGGAGCCCTCCGAGGCCGCTGGGTCCTCCGAGGCCTCCGAGGAGGCGACCGACAAGTAGCGCACCCCGCTTGTAAGAATGGGGGGTGCTTCAGCAACTGTTCAGCCCCTCCGTCCAGCACACGCTCGATCTGTTCGGCATCTTCGCGTTCGCCATCTCCGGCGCGCTGCTGGCCGTCCGCAAGAACTTCGACGTCTTCGGCATGGCCGTCCTCGCCGAGGTCACCGCGCTGGGCGGAGGGCTGTTCCGCGACCTCGTCATCGGGGCCGTACCCCCGGCCGCGTTCACGGATCTCGGGTACTTCCTCACCCCGCTGCTCGCCACGTTGGTGGTCTTCTTCCTGCACCCGCACGTGGAGCGCATCCAGAGAGCGGTGTACGTCTTCGACGCGGCCGGCCTCGGCCTGTTCTGCGTGGCCGGTACGACCAAGGCGTACGCCTACGGACTCAGCCTCACCTCGTCCGCGACGCTCGGCCTGGCCACCGCCGTGGGCGGCGGTGTGCTGCGGGACGTACTCGCCAACGAGGTGCCGTCATTGCTGCGCTGGGACCGCGACCTGTACGCGGTCCCAGCGATCGTCGGCGCCACCATCGTGGCGCTGTGCATCCACTACGACGCGGTGAACCCGTTCACCAGCAGCCTCGCCGCGTTCACCGCCTTCGCCCTGCGCCTGCTCGCGATGCGTTACCACTGGCGAGCTCCGCGGGCCTGGAACCGGCGCTCGACGGTACGGGAGGAGTGAGGCCCGCTTCGGCGTGGTGGGCGGACTTCTGCCCCAGCTCCATGGTCAGCCAGCGGAACACCGCCGGCACCTGCGGCCGCCACAGCGCCATGCTGTGACCGCCCGCGCTGCGCGGCAGGTAGACCACGCGCACGGTGGTCGGCGGCTTCGCGATCCGCTCCAGGGCGACGCCCGCCTGGTACCCGTCGCCGGGCTGGCCCGAGAGGTAGAGCGCGATGCGCGGCGGCGTGCGGTACTTCGTCAGCAGGACGTAGGGGTTGTTCGCGCGCCGCAGCCCGAGGTTCTCGTTGGCGAGCGAATTGGGCTGACCGATCGGGTCGTTGTATCCGGACAGGCTCACCGCGGCCCGGTAGCGGTCGGGGTGGGCGACGGCGAGCTTGGTCGCGCAGTGGGCGCCCGCGGAGTAGCCGGCGGTCGCCCAGCCGTTCGGGGCGGGCCGGGCGCGGAAGTTGTCCGTGACCATCTTCGGTACGTCGATGCTCAGCCAGGTGTCGGCGTTCACGGTGCCCGGGACGTTGGCGCAGCCCGTGTCGATCTTGGCGATCAGGTTCGTGCGCGGCGACACCAGTATGAACGGGGCGACGTGGCCGCTTCTCATCAGCGGCTCGAGCTGCTCGTGCACCTTCAGGGTGCCGAACCATGCCTTCGCCGAGCCCGGGTAGCCGGAGAGCAGCTCCACGACCGGGAACTTCTTGTTCCTGTACGCCGGCTCGTCGTACTGCGGCGGCAGCCAGACGTAGACCTCGGCGCTCACCCCCGAGACCCGGCCCTTCAGCTGCGTGACCCTGACCCCGCCGGCCGCGTGCATCCCGGGCCCGTCGGCCTGGGTGAACTTCTGCCGGACCGTGGGCAGTTTGCGGTAGGCGATGCCTCCGGTGCCGTCGGTGCCGAGGTCGGCGGCCTGCTGCACATGGTTGCCCGTGCCGAGCAGGTCGGCCCAGTTGTCGTACAGGTTGTTGGCGTTGTTCACCAGTACGAAGACCAGGGTGATGGCCGTGGCCTGGGCGAACAGCAGCATCAGCGCCCGCAGGGCGGCGCGCAGCACCCGGGGGCCCCTCAGACGCGTCCACAGGACGAACGGCAGGGCCAGGGCGACCACGGCCAGTGCGACGGCGGTGTACAGGAACGCAGTCCCGGTGAGGCTCATGTCCTGATAGAGGGGAAACGGGGCCCTCGGGTCACGGACGGGTACGGACGCTTACCGAGAAATTGCCGGGTCCTCACTCGGGGTGCTGCTCCTTGTACGGGCGCAAGGCCCTTGTACAGCGAGGAAGCCAAAGCTACCGCTTAGTAATTTCCTGTTGTACCGTTCACCCATGTCAGAAGCAGCCACCGCCCCGACCGCGCGGGCCACGATCGGCGACAGCGAGTTCGACCGTGACACCGCGGTCGCCCAGCGCGCCCCCGGCGTGTACGACACCGAGCTCTCCGCCGGCTGGACCATCATCAACGCCGTCAACGGCGGCTATCTGCTGGCCGTCCTCGGTCGTGCCCTCGCGGACGCCCTGCCGCACCCGGACCCCTTCACCGTCTCGGCCCACTATCTCACGGCGTCCCAGCCCGGGCCGGCCGTCGTGCGCACGGACGTGGCCCGCACCGGCCGCACCCTCTCCACCGGCCAGGCCTCCCTCTTCCAGTACGACGAGGACGGCCGCGAGGTGGAGCGCATCCGCGTCCTGGCCTCCTACGGCGACCTCGACGACCTGCCCGACGACGTACGCACCACGGCGAAGCCGCCCGCGATCCCGCCGATGGGCCAGTGCTTCGGTCCCCAGGACGGTCCGGCCCCGGTACCCGGCAGCTCGGCCATCACCGACCGCCTGATGCTCAAGCTGGACCCGGCCACCCTCGGCTGGGCGCTCGGCTCGCCCTCCGGCAACGGCGAGATGCGGGCCTGGTTCGGCCTCGCCGACGGCCGGGACCACGACCCGCTCTCCCTGCTGCTCGCCGTGGACGCGCTGCCCCCGACCGCCTTCGAGCTCGGCATCAAGGGCTGGGTGCCGACCGTCGAACTGACCGTGCACGTCCGCTGCCGCCCGGCACCGGGCCCGCTGCGCGTCTCCATCACCACCCGCAACCTCGCCGGCGGCTTCCTGGAGGAGGACGCCGAGGTCTGGGACAGCGCCGACCGGCTGGTGGCGCAGTCCCGGCAGCTCGCACGGGTCAGGCTGGGCTGACGGTCAGGCCGGCCAGTGACGGCGGCCGATGCTGATCAGCCGCAGCTGCCGGGTCGCCACCTGGGTGACGCGCTCGCGCTCCTCCTCCGGAGCGTCGAGCGCCTCCAGGAAGAGCGAGGCGGTGATCAGCATCTGGTCGACGTACAGGTGGGCGAGCATGAGCAGGTCGTCGTCGTTCCACCCCGCGGACTGGGGATCCTTGGCGAGCTCGTCCTTCACCTCCCGGGCGAACCGGGCCAGTTGCCCCCGGACGGCCTCCCGCACCGGCTGCACCCCGCCGTGCCGCTCCCGCGCGATGAAACGGACGTGAGCGGGGTGGGCGTCCACGTGGCGGGCGATCAACCCGACGGCGCGCGTGATGCGTTGCTCGCTGTCGTCCGCCGTGGACACCGTCGTCCGGATCATCGGGTGCAGGCTGCCCAGCGCCTCCTCGACCAGGGCCACGCCGAGATCCGCCGTGGAGCGGAAGTGCCGGTAGAAGGCGGTCGGGGCGACACCGACGGCACGTGTCACCTCGCGCAGGCCCAGGCTGCTCAGGCTCTGCTCCTCCAGCAGCTCCAGCGCCGCGTCCAGAAGGGCTCGTCGGGTCTTCTGCTTCTGGGCCTGCCGGACACCGAGGGTGTGACTCATGCCATCCAGTCAACAACTGTTCTCCGGGGTTTCCAAGCCGTCGGCGCGCTAGGCTGGGAAGTCAGTGAACAAATGTACCTACAAGCGTTCACCGAAGGGGGATCCGACTCATGCTGTTCCTCGTCGCCGCACTGCTGCTGCTCGGCGTCGTCATGGGCACCGTGGCCCACGCGCCGCTCGACTTCACGATCGCCGCCGCCGTCGTCATCGCCGTCTGGCTCGGCGTCTTCGCGCTCCGCGAGCGCCACGCCCGCCGGCGCGGCACGTCCCACTGAGGTTCGTCCGCCGTCCCGCCCCTACGACCGTCGGGAGCAGACCCACCATGCACCTCACCGCACCGGCCACGCGCCGCACCGGTACGCGCGACGCCGACGGCATGGCCGTCGCGTCCTTCGTCCTCGGCCTGCTCGGCCTGCTCGTCCTCAACCTGTTCCTCGGCCCCGTCGCCATCGCCCTGGCCGGCGTCGCCCTGTGGCGCGGCACCACCCGCCGCGGCCGCGCCTTCCTCGGCCTGGCCCTCGGCATCGCCGACATCCTGGTCCTCCTGGCCTTCATGCAGGCGGACAACACGGTGTCCTGGAGCTTCTAGAGGGCTGTCGCCGCCATGGGCGGTGACTCCGGAGTGCCGCGCCCCCCACCTCGGGCCAGGGCCTGTCCGGCGGATCAAGTCGCAGGAAACCGGCGGTCGGCCATCCGCCCAGGTGAGCGGGGGCGATGGGGTCCCCTGCCCGAAGAGCTCGGGGAAGTGCCGGACCCCGCGTCTGCGGCATGATCCGCCGGACAGGCCCCGGGCGCCCGCCTCGCTGCGACTCGGCGCGGGCTTGGCCCGAGGCCATGGACAGGCGCCCCGTAGAATCGGTCTCACCATGGCTTACCTCGACCACGCCGCGACCACCCCCATGCTCCCGGAGGCGGCAGAGGCGCTGACCGCCGCGCTGGGCGTCACCGGCAACGCCTCCTCCCTCCACGCATCCGGCCGTCGGGCCCGCCGCACGGTCGAGGAGTCCCGCGAAATCCTCGCCGAAGCCCTCGGCGCCCGCCCCAGCGAGGTCGTCTTCACCTCCGGCGGCACCGAGGCCGACAACCTCGCCGTCAAGGGCCTGTACTGGGCCCGCCGCAACGCCGACCCGGCGCGCACCCGCATACTGGCCAGCCCCGTCGAGCACCACGCCGTCCTCGACGCCGTCCACTGGCTCGGCGAGCACGAGGGCGCCACCGTCGAGTACCTCCCGGTCGACTCCTACGGCCGCGTCCACCCCGAGGCACTGCGCGAGGCCATCGCCCGCAACCCCGCCGATGTCGCCCTCGCCACCGTGATGTGGGCCAACAACGAGATCGGCACGCTGCTGCCGGTCCGCGAACTCGCCGACGTGGCCGCCGAGTTCGACGTCCCGCTGCACGCCGATGCGGTGCAGGCCCTGGGCCAGGTCCCGGTCGACTTCGCCGCCTCGGGACTGGCCGCGATGACGGTCTCCGGCCACAAGATCGGCGGGCCCTACGGCATCGGCGCGCTGATCCTGGGACGCGACCACAGCCCCGTACCCGTCCTGCACGGCGGCGGTCAGGAGCGGCACGTACGCTCCGGCACCCTCGACGTCCCCGCGATCGCCTCCTTCGCCGTGGCCGGCCGGGTCGCCGCCGAGCGGCGCGAGTGGTTCGCCCGGGAGATCGGCGCCCTGCGCGACGAGCTGATCGAGGCGGTGCGCGCGGCGGTCCCGGCCGCGGTCCTCGGCGGCGACCCCGCACCGGAGGGCCGCCTGCCCGCCAACGCCCACTTCACCTTCCCCGGCTGCGAGGGCGACTCCCTGCTGCTCCTGCTGGACGCCCAGGGCATCGAGTGCTCGACCGGCTCCGCCTGCACCGCGGGCGTCGCCCAGCCCAGCCACGTCCTGCTCGCCACCGGCGCCGACCCGGACCTCGCCCGCGGCACCCTGCGCTTCTCCCTCGGCCACACCTCCACCCGGGCCGACGTCGAGGCGGTCGCCAAGGCCATCGGCCCCGCCGTGGAACGCGCCCGCGCGGCGGGACTGACGTAACCCGGTCAGGTCCGCGATGGGGATCCCCCCTGCTCATGGGGGTCCCCCCTGTTCGAGCGAAGTCGAGAACCTGGGGGAGAAGCCGAGAGCTCGGGGGAGTGCGCCGCGCGGACCAGCCGTATGTACCGGCCCCAGTCCCAGTGCCGTCCCGGGTCCGTGTGGTCGGCGCCCGGCACCTCCACGTGGCCGATGATGTGCTCCCGGTCGACGGGTATCCCGTACCGCGCGCAGATCCGGGCCGTCAGCCGCGCCGAGGCGGCGTACATCGCGTCCGTGAAGGACGAGGCGTCGTCGACGAAACCCTCGTGCTCGATGCCGACGCTCCGCTCGTTGTACCCCCGGTTGCCCGCGTGGAAGGCCACGTCCAGCTCGCGGATCATCTGCGTGACATGCCCGTCCTTGCGGACGATGTAGTGCGCGGCGGCCCCGTGCCCCGGGTCCTGGAAGACCTTCACCGCGCTCGCGTAGCTGCCCTGCGTGACATGGACGACGACCCGGTCGATCCGGTAGTCGTCCGGGCGGTCCGCCCGCCGGTAGTTCGCCGGGGAGGCCTCCACCCACCGGGCGCCCCCGAAGTCCACCGCGCCCTCCACCCGCGGCTTCTGCGCGCCCGGCAGCCGCCACCACAGCCGGGACAGCCCGCTGCGCTCCAGCGCGGCCCCGCCCACGACCACCGCCGCCGCGCCGATGAGCAGCGCCCGCCGCCCCGGCCGCCGGTTCGCTTCCTGTTTCTTCGCCCCCATGTGATCTTCAACGGATATCCGGCGGCCCCGGTTCCCGCGCCCCCGTACCCTGGAAGGGCTATGACTGACACTCCGCAGCGCACCCGTCCCCTCCGCGTCCTCGCCGCCATGTCGGGCGGGGTCGACTCCGCCGTCGCCGCCGCGCGCGCCGCGGAGGCCGGCCACGACGTCACCGGCGTCCACCTCGCGCTCTCCGCGAACCCGCAGTCCTTCCGCACGGGCGCGCGGGGCTGCTGCACCATCGAGGACTCGCGCGACGCCCGCCGCGCCGCGGACGTCATCGGCATCCCGTTCTACGTCTGGGACCTCGCCGAGCGCTTCCGCGAGGACGTGGTGGAGGACTTCGTCGCCGAGTACGAGGCCGGCCGCACCCCGAACCCGTGCCTGCGCTGCAACGAGAAGATCAAGTTCGCCGCGCTGCTGGACAAGGCGCTGGCACTGGGCTTCGACGCGGTGTGCACCGGCCACTACGCGCGCGTGGCGACGCTGCCCGACGGCACCCGCGAGCTGCACCGCGCCTCCGACATGGCCAAGGACCAGTCGTACGTCCTCGGCGTCCTGGACGAGAAGCAGCTCGCGCACGCGATGTTCCCCCTGGGCGACACGGTCACCACCAAGGACGAGATCCGCGCGGAGGCCGAGCGCCGGGGCCTAGCCGTCGCCAAGAAGCCCGACTCGCACGACATCTGCTTCATCGCCGACGGCGACACCCAGGGCTTCCTGGCCCGCCGCCTGGGCAAGGCGGAGGGCGACATCGTCGACGAGTCGGGCACGGTCGTCGGCACCCACGAGGGCGCGTACGGCTTCACCATCGGCCAGCGCAAGGGCCTGCGCATCGGCACCCCGGCCCCCGACGGCAAGCCGCGCTACGTCCTGGACATCTCCCCGGTGACCAACACGGTCACGGTCGGCCCCGCCTCCGCCCTCGACGTCACCGCCCTCACGGCCATCAGGCCCCGCTGGTGCGGCACGGCCCCGTCCGGCCCCGGCACCTACACGGCCCAGCTGCGTGCCCACGGCGGCGAGACCGAGGTCACGGCAGAGCTCGTCGACGGCGAACTCCGGGTCACCTTCAGCGAGCCCGTCCGCGGCGTGGCCCCCGGCCAGGCGATCGTCCTGTACGACGGCACGCGCGTGGTGGGCTCGGCGACCATCGCGTCCACGGTCCGCGCGAGTGACGCGGCCACCGCGGTCTGATCACGGGGACGGGTCGGCCTCGTCCCCGCTGTGCTGCCGCGTCAGCCGGCGCAGCCGCAGGGCGGCCACCGCGGCCGTGACGGCCGCGGCCAGGGCCGCCACCAGTGCGAGGAAGCGGTCGGAGACGGCTTCCCCGATGCGCGTCGCTCCCTGTTCCCACGCCGCCTCGGTGTCGACACCGAGCAGCGAGGGCAGCGCGGACGTACCGTCGAACAGCAGGAACACGGCTCCGAGCAGCACGAAGACGCACCCGCCGACGAGCGAGGTGGAGTGCACGGTCAGGGGACCCAGCCGCAGGGCCCACCCCCTCAGCCAGCGCCGGCGCCCGAGGTCGTAGCGGTCCCACAGCATCGCCAGGACGAACATCGGCACCGCCATGCCCAGCGCGTAGAGCGCCAGCAGCACACCGCCGTGCAGCGGACTGCCGTCGAGCGCGGCCACCGTGAGGATGCCGCCCAGGATGGGACCGGCGCAGAAGCCGGCCAGACCGTAGACGGCACCCAGGGCGAAGACGGACAGGGCGGATCCCGTCCGGCGTGCTCCCGCCGCCCGCTGCAGCCGGCGGGAGCCGAATCCGAGCCCCAGGATCTGCGCGAGCCCCAGCGCGATCAGCGTCCAGCCGCCGACGGCGACCAGCGTCCCGCGGTGCCCGTAGAACAGCCGGCTCGCGAAGGAGCCGGCCACCCCGAGCGGCACCAGCGTCACGCACAGCCCCGCGTAGAAGACGGCGGTGCGCAGGAGCAGGCGCGTGCGCGTCGTGAAGGAGTACGCGAAGAACGCCGGCAGCAGCAGCGCGCTGCAGGGGCTGAGCAGGGCGAGCAGCCCGCCGAGGAGGGCGGTGGCGGCGGTGATCCCGCTCATCGCGCCGCTGCCCCGGCTTCCTCGGCCGCCTTCTCGACGGCGACGGTGAAGGCGGTCAGCGGCTGGGCGCCCAGGACCGGCGTGGTGTTGACGAGGAAGGCGGGCGTGCTGGACACCCCCAGGCCGTACCCCTCCTCCTGGTCCGTGCTCACTGCCTCGCCCGCGGCCTCCGACTCCATGTCGGTGCCGAAGCGGTCGAGATCGGCGACGCCCGCCTCACGGGCCATGTCCCGCAGGCGTATGGCGGAGAACTGGCCCTGGTCGCGCTCCCGCGGCTTTCCGAAGACGACGTCGTGGAACTGCCAGAACCTGCCCTGCTGTCCGGCGGCCCAGGCGGCCCGCGCGGCCCGTTCCGACTCGTCGCCGAACACGGGGAAGTTGCGCCACTCGATGCGCAGCACGCCCTTGTCCACGTACTCGCGGACGAGCTCGGGTTCGGTCTCGCGGGCGAACCTGCCGCAGAAGGGGCACTGGAAGTCCGAGTAGACGATCATCACGACGGGGGCGTCGGCCTTCCCCTTGGCCAGCGGATCCTCGGCCTTCCGGCGGGCCAGAGCGAGCAGCGACGCCTCTCGTTCGTCGGGGACGGCGGCCGAGGAGGACGTCGGGGCCTTCTCGGCACTCGGGCCGCCGGACGTGCCGGTGAGGGCAATGGTCGAGGCGAGGACGGCCGCCGCGCCGCTCACCGCGGTGATCAGGACCAGACGGCGACGACGGGCACGAAGAGAGGGAGACATGGCACTCCGAAGTGAAATGTGCGGAAGGAGGGAGGCGGAAAGGAGGGAGACGGGAGTCAGGCGCCGGGCCGGACGGGACAGGCCGCCTCGGACGCCAGACGCCGCAGCGCGGCCTCGGCCAGCAGGGCGAGCGAGACCACCGCGACGACGGGCTGCAGGGGCGCCCAGTAGCTCAGCGCACCCGACGTTCCGACGAGGAGGAGAACGGCCTTGTTGCAGACGGGGCAGCCGACCGCGAGGAAGGACAGCACCGCACCGGCCGACCCGAGCGAACGCCCGGTGCGCTCACGGTCGTCACGGGGCGAGGACCCCGTCCGGACGTAGGTGGCGAGTACGACGGCCGACAGCAGGGCGGTGAGCACCAGCACGGTGTGGTTCCACCACACCGGGGGCACCGAGCGGGAGAAGAACGGGTTCGGCACCAGGGCCGTGGGCACACCGAGGGCGAGGACCACCAGCGGCGTGGCGGCCGCCACGGCGGCCCACCGGCCACGGGGCCAGCGGCGCAGGGCGGCCCACGCCGCCCGGGGCGAGCGGGAAGAGGACAACGGGAGACTCTCCGGTTGCGCGATTGCGCGATTGCGCGGTTGTACGGGCCGACAGGAGCACGCGGACTCGGTGCGCGGCCTATACGCGTCGTACGGAGAGCTCGGTGAGATCGGGCGGAGAGGGAGCCGGACCGGCGTGCCGGGACACCGCGTGCGCGGGCCCGTGGACCCACGCCGTCCCACCGGCTCCCGCGGGCAGACCGCTGATCGGCGCGGCGCCGGTTCGCGGCTGCGGCTGGTCCGGGACGACCTTCTTCAGACACGGCCCGCCCGCGGCGGCGGCACCGCCGCTCTGATCGGCCGTGTCGAGGGAGGGGAGGGCCACGGAGGAGACGGCGGCCGCGGCAGAGGAAGCTTCCGCTGCGAAGGAGGCCTCGGCCACCGAGGCCACGGGGGCGTCCGAGCGGACCGACGTGGCGCAGAACAGCGCGGCCAGCAGGGTCAGCAGCGCGAGGGCGGCGCCCATGGCACCGTGCCGCTTCCCGAGCATCCCCGCACCTCCTTCCGGCCGTGCCCACCATAGACCAGGGCACAGGGCACGCCGGGATGTCGGTCAACGTTGGGTGACGAACTCTGGCGTATCTCCGGGAGTCTCTTTAGGCTCTCTCGTGCGGATTACCCGCACGTAACAACGTAAGGCGGCGAATCGCATACCCGCCTCGTCAGGAGGTCGGCCGTGCTGCTCAGTTTCCGGGTGGCCAATCACAGGTCCATCCGCGAGGAGACCGAACTCTCCCTCGTGGCGACCGAGCTCAACGAGGGCACCGCCCGTGAGACCGGTGCCCGCTCCGAGGGCAGGCCGGTCTCCGTGCTGCCGACGGTCGGGATCTTCGGTGCCAACGCCTCGGGCAAGAGCAATGTCCTGGACGCTCTGCGGTTCATGCGCAGGGCAGTCCTCGAATCCTTCGCCGACTGGGGCAAGAGGTCCGGCGTCCCGCGCGAACCGTTCGAACTCGATCCGGAAGCGCTGGAGGAGACCAGCCTCTTCGAAATCGACCTTCTCCTCGGCAAACAACGCGTCCGCTATACCTACGGCTTCGAGCTGTCCGACGAGCGCGTGGAAGCCGAATGGCTGCACGCCTACCCGTCCGGACGGCGCCAGGTGTGGTTCGACCGGGAGGCCGGCCGGCCGGAGGAAGAGGGCGGCGAGTTCCGGTTCCCCGGCAGCGGGCTGAAGGGGCACAAGGAGCTGATCGTCTCCTCGACTCGTCCGGACGCCCTGTTCCTCACGGTCGGCGCCACGCTCAACCACCCGGCGCTCGCAGCGGTCCACCGCTGGTTCGTCGACAACCTGTGGCTGGTGACATCGGGCCCGGACGTCCCGCACCGGACCGATTGGACCCGTAAGCAGCTCACCGATCGCAAAACCGGCGGCGGCCTGCGCGACCGCCTGGGAGCCCTGCTGGCCGCGGCGGACCTGGGCATCACCGGGCTGACCCTGGACCCCGAAAGCGGTGAGGTGCAACTTCTGCACCGCAGCTCCGACGGCACTCCTCGCCCCCTGGACTTCTGGGAACAGGAGTCTCTGGGCACCCACGCCTGGTTCGCTTTCCTGGGTCCGCTCTTCCACGTCCTGGACCGAGGCGGGGTCCTCCTCGCCGACGAACTCGACTCCAGCCTCCACCCGATTCTCGCCGCGGAGGTCATCCGCCTCTTCCAGGACGAGGAGGCCAACCCCCGCACCGCCCAGCTGATCTTCACCACGCATGACGCGACCCTGCTGGGCCCGTCAGTGGTGGAGCGTCCCCTGGACCGCGACCAGGTGTGGATCGCCCTCAAGGACGCCACCGGTGAATCCCGGCTCTACCCGATCACGGCGGCCCGGAAGGCCCGCCGGGACGACAACCTCGAACGCCGCTACCTGCACGGCCACTACGGCGGCGTCCCACGACTGACCAGTGGCGAGATCGCACGGCAGATCGCACTCATCGAAGAGGGGCTGCGGGCAACAGCGTGAGCAGGGGACAACAGGACCGCCAGAACCGGAACCAGCCACGAGGCCGCCGTCGCCGCCGCGACCCTGACGCCGCCCGGCCGCTGCGCAGGCCGGTGCAGTCCTACGGGGACGAGTCCCGCCGGGTGGTCTACGTCGCCGCCGAGGGCGACAAGACCGAACGGGACTACATCGCTCTGTTGAACAGGGTCTATGGCGAGCGGGAGAAGTTCGTCCTCAAGTTCCACGGCGCCAAGAACGGGCTGCGCCCCACCGAGGTCGTGAACCTGGTGCTCGAGTGCGCCTCGGATCCGGCGGACGAGAAGTGGGCGCTCTTCGACCGTGACGCGCAGGACAACCGGGACCAGGACATCCCCGACGCGATGCGCAAGGCCGCAGAGCAGGGCGTTCAGGTGGCGCTCTCCCACCCCTCCTTCGAGCTGTGGCTGCTCCTGCACTTCCAGCAGTTCACCAGTCAGGAGGGAGGCGTGAACGACACCGTCCTGCGCCGGCTGCGCGAACACCGGGACGCGAAGGGCTTCGCGGAGTACGACAAGGCCTCGGGCGATCGAGGGAAGGGTCTCGACGACCAGCGGGGCCAGTCGCTCCTGAACCGGGAGAAGGATGCGGTGCGCAATGCCCGCAAGCTTGTGAGCCTGTGCTCGCACGGTACGTGCTCGGCCCGGAACCTCGTGCACGCTCCGATTCCCGGGCCGCGTACCGAGAGCTACGAGGAGTGGACCCGCCGCACCGGCCATGCCGGGAACCACGGGCCCGCGTTCCGCGGGCATCTCCGGCGGACACTGCCGGACGCCGACGAGCGCGAGCGCCGTTTCGCGGAGGAGGAACCGCGACTGTGGCGGGGCGCCGTGAGGTGATTCCGCCCGCGTCCGCTGCTCACCGGGCGAAGAACTCCGCCGGCACCGATGCCAGGACCTCCGGTTCCACCGCGTGGGTCTGGGCTTCCAAGGTGTAACACATGCCTCGGGACGCGGCGTTGGCAGTCGTCCTGGCCGCCTCGCGCAGTCAGACCGGGCCTGCGCTGCTCGCTGCGGACGACCCAGCCGGCCCGGCACTGTCCTGGCAGGCGTGGGGACGGAGCCCGTGCCGCTAGGGCCGGCGTTCCGCTGTCTCCTTGATCCCGGCCAGGGTGGCGTCCATGCCCTTGCCGAGTTCCTCGAGGCGGTAGGCGATGATCGCCTCCTCCTGCTCGGGGGCGCGGTCGATGTACGCGCTCAGGCCGGAGCGGCCGGGGCCGATCGTGACCGACTGGCGCAGGACGGTGCCCCCCTCCGGCGCCGGGGTGAGGGCGAAGGACCAGGTGGCCATCCGGTCCGTCAGGTCCTCGGAGGCCTTGCCGTAGCGTCCGTCGGGGTCCAGCACGCACCAGGTGAGGGTGCGCTCCGGGACGACCTCCGTGATGTGGGAGAGGGTCCGCCACTCGCCCACGATTGGATTCTGGTTGTGTCCGATGTAGCGGGCGCTCGGCGCCGGCCGGTCGGCGCCGCCCTGCCACTCCACGCGCACCAGCTCGGGGCTCCACCCGGCCATGGCCTCGACGTCGGTGACGACTTCCCAGACCCGCGAGGGTTCCGCCGCGATGCGCACCTCGCGGTGCGTGCTGGGCCGGTCGGCGTAACGCATGGCTGCTCCCCGTGCGGGTGCGGTCGTTCGCCGCTCCCGCACGGGGAGTCTAGAGGTACCAACTCCCTCTGAAGGATGTTGAGTTGGTCACAAGGTCGCCAGTTCGGACACCAGCCGGGCGGCCGTCGGCGCCGGAATGCCGTGCCGCTTCGCGGCGCGCAGCACGGCGCCGCCGATCGCGTCGAGCTCCAGGGGGCGGCCCGCCGCGGCGTCGCGCTGCATCGAGGACCTCATCCCGGCGGGAAACGCGTCGTACATCGCCAGGGTCCGGTCCGGGTCGAGCGGCGCCCCGGCGGCGCGGCCGACGGCGGTGATCTCGCCGACGAGGGCGAGCAGTTCCTCGCGGTGGCCGGTGCGGACCGTACCGATGTCGACGCCGTAGCGGGTGGTGAGGAGGGCGAAGGGGGCGAGGAAGGCCAGCTTCGCCCAGAGGACGGCGGTCTCGGACTCGGCCAGGCGGGTCCGCACGCCGGCGGACTCCAGCACGGCGGCCAGGCCGGTGAGCGGGCGCGCGGTCGTCCCGGCCAGGTCGATCTCGGCGAACGGGCTGCCGTGCTCGATGACACCGGGCGCGACGCGGGTCGACTCGACGCGGATGACGCCCGCGGCCACCCGGTCGTCGCCGTAGCGGCGGCGCAGGGCCTCGGGGTGCTCGATGCCGTTGAGGAGTGGCAGGACGAGGCCGTCCGCGCCGAGCACGGCCGGCGGGACCCGGTCCAGCGCGGCGTCCAGGCTGGTGTGCTTGACGGCCACCACGCACAGGTCGACCGGCTCCCGCAGTTCGGTGTCCGCCTCGACCTTGGCGGTGAAGTCCCCGAACAGGCCGCTGCGCACCCGTATTCCGCCCTCGCGCAGGGACCGCGCCGTCGCGTCCCCGGCCAGGCAGATCACCCGGTGACCTGCCCGGGACAGCAGCGCGGCGAGCAGTCCGCCGACGCCGCCGGGGCCGAGCACGGCCACGGTCCAGGGGCGGGGAGCATCCTCCGCGGAAGCGGCTTCGGTGACGTCGTGAGCGGTGCTGGGCATGGCTGCGGTGTCCCTCCCGGTCGCGGGCGACCCCGGTCGGGCGGGGCGCCATCTCGGTGGCGCCAACAACGACGGGTCCCGGCGCATTTCCGGCCCCGGCCCACCGCGCCGTCGGCGAGGACCGTACCGGGGCCGTGGGAGGGCCGGGCTACGCGCGGACGCGGAGGCCGGCCACGACCGAAGACGCGGCCGGCCTGGTCGGCGCCTGGTTGTCCGGCAGGAGAGCACTCCGGGCCGCGGCGGCTCGGGGTGCGGCGGGCGAGAGGACCTGTGGCAACGCCCTGTTCACGCGGCGAAGAAGTCCGCCAGCACCGGTGCCAGCACCTCCGGTTCCACCGCGTGGGTCTGGCCCTCCAGGGTGCGGTACGTCCCCCGGGGCGCGGCGTCCGCGATCGCCCTGGCCGCCTCGCGCAGCCAGGCCGGGCTCGCGCTGCCCGAGACGGAGAGGACCGGCACGGTGATCGTGGCCAGCAGGTCGTGGGGGACCAGGCCGTCGCCCATCACGGCGTCGTCGTGGGCGAGGGTGGGCGCGATCGACTCCATGCCGGCCCACATGGGGGACTGGCGGGCGTTGGCGATCATTTCGGGTGCCAGTCCGGTGCGCCGCAGGAACAGCTCCACCGCGTCGCCGGGGCGGCCCTCGGCGAGGGCCTGGTTCAGGTTGTCCGTGTACTCGGCGCGCTCGCGCTCGTCACCCTCACGCACGGCGAAGGGCGGCTCGTACACCGCCACCTGGCGGACCGGCAGCCCGCTCGCCGTCGCCCTCAGCGCCAGCGCGCCGCCCGAGGAGACGCCGTACAGCGCCGCCTCGCCGCCCACCGCGTCGATCAGCGCGGCGAGGTCCTCGACCTCGCGCTCCACCGCGTACGGCGCCGTGTCCCCGCTCCCGCCGCGGCCCCGGCGGTCGTAGACGACGGCGTCGCAGCGGTCCGACAGCGCCGCCGCCAGCGGGCCCATCGTGGCGCCCGTCGACATCGCGCCGCTGACGAGGACGACCACCGGGCCCTGTCCGGTGCGGTGGTAGGCGAGGGAGGTGCCGTCACGCGAGACGGTCTTCTTGTCCATGCCGGTCATGCCAGTCAAGACTGCCACTCCCCGGCGGGCTCAGCAGGTCACAACACTTCGACGTCGTAGAAGCACAGGTGGTCCTTGATCCCGGCGACGTCCGGCTTCGGGTCGGGGTACGCCCACACCAGGTCCGCCGCGTCCGGCAGGGACCAGTAGGACGCCGTGCCCTTGAAGGGGCAGTACGTGTGCGTGTCGGACGGCGTCAGCAGGTCGAGGCGTACGTCCTCGGGCGGCAGGTAGTAGCGCGGGGGACAGCCCGTCTCGCGCAGCACCAGGGGGCGGTCGCTCTCCGCGAGGACCTGACCGCCGTGCACCACGCGCACGTGCTCGCCGCTCTTGTCGATCGTGATCGTGTGTCCTTGGGTCATGTCGGAACAGCGCCCGGGGGCGCACGCTTCTTCCCGCGTCCGGGGCCGGCTTCCCGCCGCGTACCGTGGCTCCATGAACATCTGCGTCTTCCTCTCCGCCGCCGACCTCGACGACCGCTACACCCGTCCCGCGCGGGACTTCGCCCGGCTGATCGGCAAGGGTGGGCACAGCCTGGTCTGGGGCGGGTCCGACACCGGGCTGATGAAGGTGGTCGCGGACGGTGTGCAGGAGGCGGGCGGGCGGCTCGTCGGCGTGTCGGTCGACTTCCTGTCGGCCAAGGCACGGCCCGGCGCGGACGAGATGGTGATCGCGCGGGACCTCGCCGAGCGCAAGAAGCTGCTGCTGGAGAAGGCCGACGCGGTCGTGATCATGGTGGGCGGCACCGGGACGCTCGACGAGGCCACCGAGATCCTGGAGCTGAAGAAGCACGGGCGGACCGACAAGCCGGTGGCGCTGCTGAACACGGAGGGTTTCTACGACGGCCTCCAGCAGCAGTTCCGTCGCATGGAGGAGGACGGGTTCCTGCCCCGGCCGCTCGCCGAGCTCGTGTTCTTCGCCGAGGAGCCCGTGGGCGCGATGGCGTACCTGGAGGAGTCGCTCGCCGGCCGCTGAGGCGGCGGTGCGAGCATGGCGGGCATGGCTACACATGTGATCACCGGGGCCGGGTCCGGCATCGGCGCGGCCGTGGCCCGCCGGCTGCACGCGCGCGGGGACGAGCTCGTGCTGCACGCGCGCGACGCCGGCCGGGCCAAGGAGCTGGCCGCCGAGTTCCCCGGCGCCCGGACGCTGGTCGGCGACCTGGCCGACCCCGACCGGCTGAGCTGGGCGTTCTCGCACCAGACGCTGCCCGACCGGGTGGACTCCCTGCTGCACGTCGCGGGCGTGGTCGACCTCGGCCCGGTCGGTGAGCTCACCCCGAAGAGCTGGCGTCATCAGCTGGACGTCAACCTGATCGCCCCCGCCGAACTGACCCGGCACTTCCTGCCCCAGCTGCGCGCCTCGCGCGGGCACGTGGTGTTCGTCAACTCGGGCTCGGGCCTGAACGCAGGCGCCGGCTGGTCCGCGTACGCCGCATCCAAGCACGGTCTGAAAGCGCTGGCCGACTCCCTGCGCAAGGAGGAACACGCGAACGGCGTCCGGGTCACCTCCGTCTACCCGGGCCGCACCGCCAGTCCCATGCAGGCCAAGGTCCACCAGCAGGAGGGCAAGGAGTACGACCCGGGGAAGTGGATCGACCCCGAGTCGGTCGCCACGACCATCGTCATGGCGCTGGACCTGCCGCGGGACGCGGAGGTCAACGACCTGACGGTCCGGCCGGGGCGGTGACGGAGGACCCGGCCACAACCCAGCCTGTCCGGGGGTCCCCCCTGCTCGAAGAGCTTGGGGGAGATTGAGGACGAGGCCGTTCAGGCCGGAGCGGGGGTCTGGGGAGCGGCGGCCCCCAGGGACGGCGGCATGGCACCGGGCACTTCCGGCAGGACGGTGGCACCGCTTCTGAAGCGGCCCCACCCCCGGAGGGTTGCGTAGGCTTCCCGGGTGAGTGAGAACAGCCCATTCAGGTTCGGTGCCGCCACCGGTGTCGGGTCCATGCCCGGCGGGGACGCCCGGGAGGCCGTCAAGACCGTCACCGGCACCTTCGAGGACTTCCCCTTCCTGCCCGAGCTGCCCGCGCGTGGGCCCGGCGCCGACATGATCGGGCGGACCGCCGGGATGCTCGTCGAGCTGTACGCGCGCGTGGAGCCCAGCGGCTGGCGGATCGGCGACCGCCCCGGACGGGACACCAAGCGGGCGCGGTCCTGGCTCGGGGAGGACCTCGACGCCCTGGAGGAGTTCACCCAGGGATACGAGGGTGCGCTGAAGGTGCAGGCGGTGGGGCCGTGGACGCTCGCCGCCGGCCTGGAGCTCAAGAACGGCGAGGCGGCCCTCTCCGATCCCGGCGCCTGCCGGGACCTGGCCGCCTCGCTCACCGAGGGGCTGCGGCTCCATCTCGCGGAGGTGCGGCGGCGCGTTCCCGGCGCCCGGCTCGTCCTCCAGCTCGACGAGCCCTCTCTGACCGCCGTCCTGCGCGGGCAGGTGAGGACGGCCAGCGGTTACCGGACCCACCGCGCCGTCGACCGGCAGGTCGTGGAGGCCACGCTGCGGGACGTCGTCGGGGTGCACACCGAGGGTCCGGTCGTGGTCCACTCCTGCGCACCGGACGTCCCGATCGCCCTGCTGCGCCGGGCGGGCGCCGCGGCGGTCTCCCTCGACGTCTCGCTTCTCACCGAGCGTGACGACGACGCGATCGGTGAGGCCGTGGAAGCGGGCACCCGGCTCTTCGCGGGCGTCGTCCCTGGCATCGACGGCCCGTTGTCAGACCCTGCCGGTAGCGTCATGGGTGTCAGGACGTTGTGGCGCAGGCTGGGGCTGGAACCGGGGCTTCTCACCGAGACGGTCACGGTCACTCCGGCGTGCGGACTCGCGGGCGCTTCCCCCGCCTACGCGCGCCGGGCGCTCGCCCACTGCGTCCAGGCGGCGAGATCTCTCGCGGACAACCCAGAGTAACGGGAGGACAACACGGTGGCCGGCGACAAGCAGCAAGCGGAGACAGGGGTGCCCGCCGAGGCACGGGAGAAGCACGCGCAGCTCGCGGAGCAGGTCGAGGAGCACCGCTTCCGGTACTACGTCAAGGACGCCCCCGTCATCAGCGACGCCGAGTTCGACCAGCTCCTGCGCTCTTTGGAGGAACTGGAGGAGGAGCACCCGGAGCTGCGCACGCCCGACTCGCCCACCCAGAAGGTCGCCGGGTCCTACGAGACGGAGTTCACCGCCGTCGAGCACCGGCAGCGGATGCTCTCCCTGGACAACACGTTCAACGACGCCGACCTCGCCGCCTGGACCGACCGCATCGCCAAGGAGCTGGGCAGCCAGGAGTACCACTTCCTGTGCGAGCTCAAGGTCGACGGACTCGCCGTCAACCTCACCTACGAGCACGGCCGGCTCACGCGCGCGGCGACCCGCGGCGACGGCCGCACCGGCGAGGACATCACGCCCAACGTCCGGACCATCACGGAGATCCCGGACCGGTTGAAGGGGGACCGCGTCCCGGACCTCGTGGAGATCCGCGGCGAGGTCTACTTCCCGATGGAGAAGTTCGAGGAGCTCAACCGCCGCCTGGTCGAGGCCGGTGACAAGCCGTTCGCCAACCCGCGCAACGCGGCGGCGGGTTCACTGCGCCAGAAGGACCCCCGGGTCACCGCCGCCCGCCCGCTGCACATGGTGGTGCACGGCATCGGCGCCCTGGAGGGCTTCAAGGGCCTCACCCGCCTCTCCCAGGCCTACGAGCTGCTGCACGCCTGGGGTCTGCCCACCTCCCCGCACAACAAGGTGGTCGACGACCTGGAAGGCATCCGGGAGTTCATCGCGTACTACGGCGAGCACCGGCACTCGGTGGAGCACGAGATCGACGGCGTCGTCGTCAAGCTCGACGAGATCCCGCTCCAGGGCCGCCTGGGCTCCACCTCCCGCGCACCGCGTTGGGCGATCGCGTACAAGTACGCGCCGGAGGAGGTCAACACCAGGCTCGTCAACATCCGGGTGGGCGTCGGCCGCACGGGCCGGGTCACGCCGTACGCGCAGGTCGAGCCGGTCACGGTGGCCGGCTCCGAGGTCGAGTTCGCCACCCTGCACAACCAGGACGTGGTCAAGGCCAAGGGCGTGCTCATCGGCGACACGGTGGTGCTGCGCAAGGCCGGTGACGTCATCCCGGAGATCCTCGGCCCGGTCGTCGACCTGCGCGACGGCAGCGAGCGGGAGTTCGTGATGCCGTCCGAGTGCCCCGAGTGCGGTACGCCGCTCAGGCCGATGAAGGAGGGCGACGTCGACCTGCGCTGCCCCAACGCGCGTGCCTGCCCGGCGCAGTTGCGCGAGCGCCTGTTCTACCTCGCGGGCCGCAAGGCGCTGGACATCGAGCACTTCGGCTACGTCGCCGCGGCCGCCCTCACCAAGCCGCTGGAGCCCGCGGACCCACCGCTGAAGGACGAGGGCGACCTGTTCGACCTGACGGTCGACCAGTTGCTCCCCATCAAGGCCTACGTCCTCGACCAGGACAGCGGTCTGCCCAAGCGCGACCCGAAGACCGGTGAGGAGAAGGTCGTCACGGTCTTCGCCAACCAGCAGGGCGAGGCCAAGAAGAACGCGCTCGCCATGCTGGAGAACATCCAGTCCGCCAAGCGGCGACCGCTCGCCCGTATCCTCACCGGCCTGTCGATCCGTCACGTCGGACCGGTCGCGGCCGAGGCGCTGGCCCGGGAGTTCCGCTCCGTCGACCGCATCGAGCAGGCCAGTGAGGAGGAGTTGGCGAACACCGAGGGCGTCGGCCCGATCATCGCCGCCTCGCTCAAGGAGTGGTTCGCCGAGGAGTGGCACCAGGAGATCCTGCGCAAGTGGCGGGAGGCCGGCGTCCGTATGGAGGACGAGAGCACCGGCGAGGAGGAGGGCCCGCGCCCGCTCGAAGGCCTGACGGTCGTGGTCACCGGCACCCTCGAGCAGTTCACCCGGGACGGCGCCAAGGAGGCGCTGCAGAGCCGGGGGGCGAAGGTGACCGGTTCGGTTTCGAAGAAGACCTCCTTTGTGGTCGTAGGCGACAATCCTGGTTCGAAATATGACAAAGCGATGCAGCTCAAGGTGCCGGTTCTGAACGAGGACGGTTTCGGCGTCCTGTTGGAACAGGGCCCGGACGCGGCGGCCGAAGTCGCGCTTCCGACCGGCGAGTAGTGGTTGAAGTCCACCTGTTCGGCGCATACCAGATGCATACGGGTGACCGGGGCGCATTCGGGCAACCGTCGACGACCGCTGCCCGTGAAAGGCTTCCGCGGCCTACTGTTGAGGTGTGCGCCTGCCGTGCCCAGCTGCGGTCGGGGCATCCCCGTGCTCGTCATGAGCGCGTGGAAGGGTTTTCCAGCGCGGTGCCGCCCAGTGGTCGTCGGGCAGCGGACCGCGTGGCGTGGGCACCGCCGGCTGTGAGAGGGACGGGAATGGAACCGACGGAGAGCGCCGCCCCGCACTCACGGCTGCGCCGGTTGGCCGGCAACTGGTGGGGGAGCCGGGGGCGGGCGCCGGAGCGTCCGGGCGCGAAGGAGCGCGCCGGGCGCGTTGCCGGACAGTACACCGTGACGGAGCTCCGTGCCTCCGCGCGGCCGGCCGTCGGACACACCTCCGGGCTTCCGGGCGCCGAAGCCGAACAACACCGGTTCCGGCCCGCGTTGCCGGCGGCGGTCGTCGCCGCGGCCGCCCTCGTCCTGGGCGCCGGTTTCTCCTGGGCGTTCCTCGGCGGCCACGCGCTCTTCCCGTCCGGCACCGTCGGCTGGTCCCTGGCCGTGCTCACCGGCGTCATCGTCGGCCACCTGGTCATGCTCGGCCGGGCCCGCTGGTGGGGCGGCACCGGCTCCGGCGCCGCCCTCACCCTCGCCGTGCTGCTGCTCTACGGCTGGGTGCCCGCCGGCATGGTCAGCCTCACCGTCGTCGTCCTGGTCGGCATCGCCCGCCGCCACCGCTGGCGCCAGGGCGTGGTGCACGGCGCGGTGGACATCCTCGGCATCGGCGCCGGCGCCCTGGTGCTGGGCGCCTTCGGCCGCGTACCGACCGTGGAGCGACCCTGCGATCCGGGCAGTTGGACCGCGTCCACCGCCCTGCAGGTGGTGCTGGTCGCCACCGCCTACCTCGCGGTCACCCGCGCCCTGCTGTGGTTCCTGCACACCTCCCGCAACGCCGGGATGCCCACGGTCGCCCGCACCGCCCTGGTCAGACAGGGCCTGGTCGCCGTCGCCCTGCTCGGCATCGCGCCGCTGGTCTGCGTCGTCGCCGTGGCCAAACCCGTCCTGCTGCCGCTGTTCGCCATCCCGCTCATCGCGCTGGACTCCACCCTGTGGATAGCCCGCGTCCGGGCCGAGGAGCAGTTGCGCGACCCGCTGACCGGGCTGCCCAACCGGCAGTGGCTGCTGGAGCGCATCTGGACCGCCCTGGACGAGGCCGAACGCATCGGCGCCCGGGCCGCTCTGATGCTGATCGACCTGGACCGTTTCCGGTCGGTCAACGACACGCTCGGTCACCTCGCCGGGGACCGGCTGCTGTTGCAGATCGCCGACCGGCTGCGCCAGGCGCTGCCGCGCGGGGCGGAGGCCGCGCGGCTCGGCGGCGACGAGTTCGCCGTGTTACTGCCGGTCGCCGACTCCACGACGTCCGCGACCCGGGTCGCGCGCGCCCTGGTCACCACCCTCAGCTCCCCGCTCGACCTCGACGGGCTCACCCTCGTCCTGGAGGCCAGCGCCGGAGTCGCCGTCTTCCCCGACCACGCCCTGGACGCCGAGGGCATGCTGCGCCGGGCGGACGTGGCGATGTACCAGGCCAAGCGGGACCGCACGGGCGTGGAGGTCTACGAGTCCAAGCGGGACTCCAACACTCCCGACCGGCTGGGGCTGCTGGGCGACCTGCGCCGGGCCCTGGACGCTCACGAGGTCCAACTGCACTACCAGCCCAAGGTCCGCTTCGACGGACAGGTCGCGGGCCTGGAGGCGCTGGTGCGCTGGGTCCATCCCGAGCGCGGCAAGGTGCCGCCGGACGAGTTCATAGCGATCGCCGAGTCCTCCGGGCTGATGCCCCACCTGACGGACTACGTGCTGGAGACCGCGCTCGGGCAGGTCGCCCGGTGGCGGGCGCAGGGTCTGTACGTGCCGGTCGCGGTCAACGTCTCCCCGCGCGATGTGCACGTCCCCGGCTTCGCCGGCTCGGTGGCCGCCCGGCTGGCCCGGCACGGCGTCCCGGCGGGCGCGCTGCAGCTGGAGATAACCGAGCACGTCCTGCTGGAGGACCCGCAGCGGGCCGCCGACACCCTGCACGCCCTGACCGGGCACGGCGTGAAGATGTCGCTGGACGACTTCGGCACCGGGTACTCCTCGCTGGTGCACCTGCGGCGGCTGCCGGTGAGCGAGCTGAAGATCGACCGCTCGTTCGTGGCCCGGCTGGCCGTGGACGCCGAGGACGCCGAGATCGTGCGCTGCACCGTCGACCTCGCGCACTCCCTCGGCCTGCTCGTCGTCGCGGAGGGCGTCGAGGACGACGAGACCTGGGAGCGGCTGCGGGACCTGGGCTGCGACGCCGTACAGGGCTGGCTCGTCGCCGCCGCGATGCCTCCGGAGGAGACGACGGCGTGGCTGCGGGCACGGGGGTCGCGCGGTTGGATACGCCCCGCCGCCGCGCTGCCCGCGGCGGCGACCGACGAGTGAGCCGACCGTTTCACGGGTTTCAGGTCCGGCCCCATAGGATTGGGCCAAACCACACACACTCACCCCAGAGGAACGCTGCATGCCTGGCATCACGCGCGAGGAGGTCGCCCACCTCGCCCGGCTGGCGCGTCTGGAGCTGAAGCCCGAAGAGCTCGACCACTTCGCGGGACAGCTGGACGACATCATCGGCGCGGTGGCCCGCGTCAGTGAGGTCGCCGACCAAGACGTACCGCCGACCTCCCACCCGCTGCCGCTGACCAACGTCATGCGCGCGGACGAGGTCCGTCCGTCGCTCACCCCCGAGCAGGCGCTCTCCGGCGCCCCGGCCCAGGAGCAGCAGCGTTTCAAGGTGCCGCAGATCCTGGGGGAGGAGTAAGCAACCATGACGGACATCATCAAGCTCACCGCCGCCGAGACCGCCGAGAAGATCGCCTCCGGTGAGCTCACGGCCGTCGAGGTCACCGAGGCCCACCTCGCCCGGATCGAGGCCGTCGACGAGAAGGTGCACGCCTTCCTGCACGTCGACCGCGAGGGCGCCCTCGCCCAGGCCCGCGCCGTCGACGAGAAGAGGGAGCGGGGCGAGAAGCTCGGTCCGCTGGCCGGCGTACCCCTCGCGCTCAAGGACATCTTCACCACCGAGGGCGTGCCGACCACCGTCGGCTCCAAGATCCTCGAGGGCTGGATCCCGCCGTACGACGCGACCCTCACCAAGCGGCTCAAGGCCGCCGACGTGGTGATCCTCGGCAAGACCAACATGGACGAGTTCGCCATGGGGTCCTCCACCGAGAACAGCGCCTACGGCCCGACCGGCAACCCCTGGGACCTCACCAGGATCCCCGGCGGCTCCGGCGGGGGCTCCTCCGCCGCGCTCGCCTCCTTCCAGGCCCCGCTCGCCATCGGCACCGACACCGGCGGCTCCATCCGCCAGCCGGCCGCCGTCACCGGCACGGTCGGCGTGAAGCCGACGTACGGCGCGGTCTCCCGCTACGGCATGGTCGCCTTCTCGTCCTCCCTGGACCAGGGCGGCCCCTGCGCCCGTACGGTCCTGGACGCGGCCCTGCTGCACGAGGTGATCGCCGGGCACGACCCGCTCGACTCCACCTCCATCGACGAGCCGGTCCCGCCGGTCGTCGAGGCCGCCCGCAACGGCAGCGTCGAGGGCATGCGCGTCGGCGTGGTCAAGCAGTTCCGCGGCGAGGGCTACCAGGCCGGTGTCATCCAGCGCTTCGACGAGTCCGTGGAGCTGCTGAGGGAGCTGGGCGCCGAGATCGTCGAGCTGGACTGCCCGTCCTTCGACCTGGCCCTGTCGGCGTACTACCTGATCGCGCCGTCCGAGTGCTCCTCCAACCTGGCCCGCTTCGACGGCCTGCGCTACGGCCTGCGCACCGGCGACGACGGCAGCCACTCCGCCGAGGAGGTCACCTCCCTCACCCGTGAGGAGGGCTTCGGCCCCGAGGTGAAGCGCCGCATCATGCTCGGTACGTACGCGCTCAGCTCCGGCTACTACGACGCGTACTACGGCAGCGCCCAGAAGGTCCGCACCCTCATCAAGCAGGACTTCGACAAGGCGTTCGAGCAGGTCGACGTGATCGTCTCCCCGACGACCCCGACCACCGCCTTCGCGATCGGCGAGCGCGCCGACGACCCGATGGCGATGTACCTCGCCGACCTGTGCACCATCCCGACCAACCTGGCGGGCAACGCGGCCATGTCCCTGCCCTGCGGTCTCGCCCCGGAGGACAACCTGCCGGTGGGCCTGCAGATCATCGCCCCGGTGATGAAGGACGACCGCCTGTACAAGGTGGGTGCCGCCGTCGAGGCCGCCTTCGTGGAAAAGTGGGGGCACCCGCTGCTCGAGGAGGCTCCGTCGCTGTGACCAAGGCACTGCAGAAGGCCAAGGGCTTCAAGAAGTCCAAGTCCGGTACGTACCTGTCCATGGCCACCACCGCGTTCGGCGCGATCGGTGTCGCCAAGCAGATCAAGAAGGCCCGCGCCGAGCACGACACGCTGCGTCTGATCGACGCCACCGTGTCCGCCGTCGCGATCGTCACCGGCCTCGCCATCCTCTACCGCGAGCTGAAGCGGCTGGGCGACGACGACGTCCTGCTGGGCTGAGAGGGAAGTTTTCACCGTGACCACCACGACCGACCTGGTGTCGTACGAGGACGCGCTGGCGTCGTACGACCCCGTCATGGGCCTCGAGGTCCATGTCGAACTCGGCACCAAGACCAAGATGTTCTGCGGCTGTCCGACCGCGCTCGGCGCCGACCCGAACGCCCAGACCTGCCCGGTCTGCCTCGGCCTGCCCGGCGCGCTGCCGGTCGTCAACGCGACCGGCGTCGAGTCCGCGATCAAGATCGGTCTCGCGCTGAACTGCGAGATCGCCGAGTGGTGCCGCTTCGCCCGGAAGAACTACTTCTATCCGGACATGCCGAAGAACTTCCAGACCTCCCAGTACGACGAGCCGATCGCCTTCAACGGCTACCTCGACGTGCAGCTGGAGGACGGCGAGATCTTCCGCGTGGAGATCGAGCGTGCCCACATGGAGGAGGACACCGGCAAGTCGACGCACGTCGGCGGCGCCACCGGCCGTATCCACGGCGCGTCCCACTCGCTGCTGGACTACAACCGCGCCGGCATCCCGCTCATCGAGATCGTCACCAAGCCGATCGTCGGCGCCGGCGAGCGTGCCCCCGAGGTGGCCAAGGCCTACGTCCGTGAGCTGCGCGAGCTCATCCGGTCGCTCGGCGTCTCCGAGGCCCGCATGGAGATGGGCCAGATGCGCTGCGACGTGAACCTGTCGCTGATGCCCAAGGGCGCCGACAAGTTCGGCACCCGCTCCGAGACGAAGAACGTCAACTCGCTGCGGTCCGTCGAGCGCGCGGTCCGGTTCGAGGTGCAGCGGCACGCCGCCGTCCTCGACAGCGGCGGCACGGTGGTCCAGGAGACCCGCCACTTCCACGAGGACACGGGCTCCACGACCTCCGGCCGGGTCAAGGAGGAGGCCGAGGACTACCGGTACTTCCCGGAGCCCGACCTGGTGCCGGTGGCCCCCTCGCGCGAGTGGGTCGAGGAGATCCGCGCCGCGCTGCCCGAGCTGCCGCTGGTCCGCCGTACCCGCCTGCTGGCGGAGTGGGGCATCTCGGCCACCGACATGCAGGCGATCCTCAACGCCGGCGCCCTGGACCCGATCGTCGCCACGATCGAGGCCGGCGCGGACGCCGCCTCCGCCCGCAAGTGGTGGATGGGCGAGCTCGCCCGTGCCGCCAACGAGTCGGGCAAGGCCCTGGACGAGTTGCCGATCACGCCGGCGCAGGTCGCCCGGGTCACCGAGCTGGTCGCCAAGGGGGACCTGAACGACAAGCTGGCCCGCCAGGTGATCGAGGGCGTCCTCGCAGGCGAGGGCACCCCGGACGAGGTCGTCGACAAGCGCGGCCTGAAGGTCGTCTCCGACGAGGGCGCGCTGACCGCCGCCGTCGACGAGGCCATCGCCGGCAACCCGGCCATCGCGGACAAGATCCGCGGCGGCAAGGTGGCCGCGGCCGGCGCCCTGGTCGGCGCGGTCATGAAGGCCACCCGCGGCCAGGCCGACGCGGCCCGCGTCAAGGAGCTGATCCTTCAGAAGCTGGGCGTCGGCGAGGGCTGAGCCGGCTCTCGCGAACCACCCTCGGGGGGGCACCGGATCCGGTGCCCCCCCGAGGCGTTCCGTCACGGGGGTCGCCCCCAACCCCGCGTCCGGGCCGCCGGGCGCAGGCGCTACGCTCGCCCGCCATGAGTGGACGCGCCGATTCCGACACGCACCCCGAGATATCCGAGGCCGACGACGTCCAGACCACCGCGGTACGGGACGACGACGGCGATGCCGAGGGCGATACCGAGGACGATGTCGAGGTCCCCGCTCAGGTCGCCCGTCGCGCCCGCTGGACCGCGACCGGCGCCGGCGCGCTGCTGACGCTCGCCGGCCTCGCCGCGGCGCTGCTGCGGCTCACCCGCTCGGCCCCCGCGCTCGTCCCGGCCGCCTACGCCCTCGGCGCCGCCGTCTGCGCGCTCGCGGCCTTCCTCGGCTCCCGCGGACGCACCCGGCGGGCGCTGTGGCTGCTGATCGCCGGGGTGATGGTGATGGCGCTCGGCGACCAGTTCGACTGAGCACCCTTCCGAGCAGTCGGCCTTCCTGATCCGTACGTGACAGCGGGCACCCTGCGGGGCGACAGACCTCACCTGATTGTCCTGTGAATTGAATCGCACTCATGTGAATAAGGCCACGAATACGGTAAACGATCAGATTCGCCTGCAAGAGTGTCTTTAATTGCTCATGCGTTCTTTGCGGGCCGTTCCGTTCATGGACGACTGTTCCCGGTCAAAGATCCACATAGTCACCCTGGGAGCACGTTCGTGGCAGCCCTAGCGCGTTGGTGTGTCCGGCACCGCCTCGTCGTCGTACTGCTCTGGATCCTCGCCCTCGGCGGGGTCACCACGGCCGCCTCCGTCACCGGTTCGGCGTACTCCAACGACTACGAGGTCCCCGGCACCGAGGCGGGCCGCGCCACCCAGCTGCTCCGGGAGGGCTTCCCCGGACTCGGCGGTGACAGCGACACCGTCGTCTGGCACACCACGGCCGGCACCGTGCGCGCCGCCGACGTCGAGCAGACGATGACCCGCGCCCTGGACCGGATCGCCACCCTGCCCCAGGTGGCCTCCGTGACCAGCCCCTACGAGGGCCAGGGAGCCCAGGGCGCGGACCGGATCAGCCGCGACGGGCACACCGCGTACGCCACGGTCACCTTCACCCACGAGGCCCAGGACATCACCGAGCCCGAGGCGCAGGCCGTGGTCACGGCCGCCAAGGCCGCCGAGGCCGACGGGCTCCAGGTGGAGCTCGGCGGCAGCGCGATCGGGGCCACGAAGCCCTCCGGCGGACACCTCGCCGAGGTCGTCGGCGTGGTCGTGGCCGGGGCGGTGCTCCTGCTCGCGTTCGGCTCGCTCGCCGCCGCACTGCTGCCCATCGCCACCGCCCTGGTGAGCGTCGGCACCGCCCACGCCGCCATCGGACTCCTCGGCCACGCCATGACGGTCGCCGACTTCGCGCCCATGCTGGGCATGCTGATCGGGCTCGGCGTCGGCATCGACTACGCGCTGTTCATCGTCACCCGGCACCGGCGCGGACTGAAGCGCGGACTCGACCCCACCGAGGCGGTCACGAACGCCGTCGCCACCACCGGACGGGCCGTCGTCTTCGCGGGTGCCACCGTTTGCATCGCCCTGCTCGGCATGCTGATCCTGCGGCTGGGCTTCCTCAACGGCGTGGCGGTCGCCGCCTCGGTGACCGTGATCCTGACCGTCGCGGCCTCGGTGACCCTGCTGCCCGCCCTGCTGTCCTTCATCGGCCCGCGCGCCCTGAGCCGGCGCGAGCGGCGCCGACTGGCCGAAAACGGTCCCGAACCCGAGTTGCCCACCGGATTCGCCGCCCGCTGGTCGGCCTTCGTCGAACGCCACCCGAAGCTGCTCGGCGCCGTCGCCCTCGCCGTGATCACCGTGCTCGCCCTGCCCACGCTCTCCCTCCGCCTGGGCACCTCCGACCAGGGCAACGACCCCAGCACGGCCACCACCCGGAAGGCGTACGACCTCATAGCCGAGGGCTTCGGCCCCGGCGTCAACGGGCCGCTCACGCTGGTGACCCCCGTGGACGGAGCCGAGGCCAAGCTCGCCCTCGACAACCTCGACGCCACCCTGCGCACCACCGAGGGCGTCGCCGCGGTGACCCCGGCGACCTACAACACCGGCGGCACCACCGCCTACCTGACCGTCATCCCCGACTCCGCTCCCCAGTCGCAGCGCACCAGCGAGCTCGTCGACCGACTGCGCACCGAGGTGCTGCCGCGCGCCCAGACCGGCACCTCGCTCGATCTGCACGTCGGCGGGGTCACCGCCGGATACGACGACTTCGCCCAGGTGATCATCGGCAGACTGCCGCTGTTCGTGGGCGTGGTCGTCGGCCTCGGCTGCGTACTGCTGCTGCTCGCCTTCCGGTCCATCGGCATCCCCCTGAAGGCCGCCGCGATGAACATCGCCGCCGTCGCCGCCGCCTTCGGAGTCGTCGTCGTGATCTTCCAGTGGGGCTGGGGCAGCGAGTTCCTGGGCCTCGGCAGGGCCGGACCCATCGAGCCCTTCCTCCCCGTGATCATGGTCTCGGTGCTCTTCGGGCTGTCCATGGACTACCAGGTCTTCCTGGTCAGCCGGATGTACGAGGAGTGGCTGGAGACCGGAGACAACCGGCGAGCCGTCCGCGTCGGCCTCGCCGAGACCAGCCGGGTGATCAACTCCGCCGCGGTCATCATGATCTCGGTCTTCCTCGCCTTCGTGCTCGGCGGCGACCGGGTGATCGCCATGTTCGGCATCGCGCTCGCCGCCGCCGTCGCCCTGGACGCGTTCGTGCTGCGCACCCTGCTCGTGCCCGCCCTGATGCACATGCTCGGCCGCGCCAACTGGTGGCTGCCGCGGCCGCTGGACCGGGTGCTGCCCCGGATCAGCATCGAGCCGCCCGAGTGCCGCGCCGGCCATGAGAAGATCACGGACGTCGTGGAGGCACTGGCGAAGGAGCCGCAGCAGGATGTACGCGATCTCCCTGGGTGACGACGGAGCCGAGCTGCGGCCGCTGGAGCCCTGGCATGCCGCGGAGTTCCTCGCTCACCTGGACCGGGGGCGGAAGTTCATCACCCGGCACATCCCGTTCGGGGCGAACGCCACGGACCTCGACTCCGCCCGCGCGACCCTGCAGGCGTACGCCGACAAGCGCGCCGCCGACAGCGGCTTCCTGCACGGGCTGTGGCTGGAGGGCAAGCTGGTCGGCGGGCTGCTGTTCCGTATCTTCGACGCGGCGACCGGCACCTGCGAGATCGGCTGCTGGCTGGAGCCGGCCGGCACCGGACGGGGACTCGTCACGCGCGGGGCGCGGGTGCTCATCGACTGGGCGTTCGACGAGCGCGGCATGCACCGCGTGGAGTGGCACGCGTCGTCGGCCAACGAGGCGAGCATCAAGGCGGCCCGGCGGCTGGGCATGACCCGCGAGGGCGTGCTCCGCGAGAGCTTCCCCTACCGGGGTGTGCGCCAGGACATGGAGGTGTGGGCGGTCCTCGCCCCCGAGTGGCGCGAGGCACGCGCGCGTGATCGTCGGTAAGGAGCACGGAGAGACCTCTCAGGAAGCGTCCGTACGGTGCGGGGCATGGGAACGAAGACCGCGGACGAGGCCGGGGCGGCGCCCGGCGCCGAGAACGGCACCGACGGCGGGGAACCGGCCGAGGCCGCGTCGCCGGCGTCCGAGGAGGACGGCTCGTCCGGCGTCGGCCAGGGCGCGGGTGCCGTCGTCTCCGCCGCGCTGGGCCTGGTTTCGCTCAGCGGTAGCCGGCTCGGCATCGTGGCCGGGGCGCGCGAGCAGCTGATCGTCCGGCTGCGGACCTCGTCCTCCGCGAGCATCGCCAGCAGGCCGAGGAGGTGTACGGCGACGCCTGGCACACCGCCGCGCCGTGGAGCGGGCTGTTCGCCCTCGTCGCGGTCCTCGCCCTCGTCGCGGTCCTCGCCGGCCCGCGTTCGGCGTCCCTGCTCGGACTGCCGTCCGCCTGAGTCACCATCGCTCTCCGAGGGGTCCCCGGGGCGGCCGTAGGTGCCTTACCGGTCTCCCACCGGTGCCTTACGGCCGTTCTGAGGCCCCCCTACGCGTCTAAGGCCCCCTGCGCCGCGGAAAGATGCGGAACTCTCCCGATGTGGCCGACCCCCCTGGGAGACGAAGGTTGAGGCATCGCCGGAAGCGATACCGAAACCACCTCTCACCAGGGAGACGTCATGTTCCACCTCGAGCTCCACCAGCAGCACGCCACCGAACTCCACCGTCGCGCCGAGCAGGACCGCCTGGCCCGCGAGGTCCTGAGCGCCCGCCGTGCCGCGCGCCGCGCAGCCGCCCGCCGAACCCCCGAGGCGGAGCCGCATACCCACGGTCCCCGCCGACACTGGTTCACCCACGCCGCGTGAACACGGTGGCGCGGGCTGCGAAAACGGGTGCCGCGCTGTCAGACCCGCATGCGATGCTCGGGGCTGTGGAAACCAGGTCCGTCAGTCCGGTGTTCGTCGGCCGCGCCGACGAGTTGAGCACGCTGCACGATGCGCTCTCCCGCGCCGCCGCGGGAGAGCCGCAGGCGTTGCTGCTCGGCGGTGAGGCGGGCGTCGGCAAGACCCGTCTGATCGAGGAATTCGCCGGCGCCGCCGGTCGCGGGGGCGCCGTCGTGGCGCTCGGCGGCTGTGTGGAGATCGGCGCCGACGGGCTGCCGTTCGCCCCCTTCTCCACCGCCCTGCGCGCCCTGCGCCGCGAACTGCCCGACGAGTTCGCCGCCGCGGCCGCCGGGCAGGAGGAGGAACTCGCCCGGCTGGTACCCGAACTCGGCGAGCCGCCCGCCGCGCGGGGCACGGGCCGGTACGACGAGGAGGGCATGGCCCGTCTCTTCGAACTCACCGCCCGGTTGCTGGAGCGCGTCGCCGCCGACCACACCGTCGTCGTGGCCCTGGAGGACCTGCACTGGGCCGACGCCTCCACCCGGCATCTGCTCGCCTACCTCTTCCGCACCCTGCGCACGGGCCGCCTCCTGGTCCTGGCCAGCTACCGCTCCGACGACATCCACCGCCGCCACCCGCTGCGGCCCCTGCTCGCCGAACTCGACCGGCTGCGCACGGTCCGCCGCCTCGAGCTCGCCCGCTTCACCCGCCAGGAAGTGGGCCGCCAGATCGCCGGAATCATGGCCACCGAACCGGACCCCGCCCAGGTCGACGAGATCTTCGAACGCTCCGACGGCAATGCCTTCTTCGTCGAGGAGCTCGCCGTCGCCGTCCACGAGCGCTGTTGCCCCAGCCTCCGCGAATCCCTGCGCGACCTGCTCCTCGTCCGGGTCGAGACGCTGCCCGAGCCCGCCCAGCGGATCGCCCGGATCGCCGCCGAGGGAGGGTCCACCGTCGAGCACCGGCTGCTCGCCGCCGTGGCCCGGCTCGCCGAGGACGACCTCATCGAGGCGCTGCGGGACGCGGTGAACGCCAACATCCTGATCGCCGCACGCACCGGCGACGGTTACCGCTTCCGGCACTCCCTGGTCCGCGAGGCCGTCAGCGACGACCTGCTGCCCGGCGAGCGCTCACGCCTGAACCGCCGTTACGCCGAGGCATTGGAGGCCGACCCGACCCTCGTCCCCGCCGACCAGCGCGTCATGCGGCTGGCCAGCTACTGGTACCACGCCCACGACCCGGCCAAAGCCCTGCCCGCCGTCCTCGAAGCCTCCGTCGCGGCCCGCGCCCGGCACGCCTACAGTGAGCAACTGGGGCTGCTGGAGCGGGCGATGGAACTGTGGGACGCCGCGCCGCAGGACGTACGCTCCCGGCTGCGCCTCGTCGACTACACCCAGACGTACTCCCCGTGCGGCTGCGACCCGGCGACCACCCCGCTGACCTACCTCGACCTGATGGCCGAGGCCGCCGTCGCCGGCCGCTTCTGCGGGGAGCGGGACCGCGCCATGAAAATCACCAAGCGGGCGCTGCGCCTGCTGGAGGACGACGACGATCCACTGCGGGCCGCCTGGTTCTGGGTCCAGCGCTCCCGGCTGGTCCAGGCGAAGGCCCACGGCGACGGCTGGCGGGAACTGGGCACCGCGCAGGAGCTGGTGCGCGGGCTGCCGCCGTCCGAGGTGCACGCCGAGGTGCTGGTCAACGTCGCCAACTGGTCCATGGTGCACGTGCCGGGCCCCGACGCGCTCTCGGCCGCCGAACGGGCCGTGGAGTACGCGCGCATGGTCGGCGCCCGCGAGATCGAGATGACCGCGCGGCTCACCCTGGGCGCCCTCATGGCCCAGGCCGGTGATGTCGAGGCGGGCCTCGCCGAGATGTACGAGGTCAACAAGCGCACCGTCGCCGACGGCATCGCCGCCGTCGCCGGCCGGTCCTACGTCAACCTGCCCTCCGAACTGGAGGCCGTCGGCCGCTCCCGCGAGGCCGTGCCGCTCATGGAGGAGGGGATCGCCTTCACCCGGCGCTTCGGCCTGCTGGACAGCGAGGCCTGGGTGTGGGGCAACCTCGCCGAGTCGCTGTTCACCCTGGGCCGCTGGGAGGAGGCCGCCGAGGCGGCGTCCCGGTCCCGGCGCGTCGGGCAGAGTGCCAAGCCGCGCGGTTTCCACGCCCGGATCCGCGCCGAACTCGCCCTCGAGCGCGGCGACCTCGCCGAAGCGTACGACCAACTGGCCGACGCCCGTGAGCACTTCGGCACCCATGACTTCGCGCCCCAGCACTCCCTGCCGCTGGCCCGCATCGCGATCGGGGTCGCCGCGGGCGAGGGCCGCCTGCTGGACGCCCGCGCCGAGCTCCAGCACGTCGTGGAGGACGGCTTCCCGCCCGGCACCCAGCGCTACGGCTGGCCTCTGCTGCTGACCGCCGCCACCGTGGAGACCGGCGCGGCCGGACTGCCCGCCGCCGACCCGGGACGCGCCGAAACCCTCGAACGCATCCGCCGGGCCGCCAGGTCGCTCGCCACCAACGTGCCCGTCTGGCAGGCGTACGAACGTTGGGTGCGTGCCGAACTGCTGCGCGCCGAGGGCCACAGCCGGCCGGAGGACTGGGCGGGGATCGTCGCCGCCTTCGAGACGCTTCAGCGCCCCTACGACCTCGCCCGCGCCCGCTGCCGCCTGGCCGAGGCGCTGCTCGCCGCCGACGAGGACCAGCGGGACCGCGCCACCGAACTGCTGCGTTTGGCCCACGCCGTCGCCGAGCACCTGCGCGCCCGCCCGCTGGCCGACTCCGTCGCCCTGCTCGCCCGCCGTGCCCGCCTCACCCTGACCTGCGCCCCACAGCGGCCCACCTCCGCCGACCCCGCCGAGTCCCTGGGCCTGACCAGCCGCGAACGTGACGTCCTGCGCCTGGTCTCCATCGGCCGCACCAACCGCCAGATAGCCGAGGAACTCTTCATCTCCCCCAAGACAGCCAGCGTCCACGTCTCCAACATCCTTGCCAAGCTGGGCGTCTCGGGCCGCGGGGAAGCAGCGGCGGTGGCCCACCGGCTGGGGCTGTTCCCGCCAGGGACCGGGGACCGCCTGGTCGCGCGATGACGAGGGGAAGAGTCTTTATGGAGGGCACCCTGCCATGCACGACCGAGTTCACCGAGCGGGCTGCGCGGCAGTGCGATGCGCTCCCGGAAGATCAGCGCGAACTGCACAAGCTCGCCGAGGACCCGTTCACGCCGGTGTCGCGAGCCGTCGGCGGCGAGGCGCGTGGCGTCGCCCTCGCGCCACGGCTCAGCGTCCACTACACGGTGCACGAGGCGGTGCTGGTCCTGATGTCGGTGGCGCACTTTCGCCGATGCCTCATCGACGACGAGTAGAGGCCCGAGTGATGGCGGCCGGAGGGGAAAAGCCGTGTTCAACGTCTTCGAGGAACTGTTCGCGCCCGGACGCAAGCACACCCGGGACGAGGAGAAGCGGCTGGAGCTGACGCGGGAGGACGTGGGGGACAACGATCCCGGGCGGGGTCCGATCGATCTCGCGTCCGGGAAGGTGGTCGTACGGCCGCCCGAGACTTCCTCGGAGGAGGGCGGGGCCGGCGAGGGGTGAGGGGTGGGGTCTACTTCACCTCCAGTTCCAGGATTCGGTCGTCGCCCTTCTTCGGGGTGCCGCGGCCGTCCGTGTTGCTGGTGATCAGCCAGAGTTTGTCGCCGCCCGCCGAGGCCACCGTGCGCAGGCGGCCGAACTCGCCGGTCAGGAACGCCTGGGGGGCCGCGGAGGCCTCCGTGCCCTTCAGCGGGATGCGCCACAGTCGCTGGCCCCTCAGGCCGGCCATCCAGATGGAGCCCTCGGCGTAGGCGATGCCGCTGGGGGAGGCGACGTTCGTATGCCACTCGGCGATGGGGTTGTGGAACTTCGGGTCGTCGGACTTGCCCTCCGCGTCCGGCCAGCCGTAGTTGTCGCCCGGTTTGATCGCGTTCAGCTCGTCCCAGGTGTTCTGGCCGAACTCCGAGGCGAACAAGCGCTGCTTGTCGTCCCAGGCCAGGCCCTGCACATTGCGGTGGCCGTAGGAGTACACCGGGGAGTCGGGGAACGGGTTGCCCGGGGCCGGCTCGCCCTCCGGGGTCAGCCGCAGGATCTTGCCGCCCAGGGACTTCCGGTCCTGGGCCAGACCCCGGTCACCGGTCTCACCCGTGCCCGCGTACAGCATCCGGTCGGGGCCGAAGGCGATCCGGCCGCCGTTGTGGATGAACCCCTTGGGGATTCCCTTGAAGATCGTGTCGGGGGCGCCCAGTTGCTGTCCGACCGGCTTCCTGTCGTCGTACAGCATCCGGACGATGCGGTTGTCCGAGGCCGAGGTGAAGTAGGCGTAGATCATGTGGTCGGAGGCGAAGTCGGGGGAGAGCGCGATGCCCAGCAGGCCGCCCTCGCCCTCCGGCGACACCCCGGGCACCGTGCCCAGCTCGGTCTTCTTCCCCGTCTTCTCGTCCACGCGCGTGATCGTCGCCTTGTCACGCGAGGAGACGAGCAGACCGCCGCCGGGGATCGGGGCCAGTCCCCACGGCGAGTCCAGCCCCTCCGCGACCGTGCGCAGCACCTTCACCGAGCCCTTGGCCGGCGGCGCGCTCTCCCCGGGCGCCTGCCCGGAGGGCGAGGACGCCGCCGTCGTACGACTGGGCGCCGCGGCGCCCCCACCGGCCGACGAGCCCCCGGAGGAGCACCCGGCCGTCAACAGCAGGGCGGCGGCCAGTACGCCCGTCACCACTCGACGTTGCACGATCTTCGTCCCTTCGACGCGGCGGGTCCTACCTGTCATACACCGCCCGCGCCTCCCAGGTTCCCGATCACCCAAAACCAACGCCCACCGCCCCTGACGCCTGCTGCCCCCTGACGCCCACCGCCCCTGACGCCTGCTGCCCCCTGACGCCTGCTGCCCCGATGCCTGCTGGCCCCATGCCCGTCGGCCCGATACCTGCCGCCCCGGCGTTTGTCGGCCTGGTGTCCGCCGCCCCGGAGCCCATCGGCCTGGCCGCCCGCCGAGCAGATGCCCGTCGGCCCGGAGCTCGTCGGCCCAGTTCCCGTCGGCCGGAGCCCGTCGGCCCAGTCCCCGTCGGCCTGGCGTCCGCCGAGCCGATACCCGTCGACCCGGAGCCCCCTGAGCCCCCTGAGCCCGATGCCTGCTGGCCTGGCGCCTGTCGAGCCGGATGGCTGCCAGCCCGGCGTCCGTCGGCCCGGTGCCCGCTGATCCGGTGCCCGCTGATCCGGTGCCTGCCGGCCCAATGCCCGTCGCCCCTATGCCTGCCGACCCGGCCCCCGTCGGCCGGCCGCCCGCCGAACCCGACGCCCGCGCCTGCCGCCGCGTGCCCTCAGTCCCACGAGCCCCGTGCCGCCGGCAGCCGGCCCAGCTCCGTCAGGTCCTGCGGCGTCAGACGCAGCGCCGCCGCGCCCGCGTTCTCCGTCACCCAGCGTTCCCGCTTGGTGCCCGGTACCGGGATCACGTGGCGCCCCTGGGCCAGTACCCACGCCAGGGCCACCTGGGCGGGGGTGACGTCCTCGCCGTGGCGCTCGGCCGTTCGTCGCAGACCGGCCACGATCGGCTGGTTGGCGGCCATCATCTCAGCGGTGAACCGGGGGTGACGGGCGCGTACGTCGTCCGGTTCGAAGCCCTCGCCGGGGGTGAGCGTGCCGGTCAGGAAACCGTTGCCGAGGGGCATCGCGGCCAGGAGGCCGACCCCGCGCGCCTCGCACCACGGCAGCAGCGACTCCAGGGCCTCCGGCGACCACACCGACAGCTCGGCCTGCACCGCGCTCACCGGGAAGACCTGCTGCACCCGTTCCAACTGGCGGATCGTTCCGTCGTGCAGCCGCGCCCCGGACCTGCGCCCGCCGCGCGCACCCACCGCGCACAACCCCAGCGCCCGCACCTTCCCGGCCCGCACCAGCTCCGCCATCGCCCCCCAGGTCTCCTCGACCGGGACCTCGGGATCGGCGCGGTGCAGCTGGTAGAGGTCGATCACGTCCGTCTGCAGCCGCCGGAGCGAGGCGTCGCAGGCCCGCTTCACATAGCCGGGACGCCCGTTGGCCACGATGTGCTGCTCACCCACCAGCAGACCGACCTTCGTCGAGACGAAGGCGTCGGACCGCCGCTGCTTCAACACCCGACCCACCAGCAGCTCGTTGGTGAACGGGCCGTACATGTCGGCCGTGTCCAGGAGCGTCGAGCCCAGATCCAGCGCCCGGTGCACGGTCCTGAGCGACTCCTCCCCCCGCTGCCGCGACGCGCTGTACGCCCAGCTCATCGGCATGCACCCCAGTCCTACGGCCCCCACCGTGAGTGCCGCCGCGCCGATCGTCCTGCGCTCCACTTGGCCGTAACCCTCCCTCTCTCGGGCTCCACCAACCTAACCTCTGCCTCCCGACGCCCCTGGCATAGCCTCCTGACCATGACCGCTGACGTATGGCTGCCCATCCCGCCGGACGAGATCGAGGGGCTTCCGCAGGGGCCCGCCTACCGCTTCTGGGACGGCGCCGAGGAGTTCCCCGCGGACCCCGCCGACTGCGCCTTCTACGTCGTGCCGTACATGAAGCCCAGCGGCATCGGCGTACGCCCGATGCCGCACATGAGCTCCCTGCGGGTCGTGCAGACGCTGTCCGCCGGCACCGACCACGTGGAGCCGGGCCTGCGGCACCTGCCCCCCGGCGTGCGGCTGTGCAACGCGCGCGGAGTGCACGAGGCGAGCACGGCCGAGCTCACCCTGGCGCTCATCCTGGCCTCGCTGCGCGGCATCCCCGGCTTCGTGCGGGCCCAGGACCGGGGCGAGTGGCAGGGAGGTTTCCACCCCGCCCTCGCCGACAAGAACGTGCTCATCGTCGGCTACGGCTCCATCGGCGCCGCCATCGAGGACAGGCTCGCGCCCTTCGAACTCGCGCGGGTGGCGCGCGTGGCGCGCTCCAAGCGCACCACGGCGCGCGGTCCGGTGCATCCGCTCACCGATCTGCCCCCCCTGCTCCCGGAAGCCGACGTCGTCGTCCTGTCCACGCCCTTGACGGAGTCCACGCGCGGGCTGGTGAACGCCGACTTCCTCGCCCGGATGAAGGACGGCGCACTGCTGGTGAACGTCGCGCGCGGACCTGTCGTCGACACCAAAGCGCTGCTCACCGAGCTGGACAGCGGCCGTCTCACCGCCGCCCTCGACGTCACCGACCCCGAGCCGCTGCCCCCGGAGCACCCTCTGTGGCACGCACCAGGTGTGCTGATCAGCCCCCACGTCGGCGGCCCCACGTCCGCTTTCCTGCCGCGCGCCAAACGGCTTCTGACGGACCAGTTGCGCCGTTTCGTGAACCAGGAGCCGCTCGCCAACGTGGTTCTGACGACGGGCGCGGCAAGCGCGTAGTCCGCTTCGGGTACTGTCCGCAACCCCTTGGACGCGGTACGTACCCGCATCTCCGCTGGTCGTCACGGAGCGTAGAGATGCTATGTCCCTGAGTGACGATACTGGTGTATCGTCCCGACAGGGGCTGCGCCGCGCACCGTTCGGCGCCGGGGACGGACATCTCAGACTGCGAGGGGGGCGACGGGCGATGCACGGCCTATGGACGAACGATCCGACGCGGCGGGGCCGCCGCCAAAGGCCCTGGCGCACGGCCGCGCACAGACGCGGCCGTCACAGCAGCCATCACCACCACCGCAGGCCCGGCGGCCGCCGGAGGCACGCGCACCCGGCGCACCGGGATCCCCGGGACCCGGCAGCGCGGACCAGGAGCCCCCGGTGAGCCCGCCGCCGCCCGCCCTGACCGCGCTCAACGGCGCACTGCGGACTCCGTCTTCGCCGGGGACGCCGCTGCCCCGGCCGTCGGCCGCCGGCCGTACAGGACCGGCTCCGCAACTCCTGCTGGCGCTGGTGTGCGCGGGATATGCCGTCGGCTCCGCGTGCGGCTGGGGTTCGAGCGAGGCCGCACTGGTCATGGGCGACTTCGGGCTGAGCGCCGCGGCCGGCACGGCCGCCGTCTCCTGCGCCCTGTACGCGCGCAGCCACCGTGTCCGGTTTCGAAGCGCCTGGCTGCTGTTCGCCCTCTCCTCGGCGATGGCGGCCCTGGGCAACGCGGTCTGGGGATGGTACGAGGTCGTCCTCGACCGGCCCGTGCCCAGCCCCAGCTACGCCGACCTGTTCTTCCTGTGCTTCGCGCCACCCGCGATCGTCGGCCTGCTGGTGCTCGCCAAACGGCCGGCGACGAAGACCGGATGGGTGTGCCTGGCGCTGGACGCCTGGCTGATCGGGGGCTCGCTGCTCACGCTGTCATGGAGCATCGCGCTGGCTCAGGCGGCCAGGTTCGACGGTCCGAGCGTCGCGCACACCGCGCTCTCGCTGGCGTACCCGCTGCTGGACATCGCCCTGGTCAGCATGGTGCTCGCGCTGCACTTCCGGCGCTCCGCGGTCAACCGCACCGCCGTCAACACGGCGATCGGCGCGCTCGCGCTGACCGTGCTGTGCGACGCCCTGTTCACCTCGCCGCTGCTGCACCACAGCTACCGCTCCGGGCAGATGCTCGACGCCGGCTGGTTCGCCGGCTCACTGCTCCTGGCGTACGCCCCCTGGGCCGCGCCCCGCTCCGGACACGCGACCGCCGAGCGGCACGAGGCGCACCGGCACGACGAGGCGCACCGGCACGACGATGTGGACCGGCACGACGATGTGGACCGGCATCACGCGGACCCGCGCGACACGGACCAGTACGCCGTCGACGACCACACGCGCGTGGTCGACACGCACGGGCGCGCCGACGGGCACAGCCGCGTGGTGCACGAGCACGTGCCCGGCCGGCCGCCGACCGCGCGCGCCGCCCACCGCCCTCCGCTCGCGCCGGGCGGTGACCACGACCGGTATCCGACCAGCCGGCCCATCGCGGCCCTCACCCCGTACCTCGCCGCCGCCGTGTGCACACTGGGGGTCCTCTGCAACGTGCTCAACGGCCACAGCGTCGACCGCGTGGTGCTGATCACCGCGGGCGCCGTCGTGCTGGCCCTCGTCGTGCGCCAGGGCATCGTGCTGCGTGACAACATCGCCCTCACCCAGGAACTGGCCCAGCAGGAGAACCACTTCCGCTCCCTGGTGCAGGGCTCCAGCGACGTCATCATGATCGCCGCGCCCAACGGCATCCTGCGGTACGTCTCCCCGGCCGCCGCCGGGGTGTACGGGCGGCCCGCGGAGGAACTGGTCGGCACCGAGCTGGCCAATCTCATCCACCCGGAGGACCTGGGCTGCGTGGTGCACGAGGTGCGCCGCTTCCTGGTCGCGAGCCCCCTGCAGGAGCCCACCACGCGCATCGAGTGCCGCTTCCGGTCCGGCGACGGCGGCTGGCTCAACGTGGAGTCGACCATCAACCGCCACCACGGCGGCCTCATCCTCAACAGCCGGGACGTGACCGAGAGGGTGCGCCTGCAGGCGCAGCTCCAGCACAACGCCGAGCACGACCCGCTCACCGACCTGCCCAACCGCGCGCTGTTCACCAGGCGCGTGCAGCAGGCCCTGTCCGGCCGCCGCTCGACCGACCGCGGCACGGCCGTGCTCTTCATCGACCTCGACGGCTTCAAGGCCGTCAACGACACGATCGGGCACCAGGCCGGGGACGAGCTGCTCGTCCAGGCCGCCCGCAGACTTCAGGAGGCGGTCCGGCACGGCGACACCGCCTCCCGGCTCGGCGGCGACGAGTTCGCGGCCCTCATCGTCGGGGACGGCACCCGCGACCGCACCGCCCGTGAAGGGCACATCCTGGAGCTCGCCGACCGCCTCAGGGTGACGCTGTCGCAGCCGTACCTCATCGACGGCAACGACGCCCGTGTCGCCGCGTCCATCGGCGTGGCCTTCGCCGAACCGGGCCTGGGCGCGGGGGAGTTGCTGCGCAACGCCGATCTCGCCATGTACCGGGCCAAGGCGGCCGGCAAGGGCCGGGTCGAGCTGTACAAGCCGCAGATGCAGCAGGACGTCGTCCGCAAGGCGGAGCTGGCCACCCGGCTCAGGTCCGCGCTGCACGACGGCGAGTTCACCCTGCTGCACCAGCCGGTGGTCCGCCTGGAGGACGGCCGGATCACCTCGGTCGCCGCCCAGGCGCGCTGGCGTTCCTCCCAGGGGGTGCTGTTCACGCCCGCGGAGTTCCTGCGGGTGGCCGAGGACAGCGACAGGACCGCCGAGCTGGGCCGCTGGATGCTGGAGGAGGCGGTCGAGCAGGCCGCCGAGCGCGCCGCGACGGGACCGACCGTGCCCGTGGTGGTCCGGATGGGCGCCCGCCGCCTGGTGGACCGTTCGCTGCCGCCCGGCTCCGTGGAGGCCCTGCTGACCCGGCACGGGCTGCCGTCCGGGGCGCTGATGATCGAGCTGTCCGACACCGACCCGCGAGCGCCGCTGGACGAGCTGGAGCGGCGCCTGGCCGCCCTCCGGCGGCTCGGTGTGCGGATCGCGCTGGACGGCTTCGGCAGCGGCCACGGGGCCGTCACGGCCCTCAGAAGGCTCCCCGCCGACGTGCTCAGGCTCGACCGCGGCCTGGTCGAGGGCGTCGTCGAGTCCGCCCGGCTGCACAAGATCACAAGTGGGCTGCTGCGCATCGCCGCCGACCTCGGGCTGCAGTCGGTGGCCGACGGCGTGGACCTGCCCGAGCAGGTCGTGGCTCTGCGCGCGATGGGCTGTACGCACGGGCAGGGCATGGCCCTCTCGGGGCCGCTGGACGAGTACCGGCTGCGCCGGGCGCTCACCCGCGGCCACTGTCCGGTGCCGCACGGTCCGGCCGAACCGGCGTTCGCCGGGGGAGGCGCGGGGGTGCGCGCCGGCGGGGTGCCGGCCGTTCTCGGCGGCACGGCCGTCCTGGGTTCGCACAACGCGACCGCCCTGAGCCCACATAATGAGACGCGCGTCCCACCCGCTTGACATCGGGTGCGTGCCGGAGGGAGGGTCAGTGCCATGCGCACCCGAATCCTCGTACTTGGACAGCGCGTCGGCTGAGCTGGGACCCACCGGACGACGATCCGGACACCCAGCGACCTTCACCGACGCGCTCCCCTCGCTTGCCTTGTGGCACGAGGGGTTTTTTGTTGCACGAGCACCGATCGTGCAGCGCCGCAACTCTCTCAAACCTCGCAAAAACCCTCAGCATCGAGAAGAGAATGCCGATGACCGAGCAGGCCACCGGGGCCCCTCACCCGCATCCGCGGCCCCGATCCGGAGGACACCAGTCCGCGCCCGAGCACGTCACGGGTGCGCAGTCCCTCATCCGCTCTCTCGAGGAGGTCGGCGCCGACACCGTATTCGGCATTCCCGGCGGTGCGATCCTTCCCGCCTACGATCCGCTGATGGACTCCGGCCGGGTGCGCCACGTCCTGGTCCGGCACGAGCAGGGCGCCGGTCACGCGGCCACCGGCTACGCGCAGGCCACCGGCAAGGTCGGCGTCTGCATGGCCACCTCCGGCCCCGGTGCCACCAACCTGGTCACCCCGATCGCCGACGCCCACATGGACTCCGTCCCGCTGGTCGCGATCACCGGCCAGGTCGCGTCCTCGTCGATCGGCACGGACGCCTTCCAGGAGGCGGACATCGTCGGCATCACCATGCCGATCACCAAGCACAACTTCCTGGTCACCAAGGCCGAGGACATCCCCCGGGTGATCGCGCAGGCGTTCCACATCGCCTCCACCGGCCGCCCCGGCCCGGTCCTCGTCGACATCGCCAAGGACGCCCTCCAGGCGAAGACCACCTTCTCCTGGCCTCCGGTCATGGACCTGCCCGGCTACCGGCCCGTCACCAAGCCGCACGCCAAGCAGATCCGCGAGGCGGCCAGGCTCATCACCTCCGCGAGGCGGCCCGTGCTCTACGTCGGCGGCGGTGTCATCAAGGCCGGCGCCACCGCCGAACTGAAGGTCCTCGCGGAACTCACCGGAGCGCCCGTCACCACCACCCTGATGGCGCTCGGCGCATTCCCCGACAGCCACCCGCTGCACGTGGGAATGCCGGGCATGCACGGTGCGGTCACCGCCGTCACCGCGCTGCAGAAGGCCGACCTGATCGTCGCCCTCGGAGCCCGCTTCGACGACCGCGTCACCGGCAAGCTGGACAGCTTCGCCCCGTACGCCAAGATCGTCCACGCCGACATCGACCCGGCCGAGATCGGCAAGAACCGCGCCGCCGACGTGCCGATCGTCGGGGACGCCCGCGAGGTCATCGCCGACCTGGTCCAGGCCGTGCAGAAGGAGCACGCCGAGGGCCACCGAGGCGACTACACCGCCTGGTGGAACGACCTCAACCGCTGGCGCGAGACCTACCCGCTCGGCTACGACCAGCCCGAGGACGGCTCGCTGTCCCCGCAGCAGGTCATCGAGCGCATCGGACAGCTCGCCCCCGAGGGCACGATCTTCGCCGCCGGTGTCGGCCAGCACCAGATGTGGGCCGCGCACTTCATCCAGTACGACAGGCCCGCCACCTGGCTGAACTCCGGCGGCGCCGGAACCATGGGCTACGCCGTCCCGGCCGCCATGGGCGCCAAGGCCGGACAGCCCGGCAGGACCGTCTGGGCGATCGACGGCGACGGCTGCTTCCAGATGACGAACCAGGAGCTCACCACCTGCGCCCTGAACAACATCCCGATCAAGGTCGCCATCATCAACAACGGCGCCCTCGGGATGGTCCGCCAGTGGCAGACCCTGTTCTACAACCAGCGGTACTCCAACACGGTGCTGCACTCCGGCCCGGACGACGTCAACCCTCAGGCCAGGGGCACCCGCGTCCCGGACTTCGTGAAGCTGTCGGAGGCGATGGGCTGCTACGCCCTCCGCTGCGAGTCCCCCGACGACCTCGACAAGGTCATCGCGGAGGCCAACTCCGTCAACGACCGTCCGGTCGTCGTCGACTTCATCGTCCACGAGGACGCGATGGTGTGGCCGATGGTCGCCGCCGGCACCTCCAACGACGAGATCATGGCCGCCCGGGACGTCCGCCCCGACTTCGGCGACAACGAAGACGACTGACAGAGAGCTGAGTGAGAACCATGTCCAAGCACACCCTCTCGGTCCTCGTCGAGAACACGCCCGGCATCCTCGCCCGGATCGCCGCGCTGTTCTCCCGCCGCGGGTTCAACATCGACTCCCTCGCGGTCGGCGTCACCGAGCACCCCGACATCTCCCGCATCACCATCGTGGTCAGCGTCGAGGACTTCCCGCTGGAGCAGGTGACCAAGCAGCTCAACAAGCTCGTCAACGTGTTCAAGATCGTCGAGCTGGAGCCCTCGCAGGCCGTGCAGCGCGAACTCGTCCTGGTGAAGGTGCGCGCCGACAACGAGACGCGCTCCCAGATCGTCGAGATCGTGCAGCTGTTCCGCGCCAAGACCGTCGACGTCTCCCCGGAGGCCGTCACGATCGAGGCCACCGGGGCCAGCGACAAGCTGGCCGCCATGCTCAAGATGCTGGAGCCGTTCGGCATCAAGGAACTGGTCCAGTCCGGCACGATCGCGATCGGACGCGGCGCCCGTTCGATCACCGACCGGTCGCTGCGCGCCCTGGACCGTTCGGCATAACCCGGTGTGCGGGCGGCCGGGTGACACCGGCCGCCCGGATACCGAGACTCCGAGACTTCCCGTCCCCTCACCGTCATACGGTGGGACGCACAACCTGCACACCAAGGAGAGAACCCAAAGTGGCCGAGCTGTTCTACGACGCTGACGCCGACCTGTCCATCATCCAGGGCCGCAAGGTCGCGGTCATCGGCTACGGCAGCCAGGGCCACGCCCACGCCCTGTCGCTGCGCGACTCCGGTGTCGACGTGCGGGTCGGTCTGCACGAGGGCTCCAAGTCCAAGGCCAAGGCCGAGGAGCAGGGCCTGCGCGTGGTCACCCCGGCCGAGGCCGCCGCCGAGGCCGACGTCATCATGATCCTGGTCCCGGACCCGATCCAGTCCCAGGTCTACGAGGAGTCCATCGCCCCGAACCTGAAGGACGGCGACGCGCTGTTCTTCGGCCACGGCTTCAACATCCGCTTCGGCTTCATCAAGCCCCCGGCCGGCGTGGACGTCTGCATGGTCGCCCCGAAGGGCCCGGGCCACCTGGTGCGCCGCCAGTACGAGGAGGGCCGCGGCGTCCCCTGCATCGTGGCCGTCGAACAGGACGCCTCCGGCAACGCCTTCGCGCTGGCCCTGTCGTACGCCAAGGGCATCGGCGGCACCCGCGCCGGCGTCATCAAGACCACCTTCACCGAGGAGACCGAGACCGACCTGTTCGGTGAGCAGGCCGTCCTGTGCGGTGGCACCGCGGCGCTGGTGAAGGCCGGCTTCGAGACCCTGGTCGAGGCGGGCTACCAGCCGGAGATCGCCTACTTCGAGTGCCTGCACGAGCTGAAGCTGATCGTCGACCTCATGTACGAGGGCGGCCTGGAGAAGATGCGCTGGTCGATCTCCGAGACCGCCGAGTGGGGCGACTACGTCACCGGCCCGCGCATCATCACCGACACCACCAAGGCCGAGATGAAGAAGGTCCTCGCCGAGATCCAGGACGGCTCCTTCGCCCGCACCTGGATGGACGAGTACCACGGCGGTCTGAAGAAGTACAACGAGTACAAGAAGCAGGACTCCGAGCACCTGCTGGAGACCACCGGCAAGGAGCTGCGCAAGCTCATGAGCTGGGTGAACGAGGAGGCGTAGGCCTCACCCGAGGGGCCGGAGCGGCACAGCTCCGGCCCCTTCGGCGAACCCGGAGTAACGTCGGAGTCCCCGGTGGACGCGCGACGTTGTCCACCCCGTCCAGCCACGGACGGGTGATCCTTCCGCAGCGGCGTAATACGACGCACGCGGCGCCACTACACTGCTGCACAACAACGCGTCAGGCCCACAGCGTCGTGCGTCTTCCACGCGGCCAAGCGACACCGAGGAAGTCACGGACACGTCCCCGGCGCCGCTCCCTCCTCCGCCCGCGGCCGTCGGGACGGCCGTCCGCATGCTTTGGACTTGTGAGGACTCACGTGAGCTCGAAACCCGTCGTACTCATCGCTGAAGAGCTGTCGCCCGCCACCGTCGACGCGCTCGGCCCGGACTTCGAGATCCGGCACTGCAACGGCGCGGACCGGGCCGAACTGCTGCCGGCCATCGCCGACGTGGACGCGATCCTGATCCGCTCGGCCACCAAGGTGGACGCGGAGGCCATCGCCGCGGCGAACAAGCTCAAGGTCGTCGCCCGCGCCGGCGTCGGCCTGGACAACGTCGACGTCCCCGCCGCCACCAAGGCCGGCGTGATGGTCGTCAACGCCCCGACCTCCAACATCGTGACCGCCGCCGAGCTGGCCTGCGGTCTGATCGTCGCCACCGCCCGCAACATCCCGCAGGCCAACGCCGCGCTGAAGAACGGCGAGTGGAAGCGCAGCAAGTACACCGGCGTCGAGCTCGCCGAGAAGACCCTCGGCGTCGTCGGCCTCGGCCGCATCGGCGCCCTGGTCGCCCAGCGCATGTCCGCCTTCGGCATGAGGGTCGTCGCCTACGACCCCTACGTGCAGCCCGCGCGGGCCGCGCAGATGGGCGTCAAGGTGCTGACCCTGGACGAGCTGCTCGAGGTCTCCGACTTCATCACCGTCCACCTGCCCAAGACCTCCGAGACGATCGGCCTGATCGGCGAGGAGGCGCTGCGCAAGGTCAAGCCGAGCGTGCGCGTCATCAACGCCGCGCGCGGGGGCATCGTCGACGAGGAGGCGCTGTACTCGGCGCTCAAGGAGGGCCGCGTCGCGGGCGCCGGCCTGGACGTGTACGCCAAGGAGCCGTGCACGGACTCCCCGCTGTTCGAGTTCGACCAGGTCGTCTGCACCCCGCACCTCGGCGCGTCGACGGACGAGGCCCAGGAGAAGGCCGGCATCGCCGTCGCCAAGTCCGTCCGCCTCGCCCTCGCCGGTGAGCTGGTGCCGGACGCGGTCAACGTCCAGGGCGGCGTCATCGCCCAGGACGTCAAGCCGGGTCTGCCGCTCGCCGAGAAGCTCGGCCGCATCTTCACCGCGCTCGCGGGCGAGGTCGCCGCCCGCCTCGACGTCGAGGTCTACGGCGAGATCACCCAGCACGACGTGAAGGTGCTCGAACTCTCCGCGCTCAAGGGCGTCTTCGAGGACGTCGTCGACGAGACGGTGTCCTACGTCAACGCGCCCCTGTTCGCCCAGGAGCGCGGCGTGGAGGTACGTCTGACCACCAGCTCGGAGTCGACCGACCACCGCAACGTCGTCACCGTGCGCGGCACGCTCGCCGACGGCGAGGAGGTGTCCGTCTCCGGCACGCTGGCCGGGCCGAAGCACCTGCAGAAGATCGTCGCGGTCGGTGACTACGACGTCGACCTCGCGCTCGCCGACCACATGGTCGTCCTGCGCTACGAGGACCGTCCCGGCGTCGTCGGCACGGTCGGCCGGATCATCGGCGAGGCCGGCATCAACATCGCCGGTATGCAGGTCGCGCGCGCGACGGCGGGCGGCGAGGCGCTGGCGGTGCTGACCGTCGACGACACGGTGCCCTCCGGGGTGCTCGCGGAGGTTGCCGAGGAGATCGGGGCGACGTCCGCCCGTTCGGTGAACCTGGTCTGAGGGTGCCGTCCGGGGGCTGCGCCCCCCAGGCCCCCTTCGGCCTGAACGGCCTCGTCCTCAAACGCCGGACGGGCTGCTTGAGCTCGTCCGGCGTTTTCCTGTGCTGTGGGTGGCTCTCAGGCCCTGACGTGGATCCGTCGCAGCGTGGCCGCCGACCCGATCGCCGCGAGGAGCAGTACCGCCGTCCCCGCGAGCGCCGCGCCGTGCATTCCGTTGGTGAAGGCGTCCCGGGCGGCGGTCGCCAGGGCGTCTCCCGCGCGCCCCGGGAGCTGCCCGGCGACGGCCAGCGCGCCGCCCAGGGTCTCGTGGGCCGCGGCCGGGGCCGAGGACGGGATCTCGTGGCGGTAGATCCCCGTACCGATCGAGCCGAGCACCGCCATCCCCAGCGCGCCGCCGAACTCCGAGCCGGTCTCCAGCAGTGAGGAGGCCGCGCCCGCCTTCTCCACCGGGGCCGCGCCCAGCGCCAGGTCGGTCATCTGGGACATCACCATCACGGCGCCGGAGGCGAGCACGCCGCTCGCGACCAGCAGCAGCCAGAGGGAGTCCGTGTCGGCCAAGGCCAGCATCCCGTAGCCCGCCGCGGTGATCGCGAAGCCCGCGGTGACGACGTACGCCCGGTTGACACCCTTCTGGACGAGCGCTGCCGCGATCGGCGCGGCCATCCCGATCGGCACCGACGGCAGCAGCCCCCACAGGGCCGCCTCCATCGCGCTCTTGCCGAGCACCGACTGCAGGTACTGCGTCGTGAAGAAGGCCGAGCCCATCATCGCGAACGACGACACGAGGTTCAGGACCACCGCGGGAGCGAAACCCCGGCCGCGGAACAGGGTCGGCGAGATCATCGGCGAGACCACCGTGCGCTGGCGGTGGACGAAGAGGGCGGCGAAGAGCAGGCCGACGGTGATCGAGACGACGTAGAGCGGATGCCAGCCCTCGGAGGGGATCTCCTTCAGGCCGTAGATCACCGGGAGCACCGCCGCCATCGACAGCGGCACGCTGAGGAGGTCGAAGCGGCCGGGCTCGGGGTTCTTCGACTCGGGCAGCAGGAGCGGGCCGAGCACCAGCAGCAGCGCCATCGCGGGCAGGTTGACCAGGAACACCGAGCCCCACCAGAAGAACTGGACCAGAACACCGCTCAGCACGGAGCCGAGCGCGACCCCGCCGGCCATCACGCCCGACCAGATGCCGATCGCCTTCACGCGCTGGGCGGGGTCGGTGAACATCGTGCGGACCAGCGCCATCGTCGACGGCATCAGAGTCGCGCCGCCGATACCGAGGACCGCGCGGGCGGCGATCAGCGTCCCGGCGCTGTTCGCGTACGCCGCCACCAGGGAGGCGGCGCCGAACGCGGCGGCCCCGATCAGCAGCAGCCTGCGGCGGCCGATGCGGTCGCCGAGCGAGCCCATCGTCATCAGCAGGCCGGCCAGGACGAACGCGTAGATGTCGAAGATCCACAGCTGCTGCGTGCCGCTCGGCTCCAGGTCCGTGCTGATCGCGGGGATGGCGAAGTACAGGACCGAGACGTCCATCGAGACCAGCAGCAACGGCAGCATCAGCACACCGAGGGCGGTCCATTCGCGGCGCCCCGCGCGCGGCGGGGTGGCAGAGGGGGGCGTGGTGGTGCTCGTCGGGTTCGTCATGCCCGGTAATGTACAAGCGTCTTAAACGCTTGTCTAGAACGCTTGTATAAGTCATTCGTCTAGGACGGTTGTATGGATCGCGGGTAGGGTGGTCGGCATGGGACACCGTGAGGACCTCCTCGAGGGCGCCAAGCGCTGCCTGTTGCAGAAAGGGTTCGTGCGCACGACCGCGCGCGACATCGTCAAGGAGTCGGGGGCCAACCTCGCCTCGATCGGCTACCACTACGGATCGAAGGACGCGCTGCTGGTCCAGGCGTACGTCTCGCTGATCGAAGACGTGGCGGCGGGTACGGGCCCCGGCTGGGGTGCCACGGGTGGCGAGGTGGCGGCGCCCCTCGGGTCGCTGGAGCGCTTCCAGCAGGTGTGGGCGGACGTCATCCGCTCGCTCCCCGAGTCGCGGGCGATCTGGCTGCTGAGCTTTGAGCTCGTCCTCCAGGGGGACCGGGTTCCCCAGGTGCGCCGGCTGCTGGGCGAGGCTCAGCGGGAGGGGCGTTCGGGCCTGGTGTCCTTGTTCACCGGCATCCCGGAGAACGAGCTCGACAAGCAGACCATCAACACGGAGGGCCGCTTCTACCAGACCCTTCTCAACGGGCTCATGGTGCAGTGGCTCTTCGACCCGGACTCCGCGACCGACGCGGACCAGTTGACGGAGGGACTGCGCCGGGTCATCGCGGGGACCGGGCGCAGTTCCTAGAGCCGCGCCGCCTTCAGTGCCATGTGCAGCAGCAGGCGGTCCTCGCCGTCGTCCAGGTCGAGGCCGGTGAGCCGCTCCACCCGCGACAGGCGGTAGTAGAGGGTCTGGCGGTGGATGCCCAGCTCGGCGGCGGTGCGGCCGGCCTGGCCCGCGCAGTCGAGGTAGACCTCGGCGGTGCGGGCCAGCTCCCGATGGGCGGGGGAGAGGAGGTCGTGCAGGGCGGGGTCGTGGGCGGCCTCCGGCGGCAGGCCGGTGAGCAGCCGGTACGGCCCGATCGCCGCCCACTGCGCCACAGGACCCAGCCGCGGCTCCGCCAGCGCGGCCCGCGCGGCCGCCGACGCCTCCGCCCAGGCCGTACCGAGCTCGGCGAGCCCGACCCGGGCGGCGGAGACCCCGGCGGCGACCCCACCGGCAGCGGTACCGTCGGCCGGTCCTGTCCCGCCGGCCCCCTCCAGCAGCCGCGCCGCCGCCGACACCGCCGGTGTCAGCGTGTCCGTGGAGCGCAGCCGGACCAGCAGCGCCAGGCTCTGGTCGGTGGTTCCCCAGGGGACCGTGCACAGCGCCCTGGCGCCCGGCAGGGCGCGCACCGACGGGGCGTCGTCCGGGTCGGCCGACGGCCAGGGGGCCACACACACCACCGTGTGCGGACCGTCCGCGCGGACCCCCAGGGCCGTACGCAGCTCCGCCACCGCCATGTCCCGCGGCCACCCCCGCTCGGCGGTCAGCGCCGCCCGCAGCTCCCGGGTGAGGTCCGCGCCGTGCTGGGCCTCGTCCGCGAGCAGGGCGCCGATCCGTCCGGTCACCCGCATGGCGGCGGCCAGCTGCTGTTCGGTGGGTCCCGGGTCGTAGTCCAGGAGCCAGACGTAGCCGAGGACGACACCCCGATGGCGTACCGGAAGGCAGATCCGTCCCCGGTACACGCCCGCCTCCACAGTCCGCGGGATCCGCACCGGCCCGGTCGCGCGGGTGATGCCGAAGCTTTCGAACCAGCGGCGGACCGCCGCCGTGGAGCGGCGGGTGAGGATCGAGCGGGTGCGCACCGGGTCCAGGGCCGACGGGTCCAGGTCGCCCTCGCTGTCGTAGGCGCCGAAGGCGATCAGCTCGAAGTTCCGGTTCTCCAGCGTGGCCGGCGCGCCGAGCAGCTCCGAGATCTCGTCGACCAGCTCCTGGTAGTCACCCTTGTTGTCGGCCGTCACGCGGGCATTCTCCCGCATGTCCCCAGGGCCTTCATACAACTGTCTGAGATCCAGGGCACGGATGCGTGACAGCTGTCGATGGCCGACGACCTGAAGAATCCTTTACTTTCACGGTGGTTCTCCGTGCCGCCCCGAACCATCGGGTTTCGGCCTTGTTCACCTTGTTTGGAGGTGCCCCGTGCTGGGTCCCGTGATTCTTGCCGCGTCGCGCAGCGACCGGATGCGACGCCTGATCTCGGCGGCCCCGGTGACCAAGCAGGTCGTCGACCGCTTCATCCCCGGTGAGACCGTGGACGACATCGTCCCGATCATCGGGGACCTGACCGGCCGGGGCCTGGAGCTGACCATGGACGTGGTCGGCGAGGACATCACCACCCCCGCGCAGGCCGCCGCCGCGCGCGACGCGTACCTGGGGCTCATCGACCGGATCAAGGAGCTGCGGCTCGGCCCGAAGGTCGAGATGTCCGTGAAGCTGTCGATGTTCGGCCAGGCGCTGGAGAACGGGCACGAGCTGGCCCTCGCCAACGTCCGCCCGGTCGTCGAGGCCGCCGCCGCCATCGGTACGACGGTCACGCTGGACGCCGAGGACCACACCACCCTCGACTCGATGTTCGCCATCCACGAGGAGCTGCGGAAGGACTTCCCGCAGACCGGCTGCGTCATCCAGGCCTACCTCTTCCGCACCGAGGCCGACGCCCGCCGCCTCGCCGCGAACGGCAGCCGGGTGCGCCTGGTGAAGGGCGCCTACAAGGAGCCCGCCGAGGTCGCTCACCAGAACAAGCACGAGATCGACAAGGCGTACGTCCGCGTCCTGCGCATCCTGATGGAGGGCGACGGGTACCCGATGATCGGCTCCCACGATCCGCGGATCATCAGCATCGCCCAGGAACTCGCCCGGAGGGCCCGGCGCAAGCCGGCCGAGTACGAGTTCCAGATGCTGTACGGCATCCGCAGCGACGAGCACCTGCGGCTGGCCGCCGAGGGCCACCGCATGCGCGTCTACACCGCCTACGGCACCGACTGGTACGGCTACTTCATGCGCCGACTGGCGGAGAAGCCGGCGAACCTGCGCTTCTTCGTCCGCTCGATGGTCAGCAAGGGCTGAGCCCCCACCACACGCTCAACACACCGCTCAAGTCAAGGAGTTCGGATCACATGGACGCTGTGACCCAGGTCCCCACCCCCGTCAACGAGCCGGTGCACGGCTACGCTCCCGGCTCTCCCGAGCGCGCCCGGCTGGAGGTCAAGCTCAAGGAGCTGGCCGAGAACCCGATCGACCTGCCCTGCACCATCAACGGTGAGAAGCGCATGGGCGGCGGCGAGTCCTTCGAGGTCGTCCAGCCCCACAACCACAAGGCCGTCCTCGGCACCTACCGCAACGCCACGAAGGCGGACGCCCAGGACGCCGTCGACGCCGCCCTCGCCGCGGCTCCGGCCTGGCGTGCGATGTCCTTCGACGACCGTGCCGCGATCATCCTGCGCGCCGCCGAACTGCTGTCCGGCCCGTGGCGCGAGACGATCGCCGCCTCCACGATGCTCGGCCAGTCCAAGACCGCGCAGCAGGCGGAGATCGACAGCCCCTGCGAGCTGGTCGACTTCTGGCGCTTCAACGTGCACTACGCCCGCCAGATCCTGGCCGAGCAGCCCCCGGCCAACTCCCCGGGCGTGTGGAACCGTCTGGACCACCGTCCGCTGGAGGGCTTCGTCTACGCGATCACGCCGTTCAACTTCTCGGCGATCGCGGCCAACCTGCCCACCGCGCCGGCCCTCATGGGCAACGTGGTGATCTGGAAGCCGTCCCCGACCCAGACCCACGCCGCCGTACTGCTCATGCAGCTGCTGGAGGAGGCGGGTCTGCCCAAGGGCGTCATCAACCTCCTGACCGGTGACGGCATCGAGGTCTCCGAGGTCGCCCTGAACCACCGTGACCTGGCCGGCATCCACTTCACCGGTTCGACCAAGACCTTCCAGTACCTGTGGAAGACGGTCGGCAACAACATCGAGAAGTACCGCTCCTACCCGCGCCTGGTCGGCGAGACCGGCGGCAAGGACTTCGTGGTGGCCCACCCGTCGGCCGACCGCGCGGTGCTGAAGACCGCCCTGACCCGCGGTGCCTTCGAGTACCAGGGCCAGAAGTGCTCGGCGACCTCCCGGGCGTACATCCCGGCGTCCATCTGGAACTCCGGCTTCAAGGAGGAGTTCGCCTCCGAGGTCGACTACCTGACGATGGGTGACGTCACCGACCTGTCGAACTTCATCGGCGCGGTCATCGACGAGCGCTCCTTCGCGAAGAACAAGGCCGCGATCGACCGGGCCAAGGAGGACCCGACCTGCACGATCGTGGCGGGCGGCACCTACGACGACTCGGTCGGCTACTTCGTCCGCCCGACCGTCATCGAGTGCACCGACCCGGAGAACGAGGTCTTCACCACCGAGTACTTCGGCCCGATCCTCGCGGTGTACGTCTACGAGGATGACAAGTACGACGAGATGCTGACCCAGATGGAGTCGGTGTCGGACTACGCCCTCACCGGCTCGGTCGTCGCGGGCGACCGTGCGGCGGCGGCGTACACGATGGAGAAGCTGCGCTACGCGGCCGGCAACTTCTACATCAACGACAAGTCGACCGGCGCCGTGGTCGGCCAGCAGCCCTTCGGCGGCGGCCGCGCCTCCGGCACCAACGACAAGGCCGGCGCCCCGCAGAACCTGATGCGCTGGACCCTGACCCGGGCCATCAAGGAAACCCTGGTCCCGTCGACCGACTACACCTACCCGCACATGGGCTGACCCCTGCGCGGCACCCCTGAACTCCGCCTCCGTCCCGAACGCATTTCTCCGGGCCGGGGGCGGCGTCATACCGGGACCGCCCGGAATACTGGTCCGATGGCCGTCACCGTCCGCACCGCCCACACCGCCGACCTCACCCCCGCCGAACTCCGTGCCGTCCGCGGGCTGTTGGACGACGCCTTCGAGGGGGGCCTCGGGGACGAGGACTGGGACCACACCCTGGGGGGTGTCCATGTGCTCGTGTCCGACGGGCGTGGGCTCGCCGGGCACGGGGCCGTGGTGATGCGACGGGTGCGGTACCGGGGGCGGTGGGTGCGGGTCGGGTATGTCGAGGGGGTGGCGGTACGGCGGGAGGCGCGGCGGGCCGGGATCGGTGGCCGGGTGATGGCCGTGCTGGAGGGGGTCGTCACGCGTGCGTACGCGTTCGGGGCGCTGTCCGCGACCGAGGACGGGGCCCGTTTGTACGAGGCCCGCGGCTGGCGGGTGTGGGGCGGGCGGATCTGTGCGCTGGGTCCGGACGGCGTGGTGCGGCTGCGTGAGGAGGAGGGGGCCGTGTATGTGTGGCCCGCGGTCGAGGCGGATGCCGAGCTGGTCTTCGACTGGCGTGACGGGGATGTTCTCTGACCTGGCCGGGTGAGGAGAAAGCGCAGGTCAGGAGAGTGTGACCCAATCCACCGTCTCAGATAGTAGGAAGTCCGAGTAATTGTGGAGACAGGCGCCCGCTCCTCACTTAGCTTTGTAGAAGCCGAACGTCTCGCTCGATCAAGCGAATGGCGGTCGTGAGCCGGGCCCCTGTGCAGGACACCCCTGCGGCACCGCTTCCCGCCCCTTCCGGCGTCTTCCACCCTCTTGCGCTTTCCGCACTCCGCGTGTGCCGAAGGAGTCGATGCCCCATGGCCGCAACTGCCGTCCGCCGCCGCGTCCGCCACACCTCCCGTGCGAGCGAGTCCGACCGCAAGAACGCCGCCGCCGCCCTCCAGCGCGCCCTCGACCGCCGCGACAACGGCGGCGAGACCGGCCACTGAGCCGTACCTCACCCACCTCCGCCCTCCTCCGTCCGGGCGTCCATATCGCGGACGCGGCGTGTCATCTCATGGGACGAGGAGTAGGGTGCCGACATGTCTCGCAGCATCAATCTCGCAGTGATCCCCGGTGACGGCATCGGCCAGGAGGTCGTGGCCGAGGGCCTGAAGGTCCTGACCGCCGTCCTCCCGCAGGACGTGAAGCTGGAGACCAAGGAGTACGACTTCGGCGCCCGGCGCTACCACGCCACCGGTGAGACCCTCACCGACGCCGACCTGGAGCAGCTCAAGCGGCACGACGCCATCCTGCTCGGCGCGATCGGCGACCCGTCGGTGCCCTCCGGCGTCCTGGAGCGCGGCTTCCTGCTCAAGCTCCGCTTCGCCTTCGACCACCACGTCAACCTCCGCCCGAGCAAGCTCCTGCCCGGCGTCGCCACCCCGCTCGCCGGCGACCCGCAGATCGACTTCGTCGTCGTCCGCGAGGGCACCGAGGGCCCCTACACCGGCAACGGCGGCACCATCCGCAAGGGCACCGAGCACGAGGTCGCCACCGAGGTCTCCGTCAACACGGCCTACGGTGTCGAGCGCGTGGTCCGCGACGCCTTCGCCCGCGCCCAGGCCCGCCCGCGCAAGAAGCTCACGCTGGTCCACAAGAACAACGTGCTGACCTTCGCGGGTCACCTGTGGACGAACATCTTCAACAAGGTGGCCGAGGAATACCCCGAGGTCACCACCGAGTACATCCACGTCGACGCCGCCACGATCTACCTGGTGACCCAGCCCGAGCGGTTCGACGTCATCGTCACCGACAACCTCTTCGGCGACATCATCACCGACCTCGCCGCGGCCGTCTCCGGCGGCATCGGCGTCGCCGCGAGCGGGAACATCAACCCCTCCGGCGAGTTCCCGTCCATGTTCGAGCCCGTCCACGGCTCGGCCCCGGACATCGCCGGCCAGGGCAAGGCCGACCCCACCGCCACGGTCCTGTCCGTCGCCCTGCTGCTGCGCCACCTCGGCTACGAGGCCGAGGCGACCCGGATCGAGGACGCGGTCTCCGCCGACCTCGCGGAGCGCGGCGCGCTGCCCGCGCGCAGCACCTCCGAGATCGGCGACGCGCTCCGCGTACGAGTAGCGGGCTGACCCTCTCCCAAGCACTCCGTGCAGGGGGTGCCCCCAGCGCCGATCGAAATCCTCGAAGCCGTCGGGTCGCATCCGCGCCCGGCGGCTTCCCCCTGTCCACCGCCGGGTGCCACCATCAATCCCTGGGCCGCATTCACCCCGTTTTCTTCCGCCGTCGGCGCCGCGTGATAATCGAACGCGGAGCCGCGGTATGAGGAAATGTTCGGACGTCCTAGCACTGGCCACCGGCCGTACGGGCGTGAGCGCGGCCCGTCACTACAACCCGGTGAAGGACACTCACTCATGACGACGCCCACGATCGAGCTCAAGCCCTCGGCCAACCCGCTCTCCGACGCGGAGCGCGAGAAGATCCTGGCCAACCCCGGGTTCGGCCGCCACTTCACCGACCACATGGTGACGATCAGGTGGACGGAGGGCCGGGGCTGGCACGACGGCCAGCTCGTTCCGTACGCGCCGATCTCCCTCGACCCGGCGACCACCGTCCTGCACTACGCGCAGGAGATCTTCGAGGGCCTGAAGGCCTACCGCCGGCCCGACGGCTCGGTCGCCACCTTCCGCCCGGAGAAGAACGCCCTGCGCTTCCAGGCCTCCTCCCGCCGGCTGGCCATGCCCGAGCTGCCCGTGGAGACGTTCATCGAGGCCTGTGACGTCCTGGTCCAGCAGGACAAGGCGTGGGTGCCCGCGCACGGCGGCGAGGAGTCCCTCTATCTGCGCCCGTTCATGATCGCCACCGAGGTCGGGCTGGGCGTCAAGCCCGCCAACGAGTACCTGTTCCTCGTGATCGCCTCCCCGGCCGGCGCGTACTTCCCCGGCGGTGTGAAGCCGGTCTCCATCTGGGCCTCCGAGGACCGCGTCCGCGCCGTCCCCGGCGGCATGGGAGACGCCAAGACGGGCGGCAACTACGCGGCCTCCCTGCTCGCCCAGGCCGAGGCCGCCGCCAAGGGCTGCGACCAGGTCTGCTACCTCGACGCCGTGGAGCACAAGTGGGTCGAGGAACTCGGCGGCATGAACCTGTACTTCGTCTACGGCGACAAGATCGTCACGCCCTCTCTCAGCGGCTCGATCCTGGAGGGCGTCACCCGTGACTCGCTGCTGACGGTCGCCCGCGACCTCGGCTACGAGGCCGAGGAGGCCCGCGTCTCCATCGACCAGTGGCAGCGCGACTCCGAGAGCGGCACGCTGACCGAGGTCTTCGCCTGCGGCACGGCCGCCGTGATCACCCCGGTCGGCACCGTCAAGCGCGCGGGCGCCGAGTGGCAGCAGTCGGGAGGCGAGCCCGGCGAGGTCACCCTGAAGCTGCGCCAGGCCCTGCTGGACATCCAGCGCGGCGTCATCGAGGACAAGCACGGCTGGATGCACAAGCTCGGCTGAAGCTTCCCCTTCGACGGTCAGGGCCGCCGCGGACTTCTCGTCCGCGGCGGCCCTGACGCGCTTCCGGCCGACCGCTCGATCGAGGAGGCTGGAACGCCGTTCAATGTGACGTAGGCGTAGGGTACCCAATCCTTCCCATACATGAGCCTCATGCTTAGAGTGCTGTTCTAAACGAGGAAGGCAAGGAGGTGCCGCGGCGTGAGACTGACGCCCAGCGAGCGTGACCGGCTGCTGCTGTTCACGGCTGCCGAGCTGGCCCGTGCCCGCAGGGCCCGCGGGCTGCGGCTCAACGTGCCGGAGGCCACCGCCCTGATCGCCGACACGGTGTGCGAGGCCGCCCGCGACGGCGCCCGGCTCGCCGAGGCGATCGAGCGCGCCCGCGCGGTGCTCGGCCCCGACGACGTCCTGCCCGGTGTCGCGGACGTGGTTACCGAGGTGCACGTCGAGGCCGTGTTCGACGACGGCTCACGGCTCGCGGTGGTCTCCGACCCCATCGCGGGCGGCTCCCTGGGCGACCGGGGTCCGGGCGCGCTGCTGCCCGGACCCGGGCACGCCGAGCCGGAAGCGGCCGTGCGGATCACGGTCGCCAACACCGCGACCGTGCCCGTCTCCGTCACCTCCCACTTCCACTTCTTCGAGGCCAACCCGCGCCTCGACTTCCCGCGCGCGCGGGCGTACGGCATGCGGCTCGCCGTGCCCGCCGGGTCGTCCGTGCGGTTCGCGCCGGGGGAGAGCGTCGAGGTCGGCCTCGTGCCGATCGGCGGCGAGCGCGTCGCGATCGGCTTCGCCGGGCTGGTCGACGGGCCCCTGGACACGCCGGGCGCCAAGGAGGAGGCCCTGCGCAGGGCCGCCGCCTGCGGATACCTGGGAGCAGACCGATGAGCATCGATCCGTACGCATACGCCGCCACCCACGGCCCCCGCGCCGGCGACCGCATCCGCCTCGGCGACTCCGGGCTGGTGGTGCGGGTCGAGTCCGACGCGCAGAAGTACGGCGACGAGTTCCTCGCCGGCTTCGGCAAGACCGCACGCGACGGCCTGCACCTCAAGGCGGCCGCGGTCCGCGAGACCTGTGACGTGGTGATCAGCAACGTCGTCGTGATCGACGCCGCGCAGGGGATCCGGAAGGTGTCCATCGGCATCCGCGAGGGCCGCATCCACGCCATCGGGCGGGCCGGGAACCCCGACACCCTCGACGGCGTCGACGTGGTCGTCGGCACCGGTACGTCCATCGTGTCCGGCGAGGGGCTGATCGCCACCGCCGGTGCCGTCGACACCCATGTGCACCTGCTGTCGCCGCGCATCATGGAGGCCTCGCTCGCCTCCGGCGTGACCACCGTCATCGGCCAGGAGTTCGGGCCGGTGTGGGGCGTGGGCGTCAACTCGCCCTGGGCGCTGCGGCACGCGTTCGGCGCGTTCGACGCCTGGCCGGTCAACATCGGTTTCCTGGGGCGCGGTTCGTCGTCCTCACAAGCTCCCCTGACCGAGGCCCTCGCCGAGGGCGGCGCGTCCGGCTTCAAGGTGCACGAGGACATGGGCGCCCATACCCGGGCGCTGGACACCGCGCTGCGCGTCGCCGAGGAGCACGACGTCCAAGTCGCCCTGCACAGCGACGGGTTGAACGAGTGCCTGTCGGTCGAGGACACCCTGCGCGTCCTGGAGGGGCGCACGATCCACGCCTTCCACATCGAGGGCTGCGGCGGCGGACACGTCCCCAACGTGCTGAAGATGGCCGGAGTCCCGAACGTCATCGGCTCCTCCACCAACCCCACCCTGCCCTTCGGCAGGGACGCGGTCGCCGAGCACTACGGCATGATCGTCTCCGTCCACGACCTGAAGACCGACCTGCCCGGTGACGCCGCCATGGCCCGCGACCGCATCCGCGCCGGAACCATGGGCGCCGAGGACGTGCTGCACGACCTGGGCGCCATCGGCATCACCTCCTCCGACGCACAGGGCATGGGCCGGGCCGGCGAGACCGTGCGCCGCACCTTCGCGATGGCCGGGAAGATGAAGGCGGAGCTGGGCCCGGCCGACGGGGACGGCCCGGACGACGACAACGCGCGCGTGCTGCGCTACATCGCCAAGCTGACGATCAACCCGGCCATCGCGCACGGGCTTTCGCACGAGGTCGGCTCCCTCGAGACCGGCAAGCTGGCCGACATCGTGCTGTGGCGCCCCGAGTTCTTCGGTGCCAAGCCGCAGCTCGTCCTCAAGGCGGGCTTCCCGGCGTACGGCGTGGTGGGCGACCCCAACGCGGCCACCGACACCTGCGAACCCCTCGTCCTCGGCCCGCAGTTCGGCGCGCACGGCGCCACCCCGGCCGAGATCTCGGTGGCGTTCGTCGCCCAGGCCGCCGTGGACCAGGGCAACGACCGGATGCCCACCCGGCGGCGCAGGGTCGCCGTACGCGGCACCCGCGGCATCGGCCCCGCCGACCTGCGCCTGAACTCCCGCACCGGATCCGTCGACGTCGACCAGCGCACCGGCCTGGTCACCCTCGACGGCGACCCGATCCGCTCCGAGCCCGCCGACGCGGTCTCCCTCAACCGCCTGTACTTCCTGTGAGGACCCACGACATGACCGTCCCCGCCGCCGACGGCTTCCGCATGCCCGCCGAGTGGGCGCCGCACGAGCGCACCTGGATGGCGTGGCCGGGCCCCAACCCGACCTTCGACACCCCCGACGACCTCGCCGCCTCCCGCGCCGCCTGGGCGTCGGTGGCCCGCGCCGTCCGCCGCTTCGAACCGGTGACGGTGGTCTGCGGACCGGGTCAGTCGGCCGAGGCCCGCGCCTTGCTGGGCGAGGACGTCGACACCGTCGAACGCGACCTCGACGACGCCTGGATGCGCGACATCGGCCCCACCTTCCTGACCAACGGCAAGGGTGAACTCGCCGCCGTCGACTGGACGTTCAACGGCTGGGGCGCCCAGGACTGGGCCCGCTGGGAGCACGACGCGAAGATCGCCGCGTACGTCTCGGACCTGGTGGGGGCAAGGACGTACGCCTCGAAGCTCGTCAACGAGGGCGGCGGCATCCACGTCGACGGCGAGGGCACGGTCCTGCTGACCGAGACCGTGCAGCTCGGCCCCGAACGCAACCCGCACTGGACGAAGGAGCAGGTCGAGGCGGAGATCCACGCCCACCTCGGCACCAGCAGGGCCATCTGGCTCCCGCGCGGTCTCACCGGCGACTACCCCCCGCACGGCTACGGCACCCTCGGCCACGTCGACATCGTCGCCGCCTTCGCCCGCCCGGGCGTCGTCGTCGCCCACCACCAGCCGGACCCGGCCCACCCCGACCACGAGGTCACCAAGGAGGTCATCGGCATCCTGAAGTCGGCGACGGACGCCCAGGGCCGCCGCCTGGAGGTGATCGAGGTCCCCGCCCCCACCGCCCTGGAGGCCGACGGCCGCTGGGCCGACTACTCCTACATCAACCACTACCTCTGCAACGGCGGCGTCGTCCTCTGCGCCTTCGACGACCCCCGCGACGAGCTCGCGGCCGGCATCTTCCGCCGCCTCTTCCCCGACCGGACGGTGACCCTGGTGGACGCCCGTACGATCTTCTCCGGTGGCGGTGGCATCCACTGCGTCACCCAGCAGCAGCCGAAGGTCTGACCACGCACGAGGAGTCGCGGATGGCCGGTGCGGCACGGGCGCGCAGGAACGCGCCGCCGCGCGAGAAGGTCCTCGCCGCCGCCATGGAGATGATCGCCGAGCGCGGTCTGGAGAAGCTCACCATGGCGGCGCTCGGGCGTGAGCTCGGGATGAGCAGCGGCCATCTGCTGTACTACTTCCGCTCCAAGGACGAACTCCTCCTGCAGACGCTGGAGTGGAGCGAGAGCCGGCTCGGGGCCGAACGCGGGCGGCTGCTGACCCGCGGCGCCCCGGCCCGCGAACGGCTCGACGCCTACGTCGACCTGTACGTCCCCGACGGCCACTGGGACCCGCACTGGACACTGTGGCTGGAGGTGTGGAACCGCTCGCTGAACGCCGGCGAGGACGCCCGCGACCGGCAGGCCGCCATCGAGGGCGCCTGGCACCGGGACCTGGCCGCCCTGGTCGCCGAGGGCGTCTCACGCGGCGAGTTCCGCCCGGTCGACGCCGACCGCTTCGCCACCCGGCTGCGCGCCCTGCTCGACGGCTTCTCCATCCACGTGGCGATCGGCCTGCGCGGCACCGGCCGGGAGCAGATCCTCCGTCACGTACGGGAGTTCCTCGACGAGTCCCTGGGCCGGTCCGGGCGCGCGGACGCGTGACGCACGACACCCGCGGTGTCCCGGACGTGTCGTACGCCACCTGAGGCGTCCAGCGTGACGACCGCATCCTGAGACGCTGTGCGTAGGACGCCGGACTTGTGCCACACTTCCCCCGTGCTCTCGTTCGCCATGATTATTGGCAGCAGGCGCGCCGGTCCGCAGTGACCGCCACGTACGACCAGGTGCGGGCGGCCACCGTCGTCCTCGACCCGCGCGCAGACCTCTCGCACCCGCGAGAGGTTTTTCGTTTTCCTGGCCCACCTTCAGCCGGAATCGCAGCGCAAGGGACTATTGGGGGGACGGTGGAGCCGGTCATTCCGGTAAGACCGAGATTGCAACAGGAGCCTTGAGACCATGACCGCAACCAGCCAGCTCGACGATTCGTTCCACGTCTTCGACACGACCCTGCGCGACGGCGCCCAGCGCGAGGGCATCAACCTCACGGTCGCCGACAAGCTGGCCATCGCTCGGCACCTGGACGACTTCGGCGTGGGCTTCATCGAGGGCGGCTGGCCCGGCGCCAATCCGCGGGACACCGAGTTCTTCGCCCGTGCCCGGGAGGAGATCGACTTCAAGCACGCCCGGCTCGTGGCCTTCGGCGCGACCCGCCGGGCCGGCGGCAAGGCGGCGGACGACCCCCAGGTCAAGGCACTCCTGGACTCCGGCGCCGAGGTGATCACCCTGGTCGCCAAGTCGCACGACCGGCATGTGGAACTGGCCCTGCGCACCACCCTGGAGGAGAACCTGGAGATGGTCCGCGACACCGTCTCCCACCTGCGCTCCCAGGGCCGCCGCGTCTTCGTCGACTGCGAGCACTTCTTCGACGGCTACCGCGCCAACCCCGAGTACGCCAAGGCCGTCGTACGGGCCGCCGCCGAGGCCGGCGCGGACGTGGTGATCCTCTGCGACACCAACGGCGGCATGCTGCCCGCCCAGATCAACGCGGTCGTCTCCACCGTCCTCGCGGACACCGGCGCCCGCCTCGGCATCCACGCCCAGGACGACACCGGCTGCGCGGTCGCCAACACCCTCGCCGCCGTCGACGCGGGCGCCACCCACGTGCAGTGCACCGCCAACGGCTACGGCGAGCGCGTCGGCAACGCCAACCTCTTCCCGGTCGTGGCGGCCCTGGAACTGAAGTACGGCAAGCGGGTGCTGCCCGAGGGCCGGCTGCGCGAGATGACCCGCATCTCGCACGCCATCGCCGAGGTCGTCAACCTCACGCCCTCCACCCACCAGCCCTATGTGGGTGTTTCCGCCTTCGCCCACAAGGCCGGCCTGCACGCCTCCGCGATCAAGGTCGACCCGGACCTGTACCAGCACATCGACCCCGAGCAGGTCGGCAACACCATGCGCATGCTGGTCTCCGACATGGCGGGCCGCGCGTCCATCGAGCTCAAGGGCAGAGAACTCGGCATCGACCTCGGCGACGACCGCGAGCTCGTCGGCCGCGTCGTCGAGCGGGTCAAGGAGCGCGAACTCAAGGGCTACACCTACGAGGCGGCCGACGCCAGCTTCGAACTGCTGCTGCGCGCCGAGGCCGAGGGCAGGCCCCTGAAGTACTTCGACGTCGAGTCCTGGCGGGCCATCGTCGAGGACCGCCCCGACGGCACCCACGCGAACGAGGCCACCGTCAAGCTGTGGGCCAAGAGCGAGCGCATCGTCGCCACCGCCGAGGGCAACGGCCCGGTCAACGCCCTCGACCGCGCCCTGCGCGTGGCCCTGGAGAAGATCTACCCCGAGCTGGCCAGCATCGGTCTGGTCGACTACAAGGTCCGCATCCTGGAGGGCAAGCACGGCACCTCCTCCACCACCCGCGTCCTCATCTCCACCTCGGACGGCCAGGGCGAGTGGTCCACGGTGGGCGTGGCCGACAACGTGATCGCCGCCTCCTGGCAGGCCCTGGAGGACGCGTACGCCTACGGCCTGCTGCGCGCCGGCGTGGAACCGGCGCAGTAGTCGAACGGACGCCTCCGCCCACCCCTTCGGCCACCGGCCACGGCACAGCGGGGGGATGGACACGGACGACAGCGGCCCGCCGGCCCGGGGACACGTGACGACCCGGCTGCCGGCCCGGGACCTGGACCGGGCGCGGCGCTTCTACGCCGACAAGCTCGGGCTGCGGCCCGCCGAGGAACGGCCCGGCGGGCCGCTGTACCGGTGCGGCGGAACCCACTTCGTGGTGTTCCGCTCGACCGGAGCCTCGCCGGGCACGTTCACCCGGATGGCGTGGGAGGCCGACGGCCTCGAGGCGACCGTGGCCGAGCTCGGGCGGCGCGGTGTCGTCCTCGAGGAGGCCGACGTGCCCGGCTTCCGTACCACGGACGGGATCGCCGAAATCGAGGGGAACTACCCGAGCAAGGGCGCACGCGGGGAGCGCGGCGCCTGGTTCCGGGACAGCGAGGGGAATCCGCTGGGCATCGGCCGGCCGATCCGGTAGCCCGCCGGCCGGCAGTCGTCAGGGGGCGCGCCAGATGTTGTCGAAGGCGACGTTCTCGATGCGCCTCCGCTGCCGTACGGCCTCCAGTTCCGTCACCGCGCCGTTGACGGCGGCCAGCACGGTCACCAGGGCGTCATCGTCCGGCGCCGCGAGTTCCTCACCGGGACGGGCCTCGATGCCCACGGCTGCCGCGAGCCCGGCGATGACGGGATCGTGGGAGGCCCAGCGCTCGGCCGCCTCGCGCCGCTCCGGTGAGTCGACGGGCGTCGTCCGGCCGCCGCGGGCGGGCATCCAGCGGTGCCGCCGCCCGGTGAGGTGCCCGTCCGCCTCCAGTGCGTCGACGTAGGCCACGGCCAGGCCCTCGCCCCGGCGCCACAGCCAGTCCTCGACGGACTCGTACGGCGGCTGCTCCCTGAGCGCCGCCCCGGCCTGGTCCAGGAGGCCGTCCCCCGTGCCCTGCCGGGGGACGGGCACGATGCGGTCGCCGTCCAGGGTGACGGCGCCGGCGGCGAGGAGGTCGACCAGTTCGGCGCCCGCCAGCGCGAGCGACAGGTCGCCCTGCTCGACGGGGCGGTCGGACGGCACGTCCAGGCTGAGGATCAACAGGTCCCGCGGTGTGGTCATGCCCCCGACGATACGGCCACCAGGAGCCGCCGGCCCGGCGCTGCACCGGCCGCGAATAACCCTTTTCTGCCGGTTCAGGTAGCTTCGAAGCATGAAGGCCGTCGCCCTGACCCGAGTTCCTGTGCGACTGCTGATGGCGCTCGCGGTCGCCGTCGTGGCCGTACTGTCGACGGGCGCACCCCGGGCGGAGGCGGCCACCAGCATCTCGACGGTCGCCGAAGCGCTCCGCAGGGGCCCCGTGTACGTCGATCCGGCCGCGTCCGCCCAACTGCCGCCGGCCGAAGCGGCCACGCTCAGCCGGCAGATCAAGGACGCGGACAAACCCCTGTTCATCGCGGTCCTGCCCGCGAACTATCCGACGCGGAACCTGTTCACCGATCTGCGCACCGCCACCGGCGTCACCGGCGCGTACGCCGTGCGCCTCGGTGACCGCTTCGACGCCCGCGCCGACGCCTCGGTGCTGCCGCGCACCGCCGTGCGGAACCTCGTCACCAGCGTCCAGGGCGAGGACACCAGGGCACAGCTCACCGACTTCACCAACCGGGCCCTGGCCAACATGGGCGGCTCGGCCCCCTCCAGTTGGGGCAGCACCGGGCACGGCGGCACGGTGTCCACCACCGCGCTGATCACCGCCGGCGCGGTCCTGGTGGCGGGCGGTGTGGGTGCGTACGCCCTGGTCAGGCGCGGCCAGAGCCGCCGGGAGGCGGAGCAGCGGGCCGCGCTGGAGAAGCTGCGGGTCGTCGTGGACGAGGACATCACCGCCTTCGGCGAGGAACTCGACCGCCTCGATTTCCACCCGGCGGAGGCCGGCGCGGACGACGCCATGCGCGCGGACTACGAGCGGGCGCTGGACGCCTACGAGCAGGCCAAGCAGTACATGGCCGACGCCCGCAGGCCGGAGGACGTGCGGGCTGTCACCGAGGCCCTGGAGGACGGCCGTTTCTCGCTCGCCCAGCTGGCCGCCCGGCGTGAGGGCCGTCCCCTGCCCGAGCGCCGCCCGCCCTGCTTCTTCGACCCGCGCCATGGCCCCTCGGTCGCCGACGCGACGTGGACGCCCCCGGGCGGGGCACCCCGCCAGGTCCCGGTCTGCGCCGCCGACCGGGTCCGCCTGGCCGACGGCCGCGACCCGCAGATCCGTGAGGTGGACACGGACCGGGGCCGCCGCCCCTACTGGGACGCCGGCCCCGCGTACGGCCCCTGGGCCGGAGGCTACTTCGGCGGCGGTCTCCTCCCGGGCCTCCTGGTGGGCACTCTGCTCGGCAGCATGATGGCCACCCCGGCCTACGCGGCCGACTACGGCACCGGCTACGGCGACTTCGGCGCCCATGACGGTTACGGCGGCGGCTACGAGGGAGGCGATGTCTCCGGCGCGGACTTCAACCCGTCCGACTTCGGCGACTTCGGCGGGGGAGGGGACTTCGGCTCAGGCGGCGACTTCGGCGGGGGAGGCGGGGACTGGGGCGGGTTCTGAGGACCCGCGCCCGTCAGGCGTTCTTGATGGCGGAGATGTCGAAGTTCAGCTTGATCTTGTCGGAGACCAGGAAGCCACCCGTCTCCAGGGCCGCGTTCCAGGTCAGGCCCCACTCGGAGCGCACGATCTCGGCCTTGCCCTCGAAGCCGACGCGCTCGTTGCCGAAGGGGTCCTTGGCGGAGCCGTTGAACTCGAGGTCGATGGTGAGCGGCTTGGTGACGCCGAGGATGGTCAGGTCGCCGGTGATGCGGTAGTCGTCGCCGCCCAGGGCCTCCGCCTTGGTGGAGCGGAAGGTCATCTCCGGGAACTCGTCGATCTTGAAGAAGTCCGCGCTCTTCAGATGGCCGTCGCGGTCCGCCGAGCCGGTGTCGATGCTCTCCATCTTCACGTCGATGGAGGCCGTGGAGGCGGAGGGGTCGGTACCGTCCAGGCGGAGTACACCGGTGAACTCGTTGAACTTGCCCTTGACGTTCGTGACCATGGCGTGCCGCGCGACGAAGCCGAGCGTGGAGTGCGCCGGGTCGATCGTGTACTCACCGGTCAGCGCGGCCAGGGCCGGGTTCACGGCGGCGGGGGCGGACGTGTTCTCGGCGGTGTCGTTCCTGCGGCTGAAGATGCCCATGATGTGCTCCTCTGTAGACGAACGGTCGCTCGGCGCGGAGGGGGCGCCAAGGATGTTGAACATTCAAGTTGCTCAACGCCTACGACCATAGACTTATTTCGTTCGACTTTCAACATCATTGGGCCTGTATTCTCCGGGTCGCACAGAGTCACCGCGTCCGCCCTCTGGCGGACGCGCGTAGAACTCGGGCACCATCTCCCTGCACCACCTGCACAGCCGCCCCATGAAGAACACGGCCAACAGCAGGAAGGGTTCCCCCATGAAGGTCATCCAGGCCGGCAGGGTCACCAAGGTCCGCGCCGCCGTCACCGCCCTCGCGCTCGTCGTCGCCCCCGGTGCCGCCGTCGTCGGCACGGCCGCCGTCGCCGTCGCCGTCGGTACGGCCACCGATGCCGCCGTCGCCGTCACCAAGATCAGCCACGCGACCGCGACCCAGATGTTCAGCCAGGTGGGCATCACCTGGTCCTCCTCCGGCAACTGCTCCAACCGCAACGTCTCGACCTGTACGTCCTTCGAGCAGCTCAACCTCTCCACCGCGCAGGGCGCCCAGACCCTCAAGCGCGCCAGCGGCTGCGCACTCAACATCACCGGCGGCACGGAGACCGGTCACGCCTCCGGCACCTACTCCCACTGGAACGGCTACAAGCTCGACTACGGCAAGAACACCTGCGTCACGAACTACATCAAGAACAACTTCGCCTACATCGGCCTGCGCGGTGACGGCGCCCCGCAGTACCGGTCCGGCTCCGGCAACATCTACGCCGACGAGGGCAACCACTGGGACGTCCTGTACTACAACTGCGGCGGCTGCTGACCGGACGGGCGCGCCGTCACCCGGGGGATGGCATCTGCCCACCTGAATATGAGGGGGCTCTCGCGACCCCGGTTTGTGGCACCCCTACAAGGCCGACGCCCTCTGAACAGTCGGAAAGGCTGCAACACGCCCAGGTTCTGTTCAGTGGTACCAGGAAAACGGGCCGGAGACTGTACGGAGTCGACGGCCCGCTTTCCTTGGTGTCCTTCGTAAGGTCACTACATGACCGTTTTGGAAGAGACGAAGGGTGAGCCGGCCGGCGAGCCGGCGGACGCGCGCGGGCGGGTCGCCGAACTGCACGGGATCCGTGCGCAGGCGGTGGCGGGCCCCAGCGAGAAGGCGACCGCGGCGCAGCACGCCAAGGGCAAGCTGACCGCGCGGGAGCGGATCGAACTGCTCCTGGACCCCGGCTCCTTCCAGGAGGTCGAGCAGCTGCGCCGGCACCGGGCGACCGGGTTCGGCCTGGAGGCCAAGAAGCCGTACACCGACGGTGTGATCACCGGCTGGGGCACGGTGGAGGGCCGCACGGTCTTCGTCTACGCCCACGACTTCCGCATCTTCGGCGGCGCGCTGGGCGAGGCCCACGCCACGAAGATCCACAAGATCATGGACATGGCCATCGCGGCCGGTGCCCCGCTGGTCTCCCTCAACGACGGCGCGGGCGCCCGGATCCAGGAGGGCGTCAGCGCGCTGGCCGGCTACGGCGGCATCTTCCAGCGCAACACCAAGGCCTCCGGGGTCATCCCGCAGATCAGCGTGATGCTCGGCCCGTGCGCGGGCGGCGCCGCCTACAGCCCCGCGCTCACCGACTTCGTGTTCATGGTCCGCGAGACCTCGCAGATGTTCATCACCGGTCCGGACGTGGTCAAGGCCGTCACCGGCGAGGAGATCACGCAGAACGGCCTGGGCGGCGCGGACGTGCACGCCGAGACCTCCGGCGTGTGCCACTTCGCCTACGACGACGAGGAGACCTGCATCGCCGAGGTGCGGTACCTGCTGTCGCTGCTGCCGCAGAACAACCGGGAGAACCCGCCGCGGGTGGACTGCTCCGACTCCGCCGACCGCCGCTCCGACGTCCTGCTGGACCTGGTCCCGGCCGACGGCAACCGGCCCTACGACATGGCCAAGGTCATCGAGGAGATCGTCGACGACGGCGAGGTGCTGGAGGTCCACGAGCGCTGGGCGCGCAACATCATCTGCGCGCTGGCCCGCCTCGACGGCCAGGTCGTCGGCATCATCGCCAACCAGCCCCAGGTGCTGGCGGGCGTCCTGGACATCGAGGCCAGCGAGAAGGCCGCCCGCTTCGTGCAGATGTGCGACGCCTTCAACGTCCCGATCGTCACCCTTCTGGACGTACCCGGCTTCCTGCCCGGCGTCGACCAGGAGCACGGTGGAATCATCCGGCACGGCGCCAAGCTGCTCTACGCCTACTGCAACGCCACCGTGCCGAGGATCTCGCTGATCCTGCGCAAGGCGTACGGAGGTGCCTACATCGTCATGGACAGCCAGTCCATCGGGGCCGACCTCACCTACGCCTGGCCGACCAACGAGATCGCCGTGATGGGCGCCGAGGGCGCGGCCAACGTCATCTTCCGCCGCCAGATCGCCGAGGCGGAGGACCCCGAGGCCATGCGTCAGAAGATGGTCAAGGAGTACAAGGCCGAGCTGATGCATCCCTACTACGCGGCCGAGCGCGGCCTGGTGGACGACGTCATCGACCCCGCCGACACCCGCGAGGTCCTGATCAAGTCCCTGGCGATGCTGCAGTCGAAGCACGCCGACCTGCCCTCCCGCAAGCACGGCAACCCGCCGCAGTAACTCAGTCACGGAGACCCACTCATGGACAACGTTGACATCCGCGTAGAGAAGGGCCACGCCGAGCCCGAGGAAGTCGCCGCCATCACGGCCCTCCTCCTGGCCCGCGCCGCGGCCCGCCCCGCCGACACGACCCTCACCCACCGCGGCCGCGCCAAGGCCGGCTGGCGCCGGCTGGAACGGGAGAGCGGCTTCCGCGCCCCGCACAGCTGGCACTGAGCCCGTCCGGCTCCCCAAGGGGCCCACCCGCCCGGGTGGGCCCCTTTCGCGCGTCCTCCACGGAACGACGAAGGGGGCGTCCCCTCCCCGCGGGGAGGGGACGCCCCCTTCGTCGACCGGGCGGAGCGCTACCGCAGTCGGGCCATCAGGGCGTGCTCGACCAGAGTGATCAGCGCCGACTTGGCGTCCGCGCGGTGGCGGGCGTCGGTGGTGATGATCGGGGTGTCCGGGCCGATCTGCAGGGCCTCGCGGACCTCGTCGGGGTTGTACGGCTGCTGGCCGTCGAACCCGTTGAGGGCGATGACGAAGGGCAGGCCGCTGTTCTCGAAGTAGTCGACCGCCGGGAAGCAGTCGGCCAGGCGCCGGGTGTCGACCAGGACGATGGCGCCGATGGCGCCGCGGACCAGGTCGTCCCACATGAACCAGAACCGGTCCTGGCCGGGTGTGCCGAACAGGTACAGGATCAGGTCCTGGTCGAGCGTGATGCGGCCGAAGTCCATGGCCACCGTGGTGGTGGTCTTGTCCCCGGTGTGGGTGAGGTCGTCGATGCCCGCCGAAGCAGACGTCATGACGGCCTCCGTGCGCAGCGGGTTGATCTCCGAGACGGCGCCGACGAACGTGGTCTTGCCCACGCCGAAGCCGCCCGCCACCACGATCTTGGCGGAGGTGGTGGAGCGGGAAGGACCGCCGCTAGAGCTTGCGAAGTCCACTGAGCACCCTTTCGAGCAGTGTCACGTCTGGCTGGCCACCGGCGTTCTCGTCGCCGCCGGGCTGATGGATGGCGACCAGGCCCGCCTCCGCCAAGTCGGCGACGAGGATCCTGGCCACGCCGAGCGGGATCGACAGCAGGGCCGAGATCTCGGCCACCGACTTGATCTCGCGGCACAGATGGCAGATCCGCTGATGTTCGGGCAACTGGCCCTGCATCTGGTGCGGCTGCGCGGTGGTGTGCACCAGTGCCTCGATGGCGAGCTGGTACCGCGGCCTGGTGCGGCCGCCCGTCATGGCGTACGGGCGCACCAGGGGGTTGTTCGACGCCCCGGCGGGCGCCGGCTCAGGGGCGCGTCGCTGCGGCTGCACCGGCTGGATCCGCCGCGCCGGCGGCTGGTCGTACGGCGACGGGCCGGGGCCCTGCGGCGCGTACGGCTGCTGGTGGTGTGGAGCGGAGGGGAAGTACGGGTTCGCCGATCCGTCGCCCTGGCCCTGGGCAGGGCCGTACGGCCAGTTGCCCGAAGACGAACCGCCTGGGGGTGTTGCCACTTTCTCTCCTCCTCCGACTGTGCCGGGCACCCATCCCTGGGGAAGCCGCGTCCCGAAACCTTACGGCCCCGGGACGCCGAAAAGCACCGTCTGTCTGTTAGTTGAGAAGGCTTCCCTGGAGCTCCGCGCGGAGATCCGGGGTCAGGACCGTACCGGCACGGTCGACCAGAAGCGCCATCTCGTACCCAATGAGACCGATGTCCGCCTCGGGGTGTGCGAGAACCGCGAGGGACGAACCATCGGAGATGGACATGATGAAGAGGAATCCCCGCTCCATCTCCACAACCGTCTGGTTCACGTGGCCGCCCTCGAAGATGCGCGAGGCACCGGCGGTCAGCGAGGTCAGACCGGAGGCGACGGCCGCGAGCTGGTCGGCGCGGTCGCGGGGAAAGCCTTCGGACATCGCCAGAAGGAGTCCGTCGGCGGAGACCACCACGGTGTGGGACACCCCGGGGGTGTTGTCCACGAAGTTGGTGATCAACCAGTTCAGGTTCTGTGCCGCCTGGCTCATCGGGCTCACACTAACGCTCCTGGTTGTAGGTGCTGTCAGGACCGAAGCCCTGGCCGTTCTTTTCACTTCCTGCGGTGCGTCCCCGCTGGACACCCCGGCGCAGGTTGCTCAGCCTGCCCCGGACGTCCTCGGGGGCGCGGGAGACCTGTGGGCCGCCCTGCGGGGTCGATTCCGCGGTGCCCTGGACCAGATTGGCCTTGGGCACCCGCCGTGGCAGGCCGGAGGAGGTCACCCCGCCCGCCTTGGGCTTACGGAGTTGCGAGGCCTGCTGCCAGCGCTCGTCGTTCGCCGAACGCCAGCTGCTGTCGTCGCTGCTCTCCGGAGTACGGGACGGCGCTTCCTGGTTCACGGGCCGCGTGCCGTTCGAACCGCTCGCGATGGATCCGCGGCGGGGCAGCCCGGCGTCGGTCAGCTCGTGGGCGGCGGAGGAGGCCGGTCCCGGACGCTCGAAGCCTACGCGGTCCGCCTCGTTTCCGTCAGCGGCCTGCGCGGCTTCCGCTTCCGGAGCGTACTGGTCCGGGTAGCCGTTCCGGTAGCCGTCCTGCTGGGGCCAGTCGTCCTGGTAGGACCGCTCCTGGAAGCCGGCGTACGTCTCCGGCGCCGCGGCGTGCTCCTGCTGCCCGGACTCCGTGTAGGCGGGGTCGGGGTAACCACCGTTGGACGAGTAGGAGTCGTTGTCCGGCAGGCCGCCGTTCGGCGCGTAGTACGTCTCGTCGTACGACGGCTGTCCCGCCCCGTCGTAGGCCGTCCGCTGCTGGTCGTACGCGGACTGCTGCTCCTCGTACGACGGCTGCTGGTCGTATCCGCCCTGCTCCGGGTAGGGCATCTGGCCGGTGTCGTACGACGGCTGCTGCCCGGTGTGCTCGTCGGGATAGGCGGCCTGCTCGCCCGTCTCAGGGCCCTGCTGCCGGCCGTGCGTCTGCGCCTCCAGGGTGGCCCGGCGCTCCTCGCGCTTGAGCGAGCGGTTGACGGGGTCCAGCCCCCGGATGTCGTCCGGGACCTCGTACTGGCTGTCGTCGAAGCCGAGCTCCGCGGCGGTGCGCATCGGCTGCAGGGCACCGAAGTCCTCACCCTGGAACTGCTGCTCCGGGATGATCTGGGAAACGGTGAACTCGTTCTGGTCCAGCGCCTGCTCGCCGCCACCGCCGTGGGTGATCGCGTCCGGCAGCATGACCAGCGAGGTGGTGCCGGCCTGCTCGCCGGAGGGGCGCAGCTGGACGCGGATGCCGTGCCGGTCGGCGAGGCGGCCGACCACGAACAGGCCCATGCGCTGGGAGATCGCCACGTCCACGGTGGGCGGGTTGGCCAGCTTGTGGTTGATGTCCGCGAAGTCCTCGGCGGTCAGGCCGATGCCCTTGTCGTGGATCTCGATCATCACGCGGCCGTCGGGGAGACGGGTCGCGGTGACGCGGACCTTGGTCTGCGGGGAGGAGAACGTGGTGGCGTTCTCCAGGAGCTCGGCCAGCAGGTGCACGAGGTCGGTCACGGCGCGGCCGTGGATCTCGGCCTCGGGGACACCGGACAGTTCGATGCGCTCGTACTGCTCCACCTCGGAGGAGGCCGCGCGCAGCACGTCGACCAGCGGGACCGGCTGGTCCCAGCGGCGGCCGGGCTCCTCGCCGGCGAGGACGAGGAGGTTCTCGCCGTTGCGGCGCATACGGGTCGCCAGGTGGTCCAGGCGGAAGAGGTTCTCCAGCTGGTCCGGGTCGGCCTCGTTGTTCTCCAGGTCGGTGATCAGGGTCAGCTGGCCCTCGATCAGCGACTGGTTGCGGCGCGAGAGGTTGGTGAAGATCGCGTTGATGTTGCCCCGCAGCAGGGCCTGCTCGGAGGCGAGCCGGACGGCCTCGCGGTGGACCTGGTCGAAGGCGCGGGCGACTTCGCCGATCTCGTCGGTCGAGGTGATCGGGATCGGCGCCACCCGGGTGTCGACCCGGCCGGGGTCGGTGCGCGAGAGCTGGTCGACCAGCATCGGCAGGCGCTGCTCGGCGATGCCGAAGGCGGCGTTGCGCAGCTGGCGCATGGAGCGGCTCATCTGGCGGGCCACCATGCCGGCCAGGATGAACGCGGCGAGCAGGGCGACCACCACGATCGCGCCGGTGATGAACGTCGACTGCTTGGCGTCGTCGGCGATGGTGGCGGCCTCGTTCACCGCGGTGTCGGCCATGTCCGACTCGATCTGGCGGTAGGCGTCGTACTTGAGGGTGTTGACCGCCCACCAGTTCTCGGGCGTGATGCCCTTCTGGGCGAGCGCGGCGCGCTCGGCCGGGTCCGTGCTCTGCAGCGTGGCCAGGGCCGAGACCATCTTCGTGGGGTCCTCCGGCGGGGCCACGTAGTTCGGGTCCTTGGCCTTGGCCTGCTCGGCCATGGTGGCGCCCTTGGCCTGGATCTCCTTCTTCAGAGCCTCCAGCTTGTCCGCGTCCTCCTGGGTGCCGCCGCCGAGGTACTCCTCGATGGCGATGCCCTCGAGGTAGGCGTACGAGGACAGGGCCACGCGCTGGCTCGCCAGGTTGGGGGCGTCGGGGCCGGGCTTGATCAGCAGGTGCATGCCGATCGAGCGCTCCAGCGAGAGCGCCGCCTTGGTGAGTGAGATGGCGTAGACGGTACGGCCGTAGGAGGTGATGTTGCCGGTGCCCAGGCCGAGCTCGTTGGCGAACTCCATCAGAGGGTGGGCGATCTTGACATAGCCCTCCTCGGTCTGCACGCCGGTGAACTTGCCGGAGTACGCGCCCGCGCGCAGCTTCTGCAGGAAGGGCTCAGTCTCGCGGAACAGCTTCAGCCGGCGGTCCAGGCCGGGCTTGTGCGGCATGTCCTGCGCGGCCTGGTTGAACGCGTCGGCGGCCTTGTCGGTCTCCTGGCGGGCCTGAACGACGGTCGAGTTGTTCTGGCCCTTGCCCTGCAGGAGAGGCGCCGCGCTGACGTCACGCTCGTGGTAGAGGGCGTCGCCGTAGGCCAGCGAGGCCTGCACCAGACGCGCGGTCTTCTCGGCGTCCCGGGCGTTCTGCCAGGTGTCGATCGAGCTCTTGACCTGGAAGCCGCCCATCACGAGGCCGACCAGCACGGGTATGAGCAGGATCGCGTTCAGCCGGGTCGGCACCCGCCAGTTGCGCGGGGAGAAACGGCCGCCGCTCGGGGCGGGAGCGGCCGTCGGCTCCGAACCGGGCACATGCGCGGGCGCCGCGCCGCGCGGCGGCGGGGTGAAGTTGCCCCGGGCCGACGGCTCGGAGCCGTTCTTGCTTCGCCTCACTCGACCAACAACCTCTCGGCGGTCGGCACCTACGTTGTGCCGCAGTGTCTCAGAACCCTGTCCGCCATCGACGACCCGGTACAACTGGGTACGTCTTTGACCATTGGGCAGTTCAGGCATTCCAGCACGTCAGCATGGACTCTTCCAAACACCCGGATCCGACCGAGTACGCGCTTGCGAGCCCCGGATAAAACGGTCATAAAGAACGAGCCTCGGCAAAAGGCCGGGGGATTGTGCGCGCAGCGACACCGTATGTGCGCGACGCGTGGCCGTACCCGCCGATTCCTCTGCCGAAACGTTATGAACATCGGGGCCGACCGTGTCAAAGGACACAGCCGGCCCCGATGTGCCTACGACAACTGCCGTACGGCCTTGCCGACTTGGCAACCATGGGTAACGGCACCCGGGCGTTACTTCGGCCGGGCGTTACTTCAGCCGGGCCATCAGGGCGTGCTCGACCAGAGTGATCAGCGCCGACTTGGCGTCCGCGCGGTGGCGGGCGTCGGTGGTGACGATCGGTGCGTCGGAACCGATCTGCAGGGCCTCGCGGACCTCGTCGGGGTTGTACGGCTGCTGGCCGTCGAACCCGTTGAGGGCGATGACGAAGGGCAGGCCGCTGTTCTCGAAGTAGTCGACCGCCGGGAAGCAGTCGGCCAGACGGCGCGTGTCGACCAGGACCACCGCGCCGATGGCGCCGCGGACCAGGTCGTCCCACATGAACCAGAACCGGTCCTGGCCGGGCGTGCCGAACAGGTACAGGATCAGGTCCTGGTCGAGCGTGATGCGGCCGAAGTCCATGGCCACCGTGGTGGTGGTCTTGTCCCCGGTGTGGGTGAGGTCGTCGATGCCCGCCGAAGCAGACGTCATGACGGCCTCCGTGCGCAGCGGGTTGATCTCCGAGACGGCGCCCACGAACGTGGTCTTGCCCACGCCGAAGCCGCCCGCCACCACGATCTTGGCGGAGGTGGTCGCCCGGCCCGCGTCAGAGCTTGCGAAGTCCACTGAGCACCCTTTCGAGCAGCGTCACATCCGGTGCGCCACCGTTGTTCTCATCGCCGCCCGGCTGGTGGATGGCCACCAGGCCGGCCTCGGCGAGGTCCGCGACGAGGATCCGTGCCACACCCAGCGGCATGGCGAGAAGCGCCGACACCTCGGCCACCGATTTCACCTCGCGGCACAAATGGCATATCCGCTGGTGCTCCGGGAGGAGTCCCATCAGCGCTGCCGGGTCGGCCGTGGTGCTGATCAGCGCCTCGATGGCGAGCTGATAGCGCGGCCGGGTCCGGCCGCCGGTCATCGCATACGGACGTACCAGCGGCTGGTCGCCTTCATCCTCGTACGGATCAGCGTACGGATCATGAGAGGCGGTGGGCGGGGTCATGAATCCTCCGGGCGGGACAGCAAGTCGGTCAGTCAAGCCGTCTGACGAGGCCGGTGGGGGGATTGTGGCGGCCGGACGGTGATTTGGTGAGGTGGGTGGTGCCGGAGCCGATCAGTGGAGCAGACTGCCCTGTAGTTCGGCGCGCAGGTCGGGCGTGAGGACCGCCCCTGCACGGTCGACGAGCAGTGCCATCTCATAGCCGACGAGGCCGATGTCGCACTCGGGGTGAGCCAGGACCGCGAGGGACGACCCGTCCGAGATGGACATCAGGAAGAGGAAACCCCGCTCCATCTCCACGACCGTCTGCGCCACATTGCCGCCCTCGAAGATCCGGGAGGCCCCGGCGGTCAGCGAGGTGAGACCGGAGGCGACGGCCGCGAGCTGGTCGGCGCGGTCGCGCGGAAACCCTTCGGACATCGCCAGAAGCAGTCCGTCGGCGGAGACCACGACGGTGTGGGACACCCCTGGGGTGTCGTCCACGAAGTTGGTGATCAACCAGTTGAGGTTCTGTGCCGCCTGGCTCATCTGGCTCAACTAACGCTCCTGCTGGTGAGTGGGGAAGCTGCCCGTCTGGCCGTGACCGGCCTGACGACCCTGTGCGATGCCCCGACGGAGATTGGTCAGCCGGCCGCGTACGTCGTCGGGCGCACGCGAGACCTGCGGACCGCTCTGGTGCTGTTGCTGCTGAGCCGTGCCCGGGACGAGGTTCGCCCGGGGCACCCGGCGCGGCAGGCCGGAGGTGGTGATCCCGCCCGCGGCCGGCTGCCTGACCCGCTCGGCCTGCCGGACGAGTTCGTCGTTCGGCGAGTTGCGCCAGGCGGGGGCGGTGTTCCGCTGGGGAGCGGAAGAGGACGGCTGGGCCGCGGGGGCCTGCGGCTGCTGCGCGGCCGGGGCCGGCTCACCGCTCTGCTGACTGCCACCGCGGAACCAGTTGGTCTCCAGGGTGTCGTACAGCGGCGTACGGCCGTCGCCGGGACCGGTGGCCGGCGGCAGGGCCCAGCCGTCGTCGGGACGCTGCTGCGGGGCACCCGTGTTGCCCTGTTCCGGACGGGCGGGACGCTGCTGCGGCCGCTGGGCGGCCGGGCCGCGCAGACCGCCGAAGCCGGCGGGACCGCCCGGCTGCGGCCGCTCGAACTGGCCCGTGGACGCGGGGTCCTGACGGCCCGGCAGGGAGTGCCGGCCGGTGGCGCCGCTGTGCTGGCCCGGCCGGGCGAACTGCCCCGTGGAGCCGTTGTCGTAGCCCTGCTGGGCGGCGAACTGGCCGGTGGAGCCGTTGTCGTAGCCCGGCTGGGCGGGGAACTGGCCGGTGGAGCCGCTGTCGTACGCCTGCGGGGCCGCGAACTGGCCGGTCTGGGACGGGTTGTTCTGCCCGGACGGACCGAAGACGTCCGGACGGACGAACTGGCCCGTGTTCTGCGCACCGCCCGCACCCGGACGCGGAGCGTCGAAGTCGGGACGGGGGAACGCCGACGTCTCCGCCGTCGAGCCCGGCCCCTGCCGGTCGTCGATCCGGGGCATCTCCGTCGTCGAGCTCGGCCCCTGGCGCTCGTCGAACCGAGGCATCCGGGAGGAGTGCGCCGCGTCCTGCTCGTCGTGGCCGCGCGGCGCGTCCAGGGCGGCCCGGCCGCCCGCGTTCTGGTCGCCCCAACCCTGCGTACGGGACGGCCCGTTGCCGCCCGGCAGCTCGGCGCGCGCACCGCCGCGCGGCGGCAGCTGGGGCTGCCGGCCCTGCTCGCTGCCGTTCGTCCGCTGCGGGGGTACGGCACCACGGGCGCCGCCACCGAAGACGTCCTGCCGCCGGCCGTCGCCGAAGCCCTGCGGGGCACCCGGACCGGCCGCCTGCGGGCCCTGCGGCCCACCGGGCGCCTGGCCGCCGAAGGCACCGGTCGCGCCCGCCGGGGCCGGACGGCCCTGCTGCGGCTGTCCCGGACCCTGCGGCCCGCGCGGCGAGCCCGGACCGCCCTGGCGGCCCGCGCCGGGCAGCGCGGCCCGCGGGCCCTGGCCGGTACCGACCTGGCCGCGCGGAGCGGCTCCGGCACCGAGCCGGCCGGCGCCACCCTGCGGCGCGCCCGCGCCGGGGGCACCGCCGCCCGCCTGACGGCGCGCCGCGGCGGCGCCTGCGGCGGCAGCCGCGGCCGCAGGACCACCCGCGGAAGGGCCACCGGGCTTGCCCGCGGCAGGCTTCTTGCCGCCCTGGGCGACATCGACGGGCAGCATGACCAGAGCCGTCGTACCACCGGAGTCGGAGGGGCGCAGCTGGATGCGGATGCCGTGCCGCTGGGACAGACGACCGACCACGAACAGACCCATGCGGCGGGAGACCGACACGTCCACGGTGGGCGGAGAGGCGAGCCGCTCGTTGATCGCGGCGAGGTCCTCCGGAGACAGACCGATACCGGTGTCGTGGATCTCGATGAGCACCCGTCCGTCGGGCAGCGCGTGACCGGTGACCTTGACCTTGGTCTGCGGCGAGGAGAACGAGGTCGCGTTCTCCAGCAGCTCGGCGAGCAGGTGCACGAGGTCGTTGACCACGCGGCCGGCGACCTCGGTGGTCGGCACGGCGGCCAGCTCGATGCGCTCGTACTGCTCCACCTCGGACGCGGCGGCACGGAGCACGTCGACCAGCGGAACCGGGCGGGTCCAGCGGCGGCCGGGCTCCTCGCCCGCGAGGACGAGGAGGTTCTCACCGTTACGGCGCATACGTGTGGCGAGGTGGTCGAGCTTGAACAGCGAGGACAGCTGGTCCGGATCGGCCTCGCGGGACTCCAGTTCGGAGATCAGCGACAGCTGGCGCTGGATCAGACCCTGGGAGCGGCGCGAGAGGTTGGTGAACATCGCGTTGACGTTGCCCCGCAGCAGGGCCTGCTCGGCGGCGAGGCGGACCGCCTCGCGGTGCACCTCGTCGAAGGCCGTGGCCACCTGGCCGATCTCGTCCCGGGAGTGCACACCGACCGACTCCACGGACGTGTCGACGTCCTGCGGGTCCGACTCCGACAGCTGCTTGACCAGCTCGGGCAGGCGGTCCTGGGCGACCTTGGTGGCCGTCTCCTGCAGCCGTCGCAGCGAGCGGATCATGGAGCGGGCCATGACGAAGGCGCCGACCAGCGACACGCCGAGGACGAGCAGGATCAGCGTACCGGAGATGATGGCCTCGCGCTCGGTGGCGCTGCGCAGCTCGCGGGCCTTCTGGTCCATCTCCTCGAGCAGTCGGTGCTCGATGTTCTTCATCTGCTGGATCTTGGTGGAGCTGTCGTCGACCCAGTCGCGGTAGGAACGCTTGTTCGCCTGCCGCAGACCGTTCTGGCTGTCCAGCACGCGCTTGGCGTAGGTGTCCGCGGCCAGGATGGTCGGGTTGCCCTCCTCCATGGGCCTGATGAGTTCCTCGGCTCCGTCGCCGTAGATGTTGCGGAAGCTGTTGAGGTCCGAGGTCTGGCTCTCCAGTGCCGCCTGGGCGTACAGGCGGTCGTTCTCGGAGAGGTCACCGGCCGTGGTGTTGCTGGCCGGCAGGGCGGCGGCGATCACGGCACGCTGGACGGAGGCGTACTCCTTGGCGGAGGAGAAGGCGGCCAGGGCGCGGGTGCGCTGAATCATCGCCGGATTGCTGGTCGCCTCGGCCATGTCCTGGGAGAGGGCGAGCAGCTCGGTGATCAGCCGGTGGTACCGGTCGACCGTCCGGGACGAGTTGTCCTTGTCCTTGTACGCGTCCTTGCGGATCTTGCTGAGGCCGTTGAGGTCGCTGACGATGCCGACGAGGGTGTCGCGGACACCCTGCAGGTCGCCCTTCCTGCTGGCGGTGTCGATGTCCTCGGACTGGGAGATGAAGTTGTCCCGGGCCCGGTCCGTCTTGTCCCGGACGCCCTTGATGGCGATCGCGGCCGCCTCGGAGCGCTGGGTCAGCGGGCCGGCGGACTGGTCGCGCTCCTCCTGGAGCGCGGCGGCCAGCTCGGTGGCCTGCGTGGTCATGTCCGTCAGCAGCTTCATGTTGTCGAGCTGCTGGATGTCGTTCATGTTCTGGTCGATGCGCAGCGCGCCCAGCGTGGTCGCGGCGACCACGGGGAGCGCGAGCAGTGACACCAGACGTGTGGAGATGCGCCAGTTGCGCATCGCTATGCGTGAACCGGGGCCGACGGGGCCCATGGCCGGCTTGACCGCCGGAGCGGGGCTCGGCAACGCCGACGCGCCGGCCGCGCCGGGGCGCTCACCGCTGTCGCCGACCGGGCCGGGGCCCGGGTTCTGGGCGTGCTGGGGCGAGGAGCTGCCTGGCATGGGGCCAGTCCCGCCGTGCGGCTCCGGCTCCGCCGAAGCGCTGCCATCCCTCTTGAAACGTCCCTGCACTAGCGTCGCAACCTCTGGACCAGGCGCCCCTCCGCGCGAGCGGAAGGACGGTGTCGGCGTGGTGGGGAGCGTCCTGGGACGCTTCCCTCGGTGGTCGTGAGTGACCGGCGCTGGCTCCCCCTTCCCGCCGCCACTCGGCGCTGTTTGCGCCCCTGTGCGCCGGCACGATCCTGCGGCGGTCCGTGGCATTCCAGCACAGTGCCGGATCTCCAACAAGGCGTGAGGGCCAGGCTGTGACCTCCGTGACGGTCCGTGAGTGCCGGGTTACCGGATGTGGAAAGGCGTCTCGCTCATAGGGGGACATATCGCTACGTACCCGCGAGTCACAAGAGGTGTCCCAGTCGCCATGATCGGGAGCGGAATGATGGCTTCAGTGGGCCAATGTCCGTTTCGGCGACGGAGGGGGTGCCGGGGAATTGCCCGGTTTGTCGATGTGTCCGTGAGCAAAATCACACCGGGATCACGGGCTCTTCGCGTCTTCGGTCGGGAATTGAATGTTTAGCCTGACGCTTTACAGAGTTGGCAAATCCGACAACCCGGCGTGGGAGCCTTTCGACGCCCCGGCGCCCGTACACGACAAGGTCTCGTACAACCGTGAAGACGACGATGATGTTCCGCACCATAGCCAACCCCCGGCGCACGACGCTGACGCACCTCGAGGATGCCGAAGCCCTGCAGACGCCGGAGCAGCCGGAGCACTCCGTCTCCCTTCCCGCCCAGACCGCCAACCCCAGGCGCACCGTCCTCATGGACGCGCCGGTCGCGGCCGCCGTCGCCGAGTAATACGCGGCCCGGCCGCCGGATGCTCACGGCGGCCGACGAGCAGATCACCCGCGCGTGGAGATCAGGGGCGCCCCGAGCCCGGGGCGCCCCTCCTTCGTGCCCTGTGCGCCGTAATGCGCGAGGTCCGGGGCCCCCGCCCGCGTTAGCCTGGAGCGTCAGACTCCAGCCGCTCAAGCCAAGGGGCCAAGCAACCCGTGCGCATCGCCAGGTTCTCCATCGACGGGAACGTCGCCTTCGGCGCGGTCGAGGGCGACCAGCCGGACGAGCTCGTCCTCGACATCATCAAGGGCATCCCGTTCGCGGACTTCGAGCTCTCCGGCACGCGGGTGCCGCTGAGCAAGGTACGGCTGCTGCCGCCGGTGCTCCCCAACAAGGTCGTCGCCTTCGGCCGCAACTACGCCGAGCACGCCCGCGAACTCGGCAACGAGGTGCCCGACGCCCCGTTCGCCTTCTTCAAGCCCTCCACCTCGGTGATCGGCCCCGGCGACCAGATCCAGTACCCCTCCTTCTCCGAGGAACTGCATCACGAGGCCGAGCTGGCCGTGGTCATCGGCCGGATGTGCCGAGAGGTCCCGCGCGAGCGCGTCAAGGACGTGATCTTCGGCTACACCTGCGCCAACGACGTCACCGCCCGCGACGTCCAGCGGCGCGAGAAGCAGTGGGCCAGGGCCAAGGGCTTCGACACCTCCTGCCCGCTCGGCCCCTGGGTGGAGACGGACATCGACATCGCCGCCGCGGCCGATCTGACCATCCAGCTCACCGTCAACGGCGAGCAGCGGCAACTGGGCCGCACCAGCGAGATGATCCACCCCATCGAGGACCTGATCGTCAACATCTCCGAGGCCATGACGCTGCTCCCCGGCGACGTCATCCTCACGGGCACCCCGGCAGGGGTCGGCCCCCTCAACGTCGGCGACGAGGTCGCCGTCACCATCGAAGGCATCGGCACTCTCACCAACAAGGTTGTCAAGCGTGGCTAGCGCACCCTCCCCCAAGCTCTCGGCTTCGCTCGAGCAGGGGGTACCCCCATCCCCCGTACGCGTCCGTTTCTGCCCCTCGCCCACCGGTAACCCCCATGTGGGCCTGGTCCGCACCGCCCTGTTCAACTGGGCGTTCGCCCGGCACCACCAGGGCACCCTGGTCTTCCGCATCGAGGACACCGACGCGGCCCGCGACTCCGAGGAGTCGTACAACCAGCTGCTCGACGCGATGCGCTGGCTGGGCTTCGACTGGGACGAGGGCCCCGGGGTCGGCGGCCCGCACGCGCCGTACCGCCAGTCGCAGCGGATGGACCTCTACAAGGACGTCGCGCAGAAGCTGCTGGACGCCGGACACGCCTACCACTGCTACTGCTCCCAGGAGGAGCTGGACAGCCGCCGCGAGGCCGCCCGCGCCGCGGGCAAGCCCTCCGGCTACGACGGCCACTGCCGCGACCTGAGCGCCGAGCAGGTCGAGGAGTACAAGGCCCAGGGCCGCGCCCCGATCGTCCGCTTCCGCATGCCCGACGAGACGATCACCTTCACCGACCTGGTCCGCGGCGAGCTGACCTTCACCCCGGAGAACGTCCCGGACTACGGCATCGTCCGTGCCAACGGCGCCCCGCTCTACACGCTGGTCAACCCCGTCGACGACGCCCTGATGGAGATCACCCACGTCCTGCGCGGCGAGGACCTGCTCTCCTCCACCCCGCGCCAGATCGCCCTCTACAAGGCGTTGATGGAGCTCGGCATCGCCAAGGGCATCCCCGAGTTCGGCCACCTGCCGTACGTGATGGGCGAGGGCAACAAGAAGCTGTCCAAGCGCGACCCGCAGTCCTCGCTGAACCTCTACCGCGAGCGCGGCTTCCTGCCCGAGGGCCTGCTCAACTACCTCTCGCTGCTCGGCTGGTCGCTCTCGGCCGACCAGGACATCTTCTCCGTCGAGGAGATGGTCGCGGCCTTCGACATCAAGGACGTGAACCCCAACCCGGCCCGCTTCGACCTGAAGAAGTGCGAGTCGATCAACGGCGACCACATCCGCCTGCTGGACGTGAAGGACTTCACCGAGCGCTGCCGCCCGTGGCTGCAGCCCCCGTTCGCCCCCTGGGCCCCGGAGGACTTCGACGAGGCCAAGTGGCAGGCGATCGCCCCGCACGCCCAGACCCGTCTGAAGGTCCTGTCCGAGATCACGGACAACGTCGACTTCCTGTTCCTGCCGGAGCCGACCGAGGACGAGGCGAGCTGGACCAAGGCGATGAAGGAGGGCTCGGACGCCCTCCTGCGCACGGCCCGCGAGAAGCTGGAGTCCGCCGACTGGACCTCCGCCGAGTCCCTGAAGGAGGCCGTCCTGGCCGCCGGCGAGGCCCACGGCCTCAAGCTCGGCAAGGCCCAGGCCCCGGTCCGCGTCGCCGTCACCGGCCGCACGGTCGGCCTGCCCCTCTTCGAGTCCCTGGAGGTCCTGGGCAAGGACAAGACGCTGGCCCGCATCGACGCGGCGCTGGCGAAGCTGTCGGCGTAGGGCGACGCACCCGTACGTCAGGGGCGGCACCCGCTCTCGGGTGCCGCCCCTCCGTGCTGCCAGGGCGATCCTGGACCCTCCCGCACCCGTGCGGCGGTACCGTCGGTGTCATGCCGATCAAAGCCGTGGTCTGGGATGTCGACGACACCCTCTTCGACTACACCACCGCCGACCGCGTCGGCATGCGGGCGCACCTGGCTGCCGAGGGGCTGCTCGACGGGTACGGGACCGCGGAGGAGGCCCTGGCGCACTGGCGGCGGATCACCGACGCGCAGTGGGCGCGGTTCTCGGCGGGGGAGGCGTCCTTCGAGGAGCAGCGGCGGGACCGGGTGCGGGTCTTCCTCGGCAGGCCGGAGCTGACCGACGACGAGACCGAGGCGTGGTTCGAGCGGTACCTGGGCCACTACGAGGCCGCCTGGGCGCTCTTCCCGGACGTGCTGCCCGTCCTGGACGCCCTCGCCGGCGCCTACCGGCACGCGGTGCTGTCCAACTCGAGCCTTCACGTCCAGGAGCACAAGCTGCGCGTCCTCGGTGTGCGCGACCGCTTCGAGGCCGTGCTGTGCGCCGCCGAGCTCGGTGTGTCGAAGCCGGAGGCCCGGGCGTTCCACGAGGCGTGCGACGCGCTGGAGCTCGCTCCGCACCAGGTGGCGTACGTCGGTGACCATCCGGAGATCGACGGGCGGGGGGCCGCCGAGGCCGGGCTGCTCTCCGTCTGGATCGACCGCGACGGCGTGCACACCGCCCCGGTCGGGGACGCCGGTCCGCGCCGGATCGCCTCGCTTGGCGAACTTCCCGACATCCTCGGCACGGATATGCGTTTTGGAGCCCCGTCCACCTTCGGGTAATGTTCTTCCTGCGCCGCGGGGCGCGGGCCACCGGCCCGGGTCCGCAGGCGTAATGCTAGAACAAGATCCCCGCAGGGGCTTGCGTTCCAGTGGCCTATGGTGTAATTGGCAGCACGACTGATTCTGGTTCAGTTAGTCTTGGTTCGAGTCCAGGTAGGCCAGCTCGCAGAGCTCATCTGCACCGCGGATCACATCCGCAAGCCCCCGTTGTGTAGCGGCCTAGCACGCTGCCCTCTCAAGGCAGTAGCGCCGGTTCGAATCCGGTCGGGGGTACGGATCCTTCGGGATCAAGGCCCCCGTTGTGTAGCGGCCTAGCACGCCGCCCTCTCAAGGCGGTAGCGCCGGTTCGAATCCGGTCGGGGGTACGACTGGTCTAAACCATCATTGGTCTATGGTGTAATTGGCAGCACGACTGATTCTGGTTCAGTTAGTCTTGGTTCGAGTCCAGGTAGACCAGCTCGGACCTGCGGAGACGCAGTGTCCACGCCCCCGTTGTGTAGCGGCCTAGCACGCCGCCCTCTCAAGGCGGTAGCGCCGGTTCGAATCCGGTCGGGGGTACACGAGACGAAGGGCCCTCCCCCGGGAGGGCCCTTCGTCGTGGTGCGCCCAGCATGGGCGATCGATTGGGGTGGAAGTCCCCTGGGGGAAGAGGCGGTGCTGACCCCGAGCCGGAGGCAAGGGCGTCACCGTGAGGTGGGGTCTGGAGGAAGCCCGAGGCGAGACCCGGGTACCGAGGAACACGAACCGCGTAGAAGGCGTGCTGGTCTGGGTGAGCCTGCCATGCTCGGCGATGCCCGTCACTGCCAAGGGGGCCAGTGCGTAGACGCGGCGGGGATCCGGGGACATTGATCGTTCTTACCTGGGGAGATCTGTCCGGGTGTCGGTTGTGCTGAAGATGCCGCCGCGCCGACGGCCGGTGCCCGTGAGGGCGCGGGCTGACCGGGCAGAAGTCAGCAGAGGCCGTAGTACCAGCCGGGATGGGCCGCGAGGGCGGCGGGCTGGGAAGGGCCGAACATCGAGTGGAACGAAGGAATCGGTGCTGCTCGTGCTGGTCACGGACATCGCAGCCACCCCGCTTTGCGGGCCTGGTGCGGAAGGAGACGGTGCATTCCGTTGAACACCGCGTCAGAGCGTAGTGGCCGGTCGGCGCGCGCTGAGGAGATCGTTCACCGCGAACAGGGGCAGGCCCTGTGGGAGCTGATGCTCTCGAGGGAGAACCTGCTCGCGGCGCTCAACCGTGTCGAAGCGAACCGGGGTGCCCCCGGGGTGGATGGGATGGCCACGGCGGAACTTCGCCCGTGGCTGCTGGTCCACTGGCCCGCTGTGCGGGCCGAGCTCGATGCGGGCACCTACCGGCCGGCGCCGGTCCGTCAGGTGGTCATCCCGAAGCCTGGCGGCGGCGAGCGGATGCTGGGGGTGCCGACGGTGCTGGACCGCCTGATCCAGCAGGCCGTCGCGCAGGTGCTCGTGCCCATCTTCGACCCGCGGTTTTCGGGGTCGTCCTTCGGGTTCCGCCCCGGCCGGTCCGCCCATCAGGCGGTGCGGGTCGCGCGGCGGGCGGTTGAGGACGGCTGCCGGTGGGTCGTGGACCTTGATCTGGACCGGTTCTTCGACCGGGTCCAGCATGACGTCCTGATGGCACGGGTGGCGCGCAAGGTCGGTGACCGCAGGGTGTTGAAGCTGATTCGCCGGTATCTGGACGCCGGGATCATGGTGGACGGCGTGAAGTCGCCGAGCGTGGAGGGGACCCCGCAGGGGTCCCCGCTGTCGCCCGTCTTGTCGAACATCATGCTCGATGATCTGGACCGGGAGTTGTTTCGGCGCGGTCACCGGTTCGTGCGTTACGCCGACGACGTGCGCGTCTTCGTGCGCAGCGAACGGGCCGCCCACAGGGTGCTCGCCTCGGTCACGGCCGTGGTCGAGCAGCGGCTGAAACTGAAGGTCAACCGGGAGAAGTCGAAGGTGGTCCACGCCCGCTCGGCGGTGCTGCTGGGGTTCGGCTTCTACTTCACCCGGGGCGGGGTGAGAATCCGTGTCGACCCGAAGGCGCTGGCGCGCTGGAAGGACCGTATCCGGGAGCTGACCTCGCGGCGGTGGAGCATCGCGATGGATGAACGTATCGCGGAGATCAACCGCTTCATGACCGGATGGATGGGCTACTTCCGGCTCTCGGACGCCTCCAGGCCGTTCCGGGATCTGGATGAATGGTTCCGCCGCAGGATGCGGCAGATCCGCTGGAAGGAATGGAAGCGGCCCAGGACCCGTCGGGCCAGCCTGCTGAAGCTCGGGATCAACGAGCACTTCTCCAGCAAGTGGGGATACAGCAGCAAGGGCTACTGGCGGATCGCGGGTTCGGCCGTCCTCCAGCGGGCACTGCCCAACTCCTACTGGGAAGACCGTGGCCTGCTGACCCTCAAGGCGACCTGGTACCGGATGAGACCAGCTCGGTGAACCGCCGGATGCGGGCCCGCATGTCCGGTGGTGTGAGAGGAGGGCCGGGCGACCCGGCCCTCCTACTCGATTCCGTGGTCACCCTTCGCCGAACCGGCGGCGCGACTGCTCAGCCTCCGCGAGCCGGCGCAGGCTGAGCAGTACCGGCTCGTACAGCACCGTCAGCGCCACCGCGGCCTCCACCTGCTCGTCGGGCGTGCCGTAGCGCTCCACCAGGTCCAGATCGCTGACGGCGATCCGCTCCGCGGCGCGGGCGTACGGCTCCAAGTCCTCGGCGGCGCACGGGTAGCCGAGCCGGGAGAGAGCGGTGATCGCGGTCACCAGCATCCCGTACGCCGGTGCGGTCGGGGCCTGGCCGGAGGTGCGGCCGTAGCACCAGCCGAGCCGGCCCATGAGCTCGTCGGCGGTGCGCCGGGCGGCGTCGGTGGCCGGGTCCGTCTCGTCGGGCTCCGGACCGTGCGGCAGGGCCCAGGTGGCGGTGCCCAGGCGCTGGTTGCGGTCCATCCGATCGTCCCGCAGGGCGGCGAGCACCTCACGGGCGGAGTTCACCGGGATCCGCCCCACCTGGATCAGCGCCCGCACCAGCCTCAGGCGCCGCAGGTGTCCCTCGTCGTAGTCGGCCTGTGTGGCCGTGACGCGGCGGCCGGGGTGCAGCAGCCCCTCGCGCAGATAGAACTTGATCGTCGCGGTGGAGACGCCGCTGCGTGCGCTCAGCTCCGCCAGTCGCATGTCCGTACCGGCCCTTTCCCTCTTGCGCCCCCTGTTGGATAGCTCCACTATCCAACAGGGATAGTGGAGCTATCCAATAGTTGGGAGCGATCGCGAGCGATCGAGAAGGGGGGACGTCATGAGTGCCAAGCCGATCGAAGGACGCATGACCGCCGCGAGCGAGGGGGAGGTTGTCGTCCTCCTCATCGGAATGCGGATCAACAGCTTTGCCGCGGTGCGCAGTTGGTGGCCGGTGGCCAGGGCCATGGGGCCGATGCTCGCGGAACTGACCCGCGACCCGGACAGCGGCCTCCTCGGCTACCGGGCCCTGCCGGCCGGACCCCGCGAGGTGCAGCTCGTGCAGTACTGGGAGTCCAAGGAGAAACTTCTCGCCTACGCCGCCGCGCCCGACAAGAACCACCACCCGGCCTGGTCCGCCTTCAATCGACGGCTGCGCGAGGGGAAGGGCAAGGTCGGCATGTGGCACGAGACGTACGTCGTCCCGGCCGGCGCCTACGAATCCATCTACATGAACATGCCTGAATCCGGCCTCGGCAAGGTCACGGGCGTCATACCGGTCACCCGCCGAGGAGACCGCGCAGCCACCCGCCTGCGCATCTCCTGAGCGGACACTGCGAACCCGGTGAGCTGAGCAGGGGTGCGGGTAGGCAATCCCAGCCAGGCCCTGGGCAGCGCCCCGTCAGGGGTGCAGGGGACGGAGTCCCCGCCGAGCTCCGGGGCAGCGCTCCGTCAGGGGTGTGGGGAGGCGGTCTTCGCCGGGTCTTGGGCAGTATCCCGTCAGGGGTGTAGGTGGTGGAGTTGTCCGCCGGGTCTGGCCCGGCTCTGCCAGGGGTGCAGGGGACGGAGTCCCCGCCGGGGTCCGGGGCGGAGCCCCGGGGTGGGCCCCTCACCCCGGCGAGTCGGGCGGGTGGGCGAGGACGGCAGCGGAGGCTGAGTGCGGGTCCCCGCTGCCGGTCGGCGGGGACCCGCAGGGCCGGGCGGCCGGAGTGGTCGTCGGGGTTCCGCCCGGAGGGCCTGCCGCGGCGTTGAGGCCGCCCTCCTCGCGGTGGGGTCAGCCGGAGCGGCGGAGTGCCTCGGAGAGGCGGGCGGCGGCGTCGATGACCGCCTGGGCGTGCATGCGGCCGGGGTGGCGCGTGAGGCGCTCGATGGGGCCGGAGACCGAGACCGCGGCCACGACGCGGTTGGAGGGGCCGCGTACGGGCGCGGAGACGGACGCGACGCCCGGCTCGCGCTCGCCGATCGACTGGGCCCAGCCCCGGCGCCGTACGCCCGACAGGGCCGTCGCCGTGAAGCGGGCGCCCTGCAGGCCGCGGTGGAGGCGCTCCGGCTCCTCCCAGGCCATCAGGACCTGCGCCGAGGAACCCGCCTTCATCGTGAGCGTGGAGCCGACCGGGACCGTGTCCCGCAAGCCGGACAGGCGCTCCGCCGCGGCGACGCAGATGCGCATGTCACCCTGGCGGCGGTAGAGCTGCGCGCTCTCGCCCGTCACGTCCCTCAGGTGCGTGAGCACCGGACCGGCGGTGGCGAGCAGACGGTCCTCGCCCGCCGCCGCGGCCAGCTCCGCCAGGCGCGGGCCGAGAATGAACCGGCCCTGCATGTCCCGCGCCACCAGGCGGTGGTGCTCCAGCGCCACGGCCAGCCGGTGGGCCGTGGGTCGTGCCAGTCCGGTGGCCGTGACCAGGCCCGCGAGGGTAGCCGGACCGGACTCCAGAGCGCTCAGGACAAGGGCTGCCTTGTCCAGAACGCCGACGCCGCTACTGTTGTCCATGCAACGATACTTGCGTCTCACTCTGTGAAACGCAAGTTCAATTTTCCGTGGAACGCGCCACCCTGGAATCACAACGGGGCCCGCGGACCGACGGGTCCGCGACGGTCGCCCGGCCTTGGGGGGAGCGGGCGCCGCATCCTCAAGATCTCTAGTTGGGTCGGCGTGTTCGCGTTCGGCCGGAGGGAAAGCGATGGCTAGGACACTCGCGGAGAAGGTCTGGGACGACCATGTCGTCCGGCGCGCCGAGGGCGAGCCCGACCTCCTCTTCATCGATCTGCACCTGCTGCACGAGGTGACCAGCCCCCAGGCCTTCGACGGCCTGCGCAAGAGCGGCCGCACCGTGCGCCGGCTCGACCTGACCATCGCCACCGAGGATCACAACACCCCGACCCTCGACATCGACAAGCCCATCGCGGACCCGGTCTCCCGCGTCCAGCTGGAGACCCTGCGCAAGAACTGCGCCGACTTCGGCGTCCGGCTGCACCCGCTGGGCGACGTCGAGCAGGGCGTCGTCCACGTCGTGGGGCCGCAGCTGGGTCTGACCCAGCCCGGCACCACCGTCGTCTGCGGCGACTCGCACACCTCCACGCACGGTGCCTTCGGCGCGCTGGCGTTCGGCATCGGCACCTCCCAGGTCGAGCACGTGCTGGCCACCCAGACCCTGCCGATGGCCCGCCCGAAGACCATGGCGATCACCGTCGAAGGCGAACTGCCCGAGGGCGTCACGGCCAAGGACCTGATCCTGGCGATCATCGCGAGGATCGGCACCGGCGGCGGCCAGGGCTACATCCTGGAGTACCGCGGCTCCGCCATCGAGAAGCTCTCGATGGAGGCCCGCATGACCATCTGCAACATGTCGATCGAGGCCGGTGCCCGCGCGGGCATGATCGCCCCCGACGAGACCACCTTCGCCTACCTCAAGGGCCGTCCGCACGCCCCCGAGGGCGAGGACTGGGACGCGGCGGTCGCGTACTGGAAGACCCTGAGGACCGACGACGACGCCGTCTTCGACGCCGAGGTCGTCATCGACGCCGCCGAGCTGTCCCCGTTCGTCACCTGGGGCACCAACCCCGGCCAGGGCGCGCCGCTTTCGGCCTCCGTCCCCGACCCGGCTTCGTACGAAGACGCTTCGGAGTGCCTGGCCGCCGAAAAGGCCCTGGAATACATGGGGTTGGAGGCCGGCCAGCCGCTGCGCTCCATCAAGGTGGACACCGTCTTCGTAGGCTCCTGCACCAACGGCCGTATCGAGGACCTGCGCGCCGCCGCCGCGATCCTGAAGGACCGCAAAGTCGCCGACGGCGTACGGATGCTGGTCGTCCCCGGCTCCGCGCGCGTGGGCCTGCAGGCCGTCTCCGAGGGCTTGGACGTGGTCTTCAAGGAGGCCGGCGCCGAATGGCGGCACGCGGGCTGCTCGATGTGCCTGGGCATGAACCCCGACCAGCTCGCCCCCGGCGAGCGCTCCGCCTCCACCTCCAACCGCAACTTCGAGGGCAGGCAGGGCAAGGGCGGCCGTACGCACCTGGTCTCCCCGCAGGTCGCCGCCGCCACCGCGGTCCTGGGCCACCTGGCCTCCCCGGCCGACCTGTCCGACGCCGACACCCGTACGCCCGCTGGAGTCTGAAAGATCATGGAAGCCTTCACCACCCACACCGGCCGGGCCGTCCCGCTGCGCCGCAGCAACGTCGACACCGACCAGATCATCCCCGCGCACTGGCTCAAGAAGGTCACGCGCGACGGGTTCGAGGACGGGCTGTTCGAGGCCTGGCGCAAGGACCCCGAGTTCGTGCTCAACCGCCCCGAGCGCCACGGCGCCACGGTTTTGGTCGCCGGCCCCGACTTCGGCACCGGCTCCTCCCGCGAGCACGCCGTCTGGGCGTTGCAGAACTACGGCTTCAAGGCCGTGATCTCCTCCCGCTTCGCGGACATCTTCCGGGGCAACTCGCTGAAGAACGGCCTGCTCACGGTGGTCCTGGACCAGAAGACCGTGGACGCGCTGTGGGAGCTCACCGAGAAGAACCCCGAAGCCGAGGTGACCGTCGACCTGGTCGCCCGCGAGGTGCGCGCCGAGGGGATCACCGCCTCCTTCGAGCTGGACGAGAACTCCCGCTGGCGGCTGCTGAACGGGCTGGACGACATCTCCATCACCCTGCAGAACGAGGCCGACATCGCGGAGTACGAGGCGAAGCGCCCGTCGTTCAAGCCGCGCACCCTGCCGGTCTGATCCGGCACCCCGGCCGATGATCGACAGCTGAGCCGACCCCCGGTCCGGCGCCCGCACAAGTCGGGTTTCGGCCACCGCGCCACCCCCCTGTACCCCCGATCGCCCCGATCGGGGGTACAGCCGTTTCCGGGCCCCCATCCGTCGCAGCGCTGTCGCGCCCACTCTCAACTCCCCACGTTATGACGGTTGTTGCCGGGGTACGTGAGGTCCAGGACCCCGGTCGGCGAAGGTGCCGGGAGGGCTGTCCGAGGCGGCAGTTGCCCCCAGCGCAGGCGACAACTCGCCCCAGATGGCACAATCTGTGCATGGACAACGACGGCCAACTCGAGCTCTATACGGCGGTCGCGGCCCAACTCAAGGAAGCGCACGCAAGGGTGCGCGCACTGCAAGTCCCGGAGGGCGTACGGATGGCGCTGACCCGGAAGCTGCTGGTCATTACGGCCGCGGCCAAGCACGATCTTGCCGGTGCGACAAGGCGCCTGGAGAGGTTCACGACAGACCTCGACGAGGGCCGAATCCCCGGTGAGGAAGGCTGAACAACCCGAGACCGTTGAGTCCGTTGCGACACAAGGGTGATTAGCCCGTTTCGTGTTTGATTTGCGGTATATATCCGCCTAACGTGCGAAAATGCTTGAACACCTTCGTTCTGGCAAGGTCTCCGAAGGGGAAGACGTGAACAAGGCGCAGCTCGTAGAAGCGATTGCCGACAAGATGGGCGGCCGCCAGCAGGCCGCCGATGCCGTCGACGCGGTACTGGACGCCATCGTCCGCGCGGTCGTCGCGGGAGACCGGGTCTCGGTCACCGGCTTCGGGTCCTTCGAGAAGGTCGACCGTCCCGCCCGCTACGCGCGCAACCCGCAGACGGGTGAGCGGGTGCGGGTCAAGAAGACCTCCGTTCCCCGCTTCCGGGCCGGCCAGGGTTTCAAGGACCTGGTCAGCGGCTCGAAGAAGCTTCCGAAGCACGACATCGCGGTGAAGAAGGCGCCCAAGGGCAGCCTCTCCGGCCCGCCCGCCACCATCGCCAAGGCCGTCGGCAAGAAGGCCGCCGCCAAGAAGGCGACGGGCGCGGCGAAGAAGGCCGCCGCCAAGAAGACCACCGCGGCGGCGAAGGCCACCGCCAAGAAGACCGCCGGGGCGAAGAAGACCGCGGCGGCCGCCAAGAAGGCGACGCCCGCGAAGGCCGCCGCCAAGAAGACCACGGCCAAGAAGGCCCCGGCGAAGAAGGCGACGGCCAAGAAGGCCCCGGCCAAGAAGTCGACCGCCCGCAAGACCACCGCCAAGAAGACCACCACCCGCGGCAAGTAGGAGCGCAGAGGTACTCACGCGCCTGGCCGGACTCCCCAGGGAGCCCGGCCCGCGGTGTGTTCGGCGCTCCTGCGGCTGGTGGGGGCCGTGTTGCGCGAGATGCCCGGCCCGCTCGGCCAGTTCAGAAGGTCTGCAGCGTCACCAGCGTGATCCGCAGGCCGTCCCCCTCGCCCTCCGTCTCGATCCGCACCCGCTGCCCGGGACGCAGCAGCCGCAGACCGCCCGCGTCGAACGCCGGCGCCTCGAAGGGCACCGGGGTGCCGTCGTCCAGGAGCACCTGTCCGCTGCGGCTTTCGGGGTCGTACGTGTATGCGGTCGCCTGCATGACGGCAGCCTACTGCCCCCTCGTCGACGCCCTCGCGTTCCCCGGCTCGGGGTTCACTGCCCGGGGATCAGCAGCCGCGCCGCCGCGGCGGCCGTGCGCGGTCCCACCCCGAGGGCCAGCGCCGCCCGCAGGTCGTCCCCGGTGTCCACGTCCCGGCGTACGGACTCCACCGCGTCCAGGGACAGTTCCACCGCACCGGACGCCCGGTGCCGGGCCCGGGAATCGGTGCCGAAAGCCGGGAGCAGCGCACGGCCCGGAGCCGCCGCCAGCAAAGTCGTGCCGACCGCAGCCGAATCCGCGAGAAAGGCACGCGGGAATTGTGCGGCCGCCTGCAGAACCCGGGCCAATTCCCCGGGCCGCAGCGCCGGGAGATCGGCGTTCAGGGCCGCAACGGGAGCTTCGGGACGTGCGGACCGTACGACCGCCGTTCCGTGCGTGAGCGCGGCGTTCAGCCCGGCGCGGGGCTCGTCGGCCACGATCCGGGCGCCCAGCGCCGCCAGCTCCCGCCCGGCCACGCCGTCGTCCGTGACGACTGCCACATTCGCGACCGCCGGGCAGGCCAGCGCGGCCGCCACCGTGTCCTCGGCGAAGGCCAGGGCGAGGCGCGGCCGCACCCCGTCGCCGGCGGTGTCCGACAGCCTGCTCTTGGCCCGGGTCAGGGGCTTCAGGGGGATGACCAAGGTCCACTGCACCGGCGTTCCGTCCCTCTCGTGTGGCCGCCATTGTCCCCCGGACCCTCGGGCCGCACGGGAGAGGGAGGGGCGCGAAGCTCCTTGCAAGGGCGGTGGTGGGTGACGGGCGGGCGTACGGTGTCCTCGACAGACAGGCGGCCTGGGGCGACACTTGTGCGGCCCCCGGTCCAGGTGGCAGCCCTAGAGGAAGGTGTCCGCGTGTCCCGCCGCAGAATCGGCTTCTGGTACCGCTTCGCAGCGGTGATCTGCAAACCGCCTCTGGTGGTTCTGATCAAGCGGGACTGGCGCGGAATGGAGAACATTCCGGCCGAGGGTGGATTTATCACCGCGGTGAACCACAATTCGCATATCGATCCCTTCGCTTATGCGCATTTCCAGTACAACACCGGACGCGTGCCGCGATTCCTGGCGAAGAGCGGGCTTTTCAAGAAGGGAATGGTGGGGGCCGCGATGCGCGGCACCGGACAGATCCCCGTCTACCGCGAGAGCACGGACGCGCTGAGCGCCTTCCGCGCCGCGATCGACGCCGTGGAGCGCGGCGAGTGCGTCGCGTTCTACCCCGAGGGAACTCTCACCCGCGACCCGGACGGCTGGCCGATGACCGGCAAGACGGGCGCCGCCCGGGTCGCTCTGCAGACCAAGTGCCCGGTGATCCCGGTCGCCCAGTGGGGCGCCAACGAACTGCTGCCGCCCTACGCGAAGAAGCCCGACCTGCTGCCGCGCAAGACCCACCACGTCCTGGCCGGTCCGCCCGTGGACCTCTCGCGCTTCTACGACCGGGAGGTGACCCCGGAGCTGCTGAAGGAGGCGACCGAGGCCATCATGGCGGCCATCACCCGCCAGCTGGAGCAGATCCGCGGCGAGAAGGCGCCCGCCGTGCCCTACGACCCGCGCCGGGAGCGGATCGAGCAGCGCCGCCGCACCGAGGCGCAGACCCAGGGCAGGGCCGCGTCGGCCGTACAGCAGGAGCCGGCCGTGGAAGCCGTGCAGGAAGAGGGGCAGGGCACGTGAGCAACCCGGTCAAGGCGGCCGTGTTCGGCACCGGGTCGTGGGGCACCGCCTTCGGCATGGTCCTCGCCGACGCCGGCTGCGAGGTCACCCTGTGGGCCCGCCGCGCCGAACTCGCCGAAGCGGTCAACTCCACCCGTACCAACCCGGACTACCTGCCCGGCGTCGAACTCCCCAGGAACCTGCGGGCCACGGCCGACGCCGCCGAGGCCGCCCGCGACGCCGACTTCACGGTGCTCGCCATCCCCTCCCAGACCCTGCGCGGCAATCTCGCCGAGTGGCTGCCGCTGCTCGCCCCGGACACGGTCCTCGTCTCCCTGATGAAGGGCGTCGAACTGGGCTCGACCATGCGGATGAGCGAGGTCGTCGAGGACGTCACCAAGGTCGGCGCCGACCGCGTCGCCGTGGTCACCGGGCCCAACCTCGCCCGCGAGGTCGCCGCCCGCATGCCGGCCGCCGCCGTGGTGGCGTGCACCGACGAGGAGGTGGCCCGGCGGCTCCAGGGCGCCTGCCACACCCCGTACTTCCGGCCGTACACCAACACCGACGTCGTCGGCTGCGAACTCGGCGGTGCGGTCAAGAACGTGATCGGCCTGGCCGTCGGCATCGCGGACGGCATGGGGCTCGGCGACAACGCCAAGGGCTCGCTCATCACGCGCGGCCTCGCCGAGACCACCCGGCTGGGCATGGCGCTGGGCGCCGACCCGCTGACCTTCTCCGGACTCGCCGGCCTCGGCGACCTGGTGGCGACCTGCTCCTCGCCGCTGTCACGCAACCACACCTTCGGCATCAACCTCGGCAAGGGCATGACCCTCGAGGAGACCATCGCGGTCACCAGGCAGACGGCCGAGGGCGTCAAGTCCTGTGAGTCGGTGCTGGATCTGGCCCGCCGCCACGGCGTCGACATGCCCATCACCAAGACCGTCGTCGGCATCGTGCACGAGGGCAAATCGCCGGTGGTGGCCCTCAAGGAGCTGATGTCGCGCAGCGCCAAGCCCGAGCGACGCTGAGCGACGCCGCGTTTCCCACACTGACTCGCGCCTTGGCCAACAGGTACTCTCATCGCGATATGAGCACCGAGAACCTCCCCCAGAGCCCTGAGCAGCCGTCCCGCAAGCCACGCGTGGCCGTCGTCTGCGGTGGCCGCAGCTCCGAACACGGGATCTCCGTGGTCACCGCCGGCGCGGTGCTGCGCGCCATCGACCGGTCCAAGTACGAGGTCCTGCCGATCGGCATCACCCGGGACGGCCGTTGGGCCCTGACCGCGGACGACCCGGAGCGCATGGCGATCATCGATCGCCGTACGCCCAGCGTCGACGAGCTCGCCGAGTCGAGCGAGGGCGGCGTGGTGCTCCCCGTCGACCCGGCCAACCGCGAAGTCGTCTACGCCGAGCCCGGTTCGGTGCCCAAGGCGCTCGGCGAGGTCGACGTGGTCTTCCCGGTGCTGCACGGCCCCTACGGCGAGGACGGCACCCTCCAGGGCCTCCTGGAGCTGTCCGGCGTGCCCTACGTGGGCTCCGGGGTGCTCGCCTCGGCGGTCGGCCAGGACAAGGAGTACATGAAGCGGGTGTTCACCTCCTTCGGGCTCAAGGTCGGCCCGTACGTGGTGATCCGGCCCCGTGAGTGGACCCAGGACCAGGCGGCCGCCCGCAAGAAGATCGTCGACTTCGCCGGCGAGCACGGCTGGCCGCTGTTCGTGAAGCCCGCGCGCGCGGGCTCGTCCATCGGCATCACCAAGGTCGACGACCTCTCGGGCCTCGACGAGGCCATCGAGGAGGCCCGGCGGCACGACCCGAAGGTGCTCGTGGAGGCCGCGGTGCGCGGCCGTGAGATCGAGTGCGGGGTGCTGGAGTTCGAGGACGGCCCACGGGCCTCCGTGCCGGCCGAGATCCCGGCGGCCGAGTCGCACGCGTACTACGACTTCGAGGCCAAGTACATCGACTCCACGCCCGGCGTCGTCCCCGCCCCGCTGACCGAGGAGGAGACCGCCGAGGTGCGGCGGCTCGCGGTGGAGGCCTTCGAGGCGGCCTCCTGCGAGGGGCTGGTCCGCGCGGACTTCTTCCTCACCGAGGAGGGCGAGTTCGTGATCAACGAGATCAACACGATGCCCGGCTTCACCCCGATCTCGATGTACCCACAGATGTGGCAGGCGAGCGGAATCAGCTACGCCGAGCTGGTGGACCTCCTGATCCAGGCAGCGCTGCGCCGCTCAACGGGCCTGCGCTGACCCACCAAAGGGCGCGGGGCCGTGTCCAATATGCGGCTCCGCCGCGTGGGCGCGAGCAACCACGCACGACCGGTAGCCGACAGACGACCCGCGCCGCCCACGGCGATCAGTCAGCGATCCCCTCAGGAATCGTCTTCCTGATCGCAGGCGCCAGCGAAACCAACGGCGCCACACCGTGCGCGGAGCGCTCCGCGGGGATCGTCACCTCGACATACGCCAGCCGCAGGGTCGTCGTGAAGCGAAACGATCCGTCGCCCTGCTTCTGCAGCAGCCAGCCGACGTCGTCGACCTCCGCCCCATCGGCCTCCGGATCATCCATCGCGGCGGGCCGCGGAACCCCGCAGCGCAGTATGATCGCCGGGCTTCCCCAGCCCGCGGTCAGTGCGGAGGCGGGCCGGGGGTCCTCGCGGCTCAGTCCGTCCACCGTCCGCGGCAGCGCCCCGTCCAGGTTTCGGCACAGCTTCGTGACCGCCGCGTCCGGGCTGGGAACCGCCACGGTGGCGCTGTCGTCGCTCGAGGAACAGCCCGTGGCGGCGATCAGCAGGGCGAGGACGGGCAGGCCGAGAAGCCGGTGACGGAAAGAGCTCACCGGCCAAGGGTAGACGGGGGCTACAGATGCACGACCGGACAGGTCAGGGTGCGTGTGATGCCGTCCACCTGCTGGACCTTCGCGACCACCATGCGACCCAGGCCGTCCACCGTGTCGGCCTGGGCGCGCACGATGACGTCGTACGGTCCTGTCACGTCCTCGGCCTGGATCACCCCAGGGATCTTGCTGATCGTCTCAGCGACGGTCGACGCCTTGCCGACCTCCGTCTGGATCAGGATGTACGCCTGTACCACGGAACCTCCAGGGCGACCACGAGGATCATGTGGGGAAAGGGAAGCCACGGTATCGCGTCGCCGCGCGTCGCGGGGAGACCCGCGAAGGCCGCGACGCGCGTGCCGGGTGCAGGTAGGACAGAAGTTGACGGTCATCTTGACCGTAACGAGGACCGCGTCGACGCGCGACCGGGAACGGACAGGGAAAGAAGGGGCGAAAGGGCAATGAAGGGCACTGTTGGTGAGCTCGGGGAGTTCGGGCTCATCAGGGAGCTCACCTCCCGTCTCACCACCACCCCGGCGGTCCGGGTCGGCCCCGGCGACGACGCCGCGGTGGTCGCCGCCCCCGACCGCAGGGTCGTGGCGAGCACCGACATACTCGTGGAGGGGCGGCACTTCCGCCGGGACTGGTCCACGGCGTACGACGTGGGCCGCAAGGCGGCCGCCCAGAACCTGGCGGACATCGCCGCCATGGGCGCGGTGCCGACCGCGCTGCTGCTCGGCCTGGTCGTGCCCGCGGAACTCCCGGTCACCTGGCCCACCGAACTGATGGACGGGCTGCGTGACGAGTGCCAGGTCGCCGGCGCCTCCGTGGTCGGCGGAGACGTGGTGCGCGGCGACACGATCACGGTGTCGATCACCGCACTCGGCGATCTGCGCAACCACGAGCCGGTGACGCGCGCCGGCGCACAACCCGGCGACCTGGTCGCGGTGACCGGCTGGCTGGGCTGGTCCGCCGCCGGGTTCGCGGTGCTCTCCCGCGGCTTCCGCTCGCCCCGCGCCTTCGTCGAGGCCCACCGCCGCCCCGAGCCGCCGTACCACGCGGGCCCCGCGGCGGCCGGGCTCGGCGCGACCGCGATGTGCGACGTCAGCGACGGGCTGATCGCCGACCTGGGCCACATCGCGGAGGCCAGCAAGGTCCGCATCGACATCCGCTCCGGCGCCATCGACATCCCCTCGCAGATGAACGACATCGGGCAGGCCGTCGGCGTCGACCCGCTGCAGTGGGTGCTGACCGGGGGAGAGGACCACGCGATCGTGGCGACCTTCCCGCCGGACGTGAAGCTGCCGGCCCGCTGGAAAGTGATCGGCGAAGTACTCAACCCCTCGGCGCTGCCCCAGGTCACGGTCGACGGGGCACCGTGGACCAGGAAGGGCGGCTGGGACCACTTCGGGGACATCGAGTCATGACCGCGGCTCCTCCTCGCGTCCTGACGGTCGCGGGCTCCGACTCCGGGGGCGGCGCCGGCGTCCAGGCCGACCTGAAGACGATGCTCGCCCTCGGTGTGCACGGCATGAGCGTGATCAGCGCGGTGACCGCGCAGAACTCCCTCGGCGTGCAGGGCACCTGGGAGCTGCCGGTGGAGGCCGTGCGGGCACAGTACCGCAGTGTCGTGGACGACATCGGCGTCCAGGCGGTCAAGACCGGGATGCTGGCCTCCGCGGAACTGGTCGAGGCGGTGGCCGAGTTGCTCGCCGGAACGGACGCGCCCGCGGTCGTCGACCCGGTGGGCGTCTCCAAGCACGGCGATGCGCTCCTGGCCGCCTCCGCGCTGGACTCCGTACGGACCAAACTGCTGCCGGCGGCGACGGTCGCCACCCCGAACCTCGACGAGGTGGCCCAACTGACCGGCGTACGGGTCGGGTCGGAGGACCGGCTGCGGGACGCGGCCGAGGCCATGCTGGCGTACGGGCCGAAGTGGGTGCTGATCAAGGGCGGCCATCTGGCCGGGGACGCCGGGCGGGAGGGCGGGAACCAGGCCGTCGACCTGCTCACCGACGGCACCGAGGAACACTGGCTGCGCGCCCCCCGCCACGACAACCGGCACACGCACGGCACGGGCTGCACCCTCGCCTCCGCGATCGCCTCGCAGCTCGCGAAGGGCCAGTCCGTGCCCCAGGCAGTGGCGGCGGCCAAGAGCTACGTCACCGGGGCCATCGCGGCCGGCTTCGCGCTCGGCGGCGGGATCGGCCCCGTGGACCACGGCTGGACCTTCCACAAGCCGCACGCGGCCGGATAGCCGCGCAGCGGCCCCGGCTGTTCTCGGGTACGGCAAAAAGCCGGTCCACCGAAGTGGACCGGCTCAGTGCAGCGAACCAGCGGTGGCCGCGCGCTTAGCTGTTGCTGTGCGTCAGCGCGAGACCTTGCCGGCCTTGATGCACGAGGTGCAGGCGTTCACGCGCTTCGGCGTCCCGCCGACCACGGTACGCACACGCTGGATGTTCGGGTTCCAGCGGCGGGGCGTACGGCGGTGCGAGTGCGAGATGTTGTTGCCGAAGCCCGGCCCCTTGCCGCAGACGTCGCAGTTGGCAGCCACGGGTCACTCCAAAGACTTCAGATGCACTTACGGTGGATCCCGGCATGCCGGGATCCAGATCTCAGGCTCGGGGAGCACTTCGAGATCCGAGTGGCGTTGCCAGGGGAGAGCCCGACAGGATCGGGCAACCGGAGCAGCATACAACGGCTGCGTCCGTACAGCGAAACTACCATGGTGGCTCCGGGGCCCGCCCGGGCCCACTTCCGGCCCGCACCGCCCCGGGGTCTACGCTGCGTCCAGTCCAGCAGCTCAGGGAGGCGCAGTGGCGCAGGTGCCGCAGACGTTCGACGCGCCGGCGGTGCGCACCTGGTGCGGTCTGGCACTGCGGGCGCTGGGACGCGCGCGCGAGGAGATCGACGCGATCAACGTCTACCCCGTGGCCGACGGGGACACCGGCACCAACCTGTATCTGACCGTGGAGTCCGCCGTCGCGGCCGTGGAGGCCGTGTTCGCCGCGCACGAGGTGGACGGCGGGGCCGGCTCCGGGGGGCCCACCCTGGCCGACGCCGCGCGGGCGATGGCCCACGGGGCGCTCATCGGCGCGCGCGGCAACTCCGGGACGATCCTCGCCCAGCTGCTGCGCGGCATGGCCCAGGTGCTCGCCGCCGACGGCGAGTGCGCGCACACCGACGGGCGCGGCCTGTGCCTGGCCCTGCGGCACGCGGCCGACTCCGCCCGGCAGGCCGTGGCGCATCCCGTGGAGGGCACGGTCCTGTCGGTCGCCTCGGCGGCCGCCGACGCGGCCACCGGCGCCGAGGGCGACTGCGGGACGGTCGCACGGGCCGCCTACGAGGGAGCGTGCGCGGCCCTCGCCGCGACCCCCGGCCAGCTCGCGGTCCTGGAGCGCGCCGGAGTGGTCGACGCCGGCGGGCGCGGGCTGGTGGCGGTGCTCGCCGCCCTGGTGGAGGCGCTCACGGGACAGCTGCCGGGAGAGCCCGCCTCCCCGCCGGGAGCCGGTCCGGTGGCCGGCGCCCTGCCGACCGTGCCGCACGCGCGCCCGGGGCACGCCGAGGACGACGCGCCGGGCACCTGCGACCGGTCCTCGGCCGGTCCCGCCTTCGAAGTGATCTACCTCCTGGACGCCGAGGACGCGGCCGTCGCCCGGCTGCGCGAGCGGCTCGACGCGCTCGGGGACTCCCTCGTCGTGGTCGGCGGCGACGGGCTGTGGAACGTGCACGTGCACGTCGACGACGCCGGAGCCGCCGTGGAGGCGGGCGTCGAGGCCGGACGGCCGCACCGCATCCGCATCACGCACTTCGGCACGGGCGACGCGCACGGCACCGGGGCCGTACGGACGCCCCGGGAGAGTGCCCAGCGCGCCGTGGTGGCCGTCGTGCCCGGCGAGGGCCTGGCCGGGCTGTACACCGAGGCCGGGGCGACCGCGGTGCTCGCCCGCCCCGGGGAGCCGCCCGCGAGCGGCGAGCTCGTGGAGGCCGTACGGCGGGCGCACGCGCGCGAGGTGGTCCTGCTGCCCAACGACGACGAACTGCGCCACACCGCGGCCGCCGCGGCCGAGCAGGCCCGCGGAGAGGGCGTCCGCGTCGCCCTGATCCCGACCCGCTCGGCCGTGCAGGGCATCGCCGCCCTCGCCGTGCACGAGCCCGGGCGCCGCTTCGACGAGGACGTCGTCGCGATGACCTCGGCGGCCGGCGCCACCCGCTACGCCGAGGTCACCGTCGCCGAGCACCGGTCCTGGACCACGGCCGGCATCTGCCAGGCCGGTGACGTCCTCGGCCTCGTCGACGGCGACGTGGCCGTGATCGGCCAGGACGTCACGGCCACCGCCGAGACCGTCCTGGACCGCATGCTCGCGGCCGGCGGCGAGCTGGTCACCCTGGTTCTCGACGACGAGGTCCCCGACTCCGTCGCCGACCGCCTGCAGGCCCGGGTCCGCGAGTCGTACCTCGCCGTGGACACGGTGGTGTACCGGGGCGGCAGGCAGGGAGCACCGCTGCTCATCGGGGTGGAGTAGCAGCCGGGCTCATGGGAGCCGGCGGGCCGACGGACCGCACGGCGACCAACGCCTCGCCCGGACCCGGTTCGCGTGGTGTGTGCGCCGTGAGCCGGTGCGTGCCCGGCGCACTGTGGCCCCGGCTGCTGCACGTCCTGCCCGAGGACACCGATCTCACCGCCCCCACCCTGCTGCGCAGCAACAGCTTGCCCTGAGCCCACCCGGGCGTGTCGTCTCTCCGCCTCCTTCTGCCCGCGGCCCGGTCCGTCCCGCACCGTTCGTGCGGGGCGGCACCGCTGAGGGCGCGCTGCTGCTCAGCGGGCCAAGTACCCCCAGGCCCTCCGACCGCTCAGTCCTCCGACGGTTCCCCCAAGACTCGCAGCAACCGTTCGGCCTTCGTCCGCCGGACCCGCACCAGGCCCTCCTCGGCGTCCGCGTCCTCGTAGGCCGCCAGGTCGCCACGCGTGCGTGCCGCTGCTTCGGCGGGCCGTTCCAGGTCGGCCGCCGGCCACTCGGCGGCGGGTTCCGCCGGGGCCCGCTCGTGCAGGGCGAGGACGGCGACCGCCTGTTCCGTCCTGGAGACGGCCTCCTCGAAGGCGGCCTTGAACACCTCGTCCTCCACGTCGTCGGCGGAGTGGGCGATCAGGTCGCCGAACTGCCGTTGCGTGTGGCCGAGTTCGGTCACGAACCACTGGCAGGCCGCCGCGTCTCGCGCGTCCTCGCCCTCCCTGACGGCGACCCGCATCAGCTCCCGTGCCGCGTCCAGCCCGGCCTCCGTGTGCAACGCCGGCCACACGCGGGCAGAGCGCGGACCACGCCATGCACGCTGCCCAGGGAGCGCCACAGTTCGCCCGCGCGGCTCAGTGACTCGGCGGTCGAATGGGCGGGGATCGTGTGGTGCTGCTGCTCGGACCGGTGCCGGGCGACGCTGAACTCGGCACTGCGCACGGCACGTTCGGAGTGGTCGGCCAGCCGGTGAAGGTGCTCCGTCTCGCCGAGCCACTTCTCCATGGAGGCCGACGGACGTGCGGCCGGCCCAGCATGTCCGCCGGCATTCGACCGCAGCGGGCGCTGCGTCATCAGCAACACCTGCCCGTACAACAACTCGGTCGCCGTGCCGATCAGCGCGACTGGGGCGAGGGAATGAATGAGGTGTCCGGGATGACTGCTGTGCTGACTATGAGGTCTGGAAGTCCATCGTCGCAGGGCCGGTGGGGGACGTTCGCGTCGGCGCGGGATCGGGCGGCCCCGGTTGGGCGGTGACCGCGGAAGGAGGCCGGAGCGCATCGTCCTGGGTCCCGGACGGATCGACTGACCAGGGGTTTCCCGGGACGTGTACGGCATTGTCAGTGCCGTGGTGTGCAATGGATCTCGTGCCCGCACTGCAAGAACCACTGGAACAACCGCTGAAATCGGTGCTCGGCCCCGCCACCGCCAAGGTGATGGCCGAGCATCTCGGCCTGCACACCGTCGGCGACCTCCTCCACCACTACCCACGCAGATACGAGGAGCGCGGCCGGCTCACCCACCTCGCCGACCTGCCCATGGACGAGCACGTCACGGTGGTCGCCCAGGTCGCCGACGCCCGCCTGCACACCTTCGCCTCCTCCCGGGCGCCCCGCGGCAAGGGCCAGCGCCTGGAGGTGACGATCACGGACGGCAGCGGCCGGATCCAACTGGTCTTCTTCGGCAACGGCGTGCACAAACCCCACAAGGAACTCCTGCCGGGCACACGCGCGATGTTCGCGGGCAAGGTCTCCGTCTTCAACCGGCGGCTCCAACTGGCCCATCCGGCGTACGAGTTGCTGAAGGAGGACACCGGAGAAGCGGTCGAGAGCTGGGCCGGCGCCCTCATCCCCATCTACCCGGCCACCGCCAAACTGGAGTCCTGGAAGATCGGCAAGGCGGTCCAGACCGTCCTGCCCAGCGCCCAGGAGGCCGTCGACCCGCTGCCCGACACCCTCCGCGCGGGCCGCGGCCTGGTCGCCCTGCCCGAGGCCCTGCTCAAGATCCACCGCCCGCACACCAAGGCGGACATCGCCGATGCCCGCGCCCGCCTGAAGTGGGACGAGGCCTTCGTCCTCCAGGTCGCCCTCGCCCGCCGCCGCCACGCGGACACCCAGCTCCCCGCCGTCCCCCGCCGACCCGGGCCCGACGGTCTCCTCGCCGCCTTCGACGACCGCCTGCCCTTCACCCTCACCGAGGGCCAGCAGAAGGTCTCCGAGGAGATCTTCGACGACCTGGCCACCGAGCACCCGATGCACCGCCTGCTCCAGGGCGAGGTGGGTTCGGGCAAGGCCCAGCCTCTGGACTCGCTGGTGCTCACGCCGAGCGGGTTCCGGCGGATGGGCGACATGCGGGTGGGGGACGAGGTCATTGTGCCGTCCGGAGAGGTCGCTCCGGTGGACGGGGTCTTTCCCCAGGGGGAACGCGATGTGTGGCGTATGGTGCTTTCCGACGGAAGTTCCGTGGAATGCGACGACGAGCACCTCTGGATCGTCGGTACCAGTTGCGGCTGGCATCGAGGGCAGCCGCCCAAGGTGCTGACCACGCGGGAGATCCGCAGCGACGCGCTCAAGGCCAACGGATCGCCGAAGTGGTACATCCCGGCGGCGGTCCCGGTCGATCTTGGTGGCGACTCGGGGCTTCCGCTCGATCCCTACCTGTTCGGACTGCTTCTGGGGGACGGCTCGTTCCGGCACAATCTGCGGCTGTCCACGATCGATGCCGAGATCCGTGACGCAGTGGCCGACGCGGTGGCTCCTGAGTGCCGTCTTGTCCCGGTGACGGGTTCTCGGTGCGACTACACGATCCAGTTGGCTCAGCGTGTGGTGGGTGTGCGCAACCCCGTCATCCAGTCCCTGCGTGACATGGGCCTTTGGGGCCTGACGTCCCACGGCAAGTTCATCCCCGCGGAGTTCAAGAACACGTCGGTCAAGAACCGTCTCGCGCTCCTGCAGGGGCTCCTGGACACCGACGGGACCATCGACCAGGACGGATTCAGCATCTCCTTGTGCTCGGCCTCGCGCAGGCTGGCAGACGACGTGGCATGGCTCGTGCGGTCATTGGGCGGCCGGGCTCGTGTCCTGCCCGAGAGATCCGCTTTCAACGTGTCCGTGGCACTGCCCGACGAGTACGCTCCCTTCCGGCTCACGCGCAAGGCAGACCGCGTTCGTCCACGACCGAAGTACAACACGTTCCGGCGCGGAGTCCGGGCAGTCGAGTATGTGGGGCGCAAGCCTGTGCAGTGCATCAGCGTCACGCATCCCAGCCATGCCTACGTCACCGACAACTTCACAGTCACCCACAACACCATGGTCGCCCTGCGCGCCATGCTCGCCGTCGTCGACGCCGGCGGGCAGGCCGCGATGCTCGCGCCCACCGAGGTGCTGGCCCAGCAGCACCACCGGTCGGTCACCGAGATGATGGGGGAGCTCGCCGAGGGGGGAATGCTGGGCGGGGCCGAGCACGCCACCAAGGTGGTGCTGCTCACCGGGTCCATGGGCGCCGCCGCCAGGCGGCAGGCCCTGCTCGACCTGGCCACCGGCGAGGCCGGCATCGTCATCGGCACGCACGCGCTGATCGAGGACAAGATCCAGTTCCACGACCTGGGTCTGGTCGTCGTGGACGAACAGCACCGCTTCGGCGTCGAGCAGCGCGACGCCCTGCGCGGCAAGGGCAAGCAGCCACCGCACCTGCTGGTCATGACCGCGACCCCCATTCCGCGCACGGTCGCGATGACGATCTTCGGCGACCTGGAGACCTCCGTCCTCGACCAGCTCCCGGCGGGCCGCTCGCCCATCGCCAGCCATGTCGTCCCGGCCGCCGACAAGCCGCACTTCCTGGCCCGGGCCTGGGAACGGGTGCGCGAGGAGGTGGCAGGCGGCCACCAGGCGTACGTGGTCTGCCCGCGCATCGGGGACGAGGAGGAGGACGCCAAGAAGGGCGCACGGAAGAAGTCCCCCGAGGACGAGGCCGAGAAGCGCCCGCCGCTCGCCGTCCTCGACATCGCCGACCAGCTCGCCAAGGGACCACTGCGCGGGCTCTGGGTCGAGGTGCTGCACGGCCGCATGCAGCCCGACGACAAGGACGCCGTCATGCGCCGATTCGCCGCAGGCGAGACCGACGTCCTGGTCGCCACCACGGTCATCGAGGTCGGGGTGAACGTGCCGAACGCCACCGCGATGGTGATCATGGACGCCGACCGCTTCGGCGTCTCCCAGCTGCACCAGCTGCGCGGCCGCGTCGGCCGCGGCTCCGCCCCCGGCCTGTGCCTGCTGGTCACCGAGATGCCCGAGGCGAGCGCCGCCCGCCAACGGCTGAACGCGGTCGCCTCCACACTCGACGGCTTCGAGCTCTCCCGCATCGACCTCGAACAGCGCCGCGAGGGCGACGTCCTCGGCCAGGCCCAGTCCGGCGCCCGCTCCAGCCTGAGGGTGCTCGCCGTCATCGACGACGAGGAGATCATCGCCGAGGCCCGCGAGGAGGCCGCCGCCGTGGTCGCCGCCGATCCGGACCTGAAGCACCTGCCCGGACTGCGCACGGCCCTGGACGCGTTGCTGGACGACGAGCGGGAGCAGTACCTGGAGAAGGGCTGACGGATGCCTGGAGGCTGACAGGCACCCGGAGAAGGACTGACAGACTGGGAACAGGCCAGAACCCGGGCCGCACCAGGACCGGGCCGCACCAGGACCGGACCGCACCGACAAGGACCAAGGACATGACCCGCGTGATCGCCGGCCGGGCCGGTGGACGCCGTATCGCCGTACCGCCGGGCCACGGAACCCGCCCCACCTCCGACCGGGCGCGCGAGGGCCTGTTCTCCACCTGGCAGTCCCTGCTCGGCGGCCCGCTGGGCGGCGAACGGGTCCTGGACCTGTACGCCGGCTCGGGAGCCGTCGGCCTGGAGGCGCTGTCCCGCGGCGCCGGGCACACCCTGCTCGTGGAGGCCGACGCGCGCGCGGTCCGCACACTCCGTCAGAACGTGCGGGCACTCGGCCTGCCCGGCGCCGAGGTGCGGGCGGGCAAAGCGGAACAGATCGTCCACTCCCCGCCGCCGGACGAGCCGTACGACATCGTCTTCCTCGACCCTCCGTACGCCGTCACCGACGCCGATCTTCGCGAGATTCTGCTCACACTCCGCACCCAGGGGTGGCTCACGGGGGACGCCCTCGTCACCGTGGAGCGCAGCACCAGAGGCGGCGAATTCGGGTGGCCGCACGGCTTCGATGCGATCCGGGCCCGTCGCTACGGCGAAGGGACGTTTTGGTACGGTCGCGCCGCCTCTACGAGCGAACACACACCATGACCGGACCGGAGAGCGAGGGATCCCAGTTGCGCCGCGCCGTCTGTCCCGGGTCGTTCGACCCCATCACCAACGGACATCTCGACATCATCGCCCGTGCCTCCCGCCTCTACGACGAGGTGTACGTGGCGGTGATGATCAACCAGTCCAAGAAGGGCCTGTTCGAGATCGACGAGCGGATCGACCTCATCCGCCAGGTCACCGCCGAGTACGGCAACGTCCGGGTCGAGGCCTTCCACGGCCTCCTCGTCGACTTCTGCAAGCAGCGCGACATCCCCGCCATCGTCAAGGGCCTGCGCGCCGTCAGCGACTTCGACTACGAGCTGCAGATGGCCCAGATGAACAACGGCCTCTCCGGCGTCGAGACGCTCTTCGTGCCCACCAATCCCACCTACAGCTTCCTGTCGTCCTCCCTGGTCAAGGAGGTCGCGACCTGGGGCGGCGACGTCTCGCACCTGGTGCCGCCGCAGGTCCTCGACGCCCTCACCCGGCGCCTGAGGAAGGACTGAACCGCCGACGGCCCGTCACTCGGTGTCCGGCGATCACCTCATGGCCGTACAGTCGTCCCGTCGGTCTCCGACACATCGGTAGTCCAACACACTTGTAGAGAGTGGCGAGCACACGGTGGACGTGCAGAACAAGCTCGACGAGATCGTGGCCACGGTCTCCAGCGCCCGGTCCATGCCCATGTCGGCGTCGTGCGTGGTCAACCGCGCCGAGCTGCTCGCGCTGCTCGAAGAGGTGCGCCAGGCCCTGCCCGGCTCGCTCGCGCAGGCGCAGGAGCTGATCGGCGACCGCAACCAGATGGTCGAGGAGGCCCGGCGCGAGGCCGAGCGGATCATCGAGAGCGCGCACGCCGAGCGCGGCTCGCTGATCTCCGGCACCGAGGTCGCCCGCCGCTCCCAGGCCGAGGCCGACCGGATCCTCGCCGAGGCCCGCCAGGAGGCCGAGGAGGTCCGCGCCGAGGCCGACGACTACGTCGACTCCAAGCTCGCCAACTTCGAGGTCGTCCTCACCAAGACCCTCGGCTCGGTCGGCCGCGGCCGCGAGAAGCTGCTCGGCACCGGACCCGGCCTCGACGAGGACGGCTACGAGGACGAGGACGCCCCCGAGCGCAGCCACGACCCGGAGACCCTGCGCCGCAACGCCGACGCGTACGTCGACACCAAGCTCGGCGCCTTCGAGGCGGTCCTCGCCAAGACCCTGGAGGCCGTCGGCCGCGGCCGGCAGAAGCTGCACGGCCGCATCGCCACCGACGACCTCGGCGCCCTCGCCGACGACACCACCACCGTCCAGCACTCCAGCGACGCCGACTATCTCGCCGACCTCGCGGCCCTCGCCGACACCCCGCCGGCCCCGGCCCCGGCCGCGCCCGCCGAGCAGCCCGCCCAGCCGCAGTACGAACCACAGCCGGCCTACGGCTACCAGCAGCCCGCGCAGACCGACCCGTACGGCGGCTACCAGCAGGGCTACGGCGGCCAGGACCAGTACGGCTACCAGCAGGCCGACCCGTCGTACGCCTACCAGGGCTACGACCCCCACCAGCAGCCGTACGACCCCAACCAGGCCCAGCAGGAGCACCAGGACCACCAGGACCGCCACGGCTACGCCCAGCCGCAGGCGCACGCCCTCGACGAGACCAGCCTCTTCGACACCAGCATGATCAGCGCGGAGCAGCTGCGCGCCTACGAGCAGGGCCGCGGCCTGTAGGCGGACACCGGTCACCGGCCACCGAGCACCGGATTGGGACGAGAGCGAAAGGTCCAGTATCCTGGCTCTTCGGTCGCGAGTACGTCCGCGATCTGCGCTGCCCGGGGACATCTCCGGGTCGGCGTCCCGTCGAGCTCGGAAACCGAAAGCAGGAATGGCCCACAACGCCCGCCTCGACCATCGCAACCCTCTCGTGTTCGACACGCACGAGCTGGGGCGGCGGCCCGGCGCGCTGCAGCGCCTGACCCGCACGGCCCCCGCGCCCAGGGACCTCGGTCTCAAGGGAGTGATCGGAGTGCCGGAAGGCGCCCCGGTGGAGCTCGAACTCCGGCTCGAGTCGGTCATGGAAGGGGTGCTCGTCACAGGCACCGCCCGTGCACAGGCCGAGGGGGAGTGCGTAAGGTGTCTGGAGCCGCTCGGGCTTGATCTCGAAGCGGACTTCCAGGAGCTGTTCTCGTACCCTGACGCCGACGAGCGGGGCCGTGGGATCGCACGGTCCGACGAAAACGCCGCCGACGACGAGGACGACGAGGACAGGCTCTTCCTCGAGGACGGACTGTTCGACCTCGAACCTCTGCTGCGCGATGCGGTGGTGCTCGCACTGCCGATGCAGCCGGTGTGCCAGGAAGACTGCCCGGGCCTGTGCTCCCACTGCGGAGCGCGGCTCGCGGACGACCCGGACCACCACCACGACGCCGTCGACATCCGTTGGGCGGCTTTGCAGGGACTCGCCGGCACCATGAAGGACGGCGAGAAGGACGAGATGAGCGGCGCCGAAGCGGGCGTCGACGAGAAGCAGGAGAAGTAGCCGTGGCTGTTCCGAAGCGGAAGATGTCGCGCAGCAACACGCGCCACCGCCGGTCGCAGTGGAAGGCTGCGGTCCCCACCCTGGTTGCGTGCGAGCGCTGCCACGAGCCCAAGCAGCAGCACATCGCGTGCCCGTCGTGCGGCACCTACAACAAGCGCCAGGTCCTCGAGGTCTGAGCGGCTGGTGAGAGGCACTGTGTCCACTGCCAAGAAGGCGGAAGGCGCCGAAGCAGGCAGTCCCCGCCGACGCGGAAGTGCTACGTCGGACAACACGGCCTCGTCCCACACGCTTCTGGAAGGGCGGCTCGGCTACAAGATCGAGTCCGCCCTTCTGGTGCGTGCGCTGACCCACCGTTCCTACGCGTACGAGAACGGCGGTCTGCCGACGAACGAGCGGCTGGAGTTCCTCGGTGACTCCGTCCTCGGCCTCGTCGTCACGGACACGCTGTACCGCACCCACCCCGACCTGCCCGAGGGCCAGCTGGCCAAGCTGCGGGCCGCGGTGGTCAACTCGCGTGCGCTGGCGGAGGTCGGCCGCGGCCTCGACCTGGGTTCCTTCATCCGGCTCGGCCGCGGTGAAGAGGGCACGGGCGGCCGGGACAAGGCGTCCATCCTCGCCGACACCCTGGAAGCGGTGATCGGCGCGGTCTATCTCGACCGGGGCCTCGACGCGGCCTCCGAACTGGTGCACCGCCTGTTCGACCCGCTGATCGAGAAGTCCTCCAACCTCGGAGCCGGCCTGGACTGGAAGACGTCCCTCCAGGAGCTCACCGCGACCGAAGGGCTCGGCGTACCCGAGTACCTGGTCACGGAGACCGGCCCCGACCACGAGAAGACCTTCACTGCTGCCGCCCGCGTCGGAGGCGTCTCGTACGGCACCGGCACCGGCCGCAGCAAGAAGGAGGCGGAGCAGCAGGCCGCCGAGTCCGCGTGGCGGTCCATCCACGCCGCGGCGGACGAACGCGCCAAGGCGGCACAGACCGCCGAGGGCGCCGAAGGCGCTGACGAGACGTCGGCCTCCGCCTGATCCACAGCACGACCCGAGCGCCCGCCCCGTCCCGGGGTGGGCGCTCGGCCCATACGACGGCCCCTGCGGCCGCGGAGGTACAGGGGAATCATGCCCGAGCTGCCCGAGGTCGAGGTCGTACGGCGCGGTCTGGAGCGGTGGGTCGCCCACCGCGGCGTCGCCGACGTCGAGATGCTGCACCCGCGCGCGATACGCCGTCACCTGGCGGGCGCGGAGGACTTCGCACACCGGCTGAAGGGCCACCGCGTCGGCCTGCCCAGCCGCCGCGGCAAGTACCTGTGGCTGCCCCTTGAGGACAGCGGCCAGGCGATCCTGGCCCACCTCGGCATGAGCGGCCAGCTGCTCGTCCAGCCGCTCGAGGCGCCCGCCGAGAAGCACCTGCGCGTCCGTATCCGCTTCGACGACGCGCTGGACGCCGAACTCCGCTTCGTCGACCAGCGAACCTTCGGCGGCCTGTCGCTGCACGACACCACCCCCGACGGGCTGCCCGACGTCATCGCGCACATCGCCCGTGACCCCCTCGATCCGCTGTTCGACGACGAGGCCTTCCATCAGGCGCTGCGCCGCAAGCGGACCACCATCAAACGGGCCCTGCTCGACCAGTCGCTGATCAGCGGCGTCGGCAACATCTACGCGGACGAGGCGCTGTGGCGGGCCCGCATCCACTACGAGCGCCCCACCGCCGGCTTCACCCGCCCGCGCACCGCCGAACTCCTCGGCCACATCCGGGACGTGATGCACGCGGCCCTCGCCGTGGGCGGCACCAGCTTCGACAGCCTCTACGTCAACGTCAACGGCGAGTCCGGCTACTTCGACCGCTCCCTGGACGCCTACGGCCGCGAGGGCCTGCCCTGCCGCCGCTGCGCCACCCCGCTGCGCCGCCGCCCCTGGATGAACCGCTCCAGCTACTACTGCCCGAGGTGCCAGCGGACGCCGCGCCCGACAACGTGACACCCGAGGCGGCACCGGCAGGGAGCCGGCGCCACCCGGGAGCCCGCCGTGCCGTCAGTAGCCGAAGTTCTGTGTCCACCACGGCCCGCCGTCGCCGAAGTGCACGCCGACGCCCAGGGTCTTGAAGTCGCAGTTCAGTATGTTGGCCCGGTGGCCGGGGCTGTTCATCCAGGCCTCCATCACCGCTTCCGCGTCGGCCTGGCCGCGGGCTATGTTCTCGCCGCCGAGGTTGGTGATGCCGGCCTTCGCCGCCCGGTCCCACGGCGAGGCGCCGCTGGGGTCGGTGTGGTCGAAGAAGTCGCCGTCGGCCATGGCCTTGCTGAAGTCCTCGGCGAGGCCGGTCAGCGTGCTGCTCGCCGCCACGGGGGTGCACCCCGCCTTGGCCCGCTCCTCGTTGACGAGTCTGAGCACCTCGGCCTCCACGGCGGCCTCCTTGGAGAGCCCCGCCGGGGCCTTCTCCCTGCCCGGTGCCTCGGTGGCCGTGTCGGCCGGCGTGGTCTCCGGCTTCGCCGTCGTGTCCGGTGCCGCGGTCGGCTTCGTCGCCGGCGCCTTCGTAGGCGCTCCGGACTCCGAGGCGGTGTCCGACGGGGAGGCCGAGGCCGACTCCGAGGGGGACTGCGTGGGGGAGGCGGAGCGGTTGGCGTCACGGCTGGTCGAGGAGCCGCCGGCCCGGCCGCCGCCCGGGTCGGCGCTGCCGGACGTACCGCCCTGCGGGTTCTCGCTGTTCGTCGGTGAGTCCGCGGCCTGCACCTTGTCGGCGCCGCCGCTGTTCCCGCCGCCCAGCTTGTAGTTCTCCAGGCCCGGCACGGCGCCGGTGGCCACCGCCACCGTGCCGAGGGCGACCGCGGCCGAGACGCCGAGCAGCCCCGTGCGGACCGGCGTCGCGGCCTTCTTCTTCCGGCGGTGGCCGCGCTCGCGCGGCCCGTCCGACGGGTTGAAGCCCTCGGCCGGGAAGGTCACGGTGTCGGTGGCGCGGGCGTAGTCGTCGTCCGTCGCGTAGAGGTACCCCTCGGCCTTGGTGTAGGCGTCGGCGTACAAGTCCGGGTTCAGATAGGGCGCGATGCCCAAGCGGTCGTCGCGGTCCTGCGGATGGACGTCCTGCGGATCGCGGCCCCGCGCGTAAGAGCCGTGCGTCTCTGTGACCCCCGCGGCGCGGCCCGTGGCGGCGCGGCCGGCGTCCGAGCGTCGGTGGCGTCCCATGTCCTGGCCTTCCTCGTCCCTGGCGGTCGACACGCGCCCTGAGCCGTCGCGGTCAACCCAACTCACTCGATCGAGTGAGTTTCATGTGAGATTCACTGGGTCGGGACGGTACCGCATGGCGCGAGGGGAGGAAGTGCCCCGAGAGACATTGGCCGGTTAGGTTGCAGTCATGAGCGAGGATGTGCGACTGGTCGCCTGGGTGCGCGGACGTGTCCAGGGAGTTGGTTTCCGCTGGTTCACGCGGGCCAGGGCCCTGGAGATCGGCGGGCTGAGTGGTTTTGCTCTCAATCTGGGCGACGGGCGGGTACAGGTGGTCGCCGAGGGCACCCCAGAGGCCTGCCGGAAGCTCCTCGACTGGCTGCAGGGCGGCGACACGCCCGGGCGGGTGGACGGCGTCACCGAGATCTGGGACACACCTCGCGGCGGCTACGACGGCTTCGCGATCCGCTGACCGTGTGACGCTCCGCGGCCCGCACGGAAGCGGCGAAAACTGCCGCCGGCACCTGCCGGAAGGAAGCCCGGAAGGAAAACGGGCAGGTGGTTGCCGAGAAACGCTTGCCGTGGCAGGCTCCGCAGGGCAGGATGATCGCCACGCCCCGAAGGGCCCGCAGGAGTCGCAGCGCCACCGTTTTCCGGTCGCGCGCCCCCGGGACGCCCGTCGATACGGGGCGTGATCGTGTTGACCGTCAAACTTTTTGGTGAGACGCTGAAAGCCCGCGCACCTTAGCTGTTTGGCATGGATGAACGGCAGCACAAACTCAACAGTGCCAAGCACCACGGGTGCAAATCCCTCACGACCCACACCGCATCGGTCGGTCACTCAGTGTGGAGGACCATCCATCATGGCAAAGGCGCTTCTCGGTTACGTCGGCGGCTCCGACCCTCGACTCCTCGCCGAGATGCGACGGCTCCAGCAGCGCGTCCAGGATCTGGAATCCGAGCTGGTACGGATCCAGGCGGAGAACGACGCGTTGGCGGCTGCCGCTTCTCACGACAGGATCATGGAGCGCGTCGACGCACACCAGGCGGAGCCTGCGCTCACCTGATCACTGCATCGCACAACGACACAGTGGTTGGGCTGCCCGTATCAACCGCTCAGTTGTCAGAGTTGCAAGGGACGCTTCGGCGTCCCTTCTTTCTTTGCCCCGCCTCCTGCCCCCCGCGCATCCTTCCACCGTCTTAACGTCTGGTGTGCCCTGCATGTTCATGCGTGAAACCGCGCGGTTGCGAGGGTTCATGGAGTGGGATAACGGCGGCGGGTAGAGTCCGAAGCCGTGCACCTCAAGGCCCTGACCCTCCGAGGGTTCAAGTCGTTCGCCTCGGCGACCACGCTCCGGTTCGAACCGGGGATCACGTGCGTCGTCGGCCCGAACGGCTCGGGCAAGTCCAATGTCGTGGATGCGCTCAGCTGGGTCATGGGCGAACAGGGCGCCAAATCGCTGCGCGGCGGCAAGATGGAGGACGTCATCTTCGCCGGCACCACCGGGCGTCCGCCGCTCGGCCGCGCCGAGGTGTCGCTGACCATCGACAACTCCGACGGGGCGCTGCCCATCGAGTACGCCGAGGTCACCATCACGCGGATCATGTTCCGCAACGGCGGCAGCGAGTACCAGATCAACGGCGACACCTGCCGGCTGCTCGACATCCAGGAGCTGCTGTCCGACTCCGGCATCGGCCGCGAGATGCACGTCATCGTCGGCCAGGGCCGGCTCGACTCCGTCCTGCACGCCGACCCCATGGGCCGCCGCGCCTTCATCGAGGAGGCCGCGGGCGTCCTCAAGCACCGCAAGCGCAAGGAGAAGGCGCTCAGAAAACTGGACGCGATGCAGGCCAACCTCGCGCGCGTGCAGGACCTCACCGACGAACTGCGCCGCCAGCTCAAGCCGCTGGGCCGGCAGGCGGCGGTCGCCCGCCGGGCGGCGGTCATCCAGGCCGACCTCCGCGACGCCCGCCTGCGCCTGCTGGCCGACGACCTCGTACGCCTCCGGGAGGCCCTGAAGGCCGAGATCGCCGACGAGGCGACCCTGAAGGAACGCAAGGGGGCCGCCGAGCAGGAGCTGAGGAAGGCCCTGCGGTGCGAGGCCCTGCTGGAGGACGAGGTACGCCGGCTCGCCCCGCGCCTGCAGCGCGCCCAGCAGACCTGGTACGAGCTGTCCCAGCTCGCCGAACGCGTCCGTGGCACGATCTCGCTCGCCGACGCGCGCGTGAAGAGCGCCACCTCCGCGCCGCCCGAGGAGCGGCGCGGGCGCGACCCGGAGGACCTGGAGCGCGAGGCCGCCCGCGTCCGCGAACAGGAGGCCGAGCTCGAGGCGGCCCTCGAGGCGGCCCAGCGGGCACTCGACGACACCGTCGCCCACCGCGCCGAGCTGGAACGCGAACTCGCCGTCGAGGAGCGCCGCCTGAAGGACGCGGCACGCGCCATCGCCGACCGCCGCGAGGGCCTGGCCCGGCTCAGCGGCCAGGTGAACGCGGCCCGTTCGCGCGCCGCCTCCGCCCAGGCCGAGATCGACCGGCTGGCCGCCGCCAGGGACGAGGCCCAGGAACGGGCCGTGGCCGCCCAGGAGGAGTACGAGGCCCTCAAGGTCGAGGTCGACGGCCTCGACGCCGGCGACGAAGAGCTCGCCGGCCGGCACGAGGCGGCCAAGGCGGCCCTCGCCGAGGCGGAGGCCGCCCTCACGGCCGCCCGCGAGGCCGTCACGGCGACCGAACGCGAACGGGCGGCGACCCGGGCCCGCCACGACGCCCTGGCCATCGGCCTGCGCCGCAAGGACGGCACCGGCGCCCTGCTCGACGCGAGAGACCGCCTCACTGGCCTCCTGGGCCCCGCCGCCGAACTCCTGACGGTCACCCCCGGCTACGAAACTCCCCTGGCCACCGCCTTCGGCACCGCCGCCGACGCCCTCGCGGCCACCTCTCCCCCCGCGGCCGCGGACGCCCTCCGTCTCCTGCGCAAACAGGACGCGGGCCGCGCGGCCCTGCTCCTCGCGGCCTCCGATGTGCCGGGGAGCGAGCGGGCCGAGGACCGTACCGCAGCCGGGCACCCCTTCGCCGCCGATCTCGTCAGCGGCCCCACCGAGCTGATGCCCGCCGTACGCCGTCTGCTGCGGGGGATCGTCGTCGTCGGCACGCTGGAGGACGCCGAGGACCTGGTTCAGGCGCGGCCCGATCTCACGGCCGTGACCGCGGAAGGGGATCTGCTCGGGGCGTACTTCGCGCAGGGCGGGTCCGCCGGGGCACCCAGTCTGCTGGAGGTACAGGCCGCCGTGGACGAGGCCGCCGCCGAGCTCGAAGAGCTCGCCGTGCGGTGCGAGGAGCTAACCGAGGCACAGCAGCGGGCCGGGGAGCGGCGCAAGGAGCGCGCCGCCCTGGTCGAGGAGCTGGGCGAGCGGCGGCGGGCCGCCGACCGGGAGAAGTCGGCCGTCGCCCAGCAGCTCGGCCGGCTCGCCGGGCAGGCGCGCGGCGCGGCCGGGGAGGCCGAGCGGTCCACGGCCGCCGCCGCCCGCGCCCAGGAGGCCCTCGACAAGGCGCTCCAAGAGGTCGAGGAGCTCGCCGAACGGCTCGCCGTCGCCGAGGAGACGCCGATCGAGGAGGAGCCCGACACCTCCGTACGGGACCGGCTCGCCGCCGACGGCGCCAACGCCCGCCAGACCGAGATGGAGGCCCGCCTCCAGGCCCGTACGCACGAGGAACGGGTCAAGGGACTGGCCGGCCGGGCCGACTCCCTGGACCGGGCCGCCCGCGCCGAACGCGAGGCACGCGCGCGTGCCGAGCAGCGGCGCGCCCGGCTGCGTCACGAGGCGGCCGTCGCCGGGGCGGTCGCCTCCGGCGCCCGGCAGCTGCTCGCGCACGTCGAGGTCTCCGTGGCCCGCGCCGAGCAGGAGCGCGCCGCCGCCGAGGCCGCCAAGGCCCGGCGCGAGCAGGAGCTGACCGCCGCCCGCGCCGAGGGACGCGAGCTCAAGGCCGAACTCGACAAGCTGACGGACTCCGTCCACCGCGGCGAGGTGCTCGGCGCCGAGAAGCGGCTGCGCATCGAGCAACTGGAGACCAAGGCGCTGGAGGAGCTCGGCGTCGAGTCGGCGGGGCTGGTGGCGGAGTACGGGCCGCACCAGCTCGTGCCGCCCTCGCCGCCCGCCGAGGGCGAGCAACTGCCGGAGGACCCGGAGCATCCGCGCAACCGGCCCCGCCCCTTCGTCCGGGCCGAGCAGGAGAAGCGGCTGAAGGCCGCCGAGCGCGCCTACCAGCAGCTCGGCAAGGTCAACCCGCTGGCCCTGGAGGAGTTCGCGGCACTGGAGGAACGCCACAAGTTCCTCAGTGAGCAGCTCGAGGACCTCAAGAAGACCCGAGCCGACCTCCTCCAGGTCGTCAAGGAGGTCGACGAGCGCGTCGAGCAGGTCTTCACCGAGGCCTACCGGGACACCGCCCGCGAGTTCGAGGGCGTCTTCGGCCGGCTCTTCCCGGGCGGCGAGGGACGTCTCGTGCTGACCGACCCCGACAACATGCTCACCACGGGCCTCGACGTCGAGGCCCGCCCGCCGGGCAAGAAGGTCAAGCGGCTGTCCCTGCTCTCCGGCGGCGAGCGGTCGCTGACGGCCGTCGCACTGCTCGTGTCGATCTTCAAGGCCCGTCCGAGTCCGTTCTACGTCATGGACGAGGTCGAGGCGGCCCTTGACGACACCAACCTCCAGCGGCTGATCCGGATCATGCAGGAGCTGCAGGAGACCTCGCAGCTCATCGTGATCACGCACCAGAAGCGCACCATGGAAGTGGCAGACGTGCTCTACGGCGTCTCCATGCAGGGCGACGGTGTGTCGAAGGTCATCAGCCAGCGGCTGCGCTAGCCATTGCCACGGGCTCCGCGTGCCTCCGCGACTTCGGGGTAGTCGGATCATGTCCAGTGCTTGACTACAACATCTGAACGCAAGTCTGCCCAGCGGGCGGTAGAAGTTCATGAAGACAGGGATTTTGGCTTCGATACTTGAAGTCATGATCTCTGCAGTATTGCTTTTACCTTCAGGTCTCACCTGGAAAGGCTGACCCCCACTCCGGCGGCGTTGCCGGTGTGCCCGAGGAGTACACGTGACCAGCACAGAGCAGGCCCCCGGGCCAGGAGCCGGTACGGCTCATCCCGAACATCTCGGGCACGTCATCTTCATCGCGGCGTCGGCCGCCATGGGCGGTTTCCTCTTCGGTTACGACAGCTCCGTGATCAACGGCGCCGTCGAGGCCATCCGGAGCCGCTACGGCATCGGATCCGCGGAGCTGGCCCAGGTCATCGCCATCGCCCTGATCGGCTGCGCCGTCGGCGCCGCGACCGCGGGCCGCATAGCCGACCGCATCGGCCGCATCCGGTGCATGCAGATAGCCGCGACCCTGTTCACCATCAGCGCCATCGGCTCGGCGCTGCCCTTCGCTCTGTGGGACCTCGCCTTCTGGCGCATCGTCGGCGGCTTCGCCATCGGCATGGCCTCGGTCATCGGCCCCGCCTACATCGCCGAGGTCGCCCCGCCCGCCTACCGCGGACGCCTCGGCTCCTTCCAGCAGGCCGCGATCGTCGTCGGCATCGCCGTGTCCCAGCTGGTCAACTGGGGCCTGCTCAACGCCGCCGGCGGCGACCAGCGCGGCAATCTGATCGGCCTGGAGGCCTGGCAGGTCATGCTGGGCGTGATGGTCGTCCCGGCCGCGCTGTACGGGCTGCTCTCCTTCGTCATCCCCGAGTCCCCGCGCTTCCTGCTCTCCGTCGGCCGCCGCGACCGCGCCCGCGCGATCCTCGCCGAGGTCGAGGGCAAGGGCGTCGACCTCGACACACGCGTGGCCGAGATCGAGGCCGCCATGAAGCGCGAGCACAAGTCCACCTTCAAGGACCTGCTCGGCAGCAGCTTCCTCTTCAAGCGGATCGTCTGGATCGGCATCGGCCTGTCCGTCTTCCAGCAGTTCGTCGGCATCAACGTCGCGTTCTACTACTCCACGACGCTGTGGCAGTCGGTCGGCATCAACCCGACGGACTCGTTCCTCTACTCGTTCACGACGTCGATCATCAACATCATCGGCACCGTGATCGCGATGATCTTCGTGGACCGCATCGGACGCAAGCCGCTCGCGCTCATCGGCTCCTCCGGCATGGTCGTCGGCCTGGCCCTGGAGGCCTGGGCGTTCTCGCACCCGCTGGTCGACGGCAAGCTGCCGGCCACCCAGGGCATGGTCGCCCTGGTCGCCGCCCACCTCTTCGTCCTGTTCTTCGCCCTGTCCTGGGGCGTGGTCGTCTGGGTGCTGCTCGGCGAGATGTTCCCGAACAAGATCCGCGCCGCCGCCCTGGGCGTGGCCGCCTCCGCCCAGTGGATCGCCAACTGGGCCATCACCGCGAGCTTCCCGTCGCTGGCCGACTGGAACCTCTCCGGCACCTACATGATCTACACGTTCTTCGCGGCGCTCTCCATCCCGTTCGTCCTGAAGTTCGTCAAGGAGACGAAGGGCAAGGCGCTGGAGGAGATGGGGTAACTCCCCGCACAGTCCCGGGGAGAAGGGCCCAGGTCCCCGCCGCCCCTCTCCTCGTCCCGTCCGCCGCCCCGCTCGGTCACCGCCCGAGCGGGGCGGCGGTTCTTGCACGTCACCGCAGCCCGTACGTCACCGGACGAGAACACCGCCGCCGATCACCAGAGCCCGCAGAGCGGCTTCCTCGTTGATCCGCAGCCGGTCCTGGATCCGGTCCCGGTGCTCCTCGGCCGTCCGCGGGCGCCTGGTGCCGAAGGCGATCAGGTCGGGACGGGCGCGCAGCAGGGCGACCTCGCGCAGGAAGTCCGGCACCCGAGCCGCCTCGACCTCCGGATTCCTGCCGGCCGGCACGGGGAGAAAACGGGCACCCGGCGAGCGCACAAGCTCCGATCCCCACACCGTCGTACGCCAGGACTCGAACCCGGCGGACTGATGGAAGTCCTCCGGCACGTCGAGTATCCGCGTGTCGCCGTCCGGTCCCCGAACGAACACTTCCACCAGCAGACCCATGAGAACAGGGGAGCAGCACCCGGGTCAGGCGGGCCGGCCGTTCTCGCCGGCGGAGCCCCACCTGTGGTGGAGGGGGAGTGGCCGGGACGCCGTCAGACGCCCAGGGGCTCGGGCCGCTCGGCGGGCTTCGCGGTGGCCGCCGCCCGGGGCGGCACCGGTGGCTTGGGCAGCGCCAGGTACAGCAGGCCGGAGACCAGGATCGTCGCGATCCAGCCGAGGCCGTACTCGCCGATGACGTTGTTCCTGGCCAGCGGGCCGGTGAACCAGGCGGACGCGGTGAACATCAGGCCCGCGGCGAGGCCGGTCGCCCAGGCGGTGACCGCGGCGGGGGAGAAGCCGCCCCGGTACCAGTAGGCGCTGGTGCGGGTGGTGTCGGCCATGGCCTGGCCGTCGTACTCCGTACGCCGCAGCATGTCCGCGCCGAAGACGCCGACCCAGGCGGAGAAGGCGACCGCGAGCAGCGACAGGAAGGCGATGAACGAGCCCATGAAACTGGTCGCCGCCAGCATCAGCACACTGCCGAAGGCCAGCGAGATCACGGCGTTGACCGAGACCGCCCAGTGGCGCGGCACCTTGAAGCCGAGCGTCTGCGCGGTGAAGCCGGCCGAGTACATCGACATCGCGTTGATCAGCAGCATGCCGATCAGCGCGATCAGCAGATACGGCACCGCGATCCAGGTCGGCAGGATCTTGCCGAGGAAGGAGACGGGGTCGGCGGCCGAGGCGAGGTCCGGCACGGAGACCGCCATCACCGCGCCCATGAGCACCATCGGCAGGACGACGATGCCGGCGCCGCCGATCGAGGTGCCCACGATCGCCTTGGCGGAGGCCGTACGCGGCAGATAGCGCGTGAAGTCCGGCGCCGACGGGATCCAGCTGACGCCGCCCGCCGCGATCATGCCGATACCGGTGATCACCGCGGCCGTCGAACCGGCGGAGTGGGCGAACACCCCCGGCCAGTCGGTGTCCACGATCAGGTGGGCGAGGACCAGGACCGAGAACAGGCCGAAGAGGTAGGTCGCGTACTTGTTGCACCTCTGCACGGCGTTGATGCCGAGCCCGGAGATCGCGAAGGTCGCGACGACGAACGCCAGCAGCATCACCATGTCCAGCGCGCTGTTCGCCTTCAGGCCGAACAGAACGTGCAGGATGGTGAGCATCGCGTAGGCGCCGACCACCGCGTTGATCGTCTCCCAGCCCCAGCGGGCCACCCAGATCAGCGAGCCGGGCAGCAGGTTGCCGCGCTGCCCGAAGACCGCCCGGGACAGCGCCATGCCGGGCGCCCCGCCGCGCTTGCCCGCGATGCCGATGAGCCCGACCAGGCCGTACGACAGGACAGGGGCGGCGACGGCGACGACGAGCGCCTGCCAGAGACTGAGGTGGTACGCCACGACGAGGCTCGCGCCCATGGTGAGCAGCAGCACGCTGATGTTGGCGCCGACCCAGGTGGGGAACAGCTCGCGGGTTCTGGCGGTGCGCTCATGATCGGGCACCTGCTCGATGCCGCGGGTCTCCAGTGCGCCTTCTGTCTCGGCGGTCTTGCTCATGAAGAAGGGTTCCGTGCCTAGGTCGGGGAAAACGACTCCGCGCGTACGGGCGCGACCCGCCCCATCCTACTTTGATCAGACTTGTGTCATTTAGTGGTGTTTGTCTCCTGGCTGAAGACACAAGCCCTCTCAGGCCGGGAACCATGGCTGATACTGGCAGGGTTATGGAAACCATCATCCTTGCTGTAGTCATCGCCGTGGTGGTGCTCGGCGCGCTCGGCGGGCTCATCGTCGGCAGCAGGCGGAGGAAGCCGCTGCCCCCGCCACCGCCCTCGCCCCCCGACATCACCGCCCCTCCGGCCGAGCCGCACGTAGGCGAGGAGGCCGAGACGCCGCGCGAGGAGCCGCGGCGGACGATCGAGGAGGTGGACCTGCCCGACGGGTCGGCCCCCGTCGCCGTCGAGGAGCTGCCCGTCGAGGAGCTTCCGGCACCCGCGATCGAGGTGCCGGAGCCCACCGCCGGCCGTCTGGTACGGCTGCGCGCCCGCCTCTCCCGCTCGCAGAACGCCCTGGGTCAGGGGCTGCTCATCCTGCTGTCCCGTGAACACCTCGACGAGGACACCTGGGAGGAGGTCGAGGACACCCTGCTGACCGCCGACGTCGGCGTGCAGCCCACCCAGGAGCTGGTCGAGCGGCTGCGCGAGCGCGTGCGCGTGCTCGGCACCCGCACCCCCGCGGAGCTGCGCGGTCTGCTGCGCGAGGAGCTGCTCACGCTGATCGGCACCGACATGGACCGCACCGTGAAGACCGAGCCGGCCACCAGCAAGCCCGGCATCGTGATGGTCGTCGGCGTCAACGGCACCGGCAAGACCACCACGACCGGCAAGCTCGCCCGCGTCCTGGTCGCCGACGGCCGCAGCGTCGTCCTGGGCGCCGCCGACACCTTCCGCGCGGCCGCCGCCGACCAGCTGCAGACCTGGGGTGAGCGGGTCGGCGCCTACACCGTGCGCGGCCCGGAGGCCGGCGATCCCGCCTCCGTCGCCTTCGACGCGGTGAAGGAGGGCAAGGAGATGGGCGCCGACGTGGTGCTCATCGACACCGCCGGCCGCCTGCACACCAAGACCGGCCTCATGGACGAGCTCGGCAAGGTCAAGCGCGTCGTGGAGAAGCACGCCCCGCTGGACGAGGTGCTGCTCGTACTCGACGCGACCACCGGCCAGAACGGCCTGATCCAGGCCCGCGTCTTCGCCGAGGTCGTCGACATCACCGGCATCGTCCTCACCAAACTGGACGGCACCGCCAAGGGCGGCATCGTGGTCGCCGTCCAGCGCGAGCTGGGCGTACCGGTCAAGCTGGTCGGCCTCGGCGAGGGCCCGGACGACCTGGCCCCCTTCGAACCGGAGGCCTTCGTCGACGCCCTCATCGGAGACTGACCACCATCCACCGAGCGAACGCCCGTCCCGGGTCCACCGGGGCGGGCGTCGCCGTCGACGGGGCCCGCGCGACCGACGGGGGCCGCATCCCCGCAGGCGCCCGGGACGCGGCCCACGAGACGGCTGCTGCGGCACGGCCGTGACCGCGAGGGGGGCTGCAGGGCGCCACGGTCTTGGAGACACCGTGTGAGCGCCGCCGCGGGGTGGCCGCGGGGCTCCTGAGCGGTGGTCGTACGCCCGGCGGTCACGCCCAGGAGCGGTGGGCCGCGTAGGCCAGGGTGCCCAGGAGGAGGCGGGCCTCGGGGGGCTTGGCGGTGTCCAGGGCGGGTGGGCGGAGCCAGCGGACCGGTCCCCGGCCGCCCCGGTCGGAGGGCGGGGCCGTGAGATAGGTGCCCGGACCGAGGCCGCGCAGGTCGAGCGAGGTGGGGTCGTCCCAGCCCAGGCGGTAGAGGAGGGCCGACAGCTCGGCGGCGGCGCCGGGGGAGACGAAGAAGTGCGCGCGGCCCTCGGGGGTGGCGGTCACCGGGCCGAGGGGGAGGCCCATGCGCTCCAGCCGGGCCAGGGCACGGCGCCCGGCCGGCTCGGCCACCTCGATGACGTCGAACACGCGCCCGACCGCCAGCATCACCGAGGCCCCGGGCAGCTCCGTCCACGCCCGGCTCACCTCGTCGAGCGTGGCGCCGGCCGGGATCCCGGGCGCGAACTCCAGAGGGTGCGCGCCCGGCGCCGGACAGTCCGTGCGACCGCAGGAGCACGCGCCGCCGACGGCCCGCGCGCCCCGTACCACGTCCCAGCCCCACAGCCCGGTGTACTCGGCCACCGCCGTGCACTCCGACGAGCGGTACGACCGGCCGCGCCGCCGCGTGCCGGAGCGGATCTCGCGCATGCCGCCGATCGTGAAGCCCATGCCCCCTCCAACGGTTCCACCGCCTCGATGGTTACGAGACGAATATGGATCGTCACTCTGCGTTTCCGATCCCTCCCCGGCGCGGCCGGATCCCCGCGGCGTCCGGAAGCACCCCGGGTGGCGCGCCCCGCGATGTGCGCCCTCACGCACATCGCTCCGCCCGCCCGTGGTTGTCCTGTGTCAAGTGAATCGCGTAAGGGCCACCGGGAGTTCATTCGAAGGGGTGGCGAATGGTGGCGTTTCATGGATCCCCATGGCTGTACGGGTGATCGTGGGATTACTGTAAGTGCGCGAGTCCTGGGGGCACATGCGCTCGTGGGTATGCCGGAGGCAAGTCGGCAGTCCGTTCGAGGAGTGAGAATCGGCGGACGAACGGCCGTATTGACGGGCATTCTGATAGGGCTTGGCGCACTCAGCGACAAGTGGTCTCAGGGATGGGGGCGTTCCAGTGAGCGGCAGCAACGGCAGAAGCGGGACAGGCGCGGCGAGCGCGGACAAGTGCCCGAACGAGCTGCTCTCCTCGTGGTTCGTGCGCAGCGGCTGGTCCAAGGGCGAGCTCGCCCGCCAGGTCAACCGCCGCGCCCGCCAGCTGGGCGCCAACCACATCTCCACCGACACCTCGCGCGTCAGGCGCTGGCTGGACGGCGAGAACCCGCGCGAGCCGATCCCCAGGATCCTCTCGGAGCTGTTCTCCGAGCGCTTCGGCTGTGTCGTCCCGGTGGAGGACCTCGGCCTGCGCACCGCCCGTCAGGCGCCCTCCGCGACCGGCGTCGACCTGCCCTGGACGGGCCCGCAGACGGTGGCCCTGCTCAGCGAGTTCTCGCGCAGCGACCTGATGCTGGCGCGGCGCGGCTTCCTCGGGAGCTCGCTGGTGCTGTCCGCGGGCCCCTCCCTCATCGAGCCGCTGCAGCGCTGGCTCGTGCCCTCGCCTCCGTCCCTGCGGGAGCCCGAGCCGCAGGCCGCCTCCCGCCGCCTCGGCCGGCTCTCCCGGCCCGAGCTGGAGCTGCTGGAGACCACCACCAGGATGTTCCGGCAGTGGGACGCCCAGTGCGGCGGCGGCCTGCGCCGCAAGGCCGTCGTCGGCCAGCTGCACGAGGTGACGGACCTCCTCCAGGAGCCCCAGCCCGAGGCCACCACCCGCAGGCTCTTCAAGGTCGCCGCGGAGCTCGCCCAGCTGGCCGGCTGGATGAGCTACGACGTGGGACTGCAGCCCACCGCGCAGAAGTACTTCGTCCTGGCCCTGCACGCCGCCAAGGAAGCCGGCGACAAGTCCCTCGGCTCGTACGTCCTGTCCAGCATGAGCCGCCAGATGATCCACCTCGGCCGTCCCGAGGACGCCCTGGAACTCATCCACCTCGCCCAGTACGGCAGCCGGGACTGCGCGAGCCCCCGCACCCAGTCCATGCTGTACGCGATGGAGGCCCGCGCCTACGCCAACATGGGCCAGCCCGGCAGGTGCAAGCGCGCGGTACGCATGGCCGAGGACACCTTCGCCGACGCCGAGGACTGGGACGAGCCCGACCCCGACTGGATCCGATTCTTCTCCGAGGCCGAGCTGTACGCCGAGAACTCCCACTCCTACCGCGACCTCGCCTACGTCGCCGGCCGCAGCCCCGCCTACGCCTCGCTGGCCGAGCCGCTGATGCAGAGGGCCGTGGAACTGTTCGCCGAGGACCACGAGCACCAGCGGTCGTACGCGCTCAACCTCGTCGGCATGGCCACGGTGCACCTGCTCCAGCGGGAGCCCGAGCAGAGCACGCAGTACGTCGCCCGGGCCTTGAAGGTGGCCAAGAAGGTCCGCTCCGAGCGTGTGAACACCCGCATCCGAAAGACCGTCGACAACGCCGTACGCGACTACGGAGACCACACAGAGGTCATCGGCCTCACCGAACAGCTCGCCGCCGAGCTGCCCGAGACCGCCGAGGCCGTCTGAGCCCCAGGACCTGGACGACCCCCACCCCTTGAACCCCGGCCGCGGCCGGCCCTCCCGAACTGCCCGACTCGGCTCCCCCATGCCAGGTCATCGGAAGGCCGCCGCGGCCGGTTTCGCATGCGGTTCACCGACGCGTAACACACCAGCCGCCTTCGTCACCCCGGCGAAACACCGCGGGGCGTCCGCCGAAACCGCGCTGCGCGAGTCTCGTGGCGCATAACAGGCCCGCCCCTCACACCGACGAGGAGACGCCGATGGCACCAGCCGCCGTCACGCTGGCGGCGGACGCGCCCAAGCTGTCGTCCGCCAACACCGGCTTCATGCTCATCTGTTCCGCCCTGGTGATGCTGATGACCCCGGGCCTGGCCTTCTTCTACGGAGGCATGGTCCGCGTCAAGAGCACACTCAACATGCTGATGATGAGCTTCATCAGCCTCGGGATCGTCACCATCCTCTGGGTGCTCTACGGCTTCTCGATGGCCTTCGGCGCCGACAGGGGCTCGCTCATCGGCTGGACCTCCGACTTCGTCGGCTTCAGCGGAATCGGCAAGACGGAGCTCTGGCCCGGATACACCATCCCGGTCCTCGTCTTCGCCGTCTTCCAGCTGATGTTCGCGGTCATCACACCCGCCCTGATCAGCGGAGCCCTGGCCGACCGGGTGAAGTTCACCGCCTGGACGCTGTTCCTGGTGCTGTGGGCCACGATCGTGTACTTCCCGGTCGCCCACTGGGTCTGGGGCGCCGGCGGCTGGGCCTACAGGCTGGGAGTGATCGACTTCGCCGGCGGCACCGCGGTCCACATCAACGCCGGCGCCGCGGCACTCGGCGTCATCCTCGTCATCGGCAAGCGCGTCGGCTTCAAGAAGGACCCGATGCGCCCGCACAGCCTCCCGCTGGTCATGCTCGGCGCGGGCCTGCTGTGGTTCGGCTGGTTCGGCTTCAACGCCGGCTCCTGGCTCGGCAACGACGACGGCGTCGGCCCGCTGATGTTCGTCAACACCCAGGTCGCCACCGGTGCGGCCATGCTCGCCTGGCTCGCCTACGAGAAGATCCGCCACGGCGCCTTCACCACCCTCGGCGCCGCCTCCGGCGCGGTCGCCGGCCTGGTCGCGATCACCCCGTCCGGCGGCGCGGTCTCCCCGCTCGGCGCGATCGCCGTCGGCGCCGTCGCCGGTGTCCTGTGCGCCATGGCGGTCGGCCTGAAGTACCGGTTCGGCTACGACGACTCCCTCGACGTGGTCGGCGTCCACATGGTCGGCGGTGTCACCGGCTCCCTGCTGGTCGGCCTCTTCGCCAGCGGCAAGGGCCAGTCCGCCGTCAAGGGCCTCTTCTACGGCGGCGGACCGGACCAGTTCTGGAAGCAGTGCGCCGGCGTGTTCGCGGTCCTCGCCTACTCCCTGCTCGCCTCCGCGGTCCTCGCCTTCCTCCTGGACCGGACCATCGGCATGCGGGTCCCCGAGGACGAGGAGATCTCCGGCATCGACCAGTCCCAGCACGCCGAGACCGCGTACGACTTCACCGGCGCGGGCGGCGGAGTCATCGCCGCCGTCACCCTCCCGGCCCTGGCCGCCACGCAGAGCGGCAAGCAGAGCAGCAAGAAGGTGGACGCATGAAACTCATCACCGCCGTCGTCAAGCCCCACCGCCTCGACGAGATCAAGGAGGCCCTGCAGGCGTTCGGCGTCCACGGCCTCACCGTCACCGAGGCGAGCGGCTATGGCCGGCAGCGCGGCCACACCGAGGTCTACCGCGGCGCCGAGTACACCGTCGACCTGGTGCCCAAGATCCGTATCGAGGTGCTGGCCGAGGACGACGACGCCGAACAGCTGATCGAGGTCATCGTCAAGGCGGCCCGCACGGGCAAGATCGGTGACGGCAAGGTCTGGTCCCTGCCGGTCGAGACGGCGGTCCGGGTCCGGACCGGCGAGCGCGGCCCGGACGCGCTCTGAACAGCACGAGGACGGGAGTCGCCGGGTGACCGGTACGGATGTGCGAAGCCAGGCGGAGAACCCGGGACCCGGCGGCTACGCGGCGGCCCGGCTGCGCCTCCTCACCGAGGGGACGCGGTCCGGGACGCCGCGCCGAGCGGCCCTCGCCACATTGACCGACGACTGGCTGGCCGGGCTGTTCACCGGGGCGGCCGAGAGCCGGCGGGGCGTCTCGCTCGTCGCCGTCGGCGGCTACGGGCGCGGCGAGCTGTCCCCCCGCAGCGACCTGGATCTGCTCCTCCTGCACGACAGCGGTGACAGCAAGGAGATCGCCGCCCTCGCCGACCGCCTCTGGTACCCCGTGTGGGACCTCGGCCTCGCCCTCGACCACTCGGTCCGTACACCCGACGAAGCCCGCAGGACGGCGGGGGAGGACCTCAAGGTCCAGCTCGGTCTGCTGGACGTCCGGCACCTCGCCGGCGACCGCGGCCTGACGGCCGCACTGCGCACCACGGTCCTCGCCGACTGGCGCAACCAGGCGCCGAAACGGCTCCCCGAGCTCCAGGACCTGTGCACCGAACGCGCGCAGCTCCACGGCGAGCTGCAGTACCTCCTCGAACCCGACCTGAAGGAGGCCCGCGGCGGCCTGCGGGACGCCACCGCGCTGCGTGCCGTCGCCGCCTCCTGGCTGGCCGACGCCCCGCGCGAGGGCCTCGCCGACGCCCGCCGCCGGCTGCTCGACGTACGCGACGCCCTGCACCTGACCACGGGCCGGGCCACCGACCGGCTCGCGCTGCAGGAACAGGACCAGGTCGCCGCCGAGCTGGGCCTCCTCGGCGCCGACACCCTTCTGCGCCAGGTGTACGAGGCGGCCCGTGTCATCTCGTACGCCGCTGACGTCACCTGGCGTGAAGTGCGGCGCGTGCTCAGGTCGCGCGCCGTGCGGCCGAGGCTGCGCGCCCTGCTGGGCGGCGGAAAGCCCCTCGCGGAGCGGTCCCCGCTCGCCGAAGGGGTGGTGGAGCAGGACGGCGAGGCGGTGCTCGCCCTCACCGCGCGTCCCGAACGCGACCCCGTGCTCCCGTTGCGCGCCGCGGCCGCCGCCGCGCAGGCCGGACTGCCGCTCTCCCCGCACGCCGTACGGCACCTCGCCGCCACCGCGCGCCCCCTGCCCACGCCCTGGCCCGCCGAGGCCCGCGAACAACTCGTCACCCTGCTCGGCTCCGGCCGCCCCACCGTCGAGGTCTGGGCAGCCCTGGAGGCGGAAGGCCTGGTCACCCGGCTCCTGCCCGACTGGGAACGGGTGCGCTGCCGACCGCAGCGCAACGCCGTCCACCTCTGGACGGTCGACCGCCACCTGATCGAGACGGCCGTACGCGCCTCCGCGCTCACCCGCCGTGTCGGCCGTCCCGACCTGCTCCTGGTCGCCGCTCTGCTGCACGACATCGGCAAGGGATGGCCCGGCGACCACCGCGCGGCCGGCGAGATCATCGCCAGGGACGTGGCCGCGCGCATCGGCTTCGACCGCGCCGACGCGGCCGTGCTCGCCGGCCTCGTGCGCCACCACCTGCTGCTCGTCGAGACCGCCACCCGGCGCGACCTGGACGACCCGGCCACCGTCCGCTCGGTCGCCGAGGCGGTCGGCACCCAGAGCACGCTGGAGCTGCTGCACGCCCTGACCGAGGCGGACGCCCTGGCCACCGGCCCGGCCGCCTGGTCGTCCTGGCGCGGCTCCCTGGTCGCCGAACTGGTCCGGCGGGTCTCGGCCGTCCTCACCGGGGACGTCCCCGGTGAGCCCGAGCCCGCCGCGCCCACCGCCGAGCAGGAGCGGCTGGCCGTCGAGGCCCTCCGCACGGGCGGTCCGGTGCTGACACTGCGCGCGCGGCCCGAGCCGCTCGCCGAGGAGCACCCGGGGGAGCCACCGGGGGAGCCCGAGCCGCTCGGCGTCGAGCTGCTGATCGCCGTCCCCGACCAGCCGGGCGTCCTGCCCGCGGTCGCCGGGGTGCTGGCCACCCACCGGCTCACCGTCCGCACGGCCGAGCTGCGGGCCCTGGACCTGCCGGACGGTGTCGACGACGGCTCCGTACTGCTGCTGGACTGGCGGGTCGCCGCCGAGTACGGCTCCCTGCCCCAGGCCGCCCTCCTGCGCGCCGACCTCGCCCGGGCACTGGACGGCTCCCTGGACATCGCGGCCCGTCTCGCCGAACGGGACGCGGCCTACCCGCGCCGCCGGGGCGTCGTGGCACCTCCGCCCCGGGTCACGGTCGCCCCGGCCGCGTCCCGGCACGCCACGGTGATCGAGGTCCGGGCGCAGGACGCACCGGGGCTGCTGTTCCGGATCGGGCGGGCGCTGGAGGACGCGAAGGTACGGGTGCGCAGTGCGCACGCTTCGACGTTGGGGTCGAACGCCGTGGACGCCTTCTACGTCACCGGCCCGGCGGGCGCCCCGCTGCCGGACGAGGAGGCGGCGTCCTTGGCGCGGCGGCTGGAGGAGACGTTGAGGGCGTGACCTCATGGTCGGGTCATGTGTTCATCAGGTGTGCTCCCCGTCGATGCGGGGGTGTGTCCCTGCTCGCTGTATTCAGCGGGCGGGGACGATTTGCTTGCCGAGCCGGATACCCTGGAAGGCGCTCAGACTGCGACCCCGACCCCGAGGACCGACGCCGCCGTGTTCGATACTCTCTCCGACCGCCTCAGCGCGACCTTCAAAAACCTCCGCGGAAAAGGCAGGCTGAGCGAAGCGGACATCGACGCCACGGCGCGCGAGATCCGCATCGCACTGCTCGAAGCCGACGTCGCCCTGCCTGTCGTACGTTCGTTCATCAAGAACGTCAAGGAGAGGGCGCTGGGCGCCGAGGTCTCCAAGGCGCTGAATCCGGCCCAGCAGGTCCTGAAGATCGTCAACGACGAGCTCGTCACGATCCTCGGTGGCGAGACCCGCCGCCTCCGCTTCGCCAAGCAGCCCCCCACCGTGATCATGCTCGCCGGTCTGCAGGGTGCAGGTAAGACCACCCTCGCGGGCAAGCTCGGCAAGTGGCTCAAGGAGCAGGGCCACTCCCCGGTGCTGGTCGCCGCCGACCTCCAGCGTCCGAACGCGGTCAACCAGCTCAGCGTCGTCGCCGAGCGCGCCGGCATCGCCGTCTACGCGCCCGAGCCGGGCAACGGCGTGGGCGACCCGGTCAAGGTCGCCAAGGACTCCATCGACTTCGCGAGGACCAAGGTCCACGACATCGTGATCGTGGACACCGCCGGCCGCCTCGGCATCGACGCCGAGATGATGCAGCAGGCCGCGGACATCAGGGACGCGGTCAGCCCCGACGAGATCCTGTTCGTCGTCGACGCGATGATCGGTCAGGACGCAGTCAACACCGCCGAGGCGTTCCGCGACGGCGTCGGCTTCGACGGCGTGGTGCTCTCCAAGCTCGACGGTGACGCCCGTGGTGGTGCGGCCCTGTCGATCCGCCAGGTCACCGGCAAGCCGATCATGTTCGCGTCGAACGGCGAGAAGCTCGACGACTTCGACGCCTTCCACCCGGACCGGATGGCCTCCCGCATCCTCGACATGGGTGACCTGCTCACGCTGATCGAGCAGGCGGAGAAGACGTTCAGCCAGGAAGAGGCCGAGAAGATGGCCTCCAAGCTGGCGTCCAAGAAGGGCCAGGACTTCACCCTGGACGACTTCCTGGCCCAGATGGAGCAGGTCAGGAAGATGGGCAGCATCAGCAAGCTGCTCGGCATGCTGCCCGGCATGGGTCAGATCAAGGACCAGATCAACAACATCGACGAGCGCGACGTGGACCGCACGGCCGCCATCATCAAGTCGATGACGCCGGGCGAACGCCAGGACCCGACGATCATCAACGGCTCCCGCCGGGCCCGTATCGCCAAGGGTTCCGGTGTCGAGGTCAGCGCGGTGAAGAGCCTCGTCGAGCGGTTCTTCGAGGCCCGCAAGATGATGTCCCGCATGGCCCAGGGCGGCGGCATGCCCGGCATGCCGGGGATCCCGGGCATGGGTGGCGGCCCCGGCCGGACGAAGAAGCAGCCGAAGAAGGCCAAGGGCAAGCAGCGCTCCGGCAACCCGATGAAGCGCAAGCAGCAGGAGCAGGAGGAGGCGGCCCGTCGCGCCGCCGCGGCCCAGGGCGGTGGCGCCTTCGGGCTGCCGCAGCAGGGCGGCCAGGACTTCGAGCTCCCGGACGAGTTCAAGAAGTTCATGGGCTGAGGCGGGGTCTGTACGACGCTGAGGGCGCCCTTCCTCGAAAGGGCGCCCTCAGCGCGTGCCGAGGTCCACCATGTGCCGTAACGTCCAGATATGAGCAATGCCGCGCCACCACGGAAGGTCCCTGACCAGCCGTGGCGCACCGAGGGCGCCCCGGACCAGACGTCCGGGCGGCCCGGCGGCAGCAGGATGCGCGGCAGATGGTGGGGCCTGCTCGTCACGGCGGTGATCGTCTTTCTGCTGGCCTACGGCGGGCTGAGTTACTACAACGCGGGCAACGAGCCGACGATCTCGTACACCGAGTTCAGCAGGCAGGTCGACGCCGGCAACGTCAGCAAGATCTACTCCAAGGGCGATGCGATCCAGGGCGAGCTGAAGAGCGCCCGGGACAACCCCGAGGGCGGCGGCAGGTACACCAAGTTCAAGACGCAGCGTCCCGCCTTCGCGGGCGACAGGCTCTGGCAGAGCCTGAGCAACCACCATGTCACGGTGACCGCGCGGCCGGTGGTGCAGGAGCGAGGCCTGCTGTCCAACCTGCTGCTCTCGCTGGCGCCGATCGCGATCCTGGTGGCGCTGTGGGTCTTCTTCGCGCGGCGGATCGGCTCGGGGCTGGGCGGGCCCGGTGGTCTGCTCGGCCGCAAGACGCCGCCCAGGCCGGTCGAGCTGCAGCCGGGCACCCAGCGCACCACCTTCGCGGACGTGGCCGGCATCGACGAGGTCAAGGGCGAGCTGGACGACGTCGTCGACTTCCTGGAGCACCCCGACGCCTACCGCCACATGGGCGCGAAGATGCCCCGGGGTGTGCTGCTCACGGGTTCGCCGGGCACCGGCAAGACCCTGCTCGCGCGGGCGGTCGCCGGGGAGGCGGGCGTGCCGTTCTTCTCGGCGTCGGCGTCCGAGTTCATCGAGATGATCGTGGGCGTCGGTGCGTCACGCGTGCGTGAGCTGTTCGCGGAGGCCCGCAAGGTGGCCCCGTCGATCATCTTCATCGACGAGATCGACACCATCGGCCGGGCCCGGGGCGGCGGCGCGTCGGTGGGCGGTCACGACGAGCGCGAGCAGACGCTGAACCAGATCCTGACCGAGATGGACGGCTTCTCCGGCTCCGAGGGCGTGATCGTGCTGGCCGCGACCAACCGCGCCGACGTCCTGGACCCCGCCCTGACCCGCCCCGGGCGCTTCGACCGGGTGGTCAGTGTGTCGCCGCCGGACCGGGGCGGCCGCGAGGCGATCCTGCGGATCCACACCCGCCGGATTCCGCTCGCCCCGGACGTGGACCTCGCCCGGGTGGCCCGTACGACCCCGGGCATGACGGGGGCCGAGCTGGCCAACCTCGCCAACGAGGCCGCGCTGCTCGCCGTCAAGCGGCGGCAGCGGCAGGTGACGCAGACCGACTTCTCGGAGGCGCTGGAGAAGGTCCAGCTGGGGGCGGAGCGCGCCCTGGTGATGCCCGAGGAGGAGCGTCGGCGCACGGCGTACCACGAGAGCGGGCACGCCCTGCTCGGCATGCTGCAGCCCGGCGCCGACCCCGTACGCAAGATCACCATCGTCCCGCGCGGGAGGGCGCTCGGCGTGACGCTGTCGACGCCGGATTCCGACAAGTACGCGTACACGGAGGAGTATCTGCGCGGCCGCATCATCGGCGCGCTGGGCGGCATGGCGGCGGAACACGTCGTCTACGGGGTCGTCACGACCGGCTCGGAGCACGATCTGGAGCAGGTCACCAACATCGCGCGCGGGATGGTGGCCCGGTGGGGCATGAGTGAGCACCTGGGCCGTCTGTCCGCCCTGCCGAGTGACTCCCAGCAGGCGTACGGGCTGGCGGCCGCCCCGCAGACGCTGGACGCCATCGACACCGAGATGCGGCGCATCGTCGACGAGTGCTACGAGGAGGCGTGCCGCAAGCTGCGTGACCACCGGGGGCAGTTGGACGCGCTGGCGCGGGCCCTGCTGGAGAACGAGACGCTGGAGGAGGCCGATGCCTACCGGGTCGCCGGGATTCCCCGTCTGAGGAAGGACGCGGAGACCAACGGTGGCGTCTGAGGATGCTCCGGGGACTCAGGGCGTCCGTGCGATCAGGTAGCGGAAGACGTTCGGCATCCACACCGTGCCGTCGGGTCGCTGGTGGGCGTGCAGGGCCTCCGTCAGCTCCTTGTCGACCTGGTTCGGGTCGGTCGCGGCGATCGCCGCGTCGAACAGTCCCGTGGAGAGCAGTCCGCGCACCGCGCTGTCGAGGTCGGCGTAGCCGAAGGGGCAGGCGACCCGGCCGGAGCCGTCCGGCCGCAGGCCGGCGCGGTGGGCCACCTCCTCGAGGTCGTCGCGCAGGGCGGGACGCCAACTGCCCGGGCTGCGCAGCGGATCGGCCAGCTTGGTGGCCACCCGCAGGACGGACGACGTGGAGCAGCGCTCCGGCGGTCCCCAGCCGGCCAGCACCACGGGCGCCCCGTGCGTGGCGAGCGGAGTAGCCGCGGTGAGCAGGTCGCCCAGTCCTTCGGAGTCACCGGCGAGACAGCCGATCGGTTCGAAGACGGTCACGAGGGTGTAGGGGGTGAGGGTGTCGGCGGCGTCCTGCGGTGATCCGTCGACGATCCGGGCAGTCGGAGCGTGCGGGGTGGCTGGGGAGGCAGTGCACGCGCGTGTGTCCCACGGTTCCGGCAGCAGCCGCTGCCGGGCGAGGGCGAGCCGTTCCGGGCAGGAGGAGTCGACACCGGTGACCGTCGCGCCTCTGGACGCCGCCAGGAGCAGGGCCAGCCCGGAGCCGCAGCCGAGCGCCAGCAACCGCGTGCCGGAGCCCACTTCCAGTCGCTCGTAGACGGCCTCGTAGAGCGGGACCAGCATCCGCTCCTGGATCTCGGACCAGTCACGCGCGCGTGCACGTGGATCCACACGGGGCACTGTCCCCGCGTGACGTACGTGCTGCCGCACGAGCGTAGGTGTCATGGATAAGCGCCCCAATCCGCCGAGAGTTGCCGCTGTGTCCGGTTCCGTGGCCCCCGTGCAGTGCGCTCGCACTTCCCCCGTATGCCAGGTAACTGCGAGCCTTCCATCGCGTCCAGAGGTCGCGTGGCCCTGCTTGCGCGCTGGAGGCGTCCGGGGCGAGATTTCACATTCCGGCAACCTGAGCCCCGGGCCGACGTGTCCGGAAGTCGACTGGCCCTTCGGGCCGGCGCCGGGCGTCGGCGGCGCACGGGGTAACGTCGCGAGGGCCGTGGGCGCTGACCGAAGGTGAGGCCTTCGGGGCCGGGAAGCGACCGAAACGCCTCTTGCGCGTGGCGCAATCCCGCAGCACCGGCGCGCGCAACGGACGTACGCGCCGGTGCGTACTCCCTTTGCGCACCACCTTGGTATGAGCTGCGAGGCTTCTCCGCAGATCAGCGCACCCGCCCTCGTCAGGACGCATCAGCGGCAACTGACGGGTACGTGCAAATTATTTGGGATGCCCCGGAATAGGAACACAGCGGCACTCCGGCTCGTTGTCATTACGTGAGCACGACACCACCTGTTCTCGCCGCAGAGCTGGCGCAGGCGTGGGCCGACATTCAGCGGTACCACCCCGAGCTGCCGGACCTTGCCGCGCCTGAGTCCCTGATCGGAGAGTCGTCGTCCGCGTGCGGACACGAACTCTCCTTCGAGCGACTGCTTCACGAGGCAGTCCACGGCATCGCCGCCGCACGCGGGGTACGCGACACCTCCCGCGCCGGCCGCTACCACAACCGCAGGTTCCTCGCGATCGCCGAGGAGCTGGGCCTGGACCATCCCGAGGAGCCGCATCCGAGCAGCGGCTTCTCACTGGTCACGCTCAGCCCCGAGGCGAAGCGGCGGTACCGCCCGACGATCGAGCGTCTCCAGCGTGCGCTGAAGGCCCACACGGCCGCCACGTCCGCCGACACCAGCCGCACCTTCCGCGGCCCGGCCGCCCGCCACGGCTCCTCCGGCGGCGGCGTCCGGGTCAAGGCGGTGTGCGACTGCGGCCGCAACGTCCGGGTCGTCCCCTCGGTCCTGGCCCAGGCCCCGATCATGTGCGGCGGCTGCGGCCAACCGTTCAGGATCCCGGAACCCGTGGGCGCGGCGGCGAACTGAGGATGCGGCTGCTCGTGGCAGCCGCATCGCAACCCGCGGGCAGTCGTGCCTCCCCCAGTGCTGAACGCCTGGGAGACCCCAGGGCGGCCCGGGGGGAGCGGTCGGCACCCCCGTACCGCCGGGCCGCGCGACCCACGCGACGGCACCCGAAACGCCGGGTGCCGATCAAGCCTGCCCAAGTACAGCTCACCCCACCCTCCGCGGAAAGGGCCCCACAGGGTATGGCACAATGGCTAGCTGTACTCGACAGCCGCACAGGACCCCTCTCTCCTCCGGCTGACGCGTCCATCGGGCACCTCGGGTACCGCAACCCCACGCGGCGTCTCCGCCGTGCCCAACCACGTCAATTCCAGGAGAACCCACTCCCGTGGCAGTCAAGATCAAGCTGAAGCGTCTGGGCAAGATCCGTTCGCCTCACTACCGCATCGTCGTCGCCGACTCCCGCACCCGCCGTGACGGCCGGGCGATCGAGGAGATCGGCCTGTACCACCCGGTGCAGAACCCCTCGCGTATCGAGGTCAACGCCGAGCGCGTGGCGTACTGGCTCTCCGTCGGCGCCCAGCCGACCGAGCCCGTGCTCGCCATCCTGAAGAAGACCGGCGACTGGCAGAAGTTCAAGGGCGAGCCCGCCCCTGCTCCGCTGCTGCAGCCGGAGGAGAAGGCCGCGCGTCCGTCGTTCGAGGCCCTCGGTGGGGACGACGAGGCCAAGGGTGAGGCGATCACCCGGAAGAAGAAGGCTGAGAAGAAGGACGAGGCCGCCGCCGAGTCCGAGTCGACCGAGGCCTGAGCAGCATGCTCGAAGAGGCGCTTGAGCACCTCGTGAAGGGCATCGTCGACAACCCTGACGATGTGCAGGTCGCCTCGCGCAACCTGCGCCGCGGACGCGTGCTCGAGGTCCGGGTCCACCCCGACGACCTCGGCAAGGTGATCGGCCGCAACGGCCGTACCGCACGCGCCCTGCGCACCGTCGTGGGCGCCATCGGCGGTCGAGGGGTCCGTGTCGACCTCGTCGACGTGGACCACGTCCGCTGACGCTTATCGCAACCGGCTCGGGCCGGGGAGGGCCACTGGGCCGTCCCCGGCCCGCAGTCGTTACGACAGGAGATCTTCACAAGTGCAGCTGGTAGTCGCACGGATCGGCCGCGCCCACGGCATCAAGGGCGAGGTCACCGTGGAGGTACGTACCGACGAGCCGGAACTCAGACTCGCCCCCGGCGCCGTACTGGCCACCGACCCGGCAACGGCCGGACCGCTGACCATCGAGACGGGCCGCGTGCACAGCGGCCGCCTGCTCCTGCGCTTCGAGGGCGTGAGCGACCGCAACGCCGCCGAGGCCCTCCGCAACACCCTCCTGATCGCGGAGGTCGACCCGGAGGAGCTTCCCGAGGGCGAGGACGAGTACTACGACCACCAGCTGATCGACCTCGACGTCGTCACCGAGGACGGCGTGGAGGTCGGCCGGATCACCGAGATCTCCCACCTGCCCTCCCAGGACCTGTTCATCGTCGAGCGCCCGGACGGCAGCGAGGTGATGATCCCCTTCGTCGAGGAGATCGTCACCGAGATCGACCTGGAGGAGCAGCGGGCAGTCATCGCCCCGCCGCCGGGCCTGATCGACGACCGCGCAGAGGTGGCCTCGTCCAGGGACGACAGCGCATGAGGCTCGACGTCGTCACGATCTTCCCCGAGTACCTGGAACCGCTGAACGTCTCCCTCGTCGGCAAGGCACGCGCGCGTGGACAGCTGAACGTGCACGTGCACGATCTGCGCGCGTGGACGTACGACCGGCACCACACGGTCGACGACACGCCCTACGGCGGCGGCCCCGGCATGGTGATGAAGACCGAGCCCTGGGGCGACGCCCTCGACTCCGTTCTCGCCGACGGCTACGAGACCGGCTCCCACGCGCCCGCGCTCATCGTCCCCACGCCCAGCGGCCGTCCGTTCACCCAGGAGTTCGCCGTCGAGCTCTCCGAGCGCCCCTGGCTGATCTTCATGCCCGCCCGCTACGAGGGCATCGACCGCCGGGTCATGGACGAGTACGCCACCCGGATGCCGGTCCACGAGGTGTCCATCGGCGACTACGTCCTCGCCGGCGGGGAGGCGGCCGTCCTGGTCGTCACCGAGGCCGTGGCGCGGTTGCTGCCCGGCGTGCTGGGCAACGCCGAGTCCCACCGCGACGACTCCTTCGCGCCCGGCACCATGGCCAACCTCCTGGAGGGCCCCGTCTACACCAAGCCGCCCCTCTGGCGCGGCCGCGGCATTCCCGAGGTGCTGCTCAGCGGCCACCACGGGAAGATCGCCCGCTGGCGCCGCGACGAGGCCCTCAGGCGTACGACGGCCGGCCGGCCCGACCTCATCGAGTGCTGCGATCCCAAGGTCTTCGACAAGAAGGACCGCGAGATGCTGTCCATCCTGGGCTGGGCGCCGGACCCCGACGGCGAGCCGTACGGCAGATTTTGGCGTAGGACCGAGGGCGTGGAAGAATAGGCCGCTGCTGTGCGCCGTCCGGCGTGCGCCCCTGCCACAGGGGGACACGACGTCCGTCCCGACCCGCACAGCGTCGATCCCGACCATCTAGTTCCCGTTGATGACCTGTGGCATCAGCGAAGAAAGCAGACGAAATGTCTCACCTGCTCGACACCGTCGACGCCGCGTCGCTCCGCGAGGACATCCCGGCCTTCCGCCCGGGTGACACCGTCAACGTCCACGTCCGCGTCATCGAGGGCAACCGCTCCCGTGTGCAGCAGTTCAAGGGCGTGGTGATCCGCCGCCAGGGCTCCGGCGTGCGCGAGACCTTCACCGTCCGCAAGGTCTCCTTCTCCGTCGGCGTCGAGCGCACCTTCCCGGTGCACACCCCGATCGTCGAGAAGATCGAGCTGGTCACCAGGGGCGACGTGCGCCGCGCCAAGCTGTACTACCTGCGTGAGCTGCGCGGCAAGGCCGCGAAGATCAAGGAGAAGCGCGAGAGCTGAGTGCCTCGCGGGGTTCAGAGCGGGGCCGGATACCATTCGGCCCCGATGGACACCGAAGCACAGCCGACGGAGCGCGACCGCTCCTCCCGCCCCTCCGATGCCGAAGCCGAGCAGGCTCCGGACACGCGGGGGCCGGAGGACCGGTCGCGTTCGGCGTTGGTGGCGCGGATCACCGAGTGGCTCCCCGGTGGGCGGATCGCCCTGACCGCGCTGATCTGCCTGGTCTTTTTGCTGCTTCTCAACACGTTTGTGGTGCAACCGTTCCAGATTCCGAGCGGCTCCATGGAGCAGGGATTGAGGATCGGGGACCGCGTTGCCGTAAACAAGTTGGCGTACCGTTTCGGTGCCGCGCCGCGGCGCGGCGATGTCGTCGTGTTCGACGGAACCGGGTACTTCGGGGACGCCGACTACATCAAACGCGTTGTGGGTGTAGGGGGAGACCGCGTGGTCTGCTGCGACAAGGACGGGAGGATCCGGGTGAACGGCCGGTCGGTCGACGAGTCGACGTTCCTCTACCCCGGCGACCGCCCCTCCGCAGTGCCGTTCGACGTCGTCGTGCCCGACGGCACCCTGTTCGTCCTCGGCGACCACCGCGGCGCCTCCAGCGACTCCCGCGACCACCTGGGCTCGCCGGGCGGCGGCATGATCCCGGTCGGCGGCGTGGTCGGCCGGGCCGACTGGATCGTCTGGCCCTTCGGCCGCTGGGCCCGCCTGCACCGCCCCGACGCCTACGCGCGCGTGCCCGCCGCCGACCCCGCGGACGGCGCCCATGGGTAACCGCGGCAGACCGCGCGGCGTCTCCGCCAGCGCCGCCGACAACCTCCTGCCCACCGGGGCGCGGCGCGCCGCCAGTCCGGCCGGCGGCCGTACGCGCGCGGAGCGGCGCAAGCTGCAGCGCAAGGTCAAGCGCAGGCGCAGGCGCTCCGCGGTCCGGGAGATACCGCTCCTCGTCGGCGTCGCCGTGCTCATAGCCCTGGTGCTGAAGACCTTCCTCGTGCAGGCCTTCGTGATCCCGTCGGGCTCCATGGAGCAGACCATCCAGATCGGCGACCGGGTCCTGGTCGACAAGTTCACCCCGTGGTTCGGATCCAAGCCGCAGCGCGGGGACGTCGTCGTCTTCCACGACCCGGGCGGCTGGCTGGCCGGCGAGCAGACCGTCAAGAAGGACGACCCCGTCGTCGTCAAACAGGTCAAGCAGGGCCTCACCTTCATCGGCCTGCTGCCCTCCGACGACGAGAAGGACCTCATCAAGCGGGTCGTCGGCGTCGGCGGGGACCACGTCAAGTGCTGCGACGCGCAGGGCAGGGTGACCGTCAACGGCGTTCCCCTGAACGAGGGAGACTACCTCTATCCGGGCAACGCCCCCTCCAACACCCCGTTCGACATCACCGTCCCCCAGGGCCGGCTGTGGGTGATGGGCGACCACCGGGCCAACTCCGCCGACTCGCGCGCCCACCAGGACACCGCGTACGGCGGCACGGTCCCGGAGGACTCCGTGGTGGGGCGTGCCATGGTGATCGGCTGGCCCATCGGCCACTGGTCCATGCTGGAAGAACCAAAAACGTTCTCAACGGTGTCCGACTCGACGGCTGGGTCGACCGCCGCTCCCCGGGTGTCGCATAGGGTTGCCCAAGACGGTCCGAACGGATCGGTTCAGCTCCCGAGCCCTGCGGAACTCCCGCTCGTTATGGGAGTGGTGGGCCTGCGCCGGGCACGGCGTGGGCGGCGGCACGGAGTAAGGAGTTGGCGTGGGGGATGTGGCGGTTGGCGCACGGTCCGGACACGACGGCGAGGAGCACCGCGGACACCCCGTGGAAGCAGCGAACCGGGCTGCGGACAGCGCCGTGACCTCCGGGAGTGAGAGCGAAACAGCCGAGGACGGCACAGTGACGGAGCACAGGCGCGGCGGCAACCGGGGGAGCGGCGGCAGCAGCCCGCAGGGGGCGAAGCCGCGCTCCTTCTGGAAGGAGCTGCCCATCCTGATCGGTATCGCGCTGGTGCTGGCGCTGCTGATCAAGACCTTCCTCGTACAGGCGTTCTCGATCCCTTCGGACTCGATGCAGAACACCCTGCAGCGGGGCGACCGTGTCCTGGTCGACAAGCTGACCCCGTGGTTCGGCTCCCAGCCCGAGCGCGGTGAGGTCGTCGTCTTCCACGACCCGGACGACTGGTTGTCCGGCGAGCCGACGCCCAGGCCCAACGCGCTGCAGACGGTGCTCAGCTGGATCGGCCTGATGCCGTCCGCGGAGGAGAAGGACCTCATCAAGCGTGTCATCGGCGTGGGCGGCGACACCGTCGAGTGCAGGAACACCGGCCCGCTGCTGGTCAACGGCCACGCGCTGAACGAGCCGTACGTCTATCCGGGCAACACGCCGTGCTCCGTCGACTCCGAGGGCGGCCAGTTCAGGGTGAAGGTGCCCGAGGGATTCATCTGGGTCATGGGCGACCACCGGCAGAACTCGCGGGACTCGCGCTACAACCAGCGCGACAAGAACCACGGCATGGTCCCGGCCGAGGAGGTGGTCGGCCGTGCCGTCGTCAAGGCCTGGCCGATCAACCGCTGGGGCACCCTGCCCGTTCCGGACACCTTCGATCAGCCGGGCATCGGGTCGCAGCCCTCGGCGGCGGGCGCCCTGACGGTGGCCCCCCACGGCATGGCCCTGACCGCGGTCGTGCCGGTGGCGCTGTGGCGGCGCAGGCGGGCCGCGAAGGTCCAGGCCGCTACGGGGACCGCGACGACGGCCACGGGGAGCCGCTGAGCCACCGGGGCGCCGTCCTCGGCGGGTCCGTCGTGAAACCCTCGTGAAGACCCCGGCGGTGGCCGGGAAAGAGGGGCTGCCCCCTCTCGGTACCGCCGGGTAGGGTGCGGGTCCATGGGTGGCGAGAGCACGACGCGTACGGTCCCGCGCGGCGGCGGCGCAGGCAGGGGTCCGGCGGGCGGCAAGGCCGGACAGCGGCTGTCCGGCCTTGCCGTGGCGCTGGGCCTGGTGCTGTTCCTCGGTGGATTCGCGTGGGCAGCGGTGGTCTACCGGCCGTACACGGTGCCCACCAGTTCGATGGCCCCGACCATCGGCATGGGCGCCCGGGTGCTGGCCCAGCGCGTGGACGGCGGCGAGGTGCGCCGCGGTGACGTCGTCGTCTTCCGTGACAGGACGTGGGTGCAGAACGCGCCCGTGGTCAAGCGTGTGGTCGCCGTCGGCGGCGACACGGTCTCCTGCTGCAAGCAGGGCAAGCTGACCGTCAACGGCAAGCAGATCGACGAGCCGTACCTGAAGGGCGGCGTCGCCGAGACCGGCGGCTTCCCGGAGGTGGAGGTGCCGCAGGGCCGGCTGTTCCTGCTCGGCGACGAGCGCCATGGCTCCCTGGACTCCACCGCCCACCTGACGGACGCGGCCGAGGGCACCGTCTCGCGCGACGCCGTGAGCGCCCGGGTCGACGCCGTGGTGTGGCCGATGAACGGCATGCTGGAGCGCCCCACCGGCTTCGGGACGCTCGGCGCCCTGTCCCAGCCGGGCCCGCTGCGCACGATGGTCCTGATGATCGTCGTCGGTGCCGTCCTCGTCCTCGCCGGTGCCGCATACGGTCCGATCGCCAAGCTGCTGGGCGGCTCGCGCGCCCGCGCCCGGACGGAGCCCGCCGGTGCCCGCTGAGGCGGCGGACGCGCTCGAGGGCGGACCGCGCAAGGTGGCGCGGGTGGTCCTGCTCGACCCCGAGGACCGCATCCTGCTGCTGCACGGCCACGAGCCGGACGACCCGGCCGACGACTGGTGGTTCACGCCCGGCGGCGGTCTGGAGGGCGCCGAGACGCACGAAGAGGCGGCCCTGAGGGAACTCGCGGAGGAGACCGGCATCACCGAGGTCGAGCTCGGCCCGGTGCTGTGGCGCCGCAGGTGCTCGTTCCCGTTCGCGGGCCGACGCTGGGACCAGGACGAGTGGTACTACCTGGCCCGTACGGACCGGACGGCGACCGCAGCCACGGCCCTGACCGAGCTGGAGCGGCGCAGTGTCGCCGGAGCGCGCTGGTGGACGTGTCAGGAACTGATCCGGGCACATGAGACGGTGTATCCGACCAGACTCGCCGAGCTGCTGCGCGCACTGCTCGACGAAGGCCCCCCGGCCGGGCCCGTGGTGCTGGACACGGAGATTGTCTAGCGGCGGACGGGACTGGCGCACAATGGTGGGACCGCACGGCTGAAGGGGAACATGCCATGAGCGCCGAGGACCTCGAAAAGTACGAGACCGAGATGGAGCTCAAGCTCTACCGGGAGTACCGCGATGTCGTCGGTCTGTTCAAATACGTGATCGAGACCGAGCGGCGCTTCTACCTCACCAATGACTACGAGATGCAGGTCCACTCGGTCCAGGGTGAGGTGTTCTTCGAGGTGTCGATGGCCGACGCCTGGGTGTGGGACATGTACCGGCCGGCCCGGTTCGTGAAGCAGGTACGCGTCCTGACGTTCAAGGACGTGAACATTGAGGAGTTGAACAAGACCGACCTGGAGCTGCCCGGCGGGTGAGAACGGCCGGTTGTCGTCGCTCTGTGTCGCTCGTGTGAGTGACTGAGTTGTCCACAACCGGCGAGTAACCCACCAAGATCCACTCGGTCGGTGCGGATGCGTGACTGTTGGCGCCGGAGGTGGTGCCGACATGAAGACCCATCAGGCACGCAGCGCACTCGGCAGGTACGGAGAGGGTTTGGCCGCCCGCCGGCTGACCCAGGCCGGCATGACGGTCCTGGAGCGCAACTGGCGCTGCGGCAGGACCGGCGAGATCGACATCGTGGCCCGGGACGGCGACGTCCTGGTCGTCTGCGAGGTGAAGACCCGCAGGGAGGGTCTCTTCGAGCACCCGATGGCCGCGGTCACCCCGGAGAAGGCGGAGCGGCTGCGTGGCCTCGCCGAACGCTGGATCCAGTCCCACGGAGGGGCGCCACCCGGAGGCGTCCGCATCGACGTGGTCGGCGTCCTGCTGCCCCGGCGCGGCGCGCCCGTCGTCGAGCACGTGCGGGGGGCGGCCTGATGGGATTCGCGCGTACGTGCTCCGTGGCCCTCGTCGGCGTCGAAGGCGTGGTCGTCGAGGTCCAGGCCGACCTCGAACCGGGCGTCGCCGCGTTCACCCTGGTGGGGCTGCCGGACAAGAGCCTGACCGAGAGCCGCGACCGGGTGCGGGCGGCGGTGGTCAACTCCGGTGGTGAATGGCCGCAGAAGAAACTCACGGTGGGCCTCAGCCCGGCCTCGGTGCCCAAGGCCGGCAGTGGCTTCGACCTGGCCGTGGCCTGTGCGGTGCTCGGCGCCGCCGAGCGGATCGACCCCGGGGTGCTCACTGACATCGTCATGATCGGCGAACTCGGCCTGGACGGCCGGGTCCGGCCCGTCCGGGGCATCCTCCCGGCGGTGCTGGCCGCAGCGGACGCCGGATACGAGCAGGTGGTCGTGCCCGAGTGCGCCGCCGCCGAGGCCGCGCTGGTGCCGGGCGTCTCCGTGCTCGGCATCCGCAGCCTGCGGCAGCTGATCGCCGTGCTGACCGACGAACCGGTCCCCGAGGAGCACCCGGACGAACACGGCCGCCCCGATCCCCTCCTCGCCGGCCTGCGCGTGCCCGGCACGGGCGCGGCCGCCGGCATGCACAGCGCGGGCGCCGCCCAGCACGACCAGGAACACGACCTCGCCGACGTCGTGGGTCAGCTCTCCGCCCGGACGGCGGTGGAGGTCGCCGCGGCCGGCGGACACCACCTGTTCCTCGAAGGGCCGCCCGGCGCGGGCAAGACCATGCTCGCCGAGCGGCTGCCCGCGGTCCTGCCCAGGCTCGCCCGGGAGGAGTCCCTGGAGGTCACGGCGATCCACTCGGTGGCCGGACTCCTGCCGCCGGGCAAGCCGCTGATCGACCTCGCCCCCTACTGCGCCCCGCACCACTCGGCCACCATGCAGGCCCTCGTCGGCGGCGGCCCCGGCATGGCACGGCCCGGCGCCGTCTCCCTCGCCCACCGGGGCGTGCTCTTCCTGGACGAGACTCCCGAGTTCAGCAGCCACGCCCTCGACGCCCTGCGCCAGCCCCTGGAGGCGGGCCATGTGGTGATCGCCCGCAGCGCCGGAGTCGTGCGGTTCCCGGCCAGGTTCCTGATGGTCCTGGCCGCCAACCCGTGCCCCTGCGGCCGCTTCTCGCAGCGGGACAGCCTGTGCGAGTGTCCGCCCTCGGCGATCCGCCGCTACCAGGCCCGGCTGTCCGGCCCGCTGCTCGACCGGGTCGACCTGCGGGTCGAGGTCGACCCGGTCACCCGCTCCGAGCTCGCCCGGCGCGGTGCCCGCGGCGAGGCCACGGCGACGGTCGCCGGCCGGGTGCGGGCCGCCCGGGAACGCGCGGCGGCGCGACTCGCGGGCACGCCGTGGCGCACCAACAGCGAAGTTCCCGGCCGCGAGCTGCGCAGCCGCTGGCACGCGGCCGCCGGCGCGATGGAGGAGGCCGAGCGCAGCCTGGAGCGCGGTGTCCTCACCGCCCGCGGCCTCGACCGCGTCCTGCGGGTCGCCTGGACGGTCGCCGACCTCGTCGGCCACGACCGGCCCGACGCCACGGACGTCGCCCTGGCACTGCAACTGCGCACCGGAGTGCCGCGCGGAGTGCCCATGGCCATCGGGGCGCCGGCATGAGCACCCCGGCCGGACCCGACCGCGAACTGCTCGCCCGGGTCTTCCTCAGCCGGGTCCTCGAGCCCGGGGACGAGGTCGGCGGGCGGTGGCTGCGGGAACTCGGGGCCGAGGAGGTGGCCCGGCGGCTGCGGGACGGGGCACCGCGGTTCGCCGGGGTGTCGGACAAGCGGTGGGCGGGACTGTGCGCGCGGGCGGCCCGGACCGAACCCGAACGGGACCTCGCCCTCGCACACGAGACCGGGGTGCGGTTCGTGCGCCCCGGCGACATCGAGTGGCCCGCCCAGCTCGACGACCTCGGCGACGCCCGCCCCACGGGACTGTGGGTACGCGGCCGGCCCAGCCTGCGGATATGGGCGCTGCGCTCGGTCGCCGTCGTCGGCGCCCGCGCCTGCACCCAGTACGGCGCCCACATGGCCGCCACCCTCGCCGCCGGCCTCGCCGAGCACGGCTGGGTGGTGGTCTCCGGCGGAGCCTACGGAGTCGACGGCGCCGCCCACCGCGGCGCGCTCGGCGCAGGCGGTGCCACCGTCGCCGTCCTGGCCTGCGGCGTCGACCGGCCCTACCCGCGCGGACACACCGAGTTGATCACCAGGATCGCGCAGCAGGGCCTGGTCGTCGGAGAGCTGCCGCCCGGTGACCACCCGACACCGAGCAGGTTCATCGTCCGCAACCGGGTCATCGCGGCGCTCACCCGGGGCACCGTGGTCGTCGAGGCCGCCTACCGCAGCGGATCGCTGGTCACCGCGCGGGCGGCGCAGCGGCTGGGCCGCCACACCATGGGGGTGCCCGGCCCGGCCACCAGCGCGCTCTCCGCCGGCGTCCACGAACTCCTGCGTGACGGGGCCACACTGGTCACCGACGTCGCGGAAGTCGTCGAGCTGGTCGGCGCCATGGGTGAACTCGCCCCCGACCGGCGCGGCCCCGTACTCCCGCGCGACCTGCTGGAACCCGACGCCCGGCAGGTCCTGGCCGCGCTGCCCGCCCGCGGCGCGGCGACACCGGCCGAGATCGCCCGCGGTGCCCGGACGACCCCGGACGACGTGATCGCGAGGCTGTACGAACTCCGATCGCTCGGTTACGTCGAACGGCTCGGCGAGGGATGGAAGTTGACACGCCGGGCGGTGGTATCGGCCCGGGCGGGCCGGGACGGATGCTGACCGAGCGTGTTCGGCCGTCCGGGGGAATCACGGACTGCTCTGGGGATTCCCGCAGTTGGGCGTTTCCCCGGTCACCGAGGGTGAGGTGTGTGACCCGGCGGGGCGCACAGAGGAACGAATCTGCGCACGCTTCGCGCCCCGCCGTTCGCGCACCGCGACACTCCAGTCACGCTACGCTCACGTGGTTCCGACCAGAGAGACGACCCCGACCGACAGCTCACCCAGACGCCCGCACCCCACGGCAGAACGGCACAAGGCGACGAATGCCCCAGCACACCTCCGGACCCGACCGGGCGGCGATCCCCCCAGCCGCCCGTGACGGTGGCAGCGTGCGGCCGCCCGCTCCCTCGACGCTCGACGAGCTGTGGCGGTCGTACAAGGCGACGGGGGACGACCGGCTGCGGGAGCAGCTGATCCTGCACTACTCGCCGCTCGTCAAGTACGTCGCCGGCCGGGTGAGTGTCGGCCTGCCGCCCAACGTGGAGCAGGCCGACTTCGTCTCCTCCGGGGTCTTCGGGCTCATCGACGCGATCGAGAAGTTCGACATCGACCGGGAGATCAAGTTCGAGACCTACGCGATCACCCGGATCCGGGGCGCGATGATCGACGAGCTGCGGGCGCTGGACTGGATCCCCCGGTCGGTGCGGCAGAAGGCGCGCAACGTCGAGCGGGCCTACGCGACCCTGGAGGCTCGGCTGCGGCGCACCCCGTCCGAGGGCGAGGTGGCCGCCGAGATGGGCATCCCGGTGGACGAACTGCACGCCGTCTTCAGTCAGTTGTCGCTGGCCAACGTGGTGGCGCTGGAGGAGCTGCTGCACGTCGGCGGTGAGGGCGGGGACCGGCTGAGCCTCATGGACACCCTGGAGGACACCGCGGCCGACAACCCGGTGGAGGTGGCCGAGGACCGGGAGCTGCGCCGGTTCCTGGCCCGGGCGATCAACACGCTGCCCGACCGGGAGAAGACCGTCGTCACGCTGTACTACTACGAAGGCCTCACGCTGGCCGAGATCGGCAACGTGCTCGGGGTGACCGAGAGCCGGGTCAGCCAGATCCACACCAAGTCGGTGCTGCAGCTGCGCGCCAAGCTGGCGAGCTTCGGGCGCTGACCCGGGCGGAGTGTGTCCCGTGGCGGGGGGCGCGTCCGTACAGTGGTTGACGTGCCAAGGATTCGAGCGGCCTCCGTGGCCGAGCACCGGTCGATGCAGCGAGCCGCCCTGATGGACGCGGCACGGACCCTGCTGTCCGAGGGTGGGACGGAGGCGCTGACCTTCCCGGCCCTGGCCGAGCGGACGGGGCTCGCGCGGTCGTCGGTGTACGAGTATTTCCGGTCACGGGCCGCCGTGGTCGAGGAGCTGTGCGAGGTCGACTTCCCGGTGTGGGCCGCGGAGGTCTCGGCGGCCATGGCGGCCGCCGACGGGCCGGAGGCCAAGGTCGAGGCGTACGTCCGCAAGCAGCTGGAGCTGGTGGGGGACCGGCGGCACCGGGCCGTCGTGGCGATCTCCGCCAGTGAGCTCGACGCCGGCGCGCGGGAGAAGATCCGGGCCGCCCACGGGGGGCTTGTCGCCATGATCGTCGAGGCGCTGGGAGAGCTGGGACACGAGCAGCCCCGCCTCGCGGCGATGCTGGTGCAGGGGGTGGTGGACGCGGCCGTGCGGAGGATTGAGCTGGGCGCCGCGGAGGACCCTGAGCAGATCGCGGAGGCCACAGTGGGGATGGCTCTGCGTGGGGTGTGCGGCTGAGGCCACCCCTCAGCCGCGGGCAGTCGTGCCTCCCCCAAGTTCTTCGAGCAGGGGGACCCCCAGGCGGCACGGGTGGGCGCAGCGGCACCCCGCCAAGCGCGGGCAAGCGCCCCACCCCCGGCCAGGCGGCACGACGACTGCCCGCAGAGCTACGGCGGCAACGGCACCCCCAGTACCGGGAGCAGTCTTGTCGGGCCGTTCAGTAGCCACGGTGGGAGCAGCAGAAGGGGGTTCAGGTAGGTCTTGCCGCGCAGCAGGCCCCAGTGGATGCACGCACCCCCGCAGTGCGACCCCGTCGCCTCCGCCGTGCCGATGATCTCGCCCGCGGCCACCTGCCCGCCCTTCCGCACCGACGCGCTCACCGGCTCGTACGTCGTCCGCAGGGGTGGGTCTCCCGTGCCCGTCAGCTCGATCGACACCACGCCTCTCCCGGCCACCGGGCCCACGAAGAACACCCGCCCCGCCGCCACGGCCCGTACGGGAGCGCCCGGCGGCGCGCCGAGGTCCACGCCCCGGTGCCCGGGTCCGTAGACCGTCGCCGGCGGCTCCCAGCCCCGTAGTACCGGCGGACGTACCCCCACCGGCCACGCCCGGCCCACGGCCGGCACCGACGCGTTCTCTTCTCCCGAGCCCACGCCGACCGGCGGAACCGGCCCGCCACCACCCGCACCGCCCGCCCACGCCACCGAGGCCAGCAGCGCCGCCACAACCCCCGCCACCAGCCCCAGCCAGGCACCCGCACCCCGCATCGCACGCATCCGAAACATGCGCCCACCGTCCCGCACCCCCGCCGGACCCTGCCGGGGCCTGTGGACAACTCGCCGGTTGTGGACAGCGGCGTCACCCGGCGCCTCCCGGGTCCCGTACACTTCTGATGGCGACCCGGGTCACCGGGTTGACTTCGCACGCCCCGACATCCGGGCCGGCAACGGTCGGTGTCAGCGCCCCTCGGTCCCTCGTGGCACGGCGCACCGCGGGCGTCAGGCGCGGAAGCCGTCCGGCATCCGCGGCACAACCGAGAAACTCAAGGAGAGTACGGCCATGGCCGTCGTCACGATGCGGGAGCTGCTGGAGAGCGGCGTCCACTTCGGTCACCAGACCCGCCGTTGGAACCCGAAGATGAAGCGCTTCATCTTCACCGAGCGCAACGGCATCTACATCATCGACCTGCTCCAGTCGCTGTCGTACATCGACCGCGCCTACGAGTTCGTCAAGGAGACCGTCGCCCACGGCGGCACGGTCATGTTCGTCGGTACGAAGAAGCAGGCGCAGGAGGCCATCGCCGAGCAGGCCACCCGCGTCGGCATGCCCTACGTCAACCAGCGCTGGCTGGGCGGCATGCTCACCAACTTCTCGACCGTCTACAAGCGCCTGCAGCGCCTGAAGGAGCTCGAGCAGATCGACTTCGAGGACGTCGCGTCCTCCGGTCTGACGAAGAAGGAGCTCCTGGTCCTCTCCCGCGAGAAGACCAAGCTGGAGAAGACCCTCGGTGGTATCCGCGAGATGCAGAAGGTGCCGAGCGCCGTCTGGATCGTGGACACCAAGAAGGAGCACATCGCGGTCGGCGAGGCCCGCAAGCTCAACATCCCGGTCGTCGCCATCCTCGACACCAACTGTGACCCCGACGAGGTCGACTACAAGATCCCGGGCAACGACGACGCGATCCGCTCCGTCACCCTGCTCACCCGCGTGATCGCCGACGCCGTCGCCGAGGGCCTCATCGCCCGTTCCGGCGCCGGTGAGGGCAAGGGCGAGAAGGCCGCGGGCGAGCCGCTCGCCGAGTGGGAGCGCGACCTGCTCGAGGGTGAGAAGAAGGCGGACGCCGAGAACGCGGAGGGCGCCGCCGCTCCGGCCGCCGAGGCCGAGAAGCCGGCCGAGGCCGCTCCGGCCGCCGAGGCCGCTCCGGCCGCCGAGGCTGAGAAGCCGGCCGAGGCCGCTCCGGCCGCCGAGGGCGAGCAGGCCTGACCCGTCAGCGTCAGCGTTGACGGCGGGAGCGGGGACATGAAAACCGCTCCCGCCGTTCACCCGTGGGTCAGCGGTGCGTCAGCGATCCCCGCCCCATGGGACTCGCAGGCCCCCTGATCTTCGATCTTCCAGACTTCGAGAAAGATTCACAGACTCATGGCGAACTACACCGCCGCCGACGTCAAGAAGCTCCGCGAGCTCACCGGCGCCGGCATGATGGACTGCAAGAAGGCGCTGGACGAGGCCGAGGGCAACGTCGAGAAGGCCGTCGAAGCGCTGCGCATCAAGGGCCAGAAGGGCGTCGCCAAGCGTGAGGGCCGCTCCGCCGAGAACGGTGCCGTGGTCTCGATCATCGCCGACGACAACTCCTCCGGTGTCCTCGTCGAGCTGAAGTGCGAGACGGACTTCGTCGCCAAGGGCGACAAGTTCCAGGCCGTGGCCAAGGCCATCGCCAAGCACGTCGCCAAGACCTCCCCGGCCGACCTCGAGGCCCTGCTGGCCTCCGAGATCGAGCCCGGCAAGACCGTCCAGGCGTACGTGGACGAGGCCAACGCCAACCTCGGCGAGAAGATCGTCCTGGACCGCTTCGCTCAGTTCTCCGACGGCTTCGTGACCGCGTACATGCACCGCACGATGCCCGACCTGCCCCCGCAGATCGGTGTCCTCGTCGAGCTCGACAAGCCCAACGCCGAGGTCGCCAAGGGCGTCGCCCAGCACATCGCCGCCTTCGCGCCGAAGTACCTCTCCAAGGAGGACGTGCCGGCCGACGTCGTCGAGTCCGAGCGCCGTATCGCCGAGGAGACCACCCGCGCCGAGGGCAAGCCCGAGGCCGCGATCGGCAAGATCGTCGAGGGTCGTCTGAACGGCTTCTTCAAGGACGCCACGCTGCTCGGCCAGCCGTACGCGCTCGACCAGAAGAAGTCGGTCCAGAAGGTTCTGGACGAGGCCGGTGTCACCCTGAAGCGCTTCACGCGCATCAAGGTCGGCATCTGAGAGTCTCAGGTCCGTACCGCGACGGACGCCCGACCCGGATAGGGTCGACAGCAGTCGTCCACATCGCGTGCGTATGCCACCACGCACACGCGCGCGTGGAACGACAGCAGATCTGACGAGGAGGCCATTGCCGCTGCATGGGATGCGAAACGCCCCACCGGCAATGGCCTTCTTCGCATGTGCACCACGTAACAGAGGCGGGATCTCATGACCACCAAGGCCCAGAAGAGCGACGACGGCAAAGTACCCGGCCGGTTTCTGCTGAAGCTGTCCGGAGAGGCCTTCTCCGGCGGCGGGGGCCTGGGCGTCGACCCGGACGTGGTGCACGCCATCGCCCGTGAGATCGCGGCCGTCGTACGGGACGGCGCGCAGATCGCGGTCGTGATCGGCGGCGGCAACTTCTTCCGTGGTGCCGAACTCCAGCAGCGCGGCATGGACCGCGCCCGCTCGGACTACATGGGCATGCTCGGCACCGTGATGAACTGCCTCGCCCTGCAGGACTTCCTGGAGAAGGAGGGCATCGACAGCCGGGTCCAGACCGCCATCACCATGGGCCAGGTCGCCGAGCCGTACATCCCGCTGCGCGCCGTGCGCCACCTGGAGAAGGGCCGCGTGGTCATCTTCGGCGCCGGTATGGGCATGCCGTACTTCTCCACCGACACCACCGCCGCCCAGCGCGCCCTGGAAATCGACGCCGAGGCGCTGCTGATGGGCAAGAACGGGGTGGACGGGGTTTACGACTCCGACCCGAAGGCCAACCCGGATGCCGTGAAGTTCGACTCGCTCGGCTACGGCGAGGTCATCACGCGCGACCTGAAGGTCGCCGACGCCACGGCGATCACACTGTGCCGCGACAACAAGCTCCCGATCGTCGTCTTCGAGCTTCTGACGGAGGGCAATATCGCCCGGGCCGTCAAGGGTGAGAAGATCGGCACGCTTGTCGGTGACCAAGGCAGCCGGGGCTGACCCAGGGATGGACAATGTCCTGCCGGTCGGGAACCGTGCAGGAAAGAAGACGCGACGCAGCCGGCCGCCGGCCCCGACAAGGAACCGCAGCCGGGCCTACTCAAGACACGCAGGAGCAAGTGGTGATCGAAGAGACCCTCCTCGAAGCCGAGGAGAAGATGGAGAAGGCCGTCGTGGTCGCCAAGGAGGACTTCGCCGCGATCCGCACCGGCCGTGCGCACCCGGCGATGTTCAACAAGATCGTGGCCGACTACTACGGCGCGCCGACGCCGATCAACCAGCTGGCCTCGTTCTCCGTGCCGGAGCCGCGCATGGCCGTCGTGACCCCGTTCGACAAGAGCGCGCTGCGCAACATCGAGCAGGCGATCCGCGACTCCGACCTGGGCGTCAACCCGAGCAACGACGGCAACATCATCCGCGTGGTGTTCCCCGAGCTCACCGAGGAGCGCCGCCGCGACTACATCAAGGTCGCCAAGACCAAGGGTGAGGACGCCAAGGTCTCCATCCGCGCCGTGCGGCGCAAGGCCAAGGACGCCATCGACAAGCTGATCAAGGACGGCGAGGTCGGCGAGGACGAGGGCCGTCGTGCGGAGAAGGAGCTCGACGACACCACCGCGAAGTACGTGGCGCAGGTGGACGAGCTCCTGAAGCACAAGGAAGCGGAACTGCTCGAGATCTGATGAACGACTCTTCCTGGGGGCCGAGGCAGGCCGGGTACTGGGGGCCCGCGGACCGGTCACCCGCCCAGGGACCCGTCCCGGGGGCCGCCCCGACGGGTCCCGCGTACGATGCGCATGAAGCCCAGCGGACTCGCCCCATGCCCATCGTGCCCGACGGGCCCGCCCACGGCGGAAACCAGGATGACGACCAGGGGGCTGCTCGACAGGGCGGCCCCTCGTTCCGCGACGGCATGCCCCAGCCGCCGCAGCAGCCGTACCACGCGCCGCAGCAGCGGCCCCACGACACACCGCGGACGCAGCCCTCCCACGGGGCGGCGCCGCAGAATCCGGAGCCCATGCCCGACGCCCCGCAGCCGGCGCCCGCGCCGGCACCGCAGAAGAAGGGCGCGGGACGCGACCTGGGCGCCGCGATAGGCGTCGGGGTCGGGCTCGGCGTGGTGATCGTCGCGTCGCTGTTCGTCGTCAAGGCCGTGTTCGTGGGTGTCGTCGCGATCGCGGTCGTGGTGGGGCTGTGGGAGCTCACCAAGCGGCTCGAGGAGCGCAAGGACATCAAGGCGCCGCTCGTGCCGCTGGCGGTCGGCGGGGCGGCCATGGTGGTCGCCGGGTATGTGCGGGGGGCCGAGGGGGCCTGGGTGGCGATGGCGCTGACCGCGCTCGCCGTCCTGGTCTGGCGGATGACACAGCCGCCGGAGGGCTACCTCAAGGACGTCACGGCCGGTGTCTTCGCGGCGTTCTACGTGCCGTTCCTGGCCACGTTCGTGGCGATGATGCTGGCCGCGGACGACGGCCCCCGCCGCGTGCTGACCTTCCTCGTCCTCACGGTGGTCAGCGACACGGGCGCGTACGCCGTCGGCTGGCGCTTCGGCCGGCACAAGCTCGCCCCGCGCATCAGCCCAGGCAAGACCCGCGAGGGCCTGTTCGGCGCGGTCGCCTTCGCGATGGTGGCGGGCGCGCTGTGCACGCAGTTTTTGATCGAGGGCGGCGCCTGGTGGCAGGGCCTCCTCCTCGGCCTCGCGGTCGCCATCAGCGCGACCCTGGGCGACCTCGGCGAGTCCATGATCAAACGGGACCTGGGCATCAAGGACATGGGCACCCTGCTCCCCGGTCATGGCGGCATCATGGACCGCTTGGACTCCCTGCTGCCGACGGCTCCGGTGGTGTGGCTCCTGCTGGTGATCTTCGTCGGCTCCGGCTGACCCGTCCGGACCACGCCCGCACGGGCCTCCGCCCCAGGGCGGGGGCCCGTCGGCGTCCTGTGCGTCGACCGCTCATGGGGCCCGCCGACAAGATCCCCGGCATGGGACGGGCTTGGTTGGGGGACGACGACAGATACCACGGCGACCTGCCGTGCCGCTGGTGCGACGCCCTCATCGACCAGGACGGACGGCGCAGGCCGCGGCTCTACTGCAACGGCCGGCACCGGACGAAGACGTACCTCTCCTGGATCGGCGCACTGATCGCAGGCCTCTTCTGACCCGGCCACCGGGTTGTCCACAGCTGACCGGGGCCACCCCAGTGGATCTGCGACACTGGTAGCACCATGCCCAAGCCCGGAGAACTCACCTTTGTCGCCCCGCGCGGAGTCAAGAAGCCGCCGCGGCACCTTGCCGATCTGTCGCCCGCCGAGCGCAAGGAGGCCGTGGCGGCGATCGGCGAGAAGCCGTTTCGCGCCAAACAGCTCTCGCAGCACTACTTCGCGCGGTACGCGCACGACCCGGAGCAGTGGACCGACATCCCCGCCGGATCCCGCGCCAAGCTCCAGGAGGCGCTGCTTCCGGAGTTGATGACGGTCGTACGGCATCTGTCGACCGACCAGGGCACCACCCGCAAGACCCTGTGGCGGCTGTTCGACGGCACGCTCGTGGAGTCGGTGCTCATGCGCTACCCGGACCGGGTGACCATGTGCATCAGCTCGCAGGCGGGCTGCGGCATGAACTGCCCCTTCTGTGCCACCGGACAGGCCGGCCTCGACCGCAACCTGTCGACCGCCGAGATCGTGCACCAGATCGTCGACGGCATGCGCGCCCTGCGCGACGGCGAGGTCCCCGGAGGTCCGGCCCGGCTGTCCAACATCGTCTTCATGGGCATGGGCGAACCGCTCGCCAACTACAACCGCGTCGTCGCCGCCATCCGCGCCCTGACCGCCCCCGAGCCGGACGGCCTCGGGCTGTCCCAGCGGGGGATCACCGTCTCGACGGTGGGCCTGGTCCCGGCGATCCACCGGTTCTCCGACGAGGGCTTCAAGTGCCGGCTCGCCATCTCCCTGCACGCCCCCGACGACGAGCTGCGCGACACCCTCGTCCCCGTCAACACACGGTGGAAGGTACGGGAGGTGCTGGACGCCGGCTTCGAGTACACCGCCAGGTCCGGACGACGGCTCTCCATCGAGTACGCGCTGATCCGGGACATCAACGACCAGGCGTGGCGCGGCGACCGGCTCGGCCGGCTGCTCAAGGGCAGGCCGGTGCACGTCAACCTCATCCCGCTCAACCCGACCCCCGGCTCCAAGTGGACCGCCTCCCGGCCCGAGGACGAGAAGGCGTTCGTCGAGGCCATCGCCGCCCACGGAGTGCCGGTGACCGTCCGGGACACCCGCGGTCAGGAGATCGACGGGGCGTGCGGGCAACTGGCTGCCACCGAGCGATAGCCGGACGGTACCCTTAGGGCCGTACACATCTTCATATTCCGACAGGGGAGCGCCACAGCGCTGAGAGTGCGGCACCGGCCGCAGACCCTCTGAACCTCGCCCAGGTCATTCTGGGTAGGAAGTTCGGTCATCACTCGAGCTGTTGCGCCCTGCCCGGGTATCCCTCGCGGATCCCGGGCAGGGCCGCGTCTCCTCCTGGCCAACCCCCAGGAGCGAAATCCAGTGCACACCAAGACGTTCGTCGCCGTGGCGGTCGGGCTCGGTCTGGTCACGCTGTCCGCGTGCGGATCGTCGAACGGCAAGAGCACCTCGTCGTCCGCGGACACCAAGACTGTGACCCTGGTCAGTCACAACTCGTGGGCCGCCTCCAAGAGCGTCATCGCGGACTTCGAGAAGCGGTCCGGCTACACCGTCAAGGTCCTCGAGGACGGCGACGCCGGCCAGGCCGTCAACAAGGCCATCCTCACCAAGGACCACCCGCAGGGCGACGTCTTCTTCGGCGTCGACAACACCCTGCTGTCCCGGGCCCTGGACAACGGGCTGTTCCAGCCGTACCGGCCCAAGGGCTCCGACCTGATCCAGCCGCAGTACCGGGCCGACCAGGCCGAAGACCGGGTCACGCCGATCGACTCCGGCGACATCTGCGTCAACTACGACAAGAAGTACTTCGCCGACCGCAAGCTGGCCCCGCCGGCCACCTTCGACGACCTCGTCAAGCCGCAGTACAAGAACCTCCTCGTCACCGAGAACGCCGCCACCTCCTCACCCGGCCTCGGCTTCCTGCTCGGCACCGTCGCCAAGTACGGCGATGGGGGCACCTCCCAGGGCGGAGCCGCTGGGGGAGGCTGGCAGGACTACTGGAAGAAGCTCAAGGACAACGGCGTCAAGGTCGTCGACGGCTGGGACGTGGCCTACAACCAGGAGTTCTCCGGCTCCGCCGGCGGCAAGAAGGCCAAGGGCGACCGGCCGCTGGTCGTCTCCTACGCCTCCTCGCCGCCCGCCGAGGTCATCTACGCCGAGCCGCGGCCGAAGACCGCGCCCACCGCGGTCGCGTACGGCACCTGCTTCCGGCAGGTCGAGTACGCCGGACTGCTCAGCAACGCCGGGAACCCCGAGGGAGGCAAGGCGCTCCTCGACTTCCTGCTCACCAAGGAGTTCCAGGAGGACATGCCGCTGAACATGTTCGTCTCGCCGGTGCGCGAAGGCGCCCAGGTGCCGCCGGAGTTCACCAAGTACGGCCACCCGGCTGAGAGCCCCGGGACCATGGCCCCCGGCAAGATCGCCGACAACCGCGACCAGTGGGTCAAGTCGTGGACCTCGCTCGTACTGAAGTAGCCCCCCGCAGGGGCCGTACGGGGAACGCGGCGCGGCTCGGCCTCATGGCCGTGCCCGTCGCGTTCTTCGCGCTGTTCTTCGCCTACCCCGTGGCCGCGATCGTCCAGCGCGGTCTCAAGGCCGACGGGGTCTGGCAGTTGGGGCGGATCGCCGACGCGCTCGCCCAGTCCGACATCCGGCACGTGCTGTGGTTCACCACCTGGCAGGCGCTCGCCTCCACCGCGCTCACGCTGCTCATCGCCCTGCCCGGCGCGTACGTCTTCGCCCGCCTCGACTTCTCCGGCCGCCAGGTCCTCAGAGCCGTCGTCACCGTGCCGTTCGTGCTGCCCACGGTCGTCGTCGGCACCGCGTTCCTCGCCCTCGTCGGGCGCGGCGGCCTCCTCGACGAGCTGTGGGGCGTCCGCCTGGACACCACGGTGTGGGCGATCCTGCTCGCCCACGTCTTCTTCAACTACGCCGTCGTCGTACGGACCGTGGGCGGCCTGTGGGCAGGGCTCGACCCCCGGCAGGAGGAGGCGGCCCGGATGCTCGGCGCCTCGCCCCTGACCGCCTGGCGCAAGGTCACCCTGCCCGCGCTCGCGCCCGCGGTGGCCGCCGCCGCGCTGATGGTCTTCCTGTTCACCTTCACCTCCTTCGGCGTGGTGCAGATCCTCGGCGGCCCCACCTTCTCCACCCTCGAAGTGGAGATCTACCGGCAGACGTCCCAGATCTTCGACCTGTCCACCGCCGCGGTCCTGACGATCGTCCAGTTCCTGGCGGTGGGCGCGATCCTCGCCGTGCACGCCTGGACCGTACGGCGCCGGGAGAGCGCGCTGAAACTGGTGGACGCCTCCGTCACCGCCCGCCGCCCGCGCGGCGCGGGACAGTGGGCGCTCCTGATCGGCGTCCTGGTCACCATCGCGCTGCTTCTCGTGCTGCCGCTCGTCGTGCTGGTGCAGCGCTCGCTCACCGCGCCCGGTTTCGGCTACTACCGGGCGCTGACCGACCCCGACGGCGGTACCTTCCTGGTCGCGCCGATCAACGCCGTCGGCACCTCCCTGTCGTACGCCGCCGCCGCGACCGCGATCGCCGTGGTGATCGGCGGTCTGGCCGCCGCGGCGCTCGCCCGCCGCGACGCCGGCCGGCTCGTGCGCGGTTTCGACGCGCTGCTGATGCTGCCCCTCGGGGTCTCCGCGGTGACCGTCGGCTTCGGCTTCCTGATCGCCCTCGACAAGCCGCCGCTGGACCTCAGGCAGTCCTGGATCCTGGTCCCGCTCGCCCAGGCCCTGGTCGGCGTGCCCTTCGTCGTGCGGACCATGCTGCCCGTGCTGCGTGCGGTGGACGTACGGCTGCGGGAGGCGGCGGCCGTGCTCGGGGCCTCGCCGTGGCGGGTGTGGCGGGAGGTCGACCTGCCCATGGTGCGGCGGGCGCTGCTGATCGCCGCCGGGTTCGCCTTCGCGGTGTCGCTGGGGGAGTTCGGGGCGACCGTGTTCATCGCGCGGCCCGACAACCCGACGCTGCCGGTCGCCGTGGCACGGCTGATCGGTCGGCCCGGCGACCTCAACTACGGCCAGGCGATGGCCCTGTCGACGATTCTGATGGTGGTATGCGCGGTGGCGCTGCTGGTGCTCGAGCGGCTGCTCCCCCAGTCTCGAACAAGCTCGACCGGGGGGACCCCCATCGACCGGAGCGGGGAGTTCTAGATGCTGCTGAGTCTTGAGGCCGCGACCGTGCGCTTCGGCGGGCGGGCCGTACTCGACGCGGTCGACCTCGGTGTCGCCGAGCACGAGATCGTGTGCGTGCTCGGCCCCAGCGGCAGCGGCAAGTCCACCCTGCTGCGGGCGGTCGCCGGGCTGCAGCCGCTGGACTCGGGGTGGGTGCTGCTGGACGGGCGGGACCAGGCGGCGGTACCGGTGCACCGGCGCGAGGTCGGGCTGATGTTCCAGGACCACCAGCTGTTCCCGCAGCGGGACGTGGCCGGGAACGTCGCCTTCGGGCTGCGCATGCACGGCACGGCGAAGAACGAACGGGCCGCGCGAGTGGGGGAGTTGCTGGACCTGGTCGGACTGCCCGGTGCCGGGCGGCGGGCCGTGGCCTCGCTCTCCGGCGGCGAGCAGCAGCGAGTGGCCCTGGCCCGGGCCCTCGCCCCCCGCCCCCGCCTGCTGATGCTGGACGAGCCGCTCGGTCAGCTCGACCGCTCACTGAGGGAACGGCTCGTCGTCGAACTGCGGGAGTTGTTCGGAAGGTTGGGCACCACCGTGCTCGCCGTCACCCACGACCAGGGCGAGGCCTTCGCGCTCGCCGACCGGGTCGTGGTGATGCGGGACGGCCGGATCGCCCAGAGCGGTACGCCACTTGAGGTGTGGCAGCGGCCGGCCGACGCCTTCGTCGCCCGCTTCCTCGGCTTCGAGAACGTCGTGGAGGCCACCGTGGACGGCGGGGCCGCGATCACCCCCTGGGGCAAGGTACCCGTCCCCGACGGCACATCCCAGGGCACGCACACCCTCCTCGTACGCCCCGCCGGCGTCCACCTCGTCCCCACCACCGAGGGCCTGCGCTGCACGGTCACCGCCCGCACCTTCAAGGGCACCCACGTCACCCTCCACCTCCAGCCCGACAACGCTCCCCGCCTGGAAGCGGCCTGCCCCCTTCGCACGGCACCGGAGGTCGGCGCCGAGACCGGCGTGGAGTTCGACCCGGCCGAAACCGCGGTGCTCGACTGATCGGGCGGCGCCCGGTGTGAGAACGGCTGTGGCCCGCCCCCGAGTTCGGAGGCGGGCCACAGGTGGTGTGCTGCGGGGGTGTCAGCGGTTGCTGTTCGCTCCTCGGCGGCGCAGGCCGAAGAAGACCGCGCCGCCGCCGATGACGACCAGGGCGGCCGCGATGCCGGCGATCAGGCCGGTGTTGGAGTTGGCACCGGTCTCGGCGAGGTTGGAGTCACCGACCGCGGGCGACGGAGCGTTGTTCGCGGTGTCGGCCGGAGCGGTGCTGCTCTCCGAGGCGGACGGCGTCGGGGTCGCGGACTCCGGCGCCGGCGTCGGCGCCGACTCCGACTCGGACGCCGACGGCGTCGGAGTCTCCGGCTCCGTCGGCGTGGCCGGCGTGCTCGGGGTCTCCGTCTTGCAGGCCGTGGACGGAGTGGTCAGGTTCGGCGAGATGTCCTCGTTGACGAGGACCTTTCCGTTCTTGCCGACGGCGTCGACGTGGATGCGGTAGACAGCGTTCGGCTGCCAGTCCTCGGCGAAGGTGATCGTGGCGCCCTGGCGGGAGCCCTTGACCTCCTGCTCGCCGACCTTCTTCTCGTCGGCGTTGTTGTTCTGGAGGAACACGGTGATCTTCGCCGGAGTGCCGGACGGGTCCACGTCCTGGACGACGATGACACCCTTCTCCCCGTCACACTTGGCTTCGGCGGAGAACTCCTTGATGTTGCAGGCGAGCGCGTTGCCCGCGGCGCCGAGAGCGAGAGCGGCGGACGCGGAGACGACACCGAGGATGCGCACGGTGCGTGCGGTACGGCGGGATATGGACAAGATGGCCACTTTGCCCTTCACGGGATGCGCAATTGCGGGGGGTCGAGGGGGTGTTGAGGTGACGACGAGCTGAGGTCCCAGCACCCCCGGGAGGCTCACAGGTTTATAAGCGCCCCGTAAGGAGTGTCAATGCATGTGCCGCCCGCCGACGTTGACTTTACCTACTTGTTAACCGTCAGTAGGTTTCGACGCGTTGGCGGACGGCGAGCGGGGTGCCCGCCACACCCCGCGGGCTCAGCCCTGCACGGCCGCCGGGTCCATCCACATGACTTCCCAGGTGTGGCCGTCGAGGTCGTCGAAGGCGCGGCCGTACATGTGGCCGTGGTCCTGGGGCTCGCCGGTCGCCGTGCCGCCGGCCGCGACGGCCTTCCCGACCAGCTCGTCGACCTTCTCGCGGCTCTCCGCGCTCAGGCAGACCAGCACCTCGCTGGTCTTCGTCGAGTCCGCGATCTCCTTCTTGGTGAAGTTGGCGTAGTGCTGCTTGCTGAGCAGCATCGCGATGATCGTGTCGCTGATGACGACGCAGGCGCAGTCGTCGGTCGAGAACTGCGGGTTGATCGTGTAGCCGAGCTCGGTGAAGAACTTCCTGGAGGCGGCCACGTCGTTCGTCGCCAGGTTCACGAAGATCATCTGCTGGTACATGGTGAGGTGTCTCCCCTCGTGGTTCGTTGTCGTTCGCGGGGGTGGACCCCGGGGCCGCGCAAGACTCATCGGTGGGCGCGGAACTTTTTTCCGTACGGTTCGTCAGCGGGCCGGCGGCAGCGCGGCGAGGTCGGCGATCAGCAGGGTCAGCGGGGCGAACAGGGCCAGCAGGGCGACGGCGCGCAGGAGTGCGGCTGTGCGCAGCGTCGTGGCGGGCGCGCCGAGGCGCCGCAGGGCGGCGATGGTGACGGCGCGGGCCTGCCTCGCCTCGACGGCCGCGGTCAGCAGGGCCGCCACGGCGCACCCGGCCACGAGCAGCGTGCCCAGGGTGGTCAGCGGCCCGAAGACCCGCGCGGTTCCGTCGTACGGCGCGACGACGGCGTAGATCCCCGACGCCACCGCGCACACCACGCCCAGGGGACGGCCGATGCGCCCCGCCTCCGCCATCAGGACCCGGCCGGCCAGCAGCCGCAGGGCGCCCGGACGCGCCGACTGGAGCAGGCGGCCGCACAGATGGGTCAGGCCGGGTCCGGCGAGGGCGAGGCCGAGGGCGGTCAGCAGCCAGCCGATCAGCACCGGGACGGAGTCGGCCGCGAGGTCGCCGGGCAGGACGCCTTTGGAGGCGGGGGCGGAGGCCGCGGACCGGCCGGCGTACGACTCCACGGCCAGACCGGCGGCGAGCACGGCGATGCCCCAGGGAAGTCCGGTGGAGGGCTGTCGGGGAGCCGGGGGGCGGTGGGGGTCGGGATCGTCGTGCGTGAGTTCCTGCCCGGGGTCGGGACGGGCGTCGGACCGGTCGGCCGAAGTACGTGCCGGGCCGTCGGTGGGTGTGTGTGCCGGGCCGTCGGCGGGTGTGTGTGCCGGGCCGTCGGCCGGAGTGCGTGCCGTACCACCGCCCGCGGACCGACGCGGCGGTCGAGCGCCGTCCTCCCGCGGCCGCAGCACCAGCGCCACCACCCCCGACGCGAGCACCGGAACGACGGCCAGCAGGGTCAGCACCCCCGCCACGGGCAGCCGTTGACTCGCGGCCAGGGCGCCCGACGCCGCGCCGTCGAACGGCAGGTCCGTCCGGTCGCCGCGCAGGTGCAGGAAGAGCAGCAGCGCGAGCAGCGAGCCGAGTCCGCAGGACAGGGCCGTCGTGGCCGCCGAGACGGCCATCAGGCGGCCGGGGCCGAGACCGAGCGCCGACAGCCCCGGCCGGGGACGGGTGCCGGGGTCGGTGCGGGCCACCGCGACCGCGAGGTAGACCGTCGCGGCCAGGGGCATCACGCACCAGGACAGCCGCAGCGCCGCCGCGGCCGAGTGCTCCGGGTGGCCCAGGGCGTGGCCGAGGCTGCACAGCAGCAGGAAGCCCGTGCCCGCCGACGCCGCCACGACGGTCAGGCGGCGCAGCTGGACGGCCGGGCGAGCGACGCGGATCAGACGGAGAGCGAGCACGTGGCCCGGCCTTCCGTCGTGTCGCCGACCGGGGGCAGGTGCACGCTCTTCACGCACCGCCCGTCGAGCAGCGCCACCGTGCGGTCGGCGAGGGCCGCGGTCTCCGGGTCGAGCGTGGCGAGCACGACGGTGATGCCGTGCGAGCGGGCCGCCGTGGTGAGCGTGCGCAGTACGTGGGCGCGGTCGGCCCGGTGCAGCGGGGCCGTCGGCTCGTCGGCGAACAGCACCGTGGGGGCAGGGGCGAGCGCGCGGGCGATGCAGACGCGCTGCCGCTCGGCCTGGCGCAGCCGGTGCGGGCGCTTGCGGGCCAGTTCGCCGACGTCGAGGCGGTCCAGCCACTCCTGGGCGGCCACCTTGGCCCGGCGCCGGCTCGTGCCGCGCAGCATCAGGGGCAGGGCCGTGTTCTCCCAGACGTTCAGCTCCGGTACGAGCACCGGAACGGGGTCGACCCAGCCGAACCGGTCGCGGCGCAGCCGCTCGCGGGCCAGCGGGCCGAGGGTGTGCACGGGGGCGCTGTTGAACCAGACCTCGCCCTGCCGCACGCGCACCATTCCGGACAGGCACCGCAGCAGGGTCGTCTTGCCGCTGCCGCTCGGACCGGCGACGGCGAGGATCTCGCCCTGCCGGACGCCGAGCGAGACGCCCTCGAGGCCGGGCGAGCCGTCCTTGTGGGTGTAGTGCAGGGCGCGCGCCCAGAGCACGTCGTTGTCCGGTGGGGCGTCCATGGCGTACACCTCGGTTCGGAGCTCAAATGCCGCGCGGATTCCCGTGCGGGTCCGTGGGATCCCTCCCGCGCATCCCCCGTCCGGGGGAACGAAGGCGGAGCCGATCGGTCACCGACGCTAGGCAGCCGACACCGGGAGGCCGGACAGCACACGGCCCCGGGCCGCCGTTTCTCACTCGAACGGTCGACACCGGGGCCGTGATCATCATCTGATCGGAGGTGTGTGCCCGACCGCCTCCGGAAGAGGCACGCCGGTCACAGCTTGGTCCACGCCTCCGTCAGCGTCGCGCGCAGGATCTGCTCGATCTCGTCGAAGGTCTCCTGGTTGGAGATCAGCGGCGGGGCGAGCTGGACGACCGGGTCGCCACGGTCGTCGGCACGGCAGTACAGGCCGTTGTCGTACAGCGCCTTGGACAGGAAGCCGTACAGGACGCGCTCGGTCTCCTCCTCGTTGAAGGACTCCTTGGTGTTCTTGTCCTTCACCAGCTCGATGCCGTAGAAGAAGCCGTTGCCGCGGACGTCGCCGACGATCGGCAGGTCGTGCAGCTTCTGCAGGGTGGAGAGGAAGGCGGCCTCGTTGTCCAGCACGTGCTGGTTGAGGCCCTCACGCTCGAACAGGTCGATGTTGGCCAGGCCCACCGCCGCGGAGACCGGGTGGCCGCCGAAGGTGTAGCCGTGCAGGAAGGTGTTGTCGCCCTTGTAGAACGGCTCGGCCAGGCGGTCGGAGACGATGCACGCGCCGATCGGGGAGTAGCCCGAGGTCATGCCCTTGGCGCAGGTGATCATGTCCGGGACGTAGCCGAACTTGTCGCAGGCGAACATCGTGCCCAGGCGGCCGAAGGCGCAGATGACCTCGTCCGAGACGAGCAGTACGTCGTACTTGTCGCAGATCTCGCGGACCCGCTGGAAGTAGCCGGGCGGGGGCGGGAAGCAGCCGCCGGCGTTCTGCACCGGCTCCAGGAAGACCGCGGCGACGGTGTCCGGGCCCTCGAAGAGGATCTGCTGCTCGATCTGGTCGGCGGCCCAGCGGCCGAAGGCCTCGGGGTCGTCGCCGAAGATCGGGGCGCGGTAGATGTTGGTGTTCGGGACCTTGTGCGCGCCCGGCACCAGCGGCTCGAAGGGGGCCTTCAGGCCCGGCAGGCCGGTGATGGACAGGGCGCCCTGCGGGGTGCCGTGGTAGGCGACCGCGCGGGATATGACCTTGTACTTGGTGGGCTTGCCGGTCAGTTTGAAGTACTGCTTGGCGAGCTTCCAGGCGGTCTCCACCGCCTCGCCGCCGCCGGTGGTGAAGAAGACCTTGTTCAGGTCGCCCGGCGCGTAGTCGGCCAGGCGCTCCGCGAGCTCCACGGCCTTGGGGTGGGCGTAGGACCAGACGGGGAAGAACGCCAGCTCCTGCGCCTGCTTGAACGCCGTCTCGGCCAGCTCCGTGCGGCCGTGACCGGCCTGGACCACGAACAGACCCGCGAGACCGTCGAGGTAGCGCTTGCCCTTGTCGTCGTAGATGTAGGTGCCCTCGCCGCGCACGATCGTCGGCACGGGGGAGTTCTCGTACGAGGACATGCGGGTGAAGTGCATCCACAAGTGGTCGTACGCGGTACGGCTGAGATCCTTGCTCACGGTTATCGGGTTCCCCACATGTAGGTCTGCTTCTTGAGCTTGAGGTACACGAAGCTCTCGGTGGAGCGCACGCCGGGCAGGGCCCGGATGCGTTTGTTGATGACGTCCAGCAGTTGGTCGTCGTCCTCGCAGACGATCTCGGCGAGGATGTCGAACGAGCCCGCGGTCATCACCACGTACTCGACTTCCGACATGCCCGTCAGCGCGTCGGCCACGGACTCCGCGTCGCCCTCGACGTTGATCCCGACCATCGCCTGCCGGCGGAAGCCCACGGTGAGCGGGTCCGTGACGGCGACGATCTGCATCACGCCCTGGTCGAGCAGCTTCTGGACGCGCTGACGCACGGCCGCCTCGGACAGGCCGACGGCCTTGCCGATCGCGGCGTACGGCCGGCGGCCGTCCTCCTGCAACTGCTCGATGATGGCGAGGGAGACGGCGTCCAGGTGGTGGTTGCCGTTCCTGGACTCGCGGGAGTCCTTGTGGTCTGCGCTTCGACTGGGCACGGCCTCACTGTGCACGACGTCTCGTCAGTTCCGCAAGGCCGAGGCGATGAAATTCGTTGTTTACGAGACTGAGACCTGCGGATTTCGTATAAGTCGGCGCGGCGGGACTGTTGAAAACGTCAGAGCGCGGGCTAGGGTGGATGTCTCATCCACTGGACAGCTTGAACAGCATCAGGAGGGCCGGCAGTGAGCACCGAGCTGCGTCGTCTGCGCAACTACATCGACGGTGAGTTCCGGGACGCCGCCGACGGACGGACCACCGAGGTGGTCAACCCCGTGACGGGCGAGGCGTACGCCACCGCGCCGCTGTCCGGGCAGGCGGACGTGGACGCCGCCATGGCCGCCGCCGCCGCGGCTTTCCCGGGCTGGCGCGACACCACCCCGGCCGAGCGTCAGAAGGCCCTGCTGAAGATCGCGGACGCCTTCGAGGAGCGCGCCGAGGAACTGATCGCGGCCGAGGTGGAGAACACGGGCAAGCCGATCGGGCTGACCCGCTCCGAGGAGATCCCGCCGATGGTCGACCAGGTCCGCTTCTTCGCGGGCGCGGCGCGGATGCTCGAGGGCCGCTCGGCCGGCGAGTACATGGAGGGGCTGACCTCGATCATCCGCCGTGAGCCGGTCGGCGTCTGCGCCCAGGTCGCGCCGTGGAACTACCCGATGATGATGGCCGTGTGGAAGTTCGCCCCGGCGATCGCGGCGGGCAACACGGTCGTGCTGAAGCCGTCGGACACCACCCCGGCCTCCACGGTGCTGATCGCCGAGATCCTCGGCTCGATCCTGCCCAAGGGCGTCTTCAACGTCATCTGCGGCGACCGTGAGACCGGCCGCATGATGGTCGAGCACGAGACCCCGGCGATGGCGTCCATCACCGGTTCCGTGCGCGCCGGCATGCAGGTCGCCGAGTCCGCCTCCAAGGACCTCAAGCGGGTCCACCTGGAGCTCGGCGGCAAGGCCCCGGTCGTGGTCTTCGAGGACACCGACATCGAAAAGGCCGTCGAGGACATCTCGGTCGCCGGCTTCTTCAACGCCGGCCAGGACTGCACGGCCGCCACCCGCGTCCTGGTCCACGAGTCCGTCCACGACGAGTTCGTCGCGGCGCTCGCCAAGGCCGCCACCGAGACCAGGACCGGGCAGCCGGACGACGAGGACGTCCTCTTCGGCCCGCTGAACAACCCCAACCAGCTCAAGCAGGTGGCCGGCTTCATCGAGCGGCTGCCCGCCCACGCCAAGGTCGAGGCCGGCGGCCACCAGGTCGGCGACAAGGGCTACTTCTACGCCCCGACCGTCGTCTCGGGCCTGAAGCAGGACGACGAGATCATCCAGAAGGAGGTCTTCGGCCCGGTCATCACCGTCCAGTCCTTCGCGGACGAGGACCAGGCCGTGGAGTGGGCCAACGGCGTCGAGTACGCGCTGGCCTCCTCGGTGTGGACCAAGGACCACGCCCGCGCCATGCGGATGTCCAAGAAGCTCGACTTCGGCTGTGTGTGGATCAACACCCACATCCCGCTGGTCGCCGAGATGCCGCACGGCGGCTTCAAGAAGTCCGGCTACGGCAAGGACCTGTCGGCGTACGGCTTCGAGGACTACACGCGGATCAAGCACGTCATGACGTCGCTGGACGCGTGACCCGCCGACCACCCGGTGACTGCATGACCGCATGACCGGCCGATCGCGACGAACCGCGGACCCGCGGCCCCGGACGGAGGACGGACCGTCCGGGGCCGCGGTGCGTTTTCCGCACTGCGGGTGATCGACAGGATGTCGGTTTCGCCCGGGCCCACTCGACGCTGCGTCCATTGTCCGAACACGGACACGGGCGGCATGCTGGCGGCGTGCCCCAGACTCCGAAGACGCCTCCGCCCACCCGCCGCTCCCTGCTGCGCGCCCTGGGCGGCACGGCCGCGCTCGGTGCGCTCGCCGGGTGCGGTGTCCCCGCCGCCTACGTCAAGCCGGGCGACCGTACGATCCCGGACGCCTCCGCCGCCGATCGCCGGCTGTCCTGGTCGAACTGGCCGCTGTACATCGACACCGACGACGACAACCCGAACAAGCGGCCCACCCTCGAGGCCTTCGAGAAGCGCACGGGCATCTCCGTCGACTACGTCGAGGACATCAACGACAACGACGAGTTCTTCGGCAAGATCAGCCCCTCGCTGATGAACCGCCGGCAGACGGACCGCGATCTCATCGTGATCAGCGACTACATGTGCGCGCGCTACGTCCGGCTGGGCTGGGTGCTGGAGATGGACCGCAACCGCCAGCCCCATGTGGCCGAGCACCTGGACCCGCTGCTGCGCTCGCCCGCCTTCGACCCGGGCCGCAGGTTCACCGTGCCCTACCAGTCGGGCATCACCGGCATCGCCTACGACCGCCGCAGGCTCGGCCGCGAGATCCGCCAGGTCTCCGACCTGTGGGCGAGCGACCTCAAGGGCCGCGTCACCCTGCTCTCCGGCGTCGACGAGGCGTTCGCGCTGCTCATGCAGGCAGACGGCGTGGACATCACCAAGTGGACGGCCGACGACTTCCACACCGTCTGCGACCAGATGGAGCGGCAGATCCGCAGGCGCCAGATCCGCCGCTTCACCGGCAACGACTACACCAAGGACCTGGTCAGCGGCGACGTCCTGGCCTGCCAGGCCTACTCGGGTGACGTGATCCAGCTCCAGGCGGACAACCCCGACATCCACTTCGTCGTGCCCGAGGAGGGCGCCGAGCTGTGGTCGGACTCCCTGATGATCCCCAACCGGGCCCGCCACAAGACCAACGCGGAACGCCTGGTCGACTACTACTACGAGCCCGAGGTCGCCGCGGAGCTCGCCGCCTGGGTGAACTACATCTGCCCGGTCCCGGCGGCCCAGGCCGTGCTCGCCGACTCCAAGGACGAGGAGACGGCGGCCCTCGCCGAAAACCCGCTGATCTTCCCCGACACCACCATGCGCAAGCGCCTCGCCATCGCCAGGAACATCACCGCCGAGGAACGCGTGGAGTTCGCCAAGCGCTGGAACAAGATCGTGGGTATGTAGGTCGTGGACATGTAGCAGACTCACATCCATGACGCACACGTCGAGCGACCAACACGTGGGCCCCGCCGTCACGTTCGGGCTGCTGGCGGCCTGGGCCCTGCACGACGTCGAGGAGTTGGCCGCCCTGCCGGGGTGGCTGCGGCGCAATGTACCGGTGCTGCGGGGGCGGTTCCCGGGTGTGCCGGAGGCGGTGTGGCGGCGGGCCGAGTCCGTGGACGGACGCCAATTCGCGGCGGCCGTCGGGGTCATGGGCGCGATCGTCGCCACCACGTCCGCCGCCGGCGCGGCGACCGGCGGCCGGTCCGCCGCCTACCAGACGGCACTCAACGGCTTCGGCCTCCACGGCCTGGTCCACCTGGCCCAGGCCGCGGCGGTCCGCGGCTACACCCCTGGATCGGCCACCTCGCCCGTTGTGGTGGTCCCCTTCACTCTCTGGGCCCGCGCCCGGCTGCGCCGCGCCGGCGTCCTGCGCCCCACCCGCCCCCGGGACTTGGCCCTCGGCCTCGGCCTGGCGGGCGCGGCCACGGCGGCATCGCACGCGGTGGCACGCCGAGTCCTCAGAGGACGCTGAAGGCCGGCCCGCTCGACCCCTACTTTTGAACATGTTCAAGACCGGCGTACGCTCCTGCCATGAGCGACAGAGCCGCCCTGCTCAAGGGCATCCGCGTTTGGCTGGTTCTCTTCGTCGTCTGCCTGGTGCTCAGCGGCGCCACCGCGTTTCCACTGGTCCATGAACTGCACTGGACCGAGAGCTTGTTGCGGTCCCTGTCCGTGCCCGAGCACCTCCCCGCGCTCATGGACTGGATCGAGCGCGTACGGCACGGGCTCGACGCCGCCGACAGCGACTACCCGTTCCTGCTCTACGGCACGGACTGGCTGGCCTTCGCCCACCTCGTCATCGCGGTCGCCTTCTACGGCCCGTACCGCGACCCGGTCCGCAACATCTGGGTCGTCGAGTTCGGGATGATCGCCTGCGCGGGCATCGTGCCGCTGGCCCTCGTCTGCGGATCGATCCGCGGGATTCCCTTCTGGTGGTCGGTGATCGACATGTCGTTCGGGGTGTTCGGGATCGTTCCGCTGTATGCCGTACGCAGGAAGATCAAGCGGCTGGAGGCCCTGACCACGGCGACCGCGTCCCCAGCCGTCACGGCCGTCAGCGGTTGAACGCCGGATACCCGAAGCGCTCGGCGGTGGACTGGCCGTCGCCCTTGGCGTCGGTGGAGTTGACGCCGTGGACCAGGGTCCGGGACAGGTCGCGGGTCGCGGCGATCACCGCGGCGTAGCCGGGACGCGAGTCGGTCCTGCCCCAGATCACCCTGCGGTTCAGCTCGAACCGCTCCAGCGCGGCGGCGTACCGCGCGCCCGGCACGTCCGGGAGCGTGAACATCTCCCGCAGCTGCGGCTCGGGCACCACCCGGCCGCGGAACAGTGCCACCAGCAGCCGTTCGAGGTCGGCGGTCGTCGAGATCATGTCGCCGGCCGCCCACCGGTCGGACACGTTCCAGTCGGTGACGTCGACCAGTTCGCCGTCGATCCAGTCGTACCCCCGGTTGTGCGGGCCGTGGATGCGCGGGTCGGCGCCCACCGGGAACGACGTGTGCCGCATGCCCAGCGGCCGGAAGATCCGTACCTGCGCCTGGTGTGCGTAGGAGTCACCGGTCGCCTTCTCGATCAGCATCCCGAGGACGGTGTAGTGGATGTTGCCGTACGTCTGCCGCGTCCCGGGCGCGTATCCGGGCCCCTTGGCGACCGCGCCCGCCAGGACCTGCCGTGGCGTCAGCGTCTCGAAACGGTGCGGGTATCCCTCCTCGACGGTGTCGCCGAGGGACGGGCCCGGCTGCAGACCGCTGGTGTAGTTCAGCAACTGCCGTACGGTGATGGGCCGGAAGTCCTCGGTGAGCAGGCCCGGCAGATACCGCTGCACCGTGCCGTCCAGGCTGATCCGTCCCTCCGCGGCCAGTTGCAACACGATCGCCGCGGTCACCACCTTCGTCACCGAACCGGCCCGGAACCGTCCGTTCTCGAGGGCCGGCGCCCCGGTCCGGACGTCCCGCACCCCGGCCGTCCCGCGCCAGGCCCCGTCGCCGCCGACGCGGACGAGCGCCGCGGTGGCGTCCTGGTCGGGCAGGCCGGCGATCGCGGCGGAGAGCGCTTCGGCGTCCGGCCCGGCCGTGCTGCGGGCCGCGACCGGGGACGGGGAGATGGGTGCGGCGAGGGCCGGTGCGGCGAGCGGCCCGGCGGCCAGGGCGAGGACGAGAGAGGCTGCGGTCAGAGCGGTGGTACGGGCACGCATCGGCTGCTCCTACGGGATGTTCGAACGGCTGTCTCAATCATCCTCAGGGCGTACGGCGCTCAGCGGACCGTCGGCGAGGAGGGCACCCGACCCCGAGCCGTCCCGAACCAACTGGCCTGAAAAACAGGGGAGTTGTCCGGGTGCCGTCCCTACGGGGCCGTGGCCGGCCGCCGGCGCAGCGCGCACAGCACGTCGACGCGGTTGGTGGTGATCGAGTCGACGCCGAGGTCGAGGAGGCGGCGCAGGGAGCGGCTGGTGTCGGGGGTCCAGGCGGACAGCAGGTAGCCGTCGCGGCGGACCCGGGCCGCGAGGTCACGGCTGATCAGGCCGAAGCGGTAGTTCAGCCATCTCGGGCGCACCGCGTCCAGCAGCCCGGCGCGCGGGGGTGCGAGCGTGGTCCAGGTCAGGGCGATCTCGGCGGAGGGGTCGGCGGCGCGCACCGTGAGCATCGCCTCGGCGCCCGCGCAGTAGTACACGCGGTCGTGCGCCCCGCACGCGCGGACCACGTCGACGATCCGCCGCACCGTCCGCGGGCGGGCCGGGCCCGGCAGGTCGATCATCACCCGGCTGCCGTCCGTCGCGGCGAGCGCGTCCTCGAGCGTGGGCACCCGGCCGCCCGTCACCTCGCGCACCTCCCGTGCGGACAGCGCCCGCAGCGGCCGGTCGTGTGCCCACAGCCGCTTCAGCGACTCGTCGTGCAGCAGCACGGGAACGCCGTCCCGGGTCAGCCGTACGTCGATCTCGACCGCGTCCGCGCCCCGGTCGAGCGCGGAACGCAACGAGTCGATCGTGTTCTCGGGGAAGCGGTAGGGATCGCCGCGGTGCGCCACGGCCGTCACGGTCTGCATGGGGTTCATGGTGTCAGGGGGCCGGGTGCGAGCCACCGCTCGGTGTAGGCGTCGATCTCCTCCACGATGCGCCCCTTGCCGGCCTCGTCGAGGAAGGAGGCGTGCACCGCGTTCCTGGCGAGCTCGGCGATGCCCCGCTCGTCGAGGCCGAGGAGGCGGGCGGCCACGGCGTACTCGTTGTTGAGGTCGGTGCCGAACATCGGCGGGTCGTCGGAGTTGATCGTGACGAGGACCCCGGCGCGGGCGAACTCCTTGATGGGGTGCTCGTCGAGGGTGCGTACGGCTCGGGTGGCGATGTTGGAGGTCGGGCACACCTCCAGCGCGATCCGGTGCTCGGCGAGGTGCGCGAGCAGCTTCGGGTCCTGCGCGGAACTCGTGCCGTGGCCGATGCGCTCGGCGCGCAGCTCGTTCAGCGCGTCCCACACCGTCTCCGGTCCGGTGGTCTCACCGGCGTGCGGGACCGAGCGCAGCCCGGCGGCCATGGCACGGTCGAAGTAGGGCTTGAACTGCGGCCGCGGTACGCCGATTTCGGGCCCGCCGAGTCCGAACGACACCAGTCCCTCGGGGCGCAGCCGGTCGTCGGTGGCGAGCCGGACGGTCTCCTCGGCGGACTCCAGGCCGGCCTCCCCGGGGATGTCGAAGCACCAGCGCAGTACGGTCCCGAACTCGGCCTCGGCCGCCTTGCGGGCGTCCTCGATCGCGTCCATGAAGGCGCGCTCGTCGATGCCGCGGCGGGTGGAGGAGAACGGCGTGATGGTCAGCTCGGCGTAGCGCACCTGCTGACGGGCCAGGTCGCGGGCCACCTCGTAGGTCAGCAGCCGGACGTCCTCCGGGGTGCGGATCAGGTCCACGACGGACAGGTATACGTCGATGAAGTGGGCGAAGTCCGTGAAGGTGAAGTACTCGACCAGGGCCTCGGGGTCGGTGGGGACCTTGGAGTCGGGGTGGCGGGCGGCGAGTTCGGAGACGATCCGGGGGGAGGCGGAGCCGACGTGGTGCACGTGCAGTTCGGCCTTGGGCAGTCCGGCGATGAAGGAGTGCCGGTCACGCAGTGCGTGCTGGTCGGTCAAGGGGTCCCTCCCCGGGACGGGCGCCGCCCGGTGGGCGCGGCGCGGGTGATCGGCTGATCGGTGAGCACGGCCATCGTAGGCGCCCGGCCGGGTCCGCCGGCCTCCCGGCTGTCGGGGCCGAGGTGAGGAGGCCGTAGCATGGCCGGGCCATCGGATGAGGGGGAGACGAGGACATGACGGACGGAACACAGGCCGGTGGGGGCACGGGAGCCGACGACAACCCGTGGGCGCCGCCCGTGGACAGACCCTCGCTGGAGAAGAACCCGCCCGTACCGCAGCAGCCGTCGGCCCCGTACCCGGCGCAGAACCAGCCGCTCGCCTTCCCGCCTCCGTCCGTGCACGACCAGGCGACGGTGGTCTCCATGCCGGGCGCCGGCTCCGCCGTACCCCCGCCGCCCATCGCCCCCACCGGCCCCGCCCCGGGCGGATACGGCTACCCCACCTATCCCGGCTACCCGGGCCAGGGCTACGGCTGGCCCGGCACTCCGACGATGCCCCCGCAGAACGGGATGGGCACCGCCGCCATGGTGCTCGGCATCCTGTCCTGCAGCATGTTCTGCCTGTACGGCGTGTTCTCCGTGGTGCTCGGCATCGTCGCCGTGGTCCTCGGCGTCAAGGGCCGCCGGCGGGCCGAACGGGGCGAGGCCAACAACCACGGCCAGGCCCAGGCCGGCCTGATCACGGGCATCATCGGCCTGGTCCTCGGCCTCGCCATGTTGGTCCTGATGATCGTCATCATCGTGGTCGGCATCAATGAGGGGAATTCGATCGACGCCGACCCGTACTACGACGCCCGCGCCCCCCTCCCCACGGCGACCGCCCCGATCGCCCCCTGACCCCGCCGCCCCCAGGGCAAGGCCCTGCACCCCCGCCGAGCAGCCACTACGCGCCCCCACGCCCGCGCCGACCCCACGGCCGGGCGGCTCGCACCCCTGCTGGGAGCGCCACCGGACGGCTCTGTCCCGCCGGGCGCACCGCCGAGCAGGCCCTGCGCGGCTCTGCACCCACGCCGGACGCACCGCAGGTGGCCCTGCGCCGCCGCCGGGTGCGCCGTTGGCGGATCCTGTGTGGCCCGCTCCCGCCGGGGCGTCGTATCACTGAGCGGATCTTGTGCGCCCTGCGCCGCGCCGGACAGGGCGCGTCGCCGCGGGTCCTTCGCGGCCTACGCCTCCGCCGGGTGCAGCGCCGAGCAGACCCTGCGCCCGTGCCGGGCGCGCCGTCGGGCAGGTTCCGCGCGGCCCTGCGCCCATGCCGGGTTCAGCGCCAGGCGGCCTTGCGCCCGCCGCCGGGTGCACCGTCGGCGGGCGCTGTGCGACCCGTCCCCGCCGAGGGCGTCCGCGGGTCCTGTGCCGTGCCGGGTGCGTCACCGGTGGGGGCCGCCCTCCGCGGCCCTATGTCCCCGGCCCAGGTGCACGTCGCTCAGGCCCGCCGCGGCCCCACCTCCGCCCAGCGCACCTCCGCCCAGCGCACCTCCGCCCAGCGCACCTCCGCCCAGCGCACCGCCGCCCAGCGCACCGCCGGCAGGCGTTACGCCCCCGTTCGCAGCCGGCGCCGGGTCTCCATCAGGGCGAAGCCCAGCAGGTTCGGGCCGCGCCAGCGTTCCGGGTCGGTCGCGGCGGCGTCGGTCGCGGCCAGGCCGATGCCCCACACGGGGTCCACCGGGCTGGCCTCCACCAGTACCCGATCGCCGGTGGCCAGCAGGAAGTCCCGCAGGGCGGGGTGCGCGGTGAACTTGTGGACGTTGCCCTCCACCACGATCCGGAACCGCTCCCGTTCCCATAGCCGCTCGTCGAAGTCCCGCACGAGTCGCCCCGCCTTCTTGGCCTCGGCCGGGTGCCGCGCGGCCAGTACCCGCCGCTCCGCGTCCGCGTCGGCGAAGAGCCGGGCCTTGCCGGCCATCATCCAGTGCTCGGCGGTCGCGTACGGCACGCCGTCCACCACGAACGGTGACGGCCACCACTGACTCAGGCAGTTCGCGCCCACCCGGCCGTCCGGGCGCGCCCGGTGACCCCAGAAGTGCAGGTACTTGACCTGTCTCCCGGCGCGGACCTCCCTGACCAGGGCTTCCCTGGAATCGATCTCCCCCATGCACGCGAGTGTGGCACGCACCACTGACACTCCGTCCCTCCTTTTCCGTGTCGACTCGACACCTGGTCGACAGATTCCGTCGCGTAACCAAAAGGCAACAACGGAATCACTTGTTGGAGTCCCCTAACTCTGTCAGGATCGGCACTCAAATCGAGCTGGAGCTACGCCACCCGCCCTCGGTGACGAGGGGCGACGGCGGAGGAGAGCGACATGCAGAACCCGGGCAACGCCGCCCAGGACCGTTTTCCGGCGCAGAACCGTTTCGCGGACGGCGCGCAGTACATCGCCGGCCGGCTGACCAAGGGCACCTCGGGCCGCACCCACGCGGTCGTCGACCCGGCCACCGGCGAGGAGGTCCACACCTACGAACTGGCCGGCCCCGACGACGTCGACGCCGCGGTCGCCGCCGCGCGCGAGGCGTTCCCGGGCTGGGCGGGCGCCACCCCCGGCGACCGCTCGGACGCGCTGCACCGCTTCGCGGCCGTGCTCGCCGACCGGGCCGAGGACTTCGCCCGGGCCGAGTCCCTCCAGTGCGGCAAGCCCCTGAAGCTGACCCGCGAGTTCGACGTGCCCGGCACGATCGACAACGCCGCCTTCTTCGCGGGCGCCGCCCGGCATCTGCAGGGCCAGTCGGCCGGCGAGTTCTCCGGCGACCACACCTCCTACATCCGCCGCGAGCCCATCGGGGTCGTCGGCTCCATCGCACCCTGGAACTACCCCCTGCAGATGGCCGCCTGGAAGATCCTCCCGGCCGTCGCCGCGGGCAACACCATCGTGCTCAAGCCCGCCGAGTTGACCCCGCTGACCTCGCTGATGTTCGCCCAGGCCGCCACGGACGCGGGCATCCCGGACGGCGTCATCAACATCGTCACCGGCACCGGCAAGGAGGCCGGCGAGCACCTGGTCGGCCACCCCGACGTGGCCATGACCTCCTTCACCGGCTCCACCGCCGTCGGCAAGCGCGTCGCCGAGATCGCCACCGCCACCGTCAAGCGCATCCACCTGGAGCTCGGCGGCAAGGCCCCCTTCGTGGTCTTCGACGACGCCGACCTGGAGGCCGCCGTCAACGGCGCGGTCGCCGGCGCCCTCATCAACACCGGGCAGGACTGCACGGCCGCCACGCGCGCGTACGTACAGCGCCCCCTGTACGAGGAGTTCGTCGAGCGGACGGCCGCCCTGATGGAGACCGTCCGGCTGGGCGACCCCTTCGCCCCCGGCACCGACCTCGGCCCCCTCGTCTCGCACGCCCAGCGCGACCGCGTCGCCGGTTTCGTCGACCGCGCGCGTGCCTACGCGCGCGTGGTCACCGGCGGCGAGGCGCCCCAGGGCGAGCTGAAGAACGGGGCGTACTATCGCCCCACCCTGATCGCGGACGCCGCCCAGGACAGCGAGATCGTCCAGTCGGAGGTCTTCGGCCCCGTCCTCGTCGTACTCCCCTTCGACACCGACGACGAGGGGATCCGGCTGGCCAACGACATCCCGTACGGTCTGGCCGCCTCGGCCTGGAGCCGGGACGTCTACCGGGCGAACCGGGCGACGCGGGAGATCAAGGCGGGGTGCGTGTGGATCAACGACCACATCCCGATCATCAGCGAGATGCCGCACGGCGGCTACAAGCAGTCCGGCTTCGGCAAGGACATGTCCTCGTACTCGTTCGAGGAATACACGCAGATCAAGCACGTCATGTTCGACAACACCGCGGTAGCTCGCAAGGACTGGCACCGCACCATCTTCGGGGACCGATAGCAACGATCCTGGCCCGTGACCGGGCCATCTTCCCGAAAGGGCACCACGCGCATGGAGCAGTACGAGCCCGACCGCCTCACCTCGGCCCGGATGGCCGCCCCGCGGCGCAGCATCCGAGGCGGCAGGGCCTCCCTAAGCCGCCGTTCGCTGCTGCGCGCCTCCGCCGGCGGCGCGCTGGCGGTCGGCGGCCTCGGGGCGCTGAGCGCCTGCGGGATCCCCGCGGCCGGCCAGACCCGGGGCGGCACCTCCGCCGAGGACCACTCGGCCAAGGAGAAGACCGTCAACTTCTCCAACTGGCCCGTGTACATCGACGTCGACGACAGCGGCAAGCAGCACCCCACGCTCGACGCGTTCACCCGGCAGACCGGCATCAAGGTCAAGTACAACGAGGACATCAACGACAACAACGAGTTCTTCGGCAAGATCAAACCGCAGCTCGCCTCCGGCCAGGACACCGGCCGGGACCTCATGGTCCTCACCGACTGGCTGGCCGCGCGGATGATCCGGCTGGGCTGGGTGGAGAAGCTGGACCCGGCGAACCTGCCGCACGCCTTCGCCAACCTGTCCGAGCAGTTCCGCGGCCCGGACTGGGACCCGGGGCGCGCCTACTCCTACCCGTGGCAGGGTGTCTCGAACGTCATCGCCTACAACAAGAAGGCGCTCGACGGCATCGAGGTGAAGTCGATCTCCGACATGCTGGACAACCCCAAGCTCAAGGGCCGGGTCGCCTTCCTTTCGGAGATGCGCGACACCATGGGCATGACGCTGATCGACATGGGCAAGGACCCGGCGAAGTTCACCGACGACGACTACGACGCGGCGATCGCCCGCCTGCAGAAGGCCGTCGACAAGGGGCAGATACGCCGCTTCACCGGCAACGACTACACGTCCGACCTGGCCAAGGGCGACGTCGCCGTATGCCTCGCCTGGGGCGGTGACATCGTCCAGCTCCAATCGGACAGCGCCGATGTCGACTACATCATGCCGGAAGCCGGATTCACGACGGCCACCGACAACCTGCTGATTCCCCGCGGGGCCCGCCACAAGGCGAACGCCGAGCGGTTGATCGACTTCTACTACCAGCCGGAACAGGCCGCCCAGCTCGTCTCCTACACAGCCTTCATCAGTCCCGTCGACGGGGCGCGGGAAGAGCTGGCCAAGATCGACAAGTCGGCGGCGGAGAACCCGCTGATCTTCCCCACCAAGGACATGGTGGCCAGGTCCCACTCCTTCCGCGCCCTGAGCGACAAGGAAGAAGCGGCCTACGAAGCGAAGTTCGCGAAGCTCACAGGGGCGTGACGACGATGAAGAGCACGAACGACAACGGCGGCGACGTCCGCCTCACCCAGATCAGCAAGCACTACGGCGGCTTCACCGCCGTACACCCGCTGGATCTCACCGTGCCGCAGGGCTCCTTCTTCGCCCTGCTCGGCGCCTCCGGCTGCGGCAAGACCACCACCCTGCGCATGATCGCCGGCCTGGAGGAGCCCACGCACGGCACCGTCCACCTCGGCGACCAGGACGTGACGCACCTGCCGCCGTACAAACGCCCGGTCAACACGGTCTTCCAGTCCTACGCCCTCTTCCCGCACCTCGACATCTTCGAGAACGTCGCCTTCGGCCTGCGCCGGCGCGGCATCAAGAGCGTGAAGAAACAGGTCGAGGAGATGCTGGACCTGGTGCAGCTGGGCGAGCAGGCCCGCAAGAAACCGCACCAGCTCTCCGGCGGCCAGCAGCAGCGCGTCGCGGTCGCCCGCGCCCTGATCAACCACCCCAAGGTGCTGCTGCTCGACGAGCCGCTCGGCGCCCTGGACCTGAAGCTGCGCCGCCAGATGCAGCTGGAGCTCAAGCGCATCCAGACCGAGGTCGGCATCACCTTCATCCACGTCACGCACGACCAGGAGGAGGCCATGACCATGGCCGACACCGTCGCCGTGATGAACGCCGGCCGCGTCGAGCAGCTCGGCTCGCCCACCGACCTCTACGAGAACCCGAAGACCACGTTCGTCGCGAACTTCCTCGGCACCTCCAACCTGATCGAGGCCGAGGTCGACACCAGGAGCGGCGACGAAATCGTCCTGAAGGCGGGCGGCTGCAAGCTCTCCCTGTCCCAGGCGCGGTGCTCGGCCCCGGCGACGACCGGCGGCAAGATACTCGTCGGCGTCCGCCCGGAGAAGATCTCCCTCACCCACGCCGACGACGCGGGCGAGATTCCCGAGGGCCGCAACCGCATCACCGGCAGGATCGCCGACTCCAGTTTCATCGGCGTCTCCACGCAGTACGTGATCGACAGCCCGGCCTGCCCCGAGTTCGAGGTCTACGCCCAGAACATCGACCGCGACGCCCGCCTGGTGCCCGGCACCGAGGTCGTCCTGCACTGGAATCCGGCCCACACCTTCGGCCTGGACGCCGCTCAGGACATCGACGCGGGCGTGGAGACCGTGGAGGAGGAAGCCGCCTGATGGCCGCTGTCACCCAGGCGCCCGCTCCGCCGGCGCCCGCCACCCCCCAGCAGAAACCACCGCGCAGACGGGGCCGCCTCACGCCGTACTGGCTGCTGCTGCCCGGCATCCTGTGGCTGGTGGTCTTCTTCGCCCTGCCGATGGTCTACCAGGCGTCCACGTCCGTGCAGACGGGCTCCCTGGAAGAGGGCTACAAGGTCACCTGGCACTTCGTGACCTACTGGGACGCGCTGTCCGAGTACTGGCCGCAGTTCGTCCGCTCGGTCCTCTACGCGGCCTCCGCGACGATCCTGTGTCTGCTGCTCGGCTACCCGCTCGCCTATCTGCTCGCCTTCCGCGCGGGCCGCTGGCGCAACCTGCTCCTGGTCCTGGTGATCGCACCGTTCTTCACCAGCTTCCTGATCCGCACCCTGGCCTGGAAGACCATCCTCGCGGACGGCGGCCCGCTCGTCGGCGCCCTCAACGCGCTGCACGTCCTGGACGTCACCAGCTGGCTCGGCTGGACCTCCGGCGACCGGGTGCTGGCCACCCCGCTCGCGGTGGTGTGCGGTCTGACGTACAACTTCCTGCCGTTCATGATCCTGCCGCTGTACACCTCGCTGGAGCGCATCGACCCGCGACTGCACGAGGCGGCGGGCGACCTGTACGCCAGGCCCGTCACCACCTTCCGCAGGGTCACCTTCCCGCTGTCGATGCCGGGCGTGGTCTCCGGCACGCTGCTGACCTTCATCCCCGCCGCCGGCGACTACGTCAACGCCGACCTGCTCGGCTCCACCGACACCCGCATGGTCGGCAACGTCATCCAGACACAGTTCCTGCGGATCCTCGACTATCCGACGGCCGCGGCCCTGTCCTTCATCCTCATGGCCGCGATCCTCGTCATGGTCACCGTCTACATCCGCAGGTCCGGCACGGAGGATCTGGTTTAAATGGCCTTCGTCAACTGGCTCAAGCGCCACCTCGTCGTCATCGCCGGACTGCTGACGCTCGGCTACCTGCTCCTGCCGAACATCGTCGTCACGGTGTTCTCCTTCAACAAACCGAAGGGCCGCTTCAACTACCAGTGGCAGGAGTTCTCCGCGGACGCCTGGAAGGACCCGTGCGGCGTCGCCGACATGTGCGGATCGCTGTCGCTCAGCCTCCAGATCGCCCTCTGGGCGACCATCGGCGCCACCGCCCTCGGCACGATGATCGCCTTCGCGCTGGTCCGCTACCGCTTCCGCGCCCGCTCCGCCGTGAACTCGCTGATCTTCCTGCCGATGGCGATGCCCGAGGTGGTCATGGCGGCCTCGCTGCTCACCCTGTTCCTCAACATGGGTGCTCAGCTCGGCTTCTGGACCATCCTGATCGCGCACATCATGTTCTGCCTCAGCTTCGTCGTCGTCGCCGTCAAGGCACGTGTGATGTCGATGGACCCGAGGCTGGAGCAGGCCGCGCAGGACCTGTACGCCGGACCGTTCCAGACGTTCACCCGCGTCACCCTGCCGATCGCGGCCCCCGGAATCGCCGCGGGCGCGCTGCTCGCCTTCGCGCTCTCCTTCGACGATTTCATCATCACCAACTTCAACGCCGGCTCGACCGTCACCTTCCCCATGTTCGTCTGGGGCGCGGCGCAGCGCGGCACCCCCGTCCAGATCAACGTCATAGGAACGGCCATGTTCCTCATCGCCGTGCTGTTCGTCGTGACCGGCATGGTCGTCAGCAATCGCCGTACCCGGCAGAAGGCATGAGGCACGGCCTCGCCGGGACACCACAATTGACTCTGTAGGGAGTTGACATCATGGCCCCGAGCGCCATGAGCCGTGAGAACGACTGGATCACTTCTCTCTCCGACGCCCAGCCGGTCCCGTACTGGCTGGACGACCCCGGCAGGCCCCGCCCGGAGCCCGCGCTCACCGGGGCCGAGAGCTGCGACCTGCTGGTCGTGGGCGGCGGCTACAGCGGACTGTGGACCGCGCTGATCGCCAAGGAGCGCGATCCCGGCACGGATGTGGTGCTGGTGGAAGGCCGCGAGGTGGGCTGGGCCGCCTCCGGCCGCAACGGCGGCTTCTGCGACGCCTCCCTCACCCACGGCCTGCCCAACGGACTGGCCCGCTGGCCGGGCGAGATCCACAAGCTGGAGGAACTGGGCGCCCGCAACCTCGACGCCATCGAGGAGACGGTCGCCCGCCACTCCATCGACTGCGAGTTCGAACGCACCGGCGAACTCGACGTCGCCACCGAGCCGTACCAGGCCTGGGAGCTGAAGGACTGGCACGCGGAGATGGAGCAGAAGGGGCTCGCCGACGGCATCGAGTTCCTCGACCGGGAGGCGGTGCGCGAGCAGGTGGCCTCGCCCACCTTCGAGGCCGGCCTGTGGGACCGCCGAGGCGTCGCCATGCTCCACCCGGCCAAGCTCGCCTGGGGCCTGAAGCAGGCGTGCATACGGCTCGGCGTGCGCGTCTACGAGCACACCCCCGCCCTGGCACTGAAGCCGTACGGCAGTGGCATGGCCGTACGCACCCCCTACGGCCAGGTCCGTGCCCACCGGGTCGCCCTCGGCACCAACGTCTTCCCCAACCTGGTCAAACGGGTCCGCTCCTACACCGTCCCGGTCTACGACTACGCCCTGATGACCGAGCCGCTGACCGCCGAGCAGATGGCGTCGATCGGCTGGAAGAACCGCCAGGGCATCGGGGACAGCGCCAACCAGTTCCACTACTTCCGCCTCTCCGCGGACAACCGGATCCTGTGGGGCGGCTACGACGCGATCTACCCCTACGGCGGCCGGGTACGCGCCGAGTACGACGAGCGCCCGGAGACGTACGCCAAGCTCGCCGGGCACTTCTTCACCTGCTTCCCGCAGCTGGAGGGCGTCCGCTTCACGCACGCCTGGGGCGGCGCCATCGACACCTGCTCACGCTTCTCGGCCTTCTTCGGCACCGCCCACCAGGGCAAGGTCGCTTACGCGGCCGGCTACACGGGCCTCGGCGTCGGCGCCACCCGCTTCGGCGCCGAGGTGATGCTCGACCTGCTGGCGGGGGAGCGCACCGAGCGCACGGAGCTGGAGATGGTCCGCAAGAAGCCCCTGCCCTTCCCGCCCGAGCCGTTCGCCTGGACCGGCATCGCCCTCACCAAGTGGTCCCTGGCCCGCGCCGACGCGAACGGCGGCCGCCGCAACCTGTGGCTGCGCACGATGGACCGCCTGGGCCTGGGCTTCGACAGCTGACGCCTGAGGGGAGACCTCCCTCTTCCTCGTGACGCGACCCGCGCGTCCGCGGGAGAGGGAGGTCTTCTCATGGCGCCACAGGTCTTGACAACTTAATTGGTCTGGACCAGGTTGGGGCGCGCTCCACCCTCCCCAATCCCCCCATGTCCGGAGGCAGTTGTGGACCGTGACAGACGCAGACCAGCCAGACCAGCCGGACCGGCCAAGCGCCGACTGCTCGCCGCGCTCACGGCCACGCTCCTCGCCCTGCCCGGCGTCACCGCGCTCACGTCGCCCGCGCGAGCGGCCGACGCGGACGTCCTGCGCAACGGCGGGTTCGAGGCGGGGCTCGACGGCTGGACCTGCTCGGGGTCCGGTACGACGGTGAAGTCTCCGGTCCGCAGCGGCAGTTCGGCACTGCAGGCGACCCCGGCCGGCAGCGACAACGCCCAGTGCACGCAGACGGTGCCGGTCCAGCCGAACTCCCAGTACACGCTGTCGGGTTACGTCCGAGGTTCCTACGTCTACCTGGGCGCGAGCGGCACCGGCACCACCGACGTCTCCACCTGGACCCAGTCCGCCCCCGACTGGCAGCAGCTCACCACCACCTTCCGCACCGGCGCGCAGACCACCAAGGTCACGATCTACACCCACGGTTGGTACGGCACGGGCGCCTACCACGCCGACGACCTCTCGCTCGTCGGCCCGGGCGGCAACACCGGCCAGCAACCGCCCGCCGCGCCGACCGGCCTGAAGACCGGCACCGTCACCTCGACCAGCGTCGCTCTGTCCTGGTCCCCGGTGACCGGCGCGACGAGCTACGCGGTCTACCGCGACGGCACGAAGGCCCAGACGGTGACCGGCACGTCCGCGACGATCACCGGCCTGTCACCCTCGACGGCGTACGGCTTCCAGGTCGCGGCGGTGAACGCCGCGGGCGAGTCCGCGAAGTCGGCGACGGTGACGGCGACGACGACCGCCGGATCCGGCGGCACCACGGACCTCCCGCCGCACGCCCTGGTCGGCTACCTGCACGCGAGCTTCGCCAACGGCGCCGGATACACCCGCCTGGCCGATGTCCCCGACAGCTGGGACGTGATCGACCTGGCCTTCGGTGAGCCGACGTCGGTCACCTCGGGCGACATCCGCTTCAACCGCTGCCCGGTCACCGAGTGCCCGAACGTCGAGAGCGACGCCGAGTTCAAGGCGGCGATCAAGGCCAAGCAGGCGGCCGGCAAGAAGGTCCTGATCTCCATCGGCGGCCAGAACGGCCAGGTGCAGCTGACCACGACGGCGGCCAGGGACACGTTCGTCTCGTCCGTTTCGAGGATCATCGACACCTACGGCCTGGACGGCCTGGACATCGACTTCGAGGGCCACTCCCTGTCCCTGAACGCGAACGACACGGACTTCAGGAACCCGACGACCCCCGTGGTCGTCAACCTGATCTCGGCCCTGAAGACCCTGAAGGCGAAGTACGGCGCCAAGTTCGTCCTGACCATGGCCCCGGAGACCTTCTTCGTCCAGATGGGCCACCAGTACTACGGCACGGGCAAGTGGGGCGGCCAGGACCCGCGCTGCGGGGCGTACCTCCCGGTGATCCACGCCCTCCGCGACGACCTCACGCTCCTGCATGTCCAGGACTACAACTCGGGCCCGATCATGGGCCTGGACAACCAGTACCACTCCATGGGCGGCGCGGACTTCCACATCGCCATGACCGACATGCTCCTCACGGGATTCCCGGTGGCCGGGGACGCGACGAACGTCTTCCCACCCCTGCGCCCCGACCAGGTGGCGATCGGCATGCCGGCCTCCACGAACGCGGGCAACGGATACGTCTCCCCGTCCGAGGTCACCAAGACCCTGGACTGCCTGACCAGGAAGACGAACTGCGGCTCGTACACCACCCACGGCACCTGGCCGGCTCTGCGCGGTCTGATGACGTGGTCGGTCAACTGGGACCGGTTCGGGAGCTGGGAGTTCCAGAAGAACTTCGACGCCTACTTCGGCCGAGGCCGCTGAGCAGCAGCCACAGCGCGGAGAGCAGCACGGCGCTCAGGCACCAGCTGGCCACGACATCCAGTGGCCAGTGGTAGCCGCGCCGTACGAGCCCGTACGACGCACCGAGCACGAGCGCGGCGCAGACGGAGACGAGGGCGCGGCGGGTGGTGGCCGTGCGCAGCCAGGGCAGTAGCACGAGCGTCGCGGCACCGTAGGCGACGGCGGCGGTGGCCGTGTGCCCGGAGGGGAAGTAACCGGTCCCGGGCGGCACGGCCGCCGTGCCGTGCCGGGCCGTCCACTCCTTGAGCGGCACGACGAACACCGGCACCAGTACCATCAACCCGGCCGCCCCGAGGGGCCCCAGCCACCACCGGTCCCTACCCGTGGTCCGTCCCTGCCAGGCCACGTACCCGAGCACGACCACGAGCACCGGAACCGCGACCTGCACGTTCCCGAGATCCGCGAGCAGCTCGGACCCCCGGTCCGGATGCAGCAGAACGCGACTGAGCCCCCGGTCCACCCCCAGAAGCGGCCCATGGCTGACGACCTGCCAGGTGATCAGCGAGAAGAGTACGGCCGGAAGACCGACAAGCCAGACGAGAAGCAGGAAAACCCGCGAAGACGACACACGCACAGCTTCGCAGGTGCGGCGGCGCACGCCGAAGGGCCGGCGCAAGGGGGGAGCTGCGCCGGCCCTACGGGGAACGGTCCGTCAGTTGCGGGCCGTTCGGATCGGAACGTCGCGCGCCCCGGGGGGTGTGGGGCGGGCGACCGTCCGATCGGTGAGGAGGTTCGGAGCCTGCCGGCTCCGGGTGTGTGCGCGAGGCACGGCCAGGTCGAAGCTGGGGAGGCTACGGCCTGCCGCCCACAGTCCCCTGTGGGCGGGTGTTTCTCTCATCTGAGGAGAGAACCTACGGCAGCGGGTGGACGCAGAACAGCCGGAACGGCGTCCTGCCATCCACCTCGCACACCTTCTTCACACGCTCGCCGCCGACTGCGTCAGGCGTGCGTATCCGCCGCTCAGATGTCTCAGATGCGCGCGAACGCCTGCTCGATGATGTCCAGGCCCTCGTTCAACAGGTCCTCGCCGATGACGAGCGGGGGCAGGAAGCGCAGGACGTTGCCGTAGGTGCCACAGGTCAGGACCAGCAGGCCCTCGGCGTGGCAGGCCTTGGCGAGGGCGGCCGTCGCCTCCGGGTTCGGCTCCTTGGTCGTACGGTCCTTGACCAGCTCGATGGCGATCATCGCGCCGCGGCCGCGGACGTCGCCGATGACGTCGAACTTCTCGGCCATGGCGGTGAGGCGGCCCTTCATGATCGCCTCGATGTTCTTCGCCTTGGCGTTGAGGTCCAGCTCCTTCATCGTCTCGATCGCGCCGAGCGCGCCCGCGCAGGCGACCGGGTTGCCGCCGTAGGTGCCGCCCAGGCCGCCCGCGTGGGCGGCGTCCATGATCTCGGCGCGGCCGGTCACGGCGGCCAGCGGGAGGCCACCCGCGATGCCCTTCGCCGTGGTGATCAGGTCCGGGACGATGCCCTCGTCCTCGCACGCGAACCACTGGCCGGTGCGGCAGAAGCCGGACTGGATCTCGTCGGCGACGAAGACGATGCCGTTGTCGGCGGCGAACTGGCGGATCGCCGGCAGGAAGCCCTTGGCCGGCTCGATGAAGCCGCCCTCACCCAGCACCGGCTCGATGATGATCGCGGCCACGTTGTCGGCGCCGACCTGCTTGGTGATCTGGTCGATGGCGGCCTTGGCGGCCTCGGGGCCCGCGTTCTCCGGGCCGGTCGGCCAGCGGTAGGCGTAGGCGAGCGGGGCGCGGTAGACCTCGGGGGCGAAGGGGCCGAAGCCGTGCTTGTACGGCATGTTCTTCGCGGTCAGCGCCATGGTGAGGTTCGTCCGGCCGTGGTAGCCGTGGTCGAAGACCACGACCGCCTGGCGCTTGGTGTACGCGCGGGCGATCTTGACGGCGTTCTCGACGGCCTCGGCGCCGCTGTTGAACAGGGCCGACTTCTTGGCGTGGTCGCCCGGCGTGAGCTCGGCCAGCGCCTCGGCGACGGCCACGTAGCCCTCGTACGGCGTGACCATGAAACACGTGTGGGTGAAGTCGGCGAGCTGCGCGGAGGCACGGCGTACGACGGCCTCGGCGGACGCGCCGACGCTGGTCACCGCGATGCCGGAGCCGAAGTCGATGATCCGGTTGCCGTCGACGTCCTCGATGATGCCGCCGCCGGCGCGGGTGACGAAGACCGGCAGCGTGGAGCCCACGCCCTGCGCGACCACGGCCGTACGGCGGGCCTGCAGCTCCTGCGACTTCGGGCCGGGGATGGCGGTGACGACGCGGCGCTCCTGCTCAAGTGCGGTCATGGGGGGCTCCCTGCTGATCTTGCGTTGGTGAAGGGGAAACGACGGATGGGTGCGGTGGGCCATCAGGCGGACGCTGTCTCCTTTTCTCGCAGGTTAAGGCGGCGGGGGAGGGGCGGGCATGCTCCATGTGGGCGTTGTCGGCGGTCGCGGTTGTCCGTGGTGGATATAGAAGGGGGCGGGCCGGGAAGGGCCGAGTACCGGCGCCACTGGTGTGCGCGTTGGTGCGCAATCGGTGAACTCCCCTTGCCCGGGCGTTAGATTGACTCGCTGATGGTGGACGGAACGGCTGGTCAGGGGGCAAGGGCGATGGACGACGGGACGCAGGACGCCCGGGGTACGCATCCGAAGCGCGCGAACCCGGTGCCCCGCCCGGCGGTGCCGCGGGACGCTCCCGCGACGCCACCGCGGCCGACCCGGCCTCCGGGCGCCCCGGACGCATACGAGTACCACCCGCAAGGGCAGCCCCCGCGGCCCGCCGTCGCCGACTGGCTCGACACCCCCCGCCCGACTGCCGCCCCCGGCATCTGGCGCTTCGGACACCGCCCGCCCAAGGCTGCCCGCACCCCGGACCGGCTGCCCCCGATCACGGTCGTCGGCCTGCTGATCCCGCTGGTCGTGGGCCTGCTCGTATGGTCCCTGTGGCGGCAGGGCGCCCTGCCGTACCAGTGGGCGCCGCTGAAGCTGTTCACGCCGGACGACTGGTGGTGGGGCGGCACCGTGTCCCCGAAGGGGACGCAGGGCCGCGAGGCCATGGTGGTCTACGACGGCGTGTTCTTCGCCGTGCTCGTCTACGCCGTCGGCCGGCTCGGCAGCTGGCCCGATGTCGTACGGCACTTCGTGGGCCGCCGTCCGCAGCCCGCCCGGGCCCTGTTCGCCGCGGCCGGCGCCCTGATCACGCTGAGCCTGGTCTTCCCCGGCGCCTTCCCGGGCGTCGGCTGGGATCCCCTGCCGGTCGTCGACCCGGTGTTCTCCCTGGTCGTGCTCGTCTCCGGCGGCTACGGCCTGTTCGCCTCCCCGCTGTTCACCGACACGCTGTACGCGATCGTCACCCTGCTGGTCGTCTGGCCGTTCGCCCGGATCGGCGGCTGGTGGGCGTACGCCAAGGAACTCGCCGCCCGCCGCCGGATCGCCACGGACCCCGCCGCCCCGCCACCGGCGGACCTGCCCCGCTCGCAGTGGCCCGAGCTGCGCCACGCCGGGCAGCATCAGGCGGCCGACCTGCTGGCCGCCGAGGTGGCCGGAGGCCGGATGAACGACGTGGACTGCGCCCGCGTCGAGCGGATGTGGGACGAGGCCCGGCGGGAGGGGCGCCCGGCCGCCTTCACCGACACCGTGCTGCGGCAGGGCGGCGCCGCCTGGACCCACCCCTCCGGCGCCCGCGACCTGCCAGGCCGCACCGCGCGCCACGACCTGCTTCAGGGGCAGGTACGCCTCGGGCGCTGGGTGCCGGGGGAACGGGGCCCGCGCGCCTACGAGGGCGCCGGTGCCGCCGTGGACCCGGATGCCCTCGGCACCTCGCTGCTGCTGGTCGGCCCGCCCGGTTCCGGCAAGACCCGGCATGTCACCGGACCGGTCACCGAGGCGCTGGCGCTGCAGGCGCTCACCGGCCGGTGCGCGGTCGTCGCCGTCTGCGCCGCCGGGACCCCGCTCGGCCCGGATGCGGCGTACGACGTGGTGGTGCGGATCGGCGATCCCGCCTCCGCCCACGACCTCGATCCCTACGCCGAGTGCGACGACCCCGACGAGGCCGCCGCCTTCCTCGCCGAGGCCCTGGTCGGAGACCTCGACACCGTCGGCAACCAGAGCGCCGCCACCGCGCTCGCCCAACTGCTCGGCCCCTACCGGGCCGTGCACGGCCGCTTCCCGCCGCTGCCGGTGCTGCGCGAGCTGCTGGAGGGCGAGCCGGGCGCGCTGGCCTCGCTGCGGGCGGGGCTCGCGGCCGACGAGCACGCCGTGATGCGGCGCGAGCTGGACGCCCGTATGCGGCAGGCCGGCTCCGCGGCCGACGCCGGCCCGGCCCTCGCCGACCGGCTCGCGCTCCTCGACCGGCCGGTCTTCGCCGAGTTCTTCGGCGGCGGGACGAGCGACAGCAGGCCGTTCTCGCTGCGCGCCGTGGCCCACCATCCGCTGCGGGTCCGCATCGACCTGCCCGAGCGGGGGCACGAGGAGGCGTCCCGGCTGATCACCCGGCTGGTCCTGGCCCAGTTCCACACCGTCGTACGGGACACCCGGCGCCCGCACTTCGCCTGCCTGGTCCTCGACGACGCCACCGGGACCGTCACCGCCGAGTCGGTGCGCCGCATCCAGCGGCTGCGCGCGCAGAACGCCGGAGTCGTCCTCGCGCTCCGCTCGGTCGCCGACGTGCCCGAGGCGCTGCACGGCCCGCTGCTGGGGGCCGTCGGCTGCCGTATGGCCCTTGCCGGGGTCACCACCTGGGACGGCAGCCGGTTCGCGCACGCCTGGGGCACCGAGTGGGTGGAGACCAAGGAGGTGGCCAAGCACACCGTCTTCGCCCACCAGCCGATGACCCGCGCCATCCACGCCCTGCGCAAGCTGGTGACCGGCCGGGCCGTGACCACGGACGCCGTGACCACCAAGCAGGTCGAGCGGGAGCGCTGGTCCGCCTCCCAGCTGGCCCACGAGGTCCCGCCGGGACACGCCGTGCTGTCGCTGACCGGCGTGCGGGGCGAGCACGCGCCACCGCTGCTGGTGGACCTGCGGGGCTGAACGAAGCGGACATCTGTACGGACGGTCACGCGTCGACCGTACGGTGAGGCAGAATCGACACAGGTCGTTCATACGTGGCGGCCAAAACCGCACAACGATCATCAGACCTCCGCAGACCAGAAGGCCCCATGCCCCCGACGCTCGCCTCGCTCGTCCACCACTCCGCGCTCAAGCTGACCGTGCGCGCGGGCGAGGACCGTCTGGACGTGCCCGTCCGCTGGGCCCACGTCAGCGAACTCGCCGACCCCGTGCCGTACATGGAGGGCGGGGAGCTGCTGCTGATCACCGCGCTCAAGCTGGACGCGGAGGACCCCCAGGCCATGCGCCGCTATGTGAAGCGGCTGGCCAAGGCCGGCGTCGTCGGGATCGGCTTCGCCATCGGGGTCAACTACGACGAGATCCCCGAGGCGCTCGTCGACGCGGCCGAGGAGGAGGGGCTGCCGCTGCTGGAGGTGCCCCGCCGCACCCCGTTCCTCGCCATCAGCAAGGCGGTCTCGGCGGCCATCGCGGCCGACCAGTACCGCGCGGTCACGGCGGGCTTCGCCGCCCAGCGGGAGCTGACCAAGCAGGCCCTGAACTCCGGACCGGATGGGCTGCTCGCCGCGCTCGCCACCCAGGTCGACGGCTGGGCGGCGCTCTACGACGCCTCGGGCGCCGTCGTCGCCACCGCACCGGAGTGGGCGGGCCGCAGGGCCGCCCGGCTCACCGCGGACGTCGAACGGCTGCGCGACCGGCCGGCGCCCGCGTCGGCCGTGGTGGGCGGTCCGGAGACCGAGGACCGCGTCGAGCTGCACTCCATCGGCACCGGCCGCCGCCCGCGCGCCGCGCTCGCCGTCGGCACGGCCACCACCCTCGGTACCGCCGAGCGGTACGCCGTCCACTCCGCCATCGCCCTGCTGACCCTCACCACGGAACGCTCCCGCTCGCTGCACGCCGCCGAGCAGCGGATCGGCGCCGCCGTCCTGCGCATGCTGCTCGCCGGACAGCCGGACCACGCCAGGGCCGTCGCCGGGGACCTGTACGGCGGCCTGCTGGACGCCCCCTTCCGGATGATCGTCGCCGAATCCGCCTCGGCGTCCGCCGCGCGGGCGCACGCCGACGCCCACGCGCGCGTGCAGACCGCCAAGCCGTCCTCGGCCGCCGTGCTGGCCGCGGCCGACACCGGCGGCGACCCGCTCGCCGGACTCGCCGAGGTCGTGGAGGCGGCCGCCGCCCGGTCCGGGGAGGCGGTGCTGGTCGTGCCCGAAGGAGAGCGGCTGGTGGTGCTGGTCGCCGACGGGGGTGCGGCCGTGGCGGCGTGCGGGGAGTACGCGGAGGCACTGGAGGCGGCGCGGGCCGAGACCGTGGGCGAGCAGCCGGGCGGCGGCGAGGAGGACGAGCTGGTTGTGGGCCTGTCCGCGCCGGCCGGGCCCATCGCGACCGCCGCCGCGTACAAGCAGGCCGAACAGGCGCTGTCGGTGGCGCGGCGGCGCGGAAGGGTGCTCGTCGAGCACGAACAGCTCGCGTCCGGATCGGTGCTGCCGCTGCTGGCGGACGACGCGGTCAGGGCGTTCGCCGACGGGCTGCTGCGCGCGCTGTACGAGCACGACGCCACCGGCCGCGGCGACCTCGTGGCCTCGCTGCGGGCCTGGCTGTCGCGGCACGGCCAGTGGGACGCGGCCGCCGCCGACCTCGGCGTGCACCGGCACACCCTGCGCTACCGGATGCGCAGGGTCGAGGAGATCCTCGGCCGCTCCCTGGACGACGCGGACGTACGGATGGAGCTGTGGCTGGCGCTGAAGGCCACCGCCACGGAGTAGACGTACTGGTCCCGAGGTCACTGGTCCCGAGGTCACTGGCCCTGATGCCACTGGTCCTACGCCAATCCGGCGCACCGCCACCCGCCACTGCTCCACCTCGGACAAGCGTCGACGGACCGCCCCGGCCCTACCGTTGACGACGCAAGCAGACACCCCCAACGCGGAAGGGCCGGGACTCTCACGATGACTTCCACCCACGCCTTCTGGCTCGCCGGCCGCCAGGTCGCCGGCGAGGACACCTTCGACGTCACCTCCCCGTGGGACGGCCGGCTGGTCGGTAAGGTCAGCGTGCCGACCGACGCGCAGGTCGAGGAGGCCGTGGCCGCCGCGTACGCCGTGCGGGACGAGTTCGCCGCCATCCCGGCCCACGTGCGTGCCGCCGCCCTGGACCACGTCGTCAAGCGGCTGGTCGAGCGCACCGAGGAGATCGCGCAGCTGATCTCCGCCGAGAACGGCAAGCCGATCAAGTGGGCGCGCGGTGAGGTCGGCCGTGCCGTGTCCGTGTTCCGCTTCGCCGCGGAGGAGGCCCGCCGGTTCAACGGCGGCGAGGCCCAGCGCCTGGACACCGACGCGGGCGGCCAGGGGCGCCTGGCGCTCACCCGCCGCTTCCCGAAGGGCGTCGTCCTCGGCATCGCGCCGTTCAACTTCCCGCTGAACCTGTGCGCCCACAAGGTCGCCCCGGCCATCGCCGCCGGCGCCCCGATCATCCTCAAGCCGGCCCCCGCCACCCCGCTCTCCGGCCTGATCCTCGGCGAGCTGCTGGCCGAGACCGACCTGCCGGCCGGTTCCTGGTCGATCCTCCCGGTCACCAACGACAAGATGCCCGCCCTCGTCCAGGACGAGCGGCTGCCGGTCATCTCCTTCACCGGTTCCGAGAAGGTCGGCTACGCGATCATGGACTCGGTGCCGCGCAAGCACTGCACCCTGGAGCTCGGCGGCAACGGCGCGGCCGTCGTCCTCGCCGACTGGGCGAGCGACGAGGACCTGGACTGGGCCGCGAACCGCATCGCCACCTTCTCCAACTACCAGGGCGGCCAGTCCTGCATCTCCGTGCAGCGTGTGATCGCCGACGGCTCGGTCTACGAGCGCCTGCTGCCGCGCATCGTCGCCGCCGTCGAGGCCCAGGTCACCGGCGACCCCTCCGACGCCGCGACCGACGTCGGCCCGCTGGTCAGCGAGGACGCCGCCAAGCGCGTGGAGTCCTGGGTGCAGGAGGCCGTCGAGGCCGGCGCCACCCTCCTCACCGGCGGCAAGCGCGACGGCGCCTCCTACGCGCCGACCGTCCTGACCGACGTACCGGCCGACGTGACGATCGCCTGCGAGGAGGTCTTCGGACCGGTCCTGACCGTGCGGAAGGTGAACGGCGAGGCCGAGGCCTTCGCCGCGGTCAACGACTCCAAGTACGGCCTCCAGGCAGGCATCTTCACCCACGACCTCCAGACCGCCTTCCGCGCCCACCGCGCCCTGGAGGTCGGCGGCGTGGTCATCGGCGACGTCCCCTCCTACCGCGCCGACCAGATGCCCTACGGCGGCGCCAAGCAGTCCGGCGTGGGCCGCGAGGGCGTGAGGTTCGCGATGGACGACTACACCTACGAGCGCGTCCTCGTCCTGACCGGGCTCGCCCTGTAGGCCCGACGGTCCGACAGCCGACAACGGCCGGAGCCCGCTGTGCGGGGGCTCCGGCCGTCGTCGTACACCAGCGAGTGGTCAATCCCCAACCAGACGCCGGGCGACCACCGGGACTGTTGGACGTTCGTCCCCGCGGTCGGTGCCCTCCCGCCGCGGATCACCAGCCCCGGCCAGCTGGCCCGGGTCACCTCCGTCGTCATGCTCACCATGGTCGGTCTGGCGCCCCCCGGCTACCCGCTGGTCGGCGCCGCCATCGGAGCCTGGGGCGCCGCCCCGGTGTTCGTCGGCTGCGGTGCCTTCGCCGGCCTGGGCGTGACCATCGCCCTGGCCTCCGACGCGGTGCGGCGCGCTGAACCGCCCCGGTAGCGGCCAGGATGCACGGGATCACCAGGGGGTGGCCCCCGGCCGTCGTCGTACGCCCCCGGGAGTAGCGCCCCGCCCGGGACACCCCTGGCAGTACGGGCCACTTCGGTCGCTGGAGCGACGTATCCGGCTCTCCTCGCCGGAAGTCTGGTGACGACCCGGACATCCGAGCATCCGAGGAGAGGGGTGGCCCATGGGGGCCGTACAGGAAAAGCAGAGGGCACGCCGGGGACGGCTCGTGCCCTGGACCTTGCTGGCGATGTGGCTGGTGGTGCTGGTGCTCGCCTCGCCGTTGGCCGGGAAGCTCTCCGGCGTCCAGCAGAACCGGAACGTCGACTATCTGCCCGCGAGCGCCGACTCCACCCAGGTCGCCAAGGTCCAGGACAGGCTGCCCGGCGGCGAGTCCACGGACATGGTCGTGGTGTACCACCGCGACGGCGGGCTGACCGAGGCCGACCGGCGCACCGCCGCCGGGCAGATCGACGAGATCGCCGCCGCGCACAAGCTCGGCGCACAGCCGCGGGCCATCCCGTCCAAGGACGGCACCACGCTGATGTACCCCGTCTCCACCACCGAGCCCGGTCAGGACAAGAAGGCCAAGAACGCCCTGGTCGACGACGTCCGCGAGACCGTCCGGGGCACGGAGGACGGGCTGACGGCCGAGGTCGGCGGGCGCGCCGGACTGCAGGCCGACTCCGGCAAGGTCTTCGAGTCACTGGACGGCCCGCTTCTCTACACCACCGTCGCGGTGGTCGCCGTCCTGCTCATCCTCATCTACCGCAGCCCCCTGCTCTGGCTCGTCCCCCTGCTCACCGCCGGCGCCGCCAACTTCACCGCGATGGCCGCCGCCTACGGCCTGCACGAATGGTTCGGCATCACCGTCACCGGCGCGAACAACGGCATGATGACCATCCTGGTCTTCGGCGCGGGCACCGACTACGCCCTGCTGCTGGTCTCCCGCTACCGCGAGGAGCTGCGCCGCATCGAGCGGCCGTACGACGCCATGCGCGCCGCCCTGCGCGGCTGCGGCCCCGCCGTCCTCGCCTCCTCCGGCACCGTCGCCGCCGGCCTGCTCTGCCTGCTGGCCGCCGATCTGAACAGCACCCGCGGCATGGGCCCGTTCGGCACCGTCGGCGTGCTCAGCGCGCTGCTGGCCATGACGACCCTGCTGCCCGCGCTGCTGGTCCTCCTCGGCCGCCGGGTGTTCTGGCCGCTGGTGCCGGTCTTCGGCAGCGAGCCGAAACAGCGGCGGTCGGTGTTCGCCGCCATGGGCAGCTCGGCCGGCCGCAGGCCGGTCACCGTGCTGGTCGCCGGCGCGGCGGTGCTCGGCGCTCTGGCGCTGGGCACCCTCAACCTGCAGGGCAGCCTGAAGAACGAGAACTCCTTCATCGACACCCCGGAGTCGATCACCGCGGCGCGGACCCTGTCCACCGCCTACCCGGAGCTCAGCAGCCAGCCCATCGACGTGGTCGTGCCGGCCGGCAAGGCCGACCGGGCCCTGGAGCGGATCCGCGGCACCGAGGGCGTGGCCGCCGCCGAGCCCCGCCGCAGCGGCACGGGCTGGACCGAGATCGCCGTGACCGCCGACGCCCCGCCGGAGTCCGCCGGCGAGACCGCCACCATCCACGCACTGCGCTCGGGACCGGTCGGGGAGCTGGGCGGCCACGTCGGCGGACCCAGCGCCCAGCTGATCGACCTCAAGGACGCCAACGCCGGCGACCGCGACGTCGTCGTGCCGCTCGTCCTGGGCTCCGTCCTGCTCATCCTGATCGTCCTGCTGCGCAGCCTCGTCGCCCCGCTGCTCCTGGTCGGCGCGGTCGTCGCCGTGTGGGGTGCGGCGCTCGGCATCGGCGGGCTGGTCTTCGAGCCGGTCCTCGGCATCGAGGGCAACGATCCGGCCCTGCCGCTGCTGTCCTTCGTCTTCCTGGTGGCGCTCGGCGTCGACTACGGCATCTTCCTGATGCACCGGATGCGGGAGGAGTCGCTGTCCGGGCTGGCGCCCGAGGCGGCGGCGCTCAAGGCGCTGCGCGCCACCGGCGGCGTCATCGCCTCGGCGGGACTGGTACTGGCGGCGACCTTCTCGGTGCTGGCCGGCATGCCGCTGGTGATGCTGGTGGAGCTCGGCCTCGTGATCGCGGTGGGAGTGCTGCTGGACACCTTCCTCGTACGGACCTACCTGGTCACCTCGGCCAGTGTGGCGCTGGGCCGCAAGGTGTGGTGGCCCGGACCGCTGTCCAAGGAACCGCCCGCGCGGGAGAAGCAGGAGAACCGGCCGACTCCGCCGACGCAGGAGCCGGTGGCGCTGCGCTGACCGCACGAACCGGGGCTGCCGGGCGGCGGGGGGTGGCTTTCCGGGCTCTTCCGGGCTCGGCAGCCGCGGCGATCAGGGAGGATGAGGGACGTGTCGACCGTCGGAGTGCACCCGGGGCGGCGCCGGTTGAAGCGGCCGGCGCGGCGGGACTGGCTGACCACCGCTGCCGTCGGCGCGCTGACGGTGCCGGTGGCCTTCCTCCCGCAGGGCGACGGGAAGGTGACCGACGCCCTGGGCTGGGCGCTGGTGGCGGCCATGGTGCTGCTCACGGCGTGGCGCCGGCTGTACCCGCTGGGGGTGCTGCTGGTGCTGGTGCCCTTCCAGCTCGCCTACCACCTGCTGGGCAACGCCCCTATGACACCGGTGGTGGCCTCCATGGTCATCCTCTACTCGCTGGCGGTGGCCGGTCCGCGCCGCCGCACGTTCATCGTCGTCCCGTCCCTGCTGGCGCTCGCGCTGACGATGATGCTGACCGTGAACGTGCACGAGGGGCTGGAGCTGGTCCGCACCTCCGGCTGGATCCTGGCCTGCACCCTGCTCGGCGAGGCGGTACGGGTGCACCGCAACTACGTGGGCGCCATCGTGGAGCGGGCGGAGCGGGCCGAGCGGACGCGCGAGGAGACGGCCGCCCGCCGGGTCGCGGAGGAACGGCTGCGCATCGCCCGCGACCTGCACGACCTCCTCGCCCACAGCATCACCCTCATCGGCGTGCAGACCTCCGTGGCCGCGCACGTGCTGAACGCCGACCCGGAGCGGCTCGACCGCGACACCCTGTCCCGGGCGCTGGACGGCATCGCCGACACCTGCCGGGAGGCCCGGCGCGAGCTGAAGCGGACGCTGGAGGTGCTCCGGGCGGAGGAGGACAGCGGACCACCGCCGGGCCTCGGCTCACTGGTCGACCTCGGCAGGGCGGCCGGGTCGGCGGGGGCCACGGTGTCCCTGTCCGTCTCGGCCGATGGCGAGGTGCCGCCGGCGGTCGGCGCGGCGGCGTACCGCATCGTCCAGCAGGGGCTCACCAACGCGGTGCAGCACGGCGGGCCCGCGGTCGGCATCCAGGTCTCCGTCGCACTGGACGAGGAGTCGTCGGCGCTGCTGGTGGACATCGTGGACGACGGCTCGCCCGCGGACGACGCGGCCACGGCCCGGCCGCCCGGCTTCGGCCTCGTCGGCATGCGGGAGCGGGCCCGCAGCGTCGGCGGCACGGTGGCGGCCGGCCCGCGGGCCGACGGCCCGGGCTTCGCGGTCCGCGCGGTCCTGCCCTGCACACAGGCCGTCCAATGACCCAGACCCCGCCACAGGAGAAGAAGCCCATGACGGAGGCCATCCGGGTGGTGCTGGCCGATGACCAGCACCTCGTACGCTCCGCCTTCGCGATGCTCATCGCCGCCACCCCGCACATGGAGGTCGTGGGCGAGGCCGCCCATGGCGGGGAAGCCGTCGAACTCGCCCGCACCGCACGGGCCGACGTGGTCGTGATGGACGTCCGCATGCCCGAGCTCGACGGCATCGAGGCGACCCGGCGGATCGCCGCCGACGAGGACCTCGCCGGCGTGAAGGTCCTCGTCCTCACCACGTACGACACCGACGAGCACATCATCGACGCCCTGCGCGCCGGGGCCTCCGGCTTCCTGGTGAAGGACACCAAGCCCCAGGACCTGCTCGACGCCATCCGTACCGTCGCGGCCGGCGAGGCCCTGCTCTCCCCCGGCCCCACCGCCCGCCTCATCGAACGGGTCGTCAGGACACACCCGGGCACCGCACCGGCGCCGGGCCGGCCGGGGGCTCTGAGCGAGCTCTCTCCCCGCGAGCGTGAGGTCCTGGTCCTGGTCGCCCGCGGCCTGAACAACAGGGAGATCGCCGACGCCCTCGTCCTCTCCCCACTGACCGCGAAGACCCACGTGAGCCGCATCATGGGCAAACTGGGAGCGCGCGACCGGGCGCAACTGGTGGTGATCGCCTACGAGTCCGGACTGATCGTTCCCGGCGGATCAGAAGCCGACGCGCGCTAGCCGCAGGGGGCCGCGCAGCCTGAGGTGCACGTCGTGTACGCCGTCGGCGGTGAGCTCGGTGGTGAGTGTGGTGTAGTCGTACGGACCTGACGTGGGCGTGTTCAGGTAGTTCTCCTTGATCCTGGACCACACGAACGCGCGCGCGTCGGGGTTGGTGGCGTCGTAGAAGGCCACCTGGACGGTGGAGGCGACCTCCTTGTCCGGCCAGTCCGCGTGCGCCATCGGACCGTACTGGGTGCCGATGAGGTAGCCGCGCTGCTCCATCACCGGGTGGTTCTCCGACAGCGGGGAGACCGAGGGCCAGACGCTCACCACCAGCTTGATGCCGAGCTCGTCCAGCTCCCGGACCATCGCCGCCGGGTCCGGCCACTCCTTCGGGTCGAACTTCCACTCGCCCAGGTGCGTCCAGTGGAAGAAGTCGCAGACGATCGCGTCGACGGGCAGGTTCCGGCGCTTGTACTCCCTTGCCACGGCGAGGAGTTCGTCCTGGGTACGGTAGCGCAGTCTGCACTGCCAGAAGCCCGCCGCCCACTCGGGCAGCATGGGCGTACGGCCGGTCACCGCGCTGTAGCGGCGCTGGGCGTCGGCCGGGGCGCCCGCGGTGATCCAGTAGTCGAGCTGGCGGGCGGAGTCCGCCACCCAGCGGGTGCCGTTGCCGGCCAGCTCCACGCGGCCGATGGCCGGGTTGTTCCACAGCAGGGTGTAGCCGCGGCTGGAGGTGAGCGCGGGGATGGTGACCTCGGCGTTGCGCTGGACCAGGTCCAGGACCAGGCCCTTCTGGTCGAGCCGGCCGTGCTGGTGCTGGCCGAGGCCGTACAGCTTCTCGTCGTCGTAGGCGGAAAAGCGCTGTTCCAGGCGGTGGTAGCCGTTGCCGACGGCGGTGTAGAGGCGGGGTCCGGGCCACCAGAAGTGGGCGCGTTCCTCGGCGAGCAGCTCGGAGAGGTCGTCCGTGCGCAGGAAGCGGATCAAGCCCTCGGCGTCCACGTCGACCGTGAGCGCGCCGACGGTCAGGCGTCCCCGGCCGCCCTCGATCTTGACGGTGCTCCCGGTGGGCGGGGCCTTTGGGAGGAGGGCACCGGGCAGGTCGTCCAGGACCGGGCCGCCGAGCCGGGCGCGCACCCGGACCGCGTCCGGGCCCCACGGCTCGATGCGTACGGTCTCCTGGCGGCCGCTCCACTCCAGCGCGCCGTCCCGGTCGCGGAAGGTGCCGACGGTGGGGGAGGACTGGGCGAGGCCGACCGTGCCGTGCGGAGGGCGGGTCTCGGCGTGCTGGTTCACGGGGTGCTCCTTGGAGGAGTGCGGACAGGGGTGTCCTGCGGGAGGCGCGAGAAGGCACGGGGCACCCGGGGTGGGGCGCCAGGTGGGGCGGGGCGGTGTTCAGGAGCGGGAGGGGGCCGGGCCCGAGCTCGTCCGGACCGTCAACTCGGGCGGGAGGAGCACCACTTCGTCCGTGCCGCGCCCGCCGAGCTTCGCCATCAGGTGCTCGACCGCGCGCCGGCCCATCTCCTGGGCGGGGATGCCTGCGGAGGTCAGGCGCACCGAGGCCTGGACGGCCACCTGGTCGGGGCAGATCGCGACCACCGACATGTCCTCCGGCACGGCCCGGCCCTGCCGGCGCAGCAGGGCGAGCAGGGGTTCGACGGCGGACTCGTTCTGCACGATGAAACCCGTGGTGCCGGGGCGCTCGTCGAGGATCCGGGCGAGTGTGACGGCCATCGCGTCGTAGCCGCCCTCGCAGGGGCGGTGCAGCGCCCGCAGGCCCAGCTCGCGGGCCCGGGAGCGCAGACCGTCGAGGGTGCGTTCGGCGAAGCCGGTGTGCCGCTCGTAGACGGCGGGCGCCTCGCCGATGACAGCGATGTCACGGTGCCCGAGCATCGCCAGGTGCTCCAGGCAGAGCGCGCCCGTCGCACTCCAGTCCAGGTCGACGCAGGTCAGGCCGGTGGTGTCGGCGGGCAGGCCGATCAGGACGGACGGCTGGTCGGTCGTGCGCAGCAGCGGCAGCCGCTCGTCGTCCAGTTCGACGTCCATCAGGATCATGGCGTCGGCGAGTCCGCTGCCGGTGACCCGGCGCACGGCGTCGGGGCCCTCCTCGCCGGTGAGCAGCAGCACGTCGTGGCCGTGGGTGCGGGCGGTGGTCGCCACGGCGATGGCGATCTCCATCATCACCGGTACGTACATGTCGGTGCGCAGCGGGATCATCAGGGCGATGATGTTCGACCGGCTGCTCGCCAGGGCGCGGGCGCCCGCGTTCGGGTGGTAGCCGAGCACCCGGATGCTCTCCTCGACCCGCCGCCGGGTGCTCGCGGAGATGGACCGCTTGCCGCTGAGGACGTAGCTCACCGTGCTCGCCGAGACTCCGGCGTGCTGGGCGACCTCGGCGAGGGTGACCATCCAGCTCTCCAAGCTTTGTGAAGCGCTTCGACTGTGCGCGTTGCCGACATCGGGCGGTGAGGGTGGTTCGACAGTAACCCCAGCAGGAGTGGGTGTCCGTAGGCTGTCGAAGCGCTTCGACTGTTTCCTTCCGGCGACCTCGGACGGCAGGGGCGGCGGCAGGGGCGGCAGGGCAATCCGAATGGAGCACACGACTGGTCGTCGTGCCGCGCTCACATGATGCTGGGTGGCACCGCACCGAAACAGAACGGTGGACTGCGAGCGTCCGTGCGCGAGGGGTGGTGGGTCCGCCCGGTATCGGGTACATACGATCCAGTAGCACCGGTCGGTAACGTACCGCCCTCACAATCCCTATTCGCGGCGAGGTGAGCCTCATGTCCGCACCAACGTCCAACAAGCCCACCGTCACCGAGCGCGAGGCGCGCCAGGTGGCGGAGGCCGCCCGGGAGCAGGACTGGCGCAAGCCCAGCTTCGCCAAGGAGCTGTTCCTCGGCCGCTTCCGGCTGGACCTCATCCATCCCCACCCGCTCCCGGCCGACGACGAGGTCCAACGCGGCGAGGAGTTCCTCGCCAAGCTCCGCGACTTCTGCGAGACGAAGATCGACTCGGCCCGGATCGAGCGGGACGCGCGGATCCCGGACGAGGTCATCACCGGGCTCAAGGAGCTCGGCGCCCTCGGTATGAAGATCGACACCAAGTACGGCGGGCTCGGCCTGACCCAGATCTACTACAACAAGGCGCTCGCCCTGGCCGGCTCCGCCAGTCCCGCGATCGGCGCGCTGCTCTCCGCGCACCAGTCGATCGGCGTACCGCAGCCGCTGAAGATCTTCGGCACGCAGGAGCAGAAGGACACCTTCCTGCCGCGCTGCGCCCGCACGGACATCTCCGCCTTCCTGCTGACCGAGCCGGACGTGGGCTCCGACCCGGCGCGCCTGGCGACCACAGCGGTCCCGGACGGGGACGACTACGTCCTCGACGGCGTCAAACTCTGGACGACCAACGGGGTCGTCGCCGACCTGCTCGTCGTCATGGCGCGCGTGCCGAAGTCCGAGGGCCACCGGGGCGGCATCACCGCCTTCGTCGTCGAGGCCGCCTCCGAGGGCGTCACGGTGGAGAACCGCAACGCCTTCATGGGCCTGCGCGGCATCGAGAACGGCGTCACCCGCTTCCACCGGGTCCGTGTCCCGGCCGCCCACCGCATCGGCGAGGAGGGTCAGGGCCTGAAGATCGCCCTGACCACCCTCAACACCGGCCGGCTCTCCCTGCCCGCGATGTGCGCGGGCGCGGGCAAGTGGTGCCTGAAGATCGCCCGCGAGTGGTCGGCGGCCCGCGAGCAGTGGGGCAGGCCGGTCGCGCTGCACGAGGCGGTCGGCTCGAAGATCTCCTTCATCGCGGCCACCACCTTCGCGCTGGAGGCGGTGCTCGACCTGTCCTCCCAGATGGCCGACGAGAACCGCAACGACATCCGCATCGAGGCCGCCCTCGCCAAGCTCTACGGCTCGGAGATGGCCTGGAAGATGGCCGACGAGCTGGTCCAGATCCGCGGCGGCCGCGGCTTCGAGACGGCCGCGTCCCTCGCCGCCCGCGGCGAACGCGCCGTCCCCGCCGAGCAGATGCTGCGCGACCTGCGCATCAACCGCATCTTCGAGGGCTCCACCGAGATCATGCACCTGCTGATCGCACGCGAGGCCGTCGACGCCCACCTCTCGGTTGCCGGCGACCTCATCGACCCCGACAAGTCCCTGTCGGACAAGGCCAGGGCAGGCGCGAACGCGGGCGTCTTCTACGCCAAGTGGCTGCCGAAGCTGGTCGCGGGTCCTGGCCAGCTCCCGCGCTCGTACGCCGAGTTCCACCCGCCCGGCCACCGCGACCTCTCGCCCCACCTGCGCTACGTCGAACGCCACGCCCGCAAGCTCGCCCGCTCCACCTTCTACGCCATGTCCCGCTGGCAGGGCCGGATGGAGACCAAGCAGGGCTTCCTCGGCCGGGTCGTCGACATCGGCGCCGAACTGTTCGCGATGAGCGCGGCCTGCGTCCGCGCCGAGCTCCTGCGCACCCAGGGCGACCACGGCCGCGAGGCCTACCAGCTCGCCGACGCCTTCTGCCACCAGTCCCGCATCCGCGTCGCCGAACTCTTCGACCGCCTGTGGACCAACACCGACGACCTCGACCGCAAGGTCGTCAAGGGTGTCCTCGGCGGCACCTACACCTGGCTGGAGGAGGGCGTCATCGATCCCTCGGACGACGGTCCGTGGATCGCGGAGGCGGAGCCGGGCCCCGCCCGTCGGGAGAACGTGCACCGGCCGATCCGTTAGCCGCCGACGGCCGCAGGCCGCCCGGCGGCATCAGCCACCGGGCGGCCCGCCCCTCTCCCGGAGGACGCGCTGTCCTCCCCGGCACCCGCTGCCGCCACAATGGGGGAATGAGTGACAGTCCAGCCCCCCTCGCCGATCCGCACCTCGTCTTCGATCCCGTCACCGGGGACGGGCCCAAGGACGTGGTGGTCCTCGGGGCCACCGGGTCCATCGGCACGCAGGCCATCGACCTCGTGCTGCGCAACCCGGACCGCTTCCGGGTGACCGGGCTCTCCGCCAACGGCGGACGGGTCGGGCTCCTCGCCGAGCAGGCGTACCGGCTCCGGGTGCGGACCGTCGCCGTGGCCCGCAAGGACGTCGTACCGGCGCTGCGCGAGGCGCTGTCCGCGCAGTACGGGACGGGGGAGCCGCTGCCCGAGATCCTCGCCGGGCCCGACGCGGCCACCCGGCTGGCCGCCTCCGACTGTCACACCGTCCTCAACGGCATCACCGGCTCCATCGGCCTCGCTCCGACCCTCGCCGCCCTGGAGGCGGGCCGCACTCTCGCGCTCGCCAACAAGGAATCGCTCATCGTCGGCGGCCCGCTGGTCAAGGCGCTGGCCAAGCCGGGCCAGATCATCCCCGTGGACTCCGAGCACGCCGCCCTCTTCCAGGCGCTGGCCGCCGGGACGAGGACCGACGTGCGCAAGCTCGTCGTCACCGCCTCCGGCGGGCCCTTCCGGGGCCGTAGCAAGGAGGAACTCACGAACGTCACCGTCGAGGACGCCCTCGCCCACCCCACCTGGGCCATGGGCCCGGTGATCACGATCAACTCCGCCACCCTGGTCAACAAGGGACTGGAGGTCATCGAGGCGCACCTGCTGTACGACATTCCCTTCGACCGCATTGAGGTGGTCGTGCACCCGCAGTCGTATGTCCACTCGATGGTTGAGTTCACCGACGGATCCACTCTCGCCCAGGCGACGCCCCCCGACATGCGCGGGCCCATCGCCATCGGTCTCGGCTGGCCCGAACGCGTCCCCGACGCCGCGCCCGCCTTCGACTGGAGCACCGCGTCGACCTGGGAGTTCTTCCCCCTCGACAACGACGCCTTCCCCTCCGTCGGCCTGGCCCGGCACGTGGGCCGGCTCGGCGGCACCGCCCCGGCCGTGTTCAACGCGGCGAACGAGGAGTGCGTCGACGCGTTCCTGCGCGGCACACTGCCCTTCAACGGAATCATGGAGACCGTGACACAAGTGGTCGAGGAGCACGGCACTCCCCCACTCTCGACTTCGCTCGAACGGGGGGACCCCCACCGCACGGGAACTACGCTCACCGTGCCGGACGTCCTCGAAGCGGAGACCTGGGCCCGCGCCCGGGCCCGGGAACTGACAGCGCAGACGGCGACCGCGGAGGCGCGTGCATGACGTCCCTGATGATGATCCTCGGCATAGTCGTCTTCGTGGTCGGCCTGCTGGTCTCGATCGCCTGGCACGAGCTGGGGCATCTGTCCACCGCCAAGTTCTTCGGCATCCGCGTGCCGCAGTACATGGTCGGCTTCGGCCCTACCCTGTGGTCCCGGAAGAAGGGCGAGACGGAGTACGGCATCAAGGCCATCCCGTTCGGCGGCTACATCCGCATGATCGGCATGTTCCCGCCGGGCGACGACGGCCGGATCGCCGCACGCTCCACCTCGCCCTGGCGCGGCATGATCGAGGACGCCCGCTCGGCGGCCTTCGAGGAGCTGGGCCCCGGCGACGAGAAGCGCCTGTTCTACACGCGCGCCCCGTGGAAGCGGGTCATCGTGATGTTCGCGGGCCCCTTCATGAACCTGATCCTCGCGGTCGCGCTGTTCCTGACCGTCCTCATGGGCTTCGGCATCTCGCAGCAGACGACCACCGTCAGCTCGGTCTCCCAGTGCGTCATCGCGCAGAGCGAGAACCGCGACACCTGCAAGAAGACCGACGCCCCCGCCCCGGCCGCGGCCGCGGGCCTGAAGGCCGGCGACAAGATCGTCTCCTTCAACGGGGTGAGGACCGACGAGTGGAACCGGCTCTCCGACCTCATCCGCGCCAACCCCGGCAAGGACGTGTCGATCGTCGTCGACCGGGGCGGCCAGGACGTCACCCTGCACGCGAAGATCGCCACCAACCAGGTCGCCAAGAAGGACTCCCACGGCCAGATCGTCCAGGGGCAGTACGTCAGCGCCGGCTTCCTCGGCTTCAGCGCCGCCACCGGCATCGTCCGCCAGGACTTCGGCCAGTCCGTGACCTGGATGGGCGACCGCCTCGGCGAGGCCGTCCACTCCATCGCGAGCCTGCCCGCCAAGGTGCCCGCCCTGTGGAACGCGGCCTTCGACGGCGCCCCCCGCGAGCCCGACTCCCCGATGGGCGTGGTCGGCGCGGCCCGCGTCGGCGGCGAGATCTTCACCCTGGACATCCCGCCCACCCAGCAGCTGGCCATGGCCCTGATGCTGGTCGCCGGCTTCAACCTCTCCCTGTTCCTGTTCAACATGCTCCCGCTGCTGCCGCTCGACGGCGGCCACATCGCGGGCGCCCTGTGGGAGTCGCTGCGCCGGAACCTGGCGAGGCTGCTGCGCCGCCCGGACCCGGGCCCGTTCGACGTGGCGAAGCTGATGCCGGTGGCCTATGTGGTGGCGAGCGTGTTCATCTGCTTCACGCTCCTCGTCCTCGTCGCCGACGTCGTCAACCCGGTCAAAATCTCCTAGCCACCCGCTGTTCAGAGGCGGCCGGACGGATCTTCCGCCCGGCCGCCTTCCAATGAGTGGGTTTGACGGGTGGGATGTGCCGGCGTGAGGGGACGTGCCGTAATCTCGAAGCCTGGGAGCCCCCGCCGCTGACCGGGGCCGGATCTTGATCCACGACTTGGGGTTGCACAGCAGATGACTGCGATTTCTCTCGGCATGCCGTCCGTTCCGACCAAGCTCGCCGAGCGGCGCGTGTCGCGGCAGATTCAGGTCGGGTCGGTGGCGGTGGGCGGGGACGCGCCGGTGTCGGTGCAGTCGATGACCACGACCCGTACGTCGGACATCGGCGCCACGCTGCAGCAGATCGCCGAGCTGACGGCGTCCGGCTGCCAGATCGTGCGGGTGGCCTGTCCCACGCAGGACGACGCGGACGCGCTGGCGACCATCGCGAGGAAGTCGCAGATCCCGGTGATCGCGGACATCCACTTCCAGCCCAAGTACGTCTTCGCCGCGATCGAGGCGGGCTGCGCGGCCGTGCGCGTCAACCCGGGCAACATCAAGAAGTTCGACGACCAGGTCAAACAGATCGCCAGGGCGGCCAAGGAGCACGGCACCCCGATCCGGATCGGGGTCAACGCCGGTTCGCTGGACAGGCGGCTGCTGCAGAAGTACGGCAGGGCCACCCCGGAGGCGCTGGTGGAGTCCGCGCTGTGGGAGGCGTCGCTGTTCGAGGAGCACGACTTCAGGGACATCAAGATCTCCGTCAAGCACAACGACCCGGTGGTGATGATCGAGGCCTACCGGCAGCTCGCCGCGAGCTGCGACTACCCCCTGCACCTCGGCGTCACGGAGGCCGGCCCCGCCTTCCAGGGCACCATCAAGTCGGCCGTCGCCTTCGGCGCGCTGCTCTCGCGGGGCATCGGCGACACCATCCGCGTGTCGCTGTCCGCGCCGCCGGTGGAGGAGGTCAAGGTCGGCATCCAGATCCTGGAGTCGCTGAACCTGCGCCGGCGGGGTCTGGAGATCGTCTCCTGCCCGTCCTGCGGGCGGGCCCAGGTCGACGTCTACAAGCTGGCCGAGGAGGTCACGGCCGGCCTGACCGGCATGGACGTCCCGCTGCGCGTGGCGGTGATGGGCTGCGTCGTCAACGGCCCCGGCGAGGCCCGCGAGGCCGACCTCGGTGTCGCCTCCGGCAACGGCAAGGGGCAGATCTTCGTCAAGGGCGAGGTCATCAAGACCGTCCCCGAGTCGAAGATCGTGGAGACCCTCATCGAGGAGGCCATGAAGCTCGCCGAGCAGATGGAGGCCGACGGGACGGCCTCCGGGGAGCCCTCGGTCTCCGTCGCGGGCTGAGGTCCGTACCGCGTGGTCCTCACTCCTCCCACGGGCCGCGCGTGGTGTCCTGCACCGGGGCGTCCTGTCGGCGGGAGCCGGGCGCGGCCCGGTTCGGCGCGGCCGGGCTGTACGGGGCTTGCGGGGGCGGTGGCGGCCGGTGGTCGCCGGGGGCGCCCGCGCCGGCCTCGGGCAGCCGCAGCGCCAGCAGGGCGGTGTCGTCGCCGCTGGGCGCGATGCGGTCCAGCAGCTCGTCGCAGAACTCGTCCACGGTCCGGCGGGCCATCCGCCGGGCCAGGACGGAGGCGTGGTGGCTGAGCTTGGCCATGCCGAGGTCGATCGGACGGGTCCGGCTCTCCACCAGGCCGTCGGTGTAGAGCAGCAGGAGGGACTCCGGGGGGAGGTCCTCCACCGCGTCGGGCCAGTTCAGACCCAGGTTCAGGGTGGCGCTCATGCCGATCAGCGGCCCGTGTCCGGCCGTCAGGAAATGTGCCTCGCCCTGGCGGTTGACCAGCAGCGGCGGGGGGTGCCCGGCGTTGACCCAGTGCAGCTGCCAGGGCCCGCCCTCACGGCCCTCGATCCGGGCGAAGACCAGCGTGGCCATGAGGGCGTCGCTGGTGTTGGTCACCGCCTCGTCCACACGGCGCACGATCAGACTGGGCGGCTCCTCGTGGTCCCAGGCCAGCGCGCGCAGCATGTTGCGGACCTCGGCCATGTGCGAGGCCGCCTCCAGATCGTGGCCGACCACGTCCCCGATGACGACGGCCAGGACTCCGTCGGGGAGCAGGAAGGCGTCGTACCAGTCGCCGCCGATCTCCATGGCGGTCTGCGCGGGCAGATAGCGGGCGGCCATCCGCAGCCGACCGACCTGCGGCAGCGGGGCGAGCAACTGGCGCTGCATGGTCTCGGCCACGTTCCGCTGCTCGTCGTAGAGCCGGGAGTTGTCCATCACCAGCGCCAGGCGCCGGCCGATGTCGGTGAGCAGCCGGACCTCGGCGTCGGTGTGCGGCTCGGACTCCCCGGCGCGGGCCACGGTGAGCATGCCGTAGGACTGGCGCCGGGCGCGCAGCGACACCACGGTCGCCGAGTGGCCGCCGAGCCGTTCGAACAGCATCCGGTGGGTGCCGGCGAGCGGGGCGTCCGGGTTCCGTAGCAGCTCCTCGGCGGTCAGCCGGACGGGATCGTCGCTGCCGGTGACCCGTGCCACCGCCACGAGGGTCTTCTCCCGCAGCGGTGGCAGCGGCCCCTCCAGCCGCCTGGCCCGGCGCGGGTGCGCGGGGCTGCGTACGGCGGCCCGCTCCAGTCCCGAGGGCCCCTCGGAGTCCAGGTCGACCGCCGCCCAGTCACCCACGGCCGGAACCAGCAGCCGCAGCAGCTTGCGGATCCTGGCGGAGGTCTCCAGGGTCGACATCAGCACCGAGGAGACCTCCGCCAGCAGGTTCAGCCGGGCGGTCAGCGCCTCCAGGGCCGCGGTGTACGCGGCCATCCGGTCCGCATAGCCGCGGTGCTTGCTGAAGTCGTCGAAGTAGACCACCATTCCGGCCTGCCGCCCGGACAGCATCAGGGGGGTGGTCGCCCAGATGATCGGCAGGATGGTGCCGTCGGCCCGCCGGAAGTACTCCTCGCTGTCCTCCTCCACGGTGTGGCTCCGGTACAGCGGGGCCAGCATCGCGCACCGCTCGCGCGGTATCGGGCTGCCGTCGGGGCGGCGGTGCAGCAGGTCGTGCGCGTCCTGGCCGAGCATCCGCTCCGGGGGCCGGCCGAGCAGCCGCTCGGCCCGCGGATTGACGTACGTGACGCACCCCGCCATGTCGACGGTGAAGACGCCCGCGCCCAGGTCCCGCAGGACCGCCTCCGGGAAATCCGGCGCCAGGTCCTGACCGACCGTGCTCATGGCAGTGCTCCCTCGTCCTCCCGGACGTCCGTCCGGCGTCGTACCCACGGCCATCACCGCTCTCCCGAAGCCGTCGGACCAGCGGGTACCCCAGCCCTCGCGAACCGTGCGCGCCGGCCGGAACGCCCCGCACCGCCTCCCGGGGGCGGCACCGCCCACAAACGGCGGGTACAGTGCGGAGATCAGCGAAACCCCCAGCCTGAGGCCCCGCACGTGTTGACCCAGACCACCTCACGGGTGCTCCAGCCGAGCGACCTGGACGCCGCGCTCGCGGTCCTCGACCGCGAGCCGGTCGCGAACGCCTTCGTGACCTCCCGGGTCCAGGTCGCCGGTCTGGACCCGTGGCGGCTGGGCGGCGAGATGTGGGGCTGGTACGAGGACGGCATGCTCACGTCCCTGTGCTACGCGGGGGCCAACCTCGTCCCGATCTGCGCCACCCCCAGGGCCGTACGCGCCTTCGCGGACCGCGCACGCCGGGCCGGCCGCCGCTGCTCCTCCATCGTCGGACCGGCCGAGCCCACCGCCCAGCTGTGGCGGCTCCTGGAACCCGGCTGGGGCCCGGCCCGCGAGATCCGCACCCACCAGCCGCTCATGGTCACCGACCGCATGCCGGGAGACATACCCCCCGATCCCTACGTCCGCCGCATCCGCAAGGACGAGGTGGAAACGATCATGCCGGCCTGCGTGGCGATGTTCACCGAGGAGGTCGGCGTCTCCCCGCTCGCCGGGGACGGCGGCCTGCTCTATCAGGCCCGGGTCGCCGAACTCGTCGGCTCCGGCCGCTCCTTCGCCCGCCTCGACGAGCACGGCAAGGTGATGTTCAAGGCGGAGATCGGCGCCGCGACCGCCGAGGCCTGCCAGATCCAAGGGGTGTGGGTGGCTCCCGAGTACCGGGGGCGCGGCCTTGCGGCACCCGGCATGGCGGCGGTCCTGCGGTACGCGCTGGCCGACGTGGCCCCGGTGGTCAGCCTGTACGTCAACGACTTCAACACCCCGGCCAGGCGGACCTACCTGCGGGTGGGCTTCCGGGAGGTCGGCGCGTTCATGAGCGTGCTGTTCTGAGCGCACCTCACAGCGCTGTTCTGAGGCTGCTGCGAGCCCTGTAGTCTCCCCGGCATGGTCCACTTTCCCGGTCACGGACACCGCCGCTCCGAGGACGTCGTGATCGGCCCCCTCGACCTGCCGGCCCGTGTCGACGAGGCGCTCGCCGTGCAGGCCGTCGCCTTCGGGCTCGGCGCCGACGAGGTCGCCGTACGCCGGCAGATCGTGCTGCGGCACATGACGTACCCCGGCGCCCGCGCGCTCGGCGCCACCACGTCCGACGGACGGCTCGTCGGCTTCGTCTACGGCATGCCCAACGACCGCACCCACTGGTGGTCCACCGTCGTCGAGCCCTACCTGCGCGCCCGCGGCCACGACGACTGGCTCGACGACTCCTTCGTGATCACCGAGCTGCACGTCCATCCGCGCCACCAGAACCGCGGCATCGGACGCGCCCTGATCACCACCATCACCGACAGCGCCACCGAGCCCCGCTCGATCCTCTCCGCGATCGACACCGACAGCCCGGCCCGCGGCCTCTACCACTCCCTGGGGTACGAGGACCTGGCCCGGCAGGTCCTCTTCCCCAGCGCGCCGATGCCGTACGCCGTGATGGGAGCCCCGCTTCCGCTGCGCCGCCCCGAGGGCACGCCCTAACCGATTTCCACCGGAACAGCCCGCCCGGCTAACCTCCTAGCCATCACCTATATCCGGCAGGAGTACGAGAACCATGGCGAACGCACCGGTCCAGCGCATGTCCCAGTTGATGGCCAAGACGCTGCGTGACGACCCGGCGGACGCCGAGGTCCTCAGCCACAAGCTGCTGGTCCGCGCGGGTTATGTGCGCCGCACCGCCGCCGGCATCTGGACCTGGCTGCCGCTGGGCAAGAAGGTCCTCGCCAACGTGGAGCGGATCGTTCGCGAGGAGATGGACGCGATCGGCGGGCAGGAGGTGCTGCTGCCCGCGCTGCTGCCGCGCGAGCCGTACGAGGCGACCGGCCGCTGGGACGAGTACGGCGCCGAGCTGTTCCGGCTGAAGGACCGCAAGGGCGGCGACTACCTCCTCGGGCCGACCCACGAGGAGATCTTCACCCTGCTGGTGAAGGACCAGGCGTCCTCGTACAAGGACCTGCCGGTCATCCTGTACCAGATCCAGACCAAGTTCCGGGACGAGGCCCGGCCCCGCGCGGGCATCCTGCGCGGCCGTGAGTTCCTGATGAAGGACTCCTACTCCTTCGACCTCGCCGACGAGGGCCTCGCCGAGTCCTACGCCCTGCACCGCCAGGCCTACCAGCGGATCTTCGACCGCCTGGGCCTGGACTACCGCATCTGCGCGGCGACCGCGGGCGCGATGGGCGGCTCCAAGTCCGAGGAGTTCCTCGCCCCGGCCGAGGCCGGTGAGGACACCTTCGCCGACTGCCCGAACTGCGACTTCGCCGCCAACACCGAGGCGATCACGTACGAGCTGAAGCCGGTGGACGGCTCCGGCGTGCCCGCCGCCGAGGAGATCCCGACCCCGGACACCCCCACCATCGAGACCCTGGCCGCCTCCCTCGGCGTCCCGGCCTCCGCCACGCTGAAGAACCTGCTCGTCAAGGTCGACGGCGAGATCGTCGCCGTCGGCGTCCCCGGCGACCGCGAGGTCGACATGGGCAAGGTCGAGGCGCACTTCGCCCCGGCCGCCGTCGAGCTGGTCACCGCCGAGGACTTCGTGGGCCGCCCGGACCTGGTCCGCGGCTACGTCGGCCCGCAGGGCCTGGACAAGGTGAAGTACATCGCCGACCCGCGCGTGGCCCCGGGCACGGCCTGGATCACCGGCGCCAACAAGGAGCACACGCACGCGAAGAACGTGGTCGCCGGCCGTGACTTCGAGGTCGACCAGTACGTGGACGTGGTCGTCGTGCGGGAAGGCGACCCCTGCCCGAAGTGCGGCACCGGACTGAAGCTGGACCGTGCCATCGAGATCGGCCACATCTTCCAGCTCGGCCGCAAGTACGCCGACGCCCTCAAGCTCGACGTCCTCGGCCAGAACGGCAAGCCGGTCCGCGTCACCATGGGCTCCTACGGCATCGGCGTCTCCCGCGCGGTCGCGGCGCTCGCCGAGCAGCACGCCGACGACAAGGGTCTGGTCTGGCCCAGGGAGGTCGCCCCGGCCGACGTCCACGTGGTCGCCGCAGGCAAGGCCCTGCAGACCGAGGTGGCCCTCGAGGTCTCCCAGAAGCTCGCCGCGGCCGGCATCCGCGTCCTGGTCGACGACCGGGCAGGTGTCTCCCCGGGTGTGAAGTTCACCGACGCCGAGCTGATCGGCATCCCCCAGATCCTGATCGCCGGCCGCCGCGCGGCCGAGGGCGTCGTCGAACTGAAGGACCGCAGGACCGGCGAACGCGAGGAACTCCCCATCGAGGAGGCCCTCACCCGCCTCACGGCCTGAGCCCGCGGCGGGGACCGGTCACCCCGCCGATCACTGGAGTCGCCGACGCACGGCCGACAACACGCCGGGCGGGCTCTGCCCGCGTGGCGTGGCCGTGCGGGGCGTGACATCGGGGTGCCGGGCACGCCCGCTCACCTGACGGAAGGCGCGCCCGGTGGGCGACGTGTTCTGCGGGGCTCCCCGGGCGGGTGGGACGATGAGCGGCGGGCCACGCGAGACGGCCGCCGCCAGGCGTGCCCCGGGCACTTCGGGTCCGGCCGGTCACCACGGCTCTGCCGACCGGTGTGCCCCTCGGTGCCGGCCCTCGGCCGATCGTCACGTGCCCGCGTTGCCCGGGCTCGCGTGGCCCGGGCGGAGCCGGTATCTCACCGAGGCCGGCGCGGCTCACCTACGTACCCGCGCGTCGCCCCGCAGGGGCCGCGTGGGTCAGAGCCACGTCGCGAACTCCAGCAGCAGTTCCGCGTCCTTCGGGCGGCCCACTCGGCGGGCGCGTACGCCGGATTCGACGGCGCGGAAGAGGGTCCAGCCGCGGAGGCGTTCCTGGTCGACCTCCAGGGACTCCGCCAGACGTTTGACGCGGCGTCGGGTGGTGGCGGAGCCGGACGGGGAGGCGATCAGGTCCTCGACGCGGTCGCGGACCAGCCGTGCCAGGTCGAAGGCGGCCTCGCCGACGACCGGGTCGGGGCCCACGGCCAGCCACGGCATCCGGTCGCCGGCGAGCACCTTGCTCTGCCGGAACGTGCCGTGCAGCAGCCGCTGCTCGGGCGGCGCCGCCAGCAGATCCTCGCGAGCCCCGAGCGCCGCCGCGACCAGCGGCGCCACCTCCGCGTCGCTCTCCGCGCCCGCCCGCATCGCCTCGGCCTGCCGCCCGGTCCGCCCGGCCACCGTCTCGAAGGAATGCCCCGCGGGCGGCTCCACCCAGAGCCGCCGCAGCGTGCCCGCCGCCTCCAGCAGCGCCCTCGACTCCGGCAGCGACCGCACCGACACGTCCGGGTGCAGCCGTTCCAGCAGCAGCACACCCTCGCCCGGACCGCTGTCCAGAAGCTGTACGGCGCCCCGACCGCCCCAGTGCGCGAGCGCGGCCCGCTCGCTCTCCGGGCGGGCCCGCGGCGGGGCCAGCTTGAGCACGGCCGGAGTCCCGTCCGCGGTCCGCACCAGCACGACCAGGCTGCTGCGCCCGCCGGGCACCTGCACCCGCTCGACGGTCAACTCGCGCACCGCCACGGCCTGCCGCGCCAGCTCGGGCAGCTCGGCCAGCCAGGCGTCACCGTCCGGTGCCGTCTCACCGAGCGCCCGCACCAGACGCTGCGGCGGTTCGAAAGCCATGCGCGAGCCGTTCCTTCCTGTGCCGTCCGATGCCACCGCTCATGCGCGTCACGCCGTGGGCGTCGCCGTACCCGCCGTACCCTCCGCACCCGTGGCGGCCCGTTCGGCGAGACCAGGGAAGGCTACGCTCTCCCCGCGCCAGCGCACCGCCCGGACCGCCGCCTCGCGCAGCGCCCCCGCCGCCTCCCGCCGCCGCTCGCCCGTGCTCGCCCGGACCAGGTCGGAGTACACCCCGGCCACGCGTTCCTCCAGCGCGGCGGCGAACCGTACCGCCGCCGCGGAGTCCGGCACCGGGAACGGCAGCGTGTAGGCCGCCGCCGCGGCCACCGGCCGCGCGCCCAGGTCCCGTATCTCGCGCACCAGCGTGTCCCGCCGCGCCCGATGCGCGTCGTACGCCGCCCGCGCCTCCTTCCGCCGGCTCTCCCCGACCCGCCCCCCGACGACGCCGTACCCGTACACGGTCGCGTGCTCCGCGGCGAGCGCCGCCTGCAGGGCCTCGAGCTGCCGCTCGTCCGCCTGGCTCACTTGTCACCCTCCGTCAGCAGATACGCGTGGGCCGCCCCGGCCGCCGCCACCGAGGCCAGCAGGCGCGCCAGTTCGCCGGGGGCCCGGAGCAGGGCCGCCGTATGCCGGTCGGACAGGGACCGTTCCGCGGCGGCCAGCGAGGCCAGGGCGTCCTTCTCGTCCGCCGGGGCGGCGGGGGACCGCGAGGCATCGGCTCCCGCCGGCGCCCTCGAGCCCTCGGGCGCCGTGGTCGCCGCCGAAGCCCCGGATGAGGGCTTCGCCGTGCCGCCGAAGGCCTCCGCATGGGCCGCGACCTGTGCCCGCAGCGGCCGCAGCCGCTCCGCCAGTGCCGGATGCGCGGCGATCACGGCGTCGTACCGCCGCGCCAGCTCCTGGCTGTCCCGTGCCGCACGCGCGCGTACCCGCTCGGCGGCCGACGGGCGCGACGGGCCGCCGACCGAGCCGCCGGAGTCGGAGGAATCGGTGGAGCAGCCCACGAGCAGGGCGGCCCCCGCGACCGAGGCGAGCAGGCTCCTTCTGCGCGGGCCCGCCAGGGCGCGCGGAGGTGGGGGGAACGGCACGGCAGACGTCCTCGGGTGCGTACGGAACAAGGATGGCGGGGTGACTCGCCCGTGATCACGGTACCCGCGCCTCCCACGGGCACCACTCAGCGGCACCACACACGCCCAGGTGGACGGCAACACTCCCCGGGACCCGATACCCTTTGACCAGACACGCGACCATTCCACAACAGCAGACGCGGCCGAGGAGTCACCCGGATGAGCACCACCCAGAGCGAGAGGCTGCGAGAACTGCTGGAGCCGCTCGTCACCTCCCAGGGCCTCGATCTCGAAGAGATCGCCGTGGAATCCGTCGGGCGAAAGTGTGTGCTGCGCGTCGTCGTCGACTCCGACACCGGGGCCGACCTGGACAGGATCGCCGATGTGAGCCGTGCGCTCTCGGCGAGGCTCGACGAGAGCGACGCGATGGGCGAGGGCGAGTACACCCTCGAGGTCGGCACCCCGGGCGCGGAGCGCCTCCTCAGGGAACACCGGCACTTTGTGCGCGCCACGGGCCGGCTGGTGAAGTTCCAGCTGGCCGAGGGCGGCGAGCTGGTGGCCAGGATCCTCGAGGTCGACGACGAAGGCCTCGACCTTGAAGTGCCCGGAGTGAAGGGCCGCAAGGCCACGACCCGCAGGCTCGGTTTCCCGGACGTCGTCAAGGCGCGTGTGCAGGTCGAGTTCAGCCGCAAGGACCAGAAGGAAGAGGGGGCGTAGCCGTGGACATCGACATGAGTGCCCTGCGGAACCTGGTACGGGAGAAGGAGATCTCCTTCGACGTGCTGGTCGAGGCGATCGAGTCGGCCCTTCTCATCGCCTACCACCGCACCGAGGGAAGCCGCCGCCACGCGCGCGTGGAGCTCAACCGGGAGACCGGGCACGTGACCGTGTGGGCGAAGGAGGACCCCGAGGACATCGAGGAGGGCCAGGAGTCCCGAGAGTTCGACGACACCCCGTCCGGCTTCGGCCGTATCGCCGCCACCACCGCCAAACAGGTCATCCTGCAGCGGCTGCGCGACGCCGAGGACGACGCGACGCTCGGCGAGTACGTGGGCCGCGAGGGCGACATCGTCACCGGCGTGGTCCAGCAGGGCCGCGACCCGAAGAACGTCCTCGTGGACATCGGCAAGCTGGAGGCCATCCTGCCGGTGCAGGAGCAGGTCCCGGGCGAGAGCTACCAGCACGGCATGCGGCTGCGGTCGTACGTCGTCCGGGTAGCCAAGGGCGTCCGCGGCCCCTCGGTGACCCTCTCCCGTACGCACCCGAACCTGGTGAAGAAGCTCTTCGCCCTGGAGGTGCCGGAGATCGCCGACGGCTCGGTCGAGATCGCGGCGATCGCCCGCGAGGCCGGTCACCGTACGAAGATCGCCGTACGGTCCACCCGTTCGGGCCTGAACGCCAAGGGCGCCTGCATCGGCCCCATGGGCGGCCGGGTGCGCAACGTCATGGGGGAGCTGAACGGCGAGAAGATCGACATCGTCGACTGGTCGGACGACCCGGCCGAGATGGTGGCCAACGCCCTGTCGCCGGCCCGCGTCTCCAAGGTGGAGGTCGTGGACATGGCGGCCCGGTCGGCCCGGGTCACCGTGCCCGACTACCAACTGTCGCTGGCGATCGGCAAGGAGGGCCAGAACGCCCGGCTGGCGGCCCGGCTCACCGGCTGGCGCATCGACATCCGCCCGGACACCGAGCAGGCGTCCGAGTAAGCACTCCCGGCACTCCCGGGGATTCACCCGGGAGCGGGGAATAGACCCGAGCCGCAGATCGCTTGTAACACGACAACAGCCGTTCGATCTTTGCCCCAAAGGGGTGAGGTCGGTGCGGGGAGGTAGACTGAGCAGTGTCTGGCCGGACGCGTGCCCGCGCATGCCCTGAGCGCACCTGTCTGGGGTGCCGGGAGCGAGCGGCCAAGATCGAACTGTTGCGGACCGTGGCGGTCGAGGGCGAGTGCGTCCCCGATCCTCGCGGTACGCTGCCCGGCCGGGGTGCCTATGTACACCCCGTCCCGGTCTGTCTCGACCAGGCGGTGCGCCGCCGGGCGTTTCCGCGGGCGCTTCGCGTCCCGGGACCGCTCGACGTAATGGCGTTGCGCCGGTACGTCGAGCAGGCACAAGGTTGCTGAGGCAACACGGCAAGGAAAGACGTGCCGTACGGAACCCCGTGCGGCCTGGTACCTCGCGAGTCGAAAGCAGGTCGAGATTGCGATGAGCACTCGATGAGTACGCGATGAGTACGCCCATGAACTAGCGACGGTCCGGCCGCAACCCGGACCTCAAAGGAGCGAAGTGGCTAAGGTCCGGGTCTACGAACTCGCCAAGGAGTTCGGTGTGGAGAGCAAGGTCGTCATGGCCAAGCTCCAGGAACTCGGTGAATTCGTCCGATCGGCGTCCTCGACGATCGAGGCGCCCGTAGTACGCAAACTGACTGACGCCTTCCAGCAGGGCAACGGCAGCGGCAGGTCCGCCGCGAAGCCGGCCGCCCCCAAGAAGGCCGCCCCCAGGCCCGCCGCGCCCTCCCCGGCGCAGGCTGGGGGTACCCCCCGTGCCGCCAAGGCAGCGGGGGAGCGTCCGGCTGCCCCGAAGCCGCCGGCCTCTCCCAAGCCTGCCGCGGCACAGCAGCCCGCAGCCCCGTCGGCGCCCGCGCCGACCCCCGGCCCGCGTCCGGTGCCGGGTCCCAAGCCCGCGCCGCGCCCGGCCCCGGCGGCGCCCACCACGCCGGAGTTCACCGCTCCGCCGTCGGCCCCGTCGCCGGCCGCGCCGAAGCCCGGCGCCCGTCCCGGCGCCCCCAAGCCCGGTGGCCGTCCCGGCCAGGGCCAGGCCGCCCGTCCGGGCCAGGGTGCTCAGCGCCCCGGTGGCCAGGGTCCGCGTTCGGGTGCCCGCCCGGCCGGCCCGCGCCCGGGCAACAACCCCTTCACCTCCGGTGGCTCCACCGGCATGGCGCGCCCGCAGGCGCCCCGTCCGCAGGGCCCGCGGCCCGGCGGCGCCGGTGCTCCCGGCGCCGGTCCCCGTCCGCAGGGCCCCGGCGCCCAGGGCGGCGGTCCGCGTCCGCAGGCTCCGGGCGGTCCGCGCCCGACCCCGGGTTCGATGCCCCGTCCGCAGGGCGGTCCGCGTCCCGGCGGTCCGCGTCCGAACCCCGGCATGATGCCGCAGCGTCCCGCTGCCGGCCCGCGTCCCGGCCCCGGCGGCCGTGGCCCGGCCGGTGCCGGCCGTCCCGGTGGCGGTGCCGGTCGCCCGGGTGGCGGCGGCGGCTTCGCCGGCCGTCCTGGTGGCGGTGCCGGTCGCCCGGGTGGCGGCGGCGGCTTCGCCGGCCGTCCCGGTGGCGGCGGCGGCTTCGCCGGCGGCGGTGGCCGTCCCGGCTTCGCCGGCCGTCCCGGTGGCCCCGGTGGCCGTGGTGGCACGCAGGGCGCCTTCGGCCGTCCCGGCGGTCCGGCCCGTCGTGGCCGCAAGTCGAAGCGGCAGCGCCGTCAGGAGTACGAGGCCATGCAGGCCCCGTCGGTCGGCGGCGTGATGCTGCCGCGCGGCAACGGCGAGACCATCCGGCTCTCCCGTGGCGCGTCGCTCACCGACTTCGCGGAGAAGATCAACGCCAACCCGGCGTCCCTCGTCGCGGTCATGATGAACCTGGGCGAGATGGTCACGGCGACGCAGTCCGTCTCCGACGAGACGCTGCAGCTGCTGGCCGGCGAGATGAACTACAACGTTCAGATCGTCAGCCCGGAGGAGGAGGACCGCGAGCTCCTCGAGTCCTTCGACATCGAGTTCGGCGAGGACGAGGGCTCCGAGGAGGACCTGGTCGTCCGTCCGCCGGTGGTCACCGTCATGGGTCACGTCGACCACGGAAAGACCCGCCTGCTCGACGCGATCCGCAAGACGAACGTCGTCGCGGGCGAGGCCGGTGGCATCACCCAGCACATCGGTGCCTACCAGGTCACGACCGAGGTCAACGACGAAGAGCGCCGTATCACCTTCATCGACACCCCGGGTCACGAGGCGTTCACCGCCATGCGTGCCCGTGGTGCGAAGTCGACGGACATCGCGATCCTGGTCGTCGCGGCCAACGACGGCGTCATGCCGCAGACGGTCGAGGCGCTGAACCACGCCAAGGCGGCCGACGTGCCGATCGTGGTCGCGGTCAACAAGATCGACGTCGAGGGCGCAGACCCGACCAAGGTGCGCGGTCAGCTGACCGAGTACGGTCTGGTGGCCGAGGAGTACGGCGGCGACACCATGTTCGTCGACATCTCCGCCAAGCAGGGTCTGCACATCGACAGCCTCCTGGAGGCGGTCGTCCTCACGGCCGACGCGGCGCTCGACCTCCGTGCGAACCCCAGCCAGGACGCACAGGGCATCGCGATCGAGTCCCGCCTGGACCGCGGCCGCGGCGCCGTCGCCACGGTTCTGGTCCAGCGAGGCACGCTCCGCGTCGGCGACACGATGGTCGTCGGTGACGCCCACGGCCGAGTCCGGGCGATGCTCGACGACACCGGCAACCACGTCACCGAGGCCGGCCCGTCGACGCCGGTCCAGGTCCTGGGCCTGACCAACGTCCCGGGCGCGGGCGACAACTTCATCGTGGTGGACGAGGACCGTACGGCCCGTCAGATCGCGGAGAAGCGCGCCGCCCGTGAGCGCAACGCCGCGTTCGCCAAGCGTGTCCGCCGCGTCTCGCTCGAGGACCTGGACAAGGTGCTCAAGGCCGGCGAGGTGCAGCAGCTCAACCTCATCATCAAGGGCGACGCGTCCGGAGCGGTCGAGGCCCTCGAGTCCTCGCTTCTCCAGCTCGACGTCGGCGAAGAGGTCGACATCCGCGTCCTGCACCGCGGCGTCGGTGCGGTCACGGAGTCGGACATCGACCTGGCGATGGGCTCCGACGCCATCGTGATCGGCTACAACGTGCGCGCCGCCGGGCGTGCCGCGCAGATGGCCGAGCGCGAAGGCGTGGACGTCCGCTACTACTCGGTCATCTACCAGGCGATCGAGGAGATCGAGGCGGCCCTCAAGGGCATGCTCAAGCCGGAGTACGAGGAGGTCGAGCTCGGTACGGCGGAGATCCGCGAGGTCTTCAAGTCGTCCAAGCTGGGCAACATCGCGGGTGTTCTCATCCGCTCCGGCGAGGTCAAGAGGAACGCCAAGGCGCGCCTCATCCGAGACGGCAAGGTCGTCGCGGAGAACCTCAACATCGACGGACTGCGTCGCTTCAAGGACGACGTCACCGAGATCCGCGAAGGCTTCGAGGGCGGTATCAACCTCGGCAACTTCAACGACATCAAGGTCGACGACGTCATCGCGACGTACGAACTCCGCGAGAAGCCGCGGGCGTAACGGCCCACGGTGCGTGTCGCAGCCGGTCGGCGGGACTCCGGTCCCGCCGACCGGCGCGCCATGCCCGGGGGAACCCGCCCCCGGCCCCCCGCGCCGGCCTGAACGGCCTCCTCCTCGAACTCCCCGAGCTCTTCGAGCAGGGCAGACAAAGCCGACACCTGGGGCAGGGCCCCTTCCGTCCGGCGAGTCGGGTGGGCGGGGGCGACGGAAACCCCGTCGAGCCACCGCCCGGGTTCGCGGTACGGTTCTTGATGTCCCTGCCCATCTGGAAGGCAGGACCACCGACCCCGTACCGGCGGGCAACCCGGTCACACACATGTACGTGGGGACTCTGTCCTTCGACCTCCTCCTCGGCGACGTCCACTCGCTGAAGGAGAAGCGTTCCGTCGTCCGCCCGATCGTCGCCGAGCTCCAGCGCAAATACGCGGTGAGCGCGGCCGAGGTGGACCACGCGAACCTCCACCGGCGAGCCGTCATCGGCCTCGCCGCGGTCTCCGGCGACGCGACGCACCTGACCGACGTACTGGACCGGTGCGAACGGCTGGTCGCCGCCCGCCCCGAGGTGGAGCTGTTGTCCGTCAGACGCCGCTTCCACGGCGAGGACGACTAGACGGACAGCACCCGGACAGACAGCACACACCACGCAAGGCAGAAGAAGAAAGAACGGGAGACGGACCAGTGGCCGACAACGCGCGGGCGAAAAGGCTGGCGGACCTCATCCGAGAGGTGGTGGCCCAGAAGCTGCAGCGCGGGATCAAGGACCCGCGGCTCGGCTCGCACGTCACCATCACGGACACCCGGGTCACGGGTGACCTGCGGGAGGCGACCGTCTTCTACACGGTCTACGGGGACGACGAGGAGCGCAAGGCCGCGGCCGCCGGCCTGGAGAGCGCCAAGGGCATCCTGCGCTCCGAGGTCGGCCGCGCGGCCGGCGTCAAGTTCACCCCCACCCTCACCTTCGTCGCGGACGCCCTCCCGGACACCGCCCGGACCATCGAGGGCCTCCTCGACAAGGCCCGCGCCTCCGACGCGAAGGTGCGCGAGGCCTCCGCCGGCGCCTCCTACGCCGGTGACGCGGACCCGTACAGGAAGCCGGAGTCCGACGACGAGACGGACGACACCACCGAATGAGCAGCAAGCCCACCCCGCCCGACGGCCTCGTCATCGTCGACAAGCCGTCGGGCTTCACTTCGCACGACGTCGTGGCCAAGATGCGCGGGATCGCGAAGACCCGCCGCATCGGCCACGCCGGCACCCTCGACCCCATGGCGACCGGCGTCCTCGTACTCGGCGTGGAGAAGGCCACCAAGCTCCTCGGCCACCTCGCGCTGACCGAGAAGGAGTACCTCGGCACCGTACGACTCGGCCAGAGCACGATCACCGACGACGCCGAGGGCGAGATCACCTCCTCCACGGACGCCTCCGAGGTCACCCGGGACGCCGTCGACACGGCCATCGCCAAGCTGACCGGCGACATCATGCAGGTGCCGTCCAGGGTCAGCGCCATCAAGATCAACGGCGTACGGTCGTACAAGCGCGCCCGGGAGGGCGAGGAGTTCGACATCCCGGCCCGGCCGGTGACGATCTCCTCCTTCACGGTGTACGACGTCCGGGACGCCGTCGCCGACGACGGCACCCCCGTGCTCGACCTGGTGGTGTCGGTGGTCTGCTCCTCCGGCACCTACATCCGCGCCCTCGCCCGCGACCTGGGCGCGGACCTCGGCGTCGGCGGCCACCTCACCGCGCTGCGCCGCACCCGCGTCGGCCCGTACAAACTGGACGCCGCCAGGACGCTGGACCAGCTCCAGCAGGAGCTGACCGTGATGCCGATCGCCGAGGCCGCCGCGGCCGCGTTCCCCCGCTGGGACGTCGACGCCCGGCGCGCCCGGCTGCTCACCAACGGCGTACGGCTGGACATCCCCGACGAGTACGCGGGCACCAGCCCCGTGGCCGTCTTCGGCCCCGAGGGCCGCTTCCTCGCGCTCGTGGAGGAGCAGCGGGGCAAGGCCAAGAGCCTGGCCGTCTTCGGCTGACGTCCGCCGTCCGCCCGCGGAGCGGCGAGCACGGGGTGTTCCACTGCCGCCGCTCCACGGTCCCCCTCGGTTCCCCCATTCCTGAGCTGTATCCAGCCGCCCCCGCCCATTCACCCGACCGTGCGGGCGCTCGGAGTGAACAGAGGGAGTGCAAGGGGGCGCGTTCACCGCGCGATCTGTCCCGCTGATCACTTGCCGCCTACCGTCGAGGGCAGGACACAGCTGCACGGCGGGGAGGTTCGGCCATGGCGGGACGGAGCCCGCGGACGATCGAAACCGGCCGCGGCACGCAGGACGGCACCGGAGGGGCGCGGGCCACCGAGGCGCACGGCGACCACGCGCGGCGCGCGGCGGGCCACGGCCGTCACGCGCTCCGGCCGGCCGACGACAGCGAGGAGCCGGCCGCCACGACCCGGCAGCGGGCGGCCGCCCAGGCCCGCGACCGCGCCGTGGACCGCTCCCTGGTCCACGTCCGCGACCTCGCGGGACGGCCCCGCGGCACCGGCTTCGCGGCCGACCACGACGGCACGGTGATCACCAGCCACGAGGCGGTCGACGGCCTCTCCCGGCTCGTGCTGCACGTCCCCGGTGCCGGCGACTGGTCCTGCGTGGTGACGGCCGACGCCGTGACCGCGCTGCCCACCCTCGACCTGGCCCTCATCCGCACCGAGGGCCTCCCCGTGGAGCCGCTTCCTGTCACCGTGCGGGACGGGGCCGCGACCGGCGCCTACGTCCGCATCCCGGCCGGCGGATGGCGCGAGGCCCGGGTGCTCGGCCCGACCTCCGTGACGTACCCGGCCCCGGACCGCGTCCATCTCCTCGACGGCGCGTTGGAGCTGGCCATCGGCACGGCGGGCCGCGACGCGCTCCGGCCGGGCGGCGGGGCGGCCGGCGGACCGGTCCTCGACGCGGCGACCGGCGCGGTGGTCGCCGTCCTCGGCACGGCACTGCGGTCCGGCGACCGCGACGCCGGCTTCGCGGTACCGCTGGACGCCACCGAGGGCCCCCTCGCCGACCTCCTCACCCGCAACGCCACCACGGTCGCCGCCTACGGCCCCGACCTCAACCTGGCCGCCGTCCTCGAACTCACGGCCACCTCCCTGGCCCAGGACGGCCCCACGGGAGCCCTGCCGTCCCACCCCCTTCAACCGGGCGCCCCCGGGACACCAGTCACGCGGCAGCTCCCCAGCCCGGTGTCCGGCAGGCCGACAACCCCGAACGAGCCGCACACCGCCGCCCCGAGGCACGGGAAGCCGGTGGACCCGTACGGCCGCCCGGACGGCGTACCGCACCCCCGCCTGCCCATCCGCCCGGTCGAGCGTGCCGCCGTAGCCGCGGAGTCGGCCGCCTTCCGCGGAAGCGAGGCCGTTGTGCTCGGGCTGGTCGGGGCGCCCGGGAGCGGGCGTACGACCGAGCTCGCGGCGCTGGCCGGCCGGCGTGCTCGGGGCAGTGCGCCGGCGCCCACGCTGTGGCTGCGCGGGGCCGATCTGGAGGGCGGCGACAGCTCGGTCGCGGACGCGGTGGGCCGGGCGCTGGACCGGGCGGCCCGGATCGTGGCGGCCGCGCGGGCGCCCCTGCCCACCGAGCTCACCGACCTCACCCCGGAACGCGCCGCCCGCCTCGCCCGCGGCCACGGCCGTCCCCTCCTGCTCCTCCTCGACGGCCCCGAGGAGATGCCACCCGCCCTGACCGACCGGCTCCCCGAGTGGACCGAAGGCACCGCACAGTGGCTGCGCGGGACAGGGGCGCGGCTGGTGGTGGCGTGCGGGGAGGCGTACTGGGAAGGAGCAGGGGCGCACTTCCCGGCAGGCCTGCTCCACACCCCCGCCACGGCCACTGTCACGGCCGGGGACGACGGCGCCGCGCACCTCCCGCCCTGCCTGCGCATCGGCGACCTCACCCCCGCCGAGGCCCGCGAGGCGCGCTCCCGCCACGGCGTCCCGGACGGCGCGCTGGTGAACGCCGACGCCCGCCACCCGCTCACGATCCGGCTCCTGTCGGAGGTGCGCGCGGCCCTCCCCGATGCCGCGGACCACCCACCTCTCGACCGGCACGACGTCCTCGCGGCCCACCTGGACCTGATGTGCCTGCGCATCGCCGTCCGCCTCGCCGCGGAGAACGGCCTGCGCGGCACCGCCGTACGGCGCCTCGCGGCGAAGGTCTCCGGCCAGGTGCACGAGGCCGCCCGCCGAAGCCTCGGCCACGGCCAGGGCGGACTGGACCGGGCGGCGTTCGAGGCGGTGTTCCCCTGGGGGCCCGCCCCCGCCCGCCTCGGCGGCGGCACCGGCTGGGCGTCGGCCGTCCTCGCCGAGGGCCTCCTCGTCCCGGCCGGCAGCGGCTACCGCTTCGCGGACGAGGAGCTCGCGGACTGGATCCAGGGCACTCACCTCGACCTGGACGAAGCGCTGCGCGTCCTGGTGCACCGCCAACACATCCCCGGCGCGCCGCACCGCCCCCTGCCCGTCCCGCACCACCGTATCGGCCCCGTCGCCCAGGCCCTGCTCCTCCTCGCCCGCCGGCACGGCCCGCGCCGGCTGGCCGTACGGCTCGAGGAGTTGCTGTGCGCCCTGGACACCGACCCGCACTCCTGGTGGGCGTCCCGTCTGCTCGCCGGCGTACTGCTGCGTCTGCCGGACGCGACGCCGTACATCCGCGTGCTGCGGCTGCTCGCCGAACGGATCGTGGCGTGGCGGCAGTGCGACCTGCCCGTACCGACCGGCTTCGGGCCGGGCTTCTGGACCGCTCTCCACCTCTCCGACGCCGACCGCTGCGACCTGCTCAGGCGCCTCCTCCTCGCCGACGTGGCCCCGCACGACACCTCGGCCGCCACCGCCGCACCCGGCGGATCCCACCGCTCACCCCGCTATCTCGACGCGGTCGCACACCTCCTCGCCGCCGACCCGGCCGCCGTGCAGCCGCACCTCACCCGCTGGTTCGACGACGAGCGGCCACTGCCCGCCGCCCCGCACGCCACCGTGGCCACCGCCGCGCAGGCCCTGCTCCACACCCACCGGGACCGCGACCTGGACGGCCTCACCGACACACTGGCCGGGTGCGCGCACGCCCGCGCCGACGAACTGCTGGCCGTGCTCGCCGAGGAGGAGCCGTCCGCGCTGTGCCGGGCCGTCGACCGATGGGCGCGCGACGAACGCCCGGCCCGCCGGTCCGCGGCCGTCACGCACGGCCTGCGCACCGCGCTCCACGTACGCACCGAGGCCGACCGCGAACTGCTGAGCCACGCCGCCCTCACCGTCCTCGCCCGCCCCACCGACTCGGCCCTGCACGGCGGCGCGCTCGCCCTGCTCGTACGGGATCCGGACACCCGCGCCCGCCATCTGCCGCAGGCGCTGCGGCACTTCACGGCGGGCGACGCGCACCTGCCGTCGAGCGTGCTGGCCCCCGCCCTGACCACCCACCCCGAGGCGGTCCTCGCCGCCTTCGGTGACCGTATGCGCCGGGGCGCGGACGTCGGGGAGGCGCTGCGCACCCTGGCCGACGCGGTCACGCCGGCCCTTGCCCGCCGGGTGGCCCTCCTGGTCCGCGAGGCGGTGGCGCGGCACCCGGAGAGCGCGGGGCCGGTGGCGGCGTACGTCGACCGGCGCCTGGACCACGGCCCCGCCACCCGCTCCGCACTCTTTCCACTGGTCGCGGGCCTTCTGGAGAGAGGCGGCGGTACGGAACGGCTGCGGGCCGCGCTGGGCGGCGTACTCGCCGCTCCCGGCACCCCGGCCTCTCGCCCCCTGCGCCGGGAGCTGCTGGACTTCCTCCTGGCCCACGAGGACGACCCGGCCGTCCTGGACGCGGTGCTGCACGCCGCCGCCTCCACCGCCGAGGAGGACCTCCGCGACCTCGTCCACCGGGTCGGCCTGCTCCTGGTCCGCACCCCGCAGGGCGCGGCCGTGTTCGACGGGGGCCTGGTGGAGCTGGGCCGGCAGGTACCCGGCTTCGCCGCCCGCGTGGCCGGCTGGCTGACCGACGCGCCCCAGGACTGGGCCGCGATGGTGGGGCCCAGCGCCCGCCGGACGATCGAGAGCATGGCGGGCGTGCGCGTCCCTGTCTGACAGCCGCCCGATCCCGGCCCGACAGCCGTCCGACGACGTGCGCCCCGTCACAGCGTCCATGCCAATGCGAGCAGGGAACGCGGGGCATGGCACCCTTAGACCTGCGGACAAGGCAGCAGGACAAGCAAGGCAACAAGGCAACAGGGACACAGGTGCGACGAGGAGCGGTCACAGTGCAGCGCTGGCGTGGCTTGGAGGACATCCCCCACGACTGGGGGCGCAGCGTCGTCACCATCGGTTCCTACGACGGAGTCCACCGCGGACACCAGCTGATCATCGAGCACGCCGTGAACCGTGCCCGCGAGCTCGGCGTCCCCGTCGTCGTCGTCACCTTCGACCCGCACCCCAGCGAGGTCGTACGCCCCGGCAGCCACCCGCCGCTGCTGGCCCCGCACCACCGCCGTGCCGAACTGATGGCCGAGCTGGGGGTGGACGCGGTGCTCGTCCTGCCCTTCACCACGGAGTTCTCGAAGCTGTCCCCGGCCGAGTTCGTCGTCAAAGTGCTGGTCGACAAGCTGCACGCCAAAGCGGTCGTCGAGGGCCCGAACTTTCGCTTCGGCCACAAGGCCGCCGGCAACGTGGAGTTCCTCGCCGAGCAGGGCAAGACCTACGACTTCGAGGTCGAGGTCGTCGACCTGTACGTCACCGGAGAGGCGGGCGGCGGCGAGCCGTTCTCCTCGACCCTGACCCGCCGCCTGGTCGCCGAGGGCGACGTCGAGGGCGCCCGCGAGATCCTGGGCCGCCCGCACCGGGTGGAGGGCGTCGTGGTCCGGGGCGCCCAGCGGGGCCGCGAGCTGGGCTTCCCCACGGCCAACGTCGAAACGCTCCCGCACACCGCGATCCCCGCCGACGGCGTCTACGCCGGTTATCTGCACGCCCAGGGCGAGGCGATGCCGGCCGCGATCTCCGTCGGCACGAACCCGCAGTTCGACGGCACCGAGCGCACGGTGGAGGCGTACGCCATCGACCGCGTCGGCCTCGACCTGTACGGGCTGCACGTCGCCGTCGAGTTCCTGACCTTCGTTCGCGGCCAGGCGAAGTTCGACTCCCTTCAGGCGCTGCTGGAGACGATGGCGGAGGACGTCAAGAAGTGCCGGGAGATCATCGCGGCGGACGCGAGGACGGAGTAGCCGCCCTACGGCGCTGTCGGAGCCGCGTCCGCCCGTGCGCGTGCCCAGTGGCACGCGACGTGCGCCTCGCCGCTCCCGCTGAGGATCCCGAGGTCCTGACCGCGGCATGCCTGGGCCACACCCGCCCGTTCGGCCTCGCCGCTCGCCAGGACGTGGCAGCGGACGTGGAAGCGACAGCCGGAGGGGATGCGGGAGGGGTCCGGGGGCTCGCCGCCGAGGACGACCGGATCTCCGGGGGCCTCGGGCAGGACGGACAGCAGGGCCTGGGTGTACGGATGCCGGGGTGCCGTCAGGACCTGTTCCACCTCGCCGGTCTCCACGATCCGCCCCAGGTACATCACCGCGACCCGGTCGGCGATGTTCCAGGCCAGCCCCAGGTCGTGGGTCACCACCAGCGCGGACAGGCCGAGTTCGGTGCGCAGCCGCAGCAGCAGGGCGAGGATCTCACCGCGCACCGAGGCGTCCAGTGAGGCCACCGGCTCGTCGGCGACGAGGAGTTCGGGCTCCAGGACCAGCGCGCCCGCGATGACCACGCGCTGGCGCTGACCGCCGGACAGCTCGTGCGGGTAGCGCAGGAAGAAGCGCTCGGGCGGCCGCAGCCCGGCCCGGGACAGGGCCTCGGCGACCGCTGCCCGCTCGTCCCCGCCGTGCCCGTGGATACGCAGCCCCTCGGCCACGGCGTCGTACACGGTGTGGCGTGGGTTGAGCGAGCCGCTCGGGTCCTGGAGCACCAGCTGGGCCCGTTTGCGGTACGCCTTCAACGCGCGCGAGGAGTGGTCGAGCGGGGCGCCGTCGAAGGTGACGCGCCCGGCGGTCGGCGGCACCAGACCGAGCAGCGAGCGGGCCAGCGTCGTCTTCCCGCACCCCGACTCGCCGACCAGCGCGACGATCTCCCCACGACGGATGTCGAGGTCCACCCCGTCCACGGCCCGGGCGGCCGGCGCGCCGTTCCGGCCGGGGAAGGTGATGCGCAGGCCCTCGACCCTCAGCAGCTGTGACGCGGTCGTCATGCGGTGCCGCTCCTCACTTCCGTCTCGTCCCCGGTGGCCGCGGCGCTCCCACTCGCGGCCCCTTCCGGCACATGCACACAAGCCGCCCGTCGCCCCGCTCCCGCCTCGCGCAGCACCTGGTCCTGTGTGGCGCAGACGTCCAGCGCGACCGGGCAGCGCGGGTGGAACGCGCACCCGGACGGTACCGCCGCCGGGTCCGGCGGGTCGCCCGGCAGCCCGCGCGGGGCGAAGCGGGACGTCGGGTCGCCGATGCGGGGGAACGCCTCCGACAGGGCCCTGCCGTAGGGATGCCGGGCGTCCTCGTAGACCTGCCGGGCCGGGCCCTCCTCGACCACCCGGCCCGCGTACATCACCGCCAGCCGGTCGCAGGTGTCGGCCAGGACGGCGAGGTCGTGGCTGATCATGACCAGCCCGAGGTCCTGCTCGCTCACCAGCCGTTCGATCAGCCGCAGGATCTGGGCCTGGATCATCACGTCCAGCGCCGTGGTGGGCTCGTCGGCGATGATCAGACGCGGATCGCAGGCCAGCGCCATCGCGATCATCACGCGCTGCCGCTGCCCGCCGGACAGCTCGTGCGGATACGCGCTCGCCCGCGCCGCCGGCAGCCCCACCTGCTCCAGCAGTTCCCCCGTCTTCCTCCGCGCGCCCGCCGCGGTCGCCCTGCGGTGCAGCAGGATCGGCTCGGCGATCTGGTCACCGACCCGGTGCACGGCGTTCAGCGAGTGCATCGCGCCCTGGAAGACGATCGACGCCCCCGCCCAGCGCACCGCCCGCACCCGGCCCCACTTCATCGCCAGCACGTCCTCGCCGTCCAGCAGGATCTCACCGCCGATCCGGGTCCCGGCCGGCAGCAGCCGCAACAGCGCCAGCGCCAGCGTGGACTTGCCGCAGCCGGACTCGCCCGCGATGCCGAGCTTCTCGCCCGGGGCGAGGGTCAGGCCGACCCCGCGCACGGCGGCCGCACCACCCGGATACGTCACTTCCAGGTTCCGCACGTCGAGCAGACTCAACGGGACACCCCCAGCCTGGGGTTGAGGACGGATTCGACGGCCCGCCCGCACAGCGTGAACGCCAGCGCGACGACCGCGATGGCGACACCCGGCGGCACCAGGTACCACCAGTCGCCGGAACTGACCGCCCCCGCCTCCCGCGCGTCCTGCAGCAGCCCGCCCCAGGACGCGACCGTCGGGTCGCCGAGCCCGAGGAAGGCGAGCGTCGCCTCCGCCAGGATCGCGGAGGAGATGATCAGGGTGGTCTGGGCGAGCACCAGCGGCATGACGTTCGGGAGCACGTGCCGGGACATCACATGCCAGTGACCGCCGCCGAGCGCCTTCGCCCGTTCGATGTACGGCCGTGACTCCACCGCCAGCGTCTGCGCCCGCACCAGACGCGCGGTGATCGGCCAGGTGGTCACGCCGATCGCCAGGACGATGGTGCCCAGCGAGCGGGACATCACGGTGGCGAGCGCGATGGCGAGCACCAGCGTCGGCATCACCAGGAACCAGTCCGTGATCCGCATCATCACCGTGGCGTACCAGCCGCGGAAGTGCCCCGCGGTGATGCCGATGAGCGCCCCGATCGCCACCGACAGCACGGCCGCGAGCAGCCCGACCAGCAGCGAGACACGTGAACCCCAGATCACCAGGCCGAGCAGACTGCGCCCGAACTGGTCCGTGCCCAGCGGGAATCGCGCGCTCGGACTCTCCATCGGCCTGCCGGGCGCGTCGGTCACGCTCTGCACGTCCGCCCCGACGGTCAGCGGCGCGGTCAGCGCGACCAGCGCGCACAGCACGAGCGCGGCGAGCCCGAAGACGCCCGCGCGGTGCGTCCGGTACTGCTTCCAGAAACGGGCGGCGGAGGCCCGGCGGCGCTGCCAGGTGAGCGTGCGCGGACCGGGTGTGCCCGGGCCGGGCGTCGTAGTGGTCTCGGCGGTCATCGGCCCACCCTTGGGTCGAGCAGCGGATACAGCAGGTCGGCGAGTGTGTTCATCACGATCACCGCCGAGGCGAAGATGAAGAACAGCCCCTGCACCAGCGGCAGATCGGGCACGCTCAGCGCCTGGTAGAACAGCCCGCCGAGCCCCGGCCAGGAGAACACCGTCTCGACGAGGATCACACCCGCCACGGTCCGGCCGAGATTGACGAAGATCAGCGTCACGGTCGGCAGCAGCGCGTTCGGCACGGCGTGCCGGCGCCGTACGAGATCGTCCCGGAGTCCCTTGGCACGCGCGGTCGTCAGATAGTCGCTGCCCATCTCGTCCAGCAGCGCCGACCGCGTGACCAGCAGCGTCTGCCCGTACTCCACCGCGACCAGCGTCACCACCGGCAGGACGAGATGGTGGGCGACATCGACGGCGTACACGAAGCCCTCCTTGCCGCCCGACTCCATGCCCCCGGTCGGGAACAGACCCGGAATCGGGCCCACGCCCACCGACAGCACGATGATGAGCAGCAGCCCCAGCCAGAAGGACGGGACGGAGTAGAGCGTCAGCGCCAGGCCCGTGTTGAAACGGTCACCGAGCCTGCCGTGCCGCCAGGCGGAGCGGGTGCCGAGGAAGATGCCGAGCGCGGTGTAGAGCACGAAGGCCGTACCGGTCAGCAGAAGGGTGTTCGGCAGCGCCTCGGTGATCTTGTCGACGACCGGCGCACGGAACTGGTACGAGGTCCCCAGATCCCCGGTCAGCGCCTTGCCGCAGTAGTCCGTGAACTGCCGCCACATCGGCAGGTCGAGCCCGAACTCCCGCCGGTAGGCGGCGAGCTGCTGTGCGGAGACCGGGCGGCCGCCGGTCATGAACTTCACCGGGTCGCCCGGGATCAGCCGGAAGAGGAAGAAGCTGGTGACGAGGACGGCGAGCAGCGAGACGGCCGCGCCGGCCAGCTTGCCCGCCACGTACCGCAGATACCCGGCACCGGTTCTCGCCCGTGGCCCCCGGCCCGCCGCCGGCCCGGACTTTCCCGGGTCGGCGGCGGCCCCCTCGACCAGCGCGGGTGTCGCTTCAGCGGTCATGCGCGCTCACCGCCTGCTTCGCTCACTGACTGTTCCACTCACTGTCTACTCACGGTCTTCCGTCGTGGCCCGGCGGCGCATCGCGAAGAGCACCGCGAGGCCGACGAGGACGACGACACCCGCCACGATCCCGATGACGACGCCCGTGGACGTGGAACTGCCCGAGGAGTCGTCGGAGTTCGCCGGAACGGCCGACCACCAGCTCCAGTAGCCGTCCTGCCCGTAGATGTTCCCCGCCTTGGCCGGCATGGTGGTGATGGACTTGATCTGGTCCGTGCGGTAGGCCTCGACCGCGTTCGGATAGGCCATGATGTTCATGTACCCGAGGTCGTACAGCCGCGACTGCATCTGCTTGACCAGGTCCGTCCGCTTGGCGGGGTCGTACTCGGCGAGCTGCTGGGCGTACAGCTCGTCGTACGTCTTGTCGCAGATGAAGTTGTCGGTGGCGCCGGTGTCCTTGGGAGTCGCCGGGAGCGCGGCGCAGGTGTGGATGGAGAGCACGTAGTCGGGGTCCGGGTTGACCGACCAGCCGTCGAAGGCCAGGTCGTACTTGCCCGCCAGCCACGGGTCGGTCACGTTGTCCAGGCAGTCGAGCCTGATCCCGATGCCGAGCTCGCCCCACCACTCCTGCAGGTACTTGCCCACCGCCTTGTCGTTGGGGTCGGTGGCGTGGCACAGCACGCGGTAGTTCAGCGGCTTGCCGTCCTTGCCGACGCGCTTGCCGGCGGCGTTCTTCTTGTAGCCCGCCTGGTCGAGGAGCTCGGCGGCCTTCGCCGGGTCGTGCGCCAGTTGCCGGCTCGCCGACGGCTTCCAGAAGTACGACGAGTAGCGCGGCGGGATGTAGCCCTGGCCCTCGACCGCGTGACCCTGGAAGACCTTGTCGACGATGGTCTGCCGGTCCACCGCCATGAACAGGGCGTGCCGCACCCGCTCGTCCTTGAGCGACGGATCGCCGTCACCGAACTTCGTGCCGTTCCTGGCCTGTGCGCCCGGGTTGGTGGCCAGCGCGTAGAAGCGGCGGCCGGGGCCTTCGTTGACGTGGATGTTCTTCTCGCCCTTGAGCGAGGCGGCCTGAGCAGGCGTCAGGGCCGGTGAGCCGGCCACGAAGGAGACCTCGCCCTTGCGCAGGGCGGCGACGGCCGCGTCCTGGTCCTTGTAGTAGCGGAAGACCAGCTCGTCGAACTTGGGCGCACCGCGCCAGAAGCTCTTGTTGGCCTCCAGCCGCACATAGCTGTCGGGCTTGTAGCCGGTGAGGACGAACGGCCCGTTCCCGACGATCGGGAAGCTCTTGTCGTTGTTGAACTTCGAGAAGTCCGTGACCTTGTCCCAGATGTGCTTGGGCACGATCGGCACGTCGAGCGCGGTCATCGTGGCCTGCGGCTTCTTCAGCCGGATCACCAGCTTGGTGGGGCCGGGTGCGGTGACCTCCGCGAAGTTGGTGACGAAGTTGCCGTTGGCGGTGGCCGCGCCCTCGTCGGTCATCATCTTGTTGAGCGTCCACGCCGCGTCCTCGGCGGTGGCCTGCCGTCCGTCCGACCACTTGGAGTCGGAGCGGATCGTGTACGTCCAGGTCAGCTTGTCCGGCGACGACTCCCACTTGGTGGCCAGGGCGGGGACGACGTGGGCGTCCTTGGGGTCGTAGTTGGTCAGGTACTCGTACATCAGGCGGTGGACGCTCGTGCTGAGCAGCCGTCCCGCCAGGAACGGGCTGAGTGAGTCGACACTCTGCGCGACGGCGACGGTGAGGACCTTCTTGCCCTCCTTGCCCTGCGCGCTCTCCGCGGCACGGGCCTGCGGCGCGGCCGGGGCGAACGGGGTCGCGAGCCCGGCCGTGAGGACGAGGGCGGCCGCGCCCGCGGTGAGGAGCCGGATTCCCTTCAGACGGGGGCCGGTACGTCCTCTGCCGTGCTGATCATGTGTCTTCATGGCTCGGTGACCTCGCGTCATCGCACGCAGGAGGCGGTTTGCGCCTCCTGCGTGGCGGGCTTGAACGGGCTTGATCGGGTGACGCCGGCGGAATGAAGTGAGTGTCTATCAGCGGCAGTCTGCGCGCGTCAACGGTATGTCAAACCCCATGTGGCCTGCGGAAACAACAAGTGTGTCGCTCTGTTGCTCCCATTGGTGGAGACCACTGACGCCTTGCAGGTGAGAGCGTGGCGGTGGAATCCGACCGGTTCTGACTGCGAACGCGCGAAGGCCCGCGCCGTCGGCGAACGGCGCGGGCCCGGAGGGGATGCGACGGGTTACTGCTGGGGTGGGGGAGGGGGCGGGGTCTGGCCCTGCGGGTGCTGCGGGTACTGGTGCGGAGGGTAGGGCTGCCCGGGCTGGTCCGGCTGGGCGGGGTACGGCTGACCAGGGACAGGCTGCCCGGGCTGCTGGGGAGCGAACTGTCCCGGGACGGGCTGTCCCGGAACCGGCTGTCCCGGCTGCGCCTGGTAGTGCTGTCCCGGAACCGGCTGTCCCGGCTGCGCCTGGTAGGGCTGTCCCGGATAGGGCTGTCCCGGAAGCGGCTGACCCGGCAGCGGTGGGGCCGCGACCGGCGGCGGGTTGCCGTCGGACGTCCACAGCCCGTGCGACTGCTGGTGCCGTACGAAGTCCTCGGCGACCATCGCCGCGAGGTTGAAGTACGCCTCCCGCACCTTCGGCCGCATCATGTCCAGGTCGACCTCGGCACCGGCGGCCAGATGCTCGTCGAAGGGCACCACGACGACCCCGCGGCAACGGGTCTCGAAGTGGGAGACTATGTCCTCCACTTTGATCATCTTGCCGGTCTCGCGCACACCGGAGATCACGGTGAGGGAGCGCGCGACCAGGTCGGCGTATCCATGCGCGGACAGCCAGTCCAGCGTCGTACTGGCGCTGCTCGCACCGTCCACGGACGGCGTGGAGATGATGATGAGCTGATCGGCGAGGTCGAGCACACCGCGCATGGCGCTGTAGAGCAGACCCGTGCCGGAGTCGGTGAGGATGATCGGGTACTGCTTGCCCAGCACGCCGATCGCGCGGCGGTAGTCCTCGTCGTTGAACGTCGTGGACACGGCCGGGTCGACGTCGTTGGCGATGATCTCCAGCCCGGAGGACGCCTGGGACGTGAACCGCCGGATGTCCATGTAGGAGTTGAGGTACGGGATCGCCTGGACGAGGTCACGGATGGTGGCCCCGGTCTCCCGGCGCACCCGGCGGCCGAGCGTACCGGCGTCCGGGTTGGCGTCGATGGCGAGGATCTTGTCCTGCCGCTCGGTGGCGAGCGTGGAGCCGAGCGCGGTGGTGGTGGTCGTCTTGCCGACACCGCCCTTGAGGCTGATCACGGCGATCCGGTAGCAGGACAGCACCGGCGTACGGATCAACTCCAGCTTCCGCTGCCGCTCGGCCTCCTCCTTCTTTCCACCGATCCTGAACCGGGGCCCGGGACCGGTCGGACGGCCGCTACGGGCCTTCTGCTTCTTGTTGTTGAGCAGCCGGTCGGAGGACAGCTCCACGGCCGCCGTGTAACCGAGCGGCGCGGCCCCCGGATTGGTCGGCTGCCGCTGATCGTGCTGCACCGGCTGCGGCCAACTGGCCCCGAGCCGAGGATCGACGGGCTGCTGAGCCTGAGCCGGGCCGGGCTGCTGGGGCGGCTGCGGGAAGCCGTAACCGCTGGGCGGGGCGGGCGGGTTGGGGGTGCCTTGGGACTGGGGGAAGCCGTAGCCGTTCGGCTGACCCGCGGCCGGCGGACCCTGGACAGGAGGTTGCGCCGGCGGCTGAGCCGACGGCGCGGACGGCGCTTCCGGGGCGCTGGGCTGTGGGAAGCCGTATCCGGGCTGGGGGTTGGCCGGTGTCGCAGGGGTGTTCATGGGTGGCTGGGCGGGCGGCTGTGGTGCGCCCGGCGTGCCGGGCTGTGGGAAGCCGTATCCGGGCTGGGGGTTGGCCGGTGTCGCAGGGGTGCTCATGGGTGGCTGGGCGGGCGGCTGTGGTGCGCCCGGCGTGCCGGGGTGCGGGAAGCCGTATCCGGGCTGGGGGTTGGCCGGTGTCGCAGGGGTGCTCATGGGTGGCTGGGCGGGCGGCTGTGGTGCGCCCGGCGTGCCGGGGTGCGGGAAGCCGTATCCGGGCTGGGGGTTGGCCGGTGTCGCAGGGGTGCTCATGGGTGGCTGGGCGGGCGGCTGTGGTGCGCCCGGCGTGCCGGGGTGCGGGAAGCCGTACCCCGGCTGGGGGTTGGCCGGTGTCGCAGGGGTGCTCATGGGTGGCTGGGCGGGCGGCTGTGGTGCGCCCGGCGTGCCGGGCTGCGGGAAGCCGTACCCCGGCTGGGGAGCCGCGGGGGCGGCTGTCGGGTCCCATGCAGCGGGGGCCGACTGCGGCTGGAGAGGCGGCTGTTGGACCGGTTCGGAGGGCGGCCCCTGCGGAGCCGTCGGCTGCGTCGGCGCGGCCGGGTGGGGCTGCGGCTGGCTGGGCCACTGGGCCGCCGGAGCGGGCGCGGCGGGCTGGTACGACGGCGGCAGCGGCGGCACCGGCCCCTGCGGGACCGGCGGGGGAGCCCAGGAGGCAGGCGCGCCCTGCGGGACGGCGTCCTGCGGCGCGGCGGCGTCCCGGGGCTCGGCCGCGACAGGCTGAGCGACCGCGGCAGCGGATTCCTCGGCCCCGCCGCCCGCGGACTCGGCGTCGGCCGAAGCGGCGTCCGCGTCGCCGGTCTCCGCCGCCTCGGCGCCCGTGGGTTCCGACGCATCCGTCGCATCCGTGTCCGCAGCCGGGGAGCTCCCGGCCTCACCCGGCTCGCCCTCGGCGGACTCGGAGTCACCGGGCACCTCGGCGACGGTCTCCGCCGCCTCTGCCTCGTCGGCGGGGTCGGCAGACTCGGCCTCGCCCTCCGGGCCAGGCTCGTCCGACCCCGCGTCCTCCGCGGCCTGGTCCTCTCCCTCCGCCGGCGCGACGGCCTCGTCCTCCTGGACCTCGGGCTCGGGTGCGTCACCCCGCGCGCCGGCCCGTTCCGTGATCTCCCGCTTCAGGGCACCGGCGGAGATCCGCATGGTGGCACCGCTTTCGAGGTCACCGGCCCCGGAACCCGCACCCGGCTCCTGCGGCTCGAACCCACTGCCCGCCGGAAGGTCCGGCACGGCCACCGGGTTCCCCTCCGGCGGCGCGGGCGGCGCGTAGGCACCGCCCGGCTGGAACGCCGGAGGCGGTGCGTACGGCGCCGCCGGCGGAGCGAAGGGCGCTCCCGGCGCGGGAGCCGGCGGAGGCGGAGCCACCCCGGGCACCGGCCCACTCGGAACAGCGGACCCCACAGGAGCGGCAGGAGCCCCCGGCGAAGCCGGCGAACCGGAGGACTCCTCCGCCTTCGCCTCCCCGACCCCGGACCCCGGACCACTCGACGCGTTCTGCGTGTACCAGGCGGGCGGCGCGTAGTCGATGGTGAACTCGCCGGTCGTCTCGGTGGCCGACTCCACGTCGGGCTGGTCATCGTCGGGTGTGGCCCAGCCCCCGCGGATCCCGTCCCGATCGCTGTTCACAGTTCCTCCTGGTGTGGTCGAGCACCCTCATGCCGCCGGGGCGACCATGTCGTGTCGTTCCGAGTCGTCCGTAGTCGTGCGAGGCAGTCCGATCCACCGGCCCTCCCCTGGGCCGTCGACGCCTGGTCCACGGGTACTGACGTCGCGCCCGCTCCCAGCCTAATCACCACGGGCCACACCTCGGCAGGCCCGTCCACCCCCCAACACGCGCCCACCAGGTCACGCCCGCCCGGTACATGACGTGGCCGGCCGCCACCACGTCACACCAGGCCCGAACGAAAAGGACGAGAAGGGAAAGTTCAGTCCATCCGCCGCGGATTGCCCAGCAACCCGATCTCGGCATCGGTGGGTTGGGTCATCACGTACTGCCGGTCCCGGTCGGCGCACCACAGCGTGACACCGTCGGCGAGCGTCGGCAGGGACTCCACGTCCGCCCGCGGCAACACCATGGTGCGACTGAGGTCGGCCGCCTCGTCCGGCGAGATCCGCTGGACGCCGACGAGCCGTGCCTGCCGTATCAGCCGAGGGGCCACCGGACTCAGGTACGGCAGCAGGGTCAGCACCGACTGCCAAGGACCCGACACGACCCGGCCACGCGGCGGCCGCATGCCGCAGTCCCGCACCACCAGCACGGGAGTGCCGGCCGACGAGCCCTGCGGGGGCACCCGGCCCACCTCGTACACGGCCAGGCCGTTCTGACCGCCGCCCATGGCGTGCACCATCTGCACCCAGGACTGGGGCCGGCCCGTCTCCACGGCGACACGCGCCCCGGTGGCCGCCGCGCGCAGGGCCAGGACCTGCGCCGTCCACAGGCCGCCGATGAGCACGACGTCGTACGGCGTGGGCCGGTTGAGCCCCAGGACGGCGGGCCGCCCCTCGGCGTCCACGCCGATGACGACGCCGTCGTCCCCGATGGGCAGCGCGAGCGCGTCCACCTGCTCCGCGGAGAGCGCGTGGCGTCCGTGCCGCGGACCGATCAGCCCGAGGCCGCTGCGCAGCCGCCCCCGCATCCGCTCGGCGACAGAGGGCGGAACAACACCCGAAGGGTCGGCCGGCCGCGTGGTCATGGCGGTCACCGGGCACCTCCGAGGGGCAGTGTGGCGAGCATGCCGGGCACCTGCTCCCGGTCCAGACGAGCGAGTCCCGCGCCCGCCTGCCGCGCGACGTCCTCCAACGCACGCCGTGCGGCCACCAGTTCGTCGTCACCGCGCCCGGTGACCCGTACGTGTCCGCACAGCGCCGTCTCCTGCCGCTCCGCGCGCGAGAGCGTGAGACTGAACGTCGTGGCGAGCGCCGGCACGCTGGTGAGCAGCGCCACGAACTGCGGCAGGGACGGGCCGCGGCCGCCCAGTTGGGGCCAGCGCCGAACCCAGTAGGTGGTGTGGCGGCGGTTGTCGCAGCGCCAGCTGCGGCCGGACTCCTCCGTCCGCCGCTCCCGCGTCTCGCTCCGTCCGGCCTCCGCGGTCACCAGCGGGTTGGCACACGCGGACGTGGCGATGGCGGCGGTCAGCTCCTCCTCGTTGAGCAGGGTCGTACGGAACCCGGCCCCCGTCAGCCGGCTGGCAAGGTGATCGGCAACCCGCGCAAGGCACTTCTGCGTCCCCACGAGCCCCCCGCCCCGCGCTTCCACCGCCTCCCGGCACAGCTCCGGGTCGAGCTTCAGCGCGATCCACGTGATGCGCACCGCCGGCGCACCGGTCTGCTCCTGCAGCGGCGCGTAGTTGGTCACGGCCACCGAGTGCTGCGGCAGGTGCAGCGCCGGCGCGGGCTGCGTGTGCAGCACGATCTGCGCCGACTCCAGCCGTATCCCGTCCACTTCCAGCGCGTCCCGAACCAGCCCGACCGGCAGCGGCTGCCGCCCCCGCTCGGCCCGCAACGCCGTGACATCGGCCTCCACCTGCACGACGGCACTGAGGAAGGTCCCGTCCCCGACCATCCCGACGGGGCGTCGGTCCCGGCCGCCGTAGGAGCAGGTACGCAGGGTCGGCTCGCACTCGACGGCGGGGGCGAAGCCGGACTCGACGCCCGGCGGCACCGGAGTGTTCGCGGCCCGCCGCTTGCGAGCCCGCAGCGCGAGCAGGGTACCCAGCCACTCCGTCAAGGTGCGTCCGCGGCGGCGTACGAAGGCCAGTGCCAGGAGGGCGGCGGCGACGACGCTCGCGGGCACGAGCGCGAACGGCCCCACCAGCCATCCGCAGAACAGCAGCGCGACGGCCAACTCCAGCAGTACGAGCCGCTGCAGCGCGAACGAGCCCCCGCCTCCCGAACGAGACCTCGGTCGAGGGGTGAAGGAGCCACGGGCCGGCGCATCGGACGGGTCGGCGGAGCGGGAATCGCGGGCACTCGACTGCCCGACGTCATCGGATCGCGCCCGCGATTGCGATCGCGATCGGGTTCGTGCTGTGGAAGCCACTACTCCAAACCCCCCGAACTCTCCTGAAAGCACTCGTGCACGGCCGCCTCACGGCCTCAGCACCCTACCCATGCCGCGGCCAGTGCCACGCAACAGGCATAGTAGGTGCCGGTGCTGACAGTTGAGGCACCAGAGGGCAGTCGAGGAACCGGGGCCGGTGCGCGCACCGAGCCCCCACGAGTCCTTCACGACTCCGCACGGGGAGAGAGCGGAAACAGATGGCATCACGGCGGGACGAACTCAACGCCTACACCTTCGCGAAGCGCCGCATGCTCGCGTCCTTCCTCCGGCCCTCGCCGTCGGGTTCGGAGGAAGGCGCCCCCAAGCCGCTGGGCGCGGTAGTGCCCGGTGTCGTCGTCGGCGTGGTGGTCCTCGCGGTGTTCGGAGGCATCGGCCTGTTCAGCCCGACGGCGCCCAAGGGCTGGGACAAGCCCGAGGAACACGTCATCGTCGCCAGCCAGTCGACCACGCGCTACGTGGTGCTGAAGACGGGCAGACGGACCCAGCTGCACCCGGTCCTGAACATGGCCTCCGCAAAGCTCCTGCTGGATCCGGGCAAGGACAGCGTCATCACCGTCGATGAGAAGGTCCTCGACAGCGGCAAGCCCCCGCACGGCACCACGATCGGCATCCCTTACGCGCCTGACCGGCTGCCCACATCCGGCGAGGCCGAGTCACCCAAGCGCTGGATGGTCTGCGAGCGCCCCGGCGACGGCGGCCGGGCCATCCAGAAGGCGGCGTTCGTCTTCGCCGAGAAGGAGTGGTCCAGGACGGAGGGGAGCGGGAAGCTCTCGGGCGGTGACCTGATGTACGTCGTCGGGCCCGACGGGAAGACCCAGTACGTCGTCGACGCGGGCGGTTCCGCGTACCAACTGCCCGACCCGACCGACAAGGAACTGCTCAAGGCCCTCGACACCCAGGGCCGTGTCCCGCAGCGCGTCTCCCAGGAATGGCTCGCGACCCTTCACAAGGGTGACCCGATCGCGATCCCGAAGATTGACGGCCCGCCGGGCGCGACAGCGGGTGCGTTCAGTGGGTTGCAGCAGTACGACCGGTACGACAAGGTCGGCATGGTCATCAAGGCGTACGACGGTCAGCGGATGCAGTACTACGTGGTGCTGCCCGGCCGCGTGGCCCGCGTCTCCGAGTTCACCGCCACGCTGCTGCTCAACAGCCGTGACCTGGTCGCCGTCGGCCAGGCGGGCGAGGCCCAGCAGGTCAGCCCCGGCGCGGTGACCGACAGCACGGCGTTCGCCGGGGACAAGAACTGGCCGACGTACAAACCGAGAACAGTGAACGACGGGGGCCGCACGACTTCCGGCCGCAACACCGTCTGCGCGGTCCTGCGCTCCGTCGACGACCAGGGCAGGACGACTCTGTCCACATGGGTGAGCACCGACTTCCCCGCGCAACTGCCCACCGGCTCCTCCAGCGCGTACGTCACCCCCGGCTCGGGCCTGCTCTTCCGCCAGTTCCAGGGCACGGAGACACAGGCGGGCGGCGTCTTCCTGGTGACCGACACGGGCCTGCGCTACGCCCTGCAGTCCAACAGCGACAGCGCCACCGACGACAAGGGCATCGGCACCTCCGCCCAGCAGCGCAAGGCCGCGCTCAACGAGGCGAAGATCGCCCAGACCCGGCTCGGCTACGAACGGGTCAAGCCGACCCCCGTCCCCGCGGAGTGGTCGACGTTCCTGCCGACCGGCCCGCGCCTGTCGGAGGCCGCGGCGCGGCAGCCGCAGGGCTCGTAGCCGCGGAGGAGACGTCATGCTGAAGGCAATCACCTCCGGTCGCCGGAACCGTACGGGGACCGCGACCCGAACGGCGGCCCTGACCGCGGCCATCGCGCTCACGGCGACGACCCACGTACTTGCCCTGCCGACCGCTGTCGCCTGGGCCGACGACAGCCAGTGCACGTTCCCGTCGAAGCCGTACCAGGGCCGCCCTTGGGCGCTGCAGAGGGTCAACCTGGACGAATTGTGGGCGCAGTCCACGGGCAAGGGTGTCCAAGTCGCCGTGATCGACACGGGAGTCGACGTCAAGAACCCGCAACTGAAGTCCGCCGTCGACGCGTCCAAGGGCAGGAACTACCTCCCCGCCAAGAACGCCAAGGGCGAGAAGATCGACCGCGGCGACAACCGGGGAACCACCGACACCGTCGGCCATGGCACACGCGTGGCCGGGATCATCGCGGCCCGCCCCGCCAGGAACACGGGCTTCGTGGGCCTGGCACCGGACGCCGTGATCATCCCGATGAAACAGAACAACGCGGAGGGCGACGGAACGGCCGCCACGCTCGCCCAGGCGATCCGCGACGCGGTGGGCGCGGGTGCCGGCGTCATCAACATCTCCCAGGACACGGCCAACGCCGTCGAGCCCGACCTCCGCCTGAAGCAGGCCGTCGACTACGCCCTCGGCCAGGGGGTCGTGGTGGTGGCCTCCGCCGGCAACGACGGCCTGGGCGGCAACGTCAAGGTCACCTACCCGGCGTCGTTCGAGGGCGTCCTCGCGGTGGCGTCCTCCGACCGCAACAACGAACGCGCCTCCTTCTCCCAGTCGGGCGGGTTCGTCGGGGTCGCGGCCCCCGGTGTCGACATGATCTCCACGGTCCCCGGCGGCGGCCACTGCTCCGGCAACGGCACCAGCTTCTCCGCCCCGTACGTCGCCGGGGTGGCGGCCCTGTTGAAGGCCAAGTATCCCCAGTGGACGGCCCGGCAGATCGTCGCCCAGATCGAACAGACCGCGGAACGCTCGGTCGCCGGTCACGACCGCCTGGTCGGCTGGGGCGTGGTCGACCCGGTCAGGGCCCTGACGGACGTGGACCCCGCCCGCCCCGTGGAGTCCCCCGAGGCCCGGGAAGGCGTCATCAGCGCCGAGGCCCCCTCGGTAACCCCCCTGCACTTCGGCGAGACCCCCGACGAACGCGACCAGCGCCTGGGCACATACGTGACGGTCGGCGGCCTGGTCCTCGCGGCGGGCCTGAGCGGAACGGCTGTGGCGGTGCGGGACGCGCGGCGGCGACGCGGGCGGCTGGACGGCGAGGCATGACGACGATCACCGTCATCAGCTTCGTCCCGGCGGCGATGGCGGCCGGGGTGGCTCGCGTCGAGGCGGACCGCGTACTCGGGCCGAATCCCGTCTGCGATCAATGTCGGACGTGAAGGTTCCAAGGACGGGGGAGTCGTCACTCCCGAGCATCCGGGTCACCCAACGGTGGGAGGTGACAGGCACGTTGCCGCCCGAGCGTCATCCTTACGTGCACAAGCTCGGTGACGACTGCAGCGGTGTCTCCACCCGTTTGTTGCACATGCGTTGAGTATGGGCAGTGGCACACTCCCGCGATCTGACGAGGTGTGGGACGCTTCACAGCGCGTCGGCAAAACTACTCAAACCACTGCGTCTCTTGGGGCGTTGAAAGTGAGTTGACGCAAATCACGGTTGGTCGCGATGTGCCGGTTGACTAGAGTGGCGCACGCGTTGTGAGGCGCGGCCTGCTTTGCGATCGTACGGAGAGCGACCGGTCGGCCTCGGCCGATGCGTATACGGGGAAACGGGGAGGTGCGCCGTGCTACCGGCGGACATGGTGGGGGGCGTGTCGGCTGCCAGGGCGGCGAACCTGGAGGCCGGCGGTGAGGCACTGACCACGTTCATGAAGCGAGTGGACGCGGTTCTGCGTGACCTGGAGTCGTCGGCCGGCAACCCGAAGCGGGTGAGCGCGCAGATCATCAACCGTGCGTCGTTGAGCAGCGGTGGTGGCGTCTTCTCCGAGGCGCACGCCTTGTACGAGCAGTACCACGCCGTCCATGACAAGCTCACCAGCCTCTCCAAGACCCTGCATCTGCAGATCGAGGCGATCGGCATCGCGGTTCAGGGCGCGCATCGGGGCTTCGGCAACCTCGAAGAGGAGCAGCGTCGGCGTTTCTGGGAGATTCAGGCGGAGATCAGGGCGCTTCAGCCCACGAAGAGCGGCGAGCGCGACGGCGACGGCACCAACTTGAAGGCATGACGATGGCCGACAACCAGCACAAGGCAGACCTGGACCGCATTTCTCAGCAGAACTCGTTCACGGACTTCGCCCGTGGCCTTGAGGAACGGCCTCGGGGCAGTGGTCTCTTCAGCGACCTCTTGGTCAGCCCTATGCGTTCGGCGGTCGAGGCCACCCCGTACGGGAAGGCCATGCACGGCCGTACGAGCTTCGAGAACTACGACCTCAACCAGATGCTCGACCTGGTGGAGCAGACGAAGCCGGAGGACCTGGAGTCCTCCGGCAAGGCCCTGTGGGAAGCGCGTGACGCCATCAAGGCTGCCGCAACGGAACTCAGCGGCCACATCGAGAACGTCCACTGGGTCGGAGAATCCGGCGACGCCTTCCGCACGTGGGGCCGTTCGCTCGTCATGAACACGCACGCGCTGAGCGACTTCGCCGGCGGGGCAGGCGATCAGGTCACGGCCGCTGCCGTGGGCCTGGCGTCCGTACGCAAAGCCATGCCTCCGCGCGACCGGCGCACGGACCGGCAGTCGCCCGGGGACTTTCCCAAGGCTGAACAGGTCGGCAGTAACGACGCCTACACGGCGGCCGTCCAGGCGGAGAAGCACCGCCAAGAGGCGATCAACCAGATGAACAGGTTGTCGTCGTACTACTCGGTGTCGACGGAGCAGCTGAAGGACTGGCAGAGCAAAGCTCCCGAGTTCAAGGACATGCCCGATGTCGGGATTCCTCCGCCCACGCCGGCGGCCTCCCACCCTTCCGGGCACTCGGCACCGGGCGTGGCCACGGGTACCGGACCGCATGTGGTGCCGGGCCACCACGCCCCGAGCGCTCCGGTCGACCACGCCGTTGGACACGGCCCGGTCGACACCACGGCACCCACCCCGCATGTCCCGGGGAGCACATCGCACCCCGATGTGCCCGTCGGAACGAATACGAGGACGAACATCGACAGCGTCGGCACGCTGCCCCCGCCCTCGACCACACCTGTGACCGACCGCACCCTGCCCGTCACGGGCACCTCTGGCGGAGGCCCGGTCAGTACCTTCGGCTCCGGCTACGGGACCCCCCTTCCCAACGGCATGCCGGGTAAGGGCGTAGGCGGAGCCGGGGGAATCAGGACGCCCGCGTCCGCGCAGGGCCGAGGGCCCATGAACCAGACGGGCCGTGCCGTATCGACCGGCCAGCCGATCGCCAAGGGTCCCACGTCCGGGGGAAAACCGTCCTGGCCGGGCGGAGGCGTCACTGGTGGGACCCCGCGGGTCGGCGGCCCGGCGGCGCCACGAGCCGACATCGGCCCGACCACTGGTGCAGGACGCGCGAACGGCGTGGTGGGGGGCCGACCCACGTCTGCTGCCGGGACGCCGGCGAAAGGCGGAGCGAGGATTCCTCGAGGCACGGTCGTCGGGGCCGAGGGAGCGGCCAACTCGCGGACTGTTGCGGGTCGGCCGGGACAGCGTGGTGCCTTCGGCGTACCTGAGCCGACGGGGCGGCCCACTGCGAGCACGGCCAACTCCCGCGGCGGCGTGGCAGGGCCCGAGGCCGTCACGGGCAGGCCGGCCGCACGCAATTCCGCCGTCCGTGCCGAGCGGAACGGCATGACACGAGGAGGCGTCGGCCTGGTTCGCGGACCCGGCAACCAGGGAAAGCCCGGAGATCGGCGCGGCACCGAGCGGTCGAAGCGTCCCGACTACCTGGTCGAGGACGAAGAGACGCATCTGCCCATCAAACCGCGGCGCGATGTGCCGCCGGTCGTCAACTGAGCGCGAGCGAGGACACAACCCATGAAGTCAGGGACCAGCCGACGAGTCGAGCGGGCCGCGCTCCTCAGGACACGTTACGGGCGGCGCGCGTGTGCTGTCGGCGCGGTCGTCGGAGCCCTGACCGCTGCGGGTCTGGGATTCGCCCCGAGTGCAGCTGCGTACGACGTCCAGTCACAGCAGTGGTACTTGGGGCCGATGCAGGCCGAGAAGATGTGGAAGGCCAGTACGGGAGAGGGCGTCAAGGTCGCGGTCATCGGTACGGGGGTGAACCCCGACACGCCCTCGCTGCGCGGACAGGTCCTCCAAGGAGTCGATGCCCTGGTCAAGGACGGACTCGCCAAGGGCAGCGTGACCGACACGAATGACACGACAGGCCAGGGCACCACGGCCGCTGAGCTCATCGCGGGTACGGGCAAGGGCGGTGGGCTGAAGGGCCTCGCTCCCGGCGCGAAGATCATTCCAATCCGTGTTCCGGCCATCAGGCATGACGAACTCCCGGACCCCAATTACCCGTTGGCCACCGCTGTGAAGGCCGCCGTTGACAGTGGCGCGAACATCATCGACTTCACCATCGGCAATCAGTACGTGATCGGCACCCAGATCGTCGGCGACGCAGCGTTCGACTACGCGGTCAAGAAGGGTGTCCTGATGATCGCGGGCACTGGGGACAACGCGAAGGAAGGCAACAAGCCCCAGTACCCCGCCGCTTATCCGCATGTGGTCGGCGTGGCCGCCAGCGACAACACCTGGAAGGTCTCTTCGACCTCTCAGTACGGCAATTACGTCGACCTGGCTGCTCCCGGAGCCGACCTGCCGCGGTGGTGCGATGCGACGTTCCGGCAGTACTGCAAGGATGGAGGCCGTAGTACAGCGGCCTCCGCACTCATGACCGCCTCGGCGGCACTGGTTTGGTCGGCGCACCCCGACTGGACAGCGCACCAGGTCCTGCGGTCCCTCATCGACACGGCAGGCCGTACGTGGCCGAAGGACAATCCCAGCAAGTACGCAGGCTACGGGGCTGTCCGCCCCCGCAAGGTCCTGGAAAACGCCAACTACGACGCCGGTCCCGCGAACGTCAACCCCCTCGTGGCGGAGGACGGCGAAAAGGCTGCACAGGAGAGCAAGCCGTCCACCCCTGCATCAGCCTCGTCACAACCCGCCAAGAACACTTCAGGCGGCGAGACCTCGGCGGCAGGATCAGGCGCGGAGTCGCCGAACGACAAGAACACACTCTGGATCGCGCTGGGCGCCGCCGCGGCAGCCGTCGTGATCGGCGGCGGAGGCTTCGCCGTCATGCGGGCGCGCCGCGCCGGATGAGGACGCCGACCAGCCCGAGCCGCGGGCTTCGCAAGCCCGTCGGACAGGGCTCGACAGAGACCGTGCCGGAAGGCATCGCACGCGTGCTCACCGCCACCCGGCTGGTGAGCCGACACAGTTGGACCGGACAACAGACAGAGGAAGGGCCTGCAGGTCATGGCTGACAAGCAGAAACTCGTAGACGACCCAGTAGTCAAGCTGCAGAACGACATGTTCACGAAGTTCGAGGGCATCCGGAAGCGTGTACACGGGCTGCAGCAGGTCATCGACGGCCTCGAGGGGCAGTGGCAGGGCATCGGCCGGTCCGCGTTCGACAGTAAGCAGCGCGAGATCAACGAGTCCCTGGTGGGCATCGGCCGGACTCTCACCGAGGTCATCGAGTCGATGACGAAGACGCGCAACATCAAGGACTCCAAGGAAGACGCCGTGCGCGCGTCGGTGAACAAGATCGACGTCCGCGACGGCGCCCCCGCGACCTCCCCCTTCAGCTCGTACTGAGACGGGCGGCTCCAGGGAATCGGCCGGGCAGCCGGCACCCATCAGACACATACGAGCGAGACGAGGCAGACAGACATGGTCAACAACGCCGAAGGAATGAGCGTTACTTACAGCGCGCTCGAGATGGCGGCGACCACGATCAGCAACGAGGCGAAGACGCTCGGGCAGGATCTGGACGAGCTCAAGCAGATGGTCGTGAAGAGCCTGCAGTACTGGGAGGGCGACGCCCAGAGCGGCTTCGACGAGAAGCTGCGGAGGTGGGACAAGGACGCCAACGACATCCACACCGCTCTGACCGGCATCAGCAACGTCGTGCGCACGGCCGGCGGTGACTACAGGGAGGGCGACAAGCAGGCCGCCAGCTACTTCCTCTAGGAACGACGGCTCGCAGGTACCCCGGGGTGGGCGCGCACGGGAGGCGTCCACCCCGCTGTCGTTTCACGTCACCGTCACAGAGACAGCGACACGAACGCACCGGATGCACGACGGACGGCGCCTTGCCTGCGAGCCGGGCACGGCCGCCGGCAAGGCGCCGGAGTCCCGGCCGGTCACGTCTCAGTCGTCCACCAGCCCCACCTGCACCAAAGGCCGCCCCTGCCGCCGTGACACGAACACGCCCCGGCCCGCAGGCATCGGACGCGGTCGTACGCCGCCGAGCAGGTCTCCCTCACCAGGGTCGCCCGCGAGGACCACGCCCTGGGCGCCGAGTTCCTTGATGCGCTGCATGAAGGCCTCGTAGCCTGCGCGGCTCGCGCCCGCCGTGGAGCGGGCGATGACGAAACGGACACCGACGTCCCGGGCAAAGGGCAGCATCTCCGTCAGGCCGGCCAGAGGGTTCCCGCTCGACGTGGAGACCAGGTCGTAGTCGTCGACGATCACGTACACCGTGGGGCCGCGCCACCAGCTGCGGTCGCGCAGTTGCTCGGGCGTGACGTCCGAGGTCGGCGTGCGGCGCTGCATCAGGTCGGCCAGCGCGTCCATGTGATGCTGCATCTGGTTCGACATGGGGATGTACTCCGCCAGGTGCGAGGACGGGGTCACTCCGAGCAGCGAACGGCGGTTGTCGACCACGAACAGCTTGCAGGAGTCGCCGTCGTAACGCTCCGTGATCCCCTTGATGACCAGCTTCAGCAGGTTGGACTTGCCGGACTCGCTCTCGCCGAAGACGAGGAAGAACGGGTCCTGGTCGAAGTCCACGAACACCGGCTCCAGGTTGTCCTCGTCCAGGGCGAAGGCGATGCCCCGGTCCGGGAACCGGTCGCCCGGCGGCAGCTGGGCGGCGGAGAACTGGCGCGGCAGCAGACGGACCTCGGGCGCGCCGGGCTGCTCCCAGTGACGCGCCACCTCGGCCGCCAGGGCCGTCGTCGCATCCGCCAGGTCCGTGTCGGAGGACAGGCCGTCGATCCGCGGGACCGCCGCCATGAAGTGCTGCTTCTGCGGCGTCTGGCCGCGCCCCGGCACGCCCGTCGGCACGTTGGCCGCGACCTTGCGGTCGAACTCGGAGTCCATGGGGTCGCCCAGCCGCAGCTCCAGGCGGTTCATCAAGTGGTCCTTCAGGTTCGAACGGACCTCCATCGACCGCGAGGCGGTGAGGATCAGATGGATGCCGTAACCGAGGCCGCGGGCCGCGATGTCGAGCACCAGCGGCTCCAGGGCCTCGTAGTCCGAGCGGAAGTTGCCCCAGCCGTCGATCACCAGGAACACGTCGCCCCACGGCTGGTCGTCGACCGAGATGTCGCCCCGGGCACGGCGGCTGCGGAACTCGGCGATGGAGGAGATGTTCGCGGCGCGGAAGTACTCCTCGCGCCGGGTCAGCACGCCGTACACCTCGGCGGTCGTGCGCCGTACCTTCTCCGGGTCCAGTCGCGAGGCCACGCCGCCCACGTGCGGCAGGCCCGCGACGGCGGACATGCCGCCGCCACCGAAGTCCAGCCCGTAGAACTGCACTTCGTGCGGGGTGTGGGTCAGGGCGAACGACGCGATCAGGGAGCGCACCAGCGTCGACTTGCCGGACTGCGGACCGCCGAGGATCTGCATGTGTCCGGCCGCCCCGCCGAAGTCGACCCACAGGGGATCACGCCGCTGCTCGTACGGCTTGTCGACGATGCCGACCGGAACGACCAGCCGGCCCGCGCCCTCGTGGCCCGGCCGGGTCAGGCCGCGGCCGGGCACCGGGGCGAGCCCGGGCAGCAGCGAGTCGAGCGACGGCGGGCTGTCCAGCGGCGGCAGCCACACCTGGTGCGCGGCCGGGCCCTGGGCCTCCAGCCGGCGCACGATCACGTCGAGCACGGTGTCCGCGAGCGCGTCGTCCTTCTCGTCGCGCTTCGGTTCCTCCCGCTGCCGCGGCACCGGCACGTACTGCACCGGGACCTCGGCCGCCGTGAACAGCACCGGCCTGCGGTCGACCGGGAGCGGCCCGCCGAGCGCGGCCGCCTGCTGGGAACTGGTGCGGTACACGCCGGAGACGTACGCGGCCTTGAAGCGCACCATTTCGTCGGTGCCGAACTTCAGGAAGCCGGAGCCCGGGACATTCGGCAGCTCGTAGGCGTCCGGGACACCGAGGGCGGCCCGCGACTCGGCGGCGGAGAACGTGCGCAGACCGATCCGGTACGACAGGTAGGTCTCCAGCCCGCGCAGCCGGCCCTCCTCCAGCCGCTGCGAGGCGAGCAGCAGGTGGACGCCCAGCGACCGGCCGATGCGGCCGATCTGGACGAACATGTCGATGAAGTCCGGCTTCGCCGTCAGCAGTTCGCTGAACTCGTCGATCACCAGGACGAGTGAGGGGATCGGCTGAAGCGGTGCGCCGGCCGCGCGTGCCTTCTCGTAGTCGTGGATGTTGGCGTAGTTGCCCGCGTCGCGGAGCATCTCCTGGCGGCGGTTGAGCTCGCCGCGGATCGAGTCGCCCATGCGGTCGACGAGCGTGAGGTCGTCGGCGAGGTTGGTGATGACGGCCGCGACGTGCGGCATCTGGGCCATGCCCGCGAACGTCGCGCCGCCCTTGAAGTCGGCGAGGACGAAGTTGAGCGTTTCGGAAGAGTGGGTCACGGCCAGGCCGAGGACCAAGGTGCGCAGCAGCTCCGACTTGCCGGAACCGGTCGCACCCACACAGAGACCGTGCGGTCCCATGCCTTCCTGGGCCGCCTCCTTGAGGTCGAGCATGACAGGCCGGCCGTCCTCGCCGACACCGATCGGTACGCGCAGCCGCTCGGCCTGCGCGCGCGGCCGCCAGGTGCGCTTGGGGTCGACGGAGGCCGCGTCATCCAGATTCAGCAGATCGGTGAACTCCAGGTTGGCGAGCAGCGGTTCGTCGTCGTCCCCGCCCGACGCGACCCGCAGCGGCGCCAGTTGCCGCGCCAGCGCCTCCGCCGCCTCGTACGACAGGACGTCCGGCGTTCCTTCGTAGACCATGCCGTGGGCGGACTCCAGACGCAGTTCCTCCGGACGGACCACGACGGAGAGGTCCCCGCGTCCGGAGGTGAGCTCACCGGGCGCGACTTCCAGGACCGTCACTCCCTGCAAGCCCTCGGGGGCGGCCAGCAGGGACGTGGGCGACAGGGAGACTCCGTCGAGCACGATGACCAGATGCGGCTGCTCGGGAACGGGCGGTCCTTCTGGGTGGAAGCGTGGCCGGCCCTGGAGGCGAGTGCTGAGCAGGTCCTCCAGCTCCGCCGGGTCGGTCGTGATCAGACGCCGGCTGCCCGCGCCGTCCGCGACGCCCGAAGCCTGGCTGTGCGGCAGCCACTTGGCCCATTCCCACTCCGGTGTGGCGTCCCGGTGGGCGGCGACGGCGACGAGCATGTCCTCGGGGGAGTGCAGCGAGGCGAGGGAGCCGATGAGGGCACGGGCCGTGCCGCGTACGGTCGTCGGATCGCCGCTGACCGTGACGTGGTAGAAGGCGCGCAGCGAGACCGCCATGGGCAGGTCCTCGAGCGTGCTGTGCGCGGCGAGGAAACGCTGCATCGCACCCGCGGTCAAGGGCTCCAACTGATCCACGGGGGCGGTCTCCGGCGGGACGAGGAGGGTGGCCAGGGCCTGCGGGCCGAGACCCACGCGCACCTGCCCGAAATCCTCGTCACCGGTGCGCCTCTCCCACACCCTGCCGCCCTCGGCGACCAGCGCCCAGAGTTGCTCAGGCGAAGGGTGCAGGTAGTACTGGGCGTCGCGCTGGGCCCGCGCGGTGTCCAGGGCCGTGCGCCGGGTCTGCGACAGGTACCGCAGGTAGTCGCGGCGGATGTCGGCCAACTGCCCCTGATTGCCGCGGCGGTAACGGACCAGCATGGAGATGCCCATGGCGATGGTGGAGGCGATCATCACCATGCCCATGATCTTCATGAAGGGCTGGGCCTGCGGGTTGAAGAAGAACACCACCGAACCGCCCATGCCGAGCATGGGCAGGAGCTGCATCAGAGCGCCTTCCTGCTGCCCGCGCGGCAGTTCAGGCGGGGGTTGCAGCACGATCTCGTCCGTGGGCACGTCCTTCGGCAGTGCCCGCGGCGGACGCTTGACGACGATATGGCTCACTGCGCACCGATTCCCTTGCCCGACCGAGGAGTTCCGTCCACCGCCCCGTGTCAGGCGGACGCCGATCGCGAACCGCGATCCTACTGACAACCACCGGCACCGATGGGCGGTAGGGTGCCGGGTGAGACGTGTGAGCAGGTGCGAACCGCCCTGTGGAATCGGGTGATTCGCGACGTTCGAAGCGAGTGTCTCCTGCACCTTCCGGATGAGGCGGCGCAGCTGACCCCGGCAGTGAGGAAGGCGCCGCACGAACTCCCACCGGGACGTACACATGATTTTCACGGCCGGGCGTGCGCGGCGATGTGCCGACCGGCCCCACCACCGACGAGGGGGAGCAGCAGGTGAGCATGACGGCCTCCGTGTCAGCCGGGGCGAACGCCGGACCCGGCACCGGAGCCCCTTCCGGGGCGGGCACCGGGTTCGGCTTCTGCAGGGTCACGATCGTGGCGCCCGACAGCCGGATCGACGTGGCACTGCCCGACGACGTACCGGTCGCGGACCTGTACCCGGAGATCCTGCGGCTCGCCCGGCAGAGCCCCGCCGAGGGCGCGCCCGTCGGGTATCACCTCGTACGCCGGGACGGCACCGTCCTCGACAGCTCCCGCTCATTCGCCGTGCAGCGCATCCTCGACGGCGAGCTGCTCACGCTGCGCCCGTTCGCCGAGTCGCTGCCGCCCGCCGTCTTCGACGACGTCTCCGAGGCGGTGGCCTCCGCCGTCACCCGCGACCGGGCGCTGTGGAACGGCGAGCTGACGCGGGCGGCCGGTCTCGTCGCGGGCGGCATCCTGCCCGCGCTGCTGGCGTTCGTGGCCTGGAGCTCGCAGATCCGTCACGACATGCACAGCCTTCAGGGCGTCCTCGCCGCCGTCACCGGGGTGCTCCTGACCACCATCGCGTGCGTACGCGCGCGGGTGTACGACGACCGGGGCTCCGCGGTCGCCCTGGGCCTGGGCGCACTGCCGAACATCGCCGTGGCGGGCTCCGGACTGCTGCCGCTCGCCGACGGGCAGGGCATCGGAAGGCTCCAGTTCCTGCTCGCCTGCGCGGCGGTCCTGATCGCCGCCCTCGTGCTCACCCTGGTCTCGCCGGGCGGTGACGGGCCCTTCGTGGCGTTCGTCTTCGCTTCCGCAGCCGGGCTGATCACCACGTTCATCGGGATCCTCACCAACCTCAGCCCCATCGAGACGGCCGCCGTCTGCGCCCCGCTCTCCGTGGGCGCGCTCGCCTTCCTGCCCGGACTGTCCATGCGCTTCGCGCGGCTGCCCATCGGCTTCGACGCGCCCAACCCCTCGCGCGGCGCCTACTCGGAGGGCGAGCCGAACGCGCACGAGCCCGTGGACGCCGAGCGCGTCGCGGCGCAGGCCCGCCGTGGCCACGAACTGCTCGTCGGCCTGGTCGGCGGCTGCGCCCTCGTCTCGGTGGGTGCGTCGATCGTCCTCGGCTTCTCCAGCAACGTCTGGGCGCAGCTCCTGGCGTTCGCGACCGGAGTGGCGATGCTGATGCGCGCCGGTCTGTTCCGCTACACCACTCAGGTCGCCGCCACCCTGGCCGCGGGCCTGGCCGCCCTCGCCTTCCTCGGCATCGGCCTCGCACTGCACCCGCCCGTGGGGTACGTGCGCGACGCACTGCAGGGCGACACCGCCGCCCTCGACATCCGCAGCGTCTGGCTTGTGGCCGCCGTCGGCGCGGCAGCCGCCCTGGTCACCGCCATCGGCCTGATCACTCCACGACGCGGCGTCACCCCTTTCTGGGGCCGCTTCCTGGAGATCGCGGAAAGCTTCGTCCTGCTCACCCTGGTGCCGCTGGCCCTGGCCGTGTTCGACGTGTACGCGACGGTGCGCGCGATGACCAGCTGAGTCACCGGTTGCGGACGCGCCGGACCGGAACGAACAGAACGGACAGGGGGCGGCACGCGCGCGTGCCGCCCCCTGTCACATCCGCGCGCCCCTCACTCCTCCACAGGCCCCCCGTCGCGCGGCGCCGGCTCCAGATCGAACTCCCCGTCCCGGGCGCCCAGTACGAACGCCCGCCACTCCGCCTCCGTGTAGCGGAGCACCGTGTCCGGGTCGAGGGAGGAGCGCATGGCCACGGCGCCGTCGGGAAGGTAGGCGATCTCGACGCGCTCCTCGTGCTCCTCCGTGCCCGGGGCGCAGTGCCACTCCGCACCCGAGATGTCGAGGGCGTACAGCTCGTCGCGCTCCCGCTCCTTGCGTGCCTTGATCTCCGCTTCCGTCTCCGCCATGCGCGGCGACCCCTTCCAGACGTGTGCATACGGTGTCGGCGCTCACCCTAGTGGTCGGCCCGTCCCCACCAGGAGCCCTTGCCGGACCGCGGCAAAGGGGCCCGTCCCGGCCTGGTATCCTGGCTGGCGGCCGTTTGTGTACGCACCCCCGGACGCCATCCGCAGGTGACCCTGCAGGCCCTGGAGGCCGCGCCCAGCGGATCCCCGCCTCCCGAGTAACGGAAGTCCCCCCGAGAAGAAGACCGGGGGCACTCGGTGGCAACCCACAGACCATGAGGAGTACCCGTGTCGCTCGACGCCGCCACGAAGAAGCAGATCATCGCCGAGTTCGGTACCAAGGAGGGTGACACCGGTTCCCCCGAGGTCCAGGTCGCTATGCTCTCCCGTCGGATCTCCGACCTGACCGAGCACCTCAAGACCCACAAGCACGACCACCACTCCCGCCGTGGTCTGCTGATCCTGGTCGGTCAGCGCCGTCGCCTGCTGCAGTACCTCGCCAAGAAGGACATCCAGCGCTTCCGTGCGCTGGTCGACCGCCTCGGCATCCGCCGTGGTGCGGCGGGCGCCAAGTAAGACGCCGTGAAGGGAGCGGTTCCCGTAGGACAGGGGCCGCTCCCTTCGCCGTAGGTAGGGAAACGTGCGGACTGTCACTGCCGCTTTGTAGTGTGGTAGCAGAACGCACAACGCGAAAACGTATGACGCGGCGTGATACAGCCTGCCCGTGGAGGGTACGGCGTCATCACGCCCGACGAACGAGGAGAAGCGCGCCTCGCCGCCGCCGGTCCTCGGTAGTGGCCCCCGGGGGAAAGATCCCGGGTGCTTCGATCGAAGACCGGCCCGCACCAGACGGAGCGCTTCTCCGCCACCGTCCCCCGCCACACGGGCGAGAGGGACGAGGACGAGGAGAAAACGCTAGTGGAGAACGAGACCCACTACGCCGAAGCCGTGATCGACAACGGCTCCTTCGGCACCCGTACCATCCGCTTCGAGACGGGCCGCCTGGCCAGGCAGGCCGCCGGTTCCGCCGTGGCGTATCTGGACGACGACACCATGGTGCTGTCGGCCACCACCGCCTCCAAGCAGCCCAAGGACCAGCTCGACTTCTTCCCGCTCACGGTGGATGTCGAGGAGCGCATGTACGCGGCCGGGAAGATCCCCGGTTCCTTCTTCCGCCGTGAGGGTCGGCCGTCCGAGGACGCGATCCTCACCTGCCGCCTGATCGACCGCCCGCTGCGCCCGTCCTTCAAGAAGGGCCTGCGCAACGAGATCCAGGTCGTCTGCACCGTCATGGCGCTCAACCCCGACCACCTGTACGACGTCGTGGCGATCAACGCCGCGTCCGCGTCCACGCAGCTGGCCGGCCTGCCCTTCTCCGGCCCGATCGGCGGCGTCCGCGTCGCGCTGATCCGCGGCCAGTGGGTCGCGTTCCCGACGCACACCGAACTCGAGGACGCCGTCTTCGACATGGTGGTCGCCGGCCGCGCCCTGGAGGACGGCGACGTCGCGATCATGATGGTCGAGGCCGAGGCCACCGAGAAGACCGTCAAGCTGGTCGAGGACGGCGCCGAGGCCCCCACCGAGGATGTCGTCGCCGCCGGTCTCGAGGCCGCGAAGCCCTTCATCAAGGTGCTGTGCCGCGCCCAGTCGGACCTCGCCGCCAAGGCCGCCAAGCCGACCGGCGAGTTCCCGATCTTCCTCGACTACCAGGACGACGTCCTGGAGGCGCTGACCGCGGCCGTCCGCCCCGAGCTCGCCCAGGCGCTCACCATCGCCGGCAAGCAGGAGCGCGAGGCGGAGCTGGACCGCGTCAAGGGTCTGGCCGCGGAGAAGTTGCTGCCCGAGTTCGAGGGCCGCGAGAAGGAGATCTCCGCCGCGTACCGCTCCCTGACCAAGACCCTGGTCCGCGAGCGCGTCATCAAGGAGAAGAAGCGCATCGACGGCCGCGGTGTCACCGACATCCGCACCCTGGCCGCCGAGGTCGAGGCCATCCCGCGGGTGCACGGCTCCGCGCTGTTCGAGCGTGGCGAGACCCAGATCCTGGGCGTCACCACCCTGAACATGCTCCGCATGGAGCAGCAGCTGGACACCCTCTCCCCGGTGACCCGCAAGCGCTACATGCACAACTACAACTTCCCGCCGTACTCCACCGGTGAGACCGGCCGCGTCGGCTCCCCCAAGCGCCGCGAGATCGGCCACGGCGCCCTCGCCGAGCGCGCGCTCGTGCCGGTGCTGCCCGCACGCGAGGAGTTCCCCTACGCGATCCGTCAGGTCTCCGAGGCCCTCGGGTCCAACGGTTCGACCTCGATGGGCTCGGTCTGCGCCTCCACCATGTCGCTGCTGAACGCCGGTGTGCCGCTGAAGGCCCCGGTCGCCGGTATCGCGATGGGCCTGATCTCCCAGGAGATCGACGGTGAGACGCACTACGTGACGCTGACCGACATCCTCGGCGCCGAGGACGCCTTCGGCGACATGGACTTCAAGGTCGCCGGTACCAAGGAGTTCGTCACCGCCCTCCAGCTCGACACCAAGCTGGACGGCATCCCGGCCTCCGTGCTGGCCGCGGCCCTGAAGCAGGCCCGTGACGCCCGCCTCCACATCCTCGACGTGATGATGGAAGCGATCGACAGGCCGGACGAGATGTCCCCGAACGCGCCGCGGATCATCACCGTGAAGATCCCGGTCGACAAGATCGGCGAGGTCATCGGCCCCAAGGGCAAGATGATCAACCAGATCCAGGAGGACACGGGCGCCGAGATCACCATCGAGGACGACGGCACGATCTACATCGGCGCCGCCGACGGCCCGTCCGCCGAGGCCGCCCGCGCCACGATCAACGGCATCGCCAACCCGACGATGCCCGAGGTCGGCGAGCGCTACCTCGGTACGGTCGTGAAGACGACCACCTTCGGCGCGTTCGTCTCCCTGCTCCCCGGCAAGGACGGTCTGCTGCACATCTCGCAGATCCGCAAGCTGGCCGGCGGCAAGCGCGTGGAGAACGTCGAGGACGTGCTCGGCGTGGGCCAGAAGGTCCAGGTCGAGATCGCCGAGATCGACTCCCGCGGCAAGCTCTCCCTCGTCCCCGTGATCGAGGGCGAGGAAGGCGACGGCAACGAAGAGCAGAAGGACGACGCCGACAAGTGACGTCCCGTGGCTTCAAGGCGACGGCCCGCACCTCCCCGGAGGTGCGGGCCGTCGCCCGTACCCAAACCCTCATCAAGGGCGAGAACGGCATCGGTACGGTCCGCAAGACCACCCTCCCCGGCGGCCTGCGCATCGTCACCGAGACCCTGCCCTCCGTGCGCTCCGCCACCTTCGGCATCTGGGCGCACGTCGGCTCCCGTGACGAGACCCCGACGCTGAACGGCGCCACCCACTACCTGGAGCACCTGCTCTTCAAGGGCACCTCCCGCCGGTCCGCGCTGGACATCTCCGCCGCCATCGACGCCGTCGGCGGCGAGATGAACGCGTTCACGGCGAAGGAGTACACGTGCTATTACGCGCGCGTGCTCGACACCGACCTGCCGCTCGCCATCGACGTCGTCTGCGACATGCTCACCGGCTCGCTGATCCTCGAGGAGGACGTCGACATCGAGCGTGGCGCGATCCTCGAAGAGATCGCCATGACCGAGGACGACCCCGGCGACTGCGTGCACGACCTGTTCGCGCACACCATGTTCGGCGACAATCCCCTCGGCCGCCCGGTCCTCGGTACCGTCGACACCGTCAACGCCCTCACCGCCGACCGCATCCGCCGCTTCTACAAGAAGCACTACGACCCCACCCACCTGGTCGTCGCCTGCGCCGGCAACATCGACCACGCCAAGGTCGTACGCCAGGTCCGCGCCGCCTTCGAGAAGGCCGGAGCCTTCAAGAACGGCCAGGCCGCCCCCATCGCCCCGCGCGACGGCCGCCGCGACCTGCGCACCGCCGGCCGGGTCGAGCTGCAGAACCGCAGGACGGAGCAGGCCCACGTCGTCCTCGGCATGCCGGGCCTCGCCCGCACCGACGACCGCCGCTGGGCCCTCGGCGTGCTGAACACCGCCCTGGGCGGCGGCATGTCCTCCCGCCTGTTCCAGGAGGTCCGGGAGAAGCGCGGCCTGGCCTACAGCGTGTACTCCTACACCTCCGGCTTCGCCGACTGCGGCCTGTTCGGCGTCTACGCCGGCTGCCGCCCGAGTCAGGTGCACGACGTACTGCGGATCTGCCGCGACGAACTCGACCACGTCGCCGACAACGGTCTGACCGACGACGAGATCGGCCGCGCCATCGGCCAGCTCCAGGGCTCCACCGTCCTCGGCCTGGAGGACACGGGTGCGCTGATGAACCGTATCGGCAAGAGTGAACTGTGCTGGGGCGAGCAGATCTCCGTCGACGACATGCTGGCCCGGATGGCAGCGGTCACGCCGGACGAGGTCCGCGAGGTCGCCCGGGACATCCTGGGACAGCGCCCGTCGTTGTCGGTCATCGGCCCGCTCAAGGACAAGCAGGCCGCGCGCCTGCACGACGCGGTCGCCTAAGGTCGGTCATCGGCCCTACCCCCCTGTCCGTCTGTCGGTGGTAAGGAAGCAAGAGATGAACAAGCTGCGCGTGGCGGTCCTCGGTGCCCGGGGCCGGATCGGGTCCGAGGCGGTACGGGCGGTCGAGGCCGCCGAGGACATGGAACTGGTCGCCGCCCTCGGCCGGGGCGACAAGCTGGAAACCCTCGCCGAGACCGGCGCCCAGGTGGTGGTCGAACTGACCACCCCCGCCTCGGTCATGGGCAACCTCGACTTCTGCGTACGGCACGGCATCCACGCCGTCGTCGGCACCACCGGCTGGACCGGCGAGCGCCTCGCGCAGCTGAAGGGCTGGCTCGCCCAGTCCCCGGAGACCGGCGTGCTCATCGCCCCGAACTTCTCCATCGGCGCCGTGCTCACCATGAAGTTCGCGCAGATCGCCGCGCCGTACTTCGAGTCCGTCGAGGTCGTCGAACTGCACCACCCGAACAAGGCCGACGCCCCCTCCGGCACCGCCACCCGCACCGCCCAGCTCATCGCCGAGGCCCGCGCCAAGGCCGGCTCGGCTCCCGCGCCGGACGCCACCGTCACCGCCCTGGACGGCGCCCGCGGCGCCGACGTCGACGGCGTACCGGTCCACGCCGTGCGCCTGCGCGGACTGCTCGCCCACCAGGAGGTCCTGCTGGGCGGCGAGGGCGAGACGCTCACCATCCGCCACGACTCGCTCCACCACAGCAGCTTCATGCCGGGCATCCTGCTCGGCGTGCGCCGCGTGGTGACCACTCCGGGCCTGACCTTCGGCCTGGAGCACTTCCTCGACCTCAACTGAGCACCTGAGCGAAACCGAAGCCCGAGCCCCTCATGCGCGCGAAGATCACCTACCTCGTCACGGCCGCCGTCCTGGTCTTCTACTTCGTCCTGGTCGGCAGCCGCGGCGTCCTGCTCATCCAGTCCGGCACGCCCGTGACCGTCGCCTTCGGGATCGCCGTACTGATCCTGCCGGTGATCGGCCTGTGGTTCCTGTGGAAGAACACCCGGTTCGTCCGCGACGCCAACCGGCTCGCCGCCGAACTCGACGCCGAAGGGGGCCTGCCCGTCGACGAGTTGAAGCGCATGCCGAGCGGGCGCGTCGACCGTGACTCGGCCGACGAGGTCTTCGCCCGGCGCAAGGCCGAGACGGAGGAGGCCCCCGACGACTGGCGCACCTGGTTCCGCCTCGCCATCGCCTACCACGACGCCCGCGACACCCCGCGCGCCCGCAAGGCGATGCAGCGGGCGATCGCCCTGCACGACGGCAAGCGGCCGATCGGGGCCGCCTGACATCCGGGGCGCCCCGTGCATGCCGGTGGGCCGGGCCTCAGCGGCTCCTGTTCTCCTCCGCCCAGGCCTCCACCGAGTCCGCAGCCCGGTCGAACGCCGCCAGACGGCCCAGGAAGTCGGCGTTGTGGGTGGTCAGCAGCGGCGGCAGGTCCCGCGACCCACGGCCCCTGCGGTTGAGCACCAGCGCCTGCCCCTGCACCGTGCGCGGCAGGCCCAGCCAGCGCACCGGCTGCTGCACGGTCCGTACCCCCGCCACCTGTGCCCAGGACGTCGTACGGGTGACGAGGAAGCCCACGTGGCGCAGCCCGCGCGGGCTGACCCACACGCCCATCCGCAGCAGCCGCAGCGCGCCGGCGATCACGGCCAGGGCGAGGCCGAAACAGACACCGGCGGAGGACAGCGTGGCGGTGAGCGCGGTCACGACTCCCGCGAACAGCACGAACGAGGCGAACAGCAGCAGGAGGGCGGCCGCCCCCACCCGGCACGGCCCGGGCCGGTAGGGGCGCCGCCAGCGCTCGCGGTCGTCGAACGGCAGCGCGACATCGTCCGCTGCGTCGAACGCGCGGTCGGCCGTCAGGAAGGGCAGGGGCACGGCTGGTCCTCACTCAATCCACGCAAGAGCTGTGCGGTGAGGCTATCCGTACGTGTTCATGCCCACCACCTGTGGGGTGCCAAGGGAGGGCTCAGCGCCCGTGGGACACCTGGGACTGCTGCGTCTCGGTGGGGGAGTGGCTGATCGTCAACGCGGGCATCCCCAGGATCAGGGAGCCCGCCAGCGCGGCGACGATCGTCAGGCCCAGCAGACAGCGCCCGGCTATTCGGCCGGCGGACGCGGGCTCGGGGGACGGGGGAGCGACATTGCTGCGGAACCTGTCGGTTTCGGCGACAAAGGCGAACGGGACGGGCTCGCGCCGACGCGGCATCGAGGGCACGGCTCCTTTCGGGGGTCGAACTGGGGTGTCTCACCCATACAGACGACCGAGTGTCCCAAAAGGTGCCCGGTTCCCCCGAAATCGCAGTTCTTCACCGAAGATGTCGCGTCCCGGCACCGAACGCCCCGATGTCAGAGGCGGCCCGTAGAGTGGGCGCCGCCCCAGAGACGTGAAGGAAGGGACCCTCCGAGCCGTGACCGACACCCCCGCCGACGACCTGAAGCCCGGCTTCCGCAGCGACGTCACCGTCGAGCTGGTCAAGCACACCGCGTCGGACGCCGACGTGCTGTTCGCGGCCCGCGTCTCGACCATCGGCGAGCAGTCCCTGGACGAGCTGGGCAAGGACCCCGAGCGCTCCAAGGGCCTGATCAACTTCCTGATGCGGGACCGTCACGGCAGCCCCTTCGAGCACAACTCGATGACGTTCTTCATCAGTGCCCCGATCTTCGTCTTCCGCGAGTTCATGAGGCACCGGGTCGGATGGTCGTACAACGAGGAGAGCGGGCGCTACCGGGAGCTCCAGCCGGTCTTCTACGTCCCCGACGAGTCCCGCAAGCTCGTGCAGGAGGGGCGGCCGGGCAAGTACCGGTTCGTCGAGGGCACGCGGGCCCAGCAGGAGCTGGTCGGCCGGGCCATGGAGGACTCCTACCGCCAGGCCTACGAGGCCTACCAGGAGATGCTCGCCGCCGGCGTGGCCCGCGAGGTCGCCCGCGCGGTGCTCCCCGTGGGCCTGTACTCCTCGATGTACGCCACCTGCAACGCCCGCTCGCTGATGCACTTCCTCGGCCTGCGCACCCAGCACGAGCTGGCCAAGGTGCCCTCCTTCCCGCAGCGGGAGATCGAGATGGTCGGCGAGAAGATGGAGGCCGAGTGGGCGAAGCTCATGCCGCTGACCTACGCCGCCTTCAACGCCAACGGCCGGGTCGCGCCGTAGCCGACCACCGCCCGTTTGCCCAGGTACAGGTGTACGGATCAGTCTCGCGAAGTGTCCGTATTGCGGCCTTTGGAGAAGTTCATCTAGCCTGATCAAACGGACCCGGCACTGCCTGAACCCCCGAGCAGGCAGTGCCGGGCTCCACCTTGTCACGAGCGGTCGCAGCCCCTAGGGCAGTCTCCGCACTGAGCAACGAGTAGCGTGTAACCCATGGCTCCGACCTCGACTCCGCAGACCCCCTTCGGGCGGGTCCTCACCGCCATGGTCACGCCCTTCACGGCGGACGGCGCACTCGACCTCGACGGCGCGCAGCGGCTCGCCGCTCACCTGGTGGACGCAGGCAACGACGGCCTGATCGTCAACGGCACCACCGGCGAGTCCCCCACCACCAGCGATGCGGAGAAAACGGACCTGGTCCGCGCGGTCCTGGAAGCGGTCGGAGACCGCGCGCACATCGTGGCCGGCGTCGGCACCAACGACACCCACCACAGCATCGAGCTCGCCCGCGCCGCCGAGCAGGCCGGCGCGCACGGCCTGCTGACCGTCACGCCGTACTACAACAAGCCCCCGCAGGAGGGCCTGTACCGGCACTTCAAGGCCATCGCCGACGCGACCGGCCTGCCCGTCATGCTCTACGACATCCCCGGCCGCAGCGGCGTCCCGATCAACACCGAGACGATCGTCCGCCTCGCCGAGCATCCGCGGATCGTCGCCAACAAGGACGCCAAGGGCGACCTCGGCCGCGCCGGCTGGGCCATCGCCCGCTCCGGCCTCGCCTGGTACTCCGGCGACGACATGCTCAACCTGCCCCTGCTCTCCGTGGGTGCCGTCGGCTTCGTCTCCGTCGTCGGCCACGTCGTCACCCCGGACCTGCGCGCCCTCGTCGAGGCGTACACGGCCGGCGACGTCCAGAAGGCCACCGAGATCCACCAGAAGCTGCTCCCGGTCTACACCGGCATGTTCCGCACCCAGGGCGTCATGACCACCAAGGCCGCGCTCGCCCTCCTGGGCCTGCCCGGCGGGCCGCTGCGACTCCCCATGGTCGAGCTCACGCCCGAGGAGACCGAGCAGCTCAAGATCGATCTTGCCGCCGGCGGGGTACAGCTCTGACAACGGGACTTCGCCCCACCCCCTCCGGCGAAGATCCACCGAAGACCTCACAACTGAATACGCGGGGCACCGGTGCCCGCACCCCACAACGACAACTGCTTCTGCACGAACGTCACGCGCGCCACGTGCCCACCGGTACGTGGCGCGTGTGGTGAGGAGAGTCTTTTGAGTCATCCGCATCCTGAACTCGGCCCGCCCCCGCCGCTCGCCGAAGGCGGCCTGCGCGTCACCCCGCTCGGCGGCCTGGGCGAGATCGGCCGCAACATGACGGTCTTCGAGTACGGCGGCCGCCTGCTGATCGTTGACTGCGGAGTGCTCTTCCCCGAGGAGGAGCAGCCCGGAATCGACCTGATCCTGCCGGACTTCTCGTCCATCCGTGACCGCCTCGACGACGTCGAGGGCATCGTTCTCACCCACGGCCACGAGGACCACATCGGCGGTGTCCCCTACCTCCTGCGCGAGAAGCCGGACATTCCGCTGATCGGCTCCAAGCTCACCCTCGCCCTCCTCGAGGCCAAGCTCCAGGAGCACCGCATCCGTCCGTACACCCTCGAGGTCGCGGAAGGACAGCGGGAGCACATCGGCCCCTTCGACTGCGAGTTCGTCGCGGTCAACCACTCCATTCCGGACGCCCTGGCCGTCGCCATCCGCACCCCGGCCGGCATGGCCGTGCACACCGGCGACTTCAAGATGGACCAGCTGCCGCTGGACAACCGCCTGACCGACCTGCACGCGTTCGCGCGGCTGAGCGAGGAAGGCATCGACCTTCTCCTCGCGGACTCCACCAACGCCGAGGTGCCGGGCTTCGTCCCGCCCGAGCGGGGGATCTCCAACGTCCTGCGCCAGGTCTTCGCCGGTGCCAGCAAGCGGATCATCGTCGCCAGCTTCGCCAGCCACGTCCACCGCATCCAGCAGATCCTGGACGCCGCCCACGAGTACGGCCGCCGGGTCGCCTTCGTCGGCCGCTCCATGGTCCGCAACATGGGCATCGCCCGGGACCTGGGCTATCTGAAGGTCCCGGCGGGTCTCGTGGTCGACGTCAAGACGCTCGACGACCTGCCCGACCACGAAGTGGTCCTCGTCTGCACCGGCTCGCAGGGCGAGCCCATGGCGGCCCTCTCACGGATGGCCAACCGCGACCACCAGATCCGCATCGTCGAGGGCGACACCGTGATCCTCGCGTCGTCGCTGATCCCCGGCAACGAGAACGCGGTCTACCGCGTCATCAACGGCCTGACCCGCTGGGGCGCCAACGTCGTCCACAAGGGCAACGCCAAGGTCCATGTCTCGGGCCACGCCTCGGCCGGCGAGCTGCTGTACTTCTACAACATCTGCCGCCCGAGGAACCTGATGCCGGTCCACGGCGAATGGCGCCACCTGCGCGCCAACGCCGAGCTGGGCGCCCTCACCGGAGTGCCGCACGACCGCATCGTCATCGCCGAGGACGGCGTCACCGTCGACCTCGTCGAGGGCAAGGCCAAGATCTCCGGCAAGGTCCAGGCCGGATACGTCTACGTCGACGGCCTCTCGGTCGGCGACGTCGGCGAGCCGGCGCTGAAGGACCGCAAGATCCTCGGCGACGAGGGCATCATCTCGGTCTTCGTGGTCGTCGACTCCACCACCGGCAAGATCACCGGCGGACCGTACATCCAGGCCCGCGGCTCCGGCATCGAGGACTCCGCCTTCGCCGGGGTCATCCCGAAGATCTCGGAAGTGTTGGAGCGCTCCGCCCAGGAGGGCATCGCGGACGCCCACCAGCTGCAGCAGCTCATCCGCCGCACGCTGGGCAAATGGGTCTCGGACACCTACCGGCGCCGGCCGATGATCCTCCCGGTCGTCGTGGAGGTCTGACACTCGAACGGCAGCGGGGCGCCTCGATTTGCATCGGGGCGCCCCGCTCCAGTACGTTTACGGCTCCGCCCGGACGGGAACCCGGACGCTTCACGCGCTCCGAGGGACACTCCCGGAGGGAGTGGAAATCCGGCTCAGAATCTCTGATAAAGTCGGGGCCGCCGGAAAGGAAAGCGCGAGAGCGTGAACCTGGAAAGCACCGAGGAAATCGGATCGGAAAGGTCTGATAGAGTCGGAAACACCGAAGGGAAGCGCCCGGAGGAAAGCCCGCGAGGGTGAGTACGAAGGAAGCGACCGTTCCTTGAGAACTCAACAGCGTGCCAAAAATCAACGCCAGATATGTTGATACCCCGTCCGTCGGAACACTCCGATGGTCGTGGTTCCTTTGAAGAAACACAGCGAGGACGCTGTGTGCGAGGGGATCATTCCTCCTCTCGCACCGCTCTCGTGGTGTCGACCGGATTACCGGTAAACATTCACGGAGAGTTTGATCCTGGCTCAGGACGAACGCTGGCGGCGTGCTTAACACATGCAAGTCGAACGATGAACCACTTCGGTGGGGATTAGTGGCGAACGGGTGAGTAACACGTGGGCAATCTGCCCTTCACTTCGGGACAAGCCCTGGAAACGGGGTCTAATACCGGATATCACTCCCGCAGGCATCTGCGGGGGTCGAAAGCTCCGGCGGTGAGGGATGAGCCCGCGGCCTATCAGCTGGTTGGTGAGGTAACGGCTCACCAAGGCGACGACGGGTAGCCGGCCTGAGAGGGCGACCGGCCACACTGGGACTGAGACACGGCCCAGACTCCTACGGGAGGCAGCAGTGGGGAATATTGCACAATGGGCGCAAGCCTGATGCAGCGACGCCGCGTGAGGGATGACGGCCTTCGGGTTGTAAACCTCTTTCAGCAGGGAAGAAGCGCAAGTGACGGTACCTGCAGAAGAAGCGCCGGCTAACTACGTGCCAGCAGCCGCGGTAATACGTAGGGCGCGAGCGTTGTCCGGAATTATTGGGCGTAAAGAGCTCGTAGGCGGCTTGTCACGTCGGGTGTGAAAGCCCGGGGCTTAACCCCGGGTCTGCATTCGATACGGGCTGGCTAGAGTGTGGTAGGGGAGATCGGAATTCCTGGTGTAGCGGTGAAATGCGCAGATATCAGGAGGAACACCGGTGGCGAAGGCGGATCTCTGGGCCATTACTGACGCTGAGGAGCGAAAGCGTGGGGAGCGAACAGGATTAGATACCCTGGTAGTCCACGCCGTAAACGGTGGGAACTAGGTGTTGGCGACATTCCACGTCGTCGGTGCCGCAGCTAACGCATTAAGTTCCCCGCCTGGGGAGTACGGCCGCAAGGCTAAAACTCAAAGGAATTGACGGGGGCCCGCACAAGCAGCGGAGCATGTGGCTTAATTCGACGCAACGCGAAGAACCTTACCAAGGCTTGACATACGCCGGAAAACCCTGGAGACAGGGTCCCCCTTGTGGTCGGTGTACAGGTGGTGCATGGCTGTCGTCAGCTCGTGTCGTGAGATGTTGGGTTAAGTCCCGCAACGAGCGCAACCCTTGTCCTGTGTTGCCAGCAGGCCCCTCGGGGTGCTGGGGACTCACAGGAGACCGCCGGGGTCAACTCGGAGGAAGGTGGGGACGACGTCAAGTCATCATGCCCCTTATGTCTTGGGCTGCACACGTGCTACAATGGCAGGTACAATGAGCTGCGATGCCGCGAGGCGGAGCGAATCTCAAAAAGCCTGTCTCAGTTCGGATTGGGGTCTGCAACTCGACCCCATGAAGTCGGAGTTGCTAGTAATCGCAGATCAGCAGTGCTGCGGTGAATACGTTCCCGGGCCTTGTACACACCGCCCGTCACGTCACGAAAGTCGGTAACACCCGAAGCCGGTGGCCCAACCCCTTGCGGGAGGGAGCCGTCGAAGGTGGGACTGGCGATTGGGACGAAGTCGTAACAAGGTAGCCGTACCGGAAGGTGCGGCTGGATCACCTCCTTTCTAAGGAGCACTTCTTGCCGGGCTTGCCCGGCCGGGGGCCAGTACACCGGCGAGTGCCCGGTGCTGGTTGCTCATGGGTGGAACGTTGATTATTCGGTACGGTCCAGGACGGACCAGGCGCTAGTACTGCCCTTCGGGGCGTGGAACGCTGGCCTGGTCGGCCGGTCGTGCCGGGCACGCTGTTGGGTGTCTGAGGGAATGACCTTTCCTCGGCCGCCGGCCCCAGTGAACTCCGGATGTTGTCCGGGGGTGATGGGTGGCTGGTCGTTGTTTGAGAACTGCACAGTGGACGCGAGCATCTGTGGCCAAGTTTTTAAGGGCGCACGGTGGATGCCTTGGCACCAGGAACCGATGAAGGACGCGGGAGGCCGCGATAGTCCCCGGGGAGCCGTCAACCAGGCTGTGATCCGGGGGTTTCCGAATGGGGAAACCCGGCAGTCGTCATGGGCTGTCACCCGCTGCTGAACACATAGGCAGTGCGGAGGGAACGCGGGGAAGTGAAACATCTCAGTACCCGCAGGAAGAGAAAACAACCGTGATTCCGGGAGTAGTGGCGAGCGAAACCGGATGAGGCCAAACCGTATGCGTGTGAGACCCGGCAGGGGTTGCGCATGCGGGGTTGTGGGATCTCTTTGCTGTTGTCTGCCGGCAACAGGACGAGTCAGAAACCGTTGGCGTAGGCGAAGGACATGCGAAAGGTCCGGCGCAGAGGGTAAGACCCCCGTAGCCGAAACGTCAGCGGCTCGTCGAAGAGACACCCAAGTAGCACGGGGCCCGAGAAATCCCGTGTGAATCCGGCGGGACCACCCGCCAAGCCTAAATATTCCCTGGTGACCGATAGCGGATAGTACCGTGAGGGAATGGTGAAAAGTACCCCGGGAGGGGAGTGAAATAGTACCTGAAACCGTGTGCCTACAAGCCGTGGGAGCGTCGGAACGAGGCTTGCCTCGTTCTCGTGACTGCGTGCCTTTTGAAGAATGAGCCTGCGAGTTTGCGGTGTGTTGCGAGGTTAACCCGGGTGGGGTAGCCGTAGCGAAAGCGAGTCCGAACAGGGCGGTTGAGTAGCACGCTCAAGACCCGAAGCGGAGTGATCTAGCCATGGGCAGGTTGAAGCGGAGGTAAGACTTCGTGGAGGACCGAACCCACCAGGGTTGAAAACCTGGGGGATGACCTGTGGTTAGGGGTGAAAGGCCAATCAAACTCCGTGATAGCTGGTTCTCCCCGAAATGCATTTAGGTGCAGCGTCGTGTGTTTCTTGCCGGAGGTAGAGCACTGGATAGGCGATGGGCCCTACCGGGTTACTGACCTTAGCCAAACTCCGAATGCCGGCAAGTGAGAGCGCGGCAGTGAGACCGTGGGGGATAAGCTCCATGGTCGAGAGGGAAACAGCCCAGAGCATCGACTAAGGCCCCCAAGCGTACGCTAAGTGGGAAAGGATGTGGAGTCGCTCAGACAACCAGGAGGTTGGCTTAGAAGCAGCCACCCTTGAAAGAGTGCGTAATAGCTCACTGGTCTAGTGATTCCGCGCCGACAATGTAGCGGGGCTCAAGCGTACCGCCGAAGTCGTGTCATTGCAGCATAACGGCCAACGCCGGCTGTGATGGGTAGGGGAGCGTCGTCTGCCGGGTGAAGCGGCACCGGAAGGTAGTCGTGGACGGTTGACGAGTGAGAATGCAGGCATGAGTAGCGATACACACGTGGGAAACGTGTGCGCCGATTGACCAAGGGTTCCTGGGTCAAGCTGATCTGCCCAGGGTAAGTCGGGACCTAAGGCGAGGCCGACAGGCGTAGTCGATGGACAACCGGTTGATATTCCGGTACCCGCTGTGAAGCGTCAAACATCGAGCATCGTGATGCTAAGGCCGTGAAGCCGCCCTGATCTCTTCGGAGTTGAGGGGAGTGGTGGAGCCGCCGGACCAAGCGGTCAGTAGGTGAGTGATGGGGTGACGCAGGAAGGTAGTCCAGCCCGGGCGGTGGTTGTCCCGGGGTAAGGGTGTAGGACGCCAGGCAGGCAAATCCGCCTGGCATGCAGTCCGAGACCCGATGCCGAGCCGATTGCGGCGAAGTGGATGATCCTATGCTGTCGAGAAAAGCCTCTAGCGAGTTTCATGGCGGCCCGTACCCTAAACCGACTCAGGTGGTCAGGTAGAGAATACCGAGGCGTTCGGGTGAACTATGGTTAAGGAACTCGGCAAAATGCCCCCGTAACTTCGGGAGAAGGGGGGCCGCGCCCGGTGACGAGTCTTGCACTCCGAGCTGGGGGTGGCCGCAGAGACCAGCGAGAAGCGACTGTTTACTAAAAACACAGGTCCGTGCGAAGCCGTAAGGCGAGGTATACGGACTGACGCCTGCCCGGTGCTGGAACGTTAAGGGGACCGGTTAGCTCACCTTCGGGTGGGCGAGGCTGAGAACTTAAGCGCCAGTAAACGGCGGTGGTAACTATAACCATCCTAAGGTAGCGAAATTCCTTGTCGGGTAAGTTCCGACCTGCACGAATGGCGTAACGACTTCTCGACTGTCTCAACCATAGGCCCGGTGAAATTGCACTACGAGTAAAGATGCTCGTTTCGCGCAGCAGGACGGAAAGACCCCGGGACCTTTACTACAGTTTGATATTGGTGTTCGGTTCGGCTTGTGTAGGATAGCTGGGAGACTGTGAAAGCCGCACGCCAGTGCGGTGGGAGTCGTCGTTGAAATACCAGTCTGGTCGTGCTGGATGTCTAACCTGGGTCCGTGATCCGGATCAGGGACAGTGTCTGATGGGTAGTTTAACTGGGGCGGTTGCCTCCTAAAGGGTAACGGAGGCGCCCAAAGGTTCCCTCAGCCTGGTTGGCAATCAGGTGGTGAGTGTAAGTGCACAAGGGAGCTTGACTGTGAGACCGACGGGTCGAGCAGGGACGAAAGTCGGGACTAGTGATCCGGCGGTGGCTTGTGGAAGCGCCGTCGCTCAACGGATAAAAGGTACCCCGGGGATAACAGGCTGATCTTCCCCAAGAGTCCATATCGACGGGATGGTTTGGCACCTCGATGTCGGCTCGTCGCATCCTGGGGCTGGAGTCGGTCCCAAGGGTTGGGCTGTTCGCCCATTAAAGCGGTACGCGAGCTGGGTTTAGAACGTCGTGAGACAGTTCGGTCCCTATCCGCTGTGCGCGCAGGAGTCTTGAGAAGGGCTGTCCCTAGTACGAGAGGACCGGGACGGACGAACCTCTGGTGTGCCAGTTGTTCTGCCAAGGGCATGGCTGGTTGGCTACGTTCGGGAGGGATAACCGCTGAAAGCATCTAAGCGGGAAGCCTGCTTCGAGATGAGGACTCCCACCCACTTGATGGGGTAAGGCTCCCAGTAGACGACTGGGTTGATAGGCCGGATCTGGAAGCGCCGCAAGGCGTGGAGGTGACCGGTACTAATAGGCCGAGGGCTTGTCCCCAGTTGCTCGCGTCCACTGTGTCAGTTCTGAGGCAACGAACAGTTGCCGGCTTTGAGTAGAACAGACAATTGAAGAGTGTGCTTGTTCGCTCGAAACCATTAGGGTTTCGGTGGTCATAGCGTGAGGGAAACGCCCGGTCACATTCCGAACCCGGAAGCTAAGCCTCACAGCGCCGATGGTACTGCAGGGGGGACCCTGTGGGAGAGTAGGACACCGCCGAACAATTTTTCAGAGGGTTGGACCCTGAACTTCGGTTCCGGGTCCAACCCTTTTTTGTTTGCCGTCACTTGACGTTCACATTGCCCAACCAGCATCCGCCTCATGGGTATTGCTGCACTGCTCAGGGCCGCCGGCGTCGGAGCCGGTGACGAGGTCGTCGTGTCGGCGTTCGGTAATGCGGAGGTCGCCGAGGCCGTGGCCCAGGTGGCTGCGCCGCCGGTGTTCGCCGACATAGATCCGGTGACGTACTGCCTCGACCCGTTCGCCGTCGAGGCCGCCGTAACTCCCCGTACGGCGGCCGTCGTTGCCGTACACCGCTTCGGCCGGCCGGCCGACATGGAGCGGCTGCACGAGGTCGGCCGGCGGCACGGGCTGCTGGTGCTGGAGCAGGGCGAGTCGGAGGCGCCGTACGACGAGATGGTGCAGCGCAGGGAGCGTGCCGCCTATCTGGACGCGAAGCTGCGGGGCGTACGGACGCCGGACGGGGGCGACGGACACACCTATCAGCAGTACGTGGTGCGCGTCCCCGGGAACGGCCGGCCGGACCGGGACGCCTTCGCACGAGCCGTACAGGCCAAGGGGGTTGCCTGCCGAGTGCCCGTCAAGACGCCCCTGCACCGGCTGTCCGAGTTCCGCCGGCGCGTGTCCCTGCCGGAGACCGAGCGGGCCGCCGAGGAGACGCTCGCGCTGCCGGTGCACGCCTCGTTGACGCGGCGGGACATGCAGCGGATCGTTTCGGCGTGCAATGCGCTGGGTGGCCCGATCATGGTTGGGAGCACGGTTCTGTTCGGGGTATGATCTATTCCGTTGCCGCGGGGGAAACCCCGAACAGGCGACCGGCCCCTATAGCTCAGTCGGCAGAGCGTCTCCATGGTAAGGAGAAGGTCAACGGTTCGATTCCGTTTGGGGGCTCCAGCAAAAAGGCCCTCGCCCCACCCGGGCGAGGGCCTTTCGCATGCCTTACCGCCCTACTTGTGCAGGCCCGGGACGCGCATGGCGAGAATCGCCATGTCGTCGGACGGGGCGTCCGAGGCGAAGCGCTCCACCGCGCGCATGATGCGGGCCGCCACCGCGCCGGCCGTCAGGCCCGTGCAGGTGGTGAGGACGTCCGCGAGACCGTCGTCGCCCAGCATGCGCGTGCCCTCGCGGCGTTCGGTGACACCGTCCGTGACGCACAGCAGGACGTCGCCGGGATCCAGCGTGACCGTCTGCTCGTACAGCTCCAGGTCCTCCATGACGCCGAGGAGCGGCTGGGGCTCGGCGGCCGGCTCGACCGTGCCGTCCTGACGCAGGCGCAGCGGCAGCGGGTGGCCGGCGCAGACGACCTTCAGCTGGGCGCTGCCGTCCTCCTGCGGCCACAGCTCGCCGTACAGGAGCGTGAGGAAGCGGCTGCGGGCGCCCTCGTCGAGGATGGCGGAGTTCAGGCGCTCCAGTACCGCGGGGCCGCCGAAGCCCTCGCGGGCCAGCAGCCTGAGCGCGTGCCGGGCCAGGCCCGTCACCGCGGCCGCCTCCGGACCCGTACCGCAGACGTCGCCGATGGCGAAGCCGTAGGCGCCGTCCCGGATCGGGAAGAGGTCGTAGAAGTCGCCGCCGACCTCGTTGCCCTCGCCGGCCGCGCGGTAGATGACCTCGACCTCGACGCCCTCGACGTGGGGGAGCCCCGGCGGCAGGAGGCTGCGCTGGAGGGACTGGCTGATGGCCGTGCGCTCCGAGTACAGGCGGGCGTTGTCCAGGGCGAGGGCGGCGCGGCGGCTCAGGTCCTCGGCCAGCTCCAGGATCTCCTGGCGGAAGTGCTCGTCGGAGGGCTTGCCGAGCGTGAGCATGCCGATGACGCGGTTGCGGGCGACCAGCGGCAGGACGACCGTCTCGCCGCCGACCGCGGAGGCCGTGGCCAGCGTCGGTCCGATGGTCGTACCGATCCGGTGGTGCGAGTCGCCCAGGCTGAGGCTGCGCATGGAGGTGCGCAGGGCTGCCTGGTGGGCGGCCTCGCCGGGCGCATTCCACACACGGGCGCCGGGGGTGGGTACCGGGTCCGGCGGCGGAACCTTGGACAGGAGCGACTTGATGCCGTCGATCAGTTCCTCGTCCTCGTGCAGGACGTAGGACAGGTAGGGCTCGGAGGCCTGGTCGGCGATCGTGTAGACGGCGCACCAGGTGGCCAGGGTGGGGACCGTCATCTGGGCCATCAGGGCGAGGGTCTGGTCCCGGTCCAGGGTGCCGGCCAGCAGGTCGGAGGCCTCGACGAGGAAGCTGAGGGAGCCGCGGCGCAGCCGTTCCAGCTCGCCCAGGCGGGCCGACTCGACGGCCAGGGCGATGCGGTCGGCGGCGAACTGCAGGCGCAGTGCCTCTTCGTTGGAGTATCTGCCGGGTGCCTCCGCGGCGACGCCGAGGGAGCCGGTGAGGCGGCCTTCGACCTTCAGCGGGACCGTGACGACCGAGCGCATGCCGGTGCTGTTGAGGAGGGGTACGGCGCCGGGGACGGCGGTGAGGTCGTCGTGGACGGCCGGCATGCGGGCCGAGCCGTAGCGGCCGGGGCCGGCCTCGACGGGGACGCGGGCGAAGCGCTGGCGGGCGGAGGGCAGGCCGGTGGAGGCGCGGACCTCCAACTCCGTTTCGTCGTCGGTGGCGAGGAGGAGGAAGGCGGCGTCGCCGTCGAGCATGTCGCGGGCGCGCTCGACCGTGCGCTGCAGCAGCCCGTCGAGGTCGTCGGGGGCGGGGGAGCCGATGAAGACTTCGAAGGGGTCGGTGCCCGATCCCTCGGGGGCGCTGCCTCCGTCGGTGGTCGCCGTCGGGCGCAACGGCGTCTGCAGTACGGCTCGTTCGTGGTTCCGGACGAGCAGGCAGACCGTGGAGGGCTCGCCGCCCGTGTCGCGTACGCGGAGGTGGGAGGCGTAGACGGGGATGACGCGGCCGTGGGCGCCGCGGATGCCGTAGCTGCCTTCCCAGCGGGAGAGCTGGAGCGCTTCGGCGACGCCCGTGCTGATGCCGGGAGTGTGCGGCCAGGCCGCGAGGTCGGTGAGCGGCTTGCCGGTGACCTGCTCGGCGGCGTAGCCGAAGAGTTCATCGGCGTCCTCGTTCCAGGCGGTGATGGAGCCGTCGCGGTCGATCTGGATGACGGCCACGCGGACCCGGCCGTCGGCGAGCGGGAGGAGGTCTGCGGGCAGGGACGGGCCGGCGGCGCGGGTGCCGACCGGACGCTCGGGCAGGTCCAGTTGGAACCAGACCTTCTTGTGCGTGGGCGTGTACTCCACGCCCCAGCGGCCGGCCAGGGCCGCGCACAGCTGCAGGCCGCGGCCGCCCTCGCGGTCGGGGCTGCCCATGTTGACCGCGGAGCTCTGGACGGGGATCTCCCGCTCCGGATAGCGGTCGGACACCTCGATCCGGATCCCGTCGTCACTGCGCAGGCACAGCACGTCGGCGGCCGTGCCCGCGTGGACGACCGCGTTGGTGACCAGCTCGCTGGTGAGGACCACGGCGTCGTCGACGATGTCGCCGAAGCCCCAGCCCTGGAGGGTGTCGCGGACGAAGGACCGGGCGGTCGCGACCGATCGCCCCTGGGGCTCGAAGCTGGCGGCCGCGCGCGCGGTGATCACAGAACTCCTCGTCCGGTTGTCGACGTGCAGACCCAGGTGGCCGACGAGCTCGCGCCGCTGCTCCGGCAGTTGCGGGCCCTTCGGCCGTGGTTCCGGGGACTGTCCCCCAGGGATCACTCCGGTGGTCATGTGTGCGGCCGCCCTCCATGCCCGCTCGTTCCCGTGCCACCGCCCAGGCCGGACGGACCGGCGTGGCTGGACAGCCCCATGCAAGGTTACTTACCTTCGCGGTCCATGCGGATGCCGGTCGGCAGTGATTCCGCCCGGAGGGTGTGCGGAGGGTTGCGAAGCTGCCGAACTGTTATGGCCTGGTTCGGCAGGAGTGAAACACTGGGCAGGCTTCTGGTGAAGGTCGGAGCAGGCTGAGTGTGTTCTCTGCACCTGGGGCAGCAGCCCCTGGTGTGGCCTGATTACATCGGGCGTACATACGCAGCAGTAACCGGTACGCCGAACAGCGGTACCGGGACACAGCAGCAACGGTCGACCCCTGCGGGAGGGACACAGTGGAGTCTGGCGCAGCGACGCGGGGCACGAAGACGCGCGCGAAAGGCGGACAGTCCCTGAATAACCAGCGCAAAACGCGCAAGGGTACGACAGAGGTGGACACGGCCTCCCTGAACCGGCTGCTGGCCGCTCTGGTGTCGATGCGCGACGGCAATTTCCGCAAGCGGCTCACGGTGTCCGGGGACGGCGTGATGTCGGAGATCGCGGCGGTCTTCAACGAGGTCGCCGACCGCAACCTGCATCTGACGGGCGAGCTGTCGCGCGTGCGGCGCATGGTGGGGCGTGAGGGAAAGCTCACCGAGCGGCTGGAGACGGGCGCCTGCGAAGGCTCCTGGGCGAGTGCGATCGACAACTCCAACGCGCTCGTCGACGATCTCGTACGACCCGTCTCCGAGGTCGGCCGGGTACTCTCCGCGGTCGCCGAGGGCGATCTGTCGCCGCGCATGGAGCTGCGTACACAGGTGCCGGAGGGGGCCGGGCAGCCGCTGCGCGGCGAGTTCCTGAAGGTCGGGCGGACGGTCAACAACCTGGTCGACCAGCTGTCGACGTTCACCGACGAGGTCACGCGTGTGGCCAGCGAGGTGGGCACCGAGGGCAAGCTGGGCGGTCAGGCGCGGGTGCGGGGTCTGTCCGGTTCGTGGAAGGACCTCACCGACTCCGTCAACACGATGGCGTCCCGGCTGACCGCGCAGGTGCGGGACATCGCGCTGGTCACCACGGCGGTGGCCAAGGGTGACCTGTCCCGGAAGGTCACCGTGCATGTCGCCGGCGAGATGCTGGAGCTGAAGAACACCGTCAACACGATGGTCGACCAGCTCTCGGCCTTCTCCTCCGAGGTGACGCGGGTCGCCCGTGAGGTGGGCACGGACGGCATCCTCGGCGGTCAGGCGCATGTGCCCGGGGTCGACGGCACGTGGAAGGAACTCACCGACTCGGTGAACCTGATGGCCGGCAATCTGACGGCCCAGGTGCGCGGGATCGCGCAGGTCACCACCGCCGTCGCCAACGGCGACCTGTCGCAGAAGGTGACCGTGCCCGCGCGCGGCGAGGTCGCGCAGCTCGCCGAGACGATCAACCAGATGACCGAGACGCTGCGGATCTTCGCGGACGAGGTCACGCGCGTGGCCAACGAGGTCGGCGCCGAGGGCCGCCTGGGCGGTCAGGCGAACGTGCCGGGCGTGGCCGGTACCTGGAAGGACCTCACCGACTCCGTCAACACGGTGTTCCGCAACCTCACCACACAGGTGAGGGACATCGCCGCCGTGACGACGGCCGTGGCCAACGGTGATCTGTCGCAGAAGGTCACCGTCGACGTGGCCGGCGAGATGCTGGAGCTGAAGAACACCGTCAACGGCATGGTGGACCAGCTGTCGTCGTTCGGTGCCGAGGTCACGCGGGTGGCGCGGGAGATCGGCGTCGAGGGCGAGCTGGGCGGTCAGGCGCAGGTGGCGGGTGCGGCCGGTACCTGGAAGGACCTCACCGACTCCGTCAACACCGCGTTCCGCAACCTCACCGGGCAGGTGAGGAACATCGCCCAGGTGACGACGGCCGTGGCCAACGGCGACCTGTCGCAGAAGGTCACCGTCGACGTCTCCGGCGAGATGCTCAAGCTGAAGAACACCGTCAACACGATGGTGGACCAGCTGTCCGCCTTCGCCGACCAGGTCACCCGGATGGCCCGGGACGTGGGCACGGAGGGCCGCCTGGGCGGCCAGGCCGTGGTGCCGGGCGTGTCCGGTACGTGGAAGGAGCTCACCGACTCCGTCAACTTCATGGCCGGCAACCTCACCTCCCAGGTGCGGCAGATCGCCCAGGTGACGACGGCCGTGGCCCGCGGTGACCTCTCGCAGAAGATCGACGTCGACGCGCGCGGGGAGATTCTGGAGCTGAAGAACACCATCAACACGATGGTGGACCAGCTGTCCGCCTTCGCCGACCAGGTCACCCGGGTCGCCCGTGAGGTGGGCACGGAGGGCCGCCTGGGCGGCCAGGCGCAGGTGCCCGGGGTCGCCGGCGTGTGGCGGGACCTCACGGACTCCGTGAACGGCATGGCGGGCAATCTCACCGCCCAGGTGCGCAACATCGCCCAGGTCGCCACCGCCGTGGCCCGCGGTGACCTCTCCCAGAAGATCACCGTGGACGCGCGTGGGGAGATCCTGGAGCTGAAGAACACCCTGAACACGATGGTCGACCAGCTCTCCTCGTTCGCCCAGGAGGTCACGCGTGTGGCCCGCGAGGTGGGCACCGAGGGCATCCTCGGCGGTCAGGCCGAGGTCCAGGGCGTCTCCGGCACCTGGAAGGACCTCACGCAGTCCGTGAACTTCATGGCGAACAACCTGACCATCCAGGTCCGCAACATCGCCGAGGTCACGACCGCCGTCGCCAAGGGCGACCTGTCAAAGAAGATCACCGTCGACGCCAAGGGCGAGATCCTCGAACTCGTCACCACCGTCAACACGATGGTCGACCAGCTCTCCTCGTTCGCCGAGCAGGTCACGCGTGTGGCCCGCGAGGTGGGCACCGAGGGCATCCTCGGCGGTCAGGCTCACGTGCCGGGCGTCGTGGGCATCTGGAAGGACCTCAGTGACAACGTCAACCTGATGGCGAAGAACCTCACCGTGCAGGTGCGGAACATCTCCCAGGTGGCCGCCGCCGTCGCCAACGGCGACCTGACGCGGACGGTGACGATCGAGGCGCGCGGTGAGGTCGCGCAGCTCGCCGAGACCTTCAACACCATGGTGAAGACGCTGAGTTCGTTCGCGGATCAGGTCACCAAGGTGGCCCGCGAGGTGGGCACGGACGGCATCCTCGGCGGCCAGGCGCACGTACCGGGCGTGGCGGGCACCTGGAAGGACCTCACCGAGTCGGTGAACCAGATGGCGTCCAACCTGACCGGCCAGGTGCGCAACATCGCCATGGTCACCACCGCCATCGCCAAGGGTGACCTGACGAAGAAGATCGACATCGACGCGCGCGGGGAGATCCTCGAGCTGAAGACGACCATCAACACGATGGTCGACCAGCTGTCGAGCTTCGCCGAGGAGGTCACCCGGGTCGCCCGTGAGGTGGGCACCGAGGGCCAGCTCGGCGGTCAGGCACGCGTGCGTGACGTCGACGGCACCTGGCGGGACCTGACCGAGTCCGTGAACGAGATGGCCGGGAACCTGACCCGGCAGGTGCGCGCCATCGCGCGCGTGGCGACCGCCGTGACCCGCGGCGACCTGAACCTGAAGGTCGACGTCGACGCGTCCGGCGAGATCCAGGAACTGCAGGACACGGTCAACAAGATGATCGCCAACCTGCGCGACACCACGATCGCCAACAAGGAGCAGGACTGGCTCAAGGGCAACCTGGCCCGGATCTCCGCGTTGATGCAGGGCCGCCGCGACCTCCAGGACGTGGCCTCGCTGATCATGAGCGAGCTGACGCCGGTGGTCTCCGCGCAGCACGGCGCGTTCTTCGTCGCGATGCCGCTGGTCGACGACACGGACCTCGGCGGCGAGGACGAGGACGCGTACGAGCTGCGGATGCTGGGCTCCTACGGCTACTCGATGGGCTCCATGCCGACGTCGTTCCAGCCGGGTGAGGCGCTGATCGGGACGGCCGCGCAGGAGAGGCGCACCATCCTCGTGGAGGACGCGCCCAGCGGCTATCTGAAGATCTCCTCCGGGCTCGGCGAGGCGCCGCCCGCGCAGGTGATCGTGTTGCCGGTGCTGTTCGAGGGCACGGTGCTCGGCGTCATCGAGCTGGCCTCCTTCACGCCGTTCACGCACATTCAGAAGGACTTCCTGAACCAGATCGCGGAGATGATCGCCACCAGCGTCAACACCATCTCCGTCAACACCAAGACCGAGCAGCTGCTGAAGCAGTCCCAGGAGCTGACCGAGCAACTGCGCCTGAGGTCGGAGGAGTTGGAGCAGCGGCAGAAGGCCCTGCAGTCGTCCAACGCCGAACTGGAGGAGAAGGCCGAGCTGCTGGCCCAGCAGAACCGCGACATCGAGGCGAAGAACTCCGAGATCGAGGAGGCCCGGCAGGTCCTGGAGGAGCGCGCCGAGCAGCTCGCCGTCTCCATGCGCTACCGCAGCGAGTTCCTGGCCAACATGTCGCACGAGCTGCGTACGCCGCTCAACTCCCTGCTGATCCTGGCCAAGCTGCTCGCCGACAACGCCGAGGGCAACCTCTCCCCGAAGCAGGTGGAGTTCGCCGAGACCATCCACGGCGCGGGCTCCGACCTGCTCCAGCTGATCAACGACATCCTGGACCTGTCGAAGGTCGAGGCGGGCAAGATGGACGTCTCCCCGACGCGCATCGCGCTCGTCCAGCTCATCGACTACGTCGAGGCCACCTTCCGCCCGCTGACCGCGGAGAAGGGCCTCGATCTGTCGGTGCGGGTGTCGCCGGAGCTGCCCGCCACCCTGCACACCGACGAGCAGCGGCTGCTGCAAGTGCTGCGCAACCTGCTGTCCAACGCGGTGAAGTTCACCGACTCCGGGTCGGTGGAGCTCGTCATCCGTCCCGCGCGGGACGACGTTCCGCAGACCATCCGGGAGCAGCTGCTGGAAGCCGGCTCGCTGACCGACCCGGACGCGCCGGTGATCGCGTTCTCCGTCACCGACACCGGCATCGGCATCGCGGCCAGCAAGATGCGGGTGATCTTCGAGGCGTTCAAGCAGGCCGACGGCACCACCAGCCGCAAGTACGGCGGTACGGGCCTCGGGCTGTCCATCTCGCGGGAGATCGCGCAGCTGCTCGGCGGCGAGATCCACGCACAGAGCGAGCCGGGCCGCGGTTCGACGTTCACGCTGTACCTGCCGCTGCACCCGGGCGACCTGCCGCCGCAGGGCTACCAGCAGCCCGGCTCCGTCCTGGACGTCGACGAACTGGTCGCCGCGCCTGAGCCGGACCCGTCCGAGCAGGCCGCCGAGCAGGTCGAGAAGCCGGCGGAGGTGAAGTCGTACCGGGATACGCAGAACGGCCCCGCCGCGCTCTTCCGGCGCCGTCGCAAGGCTCTGCCCGCCGCCGACCAGCGGCCGGCGCAGCAGGGCCGGCCGGGGCAGCCGTCGCAGGAGCAGTGGGTGGCGGGGTCGGCCGCGGAGGCGGACACCGTCTCGCAGGGGGGCCGGGACATCCGGTTCGGCGGTGAGAAAGTGCTCATCGTCGACGACGACATCCGCAACGTGTTCGCCCTGACCAGCGTGCTGGAGCAGCACGGACTGTCCGTGCTGTACGCCGAGAACGGCCGCGAAGGCATCGAGGTCCTGGAGCAGCACGACGACGTGGCGGTCGTACTGATGGACATCATGATGCCCGAGATGGACGGCTATGCGACGACCACGGCGATCCGGCGGATGCCGCAGTTCGCCGGGCTGCCGATCATCGCGCTGACCGCGAAGGCGATGAAGGGCGACCGGGAGAAGGCGATCGAGTCGGGCGCCTCCGACTACGTGACCAAGCCCGTCGACCCCGATCACCTGCTCGCCGTGATGGCACAGTGGATGAGCCGGGAGTGACGACGGATCGGTGACGGGAACCTTCCGGGTACGCGCGGAGTTGTTGACTCAGGGTGCCCGAAGCCGTGTAGAAGTGCGGGATTCGGGGAACCTTCTGGTCTCCCGCTGCGTTTCTGCTACGTACACAGTGACATCACGGTGACAGGGTGTGGCGACGAGCGGGGTGCGGCTACGATGACCGGCACAAGGACGGGCGGCGCAAGGGAGTCGTCCTCCGGGGCGGCACCCGCCGGTGCCTCCCCGATTCCTGCGGACAGGGGCGGCCCCAAGCCGGGGCGAGGAGGGCGGGCCATGGTGCAGAAGGCCAAGATCCTCCTGGTCGATGACCGGCCGGAGAATCTGTTGGCGCTGGAGGCCATCCTCTCTGCGCTCGATCAGACGCTGGTGCGGGCATCGTCTGGGGAGGAAGCGCTCAAAGCACTGCTCACGGACGACTTCGCGGTCATTCTGCTGGATGTCCAGATGCCGGGCATGGACGGCTTCGAGACGGCCGCGCACATCAAGCGGCGGGAGAGGACCCGGGACATCCCGATCATCTTCCTCACCGCGATCAACCACGGTCCGCACCACACCTTCCGTGGCTATGCGGCCGGCGCGGTGGACTACATCTCCAAGCCGTTCGACCCGTGGGTGCTGCGCGCGAAGGTCTCGGTCTTCGTGGATCTTTACATGAAGAACTGCCAGCTGAAGGAGCAGGCGGCCCTGTTGCGGCTCCAGCTGGAGGGCGGCGGCAAGGGCGAGGTCGGCGACGGCAAGGAGTCGGCCGGCCTGCTCGCCGAACTCTCCGCCCGCCTCGCCGCCGTCGAGGAACAGGCGGAGGCCCTCTCCAAGCAACTCGACGACGAGTCCGCGGACGCGGCGGCGGTGGCCACGGCAGCCCACCTCGAGCGCAAGCTGACGGGGCTCAGGCGGGCCCTGGACGCGCTGGAGCCGGGGACGGGGAGCGCTTCGTCGGTTTCCCCCCAGGGGTGAGCCGGAACTGCCAACTGGGGCCGGGCGCGGGCGCCAAGCGTGCGGGCCCGGCGAATGGCGACTGTCGTACGGTTTCTTGAGAGTGCGTCAGTTCGGCGCCTCCCCGTGGGCGACACGAACGGGTGAAGCCCTGGGCACACGTGTCCGCTGTCGTCTCCACCGGTAACCTCGCACCTATGGCCTCACGTCCCTCCGCAGCCAAGAAGCAGCCCGCGAAGAAGGCGGCCGCTCCCGGGGCGGCTCCGGCGAAGAAGGCCGCTGCGAAGAAGGCCCCCGCCAAGAAGGCGCCTGCCAAGAAGGCCGCGGGAAAGCCCGCGTCCAGACCGGCGCCCAATCCGACCGGGGGCGTGTACCGGATCGTGCGCGCCCTCTGGCTCGGGCTCGCGCACGCCGTCGGCGCCGTGTTCCGCGGGGTGGGGCAGGGCGCCAGGAACCTCGATCCCGCGCACCGCAAGGACGGTGTCGCCCTGCTGCTGCTCGCCGTCGTCCTGATCGTCGCCGCCGGTACCTGGGCCGATCTGCGCGGGCCCGTCGGCGACCTCGTCGAGATCCTGGTGACCGGGGCCTTCGGACGCCTGGACCTGCTCGTGCCGATCCTGCTCGCGGTCATCGCCGTACGCCTCATCCGGCACCCCGAGAAGCCCGAGGCCAACGGACGTATCGTCATCGGCCTGTCCGCACTCGTGATCGGCGTGCTCGGACAGGTCCACATCGCCTGCGGCTCGCCCGCCCGCAGTGACGGCATGCAGGCCATAAGGGACGCCGGCGGGCTCATCGGCTGGGGTGCGGCGACCCCGCTGACGTATGCCATGGGTGAGGTCCTCGCCGTACCGCTGCTGGTGCTGCTCACCGTGTTCGGCCTGCTGGTCGTCACCGCCACCCCGGTCAACGCGATCCCGCAGCGGCTCCGGCTGCTCGGAGTGAAGCTCGGCATCCTGCCCGACCCTGAGGACACCGAGTACACCGAGGACGACGCCCGCTACGACGAGCAGTGGCGCGAGGGGTTGCCCGCGGGCTCCCGCAAGCGCCGGGGCGCCCCCCAGGAGTACGACCCCGACAGCGCCGAGCGGGAGGCCCTCTCCAAGCGGCGCGGCCGCCCCCGGCGCTCGGCCGTGCCGCAGCCGGACATGGAGCGGCAGATGGACGCCGTGGACGTGGCCGCCGCTGCCGCCGCCGCGCTCGACGGCGCCGTACTGCACGGCATGCCGCCCTCGCCGGTCGTCGCCGACCTCACCCAGGGCGTCAGCGTCGCCGACCGCGGCGAGACGACGACCCCGGCCCCCGTACCGGCCGCGCGGACCAAGGAGACCGCGCCCGCTCAGCGCCCCGCGCAGGAGAAGCCGGCCGGGGTCCCCGACCTCACGAAGACCCCGCCGCCGCAGACGCGTGACCTGCCGCCGCGCGCCGAACAGCTCCAGCTGTCCGGTGACATCACCTACTCCCTGCCCTCCCTCGACCTGCTCGAGCGGGGTGGCCCCGGCAAGGCGCGCAGCGCGGCCAACGACGCCATCGTCGACTCGCTCACCAACGTCTTCACCGAGTTCAAGGTCGACGCCCGCGTCACCGGGTTCACGCGCGGGCCGACGGTCACGCGCTACGAGGTCGAACTCGGGCCCGCCGTGAAGGTCGAGCGCATCACCGCGCTGACGAAGAACATCGCCTACGCCGTCGCCAGCCCGGACGTGCGGATCATCAGCCCCATCCCCGGCAAGTCCGCGGTCGGCATCGAGATCCCCAACACCGACCGGGAGATGGTCAACCTCGGTGACGTACTGCGCCTGGCGGCGGCGGCCGAGGACGACCACCCGATGCTGGTCGCGCTCGGCAAGGACGTCGAGGGCGGCTACGTGATGGCCAACATCGCGAAGATGCCGCACATCCTGGTCGCCGGCGCCACCGGCTCCGGCAAGTCGTCCTGCATCAACTGCCTGATCACCTCGATCATGATGCGGGCGTCCCCGGAGGACGTCCGCATGGTCCTCGTCGACCCCAAGCGCGTCGAACTGACCGCGTACGAGGGCATCCCGCACCTGATCACGCCGATCATCACCAACCCCAAGCGGGCCGCCGAGGCGCTGCAGTGGGTCGTGCGCGAGATGGATCTCAGGTACGACGACCTGGCGGCGTACGGCTTCCGGCACATCGACGACTTCAACGAGGCCGTCCGCACCGGCAAGGTGAAGGCTCCCGAGGGCAGCGAGCGCGAGCTCCAGCCCTACCCCTATCTGCTGGTGATCGTCGACGAGCTCGCCGACCTGATGATGGTCGCGCCGCGCGACGTCGAGGACGCGATCGTTCGCATCACCCAGCTCGCGCGCGCGGCCGGCATCCACCTGGTGCTCGCCACCCAGCGGCCCTCCGTCGACGTCGTCACCGGTCTGATCAAGGCGAACGTGCCCTCGCGGCTCGCCTTCGCCACCTCCTCTCTGGCCGACTCGCGCGTCATCCTCGACCAGCCGGGGGCCGAGAAGCTGATCGGCAAGGGCGACGGGCTGTTCCTGCCCATGGGCGCGAGCAAGCCGACCCGTCTGCAGGGCGCGTTCGTGACCGAGGAGGAGGTCCAGGCCGTCGTCCGGCACTGCAAGGACCAGATGGCGCCGGTCTTCCGCGACGACGTCGTCGTCGGCACCAAGCAGAAGAAGGAGATCGACGAGGACATCGGCGACGACCTCGACCTGCTGTGCCAGGCGGCCGAACTGGTCGTCTCCACGCAGTTCGGCTCCACGTCCATGCTGCAGCGCAAGTTGCGCGTCGGCTTCGCCAAGGCCGGGCGGCTGATGGACCTCATGGAGTCCCGGGGCATCGTCGGTCCCAGCGAGGGGTCCAAGGCGCGTGACGTTCTGGTGAAGCCCGACGACCTGGACGGCGTGCTGGCCGTGATTCGCGGGGAGTCCGAGGGGTAGCAGGAAGAGACCGTCCGGTGGATGTGCTTGCCGCGGGTGGGTGCCTGGACCGTGATCCACCCGTTAGCGAGCGGTGGGCAACCGTTTCCCCCGGACGTACGTCAAGTTGAGCGAGAGGACCGGTGCGGGGCCGACCCTGGGCGCGGCACCTGTCCCACCATCGGATTGTCCGGCCATTCCGATGGCGTACAAAGTCCCACCGCCGGGTCGCTCCACCGTTCGCACCACCCTAGACTGAACCTTCAGCACAGGCGGCTACACGCTCGAAAGGCGCCCCCGTGTCCATCGGCAACTCCCCTGAAGACGAGCGTCCGTTCGAAGACGTACCCGAGGAAGCCCGCCCCTCCGTCGGCCGTGCCCTGCAGGAGGCGCGGATCGCCGTCGGAATGACCGTCGAAGACGTCAGCAGAGCCACCCGGGTCCGCATGGCCATCGTGCACGCCATCGAGGCCGACGACTTCGCCCCCTGCGGCGGTGACGTCTACGCCCGCGGGCACATCCGGACCCTGGCGAAGGCCGTGCGCCTCGACCCGGCCCCGCTGCTCGCGCAGTACGAGGCCGTGAGCGGCGGCCGCCCCGCCCCCACCCCGGCCGCCCCCCTGTTCGAGGCGGAACGCATCCGCCCGGAGCGACGCGGGCCCAACTGGACCGCGGCGATGGTCGCCGCGATCGTCGTCGTGGTCGGCTTCGTCGGTTTCACGGCCTTCAAGGGCGGCAGCAGCGACACCGGCGGCAAGGAGCAGGTCGCCGAGGGCCCCACGCCCACCGCCGGCAGGGCGGCCTCGCCCAAGCCGAAGAACAGCAAGCCCGCCGAGCCGAAGCCGGAACCGTCCGACAGCGCCATCGCGGCCGCGCCGCAGGACAAGGTCACCGTGCAGGTCAGCGCCGCCAACGGGCGCAGCTGGATCTCGGCCAAGGACCACAACGGCCGGATGCTTTTCGACGGGCTGCTGAACAAGGGCGAGTCCAAGACCTTCCAGGACAGCACGAAGATCAACCTGATACTCGGCGACGCCGGCGCGATCCAGCTCTACGTCAACGGCAAGAAGATCGAGGACCAGTTCCAGCCGGGCGCCGTGGAACGCCTCACGTACACCAAGGGCGATCCGCAGGTCGGATAGCCGTAAACAGAGGCCCGAGCAGGTACGCGGACAAGGGGTTGGCCAAGATCGGCCAACCCCTTCGACATGGGCTGTCACCGAGACAAAGTACGCTTGAGCGCATGCCTGAACGCCGTACCGTCGCACTCGTCACTCTTGGCTGCGCCCGTAACGAGGTGGACTCCGAGGAGCTCGCAGGCCGTTTGGAGGCGGACGGCTGGCAGCTCGTGGAGGACGCCGCGGACGCGGACGTCGCCGTGGTCAACACCTGTGGCTTCGTGGAGGCCGCCAAGAAGGACTCCGTCGACGCCCTCCTGGAGGCCAACGACCTCAAGGACCACGGCAGAACGCAGGCGGTGGTCGCGGTCGGCTGCATGGCCGAGCGGTACGGCAAGGAACTCGCCGAGGCCCTCCCGGAGGCCGACGGCGTACTCGGCTTCGACGACTACGCGGACATCTCCGACCGTCTGCAGACCATCCTGAACGGCGGCATCCACGCCTCGCACACCCCGCGCGACCGCCGCAAGCTCCTGCCGATCAGCCCGGCCGAGCGGCAGGACGCCGGCGCGGAGGTGGCCATTCCGGGGCACGGCCCCGCCGACCTTCCGGAAGGCGTCGCTCCGGCGTCGGGCCCGCGCGCGCCGCTGCGCCGCCGCCTGGACGGCGCCCCGGTCGCCTCGGTCAAGCTCGCCTCCGGCTGCGACCGGCGCTGCTCCTTCTGCGCCATTCCCTCCTTCCGCGGCTCCTTCATCTCCCGCCGCCCCGGCGACGTGCTGAACGAGACGCGCTGGCTGGCCGAGCAGGGCGTCAAGGAGATCATGCTGGTCTCCGAGAACAACACCTCCTACGGCAAGGACCTGGGCGACATCCGCCTGCTGGAGTCCCTGCTGCCCGAGCTCGCCGAGGTCGACGGCATCGAGCGGGTGCGGGTGAGCTACCTGCAGCCCGCCGAGATGCGCCCCGGGCTCATCGACGTACTGACCTCCATCCCGAAGGTCGCCCCCTACTTCGACCTGTCCTTCCAGCACTCCGCGCCCGGCGTGCTGCGCGCCATGCGCCGCTTCGGCGACACGGACCGCTTCCTGGAGCTGCTGGACACCATCCGCGGCAAGGCGCCCCAGGCCGGCGTGCGCTCCAACTTCATCGTCGGCTTCCCCGGTGAGTCCGAGGCCGACCTGGCCGAGCTCGAGCGGTTCCTGAACGGCGCGCGGCTGGACGCCATCGGTGTCTTCGGCTACTCCGACGAGGAGGGCACGGAGGCGGCGACGTACGAGAACAAGCTCGACGAGGACGTCGTCGCCGAGCGCCTGGCACACATCTCCCGGCTGGCCGAGGAACTCGTCTCCCAGCGCGCCGAGGAGCGCGTCGGCGAGACCCTGCACGTGCTCGTCGAGTCCGTGGACGCCGAGGAGGGCGTCCGCGGCCGGGCGGCGCACCAGGCGCCGGAGACGGACGGCCAGGTGCTGCTCACGGGCGGCGAGGGTCTGAGCGTCGGTCGTATGGTCGAGGCGAAGGTGGTCGGGACCGAAGGTGTCGACCTGGTGGCCGAGCCGCTGACGGGCACGTTCGCGTGGAGCGAGGAGGCAGGCAGATGACCGGAGTCCCGGCATCCGCGGCAGGCGGCTCCTCCGGCGCGCACGGGGCGGCCGCGGGGGCGGCCGCGCGCCGAGCCGGCGCGGACAGGGCTGCGGGCGCTCCTCGAGCCTCCCGTGCTTCTTCCGGACCCGCGGGGCCCGTCGGTTCCACCGGTTCCGGCGGGGCGGACCGGTCCGCGGCGGGGCAGGGCGATGACCGGCCGCCGCGCGGCGGGAAGATCGCGGCCGCCGCCGTCAACCAGGCCAGCGTGTGGAACGTCGCCAATCTGCTGACCATGGTCCGGCTGCTCCTGGTGCCCGGATTCGTGGCCCTGATGCTGGCCGGCGGCGGGTACGACCCGGCGTGGCGGTCGCTGGCCTGGGCGGCCTTCGCCATCGCCATGATCACCGACTTGTTCGACGGCCACCTGGCACGCAGGTACGACCTCGTCACCGACTTCGGGAAGATCGCCGACCCCATCGCCGACAAGGCGATCATGGGGGCGGCGCTGATCTGTCTCTCCGGGCTCGGCGACCTGCCCTGGTGGGTGACCGGAGTGATCCTCGGCCGGGAACTCGGGATCACGCTGCTGCGTTTCCTGGTCATCCGCTACGGCGTCATCCCGGCGAGCCGGGGCGGCAAGCTCAAGACGCTCACGCAGGGCGTTGCCGTCGGGATGTACGTGCTGGCGCTGACGGGCTGGCTGGCCACCCTGCGGTTCTGGGTGATGGCCGCGGCCGTCGTGCTGACCGTGGCGACCGGCCTCGACTATGTGAGGCAGGCCATTGTGCTGCGCAGGCGGGGAATCGCCGAGCGCCGCGCGGCGTTGGAGGAGTCGGAAGCGTGAGTTCACCGGCCGCCGACGTAGTGAGGCTACTCACGGTGAGGGGCGAGACGGTCGCCGTGGCCGAGTCGCTGACCGGTGGCCTGGTCGCCGCGGAGATCACCTCGGTGCCCGGGGCGTCCAAGGTGTTCCGCGGCTCGGTCACCGCCTACGCCACCGAGCTCAAGCACCGCCTGCTGGGTGTCGACGCCACCCTGCTGGCCGAGCGGGGAGCGGTGGATCCGCAGGTCGCGGCCCAGATGGCGGCCGGTGTGCGGAAGGCTCTGGAGGCCGACTGGGGCATCGCCACCACCGGCGTCGCCGGCCCCGATCCCCAGGACGGGCAGCCCGTCGGGACGGTCTTCGTGGCCGTGGACGGGCCCCTCGCGCCGAAAACCGGCGCCACCCGTGGCGGGAAAACGACCGCGCTGCGGTTGAACGGCGGCCGGGCGGAAATTCGTAGAGAGAGTGTACGGAGCGTGCTCGCACTGCTTTTGGAGCAGATCGCGGGCGAACAGACTGGAAATGAGCTGGCACAGGATACGGAACGGAACGGGGGGTTTTGATGTTTGCAGCCCTGAGTGAACACGACATCGCTCCCCGCACGGCCGCAGCACGAGGCGGTACGGTGGGGCGTGAAGGATGCGGCTACGCGGTCCGAGGAGGGAGCCACCGATGATTCTGCTCCGTCGCCTGCTGGGTGACGTGCTGCGTCGGCAGCGCCAACGCCAGGGCCGTACTCTGCGCGAAGTCTCCTCGTCCGCCCGAGTCTCGCTCGGCTATCTCTCCGAGGTGGAGCGGGGGCAGAAGGAGGCTTCCTCCGAGCTGCTCTCCGCCATTTGCGACGCGCTGGACGTACGGATGTCCGAGCTCATGCGGGAAGTGAGCGACGAGCTCGCCCTCGCCGAGCTGGCCCAGTCCGCTGCGGCCACCGATACCGTCCCCACGCCGGTTCGCCCGATGCTGGGTTCCGTGTCGGTGACCGGTGTGCCACCGGAACGTGTGACCATCAAGGCGCCCGCCGCCGAGGCGGTGGACGTGGTCGCCGCGTGACCTGTCACATGCGCGCGTGAACTGACGCATACGTGGTGAGGCCCCGGCCGGGGCTTCTCCGGGAAGACCCGGAGAGGCGCGGCCGGGGCCTTCGCCTTGTCCGCGGTCTACAAAGAGCGACGCTCTTGCCACGCTCCGTTTGCCGGTGCCGGGTGGGGCCGCGATCGTGGAGGCTCAGGTGGTGATACGGCGGCGATACGGCGGCGGGCTGGAGGTGGTGGTGGGTGCGATGACGGGGCCGATAGTGCGCTGGGGGGCGGCTGTGGGGTTCGGCGTGGTGTGGTGGTGGGCGGTGCTGCGGCTGCTGCTGTCGGGCGACGCGGGGGTGCTGGAGGGGACGGTCGCGGCCGGGGGGTGGGGGCTGAGCGTGCTGCCGGTGCACTGCGTGCCGAAGGAGCAGTCGGGGGAGGGGCTGGATGACGCGGTACTGCCACCACACCGTTCGGACGGAGAGCCTGACGGACCGTCAACTGTTTGAGCGGCCATGGCGTTCCCGCCACCTCTGCGGGGAGCCCGGCGTCGGTGCCGGGCCGGACTGGCAGGTGGGGCACCAGTATGTGGGGCGCTCCTGGGAGCCGTCGCCCTGGTCGGCCACGCGGACGGAGGTGCCGCAGCGCAGGCAGGGGCGCGGTGCGCGGCCGTAGACGAACAGGTCCTGGCCGCGCAGGCCCGTGGTCCGGCGGACCACGCGGTCGCGGTTGGCCTCCAGGAGCTTCTTGGCCAGGGCGGGCAGTTTCGCGGCCCGGCCGGCGGGCAGGGCGCCGACGGGCAGCCACGGGGTCACGCCGAGCAGGAAGCAGAGCTCGCTCTTGTAGATGTTGCCGATGCCGGCGAGATTGCGCTGGTCGAGCAGGGCCTCGCCCAGCCGGCGGCCCGGGTCGGCGAGGAGGTTGGCCAGAGCCAGGTCGGGGTCCCAGTCGGGGCCGAGAAGGTCCGGGCCGAGGTGCGCGACGGTGCGCTCGTCCTCGGTGGTGCGCAGCAGCTCCAGGACCTGCAGGCGGTAGCCGACGGCCGCGCGGTCGGCGGTGCCGAGCACGGCGCGGATCTGGTGGGCGGGGCCGCCCTTCCAGCGCTCACCGGTGCCGTACACCTTCCAGGCGCCCTCCATCAGCAGGTGCGAGTGCAGCGTCAGGCCGCCCTCGAAGCGGGTGAGCAGGTGCTTGCCGCGCGAGATCGTGTCCAGGACGGTCCGGCCGGTGAGGTCGACCGTGGCGTACTTCGGCACCCGGAAGTCGCTGCGAGTCAGCACCTTGCCCGCGAGGGCGTCGTGCAACCGCCTCGCGGTCTGCCAGACCGTGTCACCTTCGGGCATGGGTCAAGGGTGACACGTGCGGGTGGACATGTGCGTGGGTGTGCCTGTCCGGCTCATGCGCGCAGACGCAGGCCGCGCGGGGTGGCGATGAAGCCCGCTTCTTCCAGGAGGGTGCCTGTGGGAGAGGTCAGCGCCGAGGCGCCGTTGACGCGTTCCACGGTGACCGTGCCCAGCGAGCCCGCGCGTGCGGCCGCGGCGAGTGCCTCGGCGGCCGCACGCAGGCGCGGGTCGTCGCCGGCCGCGCCGTCCGGGTCGGCGGGCCAGGCCAGCAGGGTCTTGCCGCCGCGCTCCATGTAGAGCGTCAGCTCGCCGTCCACGAGCACCACCAGGGAGCCGGCCTTGCGGCCCGGCTTGTGCCCCGCGCCGGTCGGCGGCTCGGGCCAGGGCAGGGCGGCGCCATAGGCGTTCGCGGGGTCGGCGGCGGCGAGGACGACCGCCCGGGAGCCGGCGGAGGCGGTACGGCCACGGCGGTCACCGGAGCCGGAGCCGGAGCCGAAGCCGGAGCCGGAGCCGTGCGGGAGGGTTTGCCCGCCGCCTCGTGGGCCGCTGTGTCCTGGCGGGGCGAAGTCCCGGGGCGAGACGTACTCGCCTGGTGCGGGCCGGTCGGCGACCGGCCAGTCGAACTCACCGCCCGGGTCTGCGGCGGGGAATCCGGTGTAGGCGCCATCGGGAAGCGGGGGACCGTCGGGGGAACCGAAGCCGTCGGGACCGCCGCCCCGGGAGCCCGTGCCGGACAGGCCCTCGCCCCGCTCGCGTGCGCCCGCCACCGCGCGCAGACGGTCGACCGCGCCGTCCGTCGCGAACTGGGCGGCGCCCAGGCCCTCCACCACATAGCCCCGCCGGGCCTGGCCGCTCTCCTCGAAGGCGGACAGGATCCGGTACACCGCCGAGAAACCGCCCTCGACGCCCTCCGCCGACACCGCTCCCCGCGTGACCACGCCGTGCCGGTCGAGGAGGGTGCGGGCCAGTGCGTGGGCGTGCACGGTGGGGTCGGGGTCGCGGACGGGCAGCAGCGACCAGCGGCCGGCGACGGTCGGCGGGCCACTGCGGGAGGCGGGACGGGCGGCGGCCGTCAGGGAGCCGTAACGCCCGCGAGGGACCGCGCGCTTGGCCCGATGGGCCGTGGAACCGGCGGTGCGGCCCGAGCCGAGCAGGGAACGCATCGGCGCGAGCGTGTCGTTGGTGAGCCGTCCGGACCAGGCCAGGTCCCAGACAGTGTCGGCCAGTTGGGGATCCGTGGCCTCGGGGTGGGTGGTCGCCCGCACTTGGTCGGCGATCTGACGGAAGAACAGGCCGTAGCCGCCGGAGAGGGCGTCCAGAACGGACTGGTGCAGAGCGGTCGGCTCCAGGGGGTGCGGTGGAGGCAGGAGCAGCGGGGCCGTGTCCGCCAGGTACAGGGAGACCCAGCCGTCCTTTCCGGGCAGTGCGCCCGCGCCCGCCCACACCACCTCGCCGGCCGCGGTGAGTTCGTCGAGCATCGACGGCGTGTAGTTCGCCACGCGGGACGGCAGGACCAGTTTCTCCAGCGCGGAGGCGGGTACGGACGCGCCCTGCAACTGCTCGACGGCGCGCACCAGTCCGTCGATGCCGCGCAGACCGTGCCCCTTGCCGATGTGCTGCCACTGGGGCAGGAACTGGGCCAGCGCGGCCGGCGGCACCGGCTCCAGCTCATGCCGCAGCGCGGCCAGCGAGCGGCGGCGCAGCCGGCGCAGCACGGCCGCGTCGCACCACTCCTGTCCGATGCCCGCCGGGTGGAACTCGCCCTGTACGACACGGCCGCCCGCCGTGAGCCGCTGCAGCGCGCCCTCGGTGACCGCCACGCCCAGGCCGAAGCGGGCCGCGGCCGTCGCCGACGTGAACGGGCCGTGGGTGCGGGCGTAGCGCGCGAGGAGGTCGCCCAGCGGGTCCTTCACCGGCTCGGTGAACGCCTCCGGGACGCCCACCGGCAGCGCGGTGCCGAGCGCGTCGCGCAGCCGGCCCGCGTCCTCGACGGCGGCCCAGTGGTCGGCCCCGGCGATCCGGACTCTGATGGCCCGGCGGGCCCCGGCCAGCTCCCGCGCCCAGCCCGGTTCGGCACCCCGCTCGGCCAACTCGGCGTCGGTGAGCGGACCGAGCAGCCGCAGGACGTCGGCGACGCCCTCGACGTCCTTGACGCGGCGGTCCTCGGTCAGCCACTGCAGCTCCCGCTCCAGCTCGACCAGAACCTCGGCGTCGAGCAGTTCGCGCAGCTCCGCCTGGCCCAGCAGCTCGGCCAGCAGCCGCGAGTCCAGCGACAGCGCGGCGGCACGGCGCTCGGCGAGCGGCGAGTCCCCCTCGTACAGGAACTGGGCGACGTACCCGAAGAGCAGCGAGCGCGCGAAGGGCGACGGCTCGGGCGTGGTGACCTCGACCAGGCGCACCTTGCGGGACTCGACGTCGCTCATCAACTCGACCAGGCCCGGAACGTCGAAGACGTCCTGCAGGCACTCGCGAACCGCCTCCAGGACGATGGGGAACGAGCCGAACTCGCTGGCCACCTGGAGCAGTTGGGCCGCACGCTGACGCTGCTGCCACAGCGGGGTGCGCTTGCCCGGGTTGCGGCGCGGCAGCAGCAGCGCGCGGGCGGCGCACTCGCGGAAGCGGGACGCGAACAGGGCCGAGCCGCCGACCTGGTCGGTGACGATCCGGTCGACCTCGCCCTTGTCGAAGGTGACGTCCGCCGCGCCGACGGGGGCCTGCTCGGCGTCGTACTCCAGGCCGGCCTTCAGGGGCTCCTGGTCGAGCAGGTCGAGCCCCATCAGGTCGGCGTCGGGCAGGCGCAGCACGATGCCGTCGTCGGCGTGCATGACCTGCGCGTCCATGCCGTACCGCTCGGACAGGCGGGCGCCGAGCGCCAGCGCCCACGGGGCGTGCACCTGGGCGCCGAAGGGGGAGTGCACCACGACTCGCCAGTCGCCCAGCTCGTCGCGGAAGCGCTCCACGACGATCGTCCGGTCGTCGGGGACGTGGCCGCAGGCCTCGCGTTGCTCGTCCAGGTACGACAGGACGTTGTCCGCGGCCCACGCGTCGAGGCCGGCCGCCAGGAGCCTGAGCCGGGCGTCCTCCTTGGACAAGGAGCCGACCTCGCGCAGGAACGCGCCCACCGCGCGGCCCAGCTCCAGTGGGCGGCCCAGCTGGTCGCCCTTCCAGAACGGCAGCCGGCCCGGCACGCCCGGCGCGGGGGAGACCAGGACCCGGTCGCGCGTGATGTCCTCGATGCGCCAGGAGCTCGTGCCGAGCGTGAAGACGTCGCCGACCCGGGACTCGTAGACCATCTCCTCGTCCAGCTCGCCGACCCGGCCACCGCCCTTCTTGGGGTCGGAACCGGCGAGGAACACCCCGAACAGGCCACGGTCGGGGATCGTGCCTCCGGAGGTGACGGCGAGGCGCTGCGCGCCGGGGCGGCCGGTGACCGTGCCCGTCACGCGGTCCCACACCACGCGCGGGCGCAGCTCCGCGAACGCGTCGGACGGATAGCGCCCGGCGAGCATGTCGAGGACGGCCGTGAACGCCGACTCCGGCAGCGAGGCGAACGGCGCCGACCGGCGGACCAGGGCGAGCAGGTCGTCGACCTGCCAGGTGTCCATCGCCGTCATCGCCACCAGCTGCTGGGCGAGGACGTCCAGCGGGTTGGCGGGCACCCTCAGGGACTCGATGGCGCCCGAGCGCATCCGCTCGGTGACCACCGCGGCCTGGACCAGGTCGCCGCGGTACTTCGGGAAGACCACGCCGGTGGAGACCGCGCCGACCTGGTGTCCCGCGCGGCCGACGCGCTGCAGCCCGGAGGCCACGGACGGCGGGGACTCCACCTGGACGACGAGATCCACGGCGCCCATGTCGATGCCCAGCTCCAGACTGGAGGTGGCGACCACCGCCGGGAGCCGACCCGCCTTGAGGTCCTCCTCGACCAGGGCGCGCTGTTCCTTGGAGACCGAGCCGTGGTGGGCGCGCGCGATGACCGGCGGCGCGCCGTGCGCGGCGCCCGAGCCACCCATCAGCTCGGCCGGGGAGTGGTGCTCGTCCAGGGACTGGCCGGTCGCCCGCTCGTAGGCGATCTCGTTGAGCCGGTTGCACAGACGCTCGGCGAGCCGCCGGGAGTTGGCGAACACGATCGTCGAGCGGTGGGCCTGCACCAGGTCGGTGATCCGCTCCTCGACGTGCGGCCAGATCGACGGCCGCTCCGCTCCGTCGTTGCCGTCGGCGGCCGGGGAGCCTCCGAGCTCGCCCAGGTCCTCGACCGGAACGACCACCGACAGGTCGAACTCCTTGCCGGACTCCGGCTGGACGATCTCCACCTTGCGGCGCGGCGAGAGGTAGCGGGCGATCTCGTCGACCGGGCGGACGGTCGCGGACAGTCCGATACGGCGGGCCGGTCCGGGCAGCAGTTCGTCCAGGCGCTCCAGGGACAACGCCAGGTGCGCGCCGCGCTTGGTGCCGGCGACCGCGTGCACCTCGTCCAGGATCACCGTCTCCACGCCGGTCAGCGCGTCGCGCGTGGCCGACGTCAGCATCAGGAACAGCGACTCGGGGGTGGTGATCAGGATGTCGGGCGGGCGGGTGGACAGGGCGCGGCGCTCGGCGGCCGGGGTGTCGCCGGAGCGGATGCCGACCCTCACCTCCGGCTCGGGCAGGCCCAGCCGGACGGATTCCTGGCGGATGCCGGTGAGGGGGCTGCGCAGGTTGCGCTCCACGTCGACGGCGAGGGCCTTGAGCGGGGAGACGTACAGCACCCGGCAGCGCTTTTTCGGGTCGGCCGGCGGCGGGGCGGAGGCCAGCTGGTCCAGGGCGGAGAGGAAGGCGGCCAGGGTCTTGCCGGAGCCGGTCGGGGCGACCACCAGCACGTCCGAGCCCTCGTCGATGGCCTGCCACGCGCCCGCCTGGGCGGCGGTGGGTGCGGAGAAGGCCCCCGTGAACCAGCCGCGGGTCGCGGGGGTGAAGCCGTCGAGGGCCCGGTGTGCGTCGCTGACCATGCGTCCATCGTGCACCCGGCCACTGACAACGCCCCCTGACCTGGACGTACCCCGGCCCCGCGGCGGCCCCCGCGCTCGACCGCCGCACCGACGACGGAGAATCGGGGGTATGGCGGGAACGGCTGAGGAGCGGGCGCGGCACTGGCAGTACGAGGAACTGCCCGGTGTCGATCTGCTGCGGGCCCGATACATCCGCAAGGAATTCGTGCGCCACACGCACGAGCACTTCGTGATCGCCGCCATCACCGAGGGCGTCGAGGTGTTCCACCACGGCGGATCCGATCAGTACGCGGGGCCGGGGGCGCTCGCGCTGGTCAATCCCGACACACCGCACACCGGGCGGGCAGGGGTGCCCGAGGGCTGGCGGTACGGCGCGGTGTATCCGGCGCCCGAGCTGGTCGCCGAGATCGCGGCGGAGACCACGGGCATTCGCGGGACGCCGGGGTTCGTCAGCCCGGTGCTCGACGATCCGTACGCCGTCGGGCTGGTGCACCAGGTGCTGCGGGCCGCCGACGAGGGGAACGCGCTGGCCGCCGACACCCTGCTGCGGGTCGCCGTGACCCGGCTGCTCCGGCTCAACGGCGGCGCGCTGCCGCAGCGGGAGGTGCGCACGGCGGGGGCGCGGACCGCGGCACGCGCGCGTGCCGTCCTGGAGGAGCGGATGGCCGAGCCGCCGAGCCTGGAGAGGCTGGCGGCCGACCTCGGCAGCAGCCCGTTCGCGCTGCTGCGGGCCTTCCGGGACGTCTACGGGATGCCGCCGCACACCTGGCTGACCGACGCCCGGGTGCGCCGAGCCAGGCGGTTGCTGGACGCGGGCACCACGCCCGCCCAGGCCGCCGTCGCCGTGGGCTTCACCGACCAGTCGCACCTGAGCCGGCACTTCTCCCGGATCGTGGGCGTGCCCCCGGGGGCCTACCGGCGTGAGCGCAAGAACGTACAAGACGCGAGGTCACGGCTTTTCCTACCCTCGACCGCGTGGCAGAACGGACAGCTCTCGCAGACATACGCACCGGCGACGGAGGAAAGCCCGACGCCGCCGTCGTACGGGACGCCCTCGGAGTCGGGGTCGCCGTAGGACTCTCCGGGTTCGCCTTCGGGGTGACCTCGGCGGGCAGCGGGCTCACAGTCCTGCAGACCTGTGTGCTCAGCCTGCTGGTGTTCACCGGCGCCTCCCAGTTCGCCCTGGTGGGGGCGCTGGCGGCCGGAGGCAACCCGTTCACGGCGGCCGCGGGCGCCTTCTTCCTGGGCGTGCGCAACGCCTTCTACGGGCTGCGCCTGTCGCAGCTGCTGGCCCTCCCGCGCGCGGTGCGGCCGCTGGCCGCCCAGTGGGTCATCGACGAGACCACCGCGGTCACCCTGGCCCAGCCCACGCGGCGCAGTGCCCGGATCGGCTTCACCGTCACCGGGCTCACCCTGTACGTGCTGTGGAACCTCACCACGCTGCTCGGCGCGCTGGGTGCCGAGGCTCTCGGCGACACCGACGCGTGGGGCCTGGACGCGGCCGGGCCCGCCGTGTTCCTGGCGCTGCTGGCGCCCATGCTGAAGACGGCCACCGAGCGGGCCGTCGCCGCCCTGGCGGTGCTCCTGGGACTGGGTCTGCTGCCCGTGCTGCCGGCCGGGGTGCCGGTCCTGGCCGCCGCGCTCGCCGCGCCGGCCGTGCTCTGGCTGAAGGGCCGCCGCGGGAGCGGCGCCCGTGACGACGTACGAGAGGAAGACCGTTGAACATCTGGATCGCGGTGGCCGTGACCGCTGTCGGCTGCTACGCCGTCAAGCTGGCCGGGCTGCTCGTTCCGGCGGGTGCCCTGGAGCGGCCGCTGGTGAAGCGGCTCGCCGCGCTGCTGCCTGTCGCCCTGCTGGCCGCGCTCACCGCCCAGCAGACGTTCGCCGACGGGCACGCGCTCGTGCTGGACGCGCGGGTCGCCGGGCTCGCGGCCGCCGCCGTGGCGCTGCTGCTGCGGGCGCCTTTCCTGGTCGTCGTCGGAGCGGCGGTGGTGGTGACGGCCGGGGTGCGGGCCCTGGCCGGGTGACAGCGGGCAGCGGATGAGGTGGCAGGTGCGTGCGTGGTGCGGCGGGCCGCCCCGGCTCGGGGTCGCCCCAGGGCGGGATACTGGGCTCATGCGGTTGACGGTCTTCTGGGAGCGGATGGCGGAGCACTTCGGCGCGGGATACGCCGACACCTTCGCGCGCGACCACGTGATGTCGGAGCTCGGCGGGCGTACGGTGCACGAGGCGCTGACGGCGGGCTGGGACGCCAAGGACGTGTGGCGTGTGGTCTGCCACGTCATGAACGTTCCGCAGGAGAAGCGCTGACCGGTCGCGGAGATCGCGGGCCGGTGCCGGACCGACGGCGGCATGGGCGAGACTTGCACCGTGGCACCCACTGACGAGTCCGGGCAGACGGCCCAGCACGCACCCCCGTCCGCTACGCCGCCGCCTCCCCGGTCTCCGGTCCAGGGCGCCGCCGGGCCGAGCGCCCGCATGCCCCGCTGGCTGCCACGCGCCATGGCGCTCGCGCTCGGTCTCGTCGCGGTCTTCCAGCTCGGCAGCTGGGCCTTCCACGAGCTGACCGGCCTGCTGCTCAACGTCCTCATCGCGTTCTTCCTGGCCCTGGCCATAGAGCCCGCGGTGAGCCGCATGGCCGCGCTCGGCATGCGGCGGGGCTTCGCGACCTTCCTGGTCTTCCTCGCCCTGGCGATCGCGACGGCCGGCTTCGTGACGCTGCTCGGCTCGATGCTCGCCGGGCAGATCATCAAGATGGTCGAGGGCTTCCCGGAGTACCTCGACTCCGTCATCAACTGGGTCAACGCCACGTTCCACACCGAGCTCAGACGGGTGGACGTGCAGGAGGGGCTGCTCCACTCCGACTGGCTGCGCAAGTACGCGCAGAACAGCGCCGCGGGCGTGCTCGACGTGTCCGCCCAGGTGCTGGGCGGGCTGTTCCAGCTGCTGACGATCACCCTGTTCTCGTTCTACTTCGCCGCCGACGGGCCGCGGCTGCGCCGCACCCTCTGCTCCGTACTGCCGCCCGCCCGCCAGGCCGAGGTACTGCGCGCGTGGGAGATCGCCGTCGACAAGACCGGCGGCTACCTGTACTCGCGCGGCCTGATGGCGCTCGTCTCGGGGATCGCCCACTACGTCCTGCTGCAGGCCCTGGAAGTGCCGTACGCGCCCGTGCTCGGCGTCTGGGTGGGCCTGGTCTCGCAGTTCATCCCCACCATCGGCACCTATCTCGCGGGCGCCCTGCCGATGCTGATCGCCTTCACGGTCGACCCGTGGTACGCGGTGTGGGTGCTGGTCTTCGTCGTGATCTACCAGCAGTTCGAGAACTACATGCTGCAACCCAAGCTGACCGCGAAGACCGTCGACATCCATCCCGCGGTCGCCTTCGGGTCGGTCGTCGCCGGCACCGCGCTGCTCGGCGCGGTCGGCGCGCTGATCGCCATCCCCGCCGTCGCCACACTGCAGGCCTTCCTGGGGGCCTACGTGAAGCGGTACGCCGTCACGGACGACCCCCGCGTCCACGGCCACCGCAGGCGTGCCCCGGCACAGGGCCTCCTCACGCGCGCACGACGGCTGCGGGCGGCGCGGCAGCCGACGGCGGAGGCCGGGGAGGACTCCGTCGGAGAGCGACCGAGACAGTAGACGCCGCTCGGCGCGTGGCGCGTGGTGCGCTTGACACAAAAATCGAACATCCATTCTTATGGGGGTTCCGGCGAGGTTCAACGCAAGGGACTTCGTCCGGTTTTGAGGTGACTCGTCCCTTGGTTGTCCACAGGCCGGACGTGCGTCGGGGCGCGTTGTCAGTGGCAGGCGTTAGCGTCTTTGACGTGAAGCGATCGACTCAAGCAAACCGGGTGGAACCCATGGCAGGAACCGACCGCGAGAAGGCGCTCGACGCCGCGCTCGCGCAGATTGAACGGCAATTCGGCAAGGGCGCGGTCATGCGCATGGGCGAGCGGTCGAAGGAGCCCATCGAGGTCATCCCGACCGGGTCGACCGCGCTGGACGTGGCCCTCGGTGTCGGCGGCCTGCCGCGCGGCCGCGTCGTGGAGATCTACGGACCGGAGTCCTCCGGCAAGACGACCCTGACCCTGCACGCGGTGGCGAACGCGCAGAAGGCCGGCGGCCAGGTGGCCTTCGTGGACGCGGAGCACGCCCTCGACCCCGAGTACGCGCGCAAGCTCGGCGTCGACATCGACAACCTGATCCTGTCCCAGCCGGACAACGGCGAGCAGGCGCTGGAGATCGTGGACATGCTGGTCCGCTCCGGCGCGCTCGACCTCATCGTCATCGACTCCGTCGCCGCGCTCGTCCCGCGCGCGGAGATCGAGGGCGAGATGGGCGACTCGCACGTGGGTCTGCAGGCCCGTCTGATGAGCCAGGCCCTCCGCAAGATCACCAGCGCGCTCAACCAGTCGAAGACCACGGCGATCTTCATCAACCAGCTGCGCGAGAAGATCGGCGTGATGTTCGGCTCCCCGGAGACCACGACCGGTGGCCGCGCGCTGAAGTTCTACGCCTCCGTGCGCATCGACATCCGCCGCATCGAGACGCTGAAGGACGGCACCGAGGCGGTCGGCAACCGCACCCGCTGCAAGGTCGTCAAGAACAAGGTCGCGCCGCCCTTCAAGCAGGCCGAGTTCGACATCCTCTACGGCCAGGGCATCAGCCGTGAGGGCGGCCTGATCGACATGGGCGTGGAGCACGGTTTCGTCCGCAAGGCCGGCGCCTGGTACACGTACGAGGGCGACCAGCTCGGCCAGGGCAAGGAGAACGCGCGCAACTTCCTGAAGGACAACCCCGACCTGGCCAACGAGATCGAGAAGAAGATCAAGGAGAAGCTGGGCGTCGGAGTGCGGCCCGAGGAGCCGGCCGCCGAGCCGGGCGCGGACGCCGCGGTCACCACCGCCACGGACGACTCCGCCAAGACGGTGCCCGCCACGGCGGCCGCCAAGACCGCCAAGCCCAAGGCCGCCGCAGCCAAGAGCTGACCGTGACACGGCGAACCGACTGGGCCGACTACGACTACGAGTACGAGTACGCCGCCTCCGGTGCCCCGCGGGGGAAGGGAACCGTATACGCCCCCGGCTCCGGTGCGGACCCGGACGGCGTGCCCGGAGACGGCGCGTACGGGGATGACGAGGCAGGAGGTGGCCTGCGCCGCGCGGGTGGTGCACGCCGGGACGGCTCGCGTGACGGCGGGTCGCACGGTGGACGCGGACGTCGCCGGCGTGGTTTCGGCGAGGCGTCCGCCGAGGACGGGGGCGCCCCCTCCGTGTCGAGGGCTGGGCAGGGGGAGCCTCCGGGGGACCCGGTGGAGCGGGCGCGCGCGATCTGTCTGCGCCTGCTCACCGGGACCCCGCGCACCCGCAAGCAGCTCGCGGACGCCCTGCGCAAGCGGGACATCCCGGACGACGCGGCGCAGGAGGTGCTGTCGCGGTTCGAGGAGGTCGGGCTGATCGACGACAGCGCGTTCGCGGACGCCTGGGTGGAGTCCCGGCACCACGGGCGCGGACTGGCGCGGCGCGCGCTCGCCCAGGAGCTGCGGACCAAGGGCGTCGACGCGGCGCTGATCGACGAGGCGGTCGGCCGACTCGACGCCGAGCAGGAGGAGGCCACCGCACGCGAGCTCGTCGCCCGCAAGCTGCGCTCCACCCGCGGCCTCGACCGCGACAAACGGCTGCGCCGCCTCGCCGGGATGCTCGCCCGCAAGGGCTACTCCGAGGGCCTGGCCCTGCGGGTGGTCCGGCAGGCGCTGGAGGAGGAGGGCCAGGACACGGGCTTCCTCACGGACGAGGGGTTCTGAGACGGCGTCCGCAGGGAGCAGGAACGCCCTACGAGATCACCGGCAGCCCCGCCGCCCGCCACGACTGGAAGCCGCCCACCAGGTCGGTCGCCCGGTGCAGCCCCAGCTGGTGCAGGGAGGCGGCCGCCAGACTCGACGCGTAGCCCTCGTTGCAGATGACGACGACGCGCAGGTCATGACCGGTGGCCTCGGGGACGCGGTGGCTGCCCCGGGGATCCAGCCGCCACTCCAGTTCGTTGCGCTCGATGACGAGGGCGCCCGGGATCAGACCATCGCGATCGCGCAGCGCGGCGTACCGGATGTCCACCAGCAGGGCCTCGCCGGCCCGGGCGGCGCCGTACGCCTCACGCGCCTCGACGCGCTCGTAGCCCTGCCGCACTCGCTCCAGCAGTCCGTCGATTCCGGTCGTCGGTCGTTCCTCGCTCACTGCCAGTTCTCCGGGCGCTCGATCTGCTCCAGGCGCAGTGTCTGGCCGGTGCGGCCGTAACGGCGGATCCGGGGCAGCGGTGGGTAGTAGGCGTGCACGGACACCGCATGCCCGTGAGGGGACTCATTGAACACCTCGTGGACGTGATGGCGGCCGAAGGCGCGGCCCCGGCCGGCCGGCAGCCGCCGTGTGCGGTCCACGTCGTCGGTGAGTTCGAGGGTCTTCCAGCCGTCGGTGGGCAGCCGGGCGGCGAGCGAGTTCTCCGTCAGCTCACCGGTGGCGGTGACGAAGGCGCCGACCGAGTCGGCGTGGTCGTGCCAGCCAGTGCCGGTGCCGGGCGGCCAGCCGATCAACCAGGCCTCACTGCCGCCGGGCCCGTCCAGGCGCACCCAGGTGCGGCCCTCCGGGTCGAGCGGGAGCGAGGCGATCAGCTCGGCGTCGGCGGCGGTGCGCCGTACGAAGTCGAGGAGTTCCGCCTGCGTCGGTCCCTGGAGGGAGGGCGAGGACACGGCGGGGGAGGACACGGAGGTCGAGACAGACACGTACACCGTCCTGAAGAAACGTTCGCGGAGGGCGCGCGGCGGCACAGGCACACGGGCATGAGCGAACGGCGCGCGCCGAAAAAAAGGGGATGCGAGTTCAGCAGGACGGACGACACACGCAGCCCGCATAGCGGACGAGGTCCATATGGACCCTCCGCCACAGGCGCACATCGGTGTCGGTCACGATGCGGAGTACACCATGGCGGTGCGAGGTGGTCAACTCACCACCACCCTGTGGACCGCACGGCGAGGACGCGGACGGTCCACAGGATCCGAAAAATCAGCGGGCACCCGCCTCGGCCCGCGTCCCGGCGTGCCCCGCGCCGCCTACGGCGGCCTCCGCCGCCATGTACAGGTCGGCCGGGCGCACTCCGCTCAGCGCGGTGACCAGGTGGCCGTCGGGCCGTACCAGGAGCACGGTGTGGGGGGCGGCGCCCGGGTAGCTCTCGGCGACCAGCAGCTCGGCGCGGTGCGGCAGTGCGGTGACCGCGGCGGCCAGCCGGGGCATGATGCCGGCGCTCATCCAGTGCCGGCGCTCCCACACCACCGTGCCCGGCGCGACCAGCACCACGAGCAGCGCCCCGCGGCCGAGCCGGTCCCTGAGCCGCACGAAGGAGCCGTCCTCCGCGGTCACCACCACATCGGCTACGGGCGTGCCGACCGGCGTGTCCACGGGCACCTCGGCGTCCAGGTGCGGGGGCGTGAGCGGCGAGTCGGCGTACGACCCCGGCGCGCCCAGGGATCCGAGCCCCAGGTGGCCGTCCATGAGCAGGGCGTCGTGGCCGCGTGCCGTTCCGGGGACGTAGGACCGCAGTCCGCCGCCCCCGCGCAGCACCGGCAGCACCTGGTCGGCGGCGCGCAGCCGGGCGGCGACGATCGCGCGCCGCTCGGTCTGGTAGCTGTCCAGCAGGGCCTCGTGCGGGCCGTGGTGCCAGGCCGACGCCAGCTTCCAGGCGAGGTTGTCGGCGTCCCGCAGGCCCTCGTCCAGCCCCTGGGTGCCGAACGCGCCGAGCAGGTGCGCCGCGTCCCCGGCGAGGAAGACCCGCCCGGCACGCCAGCGGCGGGCCAGCCGGTGGTGGACCGTGTGGACGCCGGTGTCCAGGAGTTCGTACGACGGCGAGGGCTCGCCGGTCCAGCCGGTGAGGGTCTCGCGGATGCGGGCGACCAGCAGTTCGGGCGTGACCAGGTCCTTGCCGGGCGGCAGCAGCCAGTCCAGCCGCCACACGCCGTCCGGCAGCGGGCGGGCTGCGATCTCCCCGGCGAAGGGGCCGGTGGTCCGCCACGGCGGCAGCCGGTGGAGGAACGCTTCACCGGGCCGGGGCAGTTCGGTGCGCACCGCGGCGACGGCGTGCCGCTCGACGGCCGTACGGCCGGGGAAGCGGATGTCCTGGAGCTTGCGTACGGTCGACCGCGGGCCGTCGCAGCCGACGAGGTAACTGCCGCGCCACCACGTGCCCTGGGGGCCGCGGGTGTGGGCGGTGACGCCGGTGGGCTCCTGCTCCATGGTGTCGAGCCGGCTGCCCACGGCGAGCTCGACCAGCGGTTCGCGGGCGATGGCGGCGCGCAGGGCGCCGGTCAGGACGTGCTGGGCGATGTGCAGCGGGGCGGGAGTGCCCTCGTCGAAGGCGACCTCGTGCATCACCTGCTTGCGCCGCATCGTCCGCCATCCGGCCCAGCGAAGCCCGGCGCCGCCGAGCGGTACACCGGCCAGGCGCTCCACGAGCGCGGCGGTGTCCTCGCGCAGGACGACCGTGCGCGCGGCGCGCGGCGTGTCCCCGCCCGGCCCCTCGTCGAGCACGACGACCGGCACGTCCTGCCGCGCCAGCGCCAGGGCGAGCGCGAGCCCGACGGGCCCCGCCCCGACAACGATCACCGGGTCCACGACGCGGCGCCCCCTGCCGCCCGCAGTGGTGTCCTGACGGACAGACATGAACAAACGGTTGGAGCAGGGTGCACGATCACAGAACGTATGCAACCCATTGCCGCTGCTTGCGTCAAGTGACGGGGGCAGTGGTGATCACTCCACTGCCCCCGTGTCTCGCTTACGGAATGACCCCCTGTCAGGTGAACGTCTTCCCGGCGTAGCCACCGGGGCCGTCGACGCCGCCCACTCCGGTCGCCTCCGTGCCGGCCACCGCTGCGGACGGAACCAGTGCCCCGGTCGACTTCTTCCCGTGCCGCAGCCGCTGTTCCAGCCAGCTGGCGAAGCTGGTGAGGGCGAAGTTCAGCGCGATGAAGATGACGGCAACCACGATGAAGCTGGCGACGACGTTGGCGTAGTTGGCCGCGATCGTGCTGCGGGTGTTCAGGAGCTCGGTGAAGTTGAGCATCACGCCGCCCAGCGCGGTGTCCTTCACGATGACGACCAGCTGGCTGACGATGGCCGGCAGCATGACGGTGACCGCCTGCGGGAGCAGGATGCTGCTCATCGTCTGGCCCTTGCGCAGACCGATCGCGTAGGCGGCCTCCGTCTGCCCCTTGGGGAGGGCCAGGATGCCGGCACGTACGACCTCGGCGAGAACCGAGGCGTTGTAGAGCACCAGGCCGGTGACGACCGCGTAGAGGGGGCGCTCGTCGCTGGCGATACCCGTGGAGCGGACGTAGAACTCGTAGGCGAACAGCATCAGCAGCAGTACCGGGATCGCCCGGAAGAACTCGACCACCACACCGGCCGGAACCCGGATCCACCGGTGGTCGGACAGCCGGGCTATGCCGAAGACCGCGCCCAGCGGAAGGGCGATGATCATGGCAAGCGCCGCGGCCTTCAGGGTGTTGCCGAGACCGGGCAGCAGGTACGTCGTCCAGGCCGCGGAGGTGGTGAAGGGCTGCCACAGGTCCCACTTGAGCTGGCCCTTGTCGTTCATCGTCGACCAGACCCACCACACGAGCAGTGCGAGCAGGCCGACGAAGACGACCGAGAGGACGACATTGCGCCGCTTGGCCCGGGGGCCGGGGGCGTCGTACAGAACGGAGCTCATCGCTTCACCGCCAGGCGCTTGCCGAGCCAGCCGAGGAAGAGGCCGACGGGCAGGGTCAGGACCACGAATCCGAGGGCGAACACCGCGCCGATGGCGAGCGTCTGGGCCTCGTTCTCGATCATCGTCTTCATCAGGTAGGCGGCCTCGGCCACACCGATCGCGGCCGCCACAGTCGTGTTCTTGGTCAGTGCGATCAGTACGTTGGCCAGCGGTCCGATCACCGCGCGGAACGCCTGCGGCAGCACGACGAGCCGCAGGGACTGGCTGAAGTTCAGCCCGATCGCGCGCGCTGCCTCCGCCTGCCCCACCGGCACGGTGTTGATGCCGGAGCGCAGCGCCTCGCAGACGAAGGCCGCGTGGTAGGCGGCGAGCCCGAGCACCGCCAGCCGGAAGCCCTGGACTTTGAAGTCGGGCGCGCCCATCGTCACCCCGAAGGTGTCGGCGAGGCCGATGGAGGTGAAGACGATGAGCACCGTCAGGGGGATGTTCCGGAAGATGTTGACGTAGGCGGTGCCGAAGCCGCGCATCACCGGAACCGGGCTGACCCGCATCGCGGCCAGCAGGGTGCCCCAGACCAGGGAGCCCAGGGCGGAGAGGGCGGTGAGTTTCACCGTCATCCAGAACGCCCCAAGGACGTCGTAATCTTGAAGAAAGTCGAACACGATCTCCCGCGCTTCCGGGTGTGTGGCGTAAGAGGAGGGCGTGGCGCGCCGCCGCCGTGAGCGCGGCGGGCGGCGGCGCGCCCGTGGAACCCTGCTATGCCTGCGGATCCCTGCTTACCGGACGAGCCGGGTCACTTGACGATGTCGCCGATCTTCGGGGCGGGCTCGTTCTTGTAGTCGGCCGGGCCGAAGTTCTTCTTGACCGCGGTGTCCCACGAACCGTCGCCGACCATCTTCTCCAGCGCGGAGTTGATCTTGTCCAGGGTCGCGGTGTCGCCCTTCTTGACACCGATGCCGTAGTTCTCGTTGCTCAGCTTGAGACCGGCGAGCTTGAACTGGCCCTTGTACTTGTCCTGGGAGGCGAAGCCCGCCAGGATCGAGTCGTCGGTGGTCACCGCGTCCACGGCGCCGCTCTGCAGGCCGGCGATGCACTCCGAGTAGCCGCCGTACTCACGCAGGTCGGCCTTCGGGGCGATCGTCTTCTGGACGTTCTGCGCCGAGGTGGAGCCGGTCACGGAACACAGCTTCTTGCCGTTGAGGTCCGTGCCCTTGGAGATGTCCGAGTCGGACTTGACCAGCAGGTCCTGGTGGGCCAGCAGGTACGGGCCGGCGAAGTCGACCTTCTGCTTGCGCTCGTCGTTGATCGAGTACGTGGCCACGATGAACTTCACGTCGCCGCGGGCCAGCGCGTTCTCACGGTCGGCGCTCTTGGTCTCGACCCACTCGATCTGGTCGGGCTTGTAGCCGAGCTGCTTGGCCACGTAGGTGGCCACGTCCACGTCGAAACCGGCGAAGGAGCCGTCGGGCTGCTTCAGGCCGAGACCCGGCTGGTCGAACTTGATGCCGACCTTGATCTTGCCGCCACCACCACCCGACGAGCCCGAGTCCTTCTTGTCGTTCGAGCCGCACGCCGTCGCCGAGAGGGCGAGGGCGAGGACGACGGCCGAGGCGGCGGTGACCTTGCGGAGCTTCATGTGAACTTCCTTTGGCTGTTGAGAAGGTGAGGAGCCGTCGGGACGGCGACGGCACGATCGTGGGGCCGGTGGCGTACGGCGTCACCGGCGGGCCGCCGCGTCAGTGGTGCAGGATCTTCGACAGGAAGTCCCTGGCCCGGTCGCTGCGCGGATTGCTGAAGAACTGGTCGGGCGCAGCCTGTTCGACGATCCGGCCGTCGGCCATGAAGACCACCCGGTTTGCAGCCGATCGGGCGAATCCCATCTCGTGGGTGACGACGATCATCGTCATGCCGTCCCGGGCGAGCTGCTGCATGACCTCGAGGACCTCGTTGATCATCTCCGGGTCGAGCGCGGAGGTCGGCTCGTCGAACAGCATGACCTTCGGGTCCATGGCCAGCGCCCGTGCGATGGCCACGCGCTGCTGCTGGCCGCCGGAGAGCTGCGCGGGGTACTTGTCGGCCTGCGCGCCCACCCCTACCCGGTCGAGCAGCTCCCGGGCCCGCTCCTCGGCCTTCTTCCTGTCCGCGCGGCGGACCTTGACCTGGCCGAGGGTCACGTTCTCGAGCACGGTCTTGTGCGCGAAGAGGTTGAACGACTGGAACACCATGCCGACGTCGGCGCGCAGCCGGGCCAGCGCCTTGCCCTCCTGGGGCAGCGGCTTTCCGTCGATGCTGATCGTGCCGGAGTCGATGGTCTCCAGGCGGTTGATGGTGCGGCACAGGGTGGACTTGCCGGACCCGGAGGGCCCGATGACCACGACGACCTCGCCGCGGGCGACCGTCAGTTCGATGTCCTGGAGCACGTGCAACGCGCCGAAGTGCTTGTTGACGCTCTTCAGGACGACCAGATCGCTAGTCGAGGCCACGTCTTCCTTGGCCATCGATACTTCGGTCATCGCTTTCAGGCTCCGTCCTCCTCGGTTTCGGGGGACAGTAGCCACGGACGAGACCAACGTCACCACATCTGAGCGAGATCTGAGCATCACGATCCGGTAGCGGCCCGGTACACCTCTTAGCGCGGCCGGCCGGGTGCATACCGGGTGGGTAACGACAGAGGGTGTGCAACCGGAACCCCCTTGACGGCGTCCTCGTCCATCGGCGTGACTGCCGGGGTGCACGCGCGCGTGCGTGCCTTGTACCCGCCACGACCGTACGGCGCATGAATTGGAGGGGGCCGGGATGAGACTGCTCCTCGTCGAGGACGACAACCACGTCGCAGCCGCCCTGTCCGCGGTCCTGGCGCGGCACGGTTTCGACGTCACGCACGCCCGCAGCGGTGAGGAGGCCCTGCAGGCGCTGGTCCCCGAGGGCGCCTGCTTCGGCGTGGTCCTGCTCGACCTGGGCCTGCCCGACCAGGACGGCTTCGAGCTCTGCAGCAAGATCCGCAAGCGCACCAGCACCCCAGTGATCATGGTCACCGCCCGCTCCGACGTCCGCTCCCGCATCCACGGCCTCAACCTCGGCGCCGACGACTACGTGGTGAAGCCCTACGACACCGGCGAGCTGCTCGCCCGTATCCACGCCGTCAGCCGCCGCACCGCCCACGAGGACGCGGTCAGCGTCGGCGAGAGCGCGCTGCGGCTCGGCTCCGTGCACATCGAACTGTCCACCCGGCAGGTCAGCGTCGACGGCACCGTCGTCCAGCTGACCCGCAAGGAGTTCGACCTGCTGGCGCTGCTCGCCCAGCGCCCCGGCGTGGTCTTCCGCCGCGAGCAGATCATCAGCGAGGTGTGGCGCACCAGCTGGGAGGGGACCGGACGCACCCTGGAGGTGCACGTCGCCTCGCTGCGCTCCAAACTGCGCAGGCCGGCGCTGATCGAGACCGTACGCGGCGTCGGCTACCGGCTCGTCGCCCCGGCCGCCTAGCGGGGACGGGTGCGCACACGTCTTCTGCCGCTGCTCATCGTCCTGATGGCGGCCGTCCTGCTCGCCCTCGGCGTCCCGCTCGCCGTCAGCGTGGCCCGCGCCGAGCAGCAGAAGGTGGTCGTGGACCGGATCGACGACACGGCACGCTTCGCCGCCCTGGCCCAGTTCGTCACCGACCGGACCAGTGGCGTCCCCCGGACGGGCCCGGACGAGCGCCTGGAGACCCTCAGCCGTGAACTGGCCAGCTACCACGAGGTCTACGGCATCCGGGCCGGCGTCTACTACCGGTCGGACATCCCGATGGCCAACGCGCCCGCCGACTGGTCCCTGCCCGCCGCGGGCGAGGTGCGCGACGCCTTCGGGGAGGCGCTGCTGAGCCGGCGCAGCCACGACCCGGAGCAGGTCTGGCCCTGGCAGCGGCACCGGCTCGTCGTCGCCTCCCCCGTGATCCGGGACGGTGACGTGGTCGCGGTCGTCGTCACCGACTCACCGACCGGGCAGATGCGGTCCCGGACCCTGCACGGCTGGCTGCTCATCGGCGTGGGCGAGAGCGTTGCGATGCTGGTCGCCGTCGCCGCGGCCCTGCGGCTGACCGGCTGGGTGCTCCGGCCCGTACGCGTCCTCGACGCCACCACCCACGACATCGCCACCGGGCGGCTGAAGTCCCGGGTGGCGGTGGCCGGCGGACCGCCGGAACTGCGCCGGCTCGCCCGGTCGTTCAACGAGATGGCGGACAACGTCGAGGACGTGCTGGAGCAGCAGCGCGCCTTCGTCGCCGACGCCTCGCACCAACTGCGCAACCCGCTGTCCGCGCTGCTGCTCCGCATCGAGCTGCTCGCCCTGGAGCTGCCCGAGGGCAACGAGGAGATCGCCTCGGTCCAGACCGAGGGCAAGCGCCTGGCGCACGTCCTGGACGACCTGCTGGACCTGGCGCTCGCCGAACACGCGGAGCCCGACCTGCGGCTCATCGACATCGGCGAGCTGACCGCCGAGCGGGTGGCCGCCTGGGCGGCGGCCGCCGAGGCCAAGGGGATCCGGTTGGTCGGCGACTGTCCGGCCACCACGGCCTGGGCCGACCCGGTCGCGCTGTCCTCCGCGCTGGACGCGGTGATCGACAACGCGGTCAAGTTCACGCCCGAGGGCGAGCGCGTCGACGTACGGGTCTCCTGTGACCGCGACACGTCCACGGTCGTGGTCGCCGACCACGGCCCCGGCCTCACCGACGAGGAACTCGCCCGCATCGGCGACCGCTTCTGGCGCAGCGGCCGCCACCAGAACGTCAAGGGCTCCGGCCTCGGCCTGTCCATCACGCGCGCGTTGCTCACGGCGGGCGGCGGCTCCGTCTCCTACGACCACCACCGCAGCGAGGAGCCGCGCGGGCTGAAGGTGACGGTGACGGTGCCGAGGACGGGGTCCTAGGGCCTGCCCGGCGGATCAGGCCGGCTCCAGGCAGCGGGGCCTATCGGCCCACGTGAGCGGGGGGTGGTGCGTGCAGCTGTGAGGCGGAGGAGGGAGCCGACGCGATGGGGGTCCCCTGCTCGAGCGAAGCCGAGAGCTCGGGGGAGTCGGCAACCGACGACAACGCCGCTGGGGGCCCCTGCTCGTTCAGAACTTGGGGAGTGCGTGCCAGGCCCCGCGGTTCCGGCATGATCCGCCGGACAGGTCCTAAGGCTTGACCGAGCGGTAGTAGCGGCGTGCGCCCTCGTGCAGGGCGAGCGGGTCGGTATAGATGGCGGTGCGCAGGTCGACCAACTGGGCGGAGTGGACGTGGGCGCCGATGCCGTCACGGCTCTTGATGACGGTGCGGGTCACCCACTCGATCAGCCTCGGGTCGACGTCCTCGCGGGTCATCAGCAGGTTGGACACGGCGATCGTGGGCACGGTGTCGCCGTGCTGGATCGTCGGGTAGGCCGACTCGGGCATGTTGGTGGCCCGGTAGTAGCGCGTGGCGCCGCCCTCGGCGTGCAGTTCGGCCACCAGGTCGGCCTCGATCGGCACGAACCGGAACGCGAACTTTTTGGCCGGCCGCTTGATGCCGTCCGTCGGCAGGCCGCCCGACCAGAAGAACGCGTCGAGCTCGCCCTGCCGCAGCCGGCCCGGCCCGGTGTCGATGCCGTCGCTCATCGGCCGGATGTCGGTCTCCGGGTCGATCCCGGCCGCCCTGAGCACCCGCTCGGCGATCAGCCGGACGCCCGACTTCGGCGGCCCTATCGCCACCCGCTTGCCGCGCAGGTCCCGCACGGAGGTCACACGCGAGCCACCCGGGACCACGAGCTGCACGTAGTCGTCGTAGAGGCGGGCCACACCGCGCAGCTGCGCGGCGCCCGCACCGTGGTACAGCTTGTACGTCTCCACCGCGTCCGCCGCGGTGATGGCGAAGTCGGCCTGGCCGGTCGCCACGCGCGTGACGTTCTCCTGCGAGCCGTCGCTGGTCAGCAGCCGCACCTTCAGATCGGGCATGTCCTTGGCGAACGCGGTGCGCAGCCGCTCGCCGTACTCCTGGTAGACCCCGTGCAGGGTTCCGGTGCTGAGGGTGATCGTCCCTCTCGGCGGGGTGTCGCCCAGGGGCAGCAGCCACCACAGCAGCAGCCCGAGGACGACGACACCGACGGCCGTGCCCTGCAGGCCGCGGCGGCTGCCGATACGGGGGAACACCTTGGACATGCGCGCGATCCTGCCAGCCGGGGTGCCGTGCTGACCAGGGCGGGCGCTCAGGGCAACCGGCCGGGGCTGTCACAGGGGACGGCTATCTTCGCCGTATGAGCTCCTCGCCCGCCGATCTCGTCCGTGAGTTCCACCGCGCCTTCGGGCTGGATGCCCGCAGTACGCCCACCCTGGTGCCGCCCGAGCTCGCCGCGCACCGCGGGGACCTGCTCGCGGAGGAGGCGGCCGAGGTCGCGGAGGTCTCGGTCGGCGGCCCGCTCGACCGGCTCGCGCACGAGTTGGCGGACGTGGTGTACGTGGCGTACGGCACCGCCCTGGTGCACGGTGTCGACCTGGACGAGGTGATCGCCGAGATCCACCGTTCCAACATGACCAAGCTCGGCCCGGACGGCCAGGTCACCCGGCGCGCCGACGGCAAGGTGCTCAAGGGGGAGCACTACGAGGCGCCCGATGTGTCGGCCGTGCTGCGCCGCCAGGGCTGGGTCCCCGGCGGCGCGTGACACGGACGTCGTGCCGGCGGCTACGGCGTCGTGCCGTCGCCCGCCAGCTTCCACTCGCGGTGCAGTGAGCCCAGGGGGATGGTCCGTTCGAGGGCCGGTGTGCCGAAGACCGACAGCTGCAGCCGCAGGCGGCCGGTGAGGTCGACGCCGCCGTAGACGGCCCAGGAGGCGTCGGCCGGGGCCGTGGAGGTCACCGTGCCGGAGGCCTCGCCGCGTAGGTACGGGGCCAGGTCGGCGCTGACGCCGACGGTGCCGTAGAGCCCGACGGCGGCCTCCGCTCCGAGCGCGGCCTTGACCTCGCCCGCGGTGGTCACCGAGGCGCGTACCGGGGTGCTCGTCAGGTCCGTGGAGCTGACCGGGCTCCAGCCGCGAGCCGGGGCGAAGGTGCCGCCGGCCGTGAAGGCGCCCTTGAGGTTCTGCTCGACGTCGACGGTGACCTTGCCGTCGCCGCTGATCTGGACGTAGCAGGTCAGATCGAGGTTGATCACGACGGGAACCGGGCCGACCTGGAGCACGGGGTCGGCGTGCAGCTTGGCGAACGGGATCCTGAGCGGCGCGGCGGACGCGGCGGCGCGGCCCTTGAGCGCCCAGCCCGAGGTCCAGTCGCCCGAGACGCCGAGGTAGGCGGAGCCGGGTGCGGTGCCGGCGCCCTCGCCGCCGTATCCGAAGTCGACCTTCGGGGCGACCTGGACGAAGCCGGAGACGGACGCGGCGGCCGGCACGGGTGCGCCCTCGGCCGTGGGCACGGTGGCGTCCACGTCGAGCCGCAGGCTGCCCAGCGGCACGGTCGCGCCCTTCGGACCGACGTGGACGTCGCCCGCCTTGGACCAGGAGACCTTGACGTCGGGCAGCAGCTTGTCGACGTCGAAGGAGGCGGGGTCGACCGGGACCGTGCCGCGGGCCGTTTCGGCGCCGAGCACGGAGTTGAGTGCGGCGGGCTCGGTCTGCACCTCGGTGCCCCGCTCGGTCTCGCCGATCACCTTGGTGACCTTGGCGAGCAGGCCGTGCGGTGCGCCCGGCGCGGGGGCGCTGGCGATGACGTCGCCGACGGCGGCGCGGTGCGGTGCGCCGGTGGCGCTCGCGGAGGGGGAGGGCGTCCCGTTGTCGCCGCCGGGGGACATGACGGCCCGTCGGGTCCTGCTGTCGTAGGAGCTGACGGTGAGCGAGGTGCGGTGCGCCCGCGTCCGGCCGCCGGTGCCGTTCGGGCTCGTGGTGGCGGTCGTGGTCGCGGTGGTGGTGGGAGCGGCCGCGACGGCGAGCGTACGGTCCTCGGCGTCGACCGGGTCGTCGGGCCGCTGCCGGGCTTCGGTACTCGAGGCGGCGACGGGCTGTTCGGACTGCGAAGGGGGTGCGGAGCAGCCCGCGGCGAGGAGGAGGGCGGTCACGGCGAAGGCGGGCATCAGGGCATGCCTGTGCCTCATGCGTCTGCGCAAGGTGGGTCCTGAGAAGGTGGGGGGTGGTCTGCCTGGAGAACCGGCATGACGGACACCGGCCGGGAGGCCGGCGGCGTACCGGGGGGTAACCAGGCATGAGCATGCCACGGCGGCAGTGCCGGAACTTCCCGTTCCGGCCCGATCGCGACGTGACCTGGACCACTGAGGGACGCAAGACCCCTACGGCAGCGCGGAGTCGGCGGGCGGATCGAGGGGCCGCCGCCTCGACGACCGTGCGCACCACACGCCCAGCACCAGCACGAGCGCGGACAGCGTGGCCGCGTCCTTGAACGCCCTGCGGGTCGGGGCGTCCAGGTGCGGGAAGGCGAACTGCGGCACCTGCGGAATGAGCGCGCCCCAGAACCACGGCGAGCGCGTCACCGAGTCGGACTCCAGCGCGCCGGCGATCAGCAGGGGCACGACGACGACCAGGTAGTGCTCGTAGGACGGCCGGGACACCAGGTAGGAGGCCAGCATCAGCATCGCGGCCGTGTCCGCGAGCCGTGCCGGCCCGGGGTCGGCACGCCGCCAGCGCAGACAGGCGCAGGCCACCCCGGCCGCCGCCGCGGCCAGGGCCGCCGGCACGGTCAGGACGGGCGGCACCCCGAGCCGCGGCAGCACCGCCGGCAGGGAGCTGTCGAACGGCCGCATGAGCGAGTCCCCGCCCTTGAGCAGGAAGGGCAGCGTGCGGGTGAAGAACCCGCCCGGATCCGGCATGATCAGGGCCGTGCCCAGCGACAGGGCCAGCGGCACAGCCACCATCCACGCCAGCGCCCGCCACCGCCGGGCCAGCACCAGCAGGAGGACCACCGGCAGCAGCAGGGGCTTCACCGCCACGGACAGGCCCAGAACCACCCCGGCCAGATCCCAGCGGCCCCGGTCGGCCAGCAGCAGCGCCGACGGCAGCGCGAAGGCCCCGATCACCGTCCAGTTCCCGAGGCTCACCAGGTGGCCGGCCGGCGCCCAGAACAGCACCAACCCCAGCAGCCCCAGCACCGCGAACCGGCTGCGCCCCGGTACCCGGAACAGGCGCACCGCGCACCACCAGCCGCCCGCGATCAGCGCCACGCACGCGAGCGGCGCGGCGACGCGCAGCACGGGCACCGGCAGCACCGCCTGCCCGGCGGCGAACAGCACGGCGCTCGGCAGGTACAGAAAGCGCCGGTCGGCGTACGGCGCACCACCGTCCAGCCAGACCTGCCCGGCGTGCACGACGAAGGCGTTGTCCATGCCGCCCTGGGTGGAGACGACGGCCACGCGTGCGGCACGGGCCAGCAGGACGGCGACGAGGAAGGCGACCGTGACCGGACCGGCCGGACGCAGCAGCCAGGCGCGCAGCGCCGCGGTCGGGGGCACTTCCGGCGCACGGGTCCGGACGGCGTCACGAAGCAGCGTCACCCCGTCATTCTGGGCTGGTTGTCCCTGAACGGGTGGTCAGCGCCCGGTCGTGTCGCCCTCCGGCGGGCGCAGGCCCTTCCCCGGGCGCCACTCTCGTCGGCGCGGAGCCCTGCCACGACCGCCTACTCTTGACGCATGACCAGCAGCAGCGACCGGAGCCTCGCAGTGGACGTTCAGGGACCCAAGAGTTACGAAATCCGCACCTACGGGTGCCAGATGAACGTCCACGACTCCGAGCGGCTGGCCGGGCTGCTGGAGGAGGCGGGCTACGTGCGGGCGCCGGAGGGGTCGGACGGCGACGCGGACGTCGTCGTCTTCAACACGTGCGCCGTCCGGGAGAACGCCGACAACCGGCTCTACGGCAACCTCGGGCACCTCGCGCCGAAGAAGGCCAGGCGGCCCGGGATGCAGATCGCGGTCGGCGGCTGCCTGGCGCAGAAGGACCGGGACACCATCGTGAAGAAGGCGCCCTGGGTGGACGTCGTCTTCGGCACGCACAACATCGGCAAGCTGCCCGTGCTGCTGGAGCGCGCCCGCGTGCAGCGGGAGGCGCAGGTCGAGATCGCCGAGTCCCTGGAGGCTTTCCCCTCCACGCTGCCGACGCGGCGCGAGAGCGCGTACGCGGCCTGGGTCTCGATCTCCGTCGGCTGCAACAACACCTGCACCTTCTGCATCGTCCCGGCGCTGCGCGGCAAGGAGAAGGACCGCCGCCCCGGCGACATCCTCGCCGAGGTGGAGGCACTGGTCGCCGAGGGGGTCTCGGAGATCACGCTGCTCGGGCAGAACGTCAACGCCTACGGCTCCGACATCGGCGACCGCGAGGCGTTCAGCAAGCTGCTGCGGGCCTGCGGGAACATCGACGGCCTGGAGCGCGTCCGCTTCACCTCGCCGCACCCGCGCGACTTCACCGACGACGTGATCGCCGCGATGGCCGAGACCCCGAACGCCATGCCGCAGCTGCACATGCCGCTGCAGTCCGGCTCCGACGCGGTCCTGAAGGCGATGCGCCGCTCCTACCGGCAGGAGCGCTACCTCGGGATCATCGAGAAGGTCCGCGCGGCCATCCCGCACGCGGCGATCACCACCGACATCATCGTGGGCTTCCCCGGCGAGACCGAGGAGGACTTCGAGCAGACGCTGCACGTGGTGCGTGAGGCGCGGTTCGCGCAGGCGTTCACCTTCCAGTACTCCAAGCGTCCGGGCACCCCGGCCGCCGAGATGGACGACCAGATCCCCAAGGAGGTCGTCCAGGCGCGCTACGAGCGGCTGGTCGCCCTGCAGGAGGAGATCTCCTGGGAGGAGAACAAGAAGCAGCTCGGCCGCACGCTCGAGCTCATGGTCGCCGAGGGCGAGGGCCGCAAGGACGGCACCACCCACCGTCTGTCCGGCCGCGCCCCCGACAACCGCCTGGTCCACTTCACCAAGCCGGACCAGGACGTCCGCCCCGGCGACGTGGTCACGGTCGAGGTCACCTATGCCGCCCCGCACCACCTCCTCGCCGAGGGCCCGGTGCTCGACGTGCGCCGCACGCGCGCGGGTGACGCCTGGGAGAAGCGCAACACCGCCGAGCCGGCCAAGCCCGCGGGGGTCATGCTCGGCCTGCCGAAGGTGGGCGCCCCCGCTCCGCTGCCGGCCACGGCGAGCAGCGGCTGCGGCTGCGACTGACCCGGCCGGGCGGCCGGTGCGACGGGCGCCGGTGAACGGCCTGCCGGCCTGATGGCCGGCTCGGCCGACGCCGGAGGACGCCCTGCCGGTCGCTCACCGGCCGGCCTGTCCGCCTGCCGGCCGGGGCGCGAAGGGGGTGTGCCGAGCCGCCGCCGGTCGCGGCGAGCGGCGGCCGGGGCTCCGATCACCTCGCCGCGACGCGGCTCCGGCGGGCGCCGGTGAACGGCCTGTCGGCGTGTGCCCGAGGCGCCGCCGGTCGCGGTGAGCGGCGGCAGGGCCTGCGACCGACCCGGCCGGGCGGTCGGTCCGGGCGGCGTCGGGGAATGTCCCGCCCGTCCGTCGTCCCGCGCGCGGTGAGGCAGTGGAGTGACGTTCGGGCGTCGTATGGCGTTACCCTGCCGATCATGCTTGTCGCCGCCGTCGTCTGCCCCTGCCCGCCCCTTCTCGTGCCCGAGGTCGCTGCGGGCGCCGCGCCCGAGACGGACGCCGCGCGGGCCGCGTGCAGGGACGCGCTGGGGGTGCTCGCCGCCGCCCGGCCCGATCTGCTCGTGGTCGTCGGACCCGCCGAACAGCCCGGGTGCGGTCCGTACCCCGAGGGCACCCGGGGGTCGTTCCGGGGCTTCGGCGTGGACGTGGCCGTACGGCTCGGCCGGGACAAGGACACCGTGCCCGGGCGCGAGCTGCCGCCCTCGCTCGCCGTGGCCGCCTGGCTGCTGGAGCGGGCCGGCTGGTCCGACGCCCCGGTCGAGGGAGTCGGCGTGGGGGAGCCGTCGGCACCCGAGCGGTGTGCGGCGGTCGGCCGGGACATCGCCGCACGGTCCGGCCGGGTGGCCCTGCTGGTGATGGGCGACGCCAGCGCCTGCCGGTCGCTCAAGGCACCGGGGTATCTCGACGAACGCGCCGGTCCCTTCGACGCGGAGGTCGCCCGCGCGCTGGGGCAGGCGGACACGGCGGCTCTCATGGCGCTCGACACGGAGTCGGCGTACGAGCTGAAGGCGTCGGGCCGGGCCCCCTGGCAGGTGCTCGCGGGCGCCGCCGAGGGCGCCGGCCTCTCCGGCGAACTGCTCTACGACGATGCGCCGTACGGCGTGGGGTACCTGGTCGCGACCTGGTCGTGAGGCGGGTGTGAGCCTCAGGGCGCGGAGGACGGACCCTCCGGCGGCGCCGGTGTGGAAGCGCCGCCCGGCGCCCCGCCGGTCTCCGGAGCCGTACCCCTCTCCGGGCTCTTCCCGCCCTTGTGCGCGAGCCGGTCCACGGCGCCCTTGGCCTTGCCCGTGCCCGCATGGATCCTGTCGCTGTACTTGCCCTTGGTCTTCTCGTCGACCAGCTTCGCGGCCCTGTCCAGGCCCTGCCCGATCGTGCCCCCGTGGCGTTGGGCGAGGTTCGACACCTTCTCCTTGGCGGGGCCGATGCGTGCCTTCATGTTGTCCAGCAGACCCATGGTTCACCTTCCCTGGCGGTCTTCTCTCCGGCGGCCGAGTCCTCCTCCGCCGCCTTCTACCCGCTGAGGAGCCGCGCAAAAACGCACATATCCACTCCATGCGTCACCAATGGGCAACGACCTTGCCCACGCGCCGTCATGCAACTCGTTCGAGGCCCCGCAAGAGGTTTGCGAGACTGTTGCGGTGAGCAGCGCACTCCCCACTCCCCGCGTCATCGCCGTCGTCGGCCCCACCGCGGCCGGAAAGTCCGATCTGGGCGTCTTTCTGGCCCAGCGCCTCGGTGGCGAGGTCATCAACGCCGACTCCATGCAGCTCTACCGAGGGATGGACATCGGCACCGCGAAGCTGACGCCCGAGGAGCGCGGTGGCGTACCGCACCACCTCCTCGACATCTGGGACGTGACGGTCACGGCCTCCGTCGCCGAGTACCAGCGGCTCGCCCGGGAGCGGATCGACGCGTTGCTCGCCGAGGGACGCTGGCCGATCCTGGTCGGCGGCTCCGGCCTGTACGTCCGCGGGGCCGTGGACAACCTGGAGTTCCCGGGTACCGACCCCGAGGTGCGGGCCCGGCTGGAGGACGAGCTCACGCTGCGCGGCTCCGGCGCGCTGCACGCCCGCCTCGCCGCCGCCGATCCCGAGGCCGCGCGGGCCATCCTGCCCAGCAACGGCCGCCGTATCGTCCGGGCCCTGGAGGTGATCGAGATCACCGGCCGGCCCTTCACGGCCAACCTCCCCGGTCACGACGCTGTCTACGACACCGTTCAGATCGGCGTCGACGTGGCCCGTCCCGAGCTCGACGAGCGCATCGCGCGCCGGGTCGACCGCATGTGGGAGGCGGGGCTCGTGGACGAGGTGCGCGCACTGGAGGCGCAGGGCCTGCGCGAGGGGCGTACGGCATCGCGTGCGCTCGGTTACCAGCAGGTGCTCGCGGCGCTCGCGGCAGAGTGCACGCTGGAAGAGGCGCGCGCGGAGACCGTACGCGCCACGAAACGCTTCGCGCGCCGCCAGGACTCCTGGTTCCGGCGCGACCCGCGCGTGCACTGGCTGAGCGGAGCCGCGGCGGACCTCGGGGAACTTCCGCACCTGGCGCTGACGTTGGTCGAACGACCGGTTACAGCCTGATCACGTCATGGCATCGGGACGCTCCGGCCGTCATCCTGGCCTCCCGCGCCGTGCCATCATCAAGCTCCGATCGACCGAATGAAGTCCTAGTTGGGAGGGCGCGTGGCGATGGAGGCCGGCCCTCGCGACACCGCACAAGGCATGGACCGCATCACCGTGGACCGCGGCGGCGCGGAACCGGACGAGGGCTCCCTGAGCCCCGACGGGCCCGACGAGACGCAGGGCGGAGTGACCGCGGACGGCCCGGAGCCCGAGGAGATGTTCACCGGGCCCGAGGTCGAGGTCGAGCTGCGCCCGCAGCGGCGGCTGCGCATCTGGCAGCTGGCTCCCATCGTGGGCCTGGCCGCCGTCGGCTCCCTCATGTTCGCCTTCCCGCTGGCCTTCGACGGCGACAGCGGCGCCGTGATCGCCATGCTGGGGCTGCTGATCTGCTTCTGCTCGGCCGGCTGGGGCATGATGGCCGCCCGCCGCGTCGGCTACACCTGGCCGGGCCTGCCGCCGCGGGACTCGGGCCGCCGCCTCGACTGGCGGGTGATCGGCGCGTACGTCCTCCTCGTCGTCGTGGTCGTCGTCCTCGCCGTCTGGCGCGTCGCCCGGCTCCGCTAGGCACGCGCGGGAACGGCGGGCCGTCGGGCATGATCGGCGGGTTGTCGTAGGCACCCCGTACGATCGATGCATGAGCACGCGCATCGCCTTCCTCAAGGGGCACGGCACGGAGAACGACTTCGTGATCGTCCCCGACCCGGAGAACGCCGTCGACCTGTCCCCGGCCGCCGTCGCCGCCCTGTGCGACCGCCGTGCGGGCGTCGGCGGGGACGGCGTGCTGCACGTCGTGCGGTCGGCCGCGCACCCGGAGGCCCGGGAGATGGCGGCCGAGGCGGAGTGGTTCATGGACTACCGCAACGGCGACGGCTCGATCGCGGAGATGTGCGGCAACGGCGTACGGGTCTTCGCGCGCTACCTCCAGTACGCCGGACACGCCGCCGAGGGCGACCTCGCGATCGCCACGCGCGGGGGTGTGAAGACCGTGCACATCGCCAAGGACGGTGACATCACCGTCGGCATGGGCAGGGCGCGGCTCCCCGAGGGGGACGTCACTGTGAGTGCCGGCGAGCACAGCTGGCCCGCGCGCAACGTGAACATGGGCAACCCGCACGCGGTCGCCTTCGTCGACGACCTCGCCGACGCCGGCGACCTGCTCTCCCCGCCGCCCTTCAGTCCGGCCTCCGCCTACCCGGACGGGGTGAACGTCGAGTTCGTGGTCGACCGCGGCCCCCGCCACGTCGCCATGCGCGTGCACGAGCGCGGCTCCGGCGAGACCCGCTCGTGCGGCACGGGCGCGTGTGCCGTCGCCGTGGCGGCCGCCCGGCGCGACGGCGCCGACCCCGCGGTCACCGGGGCCCCGGCGACGTACACGGTGGACGTGCCCGGCGGGACGCTGGTGATCACCGAGCGGCCGGACGGCGAGATCGAGATGACCGGTCCCGCGGTGATCGTCGCCGAGGGCGAGATCGACGGCGAGTGGCTGGAAACCGCCGTCGGCTGACGGCGGGGCGGCTGCGTATCGCAGATCCGGCGGCCCACATCTCCGGTCATGCGTACGCCCGGAGGGGCTGACGGGCGGGGAATCCACGGCTGACCGCCTGTCGGGTGACCGAAAACCGTAAACCTTCCAGTCATCGCTCGAATGGGTGATCCGTTTCACGCTCACCGAGAGACGGCCGGTCGGGCCCGCCGGGCTCGGTAGCATCAAGCACCGGCCCGGACGGGGAATCCGTCGCCATCCCCTGAGCCGTGTACGCCCTGGGGCGCCCCGTCCGCCGGTCCACGCAGCCGGAGGTGCCCATGAGTGCGGATGCCACGAACCCTGCGGCCCCGGGCCCGGTGGCTCCCGCAGGGCCCCGTCGCAGGGCCCGCCCGCGGATCGACCTGCGCCGGCTCGGCCGTGCCGCCCTGCTCGGCCCGGCCGCCCGCGACCGGCTGCCCGACGCGATCGGCCACGTGGCCGAGGCCCACCGCGCGCACTTCCCCGACGCCGACCTCGAACCACTGCGCCGCGCCTACATCCTGGCCGAGTCCTCCCACCGGGGCCAGATGCGCAAGAGCGGCGAGCCGTACATCACGCACCCCCTCGCGGTGACCCTCATCCTCGCCGAACTCGGCGCCGAAACCACCACGTTGACGGCGTCACTGCTGCACGACACCGTCGAGGACACCGACGTGACGCTGGACCAGGTCGGCGAGCAGTTCGGCGCGGAGGTGCGCTACCTCGTCGACGGCGTCACGAAGCTGGAGAAGGTCGACTACGGCGCCGCCGCCGAGCCCGAGACCTTCCGCAAGATGCTCGTCGCCACGGGCAACGACGTCCGTGTGATGTCGATCAAACTCGCCGACCGGCTGCACAACATGCGCACCCTCGGCGTCATGCGCCCGGAGAAACAGGCACGCATCGCCAAGGTCACCCGGGACGTGCTCATCCCGCTCGCCGAACGGCTCGGCGTGCAGGCACTCAAGACCGAGCTGGAAGACCTCGTCTTCGCCGTCCTGCACCCCGAGGAGTACGCACACACACGCGTGCTGATCGCCGAGAACGCCGCACGCCCCGGCGACCCGCTCGCCGAGGTCGCCGAACAGGTCCGCGGAGTGCTGCGCGAGGCCGACCTCACCGCCGAAGTCCTCATCAGGCCACGGCACTTCGTCTCCGTGCACCGGGTCGCCCGCAAGCGCGGGCGGCTGCGCGGATGCGACTTCGGACGGCTGCTGGTGCTGGTGAACGAGGACGCCGACTGCTACGCGGTCCTCGGCGAGCTGCACACGTGCATGACGCCGGTCGTCTCGGAGTTCAAGGACTTCATCGCCGTACCCAAGTTCAACCTGTACCAGTCGCTGCACACGGCCGTCGCCCTCCCCCGGGTTCGAACGGACTCGCCCGGGGCGGCCCCCATGGACGGCCAGGTCGTCGAAGTCCTCATCCGCACCCACCAGATGCACAAGGTCGCCGAGGCCGGTGTCGTCGCGCTCGGCAACCCCTACGCTCCTCCCTCGGAGGAGCAGTCCGCGAGCGACGGCGAGCGCGCCGACCCCACCCGGCCCGGCTGGCTCTCCCGCCTCCTCGAGTGGCAGCAGGCGGCACCCGACCCCGACACCTTCTGGTCCACGCTGCGCGAGGACCTCGCCCAGGACCGCGAGATCACCGTCTTCCGGCCCGACGGGGGCACGCTGGGCCTGCCCGAGGGCGCCACGTGCGTGGACGCCGCGTACGCCCAGTACGGGGAGGACGCGCACGCGTGCATGGGCGCCCGTGTCAACGGCCGCCTGGCGACGCTGAGCACCGTCCTGAAGGACGGCGACACCGTCCAGCTGCTCATGGGCCAGGACCCGGCCTCCGAACCCTCCAGGGAGTGGCTGGACCACGCCCGCACCCCGGCCGCCCGCATCGCCATCCAACGCCGGTTGGCCACACAGCCGTCCCCCGTCGAGGAGGAGGACGGTACTGCCGCGCCGACTCCCGGGGTCCCGGCCTCGGGCACCGCGACGGACGCCGGTTCGGCCCCGGTCCGGGGCCCCGGCACGACCGCCGGGTCCGAGTCCCGCGGGGCGAGCGTCCTGGTCGTCGGGCAACCCCGCGCGAGCGCGCGGCTCGCGGGCTGTTGTACGCCCGTGCCGCCCGACGAGATCACCGGATTCGCCGTCCGCGGGGGAACGGTGACCGTGCACCGCGTGGAGTGCGCGGCGGTCGCGCGGATGAAGAGCGCGGAGCGCGCGGAGATCGGCGTGCGCTGGGGGGACACCACCGCGTGCCGGGTCACGCTGCTCGCCGAATCGTTCGGCCGCCCCCGGCTGCTGGCCGACCTCACCGAGGCGATCGCACTCGAGGGCGTCGAGGTCATCTCGGCGACGGTGTCCCCGCCGGCCCAGCAGCGCGTCCGCCACACGTACACCCTCCAACTCCCCGACGCCGCAGGTCTCCCGGCCCTGATGCGCGCGATGCGCAGCGTCCCGGGCGTCTACGACGTGAGCCGCACCCAGCCCCAGCCACCGGGCACCTGACCTCCCGTCCGGAACGCCGCACCGCGCGCCCCTCAACACCTCCCCCCACGGCCCTCGGTGTGGTCCGGAGGGACCCTTTCGAGTGGGTCGGGCGCGCGTCTGCGCCGTGCTGTGTGCGGGCGCTGATAGCGGTGGTGCATGCCGCTCAGCCTTGGACCCCGTGTCCCGCGTCGCCTGAAGGCGACCCTCCTCGCATCGGCCGTCTCCGTCTGCCTCGTCGCCGCGAGTGCCCCGCCCGCGCCACTGGGCGTCGGCGACCGGCTCTTCCCGTACCTGGGCAACCCGGGGTACGACGTGTCGTCGTACGACCTGTCCTTCACCTATCCCGGCGACAACAGCAAGCCGCTGCGCGCCGTCACCACGATCGACGCGTGGACGACCAAGAGGCTGGACCGCGTGAACCTCGACTTCGCGCACGGCAGGGTCGACTCCGTGGAGGTCGACGGCCGGCCGGCCGCGTTCACCACCGCCGGCGAGGATCTCGTGGTCACCCCGAAGAACCCGCTGCCGCGCAGCAGTTGGACGCGGATCACCGTACGCCACACCAGCGACCCCGTGGCCGGAAAGGACCACGACGGGGGCTGGGTGCGCACCGCGGACGGTCTCGCCATGGCCAACCAGGCCGACGCCGCGCACCTGGTGTTCCCGTGCAACGACCACCCGTCCGACAAGGCGATGTTCACCATCCACGTCACCGCGCCCGAGGGGTACACAGCCGTCGCCAACGGCCTGCCGGCCGGCGTCGCCCGGACCGGCGGTACGACCACGTGGTCGTACCGCACCCAGCACCCCATGGCCACCGAGCTGACGCAGGTCTCCATCGGCCGCTCCACCGTGCTGCACCGCACCGGCCCGCAGGGCCTGCCCGTGCGCGACGTCGTCCCCACCAAGGACCGCGAGGCGCTCGAGCCGTGGCTGGCCAGGACCCCCGGCCAGATCGCCTGGATGGAGAGCAAGGTCGGCCCGTACCCCTTCGAGACGTACGGTGTGCTCGTGGCCTCCGCCGCCACCGGCTTCCAACTCGAGACGCAGACCCTGTCCCTGTTCGAGAAGAAGCTGTTCACCGACGCCGCCTACCCCAAGTGGTACGTCGAGTCGATCATGGTGCACGAGCTGTCCCACCAGTGGTTCGGCGACAGCGTGAGCCCGCGCACCTGGTCCGACCTGTGGCTCAACGAGGGACACGCCACCTGGTACGAGGCCCTGTACGCCGAGGAGAAGGCGAACCAGCCGATGGAGGCCCGTATGAAGGCCGCCTACGGCGCCTCCGACCGCTGGCGCGAGGCCGGCGGGCCGCCCGCGCTGCCCAAGCCGCCGAAGCCCGGCCGGAAGATCGGCATCTTCCGGCCGAACGTCTACGACGGCGCCGCGCTCGTCCTGTACGCGCTGCGTCAGGAGATCGGCAAGCCGGCCTTCGAGCGCCTGGAGCGCACCTGGGCGCGCTCCCACCGGGACGGCGCCGCGACCACGGCCGACTTCCAGCGCCTGGCCTCGGACATCGCCGGACGCGATCTGAGCGGCTTCTTCAAGGCCTGGCTGTACGACGGGAGGACCCCGCCGATGCCCGGCCACCCCGACTGGAAGCCCGCGCCGCCGCCGAGGACGGCGAAGAAATGACCGGAGAAACGACCGGGAATGATCGGGAATGATCGGAGAAATAACGCCGTGACGGGGCGGCCCGTGCCGTGCGACCATCTTCGGGCCGGCACGGCACGGGACAGGGGAATCTTCCCGGGTACTCGTACGTTGTGACCGGTGACGGAATCTCCCACGACGTAAGGACCCAATGACCTCCTCTTCTTCCTCTTCCCAGACGTTTCAGGCGTCCCAGGCCGGCAAGCGCCTGGCGCGCACCTACCCCGAGGGCCTCCGGGCCGATGCCCTGATGGAAGAGGACGTCGCCTGGAGCCACGAGTCCGACGGAGAGCGGGACGGCGAGCAGTTCGACCGCTCCGAGCGCGCGGCCCTGCGCCGTGTCGCGGGCCTCTCCACCGAGCTCGAGGACGTCACCGAGGTCGAGTACCGGCAGCTCCGCCTGGAGCGGGTCGTACTCGTCGGCGTCTGGACCTCGGGGACCGCGCAGGACGCCGAGAACTCGCTCGCCGAGCTCGCCGCTCTCGCGGAGACCGCGGGCGCGGTCGTGCTCGACGGTGTGATCCAGCGCCGCGACAAGCCCGACGCGGCCACCTACATCGGCTCCGGCAAGGCCGACGAGCTGCGCGACATCGTCCTGGAGACGGCCGCGGACACCGTCATCTGCGACGGTGAGCTCAGCCCGGGCCAGCTGATCCACCTCGAGGACGTCGTCAAGGTCAAGGTCATCGACCGTACGGCCCTGATCCTCGACATCTTCGCCCAGCACGCCAAGTCCCGGGAGGGCAAGGCGCAGGTCGCGCTCGCGCAGATGCAGTACATGCTGCCGAGGCTGCGCGGCTGGGGTCAGTCGCTGTCCCGGCAGATGGGCGGCGGCAGCGGCGGCGGCCTCGCCACGCGTGGTCCCGGTGAGACCAAGATCGAGACGGACCGGCGGCGGATCCGCGAGAAGATGGCGAAGATGCGCCGGGAGATCGCGGAGATGAAGACCGGCCGCGAGGTCAAGCGCCAGGAGCGGCGCCGCAACAGGGTGCCCTCCGTCGCCATCGCCGGTTACACCAACGCCGGCAAGTCCTCCCTGCTCAACCGCCTCACCGGCGCGGGCGTCCTGGTCGAGAACGCGCTGTTCGCGACCCTGGACCCGACCGTGCGCCGGGCCGAGACCCCGAGCGGCCGGATCTACACGCTGGCCGACACCGTCGGTTTCGTCCGGCACCTGCCGCACCACCTGGTCGAGGCGTTCCGCTCCACGATGGAGGAGGTCGGCGACTCCGACCTGATCCTGCACGTGGTCGACGGCTCCCACCCCGTCCCGGAGGAGCAGCTGGCCGCCGTGCGCGAGGTGATCAAGGACGTCGGCGCCACCGACGTACCCGAGATCGTCGTGATCAACAAGGCGGACGCGGCGGACCCGCTGGTGCTCCAGCGGCTGCTGCGGATCGAGAAGCACTCGATCGCGGTCTCGGCCCGCACCGGGCGGGGCATCCCCGAGCTGCTGGCCCTGATCGACAGCGAGCTGCCCCGGCCGGCCGTCGAGATCGAGGCACTGGTGCCTTACACCCACGGCAAGCTGGTCGCCCGCGCCCACACCGAGGGCGAGGTGATCTCCGAGGAGCACACCGCGGAGGGCACCCTGCTCAAGGCCCGGGTGCACGAGGAGCTCGCGGCGGAACTGGCACCGTACGTGCCGGCTCCCGCGCTCTGATCCACAGCTCCACGAGCCGAGGGCCCGCCCCCTGCCGACAGGGGGCGGGCCCTCGGCGTTCACGGCGTCACCGGCCGCCGTACTTCCTGCTCATGTTCTGGTACAGCGCCTCGGCGTCCCGGCCCAGCTGCGGGCCGGCGAGCCAGCTGTGGTCGGCCGGGCCGATCGAGGTGTTGGACACCAGCTTGGTCCTGCCGTCCACCACGCGGAACCAGCCGCCGCCGGAGGAGCCGCCGGTCATGGTGCAGCCGATGCGGTACATCGTCGGCAGGGACGGGCCGAGCGACAGCCGACCCGGCCGGTCGACGCAGCGGAACATGTTCAGACCGTCGTACGGCGGCGCCGCCGGGTAGCCCCAGGCGCCCATCGAAGCGACCTGTGTCGCCGACGGGGCGGAGAAGTCCACGTCCAGCGCCGCCCCGACGGTCTCCTCCAGCGACTTCGAGCCGGACTCCGGCTTCACGTGCAGCACGGCGTAGTCGTACGCCGCTCCCGCGCCGCCCGTCTCCGAGCCGCCCTGGATCCACTGGTTCGAGGCGGACGCCCAGTCCGCCCACCAGGCGCCGTACGGGGCGACCTCGGTGGCGCTCGCGTGACCGAGCCGCGCCGCGGTCCTGCCGAGGTCGTTGTAGGCCGGGACGAACGCGATGTTGCGGTACCAGCCGCCGTTCCGGCCCGCGTGCACGCAGTGGCCGGCCGTCCACACCAGGTTGGACCTGCCCGGGCGGTTGACGTCCTTGACGACCGTGCCGGAGCAGACCATCGAGCCCTCGGGCGAGTCGAAGAAGACCTTGCCGACCACAGCGGCGTGCTTGTGGTACGGCGTCTTCTCCGCCTGCGCCCGGACAGGCCGCGGCGCCGGGTCGCTCAGGCCCTGGTCGGCGGCGGCGTCCTGGGTGGAGACCGTCTTGTCGGCCTCCTGGGCGGACTTCATCCGCTCGGGCTTCCACAGGCCCTTGATCACCGGGTTGACGAAGTCCTTGGCCTCACTGAGCCACTTGTCCTTGTCCCAGTTCTTCCAGCCGCCGCGCTGCCACTCGTCGACATCGATCCCGTGCTCCTTGAGCTTGTCCGCGATGTCGGCCGGTATACGGACCTTGCCGTCGCCGGTGCCGCTGTCGGCGGCCTGGGAGGCGGTGGCGCCGGGCCTGCCGCTCGCGTCGTCCTCGCCGGAGCCTTCGCAGGCGGTCGCCGTCAGGGCCAGGGCCGCGACGAGCCCGGTGGCGGCGAAGACGGTGCGCCGGCGTGCGCGCCGGGACGCGGCGGACGTACGTATGGGACGCATGGTGTGATACCCCCGTCGGTTGGTGTGGATGTCCTGTGCCGGGCCCGATGGTTCGGCGCCTCGGTGCGGGGCGGAGCGGTTACCGCCCGGCGAACTTCTCGCTGACCGCGTCGTACACGCCCTTGGCCGCCTCGCCCAGCCGCGGACCCGCCAGCCAGCCCGCCGTCACCGGGCCGATCGAGGTGTTGGAGACCAGGGCGGGCTTGCCGTCCGAGCCCGTCTCGACCCAGCCGCCGCCGGAGGAGCCGCCGGTCATGGTGCAGCCGATGCGGTACATCGTCGGGTCCGAGGCGTTCAGCGACAGCCGGCCCGGCTTGTCCTGGCACTGGTACAGCCGCTGGCCGTCGTACGGCGGCGCCGCCGGGTAGCCGGTCGCGGTGATGCTGTCCACCTTCGGCACGGCCGGGGCGTCGAAGTCGACGGGCAGCGCCGCGCCGACGGTCTCCTCCAGCGACTTGCCGCTGCCGCCCTTCTCGGGCGTGACGTGGATGACGGCGAAGTCGTACGAGGCACCCTGACCGCCGGTCGAGCCGCCCTGCTCGATCCACTGCTGGGAGGTCTGCGCCCAGTCGCCCCACCACACGCCGTACGGGGCGACCTCGTCCTTGGTGGCGTTCTGCAGCTGGGCGGCGCTTCCGCCCGCGTCGTTGTACGACGGCACGAAGGCGATGTTGCGGTACCAGCCGCCCTTCCTGCCGGCGTGCACGCAGTGGCCGGCCGTCCACACGAGGTTGGACCTGCCGGGGCGGGCCGGGTCCTGAACGACCGTCGCCGAGCAGACCATGCTGCCCTCGGGGGAGTCGAAGAACACCTTGCCCGCCGTCGCCGCGTTCGCGTGGTACGTCGGCGGGACCGCCCGCGCCTTCACCGGTGCCGGAGCCGGGTCGGTGACGCCCTGGTCGCCGGAGAGGTCGTTGTCGTCGACGCCCCTGTCCGGGTCCTCGGCCCGGCGCATGCGGTCCGGGTCCCACAGGTCCTTGATGATCGGGTTGATGAAGTCGCCCGCCTCGCGCAGCCAGTCGTCCTTGTTCCAGTCCTTCCAGGCGCCGTTCTTCCACTTGTCGATGTCGATCCCGTGCTCCTCGAGCTTCCGCCGGATGTCGTCCGGGATCTTGACCCTGCCGTCGCCGGTTCCGCCGTCGTCGCCGGGGGGCACGGAGACCGCGGGCCGACCGTCCGCCTTGGTGTCGCCCGAGTCGCAGCCGGTGGCGGTGAGCGCCAGCGCCGAGGCCAGAGCGACGGCGGTCAGCACGGGGGAGGTTGTGCGGCGGGCGCCTGCCCCTCGGCGAGCGGTGAAGGACGGGCGTATGGGTCGCATGCTCTGACTCCCCCTGAAATGAACGGACTTGACGCTTGCCGCCGTGCTCTCACGTTGATCCCGGGCCGAGTTCACATGTTTCTCACGGCGTGCCGGGACGGCATCACACACTATGCCGTCCCGGTCCGGGACCGCCGTCGGAACGGCAACGGTTCGGCTACAAGCCGTCTGACCTGGCCAATCGTCCAGAGATCTGCCGGTTTGACGATCGGAGCGGTCAGTTCGGCTTCGTCGCCGACGCCGGGGTGACCGTCACCTTGTCGTCGCACTCGGCGAAGAGCCCTTCTTCCAGGGCGACTTGGTGTGCCCCGGACCCCGGCAGCCCGACCACCAGGGACGGATAGGCGACGGGCTCCGCGCCGGACTCGCAGTAACCGTCGCCCTCGCCCTGGACCTGGACGAAGGTCAGCTTCACCCATGCCCTGCCGCCGGGCGCCACCCGCACCGGTGACGCGGTCCCCGTGCGCGTCACCGACAGCGGCTTGTTGCTCAGCGGGGAACCGTTGCCCGCTCCGGCCACCGACGGGTGGCCCAGCAGGACGCACGGCTGTCCGGAGACGTTGGTGAACTCGACAACCGCTGCCCCGACTCCGGTACCCGATGGACGATCAACGGCCTCGTACGCGGCCACCCTCAGACTGGACGCCGCACACGTCCTCACCGCGGCCCCCGAGGATCCGGAACCAGGGGAAGCGCTCGCCCCCGGCGCCGTCGGCGCACCTGCTCCGGGGGCTTTCGAGGTACCGGAGCCCGGCCCCTCGGGAGAGGAGATCGCGCCGCTCGGCGCCCCGGACGGCGCCCCGACCGCCCCCGCGCCGTCGTCACCGGGCCGGCACGCGGTCACCGACAGCGCGGCCGAGACCGCGACCACCGCCATCACGCCCCTGCGGATGCCGTTCCCGTACTGCATGACGCCCCCCGAAATCGGTCCTTGCGAGGGCCGGCCCTGCGCCGGCCCTCGCCGACGGAGACAGGGCTGCCCGGAGTCGGGGTTCCCCTGTGGGCCACCTGTGACAAGGCAGGGACAAGACCCGGGCCCGAGCACCGCGCGGTGTCACGGCAACGATCTTGAGCCTGACCGTAACCGTGCGGCCGGTCCGGGGTTGTAGCGGTGGGGGTCCTGCTGCCTGCGTCCGGGGCTCCTGTGCCGCGGGCGGCGACACGCCCCGACAGCGGGAGGCCGGCGCCTTGTTCCAGTGGGCCGCCGACACCTTGGGACAGCGGGAGGACAAGGAGCCGTGACCGTGACGGATTCTGCGCCTGGAGGCTGCGCATCCGCGGGGGCGCGCGCCTCGCACGAGGGGATTCTGCGGAGACAGTCGGCGCGCGAGTCGGCGGCGCGCACCTATGCGCGCGCCCTGCCGATCGTGCCGGTGCGGGCCCGCGGGCTCACCATCGAGGGCGCGGACGGCCGCCGCTACCTGGACTGCCTCTCGGGCGCCGGCTCCCTCGCCCTCGGACACAACCACCCCGTCGTCCTGGAGGCCATCCGCAAGGTCCTCGACTCGGGCGCGCCCCTGCACGCCCTCGACCTGGCCACACCGGTCAAGGACGCCTTCGTCACCGAGTTGTTCCGCACCCTGCCGTCCGAGCTCGCCGACCACGCGCGCGTGCAGTTCTGCGGCCCGGCCGGTACGGACGCGGTGGAGGCCGCCCTCAAGCTCGTCCGGGCCGCCACCGGCCGCAGGACCATCATGGCCTTCGCCGGCGCCTACCACGGGATGACCGCGGGAGCGCTCGACGCCTCGGGGCACGCCGCCGACGTACGGGTCGCGCGCCTGCCCTACCCGCAGGACTACCGCTGCCCCTTCGGCGTCGGCGGCGCCCGCGGTGCCGAACTCGCCGCCCGCTGGACCGAGTCCGTGCTGGACGACCCCAAGTCGGGAGTGCCGCTGCCCGCCGGGATGATCCTCGAACCCGTGCAGGGCGAGGGCGGGGTGATTCCCGCGCCCGACCACTGGATGCGGCGCATGCGGCAGCTCACCGCGGAACGGTCCGTCCCGCTGATCGCCGACGAGGTCCAGACGGGGGTCGGGCGCACGGGCACCTTCTGGGCGGTGGAACACAGCGGCGTGACACCGGATGTGATGGTGCTGTCCAAGGCCATCGGCGGCAGCCTGCCGCTGGCCGTCGTGGTCTACCGCGACGACCTCGACGTCTGGGGACCCGGAGCCCACGCGGGAACCTTCCGCGGCAACCAACTCGCCATGGCCGCGGGCACCGCCACCCTGGCCCACGTCCGCGAGAACCGGCTCGCCGAGCGCGCGGCGACCCTCGGCTCCCACATGCTGTCCCAACTCCGCGACCTGGCCCGTCACTTCCCCTGCATCGGAGAGGTACGCGGACGAGGCCTGATGATCGGCCTCGAACTGGTGAACCCGGAGGGGGAGCCAGGGTGGGACGGCGGCGGAAGGGCGGGGGTGGTGCCGGCGGAAGCCGGCGCGGTGATGCCGGGAGTTCCTCCGCGGCCGTACCCGCCGGAGCCGACAGAGCCCGCAATCCTCGGCCGGGGCGCCCCAGGACCGACGGCGGCCCGCTCCCACGGGCCTCGCCCCGCCGCCCCCGAACTCGCCGCCGCCGTACAACGCGAGTGCCTGCGGCGTGGCCTGATCGTCGAACTCGGTGGCCGTCACGCCAGTGTCGTACGGCTCCTCCCCCCGCTGACGATCACCGACGAGCAGACCGCCGCGGTGCTCGGCCGGCTGGCCGACGCGGTGGATGCGGCGGCCCGCGGCCACACCGGCCGAGGCGGTGGGGAACACGGCCCGCGCCGGGGGCAGCCGCGACCCACCGGGCTCGCGGAGGGGGCGGGGTAGCGCACGACCGCCCGCGACGAGCGAGGGAGTGCTCCGGAGGCGGGCGGCTTCATGGAACTGTCGGCGCGGCGCCCCCGTTCCCACCGGCCTGACCCGGTGCGAGTCGCCGAGCCGACGTATCGGCACATCGCCGCATCACCCCGCCGTACCCCGACGACCTGAACCACCCCACGAGGAGCCGTCTTGAACGCCACCCCCGCACCCCACGGCCTCTCCCAGCCCCACGACGCGGCCGAGACCGTCCCCCACCAGCCGAGAGGGGCATCGACCGCCCGGCGCCGGGAAGCTCCCCCGGACCCCCTGGAGCACCCCGACCCCCACACCGCCGCCCAGGCCGCGACCGTGGAGAACTTCCTGCGCTGCTGGGTGCGCGAGACCGGCGCGCCGGACCCCGGCAACGGCCCTCTCGTCATCCCTCTCCCGGCCAGCGGTACGGCCCTGCTCGTCCCGGTCCGCCACTGGTCCCCGACGGGCTGGCACCGCTTCGGCCTCCCGTACCTGGCCGGCGCCCCGCAGGACGCCGCGCCGGCCGACGCCGTCACGGTCGCCTCCCTGCTCGTCCGGGAAGCACCCACCGGCACGGGCGCCGACACCGTCGATCTCGTCGCCCGTGTCGCCGACTCCGTCCGCCGCACCACCCTCTTCCTCAGCGACCGCCGGCAACGTCCCGCGGACGGACCCGACCTCTTCCTCTCCGCGGAGCAGGCCCTCCTGCTCGGACACCCGCTGCATCCGGCCCCGAAGAGCCGCGAGGGCCTGTCGGAAGCCGAAGCCCACCCCTACTCACCCGAATTGCGAGGATCCTTCCCCTTGCACTGGGTGGCGGTGGCCCGCTCCGTACTCGCCACCGACTCCGCCTGGACCGAGCGCGGCCGGCCCGTCCCCGCCGAACGGCTCACGGCCCGGCTCGCCGGTGCGGGACTGCCCCTGCCCGACGGATACGCCGCCCTGCCGCTGCACCCGTGGCAGTCGCGGGAGGTACGGCACCGCGCGGGCACGGCGGCGCTGCTGGACGCGGGACTCCTCCGTGACCTGGGCCCCCACGGCCCTGCCTGGCACCCCACCTCCTCCGTGCGAACCGTCCACCGCACCGGCGCCCCCGCCATGCTCAAGCTGTCGCTCGGCCTGCGCATCACCAACTCCCGTCGTGAGAACCTCCGCAAGGAACTGCACCGCGGCGTCGAGGTCCACCGTCTGCTGCGCAGCGGCCTCGCCCGGCAGTGGCACGCGGCGCACCCCGGCTTCGACATCGTCCGCGACCCGGCCTGGCTGGCCGTCGACGACCAGGACGGAGCCCCGGTGCCCGGGCTGGACGTGATGATCCGGCACAACCCGTTCAGTCCGTCGGACGACGTCTCCTGCATCGCCTCACTCGTGGCACCCCGGCCGTACCCCCGGGCCGGCGCGGCCGTGGCCATGCGGTCCCGGCTGGCCAAGGCCGTCACACGCCTCGCCGCCCGCACCGGGCGCCCTCTGGGAACCGTCGCCGCCGAGTGGTTCCTGCGCTACCTCGAGCAGGTGGTCCGCCCCGTGCTGTGGCTGGACGGAGAAGCAGGAGTCGCCCTGGAGGCCCACCAGCAGAACACGCTCCTCCTGCTGGACACCGACGGCTGGCCCGCCGGCGGTCGCTACCGCGACAACCAGGGCTACTACTTCCGCGTCTCCCGGCACGCGGAACTCGACGCCCGGCTGCCCGGCATCGGCGGGCGCAGCGACACCTTCGTCCCCGACGACGTCACCGACGAACGCTTCGCCTACTACCTCGCCGTCAACAACGTCTTCGGCCTCATCGGCGCCTTCGGCTCCGGGCGGCTCGCCGACGAGCGGCTGCTGCTGGCCGCTTTCCGCCGCTTCCTCGGCGGTGCCGCCTCCGGGCCCGCACGCACGCGCTCCACCCTGCCGGCCCGGCTGCTCGACTCCCCGGTCCTGCGCTGCAAGGCCAACCTGCTGACCCGGCTGCACGGCCTCGACGAACTCGTCGGCCCGGTCGACACCCAGTCCGTCTACGTCACCATCGCCAACCCCCTGCACCTGTGACCCGCACACCGATCCCCGTCTCCCGCAGACCCGTCTTCCGAGAGGAGCGCGCCATGCCTCCCACCGACGCCGGCGCCGCCACAGGACACGCCCCCACCACCGCTGCCGGTCCCCATCCGGCCAAGGCGGGCACCGACGGCGAGGACACGCTCGACCTGCGGCTGCCCGACGACTTCGGCACGCTCTTCGCGGAGGCCACCGGAACCGGCACCGCCGCCAGGGCCGGCCTTCTCGGCGGCGTCGGAGACTGGGGCCCCACCGCCACACCCGTCGGTGCCTTCCAGCTGATCCCGGTCCGGGTCGAGCGGGATCTGCCGGTGGTCAGCCGTTGGATGAACGACCCCGCCGTCGCGGAGTTCTGGCAGCTGGCGGGAGAGCAGAGCGTGACCGAGGCCCATCTGCTCGCGCAACTCGACGGTGACGGACGCAGCGTCCCCTGCATCGGCCTGCTGGAGGGCAGGCCGATGAGCTACTGGGAGATCTACCGGGCCGATCTCGATCCACTGGCCCGCCACTACCCGGCCCGGCCGCACGACACCGGTGTCCACCTCCTGATCGGCAGTGCCGCCGACCGTGGGCGAGGGCTCGGCAGGGCCCTGCTCAGAGCCGTGGCCGACCTGGTGCTCGACCGGCGCCCCACCTGTGCCCGCGTCGTGGCGGAACCCGACCTTCGCAACACGCCCTCCGTGGCCGCCTTCCTGAGCGCCGGCTTCCGGTTCGCCGCCGAGGTCGACCTGCCCGCCAAGCGGGCCGCCCTCATGATCCGGGACCGGTCCCTGCGTGACGTGCTGTGACAGCGAACCGAGACGTACCGAGCCCCCGGGTTCCCGCCTTGACCGCCCGTCTGTCAGTGTCGAGCCGTAGGGTGGTCGCGCTATGACGAAGCCCTCCCTCCCCGAACTCCTGCATGCCGCCGTCACAGCCGTCGGCGGTACGGAGCGCCCCGGCCAGGTGACCATGGCCCAAGCCGTCGCGGACGCGATCGACGACGGCTCGCACCTACTGGTCCAGGCCGGCACCGGCACCGGAAAGTCCCTCGGCTACCTCGTGCCCGCGCTCGCCCACGGGGAGAGAGTGGTGGTGGCCACCGCCACCCTCGCCCTGCAGCGCCAGCTCGTGGAGCGCGACCTGCCGCGCACGGTCGACGCCCTGCATCCGCTGCTGCGCCGCCGCCCGGAGTTCGCGATGCTCAAGGGCCGGTCGAACTATCTGTGCCTGCACCGCCTGCACGAGGGCATGCCGCAGGACGAGGAGGAGGGGCTCTTCGACCAGTTCGAGGCGGCCGCGCCCACCAGCAAGCTGGGCCAGGACCTGCTGCGGCTGCGCGACTGGGCCGACGAGACCGAGTCCGGCGACCGCGACGACCTCACACCCGGAGTGTCCGACCGGGCCTGGGCGCAGGTGTCGGTCTCGTCCCGGGAGTGCCTGGGCGCCTCGAAGTGCGCCTACGGCGCCGAGTGCTTCGCCGAGATGGCCCGTGAACGCGCCAAGCTCTCCGAGATCGTCGTCACCAACCACGCACTGCTCGCGATCGACGCCATCGAGGGCGCACCGGTCCTCCCGCAGCACGAGGTGCTCATCGTCGACGAGGCCCACGAGCTGGTCTCCCGGGTGACGGGCGTCGCCACCGGCGAGCTCACACCGGGTCAGGTCAACCGTGCGGTGCGCCGCGCCGCGAAGCTGGTCGACGAGAAGGCCGCCGACCAGTTGCAGACCGCCGCCGAGGGCTTCGAGCGGCTGATGGAACTCGCCCTGCCCGGCCGGCTGGAGGAGGTTCCCGAGGACCTCGGCTACGCGCTGCTGGCGCTGCGGGACGCCTCCCGCAACGTCATCTCGGCGCTCGGCGCGACCCGTGACAAGTCCGTCCAGGACGAGGACGCCGTCCGCAAACAGGCGCTGGCCTCCGTGGAGAACGTGCACGACGTGGCCGAGCGCATCAGCAACGGCTCCGAGTGGGACGTCGTCTGGTACGAGCGCCACGACCGCTTCGGCGCCTCCCTGCGCGTCGCCCCCATGTCCGTGTCGGGCCTGTTGCGCGAGAAGCTCTTCGCGGACCGGTCCGTCGTCCTGGCCTCCGCGACCCTCAAGCTCGGCGGCGACTTCAACGGGGTCGGCGCCTCCCTCGGCCTGGCCCCGGAGGGCACGGAGGGCGACGACGTACCGCAGTGGAAGGGCATCGACGTCGGCTCGCCGTTCGACTACCGCAAGCAGGGCATCCTGTACGTCGCCAAGCACCTGGCGCGCCCGGCGCGGGACGGCGACCGAGGGGACATGCTGGACGAGTTGACGGAGCTCATCCAGGCGGCGGGCGGGCGCACGCTCGGCCTGTTCTCCTCCATGAGGGCCGCCCAGCTCGCCGCGGAGGAGCTGCGCACCAGGATCCCCGAGTTCCCGATCCTGCTCCAGGGCGAGGAGACGCTGGGCGAGCTGATCAAGAACTTCGCGGCGGACCCGCGGACCTGTCTGTTCGGCACGCTGTCCCTCTGGCAGGGCGTCGACGTCCCCGGGCCCGGCTGCCAGCTCGTCGTCATGGACAAGATCCCGTTCCCGCGCCCGGACGATCCGCTGATGAGCGCGCGCCAGAAGGCCGTCGAGGACGCCGGCGGCAACGGGTTCATGGCGGTGGCCGCCACCCACGCGGCGCTCCTGATGGCCCAGGGCGCCGGGCGTCTCGTACGGGCCTCGGAGGACCGCGGCGTGGTCGCCGTACTGGACCCGCGCCTGGCGACGGCCCGGTACGGCGGCTATCTGAAGGCGTCGCTGCCCGGCTTCTGGTACACCACGGACCGCAACCAGGTGCGCAAGTCGCTGGCCGCCATCGACGCGGCGGCCAGGCAGGCCGAGGGCGAGTGACCGCGGGATGGCCCGACCCGGCGCCGGGTCGGGCCATCCCGCCATCAAAAGCGCGGCCGCACAGCACAGGGCCCCGGAACCGGCGCAGGGGTCCCGGGGCCCGATCAAGGGGCGGGTGGGCGTGGCCCGCCCGCCGGGGTGGTTGTCACACGCGCCGCAGCACCGCGACCACCTTGCCGAGGATGGTCGCGTCGTCGCCCGGGATCGGCTCGTACGCCGCGTTGTGCGGGAGGAGCCAGACGTGGCCGTCCTCGCGCTTGAAGCGCTTGACGGTGGCCTCGCCGTCGATCATCGCGGCCACGATGTCGCCGTTCTCGGCGACCTGCTGGCGGCGGACGGTGACCCAGTCGCCGTCGCAGATCGCGGCCTCGATCATCGAGTCACCGACGACCTTCAGGACGAACAGCTCGCCGTCGCCGACCAGCTGCCGGGGGAGGGGGAAGACGTCCTCGACGGACTCCTCGGCGAGGATCGGCCCACCGGCAGCGATCCGGCCGACCAGCGGGACGTACGACGCGGCCGGCTTGCCCACCGTGTCCGTCGGCTGCAGCGTGGCGGCCTGGTCCGAGCCGCGGACCTCGTAAGCGCGCGGGCGGTGTGGGTCACGGCGCAGGAAGCCCTTGCGCTCGAGTGCCATCAGCTGGTGCGCGACCGAGGAGGTGCTGGAGAGGCCGACGGCCTGCCCGATCTCCCGCATGGACGGCGGGTATCCGCGCCGCTGCACGGAGTCCCTGATGACCTCGATCACCCGGCGCTGCCGGTCGGTGAGGCCCGAGCTGTCCGCCCGGATGCCTGGAGGTCGGCCCGGCAGGGAGCGCTTGGGTCCCTCGGGATTCGTGGCTTCGTTCATCGCATGCACCGGCTCGAGTCGGCCCTGGGAGCGGTCCTGGGCAGTGATGGTGGCACTGTCTGCGGTGGTGGTCACGTCGGCCCCTCTCGATGGTCTCCCTCCGGCACAACGGTAGTTGCTTTCGAAAGGTTGCGCCAAACACACGTTCGAGTGAAAAAACGCGGAGTATCTGACTTGATCATGTGCCGGGGTGTATGGCCTTGTGGCACCGGGCGGACGGAAGGGCTGGTTGCTGTACTCTTCACCGCCGGAGCGGCGACCTCGTGGGTCGCCGCCCCAGTCTGCCATCCGGCGTCCCGTCGACCGGGCGCCGGCGTCCATCTGCCCGGCAGTCCCGCGCGTCCTCCGTGCGGCGCCCACGGTATCTCCGCAAGTGCTCCGGCGGTACGGCTGTGCACCGGCGTGTTTTCCGTGGTGATGCGGGCAGACGGCTCATGGCCGCGTCCGCGCGACACGCGTGAATCCCTGTGTTCGAAGAGCCAATCCCCACATCTAGTGGTTGGATGGCTACAGCAGCCCACAGGTTGTGTTCCCCCGGTCTTCGGCCTGCCGATCATGGCCTATGCTTGGGGCTGCTTCGCGGGGCCCCTGAGGCCGGCGAGGCTGTTGAGTCTGCTGTGAGGAGGGTTGGAGTCCATGCACTGTCCCTTCTGCAGGCACCCCGACAGCCGTGTGGTCGACAGCCGTACGACGGACGACGGCACGTCCATCCGCAGGCGCCGCCAGTGCCCTGACTGCTCCCGTCGGTTCACGACCGTGGAGACGTGCTCGCTCATGGTGGTCAAGCGGTCCGGAGTCACCGAGCCGTTCAGCCGTACCAAGGTCATCAACGGTGTGCGCAAGGCATGCCAGGGACGGCCTGTCACCGAGGACGCACTCGCCCAGCTCGGCCAGCGGGTCGAGGAGGCGGTGCGCGCCAGCGGAAGCGCCGAGGTGGCCGCCCACGAGGTGGGGCTCGCCATACTCGGCCCCTTGCGGGAACTCGACCTCGTCGCCTATCTGCGGTTCGCGTCCGTCTACCGGGCGTTCGACTCGCTCGAGGACTTCGAGGCCGCCATCGCGGAACTCAGGGAAGGGGCGGAGCGCCCCGCCGCACAGGACGGCGACGGCTCGGGCGCGGGGAGCCAGGAAGACGACCGCGGGCGCGGAGGGACGGCTGAGGTCCCGGCGCCCGCGAGCGCCGCCGGCTGATCGGCGGCCGGCCCGGACGGCACGTCCGGACCCGGCTCAGCGGCGGTGAGCAAGACCGGTTGCGGGCGGCAGCGAGGGTGCCCGCGACGCCAGACAGAACACCGTGCTCCGGAACAACAGGGGCACTTCAGGGCGTTTTCGCCTGTACAGGGAGGCGGCATGACAGAGACGGCGAGCGGTCCGGCACGAGGTTCCCGAGCCAAGGGCGCCAAGGCCGGCAAGGGGCTGCGTATCGAGCGCATCCACACCACCCCCGGCGTACACCCGTACGACGAGGTGGCCTGGGAGCGCCGTGACGTCGTCATGACCAACTGGCGCGACGGCTCGGTCAACTTCGAGCAGCGCGGCGTCGAGTTCCCCGACTTCTGGTCGGTGAACGCGGTCAACATCGTCACCAGCAAGTACTTCCGCGGTGCCGTCGGCACCCCGCAGCGCGAGACCAGCCTCAAGCAGCTGATCGACCGCATCGTGAAGACGTATCGGAAGGCCGGCGAGGACAACAAGTACTTCGCCTCGCCCGCCGACGCCGAGATCTTCGAGCACGAGCTCGCCCACGCCCTCCTGCACCAGATCTTCAGCTTCAACAGCCCCGTCTGGTTCAACGTCGGCACCAAGCAGCCCCAGCAGGTCTCCGCCTGCTTCATCCTGTCCGTCGACGACTCCATGGAGTCGATCCTCGACTGGTACAAGGAAGAGGGCATGATCTTCAAGGGCGGCTCCGGCGCCGGCCTGAACCTCTCCCGGATCCGCTCCTCCAAGGAGCTGCTCTCCTCCGGCGGCAACGCCTCCGGGCCCGTCTCCTTCATGCGCGGCGCCGACGCCTCCGCCGGCACCATCAAGTCCGGTGGTGCCACCCGCCGCGCGGCCAAGATGGTCATCCTCGACGTCGACCACCCCGACATCGAGGACTTCATCGAGACCAAGGTCAAGGAGGAGGAGAAGATCCGCGCCCTGCGCGACGCGGGCTTCGACATGGACCTCGGCGGCGAGGACATCACCTCCGTCCAGTACCAGAACGCCAACAACTCGGTCCGTGTGAACGACGAGTTCATGAAGGCGGTCGAGCAGGGCGGCACCTTCGGCCTGCGCGCGCGGATGACCGGCGAGGTCATCGAGCAGGTCGACGCCAAGGACCTGTTCCGCAAGATGGCCCAGGCCGCCTGGGCCTGCGCCGACCCGGGCATCCAGTACGACGACACGATCAACCACTGGCACACCTGCCCGGAGTCCGGCCGCATCAACGGCTCGAACCCCTGCAGCGAGTACATGCACCTGGACAACACGTCCTGCAACCTCGCCTCGCTGAACCTGATGAAGTTCCTCAAGGACGACGGCAAGGGCAACCAGTCCTTCGACGTCGAGCGCTTCGCCCAGGTCGTCGAGCTGGTCATCACCGCGATGGACATCTCCATCTGCTTCGCGGACTTCCCGACCCAGAAGATCGGCGAGAACACGCGCGCGTACCGCCAGCTCGGCATCGGCTACGCCAACCTCGGCGCCCTGCTGATGGCGACCGGCCACGCCTACGACTCCGACGGCGGCCGTGCCCTCGCCGGCGCCATCACCTCCCTGATGACCGGCACCGCCTACAAGCGTTCCGCCGAACTCGCCGCGGTCGTCGGCCCGTACGACGGCTACGCCCGCAACGCCCAGCCGCACCTGCGGGTGATGAGGCAGCACGCCGACGTCAACGCCACGGCCGTCCGCATGGACGACCTGGACACCCCGGTGTGGGCCGCCGCCACCGAGGCCTGGCAGGACGTGCTGCGCCTCGGCGAGAAGAACGGGTTCCGCAACTCGCAGGCGTCCGTCCTCGCGCCGACCGGCACCATCGGCCTGGCCATGTCCTGCGACACCACGGGTGTCGAGCCCGACCTCGCGCTGGTCAAGTTCAAGAAGCTGGTCGGCGGCGGCTCGATGCAGATCGTCAACGGCACCGTCCCGCAGGCCCTGCGCCGCCTGGGCTACCAGGAGGAGCAGATCGAGGCGATCGTCGCCCACATCGCCGAGCACGGCAACGTGATCGACGCCCCCGGCCTCAAGCACGAGCACTACGAGGTGTTCGACTGCGCCATGGGCGAGCGCGCCATCTCCCCGATGGGCCACGTCCGCATGATGGCCGCGATCCAGCCGTGGATCTCCGGTGCCATCTCCAAGACGGTCAACATGCCGGAGTCGGCCACCGTCGAAGAGGTCGAGGAGATCTACTTCGAGGCGTGGAAGCTGGGCGTCAAGGCGCTCGCCATCTACCGCGACAACTGCAAGGTCGGCCAGCCGCTCTCCGCCAAGAAGAAGGACTCCGCCAAGGAGAAGGCCGAGGAGGCCGCCGCGGTCGAGCCCAAGGCCGAGAAGGTCGTCGAGTACCGCCCGGTCCGCAAGCGCCTGCCCAAGGGTCGGCCCGGCATCACCACCTCCTTCACCGTCGGCGGCGCCGAGGGCTACATGACCGCCAACTCCTACCCGGACGACGGTCTCGGCGAGGTCTTCCTGAAGATGTCCAAGCAGGGCTCGACCCTCGCGGGCATGATGGACGCCTTCTCGATCGCCGTGTCGGTGGGCCTGCAGTACGGCGTGCCGCTGGAGACGTACGTCTCGAAGTTCACGAACATGCGCTTCGAGCCGGCCGGCATGACCGACGACCCGGACGTGCGGATGGCACAGTCGATCGTCGACTACATCTTCCGCCGCCTGGCGCTGGACTTCCTGCCCTTCGAGACGCGCTCCGCACTCGGCATCCACTCCGCCGAGGAGCGCCAGCGCCACCTCGAGACCGGCTCCTACGAGCCGATCGACGACGAGCTCGACGTCGAGGGCCTGGCCCAGTCGGCGCCGCTGCAGACCGACCTGAAGGCGGTCGCCGAGCCGAAGGCCGAGGCGGCCAAGCCCGCCCCGAAGCAGGCGCACACCAGTGCGGAGCTGGTGGAGATGCAGCTGGGCATCCAGGCCGACGCCCCGCTGTGCTTCTCCTGCGGTACGAAGATGCAGCGGGCCGGGTCCTGCTACATCTGCGAGGGCTGCGGCTCGACGAGCGGCTGCAGCTGAATCCGGAACACATCTTGAAGCCAGGGGCGCCGGCCATGGACCGGCGCCCCTGGCCCGTACCGGCTACGACAGGTGCGCGCGGCCCATCGCGCGCGTGAAGGTGTCCGGGTCGTCGTCGAAGCCGCGCAGGCCGGGGCGGAAGTCCCAGGCCCCGGAGGCGTCCCGTGAGAACTCCGCGACGGTGGCCGCCGTCGCGCCGGGCACACCGGCGAAGTCGTCCTCGGCGAGGACGGCGTAGCCCTCACGGACGCGCAGTCCCGGCCTGAGCACGTCGGCGAAGGTACGGCGTGCGGGACGCTGCTGGATGACGACGCCGACCACCACGCGCGCGTACCGGTCGTCGAGCCGGTCGAGTTCCAGCGTCATGACCTCGTCCCACCCGAAGCCCATGCCGTCCCTGCTGTCCCGGTCGAGGTGGATGGTGCCGTCGGGGGAGCGGCTGCCGAAATGGACCACATACGCCGGATCGCCGTACGGATCGCCCGTCCTGTAGGCCGCGGCGACGACATCCAGGTCGGTGGGCGGCTGCCCCGCCGGACTCGGGTCCCACTTGAGGGCGACCTCTGCCTTGCGGATCCCCTTGCTGAGCCCGCTCACGGAACTCCCCCTTCCCCTGACCCGTGCGCCCTCCTGCCCCAACTCTCCGTCCGCGGGCGCTCGTTGTCCATCGTGCCACGCGCGCGGGGACGCTTGCGCGGGCGCTGTCCCCACGAGCGTGACCGACGCCACGCTCCTGGGCCTTACCATGGCGCGGTGCTGGTCAAGTGGATTCGCTGCACCGTGGTGGACCGCCGGGGCTTCGAGCGGGGGCAGCGGAAGTGGGCGGGGCTTCTGGGGGAGCCGGGGTTTCGGGGGCAGGGCGGTGGGTGGAGCCGGGGACGGCCGGAAGTGGCACACGTCTTCGCCTTCTGGGAGAGCCGTGCCTTCTACGACTCCTTCATGGCCCGCTCCCACGACCGGCTGGCGGCGGCCCAGGCCGGTACGTTCAAGGACGCCCAGGTCCGGCTGTTCGACCACCGGTTCGACGTGAAGACGGGCTTCGAACCGCGCTTCGCGGACGCCGACCTGCTGCGCGTCGCCCTCTGCCGGGTGCACGAGGAGCGCGCCGAGCACTTCACGCTGATGCAGGAGAAGGTCTGGAACCCGGCGATGGCCGGCTCGCCCGGCATGGTCCGCGGCCTGTTCGGCGAGGCCCCGGGCAACGAGTTCCTGGTGCTGTCGATGTGGCAGTCCTCCGCCGAGCACGGCAAGTACCGCACCGAGCGCGTGGAGCGCCTGGTGCTGCGCGCCCAGACGGAGGCCGACGTCGCGGCGCTCACGGGCGACATCGTGGAGCTCGAGAGCACGTGGACGGTGTGACCTGTGCCGTATGAGGCCACCTGGACTCCTCGATCGGCCGTCACTCGATCTAGGGTCTTGGCATGGCACGACCACGGCGCATCATCCTTGTCCGGCACGGCGAGTCAACGGGCAATGTTGATGACTTCGTGTACGAGCGCGTGCCCGACCACGCGCTCCCGCTGACCGAGCGGGGCCGGCGGCAGGCCGAGGAGACGGGCAAGGCGCTGCGGGAGCTGTTCGGACGGGAACGCGTGAGCGTGTACGTCTCCCCCTACCGCCGCACCCACGAGACCCTCCGCGCCTTCCGGCTGGACCCCGGCCTCATACGGGTGCGCGAAGAGCCGCGGCTGCGCGAGCAGGACTGGGGCAACTGGCAGGACCGCGACGACGTACGCCTGCAGAAGGCCTACCGGGACACCTACGGACACTTCTTCTACCGCTTCGCCCAGGGTGAGTCCGGAGCCGACGTCTACGACCGGGTCGGCAACTTCCTGGAGAGCCTGTTCCGCAGCTTCGAGGCACCCGACCACCCGCCCAACGTGCTCCTGGTGACCCACGGGCTGGCGATGCGGCTGTTCTGCATGCGCTGGTTCCACTGGACCGTCGCGGAGTTCGAGTCGCTGTCGAATCCGGGGAACGCCGAGGTGCGGATGCTCGTTCTCGGGGACGACGGCAAGTACACGCTGGACCGCCCGTTCGACCGCTGGCGGAGACCGGAACCGTACGGGACCACCGGATGGAGCGACTGATCGATGACCCCTGACCCCTCACCCGGCGGGCGCCTGGAGCGCGCCCTGGCCAGCGTGCGCGGACTCGCGGTGGGGGACGCGCTGGGCTCGCAGTTCTTCGTGCCGGTGAACCACCCGCTGCTCAGGCGCCGCGAGCTGCCGTCCGGCCCGTGGCAGTGGACGGACGACACGGAGATGGCCTGCTCGGTGGTGGCCGTGCTGGCCGCCCACCGGCGCATCGACCAGGACGCGCTGGCCCAGTCGTTCGCCCGTCACCACGACTTCGACCGGGGCTACGGCCCGGCGGTCAGCCGTCTGCTGCGCCTGGTCCGGGAGGGCGGCGACTGGCGAGAGCCGGCCGCCGCGCTCTTCGACGGGCAGGGATCGTGGGGCAACGGCGCCGCGATGCGCATAGCCCCGCTGGGCGCCTGGTACGCGGACGACCCGGAGCAGGCCACCCACCAGGCCGAGATCTCGGCCTACCCCACCCATCAGCACCGCGAGGCCGTCGTGGGGGCCATGGCCGTCGCCGCGGCCGCCGCGCTGGCCGCCGCACCCGGCGGCCGGCCGAGCCCGGAGGCACTGCTCGACGGCGTCATCGCCCTCGTCCCGGCCAGGAGTGCCGTCGGTGCCGGTCTGCGGCGCGCCCGCGACATGCTCGACTACGACGACGCGGCCACCGTCGCCGCGGTCCTGGGCTGCGGACGGCGTACGACCGCCCATGACACGGTGCCCTTCGCGCTCTGGTCGGCCGCCCGGCGCCTGGGGGACTTCGAGGACGCGTTCTGGACGACGGCGCGGGCCGGTGGCGACGTCGACACCACCTGCGCCATAGTGGGCGGGGTGCTCGCCGCGGGGAAGGCGGGGACTCCGCCGGCCGAGTGGGGCGAGCGCACCGAGGCGCTGCCGGACTGGGTGCCGACATCGCTGTGACGGGCCGAGACGCTTGCACGACCAGGGTGTCGCGACGGGATCCGGGCAGCGTACGCTAAGGGCGCCATGCCGTACGAACCACCCACTCACACCGTCGAGCGCTCCCTCAGAGCCACGACCGGAGCGAAGGTCATTGCCGGTGTCGACGAGGTGGGGCGCGGCGCGTGGGCCGGCCCCGTCACCGTCTGCGCGGCGGTCACCGGACTGCGCCGGCCTCCTGCGGGGCTCACCGACTCCAAGCTGCTCACCGTCAAGCGACGCACCGAACTCGACGCGGAGCTGCGCCAGTGGGTGACCGCGTACGCCCTCGGGCACGCCTCCGCGGAGGAGATCGACGACCTGGGGATGACGGCCGCGCTGCGGCTCGCGGCGGTGCGCGCGCTGGAAGGGCTGCCGGCCCGTCCGGACGCCGTCATCCTCGACGGCAAGCACGACTACCTCGGCGCTCCCTGGAGGGTCCGTACGGTCGTCAAGGGCGACCGGTCGTGCGTGGCCGTCGCGGCGGCTTCGGTGATCGCCAAGGTCCACCGCGACAAAATGATGGCCGAACTGGGCATCGACCATGCAGACTTCGGTTTCGCGGCCAATGCCGGATATCCGTCGCCCGTGCACAAGGCCGCGCTGGAGGAGCGGGGACCCACCCCGCACCACCGGCTGTCGTGGGCGTATCTTGATGCGCTGCCCCGGTGGCGGCACCTCAAGAAGGTGCGCGCCTGGGCGGACGGAGCCGTTCCGGAGATCGAGGGCCAGCTCGGCTTCGACTTCTGACCGTTCCGCTCGCCCGAGGTGGTACCCCCCCCACGCGAGCCGTACCAACGTTTGATAAAAATCAGCCCATGCCTCTCATTCCCGAGGAGCCTCAGATTCACGAGAGTGCCCAGGGTCCCCGCGCCACTCCGGCCGCCGGCCGTACCGCGCCGACCCCTCGTCCCGTTCCCGGCCCCCGCCCCGCGGCTCCGCCGCGCCCCGGTCGTCCCGGCCCCGTGCGGCCCGCGCCGCAGGCGCAACGCACGCCGCGAGAAGGGGCCGCGGCCAAGCCCAAGCCGTCGGGGCCCGCTGCCCCCGCGGCCTCGGCGGCCCCGCAGATCCAGCTGATCCCGGCCTCCGCCCAGGGAGCGCTCGACGCCGCCGAGGAAGCGGTCGACCTGCTCCTGGAGTCGGGCCGTGCCCCCGGCGACGTGCTGGTGATCACCACCGGTGAGCCGCACCCGTGGGCGGCGCACGAGCTGTCCTTCGGTGAGGCGTCCTACTGGGCGCAGCACGACGCGCGCGACGACGTCTTCTACGCGGACGCCGCCGTGGCCTCACGTGCCGCGTCGCGTCCCGTGGTCGTGGTCGCCGTCAACGGCGGCACCGACAGCGCCGCCGCCACGGCGCTGCCCCTGGCCCACTCCCGGGCCGGCGCGCTGCTGATCGTCTGCGGCGACCCGCAGCAGATCAATTCGATGCTGGGCGCGGGCGTCTGAACCGCCGTCGGCACGCCGGAGGCGTTGCCGACGGCGTCAGCGGGCCGCCGCCCGGCGCAGCACCTCGGAGGCCGCCCCTCCGGTGCGCGGCGGGGGCGGCAACTCGGCCGTACCGAAGGGCTCGGGTGCCGAGTCCGCGTTCGGCCGGCGGCCCCCGCGGCCCTCGCCGAGGACCTGCCAGCCGTCCCGGGTCAGCGTGATGTACGCCCCGCAGCGCAGTCCGTGCAGGGTACAGGCGTCACGCAGACCCCACATCCACGCACCGTCCTCCTCCGTCCAACGCGCGTCTCCGTCACGGCAGTAGAGCAGTACGGCGGTGCGCACCGGAGTGCGGCGCCGCAGATCGTGCGGGATGACCCGGCGCAGCTGGGCGAGCAGCGCGTTGCGGAGCATCCAGCCGTCGGCGGGCGCCGGCCGGCGGGTGAACGACGCGCTCGCCCGCAGCCGGTCGTCCGGGTCGAGGACCGCGATCACAGCGGTGGCCGGCGTGGGCCGGTGCCGGGCATGCAGTCCGCTGACGACCTCGCGGGGATTGCGCAGCAGAGGGATGCCCGCGGCGGCCCACTCCGCGGGTTCGAGCACGCGATGGGCGGAGGCGGCGGGCGTCGACAACGACACCGCCGAGGACGGAGCGAATCCGAAGGTCACGTTCCTCCCTTCGGCAACGCGCCCACACTGCGGGCGTGGTCGGATTCGGGGGAGCGCACACCGCAGGAGAGCCCTACCGGATCACGGCCGAGCCGTGCGGGGAGCGGACTTCAATTCTTCCTGTCGAACTTGAATGCGGCAACGAGCAATTGAGGGCACCGGCCCTTATCGGGCAACCCGCGGCTTATATCCCTACCCGCTGTGCTGCCGTACGACTCCTGGGACCGGCCCCGCCGGGGGACCGGAGTGGCTGATTGTCAGTGCCATCGGGTTGCATGGAGGCATGGACGATCTGGAACTCCGCGCCGAAGCCGACGCCGTCCTCGCCGAGCTCGTCGGTGAGCCGGGAGGCTCGGCGCGGTTGCGGGAGGACCAGTGGCAGGCGGTGGCGGCCCTGGTGGAGGAGCGGCGGCGTGCACTGGTGGTGCAGCGCACCGGCTGGGGCAAGTCGGCGGTGTACTTCGTCGCCACCGCTCTGCTGCGCCGGCGCGGCTCCGGCCCGACGGTGATCGTCTCTCCGCTGCTGGCGCTGATGCGCAACCAGGTCGAGTCGGCGGCACGGGCCGGTATCCGGGCGCGCACCATCAACTCGGCCAACCCCGAGGAGTGGGACAGCGTCCACGAGGAGATCGAGCGTGGCGAGATCGACGTTCTCCTGGTAAGTCCGGAGCGCCTCAACTCGGTGGATTTCCGCGAGCGGGTGCTGCCCGGGCTCGCGGCCACGACCGGTCTGCTGGTGGTCGACGAGGCGCACTGCATCTCCGACTGGGGGCATGACTTCCGGCCGGACTACCGCCGGCTGCGGGCGATGCTGGCCGGGCTCGCCCCCGGCGTCCCAGTGCTGGCCACCACGGCGACCGCCAACGCGCGGGTCACCGCGGACGTGGCCGAACAGTTGGGCACCGGCGCCGGCGAGGCCCTGGTGCTGCGGGGCCCGCTGGAGAGGGAGAGCCTGCGGCTGGGCGTGGTCCGGCTGCCGGACGCCGCGCACCGCCTGGCCTGGCTCGCCGAGCACCTGGACGAGCTGCCGGGCTCCGGGATCGTCTACACCCTCACCGTCGCCGCCGCCGAGGAGGCCACCGCCTTCCTGCGGCAGCGCGGCTTCAAGGCGGCCTCCTACACGGGGCGCACGGAGAACGCCGACCGGCTGCAGGCCGAGGCCGACCTGCTGGAGAACCGGGTCAAGGCGCTGGTCGCGACCTCGGCACTCGGGATGGGCTTCGACAAGCCGGACCTGGGCTTCGTGGTCCACCTCGGCTCGCCGTCCTCGCCGATCGCCTACTACCAGCAGGTGGGGCGCGCGGGGCGCGGAGTGGCCCACGCCGATGTGCTGCTGCTGCCGGGCAAGGAGGACGAGGCCATCTGGCGCTACTTCGCCGACACCGCCTTCCCGCCCGAGGCACAGGTCCGCCAGACCCTCTCGGCCCTCGCGGATGCGCAACGGCCACTGTCCGTGCCGGCTCTGGAGGCCCTGGTCGACCTCCGGCGCAGCCGGCTGGAGACGATGCTGAAGGTGCTGGACGTCGACGGCGCGGTGAAGCGGGTGAAGGGCGGCTGGATCTCCACCGGCGAGCAGTGGGCCTACGACTCCGAGCGGTACGCCCGGGTCGCCCGGCAGCGGGCGGCCGAACAGCAGGCCATGCGCGAGTACGCGAGCACGGCCCAGTGCCGGATGGAGTTCCTGCGCCGGCAGCTGGACGACGAGGGGGCGGCCCCGTGCGGCCGTTGTGACAACTGCGCGGGGGCCTGGGCCGATGCCTCCGTCTCGGCGGAGACGCTGGCGGGTGCGGCGAAGGAGCTGGACCGCCCGGGGGTGGAGATCGAGCCGCGCCGGATGTGGCCGACGGGGATGCCCGCACTGGGCATCGACCTCAAGGGACGTATCCCGGCCAAGGAGCAGTGCTCCACCGGGCGTGCCCTGGGACGGCTCTCGGACATCGGCTGGGGCAACCGGCTGCGCCCGCTGCTGGCCGAGGACGCGCCCGACGGGCCGGTTCCCGACGATGTCCTGCGGGCCGCGGTGGCGGTCCTCGCCGACTGGGCGCGCTCTCCGGGCGGCTGGGCGCCGGATGTCCCGGATGCCGCTGCCCGGCCCGTGGGTGTCGTCGCCGTGCCGTCCCTGTCCCGTCCGCAACTGGTCGGTTCCCTCGCCCAGGGCATCGCGACCGTCGGGCGCCTCCCCTTCCTGGGGACCCTGACGTACACCGGGCCGAGCGGCGAGCACACGGCACGCCGCAGCAACTCCGCCCAACGCCTCAGGGCACTGTCCGGCGCCCTCACCGTCTCCGAGGAGCTGGCCGGTGCCCTGGCCCGCTCTCCCGGCCCCGTCCTGCTCGTGGACGACCGCACCGACTCCGGCTGGACCCTCGCGGTCGCCGCCCGTCTGCTCCGCCGGGCCGGCAGCGAACAGGTTCTTCCCCTGGTCCTGGCCGCGGCGGGCTGAGATCTCCGCGATCTCCGCGATCTCCGCACGGGGAACCGGGCTCGCCCGGGGCCTCCACGCGCGTCACCCCGGTGTCGGACCCGTCACCCCCAGGTCCGTCCGCATGGCCGCCCGCATCCGGGCCAGGACGTCCCAGCCGCCCCTGATGGCGTCCCGTACGGCCGTCAGGTCGTCGCCGTCCCGGGCGGTGCCCCGGGTCAGGCGGACGAGACCGCCGTAGACGCCGCCCAGGCAGTGGTTGGCCCGCCGCACCTCGGTCAGCACCGCGTCCGGGACGATCATCTGCGCCTCGGCGTAGCGCCTGCGGTACTCGACGCGGGCCGTCTCCATCGCGGTGAGGGACTCCTGGGAGGTGCCGTCACCGCCGGCCCGCAGGGCGTGGCAGTGGTCGCTCAGCGTGGCCAGGTAGTGGCGGGCCGCGGCGTTCAGCTCCGTGTACGCCGCCCGGCGTGCCTCCCGGCCCGTGTCCGCGCGTTGCGCCTCCAGCTCGGTCCGGCGGACGCGGTCCATGCGCTCCCACTCCTCGCGGCGCAGCGCGTCCCCGCGGCGCTGTGTCAGCCACGCCGAACCCAGCGTGCCCGCCACGCCCACCGCCGCCGCCAGCAGCCCCGCCACGGCCGTGTCCATCGGACCTCCCCCTCGACCTCGCCGTACCGACGTCCCCGCGTCGGCCGTCCAGTGTCCCAGGCCCGGCCCTCAGTGTCCCTGGCAGGCGAACGCCGCCCACAGCTCCAGGGCCGTCGGATCGCCGTCGTGCAGGAGGCCGGCGACCGACCGCGGCATCCCCTCGGTGCGCCGGTCCGGGTCCAGCAGCCACAACTGGGTCTCCCGCAGAGCCCGTACCGGAGTGGCGCCGGCCCGCAGCCGGTCGTGGAAGACGAACATCATCAGGCCGGTCAGCCCGTCGGGGACCTCCCAGCGGGAGCCGACCACAGCGGTGGCCCCGGCGGCCAGGAAGGCCGTGGACAGGGTCAGCGCCTCGTCGAAGTCGCCCGTGGTGTGGTCGCTGACGCAGGCGTCCAGGACCACCAGGCCACCGGGGGCACCGGGCGGGCGGCCCCGCGCCTGCCGGAGGATCTCGCGCACCGGCAGCCGGCCGGCCCCCTCCCCGGGTGACTCCTCGGCGGGCGGCGCCAGCAGCAGGCAGGAGTCCAGCGGGGAGCCGCCCGAGGGGCGGGCGTGGCAGGCCAGGTGCAGTACGGACGCCCCGGCACCCCCGTGGCCCGGCAGCGCGGCCAGCACCTCGGCGGGCTCGCCCCGTCCCGCCGCCCGGCGCACCCGGCCCAGCAGCAGGCCCTTCGGGTACAGCTCGCGGTGGACCTGCCGGGCCTCGGCGGTGGCACCGGGCAGGCTGCCGTCCGGGTTGCCGACGATCACCGGCCGGGCCTCCAGGGGCAGCCGGGGCCGCCCCAGCACCTCGTGCAACTGGCGGGCGGAGGCCGCGTAGGAGAGGACCAGGCGCTCCACCGCCCGCACCGGCCGGCCCCCGTGCCGCAGCCCGCTGCTGAGCAGCGCCGCGTGCCAGGGGATGCCGCCGAGCGTCCCGAACGGCACCAGTACCAGGTGCGGTTCGGCGCCCAGGTCCCGGATGAGCGGGGAGCGGGCGAGCGGCGCCATCACCACCGGCCCGGCCCAGTCGCACAGTTCCTCCAGCGCGGAGCGCCAGCGCAGGTGGGCCGCGTTCTGGGCGCCCTGGTCCGCACCCCGGTCCAGGACGGCCTGCCGGTGGCGGTGGGCCGCGCGGTACGCCTCCAGCACGTCGAGCGCCTCGGACCGCAGCAGGCCGAAGCCGACCGTGCCGACCTGTGCGTCCCGGGTGACGACCACCGCCGTACCGCCGCCCCCGCCGCCGGGCGGCAGCAGGTACACCAGCGCCTGCGCGTCGGCCCGGCGCAGCGACCCGGCGATCTCCTCGACGGTCGGCGGCGTCATCAGGGCGGTGCCCGCCCGGGACCGGGCCAGCGCGGTCAGCGTGCGCTGCCGCAGGTCGTCCGGGAGCGGCAGCTCCGCCCCCTCGCCGAGCGCGCCCAGCAGCGAGCCGGGGCCGTCCAGCAGCGCCGCCAGGTCGGGCGCGGCCGCCGGTCCGCGGCCGTCGCCGCCCTCCCATTCCCCGGCGAGGTCCTCCCGGCCCGCCTCGCGCAGCAGCGCGGGCACGTCCGCGGTGGTCGTGGAGGCGTGCAGCACCTGGCCGCGGCCCAGCTCCAGGGCCGCCACCGCCCCGGCGAGATCGCCGTCCGCCAGGCACCAGCGGGCCACCTGCACCGCCCGGTCGGCGGCCGTCCGGGCCATCTGGAGCGCCGGTTCGGCGGCGGCCTGGAGCAGTACGACGGTGGCCGCCTCGCGCAGCCCGGCGATGCCGGTACGCCGCCCGGCCTCCGCGTCGCCGGGAGCCGCGCGGACGCGCAGCGCGTCGGCGAGGACGTTGGTCAGGAGGGTGCCCACCGGGGACGGCGGCCGGTCCGCGAGGCGCTCGCGCGCGGCACGGGCCACCTCGACGGCCCGGTCGGCGTCCCCGGGCACGCGCGCGTGCCGGAACCGCGTGTGGCACAGCACCGCGTACAGCGCGCTCGCCCGCAGGCTCTCCTGGCTGTCCGGATCGGCGCCGTCCAGCACCTTCCGCAGCATCGTCTCCGCCGACTCCACACCCCGCCGGTTGTACGGGGTGAACGACGTCATCAGCAGCGCACCGGCGGTACGCAGCAGCAGCCTGAGCCGATCCGGATGATCCGCGGGAAGCGCCTCCGTCGTCTCCGACATCAGCATCAGCCCCTCCATGCGGTCCCGCACGGAACCGCCGCCCTGGAAGGACCGCAGCAGCAGCATCAGCCCGTAGTCCGCGTCCAGCGGCAGCCGCGCCGGATCGTCCTCGGCCACCGTCTCCCGCAGCCGTCCCAGCGACTCGACGGCCGCCGTCAGCCCGGCCCGCGAACCCGACGCCATGGCGTGCATGAACTGGAGCTGCGTCAAGCCGTGTTCGAGGTGGAGCCGGTCGTGCTCGAAGTACTGCAGATCGACCCGCACGCCGACGCCCCCGCCGTCGAGGACGGCACCGACCTCCCGCATGTAGCGTGTGGCGGTCTCCAGGTCCTGCAGGTCGCCGCCGGCCTGGTAGCGGCGGTAGAGGTTGACGGCCAGGTTCTGCAGGTACACCACCCGGTTGACGTCGTCGACCGCCGTCTGCCGGAACGCCGCCGTCAGATGGCGGATCGCCGCGTCCAGGTCGTCGGCCGAGTGGGACAGGGCGTGCCGCTGGCTGAGCGCCGCCGCGTACGCCCCGTGCGTCTGCGAGGCGAACCCCGGGGTGTCGGACGGCACCCGCATGGACTCGTTGAGGAGGGCGATCGTCCGGTCGACGTCCGCCAGGTGACCGCCGCCCCGGTCGTCCCGGACGATGGCCGCGTGGGCGAGCTGGTTCAGCAGGTCGGCGCGCGTCGGGTCGTTCTCCGGGCAGAGCTCGACCGCCCGCTCCAGATGGTGCAGGGCCTCGGCGTTGTCGTACTCGGCGGGCCGGCGCTCGCGCAGCACGTTCAGCAGGCAGCCGAGTACGGCGTGGCTGGGCAGCCGCAGCCCGTCGTCGTCGGCCAGCCGGTCCAGCGCCTCCCGCAGCAGGCAGACCGCCTCCGTGTTCTCCGGCATCGGGTCGGGGCCGGCTGTCCCGACCCGCTCGGCGAGCGCCGCGCCGAGCATGGCCGCCGCGTGGGCGCGGTGGACGTCCTCGGAGTCCAGCAGCCGGTGCAGGTCGCGCAGCCGCGCGAGGTACGCCGCCCGGTCGCCGGCCGTGATACGCCCGCCGCCGCGCTCGCGGTAGACGTCCACGAGGTGCGCGGCGGCGAACACCCGCGCGTAGTGGTCCTCGGGGAGGGTCGCGGCCAGCAGCTCCAGATGGGCGTGCGCCTCTTCGGCGTGAATGGCCTCGGGCGACTCCAGGAGCAGCCGGACCAGCCGGACGCGGGCCTCGGTCTCCACCTCGTCGGCCTCGTCCGCCCAGGAGCCGGCCCCCTCCTCGGCGGGCTGCCAGCCGGCCGGGCGCAGCCCCTCCAGCACCCACTCCAGGACGGCCGCCGCCTGCCGCAGGTCGCCGGCGTCGCGGTCGCGCTCGTAACGGTCGGCGAGCGCACAGCCGTAGGCGACGAACAGCCCCGGATGCGCGTCGTCCGCCAGTCCCGGCACCCCGTCCCCGAAGGCGGCCAGCGCCTCGTCCAGGTCGTCCTCGCGGGCGTCGGGGACGGCCGGGGGTGGGGTCCACGGGCTTTCGGGGGTGGTGGTCGTGTGCGGGTTTTCGTGTTCGCGGGTGTGGACGGCGGCCTGGGGCGGGGCGTCCGAGTTCCTGTCCCGGCCGTCGGTGGTGGTCGCGTCCTCGGGGCCGGCTCCGCGGGCCTCAGGGGCCGGCGTCGGGTCCGGTGTCCTCGGCTCGTCGTCCTGGCCGGCGGCGGCCGTCGCGTCCTCGTGGCGGGAGTGGAGGAGCAGACCGAGGCGGACGCAGGCCGTGGTGTACGACGGGTCGTCCTGGCGCAGTGTGGCGCGGGCGAGCGCCAGTTGCCCGGCCGCGGCCCGCCGCAGGCCGTGCGGGTCCTCGATGCCGTAGGCGTCCGCGTGTCCGGCCACCGCCTGCCAGTAGCCCACCGACAGGGTGAGCCCCAGCAGGAAGCGGGCCTTGGCCAGGGCCGCCGGGTCGGCGCCGCCGCCCTGGTCCTCCAGCAGGTCCCGGGCGTCCAGCAGGACCTGGTGACAGCGCCGCCAGGACGCGCCCGCCTCCTCGGGGCGGTCCTGCTCGTCGTGGTCCTCCAGCAGCCGCTCGGCCTGTTCGAGCAGCGCCGGCGGGCCGGCGTCCGGCACGGTCACCGCGCCGCGCGCCGGGTGCGGTGGAGTGCGAAACCACCCAGGTACGCGCACAGCGGCAGGGCCAGGAGCAGCGCCGCCCAGAACGCCGCGTGGCCCCAGTTCCGGGCGAACTCCGAGAACAGGTCAGGCAGCACGGGAACGCTCAGCGCACGCGCGGGCTCCACCGGCGGCGGCCACAGGCCGAGCGCGGCGACCCCGAGGACCGCCCAGCCGAACACCCGCCGGGCGACGACCGGTGAGCCCAGCGCCGCCAGGGAGCACACCACCGTGCACACCAGCACGTACTGCGACTGGTACGCGGCGCCCTGCTGCCCGGTGCCCCACGAGGCGAGCGTCGGGTGCTCCCCGTCGAGCGCGACCCGCAGCTCGACGGCGGCCCACAGCAGAGTGACCAGCGTGAGCAGCGCGGACAGACCGAACAGCATGCGGTCCCGGCCGCCGGGCGACCCGGTCCGCCATCGCGAGGGGTCCTGGTACGGGCGACGGGGCAGCCCGGCCCGGGCACGGCGCTGCTCGGCCCGCTCCCGCCGCAACCGCGCCCATTGCTCCTCCGCCGTGCGGGCCCGGTCGATCAGCCACCGGGCCAGGTTCATCAGCAGCAGGCAGGCCACCGGTACGAGGACGAGCGCCACGACGCCGTTCCAGCTGCGCCAGCCGCCCACCAGGTGACCCAGCCGCTCGGCCAGCCAGTCGGGGGCGTGCAGCGGGTCGAGCGGGGGCAGGTCCGGGCTCGCGCAGCCGACGTAGACCACGAGCGCGGCCCCGAGCAGCAGCAGCCGGCGGGAGATCCGCGCGGGGGCCGCCGCGAAGGCCACCGCGCCGGTCAGCGCCACCGCGGTCAGCCCGGTCTGCGTCGCCGACGCCACGTCGGCGGCCCGGGCGAGCGGCGCGGTCAGCGCGTCGGCGGGATCCAGCGCGTGCCGGCCGATCCCGCTGTCGTGGACGGACCGCAGCATGGAGCCGGACCCCAGCAGCAGCCAGAACATCAGGAACAGCACGGCGGCCGCGCCCAGCCGCTGCGCCAGCGGCTTCCGGGCGGCGGACCACCACTCGGCGAACGTGACCTCGTGGTCCTGCCCGAGCGCGTCGGCGCGCAGCACCCGCGGCAGCAGCACGGCCGCCGCGACCAGCGCTCCCCGCCCCCGCACCGTCGTCACCGCGCCGCGCGCGGCCTGGCCGTGCAGCGCCGCCCAGCGGCGCAGGAACGCGGCGTCGCGGGGGTCGCGCCGGTGCAGCACGGCGGCCGCCCGATGGCGCAGGGCGTTCAGGCCGGCCGGCCCGGCGAGCATCCCGGCGGGCGCCCTGCCGAGGAGCGCGGTGAGCGGGCCGGGCAGCCCGGCCAGCGGCAGCAGGGCCTGCCGGCGCCGCTCGGGGTGCACGATGAGGGCGGCGGCCAGCCCGTACGCGTCGTCGGTCTCGCGCCGGTCGAGGCCCGCGTCACCGCCGCCGCGCCGGCCCAGTGCGCGGGCCCGGCCGCGGACGTCCTCGATCGTGAGCGGCAGTTCGTCGGCCAGCGCGGCCAGCACCGCGCACGGCCCGTCACCGCACCCGGGGTGGGCGCAGCGGAAACCGGCCGCGATGGTCGGCACGTCGGCCCGCAGCAGCTCGTCGACGAGGGCCACCGCGCCCCGGCCCTGTGCGATGCGGGCGATCCCCTCGGCGTCCACCCGCCGGCCCCGGTACTGCGGAGACGCGGTGGGCGCGAAGGTGGCCACGAAGGACAGTGCCGCCACGGCCGCCCGGACCGGCCGGTCCGGGCCCTTCCGCAGCGCGAGCAGCTGGCCGCTGTCGTACGCGGTGTCCTCCAGGTCCTCGCGCAGCCACCGCTCGAGGGCGGGGCCGCCCTGGCCGGCGAGCCAGTCCGCGGCCTCCTGCGAGTGCCGGGCCATCGCCGCGGCGAGGCTCTCGGCGTCGTGGTGGGCGGTGCCGCGGAAGGTGAGGGGCCGGTTGGCGTGACGCGCGGCGGCCGGCGCGGTGGTGGGGGCCGCGGGCCGGACCACGGGCGGGTCCTCGCCCTTGAGCCAGCGGCGTACCTCGCCCGCGGTCCACCGGTCGTCGGGGTCCTTGGTCAGCAGCCCCTGCAGCAGCAGGTTCTGCCGGGCGTCGGTGACGGCCGACAGGTCGGCCTCGTGGTTGAGGATCAGCGCCCTGGTCCAGGCCTCGTCGGTGATACGCGCGTCGTCGCCGAGGACGTACAGCGGGCGCCCGGTGAACACCTGGTACAGCACCAGGCCGAGCGTCCACCACGGGGTGGCCCGCAGGTTCTGGGGGACGAGCTGCTCCGGCGCCATGTACAGGACGGTGATCTGGAAGTCGCGGAAGCTCTGGCTGGCGGTGAAGCGGGCCACGCCCCCGAAGTCCGCGACGACGAACTCGTGCCGGACACGGCCGGCCCGGCCACCGCCCTTCCTGCCGCCGCCGCTGCCGTCGCCCCGCACCTCGCGGACCAGGATGTTGGCGGGCTTGAGGTCCAGCGGGTTGCGGTCGATGCGGGTCTGCCAGAAGTCGAGCAGGTCGGTCAGCTCGCGTACGGTCCGCTCCGTGTCGGCCCGGTCCGCACGCGGCCTGCCGTCGCGCAGCCGCCGCAGGAGGTGGTCCTCCAGGGTGGTCGGCAGGTACTCCATCGCCGCCCAGCCGCACACCGTCGGGCCCACCGCCACGTCGCCGAACTCGTGGATGCGGGGTACGTGCCGCTGGAAGCCCTCGGTCGCGAGGTGCTCCAGCGTGTCCAGGTCCATCGACTGGCCCGGGTGCGCGATCTTCACCGCCGCGTCGGTGCCGTCGGCGAGCCGCCGTACGTGCCAGACCGTGCCCTCGCTTCCCGTGCCGGCCACGTTGTACGGCTCGTAGCGGTCGCGCAGTCCTTGGGGGAACTCGCCGCGCGCGGTGTTGTGGGCCTCGCGGCGCGTGGGCGGGTCCGTGCCGGCGGCGGGGCCCGGGGCGGCGTTGGCGCGGGTGGGCGCGTCGGGGCCCTGGAGCCGGGTCGCGGGACTCGGCACGCCGGGTGCGGGGCCGTCGCCGGATCGGGGGGTGCGGGGTTTGCCGGGCCGGGGCCGCTGCTTGCGGGTGGGCGGGCTGGGCTGTGTCGTGCCGGTGCCGGGCTGACGGGGCGGGGTGTCCTGGCGCTGTAAACGGGTGGGCGGGCTCGGTGGTGTCGACGCCTGGCCCGGTGCCTGGCGCTGCCTGCGCGTCGGCGGACTCGGGTGCGGGCGCGGTGACTCGGCGGGGCGCGCCGGCTCCTCGTTCGGGTTGTCGGCCATGCGGTTCCTCGGAGGGTTCCAGGTCACCCGGCGTGTCGCCGGGCTCGTACGGGTGAGGGCGGTGGGGGCGCCATGGCGGGGGTGCCGTGCGGCTCAGCGGGGTGCGCCGTACTCGTCGAGTTCGACGAGGTCGACGTCCACCGACTCGGGCTTCTGCGCCAGTTGGAGGCGGTGCCTGCCGGGCCAGAGCTGGACGGGGCGGGTGACGCGCACACCGTCGACGTAGGTGCCGTTGGACGAGCCGACGTCGGTGACGTAGAGCATGCCCGCGTGCCAGGTCAGCTCGGCGTGCCGACGGGAGAGCTGGTCGAGGTCCGCCAGCCCCGGCACGTGGGCGCAGTCGGGCGCGTCCCGGCCCAGTTCGGTGCTGCCCTGCTCCGGGCCGCGTACGGGGATCAGGGCACCGGCCAGCACGAGGGCCAGTTGCGGTGCGGCCGGCGCCGGGACCGGGCCGGGCCGGGGCGCTCCCCGGCCGGGAGGCGGTGTGGCGGCGGGCGGTGCCTGCACGCGGGTGGGGGTGGCGTGGCCGCCGGACGGGCGGGCGGAGGGCGGGCGGGCCTGTGCCGGGTCCGCGTGGGCATCGCCGCCCTGCCTGCCACCGCCGGTGCGGCGCCGGCCGGTGCGGCCGGGGTCGCCGTCCGAGCCGGCCGGCCGGGGAGCGGCACGCCCGCCGCGCGCGCCGGGCTCCGGTGCCGGGGAGCCGGCCCCGGCCCGGCCCGGACGTCGTACCCCGGCATCGGCGTTGCCCGGTGTCGCCTTTCCCGTCCCGGCCGCGGCGCCGCCCGGGGCCGTCGTTCCTGCCCGGGGCGCGCCGTCACCCGGCGTCGCCGTACCCGTCCCGGTGTCCCCACCCGCGCCGGCCCCGTCGTCCGTCCCGGCCGTCAAGTAGACCCGTTCGGGGACGAGCCGCTCCCACTCGTGGTTCTGGCAGAAGCCCCGTCTCGGCGACGACGGGCACTCGTCGGGTGTCACCGGGCAGCGGTAGCGGACGGTCACGGTCGCCATGTGTTCTCCCGGAAGGTCACGCCGCGGGCGGCGAGGCCGCGTTCCAGTGCGCTCAGTTCGCCGGGCCGGGGCACGCCGACGACGTGCACGGCACCGTCGGTCACCCGCACCTGGAGCTCGGGACGGTCGGGCCGCCGCTCCAGGTGCGGGCCGTAGCGCCGCCGGCCGAGGGGCGTGCGGGGCAGCAGCCGCTGGTTGGCGGAGCCGCGCCACACCAGGCGGGTCGGCTCGCCCGCCCGGTACCGGCCGGTGACGACGGCGTCCGCCAGGCCGAGAGCGTCCGCGGCGGGCGGCGAGGCGGCGATCTCGGCGTCCTCCCAGCCGGTGTAGACCAGCAGGTCGGCATCCGGCCGCCCGGCCTCGCGGCGTACCTGGTCGGCGGCGGTGAGAAACGCGGCCAGGGCCGCCGGTTGCGCCAGGGGCTCGCCGCCGCTGACGGTCAGCCCGTCGTAGCCGTCGGCCAGCGCGCGCCGCCACAGTCCGGCCAGGCGGCCCACCCCGACGTCCCGGCCGCCGCGCGGGTCCCAGGTGTGGCGGGACATGCACCCGGCGCAGGCGAGCGGGCAGCCCTGCACCCACACCCCGAGCCGCCGGCCCGGCCCCAGGGCGGTGATCGGTCCGAGCACCTCGGAGACCCGCAGTACGGCCCCGGCGGCGGGCGGCGTCCCGGCCGGGCCGCCGTTCACCTCCATCGCCGTACCTTCAGGGTGAACGCGTCGTCCCGGCCGTCCACGGCCTCGACCTCGATGTGCTCCCCGGGCCGGGCGGGCTCGTGGAACAGCTCCCGGGACAGCGGGTTGACGAGCGCCGACTCCACGGCCGTCACCACGCCGCGCCCCCCGTGGTCCAGGCGTCCGGTGGCCTGCACCCGCAGGACCTCCCAGGCGTCGTCGGCGACCGTCAGTTCGGCGCCGTGCACCTCCTTGACGCGGGCGGTCACCGAGGCGAGGGCCTTGTTGAGGATCAGCGGCACCGAGTCGGGCTGGATGAAGTCCATGGGGACGAAGCTGTCGCCGAAGCGGTTGCGCAGTTCGGGCCGGCCGATGTGGTCGTTGAAGAAGGTGTCGAACGCCGCCCGCAGGGCCTCCCGCACGTCCTCGGGCCGGTCGTGCCGGCTGAGCCGCGCCGGTCGCGCCGCCGCCTGCCCGCCGTCGTCCCCGGCATCACCCTCGCCGCCCTCGCCGGCGCCGTCGCCCCCGCCGTCCGGCCGGGCACCGCGCCGGTTCCGCGGCCGGAGGACCTCCGCGGACACGCCCAGGTTCGACGTGAAGATCAGCACGCACTCGGTGAAGTGCACCGTGGCGCCCTGGCCGTCGGTGAGCCGGCCGTCCTCCAGGATCTGCAGGAACAGGTCGAACAGCCGCGGGTGCGCCTTGTCGATCTCGTCGAAGAGCAGCACGCTCATCGGTTGCGCGCGCACCGCGTTGGTCAGCTCGCCGCCCGCGCTGTGCCCGACGAAGCCGGGCGGGGCGCCGATCAGCCGGTCCCGGGCGTGCTCCTCGGCGAACTCGCTCATGTCGAAGCGGATCGGGCGGGCGTCCTCGCCGAGGATCATCTTGGCGACGCCCTTGGCCAGTTCGGTCTTGCCGACACCCGTGGGCCCGGACAGGAACAGTGTGCCGCGCGGCCGGCTGGGCGAACTGGACGACTGCGCGCCGGTCAGCCCGGCCGCGGACCGCATGAAGATCTCGACGGTGCGGCGGACCGCGTGCGGCTGGCCGATGACCTCGGCGTCGAGGTACTCCTCGCCGTGCAGGATGTTCTCCCGCACCGCCTGGGTCGCCCAGGGGTTGTCCATGACGCCGACCCGGTACAGCCGCGCCGCCTCGTCCAGGCGGCTCAGCGGCAGCTCCCGGTCGGCGGCCATCCGCCCGACCGCCAGGATCTCGCCGACGCCCATGCCTTACGAGGAGCGGGCCAGCGCCTCGGTCGCCCGCAGCCGCTCCTCCTCCGTGGCCGCCGGGGCGGCAGGCTGCCCGTCCGCGCCGGGCCGGGGCCGGGCGAGCAGGTCGACGACGTAGCGGCCGGCCGCGCGGCGCTGGTCGTGCGGCGGCTCGGGCACCGTGATCACCCGCAGCGCCCGGCTGCCCATGGCGAACTCCAGCGGCAGGTCCTCCTGCTTCTCCACCACCCAGAACACGGTGTTGTACGGCGTCACCCCGCCGCTGCCGCGCACCGGGCGGGCGGTGTGTCCCAGCTCCTCGGCGGTGGCCAGCAGCCGCGCCGCCTCGCCCGAGACCGGGCCGCGCGGCGATCCGAGGCGCGCGGTGTACGGGATGATCAGGCCGATCGCGGGGCCGGTGTGCCGGACCGTGCCGACCATGATCTCCCGGAGCCGGGCGATTCCGGCCTCGATGTCGTCCTCGTCGTCCCGGTCGTCGTCCGCCCGGTCCGCCGCCCCGGCGCCGTCCTGCCCGGACCGCTCGCGTCGCGCGCGGGCTTCCTCCTCGACCATCCGGCGCAGCGCGGGAGGGAAGGCGAACGGGTCGCCGGTCAGCCGCCAGGCGAGCACCCGGTCGTCGACCAGGCTCTGCCGGGCGAGGGCGCCGTAGCCCCGGGCACGGCAGACCGACTCGATGACGTCCTCCAGGCTGTACGGCTCCGGCCGGCCGCCGGGCCCGGGCGCGGCGACCCCGCCGGCGCCGTCCTCCGGCAGCAGGAACACGTCGCGCACGTTGCCGGTCAGCAGGACCTGCGGATAGACGGTGAGGGCCATGTCCAGCTCGCGGATCCACGCCGGCGCGGGGACGGCGGCCGGGGCCTCCTCCTTGCGGAACGCGCCGCCGGTGTCAGCGTCCACGCTGCCGCTCCTGTCCGGGGGAGGTGCTCTGCTGGTTCCGCTGGGTCCTGGGCTTCTTCTTCCGCTTCCGGGCCGTCGACGCGGCCCCGTCCGCGGCCTGTCCGTCCTGTCCGTCCGCGGTCTGTCCGTCCGCGCTCTGCCGGCCGGTGGCCTGCCCCTCGGCGGCGGTCGCGTCGTCGGCCGCGGGGCCGTGGGAGCGGGTCCGGTCGGGCCAGGAGCCGTCGGGTGCCACGGCCGTGGGCCGCAGGCCGGGTGGCAGCACCATGGTGCGGGCCAGGTCGACGCCCTGCGCGCGCACCGCCTCCTCGAGGTCCGGCAACCGCTCCTCGCAGAACCACCGTTGCACGTCCTGGTCGGCCTCCGCGTCGTCGTCCTCCGTCCGGTACCCGGCGGACGCCGGCGCCCGCACCAGCGTCGTGGTGAGGCCGGGCCGGTCCGCGGCGAGGGCGATCCGCAGCCCGTAGCCGTCCGGGGTGTCCGCCCCGTCGAAGGGCACGACGGCGCTGCCGTCCTCGGCGAGCAGGTCGGCGAAGTCGTCGCCCACGGCGTACTCGCGCTCGCGCAGGGCCTGCCTCAGGGCGTCGGCGACCGAGCCGCGGTCCCGGGCGAGGTCGGCGCGGGCGACCGCGAGGTCCACCTCACGTGCCAGGTGGGACGGGTCGGGGGCGTCGGCCACGGCCGCCGCGAGGTGCTCGCGGTCCGGCGGCGCGGCGTCCTGGAGCCGGTCGAGCAGCGCGGCCCGCAGCCCGGCCAGCCGTACGGCGTCGCGCTGCCGCTGCGTCGACCTGTGCACCAGCACGCCGAGGTCGTGCAGGAGCGTACGGGCCTCCTCGACGCCGCGCGCCTGCCGCAGCGCCTCGAGACGGCGGGCGAAGACGGGCAGGTCGCCCGGTTCGCAGGCGGGCCCGTCCCGTCGCAGCAGGGCCTCCGCCTCGACCAGCGCGGCGGCCCGCACCCGGGCGGCGCGTTCCTCGGCGGCCCGGGCGGCGGCGTCCGGCGCCGTACGGGCGGCGGGCCGGGGCGCCGTACGGTCCGCTTTCGTGCCCGGGTCCCGGTCGGCCTCCCGGCCGGGCGGCGCGGACCACACCTCGGCGGCGACACGGCCCAGTTCGGCCTCCGCCCGCTCGTTCTCGTGGCGGGCCGACTCCAGCGCGGCGGCCAGTTCGGCGGAGCCGGCGCCGGCCGGGACGGTGACGACGTGCACGTCGATCCGGGCCGTGCGGTAGGCGCGGCGCAGTGACCTGGCCTGGCCGCGCAGGTTGCGTGACCGGGCGGCCTCCTGGCTGAGCCGGGCGCGCAGTTCTCTGCGGCGTTCCGCCTCGACGTCGACGTAGGACCACCCGTAGGCGGCGGAGTTGCTCAAGGACCCTCCCCCAGGGCCGCGGTTGTGCCCCGGGGCGTGATGCGCAGTCGCCGTGGGCGGACCCGAGCCCGGCCTCCCGGGCCGGTCGGCGGCGTGCCACGACTCCCTCGGGCGATGCCAGGCGCTCATGATGCACCACGCATCTGCCTGCCGACCCCGTTTCGCAGAAGCCCGACTCCGGCTGTTTCCCGTCCTGTTACGGTGCCGAGCGGCACATCCGGGAGATCCGGTGGAGGGGGGCCGGCTTGTCCTTCTTGGCGGACGCGGTGGACGCGATCCACGAACACGCGGCGGAGGTCTACGGGCTGCTGGACGACGCCGGGCGCGCGGAGCTGCTGGAGATCCTGGCCGACGCCGACGAGGACCCGCTGGCCGCGGCCGACGAGGTCCGTGACATGGTCAAGACGCTGCTTCCGGCGGACCACCCGCTGCGGGCGGCCCTGGTCCCTCCCGGGGTGCGCTACCTCGCCCCGCCGCCGCAGGACGGGATCGCGATACGCGGCTCCCTGAACCGGCTGCTGCGGCGGCTGGAGAGCGCGGGCCTCGTGGAGCGGGACGACCGAAGCGCGCCCGGCGCTCCCGAGTCCCAGAAGGCGCACACCGCATCAAGGGGCGCGCCCCTTACGCCCCTTGTGCCGCATGAGCTCCAGGATGCGCCCCTCGCGCCTCAGGATGCGCCCCCCGATCCCCCTTGCCGCCGCCCCGACGCCTACGACGCCTGGCTGCTCGCCGAGCCCTCCGTCCCCGCCGCATCCCTCGGACTCACCCCCGAGGAGCCGCACGACCTGATCCTGCTGACCGACGAGCAGGAGGTGGACCGCGTCCCCGCCTTCCAGTTCGACCCGGAGACCAGGGCGCCCTATCCGGTCGTCGTGGAGATCAACCGCATGCTGTCGGCCGGCGAGGACCCCTGGGGCGCCGCCGACTGGTGGCTCGGCTCCAACGTGTGGCTCGACGCCGCGCCCGCCGGACTGCTCGGCACCGGGGCGGACCAGGCCCTGCTGTCCGCCGCGCGCGCCGAATTCCCGGAGTGGTGACCACGTGCCCGACCAGATCGTTCCCGAGCCGTCCGTCCGGGCCCGTCCGCACCGCCATGTGCTGCCGGCCGGCACCGAGCTGTGGCGCGTGCACAGCACCCGCCGCGCCGCCACCGAGTTCAAGCCCGTACCGGCCGACCTCCACTGGGGCGGCGGCCGGTTCTGCCACATCCGGGACGAGCTGAGCCCCGACGAACTGCCGTACCTGTACGCGGGCCTCTCCCCGCTCACCGCCCTGTGCGAGACCCTCGCCCGCGACCTGCGGATACGACCGGACGGGTGGCGGCGCATCAAGCGGCCCGCGGTGCGCGACATGGCGCTGTCGAAGGTCGTCGCCGCCGTCGACATGCCCCTGGTCGACCTCACCGACAACGTCAGGCTCGCCGCCGTCCGCCAGGACAAGTGGCTCGTCCAGTCCGAGGCCCCGGACTACCCCCGCACCCGCCGCTGGGGCTCCTGGATCCGCTCCCAGGCCCCCTGGGCGGTCGGCCTGCGCTGGCCGTCCCGCCAGGACTCCGGCCTGGTCTCGGGCGAGGTCTGCGCCCTCTACGAACGCGAGGACGGCCCCGCCCTGCTCAAGCCGTCCTCCGAACCCACCCTGGAACTGAACACCCGGCAAGGCCGCGACTACGTCAACTCCCTCCTGGAGCCCCTGCTCATCCGGGTGGAACACCCGCGCCGCACCAGGTGACTGACGTGTTCCTGCCCGGAGTTGTCCACAGGGGCAAGCAGGCTTCCGCGTTCCGCGAGATCGTCGACGCATGACGAATCACAGCGAAACGACCGGACCCTTCGAAAACGGTGACATCGCCTACGACGGACCCGGCCCCGAACACCAGGTCACCCTCCGCACCCCGGCCGAGCTCGCCGACGCCCTGCCGTATCTGCTCGGGTACCGGCCCGAGGACAGCATCGTCCTGGTCGCGCTGCACGATCGCGGCGGGCGCGGCAGGTTCGGCGGGAGGGCCAGGCTCGGCATTCCCCCCAGCGGCGACGACTGGCCGTCCGCGGCCCGTCAGCTGGCCCACGGCCTGATCACGGGCAGCGAGCGCAGGGGCGCCAAGCCGGAGCAGATGGTGGCTTTCGTCTGTCAGGAGCCGACGGCGGGGGAGACGGGACGGCAGGTCATGCGGCGGCTGGAGCCGCTGGCCCGGAAGCTGCGCACGGAATGCGGTCGCCTCGACGTCCCCGTGATCGAAGCGCTCTGCATCTCCGGCGGCCGCTTCTGGTCGTACTGCTGCCCGACCGAGAGCTGCTGCCCCGAGGACGGGCTGCCCATGGGGCTGCCCGGCACCTCCGTACTGGCCGCCGCGGCCACCTACGCCGGCGTCCAGGTGCGGGGCAGCCTGAGGGAACTGAGGGCCAGACTGCTTCCCTGGGAGACCTCCGCGGCACTGGAGCAGGAGATCGCCCTGGACGCCGCCGGCATGTCCCTGGTGCCCAGGATTCTCGACGAGGCGGACCGCGCGGCGGTGGCCGAGGAGACCCTGGGACTAGCCGAGCGCGTGATGCGCCGGTTCGCCGAGGCCCCCTTCGTCCCCGACACCGTCCCCGCGGACCTCCGCGACGACCGGCTGCTCGGGCACGAGGAGGCCGCGTCGCTGATCCTCGGCCTGCAGGACCGTACGACACGCGACCGCGCGGCGGAGTGGATGGAAGGAGACGAGGCGGGCCCGGCACTGCGGCTGTGGCGGGCACTCGCCCGCCGTTGCGTCGGTCCGTACGGCGAACACGCGGCGGCGCCGCTGACTCTCGCGGGCTGGGTCGCCTGGTCGGCCGGGGACGATCTGGAGGCCCGGGAAGCCCTGGCCATGGCGCTGGGCGCGGACCCCGACTACCTCTTCGCCCGCCTTCTGCACCAGGCCTGCAACGAGGGGCTGGACCCCGAATCCGTCCGGCGCTGCCTGCGCGCGGAGCGCCAAGGACGTACGGGATCGACAGCCGAGGGCGGCGACGCCCGGGAAACGGCGGGAGCCGCCGTGCCGGAGGAGGAGCCGGCCGGCGCGGACACCGCTGTGCCCGATGGGGCGACCGGGACCGAAGGCGGCTGTGCGCAGGCGGAGCCGGGCGCGGTGTCCCGCCGTCGGCGCCGGACGCGGGTGGACGGACCGGTCCCGGACGGGTCGCGCCCGGCGGCCGCACGGACCGACGGCACACGCCCGGGCCCTTCCAGGACATCGGGCCGCGCACGTATGCGTACCTCGGCACAGGGTGGTCCGCGTCGCCGCGTCGCCGGCCGGCCGGGCGCCGACGCGGGCAGCGACATCCCCGAGGGGCACGCGTGAACGAACGCCCACCCGAGCGGCGGTTCTTGCCCGGCTGAAGGGGCGCCCGGCGAGGGCGCGCCACCGCAGCTTCCTGGTGCCGCCGGAGTCCGCCGGAAAGCCCGCGGCCCGATGCGGATCGACCATCGATGCGACCGGAGAAGGGAGTGCTTATCGTCAGGCAGACGACTATGATCGCCGCATGCCCTACGACCCGTCAGCCTTTCCGCCCTTCGCCGTCACCGTGGACCTGGTCGTGCTGACCGTGCGCCGCCACTCCCTGTGCGCGCTGGCGGTACGCAGGGGTGAGCCCCCGTTCCAGGGACGGTGGGCGCTGCCCGGAGGTTTCGTACGGGCCGACGAGGACCTGGCGCAGGCGGCGGCGCGGGAGCTGGCCGAGGAGACCGGGCTGCGCGTCCACGACCCGTTCGCCCCGGTGCAGGACAACGGTGCGCACCTGGAGCAGCTCGCGACCTACGGCGACCCCAAGCGCGATCCCCGCATGAGGGTCGTCAGCGTCGCCCACCTCGCCCTCGCCCCCGATCTGCCCGCGCCCCGGGCGGGCAGCGACGCGGGCGATGCCCGCTGGGCGCCCGTGGAGGAGCTGCTGCAGCAGGGCGGCTACGGCCGCGACGGGGAGCCGGTGGCGCCGCTCGCCTTCGACCACACCCAGATCCTCGCGGACGGAGTCGAGCGAGCCCGCTCGAAGATCGAGTACTCGTCGCTGGCGACCGCGTTCTGCCCGCCGGAGTTCACGGTCGGAGAACTGCGTCGTGTCTACGAGGCGGTGTGGAGCGTGGCCCTCGACCCGCGCAACTTCCACCGCAAGGTGACAGGCACGCCGGGCTTCCTGGTGCCGACCGGGGGCACGACCACTCGGCAGGGCGGCCGGCCCGCCCAGCTGTTCCGGGCCGGCGGGGCCACGCTGCTCAATCCGCCGATGCTGCGCCCGGAGGTCTGACCTCCGGCCCCGGCGGGTCGCCGAGCGTGCCGGACCGGAGAAGCCGAAAGAGGGGAGAAATGCCCGGAAAAATGGACATAGCGCGCTATCTTGCTGCGGGTGATCCAGGCCTTCGGATTGACCAGCGACTCCCGTAAGGACCTTCCGCCCGCCGTCGACGACGTCTCCTTCGAAGCGCACGCGGGCCGCGTCACCGCGCTCCTCGGAACGGCGGGCGCGGGCAAGACGACGGCGCTCAGACTCATGCTCGAGCTCCAACAGGGCCGTGGTATCACCTACTTCAAGGGCCGCCCTCTGCATCGCATCGCCCATCCCGCGCGCGAGGTCGGCGTTCTCCTCGGTGACGTCCCGGGGCACCCCTCACGCACGGTCCGTGGTCACCTGCGGATGCTGTGCGCCGTTGTGGGGCTTCCCGCCCGGCGTGCCGACGAAGTCCTCGAGGTCGTCGGGCTCGTCAGCCTCCGGGAGGAGCGCCTGGGCACTCTGTCGCGGGGGATGGACCGCCGGCTGGGTCTGGCCTGCGCCCTGCTGTCCGATCCGCACACACTGGTGCTCGACGAGCCGGCCGACGGGCTGTCCGCGCGGGAAAGCCGTTGGCTGCACGGCACGCTGCGGGCCCACGCCACCCAGGGCGGCACGGTCCTGTTCACCACGGCCGACCCCAAGGAGGCGGCACGCACCGCCGACCGCGTCGTCACCCTCGAGGGCGGCAGGCTCGTCGCCGACCAGGAGGCCAGGGACTTCGCCCGCAACCGCCTGCGCCCCCGTGTCGCCGTCCGCAGCCCGCACGCCGCCCGGCTCGGGGCCCTGCTGGCCAAGGAGGCCCGCACCGCCCGCCGCTCCGTGGAAGTCGTACGCGAGGACGGCAACCGTCTGTCGGTCTACGGCAGTACGTGCGCCGACATCGGGGAGGCCGCCTTCCGTCACGGCATCCTCATCCACCAACTCGCGGACGAGGTCGGTGACATGGGCCCTGGTGCCGGGGCGGTGCCCTCGGGTGCGAACCCGGCGACCGGAGAGCCGTGGGCCTGGGCGGCGCTCACGACCACCGACGAGCGGCAGGCGTCCGCCGCCGTGCCGGCTCCCGAGAAGGGGCCGCCGCCGGCCATCGGCCCTGCGGCGCACGCGGCAGTCATCGCGCGCACGGAAGACACAGGAGTCACGGTCACAGGAGCCCCGGAAGGCGCGACTGTCCCTGCGGGCCCTCCACAGGTATCCGTCACCGGACATGAGGACAGCGCGCCGCACGAATCGCGTGTGAAGGTCGGTGCCGCCACGGCCCTCGCCGGGAGCGGAGTCCACGCGACCGGTCCCGGCGGCGGGGCACCCGCCACGGGCCCGGCCGGTCCGCACCCGGCCACCCTCCCGGACGGCGCGCACGTCCCCGCCGGTCCCGGCCACCCGGACTCAACGGTCCGCTCCGAAGCCCTGGACCTCACTACCGCTTCCAGGTCCCCGGCCCCTGCGGATGGCGCCGAGGCCCCGTATTTCGCCGACCGCTCCCGCGGCCCGAACCCGACCACCGTTTCCGACGCCCAGGACACAGCCGACGGCTCCGAGGCCCCGTACCGCACCACCCCCTCCCAGGCCCCGTCCGCCACCCCCGAGGCCGCCCTCGCCCCCTCCCAGCCCGAAGACGGCCCCGCGCACGAGCACATCCCGGACGGACTCGCCGCGGCGACCGCGCGGCCTCCTCAGCCCCCGACCCCGCAGCCCGAGCCGGCGCGTCCCGCTCAGCCCCCGCCCTCCCACCGCGCGGCAGCGCGCCCCGGCACCGAACATCCCGGGACCGGACACCCCGCCGACACCCAGCCCTCGATCCCGACCCCGCGCCCGGCGGAGGCCGTCGTGCTCGACGCCTTGTCCCCTCTGCCGCCCCCCATCTCCATCCGTCCCGCACGCGGCCCCCTGCGCCCTCTGCGCTACGAACTGCGCCGTGCCACCGGTATCGGCACCGGCTTCGTCACCTGTGCCGCCGTCCTCGTCGTCTCCGCCCTCACGGCCCTGGTCATGGGACGTATGGGGCACACCCCGCAGCCGCGACTGATCGCGGCGTGGCCGCAGCAGCTGCCCCTGCCCCCGGCGGCGCTCGGCGCCGGGCTGCTCGGCGCGCTGGCCTCCGGCGACGAGTTCCGCCACCCCGCGCTGGCGGCGGACCGGGGGACCGTCCCCCGGCGACTCGGGCTGCTCGCCGCGAAGCTCGCCGTCGCCACTGCCACCGCGCTGATGCTGGCCTTCCTCACGGTCGGCTGCGACGCCGAGGTGCTCTATGTCGTGTACGGGCAGGAACTCACCCAGGTTCCCGGCGACTGGCTTTCGCTCGGCGCGAGTTGGACGGGCCTCGTGGTCGGATGCGCCTGGACCGGTGTGCTGGCCGCGGGGCTGTTCAAGTCCACCACGGCCGGGCTCGCGTCCGTGGTGACCGTACCGGTGATCGTCGTACCGCTGGTGCAGGCGGTCATGGGAGGAAGGGTGTGGGACGCCACCGGCCTTCCCGCGCGGCTGCGCCAGGTGTTCCTGCTGCAGTGGCCCTTCGGAGGCGATCGCTACCTGGCCGCCGCGGCTCGTGTGATCACCCAACCCGTCGGGGGTGCGCTGACGTTGTCCCTCATCGCGTTGCTGTGCGCTTATCTGCTGACGGTCCTGCGGGGCAGGGCTCGATGACCACCGTTTGTGCCTATTCGCTCGCTCTCTGTACGCAATTCCCCGAGGGGAGTCCTTTTCTTTCTGCTAAGGCGTCAATTGCGGTGAAGTGAGCGATCACCCTTTCGTGTGCTTTTCACCAAAAACCTCAAGGCAGTTGGAGGCGGCGCCGACAAAGGATCCGTGAGTACCCTTGCGCACACCATGATGACCGCCGCCCGCCCCGCAGACTCCGGCCGCGTCGGCCCGGGCGGACTCGACCGTTACCCCTACGCCGAGACGCCCGTCCCCGACCGCGTCGCAAACCCCACCTGGGAGGGTGTGGAACCGGAGCTGGGACGTGTGGGCCGCCGTGCCGCGGGCAACCGCGGCCGCGGACTGCACGGCCAACTCGTCCAGCAGCTCGGCCAGATGATCGTCTCCGGGGACCTGGGTGCCGACCGCCCGCTGGTGCCCGAGGAGATCGGCCAGCGCTTCGAGGTCTCCCGCACCGTCGTCCGCGAGTCGCTCCGCGTCCTGGAGGCCAAGGGCCTGGTCAGCGCCCGGCCGAACGTCGGCACGCGCGTGCGCCCGGTCAGCGACTGGAATCTGCTCGATCCGGACATCATCGAGTGGCGGGCCTTCGGGCCGCAGCGCGACGACCAGCGCCGAGAGCTGAGTGAGCTGCGCTGGACGATCGAACCGCTCGCCGCGAGACTCGCCGCCGGGCACGGGCGCGAGGACGTCCAGCAGCGCCTGTCCGACATGATCGAGATCATGGGACACGCCCTGGGACAGGGCGACGCGCTCACCTTCTCCCGCGCGGATGCCGAATTCCACACGCTGCTCATCCAGGTGGCGGGCAATCGGATGCTGGAGCACCTCTCCGGGATCGTCTCCGCCGCCCTCCAGGTCTCCGGCGGCCCCGTCACGGGCTGCGACCGGCCCAGCGAGACTTCGCTGGCGCAGCACGTGCGGATCGTCGACGCCCTCGGGGCGGGTGACGGCGCGGCGGCGGAGGGGGCCATGCGTCAACTGCTCACGGTGCACCCCGAGGTCGAACGGGTGGTCCCCGCGCCGCGCGAGCACTGACCCGCTCGAGCCCTGGTTCCTGCGTGGGCGGCACGGCCGGGCCCTGCCGTCCTCCGCGGCCTCGTCCGGACGGTGAACCGCCTCCCGCAGGACCCCGCCGGACACTCCGTGTACCGGGCGGGGTCCGTGCGCGACCGACGGGAGAGCCGCTGGTCAGGTCGTGTCCGTGGCGACAGCTGATCTCATCTGCCCATTTCTGACCGTTTTTACACGCTTACGGGGTGTGACTCGGGCCACGTGGATTGGGCGTAACGCTCGTGGGAAGAACGCGATGACCTAAGAGGTGACAGCCGCGGAGGGAATACGGACGCCGTTCACGGCGCTGTGCCTCTTCCCGGCCTCCGCCCGCACCGTCGGCCCATCCCCAGGCCGGTGGTCGGCTCCTGTCCACTGTGGACGGGGCCGGAAGCCGTTTTCCAACGTTCCGAGAGGTTGTTCGTGTCGGCCAGCACATCCCGTACGCTCCCGCCGGAGATCGCCGAGTCCGTCTCTGTCATGGCGCTCATTGAGCGGGGAAAGGCTGAGGGGCAGATCGCCGGCGACGATGTGCGTCGGGCCTTCGAAGCTGACCAGATTCCGGCCACTCAGTGGAAGAACGTACTGCGCAGCCTCAACCAGATCCTCGAGGAAGAGGGTGTGACGCTGATGGTCAGTGCCGCGGAGCCCAACAAGCGCACCCGAAAGAGCGTCGCAGCGAAGAGTCCGGCCAAGCGCACCGCCGGCAAGACGGTCGCGGCGAAGACGGTGACCACCCGGAAGGCCACCGCCACCGCCACCCCGGAGGCGCCCGCCGCCGACACGCCTGTCGAGGACGAGGCCCCCGCCAAGAAGGCCGCCGCCAAGAAGACGACCGCGGCCAAGAAGACGGCGGCGAAGAAGACGACCGCCGCCAAGAAGACGGCGGCCAAGAAGACCACCGCCGCCAAGAAGGACGACGCCGAGCTGCTCGAGGACGAGGTGCTCGAGGACGCCAAGGGCGCGGAGGAGCCCGAGGGCACCGAGAACGCCGGTTTCGTGCTCTCCGACGAGGACGAGGACGACGCCCCCGCCCAGCAGGTCGCCGCGGCCGGCGCCACCGCCGACCCGGTGAAGGACTACCTCAAGCAGATCGGCAAGGTCCCCCTGCTCAACGCCGAGCAGGAGGTCGAGCTGGCCAAGCGCATCGAGGCGGGCCTGTTCGCCGAGGACAAGCTGGCCAACTCCGACAAGCTCGCCCCCAAGCTCAAGCGTGAGCTGGAGATCATCGCCGAGGACGGCCGCCGCGCCAAGAACCACCTTCTGGAGGCCAACCTCCGCCTGGTGGTCTCCCTGGCCAAGCGCTACACCGGCCGCGGCATGCTCTTCCTGGACCTGATCCAGGAGGGCAACCTCGGTCTCATCCGCGCGGTGGAGAAGTTCGACTACACCAAGGGCTACAAGTTCTCCACGTACGCCACCTGGTGGATCCGTCAGGCGATCACCCGCGCCATGGCCGACCAGGCCCGCACCATCCGTATCCCGGTGCACATGGTCGAGGTCATCAACAAGCTCGCGCGCGTGCAGCGTCAGATGCTCCAGGACCTGGGCCGCGAGCCCACCCCGGAGGAGCTGGCCAAGGAGCTCGACATGACCCCGGAGAAGGTCATCGAGGTCCAGAAGTACGGCCGTGAGCCCATCTCGCTGCACACCCCGCTGGGCGAGGACGGCGACAGCGAGTTCGGTGACCTCATCGAGGACTCCGAGGCGGTCGTCCCGGCCGACGCGGTCAGCTTCACGCTGCTGCAGGAGCAGCTGCACTCGGTGCTCGACACCCTGTCCGAGCGCGAGGCGGGCGTCGTCTCCATGCGCTTCGGTCTCACCGACGGTCAGCCGAAGACCCTCGACGAGATCGGCAAGGTGTACGGCGTCACGCGCGAGCGGATCCGTCAGATCGAGTCCAAGACCATGTCGAAGCTGCGCCACCCCTCGCGCTCGCAGGTGCTGCGCGACTACCTCGACTAGGTCCGGCACTACGACACGTAGATCCAGTACCACGACACGAAGGGCCCGGTTCCCCGGACGGGGAGCGGGCCCTTCGTGCTGCGGAGCGCGTCGCTCTGCATGACTCTGGGTGTCCGATGATCGTCCCAGAGTGAGGAGCATCATGCGACGCCGTATTGCCCGGGCACTGGCCCGGCCGCTGGTCCTGGCGGCCGCGGGAGCCGCGATACCGCTGGCCACCGCCGCTCCCGCCACTGCCGACAGCATTGTCATCGGCGGCTTCCCCGTCGATGTGTCGCACAGCCCGTGGACCGTGGCCCTCTCCAGCCGTGACCGGTTCGGAGGCACGCGGGCGGGACAGTTCTGCGGTGGTGTGGCGGTCGGCCGGACAGCGGTGCTCACCGCGGCCCACTGTCTGGCCGGAGATGTCGTGGGCGCGCCACCGACGCGGGATCTGAAAGTGATCACCGGGCGCACGGACCTGCTCTCGCGCCGGGGCAAGGAGATCCCGGTGCGTGCCATCTGGGTCAACCCGCACTACGACGCCGACACCAACGCCGGTGACTTCGCCGTGCTCACCCTCGCCGAGCCGGTGCCCCGGAGCTCCGTCATCCCCCTGGCGGGCGCGGGCGACCCGGCGTACGCGCCCGGCACGAGCGCCACGGTCTACGGCTGGGGGGACACCGCCGGCACCGCCGCCTACGCGCACAGTCTGCATGCCGCGCGGATCCATGTCCTGCCCGACGCGCAGTGCGAGCGGACCTATCCGGGCGGCAGCGAGGACGGCACGTACATGTCCGGCAGCATGCTGTGTGCGGGAGAGGCCGCGGGCGGCCGGGACGCGTGCCAGGGGGACAGCGGGGGCCCGCTGGTCGCGCGGGGGCGGCTGATCGGGCTCGTGTCGTGGGGGAACGGCTGTGGACGCGCGGGGAGCCCCGGCGTCTACACGCGCGTGTCCGACGTCGTACGGACGCTGAGCCAGGTCCTTGGCGCCAAGGCACCGCGCGGGGCGCCCGACGAGCCCTGACCGGCGTCACCGGCCACGAGGACGGGCGGCCGCTCCTGGTGGTCAGGAGCGGCCGCCCGTTCGCCGGCCTGTGCCGGAGCTGGCTCGTCGTGCGAGATGTCAGCGCTCTTGGTCGGACGCGTCCGCGGTACCGGGTGCCAGGCGTCCCGTCTCGTCCTGTATCTCAGCGGCGATCTTCTTGAGTTCCGGCTCGAACTTGCGACCGTGGTGGGCGCAGAAGAGCAGTTCTCCGCCGCTGAGCAGAACGACGCGCAGGTATGCCTGGGCGCCGCAGCGGTCGCACCGATCGGCGGCCGTCAGCGGGTTCGAGGGGGTCAGAACAGTAGTCACGTCGCCTCTTCTCTAGCTCGACGAGCTGTCGTACCAGGGTCAACATCCAACCAGCCCCAAACGTTCCCGATCGTGGCTTTTTCTCGAAAAATCTTTCCGGGACGGCTGGTTGTTGCCGGGTTGGCGGCGAATGTGCCGTATTGCGTTTCTCTGTGTCTTACGGGTTCGCGCTGTCGGTCATGGTCAAATCCTCCCCGGCCGGGTTGCCGGTTGTTCAGGAGGACGTGCCCGGAGCCTAAATGGTTCATGCCTCCGAAGGGAACGTGATATGCGCTTCACTCTGTCGAAGCATCGAACGTTCATGCGACTCTCTACTACTCTGGATCCCTGTCGAGGGTTGCGTTGCAAGGGCTCCACCAGGCCTCGGTACCCTCTGAGCGGCGACCCAAGCCGCGCCCTTCTTCATCAGGGCCCCATCTGAAATTCAGCGAGGAGCGAACCGCGTGACCGCCGAGACGTCCGTGCCGTCCACAGCGCTGCTGGCAGGAGCAGACCGGGACAGCTCCAACTACACCGCGCGGCACCTGCTCGTCCTCGAGGGCCTCGAGGCCGTGCGCAAGCGCCCGGGCATGTACATCGGCTCCACCGACAGCCGTGGCCTGATGCACTGCCTGTGGGAGATCATCGACAACTCCGTGGACGAAGCCCTCGGAGGCTACTGCGACCGTATCGAGGTCGTCCTGTACGACGACGGTTCCGTGGAGGTGCGGGACAACGGCCGTGGCATCCCGGTCGACGTCGAGCCCAAGACGGGCATGTCCGGCGTCGAGGTCGTCATGACCAAGCTGCACGCGGGCGGCAAGTTCGGCGGGGGCTCGTACGCCGCCTCCGGCGGTCTGCACGGCGTCGGCGCCTCCGTGGTCAACGCCCTGTCCGCCCGGCTGGACGTCGAGGTGGACCGCGGCGGCCACACCCACGCCATCAGCTTCCGGCGCGGCGTGCCCGGCGCGTTCACGGGCAACGGGCCCGACGCCAGGTTCGAGGCCAAGAGCGGTCTGCGCAAGGCCAGGAAGATCCCCAAGACGCGCAGCGGCACGCGCGTGCGTTACTGGGCCGACCGCCAGATCTTCCTCAAGGACGCCAAGCCCTCCCTGGAGACCCTGCACCAGCGTGCCCGTCAGACGGCCTTCCTGGTGCCCGGACTGACCATCGTCGTCCGTGACGAGTACGGCCTCGGCGAGGGCGGCAGCAAAGGCGAGGAGTCCTTCCGCTTCGACGGCGGCATCAGCGAGTTCTGCGAGTACCTGGCGAGCGACAGGCCGGTCTGCGACGTCCTCCGCTTCACCGGGCACGGCACCTTCAAGGAGACGGTCCCGGTCCTCGACGACCACGGCCAGATGACGCCCACCGAAGTCACCCGCGAGCTCGGCGTGGACGTCGCGCTGCGCTGGGGAACCGGCTACGACACCACGCTCCGGTCCTTCGTCAACATCATCGCCACCCCCAAGGGCGGCACCCACGTCGCCGGCTTCGAGCAGGCCGTCACCAAGACCATGAACGAGGTGCTGCGGGCCAAGAAGTTGCTGCGCGTCGCCGAGGACGACATCGTCAAGGACGACGCCCTGGAGGGGCTCACCGCGGTCGTCACGGTCCGCCTGGCCGAGCCGCAGTTCGAGGGCCAGACCAAGGAAGTCCTCGGCACCTCGGCGGCCCGCCGCATCGTGAACAACGTGGTCACCAAGGAACTCAAGGCGTTCCTGACGTCCACCAAGCGCGACGCCGCACAGCAGGCGCGCGTGGTGCTGGAGAAGGCCGTCGCCGCCGCCCGTACGCGCATCGCCGCCCGCCAGCACAAGGACGCGCAGCGCCGCAAGACGGCCCTGGAGTCCTCCTCGCTGCCGGCCAAGCTCGCCGACTGCCGCAGCGACGACGTCGACCGCAGCGAGCTGTTCATCGTCGAGGGCGATTCCGCGCTCGGTACGGCGAAGCTGGCGCGGAACTCCGAGTTCCAGGCGCTGCTGCCGATCCGCGGCAAGATCCTCAACGTCCAGAAGTCGTCCGTCACGGACATGCTGAAGAACGCCGAGTGCGGCGCGATCATCCAGGTGATAGGGGCCGGGTCGGGCCGGACCTTCGACCTGGACGCGGCGCGCTACGGCAAGATCATCATGATGACCGACGCCGACGTGGACGGCTCCCACATCCGCACCCTGCTCCTGACGCTGTTCCACCGCTACATGCGGCCCATGGTCGAGGCGGGCCGGGTGTTCGCCGCGGTGCCGCCGCTGCACCGCATCGAGCTGGTCCAGCCGAAGAAGGGCCAGGACAAGTACGTCTACACCTACTCGGACCGCGAACTGCGCGACAAGCTGCTCGAGTTCCAGAGCAAGAACACCCGGTACAAGGACTCGATCCAGCGGTACAAGGGTCTCGGCGAGATGGACGCCGACCAGCTGGCCGAGACGACCATGGACCCGCGCCACCGCACCCTGCGCCGGATCAACCTCTCCGACCTCGAGGCCGCCGAGCAGGTCTTCGACCTCCTGATGGGCAACGACGTGGCGCCCCGCAAGGAGTTCATCGCGAGTTCGGCCGCGACACTGGACCGTTCACGCATCGACGCGTAGTGACGGCTCCTGCCCGCTCGGTCACCTGATGGGGTGAAGAGCGGTGGGAAGAGAAGTCGGGGATCTTCCCGGTCTGTCCATCCTGGGGCATGCAGTCGAGCAACGGCCGTCCCCGCGGGGGCGCGGATGACATGAGGTATCGCGACCCCTGGTACGACGCACTGGCCTCCGGCTGGGGCGAGGGGGACGGCACGGGAGTCCCCTCCGCACCGGTACCGGCGGCCCGCCGCGAGGGGCAGGCCGGGCCGGCCGGCGGCGCCGCGGCCGAGGTGTACCTCGAGGTGCAGCGCAGCGCGGCGTTCCAGGAGGTGCGCAGCCGGTACCGGCGGTTCGTCGTCCCGGCGGTCGCGGTCTTCTTCGCCTGGTACGTGGCATACGTCGTGACCGCGACGACGGCGCCCGGGTTCATGGCGCGGCCGGTGGCGGGCGCGGTGAACATGGCGATGCTGGCCGGCCTCGGACAGTTCCTCAGCACCTTCCTCCTCGCCTGGGCCTACGCCCGGCACGCCCGGCTGCGCCGGGACCGGGCGGCGCTCGAACTGCGGTGGGACACGCAGGAGCTGACGCGCGGCGTCCAGGGCGGTGTGTCGTGACCGGCAACCATCAGACGCTGGCGCTGCTGCTGTTCGGCGTGTTCGTCGCGGTCACCCTGGGGATCACCACCTGGGTGAGCCGCAACCGGCACGGTTCGGCGGAGGAGTTCTACGCGGGCGGGCGGCTGTTCTCGCCCATGGAGAACGGCTTCGCCGTCGCGGGCGACTACGCGTCGGCCGCCTCCTTCCTGGGCGTTCCCGGGCTGATCGCGCTGTTCGGCTACGACGGGGTGCTGTACGTCGTGGGCTTCCTCGTGGCCTGGCTGGTGGTGCTGTTCCTCGTCGCCGAACTGGTGCGCAACTGCGGTCGGTTCACGCTCGCCGACGTGGTCGCGGCCCGGATGAGCGAGCGGCCGGTGCGGATCGCGGCGGGAACCTCCTCGGTCACCGTGTCCGTTCTGTATCTGGTGGCGCAGATGGTGGGCGCCGGCAGCCTGGTGGCACTGCTCCTCGGGCGGACCGGCGGGGGAGCGCAGGCCTGGACCGTCATCGGCGTCGGCGCGCTGATGGTGATCTATGTGTCGTTGGGAGGGATGCGGGCCACCACCTGGATCCAGATCGTCAAGGCGGTCCTGCTGATGGGCGGCACCGTCGTGCTGACCGTGCTCGTCCTGGTCAGGTTCCACGGCGACCTCGGCCGGCTGCTGCTCACCGCGGCCGAGCGCAGCGGGCACGGGGACGCCTTCCTGGTCCCCGGGCTGAAGTACGGCGGGGGCCCGGCCGCGCGCCTGGACTTCATCAGTCTCGGGCTCGCGCTGGTGCTCGGCACGGCCGGGCTGCCGCACATCCTGTCCCGCTTCTACACGGTGCCGACCGCGCGGGCCGCCCGGCGTTCGGCGATCTGGTCCATCGGGCTCATCGGCGGCTTCTACCTGATGGCGATCGTCCTCGGCTTCGGCGCGGCGGCGATCGTCGGACCGGACGCCCTGCGGGAGTCCAACGCGGCCGGGAACACGGCGGTCCCGCTGCTGGCCCTCGACCTGGGCGGCGGCGCGGACTCCACGGCGGGCACGGTCCTGTTCGCGGTGGTGGCCGCGGTCGCCTTCGCCACGATCCTCGCGGTGGTCGCCGGGATCACGCTCGCCTCCTCGGCGTCGGTGGCCCACGACCTGTACGCCTCCCTGCGGCGCCGTGGTGCCCGGCAGCGCAGCGAGGTCGCCGTGGCGCGCGTCGCCGCGGCCGGTATCGGCGTGGTGGCGATCGCCCTCGGCCTGCTCGCCCGCGACCTCAACGTCGCCTTCCTGGTGGGCCTCGCCTTCGCCGTGGCCGCCTCCGCGAACCTGCCGGTGCTGCTGTACTCGCTGTTCTGGCGCGGTTTCACGACCCGCGGCGCGGTGTGGGCCGTCTACGGCGGACTGGTCCCCGCCCTGGTGCTCGTCGTGCTCTCCCCGGTGGTCTCCGGAAGCCCCGACTCCCTCTTCCCGGGCGTCGACTTCCAGTTCTTCCCGCTGCGGAACCCCGGCATCGTCTCCGTCCCGCTCGGATTCCTCGCCGGCTGGCTCGGCACCGTCACCTCGACCGAACTGCCGGACGAGGCCAAGCACGCGGAGACGGAGGTGCGGTCGCTGACGGGAGCGGGGGCCGTGTGACGGCGGCCGGCGCCACAGCGTCGTACGGCCGCACCGCCGGCCCGGACAGGCTCTACGGCGCCACCCACGCGTAGCGGTGCTCGGGCCGCCCCGTGTCGCCGTACTTCAGGGAAAGACGCAGACGTCCGGCCTGTTCCAGGTGGCGCAGGTAGCGCTGCGCGGTGGAGCGGCTCAGGCCGGTCCGGGCGGCCACCTCGTGGGCGGACAGGGGCTGGTCGGCGCGGTGCAGGACACCGCAGATGAGGTCGCTCGTCGGCTCCGAGTGGCCGCTGGGCAGGCCCGGGGACGCCGGTGCGGGCGTGGTGCGCAGGGCGCCGAAGATCCGGTCCACCTGCTCCTGCCCGGTGACGCCGCGGCCACCGACGCGGTCGACGGTGCGGCGCAGGGCGGCGTAGGAATCCAGGCGGGTGCGCAGCGCGGCGAAGGTGAACGGCTTGACCAGGTAGTGCAGGGCGCCCAGGCGCATCGCCTGCTGCACGGTCGCCACGTCGCCGGCCGCCGTGATCATGATGACGTCGGTGCCGATTCCCTGCTCCCGCATGCGGTGGACGAGTTCCAGACCCGTGCGGTCGGGCAGGTAGTGGTCGAGCAGGACCAGGTCGATGCCTCCGCGCTGCACGGCGGTCAGGGCCTGTGCGGCACTGTGCGCGCGGGCGGTGACCCGGAAGCCTGGAACCTTTCCCACGTACTTGGCGTTTATCTCAGCGACACGGTAGTCGTCGTCGACCACCAGGACGTCAATCATCGGGCCTCTTTCTCCCAAGGCCAGGCGGGCGCGGCGCCCGTGTTCGGCTCCGCTGTTGTAGCGCGAGCAAAACGAGCACAACAGGTGCTTGCGAGCAAAAGAACGGGTTGCGCTCAGAAGACTGCTGCCGCGGCCGGGGCCGCATCTACCGTCCGGGCCATGAGCGCAGACACCAGCCCCGCCATCGAACTGCGGGGCGCGAGCAAGACGTTCAGGACCCCGTCAGGGGGCCTGCACACGGCCGTCAGGGACCTCGACCTCACCGTGCGGCGCGGCGAGTTCGTGGCCGTGGTCGGCCCCACCGGCTGCGGCAAGTCGACCACGCTGACCCTGGTCAGTGGCCTGGAGGAGCCCACCGAGGGCGATGTGCTGGTGGCCGGCGAGCCGGTTCAGGGCGTCGGCGGCAAGGTCGGCTTCGTCTTCCAGCAGGACGCCACCTTCCCCTGGCGCACGGTGCTGTCCAACGTGATGGCCGGACCGCGCTTCCGCGGCGTACCGAAGGCGGAGGCCAAGGAGAAGGCGCGCGCCTGGCTGGCCCGGGTCGGACTCGCGGCCTTCGAGGACCGCTACCCGCACCAGCTCTCCGGCGGTCAGCGCAAGCGCGTCGCCCTCGCCGCCACCTTCGTCAACGACCCCGAGATCCTGCTGATGGACGAGCCGTTCTCGGCGCTCGACGTGCAGACCCGGGCGCTGATGTCGGACGAGCTGCTTGAGCTGTGGGAGGGCACGGGCTCCTCGGTCGTCTTCGTCACCCACGACCTGGAGGAGGCCATCGCCCTGGCCGACAAGGTCGTGGTCATGACGGCCGGTCCCGCGACCGTGAAGCAGGTCTTCGACATCGGCCTGCCCCGGCCCCGCAAGGTCGAGCAGGTGCGCCTGCAGACGGAGTTCATCGACATCTACCGCGAGATCTGGGAGTCGCTCGGCGAAGAGGTCCGCATCACCCGCGAGAGGGGTGCCGCCCATGTCGCCTGAGGTTCTCAGCACGCCGGTCGTCGACACGGTCAAGACGCCCGACCGCACACACTCCCGGGCCCGCGCCGCCCGCAGACGCAAGGTGGTCGTCACCTCCGCCCGCGTCCTGGTGCTGGTGGCCGTGCTCGGCCTGTGGGAGGCGCTGTCCCGGGCCGAGGTCATCGATCCGTTCAACTTCTCGATGCCCTCGCAGATCTGGGACCAGATCTGGACCTGGATCACGCACGGCACCGCGCTCGGCTCGCTGGGCGAGCAGATCTGGTACACGCTCTACGAGGCCCTGATCGGCTGGGTGTGGGGTGTGGCGGTCGGTGTGGTCCTCGGCATCGCGCTCGGACGCATCACCTTCCTCGCCGATGTCCTCGGCCCCTACATCAAGGTGCTCAACTCCATCCCGAGGATCGTCCTCGCCCCGATCTTCGTGATCTGGTTCGGACTCGGACCGCTCTCCAAGATCGCCTCGGCCGTGGTCCTCGTGTTCTTCCCGGTGTTCTTCAACGCCTTCCAGGGCGCCCGGGAGGTCGACCGCAACCTGGTGGCCAACGCGCGGATCCTCGGCGCGAGCGACCGCAGGGTCACCTTCCAGGTGGTCATCCCGTCCGCGACCTCGTGGATCTTCACCAGCCTGCACGTCAGCTTCGGCTTCGCCCTCATCGGCGCCATCGTCGGCGAGTACATCGGCGCCACCAAGGGCATCGGCCTGCTCGTCGCACAGTCCCAGGGCACCTTCAACGCGGCCGGTGTGTACGCCGCGATGGTCATCCTCGCCGCGGTCGCGCTCGTCGCCGAGGGCCTGCTCACCTTCACCGAGCGCCGCATCTTCCGCTGGAAGCCGGCGGATTCCGGGGACTGACGGCCCGCTGCCGTACTGGCCCCGTAACGAAGCTCTTTCTCTTCCCCGCACCGCCTCTCACAAGGACGTGAACCGTCATGCGCAAGACCGTCAGATTCGCGGCGTCGGCCGCCGCCGGCCTGCTCGCCCTGTCCTCCCTCACCGCCTGCGCCAACGACGCGGCGAGCTCCACCTCCAACTCGGGCAAGAGCGGGGGCGGCGGCAAGGGCGAGCACGTCAAGATCATGGTCGGTGGCCTGGACAAGGTCATCTACCTGCCCGCGATGCTCACCCAGCGCCTCGGCTACTTCGCCGACGAGGGTCTGGACGTCGAGCTGCTGAGTGAGCCCGCCGGTGTCCAGGCCGAGACCGCGCTCGTCGCCGGCCAGGTCGATGGCACCGTCGGCTTCTACGACCACACCCTCGACCTGCAGGTCAAGGGCAAGCACGTCCAGTCCGTGGTGCAGTTCTCGCACGCGCCCGGCGAGGTGGAGGTCGTCTCCAGCAAGGCGGCGGACAAGATCAAGTCAGCGAAGGACTTCAAGGGCAAGAAGCTCGGTGTCACCGGCCTCGGCTCCTCCACCGACTTCCTCACCAAGTACCTCGCGGTCAAGAACGGCGTGAAGGTCAGCGAGTTCAGCCCGGTCGCCGTCGGCGCGGGATCGACCTTCATCTCCGCGCTCGAGAAGGGCTCCATCGACGGCGGCATGACGACCGACCCGACCGTCGCGACGATCCTGGAGAAGAAGGCCGGCAAGGTCCTCATCGACATGCGGACGCCCGAGGGGTCGCAGGAGGCGCTCGGCGGCCCGTACCCGTCGTCCAGCCTGTACATGCGGACGGACTGGGTCAACAGCCACAAGGAGACCGTCCAGAAGCTGGCCAACGCGTTCGTCAGGACGCTCAAGTGGATGTCCACCCACAGCGCCGACGAGATCGCCGCCAAGATGCCCGTCGACTACTCCCAGGGCAACAAGACGCTCTACGCGGAGGCGATCAAGAGCACGCTGCCGATGTTCACCAAGGACGGCGTCATGCCGGCGAACGGCCCGGAGACCGTGGAGAAGGTGCTCAAGGCGTTCAAGCCCGAAATCAAGAACGGCAACGTGGACCTCAGCAAGACGTACACCACCGAGTTCGTCGAGAAGGCCGCCGGCTGACAGCCGTACGCACAGGGGGGACACGGCCTCTTCCCCCCGCCCCACGAGCCGTGTCCTCAGGCGCGGGCCGCCCACACGTAACGGTGTTCAGGGCGGCCCGCGTCGCCGTACCTCAGGGTCAGCCCGGCCCGCCCCGTGCGCTCCAGGAGCTTCAGATAGCGCTGGGCGGTCGGCCGGCTCACCCCGGTCCGGTCGGCGACCTCCCGGGCCGACAGGGGCCTGTCGGCCCTCATCAGGCACTGGCGGACGAGTTCGGCGGTGGCGGGGGAGTGTCCCTTGGGCAGCCCGGGCTCCGACGGCGCCGATAAAGCCCCGAAGATCCGGTCCACCTCGGCCTGTTCGGCCTCCCCGCCGCCGTCCAGGGTGCGGCGCAGCGCCGCGTACGCCTCCAGCCTGGCCCGCAGCCCGGCGAAGGCGAACGGCTTGATCAGGTACTGCAGCACCCCGTGCCGCAGCGCCGCCTGCACGGTCGACACGTCCCGGGCCGCCGTCACCATGATCACGTCGGTCCGGTGGCCGTGGCGCCGCATCTCCTGGACGACCGACAGGCCCGTGCCGTCGGGCAGGTAGTGGTCCATGAGGACCAGGTCCAGCCGCGGCAGCGTCCGAAGCAGCTGCAGCGCCTCGGCCGCGCTGTGCGCCGTGCCCGCGACGCGGAAGCCCGGCACCTTCTCCACGTAGGCGGCGTTGACGCGCGCGACCCGGACGTCGTCGTCCACGACCAGGACCTCGATCACCGCGACTCCTCCTCGGCGGTCCCGACGGCGGTGGCGAGGGCGGACCCGAGGGCCGGCTCCGCCTCGGCGAGCGCCTCGGGCAGGACGACCGTGAACTCCGCGCCGCCACCGTGCGCCTCGCCCACCGCCACGGTCCCGCCCTGCCGCTCGGCGAGCCTGCGCACCAGGGACAGACCGATACCGCGGTTGCGGTGCGCCGGCGGCCGCTTGGTGGACCATCCCTCCGTGAAGATCAGGTCGCGCTGGTCCGCCGGTATGCCCGGCCCGGTGTCGCGCACACTGAGGACGGCGGTGCGTCCCTCGGCGTGCAGTTCGACCTCCACGCGCGCGTGTGGTGTCGCCGCGACGGCGTCGAGCGCGTTGTCGACCAGGTTCCCGACGACCGTGACCAGCCCCCTGGGGTCGACCAGCCGGTCCGGCAGGTGCGTGCGGTCCGACAGCCACAGCGCGACCCCGCGCTCGGCCGCCACGGTCGCCTTGCCGACCAGCAGGGCGGCGAGCAGCGGGTCCTGGAACTTCTCGGTGACCTGCTCGGCCGTGGCCCGGTGGTCCCCGACCACCTCCCCGACGAACTCCACGGCGTCGTCGTACATCTCCAGTTCCAGCAGCCCGAGCAGCGTGTGCATGCGGTTGGCGTGCTCGTGGTCCTGGGCGCGCAGGGCGTCGATCAGGCCGCGCGTCGAGTCCAGCTCCCGGCCCAGCTGCTCCAGCTCGGTGCGGTCGCGCAGGGTGGCGACGGCGCCCCCGTCGTCGGTCGGCATCCGGTTGGCGACCAGGACGCGCTGCCCGCGCACGGTGAGCAGGTCGGTGCCCGCCACCCGCCCGGCCAGTACATCGGTCGTACGGCCCTCGCCGAGCGCCTCGTCGGGCGAGCGGCCGAGCGCCTCGTCGCCGATGCCGAGCAGCCGTCGTGCCTCGTCGTTGAGCAGCCGGATGCGGCCGCCGCGGTCCAGGGCCACGACCCCCTCCCGGATGCCGTGCAGCATGGCCTCGCGCTCGGCGAGCAGCGCCGCGATGTCCGAGAACGCCAGGTCCCTGGTCTGCCGCTGGACCCGCCGGGAGATCAGCCAGGCGGCCAGCGCGCCGACGGCCAGGGCGCCGCCGGCGTAGGCGAGCAGACCCGGGATGGCGTCGATCAACTTGGCGCGCACGCTGTTGTAGGCGATGCCGACCGATACGGCCCCGATGATGTGGTGGTCGTCGTCGTACAGCGGCACCTTGCCGCGCGCCGAGCGCCCCAGCGTGCCGGTGTCGATCTCCATGACCTTCTGCCCGCCCAGGGCCTCCTTGGCACTCGTCGAGACGTGCTCGCCTATCTGCCACGGATCGGTGTGCGACCAGCGCGTGCCGCGCATGTCCATCACCACGATGTACTCGGCGCCGGTCGCCTTCCGGATCCGTTCCGCTTCCTTCTGCACGGGCCCGTGGGCGCTCGGGGCGGTGTTCCGCAGGTCCCGCGCGATCTGCCGGTTCTCGGCGGTGGTCTCCGCGATGGCGAGCGCGCGGCGCATGGCCTGCTCGTCCAGCTGACGGCCGAGCGGCGCGAGGAACAGCCCGGTCGCGAGCACCGTGACTCCCGCGGCGATCGCCAGTTGCATCAGGAGCACCTGCGAGAACATCCGCCGGGGCAGGTGGAGCCGGCGACGGCGTGCGGGAAGGGGGGAGCTCATGACCCATGACGGTACGTCGACGGGCGTGGGCTGCCCCAGGGGTGTGGTGTGGATCTCTCGCGTGTCGCCGTGCCGCCGTGCCGCCGTGCCGCCGTGTCGCCGTGTCGCCGTGTCGCCGTGCCGCCGTGCCGCCGTGTCGCCGTGTCGCCGTGCCGCCGTGCCGCCGTGCCGCCGTGTCGCCGTGTCGCCGTGCCGCCGTGCCGCCGTGTCGCCGTGTCGCCGTGTCGCCGTGCCGCCGTGCCGTCAGCCGGCGAGCCGCGTGCCCGCCAGTTCGTGGACGGCGACCACGTTCATGCACACCGGACCGCCCAGCACCGACGCACCACAGCTCTCCGGCCGGGGTGGCTGAGCGGCCCCCTGGGCCACGGTCACGTGCCAGCGGCGCCCGTCGGCGTGGGCGACGGTCACCTCCCAGCGGGGCGCGGCGCCGTCGGTGCGCACGACGCCCAGCGCGTCCGCGCGGTACTCGCCCGCCGCCTGCCGCACGGCCAGCTCCGCGGCCTGTCCGGGCCGCTCCCAGGCCGTACGGCCCCGGCAGCCCTCGAGGACCACCCGGCCCTCCCGCACGCCGTGCAGGACGTCCTTGACGGTGTGCGCCTCGGCCCGCCCGTACGCGTAGCCGTACGGCAGCACGAGGAGCGTCGGCGAGAAGCGGTGGCCGCCCAGGTGCGTGACCTCCCAGACCCCGTGGACCCCGGAGAAGGCCAGCTCGGCCGCGAGGGGACGGCCGAGGAGGGCGCAGCACCGGTCGCGCTTGCCGTTGGTGCACACCAGCGTGAGCGGATCGCCTGTCTGGGGCGCGCCCCGCAGTACCGCGTCGAAGGTGTGGTGGTCACCCCTGCCCAGTGCGGCGAAGTCGAGGCCGAGCAGCCGCTCGGGGTCGGCGGTCATGGCGCTGTGCAGCCATACGTTCCCCGGAACCGTGTGGGCCGCGTACACATGCCGTACGGACGTCGTGCGGCGGTCGGCGTGGCGGCCCGGGCGGCGGATGAGCGCGACACGGACGCCGGTGCCCTGCGCGGCCCGTTCCAGCGCACGGCCGACAGCGGGATCCAGGTGGCTCGAAGTGAGCGCCTTGACACCCCACGGGCCGGGCTGTTCCAGCAGCAGCCACGTTGTCGCCGCGGGCGCGGTGGCGGCCAGCGGCTCGTCGAGCTGCCGGGAGACGGTCGAGCACGTACTCACACAGGTGAGCCTAACCTGACTGGAGGCGAAGCGGCTTCCGGCCGTGGGGGTGATCCGCCCCGGGCGCCGTCGCGGGACAGACGCCTGTGGGCGGCTCGTATTCTTGGTCGACATTCCAACTTCGTGCGTGCACCGCGGCCGTGAGCCGGTGCACGCGTCGGCGTGAGAGAGGTCGCACGGTGAGCCAGCCGAGCCGGGACTCCAGTCCGAGCCGGAACCCGAGCCCAAGCCCGCACCCGAGTCCGAGTCCGGCCGTGCCGCAGATCCCGGTCGTCGTGCTCGCCGGATTCCTCGGCTCCGGGAAGACCACGCTGCTCAACCACCTCCTCCACCACAGCGGCGGCAGCCGTATCGGCGCGATCGTCAACGACTTCGGCGCCATCGAGATCGACGCCATGGCGGTCGCGGGAGCGCTCGGGGACTCCACCGTCTCCCTCGGCAACGGGTGCCTGTGCTGCGCGGTCGACGCCAGTGAGCTCGATCTCTACCTCGACCGGCTCACGAACCCCGCCGCCGGTGTCGACGTCGTCGTCATCGAGGCCAGCGGACTCGCCGAACCCCAGGAGCTCGTCCGCATGGTGCTGGCCAGCGAGAACCCCAGGGTGGTCTACGGCGGGCTCGTCGAGGTCGTCGACGCCGCCGAGTTCGACGCCACCCGCGCGCGGCACCCCGAACTCGACCGGCATCTCGCGCTCGCCGACCTCGTCGTCGTCAACAAGGCCGACCGGGCCGCCGGCTTGGAAAGGGTGCTCGACCTCGTGGCGTCCCTCGCCGACGGGGCCGCCGTCGTCCCGGCTTCCTACGGCCGTGTCGACCCCGAGTTCCTCTTCGACTGCAGGCCCAGGGAGGAGCGCGTCGGGCAGCTGTCCTTCGACGATCTGCATGAGGGCACCGATGACAGCGGTCACGCCGGGCACCTGCACGCCGGCTACGACAGCCTCTCCTTCGTCGCCGACGTGCCGCTCGATCCGCGCCGGCTGATGCGGTTCCTCGACGGCCGCCCCGACGGGCTCTACCGGATCAAGGGGTACGCCGACTTCGGCCCCCACGACCCCCGCAACCGCTACGCCGTGCACGCCGTGGGCCGGTTCCTGCGCTTCTACCCCGACCCCTGGCCGGCCGGCGAGCCCCGCCTCACCCAGCTGGTGCTCCTCGGCTCCGGCATCGACGCGGGCGCCCTCGGCAAGGAACTTCGGGCGTGCGAGGAGGACGCCCCGCACGCCGACGAGCACGGCATGTGGGGTGTCCTCCGCTACGTACGGGGCTCCGAGGAACCGGATCTCGAGGATCCGGACCTGGCGGAACCCCCGGCCTAGGCCGGCCCCGCCACCACCGCCACCGTCTTCGGCAGCGACACGCCCGAGCCGTCGCGGCGCGGGTCGATGTCCGGGAGTTCGGCCGGGCTGCCGTTCTTCTGGGCGGCCCGGACCGGCGTGGGGCCCGCCCAGGCGAAGGACAAGCAGTCCTCGCCCTTCAGGAACCGCTGGCAGCGGACACCGCCGGTCGCCCGGCCCTTGCGCGGGAACTGGTCGAACGGGGTGACCTTGCCCGTCGTCTGCACGGAGTCGTCCAGCGTCCCGCGCGAGCCGGCGACGGTGAGGACGATCGCGTCCGCGGCCGGGTCGACGGCCGTGAACGAGATCACCTTGGCGCCCTCGGCGAGCTTGATGCCGGCCATGCCGCCGGCCGGGCGGCCCTGCGGGCGGACCTGGGAGGCCTGGTAGCGCAGGAGCTGGGCGTCGTCCGTGATGAAGACCAGGTCCTCCTCACCGGTGCGCAGCTCGGCCGCGCCGACGATCCGGTCGCCCTCCTTGAGGGTGATGACCTCCAACTCCTCCTTGTTCGAGGGGTAGTCGGGGACCACGCGCTTGACGACACCCTGTTCGGTGCCGAGCGCCAGGCCCGGCGACGACTCGTCCAGCGTGGTCAGGCAGACCACGCTCTCGTCGTCCTCCAGGGTGACGAACTCCGCCAGGGGGGCGCCGCCGGAGAGGTTCGCCGCCGAGGCCGTCTCCGGCAGCTGGGGCAGGTCGACGACGTTCACCCGGAGCAGGCGGCCGGCGGAGGTCACCACGCCCACCTCGCCGCGGGCGGTCGCCGGAACCGCCGAGACGATCACGTCGTGCTTGTGCCGCTTGCCGTCCGCACCCCGCGGGAGCGGATCGCCGTTCGCCGTACGGGCCAGCAGGCCCGTGGAGGACAGCAGCACGCGGCACGGGTCGTCCGCCACCTGCAGCGGCACCGTGGCGGCCGGGACGGCGCCCGCCTCCAGCAGCATCGTGCGCCGCGAAGTGCCGAACTTCTTGGCGACCGCGGCCAGTTCGGCCGACACCAGCTTGCGCAGCTCCGCGTCCGACTCCAGGATCCGGGTCAGCTCCTCGATCTCCGCGACGAGCTTGTCCTTCTCCGCCTCCAGCTCGATGCGGTCGAACTTGGTCAGGCGGCGCAGCGGCGTGTCGAGGATGTACTGCGTCTGCACTTCGCTCAGCGAGAAGCGCTCCATCAGGCGCTGTTTGGCCTCCGCGGAGTTCTCGCTGGAGCGGATCAGACGGATGACCTCGTCGATGTCCACCAGCGCCGTGAGCAGGCCCTCGACCAGGTGCAGCCGGTCGCGCCGCTTGCCGCGACGGTACTCGCTGCGGCGCCGCACGACGTCGAAGCGGTGGTCGAGGTAGACCTCCAGGAGCTCCTTGAGGCCCAGGGTGAGGGGCTGGCCGTCGACGAGCGCGACGTTGTTGATGCCGAAGGACTCCTCCATCGGCGTCAGCTTGTAGAGCTGCTCCAGGACGGCCTCCGGCACGAAGCCGTTCTTGATCTCGATGACCAGGCGCAGGCCGTGCTCGCGGTCGGTGAGATCCTTGACGTCGGCGATGCCCTGGATCTTCTTCGAGCCGACCAGGTCCTTGATCTTGGCGATCACCTTCTCCGGGCCCACGGCGAAGGGCAGCTCGGTGACGACCAGTCCCTTGCGGCGGGCCGTCACCGTCTCCACCGAGACCGTCGCGCGGATCTTGAAGGTGCCGCGGCCCGTCTCGTAGGCGTCCCTGATCCCGGACAGGCCGACGATCCGGCCGCCGGTGGGCAGGTCCGGGCCCGGGACGTACTTCATCAGGGCGTCCAGGTCCGCGTTCGGGTGGCGGATCAGGTGGCGGGCGGCCGCGATGACCTCGTTCAGGTTGTGCGGGGGCATGTTCGTGGCCATGCCGACGGCGATGCCCGAGGAGCCGTTGACCAGCAGGTTGGGGAAGGCGGCGGGCAGGGCGACCGGCTCCTGCTCCTGGCCGTCGTAGTTGGGGGCGAAGTCGACGGTGTCCTCGTCGATGGACTCCGTCATCAGGGACGTCGCCGCGGCCATGCGGCACTCGGTGTACCGCATGGCCGCGGGCGGGTCGTCGTTGCCCAGCGAGCCGAAGTTGCCGTGGCCGTCGACCAGGGGAACGCGCATGGAGAAGGGCTGCGACATGCGCACGAGGGCGTCGTAGATCGACGCGTCGCCGTGCGGGTGCAGCTTGCCCATGACCTCGCCGACGACGCGGGCGCACTTCACGTACCCGCGTTCCGGCCGCAGGCCCATCTCGTTCATCTGGTAGACGATGCGGCGGTGCACCGGCTTGAGACCGTCCCGGGCGTCCGGCAGGGCGCGGGAGTAGATGACCGAGTACGCGTACTCGAGGAAGGAGCCCTGCATCTCGTCGACGACGTCGATGTCGAGGATCCTCTCCTCGTACGAGTCGTCGGGCGGCGGGGTCTTCGTGCTGCGGCGGGCCATCGCTGCCGGCTCCTTGCTGAAGCGTGACGGGATCTGACGCGGACCATTGTGGACCGCCCGACTGACAACCCGGACCAGCCCCCGCCCCCATCGGCCTCCGCACCACGTACCGAGGCCGCCGGCCACGCGCCCGAAGTCTCCGTCGCCACCGCGACGCCGGGCGCGAGCCGCCCCCGTACCCCGAGGTGCTCCCGCCGCGCGTTGCCCGTCCCACGCGCACGTGTGCCCCGCGTACCCGCGGCATTCCGGCCTCGGCGCACTCCGCAGGGGCCTCCTGGCCCGGCGATCCCGCCCGGCGCTGCCGTCGTCCGCGCCGTGCCGCCGCGCCCGTGGTACGGCGCGCTCCCGCGTGGCGGTCGTAGTGGCTCCGTCGTGACGTCCGATGTCCCGGCCTCCCGCCGGTTTCGCACCCAGGCGCCTTTGCCGGGCCCGCGGCGCCCCGGAACGGCCGGCTCGTCCCGCGCCACGCGCACGCGTGCCCGCGCCGTGAGCGTGGGGTGCCGGCCTCGGCTGTCCCACTGCGCTCGCGAAGGACCCGCGGTGCACCGGCGCGGACCGCTCCGTGCGGCTGCCAGGACCCCACCACGCCCGGAGGCGTCCCGCGCTCCGGGGCGCACCCGGCGGCCCGCTCGCCCCGCTTTCGATCTCGCTCTCGGCGTACGACCTCCGGGAACTTCGCCAGGGGCCCGCGCGCTTGCATACAGTGGCAGGACTGGCAGGAAACGGGCGGTTCGCGGACCGCCATCGCGATCGAAGGGACGTACATGCCCATGGGTCACACGGCCACAGCCGAGGCAGGCTCCGGCGGCCTGACAGCGACCGAGCACCGCCTGGCCAACGGCCTGCGCGTGGTGCTCTCCGAGGACCACCTGACCCCGGTCGCGGCGGTGTGCCTCTGGTACGACGTCGGCTCGCGCCACGAGGTCAAGGGACGTACCGGCCTGGCTCACCTTTTCGAGCACCTGATGTTCCAGGGCTCCGCCCAGGTCAAGGGCAACGGTCACTTCGAGCTGGTGCAGGGCGCGGGCGGCTCGCTCAACGGCACCACCAGCTTCGAGCGCACCAACTACTTCGAGACCATGCCCGCCCACCAGCTGGAGCTCGCCCTCTGGCTGGAGGCCGACCGCATGGGCTCCCTGCTCGCCGCGCTGGACGACGAGTCCATGGAGAACCAGCGGGACGTCGTCAAGAACGAGCGCCGCCAGCGCTACGACAACGTCCCCTACGGCACCGCCTTCGAGAAGCTGACCGCCCTCGCCTACCCGGAGGGCCACCCGTACCACCACACGCCGATCGGGTCCATGGCGGACCTCGACGCGGCCACCCTGGAGGACGCCCGGCAGTTCTTCCGGACGTACTACGCGCCCAACAACGCCGTCCTGTCGGTCGTCGGCGACATCGACCCGCAGCAGACGCTCGCCTGGATCGAGAAGTACTTCGGCTCCATCCCGTCCCACGACGGCAAGCCCCAGCCGCGCGACGGCTCCCTGCCGGAGGTCGTCGGCGAGCAGCTGCGCGAGGTCGTCGAGGAGGAGGTCCCGGCCCGCGCCCTGATGGCCGCCTACCGGCTCCCGCACGACGGCACGCGCGCGTGCGACGCGGCCGACCTCGCCCTCACCATCCTCGGCGGCGGCGAGTCCTCCCGCCTGTACAACCGGCTGGTGCGCCGCGACCGTACCGCCGTCGCCGCCGGCTTCGGCCTGCTGCGGCTGGCCGGCGCGCCCTCCCTGGGCTGGCTGGACGTGAAGACCTCCGGCGACGTCGAGGTCCCCGTCATCGAGGCGGCCATCGACGAGGAGCTCGCCCGGTTCGCCGAACAGGGCCCGACGGCCGAGGAGATGGAGCGCGCCCAGGCCCAGCTGGAGCGCGAGTGGCTGGACCGGCTCGGCACGGTCGCGGGCCGCGCCGACGAACTGTGCCGGTACGCCGTCCTGTTCGGCGACCCGCAGCTCGCCCTGACCGCCGTCAAGCGCGTCCTGGAGGTGACCCCGGAGGAGGTCCAGGAAGTCGCCAAGGCCCGCCTGCGGCCCGACAACCGCGCGGTGCTCGTCTACGAGCCGACCGCCGCCGACGTACAGGACGACGCCCAGGGCGCGGACACCGCGGCCACCGACCACACCGAGGAGGCGGCGAAGTGACCGAGCTCGCCACGATGGAGTTCCACCCCCGGCCCCAGGCGGGCGAGGCCAGGCCGTGGGCGTTCCCGGCGCCCGAGCGCGGGACGCTGGACAACGGCCTGACGGTACTGCGCTGCCACCGCCCCGGCCAGCAGGTCGTCGCCGTCGAGGTGCTGCTGGACGCGCCCCTGGACGCCGAGCCGGCCGGGCTGGACGGCGTCGCCACGATCATGGCCCGGGCCTTCTCCGAGGGCACCGACAAGCACTCCGCCGAGGAGTTCGCCGCCGAGCTGGAGCGCGCCGGCGCCACCCTGGACGCCCACGCCGACCACCCCGGCGTACGGCTCAGCCTGGAGGTCCCGGCCTCCCGCCTGACCAAGGGACTCGGCCTGCTGGCCGACGCCCTCAGGGCGCCCGCGTTCGCCGACTCCGAGGTCGAGCGGCTGGTGCGCAACCGGCTCGACGAGATCCCGCACGAGCTGGCCAACCCCTCCCGCCGCGCCGCCAAGGAGCTCTCCAAGGAGCTGTTCCCGGCCACCGCGCGCATGTCACGCCCGCGCCAGGGCACCGAGGAGACGGTCGGCGCCATCGACTCGGCGGCCGTCCGCTCCTTCTACGACCGGCACGTGCGTCCCGCCACGGCCACCGCCGTGGTCGTCGGCGACCTCACCGGCATCGACCTGGACGAGCTGCTGGGCGAGACCCTGGGCGCCTGGACGGGGGCGCCCGCCAAGCCGCGGCCCGTGCCGCCGGTGACCGCCGACGACACCGGGCGCGTGGTCATCGTCGACCGGCCCGGCGCCGTCCAGACGCAGCTGCTCATCGGCCGTGTCGGCCCCGACCGGCACGACCGCGTGTGGCCCGCCCAGGTGCTCGGCACCTACTGCCTCGGCGGCACCCTCACCTCCCGCCTGGACCGCGTCCTGCGCGAGGAGAAGGGCTACACCTACGGTGTGCGGGCGTTCGGCCAGGTGCTGCGTTCCGCCCCCGACGGCTCGGGCGCCGCGATGCTCGCCATCAGCGGCTCGGTCGACACGCCGAACACCGGCCCGGCCCTGCAGGACCTGTTCACGGTGCTGCGCAAGCTCGCCGCCGAGGGCCTGACCGACACCGAGCGGGACGTCGCCGTGCAGAACCTCGTCGGCGTGGCGCCGCTGAAGTACGAGACGGCGGCCGCCGTGGCGAGCACGCTCGCCGACCAGGTCGAGCAGCACCTGCCCGACGACTACCAGGCGGCGCTCTACCAGCAGCTCGCCGCCACCGGCACGGTGGAGGCCACCGCTGCCGTCGTCAACGCCTTCCCGGTGGACCGGCTGGTGACCGTCCTCGTCGGTGACGCCGCGCAGATCAAGGAGCCCGTCGAGGCCCTCGGCATCGGCCACGTCACCGTCGTGGCGGCCGAGTAGCGGCACGCGCGCGCGGGGCCCCGGTGACCGAAGCGTCACCAGGGCCCCGTGATGCCCGAATTGAGGCGGAGTCTGCCCCTATGCCCTGTGTTCTGTGCTACAAAACCTCCACTCCGTTTGGGATTTGAAAGCGGCCCCGTCTAGCGTCGGTCCGGCTGTTCGTCGGGCAGTGCGCCGCATCCGCGGCACCGGGCAGCCATCGCCGAGTCCCCGTACGGCGCGAGCCAGGGGAGCCGGGGACCCGCCCTCCTGTCGCCGCCTTCGCGGCTGGAGGGGCCCAAGTCCCTGGGGTGAATCGGACACCCGCGCGCGGTGCGAGGGTGCCCGTAGGAGACCTTCCTGCTCCGAACCCGTCAGCTAACCCGGTAGGCGAGAGGAAGGAAAGGACAGCGTCTGCATGGCGTTCACCCGCGCCACCGGGAAGCACCGCCGGCCCAGCCGGATGCACCGCACCACCGCCCGCGCGGCGGGCGTCGCGGCCCTCACCACCACCACCGGCGTCGTCGGCACCCTCGCCGCCTCCCCGGCCCTCGCCGCCGAGACCCCCGCCCCCGAGGACACCGGACTGACCCCGGTCATCACCATCGGCGCCGGCATCGCCGAGAAGATCGACGCCCAGGCCGCCGCCCAGAAGCAGGCCGCCGAGCGGAAGCTGGCCGAGGAGGCCGCCCGCAAGAAGGCCGTGGAACGGGCGAAGGCGGAGCGCGAGGCCAAGGAGCGCGCCGCCCGCGAGGCCGAGCGCAGGCGCCTGAACACCTTCGTGTCGCCGATCTCCGGCTCCTACGTCTCCACCGGCTACCGGAGCGGCGGCTCCCTGTGGTCCTCCGGCTCCCACACCGGCATCGACTTCCACGCCGCCGGCGGCACCGCCGTCCACGCGGTCGGCGTCGGCACCGTCGTCCAGGCCGGCTGGGGCGGGGCGTACGGCAACCAGGTCGTGATCAGGATGGCCGACGGCATGTACACCCAGTACGGCCACCTGTCGTCCATCGGTGTCTCGGTGGGCCAGACGGTCGTCCCCGGCCGGCAGATCGGCCTGTCCGGCGCGACCGGCAACGCCACCGGAGCGCACCTGCACTTCGAGGCCCGTACGACCCCGGACTACGGCTCTGACGTCGACCCCGTGACCTACCTCCGCAAGCACGGCGTGAACATCTGACGCACCGCGCCCGGAAAACGGCGAAGCCGTGCCGCCCGCAGAGGACGGCACGGCTTCAGTGCCCGATCAGCCGGACCGGCCGGACCGGCAGAATCGGCCGGTCCGGCCGGTCGGCCGGCGGTCAGACCGTCTCGGGAAGCTCCTCGAGCCCCTCGGACACCAGCTTGGCCAGCCGGTCCAGCGCGTCGTCCGCACCCTCGGCGTCGGAGGCCAGGACGACCTCCTCGCCACCCTGGGCGCCGAGGCCGAGCACGGCCAGCATGGAGGCCGCGTTGACGGGCGTGCCGTCGGCCTTGGCGATCGTCACGGGGACGCCTGCGGCCGTGGCGGCCCGGACGAAGATGGAGGCGGGACGGGCGTGAAGGCCCTCGGCCCAGCCGACGTTGACGCGGCGCTCAGCCATGTGATGCTGCCCTTCAGGTGATCAGGGTTGTCTAGACCAGTTTCCCACACGTGAGGCATCCCGGGGCGGTTCGTTGTTCCGCTCCGGGCGGCGTCGGACCGCGGCCTCGGTCCGGTGTGTGTCCTCCACAGACTGCCTTTCCCCGTTGTCGGACGCCAGCCGTACTCTGGGCCCATGCAGACCCCGCCGGACCGGCACGAGTACCCCGCCCACTGGGAGGCCGACGTGGTGCTGCGCGACGGCGGCACCGCGCGGATCCGTCCCATCACCGCCGATGACGCCGACCGTCTGGTCAGCTTCTACGAGCAGGTGTCGGACGAGTCCAAGTACTACCGCTTCTTCGCGCCCTATCCGCGCCTGTCCGCGAAGGACGTCCACCGCTTCACGCACCACGACTTCGTGGACCGGGTGGGACTCGCGGCCACGATCGGCGGCGAGTTCATCGCCACCGTACGCTATGACCGCATCGGCACCGACGGCATGCCCGCCTCGGCGCCCTCCGACGAGGCCGAGGTCGCCTTCCTGGTGCAGGACGCCCACCAGGGACGCGGGGTCGCCTCCGCGCTCCTGGAGCACATCGCGGCCGTCGCCCTCGAGCGCGGCATCCGCCGCTTCACCGCCGAGGTGCTGCCCGCCAACACCAAGATGATCAAGGTGTTCACGGACGCCGGGTACACCCAGAAGCGCAGCTTCGAGGACGGCGTCGTACGCCTGGAGTTCGACATCGAGCCGACCGACCGCTCGCTGGCCGTGCAGCGCGCGCGGGAGCAGCGCGCCGAGGCGCGGTCGGTGCGGCGGCTGCTGGTGCCCGGCTCCGTCGCCGTCATCGGCGTGGGCCGCACACGCGGGGGTGTGGGCCGCAGCATCCTCGACAACATCCGCGACGGCGGGTTCACCGGCCGGCTCCACGCCGTGAACCGGGCCTTCGGCGAGGACCGCAAGGAGATCGACGGCGTGCCCGCCCACCGCTCGGTGCGGGACATCGACGGGCCCGTCGACCTCGCCGTCGTCGCCGTGCCGGCCGAGCGCGTCCCGGAGGTCGTCACCGAGTGCGGCGAGCACGGCGTGCAGGGACTCGTCGTGATCTCCGCCGGGTACGCGGAGAGCGGCCCCGAGGGACGCGAGCGCCAGCGCGCCCTCGTGCGGCACGCGCGCACGTACGGCATGCGCATCATCGGGCCGAACACCTTCGGGGTCGTCAACACCTCGCCGGACGTACGGCTGAACGCCTCCCTCGCCCCCGAGATGCCGCGGCCCGGCCGGATCGGGCTGTTCGCGCAGTCCGGGGCGATCGGTATCGCGCTGCTGTCCCGGCTGCACCGGCGCGGCGGCGGGGTCACCGGAATCACGGGCGTGTCGACCTTCGTGTCGGCGGGCAACCGGGCGGACGTCTCCGGCAACGACGTCATGCAGTTCTGGTACGACGACCCCGACACCGATGTCGCCCTGATGTACCTGGAGTCCGTCGGCAACCCGCGCAAGTTCACCCGCCTCGCCCGGCGTACGGCGGCGGTGAAGCCGCTGGTCGTGGTGCAGAGCGCGGGGTCCGTCCCGCAGGGCCACGCGGTACGGGCGACGCGGCTGCCGCACGCGACGGTGTCCGCGCTGATGCGGCAGGTCGGCGTGATCCGCGTGGACACCATCACCGAACTGGTCGACACCGGCCTGCTGCTCGCCCGGCAGCCGCTGCCGCCCGGCCCGCGGGTGGCGATCCTCGGCAACTCCGAGTCACTGGGCGTGCTCACCTACGACCGTTGCCTCGCCGAGGGACTGCGCCCGCAGCCGCCGCAGGACCTGACGACGGCGGCGTCGGCGGAGGACTTCCGGGTGGCACTGTCCCAGGCCCTCGCCGACGAGACCACCGACGCCGTCGTCGTCACGGCGATACCGGCCGTGGGCGAGGGCGCCGCCGAGGACGCGGCCCTGGCCGCGGCCCTGCGCTCGGCCGCGGAGGCGGTACCCGGCAAGCCGGTCCTGGTGGTCCACGTCGAACTCGGCGGCCTGGCGGAGGCCCTGTCGGCGGCAGCCAGCACAGCCCCACAGACAGCCCAGCCGGGTACGACAGCCCAGCCGGGTACGACAGCCCAGCCGGGTACGACAGCCCAGCCGGGTACGCCCCCGCAGACGAGCACGACCCCGCTGCCCGGTGCGGACTCCGAGCCCGGGACAGAGCCGCAGGCGGGTACTGGCTCCCGGCCCGGTCCGAGCGAGGAGTCCGTCACGGGACCGCTGTCCGATCCGAACCCCGAGACGGGAACGGGACCGAAGGCGATCACGGGTCCCCGGCTCGGTCAAGAGCGTGCGGCCGGAACGAATGGTCCGGGGTCCCGGTGGCCGGCCTCCGCCGGGGCGGTGGGGGACGCCGGGCCCGGAGGCCCGCAGCCGTCCGACGCCGCCCACGAGGGGTCTCGCGCCGGCTCCCGCCTCATCACCGCCTATCCCGCCGCCGAGCGCGCCGTCCGGGCACTCGCCGAGGCCGTCAGGTACGCCCAGTGGCGGCGGGAGGCCGCCGACCCCGGCAGGGTGCCCGAGTACGAGGACATCGACGAGAAGGGCGCCGCCGCGCTCATCGACGGGCTGCTCGCGCGCGGGCAGGGGCTGACGCTGGGCATGGAGGAGACCTGCGAGCTTCTCGGCCGGTACGGCATCCACGTCCGCCGTTCCCTGCCCGCCCCCAGCCCCGAGGCCGCCGTCGAAGCCGCCCGCGCCCTCGGCTACCCCGTCGCCCTGAAGGCCACCGCCCCGCACCTGCGGCACCGCGCCGACCTGGGTGGCGTACGGCTCGACCTCGCGGACGAGGAGCAACTGCGCCGGACGTACGCCGAGTTGACCGACCTCTTCGGCAAGCCCCAGGAACTGCGGCCGGTGGTGCAGGCGATGGCGCCCAGAGGAGTCGACACCGTGGTCCGCGCGGTCATCGATCCCGCGGCCGGTGCCGTGCTCTCCTTCGGGCTCGCCGGAGCGGCCTCGCAGCTGCTCGACGACATGGCGCACCGCCTGGTCCCGATCACCGAGCGCGAGGCCACCTCGATGATCCGGTCCATCCGCACGGCCCCCCTGCTGTTCGGCTGGCGCGGCTCGGATCCGGTCGACACGCCCGCTCTGCAGGAGCTGCTGCTGCGCGTGTCGCGGCTGGTCGACGACCATCCGGAGGTCGTCGCCGTCACCCTGGAGCCGGTCGTCGTCGCCCCGCGCGGGCTGAGCGTCCTGAGCGCCACCGTGCGCCTGGCACCCCCGCCCGCCCGCGACGACCTCGGCCCGCGCACCCTCCCGGCGTACTGACCGGGGTCTCCTGCTCCACGGCGGTGCCTCGCAGTCAGTACGCCCCCGTAGGATGGACCGCATGGCCAAGACCAGTACGACGACCCAGGGGCTGCGCGCGGCGATCGAGCGCAGCGGCTACTACCCGGCTCTCGTGGCCGAGGCGGTGGAGGCCGCCGTGGGCGGCGAGCCCGTCCGGTCGTACCTGGTCCACCAGGAGACGACGTTCGACCAGAACGAGGTGCGGCGGCACGTGACGGTGCTCGTCCTCACCGGCAACCGTTTCATCGTCAGCCACACCGACGAACAGGCCGCCGACAGCACCTCCCCGACGCCGTACGCCACGACCTCCACCGAGTCGGTGAAGCTCGGCCGGATCTCCTCGGTCGTGGTCAGCCGCGTGGTCGCCAACCCGGAGCAGTACACGCCGGGCACACTGCCCCGCGAGGTCGTGCTGACCATCGGCTGGGGCGCCGTCTCCCGCATCGACCTCGAGCCCGCCGCCTGCGGCGACCCCAACTGCGAGGCGGACCACGGCTACACGGGCAACTCGACGGCCGACGACCTCAGCCTGCGCGTCAGCGAGGCCGGGGACGGCCCGGAGACGGTGCGTCAGGCCCTCGCCTTCGCGCAGGCCGTCTCCGAGGCGACCGCGGACCTGACCCGCTGATGACGACCCGCCCGTCTCCCGCCGCCGCCCAGAACCACGGGCGCCCCGTGCCCGCCCCCGCCGACGCCACCGCCTGGGACCAGCCACAGCCCCTCGCCGTCGAGTCCGCGCCCGTCCCGCAGTACGGGTCCGGCTCGCTCGCCGACCTGCTGCCCACGCTGGCCGCCGGCATGGGCGTACCGGAGATGACCGCCGCGATCCCCGAGCTGACCCCCGTCGACCGCGCCTGCGTCTTCCTGATCGACGGCCTCGGCTGGGAGCAGCTGAGGGCGCACCCCGAGGACGCCCCCTTCCTCACCTCCCTGCTCGGCAGCTCCCGCGGCGGCACCGGCCGCCCGCTCACCGCCGGCTACCCGGCGACCACGGCGACCTCCCTCGCCTCCGTCGGCACCGGTCTGCCCCCGGGCGCCCACGGCCTGCCCGGCTACACCGTGCGCGACCCGGCCACCGGCGAGCTGATGAACCAGCTGCGCTGGCAGCCGTACACCGACCCGGGCACCTGGCAGCCGTACCCCACCGTCTTCCAGCTCGCCCAGCAGGCGGGCGTGCACGCCGCCCAGGTGTCCTCCCCGGCCTTCGAGAGCACCCCGCTGACCAAGGTCGCGCTCAGCGGCGGAACGTTCCTGGGGCGGCTGACCGGGGAGGAGCGCATGGACGTCGCGGCCGAGCAGCTCGCCGCCGCCGACCGCGCCCTCGTCTACACCTACTACTCCGAGCTCGACGGCGCCGGCCACCGCTACGGCATCGACTCCGACACCTGGCGCGGCCAGCTCATGCACGTCGACCGGCTCGCCCAGCGCCTGGCCGAGCAACTGCCGCCCCGCAGCGCGCTCCACGTCACCGCCGACCACGGCATGGTCGACATCCCGTTCGACGAGGAGCACCGCTTCGACTTCGACGAGGACTGGGAACTGCGCGCCGGAGTCGCCCTGCTCGGCGGCGAGGGACGCGCCCGGCACGTGTACGCGGTGCCGGGCGCCGAGAGCGACGTCCTCACCTGCTGGCGCGAGGTGCTCGGCGAGCAGTTCTGGGTCGCCTCCCGCGACGAGGCGGTCGCGGCGGGCTGGTTCGGACCGCGGATCGACGAGCGCGTGTACGAGCGGATCGGCGACGTGGTCGCCGCCGCCCGCGACGACGTCCTGCTCATCGCCTCCGAGCGGGAGCCCAAGGAGTCGTCGATGGTGGGCAACCACGGTTCGATGACCCCTGCCGAGCAGCTCGTCCCCCTGCTCGAAGTACGCTCCTGACCGCTGCCACCCGCACGCCGCCCGCCGCCGCACTCTCACCGAAAGGTGCCCAACTGCTCATGCCCGAGCTGGTGTTCTTCTCCGGAACGATGGACTGCGGGAAGTCGACACTGGCTCTGCAGATCGAGCACAACCGCTCCGCACGCGGACTGGCGGGCATGATCCTCACCCGTGACGACCGCGCCGGTCAGGGCAAGCTGTCCTCCCGCCTCGGCCTGGTCACTGACGCAGTGGAGGTCGAGGACGGCATGGACCTCTACGCCCACCTCGTCGACCACCTCTCGCAGGGCGGACGCGCCGACTACGTGATCGCGGACGAGGCCCAGTTCCTCGCGCCCGGGCAGATCGACCAGCTCGCGCGCGTGGTCGACGACCTGGAGATCGACGTCTACGCCTTCGGCATCACCACCGACTTCCGCACCAAGCTGTTCCCCGGCTCCCAGCGCCTGGTCGAACTCGCCGACCGGGTCGAGGTGCTCCAGGTCGAGGCCCTGTGCTGGTGCGGCGCCCGCGCCACGCACAACGCCCGTACCGTGGGCGGCGTCATGGTCGTCGAGGGCGCCCAGGTGGTCGTCGGCGACGTGACCCGCTCCGCGGACGAGATCGGCTACGAGGTCCTGTGCCGCCGCCACCACCGCCGCCGCATGACGGCCGCCTCGGCGCGGGCGGCGGCACTGTCACCGGACGTGCTGCCCGTGGGCTCCGACTGACCGGGCAACCCCACTCACGTAAGAGTCCTGCCGCCCGACAAGGGACCGGCAGGGCTCTCGCGACCGTACGGCGTCAGACGCGCCGCTCCGACGAGGCCGGCCCGACGAATCCCACCCACGCCTCACGCGAGACCCTGAGCATGGGGCCGGCGACAGCCTTGGAGTCCCTGACGTGCACAACTGCCTTAGCTGCAGCGACCTCTACGCATTCGCCGCCCTCGGTTCCGCTGTAGCTGCTCTTGAACCAGGCGAGGCCGGAGGCGACGGTCGAGGACTCAGCGTTGTTCATAGCGATCCCAGCAACCTTTCGATGAACTCCAGTGACTCTCGCGGACTGAGAGCCTGTGATCGGATGATCGCATAGAGTGCGGCGGCCAGGACCCCCTGCTCCGGGTCAGTCTGCAGAGAGCCGATTCCTTGTGCCTCGGTGTACACGAACTTCTTGCCGTCCTTGCGCGTGACGACGGTGAACGGCCCGTTCACGCCCGCGTTGTCCTCGCGGTCGAGCGGCATGACCTGGATCTCGACGTTGCGCTTCTGGCCGATCAACAGCAGGTGTTCCAACTCTCCGCGCAGTACGGCCTTACCCCCGTATGGACGCCGCAGGATCGACTCGTCGAGCACGAAGCTCAGGAACGGCGCTGGTCGACGATCGAAGATGTCCTGCCGAGCCAGCCGCGCGGTGACCCGCTGCTCGATGGTTTCCTCGTCCAACGGGGGACGCCTCATACCGAGCAGCGCCCTCATGTACTCCTCGGTCTGGAGCAGACCGTTGAGCACAGGCATGCTGTACGAGACCAGCTCAATGGCTTCCTTCTCCAGCGCCGCCATTCCCTGAAAGAACGCCGGATACTGAGCCCGCTCCACCTGCTCCTTCCAGACGGTCAGCAACCCACCCGCCCGCAGTACCTCATCGGCCCGATCGATCGTCCGCGGCAACGGAATCCTCCGCCCCTGCTCGAACGACGCCACCGTGGACGCTGAGTAGCCGAGCCGGCGGCCGAACTCCTCGCGGTCCAGGCACTCCCGCACCCGCAGCGTCTTCATGCTCTGCCCGAACGCGACAACGACACCTCGCCCAGCCTCATCCCCCGGTCGCCACCCGGCCCCGTCGTCGTGCTCCCAGCCGTCCCCGAGACTCACGACCGCTTCCACGCTGCCCTGCCCGCGCTCCCCGGGAACCGCTTCGGCCCCCGCCTCCGCGTTCTTGCGCTCCACCATGTCCATCACCGCCTCCTTGGCCCAACGCCCCGCAATGGACGCCGTTACGGCGCGCAACTCCTACTCGTGCGGACACCGCGCGCACAGTCGCTCCCTGTCGCTGTGTCACTACTGGTCACGCTAAGCGGTCAACGGAACACGGGGTGGGCATAACGATCAAATCCGTCAACCTCATCAGCACCACCGACTCCGTCTGAGTGCAGGTACTCAGACGCGCTGGTGGCCGATACGGATGGGGCAGGTGCTGCGGTGTCGCTACTGTGCTCCTCGACCACCGAAGCATTGCGATCGCACGTTTACAACATCTCGGCGGCTTACGACGAGACACGGGGAGGACCACGCATGGCGTGGGAGGAGTGGGAGCAGCTCAAGGCCACGGCGGCCGAACGGCACTCCGCACGGATGCGGCTCAACCAGCTGCCCCCGACCAGGGTGGCACGAGTTCGGGTGGCCGCGGCGCTGCCGACAGGCTCCGGTCCGACAAGAAGGCGTGGTCCGCGGCCGGCGAGGGCGTGGGCGGCCTGCGGGGCTACATCGGCAAGGCGTTGACGAAGCTGGAGGGCGGCCAGGCGGGGTTCGGCAAGGGTTCCGGCTGTTTGACCGCGGCGGCCCAGAAGAGTGTGCACGACTCCTGGGAGCGTCGCGTGAAGGACATCAGCGAGCTGTGTGCCGGGCTCGCCGGCGTGCTGGAAAAGGTGGGGAACGACCAGCTGAGGACCGACGAGGCCATCAAGGCCGAGATCGCCAGGCTGAAGGTCCACTCCGAGGACGCGTCCGCCGCCGGCGGCTCGGGCAGGGGCCGGTGATCCGGGGGCATGGACCTCAAGGCGCTCAAGGCGATCAACCCGTCCGGGTACGCGGACGCGGCGGACGGCTACCGCGCGATCAGTGACATGGCCGACGCGGCCAAGGACCGCATCGACCAGCAGATCACCAGGGCCGTGCAGAAGGCCAACGAGGGTGAGGCGGCGGACGCGGCGCTGAAGCAGTTGCACAGGCTGTCGGAGAACTTCCACTACACCGAGGTGGAATGCGGCCTGGTCAGCGGAGCGCTCAACGGTTTCTCGTCCGAAATCGCCGCCCCGAGACGCCGCCTGCTGGAGGCGCTGGAGGACGCGAAGGCGCTGTCGTACACCGTGAACGCAGACGGCAGCGTCGTGTACCCCGCCGGTGGTGGGAACGAGCTGACCGGTGACGAGATCCCCGGTGGAACGATCAAGGGCAACACCGGCCGGTACACCCCCGGACTGGGCCCGGACATCTCCGGCCTGCACAGCCCCAACCCTCACCGCGCGAAGGCCCAGGGCATCGCCGACCGCATCGCCCATGCCGTACAGGAAGCCACGGAGATCGACGACCGGTACAGCGGGGCGCTGGGGAAGCTCAAGGCGGCCCCGGGCCTGGATGTCAGCACCAGGACGTGGGCGGACGTGGCTGCCGATGCCGACACGGTCAGCTCGGCCGCGAGCGAGTACATCCGGGACCACATCCCACTGGACAAGTCGCCCGCCGACCGCAAGGAGTGGTGGGACGGCCTCAGTGATGAGGAACGCGACGAGTACAAGAGGGCGTTTCCGGAGATCATCGGCAACCTGGACGGCATTCCGGCCATGGTGCGGGACGAGGTCAACCGCGAAAACCTGGATATTCTGATCGGCAAGCTCTCGGGTGAAGACGGCGACAAAGCCAAGACGCAGCTGGACGCTCTAAAGAGCATCCAGCAGCAGTTGCAGGAAAATGCCGCGAAACAGCTGGTGGATCCGAAAGAGCCGCCCATGTATCTACTGGGGATCGGCGACCAAGGGCTTGGCCGGGCTGTCGTTGCGTTCGGGAACCCTGACACGTCGAAGAACGTGTCGGCGTATGTCCCCGGTCTCGGCACCGCCCTGGACACGGACTTTGCCAGGAACGACGTGAAGCGCGCCTATGACACTGCGGTCGACGCCCGGGACAAGGATCCGTCCAGCGCATCCATCGTGTGGCTGGGCTACGACGCACCGCAACTCTCCGCTCCCCTGGACCCCGTCACATTGGTGTCCAACACGGACGTCATGTCCGCAGATGACGCGGAGAAGGGCGCGCCAGCGTACAACTCGTTCATGAGCGGACTCGCCTCGACGAATGATCACAAGGACCCGCACCTGGTCGCGATCGGGCACTCCTACGGTTCCCGCTTCGTGGGGGCAGCAACACAGGAGCCCGGGGGGATCCCCGGAGCCGATGACATCATCCTTCTCGGGAGTCCTGGCGTGGGCGTCGACAAGGCGGAGGATCTTGGGGTCGGCAAGGACCACGTGTTCGTGGGCGCGGCCGTGAATGACCCCGTCAGCCACCTGCCGTCGAAGAAGGAGGCCGGGGCCGGCCCCGCCGGCTTCTTCTTCGGCGGCGGTCCGGCCGGTGCGTATCTCTTCGGGGACATCGTGGACCAGGGCGACGACGACATCTGGTTCGGCAAGGACCCGGCCAGCGAGGCGTTCGGTGCCAGACGCTTCAAGGTGCTGGACGGCCCGATGCCGGTGGTCGACGGGCAGGGGTTGACTCCGGCACATTCCAACTATTTCAACCCGGCCAGGGACAAGGACCCTGTATCCGCTGCCAACATTGCGGCCATCGTCGCGGACCGTCCTGACCTCGTGACGTGGGATAAATACCGATGAAAATTCGTGCTGTGACCCTCGTAGCGTCAACTCTCATCGTTTCCGGTTGCGGCCTCATCGGCGGCAGCGGAAGTGAAGGAAGGCAAGCGGATGCGGCGAAGGAGATAAACATGAATATGCAGGAAGCGGCCGATCACGCGGAGGGCATCATTGATGAGGCCCTCAAGGCGATCAACCCGTCGGTCGAGGTCATGCGGGGGCCGTCGAGCGATTCCAGTTGCACCGATTTCAAGAACGACGGTATTGGTGCCGGGTCGGTTACCCGTCGGCGCTATGTGATGACGATCATCTCGGCCGAGCGACGTGGCAGCTTTCTCGGTGTAGTGGAGCGCTACTGGAAGAAGGAGGGTTACAAGATCACGTCGGTGAGGGACAGCGCCGAAATGCCAGCGATCTTCGCGGCCGCGCCGGACGGCTTCCAGGTCAGCCTGGAGTTCGGGTACAAGGGCCAAGCTGGATTCCACGTGACCTCCCCATGTGTCACCGAGTCGAAGGTTACCGAAGCGCCCAGGAAGCCCCTCGAGCCGGGCTCTCCGGAATCCAAGGGACTTCCCTACATTCACTCCGACTTCTGGTCGGCGCGTACCCAGACCTCTTCCTCATCGACAGCGTCGGTGAATTAATCCGGAGTATTCAATGGAATTAGGTGATCTGACACTCCGATGGTAGAAAGGTGCCGTTGACTTGTGATGACGCGAGTTTCTGCATCGTATCCGCTGCAGAGGGCAAGGCGCCTTTCTGGTGGTCGAGAATGCAGGGTGGGACTGCCGGTTGTCCGCAGTGGCTGACGGAAGAGGCTGATCGGGCATGCCGGAGCGGCGCCGCTGCACCGGTGCGCGGACCGCGCGGGACTGACGGACGCGTCGGCCGGAGTGCTGCCGTCCGGTACAGCAGTCGGCCGGCGGGAACGCGCCGGGGTACTGGTGCAGCTCGCCATCGCACGTGTGCTGGGGTCGGGGAACTTCTCGGAGGCCCAGCAGCTCCAGTTACATCAAAGGCCGTTGTTCGGGCTCAGGGCCTCGAACTCCACCGCCCGGCGCACGCTGGCCGTGTTCGACGAGACCACCTTGGCGAGGATCGCCAAGGTGCGGGCCCGGGTGCGCCGGCACGTGTGCAGACCTACTTCGACAGCGCGAATTGGACCGTACGTCACGTGCCGACAGAAAGCGGCCTTCCCGCGATCGTCGCCCGTAACGTCAGGGACGAGAGCGTGGCCCAGGTGGCCCCGTCGACCACTGGCGCTGTGCGCGTCGCGGTGACGACACCCGTCGTGGCCGTGGAGTCCTTCAGGGTCTGAGTTTCCCCCGCCCCGATGCCGGATCACACTTTCGAGACGCGCTTCACGCTTTGTGCGGACTGGACGGGTACGTACCCGTACCCGTATCCTGCCGGGGTCGTATGAGGAGGCCTGCATGTCCGACGCCAACATCCGCATCCCCGCCGAGGCCCGCGACCGGCTTGCCCGGATAGCTTCCTCCGAAGGCATGTCCCTGCGGGGCTACCTGTCCCATCTCGCCGAGACCCTGCTCACCCCAGAGGAGCGCGCGGTCCGTGCAGAGCAAGCGCGCGCCGCCCTGCGGGCATGGAACGGCTACGACCCGAGCACAAGCGAACAGGCGGAACTCGACGCCGAGTTGGACCGGCGGCTCAGTGAGGCAGGGGCAAGGTGACCGAGGTTCTGCACATTGTCCTGGACGAGACGGCGATGGTAGCGGCAGGACGGGGCAATGTGCTCGCCTCACGCCTGATCCACCGTGCGCATTCCGAGGCGGGCTGGTTCCTGTACGCCCCCGCGTGTGCTCTGGTCGAGGCCGATCGCGTACGGCCCGGTACGGCGGAGCACCTTGCCGCGCTTCCCGGCATCACGGTGCTCGACCTGGATCTGCCGGCCGCACTCGCCGTGGCCCGCGAAACGTCCTGGGCCCCCGCCCACACGCGACACACCGCCGAGCCGACCGCGGAACGGCCGAACGGGGCTGTGGTCGCGACCACAGCCCCTGACGCGTGGAAGGGGCAACCCGTACGAGTCATCGACCTCAGTCCCTGACCGTTCCGGGTCGGCGTCACGTCGTTGCTCTGCTCGACCGCTCGGACGGTGGCGTGGACGAAGTCCGCCGACCCTCCGCCCCGGACACCGCCATGCCCACAACGGCGACTGGGCGCGGCAGGCTCGCCCAGCGCCTGGCCGAGCCATGGACGCCGTTACGGCGCGCAGCTCCTACTCGTGCGGACAGCATGCGTACAGCCGCTCCCTGTTCCTACGTCACCGTTGGTCACGTCATGCGACCAACGGGACCGTATGAGGGGACCCGCATGCCTGACGCCAACGGCGGGTCGCCATCGGGCGGAGGGCCCGGGCCGCTCAGCCGCGGGGCGGAGCGGGTTCCGCGTTCTCCACGAGGCCGACGAACATCGTCCGGCGCAGGGTCTCGACGTGCTGCCGCGCGATGCGGGCCGCGCCCGCGCAGTCGCCCGCGGCCACGGCTTCCACCAGGTCGCGGTGCTCGCTGTTGGAGTTGCGCAGAGGCTCCAGCGGGTACGGCAGGTAGTACTGGTACAGCTCCCGCAGGACCACCCCGTAGGACGCGACGGTCGTGGGCAGGCCCGCCGCCTCCGCCACGGCGAGATGGAACCTCTCGTCGCAACTGTGGAACTCCGCCCAGCTCGGCACCTGCTCCATGTCCTCGACCAGCCGCTCGAGCCGGCGGACGTCGGCGGCCCCGGCGTTCTCCGCCGCCAGGTGGGCGATGCCGCACTCCAGGACCAGCCGGTGGTCGATGAGCCGGTGCACGTCCGGTGCCGCGGACAGATAGGCATCGGTCGCGCCGACCACGCCTCGGGCCGGCTGCTCGGCGACCAGGGTGCCGCCGTTGCGGCCCCGGCGGCGTTCCAGGACACCGTCCTCGCACAGCGAGACCAGCGCCCGGCGGGCGGTGATCTCGGAGACCCCCAGGGACTGGGCGATCCGGTCGCTGCCCGGGAGTCGCTCGCCCGGGGCCAGCAGTCCCAGGTCGACCGCGAGCGCGATACGCGCCCGCACGGCGTCCAGCGCCGAGAGCCTTCTCACACCGGAGAGCAGGAACGCGTCCAGATCCGCGGAGTCCGCGGCACTGCCTGCCGTGGGTGACGGGTCGGATGGGCGGGGCATGCGGGTCACCTTAGCGCCGCGGCCGGGAAGGGTCACCGGCTCGCCGCCCGCGACCGTCCGGTGGGCCTTCCGGTCACGGCCCCGCCGACTGCCCCTCCGATAATTGATCACTTTGATCACTCTTGTTTAAGTGTTCAACATGAACTATTTTTACGTCGCCGATGTTCGGCTCGGTTCACCGGATGCGCCCCGAATTGCCCGTCCAGAAACAGGTACAGCACGTCATGTCCAGACCTCTTCCCCTCGCCCTCGCCCAGGCGCCGCCCCACCTCGCCACCGCCCCGGTATCGGAATTCGCCAGGGATGTCGAAGAGCTGATGGGCCGGCTGCCGCAGACCCGGATGGTGATCCATCCCGAGCTCCACCTGTGCGGAGTGGAGGGCTCGGGCGCCGAGGCGGAGGAGCAGCTGCAGGCGGCTGCCGAGCCCCTGGACGGCCCCCGGGCCAGGCAGCTCGGCGAGCTGGCCGGCGACCTGGGTATCTGGCTGGCGCCGGGCACGGTGTGCGAACGCGGGCCGGCGGGCGAACTGTTCAACACCGCGGTGGTCTTCTCCCCCGAGGGCCGGCTGGTCGCCTCGTACCGCAAGATCTTCCCCTGGCGCCCGTCCGAGCCCTACGCGCCCGGAGACCGGTTCGTGGTCGCCGACCTCCCCGGCATCGGACGCATCGGCTTCGCCATCTGCTACGACATCTGGTTCCCCGAAGTCAGCCGTCATCTGGCCTGGATGGGCGCAGAGGTGATCGTCAACCAGGTCATGACCACCACCAGCGACCGCGCGCAGGAACAGGTCCTCGTCCGGGCCGCCGCCATCGCCAACCAGGTCTACGTCGTCAGTGTGAACACCGCGGGACCGGTCGGCACCGGCCGCAGCCTGATCGCGGACCCGGAGGGGCGGGTCCGCATCGAAGCTCCGGGAGAAGCGGCAACGGTGCTCACCGACGTCCTCGACCTCGACGACGTCACACGGGTGCGCACCTTCGGCACAGCCGGAGTCACCCGCATGTGGGACCACTTCACGGACGACGACGTCCCGATCGAACTGCCGCTGTACGGCGGCAGCATCGACCCTGCGCGGTGGAATCCCGCACGGCACTCCGCCGGCCCCTCCCCCTCCTGACCCTGGAGCCCCCTTATGCAGCCCCCCGCCCTCAACCGGACCCTGACCCTCAGATCGGTCGTCCTGTTCGGCCTCGCCTACATGACGCCGCTGATCGTGCTCGGCACCTTCGGGGTGATCGCCGCACTCACCCACGGCGCCACGCCCGCCGCCTACCTGCTCGCGATGACCGCGATGCTGTTCACCGCGCACAGCTACGGCAGGATGGCCAAGGCCCATCCCGTGGCCGGCTCCGCCTACACCTACGTGCGGCGCGCGATCGACTCGCGGGCGGGCTTCCTCGTCGGGTGGACGACCCTGCTCGACTACTTCTTCCTGCCGATGGTCATCTGGCTGATCGGTGCCGCCTATCTGAAGGCGCAGTTCCCCGGTGTCCCGGCCGCCGTGTGGATCCTGGGCTTCATCCTGATCACCACCGCGCTGAACCTGCTGGGCATCCAGACCGCCAAGCGGGCCAACAACCTGCTCATGACCTTCCAGGTCCTGGTCATCGTCCTGTTCGCCGGCTTCTCGATCGCGCACGTCTTCCAGGACAGCGGCGCTTCGTCCCTGGTCAGCGGCGCACCGTTCGTCAACGACGCGACCACCTGGTCCGCCGTCTCGGCCGGAGCGGCCATCGCCGCCTACTCCTTCCTCGGCTTCGACGCGGTGACCACCCTCACCGAGGAGACCATCGACCCGAAGCGGACCATCCCCCGGGCGATCATGCTCATCGCCCTCATCGGCGGCGGCATCTTCGTCCTGCTCGCCTACACCACCCAACTCGCGCACCCCGGCGGCTCCTTCACCGACCCGGACTCGGCCGCCTTCGAGATCGCCGGAACCATCGCCGGGGACCTCTTCGCCTCGGTCTTCCTGGCCGGTCTGGTGGTGGCGCAGTTCACCTCCGGCCTGGCCGCACAGGCCAGTGCCTCACGGCTGCTCTTCGCGATGGGCCGCGACGCGGTCCTGCCCCGCAGGATGTTCGGCTACGTGCACCCCCGCTTCCGCACCCCGGCGCTCAACATCCTGCTGACCGGAGCCATCGGCCTCGTGGCGCTGCAACTCGACGTCACCACCTCCACCTCGTTCATCAACTTCGGGGCGTTCACCGCCTTCACCTTCGTCAACCTGAGCGTGATCGCCACCTTCGTCCGCGCCCGCCGGGAGGGCCGCTCCCTCAACCCCCTGGCCTACTTCGTCGCTCCGGCGATCGGTGCGGCAGTGGACGTGTGGCTGCTGCTCAACCTCGACGGCAGAGCCCTGACCCTCGGCGTGGTCTGGCTCGGCCTGGGCGTGGTCTACCTGGCCTGCCTGACGAGGATGTTCCGCACGGATCCCCCGCAGATGCAGCCCTCGGAGGAGACCCGGGTCGCCGAACCGGCTTGACGGGCCCGCCCCGACGCTCCCCGCAACGGCCCGCCGGCCCGTCCCGGCGGGCCGTTGCGGGTCCCGTGCCGGGGCGGGGTGCCGCCCGCTGGACGTTCCCGCCGGACTCGTGCAGCACAGCGCCTTGGGCCTGCGCCCGGGTTCGCAGTCCATGCCGGCCGGCCAGGTGGGCCGAACGCCGGACCAACCCGCCGGCGGCCGTCCGTCCGGACGGGTGGGGAACCCCGTACGGCACCGATCCGCACGATGCGGTCGTGCTGATCGTCGCAGAGCTCACCGTGAACGCCATGCGGCACGGCCACGTCCCCGGCCAGGACTTCCACCTTCGCCCCCACGCCGCGCCCAACGGCCGCATCGTGCACGTCGAGGTCACCGACATCCGCGCCCGGACGGGCCGGACAAGACCGCGCGGGCGGAGTACGCGTTTCCGACACGGCTTCAGCGGTGAGCCGCTCATCCGGATCGCATCGCGCGGAGGGGGAGGGCGCCGAGCGTCCGGCCTGTGCCGGCCACACGCGGCGGAACCGGGAGAGGCTGCCGTCGGCAGGGCAGCGCCGACCTGAAGAGGGCAGGCCCGCAGGGCAGCGGGAAAGCCGATGCGCGCGAGCTGATCACGGACGTACCGTCGACGATCCCGTGCAGTCCACGGACCAGGCGCGGGCCGAGGGCCTGGCCCGCGGCCTGCGGGGTGCTGCGGGGCGGTCGATCCGTCGGGCGGCTCAGTGGCAGGTGAAGGACTTGTTGGTCCTGCTCGTGCTCAGGGTGCAGGTCTGGCCCCGCACGGAACCGGTCGTGTCGCGGAAGACGAGGCTCCAGGTGGTGCCGGTGTCGCGCAGGTCCGCGTAGCCGAACACCCCGATCCCTCCGGGCGGGTTCTGCTCCTGGGTGATCGACTGGTTGACGGGCTGGGGCGGCGTGCCGATCGCCTTGCCGACGACCTTCGTGTCGTCCGGGCCGTTGTCCAGCGGCCCGCCCGAGGAGCCCACGGTCAGCTGGGGCGGCCGGGCGGTGTTGAAGTCGAGCATCTGGTAGAGGTGGATGTGTCCCGACAGGACCAGCCGCACGTTCTCGCGCAGCGCGTGCAGGTTGGTGCCGGCGACGGCGGCGTCGAGGACGGGTGTCGCCCACTCCACCGCGGTGGGCATGGAGCCGGCCGCCTTCACCATCCACAGCGGTTTGTGCGTGAAGACGAAGTAGTCCTGGTTGGCGTGCTGCGGCTGCCCCGCGTCCTGGTTCACGGCGTTGAACTGCTGGGTGAAGAGGGCCCTGTTCGCCAGGCTTCCGTTGTCGTTCGGGTCGGCACGCGAGGAGTCCACGGAGACGAGGTTCAGGGTGCCGGCGCGGAGGAACGCGGGCGGGCTGAAGATGCTGCAGCTGCCGTTGCTGCGGAGGTCGTCCGCGAGGTAGCGGAACCACGCCCCGCCCGCGCCGCCCTGCCCCGCCGCGTTGCAGTCCTCGTGGTTGCCCCGGGTCAGCGCGACGGGCGCCTTGGCCAGCAGTGCTTCGGCGGGCCGGAAGAAGTCGGCGACGACGCAGTCCCATCTGGCCGCGTCGGCGGACGTCCGGCAGCCCGGGTTCGCCGGCTTGTCGTTCTCCCTGGCGGGGTCGTCCCGGTAGAGGTAGTCGCCGACGTGGATCACCAGATCCGGGTTCCCGTTGGCCAGGCTGGTCGCGATCCGGCCGAAGGGCCAGCCGGTCGCGCAGTTCTGGACGGGACCCGACTTCGGGACGCTGCAGCCGGTGTCGCCGATGACCCCGATCCTGCCGGGACGCGTCGTCGGCGTCCACTTCGGCAGGGGCAGCTGCCCGTTCGCGGGGTGCAGCGTGGCCGCCTGGACCGTCGACTGCTCGAGCACCGCGTCGGAGGCCGTCAGGGGCACTCCCAACTCGCACACGGTGGTGGGGAACTGCAGCCCCATGGGGGTGCTCACCCGGTGCATCGGGAACGGGTTCCTGGTCGCCCCGAGGGTGTAGCGCACGGTGGGACAGCTCTGGCTGGTGTCCGTGGACACGTAGCGGATCTGGGTGCCGCGGCTGGTCAGCTGGGTCCACGCCCAGGCCTCACCGCCCGGCGCCGCCCCCGGTGGAGCGGTCGGCCCGGGGGGCCGTGGCCCCGCACCCTCGGCGGCGGGCCGGTCAGGGGCGGCGCCCGCCGAGACCGCCGTGGCCAGGACACCCACCGCGGCGAGGGCTACGATCCGGGGCAGCATCGTTTTCACGTCTCTCCGTTCGGTTGACGACCACCGGCGGGTCACGTCGCCGGTGATCACCCCGGCATCGTCACCGACGGTGCTGCCCCGTGCCCCACGACACGACGCGGGCGACCGGCTGGGAGAACCTGAACGGAGTGGGAGGCTCCTCAGCCGTCGCCGGCGGACAAGGCTGCGGACCGGGCTGAGGAAGGCTCCGTGAACGTCGTCGCGGCTCTCACAGCGGACGCGCAGGCGGCGGAGCGTCAGGGCCGACCGTTTACTCCGGCAAGTGGCTTGACAAAAGGGGCGTATCGCCTCCAGGTGCCACCGGCTTCGGTGACCAGGCGGGTGGCGGTCCTGTCGTGGTGGCCGAGCGCCTTCGTGGTGACGGGGGCGGGGGCCCGGAGGCCGGCCGGGTTCATCGGCTTCCCGGGCCGGCGGCCAGGGAAGAGCCGTTCGGGCAGCGTGAACGTTCTCGGCCGACCCCCTCAGGCGTTGCCGGATGCCCTCCCGGACCTCAGTCGGGGCGGGTGACGGCGAACATGTAGCAGCCCCACGCGATGTTGCGGCTGTGGAGCTGCGCCACGTCCGGCTCGGCGAGCAGTTCGGCGATCACCTTCTCCGGGTCCTGGCCGTCGTGCACCGTGGTCGCGTCGTGGATCCGGCCGCGATCGTCGTACGCCCGCAGCACCTGCGGCCGTCCCCGCCAGTCCGGCGGATAGCCGGCGATGCCGACGGGACCCGCGCAGGGTTCGGCATGAGCGAGTACGGCCCCGACCTCACGGTAGGGGCCGTCGGGCAGCGGCGGCTGGTACCCGAAGAGAAGCAGCTCGTCGCCGGACCTGGCGTCGCGCAGGCAGCATCGGAGGGGCTCGCCTCCCTCGGCGGTGATGCGCTCGGCGCGATTGCCCAAGGCGTCGACTCCACTCGCCCGCACGTTGTCCAGTGCCTCAGCGGGAAGTGCATGGATACGGAATGCCGCGGTCGATGTCACAGTCACGGACCCAGACTCCTGGGTCCGCGCGTTCCACGCCGGCGGATATCGGACGTCATGTCCAGCAGCGGACGCCCACCGGTCTGTCTCAGAGGGCAGGATTGCCTGATGCTGCACCGCCGTCGCATGCCGGCCGTCAAGGCCCGCGCCGCAGCGCCGTCACCGGAGGTCCTGCCGGTATCACCCTCCTGGGCGACAGTCGCTGTCAACGCGGGCCGCCGGAGTCACCGCGGGTCCTGGACCAGCGCGAACCCAGCGCCCTCCGGATCGGTCACCGTGGCCACCCGGCCGTGGGGCGAGTCCCGCGCCGGAGCGAGTACCCGGCCGCCGAGAGCGGCGAGCTGTTCGAGTGCGCCGTCCACGTCGGCGACCTGGAAGTACGTCAGCCAGTGCGGACCCCGGTCGCGGGGCAGGGCGCGACCCGCACCGTGCACCCCGGCGACCGGGCGCCCGTCCAGGTGCAGGGTCACGTAGTCGAAGCCGTCGGACGCCGCCGCCTTCTCCTCGTAACCGAACAGCGCTCCGTAGAACTTGACGACATTCCCGGTCTCGAAGGTCACCAGCTCATTCCATACCGGGGTGCCGGGTACACCGGCGACACCGGTGCCCAGGTGTGCGGCGGCCTGCCGGACGCCGAACACCGCGCCCGACGGATCGGAGCCGATCGCCAGGCGCCCGGAGTCGTCGGCGTCCAGCGGACCCACCCCGATCGTGCCGCAGCACAGGCGTACCGTTTCAGCTGTCAGATCCACGTCGTCCGAGGCGAGATACGGCGTCCAGGCGACGGGCAGGTGCCGGTCGGGCGGCAGTTGCCCGATGCCCGCCACCTCGTGTCCGTCCAGCAGAGCCCGTACGTAGGGGCCCGACCGGCGGGGGCCCGGCTGGAACTCCCAGCCGAAGAGCTCTGCGTAGAAGGCCTGGGTGGCGGCCATGTCGTGGACCATCAGGCTGACCCAGCACGGTGTGCCGGGCGTGTACCGAGTGTGTGCCCGGCCGTTCGGGCCGGTCGGCTCCGGTGCCTTGGTCATCGTCATCCATCTCCCGGCCCCTCGCGGCGGCCGCCTCGATCCCGCCCCGTCCAAAAGCGCGTCCCCGAAGGCGGTGTCCTGCCCGTTTCCGTGCGCTTGCCGACGAATGTCGATCGGCTGTACAGCGTGTGTACGGTCCCGTACGCCTCGTGATCGAACCTGTCCGGCGGGCAGAGTAGCCGGACTCGGACGATGCGGCCACCCCGTGCGCAAGGATGGTGACCATGAACGCCATCATCTCCGCATCCGATCTCGCGAGTGCCCTGGCAGGAACACACCCGCCGGTGCTGCTCGACGTGCGCTGGCAGCTCAGCGTGGCCAGGGCGGCCGGCGAGCCGCCCTTCGACGGTCGCGCCGCGTACGAGGCCGGGCACGTCCCCGGCGCCGTCTTCGTCGACCTGGACCGCGAACTGGCCTCGGCGCCGGGTGGGAACGGCCGCCATCCGCTGCCCGACCTCGAGGTCTTCGGCGCCGCGATGCGCCGCGCCGGGGTGTCCGCGGACCGGCCGGTCGTCGTCTACGACGGCGGGCAGGGCTGGGCGGCGGCCCGCGCCTGGTGGCTGCTGCGCTGGACCGGGCACCCCGACGTACGGGTCCTGGACGGGGGCCTGGCGGCCTGGGAGGAACCCCTTCAGACCGCCGTGCCCGAGCCGGCCGAGGGCGACTTCTCGCCGGCGCCGGGCGCGCTGCCGCTCCTCGACGCCGACCGGGCCGCGGCGTTGGCGCGCTCCGGAGTGCTGTTCGACGCGCGCGCGGGGGAGCGGTACCGGGGGGAGGTGGAGCCCATCGACCGGGTGGGCGGACACATCCCGGGCGCGGTGTCCGCACCCACGACCGAGAACACCGGTCCGGACGGGCGCTTCCTGCCCGCCGAGGAACTCGCGGCCCGGTTCAAGGCGCTGGGAGCGACCGACGGCAGGGACGTCGGCGTCTACTGCGGATCGGGCGTCTCCGCGGCCCACGAGGTGCTGGCACTGGCCGTCGCGGGAATCCCGGCGGCGCTGTACGTCGGCTCCTGGTCGGAGTGGTCGTCGGACCCGTCCCGGCCCGTCGCGGTGGGCCCGGATCCGCAGTGACCTGCCGCCGGCCGCCCGCTGACATCCGCGCACGGGAGGAGGGCCGCACCCCACAGGCGCGGCCCTCCTCCTCCGGCCCTGCTACTCCTGCTTCTTGCGGCGCGTGCCGAACACGATCTCGTCCCAGCTCGGAACCGCGGCCCGGCGGCCGGGGCGGACGCCGTCCGCCTCCGCCTGGCGGTCGGTGGCGCCGATCAGGCGGTCGCGGTGGCTGCTGACGGAGCGCGGCATGAGGACGTCCGCGTAGGCCGACCCGGCGGAGGCCGCGGGAGCCGGGGGCTCCTCCGCCGCCGCTTCCTGTGCGGGCTCCTCCAGGGGCTCCGGCGCCCGCTCGGGCACCACCAGGTCGCCGCGGAAGCTCGGCACCGCCTCCAGCAGGCTGGTCAGCGAGTCGCGCTCGCCCGTGCTCTCCTCGGCCGGCTCGGGGGCCTGCGCGGGCAGCACCGGACGGTCCCGGTCCCGCTCCCGGTCGAAGGAGCGCTCGCGCGGCAGACGCGCGATGCGCGGCACGAACGGAAAGGTGGGCTCCGGCGCGCCGAGGTCGTCGGACTCGCCGATCAGGGCACGTGCCTCGTCGTCGACGGCCTGCACCAGGCGGCGCGGCGGGTCGTACGTCCAGCTCGCCGAGTGCGGTTCGCCCGCGACCCGGTAGACCAGCAGCACTTCCCACGTGCCGTCGTCGCGCCGCCAGGAGTCCCACTGGACGGTGTCCTTCTCGGCGCCGCGCAGCAACAGCCGCTCCTGGACGGCCTCGCCGAGCAGCGGTCCGGAGTTCTCGCCGGGGCGGCGGACCGGGGTCTTGCGGGCCCGCTCGGCCATGAAGGCGCGCTCGGCGAGCACGGGGCCCTCGAAGCGCCGTACCCGGTCGACGGGGATGCCGGCGAGCTGGGCGACCTCTTCCGCGGACGCACCGGCTCGTATCCGTGCCTGGATGTCGCGGGGGCGGAGATGGCTCTCCACCTCGATCTCGATCTGGCCGAGGCGGGGACGGTCGCCGCGCACGGCGGCGCGGAGCCGTTCGTCGATCGGAAGCGTGTACTCCGTGCTGTCCGCAGCCTTCAGCACCAGCCGTGTGCCGTCATTGGAGACGGCCACGACACGCAGTTCGGGCATGGGGACCTCCCGGGTGGTGCCTGCCGACGTCACGTGCGTCGCTGCTTCCGCTAGTCGAGTGTGGCCTGCCCGGGTGCAGCCTGCCACAACCTTGCCGAGTTGCCCGGCGTGTCGGGCATGGGCCCTGGCTCGCCGTTATGGCACGGTTACCTGTTGGCAACGCTAAGTGACCAACTCCGTCACCCTGTGCAACCAGCCCCTCCCGGCGGTCCAGCAAGGCCGCGGACACCCCGAAGGAAGGCCGGGCCCAGGGCTCACAACGGTACTCCATTCGGACCATGTGCGTGGATGGGCGCGCCGCCCAACTTCTGGCAACGGACGGGACTTGACCGCCCCTGACCAATTTTTTCGATCATGAACGTGGCGTACTTCACGTAATCGCCGGAAACGGAACTAACGGTTTCGTCCGTACGTCCCTTTCTCGTGCAGTCGGCCGATCAGGTACGAAAGATACGGCCATGTACGGCAGAGGGAGGCAAGGTACGGGAATGCGTGAAAGGCCCGACGGTGGAGGCGTGCCGAGTGCGGGGGAGGAGGTGAACGCGGGGGAGCGGGTGAACAAGGGGCGGATCGAACTGACCGTCCCTCAAGTCGCGGGCAGCGCCGTCGCGGCGGTGTTGGCCGCGAAGCTCGCCTCCTCCTTCGGCGTCTACGGCACGATCCTCGGGGCCGGTGTCGTCAGTGTCATCGCCACCTGCGGCGGCCCGGTCTTCCAGCACTTCTTCCGGCGCACCGGCGAGCAGTTGCGCGAGAAGGCCACCGCCGCCAGGCCGGTTGCCGCGTCCGTCCCCGCCGGGCGGACCCCGCCGCCGCTCGGCGAGTTCACCGAGGGGACCGTCTACCGCGCCCGCGTCAAGAGCTGGAAGCGGCCCGTGCTCGCGGCCGCTCTCGTCTTCGGGGTCACCCTGGCCGGCATCACCGCGTACGAACTGGTGTCGGGCAGCACCTTCAGCGGTGGCAGGGGAACGACGGTCGGCGAGGCCGTGACCGGCCACCGCACCCCTTCCGCGGAGGAGTCGGGCGACCCGGCGCCCAAGTCCTCTCCGACACGGACTCCTTGGACCGGGACCGACGGAGGGACACCGCAGGACGGTGCCGGCTCCGGCCACACGGACAGCGGTACGGAGGTGAGCCCGACGCCGACACCCACGGGGAACACGGGAAGTACGGGCACCGGGAGCACCGGAGCGGACAGCCCGGCCGGCACCGACGCCGCCATCACCCCGCCGCCCGGCGCGACCCCTACGCCCCCAGCACCCGCCGCAAGTAGTCGTTCCGGAACCGACGCCGGGGATCCAGCCGGTCCCGCAGCGCCGTGAACTCGGCGAAGCGCGGATAGACCCCGGCGAAGTAGTCGGCGTCCCGCGTGTGGATCTTCCCCCAGTGCGGCCGGCCCTCGTGCGCGGTGAAGATGCGCTCGGCGGCGGTGAAGTACCGCTGGTAGGGGGTGCCCCGGAACATGTGGACCGCCACGTACGCGCTGTCGCGGCCCGAGGCCGTGGACAGGGTGATGTCGTCGGCCGGCGCGGTGCGCACCTCCACCGGGAAGCTCACCCTCAGACCGGAGCGGTCGACCATCGCCCTCAGCTCGCGCAGCGTGTCCACCAGGGCCGCGCGCGGGACGGCGTACTCCATCTCCACGAAGCGCACCCGGCGCGGGGAGGTGAAGACCTTGTAGGGGATGTCGGTGTAGGTCCGCGCGGACAGCGCCCGGCTGGAGATCCCGGCGATCGACGGGATGGTGGCGGGCACCGCGCGGCCCACCCAGTTGGCCACCTGGAAGACGCCGTTGGAGAGGAACTCGTCCTCGAACCAGCCGGACAGCCGCCCGACCGGCCTCTCCGGTCCGGCGCTGCGATTGTTCCGCTTGGTGTTGGTGTTGCCGGTGTGCGGGAACCAGTAGAACTCGAAGTGCTCGTTCTCCGCCCAGAGCTGGTCGAACTCCGCGAGCACCCGCTCGAACGCCATCGGCTCCTCGCGCGCGGTGAGCAGGAAGGCGGGCTCCACCGCGAAGGTGATCGCCGTGACGATCCCGAGGGCGCCCAGTCCGATGCGCGCGGCCGCGAAGACCTCCGGATGCTCCTTCTCCGAGCAGGTGAGCACCGAGCCGTCCGCCGTGACCAGCTCCAGACCCTTGATCTGGGCGGCGATCGAGGCCGACTCGCGCCCCGTGCCGTGGGTGCCGGTGCTGGTCGCCCCGGACACCGTCTGCTCCATGATGTCGCCCATGTTGGTGAGCGACAGGCCCTCGCGCGCGAGAGCGACATTGAGTCTCTTGAGCGGAGTACCGGCTTCCACGGTGACCGTCATGGCGTCACGGTCGATCCCGCGTATGCCGGTCAGCAGGTCCGGACGGATCATGACGCCGTCCGTCGCCGCGATGGACGTGAACGAGTGACCGGCGCCGACGGCCTTCACCCTCAGGTCGTCCTCGGCGGCCCTCCGTACGGCCGCCGCCAGCTCCTCCACGGAGGCCGGCGTGACCTCGCGCGCGGGGCGGGCACCGACGTTGCCGCCCCAGTTACGCCATGTGCCGTTCTTCGTGCTCGTTGTGCTGCTCAACGGAGCCTCCCCGACCCGGAGCCGGCCTGCTGAGCCGGCGGTACCCGAGGAAACCGACCGCGACCGCGACGGCCCCGGACACCGCCGGAACCCCGTACCCGGCCCGCGCACCGGCCGCGTCGATCACCCAGCCGGCCACCGAGGCGCCGAGCGCCACCCCGACCGCCAGCCCGGTGCTCACCCAGGTCATGCCCTCGGTCAGCTGCGCGCGTGGTACGTGCTCTTCGACGAGGGCCATCGTCGTGATCATCGTGGGAGCGACGGACAGGCCCGCAACGAACAGCGCCACGGCCAGAAACGGCAGGTTCCCGACCAGTAGGAGGGGGATCATACTCACGGCCATCGCACATACGCCCAGTAGCCAGCGGCGGGCGGGCGGCCCCGCGAAGCGCAGCAGCCCGAACACGGCCCCCGCCGTGCAGGACCCCGCCGCGTACACGGCGAGCACGACACTCGCGGCGGCCTTGTGGCCCCGCTCGTCGGCGAAGGCCACCGTGACCACGTCCACCGCCCCGAAGATCGCTCCGGTCGCGACGAACGTGGACACCAGCACCTGCAGCCCACGCGTCCGCAGGGCCGAATTACCGCCGCGCTGCTCGCGCGGGTGCGGCTCGGGCTCGGTGGCGCGCTGCGCGGTCAGCCAGAACACCCCCACCGCCAGGAAGCAGGCCGCCAGCAGCGGCCCCGCCTCCGGGAACCAGGCCGTCGACAGTCCGATGGAGACGATCGGTCCGAAGATGAAGCAGACCTCGTCGACCACCGACTCGAACGAGTAAGCGGTATGGAGCTGCGGGGTCCCCCGGTACAGGGCCGCCCAGCGCGCACGGACCATCGCGCCCACACTCGGCACCGAGCCGATCCCGGCGGCGCACACGAACAGCACCCAGTCCGGCCACCGGAAGGACGCGGCGAGCAGCAGCCCCGCCGCGGCGGCCAGCGAGACGAGCGTCGCGGGCCGCAGCACCCGGCGCTGCCCGTACTGGTCGACCAGCCGGGATATCTGGGGCCCGATGACGGCGGCGGCCAGCGCGATGGTGGCCGACAGCGCGCCCGCGAGACCGTAGCGCCCGGTGAGCTGGGAGATCATCGTCACCACGCCGATGCCCATCATCGACAGGGGCATCCGGCCGACGAACCCCGCGGCGGAGAAACCCTTGGAACCGGGGGCGGCGAAGAGAGCACGGTACGGGCTGGGCACGGGGTCTCCGGGGATCCGGTAAGGCACGAAGAGAGCTGACACAGCTTACAAGTGCCCTGTGGGAGGATCGAGACATGCCTGACCTGCTCGATCCCACCCCGTACGACGCCCTGCTCCTGCTCTCGTTCGGCGGTCCCGAGGGACCGGACGACGTGATCCCGTTCCTGGAGAACGTGACGCGCGGGCGCGGCATTCCCACCGAGCGCCTGAAGGAGGTCGGCGAGCACTACTTCCTGTTCGGCGGGGTCAGCCCCATCAACGACCAGAACCGGGCCCTGCTGGCCGCCCTCCGCAAGGACTTCGCCGACCACGGCCTGAACCTGCCGGTCTACTGGGGCAACCGCAACTGGGCGCCCTACCTCACCGACACCCTGCGGGACATGGTCCGCGACGGCCACCGCCGCATCCTGGTCCTCGCCACCAGCGCCTACGCCTCCTACTCCGGCTGCCGCCAGTACCGCGAGAACCTCGCGGGCTCGCTCGCCGCCCTGCAGGCCGAGGGCCTGGACCTGCCGAGGGTCGACAAGCTGCGGCACTACTTCAACCACCCCGGCTTCCTCGAGCCCATGATCGACGGCGTGATCGAGTCCCTCGCCGACCTCCCCGAGGACGTCCGCGACGGCGCGCACATCGCCTTCTGCACCCACTCGATCCCGACCTCGGCCGCCGACACCTCCGGCCGCGTGGAGGAGCACGGTGACGGCGGGGCGTACGTCCGTCAGCACCTGGACGTGTCCCGGCTGATCGCCGACGCCGTCCGCGAGCGCACCGGCGTCGACCACCCCTGGCAGCTCGTCTACCAGTCCCGCTCCGGCGCCCCGCACATCCCGTGGCTGGAGCCCGACATCTGCGACCACCTCGAGGAGCGGCACGCGGCCGGTGTCCCGGCGGTCGTCATGGCGCCCATCGGCTTCGTCTCCGACCACATGGAGGTCATCTACGACCTCGACACCGAGGCCGAGGCCAAGGCCGGCGAGCTGGGCCTGCCGGTGCGCCGCTCGGCCACCGTCGGCGCCGACCCGCGCTTCGCCGCCGCCATCCGCGACCTGATTGTGGAGCGCGCCGCCACCGAACGCGGGCAGCGGGTCACGCCGTGCGCCCTCGGCGCCCTGGGCCCGAGCCACAACCTCTGCCCGGCGGGCTGCTGCCCGGCTCGCGAACCCCGCCCCGCCGCCGCGGGCGCCGACAGTCCCTACGCGTGAGGAGCCCTGTGACCGACGCCCAGCACACGGAACTGCTGCAGCTCGCCCTCCAGACCGCCGCACGCGCCGGAGACCTGCTCCGGGACGGCCGCCCCGCCGACCTCGTGGTGGCCGCCACGAAGTCCAGCCCGATCGATGTCGTCACCGAGATGGACATCGCCGCCGAGAAGCTGATCACCGGCCTGATCGCCGACCGGCGCCCGGAGGACGGCTTCCTCGGCGAGGAGGGCGCCGCCACGGAGGGCACGAGCGGCGTCCGCTGGGTGATCGACCCGCTCGACGGCACGGTGAACTACCTCTACGGCCTGCCCACCTGGGCCGTGTCCATCGCGGCCGAACAGGACGGCGAGGTCGTCGTGGGCGTCGTGGCCGCCCCGATGCGCGGCGAGACCTTCCACGCCGTACGCGGCCGCGGCGCCTGGGCCACCGGCAGCTGGGCCGGCGAACGCAAGCTCACCTGCCGCCCCGCTCCGCCCCTGGACCAGGCTCTGGTCGCCACCGGCTTCAACTACGTCACCGAGGTCCGCACCCACCAGGCCGACGTCGCCCGCCGCCTGATCCCGCGACTGCGCGACATCCGGCGCAGCGGCTCGGCCGCGATGGACCTCTGCGACCTGGCGGTCGGCCGCCTCGACGGCTACTACGAGCGCGGCCTGAACGCCTGGGACTTCGCCGCGGGCGTCCTGATCGCCGGAGAGGCGGGCGCCGTGACGGGCGGCCGCCCAGGAGAGCCCCCCTCGGGCGACCTGACGGTAGCGGCGACTCCGGGCGTCTTCGAGCCCCTTCAACGGCTCCTGGACGAGTTCGGAGCCTGGCACGACTAACAGCACAGCAAGCATCTGAACCAGGGTCGCGAAAAGAACTTCAACCAAGGTTGCGGGCCCACCCACCCCAACTGTCCCCACGCGCCGGCCGTGAGGGAGCCGAAGGGCGCGCCGGTGTCGAGGGCCCGAACGCGCGGAGGCGCGAAGCGCTGAGCACGATCGGGCCCTCGACACCGGCTTACAGCGCCCGTAGGCGACCGAGCCGTCAAACACGCGGCCCACTACAAGCGCCCACAGGCGAACAAGCCCAAAAACGAGTAGGGCCCCGGCGCTGGATTCGCCGGGGCCCACTCGCATACAGGCTGATCAGACGCCGGACACGCCGACCTCCACACCGTGTTCGGCGGCGAGGCGGCGCAGGTCGTCGAGTTCGCCCAGCTCCACCTCGACGAGGAAGTCGTCGCCCTCGTCACGAGCCCGCGTCAGGTCGGACTCGGTCGCCTTTATGCGCTGCAGAAGTCCTGCGGTGAATGCGTCCATGCTGCGCCCCCTCGTCCTGGGTCGTGGGTCGGTGGCACGGGGGTGTGCCGTTCGGAAGGGGCGATCACGTCTCAGCAGGTGCCCGGCGCTGCCCTGCCGGACGGCGTCGGTGCCGGACACCCACACCCACTCTGCGGAAGCGGAGCGCGGAGTACCGCATGGTGGTGCGGCACATGCAGAGCGTGATCGCGGGGTGTAAAGCCGTCCTCCCCCGGCTCCCTCCCGCGGAAACCTCGACCCGGCGAGAAAATTCGGCGTTCCCGCACCCTTCATCCGTCCGTCACCTCCTCCACGGCGGCCGCTTCCCCGGCTTACAGCCGACTTAGGCCGAAAAGGGCAGGATGGAAGTACACACCCATGAAGACACCCCTGCCCGCGTGTGCCCGAGCGGCGCTGCGCGGGCGGACACAGGAAGGACAAGCGACGTGCGCGTACTCGTCGTCGAGGACGAGCAACTGCTCGCCGATGCGGTGGCCACCGGACTGCGCCGGGAGGCCATGGCCGTCGACGTCGTGTACGACGGTGCGGCCGCCCTGGAGCGCATCGGCGTCAACGACTACGACGTGGTCGTCCTCGACCGCGACCTCCCCCTGGTGCACGGCGACGACGTCTGCCGCAAGATCGTCGAGCTCGGCATGCCCACGCGCGTGCTGATGCTGACCGCGTCCGGCGACGTCAGCGACCGTGTGGAGGGCCTGGAGATCGGCGCCGACGACTATCTGCCCAAGCCGTTCGCGTTCAGCGAGCTGACGGCACGCGTGCGTGCCCTGGGCCGGCGTACCAGCGTGCCCCTGCCGCCCGTCCTGGAGCGCGCGGGGATCAAGCTCGACCCGAACCGCCGCGAGGTCTTCCGCGAGGGCAAGGAGGTCCAGCTCGCGCCGAAGGAGTTCGCCGTCCTGGAGGTGCTCATGCGCAGCGAGGGCGCGGTGGTGTCCGCGGAGCAACTGCTGGAGAAGGCCTGGGACGAGAACACCGACCCGTTCACCAACGTCGTGCGCGTCACGGTGATGACGCTGCGGCGCAAGCTCGGCGAGCCCCCGGTGATCGTCACCGTGCCCGGCTCCGGCTACCGGATCTGATCCGCCGTGGCCGCGACCCCGGCGCCGCCCCAGGCGCCCCCGAAACCCACCTGGGACCCCAGGAGGCCGGAGCCGCCCTTCCCGTGGCTGCGCCCGACCATCCGGATACGACTGACGCTGCTGTACGGCGGGATGTTCCTGATCGCCGGCATCCTGCTGCTGTCGATCATCTACCTCCTCGCGGCGAACGCGCTGAACGTGGGCAGCGAGCTGCCGTTCAAGATCCTCTCGGGCCAGGTCACCAGCGAGAGCTGCAACTTCCCGAGCCAGACCACCGCGGCGCAGCTCAACCACGCGATGTACGACTGCGTGAACCAGCAGCGTCAGCACGCCCTGGACGACCTGCTCAGCCGCTCGCTGCTGGCGCTGCTCGGCCTCGCCGTGATCGCCTTCGCCTTCGGCTACGCGATGGCCGGCCGGGTGCTGGCACCGCTCGGCCGGATCACCCGCACCGCCCGCGCGGTGGCCGGCTCGGACCTGTCCCGGCGGATCGAGCTGGACGGCCCGGACGACGAGCTGAAGGAGCTCGCGGACACCTTCGACGACATGCTGGAGCGGCTGCAGCGGGCCTTCACCGCCCAGCAGCGCTTCGTCGGCAACGCCTCCCATGAGCTGCGCACACCGCTCGCGATCAACCGCACGCTCCTGGAGGTACAGCTGTCCGATCCGCACGCGCCCGTGGAGCTGCAGCAGCTCGGCAAGACCCTGCTGGCCACCAATGAGCGCAGTGAGCAACTGGTGGAGGGTCTGCTGCTGCTCGCCCGCAGCGACAACCAGATAGTCGAGCGCAAGCCGGTGGACCTCGCCGAGGTGGCCTCCCAGGCCGTCGACCAGGTGCACGCCGAAGCCGAGGCGAAGGGCGTCAAGATCCGCGGCGAGCGCAAGTCGGCGGTCGTGCAGGGCAACGGCGTACTGCTGGAGCGGATCGCGCTGAACCTGGTGCAGAACGCGGTGCGGTACAACGTCGCCGAAGACGGCTGGGTGGAGGTGACCACCGACGTCCAGCACGGGCAGGCGGTGCTGGTGGTCACGAACACCGGGCCGGTGGTCCCGGCGTACGAGATCGACAACCTCTTCGAGCCCTTCAGGCGGCTGCGCACCGAGCGCACGGGCAGCGACAAGGGCGTCGGCCTGGGTCTGTCCATCGCCCGCTCCGTGGCGAGGGCGCACGGCGGGCACATCTCGGCTCGGCCGCGGGAGGGGGGTGGGCTCGTGATGCGGGTTACGTTGCCGATCTGAGATCATGGCGCCGACACACGGGGATGTTCGCTTTGCGCGGAATTCCCGGGGTCCGTTCCCGGCTTCCTCGTGTGTGATCGATCACATGGGCGGTTTTCCGGCCATCCACTCTCCGTGATCATAAAAGCCGTCGAAAAGCCGGGAAAATCCGGGTTTTCAGGGGTCCCGATCACGGGAAGTACACGGTGAGACCGCTTTGAAATGCGAGATCCGGACCGTGTACGGTCCCGATCGCCATCCAAGCCGATCACTCTTGAGGAGTGCGGTTGGGTGTCGATTGAGTAACAGACCTTGATGTGAGGCAAAATCTCCGCCTCGGGTCGGGCACAAGTCCGGCCTCTCACGCGTTACGTGCGCTGGAGACACCGCAGACACCCAGAGGGGGAGAGCGACATGGCAACCGATTACGACACCCCACGCAAGACCGACGACGACGTCGACTCGGACAGTTTGGAAGAGCTGAAGGCCAGGAGGAACGACAAGTCGGCCTCCTCCGTGGACGTCGACGAGTTCGAGGCCGCGGAGGGGCTGGAGCTGCCCGGCGCCGACCTCTCCAATGAGGAACTGGCCGTCCGGGTGCTGCCCAAGCAGCAGGACGAGTTCACATGCATGAGCTGCTTCCTGGTGCACCACCGCAGCCAGCTGGCCCGGGAGAAGAACGGCCAGCCGATCTGCCGCGACTGCGACTGAGGCAGGGTCGGCCGTGACTGGCTCGACCCCTCCTTGGAAGCGCCGCTTCTCCTACGGGAAAGCGGACCCGGGGCCGTCCGACGGCCCCCACGGCGCGCGTGACGACGAGCGAGGCCCATCCCGTGCATCCGACACGACCGGAGCGGCGGGATCGGCCTCGCTCGCTCCCGTCTCCGGGCGCGGTGACCCCGCCGTCCCGGCGGGAAGCCCCGCGCCCGTCGCCCGCCGGACCGCGGTGATCCGGAGCAGGGTCGGGGAAGCCGCCAGGAACGGCGTCCGCGAGAGCGGAAGCCGTGCCAGGGCGGCCCTCTCGTACCTCACCGACCGGATCATCGACACAGCCCCGCGGATTCCCGTACGGGACCTCGCCACGCTCCGTCGGCAGTTCCCGGGCCTCGGGCCCGAACAGCTCGCGGACAAGCTGGTGGCGGGTGCCGCGGCCGCCACCTCCACGGTCGGAGCGGGCCTCGGGGCAGCGGCCATGCTGCCGGTGCCGCCCGCGATGCCGACCGAGCTGGCCGCGGAGATCACCGGGGTCGCGGCGATCGAGCTCAAGCTGATCGCCGAGCTCCACGAGGTGTACGGGGTGCGGCCCCCCGGAAACCTGAAGGGCCGCAGCACCGTGTTTCTGTCCTCCTGGTCGCAGGAGCGCAGCATCGACGTGCGCAGGCTGTCGACGATCGACATGGCCCTCGGCGGCAAGATGAGGCGCCGGCTGCGCCGGCAGGTCATGAAGCGCACGGCCCGGGGCCTGCCGAAGCTGACGCCGTTCATGGTGGGCGCCGCCGTCGGCGCCGTCATGAACCGGCGCGACACCCGGAAGCTCGCGGCCCGCATCCGCGCCGACCTGCGCAAGATCCAGGTTCCCTGGGACGAGCTGCTCACGCTGCCGCCCCTGGACAGGCCCGAGAACCCGCTGGCGATCCAGGACGGCCCTGACGACTCCGGGGAAGCCGGGCCCGAACCCGGGCGCTGACGCACGCCCCGGAGCACCCGTCCCGCACCACCCCGTACGAGCGTTACGCGGCCTCCGGCGCCGCGGCCGCCCGCGCCGCCCGCAGCGCCTCGGCCAGCCGCTCCGGCTCCCGCGTCGACAGGTACAGGTACGGAGTCGGGTCCTCCGGGTCGGTGACCTCCACCCGCAGCGCCCCTGGAATGTAGGCGCGCAGCAGCAGGAAGGCCCAGGTGTCCGCCTTGTAGGTGCGCCAGGCGCGCGCCTCCTCCGCGTCCAGCACATGAGCCTCGCCCAGCGCCGTGACCGGGATCTTCGCCTCGCCCGCGACCAGCAGGCCGCCCACGACCCGGATGCGCACCGAGCCGTAGGAGCTCACCACGACCGCCGTCGCCGCCGTGCCGCCGACCAGGCCGGCCAGCATCGGCAGGGTGCCGAAGGGAAGCAGGACCAGGGCGACCGAGACACCGATCAGCAGGCTGATCAGCCACCAGGAACGGGGCGCGGTGAGACGTTCTTCGTACGGCTGCGCGGAGAGCTGCATGCACCAAGCTTGGCACGGTGTCCGGTCGGCGCCGACGCGCGGGTAAGGTCTGCGCCTGTGAGTGGTAGTTCCGCAGCTCTTCAGCCCCCCACCGACGCCGTGAAACCCGTACGGCACCCCGATGCCCCCGCGCCCGGTGAACTCCTCGGCGCGCACTACGGAGAGTGTTTCGGGTGCGGCGGTGAGCAGCCGCACGGGCTGCACCTGCAGGCGCGGGCCGGGGACGGCGTCCGCATCACCGCCGAGTTCACCGCGCAGCCCGCCCATCAGGGCGCGCCCGGCCTCGCGCACGGCGGCGTCCTCACGACCGCTCTCGACGAGACCCTCGGCTCGCTGAACTGGCTGCTGCGCACGATCGCCGTGACCGGGCGGCTGGAGACCGACTTCGTGCGGCCGGTGCCGGTCGGCACGACCCTGTACCTGGAGGCCGAGGTCACCGCGGTGGCCGGCCGGAAGATCTACTCCAGGGCCACCGGACGCGTCGGCGGCCCCGACGGACCGGTCGCCGTGCGCGCCGACGCCCTCTTCGTCGAGGTCAAGGTGGACCACTTCGTGGAGCACGGCCGCGAGGAGGAGATCCAGGCCGCCATGAACGACCCGGACCAGGTCCGGCGCGCCCGTGCCTTCGAGGTGAACCCGTGAGCGGTGAGCCGCTGAACGTGCTGATCCGGCGCGTCGACCCCGACGTACCGCTTCCGGCGTACGCGCATCCGGGCGACGCCGGCGCCGATCTGCGCACCACCGTGGAGTGCGAACTGGCGCCGGGGGAACGGGCCGTGCTGCCCACGGGTGTGTCTGTCGCCCTGCCCGAGGGGTACGCGGCGTTCGTGCATCCGCGCTCAGGCCTCGCGGCCCGCCTCGGTGTCGCCCTCGTGAATGCCCCGGGGACGGTTGATGCCGGGTACCGTGGGGAGATCAAGGTGATCGTGGTGAATCTCGATCCGCGCGAGCCCGTGCGGTTCGAGCGCTTCGACCGGATTGCCCAACTGGTCGTCCAGCAGGTCGAGAGGGTCCGCTTCCAGGAGGTGGCGGAACTTCCCGGCTCGGCACGGGCCGAGGGGGGCTTCGGGTCCACGGGTGGCCACGCCGCCGTGGACGACGCGAGCGGCACGAACGGTCGGGCCGCCGCAGGCGGCCCGGCGGGTGGGAATCGATACGCTTCGGTCGTATCCGACCGGGAAGGACAGTGACGTGTTCGGACGTCGCAAGAAGAAGGGTGCCGCCGAGGACGCGGCCGGCGAGGCCGAGCAGGTCGTCGACAACGTCGACACCGAGGCGGACGACGAGGGCGAGCGCGAGCGGGTGAGGCTCGAGCCCGCACCGCGGCCCGACGGGCCCTGGGACAGCTCCGAGGTGCGCGACCCGGCCGAGGGCCGCGTGGACCTGGGCGGCCTGTTCGTACCGGGCGTCGACGGCATGGAGCTGCGGGTGGAGGTCGCGGGCGACGCGATCGTCGCGGCGACCGTCGTCCTGCGGGACAGCGCCATCCAGCTGCAGGCCTTCGCCGCGCCCAAGCGCGAGGGCATCTGGGCCGAGGTGCGCGAGGAGATCGCCGCCGGCATCACCCAGCAGGGCGGCATCGTCGACGAGGTCGAGGGGCCGCTGGGCTGGGAGCTGCGCGCCCAGGTTCCGGTGCAGCTGCCGGACGGCACGGGCGGCTTCCAGGTCGTGCGGTTCGTCGGTGTGGACGGTGCCCGCTGGTTCCTGCGCGGGGTGATCTCCGGTCAGGGCGCGGTGCAGCCGCAGGCGGCCGGGCTGCTCGAGCAGATCTTCCGGGACACGGTCGTGGTCCGTGGCGAGGGCCCGATGGCACCCCGTGACCCGATCGTCCTGAAGCTGCCGAACGACGCGCAGATGGTGCCCGAGGGCGTCCAGCAGGACGACGGCCAGTCCCGCTTCGCCGGCGGGCTGGGCCAGCTCCAGCGCGGCCCGGAGATCACCGAGGTCCGCTAGGGCCTGCCGGCCGGGTCGGGCAGGGCTCCAGGCCACGGGGCCTGTCGGCCCAGGTGAGCGGGGGCAGGGGCCTCTGCGCGCGCGGGGCCTGGGTGGAGGTGTGCCGGGCTCTGTGGTCCTGGTGTGATCTGTCGGAGGGGCTTGGGCCTGTCGGCTGGGTCGGAGACGCCGTGTGCGGGGTGCCTGCGTGCGGGGGCCTGGGTGGAGGTGTGCCGGGCTCTGTGGTCCTGGTGTGATCTGTCGGAGGGGCTTGGGCCTGTCGGCTGGGTCGGAGACGCCGTGTGCGGGGTGCCTGCGTGCGGGGGCCGGGTGGAGGTGTGCCGGGCTCTGCGGTTCCGGTGTGATCTGTCGGAGGGGCTTGGGGTCCGCCGGTCAGGTCAGGAGCTCTGTGCGCTGAGGTCCCTGTGCGTGGGGGCCGGGTGGAGGTGTGCCGGGCTCCGCGACTCCGGCACGATCCGTCGGAGGGGCGTCGACCGCCGCCGTCACCTCGTCGCAGACCGGAAGGGCCGCATCCCGCAAAGGAGGCGGCCCTTTGGTGCGCACGGCCGCCATCAGCGCGTACCGCCTTCCGCCAGGGCTCCACCCGACCCCGGCACGCCGTCTCCGCGCCCACGCCGACGAAAGCCCGCCGGGGCCTGGGACGAAGCCCCGGGAAGGGGACTCCTCCCGCCATCGAGACGGGCGGGCCGGCGGGAAAGCGGGGGGCGCAGGAAAGCCAGGCTCCGCCAGGGCTGAAACGGAGCCCGCGCCGCCGGAGGCGGTCCCGCGTGGAGCGGAACCATCGCGGGCGCGCGTCCGTTGGGGGATTGAAGGGACCGGCGGGGGCCGTGATACTGACGCCCGGTCCACGGGGGACCACAGCGGGGAGGGCAGATGAGCCAGGTCGTCACCGAGACCATGGTGCGCGTCGAGAACGTCCACAAGTCCTACGGGCACGGAGCCGGCGCCGTGCACGCCCTGCGGGGGGTCTCCTTGGAGCTGCCGCGTGGTGAACTCGTCGCCCTCAAGGGCCGCTCCGGCTCCGGCAAGACCACTCTGCTCAACATCGTCGGCGGGCTCGACGAGCCGGACGAGGGGCGGGTCCACGTCGACGGACGGGATCTGTCCGAGCTCGGCGAGGACGGCCTGCTCGCCCTGCGCCGGGACCACATCGGGTTCGTCTTCCAGTCCTTCGGGCTCATCCCGATCCTCACGGCCGCGGAGAACGTCGGCGTGCCGCTGCGGCTGCGCCGCGCCGACCCGCGCGAGCGGGAGGAGCGCGTCGAGCTGTTGCTGTCCCTGGTCGGCCTCGCCGACCACGCCCGGCAGCGGCCCGCTGAGCTCTCCGGCGGCCAGCAGCAGCGCGTGGCCATAGCCCGCGCCCTCGCGAACGAGCCGGCGCTCCTCATAGCCGACGAGCCGACCGGCCAGCTGGACGCGGAGACCGGCCACGCCGTGATGGAGCTGCTGCGCGCCGTCGTCCGCAGCGAGGAAGTCACCGCGCTGGTCGCCACCCACGACGCGACCCTGCTGGACCTCGCCGACCGGGTCCTGGAGCTGCGCGACGGGAGAATCGTCGAGCCGTGACGCACTGACGAGCCGTGACGCACTGACGAGCCGTGACGCACTGACGTCAGAGTCGTGTCAAAGACCGTCTCCTGCCCCCGCACGGGCCCCTTGGACCGTGCTCGTCGGCCGTAAGGTCGGGCGCTGCGTACTCACGCACGACGGGAAGACAATGGGGCCATGGCGCGAGGCAAGCTTCGGATCTACCTCGGTGCGGCGCCGGGCGTCGGCAAGACGTACGCGATGCTGTCCGAGGCGCACCGGCGGTCGGAGCGTGGCACCGACTGCGTCGTCGCGTTCGTCGAGCACTACGACCGCCCGCGCACCGAGGTGATGCTGCACGGCCTGGAGCAGGTGCCCCGCAAGGAACTGGAGTACCGCGGGAGCACCTTCCCCGAGATGGACGTCGACGCCGTACTGCGCCGCGCCCCGGCCGTCGCCCTGGTGGACGAACTCGCCCACACCAACATCCCCGGCTCCCGCAACGCCAAGCGCTGGCAGGACGTGGAGGAACTGCTCGCGGCCGGCATCGACGTCGTCTCCACGGTCAACATCCAGCACCTGGAGTCCCTCGGCGACGTGGTGGAGTCGATCACGGGTGTACGGCAGCGCGAGACCGTCCCGGACGAGGTGGTGCGGCGGGCGGACCAGATCGAGCTCGTCGACATGTCACCGGAGGCCCTGCGCCGCCGGATGGCGCACGGCAACATCTACAAGCCGGACAAGGTCGACGCGGCCCTGTCCAACTACTTCCGGCCCGGCAACCTCACGGCGCTGCGCGAGCTGGCCCTGCTGTGGGTGGCCGACCGCGTCGACGAGTACCTGCAGCGCTACCGCGCCGAGCACCAGGTCTCCAGGATCTGGGGCTCGCGCGAGCGGATCGTGGTCGGCCTGACCGGCGGCCCCGAGGGGCGCACCCTGATCCGCCGGGCCGCCCGCCTGGCCGAGAAGGGCGCCGGTGGGGAGGTCATGGCCGTCTACATCGCCCGCAGCGACGGACTGACCTCCGCCTCCCCCAAGGAACTGGCCGTCCAGCGCACCCTCGTGGAGGACCTGGGCGGCACCTTCCACCACGTCGTCGGCGACGACATACCGGCCGCGCTGCTCGACTTCGCCCGCGGGGTCAACGCCACCCAGATCGTGCTCGGCTCCTCACGCCGCAAGACCTGGCAGTACGTCTTCGGGCCCGGCGTCGGCGCCACCGTGGCCCGTGAGTCGGGTCCCGACCTCGACGTGCACATCGTCACCCACGCACAGGTCGCCAAGGGACGCGGACTGCCGGTGGCCCGGGGCGCCCGGCTCGGCCGGGCCCGGATCGTGTGGGGCTGGACCGTCGCCGTCGCCGGCCCCGTGGTCCTCGCGCTGCTGCTGAACGCCGTGGACCTGGGCCTGGCCAACGACATGCTGCTGTTCCTCGCCCTGACGGTGGCCGCGGCCCTGCTCGGCGGGCTGCTGCCGGCGCTCGCCTCGGCGGCCGTCGGATCGTTGCTGCTGAACTACTACTACACACCGCCCCTGCACCGGCTCACCATCGCCGACCCCAAGAACATCGTCGCTCTCGCGATCTTCTTCGGGGTCGCCGTGTCCGTGGCCTCGGTAGTGGACCTCGCCGCCCGCCGCACCCACCAGGCGGCCCGGCTGCGTGCCGAGGCGGAGATACTGTCCTTCCTCGCGGGCAGCGTGCTGCGCGGCGAGACCAGCCTGGAGGCGCTCCTGGAGCGGGTCCGCGAGACCTTCGGCATGGAGTCGGTGGCGCTGCTGGAACGGCTGAGCGACGTGGATCCCTGGACGTGCGCCGGCCGAGTGGGCACCGGCCCGCCCCTGGACCGCCCCGAGGACGCCGACGTGGACGTGCCCGTCGGCGACCACATGGCGCTGGCGCTGACCGGACGGGTGCTGCCCGCCTCCGACCGCCGCGTGCTCGCCGCCTTCGCCGCCCAGGCCGCCGTGGTCCTGGAGCGCCGGCGCCTGCAGGAGGAGGCCGACCGGGCCCGCGCCCTCGCGGAGGGCAACCGGATCCGCACCGCGCTGCTCGCCGCCGTCAGCCACGACCTGCGCACCCCGCTCGCCGGGATCAAGGCGGCCGTCTCCTCGCTCAGGTCCGAGGACGTCGAGTGGTCCGAGGAGGACCGCGCGGAGCTGCTCGAGGGCATCGAGGAGGGCGCCGACCGGCTCGACCACCTCGTGGGCAACCTGCTGGACATGTCCCGCCTGCAGACCGGCACCGTCACTCCGCTGATCCGCGAGATCGACCTCGACGAGGTGGTGCCGATGGCGCTGGGCGGGGTGCCCGAGGACTGCGTCGACCTGGACATACCGGAGACCCTGCCGATGGTGGCCGTCGACCCCGGCCTGCTGGAGCGCGCGGTGGCCAACCTGGTGGAGAACGCCGTGAAGTACAGTCCACCGGACGAACCGGTCCTGGTGTCCGCCAGCGCCATGGCCGACCGGGTCGAGGTCCGGGTCGTCGACCGCGGTCCGGGCGTCCCGGACGAGGCCAAGGACCGTATCTTCGAGCCCTTCCAGCGCCACGGCGACGCCCCGCGCGGAGCCGGCGTCGGCCTCGGTCTCGCGGTGGCGCGTGGCTTCGCCGAGGCCATGAGCGGCACGCTCGACGCCGAGGACACGCCCGGCGGCGGACTGACGATGGTCCTCACCCTGCGGGCCGCGGAGAGCCTTCGCGGCCCCGCACGACTCGCCGAACCAGAAAGGCAAACCACATGACGCGGGTGCTGGTGGTCGACGACGAGCCGCAGATCGTGCGCGCCCTCGTGATCAACCTCAAGGCACGCAAGTACGAGGTCGACGCCGCCGCCGACGGCCGCAGCGCCCTCGACCTGGCCGCCTCCCGCCACCCCGACGTGGTCGTCCTCGACCTGGGCCTGCCCGACATGGACGGCGTCGAGGTGATCAGAGGCCTGCGCGGCTGGACCCGCGTGCCGATCCTGGTGCTGTCCGCCCGGCACTCCTCCGACGAGAAGGTCCAGGCGCTGGACGCGGGCGCCGACGACTACGTCACCAAGCCCTTCGGCATGGACGAGCTGCTGGCCCGGCTGCGCGCCGCCGTCCGCCGCGCCGAACCGGTCGGCGGCGGCGAGGACGACGTGCTGGTGGAGACCGAGGACTTCACCGTCGACCTGGCCGCCAAGAAGGTCAACCGGGCCGGCAAGGACGTACGGCTCACCCCGACCGAATGGCACCTGCTGGAGGTGCTGGTGCGCAACACCGGCCGCCTGGTCAGTCAGAAGCAGCTGCTGCAGGAGGTGTGGGGGCCGTCGTACGGGACCGAGACGAACTATCTGCGCGTGTACATGGCCCAGCTGCGCAGGAAACTGGAGGCCGACCCCTCGCACCCCAAGCACTTCGTCACCGAGCCGGGCATGGGCTACCGCTTCGAGAAGTGAGCGGTTACGTCGCTGTCGGCACCCCCCGGTACGCTTCAGGGATATGAGTGCTGTTCCTCGTTCCGAAAAGCCGGCGGGCCGGTTCCGGCGCATGCTCGACCGGCTCTCCTCGTCGCAGGAGGACCTGGAGTCCGAGGAACTGCGGGAGGACGCCGAGACCGCGGGCTGTACGCGGATCGACGACTGCCACGACCGGCAGATCGTCACGGTAACTGGTACCTTGCGCACGGTCACCCTGCGCCCGCGTGCCGGAGTCCCGGCCCTGGAGGCCGAGCTGTTCGACGGCTCCGCCGCCCTGGACGTGGTGTGGCTCGGCAGGCGTTCCATCGTCGGTATAGAACCGGGGCGCAAGCTGATCGCATCGGGCCGGATCTCGATGAGCCGGGGCCGCCGGGTGCTCTTCAACCCCAAGTACGAACTGCGACCCCTCGGACGGGAGTAGCCGGTGACGTCACTCGACAAGCCGACCGAAGGCACGACGGCCGACGACGACGCCCGGGCGGTGACGGAGGCCGCGCTGTTCGAGGCGTTCGGCGGGGTCCGGGGCATGGTCGAGACGGTGGTGCCCGGCCTCATCTTCGTCACCGTCTTCACGATCAACAAGAACCTGCACTGGTCCGCGATCGCCGCCCTGGCCGTCTCGCTGGTGCTGGTCGTGGTCCGGCTGGCGATGCGGGACACCGTCAAGCACGCCTTCAGCGGGGTCTTCGGCGTCGCCTTCGGCGTGGTCTTCGCGATGATGACCGGCAACGCCAAGGACTTCTACCTGCCGGGGATGCTCTACACGCTGGGCCTGGCACTGGCGTACATCGTCACCACCCTCGCCGGCGTGCCACTGATCGGCCTGATGCTCGGCCCGGTCTTCCGGGAGAACCTCTCCTGGCGCACCCGCAACCCGGGCCGCAAGAAGGCGTACGCCAAGGCCAGCTGGGCCTGGGGCCTGATCCTGCTCGCCAAGTGCGCGATCCTCTTCCCGCTGTACTGGTGGGCCGACACCGCACAGCTCGGCTGGGTCCTGGTGACGCTGAAGATCCCACCGTTCCTGCTGGCGGTCTGGCTGACCTGGGTCTTCCTGGCGAAGGCGCCCCCGCCGATCGACGTGTTCGCGGAGATGGAAGCCGAGGAAAAGGCCGAGGAGGAGCGCAAGGCGGCCCTCGCGCAGGAGCGCGGCGAAGCACCGGCCGGCGGCCGTCACCGCCGCCAGACGTGAACATGGCCCGTACGACGGCGAGGGGCGCCCGGAGATCTCCGGGCGCCCCTCGCCGTCGTCACCCGTCAATCCTTCCGGCGGACCGACAGCAGGTCCTCCAGCTGCTCCTCACGCGCCTGCGCGGCCACGAACAGCAGTTCGTCGCCCGCCTCCAGGGAGTCCTCCTGGGACGGGGTGAGCACACGGGTGCCGCGGATGATGGTGACCAGCGAGGTGTCCTCGGGCCACTCCACGTCGCCGACCTGAGTGCCGGCCAGCGCCGACTCCTCCGGCAGGGTCAGCTCCACCAGGTTGGCGTCGCCGTGGCTGAAGCGCAGCAGCCGGACCAGGTCGCCCACGCTGACCGCCTCCTCCACCAGCGCGGACATCAGGCGCGGGGTGGACACGGCGACGTCCACGCCCCACGCCTCGTTGAACAGCCACTCGTTCTTCGGGTTGTTCACGCGGGCCACCACCCGCGGCACGCCGTACTCCGTCCTCGCCAGCAGGGAGACGACCAGGTTCACCTTGTCGTCGCCCGTCGCGGCGATCACCACGTTGCAGCGCTGCAGCGCCGCCTCGTCCAGCGAGGTGATCTCGCAGGCGTCGGCGAGCAGCCACTCCGCCTGTGGGACGCGCTCGACCGAGATCGCGGTCGGCGCCTTGTCGATGAGAAGGACCTCGTGGCCGTTCTCCAGCAGCTCACTCGCGATCGAGCGACCGACCGCGCCGGCACCGGCAATGGCGACCCTCATCAGTGACCGCTCCCCTCGTCGGGGCCCTCGGCGAACGCCGCCTCGACCTTCTCCACGTCGTCCGTCCGCATCATCACGTGCACGAGGTCGCCCTCCTGCAGCACCGTCTGCGAAGACGGCAGGATCGCCTCGCCGAGGCGGGTCAGGAACGCCACCCGGACGCCCGTCTCCTCCTGCAGCCTGCTGATCTTGTGACCCACCCACTTCGTCGAGGCGTGCACCTCGGCGAGCTGGACGCCGCCGGTCGGGTCACGCCACAGCGGCTCCGCGCCCGAGGGCAGCAGCCGGCGCAGCATCTGGTCGGCCGTCCAGCGGACCGTGGCCACGGTCGGGATGCCCAGGCGCTGGTACACCTCGGCGCGGCGGGGGTCGTAGATACGGGCCGCGACGTTCTGCACGCCGAACATCTCGCGGGCCACGCGCGCGGAGATGATGTTCGAGTTGTCGCCGCTGGAGACGGCCGCGAAGGCACCGGCCTCCTCGATGCCCGCCTCGCGCAGGGTGTCCTGGTCGAAGCCGATCCCGGTGACCCGGCGGCCGCCGAATCCGGGGCCCAGCCGTCGGAAGGCGGTGGGGTCCTGGTCGATCACCGCGACCGTGTGCCCCTGTTGCTCCAGGGTCTGGGCGAGAGCGGAGCCCACTCTCCCGCAGCCCATGATGACGATGTGCACGACCGTCCTTCCGGTGTCAACAGCTACTGCTCAGCCTCATCAGGGTCTCAGACAGAGGGACAAGCTACACACGCACCGTGCGGGGCGGGCACCCCCCTGCCACATGCCGGACGGTTCCCCGGCGCCCGGCCTCTCACTCGGCCTCGAACGGCCGGCGCCGGGTGATGCTGCGCACGCTGTAGAGGGTCAGGAATCCGAGGCCGAGCAACGCGGCGGCGGCGCCGATCAGCTCCGCGGTCGGGGGCATGGGACCTCCGGGGTTCGGCGAGGAGCGAGGTCCGGACATCTAGGCACGGCGCACCTCCCGCCTGCCCGATCCGCGGGTCCTGGACCCCGGATTTCACCCGTGAGGCAGATCCCGGGCGGGGGCGTCCCCGCGCGAGCGCATTCGAGCGTGGGGGGACGGTGGGCCACCGGGAGTCCAAAGGCTTACGATCCTCTGTTGTGTCCAAACTGACCGACGTGCCCAAACGCATTCTGATCGGGCGCGCACTGCGCAGTGACCGGCTGGGCGAGACCCTTCTGCCGAAGCGGATCGCGCTCCCCGTCTTCGCCTCCGACCCGCTGTCCTCCGTGGCGTACGCGCCAGGGGAGGTCCTGCTGGTCCTGTCCGTCGCGGGCGTGTCGGCGTACCACTTCAGCCCCTGGATCGCGGTCGCGGTCGCCGTGCTGATGTTCACCGTGGTCGCCTCCTACCGGCAGAACGTGCACGCCTACCCGAGCGGCGGCGGCGACTACGAGGTGGCCGGCACCAACCTGGGCCCCAAGGCGGGCCTGACGGTCGCCAGCGCGCTCCTGGTCGACTACGTCATGACCGTCGCCGTCTCCATCGCCTCCGGCATCGAGAACCTGGGCTCCGCGATCCCCTTCGTCGTCGAGAACAAGGTGCTCTGCGCGGTCGCCGTGATCGTGCTGCTGACGCTGATGAACCTGCGGGGAGTGAAGGAGTCGGGCAAGCTCTTCGCCATCCCGACGTACGTCTTCGTCACGGGCGTCTTCCTCATGATCGTCTGGGGCGCGTTCCGCGGGCTGGTGCTCGGCGACACCATGCGGGCGCCGACGGCCGACTTCGAGATCAAGGCCGAGCACCAGGGACTCGCCGGCTTCGCCCTCGTCTTCCTGCTGCTGCGCACCTTCTCCTCCGGCTGTGCCGCGCTCACCGGCGTCGAGGCGATCTCCAACGGTGTGCCGGCCTTCCGCAAGCCCAAGTCGAGGAACGCGGCGACCACGCTGGCGCTGATGGGCCTGCTGGCCGTGACGATGTTCTGCGGCATCATCACCCTCGCCATGTCGACCAAGGTCCGCATGGCCCAGAACCCGGCCACCGACCTGCTCCACAACGGTGTCCCGATCGGCTCCGGCTACGTCCAGGACCCGGTGATCTCCCAGGTCGCCGAGGCGGTGTTCGGCCGGGGCAGCTTCCTGTTCGTCGTGCTCGCCGCGGCCACGGCGCTGGTCCTCTTCCTCGCGGCGAACACCGCGTACAACGGTTTCCCGGTGCTCGGCTCGATCCTCGCCCAGGACCGCTATCTGCCCCGCCAGCTGCACACCCGCGGCGACCGCCTCGCCTTCTCCAACGGCATCGTGCTGCTCGCGGGCGCCGCCGCACTGCTGGTCGTCGTCTACGGCGCCGACTCCACCCGGCTGATCCAGCTGTACATCGTCGGCGTGTTCGTGTCCTTCACGCTCAGCCAGATCGGCATGGTCAGGCACTGGAACCGGCATCTGGCCGCCGAGCGGGACGCGGCCAGGCGCCGCCACATGATCCGCTCCCGCGCCATCAACACCTTCGGCGCCTTCCTCACCGGCCTGGTGCTGGTCGTCGTCCTCCTCACCAAGTTCACGCACGGCGCCTGGGTGGCCGTGCTCGGCATGTGCGTCTTCTTCGTGACGATGACCGCGATCCGCAAGCACTACGACCGTGTCGCCGAGGAGATCGCCGCCCCCGAGGGCCCGACCGACGACGTGGTCCGTCCCTCCCGCGTCCACTCCGTCGTCCTCATCTCCAAGATCCACCGCCCCACCCTGCGCGCGCTGGCCTACGCCAAGCTGATGCGCTCGGACACCCTGGAGGCGCTCACCGTCAACGTGGACCCGGCCGAGACCAGGGTGCTGCGCGAGGAGTGGGAGCGGCGCGGCATCGACGTACCGCTGAAGGTGCTCGACTCGCCGTACCGCGAGGTCACCAGGCCGGTCATCGAGTACGTCAAGAGCCTGCGCAAGGAGTCCCCGCGGGATGCCGTCTCGGTGATCATCCCCGAGTACGTCGTCGGCCACTGGTACGAGCACCTGCTGCACAACCAGAGCGCGCTGCGCCTGAAGGGAAGGCTGCTGTTCACGCCCGGCGTGCTGGTGACCTCGGTGCCCTACCAGCTGGCCTCCTCCGAGGCGGCCAAGCTGCGCGCCCGCAGGCGCCAGGAGTGGAACGCGCCGGGTGCGGTGCGGCGGGGGCCGGCCCAGGACCGGGCGAAGGAGTCACCGGCGGCGAAGGACTGACAGCGGTCCTGTCCTCGCGGTGAACGGCCGGGCGGCACCCACGTAGACTGGTGGGCTGTTGTCCGGCCTTCCCCCTCTCTGATCTGGAGTCACCCCGCCATGCAGGCAGAACCGAAGAACTCGCGGGCGAGGTCGCTGGTGGGGCAGGAGTACGAGGTCGAGATCGGCCCCGTCGCCCACGGCGGCCACTGCATCGCCCGCACGTCCGAGGGCCAGGTGCTGTTCGTACGGCACGCGCTGCCCGGTGAGCGGGTCGTGGCGCGGGTGACGGAGGGCGAGGAGGGCGCCCGCTTCCTGCGCGCGGACGCGGTACGGATCATCGACGCCTCCAAGGACCGTGTCGAGGCCCCCTGCCCCTACGCCGGCCCCGGTCGCTGCGGCGGCTGCGACTGGCAGCACGCCAAGCCGGGGGCGCAGCGACGGCTGAAGGGCGAGGTGATCGCCGAGCAGCTGAAGCGGCTCGCGGGCCTCACCCCCGAGGAGGTCGGCTGGGACGGCACGGTGATGCCGGCCGAGGGCGACAAGCTGCCGGCGGGCGAGGTCCCGCAGTGGCGCACACGTGTGCAGTACGCGGTCGACCCGGCCACGGGGAAGGCGGGCCTGCGCCGCCACCGCTCGCACGAGGTCGAGCCGATCGAGCACTGCATGATCGCGGCGGAGGGCGTCAGCGAGCTGGGCATCGAGCAGCGCGACTGGACGGGCATGGAGTCGGTCGAGGCGATAGCGGCGACGGGCTCGCAGGACCGCCAGGTGATCCTCACCCCGCGCCCCGGCGCCCGCCTCCCGCTGGTCGAACTGGACCGTCCGGTCTCCGTCCTCCGGGTCGACGAGAAGACCGGCGGCGTCCACCGCGTCCACGGCCGCCCCTTCGTCCGCGAACGCGCCGACGGCCGCACCCACCGCGTCGGCGGGGGCGGCTTCTGGCAGGTCCATCCCAAGGCGGCGGACACCCTGGTCAAGGCGGTCATGCAGGGCCTGCTTCCCCGCAAGGGCGACATGGCCCTGGACCTCTACTGCGGCGTCGGTCTCTTCGCCGGCGCCCTGGCCGACCGCGTCGGCGACAAGGGCGCGGTCCTCGGCATCGAGTCCGGCAAACGCGCGGTCGAGGACGCCCGGCACAACCTCGCCGACTTCCCCCGCGTCCGCATCGAACAGGGCAAGGTCGAGTCCGTCCTCCCGCGCACCGGCATCACCGAGGTCGACCTGGTCGTCCTGGACCCGCCCCGCTCGGGCGCGGGCCGCGCGACGGTGGCCCACCTCTCCTCCCTGGGCGCCCGCCGCATCGCCTACGTCGCCTGCGACCCGGCGGCCCTCGCCCGCGACCTGGCGTACTTCCGCGAGGGCGGCTACCGGGTACGGACGCTGCGGGCGTTCGACCTGTTTCCGATGACGCATCACGTGGAGTGCGTGGCGATTCTGGAGCCTGCTAAGAAGGCTGCTTGACCTGCGGGTTTTCCGTTTCGGGTCGACTCTCGACCCGTTTTCCTGTGCGCAACAGGTCGGGCGAGTCGCCCCGTCCCCACCTGCGGGTTTTCTGCTGACGAGATTCGCGGGAGGTCTAGGACGAGCCAACTTGCGGGAAATCTTGACGCTCATACGACGCTCGAATTGCCTGTGGGCAGGGAGGGCCGAGAGGCTCTGCCGGCGACCGTTCTCCACCACAGTGTTCCTGTGCGTGCTGCGTGCTGTGAGGCGCCGGTCTACCAGACACACTCAATTACAGAGGGTGATGCGCCGAGCCGCCGGGTTCCGGCCGTCCAGGCTTTCGGCGGGGCAGGGAGCTTTCGATCGGGTGTTGTTTTCCGGGTGGGCTTGATAGCGGGAGGGGCGTGGGTGCACGCTCGTCGGGACAGGGTCCAGGAGAGGAGCGCTGACATATGAGTGAGCCTGCGCACGAGGCGGCGGCCGACGTCCCGCAGCCGCCTATGCAGGTGGAGGCGATCCGTTCGGCGCTGGCCCAGGTCGCCCCGGAGCTTCTTCCACGGTTCGACGAGGCGCGGGTGGCGGCCACGGCCAAGGCCAGGCTTAGTGTCTCCGCGACGCCGCTGCGAAACTTCGTGCAGGGCTGGGCTGTGGAGGTGGCCATAGCCCGCAGGCCGGAGACATCCGCCCGGCTCCGTGACCTGGAGGCGCGTGCGGCGAGGGTTACCAGCCTGGACGAGGCACGGACGATTGCCACGGAGATCAGCCGCATCCGTCGCAGTGCGGCAGTCGAGGTGGGCCTCCACGAGGCGGACGCTCGGTGAGCTTTGACGACCTCTGGGTATGGGAGTATGCCTTCCATGCCGAGGACGAGATCAGCTATCCGCAGCTTGTCCGCGACGAAGTGAAGGACATCGCCGATCAGCTCGTCGAGATGGCGAACCTCGGTATTGATCCTGCCGAGCTTGGTGAGCCGACCTCGGGGACTGCCCGTCGGCATGACCTGCCGTGCGGAGGCTGGTTCACGACCCAGTCCCTGCCGTACAGCCGACCGCCTCTTCTCGCCGTGGTCGAAGTGGTTCCGCCGTTCCACCTTCTCTGAAGGTCTTCCTGGGGCGTGGGAATAATCGTCAAGACTTGTGGACTTGGTTGATCTCAGTTCGGCTCGGGTGACTTGATCGCAACGAGTTCGACCTCGAAGCCGTCGTCGTTCTCCAGGTAGGCTGCGTAGGGCGGTTCAAGGGGAGCGCAGGCAGTGAACTGGCGAGATCCCTGCCCCGGTGGGACTCATTCCGCATCGCGTCTGTCCAGCGCCTCCAGCGGCCCACCTGCCACGGAATCGCCCCGGGATCCTCTCACTCCACGTCGTCCGCCACCCAGTCGCTGATGAGCGCATGAGCCACAGCCATGAGCTGCCGATGGGCCAGCGGCTGGAGATGGGAGAGGAAATTACGGGCGTCGCAGAGGATGTCCAGGCGGCGCTGCTGTTCGGTGGTGAGGGTGAGGAGGCGGGAGGCGCGCTGTAGGTCGGCCACCTCCAGTTCGACAAGCGGGGCGGCGGGGAGCTGCTTCTTGACCTGGTACTGGGAGCGAGCCTGTTCGCGGAAATAGTCGAGGCTGATCTCCTTGCGCAGGAGGCCGGGGACCAGATCAATGAAGGCGGTGCGGGCCTCGTCCACCAGGGGCAGCAGGACGCGGTGCCAGGCGAGGGCACGGGCCGGGTCATTCGGGCCGAGCATGTCCGCGAGCGCGGAGAACGCCTCCGGGCCAGCGACGTCGGGCAGGTACCTGCCGTCCTCCGAACGCCAGGACAGGCCCGGCAGCATCAGCAGCGCGTCCGCCGGCGGCGGGAACCGGACGTCCTCGTCCCTGATCCCGGGCGTGTAGGACCGGTCGAGCCATCGCACCAGCAGGTCGAACAGCGCGCCGCCCACGCCCGGGGGCCGCCCCGCCTCCCTGGCGGCCTCGAGCGCCGTCGGCAGCTCGGGACCGATGGCACCGCTGCCCGACGCCGTCGGCGCCTCGGCGGCGCGCAGGGCCGCCTTCAGGAGGTCCTGGACACTCTTGACGTGCGTGCGGAGCTGAAGACGGGCGCCGGAGTGGATGTCGTTCTTGGCCTGCTTGGTGGTGCGCTTGACCCGGTCGGTGTCGTCGATCAGGCGGTCCGCGGCATCGGCGCGCCGGAAGTGCTCCTCCATCAGCCCGGACAGCTTCTCCGCGCCGGACTTGCCGCCCTTCCTGGCCCACTCCTCGATCGCGTGCAGGGTCTCGCCGAGCACCCCTTCGGGCCCGGCCAGCGCCTGCAGAACGACCGTGGCCCGCTGGTAGCGGATCTTCCGCTTCGGCAGGTCGACCGCGAGCTGACGGGCCTGGTCGGCGATTCTCTCGAACCGGTTGGTCTCAACGGCCGCGACGCCGGCGCGCAGACCGCCCGGCTTGATCTCCGCGCCCTTGCGTACGGCGAGCACCAAGCCGTCGAGAACCCTCGCCCAAGGGTCCGGAAGACCGGGGACGGACGTGTGGTCGCCGGTGAGGACGCTGCTCGCCCAGCGGGCCGAGATGCCGCTACGTACGGCTGCCGTCAGCAGCATGAACTGGGCGTCGCGGTCGTCCTCCAGGGGACGGCTTCGCGTGACGGCGTCCAGGAATTCCCCGGCCTTCACCTGCAGGTCGGAGGCTGAGGCGGGCGAATCGTGGAACGCGGCGTCCGCAAAGGCGAGGGCGAGCGTGCGGTGCTCCGACGCGCCGGCGGCACGGCTCACCCAGTACGCCTCGGCGAGCCGACCCTCGGCGACCAGGGCCTCCACGGTGGCTTCGGCTCCGGCCCAGCCGTCGGCCGGGGCGGGGGTCGCTTCGTCGGCGCCGGGCTCGGTGCGGGACGACGCCGGGGGCCGGGGGTGGTGGGGGCAGGGGCCTCGCGCGGGTCCCCGCCGGTCCGGCCCTCGTCATCGTGGTGCTCGCCGGAGCCGGGGGAAGCGGGCTCCACCCGGACTTGGGCGGCACCAGTGTCCTGGGCCGCCATCTCGTCGGGCCGGTCGACGGCTTCGGCCTCAGGGCCGGGGATCGCGGCCTCCGTCGTCGCTGCCGCGACCGGTTCTGGGGTGTTCCCGCTGCTGAACGAGTCCCCGGCTCCCCCGTCCTGAGACGCGGGCGTGTCGCCCTGTCCGCGAACCTCGTAGTCCGCGCCAGGCGGAATGGCTTCGCCCTCCGGGCCGAGGGTCTTGTCCTTGGGGGCCGGGCCGGGGCCCGGCCCCGGATCCGTCTCGCCGCTCCCTTCGCCCGGAGACACACGGTCCGCACTGGCGTCCGTCGCGGAGTCGCTCTCCGCCTCGGACGACGTAGTGTCGGCCACCGGGTCACCACGGAGCTTACGGAGCTTCCGGTCGAACTGCGCGACCTGGTCGACGAGGGCCTGCCGCATCAGGTCACTGACGGCCTGCTCAATCAACCCCACCGCCTCGTCGCGCGCTTGCACGACCTTGGCGATCTCCTGAGCGATCCGTCCCCGTTCCCGTTCCTCCTCACGCAGCCGCTCGGTCAGCGCCGCGGCCTCGAGCCAGCCGGCATCCGGACCCCAGGGGTCGGAGGGCTCCGCGTCTTCGGCCGCCGCAGATACCGCCTCCGCGAAGGCCTCGGCCAGGAACTGCCGCTCCCGCATCCAGGACGTCACGGCGCTCAGCAATGCCTCGTGTCCGTCAGGCTGCCGTCCCTCCCTGACGGCAGCGGCGAACGCCTCCAGCTTGTCCACGAGTTCAGCGGCTTCCTCGCGAAGCGCGGTGGTTCGCAGCGACAGGACGTCAGGGTCCGGCACAGCCGGCGCCTGGGCCTCCACCACCGAACCGGCGCCCTCGCCGGCCGCCGCCCCGCCCTCCGCCTCATCACCCCGCATCGCCGGGATGCAGGACGGGCGCTCCCAGATGTCGGCCGCCACCGGTTCTCCCTCGATGGCCACCGCCCTCCGGAGTTCCTCGGCATGGCTCTCCGTGAACCGGTGAGTCGGCAGATGTGACGCGAACGTCAGCCCGTACACGACCAGTTGCGCGAGTTCGGGCGGCAGCATCTCGAGCATCCGGACGAGCTGATCCAGATCCGGATCCTCAAGGAAATTCCCCTGCCCCAGCTCCACCAGCTGTGAGCAACCGACACTCAGGCCGCAGTAGCACAGGATGTGCAGAACTTCCTCCGGAGCCCGGCTGATCCAGAGCCGCGCGCCTGGCGGTCGCCGACGAGCCGTGGGGGCGGGGGCACCCGGGTAGTTCAGGAGTGCCGGACTGTGAGTCTTCTCGACGTGGCGCATCATCCGCATCATCAGCTGCGGCCTCCCGAGAAGCCACTGCCGGAACCCAGAAACGGAATGCCTCGCCCAACCCCCTTGCGTCCCCGGTGCTCAGCCTGTGGTCAGCAGGCCGGCACCCAGCGGACCCACCCCCCGGTGGGTCACCCCTGCCGAGCCTCGCACCGATAAGTGTGATGTGCAGCAGTCTTACCAGAGGGCGCCGACAATGAGCAGTCGTCAGCACGGAATCTGTGCTCCCGGAGCTGCCACGACCTCCCGTAGGTCACACTTCCCCTGTTGCTCTCGCCGGCCGCCCAGCGTGGTCCTCTACCGAACCTGCAACGGTTCAGCCGGATACGCTCCGTGACTGATCGATCGGCCAGCTGGGTGAGTGTCTCGCTCAGTCGGCCTTCCCCTCGGTGGGTAGTCTGGGGCAGACCACCGAGTGCCGCGCCGTGAGGAGGCGGCCGGAGCGGTAGGGATTGGTGGAGCAGTGGGTGCGCGGCTGTGACGCTCGTTTGACGCTCGGGCTTTCACAAGAGTCTTCTGGCGCACGGAAAAGGGCATCTGACCTGCGGCTTTGCCCGGAAGGCGTGATTCGAGCATGTTTCCGATGACCTCGCACGTGGAGTGTGTCGCCATCCTGGAGCCCGCAGTAAAGGGCCTCTGACGCGTAAATAGCTGCAGGTCAGGGTGGGTGCGGGCGGGGTTGGGTGCCCGGTGGCCGTGCTGGTCGCCGGGTGTCCTGGCGCTGGTCGTTCAGGCCGCGCCTTCCAGAGGGTTGAGGGTGACGGTGTAGCCGAGCTGGTTGAGCGCGTTGATCGCTCGGCGGGTGGCGCGTTCGGGGTCGTGCTGGGTGAAGTAGGTGCCGCCGAGCTCGTGGTAGGGAACGTTGTCGGTGAGCATGTGCCAGATCGCGGTGATGATCGAGTGCTCGACGGCGACCAGGGCCTTGAGCGGGCCGCGGCGGGCGGTGAGTCGCTTGTAACGGGCCTGGAGGTAGGTGTCCTTGGTTCTTACGGCGCCAAAGGCGGCCAGACCGAGGGCGCCTTTGAGATACGGGTTGCCGGGACGGACCTTGGCGCTCTTGGTGCGGCCGGCGGACTCGTGGTGGCCGGGGCAGACCCCGGCCCAGGAGGCGAGGTGCTTGGCGGAGGCGAACCGGTTCATGTCACCGCCGGTCTCCGCGATGATCACCTCGGCGACGGCCCGGTTGATTCCGGGGATGGTGTCCAGGAGGTCGAGCGCGGGACGAAAGGGGGCCATCGCCTCCTCGATCCGTGCATCCAGCTGCCCGATCGCGCAGGTGAGCTGGTCGTAGTGGTCCAGGTGCAGCCGGGCCAGGAACGCGTGGTGGGCGCGGAAGCGGCCGGTCAGCGCCTCGGTCAGTTCGGGGATCTTGTTGCGGAGCCTGCGCTTGGCCGGGTCCGCAAGGACCTGCGGGTCGCGTTCGCCGCTGATGAGGGCCTCCAGCATGGCGCGGCCGGAGACGCCCATGATGTCGGAGGCGACCGCGGCGAGTTTGATGCCGGTGTCCTCCAGCAGTTTCTCCAGCCGCTGCACGATCTGGCCGCGCTCGCGGGTCATCTGGGTGCGGGCCCGGGTCAGATCCCGCAGTTCGCGCACCGGCTGGGGCGGCACGAACGAAGGGCGGACCAGGCCGTGCGCGCCGAGCTGAGCCAGCCAGGCCGCGTCCGAGACGTCGGTCTTGCGGCCGGGCAGGTTCTTGACCTGCCGTGCGTTGACCAGGATTACGTTCAAGTCCTCGGCCAGCAGGTAGTAGAAGGGCTTCCAGTAGTCCGAGGTCGCTTCGATCACGACGAGGGTGACCTCGGCGGCGAGCAGGTGATCCCGCAGTGCGAGCACCGCGTTCGTGGTCGATCCCCAGGTGGTGGTCTCGGTGGCGAACGACCCGCGCCGTTTGGTACTCGGGGTGCGGACGCACGCCTTGGCGTCCTTCTTGCTGATGTCCACACCGGCGCAGCGTTCGTGCAGCACGTCCACGTCCCGATCCCCCCCTCAACGGACGAGTAGTACGCCGTTCCGGGAGGGCCAGGGTGAATCAGGAATTCTGACGCACGTGCTCACAGCAACACTCCACGGTCCCCGTGGACGGCCCCCAGCACCACGCTGACCTGCGAGCTCACCGGCATCACAGAGCAATCGGTTTCGGCCGGAACGAACCCCACCACGATCCCGAACCAGCACCGGCCCACGTCAGGGGCACACAGAAGCATCCCCAGCGCGCCACGGGATTTACCACGCCCCCGGCGCGCACCGAAGGTGCGCTGGATCGCTGACCTGCCAGTTTTCTAATTTTCCGGACTTTGGACGGGTTGCGTCGACATGTTTCCGTGGGCGCACGACGTGGAAGATGTCGCGAGACCGGGATGTGCTGCTGACCTGCGGCTTCGTAGGGTGGCGTGCGGGATGACTGATGCGTGGCCCTCACTGCGAGAGGGCGGGTGACAACCGTCCTGACGCTCGCTCGACGCTGGTTCCGGCAAAGCGTCAGGTTTGCCGGTCCGTACCGAATCGGAACGGCGGAGCCCCTTGGGCCGACAGCTCGAGCCGGACCGCCGGCATACTCCCCGAACGCGAAACAGGAACGTGAGCCGCACGTTCCAGATGCTTCGGAACGTGCGGTGAGTTGTGCCGGTCGCCGCGTAGCCGGCCGGGGACTGTGCCTGCTTCGACGCGACTTCGATGACGGTGATGTCGGACGGTGCGCCCACGCGGACGGGCGGGCCCCAGGCGCCGCAGATGACGTACAACTGGGTGCCGCCGCAGAGTTCCAGTCCGGCGACGGTGGGGTTGGCCAATTCGGCGAGGAGGTCGCTGGGCCAGAACTGACCGCCGTGGGTGTGGCCGGGGAGCTGGAGTCGACGCCGTGGCGGACGGCGGCCTGGATGACGACGGGTTGGTGGGCGAAGAGGACGGCGGTATGGGAACGGTCGCGGTCGCCGAGGGCCTTGCCGAAGTCGGGGCCCTGGCCCTCTTCCTCTTCTTCGCCTCGGACGTCGTTGACGCCCGCCAGGTCGAAGCCGGGCAGTTCTGTGCGGGCGTTCTCCAGCGCGCGCAGCCCCCGATCCCGTACCTTCTCGATCCACGGCTCGACGCCGGCGGGCGTGAGCGAGATCCCTCACGGGCGGCAGGACCGGCGGGGCGCGCGGGCCGCCTCGGCGGCCCTGCCAACCGGCACAGCCGTCGCTCAGGCCCGGTCCGGTGTGACGCTCGTTCGACGCTCCGGGTGTCCGTTGGGCGCAACCTGCGTGGTGATGAGCGCGCGCGGGGCGTCGGCCCGGTGCCGGTCCTCGCGCTGGGCGCGCAGGGCTTCGTCGGCGGCGCGGAGCCGGGCAAGGGCGGCCGGTTCGCCGTCCACCAGGCCGTCGATCACCGGAGTGGTGATCGGGTCCAGGCACTCGGTGAGCAGGTGGCGGGTGGCGGGGAGGGGCGGGGTGAGGTCGGGGGCGGCGAACCCGGTGGTCAGGTAGCGGGCCGGGTCGGTCAGGCTCCAGCCGACGACGGTGCCGTGCTGGACGAGGAGCGCCACGTCGGAGGCGATGCCGATGCGGGCTTCCAGCGGCTCGTCGAGGACGTCGAGGTCGCGCAGACAGGCCAGTACGGCGTCCCCGGGAGCGCGGCACAGCGCCGTGCACATCTCCTGCCGGGAATCCCGGACTTCGTCCGCACGGAGTCCGCCGGGGCGCACGGCGGGTGTGAGAGGGAGGCGGGCACGGTCCTCGGCGGAGGCCGACTGTTTCGGCATCCGGAATTGAGCCCCGACCAACTTCCTGCTGGCCGGGTCGGAGCGGAGGACGTCGGGCGCACCCCAGAGCCAGTCCTGGCTGCCGAACGTGTGCGCCAGGAACCGCTCACGTTCTCTCGCGTCCGTGTAGGGCGCGATGTCCACCGAGGTACCTACGAGGCGGGGCGTGACGGGCAGTGGATCATCCGGCATGGTGGCGTGCCAGTCGCCGTCGAACGTCAGTCTGATGGCCGTTCGGGTCCCTGCCGGCTGCTGTCGAGGATTTGATGCCACGGGGAACGGGTTTCTTCGCTCCTTTCGCACCGTTCGCCCATTCCTTCCGTGCGCCGAAACCTGCGGGGCGCGGTGATGCCTCGTCTCGTCCGGTTCCTCGCGGCGTGGCGGTGTTCTGGGACCGGACGGCACTGGCTGCCCGTCTTGAGCCTTCATCCTTCCAGCAGATCGCTGACATAGTCGCGGAGCTGAGGAGGAAGGTCGCCGAGGACGATGTCACGCAGAGGTGAAATGTGGTCAAGGTCGACATGACCGGTGGATGTGAGTTCGATGATGGCGTGCAACTCGGCTTCCAGGGCGGAGTTCTCCCTTTCGGAGACAGCAATTGCCGCCAGCAGTGTCGCCAGAGCCGACGCCTGGGCAGACGTATATGCACCCACGTGGTCGGACACTTCGTCGGCCGCGCGTTCTCGTGCCTGTGCATCGACTTCCAGGATCATTCGCGCAATGCTGATGAAGTCGTGAGACTTCAATGTGAAACACCCGTTCGTCACTAGTACGGAAGTGGAAACTGGGCCGGCCAGGGGATGTGTGTGGCATGGGCCGCATCCGGATTGTAGTGCGGGCTGTTCGGGTTGTGGACCTGCCGGTGATACAGGTTCCCCGCCTCGTCCTGGTATTTCCCGCCGATCGATATGCGGTAGATATCTCCGTTTGCCGCGTTGGAGCCGGCGGGAGCAGTTCCGTCCTTGTCGTGCACCCGCAGGCGAACCTTGTTGCCCGTCTCGGGATCTTCCCATTTGTATTCCACCCCCTTCTGTGCACCGCCATTGGGGTCCGGCTTGAGTATCCGCATCTCGGCATCGTCGGGAACGATGTCGAGCGGGTTGTGACCGCGCACGTCCCAGCCACCCCCCTCGACGCGGGAGGGATAGGGGGACAGGCCCAGCGGGTCGGCCCACAGGTATGGGTTGACCACATATGCCGTCGGATTGGGAGCGGGTTCCAAACCAAGCGGATCCGTGGTGAGATAACGGGCCGTCGCGGGATCGTAGTGGCGGAAGACGTTGTAGTGGAGGCCGGTCTCCGGGTCGTAGTACTGGCCGGGAAACCGGAGCGGAGTACAGGTGTTGCTGGCGTTGGTCCATGCGGTGGTGCCCCACAGCGTGGTCCGGGTGCGCCAGGCTATGTCACCGTTCTCGTCGACCAGTTCAGTGGGAGTGCCGATGAGGTCGGTGGCGATGGCGAAGAACCGGCGGTCGATCTCCTCCTGCCGGACGTCCGGGGTGAGGATGCGCTCGGTCTGAGCCAGCGGCGCCAGGCCGCGGTGGTCCCACGTGAGGGCCACCGGATTGGGCATGTCCTGAGACACCGTGGTCTGTTCGCACAGTGCCGCACCGTCCCAGGTGGAGAGAACCTCCTCAACGGCCGTTTCGCTGTCGGCGGCGAGGCGCTGCTTGGCGGTGCGGCGGTCCAGCGGGTCGCAGCGGTACCGCCACCGCGTCCCGTCGGGGGTGACGACGGAGGTGAGGCGGTCCTCGGTGTCCCACGTGTAGCGCCAGGTGTCCGCCTTGCGGGACAGGCCGGTCCTTTGGCGCAGAGTCACGCGACCAAGAGGGTCGTGTTCATAGCGGACGCTTCCGGCGCGAGTGAGGGCGGTGCCCTCTTACGTCCGGGGACCGGTGGCCTTGTGACCCGGGTGGGAGGCCGGCCAGGACGCCTCGGTCTGGTTGCCGCTCGCGTCGTAGGCGTACCGCTCGCTCCAGCCGTCAGCGGTCACGGAGGTGACGCGGCCGGCCGGGTCGAGGTCGAAGGCACGGGTGCCCGAGAGTTGGTCGGCGAGCGTGATGAGGTGGCCGTCGGCGCGGTAGGAGTACGCGCGGCTGTTGAGGGTGTGGCCGTGTGCGGTCAGGTGCTGGGCGGCCAGCCGTCCCGACTCGTCCCAGGCGGAGTGCACCGTGAAGAAGTCGTCGAAGGCCCGGGACAGTTCACGGCCCGCGGCGTCGTAGGCGAAGGCGATGTGGTGGCCACCGGTGGTCAGGTGGCCGGGCCCGCCGGACGTTCGCCGGAGGTCGGACGGGGCAGGCACCCATTCCCGCATGGTTGCCGTGACACAGGGGAACGCCACGCGTACCTCGGCGAGTTCGTCGGGATACGGATCCGGAGCCGACGGAGGCGGAGCGAAGCGCCGGGACCTGCCGTGGCCGGGAGTGCGGCAGGGCACCGGCCGGCGTGACCGGTGCCCTGCCGCGTGCGCGGCTTTGCTCGGGGAACCCTGCGGCCGGGCCGCCTACCTGGTGGAGGCCGGTTCCGGTGTGCCGTCGCGTCCGGGCGGCAGGGGTGCGGACACCGCGTCCTCGGGGGAGCGGCGGGAGTGGACCCCGATCATGCCGAAGGCGGTCAGCGCCGCGGCGACGGCGGCCGCCACACCGCAGACCAGGTAGGCGGTGCTGAAGCCGCTGCCCAGGGCGTCCAGGGCCAGGCCGTGCGCCGCGGATCCCGGGGTGCCGGGCGGCAGGCTGTTCACGGCGATGGGCCCTCCGGCCCCGGCGATCTCGCGCGCCGCTGCCACCTGGCCGCCCGGCAGGTCCGCGCCGGACAGGTTCGCCGCGAACGCCGACCCCGCGTTGCTGAGGGCGACCGCGCCGACGACGACGGGACCGAGGACGAAGCCGAGGTCGCGCAGCATGTTGGTGGTGGCGCTGGCCATGCCCGCCAGGTGCGGGGGCACGCTGTTCAGCGCCACGGCCGTCACCGAGCTGACGGTCAGGGCGAAACCGATGCCGATCAGCAGGGCGGGCGCGACGAACGCGCCGAGTCCCGGGTCGGTGACGTCCAGCCGGGTGAACAGCAGGCAGCCGATCGCCATCAGGACGAATCCGGAGGTCAGCAGCCAGGACGCGGCGACCCGGTGGAGGAGCCGCGAGACGATCGGGATGAGCAGGAAGGCGGGCCCCTGGAGGAGAAGGAAGGGGATCGCGACGCGGATCGGGTCCTGGTGCTGCACCGGGCCCAGCCACATGCTCGTCGCGAAGCAGGCGCCGAGGAAGGCGAGCATGCCGATGACCGCGACGACGGACGACACGGTGAAGGCCCGGTTGCGGAACAGCTTCAGGTCGAAGATCGGGGACTCGGCCCCCAGCTCCACCACGACGAACCCGGCGAGGAAGCATATGCCGAAGACGAAGGCGAGCATGACGGGAAGGGTGGTCCAGCCCGACTCGGGCCCCTCGACGGCGCCGTACAGCACCAGGATGAGACCGAGGGCGAAGGTGATCTGACCGGCCACGTCGAGCTTGCGGCCCTCGGGCGCCTTCGACTCCGTGGCCAGCATCAGGGTGAGCACCACGCTGACCAGGGCGAGTCCGACGAGCACCCAGAAGGAACCGCGCCACGACCCGACCTTGGCGAACATGCCGCCGAGCAGCGGTGAGACGGCGGCGCCGGCGGACAGGAAGCCGCTCCAGAGCGCCACCGCGTGCGCCCGTTCCCGGGAGGTGCGGGTGACGGCGGTGATCGCGGTGAGCGAGCCGGGGAACATGGCGCCGGCGCCCAGTCCGTTCAGGGCGGCGCCGATCCACAGCACCTGGACGGTGGGCGCGAGCGCGGCCACGGCGCTGCCCGCGGCGACCAGGGCCGTGCCGGCCATGACGAGCCTTCGCCGTCCGAAGAGGTCACCGAGGACACCGAAGGTGAACTCGAAGCAGACCACGGCGATCATGAACGCGGCGGTGATCCACGTGAGTTGGGATCCGTGTGTGTGCAGGTCCTGCTGGAGGAGACCGTTCAGCGAGGCCGGCAGCGCGTTCGCGACCTGGGCCACGAAGACCGCGCAGCAGGCGGCAGCCAGTGTTCCCGCGTAGCCCGGCATCCGGGCGGCCCCCGCGGTTGGGCCCTGGGACGTGGTCGTCCCGTTGTTGAGCGTCATTGCTGTTCTCCCTGGCTGGGAAGGACGGGCGTCCCGGAAACGGGAGCCTTGAGAGCGTGGAAGGGCTCGGCTCTGCGTACGCGGTGGGGGAGAAGGGCACGACGCGAGACGGGCGTGATGCCGTGGAGAATGACACTCGCTTTACGTCACGTCAATGATATGTCCGCAATCTAAGGTGAAGAGTCTCGCTGTAAGGGAAGCGTCTGCGCTCTCGTGCGGCCAGGAGGCTCAGTGCTGCTCGGCCAGGTCCTTCTCCAGGGCGTGCGCCGCGGCGTCCAGGGTGGCGACCAGGGGCTGGAGGCGGTGCGGGTCGTAGCGCACGCTGGGCATCGACACCGACAGACCGGCCAGCGCGGTGCCGTCCCGGTCGCGCACCGGTGCGCCGACGGCGACGAGGCCGCGTTCGGACCGCTCCTTGTTGACGGCGAACCCGTTGCGGCGCAGACGCCTCAGCTCCGTCCGCAGCCGGGCGAGATCCGGGCGATCGGCCGGACGGTCGCGGTAGCGCTCGGGGGCGTACACCTCATCCAGTTCCTCGTCGGAGAGGTCGGCGAGCAGCAGCAGTCCCGCCGTCGTGCGGTGGGCCGGGAACACCATGCCCTCCCGGGAACCGACCCGCAGTGCCTGCCGGCACTCGACACTGGCGATGAACCGGGCCGTGTCGCCCGTGCGGATGGTCAGGTTGGCCGTCTCGTCCAGAAGGTCGACGACCCGGTGCAGATGGGGCAGGGCCGCCGCGCGCAGCCGCGACACGAGGGACTGGGAGTGCGCGGCGAGTTCCAGCACCGGCCCCGCGCGGTAGACGCGGTCCTCGCCCTGCACGGCGAAATCCCGGTAGACGAGCATCGCCAGGACCCGGTGGGCGGTCGACCTGGCGACGCCCAGCCGCTCGGCGATCTGCGACACGGTCGCGCCGCCCTCCATCTGCAGGATGGTCGCCGCCCGCAGCGCGTGGTCCACGCTGGCGATGGGGTAGGGCGGCGGTGTCTTGAGCGGTTTGTCCATGGCGCGCCTTTCGGGTTCTGCTCTCCAGAATCTACATGTTCTTCTGGAAGACACGGTGCACCCTGGGGTCTGTGACTCAGTCCTCCATCGCCCAAGACATCGCCACGGGTTCCCCGGTCCGGCTCCAGGCCGTCTCCGCGGAGGGGCAACCCGAGGTCACCCCGGCGCTCGAAGCGCTGTACCGGGGCTTCGAGCAGGAACTGCTCGTACCGCTGTGGACCGAGATCGGCGACCTGATGCCGGCCCACCCGCGCTCGCGCGCCGTGCCGCACCTGTGGCGCTGGGAGCGGCTGCGGGAGCTGGCGGACCGGGCCGGCGACCTGGTCCCCGTCGGCCGGGGCGGTGAGCGCCGGGCCATCGCGCTGGCCAACCCCTCGCTGGGCGGCCGCCCCTTCGCCACGCCGACCCTGTGGGCCGCCATCCAGTACCTCATGCCGGGTGAGGACGCCCCCGAGCACCGCCACACCCAGCACGCCTTCCGGTTCGTCGTCGAGGGTTCGGGCGTGTGGACGGTCGTCGGCGGCGACCCGGTGCCGATGAACCGCGGTGACTTCCTCCCGCAGGCGGGCTGGAACTGGCACGCCCACCACAACGCCACCTCCGAGCCGATGGCCTGGATCGACGGTCTGGACATCCCCTTCCAGTACGTCACCGAGGCGCAGTTCTTCGAGTTCGGCCGCGACGAGATCAGCGACGCCGAGCGGATCACCCCGGAGCGGTCGCGCTCCGAGCGCCTGTGGGGCCACCCGGGCCTGCGCCCGCTGTCGGCCGTCCCGGCCACGCCGGGCAGCCCGCTGCTGTCCTACAAGTGGGAGTACACCAACGCCGCCCTGGGCGACCAGCTCCTGCTGGAGAAGGAGGGCTTCGGCGGCACCGTCGAGCCCGGCCACGCCGCGGTGCGCTACTCCAACCCGCACGACGGCTCCGACGTCCTGCCGACCATCCGCGCCGAGTTCCACCGCATCGTCCGCGGCGCCGAGACCGCGCCGGTGCGCGAGACCGGTTCGTCGGTCTACCAGGTCTTCGACGGCTCCGGTGTGGTGACCGTCGGCGACAGGTCCTGGACGGTCGGCCGCGGTGACCTGTTCGTCGTCCCGTCCTGGGAGCCGTTCTCCGCCAGGTCCGAGGCCGGCGCGACCGACTCCGACGAGGGCGCCCTCGACCTGTTCCGCTTCTCCGACGCGCCCGTCTTCGAGGCGCTCAAGCTCAACCGCACCCAGAAGGACGCCTGAACATGAAGCTCGCCACCATCCGCACCGCCGACGGGACCCGGGCGGTCCGCCTCGACGGCGAGGTCCTCGTCGACCTCGGGTACGCCGACCTGGGCGAGCTGTTCGCCGAGGCCGACTGGCAGTCCAAGGCCGCCGCCGCCTCCGGCACCACCTACCCGGTCGAGGGCGCGGACTTCGCGCCGGTCGTCCCCAACCCGTCCAAGGTTGTCTGCGTCGGCCACAACTACACCAACCACATCAAGGAGATGGGCCGGGAGCTGCCGAACTACCCGACCCTCTTCCCGAAGTTCGCCGAGACCCTGCTGGGCGCGGGCGACGACATCGTCAAGCCGGCCGAGACCGACGCGTTCGACTGGGAGGTCGAGCTGGCCGTCGTGATCGGCAAGGCGGTGCGCCGCGCCGACGAGCAGCAGGCCGCCGACGCCATCGCCGGCTTCACCGTCATGAACGACATCTCGGTGCGCGACTGGCAGTTCCGCACCATCGAGTGGACCCAGGGCAAGATCTGGGAGGCCACCACCCCGGTCGGCCCCTACGTCGTCACCCCCGACGAGGTCGGCGGCGTCCGCCCCGCGCTCGAGGTCAAGACGGTCGTCGACGGCCAGGTCATGCAGCAGGACGACACCGGCACGCTGCTGTTCGACCCGGTCTTCCTGGTGCAGTACATCTCCACCGTCATCACCCTGCGCCCGGGCGACATCATCGCCACCGGCACCCCGGCCGGCGTGGGCAACGCCCGCGACCCCAAGGTCTTCCTGCTCCCCGGCCAGACCGTGGTCACCGAGATCGCCGGCCTGGGCGCCTGCACCAACAAGGTGGTCGAGGCATGACCGACGGCACGCGGACGTCTCCCGACGCGCGCGAGTGGGCCCGCACGGGCACCGAGCTGCTGCTCGACGCCGTCGCGGGCCTCGACGAGGCCGGCTTCTCCGCCCCCGGCGTGCTGCCGGAGTGGACCCGCAAGCACCTCGCGGCGCACGTCGCCGCCAACGCCGATGCCCTGTGCAACCTGGTGCACTGGGCGGCCACCGGCGAAGAGACGCCGATGTACGCCTCCCCCGAGGAGCGCGCCGCCGGCATCGCCAAGGGCGCGGCCATGTCGGCCGAGGAGCTCCGCTCCTGGGTGACCGCCTCCGCGCGGGCGCTCGACGAGGGACTGGACCGGCTCACCGACGAGCAGTGGCAGCACGAGGTCGTCACCGCCCAGGGCCGCACTGTCCCCGCCACCGAGCTCCCGTGGATGCGCGCCCGCGAGGTATGCGTCCACGCCGTCGACTTCGGCACCGGCGCCACCTTCGCCGACCTCCCGAGCGGCTTCCTGAGCGCCCTGGTCGACGAGATCAGCACCAAGCGCGGGCTGACCGAGCTCCCCGACGGCCCTCTGCCCGAGGTCGCCGCCTGGCTGGCCGGGCGCCCCCACTCGCTCGCCGACGCTCCTGAGCTCGGCCCGTGGCTGTAGAGGAGTAAGTCATGTCCAACCCCGATGTGATCGTCGTCGGCGGCGGCATCGGCGGCCTCGGCGCGGCGTTCTCGCTGACCCGCCAGGGCCTGAGCGTCCGCCTGCTGGAGCGCGCCCCCGCCTTCGGCGAGGTCGGCGCCGGCATCCAGATCGCCCCCAACTGCACCCGCATCCTCGACGACTACGGCCTCCTTCAGGAGGCCAAGAGCCTCGGCGTCGTCCCGGACACGATGGTCATGCGCGACGCCGTCGACGGCGACGAGCTGACCCGGCTCGACCTGCGGGACCTGGAGAAGCGCCACGGCTACCCGTACATGGTCATCCACCGCAGCGACCTGCACGGCCTGCTCCTGCGCGCGTGCGAGCGCGCCGGTGTCGAGCTGATCACCGAGGCGCAGGTGACCTCGTACGAGAACACCGGCAACGGTGCCCGCGTGACCCTAGCCTCCGGCGAGACCCACGAGGCCGGCGTCGTGATCGCGGCCGACGGCCTGCACTCCGTCGCCCGCAAGCTGCTCGTCGACGACGAGCCCGTCTCCTCGGCGTACGTCGCCTACCGCGGCACCGTCCCCGCCGAGCTGCCGCGGGTGCAGTCCGTCGACCTCAGCGAGGTCGTGGTGTACGTCGGCCCCGCCTGCCACTTCGTCCACTACGGCCTGCGCGGCGGCGAGCTGCTCAACCAGGTCGCGGTCTTCGAGTCGCCCAAGGCGCTGGCCGGCCAGGAGGACTGGGGCACGCCGGACGAGCTCGACGCCGCCTTCGCCAAGACCTGCGGCTTCGTGAGGGACGGCCTGCCGTTCATGTGGCGGGACAAGTGGTGGCGGATGTTCGACCGCAACCCGATCATGAACTGGGTCCACGGCCGGATCGCGCTGCTCGGCGACTCCGCGCACCCGCCGCTGCAGTACATCGCGCAGGGCGCGATCATGGCCATCGAGGACGGCTGGGTGCTGGGCGAGCACGTCGCCCGCAACCGCGCCGAGGACGGCACGATCGACTGGGACGCCGCCCTCGCCGCCTACGAGGCCGTCCGCCCGGAGCACTGCCGCCGCGTGGTGACCACGTCCCGCAAGTGGGGCGAGCTGTGGCACCTCGACGGTGTCGCCCGCGAGCAGCGCAATGTGCTGCTGCGCGCCCGCGACACCTACGACTACTCGTTCGTGGACTGGCTGTACGGCCCGACCGCCCTGACGCCGGACGAGGAGCCCCCCATGTTCACGCCGATCCCGCTGTCCTCGGCGGTCGTCGAGGACTCGGGAGGCGGACCGCTGACGGCGGCGGGAAGCGCCGCAGCGTGAGCGACGCCTCCCTCTACGCGGCGGTCCGCACCCCGTTCGGCCGGTTCGACGGAGCCCTGGCCGGGTGCGGCCCGACGACCTCGCCGCCACCGCGCTGACCGTGCTGCCGGCCCGCGCGTCCGGCCCGGACCGCGCCGCGATCGGCGACGTGGTGTGGGGCAGTGCGACGGCGCCGGCGAGGACAACCGCAACGCCGGCCGGATGGCGGTGGTGCCGGCCGGACTGCCGGTGAGCGTGCCGGCCACCACCGTGAACCGGCTGTGCGGCGCCGGCCTGGACGCGGCGGTCATCGCCTCGCGCGCCCTGGGGCCCGGCGACGCGGACATCGTCGTCGCCGGCGGCGTGAGTCCATGACCCGCTGTCCATCGAGGGCCGCCGTCGACTCATCGACCGCTGCCGACACCGCCCGTCGCCCATGTGGCCGCCGCGACGGGCCTCTCACGGCAATGCGCCTCCAAGTGGGCCGACCGCTACCGCCGGTTCGGTGAAATCGGCCCGGCCGACCGGCCGTCGTGCTGCACGAGGACCGGGAGGCGACGCACGGGACACCGGCATCCGCGGAGCTACCAGAGGGCGGGGAGACCGTGCTCGCCGTCGGGTCCGAAGGGGACGTGGCCCCGGAGGAGCCGGCCGTGTGCGTGGGGGCGGGGGCGCGGTCGATACCGGCTGGGGCGGAGCCTGTTGCGGACGTCCACGGCCGGGACGGCGGCGGTCGCGTTGCCGCTGGGGCTGAGCGTGGGCAGGGCCCGCCGGACCCTGCCCCGCGCCCGCCCGCCGCGACGGCGCCCGCCGTCTCCGGTCAGTTTTCCGATCGTTCGTCATCGCGCGCCATCACCTGTGATGATGTGGATCAGGGCAACGACCGGTGAGGTCACGAGGTCAGGGGGGATCGATGAGCAGTACGACGTCGGCGCTGATACGGCTGAAGTCCGCGCAGAAGAGCGCGAAGGGCGTATCGCTGTATTCGCGGTTCGTGAACCGACCCGCGGGCCGGTATCTCGCCGCCGGGGCGTACCGGATCGGGCTGACACCGAACCACGTCACCATGATCAGCGCGGTGTTCAGCTTCGCGGCGATCGTGGTGGCGGCGCTCACCGCGCCCACCTGGGCTGCTGGTCTCGTGGTGTGGCTCGGGCTCGCGGTCGGTTTCGCCTTCGACTCTGCCGACGGACAGCTCGCCCGGCTGCGCGGCGGCGGCAGCGCGGTGGGTGAATGGCTCGACCACGTGGTCGACTGCGCCAAGATCACCGCACTGCACACCGCCGTGCTGATCTCCTTCTACCGTCACCCCGATCACTTCGGAACCGCGGCCGACGGCTGGCTGCTGGTGCCGCTCGGCTTCCAACTCGCCGCCGTCGTCACGTTCTTCGGCGGACTGCTCACCGAGCAGCTCAAGCCCAAGGCGGCTCCGGGCGACCGTGCCGCGCCCTCCTCGGCACGCGCGGTGGCCCTGCTCCCGGTCGACCACGGGGTGTTCTGCCTGGTCTTCCTGCTGCTCGGCGGCGGCGACGCCTTCCGGTGGGCCTACACCGCCCTCGCGGTCGCCGCCGTGCTCTTCCTCGTCGCCTTCCTCACCAAGTGGTTCCGGGAGCTGTCCGCAGTTCGTCGGTGAACCGCGCCCCGTCGAGGGCGTCGATGGCACGTCGCAGCTGGGTGCTCGACGTGTGCACGGTGTACGGGAAGTAGACGACGTCCACGCCCACAGTGGCGAAGTCCCGCTCCAGCCGCTCCCCCTTCGACGTGTCCCGCCAGTCGTCGCCCTTGAACAGCACGTCGAAGCGGACCTGCTTCCACGTCTCCAGCTTGTCCGGCACGGTCTCGACGAACGCGGCGTCCACGTACTGGATGCTGCGGACGATCTCCAGCCGCTCGACCAGCGGGATCATCGGCCGTCTGCCCTTGGCCTGTTCGGCCATCTCGTCCGAGACCACGCCTGCCACCAGGTAGTCGCACTGGGCACGTGCGTGGCGCAGGATGTTCAAGTGCCCGATGTGGAAGAGATCGTAGGCTCCCGGCGCGTAGCCCACGCGATACGGCTTGCTCGATGGCACAGATGCCCCCCTCGTTCGATGATGGCCCCCTGTGCGCACCCCCCTTGCGGAAGGTGCGCGAACTTTGACGATAGCGTTCATGCTCGGTGCAGGAAGGGTGAACAATTAGGGTGCGTCCTGGTTCACTTCCGAGCGGTGCGTGGGACGGGGAGCTCGTGGCCCGTGAGACGCGGATACACAGGGGAGGCCGCCGGGGCGGCCGGGGGGAAGGTTTCGTCGCGTGACACAGACCCACGACGAGCGTCGCGATCGGGACAGGAGCGGAGCTGTCCGCACAGCGGCCTCCGCGCCGCGGCAGCGCACCACTGAGCCGGACGTCACCGCGCTCACCGGTGAGGAGGGCGAACGCTCCTCACCCGGACGCCGGTTGCTCCTGGTGTCCACCAACTACGCGCCCGAGCACACCGGAATCGGCCCGTACGCCACCGGCATCGCCGAGCACTGGGCGAGCCGCGGGCACGACACCCATGTCCTCGCCGGGCTTCCGCACTACCCGTCCTGGCGCCTCGACCCCGCCTACCGCAGGGTGTGGCGGACCACCGAGCAGCGTGCCGGGGTCACCGTGCACCGTCGTCGGCACAGCGTCCCACCGCGCCAAACTGCCCTGCGCAGAGCCCTGTTCGAGAGCACGATCCTCGCCCACGGTCTCGTCGCCCCACCCCGCACCGGCCGCCTCGACGCCGTGCTCGCCCAACTGCCCAGCCTCGCCGGGGGAGTGCTCGGCGCCCGTATCGCCGCCCGGCACCACGCCCCGTACGTGCCGGTCGTGCAGGATCTCATGGGCGCCGCCGCCGCGCAGTCCGGCATCCAGGGCGGCGGCCGCGCCGCCGAGCTGGCCGAGCGTGCGGAGTCGTGGGTGCTGCGGCGTGCCACCCTCGTCGGCGTCATCCATGAGACGTTCATCGAGCGGGTGCGGGCCATGGGCGTGGATCCCGGACGCATCCGCCTGGTTCCCAATTGGTCCCACATACAGGCCCCTTCGACACCCCGTGCCCGCACCCGTGAGCGCCTCGGCTGGCGGCCGGAGCAGACCGTGGTCCTGCACTCCGGCAACATGGGCCTCAAACAGGGGCTGGACGTACTGGTGGAGGCGGCCCGCCGCGACCCGGCCACCCGGATCGTGCTGATGGGCGACGGCAACCAGCGCGAACACCTCGCCCGCCGCGCCGAGGGGCTGCCCAACCTGGAGTTCCTGCCTCCCGTGGCCGACGCCGACTTCCCCGACGTGCTGGCCGCGGCCGACGTGCTCGCCGTGACCCAGCGCGCCTCCGTGCTCGACATGAGCGTCCCTTCCAAGCTCACCTCCTATTTCGCGGCCGGCCGCCCGGTGGTCGCCTCCGTCGCCGCCGAAGGCGGCACGGCACGCGAGGTGCTGCGCTCCGGTGCCGGAATGCTCGTGGAACCGGAGAATCCCGATCAGTTTCTGTCAGCAGTGCGTAGACTCGCCGAAGATCCGGCGATGGCAGACGAGTTGGGCGCGGCGGGACCGCGCCATGTGGCTGCTCATCTGTCACGGGAGGCGGGTCTCGCGCGGATCGACGCGCTGATCGACGAGGCTTTGGGGGGTCTTGGCAGGTGAGCGACACACACGTTCACGTCCGAGGGGAGGACGAGCCGGAGCAGTTGCGCGAGCAGTTCCGTCAACTGCTGCGCTATCGCTGGCTGATCGGTGGCGGCGTCGGCGTCGGACTGCTGGCCGGCGCCTGGCTCGGCATCACCGGCGCCGACAGCTACACCGCCACCACCGACATCGTGCTGCGCGCCCCCACCACCGACCCCTTCGCGCCGACCCTCTCCAGCGACAAGGCGATCAACATGGGGTCCGAGCGGCAGACGGCGCTCAGCCGCAAGGTCGCCGAAGGCGCCGCGAAGCGACTCGGGATGGGCGCGGACGGGGCCGACCGGCTCCAGCACGGGCTCCAGGTCACCAACCCGCCGCAGACCCTCGTGCTGCACTTCACGTACAGCGCCTCCGACCCGAAGGAGGCGGCGCGCCGCGCCAACGCCCTCACGCAGTCCTACATCGACCTGCGCAAGGAGCAGTGGGAGTCCGTCCGGGGGTCGATGCTCAAGAGCCTGCAGGACCAGCTCGATCCCGTCGCCAAGCAGAACGACGAACTCTCCCGGCGGCTCAAGGCACTGCCCAACGGCTCCGCCGCGGACTCCGCCTACGCGGTGCAGGCGAACCTGCTCAACCGCATCACCGACCTCCGCAGCAAGATCACCAGTCTGAAGGCGCTCGACATGACGCCCGGCAACGTGATCCGCGACGCCACCGTCCCCACCTTGTCCGACGGGCCGGGCCTGCCGCTCTCGCTCGGCCTGGGCGGCCTCGTCGGCGTCGGCCTCGGCCTGCTCGGCGCCTGGGTGCGCCTGGTCTTCGATCCCGCGCCGCGCTCGGCCGGTGACGTGGCCCGTGCGGTGCGCGGTCCCGTCCTCGGCGCGCTGTCGCGCGGCTCGACGGGGGCCCTGGTGGTCGGCCGCACCGACTCCCGGACGGCCGAGGAGTACCGCTCGATCGCCTTCCGGCTCGCCTACGACGAGAGGTTCGCCGACCGGCGGCGCCTGCTCGTTGTCGCCCCGCGCGGATCCATGGAGCCGAGTGTGGCCGTCGCGGTCAACCTCGCCGCGTCCTTCGCGGAGACCGGCAAGAACGTGCTGCTCGTGGAGGCCGACCTGCGCACCCCGTCCCTCTCCGAACGGCTCGACGTGTCCGCCACCTCCCGGCCCCGCTGGAGCCGCACCGGTGAGTACGCCGACGGCGAGTGGCCCGGTCGCGGCCAGCTCGTGGTCGACGCGGGCGAGTCCGGGGCCTTCGGCCTCGTCCCCGGCGAGCGGGTGCGCAACGTCCCCCGCGCGCTGACCTCCGCGCGGACCACCCGGCTGATCGCCGAGGCCGACGATCCCGATGCCACCGTCGTGGTCGTCGCCCCGCCCGTCCTCGCCTACGCCGACGCCCTCGCGCTCGTCGACCGTGTCGACGGGGTACTCATCGTCTGCGACCCGCGCACCGTGCACCGAGCCGACCTCGTCCGCATCCGTGAGCTGATCGTCGGCGCGGGCGGCACCGTGCTCGGCGCGGTGACGCACACCAAGTCACGCCGGGGCGAAGCGGCGACCGCCGTCCGCCGCGACAACCGGCGCCAGGGGACCAGGAGTTCGGCAGCCCACCCCGCTCCGTCCAGCACCCGCCCCGAGCCCGAGCGGAACCTGGACGGCGACGACAGCAACACGATCGCTCTGCGCACCGTCCGCTCGGGGGACCGGTGACCGCCCCGGGGGAACATCCGCCGACGTCCGAGCCGCCGCGCGTACCGCGGCGTTCGACGGCCGTGTTCGCCTCCGTGCTCGACCAGGCGGCGTCCAGCCTCACCAACATCGCCGTGCTGGTGATCGCCGCCCGCGTCTCCACTGTGCACGGGTTCGCCACCTTCTCCATGGTCTACCTGGCCTTCACGGTGCTGCTCGGCCTCAACATGGCGTACGTGGGCCAGGCCGTCGTCCTCACCCGCGGCGACACCGCGGCCACCGGGGCCGCCTGCCGGTCCGCGGTCTCCTTCACCGCGCTGGCGGCCACCGCCGTCGGCGCCCTGCTCGCCGCCGTCGGCGCGGTCACCGCCGTCGTCACCGGCGGCTGGGCCGGGCCGGGCGGAGCCTTCCTCGCCCTGGGGCTCGTCCTGCCGCTGGTGCTGGTGCAGGACGGGCTGCGGTACGCGTTCTCCACCCTGCGGCGCCCCGGCCTGGCGCTGGCCGCCGACAGCCTGCGTCTGGTGTGCGTGGTGCCCGCGCTGCTGCTTCAGCCCCGGCATCCCGCGCCGGGGCTGCTCGTGGCCGTCTGGGGACTGTCGGCCGTGCCGGCGCTGCTGCTCGGCCTGCGCCTGCTGTGGCCCCACGTGCGCGGCGCCCGAGCCGACCTGCTGCCCTATGTGCGCGGAGGCCACCTCGGACGGCGCTTCGTGGTGGAGTTCGCGGTGGGCAACGCCTCCAGCCAGCTCGCCGTGCTGGGTCTCGGGCTGTTCGCCGCCCCACTGGCGGTCGGAGCGCTGCGCGGGGCAACCACGCTCTTCGGCCCGCTCAACGTCCTGTTCAACTCGGTCAACGCGTTCGGGCCGCCGCTGCTGGGCCGCCTCGGAGGCCGCCGGGCCACGGCCCGCGCCGCCGCCGTGCTCGGCCTCGTGCTCTGTGCCGCCGGCCTCGCCTGGGGACTGGTGCTCTACGCCCTGCCCGACGGCCTGGGACGCCAACTCCTCGGCGCCACCTGGCAGTCGGCATCCGCGCTGCTGCCCGCCTCGGGCGCCCAGTACGCGGTGATGGGCCTGGGGACCTGCGCCCTGGTGACCCTGCGGGTGCTCAGCCCGCGCTCCACCCTGTCGGTGCAGGTGGTGTTCTCGCTGCTCTCGGTCGTCCTCATGCTCGGCGGATACCTGCTGAGCGGGTCGGCGCTGGGCGCGGCCTGGGGACTGGCCGCGGGTTCCGCGCTGAAGGCGGTGGCGGCCTGGACACGCGTCGCCCGCCTGCGCGCGGAGGAGCGGCCCACGGCCGCGTCCCTCCCGGCGGTCCCCACGGGCTGAGAGCCGGCAGGGTCAGGGCCTGTCCGGCGGATCATGCCGCAGACGCGGGGTCCGGCACTCCCCCGAGCTCTTCGAGCAGGGGGGACCCCCACCCCGAGCTCTTCGAGCAGGGGGGACCCCCCACCCCGAGCTCTTCGAGCAGGGGGGACCCCCCACCCCGAGCTCTTCGAGCAGGGGGGACCCCCCACCCCGAGCTCTTCGAGCAGGGGGGACCCCCCACCCCGAGCTCTTCGAGCAGGGGGGACCCCATCGCGTCGACGCCCTCCTCCGCCTTGCAGCTGCACGCTCCCCGAGCTCTTGATGAGCAGGGGACCCCATCGCCCCCGCTCGCCCGGGCCGATGGCCGACCGCCGATCTCCTGCGGCTTGATCCGCCGGACAGGCCCTTGCCCGGCAGTCCCTGTTCAGCGCAGCCCGGCCGCCCGGTCCTGCCGGAAAGTGGTGATCAGCGCGATGCAGAACGCCGCGATCGCCACGCGCCCCGACGCCTGCAGCAGGGGCCCCCGCAGCAGGATGAAGGAGTACCCGGCGATCAGGGGCACGGTCAGCGCGATCAGGCTGCCCGGCGGGGCCCGGCGCACCGCCCGGCGCGCATAGCGGCGGTCGACGCGCGCCGCCGCGTACCCCAGGGCCACGAACCCCGCCGTCATGCCGACCGAGCCGAAGTCGATCCACAGTTCGGCCCACATCGGCGACGAGAGATTGGTGTTGGTCGCCCCCATCCATTGCCCGATCATCACGCCGGTGTCCATCGGCTTGCCCGGCCACACCGACCGGGGTACCGCGAACAGCACCGAGCCCGCCAGTTGGCGACCGTAGGCGTGACCGCGCCCCGACCGCACATAGGTGACGGTGTTGGCGAACATGCCGACCTGGTCGTAGTCCTTGAGGGCCAGCGGCTCCAGGGGGGAAGTGGTCTGGATCGGACGGTAGTTCGCGTCGTCGTAGCGGAACCTGTCCGCGAACGGGAAGACGATCAGTGCCACCACCACGCCCAGGCTCAGTGCGATCCGGTACAGCGCGGCGCTCACCGGGAAGACGGTGAACAACAGCGAGAAGAGGACGGTGAGGAACCAGAAACGCGGGTTGGAGATCGGGTTGTTGACCACCGCGTTCACCGCGGTCAGCGCCAGCCACACGGCGATGATCACCGCGGAGCGGCGGGCCCGCCGCGAGGTCACCAGCCACCGTGTGTACACCAGCCAGGCGATGAGGACGGGCACGGTACCGAAGCCGCGCACGATGGCCTGGCCCACCTGCGAGTCCGCCTGGGAGAGCCCTGCTTCCCCGACGCTGCTGATGATCTCCTGACGGCTTGTGAAGAAGACCGCGGGGCCGCCCAGTTTGACCACAAGGAGCGCCGAACCGGCGAAGGCGACAAGTGCCAGCAAGTACAGGCGGCGGCGGTGCACCAGCGCCGGGCGCAGCCTGTCGTCCCGCTCCCGTCCCGGCCGCTGACGGGCCAGCAGCGAGCCGATGTCGAAGGCGACACAGCCGATCAGGACGAGCGAGACGGCTTCGGTCAGATCGGTGCGCGCCCCCACCACCGGGGTCGGCGTGCGTCCGAGCACGGCCTGGGCGAGCGGCGCCACACCCATCGCCATGTAGACGAACAGCCAGAAGGAACCGGCGAGCAGCTTGCGGCGGCTGGTGAGGATCATCGCCGACAGCCGGGTGCCCGCGTACATCGTCAGCGCCAACTGCATCCACAACGCCGAGTCGCGCAGGCCCGTGCCCGGCTGGACCAACACCAGCAGCGGCAGGAACACCGAGAAGCCGAGCACGAGCGGGACCGACAGCGCGCGAGAGAGCAGCGTGCGCGGTGAGAAGGGCGGCGCGGTGCGCTCCTGCGAACTCGGCCCCGGCGTCTCGGGCGCCGTCGTCGCGCTGCGGTCCGTTTGCTGCGTCATGGCGCCCCCGCCCCCGAAAAAGATCCCCGCCGCAGTCTACTGGCGCCGTTCCTGCGATGAACGGTCAGCCACTAGAGTGTGGCGAAGTGGCGTCTGGGGAGGCGTCGTTGGGGGGACGGATCGATGCGTGATCTCCCGGCCTTCACACTGGTCGGATACGACAAGGGGCGCGGCATACTCGTCCAGGCGCTCTGGTTCGCGGTGATGAACACGGTCTTCATGGCGTGGTTCACCCCGGCCCGCGTCAGGACGGCCCTGCTGCGCGCCTTCGGTGCCGAGATCGGAACGGGGGTGCTCATTCGTCACCGGGTGCGGGTGTTGTGGCCGTGGAAGCTGACGGTCGGCGACCACACCTGGATCGGCGAGGGCGCGTGGATCCTCAACCTGGAGCCGGTCACCCTCGGCGCCCACGTGTGCGTGTCGCAGGAAGCCCTGCTGTGCACCGGCAGCCACGACCACCGCGCCGCCGACTTCCGGTACCGCAACGCGCCGATCACCGTGGACGACGGCGCGTGGATCGCCGCCCGCGCCACCGTCCTGGCCGGAGTGAAGGTCGGCCGCTGCGCCGTCGTCGGCGCCGGGGCGGTCCTCCACAAGGACCTGCCCGAACTGACCCTGCACACCGCCGACAACCGGCGCCGACCCGTCGAGGAGCCGGCGTGAGAGTGCTGCACGCGGTCACCCTGCACAGCACCACCCATGCCTTCGGCGGCCCGGTCCGGGTCGCCCTCAACCTCTGCCAGGGCCTGCGGACACGCGGACACGACGCCCGCCTCACCGCCCTCGCCGACGGCTTTCAGCGGCCGCTGCCCGAGGAGGTGGAGGGCGTGCCCGCCCGGCTCCATCAGGCACGCAGGGTCCTGCCGTTGGGGTTCAGCGGCCTGACCTCCCCGTCACTTCTCGCCGGCGCCCACCGCCTCGTGCGGTGGGCCGACGTGGTCCATGTGCATCTCGCGCGCGACCTGGTGACGCTGCCGGTGGCGCTCGCCGCGCTGCGCGCCGGGCGGCCCCTGGTCCTGCAGACGCACGGCATGGTCGACCCGAGCGAGCGGCTGTCGGCCCGGCTCCTCGACGCGGTCGCGGTGCGCCGGGTGTTGCGCGGCGCCGCTGCCGTGCTGCATCTCACCACGCACGAACTCCGGGACCTGCACGCCGTGGTGGGCAAAGCGGGCCTCGACCGTGCGGTCCGCCTGGTCAACGGCGTTCCCGCGCAGCCCGAGGCCCCCGCCACCCAGGGACCGCCGCGCATCCTGTACGCGGCCCGGCTGCAGGCCCGGAAGCGCCCCGTCGACCTGGTGGACGCCGCGCCCGCGATCCTGGCCCGGCATCCGGAGGCGGCCTTCGTCGTGGCCGGGCCGGACGAGGGTGAACTCGCCGCCGTGCGGCGGCGGATCGACGAGCTGGGACTCGCGGGGAAGGTGAGCTGCCCGGGGCCGCTCACCGGGACGCGCATGGCCGAGGAACTGCGCCGGGCGCACGTCTACGTGCTGCCGTCGGTGGACGAGCCGTTCCCGATGTCGGTCCTGGAGGCGATGGCCGTGGGCACCCCGGTCGTGGTGACCGACTCCAACGGCCTGGCCCGCGACGTGGACCGGGCCGGAGCCGGGCGCGTGGCGACCGGCCCGGACGGTATCGCCCCAGCCGTGCTCGACCTGCTGGAGCCGTCCGTGCGCCGGTCCGCGTCGGCGGCGGCCCGCAAGCTCACCGCCGAGACGTTCTCCATGGACGCGGTCCTGGGCACGCTGCTCGACGTGTACGAGCGGGCCTACGCGGGAAGCCAGGCGTAGCAGCCCGACGAGACGAACGTACGGGTCCCGGCCGGGATCCTCGCGGTCACCTTCTTCGGGCCGCCCGGGCCGGGCCCGGACGTCAGCACCTTGTCACCTGCGCCCAGCGCCTTCCAGGTGCAGCCCCCGGCGGTGGTCAGCGCCCGGTACGTGCCCGGCTCCGGTTTCTCGCGCGTGCCGTCGGCGAAACCGGTCGCGGCGGCGCTCAGCAGGGGCTTCAGCTTCGGGCACAGCTGGGCGATCGCGTCGTCGGCGGACGGCACCTCTCCGGCGACGAGCGCGCCGATCGCGGCGTCCTTGTCGTGGGCGGCGGTGCGCTCGATGCGCTGGCAGGCCTCCTGGCCGACCTGGAGCACGGCGGCCGGGTCCATGTTCTCGGGCACTCGGCCGTGCAGGTACTTCTTCTCCTTGGCGGTGAAGGAACCGGTCGCCGGGGTGAGCTTCGCGTCGGGCAGGACCGGGCCCTTGGCGGGTGCCGACGGGCCCTCGGAGGGTGTCGACGGGCCCTCGGGGACGGGGCTCGCCCGGTCGTCGGGTACGGCGGCGGCCTGGTCGTCGGAGATGCTCTGCGTGGGCTTCGGCTTCGCCTCCGTGCCGCTCCCCGAGCCGCAGCCGGCGAGGGCGAGGAGTGCGGTGAGAGCCGCGGCGCCGGCGGCGCCGCGCCGAAGAGGCCGAAGAGGCCGAAGAGGCCGAAGAGGCCGAAGAGTACGAGTGCGCATGGTGGCTCCTGCGGGCCCCAGCGGGCCTGGGTACGGTGGCGGGCCCACGCGAAGGTGCGGGCCCGAGCGGGGCGTGCGGGGCACCGGTCCGTGGTCCGGTGCCCCGCACGCGGGGACGCGGTGAGGGTTACGGCGCCCCGAAGATCAGCACCAGCTGCGGGGTGTTCTCCGCGGCCGACGCCTCCCTGGACCACAGCCACAGGGCATCCGTCCCGGTGCTCGTGAGCGCCAGGTCGTAAGCGCCGCCCAGGGCCGGGGAGAGCGCCGCGGTGTCGAGCGTCGCCGAGTAGACCGTCGAGAGGTCGGTGGCCCCGCTCAGGGTGCCGACCACGGTCGAGGACACGGCGGGCCTGGAGACGTAGGTGGTCCCTGTCTCCGTCCAGCTGCCGGTGACCGGCCGCACGGAGATGTCGTCCGTGCTGCCCGCGCTGTCCAGCGTGGTGGTCTTCACCGCGAGCCGTGCGCTCTTGAGTACCGTCCCGGCCGGAGCCGACGGCAGGTCGAAGCGCAGATACGTCTCGTACGCCGCGCTGCCGCGCACCGCCAGCGAGGTGGAGGTGCCGTAATTGGTGCTGGGAGCACCGGCGTTGACGTACGTGTCCTGCGACGCCCGGACGGTCTGCACGCTGTCGGCCGGAGCCGAGGCCGCGGTGTAGTGGCTCTGCACCTGGGCCGCGCTCAGCACCGACGGGTAGACCGCGGTCTCGTCGATCTGCCCGGCGAAGTAGTTGCTGGAGGGCTGGTTCGGCCAGCCGTTGAGGTTGTCGCCGCCGACGTGCCAGTAACCGCTGTAGCTCTGGCTGTTCGTCTCGGCCAGCGTGCCGATCTGGGCGCCGTCCACGTACAGCGCCATCCCGGAGGCGCCCTGGGTGGCGACGACGTGGTGCCAGGTGCCGTCGTTGTAGCTGCCCGGCGAGGTGATGGTGCGGGCGCTGCCCGTCCACACGCCGAAGACCAGCCGGCCGTCGTTGCGCATGTAGACGTGCTTGTCGTAGTTGTCGCTGGCCCGCGTGGTGTTGTTGCCGAACCCGACGATCTTGCCGCCCCGGCCGGTGGTCGTCTTGAACCAGGTCTCGACCGAGTACTGACTCGGCACCGTGGTGCGCTTGTCGCTGTAGACGATCTGGTTGCTGCCGTTGAAGCCGATGGCGGTGGACGGACCGGTCACGGCGGCCGGGGTCTGGCGCAGCGAGGGTCCGCCCAGGTGGATGCCGTTCTGGTCGCCGGGTGAGGTGTCGCCGACGAACGGAGTGACGGACTCGTCGTAGCGCCAGTACAGGTTCGCGCCGTCGTCGAGCACCTTCGCCGCGTATTTCTGGGCGGAGGCCGGCACCGTCACCGTGGCCGTGGCGGACAGCGCGGAGGTGTTGCCCGCGCCGTCGGTGGCCGTCACCCGGTAGCTGTAGGTGGAGCCGGCGGTCACGTTCTTGTCGGTGAAGGACAGCTGCGGGCGCGACCACTCCACGGAGTCGCCGTCGACGGTGTACACGGGCGTGGAACCACCGTTGCGGTAGACCTTGTACGTCAGCCTGGTGTCGTCCTTGTCGAGGCCGGCGCGCCAGCGGACCTGTGCCTCGGTCGGCTTGACGGACTCGGCGCCGACCACTGGCACCGTCGGCGCGCCGATGTCCGGGGAGGCCGGGAAGTGCGTCAGGCCCTGGGCCGCGGAGCCGTTGACGGTGGTGAACTCGCCGCCGACCCACATGTACTTGTTGTCGGAGGTCTCGGAGACCGCCATGGCACGCGGGCCGATGCCCTCGCCCAGGCCGTCGTTGGTGTCCGGGAACCAGCCCAGTTTGTTGGTGCCGGTCGTCGGCTCCGCGAGCAGGTGGTAGCGGCGCCCGTCGGGGAACTCCCCCATGCTGGAGCAGTCGTGCGCGTGCGAGGCGCTGTAGAGGACGTCCTGGTACGACTTGACGGCCTGGGTGGCGCCGAGGCAGGTGTCGCGCCAGCGCTGGTTGAGCGTGGACAGCTCGAGCGCGATACGGCCGTCGAAGACGCCGCCGCCGGTGCCCTCGTTGGCGGTGTAGAAGCCCGTGGCGTCGGTGTCGAGCCCCTTGACCACCGAGTTGGTCTCGATGAACCCCGGGTAGGTGCGGACGTTGTCGCCCGTGGTCGCGTCGACGACGGCCAGGGCGTGCGAGTTCGTGCCGTTGACGGTGAAGAAGTCACCGCCGAGGATCACGTTCTTGCCGTCCGGGGTGACCGCGACGGCCCGGCCGGGCGCGTCGACGTCGGCCTGGAACGGCTTGACCGCGCCGCTGGTGGCGTCCACCGCCGCGTACCGCGCGTGCGCGCTGCCGCCGACAGTGGAGAAGTCACCGCCCAGATACACGGTGTCGTCGGTGACCGCGAGCGCCCGCACGGTGGCGGAGACGCTGGGGCGGAAGTTCGCCTTGGGCGTGCAGGTGGCGATGTCGATGGCGGCGAGGCTGCTGACCTGCGTGCCGTTGACCGCGCCGAAGTAGCCGCCGGCGTACAGCGTCTTCTTGTCCGGCGAGACGGCGAGCGCCCGCACGGTCGCGGTGCCGCTGCCGATGGTGAAGGACAGCTTGCAGGACGTGGGATCGCCGCTCGCCGCGTCCAGCGCGACGAAGTTCACCGCGTTCTGCGCGGTGCCGCTTCCTCCCTGGGGCGGGCGCACCTGCGAGAAGGTGCCGCCCGCGAAGACCATGCCGTGCGCCTCCGCCAGGGCCCACACGATGCCGTTGGTCTGCCAGGTCGGCAGGTCGTCGGCGGTGAAGGCGACGGGCGGGGTCAGCGCGGCGGCCGGCTGCTCCAGGGCCACCAGGCCCAGACCCGCCGTGGTGGACAGGACGAGGGCGGCGCTGAGCCGCCTGGATCTTTTCATGTACCCCCCGGCTCCAGGGCCCGGTCGCGGGCCCTCAGCCTCGACGAGCCCGCCGGTGTTCCCCGGATCCGAACGGGCTGCATGAACGTATTTGCTCGCGAACCATACGAGTACATGACACGCCATGGAACGCACTTGACTCATCTAATGGGAAATTTCTATGTGTTCACGGTGACCCCGCACGTCCCGGACGTCCGCACCCGGTACACACGGCCGCCTTTCCGTACGCACCCGGCGTCAGCGGTCGATGCGCACCACGGCGCCCGCGAGCTGGTCCTCCACCTGCCGCACATCGGCGTCGACCATGATCCGCGCGAGCTCCTCCACCAGGACGGTGGGCCGCCAGCCCAGCGTCTCGCGCGCCTTGGACGCGTCACCGATCAGTGCGTCGACCTCGCTGGGACGCTCGTACTTGGGGTCGTAGCGCACGTACTTGTTCCAGTCGAGGTCGGCGTGGGCGAACGCGGTCTCCACGAACTGCCGCACGGTGGCCGGGACTCCGGTGGCGACCACGTAGTCCGTCGGCTCGTCGTGCTGGAGCATCCGCCACATCGCCTCGACGTACTCGGGCGCGTACCCCCAGTCGCGGACCGCGTCCAGGTTGCCGAGGTAGAGACGGTCCTGGAGGCCGGCCCTGATCCGGGCGACGGCGCGGGTGATCTTGCGGGTCACGAAGGTCTCGCCGCGGCGCGGGGACTCGTGGTTGAACAGGATGCCGTTGACCGCGAACATCCCGTACGCCTCACGGTAGTTGACGGTCGTCCAGTACGCGAAGACCTTCGCGGCGCCGTACGGGCTGCGCGGGTGGAAGGGGGTGCCCTCGTTCTGCGGGGGCGGCGTGGAACCGAACATCTCCGAGGACGACGCCTGGTAGATGCGGGTCTCCACCCCGCTCGCCCGGATGGCCTCCAGCAGCCGCAGCGTGCTCAGGCCGGTCACGTCACCGGTGTAGAGCGGCGCGTCGAAGGAGACCCGCACATGGGACTGGGCGCCCAGGTTGTACACCTCGTCCGGCTGTATGTCGCGCAGCAGGTTCACCAGCGCCACCCCGTCGGAGAGGTCGGCGTGATGCAGCACGAAGCGGCGCTCGGCCTCCTGGGGGCCCTGGTAGATGTGGTCGATCCGCTCGGTGTTGAAGCTGGACGACCGCCGCACCAGGCCGTGCACCCGGTATCCCTTCGACAGCAGCAGCTCCGCCAGGTACGAGCCGTCCTGCCCGGTCACGCCGGTGATCAGCGCGGTCTTGGTCATGCGGTGTTCCCCTCCCTGCCGGACCCGCCCCGGGGACGGATCCGGTCCGTGCGCCCGCCGTGCGCGGGTCGCATATCGTGAACAACAGGAAATTTCATCAGAGTTGGTGATACGGGCATACGGAGCACGCGGCTCCTGGCATGATCCGGCCCATGACCGCATCGCTGCTGCCCGAACGTGCCCGTGTCTTCGTCGCCGGCCACCGTGGCCTGGTGGGCTCCGCCGTGGCCCGCCGGCTCGCCGCCGACGGGCACGAGGTCCTCACCCGCACCCGCGCCGAACTGGATCTGCGTGACGCCGCGCGTACCGCGGCCGAACTGGCCGCCCTGCGTCCCGACGCGGTGGTGCTCGCCGCCGCGAAGGTCGGCGGGATCATGGCCAACAGCACACAGCCGGTGCAGTTCCTGGAGGAGAACCTCCAGATCCAGCTCAGCGTGATGGCCGGGGCCCACGCCGCCGGTGTGGGCCGCCTGCTCTTCCTGGGGTCGTCGTGCATCTACCCCAAGCACGCCCCCCAGCCGATCACCGAGGACGCGTTGCTGACCGGACCTCTGGAGCCCACCAACGAGGCGTACGCCCTCGCGAAGATCGCGGGCATCGTCCAGGTGCAGTCCTATCGGCGCCAGTACGGCGCGTCGTACATCAGCGCCATGCCGACCAATCTCTACGGGCCGGGCGACAACTTCGACCTGGAGACGTCGCACGTCCTGCCCGCCCTGATCCGCCGCTTCCACGAGGCCGTGGCCGAGGGGCGCGAAGAGGTCGTGCTGTGGGGCAGTGGCACCCCGCGCCGGGAGTTCCTGCACGTGGACGACCTCGCCGCCGCCTGCGCCGTGCTGCTGCGCTCCTACGACGGCGACGGGCCGGTCAACGTCGGCTGCGGCAGCGACCTCACCATCCGCGAGCTGGCCGCGACGGTCGCCGAGGTCACCGGTTTCACCGGCCGGATCACCTGGGACACGACCCGGCCCGACGGCACCCCGCGCAAGCTGCTCGACATCTCCCGGATCGCCGAGCTCGGCTGGAAGCCGGCGATCCCGCTGCGCGACGGCATCGCCGCCACCTACGCCCACTGGCGCAGCGACCTCGACGGCTGACGGGCCCCGCTCCTGCACGGACCCCGGCGGCGCGCAGCGCGCGCCGGGGCGCTGTGCGGCCACGGGCGGCCCTCTCAGTACGCCCCGCGGCCGTCGACGACGGCGCGGAACGTGCGGGCCATGACGTCCACATCACTGGTGAACGACCAGTTGTCGACGTAGCTGAGATCGAGCTGAACCGTTTCGTCCCAGGACAGGTCGGAGCGCCCGCTGATCTGCCACAGCCCGGTCATGCCCGGCCGTACGGTCATCCGCCGCCACTCGACGGGCGTGTAGTGCGCCACCTCGTCGGCGAGTGGCGGCCGCGGACCTACCAGGGACATGTCACCCTTGAGGACGTTGACCAGCTGGGGCAGTTCGTCGAGAGAAGTGCGGCGCAGCCAATGGCCGACCCGGGTGATCCGGGGATCGCGGCGCATCTTGAACATCGGGCCGTCGTGCTCGTTCTCCTGGGCCAGTGCGGCCTTCTGGCGATCGGCACCCACCCGCATGGTGCGGAACTTCCACATCACGAAGGGGCGCCCGGCCCGGCCGATGCGCTCGTGGAGATAGAGCACCGGCCCCGGCGAGGACAGTTTCACCACGGCTGCGATCACCAGCAGTACCGGTGCCAGCACGAGCAGGCCCAGCAGGGCGGTGCTGCGGTCCAGGACCTCCTTGAGCAGAGGCTGCATGCCCTCCCGCACCGGCGGGGCCACGCGCAGCAGCGACAGCCCGCCGGCGGATCCGGTCTCCAGGCGCTTGACGGACACCTCCACCAGACCGGGCGCGACGAACAGTTCGATGCCGGCGTCGTGCAGGCCCCAGGAGAGGCGGCGCAGCCGCTCCCCGGAGAGCGCGACGCCCGGAACGACCAGCACCAGATCGGCGCCGAGCCGGTGCACCGCGCTGATGACCAGGTTGGCGTCCTCCGCGGGGGACTCCGGCGCGGTGGCGGCAAGCCGTTCCCCGGTCCGGATCCCTGAGGCGAACGGGCCCCGTCCCACGGGTACGGCGCCCACCACCACGTACGGGTGGTCGGTGCGCGCGGCGAGGTACGCGGCGACACCGTTCGCGGCGGTGGGCTCGCCCACCACCAGGACCTTGATCACCGCCTGCGCCCTGCGGCGCACCGCCGCGAGATGCCGGTACACCGCCTTGCGGCACACCAGAGTCAGCAGCAGGGCGGGCAGCAGCGCGGCCAGACACAGCAGTGCGCGCAGCCGCACCCCCGCCGCGGCGTGTCCCACCGCGAGCACTCCCAGTAGGATGAACCAGTCGTGGAGCACCGGCAGTGTGCCCCGGCTCTCGCCGATGGCCCGGGCCGCGTAGCGCGAGCGGAACAGCTGGACACCCGTCCAGGAGAGCCCTGCGACGATGCCGCTCGGCACTGCCCACGGCTGGTGTGCGGTGAAGAGCGTCAGCGCCACCGGCACTCCGGCGCCGACGAGGTCGATGATCAGCGACGCGGGTAGGTACCAGCGGGACTTGCGTCCCATCCACAGCGAGGAGCGCGCCCGCGAGCGCGCCTTGCGTGATCTGTCGGATTCAGCGGCCTGTACATCCCACATGTACCCCCCCAGGCACGTTCTGCGGCACGAGTGGCCGGATGTCGCGAACATCCATTCGTCGAACATGCGGCACGATGGTGAACAGTACGGCAAACTTGTGAACGATGGGAGCGTTTACGTGAACATCGCTGAGAAGTTCCGAGCCGTACGAAGTCCCGTGCCGAGCCCGCTGGTTGATCCCGTGGGGCGATGGTCTGACGGAAAACCGTACGAACGTCGAACATGCTGGCTACAGTGAGCGCCCGGTGCGGAAGGGGCCGCACCGCATGGATGTGGGGGTGCGTGGTGGGGGACAGGAACACGGCCGAGGCCGAAGCGACGGGCCGGGACGAAGGGGCGGGCAGAGCCGGTTCGGTGGTGTCCGACCCGGTTGCCGAAGTCCCCGATTCCTCAACCGATGTTTCACAAAAAGGGGTTGACGCCTCCGAAACCCCCCTGGCGCCGCCCCGGCGCCGCAAGAGCCGCGCGCGTCGGGTGCTCGTCGGGGCGCTCGCACTGCTCGCCGTGGGCCTGCTCATGGTGGGCGGGGTCGCCTGGTGGGCCGTCGACCACTACACCGGGAAGGTCGACCGCATCTCCGGCGTCTTCCCGACGCAGGTCCCAGCGGCGGCGCAGCCGGCGCCCTCCGACGGCGGGCAGACCTTCCTCCTCGTGGGCGTCGACAGCCGCTCCGCGCTGCCGACCACGGGCCGCGACGCCAAGGCCCCCGAGTGGACGTACGGGGCCCAGCGCAGTGACACGATGATGCTGGTCCACCTCCCGGCCGACCATTCCGGCGCGTACGTCGTCTCGCTGCCCCGTGACGCGTGGGTGGACATCCCCGGACACGGCAAGGCCAAGCTCAACGCCGCCTTCTCCTGGGGCGGACCGCCGCTGCTCATCGACACGGTGCAGCGGCTGACCAAGGTACGCGTCGACCATCTCGCCGTCATCGACTGGGACGGTTTCAAGAAACTCACCGACTCCGTCGGCGGAGTGGATCTCGTCGTGGACGGTGCCGGTCGCCACATGAACGGCACGCAGGCCCTGGCCTACGTGCGTGAGCGCCATCACCTCGCCCGCGGCGACTTCGACCGCACGCACCGCCAGCAGTACTTCCTGCGGACGCTGCTGGCGAAGGTCATGCGTCCTTCGACCTTCTCCAACCCCGCCAGGGCCGCCGAGGTGCTGGACGACCTCACCGCCGCCGTGAGCGTCGACGATCGGCTCAGCGACGGCGACCTGCGTGGCCTGTTGTGGGACAACAAGAAGGTCCGCCCCGGGAACATGGTGTTCATGAACGCTCCCGTCAAGGGAACCGGCACGATCTCCGGCCAGTCCGTGGTCCTCCTGGACTCCGGCGCCGGTGCTCAGCTGTGGCGGGCCATGCGCGAGGACGCCCTCGACATCTACCTGCAGTCGCACGACGCCGACCTGCTCGGCGCCACCACTCCCTGACGTGACGGCGCAGATCGCCGGAGATGCCCGTCCGGAGACGGTTCGCCGGACAACGGGCCGTACGTGCAATAGAGTTCGCACCGGCGGCCCACCGGCGTCCGCGGAGGACACCCATGACGGATCACCCCGCTCGTCCAACGCGCCGGCACCGAAGGGCGTCAGGCCGCCGACGGCGCACCGCACTCGGCGCCCTGGTCGGCCTGCTGCTGATCGGACTGATCGCCGGCACCGGGCTGGCCCGCGACCGGAAGGCCGCCACGCCCCGCGCCGAGCGGACGGGCGTCGCGGCGCTTCCTTTCGACCTGCCGAGCGCCGAAGTGCTGCGCGACAGCCCGCATCTGGTCTTCGCGCACTACTTTCCCCCGTATCCGCTCTCCCTCGACAACCAGCCCGCCGAGCACGACTACTATGCCCGCAACTACCTCACGCCGCACGGCGAGCAGGGCAAGCACGCGGCCTACGGCGGACTGCTGCGTGACCGGCCCCTGCCCGTGCCGCCGTCCAGTGGCGACTGGCAACTCGCCAACCTGGAAAGGGAGGTGAGGACCGCCCGAGACGCCGGGCTCGACGGGTTCACCGTCGACATCCTCTCCCTGACCGGCACCAACCGTCAGCGCGTCGACATGCTGCTGCGCGCGGCGCGGCGCGTCGATCCGGGCTTCCGGATCGTGCTGATGCCGGACATGACCTCCCTGCACACCGACCCGCGCACCCTCGCAGACCAGTTGGCCCTGCTCGCCGCGTCCCCGTCCGCATACCGGCTGGCCGACGGACGCCTCGTGGTCTCCCCCTTCAAGGCCGAAGTGCGGGAACCCGCCTGGTGGGGCCAAGTCATCGCGCGGCTGCGCGACCACGGCATCGGCACCGCGCTCGTCCCGGTCTTCCTGGACTTCCGAGCCAACGCCGAGAGGTTCGCGCCGATCAGCCACGCCTTCTCGTCCTGGGGCAACCGGAGCCACACCCGCCAGGGCAACGTTCCCGGCGACATCCGGCTCGCCCACTCCCTGGGAAAGAAGTGGATGCAGGCCGTGTCCGTGCAGGACGCCCGGCCCAACCAGGGCATCTACGACGAGGCGGGCAACACCGCCACCCTGCGGTCGACCTGGAACCACGCGATCTCCGACGGTGCGGACTGGGTGCAGCTCACCACCTGGAACGACTACTCGGAAGGCAGCCAGTTCGCCCCCTCACTGCACAACGGTCACGCGTACCTGGACATCTCCTCGTACTACCTCACCCGTTTCAAGACCGGGGCCTGGCCGCAGATCGTCCGCGACACCGTGTACGTCACCTCCCGCGTCCAGTTCACGGATGCCGGCAGTGCCTCGCTCCAGCCCCGGCTGATGCGCCCGCGTCCGGGCACCGCGCCCCCGCGCGACCAGGTGGAACTGCTCACCTTCCTGACCGCGCCCGCCACGGTCTCCGCGCGCGTGGGCACCGTGCCCCACACCTACCGTGCTCCCATCGGCGTGTACGCCCAGGACCTGCCGTTGAGCCCCGGCCGTACCGAGGCCGTGGTCCGCCGCGCGGGGGACACCGTCGCCGCCGTCACGACCCGCTGTCCTGCACGGCGTACGGTCACCGTGCAGGACCTTCAGTACTACGCGGTCTCCAGCGGCCGGTGAACTCCTCGTCCTGTGACGAGTTTTCGATGACGTCGCACATGGAGCGCGTGGCGATTCCAGAGCCGGCTGCCAAGAGCTCCTGACCTGCGGCGTTCTACTGGCAGCGAGCCCTGCCACAGGTCGCGGTGCCCACGGCTTCATGTGGTGACGAATCGGTCGGCACCGGCCTCCAACAGCGAGTCCGTGGAGTCCAGTCGGGTTGCCGCGGCGACGAGCCGGTCGTATCCCCCTCGAAGGACGGGATGCGGAAGTACTCGTTTGCTCGCGCCAGTTCGTCCAGGGCCAACTCCGCATCGTCGTTGTCGATCAGTTCGAGAACCGACCTCAAAGCAGCGGCGGGCCGCCTCTTCTCCATTGCCCGGCGTGCGATGTCCTCGGCGGCGGAGCGCAGGAGGGCGTCGGGTGAGTCCGTGGACTGCGTGTCAGGGGCACCGTCCTTGTGAGGACGTACGTGACCTTTCAGGAGCCGCCGTAGACACGGCCCTACCCATTTCTCCACTTACCGTGGATGAGCGTCTTCTCCAGATCGCTGATCGTAGTGGAGCTGGGGCGTCACGCATACCTCTTGCCCCTTCCGACGTGTTCGCCCTTTCCGTGAGACGTTCAGCCCTGTCTCAGGACGGGTAGGCCACCGCCTCTGTTGTCGAACAGTCGCTTCACCGAGGTCGCGGCATCCTGCCCCGCGCTCCGGTCCGCGTGAACGACGGCTCCGCCTTCGGCAAGGCGGGAATCGCGTGGGAGCCGCCGCTGTGGGCGCTGTACCCGCTGGATCCGGAAGAGCGCATGGAGATCGCCGTCGGGGTGCAGACGCCGCAGGGGGAAGGGACACCTGGCCTGGGGTTCGAGACGCTGCCCGGCGGACCCGTTGCCGAGACCATGCACATCGGGCCCTATGCCCAGCTGTCCTTGGCCCGCAACGCTCTCTTCGCCACCATCCACGAGTGCGGGCTGCGCCCGCAAGCGCCCGTACGTGAGACCTGTTCCGTAAGAAGAACTGATGACCCGGCTGACCGTCCCCGTCCAGGAGAGCATGGCATGACCACGGTGACAGACATCGATGCCCGCGGTACGCGGCACTGCGAGACGACGGCCCTGGGGGTGCTGCTGCGGCACCAGGGACTCGATCTGTCCGAGCCCATGCTCTTCGGCCTCGGCTCCGGCCTGTCCTTCATCTACTGGGACAGCAAGAACATGGGCTTCCCCTTTCTCGGGGGGCGGGTCAAGCCTTTCGACCTCACCAGAAACCTGGCCACCGGACTCGGGCTGGACCTCCTGGTCCAGGAGACCACCTCCCCCCGCAGGGCATGGGAGAACGTGGTGGCCCCCATCGACGCCGGACACCCTGTCGGACTGCAGCTCGACAGCTACTACCTGGACTACTTCACCTCGAAGGTGCACTTCGGCGGTCATGTCGTCGCCATGTACGGCTACGACGACCACGACGCCTACCTGGTGGACACCGACCAGCAAGGCGGGACGGTGTCCACCAGCCTGACCAGCCTCGCCCAGGCCAGGGCCGCACGCGGCCCGATGACCGCCAGGCACCGCTCCTTCACCCTCACCGCTCCGAGCAACCCGCCCTCCCCGCAGGGCCGGATCATTCCCGCCATCACCGCCTGCGCCGACGCCTTCCTCAACCCGCCCATCGCCAACCTCGGCCACCGAGGCATCGAAAAGGCCGGCAAGCTGGTCCGCACATGGCTCCAGCGGACCGACAACCCGCAGCGGGACCTGCCGCAGGCCGCCCTCTTGATGGAGAAGGCCGGCACCGGCGGCGCCCTGTTCCGCAACCTCTACCGCGACTTCCTCGCCGAATGCACCCAACAGCTCGACAGCAGCCACCTGCGCACCGGTCACGGGCTGTACAGCGAGGCGGCCACCCTATGGACGGAAGTCGCAGCACTGATCACAAAGGCCGGTGAATCAGGCAATGCGCAGTGCCTCGTACAGGCAGGCACCGTCCTCCGCGATCTTTCACGCATAGAGCGCGAGGCGATGCGGGCGCTGAGCCGCCTGGCGGAGTAGAAGCCCAAACGCGGGGCGCTGTCACGGCGGGGTGGTATCCATGCCGCATGAACCTTGATCAGGCCGACCCTGCTGAACTGGCGGCGCTTCGTGCGGCGTTCGACGTCGATGACGGAGGTGAGTCGGCTCTTGGCTGGGAGGCGGTCCATGCCTTCGAAGCGGAACACGGGATCGTGCTGCCTGAGCCGTATCGGACCTTCGTCGCCGAGATAACGGACGGTTCGTACTCCGGCCCGCCCGAGTACGGACTGCTGCCGGTGGCGGAGTTGCCGGACGACTGGGGCGACGACGAGCGGGAACGCGACCTGAGCAGGCCGTTCCCGCTGACGGAGGCGTGGGTGTGGGAGGAAGACCCGGATCCGTCCGAGGATATCGACGACATCCTCGATCAGGTCTACAACCACGGCTCGATCGTGCTGGGCACCGATGGGTGCGCGATGAACTGGCATCTCGTCGTCACCGGCCCTCACCGAGGGCACGTCTGGCTGACCAGTGACGTCGGCGCTGCCCCCTTCGGTGCGCAGTTCGGGTTCACCACCGCTGAACCTGGCTTTGCCGGCTGGGTTCGGCACTGGGCGGCGAACAAGCCCTGGCATGACGCCGCGTGACTCTTCAAACTGCCGGCCGCCCGGACGACGCGGAGCTTCAGACGCGCGAGTCGGCAGCCAGTGTCGTGAACGCCGACCAGGCCTCGGGGGAGACAGTCAGGGACTGCTTTTGGGTGTCCTTCGAGCCCCGGACAAGAACGACGCCGGAGCGCAGGGCGATCTCGATTGGGGCGTACGCGACCGCCTCGGCCCCGGCAAGACGGTATGGGCCGAGTGCGCGACGGCTCACCGAGCCTGAAGCCCGCTCCCGAGCCCGCCGCAGCGAGCAGGAGATTGGCCGGAATGGCCCCTCGGCCGTGTCTGAGGTTCCTCCGGCGCGCTGTGTTCCCTTCGAGCTGCCTCGCCCCGTTGGGTCGCTGCAAGGGGCGGGGGCGCGGGAGTGTCGGCGGCTTTCCCTCACGCCCAGGCCGTCTCATGCTACGGGTGGTACCATATAGGGCATGATAAAGACCACTGTGTATCTACCCGAGGCTCTTGAGCTCCGCCTCGACGCCGAGGCGGCGGCCACGGGGGTCAGCAAGGCGGAGCTCATCCGCCGGGGTGTCGCGATGCTCCTCGACTCCTCCTCGAGGACACCGAGGAGTCGTGCTCTTCCCGTGTTCGACAGCGGGCGCGTGAAGTCGCCGGAGGACCTGGACGACGCGGTGTACGAGCACATCAAGGAACGGAACGCGCGGCGTTGATCGTCGTTGCGGACACCTCCGCTCTCTACGCGGCCTTCGACGCCGCCCAACCCGAACACGCGGCGGCTTCGGCGATCCTCGAACGTGAAGTGCTTGCCATCTCGCCGCTGGTCGTCACGGAACTGGATCATCTGATCCACCGCGATCTGGGATTCTCCGCGGCCATGCAGGTCATGGAAGCGATCAACGACCGCCTGCAGGACGGCCAGTACAAGCTGGCGGAACTGCGGCCGTCCGATCTGGTGGCCGCCCACGAAGTCCGAGCCAAGTACGACGGACTGCGGCTCGATCTGGCCGACGCGGTCGGCGTCGTTCTGGCGGACCGTTACAAGACGGATCTGATCCTGACCCTCGACCAGAGGGACTACCGGGCCATCACGCCCCTCACCCGCGGTCTGTCCGCGTTCCGCATCCTGCCGGCGGACGGCTGACCGGCTCCTACCGGATCCGCCCGGCCGCATGTAAGGGCGCCTTCTCCGGGCAGGTGGCCGAGCATGCGAGAGAAGAAGATCACGCCCGTGGGTACGGTCTTGGCCGGGCATGCGGCGCACGGTACCGTCGATCCGATAGCGACGACGGCACGACGGAAGCCGGTGGGAATCCGGCACGGTCGCGTCACTGTGAACGAGCAACTTCCGTGAACGGGGCGGCTCGTGAGCCAGACCCGGGGCCTTCGTCCTGTGCACCACCGAGATGGGACGCGAACTCCCCGAGAGGGTGTCCGAGTCGCAGGTTCCGGCGGCCGGACCGGCCGGTGAGCTCCGTCGCCGTGAGCGGTGGGGCGTCGAGGCGGCAGAACGTGGGCCCGGGCGCGTCCAGGACGTTCACCACCACCGCCCGGATCACCTCCGGTCGACCACGCAGACCGTCCGGCCGTCGGCGTGGCCGCACGTCTCGAGCCACCGTGCGACCCGCTCGCACAGGTCGCGCACCGATTCGCCGCCGTGCGGCGCCGCGCTCGGGTCGGCCAGCCGGCGGGCCACCGCTTCCGGTTCGGCCGTACTGACCTCCTCCAGCGTTCGCCCCCGCCACCGGCCCACGTCCAGGCCGGCGAGTTCCGTTTCCTCCGAGGCGGTGAGACCGAGTGCCGTGGCCGTCTCCCGGCAGCGCGCGCCGGGGGAGGCGAGGAAGCGTCCGGCGGCGGCAGGCTCCCGGCCGCCGCTCCGGCCCGTGCCGCTCCGCCGGCGTCGAGCGAGTCGCCGTCGTCGAACCGGGCCCGTCGCAGGGAGGGGTGGTCGCCGAAGAGGTGAGGGTGACACGGCCGGTCACGCGGTCGGTCCTCCCGCCTTCGCGGTCCGGCTTCCGAAGGACGGCACGAAAGTACGCCCGCCCGTCACCCGCCCGGCCCCCGCGCCCGGGCGCATCCGGTCGGCCTGTTCGCATCGTAGAGACAGCGTGGAGACATCGTAGGGACGAGTGGCGCGCGCCACGGCGGTGGAGCACGATACGAGCGGACAGGCGGCGGGATCGACCATGAGCGGCGACGACACCACACCGACCGGGCCCCCGGAGGGCGGCGGCCCGATGTGTCTGGTGACCGGGGCGAGCGGTTACATCGGCGGCCGGCTGGTCCCCGAGCTGCTCGACGCCGGCCACCGGGTGCGCTGTCTGGCCCGTACCCCGCGCAAGCTGCGCGACCACCCCTGGTACGACCGGGTGGAGGTCGTCCAGGGCGACGTCACCGACCCCGGCTCCGTCGCACGGGCCATGCGCGGCGTGGACGTGGCCTACTACCTCGTGCACGCCCTCGGCACCGGGCGCGGCTTCGAGGACACCGATCGCGAGGCGGCCCGCGTCTTCGGCGAGCAGGCCCGCCGGGCGGGCGTCGGCCGGATCGTCTACCTGGGCGGACTGACCCCCCGTGCGGTGCCCGAGCGGGAGCTGTCGCCGCACCTGCGCTCCCGCGCCGAGGTCGGCCGCATCCTCCTCGACTCGGGCGTGCCGACGGCCGTGCTGCGCGCCGCGGTGATCATCGGCTCCGGTTCGGCGAGCTTCGAGATGCTGCGCTACCTCACCGAGCGGCTGCCGGTGATGGTCACCCCGCGCTGGGTGCGCACCCGGATCCAGCCGATCGCCGTGCGCGACGTGCTGCGCCTGCTGACCGGCTGCGCCCGCCTGCCCCGTGAGGTGAACCGCACCTTCGACATCGGCGGCCCGGACGTGCTGACGTACCTCGACATGATGCGGCGCTACGCCGCCGTGGCCGGGCTGCCTCCGCGGCTGATCCTGCCCGTGCCCGTCCTCACCCCCGGCCTGTCCAGCCACTGGGTGGGCCTGGTGACGCCGGTCCCGGCCCGGATCGCCCGCCCCCTGACGGAGTCCCTGCGGCACGAGGTGGTGTGCCGCGAGAACGACATCGAACGGTACGTGCCCAGCCCGCCCGGCCACCCCATCGGCTTCGACCGCGCCGTCGCCCTCGCCCTGCGGCGCATCGGCGAGGCCCAGGTCACCACCCGCTGGTCGTCCGCCTCCGTGCCCGGCGCGCCCAGCGACCCGCTGCCCACCGACCCCGACTGGGCCGGCGGCAGCCTCTACACCGACGTGCGCGAACGCGACGCCCGGGTCGCGCCGGAGGCGCTGTGGGACGTCATCGAGGGCATCGGCGGCGAGAACGGCTGGTACTCCTTCCCGCTGGCCTGGGCGGTGCGCGGCCGGCTGGACCGGCTGGCCGGCGGAGTCGGGCTGCGCCGGGGCCGGCGCGACGCCCGGCGGCTCAGGGTGGGCGACTCGCTGGACTTCTGGCGGGTGGAGGAGATCGAACGCGGCCGGCTGCTGCGGCTGCGCGCCGAGATGCGGCTGCCCGGCCTGGCCTGGCTGGAGATGCGGGTGGACGACGACGGGGCCGGGGGCGTGCGCTACCGGCAGCGGGCGCTGTTCCATCCGCACGGCCTGCTGGGCCACCTGTACTGGTGGAGCGTCTCACCCTTCCACGCGGTCGTCTTCGGCGGCATGGCCCGCAACATCGTCCGCGCCGCCGAGCGCGCGGCCCCCGCACCGCGCGGGCGCGGCGCGACCGCATCCGCGGGGCCCGCCCCGGCCGAAGACCTGAGCGTCCGTACCCGTTCCCGACGCCCGCCCGAGAGAAGCTGACGCCCATGCACGTCCCGGTCGTCCTGTTCACCGCCGACCTGCGCCTGCACGACCATCCGCCGCTGCGCGCGGCCCTGGACGCCGCGGACGCCGTCGTACCGCTGTTCGTGCGGGACCGCGCCGTCGAGGCGGCCGGGTTCGCCGCGCCCAACCGCCGCGCCTTCCTCGACGGCTGCCTGGCCGACCTGGACGCGGGGCTGCGCGAGCGGGGCGGCCGGCTCGTCGTGCGCTCCGGCGACCTGGTGGGGGAGGTGTGCCGGGCGGTGGCCGAGGCGGACGCCGACGAGGTGCACATGTCGGCCGGGCACAGCCGGTTCGCCGCGTGCCGGGAGGAGCGGCTGCGCTCCGCCCTGGAGGCGGCGGGCCGCCGGCTGTTCGTGCACGACGCCGTCACCGTCGCCGTACCGCCCGGCGCGGTGACCCCCGCCTCCTCCGACCACTTCGCCGTCTTCACCCCGTACTACCGGCAGTGGGCGCAGGTGCCGCTGCGCCCGGTCGCCGGCGCCCCGCGCCGGGTGCCCGTCCCCGACGGGGTGGGCGGTGAGGAGGTGCCCGCACGCGGTGGGAGCACCGGAGCGTCCCCGGCCCTGCCGCCCGGCGGGGAGAGCGGGGCCCGCAAACAGGTGGCCGCCTACTGGCGCCGCGGCCTGGACGCCTACGACACCACCCGCGACGACCTGGCCGCCGACGCCACCTCGCGCTTCTCCGCCCACCTGCACTTCGGCACCCTGTCCCCGGTGGAGCTCGTGCACCGCGCACGCCGGCACGGCGGCGCGGGCGCCGAGGCGTTCGTCCGGCAGCTCGCCTGGCGCGACTTCCACCGCCAGGTCCTCGCCGCCCGGCCGGAGGCCGCCCACGCCGACTACCGCACCAAGCGCGACCGCTGGCGCACGGAGCGCACCGCGGGCGCCGACATCGACGCCTGGCGCGAGGGCCGCACCGGCTACCCGGTCGTCGACGCGGCCATGCGGCAACTGCGCCACGAGGGCTGGATGCACAACCGGGCCCGGCTGCTCACCGCCAGTTTCCTGACCAAGACCCTCTACGTCGACTGGCGGATCGGCGCCGCCCACTTCCTGCACTGGCTGGTCGACGGCGACCTGGCCAGCAACCAGCTCAACTGGCAGTGGATGGCCGGCACCGGCACCGACACCCGCCCGAACCGGGTCCTCAACCCGGTCACCCAGGGCAGGAAGTACGACCCGGACGGCGCCTACGTGAGCCGCTGGGTCCCCGAACTCTCCGGAGTCAAGGCCCCGTTGGTGCACGAGCCGTGGAAGCTGCCCGGCCCGGACCGCGCCGCCCTCGACTACCCCGACCCGATCGTCGGCCTCCCCGACGGGCTCGACCGCTTCCGGCGGGCCCGCGGCAAGCAGACGTAGCGGGGCGACCGGCTCGGCCTCCCCCGTGCTTCACGGGGGAGGCCGAGCCCTCCTTCCTGTCACAAGGGGCCCGCCCTCACCGGCCCTCCCCGGCGCGCGCCGCCGCCCACCGCAGGGCCGCCCCGCGGCCCCGGCCGGGCACCGTCCACAGGGCGTGGCCCCGCAGCCCCCAGCGGCTCAGCAGGGTGTTGGCGGCGAGGAAGCCGCTGGTGGCCGCCCGCTCCATCAGCGCCACCGGCAGGCCGGTGCGGACCGTGTCACCCGCGACGACCAGGCCGGGCGTGGGAGTGCCCACCGTCGGCCGGTCGGTGTACCCGCCGACCGGGAACAGGGGGCAGTCGGCCCGCCACTCGTGACGGGCGTCGACCACCCCGGCCCGGCGCGTCTCCGGATAGAGGCGGTGCAGTTCGCCGAGCAGCTCCTTCTCGGTGGTCGCCCGGTCGGCGTCCTCGGGCAGGGCGTAGGCGTGCAGTTCCACGACCGAGCCGCCGGTGCGGGCGGCCCAGCGGGCGGCCTCGCCCTCCCAGCCGCTGAGCACGCTGACGTTGTCCAGCGCGCCGTATCCGCTGGTGCCGAGGAAGCCGGGCCGGTCCGCGCGCACGGGCCGGTCCAGCCACAGGCGGGACACCAGGAAGGGCGGGGCGGTGCGCAGCCGTGCCACCCGCTCACGCCACTCGGTGTCACCGAGACCGCCGGAGCGGGCCACCAGCGAGCGCAGGCCCGCCGGGTCGAGGGCGAGGACCACCGCGTCGTACGGCTCCTCGCCGCTCGCGGCGGCCACGGTGAAGCCGCCCGCGGGCAGCACCGCGACCCCCTCCACGGCGGTGCCGGTGCGCACCCGCGCGCCGAGCCGGCGCAGACGTCCGGCGAGCGGGTCCCACAGCGCCTGCGGAAACGGTTCCCGAGGTACGTCGAACAGCAGGCCCTCGGCCGAGCCGAGGAAGTAGACGTGGAACATCAGCGCCATCTCCGCGGCCGACAGCTCCCGGGGGTCGGCGAAGAAGCTGCGGGAGAACACCTCGAAGGCCAGGTGCCGCGCAGCCGCGGGGAAGCCGATCGCCTCCAGGAAGTCGTGCGCGCTGACGTGGTCGAGCCGGTCGTACACCCCGGGCACCCGCACGTCCAGCAGCGGCAGCGCCGCCCGGGGGTTCATCCGGGCCAGGCCGCGCAGGGAGAACGACTCGCTCAGCGCCACGAACCCGAGCGCGCTCAGTGGCGGTGTGCGCGGCACGTGCCGGAAGCTGTCCTGCCGGCCGTCGGCGTGGCGCAGGGGGTAGTCGGGCAGGCCGGTCAGGCGGGACAGGGCCGGGTCGGTGCGGCGCAGCAGGGCGCGCAGGTTGTAGTACTGCCGGAAGAAGGCGTGGAAGCCGCGGCTCATCGTCACCGCCGTACCGTCGGCCAGCCGTGTGGGCCGGCCGGCCAGCCGTCCGCCGAGCTGCGCCTCGCGCTCGTACAGGGTGACCCGTACGCCGCGCTCGGCCAGCGCGGTGGCCGCGGTCAGCCCGGCGATACCGCCCCCGACGACCGCCACGCGCGGCGCGCCTGCCTCCTCGGCGCGTTCGGCGCCCGGCGGTGCGGGCAGCAGCCGGGCCAGCCGGTCCCGGCCGGGGCGGTGCGGGCGGGCTGTGCGAGCGGAGGGACGGCGCGGGCCGGTCATCGTCCCGCCTCCTTCGTGTCCTTCGCGCCGGCGGACGGGCGGCGGGCGACGACGGTGTGGGTGATGCCGGTCTGCCAGCCCGGCAACGGCAGCACCCGCACCCGCTCGAACCCGGCCCGCCGCACTCGCTCGGCGAGCTGCCCGGCCGTGTCGAAGGCGACGACACTGCGCCACAGGTGCCGGTAGAGCGGCCCGTCGCCGAGCAGCGTCGCGACCGGCAGGACCAGTCCGCCGCACACCGCGCTCCACACCGCCCGGTGCGCCGCCCGCCCGCTCAGCGCGTACTCGTGCACCGCCAGCCGGCCGTGCGGCGCGAGCAGCCGCGACGCGGAGGCGAGCACGGCGTCCGGGTCGGCGGCGTTGCGCAGCAGGTACGCGGCGAAGACCGCGTCGAACGGGCCGTGCACCCCGGCTTCGGCCAGGCGTTCCACCGGGGCGTGCACGAAGCGCACGGGCCGGGGCCACGGCCGGCGGGCCGCCCGCCGCAGCATGCCGGCCGAGGCGTCGACGGCGGTGATGTCCGCACCGGGCAGTACGGCGGCCAGGGCCGCCGTCGAGGCGCCCGTGCCGCAGCCGAGGTCCAGCACTCTCAGGCCCGGACCGCCGCGGGCCAGGCCGAGGCGCCGGGCGGAGCGGCGCAGGTGGGCGTGGTAGCCGGGATTGGCCGCCACCAGCGTGTCGTAGCTGCGGGCGGTGTGGTCGAACGCGGCGGTCAGGTCGGCGTCGCGCAGTACGGGCATGCCATCTCCGTAAGGGGGCGTGGGGTACGGGGCGTCAGGCGGCCGGAGAACTCCGGCGCGGCACGAAGGGCAGGGCGAGGGCGGAGCCGAGCATCGCGGTGACGGGCACGTGCAGGCCGACGGACAGGTCCTCCGGCAGGCTGGTGCGGCCGTCCAGGAAGCGCAGCAGACGGGGCGCGGGGACGCGCGTGAACAGACGGGTGAAGAAGGCCGGGCCGTCCACCCGGCCGTGGTCGAGGGCGTGCAGCAGCACGGCGTCCATGAGCCGGGAGCGGGCGGAGTGGGCGCGCGGGGGGAGGGGCCGGCGCCCGGCGTGCAGCGCGGCGGCCACGGCGCGGGTCTGGCGCTGCACGGCGCTGAAGGTGTAGCCCGTCGCGGGCCGGGTGGCCCCGGCCGCGGCCCCGATCCGGAACACGGACGCGCCGGCCCGCCGGGGGAAGCGCGCGTCCGTCATCGGGATCACGCCCTGTTCGCACGCGGTGACCTCGTGGTCGCCGACATCCAGGATCCGGGTGGTGTAGTGCCGCAGCGCGCGGTCGTACGCGTCCCGGCCGAGCACGCGACGGGAGAACTCCGTGTACTCGACGAGCGCCTCGCACGGCCCGGTCGGCAGGACGTAACCGAACGACAGGCCGTGCGCGGGCTGAGGGGTGCGGAAGTCCATCAGCTCCACGGTGGCGGGATCGAACACCGGCCGGCGGGTGCGGACGAACCAGCCGCGGAAGTGCTGCAGCAGCGTCGTGCGGGCCGGTGGCAGGCGCTCGGGCGGCCGGGAGTCGAACACCCAGCGGGCGCGCACGGTCACCCGGCCGCCGTCGGCCCGGCGGGCGTGCACCAGGGCGCCGCCCCGCGCGGACTCGACCCGGTCCACGACGGCCTCGACGCGCGTCACGCACGGGCTCGCCCCGACCTCCCGGCCGGCCAGTGCCTCGAAGGCGTCGGAGCGCAGCATCTTGTAGCGCAGCGGTGCGATGGCGGCGTCCACCGCCCGGCCGTCGCCGGAGCGCACCCGCAGCCGCTGCCAGGAGGCCGTCAGCACCTCGTCGTACGGCCCCGCCCCCGCCTCCCAGTAGCACCAGGTGCGCCGCGCCGCGCGGAACGGGCCCGGCGGTGCCGCCAGCAGCACCGCCGCCACCCGGCGCGCGCCCGCGGGCGGCCGGGCCAGCCGCAGGGCCAGCGACAGCCCGGCGGCCCCGGCGCCCACGACGGCGACGTCCGCCTCCACGTCCACGGCGGCGTCCGGCTCCACGCCCACGGCGGCTCCCTTCCCGGGCCTGCTGATCCGGCCAGTCTTCCGGCCCGCCGGCCGCGGCGGATGCAGCCGGGAGCGTGTCGTGCGGACGGGGGCCCGCCGCGTCGGCACGTCCACCGAACGGCGCATCCGGTGAGGCGTCCCGCGCGGAATGTGTCCTGACGAACCGCGAAGCACGACGTGCGAAGGACGTGCGAAGGACGGGCGAGGCACGGGGCACCCGGCCCGGCTTCCCCGACTGGCGAGAGGATCCGTGATGCGTTCCACCCAGGCGATCGGCCGTCTCACGGCAGACCCGCCGCGCAGGCCGCCCGCCGGGCCGACCGGCCACCAGGAGGCCGGGGAACCGGCCGGCGCGGCCGGTCGCGGTCCGCGGTCCCGCACTCCCGCGGACCACCCGGACCACCCGGACCACCCGGACCACCCGGACCACCCGGACCACCCGGACCACCCGGACCACCCGGACCACCCGGACCACCCGGACCACCCGGATCACCCGGATCACCCGGACCACCCGGATCACCCGGATCACCCGGACCACCCGGACCACCCGGACCACCCGGACCGGGCGGCCCGCGCGGGCGACGCGCGCGCCGTCGACGACGACGTGCCGGGCGCCGTCGGCCGGGAGCTCCAGGAACTGCTCGCCGACCGCCTCACCGGCTGCCGCGGGCTGGACGCGGTGTTCACCCACGACATCGCCGAGCGGGTCGTCCGCCTCACCCGGCGCGGCGGGCGCCGTATCCGCCCCCGGCTCGTGTGGTGGTCCCTGCGGGCCTGCGGCGGCGGGGACCCCGCCCAGGTGCGCGCGGCGCTGCGGACGGCGGCGGCGCTCGAACTGATCCAGACCTGCGCCCTGGTCCACGACGACCTGATGGACCAGGCGCCCACCCGCCGCGGCGGCCCCGCGCTGCACGCCGACGTGGAGCAGCAGTACGCCGGTACGGCACCGCACTCCGCCGCACGCCGACTCGGCGCGTCGGCCGCCGTGCTCGCCGGTGACCTCGCGCTGGCCTGGGCGGACGACGTGCTGGCCGGCCTGGTGCTGGATCCCGGACTCCCGCCCGGCACCGCGCACCGGCTGAACGGCGTGTGGCGCACCCTGCGCACGGAGATGGTGGCGGGCCAGTACCTCGACGTGCAGGGCCAGGCCACCTCCGTCCTCACCCCGGCCCGGGCGATCCGCGCCGCCCGCCTCAAGAGCGCCCTGTACACCGTGGAAAGGCCGCTGGAGCTCGGTGCCGTCCTCGCCGGCGCCGACGAGGCCACCACGCGCACGCTGTGCCGCGCCGGACGCTGCGCGGGCCTGGCCTTCCAGCTGCGGGACGACCTGGACGACCTCTTCGCCGACCCGCGCGTCACCGGCAAGCCGTCCGGCGGGGACGTGCGCGAGGGCAAGCCCACCTATCCGCTGGCCGTGGCCCGTGTCCTCGCCACGGCCGCCGACGACCGCTGCGCGCTCGGCGTGCTGGAGCACGCGGTGGGCCGCGCGGACCTCCCCGACAACGAGCTGGCCGAGGTGCGGGACGTCCTCGTCGCGACCGGCGCCCGCGACCTGGTGGAGACGAGGATCGCACGGCTCGCCGGGCGGTGCCTGCGCCATCTCGGCGAGGCCGCCCTGGAGCCGCGCGCGGCGGCCCGGCTGCGCGGTCTGCTGGCCGAGATCACCGGTACGCCCGGCCAGGTGCCCCAGCCCGGCGGTCCGCCGTCCGCCGCCGGACCGCCCGCCGCCGGACCGACCGCCGCGGGAACGGAGGCGGGCAGGTGACCAGAACGCTGACGGGGCCCACCGATCACGTGGTGGTGGTCGGCGCGGGACTGGCCGGCCTGTCCGCCGCCCTGCACCTGCTCGGCGCGGGCCGCCGGGTCACCGTGGTCGAGCGCGACCCGCACCCCGGTGGACGGGCCGGACGCCTCGCGCTCGGCGGCTACCTGATCGACACCGGGCCCACCGTGCTCACCATGCCGGACATCGCCGACGAGGCGTTCGCCGCGGTCGGCGAGTCGCTGCGCGACCGCGTCGACCTGATCGCGCTGCACCCCGCCTACCGGGCGCGCTTCGCCGACGGCAGCACCCTCGACGTGCACACCGACGCGGAGACGATGGAAGCGGAGATCGAACGGTTCGCCGGTTCCGCCGAAGCGGCGGGCTACCGCCGCCTGCGCCACTGGCTGCGGCAGCTGTACCGGGCCGAGCGGGGCCGCTTCCTCGACGCCGACTTCGACTCACCGCTCCAGCTGCTCACCCCGGACCTGGCCCGCCTCGCCGCGCTCGGCGGCTTCGGCCGCTGGGAGGCGCGCATCGCCCGCCACCTGCGCGACGAGCGGCTGCGCCGGGTCTTCTCCTTCCAGGCCCTCTACGCCGGCGTCCCGCCCGAGCGGGCCCTGGCCGCCTACGCGGTGATCGCCTACATGGACACCGTCGCCGGGGTGTACTTCCCGCGCGGTGGCATGCACGCCCTGCCCCGCGCGATGGCCGACGCCGCGGCGGCGGCCGGGGCGGAGTTCCACTACGGGCAACCGGTCACCCGCCTGGAACGCGCCGGCGAGCGCGTCACCGCCGTGGTGACCGAGGAGCGGCGCATCGCCTGCGACGCCGTCGTCCTCACGCCCGACCTGCCGGTGACCTACCGCCTGCTGGGCCGGGCCCCGCGCCGCCCGGCGCGTCTCAAACACGCCCCGTCGGCCGTGGTCCTGCACGCAGGCTGCGACCGCACCTGGCCGGAACTGGCCCACCACACCCTGTCCTTCGGCCGCGCCTGGCGGCGCACCTTCCGTGAACTCACCCGCACCGGCGAGCTGATGAGCGACCCCTCCCTGCTGATCACCCGGCCCACCGCCACCGACCCCGCCCTGGCCCCGCCGGGCCGCCACCTGCACTACGTCCTCGCGCCCTGTCCCAACACCGACATCGGGCCCGGCGCCGCCGACTGGCCCGGCCTCGCCCCGCGCTACCGAGACAGCCTGCTGCGCGAACTCGACCACCGGGGACTCGCGGGCATCGCGTCGGCCATCGAGGAGGAGTGCCTGGTGACCCCCGCCGACTGGACCGGGCAGGGACACGCCGCGGGCACGCCCTTCTCCGCCGCGCACACCTTCGCCCAGACCGGCCCGTTCCGCCCCCGCAACCTGGTGCGCGGCACCGCCAACGCCGTCCTCGCGGGCTGCGGCACCACGCCCGGCGTCGGGGTGCCGCCCGTGCTGCTGTCGGGAAAGCTGGCCGCCGCCCGCATCACCGGCCGACCCCGTCCCCGCGCCGCGTCCGGCAGACCGGCCGGCCGACTCGAGCAAGGAGTACGACCGTGACCGCCCGGGAACTGGACGCCGCCGGCATCACCGACCCACGCCTGCGCGCCGCCTACACCCACTGCCGCGAGCTGAACGCCCGGCACGGCCGCACCTACTTCCTCGCCACCCGCCTGCTGCCTCCCGGCCGGCGCCCCGCCGTGCACGCCCTGTACGGCTTCGCCCGCTGGGCCGACGACATCGTCGACGCGCTCGACGGCGGCCGGGGCGGACACGCCGACGGCGAAACGGCGCGGCGGGCCGCCGCCCTGGACCGGCTCGGCGACGACCTCGCCCGGGGCCTGGCCGGCGGGGAGGGCGCCGCGCCGGTGGTCACCGCCCTCGCGGACACCAGCCGCCGCTACGCCGTCGACCACCGCCACTTCGCCGACTTCCTCGCCTCCATGCGCAGCGACCTGACGGTCACCGAGTACGCCTGCTACGACGAACTGCGCGCCTACATGCACGGCTCGGCGGCGGTGATCGGCCTGCAGATGCTGCCGGTCCTCGGCACCGTGGTGCCCCGCGAGGAGGCCGCCCCGTACGCGGCCGAACTGGGCGTCGCCTTCCAGCTCACCAACTTCCTGCGGGACGTGGGGGAGGACCTCGACCGCGGCCGCGTCTACCTGCCCCGCGACCTGCTGGCCGCGCACGGCGTCGACCGCGACCTGCTGCGCCGCTGCCGGGACACCGGCCGCACCGACCGCCGGGTCACCGCGGCACTGCGCGAGTTCGAGGCCCTCACCCGTGCCGCCTACCGGCGTGCGGCGCCCGGCGTGCCGATGCTCGACCCCGTCGCCCGGCCGTGCATCCGCACGGCGTTCGTGCTGTACGGCGGCATCCTGGACGCCGTCGCCGCCGACGGCTGGGCGGTGCTGCACCGCCGCGCCGCAGTGCCCCGCCGGCGCCGCGCGCTCGTCGCCGCCGACGGCCTGCTGCGGGTGACCGCGGCCCGCCTCGCCGCACGCCGCGGGACCGCGCCCGCCCCCGCCACGGCCCCGCACCCGCCCTCCCGCCCGAAGGAGGCCGCGTGACACCCGCCCGTCCGCCCCGGCGCGGACGTCTCCCCCTGCGTCTGCGCCGCGCCTCCGTCGCCTGGGAGTGCCAGCGCCCCACGTGGCGCGCGGCCCGGCCCGCGCTGATCGCCGACGCGCTCAAACGGGCGCAGGCCCGGCCGAGCGGCAACTGGTACGTCGTCGGCGCCTCCCGCGACCTGCGCGCCGACCGGCCGCTGGCCCGTACCGTCGGGGGCCACGAGGTGGTGCTCTGGCGCGACGCGCGAGGCCGCCCCGTCGCCGGGCCCGGCGTCTGCCCCCACCTGGGCGCACCCCTGCGGGACAGCCCGGTGCGCTGCGGCACCCTGGTGTGCCACTGGCACGGACTCGCCCTGGACGGAACGCCGTTCGCCGGATGGGAGCCCTGGCCCGCCCACGACGACGGGGTGCTGCTGTGGGTGAGGCTGGACGGTGCCGGAGGCGAGGAGCCCACCGGCCGGCCACCGGTGCCGGCCCGTCCCGCCGCGGCCGCCGCGCTGGCGGCCGTGTACACCGGGACCGGCGTCTGCGAGCCGGACGACGTGGTCGCCAACCGTCTCGATCCCTGGCACGGGGCCTGGTTCCACCCGTACTCCTTCGTCGACCTCACCGTCGTGGACACCCCCGGCCCGCGCGAGGAGGAGGACGCCTTCACGGTCGACGTCTCCTTCAAGGTCGCCGGACGGCTCGTCGTTCCCGTCCGCGCGGTGTTCACCGCCCCCGGACCGCGCACCGTCGTCATGCGGATCACCGACGGCGAGGGCGAGGGCTCCGTCGTGGAGACCCACGCGACACCGCTGGGACGCGACGCCCTGGGCAGGCCGCGCACCGCGGTGGTGGAGGCCGTCGTGGCCACCTCCGAACGGCCCGGATTCGCCGTGGCCCGACGTGCCGCCCCCCTGCTGCGCCCGGTGATCCGGTACGCCGCGGGCCGCCTGTGGCGCGACGACCTGGCCTACGCCGAACGGCGCTGGGCCCTGCGCTCCACGGGACGTTTCCCGGGCTGAGGGGACCGTCGGGCAGGGTACGGGCCGTGCGGGACGTGCGGCGGCTCGGCCTCGGCGAGGCGGGAAGCGTGCGCGGCGCCGACGGCCTTGCACGGCCGCGGGGTGCGCAGCGCGTCCGGGCGCTCATGCCGGCGCGGTGGGTGGCCGCTCGGGCGTGCCGACCCCGCAGGCCCCGTGGCGTACGGCGGATTCAGCCCTGGCGCCGCTGTTGGCGTACGGCGCCGTCCGCGCCGTACAGGCCGCTCAGCGTCTCGACGGCGTCCCGCAGGCCGGCGCACCGGGGGAAGCCGCCGGCCGTACGCCGGTCCCAGCCCGGGCCCGCCGGCAGGACGACGGGCCGCCTGCGGGCGCCCGCAGGCCCCCACTGAAGACCCGCGACGTGCCGGGCGAGCGGCGGCGACGCCGTCGAACGGGTCTGCGCCCACAGCACGACGGCGGCCGGGCCGGTGCGCCGGACACAGGCCAGCAGCGCCTCCACCGGTACCGCGGCGCCCAGCATCCGCGTCGGCACGCCGAGTTCGCCCAGCGCCGCGTCGAGCGCCTCCAGCGGCAGGGAGTGCTGTTCCCCGGGCACGCAGGCCAGCACCACAGGCTCGGCGCCCGAGGGCACCGCCGCGCGCGGCGGCAGCACCAGCGGCGCACGGCGCAGGGCGGTGGAGACCTGCCAGGACAGCAGGTGCTCCACCTCCACGTAACGGTCGCCGGAGGACTCCCACTTGCGGCCCACCGCGCGCAGCGTCGGCACCATCACCTCCTCCCAGGCCACGGTCAGCCCGTGCTGCCCGACCGCGTCCAGCAGGCGGCGCTCCAGCTCCGGCGCGTCCAGCCGCACCGCGGCCCGGGCCAGCCCCCGGCACTCCTGGCGCACGTCGCCGAGCGGCAGTCCCCCGCCGGCACCGCCGCGGCGGGCGGGCCCCGCGGCCACCGGGGGCGCCGGCTGCCGGACGGAAGGGCCGGCCGAGGTGGTGGAGGGCCGGGTCCCGCCGTGCGTGAGGCGGGCCACGCGGGCCGCCTCGGCCGGGGGAGCGCCCGCCGCCGTCAGCCGGCACATCTCCTCGACCATCGCCACGTCCCGCGGACTCCAGCGCCGGTGACGCCCCTGCGACCGCAGGGCGGGCCCCAGGCCGTAGCGGCGGTCCCAGGAGCGCAGGGTCGTCGGGGAGACTCCCAGCCGCCGGGCCACCGCGCCCGTGGTCAGTCCGGCCGCCACCGTCTCGTCGCTCATGGCCTCACGTCCCGCCGTCTCCACGGCCCCTCTGAACGGACGATCCGATGCTATATCGATGCAACTTGTTCTCACCCTCTCCTTCGGCACACGCTGAACGCACCGGACCGCGGCACGTCCGGCGCGGCGCGGCCCGAGGTCTCACCGCGGACCGGAGGCGCGTCGTACGCCGTGCCGGCGACGCACACCTTCCTCACGAGGAGAGACGTGGTCATGGACCGCATCCCGGCTGTCCCGAACGCCGTCACCACCAGCGACACCATCGGCCCCGGACCCGCGCACCCACCGCCGGACACCGCGGACACCCACCCCGCGCCGTCCGCGGACGACGCCGCCTGGGCGGCGCTCCACCGCCGGTGGGGCGGACTGGTCCACGGGCTGGCCCGGCAGGCACTCGGGGACGCGCGGGACGCGGACGACGTGACCCAGCAGGTGTTCGCCGACGCCTGGCGCGGACGGCACGGGTACGCGCCGGAGCGGGGAACACCGGCCGCCTGGCTCGTCGGGATCACCCGGCGCAAAGTGGCCGACGCACTGGCCGCCCGGGCACGCCGCGCCCAGCTGGCCGCAGTGGCGGCCGAACAGCTTCCGGGACGGGGGCGCGACGGCGCCGGCGAGCCCGAGGCCGTACTGGACCGGCTGGTCGTCGGCAGGGCCCTGCGGCAGCTCAGCACGGCTCAGCGGCACGTGCTGCGTCTCGCCTACTACGAGGACCTGACCCAGACGCAGATCGCCCGGATCACCGGCTGGCCGCTCGGCACGGTCAAGAGCCACACCCGGCGCGGCCTCGACCGCCTGCGCCGCTGCCTGGAGGACGAGGGCACCGCAACGGTCTGAGGCACGATCGACGCAAGTATGAGAAGGAGGGGGAGCTCATGAAACTGACGGACGAACTCCCCGTCGACCACAGCCGACCGGCTCAGCTCTTTCGACACGCAGGGGCGGATCATCGCCGGGCCGAGCAGCGGCTGACTGCTCGGCGTGATCTCGCTGCTGTGCGGCGCCGTACTCGTGACGGGCGCCGTCATCGGGGGCGATACCACGTCCCCCCGTACCGCTCGTCGTCCGCGCTGTGCCACGCCCGACCGATCAATACTCACGTACAGCGACCGGCTCGTTCCGGTGCATGAACCAATGCAACATGACCTGTATCAGCGGCGGACCTGCCGACGGCCCGTCAACTGTCGGCAGACCGGCCCGCATGCCGGCCATGAACCCTCGAACCGCCACTCCCGTACGCACGTTCACGCAGCGTTTCTCCGCCACTCGACGCGGCGTGCGCACGGGGAGGGCCGGGGCGTCGTCCGGATCGAGGTGACCGGCACTTACCTCGCCCTGCCGGCGCGCGTGGCTCCCGGCCCGGACGAGGACGGGGGCCGTGGTCCGGTCCTCGTCGACGCGCTCGCCGTCGACTGGGGCGTACGCGACCGCCTCGGTCCCGGCAAGACCGTGTGGGCCGAGCGCGCGACGCGTCCCCGAGCCTGACCCGCTCCCGAGCCCGCTGCGGCGGGCGCGCTTTGGAGGCGGGCTCTCACCTGTTCAAGGAGAGGACCGCCCGGAAGGCGGGCGCGGTGGTGGGGTCAGCGCCAGTCGGGAGCGCCCGAGGCGGGTGACAGGGCACTCTCGATCTTCGCCCGTGTCTCCCGCATGACCGCGACGATCCGGGCCTCGTGCTCCTCGCCGAGTCGTGCCACCGGCACCGAGCAACTGATGGCGTCGGTGGCCGGTGAGTCGTACCGCAGGGCGAAGCCGAAGCCGGCGATGCCGGTCACCGTCTCCTCGCGGTCGATGGAGTAGCCGCGCTCGCGCACCGCGGCAAGGTCGGCGAGCAGCGTGGCACGTTCGGTGTGCGTGTTCTCCGTGAGAGCCGCCAAGGGGCCGTCGGGGAGCGGGAGTCGGCCGTCGGGGCGCTCGGCGAGCAGCGCCTTGCCGAGCGCCCCGGCGTGGGCCGGGATCCGGCGGCCGACCCGGCTGATGGTGCGCAGGTACTCGTGGGACTCGCGCGTCGCGAGGTAGACGACGTTCGGGCCGTCGAGCCGGGCCAGATGGATCGTCTCGCCGAGCGCGTCCGAGGCCTCGTCGAGATGGGGGCGGACCGTGCGCACGTGCGGGTCGCTGTCCAAGTAGCTCGTGCCCGTGTGCAGGGCGCGGATCCCGATGCCGTAGAGCGAGCCGGTCGTGTCGGAGCGCACCCAGCCGCAGTCGACGAGGGTCCGCAGCAGTTGGTACATGCTGCTGCGCGGTACGTCCAGTTCCTCGGCGAGCTCGTCCAGACGGGCCGGCCGGTCGCCCCGTGCGGCGAGCAGTTCGAGCAGCGCGACGGTACGGGCGGCCGACTTCACTCCACGGACCCGGCTGTTCTCAGGCATGGCCACATCGTAAATCTTCACGGTTCGCCCCCTTGACCGTTTCCCGCTCAACCACTTAGCTCCGTTCCCGTACATGTCTGCCATCTACATATGGAGATGAGATTTGTGGAGCGGTTCAGTGGGGGAGCCGACGGCGCCGCTCAGCGGCTGCGCGAGGGCATGGCGGGCGGAGTGCTGTCCTTCCCGCTCACGAGCTTCCGGGACGACGGCGTCCTCGACCTGGACTCGTACCGGACGTATCTGACCGCCCAGCTGGCCACCGCACCCGGCGCGGTGTTCCCGGCCTGCGGGACCGGGGAGTTCAGCGCGCTGGACGAGGACGAGTACCGCGCGGTCGTCGAGGTCGCGGTCGACGTGGCCGATGGCCGGCTGCCCGTGGTCGCGGGGATCGGCTACGGCTGGGCACAGGCACTGCGCTTCGCCCGCATCGCCGAGGAGGCCGGTGCCGACGCCCTGCTGGTCCTGCCCCACTACCTCGTGGCGGCCCCGCAGGACGGTCTGGTCGAGCAGCTGCGCCGGATCGCGGCCGGAACCCCGCTGCCGCTGATCGCATACCAGCGCGGTCAGGTCGTCTTCACCGCCGAAAGCGTGCGCCGGATCGCCGAGATCCCCACGGTCATCGGCCTCAAGGACGGGCACAGCGACCTGGACCGGCTGCAGCGCCTCACCCTTGCCGCACCCGACGGCTTCCTCTTCTTCAACGGCGCCGCCACCGCCGAGATCCAGGCTCGCGCGTACGCCACCGTCGGCGTCCCGGCCTACTCCTCGGCCGTCCACGCGTTCGCGCCCGAGATCGCCGACGCCTGCTTCACGGCCGTGCGCGACGGCGACGACACCACGGTGAACAAGCTGCTGCGCGACTTCTACGTCCCACTGGTCGAGCTGCGCGACCGGGTTCCGGGTTACGCCGTGTCCCTGGTCAAGGCCGCGGCCCGGCTGCGTGGACTGCCGGTCGGCCCCGTACGCGCTCCGCTCACCGACCCCTGCCCGGCCGACCTCGCCGACCTGGAGAAGGTCCTCGACGCCGGGCTGAACCTGGTCGGCGCCGTACGCCGGCGAATCGCCTGAGACAACACCCGCCCACAGCCCCGGCCGGCGGCTCCCGCCGAGGAGCCGCCCGCCGCAGGTCGACGGTTCGGCACATAGGCCGCTCGACCGCTCGACCGTTCAACTCGACAGCTCGACAGTTCGAAGGGGAACTGACATGCCACTCCTCGTAGTCGGGATCAGCGTTGTGGTGCTGCTGCTCCTGATGACCCGACTCAGACTCAACGGCTTCGTCGCACTCCTGCTCGTGGCGGTCGGCGTCGCGCTGGCCCAGGGGATTCCGGTGGCCGGCATCCCGGACGTCCTCTCGAAGGGCATCGGGGGACAGATCGGCGACACCATGCTCACCATCGGGCTCGGCGCCATGGTCGGCCGGGTCATGGGCGACTCCGGAGCCGCCCAGCGGATCGCCGGCCGGCTGCTCGACGCCTTCGGGCCGCGCTGGGTCCAGGTGGCCATGGTGGTCACGTCCATGCTCATCGGCGTGACCATGTTCTACGAGGTCGCCTTCATCATCGTCGTGCCCATCGCGTTCACCCTGGTCAGGGTCACCAGGGTGAACCTGCTGTGGGTGGGCCTCCCGATGTCGATCGCCCTGTCCACGATGCACAGCTTCCTGCCGCCGCACCCCGGCCCGACCGCCGTGGCCGCCACCTTCCACGCCTCCGTGGGCCACAGCCTCTTCTACGGCCTCTTCATCGCCGTACCGGCCGGTGCCCTCATCGCGCTCCTGTGGCCGCGCCTGCCGTTCGTCAGGGCGATGAACCCCTCCATACCCCAGGGCCTGGTCAGCGAAAGCGAGTTCACCGACGAGGAGATGCCCGGCATGGGCTGGTCGCTGTTCGTGGCTCTCTTCCCGGTGGTACTGATCGCCGGCGCTGCCGTGATCGACATGGCCACGACCGGCGAGAACCCGTTCCTGCACGTGGTTGCCTTCCTGGGTTCGGCACCGATCGCGCTCCTGCTGACCCTCCTCCTGGCGGCCTGGGCATTCGGACCGCGGATCGGCCGCAGCCTGGCGGACGTCAGCGCCTCCTGCACCTCGGCGGCCCAGGCGATGGCGATGATCCTCCTGGTCATCGGTGCGGGCGGAGCCTTCAAGAACGTCCTCGTCGAGGGCGGGATCTCCGACTACATCAAGGACGTCACGGAGGGCTGGTCGGTCTCGCCGATCATCCTGGCGTGGCTGATCGCCGTCATCCTCCGCGTCGCGCTCGGCTCGGCGACGGTCGCCGTCGTCACGGCCTCCGGTGTGGTGCTGCCGCTTCTGGCGGGCAGCGGGATCCACCCCGAGATGATGGTGCTCGCCGTCTCGTGCGGGTCGATCGCCTTCTCCCACGTCAACGACCCGGGATTCTGGCTGTTCAAGGAGTACTTCAACCTCTCGGTCATCCAGGCGATCAAGGTCCGCACCACCTATACGACAGTGCTCGCGGTCCTCGGTCTGGGCGGCGTCCTGGCGGGCGAATGGGTCCTCGACGTCCTCAGCCTCTGATGCCTCCGAAGCACCTGAGGCATCCGGAGCACCTGATCACAACCCCGCCTCACCCCCGGACCCGAGCTCGCACCCAAGGAGCCCGACACGCATGAGCCAGCCCACCGTCACCCACTTCGCCGTCTATCCCGTCGCCGGCCGTGACTGCATGGAGCTGAATCTCTCCGGCGCCCACGGTCCCTTCTTCACCCGCAACATCGTCGTCCTCACGGACTCCGAAGGCCGTACCGGACTGGGGGAGGTGCCCGGCGGCGAGAAGATCACCCGGACGTTGCGGGAGGCCGAGTCGCTGGTCGTCGGCGCGAGGGTGGGCGACTACAAGCGCGTCCTGCGCGACATCGGAAGCCGGTTCGCGGACCGCGACTCGAGCGGACGAGGTACCCAGACCTTCGACCTGCGGACCACCGTGCACGCCGTCACGGCCGTCGAGTCGGCACTGCTCGACCTGCTCGGCCAGCACCTCGGCGTACCGGTCGCGGCCCTGCTGGGTGACGGTCAGCAACGTGATTCCGTACGGGTGTTGGGCTATCTCTTCTACGTCGGCGACCCCGACCGCACGGACCTGGAGTACGTCCGGGAGCGCGACTCGGACGTCGACTGGTACCGCATCCGGCACGAGGAGGCCCTCACACCCGAGGCGATCGTCCGTCAGGCCGAGGCGGTCCACGACCTGTACGGCTTCCGGGACTTCAAGCTCAAGGGCGGAGTCCTGACCGGTGCCGAGGAGGTGGAGGCCGTACGCGCGCTCAAGAACCGCTTCCCCGCAGCCCGGATCACCCTGGACCCGAACGGCGCGTGGTCCCTGCGCGAGGCGGTCGAGCTGTGTTCACCGCTGGTGGGCACGCTCACCTACGCCGAGGACCCCTGCGGGGCGGAGGGCGGCTACTCGGGGCGCGAGGTCCTCGCCGAGTTCCGCCGCGCCACGGGCCTCCCGACGGCGACCAACATGATCGCCACCGACTGGCGGCAGCTGACCCACGCCCTGGCCCTGCAGTCGGTGTCCATACCGCTGGCCGACCCGCACTTCTGGACCATGCAGGGCTCGGTGCGCGTGGCCCAGTTGTGCAACGCGATGGGCCTGACCTGGGGCTGTCACTCCAACAACCACTTCGACGTCTCACTCGCCATGATCACGCACTGCGGCGCCGCGGCCCCGGGTGAGTACAACGCCCTGGACACGCACTGGATCTGGCAGGAGGGCCTGGAGCGGCTCACCCTCGCCCCGCCACGGATCGTCGACGGCGAGATCGCCGTCCCCGACGCCCCCGGCCTGGGCGTCGAACTCGACATGGACCGCCTCCTCGCGGCCCATGAGCTCTACCGGAAGGAGGCGCTGGGGGCGCGGGACGACGCCGCCGGGATGCAGTACCTCGTGCCTGGCTGGACGTTCGACGCCAAGCGCCCCTGCCTGGTGCGCTGAGCGCTCCGCTGGAAGCATGGTGATGAACCTGCGGGCCGATGGGGGCTGGTCGCGCCCACGATGGGGGTCCCCCTGCTCGTCAAGAGCTTGGGGGAGGAGCCGCACATCAATACAGCCCCGCGCCCCTTACGGGGCGCGGTATCGCACCGGACTTCACCAAGGCTGCTCAGGGCCCGTCCGGCGGGTCAAGTCGCAGGAAACCGGCGGTCGGCCATCGGCCCGGGTGAGCGGGGGCGATGGGGCCCTGCTCGAAGGGCTCGGGGTGGGGGTCCCCCTGCTCGAAGAGCTTGGGGGAGTGCCGTACCCCGCGCCTGCGGCATGACCCGCCGGACAGGCCCCGACGGCCCGGATCGCCGCCGGCCCCGCGCTCGACGGCCTTCGAGAACCGGCCCCGCGCCCGCGGCGCTCTGCGCGGGAGAGCCCTGCCGCCCGAAAAGGGCCGGCAGGGCTCTCCCGTGACCCCGCCCACGCCTCACGCGACACAGAGGACCGGCCCGGCGAGCGGAGATGTACATCTGCCGCATTCATTCAGACGCTCTCCGGCCGACCGGCTGCCGCGCAGGTCGTCGGTGTTCACCGACACCCGGCCCGGCAGCCGGCGCGACACCAGCACCAGGCAACCGCCGTACCCGGCGCCGACGACTGACGGCTCCGGCGCTCCGGGCCGTCACCGGCCGGTCGGGTCCTGCTCGTCCGCCGCGGCCGGGCCCGTCGCCGTGGTGACCGGCGTCCCCTGGGGCAGGCTCAGATTCGCGGGGACGACGTCCCCGCGGCCGGTGAGGCGCCGGGCGATCGGCTCGGTGTAGCGGGCGGTGAGCGGGCCGGCGATGACCAGGATCAGTACGTACGCGGTGGCCAGCGGGCCCAGGGAGGGCTCGATACCGGCGGTGACGGCGAGTCCGGCGATGACGATGGAGAACTCGCCGCGGGCGACGAGGGTGCCGCCGGCCCGCCAGCGGCCCTTGGCCGAGATCCCGGCCCGCTTCGCGGCCCAGTAACCGGTGGCCGTCTTCGTCAGGGTGGTGACGATCGCCAGGGCGAGGGCGGGCAGGAGGACGGGCGGGATGTCCGCGGCGTTGGTGTGCAGTCCGAAGAAGACGAAGAACATCGCGGCGAACAGGTCCCGCAGCGGTGTGAGCAGGTTGTGCGCGTTCTCGGCGACCTCGCCGGACAGGGCGATGCCGACCAGGAAGGCGCCGACGGCGGCGGAGACCTGCAGCTGCTGGGCGAGACCGGCGACCAGCAGGGTCAGCCCCAGCACCACCAGCAGCAGCTTTTCGGGGTCGTCGCTGGAGACGAAGCGGGAGATGTGACGGCCGTAGCGCACGGCCAGCAGCAGGACCAGCCCGGCGACGCCGAGGGCGATGGCCAGGGTGACGCTGCCCGCCGCGAGACCGGTCCCGGCGAGCAGGGCGGTGATGATCGGCAGGTAGACCGCCATCGACAGGTCCTCGAGGACCAGGATGCTCAGGATGACCGGGGTCTCGCGGTTGCCCAGCCGCCCCAGGTCGCCGAGCACTTTGGCGATCACTCCGGAGGACGAGACCCAGGTGACTCCGGCGAGCACCGCGGCCGCGACCGGCCCCCAGCCCAGGAGCAGCGCCAGTACGGCTCCGGGCGTCGCGTTGAGCACCGCGTCCACGAGACCGGCCGGGTACTGGGTCTTGAGGTTGGAGACCAGATCGCTGGCCGAGTACTCCAGGCCGAGCATGAGCAGCAGCAGGATGACGCCTATCTCGGCGCCTATCGCCACGAACTCCTCGCTGGCGCCCAGCGGCAGCAGCCCTCCTTTGCCGAAGGCCAGCCCGGCCAGCAGGTACAGCGGGATCGGCGAGAACTGCAACCGCCCGGCGACCCGGCCCAGCAGCCCCAACGCGAGGATGATCGCACCGAACTCGATCAGAAAGATCGCGGAGGAATGCATAGACTCACTCCCGCCCGAGGATCGCGGCGGCGGCGTCGACGCCCTCGCGTGTGCCGATGACGATCAGGGTGTCACCGCCGGCCAGGCGGAAGTCCGGGCCGGGGGAGGGGATCGCCTCCGCCAGGCGGAGCACGGCCACGATCGACACACCGGTCTCCGTACGCATCCGGGTGTCGCCCAGCAGCCGTCCGTTCCAGTGGGACGTCGCCGCCAGTTCGATCCGTTCCGCCACCAGTCCCAGCTCGGTGGTCGACAGCAGATTCGGGCTGTGGTGCGTCGGCGCCAACGCGTCGATGAGGGTCTCCGCCTCCCACGAGGTCAGCCGTATCGACAGGGCGCAGGCGTCCGGGTCGTCGTCCCGGTACGCGCCGAGGGTCCGTGAACCGTCCCGGTGGGCCACGACCGACAGACGGCGCCGCTCCCTCGTGGTCAGGTCGTAACGTACCCCTATACCGGGCAGCGGCGTTCTGCTCATGCGTGCAGCCCCCATGGCTGTCTCCCTGTCTGGCGTCAATGCGGATTCCTGGTTGAACCCCGAAGACTTTAACTACTTTGCCCGGCCGGCTTTACCGTCGAAAGTTTCGATGCTGCCCGGTCATTTTTTGATCTTGAGATCCGTGTACTTGGCTGCTGATGGGTATCGATTGAATCGGCATAGCCGATGAGCTGGGAGTTCGCCCCTTTCGGGGCTCATCGGGCGAGGCGAACGTTTCGAAACTCTTACCGAAACTGTTGACACTTGACGGGGTCAGATCAACACTGCCATGCGATGCGCGGCGTCGAGCCCGCCGGGTTCCGTCGCGCCACCGCCCCCCACCAGCCCTCACGAGGAGGACGCACGGACATGAATGCGCTCGTCCGGACGAAGGACCGCGAAAGCGGTCGCTTCGCGCTGCTCATCAGGAGTGTCTGCGCCATCGCGCTGGCCGCCCTCGCGGCGATGACGCTGCCCGGCACGGCCAGGGCCGACACCGTCGTCACCACGAATCAGACCGGCACCAACAACGGCTACTACTACTCGTTCTGGACCGACAGCCAGGGCACCGTCTCCATGAACATGGGCTCCGGCGGCAACTACAGCACCTCATGGAGCAACACCGGGAACTTCGTCGCCGGCAAGGGCTGGAGCACCGGCGGACGCCGCAGCGTGAACTACTCGGGCAGCTTCAACCCGTCCGGCAACGCCTACCTGGCCCTCTACGGATGGACGACCAACCCGCTCGTCGAGTACTACGTCGTCGACAACTGGGGCACCTACCGGCCCACGGGAACGTACAAGGGCACGGTCACCAGCGACGGCGGCACGTACGACATCTACGAGACGACGCGCGTCAACGCCCCCTCCATCGAAGGCATCAAGACCTTCAAGCAGTACTGGAGCGTCAGGCAGTCCAAGCGGACCGGCGGCACCATCACCACCGGCAACCACTTCGACGCCTGGGCCCGCAACGGCATGAACCTGGGCACCTTCAACTACATGATCCTCGCGACCGAGGGCTACCAGAGCAGCGGGAACTCCAACATCACGGTGGGTGACTCCGGTTCGGGCGGCGGCAACGGCGGTGGTGGCGGTGGCTCGAACGGCTGTACCGCGACGCTGTCCGCCGGTCAGCAGTGGAGTGACCGCTACAACCTCGATGTCTCGGTCAGCGGCTCCGGAAACTGGACGGTGACGATGAACGTGCCGTCCCCGGCGAAGATCATCGCCACCTGGAACGTCAGCGCGAGCTATCCCAGCGCCCAGGTGCTGACCGCCAGGCCCAACGGCAACGGCAACAACTGGGGCGTGACCATCCAGCACAACGGCAACCGGACCTGGCCCACGGTCTCCTGCAGTACGAGCTGACCGCCCTCCACACGACCGAGACGTCAAGGAAAGGCCCACCTCACGTGAGAGCAAAACCGCTTCTGTCATTACGCTCCCTGGTCACGGGACTGGCCGCCGCCGCGCTGGCCGTCGCCGGCACCCTCACCGTCGACGCCGTCCCCGCACAGGCGGCCACCTGCAACGGCTACGTCGGACTCACCTTCGACGACGGCCCGTCCAACGACCGCACACCGGCCCTGCTCAACGCCCTCAGGCAGAACGGGCTGCGGGCCACGATGTTCAACCAGGGCCAGTACGCCGCTTCCTACCCGGCCCAGGTCCGGGCCCAGGTCGACGCGGGCATGTGGGTCGGCAACCACAGCTACACCCACCCCCATCTGCCCCAGCAGAGCCAGTCGCAGATCGACTCCGAGATCTCCCGGACCCAGCAGGCCATCGCGAACGCGGGAGGAGGCACGCCGAAGCTGTTCCGCCCGCCCTGCGGTGAGACCAACTCCACAGTGAAGTCGGTCGAGGCCAAGTACGGTTTGACCGAGATCATCTGGGACGTCGACTCGCAGGACTGGAACGGCGCCGGCACCGACGCCATCGTGCAGGCCGTCTCCCGGCTCGGCAACGGCCAGATCATCCTCATGCACGAGTGGCCCGCCAACACCCTCGCCGCGATCCCGCGCATCGCCCAGACACTGGCCGCCAAGGGCCTGTGCGCCGGCATGATCTCCCCGCAGACGGGCCGCGCCGTCGCCCCCGACGGCGGCGGCAACGGCGGTGGCGGTGGCTCGAACGGCTGTACCGCGACGCTGTCCGCCGGTCAGCAGTGGAGTGACCGCTACAACCTCGATGTCTCGGTCAGCGGCTCCGGAAACTGGACGGTGACGATGAACGTGCCGTCCCCGGCGAAGATCATCGCCACCTGGAACGTCAGCGCGAGCTATCCCAGCGCCCAGGTGCTGACCGCCAGGCCCAACGGCAACGGCAACAACTGGGGCGTGACCATCCAGCACAACGGCAACCGGACCTGGCCCACGGTCTCCTGCAGTACGAGCTAGCCCCTCCGGGCACCCGGAAACCCACCCGTGGCGCGGCGGTCCGTGACGGCCGCGCCACGGGCGTTCCGTTCATGCCGTCTCCGTATCGCTTTCGGACAAGCTCGGCCCCTGCTGTCGCGGGCCGTGTCGCTGTTGGGCCGAACGAGTGACGTGGCGTAAGAATTGGACGGGTACAGGCGAGGAACGCGAGTCAGGACAGGGGGAGCCGGTGAACGGCCACGACGTCACCGATGAACAGTGGGAAGGGCTCGCCCAGGTCGTCCCGTTGCGGGGCCGCGACGCCTGGCCGTCCTCCGTGGACCACCGCGCGCTGCCGGAGGCGGAGACGGAGATGCGCCGCCGCTTCGTCGTCCTCAGGGTGAACGTGTTCGCGGACGCCCGTGAGGTCGCCGAGACCCTGATGGCGGGCGTCCCGGTCCTGCTCGACCTCACCGGCGCGGAGAACGAGGTGGCCAAGCGGGTCCTGGACTTCAGCACCGGGGTCGTCTTCGGCCTGGGCAGCGGGATGCACCGCGTCGACCGCAACGTGTTCCTGCTCACGCCGCCCGGCACCGAGGTGAGCGGGCTCATGAAGAGTGCGGCGGCCACGGGCGGGTGAGCCGCGCGTCAGGTGCCGGTGGTAGATCTGGTGCCGTGACCGAGCACTCCGAGCACTCCGAGCGCCCTGACCTGGCCGCGCTGCAGCGGCGACTGGCCGAGTTCGCCGCGGTCCGCCACTGGCAGCCGTACCACACCCCGAAGAACCTGGTCGCCGCGCTCAGCGTGGAGGCCTCCGAGCTCGTCGAGATCTTCCAGTGGCTGACCCCGGAGGAGTCGGCCCGTGTCATGGCCGACCCCGGGACCGCGCACCGCGTGCGGGACGAGATCGCGGACGTCCTCGCGTATCTGCTGCAACTGTGCGAGGTGCTCGGAGTGGACCCGCTGACGGCGCTGGAGGCGAAGATCGACCGGAACGAGCGGCGGTTCCCGCTGGGGGAATGAAACCCTCCACTATCACTCTTCGTGATGATTCCCCCGGTCGAAATCGATTTGTTGTCCACAGATTTCCGCCTTCCTCTGGCTTTTCGCCCCACCTGCCTTCACTCTGGGTAGTGGACAACGGAGTTCGGGCGGACGTGCGCCGGAGCACGTCGAGAGACAGGGGCAGCGCATGGATGCGGTGCGGCTCATCCTGGCGAGCAGGCGTGCCCTGGCGGGGAGCGGCGAGGCCCCCGTCATCCTGGCCGAGGTCTGGCAGGCGCAGGCCCTGGCGCAGGCGGTCGGCAGTCGGCTGGCGGTCTCCGGGCCGCCCGAACTGCGGGGCGAGGCACTGGGGTTGACGGAGCTGGCGGGCCGGGGCTGCGGAGTGCTGGACGCGCCGGACCTCGACCCCGGGGACTTACGGGCGGCCCGGCTCACCGAACTGGACGACGCCCGCCAGGCGTTGCTGTGCCTGGACGTGCTGCTCGGCGAGGCCGGTATCGCCCTCGTCGGCATCGCGAGCTCGGCCGCCGACGAGGCGACGTACTGGCAGTGCATGGAGGCGATCGACGCCGCCGACGAGTCGAGGGACCGGGTCCGCGAGATGCTGCGGAAGCTGGCGGCGCGGGAGGAGGCGCTGCCGGAGCGGGAGGCGGGCTGAGGGGCGTCATCCGACTGGCGGACGGGAGGACGGCGGCCACCGGTGGGGCCCGTCCGCCCGTCCGCCGGCCGGCGTGCAGGATGGAGAGCATGGATCTTCGCATCTTCACCGAGCCCCAGCAGGGGGCGACCTACGACACTTTGCTCGCCGTGGCCAAGGCCACCGAGGACCTGGGCTTCGACGCCTTCTTCCGCTCCGACCACTACCTCCGCATGGGCGAGGTGGACGGCCTGCCCGGCCCCACCGACGCCTGGATCACCCTCGCCGGGCTGGCCCGCGAGACCAGGCGCATCCGCCTCGGCACGCTGATGACGGCGGCCACCTTCCGGCTGCCCGGCGTGCTCGCCATCCAGGTCGCCCAGGTCGACCAGATGTCCGGCGGCCGGGTCGAACTGGGGCTGGGGGCAGGCTGGTTCGAGGAGGAGCACAAGGCGTACGGCATCCCGTTCCCGAAGGAGAAGTTCGCCCGCCTGGAGGAACAGCTGGCCATCGTCACGGGCCTGTGGGCGACGGAGGTCGGCAAGACCTTCGACTTCCGCGGCACGTACTACGAGCTCACCGGCTCACCCGCACTGCCCAAGCCCGCACAGGCGAAGGTCCCTGTGCTCATCGGCGGGCACGGCGCGACCCGCACGCCGCGCCTGGCCGCCCAGTACGCCGACGAGTTCAACATCCCGTTCGCCTCGATCGACGACAGCGAGCGGCAGTTCGGCCGGGTACGGGCCGCCGCGGAGGCGGCCGGCCGCCGCCCCGACGACCTGACGTACTCCAACGCCCTCGTCGTCTGCGTCGGCCGGGACGACCAGGAGGTCGCCCGCCGCGCCGCCGCGATCGGCCGCGAGGTCGACGAACTGAAGGCCAACGGCCTGGCGGGCTCCCCGGCCGAGGTCGTCGACAAGATCGGCCGCTACGCCGAGATCGGCTCCGGCCGGATCTACCTCCAGGTCCTCGACCTCTCCGACCTCGACCACCTGGAACTGATCTCGTCCCAGGTCCAGTCGCAGCTGTCGTAGCCGCGCGGACGCCCCACGGCACCGTGACGTCTCAGGGCCGCCCTCCCGGTGCCGCAGGTCCGCACCACGGGACGCCCTCCCGCAGGCACACCACCGTGCCGTTCACCGCCGCCGCGTGCAGCGCGGCGAGTGCCGGCAGCCGGGCGGCGAGCGACAGGCCGGGCAGCTCGTCGAGGGCGAACCAGCCGTACCGGTCGTGCTCGGAGCTCAGCCGTACGGCCCTGCGCGGGCCGTCGGGGAGCGTGCCGCCGTGGAAGAAGCAGTCGAGGACCGGGCCGGTACCGAGGACGTCCACGCGGTGGTCCACGCCGATCAGCGTGGGCAGCGGCCCGAGTTCGAGGCCGGTCTCCTCGCGTGTCTCGCGGCGGGCCGCCGCCCAGGGGTCCTCGCCGTGGTCGAGCATCCCGCCGGGCAGCCACCACCGGCCGGCGCCCGGCTGGCCGGGACCGTACCGCAGGAGCAGCAGGCGGTCCTCGCCGTCCAGCATCACCACGCATGCGGCGAGGAGCGCCTGAGGCTGCGTCTTCACCCATTCCTCGCGGGGCAACCACTCCACTGCTCACGCCCTCCCGGACGGTCTCGGCCGACGCCGGCACTTCCGTACTGACAACGACGGCCAGGCAGTTGTGACACGCCGGTGACACGCCTGTGGCAGGAGGAGTGGCTTCCGTCACAGCTTGTAATGATCATGTCTGGTCGGCTTGGCGCATGTCAGAAACGATCACTCCCGGCCCGGCGGGCGGCCGCTGATGCCGCGTGCGTACTCCTCACCGACCTCGCGCCGTCCCCTGGCCGCGCTGCTCGCCGCCGCCGGCATCGGCACCGCGGTGGTCGTCGGCGACGGCGGGCTCGACACCGTCGTGGGCTGCGGGCTCACCGAGGACCGCTGGCCGTCCGACACGGCGCGGGAGTGGGTCACCTACGCCGACCGTGTCGTCGTCGCCTCGCCGGTGCGGGAAGCGGAGACCAACCGCCGCGACTACCCCAAGGGCCCGATCGCCGCCTCGACCGACCGAACGGTCGCCTTCGACACCTCCGCCGTCCTGTGGACCTCCCGCCGGCACCCCGGCCGGGACATCGGCAAGGGCTTCGAGCTGACCGCGCCCGGCTGGCAGACGTACCGGTCCGACGGCAGCCGCGCCAAACGCACCGCGGCCGACCAGCCGCGCCTGGAGACCGGACACACCTACATCCTCGCCCTCCGGTACGACGACGAGGGCCGCCTCGTCGTGCTCGGCGAGGGCGCTTCCGTCCCCTTCGACGACCGCACCGTCGGCAAGGGCGAGTGGTGCGGGCGCACCGTCGACACCGAAACCTTCGCGCGGGGCGAGAACTTCTCCCGCCGCGACGACAACCCCCTGGAGGAGATCACGCTCGGCAGGAACGAGGACGCGGTCCGCCGCGCACTCGACCGGGCGGCGGGGAAACAGGCGAAGAAACAGTCGGGGAACCAGTCGGGAAAACAGTCGGGGAACCAGTCGGGAAAACAGTCGGGGAACCAGTCGGGAAAACAGTCGGGGAAATAAAGGAAGGCGCCGGTCGCCCGGCCTGTGCCAGGGTGAGGGCGTCGTCCTGCCGAGCCCCCGGGATCACGGTCTCAGGGGGCTTCGCCGTGTACGGCACCGCATTCGTCCACCCAGCCGGAGAGGTTCTCCGCATGTTCCTGACCATCACCACCACCGGCACCGCCGAACGCCCGGCCACCGACCTCGGCTTCCTGCTGCACAAGCACCCGGGCAAGGCGCAGGCGTTCTCCACCTCCTACGGCACCGCGCACGTCCTCTACCCCGAGGCGGACGAGCAGCGCTGCACGGCGGCGCTGCTGCTGGAGGTCGATCCGGTGACTCTGGTCAGGCGGGGCAAGGGAAAGGGGCGCGGCGGCGCACCCGACGCGGCACTCGCGCAGTACGTCAACGACCGGCCGTACGCCGCCTCCTCGCTGCTCGCCGTCGCGCTGAGCGGCGTGTTCTCCAGCGCCCTGCGCGGGGTGTGCCACGCACGGCCCGAACTCCCGGGCGAGGCCCGCTCGTTGCGCATCGAGGTACCGGCCCTTCCCGCCCGCGGCGGACCCGACCTCGTACGGCGCCTGTTCGAGCCGCTCGGCTGGACGGTCACCGCCGAACCGGTCCCGCTGGACGCGGAGTTCCCCGAGTGGGGCGACTCGCGGTACGTGCGGCTCGTGCTGGAGTCCGAGGCGGTGATCCTCGCCGAGGCCCTGCGCCACCTCTACGTCCTGCTCCCCGTCCTCGACGACGCCAAGCACTACTGGGTCTCCTCCGAGGAGGTCGACAAGCTGCTCCGGGCCGGCGAGGGCTGGCTGCCCGAGCACCCCGAGCAGAGGCTGATCACCAGCCGTTACCTCTCGCGCCGCTGGTCGCTGACCCGGCAGGCGATGGAGCGCCTGGAGCTGATCCGGCTGGCCGAGGCCGACGACAGCGAGGTCGGCGAACTCGACAACGCCGTGGCGACCGAGACCGAGGCCGAGGAGAAACCGACACCGCTCGCCGTGCAGCGCCGGGACGCGATCGTCACGGCACTGCGGGAGTCCGGCGCCGCCCGGGTGCTCGACCTCGGCTGCGGCGAGGGCCAGTTGGTGCGGACGCTGCTGAAGGACGCGCGCTTCACCGAGATCGTCGGCGTCGACGTGTCCGTACGGGCCCTCACCATCGCCGCCCGGCGGCTGAAGCTGGACCGGATGGGGGAGCGGCAGGCCGCCCGCGTCACGCTCCGGCAGGGCTCGCTCGTCTACACCGACAAGCTGCTGAAGGGCTACGACGCCGCCGTGCTCAGCGAGGTGATCGAGCACCTGGACCTGCCCCGGCTGCCCGCCCTGGAGTACGCGGTGTTCGGCGCGGCCCACCCCCGCACGGTCCTCGTGACCACCCCGAACGCCGAGTACAACGTCCGCTGGGAGACCCTCCCCGCCGGACACGTCCGGCATCGCGACCACCGCTTCGAGTGGACCCGCGCCCAGTTCGGCCGGTGGGCGCACGCCGTGGCCGAACGCCACGGCTACGACGTCGGGTTCCGCCCCGTCGGCCCCGACGACCCCGAGGTCGGGCCGCCCACCCAGATGGCCGTGTTCACGATCAGAACCACCGCAGACAAGACAGAGAAGGAGGCGAAAGCGGCATGACCGAGACCCGGATCCCCACCAGCAGAGGGCGCGTCCTGCCCGTAACCGACCTCTCCCTCGTCGTCCTCGTCGGCGCCTCCGGATCGGGCAAGTCCACCTTCGCCCGCCGCCACTTCAAGCCCACCGAGGTCCTCTCCTCCGACTTCTGCCGCGGCCTGGTCTCCGACGACGAGAACGACCAGAGCGCCACCCGCGACGCCTTCGACGTGCTCCACCACATCGCCGGCAAGCGCCTGGCGGCCGGCCGCCGGACCGTCGTCGACGCCACCAGCGTGCAGCAGGACGCCCGCCGCCAGTTGATCGACCTGGCGAAGAAGCACGACGTGCTGCCCATCGCCATCGTGCTGGACGTGCCGGAGGAGGTGTGCGCCGAGCGCAACGCGGCCCGCACCGACCGGGCCGACATGCCGCGCCGGGTGATCCGCCGGCACATTCGCGAACTGCGCAGCTCCCTGCGGCGCTTGGAGCGCGAGGGCTTCCGCAAGGTGCACGTCCTGCGCGGCGTGGAGGAGGTCGAGAACGCCTCGGTCGTCACCGAGAAGCGCTTCAACGACCTCACCCACCTCACCGGTCCGTTCGACATCATCGGCGACATCCACGGCTGCTCCACCGAACTGGAGGCCCTGCTCGGCAAGTTGGGCTACACCGACGGCGTGCACCCCGAGGGCCGTACGGCGGTCTTCGTCGGTGACCTGGTCGACCGCGGCCCCGACACCCCGGGTGTGCTGCGCCGGGTGATGTCCATGGTGAAGTCCCAGAACGCGCTGTGCGTGCCGGGCAACCACGAGAACAAGTACGGGCGTCACCTCAAGGGCCGCAAGGTCCAGCACACGCACGGCCTGGCCGAGACCGTCGCGCAGATGGAGGGCGAGAGCGAGGAGTTCCGGCAGGAGGTACGGGAGTTCATCGACGGGCTGGTCAGCCACTACGTCCTCGACGGTGGCCGGCTGGTCGTCTGCCACGCCGGTCTGCCGGAGAAGTACCACGGCCGCACCTCGGGCCGGGTGCGCTCGCACGCGCTCTACGGCGACACCACCGGGGAGACGGACGAGTTCGGCCTGCCCGTGCGCTACCCGTGGGCGGAGGACTACCGGGGCCGGGCGGCCGTGGTCTACGGCCACACTCCGGTCCCGGAGGCCACCTGGCTGAACAACACCATCTGCCTGGACACCGGCGTCGTCTTCGGCGGCAAGCTGACCGCGCTGCGCTGGCCGGAGCGGGAGCTGGTCGACGTACCGGCCGAGCGGATCTGGTACGAGCCGGTGAAACCGCTGCGCACCGAGGCGCCGGGCGGGCACGACGGACGCCCGCCGGCCCTCGGCGACGTGCACGGCCGCCGGGTCGTCGAGACCCGTGAGGCCGGCCGGGTCTCCGTCCGCGAGGAGAACGCGGCGGCGGCCCTGGAGGTCATGAGCCGCTTCGCGGTCGACCCGCGGCTGCTGCCGTACCTGCCGCCGACCATGGCGCCGACGGCGACCTCGAAGACCGACGCCCGCGGCGGAGCCGCTGATGGACACTTCCTGGAGCACCCGGAGGAGGCGTTCGCCCAGTACCGGGAGGACGGGGTCGCGCGGGTCGTGTGCGAGGAGAAGCACATGGGTTCGCGGGCGGTGGCCCTGGTCTGCCGGGACGCGGAGGCCGCGCGCAAGCGGTTCGGGGTGGACGGCCCCACCGGCTCCCTCTACACCCGCACCGGCCGCCCCTTCTTCGACGACCCGGTCGTCACCGAGGAGATCCTCGGCCGTCTGCGCACGGCGATCACCGAGGCCGGCCTCTGGACCGAACTCGACACCGACTGGCTTCTGCTCGACGCCGAGCTGATGCCCTGGTCGCTGAAGGCCTCCGGGCTGCTGCGCACCCAGTACGCGGCGGTCGGCGCGGCCTCCAAAGCGGTGTTCCCGGGCGCGCTGGCCGCGCTGGAGGGCGCCGCGGCCCGGGGCGTCGACGTCACCGGCCTGCTCGCCCACCAGCGCGAACGGGCCGCCGACGCCGCCGCGTTCACGGCCGCCTACCGCCGCTACTGCTGGACCACCGACGGCCTGGACGGCGTCCGCCTGGCGCCGTTCCAGATCCTGGCGGTCCAGGGCCGCAGCCTCGCCGGGCTGCCGCACGACGAGCAGCTGGTGCTGATCGACCGCCTCGTCGAGCACGACGGCACCGGTCTGCTGCGGACCACGCGCCGCCTGTACGTCGACACCGCCGACCCGGAGTCGGTGCGGGCGGGCGTGGACTGGTGGCTGGAGATGACCGGGCGCGGCGGCGAGGGCATGGTCGTCAAGCCGCTGGGCGCGCTGGTGCGCACCGAGCAGGGCCGCCTGGTGCAGCCCGGCATCAAGTGCCGCGGCCGCGAGTACCTGCGGATCGTCTACGGCCCCGAGTACACCCGCCCGGACAACCTCGCCCGCCTGCGCCGGCGCTTCCTCAACCACAAGCGCTCCCTGGCGGTCCGCGAGTACGCCCTCGGCCTGGAGGCCCTGGCCCGGCTGGCCGAGGGTGAACCGCTGTGGCGGGTGCACGAGGCGGTGTTCGGCGTCCTCGCGCTGGAGTCGGAGCCGGTGGACCCCCGGCTGTGACGCGAAGGGGAGCGGTCCGCCCCACCACCGGGGCGGACCGCTCCCCGCCGCACCTGTTTGTCGTCAAGTGGACGAGAACAAGGAGGTGCGGAAAACGAGCGCCCCGGGGGTGAAGCCGCTCCCCGGTGGTCAGGATGGAAGCATGGGATTCCATGTCGACTCCGAGGCCGGGCGGCTGCGCCGCGTCATCCTGCACCGGCCCGATCTCGAGCTCAAGAGGCTCACCCCCAGCAACAAGGACGCCCTCCTGTTCGACGACGTGCTGTGGGTGCGCCGGGCGCGCGCCGAGCACGACGGGTTCGCCGACGTGCTGCGCGACCGCGGGGTCGCCGTGCACCTCTTCGGCGACCTGCTGACCGAGGCGATGGAGATCCCGTCGGCCCGGTCGCTCGTCCTGGACCGCGTCTTCGACGAGAAGGAGTACGGCCCGCTCGCCACCGACCACCTCCGGGCCGTGTTCGAGACCCTGACCACTCGCGAGCTGACCGAGGCCCTGGTCGGCGGCATGACCAAGCGGGAGTTCCTCGCCGTCCACGCCGAGCCGACGTCCGTGCGGTTCCACGTCATGGACCTGGACGACTTCCTGCTCCCCCCGCTGCCCAACCACCTCTTCACCCGTGACACCTCCGCCTGGATCTACGACGGCGTGTCCATCAACGCGATGCGCTGGCCCGCCCGGCAGCGCGAGACCGTGCACTTCGAGGCGATCTACCGCTACCACCCCCTCTTCCGGGGCGAGACGTTCCACGTCTGGTCCGAGGGACAGTCCGACTACCCGTCGACCATCGAGGGCGGCGACGTGCTGGTGATCGGCAACGGCGCCGTGCTCATCGGCATGAGCGAGCGGACCACCCCCCAGGCCGTCGAGATGCTCGCGCACAAGCTGTTCGCCGCCGGGTCGGCCCGTACGATCGTCGCGCTCGACATGCCCAAGCGGCGCGCCGTCATGCACCTCGACACGGTGATGACCATGGTCGACGGTGACACCTTCACCCAGTACGCCGGGCTCGGCATGCTCCGCTCGTACACCATCGAACCGGGCGCCGAAGACAAGGAGTTGAAGGTCACCGACCATCCTCCGGAGCACATGCACCGCGCGATCGCCGCCGCCCTCGGGCTGAGCGAGATCCGGGTCCTGACCGCCACCCAGGACGTGCACGCGGCCGAGCGCGAGCAGTGGGACGACGGCTGCAACGTCCTGGCCGTCGAGCCCGGCGTCGTCGTCGCCTACGAGCGCAACTCCACCACCAACACCCACCTGCGCAAACAGGGTATAGAGGTCATCGAGATCCCCGGCAGCGAGCTGGGTCGCGGCAGGGGCGGTCCGCGCTGCATGAGCTGCCCGGTCGAGCGGGACGCGGTGGATTCCTAGCCGCACCCCCGCGCGGATGGTCACGTTCCGGTGACGGCGGGGAAAGGGTCTTGTGCGACAGGTCACCTCAACGTACGGTCCGTACCACGTCAGCGAACAAAGTGTTCGCTGAAGATGCATCAGGTGTTCGCTCATGACTGATCGTTCGTTGCCGGGCCCCTCCGACGGTTTCTCCGCCGATGCTCCCGACGAGGCTCTGGGTGCCCGTATCCGGGAGTACCGGATGATGCGGCGGATGTCGCTGCGTGCCCTGGGGGAGGCGGCCCAGGCCAGCCCCGGGTTCCTCAGCCAGCTGGAACGCGGGCAGGTGAACTCCTCCATCGGCATGCTCCGGCGGATCGCCGCGGCGCTCGGCCTCACCGTGGCCGATCTGTTCGACCAGGACGGCGCGCCCGGTCCGAGGCTGGTGCGGCGGGCCGACCGGCCGATGCTGCACACCGCCCCGGGCAGCCGGAAGTTCCTCATCTCGCAGCGCCCGCTCAGTCATCTGGAGGTGTACGCGGGCGAGTTCGACCCGGGAGCCTCGACCGGCGACGACGCCTACACCCACGGCGACTCGCAGGAGATCCTCCTGGTGCTCAGCGGTGCGGTGCGGATCGAACTCGACGGCCGCGCCCACGACCTGGAGGCCGGCGACAGCATCGAATACCGCTCCTCGGTGCCGCACCGCGTGGTCAACAGCCACGAAGCACCCGCCGAAATCCTCTGGATCATCAGTCCGCCGACGCCGGACTGACCTCTTCCCGCCGCCTCCCGTCCGCCGCGCCTGCCCCCCTTCCCTGTAGCCCGCCTCGAGCCCTGCCGCCGTGCGCTCCTGCCGCCGTGCGCTCTTGTCTCTCCGTCCCCGTTTGCCTTCACCGTTCCCTCCTGGAGTCAGTAATGCCCGGAATATCACGCAAAATCCTTGGCTGTGCCGCCGCTGCCGGCGCGCTGCTGCTGACCCTCACCGGCTGCGCCGGTACCGGCCCCGCCGCGGCCGACGTCGACCTGGGCCCCGGCCCGGCCGTGGCCGGCAAGGTGAAGAAGGGCGCGCTCGACGGCGTCACCCTCACCTTCGCCTCGTACGGCGGCATCTACCAGGACGGCCAGGAGAAGGCCGCGGTCAAGCCGTTCGCCACCGAATCCGGGGCGAAGGTGCTCTCCGACGGCCCCACCGACTACACCAAGGTCAAGGCCCAGGTCGACTCCAAGAACATCACCTGGGACGTGGTGGACGCCGACACCCTCTGGGCCGAGCGCCAGTGCGGCAAGATGTTCATGCCGCTCGACAGCGACATCGTCGACACCTCCAAGCTGCCCAAGGGCATGGAGGGCAAGTGCTCCGTGCCGGCCATGAGCTACGGCGTGGTCCTGATGTACGACAAGAAGAAGTTCGGCGACAACCCGCCGAAGGGCTGGGCGGACTTCCTCGACACCAAGAAGTACCCCGGCAAGCGCGCGATTCCCGGCTTCGCGTCGGACGCGGCCCCGGGCGCGCTGGAGGCGGCGCTGCTCGCCGACGGGGTCGCCCCCGACCAGTTGTACCCGCTGGACGTCGACCGGGCCCTCAAGAAGCTGACGAGCGTCCGCTCCTCCCTCGTCTTCTGGGACACCGGCGCCCGCTCCCAGCAACTGCTGGAGTCCGGCGAGGTCTCCATGGCCATGGTGTGGTCCGGCCGCGCCTACTCGGCGGTCAAGAACGGCGCCCACTTCGCCCCGCAGTGGAACCAGTTCCTGCCGGTCTCCGACTCCCTCGCCGTCCCCATCGGCGCCAAGAACCCCAAGGCGTCCATGGCGCTGATCAACTACTACCTGGGCGCCGCCCAGCAGGCCGAGCTCACCGAGCTGACCTCCTACTCGCCGATCAACACCGACGCCAAGCCCAAGCTCGACACGCTCGCCACGCAGTACCTGACCACCACCCCCGAGCGGCAGGCCCAGGCGCTCGAGGTCGACAACGCCTGGTGGGCGAAGAACCAGGAGCAGATCATCCAGAAGTGGTCCGACTGGCTGGCGCGGTAACCCATGGCAGCCCTGATCGAGATCGCCTCCCCGGCCTCCGGCCGCCGGCCCCGCAAGGGCGCCGGCGGCCGGTGGGGCTGGCTGCTGCTGCCGGCCCTGGTCCTGCTGGCCGTGCTCTTCCTGGTGCCGCTGGGCCTGATGGCCTGGCGCAGCGTCACCGAGCCGACGCCCGGCGCGGGCAACTACTCCTGGTTCATCACCAGCGACGTCGCCCTCGCCACCCTGGTCCGCACGCTGACCGTCGGCGCCGTCGTCACCCTGGTGACCCTGCTGCTCTCCTACCCCTACGCCTACCTGATGACCGTGGTCGGCGCCCGCGCGCGGATCTGGCTCACCCTGCTGGTGCTGCTGCCCTTCTGGACCAGCCTGATGGTGCGCACCTTCGCCTGGGTGGTGCTGCTCCAGGACAGCGGCGTGGTCAACCAGCTCCTCGGCACCGTGGGGCTGGGCCCGCTGCAGCTGATCCGCACCCCCACCGGGGTGGTGATCGGCATGTCCCAGGTGCTGATGCCCTTCATGGTGCTGCCGCTGTACGCCGTGATGAGCGGCATCGACCGCCGGCTCCTCGACGCCGCGCAGGGCATGGGCGCCCGCCCGGCGATCGCGTTCCTGCGGGTCTTCGTACCGCTGTCACTGCCCGGCGTGGGCGCCGGCGCGCTGACCGTGTTCATCACCTCGCTCGGCTTCTACGTGACCCCGGCGCTGCTGGGCTCGCCCGACCAGGCACTGATCTCCCAGCAGATCTTCACCCAGGTCAACGGGCTGCTCGCCTGGGGCCGCGGTGGGGCGATGGGCGTGGTGCTGCTGGCGGTGACGCTGGTCCTGCTGGGGCTGGTCGGCGTCGTCCTGCGGATCACCCGGACCCGGGGAGGTGCCCGATGAGAACCGGACCCGCGCGCATCGCGCTCTGGGCGTTCAGCGCACTGGTGGGCTGCTGGCTCATCGCGCCGACGCTGGTGGTGATCCCGCTCAGCTTCACCGACAAGGCGTCCCTGGTGTTCCCGCCGAGCGGCTGGTCCACCCGCTGGTACGCCAACTTCTTCAGCGACCCCCGCTGGACGGACGCGCTGTTCTCCTCGCTCCAGGTGGGCGCCCTGGTCGCGGTGGTGGCCACCGTCCTGGGCACCGCCGCCGCGATCGCGCTCACCCGGTCCGGCTCGCGCTGGGTGAAGGCGTCGTACGGGCTGCTGCTGGCACCCATGATCGTGCCGACCGTGGTCGTCGCCATCGGCGTGTACGCCCTCTTCCTCCAGTACAACCTGCTGGGCACCCTGCTCGGCTTCGTCACCGCCCACACCGTGCTGGCCCTGCCGTTCGTCATCATCCCGGTGACGGCGAGCCTGCGCGGCTTCGACCGGCGACTGGAGGACGCCGCACTGATCTGCGGCGCCACCCGGTGGGGCGCCATCCGGCAGGTGACGCTGCCGCAGATCGCCCCCGGTGTCGTCTCCGGTGCCCTGTTCGCCTTCGTCACCAGCTTCGACGAGGTCGTCGTCTCGCTGTTCATCCAGAGCCCCTACCTGCAGACCCTGCCGGTCCAGATGTTCGCCAGCGTGACCCGGGACACCGACCCCACCATCGCCGCGGCCGCCACCCTGATCATCGTCTTCACCACGGTGCTCGTGCTGGCCGCCACCTTCGCCACCGCCAGGAGGAACCGTGTCCGCTGAGACCAGCCTCATCAAGGCGCGCGGAGCCCGTATCGAACTGGCGCAGGTGCGCAAGGAGTACGCGGACTCCGTCGCCGTCGACGACGTCTCCCTGGTCATCGAACCGGGCGAGTTCATGACCCTGCTGGGCCCCAGCGGCTCCGGCAAGACCACCACCCTCAACATCATCGCCGGGTTCACCGCCGCCACCTCCGGCACGCTGACCATCGGCGGCAGGCAGATGCAGGACCTGCCGCCGCACCGGCGCGACATCGGCATGGTCTTCCAGCACTACGCGCTCTTCCCGCACATGACCGTGGCGGAGAACGTCGCCTTCCCGCTCAAGCAGCGCAAGGTGCCGAGGGCCCGCCGCGCCGAGATGGTCGAGGCGGCCCTTCAGACCGTGCGGCTCGGCGGCTACGGCCACCGCAGGCCGCGCGAACTGTCCGGCGGCCAGCAGCAGCGGGTCGCCCTGGCCCGGGCCGTGGTGTACGAGCCGAGCGTGCTGCTGATGGACGAGCCGCTCGGCGCGCTCGACAAGAAGCTGCGGGAAAGCCTCCAGCTGGAGATCAAGCGGGTGCACCAGGAGGTCGGCTCCACCTTCGTCTTCGTCACCCACGACCAGGAGGAGGCGCTGGTCCTCTCGGACCGCATCGCCGTCTTCAACGACGGGGGCATCCAGCAGGTCGGCACCGCGAGCGAACTCTACGAAAAGCCGCGGAGCCTCTTCGTGGCCGAGTTCCTCGGCGAGTCCTCCACCGTCCGGGGACGCGTCGAGCCGGACGGCGACGACTCCTGCCTGCGGGTCGGCGACCGCACCGTGCGTGCCGCGGGCCGGCTCGCCGAGGGCGGCGCGGCCGCCGTCGTGGTCCGCCCCGAGCACCTGAGAGTCCAGCCGGCCGCGGAGCCGGTCGCCCCCGGGGCCAACGCGCTGCCGGCCACGGTCACCCAGGAGATCTACCTGGGCTCCGGCCGCAAGCTCGAACTCGCCCTGCCCGACGGCACCGTGCTGCTCGCCCGCGAGCAGGCCGACCGGCTGTCCGGCGTCCGCCGCGGTGACGAGGTCACCGTGGTCTGGGACGTCGAGCGGGGCGTCCTGCTCGAGGACTCCTCCGACACCACCCACCCACCCACTTCCGGTGACCGGATCCCGGTCGCCGCCGCGGAAAAGAGCGGACTATGAGCACCACCACCCCCGCCACCAGCCCCACCTTCGTCAACGGCGACGTCTCCTTCTGGTACCGCGAGGGCGGTCTCCCCGCCCGCCGCCCGGCCCTGCCCGGCGACCTGGACGTGGACGTCGCCCTCGTCGGAGGCGGCTACACCGCCCTGTGGACCGCCTACTACCTCAAGCAGGCCGCGCCGGACATGCGGATCGCCGTCCTGGAGAAGGAGTTCGCCGGCTTCGGCGCCTCCGGCCGCAACGGCGGCTGGCTCAGCGCCGAGCCGCCCGGCCAGATGCGCCGCTACGCCAAGTCGCACGGCCGGGAGCCGGCCATCGCCATGCAGCGCGAGATGTTCTCCTCCGTCGACGAGGTCGTCCGGGTCGCCGCAGAGGAAGGCATCGAGGCCGACATCCAGAAGGACGGCCTGCTGCACGTCGCCACCAACGCCGCGCAGGAGCGACGGCTGCGCGAAGGGCTGCCGACGCTGCGCACCGAGGGCTGGGGCGAGGACGACCTGGTCGAACTCGACGCGGACCGGCTCGCCGAGCGGGTCCGCGTGGCCGGCGCCCGCTACGCCCAGTGGAGCCCGCACTGCGCCCGCATCCAGCCGGCCAAGCTGGTGAGGGGCCTGGCCGACGTGGTCGAGCGGATGGGCGTGACCATCTACGAGGGCACCGAGGTCACCGAGATCCGCCCGCGCGAGGCGGTCACCACCCACGGCACGGTCAGGGCGACGTACGTGATCCGGGCGCTGGAGGGGTTCACCGCCGGGCTGCGCGGCCACCGCCGGGTCTGGCTGCCCATGAACAGCAGCATGATCGTCACCGAGCCGCTGCCCGCCTCCGCGTGGGAGGAGATCGGCTGGCGCGGCGCCGAACTCATCGGTGACGAGGCCAACTCCTACTGCTACATCCAGCGCACCACCGACGGCCGCATCGCCATCGGCGGACGCGGCATCCCGTACATGTTCGGCTCCCACGTCGACCAGCGCGGCGAGACCAGGGCCGCCACCCAGATGCAGCTGCAGGCCATCCTGCGGCAGCACTTCCCGGCCACCGAGGGCGTCGCGATCGACCACACCTGGTCCGGCGTGCTGGGCGTGCCGCGCGACTGGTGCGCCACCGTCCACCTGGACGAGAAGACCGGTCTCGGCTGGGCCGGCGGCTACGTCGGGCACGGCGTGACCACCACCAACCTCGCCGGCCGCACCCTGCGCGACCTGATCCTGCGCCAGAAGACCGACCTCACCCGGCTGCCCTGGGTCGCCCGCAAGGTGCGCGGCTGGGAGCCGGAGCCGCTGCGCTGGCTGGGCGTGCGCAGCCTCTACGTCGCCTACCGCGCCGCCGACCGGCACGAGAACTCCGGTCTGGAGCGCACCTCCGTCATCGCACGCGTCGCCAACGTCATCAGCGGCCGCTGAAAGGAGCCAACCCCTCATGGACACCACCGCCGTCGTCCCCGCCGTCGCCTTCCTCGCCGACGCGGCGACCGCCGACCTGCCCCCCGCACGCCCCAAGCCCACCAGCACCACCGGCCAGCAGGAGACCACCCGCACCCTGTGGCAGTCCCCCGACGGGCTCGCGGAGGTCGGCGTCTGGGAGTGCGACCCCGGCCACTTCACCGCCACCCGCGACGGCTACGACGAGGTCTGCCAGGTGCTGACCGGGTCCGCCACCGTCCGCACCGACGGCGGTGAGGCCGTCGAGCTGCGCCCCGGCTCCACCCTGGCCATGCCCGCGGGCTGGCGCGGCACGTGGCAGGTCCACGAGACCCTGCGCAAGGTGTACGTGCTGCGCACCCACGGGACGGGCGCATGACTCTCGTCCTGCACGGCGGCCGGGTGTGGACCGGTGACCCGGAGCGCCCCCACGCGACCGCCGTCGCCGTGGCCGGCGGCCGCATCACGGCCGTCGGCTCCGACGCCGAGGTACGCCGGGCCGCCGGCCGGCCGGCCGAAACGGTCGACCTGGCCGGCCGCACCGTCGTACCCGGTCTCCAGGACGCGCACATCCATCCCGTCTGGGGCGCCCTGGAGGCACTGCGCTGCGACCTCACCGGGGCCACCGACGCCGAGAGCTGCGTAACGGCCGTCCGGGAGTACGCGGCCGCCCACCCCGGGCAGCCGTGGATCCTGGGCGGCGGCTGGACCATGGACTGCTTCCCCGGCGGCTGGCCCACCCGGGAACCGCTGGACGCGGCCGTCCCGGACCGGCCCGTCTTCCTGCCCAACGCCGACCACCACTCGGCGTGGGTCAACTCGGCGGCGCTGGAGCGCGCCGGGATCGACGCCGGCACACCGGACCCGCCGGCCGGGCGGATCGAGCGCGACGCGGCAGGCCGGCCCACCGGGGTGCTGCACGAGAGCGCCATGGACCTGGTGGCCCGGCTGCTCCCGCCGGACACCGCCGAGGAGCAGCTCGCCGCGCTCCGACACGCGCAGGCCCACCTCTTCCGCTACGGCATCACCGGCTGGCAGGACGCCATCGTCGGCGCCTACGGCGGGGCCGGCGACACCCTCGCCGCCTACCGGCGGGCCGATGCCGAGGGCCTGCTGAAGGCCCGGGTCACCGGCGCCCTGTGGTGGGACCGCGACCGCGGCCCGGAGCAGCTGGACGACCTGGTGGCCCGCCGCGGCGAGCCCGGCCGCCGCTTCCGGGCCGCCGCGGTGAAGATCATGCAGGACGGCGTGCTGGAGAACGGCACCGGCGCCCTGCTGGAGCCGTACCTGGACTCCTGCGGGTGCGCCACCGGCAACCTCGGCCACTCCAACGTGCCCGCCGGCCTGCTCGCCGAGGCGGTGACCCGGCTGGACGCGGCCGGTTTCCAGGTGCACTTCCACGCGATCGGCGACCGGGCGGTGCGCGAGTGCCTGGACGCGGTCGAGGCCGCCGCCCGCGCGGGCGGGCCGCGCGACCGGCGCCACCACATCGCCCATGTGCAACTCGTCGACGACGCGGACATCGGCCGCTTCGCCGAACTGGGCGTGGCCGCCAACGTCCAGTCGCTGTGGGCGACCCACCACCAGCAGACCGACGAGCTGACCAACCCGCTGCTGGGCGAGGGCCGGGCCGGCCGGCAGTACCCCTTCCGCCGGCTGCTGGACAGTGGCGCCCGGCTCGCCGGCGGCAGCGACTGGCCGGTCACCACGGCCGACCCGTGGCAGGCCATGCACGTCGCCGTGCACCGCACCGAACCCCCCGGCTCCGCGAACGCCGACTGGCCGGGCGCCGACCGCCCGTTCGTGCCCGGGGAACGGCTGGAGTTCACCGACATCCTGCGCGCCTACACCGCCGGCTCGGCCTGGGTGAACGGCAACGACGGCGAGGTCGGCCTGGTGCGCGAGGGCATGGCGGCGGACCTCGCCGTCCTCGACCGGGACCTGTTCGCCCCGGACGCGGACGTGGCCGGCACCCGTTCGGTGCTCACGCTGGTCGCGGGGGAGGCGGTCCACGCCGAGTGAACACGGCCGACGGTGCCCGGGAACGGTCCCGGGCGCCGTCGGCGGATCCGCCCGCAGCATCCCCTGCGGGACACGACCCGGGCCGGGCGACGGCGCGGTGCGCCGGGAGACCTCGCTGCTCAGGATCTTGTCGCAGCCTTCGGTGTCTGGTCTTCTGGACTCCGGGTGATCCGGAACGCGTTCGCCGCCCGGTTGCACACGCGTCCGGCACAGGCACGAGACCGAGGATGGCAACGGCGTGGAATCAGTGGCTGGGGAGGACGTGCGGGGCCCTCTGCCCGAGGGACTTGGCGCGGCCATACGCGATACCGCCGAGGAGATCGCCGCGCTGCTGCGCCGGGGCGCCGACATGGGACTTCCGGTACCTGGGTCGGAATGGAACGTAGGGGAGGCGGCAGCGCATCTGGCGCAGGCCAACGAACTGATGGCCGATATCGCGGCAGGACGCGCACGCAGTTACGGAGACGGCACGCCGCAGAGCCTCGCCGCGGCCAATGAGCGAGCGCTCGCCGAGTTCGACGAGCGTGGGGCCGAGCCGCTGGCCGCGATGATCGTGGCGCAGGCCGATGCCTGCCTGAAGGCGCTGGACGAGGGTGCCGCGGAAGGAACCGTCGTCACTCCGCTGGGTCCGATGGGCCCGCACGTACTGGGGTCGTACCTGCTCACGCACATGCTTGGCCACGGTTACGATCTCGCCCGTGCACTGGGCCGTCCACACATGATCGATCGTGCCCGGGTCGAGCTGACTCTGCCGTTCCTGATCACGGCCATGCCGCGGGTGACCGACACCGCCCGCACCGCCGGGCTGACCGCCCGCTACGCGATCCGCTTGTGGGGTGGTGCCCGATTCGGCGTGACAGTGGCCAACGGCGCGGTGTCTGTCGGCTCGCAGCCGCCGACCCGACCGGACTGCACCATCCTCACCGAGCCGGTCACCTTCCTCCTGATGGCACTCGGCCGCCGCGACCAGTGGAGTGCCGTCGCCCAGGGCCGTGTCTTCGCCTGGGGCCGCAAGCTCTGGCTCGCTCCCCGCTTCCCGGGTCTCTTCAAGGCGCCCTGACCGCAGCGGCAGCGCACCGCCGCATGTGGCCGGCCGGCCGTTCCGGCAGTGGGGTTGGCCAGACTCCGCTCGCACTGCGACCGGATGCCCTCCACCGGGTTCAACTCCGGTGCGTATGCGGGTAGCAGGAAGGCGGTCAGCCAGGGGCGGGCGGTGACCAACTGCCGCATTGCCCGGGAAGTGTGGGTGCTCAGCCGGTCCCGGCCCAGGCCGACCCGACCCCGTCAGGGACCTGGTGCCGCATCGGTGACGGGCAGGGCCCGAGCGTGACCGAGGGGCCCGCCGCGGACAACCGTGCGGGGCCCCCGCGCGCCCGGGCCCGGCCCCTGCCCGTCACCGGAGCCGGGCACGGTCAGGCCTTGTGGTCCGGTACCGCGGCAGGCGGCACGGTGTCCGCGTCCGTGCCCGCCTTCTGGAGCGGCAGGGCGCCCGTCGCCCGTTTCGCCGTCTGGATCTGCTCGTACACCCGCGTACGGAGTTCCGTGAAGCGCGGGTCCGCCCGGGTGTGCAGCTGGTCGCGGTCGGCCGGGAGGTCGATCTCCAGCTGTTCCTGGACCACTGTCGGGGACGACGACAGGATGACGACCCGCTCGCCCAGGTAGACGGCCTCGTCGATGTCGTGGGTGACGAAGAGGACGGTCACACCGAGCTCCTGCCACAGCCGCCGGATCAGGTCCTCGAGGTCGGCGCGGGTCTGGGCGTCGACGGCCGCGAACGGCTCGTCCATAAGGAGCACTTCGGGCTCGTACGCGACGGCTCGGGCGATGGCGACGCGCTGCTGCATGCCGCCGGAGAGCTGCCAGGGGTACGCGCCCGCGGCGTCGCCGAGGCCGACGGCGTGCAGGGCGTGCTCGACCAGCTCACGGCGGCGGGCCTTCGTCAGCTGCTTCTTCTGGCGCAGCGGCAGCTCGACGTTGTCGCGCACCCGCAGCCACGGGAAGAGGCTGCGGCCGTACTCCTGGAACACGACGGCCATACCGGGCGGCGGGCCGGTGATCCGGTTGCCCTGCAGCAGGACTTCCCCGGACGTGGGTTCGAGCAGGCCGGCGATGCACTTCAGGAGCGTCGTCTTGCCGCAGCCGGACGGGCCGACGAGGCAGACCAGTTCACCGGCGTCGAGGGAGAAGGTGAGGTCGCGCACCGCCTCGACGTGCCGACCGTGTCCCTCGTAGACCTTCCGCAGGCCTCTTACCTCGAGCATGTGCTGTCCCTTCCCGACGATCGCACCGCTTTCCTTGCTCATGACGCCTTCCGGGATTGGCGCAGGCCGTGGTACCAGGCCAGGGCCCGGCGTTCGACCACCTGGAACACCAGGGCGAGCAGCACGCCGAGCAGTCCGAGCAGCAGGATGCCGCTCCACATGCCCGGGATGGCGAAGCTGCGCTGGAACTGGACGACGGCGAAGCCGAGTCCGTTGCTGGCCGCGAACATCTCGCTGATGACCATCGGGATGACGCCGATCGACAGTGCCTGCCGCAGGCCCGCGAAGATCTGCGGGCTGGCGGAGCGCAGTACCAGGTGGCCGAGGCGCGCGCGGCCCTCGATGCCGTACGACCGGGCCGTGTCGGCCAGCACGCCGTCGATGGCCCGTACGCCCTCGACGGTGCTGGCAGTCGCCTCGCGCAGATACGGGACCACGGTGATCAGCACTCCCGCGGCGACGCCCGCGGCGGTGGCGATGAGCAGCCCGACAGCCCAGCCGGTGAGGGTGTCGCCGAGCGCCACCCAGAAGGCGGCGTCGGACATCTCCTCCGCCAGGGCGGCGGCGATCGTGCTGGTGGGCGGCAGGTAGTCGGGAGACACGAGGCCGAGGCGGGGCACCGCCTCGACCAGCGCGAGGAAGCCGCCGAGGTCCGCGAGTCCTCCTCCCTCTGCGTGCTCGACGGCGACGACATCGTCTACGTCAGCCGAGTGCCCACCAGTCGCATCATGACCGCCACCATCACCGTCGGCACCCGCTTCCCCGCCCATGTCACCTCGGTCGGGCGGGTGTTGCTCGCCCACCTCCCGGACGAGCAGATCGATCAGCACCTCGCCAGGTGCGAGCTGCGCCCGCTGACCTCCCGCACCATCGTCTCCCCACCGCAGCTGCGCGCCGAACTCCAGCGGATCCGCAAGCAGGGGTACGCCATCATGGACCAGGAGCTCGAGGTGGGGCTGCGCACCGTGGCCGCCCCGGTCCGCGACGGGGCCGGCACCGTCGTCGCCGCCGTCAACATCCCCGTGCACGCGAGCCGCAACTCCGTCGACTCCGTACGCCGAGATCTGCTGCCCTCGCTCCTTGCGACCGTGGCCCGGATCGAGGCCGACCTGCACGTGGTCAGGCGCTGACGCCCGGGCCGCCCCTCGTGCCGCCGGAGCGGCTCCGTCCGGAGCGCCCCGCGCCCGCAACCGGGCACGGCGACGCTCCGCGTCGCGGCACCCGGATGCGATTCTCCCCCGCAAGCGGGAGGTACCCCCCGGCGTGAACGCCGGGGCACCCTCGCGAGATCCGGTGAACGGGGCCGCGAGGGCCGTACGGGGACGGGACGTCTTCGGCGCCGCGGGCTCCGGCGCCTCCTCCAGGACGACGTACACGTGGGTACGCCTCCGAAGCCGAAGTTGCCGATCCGGCGCGGCGCACCGCTGCCGGGGTGCCGGCTTTGCACACGCCGTCGCCCGGACCGGCACCGTCTGCGTCGTCTTCGTCGACGGCCGCTTCTCCCGGCGCATCGTCGGCCGACCGCCACCTCCAAGAAGACCCGACTCGCCCTGGGCGTACGGGGGGTGATCCGATGGCAGCGCGATCGCGCTCCGCTCTCCCCACACGAGTCGGCGATCCACCTGAGCGTGTTCCCGTTCCGGGCATCACCCTCGCAACCGGGAGCAACCCGCCGGATCGGCGGCAATCCGTATGCCTTTCCCCGGAGCGCGGCCACACCATGACACGGGTTGGACCATTCTCTGCCAGGTCTGCTACACACCACTTTGGATGGTGGCTGAAGAGAAGTGGTGTGCATGGCAAGCGTCCTGACGAACAGTAACCATCTCGCCGCATGCCCTGCGCCGTGTGATCGACTGGATCCGGCCACGGCACATACGGAGCTATAGGCTGCTTCTGCGGTGATCATGGCGGAGTAGCCCCCCCACCTTCCCATCGGCCGTGGTCCCGGCACAGGGGCGGGCTTCGCCGGTTGACACCGCGGCCGCGAACGATGGCCCCCTTTACCGTTGTCGACTCGTCTTGAGGGTGTTTCATGGCTCGCTCCCCGTCTTCCGCGTCTTACCAGCGCCCGGGCGGGCCGTTGTGGCCGGTCGTCCTGGCCTCGGTCGCCGCCTGCGCCGCCGCCGTCTGTCTGATCGCAGGCGGAACGCGTCCCGAATGGGCCGCGGCGGGGGGCGCGGCGGTCCTGGTCCTGCCGGCGGCCGTGGAGTGGATGCGCCGTCGACACCGTGACGCCGTGGCTGAAAACGATCGCCTCCGAAAGGAGATCCAGGAGCGCGAGGCCCGGTGGCGCGCCCTCTCGGCGGAACGATCCGAGGCGCTGCGCGTCGAGATCGAACACCTGGTGGCGGTGCAGCTGCCCGCGCTGCTGAGCGACGAACCGGTGCCGCCCGCACGCGGCGGCGACAAGGCCGACGAGGAGGTGGCCCGGGAGTTCGAGCGGGTGCGCACCGCGGTGGTCGAGGCGGCCGAGGAGAACCGGGAGCGGCGGGAGACCCTGCGGCTGGCGGTGGTCGCCCTCGCGCGGCGGGTGCAGGCGGCGGCGCACCGCATCCAGGAGGGGGCGTCGCTGATGGCGGCCCGGCACCCGGGGAATGCCGACGTCCTGGAGTCGAGCATGGCGGTGGACCACTCCGCGGCCCAGCAGGCACGGCTGGCGCAGAGCCTGGCGGTGCTGTGCAGGGAGTGGCCGGGGCAGCAGTGGCAGAATCCGCTGGCGCTGGTGGACGTGGTGCGGGCCGCCTCGGGCCGGATCACCGCCTTCCAGCGGGTGGAGGTGGCGGGGGACCCGGATGTGGCGGCCGCACCGCAGGTGGTCGAGCCGCTGATCCACCTGACCGCGGAGCTGCTGGCCAACGCCACGCAGTCCTCGCCGCCGCGCACCAAGGTGTCGGTGACGGTGCGCTCCGTGCAGCGGGGCGCGGTCGTCGAGATCGACGACGGCGGGGTGGGCATGGACGAGCACGCGCTGTCGCGGGCCCGCGAGGTGGCCTCGGGGCGCAGGCCTGTGGGGGTCGGCGAGGTGGGAGAGGTGCCGCAGACGGGCCTCGCGGTCGTCGGCGAGTACACCCGCCGCCACGGGTTCGGTGTGGACCTGCTGCCCTCGCCGTACGGCGGGGTACGGGCCGTGGTCCTGGTGCCGGTCGCGATGGTGGAGACCCTGGACCCGGCGGGCGCGCACCTTCCGGAGCAGCGTGCCCGCGCCGCGGAGACCGCTGCCCTCGCGGCACCCGCGCCCTCGCGGCGCCCCGCCCCCGACGCAGCCCCCGACGCCGCCGAGGACACCGCGCCGTCGCGGCTCCCGCAGCGGCGCTCCCTGCGGGGCACGTCGAAGGCCGCCTCCCCGGTCTCGGCGGCGGATGCCTCGCCGGCCTTGACGCCGCAACAGGCAGCGGACTGGATGGGCGCCTACTTCCACGGAGGGCAAGGCGCGGACCCGGCTCCGGGTGACACGGCCGGTGACGCCGGCGACAACGTCCGTAACAACACGCAGGAGTGAGGAAGAGCGATGACGCAGGACCAGCAGATGACGCAGGAGCGGAGCTGGATGATCGCCGACGTCACGTCGGTACAGGGTGTGCGGCACGTCGTGGTGCTGAGCTCGGACGGGCTTCCGGTGACATGGTGCGACCGCACCGACCGGGAGACGGCCGACCGGCTGGCCGCGGCCTGCTCCGGCCTGCAGTCCCTGGGCAAGAGCCTGGCGCAGGAGTTCGGCTCCGGGAACCAGGCGGTGCGCCAGCAGCTGACCGAGTGGGACGGCGGCTTTCTGTTCATACGCTCCGCCGCCACCGGCACGCACCTGGCGGTGGTCACCGAGGCGGTCGTCGACCCGGCTCTGCTGGCTCAGCAGATGCAGGCCCAGGTCCTCAAGCTCGGGGAGCGGGGGCTGGCGACTCCGGCCCGCCAGGAAGCCCAGGCATGAGCAGCCCCCAGGAGTACCGGGACGACCCGCTGCGGCCGTATGTGCTCACCGGGGGGCGGTCGCGGCCGACCCGCAACACCCTGCGGGTCGACACCCTGCTGCTGGCCGACCCGGACAAGCCCCTGCCGGTCTCGGCCAGCCGTCAGGAGCGGGCGCTGCTGACGATGTGCGCGCGGCTGCTCTCCCTGGCGGAGGCCGCCGCCCACCTGGAGCTTCCGGTGAGCATCGTCACCATCCTGGCGTCCGACCTGGTGGACTCCGGACATCTGCAGGCGCGTTCGGGCATCCCGGCCGCCTCCTCCCCCGACCCGTCACTCCTTGAGGAGGTACTGCATGGTCTCCGCAAGCTCCGCTGACCGCTACCTGCCCCAAACCGTGCAGCAGCCGGTGAAGGTCCTCGTCGTCGGCGCCCTCGGCGTGGGCAAGACCACGCTGGTCGGCTCGGTCAGTGAGATCCGGCCGCTGCGTACCGAAGAGACCATGACCGAGGCCGGCGCGGGGGTGGACCGCCTGGCCGGTCTGCCGGACAAGCACACCACCACGGTCGCGATGGACTTCGGCCGTATCACCCTCAACGACCGCCTGGTGCTGTACCTGTTCGGCGCCCCGGGCCAGCGCCGCTTCTGGAACCTCTGGGAGGGCCTCGCCGAGGGCGCGGTGGGGGTGCTCGTCCTGGTCGACACACGCCGTCTGGAGGACAGCTTCGAGGTGCTCGACCAGCTCGAACTGCGCGGAGACACGCCCTTCGTCGTGGCGGTCAACCGCTTCCCCGACACCCAGCGGTACAGCGAGCAGGAGCTGCGGCAGGCGATGGACCTGCTGCCCGAGACCCCGATCGTGGAGTGCGATGCCCGTGATCGGACCGAGGCGATGGACGTCCTGATCGACCTCGTCCAGCACGCGACCGACCTCTCCCTCGCGCGGAAGGTGGCCTCATGACCCTCCCGCCCCCGCCGGGCTGCCCGGCCCGCACCACGACGGCCGGGCTCACCTCCCTGTCCGATGTGACGGCGGCCGCCGACCCGCACGGCGTCTACCGCCGGCTGCGCGAGGAGTGGGGCGACGTCGCCCGTGTGGAGCTGGAACCCGGCGTGGCCGCCTGGCTCGTGATGGGCTACCAGGAGCTGCTCACCATCACCCGCAACGAGCAGCTCTACTCCCGCGACGCACGCAACTGGGGCGACTTCCGGACCGGTGTGGTCGCCCCGGACTCCGGGCTGGGTCCGATGATGTTCTGGCGGGCCAATGTCATCGGAGCCGACGGGGAGGAGCACCGGCGGCTGCGTCGGCCGCTGGACGACGGGGTCAGCGCGATCGACCAGCGGCGGATGCGGCGGTCGGTCCAGGCGATGTGCGCCGACCTGATCGCCGGCTTCGCCGGCCGCGGCAGCGCCGACCTGGTGGCCGAGTACGCGCAGTCCATTCCGCTGCTCGCCATCGCCGCCCTGTTCGGCCTGGACATGGACGAGCGGTACGAGCTGCTGGCCGGCCTGGCGGCGCTGTTCGGCTCCGCCGACGACTCGCAGGTCGGCAACCGCCGGTTCGAGGAGATCCTCGCCGACGTCATGAACGCCCGCCGGAACGCACCCACCGACGACCTCACCTCCGGGTTCCTCGCCCACCCCGACCTGCGCGGCGACCCCGAGGTCCTGCAGTCCATGGTGGTGATGATCTCCGCCGGGCAGGAGACCACCACCGTCTGGATCGCCCGCACCCTGGAGCTGATGCTCACCGACCCGCGCTTCGCCGGACGGATGCGCGGCGGGCGCCTGGGCATCGACGACGCCCTGGACGAGGTGCTGTGGCGCCACCCGCCCATGACCCACATGCCCGCCCGCTACGCGCTGCGCGACACCGAGCTGGGCGGTCGGCGCATCCGCAAGGGCGATGCCCTGATCCTCGGCCTGGCCGCTGCCAACGGCGATCCCCGCATCCACGACGGCGACCCTTCGGCGGAGCCGGGAAACCGCTCCCACCTGGCCTGGAGCGCCGGCCCGCACGCCTGCCCCGCTCGGATCCCCGCCCGTCTGATCACCCGCACCGCCGTCGAGACCGCCCTGCACCGCCTGCCCGACATCCACCTGGAGGTCCCCGCCGACGAGATCGCCCTCCGCCCCTCGCCGTGGACGCGCTGCCCCGTCTCCCTGCCGGTGACCTTCACTCCGCCCCTGTCCCCGGCCCCGGTCCACAAGGCATGATCATCTTCTGTACCGTCAGACCGCAGCCCACCACCGGAGGTAGTGCATGACCGTCCAGGACGTCTCCGCCCACCAGGTGCCCTTGGTCCGCCTCGACCCGACCGGCTCCGACCACCACGGCGAGGCCGCCCGACTGCGCGAGCTCGGCCCAGTCGTCCGTATCGAGCTGCCCGGCGGCGTGCACGCCTGGGCGGTCACCCACCACCAGCTCCTCGCCGACCTGGTGGCCGACCCCCGGGTCAGCAAGGACTGGCACCGCTGGAACGCCATCCGCAACGGCGAGATAGCCGACGACTGGCCCCTGACCGGCATGGTCAAGGTCACCAACATGGTGACCGCCGACGGCGCGGAGCACCACCGGCTGCGCAGACTGGTCACCAAGACCCTGACCCCGCAGCGGGTCCAGGCCCTGCGTCCGCGCATCGTCGAGATCACCGAGGGCCTGCTGGACGCCCTGCCCGGGCACGCCCTTCCGGACGGATCGGTCGACCTGCGCCGGCACTTCGCCTACCCGGTGCCCATGCAGGTGATCTGCGAGCTGGTCGGCGTGCCCGAGCACGAGCGCGACGAGATGCGCGCTCTGGTCGACAGCATCTTCCGCACCGACACCACTCCGGAGGAGGTGCTGAACACCCAGCGGGACATCTACCTGCTGCTCGACCGGGTCGTCGAGGCGCGGCGCAAGGAGCCGGGGGACGACCTGACCAGTGCCCTCATCGCCGCCCGCGAGGAGGAGCCCGACACCCTCAGCGACGACGAACTGCTCGGCACGCTGTGGGTGATGGTCTCCGCCGGCCACGAGACCACCCTCAGCCTGCTGGTCAACGCCGTCCGGGCCCTGCTCACCCACCCCGACCAGCGTGCCACCGCCCTCGGCGGCGACGCCGGGGTCTGGTCGGCGGTGGTGGAGGAGACCCTCCGCTGGGACGCCCCGATCGGCAACTTCCTGGCCCGCTACCCCCTCGAGGACATCGAGGTCGCCGGCGTCACCATCCCCGCCGGCGAGGCCATCCTCGCCCCGTACAGCGCCGTCGGCCGTGACAGCGCCCAGCACGGGCCGGACGCCCACCGCTTCGACGTCACCCGCACCCAGGCCAAGCACCTCTCGTTCGGCCACGGGCCGCATGTCTGCGTGGGCGCGCCGCTGGCCCGGCTGGAGGCGAACATCGCGCTGCCGGCGCTGTTCGCCCGCTACCCCGACCTGGCGCTCGCAGTCGACCCCGGCGACCTCGTCCCCGTCCCCTCCATGTTCTCCAACTCGGTCCAGACCCTCCCCGTCCGCCTGGGCACGCCGAACTCCGACGGCGCCTGACCGCGCCGAAGGCTTTCGCGGGTGTGGTCCTCACGCCCGTGAGGCCGTGACGCGTCCGAAGGCCGCCCCCGGCACCTGCCCGGCACCGGGGGCGGCCTTCGCGTTCCCCGTCGTCCGATCCGCCGGTGCTGGTCCGGCGTCTTGCGTCGGGGACCGGGCAGGGCGGCCGGAGCCGGGGCCGGCCTTCACCGCGTGCATGGCGGGCGGGGTCAGGATGCTCACCGGCGCGCTGTCGGCGGGCGGGTTCGGCCGGGACGCCGTCCCCGTGTTCGGACTGCTCGCCCTGCTCTCGTTCCTCGGGTGAGCGCTGCCCGACGGGCTCTGTCTCCGCGCCGGACACGGAACGCTGAGTGTATAAAAATGTGGAGTCTCGTATAGACTTTCATGGTCCCGTACTCGTTCGCCGTCCCCAGGAGCTCCCCGATGGTGCATGTCCCGTCCGGTTTCACCGGCCGCCACTTCCTCAAGGAGCTGGACTTCACCCAGGAGGAGTTCCGCGGCCTGGTCGAGCTGGCGGCCGAGCTGAAGGCCGCCAAGAAGGCCGGGGCCGAGACGCCGTACCTGCGCGGGAAGAACATCGCGCTGATCTTCGAGAAGACCTCGACGCGCACCCGTTGCGCGTTCGAGGTGGCCGCCGCCGACCAGGGCGCCTCGACGACGTATCTCGATCCGTCAGGATCGCAGATCGGGCACAAGGAGTCCGTCAAGGACACCGCCCGCGTCCTCGGCCGGATGTTCGACGCGATCGAGTACCGGGGTGACGGCCAGGACACCGTCGAGGAACTGGCCGCGCACGCCGGCGTCCCCGTCTACAACGGGCTCACCGACGCCTGGCACCCCACCCAGATGCTCGCCGACGTGCTCACCATGACCGAGCACAGCGCCAAGCCGCTGAACGGGATCACTTTCGCCTACCTCGGCGACGCCCGCTTCAACATGGGCAACTCCTACCTGGTCACCGGCGCCCTGCTCGGCATGGACGTACGCCTGGTCGCCCCCAAGACGTACTGGCCGGCCAAGGACGTCGTCGACCGGGCCCGCGAGCTGGCCGGCTCCAGCGGCGCGCGCATCACCCTCACCGAGTCCCTGGACGACGGCGTGCGCGGAGCCGACTTCGTGGCCACCGACGTCTGGGTGTCCATGGGTGAGCCCCAGGAGGTGTGGGCCGAGCGGATCGAGGCCCTCGCCCCGTACGCCGTGACGATGGACGTCCTGCGCGCCACCGGCAATCCGGACGTGAAGTTCCTGCACTGCCTGCCCGCCTTCCACGACCTCGGCACCAAGGTCGGCCGCGAGATCCACGAGCGGTACGGCCTGCGGTCGCTGGAAGTGACCGACGAGGTGTTCGAGTCGGCCCACTCGGTCGTCTTCGACGAGGCGGAGAACCGGCTGCACACCATCAAGGCGGTCATGGTCGCCACTCTGGCCTGAGCGCCCGTATCCTGACAAACGGTGCCGGACCACCCATTCCGCCGCCGTAGCGCGACCCCTGGTCACCCCATGGTCGCCCCCGCACCACCAGAAACGAGCACCACCCCCCTCATGCCCGCTCCCCGCATCAAGTCCCCGGCCCTCCTCGTCGCCGAATCCGGCGCCGACCGCGCGGGGCACGGCCTCAAGCGCACGATGGGCCTGTTCCAGCTCGTCTGCTTCGGCGTCGGAGCCATCGTCGGCACCGGCATCTTCGTCGGTCTGTCCGACTCGGTCGCCCAGGCGGGCCCCGCCGTCGTCGTCTCCTTCGTGCTGGCCGCGATCACCTGCGTGTTCACCGCCTTCTCCTTCGCCGAGCTCGGCGGCGCGATCCCCGTCGCCGGATCGTCGTACTCCTTCGCCTACGCCGGCCTCGGTGAGACCACCGCCTTCCTGGTCGGCTGGTGCCTGCTGCTGGAGTACGGCATCTCCATCTCCGCGGTCGCCGTCGGCTGGAGCCAGTACGTCAACGAGCTGCTGCACAGCCTCACCGGATGGCAGCTCCCGGCCGCCCTCTCCGCCGGACCGGGCGACGGCGGGGTCGTGAACGTCCCGGCCGTCGTCGTCATCGCCATGGCCTGTGTGCTGCTGGTGCGCGGGGTGCGCGAGAGCGCCCGGGCGACCGCCGCCATGGCCGTGCTCAAGCTCGTCATCCTCGGCGCCTTCTGCGTCATCGGCTTCACCGCCTTCAAGCACGGCAACCTCACCCCGTTCTCCCCGGCCGGCCTCGGCGGCATCGGCGCGGGCACCACGGCCGCGTTCTTCTCCTACATCGGCTTCGACGCGATCACCACGGCCGGCGAGGAGGCCAAGAACCCGCGCCGGGACATCCCCGTCGCGATCCTCGTCTGCATCGGCCTGGTCACCGTGCTGTACTGCGCGGTCGCGCTCGCCGCGATCGGCGCCATCGGCAGCGGCCAGGTCGGCGGCCGCCCCGCCGCCCTGTCCTACGTGGTCAACACGGTGACCGGCTCCTCGATCGGCGGAGCGGTGATCGCCTTCGGCGCGGTCGTCGCCATCGCCTCCGTGGTGCTGACGGTGACGTACGCCCAGTCCCGCATCCTGATGTCGATGTCCCGTGACGGGCTCGTCCCGCGCGTCCTGCAGAAGGTCTCGCCGCGGACCTCCACGCCCGTCGCCGGCACCCTGGTCGTCGGCGTCGTCTTCGCGATCCCCGCGGCCTTCGCGTCGCTGGACGTCGTGGTCAACCTGTGCACCATCGGCACGCTCGCCATCATGGGCGTCGTCAACATCGCCGTGATCGCGCTGCGCCGCCGCGAGCCGGGCCTCGCCCGCAGCTTCCGGGTGCCGCTCTACCCGGTGCTGCCACTGCTCGGCGTCGGCTGCTGCGTGTACCTGATGTACGAGACGGGCTGGACGACCTGGCTCCAGTTCGCCGCCTTCCTCGCGGCCGGGCTGCTGCTGTACGTCGGCTACGGGCGTCGGAACTCCCGGCTCGCGGCGCGGGCCGGGGCGGCGGAGTTCACGCCGGACGCAGTCGAGGCGGAACCGCGGCCAGCCTGAACCACACCGCCTTGCCCGACGCGGTCGGGCGGTGCCCGCAGGCGGAGCTGAGGGCGCGGATCAGCAGCAGGCCGCGCCCGTTCTCCTGCCAGGGGTCCGGTGCCGTGAGGACCGGCCGGGTCAGGCCGCCGGGCGGGGCCGGGTCCGGGTCGTGCACCTCGACATGACAGCCGGTCGGCAGCAGCTCCACCACCAGCTCTATCGGGCCCCTGCCCGCGGTGTGCTCCACGGCGTTCGCCACCAGCTCCGCGGTCAGCAGCTCCGCCGTGTCGCTGTCGGCGGCCGTGTGCTCCAGCTCGGCCAGCGCCGAACGGACCAGAGCGCGGGCCACGGGCACGGCGGCGGCCGTGTGCGGCAGCGCGACGCGCCAGGAGGCAGGGCTGGCAGAGGGGGGTTCGTGCACCGTGTGTCCGTTCGTGGCGCAGGGCATCCCGGTGATCACCATCAGGCTGTCCCGCTTTCAACGAGGGGAATGGTACGGGGCCCGTCGGCAGCGGCTTTCAGCGGCCTCCGTGCCGGACCGTCGGGCCCGGCACGGGTCGGCCTACCCAGGCGGACGGCCGGCCTCCCGCGACCCCTCCCGTCGTTACCGCGCCATTGACGAGCTGTGACGAAACGACGGGGAGCGGCCACACTGTCACGAGCTTTATCGCGCACTCCTGACGGTGGTCACGAATGAGTGATAACTTCGGTGGGGAGAACTCAGCGAGGCACAGGTCGTGGCAGTCCCCCGAGGAGGCCGTCCGCCATGAGTCCCTTCACCGGCTCCGCAGTCCGCACCTCCGACTGGCGTCACCTGCGCGTCGAGCGCGCCGACGGCGTCGCCACGGTCACCCTCGCCCGCCCCGACAGGCTGAACGCGCTCACCTTCGGCGCCTACGCCGACCTGCGCGACCTGCTCGCCGAACTGTCCCGTGAGCGGGCCGTGCGCGCCCTGGTCCTGGCCGGGGAGGGACGCGGCTTCTGCTCGGGCGGCGACGTGGACGAGATCATCGGCGCCACGCTGGGCATGGACACGTCCGAGCTGATGGACTTCAACCGGATGACCGGGCAGGTCGTACGCGCCGTACGGGAGTGCCCGTTCCCGGTGATCGCGGCGGTGCACGGGGTGGCGGCCGGGGCCGGCGCGGTCCTGGCCCTGGCGGCGGACTTCCGGGTCGCGGACCCCACCGCCCGTTTCGCCTTCCTCTTCACCCGCGTCGGCCTGTCCGGCGGCGACATGGGCGCCGCCTATCTGCTGCCCCGCGTCGTCGGGCTCGGCCACGCGACCCGGCTGCTGATGCTCGGCGAGCCGGTGCGCGCGCCCGAGGCCGAGCGGATCGGCCTGATCAGCCACCTCACCGACGAGGGCCGCGCCGACGAGGCCGCCCAGGCCCTCGCCCGCCGCCTGGCCGACGGCCCGGCCCTCGCCCACGCCCAGACCAAGGCGCTGCTCACCGCCGAACTGGACATGCCCCTGTCCGCCGCCGTCGAGCTGGACGCCTCCACCCAGGCCCTGCTGATGAACGGCGAGGACTACGCCGAGTTCCACGCGGCCTTCACCGAGAAGCGCCCGCCGAAGTGGCGGGGGAGGTGAGGAGACGGTGGCCGGTGCCATGAGGGTCGCGGTCATCGGCGGCGGACCCGGTGGCCTGTACGCCGCCGCCCTGCTCAAAAGGCTCGACCCGGCCCGCGAGGTCACCGTCTGGGAGCGCAACGCGCCCGACGACACCTTCGGCTTCGGGGTCGTGCTCTCCGACGAGACCCTCGGCGGGATCGAGCACGCCGACCCGGTGGTGTACGAGGCTCTGCGCAAGGAGTTCGTGCGCTGGGACGACATCGACATCGTGCACCGCGGCACCCGGCACACCTCCGGCGGCCACGGCTTCGCCGCGCTCGGCAGGCGGCGCCTGCTGCGGATCCTGCACGAGCGCTGCCGCTCCCTCGGCGTCGAGCTGCGCTTCCGCACGCCGGCCCCGCCCCCGGCCCGGCTCGCACGGACGTACGACCTGGTCGTCGCCGCCGACGGCGTGCACAGCACCACGCGCGAGGCGTACGCCGACGTGTTCCGCCCCCGGGCGACCGGCCACCGCTGCCGCTACATCTGGCTCGCAGCCGACTTCGCCTTCGACGCCTTCCGCTTCGAGATCGCCGAGACCGAGCACGGCGTGATGCAGCTGCACGGCTATCCCTACTCCCGCCCGTCGCCCGACCACCACCCCTCGGCGAGGCCCTTCGGGCCGCTGGACGAATGCGCCTCGACCGTGATCGTCGAGATGCGCGAGGAGGTGTGGCGCGCGGCCGGTTTCGACGCCATGGACGAGCAGGAGTCCGTGGAGCACTGCGCCAAGATCTTCGCGGACGCGCTCGGCGGACGGCCGCTCAGGTCCAACAAGTCCGCGTGGACCACTTTCCGCACGGTCGTCAACGAACACTGGTCGCACGGCAACCTGGTGCTGCTCGGCGACGCCGCCCACACCGCCCACTTCTCCATCGGCTCCGGTACCAAGCTCGCCGTCGAGGACGCCCTCGCGCTGGCCGCCTGTCTGGAGGAGCAGCCTTCGCTCGCAAAGGCTCTGGCGGCGTACGAGGAGGAGCGGAGGCCGGTCGTCGCCTCCACCCAGCGCGCCGCGCGGGCCAGCCTGGAGTGGTTCGAGAACCTGGGTCTCTACCTGGACCAGCCGCCCCGCCAGTTCGCCTTCAACCTGCTCACCCGCAGCCGCCGCGTCACCCACGACAACCTCAGGCTGCGCGATTCCCGCTTCACCGAGGCCGTGGAGCGCGAGTTCGGCTGCCCGCCCGGCACGCCGCCGATGTTCACCCCGTTCCGGCTGCGCGGCCTGACCCTGCGCAACCGGGTCGTGGTGTCCCCCATGGACATGTACTCGGCGGTCGACGGCGTCCCCGGCGACTTCCACCTCGTCCACCTGGGCGCCCGGGCGCTGGGCGGCGCGGGCCTGGTGATGACCGAGATGGTGTGCGTCAGCCCCGAGGGCCGGATCACCCCGGGCTGCACCGGCCTGTGGTCCGGGAAGCAGGCCGAGGCCTGGCGGCGGATCACCGACTTCGTGCACCGGCGGTCACCGGGCACCGCGATCGGCGTGCAGCTCGGCCACAGCGGGCGCAAGGGCTCGACCAAGCTGATGTGGGAGGGCATGGACGAGCCGCTGCCCGAGGGCAACTGGCCGCTGGTGGCCGCCTCCCCGCTGCCGTACACACCGGGCAGCCAGACCCCGCGCCGGCTCTCCCGCGCCCAGCTCACCGACATCCGCGAGCAGTTCACCGGCGCCGCCCTGCGGGCCGCCCGGGCCGGCTTCGACCTGCTCGAACTCCACTGCGCCCACGGCTACCTGCTCTCCGGCTTCCTCTCCCCGCTCACCAACCACCGCACCGACGCCTACGGCGGCTCGCTGGAGAAACGGTTGCGCTTCCCGCTGGAGGTCTTCGACGCCGTACGTGGAGCGTGGCCCGAGGAGCGCCCGATGACCGTACGCGTCTCCGCCACCGACTGGGCCGAGGGCGGTACGACCGCCGAGGAGGCCGTGGAGATCGCCCGCGCCTTCGCCGCGCACGGCGCCGACGCGATCGACGTGTCGACCGGGCAGGTGGTGGCCGGGGAGCGGCCGGAGTTCGGACGCTCGTACCAGACGCCGTTCGCCGACCGCATCCGGCACGAGGTGGGCGTCCCGGTGGTCGCGGTCGGCGCGATCTCCTCCTGGGACGACGTCAACTCCCTGATCCTGGCCGGACGTACGGACCTGTGCGCGCTGGCCCGCCCGCACCTGTACGACCCGAACTGGACGCTGCACGCCGCCGCCGAGCAGGGCTACACGGGCCCCGCCGCTGTGTGGCCGGCGCCCTACCGGGCGGGCAGCCGCCGCCCGCGGACGGGCCGCACGGACGCGCCCAAGCCCCGCCTGAGCCTGGGGACTCGATCAGGGATGTGACTCGATGTGACTCAGAGCCCGACGAACTCGGCCCCCGCGTCCCGCAGCCGCTCGTGCAGTCCCCGGAAGACGGCGGCCGAGCGGGCGCCCGGCCAGTCGGCGGGCAGCAGCCGGGCGGGCAGGCCCGGGTCCGCATAGGGCAGGTGGCGCCAGGAGTCCAGGGCGAGGAGATAGTCGCGGTAGGCCTCCTCGGGCGGGGTGTCGGCGCGCTGCTCCCAGGCACGCAGCACGCGCGCGTGCCGGTCGAGGAACGTCTCGTGCTGCTTGGCGATCGCCGCCAGGTCCCACCACCGCCCGACCGCCTCCGCGGTCGGCGTGAAGCCCAGGTGCTCGCCGCGGAAGAAGTCCACGTACGGGTCCAGGCCCAGCCTCCGGAGCGTGTGCCGGGTCTCCTCGTACACCCGGGCCGGGGCGATCCACACACCGGGCGCCGCCGTGCCGAAGCCGAGCGCGGCCAGCCGGGAGCGCAGCACGTGCCGCTTGTTGCGCTCGGACTCGGGCACGGAGAACACCGCCAGCACCCAGCCCTCGTCCCCGGGCAGCCCCGTGGCGTAGATACGGCGGTCGCCGTCGTCCAGCAACTGCCGTGCCTCGGCGGAGAGTTCGTAACCCGCCGCGCCCTGTGCCGTACGGGCCGGCAGCAGCAGCCCGCGCCGCTTGAGCCGGGACACCGAGGAGCGCACGGACGGAGCGTCCACCCCCACGGCGGCCAGCAGCCGGATCAGCTCGGCGACGGGCACCGGGCCGGGTGCGGAGCGGCCGTAGGCGCCGTAGAGCGTGACGATCAAGGACCTCGGGGCGTGTTGCGCGTGCTGGTCGGACACGTTGATCATCTTAGGCCGTCGGCATCACTGCTGGTCACCGCGGCCGCTGGGTACTACTGTCCGCGCGCAGCCGGAACCGCTGGAGCTTGCCGGTGGCCGTGCGCGGCAGTGCGTCCAGGAAGACGATCTCGCGCGGGCACTTGTACGGGGCCAGCTCGGACTTGACGTACGCGCGCAGCGCCTCCGCCTCCCGCGGGGCGCCCTCCCGCAGCACGGCGTAGGCCACCACGACCTGCCCGCGGGCCTCGTCGGGCCGTCCGACGACCGCCGCCTCGACCACGTCCGGATGGCGCAGCAGCGCGTCCTCGACCTCCGGTCCCGCGATGTTGTACCCGGCCGAGACGATCATGTCGTCGGCGCGGGCGACATAGCGGAAGTAGCCGTCCGGCTCGCGGACGTAGGTGTCACCGGTGACGTTCCAGCCGCCCCGCACGTACGCGCGTTGCCGTGGGTCGGCGAGGTAGCGGCAGCCGACCGGCCCCCGGACGGCGAGCAGACCGGGCTCCCCGTCGGGCACGGGGTCGCCGTGCCCGTCCTGCACGCGCGCGTGCCACCCCGGTACGGGCACACCCGTGGTCCCCGGCCGGATGTCGTCGTCGGCCGCCGAGACGAAGATGTGCAGCAGCTCGGTGGCGCCGATGCCGTTGATGATGCGCAGCCCGGTCCGCTCGTGCCAGGCGTGCCAGGTGGCCGCGGGCAGGTTCTCCCCGGCGGACACGCAGCGCCGCAGCGACGAGACGTCGTGGGCGTCGAGCCCGTCGAGCATGGCGCGGTAGGCGGTGGGCGCGGTGAACAGCACGGACACCCGGTGCTCGGCGACCGCGGCCAGCAGCTGCCGCGGATGGGCCTGTTCGAGCAGCAGCGCGCAGGCGCCGGCGCGCATCGGGAAGACGACGAGCCCGCCGAGCCCGAAGGTGAACCCCAGCGGGGGACTGCCCGCGAAGACGTCGTCCGCGCGCGGCTTGAGCACATGCTTCGAGAAGGTGTCCGCGATCGCCAGCACGTCCCGGTGGAAGTGCACGCAGCCCTTGGGCCGCCCGGTGGTGCCCGAGGTGAACGCGATGAGCGCCACGTCGTCGGCGGCGGTGCCCACGGCAGGGTACGGCGTGCCGGGCGCGGGGCGGCGCAGGAGGTCGTCGGGAGCGTCACCGCCGTACGTCGTGATGGCGAGCCCTGGCACCTCCGCCTTGGCCAGGTCGTCGACGGACCGGATGTCGCACAGCGCGTGCCGGACCCGGGCGATCTCGCACATCGTGCGCAGCTCGTGCGGGCGCTGCTGGGCCAGCACGGTGACGGCGACCGCGCCGGCCTTCAGCACGGCCAGCCAGCAGGCCGCCAGCCAGGGCGTGGTCGGGCCGCGCAGCAGGACGCGGTTGCCGGGGACGACGCCGAGGTCGCCGGTCAGGACGTGCGCGATGCGGTCGACGCGGGCACGCAGGTCGCCGTAGGTCCAGGCCTCCCCGGCGGGAGTACGGAACACCGGGCGCCCGGCGTCCGCGTGGTCCAGCAGTTCGGCGGCGCAGTTCAGCCGGTCGGGGTAGCGCAGCTCGGGCAGGTCGAAGCGGAGCTCGGGCCACTGGTCCGGGGGAGGGAGGTGGTCACGCGCGAAGGTGTCGACGTGGGCCGAGGTCGTCGGCGGCCGGGTGTCGGTCCTGGTCGGGTCCATGGCGGTTCGCCCCCTTGTCGTGGTGGGCTCGCACAGGGAGCGTATCGCGTTGATGACGACAGTCAACGCTACGCGATACGGTGGCTGCACCCCGGTTGGTTGCCCGGGAGGGAGGACCGGCGAATGCCCGCATTCTCGCTCGAACCGGAACAGGCCGCCTGGTGTGCCGAGCTGCGCACCCTGGCCGCCGACCGGCTGCGCCCGCTCGCCGACAAGGGCGAGCCGGGTCACGCCAACCGCGCACTGCTCACCGAACTCGGCCGACTCGGCCTGCTGGAACGCCTGTTCACCTCGGGCGCGCTGGACCTGTGCCTGATGCGGGAGTCCCTGGCGTACGCCTGCACCGAGGCCGAGACGGCCCTCGCCCTCCAGGGCCTGGGCGCCCACCCGCTGCACACCCACGGCACCCCGGCCCAGCGCGTCCGCTGGCTGCCGCGGGTGATCGAGGGCAGCGCGGTGGCGGCCTTCGCCCTGAGCGAGCCGGGCGCCGGTTCGGACGCGGCGGCGCTGGCCCTCCGCGCCGAACCGGAGGGGGCCCGCTGGCGGCTCACGGGGGAGAAGTGCTGGATCTCCAACGCCCCCGAGGCCGACTTCTACACCGTCTTCGCACGTACGACACCAGGCGCCCGCTCCCGCGGCGTGACCGCGTTCCTGGTTCCGGCGGACCGCCCCGGCCTGACCGGCACCGCGCTGGCGATGCTCTCCCCGCACCCCATCGGCGCGCTGGACTTCGACGGCGTCCCCGTCACGGCGGACGATGTGATCGGCGAGGTGGGCGGCGGCTTCCGGGTGGCCATGGGCACGCTCAACCTGTTCCGCCCCAGCGTGGGCGCCTTCGCCGTCGGCATGGCGCAGGCGGCGCTGGACGCGACCCTCACCCACACGGCCCACCGGGTGGCCTTCGGCGGCACGCTGAGGGACCTTCAGGCGGTCGCCCACCAGGTCGCCGAGATGGCCCTGCGCACGGAGGCGGCCCGCCTGATGGTGTACGCGGCGGCGACGGCGTACGACGACGGCGCCCCGGACGTCCCCAAGCGCGCCGCCATGGCGAAGCTGCTCGCCACCGAGACCGCGCAGTACGTCGTCGACACCGCCGTCCAACTGCACGGCGCCCGCGCCCTGGCCCGCGGCCACCTCCTCGAACACCTCTACCGCGAGGTGCGCGCACCCCGCATCTACGAGGGGGCGAGCGAGGTCCAGCGGGAGATCATCGCCAGGGAGCTGTACGCCGAGCCGCGCACCACCGGGGAGGCCCCGTGACCGCCGAGCGCGTCAACCCGCCCGAACTGTCCCCGCCCACGGGCTTCTCCCACGCGGTGGTGGCCACCGGCTCCCGCCTGCTGTTCCTGGCGGGCCAGACGGCACTCGACGCCGACGGCAAGGTGGTCGGCGACACCCTTCCCGAACAGTTCGAACGCGCCCTCACCAACCTCCTCACCGCCCTGCACGCAGCCGGCGGCACCCCCGCCGACCTCGCCCGCGTCACGGTCTACGCCACCGACCTCGCCGCTTACCGCGTCCACGCGCCCGAACTCGGCCGCTGCTGGCGCCGGTTGGCCGGCCGGGACTACCCGGCGATGGCGGTGGTGGGAGTCGTACGCCTGTGGGACGAACAGGCGCTGGTCGAACTGGACGGCTTCGCGGTCCTCGAGTAATGGCGGCCGGTCGCATGCCGCTGAGGATCGCCTCGAACCGCTCTTCCTCTAAGGGTGACCGGTGCCGGTGGACACGACGGCCGGGTCGGCGCGACCGCCGTCGGTCTGCCGGAGTTCGGCGAGCAGTTCGTTCTGGCCCACCAGGAGTTCGGTGAGGATGCGTCGGGCCGCGCGCAGCAGCTCGGCGACGTCGCCGCCGGCGAGCGCGTAGCGGACGGTGGACCCCTCCCGGATGGACACGACGATGCCGGACCGCCGCAGCACGGCCAGTTGCTGCGAGAGGCTGGACGGCTCGATCTCGATGTCGGCGAGCAGGTCCCGCACCGGCACGGGACCGTGCTGGAGCAGTTCCAGGACCCTGATGCGCACGGGGTGTCCGAGCATGCGGAAGAACTCCGCCTTGGCCTGGTAGAGGGGGACTTGCATGAGTGCTCGCTCCCTGCCGCGTCGGGGATGGTCCAAAGACGCGGCGGCACCCCGGAGGACGCCGCCGCGGAATGTGCCCTGCACAGCCGATTCTTTTCGCCCCCGGCCGCGCGCATCCACTATTTGGGGTCATGCTGATGTGGTGACTTGAAGAAGTCTTCACATCATGGGCGCACGTCGGCCGGGGGCACGGGAAAGTCCTAGACCTCGAGTTGTTCCTCGACGCGCTTGAGCTGGTGGCGGGCCATCGCCAAATTCGAACGGTCCTTGTCCAGAACGAGGTAGAGGAACAGGCCGTTGCCGTTGCGTCCGGTGACCAGGCGGATCAGGTGGTACTGACCGCCGAGCGTGATCAGCACGTCCTCGATCTGGCTCTGCAGACCCAGCTGTTCCATGGTGCGCACCTTGGCGCGGATGACGTCAGTGTTCCCCGCAGCGGCGATGGTCAGGTCCAGGTCCTTGCCCCCGCCCAGGGTCCCCAGGGCCATCCCGCTGGTGTAGTCGACGACCGCCGCGCCCAGCGCCCCCTCGACCGCGGTCATCATTTCCTTCAGCGACACTTCCACACTTGCCATGCTGCCTCCCCTTGATCGTCGACTGAGCGCGGCGGCCATCGCCGTCCCGCCCGGTGATCGCACCGTAGGCGCGCGTCCCCGGCGTCCGGGCGGAGGTCTTCAGGAGTGGCGCCCGTTGACCGAAGAATGCCGGGAACGGACGGTTCGGCGACCACAACTGCCCTGTCGTGGAGTGCTATCGCGACCGGCCTGCCCCTTGGCGATCCCGATGAACTGTCGGAGGACCGTGACAGAGTGCACCGCGCCTCCCTCGAAGTCATCGAGCAGCGTTTCGGCCTCACCCTGCCCCGGCACCGGATCCTCGACGAGGCCCTGCCCACAGTGCTGATGAAGGCGAACGTCGCCAACTGCCCGTTCTGCGGAACCAAGCAGTCCTGACATGCCGCAGTGCAACGTACCCTCGCAACCTGCGTTTTGTGACCACAGAGTCGGACCGCTCGCCATCGAAGTGGGCCGACGTGAGACCGCCGACAATCAGCGTCGGCGGCGCCGTGCTTCCTGGATGTCCCGCATGTGCTGCGCATCTCGCTCCTCGGCACGGCGTCGAGACCGTGCCACCAGCGGTCCCATCAGTGCGTACAGCGTCGAGAAGAGCAGGCACCGGGCTGCGAAATCCCATCCCCACGACCTGTCACCCACCAAGGTCACCACGACGCTCACCACGACCCCCGTCGCGACCGCGGCCCCTGTCCGCTTCCACCATCGCCCCATGGCCGTCGGTTACCCCCGCGCCCCCTGGCCACCAGCGCACCGGCACAGGGATGACGTGGCTGTGCAGAGGTGTCGGAGGGCTTCTCCACGGTGCCCGACATGGCGCATTGGATACATGGCCCGCTCCCGCACCACGAGGAGACCAACGTCGTCTTCTTCCGAGGGATGTCTTTGGACGCGCTCACGCAAGGACTCCTCGCCATGAAGCGGAAGCCGCTCGCGTACGGCAAGACCCCCGACTGGGGGCTGATGATGCACGACATGCTCAGCTGGGACAGCGGCGACCACGACTTTGCCGATTATCGTCAACTGTGCCCGGACGGCGGCGAGCTCGTCGTTTTCGTGACCGAACCATGCATCGCCAAAGCCCATGGCCCCTCGTTCGAGTGCTACCGCGATGGACGCCTGGTCACCGCCTTCAGCTTCGAGACGGCCGGCGACCGGGTGGGCGAGGAGCCGGACCTGCTGTTGCCCGCCCTCACGGCGGCAAACTTGATCGGGCCGCAGACGGAACTTGACAGTCATGGCTACGAGGAACGACTTGTGCAGGCAATCGCAGGTTTCTTCTCTCTGCCTGAACCCGCCTTTGTACCCCGTGACGATGCCGACGCGATCGCGGATGGTGTCGGAGGTGGCGTCGGCCCCAGGGTCATTGCATGATCGAAAAGTGTCCGGTTTTGTCAGGTGAGGCCGAGGGCTCGTAGCGGCCGCTGATGGTCGCGGCCAGTGCGGCGGAGGGCGGCGGCGATGTTGGTCTCGCCGTCCTGACGGAAGACGCCGATGGCGAGGTTGCGCAGGCTGGCCATGGTCCGGGGCAGGTGGCCGGTGCGGACCTTGGAGTCGTCCTCGCGGAAGGTCCGGTCACGGACGTGGTGCAGGAGGTTCTCGATACTCCAGTGGCCTCTGATCCAGGCGGCGAGCTCGGCCGGGGTGGCGTCGAAGACGTCCAGGCTGGTGATCAGGTAGACGCGCTCGATGGTGAGCTTTCCGGTCGCCAGGTCGCGCCGCCGGCGCACGACCTCGATGGCCTGCCGGGCGCCGGGGTAGTCGATGCTGGAGAACGCGGCGACCTTCAACCGCCGGATCTCGTCGCGGTGGTGGGCCTTGTCGCGGGTGCGGTGGTCGAGCGGGACGTCCCGCCAGGGCAGGTGCTTGACCTGGGCGTACAGGCCGGGGTGGTTCCGCTTGACGACGGCCAGGTAGTGGATGCCGCGGGTGTGCAGGTAGGCCCCGTGACTGTGCTGGGTGTGCAGCGCGTCGGTGGTGATCACGACGTGCTCCAGGTCGAGGCCGTCCAGCAGGGGCCGGAACGAGGGGATCTCGTTGCTCTTGGAGGAGACCTGCCGCTGGGCCAGGACGGTGCCGCCGTGCGTCATCGCGGCCAGGAGTTGGACAGCCGCGGTCTGGGCGGTGCGCGAGCCGCGGACCGTCTTGCCGTCCACCGCGACCGGCCGCAGCGGCGACCGCCTCGGGGCCGCCTCCCGCTGCGGGGCGGGCGGTTGACGGGCTTGCAGGTAGGCGCCGATCGCCACGTCCAGTGCGTCGCCGTCGACGCGTTCGAGCAGACGGCGGACGGTGGCGGGGTGCGGCACGGCCCGCTGCCCGGTGAGCGGGTCGGCCGCGAAGCCCAGGACGCCCACGACGGACTGCGGGACGTCCGCGATCCACTCGCCGACGGCGATGAGCGAGCGGGCGCCGGCCAGCACCGCCGCCGCTGCCGCGCACAGCAGGGCGAGCGCCGGGTAGCGCCGCCCCCGAACATCGCGCGGGTCGGGGACGGCGGCCAGGAATCGACGCAGGTCAGCGGCTGCCTCCAAGGTGAGCGGGGCGGTCTGGGCAGCCAACTGCTCCAACGCCGGGGGCATGGGGGATGATGTTCGGGCAGGCACGGTCTCGCTCGGTTCTCATGGGTCTCGACAACCACATGATCACCGACGCCGTGCCTGCACCGTTTTCCCGTCCGATCCGCCACAGAGCGGCTCATGACGTTCCATCACTCACGAGAACCGCGAACCGGACGTTTCTCGATCAAGCAATGACCCTGGGTTTCCGAACGGCCCGAAAGCGGCCCTGGCACTCCTGCTCTCGCCCATGTCGTGGTGAGCCCGAATAGCGACCCTGAGGCATACGCCAACAGGTTGCGCGATGTCTTCGCGGCCGTGTTCGCCCTTGCCGCGCACGCGGACTTCGACGAGGACGAGGTGCGCGTGGACACCCTTCCCGACTGGTTCGTCCAGGTTTGCGAGGGCGGTGCTGCTGCCGACCCGTTCGCCGTCGACGGGCGGGCACCTTCGTCGATCCGTTCAAACGGGCGCGCATGACGTGGATCAAGCCGTCGTTCCTCTGGATGATGTACCGCTGCGGCTGGGCGACCAAGTCCGACCAGGAGCGGGTCCTCGCCATCGGGATCACGAGGGAGGGTTTCGAGTGGGCCCTCGCGAACGCCTGCCTCAGCCATTTCGACCGCACCCGCTTCGCCACCGAAGCCGCTCGGCGGGAAGCGCTGCGGACCAGTCCCGTCCGGGTCCAGTGGGACCCCGAGCGTGGCCTCGGGCTGAGAGGTCCTAACAGAGTGCTCGTACGCGCCGGTACAGGATGAGGCAGGTAGCGAGCTGCAGGAAGGCCTCGTGGATGTCGTCGCGGTGCTCCCAGCGGATCCTGAGGTGGCGAAAGCCGTGCAGCCAGGCGAACCCGCGTTCAACTACCCAGCGGTGGATGCCCAGTCCGGATCCATGGGGCTGTCCGCGGCGGGCGATGACCGGGGTGATGCCCAGGGTGCGAACCTTGCGGCGGTAGCGGTCGTGGTCGTAGCCGCGGTCCGCGTACAGCCGCCGGGGCCGGTGCCGGGGCCGCCCGCGGCGCCCCCGCACCTCGGGGACCGCCTGCAGCAGCGGGACCAGCTGGGTGACGTCGTTGCGGTTGCCGCCGGTGAGCGTCACCGCCAGGGGGGTGCCGCGCCCGTCGCAGATCAGGTGGTGCTTCGAGCCCGGCCGGGCGCGGTCGACCGGACTCGGGCCCGTTTTGGGCCGCCCCGCAGGGCACGCACGTGGGAGGAGTCGATCGCGGCCCGGGAGAAGTCCAGCTGGTCGGCGCCGTGCAGCTTCGCCAGCAGGACCTCCTGCAACTGGTGCCAGACATTGGCCTCGTTCCAGTCCCGCAGCCGGCGCCAGCAGGTCATCCCGGAGCCGAAACCCAGCTCCTGCGGCAGCCACTCCCACTGGATATTGGTGTGCAGCACGAACAGGATGCCCTGCAGCACACGGCGGTCGTCCAGCCGCTTGCGGCCTGGATGATCGGAGCGGCGTTCGATCTTCGGCAGCAGCGGCTCGATCAGCGCCCACAGGGCGTCGTCGATCTCCCAGGGTTTGGGGCGAGACATCGCGCACCTCCTGGCCAGAGCGGATCCGCACCAGAATCTCCAGGTTAGCGCAAATGTTCCATTTTGTTAGAACCTCTGAATCCGTTGCCTCGTCGGGCCATCCAGATCGGACTGTCGTGCGAGGCCGTGGACCGGTACGTGGACGACTGGATCACGTCGATCCGGGACGTGACGCCACTCGCCCATGAGGTGCACGCGGCGGTCATCGCAGGTGACGAAGACGCGGCCCGGCGGCTTCTTCCCGCTGAACGGCCGTACCCGCTGACCGACGACCTCGTGGACCGGATCGGCCGACGATGAGGCTCCGGCCCTGCCAGGCCGCCGGTCCGGTCCCGAGCGGTGTCGCGGACGGCGGTGCCGGGGCGCAGGCTGGTCATCGAGCGGCGCTCCGGGCGAGACGGCGTCCCGCCAGGTGGTGCAGGGAATCAAGGCGCCGGAATCCGCGGGTGGGGGACGGTTGGCTCCGCCGGATCGAGTGTCCAACCCGTTTCAACGGGGCACTTCGCGGGCTACCGCTTCCCCGGAGAGCGCCACGGACCTCGGACCGGAACGTGAAGGGCTCGATCGCCTGCACCACGTCGTGGGACACGCCCCCTCGACACCCGGCCAGGAGGCACACCCCCTCTGAAAAGTGAGATCATCCCGGCCTCCAGTGTTCACATATCGCTCATTTGAGCCCATGGATTGCATTCACCTGCCGGATGCTCACCCTTTCAGCAGGGTGGGTGTCATGAGCCCCCGGGAGATCGCGTCCCGCCGGGCGGTGCAGCCGATCAAGCACGTGGAATACGCAGATCACCGCCGCATCGACGCGGTTCAAGGGCCGCCCATGGCGCTGGCGGCAGGTCAGCAGCGCATGATGCGGGGCCGTTGCCTCATGAGGGGCCGGCGTGCGGCTTACCGGAACGCGTCGAGCAAGGTCACTTACACCACGAGGCGGGACGCGATCCGAGGCCCTCGCCGTAGTGGTGCTCCTCGAGCAGCGACAGGATCTTCGTGCGCCAGGTCCGTTCGAGGCCGCCGTCGCGGTACACGCCCGGCTTCATCAGGTACGAGGGACCGATGGCGAAGTCGGCGTCCTCCGGCATCCTCCGACGTGCGGCGGACACCCCGGTCGCGAGGGTCACCACCCGTACGTTCGGACCCGCTTCCGTGCCCGGATGCGGGCCCCGGACCGGAAATACGGACCCGCATCGGGAATAAACGTGACTCTTGATCCAGATGAGAGTAAGTGGGGCGGGACGTTTCTCCGACGTACCAGGTGCCCGTGTGCCGGACGTCAGCCGTCACCCCGTGCCGAGCCGGGCGGTCGCCGCACCGCCCGTGGTCCGCCCGAAGAGCCCGCAGGAAGGGAGCGCATGAGCACCACCGTCCGTGACAACTCCGGGCAGAGCCGCTACGACATCCACGACATCCACGACATCCACGACGGGGAGACCCTGGCGGGTTTCCCCGAGTGCAGGATCACCGGCTGGAAGACCGCCTTCACCACCACGCAGGTCCTGACTCCGGCACAGGGGAGCCGGTGATGGCGATACGGAAGAAGAACGACCCGGCCTCCCAGACCCCGGCCAGGAGGGACACGCTGGTTGCCCAGCTCTCCGGCCCGGTGCGCGCCTTCCTGACGACCGAGGCGGGCAGTGTCGGCCTGCTCCTGGCCGCTGTCGTGGTGGCCCTGGTGTGGGCGAACTCGCCCTGGTCGGAGGCCTATACGTCGCTCTGGGCGACCGACGCCTCGTTCTCGATCGGCGGGGCCGGTCTGTCCATGGACCTGGGGCACTGGGTCAGCGACGGCCTGATGGCCATGTTCTTCTTCGTCATCGGTCTGGAGGTCCGCTACGAGGTCTCCGTGGGCGTGCTGACCGACCGCCGACGTATCGTGATCCCGGCCCTGGCCGGGATCGGCGGCATGCTGATCCCCGTGCTGCTGTACCTGGCGATCGCACCCGGGGGCGAAGCCGTCCAGGGGTGGGGTGTGGTCATCGGCACCGACACCGCGTTCATGCTGGGGGCACTCGCCATCGTGGGCCCCCGGTTCGTCACGCAACTACGGGTCTTCCTGCTGGCCATCACCGTCATCGACGACATCGTGGCCGTCGCCGTGATCGGCTTCGTCTTCTCGGACACGGTCCACCTGAGGCCGCTGCTGGTCGCGCTCGCCCTGTGCGTGGTCCTGGCCGGGCTGACCCGCCTCGGTGTGTGGCGTGCGGCCCCGTACGTGCTGATCGTTCTCGCGCTGTGGCTCGCCACCTTCGAAGCCGGACTCCACGCCTCCATCGCCGGCATGCTCGGCGGTCTGCTCATCCCTGCCCAGCCCCCCGCACGCCAGGCCGTGGAGCGGGCCGTCCGGCTCTTCCGCGCCTTCCGTCAGTCCCCCCGAGCGGATGTGGGCCTGACGGCACGCAGGGGACTCAAGCGCGCCGTCTCCGTCAACGAGCGGCTGCAGACGACACTCCACCCCTGGACGAGCTACCTCATCGTCCCGGTGTTCGCCCTGGCCAGCGCCGGCGTCGACCTGCGCGGCGGCGTCCTGACCAACGCCCTGACCTCCAAGGTCACCTGGGCCGTCATCATCGGCCTCGTCGTCGGAAAGCTCGTGGGCATCGGAGCCGGCGCGCTGCTTCCCGCCCGCCTCGGCCTGGGCAGGCTTCCGCGGGGTGTCGGCCCGGGCCACGTACTGGGCGGTGGCGTGCTGTCCGGGATCGGCTTCACGGTCTCCCTGCTGATCGCCGGACTCGCCTTCGACGATCCGGTTCTCCGCGCCCAGGCGACCGTCGGCGTCCTGCTGGCGGCCGTGTTCGCGACGGTTCTGGGATGGGTGTCGTTCCGCCTGGCCGCGGTTCTGCGCGGCGAGACGGACGCCGACCTCCCCCGCATCCTCGACCGCCCCGTCGACCCGGCCACGGACCATGTCAAGGGTCTCGTGGACGCACCCCTGACCCTGGTGGAGTACGGCGACTACGAATGCCCCTTCTGCGCCCATGCCACCGGTGTCGCCCAGGAACTGAAGCAGCGCTTCGGCGACCGGCTCCGCTACGTCTTCCGGCACCTGCCGCTGCCCGATGTGCACCCGAACGCCGAACTCGCCGCCCGGGCGGCGGTCGCCGCTGACACGCAGGGACGCTTCTGGCAGATGCACGACCTGCTGTTCACCCACCAGAACGAGCTCGAGTTCGACGACATCGTCGGCTATGCCGCCCAGGCCGGACTCGACGTCGAGCTGTTCCTGCGGGACCTCGATTCCGAGGAGACGGCCGCGCGGGTACGGGCCGACGCCGCCAGCGCCGAGGCGAGCGGGGCCAGCGGCGCCCCGACCTTCTTCATCGGCAACCGCCGGCACACCGGACCCTCCGACGCGGCGACCCTCGCCCGCGAACTCGAGGCGTCCACCGCCGAGGTGGGCTCGCGGTAGCCCGGCCGGCGTCGGCCGGGCTCGGGCGCCCGGCGGAGCGGTCTCTGCCCGGCCGGCTGACAGCCCCCGCCCTCACGCCTGAGGACCGGGGCTGTCAGCCGACGGCTCACCCGCACGGCCACGTGCTGGATTCGATGCTGGCCCTCAAGCCACCCGGATGTCCGCATACTGAGACATGTTTCTCAAACAGGTACGTTTACAGGACACCTCGGCGTCTTGCCGGGGGCTGTAAGAGGTTCTAACAAAATGGAACATTTGCGCTAACCTGGAGATTCTGGTGCGGATCCGCTCTGGCCAGGAGGTGCGCGATGTCTCGCCCCAAACCCTGGGAGATCGACGACGCCCTGTGGGCGCTGATCGAGCCGCTGCTGCCGAAGATCGAACGCCGCTCCGATCATCCAGGCCGCAAGCGGCTGGACGACCGCCGTGTGCTGCAGGGCATCCTGTTCGTGCTGCACACCAATATCCAGTGGGAGTGGCTGCCGCAGGAGCTGGGTTTCGGCTCCGGGATGACCTGCTGGCGCCGGCTGCGGGACTGGAACGAGGCCAATGTCTGGCACCAGTTGCAGGAGGTCCTGCTGGCGAAGCTGCACGGCGCCGACCAGCTGGACTTCTCCCGGGCCGCGATCGACTCCTCCCACGTGCGTGCCCTGCGGGGCGGCCCAAAACGGGCCCGAGTCCGGTCGACCGCGCCCGGCCGGGCTCGAAGCACCACCTGATCTGCGACGGGCGCGGCACCCCCCTGGCGGTGACGCTCACCGGCGGCAACCGCAACGACGTCACCCAGCTGGTCCCGCTGCTGCAGGCGGTCCCCGAGGTGCGGGGGCGCCGCGGGCGGCCCCGGCACCGGCCCCGGCGGCTGTACGCGGACCGCGGCTACGACCACGACCGCTACCGCCGCAAGGTTCGCACCCTGGGCATCACCCCGGTCATCGCCCGCCGCGGACAGCCCCATGGATCCGGACTGGGCATCCACCGCTGGGTAGTTGAACGCGGGTTCGCCTGGCTGCACGGCTTTCGCCACCTCAGGATCCGCTGGGAGCACCGCGACGACATCCACGAGGCCTTCCTGCAGCTCGCTACCTGCCTCATCCTGTACCGGCGCGTACGAGCACTCTGTTAGGACCTCTAATGCTGCGTTCCTCAAAGCCGGTAGACGAACTTCCGGCGTAGTCGGCGGTGCGGTGGCGGGGAGCGTCCCCAAACCCATGGTTTGGCACGGGCGTTGAGCTGGGCGGTGGCCAGGGCCGTGGCCTGGTCGATCTCGTCGGGATCGGCGAAGGTCTGCCCGGCCAGCGCGGTCTTGCGGAAGATCCGCCACCACCCCTCGGCCAGGTTCAGCCAGCACGCGCCGACGGGGATGAAGACCTGATGGACCCTCGGATGCTTCCTCAGCCACCTGCGGACGGGGCCGCTGGTGTGGCTGGAGAGATTGTCGGCGACGACGTAGACCTGGCCCCGCGGGTTGGCCCGGGCGATCTCCTGCAGCAGGTGGAGCCAGCCGGCGGTGTTGCGCCGCGGCGCGCAGAAGGTCACCTCCTGGCCGTCGCGGATGCGCAGGCCCCCGTACACCCAGGTCTTCTCCCGGCCACGGGCGTACTCCAGCGGCGCCTTGATCCGGTGCCCGCCCACGGACCAGCCCGGCGCGGGGGCGAAGGTGCGCGGGATGACCGGACCGAGCTCGTCGGCGCAGATCACCGTGGAGCACGGCGGCGGGTCGGTGTAGAGCCCGACGACCGCCGTTCTTTTGGGGCGAAGTCGGGGTCCTTGCTGGTCGCCCAGGAGTGGGTACGGCGCCAGCGCACCTGCTCGGCCAGCAGGATCCTGCGCACCTGGCTGCGGTGCACGTCGATACCGCGCTCCCGGGCGGCCGCGGTGAGCGTATCCAGCGTCCAGGTCGGCGCCCCGGCCTCGTCGGCGGCCTGAAGGGCGCCGTCGGGGCCGGGCACCGGGCGCCCGGGCGGGTCGCCGCGGGCCAGGGCAATGATCGCCGAACGCTCGGCCTCGGTCAGCCGGCGCGGGCGCCCGCTGATCGGCCGGTCGCCGAGCCCGTCCAGGCCCTCGGCGTTGAACCGCGCCAGCCGTTCCCGCACCGTCTGCGGGTGGCAGCCCAGCTCGGCGGCGATCGCCGTGGTGTGCAGCCCCCGCCAGCTGGCCTCGATCATCCGGGCCCGCAGGATCCAGTCGCCCGGCGCATGCCGGGCCCCCGCCAGCTTGCGGACCTTCCGCTCCTCGACCGGATCGGCCGGCGGTCGCGCATACAGAAACTTCGGCATGGCGCCCTCCTGCCCACGCCCCCTACCGAACATACGCCCACCTTGAGGAACGCAGCACTAAGGAAAGGAAATACGCATGTCTCACCCTCTGCTGGTGGACCCGGCCTGGTTGCACGAGCGCCTCGGGGACCCCGCGATCCGGATTCTCGACGCGACCACCTTTCTCACCCAGCCCGAAGGCGACGGCTACTACGACGTGGAGTCGGGCCGCCAGGCGTACGAGAAGGCCCACATCCCCGGAGCCGTCTTCGCCGACCTGCTGAACGACCTCGCCGACCCCGACGCGGCCACCACGTTCACCGCGCTCGACAGCGAGACGTTCGCCGCCCGGCTCGGCGCTCTCGGCGTCGGCCCCGGCACACACGTGGTCGTCTACGACCAGGGCCCGAACATCTGGGCCACCCGTCTGTGGTGGAACCTGCGATACGAGGGCTTCGACGACGTGTCGGTGCTGAACGGCGGTCTCCCCGCCTGGATCCGGGTGGGCTACGAGGTCAAGAGCGGCGTGGAGTCCAACGAGCCCGCCGTGTTCGCCGCCCGGCGTCGTCCCGAGCTCCACGCCGACAAGGACGCGGTCCTCGCCGCGATCGAGGACCCCGGCACCCAGCTGGTGAACTCCCTCGACCGGCCGACCTTCGCGGGCACCCGCCAGACCTACGCCCGCCCGGGCCGCATCCCCTCCAGCACGAATGTCCCCTTCCCCGACCTCGCCGACTCCGACGGCCTCTTCCGCGGCCCGGACGAAGTCCGCGGGCTCTTCGACGACGCCGGAGCCCTGGACGAGTCCAAGAAGGTCATCACGTACTGCGGCAGCGGCATCGCCGCCACCGGCCTGGCCTTCCAGCTGGCTGTCCTCGGCCGCTCCGACGTCGCCGTCTACGACGGTTCCCTCACCGAGTGGGCCGCCGACCCGGCCCTCCCCCTCGAGGTCGACTGACAGCATCCCGGCTCACCCGGCCTCCCCGGACCCGAACCGTCCGGGGAGGCCTGCCGGCGGCCAGGCGCTCATCGCGCGTCCGCGGGGGAAGCGGGTGGGCGACCGTCTGCTGTTGTCCGAGGCCCAGCCGCAGGCCGTCCGACGGCTCGACCGGCTCCGGCCGACCGTCCGGCGATCTCCCGGACAACCGACTGGAGTTGTCCGGGATCGCGGGAGAGGTCGAGGCTGTGCCGGTACAGCCGTACTCCCCGTCCGCCCGGCCTCACCGTCGTCCCGCTCGCGCAGGGCGAGGGTTTGGTGTCGAGGAGCACGGCGTCGGCGGCGAGCTCCGCCACGACGTTTTCGGCACGTTCCGTGAAGCCCTGCGGAGCGTCCCACGCAGGCGGCTACCGCGACCTCGGCTCCCCCTATCCTCTGGTCCTCACCGGCGGATACGCCGTGCAGGCCCATGGCCTGGTCAGATGCCTCAGCGATCGACGACCAATCGACGACCAGCCGTCTCGCCTCGTCCAGATCCTCTTGTGTGGCCTCCCGCGCTGTTCGCGGAGCGACGAAGACCCGGTCGGTGACCGGGTTTCCATGGAGGAGGTAGCGCACGGGCACGTCCAACGCCCGTGCGATCCGGTCCAGCTCCGTGACGTTCAGTGTCGCTCGGCACCCTGCTCGATCCGGTGCAGCGTGGGCTGACTGAGCCCGGCGTGTTCTGCCGGATCACGCTGGTTCATACCCGCGCGTACCCGCTCCTGCCGGATGTGCCGGCCCACTCCTTCCAGCTTCATGAGTACCTGCGTTGCGCCGAGGCTCGTGTCGGCCGACGAGGTCACGCTTCGACGACCGGCGTCGAGAGCACCGCCCGGACGGTCTTGCCGCTGGGCGGTAGGGGACGCAGTCCCAGTGGTCGGCGAGGGCGGCGACGAGCACCAGGCCGCGCCCGCCGGTGCGGAGCACATCGGGTTCGGCGTCCGCCGGAAGCAGCGGCCGGGCACGCGGCCGTGGAGAACGGCGTTGGCGGCCAGCTCCGCGACGACGAGTTCGGCACGTTCCGTGAGGTCCTGCGGAATGCCCCAGGAGCGCAGCCCGCTCTGGGGGAGCGCCTTGCCGCCTGCTGCGAACTTCTTCCGGAGCTCGGAGAGTTGTTGGCGTTCCTGCACGGTTTGCGAAGCCGGAAGGGCTTCGACGAGGGCTCGGGCCCGGCTGAAGAGATAGCGCGCCTCGGACCGGTGCTTGGTGTTGATGGCCAGCCGCAGGACCTTGATCGTGCGCTGCAGAGCATCGATCTTCCCTGCCTGCCGCTTGGGCAGGGGGAAGTCACCGCCACTTGAACGCCGTTGACTGGCGGTGCGTTCACGCCAGTCGGCGCCCGAGGTCAGGACGACGGCCGAGCGGGGGATTGCTGGTCTGACTTCGACGTACCACTGGTGCTGGTTCCTTGGCTGAGGGGCGACCTGCCCCGGGTGGTCACCGGTGAGACCGCCCGGGAGAGCGAGGTCAGTCGTGACGGGGCCCCTGGCCGGGGAGCGGGGTGAGGGTGGAGCGGTGGGTGCCGGACTCGCCCTCGGTGAGCGGGGCCTCCAGGGTCGGCGCCGGTCTGGGAGTGGGGAGTGCAGTGGGTGTGCGGTGGGCGCGGGACGGTCCTGGACGGCCGTCCCGCGAACGTGTTCGCGGCCTCGCGGTGTCAGACCTTGATCACGGTGACCCGCCCGCCGCACAGCGCGGTCAGGTCCTCGGGATCGGAGGTGAGGATCGTGACGGGGCCCGGGGCGGCGAGGGCGGTGGCGCTGAGCATGGCGTCGATGGCGTACTTGTGGCCGTGCAAGCCGGCGTCGGCGAGGAGGCCGGCGGCGTGGCGGGCGAGAGGCTCGGTGACCGGTTCGACGACGAGTCGGGACAGTGTCCACTCCAGTGCCGGGCGTTTGACCCGGGGATGCACCACCTCCACCAGGGCGGCCGCAGAAGTGATCACCCGGAGATCGTCGGCTCGGGCCAGGGCGAGCCAGCCGGTGACGGTACGGTCGCGCAGCACGGCCTTGGCAAGCCCCTCGCTGTCAAGGACCAGGGTGCCGCCGGGAACGGCGGGGGAGCGAGTCACGCGGCGTTCGCCCCGCCCTGCTTCTGATGGGTCTGCTCGCGGCGTGCCTGGTGAAGCTGGTCGCGCAGCGCCTGGATCTCCTCGTCGGTGACGGGGCCGTGCTCGGCCTCGGCGACCTGGATGAGTTCGTTGAGGTTGTCGCGCTCGATCTGCCGGGCCACGGCGGCAGCCACGTAAGCAGACAGGCCGGAGGGACCGCTGCGGGCCTTGGCGGCTTCGGCGATGTCACGTGGCATGGTGATCGAGTACTTACCGGTAGGCTCGCTCATGCCACTTATCCTACTCATAGTGCTCTCGATGTGCCTGATCCAAGCCTGGATCTCCGACCCCGGCGGCGATGCGGGAGTGGCGGCGGACAACGGGATGTCGAGGGAGCCCGCCTGCCCCAAGGGCTCCGCCCCTGGGGCAGGCACACGGCGTGTAGGGGAGTCCCCGCGTGACTGTGACCGAGCCGACCGTCCCGGACAAGAAGCCCTTCCTGTACGTCGTCGTCTGCGCCTGCGGGATCTCCGGCGATGCCGGCACGCTGATCACCGCCGCGCGGCAACGGCACTGGGACGTCGGCGTCGTCGCCACCCCGCAGGGACCGGGCTTCCTCGACGCGGAAGCGATCGAAGCGCAGACCGGCTACCCGATCCGCTCAGCCTGGCGCACACCTGGAGAGGCCTCCCCCCTGCCTCCCGCGGACGCCACCGCCGTAACCCCGGCCACGTTCAACACGGTCAACAAGTGGGCCGCCGGCATCTCCGGCACCCTCGCCCTGGGCATCCTCTGCGAGGCGTACGGCATGGATGTCCCCATCGCCGTCCTGCCGTACCTCAACGCCGCCCAGGCCGCCCACCCGGTCTACCGGCAGAGCCCGGAACGGCTCGCCGGGATGGGCGTCCTGCTCGGCTCGTACGAACCGCACCGGCCGAAGGCCGGGGGAGGCGCCGACCGCTTCCGCTGGACGGAGGCGCTGGACCTCTTGGAACCCAAGGTGGCGGCATGGCAACCCCTTCCAGACCCGCACCGACGCAGGCCAGAAGGGGGCCGACGGCATCGGATGGTCAGATGTCCCGGAAGATCTCGATCTGCGCCCCGACCGAGTTCAGCCGCTCCGCGAGGTCCTCGTAACCCCGGTTGATGACGTACACGTTGCGCAGCACCGACGTGCCCTCCGCGGCCATCATGGCCAGCAGGACGACCACGGCGGGGCGCAGGGCCGGCGGGCACATCATCTCGGCCGCGCGCCAGCGGGTGGGGCCCTCGACCAACACCCGGTGGGGATCGAGGAGTTGCAGGCGGCCACCCAGGCGGTTGAGGTCGGTCAGATAGATGGCGCGGTTGTCGTAGACCCAGTCGTGGATCAGGGTCTTGCCCTGCGCGGAGGCCGCGATGGCCGCGAAGAAGGGGACGTTGTCGATGTTCAGGCCGGGGAACGGCATCGGGTGGATCTTGTCGATGGGCGCCTCCAGCTTGGAGGGCCGTACGGTGAGGTCCACCAGGCGGGTGCGGCCGTTGTCCGCGACGTACTCCTCGCCGCGGTCGTGGTCGAGGCCCATCTCCTCCAGCACCGCCAGCTCGATCTCCAGGAACTCGATCGGCACCCGGCGCACCGTCAGCTCCGACTCGGTGACGACCGCGGCGGCCAGCAGGCTCATCGCCTCCACCGGGTCCTCGGAGGGGGAGTAGTCCACGTCGGTGTCGATGACCGGCATGCCGTGCACGGTGAGCGTGGTGGTGCCGATGCCCTCGACCCGGACGCCGAGCGCCTCCAGGAAGAAGCACAGGTCCTGGACCATGTAGTTGGAGGAGGCGTTGCGGATGACGGTCACGCCGTCGTGGCGGGCCGCCGCCAGCAGCGCGTTCTCGGTCACCGTGTCGCCGCGCTCGGTCAGTACGATCGGGCGGCCCGGGCGGACGGAACGGTCCACCACGGCGTGGTACTGGCCCTCGGTGGCGGTGATGTCCAGCCCGAACCGGCGCAGCGCGATCATGTGCGGCTCGATGGTGCGCGTGCCGAGGTCGCAGCCGCCCGCGTACGGCAGCTTGAAGTGGTCCGTGCGGTGCAGCAGCGGTCCGAAGAACATGATGATGGACCGGGTGCGCACGGCGGCCTCGGCGTCGATCGCGTCCATGTCCAGGTCGGCCGGCGGCACGATCTCCAGGTCGGTGCCGTCGTTGATCCAGCGGGTGCGCACGCCGATGGAGTTCAGCACCTCCAGCAGGCGGTACACCTCCTCGATCCTGGCCACCCGACGCAGCACCGTGCGCCCCTGGTTGAGCAGCGAGGCGCACAGCAGGGCCACGCACGCGTTCTTGCTCGTCTTCACGTCGATGGCGCCGGACAGGCGGCGCCCGCCCACCACCCGCAGGTGCATCGGGCCCGCGTAGCCCAGCGATACGATCTCGCTGTCCAGGGCTTCGCCGATGCGGGCAATCATCTCAAGGCTGATGTTCTGGTTGCCGCGCTCGACGCGATTGACGGCGCTCTGACTGGTGCCGAGTGCTTCGGCCAGCTGCGCCTGTGTCCAGCCTCTGTGCTGTCGGGCGTCACGGATGAGCTTGCCGATGCGTGCGAGGTAGTCGTCTGCCATGGGGTTGAGGTTATCTCAGATATGAGATGGCGCCTCTTGAGGGGGTCCATTCGGGTGATGCACCGTCAGTGACGCTTGGCCCTACGGGTTCGACGCCACCCGAAAGGTCCGGGCAAATCCATCGATGTCGTACGACGTCCCGTGCTGCTGTGGGTGTACCGCGGCCCGTGCTTCCCGCCGGTGGTGAACGACCAGGAGCGCTTGTTGATGTTCAGCCGCACTCCCGGAAGGATCCGGAAACTCTTGCGGAACGTCAGCGGCATGCGGTCCTCCTTCCGAAGGCAGTGGTGGCGGTCGCGTGCGCCGCCGGATTCCTTCCGGATACCCCGACTTGGCGTGCTGATGGGTGGGAGTGCCCGGTCGGGCCGGGTCGCGTGCGGCGCGCCCGCCCCCACCCGCGCCCGCGCATGACCATCCCGCCCCCATGTACTAGAGTTATCTCGACATCGAGATATCTGCCAGGAGCACCATAGCCGCCTCCCGAGTAAGGTACGCCTAACTTAGCTTCACCTTACTGGAGTGGCCGAGTCGCCGTGGCGGCAGGATCGTGGTGGTACGCGCACATGAGTGAAGGAGACTGTCGTGTCGGCGAACAGCTTCGACGCCCGCAGCACGCTGCAGGTGGGCGACGAGTCGTACGAGATCTTCCGGCTTGACAAGGTCGAGGGCTCGGCCCGACTGCCTTACAGCCTGAAGGTGCTGCTGGAGAACCTGCTCCGCACCGAGGACGGCGCGAACATCACCGCCGACCACATCCGTGCCCTCGGCACCTGGGACGCCAAGGCCCAGCCGTCGCAGGAGATCCAGTTCACGCCCGCCCGCGTGATCATGCAGGACTTCACCGGCGTGCCCTGCGTCGTGGACCTCGCCACCATGCGCGAGGCCGTCAAGGAGCTCGGCGGCGACCCGGCGAAGATCAACCCGCTGGCCCCGGCCGAGCTGGTCATCGACCACTCCGTCATCGCCGACAAGTTCGGCACCAACGACGCCTTCAAGCAGAACGTCGAGCTGGAGTACGGCCGCAACAAGGAGCGCTACCAGTTCCTGCGCTGGGGCCAGACCGCCTTCGACGAGTTCAAGGTCGTCCCGCCCGGCACCGGCATCGTCCACCAGGTCAACATCGAGTACCTGGCCCGTGTCGTCATGGTCCGCGACGGCAAGGCGTACCCGGACACCCTGGTCGGCACCGACTCGCACACCACCATGGTCAACGGCCTCGGAGTCCTCGGCTGGGGCGTCGGCGGCATCGAGGCCGAGGCCGCCATGCTCGGCCAGCCGGTCTCCATGCTCATCCCGCGGGTCGTCGGCTTCAAGCTCATCGGCGAGCTGCCCACCGGCACCACCGCCACCGACCTGGTGCTGACCATCACCGAGATGCTGCGCAAGCACGGCGTGGTCGGCAAGTTCGTCGAGTTCTACGGCGCGGGCGTCTCCGCCGTGCCGCTGGCCAACCGCGCCACGATCGGCAACATGTCGCCGGAGTTCGGTTCCACCGCGGCGATCTTCCCGATCGACCAGGAGACCATCAACTACCTGAAGCTGACCGGCCGTTCCGAGCAGCAGCTCGCGCTCGTCGAGGCGTACGCCAAGGAGCAGGGCCTGTGGCTCGACCCGGACGCCGAGCCGGACTTCTCCGAGAAGCTCGAGCTGGACCTGTCCACCGTCGTGCCCTCGATCGCCGGCCCCAAGCGCCCGCAGGACCGCATCGTCCTGGCCGACGCCAAGGTGCAGTTCAACCAGGACGTCCGCGCCTACGTCAAGGACGGCGGCGACGTCGACGAGGCCAGCAAGGAGTCCTTCCCGGCCTCCGACGCCCCGGCCATCTCCAACGGCGCCCCGACCCACAAGGTGCCGGTCAAGGCCCCCGACGGGACGGAGTACGAACTCGACCACGGCGCCGTCACCGTGGCCGCGATCACCTCCTGCACCAACACCTCCAACCCGTACGTCATGGTGGCCGCCGCGCTCGTCGCGAAGAAGGCCGTGGAGAAGGGCCTGACCCGCAAGCCGTGGGTCAAGACCACCCTCGCCCCGGGCTCCAAGGTCGTCATGGACTACTACGACCGGGCCGGCCTCACCCCGTACCTCGACAAGCTGGGCTTCAACCTCGTCGGCTACGGCTGCACCACCTGCATCGGCAACTCCGGCCCGCTGCCGGACGAGGTCTCCCAGGCCGTCAACGAGCACGACCTCGCCGTCGTCTCGGTGCTGTCCGGCAACCGCAACTTCGAGGGCCGGATCAACCCCGACGTCAAGATGAACTACCTGGCGTCCCCGCCGCTGGTCGTCGCCTACGCCATCGCCGGCTCGATGAGGATCGACATCACCACCGAGCCGCTGGGCCTCGACAAGGACGGCAAGGCCGTCCACCTGAAGGACATCTGGCCCTCCGAGCAGGAGGTCGAGGAGGTCGTGGCCTCCGCGATCGGCCAGGAGATGTTCGGCGAGAGCTACGCCGACGTCTTCACCGGCGACGCCCAGTGGCAGTCCCTGCCCGTCCCGACCGGCAACACCTTCGAGTGGGACCCGGAGTCCACCTACGTCCGCAAGCCCCCGTACTTCGAGGGCATGGGCATGGAGCCGGAGCCGGTCGAGGACATCGCCGGCGCCCGGGTGCTCGCCAAGCTGGGCGACTCGGTCACCACCGACCACATCTCCCCGGCCGGCGCCATCAAGGCCGACACCCCGGCGGGCAAGTACCTCACCGAGCACGGCGTCGAGCGCCGCGACTTCAACTCCTACGGTTCCCGCCGCGGCAACCACGAGGTGATGATCCGCGGCACGTTCGCCAACATCCGCCTGCGCAACCAGATCGCGCCGGGGACGGAGGGCGGCTACACCCGCGACTTCACGCAGGAGGGCGGCCCGGTCTCCTTCATCTACGACGCCTCGCGCAACTACATCGAGCAGGGCGTCCCGCTGGTCGTCCTGGCCGGCAAGGAGTACGGCTCCGGCTCGTCCCGCGACTGGGCGGCGAAGGGCACCGCGCTGCTCGGCGTCAAGGCCGTCATCGCCGAGTCCTACGAGCGCATCCACCGCTCGAACCTCATCGGCATGGGCGTCCTGCCGCTGCAGTTCCCGGAGGGCCACTCCGCCGAAACCCTCGGCCTGACCGGCGAGGAGACCTTCTCCATCACCGGCGTCACCGAGCTCAACGAGGGCCGCACGCCGAACACGGTGAAGGTCACCACCGACGCTGGTGTCGAGTTCGACGCGGTCGTCCGCATCGACACCCCCGGTGAGGCCGACTACTACCGCAACGGCGGCATCATGCAGTACGTGCTGCGCAGCCTGATCCGCAAGTAACGGTTCGCCTGGGGCAGTTGGGCCGCATCCCCGGCAACGGGGGTGCGGCCCCCGCTCTTCGGTGCCAGGCGTTTACAGCCGCCGCCGTCCACGCTAACTTCATTGCCAAGTGGGGTGGGAGCGCTCCCATCCGGTGGACCGGAACCCGCCGGACGGAAGCCGCTCCCGCCTCGCCCATCCCGGCCGGTGGCCGATCGGTGTCCGAACGGCCCGGAGGGGCGGGTCCTCGGGACCCGCCCCTCCGGCATGCGCGGTGTGTGCGTCAGACCAGCAGCTCCACCTCCGCCAGTGCCGATTCACCGTCCAGGACCAGGCGGTACTTCTGGTACGTGCCCGGCGAGGCGATCGTGAAGGGGCGGGTCTGCCTGTCCCAGGCGAAGGACTCGCCGGAGCGCCGGTCCACCGTCTTCCAGGTCCTGCCGTCGGCGGAGGCCTGAAGGGTCCAGCCGGCCGGGGCCTCGGCGCGGTCGGCGGACGAGGTCAGGGTGTACTGGACCGCCTTGGTGGCCTCGGCCACCGGCAGGTCCACCGTCGTCACGGTCGCGTCCGTCGACGAGGTGTCGTCGAACAGCGGCCCCTCACCCTTCAGCACGTCCGACCGGGGGGCCGGCACCCTGTCGCCGGTCGTGATCGACACGGGCGCCGCGTTCCTGTCCGTTCCCCACGACGACGGCCGCGGGCCCATGTCGAACTGCAGCACGCCGCCCTTGGAGAGGAGGGAGTGGGGGAGGGACGTGGAGTTCCACGCCTTGCCGTTGAACCGCACGCCCTGCACGTAGACGTTCTTCGCGCTGTTCTTCGGCGCCTTGACGACGAGGTCCCGGCCGTTCTCCAGGTGGACCGTCGCCTTGGTGAACAGCGGGGAGCCGATGGCGTACTCCCCGCTGCCCATCACCAACGGGTAGAAGCCGAGCGCGGAGAAGAGGTACCAGGCCGACTGCTCGCCGTTGTCCTCGTCGCCGTGGTAGCCCTGGCCGATCTCGCTGCCGACGTAGAGCCGGGACAGCACCTCACGGACCTTCTCCTGTGCCTTCCACGGCTGTCCTGCCGCGTCGTACATGTAGATCACGTGGTGGGCGACCTGGTTGGAGTGGCCGTACTGGCCCATCCGCACGTCCCGCGCCTCGGTCATCTCGTGGATGACACCGCCGTAGGAGCCGACGAACTCCGGGGAGGCCGTCTCCGGCGTGGCGAAGTAGGTGTCGAGCTTGTCCGCGAGGCCCTTCCGGCCGCCGTACAGGTTCGCCAGGCCCCGGCTGTCCTGCGGTGCGGTGAAGGCGTAGCCCCAGCCGTTGGTCTCCGTGTAGTCGTGGCCCCACACGCGCGGGTCGTACTTCGAGGAGTCGACACGCCGGTCGCCCCTGGCGTCGCGGCCCTGGAAGAAGCCCGCCTCGGAGTCGAAGAGGTTGACGTAGTCCCGGGCCCGGTCGAGGAAGTACTCCGCCTCCTCCTTGTAGCGCTTCTGGCCCGTCTTCCTGTAGAGGGCCTCGCCCATCCTGGCGATGCCGTAGTCGTTGACGTAGCCCTCCATCGCCCAGGACAGGCCCTCGTGCGTGGCCGTGCTGGTGTAGCCGAGGAAGGGGGAGGTGGCCATGCCCTTGCGGCCCACGCCCGAGAACGGAGGCACGACGGTGGCGTTCTTCAGGGCCGCGTCGTACGCCGCCTTCGCGTCCATCGACACGCCCTTGACGTACGCGTCCGCGAACGCCACGTCCGAGGAGGTGCCCGTCATCAGGTCGGCGTAGCCGGGGGAGGACCAGCGGGAGGTCCAGCCGCCGTCCTTGTACTGCTGCACGAAGCCGTCGACCATCTCACCCGCCTGACCCGGTGTCAGGAGGGAGTACGCCGGCCAGGTGGTCCGGTAGGTGTCCCAGAAGCCGTTGTTGACGTACACCTTGCCGTCGACGATCTTCGCGCCGGTGTGCGTCGGGGTGTCCTCGCTGCGCATCGGCGAGAACGGGGAGGCGTACTGGTGCTTCCCGCCCACCTTCTCGAAGCCCGAGTTCGGGTACAGGTACAGCCGGTACAGGCTGGAGTAGAGGGTGGTCAGCCGGTCCGGCGTGGCGCCCTGGACCTCGACCTTGCCGAGCACCTTGTCCCAGGCGCGCTGGGCGCGTGCCCTGACGGTGTCGAAGGAGGTGCCGTCCGGGATCTCCTGGCGCAGGTTGTCCTTGGCCTGGTCGACGCTGATGAGGGAGGTGGCAAGGCGCAGGGTGACGGTGCGGTCCTTGCCCGCGTCGAAGCTCAGGTAGCCCTTGACCCCCTTGGAAGAGCCCTCCTTGACCGGCTTGTCGAACACGCCGTGGACGAAGAGCCGGGTGGCGCCGGTCGACAGCCCGGACTTCACGTCCGAGAAGCCGGTGACGACGCCGTGCTCCTTGTCCAGGGTCAGGCCCGCCTGCTCGGTGACGTTGTCGAACAGGACGCTCGCGTCGTCGCCCGGATAGGTGAAGCGCAGTACGGCCGCGTGGTCGGTCGGCGCCATCTCCGCCTTCAGGCCGTTCTCGAACTCCACCCCGTAGTAGTACGGCCGCGCGGTCTCGTTCTCGTGCCGGAAGGCGAGGGCGCGGGCGGCGCGGCCGGTGTCCGGGGTGCCGGACGCGGCGGACGGCATCACCTGGAAGGTCTGCCGGTCACCCATCCAGGGGCTGGGCTCGTGGCTCGCGCTGAACGCCTGGACGGTGGGCAGGTTGTCGTCGTTGTTCGCGCGCGCGTACTCGTACAGCCAGCTCAGCGAGGACGCGTTGGTCACCGGCGTCCAGAAGTTGAAACCGTGCGGGACGGCGGTCGCGGGGAAGTTGTTGCCGCGCGAGAAGCTGCCGCTGGAGTTGGTGCCGCGGGTGGTCAGGACGTAGTCCGACAGGTGCGCCCTGGGCTTCTCCGGGGCGGCCCGCTCGATGACCACGTCGTCCAGCCAGCCGCGGAACTTCGCCGGGCCGGTGGGGGAGTCGTAGGCGAGGAGGATCCGGTCGATCGTCTTGCCGGCCGCGACCGAGCCGATCCGCGACACGACGTTGTTCCACTGGTTGACGTACAGCGCCTTGGCCGCGCCCTGCCCCTGCGGGCTCAGCGTGAAGCCGTGCTGGTCGGTGGCGCCCAGTCGGCTGAGGTACGTGCCGTCGGTGAAGGCGAGGTCCACGGCGACGTCGGTGGCGTCGTAGTCGCGGTCGCCGTCGGCCATCGACGGGTAGACGCGGTACGACAGCCGGGTGTCGCGGGCGACCTCGACGTCGACGTCGAAGATCCTGTTGTACGAGTACGCCCGGCCCTTGGCCGTATGGCGGCCTGCGTACCTCAGGGCGCGCTTGCCGGTGTAGCCGGCGCCCGATTTCGCCGTCGGGGAGCCGCTCGGGCCGCGGTCGACGAGGGAGAGCATGTCCTGCGGGACGGGACCGTCACCGTCGCCGGCGGAGAACTGCACGTCGGCCAGCTGGAGTATGCCCGAGGCGCCGTTGTTCTTCGTGATGTCGAGCCGGAAGTGCCGGTACTCGGCCGGCTCGGCCAGGTCGTACGTCCTGGTCTGGAACCGTTCGGAGAAGTTCTCGCCCGAGCGGGTGTCGAGGGTCTTCCAGTCCTTGCCGTCGGCGGAGCCCTTCAGGGTCCAGTCCTTCGGGTCGCGCCCGTCGAAGTCGTTGGCCGAGGTGAGGGCGTACCGGGCGATCTTCCGCGGCTTGTCGAAGTCGAACTCCACCCAGCCGGTGGGCTCGAAGGTGAGCCACTTGGTGCCGGACTCGCCGTCGACGAGGTTCTCCTTCACCTCGCCGGCGCCCGCGTTCTCCCCGCTGGCCCGGACGTCGGTGACGTGGTCGTTCACGTTGCCCGGGATGCCGGTGCTGTAGCCGCCGTCCACGCCCGAGGCGCGCTTGCCGCCGTCCCCGGCGGTGTCGACCGTGTTCAGCCAGTCCGGTGCCGGCTCGCCGGTCTCGAACGAGGAGGCGAACTCCCGGCCGGCGGCCGGGGGCTTGCCGGGCAGGGCGACCGCCGCTCCCTGCGAGCCGACCGCCATGACCAAGGCGGTCGTGACGACCGCCGGACCCCATCTGTGCCGTGCTCTGCGCTGCATACGCGACGACCCTCCCTGCGATACCTGCGCTTCGGACAACGTTGTCAGCTCGGTGCGCAGAGACCAGTAGGAAGTCAAGTGGCCAGTGATGTCAAGGGTGTTGTCTGTGGCATTCGGACGCAAAGCCGCGGATATTTCCGTCAAGGAACCCCGCGGGCGGCTCATATTTCCGCGAGGTCTCAACTCGGAAAAGACCGAAGGGGAACCTTGCATTCGATCTTGCTCAGCTGGCGGGAAGTGGACTATACCTGTCGGCGTCCGTGTGGCCGTTCAAAGGATCGTCAAGCGGGCCCGGGAGGAGCCGGAAAGGTGGTTTGACGTGCGAAACGCGCCAGCCTCCTTGTTTTCCCACCGGTCCCGGTAGATGACGCACGAAGTAACTCCTGCACGACCCAGCTTGACCCGACCGCGGTGCCGGGGAGGATCCGGTTCACCGCCTGAGTCCTGGAGAAAGCGAGGACTTGAGCATGGGATCCACTTCCGCCGAGAACCACGGAGGCGTCGGCCGCCGGGATCTGATCAAGCGGTCCGCCGCACTCGGCCTGATCAGCATCCCCACGATGAGTTTTCTGTCCGCGTGCGCCAGCGGTGGCGGTGGCGGCCAGGACAAGGCCAAGACCGGCAAGAAGACCGAGAAGAACCCGCTCGGCGTCAACGACGCCGCGCAGATGGAATTCGTACTGTTCGACGGCGGCTTCGGCAAGGAGTACGCCGAGGACGCGGTGAAGATCTACGAGAAGGACTTCCCCAAGGTCAAGGTGAAGTTCGCCGCCACGCAGAAGATCCAGTCCACGCTCCAGCCACGCTTCAACCAGGGCAACCCGCCGGACCTCATCGACAACTCCGGCGCCGAGCAGATGGACATGGGCGTCCTCGTCGGCAAGAACCAGCTCGCGGACCTCACTCCGCTGCTGGACGCGCCGTCCTACGACGACCCGGGCAAGAAGGTCCGCGACACGCTGCGCCCGGGCATCGTGGAGATGGGCCAGTTCGACGGCAAGCCGGTCTGGATCCTGTACTACGCCTACACGGTGTACGGCGTGTGGTACTCGCAGAAGGCCCTGGACTCGCTCGACGAGAAGTACCCGGAGACCTGGGACGAGATGCTCAAGGTCTGCGAGAAGGCCAAGAAGAAGGGCATGGCCGGCTGGACGTACGCCGGGAAGTACCCGTACTACCTCCCCTTCTCGCTCTACCCGATGATCGGCAAGGTCGGCGGCCGCGAGGTCCTCGACGCCATCGACAACCTCGAGCCCAACGCCTGGAAACACCCGGCGGTCAAGGCCTGCTTCGAGGCCTACTACGAGCTCTACAGGAAGGGCTACGTCCTCAAGGGCACCCCGGGCCTGGACCACATCCAGTCGCAGACCGCCTGGGCCAAGGGCAAGGCGCTGTTCATCCCGAACGGCTCCTGGGTGGAGAACGAGTCCGCCAACGTCATCCCGCAGGACTTCGATCTCGCCGTCTCCGCGCCCACCGGCATCGACAGCTCCGACAAGATGCCGTTCGGCACCATCTGGGCCTCCGGCGGCGAGCCCTTCATCGTCCCGGCCAAGGCGAAGAACGCCGAGGGCGGCATGGAGCAGCTGCGCATCATGCTCAGCGAGGCGTCCTCGAAGAACTTCACCGCCAAGGTGAAGTCGCTCACCGCGTACAACGGCGGCACCAGCGGAATTCCGCTCACCCCCGGACTGAAGTCCGGCGTCGCGGCGCTGGAGAAGGCCGGATCCAACGTGGTGAACCCGCGACTGCAGGACTGGTACGTGCAGCTGCAGAAGGAGAAGATCGGTGTGTCCGGCATCGGCGAGATGATGGCCGGCCGCCTCACTCCGGCCGAGGCCATCAAGAAGATCCAGGGCTTCGCCGACGAAGCCGCGAAGGACACGTCGATCAAGCACTACAAGCACCAGTGAAACACCGGTGAAGCACCGGTGAATCCGTTGTGAGGATCCGTCACCAGCGGCAACACCCGCCCAGAGAACGGGGTCGGCAGCAATGCAGCACGGCAAGTACCGGTTCATCATGGGGTTCCTGGCGGCACCCCTGGGGCTGTACGCGCTTTTGGTGATCTGGCCGTTCATCCAGTCCATCTACTATTCGTTCACGGACTGGACCGGCCTGAGCCCCGACTTCGCGATGGTCGGCTTCGACAACTACCGGAGGATGCTCGACGACGAGATCTTCTGGAAGTCGTTGCAGCACAGCCTGCTGTTCGCTCTGCTGCTGCCGCTGGTGACGATCGGTCTGGCGCTGTTCTTCGCCTTCATGATCAATGTGGGCGGGCGGCGCCGCAGGGGCGGGCCGGTGATCTCCGGTGTCCGCGGCTCCTCGTTCTACAAGATCGTCTACTTCTTCCCGCAGGTGCTGTCCATCGCGATCGTGGCCCTGCTGTTCGCTTTCGCGTACAACCCGGACAGCGGTGCGATCAACTCCGTACTGCGCGGGATCGGGCTCGACAGCGTCCAGCCGGTGTGGCTGGGCGACCCGAACCTCGCCCTGTGGTGCGTGATGGCGGTGCTCGTCTGGTCCACGGTCGGCTTCTTCGTGGTCCTCTTTTCCGCCGGCATGGCCTCCATCCCGGCGGACCTGTACGAGGCCGCGCTCCTTGACGGCGCCAGCCGGTTCACCACCTTCTTCCGAATCACCCTGCCGCTGCTGTGGGACACCGTGCAGTCCGGCTGGGTCTACATGGGCATCCTCGCCCTCGGCGCGGAGTCGTTCGCGGTCGTACAGATCATGACGACCGGACCGGGCGGTCCCGACTACTCGACCACCGTCATGGTCCTGTACGTGTACCAGAAGGCGTTCCGTGACGGTCAGGCCGCCTACGCCACCACGATCGGCGTCGCCCTGCTCATCGTCACGCTGGCCTTCGCGGCGATCGTGATGCGGCTGGGGCGGCGCGAGCGGCTGGAGTTCTGATCATGAAAACGACCGAGACCCCCGCCCCCGTTCCGGCCGAGTCCGGTGTCGGCGTTTCCAAGGTCGGTGTGCCGGCAGCCGGAAAACCGAGTGGGAAGAAGCGGGAAGGCGAGGTCCTCAACGCTTTCTCGCACGGCATTCTGATCATCTGGGCGATCATGGTGGTCATGCCGCTGGTGTGGGCGGTGATGACGTCCTTCAAGGACGACAGCTCCATCTTCGGCTCGCCCTGGTCGCTGCCGGACAAGCTGCACTTCGAGAACTGGGCGCGGGCCTGGAGCGACGCCCACATGAGCGAATACTTCCTCAACACCGTGCTGGTGGTGGGTGGTTCGCTCGTCGGCACGCTGGTGCTCGGCTCGATGGCGGCGTATGTGCTGGCCCGGTTCGAGTTTCCGGGGAACCGGTTCATCTACTACCTGTTCATCGGCGGCATGAGTTTCCCGATCATGCTCGCGCTGGTCCCGTTGTTCTACGTCGTGAACAACATGGGGCTGCTGAACACCATTCACGGTCTGATCCTGGTCTACATCGCCTATTCGCTGCCGTTCACGGTGTTCTTCCTGACCGCGTTCTTCCGGACCCTGCCGACCACGGTGGCCGAAGCCGCCTTCGTGGACGGTGCCTCGCACACCCGGACGTTCTTCCAGATCATGCTGCCGATGGCCAAGCCCGGCCTGATCAGCGTGGGGATCTTCAACTTCCTGGGGCAGTGGAACCAGTACATGCTGCCGACGGTCCTGAACACCGACCCGGACAAGCATGTACTCACCCAGGGCCTCGTCCAGTTGGCCGTCAGCCAGGGCTACAAGGGCGACTGGTCGGGCCTCTTCGCCGGCCTGGTGATGGCCATGCTGCCGGTACTGGCCGCGTACATCGTCTTCCAGCGCCAGGTGGTGCAGGGCCTGACGGCCGGCGCTCTGAAGTAGCACCGGGCGCCCGTCTCCCGCGCCCACGAACCAGGCACCACGGGCTCGGGACCCCCGGCCACGGGCCCGCGCCGTGCTCAAACGCCCCGGGCTCCCGGCGCGGGCCTCGGGGCCGGGCGCTCACGTGTCACGGGTCCATGCGCCCTCGCGCCACGCGTCCGCCGCTCTTGTGCCCTCCGGGGTCTGCGGGGTGCGTGGAGCCGGCCCGGCGGGGGCTGCCGGGGCCCAGGTGCGCGCCCGTGGAGCGCCGCCTCGTCCCCGGTCACGACGTCGTTGCCGCATGGGCGCGGAAGAGGTGGCTCGCCCGGATGTCCTGTGCGGGCACCGCTTCCGGGTGTTCCGGGCTTGGAGGCACGTGTGCACGGTCGGCTCGCGCATGACCGGCTGTTCCCGCCCCGGCGGCGGCCGTGTCGCGCCTTGCTCGCGCCACCCTCCGGGCCTGCGGGAGCGGCTCGCCCAGGGCCGCCCGGTGCCGCTCTACCATGCCTTCGTAAACATGTCCAAGGGGCCGTATAACGGTTCAACCTCTTGACGGGAGGCAACCCGAACAGCTCAGCTTAGAGTTCACTAGTTGGACATAGTCGGGGCCTCGCCGGAGCGGCCCCGCGCTCAGGAGGTCGTCGTGGAGACTCCAGGGTCGCAGTCGTCGCTGCACCGAGCCAACCTGGAGCGGGTCGTACGCGCCGTACGGCTGGCCGGATCGCTCACGCAGGCGGAGATCGCGAGGACCACGGGCCTGTCCGCGGCGACCGTCTCCAACATCGTGCGCGAGCTCAAGGACGGGGGAACGGTCCAGGTCACGCCCACGTCCGCGGGCGGCCGCCGGGCCCGCAGCGTGTCGCTGAGCGGGGACGCCGGCATCGTGATCGGCGTGGACTTCGGGCACACGCACCTGCGGGTCGCGATCGGCAACCTCGCCCACCAGGTACTCGCCGAGGAGTCCGAGCCGCTGGACGTGGACGCCTCCTCGGCGCAGGGCTTCGACCGGGCGGAAGAGCTGGTCAACCGCCTGATCGACGCAACGGGCATCGACCGTGCCAAGATCGCCGGCGTGGGCGTCGGCGTACCCGGCCCGATCGACGTCGAGTCCGGCACCCTGGGCTCCACGGCGATCCTGCCGGGCTGGACGGGCGTCAAGCCCGCCGAGGAGCTGCGGGGGCGCCTCGGCGTGCCGGTGCACGTGGACAACGACGCCAACCTCGGCGCCCTGGGCGAGCTGGTCTGGGGCAGCGGCCGGGGCGTGCGCGACCTGGCGTACATCAAGATCGCCAGCGGCGTGGGCGCCGGCCTGGTGATCAACGGCAGGATCTACCGCGGCCCCGGCGGCACCGCAGGCGAGATCGGGCACATCACGCTCGACGAGTCCGGCCCGGTCTGCCGCTGCGGAAACCGGGGCTGCCTGGAGACCTTCGCCGCAGCCCGGTACGTGCTCCCGCTGCTCCAGCCCAGCCACGGCACCGACTTGACCCTGGAAGGCGTCGTACGGCTGGCGCGGGAGGGCGACCCCGGCTGCCGGCGGGTGATCGCCGACGTGGGCCGTCACGTCGGCAGCGGAGTCGCCAACCTCTGCAACCTGCTCAACCCGAGCCGGGTGATCCTCGGTGGCGATCTCGCGGAGGCCGGTGAGCTGGTCCTGGGACCCATCAGGGAGTCCGTCACCCGCTACGCCATCCCCAGTGCCGCCCGTCGGCTCTCCGTGCTTCCAGGGACCCTTGGGGGCCGCGCGGAGGTCCTCGGGGCGCTCGCCCTGGCGCTCAGCGAGATGGGCGATTCGACCCTGTTGGACGGGACTCTGCACCTGGCGGCGCCTGCCTTCACTTAGAGAACGGATGGCACCGTTGCCATCTCGTTAAGTATTAACTTCTTGACGCCGTACGTGTGGGCCGAGTTGACTTCCTGCCACCTCGGCCGCAACGACGCGGCCTCGTCAGGGAGGTTTGAAGAAGTGAACACGCGTATGCGTCGCGCGGCCGTCGCCGTTGCTGTTGGTGCCATGGCCGTCTCGCTCGCCGCCTGTGGCAGCGCCAAGGAGTCCGGCGGCGGCTCCTCGAAGCCGTCGGGCAGCGAGAAGAAGGGCGACGACATCACGGTCGGCCTGCTCCTGCCGGAGAACCAGACCGCCCGTTACGAGAAGTTCGACAAGCCGATCATCGAGAAGAAGATCGCGGAGCTGACGAACAACAAGGGCAAGGTCGAGTACCTCAACGCCAAGCAGGACGCGACCCTCCAGTCGCAGCAGATCGACACGATGATCACCAAGAAGGTCGACGTGCTGATCCTGGACGCGGTCGACTACAAGGCCGTCGCCTCGGGCGTGAAGAGGGCCAAGGACGCCGGCATCCCGGTCGTCGCCTACGACCGTCTTGCCGAGGGCCCGATCGCCGCCTACACCTCGTTCGACAACGAGGAGGTCGGCAAGACGCAGGGTGAGGCCCTGCTGAAGGCCCTGGGCGGCAAGGCCAAGTCCGGCAAGATCGTCATGATGAACGGCTCCGTGACCGACCCGAACGCCGCGCAGTTCAAGAAGGGCGCCCACGACGTCCTCGACGGCAAGGTGAACATCGGCAAGGAGTACGACACCAAGGAGTGGAAGCCGGAGAACGCCAACGCCAACATGGAGGGCGCCATCTCCGCCCTCGGCAAGGACAAGATCGTCGGCGTCTACTCCGCCAACGACGGCATGGCGGGCGGCATCATCACCGCGCTCAAGGGCGCGGGCCTCAAGACGCTTCCCCCGGTCACCGGCCAGGACGCGGAACTCGCGGGCGTGCAGCGCATCGTGGCCGGCGAGCAGTACATGAGCGTCTTCAAGTCGTACCCGCAGGAGGCCGAGACCGTCGCCAAGATGGCCGTCTCGATCGCCAAGACCGGCAAGGTCGACAGCTCCCTGAAGACGAGCACCGTCGACAGCGGTACCGACAAGGGCATCCCGGCGGTCATCGTCCCCGTCGTCTCGCTGACGAAGGACAACATCAAGGACACGGTCATCGACCAGGGTTACTACACGCTCGGCGAGATCTGCACGGCCAAGTACAAGGCCGCCTGCGACAAGATCGGCCTGAAGTAACACTTCCGGGGCCGCCCGAGCGGCGGCCCAACTGACCTGCACGGGACACCGCGCCCACCGATCGCGCGCACCCGTGTCAGCACGTCCGGCGCCCTGCCGCCGACAGCCCCGCAGCACAACGGCGGGGCGCCGGACGGAACACGCCCCCCTCACTCTTCTTGTTCAACCTCCCGCCGGGTCAGGCTCAGGCGGCGAAGGAGATGGTTCACGTGTCCGCTACGCCCGTGCTGGCGTTGCGCGGGGTCTCCAAGCGATTCGGTGCTGTCCAGGCGCTCACCGACGTAGAGCTTGAGGTCCACGCCGGAGAGGTGGTCGCCCTCGTCGGCGACAACGGCGCCGGAAAGTCCACCCTTGTCAAGACGATCGCCGGCGTGCACCCCATCGATGACGGTGTCATCGAGTGGGAGGGCAAGCCCGTCACGGTCAACAGGCCGCACGACTCCCAGGACCTGGGCATCGCGACGGTCTACCAGGACCTCGCCCTGTGCGACAACATCGATGTCGTCGGCAACCTGTTCCTCGGCCGTGAGATCAAGCGCCGCGGTGTCCTGGACGAGGTCGAGATGGAGCGCCGCTCGCGCGAGCTGCTGGAGCAGCTCTCGATCCGCATCCCGAGCGTCCGCATCCCGATCGCCTCGCTCTCCGGCGGCCAGCGCCAGGTCGTGGCCATCGCCCGCTCCATGCTCGGCGAGCCCAAGCTGGTCATCCTCGACGAGCCGACGGCCGCCCTCGGTGTCGAGCAGACGGCCCAGGTCCTCGACCTCGTCGAGCGGCTGCGTGAGCGCGGCCTCGCGGTCATCCTCATCAGCCACAACATGGCGGATGTGAAGGCCGTCGCCGACAAGGTCGCCGTCCTCCGGCTCGGCCGCAACAACGGCGTGTTCGAGGTCAAGACCACCTCGCAGGAAGAGATCATCTCCGCCATCACCGGTGCCACGGACAACGCCGTGACCCGTCGTGCGGCGCGCACCAACGCGGAGGCCCAGAAGTGAGCATCGACAAGTCCCAGGCCGCCCCCGTCGACGCGCCCGCCGCCGCGGTCGGCGCCGCCCCCGCCGTCGACCCCCGCCTTCTCATGCGCGAGCAGGGATTCGCCGGCTACCTCGGCGAGTTCAAGCGCAAGGTGCGCGCCGGTGACCTCGGCGCCATTCCGGTCGTCATCGGCCTCATCGTCATCTGCGCGATCTTCCAGAGCCTCGACTCGGCCTTCCTGGGCGCGGAGAACCTCAACAACATCTTCGTCGCCATGGTGGCCACCGGCATGATGTCGGTCGGCATCATCTTCGTGCTGCTGCTCGGCGAGATCGACCTGTCGGTCGGCTCCGTCTCCGGTGTCTCCTCGGCGATCATGGCCGTGATGAGCGTCACCCACGGCGTGAACGAGTGGCTCGCCGTCGTCACCGCCCTCGCGGCCGGCGCGGTCATCGGCGCCCTGCACGGCTTCTTCTTCGCCCGGATCGGTGCGCCCGCGTTCGCAGTGACCCTGGCCGGCCTGCTGTTCTGGAACGGCTTCATGCTCCAGGTCCTGGGTGCCAACGGCACGATCAACATCGACGGCGACGGCGTGGTCGGCAAGCTCACCACGTACTACTTCTCGGACGTGGCCGTCGCCTACCTCCTGGCTGTCGTCGCGGTCGCCGGATACTTCCTGTCGGCCTTCTTCGGCAACCGCCGCCGCGAGGCCGCGGGCATCCCGTCCCGCCCGCTGAGCGACATCGTGCTGCGCACCGTGCTGCTCGCGATCGCCGCGTTCGCCGTCGCGATCATGTTCAACCAGTACAAGGGCCTGCCGCTCGCGGTGCTGTTCTTCGCGATCGTCCTGGTCGGCAGCGACTTCGTGCTGCGCCGCACCACATACGGCCGCAAGGTCTTCGCGCTCGGCGGCAGCGTCGAGGCCTCCCGCCGTGCCGGTATCAACGTCACCGCGGTCCGTGTCTCGGTCTTCGCCATCGCGGGCTTCTTCGCCTCGATCGGCGGTCTCTTCTGGGCCTCCAAGATCGCGGCCGCCAACCAGAGCGCCGGCTCCGGCGACCTGCTGATGAACGTCATCGCCGCGGCCGTCATCGGCGGCACCAGCCTCTTCGGTGGCCGGGGCCGCACCTGGAACGCGCTGCTCGGTGTACTCGTGATCACGTCGATCCAGTACGGCCTCGCCCTGCAGGGCATCGCCACCCCGATCCAGTACATGATCACCGGTGGTGTGCTCCTCGCCACGGTCGTCATCGACTCGATCACCCGCAAGACCCAGAAGTCGGCCGGACGCGCCTGAGCGCTGCCCGCACCACGACCGTGCCCGGCACCGACGACGGTGCCGGGCACGGTCGTGCCTGAACAGGGTTTCCGCGGGGCACGGCCGTTCGCGTGAGCCATCACCCACCGCCCGGACACCGGGCGGTCAGGCGGAACATTAGACTCGACCCGCCCGGTAACAGCTCGATCAGCTCTACTGCAAGGAGGCACGGGTGCCGCTGCTGACCCGCATCAGGGGACCGCGCGATCTGGACCGGCTCAGCCTGGAGGAGCTGGACCGGCTGGCGCAGGAGATCCGGACCTTCCTCGTCACCGAGGTCTCCAAGACCGGCGGCCACCTCGGCCCCAACCTCGGTGTGGTGGAGCTGACCATCGCCCTGCACCGCGTCTTCGAATCGCCGAAGGACAAGGTGCTGTGGGACACCGGCCACCAGTCCTACGTGCACAAGCTGCTCACCGGCCGTCAGGACTTCTCCAGACTGAAGATGAAGGGCGGCCTGTCCGGCTACCCCTCGCAGGCCGAGTCCGAGCACGACGTCATCGAGAACAGCCACGCCTCCACCGTGCTGGGCTGGGCCGACGGCATCGCCAAGGCCAACCAGCTGCTGAAGCGGGACAGCCACGTCGTCGCGGTCATCGGCGACGGCGCGCTGACCGGCGGCATGGCCTGGGAGGCGCTGAACAACATCGCCGACGCCAAGGACCGCCCCCTCGTCATCGTCGTCAACGACAACGAGCGCTCCTACGCCCCGACCATCGGCGGCCTCGCCAACCACCTCGCCACCCTGCGCACCACCGACGGCTACGAGCGCTTCCTCGCCCGCACCCGCGAGGTCCTCGAGCGCACCCCGGTCGTCGGCAGGCCGCTGTACGAGACGCTGCACGGGGCCAAGAAGGGCCTGAAGGACTTCATCGCCCCCCAGGGCATGTTCGAGGACCTGGGCCTGAAGTACGTCGGACCCATCGACGGCCACGACATCGAGGCCCTGGAGTCCGCGCTGGCCCGCGCCAAGCGGTTCGGCGGCCCGGTCATCGTGCACTGCCTCACCGAGAAGGGCCGCGGCTACCAGCCCGCCCTGCAGGACGAGGCCGACCGCTTCCACGCCGTCGGCAAGATCCACCCCGACACCGGCCTGCCGATCGCCACCTCCGGCGCCGACTGGACCAGTGTCTTCGGCGACGAGATGGTCAAGCTCGGCAAGGAACGCAAGGACATCGTCGCCATCACCGCGGCCATGCTCCAGCCGGTCGGCCTGGACAAGTTCGCCAAGGCCTTCCCCGACCGGGTCTACGACGTCGGCATCGCCGAGCAGCACGGCGCCGTCTCCGCGGCCGGCCTCGCCCACGCCGGCGTGCACCCCGTCTTCGCCGTCTACGCCACCTTCCTCAACCGCGCCTTCGACCAGGTCCTGATGGACGTGGCCCTGCACAAGTGCGGCGTCACCTTCGTCCTGGACCGGGCCGGTGTCACCGGCACCGACGGCGCCTCCCACAACGGCATGTGGGACATGTCGATCCTCCAGGTCGTCCCCGGCCTGCGCCTGGCCGCCCCGCGCGACGCCGACCAGGTCCGCGCCCAGCTGCGCGAGGCCGTCGAGGTGGACGACGCCCCGACCGTGGTCCGCTTCTCCAAGGGCGCCGTCGGCCCCGCCGTACCCGCCGTGGGCCGCGTCGGCGGCATGGACGTACTGCGCGAACCCGGCACCGACACCCCGGACGTCCTGCTCGTCTCCGTCGGCGCCCTCGCCCCGATGTGCCTGGAGACGGCCGCGCTCCTCGACAAGCAGGGCATCTCCACCACCGTCGTCGACCCGCGCTGGGTCAAGCCGGTCGACGGGGCCATGGCCCCGCTCGCCGAGCGGCACCGCGTGGTCGTCACCGTCGAGGACAACTCCCGCGTCGGCGGTGTCGGCTCGGCCGTCGCCCAGGCCCTGCGGGACGCGGGCGTCGACGTACCGCTGCGCGACTTCGGCATCCCACCGCGCTTCCTGGACCACGCCTCCCGCGCCGAGGTGCTCGCGGAGATCGGCCTGACCGCTCCGGACATCGCCCGCCAGGTCACGGGTCTGGTCTCCAGGCTGGACGGCCTCCCCCACTCCCGGCTCCGCTCGAACGGGAGGGCCCCCGCCGAACGCCCGGCCGCCGAGGTCGACTCGGTGCAGTCCGCGCGCGACTGAACCACCCGGCCCGGCGCCCCGGATCCATCGGGCCGGTTCCGCGACCTCCCACAGGTGGCGGAACCGGCCCCGCTGCGTGAACCTGCCAGTGCCGGGGCATACGCATCCCCAGCCCCTCGACCATGTCGAGGACGACAAACAGGGGAGGTAGGCCGTGAGCAGCACGCTCCTCAGGACGAAGAACGTGGAGCAGTCGATCCAGGACACCGAGGCACCGGAGCACGCGCTCCGAAAATCCCTCTCCGCCCTCGATCTGACCGTCTTCGGCATCGGTGTCATCATCGGCACCGGAATCTTCGTCCTCACCGGCGCGGCCGCGAAGAACCACGCCGGCCCCGCCGTGTCCCTGTCCTTCGTCGTGGCCGGGGTGGTCTGCGCGCTCGCCGCGCTCTGCTACGCCGAGTTCGCCTCCACGGTTCCGGTGGCCGGGTCCGCCTACACCTTCTCCTACGCCTCGCTCGGCGAACTGCCCGCCTGGATCATCGGCTGGGACCTGGTGCTGGAACTCGCGCTCGGCACGGCGGTGGTCTCCGTCGGCTGGTCCGGCTACATCCACTCGCTGCTCGACAACGCGGGCTGGCACCTGCCCGCCTACCTCGGGGGAAGGGACAACGCGACCGGCTTCGGCTTCGACATTCTCGCCGCCCTCCTCGTGCTGGTCCTCACCGCCGTCCTCGTCCTCGGCATGAAGCTCTCCGCGCGGGTCACCTCGGTCATCGTCGCCATCAAGGTGGCCGTCGTGCTCGTCGTGATCATCGCGGGCGCGTTCTTCATCAAGGCCGGCAACTACGACCCGTTCATCCCGAAGGCCCAGCCGGTGACGGCGGGCGGCACGCTCAAGGCGCCCCTCATCGAGCTGATGATCGGCTGGGCGCCGTCCAACTTCGGCGTGATGGGCATCTTCACCGCCGCGTCCGTCGTCTTCTTCGCCTTCATCGGCTTCGACGTCGTGGCCACCGCCGCGGAGGAGACCCGCAACCCGCAGCGCGACGTGCCGCGCGGCATCCTCGGCTCGCTGATCATCTGCACCGCGCTGTACGTCGGTGTGTCGATCGTCGTCACCGGTATGCAGAAGTACAGCGCGCTGTCCGTGGACGCGCCGCTCGCCGACGCCTTCAAGTCCACCGGGCACCCGTGGTACGCGGGCCTGATCAGCTTCGGTGCCGCGATCGGCCTGACCACGGTGTGCATGATCCTGCTGCTCGGCCAGGCCCGGGTGTTCTTCGCGATGAGCCGGGACGGGCTGCTGCCCCGGTTCTTCTCGCACACCCACCCGCGCTTCCGCACCCCGTACCGGCCGACCATCCTGCTCGGCGTGATCATCGCCGTCGTCGCGGGCTTCACCAGCCTGAGCGTCCTGGCCGAGCTGGTGAACATCGGCACGCTGTTCGCCTTCGTCGTCGTCGCGATCAGCGTGATCATCCTCCGCAGGACCCGCCCCGACCTGCCCCGCTCCTTCCGGACCCCGCTGGTCCCGTACCTTCCGGTCCTCTCGGTGCTCGCCTCCCTGTGGCTGATGGTGAACCTGCCCGCCGAGACCTGGATCCGCTTCGGCATCTGGATGGTGATCGGCTTCGTGGTCTACTTCTTCTACGGCCGCACGCACAGCAGGCTCGCCCAGGACAAGGCCCAGCCCCAGCCCCAGCCCCAGGGCCAGGGCCAGGGCTAGGGCCAGGGCTAGGGCCAGGGCCCGTGGTGGTCGAGGGGCACCCCTTGGGGTGGCCGGCGTTCGCCCGGCCGGTAATGTGCGAGGGAGGTACGGGGACGGACGGGCCACCCCGGCGGCAGTGGGCCGGGGAGGGTGCACGTGACGGCGACCTTGATCACCGAGGTGGCGCTGATCATCGCGCTGGCGTCGTTCGCGCAGGCGTTGAGCGGCTTCGGGTTCGCGCTGGTGGCCGTGCCGCTGCTGGCCCTGCTGACCAGCCCCCAGAACGCCATCGTCGTGGTCACCTCGCTGGGCCTGGTGCTCTCGCTGACGGTCTGCGTCCACCAGAGGGACCACGTCAACGTGCGCACCGCGAGCCTGGTGAGCGGAGCGGGCCTCGTGGGCATGCCGCTCGGGCTGCTCGCGGTGACGGCGCTCAGCGCGGGTGCGCTGTCCGTCCTCATTGCCTGTGCCGTGCTGGTGTTCGCCGTCCTGATCGGCCGTGGCATGACCTTCCGGCGCGGGACGGGTCCCACGGCCGCCGCGGGGTTCGCCAGCGGGGCGCTGCTGACCTCGACCGGGATGAACGGGCCGCCGCTGGTCGCCGCCTTCCAGGCCATGGGGCTGGCGCCCCGTGAGTTCCGGGCGACGCTCCAGGCCACGTTCTGCGTACAGAACGTCCTGGCCCTCGCGGGATTCTTCGCCGTCGGCCGGCTGACCGCGGACAGTCTGCTGCTGGCCGGCGCGGGGCTCCCCGGCCTGCTGGTGGGCTGGTGGTGCGGGGACCGCGTCTTCGCCCGTACGGATTCGGCGCGCTTCAAGAAGATTGTCCTGGGGGTGCTGGTCGCCAGTGCCTGTGTGTCGCTGTACCAGGCCGCGCTGAGCTGACGCGCGAGGCCGGCTGCGAGCCCGGCACACCGCCGACCGCCCCGCCGACCGCCCCGGCGACCGGACCCAGGCCGGGCCCCGGGGCGGGCCTCGGGCCGTGCCCTGGGCTGTCCGCGGGTCGTGCCCTGGGCTGTCCTCGGGTCGGACTTCGGGCCTGGGCTCTGGGCTGTCGTTGGGTGGGGCCTTGGGCCGAGCTCTGGGTTGTCGTCGGGTGGGGCCTCGGGCCGGGCTCTGGGCTCTTCCTCGGGCTGTTCCCGGACCGGGTCCTGGGCCGGCTCGGGCGGGACCCGGACCCGACCCGGGCTTCTCCCGGTCCGGAGTCCGGCCCGGGATCACCGCCCCTGGCCGGAGGCGCCCTGGCCGCCGGAACCGGGACGGGAGCCGGGACCAGACCCCTGGCCGGGGCCGTACACCACGCGTGGTCCCACCGTGCCGGCGCCCGCCTCGGTGACCCGGCGGCGCAGTTCGCGGTCGGCGGTGACGACCACCCGGACCCGGTCCACCGCGGCGGTGGCCAGCCGGACGATGTGGTCGTCGCCGCTGCCGGGGGCCTCCTCGACCCGTACACCGGGCACGGACGGCACGCCCCGCGCGGCCCCTTCCAGGACCAGTACGATCTCCAGTGGGCCCGTCACGCCAGGGACGCCACCGGCCACGTACCCGGCGAGCCGGTCGCGCAGGCGCTCGGCGGCGCCTCGCCGGTCGCGCCACCAGCCGTCGGGGACGGAGCCGACGACATTGGCCCCGTCGACGATCAGCAAGGTGGGGGCAGGGCCCGGGTCGTGTTCCGGGGTGGGCGGCGGGGCCGGCATCCGGGGGGTCCTTCCGGTCGGGATCAGGCGCGGGCCCAGTCCGTGGTGAGCCGGCCCACCGCCTCCACGACGCGGGCCGTGAGCTGCTCGTCGGTACGCGGCCCGATACCGAACTCCACGTGCAGGAAAGGTACGTGCTGTGCCGCGGCTTTGCGGCCCTGCACATTCGTTCGACCCTCCAGCGGACAGTTGCGGACCCAGGCCCGGCACACCGAGAACCCTTGGTCGCGCAGCGCGTTGGCGAGGGTGCGGCCCTCCGCGAGCGCGATCCGGCCCCGGCCGGTGGAAGCGATCACGTCGTAGTCCGGGGCGGAATCGGCGGCGAAGCCATGGATCTGAAGGCCCGGGAAGCCACGTTCCGCCAGCCGGGCGCAGACGGCGTCGAAGACCGAGTCCCTGCGGTGCGCCATATCGGCCGAGTCCCCGCGCCCCGCATTGCGATGTGCGCCTGCGATGATCATCACGCCGCCGTGCGAACTCAGGAGAACGTGTGCGCCGAGTCGTTCCGTCGCCTGGTCGGCGATCGGGTGCGGTACCTGGACCGACCAGCGGGCGGGGCTGTCGAGCGGGAGGTAGACGCGTCCCCAGCCGCGCGGTGCGCTACCGTCCTCGCTGCGGTCGAAGACCTCGGCGAACCGACGCCCGGTGCCCCGGTCGACCAGCGTGCGGATCTCGAAGTCCACAGTCGCGAGCCGCTGTTGTGCCTGCTGGTGACGGCCGTCGAGAAACAGCAGCACGCCCTGCGCCACGGTGTCACGGTCCACGCGGGTCGGCGGCTGGTAGGACCTGCGGTCGCGGAAGCCTGCCGTGAAGGCGTCCACCCGGGCCACCAGGTCCACGGCGTCGTCGGTCTCGTACCCCGGACCCTTCCGCTGCGGCGAGGTCGGGTCGGAGCGGCCCGCCAGGGCGACCCAACCGATCAGAATGGCCGCGAGCACCAGGAAGGTTGTTGCAATCGTTACCGTCTTGGTCCGGTTCGCCGTCATGATTGTATAAAGATATACGAGTGACGAGACGCCCCTACCGCCGATTCCGTCGACCGCTGACGGCTCGCCTGGCTCTGTGCGCCCTGCTCGCCGGAGCCGCCGCCTGCGGCCCGTTCGGCTCGGACGACCCGAATGACCCGGGCACGAAGGCCGCTTCGGGCGGTGGTCCCGCCTTCACCGTCGCCGCGGCGGGCGACATCCTCATCCACCCCCAGCTCACCGAGCAGGGCCGCAAGGACGCGGAGGTGACCGGCAAGGGGGAGAAGGGCCTCGACTTCGATCTGCTGATGGCCGGGGTCAAGCCGGTGATCAGCAAGGCGGACCTGGCCATCTGCCACTTCGAGCCGGTCGCCGGCAAGCCCGAGGGGCCGTTCGAGAGCTACCCGGCCTTCCGGGTGCCCCCGCAGATCGCCACCACGATCAAGAACATCGGCTACGACGCCTGCTCGACCGCCTCGAACCACACCCTCGACCACGGGGTGGAGGGCGTCTTCAACACGCTGAACGTGCTGGACAAGGCGGGCGTGAAGCACACCGGCTCGGCCCGCAGCGCGGCGGAGGCGGCCAAGCCGCTGATCATGGACGTGAAGGGGGCCAAGGTCGCCCACCTCGCCTACACGGTCGGGTTCAACGGCAACGAGCGGCCGAAGGGCAAGGAGTGGCTGGCGAACCTGTCCGACATCAAGGCCATCTCCGCGGCCGAGAAGCGGGCTCGTGCCGCGGGCGCCGACGTGGTGATTCTCAGCATCCACTGGGGCCGTGAGAACTGGTCGACGCCCAGTGGCTCGCAGCTCTACCTGGGGCGCAGGCTCGCCAAGGAGACCGGGATCGACCTGATCATCGGCCATCACCCCCATGTCGTACAGCCGATGGAGAAGGTCAACGGCACCTGGATCGCCTACAGCCTCGGCAACCAGGTCGCCCGGCACGATGTGCCGAACGGGCTGACCGAGGAGGGCGCCATCGGCTGGTTCGAGTTCAGCAAGCGCGGAGACTCCTGGGACGTCCAGGCCCGCTACGTACCCACGTTCGTCGACATTCCGCCGGACCCGGACGAATCGGGCAAGCTGCCCAAGGGTGCGGTGACGGACCATCGCCTGGTCGACATCGCGGCCGCTCTGCGCGAGAACAAGGCGCTCACCGATCAGCAGCGCTCCCGTTACCGGCTCGCCTTCCAGCGCACCGAGGGCACGATGCTCAACCGCGGCGCCGCCGGCGACGGGCTGCGACCGCTGGAACCCCTGTCCGAGTAGCGCGGGCTACCCGCGAGTTCACACTTCCCGTGAGTTCCGTAATGTCGCAACAGCAGAGTGTGTCGCGTACATCACGCAAGCATCTTTGCTCAACACGTACAACCTTTTTACTGGGATGGTAGGTCACACATTCGCGGATCGTGTGATGGTCCGCCGACCATCCGTACGGGCGCTCGCGTGTCGGCGCCCGTCAAGGTTCAGGCAACCCCGGGTGTACCCAGGTGTTTGAGAGAGGAGCCCCTCGTTGGCCGCTTCGTTCAAGAAGCGGCGGCACAAGGTCCGCCGACGAGCCGACATGTCCCTGTTGGGTGGCATACGCCCGCCTATCGCGGTTTTGTCGGCCTTGCTCCTCGCGTTGGCGGGAGTCACCGCCCTCACTCTCGGCCGGGTCGGCAACGACTCCGTGCCCAAGGCCGTGCTCACCTCTCAGCAGCACTTCGCGGAGGACGGTGCCATCGCGCTGCGTGCCTCCGTCGACGAGAGCGTCATCGACCTGACCCGTACCGCCGCCCTTTTCAACGCCTCCGCACCGGTGTCCCCGGACGCCGTCCTCGACAAGATCGGTAACGTCTACCAGAAGTGGATGGGCACCGCCGTCGTCGAGATCAAGTCCGGCAGACTGCTGGCCGCCCGAGGGGAGAACGTGCCCCTCACCGCCATTGACCGCGGCAAGCTCAAGGAGAAGGACGGCCTTGCCCCGCGCATGGTGCGCCTCCAGAACGGTGAGGTCCGGCTGCTCTCCTTCGGCCTGCTGAGCTGGGAGGGCCAACCCCAGCAGCTCCTCGTGGCTTCCAGCAGCCTCAAGGTTCCGGGTATCAGCCTCGGCCGTGCCCGCGCCCTCGCGGTCGTCGACCACGAGGGCCAGGTCCTCAGCAGCGACGGTATTCCGGCACCGGAACAGGTGGTCAGCGACTTCCAGCGGGAGGAAGCGGCCAAAACGCTCAAGGAAATGAAGGCGTTCGGCAAGACCGCCGCCCTCAAGGCCCGCCAGAACCCCATCAAGTCCAAGGAACCCGGCTCCGGCGGATTCCTCGGTGTCAGCGGCAGCCTCATCGGCGACCGCTACCTCGGTGACCGCTCCGTCGCCGGGTACGCCACCCTGGCCGGCCCCGAACCCGGCGAGCCGACCGTCGCCACTGGCCTCGGCCTCACCGTCGTGGCCATGGTCCAGGTCGCCGAGGACCCCACCAGTACCGCCCCCCCGGTCTACGGCCTGCTCGCCGCGGGCGCCCTGCTGATCATCGGCGGCCTCACCATCGCCTTGTTGATCGGCACCGTGCAGCGCCCGCTGATCCGGCTGTTCCTGGAGAGCCGCCGTCTCACCCGGGGCGACCTCGCCCGCCCGGTCACCGTGCCCCGCTTCGGCGAGGCCGCCCGCATCGGCCACGCCCTCGAACGACTGCGCCACCAGCTCCTCGACCCCAACGGCTCGTCCGACCCGTCGGTGTCCGCCGCTGCGGGCAGCCCTCCGCGCGGCCGCATCCGCGGCCGGACCATCGTCGCCGCCGCGGGCGTCCTGCTGCTGCTGTGGTGCGGCCCGCTCATGCTGCTGATCAACCGCGCCGGCACCTCCGTCGTCGTACCGCAGCAGATGGTCAACGACCAGCGCGAACGCACCGACACCCTCAGCGACCGGGTGCGCCGCGCCCTCAACGAGGGCCACGCCGACCTGGCCTCGGTGGCCTCTCTCGTCAGTGAGACCACCGAGCCGTCCCGGATGACCGAGGTCCTGCGGCGCACCCGCGCCGAACACGCACGCTACGACTCGCTGTACGTGCTCGACGCCCAGGGCACCGTCCTGGCCCACGCCGGGGCCAAGCCCCACGTCAAGCCGGGCGAAGGGCCCTCCACCGAACTGCTGCGCGTCCTCGACGACCGGGGCAGGAAGCCCGTCGTCGTCGGCACCGCGGAGCTCTCGGGCCGCAAGGGCGCCGCCGTCGTGGGTGAGTTCCGGATCGACTTCATCAACTCGCTGCTCAAGCGGCCCGGTCTCGGCGAAGTCCGCGTCGTCGACGCCGAGCAGCGCACCATCGGCGGCAGCAAGGGCTACTTCGCCTTCGAGGATCTGCCCCACCGCCGCCTCGGCGAACTCGTCCAGGGCACCAACCAGAAGGTCGGCATGAACCCCCGGCCCTCCGGCGTCCTCTACCGCAACGGCAGCGACATCCAGATCGCCGCCGCCGCACCCTTCGTCGGCGGTGGCGCCACCAAGCCGCTCGGCTGGACCGTGGTGAGCTGGCAGCCCGCCTCCGGGCTCGCCATCCCCGAGTACAGCCTGCAGAACCGCACCGTCCTCGCCGGACTGCTCGGTGTCACCGCGGCCGCGGCCTGTCTCGGCTGGCTGTACATCGTGGTCGCCCGCCCGCTGCGCGCCCTCGCCCAGCAGGCCGAGGACCTCGCCGGCGGGGACCGTCGTACCGTCCTGTACCCCCGCAACCACGACGAGGTCGGCGCCGTCATGCGCAGCCTGGAACTCATCCGCCAGCAGCTGTCGGAGCGGCGCAAGCGCGACGGTACGAAGTCGCTCGCCGGAAGGAACTGAACCACCGTGCTCTTCCTGTACACCGTGCTGGTGGTCTGCGCCGCGATCCTGCTCGTCGCCGGGGTCGTCGAACAGCGGCGGCACTACGCCAACCTCGAGCAGATCCCCACCCGTGTCCTCGTCAACGGCATTCGGGGCAAGTCCTCCATCACCCGGCTCTGCGCGGGCGCCCTGCGCGGCGGCGAGCTGACCACGGTCGCCAAGACCACCGGCACCGCCGCCCGGTTCATCCACCCGGACGCCACCGAGGAACCCGTCTACCGCAAGTTCGGCATCGCCAACGTCGTCGAGCAGATCGGCATCGTCCGGCGCGCCGCCGCCTACCGGCCGCACGCGCTGGTCATCGAGTGCATGGCCGTGATGCCCGCGCTCCAGGAGATCAACCAGTCCAAGCTGATCCGTTCCACCATCGGCGTGCTGTGCAACGTACGCGAGGACCACCTCGCCGAGATGGGGCCCACCCTCGACGACGTGGCCCGGTCGCTGTGCCGCTCGATGCCGGAGAACGGCATCTGCGTCACCGCCGAGAAGGAACGCTTCCACATCCTGCAGGAGGAGGCGGACGCCCGGAACTGCGAGCTGATCTACGCGGACCCCGAGACGGTCACCGACGAGGAGCTGCGCGGCTTCAGCTGGTTCACCTTCAAGGAGAACGTGGCCATCGCCCTCGCGGTGGCCGAACTCCTCGGCGTGGAACGCAGGACGGCCCTGCAGGGCATGTACGACGCCCCGCCGGACCCGGGCGTGCTGTCGGTCGAGCGCTACCGCACCGACGACGGCAAGCGGCTGCGCTTCGCCAACGTGTTCGCGGCCAACGACCCCGAGTCGACGCTGATGAACATCAACCAGCTGCTCGACCTCGGCGCGATCCACCGCCCGCTCAGCGTGGTCATCAACTGCCGACCCGACCGCGTCGAACGCAACGGCCAGATGGGCGAGATCATCCCCGACCTCGACCCCGAGCACGTGTTCGTGATCGGCCACCCGGCGAAGTCCGCGATCGACGCCATCCCCGCCGAGTTCCGCTCCCGCGCCGTCGACCTCGGCGGCGACCGGCGTGACCCCGAGGAGTTCATGGCCGCGCTGCTCGACCGGCTGGGCCCCGACTCCTCTCTCGTCGCCATCGGCAACATCCACGGCCAGGGCGAAATCCTCCTGGAACACCTCGCGGAACTCCCGGCCGACGACACCGCCGTCCCCGCCGGGAACCCGGCGGACGGTCCCGAGCCCCAGGAGCCGGGCGCCGCCCCCGAGGCCCAGCCCGTCCCGGCCGCCTTCGGCGCCGCAACGCCGCACCCGGCCGACACCCTGGCCCTGTACGCGCCGCGCATCGACCCGTACCAGCACTACTCGGAGGCGTACGAGTCGCGGTACTCGACCCAGCCGATCCCGCAGGTCCACATCCCCCGGCAACCAGCCGCCGAGCATCCGCACCCGCGGGTGGCGGCAGGGCCCCCGCCCCCGCAGCCCGGAGCCGAGCCTCCGGGCCCGCAGATGCCGGGCGGCCCCCGACAGCCCGCCGACTGGAACCGACCCGCGGAAACACCGCAGGCCCCGCAAGCCGCGCAGGTCCGACATACCTCTCAGGCGCTACAGGCCCTGCAGGGCTCATCGGACCAGCAACCCCCGCAGCACCAGCAGCAGCGCCCACGCGGCCTGTTCGAACCCCGCGTTCCGCCCCCACCGCCCGCCGACGACCAGCAGTGGCACAGTCCAGGAGAACAGCGTTGATCCCCTCCGTCCTCACCCCAGAGATCGCCGCCATCGGCATCGCCCTGGGCCTGCTCTTCTCGCTGGTCTGCTACCTCACGACCAACCTGTCACCCGGCGGCATGATCACCCCGGGCTGGCTGGCGCTCACCCTCGTCGAGGACCTCCAGCGGGCCGCCATGGTCGTCGGGGTCACCGTCCTCACCTACCTGGGCACGCTGCTGCTGCAGCGATACGTGATCCTCTACGGCAAGCGGCTGTTCGCCGCCGTCGTGCTCACCGGCGTGATCCTCCAGGCCACGGTGATGATCGTGCTCTCGCTCGAATTCCCGCTGATGTACGCCAACCAGACCCTCGGTTTCATCGTCCCCGGCCTGATCGCCTACCAGCTGGTCCGCCAGCCCAAGGGCCCGACGCTGCTCGCCACGGGCTCCGTGACCCTGATGGCCTACGTCGTCCTCACCGCCGGGATCCTCCTCGGCGTCATGCCCGCCGCCTGACCCTCCTCGGAGCCGACCTCATGAGTGCGAAGAAGAAACGTCCTGTCCTGCACGCCGTGACCGTGCTCGCGCTGCTCGGCGGCAGCGCCTACCTGACTGTCGAACTGCGCAAGGACCAGGAGGCGAAGGCCCCGTCGGTGCAGACGGTCACCGACAGCGCGCTGGACGCGGCCGGCAGCGACAGCGGCGCGCGGGTCTGGGAACGGCTGAAGAACCCCGACCGCTCCGTGCTGCGCACCGGCAGCGGCACCGTGCTGGCCACCTTCACCGACGGGGCCCGCACGGCGACCCTGCGCGGACCGAGCCGCACCTTCACCGAGCCCGCCAACACCAAGTCCCGGATCGTGACCGAGGACTGGGTGCGGCTGATGCCCGAACCGTGGCAGCAGGGCGCCGAGAAGGAGAAGTGGTTCAAGGACTGGTTCAAGCAGTACTTCGGCAGCGAGGAGGACGACATCTTCGCGTTCGCCTTCCAGTACATCGAGGGCGCGCCGGTCAAGAAGGACGACGAGGGCATCCAGTACGCGGGCGACGCCCTCTTCGGCCCGGTCAACGAGGACCTGAGCAAGCACCGGGGCACCCCGCTGCTGGAGCAGTCCGACTTCTTCGACTACCTCGGCATTCCGTACACCTTCCGCGACGGCACCACCATGCAGCCGGAGCAGGCCCGCTACCGCGCCATGGACTGCTCCGGCTTCATCCGGACCGTCTTCGGCTACCGCGCCCGCTACCCGCTGATGGCCACCGACAAGGTCGGCGACGGGCTGCCGCGCACCGCGAACGGCATGGGCCGCTCCGACCTGGGTGCCGAGATCATTCCGCTGTCGGGGCCCGCCCCCTGGTACGAGCGGCCCAAGAACATCGACGTGCTGCAACCCGGCGACCTGGTGTTCTTCAAGATGGACCACCACACCGGCAACCGCCTCGACCACGTCGCCCTGTACCTGGGACCGGACACGGAGGGGCACAAGGTATTCATCTCCAGCCGCAAGGAGGTCAACGGCCCCACCATCGGCGACAAGGGCGGCACCTCCCGCCTCGACGGCAACGGCTTCTACGCCCAGCTGCTGCGCAACGCCAAGCGCCTCTGAAGGCACCCGGGCACCTGGCCGAGGGGCTGTGACCGGGGGGACGGCACCGCGCACGAGCGGACAGCGGCGACGGCGGCACCGGGACCGCCGTCGCCGCTGCCTCCACCGGGACCCCGGGCGCGAGCTCCCTCCCGCCGAGACGGGCGCCGGTGCTCAGCCGCCCGAGACAGCGCTGCGGTCGGCCCGAGCCGGCGGAAACAGCGGTTGGCCAGGTGCCGTCCATGTAGGTGTACGAGCAGCGCCCGGGGAACTGGTGAACGAACCGCTTATGATGTTCCGAGTTTCAGGGTTCCCGTATCCGTGATACGGAGGGCTGCAGGAAGGTGCACCAGGCCATGCGGAGAAGGCCGGCAGAACCCGCGAGAGCCGCTCCCGAGGACGGGCCCGCCGTTGCCGGGCGGGGACGGGTCGCGTCCGGGGCCGCCCACGGGACCTGGCTCACCCTCGGCAAGGACGGCCGGCTCAGTCTCTACGCCCCCACCGACGGCGGGCTGTTGCGGTGGACGGAAACCGTCGCCGGCGGTCCCGAGTGGAGTGGACCGCACTTCGTGGCCGCAGCCGGGCTGACTCACGTGACGGTCGTGCAGGGCGCCGACACCTATGTGCACTTCCTCGGCCGCAGGGAGCGTATCGGCGCGGACGGCTCGCGCACCATCGACGTCGTCCATGCCATCCAGTACCAGACGGGACTCGCCTTCACCGACTGGCGCTCGCTGGGCAACCCCCACCAGGACCGGGGACAGGGCGCGCGACTGGGGCCGCCGGTGGGCGCGATCGCGCCGGACGGCGCCGTCCATGTCTTCGTCCGCGGTGCCCAGGGCGGCCTGATGCTGCGTCGCGAGGCCCCGAACGGCAAGTGGAGGGCCTGGGAGGACTTGCGGGGCGCCGGTGTCGACGCGCTTCCCGCCCCGGTGGCCCTCGCCAATGGCCGGATCGAGATCTGTGCCGCGGCCGAGACGGGAGTGCTCGTCTGGCGCCAACTGGAGCCCGGCGGTGACTTCACGGGCCCACGGGGCTTCTCGCTGGGCCCGGTCCCGGGCACGGTCGCCGCGCTGGAGACCGGCCCGGACCGGCCCACCTTCCTCTGGGCGGACGCCGTCTCCGGTGGCACCGCGGCCTGGCGGGCGGGCGGCTCGCCCGTCGCGCTGAACGGATCCGCGACCGAGGGGCCGTACGCGACGCTGCGCACCTCGCTGGACGGCGACGACTGGGTCCTCCTGGCCCACCGCGACCCGCAGGGCTCCGCGGTGCTCGGCTTGGGCGCCACCGAGAAGGAGGCGGACGGCTTCTGGTGGTACGACCTGGCGGAGGTCTGCCAAGGGGTGCCCGCCCTGGCGCAAGACGGGCGCGGACGGGTGGTCATGGCGCTGATCGGCCCCGACGGCGTGCCGAAGGTGGCACGCCAGGAGGCCGGCGCCGGATTCACCCTCACCCGCTGGCACCGGCTCTGACATTCCCCCTCCGCGCGGGGGCCGCCCGTCGGACGCGGGCGGCCCCGCTGTGAGGGTCAACCGCCGGTCGCCGGGGACTTCTTGGCGGACTCGGGGATGGCGGAGTCGGCACGGACCGCCTTCCACAGTTGCGTCGCCTGGGGCTCCGCGGCCACGACGCGGTTGGGGTCGACCTTGTCGTACTGCACCGGCAGCATGATCGTCTCCATGCTGGAGGGGTCGACTCCGTTCAGACTGCGCCCGAACTCCGCCAGCTTGGTGAGCGAGGCGAGTCCGGAGTCGGTGGTGAGGGCCGCGGTGAGTTCGTCGGCGATCTTGTACGCCTTGGTGGGACTGCCCAGAAGGTCCTGCTTCTTGATCTCACTCAGCATGTTCAGCATGAACTGCTGCTGGAGGCTGATGCGTCCGAGGTCGCTGCCGTCGCCGACGCCGTGCCGGGTGCGGACGAACTGCAGGGACTGGGTGCCGTCCAGACGGTGTGTGCCGGCGGTCAGGTTCAGGCCGCTGGACTTGTCGTGGATGTCCTGCTGCACGGTGACGGTGACCCCGCCGATGGCGTCCACCAGCCCCTTGAAGCCGGCGAAGTCTATCTCCACGTAGTGGTCCATGCGGATGCCGGAGATCTGCTCCACGGTCTTCACCACGCAGGCCGGGCCGACCTGGGCGTAGATGGAGTTGAACATCACGCGGTTCGCCGACGCCACCGTGGTGCCGTCGGACTTCGTGCACTCGGGTCGGGTGACCAGGGTGTCGCGGGGGATGCTGATGGCGACGGCCTTGGTACGGCCCTCGGGTATGTGCATCACCAGTGCGGTGTCGGAGCGGGCGCCGGAGACCTTTCCGGTGTCCAGCGCCGCGTTGGCCCCGGCCCGCGAGTCGGAGCCCAGGATCAGCACGTTCTGCCCGGAGGTGGGCAGCTTCTCGGGTCGGTCGTCGCCGATGGCCTTGTCGATGTCGACGCCCTTGATGTTGCCGTCGAGGCCACTGTAGAGCCAGTAGCCGACGCCTCCTGTGGCCAGCACCAGCACCAGCAGCGTCAACAGCACGATGCGTCCCCAGCGTCTCCTGGTGCGCGGGGGGTGCCCGCCGGCCGGTGCCTCCGGGGCACGCCGGGCCTCCGTCGTGTTCGACATCGTGTTCGGTTCCTCTCCTTACGGGCTCCGCGCCGGCGGAGTGGCAGGGCCCGGGTGGGGGGAGGCCGGCCCACTGCGTGGTCAATGCAGTGGGAGAACTATAGGCAACTCGACCTGCAGGTCTTGCGGGTGGGCGACCTGGGGGGTGGTTCATCGGTGCGCGTGTTGATCTCTCTTGACCTTGCTTAAGATTCACCTAAGATGTCGAACCTGTGATCGACGGTTGAGGGGGGCCTTTACCGGAGGTTACGGAATCGTGCGATGTCCCAAGCGGCCAGGGGGCCGGCCGGACATGCCGAGCAGGGGGTGGGCGTCCACTGTGGAGTGGTGTGCCGTCTGGTGGGCGAAGTGCGTTGGTAGGAGTACGAGTTGGCGGACCATCCGCGTCTGAGCGTTGTCGTCCCGTTTCAGGACGTGGAGGTCTACCTCGCCGAGTGCCTGGAGTCGATAGCGCGCCAGTCGTTCCGCGACTTCGAGGTGATCCTCGTCGACGACGGCTCCACTGACAGGTCCACCGGGATCGCTGAAGACTTCTGCGCTCGTGACCCGCGCTTCCGGCTCATCCGCCAGGAGCCGCACGGCCCCGGCCACGCCCGCAACACCGGCCTGCGCGCGATGCACCCCAAGGGCGAGTTCCTCGCCTTCGTCGACGGCGACGACGTCATCCCCGAGTACGCCTACGAACTGCTGGTGCGCACCCTGACGGAGTCCGGCTCGGACTTCGTCTCCGGCAACGTGCAGATGATGAACTCCACGAAGAAGTGGCAGTCCCCGCTGCACAAGGGCCCGATGCAGAAGAACCGGCGCGGCACCCACATCACCAAGTTCGAGGCGCTGATATACGACCGCACCGTCTGGAACAAATTGTTCCGGCGGTCCTTCTGGGACTACCACTCCATCGAGTTTCCCGAGGGCGTCCTGTATGAGGACTCCTGGGTCAACATGTTCGCCCACTTCCGGGCCGAGAAGGTCGACGTCATCACCGACATCGTCTACTTCTGGCGGCGCCGGGAAGGAGGGGCGGCTCCTTCGATCACGCAGCGCCACACCGAACTGTCCAACCTGCGCGACCGGGTCGCGGCGGTGCAGTCGGTCAGCCGCTTCCTCGCCGATCCGCGCTCGGGCCGGCACGAGGAGAGCAAGCGCAAGTACGACCTCGCCTGCCTGAAGTCCGACCTGATGCTCCACCTGAAGGTGCTGCCGGACGCCGGCGAGGAGTACCGCGAGGCCTTCATGCAGTGGGCCAACGAGTTCCTCGACGAGGCCGACCTCACCATCATCGACGAACTGCCCGCGGACGCCCGGGTCAAGTGGCACCTGGTACGGGCGGGGCGGCTGGCCGAGCTTCTCGAAGTCATCGAGTTCGAGCGGCGCGGCGGTCCCATGCCCGTACACCGTCGCTTCCACCGCTACCTGAAGTACCCCTACCTCGGGGACCGGGAGGTGGGTCTGGACAAGAAGGCGTACCGCCTCGACAAGGAATTGTCCCTGCACGGTTCGCTCACCGGGACCAGTTGGGACGCCGACTCCGACCTGCTGACGCTCACCGGCACGGCGTACATCCGTTTCATCAACGTGCACAAGAAGCACATGTCGGTGAAGGCGATCGCGCTGCGCAACAAGAAGCAGGGGCGGACGCTCGTTGCCCCGGCGAAGACCACCTACGCCCCGCAGGCCACCGAACAGTCGCAGCAGAACCGTTACTGCTACGACTGGGCCGGCTTCGAGGCACGCTTCGACACGAGCCGCCTGAAGCAGAAGGACAAGTGGGTCGAGGGCACGTGGGACGTCGCCGCCGGTGTCCTCAGCCGCGGGCTGTTCCGCTACCGGGGCATCGACCGGGGCGCCGCGGGCAGCGCAGCCAACCCGCCGTACCGGTACGTCGACCGCAACACGCGCATCCTGCCACTGTTCGTGCAGGGCAAGCTCAAGCTGCGCGTGGAGATCGTGCGCTGCCGGATCACCGGACACCGCGTCGTCGGTGAACAGCTCGAACTGCGCGGCGTCTACCTCGGCCCCACCGTGCCCGAATGGGGCAAGTTCCGGATCACCAACATGGGCGGTGCCGGGCGCCACGACGCCTGGGTGCGCTTCACTCCCGGCGGCGAAGGCTGGTGCACCTTCACCACCCGGCTGCCGCTGCGCGCCCTCGTCCCGGGATTCCGGACCGACGCCCAGGGCGAGGCGGAGATCCCGCAGTCCTGGAGCATGGGCAGCAACGGCTGGAAGACCACCTTCCATGTCGAGGGCCGGAAGATGACGATCTACCCGGTCATGGCCGAGGACACGGCCGACGGGCACTACCGCATGCCCGCCTCGCTGCAGACCCGTGAGAGCGACCGCGAGGTCGTCGTGCACCGTAACGGCTCCGGCTATCTGGTCCTGTTCGAGCGCGCGACCCTGCCGACGGCGACCGGCTTCGCCTGGCGTGAGGACGGCTCGCTGGAGATCCACGGCCGGTACGCGGCCACGGACCGGCTCTCCGAGGCCGAGTACCGGTCCGCCCACATGGTCGTACGCTCGCGGGCGCACGGCGCCGAACGCGACGTCCCCCTCGTCTGGGACGGCAGGAACTTCCGCTGCGTGCTGACCCCGGCCGCGATGCGGACCCTGGCTGGCGACATCCCGCTCGCGGCCGGCCGCTGGGACTTCTTCCTGCGTCGCCAGAACCTCTCCGCGGTGGCCCGCGAGGACCGGCTCGAAGACCTGATGGTGAAGATCGAACAGGATCTCGTGGCCGCGTTCCCGCAGGAGTACGAGGAGAACGAGCGCCGCTACGAACTCCAGGCGGAGGCCTACGACCGTCTGAGCCTGCTCGTCCACTCCGCCATGCCTGACCACGCCCGCGGCCCGTACCGCCAGAAACTGCTGCGCACCAAGGCCTATCCGGCGGCCCGGCGCACAGCGGTGCGCCCCGCGGTGCTCTTCGACACCTTCAAGGGCACCCAGTACTCCGACAGTCCCCGAGCTCTGCACGAGGAATTGCTCCGGCGCGGCGTCCACCTCGACCACCTGTGGGTCGTGCGCGACGACCAGGTTCCGCTCCCCTCGAGCGTCACCGCCGTCCGCATGTGGTCCCCCGAGTGGTACGAGGCGCTGGCCACCAGCCGGTACATCGTTGTCAACAACCACCTCCCGGACTGGTTCGTCAAGCGCGAGGGTCAGGTGGTCGTGCAGACCTGGCACGGCACACCGCTGAAGAAGATCGGCCACGACATCGAGGCCATCCACTTCGCCGACCAGCGCTACCTGGAACGGGTCGAGAAGGAGGTGCAGAACTGGGACATGCTGGTCTCGCCCAACAGCTTCTCCACCCCGATCCTCAAGCGCGCCTTCGGCTTCGCGGGCGAGATGGTCGAGTCCGGCTACCCGCGCAACGACATCCTGCGCCGCTCCGGCATGGAACAGCGCGAGCAGTGGATCCGCCGGCGCATCGGGCTGCCCCGAAACAAGCGCATCGTGATGTACGCCCCCACCTGGCGCGACGACCAGTTCTACGCACCGGGCAAGTACAAACTCGACTTCCGCATCGACCTCGCCGACGCCCGCGCCCGGCTGGGCGCCGATCACGTGCTCCTGGTCCGCCGTCACCCCAACGTGGTGGACCCGGTGCCGGGGGCCGGTGACGGCTTCGTCTTCGACGTCTCGGACTACCCGGACATGGCGGATCTCTCCCTCATCACCGACGTGATGATCACGGACTACTCGTCCCTGATGTTCGACTACGTCAACACCGGCCGCCCGATCCTCTTCTTCACTTACGATCTCGACCACTACCGTGACACCCTGCGCGGCTTCTACTTCGACTTCGAGCGCAGCGCGCCCGGACCCCTCGTGTCCACCTCCGAGGACCTGGTGACCGCCATCCGCGACATCGACCGCATCCAGGACGCCTACGCCGAGCGCTACCGCTGGTTCCAGCGCGAGTTCTGCGACCTGGACGACGGGCACGCCTCCGCGCGGCTCGCCGACCGCATGCTGGTCGCGGGTGGCGACCTCGCACGCGAGGACGCGCACGCTCCGGCGGTAGGCACCGTCGACACCCGGCACGCGGGCCGCGCGCTCACCCCGCTCCAGTGGGACGCCCAGAACTGGTTCACCTCGCAACGGCGTACTGCGCAGCAGCCCCGGGCCGGGGCCGGCACGATGATGGGAGCGGTGCCGACCCAACCGGGCCCGGCGCCCCGCCCCTCCCCGGTCGGCCAGCAGGCACCCGCCGGGCAGACTCGGTCCGCAACTCCTTCCCGGACACCGCAGTTGACGGCCACACGGCTTCAGCAGCCGTTCGGACGGTCCGCGCCGCCGCAGTCGGGCGACGGCCGGGCGCACGAGGACGTGATCGTGTGACGCCGACGACGGTCGACCATGTCCCGGGAGGGCCGCCCCGACAGCCGGCCGCCCCGAACGGCCGTCGGCAGTGATGACCGCGCCCGTGAAGCAGCCGGAGGCGGCCACCACACCCGGCACCTGCAGACGCCCGGACGGGTGTCCCGTCGGCGCATCTTCAGCCGGTCCGCACCCGGAGCAACAGGGCGAAGTGGTCGGACACGCCGGTGTCACGCACTGCGCACCGGACGCGGGGCAGCCCGGTGAACAAGTAGTCCAGCTTGTGCCCGGAGACATGGGTGGCCCGGCCGGAACGGGACGACGCGGACGCCTGGTCGCACTCCCGGTGCGTGCGGTAGGGACCGCCCGACCAGACCCACGAGGCGGGGTTGCGCGGTCCCGGCGGATCCACGTTCAGATCACCGCCGTAGACCGTGCGCCGTACGGGCACCGCGGCTGCCAGCGCCTTGAGCTGGTCGTCGCGCAACTCCCAGTCCGGGTGGGCGCGGTCGCTTCCCGGCGGGCTGAGGTGGGCGGTGCACACCCGGACGTCATGCGCTGCGACCGTGGCACAGAGGATGCCACGCCGCAGTCCTACGGAGGGCTGCTGTGCGGCCACCGCGGTGACGGCGGACAGCCGGTACGACGAGAGCAGCGCGAAACCGGCGGCGCCCTGCCCGGGCTCGGCGCAGCGCACGACGCCGGTGCGGCCCGAGGCGTCGCGCCAGGTGTAGGGCCGGAACTCCGTGTGCCAGGTCCGGCCGAGGGTTCCGCGTACCGTCTCCAGGTCACCGGCGCAGGCCTCCTGCAGGAAGACCACCTGGGTCCCGGACCGGGCGACGAGACCTTCCAGCTCGTCCTGCTTCGCGGCGCGGCTCCCGGTTCCCCGGCAGTTCCACTGCTCCACACCGCACATGTTCCAGGTCGCCACGGTGAGCGTCTGCTCCGAGGCGAAGGAGCGGGTCGGCCCGGACGTCTGTACCACGGTCAGCACGGTGGCGAGACCCAGCAGCGCCGCCACGGCGGCAATGGCCCTGCGCCCGGGGCGTCCGCGGTGGCCGGATTCGGGCCGGGGGGTGGTCCAAGGCATCAGGACATCATGGTCGGTCGGCCGGTCAAACGCCAAAGAGTGGAATCTCAGCATGTCTAAAGCACCCGCGAAGGGCCGCCAGGTGATCCAGGGGATAGACACCTCCGGCGGCCACCCCGTCGAGTACCGCTTCTCCCACGCGAGGAGCGGCAACCGGCACCTGATGGTCGTCTTCGCCAACCTCTTCGCTCCGGACGACTACGGCTGGGCCACCGGCATCCTCGACAACCTCCGGTCCAACATTCTCTGGATCCGTGACCGGTTCGACGGCGGCAACACCTACTACCTGTGCAAGGACATGGACTTCGCCGTCGAGAGGTCCGTGATCGGGCTCATCGCGAAGGTGGTGAAGTCCCTCGGACTCACACCCGGCGACGTCACCCTCTGGGGCAGCTCGAAAGGCGGGAGCGCGGCCCTGTACTTCGGCCTGAGGTACGGATTCCGCAACATCGTCGCCAGCGTTCCGCAGCTGCGGGTCGGCACGTTCGTACGCGACGTGTATCCGGACGTCGGCCGGCACATGCTGGGCGAGGCGATGCCGGACGACAACGTCGGTGTCCTCGACGCGATCCTGCCCGGCCTGCTGGAGTCGGGTGCGAACCCGGACGCGCACATCTACCTGGTGTCCTCGCCGCAGGACGAGCAGTACAGCAGCCAGGTGGAGCCCTTCCTCGGGCTGTTGCAGCGGTACCGCAACTTCAACTTCATCTTCAGCGAGTCCCCGTTCATCAGCGACCACGGGAAGGTGACCCAGCGCAACACGCCGCCCCTGCTCGGGATCGCCTACCTGCTGGTCGAGGGAATCGCCCCCCGTATCGGCCTCACCCGCCACGGGTACGAGGAACCCGACGCCGACAGGTCGGAGATCGACGCCTATCTGAAGTCGACCTCGGTGGTGCAGGACTCGTTCGCCCCACCTGTCGTGACCGTGCCCGCGGTGGACGAGACGCTGAGCCCCGAAGGCGTTCACTTCGCGGGGCATGCGCCCGGAGCCGTGCGCGTGAGCATCTGGGAGGACGGCAGGTACCTGGCGTCCTCCCCGGTCGCCGCCGACGGTGGCTGGGTCTGGGACCGGGACAAGCCATGGAGCGTGGGCCCGCACGTGGTCAGGCTCTTCTCCGTGGACGCGAACGGCTACCAGTCCGCACGCACCGATGTCCGGTTCACCGTCTCCGAGCACGCGGTGGCGCGGTCGGGCGCGCACGTCATGAACGTCTCGGCCGGTGCGGCATCCACCGGGTGCTGAGCCCACCCGAGTTCGCAGCACATCAGAGACTGGATTCACGTACATGTCCAAAGCACCCGCGAACGGTCGACAACTGCTTGTCGGCATCGAAGCCTCGGGGACGTTTCCGGTCGAGTACCGGTTCGCCCATGCCAAGAACGGCAACCGGCACCTGGTCGTCGTCTTCGCCAACTTCTCGGCCCCCGACGACTACGGCTGGTCGAACGGAGTCTTCGACAACGTGCGGGCCAACATCCTGTGGATCCGTGACCGGTTCCACGGAATGAACAGTTACTACCTGTGCAAGGAAATGGACTTCACGCTGGGGGAGTCCGTCGCCACGCTGATCTTCAACGTCATGAAGGCCCTGTCCCTCACTCCGGACGAGGTCACCGTGTGGGGCGGCTCCAAGGGCGGCAGCGCGGCACTGTACTTCGGGCTGCGCTACGGCTTCCGGAACATCGTCTCCATCGTGCCGCAGTTCATGATCGGGACGTATGTGCGGAAGGTCCACCCCAGGGTGGCCGCCTTCATGCTGGGGGAGGGGGTGCCGGAGGAGAACGTGCGGGCCGTGGATGCGATCCTGCCCGACCTGGTCCGCTCCGAGACCAACCGCACCGCGAACATCTACCTCCTCTCCTCACCCCAGGACGAGCAGTACCCGGATCAGGTGGAGCCCTTCCTGGGCCTCTTCCAGAGGTACGAGAACTTCAACTTCATCTACAGCGAGTCGCCGTTCATCACTGATCACACCCAGGTCACCCGGCGCAACGTACCCGCCCTCATGGGCATCCTGAACCTGCTCGCGGACGGCCTCCCACCGCGCCTCGGCCACGTCCGCAACGGCTACGAGGAACCCGACCGCGACCGGTCGGCCATCACCTCCTACCTCACCGCCACCTCCGTGGTGAGAGGGGATGAGTTCCCGCCGCCCGTGGTGACGGCGCCGGTGCCGCAGGAGGAGGTGTGCCGAGACGCCGTACGGTTCACGGGCTACGCCAGGGGCGCCGTCCGAGTGGTCGTGTGGGAGCACGGCAAGTACCTGGGGCAAACCGATGTCGCCGCCGACGGCAGCTGGTCCTGGGAGCTGGGCAGGGCCTGGAGCGCGGGCGAGCACCCGGTGAAGCTCTACGGGGTGGCCCCGGCGGGCTTCCAGACGGCGCGGATCGAGGTGAACTTCACTGCGGTGGACGGTGTGGGCGTGGCCGCGCCCGTCCCGGCAGCTCCCGGGATGCCGCCTGTGAGCCGGGACGCCGTGCTGTCGACGGTGAGGGAGAGCCCGTACGCGCCAGTGGTACTGGAACCCATGGCCCACGAGCAGGTGATGGACCTCCGGGTGGTGTTCGCCGGGTCCGCCACGGGCGCCGCCCAGGTGGGATTCCGGGAGAACGGCGTACTGCTGGGACGTGCCGCGGTCGCCCCGAACGGCAGCTGGTCGTGGGACTCGGGCCGGCCCTGGAGCGGGGGCATGCACGTTGTCGACGTCTTCACGGTGGACGCCTCCGGTGGCGAGTCACCGGTGACCCAGGTTCCCTTCACCGTCATGAACACCTCTGCCGGGACGGCGACGGCCCCGTACCACGGAGGGAATCACTAGGCGGAGTGCGCCTTCCGGCCGGGTGCACAAGAGGGCCTCCGCCGTCGGCGGAGGCCCTCTTCAGCCGCAGGTGTGCGGGACGGCTACGCCGGAACCGAAGCGACCCCCGGCTCCAGGAACCGCTTGCCGTTCACACGTTCCGAGACGCCCTCGCGGTCCAGGTACGGCGTGATGCCGCCCAGGTGGAAGGGCCAGCCGGCGCCGGTGATCAGGCAGAGGTCGATGTCCTGGGCCTCGGCGACGACGCCCTCGTCGAGCATCAGGCCGATCTCCTGGGCCACCGCGTCCAGGACGCGGGCGCGGACCTGCTCCTCCGTCAGGACCGTGTCGCCCTGCTTCAGGAGCGCGGCGACCTCCGGGTCCAGCTCGGGCCGGCCGGAGTCGTACGTGTAGAAGCCGCGCTTGCCGGCCTCGACGACCGCCTTGAGGTTCGGGGAGACCTTGAAGCGGTCCGGGAACGCCTTGTTGAGGGTCTCCGAGACGTGCAGGCCGATCGCCGGACCGACCAGCTCCAGCAGGACCAGCGGGGACATCGGCAGGCCCAGCGGCTCCACCGCCTTCTCCGCCACCTCGACCGGGGTGCCCTCGTCGATGACGTTCTGGATCTCGCCCATGAAGCGGGTCAGGATGCGGTTGACCACGAACGCCGGGGCGTCCTTGACCAGGACCGCGGTCTTCTTCAGCTTCTTGGCCACCGCGAAGGCGGTCGCCAGCGAGGCGTCGTCCGTCTGCTCGCCGCGGACGATCTCCAGCAGCGGCAGGATCGCCACCGGGTTGAAGAAGTGGAAGCCGACGACCCGCTCGGGGTGCTTCAGCTTCGACGCCATCTCCGTCACGGAGAGCGAGGAGGTGTTGGTCGCCAGGATCGCGTGGGCCGGGGCGACCGCCTCGACCTCCGCGAACACCTGCTGCTTGACGCCGATCTCCTCGAAGACGGCCTCGATGACGAAGTCGGCGTCCGCGAAGCCCTCGGCCTTGTCCAGGACACCGGAGACCAGCGCCTTGAGGCGGTTGGCCTTGTCCTGGTTGATACGGCCCTTGCCGAGCAGCTTGTCGATCTCGGCGTGGACGTAGCCCACACCCTTGTCGACGCGCTCCTGGTCGATGTCGGTCAGGACGACCGGGACCTCCAGGCGGCGCAGGAAGAGCAGGGCCAGCTGGGAGGCCATCAGACCCGCGCCGACCACGCCGACCTTCGTCACCGGGCGCGCCAGGTTCTTGTCCGGGGCGCCCGCCGGACGCTTGCCGCGCTTCTGGACGAGGTTGAACGCGTAGATGCCGGCGCGCAGTTCGCCGCCCATGATCAGGTCCGCGAGGGCCTGGTCCTCGGCGTCGAAGCCCTCCTGCAGGTCGCCGTTCCTGGCGGCGGCGATGATGTCCAGGGCGCGGTAGGCGGCCGGGGCCGCGCCGTGCACCTTGGAGTCGGCGATGAACCGGCCGCGCGCGACGGCCTGGTCCCAGGCCTCACCGCGGTCGATCACCGGGCGCTCGACCTCGATCTCGCCCTTGAGGACGGACGCCGTCCAGACCAGCGACTGCTCCAGGAAGTCCGCACCCTCGAACAGCGCGTCGGCGATGCCGAGTTCGTAGACCTGCTTGCCCTTGAGCTGCTTGTTCTGGTTGAGGCTGTTCTCGATGACGACCGTGACGGCCTTGTCCGCGCCGATCAGGTTCGGCAGCAGCGTGCAGCCGCCCCAGCCCGGGACCAGGCCCAGGAACACCTCGGGCAGCGAGAACGCCGGGAGGGCCGCGGACACCGTGCGGTAGGTGCAGTGCAGGCCGACCTCGACGCCGCCGCCCATCGCCGCGCCGTTGTAGTAGGCGAAGGTGGGGACGGCCAGCCCGGCGAGCCGCTTGAAGACCTCGTGGCCGCCCTTGCCGATGGCCAGCGCGTGCTCGTGCTGCCTGAGCAGCTCCACGCCCTTGAGGTCGGCGCCGACCGCGAAGATGAACGGCTTGCCGGTGACGCCGACGCCGACGATCTCGCCGTCCGCGGCCTCCTTCTCGACCTGGTCGATGGCGGCGTCGAGGTTCGCCAGCGACTGCGGGCCGAAGGTGGTCGGCTTGGTGTGGTCCAGGCCGTTGTCCAGGGTGATGAGGGCGAAACGGCCCGCGCCCAGGGGGAGGTCGAAGTGGCGTACGTGCGCCTGCGTGACGACCTCGTCCGGGAACAGCTCGGCCGCGCCCTTCAACAGCTCAGCGGTGGTGCTCACTTGTCGCCTCCGTCGAAGTGCGGGTTCTCCCAGATGACCGTGGCGCCCATGCCGAAGCCGACGCACATGGTGGTCAGGCCGTAACGGACCTGCGGCTGCTCCTCGAACTGGCGGGCCAGCTGCGTCATCAGGCGGACGCCCGAGGAGGCCAGCGGGTGACCGAAGGCGATCGCGCCGCCGTACTGGTTGACGCGCTCGTCGTCGTCCGCGATGCCGTAGTGGTCGAGGAAGGCCAGGACCTGGACGGCGAAGGCCTCGTTGATCTCGAACAGGCCGATGTCGGAGATCGACAGGCCCGCCTTGGCCAGGGCCTTCTCCGTGGCCGGGATCGGGCCGTAGCCCATGACCTCCGGCTCCACGCCCGCGAAGGCGTAGGAGACCAGGCGCATCTTGACCGGCAGGCCGTTCTCGCGGGCGAACTCCTCGCTCGCGATGACGGAGGCGGTGGCGCCGTCGTTCAGACCAGCCGCGTTGCCCGCGGTGACCCGGCCGTGCACGCGGAACGGCGTCTTGAGGTTCGCCAGGTTCTCCAGGGTGGTGCCCGGGCGCATCGGCTCGTCGGCCGTGACCAGGCCCCAGCCGGTCTCGCCGCCCTCGGGGTTGGTGCGACGGACGGAGATCGGCACCAGGTCGGCCTGGATCCTGCCGTTGGCGTACGCCTTGGCGGCCTTCTCCTGCGAGCGCACCGCGTACTCGTCCGCGCGCAGCTTGGTGATGTGCGGGTAGCGGTCGTGCAGGTTCTCCGCGGTCATGCCCATGAACAGGGCCGACTCGTCGACCAGCTTCTCGCTGACGAACCGCGGGTTGGGGTCCACGCCCTCGCCCATCGGGTGGCGGCCCATGTGCTCGACACCGCCCGCGATGGCGACGTCGTACGCGCCGAAGGCGATGGAGCCGGAGACCGTGGTCACGGCGGTCAGCGCACCCGCGCACATCCGGTCGATCGAGTAGCCGGGGACCGAGGTGGGCAGGCCCGCGAGGATGCCGGCGGTGCGGCCGATGGTCAGGCCCTGGTCGCCGATCTGCGTGGTCGCGGCGACGGCGACCTCGTCGACCTTCTGCGGGTCGAGGCCGGGGTTGCGGCGCAGCAGCTCCCGGATCGCCTTCACGACAAGGTCGTCGGCGCGGGTCTCGTGGTAGATGCCCTTCGGGCCCGCCTTGCCGAACGGGGTGCGGACGCCGTCGACGAAGACGACGTCCCTGACGGTACGAGGCACGATGGCTCTCCTCCAGGGTGCGGGATGGCACTGCCGCGCTGCGCTGAGCGCGCGCTCAGGCCCCATGCTACTCATGGGTAATGTAGCTGCCCAGCCCCCACGCCCACAGCGGTGAACGTCACACCGGACGTCATACCAACGGAGGAGCCGTCGAGCCCCGTGGCGTCAGCACGGGAGTCGGCACGGGATGTGGGCCCGGACCCTCCCGCGTGAGCACGCCGAACAGCGTGCGGGCCACGTCCGCGCCGAAGCCGTCGATGCCTCGGTGCGGGCCGCCGGCGCCATGTTGTACGCCTTGCGCACACAGCCGAACGTGCGCGACAGCTCCGGCCTGCGCCTGAAGACGGGGTCCCCTCGGAGGAGGTCGGACGAAAGGAGCAACCGGCCAGGAAGGGGGTCAGGCGTCCTTGACGGACAGCGCATCCGCCAGCACCGGCGACACCTGCTCCACCTGCCAGGGCCGCGCCCCGTACCCCGCCAGCGCGGCGCCGACCGACTCGGGGTCGGCACTCCTCGGCGGCTCCCAGCAGAGCCGCCGCACCGCGTCCGGGGACACGAGGTTCTCCTGCGGCATGTTCAGCCGCTCGGCCAGCGCGGACACCGCGCTCTTCGCGGCGACCAGCCGGGCCGCCGCCGCGGGGTCCTTGTCGGCCCACGCCCGGGGCGGCGGGGGCCCGGTCACCGGCTGCCCGGACTGGGGCAGCTCGGAGTCGTCGAGGGCCCTGGCCCGGTCGACCGCGGCCTGCCACTGCTCCAGCTGCCGCCGGCCCACGCGGTGTCCGAAGCCGTTCAGCGCGGCGAGGGCGTGCACGTTGGACGGAATGGAGAGCGCGGCCTGCACGATGGCCGCGTCCGACAGCACCTTGCCCGGCGAAACGTCCCGCCGCTGGGCGATCCGGTCCCGGGTCTGCCACAGCTCCCGTACGACGGCGAGCTGCCGCCTGCGCCGTACCTTGTGCAGCCCGGACGTACGCCGCCAGGGGTCCTTGCGGGGCTCGGGCGGCGGCGCCGAGGCGATGGCGTCGAACTCCTGCAGGGCCCACTCGAGCTTGCCCTGCCGGTCGAGTTCCTTCTCCAGCGCGTCACGCAGGTCGACGAGGAGTTCCACGTCGAGCGCCGCGTACCGCAGCCACGGCTCGGGCAGAGGGCGGGTGGACCAGTCGACGGCGGAGTGGCCCTTCTCCAGGACGAAGCCGAGGACGCCCTCGACCATCGCGCCGAGCCCGACCCGAGGGAACCCGGCGAGCCGGCCGGCCAGCTCGGTGTCGAACAGGGTGGTGGGCGCCATGCCTATCTCGCGCAGGCAGGGCAGGTCCTGGGTGGCGGCGTGCAGTACCCATTCCACGCCGGACAGGGCCTGGCCGAGGCCGGACAGGTCGGGGCAGGCGGCGGGGTCGATCAGCGCGGTGCCGGCGCCCTCGCGGCGCAGCTGCACCAGGTAGGCGCGCTGGCCGTAGCGGTAGCCGGACGCCCGTTCGGCGTCGACGGCGACGGGGCCGGAGCCGGCGGCGAAGGCGGTGGCCACCTGGGCGAGCGCGTCCGCGTCGGCGATGACGGGCGGTATGCCCTCGCGGGGCTCGAGCAGCGGGATCGGCGCCCCGGTGTCAGAGGATCCGCCGTCGTCCGGAGGGGCGCCCCCGGTGGTTCGCAGTGAACTGTCTGCTGCGGTCTCTTGGGCGTCGGTCACCTGTCAAGGGTATCCGTGGATGGACGGCGCCCGCCGACGGAACGTTCCGTCGGCGGGCGCCGGGGGGTCGTAAACCGGTCAGGTCGACATCACGTCCGGTTCACGACCGGCACGGGGGACGCGGCCAGGGCCTGGGGTGGGACAGGGAGAGGCAGGGATGGGGCAGGGGGAGACAGGTTGGGGGGCAAGCGGGGGACGGGCGGGGAGGCGGAAGAGGGGCGGGGGGTAGTGCAACCGGGGGGCGGGCAGCGGTGAGGGATCAGTGGATGATGCCGGTCCGCAGGGCCACGGCGACCATGCCGGCCCGGTCACCGGTGCCGAGCTTGCGGGCGATGCGGGCGAGATGGCTCTTGACGGTCAGCGCGGACAGGCCCATCGAGACGCCGATCGCCTTGTTCGACTGGCCCTCCGCAACCAGCCGCAGCACCTCGACCTCGCGGCCGGACAGCTCGCGGTAGCCGCCCGGGTGGCTCGGGGCACCCGGGGGGCGGCGGTGTAGGCGGGCGGCGGCGGCGCCGATGGGGGCGGCACCCGGCCGGGTGGGGAGCCCGACGTTGGTGCGGGTGCCGGTGACGACGTAGCCCTTGACGCCCCCGGCGAGGGCGTTGCGGACGGCGCCGATGTCGTCGGCGGCGGACAGGGCCAGGCCGTTGGGCCATCCGGCGGCACGGGTCTCGGACAGCAGGGTGAGCCCCGAGCCGTCGGGCAGGTGGACGTCGGCGACGCAGATGTCACGCGGATTGCCGATGCGGGGACGGGCCTCCGCGACGGACGACGCCTCGATGACGTCACGAACCCCGAGCGCCCACAGATGACGGGTGACGGTGGAACGGACGCGCGGGTCGGCCACGACGACCATGGCGGTCGGCTTGTTCGGGCGGTAGGCGACCAGGCTTGCGGGCTGCTCGAGGAGAACGGACACCAGGCCTCCTGGGGGTGGGGGGGACGGGGCCGGCTTGTGGGGATCAAGCCGGACGAACCGTGTTTGCAAGGTCACAGTCGTCTTCGGCACCAAACCCGGTGTCCTTTAGAAAATGATCACGATCTGGTGACTGTCAATACGCGCCACTCGGACATATTGACGATCATCCGAAGGTCGAATCGGTTCACTTTGGTCTGTTCAGGGTTGGTGTGTGCCCGAAAGTGGCCGTATCGACAAAGACACGGCAAGGAGTCGGCAAGACACCCGGACAGGTGTACGCGCACGTGCGTGACCGGCCTCAGTGTGATTGCGGGTCACGCCGCTGCGGCAGCGTCACCACCGACGCGTCGCCCGGCCCGGCCGGCGGCAGCCCGGCCACTTGCGCCAGCAGATCGCACCAGGAGGCGAGGTGGGCGGCGGTGTCCGGCGCTCCGCCCCGACCCTCCCGGGGTGTCCAGGAGGCGCGGATCTCGATCTGCGAGGCGGCGGGGCGCGCCGACAGCCCGCCGAAGTAGTGCGAGCTCGCGCGCGTGACGGTGCCGCTCGGCTCGCCGTACGCCAGCCCGCGAGCCTGCAGCGCCCCGGTCAGCCAGGACCAGCACACGTCCGGCAGCAGCGGGTCGGCGGCCATCTCCGGCTCCAGCTCCGCGCGCACCAGCGTCACCAGCCGGAACGTGCCCTGCCAGGCGTCGTGCCCGGCCGGGTCGTGCAGCAGCACCAGCCGGCCGTCGGCGAGATCCTGCTCGCCGTCGACGACCGCGGCCTCCAGCGCGTACGCGAACGGGGCGAGCCGCTGCGGCGGGGGCACCTGCTCGACCTCCACCTGCGGTCGCAGCCGCGCGGCCCTCAGCGCGTCGACCGCGGCCCGGAAGGGCAACGGAGCCTGAGCCGCTCTGCTCGCATTCCCGTCCCCTTCCTTCGCGTCGTCCATTCCGCCAGCGCCGTCCGACAGTCGTCCCTGAGCCGCAGCCATGCCGGGAAGATTAAGGGGAACCGGGCCTTTGCGCAGGGCAAGACACCCCGCCGTCCGCGGCGGTGCCGCCCGGGGACCCCGTACCGGGGCCTTCGTCCTGTTGGGGGCATGCGAGACTGGCCGTGTGAGTGCCAACGACACGCCCGCAAGCCGGCAGCCGCAGACAGCCACCTACGACTCCGCCTTCCTCAAGGCGTGCAGGCGCGAACCCGTGCCGCACACCCCCGTGTGGTTCATGCGGCAGGCCGGGCGCTCCCTGCCGGAGTACCGCAAGGTCCGCGAGGGCATCCCGATGCTCGAGTCCTGCATGCGGCCCGAGCTGGTCACCGAGATCACCCTGCAGCCGGTCCGCCGGCACAACGTGGACGCGGCGATCTACTTCAGCGACATCGTGGTGCCCCTGAAGGCCATCGGCATCGACCTGGACATCAAGCCCGGCGTCGGCCCGGTCGTCGAGCAGCCGGTGCGCACCCGCGCGGACCTCCAGCGGCTGCGGGACCTGACCCCCGAGGACGTCTCCTACGTCACCGAGGCGATCGGCCTGCTCGTCCGCGAGCTCGGCCCGACCCCGCTGATCGGCTTCGCCGGCGCGCCGTTCACCCTGGCGAGCTACCTCATCGAGGGCGGCCCGTCGCGGACGTACGAGAACGCCAAGGCGATGATGTACGGCGACCCCGAGCTGTGGGCCGACCTGCTCGACCGCCTCGGCGAGATCACGGCCGCCTTCCTCAAGGTGCAGATCGAGGCGGGCGCGAGCGCCGTGCAGCTCTTCGACTCCTGGGCCGGCGCGCTGTCCCCCGCCGACTACCGCCGCTCGGTGCTGCCCGCCTCCGCGAAGGTCCTCCAGGCCGTCGCCGGGTACGGCGTCCCGCGCATCCACTTCGGCGTCGGCACCGGCGAGCTGCTCGGCCTGATGGGCGAGGCCGGCGCGGACGTCGTCGGCGTCGACTGGCGCGTCCCGCTGGAGGAGGCCGCCCGCCGCGTCGGCCCCGGCAAGGCGCTCCAGGGCAACCTGGACCCGACCGTGGTCTTCGCCCCCCGGCAGGCCATGGAGGCCAAGGCCCGCGAGGTGCTGGACGCGGCCGCCGGCCTGGAGGGCCACGTCTTCAACCTCGGCCACGGCGTCATGCCGAACACCGACGCGGACGCGCTCACCCACCTCGTCGAGTACGTCCACACGCAGACGGCCCGCTGAGCCACCGGCTCAGTGGACGCGCCGGTGCCGGGCCTGCCTGCCGCACGGCGGGCGCTTGGCCCCGGGTGGGGCCCGGGGACAAGGCCCAGGCCTGCCCCCGCCACCTCTCCGGCGGGCAGCAGCAGCGCGTGGCCATCGCCAGGGCGCTGTGCATGCGGCCCAAGCCCATGCTGTTCGACGAGCCCACCTCGGCCCTGGACCCCGAACTCGTCGGCGACGCGCTCACGGTGATGCGGGACCTGGCCGCATCCGGCATGACCATGGTCGTGGTCACCCACGAGACGGGCTTCGCCCGCGAGGTCGCCGACCGGGTGGCCTCCTTCGACGCCGGCCAGGTCGTCGGGGCAGGGCCCGCCCAGCAGGTCGTCACCGAACCCCGGCACGCGCGGACCAGGACCTTCCTGGCCGCGGTGCGGTGAGCCCGCGAGCCACCCCTGTGAGTTCCGGCCCCCCGGGAATCCGCCGACGGCGGCGTCGACGGGGAGTTCGAGGTGGTGCTGCAACGGACCGGACGCAGCGTCACCGTGCCCGCGGGCAGGACGATTCCGGAGGAGCTGGAGGACCACGGCATCGAGGCGCCGAACTCCTGCCGTGGGGGCATCTGCGGCACCTGCGAGAACAAGGTCGTCGAGGGCGTCCCCGACCACCGGGACAGCCTGCTGTCGCAGGAGGAGCGCGCGGCCAACGACACCATGATGATCTGCGCCGGCCGCGCCAGGTGTGCCCGGCTGGTGCCCGACCTGTGACGCCGGCCGGCTCACCAGGGCTGCCGGGGCCGGGCCTGCCTCCCGAACAGCAGGCGGCGCGGCTCCGGTGGCGGTGGGGTGCCGGGGCGCAGTGGCAACGCGATCAGCATGCCCGCGACGAAGCCGACCACGTGGGCCGTGTACGCCACGGTGCCCGCCTCGGCGACGGCCTCGCCGGAGGAGTAGAACGCCTGCAGTACGAACCAGAAGCCCAGCACCAGCCAGGCCGGCAGTCGCAGCGGCAGGAAGATCAGGAAGGGGACGAGGACCCAGGCGCGGGCCTTCGGGTAGAGCACCAGATAGGCGCCCAGGACACCGGCGATCGCCCCCGACGCGCCGATCAGCGGCTGGCCGGAGTCCGCGTTGAGCAGCGCGAAGCCGTACCCGGCCGCGTACCCGCAGACCACGTAGAACAGAAGGAACCGCACATGGCCCATGCGGTCCTCGATGTTGTTGCCGAAGATCTGAAGAGCGGACATCAATGCAGTTCACAAGCATGATTGCTGAGCCCTGGTCAGCAAGTAGCCAGTCATCCCGAGGCCTGTCGGCCTCACCCCGGGGCCGGGAAAATGGGCGCGGGTGCCCGTCCGGAGGACGTCGCTGCTGCTTGGTGCGAGTGAGCCCGATAGCCAGTCGGACGCGGGGTCCGTGTGCAGGAATCCAATGTTTTTGCCATGAGCACGCAAGAGAGCGTCTTTGCATCCTGTGGCTCCGGAAGGACGGGTGCCCGTCGCGGATCGACTCGCTGGGAGGGGCAGGATTCGTGGACGTGGTGGAAGAGCGGTGCGCAGGCATCGACTTGAGCAAGGCGGACGCCAAGGTGTGCATCCGGCTGCCGGGCTCCGGGAAGCGGGCGCGTCGCGAGGCGCATCTGGCGGCCGTGGCCAAGGCCGACCCGCGGGTGAAGCTCCTGACCACTCTGCCGGGAGTGGGACCGCTGACCGCTCTGGTCCTGCTGGCCGAGATCGGGGACATCCACCGGTTCCCGTCCGCCCGCAAACTCGCCTCCTGGGCCGGGCTGACCCCCACCGTCCGGGGCTCGGACCGTACCGTCCGCTACGGCCACCACATCTCCAAACAGGGCGATCCCCGGCTGCGCTGGATCCTGAGCGAAGCGGCCCAGACCGCCAAGCGGTCCCCGCAGTTCGCCGCCTGCTACCAGCGGATCGCCCACCGCCGCGGCAAGAAGATCGCCACCGTCGCGATCGCCCGCAAACTCCTCACCCGAACCTGGCATCTGCTGGCCGAGTACGAGGTCGGCCACCAGGACACCCCAGGTGTCCGGGAGGCAGCAGCGAACCGATGACCGGCTTCCTTCCCGAGGGGTTGCCGACCCCGGGCGCGCTCGCGTTTCCGCATGAGCCGGCCCCGCCGCGCTCGACCACCTGAATGAGCAGCCCGGCCCCCGGACCAGGGTCATGGCGCCAGGCCCGGCAGCGGTGCATGGAGCCGAATGGGTGCGTGTGAGACCGTCTCCGTCCGACCTGCCTCCGGGGACTACCAACCCCGGCCGAAGGAGCAAGAGCTCCCTCCGCCTTACCCGGCTCCAGCCCCGAGCACGCCGGGCCGGGCAGTCGTCTGCCTTGACAAGCCCAGCCCTCATGGGTGCGGAAACGCGGTAAGTCACCGGCATTGCTGGTCATGCGCACATTCTTGGACCAGGGAGCGGAGTAGAGTGAAGAGACCGGGAGTTCTTCGCGCACCGATTCCCATGCGGGTGTCGTTCCCGGTGATCAATAACGCCGGGCTGTCGCAGACGAGCCCGGGGGCAGGTCCGCGCCATGACCGTGACCATCGACCGTACGACATCGAGTGAGCGCGCATCCTCGCCGCCGGCCCGCCTGTCCCTGACACCGGCAAGCCCGGTTCCGGGCCGGCTGGACGGCGCGTGGTGGCCCCGCTCCCGTGACCTCACCCGTGAGCTGCCGCCCCTGGCAGCCGCACTGGACAGCTTCTGGGGCCGGATCACCCGGGTCACGGTGAACCCGGCCCACTGGCCCGTCATCCCGCGCAAGGTGCCCGTCGCCGGGCACACCGTGCACGTGGGATGGTTCACCGACGAGCAGGATCCGCACAAACTGATCCTCCTCTCCTACACCGTCGGCCGCTGGGACCTGTTGGTGATTCCGCCGGAAACCGGTGCGGCTTCCGCCGCCCGGTTGCTGGCTGCCGCGGCTACCGTGGGCGGCCTTCGTACCGCCGGCGAGCTGATGGCGGACGAGGTCGCGACCGGCGACGGTATCGACGCCCGAGGCCGGGAAGAAACGTGGGAGAACGATGGCGGGGCAGCGCCACCGTCGCCCCTGGCCCGGCACGTGGGCCGGACGGGGCGTCCGTTCTCCTTCGGCCGGGGGATGTGAGAGTGCCTTGACCGTCATCGCCGTGGCTGTGTTGCTCCTCGTGATCGCCGTCGGAGTCGCTCTGATCCACCGGCTCAACGCTCAGCACAACGAACGGATCACTGCTTTCCGCTACAGCGATGCCCTGCCGGGGATCGGCCGCCGGACCCGGAGGCACCGCCGGCCGGCGGCAGACGGGACCGCCGACACGCCTCGACACGACAGAGAACGCGGATGACATCGGCCTTGGCCCGACTGGGGGTGGTGGGTGTGACGCCGATGCGTCACACCCACCGACACATCGCCTCGCGCTCAGACTGCTTCGCTGCCGCCGAGGCCACACCGCGCACACCGGCAGGTAGTGGAAGAGGACGGAACGTCATGGCGACACTGCGTGAGCGGAAGACGTACCGCGAGAAGATCATGCGGGCTCTGTACCAAACCACCGAGGGCAATCGCCTCCTGGGCGTCGACGGGGCGAAACTCCGCAACGACCTCGGTATCCCTGAGCAGGATCTTGCTGCTGCCTGTACGTATCTGGCGGGCGAAGGCTGGGTCGTCGTCGACTGGGCGAGGGGCAATACGCCCGCGATGGTCACGCTGACGCACCAGGGAATCCAACAGATGGAGACAGAAGAGGAAGAGTGCGGCTGAGCCACCGCTTCGGTTTCCCACACCGAGGTGAATCTTCGCGAAGATTACTTATGTCAGAGTAGTCCCTTCGGTGTAACGTGGAATTGGGTCGGCGCACGCTCATGTGCAATGACCCGGAAGGGCGGCTCCGGCGGGTCTACGCCGGAGCCGTTGTCTTCGTGATGGCGCCTGGTGGCCGCGATCGCGGGACATCGGTGCCGAGCTTCCCTCGCTGATCACCGCGTTGGCCGAGCATCTCGGACCTGTCACCCGCGTCGGTCTGGACGCCAGTGCCTGGGACGAACTGCCGACACGGCTGGTGATCGACGGCCGAGTCGTGCACATCGACTCCTTCCCGGTCGGTGACGACACCGTCCTCATCACCCGAGGCGACCGGGACTATTTCTCTCTGCTGGTAGTCCCGCCGGACACGATGCCTGACGCGGCACGCGCCGCGATGGCCAGGGCCGTCCGGGCCGACAACGTCACCGGGGCCGAACAGATCCTCATCGACATCGACACCGGCAGCGACACGCCGTCTCCGCCGAACTGACGCCTCCGTCGCAGACCGGATCTCCGGAGGCCAGGACGCTAGATACGGGCGAACTTCTCGGTCTGCTCGGCGAACTCCTGGGCCATGACGCTGCTGACCGTGGGCTGGGTGTCGCGGATCGTGGCCAGGTAGTCGTCCGTGGTGGGCAGGGTCCGGGTTCCGGTGTCGAAGGTGCGCTCGAACTGGGCCTGGGAGACCGTACGCGCCACGTGGGCGATGTCGGCGGGGGTGAACCCCTCGCTGGCGGACGCGAGCGCCGCGCTGTCGGCCTGGGCGTCCGCTCGGGCCAGGTAGCTCTCCCACAGTGCGGTCCTGGCGCTGTGGTCGGGAGGGCCGAGGGGCAGCACGTAGTCGAAGCGACCGTGCCGCAGGAAGGCCGGGTCGAGGGTGGTCACGTTGTTCGTGGCGCAGACGAGCAGCCGCCCCTCCTGGTTCCGGAACCGGACGATCGCCTTGAGCAGCTCGTTGACCACGCCGACCGCGGTCGCGTCCGCACCGCTGCGTGTCCCGGCGACCTCCTCGACCTCGTCGATGAAGACCAGGACGTGGTCGAGCTGGGCGATCTCGTCGAAGCGCCGGCTCAGCCCGCTCGCCAGCCCGTACTCGGCGGCCAGACGTGCGGGGAACAGTTCGAGGAAGGGCCAGCCCAGGCGGCCGGCGATCGCGTGCGCGAACGTGCTCTTTCCGGTCCCGGGCGGACCGAACAGCATCACCGCCCGCGGCAGTTCCACACCGTGCTGGGCGGCCAGTTCGGGGTGGGCCAGCGGCAGGACCAGGCGGCGCTCGATGAGTTGCTTCTCCCTGTGCATGCCCGCGACCTTCTGCCACAGTCCCCCGGGCGGCAGTTCCGCCCCGAGCGAGGAGAGCATGCCGACCGCCTGCGGAGTCACCGGCCCGCGCTTCTCGAAGACGACCAGGCCCGAGCGGGCGCCGAAGCCGCAGTTGTGCAGAGCGGCGGCACCGGTCCCGCCCTCGGGCAGGACCGCGTGCACCGCGCGGACGCCACCGGCGAACAGCCGGTGCTCCAGGGCTGTGATCAGGGCACTGCCCAGCCCGCGCTGCCGCCAGGCAGGTGCCATGCAGATGCGCAGGATCCATGCCCGGTCGCCCTCCACCCTGCTCACCGCGGCGCCGATCACCACCTCGTCCGCCGTGGCCACCACCGCCGGGTGGAGGGCCTGGAGGGCCGTCACGGCGTCCGAGAGCGGGAAGAGAGGGGGCTCTTCGGCCGTGCTGCTCTCCGCATCGACGCGGATCACCGCTTCGAGATCGTCCTGGGAGTAGTCCCTGACACGCCACCCCGTCATCATCAGCTCCGCGTGTTCGGCCGTACTCCCATCATCAGCCGATGCACGAAAGGATGCGCGCGACAGGCCCCGACCGCGAGTCCGATCAGCCGGCGCCGCGCCACTCGATCAGCAGGAGCGTCGCGTCGTCCGTCGTGATCCCGCCCCGCGCCCGTTTGAGCGTGTGGGAAAGGGAGTGGACCACCGCCCGGACCTCCTGCGCCGTACGTTCGACTTCGTGCTCCTCGATCAGTCCGTCGGTGAAGCACATGATCCGGTCTCCGCGGTCGAGGGCCACTTCGGCGGTCACGAGCCCGGATCAGCGAAGCGGTCCGAAGTTGTGACGGTTCCCAATCCCAGGCCGTGAACCTCTTCCAACTTGGTTGGTGAGCCAGCCAGTTGGCGTGAGGGGTACTGGTAACAGCCGGCACCTCTTGACGGGCTGCTGAGACACGTAAGGGATTTCCGGGTCCGGGCAGGAGCGCTATACGTGGAAGGGCACGGTGGTGATGACGATTTTGGGGAGGGACCGCAGGGCACGGCGCAGGCGTGGGGCGGTGCGGCTGTGGAGGAGTTGGTGGCGCCGGTGCCGGGTGATGATCTCGGGGAGGATCACCGTGAGGGTGAGGTCGGGGTGCTGCCGGTGCAGGGCCTCGATGTAGTGGACGAGAGGTGCCACGGTCGCCCGGTAGGGGGAGACGACGATCTCCAGCGGGAGGTGGTCTCCCCACAACGTCCAGTAGGTTCGTACGCGTTCGGCTTCCTGAGGGGTGAGGCTGATGTGGAGGGCGAGCACGGGCTGGCGGAGGGAGGCCGCGTAGGCCAGGGCCCGCATACCAGCGAGGTCGAGCGTCGCGAGGGCGACGACGGTGAGGTGGTGGATCTCCCCGGGCAGTTCCTCGTTCTCCCCGTTCGTCTCCGGCTGCGCCGCGTGCCGTCGCGGGGCGGGGGCCGCGTCCGGCGCGGCGGGCTCCGTACTCGGTCCCACGGCGGTGTGCGCGGGCAGTTCGACGGTGTGCGGGCGCAGGCGCAGGCGTGCCCGGACGGTGGCGTAGTGGTGCCGGATCCGCAGCGTCACGAGCAGGAACAGTCCGACGGCGACGATCGCCACCCACGCACCCGACGTGAACTTGCTGATGCCCGCGGTGACGAAGACGACGGCCGACAGGAGGCCGCCCAGGGCGTTCAGGAGCAGGCTCTTGCGCCAGTGCCGGTCGCGCAGCCGCCACCAGTGCACGACCATGCCTGCCTGGGAAAGCGTGAAGGCGAGGAAGACACCGACCGCGTACAACGGGATCAGGGCCGCCGTCTGCCCGTCGAACGCCACGTAGACCAGGGTGGCGGCCACCGAGAGCAGGATGATTCCGTTGCTGTAGGCCAGCCGGTCGCCCAGCCGCATGAAGACCCGGGGCGCGTAGTCGTCGCGCGCCAGGAGGGACAGGACGCGGGGGAAGTCGTTGTACGCCGTGTTCGCGGCGAGGAGGAGGACGGCAGCGGTGGCGGCCTGGACGAAGACGTACATCCACCCGGAGCCGAAGCCGAGGTGGGCCAGTTGGGAGAGCACCGTCTCCCGGGTACTGGGCACCACGCCGACGAGATGGGTCAGGACGACGATGCCGGCGAACATGGCGATGAGCAGTCCCACCATCCAGGTGAGCGTCGTACGGGCCTGGCGCCACTCCACGGGCTTGAACGCCGGTACCGCGTTGGAGATGGCCTCGATACCGGTCATCGCCGTGGCGCCGGACGAGAACGCCCGCATGATCAGGAAGAGTCCCGCGCTCTCGGTGACCGTGACCGCCGGGGTGGGGCGCGGCCGGAAGTCCTGCCCTGCCGCGTGGACGAGTCCCGAGACGATGAGGGCGAACATGGCGATGATGAAGGCGTAGGTGGGGGCGGCGAAGAGGGCGCCCGCCTGCCGGATGCCGCGCAGGTTTCCGGCGAGGAGAACCACGATCACCCCGACGCCGATGGGCACGGTGTCGGGGGCCAGTGACGGGATCGCCGAGGTGATGGCCGCCACGCCCGAGGCGATCGACACCGCGACGGTGAGGACGTAGTCGGTCATCAGTCCCGCCGCGGCCACCAGACCGGCCACCTGTCCGAGGTTGTCGCCGGCCACGATGTACGAGCCGCCGCCGTGCGGGTAGGCACGGATGGTCTGACGGTACGACAGGCCGACCGCCAGCATGAGGAACACGATCGCGCCGGAGACCGGGAACGAGTACGCCAGTCCGGCCGTTCCCGCGAGCACGAGGACCGCGAGCATGGCCTCGGGACCGTAGGCGACCGAGGACAGCGCGTCGGCCGACAGCACGGGCAGAGCCACGAGCTTGCGCATCCGCTCGGACACCAGGGCGGAACTCCTCAGCGGCACCCCCAGGACGAGTCGCCGCGTCCACTCCCCGGCACGACCCAGCCGACCAGTGGGCGGTTCCTCCGTGTCGACCTGCTCGCCCGGCGAAGACGCCCCCAAGGGCGAGAGGGGAACCAGGCGCCCGAACCGGGCCGGCCGGAGCTGTGCCGCCGGGGGGAACGCGCCCAGGTCGGGGTCGACGGGCAGGGCGCGGCGCCAAGTCTCGGGAGACGCTGACACCCGGCCCCAGGCACGGCCCACCCGGCGCAGGACGCGCAGCTGTTCCTCGTCCAGTTCGGCCAGTTGCGCGGCAGGTCCGGGCGGCCCCGCCGGTTCCCCGCCTCGACCACCCTGTGTATCCGTCACGCCGCGCAGTGTGGTCGATCAGGGCTCCCCGAGCGGCGATGACATGCCGGTCCGACGTGCGCGACCGTCTCCCTTGAGGTGAATCCGCGGCCCTGCCTTCCACGACCTGCGTTCAAAGGGGCGGGCCGTGTGGTGTGTCGTCTTCTAGGCCGGCTGTGCCGGACAGAGCCATGGCCGTCCCTTTCGGAGCGGCCCGCCCGTTTTCCCGGCGGTACCGAAAGGGGCCGGCCGGCCCAAGGGTGGCCCCGGTCGCCGGTAGTACGCTGGAAACACCGAGGGCATTCCGCACGTCAGTGATCATGTTGGCGTCGTCGTCGGGGAACAAGAGGCCGGGTGCCCGCACGTCGCACCTGGATGAAGGTTTGCGCCATGAACGACCTTTTCCATACGCCCGCATCCCGTGGGAACAACCGGGCGCTGTGCATGCGAGACGGCCGTACCAACGCCTGATCTGGGCCTTGGTAGCACGCTGCACAGACAAGCGACGACCGGACGGCGTGTGGCGTCATGCGGGAGATCCGGTCCGTGAACCACGGTCGCTGACCGCCGTACAGGACGCGTACGACATCTTGGGAGTACGAGGGCGGTGCGGGCCCTGACCTGCAACGCGAAGCCGTAGGGGCGGCCGGGGCGCAGGAGGGACCGGATGACCGACCGAGAAGACGACGAAGACCAGAGCCCTGTGGGGGCGATCGGCCGGGTGACCGTGTCCATCCCTCCGGACGGCCCGGGGGAAGTGCTTGTGGCGGTACGCGGCGGGACCGAGGCATTCGCCGCGTGGTCGCGGCATCCCATACCCAAGCACGAGCGCGTCATTGTCGTGGACCGTACCTCGGCTCGCTCCGTGGTCGTGGAGCACTTTCCCGACCCGTGAAATCACGTTTCCTGTGAATCACGACCCCGACAGGAGAATTCCATGCTGTTCTGGCACGTTCCCGCCCCCGACCAGGCAATGCTCATTTCCGGGTCGAAACGCCGGGCGGGGGACACACAATTCCGGATCGTCACCGGACACGGAAGCTTCGTCTTCCCCGTCAAACAGAAGGCCCGCTTGTTGTCCCTCGCGCTGCGCGAGGCCGAGATCACCGAGGACTGCGTGACCCAGCAGGGCATTCGTCTCAGGGCCCGAGCCGTCGCGGTGTTCAAAGTGGGTGACGACCCCGCGTCCATAGCCAACGCGGCCCGCCGTTTCCTGGCGGAACAGAACGCCATGGAGGAACTCGTGGGCCGGATCTTCGCCGGACACCTGCGCTCCATCATCGGCGGGCTGACGGTCGAACAGATCATCCGAGAACGTGATCGCGTCGCGCAGGAGGTCAAGGAAGCGAGCCACACCGAGATGGAGAAGTTGGGCATCGTCGTCGACGCCTTGCAGATACAGGAGATCGAGGACGTCTCCGGGTACATCGACAACCTGGCCGCCCCGCACGCCGCCGCCGTCGCCAGTCAGGCACGCATCGCGCAGGCCAGGGCCGACCAGGAAGCCGCCGAACGCGAACAGCAGGCCGCGGCGCTGAAAGCCGAGTACGAACGGGACACCGCCATCAAGCGTGCGGGCTTCCTCGCCGAGACCGAGCAGTCCAACGCCCGCGCCGCGCAAGCCGGCCCGCTTGCCCAGGCGAGGGCCACCCAGGAGGTCACAGAGGAGCAGACCGCCCTGGCCCGGCGCCAGGCAGGACTGGCTGCGCAGCGGCTGGAAGCGGAGGTGCGGCGCCCCGCCGACGCGGAGGCCTACCGCCAGCGCACCCTCGCCGAAGCCCACCGTGATCAGGCCAAGTTCGAAGCGGACGGCGCCGCCTACACCGAGCGGACCATCGCGCAGGCACAGGCCGACGCCAACAACGCCCGCGCCGCCTCTCTCAGGGACGGCAACCAGGAACTGATCGCGGCCAACCGTGTCGTGGAAAACCTGCCCGCCCTCGCAGACGCTGCGGCACGCGGTCTCGCGGGCGCCACCCTCACCGTCCTGAACGGCGCGACGGGGGTCAGCGAGGTGGCATCGGGGATCGTTGGCCAGGGAATGGCGATCCTCGACGCGCTCAAGAGGTCGACGACGATGCCACCCGGCGTGAACGGAGACCGGCCTCAACCCACCGAAAAGGCATGAACGGCACAACCCTACGACAGCGTGCGCGAAGGTCGCCCACACCGACCGAACCAGACCACAGCCGCGTCAACCGACCGACCGCCGGCAGGCCGGCCGCCTCTGGCACCGGCGCATGAGGGCAGGGCCTCTTGGTAGTTCGGTTCCGGAGCGGCTCAGCCTCTGGTCGGGGCCGGCCGAGGTCGGATGGTGCTGCCTCGGCTCAGCAGCGGTCAACGCCGTAATGCCGTCGTAGGTGTGGACATGCCTGCCGGGCCTGGCGGGGGGACAGGTCCCGTGATCTCTTTGAGACGGGCCTTGGTCGACCGGATTGCGGCCGCAACATTCACGCGGTTGCCCTCGGCCTGGCTGCCGGCGTCCGCGGCCCCTAGGTCAGTGCTCCGTCAGCATCGGTCAGGTCGTGGCTGCACAGGCTGCACTGCCCGCCCGCAGCGGCCGGGGGGCAGACGCTTCAGGCAGGCCGGTCAGGCGGTAACGCTCAGGGGTCGAAGAGCTGCTGGGCCTCGCCCAGCATGCCGAGCTTGAGTAGATCGTCCGCGTACTGCGCTCGCAGCGGCATCAAGCTGACAGCCCGGTCTACCTGACCGGGCCTTCATTTTCTCCTGGCTGTTCGTCAGGCATGTCCAGGATGGCCTCTCGGGTGTACCGAGGGCTCCTTGGGGGTGGGGCCACCCTAGGGGCCATGAGTTCGGTGAGGAGCCTGCTCAGGTCATCCGTGGATAGCGCCAGGCCCAGGGTCTGCACGATGCGCAGAGCACAGTCCCGGATGGACTGAGCATCCTTCTCGTGCGCCGCCGTGCTCCTGATCTCGTCACACACTCGGCTGAACTGCTCAGCGCTGATCGTTGGCCGACTTACTTGCGCCATGGTGCGCTCCTCCTGGAAGAGCGGGCCGTTCCACCCGCTCTTCCAGAAAGCGCTGAGCACACGCCAACGGCAACCGGAGAGAGCCAGCGCGCAGGCTCTCGACCAGAGCCGCTCAGACTTCGTTGGCACGCGCTCAATGTGCGCTGGCACAGGACAACTGCGCGGCGATCAGGTCCTCCGGGAAAGCAGGGCATCGTACCTGCTATTGCGTCGTGTGTTCGATTTCTGGCGCATGTGCGCTGGTGAGAGGAGGCGATATACCGTCTGCGGCTCGCCGTACTCGACCACCTCAGCGCCTGCAGTCATGCCAATCGCCTCCAGTAGGCGCCGCGAGCCCGTGTTCGCGCTCTGCGTCACCGCCACCACTGGATTCCCGCCAGGTAGATCGCGAGCCCATTCCACCGCGGCAGCGACAGCTTCTCGGCCCAGGCCCCGCCCCCACCACTCCGGTAGGAACGTGTACGAGACCTCCGCGCCGCCTCGGGGCGAGTCGGGCTCGATGGTGACCATCCCGACGAGCTGTGCTGTCGGGCGGTCCTTCACGGCGAACGCCCCCGGCGTCCCGGGGAGCCGCCGACGCCGGACTGCGATCTTGTCCTCGGTCACCGGGCCTCCAAGGAAGCGGCGTACGCGCTCGTCCCGCCACAGGCGCTCGGTGAACGGCAGGTCTTCCGCTGTGACCGGACCGAGCGTCAGGCGAGGTGTCTCCAGGAGCGCTGGCCACCAAGCAGGGCCCTGAGCAGACGAGTTGGACGTCATCCGCACCAGCATGACCGCTTGCCGGCCTTGTGGAGGGTCTGCCACGCCGCGAGGAGGCGTCGCAGTTCGCCGGGGCAGACAGGAAAGATCCACGAAAGACTGGCCACCGTGTCCAGAATCATGTCAACGTAGACGACCTTCCCGGAAAACCCCCAGGTCAGAGAGGCGTTATCTCGTGACCGTGGCTCCCGTGAGCCCTGGATTCTCCACAGGACGGCTGTTTCTACCTCGGCTGGTTTCCGCTCGGCCGCCCTGGCACCGACGGCGAGGGTTGGAAGATCGCTGTCACCGGTACGGCCAAGTTGCGCGGCTATCACATGTCCTTCGACATGGAGACGCCGACCGATGTCGTCGCCGCCGTGGCACGCGTGCTGGAGACCTCCCGGCTTCTGTAACTCCAGATGCCCGAGCCCCGAAGCCCTGAATTGGGGCAAGCTCACCCCTCCGGCCAACCGGCGGTCCTGAAGCCCGGGTCACGTCCCCTGTAGTGGTGTAACCGTGTCGGGTTGATCTTCAGGTGGGTAGATCTTGTCCATGCTGCCTTCGGGGAGGTGGCGGCGGGGGAAGGCGATCCATTCGTCGTGCATCTCGATGAGGACGGCGGTGGTGAGGCGCTCGAGGGCACCTGGGTTGGGGAAGATCTGGACGACGTCGACGCGGCGCTTGATCTCCCGGTTGACCCGCTCCAGGGGGTTGGTCGACTGGATCTTCTTCCAATGTCGCTCGGGGAAGTTCGCAAACGCGGTCAGGTCCGTCTTGGCCTCCAGGAGCATGGCTTTGACCTTGGGGAACTGTCGTCCGAGCATGTCGGCGACGGTGTCGAGCTGGGCGCGGACGGCTTCGGCGGTGGGCTGGGCGAAGATCGTGCGGATCGTCGCGGCCACCATCTCGCCGGAGTCCTTCGGGATCACCGCGAAGACATTGCGCAGGAAATGAACGCGACACCGCTGGTAGGCGGCGCCGAGCATGACCTTGCGGACGGCCTTGACCAGGCCCAAGTGGTGGTCGGCGATGACCAGGCGGACGCCGGTCAGGCCGCGTTCGCGCAGCGAGCGCAGGAACTCGCTCCAGAACACCTCGGTCTCGCTGTCGCCGACCATCAGCCCGAGGACCTCGCGGCCGCCGTCCTCGGTGATGCCGGTGGCGATGACCACGGCCTGGGAGACGATCTGGTGGTTCACCCTCGCCTTGCAGTACGTCGCGTCGAGGTAGACGTAGGGGAAGCGGGTGTGGTCCAGGGGCCGGGTGCGGAACACGCTCAGCTCCGCGTCGAGGTCGCCGCAGATCCGGGAGACCTCGGACTTGGAGATTCCGGTGTCGCCGCCCAGGGCCTTGACCAGGTCGTCCACGCTGCGGGTGGACACGCCCTGCACGTATGCCTCCATGATGACCGCGTAGAGGGCCTGGTCGATGCGGCGCCGGCGTTCCAGCAGCGAGGGGAAGAACGACCCGGTGCGGACCTTGGGGATCGCCAGGTCCAGGTCGCCGGCCTGCGTGGTCAGTACCTTCGCCCGGTGCCCGTTGCGCATCGTCGTGCGGGTCTCGGTGTGCTCGCCGGGCTCCGCGCCGATGTGGGCGGTGGCCTCGGCCTCGATGAGTTCCTGCAGGATCCGCTGGGCCAGGACCCTGATCAACTCGATTCCGTCCGCCGTACGCAGTGACTCCCACAGGCGGAGTAAGTCATGCTGGGACAAGGCCATCGCGTCACCTCTCGCTTCAACGAGCTTCGCTACTCAGAGAGTTGCGCGATGGCCGCCCCATGACCAGGGACTATGCAGAGATCGCTGCTACACCACCCGGCGGGACACCATCGGCTAACCGGCGAATTCCTGCTATGTTTCGCGCCGCCTCGTGGTGTGGCATCTCCGACGTGGGGTTCTCGGGGGTCCCGTTGGGCTCGGCTGTGAGCCCCTGGGGCCTCCACTCCGAGCCGTGATGGATGGGCTCGGCGTGACCGCTAGCGGGGAGCGCTTGTTGCCTGACGGGGCGTCAGGAAAGTCGGTGATGAGTCAGCATGAGCCCTACTGGAGGTTCAAAAACCTGGTAAAATATGCAGGTGGTTGAATCGCTCAACGATCGACGGCTGGCCCGGTAGTGCAAATGTTACTTATGCAAAGCCGTTCAGGTTTTCCTCGCGCTTCCCGGCCCCTGGCGTGTGGCCCTACCAACCGCGTTCGACGTAATTCGTCTCGCCTGGAGGCGCGAAGTACCAGCTGACCTGCAGCCTCTCCACTTGCGACCCGAATCGCCCGTTTCTCTAGGCATAGAGAAACGGGCAGGTCAGCGGCCTGGCCGATCGGGCCAACGGGCCAACGGGCCAACAATGGAACGAAGAACGGTGGAGACAAACGCCTCTAAAACGGGGCAAGTTGGCGACCTCGGGGCGAGGTCCGTGCTCGACGCTCTATCGTCGATCGCGGGGCGGCTTGGCGACGGCATTCGGCCAGGTCCTCGGAGATCACACCGGAGAGCCTCGCCACCTGCGGAAACGCGAGCGCCTAGAGAAACGACCTGGGGCAGCCGAGAAGGTGAAGCCACAGGCCAGCGGGCATGCCGTTGCTCCAGAGGCTCCGAATTACGTCGAACCCCGGTACCAGGGTCGTCGCGCCTGCCGTCCGAAGAGGATGCCGTCCGGTTCGGGCGGTGGGGGAGTGCCCGGCTTGAGGGGCCAGGCGAGCAGCATGCCCGCGATGAAACCGACCACGTGGGCCAAGTACGCCACGGTGCCCGCCTCGGCGACCGCCTCGCCGGAGGAGTAGAACGCCTGCAGTACGAACCAGAAGCCCAGCACCAGCCAGGCCGGCAGCCGCAGCGGCAGGAAGAGGAGGAAGGGGACGAGGATCCAGACCCGTGCCCTCGGGTAGAGCACCAGGTAGGCGCCGAGGACGCCGGCGATGGCTCCCGAGGCGCCGATCAGGGGGGTGGTGGAGTAGGAGTTCGTGAGAGCAAATCCGTATGCAGCCGCGTAGCCGCAGACCACGTAGAACAGCAGGAACCGCACGTGGCCCATGCGGTCCTCGATGTTGTTGCCGAAGATGAGGAGAAACAGCATGTTGCCCAGCAGATGCAGCCAACTGCCGTGCAGGAACATCGCCGTGAAGACCGACAGCACGGGCGACTTGTCGTAGGCCGGCGGACCCAGCACGCAGCCCGGGCCGTGCACGCCCACGCCCACGACGCCGGTCGGCACCAGCGACGGCATCTGACCGTGGATCAGCTCTCTCGGCACGAGCGCGTAGTGCTCCGTGAACGCCTCCAGATGGCACAGCTGCGCCAGCGAGCTGCCGCCCGCCACGGAGCCGGAGACGCCGGGCGTGAGCAGGAACACCACGAAGTTCGCGGCGATCAGGGCGTACGTCACCCAGGGGGTACGCCGCGACGGGTTCACGTCATGGACGGGGATGACCACAGGGAAGTACTGCCCCCGATGCGCTCGCCGAATCGGTGAACGCCGCCGTCCGCGTGTCCGTATGAATCCTCAAGCACCCGCGGCCCGGGGAAGGCGGACCGCGGGGACGACGTGAGGAACAGGCGATCAGATGAGCGACCGAGTCACTCCTCCCATGCACGCGTTGCCCGACGGAGAGGCCGAGATCTCCCTGGTGGTGCGGCTGCCCTGGGAGGACGTCGCCCGGCTCGGCCAGGAGGCCGGCCGGCTGGCGTCCCAGATGCAGCGGCCGGTCACGCTGGACGAGGCCGTCAGCCACCGGCTGCGCTCCGTCCGGCCCACCGCCGCACACGCCAGGCCGGCCGGCGAACAGCCGGCGGCGACGGTGACGGCTTCCAGCGGCTCGGTCTCCTCCCTGCCGAGGCTCAACGGCACGGCCTAGGGGGCGCTGTCGCGGACCTTGGCCGCCGCCTTTCTCGCCGCCACCAGGACCGGGTCCCACACCGGTGAGAACGGCGGGGCGTAGCCGAGGTCCAGCGCCGTCATCTGTTCCACCGTCAGGCCGGCCGTGAGGGCGACCGCGGCGATGTCGACCCGCTTCGCCGCACCCTCGCGGCCGACGATCTGCACGCCCAGCAGGCGGCCGGTGCGACGCTCGGCGAGCATCTTGACCGTCATGGGGGAGGCGCCGGGGTAGTAGCCCGCGCGGCTGGTCGACTCGATGGTGACCGTCTCGAACCGCAGACCCACCCGGTGGGCGTCCCTCTCCCGCAGCCCGGTGCGCCCGATCTCCAGGTCGCACACCTTGCTCACCGCCGTGCCGACCACGCCGGGGAAGGTCGCGTAGCCGCCGCCGGCGTTGGTGCCGATGACCTGGCCGTGCTTGTTGGCGTGGGTGCCCAGCGGGACGTAGCGCCACTGCCCGGAGACCAGGTCCAGGACCTCCACGCAGTCCCCTCCGGCCCAGATGTTCTCGTGGCCGCGCACCCGCATCGCCCGGTCGGTGAGCAACCCACCGTGCGCGCCGAGCGGGAGCCCGGCCGCCCGCGCGAGCGCCGTCCCGGGGTGTACGCCGATGCCCAGCACGACCACGTCCGCCGGGTACTCGGCGTCCTCGGTGGCCACCGCACGCACCCGACCGTCGTCACCGGTGAGCACCTTGGTCACCTCGGCGTCGTCGACCATGGTGATGCCCAGGCCCTCCATGGCCCGGTGCACCAGGCGGCCCATGTCCGGATCGAGCGTGGACATGGGCTCCTTGCCGCGGTTGACGACCGTCACCTCGTAGCCACGCTTGATCATCGCCTCGGCCATCTCCACGCCGATGTAACCGGCGCCGACCACCACCGCCCGACGGCCACGCGCGCGCGTGAGGCTGTCGAGCAGGGCCTGGCCGTCGTCCAGGGTCTGCACACCGTGCACGCCGGGCGCGTCGAAGCCGGGCATGTCGGGGCGGACCGGACGGGCCCCGGTCGCGATCACGAGTTTGTCGTACGACGTCCAGGACTCCGCGCCGGAATCGACGTCCCGCGCGCGGACGCGCCCCGCGGCCACGTCGATCTCCGTCACCTCGGTGCGCATCCGCAGATCGATGTCCCGCGCGCGGTGCTCCTCGGGCGTGCGGGCGATCAGCCGGTCCCGCTCGTCGACGTCGCCGCTCACCCAGTACGGGATGCCGCACGCCGAGAACGAGGAGAAGTGGCCGCGTTCGAACGCCACGATCTCCAGCTCGTCGGGCCCGCGCATCCTCCGTGCCTGCGACGCCGCGGACATCCCCGCGGCGTCGCCGCCGATCACGACCAGTCGTTCCTTGGCGCTCGTCCTCATGGGGACACGCTACGGGGGACAGGTCCTCTCAGTCCCGCCCGCCCGGCTCCCCGGCCGGCTCGGGCGTGGCAGGGGCAGGGGCAGGGGCAGGGGCAGGGACGGGCACGGGCACGGGTCCGGGTTCGGGGCGGCGCGGCAGCCGGGGCCGTACGACCCGCAGCCACACCACGGCGAGCAGCGCCGCCGCCGCGGCGAACGGGAGCACCGCGCCGACGGCCAGGGCGATCCAGCGCAGCAGGGTGACGAACACGTGCCAGCCGCCCGACAGCGCGTCCACGAACCCCGGCCGGTCGTCGTGGGCGGCGGCCTTCGGCGCCGGCGTCCGGGACAGCGACAGGGTGATGGTGGCCATGCTCGTGCGGTCCTTCAGCGACGCCTGCTGGGCCAGCAGCGCCTCCAGGTCGGACTCGCGGCGGCTCAACTCTCCCTCCAGGGTGACCACGTCGCTCAGCCGGGTCGCCCGGTCCATCAGCGCACGCACCCGTGCCACGCTCGCCCGCTGGGACTTGATCCGGCTTTCGACGTCGACGACCTGATCGGTGACGTCCTGAGCCTTCGCAGTGCGGTCGAGCAGCTTGCCGGCGCCCTCCAGACCGGCCAGGACCTCGTCGTACTGGTCGGCGGGCACGCGCAGCACCACGCGCGTGCGTGCGTGGCCCGCCCCGTCGCGGGTGGTGGTCTCGTCGCCGACGTAGCCGCCGGCGTTCTCGGTGGCGGTGCGGGCCGCGTCCAGGGCCTTCGGCACGTCCTTGACCTGCACGGTGAGCGATGCGGTGCGGATGATGTGGCTCGCGGTGAGCCGGGGCGGCGCGGTGGCCTTCGCGCCGGAGGCCGCGCCCCCGCCGCTGCCCCTGTCAGTGTCCGGTGCGGCCTCACGGGCATCGCCCCGGGCGGCGCCCCCGGCGGCCTTGTCGGCGGAGAGGCCGTCGCTGCCGCCCGCGCTGCACCCGCTGAGCGCGAGCGCGGCGGCGAGCAGAAGCCCGGCCAGGGCGGGAACGGGCCGAACGGAACGTCGTGCGCGCATAAGGGCGCCCCCCAAGGGTCGTTGTGACGACTGTTGCTTCTTCGACGCACGACCCGCACGGGACGTTGGACGAATACGGTTCCGATGCGGTCACGTTCGGGACTCGTGCCGGACACCGGGGCGCGGGTGGGGTGTCCGTGGGGTCTGAGAGAGTGGGCTCATGAGCGCAACGGGTACGGACACGGGCCATGTCGTCGTCATCGGGGCCGGTATCGCGGGGCTGGCCGCCGCGCACCGGCTGCTGCGGCGCGGGGCGCGGGTGACCGTGCTGGAGGCGGCGGACCGGGTCGGCGGCAAGCTGCTGCCCGGCGAGATCGCGGGCGTACGCGTCGACCTGGGCGCCGAGTCGATGCTGGCCCGCCGACCCGAGGCCGTGACCCTCGCGCGCGAGACGGGCCTCGCCGGCCGACTCCAGCCGCCGGCCACCGCGACCGCCTCGATCTGGACCCGCGGCGCCCTGCGCCCCATGCCCAAGGGGCACGTCATGGGCGTCCCCGGCACGGCCTCCGCGCTGTCCGGCGTGCTGTCCGAGGAGGGCCTCGCCCGCATCGAGCGCGACGCCGAGCTGCCCCGCACGGAGGTCGGCGAGGACGTGGCGGTCGGCGAGTACGTGGCGGCGCGCCTGGGCCGCGAGGTGGTCGACCGCCTGGTCGAGCCCCTGCTCGGCGGGGTCTACGCCGGCGACGCCTACCGCATCTCGATGCGCTCGGCCGTCCCCCAGCTCTTCCAGGCCGCGCAGACCCACGACTCGCTGACCGAGGCGGTCCGTGACATCCAGGCCGGGGCCGCCGCCGCGCAGCAGACCGGACCGGTGTTCATGGGCATCGAGGGCGGGGTGGGCCGGCTGCCGCTCGCGGTCGCGGAGTCCGTGCGCGCCCGCGGCGGAGAGATCCTGACCGGCACGCGCGTGACGGAGCTGCGCAGGCAGGACCACACGTCCTGGCGGGTGGTCGCCGGGGACCGCGTGCTGCGGGCCGACGCCGTGGTCGTCGCCGTGCCCGCGCCCGTCGCCGCCGACCTGCTGCGCGCCGAGTCCCCCGAGGCCGCCGCCGAGCTGCGGGCCGTCGAGTACGCCTCCATGGCCCTGATCACCCTCGCCTACCGCCGCGCCGACGCCGTCCTGCCCCAGGGCAGCGGCTTCCTGGTGCCCCCCGTCGACGGCCGGACCATCAAGGCGTCCACCTTCGCCTCCCGGAAGTGGGGCTGGATCGCCGACGAGGACCCGGACGTGGTGGTGCTGCGCACCTCCGTGGGGCGGTACGGCGAGACGGAGATCCTGGGGCGGGAGGACGCCGAGCTCGTGGAGGTCTCCCGGCACGACCTGCGCGAGGCCACCGGCCTGGACGCCGCACCGCTCCAGACCCGCGTCACCCGCTGGACCGACGGACTGCCCCAGTACCCCGTCGGCCACCACGCGCGCGTGGCCCGCATCCGCGAGCACGTCGGCAAGCTCCCGGGCCTCGCGGTGTGCGGCGCGGTGTACGACGGCGTGGGCATCCCGGCGTGCATCGCGAGCGCGTACGCCGCCGTGGACCAGCTCGGCGGTGACCTGCGTGGTGTGCAGGAACTCACCGCGGCCCCGGTGCAGAGCCTGCACGGCGGAGCGGGAGAATAGCCCCATGAGTGCTGACGCCCCCACCCCCGAGCCCGGCAGGATCCCGAACAAGGGCAAGCTGGCCAAGGACCTCAACGAGGTCATCCGCTACACCCTGTGGTCCGTCTTCAAGCTGAAGGACGTGCTGCCCGAGGACCGCGCGGGCTACGCCGACGAGGTCCAGGAGCTGTTCGACCAGCTCGCCGCCAAGGACGTGACCATCCGCGGCACGTACGACCTCTCGGGCCTGCGCGCCGACGCCGACCTGATGATCTGGTGGCACGCCGAGACCAGCGACCAGCTGCAGGAGGCGTACAACCTCTTCCGCCGCACCAGGCTCGGCCGCGCGCTCACGCCGGTGTGGTCGAACATGGCGCTGCACCGCCCCGCCGAGTTCAACCGCTCGCACATCCCGGCGTTCCTCGCCGACGAGACGCCGCGCAACTACGTCAGCGTCTACCCGTTCGTACGCTCCTACGACTGGTACCTGCTGCCCGACGAGGACCGCCGCCGTATGCTCGCCGACCACGGCAAGATGGCCCGCGGCTACCCGGACGTGCGCGCCAACACGGTCGCGTCCTTCTCCCTCGGCGACTACGAGTGGGTCCTCGCCTTCGAGGCCGACGAGCTGCACCGCATCGTCGACCTCATGCGCCACCTGCGCGGCTCGGAGGCCCGCATGCACGTGCGCGAGGAGATCCCCTTCTTCACGGGGCGCCGCAAGGACATCGCGGACCTGGTGGCGGGACTGGCCTGACACCTGGCGGGGGCCCGAGGCCGGCCGGGGGTCCGGGGGTTGTCCCCCGGATGATGCAGCACGGGGCGCCGCAAGGACATCGCGGACCTGGTGGCGGGACTGGCCTGACACCTGGCGGGGGCCCGAGGCCGGCCGGGGGTCCGGGGGTTGTCCCCCGGATGATGCAGCACGGGGCGCCGCAAGGACATCGCGGACCTGGTCGCGGGGCCGGCCTGATCACTTCCCGGCGGCGGGCCGGTCGGTCCTCTCCCGCAGGGCGTCCCGCAGCTGCCGCGCGCGGGACTCCCGGAAGGTCGGGCCGCCCGGCCGCGGCTCCGGGTGCGGGGCGCAGGCCGCCTGCCGCTCCGGGAGCCGCCCCTGGAGCAGATAGGCGTCCAGGTACGCGTTGACGCACGGGTTCGGCCCGCCCGCGATGCCGTGCGAGCCCGCGTCCCGCTCGGTCACCAGCACCGAGCCGGCCAGGCGCCGGCGCAGTTCCAGGGCGCCGTCGTAGGGCGTGGCCGCGTCCCGCTCGGCGGCCAGGATCAGCGTGGGCGGCAGCTCGCCGGGCCCGGTCCGCACGTCCAGGGGCCGCTGCCGGGGCGCCTGCCAGTAGGCGCACGGCAGGTTCGTCCACACATTGCCCCAGGTCTCGAACGGTGCCACGCGCGCGAGCCGAGTGTTGTCCCGGTCCCAGACCTTGAAGTCCGTCGGCCAGGGGGCGTCGTTGCACTCCACGGCCGTGTAGACCGCGCTGCCGTTCTCCGCCTCCGCGGCCCCCTCCCGGCGCGGGGCCGCCAGCTCCACCAGCGGCTTGGGATCGCCCTTCAGATACGCCGACAGGGCCGCGGCACCACCCGGCCACCGGTCGTCGTCGTATCCGGCCGTCAGCAACAGGCCCTGCAGCTGCCCCGGCCCCACCGAGCCGCCCGCCGGCTCGACGGCGAGCCGCGCCCGCGCCCTGTCGTAACTCGCCTGCACCCGCTCCGCCGTGCGGCCGAGCCCGTACACCTCGTCATGCCGGGCCACCCAGTCCCGGAAGTCCGCCCAGCGACCCTCGAACGCGGCCGACTGGCCGAGGTTGTTGCGGTACCAGATCCGGTCGGGCGCCGGGTGCACCACCGCGTCGAAGACCATCCGGCGCACGTGCGAGGGGAACAGCGTGGCGTACAGCGCGCCGAAATAGGTGCCGTACGAGGAGCCCAGGAACGTCAGCCCGCCCTCACCGAGAGCCGCACGCAGGACGTCCAGGTCGCGGGCGTTGTTGAGGGAGTTGTAGTACCGCAGGGCCTTGCCCGCGCGCCGGGCGCAGCCGTCGGCGTACGCCTTGGCCTCGGCGACGCGCTGCTTCTTGTACGCCTCGGAAGGATGCGTCGGCGCGGGCGTCGGCCCCTTGACGAACCGCTTCGGGTCCACGCAGGACAGCGGCGCCGAGCGGCCCACCCCGCGTGGGGCGTAGCCGACGAGGTCGTAGGCGGACGCGATGCGCTTCCACTCGGGCAGCAGACCGACCAGCGGGAAGGACGTGCCGTCGGCGCCCGGCCCGCCCGGATTGAACACCAGGGCGCCCTGACGGGGCACTCCGCGCTTGCTGTTGCGCGGGTCCTTGTGGGTGGCCCGCACCCGGCTGACGGCGAGCCGGATCAGCTTGCCGTCGGGGCGCGCGTAGTCGAGCGGGACCGAGACCGTGCCGCACTCCACGGTGCGGGGCATGTCCCGCGCGTTCGGGCACCTGCCGAAGTCGATGCCGGCCGCCCGGGCGCGCGCCGCCGCCACGACGGTGCCGCGCTGCTCCGCCGCCGCGCCGGGGGCCCGCTCCGCGCCGCCGGCCGGGGCCGCGGCGAGGGCGGTCAGGACCAGGCATCCGGCGGCCGTCCGGACGGCGGCAGCTCTCATCATGTATCCCTTCGGCGCACGGCAGCGGCCCAAGGGTTTCGTTCACCGCGGCGGGAAGGCAAGCACCCTCGCGCCGGTGTCGGCGCGCGTACGCCCGTCAGTCCCGGTCACGGAAGGGCGCGTCGCGGTGGGCGAAGGCGGCGCGCAGGTCCGGTTCGCCGATCGCGCGGATGCCCCGTACGGCCACGGACGCCAGATACGCACGGTCGTCACCGGCGCCGTTCACGCGCCGGGTCAGCGTGCCGAGCAGGCGCTGTCCGGCCGGGGACGCCCAGCGCGAGTACGGGTGGACCTCCATGCGGGCGATGGCCAGGCAGCTCAGGGTGAGCGCGAGCGGCAGCGCGAACCAGAGGGCGATCAGGTCGCGGGGCATCCCGGTCGGGCCGGGCAGCAGCAGCGCGGTCGCGCCCAGGGCGACGACGGCCGACGTCGCGGCTCGTACCTGGCGGACCCCGGCCGCGATCGACCCCGCCCCCTCCGGCACGGCGAGACCGGCACGGACCAGGCGGTCGGCGAGGCCGCGCACCGCGTCCGCGGCGGCCGTGGCCGCGCGCACCGGCGCGATCCGGGACTGTCCCTCCGGGCCGATCTCCTCTATGACGGACCGCTCCATCTCGTCGCGCCCGCACGGATCGACGACGGTCGCCCAGCCGGTGTGCGCGAGCAGCAGCCGGCGCTGGCGTGCCATGGAGACGAGGGCCACATCGACGACCCGCGCGGGACCGCCCGAGAGGAACGCCGCCTCGTACAGCGTCAGTTCATGTCCCCGACCGGCGTCCACGTCCACGTCGACGTCGGCCGCGCGTACGGCGGCCAGACACAGCCGCGTACACGCCGTGCCCGCAACGACCCAGGCCAGCAGCAGGAGAAGGACCCAGAACATGACGCGTTTCCATGCCAGGGGCCTGGGAAACACCATGCCTTGTTCACGATCCGGACAGAGTGTGGCCTGTATGTGACGTTCCGTTCGTTTCCGGTACGGGCACGTACCGCACCGCCCCGCGCCTCAGCGCCGCAGCAGCACCTTCCGTGCCGCCCGTGCCACCCGTACCCCGGGCCTGCGGGACCGCGGGGCCGGCCCCGACCGCTCGAGCCGCCACTCCCGCAGCGTCCGCCGGACCGCCGGATCGTCCGGCCGCCCGGCGAGCAGCAGGGACGCCACGAAGTCCATGGCGTCCTGCCGGTAGCCCCCGCTCATCGGATGGGCCTGTGCATACGCGAGGAACGCGGCCCGGTAGCCCTCGCCGAGCAGCACCGGCAGCTCAGGCGCCACCCTGGCCACGACATCCGCACGCTTCGACGCCAGCGCCCGCGCCTGCACGCCCATCCGTATCCGGTCGAACCCCTCCGGCACGGGTGTCCCGGCGACGAGCGCCGACAGAAGCGCGGTCTGCGCGAGGGCGAGCCGCTGCCGGGCGGGCCCGGTGGCGTGTTCGGCCCGCCTCGGCGTGCGGACGGCCTCGTACGACCGCCGCACGGCGGACGTACGACCCAGCTCCACCGCCTCCCGAATCGTGTCCAACTCCCGCTTCAGCTCCTCGGGTTCGGGGAAGTTCTCGTCGCGTTCCAGCAGCACCCCCGGCGGGGACACGCGGGAGGCGAGGCCGGCCAGGATGTCGAGGACCGGCCGCGGAACCGGGTGGGCGTGGCTGTCGTGCCAGACGCCGTCCCGCTCGAAGCCGCCCGCCACATGGACGTACGCGATGGCCTCCAGGGGGAGTTCGGCCAGCGTCCTGGCCGGGTCCTCGCCCCGGTTGACGTGGTTGGTGTGCAGATTGGCCACGTCGATCAGCAGCCGTACCCCCGTGCGGTCGGCCAGCTCGTACAGGAACTGATCCTCCGTCAACTCATCGTCGGGCCAAGCCAGCAGTGCGGCGATGTTCTCGACGGCGAGCGGCACGGGCAGCGCCTCCTGCGCGATACGCACGTTCTCGCACAGCACGTCGAGGGCGTCACGCGTGCGTGGCACGGGCAGCAGGTGCCCCGCCTCCAGCCGCGGCGACGCGGTCGGCGCGCCACCCGCCCGCACGAACGCGATGTGCTCGCTCACCAGCGGCGAGCCGAGCGCCTCCACCCGCTCGGCGAGCGCCTTCAGCCGACGCTCGTCGGGCCGCTCGGCCCCGCCGAGGCCGAGCGAGACACCGTGCGGCACGACGGTCACCCCACGCTCCCGCAGGCGCAGCAGCGACTCGGGCAGATGGCCGGGGCACACGTTCTCGGACACGACCTCGACCCAGTCGACACCCGGCATCCCCTCCACGGCCTTCGCGATCTCCGGCCGCCACCCGATCCCCACCCCGAGCCGCTCCATGATCCCCTCGCTCTCTCCTGCCTCCATGCCTGGGCACGTGAGGGGGGTATGGCCCCGGCGCCCGGCCGCGAATCCCGGGACCCGCACGTTCAGAGCAACATTTGAGGTAGGCCGGACCCCGGCAATATTCGCTGTGCACGGGCCGGGGGATGTTCGTAGGGTCCGCGTATGACGGACGAGAACGACCGGGCCGTGCAGGCGGCCATCGACGGCGAACTGCGGCTCCTCGCCCCCGAGGTGCGGGCTTCGCCCGCCCTGGTCTCGGAGCTGCTGGACCCGGAGTTCACCGAGATCGGAGCGTCGGGCCGCTGGTGGGACGCGGAGTCGATCCTCACGGTGACGAGTGCCGGGACGGTGTCCCCGGAAGCCCCGGTCGAGGTCAGCAGGATGTCGGGGGAAGTCCTCGCACCGGGCATCGTTCACTTGACGTATTTCGGCGACAACCAGGGGCGCCGGGTCTGGCGGAGTTCCCTGTGGCGGCTGACGGAGACGGGCTGGCGTCTGTACTTCCACCAGGGGACGTTGGCGGCTGACGACAGGGCCTAGGAGTGGCCCCGGCGCAGCGCCGGGTGGTCGGCGACCACCGTGCAGGAACCCGGGGCGATCTCCGTGAAGCCCGCGTCGCGCACCAACGGCAGTCCCGCGGAAGTGAGTTCGCGCCAGTGGACGGGGTCGGCGGTGCGGACGGCGAGGGGGAAGCCGGCGTCGTGCCAGGCGGTGCGGTGTTCGTGGGGCAGCTCCCACCAGGCGAGTTGGGCGCCGTGGCCCGCCTGGGCCATGGCCTTGCCCGCGGACATGTCCAGGTCGGGGTTGAACCACAGGACGGGCAGGTCCGGGTCCGGCTCGGCGGGGGGTTCCGGGTCGTCCAGGTCGGTGCCGGAGACCTGGAGCCTGGCCAGGTCCCTGGGCCAGCCGTCGAGGGGGACGGGCGGGAAGACCCGTACCTCCGCCGTCTCCCCGGTGACCGTGATGCCGGGCAGGGCCTCCGCGCGTCGCCACTCGGCGCCGCGTGCCCGCCGGACCACCTTGCGGATCCGGGCGTCCTGCCAGTCCCGTACGGCCTGCGCCCACTCGCCGGCACCGGACGAGCGCTCGTCGCCGAGCAGCACCAGCACCGCGCGGGCCGCGGTCTCCAGCGCGTCGGTACGGGCCGGAGGGGCGGCCCGCTCGATCCGCACCACCAGCGGCAGCACGAACTGCCGCGCCTGATCGCGTGCGCCGGGATCGGGCCGGAACGGGCTGTCCTCGGTGGCGGTGGCGGTGGCGGTGGCCGTGGCCGTGGTGGTCTCGTCGGTGCTCACGCCCTCCAGTCTGCCAGCCGTGTGATCGGCCCCCCGCCGGCCCCGCTCAGCCCGAGCAGGCCGTACGCTGCGCCTCCTGCCACTCGCAGGCCGGGCAGAGCGTGATCCCCTTGTACGACTCCGGGTACTCCGTCGGCTTGCGGCACAGCACGCACTTCGCGTACGGCGGACCGTCGGCCTTCGGCGGCCTGGACGCGTCGATCAGGCAGTAGTCGCTGGTGTCGTCGCCGCTCATGAATCCAGCGCAGGACTGCCGGCCGACAGGTCAGGTGCGGCCGGCCGAGGCGCCGATCAGGTCGGAGACCTTCACCAGGCGGTAGCCCCGCTTGCGCAGCTCCGGCACGACCGTGCGCACCACGCGCTCGGTCGTCGGGGCCGCGCTGCGGGTGCAGTGCATGACCACGACCGAGCCCGGCCGGACCCCGCCCAGGACCTGCCGGGCCACGGCGTCCGCGTCCGTCGCGAACGCGTCGCCGCTCACCACGTCCCACTGCACCGCGGTGACGCCGAGGGGGCTCAGCGCCCGCAGGGCCTGCTGGTCGTAGCAGCCGCCGGGGAAGCGGAAGTACGGCATCGCGTGCTGCACGCCGGCCTTGCGGAACGCCTCGTACGCGCGTTCCACGTCCGAGCGCATGCGGTCGGCGGACACCGTGGGCAGGCCGTAGCAGTCGGCGGTGAACGCGTAGTGGCTGTAGGAGTGGTTGGCGAGCTCGAAGAGGGGATCGCCGCCGATGGAGCGGGCCTGGTCGGGGTACTGCTCGGCCCAGCGGCCCGTCATGAACACCGTGGCCGGCGCCTTCAGTGTGCGGAGCGTGGCGATGAGCTCCGGGTTGTCGAAGTGCTCGCCGGCCGCCGCGCGCGGTCCCTGGTCGGCGGTCATGTCGGCGTCGAAGGTGAGCGCGACCGTCTTCCCCTTGGTCCGGGGGCCGTTGCTGAAGACGGGGGTCAGGCCGCCGGGGGCCGGGGCGAGGGTCGGCGGCCGGGAGGGGGTGGGCTTGGCGGGGGCGGTGGTGGTGGTGGACCGCGACGATGTCGAGGGGGCCGGTCGTCCGGCGTGGGACGCCTGGGTGCTGCCGCAGGCGGCCAGGACGGCGCCCAGCACACAGACGGCGGCGATTCGTCGTACAAGTGGGATCACCCTACGAATCTAGGGCCTTCTCCGGTCGTACGAACGGTGGCACGGCCGTACGCTCACCCACCCGATGGCCACCCCGCGGACAGACGGGCGGGCGGACGGCGCGGTCACGGGTCCCGCTGCTTCAGCAGCCGCTCGCGGCACTCCTCCACGTCGAAGTCCGCCGCCGGATAGCGCGGGTCCAGCGCCTCCAGGTGTTCGAGGAGCAGGCGGCTGACCGCCCAGTTGCGGTACCACTTGTGGTCCGCCGGGATCAGGTACCAGGGCGCGTACGGGGCCGCGCAGCGGCGCAGGGCGATCCCGTACGCCTCCTGGTAGGCCCCCCACAGGGAGCGCTCGTCGATGTCGGCGGGGTCGAACTTCCAGTGCTTGTCCGGGTTGTCCAGGCGCTTGAGCAGGCGGCGGCGCTGGCGGTCGAAGGAGATGTGCAGAAAGCACTTGATCACGGTCACGCCGTTCTCGGCGAGGGACCGCTCGAAGCCGTTGATCCGGTCGTACCGGTCCTCGATCTCGGAGCGCGGGACGAGGTCGTGGACCCGGGCGATCAGGACGTCCTCGTAGTGGGAGCGGTCGAAGATGCCGATCTCGCCGGGCCGGGGCAGCGCCTTGCGGATCCGCCAGAGGAAGGAGTGGGCCAGCTCCTGCGGGGTGGGCGCCTTGAAGGCCTGGATACGGCAGCCGGAGGGGTTGAACAGACCGATCACGTGCTTGACCGTGCCGCCCTTGCCGCTGGTGTCCATGCCCTGCAGCACCAGCAGGATCCGGCGCCGGTCACCGGCGGTGCTCGCCGCCCACAACCGTTCCTGCAGGGCGGCGAGCGGCTTGCCCATCCGGGCCGCCTCCGTGCGGCCGGCGGCCTTGTCCCGGGGACCCGCGGGCGTGGCCGCCGCGTCGTACGCGGACAGGTCGATCACCTCGCCGACGGGGACCCGCAGCAGCTCGCGCAGGGGGACCTCGGCGTGCTCCTGTGCCGTGCCGTGCCGCACGTCCTGCCGCCTCGCCGCGTCCCTGGAGCTCTTCCCGGCCACGGGCCACCACCCCTTCACCCGGTTGCGTGTGCCCCGCCGCCCCTACGGCTGAGCTGTCTGCGGGTGGGATCCGGTGCCGTCCGGGACGGGGGGCTCGGGGGTGGCCGCGTCGGCGGTGGTGCGGACGGGGGTGATCGGGGCGGCCGGCGCCTGGTCGAGCGACCTCTGCGGCTCCGGCTCCGGCGACTGCTGGGCCTTTTCCAGGAAGCGGAGGAGTTCCACGGGGAAGGGCAGGACGAGCGTGGAGTTCTTCTCCGCTGCGACGGCCGTTATCGTCTGCAGCAGCCGCAGTTGCAGCGCGGAGGGCGTGTCGGCCATCTGCTGCGCCGCCTCGGCCAGCTTCTTGGACGCCTGGTACTCCGCGTCCGCGTTGATGATGCGGGCCCGCCGGTCCCGGTCCGCCTCCGCCTGCCGGGCCATGGACCGCTTCATCGTCTCGGGCAGGGAGACGTCCTTGATCTCCACGCGGTCGATCTGCACGCCCCACCCGACGGCCGGGCTGTCGATCATCAGTTCCAGCCCCTGGTTGAGCTTCTCGCGGTTGGACAGCAGGTCGTCCAGGTCACTCTTGCCGATGATCGAGCGCAGGGACGTCTGGGCCATCTGCGAGACCGCGAACTTGTAGTCCTCCACCCGGATGAGCGCGTTCGCCGCGTCGACCACCTTGAAGTAGACGACCGCGTCCACGCGTACGGTCACGTTGTCCCGGGTGATGCCCTCCTGGGCGGGGATCGGCAGCGTGACGATCTGCAGGTTGACCTTGTAGAGCCGGTCCACGAACGGGACGATCATCGCCAGGCCCGGTGGTCGCGGCTCACCGGACAGCCGCCCGAGCCGGAACACCACCCCGCGCTCGTACTGCTTGACGACTCGCATCGCCGCGGCGAGGTACACGAATCCCGCGCAGCCCGCGGCGATCACAGCGGTCACCAGTTCTTGCACCATGACGACTCCTCGGACGGACGGCCGTCTGCTTCTTGTGCGACTGTTTCCACGATAGGCCCGGCCCGGGAAAAGTGGGCGGGCCGCGACGCTCACAGTGCGGTGCTCACAGAGCGGTGCTCACAGAGCGGTGAAGGTGTCGGTGCGCGGACAGTGCGCGAGCACCACGCCGGTGTGCACTTCGTAGTACCAGGCGCGCAGATTCAGCCGCCCGTCCGCCAGCCGCTGCTCGACGCAGGGGTACGAGCGCAGCCGCAGCACCTGCGTCAGGACGTGCGCCTGCACGCCCTCGGCGACCGCCGGGTCCTCCGCGGCACCCTTGGGCAGGGGCGCCGCCTGGACCAGCCAGTCCCGTACGGCGGGTACGGCGTCGAGGTCGTCCCCGCGGACCAGGGCCCCGACGGCCCCGCAGTGCGAGTGGCCGCACACGACGACCTCGCGGACGCCGAGCACCTCCACGGCGTACTCGATGGTGGCCGCCTCGCTGGTGGGACGCTCGGAGGCGTACGGCGGCACGATGTTGCCCGCGGTGCGCAGCTCGAACAGCTCGCCGGGGCGGGCGCCGGTGATCAGGGCCGGGACGACCCGGGAGTCGGAGCAGGTGATGAACAGGACCTCGGGGGACTGACCCTCGGCGAGCCGGGCGAAGTCCGCCGGCCGCCGTCCGAACGTACGGGCGTTGTCGATCAGGGGCTGCATGGGCCCAAGTTAACTCAAAGGAGTCACGCACACACTTTACGTCACGTCGTCTCGACGAGTCCCTTGGCGTCCCGGGCGAGGGCGGTGAGGCGGGATATCGCGCGGAAGTACTTCTTGCGGTAGCCGCCGTTCAGCATCTCCTCGCTGAACAGCCGGTCGAAGGGCAGCCCCGAGGCCAGCACGGGCACCTCACGGTCGTAGAGCCGGTCCGCGAGCACCACGAGCCGCAGCGCGGTGGACTGGTCGGGCACCGGCCGCACCCCGGTGAGGCACACGGCCGCCACGCCGTCGGTCAGGGCGCCGTAGCGGCTGGGGTGGACCCTGGCCAGGTGGTCGAGGAGCTGCGGGAAGTCGTCGAGGGAGGCGTTCTCGGTGGCGTACGCCGCCTTGGCCACCTGCTCGTCGGAGTACGGCGCCGGCGCCTCGGGCAGGCCGCGGTGGCGGTAGTCCTCGCCGTCGATGCGCAGCGTGCGGAAGTGCGCGGACAGGCCCTGGATCTCGCGCAGGAAGTCCGCGGCGGCGAACCGGCCCTCACCGAGCTTGCCCGGCAGCGTGTTGGAGGTGGCGGCGAGCGCGACGCCCTCGTCGACGAGCCGGCCGAGCAGGGTGGAGACGAGCACGGTGTCGCCGGGGTCGTCCAGCTCGAACTCGTCGATGCACAGCAGCCGGTGGCCGGAGAGGGTCTCGACCGTCTTCTGGAAGCCGAGGGCGCCGACGAGGTTGGTCAGCTCCACGAACGTGCCGAACGCCTTGCGGGTGGGCTCGGCCTCGGTGGCGTGCCACAGGGAGGCCAGCAGGTGGGTCTTGCCGACGCCGTAGCCGCCGTCGAGGTAGACGCCGCGGGGGCCGGCGGGGGCCTTGCCCTTGGCGGCCCTGCCCTTGCCGCCGCCGTTGCTCCTGCCGTTGCCCTTGTTCTTCCCGAAACCGAAGAAGCCGCGCCTGGCGGAGCCGGCCGAGGGCGCACCGCCGAGCCCGGCGGCGAAGTCCTCCAGGACCCGCACGGCCTCGGTCTGGCTGGGCTGCCCGGGGTCCGGGATGTACGTCGCGAAGCGCACCGAGTCGAAGCGCGGCGGCGGCACCATCTCGGCGACCAGCCGGTCGGCGGGGACGTGCGGCTCGCGGGCGCACAGCGACAGCGGGGCCGCGTCGGTCAGGGGGCTGAGCCCGGAGGGGGCTGTGGAGGACGACACGGTTCCCCATGGTAAGCGGCGTGGAACACTGCACGGCATGCGACGCCTGTTCCCTGTGACCGACGAAACAGCAGCCCAGATCCCGGACGGGGCCCGTGGGGCGGGTGGTGCGAGCGCGCCCGGTGCCCCTGCGGACCTCGCGGACCGGGAGTGGACCCTCGCCGAGCTGGCGGCCGCCTACGCCTACCCGGAGCGCGGACCCGCGGGCCGGGAGCCGTGGCTGCGCGCCAACATGGTGGCCACGCTGGACGGTGCCGCCCAGCACGAGGGCCGTTCGCAGCCCATCTCCAGCGCCGCCGACATGCGGATCTTCGGCACGCTGCGGGGACTGGCCGACGTGGTGGTGGTCGGTGCGGAAACGGTACGTCAGGAGGGGTACCGCCCGGCCCGGGCGCGGGCGGAGTTCGCGGCGCTGCGGGAGGCGGCCGGGCAGGGGCCGACCCCGGCGATCGCGGTGGTCACCGCGAGCCTGGAGCTGGACTTCTCGCTGCCGCTGTTCACCTCGCCCCTGGTGCCCACGCTGATCCTCACGGGCGCCGCGGCGGCCCCCGACCGGATCGCGGCGGCGGAGAAGGCGGGCGCGCGGGTGGTGATCGCCGGCGACGGCGTCGGCATCGACCCCGCCCGCGCCGTCCGGGCACTCGCCGGACTCGGCCACACCCGCCTGCTCACCGAGGGCGGCCCCCGCCTGCTCGGCCAGCTGGTGGCGTCCGGCGTCCTCGACGAACTGTGCCTCACCGTCTCCCCGATGCTCACCGCCGGCAACGCCCAGCGCATCGCAGGCGGCCCCTCCATCACGGTCCCCCGGCGCTTCACCCTTGCCTCCCTCCTGGAGGAGGAGGGCTTCCTGTTCAGCCGGTACCGACGGGACTGACTGGTCAGCCGGCACCGACGGGACTGTCCGGGGCCGGGGTGCGTGGCCGGTGCACCACATTCGCGATACCCGTGCGATCACGGGGCAGGATGGTTTCCGCAGGGGCCGGTACGGCCCGTGGAGGCAGACGGAGGGGCCGTGGGCCCTCGGAGGAGAAAGGCCGCCTGGTGTTCACAAGCGTATTGATGATCGAGAAGGCCCTGACGTCCGCCGACGTGGAGTTCGTCACCACCTTGCACGGCGAGGAGCCGGTCTTCTTCCACGTGCTGCTCCAGCCCCGCGGCGACCAGGCGGACCGGCTGCTGCGGGCCATCGACGACATCGCGCTCGGCGAACTCGACGAGGCGGCGCGCGAGGGCGAGACCCCCGAGGGCGAGGCCGCGAAGGGCGAGGGGGAGCGGGCCCTGGATGTGTCCCTCAGGGCGCTGCGCGCGGCCGGCAGCGAGGCCGAGGGGCGGCTCGTCGAGGCTCACCCGCTGGACGCCCTGAAGACCCTGGTCACCGAGGTCGACGCCGACGAGGTCATCGTCCTGACCGACCCGCACTACGTGGAGGAGTTCTTCCACCGCGACTGGGCCTCGCGGGCCCGCCACAAGGTCGGCGTACCGGTCCTGAAACTCTTCTCCCACAGCAAGGCATAGGCTACGTCGTACCGCAGCCGTACCACCTGGGGAGAAAAGCGCATGGCACCCGGCCTTCCTACCGCCATGGACCGACCGCACTTCATCGGCATCGGCGGCGCCGGGATGTCGGGCATCGCCAAGATCCTCGCGCAGCGCGGCGCCGAGGTGGCCGGCAGCGACGCGAAGGAGTCGGCGACCGCCGAGGCGCTGCGCGCGCTGGGCGCCACCGTGCACATCGGGCACGCGGCCGAGCACCTCGCCGACGACGCGAGCTGCGTCGTCGTCTCCTCGGCGATCCGTGAGGACAACCCCGAGCTGGCCCGCGCGGCCGAGCTGGGCATCCCGGTCGTCCACCGCTCCGACGCCCTGGCCTCCCTGATGGAGGGCCTGCGCCCGCTCGCCGTCGCCGGCACCCACGGCAAGACCACCACCACCTCCATGCTGGCGGTGTCCCTCACCGAGCTGGGCCTGAACCCGTCGTACGCCATCGGCGGCGACCTGGACGCCCCCGGCTCCAACGCGCTGCACGGCGAGGGCGACATCTTCGTCGCCGAGGCGGACGAATCGGACCGCAGCTTCCACAAGTACGCGCCCGAGGTCGCCATCGTCCTCAACGTCGAACTCGACCACCACGCCAACTACGCCTCGATGGACGAGATCTACGAGTCCTTCGAGACCTTCGCCGCGAAGATCGTCCCCGGCGGCACGCTGGTGATCTCCGCCGACCACGAGGGCGCGCGCGAGCTCACCCGGCGCCTGGCCGGTTCCGTGCGCACGGTGACGTACGGCGAGGCCGAGGACGCCGACGTACGGGTCCTGTCCGTCGTACCGCAGGGCCTGAGGAGCGAGGTCGCCGCGGTGCTGGACGGTACCGAGCTGACCTTCACGGTCTCCGTCCCCGGCCGCCACTACGCGCACAACGCCGTCGCCGCGCTGGCCGCGGGCGCCGCCCTCGGCATCCCGGCCGCCGGGCTCGCCCCCGCGATCGCCGCGTACACCGGTGTCAAGCGGCGCCTGCAGCTCAAGGGCGAGGCCGCCGGCGTCCAGGTGATCGACTCCTACGCTCACCACCCCACCGAGATGACCGCCGACCTGGAGGCGATGCGCGCGGCCGTCGGCGACGCCCGGATCCTGGTCGTCTTCCAGCCGCACCTGTTCTCCCGCACCCAGGAGCTGGGCAAGGAGATGGGCCAGGCCCTCGCCCTCGCCGACGCCTCGGTCGTCCTGGACATCTACCCGGCCCGCGAGGACCCGATCCCCGGCATCACCAGCGAGCTGATCGTCGAGGCGGCCCGGGCGGCGGGAGCCGACGTCACGGCCGTGCACGACAAGGCCGAGGTGCCGGACGTGATCGCGGGAATGGCGAAGGCCGGTGATCTCGTTCTCACCATGGGCGCGGGCGATGTCACCGACCTCGGACCGCGCATTCTGGACCGTCTGTCGAAGTAAGGGGCTGAGGGCTCATGCCGTACGACGTCGAGAAGCCGGACGAGCAGTGGCGCGCGGAGCTGACCCCGGCCGAGTACGCGGTGCTGCGCCGGGCCGGTACGGAACCCGCCTTCACCGGTGAGTACACCGACACCAGGACCAAGGGCGTGTACTCCTGCCGGGCCTGCGGCGCCGATCTGTTCACCTCCGACACCAAGTTCGAGTCCCACTGCGGCTGGCCGTCCTTCTACGATCCGAAGGACACCGACGCCGTGGAACTCGTGGAGGACCGCTCCCACGGAATGGTGCGCACCGAGGTCCGGTGCGCCCGCTGCGGCTCCCACCTCGGGCACGTCTTCGAGGGCGAGGGCTACCCGACCCCGACCGACCAGCGGTACTGCATCAACTCGATCTCGCTGCGGCTGGCCCCTGACGAGGGCTGACGGTGCGGGCCGTGCACGTCTCATCGGACAGGTGCCGCACGGACACGCGCGGGGCCCCGCGCGCGGGAAGAGGAACGTGGAAGGCGTAACAGCCTTCCACGCTGGTCTGGTCCACGAAGATGAACGTTCTTGATGGACCCAGACCGAGCATTTCGGCGATGACGGTGACCGATCCGCCCCGCCTGTCGATGCCGACCAGTCCCTTGGCGGATTGCGCGGGAGGGAAGAGCCGGGCGATCTCCGCGTCTCGCAGATCCCCGTCGGCCGCGGCCTGAGCGAGGCGCTCCTGTCGCGTTTCGACGTTTTCACGCAGGTCTGCCCGGGCATCGCTCTCATCGCGCTCCGGTTGAGTCGCCAGCCGGATCCAGCTTCCCGCGAAGGCCACGAGCAGCAGGACGCAAACGGCCATGCATCCGTTGAACAGGCAACCACCGGTGGTGCCGGTCCGGACCTGTGGTCTTCTCGCCATGAGCACAACCTCTGCCGCGAGCGCACCACCGCGCCGACCGCGACACCGAACCGCAACGACAACGAGCCGTCGAGGTGACAGTCGGTGCCGGCCTGCCCACCTCCAGTGCGACCGACGCCCGGGTGCAACGCTTTGCAGTGTCGTTTCATAGTGGGACAATGTGGAACACAGGTGACGTCACCGGCGTCACCGTCACTTTTCGCTTTCCTCAGCGAGGCGGGTGGAAAATATGGACACAGCCTCCTACGTCGTACTGGCCGCGGGGACGAATGTCTGGGGCCCCCTCGGCGCCTTCATCGGCGGACTGATCATCGCGGGGGCCCTGGTGGCGGCCGTCCTGGTGGGCATCCGCGTGATGCGCCGGGAGCCGGACCGGCCGACCGAGGCCGAGCAGCCGCATCTGCCGGTCACCGGGGCTGTCCACGAGATCAGCGAGATGCGGGAGCCGGACGAGGTGCACCCCGAGGGCGGGGAGCGGCTCATGCCCTACGAGCTGCACGCCAGTGGGAGCCGGCGCAGGCCGGACCAGCACCGGCGCCGCTGGTCCCCCGGCAGCAGCGGATCCTTCGGCGGCGGTGGCGGCGGTCGGACCTGATCGCACCCGTCACAAGGGGACGGGCCCTGGGAATGGGCCCGTCCCCTCGTTTCGTCATTGGCGCGCGGTGCGCACCCTCCCCGGCCTCTTGAGCCGGGCAGGCGCCATGGTGTCGTTCGCGGACCGCTGCGGATGGCGCCGGTTCCGGTCGTGCGGCATCTTCGGCCCGGACACGGGTATGGGATGCCGAGGTCGTACGGTGCGCGGCGTCTAGACTCTCCCGCGACAGCCCGCGCGGCCGTGACCGAGAGCGGCAGCCGCTGCCAGACCCGAAGGGCGTTCGGCGTTTTGATACGGATTGATTCAGTCACCAAGCGGTATCCGGACGGCACGGTGGCGGTCGACCGGCTCTCGCTCGAGATTCCGGACCGCTCGATCACCGTCCTCGTCGGACCCTCGGGCTGCGGCAAGACCACCACCCTGCGGATGATCAACCGGATGGTGGAGCCCAGCGAGGGCCGCATCCTCCTGGACGGTGTCGACATCCAGAAGCAGCCCGTCAACACCCTGCGCCGGTCGATGGGTTACGTCATCCAGAACGCGGGGCTCTTCCCGCACCGCACCATCGTCGACAACATCGCGACCGTGCCCCGCCTGCTCGGCTGGGGCAAAGGCAAGGCCCGTGCGCGGGCGGCCGAGTTGATGGAGCGCGTCGGGCTCGACGCCTCGCTCGCCAAGCGGTACCCGTACCAGCTCTCCGGCGGCCAGCAGCAGCGCGTCGGCGTGGCGCGGGCGCTCGCCGCGGACCCGCCGGTGCTGCTGATGGACGAGCCGTTCTCCGCCGTCGACCCGGTGGTGCGCAAGGGGCTCCAGGACGAACTGCTCCGTATCCAGGACGAGTTGGGCAAGACGATCGTCTTCGTCACCCACGACATCGACGAGGCCATCAAGCTCGGCACCATGGTCGCGGTACTGCGCACCGGCGGCCGGCTCGCCCAGTACGCACCGCCCGCCGAGCTGCTGTCCGCCCCCGCGGACGACTTCGTCGAGGACTTCCTCGGCACCGACCGCGGCATCCGCCGGCTGTCCTTCTTCGTCTCCGGGGGACTGGAGTTGCGGAAGTCCCCGATCGTCGCCGTCGACTCCACCGCCGAGCAGATCGCCGCCCGCGCCACCCCCGGCGTGCCCTACCTCCTCGTCACCGACCTCGACGGCAAGCCCCTCGGCTGGGGCGAGCCGGACGCGCTCACCGCCGGGTCCCTGGACTCGGCCCGGCTTCTGCCCTACGGGCGGCCGTTCGAGTACGGCGGCGAGTCCCTGCGTGCCGCCCTGGACGGCGCCGTGCTCTCGCCGACCGGCTGGGCGGTCGCCGTGGACGGCACCGGCCGCGTGGTCGGCGTCGTCTCGCAGCAGACCATCGGCGAGGCCATCCGCAGCGCCCATGCCGAGGGCCGTGCCGATGCCGTCGCCGACGCCGGGGTCGCCGGATGAACCGCTTCTTCGACATCCCGAGCGACCTCCAGCACAGCTGGCTCGGCCTGATCGGCCTGCATCTGCGCGAGGCCCTGCTGCCGGTCCTGGCCGGCCTCGTCGCCGCCCTGCCCCTCGCCCAGCTGTGCGTGCGGTTCCGTTGGCTGTACCCGCCCGTGCTGGGCCTGACGACCGTGCTGTACGCCATCCCGTCGCTGGCGTTCTTCGTCGTCCTCATCGACTACACCGGCCAGACCGAGCTCACCGTCATGATCCCGCTCGCCGTCTACAGCCTGGTCGTGCTCGTCCCGGCCATCGTCGACGGCGTCCGCTCGGTGCCGCCGGAGACGCTCGCCGCCGCCACCGCGATGGGCTTCGGTCCCGTACGGCGGTATGTGCGGGTGCAGTTGCCGATCGCGGTACCGGCGATCATCGCAGGACTGCGGGTGGCCACCGTCTCCAGCATCAGCCTCGTCAGCGTCGGCATGCTGATCGGCAACCAGGGCGCCCTGGGCAACCTGCTCTGGGACGCCAACATCTACCACCGGCCCGAACTCGCGGTGAACTCCGTGGTCACCACGGCGGTCCTGGCCGTCCTCGCCGACGGCGCGCTGGTTCTCGTACGCCTGCTGCTGACCCCCTGGATGCCGCGCGGCACCCGGCGCCGGAAACCGAAGGCCGCCCAGGCCCGGCCCGACGCGGCCGTGCCCGCCCTGGAGGACGCCACCCGGTGAACGTACTCCACTTCGTCAACGCCTTCTTCAGCGACGGCGCCCACTGGACGGGCTACGACGGCATCCCCACCCGCCTGGCCGAGCACATCCAGTACTCGCTGCTGGCACTCGCCCTCGCCGCCGTCGTCGGTCTGCCGGTCGGCCTGCTCACCGGGCACTACGGGCGCGGCGGCAACACCCTCGCCCTGATCGCCACCGCCGGGCGGGCGCTGCCCAGCTTCGGCCTGCTGGTGCTGATGTCCATCCTGCTCGGCCTGGGCATGGTCCCCGTGATGATCCCGCTGGTCGTCCTCGCCGTCCCGCCGATCCTGGTGACGACGTACGAGGCGATGCGCTCCGTCGAACCGTCTCCGGTGGACGCGGCCCGCGGCATGGGCATGGGGGAGTTCCGGATCCTGCTCCACGTCGAACTGCCCGTCGCGCTCCCGTTGATCCTCAGCGGCCTGCGCTCGGCGGCCATCCAGATCGTCTCCACGGCCACCATCGCCGCGTACGTCGGCCTCGGCGGCCTCGGGCGGTACATCATCGACGGCCTCTACCAGAAGAACTACGAGAAGGTCGTGGGCGGCGCCACCCTGGTCGCCGTGATGGCGCTGGCGACGCTCGCGGTGTTCTGGGCGGTGGCGCGGGCCGCGGTGTCGCCCGGGGTGCGGCGCGGCGGCTGACGGTGGGGCGCGGGCACAGCACCGTTCCGCTCTGCCTTCACAACCGGCCACGCATTGAAGCGAATCGGAGACCCGGTACCTCTTGACCGACGGAGAAGCCGATGGATTGGATCAGTAAGTGACTTCTTACGCGAAGAGCATCAGGTCCAGCACGAGACACCCCGGCGCGGCCGCCGTCGCACTCGCCGCCGCCGCAGCGCTCCTCGCGGGGTGTTCGTCCTCCGGCGGCAGCGGCAAGGACCCGCTCTCGGAGGGCAGGACGAGCGGTGACACGGTCGTCGTCGGCTCCAACAACTTCGCCGAGAGCATCCTGCTCGCCGACATCTACGGCGAGGCCCTGAAGGCGAAGGGCGTCAAGGTCACCTACAAGCCCAACATCGGCAGCCGCGAGACCACCTACGGTCTGCTCAAGAACGGCTCGATCACCGTGCTGCCCGAGTACAACGGCGCGCTGCTGGCCTACCTCGACAAGGACGCCGTCCCCAAGACGGTCGCCGCCACGACGGCCGCGATCAACGCCAAGCTGGACTCCGAACTGACGCTGCTGGAGCCGGCGCCCGCGCAGGACAAGGACTCCGTCGCCGTCAACCAGGAGACGGCGAAGAAGTACGACCTCACCGGGAAGTCCTCCATCGCGGACCTGAAGGACATCGCCAAGGACCTGGTCATCGGAGGCTCGCCGGAGTTCCAGACCCGGCACCAGGGCCTGGAGGGCCTGAAGTCGGTGTACGGGGTGGAGTTCAAGTCCTTCAAGGCGCTGGACGCGGGCGGCCCGCTGACCCAGACGGCGCTGAAGAAGAACACCGTGCAGGCCGCGGACGTCTTCACCACGGATCCGACCATCGCCAAGGAGAAGTTCGTCGTCCTGCAGGACCCGAAGAACCTCTTCGGGTTCCAGAACGTCCAGCCGCTGGTGTACAAGTCCGGCCTGAACCAGAAGGGCGTGGACGCGCTCAACGCCGTATCCGCCAAGCTGGACACGGCCACCCTGCTGGATCTGGACACCCAGGTGCAGGTGGAGAAGAAGGACCCGCTGGACGTCGCCAAGGCCTGGCTGAAGTCCGCAGGCCTCGACTGACGCACCGCAGCGGGGCAGCGGTGCGGAACGGCACCACGCGGGTGCCGCCGGCGCCGTACGGGCCCCAGGCTGCTGGGCGACGCGTCCGGGGCCGCTCAGCCGGCGTCCGTCCGCGCGGCGGAGGCGATCAACTGGTCGAGGAGGACGATCAGGACGTCCTGGCAGGACTCGCGTTCCCGCGCGTCGCACAGCACCACCGGGACGTGCTCCGGAAGCGCCAGGGCGTCCCGGATGTCCTCCAGCGGGTACGGGTGCTCCCCGTGGAAGCCGTTGACGGCGACCACGAAGGGGATGCGCCGGCGCTCGAAGAAGTCGATCGCCGCGAAGCTCACCTTCGGCCGGCGCACGTCGACGAGGACCACGGCACCCAGGGCGCCCAGGGCGAGGTCGTTCCACATGAACCAGAACCGCTGCTGCCCGGGCGTGCCGAAGAGGTACAGCACGAGGTCGTCGCCGATCGTGATGCGACCGAAGTCCATGGCGACGGTGGTGGTCCGCTTCTCCTCGATGCCGTCGAGGTCGTCGACGTCCAGACCGGCCGTGGTCAGGTGCTCCTCCGTGCGCAGCGGCACGATCTCGCTGACCGACCCGACCATCGTGGTCTTGCCGACGCCGAACCCTCCGGCGATCAGGATCTTGACCGTGTCGGGGGCCGCGGGCGCCCGCACGGCGGTGTCAGAGTCGGCCAAGGCCGTCCCTCACTTTCTGCAGCAGCTCCAGGTCCGGCGCACCGGAGACTTCACGCGGCGGACGCACGGTGATCCGGCCCGCCTCCAACAGGTCGCAGAGCATGATGACGATCACGCTCACCGGAAGGTCCAGATGAGCGGCGAGTCCCGCGACCGCGACCGGCCGGGCGCAGTGCCGCAGGATCCGCAGATGCTCCGGCTGCGGCCGTGCGGCCCCGGCGGGCGGCGGGTCCACCGCGGTCACCGTGGTGATGAGGGTGAAGTCGGCGCGGCTCGGCCGGGTCCGTCCCCCGGTCAGGGTGAAGGGCCGTACCAGGCGGCCCGCCGGGTCGCCGCCGCTCACCTCACTCGCCGCTGCCGGCCGGGACGACACCGGCGCGCGGCGCCTGCTTGAGGTGCTCGCCGATCTTCTTCACCAGCATGTTCATCTGGTACGCCACCACACCGACGTCCGCGCCGGGCCCCGTCAGGACGACCAGGTGGGCTCCGGTCCCGGCCGAGGTGAGGATCAGATAGCTGTTGGCCATCTCGATGAGCGCCTGGCGCACCGGGCCGCCGCGGAAGTCCATGCTGACCCCCTTGCTGAGACTCATCAGGCCGGACGCGGTCGCCGCGAGACGTTCGGCGTCGTCGCGCGGGAACCCGGTGGACTTGCTGACCACCAGTCCGTCCTCGGAGAGCACGACGGCGTGGCTCACCTCGGCGACCCGGTCGACGAGTCCGGTCAGCAGCTGATCGAGCTGGGTGTGCGTGGCGGGGGCGGTGCGTGTCATGTCGGTGTCCTTCATCGGCGGTCGGTGGTCTTCACGTCACGGTCACGGATACGCCTGCGGCGGGACGAGGGCTTCCGGCTCCGGCGGCGCGTCCTCCTGGTCGCCCGGCACCGGCTCGTCCTCGTCGCGGGCCCTGAGTGTGCCGCGCTGGAAGCCGGCCAGGGAGGACGCGGCGCGTTCCGCGGTGAAGTCCTCGTCGGCCGGGGTTTCCCCGCCGGCCGGGTCCGGCTCCTCGCGCAGCTCGGCGGCCAGGCTGGTCTGCGGCACCCGGCGCGGCAGCGGCGCGAGCCCGCCGCCGCGGGCGGCCCCGGCCGTGGTGATGGCGGTCCGTGCCGGGGTGGGGGCCTCCCGCGTCGGGGCGGGGGCGGTCCGCGCCGGGGCGGCGTGCGGTCCGGTCCGTGCGGGCGGCGCGGCCTCGGCGGCGGCCGTGGCTCCGGTGGCATCGGCGTCGGCGGCCGTGGTCCCCGGGGCTTCGGAGCCGGGTGTCTCCCGCACCACGATGTCGTGCGGGATCAGCACGATGGCCGTGGTGCCGCCGTACGGCGAGGAGCGCAGCGTGACGGCGATGCCGTGCCGGGTCGCCAACTGGGCGATCACGAACATGCCGAGCCGCAGGTCGTCCGCCAGCGCCACCACGTCGAACTTCGGGGCCACCGCCAACTGGGCGTTGAACGCGGCGTACTCCTCCTCGGACATGCCGAGGCCGCGGTCCTCGATCTCGACGGCCAGGCCCTTGGCCACCATCGCCGCCCGCACTCCGACGGGGGCGGGCGCGGCGGAGTAGACGGTCGCGTTGTCGATGAGCTCCGCCAGCAGGTGGATCACGTCGGCCACCGCGGGCGGCGCGACGCTCACCTCCTCGTCGGTGTGCACCTCCACCCGCTGGTACTCGGCGACCTCGCCGACGGCACTGCGCAGGATGTCGATCAGCGCGACCGGTTCGGCCCAGCTGCGCCGGGGCTGCTCGCCGCTGATGATGACGAGGTTCTCCTCGTAGCGGCGCAACTGGCTGGCGGTGGAGTCCAGTTCGTACAGACCCTGCAGGACGGTGGGGTCGGTGTGCTCACGCTCCAGCGCGTCCAGCTTGCTCAGCTGGAGGTTGACCAGGTTCTGGCTCTGCCGGGCGATGCCCAGGATGACCTTCTGGAAGCCGCGCCGGGTGTCGGCGAGTTCGACCGCGGTGTGCACGGCCGTGCGCTGCGCGGTGTTGAACGCCTTGGCCACCTGGCCGAGCTCGTCGTGGCCGTAGTCCAGCGGCGGGGTCGCGAGGTCCACGTCGACCTTCTCGCCCCGGTCGAGGCGGGCGACCACGTCGGGCAGCCGCTCCTGGGCCAGGCTCAGGGTGGCCACCCTCAGGCCGCGCAGCCGCAGGGACAGCGAGCGGGTGATCCGCCAGGACATGACGGCGCACAGCAGCACGGCGGCGAGGCCCGCGGCGCTCAGCGAGGCGGCCGTGACCAGCAGCCGGTGCGCTTTGTCGGCGCTGTGGTCCAGCAGGGCGCCCGTCTGCTCCTCGATCATCCGCTCGTACTGGGCGGTGACCCTGGCCAGCGCGGCGCTCCACTGCTGCTGTGCGTCCGGCAGCCGGACCGTCCGGGCGTCGCCCCGGCCAGTGGGCCGGGCGGCCAGGATCTGTTCCTCGACGCGTTCCAGGGTCTGCCAGTCGCCGCTCCGCAGGATCTGCTCGGTCTGCGTCTTGGCGCTGTCGCGCAGGGCCGGGACGATCTGGTCCTGGATCAGCCAGCGGCGCGCGTGGACCAGCTGGGCGAACTGTGTCCAGGCCTCGTCGTCGAGGCGCCCGGTCGGCCAGGCCAGGGTGAGCCGGGCGTCCTGCTGGGAGACCAGCTCCGCCCCGTGCTCGATCGCGACGAGCGGCCCGGCCTGCGAGGTCAGGTCGCCGTCGTCGACCTCGGAGAGCTCCCGGAAGGCGTGGATCTGGTCGTCGATGATCGAGGTGTACTGGTCCAGCGCCTGCTCGGGGGTGATGTCGGTGGGGTTGTCGACCTGACCCCGGTAGTACTCCAGGCTGCCCACCGACGCGACGACCGAGTACAACCGGTCCCTGACGCGGGACGGCGCCTTGCGGATCGCGTCCGTCTGGCCGACCAGCTTGGCGACCGCCGCGTCCGTCTGCCGGCGGGCCGCGTCCAGTTCGGCCCGCGAGCCGTGCCCCGTGGCCAGCCACGCGGCCGACAGCCTGCGCTCGCGCTGCAACGCCAGCGTCGCCTCGGTGCCCATGGCGCCGGTGGACCTGCTCAGCTGCGTATGCGACCTGAGGCGAAGGCCCTCGGAGAACATCTGCGTCGTCGTCATGCCCCACATGGCGGCGAGGGTGACGCTGGGGACCAGCGCGAGCAGGATCAGGGAAAGACGTATGGAGCCGATACGGCGCCGTGCACCTGTCCGTGGAGACATCGTCGTCCTAGGCGATCAGCGGGAAGCGGGGGCGGGGGGCGAAGGGGGAGCCGGCGGACGCGTGCGGTGGCCGCGTCAACGAGTGCCGTCGGCCGCGTACTTCGCCACCGCGGCCACGTTCTTCCTGGTCACGAAGGCCGGGCCGGTGAGCACCGGGGCCACGCCGCCACCGCTGACGTTGCCGTTGGTGCGGTACAGCCACAGCGCGTCCACGGCCAGATAGCCCTGCAGATAGGGCTGCTGGTCCACGGCGAACTGGACGTCCCCGCCGCGTACCGCGGCGACGAGGTCCTTGTTGAGGTCGAAGGTGGCGACATGGGCCTTGCTGTGCGTCTGCTTCACCGACTTCACCGCCGCGAGCGCGTACTGGGCGCCCAGCGTGACGACCTCGTCGATGCTCGGATCCCGGCGCAGACTCGCGGAGACGGAGTCGGTCACGGCGTTCATGTCGGTGCCGTCCGCGTACAGCATCTGGGTCCGGCCGCCGAACGTCTTCTTCAGGCCGGCGCAGCGCGCCTCCAGGCCGACGTTGCCCCGCTCGTGGATGACGCACAGCGTGTGCTTGGCCTTGAGGCCGTTCAGCTTCTCGCCGACGGCGCGGCCGGCGAGGCTGTCGTCCTGGCCGAAGTACTCCAGGACCCCTTCCGTCTGCCAGGCGTCGATACCGGAGTTGAGGCCGACCACCGGTATGCCGGCGGCCCTGGCCTCGGCGATCGGGCCCTTCATGGCCTCCGGCTTGGCCAGCGTCACGGCGATCCCGTCGGCCTTGTCACGGATGGCGTCCCGCACCAGTTCCGCCTGCCCCGCGGGATCGGAGTCGTTCGCGTACGTCAGGTCGATGCCGTCCTTGGCCGCCGCGACCCGGGCCCCCTTCTGCACCAGGTCCCAGTAGGCGTCGCCCGGCGCCCCATGGGTGACCAGGGCGACCTTCAGGCGCGCGCCGCCCGGCCGTCCGGCGCCGTCCTTGCCCGAGCCGCCGGCCTCGCCGGAGCCGGAACAGCCGGCGAGGAGCAGGCAGACGGCGGCGGTGACCGCCACGGCCGTGCCGCGCACGGTTCTGTGGGAGGCGTCGGGCGGGGGAGGAGTGTTCATGAGGGTGCGGCACCTCGCTGTGCGGCCGAGCATGGGGATCCACGAGAGCACAGGCGGATCCCGGGGGACGCACGTCCCCCGGGTGACTCTCGTTCAGGCGGAGCCAACCCTGTGTGACCGCAGGTAGTCAAGTGGTCTGATCCCGTGGTCGGCTCTCGGTGCCGCATCGTGATCTTTCCTGCCGCCCCGGCGGTTGCGTGGCATTTCGCCGATGTCCCCGCCCGCGCGGCGGAAATCACCCACGACACCGCCCACCGCGCCGAGGTGCCGCTCGGTAGGCCCGGCCGGCTCAGAGGTCGAACTCGTGCGGCGGCAGGTCCAGGGCGAAGCAGGCCTCGCGGACCACGGCCTGCTCGGTCTTGTCGAAGTCGCCGTCCGCGCCGCCGATGACGATGCCGATCTGGATCACGGCACGGGCCTCGGCGGGCTTCTTCTTCGCCTTGGCGATCTCCTGCAGCACGCTCACCTTGCCGAAGTCGAAGTCGGCGGTCAGCTTGTGGAGGTTCTCCTCGAAGCGGCGGCGCAGGTCGTCCGCCGGGAAGTTCTGCAGGACCTCGTTGGTGGCGATCAGCTGGGCGACGCGCTGCCGCTCCGAGGGATCGACGGTGCCGTCGGCGGCGGCCACGAGCGCGCACATCGCCATGCTCGCATCCCGGAAGGCGCCGCTCTTCAGGTCGTTCTTCTTCGCCACGAGCTGGTTCTGCATCTGCGTCGCGGAGTCCTTGATGCGGTCCCACAGGGCCATGTGCTCTCCAAGTGTGATGTCGTGATGTCGGGTGCGGACACGATCCGGGTCCGGGACCGGCCCGGATCTACAGCAACGTAGAAACTAGCGGAGACCCGGATAAGTTCCGGCGGGTTCCGGCCGTGTTCGACTGCCTGAACCGGTGCGGCTCGTACGACCGCGCGTGACAGGAGGACCACCACCGTGGCGGCGGCCGGCGGTGGCTTCGAGGATCCGCCCGCCGACGTGCTCGCGGAGGGGTCGGCGGCAGGTGTACCTCGTCGACGACCCCGACGTGGTCGACGTCGTACGGCTCACCGTCGTCCGCCTCACCGACCGCACCCGCACCGCCCGCACCCGCACCGCCCGCACCCCGGCACGCCGTCTCCGCGGCCTCTGAGCCCGCCTGCGGTTCCGGGAATCCGCCGGCCCGGGTGCCGGTGCTGTTGCGCACCGGCCGGAGCGACGCCGACGTGCGGCGACCGGCTGTCGTTGCCGGGCGGGCCGGCAGGGCGTACACAGGAAGGGCCCGAGGAAAGGGAGGACCCGGTCATGTTCCGCAACGGTCTGGAACCCTGGCACCTGCTGATCGTGGCGATCGTGGTCATCGTCCTGTTCGGTTCCAGGAAGCTGCCCGACACCGCACGGGCGCTCGGCAAGTCGATGCGCATTCTCAAGAGCGAGGCGAAGGCCATGAAGGACGAGGACGAGGCGCGGTCCACCCCGCTGGAACCGACGAGCGCCCGCCCCGCCGCGGAGCCGACGCCCCCCGCGTCCGCGCCGACACAGCCCCGGCCGCCGACCACGGAGCGCTGAGCGCCGCGGACCGGGTCCGCCGTCCGCGGCGCCCGACCCGGGCGGCCCGGCGCCGGGCCGGCGTACGCCAGCCGGTGCCGGGCCGGCTCGCGTCGTGTCCCGCGGCAGGAGGCCACTGCGCTTGACGGCCTCCAGGACGACCGCCGAGCCGGCGGGAGGGGCGGGGCGTCTTCGGCGGCTCGTCCGGTCAGTCGACCGGAAGTGCGGAGGCCGGCCGAGCCCGCGGCTCGGTGACTGCCGCGGGCGGCGGCTCGTCGCCCGGCGCCGCGGACGTCGCCCGCGCGCGCCGCCTCCTGCGGTCGCGCCGTGGTTCCTGGTTCGGGAGCCAGCCGAAGGTCAGGCAGCTGCCGGTCGCCCCGAGGAGGAGGCCGAGGAAGAAGCCGCCGAGGTTGGAGGTGAGCCAGGTGCCCAGGGAGAGCAGGATGCCGGTGCAGGAGTAGAAGAGGCGCTGGGCCGGGTTGAAGAGGGTCAGCAGTCCGCACAGCACCATGAGCGTGGGCAGCAGGTAGCCGGCCAGCCCCTGCATCCCGATGTGCAGGAGGACCTTCAGCGACGCCTTCTCGGTCAGCAGGATCTCCGCCCCGCCCAGTGTGAGCAGCAGCCCGCCCCAGAACGGCCGGCCGGACCGCCAGCGCCGGAAGGCGGCCCGCGGCCCCGGCCGCGGCGCGACCGGGGCCGTCTCCGGCGCTACGGGTATGTCGTGCGCCATCGGTTCAGCAACCCGAGTCGCTGAAGCGGAGCTTGAGGCCCGGCAGCTTGAACACGCCTGCCGTCGTGGCGTAGTTGGTCTGCCGCAGGTCGGCGATCCGGACCGTGTCCGCCTGCTGGCTGAACACGCCCTTCGGTCCCTGTACGCCCGCCTTGGTCAACGTGCTCGCGTCGTTGCCGATCTCGATGTTCCTGAACGCGGCGTCGCCCGACAGCTCGGTGGAGTCGGTCGTCAGATCGGTCGCGGTCACCTTGTCCGCACCGCTGCCCGCGGTGATCAGCAGGTTGGTGCCGCCGAGGTCGACGCTCTGGCACAGCTTGGTCAGTGTCGCGCTCTTGATCGCGGAGGTGACCACCAGCACCTGCCCGCCGGTGTCCCCCGCGTTGGGACTGTCCTCGGCCATGTCGTCCAGGGCCCCGAACTGCTCGAAGCCGGTGCCGTTCAGCTCGGTCGCGGTGACCGTGAACGGCATCCCGGAGATCGCGAACTGCACCCCGAGCGCGCCCTGCGCGGTGAGGACCGCCAGCCCCGCGGCGGCCAGCGTCGCCGGCACCGCCATGACCGCGGCACGACGCAGCCGGACCCGGCCGCGTCGGTCCACGCCGGAGTAACCGCTTTCCGGATGCTCGGGGAGGTCACCGACGGACGAGGTGAGGTTCGAGGACGAGGCCATGTCTGCTCCTGTGGGCATAGTCCATGCTGGTTCGGAGTGCAGCGGCCCGTTGCCCTGGCGCGGACAGCGGCAGCCACGCGCGCCGGGACACCTCCCGGCGCGCGCAAGGGCTTTCTCGTTACGCGGCAGTAGCCGTCGAGGAAGTTACCGGTGGTTACATTTACGGGTCAAGGCGCTCGTGGAAGAAAGGTGGCCATTGTGTGCCACCGCGCCTCCGGAAGTCCGGCGTGCAAGTCAACTCTCGTGCAAAGTATTGACGTTGACGGAGCGCCAGGTTTACAACTCTGCCTGTTTCCCGCGGATCCGTGGCGCCGGATCCGCCGCGCGGCATCGCCGAGTCCTCGCCTCACCGAACCCCCCACTTAAGAAACGAGGTCCTCCCATGCGTACGCGCCCCGTCCTCACCCTCGCCGCCGCCGTCGCCGCGCTGACGTTCCCGGCGATCGCCCCCGCCTCCGCGGCCGACGGCGCGGTGCTCACCACAGGCGGCGCCGGCGGCACCCCGGTCGCGGTCGGCGACGTCCTGACCGCCCAGCTGGCAAGCGGCACCACCGCCACGCTCCACTCCAGTGCGAGCGGAACCAGCGGCGTCTCCTGCACCGCGTCGACCTTCGCCGCCACCGTCACCGACAACCCGGCCGCCCCCGGCACGGCGACGGAGTCGGTGACCGGGCACACCTTCGACAGCGGCAGCTGCACCAGCAACGTCACCGGCGTGCTCGGCGTCAGCGGCATCACGGTCGACAACCTGCCGTACACCGCCACCGTGGACTCCGACGGCACCCTCACCGTGACCCCCGCCGCCGGCTCGACCATCCAGACCACGGTCAAGCTGCGCACCCTGCTGGGCACCATCACCTGCGTCTACAAGGCGGCCGCTCTGACCGGAAAGACCGACAACACCGACAGCGGCATCGCCTTCACCGACCAGCAGTTCACCAAGGTGTCCGGCTCGTCGCTGTGCTTCAGCAGCGGCTACTTCACCGCCAAGTACGCCCCGGTCACCGCCGCCGGAACCCCCGTCTACGTCAACTGACCTGCCACGCAACAAGGTTCAGCGTCGGCGCAGGCGCAGGGCCAGGGCGGCGCCCCCGGTGAGCACCAGCACCGCGGCGGCGCCGCCCGCCAGCAGCGGCGCGGAGGGACCCGAGCCGGTGCCGGTCCCGGACGCCACCGGACTGCTGTCCGGAGCGCCCGCACGCGCCCTCGGAACGGAGGAGGCAGGCGTCTGCCGCGCGGGTTCCGTCGTCGGTGGTGCGGGCGCCGCCGGCTGCTTCGCCGGTGCCGCCGACCGCCGCGCGGGCGCAGTCGTCTGCTTCGCCGGGGCTGACTTCCCGCTCGTCGCCTTCGCGAACACCACGTCCGAGCACGAGTAGTACGTGTCCGGTGTGCTGCTGTTCTGCCAGATGGTGAACAGCACATGACGGCCCGTCCGATCGGTCGGCAGCGTCGCCCGGATGTGGTAGGCCCCGCCCGTCAGCGCCGGGTCCGTCACCTCGGCAAAGGGCCGTGCCGGGATGTCCTGCCAGGTCAGCGGTTTCGTCGGGTCGTATCCGGGCTTGGTCAGATAGAGCTTGAACGTGCCCTGGTGCGGAATCGTCGAGGCGTACGTCATCGTCATCTCGGCGCCCGGCACCAGACGGGTCGACGGCCAGTCGCCGCGGAGCAGATCGACCCCCTTGTAGGAGGGCAGGCCCCCGCTGCACAGCTTGCCGTCGGGGATCACCTGGCGGTCCCGGCCGGCCACGTTCGCCACCCGCAGGTTGTCCCACGCCGTGAACGGGGCGCCGTTCGCGGCGACCGCCGCCCGGCAGGCGGCCGAGCCGGCGCTGCCACCCCCGTCCGGCGAGCAGGCGAACACCCGGCCGACCGGGTCGGTCGGGGCGCCGTGCGCCCGGGCGGGCCCCGCCGCCCACAGTGTGAGCAGGGCCGATGCCGCCACGGCGGCTGCGGTGCCCCTGAGCGGTGCGGTCATCCGAGTCATCGGGGACATCTCCTCGGCCGGCGCGGGAACGGTGTGCCGGAATCCAGTACGGGCGACGGAGCCACCGCGTTCAAGGAACGAACCGGCAGCGGACCGGCGTTGGGGCGCGAGTGGTCCTGGGGGGGGCGAACGGGCGCCCCAGGGTGGTGAGTTATCGTGTACGCGAGTGAGAACAAACGGCATGCCCCGTTCATCACGGCCCCGGGAGTGTCCTGTCGATGCCGAGGCAGTTACGCGCCGAGCAGACCCGCGCGACGATCATCACAGCCGCCGCCGACCTGTTCGACCGGAAGGGCTACGAGCGCACCAGCCTCAGCGACATCGTCGCACACGCGAACGTCACCAAAGGTGCTCTGTACTTCCACTTCGCGGCCAAGGAGGACCTGGCCCAGGCCATCATGGAGCTGCAGTCCCGGGCCGCCCACCGGGTGACCAGTGACGTGGACGGGCGCGGCTGCTCCTCGCTGGAGGCCCTGATCCGCATCACGTACGCGCTCACCCGGCTCGCCGTGGAGGGCCCGATCACCCGCGCCGGCCTGCGGCTCGCCACCGGGGGAGTGGAGGCGCGCCCGCCGCTGCGGCACCCCTTCACCGAGTGGCTGGAGATCGTCACCCGCAAACTCCGCGGCGCCGCCCGGGAGCGCGACATCCAGCCGGACGTCGACGTCCACGCCGTCGCGCACTCCCTGGTCTGCTTCTTCGTCGGCACCCGGGTCGCGGGCCGCCCCCTGGAACCCGTGGCGCGGCTGCCGCGCAGGACGACCGAGATGTGGCACCTCCTCATCCGCGGCCTGGTCCCGGTGCACCGACGCCCCCGCTATCTGAGCCTCGCCACGCGGCTGGAGCGGGAGATCGTCGCCGTATGACCCGCGCGGTACGGTGAGGCGCATGCCCTCGACCCCGTCCGCGCCCGTGCTCCTCGGCAACGAGCCCGGTTCCTTCCCGCACAGCGTGCTGGCCGAGCGGCACCCGGCCATCGTCCGGCAGGTGCGGGAGGCCTTCCCCTACGGCCCCGAGCAGCACCGCGCCCTCGACGCGTTGCTGGACAGCTGTACGAAGGGCGTGATCGAAGAGCTTCCCGCCGGCGCGCACGACCGGGACCGCTGGCAGGCCCGGGGACTCGCGCGGTACGCGGGCCGGTCCTGGTTCGACGTGCCGTGGCTGTGGTCCGAGAGCTATTTCTACCGCCGGCTCCTCGAAGCCGTCGGCTACTTCGCGCCCGGCCCCTGGCAGGGCATCGACCCCTTCCGCCCGTTCAAACTCGCCGAACTCGACTCCCCGGAGACGGACGAGGAACTGGCGGCACTCGACGCGCTGGAGAGCGAGCCGCCACCGCGGCGCGCGGCCGCCCTGCTGCACGGCTCCCTCTGGGGCAACCGCGCCGACCTGGGCTTCCGGCTCTCGACGGCGGGCGCCCAGGCAGCGCGGGCCGCTCAGCCGACCGCCGGCCTGGTCGCCGACGACAGCGAAACGCTCTGGTCGCTGCTGCCGCCCTCCCGGGCCGGCACGCTCTGCCTGGTCGCCGACAACGCCGGCCGTGAACTCGTCCCCGACCTCCTCCTCGTCGCCCACCTCCTCGCCCACGGCCGCGTCGAACGGGCGGTCCTGCACGTCAAGCCGTACCCGTACTACGTCTCCGACGCCACCACCGCCGACGTCGTCGACGCCGTGCGCCGGCTGACGGCCGCTCCCGGGGCGGCCGCCGGATACGGGCGCCGCCTGTGGTCGGCGATGACCGACGGCCGGCTCACGGTCCGGGCCCACCCCTTCTCCTGCTCCCCGCTGCCGTACGCCGCGATGCCCGGCGATCTGCGCGGGGAGTTCGGCGCGGCCACGCTGACCGTGCTCAAGGGCGACCTGAACTACCGGCGCCTGGTCGGCGACCGACTGTGGCCCCCGACCACGCCGTTCGCGGACGTCACCGGCTACTTCCCCGGCCCGGTCGCCGCCCTGCGCACCCTGAAGTCCGACGTGATCACCGGCTTGGACGCGTCCACCGAGGCCGCGCTGGACGCCACCGAGAACGGGCGCTGGCGCGTCGGCGGCACGCATGCGCTGATCCAGGTCAGGACCTGAGAAGACCTGAGCTTGACGTTTAACCTCGCTGGGCTTGGTGTTCCTTGATCGATTCGGCGCGTTTGACGGTCTTGCCGACGTCGTGGCGCCTGGCCCGTTGCTTGTTCTTCGAGCCCGGAGGCCGTCCAGGGCCTGGTCGGGACGGTTTCGGCGCGCTTGCCGGGCGGGCTGCTGTCGCGCGGACGTTGCGAAACCCCCGGCGGACCCGGGCGGGGGTGAGACGGCGGGGTTCCGCGGGCCGTTCCCAGGGCCGGCGGAGGTCCTCGGCGAGGGGCCGGGCGAGGCGGAGCTGGGTGTGTGCGGCGATGATCAGCCAGGTCCACAGGTCGGCCGTGTCGGGATTCCTGACCTTCGGGGCGGTCCAGCCCAGGGTCTGTTTCATCAGCCGGAAGGTGTGCTCCAGGTCGAAGCGGCGGAGGAACGACTGCCACCAGCGGTCCACATCCGCCGGTGCGGCGGCGGTGGCCGAGCACCACAGCCAGACCGGTTTCGGGTCGCGGTCACCGGGCAGGTGCTCGACTTTCAGGCGGATCAGCGTGCCGTGCAGGACGGGGAGTTCTTCCTTGGCGTGGTTCAGCCAGGGTCCGCGGTGGGTGAGCCGGGGGTGCATCCGGTCCCAGGCCGTCGCGGTGGCCGTGCCGTAGCGGGTGGTGTCCGTGGCGGTCGTGACGTCGGGCTCGTGCCAGCTGTCGGGCTTCTTGAACGTGAGGACGCCGCCATGCCGACGGGGACGCCCGCCTCGGGGACCCGACCGGGCGGGGCCGGGGTCGCGGAGCATGACGCGGTCCGAGCGCAGGCGCCCGACCAGCACGACGGGCAGGTCGGCGAGAGCGTGGGTCAGGTAGGCGACGTCGTAGCCGGAGTCCATCACGATCAGGATGTCCGGATCGCCCGGTCTCCAGTGGCCTGCGCTCGTCAACCGCTCGACGACATCGCGGAGTTGGGCGGCAGTGACGGTGGTCGCGTCATCGGCCGGGCCCAGGCGGACCGCGTCCAGCAACGCGACCCAGGAGGTGCGGCCGGACTCCAGGGCCGCGACGAAGGAGTAGGGCCAGCCGGGCACCAGCTGGTCCGAGCTGCGGTCGCCGCGTCCGTAGACATGGCAGAACAGCCGCTCGCCGCTGGTGGGAGCGTCGGGCCGCAGCCAGTGCGACACGTCCACCGCGAGCACGATCCGTCCGTCGGCTGCTTTCGGCAGCGGCAGGCCCGCCAGCGTGCGGCGCAACCGTGTCGGCTCCAGCCAGCCACGGTCCAGGGCGGCGTACAGCGCGCCATGTCCCCGCCGGTGCTCGGCCGCCAAGGAGAGCTCGACCAGGGTTTTCACCGGCCCGTCCGCGCACAGCACCGCGTCGGTGAGCTCGAAGAGCGCATCCGCGCGGCTGTACAGGCACTCGTAGAACTCGACCCGAAAGCGGGACAACAGGCCCAACGCCTCGCACGTGGGCGGATCGACGGGCAGACTCATGGGCAGCGGCCGTTCTCTCGCACTTCGTTACTCGACATCTCGAAGCGTGGCGAACGGCCGCCCTGCACATGCCCGGATCTCGCTGATCTCAGCAGGTCGAGTGACCAGCGACGTTAAACCTCAAGCTGAGAACAGTCCCTGTTCACCTGCCGATTCACCTGCCGATTCACGCGAAGGTGTGATCGGGTTCGGGCCCGCGGATGCTGTCGGAGTGTCGCGGGTAGGGCCCGGCCATGACGCAGCAGCCCTTCGAACTCCCGCACTTCTACATGCCGTATCCCGCGCGGCTCAACCCGCACGTCGACGAGGCCCGTGCCCACTCGGCGCGGTGGGCGCGCGAGATGGGCATGCTGGAGGGCTCCGGGATCTGGGAGCAGGCCGACCTCGACGCGCACGACTACGGACTGCTCTGCGCCTGCACCCACCCCGACTGCGACGGACCCGCCCTGTCCCTCATCACCGACTGGTACGTGTGGGTCTTCTTCTTCGACGACCACTTCCTGGAGACCTTCAAGCGCGGCCAGGACCGCGCCGGCGGCAAGGAATACCTGGACCGGCTGCCCCTGTTCATGCCGCTGGACCTCGCCACACCCGTGCCCGAGCCGCGGAACCCGGTCGAGGCCGGCCTCGCCGACCTGTGGGCGCGCACGGTGCCGTCGATGTCGGCCGACTGGCGCCGGCGGTTCGCGGTGGCGACCGAGCACCTGCTGAACGAGTCCCTGTGGGAGCTGTCCAACATCAACGAGGGACGGATCGCCAACCCCGTCGAGTACATCGAGATGCGCCGCAAGGTCGGCGGCGCACCCTGGTCGGCGGGGCTCGTGGAGTACGCGACCGCCGAAGTGCCCGCCGCCGTCGCCGGGTCCCGGCCGCTCAGGGTGCTGATGGAGACGTTCTCCGACGCCGTGCACCTGCGCAACGACCTGTTCTCCTACCAGCGGGAGGTCGAGGACGAGGGGGAGCTCAGCAACGGCGTCCTGGTCCTGGAGACCTTCTTCGGCTGCACCACCCAGGAGGCCGCCGACCGCGTCAACGACGTGCTCACCTCCCGGCTGCACCAGTTCGAGCACACCGCGCTCACCGAAGTCCCCGCGCTGGCCGCGGAGACGGGACTCACCCCGGACGAGGTCGCGGCGGTGGCGGCGTACACCAAGGGACTGCAGGACTGGCAGTCCGGCGGCCACGAGTGGCACATGCGCTCCAGCCGCTACATGAACGAGCGGGCCCGCTCCGCCGGCCCCTGGCAGCGCCCGTCCGGCCCCGGCACCACGGCGGCCGACGTGGGCGCGCTGCTCGCGGCGGCCGGGGCGGAACGTCTGCGCGCCTACACGCACGTGCCCTTCCAGAAGGTCGGCCCGTCCCGCATCCCCGACCTGTACATGCCCTACCCGCTGCAGCTCAGCCCGCACCTGGACGCGGCCCGCCGCACCCTCACCGAGTGGTGCCACCGCACGGGCATCCTCGAGGAAGGCGTGTGGGACGAGGACAAGCTCGCCGCCTACGACCTCGCGCTGTGCTCGGCGGGCCTCGACCCCGACGCCACCCCCGAAGCCCTCGACCTGAGCGCGCAGTGGCTCGCCTTCGGCACCTACGGCGACGACTACTACCCACTGGTCCACGGCCACCGCCGCGACCTGGCCGCCGCGAAGGTGACCACGGCCCGCCTGTCGGCCTGCATGCCCGTCGAGGGGGAGGCACCGCTCGTCCCCGTGAACGCCATGGAGCGCGCCCTGACCGACCTGTGGGCGCGCACCACCGCGGAGATGACGCCCGACCAGCGGCGCACCCTGAAGCGGGCGATCGACACGATGACCGAGAGCTGGGTGTGGGAGCTGTCCAACCAGCTCCAGAACCGCGTCCCCGACCCGGTCGACTACCTGGAGATGCGACGAGCCACCTTCGGCGCCGACCTCACCCTGAGCCTGTGCCGGACGGGCCACGGCCCGGCCGTCCCGCCCGAGGTCTACCGCAGCGGCCCGGTCCGCTCCCTGGAGAACGCGGCCGTCGACTACGCCTGCCTCCTCAACGACGTCTTCTCGTACCAGAAGGAGATCGAGTACGAGGGCGAGATCCACAACGCGATCCTCGTCGTCCAGCACTTCTTCGGCATCGACTACCCGGCCGCCCTCGCCGTCGTCCATGATCTGATGACCCAGCGCATGCGCCAGTTCGAGCACGTCGTGGCGCACGAACTCCCCATCCTCCAAGACGACTTCGAGCTGTCGGAGGAGGCCCGCGCGACCATGCGGGGCTATGTCGCCGACCTGCAGAACTGGATGGCCGGCATCCTCAACTGGCACCGGCGGGTCGACCGCTACAAGGCGGAGTGGCTGGCGGCCCGAGCCCATGTCTTCCTCCCGGACCGCCCACCGGCCCCCGCCCTGCCCGCAGGCGCCCTCCCCGTCTGCGCTCTCTCCCTGGGCTGACCCCGCCCACCGCCGGACCGGCCGCCCTTGCCCTTCGGAGGCGATCGAGTGGAACAGACAGCGCTGCGTCCCAGACCGATGCCCGGCCAGGAACCCGGCACCTCGCAGGGCCCCGCCCGGCGCCCGCACGCCGCGCGCCGGCGCGGCCGCCGGCTCGTGACCCTGGCGTGCGGTCTGCTCGCCGGCACGGTCCTGGTCCTGTCCGGCGTCGGCCTCGGCGCGATGGGCGCCACCGTGATCGGCACCGGCGGGCTCGCCGAGCCACGGCGGCACCCGGGCGCACAGGAGCGCCCGGCCCCGGCGCCCCCGCCCCCGCCCGCGACCCCCGCACCCGTGCGCCCCGCCCTCGGGGTGGAGGCGGTCGACGCCGACAGCTCCGGGGCCCGCGTGGTCGGCGTCCATGTGCCCGGCCCCGGCTACACGGCAGGCCTGGTCCGCGGCGACGTACTCCTGGCCTTCGACGGGAAGCCGATCGCCTCGGCGGCGGACCTCGCCCGCGCGGTCGCCCGCGCCCGCCCCGGCCAGGAGGTGCCGGTGACCGTGCGCCACCCCAACGGCACCCACCAGCGGCTGACCGTCACCCCGGGTGTGGTCACCTGACAACCCGGACATGATTGCGACAATGGTCCCGGATCGCTCGGTCATCGGCGATGATGGCCGAGCAACCCGCGACCGCCGTCGAGACCCCCCGACCGGTTCGCGTCGTACCGCGCGGCCGGGCAGGATGCTGTCCGTAGCCTTCACCGCCGTTCCAGCCGTATACGGAGGCCCGGATGACCGGCATCGCGCCCGCGCCCTTCACCGCCGACGACTACAGGGCCCGGATGGAACGCGCCGCCCGGGCGGCCGGCGACGCCGGGCTGGCCGGGCTCCTGGTGGCGCCCGGCCCGGACCTGGTGTGGCTGACCGGCTACGCGCCCACCGCCGTCACCGAACGGCTCACGCTGCTCGTTCTCGCCCCCGGACGGGACCCCGTCCTCGTCGTGCCCACCCTGGAGGCCCCGGACGCCGTCAAGGCCGTCGGGGCGCCCACCCTGGCCCTGCGCGACTGGACCGACGGCACGGACCCCTACGCCGTCACGGCCGCCCTGCTCGACGGCGACGGCCGGTTCGGCATCAGCGACAACACCTGGGCCATGCACCTGCTCGGCCTGCAGAAGGCGCTGCCCGGCACCTCCTACGCCTCCCTCACCGAGGCCCTGCCGATGCTGCGCGCGGTGAAGGACGCGGCCGAGGTGGAGCTGCTCGCGGCGGCGGGAGCGGCCGCCGACGCCACGTTCGAGGAGATCCGGAAGATGCCGTTCGCCGGCCGCCGCGAGTCCGAGGTCGGCGCCGACCTCGCCGGCCTGCTGCGGCGCTTCGGACACTCCCAGGTCGACTTCACCATCGTCGGCTCCGGCCCCAACGGCGCCAACCCGCACCACGAGGTGGGCGACCGCGTCATCGAGCGCGGTGACATGGTCGTCCTCGACTTCGGCGGCCTGAAGGACGGCTACGGCTCCGACACCACCCGCACCGTGCACGTCGGCGAGCCCACCGCCGAGGAGCGGCGGGTGCACGACATCGTCCGCGAGGCCCAGGAGGCCGGCTTCCGGGCGGTGCGCCCGGGCGTCGCCTGCCAGGAGGTCGACCGGGCCGCCCGCGCGGTCATCGACCGGGCCGGGTACGGCGAGTACTTCATCCACCGCACCGGCCACGGCATCGGCGTCACCACGCACGAGCCGCCGTACATGATCGAGGGCGAGGAACAGCCCCTCGTGCCCGGCATGTGCTTCTCCGTGGAGCCCGGTGTCTACCTGCCCGGTCGCTTCGGGGTGCGCATCGAGGACATCGTCACCGTCACGGAGGACGGAGGCCGCCGCCTCAACGGCACGACCCGCGAGATGGTGACGGTGGACTGACCGACGGGCAGCACCCACCCTTATCGACCGGAACGACACGGCGCGACGATGACCCAGGCACCGACACCCACCGCGGACACCGTCCGCCGACTGGTCCGCATCCTGCTCAAGGACGGCCTCCAGGACAGGGCCGACACCGCCGCCGGACCCGAGGTCCGGCCCGTCGCCGAGGGCGGCGGGCACTCCACGTGGTGGGTCGGCACCCGCCATGTGCTGCGCCTGGCCCCCGACCGGGAGGCCTCGGTGCGCCAGCGCCGCGAACTGCGCCTGCGCGACCTGATCCGCCCGCACCTGCGGGTCGCCGTCCCGGTCAGCGTCGCGCACGGCGAGTGGGCGCCGGGACTGACGTACACGCTGGACACCAGGATCACCGGCGGCACGCCCGGCGAGCACGAGGTGTCCGCCGTCGGCGAGGACGACCTGGCCGGACTGTTCACGGGGCTGCGCGAGGTGCCCGTCCGGCAGGCCGAGACGCTCGGCGTGCCACGGGCCGCGCCGCGCTCCCTGGGGGCGCTGCGCCGCATGGCCGCGCACTGCGCCGAACGCCTCGGGGCCGCCGACGAGTTCGACCCCGCGCGGATGACCCAGTTCACCGCGCCCGCCGCGGCCCAGCTCGTCGCCCAGCGCGGCACCGCCGTGCTCGTCCACCACCACCTCAGGAGCGAGCACCTGGTGGTGAGCGCCGACGGCCGGGTGCGCGGGGTCCTGGACTGGACCGACGCGGTGGTCGGCGACCCCGCCGAGGACATCGCCGGCCTCGCCGTCGCCGTCGGCTCCCCGGCCGCCGTGCGCGCCGCCACCCTGGCCGGCTACGGCGCCCGGCCCTGTCTGCGCGGCCTGTGGCTGGCCCGCTGCGACACCGTGATCCGCCTCGCCGACCGCCTCGAGGGCCGCGACGGCGGTCCGCTGCCGCCCCTCAGGTCCCAGCTGCGCCACGCCTGGGAGGCGATCATGCTGGAGCGCGTCACGGAATTCCGGAACGGCGCGGGCGAGGAGCCGTAGGCCCTGTCGTCGAATTCCCGTCCGCCGCGCGGCGTCCGGCACCCCCCGAGCTCTTCGATCGAAGGGGACCCTCAGGTCGCCGCGCGGCCCGCTCTTCGGGCGGACGACGGGACCTCGACGACAGGACCCAGCCGCCCGGGGCCGAGCTCAGTGCTGCACCAGCACCGCGCACGACTGCCCGGGCACGCGCAGCAGCCCGTCCGTGCCGGGAGCCGCCACCGGCTCCCAGGCGGCCAGCACCTCGGCCGGGCGGGAGCCCAGGGGGATGGCCGCCGGCTCCTTGCCGAGGTTGACCGCCACCAGCACGTCCCCGCGCCGGAAGGCGAGCCAGCGGGCGTCCTCGTCATAGGCCACCTTGGTGTCCGCGAGATCCGGATCGGTGATGTCCGGCTGCTCGCGGCGCAGCGCGGTCAGCAGCCGGTACCAGGCCAGCACGCGTGCGTGCGGCTCCCGTCCCGGCTCGGACCAGTCCAGGCAGGACCGGTCCCGGGTCGCCGGATCCTGAGGATCGGGCACGTCCTCGGCCGCCCAGCCGTGCTCGGCGAACTCCCGCCGCCGGCCCTGCCGCACGGCCTCGGCGAGCTCCGGGTCGGTGTGGTCGGTGAAGAACTGCCACGGCGTGGTGGCCGCCCACTCCTCGCCCATGAACAGCATCGGCGTGAACGGCGCGGTCAGCGTCAGCGTGGCCGCGCAGGCCAGCAGCCCGGGGGAGTCCGCGAGCAGCATGGACAGACGGTCGCCCTGGGCCCGGTTGCCGACCTGGTCGTGGGTCTGGCTGTAGCCGAGCAGCCGGTGCCCGGCCACCCGCGTGCGGTCCAGCGGACGGCCGTGGTGGCGGCCGCGGAAACTGGAGTACGTCCCGTCGTGGAAGTAGCCGCCCATGAGCGTCTTGGCGACCGCCGCGAGCGGGGCCCGCCCGAAGTCGGCGTAGTAGCCCTGGGACTCGCCGGTCAGCGCCGAGTGCAGCGCGTGGTGGAAGTCGTCGTTCCACTGGGCGTGCAGACCGAGGCCGTTCCGCGCGCGCGGGGTGACGATCCGCGGGTCGTTCAGGTCCGACTCGGCGATCAGGAACAGCGGACGGCCCAGGTCGGCCGAGAGCGCGTCCACGGCCGTGGACAGCTCCTCCAGGAAGTGGCACGCGCGCGTGTCCACCAGCGCGTGCACCGCGTCCAGGCGCAGCCCGTCGATCCGGTAGTCGCGCAGCCACGCCAGCGCGCTGCCGACCAGAAAGGCCCGCACCTCGTCCGAGCCGGGCGCGTCCAGGTTGACGGCGGCGCCCCAGGGGGTGTGGTGCGTGTCGGTGAAGTACGGCCCGAACCGCGGCAGGTAGTTGCCGGAGGGACCCAGGTGGTTGTGCACCACGTCCAGGACCACGCCCAGTCCCAGCCCGTGCGCCCGGTCGACGAAGCGCTTCAGCCCCTCCGGGCCGCCGTACGGCTCGTGCACCGCCCACAGCGAGACACCCTCGTACCCCCACCCGTGTTGCCCGGGGAACGGGCACACGGGCATCAGCTCCACGTGTGTGACGCCCAGTTCCACCAGATGCTCCAGCCGCTCGGCGGCCGCGTCGAAGGTGCCCTCACGCGTGTACGTGCCGACGTGCAGCTCATAGAGCACCGCCCCGGGCAACGGACGTCCGGCCCACGCACCGGAGCGCCACGCGTACCGTCCGTGCTCGACGACGGCGCTCAGCCCGTCCGGGCCGTCCGGCTGCCGCCGCGAACGCGGATCCGGCAGCACCGGACCGCCGTCCAGCGCGAACCCGTACCGCGAGCCGTCACTCGCCTCCGCCCCACCGGTCCACCACCCCGCCCGCTCCGGATCGCGCTCCAACGCGCGCGTGGCGCCGTCGCACTGGAGCGTCACCCGGCCGGCCTGCGGTGCCCACACCTCGAACTGCACGGACGGTTCCCCTTCGTCTGCTCACCGTGATGATCCCGCCCATCGTCCTCCATACGAGATCAATCCGCTTTTGAATCCTCCCTCTTGTGGCGGGTGTCGCCGGATCCGCACCGCCGGGCGCCGTTTCGGAGTCTTCTGGACACCCGCGTTCCGCTGACCGACAATCACCACTGTGACGTCGTCCTTCGAGTTTCCTGCCTCCCCCGCGCGGCTGTCCGACGCGGAGCGCGACAAGGCGCTGAAGGTCCTGCGTGACGGCGTCGCGATGGGTCGCCTGTCGCACGACACGTTCGTGCGCCGCATGGAGCTGGCCCTGACCGCCCGCAGCTCGGAGGAGCTCGCCGCGCTCACCTCCGACCTGCCCACCGAGGGCCGGCTGTCCCGGCTGGTGTTCGGCACGGTCGAGGCGGTGTCCGGTTTCACCGTACGGCTGCGCAGGGCCTGGCAGGTCGAGCGGCTGCCCAAGCTGCTCCTGCCGCACCCCGGCAGCGGCCACCCGCTGCGCATAGGGCGCGATCCGGCCAGCGGTCTGAGGCTGACCCACGAGACGGTCTCCCGGGTCCACGCCGAGCTGCGCCACCAGGGCGGGATGTGGGTGCTGCGCGACCTCGGCTCGACCAACGGCACGACCGTCAACGGGCGGCGCGTGATCGGCGCGGCCGTCGTACGCGAGGGTGACCAGGTGACGTTCGGCCAGGTGTCGTTCCGGCTCTCGACCCCCTGAGCCTCCGACCAAGGTTGCGGGCCCACCCACCCCGACCGTCCCCACGCGCCGGCCGCGAGGGAGCCGAAGGGCGCGCCGGTGTCGGGATGCCATGGGGGTCCCCCTGCTCGTCAAGAGCTTGGGGGAGCGCGGAGGCGTGAAGCGCTGAGCACGATCGGCCTCCCGACACCGGCTTCCAGCACCCGCAGGCGACCGAGCCATCAAACCCGCGCCTGAAGCACCACCGCCACCACAGTCCGACTCTGGTGCTCGACCTGATGCTCCAACGGCACCCACCGCGCCCGAAACCGCTCCGCGAACGCCTCGCTCCACACCGTCACGAGCCGTTCCAGCTCCGGCGCGGCACGGTCGTCGGCCTCGCGCAGCACCCGCAGCAGCATCGCCGCGGCCCGCAGCGGCAGGCGGCGGCCGAACGCGTCCACGCTGCCGACGTACGCCATCGTCGTGTCGGCCGGCGGAGTGTGGATCCAGTCGGCGGCCAGCCCCGGTACCAGGCTCAGCCCCCACTTCGCCGCCCGCAGCAGCGGCCCGTCGGCGCCGTGCAGGCGGGGCAGCGCGTCGGCGAGGACCAGTTCCACCTCGTGCGCGTCCCGCAGCAGCCGGTGCGCCAGCCGCCGTATCGCCGCCGCCGGGGCGGGATGGGGGGCCGGATCGTCCACCAGGTCGCTCGCCCACATCGGCACCTCCACGACCGCGGTCATGCCGCCGTAGCGGTGCGCGTGGTACCAGGTGCTGTGCCGGGCGTCGTCCGGCAGGCTCGGATACGCCAGGCCCGAGCCGGGTGCCGGCATCACCCGCACCCCGGGGCCGGAGACGGGCCAGCCCGCCGCGTCGGAGGCGCCCGTCTCCACGGGGATGTGGAGCTGGGCCGCCGACTTGCCGAACGGCTCCGCCAGCCCCGGCACGTCCCTCGTCAACTGCACCCAGCTGCCGCCCAGATCGGTGCCGTGCAGCGTCACCTGGAGGTAGGGCCGCAGCGCGTCGATGACGCCGGTCAGCGCACGTGTTTCGGGCGGCAGCCGGTCGGGCGGCAGTACGGAGGGCGACCACTCCGGCTGTTCGGGTCCGGCCGGCCGGAAGAAGCCGAGGTGGTAGTCGAGCAGGCTGTGCGGAGCCGGGGTGACGTGCAGACTCGCCCCGTCCGGGTCCGCGCAGAGCAGGAAGTGCCAGGAGGTGCCCGCCCGCAACGGCGGTTCACGTAGCACGCGGTGGGCGAGGGCGAGGAGGGTGGAGCCTCCGGTGGGCTCGTTGGCGTGGGCGCCGGCGACCACCAGCACGGCACGCCGCGCGTGCCCGACGGACAGCAGGTGCAGCGGCCTGCCCGCGCGTGAGAGTCCGACCTCCTTCAGGACGCACAGGCCCGGCCGGTACGCGGCCAACGCACGTGCGGAGGCGACCAGTTCGGGAACGCTCGGGTAGCGCGGCTCCAGCAAGGAGACTCACCCCCGACCTGTCCGCCCTGCTTGGCATTTCGCAGTACCCCACGGACTGTCCGGCCTGTCAAGCGACCCGCTCCAGCAGCGCCACCGGAAGCCGTTCGAAGAGCTGCTCCACGCGCGCGTGTCCCTCGAACTCCCGCCCCGGCGTCACCACGTCCGCCCACCGGCCCGGCGGCAGAGGCAGCCGGGTGCCGCGCCAGCCGCCCGCCTCCGCCAGCCTCAGCGACAGCCGGGTCACGGCGGTGACCACCTCTCCGGAGCGGACGAACGCCGCGCAGTGGTCCGCCGCCGGTCCCTCGGCGAACAACGAGGCATACGTCGCCGTCTCGCCGAAGACCTCCGGCCGACGCGCGCGCAACCGCAGCGCCGCGACCGTCACCGCCCCCTTCTCGCCCGCGTCGACGGGAGGGAACCGCGCCGGCCGCCGGTTGTCCGGGTCCACCAGCGCCCGATACTCGCCCTCGGTGCCCTGGTAGACGTCCGGCACGCCCGGCATCGTCAGGTGCACCAGGGCCGTCCCCAGGACGTTCGCCCGGATGTGCGGCTCCAGCACGCTCCGGAGGGCGGCCATCCGCTCGGCCGGCGCCCCGCACGGGCCCTCGGTGACGAAGCGCTCCACCGCCTCCTCGTAGGGCGGCTCCTGCTCCGTCCAGCTGGTGCGGAGGCCCGCCTCGCGCACATGCTTCAGCAGAGCCTGCCGCACCCGTTCGCCGTACCGTTCCCCGTCCTGTTCCCCATCCCGCTCCCCATCCGCCGGGCCGAGACCGAACACCGTCTGCCAGGCCGCCCACGCCAGTTGGGCGTCCGGAGCGCCCTCCCCTCCACCGGACACCTCGGCCAGCACCTCCGCCCAGCGCTCCGGGCACTCGGTCAGCACCGCCAGCGCCGCCCGTACGTCGGCGCTGCGCTTGGTGTCGTGCGTGGAGACCACCGTCCCGGTGGCCGGCCAGTCGCGCTGCACGCGCGCGCAGTACGCGTGGAAGTCCTCCGGGGACACCGCCGGATGCCCCGGGTCGCCGCCGACCTCGTTGGCCGACAGCAGCGGCACGTACCGGTAGTACGCGGTGTCCTCCACGGACTTGGCGCGCAGCGCGGAGGCGGCCTGCGCGAACCGGGTCCGCAGCTCCACGGCGTCGGGCCCGTCCCCGGCCCGCCCGATCACCAGGTCCCGTGCGACGTCGACGGCCTCGCCCTCCTCCGGCACCGCGAACGCGAGCCGGGCCTCCTCGGCGGCCGCCTCGGTGACCACCGAGGCGGGGTCCACGGAGGCGTACGGCCGGTAGACCCTGAGGCGGACCAGCAGCTCCTGCAGCGCGGTGCGCAGCGCCCAGGGGGCGCGGTCGCGCAGCGCCGGGTCCGGCGAGGTGGTGCACACCCGGTTCGCCACCCGGGTCAGCCGCTCCGTCTCGGCGGCCAGCTCATGGGTGATCACCTTGTACGCCGCCCGCCGCACCGTCGCCTCCCAGTCGCCGCCGCGGTCGGTCTGCGGGGCGGCGAACCGCCGGTACCGGCCGAGCAGCCCGTCCGCCCCCGCCGGGTCGGTGAACAGGCCGTCGACGTGCCGCAGGGCGTCGTAGCCGGTGGTGCCGGCGACCGGCCAGGCCGCCGGAAGGTGCTCGCCGTCGGAGAGGATCTTCTCCACCACCGTCCAGCACCCGCCCGTCGCCTCGTGCAATTGTTCGAGATAGCCGTCCGGGTCGGCGAGCCCGTCGGGGTGGTCGATCCGCAGCCCGTCGATCACGCCCTCGCGCAGCAGCCGCAGGATCTTGGCGTGGGTCGCCCCGAACACCTCCGGGTCCTCCACCCGCACCCCGATCAGCTCCGAGATGCTGAAGAAGCGCCGGTAGTTCAGTTCCGTACGGGCCAGCCGCCACCACACCGGCCGGTACCACTGCGCGTCCAGCAGCTCCGGCAGGGGCAGCTTCCCGGTGCCCTCGCGCAGCGGGAAGGCGTGGTCGTAGTAGCGCAGGACGTCGCCGTCCACCTTCAGCTCGCCGGTCTCCTTGCCGACCGGCCGGCCGAGCACCGGCAGCAGCACCTTGCCGCCCTGGGCCTCCCAGTCGATGTCGAACCAGCGCGCGTACGGTGACGCCGGCCCCTCCCGCAGCACCTCCCACAGGGCGCGGTTGTGCCGCGGCGCCATGGCCATGTGGTTGGGCACGATGTCCACGACCAGGCCGAGCCCGTGCTCCCGCGCGGTGCGCGACAGCGCCCGCAGGCCCTCCTCGCCGCCGAGCTCGTCACGCACGCGCGCGTGGTCCACGACGTCGTAGCCGTGCGGGGAACCCGGCACGGCCTGCAGGACGGGGGACAGGTGCAGGTGCGAGACGCCGAGCGACGCCAGGTACGGCACGGCCCGCGCGGCGGCCGCGAACGGGAACCCGGGCTGGAGCTGGAGCCGGTAGGTGGCCGTGGGCACAGGACGGACGGGTGCGGGGCGCTCGGAGGTCATGGAAAGCTACGTACCCGCCCGGCCGCCTTTCGTGTCACCCGTCCGCCAGGTGTTCCCGGCCCCACCCGGGCGGGCGCCCACGCCGAGGCGTGCCCTCGCCCGAACGGGGCGTCGAGCCCTACGCCGGCCGCTGGAGCACGGTCAGGCTGCGGTCCGTCAGCGTCAGCCGGTCCCCGGCCCGTACCTTCGGGCCGGTGCCGGGCGGGACCGGATCCGTGCGGGCCGTGTCGACCACCACCTGCCACTGCCGCCCGTGATCGACCGGCACGACGAAGTCGAGCGGCTTCGGCGCGGCGTTGAACATCAGCAGGAAGGAGTCGTCGGTGATCCGCTCCCCGCGCGTGCCGGGCTCCGAGATCGCGTTGCCGTTGAGGAAGACGGTCAGCGCGGAGGCCCGCGCCGAGTCCCAGTCCTGCTGGGTCATCTCCCGGCCCTCGGGGGTGAACCAGGCGATGTCGGACAGATCGTCGTGAGTACCCTCCACCGGCCGCCCGTGGAAGAAGCGGCGCCGGCGGAACACCGGGTGGTCCCGGCGCAGCGCCGCCATCGCCCGTACGAAGGCCGGCAGCTCGCCGCCCGGCTCCGGCTCGCCGGACTCCGGCCAGCGCACCCAGGCGAGCTCGTTGTCCTGGCAGTAGGCGTTGTTGTTGCCCCGCTGGGTGCGGGCGAACTCGTCGCCGTGGCTGATCATGGGCACGCCCTGGGACAGCATCAGCGTCGCGGCGAAGTTGCGCATCTGCCGGGCCCGCAGCCCGAGCACGTCGGGGTCGTCGGTCTCGCCCTCCACCCCGCAGTTCCAGGACCGGTTGTGGCTCTCGCCGTCCCGGTTGTCCTCGCCGTTGGCCTCGTTGTGCTTGTCGTTGTACGACACCAGGTCGTGCAGGGTGAAGCCGTCGTGGCAGGTGACGAAGTTGATCGAGGCCAGCGGGCGGCGGCCGTCGTCCTGGTAGAGGTCGGAGGAGCCGGTCAGCCGGGAGGCGAACTCCGCGAGCGCCCGCGGCTCGCCCCGCCACAGGTCCCGGACGGTGTCGCGGTACTTGCCGTTCCACTCGGTCCACAGCGGCGGGAAGTTCCCCACCTGGTAGCCGCCCTCGCCCACGTCCCAGGGCTCGGCGATCAGCTTCACCTGGGAGACCACCGGGTCCTGCTGCACCAGGTCGAAGAACGACGACAGCCGGTCCACCTCGTGGAACTGCCGGGCCAGGGTCGCCGCCAGGTCGAAGCGGAAGCCGTCGACGTGCATCTCGGTGACCCAGTACCGCAGCGAGTCCATGATCAGCTGGAGCACGTGCGGGGACCGCATGAGCAGGGAGTTCCCGGTGCCCGTGGTGTCCATGTAGTAGCGCGGGTCGTCGGTGAGCCGGTAGTAGCGGGGGTTGTCGATGCCCTTGAAGGACAGCGTCGGCCCCAGGTGGTTGCCCTCGGCGGTGTGGTTGTAGACGACGTCGAGGATGACCTCGATCCCGGCCTCGTGCAGCGCGCGGACCGCCGACTTGAACTCCAGCACCTGCTGGCCGCGGTCGCCCCAGGAGGCGTAGGCGTTGTGCGGGGCGAAGAAGCCGATCGTGTTGTAGCCCCAGTAGTTGTTCAGGCCCATGTCCACCAGACGGTGGTCGTTCACGAACTGGTGTACGGGCATCAGCTCCAGCGCGGTGACACCCAGCTCGGTCAGGTGCTCGATGATCGCCGGATGGGCGAGCGCCGCGTAGGTGCCGCGCAGCTCCTCGGGCAGCCCCGGGTGCCGCATGGTGAGGCCCTTGACGTGGGCCTCGTAGATCACCGTCTCGTGGTAGCCGCGCCGGGGCGGCCGGTCGTCACCCCAGTCGAAGTACGGGTTCACCACGACCGAGGTCATGGTGTGCGGCGCCGAGTCCAGGTCGTTGCGCCGGCCGGGGTCGTCGAAGTGGTAGCCGTACACCTCCTCCCCCCACCGGATCGAGCCGCCGATCGCACGCGCGTACGGGTCGAGCAGCAGCTTCGCGGAGTTGCAGAGCAGCCCGCGCTCCGGGGCGTACGGGCCGTGCACCCGGAACCCGTACCGCTGCCCCGGCATGACGCCGGGCACGTACGCGTGCCGGACGAACGCGTCGCTCTCCCGCAGCTCCACCGCTGTCTCCGAGCCGTCGTCGTGCAGCAGACACAGCTCTACTCGGTCCGCGGCCTCCGTGAAGACCGCGAAATTGGTGCCGGCGCCGTCGTACGTGGCACCGAGTGGATACGCCTCTCCAGGCCAGACCTGCATGGATACGACTCTTTCAGGTGTGCGGCGCCGCTGGTGGTCCCTTGGACCCGAGTCTCCCCGAAAGTGAGACACCCACCCAATGACCTGGCTCGCTCTTGCGGGTGGGGCATTCGGGTACTCCCGTGACCCATGGGGAAAGGGTGAAGATCTACGCACAGGAGTGCGCCGACCGTCAACGTCACGGCTATGAATCCGCTCACTCCGTGAGCCCCGGTCGATCAGAACGGGCATGCACAGTGCGGAAGTTGGGAAACGAGCTGTCCATCCGGCTGCACCGCGCACCGCTCCCGGAGTACCCTTCCTTGATCGTTGGGACGGGGAGTGCCCGGGGGAGCGGAAGGCGGTGCGCGGGTGGGCTCGGGAGGCCTGGAGCTGCCCCCTGGTGACGGAGGTCACGAGGGGGACTCCACAGACGTCCCGCCCGGCGCGGTGTCCCTGGCCCGGCCGATGGACGCGGGTGCCATCGGTCCGGAGCTGGACTGGGACGCCGACGCCTGGCGCGAGGTGCGTACGCGCGCCCAGCGGGCCGGCCGGGCCTACATCTGGCTGAACCTCGTCGAGCAGCGGCTGCGCGCCGTCGTGGCCGCCGTCCTGCGGCCCGTCTACGAACCCGTCCACGGCGACGACTGGGTGGTGACCGCGGCCGGACCGGCCGGCCAGGAGTGGGTGCAGCGGGCGGTCGCGGTACGCGAAGTCAGCCGCCGCAAGGGCTACTTGCTCGACCCGGCCGACGACAACGTGATCAGCTTCCTCACCCTGCCGCAGCTGCGCGAGCTGATGGTGCAGCACTGGCCGTGCTTCGAGCCGTACATCGACGAGCGCCGGGACGTCGAACTCGCCCTGGACGAACTGGAGGTGACCCGCAACGTCGTCTCCCGCAACCGGGCCCTGTCCGAGGCGGTGCTGGCCCAGGCCGAGCGCGCCTCCGCACGGCTGTTGGAAATCCTCGGCACGGGCGGTGACGTGCCCTCCGCGCGGCGACTGCCGGTGGACGCGGTGGAGGACCTGGTCGGCGACCGGTACGCGGACGTGGTCGCGGTGCATCCGGACCGGGTGCGGCTGCTGCGCCAGTTCCCGGCCGAGGACATCTTCGGCGGCGCCCGCCGCCTGGACGCCATCGGCATCGGGCTGAACCTGCTCGTGCAGAACTTCTCCGGCCGCCGCCTGGTCCGGCTCGCCGAGTCCGGCTCCCGGGTGCGGCTGCTGTTCCTGAACCCGGCCTCCAGCGCGGTGAAGCGGCGCGAGCGCGAACTCGGGCTCAAGCGCGGCGAGCTGAGCCGCTCGGTGGAGATGAACATCCTGCACATGCGGCGGGTGCGCTCCCGGCTGCGCGACCCGGGCGCCTTCGAGATCCAGGTCTACGACGAGACCCCCCGCGTCACCGCCTACCTGGTGGACGGCGACGGCTCCGACGGCATCGCGGTCGTGCAGTCCTATCTGCGGCGCAGCCGGGGCATGGAGGCGCCGGTGTTCGTCCTGCGCAACGGCAGCAAGGTGGTCAAGTCGGACGAGGTCGACGAGGGCGGGCTCTTCTCCGCCTACCGCGAGGAGTTCGAGCTGATGTGGGCGGATTCGCGCCCGGTGTCCTGAAGCGTCCGCGATCACCGGACGGAAAGCGGAACGCGGTCCTCGGATTGTCAGTGGCCCGTGCGATCGTGGAGACCACTGGGGGAAAGCACCACCGAGGAGGGGAGCCGCCATGGGCTGGCACCAGGAGCTGCTGATCGGCTTCGACCTGGAGACGACCGGGACGGATCCGCGCGAGGCGCGCATCGTCACGGGGGCCGTGATCGGATGAGCTGGATCAGTGGGCCGCTGGTGGCCTTCGACCTGGAGACCACCGGGACCGATATCGAGACCGACCGGATCGTCACCGCGGCGGTCGTTGCCGTGGGCGCCGACGAGCGACGTCCGGAAGTCCGGACCTGGCTGCTCGATCCAGGAGTGCCCATCCCTGAGGAGGCTGCGGCGATCCACGGCATCTCCACGGAACACGCCCGCCTGCATGGGGAACCGGCCGCTTCCGCGATCGAAGAGATCACGTCCGCGATCAGCGAGGTGTTGGGCTCGGGCACCCCGCTGGTGGTGATGAACGCGCGGTACGACCTCTCGCTGCTCGACCGCGAGTGTCGCCGACATGGGATAAAACCGCTGGTCGAGCGGTTGTGCGGACGGATCTCGCCCGTCATCGATCCCTTGGTCCTGGACAAGTATGTGGATCGATACAGAAAAGGGAAGCGGAACCTCCGGGCGCTCTGTGAGCACTACGGCGTACAGCTCGATGACGCGCACGACGCAGTTGCGGACGCAGTGGCTGCGGCCCGCGCCGCCCGACGCATGGGAGAGAAGTACTCGGCCATAGGGGAGTCGGAACCGGTGGATCTCCACGATCTTCAGGTTCGTGCGGCAGTCGAGCAGGCGGCATCGTTGCAGAGATACCTCCGCCGCACCTCGAACCCCGAGGCGACGGTCGAGCCGGCCTGGCCTGTCGTCCCCCATGGCCGCTGATCGCAGCAGTCACCCACTGCCCGCGCGGCTCTTCGGATCCCGGCAGTGATCCTCAGCGGTGTGTAGAGTCGCCGGCCATGACCGATGACTGGCGGAAGGACCGGATCGGCAGCGCGCTACGCGGCGGGAATCCCACGGTGCTCCGCAGGCTGGAGGCGGGATTCGCGGTGATCGGGGATGTCCAGTTCCTTCCGGGATACTCGGTGCTCCTCGTGGATGACCCTGCCGTGCAGCGGCTGTCGGAACTTCCCAAGAGCAAGCGGCTCGCGTTCCTGTCCGACATGGACAAACTGGGCGAGGCCGTCGAGCGCGCCTGTAAGCGCCTGGATCAGAGATTCCGACGGGTCAACCTGGAGATTCTGGGAAACACCGACCCGTTCCTGCACGCTCATGTGTGGCCGCGGTTCGACTGGGAACCGGCCGAACTTGTGGGCTTGCCGGTGTGGCTCTATCCGCGGGAGCGGTGGAACGACAAGCGGTATGCGCTCGGTCCTCAGCACGATGCGTTGCGTGACGTGATCGGCGAGGAACTGGACCGGCTCGCATCCTGATCGGACCGGACGTCGATCGGCATGTGCGGCCGCCGTCGCAGACCGCGGCCCCGCCGCCCGGCGCAGGGCGGTGGTGGTGCGCATCCGCGCGGGCACCGTACGTATCGCCTCGGTGAACGAGCCGCGCTTACAGGCGGGTTCGGTGCAGTCCCAGCGCGCCTTGCGTCAGTGGATACTCACCGGGCGCCCGCCGCAGTCCAGGTGCCGGGGCCGGGTGGTGTGGTAGTCCTTCAGCCGGGTGGCGAAGACGCCGCAGACGGGGCAGGCCCGGGCGGACTCCTCATTCGTGACCACGTACACCGTCGAACCGCCAGCGCCCTTGACCTGAGTCGCACTCACCTTCTCCAGCCCCAGAAACCGTGTTGACGCCTCGTTGACCCCGGTATCGTCACTGTTCAAGCATGTGGGTTTTCACGATTGGTCGCGTAGAGAACAGCCATGATCAAGAAGGCCCGCGGGCTCTCTGCGTCCGGGTGCCCGCACCCCAACCAGCTCACACGGCGTGACCGACGAGCCCGCCCGTCACCGACGCACTCTCATCAAGTTCGAAGGCCCGACAATCTCTGACGCGCGTTCAGGGATACCCTTGCTTGATCAACGGTAACGGGGGCGTGAAATTATGTCGTTCGATCAAGAGTGGGCGGAGCTGAAGGCGAAGGCACAGATGCGGCTGAACAGCGTGTCCAGCGATCCCGGCGGGCCGTCGCCCGGTGACGCGGATCTGATTGTCAAATACGACGACATGGGGAAGATCGGGCACGCCGCCTTCCTGCTGCACCAGCACCTGTCGAGCGCCGGCAAGCACGCGCAGTCGCACACAGAGGCCGCCGCGAAGAGCCTGGACAACGACGGGTTCGACATGGGCGCCGCACTGGCCAAAGCCAGTAAAGGCTGGCAGGGGCAGCTTCAAGTGCTGCTCGACGCCTGCGCCCAGATCTCCAACCATCTCGACTACTCGGTGAAGTCGTCGAGGCAGGAAGATCACTACATCGCCACACAGATACAGGTTTCCAAGATCTCCGAGTACCTCGACGTGCCGCCACCCACCTCGGACTCCGACGCGCTCCGCGTACCGAAGACGGACGGTCCCATCATGTGACGTCCGGTCGGTACATGCCGGTGGAGGGACTCCGAAGCGGACCGGAACCTTCCAGGAAACGACGGCGGCGACGCCAGGAACGGCAGGGGGACCAGTGCCGACCTTCGAAGAACTTCTCCACGTCAACCTCTCAGCGCTGCAGTCGGCGGCCGACGACTGGGCCGCCATGGCGGCCCTGTTGAAAAAAATCGCCAAAGAGGCCGGGAACATGCGCAGCCTGGCCCAAGGCACGGAGTGGAAGGGCGAGAACGCCAGCGTCACCAAACCGTTCGTCGTCCGGGTGGCGGACGAGTTCACCGACGCCGTCACCGAAGCGGAGAGCATCGGAAACCTGCTGAGCTCCGCACACGACAAGATCAAGGCAGCCAGGGACGACCTGAGGGATCTCTGCGAGAATCCGCCCGCGGGCATCACGATCCATGCCGACGGCACGCTGAGCCGTAGCGTCCAGCCCCAGCGTATGTCCCACGGGGACCCCCAGTACGTGGTGACTCAGGGCGACTTCGACGCTCTGCAGCGGCGCATCGATGCGATCATCAGCCGGGCGGCGGAAGCGGACTCGACTTGTTCCTGGGGCCTGTGGCAACTCACCAAGGACAAGCACCAGTTCAGCAGCACGTACTACGGCTCGCTCAAGGACGCGAGAACCGACGCCCGGCAGGCGCAGCGGACCAAGACAGATTCGGCGGAGTACACGCCGCCCGCGAAGTGGGGCAGCGGTACCATCAAGCCCATTGCCGAGTTCCTCAGTTACCGCTCCTGGATGGACGGCGGCGAGGCGGCACTGCACGGAGACGTCAACGGCGCGATACGGGGCGCGATCGGCGGCGCCCCCGCCGCGGCTGGCGGCGAGGCCAGTAAGCACCTCGCCAAGGGCGCGCTCCTGAGCGACGTGCGCGGAAAACACCATCGCCCCACGTTCATCAATACGATCGGCAAGTTCGGAGGGAAGATATTCGGCGCGCCGGTCGCCGTGATCGCGACGGGGATCGACTTCTACTACACGCCCCAGGCGCCCAGAGGACCGGGCGACACCCATGTGGACGCTCCGGGGAAGCCAGGAAAGGTGAGGTACCAATGACGCACTCCGCAGGCCCGCCGACGCGCGGGCGCCGCCGCCCGGACCTGCGGCACTGGCTGAGACCCCAGGGTTCGCGGTTTCTCGTCTTCGGCATGTGCTTCGCCGTCGGCGGGCTCGCCGGTGGGGTGCGCTCTGCGCTGGACGGGAAGGGAATCTGGACGATCCTCGGCACCTTCGGCCTGGGGATTCTCGGCGTGCTCGTCGTTGTGAGCTACTTCGTCAACTACGAGGACCGGCGAGGCCGCCGCTGAGCCGCTTGGACGTTCGATGCGGCCGACGCGTGACGGCCGCCCCCATGACGGTCCGAGGGTGGAGCATGACTGCCCACGGTTATGAAACACCGCTGGTAGCGAGCTCGGGCACCGGAAGAGATACCAGTTCTCCGGGCTGGGGCATGGTGGTACCTGTGTCGCAGGTCCACTCGGGTGGCCCAGCCGGCTATGAACGGCCCGGCGGTCGGGTCGGAAGAGAGTGCACCGAGCCCCCACTCGGCGGGGTGGGGCTCGGTGACCGTGGGCTCAGGTGGAGTCGAGGAACGGGGAGTTCATCCGTGCGTCACCCGCGCGTAGGCGTCGCCATCTTGACCATGGGCACGCGGCCCGCCGAGCTGGCCGACCTTCTTGCGTCGGTCGCCGGACAGGAGACGCCCGCTGTGCGGGTGGTGGTCGTCGGCAACGGCTCGCCGCTGCCGCCCCTGCCCGAGGGGGTGACCGGGGTGGAGCTGCCGGAGAACCGGGGGATCTCGGGCGGCCGGAACGCCGCCCTGGCCCGGCTGCGGGAGTTCGGGGACGTCGATGTGGTGGTGGACCTGGACGACGACGGCCTGCTGATCAGCCCGGACGTCTTCACCCGGCTTACGGAGCTGTACGCGGCGGACGAGCGGCTGGGCGTCGTCGGTTTCCGCATCGCCGACGAGCGCGGCCGCACCCAGCGCCGTCACGTCCCGCGCCTGCGCGCGGCGGATCCGATGCGGGGCGGGCCGGTGACGACGTTCCTGGGCGGCGGGCACGGGCTGTCCATGCGGATGCTGGAGGAGGTCGGCGGCTGGCCGGAGCCTTTCTTCTACGCGCACGAGGAGACGGACCTGGCCTGGCGGGCGCTGGACGCGGGCTGGAAGGTGCTCTACGAGCCGGATTTGGTGCTCCGGCATCCGTGGACGTCGCCGACCCGGCACGCGGTCTTCCACCGCATGGTCGCCCGCAACCGGGTCTGGCTCGCCAAGAGGCACCTTCCCGCCCTCCTCGTCCCCGTCTACCTGGGCGTCTGGACCGCGGTGACCGTGGCCCGCACCAGGTCGGCGGCGGGGCTGCGGGCCTGGTGCGGCGGGTTCGCCGAGGGCCTGCGCACCCCGTGCCCGCCCCGCCGGCCGATGCGGTGGTCCACGGTGTGGCGGATGACCCGGCTGGGCCGGCCGCCGGTCATCTGATCAGGCGACGGCGGCTGCGGATTCGGCCCGCAGCCACGCGGGGATCGCCTCGGGGGTCCTGCCCAGCCAGTCCGCGTAGCGGGCCACCCCCTCTTCGACGGTGATCGTCGGCCGCCAGCCGAGCACCGCTTCCATGCGGTGGGTGGCCGCGTAGCCGCCGAGCGGGTCACCGGGCGGCATCGGCGTCTCCACGAACCGGGCTCCCGGGTACTGTTCGGCGACCAGCTCGGCCACGGTGCGGATGCGGGTCGGGGTGCCGGTGCCGACGTTGATCGTTTCGTTGTGCGCCCGCGGCGCAACGAGGGAACGGACCGTGGCGGCGGCGATGTCGTCGACGTGCACCAGGTCGCGGATCTGGTGGCCGCCGCCGTTGAGGTGCAGGGGCAGCCCCAGCGCGGCGCGGGTGGCGAACCAGGCCACCACCCACGAGTGGCTGTTCTCCTTGACCACCTGCGGATCGCCGTAGACGGAGAAGTACCGCACGACCGTGTACGAGGTGCCCACGGCGCCCAGCGTGAGAGCGGTCTGGGTCTCGCCCCACGCCTTGGTGTTGGCGTAGACGGACATCGGCCGCAGCCGCGTGTGTTCGTGGAACTGCGGCGGCACCCGTCCGTAGACGGTTTCCAGCAGCTTCCGCACGCTCCGGTACTCCTCACACGGGCGTGCCCAGTCATCCGGGTTGCCGTTGCCGTAGACGCTGGCTGAGGAGACGAAGGCCAGTCGGCGGATCCGCTCGCAGGCGGCTACCGCGTCGAGCAGTACCTGGGTGCCGGTGACGTTGGTGTGGATCGCCGCCATGGGCTTGCGGGTGCAGGCGGCGACGTCCGCGAGGGCGGCGGCGTGGATCACGTAGTCGGACTCGGCCACCATCTCTTTGACCAGGCCCGGGTTCTGGATGTTACCGACGACGACGCCCGGGTCGGAGGGGTCGATGCCGAACAGGTCGCGGTAGGTGTGCCGGGGATAGGCGTCCAGCATGCACAGGGAGATCGGTCGGGCCCCGACCTGGCGCAAATAGCCGGCGATCCGGCTGCCGATCAGTCCAGCCCCGCCAGTGACCAGCACGGTCCGGCCGGCGAGTTCCTTCACCTGGGTGTCGTGCACAGTAACTCCATGCCGTGGTGGGGTGTGCGCTGTCACCGGCCCGCCTGGTGGGCCTGCTCGCGCTTGGCGATGAGCTGTTCGAACTGGATGGCGTAGAGCTCCACCTGGTCCGGGGTCAGGACCAGCACCGACTCGGTGGTCCGGCCGTCGGTGTGGTGGACCTCGATGCCCAGGGCGGCCTGCTGCGCGCGATGGTCGTACATCGCGTCCCGCTTCAGCGGCGTCGCGTGGGTGACCGACGCCCATACGCTCTGGACAGCCGGGTTCTCCTTCATCTTGCTCATTCCTTGGGGATCGCCTGCGGCCCGCTCCGGTGCGCGCCGCCCGTGTTCACGAGGACACCGCAGCTCGTCCGGCAAAGGCAGGTGCAGTCTCCTGGTGCGCACACGGTTTGCACACGGCGTAAACGGCTTGCAACTTTCCGCGCCGAAAGGCGGTTTGACGGGACTATGAGCCCAGGCAGGAGGTGAGTCGTGGACAGCATCCACCCGATCTGGCGCTCGGCAGCCATGTGTGATGCCCTCGCCCGCCGCGATGCCGGCGCGATCGTCCGATTGGCCCGCCGCGCGGCCGACATCACGCTCGCCGATCTCGGCAAGCGGGTCGGCTATACCGCCGCTTCCCTGTCCCGGATGGAACGTGGCAAGCAGCCGATGCGCGACGTGCTGCTGCTCCAGCGCCTCGCAGACTGTCTGGACATCCCACCGCATCTGCTCGGTCTCGCGCCGCAACACCAGCGAGCAACGCTGAACCGGCCCGGTGCCATTAGGGTGGGCACACAGGCCCTGTTCGGCGAAGAGGGGGACGACCAGGTGCGACGCCGCGAACTCCTGGCAACCCTGGCCGGAGCCACCACCGGCGCGGTCCTCGGCCCTCCAGCCGCCGCCCACGTTCCGGCGAAGCCGAGCCTGTCCGGCCTGGAAGACCTGCTGCTCCATCGGCAGCACGGCCAAGCCCTCGTCTCGGATCCCACCCCGTCAGCCGTCACCGCAGCGGTGGACGCATCCCGGCAGGACTTCAGCACCTGCCGCTACGACACCCTCGCCCGCGCACTTCCGGCCCGGATCGCGCTCGCCCAGGCCCTTGGCGCCGACGGTCATCCGGAGCAGGCGGCAACCGCGGTCGCCGAGCTCTACAGCGACGCGACCCGCCTGTGCATCAAGCTCGGCGAAGACGGCCTGGCCGCCGTCACCGCCGACCGAGCCCTCGCCGCGGCGCTCGGCGGCGCGGACGCCCTCACCGTCGCCGAGGCCCACCGCATGGTCTCGTCCGCCTGGCGCCGCCAGGGACACTACGCCCGAGCCACCGACGTCGCCGTCACCGCCGCCCAGCACCTGACCGACGATCGCACCACCGGCGCAACCGAACGGCTCTCCGTCCAGGGCAACCTGTACGCCACCGCCGCCTACACCGCAGCGAAGCAAGGCGACCGGCACACCGCACACGCCCTCATTGCCGAGGCTCAGGCCACCGCCGGTCAACTTGGCCATGACGCACTGCTGCGCGGCACCGTCTTCGGCCCCAGTCAGGTCCTCCTCCACCAGGTCTCGATCAGCCACCTGCTCGGCGACGCAGGCCAAGCCATCGAGCACGCCCGCCGTATCGATGCCGCTGCCCTGCCCACCACCGAACGACAGGCCCGATACTGGATCGACGTCGCCCGTGCCTTCAACCAATGGGGCAAACCCGACCGCTGCTGCCGAGCCCTGCTCGCCGCCGAGCACGCGGCACCCCAGGAGGTCCGCCGCGACTCGGTCCGGACCATGGCCGCCGGCCTCATGCGCCACGACCGCACCCTCCCCGGCGTACGGGCGTTCGCCCACCGCGTCGGCGCCCTCGCATAGCTGCCCCCCACAAAGGCCGCTGCGGGAGCCGGCGGGCGAGATCAGAAGGGATACCAGCGCACCGTGGGGTCCCCGTCCCGCAGTGACGCCACCCGGCGCTCGAACTCGGTCAGCGCCTTGGGGTTGTCCTGGGCGTGCTGGGCGACCCAGGCGCAGCTGGCCGTCTCACGGGCGCCGCGCAGTACCGGGCAGCCCTCCCACTCCCTCACGTCCCAGCCGTAGGTCTCGGTGAAGGAGTCGTACGCCTCGGCGGGCAGGCCGTAGCGGTCCCGGGACAGGGCCATGACCACCAGGTCGTGCTCGCGCAGGTCGGCGGAGAAGGTCTCCAGGTCGACCAGGACGGGCCCGTCCGGACCGACGTGCACATTGCGCGTCAGCGCGTCGCCGTGGATCGGGCCCGGCGGCAGATGGGGGGTGAGCGCGGCGGCGGCCGCCGCGAAGCCGTCGCGGCGCTCGCGCAGGAACGCCGCGTCGGCCGGGTCGACGACGTCGCCCGCCAGCCGCAGCCAGCGCTCCACACCGCCCAGCAGCTCGCGGGGCGGCAGCTCGAAGCCGGGGGCGGGGAGCGCGTGGACGAGGCGCAGCAGCTCGGCCAGGTCCCGCGGCTCGGTGGGCCGCACCGGCTCGGGCAGCCGATGCCACACGGTCACCGGGTGCCCCTCGACGAGGACCGCCTCGGTCTCGGCGGCCCGCACCGCGGGCACCCCGGCCTCGGCCAGCCACACCGCGATGCGCAACTCCCGCCGCGCCCGCTCCAGCAGTTCGGCGTCGCTGCCCACCTTCACGACGAGGTCCCCGGCGGCGAACACCGCGTTCTCCCCCAGGGCGAGCAGCCGTGCGTCCCGCCCCGAACCGGGCAGCACTCCTGCCACGGCCAGTACGTCCCGCGCCCGTGCCTCGTCCATCGTCCGTCTCCGTATTCGTATCCGTATTCGTGGTCGAACCCCCGATGTCCGACGGTCAGTCTCGCATCCGCACAGGTCGGAGCCGGTGCCCGGTGCCGCGAACCGGGCGTTCCCGTGTTCCGGCGCCGTAAAGCGTTTGAACGTGACGTGCCGTCTCGTCCATGGTGGGCGGCATGACGACCGGTGCCCACATCGCCATGTTCTCCATCGCCGCCCACGGCCACGTGAACCCCAGCCTGGAGGTGATCCGGGAACTCGTGGCACGCGGGCACCGGGTCACGTACGCCATCCCGCCGGTGTTCGCGGACAAGGTCGCCGAGGCCGGTGCCGAGGTGAAACCCTGGCATTCCACGCTGCCCTCGCCCGACGACGACCCGTCCGCCTGGGGGACCACGCTGCTCGACAACGTCGAGCCGTTCCTGAACGACGCGATCCAGGCCCTGCCCCAGATGATCGAGGCCTACGCGGACGACGAGCCCGACCTGGTCCTGCACGACATCACCGCCTACCCGGCCCGCGTACTCGCCCACCGCTGGGGCGTGCCGGCGATCTCCCTCTCGCCGAACCTCGTCGCCTGGGAGGGTTACGAGGAGGAGGTCGCCGAACCGATGTGGGCCGAGCCCCGGCGGACCGAACGGGGCCGGGCCTACTACGCCCGCTTCGAGACCTGGCTGAGGGAGAACGGGATCACCCAGCACCCGGACTCCTTCGTCGGCCGCCCCGCCCGCTCGCTCGTCCTGATCCCGCGGGCGCTGCAGCCGCACGCCGACCGGGTCGACGAGAAGGTCCACACCTTCGTCGGCGCCTGTCAGGGCGACCGCTCGGCCCAGGGCGACTGGCGGCGGCCCGCCGGGGCCGAGAAGGTGGTGCTCGTCTCGCTCGGCTCGGCCTTCACCAAGCAGCCCGCCTTCTACCGGGAGTGCGTCCGGGCCTTCGCCGGACTGCCGGGCTGGCACCTGGTGCTCCAGGTCGGTCGGCACGTGACCCCCGCCGAGCTCGGCGACGTACCCGCCAACGTCGAAGTGCGGTCCTGGGTCCCGCAGTTGGCAATCCTGCGCAAGGCCGACCTGTTCATCACGCATGCCGGGGCCGGCGGCAGCCAGGAGGGCCTGGCCACCGCCACGCCGATGATCGCCGTGCCGCAGGCCGTCGACCAGTTCGGCAACGCGGACATGCTCCAGGGTCTCGGCGTCGCCCGCCACGTCCCCATGGAGGAGGCGACCGCCGAGACCCTGCGCGCCGCCGCCCTCGCCCTGATCGACGACCCCGACGTCGCGCGGCGACTGAAAGCCGTCCAGACCGAGATGGCCCAGGAGGGCGGGACGAGGCGAGCGGCCGATCTCATCGAGGCCGAACTGCCCTCCGGCTGCCGGTGACAGACCCTCGGTGAGGGAGAATCGGCAACCGGCTGCCGGTAACGGGGCGGGGCCCGGCGGCTCGTACAAGCCGCCGGGCCCCGCCCCCGTTCCGCAGTGGGGTTCACACCCCCACCCGCTCGTCCTTCCGCGGCGCGGGCGCGGCGGCCACTGCCGCCGGGGGCTCGTCATGGGTGAGGTCGGGGAGGCGGTGCAGCCACTTGGGCAGGTACCAGTTGCGTTCGCCCAGCAGGGACATCACCGCGGGCAGCAGCACGCCGCGGATGACGGTCGCGTCGATGAGGACCGCGGCTGCCAGGCCCACGCCCATCTGCTTCATGGACTGCATGGACAGCGTGCCGAAGATCGCGAACACGGCGACCATGATGACGGCGGCGCTGGTGACGACGCCCGCCGTGGTGACCACGCCGTGCTGGATCGCGTCCCTCGTCGTCCGGCCGCGCAGCCGGGCCTCGCGGATCCGGGAGACCACGAAGACGTGGTAGTCCATCGACAGGCCGAACAGGATCACGAACAGGAACAGCGGCAGCCAGGTGACGATCGCGCCGACACCGTGAGCACCCACCAGGGAGGCCCCCCAGCCGTGCTGGAAGACGGCGACGAGGATGCCGTAGGCCGCGCCGACCGACAGCAGGTTCAGCAGGATCGACGTGATCGCGACGGTCAGCGAGCGGAACGAGAGCAGCATCAGCAGGAAGGCGAAGACCACGACGAAGGCGAACACCGGGACGACGGAGCCGACGAGCTGGTCGTTGAAGTCGTGCGAGCCGGCGACCTGACCGGTGATCGGCGCCTGCACCCCGTCGACCTTGCCCAGCGTGGCGGGCCGCACCTCGTCGCGCAGCTTCTGAAGACTCCGGCCGGCCTTGTCGAAGTCGGAGCCGCCGACCAGCGGGACGGAGACGAGGGCCACGTTCCGCGCCTCGTGCAGCTTGACGTCGACCGGGCCGCGTGAGGCGCCCGAGGCGATCGCCCGCTCCTTGAACTCCGCCAGGGCCTGTTGCACCTGGGGGGCCTTGATGTCCTCGGCCTTCACCACCACCCGGGCCGGCTCGGAGCCGCCCGGGAAGGCCTCGTTGACCCGGTTGTACGTCTGCACGATGGGCAGCGAGTCGCCGAACTCCTGGTCCAGCGTGAGCTGCGAGGTCTTCATGCCGAATGCCGGAGCCGCGACGGCGAGCAGCGCGCCGGCCGCCACGACGACCGACACCACGGGCCGGGCCAGCACCCGCCGCAGCACGGCCGTCCAGAACCGGCTCTCGGCGCCGCCGCCGCTCCGGCGCCGCCTCAGGAACGGGATCCGTCCCTTCTCGACCCGCTCGCCCAGCAGCGACAGCAGCGCCGGCAGCACGGTCACCGACCCGACCATCGCGACCGCCACCACCATCAGCGAGGCGAGGCCCATCGCCTCGAACTCGGCGATCCCGGTGAACAGCATGCCCGCCATCGCCACGCACACCGTGACACCGGAGACGACGATCGCGCGCCCGCTGGTCGCGGCGGCGATGCGCAGCGCGGCCCCCGCGTCCCGTCCGGCCGCCCGCTCCTCGCGCTCGCGGCGCAGGTAGAACAGGCAGTAGTCGACGCCGACCGCCAAGCCGACCAGCAGCATCACGGAGTTGGCGGTGTCGCTCATCGGCTGCAGATGGCTGACGATGCCCATCAGGCCCATCGTCGCCATGATCGCGGTGATCGCCAGCGCCACCGGCAGCAGCGCGGCCACCAGCGCGCCGAAGGCGATCAGCAGAATGCCCAGCGCCACCGGCACGGCCGAGTACTCGGCCTGCTTGAAGTCGTCCCCGAAGGCGTCGGAGTACTGCTTCTGGATGCTGGCGCCGCCGATCTCCTCGATCCGCAGCGAGGCGTGGTTCTTCTGGACGTCCTCGACGGCCTTCAGTACCGGCTCGACCCGCTCGCCCGCGGTGTCCGCCTCGCCGCGCATCGCGAACTGCACCAGCGCGCTGCGGCCGTCCCCGGAGATGGTCTTCGTGTCGTACGGCGAGGTCACGTCCGTGACCCGGCCGGTCGCCCCGACGGCCGTGACCACCTCGGCGACGGCCGCCCGGAAGTCGGCGTCCGTGGCCTTGGTGGTGCCGTCCTTCGCCTGGATCAGGACGGTCTCGCCCGCCGGTTCCTTGATCCCCGCGTCCTCGATGATCTTCGCGGCGGTGTGCGTCTCGCCCTTGAGCTGGTCGCTCTCCTTGACGTCCAGCCGGCCCGCCGCCGAACCGAGCCCCATCGCCAGGACGACGAACAGCACCCAGATGCCGACGGCAGCCCATCGGTGCCGGGCGCTCCAGCCGCCGGCCCGCGCGGCGAGGCCCCGCACCCGCGTATCTCCGTTCCCCATGACGGGCTTGCCCCCTCCAGGCCCTGAAACGGACCTCGTGCGCGGCGACGGCCCCTTGCCGCCACCTTCCGCATCGAAGATATGGGCCTGATAAGCCCGTCTCGTCGTGCTGTCCGGTGAAGTAACGCCGCTGCGGGTCCTCCCCTCGGACCCTGCCTCCTCCGCACTGAGGAGGACGGCGACCCCTTACAACCGTCAGGGCTTCTCGGGGGTGGGGATCAGGGTGTCCGCTCCGCCGGAAGGGCTCGGCTCTGTGGTTGTGAAACCTTGTTGAACAAGTCGCAGCCGCGTGCAGGAGTTGATCCGCGCGCCGCGATCGGCCATGGTTTCGAGCATCTCCACCTCACGGTCGGCGGCTGTCGTGCCCACCCCCACGGGGCACGACAGCCGTTCTAGGGTGGGTGGATGACGACGTATGCGGCGCTGCTGCGCGGAATCAACGTGGGCGGCGGCAAGAAGGTCCCGATGGCCGAGCTGCGCACCCTGATGGAGGATCTCGGCCACACCGGCGTCCGTACGTATCTGCAGAGCGGGCAGGCCGTCTTCGCCTCCGGGCGCGGCGACGAGGAGTCGCTGGCCGCCGGGCTCGGGGAGGCCATCGAGAAGCGGTTCGGTTTCCCGGTGGACGTGATGGTGCGCGACCACGCCTATCTGCGGGCGATCGCCGAGGCCTGCCCGTTCCCGGCCGCCGAGCTGGAGGGCAAGCAGTTGCACGTCACCTACTACTCCGCCCCCGTCGACGCGGCGCGCTTCGCGGAGATCGACCGGGCTGCCTACCTGCCCGAGGAGTTCCGCCTCGGCGACCGCGCCCTGTACCTGTACGCGCCGAACGGACTGGGCCGCTCCAAGCTCGCCGAGCACCTGTCCAAACGCCGGCTGAACAAGGACGTGATCGCGACCAGCCGCAACTGGAACACGGTGCTCAAACTCGTCGAGCTGACCGCCCAGTCCGCCTGACGCCGGCCCCCTCACGCGAGGGAGGCCAGCAGGGACAGCTCGGCGCCGGTCAGCCGTACGCCGGCCGCGTCCAGGTTCTCCTCCAGGTGGACGAGCGTGCCCGTGCCCGGGGTCGGGCAGAGCACGGGGGAGCGGTGCAGCAGCCACGCCAGGGCGATCTGCCCCGGCGTGGCCCCGTGCGCGGCGGCGATCCGAGCGCACTCCGGGTGCGCGGTCAACGCGCCGTTGCCCAGCGGGAACCACGGCAGGAACGCGATCCCGCGCTCCTCGCACAGCTTCAGCAACGGCTCGGACTCGCGGTCGAGAAGGTTGTAGCGATTCTGGACGGAGGCGATCTCCGCCGACTCCAGGGCGGCGGAGAGCTGTTCGGCGGACACGGTGTCCAGGCCGACGTACCGGATCTTGCCCTCCGCCCGCAACTCCTCCAGTGCGCCCAGCTGTTCGGCCATCGGCACGACCGGGTCCAGCCGGTGCAGCTGGTACAGGTCGATCGTTTCCAGCCGTAGCCGGCGCAGGCTCGCCTCGCACATCTCGCGCAGTCGAGAGGGCCGCCCGTCGACGTGCCAGGCGCTGTCACTGGTGCGGACCACTCCGCCCTTGGTGGCGATCACCAGCCCCTCGGGGTACGGGTGCAGGGCCTCGGCCACCAGATCCTCGGCAAGCGACGGGCCGTAGTTGTCCGCCGTGTCGATCAGGGTCACCCCCCGCTCGACCGCCCGCCGCAGCACGGCCACCGCGTCCCGGGCATCGCCGCGCGGGCCCCAGTAGCCGGGGCCGGTGAGCTGGGCGGTGCCGTACCCGAGGCGCCGTACGGACAGGTCACCACCGAGCGCGAACGTCTCCTTGATCACGCGGTGGAGGGTACCTGCGGCCGCGGGAGGCTCCCTCCTGCGCAGAAGGCTGGATCTGATCCGTCCCGCAGTGCCGCAGTGACACTTGGGCAGCGCTCGACGCTGTAGGGAACGTCGACCATCGCACACCGGGTTTCCGGCGGGCGGTGGTCGGTCCGTCCGCGGTCCGGCACCACGGGGGAGTGCCGGATTGCGGGCGTGCCGTCTCAGGCCCCCAGGGCCGTTCGCAGCGGCAGCCGGGCGGCGTCGTACCGTTCCAGCAGCAGCCGCGCCACCTCCGGTGCGGGGCCGAGGACGCCGGCCAGGACGTCGGCCCGAGCCTCGGCGGCGCCCCGCGCGATGCGGTCCGGCAGGAAGCCCGGGGCCAGGACGTACGGCGCGACCGCGACCTTCGCGCAGCCCAGCGACCGCAGTTCGCGCACCGCGTCCTCGGTGCGCGGCAGGGATGCGGAGGCGAACGCAGGCCGCACGGCGCACCAACCGGTGTGCCGCCACTCCCGCGCGATTTCTGCGATCACTGCGATCGCCTCCGGGTCGGAGGACCCCGCCGAGGCCAGTACCACCCCGGTCGAGGACTTGTCGGCGGGGGACAGCCCCGCCTCGTACAGCCGGCGCTCCAGGGCCCGCGTCAGCAGCGGCGACGGGCCGAGGACGTCGGCCTGCCGGATCCGCAGCCGCGGCGGCGCCTGACGCAGCACCGACGGGATGTCCGCCTTCGCGTGGAAGGCGCGGGTCAGCAGCAGCGGCAGAGCGACCACGTCCCGCACCTCCTGAACCGCCAGCGACTCCAGCACACCCTGCACGGAGGGCACGTTGAAGTCGAGGAAGCCGGTCTCCACCCGCAGCCCGGGGCGCAGCGAGCGCACCCGCCGCACCAGGGCGTGCACGGTGGCGGCGTGCCGCGGATCGCGGCTGCCGTGGGCGACGACCAGGAGAACGGGCTGCTGGGACATGGGTCAGCTCTTCACCAGAAGACCGCGGCTGCGCAGCACCCACCGCTCCAGCGGACTGAAGATCAGCAGGTCGATGGCGATGCCGACGAACAGGATCAGAATGATGGCCTCGAACACCATCGACATGGAGCTCGCGTTGCGGCCGTTCTCCAGCAGGGCGCCCAGGCCGATGCCCAGGTCCGGCGAGGAGGCGATGATCTCCGCCGCCATCAGCGAACGCCAGGAGAACGCCCAGCCCTGCTTCAGCCCGGCCAGATAGCCCGGCAGCGCGGCCGGCAGGACGATGTGCCAGGCGCCCCTGGCCCCCGTCGCGCCCATCGTGCGGCCCGCCCGCAGGAACAGCGGCGGCACCTGGTCGATGCCGGACACCAGGCCGTTGGCGATGGACGGGACCGCGCCGAGCAGGATCACGGCGTACATCATCGAGTTGTTCAGGCCCAGCCAGATCACCGCCGGCGGCACCCACGCCACCGACGGCAGCGACTGCAGACCGGACAGGATCGGGCCGATGGCCGCCCGCACGAACTTCACCCGGGCCACCAGCAGCCCCAGCGGGGTGCCGATCGCGAGGGCGAACAGGAAGCCCAGCAGACCGCGCGAGACGGACGTCCAGATGAAGTCGAGCAGCGTGCCCTGCAGCCAGGCGTCCTTGAACTCGCGGCCCACGTCGGCCGGCGAGGGCAGCTTGCTCGGGTCGTCGACCACCTTGAAGGAGATCAGCGCCTGCCAGACCACCAGGACCACCGCGACCGCCACGACCGGCGGCAGGATCTTGTTGACGAAGGTCTTCCCAAAGGGCGTACGCCCGGTCTCGGTGGCCTCCAGCGCGTCGAGTCCGGCCTCCACACCGGCCAGTTCGGCGCCCTGCGCCGTCTTCGTGTCAGTGCCGGCCATGACGGCGGATCTCCCCACGCAGTACTTCGGTGATCTCCAGGGACAGCTCCGCGACGGGTGCGTCCTCGATACGGCGCGGCTGCGGGATGTCCACCGCCCACTCGCGGGCCACCCGGCCCGGTCGGGAGGACAGCAGCACCACGCGCTGCGCGAGCCGCACCGCCTCGCGCACGTTGTGCGTCACGAACAGGACCGACACGCCGGTCTCCTGCCAGATCCTGGTCAGCTCGTCGTGCAGCACGTCCCGGGTGATGGCGTCCAGGGCCGCGAACGGCTCGTCCATCAGCAGCAGGTTGCTCTCCTGGGCGAGCGCGCGGGCCATCGCCACGCGCTGGCGCATACCGCCGGACAGCTCGTGCACCCGCTTGCCGTACGCGCCCTTGAGCCGGACCAGCTCGAGCAGTTCCTCGGCCCTGCCGCGCCGCTGCGGCTTCGGCACCCCCCTGAGTTTCAGGGCGAGTTCGATGTTCTTGCCCGCGCTCAGCCACGGGAACAGGGCGTGCTCCTGGAACATCAGGGCGGGGCGGCCGTCCGTCGTGATGGACCCGGCGGTGGGCCGGTCGAGGCCCGCCACCAGGTTCAGCAGGGTGGACTTGCCGCAGCCCGAGGCCCCCAGGAGGGTGACGAACTCGCCCGGGGCGACATCGAGGCTGATGCCGTCCAGGACGAGCTGCTGCCCGCCCGGAGTCGTGAAGGACTTCGAGACGCTCTCAAGGCGCGCCGCGTGCGCTACGGACTCGGCGGCCGTGGCGAGGGTCGTGGCCATGGTCGTCACCTCCTGGGAACTCTTCGGCTACGGGCTCTACTTGACGCCGAGACCGGCGTCGCTGACGGTGGGCTCGCCCTCGGCCTCGAGGACCTTGTTCAGCAGGGTGAGGTCGTAGATGCCGTCCAGCTTCGGCTTCTGCAGCAGACCCGCCTTGACCGCGTGCTGCGCCTGGGCGTTCAAGGTGGACGCCAGCGGGTCGTCGGTGATCTGGATGGACTTCCACGCCGGGTTCAGGACGTTGTCGGGCAGAGCCTTGCCGGATTCGGTCCTGAGCCGCTTGTTCGCCGCGGCCTTCGCCTCGTCCGGATGGGCGTTGATCCACTTGTTGGTCTCGACGGAGGCTTTCAGCACCGCCTCGACGGCCCTCGGGTGCTCCTTGAGGAACTTCTGCGACACGATGATGTTCGTGATCACGAACTTCTTGTCGGGCCACAGCGACGACTCGTCCAGCAGTACCTCGGCGCCTTCGGCGACCAGCTTGGACGCGGTAGGCTCCGGCACCCAGGCGCCGTCGACGGAGCCGGACTTGTAGGCGTCCGGGGTGATCTTGTTGTCGGTGCGGACGACGGAGACGTCGCCCTTGCCGCTGAGCGCGTCGACCTTCCAGCCCTGCTCCGCGATCCAGTTGAGGAACGCCACGTCCTGGGTGTTGCCCAGCTGCGGGGTGGCGATCTTCTTGCCCTTGACGTCCTTGAGGGACTTGATCTTCTCCGGGTTCACCACGAGCTTGACCCCGCCGGAGGCCGAACCGCCGATGATGCGCAGGCTCTTGCCGTCGGACTTGGTGTAGCCGTTGACCGCCGGGGACGGGCCGATCCAGCCGATGTCGATGGAGCCGGAGTTGAGGGCCTCGATCTCGGACGGGCCGGCGTTGAAGGCGGCCGTCCTGACGGCCGTGGCGCCCAGCGCCTTCTGGAAGAAGCCCTTCTCCACGCCCACCAGCGCGGTCGCGTGTGTCAGGTTGCCGAAGTAGCCGATCCTGACGGAGTCCAGGCCGTCGGTCTTCTTGGCCCCGGCGGCGACCTTCTCGTGGGAGCTGTCGTCCTGGGCCTGGGAGCCGTAGCCGCAGGCGGAGGCGAGGGTGAGAAGCGGAAGAACGACGGCGGCGGCGAGGCCGCGGCGGAGTATCGACGGGGGGGTGTCCCCGGTCGGGCGGACCCGAAACCGGGGGAGGTTGACAGGCACGGGAGGCTCGTCCTCTCGTTGGCCCGGCGGTCACGGCCTCTCAGGTCGTGGCCGGGAGATCGGCAGGTCTTCTACGCAGGCGGTGGGGGGTGAGGGCGCGCAGGCAGTGCGCGTACGTCAGCGCGCACATCGGGCCACCCCGCCCTGTCCGCTGCCGAGGGCGCCGCTGCCGACCCGGCCGCCCTCCTTGGCGAACGTCGAGTAGAAGTCGGGGGAGTTCATGGTCAGAAGTCCCAACCACCGTCGTCGGCCACGTCCTTGACCAGCTCCGGCGAGGCGAACGACTCGCCGACCATGCCCGCGGTGAGCGTGGTGCCGTCGGACGGGTCGATCAGGATGAACGAGCCGGTGCGCCGCGAGTCGGCGTAGGAGTCGACCGGCAGTGGCTCGGCGGTACGGATCTTCACCCGGCCGATGTCGTTGGCGGCGAGCTGGCCCGGGTGCGGGTGCAGGGACAGGTCGTCGAGGGTGAGCCGGGACGGGATGTCCTTGACGATGGCCTTGACCGTGCGGGTGCCGTGCTTGAGCAGCACCCGGTGGCCCACGGCCAGCGGCTGGTCGGCGACATGGCAGACGGTCGCCTCCACGTCCTGGGTGGTCGCGGGCGCGTCCTTGCTGGGCACGATCAGGTCGCCGCGCGAGACGTCGATGTCGTCCTGGAGCAGGACGGTGACCGACTGCGTCGTCCACGCCACGTCGACCGGCTCGCCCAGCAGGTCGATGCCGGCGATCCGGGTCGTACGGCCCGACGGCAGCACCGTGACCTCGTCGCCGACCCGGAAGGCGCCGGCGGCGATCTGGCCCGCGTAGCCGCGGTAGTCGGGGTGCTCGGCGGTCTGCGGCCGGATCACGTACTGCACGGGCAGCCGGGCGTGGCAGTGCGCCAGGTCGTGGCTGACCGGGACCGTCTCCAGGTGCTCCAGGACGGTCGGGCCGCCGTACCAGTCCATGGTCGCGGACGGCTCGACCACGTTGTCGCCGGCGAGCGCCGAGATCGGGATGGCGGTGACCTGCGGGACGCCCAGCTCGGTGGCGTACGCCGTGAACTCCTCGGCGATCTTCGCGAACACGGACTCCTGGTAGCCGACCAGATCCATCTTGTTGACCGCGAGCACCACGTGCGGAACCCGGAGCAGGGCCGCGATCGCCGCGTGCCGGCGGGTCTGCTCCACCACGCCGTTGCGGGCGTCCACCAGGATCACCGTCAGCTCGGCGGTGGAGGCGCCGGTGACCATGTTCCGCGTGTACTGCACATGGCCCGGCGTGTCCGCGAGGATGAACCGGCGGCGCGGGGTGGCGAAGTAGCGGTAGGCCACGTCGATGGTGATGCCCTGCTCGCGCTCGGCGCGCAGGCCGTCTGTGAGCAGCGCGAGGTCCGGGGCGTCCTGGCCGCGGCTCGCCGAGGCGCGCTCCACGGCCTCCAGCTGGTCGGCCAGGACCGACTTGGAGTCGTGCAGCAGCCGGCCGACGAGGGTGGACTTGCCGTCGTCGACGGAGCCGGCGGTGGCGAACCGCAGCAGGGTGGTGGCCGAGAGCTCCTCGGTCGTGGTCGTGCTCATGTTAGAAGTACCCCTCGCGCTTGCGGTCTTCCATCGCGGCCTCGGAGAGCTTGTCGTCGGCCCGGGTGGCGCCGCGCTCCGTCAGGCGTGACGCGGCGATCTCGGCGATCACCTTCTCGATGGTGTCGGCGTCGGAGTCGACGGCGCCGGTGCAGGACATGTCGCCGACCGTGCGGTAGCGCACCAGCCGCTTCTCGACCCGCTCGCCGTCCTTGGGGCCGCCCCAGTCACCGGCCGTCAGCCACATGCCGCCCCGCGAGAAGACCTCGCGCTCGTGGGCGTAGTAGATCTCCGGCAGCTCGATGTCCTCGCGGGCGATGTACTGCCACACGTCCAACTCGGTCCAGTTGGACAGCGGGAACACCCGGACGTGCTCGCCGGGCGCGTGCCGTCCGTTGTAGAGGTTCCACAGCTCGGGCCGCTGGCGGCGCGGGTCCCACTGGGAGAACTCGTCCCGCAGCGAGAACACCCGCTCCTTGGCGCGCGCCTTCTCCTCGTCGCGGCGTCCGCCGCCGAAGACCGCGTCGAACCGCTCGCTCTGGATCTTCTCGGTCAGCGGCAGGGTCTGCAGCGGGTTGCGGGTGCCGTCCGGGCGCTCCTTGAGGACACCGCGGTCGATGTAGTCCTGCACGGAGGCGACGTGCAGGCGCAGGTTGTGCCGGGCCACCGTGCGGTCCCGGTAGGCGATGACCTCGGGGAAGTTGTGCCCGGTGTCCACGTGCAGCAGCGAGAAGGGGATGGCGGCCGGGGCGAACGCCTTCAGCGCCAGGTGCAGCATGAGGATGGAGTCCTTGCCGCCGGAGAACAGCAGCACCGGGTTCTCGAACTCGCCCGCCACCTCGCGGAAGATGTGCACCGCCTCGGACTCGAGGGCGTCCAAGTGGGAGAGGGCGTACGGGCTTTCCGTGCCCTCGTCGCCCTCCTTGACCCTGGCGGCGGTCGTCATGCCAGTCCCCTTTCGCTGAGCAGGGCGTACACGGAGGTCGCGGACTCCTGGACGGTCCGGTGCTGCGACTCGATGCGCAGGTCCGGTGAGACGGGCTCCTCGTACGGGTCGTCGACGCCGGTCAGGCCGGTCAGCTCGCCGGCGGCCTGCTTGGCGTACAGGCCCTTCACATCGCGCACCGAGCACACCTCGACCGGGGTGGCCACGTGCACCTCGACGTACGCGGTCCCGTTCTCCTCGTGCCGCTTGCGCACCGCGTCCCGGCTGTCCGCGTACGGCGCGATCACCGGGACCAGCGCCAGCACGCCGTTGCGGGCGAGCAGTTCCGCGACGAAGCCGATGCGCTGCACGTTGGTGTGCCGGTCCTCGCGGCTGAAGCCGAGGCCCGCGGAGATGAACTCGCGGATCTCGTCGCCGTCGAGCACCTCGACGCGGTGGCCCTCCGCGCGCAGCCGCCCGGCCAGCTCGTACGCGATGGTGGTCTTGCCGGCGCTCGGCAGACCCGTGAGCCAGACGGTGGCTCCGGTCGTCACGTGTGTCTCCTGAATCCGTGTCATGGTCAGCCGTGCAGCCCGCACTCGGTCTTGGCGCTGCCCGCCCAGCGGCCGGCGCGCGCGTCCTCGCCCTCGAGGAGGCGCCGCGTGCAGGGCGCGCAGCCGATCGAGCCGTAGCCGTCCATCAGCAACGGGTTGGTGAGGACGCCGTGTTCGACGACGTAGGCGTCCACGTCGTCCTGGGTCCAGCGGGCGATGGGGGAGACCTTGACCTTCTGCCGCTTCTCGTCCCAGCCGACCACCGGGGTGTTCGCCCGGGTCGGGGACTCGTCGCGGCGCAGTCCGGTCGCCCACGCCCGGTAGCCCCTGAGGCCCTCCTCGAGGGGCCGCACCTTGCGCAGCCTGCAGCACAGGTCGGGGTCGCGGTCGTGCAGCTCGGGGCCGTACTCGGCGTCCTGTTCGGCGACCGTCCGCCTCGGGGTGAGGGTGATGACGTTGACGTCCATCACGGCCTCGACCGCGTCGCGGGTGCCGATGGTCTCCGGGAAGTGGTAGCCGGTGTCGAGGAACACCACGTCCACGCCGGGCATGGCGCGGGAGGCGAGGTGGGCGACCACCGCGTCCTCCATCGAGGAGGTCACGCAGAACCGCTTGCCGAAGGTGCCGGCCGCCCACTGGAGGATCTCCAGGGCGGAGGAGTCCTCCAGATCACGGCCGGCCCGCTCGGCCAGCGCCTTCAACTCGACTGCCGTATCGGTTTCCTGAACGGTCGTCATGTCTGCTCGTTCCCTTTGTGGTCGGCCTGCCGCACACCCCGGGCCAGCAGCCCGAGGAACTTCAGCTGGAAGCCCCGGTTGCACGCCGCGCATTCCCAACTGCCGTGGCCCTGCTCGCCGGGACGCAAGTCCTCCTCGCCGCAGTACGGGCAGTGGAAGGGCGCAGCCCGCTCGCTCACGACAGCGCCTCCTCGGAGGCACGGGCGGCCCAGGTGGCGAACCGCTCCCCGTCCTCGCGCTCGGCCTGGAAGCGCTTGAGGACGCGCTCGATGTAGTCGGGCAGTTCGTCCGCCGTGACCTTCAGACCGCGCACCTTGCGGCCGAAGCCGGGCTCCAGGCCGAGCGCACCGCCCAGGTGCACCTGGTAGCCCTCCACCTGCTCGCCCTTGTCGTTCAGGACCAGCTGGCCCTTCAGGCCGATGTCCGCCACCTGGATACGGGCGCAGGCGTTCGGGCAGCCGTTGAGGTTGATGGTGATCGGTTCCTCGAAGTCGGGCAGGCGGCGCTCGAGTTCGTCGATCAGCTGGGAGCCGCGCGCCTTGGTCTCGACGATGGCGAGCTTGCAGAACTCGATGCCGGTGCAGGCCATGGTGCCGCGCCGGAACGAGGACGGCCGGGCGGTCAGGTCCAGCGCCTCCAGGCCGTCGACCAGCGAGTCGACCTGGCCCTCCTCGACATCGAGAATGATCATCTTCTGCTCGACGGTGGTACGGACCCGCCCGGAGCCGTGCGCCTCGGCCAGTTCGGCGATCTTCGTCAGCGTGGCGCCGTCGACCCGGCCGACCCGGGGGGCGAAGCCGACGTAGAAGCGGCCGTCCTTCTGCCGGTGCACACCGACGTGGTCGCGCCACTGCTGGACGGGCTGCTCGGGGGCGGGTCCGTCGACGAGCCTGCGCTTCAGGTACTCGTCCTCCAGCACCTGGCGGAACTTCTCCGCACCCCAGTCGGCGACCAGGAACTTCAGCCGGGCCCGGTTGCGCAGCCGGCGATAGCCGTAGTCGCGGAAGATCGACAGGACGCCCTCGTAGACGTCCGGGACGTCCTCGATCGGCACCCAAGTGCCCAGCCGCACGCCCAGCTTGGGGTTGGTGGACAGACCGCCGCCCACCCACAGGTCGAAGCCCGGCCCGTGCTCGGGGTGGCGCACGCCGACGAACGCGACGTCGTTGATCTCGTGCACCACGTCCAGCAGCGGGGAGCCGGAGACGGCCGTCTTGAACTTCCTCGGAAGGTTCGAGTACGCCTTGTTGCCGAGGACGCGGCGTGTCATCTCCTCCAGCGCCGGGGTGGCGTCGATGATCTCGTCCTCGGCGATGCCGGCGACCGGCGAGCCGATCATCACGCGCGGGGTGTCGCCGCAGGCGGTGACCGTGGACAGACCGACCGCCTCCAGCCGGTCCCAGATCTCGGGCACGTCCTCGATCCGGATCCAGTGGTACTGGACGTTCTGCCGGTCGGTGATGTCGGCCGTACCGCGCGCGAACTCCTGCGAGATCTCGCCGATCACTCGCAGCTGCTGCGTCGTCAGCCGGCCGCCGTCGATGCGGACCCGCATCATGAAGTAGCGGTCGTCCAGCTCCTCCGGCTCCAGGACCCCGGTCTTGCCGCCGTCGATCCCGGGCTTGCGCTGGGTGTACAGACCCCACCAGCGCATCCGGCCCCGCAGGTCGTTGGGGTCGATGGAGTCGAAACCGCTCTTGGAGTAGATCGTCTCAATGCGTGTCCGCACGTTGAGACCGTCGTCGTCCTTCTTGAACTGTTCGTTGCCGTTGAGCGGGGTCAGATGCCCCACGGCCCACTGTCCTTCGCCGCGGTGACGGCTCACCTTGCGGCGGGGCGCGACGGAGTTCTGCGGGGAGGCAGCCATGGTCGATACGTCCTTCGGGACAGCGGGAATGCGGCTCTGAACCTGCACGGGTGCAGGCGCATGGGCGGGCAGGCGCACATGCGCGTCATCGCGCAGGCAGGGGGAAAACAGAGAAAAGCAGGAGAAACCGGTGGTGCTGGGATCCGCGGCGTCAAGCCACCGCGGGGGAGGTCAGCAGGCCGGACAGATGGCGCTGGACATGCGGCCGTGGTCGACGTGCCGTCGGCTCACCAAGGCGATTCCAGTTCCAGACATGACGAAAGCGTGGCATGGAGATCTGGACAGCGTCCAGCATCGTCCGCGATGCGGACACCCTTGTCCCGGAATTCGAGACAAGGGTGTCATGTGTCACACGGGCCGCGGAGGCCGGCGCCCGCGCGGCTCAGGCCGGGTACGCCCCCGGCCAGGGGCCCGGAGTCGGAACGTCCGGTTCCTCCTCGATCTTGGTGTCGAAGAGCTTGAAGCCGCGGCGCCGGTAGTTGTCCATCGCGTGCTCGCCGTCCTTGCTGCACGTGTGCAGCCACACCCGCTTCGTCGGCGGCCGCCCCGGCAGGCGGTCGGCCAGGTCCCAGGCGCGGGCGGTGCCGTACGACAGCAGGTGACCGCCGATGCGGCGGCCGCGGAAGGCCCGGATCAGCCCGAAGTAGACGATCTCCACGACGCCCTCGTCCTGCGCCTCCAGCTCGACGTAACCCGCCGGCGTGCCCCGCTCGTACGCCACCCACGTCTCGACATCCGGACGTTCCAGGTACTCCCGCCACTGCGCGTACGTCCAGCCCAGCCGGTCCGTCCAGCGGATGTCGGCGCCGACCGAGGCGTACAGGAACCGGCTGAACTCGGGGGAGGGCACCTCGGACCGGACGACTTGTACGTCCCCCTCGGGCGCGGCGGCCGGCAGGAGGTCGTCGGGGGAGGTCTGCTCCAGGGACCAGGTGGTCACGGCGATGCTCGTCATGCCGGTCAGGGAATCATCCGTTCCGGGTCGCTGTCGATCGGGGGTGTCCCGTCTCACGCGGACCCGTTCGCCCCAGGGCCCGGCGCCCTACCGCATCTCCCGGTCGACCGAGGACAGCGGCAGCGCGAACAGCATGCGGCCCGACAGGGACCAGACGTCGCCGGTCTCCTCCCAGTAGGACAGGGAACCGGTGCCGTCGCCCCAGCACCGGTGGGTGTCCGCGGCGCCGCACTCGACCGCCTTCGCACCCCGCCGGTCCTGCCGCCACAGCACGCCGTGGGTGCCCTCGCCCGCGGGGCGGCCCAGGTACCAGTCGGGGGACGCGGAGGGGCCCGTCCGGCGGGACAGCACGCCCCGGACGTCGTCCGCCTTCGACTCGTACGCCTCGTCCGTGGCCGCCGTGCCGGAGGAGTCGGTGGCCAGCAGACCGGAGCGGGCGGGGTCCCGGCTGAAGGAGTAGCGCCACAGAACCGTGCGGCCGTCGCTGTCCGCGGGTGCCGCCTGGCCGGCGACCAGGCTTTCCGGCGCGGAGCTGCGGTCCAGGGAGAGGCTGTCCGGACAGGGCAGGCCGGAGCGGTCCGGCCCGGACGCCTCGACGCAGTTGCCGTCGGCCGGGCGGTAGGAGGCGACCGCGGGCAGCACCCACCGGTAGCCGTTCGCGGACCAGCCGCCGGGCACGCGGCCGACGGCCTCGCTGCCGACCGTGGCGCGCTGGATGCGGTGCAGATCGTAGACGTACAGCGCGTCGCGCTCGGCGCCGGAGGTGGTGACCAGCAGCTTGTCCCGGTACCAGACCATTCCCGACACCCGCGAGACCAGCCCCCGGTAGTCGCGTCCGCCGTCGACCGGGACGACGAGCAGCGCCCAGGTGTAGGTGAGGTGGTCCGGGTCGTCGGCGTTGACGAACGCCACCCGGGCCAGGCCGCGGCCGGCGCCGGCGTCGTGCGACCAGCCGGAGAGGATCACCCGGTGGGAGCCCCACCGGCCGTCGTCGTCGGCGTCCCCGGAGGTGGTCACCGACTCCGGCTGCCACCGGCGGGTGGCGGCATCGGCGGTGTCCCAGCAGTACGCGCGCGTGGCCGCCGGTTCGACCGGCAGCGCCTTCTTCTCCTCGGTGCTGCACTGGTCAGCGGTGCGCAGTGTGCGGTCGGCGCTGCCCAGTACCGTGGCGACGCCGACCGGCCGGCCCATCGCCGCGGCGAGCCGGTCCAGGGACCGCTGCGGGACGGGCTGTTCGGTCAGCCGCAGCCGGCCGAGCTCGGCGGACGAGGTGAGCGGCTTCAGGGCGCCGGGGTTGTCGGCGACCGTGGCCTGCGAGGTGCTGATCAGGGTGGCCGCCGCGGTCAGCGCGAGGCCGGTTCCGGCCAGGGCCGCGCGCAGCGCCCTGCCCCGTCTGCGCCTGCGGTGTCTGCCGCGCTGCTTCATGCAGCCCCCTTTTTTCAGGGCTCGGTTCGCCTCCGGGCGCCCCTGGGTCCTCTTCGAGGCGGGCCCAACTGCTCCGGTTGGTTCGAGCGTTGACCGAGGAGCAGGTGGGGCGACCCGTAGGCGATGCTACGGCAGTCCTGGCCGTTGGAGGAGGAAGACCCGGCAAATACGCGGAAGATGCCACCCTGGGGCCACTCGGGGCACCTCACCGGGAGGCCTCGGGCCACCTCGCCCGCACCCCTCGGGACAGAACTCGCCCGGATACCGCCGACTCGGGACAGCGGTCACACAACCCGGCGGAACACAACCCGTTGCAACCCTGGTGGACGGGCGTGTGCTGGTTGAAACTTGTCCAGCGTCGCCGAGTGCGGCGCACACGGCCCGCGAAGGGCCGGCACAGCGGGGGTGGTGCCGTGTCGGCGCAGCACCACCCCCGCGCCGTACCCCACCGTCCGCGCGCCCCGTCAGTGCACCGGGCGCGCCCGCTCCACCACCGCCGCCAGATTCAGCGTGTGCGGCAGCGTGCCGAAGGCCGCACCCCACTCACCGCCCAGTCGTGAGGCGCAGAACGCGTCGGCGACCTCCGGCGGCGCGTACCGCACCAGCAACGCCCCCTGGAGCACCAGCGCCAGCCGCTCGGCCAGCCGCCGGGCCCGGGCCTCCACGCCCTCCAGATCGGCCAGTTCGGTCAGCAGGTTCTTGATCGCCGCGTCCAGCCGGTGGTCGGCGCCGCGCGCCCGGCCCACCTCCCGCAGATACGCGTCGAGCGCCCCCGGCTCCCGCCGCAGCGCGCGCAGCACGTCCAGCGCCTGTACGTTCCCGGCGCCCTCCCAGATGGAGTTGAGCGGCGACTCCCGCACCAGACGGGGCATCCCGGACTCCTCCACGTACCCGTTGCCGCCCAGGCACTCGGCGGCCTCCACCGCGACCGGCGCGCACCGCTTGGTCACCCAGTACTTGGCGGCCGGCACCGCCAGGCGCAGGAAGGCCCGCTCCTGCTCGCCGCCGTCGTCACAGGCGGCCGCGAGCCGCAGCCCGAGGGTCGTCGCCGCCTCCGACTCCAGCGCGAGGTCGGCCAGCACATTGCGCATCAGCGGCTTGTCGATCAGCGGCCCGCCGAAGGCCGAACGGTGCGTGCAGTGGTGCACCGCCTGCGCCACCGCCTGCCGCATCAGCCCCGCCGAGCCGAGCACGCAGTCGAGGCGGGTCGCCGCCACCATCCCGATGATGGTGCGCACCCCGCGCCCCTCCTCGCCGACCCGGCGCGCCCAGGTCCCGTCGAACTCCACCTCACCGGAGGCGTTCGACCGGTTGCCCAGCTTGTCCTTCAGCCGCTGGATCAGGAACACGTTCCGCGTGCCGTCCGCCAGCACGCGCGGCACCAGGAAGCAGGTGAGCCCTCCCGGAGCCTGCGCCAGCACCAGGAACCCGTCCGACATCGGCGCCGAGCAGAACCACTTGTGCCCGGTCAGCTCGTAGGCGCCGTCCTCGGCGAGCGGCCGCGCCGAGGTGGTGTTCGCCCGTACGTCGCTGCCGCCCTGCTTCTCGGTCATGCCCATCCCGAACAGCGCCCCGGCCTTCAGACGGGCGGGCCGCAGTTCGCGTTCGTAGATCATGGACGTCAGCCGCGGCTCCCACTCGACCGCCAGTTCCGGGTCGGTGCGCAGCGCGGGCACGGCCGCGTGGGTCATCGACAGCGGGCAGCCGTTGCCGGCCTCGGCCTGCGTCCACACGAGAAACCCGGCCGCCCGCCGCACATGCCCCGCCGGACGGTTCCAGGCCGCGGTCAGCCCGGCCGAGACGCCCTTGCCGAGCAGCCGGTGCCAGGCCGGGTGGAACTCGACCTCGTCGACGCGGTGGCCGTAGCGGTCGTGCGTGTGCAGCCGCGGCGGGTTGTCATTGGCCTGCGCGGCCCACTCCTGCACCTGGGCCGAGCCGGCGGACCGCCCGAGCGCCGACAGCTCCCCGCGGACCTCCTCGAGCAGACCGGCCTCGACGTGCCGCTCGACCGCCCCGACCAGGGCACGGTCGGCGGCGAAGACGTCGTAGCCGGCCAGCGGGGGCGCCTGGTTGGTCACGGTGTGGGTGCTGGCTGCCATCTGTCTCCTAGCGAGGGAACCGCCGGCTTCAGCCGGTGGGAGAACCGCTTCCTGGGTTGTGGTAGTTTCCGGGCGTCCCGTCAGGGATCGGTTCGGGCTGGACCGCAGCCTTCGGGTTGGAAGCCCCCTCCTTCGAGGTGGGGAGCGGAGTCACGGAACGGAACCTACCCCTGGTATGGCTCCGTCACCAGATGGAAGGCACCCGCCGTCCGGCTGTACCCCGGACGCGGGCGTCCTGCCTGGTGGCCGCCCCTGGGGGAGGAGTTGGGCGGGCCCCGGCGGGGATACCTTTAGGTCGTGCAGTCAGCCAGTGAATCCCCCGACAGGCCGTCCGGCCGCCTCCACCGGGCACGAGCCACCTACCGGAACGTATCCAAACGCAGGATCGCCTGGCTGCTGCTGAAGGACACCGTCAATTCGTGCATGGAGTACCGGATCCTGGGACTCGCGGCCGAGGCGGCGTTCTTCTCCCTGCTGTCCGTGCCCCCGCTGCTGCTCAGCCTGATCGGGCTGCTCGGTTACGTCGACGCCTGGACCGGCGCCGACACCATCGCCAGCGTGCAGCGCAACATCCTCGACGCCTCCCGCACGGTCCTGTCCGACCAGGGCGTGAGGGACATCGCGCAGCCGATCCTGCAGGACGTGACCAAAGGCGGCAGACCCGACGTGATCTCCATCGGGTTCGTGATCGCCCTGTGGTCGGGCTCGCGCGCGGTGAACGTCTTCATCGACACCATCACCGTGATGTACGGCCTCGACGGCGTGCGCGGCATCGTCAAGACCCGGCTGCTGGCCTTCGGGCTGTTCATCGTGGCCCTGCTGATCGGCTCGGTGGCGCTGCCGCTGATGGTGGCCGGCCCGGACGCGGTGGTGCGGATCGTGCCGTGGTCGACGACCGTCGTCCAGGTCCTGTACTGGCCCGTCGTCATCGTGCTGTCCGTCGTCTTCCTGACCACGCTGTACCACGTGTCGGTGCCGGTGCGCTCGGCGTGGATCGAGGACGTACCCGGCGCCCTGGTCGCCCTGGCCATGTGGGTGGTGTGCAGCTTCCTGCTGCGCATCTACCTCACCAGCACCGTCGAGGGCCCGACCATCTACGGCTCCCTGGCCGCGCCGGTCGCCGTGCTGCTGTGGATCGGTGTGTCCGCGTTCGCCGTGCTCGTCGGGGCCGCGGTCAACGCCGCCATCGACCGGGTCTGGCCGGCCGCCGCCACGGCCGCGGCCCGCGAGGCCAACGAGCGGGTGCGCGAGGCACAGATCGCCGAGTACGTCGCCCGCGCCGCCGCGGCCCGCGAGGGCGACCCCGACGACCCCGACGACCCGGACGACCCGGACGACCCGGACATGCCGTCGGAGTTCCCCGAGCGCTGGTCGCGGTTCCTGCCGCCGGAGGACGTGACCGCACGGCTGCGGTCCCACATGAAGAACACCCAGCACGCCAACGGCGCCCAGGGCTCCCCGAAGAACGGGGAGAACGGCTCCCCACCGCCCCCGAAGTAGCCCGTCGGCCCGCTGCCCACCCGGCGCATGCCTGTCGGTGACCGCCCTGCCCGCCACCGTCCCGGGCCGGTCCCTACCGCCGTGGCGGTGGCCCGCCGGTCACCGCCCTGCGGGCCACCGCCACCAGTTCCGCCGCCGGGCCCACCAGTCGCCGCCCGGTCGGCCAGACCGCACGCAGCTCGCGCGTGAGGTCGATCCCCGCGATGCCGACGGCGACCAGCCGGCCCTCGGCGATGTCCCCGCGGACGGCCAGCTCGCTCAGGACGGACGGGCCGGTGCCGGCGATCACCGCGCCGCGCACGGCGGCCGTCGAGCCCAGCTCCACCAGCGGCCGGGCACGCTCGCAGTCGGCCAGGTGCAGGGCGCGGTCCAGGGTCTGCCGGGTGCCGGAGCCCCTCTCGCGCAGCACCAGCGGCGTACGGGACAGCTCCCGCGCGGACAGCGGCTCGCGCAGGCGCGCCCACGGGTGACCGGGGTCGACCACGACGACGAGCCGGTCCTCGGCCACCTGCCGCGTCGACATCACGCGCGCCAGGCGCGGCCCCTCGATGAACCCGACGTCGGCCTCTCCCGACTCGACCAGCCCGGGCACGTGCTCGCTGTTGGTCACCCGCAGCCCGATGTACAGCTCGGGCCGGCGGCTCCGCAGCTCGCTGATCCAGGCCGGCAGCAGATACTCCGCGATGGTCAGGCTCGACGCGACGCGCAGCTCCGCCTCCCGCCGGGCGCGCAGCTTCCCGGCACCGGCGAGCAGCTCGTCCAGCTCGTCCAGGACCCGCCGGGCGTGCCCCGCGACGACCTGCCCGGCGAGCGTGAGCCGGGAGCCGCGGCGAGTGCGGTCGACGAGCACCAGCCCCAGCCCGCGCTCCAGCGTGGACAGCCGGCGGCTGGCGGACGGCTGCGAGATCCGCAGCCGCTCGGCCGCCCGGCCCAGGCTCCCCAGGTCGGCGACGAGGACGAGGAGGCGCAGCGACTCCAGGTCGGGGGTGCGGAGAGGGAGGGAGGCGGTGCGGGGCTGCGGGGACGCGGGTGGCTCTGTCACAGCGCCAGCGTATGAGTCACTCATGCGGTCTCGCTATGAGCTCCTGCTCGATCAAGGGCTACAACGGCTCCGCGTCGGCGCCCACAGTGGTGATCATGAACGAAGCGAACTCCTGTCCAGCCCCCCGCACCGCCCGTCTTCCCGGCCTGGCCCTCGCCGCCGGCATCGCCGTCGTCGCCACCGCGCTGGGTCGGCCGGCCCCGCTGGTCGGCGGCCCGGTGGCCGGGATCGTGCTCGGGGTGCTGGTGGCGGTCGTCGTACGGCCCGGGGCGCGGTTGCGGCCGGGGATCGCGTTCGCCGGACGCGGGGTGCTTCAGGCCGCGGTGGTCGTACTGGGTGCCCAGATGTCCCTGGGCCAGGTGCTGCGGGTCGGCGTCGGCTCGCTGCCGGTGATGATCGTCACCCTCGCCGCCTGCCTGGCCGCGGCGTACTGGATCGGGCGCCGCCTGGGCATCGTCGGCGACCTGCGCACCCTGATCGGCGTCGGCACCGGCATCTGCGGCGCCTCGGCGATCGCGGCGGTCACGCCGGTCATAGGCGCCGCGGAGGCCGAGGTGGCGTACGCGGTCTCCACGATCTTCGTCTTCAACATCGCCGCGGTCCTGACCTTCCCCGTCCTCGGACACCTGCTGGGCATGAGCCAGCACGCCTTCGGGCTCTTCGCGGGCACCGCCGTCAACGACATGTCGTCGGTCGTCGCCGCCGCCACCACCTACGGCGGCCCGGCGGCGGACCACGCGGTCGTGGTCAAGCTGGCCCGCACCCTGCTGATCATCCCCATCTGCCTGGGCCTCGCCGCCCTCGCCCGCCGCCGCGCGCGGACGCCGGCCGGCACGGACGGCACCCCCGGCCCGGTGCGCGTCGGCCGGCTGGTCCCCTGGTTCCTGGTCGGCTTCCTCGTCCTGGCCTCGGCCAACACCGCCGGTCTCGTCCCGTCCGGCGCGCACGGCCCGCTCGGCACGCTCGCCGTGTTCCTGATCACCGTCGCCCTGTCCGCGATCGGCCTGTCCACCGAACCCGCCCGGCTGCGCCGCACCGGCCCCGCACCGCTGCTCCTCGGCGGCTGCCTGTGGCTGGTGGTGACCGTCACCAGTCTGGCCGCCCAGTTCCTGACCGGGCACCTCTGACGACAGGTCCGGAGGGCCGCGGTCGCCGCTACGGCCGCTTCCACGTCCCCTCGGCCGCCAGCCGGCGGGCGAAGCCGGTGAAGTCGCGCGGCTCGCGGCCCAGGACGCACCGCACCCCGTCGGACACATGGGCGTTGCGCCCGTCCAGCAGCGTGCCGAACAGGCCGACCAGGAACTCGGCCTCCTCGGGGGGCGTACCGAAGCCCACCAGCCGCTCCCCGTAGTCGCGGACCGGCACCGCCCGGTAGGTCAGCGCCCGTCCGCTCGCCCGGGCGATCTCCGCCACCGCCTGCCCGAACGTCAGCAGTCGCGGCCCGGACACCTCGAGCGTCCGCCCGGCGTACCGGTCGCCCGCCGTGAGCACGGCCACCACCACGTCCGCGAGGTCCTCCAGATCCACGAACGGCTCGGGCACCTCCCCGCCCGGGAAGACCAGCTCGCCGGTGTGCCGCAGCTCCTCGCCCAGCGGCCCCTCGCTGAGGTTCTGCGCGAACCAGGCGGCCCGCAGGACCGTCCAGTCGGCTCCCGACTCCCGCAACGCCTCCTCGGCCGGCCGGGCCTGGTCCTCACCCCGCGCCGACAGCAGCACCAGCCGCCGTACGCCGAGGGACACCGCCTCGCGGGCGAGCAGGCCGACCGCGGGACCCGCGTCCGGGACGCCGATGTCCGGCGGGTACACCAGGTACGCCGCGTCCGCACCCCGCAGCACCGCCGCCCACGTGTCCGGGTCCCGCCAGTCGAAGCCGTGTGCCCGAGAGACCGGCCGTACGCGCAGCCCGGCCGCCTCCGCGGCCCGCGCCACCCTGCTCCCGGTCCGGCCCGAGGCGCCGGTCACCACCACCGTCATGTTCCGTGTGTCCTGTGTCATACGGTCAGTCAACTCCCGTGCGGCGAAAGGGGACATGGCCGAGCGGCTCACCCGCATACGCGTGCGTCTACGCTGCTTGCCATGGACGCACTGGCCCGGCTGCTGGAGGGCCCCCGAGCGCGGGGCGCCTTCATGATCCGCGCGTGTTTCGACCCGCCGTGGAGCGTGCGCGTCGAGGACCGGGCCCCGCTGACGGTGATGCTGATGGTGCGCGGCGACGCCTGGATCGTGCCGGACGAGGGGGAACGCGTCCGGCTGCGCGCCGGCGACCTCGCCGTCGCGCGCGGCCCCGGCGCGTACACCTGCGCCGACGATCCCGCGACCGCGCCGCAGGCGCTGATCCTGCCGGGCGGCGAGTGCCGCCACCCCGACGGCCGGTCCCTCAACGGCTCCATGGACCTGGGCGTGCGCAGCTGGGGCGACCGGCTGGACGGCGGCACGTTGATGCTGATCGGGACCTACCCGGTGCGGGGCTCGGTGGGCGACCGGCTCCTGGATGCCCTGCCGCCGCTGCTGTCCATGACCCCCGACGACTTCGGCTCGCCGCTCACCCCGCTGCTGACGACGGAGATCGTGCGTGACGAGCCGGGCCAGGAAGTCGTCCTCGACCGCCTCCTCGACCTGCTGGTCATCGCCGCGCTGCGGGCCTGGTTCGCCCGCCCGGAGACGGCGGCACCCGCCTGGTACCGGGCGCTCGCGGACCCCGTCGTCGGCCCGGTGCTGCGCCTGGTCCAGAACAAACCGGCGCACCCGTGGACCGTGGCCGAGCTCGCCGCCAGGGCCGGTGTGTCCCGGGCGGCGCTCGCCCGCCGCTTCACCACGGTCGTCGGGGAACCGCCGATGGCGTACCTCACCGGCCGGCGCCTCGACCTGGCCGCCGACCGCCTGCGCGACAGCGACGACACCCTCGCCGCCATCGCCCGCCAGGTCGGCTACGGCAGCGCCTTCGCCCTCTCCAGCGCCTTCAAACGGTTCCACGGCATCAGTCCGCAGGAGCACCGGACGCGGGCGGCGCGCTCCGGCGGGGGCGACGGCGAGGCATAGTCTTGCCCGCGTGACTGTCGAGACGGCCGTGCGCACGTCCGGGTACGTGGAACGTCCTTCCCGCCTGCCCGGCGCGGTCGTGTGGCGCAACACCCCGGTCGCCTCCGGGGCACGCCCCGTGCTGCCCGACGGCTGTATGGACCTGCTGTGGAGCGAGGGCCGGCTGCTCGTCGCCGGCGCGGACACGCGCGCGTACGACCCCTCCGGTCCGCCCGCGCTCTGGGCCGGCCTGCGGTTCTTCCCCGGCACGGCGCCCGGCTACCTCGGCGTGCCCGCGCACGAGCTGCGCGATCGGCGCGTCGACCTCGCCGAACTGTGGTCGGCCGCGGTGGTCCGGCGGCTGCGCGGACGTCTGGACGCGGCGCGGGACCCGGCAGCCGTACTCGAGGAGGTGGCCCTGGAGCGGGCGGCCGTGACCGGCCCGCCCGACCCGCTGCTGCGGCACCTCGTCGCGGCCCTGGACGCGGGCCGCCCGGTGGGTGCCACCGCCGACGAACTCGGCCTCGGGGCCCGTCGGTTGCACCGACGCTCGCTGGCCGCCTTCGGCTACGGCCCCAAAACGCTGGCCCGGGTGCTGCGTCTGCAGCGGGCGCTCGCGCTGGCCCGGGCGGGGGTGCCGTTCGCCGAGACCGCGGCCCGCGCGGGCTTCGCCGACCAGGCGCACCTGGCCCGCGACGTGCGGGAGCTGGCCGGGATGCCGCTGAGCGGTCTACTCGCCCTCGGGTAGCGGTGCGAACAGGTCGACGCCGTTGCCGTCCGGGTCGTGCACGACGGCGTACCGCTGGCCCCAGAAGGCGTCCCACGGTTTGAGCTCCCCGTGGTACCCGGCGCCGACCAGGTCCTCGTACATGGCGTCGACGCCGGCGGGTGTCTCGCAGCGGAAGGCGAGCGAGGCCCGGCCGCCCCCGCCCGGTGGCCGCCGGCCGGGGTGGAAGGACCGGATGGTCTCCTCGGTGTCCAGGGCGAGTGTCAGCCCGCCGGGCAGCTCGGCCTCGACGTGCGGCTGCTGCTCGGCGCCCTCGGGGAAGACGAGCCCGAGCCGGCGGTAGAAGGCAAGCGATGCGGCCAGGTCGGAGACGACCAGACCGATCACGGCGAATCGTGGAGTCATGCGGTCACCGTAGGCGCGGCCGCGACGAGCGGTCTTGAAGGAATCGGACACGAACACGACGGAGTCCCGCGCGGGGCCGGCCGCGTAAGGTCGTCCGCCATGACCCGCCGACTCCTCGTCCACACCCGCACCACCGCCTACCGCCACGACTCCATCCCGGACGCCGTGGCCGCCCTGCGCGCCTTCGGCGGGTTCGAGGCCGAGCACACCGAGGACCCCGCGGCCCTCGAACGGCCCCTGGAGCCGTACGCCGCCGTCGTCTTCCTCTCCACCAGCGGCGAGGTGCTCACCCCGGCCGGACGGGAGCGCCTCGCGGAGTACGCCGAGCGGGGCGGCGGGTTCGTCGGTGTGCACGCGGCGGCCTGCACCGAGTACGACTGGCCGTACTACGGCGAACTGCTCGGCGCCCGGTTCGCCCGGCACCCCGAGTACCAGCCCGGCCGGGTCCTGGTCGAGGACCGCGAGCATCCGGCCACCCGGCATCTGCCCGCCGTATGGGCCTTCACCGACGAGTGGTACGACTTCCGCACCAACCCGCGGGGTGCGGTACGGGTACTCGCCCGCGCCGACGAGTCGTCGTACCGCGGCGGCGGCATGGGTGCCGACCACCCCCTGGTGTGGTGCCGCGAACAGGGGCTGGGCCGCGTGTTCTACACGGCCCTCGGCCACGCCTCCGAGGCGTACGCGGCCCCGGACTTCCTCGCCCACCTGCGCGGTGGGATCGAGTGGGCGGCGGAGCCTGCCGACCGGTGACGCGCGTCCCCGTGCGAACTCGTCGTCAGCCGTCGTCCCCGCTGGTCCCGCCGGGATTGTCCTCACCGGGCAGCAGCACCGTCGCGAGGATGCGCCGCCTGCGCCCCGGACCGGGCGGGACCGCCAGGCGGGGCTGGAGCACCCGGACCAGGTCCCTCAGCATCTCGGCGTACTCGGCGTCGTCGAGCCACATCCCGGCCAGGTTGTAGGTGGCCCCGTCGCGCACCGGGTCGACGTCCTCGCGCGCGAGGTAGCGGTCGGCGTCACCGAGGAGGCCGGCGACGAACGCCATGAAGGCGTTGCGGTGGTCCTCGGGACTCATCCGCGCGACCTCGTCCGGGGACATCCTCGCCGCGGCCGCCCGCAGTACATACGTGCGCTCCACGGCACCGCGCACCTGCCGCTCCGCCACGACCATCAGCACCCCGGCGTCCACGAGACGGGCCACATGGCGGTACAGGCTCGTGGAGGGAACGTCGGACAGTTCCTCCCCGAGCGCGCCGGTGGTCAGCGCCCGGTCACCGAGGAAGGCCTGCACGATCCGCAGCCGGACCGGGTGGAGGAGGAGATCAGCGGAGGTCACGACGCCACACTAATGGTCGTTTGGTTCCGTTGCTGGTAATGTTCCCATGAGTGGGATTGGTGGAGCCTCGGAGCTCGCCCCCGTCCCACACGTGAGCACCGCGTCCGTACCGTCCGTCCGAAAGAGCGTCCCGTGCCGGCCGACTCCTTCTCCTCGCCGCCGCCCACGCCCTGGGTCGCGATCGTGCCGCTGGTGGCGATCCTTCCCGCCGTCTGGTGCATGCTCGACATCTCACGGCACCCCGACACCCGGCAGTTCTCGCCGCAGGCGTGGCTGGCCATCTGCGCCTTCGGGAACGTGTTCGGCCTGATCGCCTACCTCCGGTTCGGCCGGAGCGAGGACCGGTAGCCGTCCGGCCTGCCGTACCCGCCCTCGCGTCCGAACAGCGGTATCCGCAGGCCGTGCGCCGGAATACCGGGAGACGATGAAGCGCTCCGGTGTTACCGGATTACCGGATGACGAGCGCGGCGAAGGGCTGGTGGGCGTATGACGGCAGACCAGACGGACCCCGTGGTCACGACCCTCTACGGGGCGGTACGCGGCAGACACGAGCACGGGGTGGCCGTGTTCCGCGGCATCCCGTACGCCGCACCCCCCTTCGGCCCCCGGCGGTTCCGGCCGCCGGTCCCGCCCGGGCCCTGGGACGGCGTGCGCGACGCGGGCTCCTTCGGCCCCACCGCGCCGAAGCCGCCGTACTCGGAGGCCTTCGCGCAGTACCTGTCCGACCCGGTCGTCCCCGGCGACGACTGTCTCAACCTCAACGTGTGGACGCCCGAGCCGGACCCGGGCGCCCGGCTCCCCGTCATGGTGTGGCTGCACGGCGGCGCGCTGACCCGCGGCTCCTCGGCCGTCCCGGTGTACGACGGGCGCACCTTCGCCCGCGACGGGGTCGTCCTCGTCTCCGTCAACTACCGGCTGGGCGTGGAGGGCTACGGACTGTTCCCGGACGCCCTCGCCAACCCCGGCCTGCGCGACCAGCTCGCCGCGCTGCGCTGGGTCCACGAGTCGATCGGGGCCTTCGGCGGCGACCCCGGCCGGATCACCCTGGCCGGCCAGTCGGCCGGGGCCATCAGCATCGGCGCCCTGATCGCCGCCCCGCAGGCCCAGGGCCTGTTCCGGCGGGCCGTCCTGCAGAGCGGTCCGCCGGAGGCGTCCGACCGAGACAAGGTACGGCGGATGGTGCGGCGTATGGCGACCCGGCTGAAGGTGCCCGCCACCGCCGAGGCCTTCGCCGCCGTCGACCGGGACCTGCTGCTGCGCACCCAGGCCGAGGTCGGCCGGCTCGGCAGCCCGGTCCTCGGCGGACCCGCCTTCGGCATCGTCGTCGACGGCGACCTCGTGCCGCGCGACCCGCTTCAGGCGCTGGTGGAGGGGGGCGCGGCGCGCGGCGCCGACCTCCTCATGGGCTGGACCCGCGACGAGTACCGGCTGTGGCTGGTCCCCGGCGGCCTGCTGGAGCGCGTCGACCGGCTCGGTCCGGTCGCGCTGGCCGGGGCCATGGCCCGCTGCCACTGCGGGCACGAGGTGGTCCGCGGCTACCGCGCCCTGCATCCCGGGGCCGGTCCCGCCGAGATCGTCGGCCAGCTGGTCACCGACCACCTGCTGCGCCGCCCACTGCACCACCTGGCCGACGCCCGCCCGGGCCCGTCGTACGTCTACGAGTTCGCCTGGCCCTCGCAGCTGCCCGGCCTCGGCGCCTGCCACGCCCTGGAGCTGGGCTTCGTCTTCGACTCCGGCGACCTCCCGGACTCCCGCAGGCTCGCCGGGGAGGGCGCCCCGCAGGAACTGGCCGACGCCATGCACGCGGCCTGGGTCCGCTTCGCCACCGACGGCGACCCCGGCTGGCAGCCCTGGGACACCACCCACCCGGTACGCGTCTTCAGTGACGGCCCCCCGCACACCGCCCACGGCCCGCGCGACGCCGAACTCGCCCTCTGGACGGCCGACACCACCCCTGTTCCGGAGCCGCCGCCCCCACCCGAGGGCACCCGCGCCCGCACGGCGGAACTCCGCGCGGTGGTACGACGACTACGGCGGTCGGGCGGGGTGGGCGGCCGCTGACGCACAAGGGCGCCGCGGGACGGTTACCGGGCCGACAGGACCCGGGCGACCTGCGCGATCGCCTCCGGCCCCACCCGGCAGCAGCCGCCGATCAGCCGGGCGCCGGAGGCGCGCCACGCCTGGACCTGCTCGGGGCCGAAGGTGGAGCCGCCGGCCCACTTCCGGTTCCCGGCGTCCCAGGACTCACCGCTGTTGGGGTAGACCACGACCGGCTTGCCGGTGACCCTGGCGGCTGCCCTCACCGCGGCGGCCGCGTCGCCGGGCGCACAGCAGTTCACGCCGACCGCGATCACCTCGTCCGCGTCGGCGGCCAGGGCGAACGCCTCCTCCAGCGGCTGCCCGGCGCGGGTCCGGTCCCCGACGACGGTGTACGACAGCCAGGCCGGCACCCCGAGTCCGCGCACCGCCCGCAGCAGCGCCCGCGCCTCGTCGGTGTCGGGCACCGTCTCCAGCGCCAGCACGTCGGGCCGGGCATCGGCCAGTACCTCCAGCCGGGGCCGGTGGAACCGCTCCAGCTCCTCGACGGTGAGCCCGTAGCGCCCCCGGTACTCGGAGCCGTCCGCGAGCATCGCCCCGTAGGGCCCCGCCGACGCGGCCACCCACAGCGGCCGCGCCACCCCCTCCGCATACGCCCGCCGAGCCGCCTCACGCGCCAAATCCACGCTCAGCGCGATGAGTTCGGCCGCCCGGCCGCGTCCGATGCCACGCCTCTCGAACCCCTCGAACGTGGCCTGATAACTCGCGGTGATCGCCACGCTCGCCCCCGCCTCGAAGTACGCCAGATGGGCCTCGGTGATCGCCTCCGGCCGCTCGGCCAGCAGCCGCGCCGACCACAGCTCGTCACCCAGGTCGTACCCGGCCGACTCGAGCTGGTTGGACAGGCCGCCGTCGAGCACGACGGTCCCTGCGGCGAGGGTGGGGGAGATGGCTCCGCTCATGGGTGCTGCCGCCCTCTTATTCGGTATGCCGCCTCGGACGGTCCTGACAGAATCCTCCCATGACCTCTGCCATCCGCCACGTGACGATCGACTGCGCCGACGCCTACGCTCTGGGCACCTTCTGGTCCCAGGTCCTGGACCTTCCCATACACGAGGACGACAAGCCGGGGGACGAGGAGGCGCTCATCGAGGGCGCCGGCCTCCTCTTCGTCACCGTGACCGAGGCCAAGACCGTCAAGAACCGCGTGCACCTCGACCTCCAGCCCCAGGACCGCACCCGCGACGAGGAGGTCGAGCGGCTGCTCGCCCTCGGCGCCACGCTGGTCGCCGACCACCGCAACCCGGACGGCACGGGCTGGGCGGTGCTCGCCGACCCGGAGGGCAACGAGTTCTGCGTGGAGCGCAGCGTGCGTGAGCGGACGGGCTGAGCAGGACAGTTCGGCCGGCACCGAAGCAACTCGCCCCTAGCGTGGGCCGTATGGGCGAGACCGCTTACGAAACCCCCGCCGCAGCCGTCCCTCCATGGTCGACCACGTGCTCGAACTGGCCGCCACCTGGACCGCCTGGGACGGCACGCCGGCCCACGTCGACGACCGTGTGTACACCCCGCACAAGGCGATCCGCCGCGTCGCCGACCACATGATCGACCACCTGGCCGAGCTGGAGGCGCGGCTGGCGGGCGAGGAGCCCCGGCCCGACCACTGGCACGCCTCCGCGATCACGACCGAGGCCGACCGCGCGTCCTTCACCGCCGAGGACCTCGACGAGGCCCGCAGCCGCCTGACCCGGCCGGCCCGCATCTGGGCCAACCGCCTGGACGCGCTCACCGACGAACAGTTCGACCACTCGCCGGGCGAGGGGGGAGCTTCCGGGAACTCGCCCGCCACCTCGCCGAATCCACGTACTACGCCGATGCCGTGGGTGACCTCTCATGACCGCCTTCGCCGAACTCCACCACGCCGAACGGCCCCTGCTGCTGCCGAACGCCTGGGACCACGCCTCCGCCCTGTCCCTCGCCGCCCTCGGCTTCCCTGCCGTCGGCACCACCAGCCTCGGCGTCGCCGCCTCCGCCGGACTGCCCGACGGCGCCGCCGCGACCCGGGACGACACCCTCCGGCTCGCACTCGCCCTGGGCTCGCAGCCCTTCCTGCTCTCCGTCGACGCGGAGGGCGGGTTCAGCGACGACTCGGACGAAGTGGCCGAGTTTGCAAGGAAGTTGTGGGCGGCGGGAGCGTCCGGCATCAACCTGGAGGACGGACTCGGGCCGGCCGACCGGCACGCCGCGAAGATCGCCGCCGTCAAGTCCGCCGCACCCGGCCTGTTCGTCAACGCGCGCACGGACACGTACTGGCTGGGCGACGGGGAGGGCGACGAGACGGAGACGCTGCGCCGCCTCGACCTCTACCAACAGGCGGGAGCCGACGGCGTGTTCGTCCCCGGGCTGACCGAACCCCGGGCGATCGCCGCCCTCGTGAAGCACCTTGACGCGCCCCTCAACATCCTCTACTCCCCAGCCGGCCCCGCCGTCCCCCACCTCGCCGACCTCGGCGTACGCCGGATCAGCCTCGGCTCGCTGCTGTACCGGCGGGCGCTGGGCGCGGCCGTGGAGGCGATGGCCGCCGTCGCGGCCGGGCGTGCTCCGCAGGGCGCCGCCCCCTCGTACGAGCAGGTGCAGGCGCTCGGCCGGTCCGTCCTTCCACGCCGAGCACACTGATGACCGGGCGCGCCGGCGGGGTGCCGGCGCGCCCGGTGGGTGACGGACGCCGTGGGCGTCAGGAGGCGCCGCAGGTGATCGAACCGACCGGATAGTCGTTGCCCGTGGAGGTGGCGGTGAATCCGAAGGTGACACTGCCGTCGGGGGGAACGACTCGGTTGTAGTCGGCGTTCCTGACTGTGACCGTGCCGTCGGTGCCCGTGGTCAGGGAGCCGTTCCAGGCGTTGCTGATCTTGGTCCCGGCGCCGGGTTTCCACGTCACCGTCCAGCCGTTCAGCGGTGCCGTGCCGTGGTTCATCACTTCCACGGAACCCTGGAACCCACCGCCCCACGAGCTCTGCACGGTGTACACGGCCATGCAGGAGCCGGTGTGCGGGTCCGTCGGAGTCGGGGTCGGAGTGGGCGTGGGAGTCGGGGTCGGCGAGCCGGAGTTCCGGATGCCGGTCACCTCGCCGTGGCCGCCGTCGAAGACGATGTCCGAGCAGGAGAAGAAGTTCTCCTGGCTGTCGGACCGGACCCACTGGATGAAGACCAGCGCGTCGCCCGAGCGGCCGGAGGGCAGCTTCAGGTCCCAGTGGTAGTGACCGCCGTCGGTGCCCGGTGAACCCGTCTGGGGCGGGTTGGCGACCGTCTGGATCAGGTCCAGGTCGGCCCAGCGCAGCTGGGACGTGGGCGACCAGCCGGGCTTGGTCAGGTAGACGCGGAAGTCGCCCGGATGCGCGGCCCAGTTGCTGTACTGGACCTGCATCGTGGCCCCCGAGGTCAGATGGGTCCGGGGCCAGTCGCTGCGGGCGGCGTTGTAGGCGGCGAAGTCGTACGGCGAGCGGTTGCCCGCACTGCACAGGGTGCCGTCCGGCACGTAACCCGATCCCCGGCCGCCGGCGTTGGAGTCGAGCACGGCGAACCAGTTGTACAGGGCCGTGGCACCGCTCTTGTTCAGGGCGTCCCGGCAGGCGGGGTTCGTCGGGTCGAGGCTGCCGGTGGCGGTACGGGCGTCCAGGTAGCACAGGTAGGTGCGCGAACCGGGCATCATCGCCACGCCGTGCGCCTCGGCGCGGCCCTGACCTAGGAGGGTCAGGCCCAGTGCCGCGAGGAGGGTGGCGAAGGCCGCCGCCACCGAAAGGAGTCTGCTGCGTCGAGCCACGTTCGGTCCTTCCTTCCTGCTGTGAGGGATTGCTTCCGTTTCCTCTTCCTCCCGCGCCTGCCGCCCGGTCGTGGGCGGCGCGTCACCGGTGCGGCGCGGGTGCGTCTCAGGCGGTGGTGCAGGCGGTGCCGTTGAGGGTGAAGGCGCTCGGTGCGGCGAACGTGCCGCCGTAGCTGCCCTGGAAGCCGAACGTCTGGCTGCCGCCCGGCGCTATCCGCGTGTTGTGCGTCAGAGCGCTCGCGGTGACGGCGCCCGAGGACGGGGACACCGTGGCGTTCCACGCGTTGGTGACGCGCTGCCCGGAGGGCAGGGTGAAGGCGAGCTTCCAGCCGTCCACCGGCGCCGAACCGGTGTTGCGGATGGCGACGTCGGCGGTGAATCCGCCGGACCAGACGTTCGTGGCGTACGTCACCGCGCAGGCGGTCTGACCGCCGGGGGTGCCGCCCCCGTTGTCGCCGCCGCTGCCGCCCGTGCGGATCTCCGAGGAGAACGACGTCACGGCGAGCCCCGTACCGTTCTGCCAGGGCTCGAATCCTGCCTGGATGCTCGTCAGGTACCAGTTGTTGGCAGCCAGTTGGCGGGAGACCGCCTGCTTGACGAAGTCCATCACGTCGAAGCTCCAGCTGCCGATCGCCGACGGGGCGACGAAGGACAGCACGTCGTTGCCGCCGTTGTTGCCGGACCACACCTGCCAGGTGCGGCCGGCGACCGTGGCCGTACCGGTCTGCGAGCCCACCGGCTGGACCGGCCCGACCTTGTTGAACCAGATCATGATCTCGGTCCGGTTCACGCCGTCGGTGCGGGGCGTGGGGTCCAGCCAGATGTCGTAGGCGGCGTCGTAGACCGCGTCGGAGACATAGCTGTACGAGATGCTGGTGGGGGCACCGGCGATGGTGTCGAGCCGGGCCGGAAGCGCCGTACCCGGCGAGCAGTTGGTGTAGTGGCAGCCGTTGTAGACGGACGGGTACGACTTCGGGGCGCCGTTGGTGGGCACCGAGCCGTCGGCCCGGCTGATCCGGAAGCCGGAGTCCGTGACGGTGATGCACTGGGCGGCGTCGGTGCCCCAGCGGTTGTTCTGGACGACGTAGCGGCCCTGGATCGTGGTCGACCCGAAGGTTTCGCATATCTGTGTGTCGGCCCGCGCCGCCGGGGCGGCCGCCAGGGCAGCGGCGATCAGGGCGAGAACCGCGAGCAGCGCGCCCAGCAGGCCGCGCGTGGTGTCGATCCGGTGTGGCAACAGTCGCATGGGGGCCTCTTCGAAAGGGGGCGACGTCGGAGGGAGGAGCGCTCCCGTCCTCGCATCTGTGGGAGCGCTCCCATCAATTGAGCCGGACTATAGGAAGTAGCGCATGTCCCTGACAAGGGTGTGAACGGGAACCGTGACAGTGGGAAACGGAAGGCCAGGTCACCGGGCTCGCATGTGCGTCGGGGCCCCCGCCGCGAAGCTGAGAGCCCGTACCGACACGTGCGTGGGCAGGCAGACGGCCTCACGTTCGGACAGACCTGAGCGGTCGGACCTCCGTGCTCTCTCAGCCGGCGTGCAGGATCCGAAAGCGATCGGGTTCCGCCGGATCCCGATCAGCGACTTGGACCGACGTCCAAGCCCATTGCCAAACGCTGATGCCCGGCGTGCGGGAGAACCGGATCGGCCCGCGGGTGCCCTCGACGGCGACGCGCGGCCAGTATTCGGCGATGCGCGCCCGGTCCGTGCCGTGAGAACGCAGCGCATCGGCGAGGACGGCGACCGTGTCGTAGCCCTCGAAGGCGACGAAGGAGGGCGCTTCGCCCAGCCGCTCGCGCAGGGCCGTCCCGACTCGTGCACCGAGTGGGCCGAGACGCTCGGGCAGGTAGCGCAGGAACGGGATCGCTGAGCCGTCGTCGCCCAGCAGCGCCGCCCATTCGGCGAACTCCGGTTGCCCGGCCGGAGCACCCACCATGATCTCGGCGAGGCGCTGGTCGCGGCGGACGGACTTGACGATCGACACCGCCGGCTCCGGGTGGCCGGTCAGGAGGAGGAGGGCTGTCGCGCGGTGGTGGACGAGTTCGTCGCACACGGCCGTGGGGGCGAGCGCGCCCATGTCGAGTTCGACGACGGTGCCGCCGCGCGGAGCGAGGTGATCCCGCAGAATGCGGGCCCCGGATGCCCAGTAGACACTCGGCTGGGCTGCCACGGCGATGCGACGGTGGCCCGCGCCGAGGAGGAAGTCCGCGTAGATCTGCCAGCCGTGGGACTGCGCCGGGGCGAGGCGCGCGACCCATCCCGTCGGCTGTTCGGTGAGCGCGTCGAGAACCGCTGACGAGCAGAGGAACGGCAGGCCGAGGGCGTCGGCCCTGGCGGCGGCGGCGCGAGCGACGACGCTGTGATATTCCCCCGCCAAGGCGGCCACGCCCAGGCGAGCCAGTTCGTCCACGGCCGCCGCGGCCCTCTGTGGATCGGCCGCTGTGTCTCGGACCACCAGCTCGAGTGGTCTTCCGGCGATCCCGCCGGCGTCATTGACTTCGCCAACGGCCAGCTCGAGTCCGGCGAGCAGGTGCCGGCCTGCCTCGACCCAGCCGGGCCGAGTCAGCGGAACGAGAGCGCCGATCCGCACTGATGAACCGTCAGCCAACCCCGCTCCGGATGACGATGGTGACGTATTCATGCGTCGACGTCTCCCGCGTGACGGTTCGGTCGCAGGCTGCCCGCCAGGGTCTCCACAAGGCGCTCCGCGAACGCCTCCGGGTGCTCGACGGCGCCGATGTGCCCACCGGGGAACTCCACGAGGTCGCTGCTGTACCGCGCTGCGAGGAACGCGGCGGTTCGGTGCAGGAGTTGCTCGCGGGAGTCGGCTCCGACGGCGAGGGTGAGGGGTGCCGTGGGCGGGGTCGTGTGGGGCACGTACGAGGTGAACGGGAGGAGCACATGGGCGAGGAAGAGAGCCATCGGAGTGGACAACTCCTCGTCTCGGGAGAGAGGTTGGCCGTCGAGGGACACCTCACCCTCCTCCCGGTCCTCCAGTACGGCGGCCAGGCGCACTCCCGCGGCCCCGCCGCGCGGTAGGCGTCGTACACCTCCCGGAACCGCTCCCGCTGCCGCTCCCCGTCCGGCAGCGCCGCCACGCACGGCGGTTCGTGGGCGACGACGTGCCGCAGCCGCTCGGGATGACGGGCCAGCAGGTCAAGAGCGACGACACCGCCGGAGCTGGTGCCGAGGACGTAGGCCGACTCCCCGCCGGGGAGGACCTCGTCGAGCACCTGGCGGGCCTTGTCGCTCCACTCCTCGACCCGCTGGTCGGTGACGGGCAGTCCGAGCCGTCCGTGGGCGAGGCCGAGCGGATCGTAGGTGACGACGGTGAAGCGCCGGGCGAGATGCGCCGTCATCCGGTCCAGCCCCATGGGATGCCCGGCCCCGCCGGGGATGACGAGCAGCACGGGCCCGCTGCCGGACACGTCGAAGTACGGGTCAGTCATGCGCGGCGAACCCTGTGAACTCCGACCAGGCGGTGGGGGAGACGGCGAGCCGGGGGCCGGTGGTGTTCTTGGAGTCGCGGACGTGGATGGCGGTGGGGCAGGGGGCCACCTCGACGCAGTCACCAGAGTCGTCGCCGCTGTACGTCGACTTGTGCCAGACGAGGGCTACTTCGACGCAGTCGCCGTCCCCGCTGCTGCTGTAGCTGCTCTTGAACCAGGCCAGTTCGTCGGTGCTCATAGCGCTCCTCGCATCTGCTCCAGCAGGCTCCGGGTGTCGCTCGGAGAAAGAGCCTGTGAGCGCAGTTTCGCATAACGCGTGTGGAGCACACTGATCGATTTCGGGTCCACGATGAGCTGGCCGCTTCGCTGCCCTTCGCAGTACGCGAACCACTCGTTCTCCGGGGTCTCCAGCAACTGGATGGGACCGGCCATACCTGCGTGAGCGCCGAGGGCCATGGGCAGCAACTGCAACTCAATGTTGCGAGGTTTCGTGACCTCCAACATGTGGTCGATCAGTTCACGCCTGACGTTCTGGCCTCCGGTCTCCCGGTGGATGACGTATTCCTCCACGATGAAGCTGTACGCCGTATGGGGCCGTTCCACCAACAGACGCTGGCGCTCTTCTCGAGCGGCGAGCTGAGCTTCGATCTGGGAGTCGGTCAGCACAGGCACCTGTTCGTCGAACAGCGCGCGTGCATACGCCTCCGTCTGCAGCAGCCCCGGCACCAGCCGATTCTCGAAGGTGTACAGGCTGATCGCCTGTTCCTCCAGCTCCGCCCACTGCCGGAACCAGGACGCCAGCCCCTTCTCCCGCCCGACGTGCTTGTACACCCCCTTCAGCGCGCCGAAGGCGTCCAGGACATCCTCCGCGCGCTCGACGAACACGCGTGGTGGGAAGCGTCGCCCCTGTTCGATCGAGGCCACGGTCCCCGGCTGGTAGCCGACGAGCGGTGCGTACGCCTCCTGCGTGTAGCCGGCTCGTTTACGGAAGACCTTGTGCGCTGCCCCGAACGCCTTCATGCTGTCCGACGGTTCGGGCTCGCTCGCGGTGGTCGTGGCCGTGCTGCTGATGGTGTTTTCGGTCATGGCAGGTAACCCCCGAAGTCACTGATGACAACCCCGCAAGCGCACCCAGGGTCACGCCCCGTGACGCCCACTGTCCACCGCGTGAACTCCTACAGTGCGCAGCGTACGAGTGCCGTGACTGGTCCGACCTCTGTGACCTGCGAAACCGTCGGGCCATGCACGTAGACCCCCGGCTCCAGGAGCCCGTCACCGTACGTACGTTCACCCAGTTGTTCAGCCCAACCCCGCGAGGTGCCCGGCTCGCGCGGCGGCTCGTGGCGCATCGGATGGACGCATGGGGCTTCCCGTACGACAGCGAGGCCGGCGAGAACGTGGCCCTGGTCGTCGCCGAACTCGCGGCCAACGCCGTCCGGCACGGCCGCGTCCCCGGGCGCGACTTCCGTGTCCGGCTGCTGTGGGAGGGCGAAGTCGTCCGTGTGGAGGTGGCCGACGCGCGGACCGAACGGCTCCCGGTGGTGCGGGAGCCGGACGGCGAGGGCGGGCGCGGGCTCCTGCTGGTGGCCGCCGTCTCCGAGCGGTGGGGTGTGGAGCCGCGGGTGGGCTGTCCCTACAAGGTGGTGTGGGCGGACGTGAGAGTCATCAATCCAGCAGGTCCGTGAGGAAGGCATTGGTGAATTTCCCGGTCGGGTCCAGTTCCCGGGCCAGGATGTGGAAGTCGCCCAGGCGCGGGTAGCGCCCGCGCAGGGCGGCCGTCGGAGTGGTGAAGACCTTGCCCCAGTGGGGGCGGGGGCCGAAGGGTTCCAGGGCCTCCTCCAGACGGCGGACCACCGGGAGTACGGCCGCCGTGTCCTCGACCCAGGTGAAATGGACCGCGACGGTGTCCCGGCCGTAGAAAGGGCTCAGCCACTGCTCGTCGGCGGCGACGGTGCGCACCTCGCAGGTCTGGAGGACCGGGGCGATCGTCCGGCGGATGCCGTCGAGGGCGTGCAGGACATCGGGGGCGTACGCGCGCGGCATCAGGTACTCCGACTGCAGCTCCGCGCCGCTGCTCGGGGTGAACTCCGCGCGGAAGTGCGGCAGGCGCTCGTGCCAGGGGCCGGGCACGCCGAACTGCTCCGTGCAGTTCTCCGCCGGCATGCCGGGCACCGGGTGCAGCGCGACCTTGGCGGGCACCGCCCACGGGAAGGCGGGCAGCGGCTGGTCGGTGCGGCGCTTGAGCCACACCTGGCGGAAGCCGGGGTCGCGCCAGTCGGTGAACAGGCTGACGCTGTACGCGGCGGCGACCACTGTCTCGAAGTCCATTCCGTCCAGGGGGAGTTCGGTGAACAGGTGCTGCTCGACCCCGTAGGACGGCTCCAGGTCCAGGGTGAGCGCGGTGACCACACCGAGCGCGCCCAGGGAGGTGACGGCCCCGCCGAACCGCGTGTCGCCCCGGCCGATGGCGACCGTCGAGCCGTCCGCGGTGACGATCTCCACCTCCCGGACGGCGGCGGCGAGCGGGCCGTTGGACACGCCCGAGCCGTGGGTGCCGGTCGCCACCGACCCGGCCACCGAGATGTGCGGCAGGGAGGCCATGTTGGGCAGGGCCAGCCCGTGCGCGTGCACCCGGCGGGCCAGCTCCGCGTACCGGACCCCGCCGCCCACCCGGACCGTACGGGCCGCCGTGTCGACCTCCACCTCGGCCGGCAGCGCCTCCAGGGAGAGCAGTACGCCGTCGGCGCCCGGGTCGGCGATCTCGTTGAAGGAGTGCCCGCTGCCCAGGGCGCGCACCTTCGCGCCGTCGGCCACGAGCGCCCGGAGCGCGTCGACCGAGTCCGGCCGGTGCACCCCCTTGGCGGTGTAGGTGATGTTCCCCGCCCAGTTGGTCACGGTCCCGGTCATCCGTCGTCCCTCCCCATGGCGTCACACGGCGTGCGCGTTCACCGGGGGAACCTACCTGACGACTCACGGGATACGGATTCAGTTGTTTGGAAGTCCCTTGAAGGGCATTCTTCGTAAGTGTGTAGCTGTCAAACTTCGATATCGGTAACTTCTGCGGTATGACTCGCTCACCCCTGCCCGCCGACCTGCCCCAGACCGATCTGACCCGCCATCGCCGCCTGCGCGAGCAGGGCAGCCTGGCTCGTGCCGATCTGAACGCGATACTCGACGCCGGTTTCGTCTGCCACCTCGGGGTCGTGGTGGAGGGGCGGCCCCTGGTCGTGCCGACCGTGTACGGGCGGGACGACCGGCAGCTCTATGTGCACGGCTCCGTCGCCAGCCGCAGCCTCGCCGGCGGCACCCCCGTCTGTGTGACCGTCACGCACGTCGACGGGCTGGTCCTCGCCCGCTCGGTCTTCGAGCACGGCGTGAACTACCGCAGCGCGATGATCCACGGCGAGGCCCGCAAGGTCACCGACCCGGAGGAGAAGCTGGAGGGGCTGCGCCGGCTCACCGAGCAGTCGGCGCCGGGACAGTGGGCGTACGCACGCCGGCCCAACCGCAAGGAGCTGGCCGCCACCACTCTTCTCACGCTCTCCCTCGAGGAGGCCTCGGTCAAGATCCGCACCGGCGCGCCCGACGACGGTGACGGGCCCGACGCGGAGCTGGGACTGTGGGCCGGAGTGCTGCCGCTGACCGCCGTCTGGGGCGCACCCGTGCCCGACCCGGCGCTGCCGCCGGACATCACGCCGCCGGCTCACATCGCGCGCCGTGAGGGGACCCGGCACGACCCGCGCGCGAGCGTGGGCATACCGTGAGGAGTCGTACGTACGCAGTCGGGAGGAGAGACGGGATGGGCAGCCGTACCGCGCTGGTCGAGGATCTGATGGAGCGCTTCCCGCATGTGCCGCGGGAGGCCGTCTTCAAGGAGGACCTGCTCCGGGGTGGTGTGGCCTTCGATCCCTCCGCGCTCAGTGACAACGAGGACGGCGAGGTCAAGCCGAAGTCGTACTTCATCTTCTCCTTCGACCACGGCACCCTGCCCGAGCTGGGCGAGGCCGCGCTCAGGCGTCCGCCGGAGGAGATCATCCTCACCGGCGGGCCGTACGACCTGCGGCGCACCGTCGTGTCGGTGCGCGTGAATCCGTCCTCGCCCTACCGCGTGGCCGCCGACGAGGAGGGGCTGCTCGGCCTCTACCTCGACGGCAGGCGCATCGCCGACGTCGGCGTGCCGCCCATGCCCGAGTACTACCGGCACACCTTGTCCAACGGGAAGTCCGTCATGGAGGTGGCACCCACCATTCAGTGGGGCTACCTGATCTATCTGACCGTCTTCCGGGTCTGCCAGTACTTCGGCGCCAAGGAGGAGTGCCAGTACTGCGACATCAACCACAACTGGCGCCAGCACAAGGCGGCCGGCCGGCCCTACACGGGCGTGAAGGACGTCGAGGAGGTCCTGGAGGCGCTGGAGATCATCGACCGGTACGACACCCAGAAGGCGTCCACCGCCTACACGCTCACCGGCGGCGCCATCACCAAGACGGTCGCCGGCCGGGACGAGGCCGACTTCTACGGCCACTACGCCAAGGCCATCGAGGAGCGCTTCCCGGGCCGCTGGATCGGCAAGGTCGTCGCGCAGGCGCTGCCCAAGGCGGACGTACAGCGGTTCAAGGACTACGGCGTGCAGATCTACCACCCCAACTTCGAGGTGTGGGACCGCCGGCTGTTCGAGCTGTACTGCCCGGGCAAGGAGCGCTACGTCGGCCGCGACGAGTGGCACCGCCGCGTCCTCGACTCGGCGGACGTCTTCGGGGCCCGCAACGTGATCCCCAACTTCGTGGCCGGCGTGGAGATGGCCGAGCCCTTCGGCTTCACCACCGTCGACGAGGCCATCGCGTCCACCACCGAGGGCCTGCGCTTCTTCATGTCGCACGGCATCACGCCCCGCTTCACCACCTGGTGCCCGGAGCCCACCACCCCGCTGGGCAAGGCCAACCCGCAGGGGGCGCCGCTGGAGTACCACATCCGGCTGCTCGAGGCCTACCGCGCCACCATGGACGACTTCGGGCTCTCCTCACCTCCCGGCTACGGCCCGCCCGGACCCGGCCGCGCGGTCTTCTCGGTCAGCTCCTTCATGGACAGCCTTCCCGCCGAGGAGGGCGCGCAGGAGACGAGCGCGGTGTAGGTTTCCGGACACCGTGAGTCGGAAGGGGGCTCCGCTCCGTACTACGGAGCGGAGTTGAGGACCTCGGTATCCGTGACGAGAAGTGAATACGCGGCTTGTCAGTCGTGCCGGGGACGTGAAAAGCTCGTGCCCTGCCGCGAGGATCCCCCAACTCCTTTCTGAACATGGTGAGTTGCCTCGCCCGTGGATGCAGGAGACCCATGCCCGACCTGCCGAGCCCCAAGGACGCGACCGAGGCCGCGCTGTTCGCCGAGTGCTGGGACGCGGTGCTCTCCTACGCCGACCTGTGCACGGCCGGCTCCTCCGCGGCCCAGGAACTGGCCACGGAGGCGTTCGCGCTGGGCCTGCGCGAGGTGCGGGCCGCCGAGGCCGGTGCGTCCCGGGGCCGTCGTACGCCCCGGCTGCCGGCGGTACCGCTGGCGCTGACCGCCGTGCGCACCACCGCCGCGTCCTGGGAGGCCGACGGCCTCGGCCACCGGCTGGACCCGGACCTGCGCCTGTGGCTCAACTCCGACAAGGCCGCCCGCTACACGGGCCCGCCGCTGCACCGCCCGATCGCCCTGCGCGGCCTGCGGGACCTGCAGGAGCCGGACGCCGCGCTGCTCTGGCTGGCCGAGGTGGAGGCGCTGCCGTCGACCGTCGTGGCCCGCAGGCTCGGGCTCGACCCGGCACTCGTGTCCGAGGAACTCGACCAGGTGCGGGGCCTGTTCCGGGACCGCTGCCACCGCAACCACCTCGACACCCCGATGGACGCGGAGTGCCGCAAGTACGCCCGGCTGCTGGACGCGGTCACCCGTTCCTCACCCGCCGCCGAGACCCCCGAGGACCTCACCCGGCACCTCGCCACCTGCGTGGACTGCGCGGAGGCCGCCGGCTGCCTCCGGCTGAACGGCGGCGGACTGCCGGCCGCCCTCGCCGGCGGCGTGATCGGCTGGGGCGGTCTGGCCTACCTGGAGCGCCGCCGCCGGGCCGCCGACGTGCGCCTCGGCACGCGCCGCCCCGAGTCGGCGGACGCCGGCGGCCGGGAGCCGGCCGAGGGCGCTGCCCGGGCGCGGGCCGTGCGCGGCGGCCTGCTCGCCGCGGCGGTCGCGCTGTCCGGGCTGGCGCTGGTGGTGTCGATGATGCCGTTCGGCGACTCCGCGGACGACGCCGCGCGCGGCGACGCCGACACCCGGCCGGTCGCCGACTCCGGCCTGTCCCTTCCGGACGCCGACCCCTCGCCGTCCGCCTCCGTCCCAACCTCCGGCTCCGCCTCCGCGTCCGCCCCGCGCACGCCGTCCGCGAGCGGCACGGCGACCCGGGCCGGCCGCGAGAACCCCGACCCCGAACCCCAGGGCACCTCCACCGCCACCGCCGACGGGGGCGACACGCCCGACCCGGACCCGAGCACCCCGGCCCTCTGCCAGGTCCACTACGACCTGGCGAACCAGTGGACCGACGGCTTCCAGGCCACCGTCACCGTCACCACCGCCCGCTCCCTCGACGCCTGGCGGGTCGCCTGGTCCTTCCGCGACGGCCAGCGGGTCGCCCACATGTGGGACGCGAGCGTCGCCCAGAACGGCTCCCGCGTCACCGCCACCGCCGCCGACTACAACAAGTCCGTCGCCGCGGGCGGCACCCTGACCTTCGGCTTCATCGGGACCTGGCAGGGCAGGAACACCACGCCGTACGACTTCACGCTGAACGGCCACAGCTGCGCCACCGCCTGACGGCGCACGCAGGAGCGGGGCCCGGCCCCGGGTGTGACCCGAACGGCCCTGTCGGGTACCCGGGCGGCCGTGGAGGGTAGGGGGTGTGCCACCGGCACGCGGTACCCCGACCGCCGTCCCGACCCGGAAAGGAAACCCGATGTCCGTCGAGACGCAGCAGGCACCCGCCGGGCTCACGGACGAGGAGCTCGCGAGGCTGGACGCCCACTGGCGCGCCGCGAACTACCTCGCCGTCGGCCAGATCTACCTGATGGCCAACCCCCTGCTGGCCGAACCGCTGCGCCCGGAGCACGTCAAGCCGCGCCTGCTCGGCCACTGGGGCACCTCGCCCGGCCTCAACCTGGTCCACACCCACCTCAACCGCGTCATCAGGGCCCGCGACCTGAACGCCCTGTGCGTCTGGGGCCCCGGCCACGGCGGGCCCGCCGTGCTCGCCAACTCCTGGCTGGAGGGCTCGTACACCGAGACCTATCCGGACATCACCCGGGACGCGCACGGCATGGCGCGGCTGTTCAAGCAGTTCTCCTTCCCGGGCGGGGTGCCCAGCCACGTCGCCCCCGAGACGCCGGGCTCCATCCACGAGGGCGGCGAGCTCGGCTACGCGCTCTCCCACGCCTACGGCGCCGCGCTCGACAACCCGGACCTGGTCGTCGCCTGCGTGATCGGCGACGGCGAGGCGGAGACCGGCCCGCTGGCCGCGTCCTGGCACTCCAACAAGTTCCTCGACCCCGTCGACGACGGCGCCGTCCTGCCGATCCTGCACCTCAACGGCTACAAGATCGCCAACCCGACGGTGCTCGCCCGCATCCCCGAGGCCGAACTCGACGACCTGCTCAGGGGATACGGCCACGACCCGATCCACGTCACCGGCGACGAACCGGCCGCCGTCCACCGCGCCATGGCCGAGGCCATGGACACCGCGCTCGACCGCATCGCCGCACTCCAGCGCGCCGCCCGCACCGACGGCGTCACCGACCGGCCCCGCTGGCCGGTGATCGTGCTGCGCACCCCCAAGGGCTGGACCGGCCCCGCCGAGGTCGACGGCCTGCCCGTGGAGGGCACCTGGCGCTCCCACCAGGTCCCGCTGGCCGCCGTCCGGGACAACCCCGAGCACCTGCGGCAACTGGAGCAGTGGCTGCGCTCGTACCGCCCCGAGGAACTGTTCGACGAGCACGGCGCCCCGCGCCCCGACGTACTGGCCTGCGTCCCGGAGGGCACCCGCCGGCTCGGCGCCACCCCGCACGCCAACGGCGGGCTCCTGGTGCGCGAACTGCCGCTGCCGCCGCTGGAGAAGTACGCCGTCGAGGTCGACAAGCCCGGCGCGACCCTGCACGAACCGACCCGGGTCCTCGGCGAGATGCTCCAGGACGTCATGGCCGCCACCGCCGAGCGGCGCGACTTCCGTCTCGTGGGCCCCGACGAGACCGCCTCCAACCGCCTCCAGGCCGTCTACGCGGCCAGCGGCAAGGCCTGGCAGGCCAAGACCCTCCCGGTGGACGAAGACCTCGACCCGCACGGCCGGGTGATGGAGATCCTGTCCGAACACACCTGCCAGGGCTGGCTGGAGGGCTACCTCCTCACCGGCCGGCACGGGCTGTTCTCCTGCTACGAGGCGTTCGTGCACATCGTCGACTCGATGGTCAACCAGCACGTCAAGTGGCTGCGCACCACCCGCCGCCTGCCCTGGCGCGCCCCCATCGCCTCCCTCAACTACCTGCTCACCTCGCACGTGTGGCGCCAGGACCACAACGGCTTCTCCCACCAGGACCCCGGCTTCGTCGACCACATCCTCAACAAGAGCCCCGAGGCCGTCCGGGTCTACTTCCCGCCGGACGCCAACACCCTGCTGTCCGTGGCCGACCACGCGCTGCGCAGCCGGGACTACGTCAACGTGGTCGTCGCCGGCAAGCAGCCCTGCTTCGACTGGCTCTCCATGGACCAGGCCACCGTGCACTGCGCGCGCGGCGCCGGCATCTGGGACTGGGCCGGCACCGAGGACGGCAGCCGGGAACCGGACGTGGTGCTGGCCTGCGCGGGTGACGTGCCCACGCAGGAGGTGCTGGCCGCCGCCCAGCTGCTGCGCCGGCACCTGCCCGAGCTGGCCGTGCGCGTGGTCAACGTGGTCGACATCGCCCGGCTGATGCCCAGCGAGGAACACCCGCACGGGATGACCGACTTCGAGTACGACGGGCTGTTCACCGCCGACAAGCCGGTGATCTTCGCCTACCACGGCTACCCGTGGCTGATCCACCGCCTGGCCTACCGGCGCACCGGCCACCCCCACCTGCACGTGCGCGGCTACAAGGAGATCGGCACCACGACCACCCCGTTCGACATGGTCGTCAGCAACGACCTGGACCGCTACCGCCTGGTCATGGACGTCATCGACCGCGTCCCCGGCCTCGCGGTGCGCGCCGCCGCCGTGCGCCAGCGCATGGAGGACACCCGGCTGCGCCACCACGCCTGGATCCGGGAGCACGGAGTGGACCTGCCCGAGGTCGCGGACTGGTCCTGGGACGGCTGAGCCCGTCCCCGCGGGGTCGGGGCCGATCGGCCCTGGCCCCGCGGCGGGCCGAGGGGAAGAATCGCGGTGGACACCGACGACGGTGCGACGACGGCACAAGGAGCGATTCGATGGCGGACCGTGAGCAGGCCGGGGCCGACACCCCGATCCGGGTCTTCCTCCTCGACGACCACGAGGTGGTACGGCGCGGAGTGCACGACCTGCTGAACGACGAACCGGACGTCACGGTGGTCGGGGAGGCCGCGACCGCCGAGCAGGCCCTGGTCCGCGTGCCCGCGCTGCGCCCGGACGTGGCGGTGCTCGACGTCCGGCTGCCGGACGGCGACGGCGTGACCGTCTGCCGTGAGCTGCGCTCCCGCCTGCCGGAGCTGGCCTGCCTGATGCTGACCTCGTTCGACGACGAGGAGGCGCTGCTGGACTCGATCATGGCGGGCGCCTCCGGCTACGTGCTGAAGCAGATCCAGGGCTCGGACCTGGTCTCGGCGGTGCGTACCGTGGCCCGCGGCCAGTCGCTGCTCGACCCCAGCGCCACCGCGAAGCTGATGGCCCGGCTGCGGGGCGGGCAGGAGCCGGAGGAGGAGCCGGACGCGCTGCCCGGGCTGACCGACCGGGAGCGGGAGATCCTGGCCCTGATCGGCGAGGGGCTGACCAACCGGCAGATCGGGCAGCGGCTGTACCTGGCCGAGAAGACGGTGAAGAACCACATCTCCCGGCTGCTGGCCAAGCTCGGCGTGGAGCGGCGCGTGCAGGCCGCCGTGATCGCCACCCAGGCCCGGGACCGGCTGCGCGGCGAGGGCCGCTGACGCCGCCGGGACCGCGGGCCCGGCTGGTGCCGCCCGCGGGCCCGGGCGATCCTGGAGGGCGGACCCCTCGAGGGAAGGCAGGGGAGACAGGGTCATGCGCGCTCAGCTTGGCGATCGACTGGTCGTCGAAAGCCCGGTCACCGGCGTCACCCGGCGTGACGGCGAGATCGTCGGCCTTCACCACGACGACGGCACGCCCCCGTACGACGTGCGCTGGTCGGACACCGGCGAGGTCACGGTGGTGTCCCCCGGGCCGGACGCACACATCCAGCACCAACCGCACCGGCAACACGAGCCGCATCAGCCTCATGAGCCGCAGGAGGCCGAGGCCCCGGCGGGCAGCCCCGGCGACATCGGGCGGCGCATCGCCGCCGCCCGCACCCGCGCGGGCCTCGGCCTGGAGGAGGCGGCCGGCCGGGCGCGGATGTCACCGCAGTACCTCGCCTATCTGGAGGAACACCCCTCCGACCCCAGCCCGGCCACCCTGCTGCGGCTGGCCGACGCGCTGGGCACCACGCTCGAGGGGCTGCGCGGCGGCGGCCAGGAACGCCCGCCGGGACAGGGACAGGCGCTGCTCCACCCCCGGCTGGTGGACCTCGACGAGGACGAGTGCCGGGCGCTGCTGTCCACGCACGGCGTCGGGCGCGTCGCGCTGACCACCGAGAACGGACCCGTCGTGTACCCGGTGAACTACGACGTGGTGGACGGCGACCTGGTCTTCCGTACCGCGCCCGACGCGGCGCCCGCCGAGGCCGTCGACGCGGAGGTCGCCTTCGAGGTGGACCGCGTCGACGAGGCGATGAGCCAGGGGTGGAGCGTGCTCGCGCTCGGCCGCGCCGAAGCCATGACGGATCCCGAAGGGATACGCCGGCTTCAGGAGCGGGCCCGCTCCTCCCCCTGGGCGGGCGGGCAGCGCACGCTGTGGGTGCGGATCCGCCCCGCCCGCCTGACGGGACGCCGTATCACGCCGGCCGATCAGTGAGCGCGGCGCCGCTCGTGAGGTCGCACTCGACGTCGACGACGCCCTCCACGGCGCGGACCAGTCGGGCGGCGACGGGGACGAGCGAGGTGTCCCGGATGCGGCCGGTGAGGGTGACCACGCCGTCGCGGACCTCGACGTGGACGGGGCCGGACGGGGCGCGGAAGAGGTAGGAGACGATCTCCCGGCGAACCTCCTCGGCGATGTCGTCGTCCGAGCGCAGGAAGACCTTCAGCAGGTCACCCCGGCTGACCATGCCTTCGAGCAGTCCCTTGTCGTCGACGACGGGCAGCCGCTTGACCCGGTGCAGGGCCATGAGGCGGGCGGCCTCGGCGAGAGTGGCGCCGGCGCGGACGGTGACGGCCGGGGCGGTCATCACGTCCTCGGCGGCGATGCCGCCCGCCTTGGCCAGGTCGGGCAGGCGGCGCAGCTGGGTGAACCGGTCCGGGTCGCTGTCGCGGAACTCCTCCTTGGGCAGCAGGTCGGCCTCCGAGACGACACCGACCACCCGGCCCTCGCCCTCCAGCACGGGAAGGGCGCTGACCTTCCACTGCCCCATGAGCTGGATGATGGTCTTGAACGGGGCCTCACGGCCCACGGACACGACGGTGTGCGTCATCACGTCGCTCACGATGTGCGGGCTGCCGCTCACGGTCTCCTCCTCACTGCGCCGGGTCGCGGTCATGGCCCCTCCCGTCACTTGGTGCCGCTGCCGTAGGGGGCGTACAGGTCCAGGAGCCGGATGCGCGCCGAGTGCAGACGGTGCGCGGTCACCCTGCCGACCCACACGGCGACCGCGCGGCCGAACCCGGGGTCCTCGTCGCACAGCTTCCGCACGGCGTCGGCGTCGAACTCGTACGCGCGCACCGGGCTCGCGGCCTCGGCACCCAGCTGCCAGACGTACGGCGGGAAGTGCCAGGACCAGCCGACGAGTTCACCGTGGCCCAGCGACTCGATGACGGCGGCGCGCCGACCGGGGACGTGCAGGTCTAGGGCGACCGTCCCGGTCTTGATGATCCAGAACCGGTCGGCGTGCCGGCCCTCCTCGAACAAGCGGGTGCCGATGTCGAAGGACACCTCGTGGGCGAGGGACATCAGGCGTGCGCGGTGCTCCGCCGGCAGGGCCGCGGCCAGCGTGGTGGTGGAGGTCATCGTCTCCGGCTCCTTTCGCACCCGTCGCCGCAACCGGCCGGTGAGTGCGTCGCTCGGTCCCCTCGGGATGCCGTGGGGGCTGCTGGTTCCAGCCTGTGCCCCGGCGGCGTCCACCGCCACGGGCCACCCGGACCCGGCGGTTGGGCCGTTCGGCCCCAGTCACCGAGCGCCCGGCGAGGCGGGGCCGACTGCCCTGACGCCGCGGGCTGTGCCGCCGGCCTCCGGGGCTGTGCCGCTCCGGCTGTCGCGGGTCGGCTGCTCTGGTGTTGCGGGTTGCGCTGTCTTGGCTGTCGCGGGTTGTGTTGCCTCGGCTGTCGCGGGGGTGTGTTGCCCTGGCTGTCGCGGGTCGGCTGCTCTGGTGTTGCGGGTTGCGCTGTCTTGGCTGTCGCGGGTTGTGTTGCCTCGGCTGTCGCGGGGGTGTGTTGCCCTGGCTGTCGCGGGTCGGTTGCTCTGGTGTTGCGGGTTGCGCTGTCTTGGCTGTCGCGGGTTGTGTTGCCTCGGCTGTCGCGGGGGTGTGTTGCCCTGGCTGTCGCGGGTCGGCCGCTCTGGTGTTGCGGGCTGTGCTGTCTTGGCTTTCGGGGTTGTGCTGTCCCGGTGTCGCGGGGGTGTGCTGTCCTGGCCCCGGGGCTGTGCCGCCCGGGCACCGTGGACTGTGCTGCCCTGACCCCCCGGGCCGGGGCGCCCCGGTGCTCCGGCCCGGGGGGTCAGGGCGGATCAGTTCGTGACGCGGAGGTCCGTGAGTTCCCGTCCCGTGACCATCGCGGCCTCGATCCTTATGAAGACGTCGTCCTGGATGGGCATCCACGAGTCGGGTCCCGCCCGCAGCAGCCGCTCGTGCTCGGCGGGGTCGGTCACCACGTGGGCCCGGCCGGTCACGACCACGCTCCAGCCGGAGCGGGTCTCCGTGGCGAACTCGTCGGCCTCGAAGGCGACCACGACACCGTCGACGGCGCGCACCAGGTCCGACCGGGCCGAGGTCCGCACCAGCACGGAGGCGTCCGTGTCCAGGGCGAAGTTCACGGGCAGCACCGCCGGAAGGGCCTGCCGCGTGTACACGACCCGCCCGACCGGCACCTTGCCCAGCAGCCGCAGGCACTCCTGCCGATCCAGCGCGCGAAAGCCGTCGTTGTGCACCATCCGTTCATCCTCTCCGCGCTGCCCCGCCGAAGGTTAGGGCCGATCGGCCCCAACCGCACCCGGAAAAGATCCGTAGGCTCCCGCACCCGAGCGGAGCGCACCGATCCTCCTCAAGCCGCACGCCGTCAGCAGCCCTGCCGCTGTCCGCGTTCTGGCCGACCATCCGTTTCTTGCGGGGGAGAATCGCATCCGGGGGCCGCGACGCGGAGCGTCGTCGTGTCCCCCGGGACAAGGACTCCGCCCGCGTGATGCTCGTCCGGGCTGGTCCGAACCCGGCTGGTGCCGATCGGGTAGGACTCGATCGCTCGCTGAGCGACCGAGCAGCGTGAGCCAGGAATCTCCCTCGCTCCCGAGGGAGAGCATTCAACCGCCCCTGCATCGTCTACCGCAGCCGCGCCCCCCCCCAGCTGGGCACGAGGGCCCCTCGCCACGGCTGGGAGCGCATCGGCCGACGCGCCGTGGGGGCCCGGGTCAGGGTGCGAGGTCGGTCAGGAGGCCGTCCAGGACGGTCTCCTCCTCGATGCGCACGCCCAGTTCGGTGAGGGCCGGGCGCAGGTCCGGGTCCCACGGGGCGTCGGTCGGGGTGCCGGTCAGGGCCGGGGCCAGGGGAGTAGTGGCGGCCGCGGCGCGGTAGTCGGCGGCCGTGTAGCGCCAGGGGCGCCAGGGGACGCGGTGCAGCAGGGCGGCGGCGATGCGCAGACCGCCCCAGTCGAAGTCGCCGTGGTAGCGGAGCACGGAGCCGTGGGCGTGCAGGTGGCGCAGCAGGGTGAGGGCGGCGGCCGAGGGCTGGCCCTGGAGGCAGATCAGGGGCGGGCAGGTGGGACCCAGGGTGTCGGCCGCGGTGGCCAGGACGGTGGGGTTCTCGCACACATGTACGGCGGTGGGCGTCGTGCGTGGCGGTATGCGGGTGAGCTGGCGCAGCGTCAGGACGGCTGGTTCTCCCGAGTCGGCCGCCCAGTCGAGGGCGGGGGTGCCACGCAGGCCCAGGGTGAGGACGGTGGAGGAAAGGGCGTCCTTGAGGAGCCCGGCCGAGGCCCAGGCTTCGCGGCGCCACTCGGCTCCGCCGCCGTCGGGGAAGCCGGTCAGGGCGCGCACGCCGGACAGGACGAGGGTGGCGAGCGGGGTGCCGTCGTCGAGGGCGTGGGCGTCGCCGAGCGTGCGGGCGGCGAAGACGGGCAGGGACACGGCCGGGTCGGCCGGCAGGCGGCGCAGGGCCTCGGCAGCGTTTTCGAGCAGGGCCTTCGCCGTGTGCGGGGTACGGACGAGACGGCGTACCAGGCCGTCCTGGCGCAGCCGGTCGGCCCAGTCGGCCAGCTCGGGTTTGGCGGTGCGGATCAGTGCGTCGAGCGGGGCGTAGGCGTCCTGCCAGGCGTGGGCCTCCCGTTCGCGTACGTCGGCGAGCCGGGCGACCGGGCCGGTGAGGGCGGTGACGGCGGCGGCCAGGCCGTCGGGGCTGATCCCGGAGCGTCGTAGGACGGCGTCCACCGCGTCCAGCCGTACGCTCAGCGAGCGTCCGGAGCCCGGAGCGCGGCCCAACAGGCTCTCGGCGGCGGCACGCTGGGCGGCGGTGGGGGCGGCCAGGGCGACCGGCCCGGTCAGGGGTTCGTCCCGTTCCATGCGGCGGCGTACGCGGTCGACCAGCCAGGCCAGTTCGGGGCCGCCCAGGAGGCGGGCCAGACGGTCGCGGTCGACGAGCGCCGAAGGCGGCCGGGGTGTACTCGCGTCCTCGCTCATACCGTCCTCAGGTCCACAGGGAGTCTCCTGGTCCTCCGGCGTGCCCGCGGCACCGAGAACCTGTCCGGCCGATCATGCCGGAATCGCGGGCCCGTGTCCTCGGGGTCTTGCTGGGCGGGGGTGCCTCCATGTCCTTCGTCAAGCCCGGGCTGGTCACGCGACGGCTGCTTCGGGGACGCGTGATTCGTAGAAGGTGCCGTCGCGGAGCATGGCGAACAGGACGCTGATGCGGTGGCGGACGAGGCGGAGGAGTGCCTGGGCGTGGGGCTTGCCGCGGGCGCGCCGGCGGTCGTAGTAGGCCCCGGAGTCCTGGCTGTACTGCCCTGTGAGGTTGGGGACACGGCCGGCGGGTGGTTGACCCTTCAGCGCGGTGTGTCCGCGGTGGTGGTTGTAGATGTCCAGGCCGGAGCCGTGGGACTGCCCGCGGTCGGCGTACAGCCGTCGGGGCCTGCGACGGGGCCTTCCCCGGCGGCCCCGCAGGGGCGGAAGGTCGTGTACCGCCTCGTGGTGTGAGTGCCTTGCGCGACGTGTTCCGGTAAGCCGCACGTCGGCCATTTCGTGAGACAACGACCCCGCACCGCGTGCGGCTGACCTGCCGTCGGCGCCATGGGCGGCCCCTGCACCGCGTCGACGTGGCGGTGATCTGTGCATGCCCATACTTGATCGGCTGCACCGTCCGGTGGGACGCGATCTGCCGGGGGCTCATGGCATCTATCTGCTGAAAGTGTGAGCATTCGGCAGGCGAATGTCACTCGCGCACTCAAATGAGCGGCATGTGAACACTGGAGTCCGAGATGCCCTCCCTTTTCAGAGGGGAATATGTGCCTCCCGGCCGGGCGCCGGGGGCGTGTGCCACGACGTGGTGCAGGCGATCAGGCCCTTCGCGTTCCGGTACGAGGTCCGTGGTGCTCTCCGGGGAGCGGCAGTCCGCGAAGGGTCCCGTTGAGACGGGCCGGGCACTCGATCCGGCGGAGCCGACCGTCCCCCACCTGCGGATTCCGGCGCCTTGATCCCCTGCACCTCCTGCAGTCCAGCCTCGTGCACGTCAACACGCTGCTGCAGCAGGTCCTGTCCGAGCCGACGTGGGCATCGCGGCTGACGGACGAGGACCGGCGTGGGCCGACCGGACTCTTCCGATCGGACGTGAACCCCTACGGCGCCTTCCGTCCGGACATGGACGCCCGGTTCGACCTGCGGCCGGCTCAGGTTGAAGGATCCGCGCGGGCACCACTGGCTGTGACCATCAAGGCGGCTGTCTATCCACAGTCCGAACTTGGCTTGGCAGTGCCGCCTGAGGTTGTTGCGGGTTTCGTGTGGAGGACATCGCGGGCCTGGTCCGCGGCGCGGGTGATGCTTTCGGAGACGAAGTCGAGGAAGCGGGCGATGTTCTCGAGGCGGGCGGCGGCCGGGGTGTCGGGGCCGAGGATGCCGACGCCCTGCCGTGCGGTCTCGGCGACCTGGGCGGTGCCGCGGGCGCTGGCCATCATGGATTGGTACCAGACGTCGTCGTCGACGACGTAGCGCTCGCGGCGTTCGTCGCGTTCCCGGCGGACGAGGCCCTGGCTCTCGAGGAACGTGATCGCTTTGGAGACGGACGCCGGGCTGACCTGGAGCCGCTGGACGAGTTCGGACGCGGTCAGGCTGCCCGCGTTGCTGATGCAGAGGCAGGCCAGCACCCGGGCCATCATCTTGGGCGTACCCGACTGCATGAAGACGGTGGTGAGCGTCTCCTCGTACTCGCGCACGGCCTCGGCGTCGCGTCCGTGGGCCTGCGAAGGCGCCTGCGGCCCTCGGGGCGCCGCCCGCCTGCGACGGTGGGCGCGGCGTTCGGTGGCGCGGTGGGCCAGGTCGGCACGGTAGGCAGTGGGGCCGCCGTTGCGCATCACCTCACGCGTGATCGTCGAGGTCGGGCGGTCGAGGCGTCTGGCGATCTCGGCGTAGGCGAGCCCGTCGGCCAGCCCCAGCGCGATCTGCTGGCGTTCCTGCTGGGTGAGCCTGCCTCCCGGCATCGCGATCTCCCTTCATGGTCTTTGGTGTCTCCAGCATAGTGTTCACTCGCAACCCATTGCAACGAACAGAGGTGGGTTTGTTGCATTACGCTCAATATTATTGCAACGATTTATTGGCTCTGAACTGCAATTATGATGCCTACGTGCAACGATTGTGTTGCCGGATCTTTGAATGCAACGTAGCGTTTCCGTCGTCAGGAACAATGGGCCGAAGGAGAGCACGATGCAGAAGTTCGACACCCCCGCCCCGGTGACCGCCGTCCTCGACATCCCCGCAGGACGCATCCGGTTCATCGCCGCCGACCGGGCCGACACCACGGTCGAGGTCCTGCCCGCGGACGCCTCGAAGGGCCGCGACGTGAAGGTGGCGGAGCGGATCGAGATCGCATACAGCGACGGCGTCCTGCGGATCGAGGCCCCGGCGGCGAAGAACCGGATCCTCGGCGCTTCCGGATCCCTCGAGGTCACGGTCCAGCTGCCCGCCGGTTCCCGCGTCGAGGTGAAGTCGTCCTGTGCCGAACTCCGGGGCGTCGGACGGTTCGGCGACGTCGTCTTCGAGGGCGCGCAGGGCGCGATCAAGATCGACGAGGCCGCGAGCGTCCGCTCCACCACCTCTGGCGGTGCTGTCTCGGTCGGCCGCCTGGGCGGCCCCGCGGAGATCAGCACCGGACAGGGCGACATCCGGATCGCCGAGGCCGTGCGCGGCGCGGTCGTGCTGCGCACCCAGATGGGCGATGTGTCGGTCGGCGCCGCCGCCGGAGTTTCCGCCTCCCTGGACGCCGGCACCGGCTACGGCCGGATTCACAACGCGCTCAAGAACGCCGACGGCGCCGCCGACCTGAACATCCACGCGACCACCGACTACGGCGACATCGACGCCCGCAGCCTCTGAAGGAGCGCCCCTCATGACCAACCTGGCCATCGCGGCGAACGGGCTGCGCAAGTCCTACGGCGACAAGGTCGTGCTCGACGGCGTCGACCTGGCCGTCCCGGAAGGAACGACCTTCTCCCTGCTCGGACCGAACGGCGCCGGCAAGACCACCGCCGTGAAGATCCTCTCCACCCTCATCTCCGCCGACCCGGGCACCGGCGCCCTCCACATCGGCGGCCACAACCTGGCCGCCGACCCCCAGGCGGTGCGCGCCGCGATCGGCGTCACCGGCCAGTTCTCCGCCGTCGACGGCCTGATCACCGGCGAGGAGAACATGCTCCTCATGGCGGACCTGCACCACCTCTCACGCAGCGAGGGGCGGCGCACCGCCGCCGAGCTGCTGGAACGCTTCGACCTGGTCGAGGCGGCGAAGAGGCCCGCCTCCACCTACTCCGGCGGCATGAAGCGCCGTCTGGACATCGCCATGACGCTGGTCGGCAACCCGCGGATCATCTTTCTCGACGAGCCGACCACCGGCCTCGACCCGCGCTCCCGGCACAACATGTGGCAGATCATCCGTGAGCTGGTCTCCGACGGCGTCACGGTCTTCCTCACCACCCAGTACCTGGAGGAGGCCGACGAGCTCGCCGACCGTATCGCCGTGCTCAACGACGGCAAGATCGCCGCCGAGGGCACCGCCGAGGAGCTGAAACGGCTGGTCCCCGGCGGACACGTGCGGCTGCGCTTCGCCGACCCGGCCGCGTACCAGAGCGCCGCCCTCGCCCTGCGCGAGGTCACCAGGGACGACGAGGCACTGGCGCTGCGGATCCCCAGCGACGGCAGCCAGCGCGAGCTGCGCTCCATCCTCGACTGGCTGGACTCGGCCGGCATCGAGGCGGACGAGCTGACCGTGCACACCCCCGACCTCGACGACGTGTTCTTCGCCCTGACCGGCGGCACCGGCGTCCCCAACCAGTCCAAGGAGACCGTCCGATGAGCCCCTTCTCCCTCGCCGTACGCGACTCGTCCACGATGCTGCGCCGCAACCTCCTGCACGCGTGGCGCTATCCATCCCTCACTCTGAACCTGCTGCTCACCCCGATCATGTTGCTGTTGCTCTTCGTCTACATCTTCGGCGACACGATGAGCTCGGGCATCGGCCGCGGCGGTCCGGACCGCTCCGCATACATCGCGTATGTCGTCCCGGGCTTACTGCTGATGACCATCGGCAGCACCGTGGTCGGAACCGCGGTGTCCGTCTCCAACGACATGACAGAAGGCATCATCGCCCGCTTCCGCACGATGGCGATCCACCGCCCTTCGGTGCTCGTCGGGCACGTCGTCGGCAGCGTGCTGCAGTCGATCATGAGCGTGGTCCTCGTGGGCGCCGTCGCCGTGGCCATCGGCTTCCGGTCCACGGACGCAACCGCCCTGGAGTGGCTGGCGGCGTTCGGGCTGCTCGTGCTCTTCGCCACGGCGCTCACCTGGATCGCGGTCGGCATGGGCCTGGTCAGCCCGAACGCCGAGGCCGCCAGCAACAACGCGATGCCGCTGATCCTGCTGCCGCTCCTCTCCAGCGCCTTCACCCCGGTCGACTCCATGCCCGGCTGGTTCCAGCCGATCGCCGAGTACCAGCCGTTCACGCCCGCCATCGAAACCCTGCGGGGCCTGCTGCTCGGCAGCGAGATCGGCCACAACGGGTGGCTCGCCGTCGTCTGGTGCCTGGGTCTCGCGGTGCTCGGCTACTTCTGGTCGACCTCGAAGTTCAACCGCGACCCGAAGTAACCGCTGACCGTCGAGTCACCCGGCTCGCGGTCCCGTCCGCGGCTGCTTCGACCGAGACGTCCGCATCCACGGTGCGGGAGATCCACGGTGCGGAAGCCGGCCCGTTTCGCCTCGAACCGTTCCGGCTCCGGGGAGATCGCCTTGTCCTGCCGGGCGACGAAGAACCACGACGGGATGGTCTTCCACGCGGCGGCCTTCGCCTTGCGGCTGCGTGCAGCTCCTGTTCACCCAGGCTGATGGGCCCCGTGGTCCGGAGCCGGGCCGATCCGCCGGACAGGCCCCGCGGGGACGGCCTCGGCGGTCCGTGCGGGGACGTTCGTCAGCCGGTGGGCGGGTTCGGTGCCGCGCGTCCGTTCGGTGCCGTCCCATTCCCAGCGGGTCACCAGGACCGCGGGGATCTCGTCGACGCGGGAGAGCTGGGCGATGGCGATGCCGGGGACCTGCGGGTAGCAGGCCCATTCGCGTTCGCTGGTCATCACCACGTCCAGGTCGAAGGCGTGCAGCAGCCCCAGGCACTTGGCACGGGAGTCGTCGTCGACACCGGCGAAGGCCTCGTCCAGCGTGACCAGGCGCGGGGCGTGCGGGGCGGCCGTGGCGTAGTGCGAGGAGGCCGCGGCGAACAGCGGCACGCTCACCGCCAGCACGCGCTCGCCGCCGGAGGCGGGCCCGGTGGCCGGTACCCACTTGCCGTGCTGGTGGCGTTCGATGCCGAACTCGTGCCAGGCGCGGTGGTCGAGCGCGGCGGTGAGCACCTCCAGCCAGCTGCCCGCCCGGTCGTCGGACTGCCGGCGGCCGATCTCGGCCTGCAGGAACTCGCCGACCGCGGCCCGGTCCTCGGGCGTCCAGGCGTCGGCGGACTGCCGCAGCCGCTCGCGGGCCTGGGCCAGACCGGCCGGCGCCTTGCGCGAGGGACGCCACACCAGGCGCAGCCTCATGCCGGTGGAAGTGGGCCGCTCCTGCAGTTCGGCGTTCATGGCGCGCACCTGGCGCTCGGCGGCGCCGATCAGCTCCTGCAGGGTGCCGGCGACCTCGGTCAGCAGGTGCGTCTCGAGGATCTCGCGCTCGTGCGCGGACAGGATGCGCGTCAGCTCGGCCACTTCCGCGGCGAGCGCCTCGGCGAGCTCGGGCACGGCCCGCTCGCGGCCCTGGTAGACGATCTCGACGACCATGCCGTCCTCCACCATGCGGGCGGTGGCGCTGTGGCCGCCCCGGGACAGCGCGTCCTGGAGCTTCTTGTACTCCTCGCTCAGCCGCTTCTGCACCCGCTCCCAGGCGCCGTCGGAGTCGTCGGTGCCGGACAGTTCGGCCTCGAGGGAGCGGGCGAGCGCGACGGCCGGGGTGGCGGCCCAGGGGCCGGACTCCAACGGTGGAACCGCCGCCTCGGGCAGGGCTACGGCGAGCAGACCGGTGGCCGCGAACCGCTGGAGGGCGGCGACGGCCTCGGCACGGGACGCGGTCGCCTCACGGACGTCCACCTCCAGTCGTTCGATGTGCCCCTGAGCCAGGTGGGCGCGCCGGTCGGCGGCCGTGTGGTCCTCGCGTGCCCGGCGCTGGTCGCGGTCGCAGGCCGCCAGCGCGTCGGAGGTCTCGGCGAGGCGCCGCTCGAGCTCCGCGACCGCGGCGCCGACGGTGGAGCGCAGGGTGGCGTGGCGCTCGTCGGCAGCGACCGCGAGACGGCTCGACTCCTCTGCCCGCAGGGCCAGTTCGGCGACCCTTTCACCGGCCTGCTCCGCTTCCGCGCGCTCCTCGGCGAGCGAGCGCGTCGCGTCGGCACGCTCGCGCAGGGCGGGCCACAGGGCGGCGAGGACGGCGGCGTGGTCGGCCAGGGCCTGGCGTACGGCGGCCAGGCCCGCCTGGTCGGCCGGCAGGTTCAACGCGGCGGCGGTCTCGGTGAGTTCGCCGGTAGCCTCGGCTTCCTGCCGGACCGCCTCCGCCAGTTCGGCGGAGCGTTCGTCGCGGCGGGTACGGGCCCGGTGGGCGGCGTCCGCCGCCGCGGCGGCGAGTGCGTGGGCGTGACGCAGGGCGGCGTCGTCGGGGACGGCGGCCAGCTCGGCGTCCAGGGTGTGGCGGCGCCCGGCCACCGAGGTGCGTTCGGCCTCCCAGCGGGCCATGTCGCCGGCCAGGGTGTCGAGTTCGGTACGCAGAGCGGTCATGCGGGCTCGTCGCGCCTCCTCGCGGGCGCCCTCGCCCACGTACACGGCCGCCGGCTTCGACCAGCTGCCGGTGAGCGTGCCGACGCGGAAGCGGCCGTCCGCCGCCACCCAGGTGTCGCGGCCGGCGCCCGTGGCGACCGGGGCCGAGGCGTCCCCGCCCCGGTCGAGCCCGATGGCGGCCAGCAGCCGGGCCACCGTCGGCTCGCCCACCGCCGCGGCTCGCGCGTCGCCGTGGTCGACGGCCGGGCGCAGCACGTCGGTGAGCGTCGGGCCGGGCAGCGGGGTGCCGGGCGGCAACGGAGACAACAGCAGATCGTGTCCGTCGGCGTGCACGGCGGTGCCGTCCGGGCGCACCCAGGCGTCCAGCAGCCCGGACGCCTCCAACGCCGCCTCCAGTCCCGCCCGTTCGCCGGCTCCGACATGGTCGCGGAAGTCGATCAGCCGCCACAGGGGTGCCCCGGCTGCTTGTTCACGCACCCCGGGCGTGCGGGTGTGGGGCTCGGTGGGACCGCGCTGGCCGCCCGCCTCCAGCTCGGCGAGCTCCCGCTCGGCCTCGGTGTGCCGGGCCCGGAGTCCGGCCAGTTCCTGCCCGAGAGCGGCCGCCCGGTCGGCCAGCAGCGCCGTCTGTGCGCGATGCGCCTCGGCGGCCTGTTCACGTGCCGGGTAGCGGCCCTGAAGGTGCGTCGTCCAGTCCTGCAGGCCGTCCAGCAGCCCGGTGGGGTCGGCGACGGACAGCTCCTCACAGGTGTCCAGGTGGGCGCGTACCCGGGCCACGAGGTCCCGGCCCGCCGCGGCTGCCGCCTCCTCCGCCTCGGCCTGCCGCACGGTGGTGTGACCGACGTCGGTCTCGGCCTCGTCCAGACGACGGGCGCCGGCCCGGCGCTCGCCGGCGGCCTGGTCGGCGCGGGCCGCCAGTGCCTCCACATGCTCGATGGTGCGCCGCCTGCGAGTCACCGACTCCTCGGCGGCACGCCGCAGTTCGGCCTCCGGCGCGCCGTCGGTGCGCAGCTCGTCACCGAGCCGGGCGGCGGCCGCCGCCTCCCGTTCGCGGACGAGCATGTCCGCGACCTGCTCCTCGGCCGCCGACAGGCGTCGTCCGGCCGCCTCCAGGCGACCCAGCGTCCGGGTGTGCGCCTGGGCCGCCTGCTTCCGGTCCGCCTCGGCGCGCGCCAGCTCCTCGGCGCTGCGGCGCGCGTCGGCGGCGGCCTGCTCGAGTTCCCGGGCGTCGCGCATCTCGGGACCCTCGCGCAGCGCCGCCTCGTGCGCCTTCAGCCGCGTTGCCGACTCCTCCAGCCGCGCGATCCGCTCGGTGGCCGCCGCCCGGTCCGCCTCGGCCTCCTCCCGCTCGGTCCGGGCCTGGGCGAGATCGCGGTGCAGCTGCTCGTAGCGGGCGTGCTCGCTGCGCGGCAGCCGGGCCCGGCGCCTGGTGGCCACGCGGGCGTAGCGGCGGTAGTGGTCCAGGAACGCGGAGGCGGCCCGCTCCGCCTCCGCGGCCGCCCGCAGCTCCTCCTTCTCCTCGTCCAGGGACCGGAACGCCTCGGCCACGTCGGCGATCACCGCCTGGTCCATCGGCGGCAGCGCCTCGGTCAGCGCCCGGGACAGCGCCGTCTCGTTGGGCCGCTTCGACAGCTGCGGCTGGCGCAGCTGGACGAGCAGGTCGACCAGGGCGGCGTAGCGCCGCTCGCCGAGGCCGAACAGGGCCTCGTCGACCGCCCTGCGGTAGGCCGTGGCCGTGTCGTACACCATGCCGCGTCCGGCGACGGCCTCCGCGAGCCGGTCCCGCGACAGCGCGGTGCCGGTCGCGTCGAGCAGGCTCAGCTCCGCGCCGATCCGCTGGTCGGTGACCGCGTACCAGTGGCGGGCGATGCCGCGGCCCGCGACCGCCTTCAACCCGCAGGCGAGCGTGCGGAAACGGGCCTGCCCGGTGTCCTCGTCGATCCGCCCGAACTCGATCCAGGTGTAGCCGAGCCGCTCGGGGTACGGGTGCTCACCGCCGAGCAGCAGGTTCCACTCCATCCGCTTGCCCGGGTCGGCGTCGGGTTCCACCCGGCGGGCGGACAGGTCGCCGTCCAGGAGGAAGGGCAGGGTGAGGGCGAGGACCTTGGACTTGCCGGTGCCGTTGTTGCCGCGCAGCAGCAGGCGGCCGTCGCGGAACCAGAACTCCTCCGTGTCGTAGTGGAAGAGGTCGACCAGGCCGATGCGCAGCGGCCGCCACCGGCCGGGCGCGGGGACGGGCAGGGCGGTCACTGCTGCGGTGCCTTTCGCTCGGCGGTACGGGTTTTGCGCGGGCCGCGGGCTCCCGGCTCCAGGACGACGGTCTCGCCGACCGCGTACCGCGCCAGCGCGGGCAGCGGGACCACGCCTTCGGCGGTGCGGGCCACCAGCCCGAGCGCGGTCAGCTTGATCAGCGCCTGCTCGACCAATTCCCCTTCGGTGCCTGGCTGTTTGGCGCTCTTGGACCAGAACCCGCCGTGTACAGAGGCCAGTTCCCGCACATGGCGTTCCAGCTCGCCGCGGCCCACCTCCCCGCCCGCGGCGGCGAGGCGCTCGGCGAGCAGCAGGGTGACGTGCCCGTGGGTGCCCTGCTCGGGCATGCGTACGTCGGTGAGGTCGTCCAGGGGGTCGACCATGGCGATGCCCTCGGCCCGTACCTCCGCGACCAGTCCGGTCAGTTCGCCGACGCGGGCGGTCAGGAAGGCGCGCTGCCGGGTCAGGTAGGCCAGCTCCTCGTCGGTCAGCTCGTCGTAGTAGAGCACCGGGTCGTCCAGGAGGCGGCGGGTCAGCATCTGGCGGATCGCGCGGAACCGCAGTTCGTCGCTGTCCAGGGCGCTCTCCGCGGTGAGTTCGGTCAGCCGCTCCTCGAAGCCCCGGGCGGCGATCATCGACGGGCCGTGGCGGGTGGCGAGCAGTCCGGCCAGGACGCGGCGCTGAACGTCGTACAGTGCGTCGCCCGCCCCGCTGACGTACGCGTCCTCGTCCCCGGCCACCCGCCGCAGCACCCCGTACCGCAGCAGCAGCCGCACCACCGCGGCGAGGTCCAGGCGCTCGTCGCGCCGCTCGAGCGTGAACTCCACACCGGCGGCGGCCAGCTGCGGATCGGCGGCGTCGAGCACCACCTGCTCGGCCAGGCGGCCGAGGGCGATCTGCGCCTCCCCGCGTTCCAGCGCGGCCAGCGCCAGACACAGCAGCACATAGCGGCGACGCGTCAGCGGCGCACCGGAGCGGGACGCCTCGCGCGCCGGATGGGTCGGATCGGCCAGGGTGCCGGGCGTCTTGCGCAGCCGGGCGGCCTCCGCGTCCACGCGCAGCGACCAGCCGGTGTTGCGGTCGAACCAGTCACGCAGTTCGGCGGCGTGCTGCCGTACCAGGCGGAACGCGTCGGCGTGCGGGCCGTGGGCGAGCAGCAGCGGTTCGCTCAGCAGGGCACGGGCGGCCTTGTGGAGCTCGGCCGTGCGCCGGCCGTCCAGGACCTCGCCCAGGGGTGTGGTCATCGCTCCTCCCGCACCGGGGTGCCGTCCGCGCGCATCCGGCGGGTCAGGGTGAGGTCGGTGATCTCCACCGTGTGGTCGGGGCCGCGGAACACCCCGCCCGGCGTGCGGATCTCGGCCGCCGTACCGTCCGGCAGGGCGGTGAGCCGGATCTCCATCGTGCCGTCGTTGCTGGTGGCCACGGTCGTCGTCATGCCGGGCCGCCAGGTGGCCAGGGCGTCGCCGAGCAGTCGCAGGAACAGGCCGAAGGCCACCGGGTCGAGTTCCTGGAGCGCGGACAGCCGGGTGGTGCCGTCGGTCGCCAGTCGGGTGCGGGCGGCCGCGATCTCCTCCGCCTGCCGGGTGGCGATCTCGGACAGCCGCCGCCGCTCGTCGGACCGGTCCCGCACCCTGCGCGCCTTGCCGCGCCGCTCGTAGCTTCCGGTGCGGCGCAGCTGCGGGCTGATCCGCAGCGGTTCGGCCTCGGCCCACGGCGTGGACGCGGCCACCGGACGGGCCGCGCGCTCGGCGAGGGTGTCGGCGTCCACGGTGAGATGGCGGGCGGGGTAGAGGCCGAAAGCGGCGCGCCACAGCCGGTGCCGCGCCTCGTCGTCGGGGGCCTCGGCGAACCAGCGGGCCAGAGCGCGGAAGTCCGCGGACCGGTCCGAGCGCCCGGCCCGCCGCTCGTTCAACTGCCGTACGACCGCCAGGAGCTGGGGGATCGCTCCGAGGGCACGTCCGCGCAGCAGGCGGGCCTGCGACTCGCGGCCGTCCGCGGAGACGAACCAGGCGGCGAGTCCGGCCCAGCGTCCCGCCCACCGCGCGTAGGCCTGTGCCTCGGCGGTCTCGGCCTCGTCCGGAGCGGCGTCGGCCGCCTCCCGGGCCGCTGCCAGCCGCAGCAGCACATCGGCCCGGCCCCGCTCCTCCAGCTCGCCGATGAGTACGGCGATGCGCCCGCCCAGGGTGATCAGGTCCTGGATGAACCGCTCCAGGTACTGGATCAGCCGGTCCTTGTAGGCGAGGAACACCTCGACCTGAACGCCGTGCAGGTCGATGGTGCGCTGCAGCGACCCCATGAACGCCCGCGCGTTCTCGGCCAGCGCCTCGAACCGGCTCGTGAGCGCGGACAGGGCCAGGTGCGCCTTGGCCGCGTCCGGCTCGTCCCCGGCGGCGAGCGCCAGCAGGGCCCGCAGCTGGGTGACGATGTCGTGCAGCGCCACGGCCTGCAGCGCGCCGCGCCGCCCGAGTGCTTCGTCGTAGGCCGACAGCGCCTGCTCGGCGGCTTCACCGGCCCGTGTGAGCTGGTAGATGAAGCGCTTGCGGTAGAAGTCCTCGACCGCCGTGACCCGTGAGGTGTCCGGGTCGGCCCGCAGATTGCCCCACTCGACCAGGCTGTCCAGCGCCTTGACCACGGTGTCCAGGTCGGCGGGCCGGTGCTCCGGCGGCAGCGCCGCGTGCACGTCCTCGGGCCGCAGATGCACCGCGAACCGCTCCTTGGCCTCGAGGAACGTCCCCATCACCTGTCGGTAGAGAGCGGTGTTGCGGACGGTGAGGTGCGCGAAGGGAGCGTAGGAGGGGGAGACGGCGGACACGGCGGACTCCGGATACCCGGTACGGTCCGGCTCGGCAGGCTGGGACGGCATCATCGCCGTGGCATTCTCCCCGACGTACACCCTGATCCGGCAATCGTAGCTAGAGCTTCACGCTGGGTTACCTCCCGGGAAAACCGGTGGCGTCCGCAGATGTGGCCCCCATAGGGTCAGTCCTGTCCTTCGCGGTGGCCGTTCGGTCGCCGCTGTCGGTCGAGCGAGGAGAAGGAGGTGTGACCGATGGCTGTCTCTGTGATGGGCGCTGCCCGCATCCGGAAGTTCATCCACTCCACCTCCGTGGCCCTCGGCTGACTCGTCCACTCGCGCACGCTGCCTGTGCGCGTTGCCGGGGCCGCCCATGTGAAGGGTTTCCCCTTGAATCTCGCCTCGCTTTTCGCTTCGCCGCACCCTCTCGCCCCGTACGGCTGGGACGAGGGCTGGGAGTCGGCGTTCGCCCCCTACGCCGGGCAGGGGCTCGTGCCCGGGCGTGTCCTGCGCGTCGACCGTGGGCTGTGTGATGTCGTCACGCCGGCCGGTACCGTGCGCGCCGACACGGAGTTCGTCGTTCCCCGTGACCCGATGAAGGTCGTGTGCACGGGGGACTGGGTGGCGGCCGATCCGGCCGGCGAGCCCCGGTACGTACGCACCCTGCTGCCGCGCCGCACCGCCTTCGTGCGCTCCACCTCGTCCAAGCGGTCCGAGGGGCAGATCCTCGCCGCCAACGTCGACCACGCGATCGTCGCCGTCTCCCTGGCCGTCGAGCTGGACCTCGGCCGTGTCGAGCGGTTCCTGGCACTGGCCTGGGAGTCCGGGGCGCAGCCGCTGGTCGTGCTGACCAAGGCCGACCTCGTACCGGACGCGACGGGACTGGCGTATCTCGTCCAGGACGTGGGGACGACGGCACCCGGTGTGCCGGTGCTGCCGGTCAGCGCGGTGACCGGGGACGGGCTCGACGCCCTCGCCGCCGTCGTCTCCGGCGGGACGTCCGTGCTGCTCGGGCCGTCCGGGGCCGGCAAGTCCACGCTCGCCAACGCGCTGCTCGGCGAGGACGTGATGGACGTCCGGGCCGCACGGGACGTCGACGGCAAGGGCCGGCACACGACCACCACCCGCAACCTGCTCGCGCTGCCCGGCGGCGGCGTACTCATCGACACGCCCGGGCTGCGCGGAGTCGGACTGTGGGACGCCGAGAGCGGCGTCGGGCAGGTGTTCTCCGAGATCGAGGAGCTGGCCGAGCGGTGCCGGTTCCACGACTGCGCGCACCACCGCGAGCCCGGGTGCGCGGTACTGGCCGCCGTCGACGCCGGCGAACTGTCCCGGCGGCGGCTGGAGAGCTACCGCAAGCTCATGCGCGAGAACCAGTGGATCGTCGCCAAGACCGACGCGCGGCTGCGCGCGGAGATCAGACGTGACTGGAAGCGCAAGGGCGCCGAGGGCCGGGCGGCGATGGAGGCCAAGCGGGGACGGTGGCGCTAGCCTCGCCGGCCGTCCCCGGGTGTCGTGTCCGGTTCCAGCAAGCGGCGGTCCCGCCGGGCCGCCGCCGCGCGGGGGCGGGGGAGGCCGCGCGCCGGGCGCGGGTCAGCCGTGCCGGTCCCGGGCCACCCAGCCCCGCTCGTAGGCGTGCCAGCCCAGCTGCAGCCGGGTGGTCACGCCGGTCAGCTCCATCAGCCGCTTCACCCGGCGCTGTACGGTCCGCAGCCCCAGGTCGAGCTGCTTGGCGACGCTCGCGTCGGTCAGGCCGGCCAGGAGCAGGGACAGCACCTCCAGGTCGGTGGCGTCGGGGCCGTCCGGGGCATCCTCGGTGACACCGGACGCCCCGAGGCGCAGCGGCAGCGCGTTCCGCCACACCGACTCGAACAGCCCGTACAACAGCTCCAGCATGCCGCTGGCGTGCACGACGAGCGCGGTGGGCTCCGTGGTGTGCGAGGTGAGCGGCACCATGGCGAGCGTCCGGTCGGCGAGCACGAGTTTGGTCGGTACGGTGTCGAGGACCCGCACCTGTTCGTCGCGGCCGAGTGCGGCGGTCAGCTCCGTGATGCCGTCCGGCAGGTCCAGTACGGCGCGTTCGAGCACCACCCGGTAGCGGACCCCGCGGCAGGCCGCCTGCTCCTCGGCGTGGTTCTCCATACCGGAGACGGCGATCGGGTTGCCCGTGACCAGGGCGCACACCTCCTCGCTCGCGCCCAGCTGGAGCTGCAGGAAGCGCTGCGCGACCGCGGGGGCGCCGGTGACGACCTCGACCAGGTCGTGCACGGCGGGCTCGGCGGCGGCCGCCCGGTACTCCTCGGCGAGCAGCGCGGCGGCCAGTTCCGCCTTCTCCAGCTCGTGCCGCTGCTGGGTGAGCAGCGCGCCCAGCGCCACACCGGGCGGCGCGGCCACCCAGCGGCCGGGCCGGGCCGAGGACTGGGCCGCGAGTCCGTGCCGCTCCAGGCGGCGCAGGGCGCGCTCGGTGTCCTGTTCACCGAGCATCAGCCGCCGCGCGAGATCGGGCACCTCGGCGGCGCCCACGGACACCAGGGCCCGGTACGCCGACTCGTGTGTCTCGTCCAGACCTATCGCTGCCAGCATCAGCTGCTGTTCCTCCCCTTGCGGATTCCCGGGTACCCGTTCCGCGGTGTGTCCGCCGTGGCGGAAAACAGCCAAGGCGCAAACCCGCCGCGGCACATCATCGCTGTACCCCCCGCCACTCTGACAAGGTGGCGCAAGGGAAGCACCGATGCCCGGTCGTGGGCGTGGCCTGCGCGAACGCGCGGCCCGCGTCGGCGGATCGGGCGCCGGGCGGACTGGCCCGCGGTCACTCGCGGGGCGCGCCCGACGGCGGCGTTTCGGCCGTCCAGACCGTGACCCGGGCCCGGGTCACCTCGGTGTCGCCGGGCGGTTCTCCCGTGGGGGGTGGGGCCGCCCGGCGACGGATTTTCCGGATGCCCCGTTCTCATACGGCCCTTGCGGTGGACAATTGGGGGCATGAGCCAGCAGGGGGGAAGGTCCACCGGTCACGAGGACGACTGGTGGGGGCAGTTGTACGACGACTCCACCGAGGACACCGGCCCCACGGCCGCACCCGACTCCCTGGACGACCGCTTCGCCTCGGCAACCGAAACCCTGACCCCGCCCACCCCGCAACCGCCGGTCCCCTCACCGCCCCCGGACGCGGATCCGAACCCCGGGCCACCGAAGAGCGAGCCCACGGACACCGCGACAGAGGCTCCCCCAGGAGGCCCGCCGCCCCCCGCCCCGGCCTGGTGGCGCCGCGCGCCCGGGGATGTCCCGTCCGCCGGGCCCCCGGTCGCGGGGCCTCCGTCCGCGGGGCCCCCGGTCAGCGGACCTCCGTCCGCGGGCCCCTCGGCCGCGGGCCCCCCGGGACCGGTGACCTCCCCGCCCGGCCCCGCTGCCGGGAACGCCCTACCCCCAGACCCCGAGCCGTCGCCTTGGCCCTCGGGACCCGTCGAGGGGATGGCCGATGCACCGCTGGTATCGGACTCCGCCGGGCCGCCTCGGCCGCCGGACCCCGCCGAGCCCGCGCCGCCGGCTTCGCGTTCGGATGAGCCGGCGCCCCGCAGCCGTGACACGCCCGCCTTCGGCGCGGGCGCGCCCCTGGATGCCGCCGCGTCCCCGCGGCCCCCGGCCACGCCTGCGCCGCCCTCCGCGCCCCCGCTGCCCTCGGAACCTCCGTCCGCCGGCCCCTCGGCCGCGGGCCCCCCGGGACCGGTGACCTCCCCGCCCGGCCCCGCTGCCGGGAACGCCCCACCCCCAGACCCCGAGCCGTCGCCTTGGCCGTCCGGGCCCGTCGAGGGGGCGGCCGACGCGGCGCCGGTGTCGGGCTCCGCCCACCTGCCGGGCGCTGATGCGCTGCCCCAGCCGTCGGGCTCCGCCGAGCCGGCGCCCCGCAGCCGTGACACGCCCGCCTTCGGCGCGGGCGCGCCCCTGGACGCCGCCGTCCCCGCCCCCGCACTGCCTCCGGAGTCCCCGTCCGCCGGGGCCCCGGGCGGTGCGCGGGCCGGGGAGCCGGAGGACGCCGTTCCCCCGGAGCCCCCCGCGGATCAGCGAGTTCCCCGCGGCACCCCCGCCGTCGACTACGTCGGCTCCCGCCCGCCCACCTACGACGCCGAGCCCACCGCCCTGCCGCTCGCTGATCCGGACGAGCTCGACGAACTGGTGCCGGACACCGTGTTGGAGGGGGCCGGTTACGGGGCCTGCACTCTGCGGGCGGTTTCGATTCGGGGGGATTCCGCGCGGTACCGGGGGGAGCCGCGGAGGGACGCGTTGCTCGTCGCGCGGTTCGGGGCGGGGGAGCAGGCGCTCGTTCTCGTCGCGATGGCCACCGGGGCCCGGGCCATGCCGGGCTCGCACCGCGCGGCCGCCGAGGTGTGCCAGTGGATCGCGCGGGCCGTGGGCCGCAGTCACGCGCGGCTCGCCGAGGACATCCGGGCGGCCCGGCGCGGCGACCTGAAGTCGGGACTGCACCGGCTCACCGACCGCAGCCTCGGCAGACTCCGCGCCGGCGCCGCCGAACAGGGCATCGACCCGGAGGAGTACACGGCCACCCTGCGCTGCCTGCTCCTGCCCGCCGACCCCGAGTGCCGGGCCCGGGTCTTCTTCGGCGTCGGCGCGGGCGGACTGTTCCGGCTGCGCGACGGCGAGTGGCACGACATCGAACCCCGGGTCGCCGAGACGAAGGCGCCCGGCCATCCCGTGGTCGGTTTCGGCTCGCGGCCTCCCGAGACCCCCGAGGGCGACCGGCTCACCATGGACCTCGGCATCCCCACCCCGCCGAGCCCCTACGACCCGCCCCCGGAGCCACCCCGCGAACCCTTCCGCTTCCGCGCCTCACTGGCCCGGTCGGGTGACACGCTCCTGATGTGCACCGCCGGCCTGGCCGACCCGCTGCGCGGCGAGCCCGAGCTGTGCGCCCACCTCGCACGACGCTGGTCCGATCCCGCCCCGCCGGGTCTCGCGGCGTTTCTGGCGGACGCCCAGGTCCGGGTCAAGGGGTACGCGGACGACCGTACGGCCGCGGCCGTACGGGAGGCGTGAACGCCCAGGCTGTGAATTCATGGATCCAGAGAACCTGGCGGAGCCGGCGGAGCAGAGGAATCCGCGGAGACCGAAGGGGCATCCGAAAGCCATGGCCAAGCAAAACGTCGCAGAGCTGTTCGTCGACATCCTCGTCCGCGCCGGGGTCAAACGCCTGTACGGGGTCGTCGGGGACAGCCTCAACCCGGTCGTCGACGCCGTCCGCCGCAACGCCGCCATCGACTGGATCCACGTCCGCCACGAGGAGACCGCCGCCTTCGCGGCCGGCGCCGAGGCGCAGATCACCGGCCGGCTGACCGCCTGCGCCGGCTCCTGCGGGCCCGGCAACCTGCACCTCATCAACGGCCTGTACGACGCCCACCGCTCCATGGCCCCGGTCCTCGCCCTCGCCTCGCACATCCCCTCCAGCGAGATCGGCCTCGGTTATTTTCAGGAGACGCACCCCGACCGGCTGTTCCAGGAGTGCAGCCACTACAGCGAGCTGATCTCCAGCCCGAGGCAGATGCCCCGGCTGCTGGACACCGCCATCCAGCACGCGGTCGGCCGCAGGGGCGTCAGCGTGGTGGCACTGCCCGGCGACATCGCCGGCGAGCCCGCCCCCGAGAAGGCCGCCGAGACCGCCATCGTCACCTCCCGCCCCACCGTCCGGCCCAGCGACGCCGAGATCGACAAGCTGGTCCGCATGATCGACGAGGCCGAGAGGGTCACCCTGTTCTGCGGCAGCGGCACGGCCGGCGCGCACGCCGAGGTGATGGAGTTCGCCGGGAAGATCAAGTCACCGGTCGGGCACGCGCTGCGCGGCAAGGAGTTCATCCAGTACGACAACCCGTACGACGTCGGCATGAGCGGACTGCTCGGCTACGGCGCCGCCTACGAGGCCACCCACGAGTGCGACCTGCTGATCCTGCTCGGCACCGACTTCCCGTACAACGCGTTCCTGCCCACCGATGTGAGGATCGCCCAGGTCGACGTCCGGCCGGAGAACCTCGGCCGCCGCTCCAAGCTGGACCTGGCCGTGTGGGGCGATGCGCGCGAGACCCTGCGCTGTCTCATCCCACGGGTGAAGGAGAAGAAGAACCGCCGGTTCCTCGACCGGATGCTCAAGAAGCACGCGGACGCGCTGGAGGGGGTCGTCAAGGCGTACACGAGGAAGGTCGACAAGCACATCCCGATCCACCCCGAGTACGTGGCCGCCGTCCTGGACGAAGTCGCCGCCGACGACGCCGTGTTCACCATCGACACCGGGATGTGCAACGTCTGGGGCGCTCGCTACATCTCGCCCAACGGCCGCCGCCGCATCATCGGTTCCTTCTCGCACGGCTCGATGGCCAACGCGCTGCCCATGGCGATCGGCGCTCAGTTCACCGACCGCCGCCGTCAGGTGATCTCCATGTCCGGGGACGGCGGCTTCGCCATGCTGATGGGGGACTTCCTGACCCTGGTGCAGTACGACCTGCCGGTGAAGGTCGTGCTGTTCAACAACTCCTCGCTGAGCATGGTGGAGTTGGAGATGATGGTCGCGGGTCTGCCCTCCTACGGCACGGGGATGAAGAACCCCGACTTCGCCGCCGTCGCCCGCGCCTGCGGCGCCCACGGCGTCCGGGTCGAGAAGCCCAAGGAGCTCGCCGGGGCACTGAAGGACGCCTTCCGGCACAAGGGGCCGGCCCTCGTGGACATCGTCACCGACCCCAACGCCCTGTCCATCCCGCCGAAGATCAGCGCCGAGATGGTGACCGGGTTCGCGCTGTCGGCCTCGAAGATGGTGCTGGACGGTGGTGTCGGCCGGATGGTGCAGATGGCCCGCTCCAACCTGCGCAACGTGCCCCGGCCGTGAACCCTCGCAGGAGAAGGGTGAGCGGCGGCCGCCGAAAGCGTCGCACTTCGGCCAAGTTGGCCCGTCGCTGTCCGAACACCTGGTCGTCGCGGATCCGACATGACTGGCGCGTGCTTCATGGGGCAAGGATCCCCATGAACGTGTTCGGACCGGAGGGGAACCGACATCGGCACGCGGACGGGGGACATGAAGAGGCAGGCACGAGGGGGCGGTCCCGCGACGGTCGGGGCCTCCTCGGATCGGACGGCGGAGGAAAAGGCGGACGGCTTCACGGAACGGCACTCGGCGCCCCAGCTCAGGTGCAGGCTGGGGAGGGCCGACCTGAAGGCGGTGCCCGAGACGCGCCGGGCACTGCGCGAACTGCTGCGCCACTGGGGCAGACCCGGCACGTCGGAGGTCGCGGAGCTGCTCGCGAGCGAGCTGCTCACCAATGCGCTGGTGCACACCGACGACGACGCCGTCCTGACGGCCACCGTGTCACCGCGCGGACTGCGCGTGGAGGTACGGGACTTCGTCACCCGCAGGCCCAGGCCCCGGGTGCCGGCCGGCGACGACGACACAGGCGGCCGGGGCCTGGTCCTGGTGCAGTCCCTCGCGGACGCCTGGGGCGTGTGCGCGCACGGGGTCGGGAAGTCGGTGTGGTTCGAACTGGGCGCGAACGCCGGGTGAAACGGGTGTGGTGAAACGGGTGTGGGGCGCGGCCGTACGACCACGTCCCACACCCGTTTCACCGGTCACCGGTCACGGCATCAGCCGAACTGCTGCTCCAGGTCCTTGAGTTTGCGCTCCAGGGAGTCCAGACGCGGCAGGGCCATTGTGTCGTCCTCCGCGGTGAGGTCGACGGCGGCGCCGTCAGAGCCCTTGCGGACGGGCTGCAGGGAGGGACGCGCGCGCACGGGCAGCTGCTCCGCCGTCGCTATGGCAGGCTCCGCGGTGACCGGGGCCGAGGCACGTTCCAGGGCCTGCGTCTCCACCTGCCGACCGCCGCGGCCGACGAAACCGCGGTGGCCCCGGCTGATCGCCTTCAACCGCGCCCGCTCCAAGCGCTGCTGCTCGCGCTGCAGCCGCCGCTGCTCTTCCTTCTGCTGCTTGTCCTCGCGTACTTCCTCGACCGCCTCGTCCAGGCTGCGCACGCCCTCCAGGAGCATCAGCGACCAGGCCTTGTACGTCTCGCGGGGCGCCCGAAGCCAGCGGACCACCCGGATCTGCGGCAGCGGGCGCGGCACGAGGCCCTGTTCCCGCAGGGCGGCCCGGCGGGTCTGCTTCAGCGCGCGGTCGAACAGGACGGCCGCGGACAGCGACATGCCGGCGAAGAAGTGCGGCGCGCCCGCGTGGTCGACGCCCCTGGGCGCGTGCACCCAGTTGAACCAGGCCGCGGCGCCCGCGAACGTCCACACGAGGATTCGCGAGCCGAGCGCCGCGTCACCATGGCTGGCCTCGCGCACGGCGAGCACGGAGCAGAACATCGCCGCGCCGTCCAGGCCGAACGGAACGAGGTACTCCCAGCCGCCGGAGAGGCCGAGGTTCTGTTGGCCGAAGCCGACCAGACCGTGGAAGGAGAGCGCGGCGGCGACCGCCGCACAGCAGAACAGGAGTGCGTAGGAGGCCGTCCCGTAGATGGCCTCCTTGCGCCTGCGGCGCTCCTCGCTGCGCTCCCACGAGTCGTCCGCGCTCGCGTTCTCCCCGGAGGAGCGCTTCTTGCCGCGCGCGAGCACCGCCACCGCCGCCAGCACGCCCAGGAGCAGCACGGCGCCCGGAAGCAGCCAGTTCAGCGATATGTCGGTCAGTCTCATCTGGGGTCCCTTGCATTGGGATAGGGCGTAACGCCCGCCATAGTGGCCCAATTCCACCGGCCCTCAGGGGGTTTCGGGGCAAGAGGCCGCCAAGGAGGTGCAAGGGGATGCCCAGAGCGGCGTTCTGCTCGAACTGCCGCTTGAGGGGCGGGAGTTGAGTTCGAATAAGATTACCCGTGCGGATGGTTCCGCGAAGAGTTCCCGCGACGGGTGGGGAAGTTGTGAAGCATTCGTGACCTTGTGGGTGCGGCAACCGTGGACGATCATACGGGATGCGCTCAACCCGCTGCGACGGCGGCCAGTTTCGTGATCCGGTCCGCGTCGCAGGTGCGCGGGCAGGTGGCGCAGGTGTCCTCGGGGCGCACGGTGTAGAACATGCAGCAGCTGGCCCGGTCCCGGGTCGGCAGCGACTCGCCGTCCGGCCCGGTCAGCTCGCGGAAGGCGGCCGAGCCGACGTACGGCCGGGTCGCGCCCGGCAGCAGCAGTTCCAGCTCCCGCTGCGCCCGCCGCTGTTCGCCGAGCAGATGGGCGACGTACCACAGGCCCTCGACGACTTCGTCGGTCGCCATGCCCCACAGGGCGCGGCCGCGCCGCCGCATGCGTGGTCCGAAGGCGGTCAGGACCGGTTCCAGGTGCTCGGCGACCGCCGCCCGCACCTCGGCGCGCAGCGCATCCTCGCCGCGCACCACGCGCGCGCCGGGCAGCGCGGCCGCCGGGTCGCCCGGCAGGCAGGCGAAACCGGCGGGGCGTACGGCCATACGGCCGGCGTGGCGGTCGTAGGAGACGTGGGTCACGGGCAGGCGGGGCACCCTGCGGTGCAGGAACCACGGCACGGTGAACAGCAGGCAGGCGGGCCAGGCGTACCGGTGCAGCGCGAAGCTCGCCACGACGTCCGGGCGGGCCCGGGTGCCGTAGTCCCGCAGTACCTGGGCGTCGTCCCAGGCCAGGAAGGCGTCCAGCCCCGGCCCGCCCGTCGCGAGCAGGGCGGCCGGGGTCCACTCGCCGCCGTCCGGGGCCGGTTCGCCCTCCTCGAGCTCCGTCACGGTGAGGCCGGGGAAGGCCTCGGTGAGACGGGTGTACGCGTCCGCTACGGCCGAAGGGAGCACAGGCATGCCGGACCACCGTTTCGCGCTCGACTGAAGGTAAGCCTTACCTTACTTCACTTCGACGGAGTGTGAACCCATGGCCCATAGCGCTTAAGGTGCTTGACGGACGAGTAACAAGCCGCCGTAATGGCCCCAAGTACCCCAAGCACCCCAAGCCCGGAGGAGGACCGTGAAACAGGGCGCGCAGGACTCCACCGGCACCCGGATCCCCGAGGCCCGGCCGGGCGTGGCGCCGCGCATACCGCGGCAGTCGCCCCCCGCGGACCCGCGCCGGGAGCGGGACGTCCCCTCCGCGGACGCCTCACCGGCCGACGTCCGCGGCGAGCACACGCACAGTGAGACACCCCTGCCGCGGCCCGTCGTGCGGCGCTCCTCGGTGCGCGGGCAGGTCCTGCAGGCCCTGCGCAGCGCGCTGGTCGCGGGCGAGCTGCGGCCCGGCGAGGTCTACTCGGCGCCCGCGCTCGGCGAGCGGTTCGGGGTGTCCGCCACCCCGGTGCGCGAGGCGATGCAGCAGCTCGCGCTGGAGGGCGCCGTCGAGGTCGTGCCCAACCGCGGCTTCCGGGTCGTCGAACGCGGCGTCCGCGAGCTCGCCGAGCTGGCCGAGGTGCGGGCCCTGATCGAGGTGCCGATGATGCTGCGGCTGGCCCGTACCGTGCCCGTCGAGCGCTGGGCCGGCCTGCGACCGCTCGCCGAGAGCACCGTGCGGGCCGCGTCCTCCGGCTGCCGGGCGACGTACGCCGAGACCGACCGGGCCTTCCACCGCGCGGTGCTGTCCCTGGCCGGGAACGAACAGCTCGTCCGGATCGCCGAGGACCTCCACCGCCGCGCCCAGTGGCCACTCGTCGGCGGCCCGGCCGGGCCCGGCCGCGCCGACCTGGTCGCCGACGCGGCACAGCACACCGCACTGCTGGACGCGCTGATCGCCCGGGACCTGGAAGTGGTGCGCTCCCTGGTGGCCGAGCACTTCGGGGGAGCGGCGTAAGTCCCGCGGGACGACGCCTTTGGGGCCTTTGGCGTCTACGCCGTCGCCGCTCCCGTCGCCGGCGGGGCCAACTGCCGGGCCAGCCACGTCGGTACGCCGCCCAGCAGCTGGAACAGCCGCCGGGCCTCCTCGCGCAGGCGGGACGCCTCCGGTTCGGTCTCCGTGTCGGCGAGCGACACCAGGGCCGGGGCGGTGCCGACGAGGTAGCCCAACTCCTCGCGGATCCGCAGCGACTCGGCGAAGCCGTGCCGGGCCTCGGCCAACTCGCCGTCCCGCAAGGCCAGTCCGGCCAGGTGGCGCCAGGTGAAGGAGAGCAGGAGCCGGTCGGGGCGCGCGGTGGCGCCCGCGTGGGCGCGGCGGTAGGCGGCGCGCGCGGCCTGCGGGGAGTGGGTGAGGTTCTCGGCGATCAGTCCGCGCCGGAAGTCCAGCAGGGCCCGCCCCGGCCCTCCGGGCGGAATCAGGGCCGCCGCCCGGCCGAGCGCGGCCCGCGCCTCGTCCGCCCGGTCCCGCACGCCGTGCAGCGTGGCCGAGTAGGCGAGGTACCCGCGTTCACAAGCGGCCGCTCCCCGCTCCTCGTCGCTGTGGGCCAGCGCCTCGGCGGTGCGCAGCGCGTCCTCCGCCTCCTCCCAGCCCGCCTCGGTGTACAGGCACCGCTCTACCAGCAGCTCTGTTCTCTGCAGCGCCGCGGCCGCGGTGGCCGGCTCGAGCAGTGCCGCCGCGTCGGCCCAGCATGCGCGTGAGCGCAGCCGCCATACCGCGGTCTGGAGTGGATCGTCACCTGCGGTCGTTCCGTTACCAGACATGGCGGTATGCGCCACGTTGCCCTCCCCGAGCACGCCGTCGAGCCTTGAGTGGTGGCGGCATCTCAGCACGAAATCCACAGCCCGGCCAAGAGGTTGGGTGAAAGAATTCACAAAGTCGGAGGACGGCGCCGGCGGGCGGCGCGTGCCGCCGCCGCGCGCCGCCGGCTCAGCTCATGCGCAGCGCGAGGAAGAAGTCCAGCTTGTCCTCCAGCCGGGACAGGTCACGGCCCGTCAACTGCTCGATCCGCCCGACCCGGTAGCGCAGTGTGTTGACGTGCAGGTGGAGCCGGGTGGCGCAGCGCGTCCAGGAGCCGTCGCAGTCGAGGAACGCCTCCAGGGTGGGGATCAGTTCGGCGCGGTGCCGGCGGTCGTAGTCCCGCAACGGATCCAGCAGCCGGGCGGTGAAGGCGCGGCGCACGTCGTCCGGGACGAAGGGCAGCAGCAGGACGTGGGAGGCCAGCTCCTGGTGGCCGGCCGCGCAGACGCGCCCCGGGCGCGCCGCCGCCACCCGCCGGGCGTGCCGCGCCTCCTCCAGCGCCCCGCGCAGCCCCTCCGCCGAGTGCACGGCCGCGCTGACGCCGAGCGTGAGCCGCCCGTCGCCGTCCAGACCGGCCGACAGCGGCTCCCGTACGGCCTCCAGGAGCGCGTCGGCGTGAATCCCCGCCTCGGAGCCGTCGTGCTCCGCCGAGACGGCCGGGAGCGGGACCAGCGCGACCGCCTCGTCACCCGTGTGGGCGACCGCTATCCGGTCGGAGGGCTCGGGGCCCGTGCTGCCGGGGTCGACGAGGATCTCCTCCAGCAGGGACTGGGCGACCGGCCCGCCCTCGGCCTGCCCGCCGTCCCACTCGACCCGGGCCACGATCACCTGCCAGTGCGGGGCCGCCCCGAGGCCGGGCAGCAGCACCGGTGCCGCGACCCGCAGCCGCGCGGCGATCTCGGCGGGCGGCGCGCCGGTCTGCACCAGCTCCAGCACCTCCTGGGCGAGCCGCCGGCGCACCGTGCGGGCCGCGTCCCGGCGGTCCCGCTCCACCGCGATCAGCTGGGTGACGCCCTGGAGCAGGTCCAGCCGCTCCTCCGGCCAGTCGCCCGCGTCCGCCTCCACGGCCAGCACCCAGTCCGACAGCACCGTCTCCCGTGCGTCCCGCGAGGCGTGCGGGGAGCGGCCGGTGCTGCGGATGGGGAACAGGGAGTACGTCGTCGAGTCCAGCGTCACCCGGTGGGGGCCGTGGCGACCGGTGCGGCCGGCCGCCAGGTGCTCGCCGGCGAGTCCGGCGCACGCCCGGGCGGACAGCGCCGGGCCCGCCGCCTTGGGCCCGGCGATCAGCCGGCCGGTGGGGGAGAGCAGCCAGGCCCGCAGGTCCAGGTCGGAGCCCAGCAGGTCGAGCACCACGTCCGGGCCGCCGCCCGCCGGACCGGAGGTCATCATCCTGCGGTGCCGCTCCACCACGGCCGCGAGGTCGCCGGCGCGCTCGCTCGAGACCTGCCGTACGACGTGCTCGGTGACCGTCGCGAACGCCACCGACTCGTGCACCGCGAACAGCGGCAGCCGGTGCCGGGCGCAGGCCACCACCAGGTCGTCGGGCACGCAGCCGAACTCGGCCGTACCGGCGGCCAGCGCGGCCACCCCGGCCTGCACCAGGACGCGTACGAACGACTCGGAGTCGGAGGGGTCCCGGCGCCAGGCGAGCCCGGACAGCACCAGCTCACCGCCGGAGAGGTAACGGCTGGGATCGCGCAGGTCGGTGGTCATGACACTCCGCACGGTGCGGTCCAGCTCCTCCTCCCCGCTGAGCAGCTTCAGGCCCAGCGCGTCGGTGTCCAGCAGTGCGCGCAGCCGCATTCTCGTCGCCGCCGTTCTGTGTCTCGAAAACTGGCCGGGCCGCGCCCTCTGGTACGGAGGAAACCCAAGAGGTTGCCGACGGCCTTCTTTCATATGAATCTACAAGATGGCTGCTCTGGCCAGCCAAACCCTTCATGCCAGCCGCAGACCGCGAGCCCGGGCTCAGGCCCGGTCACCGAGCCGGCGCCGGAACCGCCGCCCGGGCCGACCGTCGACGCGCAGGTCCTCCACCGCGATGAACCTGTTGCGCCGCAGTACGGCCTGGGAGGCCGGGTTGTCGAAGGTGGCGACGGCGGTGAGCGCCAGGAGCCGGTACTCCTCGGCCCCGAGCCGGCAGACCTCCCGCACGGCGGCGGTCGCCGGCCCCCGGCCGGCGGCCCGCTCGCCGATCCGGTAGCCCGACTCGGCGCGGCCGTCCGCGATGTCGACGAGATTGACGCGGCCCACCAGGACGCCGTGCCGGTCCAGGACGAGGTGGAACCGGCAGACGCCGGCGTCCTGCTCGGCGAGCAGGGCCCGGTGACGGGCGGCGAACCCGGTGAAGTACGCGTCCCCGCGGTCCGGAACGGAGCGGGCGCAGTACCGGCGGTTCTCCCGCTCGAAGGCCGGCAGGGCGTCCGCGTGGTCGGGGCGCGGTGGCGCCGGCGTCAGCATCGGCGAGAGGATACGGCCACCTGGGTGACTCGGTGGTGGATGTGCAGTTGGGCGGGGCCGGGTGCCTACGATCATCCTGTGGTCAACTTCTCTCTCGAGCGCACCGCGCCGCTGCCCATCGACGAGGCCTGGCGTCGGGTCACGCGGTGGTCGCGGCACACCGACACGGTTCCGCTGACCCGTATCACCGAGGTCACGCCCACGCCGACCCGGGTGGGCACGGTGCTCGTGGCCCGTTCGGGAATCGGTCCCCTCGGCTTCGACGACCCGATGGAGGTCACCGTCTGGCGTCCGCCGGCCGACGGGGAGCCGGGGCTGTGCCGGCTGGAGAAGCGGGGGCGGGTGGTGCTGGGCTGGGCCGAGCTCGAGGTCCGGCCCGGGCCCGGGGGGCGTACGCGGGTGCAGTGGCGGGAGGAGCTGCGCGTCCGCTTCCTGCCCGGCCTGTTCGACGGGGTGCTGCGGCAGGGGTCGCGCACGGTGTTCGGGCGGGCGCTGAACCACTTGCTCAGGCAGCCCTGACGGTGTGTCAGGGCACCGAGCCCGTGCCGCCCTGTGGCACGGCTGCCCGCGACGGCGGCGGAGTCATGCCGTGCCCGTGAGGTGTTCCGGGCGGACCGGTGTGCGGTTCAGTTCCAGGCCCGTGGCGTCGCGGATCGCCGCGAGGACGGCCGGGGTGGACGACAGGGTGGGGGCCTCGCCGACGCCGCGCAACCCGTACGGGGCGTGGTCGTCGGCGAGTTCGAGCACGTCGACGGGGATGGCCGGGGTGTCGAGGATCGTGGGGATCAAGTAGTCCGTGAAGGACGGGTTCTTCACCTTCGCCGTCCTCGGGTCGACGACGATCTCCTCCATGACCGCGATGCCCAGCCCCTGGGTCGTACCGCCCTGGATCTGGCCGGCGACGGACAGCGGGTTGAGCGCCTTGCCGACGTCCTGGGCGCAGGCCAGCTCGATCACCTTCACCAGGCCGAGTTCGGTGTCGACCTCGACGACGGCGCGGTGCGCGGCGAAGGAGTACTGCACATGGCCGTCGCCCTGACCGGTGCGCGGGTCGAAGGGCTCGGTCGGCCGGTGCCGCCACTCCTCCTCGACCTCGACGACCTCGTCCTGAAGCACGTCCACCAGGTCGGCGAGCACCTCGCCGCCGTCGGTGACGACCTTGCCGCCCTCCAGCAGGAGTTCGGCAGTGGACCAAGCCGGGTGGTAGGAGCCGAACTTGCGGCGCCCGATCTCCAGCACCCTCTCGCGCACCAGCTCGCAGGCGTGCTTCACGGCGCCCCCGGTGACGTACGTCTGCCGGGAGGCGGAGGTCGAACCGGCGCTGCCCACCCGGGTGTCCGCCGGGTGGATGGTCACCTGGGCGACGCCCAGCTCGGTGCGGGCGATCTGCGCCTGGACGGTGACACCGCCCTGGCCGACCTCCGCCATCGCGGTGTGCACGGTGGCCACCGGCTCCCGGGCCACGACCTCCATGCGGACCTTCGCGGTGGAGTAGTCGTCGAAGCCCTCGGAGAAGCCGACGTTCTTGATGCCGACCGCGTAGCCCACACCGCGTACGACGCCTTCGCCGTGCGTGGTGTTGGACAGCCCGCCCGGCAGCTGCCGTACGTCCGCGCCCTCGCTGGACTCCCACTGGCGCTCCGGCGGCATCGGCATCGCCTTGACGCGGCGCAGGAGTTCGGCGACCGGCGCCGGGGAGTCGACCCGCTGCCCGGTCGGCATGACCGTGCCCTGGGACATGGCGTTCAGCCGCCGGAACTCCACCCGGTCCATGCCGACGGCGTCGGCGAGCTTGTCCATCTGCGCCTCGTAGGCGAAGCACGCCTGGACCGCGCCGAAGCCGCGCATGGCGCCGCAGGGCGGGTTGTTGGTGTAGAGGGCGAGGGCCTCGATGTCCACGTCGTCGACCTCGTACGGGCCGACACCGAGTGAGGCGGCGTTGCCGACGACCGCGGGGGAGGCGGAGGCGTACGCACCGCCGTCGAGCACGATCCGGGCCTTGACGTGGGTGAGCCTGCCGTCCTTGGTCGCGCCGTGCTCGTAGAACAGCTTGGCCGGGTGGCGGTGGACGTGTCCGAAGAAGGACTCGAAGCGGTTGTAGACGATCTTGACGGGCTTGCCGGTGCGCAGAGCCAGCAGGCAGGCGTGGATCTGCATCGACAGGTCCTCGCGCCCGCCGAACGCGCCGCCGACGCCGGCCAGCGTCATCCGCACCTTCTCCGGCGGCAGGCCGAGCACCGGGGCCATCTGGCGCAGGTCGCTGTGCAGCCACTGGGTGGCGATGTAGAGGTGGACGCCGCCGTCCTCCTCCGGCACGGCGAGGCCGGACTCGGGGCCGAGGAAGGCCTGGTCCTGCATGCCGAAGTGGTACTCGCCCCTGACGGTGAAGTCGGCCCTTTTCGCGGCCTGTCCGGCGTTGCCGCGGATGATCGGCTGGCGGTGGAGGACGTTGGGGTGGGGGACGTGGGCAAAATGGTGGTCGGTGCGGTTCTCGTGGACGAGGACCGCGTCCGGGGCGGTCGCGGAGGCCTCGTCGGTGACGAGCGGCAGCTCCTTGTACTCCACCTTGATCCTGGCGGCGGCGCGGCGCGCGGTCTCCGGGTGGTCGGCGGCGACGACGGCGACGGGCTCGCCGTGGTGGCGGACCTTGCCGTGGGCGAGGACCGGGGTGTCCCGGATCTCCAGGCCGTAGTGCCTCACCTCGGTCGGCAGGTCGTCGTAGGTCATCACGGCGTACACGCCCGGCAGGGCGAGGGCTTCGCTCGTGTCGATGGACAGGATCTCGGCGTGCGCGACCGTGGAGCGCAGGATCTGGCCCCAGAGCATGTCCTCGTGCCACATGTCGGAGGAGTACGCGAACTCGCCGGTGACCTTGAGGGTGCCGTCCGGGCGGAGCGTGGACTCGCCGACGCCGCCCTTGGTCTGCGAACCCTGGGTGATCTTCGTGGGAGCGCCGGTGGGGGTGCCACCCTGCTCGAACGTGGTGGAGGGCTTGGGCGAAGCCATGCTCAGACCCCCTCGGACTGCCGGGCGGCGGCCAGGCGGACCGCGTCCATGATCTTCTCGTAGCCCGTGCAGCGGCACAGGTTGCCCGACAGGGCCTCGCGGATGTCCTCGTCGGTCGGGTCCGGGTTGCGCTCCAGCATCTCGTCGGCGGCGACCAGCAGACCCGGGGTGCAGAAGCCGCACTGCACGGCGCCGGCGTCGATGAACGCCTGCTGGATCGGGGAGAGTTGGTCGCCCTCGCCGGTCAGCGAGTCCGTTCCGCCCGTGCGTTGCCTGGCGTAGTCCGCCAGCCCCTCGACGGTCACCACCTCGCGGCCCTCGACCTGCCCGGCCGCGACCAGGCAGGAACACACCAATACGCCGTCCAGGCGCACCGTGCAGGAGCCGCACTCGCCCTGCTCGCAGGCGTTCTTGGAGCCGGGCAGGCCCAGGCGCTCGCGCAGGACGTAGAGCAGGGACTCGCCCTCCCAGACGTCGTCGGCCCGCTGCGGACGTCCGTTGACGGTGAAGTTGACGCGCATCAGGCAGCTCCCTTCGAGGCGTTGCGGTACGACTCCCAGGTCCAGGTGAGCGTCCGGCGGGCCATGACGCCGACCGCGTGGCGGCGGTAGCCCGCGGTGCCCCGGACGTCGTCGATCGGGTTGCAGGCGGCCGAGCACAGCTCCGCGAACCGCTGGGCGACCGAGGGGCTGATGACCTTTCCGTTGTCCCAGAAGCCGCCCTCCTCCAGCGCCGCGTTCAGGAACTCCTCGGCAACCCTGGCCCGAAGGGGCGTGGGGGCGGCGGAGCCGATGCCGGTGCGGACGGTGCGGGTCCCGGGGTGCAGGGCGAGGCCGAAGGCGCACACGGCGATGACCATGGCGTTGCGAGTGCCGACCTTGGAGAACTGCTGCGGGCCGTCGGCCTTCTTGACTCGGACGGCGCGGATCAGCTCGTCGGGCTCCAGGGCGTTGCGCTTGACGCCGGTGTAGAACTCGTCGATCGGGATGAGCCGCGCCCCCCGTACGGACTCGACCTCGACCTCGGCGCCGGCCGCCAGCAGGGCGGGGTGGGCGTCACCGGCCGGGGAGGCGGTGCCGAGGTTGCCGCCGACGCCGCCGCGGTTGCGGATCTGCGGGGAGGCCACGGTGTGCGAGGCGAGGGCGAGGCCCGGCAGCTCGGCCCGCAGGTTCTCCATGATCTTCGTGTACGGGACGGAGGCGCCGAGCCGCACGCCGTCCTCGCCGGTCTCCCACTCGTAGAGCTCCGGGATCCGGTTCAGGTCGAGCAGGTACGCGGGCCGGCGGTGATCGAAGTTGATCTCGACCATCACATCGGTGCCACCCGCGATCGGCACGGCGGTGGGGTGCTCGGCCTTGGCGGCGAGCGCCTCCTCCCAACCGGCGGGGCGAAGGAAGTCCATGACCGACTCTCTCCTTCTTCGTCTCGCAGTGGAGTCAGTACACAGCTGTTGCTCCCACGGAGTCAGTCACCGAAAACTTGACTTCCTCCCCCGCCTGAAGGCGGGGGATTCCAGCGGTCGCCCGCTGGGCTTCCTGCTTCACCGACGACCGCCCCGTCCGGGAGGACTCCCGTTGAGGTCTTACACCGTCTCCACAGGCGGATGCCGCCAGCCCGGCGGCCAGGATGTTGCGTGCCGCGTTCACGTCGCGGTCGTGCACGGTGCCGCACTCGCACGCCCACTCCCGGACGTTCAGCGGCAGCTTCTCGCGGACCGTGCCGCAGGCCCCGCACAGCTTGCTGCTGGGGAACCAGCGGTCGATCACCACGAGTTCACGCCCATACCAGGCGCACTTGTACTCCAGCATCATGCGGAGATCCGTCCAGGCCGCATCCGAGATGGCGCGCGCGAGCCTGCCGTTCCTCAGCAGGTTGCGGACGGTGAGGTCCTCGATCACGACCGTTTGGTTCTCACGGACGAGCCGAGTGGTGAGCTTGTGCAGGAAGTCCCGCCGCCGGTCGGTGATCCGCGCGTGGACGCGGGCCACCTTGCGGCGGGCCTTGGCCCGGTTGGCGGAGCCCTTGGCCTTGCGGGACAGCTCCCGCTGGGCCCTGGCCAGGCCGGCGCGGTCGCGGCGCTCGTGCCGGGGGTTGACGATCTTCTCCCCGGTGGACAGGGTCACCAGAGAGGTGATCCCGGCGTCCAGGCCGACCGCCCCGTCCGTGGCCGGAGCCGACGCGATGGTGTCCTCGCAGAGCATCGAGACGAACCAGCGCCCCGCGCTGTCGCGGGACACGGTCACCGTCGTGGGCTGCGCACCCTCCGGGAGGGGGCGCGACCAGCGGATGTCCAAGGGCTCGGCCATCTTGGCCAGCGTCAGGTGGCCGTCGCGCCATGTGAAGGCGCTGCGGGTGTACTCGGCCGATGCGCGGGACTTCTTCCGGCTCTTGAAGCGCGGGTAGTGGGCGCGTTTGGCGAAGAAGTTGGCGAACGCGGTCTGCAGGTGGCGGAGCGCCTGCTGGAGGGGGACGGAGGACACCTCGGTCAGGAAGGCGAGCTCCTCGGTCTTCTTCCACTGCGTCAGTGCGGCGGAGGACTGGACGTAGGAGATGCGGCGCTGCTCGCCGTACCAGGCGCGGGTGCGCTCCTGAAGCGCCTTGTTGTACACCAGGCGGACGCAGCCGAACGTGCGGGACAGCTCCGCTGCCTGCTCGTCCGTGGGGTAGAAGCGGTACTTGAACGCCCGCTTGACCTGCCGCGTCACGCCTCACATCCTATCAGGTTCCCTGTGAACGACGTCCGTTGCTGGAACGGCGGAGCGTACTCCGCCGCTGCGCGGCTCCGCCCCGGGGATGCATTTCTCCCCCGCAAGCGGGCGGTACCCCCACCCCGTCCTGAAGGACGGGGTTTCCACGCAAGGAGATTCCGATGACCTCGGACAGAACCTGATATCGAAAGCCCGATCGGGTCGAACCGGCCCATGTGTGGCCCTCCGGTCGCCGGGTTACTCAAGCCGTCACGCAAGTGAAGGTGAGAGTGAGGAGAGTCCCGTGAGCGGACGCACCTGGCGCCGGGCCCTGGTGACCGGCGGAGCCGGCTTCGTGGGATCCCATCTGTGCGCACGGCTGCTTCAGGCCGGCACCGCGGTCGTGTGCCTGGACAACCTGGCCACCGGCGCCCACGCCAACGTGGCCGAACTCGAACAGCACCGCGGCTTCCGCTTCCTGCGCGCCGACGCCACCGACGCCGACGCCGTACGCGGCCTGCCCGGCCGCTTCGACCTGGTCCTGCACTTCGCCTGCCCGGCCTCGCCCGCCGACTACCTGAGGCTGCCGCTGCAGACCCTGGACGTCGGCAGCACCGGCACCCGCAACGCCCTGGAGCGCGCCCGCGCCGACGGCGCCCGCTTCCTGCTGGCCTCCACCTCCGAGGTCTACGGCGACCCCCTGGAGCACCCGCAGCACGAGGGCTACTGGGGCAACGTCAACCCGGTCGGCCCGCGCAGCGTCTACGACGAGTCCAAGCGCTTCGCCGAGGCCCTGGTCACCGCGCACCGGGGAGTCCGCGGCACCGACACCGCAATCGTCCGCATCTTCAACACCTACGGCCCCCGGATGCGCACCGGCGACGGCCGCGCGGTGCCCACCTTCATCGCGCAGGCCCTGGACGGCATGCCCCTCACCGTCGCCGGCGACGGCAGCCAGACCCGCTCGCTGTGCTACGTCGACGACACCGTCGACGGCGTACTCGCCCTGGCCGCCTCCGAGGAGGCCGGCCCGGTCAACATCGGCGGCACCGACGAGATCACCGTGCTGGAACTGGCCCGCCGGATCGTGGAGCTCACCGGCTCCGCCTCCCGCGTCCGCTTCGTCGACCGCCCCGTCGACGACCCCGGGCGGCGCAGGCCCGACACCCGGCTGGCTTGGGAGCGGCTCGGCTGGCAGCCGCGCGTGAGCTGGACCGAGGGGCTTCAGCGCACCATCGGGTGGTTCGCCCGCTCCGTCGCCGCGTAGGTCCGGGAGTCCTTCCGGAGCAGTAGACCGCGGTGTCCTGAACCGTACTGCCCTGCGCTGACCAGGTGCCTTCACTTTAGGTTTATAAGTCATTGAATAAAATGAAATTTCCGTCTTTTCAGCGCCAGTTGGCTTCACGTGTTTGAGACAGCTGGGGCGCGGCACCCAGAAGCCCGAATGCCCCACGGTCCCCACGCGCCGAACCATCCGACGAACGGGACGGAGCCGCCCCCATGCGCATCCTTGGTATCAACGCCCTGTTCCACGACCCCGCCGCCGCCCTCGTCGTCGACGGCACGACGGTCGCGGCCGGCGAGGAGGAGCGCTTCAGTCGGCGCAAGCACGGCAAGCGCCCGGTGCCGTTCTCCGCGTGGGAACTGCCGGAACTCTCCGCCCGCTGGTGCCTGGAGCACGCGGGTGTCGAGCCGGAGGAGCTGGACGCCGTCACCTACTCCTTCGACCCGGCCCTGGCCCGTCCGGCCGCCGACATGGGCCTGTTCGACCCGTGGGACCCGCTGCGTCTGGAGTACGCGCGCCGCGCGCCCGAGTTCCTCGCCGAGGCGCTGCCCGGGCTCGACCCGGCCAAGGTCGTCTTCGTGCCGCACCACATCGCGCACGCCGCCTCCGCCGGGCCCGCCTCCCCGCACCCGGACAGCGCCGTCCTCGTCCTCGACGGCCGCGGCGAGGCCGCCTCCCACCTGGCCGGCCGCTTCCACGACGGCAAGCTCGACACGCTCGCCGCCCAGGCCCTGCCCCACTCCCTCGGCCTGCTCTACGAGGAGCTGACCGAACACCTCGGCTTCCTGCGCAGCAGCGACGAGTACAAGGTCATGGCGCTCGCCTCCTACGGCAAGCCCCGCTTCCTGCACCGGCTGCGCCCCTACGTCCACGCCACCGGCGACGGCGGCTTCCGAGCCCACGGCGTCGACTGGGCCGCACTCGCCCCGCCGCGCGCCAAGGGCGAGCCGTGGACCCAGGACCACGCCGACCTCGCGGCCAGTTGCCAGGCCGTCCTGGAGGAGACCCTGCTCGAACTCGTCCACTGGCTGCACCGCGAGGCGGGCGGCGAGGCCCTGACCATGGCCGGCGGCGTCGCCCTCAACTGCGTCGCCAACTCCAGGATCGCCGCGAAGGGCCCGTACCGTCACGTGTGGGTGCAGCCCGCCGCCGGTGACGCCGGCACCGCGCTCGGCGGCGCCCTGTACCTGGCCGAGAGCGAGGGCGGCGTTCCCGAGCCCATGCCCGGCGCCGACCTCGGGCGCGGCTGGAGCGACGAGGAGCTGCGCGCCCGGCTGGAGGAGGCCGCCGTACCGTACGAGCGGCCCGACGACATCGCCGAGACGGTCGCCGAGGAACTGGCCCGCGACGGGATCGTGGCCTGGTTCCAGGGCCGCAGCGAGTACGGCCCGCGCGCCCTCGGCCACCGCTCCCTGCTCGCCCACCCGGGCCGCGCCGAGAACCTGGAGCGGCTGAACAGGGTCAAGGGCCGCGAGGAGTTCCGGCCGGTCGCGCCCATGGCGCTCGCCGAACGCGCCCACGAGCTGTTCCAGGGACCGATGCCGAGCCCGTACATGCTGTTCGTGCACGACGTGCACCGGGACTGGCGCGGCCGCATCCCCGCCGTGGTGCACGTCGACGGCACCGCCCGCGTCCAGACCGTCGACGAACGCCAGGAACCGCTGGTCGCCCGCATGCTGCGCGGCTTCGAGAAGCGCACCGGGCTGCCCGTCGTCGTCAACACCAGCCTCAACACCGCCGGCCGGCCCATGGTCGACGACCCGCGCGACGCGCTGGAGTGCTTCGGCTCCGCGCCCGTCGACCTGCTGGCGATCGGCCCGTACGCGGTGCGCAGGGGGAGGGCGTACGCATGACCCGCACCGACGGCCGCACCACCGGGACCGGGCCCGCCTACGCCGTGGTGGTCCCCACGCTCGCGCGGGGCACCCTCGTCGACTGCCTGGCCGCCCTCGCCGCCGCGACCGGACCGCGGCCGGACGAGATCGTCCTGGTCGACGACCGGCCCGAGCCCGAGCCGGACGCGCTGGAGCACCCGCTGAGCGTGCTGGGCGACCTGCGCGCCCGCACCACCGTGCTCACCAGCGGCGGCCGTGGCCCCGCCGCCGCCCGCAACACCGGGCTGCGCGCGGTCACCACGCCCTGGGTCGCCTTCCTCGACGACGACGTCCAGGTCGGCCCGCACTGGTGCGACCAGGTGGCGCAGGACCTGGCCGAGGCGAGCCCCGACACCGGCGCCGTGCAGGGCGTGATCGCCGTGCCCCTGCCCGGCGAGCGCCGCCCCACCGACTGGGAGCGGGGCACCGCCGGCCTGACCCGGGCCTGCTGGATCACCGCCGACATGGCCTACCGCACCGACGCCCTCGAGCAGGTCGCCGGCTTCGACGAGCGCTTCCGGCGCGCCTTCCGCGAGGACGCCGACCTCGCGCTGCGCGTCCTGGACGCCGGCTGGCGCATCCGCCAGGGCCGCCGCACCACCCGCCACCCCGTCCGCCCCGCCGACCGCTGGGTGTCGCTGCGCGCCCAGCGCGGCAACGCCGACGACGCGCTCATGCTGCGCCTGCACGGCCCCGACTGGTGGCGGAAGGCGGTGGCCCCGCGCGGCCGGATCCGCTCCCACCTCGCCGTCACCGCCGCCGGTGTCGCGGCCTGCGCGCTCGCCGCGGCCGGCCGGCCCCGGGCCGCCGCCGTGGCCGGGCTCGGCTGGGCGGCGGGCACCGCGGAGTTCGCCTGGGCGCGGATCGCCCCCGGGCCGCGCACCCGGCAGGAGGTGACCACCATGGCCGTCACCAGCGTCCTCATCCCGTCCGCCGCCACCTGGCACTGGCTGACCGGCCTGTGGCGCCACCGGAACGCCCCCGCCTGGAGCCCGCGGCGCTGCGCGCAGGCCGTACGGGAACTCACCGCGGCCGGGCACCGGGTCGTCGTGACCGGGGGCGGGGGAGAGCGCGACCTGACCGCATACGTGGCCGGCACCCACGGCCTGGACCTCGGCGGCCGGACCGGCGCCGCCGAACTCGCCGGCGTACTCGCCGGGGCCCGCGCGGCCGTCACCGGCAACACCGGCCCCGCACACCTCGCCGCCGCCGTCGGCACCCCCGTCGTCTCCCTGTTCGCACCGGTCGTACCGGCCGAGCGCTGGCGCCCCTACGGGATCCCCTACGTGCTGCTCGGCGACCAGAGCGCACCGTGCGCCGACAGCCGCGCCCGGAACTGCCCGGTGCCCGGACACCCCTGCCTGGAGTCGGTGACCGCGCACGACGTGCTCGCCGCCGTGGAGAAGGTGATGAAGGCGTGAGGATCCTCATCTGGCACGTGCACGGCTCCTGGACGACCGCGTTCGTCCAGGGCCCGCACACCTACGTCGTCCCCGTCACCCCCGACCGCGGACCCGACGGACTCGGCCGCGCCCGCACCTTCGACTGGCCGGACTCCGTGATCGAACTCCCGCCGGAGAAACTGCGGGACGCCGGCATCGACCTCGTCGTCCTGCAACGCCCGCACGAGTACGACCTCGTACGGAAGTGGCTGGGCCGCCGGCCGCCCATGGTCTACCTGGAGCACAACGCCCCCCACGGCTGCTCTTCGGGAGTTCCCGACACCCGGCACCCGGTCGCCGACCTGCCCGGCGACGTGCCGCTCGTGCACGTCACCCACTTCAACCGGCTGATGTGGGACGCCGGAGGCGCCGAGACCACCGTCATCGAACACGGCATCGTCGACCCCGGCCCGCTGTGGACCGGCGAGGTGCCGCACGCGGCCGTCGTCGTCAACGAGCCGGTCCGGCGCGGCCGTACGACGGGTACGGACCTGCTGCCGACGTTCGCGCACGCCGCCCCCCTGGACGTCTTCGGCATGGGCACGGACGGCCTCGCCTCCCACCTCGCCCTGCCGCCCGACCGCTGCCGCTCCCACGAACTCGTCCAGAAGGAACTGCACTTGGCGATGGCCAGGCGCCGTCTCTACCTCCACCCGGTCCGCTGGACCTCCCTCGGCCTGTCCCTGCTGGAGGCGATGCACCTGGGCATGCCCGTGGTCGCCCTCGCCACCACCGAGGTCACCGAGGCGGTGCCCCCGGGCGCCGGAGTGGTCTCCAACCGGATCGATGTACTGACCGACGCCGTACGGGACTTCGTCGCCGACCCGCTGCACGCCCGCATGGTCGGCGAGGGCGCACGCGCCGCCGCGCTCGCCCGCTACGGGCTCTCCCGGTTCCTGGACGACTGGGAGCGGCTGCTGAAGGAGGTGATCCGATGAGGATCGCCATGGTGTCCGAGCACGCGAGCCCGCTCGCCGTGCTCGGAGGGGTCGACGCCGGGGGCCAGAACGTGTACGTCGCCCGCCTCACCGAGGAGTTGGCACGCCGCGGGCACGACGTCACCGTCCACACCCGGCGCGACAGCGCCGACCTGCCCGACCGCGTGCCGCTGCCCGACCGCGTGCCGCTGCCCGGCGGCGCCGCCGTGGAGCACGTGCCGGCCGGGCCGCCCGAACCCCTCCCCAAGGACGCCCTGTTCGCGCACATGCCGTCCTTCGGCGCCCATCTGGCCCGCGTCTGGCGCCGCGAGCGGCCCGACGTGGTCCACGCCCACTTCTGGATGTCCGGCATGGCCTCCCTGCTCGGCGCCGGCCCGCACGACATCCCGGTCATCCAGACCTTCCACGCCCTCGGCACCGTCAAGCGCCGCCACCAGGGCCGCGCCGACACCAGCCCCGTCGAACGCATCGGCATCGAGCGGCAGATCGGCCGCATCTGCGACCGCGTCCTGGCCACCTGCACCGACGAGGTGCACGAACTGGCCGACATGGGCGTCTCCCCGAGCCAGGTCTCCGTGGTGCCCTGCGGAGTCGACGCCGACCACTTCCACCCGGGCGCCGAGACCGCCGACGTGCCCGCCCGCGCCCAGCGGCACCGGCTCCTCGCCTGCGGCCGGCTCGTCCCCCGCAAGGGCTACGACCAGGCCATCCGGGCGCTGACCCGGATCCCGCACACCGAGCTCCTCGTCGCCGGCGGCCCGCCGCCCGACCTGCTGCACACCGAGCCCGAGGCCGAACGGCTGCGGAAACTGGCCGTCCAGGAGGGCGTCGGCGACCGGGTACGGCTGCTGGGCGCCGTCGACCCGGCCCGGATGCCCGCGCTGATGCGCGGCGCCGACCTGGTGCTGTGCACGCCGACGTACGAGCCGTTCGGAATCGTGCCGTTGGAGGCGATGGCGTGCGCGGTGCCCGTCGTCGCCACCGACGTGGGCGGCCACCGCGACTCGGTGGCCGACGGCCGCACCGGCCGGCTCGTCGCCGAGGGCGACCCCGCGGCGATCGCCGCCGCCGCCCGCGACCTGCTCGGCAGCGACCGGCTGCGCCGCCGCTACGGGGCCGCCGGCCGCGAACGCGTCCTCGCCCGCTTCACCTGGCGGCGCGTCGCCGACGGCGTCGAACAGGTCTACCGGCGGGTCCTGGCCGGCCACGAACTGAAGTCGGAGGTGGCGTGACGCACATCGATCACACCGTCCACGCCGACCGCCGTTCCACGAACCACCCGGAGGTGACGCCATGAGCGTCGGGACTCCCGCCGTCGTCACCCACTGCCCCGAGGTGGTCGCCCACCACCACCCGGCCCAGGGCCCGCGCACCGGCCGCCCGGCCGTCGTACGCCGCAACGAGCTCCTCACCGCCTGGCTGCGCCGCCCCCTGCCGCACGCCCTCGCCCGCACCCGTCGCCTGGCCGTCGACGCCCGCCACGACCCGCACGCCCGGCGCGCCCTGCGCGAAACACTCACCCGCCTGCCCGGCGCCCTGCGCGCCCGCCGCCCCCTGCCCCCACACATCGAGCGCGCCGCCCGCCTCCTGGAGACGAGCACGGACACCGGAGCCACCCCATGACCGACCCCCGCACCACCGTCGTGGTCATCACCCACAACCGGCGCCTCGAACTCCTGCGCACCCTCGACCGGCTCGCCGAGCTCCCCGAGCAGCCCGAGGTGATCGTCACCGACAACGGCTCCACCGACGGCACCTCCACCGCCGTGGCCCGCCACCACCCGCGCGTACGGCTGCTGCGCCCCGGCCGCAACCTGGGCGCCGTCGGCCGCAACCTGGCCGTGCGCCGGGTCCGTACACCCTACGTGGCCTTCTGCGACGACGACTCCTGGTGGGCGCCCGGCGCGCTGTCCGGCGCCGCCGACCTCCTCGACCAGCATGCCGCGCTCGGCGCCGTCACCGCCCGCATCCTCGTCGAACCGGACGGCACCGAGGACCCGATCGTCGAGGAACTGCGCAACTCACCGCTCCTCGGCCCGTGTTGGCTGCCCGGCCCCGCGCTCGGCTCCTTCCTCGCCGCGGCGACCGTCCTGCGCACCGACGCCTTCCGGCGCGTCGGCGGCTTCAACCCGCGGCTGTGGCTCGGCGGCGAGGAGGAGCTGCTGGCCGCCGACCTGGCGGCGGACGGCTGGTGGCTGACGTACGCCGAACACCTGGCGATCCATCACCAGCCATCGTCCGTCCGGGACTCCACGCGTCGCCGCCGGGACGGCATCCGCAACACCCTGTGGTTCACCTGGCTGCGCCGGCCGGCCCGCCCGGCCCTGCGCCGGACCCTGCACCTGGCCCGCACGGTGCCCCGCGACACCGCCTCCCTGCGCGCCTTCGCCGAGGCGACGGCCGCCCTCCCGTGGGTGCTGCGCGAACGCCGCGTGCTACCGCCCGACGTGGAGGCACGGTTCCGGCTCCTGGAGGACAGCCAGCGCCGCTCCACGGCACGCAGCTACACGGGTTGACCTCTCCTCCAGCTGAAGCACTCCAGCTGAAGCAGGGGGATCCGACCCTCACGGCTCAGCGCTCCGTCCACCGGCACAGCAGCCGGAAGACGGAGAACAGCGCCACCGGCCACACCACGGCGAACGCCCAGATCACGGCCGGCTCCGAGGTGACGATCCCGGTCGTCATCAGGCCCACGGAGACCGCCAGCAGCACCACCACGGTCCACACCCGGGGCGAGTACGACGCCACCCGGGAGAGGGCCGACCGCCACCGGCTCCTCCGCTGCGGCCGCAGCCGCCGGACCAGACGGCGGTCACGGCTCAGGGCACGCTCTATCTCGTTCAGGATCCGCTGTTCGTGATCCGGGAGTCGGTTTGTCGACACAATTGCTCCTACGGGGGACTGCTCCTACGGGAGACCGACCTGCCTGGAAGTCCCCTCCCGGGTGCCCCTGACGCCCCACGGATTAACCGGCGTGGCCCCGCCGCAGCGCCGCCACCAGCTCCTCGGCCCCGTCCCGCCCCGCGCCGCCCGCGAACTCGTCCCGGACCCGCCGCGCGGCCACCCTGCCCGAGGTCAGGCACCAGTGCCACCAGCGGTCCAGCTCGGCCGCGTCCAGCCGTTCGGCGGGCACCAGCGCGGGCCAGTCGCAGGCACGCGCCTGCGCGGTCACCTTCGCGCCGCCCTCGACCGGGTCCACGGCCAGCGCGGGCGTACCGGCGCGCAGCGCGAGCACCAGCCCGTGCAGCCGGTCGGTGACCACCAGGTCCAGGCGGACCAGCACGGACTGGAGCTGCGCGGACGTGGCGCACAGCCGCCAGTCGTGGATGTCGAGCCGCGTCTCCAGCTCCAGCCGCGCACAGTCCTTGCCGCGCAGCCAGTCGGTCACCTCCTTGGCCACCACGTCGTGCCGGCTCGCCCGCCCGTACTCGTGCTGCCCGTGCGTGAGCACCACCCCGACGACCGGCCGCGCCGCAGGCGCGGGGGCGTGGGCGGCCAGGTCGAGGGCGGGCCCGGCCGCCGGGGCGTCGCGGGCGATGACGCGGTCGAAGCCGGTGACGGCCGCGCTGCCGGGGTCGATCACCGAAGCGCCCACCGCGATCCGCACGCAGTGCGCGAACCGGCGGTGCAGCTCCTCGATCTGCGGCCCGTGCAGCGGACCGCACACGAACACCAGCCGCCCGTACCGCTCGGGCACGGCGTCGTCCAGGTGCAGGGCGCCGGGCCGGAAACCGGGGCTCCACGCGACGTCGTAGTCGAACCCCGCCCGCCGCAGCACCTCCTCGACCCGGTGCAGCGCCAGTACGTCCCCGGCGGTCGCCTCGCCGTCGAGGAAGCTGAACCATCCCGTGAGCAGAATCCGTGACTGCAGAATGCGTGACTGTCGTTGTTCCTGGTGCACAGTGCGCCCCGGGTGCCCGGACGACGGCGGGCCAATCACCCACCCACGTCGCCCGCCCACGTCGCCCACCCACGTCACTCACCCGCGACACGGCCGTACGGCCGTCACTCGTCCTGCTCCTCGTCACCCCCCAGGCTCAGATCGACGTCGACGACCCCGTCGTGGTGGAACAGCTCGGACGCCAGGTGCCCGGTGTCGGCGGTGCCCTCCAGCCGCAGCAGCACCTGGGAGGCCTGGTCCGTGCGGCCGGGCAACTGGTCCACCCGGACCTGCAGGATACGAAAGCCGAGCCGGGTGCATGCCTCCATCAGCCGCGGCAGCAGCGCCCGGCCCGCCAGATACGTCAGCCGCACCTCGACCGTGGCGGACACGGGCCCGGGGAAGAGCCGGCCCGGCAGCCGGGGGTAGCCGCGGACGACCACGAAGTGCAGCGCGGTGACCGCCAGCGCCAGGATCGGCAGGCCGCCCCCGCAGGCCATGCCCACCGCACAGGTCAGCCAGATGGTGGCGGCGGTGGTCAGCCCGCGCACCGCGTCCCGCCGTACGAAGATCAGACCGCCGCCGATGAAACCGATGCCGGAGACGATCTGCGCGGCCACCCGGGAGGGGTCGAACGACACGTGCTCCAGGCCGAGCACACTGGTGAACCCGTGCTGGGACACCTCCATCATCAGCGCGCTCGCGACCCCGACCAGGGTGTGGGTGCGCAGGCCCGCGCTCTTCTGCTTCGCCTCCCGCTCCCAGCCGATCAGGCTCGACAGCAGCAGCGCGAGCCCCAGCTCGGCGAGCTGGCGCGGGCCCTGCCCATTGCCCACGTCCCACAGCGGAACCGCAAGCCACGGCATGCGTCTCCCTCCGTCACGGCCCCTGCCACCCATTGTGTGGTCGGCAGGGGCCCGGCGGGGTACCCGACATGGAAGGGAAGGAAGGCCCATGAGGTTCCGTGACCGCGCGCAGGCCGGACGGAAACTGGCCGAACGGCTGCGCGCCCGGCGCGAGGCCGGTGCACTGCCCGACCCCGTCGTGCTGGCGCTGCCCCGCGGCGGCGTGGCGGTGGCCCGGGAGGTCGCGCGGACACTCGACGCCCCGCTGGACGTGGTGGTCGTACGCAAGATCGGCGCGCCCTTCCAGGAGGAGTACGGCCTCGGCGCGATCGCCGGGGACGACCCCCCGCTCTTCGACAAGGCGGCCCTGCACGACCTCGGGCTGACCGAGGACGACCTCGCCCCGGTGGTGGAGCGCGAACGCGCCGAACTGCACCGCCGCGCCCGGCGCTACCGCCACGGCCGCCCCGCCCCGGACCTGCGCGGACGTACCGCGATCGTCGTCGACGACGGCCTGGCCACCGGCTCCACCGCCCGCGCCGCCCTGCGTCACGTGCGGAGCCGGGGCCCCGCCCGCACCGTCCTCGCCGTCCCCGTCGGCGCGCCCGACGCGGTCGAGGCACTGAGTGAGGAGGCCGACGAGGTGATCTGCCTCCGCCGGCCGTCGTCCTTCACCGCCGTGGGTGTCTGGTACGACGACTTCGAGCAGTTGACGGACGACGAGGTCGTGCGGGCGCTGACGTACCACTGAGAGGAGGGTCCGGTGCCCCGCATGGACCTCGACGAGGCGCGCCGGCGGTTCCGGGCCGCCCGGGTGGCACGGCTGGCCACGGTGGACGCGGCGGGCCGGCCGCACCTGGTGCCGGTGGTGTTCGCGGCCCTCGGCGACGACCGTCTCGTGACGGCCGTCGACCACAAGCCCAAGACCACGACCCGCCTCCAACGCCTGCGCAACATCGAGGCCGACCCGTCCGTGTCCCTGCTGGCGGACGACTACGCCGAGGACTGGGACCACCTGTGGTGGGTCCGCGCCGACGGCCACGCCCGGATCGTGCCACCCGACGCGGCGGACGAGGCCACGGTGGTGGAGTACGGCACCGCGCTCGCCCGGCTGCTGCGCAAGTACCCGCAGTACCGCGACACCCCACCGCACGGCCCCGTGATCGCGGTCGCCGTCCACCACTGGACCGGCTGGCACGCGGCCCCGTTTGGGACCGCCGGTTCTGGCTACGCGGCGGACAGCCGGAGCGTCCGCGGTCTGCGGAGTTCCGCGGATCCGATCCGGGAGGTGCCCATGACCCGGCGAGTACGCGACGTGATGTCGCCCGGCGCGGTGGCCGTCGAGCCGATGACCACGCTGGAACGCGCGGCCCATGTGATGCGCGAGCAGAACGTCGGCGACGTCCTGGTGGCCTACGACTGCGACCTGTTCGGCCTGCTCACCGACCGGGACATCGTGATCCGGGCCGTGGCCGAGGGCCGCGACCCGCACACCACGACCGCCGGCTCGGTCTGCACCCGGCCCCCGGTGGTCACCCTGACTCCCGACGACACCACCGACCACGCGGTCGAACTGATGCGCCAGTACGCCATACGCCGCCTGCCCGTCGTCGAACACGGCGGCTGCCCCGTCGGCATGGTGAGCCTCGGCGACCTCGCCACCGCCGAGGACCCGCACTCCGCGCTGTCGGACATCAGCAGGGCCGACCCGAACCACTGAGGCCCCGATGCACTGAGACGAGGAGACCCGTGTACGACGAACACCGCCGCACCGGCACCGAGCCCCGAACCGCCCGCAGCCCCCTCCGCCTGCGCCTGCTGCTGGCCTCCGTCTTCTTCCCCCTCTTCATCGCGGGAACGGTCCTGTTCGCCACCTGGTCCGCCGGCTCCACCCCGAACGACAGCCCCAGCGACACGGTCCTCGCCACCCTGTCCGGCATCTGCGCGGCCCTGGCCCTGACAGCCGTCGTGGACCTCGCCATCGTGATCCGCCGGCTCCAAGCCGAACGGGACTGACCCCGAGACGAACGGCGGTCGATCATCCCGTGTGGAAAGGGGGCGTTGCGGGCCGCTCGTGGAGGCCCGCAACGCCCCCCGGTCTTCACTGGGGTACGGCTCAGGAGTCGACCTGCGCCGTCACGAGGCCGGAGAAGGCGGTCAGCCGGGTGTAGACACCCGGGTGACCCGCCTCGGCGCAGCCGTTGCCCCAGGAAGTGATCCCTGCCAGGACGCCCCCGATGAGCAGGGGACCGCCGCTGTCGCCCTGGCAGGTGTCGACGCCGCCGGAGGAGTATCCGGCGCACACCATGTCGCTCGCGACGAAGTCGGAGCCGTAGGAGTTCTGACACTCCGTGTCGGACACGACGGGCACCGTCGCGGTCCGCAGTTGGTTGGAGGAGGTGCCGTTCTCGGCGGTGGTGCCCCAGCCGAGGACGCGGGCGGTGGCGCCGGCCGCGTACACGCCGGCGTCGGCGGAGGAGACGTACTTCGCCGCCGCGTACGGCATCGGGGCGGCCAGGGTGAGTACGGCCACGTCGCCCCCCTCGGTGGCGTCCGTGTACTCCGGGTCGACCCAGATGCGGCTGACCTCGCCGACCGTGCCGTCGGTGCCGTCGAGGAAGGTGCGCCCGCCCACCACGCGCACACTGCCCGGGGGATCGCCGACCACGCAGTGCGCCGCGGTGACCACCTTCGTGGCCGCCACCAGGGTGCCGCCGCAGAACTGCCTGCCGGACGCGTCCGTGATCTGCATGACGAACGGGTACGCCGCCGTCGTGGTCGGCGAGCCGCCGACGACGGGCCGGGGGGCGGCGAGCGCGGAGGAGGCGGTCAGCAGCACGGTCGCGGCGACGGCGGCGCCGGCGGTGAGCGCGGCGGCGGGTCTGGCGCGGGTGAGGCCGAACATGCGTCTCCTCGGGGCGGGCCGGTGGGGGGCGCGGGCGGGGGTGGAGCACGGGAGCGCCGGCATCCGTACACCGGCCCCGTGTGCCCGGGCGAGCGGCACGCCCCTTACGCTAGGACCGGGCCCACCCGCCTCCAATGAGGGAACCCCCTAAGGGAGTTGGACAGGGAAAACCCTCGGTCGTACCCGGCGGCCCTCACTGGATCCACGCGGTCAGTCAATCCGCGCCGCGTTCACTTCGCGCGCCGGCCCGCCGCCAATCGGACGATGTCGACGCGCGAACGGATCCCCAGCTTGCGGTAGACCCGGGTCAGCGTCGCCTCCACCGTCTTGACGCTGACGTACAGCCGCGCGGCGATCTCCCGGTTGGTCGCGCCCTCCATGACCAGCGCGGCCACCTGACGCTCCATCGACGCGAGCCTGTCCAGCGCGGCGAGTCCGTCCGGCGCCGCCGGCACGACCTCGGGCCGGACCGGGCGGGCGGCGGCGGCCTCCTCCACCCGGCGCAGCCACGGCAGCGCCCGGCAGCGCCGGAACAGGCGGGCCGCCTCGTCGTACGACGTCGGCCCCGGACGCCGGGAGCGCAGCCGGGCCAGCGCGAACGCGGCCCGCGCCTCCTCCAGGCCGTTGCCCAGCCTCGCCAGCCGGTCCTGTGCGGACGCCAACCGGGCGACGGCACCCTCCTGGTCGCCGCGGGCGGCCCGCACCAGCGCCTCGGACCGGTCGAGTACGGCCAGCACGCTCTCCCGGCCGAGCCGCATCGCGTGCTCGCGGGCCACGTCGATGACGCGCTGGGCCTCGGCGGGCTCCCCGGTGCGCACCAGGGCCTCCGCGAGATCGCCGTGCCAGCGCCCGCGCGCCGGGTCGGTGATGTGGAGCCCCAGCTCCAGCTCGCCCACCCGGCGCAGCGCCGCCACGGCGGCCTGGTCGTCCCCGGCCACGAACTGGGCGTACCCCAGGGCGGCCAGCGCGCGGGAGAGGTACATCTGGTCGCCGTCCTCATCGGCGTGCCCGACCGCCTCCCGGGCCAGCTCCAGCGCCCGTCCGGTGTCGCCGCCGGAGGCCTCGGCGAGGGAGGCCAGCATCGCGGAGGCACTCTCGCCGATGCCGGTGTCCCGGGCCATCCGCAGGCTCTCCCGGGCCAGGTCCAGGGCCCGGCCGCAGTGCCCTGCGCGCAGTTCGGTCTCGGCGAGCAGACGCAGGTAGTGCACCTCGCTCTCGACCATGCCGCGCCGCCGCACCTCGCGCAGCAGCCCGGTGATGGTGGCCCGGGCCTCGGTCAGCCGGTCGCTCATCAGCAGCCAGCGGAAACGGGCCGAGCCGACGCCGTTGTGATGGCAGGCCACGTACGGGTCCTGAGGCTCCTTCAGCGCCCGCTTGATGGTGACGGGGGCGCCCGGATGGCCCATCAGGGTCTCGGTGGAGGCCTGCAGGGCGAGCGCCATGAGCTCGGTGCGCCGGTCCCGGCCGCGCGCGGCCAGCTCCGCCGCGCACGCGGCCTCCTGACGGGCCTCGGCGAAGTCGCCCTGCACGACCAGGCCGCGCCAGGCCAGCTGGTAGTGGACCAGGGCGAGCAGCCGCGGGTCGTCGCCGGCGTCGGCCAGCGCCTGCGGGAAGACGGCGTCCACGTCACCGAGGGCCTGACCGGCGGCCTCGATCACCACCATCCAGGCCCGCACCCGTTCGGCGGGCACGGCGGCCCGGGTCAGCACCTCGCGGGCGATGTCCCGGGCGAGGTCCACCTCGCCGGCCGTGATGGCGTCCTCGGCGGCCTGCAACCGCCGGACGTCCGGGCCCGGCTCGCTGTCGGCCGGGGTGTGCCGGGCGGCGAGCAGCCCCAGCGAGGCGGCCACCGAGGGTGCCCCGCGGTCCCGGGCCAGCGCGGCGGCCTCGGCGAGCCGGGCGGCCACCTCAGGGTCGGTGCCGGTGGTGGCCAGGGCCAGGTGACGGGCCCGCTCGATCGGGTCGGAGGCCGCGGTGGACAGGGCGGCGTGGGCGGCGCGCCGCTCCTGGGCGGGCGCCTCCGCGTACAGCGCGGCGGAGATCAGCGGGTGCGCGAACCGTACGGCCGGGCCCTCCGGCTCGGTGGCCAGCAGCCCGAGTCCGGCGGCCTGCGCGCACTCCGCCTCGGCGTTCTCCCGGCCGGCCGCGTGCAGCAGGGCGGGGGTGGGGCGGGCGCCGGCGCTGGCCACGAGCAGGGTGCGGCGGGCCTCGTCCGACAGCATCTCCAGCCGGCTGAGCACCAGGGCGCGCAGCGAGGTCGGCACCGGCAGCGGCTCGCCCGGCCGGGGCGGGGTGGGGTTCTCGGCCAGGGCGCGGCCCAGCTCCAGCGCGAACAGGGGGTTGCCGCCGCTGGTGCGGTGGATCTCGCGGACCGTGGAGCGGGGCAGGCCGGTGTAGCCGCGGTGGTCGAGCAGGGCCGAGACCTGGGTACGGGTGAGCGGGTTCAGCCGGACGGAGAGGGTGTCGGGCGGGCAGGTGCGCAGATGACGGTCGTACTCCTCGTCCTCGGTACGCACCGCGCACAGCATCTGCACGGGCGTCTCGCCCAGGCGCCGGGCGGCGAAGCCGAGCAGCTCGGCGCTGGCCGGGTCCAGCCACTGCAGATCGTTGGCGACCACCAGGACCGGGCCCTTCGCGGCGAGCGCGCGCAGCGCGGACAGCACGGCCAGGCGCAGGGCGAGGCCGTCGCGCTGCAGGGTGGACTCGCCGCGTCCGGTGAGCGCCGACTCCAGCGCGGTGCGCTGGGCGGCGGGCAGCTTGCCGGACACCTCGTCCAGGACCAGGCCGAAGAGGTCGGCCAGGGCCAGGAAGGGCAGGTGGGATTCGGACTCGGTGGCGGAGCAGCGCAACACGGTGCGGGCCGTCGGGGCGTATTCCGCGGCCAATGCCCGCAGCAGGGTCGACTTTCCTATTCCGGCCGGCCCGTGGAGCAGCACACTCCCGCCGCGCGCGAGCTGCTCACGCGCCGCCGCGGACGGCTCCTCCTGGCCTATGACCAGGTCGGAACGGCAGCCCGCAGGGCCCTTGAAGTCCCGTCGCACGGTCACCGCTCCCCTCGTGTGTCGTGTCCGGGCCAAATTCTAGGCAATGAGTCCCTGAATTTCGGACGGCCGGGGCGGTGAGGGAAATAACAACGGTCGGCGCATGACCGAATTCAAAGCGCCGCCGAATGAATACGAAGCCCACGCACAGCCCCTCGACGGTACCGCCACGCCCCCGCGGACGGTACTCCCACCGACGCTCCCGCGGCATCCCCGCGAGGCCGGGACCACGTCCTCCGGGCGGCGGGGCGGCGGGGCGGCGGGGCGGCGGGGCGGCGGGGCGGCGGGGCGGCGGGGCGGCGGGGCGCACCGCGCACGGTGGTGCGGGCCGTGTGCGCGGGCGGGCCGGGACGGCACCAGGCCGCGGGGTGAGGTTGTGTCGTGGGTCGGGGCTGTGTCGTGGGTCGGGGCTGTGTCGTGGGTCGGGGTTGTGCCGTGGGTCGGGGTTGCGTCGCGGGGTGGGGTTGTGCCGTGGGTCGGGGTTGCGTCGCGGGGTGGGGTTGTGCCGTGGGTCGGGGTTGCGTCGCGGGGTGGGGTTGTGCCGTGGGTCGGGGTTGCGTCGCGGGGTGAGGTCGCGTCGCGGTGCGCGGTTCCGTCCGGCGGCGTCGCGTGCGGGCCCGTGCCCGGGGGCGGGTCGCGTCGCGCGGTGGGCGGGTGCGCGTCCGGTGTTGCCCTCCTACGGCAGCATCCCCGCCCGGCGGGCCGCCGCCACCGCCTCTCCCCGGGTGTGGGCGCTCAGTTTGCGCATGGCCGAGCGGAGGTAGCCCTTCACCGTTTCCGGACTCAGACCCAGGCGGGCCGCGGCGGTGGCGTTGGTCGCGCCGGCGGCCACACAGGTCAGCACGTCGACCTCCCGCGGGGTCAGGCCGACGCCCTCCACCGGAGTGGGGGCCGTGGTCAGCAGGCCGCAGGCGCTGAGGAGTTCGGCGCGCAGACCGGGGTCGCCGATCCGCGGGGCCAGGGCGCGCAGGGCCGCGTGGGCCTCGCGGACCTGTTCCCAGGCGGGGCCGGAGGCGGGCTCGCCCCGGGCCGCCGTCAGCAGGTCCCGCGCCTCCTCCCGCACCACCAGCGCCTGCTCCACGTCCCGCGCCGCCTCCACCGCCGCGCTCAGCGTGCGGTCACCGAGCGGCTGGGCCGTGCGCAGCGCGCCGTACAGCACACCGCGCACCCGACGCCGTACCACCACCGGCACCGCCAGCACCGAGCGCAGCCCCTCCGCGGCGACCGGGGCGTCGTACTCGTGGCTGATCCGGCGGGAGAGCGAGTAGTCCGTCACCGCGCACGGGCGCCCCAGCGCCACCGCCTTGCCGCCCAGCCCGTTCCCCGAGGTCACCGCCAGCGCGCTCAGCGCGAGCGTCGTCGTACCGGTCAGCTCGCTGATCCGCACCCGCGGCCGGCCCGGCTCGACCAGCCCGCCGAAGGCGACCGGCAGACCCGTCGTGCGCCGCAGGCGTACCAGCGCACCCCGGATCTCTCCGGCCCCGGACGCGTCCGCCGTCACCTGCTCGCCCCTTCGTCGCGGCCCTTCCCCATCACACCCCCGTTCGGGGGTAGTGAGACTCACATCACTGATTACACGATGTGACAGAGCCGCCCGGCAATGGTCCGGTACCGAGGAGGACAGATGACGACGGCGACGGAGCTCTTCCGCAGCGCGCGGGACTTCCTGCTGGAGCACCGCGAGGACTACGCCACGGCGTACGCCGGCTTCGAGTGGCCCCGCCCCGAGCACTTCAACTGGGCACTGGACTGGTTCGACGCCATCGCGGAGGGGAACGACCGCACCGCCCTGCACATCGTCGAGGAGGACGGCACCGAGACCCGCCTCACCTTCGCCGAGATGGCCGAGCGCTCCAACCGCGCCGCCAACTGGCTGCGCGACCGCGGCGTCGCCGCCGAGGACCGCATCCTCGTCATGCTCGGCAACCAGGCCGAGCTGTGGGAGACCGCGCTCGCCGCGATGAAGCTGCGCGCCGTCGTCATCCCCGCCACCCCGCTGCTCGGCCCCGCCGACCTGCGCGACCGCGTCGAACGGGGCCGCGTCAAGCACGTGATCGTGCGCGCCGGGGACACCGCGAAGTTCGCCGGCGTCCCCGGCGCCTACACCCGGATCTCGGTCGGCGGTCTGCCGGAGGAGGGCTGGGAGCCGTACGAGGACGTCTACGCCGCCCCCGCCGAGTTCCTCCCCGACGGCCCCACCCTCGCCGACGACCCGCTGATGCTCTACTTCACCTCGGGCACCACCGCCCGCCCCAAGCTGGTCGAGCACACGCACAGCACCTACCCGATCGGGCACCTGGCCACCATGTACTGGATCGGCCTCGAACCCGGCGACGTGCACCTGAACATCTCCTCGCCCGGCTGGGCCAAGCACGCCTGGTCGAACCTGTTCGCCCCGTGGAACGCCGAGGCGACCGTCTTCATCCACAACTACACCCGCTTCGACGCCGCCCGCCTGATGGCCGAGATGGACCGCGCCGGCGTCACCACCTTCTGCGCCCCGCCGACCGTGTGGCGCATGCTCATCCAGGCCGACCTGACCCAGCTGCGCACCCCGCCCCGCGAGGTCGTGGCCGCGGGTGAGCCGCTGAACCCCGAAGTCATCGAGCAGGTCCGGCGGGCCTGGGGCAGGACCGTCCGGGACGGCTTCGGGCAGACCGAGACCGCCGTGCAGGTCTCCAACAGCCCCGGCCAGCCGCTGAAGACCGGCTCCATGGGACGGCCCAGCCCCGGCTACCGCGTCGAACTCCTCGACCCCGTCTCCGGCGCGCCCGGCGCGGACGAGGGCGAGATCGCGCTCGACCTGTCCGCGCGCCCGGTCGGCCTGATGACCGGCTACCACGGCGACCCGGACCGTACGGCGGAGGCGATGGCCGGCGGCTACTACCGGACGGGAGACGTGGCCTCCAGGGACGAAGGCGGATATCTGACCTATATCGGACGGAGTGACGACGTCTTCAAAGCCTCCGACTACAAGATCAGTCCGTTCGAGCTGGAGAGCGCCCTGCTGGAGCACGAGGCGGTGGCGGAGGCGGCCGTCGTGCCCGCGCCGGACCCGCTGCGGCTGGCGGTGCCGAAGGCGTACGTCGTCCTCGCCGAGGGCTGGGAACCCGGCCCCGACACCGCGAAGGTGCTCTTCGAGCACTCCCGGGAAATCCTCGCCCCCTACAAGCGCATCCGCCGGCTGGAGTTCGGCGACCTGCCCAAGACCGTCTCCGGCAAGATCCGCCGGATCGAACTCCGCGAGGCCACGGCCGAGGGCTCGCAGAACGAGTACCGCGAGGAGGACTTCCGGTGAGCGAACTGTCCTACGCCCACGGGACCGGCGACACACCGCTGCTGGGCGACACCATCGGCGCCAACCTCGACCGGGCGATCGCCGCGTTCGGCGACCGCGACGCGCTGGTCGACGTACCGTCCGGACGCCGCTGGACCTACGCCGAGTTCGGCGCCGCGGTCGACGAAGTGGCGCGCGGGCTGCTCGCCAAGGGGGTGGTCAAGGGCGACCGGGTGGGGATCTGGGCGGTCAACTGCCCCGAGTGGGTGCTCGTCCAGTACGCCACCGCACGCATCGGCGCGATCATGGTGAACATCAACCCGGCTTACCGCGCCCATGAGTTGGAGTACGTGCTGAGACAGGCCGGCATCTCGGTGCTGATCGCCTCGCAGGCCCACAAGGGCAGCGACTACCGGGCGCTGGTCGAGCAGGTGCGGGGCAAGTGCCCGGAGCTGCGGGAGACGGTCTACATCGGCGACGCGTCGTGGGAGGCGCTGACGGCGGCGGGGGAGCGGGTGCCGGCCGGACGGCTCGCCACCGTCCAGGCGGAGTTGAGCTGCGACGACCCCATCAACATCCAGTACACCTCGGGCACGACGGGCTTCCCCAAGGGCGCCACGCTCTCCCACCACAACATCCTCAACAACGGTTACTGGGTGGGCCGTACGGTCGGCTACACGGAGCAGGACCGCATCTGCCTCCCCGTGCCCTTCTACCACTGCTTCGGCATGGTGATGGGCAACCTCGCCGCGACCTCGCACGGCGCGTGCATGGTCGTCCCGGCGCCGTCCTTCGAGCCGAAGGCGACGCTGGAGGCGGTGCAGCAGGAGCGCTGCACCTCGCTGTACGGGGTGCCGACGATGTTCATCGCGGAGCTGAACCTCCCCGACTTCGCGTCGTACGACCTCTCCTCCCTGCGCACCGGCATCATGGCGGGCTCTCCCTGCCCGGTGGAGGTGATGAAACGGGTGGTCGCCGAGATGCACATGGAGGAGGTCTCCATCTGCTACGGCATGACCGAGACCTCCCCGGTCTCCCTGCAGACCCGGATGGACGACGACCTCGAACACCGCACCGGCACGGTCGGCCGGGTGCTGCCCCACATCGAGGTGAAGATCGTCGACCCGGCCACCGGAGTGACCCGGCCCCGGGGCACGGCGGGTGAGTTGTGCACCCGCGGCTACAGCGTGATGCTCGGCTACTGGAACGAGCCCGAGAAGACCGCCGAGGCCGTCGACCCGGGCCGCTGGATGCACACGGGCGATCTGGCGACGATGCGCGAGGACGGTTACGTCGAGATCGTCGGCCGCATCAAGGACATGATCATCCGCGGCGGCGAGAACATCTACCCGCGCGAGATCGAGGAGTTCCTCTACGGCCACCCGAAGATCCGCGACGTCCAGGTCGTCGGCGTACCGCACGAGACGTACGGCGAGGAGGTCCTGGCCTGCGTCATCCCGCTGGACACGGCGGACCCGCCGAGCCTGGAGGACCTGCGGGCCTTCTGCACGGACCAGTTGGCCCACTACAAGATCCCGAGCCGGCTGCGGATCCTGGAGTCCTTCCCGATGACGGTCTCCGGAAAGGTCCGCAAGGTGGAACTCCGCGAGCAGTACGGCGTGTGAGCGAGTCGGCCGGCGCCCCGGACACCGATGGGGTGCAGGGCGTCGGCCGCTTCGTTCACGGGCTGCGGGATGCCCGCGCGGTCCAGCACGAACAGCGGGATCCGCAGCTCGCCGGTGCGGGCACGGGCGGCATCGCCGTACCCCGCGAGTGAGAAGTACGCACACCCCGCCGACTCGGTCATCGCGGTCGGCCGAAGACACTCCACGTCCCGCAGGGAGTCCGGTCGCACGGAGGGATCCACCTGAACCACCAGCCCCCGCATCGCTCCCCGCATCCGGCGGCCGAACGCCCGTTCAGCCGTCCTCGTACTCCGACAGCCCCGGCCAGTCCTCCGGACCGCCTCCCTGCCACTCGATCAGGTCGCTCTCCTCCACCTCGACGCGGTCCAGGTCGGCCAGCCGGAGGATCTCGACGACGTCGTCCAGGTGGGAGGCGAGCCCGAGCGTCACGTCGTCCTCCGTCACCCGCCGGGAACCGTCCAGGGCCGGCGCGTGCACCACGATGTGCGGATGCTTCGCGGGGTGGTCCATGCCTTCAGCCTCCTGCGCACGGCCCCGGTCCGCACCCCGGAGCGGCCTGTATTCCGGGGCTGCCCGGAAAACGACCCGCGCGTCGGGCCGAAGCCTCCTCTTTCCGTGAGCACCAGCGGATCCGGATCGCCCCTGAAGGGTGAGGCGGCCGGCGCGGTCCTCGGATGTGATGGACTCATGAAGCACTGGCGGGCTCTGATGGTCCTCGGTACGGCCCAGTTCCTGATGGTGTTGGACACCTCCGTCATGAACGTGTCCATCAGCCGCCTGGTCGACGACTTCGACACGGACGTCACCGCCATCCAGGCCGTCATCACCCTGTACGCCCTGGTCATGGCGGCATTCATGATCATCGGCGGCAAGTGCGGCGACATCCTCGGCCGGCGCCGCCTGTTCGTGGCCGGCCTGGTCGTCTACGGCACCGGGTCCGCCCTGACCGCCGCCGCACCCACCCTGTGGGTCCTGACGCTGGGCTGGTCGGTCATCGAGGGAATCGGCGCCGCCATGGTGCTGCCGGCCATGGCGGCGCTCGTCGCCGAGTCCTACCGGGGGCCGGACCGGGCCGTCGCCTACGGAGTGATCGGCGGGCTGGCCGGCGCGGGGATCGCGGTGGGCCCGCTGCTCGGCGGCTGGGTGACGACCTACCTCACCTGGCGACTCGTCTTCGCCGGCGAGGTCGTGCTGGTCGTGGCACTGCTCGTCTGCCACCGGGTGATCGCCGAGTCCGCCCGGAGCGGTCCGCGGCCCCGCCTGGACGGCGTCGGCGCCACCCTCTCCGCGACCGGCCTGGGCCTGTGCGTGCTCGGCGTGCTGCAGAGCACCACCTGGGGGTGGGTGCGGCCCCACAACCCGCCCTTCACCGTCCTCGGCTTCGCACCGACACTGTTCGTCGTCGCCGCCGGGATCGCCGTGCTGAACGGGTTCCGCGCCTGGGAGCACCGACGTGCCGTGCGCGGTGCCGACCCGCTGGTCCATCTGTCCCTGCTGGGCAGGCCCGCGCTGCGCTCGGGTCTGTCGGTGCTGCTGAGCCAGAACCTGATCCTGTTGGGGCTGTTCTTCACCATCCCGCTCTACCTGCAGGTGGTGCAGGGCTTCGACGCCTTCCAGACGGGACTGCGTCTGGTGCCCGTCTCCGCCACCATGCTGCTGGCGTCCACGGTCGCCTCCCGGCTCGGGCGGGCGGCGGGACCGCGTCGTGTGGTCCGGGCCGCCCTGCTGTGCCTGGCGGCGGCCATCGTGTGGCTCCTGGCCACCATCAAGCCGGTCATCGACGACGCCCAGTTCGCCGGGGCGATGGCTCTCCTGGGCGTGGGCATGGGCCTGCTCGCCTCGCAGCTGGGCAACGTCGTACAGTCCAGTGCCGGTGAGGAGGAACGCAGCGAGGTCGGCGGGCTGCAGTTCACGGCGCAGAACCTGGGATCGGCGCTGGGTACCGCGCTCATCGGTTCGATCCTCATCGGTGCCCTGACCCATGCCTTCACCGCCCATGTGGAGCAGGACCCCCGCCTGTCGGACGAGGCGCGCAGGCAGACGAGCATCGCTCTCGAGTCCGGGGTCAGCTTCGTCTCCACGCAGCAGGTGCACTCGGCGGCCGAGCGGGCCGGCCTGCCCCCGCCCGAGGTCGAGGCCGTCACGAATTCCTACGCGTCGGCGCAGCTCGACGGCCTGAAGGCGGCGATCCTGACCACTGGAGGCATCACCCTGGCCAGTTTCGCGGTCACCGGGCACCTGCCGGGCGGGCCGCACAGCCGCCGGGCTTCGCAGCGGACCGCGGCCGCGGCCGACGCGGTCGGCCGGGCGCAGTGAGCGGTGGGGTCCCGTCATGTTCAGCACCGGCAGCCCCCGGACGCGGGCACGTATCGCCGAACGGCGGGCTCATACCGACTACACCGGCGGGGTGTACGGATCGATGCTCGCCGCCTCCGTGGTGGTCGGCGCCGGCACGCTGGGTTCCTTCCCGCGCGTGGAGCTGGTGCTCCTGCTGCTGCTCACCGGCGTGGTGTTCTGGTTCGGGCACGTGCACGCCCAGCTGTTCGGGGCCCACCTGGCCCAGCAGCGTCTGGACCGCCGGGTCGTCCTGCACGCGTGTCGCGACGAGTGGCCGATCGTCAAGGCCGCCGTACCGCCGGCCGCCGCGCTGGCCGTCAGTCCGCTGCTGGGCCTGGACGTGCGAGGCGCGGTGTGGCTGGCGCTCGCCGTGGCGGTGGCCGGGCAGGTGGGCTGGTCGGTGGCCGCGGCCCGTCGCGCCGGCGCCACCTGGGGCCTGACGGCGGCGACCGCTTCGGTCAACCTGGTGATCGGGCTGCTGATCCTCACGTTCAAGATCGTCCTCACCCACTGACCACGGGCCGGCCCCGCCTGCCGGCCCGTATCACCTGCGGGGTGAGGCCCGGCGGCCGGTTCGGACGGATGATCGCAGGCAGGGGACACGCCTGTCCTCACGGCAGTGCGGGAGAGCAGCCGATGCGCCACGAGCTCCGCGTCGAGGGACACCTGTCGGAGACGCCGGCCAGGGCATTCCCCGAGCTGGATCATGTGCTGATGTCCGGTCGGACGGTCCTGTTCGGTCCCGTCGTGGACGATGCGCGCCTGTACGGGCTTGTGGTCCGCTGCCAGTCGCTGGGCCTGCGCCTCCTCGAGATGCGCCGCCTGCCGGAGTGAGGCCGGGGTCAGTCGGGCGGTGTCCGTCTCTCCTCCGCGGGCGGAGTCTGCTCCTGCCCGGGCGCCCTGTCCCGGTGGCGGTGCCGTAGCCCCGCCCGGATGGCCCCGTCAGCATCCGCGCGGCGACGCACCCGAGCAGGAGTCCGCCCACCATCCGGAGCACGGTCGGCACGCGTGCCACCTGCGAGCGGGCGGTGATGTCGCCGCAGCCCACGGGGGCGAACGCGGGGACCGGCTCCCGCTGCGCGGGCCGAGGACGTACGCCCTGCGCCCCCCTGACCGACCGACGCCCGGCTGATTCTCCGCCGCCCGTCGCACGGTCACCCGGCTCGGGTGAGGCGCCCGGGTCTTGCCGTGCGGACGCTGAGAGACGGCAGATCGCGGCAGCCGGGCGCGGGCCCGGGACGGAGGAGAGAAATGAGCACGCAGATGTACCTCGCGTACGACTATCCGCTGCTGAGCGCCTTCTGGACGATGCTGTGGTTCTTCCTGTGGATCATGTGGTTCATCCTGCTCTTCCGGGTCGTCCTGGACATCTTCCGCGACGACGGCCTGAACGGCTGGGCCAAGGCGGGCTGGCTGGTGTTCTGCGTCGTGCTGCCGTTCCTCGGCGTCCTCGTCTACGTCATCGCCCGCGGCAGGGGCATGGGCCGGCGGGAGATCGCCCAGGCGCGGGAGCAGCAGGAGGCCTTCAACGCCTACGTCCGCGAGGCCGCGGGCGGCGGCAGGTCCGGCGTCGACGAACTCGCCCGCCTGTCCGACCTGCGCTCCCGGGGCGAGATCACGGACGAGGAGTTCGCCCGGGCCAAGGAGATGGTCCTGTCCGGCGGCGTCCCCGGGGGCCGCGCCACCTCCGTCACCTCCGCCCCCGACACGCCCGGCTCCTCCGTCACCTCCCCTCCCGGCCGCCGCTGAGGCCCGGCCGGACGAGACGGAACGAGGCAGCAGATGACCGCGACCCGCACCGCACGCCCGGGCACGGCGAGGATGGCATGGGCCACCGGCCTGACGGCCTTCGCCGCGGTCATGCTGACGATCACCGGAGTGCTCGGCGTCTTCCGCGGGATCATGGGCATCGCCCGGGACGCCGTCTTCGTCACCACGCGCGGCTACGTCTTCCGATTCGACCTCACCGGCTGGGGCTGGACCCACCTGGTCCTCGGGGCGCTCGCGGTGATCGTCGGCATCGGGCTGTTCCGGACGGCGATGTGGGCCCGCGTGGCCGGTGTGACCATCGCCGGGTTCATCATCCTGGCCAACTTCCTGTCCCTGCCGTACTACCCGCTCTGGTCGGTCGTGATGATCGCCTTCTCCGGCTTCGTCATCTGGGCGCTGTGCGTGGCACGCCCCGAGGAACCCCCCACTCCCGCCAGGACCGCCGCCCCGTGAGGCGCAGCACGTCGACGGCCGGGGCGCACCGGGCCGGGCGGCGCCCCGGCCCGATCCCGCAGGGGCCGGGAGAGGTCGCCGGGAGACGGAACGGAGAGACGGTGGATGCGGTACGGGCGGGAGACGCGGGCTCCGTCAGGGAACGACCGGCGGAGCACCGTGGAGCGCAGACCGCATGGGCCCGTCTGGCCCTGCTCGCGCTGCTGGCCGCCGTTCTCCTGCCGCTCGCGGCCGCGGGCGTGAAGAGCGTGCTCTGGCTGTTGGCCGGAGTCGCCGGACTGACTCTGACCGTCGTCGCGCTGTGGTGGACCGTGGCGCATGCCCGCGTCGTCCGGGCGACGGGGCTGCTGCTGGCAGTGGCGTCGCCACTCGCCGTACTGGCCCTTTACGCCGCGAACGGCATGCTGGCACCGGCCTGTCTCTCGCTGGGCCTGCTGGCACTGGCCGTGACGGCCGCACGGATCGCGGTGACACCGAAGGGCGCGGCTGCCGCGCGTGCCTGTGTGCCGCGTCCCACCGAGGCACCACGACACCCCTGGATCCTGATGAACCCGCGCTCCGGTGGCGGCAAGGTCGACCGGTTCGGTTTGGCGGAAAAGGCCAGGGCGGCCGGCGCCGACGTCGTCCTGCTGGACCCCGGACGGCACCAGGACGTGGCGGAACTGGCCCGGCGCGCGGTGGACGACGGAGCCGACCTGCTGGCCGTGGCGGGCGGGGACGGCACCCAGGCGCTGGTCGCCGAGGTCGCGGCCCGGCATGACCTGCCCTTCCTGGTGATTCCGGCCGGTACGCGCAACCACTTCGCCCTCGACCTGGGCCTCGACCGCGACGATCCGGCCATCGCCCTGGAGGCGCTCACCGACGGCGTCGAGGTCCGTGTCGACCTCGGGTACGCGGCCGACCGGGTGTTCGTCAACAACGCCTCCTTCGGCACGTACGCGGCCGTGGTCCGCGACCCGGCCTACCGTGACGAGAAACTCCGCACGACCCTGCAGGTGCTGCCCGGACTCCTCACGGGCCCCACGGAGCCCAGGCTGCGGATGCGGGCCGGACAGTTCCGGGCCGACGGCCTGCAGGCACTGCTCGTCAGCAACAACCCCTACCGGCGTGCCGTCGACTCGCTGCACCCAGGGCGCCGGGAGCGTCTGGACTCCGGACGGCTGGGCGTGCTGTGCGTACGCGTGGACAACTCCGCCCAGGCGGCAGACCTGCTGCGTGGCCCCCACTCGTCGAGCGTCACCCGGCTCACCGCTCCGGAAGTGGTCGTCGAAGCGGATGCGGCCACGATCCCCGCCGGGATCGACGGCGAGTCGCTCCTCCTGTCCGCCCCCGTGGTCTGCCGTGTCGCCCCGGGAGCCCTACGGGTCCGCCTCCCGCGCCGGCACACCCGAACCCCCACGAGCAGACCACCTGCCGACTGGCCGCGCGTACTCCGCCTGGCGCTGCCCCCGTGCAGAGCGACCAGGCGAGGCCCGGGCCCGGTCGACGGGGAACGCGGACAGACCGACGCGCGTGGCCCCGCGACGCCATGACGAAACCGGACAGGCTCCTCAGGGCGAGTGACGCGAGTGCCGCGCCGACCCCGGCCTGTGCCGCGCAGTACGCGACCAGCGCCGCCAGCCATGCGAGCCGAGCCGCGAGGTCCCGCCACCACCGTGGAGGGACATCGAAGAGGAACTGGTACCAGGTTTGAAGGGTGCCGGCTACGGCGACCGCTCCCGCGATCAACAGCAGCGCGCTCACCAGGGTGAGGGTGCCCGAGCCGGGACCGGGATCGAAAAGGGCGGCCACGGCATGCCTCCGCATCGCTGCTGATCGCCGCGGGGGAGTCCGTTAAGGTCGTGTCGGAGCGACGGGGGCACACCGACGCTGCGATGACCCTGAACGTCTACAGCCATCTCTTCCCTGAGCCGGAGGAGCGGGCCAGGGGGCGGTGGACCGTGCGTTCGGCGCCCTGACGGGGAATGTGCCCCGGATATGCCCTCTCAGCCGGAGGACTGAGAGGACGCGCAGGTCAGAGCCGATGCCATGGGGGCGCAGTGCGACTGAGAGTGGAGTTCACGACCGAACCCTTCGACCTGGACGAGCCCCCCGCCCACGCGCTGGTGGCGCGGGAGGTCATCAAGGCCGCGGAGCTGGACGCCGTGGACGTCGGTCCGTTCGGCAACTCGGCCGAAGGGGGCGTCAACGACGTCGTGGGCGCCATGGACGCCCTGGTGCGCAAGACCCTGGCGGCCGGCGCCACTCGTATCTCGATCCAGGTCAACGTGATCGAGGAGGGCGGGCGATGACCGGCGACGAGCCCTTCATCGCGGCCGTGAAGCCGCTGGTCGACGCGATCGGCGGCGCCATGCTCCCACCCGACGAGGCCGGCCCCGACGACGTGGTGCTCACCTGGGAGGGCGTCGACGCCGTCGCCGTACGCCTGCCCCAGCTCGCCGACTCCCTCGACCACATCCTGGCCGCCATGGAGCGCAGGAAGGGCATGCCGCTCGCGGACCTGGACCGCAAGGCCAAGCAGGACGTCGTGCGGACGCTGGAGGCGCGCGGCGCCTTCTCCGTACGGCACGGGGTGGAGACCGTGGCCGGCGCGCTGGGCGTCAGCCGCTTCACGGTCTACAACTACCTCAACCGCGAGAGGGAGAACTGAGAGCGCCGCCGGGCTCGGGCCCCGAATTTTCAACAAAGTGTTGACGAGGTGTCGCGGAGGGCGTTAGCTGTCCACAGCCCGTCCAGCACGAAAAGTCCGTACGCGGCCCACGGAGGCTCACGTGACTTCGATGTCCATGCCGCCGGGCCTCGCCCGCTTCAACACCCTCCCGGAAGAAACGGCCCGCGCCGTCCTTCTGGAGGCGTGCGCCTCCACGGCGTGGGCCGAGCGGCTGCTGGCCGCCCGCCCCTGTGCCACCCCCGACGACCTCTACGCCGCCAGTGACGCCGCCATGGCGGAGCTGACCGATGCGGATCTGCGGGAGGCGACGGCCGGCCACCCGCCGATCGGCCGCCCCCAGCCGGGCGATCCCACCTCGGCCCGCGAGCAGCGCGGCATGGCAGGCGCCTCCGACCGACTCAAGGCCGAGATGCTCGACCTCAACCTGGCCTACCAGGAGAAGTTCGGCCACGTCTTCCTCATCTGCGCCACCGGCCGGACCGGCGAGCAGATGCGCGACGCCATCGAGGAGCGGATCGGCAACTCGCCGGAGCAGGAGCGCGAGATCGTCCGCACCGAACTGGGGAAGATCAACCGTATCCGCCTCGCCCGACTGCTCGAAGACGCGAGCGACCGCCTGAACGCCTGAGGAGGAACGTATGAGCCCCGAGCCCCCGGCCTCCGTCTCCACGCACATCCTGGACACCTCCGCCGGCCGCCCCGCCGAGGGCGTCGCCGTCCAACTCTCCGCCCGCTCGGATGGGGACGCGGCCTGGCAGACGCTCGGCGGCTCCGCGACCGGCGCCGACGGAAGGTGCAAGGACCTCCCGGCCCTGCCGGAGGGGACCACCCGCGTACGGCTCGACTTCGCCGTGGAGCCGTACTTCGAGAAACCCGCGTTCTTCCCCGAGGTGGCGGTCACCTTCGCCGTCGTATCCGGCGAGCACTACCACGTACCGCTGCTGCTCAACCCGTTCGGCTACTCCGTATACCGAGGGAGCTAGTCAGAGATGCCCACGATTCTGGGACAGAACCAGTACGGCAAGGCCGAGACCCGAGTCGTCAGGGTCACGCGGGACGGCGCCACCCACCACATCAAGGACCTGAACGTGTCCGTGGCGCTGAGCGGCGACATGGAGGAGGTCCACTACTCCGGCTCCAACGCCAACGTCCTGCCGACCGACACCACCAAGAACACGGTGTTCGCCTTCGCCAAGGAGTACGGCATCGAGTCCGCCGAGCAGTTCGGCATCCACCTCGCCCGCCACTTCGTCACCTCGCAGGAGCCGATCCACCGGGCCCGCATCCGCGTCGAGGAGTACGCCTGGGAGCGGATCGAGACCTCCGACGCCACCGAGGCCGAGCACTCCTTCGTCCGCGAGGGCCGGGAGACCCGGCTGGCGCAGATCACCTACGACGGCGAGAGGTGGGAGGTGATCTCCGGCCTGCAGGACCTCACGCTGCTCAACTCGACCGACTCGGAGTTCTGGGGCTACATCAAGGACAAGTACACCACCCTCCCGGAGGCGTACGACCGCATCCTCGCCACGGACGTCACCGCCCGCTGGCGGTTCAACTGGACCGACGACGAGCAGGAGATGCCCGACTGGGAGAAGTCCTACGAGCAGACCAGGAAGCACATGCTCCGGGCCTTCGCCGAGACGTACTCGTTCTCGCTGCAGCAGACGCTCCACCGGATGGGCGCACGCGTCATCGACCACCGCGGCGAGATCGACGAGATCCGCTTCTCCCTCCCGAACAAGCACCACTTCCTGGTGGACCTGGAGCCGTTCGGTTTGAAGAACGACACCTCCGACGGAGCTGTGTACTTCGCCGCCGACCGCCCCTACGGCCTGATCGAGGCCACCGTGCTCCGGGACGGCTGCGAGGCGCGGATCCCGGTCCACTGAGGGAGAAGGAGGGAACCATGGCAGCAGTCCAGCGCATCGTCATCGAGAACTGCTCGATCGCGACGGTCGACGCGCACGACACCGAGTACGGCTCCGGGTACGTCGTCCTCGCCGGCAACCGCATCGAGGCGCTCGGCGCGGGCAGGGCCCCCGAGGGCCTGGAGAACGTCGTACGCCGCATCGACGCCTCCGGCCACCTCGCGACCCCGGGTCTGGTCAACACCCACCACCACTTCTACCAGTGGATCACCCGGGGCCTGGCCACCGACCACAATCTGTTCGATTGGCTCGTCGCGCTGTACCCGACCTGGGCGCGCATCGACGAGGAGATGGTGTACGCGGCGGCCCAGGGCTCGCTGGCGGTGATGGCCCGCGGCGGCGTCACCACCGCCGTGGACCACCACTACGTCCACCCGCACGGCTCCGGCGACCTGTCCGGCGCGATCATCCGCGCCGCCCGCGAGACGGGCGTCCGCCTCACCCTGGCCCGCGGCTCCATGGACCTCGGCGAGTCGGACGGCGGCCTGCCGCCGGACTTCGCCGTGGAGAGCCTGGACGACGCGCTGGCCTCCACCGAGGCGACCGTCGACGAGCACCACGACGCCTCCTTCGACGCCATGACCCAGGTGGCCGTTGCCCCCTGCTCACCGTTCTCCGTGACCACCGACCTGCTCAAGCAGGGCGCCGAACTGGCCCGCCGGCTCGGCGTACGGCTGCACACGCACGGCTCGGAGACGAGGGAGGAGGAGAAGTTCTGCCACGAGCGGTTCGGCATGGGCCCCACCGACTACTTCGAGTCCACGGGCTGGCTCGGCGAGGACGTGTGGATGGCGCACTGCGTCCACATGAACGACTCCGACATCGCCGCCTTCGCCCGCACGAGGACCGGCGTGGCGCACTGCCCCTCGTCCAACGCCCGCCTCGCGGCCGGCATCGCACGGGTGCCCGACATGCTGGCGGCCGGCGTCCCGGTCGGACTCGGTGTCGACGGCACCGCCTCCAACGAGTCCGGCGAACTCCACACCGAGCTGCGCAACGCACTGCTGATCAACCGGCTCGGCCCGCACCGCGAGGCCGCCCTGAGCGCCCGTCAGGCACTGCGCCTGGGCACCCACGGCGGCGCCCAGGTCCTGGGCCGCGCCGACCAGATCGGCTCCCTGGAGCCGGGCAAGCTGGCCGACCTCGTGCTGTGGCGGCTCGACACCCTCGCCCACGCCTCGATCGCCGACCCGGTCACCGCCCTGGTCCTCGGCGCGGCCGCGCCGGTCACCGCCTCCTTCGTGGGCGGCCGGCAGATCGTCGAGAACGGCCGCCTGCTGCACGCCGACGAGGACACCATCGCCCGCTCCACCCGCGCCCAGGCACAGCGCCTGGCCCGGATCACCGAGCAGGGCTGACGGATTCCGGTGCCGGGTCGGCAGGACCCGGCCAGGCCATGAGGTTGGCGAACAGTTCGGCCTGCTCGACGGCGTCGTCGAGGGCGTGGTGGGTGTGCCGGCGTCTGGAGAGCAGGTGGCGGGGCATCGTGCCCTTCGCCACCGCCCGCAGCGGCAGCCCGGCCTTCGTCGCGTACAGCGTCTTCATGTCCATGCAGCCCGAGTGTCCGAAGGGGCTGGAGCCGGTGAAACGGATCAGGTACCAGTACAGGAACGTCCAGTCGTACGAGGCCGGGTAGCCGCACATCACCGGCTGCGCGCCGGCGCCGACCTCCCGCACCCAGCCGGTGAACTCGGCCATCGCGGCGGCCGGTTCGGTGCCGTCCCGGCTCAGCCGTTCCCGGTCGAGCCCGCTCACGGCCAGCGCCTCGGGCACGAACTCCTCGCTGATGGGCCGGAGTTCGCGGTAGAAGGTGTGCTGCTCGGGGTCGGCGGCCGTGAAACCGCCGGCGTCCTGCACTCCGGCGACCGCGGCGCCGAGGCTCAGCATGGAGTACGGGCCGGGAATCGGACCGTCGGCCTCGATGTCGACGGAGATGTAGAGGCTGGGCTTGCTGCGTCGTCTGGCCATGGGGCAGCAGCATCGCAGGTGACCGAGACGGTGCGCGACCGAATTCCCGGCGGCCGCGCACCGGTGACCTCAGCCCCGCCGGGGGCGCGGCACGACCGCCGCCCGGCCGTTCAATTCAGAGTCCGAAGAGGCTGGGATCCGACGCCAACTCCTTGAAGTACTCCTCGGGATGCGCGACCAGCTTCCGCGCCGTGAGGTCCAGCAGCCCGCCGACTCCCGTGAGCTCGGCCGCCACAGTGCCGTCGGTCTTGCGTATGGTCTGCCGCATTCGGAACGTCTTCCCGCCGCCCCACTCGAAGGCACAGGTCACGTCGACCTCGTCGCCGGCCAGCAGCTCCCGCCGGTACTGGACGGTCGTCTCCAGCGCCACCGGCCCCACGCCCCGAGCGATCAGCCCTGCCTGACTGATCCCGGCCGCCTGCAGCAACGACCAGCGGGCGTGCTCCGCGTAGTTGAGGTACACGGCCTGGTTGAGGTGCCCCTGCACATCGGTCTCGTATCCGCGGACGGTCACCCGGACGGAAAACGGCTCACTCACGGCATCCCCTTCTCCCACGTCACTCGCATCACCGATGTTGGCATGTCCCTCACACCCTGCGCGGTGACGCCAGCAGATACCGGACCCTCGTCCGTGGCTCCGTGTACTCCCCGACCTGCCAGCCCGCCCGCTCCAGCGTGGCCGCGCACGCCCGCAGCGCCGCGCCGTCCGGCCCGTACACGGCGACCGCCTCCGGCTGCGGGGTCGCGCGGACCCGGTAGCCGCCCGAGTCCGGTCCTTCCGGCTGCTGCCCCGCCGCCTCGAGGGCGAGCGCGGCTGCCCGCACCAGATGCGCACGCTCCCAGCCGCACGGCCGGTCGGTGGCACCGTCCGGATTGGTCATCCGGCGCAGCTCCAGCAGCCCCTGCCAGGCGCTGTGCACCTCGCGCCCCCGCGCGGAACGGTCGTACGCCTCTTCCTCACCGCCGACGCGAGCGGAGAACACACCGCTGACGGGGGACGCATCTCCGGCTGCGGAAGCCTCGGTCTCCTCCTCGGTCTCCCGTATTCGATGCCCCGCCGGGGTCAGGAAGTGGTCGTGCGGCGGGCGCGGGTGCCGGAACGCGAGCCCCCGCTTCACCAGGGCGGTGAGCTGTGCCTCCGTCCCCCTGAGCCGCCCGGTCACGGGGTCGGCGGCGTCGATGACGCGGCGCTGCGCGGCGGTCGGCGGTCGTGTCACGGCGTACCCCTCCCCAAGTCGTCGATCAGTTCGGACCAGCTCGTTCGAAGAGTACGACCCGGGTCTGACAACGAGCCCGACACCGCTCACGGCGAGGGGGTCGGCCGGATGTTCCACCCCGCGATCACCGGACGTCCGTGCTCGGTGCCCAGCCGGCACACCGTCCCCGTGGCCAGCTGGAACAGCGCACCTGACGACGGTGCCAGCCCGAGCCACCGGGCCGTGAGCACCCGCAGGAAATGCCCGTGCGCCACCAGGAGCACGACGCCCTCGGTGTTGGCGAACGCGGCGTCCACCTTGGCCAGCATCCGGTCGGCCCGCTCCCCGACCTGCTCCACGGTCTCCCCGGGATGCTCCGGCGGCCCCGGCGTCACCCCGTCGGTGAACAGGAACCAGCCGGGCCGGGTGCGCTGGATCTCGGGAGTCGTGACGCCCTCGTACCCGCCGTAGTCCCACTCCCGCAGATCCGCGTCGACCCGGGCGTCGTGGACCCCGATCAGCTCGGCCGTCTCCCGCGCCCGCTGCAACGGACTGACGAACGCCGCCCCGATCCGGTGCGACCGGATCAACGGCGCCAGCCGCCGCGCCTCCTCCCGGCCGCGCTCGGTCAGCGGCACGTCCGTGCACCCGGTGTGCCGCCCGGACCGCGACCACTCGGTCTCCCCGTGCCGGACCAGAAAAAGATCACCCATACGTCACAGGTTACGAGCCCACGGCCCAGGACCCGGCGGACCCACGCGCCCACAGCTCCTGCGCGCACATCGCGGAACAGGCACTTTCGGAGCACGGATCCGCCACGCGGCACTACGGCCGCGCCGTGCGCGGGGAACGTAGCGGCATGCTGGCGTGTGGATGCATGGACCTGGGCGACATCATGGTGCACCTGGCCGGACTCGGCCTGCTGGTCACGGCCGGACTCGCACTCGGCCTGGTCTGCCTGATCGGGCTGCTGCTCAGCGGGATCGTCGCCCTCGGACACCTGGCCCGCCGCCGGCGGAGCGGTGACCACGAGGACGGCGACGCCGGACCGGACGAGGAACACGTCACCCTCGCCTCCTTCCGCTGGGAAACCGCGCAGGACCCCGGCGCATCGCAGTAGAGAGAAACCTGTGCCCCCGCGTCCAGCGCACCACCACGGTTGCCGACCTCAGTCGCGCCGGGCCCGCAGCACGACCGCTGCCAGCACCAGCGCGCCCGCCGCGAAAGCCGTCGCCACCCGGAACGCCAGCTGGTAGCCCTCTGCCGTGGCTGTGATCAGCTCCGCGCCGTGGCCGAACAGGGTGTCGGTGCGGGTGGCGGCGAGCGTGGACAGTACCGCCAGTCCCAGCGAACCACCCACCACCTGTGTGGTGTTGAAGAGACCGGAGGCCAGGCCGGCCTCCTCCTGCGCGGCCCCCGCCATGGCGAGTCCGGTCAGCGCGGGCATCGCGGCCGCGAACCCCGTGGCGAGCAGCAGCAACGGCGGTAGCACGTCGGTGACATATGAGCCGTTGGCCGGCGCCCGGCTCAGCAGCGCCATCCCGCCGGTGATCAGCACCAACCCGGTCAGCAATACCCGGTACGCGCCGAACCGGCCGACGAGCCGCGCCGACAGGCCCAGCATCAGTACCCCGATCGCCACCGGAGCCGGCAGGAAGGCCATGCCGGTTGCCAACTCGCCGTAGCCCAGGACACGCTGGAGGTAGAGCGCGCCGATGAACTGGAAGCCGTACATGGTGCCGATCATGAGGATCTGTACGGCGTTCGCGCCGCTCAGCAGCCGGGAGCGCAGCAGCCGCAGTCGCAGCAGCGGACGTGCCGCCCATGCCTGCCGGAGAGTGAATGCCGCGAAGAACGTCAGGGCGAGCGCCGCCAGAAGCACGGTCGAGGTCAGGTCCCGGTCGCCTGAGCCGACGATGACGTAAACCGTGAGCATGAGCGCACCGGTGACCAGGGCCGCCCCGGGGACGTCGGCGCCGTGACCCGGTCCGGCTCCGGTCTCCGGCGCGAGCACCCGGACCGCCGCGAGCCAGGCGGCGACGCCGATCGGCAGGTTGATCAGAAAGATCCAGTGCCAGCCAAGGGTCTGCGTCAGCGCTCCGCCGAGGAACGTGCCGAGTGCACCGCCCGCCGCGCCCACCGCGCTGAACGCCGCGATGGCCCGGGCCCGTTCACGTGGCTCGGGAAAGAGCGTGACGAGCATGCCGAGGACGACGGCCGAGGTCATCGCCCCGCCCACGCCCTGCACGGCCCGTGCCGCGATCAGCACGCTCTGGCTGGTGGCGATCCCGCACAGCACCGAAGCCGCCGTGAACACGGCGAGCCCGGAGACGAACATGCGCTTGCGGCCCACCAGATCCCCGAGCCGGCCGACCAGCAGGAGCAGCCCGCCGAACGGGATCAGATACGCGTTGACCACCCAGGCCAGCCCCGGCCCGCTGAACCCCAGGTCGTTCTGGATCGCGGGCATCGCCACGGTGACGATGTTGCCGTCCAGAATCGTCATCAGCGTGCCCGCGCACAGGACGGTCAAGGACGCCCAGCGGGAGTACGTGCGGTGCGGCGGCGTGTGCGTCGGTGAGGTAACCGCGGTCGACATGGCCTTCTGGCCTCCTTATTCTGCAAGGGCACCCCAGGTGCACGATGTGTAACGGAGTACATCGTGAGTGACCATGGGGTGCGGCATAAGGAGGCACTTCGATGTCCCAGAGGAACACCGGTGTTACCGTCCAGGCCGTGAACGCGCACGCGTGCCCGGTCCGCGAAGTTCTTGACAGGGTCGCCGGAAAATGGAGCGTGCAGATCCTCGTCGCCGCCGCTCACGGCCCCATCCGCTTCACCGAACTCGAACGCGGCATCGAGGGCATCAGCCGTCGCATGCTGACCCTCACCCTGCGCAACCTGGAGCGCGACGGGCTCGTCACGCGCACGGTGTACCCGACGGTGCCGCCGAAGGTCGAGTACGAGCTGACCCCCGTCGCTCGTGAGTTGCACGAGACCCTGCAACGGCTGACGGACTGGGCCGAGCGCAACCGGGTGTACATCGCCCAGTCGCGCGCGGCTTACGACGAGGCCAACGGGGAGCCGACGTAATGCGGTCGTCTTTCGTGCAATGAGCTTGTAGGCGTGGTGTTTTCGGGGTTATCGGCGCTGCTCGTCGAGGGTGTGGCGGACGAGGGTGACCTGTCCGGGTGTCGGCGCGGACCCGGGATGATCCGGTGCCGTGCCCCGTATGCGGGACGCCGACAGGGCGAGGGCACGGGTTCCACGGGCGGAGGGTCGCGGACGTGCCGATGGGCGGACGACGGGTCGTCGTCTCGGTGATGTTGCGGCGACTGGTGTGCCCGGTGCTCGGCTGTCCGCGGCAGACGTTTCGCGAGCAGGTGCCCGGCGTCGTGGAGCGTTACCAGCGTCGCACCAGCGACTTGGCCGACCAACTTACCTCTGTGGTAAAGGAGTTAGCGGGCCGAGCGGGCGCCCGCATCTCCCGCGTGCCGGCTTGCGCGATCTCCCGCTCGACCGCCCTGCGCATGCTCATGCGCAGGGCGGTACCGCCGCCGCGCGTCCCGCGCGTGCTCAGCATCGACGACTTCGCCCTCAGGCGCCGGCACCGCTACGCCACCGTGATCATCGACGCCGAGACCGACGAGCGGATCGACGCCCTGCCTGACCGCCCCGCCCAGACCCTGGTCGCGTGGCTGCGCGAGCAACCGTGAGATCACCCGAACAAGAGTGTCCGGGTGATCAATCCTGCTGAGCGGTAAGCAGAAGGCGTCTCAGATCAATTCAGCTGGAGATCCGGGCGACTCCTGCGGTGTGCCGGGGCCGATTAGAAGTAACCGCTGCAGTAGATGTCGTTGGTGCCCTGGTCACTGATGCAGACACGGTAGTAGTAGGTGCTACCTCCGAGCATGTTGGACCAGTCGCTGCCCGGATTGGGAATGTTGACGGACAAGCTGCGCACGAGCGGGCCCCCGGCGCCGTTGTGCTTCTCGATGTGGCCGTAGTGGTTCCACCAGTAGCCGCCGGTCGGGTTCTTGACCCGAACCCAGGCTGCCAGGCACTTGGCGGACCAGCGCAGTTCGGCCGTGCTGACGCCGTCACTGACGGACTTCTTCGTGACGGCGTCGCCGTCGCAGCCGTACGTCACCGGGCCGAGGTTGTCGCAGTAAGTGCCGTTACAGCTGGCGGCCGCGTACGAGGTGCCCGCCAGCGGAATGAGTGTGGCTGACATCGCAGCGGCCGTGATCGTCGCGGCCTTCATCAGGAACCGTCTCATGGTGTCGCCGTACCTCCCGTGCCGTTCAGTCATGGACTCGCCCCCGGGGAGGGGAGATTGATCATCAGTTAGATGAAGAGTCCACGTCAAGGGGGTATCGAGGCAGGGCGATTTCAGCCTGACCGTACGTCGCGCTTCGGGCGCCGCCCCCTGCATCGGGGAGCTCGCGGACGGCAAGACCAGCTCGCTTCCCTCGGCGCCCGAAGCGGTACGGCTGCGCTGCAAGGACATCTCCGTACGCCGCTGGCCGCTCGCCAAGGTGGCCGAGGTGGTCATCGCCCACGTTGCGGAGCGCCGGATGTGGGCGCCAACCGGGCACACACACGCACACAGACCGCCCACCCGCCTCGACACACCCGCACACCCCGCTCGCCGGCATCGCGCCATTGAGTGCCCTGCATCGTCAATGAGCGAAGAAAAATACGCAAACAATCTCGGCCAATCTTTTGTCATTTCCGCATAAATGCCACACGTATCAACCTCTCTTATTCAGGCAAACCCGCAAATGCTCAACATATTTTTTCCTGGTTAACCCATTGGTAGAGAACTAAGATCAGCGCGGGTGCCGGGGGCCAGGGCGTCCACCGCCCCCGCCTGGGGCGGTCCACGGGGAGGGAGAGGCGACATGCGGTGTACCACGCCCATCACGGCGCGCCTGCCAAAGTCGGCAGACCCACACGGCGGGCAGACAGGTACCGCGATATACCGCGCCGGTGGGTCGAACAATTCCCGAGACGACTGGTCCACTCACCGTCGGCCCGGGCCCTGCTGTCGCATGCACGGGGCCGACTCGTCTTCAGGAGAAGTCCATGACAGCCACAGCCGCCCGTATCGCCACCGTCTCTGCGGCCAACCCGGCTCCGGGCCTCGTCCGACCGGCGCCCTGACCCGGTGAGCCCCGGGAGCCCGCCATGCGCGGCCTCCCTGCCGGTTCCCGGGTCCGCTCTTCCTGTTGTCACCCCGTCCGTTCGAACAGCTCCACACCCGTGTGCCCGGTACACGGGTGCCTGCGTCCTGCCCACGCCCGGCGGGCCCGCCCTGCGATGGCGGGCCGGCCCATGTCCTTGGAGTATGCCGTGCGTTATCGTCTGTTCAGACCCCGGGCATCATGGGCGGCCCTCACGGCCGCCGTGATGCTGAGCGGGGTCCTCTCCACAACATCTGCGGGGGCGTCCGAGCCTTCGGCCCCACCCGCCTTATCCGCGCCACCTCCGTCATCGCACCCCACTTCCGTTCCTGCGGCCGAGCGTTCCGCGTTTCTCGGGGAGCGGTGGCAGTCCTCGCAGGACGTCGCCTGGACGACCAGCGGGGATGCCGACGGCTTCCACCTGCTGACCGCGTCCGGCTCATCCGGTTACGCGTGGAAGAACCTGGCCACACTCGCCGAGCCCGGCTTCGACGCAGACGCATGGATCGGCAACGCCTGCGTGACCGATTCCGGCCGCCACGCCGTCGTCGTCTACGCGCCGCGCACTTTCACCAACAAGCAGGAGTTGATGGCCCGCGGCGGCTTCACCGCCGTGGTCAACCTGACCTCCGGCGCGGTGCGCAAACTACCCGTACTGTCCTCGCTCTCGTACTACAACCCCGGCTGCGGAAACGGCGACACCGCCGTGCTCACCCAGTCCGGCACCGACGAGCGGCCCGGCACCCGGTTGCTGCGCCTGGACACCCGCACCGGGCGAACCGGCCCGCCCACCTTGGTGAAGGGCCAGGTCACCTCAGCCGTCCCCGGTCCGGGCAGCACCACCCTCGCCGCCCGCGGCGCCCAGGTGATCTCGCTCGACACGACCGGTCGCGCCACCGTCGTCGCCCGCACCGACGGCGTCCCCTTCCGCCTCACCCCGGACGCTCACGGCGGCCTGCTCTACCTCGACCACCGGGGCACCACCGCCACTGCCCGGCACCTGAGCGCCCCGGCGCTGAATCGGCCGGACGCGGCGAAGGCCCGCCCGGTCACCGTGGCCGATGGCCCGCTCACCCAACTCGGCGTGACCCGCAGCAGCGACACCGTCTATGTGACGGGCCCCAGCAAGGCCCCTCGGAACGCGGCCCCGGCCGGCGTGGGCCGCATACCGAAGGCCGGCAAAGACGCCCAGGTGTCCACGCTCGGCGTGACGCTCGTCTCCCACCAGCGGTGGGCCGACGGCAAGGGCACACTGCTCCAGCCCGGTGAGAGCGGCACGGCCCGACCCGTCGACCTCGATCTGACGGTCCGGGACTCCAACCGGACTCGCACCCTGCGAGTCATCACCTCGAAGGTCTCCTCGCGCCACGCCGATCAGGGACGCGCGCTGTCTCCCGGCCTGCACGCCTCCGCAGGCAACCGGAACGGCAAGGCCGTCAAAAGCGGTACTGTCAATCGTGCCGCGACCGTGGCAAGCTCCCCGAGCGACCCGGTGGAGGACGAACGGACCTGCTCGGTGCCACGCAACGACCCGGGCAACCAGGCAATGCAGCCCAAGCCCCGACAGGTGGAGTGGGCCGTCGACCAAGCGGTTCAAGGCTATCTGAACACCCACATCTCCCGGCCTGCCAACTGGAAGAACCTCGGCATGCCGGCCTACTCGCCGCAGAGCCTCTTCCTGAACCCCGCCCTGGAGGGCGGCGGCCGGGCCATGGCGCAGGTCATGCTCGGTGTGACCACGCAGGAGTCGAACATGTGGCAGGCCGGCCGCGAGGCCGTGCCCGGGGTCACCGCGAACCCGCTGATCGGCAACTACTACGGCATCAACCTCTACGACGGCGACAGTTCCAACGACTGGGACATCGACTTCGCCAAAGCCGACTGCGGTTACGGCATCACACAGGTCACCGACCACATGCGACTGGCCGGCCGCGAGGACGGTCACGGCGGCGCCGCGTGGGACTACCAGAAGCAACGGGCCGCGGCGCTCGACTACACGGCCAACATCGCCGCGGGTCTGCAGATCCTGGTCTCCAAGTGGAACGAGACCAGGGCCGCCGGCCTGATCGCCAACCACGGCACCACCGGCCGTCCTGAGAACTGGTACTTCGCGGTGTGGGCATACAACTCCGGCTTCCACCCGAACAAGGGTGACGGCTCACCCTGGGGTCTGGGCTGGGCCAACAACCCCGCCAATCCCGAGTGGGACGCCGGCCGACTGCCGTTCATGGAGAACGCCGCCGGCGGTGAGGACGCCAGCGCGGCAGCCCGCCCACAGAACTGGCCCTACCAGGAAAAGGTGCTGGGCTTCGCCGCCCACCCGCCGTCCTTCCTCGAGTCCCCCGGCGTGATGGTGCCGGCGTTCCGTCCCGCCACTTGGAACGGCACCGGCGAGAGTGTCTCCACCAAGGGCAGCGCCTTCTACAACCGCGCGCGCCTCAAGGCACCCGAGGACGCGTTCTGTGTACCGACGTCCAACGACTGCTTCCCCGGCCGCATCTCCGACGGCGCCACCAACGACAACGGGTCCTCGGGCCCGTGCGGACGCGAGGACTTCATGTGCTGGTGGCACGAGCCGGTCACCTGGAAGCCCGACTGCGTCGACACCTGCGGCTACGAGTTCATCCGGTTCTCCACCAGCATGGGTGAGGAAGCCGATGGCACCGCCTACCCGCCCGTCTGCACCACCACTGGTCTGCCATCCGGTGCGCTGATCGTCGACGACGTGCCCCAGGGCACCGCCGTCCACCGGCCCGGCTGCGACAACAGTGGCTGGACCAACAGCGGCACGTTCTCCTTCGAGTTCGGCAACAACGGCAGCGAGAGCGTCTACCCCTCCAAAGTCGACCTCCACCAGCTCGGCGCCGGCTTCGGCGGCCACTTCTGGTTCGGTCACACCCGCAAGGACGACGCCAAGGGCAACCGACTGAAGATCACCGGCGACTGGAAGCTGGGCCGGACCCTCGACAAGGACGCACGCGTCTGGGTCCACCTGCCCGACCACGGTGCCCAGACCACCCAGGCCGAATACCAGATCAAGACCAAGAACGGCTGGTCCACGAAGACCGTCTCCCAGCCGGGCAACGGCAACCGTTGGGTGAACCTGGGCGCGTACCGTACGAAGGGCATCACGCCGGAGGTCAAGCTCAGCACGATCACCGCCGACGGTACTGGCGACAAGGACGTCGCCTTCGACGCCGTCGCCTTCGAGCCGGGCGACTGGAGCACCACCCCCGAGATCATCATCCCGGACGCCGACGAGAACGCCCCCGATCCCGAGTGGGAGGACACCGACCGGCAGAAGCAGTCCTCCCCCGACGGCGTGGTCTCCCCCTCCCTGTGGTCGGCCGTGCCGAAGGAAACCTGCCGGGAGACCGATCACCAGGGCACCCGGCAGTGCGTCACGCTCGACCCGGACATCGACCAGTACGCCACCCCTCAGCAGCAGCGGTCGCTGGCCCGCGCCGCCGCCCTGGACGCCCCGCTGGTGTCGTGGTGCGACAACGCCGATGTCTCCGGCTACACGATCACCCGCCGGGAGGGCTGCCACAAGCTCGCCGTGCTGGTCCGCTGGGAGCACAACGGCAAGACCATCGGCACGGCCGTGTTCATGGTGCGGGAGGAGATCCTCCTGGAGAACAAGGGCTCCTTCCGGGAGAGGCTGTTCATGGGCCCCCTGTCCATCGACGCCGACCTGGGCCCGGTGACCCTGAGCTACTGGGACGCCGTCTGCACCCCGGACTGCGACGTGACGTACAACGGGACGTGGAGCGGTCCGACGGTATGGGCACCCGGGGTGGACACACACTGGGTGTCGGCCACCCGCACCTTCACCTGGAAGACGCCCACCGCCGGTACCTCGGAGGAGTTCGACCGGGGCACCTTCCTCGACTTCACCGCCGCGGGCCCCGCTGCCGCCGGGGCGGTCAAGACCAAGGAGCCGAGCTGGGTGTTCTGGGGGCAGGTCAGGTGTGACAACTCCGTCAACGTGCCCAACTCCACCGGCTGCGTCTTCCGCAAGCACGTGCCCACCTGGGAGACCAACACCAAGCGGTACCCGGCCGCAGCCGCCTACTACTGGGTGATGCGTGAGGAGATGGCCACCCACCCGGGCAGCCGGTCCCGGGGCAAGCCGATGCATCGTCTGGCGGACACCGCTACCCAGGAGTACAACCGCAACACGCTCTGCCGGAAGACCGGCGCGGGCGCCTTCGTCCCGCACAACGACGCCACACCGGACTCGAAGGGCCGCCTCCAGTGCGACGAGTTCCCGTTCGCGGCGACGCAGGAGAGCGGCGCTCAGTGGCTGCCGGTGCGCAGCGGTGCCGTGTGCACCCAGCTGTACGCCAAGCAACTGCCGGACAAGACCTGGCGCCTTTTCGACGACGACAACTACGACCCGCCGACCTGGAACGAACCCTGCGGGCGTGCCACCATGCCCGGCGATCAGAACATGGACGGCGGCCGCGGTCCCGGTCTCTCCGGGTTCTACAAGAAGGCCCGGGTCGCTGACGGGGACGCCTTCTACATGGACGTGCCCGACGTCGAGGGGTGCACCCTGACGGACGTGTGCATCGTGCGCCCGCGGCCGTAACAACGCGCCGCAGGACGTGGGGTTGATCCACAGTCAGGTCACGACCCGCGGGCCCGCACCGAACTCGGTGCGGGCCCGCGGTCATGCCCGACCGGTCAGCCGTAGTAGATGTCCCAGACGACGTGGGGCAGCGAGTTCCCCGTGTCCTCGATGCGTGGGACGCTCCGCGCACCGCTGGCCGTGGTGACCGGGGTGCCATGGACCAGCGCGTCCAGGACCGAGTCGAAGAGGTGGGACAGGCTGTCCCAGCGCTTCACTCCATTCACGTCGATGGACGGGTCCAGTTCCAGGACCGCGCCGAAACCGGGGCCCTCCCGGTGGTCGACCACGAGCTGTCCACCGGTGTGGTTCAGCGCCACCGGCAGCCAGCGCACGTCCGCCATCACGCCGACGACGTACTCGGCCTCGCCCTCCTCCTGGGCCCGGGCGACCTCCTCCTCCATGTCCCGCAGTCCGTTACGCATGTCGACGGCCCCCAGGAGCGGGAAGTCGGTGGGCACGAAGGCACCCGCGGCGAGCCTGGGGTCGAGGGCCGAGCCGTCGTGCAGCGCGAGCCAGGACCGGATGTCCGGATGCAGCTCGAACCGGTTCTCCGTCACAGCCGTTATGAGTGCGGGCTCGGCGGGCGGGGCGAGTTGCCGGAAGTCGCCCGGGGCGTGCTCCTCCAGCCACCGGTCGAGCCGGGCCACGGTCTGGGCCAGTTCCATGGGATGTATCCCTTCGTCGGACGGAGTCGATGTCGCGCGGTGCTGCCCGGGTCCTGGGAGGAAATTCGATACCGGGCACGCCGAGTCTTCCGGCACAGTAGTGATGGTCGAGCCGAACCGCTCTCACATCGACGACCGGACAGGAATCGAAGCGGCCCACTTCTTCGCTCAAGGCGTCCTGTGGGATGAACAGAATCGGACCGATGCACTTCTGGGCCTGATCACCGACAAGGTCCGACCCGAGAGCCGGAACGTCGAAGGCCCGCCCCCGAGAAACGCAGGGGCGGGCCAACTGGGCAGCAAGGAGCCGTCAGTAGCCCGGCGGCACCCGTGACGGGCGGCCCGAGCCGCGGGTCAGGGCGTAGCCGCCGATGCCCGCCAGCGCGGCCAGTACGCCGCCGATGCCGGTCCACACCCAGCGGTCGGACCACCAGCCGGAGGACCAGCCGCCGTCCGGCTCGATGCCCGACAGGACGGCCGGCTTCTTCGAGTCCTCGCCGTCGCTGCCCGACTGCTCGGACTTGACCGCGATGCCCGGGGTCAGCGGCTGCGCGAGCGAGCCGTCGACCGCCGCCGCGCCGCCGATGTCCTTGGAGTCGGCCCTCACCTCGGCGCTGATCGGCAGACCGAGGTCGGAGGGCTGCAGGCCGACCGCCGTGAGCCGGATGTAGTACGTGCCCGGCAGCGGGTCGTTGGCCCACGGCTCCGACCAGGCGCGGACCGTGCGCAGCACACAGGCCAGCTCGACGGAGGCCGTGCCCTGCGCGGCGGTGCGCGTCTGGGCGCCGTACTGGCAGGACTGGCGGCGCCGCAGACCGTCGTAGACGTCGATCTGCCAGGTCTGCGAGGCGTGCGACTCGGGCAGCTTCACCGTCGCCTTGACGGCGGGGCGCTGCCCGGCGTCCGCGGCGAACGACCAGTACATGTAGTCGCCGGTGGAACCGCCGGCGGTGGCCTGCCGGCCCTGCTCGATCTCCGTCGCCGTACGGAACGAAGTGCCCGCCTGGGTGGGGGCGTTGCCGTCGTCCGACGGGCTCGCGGACGGCGAGGAGTCGGCCGCCGCGGGACCCGCGGCCAGCCCGAGCGCCAGCAGAGCGGCGCCCAACACACGTGTGATTCGCATCAGTTCGTCCTCCAGACCGCGACCCGCCAGCGCGACACCCAGCCCCACAGGAGCCCCGCGAGGAAGCCGGTCAGCACCAGCGCGCCGAGCAGCCACCAGCCGCGCCCGAGACCGAAGGAGGCCACGTCGCTCGACTTGCCCGGACCGTCCACCACGTCGACGGTCAGCTCCAGCGGCAGACCCGGCGTGGTCTTCACCCCGGCGGCCGCCGAGAAGGAGTTGGTGATCTGCAGGCACACCGTCTCGGCCGGTGCGCTCTCGTCGTCGCTCTCGGGCTTCGGGTAGCGCAGACCCGAGGAGATCACGTCGGTGCGGCCGTTGCCCGCCGCCTCACCGCGTACGATCTCCCGTCCGTGCTCGGTCACGGCGCGCACCAGCACCCCGTAGTCGGGGGCGACGGCCCGGTCGGCGGCCACGCTCACCGAGGCCCGCAGCTCCTGGCCCGGGTCGACGTCCACCCGGTACCAGCGCTGCTGCCCGAACTCCTCACGGTCGGTGTAGAGGCCGGACTTGAGCGTCGGAGCCTTCGCGCACTCGGTCGCGCCCTCCGCGGCCACCGGCGTCACCACCGGGTCGGCGGCCCGATCGACCAACTGGCCGACACGGTCGCTGAGTTCCTCCTTGTGCTGTACGGAGGTGTAGGTGCCGCCGGTTGCCTCCGCGATGCAGATGAGCTGGTCGCGGGTCTTGGCGTCCGGCACCAGGCCGAGGGTGTCGATGGTCAGGCCTATGCCCTTGGCCGCGATCTCGCGGGCCACCTCGCACGGGTCCAGCGGCTGGCAGGTGTCCTCGCCGTCGGTGATCAGGACGATCCGGCGCAGGCCGTTGCCGCCGTCGAGGTCGTCGGCCGCCTTCAGCAGCGCCGGCCCGATCGGGGTCCAGCCGGTCGGCGCCAGCGTCGCCACCGCCGCCTTGGCCTCGGTGCGGTTCAGCGGGCCGACCGGGTAGAGCTGCGCGGTGTCCTTGCAGCCCGTCTTCCGGTCGTTGCCGGGGTAGTTGGCACCCAGGGTGCGGATGCCGAGCTGGACCTCCTCCGGGGTCGCGTCGAGTACCTCGTTGAAGGCCTGCTTGGCCGCGGCCATCCGCGACCCGCCGTCCATGTCCCGCGTACGCATCGAACCGCTGACGTCCAGGACGAGTTCGACCTTCGGGGCGTCCTGGCCCTCCGTCTCGTCGGCGACCGCGCCGGCGGGGAAGGCCATCCCGGCCGTCAGGGCGGCGAGCAGAGCACAGACTCCTGCCGCCAGCCGTTTTCTTGTGATCATCGGCGGATCTTATTGATCCGACGGGCCGGGGGCCAAAACGAGCGGGTTGGGCAGCCCGGCCCACTGGTCGCCGGGCGTCCCGGGGGACAGCCGCATCAGCGTCAACGCCTTGGTGGGCAGAGGCTGTTCGCACAGTGCCGTCAGATCCGGGGTGCGCGGCAGGTCCCGTACGGCCGTTTCCAGCGCCGCCCGCAGCGCGGCCCACGACCCGGCCGTACCGGCCAGCGCCCCCGCCACGAGCGAGCCGAACAGCTTGCGGCGCAGTGCGGTCGGGTCGTCGGTGAGGTTGCGGGCGGGCAACTCCGGTACCGGGATGCCGTGTCGGGCCAGCCGGGCGGGGCTCACGCGGATGTCGGCGAGGTCCCGGTAGACGAGCCGCAGTGGTGCGCCCGACTCGGACAGCACGACCAGGAGGTTCTGGCCGTGTGCCTCCAGGGCCACGCCCCACTCCAGCAGACGCAGGCACACGGTGAGCGCCAGGCGCGTGAACTCGGCCATCCAGTCGGGGGATTCGGCCAGACCGGTGGTGGGCAGCGCCGCCACCGGCAGTACGTACTCACCGGGCGAGACGTACGTCCGGGGTGACTCGCGCCACAGGGTCGCCAGGTCGGGGGAGCCCGCGGCGGCCGCGCCCAGCGTGCGGGTGATGCGCAGCAGGCCGTCCGTGCGGGCCGCGAGGTCCACCGCGAAGGCCGACAGAGCGGCGGAGGCGGCGACCGAGCCGACCGAGATGTCCCGCACCGAGGACGTCAGCCGGGCGGTGAGTGCGGTCTTGACATGCGGCCCGCCGGGCACGGCCAGAGTGCGCAGGGACATGAGTGGGCGCGCCGTGAGCACACCCTCCCCGCACGGCGGCTTGAGCACGTGCGCCGCCTGCCAGGGGTGCACGGGGATCAGCAGCCGGCCGCCGTCCCGCAGGTCCTTCGGCCACTCCCCGCTCACCAGGCACTCCCGCACCGGGATCGGCAGCAGGACCAGCTCGACCAACGGCCGGTGCTCGGGCCCGTACGCGAGCTGCTCGGCCACCGAGAAACCGGGCCGGGAACGGCAGTTGGGGTGGAAGGGATGGCCGTCGACCACCCGCTGCTCCCACTGCCAGTCCGCCACCGGCCACTCATTCGGGTGAGCCTCGCCGTCGGGTGGCTGATCGGCCCGGGACAACGCCAACGAGGCCGCACTGTGCGCCAGTTCGGCGGCGAGGGCACTGCCGTGCGGCACGGCGAGGTCCGTCATCAGGCGCGCCGGATCGTCGTAGTCCGTCTCGCCCAGGCGCACGACCGTGACGTACGCGGAGGTGGCGTACGGGTCGGCCGGCGGCCCCTGCAGCCCGCGGCCGTCGGAGAGCCGCAGGACCAGCCCGCCCCGCGCCCGGTCCCGGCGGGTGATCCACGGCAGCGGTTCGTGGGCGAGCGCGCGCCACAGCCGGGTCAGTACGGCGGCCCGCGCGCCGCACAGTTGTGCCGCGTACCGTGAGACGAGGTCGGGACGTACGGTGGCCAGCTCATCGGCGAACGCGGCCTCGGCGGTGGGGGGACGGTGCACGATCGGCCTCCTCCGGTACGGGTCGGGCGTCACGCTAACGCGCGCCGGGCCGACATACTGATCACCCTCGCACCGTGTGGACGTATCGACCGAATGGAACGCATGGAGCCCACGTCTCCCAGCGACGACGTCGCGGAGCGCGCCGACGCGTACGCGGCCGCGCCCCTGCTGAACTGCCTGATCCGGGAGGTGGCGCAGCCGTACCCGGATCCGGACGGGCGGCGGGTGTACCGGCTGCCGGGCGGGGGCCGGCTGCTCCGGGTCGGCGTCGGGCGGCGGCCCGCCGGGCCCGAGATCCGGGTGGCGGACGGCTGGCAGCGCATCGGGCACACGGAACTGGTCAAACTCGTGGCCGAGGAGCTGCGCCGGCACACGGGCCTGTCCAACGACGAGCTGCCCGCCGAGATGATCGACAGCCGGGTCGCGGTGGCGGCGCTGCTCGCCGCCCGTGACCGGGCGCCGGTGCCCGGCGACCCGTACATCCGGTCCGAGCAGGCCCTCGTCACCGGCCACCCGTACCACCCGGCGCCCAAGGCGCGCGGCGGCGGCCCGGTCGCCTCCTGGCTGCCGTACGCGCCCGAGGCGCACGCCCGCTTTCCGCTGGTGCTGCTCGGAGTGCGCGAGGACATGGTCGCCGAGGAGGGCGACACCTCGGCGCTCGACGCCCTCGGCCAGGCCCCGCCCGGCTACCGCCTGCTGCCCGCCCACCCCTGGCAGCTCGACCTGGCCGGCCGCGACCTCGCCGAGGCCTTCGCCGACGGCCGGCTGCTGCGGCTGGGCACGACCGCCGCCGAGGTGTGGCCCACGGCGGCGGTCCGCACAGTCCAGGTCCCCGGTGCGGATCTCTTCCTGAAGTTCAGCCTGGACGTGCGCATCACCAACGACGTACGGCGGCTGTGGCGGCACGACCTGCTGAGGCTGCGCCGTACGGACACGGCGGTGACGACCGCCTTCGCCGGGCTGGTCGGCCCGGCGGCCTGGCTGAGCGACCGCGGCTACCGCACCGCGGCCTTCGCCTTCGAGGAGCTGGCGGTCGTCGTCCGCGACGGGTTGGGCCGGCATGTGCTGCCCGGCGCGACCCCGCTGCTCACCGCCGCGCTCGCCGAGGGCTTCGACGGCAATCCGCTCGACGGCCCGGCGGACCCGGCGGTGTGGTGGGAGGCGTATCTGCGCCAGGTCGTGCCCCCGGCCCTCGGGGTCTTCGCCCGGCACGGCGTCGTCCTGGAGGCCCACCTGCAGAACTCCCTGGTCGCCGTGGACGCCGCCGGCATCCCCGTACAGGCGCTGTTCCGGGACGCCGAGGGCGTCAAGCTGCTGCCGGACGTCACCCGGGCCGCCGGATGGGAGCGGCTGGTCTACTGCCTGGTCGTCAACCACCTCGGCGAGATCGCCGCCGCCCTCGCCGAACGCCACCCGGGTCTGGACCCCTGGCCCGCCGTCCGCCGCGAACTCGCCCGCCACGCCCTGCCCGAGATCCCCACCCTGCTCACCTCACACACCCTGCCCGGCAAGACCAACCTCCTGCTGCGCTGGACGGGCGCCGACGGCGCCGCCGCCCGCTACCAGCCACTGCCGAACCCGCTGGCGAGCGACTGACCGCGGTCGAATGCCGTTATCGCCCGTCAGCCGGCGGTGATCGCCCGGCGGCGGGCCGTGTACCGGCGGGAGTTGGTGCGGTCGCCGCACACGCGCATGGAGCACCGGCGCCGGCTGCGGTCCTTCGAGGCGTCCCGGAAGACCCCGATGCACGTGTGTTCCGCGCAGCGCTTCGGCCGCTGGACCTGCCCGGTCGGTACCACCTCCGTCCAGGCGATGCCCAACTGGGCGAGTGCCGTGCCGGCCGGGGTCTGCCCCGGCACCGGGGCCGATGGCCGAGGCCGGTCGCCCCAGGTGTTCCGGCTCACGGCGACCAGGGCGGGCGACAGGCCGCCCGCCCGGCCGGCACGACGGGGAAGCCGGAGCGGACGCACCGGGTTCCGGCGCCGTCCGCCGTGCCGTCGGGTTCCTGATCCCGGCTCAGGCGTCCAGGACCAGGCGCGGGCAGCCTGTGGCCGCGCGGGACACGCAGATCATCATCGTGCCGTCGGCGGCCTGCTCCGCGGGGGTGAGGATCGAGTCGCGGTGGTCGGCGGCGCCGTGCAGGATCCGCGTCTCGCAGGTGCCGCACGTGCCTTCCTTGCAGGAGGACAGCGCGGTGATGCCGTGCTCCTCGGCGACCTGGAGGACGGACTTGCCCACCGGTACCCGGGCCCGGACACCGGACTGGGCGAACTCCACCTCGAAAGCCTCGTCGGGCGCGTCGCGCACCACCTTCCTGGGCGCGAACCGCTCGGTGTGCAGCGTGCCCGCCGGCCAGTGCGCCAGGGCGTCTTCGAGCGCCTTCAGCAGCGGCTCCGGACCGCACGCGTAGACGAGCGTGTCGGTCCGGACCGCGGCGAAGACGCCCGGCAGGTCCGGATGGCCGCACTCGTCCTGCGGGACCGGCTTCACCCGGTCGCCGTACTTCTCCAGCTCGTCGAGGAACGCCATGGACGAGCGGGTGCGACCGCCGTAGTGCAGCTCCCACTCGGCGCCCTCGGCCTGGGCCTTCTCGATCATCGGGAGGATCGGGGTGATGCCGATGCCGCCCGCGACGAAGACGTAGTGCGGGGAGGGCACGAACCTGAAGTTGTTGCGCGGCCAGCCCAGCCGGACGCGCGCGCCGACCTCGAACCGGTCGTGGATCGCCCGCGAGCCGCCCCGCCCGTCGGCCTCGCGCAGGACGCCCAGCCGCCACTCCTGCGGCTTCGACGGCGACGACGACAGGGAGTACTGCCGCACCAGGACGCCGCCGTCCACCGGCACGCGGACGTCGACGTGCGCGCCGGGTTCCCAGTCCGGCAGTGCATCGCCGTCCGGGTGGGCGAAGCGCAGCGCGACGACACCGTCGGCCGCCTTCTCCTTGCCGGTCAGGACGAGGTCCATCTCCCGCTTGACGCGCTTCTTCTGACGCTCGACGTCGGCGACGTCCCACACCACGGGCAGGGACAGACGCACCGGCAGCAGCGCCATCCTGGCGAAGTCGAGCGGGACCTCGTCGGCCGGGCGCAGGGAGGGCAGCCGCTCGAAGAGCACCCTGAGTCCCGTCGCGCCCTGGACACGGGCCAGCGCCTGGCCGAGACAGGTGTGCCGGCCGGCGGTGAAGGCCAGGTGGTCGGTGGGGTCCTCGCGGTGGATGTCGAACTCGAAGGGACGCTCGACGTGGGCGGGGTCGGTGTTGGCACTCGCCAGCGAGACCCAGATCATTTCGCCCTTCGAGATCCTCACGCCGGAGATCTCCATGTCGCGCATCGCCTTGCGGGAGGCGAAGGGCGACGACGGGCGGCGGCGCACGGTCTCCTCGAAGACGTTGGCCCACAGCGCCGGGTCCTCCAGCGCCTCCTCGATGAAGTGCGCCCTGTCACCGAGGAACAGCACGGCGTTCGCCATCGCCTGGGCGGTGGTGTCGGCACCGGCGAGAGCGAACTCGCACACATGCAGAGCCACTTGCGGAACGGTCAGGACGTACGCGCCGTCCTTGGTCCGCTGCGTCGCCATGTCGCTGATGAAGTCGTCGCCGGGGTTCTCGCGGCGCTCGGCGACCACGGCCTGCAGCCGTGCGAAGGACGACGCGAACCGCTCCCACACCTCGTCGAAGATCTCCGCCGGCATCTCCTCCTGGGCGGAGGAGAGCACCCGGCCCATGTCGCCGCGCAGTTGGCGCATCATGGCGTCGTGCTCCCAGCCCAGGCCCAGGTGGGCCAGGAGGGTCTGGGTGGTCAGCTCCAGGCAGTACTCCTCCATGAGGTCGGCCGAGCCCTGCGTCTCGATCTTGTCGAGGATGCGGTGGGCGCGCTCCTCGATCTGCGGGCGCAGCGCCTCCATGCGGTCCTGGGTGAATCCGCGCAGCGCCGCGTTGCGGTGGACGGTGTGCAGATCGGGATCCGTGCCCACGATCATCTCGGACATCAGGCCCTGCGGGACGACGTCGCGGTGCTTCTCCGGGACCTCGATCGTCGCGGTGTTGCCGGAGGAGGAGAACTCCTTCCAGTCGGCCAGTACGCGAAGGACGTCCTCGCGCCCGGTGACCACCCATGCGTTGAGCCACGGGTACCAGAACACCGGGTGCTCGTCGCGCACCTTGGCGAAGTGCGTCGACGGATCGCGGTAGTAGTCGTCGCTCATGGCGTCGAAGCCGTGCGCGACGGGGCAGCGGCCGGCGGCGGGCGGTGTCACGGTCTCGGTCATCGTCGGCTCCTTTCCTTACAGGGCCGCGGCCACGGCCATGGTCGACAGCTTCTGGAAGCGGGCGACGTTCTCGCTCTCCTCCATGACTCCGGCGGACAGGAACACGAAGGTGAGGTCGCGCTCGGGGTCGACCCAGAACAGCGACGATCCGGCGCCGTAGTTCCCGTGCGTGCGCGGCGAGGTGAAGGGGCCGAAGAAGCTGGGCGCGGTGCCCGTGCCGGAGAGCGAGAAGCCGAGGCCGAAGTTGCCGCGGGGTATCTCCCAGCCGCGGGCGGCCGCCATCTGCGCGTACAGGTCGTTCGGCATGTCGCCGGTCTGCAGGGTGGTGGCCTGGTCGACGATCGACGGAGCCAGCACCCACTGCCCGTCGTGCAGGCCGCGACGGCGGATCGTCTCGGCGAACGTGAAGACGTCGCGGGCCGTGGAGACGGAGCCCACCCACGGCATCTCCGCGTCCTCGGTGATGTGGTCGTTGAGGCACTCGATGTCGCTCGGCTGCAGGAACCCGCCCTCGGGCAGGTACGCCTTGAGCGGCACGGCCCGGTCCTTGAGCGCCGCCGGAAGGCCGAACGAGGTCTCGTCCATGCCCAGCGGATCGAAGATCAGCTCTCGGGCCAGGTCACGGAACGACGTGGCACCGTAGGCGCGGCGCACCATCTCGCCCATGAGCGCGTGGTTGATCGCCGGCGCGTAGTTGAGGTTGGTGCCGGGTTCGAACAGCACGTCCACCGTGGACAGGGCCTGGACGACGTCCGCGAGGACGCCGAAGCGGTCCGGTCCGAGCCCCGGGTTCGGGGTCGGCGGCATGCCGGAGCGGTGGGTGAGCAGGTGGACGAGGTTGATCTTGTCCTTGCGGAGCATGTGGAACGGGTCGGTTCCGAGGAACTCCGGGATCAGGTCCACGACGCGGGTGGAAAGGGCCAGCCTGCCCTCGCCGATCGCCCGCAGCGCCATCGCGTTGGTGAACGCCTTGGTCAGCGACAGCACGCGGAACACGGCATCGGGCCGCAACTCGCGGCCGGTGGCACGCTCGTGCCAGCCGAGCGTGGTGTCCACGACGACGTCCCCGCCACGGGCGAGGATCAGGTGCGCGCCGTCGTAGGTGCCGGCCGCGATGTCGCTCGTGATCTCGGCGACGAGCCGGTCGAGTGCGGTCCGGTCGATGTCGGCCCGGGAGACGACGTCCGGACCGGCGTCCCGTGCGACGGGGACGGTGGTGGAGGTGTCTGAGGTCATGGTCACCACCCCTTCACTGCATCACGAGCCCGCCCGAGGGCGAGATCGTCTGGCCGGTGTAGTACGAGCCGTCCTCGCCGGCGAGGAACAGGACCGTCTTGGCGATCTCCTCGGGCGTGGCGGTGCGGCGGATCGGCTGGAGACCGACGAGGAAGTCGATGAACTCGTCGTCGCTCTGCCGGAAGAGCGGGGTGTCGATGGCGCCCGGGGCGAGGGCGTTGACGCGAACGCCGAACGGGGCGAGCTCGACCGCGCTCTCGCGGGTGAGTCCGAGGACGGCGGCCTTCGAGGCCGGGTAGTAGGGCGGCATGGCCACACCCATCAGCGCCGCGGCCGAGGAGAAGTTGACGATGGCGCCGCCGCCGTTCTTCTTCAGCAGCGGGGTCGCGGCGCGCATCGTGTAGAAGGTGCCGTAGAGATTGATCTTCAGGACGCGGTCGAAGTCCTCGTCCGTGACGTGCTCGATGAACTCCGGGTCATGGCGGCGCCCCTGCTTCATCGCGAGGAAGCCCCTGTAGTTCTCCTCGTTGAGCGCTTCCAGAGCGGCGCGGTTCGGGGCGTTGACCCCGGCCGCGTTGACGAGGGTGTCGAGGCGGCCGTGGTCCGCCTCGACCCTGGCGAACGCCTCGCCGACGGCCCCGCTGTCGGCGATGTCGAAGGCGAGCGGCACCGCCCGTTCCAAGCCCTTGAAGGCATTCTCCAGGGCTTCGGCGGAGATGTCGGCGCCGTAGACGACGGCACCTTCCTCGTGGAACGCGCGAGCCACCGCGAGACCCATGCCGGATGCCGCTCCGGTGACGAACGCGACGTGATTGGCGAACTTCATCGTTCCTCCTGGACTCCCCGGGCACGAACATCGGGGGATCAACGTGTGACGAGGCTCCCACATTCACGAGACATGTGTCTAGCAAAAGTCTGTATGGCGAGTGTCGCACGCATCGCGGATCGCACGGTCCGGGCAGGGTGGACGCCGCTCGGGCGAAGGCGCGTCGGGCGTCAAGGCGGCTGGTGCCGGAGCAGGTTCTCCGGATTCATTGAATGGACAGGAGTCCACTCATCCCCAGTCCTTGCGGGGCTGCGTGGACGCGGGCGGCGCAGCTCAGGCCGGGTAGGCCGGATTTCCTCGCAGGGCGTGCGCGAGGGCGTCGGAGATTTCCAGGATGATCGCCTCGAAGAATGCGGGACGATCACGCACGACGCTGAAGTAGAACGCACGCTCGATCGTCATCACCAATGCGATGACCCGCGCCCGGGCCCGCTCCGCCGTCAACCCCTGTGTGGTGAGCCGGCCGGTCACGGCCGCCATCGCGTCAGCCAGCCGGCCGTACAGGGCGAACCACTCCTCGGCCACGGCCTCCTCGTTCGCCAGCGCCTGTTCCATGGCGGTGAACTCCATGCGGTGCCGACGCCACAGGGCGGCGTGCTCCCGCAGCCACTGCTCGGTGGCGGAGGGTGTGGGATCGGTCAGGGAGAGCTGTTCGTAGGACGCGACCACCTCTGGCTCGATATCGCGCATGAGCTCGACGACGATCTCCGCTTTGGAGCGGAAGTGCAGGTAGAACGTGGCCCGTGAGACGTGCGCCGCACGCGCGACGGCGTCCGCGGTCGTCGCCGTGTAACCCTGCGCCACGAACAGGCCGCGCGCGGCGTAGATCAACGCGGCACGTGTGCGGCGCTTCTGCTCGGCGCGTGACACGCGGGCCGTCTTCTCCGCCAACGGGCAACCTTTCTGAACCGGCGTCCACACACTCTACCGAAGCGTGTCACCAGCGGAAACAAGGGAAAAGGAAGATCGCGAAGTCCTCTGTCGGCGGCGCTGGAGCCGGAGTGTGCCGGGACTGGCTCGGTTCCTCGGGCGGGAATCCGGATCCTGGGCGCCGGTCTCTCACACGGCGGCGAACCGGTCGAGTGCCGCACTTGTCAGCGCGGCGATCGCGGGGCGCAGGGCGCTGCCGATGTGAGGGGCGAAGTACGGGGAGTGGTTCGGAGCCGGTGGTGGTGAGGCTTCGGAGCCGTCGGCCGTTGCCCGGCGCCATTCGTCCGCGCCCACCACGCCCAGCATCCAGTAGACCAGCGGGACCCCGTGCTGCCCGTGGACACCGGCTCCGGCGTCCCCGAACAGCGGGAAGTCCTCCGTGGCCATCGATCCCGGCCAGGGCAGGACCCGCCCGGGCCCCAGGAGTCGGGTGTGGGCACGCCGTATCGAGTCGGTGGTGTGCGGGTCGCACCGCAGGGCCGCCGAGCGGGAGGTGACGGTCACCTCGGGTTCTCGGGGGGCGCCCGCGGCGGCGCCCTCGGCGAGGACGATGCGGCGCACCGCGGCCAGCGCCCGGTCGAGGGACGCCTCGCTCGACGCGCGGACCCCGATGCCGAGCGCGGCGCTGTCCGGTATGACGTTGGCGGCCGTTCCGGCCCGCAGCGTGCCCACGGTCAGCGTCACCTGGTCGGCGGGCGCGGTCTCGCGGGCGACGATGTTCTGGAGCCGGGTGACGACGGCGGCCGCGGCGACGACCGGATCCACCGCCAGGTGCGGGGTGGCGGCGTGACCGCCCTGTCCGTGCAGCACCACGTCGAGCACCGCGGCGGCCGCCGCCATCGGTGTCCCTTCCGCCGCGTGCGCGACCGTGCCGGAGGGCAGTGGCGCGGCATGCTGGGCGAGGACGACGCCGGGTCTGCCGAACCGTTCGTACAGTCCGTCGCGCAGCATGGCCTCGGCCCCGCCGAGCGTCTCCTCGGCCGGCTGTCCCACCACCAGCAGGGTGCCCCGCCACCGGTCGGACAGGCGGGCGAGCAGGTCCGCGGCCCCGGCCGCCGCGGCCAGGTGCAGGTCGTGGCCGCACGCGTGCATGGCGTCGGTGCGGCTGGCGTAGGGCAGCCCGGTCCGCTCGCGGATCGGGAGCGCGTCGAGCTCCGCCCGCAGCCAGACGCGGGGTCCGTCCCCGTTGCGGAGCACGCCGACGACGCCGTGGCCGCCCACCCCGTGGGTGATGTCGCAGCCCGCCGCCGCGAGTCGCTCGGCGAAGCGGTCCGCGGTGCGGGCCTCCTGTCCGGACGGTTCCGGATGCGCGTGCAGGTCCAGGTAGAGGGAGAGGGCGGGCCGCAGAACGTCCCCGGCGCGGGTGAGGAGGTTCTCCGCGTCCGGTGGCGGCGAGCCGTGATCGGCCGCGGGCGGGGCGTGGTGGCCGACCGGGGCCGGGGCCGGTGCCGGGACTGGGGCGTGATGGCCGACCGGGGCCGGTGCCGGGACTGGGGCGTGGTGGCCGACCGGGGCCGGGACTGGGGCGTGGTGGGACGGCGGGTTCATCGGCGGACTCCGGGGAACGGCCGGGCCTCCACCGCGGCGCGGGGAGGCCCGGGTTGGGGAGACGGGGTCACGGGAAGGGATGCGGGGCCCGGCGGATCTCCGCGTCGGTGAGGTCGCGGTCCCGGTGTCCGCCGCGGCGCAGCGCGGTGCGCAGCCGGGGCATCAGCAGGGCCCGCTGCCGGTTCCAGCCGAAGTCGATCGGCAGCAGTCCCGGCACCACCGTACTGACCGTCCGCAGCCCCATCCGCTCCTGCTCGGGCGAGGTCTGGTCGACGACGACGACGTCATGGCCCGCCCGGACCAGTTCGTCCCTGACCACGGCGACGTCGTCGCGCAGGTCGCCGGTGCGGGGACGGCCGTGGTGCTCCCAGTCCCGGTACACCTCGTCGAAGGGGCGGGCCTCGGACGGTTCCAGACAGCCGCGCGCGTACTCGGCCATGCGGGGCAGCCCGTAGAGCTGGGGGTGGTCCTTCAGATGGCGTACCAGGAAGAAGTCGTCGGCCATGGCCTCCAGTTCGCCGCGGCGCTCGGCGGTCTGCCGGGCCAGGTGCGGGATGTAGCTCAGCACCTCGGACAGCGCCCCCTCGACCGCGGCCCTCGGGTCCAGCGAGGCCGCGGCCGCGAAGGACAGGGTGCCCGGGCCCCCGTCCCGGCGGACGCCGACCACGGTGACGGCCGGGATCGCCAGGTCGATCCGGTTGTCGAAGACGTGCACGTCGTAGCCCTGCAGGGCGGCCCGCTCGGCCATGGCGGCGGCCGTGGGACTGCCGACCGTCCCCAGGTCGATGCGGGGCAGCCGGGCCGCGCCGTACCAGCCGTTCAGGAAGGAGTCGCGCTCGACGAGTTCGAGCAGGCCGCCCAGGACCGCCTCCTCCAGGCAGCCGCCGATGGCACAGCCGTTGGAGCACTCGAAGACGAAGTTGTCGTCGGCCAACGGGATGCTGTAGTAGACCAGCCGCGACGGCACCAGCACGGGGCGCTCGTCCCGCAGCGACCAGCCCCACTCCCAGGGGATGGGACGGCCGGGGTCGAACGGCTCGACGAAGGGGTCGTCGCGGTAGGTTTCGTCGCTGTACAGACCGCACACCGCGGGGTCGACCGCGTCGGCCCTCAGCTCGTCGTAGGAGCCGACCACCGGCGCGGAGCCGCCGCGCCGGTGGGTGCCCGCGTACCGTTCCAGGCCCTCCAGGAACGCGAGCCGGCGGCTGGTGGCGAAGGAGTTCTCCTGCCCGCTCCAGGTGACGTCGTGGAGTCCCGCGTACCCCCGGACGAACACGCTGCCGGCCACCGGAGCGGTGGTGGACGAGGTGACGTCGGTCCAGGTGCCGGCCCCCAGGGCGCCGCAGACCGGGTTGGCCAGGGCGTCGGTGGGGAGCGGGTAGGCGAAGGCCGAGCGCAGCCGGTAGGTGCCGGGGTCCGGTTTGGGACGCGGGGCGAGGGTGAGCGGCCGGACGTCGTTCGCTGCCTGGGGCCGGGCGCGGGGGCCGCAGTCGGGGCAGAGCGGGTCGGCGAGCAGTGGGAACGTCCTGATCAGCAGGTTCGCCAGGTCCAGCCGGGTCACCTGGGGCAGGGCGCGGTCCGCCGGCTGTTCGGCGGGGGGCACCGGGCGGGGCCCGCGCAGCAGGGCCTCGCACAGCGCGGCCACGGTGTCCTGGACGTGACCGGTGAGCAGCGGCCAGGCGCCGGCCGGGCGGGGCCCGTCCGGGCCGCCGGTCTCCAGGGCGTTGCGCTCGCTGCGGCTGCGCAGCCGCTGCCACCGTACGGCGAGGCAGCGGCCGCAGGCGGGTGCGCTGCCGTCGCCTCCCCAGGGGCCGAGCAGGATCGCCGAGGCGCTGACGTGGACCAGCGCCGTCGGCCGGTCCGCGGCCCAGGGGTCCGGGGCTCCGGCGTCGCCACCCCCCGCGCCGACGGCACCGACCGGCACGACCCGTGGGGCGTCGGCGCCGAAGCGGCCCTCCAGGAACGCCTGGAGGGCGTCGCGGGCCTCCTCCATCGGATGCGCGGGCAGCCGGGTCGCGGTGCTCATGAGCTCTTCGTCCAGCGGAAGACACGCGCCGCGACGGCCCCGAAGACGACGGCGAACGCGACGAGCCCGGCGCACCCCACGCCGATGTCGGAGAGGTCGCCGCGGCCGGTCAGGGCGGCCGACACCGCGTCGTTGAGATAGCGCAGCGGCATGATCAGCGAGATCTTCTGCAGCCAGTCCGGCATGGCGTCCAGCGGGAAGAACGACCCGGACAGGAAGGCCATGGGCAGCATCAGGAAGTTGGCGATGCCGGCGACCGACTCCGGAGTGTCGGCGATGCTGCCGACGATCACCCCGAGCAGCAGGAAGGTGGTGATGCCGAGGATCATGACGGGAATCAGCAGGGGCCACCGGGACGCGGGCACCAGGTCGAACCCGGGAAGCATCGCCACCCCGACGAACAGGACCGACTGGACGAGTCCCACGCCCAGGGCGAGGACGTAGCGGGACCCGATGACGGAGGACAGGGGGGCGGGCGACATGCGGATCATGCGGAGGATGTCGTCCGCGCGCCACTGCATCAGCGTGAACCCGATGCCGAAGACGGCGGCGTTGGCGACGCCCCAGGAGAGCACTCCGGCGGCGGTGTAGGAGAGGTAGGAGAAGCCGCTCTGCTCGACGTCCCGGCCGCGGAAGATCAGTCCGAAGACGACGAGGAAGATCAGCGGGAAGGCGAAGGTGAAGAAGACGGTCGTCTTGTCGCGGACCTGGGCGCGGTAGCCCGCCGCGGTCAGCGCGGTGTAGGCGCTCATGCCTGCTGCTCCTGGTTGTTCGTGTTGTCCGTGGTGAGGGGGGTCTGGGCCCGGCTCTGCCGGGCGGTGATGTCGAGGTAGACGTCCTCGAGGCTGGGGGTGCGGGTCTGCACACCGTCCAGACCGGTGAGGGGGTCGAGGGCGGCGAGCACCCGGCCGGTGGCCCGGGTCTCCAGGACGAGGTGCCCGCCCTGCACGGTGACGCCGTCCACGCCGGGAAGAGAGGCGGCCTTCTGCTCGTCGATCCGGCCGAGCGGGACCAGCAGCCGGCTGGTGGCGCCGAAGGTTCCGATCAGGTGCTGCGGTGCGTCGGTGACGACGAGCCGGCCGGCCACCAGGATGCCCACGCGGTCGCAGAGCGCCTCCGCCTCGTCCAGGTGGTGTGTGGTGTACACGATGGTCCGGCCCTCCGCCTTGAGACCCCGCAGGACCTCCCACAGATCGCGGCGGCCCTCCGGGTCGAGCGCGGCGGTCGGCTCGTCGAGGAAGATCAGCTCGGGTCCGTGGACCAGCGCGGAGGCGATGGCGAGCCGCTGCCGCTGGCCGCCGGAGAGGTCGTCGACCCGGACGTCGTGCCGCCCGCCGAGGCCCACGGCGTCGAGGGTGGCGTCGACGGCCTCGCGGTCCGCGCCGAACAGCGCCGCGACGGTACGCAGGTGCTCGTGGACGGTCTGCCGCACGAAGAAGGCCGAGGACTGGGTCTGCACGCCCATGCGCGGCAGCAGGCCGGTGTTGCGCGGCCAGGGCGACTCGCCGAACACCGTGACCGAGCCGGAGTCGGCCTTGCGCAGCCCTTCCATGATCTCCACCAGGGTGGACTTTCCGGCCCCGTTGGGGCCGAGCAGCCCGAAGAACTCGCCGCGCCGGACGTCCAGGGAGACGCCGTCGACGGCTCGCCGGTCGCCGTAACTCTTGGTCACGTCGCTGACCGTGACGGCCGGTTGGGCTCCGTGGTCTGGGGTGGGGGAGGTGGAGCTCATAGGGGTACCTCATTCATGAGTTGCGTGATCTTTCGAGGTCGGGACGTCATCGGAGCAGCAGGAGAACGACGGCGGTGCAGGTGCCGGCCGCCGCGAGCAGCACCAGGGCGACCGCTGTGGCGGCGTAGGAGGTGTAGAGACGGCGGGCGCGCCGCGGGTAGGCGGCGACGGCGTCCCGCCCGCGCCGGCGCAGGGCCAGGTAGGTCCGGGTCTCCGGGGCGAGGTTGGCGGTGCCCAGGGCGTGGCCGAGCATGCGGTACCCGTCCAGCGGCGGCAGCGGGACCAGGTTGCTCAGGGCCTGCACGATGCCGACGAAGAGCATCCCGGTGAGCGGCCGGTGGCCCGGGTCGGCCGGGTCCAGCAGGGCCCACCAGAGCGCGAAGGGCAGCAGGAGCACCAGGTTGACGTGCGCGCCCGCGGCGGCGACCACCAGCTTCGCCCGCAGGCCGGGCAGGAACAGGTAGTTGTCGACCGTGCAGTACATCATCATGGCCGGGAACCGCCAGCGCAGCCCGATCTCGGTGACCACACCGCCGTAGTGCCGGGCGGCGATGCCGTGGGCGAGTTCGTGCAGGCAGATGCTGAACCAGAGGAAGACCGCGAACGGGATCAGCAGGAGGGGGCGGGTCAGCAGGTCCAGTGTGCCGTCGAGGAGCAGCGACGGATCTGCGAGCACGGCGACGATCATAACCAATACCGCGGCCACCAGCGGCAGTTGGACCCATGGGCGGAGCAGCGGGCGCAGCAGTCGGTGGAGGCGTCCGGTGGTCGTGTGGGCGTCGGCGACGGTCCGCCGGCTGCCCTTCCAGAAGGTGCCGGTGCGGGCCGGGGGCGGCTCGGGCGGCGCGGGGTCCGGGGATCCCGCGAGCAGTCCGCGGGTGCCGAGCAGGCCGAGCAGCCGGGTCCACTGCTCCTCGGGGAGCCTGCGGCGGAAGCGGGCCGCGTACTCGGACACGACGTCGTCGAGGTTCCGGGTGCCGTCGAGCCGGCTGATGACGAAGTGCTCCTTGGGACCGACCTCGAACGCGGCGCCGCTGACCGGGTGTTTGACGAGGTGGACGGTACGCGGGCCGCGCAGCAGGGGCGGACCGACCAGTACGCCCGGGCGCAGGGCGGGCCGGTAGGCGCGGGCGGTGGCGGAACGGTCCGCGGGGGAGCGATCGGCGGTGGTTCGGTCGGTGGCGGAGCGGTCGGTGGCGCTCATGAGACCGCCTGCCGCCCGCCGGCCGGCTCGCGCAGGACCCGGCCCAGGATGAAGGCCAGGTACGCCTCGTCCCGGATCGTCACATGCAGCCGGTTGTTGGTCATGTGCATGTATGGCGACAGCAGACGGGGCAGCACCGCCGGCACATGGGTGACGGTCACCAGGGGAGCCGCGTCGGGGTCCTCGGCGCGCTCCTGGCCGGCGTCCTCGCGGGCCGGGCCGTCCCAGGCGGGGAAGGCGAGTTCGCCGCGCTCGGTGAGGTCCACCACCCTCTCGCGCAGCTCCAGGCAGTGCTCGGCCCAGCGGCGCAGGAACGCCGGCAGCCGGGTCAGGTCGCCGCTCGCCACGGCCTGCCTGAGCTGTGCGAACCGGGCGCCGAGGGAGGGCGCCATGCGCTCGTAGGTGCGCTCGTACTCGGTGGATCCGATGAAGTTGGTACCGGGGAACAGCCGGTGCCAGAAGGCGTAGTAGGAGTCGAGGTAGTCCGCGAGCCGCTCCTCCTCGGGGAGGAAGCAGCTCGCCATCACCATCATCAGCTGGGCGGAGGTCCCGAGCAGCACCGTCCGCAGGTGCAGGTTCATGTTCCGGTACGCCTCCAGGACCAGGTCGCTGGAGTGCCGGAAGTGCCATTCGGCGAGGTCCACGCCGGCCGGTCCGCCGTACTTGGCGTACTCGGGGGCGTAGACCTCGCAGGAGAAGGAGTTGTTCGGCCTGAGGTTCATCCGGCCGTCCGCACCCATGTACTTGGCCCGGTCCTCACCCGGGAACTCGATGTCGAACAGGGCGTTGTAGAAGTCCTTGAGGAAGCCCGAGTCGACCTCGTAGAGCGCGGGACGGGTCTTCAGGAAGCCGCTGATCGCCTCCTCGGCGCGGCGGCGCACCTCGGCTCCGGCGTCGGGGCCGCTCGGGCGCAGGCGCAGCCTCACGTGCGGCCCCTCCAGCCAGTAGTTGATGAAGAAGTAGCCGGACAGCAGACCGTCCTCGGTGAGCCGGTCGACCAGCGGACGGACGCAGTTGACCAGCAGTGGCTGGGGGTTGGCGGCGTAGAAGACGTGCAGCGCCAGCCAGGGCGGGGGTTCGGTGCCCTCGGGGGCCGGCCGGAAGGACGCGGGCTCGGTCAGTTCGGGCATGACGGTGCGACCTCCGGGTCGGACTGCGGCAGTTGGCGGGTGGTGAAGGTCTCCACGGCGAGTTCGGCCACGTGCCGGCCGCGCCGGGAGGTGAGGTGGAGCCCGTCCTCGGCGGGGAGCATCTCCCGGAAGGCCACCCGGGTGCCCGGCTTCCGCTCCACCAGGGCGTCGAACGCGGCCAGGGAGAGCGGGCTGTCGAAGTCGACGTAGACGGGCTTGGCCCCGATCGGGCCCCGGTCGGCGTGGGAGACCGTGGCGAAGCAGCGGTCGGGCAGGCCGTGGGCGCGCTGCCAGCGCCGGTATTCCAGGTAGTACTCCTCCTCCCCGGCTCCGGGGCGGCGGGCCGGCAGGACCTCCGCGTCCGCGGTCCAGCTGCGCCGGCCGACCACCACGTTCCCGTGCCGGACCCGGGGCCTGCGGGTGACGCCGTTCTCGGCCTCGCCCTCGGGCACCCCCGCCCACACGTCGAAGGGGGCCATGGTGCTGGGGGAGAGGAGGAGCAGGGTGCGCGGGATCTCGGGGAGCGCGATCGGTACGAGATAGCCGAGGTAGACCGGTACGACCTCACGGTCGAGGCGGCGGGAGCGGAGCACCAGGCGGCCGGCCGCCTCGTCGTGGACGACGTGGAGGTCGTCGAGGTGGATCCGGGCGTCCTCGGGCACGGAGCTGGTCTCGCCCGGGCAGACGATCTGGTGGTCGGTCAGCCGGCCGTGCAGGTTCAGGTTGCTGGTGACCGGCCCGCCGGTGACCTCCGCGAACACGGCGCCGTCCGGCCGGCGGGCCGCCATCTCCTCGCGCAGGGCGCCGGAGAAGCCGGGTGCCGCCGGGTCCGCGGCCGGTCCGGTGCCGTCGTAGAGGTGGGTGAACCGGCTGAAGGGGAAGGCCAGTCCGCCGTAGGACTTGTTGAGGACGACCAGGGGCCGGCCACCGGTCGGCCGGGACAACTGGAGGTGGTGGCTCTGCGGCGTGAAGTGACCTGTGAGAGGGGCGAGTTCACCGGCGGTTTCGGAGAGCAGCCCGGCCGGCAGCTCGATCTCCTCGGCCTCGTGCGCCGCACTGTCCCGCCACAGGGCGCGCATGCCCTCGTGGAAGTGGCGACGGGCCCGGTCGAGGGCCTTCATCTCGCTCTGCCCGAGCCAGTTCTCCTCGGGCACGTAGGCGCCGTTCTCGTCGAAGGAGGCGCGCTTGGAGGTGAAGGACACGTACTGGTCGAAGAAGTCCTCGTGGAAGTCGTGGACCAGGCCGAGCAGGTCGTCACAGCGCCCGCCACGGCCGTAGCGGGCGATGAAGAAGCCGAGCAGGGTGACGCGCTGAGGGAGCGTCAGGTCGAAGAGCGGCAGAATGCCCTCGACGGCCCGCAGGGCCCGGCCGGTCTCCCCGCTCAGCACGGCGGGCCCGCAGACCAGGTCGTCGCCCGTGCTGACGTCCTCGTACACCAGGGTCTGCGGAAGGACCGGCTCGGACGCCCCCAGTTCCCGCTGTGCGTCGAGGAGTTGACCGCGCAGGGTGCTCAGCAGGGTGCGGCGTTCACCGACGTCGGCCTTGGGGTAGCGGGCGAGGCAGTCGGCCGGGCCGTCCAGCAGGTCGGCCAGCCGGTCGGCCCACGACGCCCCGAGGGAGCGCAGGGCGTCCTGGTAGGAGCGCAGCGGGTCGCGGCTGTGCACGTCCGCGCGGAGCACCGGCACCTGCACCATGCCGAGGTCCAGGAGGGCCGACGCGTACCGTTCGCACTCGTCGCGTCCCGCGTCGTGCTCGCTCTCCAGCCAGTCCACCAGGTCCCGGTGGCGTACCGGAGTCTCATGGCCGCCGAGCCATTCCAGGAGGCGTTCCAGGGTGCCGCTGCTGCGCAGGAAGAACAGCCGGTCGCGGACCGCGTCGAAGGTGACGGCGGCGCTGTCGTCGCCCGCGGTCATCACATGACGTACGTAGCGGATGCGGTCGGCGTCGCGTCCCCAGCCCGGGGAGAGGACCACCGGCAGGTCCTGGCGGCGCCCGGGGCCGGCCATGATCAGTTCGGTCAGCCGGGCCAGCACCACCACGTTGAGCCGTACGTGGCTCACCCAGTCCTCGCCGGTGTGCAGCGCGGCTCCGTCGTCCGCCGGGTCGCCCGCGAAGGTGCCGAGGCCGATGCCGGTGAAGGTGCTGAAGGGGCTGGTCTTGCAGGCCGTGCGGTACAGGTAGGTCAGCGCGGAACGCTCGATCTTGCGCAGGCGGTTGCCCGGCCGCGGGCCGGTGTCGCGCAGGTAGGCGTCCAGCCGGCCGTCGAGGGCGGGCGAGGCGAGCAGCAGGCCGAGGCGCAGCCGGTCGTCGGCCAGCACACCGCGCAACGCGCTGCGGCTTTCCTCGAGTTCGCCGGCGAGCAGGTCCGCTCCGGTGGCCCGCAGCTCCTCCAGACGGGCACGGTCCCGCAGCCACTGGGCGGTGTGCCGGCCGGTCTCCCGGTCCAGCTCCGTCACCAGGCGGACGGCGGCCTCGGGGTCGGTCGGCAGCCGGTTGTTGAAGACCTGCCGCCGCAGATTGAGCAGGCCGCGGCGCACGGCGGCGTCGCCCGCGTCCTCGTCGGGACCGGTGGTCGACTTGACCAGGGTGTGCAGCAGGTCGCTGAGGGCCGCTCCGGCGGCCGTCAGGCGTTCCTCCTCGTCCAGCACGGCGTCGGCCCAGCGGCGGGTGCCGGGGCAGCGCAGGCCGTGCACGGTCTCGATGGGCAGGCCGGCCGCGCGGAGCACGAAGCGCCTGCCGGGCTCCCAGTGGATCCCGGGCTCCGTGGTGGCGCCTGCGCCGGTGCCCGCGTCGGTGTCCGTGGTGGCGCCTGCGCCGGTGCCCGCGTCGGTGTCCGTGGCGGTGTCCGTGGCGGTGCCCGCGTCGGTGTCCGTGGCGGTGTCCGTGGCGGTGCCCGCGTCGGTGTCCGTGGCGCCGGACTCTATGGGTGTCATGGGGAATCCTCTGCGGCCGTCAGGCGATCTCGTGGCGGAAGTCGGCGGGCCCGGGCCGTTCGTGACCGAGGGCCATGATGAGCAGCGGGGCCTCGTCGCCGTCCGCCAGCCCGAGCCGCTCGACGAACGAGACGTTGTCGAAGCCCAGCGCCACACCGGCGCCCAGACCCAGGGCGGAGGCCGCCAGGTAGAAGCTCTGTGCGACGGCTCCGGCGGTGCCGGCGGCGAGCCGGTAGCCGCGGTCGCCGAGGGCGTCCAGGACGGCGGTGGTCCGCACGGTGGGCACCAGGACCGCGCCGGCCTGCTCCAGGTTGTAGTTGGCGAGGAAGTAGTTCTCCTGGAGGAACGAACCCTGCGGGCCGGGGGCGACCGGACGCAGGTCGCCGCGGTCGGGGTCGTACGCGTACGCCCCCTGCTCCACGCCCTCCACGTGGTTGACGAAGGCGTAGAGCCTGGCGAGCCGGATCTCGCCGGACGGATCGGTGTCGCCGGCCAGCCGGGTCTCGGCGCAGGCCGCCAGGACCGCCGACAGGTGCCCGTCGGCGACCCGGCGCCGGGCGTCGAACCTGCCGAAGCTGGAGCGGCGGTCGCGCAGGGCCTTGCGGACACCGGTGTCCGGGAAGGCCGGCTCGGGCAGGGCCACGCGGACGCCGCCGGCATCGGTGTCGGGGAGGGCCGCGGCGGCGGCCAGCGTGCCGGGGGCGGGCCGGTCGGCGGCGCCGTTCAGGGTCGCCGTGTGCATGTCGCGCAGCGCGGTGAAGTCCAGCAGGGTGCGGGAACGTTCGACGTCCCGGTGCCGGACGGCGGGCCGGTGGCGCGGGTCCGTGCGCGGGGTGTCCCGGCGGGCGGCGTCCCGGCGGGCGGTGGCGTCCTGGCGGGGTGCCGGCCCGTCCCAGCGCAGCGGCACGACGGCGAACACGGCCTCCTCCTCGCCCGGCACACCGAGCAGTTCGTTCAGCCGGGGTTCGTCGAACCACAGCACGGGGGCGAGCCGCAGGCCCCGGGCGGCGGCCCAGATCCGCCAGGTCTGCACCAGGGTGCCGAGGTCGGTGGAGACCACGTGGAACGAGAAGCTGTTGTACTTGAAGGAGTTCTGCCAGTACTTGACGCCGAGGATCAGGTACTGGTCGGTGTCGAGGGCCTCGGCGGGCGCGTCCTGGCCCAGCGCGTCGCGGACCCGGTCCGTGACGTCGCCGGCCAGCAGTCGCTGCAGGGCGTGCCGGTGGATGTCGTAGTAGTGGAGCCCCGGGGTGAGGGGGCCGGAGGGGCCGGACGCCCAGTGGATGCTCACCGGGTAGAGCCCGCCGCCGCCCGCGGTGCCGCGCGACCAGTTCGCGTGGGTGTAGAACGGCAGCCCGGCCAGGTCGGTGTTGGCCTGGATGCCGAGGCGGCGCCCGGTCAGCCCGTAGGAGTCCCTGAGCATCGCCGACAGCAGCGGGAGGCTGAACCCGGGCGAGCCGTCGGCGTCCTGGCCCTTGGCGGCGTCGGGCAGCAGGCCCGGCGCCACGGGGACGTCGGCGAGGTCCTCGGTGCCGGGCAGGGCGAACGCCTCGGCGTTCGGGTAGTACTTGCCCTTGCGCGGGCCGTCGGCCCAGTTCACGACATGGTCGGTGGGCTCCATCGGGACGCGGCCGCGGTGCAGGATGGCGTGCGCGTACTCATGGGCGTACCCCATCAGTCTCCTAGCGAGAGGACCACCGGCTTCAGCCGGTGGGGGAATCGCTTCCCTGGCGTGTGGTGTTTTCCGTTTGTCCCGCAGGGGATCGGTTCGGGCTGGACCGCGGCCTCCGGGTTGGAAGCTCCCCACCTTCGGGTGGGAGAGCGGAGTCATGGGATGCCCCTTTCCTCGGTTCTCCGGCGCACCCGCGCCGGGGACGGACTGGGCGGGCTGACGGGCCGTCATGGAAACGGATGCGGGCCGGGGTTGAGGTCGGCCTCGGCCAGGTCGTCCGGCCGCAGGCCCGCCTCGCGCAGCGCGGTGCGCATGCGGGGCATGTGCCGGGCGCGCTGCCGCGTCCAGCCGAAGTCGAGCGGGAGCAGGCCGGGCACCAGCACCTTCACGGTGTGCAGACCGAGAGCGCGCTGCTCTGGCGTGGTCTGGTCGACGACGACCACGTCGAACCCGGCGGACGTCACGGCGTTCACCGCCGCGAGCAGATCGTCCCGTACGTCCGGACCGGAGCCGTCGGCGCGGGGCCGGCGCAGGTCGGCCACGCTCAGCGGCTCGGGGGGCGAGGGCCGGCGGAGCAGGAAGTCGGCGTGGCGGCCCATCTCCGGCACCGCGTAGACCAGCGGATGGTCGTGCAGGCTGGTGATCTTCTCGTAGTCCTCGGCCATGGCGCGGTACCCGGCCTCGTCGCGCCGGAACCGCTGGAGGAGCTGTACCGAGTCGGTGGCGATCTCGCACAGGGCCGCGGCGAGCGCGGCCTCGGGGTCGAGGGCCGCTCCGGCACCGAAGCACATCCGGGCGGGGCCGCCGTCGAACCGCTCGGCGACCGCGGTGACCACGGGGACCGGGAAGGTGATCCGGGTGTCGAAGAACCTGGCCCGGTACCCGTACATGGCCATCCGCTCCACCATGACCCGGGTGCGCGGGTCGGCACTGGTCGCCGGGTCGATCTCGGGGAGCGGCTGCATCCCGTGCCAGGCGAGCAGGAAGGCGTCCCGTTCCAGGACCTCCATCAGGCCGCTGAGCACGGCCTCCTCCAGGCTGCCCCCGGAGGCGCAGCCGTTGGAGCTCTCCTGGACGAACCGGTGCTCGATCCCGGGCTTGTGGTAGAAGGCGAGGACCTCCGGGACGGGGCGGGGGCGCGCGTCCCGCAGCGACCAGCCCCACACCCAGGGGATCGGACGGTCCGGGGCGAACGGCGGCACCCAGGGGTTGGCCCGGTGGAAGTCGTCCGTGTACAGGCCGGTCTCGCGCGGGTCGACGGCGGCCGGCCCGAGGTCGTCCAGGGAAGCGGTCAGGGTGAGGGCGCGGCCCCGGGCGCGCATCCCGGCGAAGCGCTCCATGCCTTCCAGGACACCGATCCGGGTGCTGGCGTGATACGTGTCTGCGTGACCGCCCCAGAACGTCTCCCGCAGATAGTCGCCGGAACGGCTGGAGAAGCAGCCCACGGTGGCCGAGGTGGTCGGCGAGGTGACGTCGCACACCACCGACGGGCCGACGGCGCCCCAGTGGGGGTTGGCGAACGCGTCCACCCGGAGGCCGTACGCGTCCACCGGCCGGACCCTGCTGACGCCCGGCCGGTACTTGGGCGCGGGCCGCAGGACGAGGGCGGCCGACTCGGCGGTCACCGGCTCCGGTGTGCCGCAGCCGGGGCAGTCCGGCTCGGGCACCAGGGGATGGTGACGGATCGTCAGCTGCTCCAGGTCCACCAGCCATACATCGGGGAACGGCCGCCGGTCGTCCGGGAGCGCGGTGCCGAGCCGGGCGATCAGTGCGGCGACGGCCTGCGCGGCGAACGGCACCCGGTAGGGCCAGGGCCCCGCCTCCCGGGTGCCGCCGCGCAGTTCGATGCCCTCCCGCAGGCCGACCGAGCGCACCCCCTGCCAGCGGCGCCGCAGACAGTCGCCGCAGCCGGCCCGCCCCTCCGCGGGCCAGGGGCCGACCATCACATGCCGGCCGTACAGGTGCACGGGGAGCGTGGAGCGCGAGGCGCCGTCGGCGCGGCCGGGGGTGGTGAAGGCGTCCCGCACACCGAGGGCGGAGACCGTGATGCCGGGAACCTCGCGGCCCGGCTCGGACGGCAGTTCCGTCAGGGCGTGGCCCAGTTCCTCCGCGAAGAGGCGGCACGCCTCGCGCCGCGGCTCCTCGGCCCCGCCGGCGGTGGCCTCGACGAGGTCAACGGTCATCGCCGGCCGCCTTGGTGAGCAGGACCCGGACGGTGTGGATGCCGGCGGCGGGCAGGTCGGCCGCGTGCGTGGGCACGACGAGGGCGTCACGCCCGGCGGCGGCCAGGCGCTCCAGGACGTCCGTCCAGGTCACCGGGGACCCGCCGGTGGTGCCGTCCTCGGCCGTGACCGGTATCAGGGCCGCGTCGAGGTCGGCCAGCAGCGGGTCGCCGGTGTCGGGCGCGCCCAGCACGCCCTCCGCGGCGAGCTGGACCGTGCCGAGCAGGTCGCGCAGCGCGTCGGTGGCCGCGGCCGCCCGGTCCAGGGCGGCGCCGGTGGCCCAGCGGACCGGCTCGTCCGGCTCCGCCGGCCGGGTCCTGGCCAGCACGACGGACACCCCGGTGCGGTCCGCCTCCCCGAGGTCGAGGAGTTCGACGTCCAGCTCCAGATGCCCGGCGGAACGCAGCAGGAAGGTCGCCTCGGGGTCGTCGGCGAACGCGGCCGGGGAGATCACCGCGGTCCGCCCGGCCCCTCGCACGGATCGCCGCAGCGCGTCGTGGGCGAGCGCGGACAGCAGGCCGGCCGCCGCGGCCTCCGGCAGGCCGTCGCCCGCGCCGGCCCCGGCGCGGGACGGCTCGAACCGGCGGTCCTGGTTGTCCGGCCCGAAGGGCCGCACGGCGCCGGCCGGCACCAGTGTCTGTTCCTTGGTCAGCAGCGACGTGGCCAGGGCCCAGGAGGCGACCGGATCGCCCCCGGCGCCGGTGGCCGTGGTCAGCGCGTCCGGGGCCACCTTCGGCAGCGCGTCCGGGTGGTCCGCGCGGGAAGTGCCGTGCGGGGCGGGGACGGCGGGCACCACGTGCTCGGCGTAGACCTCGGCGGCGGCGGCGAGGGCCCGCAGGCGGGCGCCCGCGGTGTGATGGACGTCGAACGCGGCGACGGTCCGGGTCCCGGCCGCGCCCAGACCGATCTCCACGGCGCCGACCTTCAGCGGGGTCTGGGTGACCGGTTCGTCCGCGTATCGGGTGAAGACCCCGACGGACGGCCGGACGGCGAGCGAGCGGCGGTCGAGCTCGGCGAGCGGCCCCTCGGTCGCGCTGTCGTCCGGGGCGGCGGCGACGACCGGCTGGAAGGCGGGCCGCTCGGGGGCCGCGGTCAGGTCGACGGGCTCGGGAGAGCCGGGCCGGGTCCGGCAGAACGGGCAGCGCGGATGGGGCAGCAGCCGCTCCGCCAGGACGTCGAAGGAGGCCATGTCCTGCAGCAGCACCTGCCCCCGGGTCTCGGCCGGCAGCGCCTTGGTGACCAGCCGGAACACCTCGTAGCCGAGCAGGTTGCCGAGCATCGCGGCGAGCGGGCCGCGTGGCACGGGTCCGGGGGCGTCCCCCAGGGCCAGGCCGCTCCAGAGGTCGGCCGCGACCGCCGCGTCCCCCGTCGCGCCGAGCCGCAGCGCCGCGCAGGCCAGGCAGCCGTCGGAGTCCGGGGCACCGACCGGTCCGACCACCGCCCGGTTGCCGAAGGTCCAGGCGGGGAGCAGGAGGCGGCCGTCCGGAACGCCCTGGCCGAGCAGGGCGATCGCGGTCCGGAAGGCGTCGCGGCCACAGGCGGCGACCACCACGTCGTACCCCTCGTACGCGTTCCAGTCGCCCGCCGCGCCGGACCCGGTGCCGGGCAGCACCGCCACCTCGGCCGGGCTCCCCTGCGCGGTGAGCTCCGCCGCCTCGGCCCGGAGCGCGCCGAACTCCGCGGCGGTGGTGGGATTTTCGGCCAGAGCGGCCTCCACGCCGACGGAGGCGCAGCCGTTGCGGATCAAGGAGAGCGCGCACCAGCGGGCGACCGGGCCGTCACCGAGCACGGCGACGCGGGTGCCGCGGAACGCGGCGAACCTGCTCTCGGCGTCGTCGGCGTAGTGGTCGATGTACGCGATCTGCTGCCCGAAGCGGGCGGCGACCGCCGGTTCCACGGACGCGTCCGGTCTCTCCCCGGTGGGGTCCGGCACGGGCCGGGCGAATCCGCGCGCGTAGAGCGCCTTGACCAGGCCGCCCACCATCGCCTTCTGCGGGTCCTTGAAGCCCGCGCAGATCTCCGCCACGGTCCGGCTCCCGTCCAGGTGCGGGACGATGAGGGTGGCGAACCGGTAGGCGGACGGAGAGCTGAGCTGGAAACCGCCGTCGGCGTTGTGGAAGATCACGCCGCCCGGCGTCTCGGTGAACAGCACGTCGCGGCGCACCCTGGGGCGGGTGTCCGCGGTCTCCTCGTACGGCGTCGTGGGCATGGGGGGATCGCACCTCCGGATCGGGGCCTGTCGGCCGCTCTGGTCTGAACAGGTGTGGAATGGTGGGGTGTTGGGGGCGCGGGTCGGCCGGGCCGGGCCGTGTTCCGCGCGGCGGCTCCGGGGCCGTCGGCCGGCTCCGGGGCCGTCAGCCGGCTCCGGACGGAAGCGCGTGCCGGGCCGTGGCGACGACCGCCTGCGGCGGGATGCCGCCACTCCGGGCGGTCCTGTGCAGCGCGTGGGCGCGGAACAGGGCGTTCATACGGAGGGTCCCCGGCTGCTCCTCGTCGAGGAGCCCGGTGTCGAGGAGCCGCTCGAGCAACTCCTCGGCGTGTGTCTCGGGGACGTGGAGCGCGGCGGCCGCGTCCGGCGCGGTGATCCGCCCGTTCAGTCGCGCCAGGCACAGGTGCGCGTCGGCCAGTGGGGCGGGCAGCCGGTCCAGGGCCCCGTCGAGGGCCAGGGGCACGGACATCCGGGGGTCGTCGGGCAGCGCCAGCCGGGCGGGCAGGTCCCGCCGCAGCCACGCGGCGTAGTCCGCCAGGCGCAGCTTCGGCCGGGTCAGCAGCCGGGCCGCGACGATCCGCAGGGCCAGCGGGACATGCCCGCACGTGTCCGTGAGGGTTCGTGCGGCCGTGGCCTCGGCCGCCACCCGCTCATGGCCCAGGACGGTGGTGAGGAGCGCGTGGGACTCCTGCGGCGACAGGGCGCCCAGCTGCAGCACCGCCGGGCCGTGCGTGGCGACCAGGGCTGCCAGTCCCATACGGCTGGTGACGACGACGGCGCCGCAGCCGGTCACGTCGAGCAGTCCGCGCACCTGGTCGGGGTGCACGACGTCGTCGAGTATCACCAGGCCCGATCCGGGGGAAGCGCCGGAGGGGAACGCGGAGCGCAGTTCGGCGGCCGCCTCGTCGACGTGGCGTGGCGTACCGTCGGTCCTGGTCAGCGGCAGCAGCACGCCTCCCGCGGGGTACCGGTCCGCCACCAGCCGCGCGGCGTGCAGGGCCAGCGCGGTCTTGCCCATGCCGGGGCCTCCGGAGATCACCGCGATCACCGGGGCGGCATCCGCCCGCCCGTCCCTCCAACCGCCGCCTCTCAGGTGGCTCACCAGGTCGGCGGTCTCGCGGGTGCGTCCGGTGAAGCCGGGGACGTGGGGCAGCCGGGGCCCCGGCGGGTGGGCCGGACCCGGGGGCGGGAGACCGCCGCCGGGCGGGACGGATCCGGCCGCGGTGGTGCGCCCGTGCCGCGCCGTGGGGTCGTCGGCCGTGGCGTCGCCCGCCGCGGGTGCCGTGTGCGGCGTCAAGGTGAGCGACGTGGCCTCGGAGGCCGGGCCACGGGGTTCGTCGCCGCGCAGGATGGCCAGTTCCAGGCTCTGCAGCTCCGCGCCCGGGTCGACGCCGAGTTCGTCCCGAAGGTGCGCCTTGATCCTTCGGTATTCGGCCAGCGCCTCGATCTGCCGCCCCGCCCGGTAGAGCGCCCGCATCAACTGGGCGGCGAGTCCTTCGTGCTGGGGATGGGTCCGGGTGGCCTCCCAGAGGTCCACCAGGACCTCGCGACATCGTCCCCGGGTCAGCTGGATCTCGCAGACACGTTCCAGGACGCGCAGGCGCTCCTCGACCAGCCGGGGCACCTCGTCGCGGTGCAGGAGTTCGGAGGGGACGTTGGCCAGAAGCGGTCCCCGCCACAGGTCGAGTGCGGTGCGCAGCAAGGGGAGTTCGGACTCCCCGGCCCCGGCCGCCCGGGACACCAGGTGGCGGAAGTGCAGCAGGTCCAGGGTGTCGTCGTCGGCCGGGAGGCGGTAGCCACCGGCGACCGCGACCACCGCCTGCTCCTCTATGTCGTACTTCGCGAAGAGACGGCGCAACCGCAGGACGCAACTCTGCAGGGCCGCCTTCGCCGTCGCCGGCTGCCTCTCCCCCCAGACGGCCTGCCGGAGACGATCCGTCGAGACCACCTCGCCGGGGCGGACCAACAGCGCCGCCAGCAGCGACGTCGGTTTGGCCGGCGGAAGGACGACCACGTCATGCCCGTCGGTGATGCTGAGCGGGCCGAGCAACTGAAAACGCACCGTGTTCCCCCGTTGACCGTCGAACACCTGCCTGACCGGCGCACCACGGCACCCTCCGGGAAGCGGTGTCCCGCCGCCGTGGCTGCTCCTGCCGGGAGCGGTGGCTCACACAGGACCCCGGCCCTTCCCGGTGACGCGGGTGGGACGGAGCACGTGTGAAGTCCTCTGCACGAAGTCATTTGGTCTTGTGCAGTGGTGAGTGTCTACTGGCGTAGATCGCGGGTCAAGAGGAGGTCATGAAATACCCAAGGGGCGAATTTCAGCCACTGACGTATCGTCAATTACCTTTGGTAGCACCGTAGTTACTGGTGGCGACCCTGTCGGCGTCCCGCGTCGAACGGACGCGCCCGGGAAGCGGGTGCGTTTGCTGTGGGGCGTTTTCCAAACGTTGTCACGGCATTCGCTCCCGTCCCGGCCGACCCGGGGACAGGACGCGGCAAACGCCCGGTTCGCGCCCGCCTCCTGACGGAGAGGGCGTCAACCGGGCGCTGCTGCACCGGACGTCGGGTCAGGCGGAGCAGGAGGTGGTGCTGCAGGTGGAGCTGGAGGTCGAGGTGGAGCTGGTGCTGGTGCAGCCGGCCAGCACGACCTCGCTGGCGTCCGAGTAGTCGGAGATCTCGAAGGTCTCGGCCTCGAGCTCGAGGATCTCGTCCGCGAGGGTGCTCAGGTCCTTGTTCATGGTGCCTCCCGGTGAGTCGGGGCGGACCGCCGTGCCGGCGGCCTCCGCCGTGTGGGTACGGCACCATTCCAACGGCCCCCGCTCACCGTTCGGCACGTCTTTCGCTGACATCCCGCTGTCATCCCGCTGACACACGGCGCCGGCGGAGGACCCGGGGTGTGGTGGCGCTGGTGTCAGATCTCCATGCCGCCGCGGAGCGCACGGCAGCGGCTTCTCACAGATCGTCGGGCAGCAGGCGGAACGCCTTGTGGCCGGTCAGCGGGCGCAGTATGCGGAAGCGCCGGTCCGTGGTGAACAGGGCATCGGTCTGGTATGCGGCGGCGAGCGCGACGTTCATGGCGTCCGCAAGGCCGACCCCCTTGCCTCCGCCGGCGTCCTGATAGCCCTCGGCGACCGCGAGAGCCGTCGGCAGGTGCGGGGCGACGTCGGGGACGGAGAACTTGCGCAGCGCGGTCTGTGTTCCGATGAAACGCAGTGCGACCAGGGATGCCTTCGCTCCGCTCCGGCTGGAGATCAGGCGGTCCAGTTCGGCGAGAACGAGGGGAGAGATGACCAGGTGCTCGATGCGGGACAACGCCTGGGCGTGCTTCTTGTGCCCGGACTGGCGTGGGTCGAGCAGCCGGAGGAGCGCGTTGGTGTCGGCGATGACGATGTGATTCAAGAGCCCATTCCCTTGAGGATGTCCTCGATGTCGTCGTTGGTCAGCTCGCCTCCCAGATCGATCTGCGGGAGCTCGATGTCACCGATGGGTCCGGGCGGATAGGGTGGCACCTCGTCGGAATCGTACGGAATCAGGCGGGCGACGGGGCGGCCGTTCTTGGTGACGGTCACGGTCTCGCCGCGCTCGGCGGCGGCGAGGATCTGTGAGGAGTTGTGGTTGAACTCGCGAGCGGTGGCTTCCATGTAGTACATGTTGTTACACCTCCCGTTCGCGCAGAACTCGCCGACTCCGGGCGTTCGCCTCCCTCACCTGGGCACGAAGCAGTTCCGCCGGGCTGACAGGGCGGACGTCCGCCGGGTCGGCGTTCCATTCCCTGCCGCCGGAGAGGAGGCGGAGCTGGAGGTACGGACCCTCGTGGCCCATGACGATGCCGACGCGATCACGGGCGGTGTCGCGAACGGCCGTGCCGGGCGGGGGAGCGGGACGGGGACCGGTGGGCCCTGGCCCGGGGGAGGTCATCGGGCGGCGCCCTTCGCGATGACGGCGGCGAGGGCCAGGGCGACGGGGGCCGAGCAGACGCCGAGGTGGACGAGGGCGTGCCGGGCGCTGGCGGGGACGCCGATGTCGTCCTGCGCGGGCTGCTCTCCGCAGTCGGGGGCGAAGTCGCCCCAGGGGGTGCGGACGTCCATCGCGGGGAGCTGGATACCGACGCTGGTGAGGGCGGCGGCGAGGGCGTCACGGACAGTGAGGGCTTCTTGGAGCTTGGGGCGCTTGGGGAGCGGGTCCTGGTGCGGCATGGGGTGTCTTTCCGGCCGGGCGGGGGATCGGATTCGTGATTCGGACACCGCGCTGACGTCCGGTGAATTACCGTGTGTAGTCGGTGCATTACGAGAATGCCGCCGGGGTGGGCCGGGACGCGCCGTCGACGCGGTGCCGTTCCCCGCCCACGGGCGCACGTGCCACAACTTCCACGGAGATCGCGGTGGGAGCGCGGGCAGTGTGCGTGTGCGAGTACGGGCACGAAGGGCTTCCTGGGCAGTAAACGACGACCAGGAGGCGCCGGAGGGGAGTCACCTCGCCGCAGCGACGCCTCGTCACAGGCCGAAGCCAGGAGCCGCGCCGGTGGTTCGCCGAGGAGTTACGGCAACTGCGCGCAGCCAAGGGCGAGAGCCTGCGGCAGCTCGGGGAGCGGCTGGGGTGGGACTGGTCGCTGTTCGGGAAGACGGAGAAGGGGGAGACGCTGGGTTCGGATGGTGGCGCGTGCGTGGAGGTCTCCGACGACTTGCCCACCGTCGTTCCTGTGCGCGACAGCAAGGCGGAACACGGCCCTGTGCTCACGTTCGCGGCTGATGGCTGGGCCTCGTTCGTGACCGCCGTGAAGCGTGGTGATCCGGGCACCTGACCCACGTACAGGGCCTGGAAGCGTTGCGACGGCCCCACGCCCGCCGCTCGGTGGACGTGGGGCCGTCGCCGTACTCCCTGGATTTTCCCCGTATAGCCTGGGGAAATGCTGAGGGAGGTCACCGCAACCCGTTACATCGAGCCCCTGCGCTCCGGCGGCTCCGTGCCCGGAGTCGTCGAGGCCGATGACCTGGGCACCTACGTCGTGAAGTTCACCGGCTCCGCGCAGGGCCGCAAGGCGCTGGTCGCCGAGGTGATCGTGGGGGAGCTGGCGCGGGCGCTCGGGCTGCGGTTTCCCGAGCTGGTCCTCGTGCACTTCGACCCCGGGCTCGCCGCGCACGAACCGCACCAGGAGGTGCGCGACCTGCTCGACGCCAGCCCGGGCGTCAACCTCGGCATGGATTATCTGCCGGGTGCGAAGGACTTCACCCCGGAGGTGGCGAAGACCTTCCCGGTGGACCCGCTGGAGGCCGGGCGGATCGTCTGGCTGGACGCGCTGACGGTGAACGTCGACCGCACCGTCCACAGTTCCAACCTGATGATCTGGCCGACGTTCGGCACCGCGCCCCCGCGCCTGTGGCTGATCGACCACGGCGCCGCGCTGGTCTTCCACCACCGGTGGGACGCCTCGGACCCGGGCAAGTCCTACGACTTCCGCCACCACGCCCTCGGTTCCTGCGCCCCGGACGTCCGCGCCGCCGACGCCGAACTGGCGCCCGAGGTGACCCGGGAGCTGCTGCGGACCGTCCTCGCCGAGGTGCCGGACGACTGGCTCACCGAGGAGCCGGGCTTTGCGACCCCCGAGGACGCCCGCAGCGCCTACGTCGACTATCTCGCCGCCCGTGTCCAGGCGTCCCCGGCCTGGCTGCCCACCGACTTCCCCAGCCGCCAGGAGCTGGCGGCCGAGGAGGCCCGGCGGGCGGCCAGGACCCAGGAGGGCCGGCCCGACTGGCTCAAGCGGGTCCCGGACCTGCACGGCAAACCGGCTGCCGAGCAGGACTGGTCGGCCCACCTGGGGTGAGGGTCAGCCCTGGGACGAGGTTCAGCCTTCCAGCTGCTCGTACGCCGGCAGGGTCAGGAAGTCGGCGTAGTCCTCGTCGAGGGAGACCCTCAGCAGCAGGTCGTGGGCCTGCTGCCAGTGGCCGGCGGCGAAGGCCTCGTCGCCGATCTCCCCCCGGATGTTCTCCAGGTCCTCGGCCGCGACCTTGCGGACCAGCTCCGGGGTGGCCTTCTCGCCGTTCTCGAACTCCACGCCCGCGTCGACCCACTGCCAGATCTGCGAGCGGGAGATCTCGGCGGTCGCCGCGTCCTCCATGAGGTTGAAGATCGCGACCGCGCCCAGGCCGCGCAGCCAGGCCTCGATGTAACGGGTGCCGACCTGGACGGCGTTGACCAGTCCCGCGTACGTCGGCCGGGCGTCGAGGGAGTCGACGGCGATCAGGTCGGCAGCCTCGACGTGGACGTCCTCGCGCAGCCGGTCCTTCTGGTGGGGCTTGTCGCCGAGGACCTTGTCGAAGGACTCCTGGCAGATCGGCACCAGGTCGGGGTGGGCGACCCAGGAGCCGTCGAAGCCGTCGCCGGCCTCGCGGTCCTTGTCGGCGCGGACCTTCTCGAAGGCCACCTTGTTGACCTCGGGGTCCCGGCGGGAGGGGATGAAGGCCGCCATGCCGCCGATCGCGTGCGCGCCGCGCCTGTGGCAGGTGCGTACCAGGAGTTCGGTGTAGGCGCGCATGAACGGGGCCGTCATCGTGACCGCGTTGCGGTCCGGCAGGACGAACCTCGCCCCGCAGTCACGGAAGTTCTTGATGAGGGAGAACAGGTAGTCCCAGCGTCCGGCGTTCAACCCCGAGGCGTGGTCGCGCAGTTCGTAGAGGATCTCCTCCATCTCGTACGCGGCCGTGATCGTCTCGATCAGGACGGTGGCGCGGATCGTGCTCTGCGGGATGCCGACGTAGTCCTGCGCGAAGACGAACACGTCGTTCCACAGGCGCGCCTCCAGATGGGACTCCGTCTTCGGCAGGTAGAAGTACGGGCCCTTGCCGAGGTCGAGCAGGCGCCGGGCGTTGTGGAAGAAGTACAGGCCGAAGTCGACGAAGGCGCCGGGCACTCGGGTGCCGTTCGTGTCGACGAGGTGGCGCTCGTTCAGGTGCCAGCCGCGCGGGCGCGTGACGACCGTGGCGAGTTCCTCGTCCGGGTGCAGGGCGTAGGTCTTGCCGGACGCGGCGTCCGTGAAGTCGATGTTCCTGGTGTAGGCGTCGATCAGGTTGAGCTGGCCGAGGACGACGTTCTCCCAGGTGGGGGAGGAGGCGTCCTCGAAGTCGGCGAGCCAGACCCTCGCACCCGAGTTGAGCGCGTTGATCGTCATCTTGCGGTCGGTGGGACCGGTGATCTCGACCCGGCGGTCGTTCAGGGCCGCGGGGGCCGGGGCGACCTTCCAGGAGTCGTCCGCGCGGATCGCGGCCGTCTCGGGGAGGAAGTCAAGGGTGGAGGTGCGGGCGATCTCGGCGCGGCGCTGTGCGCGGCGGGCGAGGAGTTCGTCGCGGCGCGGCGTGAACCGCCGGTGCAGCTCGGCCACGAAGGCGAGCGCCGCCTCGGTGAGGACCTCCTCCTGCCGGGGCAGGGACTCGGCGTCGACGACGGCCAGGGGGGACGGTGCTGGTGCGGACATGAGCGGTCACTTCCTTCGGAGGGAGCTGCTTCCACGTTTCCTCTCACTGTTTCCTCTCAGTCAAGGTGTCCCAGGTCGGCCTCGGTGTCGATGTCGTACGGCTGTGCCACGTCGCCGCACTCGACGAGGGTGATCGACTCCTCGTGCGCCCTCAGATAGGCGCGTGCCCCCCGGTCGCCGGTCGCACTCGCCGTGATGCCCGTCCAGTGGGCCGCGCCGAGCAGGACGGGGTGGCCGCGCGACCCCTCGTACGCCGCCGAGACCAGCGACGTCTCGTCCCGGTACGCCGCACGCACCCGGGCCACCGCCTCGGCGCTCACGTCGGGCTGGTCGACCAGCAGGACCAGGGCCGCCCGGGCCTCCGTACCGGCCAGCGAGTCCAGCCCGGCCCGCAGCGAGGAACCCATACCCCGCTCCCACTCCGGGTTGTCCACGAGCACACAGTCCTCCAGCCGCGCCCGCTCCCGTACGTCACCGGCCCGCGCTCCCAGGACCACGTGGACGCGCTCGCATCCGGCCGCCCGCAGGACCCCGACCGCGTGCTCCACCAGCGGCCGGCCCCGGTGCTCGAGCAGCGCCTTGGGGCGTCCCCCGAGCCGCCGCCCGCCGCCGGCGGCCAGCACCAGCCCGGCCACCTCGTCTTCTGTGCGTGTCATGGCTCCTGCATACCTGACGGGCCGTCGGCCGCACGGTGTTCAGGGGACTGAATTTCGGTCCTCATGGTGGCGCGCCCCGCCCCGGGTGGCGTTTACTGACCCGTCCGGGACTGTGCACAGGAAGTGACAGGGGGAGGGCGGGCTGTGTTGCGGAGCTTGGGGCAGAGGCCGGTGACCGGCAGTGGCGAGGACCCGAGGGTGGCGGAGCTGCGTACCGCCGTGTCCCGATTGCGTCGCGAACTCGCCGCGCACCCCGCGGAGTTCCCCGATCGGGTGATAGCCGAGGACGAACTCGCCGCCCTCGCCGCGACGGCCACCCACGGCAGTCCCGAGATCCCGCGCCTGCGCCGCTCCCTGCTGCTGATCGCCGGATCGATCGGTTCGGTCAGCGCCCTGAAGGGCGGGCTGTCGGAGGTGCGGGCCGCGGTGGACCTGTTCGGGGAGCCGCCGCGCCGCTGCTGAGGACCGCCGGCCTCGGTTCACGGCCCCGGGCGTCGGACGAGCCCTTGTCCGGTGGCCGTCGCCTCCGCGCCGTGCGCGCCGTCACCGCCGAACCGCGGATCCATCGGCACCACGTCGATGCCGCCCGCGGCGGCCGGCTCCACGGCCCGTCCGGCCGTCGGCGTCTCCGCGACGATCTCGAAGTCGGCTCGGCGGACAGTGCGGACAGCACGGCCCTCAGACCCGCGCGGACCATGGGACGGTCGTCCGCCGGCAGCAGCCGGATCGTCACGCGCGGCCCGGGTCCAGGCCCGTTCCCGGGCGGTCGGCCCGGCCGGAGGACGGCGTGATCGGCTGAGGCCGCCCCGGAGGCGGCGGCCGTCAGGGCGCCGAGGGGGCGGTCAGGTGGCCGGGGACGGGTTCGTCAGGGCCTGGGACAGTTCCCTCGCCACCTGCTGGAGGACCGGGACGATACGCTCCGTCGCCGCTTCCGTCACACGGCCCGCGGGGCCGGAGATGGAGATGGCGGCGGCGGTGGGGGAGCCGGGGACGGTGACCGCGAGGCAGCGGACGCCTATCTCCTGCTCGTTGTCGTCCATGGCGTAACCGAGCCGGCGCACGTCCTCCAGGGCCGCCAGGAAGTCCTCCGGAGTGGTGATCGTCTTCTCCGTGGCGGCGGGCATGCCCGTGCGGGCGAGCAGGGCGCGTACCTCGTCGTCGGGGACGGGGGCGAGGAGCGCCTTGCCCACGGCCGTGGAGTGCGGCAGGACGCGCCGGCCGACCTCGGTGAACATCCGCATCGAGTGCTTGGACGGCACCTGCGCCACGTAAACGACCTCGTCGCCGTCGAGCAGCGCCATGTTCGCCGTCTCGCCGGTCTCCTCCACCAGGCGGGCCAGGCAGGGGCGGGCCCAGGTGCCCAGCAGCTGGGAGGCGGACTCGCCCAGGCGGATCAGCCGGGGGCCGAGCGCATAGCGGCGGTTGGGCTGCTGGCGGACGTATCCGCAGGCCACGAGCGTGCGCATCAGGCGATGGATGGTGGGCAGCGGCAGCCCGCCGGCCGCGGAGAGCTCGCTCAGGCCGACCTCGCCGCCCGCGTCCGCCATCCGCTCGAGCAGGTCGAACGCGCGCTCGAGGGACTGGACCCCGCCGTTGGCGGTGGACTTGGCGGAGCCGGTGGTGCTGGCGCTGGACGTCGGCACGGCGCGTTCCTTTCGGGACTGGCGGGAAGTGCCAAAGCCTACCCAGGGACCGGGTTGACCTCCCCGCTGGTGCGGAACCCCGTCCTGTCCGATGGAATATTAATTCCGTTTGGCGGAAGTATCCAGGGTGTGGGGTCTGTGCTGCCATGTGGCGGCGTCCCTCTTGACGGGGTGGGGGCGGGGGTCAAAACTCATTCAACAGAACGTTGAAACCGGAGAGGGGTCCGGGTGCCCGACGCTGAACTGGTGCTGCGCTCGACGCGCGTCGTCACGCCCGAGGGGACGCGCCCCGCGTCCGTCGCGGTCGCCGGCGGCACGATCACGGCCGTACTGCCCTACGACGCCGAGCTCCCCGCCGGCACCCGCCCGGAGGACCTCGGCGACGACGTCCTGCTGCCCGGCCTGGTCGACACCCACGTGCACGTCAACGACCCCGGCCGCACCGAGTGGGAGGGCTTCTGGACCGCCACGCGCGCGGCGGCGGCCGGCGGCATCACCACCCTCGTCGACATGCCGCTCAACTCCCTCCCGCCCACCACCACGGTCGATCACCTCCGCATCAAGCAGGACGTGGCCCGGGACAAAACCCACGTCGACGTCGGCTTCTGGGGCGGCGCCCTGCCCGGCAACGTCAAGGACCTGCGCCCGCTGCACGAGGCCGGAGTCTTCGGCTTCAAGGCGTTTCTGTCGCCCTCGGGCGTGGACGAGTTCCCGCACCACACCCAGGACGGGCTCGCCCGGTGCCTCGCGGAGATATCCGGCTTCGGCGGCCTGCTCGTCGTGCACGCCGAGGACCCGCACCACCTCTCCGCCGCCCCGCAGCGCGGTGGCCCCAGATACGCCGACTTCCTCGCCTCCCGCCCGCACCACGCCGAGGACAGCGCCATCGCCGCCCTGATCGCGCAGGCGAAACGCCTCCACGCGCGTGTGCACGTGCTCCACCTGTCCTCCGGCGACGCGCTGCCCCTGATCGCGGAGGCCCGGGCCGAAGGCGCGCGGATCACGGTGGAGACCTGCCCGCACTACCTGACCCTGGCCGCCGAGGAAGTCCCCGACGGCGCCTGCGCGTTCAAGTGCTGTCCGCCGATCCGCGAGGCCGCCAACCAGGACCTGCTCTGGCAGGCGCTGGCCGACGGCACCATCGACTGCGTGGTCACCGACCACTCGCCCTGCACCGCCGACCTGAAGACGAACGACTTCGCCACCGCCTGGGGCGGCATCTCGGGCCTGCAACTGAGCCTGCCGGCCGTGTGGACCGCGGCCCGCGAGCGCGGTCACGGCCTTCAGGACGTCGTCCGCTGGATGTCCGCGCGCACCGCCGCCCTCGTCGGCCTGGACCGCAAGGGCGCCATCGAGCCCGGCCGCGACGCCGACTTCGCCGTGCTCGCGCCCGAGGAGACCTTCACCGTGGACCCGGCCGCCCTCCAGCACCGCAACCGCGTCACCGCGTACGCGGGCCGCACCCTGCACGGCGTGGTGAAGTCCACCTGGCTGCGCGGCGAACGCATCGTGGCGGACGGCGAGTTCACCGAACCGAAGGGCCGGCTGCTGACCAGACCACGCTGAGCCGGTGCCCGCCGGCTTCCGGAAAGGAAGACCTGATCACCGTGACGGCGATTCCCCGTTTCACCGGCGACGCGAACCCCTACGGAGGCGGTGACCCGTACGCGGACTACCGCACCGCCGACTTCCCCTTCGCCCGGGCCGTCGACCTCGCCGACCGCCGGCTCGGCGCCGGAGTCGTCGCCGCCAACGACGAGTTCTTCGCCCAGCGCGAGAACCTGCTGGTGCCCGAGCGCGCCGAGTTCGACCCCGGGCACTTCGGGCACAAGGGCAAGGTCATGGACGGCTGGGAGACCCGGCGCCGCCGCGGCGCCTCCGCCGACCACCCCTGGCCGGCCGTCGACGACCACGACTGGGCACTGATCCGGCTCGGCGCGCCCGGCGTCGTACGGGGCGTCGTCGTCGACACCGCGCACTTCCGCGGCAACCACCCGCAGGAGGTCTCCGTCGAGGGCGCCCGCGTGCCGGGCTCCCCGTCCCCGCGGGAACTCCTCGCCGACGACGTCACGTGGACGACCCTCGTCCCGCGCACGGCGGTCGGCGGCCACGCGGCGAACGGCTTCGAGGTGGACGTGGAGCGGCGCTTCACCCACCTGCGCCTCAACCAGCACCCCGACGGCGGCATCGCACGGCTGCGCGTGTACGGCGAGGTCGTGCCCGACCCCGAGTGGCTGGACGCGCTCGGCACCTTCGACGTGGTCGCCCTGGAGAACGGCGGCCGGGTCGAGGACGCCTCCGACCTCTTCTACTCGCCCGCCACCAACACCATCCAGCCGGGCCGCTCCCGCAGGATGGACGACGGCTGGGAGACCCGGCGCCGCCGCGACCGGGGCCGCGACTGGATCCGCTACCGGCTGGTCGCCCAGTCCCGGGTCCGAGCCGTCGAGATCGACACCGCCTGCCTCAAGGGCAACAGCGCAGGCTGGGCCTCGGTCTCCGTCAAGGACGGCGAGGACGGCGAGTGGACCGAGATCCTGCCGCGCACCCGCCTCCAGCCCGACACCGACCACCGCTTCGTGCTGCCCGCGCCGGCCGTCGGCACGCACGCGCGCGTGGACATCTTCCCGGACGGAGGCATCTCCCGTCTGCACCTGTTCGGCTCCCTGACGGAGGAGGGCGCGGCGACTGTGGCGGCCCGCCACCAGCAGCTGGGCGACCGCGTCCGGTGACCCACGGTCCCTCACCCGGACTTCCGGCTCTCGGCCATGGCGAACAGCGCGCACGCCAGCACGATCAGGACGACGCTCGCGTAGACCTCGTAGCCGTCGAGGAAGCCGATCCGCTGCACCAGGCCTCCGTGCCAGTCGGTGAACGCGTGCACCAGGCCGAGCACGCCCTGCACCAGGGCGATGAATCCGAGGAACTCCAGCAACTTCTTCATGCCATGACCTTCACCCCGCGTCTCCTTCCCGTACATCGGCCGTGGGGTGAGCCGTCGCCGGCGAAAGTCCGCTGTCGCGGCGGGCGGGTGCGACGAAAGTCCACGCCGTCGCGACTTCGGTCGCGAATCCGCCGTACGGGGCGGTGAGGGGCGCGGCGGCTTGCGTAGATTGACGGGGTGTGACGAGTGACGGGATGACGCGGGAACCACCGGCGTTCACGGCGCGGCGGTGGTGGCTGCCGTCCGCCGTGGCGGACGAACTGACCGACGTGCTCGACCCCGACGCTGGACGCCGGGGCCGGCCGCGGCGCACCGCACGCGACTGGCTCGTCGACTTCTGCTGCTTCCTCCTGGCCGTGTTCATCGGCCTGGCCGCCGCGGACACCCTGAGCCACGACACCCACACCTCGCACGCCCTGGCCGTCGCCGACCAGTTGCTCGGCGCCCTCTCCTGCGCGGCGGTCTGGCTGCGCCGCCGCCGGCCCCTCGCCCTGGCCGTCGCCATGGTCCCCGTCTGCTTCGTCTCGACCACAGCGGCCGGGGCGCAAGTCATCGCGCTCTTCACGCTCGCCGTGCACCGGCCGTTCCGGCACGTGGCCTGGACGGGCGGTGCCGCGCTCGCCCTGACCCCCGCCTTCTACTGGTGGCGCCCGGACCCCGACCTGGCGTATGCGGGCGCCGTCGTCTTCTCCGTGCTGCTGACTCTCCTGGTCATCGGCTGGGGCATGTTCGTACGGTCCAAGCGGCAGCTCGTGCTGAGCCTGCGCGACCGGGCCCGGCGCGCCGAGACGGAGGCGCGGCTGCGGGCCGAGCAGGCGCAGCGGCTCGCCCGCGAGGCCATCGCCCGGGAGATGCACGACGTCCTCGCCCACCGGCTCACCCTGCTGAGCGTGCACGCGGGCGCCCTGGAGTTCCGGCCCGGGGCACCCCACGAGGAGGTCGCGCGGGCGGCCGGGGTCATCCGGGAGAGCGCGCACGAGGCCCTGCAGGACCTGCGGGAGATCATCGGCGTACTGCGGGCCGGCGACCCCGACGACGCGGGCCGCCCCCAGCCCACCCTCGCCGCGCTGGACGCCCTGGTCGCCGAGTCCCGCGAGGCCGGCATGAAGGTCACCCTGACCAACACCGTCACCGACCCGGCCACCGTCCCCGCCTCCGTCGGCCGCACCGCCTACCGCATCGCCCAGGAGGCCCTGACCAACGCCCGCAAACACGCCCCGGGGACGGAGGTGACGGTGACGGTCACCGGCGCCCCGGGCGACGGCCTCGACATCCACGTACGCAACCCGGCTCCCGGGCACGAAGCCCCCCACGTCCCCGGCTCCGGCCAGGGCCTGATCGGCCTGACCGAACGCGCCGCCCTGACCGGCGGCGCCCTGGAGCACGGCCCGGCCCCCGACGGGGGGTTCGAGGTGCGGGGGCGGCTGCCGTGGGGGTGACCGCACGGCAGGCGTGCCATCAACGCGCCGCGCACGCCAGCTTTGTGACGGGCGGGTTCAAGGACGCGCAGGTTCAGGGACGCAGCACCACGCGCCGGCCGTGGAGTTCGCCTCGTTCCATGCGGCGGTGCGTCTCCGCCGCGGCGCTCAGCGGGTGGTACTCCACGGAGCGGGGGCGCAGTGCGCCGGCCGCCAGGAGGTCGTTGACGGCGGATGCCGCGCCGGCCAGTTCCGCCGTCGTGGCGTTGGAGATGGCGAAGCCGCGCACGGAGCCGTCCTTCATGTAGAGCGCGCCGACCGGGAGGGCCGGCTCGTCCCGGGCGCCGGACATGACGACGATACGGCCGCGGTGGGCGAGGAGGCCGACCGCGGTTTCGAGGTCGTTGTGGCCGGAGGTGTCGATGTGCACGTCGACGCCGTCCGGGGCGAGGGCCGCCAGCCGCGCCGCGAGGCCGTCGGCGTGGTAGTCCACGACCTGAGCCGCGCCCAGGGAGCGGACGTGGTCGTGGTCGCGCGGCGCGGCGGTGGCCAGCACGCGCGCGTGCGCGCGGACCGCGAACTCCACCAGCGCGCTGCCCACGTTGCCGCCCGCGCCGCCGACCAGGACCGTCTCGCCGGACCGCAGCCCGCCGTGCGTGAAGAGGGCCAGGTGAGCGGTCGCGGCCGGGTGGAACACGGCCACCGCCTCCCCAGGGTCCACGCCCGGCGGCAGCCGGTAGAGACGGTCGGCCGGTACCACGGCCTGTTCGGCGGCCGCTCCCTGCCGGCCGTCGTGGCCGAGGCTGTTGCACCACACCGTCTCGCCCACGGCGAAACCGGGCCCGGCGGAGGCCACCGTGCCCACGAGGTCGCGTCCGACCACGAACGGGAACGGCAGCGGCGTGCGGAACACTCCGGAGCGGACGAACGTGTCCACCGGGTCGACCGCGGTGGCCAGCACATCCACCAGCACCTCGCCCGGACCCGGCACGGGAGCGGGCAGTTCGCCGAAGCGAATGAGGTCGGGCGAACCCAGCTGTTCGACATAAGCGGCACGCATGAACGGCAATGTTCCCACCGGACCGCTCTTCACGCGCGCGTGCACTCGGGGTGGCCGGTGAGACCCGTGCTTTGGTTGGGTGGGGTCCATGACCGCGATCCGACTGCTCCTCGTCGACGACGACCCGCTGGTGAGAGCCGGTCTGTCCCTCATGCTGGGCGGCGCCGACGACATCGAGATCGTCGGCGAGGCGGCCGACGGCAGCGAGGTGCAGGCCCTGGTCGACCGCACCCGGCCGGACGTCGTCCTGATGGACGTACGGATGCCGGGCGTGGACGGCCTGACGGCGACGGAACGGCTGCGCGGACACCCCGAGGCACCCCAGGTCGTCGTCCTCACCACCTTCCACGCCGACGAGCAGGTACTGCGCGCCCTGCGCGCGGGCGCCGCCGGATTCGTACTCAAGGACACCCCGCCGGCCGAGATCGTGCAGGCGGTACGCCGGGTCGCGGCCGGCGACCCGGTGCTCTCGCCCACCGTGACCCGCCAGTTGATGCGGCACGCCGCCGGCACCGCCGCCGACGACCGGCGTGCCCGCGCGCGTGAGCGCCTCGCCGCCCTCAACGACCGCGAGCGCGAGGTCGCCGTCCGTGTCGGCCGCGGACTGGCCAACGCCCAGATAGCGGCCGAACTTTTCATGAGCGTGGCCACCGTCAAGACCCACGTCTCACGCGTCCTCGCCAGGCTCGGCCTCAACAACCGCGTGCAGATCGCCCTGCTCGCCCACGACGCGGGACTTCTCGAACAGGACGCGCCCTGAGATCCGAGGGTCCGGCACTTCGCGGGCCCGTCGTGCGTTGACCGGTCATGGGGAGTTGTTCGCATTCCGAAGGGGAGTGGTGATGGCGGACGTGATCGACCTGGGGGAGTACGGGGAAGGGTTTCGGGCGGACCCGCATCCCGTCTACGCCGAACTGCGCGCGCTCGGCCCGGTGCACCGGGTGCGGCTGCCACCGCCCGAGGGCTACGACACCTGGCTCGTCGTCGGGTACGAGGAGGCGCGCGCCGCGCTCGCCGACCCCCGGCTGGCCAAGGACGTCGGCGCGTTCGACGCGTCCTTGTTCGATGAGCAGGTGTTCGGCAAGCACATGCTGATCTCCGACCCGCCGCAGCACACGCGGTTACGCTCGCTGGTCACGCGCGCGTTCACCGCGCGCCGCGTGGAGGCGCTGGAGCCGCGGATCCAGCAGATCACCGATGAACTGCTGGACGCGATGCTGCCGCACGGGCGCGCGGACCTGGTGGAGGCGCTCGCGTATCCGCTGCCGATCACGGTCATCTGCGAGCTGCTGGGTGTGCCGGAGATCGACCGGGCCGCGTTCCGGGAGATGTCCAACGAGGTGGTCGCCCCCACCAGCGAGGAGGCGAGCCTACGGGCCGCGGACCGGCTCGGCGCGTACCTCACCGAGCTGATCGAGGACAAGCGTTGCGCCGGACCGGCCGACGACCTGCTCAGTGCCCTGATCCGCACCACGGCCGAGGACGGTGACCGGCTCTCCGGCGCCGAACTGCGCGGCATGGCCTTCCTGCTGCTCATCGCGGGCCACGAGACCACGGTCAACCTCATCGCCAACGGGGCGTACACCCTGCTGACCCACCCGGACCAACTGGCGGAGCTGCGCGCGGACCTGGACCTGATCGACGGCGCCGTCGAGGAGATACTGCGCCATGAGGGCCCGGTGGAGACCGCCACGTTCCGGTTCGCCGCCCAGCCCCTGGAGATCGCCGGCACCGTCATCGGCCAGGGCGAGTCGGTGATGATCGGCCTCACCGCCGCCGACCGGGACGCCGGCCGCTACCCGGCCCCCGACCGCTTCGACATCCACCGCGACACCCGCGGCCACCTCGCCTTCGGCCACGGCATCCACTACTGCCTGGGCGCCCCCCTGGCCCGACTGGAAACCAGCACGGCCCTGCGCACCCTCCTCCACCGCGCCCCCGCCCTGGCTCTCGACGGCCCGCCCGGCGAATGGCTCTCAGGCATGCTGATCCGCGGCAGACGAAGCCTCCCGGTGCGCTGGTAGCGCCGCCCCGGCCGTCTCCGGCCGTCGGACGCGCGGACCTCACCGGGGCGGCCGTGGGCCCGTCACCGGAACACCGCCCGGGCCCCGCCCGGGATCTCCGCCAGGCGCACCGGGCGGTGCTCGCGACGGGAGACCTCGCAGGCCTCGGCGATGCGCAGGGCCTGCAGTGCCTCGCGGCCGTCGCACGGGTTGGGGCGTCCGCCGCGCACGACCTCGACGAAGGCGCACAGTTCGGCCTCGTAGGCGGGGCCGAAGCGTTCCAGGAAGCCGGTCCAGGGCTTGTCCGCGGCCGGCGGCCCGGTCGGCTCGGTGGACGCGATCGGCGTACGGTCGTCGAGGCCGACCACGATCTGGTCCAGCTCCCCGGCCAGTTCCATGCGGACGTCGTAGCCCGCGCCGTTGAGCCGGGTCGCGGTGGCCGTGGCGAGGGTGCCGTCGTCGAGGGTGAGCAACGCCGCGCCGGTGTCGACGTCACCGGCCTCACGGAACATCGCGGGACCGGCGTCGGACCCGGTCGCGTACACGTCCACGACCTCACGCCCCGTCACCCAGCGCAGCACGTCGAAGTCGTGGATCAGCGTGTCCCGGAACAGTCCGCCGGACAGCGGCAGCCACGCCGCGGGCGGCGGCGCCTGGTCTGAGGTGAGCGCACGGACCGTGTGCAGGCGGCCGAGCCGTCCCGAGCGCACCGCCTCGCGGGCGCCGGTGTAGCCGGTGTCGAAGCGGCGCTGGAAGCCCATCTGCAGGATCGTCCCCGCCGCCTCCACCTCGCCGAGCGCGTGCAGCGTGCCCGGCAGGTCCAGCGCGATCGGCTTCTCGCAGAACACCGGCAGCCCCGACCGCGCTGCCCGACCGATCAGTTCGGCGTGGGCGGAGGTCGCCGTGGTGATCACCACCGCGTCCACGCCCCATTTGAAGATCTCGTCCATGCCCGGCGCCGCCGTCTCGCCCAGCCGGTGGGCCAGCTCCTGCGCCCGCGCCGGATCGGCGTCCGTGAGGATCAGTGACCCGACCTCGCGATGACGGCTGAGCGTCTTCGCATGAATGGTGCCGATGCGGCCCGTACCGATGACCCCGATGCGCATGGAAACAAAGTGAGGGCGGACCCCGCACGCTGTCAACCAGTATGTCAGGACAATCGAACTACAGGACTTCCCGTCAACCGGCGGCAGGACTACGCTCGGGCCGTGCCGAAACCAGAAGTGGACCCCACCGTCTCGCTCGAGCTCAGTGTGGACCGGAGCTCCCCGGTACCGCTGTACTTCCAGCTGTCCCAGCAGCTCGAGTCCGCGATCGAGCAGGGCACGCTCACCCCTGGCAGCCTGCTGGGCAACGAGATCGAGCTCGCCGCGCGGCTCGGCCTGTCCCGGCCCACCGTCCGCCAGGCCATCCAGTCGCTCGTCGACAAGGGCCTCCTGGTGCGCCGTCGCGGCGTCGGCACACAGGTCGTGCACAGCAAGGTCCGGCGCCGGCTCGAACTGAGCAGTCTCTACGACGACCTGGAAGCCGCGGGGCAACGCCCGGCGACCAAGGTCCTGGTCAACACGGTCGTCCCCGCGTCCGGCGAGGTCGCCGCCGCTCTCGGGGTGGCCGAGGGCGAGGAGGTGCACCGCATCGAGCGGCTGCGCCTCGCCCACGGCGAGCCGATGGCGTACCTCACCAACTACCTGCCGCCCGGTCTGCTCGATCTGGACACCGGCCATCTGGAGGCGACCGGCCTGTACCGGCTGATGCGCGCCGCCGGGATCACCCTGCACAGCGCCCGCCAGTCCATCGGCGCCCGCGCCGCCACCTCCGCCGAGGCCGAGCGGCTCGGCGAGGCGGAGGGCGCCCCGCTGCTCACCATGCAGCGCGTCACCTTCGACGACACCGGCCGCGCGGTGGAGTTCGGCACCCACACCTACCGGCCGTCCCGCTACTCCTTCGAGTTCCAGTTGCTCGTACGGTCCTGACCGCGCCAGGCCCGGGACGTCCGCCCGTCGCGCATTCGTGACGGGCGCCGCACGCCCAAGGCGCTCTTCATGTCCGGACAATCTGACCCGCCACCGCTCCCCGGCCGCGGAACCATGGATTCCGGTGTCCGATAATCGGGGCGATCGGGGCTGATGGGATCTCCATCAGTCCCGTGCGCACGTTCGAACACGGGAAGAAGGGCACGGCCTCGTGGCACGGTTTCCAACCTGGGCAGTCATCGCGCTGGCAGGGGCACTGTCGGTGTCGCTGGCGGGCTGCAGCAGCACCGGCGGCAAACGCGCGGAGGACGCCCGCAAGGCCGCGGCGGCCCAGGGCGGGGCCGCGGTGAACACCCCCCGCTGGACCTTCGCGATGATCACGCACTCCGGTGACGGCGACACGTTCTGGGACATCGTGCAGAACGGTGCCGAGCAGGCCGCGGTCAAGGACAACATCAACTTCCTGTACTCGCACCACATCGAGGCCCAGCAGCAGGCCCAGCTCGTGGACGCCGCGGTCGACAAGGGGGTCGACGGCATCATCGTCACGCTCGCCAAGCCCGACGCGCTGAAGGCCGCCGTCGCCCGCGCCGAGAAGGCCGGCATTCCGGTGATCACGGTCAACTCCGGGTCCGCCGAGTCCAAGGCGTACGGCGCGCTCACCCACGTCGGCCAGGACGAGACCGTCGCCGGCGAGGCCGTGGGGCAGGAGCTGACCCGGCGCGGCATGAAGAAGGCACTCTGCGTCCTGCACGAACAGGGCAACGTCGGCCACGAGCAGCGCTGCGCCGGCGTGGTGAAGGGCTTCTCCGGCACGGTCGAGAACCTCTACGTCAACGGCACCAACATGCCCGACGTGCAGTCCACGATCGGGGCCAGGCTCCAGACGGACAAGTCCGTCGACGCGGTCGTCACCCTCGGCGCCCCGTACGCGGACACCGCCGTGAAGGCGAGGGCCGACGCGGGCAGCAAGGCCGAGATCGACACCTTCGACCTCAACGCCAAGGTCGCCGCCGGGCTCAAGGACGGCACGCTCGGCTTCGCCGTCGACCAGCAGCCCTACCTCCAGGGCTACCAGGCCGTCGACCTGCTGTGGCTCTACAAGTACAACGCCGACGTCCTCGGCGGCGGCAGGCCGGTGCTCACCGGGCCGCAGATCGTCACCAAGGACCAGGCCGCCGCGCTGGAGGAGTACACGAAGCGGGGCACCCGATGAGCACGACGGCCATGGACCAGTCCGCCGCCTCCGCCGGCGAGAACCCGGGCGGAAGGATCGACAAAAGGGCCGACGAAAGGATTCTGCAGAGTTCGCCGCTGCGAAAGCTCCTCACCCGGCCCGAACTCGGCTCGGTCGTCGGCGCGATCGCCGTCCTCGTCTTCTTCGCCTTCGCCGCCGACGGCTTCCTGCGCGCCTCCAGCCTCAGCACCGTCCTGTACGCCTCCTCGGTCATCGGCATCATGGCGGTCCCGGTCGCGCTGCTGATGATCGGCGGCGAGTTCGACCTGTCGGCGGGCGTGATGGTGACCTCCTCCGCGCTGGTCTCGTCGATGTTCAGCTACCAGACGACCGCCAACGTCTGGGTCGGCGTCGGCGTGTCCCTGCTGGTCACCCTGGCGATCGGCGCCTTCAACGGCTACGTGCTCACCCGGACCCGGCTGCCCAGCTTCATCGTCACGCTGGGCACCTTCCTGATGCTGACCGGCATGAACCTCGGCTTCACCAAGCTGATCGGCGGCACCGTCTCCACCAAGACGATCGCCGACATGGAGGGCTTCCCGAGCGCCCGCGCACTGTTCGCCTCCACCTTCACGATCGGCGGCGTCGACTTCAAGGTCACCATCCTGTGGTGGCTCGGCCTGGTCGCCCTCGCCTCCTGGATCCTGATGCGCACCCGCACCGGCAACTGGATCTTCGCGGTCGGCGGCAACAAGGACGCGGCCCGCGCGGTCGGCGTACCGGTCACCGGGACCAGGATCGGCCTCTACATGGGCGTGGCCCTCGGCGCCTGGGTCTCCGGCCAGCACCTGCTCTTCTCCTTCGACGCGGTGCAGTCCGGCGAGGGCGTCGGCAACGAGCTGATCTACATCATCGCCGCCGTCATCGGCGGCTGCCTGATCACCGGCGGCCACGGCAGCGCCATCGGCTCGGCGGTCGGCGCGCTCCTGTTCGGCATGACCAGCAAGGGCATCGTCTTCGCCGAGTGGAACCCCGACTGGTTCAAGTTCTTCCTCGGAGCGATGCTGCTCCTCGCGACCCTGCTCAACACCTGGGTCCGCAGGCGGGCGGAGGCCGCGAAATGACGCAGACCGAAGCACGTGCGGCCCTGGTGGAGCTGTCCGGCGTCAGCAAGCACTACGGCACTGTCCGCGCCCTGGAGGGTGTCTCCCTGGAGGTGCGCGCCGGGGAGATCACCTGCGTCCTGGGCGACAACGGCGCCGGCAAGTCGACCTTGATCAAAATGATTGCCGGACTGCACCAGCACGACGACGGTGTCCTGCGCATCGAGGGCGAGGAGACCCGGCTCACCTCGCCGCGCGACGCCCTGGACCGCGGCATCGCCACGGTGTACCAGGACCTGGCGGTCGTGGGCCTCATGCCGGTCTGGCGGAACTTCTTCCTCGGCTCCGAGCCCCGCAAGGGAGCCGGTCCCTTCAAGCGCCTGGACGTCGACCTCATGCGCAGGACGGCGCGAGCAGAACTGCTGCGGATGGGGATCGACCTGCGCGACGTCGACCAGCCCATCGGCACCCTCTCGGGCGGCGAACGCCAGTGCGTGGCGATCGCGCGCGCGGTGTACTTCGGCGCGAAGGTCCTCGTCCTCGACGAGCCGACGGCGGCGCTCGGCGTGAAGCAGTCGGGCGTGGTGCTGAAGTATGTGGCGGCAGCACGGGACCAGGGTCTGGGCGTTGTTCTGATCACCCACAATCCGCAACACGCGTACCTCGTGGGGGACAGGTTCGTCCTGCTGAAACGGGGCACGATGGTGGGCAGCCACACACGGGACGAGATCACCTTGGACGAGCTGACCCGCCAGATGGCAGGCGGCAACGAGCTGGACGATCTGCGTCACGAACTGCAGGAGACGGGAACCCGCGCTCAGCCACCAGACAGCCACACCCGGTGACGTACCGTGCCCACCCCTCCGCTCCCCCGTACCGCACCCTTACCCAGCGTGCGGCAGAATCGGCCCCGATGAGCACCTACCGCGACCTCACCGCCCCCATCGGCTCCCGCCGTGCCCCCGTACTGCGCACCGTGGGCACCCGGGAGCGCCGCTCCCACCTGACCGCACCCCGCGTGCCCACGGTGGGCATCGACATCGGCGGCACCAAGGTGATGGCGGGCGTCGTCGACGCCGACGGCAACATCCTGGAGAGGCTCCGCACGGAGACCCCGGACAAGTCCAAGAGCCCGAAGGTCGTCGAGGACACCATCGTCGAACTGGTCCTGGACCTGTCCGACCGGCACGACGTGCACGCGGTCGGCATCGGCGCGGCCGGCTGGGTCGACGCCGACCGCAACCGCGTACTGTTCGCGCCCCACCTGTCCTGGCGCAACGAGCCGCTGCGCGACCGCCTCTCCGAACGCCTGTCCGTGCCGGTCCTGGTCGACAACGACGCCAACGCCGCCGCCTGGGCCGAGTGGCGCTTCGGCGCGGGCCGTGACGAGGACCACCTCGTCATGATCACGCTGGGCACCGGCATCGGCGGCGCCATCCTGGAGGACGGCCAGGTCAAGCGGGGCAAGTTCGGCGTCGCCGGCGAGTTCGGGCACATGCAGGTCGTGCCCGGCGGCCACCGCTGCCCGTGCGGCAACCGGGGCTGCTGGGAGCAGTACAGCTCCGGCAACGCCCTGGTGCGCGAGGCGCGCGAGCTGGCCGCGGCCGACTCCCCGGTCGCCTACGGGATCATCGAGCACGTCAAAGGGGACACCTCCGCCATCACCGGCCCGATGATCACCGAACTGGCCCGCGAGGGCGACGCCATGTGCGTCGAACTGCTCGAGGACATCGGCCAGTGGCTCGGCGTCGGCATCGCCAACCTCGCCGCCGCCCTCGACCCGTCCTGCTTCGTCATCGGCGGCGGCGTCTCCGCGGCCGGCGACCTGCTGATCGGTCCCGCCCGGGACGCCTTCAAACGCCACCTCACCGGCCGCGGCTACCGGCCCGAGGCCCGTATCGCCCGCGCCCAGCTGGGCCCCGAGGCCGGCATGGTCGGCGCCGCCGACCTCGCCCGGCTGGTCGCCCGCCGCTTCCGGCGCGCCAAGCGGCGCCGGGTCGAGCGGTACGAGCGCTACGAGCGGTACGCGGAGGCCCGGCGGGCGGCCCGGGAGACGCTGTGACGATGTCGCTGCCACGCCAGGCGACGCCGCCCCCGGGCGGGCCGCCACCCCCGCGCGTCGAGGACCGCCGCCACCGCATCCGCCGCAGGACCCTCACCCTGCTGATCATCGTGCTGCTCATCGGCGTCCCGGCCGGCTACCTGGTGATCTCGGCCAACCAGAGCCGCGACAGCGGCAAGAACAAGGAGGCCAAGTACGCGGCGACCGGCCTCACCCCCACCTATCCGGCCAAGGTCCAGCGCCGCCTCTACCAGGTGCCGATACCGCACCCGGCCGACCGGGTCGCCTCGTACGAGACGAACAACTGGAAGACCAGCCGTCTCTACGTCCAGTTCCGGACCACCCAAGCCGGCCTGGACACCTTCCTCGAGGCCATGGGTGTCAACCGGGGCGACCTCGAAAAGGGCGACATCACCATCAGCGCCCGCGATCAGAAGATCACCCGCTGGACGTTCACGGGCCCGGGCCCTTGGTGGGGCCTCACGCACAAACAGAAGAACCCCGCCCCCACCCAGGACGTCGTCGTCAACATGTCCGACCCGGTCCTGCCGATGGTCTACGTCGTCTCCCGGACCGTGCCCTGACGGGGCGGGGGCGGCCGCCGCCGGGACCGATTGTCAGACCCCGCCCGTATCGTCGGAGACGACTGACTCGACCGGTGAGCGGGAGGTGACAGGACGTATGAGCGACACGGCCGTGGCGGAGACGGACGAGGCGTCGGACGGCGTGTCCGTGCGGCTCGCCGCCGTCTTCCTGCCCGCACCCCTGCCGCGCGAGGGACGTCTCGCCTTCTGGGACCCGGACGGCGAGGTGTGGCCGGCGGACGGCCCCGCCGGGCACCGGCCCGCGCACACGGAGCTCACCGTCGTACGGCGGCACGGGGCGGGTGCCCGCCGCAGGAGCGCCCCCGCGCTGTCGCTGCCGATCGAGAAGGCGCTGCCCCACCTCGTGCGGGCCCGGCACGACCCGGCGGCCCATCCCGCCACCGCCTGCTGGGGCGCCGCCGCACTGCACGCCCTGCGACTCGCCGCCCGCGGACGGCTGCTGCCCGGCCTGACCGCCACCGGGCACGACGCCTGGCGGGCGGGCCCCCTCGACCCGGACGACATCGCCCACCTGCGCGCGATCGCCGCCGCCCTGCCGTACGAGGGCCACGCGGTCCCGCTGCTGCCCGGCTCGGGCCCCCTCCGGCTGCCCGAGCCGGAGGCGCTGCTGCGCGCGTTCCTCGACGCGGTCGCCGACACCCTGCCCCGCACCCCGGCCGCGCCCCACACCTACGGGAAGCCCTTCGCCGACCGCCGGCCGCAGCACCTGCCGCACGCCCACGACTGGGCGGCCGAGGTCGCCGCCGGCATGGACGCGGGCGTGCGGATCTCGCTGCGGCTGGATCTGTCGGCGTACGACCTGTTCGACGGCCGGGGCGGCGACGACGGCGCGGCGCGCGCCGCGGGAGCGGCGATCGTCCAGGTGCACAGCCTCGCCGACCCCACCCTCGTCGCCGACGCGACGGCCCTGTGGGCGGGCGAGGCGGACGCGGCGTTCGGCCCACGCGCACGCGTGGACGCCGCCCTGGCCGTACGGCGCGCAGCCCGCGTCTGGCCGCCCCTGGACCGGCTCCGCGAGCAGGACGTGCCCGACGTGCTCGCCCTGTCCGAGGACGAGGTGAGCGAACTGCTCGGCGCGGTCGCGACCCGGCTCGCCGCGGCCGGAGTCGCCGTGCACTGGCCGCGGGACCTGGCGCAGGACCTCACCGCCGCGGCGGTGGTGCGGCCCGCGCCGGGCTCCGCGACCGACGGCACGGGCTTCTTCGAGAGCGAGGACCTGCTGCGGTTCCAGTGGCAGCTGGCGCTCGGCGACGACCCGCTCAGCGACGCCGAGATGGACGCGCTCGCCGAGGCGCACCGCCCGGTGGTGCGGCTGCGGGACCGCTGGGTGCTCATCGACCCGGCCCTCGTCCGCAAGGCCCGCAAACGCGACCTGGGGCTGCTCGACCCGGTCGACGCACTGTCCGTCGCCCTCACCGGCACCGCGGAGGTCGACGGCGAGACGGTGGAGGCGGTACCGGCCGGCGCGCTGGCGGCCCTGCGGGACCGGATCACCGCCGGCGTACGGCCCGCCGAGCCGCCGCCCGGCCTCGACGCCACGCTGCGCGACTACCAGCTGCGCGGTCTGGCCTGGCTCGACCTCATGACCTCCCTCGGCCTCGGCGGCTGCCTCGCCGACGACATGGGCCTGGGCAAGACGGTCACCGTCATCGCGCTGCACCTCAAGCGGGCGCGCAGCGAACCCACCCTGGTGGTCTGCCCGGCCTCCCTGCTGGGCAACTGGCAGCGGGAGATCAACCGGTTCGCGCCCGGCGTCCCCGTCCGCCGCTTCCACGGCCCGGAGCGCACCCTGGACGGCCTCGACGGCGGCTTCGTGCTCACCACGTACGGCACCATGCGGTCGGCGGCACCCCTGCTGGCCGGGCAGCCGTGGGGCATGGTCGTCGCCGACGAGGCCCAGCACGTCAAGAACCCCTACTCGGCGACCGCGAAGGCGCTGCGCACCATCCCGTCCCCCGCGCGCGTGGCCCTCACCGGCACTCCCGTGGAGAACAACCTCTCCGAGCTGTGGGCCCTCCTCGACTGGACCACCCCCGGACTCCTCGGCCCGCTGAAATCCTTCCGCGCCCGGCACGCGCGCGCGGTGGAGACCGGCGGGGCCGACGAGAACGGCGAGGCCGCGCGGCGTCTGGCCCGGCTGGTGCGCCCGTTCCTGCTGCGCCGCCGGAAGTCCGACCCCGGCATCGTCCCCGAACTCCCGCCCAAGACCGAGACCGACCACCCGGTGCCGCTCACCCGCGAACAGGCCGCGCTGTACGAGGCGGTGGTGCGCGAGTCGATGCTCGCCATCGGGACGGCCGAGGGCATGGCCCGGCGCGGGCTGGTCCTGAAGCTGCTGACCTCGCTGAAGCAGATCTGCGACCACCCGGCCCTGTACCTGAAGGAGGAGCACCCGCCGGGCGGCGGCGACCGCCTGTCGGCCCGCTCCGGCAAACTCGCCCTGCTGGACGAGCTGCTGGACACCCTGCTCGCCGAGGACGGCTCGGCGCTGGTGTTCACCCAGTACGTCGGCATGGCCCGCCTGATCACCTCCCACCTCGGCGCCCGCGCGGTCCCCGTCGACCTCCTCCACGGCGGTACGCCGGTCCCGGAGCGCGAGCGCATGGTGGACCGCTTCCAGAGCGGCGCCACCCCGGTCCTCGTCCTCTCCCTGAAGGCGGCCGGAACCGGCCTGAACCTCACCCGCGCGGGCCACGTCGTCCACTTCGACCGCTGGTGGAACCCGGCGGTCGAGGAGCAGGCCACCGACCGCGCCTACCGCATCGGCCAGACCCAGCCGGTCCAGGTCCACCGCCTGATCACCGAGGGCACCGTCGAGGACCGCATCGCCGAGATGCTCGCCACCAAGCGAGCCCTGGCCGACGCGATCCTCGGCACCGGCGAGTCGGCCCTCACCGAACTGACCGACCGCGAGCTGTCCGACCTGGTCTCGCTGAGGAGGGACGCCTGATGGACGACCGCCCCGCCGACGCGGCCCGCCGAGCCCTGCGGGCCGCCCGCCGACAACAACCCCCGGTCACAGCCCCCCGGAAGCCCACCCGCCCCGAGCGCGTACCGGACCGGCCACCGGACGAGACGAACCGCCCGGGCGGCGCCGCGCGAGACGCCTTGCGACAGGCGGTGTCCGCCCGGAGCGGCGCCCGCACCGAGAACGGCCCGACCGAGGACATGCCGCCGGAGCTCCCGGAGAACCCCGCCGCCGACTCGACCCCTCCGAAACACCCCGGTCAGGCAGCCGCAGCCGGAGCGCCACCCGGCGGCGAACCACGGCACCCCGCGGGACCTCGCCCCGCCGACGCCGCACGCGAGGCCCTGCGCGCGGCCCTGGCCCGCCGCGAGGCGCAAGCGGAGCAGCCCCGGACGGGCCCCGCGACGCCGCAAGCCGCGTCCGCGCGCCGGCCCGCCGCGACGTCCGTGTCTGCGGCTGCGTCCGGGACGGTCCGGCCGGTGACGGCGGACACCGCGACGCCCGTCTCCGCGGCCGGGCCTCAGGCCTCCGGGCCGGCGGCGACCGACACTGCGGCGTCCCCGTCCCCGTCCGCGCGTCGGGTGTCCGGGCAGGTGGCGGCTGATGCCGTGACGCCTGCATCCCCAGCCGCGGGCTGGGCGTCCGGGCCGGCGGCGACCGACACTGCGGCGTCCCCGTCCCCGTCCCCGTCCGCGTCCCCGTCCCCGCCCCCGCCGGCGGCGGCGAGTGGGGCGGTCGACGCCGTGATGTCCGCGTCCGCCGTCGCGCGCCGGGCGATCCGGCAGGCGGCCGGCTTCCCGGACCGCGGCGGCGCTTCCGTCCGTGGGGCAAGTGTGGATGCCCGTGACGTGCGAGAGTTGGTCGCTGGAGTGTTCCGCATGCCCGGGGCGGCAGCGGCCGGGCCCGGTCGGGAAGGCGCCGACGACGGCAGGACCCCGCAGGGGCGTGAGGAGGCTTCGGCGGGCTCCTCGGCCCACGGTCACCACACGTCCGGCAGCCACCCCGAAAGCACCCCCTCCTCGCAGTCGCCGACCACCCCCGCCACACCGCGCGTCCCTCCCACCATGGCCTCCCCCCATCGTGACGGTGAACTCCGGCGTACGTTCCCGGCGTTCGCGACCCGGGCGGCCGGGGACTCGCGGTTCGCGGAGACGTGGTGGGGCAACGCGTGGGTCACCGCCCTGGAGGAGGGCGCGCTGGACGCGGCGCGGCTCGCGCGGGGGCGGGGGTACGCCGAGACAGGGCATGTGGACGCCATCACCGTGACGCCGGGGCTGGTCCTGGCGTACGTGAAGGGGAGCCGCCCGCGCCCCTACCGGGTGCAGGTGCGGCTGCGGACGCTGGACGACGCCGACTGGGAGCGGTTCCTGGACGCCGCCGCCGAGCGCCCGGGGCACATCGCCGCGCTCCTCGACAAGGAGATGCCCCAGTCTCTCGCCGACTGCGGGGTCCCCCTGCTCCCCGGCCCCGGCGACCTGGAACCCCACTGCAGTTGCCCCGACCGCGGCCACCCCTGCAAACACGCCGCCGCCCTCTGCTACCGGACCGCACGCCTGCTGGACGCCGACCCCTTCGTCCTGCTGCTGCTCCGCGGCCGCGGCGAGCGCCAACTGCTCGACGCCCTGTCCCGGCTGAGCGCCACCCGAGCGGCCCGCGCCGCGCAGGAGAAGGAACCGGAGCCGTTGCCGGGGGTGCGCGCCAGTGACGTACTGGCCCGGCGGGACGAGCGTCGACTCCCGCCGCCGCCCGCCCCTTTGCCGCCGCCCCCGCACCCCGAACAGCCCCCGGTGTACGCGGCGGCGCCCGGAGGTCCCGACCCCTTCGCACTCGACCAACTGGCCACCGACGCCGCCGCCCGCGCCCACGCCCTGCTCACCACCGGCCGCGACCCGGTCGGCGGGCTCACGCTGTGGCAGGACGCCGTACGCCTCGCCGCCGCCCGCCCCGGCTCCGGACTGACCGCCGCCACCCGCTCCCTGTACGCCTCCCTCGCCTCCCTCACCGGGCGCACCCCGGCCGACCTGGCGCGCGCGGTCGCGGCCTGGCGGCAGGGCGGCCCGGAAGGACTCGCCGTCCTGGAAGAGCCCTGGGACCCGCCGGCCGGCCGGTTCGACCGGGCCCGCCCGCTGCTCCTCGCCGCCGACCTGCCGGCCTTCCGCCCCTGGCGCAACCGGCTCACCCACCCCCGCGGCCACCTCCAGCTCCGCCTGGGCCGGGACGGCCTGTGGTACGCGTACGAATCCGAGCCCGACCGCGACGACTGGTGGCCCCGCGGCACCGCCGACCTGGACCCGGTGGGCGCCCTGACCGGCCTCGGCACACCGAACGACCTGTGACGACTCCCACCTGGTCTGCCCCGGGACCCCGCGTGACCGGGGCCGGCTCACACCCTCTGCACCAGGGCGGTACTGCGGCCGGAGCGGCGGATTCGACGGCGAGCGCCCGGACCGCTGCCATGGCTGGATCGCATGGCTGAAAGCCGCAGGTGTGGTTGCGGGCGCCATGGCGGCCGGCCGCGGGATCTGTGAGCCCGCGCGTGTGCCTCTCTGCCGGGCCTGGTCGCGAGCCACACTCCGCCCCGCCGGAAGGTGTCGGAAGCAGCCATACCGGTCGGCGGTCGTGCGTCCTTAGGGTCGTCGCGTCGTTGGAAAGGCCATGGCGCACAGGTCGGACGATGCGCGCGCCTGGGCCGTTCGGGGCGTACGCGCCCCTTGGCGGAGAGGGGCAGTATGGGGCTGGACAAGACGGTCGACAGCATGGACGAGGCGGTGGCGGACATCCCCGAGGGGGCGTCACTGGCCGTCGGCGGGTTCGGGCTGTGCGGCATACCGAGTGCGTTGATCGCCGCGCTGCTGGAGCGGGACGCGGGTGGTTTCAAGGTCGTCTCCAACAACTGCGGAGTGGACGACTGGGGGCTGGGGCTCCTGCTGCGGGCCGGCCGGATCGCGCGCATGACCAGTTCGTACGTGGGTGAGAACAAGGAGTTCGCCCGCCAGTACCTGAGCGGGGAGCTCGAGGTGGAGCTGGTGCCGCAGGGGACGCTGGCGGAACGGCTGCGCGCCGGTGGGGCGGGCATCCCGGCGTTCTACACACCGGCCGGGGCCGGGACGCAGATCGGACACGGCGGGCTGCCCTGGCGATACGGCCCGGACGGGCAGGTCGCGGTGGCGTCGCCGCCGAAGGAGACGCGGACGTTCGACGGCCGTGAGTACCTGCTGGAGGAGGGCATCAGGACCGATTACGCCCTGGTGCGGGCAACCATCGGGGACCGTCACGGCAACCTGGTGTTCCGCTCCTCGGCCCGCAACTTCAACCCGCTGGCCGCGATGGCCGGCCGCGTCACCATCGCCGAGGTCGAGCACCTGGTGGAGCCGGGTGAGCTGGATCCGGACGAGGTGCACCTGCCGGGGGTGTTCGTGCAGCGGGTGGTTCGGGTCTTCCCCGACGATCCGGCCGCCGAGCGGCGGATCGAACGACGGTGTGTGCGTACCGAGCAGGAAGGCGGTGCCTGACATGGCGCTCACTCGCGAGCAGATGGCGGCCCGGGCCGCCCGCGAACTGGTGGACGGCACGTACGTCAACCTCGGCATCGGCCTGCCCACTCTCATCCCGAATCACCTGCCGCCGGGCGTCGAGGTGGTGCTGCAGTCCGAGAACGGCATCCTCGGCGTCGGCCCGTACCCGCTCGAGGACGAGATCGACTCGGACCTGATCAACGCGGGCAAGGAGACGGTGACGGTGCTGCCCGGGGCATCCTTCTTCGACTCCGCGCTGTCCTTCGGCATGATCCGCGGCGGCCACATCGACACCGCCGTGCTGGGTGCCATGCAGGTGGCGTCCTCCGGGGACCTGGCCAACTGGATGATTCCGGGAAAGATGGTCAAAGGCATGGGCGGCGCCATGGACTTGGTGCACGGGGCTCGCCAGGTGATCGTGTTGATGGAGCACACCGCCAAGGACGGCAGCCCCAAGCTCGTCGCGACGTGTGATCTGCCGCTGACCGGCATGGGCGTCGTGCAGCGCGTCATCACGGATCTCGCCGTCGTCGACATCACCCCCGACGGGTTCTCGCTGGCCGAACTCGCCCCCGGAGTCAGTGTCGACGACGTGCGCACAGCGACAGGTGCCGACCTGCTCGTGCCCGCACATCTGGAAGCGCCTGCCGGCGTCTGAGTAGCAGACGCCTCCTGGCGGCACAACCTCTTTGCGTTCCCGTCGTGGCGAGCAGGCTGTAGGGCTCCCTGCCATATCGTGGCTCGTCGGCCACCCCTACGGTTCGGACACCGGGCGCTCCCGCTCGACCACGCCGGGGAAGCGCCCGGTGTCCCCCCATGACACCCAGGGAGCCGCCATGCAGTCGCCGCCACTTCGGGGAGCCGCCGCCCCGCTGTCCCGTGTCCCGTCCGCACCGCCCGCCGATGCGTTGCCGCGCCCGTCGGGGGGCGTGTGGCGCGGATTGCTGTCCCGTCTCGTGGCAGTCGCGGTCCTCGTCCTCGCGGCCGCCCTGGTCGGTCCGGCGCCGGCCGCTCACGCCGCGGTCGGCCTGACCAGGGTCACCGATTTCGGCGCCAACCCGGGCCAACTGAACATGTACGTCTACCGGCCCGCGTCCCTGCCCGCCCAGCCGGCGGTGGTGTTCGCGCTGCACGGCTGCAGCCAGGACGCCCAGACGTACGCCGACAATTCCGGCCTGCCCGAACTCGCCGACCGGTACAAGTTCCTGGTGGTGTTCGCCGAGACCACCACCTCGAACAACTCGAGCAAGTGCTTCAACTGGTTCCAGACCACCGACAACCGCAGAGGCCAGGGCGAAGCCGCGTCGATCCGGCAGATGGCCGCGCACACGGTCTCCGCCTACGGCGCGGACGCCCGGCGGACCTACGTCACCGGCCTGTCCGCCGGCGGCGGCATGACGTCGGTGATGCTCGCCACGTACCCGGACGTCTTCCAGGCCGGCGCGGTCGTCGCGGGTCTGCCCTACGGTTGCGCCAACGACGTCATGACCGCCTTCACGTGCATGAGCCCCGGAACCGACCTGACCCCGGCCCAATGGGCGCAGCGGGTTCGCGACGCCCATCCCTCGTGGTCCGGTCCCTGGCCCCGCGTGGCCGTCTGGCACGGTGACAAGGACACCAAGGTCGTGCCGCGCAACGCCGACGAACTGCGCGACCAGTGGACCGCACTGCACGGCCTGTCCCAGACACCGACCCGCACGTCCGTGATCGGCCCGAACTCCACCCGGCACGAGGAGTACGCCGCCGCGGACGGCTCGGTGGCCGTCGAGGTGAACCGGGTCCCGGGCATCGGGCACGGCACGCCGGTCGATCCCGGCAGCGGGGCTCAGCAGTGCGGCAGCACCGGTACCGCCCACTTCCTGGCCTCCATCTGCTCCAGCTACTGGATCACCCAGTTCTTCGGCCTGCAGGGTTCCGGCCCCGAGCAGGGTGCGCTGCCCGCCCCGACCGGCCTGGCCATGACCGATGCCACCGACACCACCATCCGCCTGAGCTGGAACCCCGTCGACGGCGCCGCCGGCTACGCCGTCCACCGCGACGGTGCCCCGCTCGCCACGGCGGACTCCACGTCCTATACCGACACCGGCCTGACCGCGGGCTCCTCCCACACCTACGCGGTCGCCGCCCGCGACGCCGACGGCAGGACGGGACAGCTCTCCGGCACGGTCACCGCGCGGACCACCGGCACCGTGACCGCCTGCTGGACCGCCACCAACTACGCCCACGTCCAGGCGGGACGCGCCACGACGAGCGGCGGCTACACCTACGCCAAGGGCTCCCAGCAGAACATGGGTCTGTACAACATGTTCGTCACCCACACCCTGAAGGAGTCACCCGCCGGCTACTTCACCGTCGCGGACGGAACCTGCCCCTGACGCGGGACCGGTCACAGCCGCGGACGCTTCCCTCGGCATCCACGGTCACGTGCCCGTCATGGTGGCGGCCCACCTGAGAGAAGCCGCCGCCGTGGCGGGCACACACATGTTCCCGTGCAGGACTTGCCCCCTAGCCTCCAGCCCGTCCGTCCATCGCCGCCCACTGGAGGCTTTCCATGGCTTTGCCCATCGGCATCACTTCGGGCCGGAGAGGGCGCACCGCACTCGGTGCTCTCGCCCTGGCCGCTGCCGCGGCCCTGCTTCCCTCGTCGGCCTCGGCCCGGCCGGCCCCCGACCGTGCCGCCGGCCACTGCGCCAACCAGTCCCACTTGCGGGTACCGGGCGCCGCCCATCAGCAGGCCGACTGCCTGAAAGAGCTGACCACGGCGGGAACCGTGGAATCCGGCCACACCGACCCGGCCGACTGGGCCGGTCTCACCCCCAAGGACCTCGCCGTTCCCGAAGGCGTGCCGGGTATTCAGATCGACGGCTACTTCCCCGACTCCTCGACCACCAACACCAACCACGGCTGGAACCACGACTCCCAGTTCGTCATCCGGCTGCCCGACCGCTGGAACGGCGGCCTGGTCGTGGCCGGCACCCCCGGTAACCGTGAGCAGTACGCCAACGACCGGGCCATCGCCGACTGGGTGCTCGCCCGCGGCTACGCCTACGCGGCCACCGACAAGGGCAACACCGGTCTCGATTTCTACCGCGACGGTTCCCGACCCGGTGACGCCGTCGCCGAATGGAACACCCGGCTCACCCAGCTGACCCGCGCCGCCCGCGCGGTGGTCTCCCAGCGGTACCACCGGCCGCCCGTGCGCACCCTGGCCACGGGGATGTCCAACGGCGGCTACCTCGTGCGGTGGCAGTTGGAGAACCACCCCGAGCTGTACGACGGCGGCGTCGACTGGGAAGGCACCCTCTGGCACTCGAAGGGCCCCAACCTTTTCACCTTCCTGCCGCCCACCCTGCGTCACTACCCCGTCTACGCGGCGGGCGGCCCCGACGCCGACCAGGCACGCGAGGAAATGCACCGCGCGGGCTTCCCGGCCGGCTCGGAGTTCCTGTGGCCCTTCCACCACCAGGTCTACTGGGACCTGACCCAGCGCATCTACCGCGAGGAGTTCGACCCCGCCTTCGACGGCGCGACGGAGGCCGGCACGCCGTACTGCGCCCCGAAGACCCCGGCCTGCGACGCCGACTACGACTACGCCACCCGTCCCGCCGAGGTCCACAAGGCCGTGGAACGCATCGCGCTGACCGGTCGCATCGGCAAACCGCTGATCACCATCCACGGCACCCTGGACGTCCTGCTGCCCATCAGCAAGGACTCCGACGTCTACTCCCGCATGATCCGTGAATCGGGCCGCGGCCACCTGCACCGCTACTACCGCATCGAGGACGGCACGCACACCGATTCCCTCGTCGACGCCTTCCCCGACCGGCTCCGGCCCCTGCTGCCGTGCCACCGCTCGGCCTTCACCGCCCTGGAGAGCTGGCTCACCACCGGGCATCGCCCGCCGGCGGACCACACCGTCGTCCGGCCCGAAGGCGCCACCCCGGCGAGCCTGCTCACCAGCTGCCGTCTCGACGGGTGACCACCCGGCGGCCGTGGCCCTGCGCCACGGCCGCCGCGTGCCCTGCCCGACCGAACGCCTCGGTCTGTGGTGGCACCCACTACAGACCGAGGTCTCATTGTGTTGGTCACATACATAGGTGTGACATGACGGCGTCCCTACTGTTTCCCGCCATGACAAGCGAATTCCGTCCTCCCACCGTCCACTCGGCGCCCACGGGCGCCGGCGTGGACCTGACGTCCCGGGCCGCCCTGGTCACCGGCGGCGGCAGCGGTATCGGCAAGGCGTGCGCCGCGGCGCTGGCAGCAGCGGGCGCCACGGTGCACGTGGTCGACCGGGACGCCGAGGCGGCCAAGGCGGTCGCCGCCGAGATCGGCGGCGAGGCGCACATCGCCGACCTGGCCGACCCGGCCGCGATCGACGCGCTGCCGGCCGGGGTCGACATCCTGGTCAACAATGCCGGCCTGCAGCACGTGGCGCCCGTGACGGAGTTCCCGCCGGAGCGGTTCGCCCTCATCCAACAGGTCATGGTGACCGCCCCGTTCCTGCTGATGCGCCGCAGCCTGCCGCACATGTACGCGCAGGGCTGGGGACGGGTGATCAACATCTCCAGCGTCCACGGACTGCGGGCCAGCGCCTACAAGTCGGCCTACGTCGCCGCCAAACACGCGTTGGAGGGCCTGAGCAAGGTGGTCGCGATCGAGGGCGCCCCCCACGGCGTGACCAGTAACTGCATCAACCCCGGCTACGTCCGCACCCCCCTGGTGGAGAACCAGATCCGCGACCAGGCCACCGCTCACGGGATCAGCCCCGAAGACGTCCTGACCGATGTGCTCCTGACCCGCTCACCCATCAAGCGCCTGCTGGAGGCGGAGGAGGTCGCCGCGGCCGTGCTGTGGCTGTGCGCCGACCACAGCGGCTACGTCAACGGCATCTCCCTGCCCCTGGACGGCGGCTGGGGAGCCAACTGACCCGGCGCCTCCGGCGACGCCCCCGTCCCCACGACTGCCCCCCACGCCTGTCCCCGCACCTGCACCCGAGAACCGGTGAATCGATGACCGAGACCACAACCGCCAAGCCGGGCGAGCCCCGCTCCGGCGGCATCGCCCGCATCGTCAGTGCGAGCCTGATCGGCACCACCATCGAGTGGTACGACTTCTTCCTCTACGGCTCCGCCGCCGCGCTGGTGTTCAACACCCTCTTCTTCCCGACCAGCGACCCGCTGGTGGGCACGCTGATCGCGTTCGTCACCTACGCGATCGGGTTCCTGGCCCGGCCGCTCGGCGGCGTGGTCTTCGGACACTTCGGAGACAAGATCGGCCGTAAGAAGCTGCTCGTGCTCAGCCTGATGCTGATGGGCGGCGCCACCTTCGGCATGGGCCTGCTGCCCACCTACGACACCATCGGCGTGGGCGCCCCGATCCTGCTCACCGTCCTGCGTCTGATCCAGGGCTTCGCCCTGGGCGGCGAATGGGGCGGCGCCGTGCTGATCGTCTCCGAGCACGGCGGCGACAAGCACCGCGGCTTCTGGGCGTCCTGGCCGCAGTGCGGCGCCCCCGGAGGCAACCTGCTGGCGACCGGCGTTCTCGCGCTGCTGGCCGCCGTCCAGTCCGAGGAGGCGTTCCTGTCCTGGGGCTGGCGCATCCCCTTCCTGCTCTCCGGTGTCCTGGTCGTGATCGGCCTGTGGATCCGCGTCTCGGTGTCCGAATCGCCGGTCTTCCTCGCCGCCCAGGCCAAGGCCGAGGTGGAAGCCGCCAAGGGGGCCACGGAGAAGGCTCCCGTCGTCGAGGTCTTCCGCCGCAGCTGGCGCGAGGTGCTCGGGGCCATCGGCACCCGGTTCGGCGAGAACGTCTCCTACTACATCCTCACCTCCTTCGTGCTGGTCTATGTCACCACCCACCTGGAACTGCCGAAGAGCACCGCGCTGAACGCCGTCCTGATCGGCTCCGCCATCCACTTCTGCACCATCCCGCTGTGGGGAGCGCTCTCCGACCGCCTCGGCCGCAGGCCCGTGACACTGATCGGCTCGGTCGGCATGGCCATGTGGGCGTTCGCCTTCTTCGCCCTGCTCGACACGGAGTCCTTCGCCGTGATCACCCTCTCGATCACCGCGGGTCTGCTGTTCCACGGCGCCATGTACGGGCCGCAGGCCGCCTTCATCTCCGAGATGTTCGACACCAAGGTCCGCTACTCCGGAGCCTCCATGGGCTCACAGCTCGCCTCCATCGTCGCCGGCGCCCTCGCTCCCATCATCGCCGTCGAACTCCTGAGGAGCTACGGGTCCTCGACGCCCATCGCCCTGTATCTCTGTGCCGCCGCGGTGGTCACCACCATCACCGTCGCCGTCATCAAGGAGACCCTCGGCCGCGACCTGACCCTGTCGACAACGGATTCGACTTCGACGCCGGCACCGCGACGACAGGAGTCGTCGGTGGCCGGTACCGACCGGGCCTGAGAGGCACGCCATCGGGTGCGGTCCGTCCTGTCGGGGGGGACGGGGCGGACCGCACCCACGCCAGCCGCAAGCACCGCGCACCGCACGGCACCTCAGCCGATCCGCGAACCAGCCGCGCAGCCGGAAGGGAGGACTGCCACGGTGACCGACGTGACCACCGTGAACGGACCCGCCAACGCAGCGACGGCAGCACTCCGGGAGCTGCTCGACCTGCTCGCCGCCGACGCTCCGGCCGAGCAACTGGCCCAGCCCGCCGCACAGGCACGTGCCGCCGGCGCCGACCCGCACGAACAGGACGTCATAGCCGCGGCCACCCGGACCGCGCTGAACATCCATCAGACCCTGGCCCAGCGCCGACGACGGGAGGCCGAACTCGCCGCCCTGTTCGACACCGCGAGCGACTTGGCCGCACTGCGCGACCTGGACGCCGTGCTGCGTGCCATCGTGCACCGGGCCCGCACCCTGCTGGGCACCGATGTCGCCTACCTCACCCTCAACGACCCCGCCGCGGGCGACACGTTCATGCGGGTGACCTCCGGCTCGGTCTCCGCCACCTTCCAGCAACTGCGCCTCGGCATGGGGGAAGGCCTCGGCGGTCTGGTCGCGCAGACCGCCCGCCCCTACGCGAGCCCCGACTACCGCACCGACCGCCGCTTCAAGCACACCGGGGCCATCGACGAAGGAGTCGATGAGGAGGGCCTGCGCGGCATCCTCGGCGTGCCCCTGCGCGTCGGCCGGCGCGTGATCGGTGTCCTGTTCGCCGCGGACCGCACTCCGCGCGACTTCACCCCCGAGGCCATCGCCCTGCTCGCCTCCCTGGCCGACCACGCCGCCGTGGCCATCGACAGCGCACGCCTGCTGGAAGAGACCCGCTCCGCTCTTGTCGAACTGAACGCCGCCAACGAGACGGCTCGCGCCCACAGCGACGCCCTGCACCGCGCGGCCGACGCCCACGACCGGCTCACCGATCTGGTCCTCAGGGGAGGTGCCGTCGACGAGGTCGCCCGCGAGATCGCGGCCCTCCTCGACGGAGGCCTGGCCGTCCACGACGCGGACGGCACCGAACTCGCCCGCTTGAAAACCGGCCCCGTCATCCTGCCCGAGCAGGGAGTCGAAGCGTCCCGCAGAGGCGGGCGGGCCGTCCCCGTCGACGGCAGCTGGGTGTGCGCCGTCCTGGCGGGCCCGGAACTCCTCGGCAGTCTCGTCCTCACCGGCCGGGCCGATCTCACCGACGCCGACCGGCGCCTGTTCGAACGAGCCGGTCTGGTCACCGCCCTGCTGCTCCTCCTGCGCCGGTCGGTGGCCGAGGCGGAGGACCGTGTCCGTGGCGAACTCCTCGACGACCTGCTCACCGCCCAACAACCGGGCGGCCATCGCAACACGGGCAGCCTGACGCTGCGCGCCAGAAAGCTGGACATCAATCTCGCCCGGCCCCACGCGGTACTCGTCCTCACCTGTGACCCGGCCCTGCGCTCACGCCTGCTGACCGAGGTCGCGCGCCGTGCACGCGCGCTCGGCGGCCTGGCCGGCACGCGCAACGGGTACACCATTCTGCTCGCACCCACCTCGCGTCCAGGCGCGCTCGCCCAGGAACTCGCCCACGAACTGACCCGCGGCCTCGGCACCCCCATCACGATCGGAGCCGCAGGCCCCGCCACGGGCCCGGAACACCTTCCCCACACCCACGACGAGGCACACCGCTGCCTCCAGGCACTCGAAGCACTCGGCCGCACCGGCGACGGCGCCGCCCTGACCGACCTCGGCTTCCTCGGGGTCCTCCTCGGCGACCGGACGGACATCACCGGGTACGTGGACCGCGTCCTCGGCCCCGTTCTCACCTACGACACCCAGCGCGGCACGGAACTCGCCCGCACCCTCACCGCCTACTTCGACCACGGTGCCAGCCTCGCCCGGGCCAAGGACGCGCTCCACGTCCACGTCAACACCGTGGTCCAGCGTCTCGACCGCGTCGCCCAACTCCTCGGCCCCGACTGGAACACCCCCGGCAAAGCCCTCGAAATCCAAGTCGCCCTACGACTGCACCGCCTTGCCCAACAAGGCAGGGTCGGCCCTGTCCCGTAATCGGTGGTGGCGCTGTGTGGTGATCACCGGAGGATGATGTGGTGGCGGGAGTGAGGAGTCCGGCGAACTCCCGCAGGAGCGGCGCTCCCGGGACCACGGACCCCCGGCTGCCACCGCCGGGGGTCCGTGGTGCCCTCCGAGGCAGGTGGGCACCGCTCAGTCCTCGCCCAGCAGCTCCCGTACCGCCGCGTGCAGTTCGGCCGGCGCGGTGTCGCCGACCGCGCGTACGACACCGTGTTCGTCGACGAGCACATTGGTCGGGACGCCGGTGATGCCGAGGCGGGCGGCGTACTCGCCCGTGCCGTCCAGGAGCACGGTGGCGCCGATGTCCCAGACGGCGGCGAAGTTCGCGGCCTCCTCCCGCGGGTCGGTGTTCTCCCACACGTTGATCATGATCACGTCCAGCCCGGACCGGGCCGTACGGAGGCGCAGCTGCTCCAGCACCGGCGCCTCCGCGTTGCAGGGGCCTCACCAGCTGGCGAAGAAGTTGATCACGTATTTCTTCTCGGCCCACTCGCGGGAGGTACGGATCCGGCCGCCGCGCAGGTCCGGCAGCGCGAAGTGGGGCAGCGACCGGCCCACCAGGGGGTGCACGGCGGGCCGTACCGGGCCGGGCAGCCAGGGCCGGTGGACGAAGGAGAGGGTGCCGCTGCCCGCGTTGGACACCAGCAGGGTGTCGGAGACGGGGTCCAGGGCGCAGTCGCCGGGGGCGTTGCCCACCGTGACGCGATGGGTCTCCCGCCCTGCCGCGGTGTCCAGGACGCTGACCGTGCCGGCACCCCGGTTGCAGACGTAGAGCCGGTCGCCGGAGGCGTCCACGCACATGCCGACGGGGGCCCGCTCCACCGGTACCTCGTCGAGCACGGCGCCGCCGTCGAGCGACACCCGGCTGATCGTGCCGTGCAGTGAGCTGGCCACGTACAGGTGTCCGACGGCCGGGTTGGGCACCACCTTGCAGGGTCCCTCGCGCACCGCGATCCTCCGCAGGGGCCGCAGCGTGGCCGCGTCGAAGACGGTCACGGACCCCGCCATGAAGTTCGCGCAGTAGCCGAGGCCGCGTCCGGCGTCGACGGCGATGCTGCCCGCGCCGAGTTCGGCGGACACCGTACCGATCACCTCCAGGCGGTCGGCGTCGATGGCGGTGACCGTGCCGTCGGCGGTGTTGCCCGCGTAGACCCGGCGCAACCCCGGGTGGTGGCCGAGCCCGGCGGGATAGCTGCCGACGGGGATCTGCGTGAGGCGCGCGCCGGTGTCGGCGTCGAGCACCGTCACCGTGTCCGAGCGGGCGTCCGCCGAGAACAGCCGCCGGGCCGGCCGGTCCAGGACGATCGGGATCGGCTCACGTCCCACCGGGGCCCGCCAGACGGGGGCTGCCCGGTCCAGGTCCAGCGCCACGACCGCGTTGCTGCGGGAGCAGGCCACGTAGGCGCGCCGCCGGTCGGGATCGACGACGACCGCCTCGGGCCCCTTGCCCACGGGGCAGTGCCCCCGGACGCGGTGGGAGAGGTCGACCGAGCAGGCCGGTCCCTGCGCCGACGTGTCGCGGTTGTCCATGTTCTGAGGGGTATGCGCATGCCTGCCCGTTTAAACAGGCGTTACCCGGGCGGCGGCCGAGGAGGTGACCCGCCTCCTGCGCGCGTATCGGCTCATGGAGATCCTTCGTGAAGACCACCAGGAAGTGGTACGTCAAGCCGGGCGCAGAGGATCTTCGCGAAGCCGTCACAACGTGGGACGGCTTGCGCGGGGCTCCGACCCAAGCACGTGAGAAATCGTGAGATGTGAGAGCGTGCAGGGCGTGAGTGAGACACCGACGAACACCCTGCAGTACCGCTTTGACGGGCCGGAGGAGGCCCCAGTCCTGATCCTGGCTCCCTCACTGGGTACGACCTGGCACATGTGGGACCGGCAGATCCCCGAGCTGACGAAGCAGTGGCGCGTCTTCCGGTTCGACCTGCCGGGACACGGCGGCGCGCCCGCGCACCCCGCCGGTTCGGTCTCCGACCTGACCGCCCGGCTGCTGGTCACCCTGGACGGACTCGGCGTGCAGCGCTTCGGTTACGCCGGCTGTGCGCTCGGCGGCGCCATCGGCACCGAGCTGGCCCTGCGCCACCCCGAGCGCCTCGCCTCCCTCGCGCTGATCGCCGCCTCGCCCCGCTTCGGCACCGCCGACGAGTTCCGCCAGCGCGGGGTGGTCGTCCGTACCAACGGGCTCGACCCGATCGCCCGAATGTCCCCGGACCGCTGGTTCACCGGCGGTTTCGCCGCCGCGCAGCCCGCGATCACCGAATGGGCCGTGCAGATGGTGCGCACCACCGACCCCGGCTGCTACATCGCCGCCTGCGAGGCCCTGGCCACCTTCGACGTCCGGGCCGAACTCGGCCGCGTCGGCGCGCCCACGCTGGTCCTGGTCGGCTCCGAGGACCAGGTCACCGGCCCCGCCGAGGCCCGCACCCTGGTCGCCGGCATCCGCGACGCCCGCCTGGCCGTCGTGCCCGGCGCCTCCCACCTGGTGCCGGTGGAGCAGCCCGCCGCCGTCACCGACCTGCTGGTCCGGCACTTCTCCACCGCCTGGCAGCTCCCCTTCGAGGCGACCACCGGTCAGATGGCGATCGTCCCGCCCCCGGCCAGGCCGGTCCTGGCCGCGCCCCCGCAGGCCGCGCCCATCGCCGAGATCGCCCCGGCGGCCGTACCGGCTCAGCCCGCGGGCCGGCCGGACCCGTACGACATCGGCCTGAAGATCCGCCGCGAGGTGCTCGGCGACGCGCACGTCGACGGCGCGCTCGCCGAGGCCGGCGACTTCTCCGGCGACTTCCAGGAGTTCCTGACCCGCTGCGCCTGGGGCGAGATCTGGGACCGGCCCGGCCTGGACCGGCGCACCCGCAGCTGCGTCACCCTCACCGCCCTGGTCGCGGGCGGTCACCTCCAGGACCTCGCCGCCCACACCCGGGCCGCCCTGCGCAACGGCCTCACCCCGGACGAGATCAAGGAGGTGCTGCTGCAGACGGCCGTCTACTGCGGAATCCCCGCGGCGGGCAACGCCTTCCGGGTCGCCCAGCAGGTCATCCGCGAGGAGACGACCCCCGCCGAGTGACCGCCCGGCGGGGCATCGGGACCACCACGCCGAACAGCCCGCGCGCCCGGCGCGCGGCAGGATGGGACGTATGAAGTTCACGAAGAAGTCGCACGCCTGCATCCGCCTCGAGAAGGACGGGCGGACGCTCGTCGTCGACCCCGGCGGTTTCAGCGAGGAGGACGCCACGGCCGGCGCGGAGGCGATCCTGGTCACCCACGAGCACCCCGACCACTTCGACGAGGGACGCCTGCGCGCCGCCCTGGAGGCCGACCCGGGCACCGAGATCTGGACGCTGAAGTCGGTCGCGGAGCAGATCGCCGCCGCCTTCCCGGGCCGCGTCCACACCGTCGGCCACGGCGACACCTTCACCGCCGCCGGGTTCGACGTCCAGGTCCACGGCGAGCTGCACGCGGTGATCCACCCGGACATCCCGCGCATCACCAACGTCGGCTACCTCGTCGACGGCGGCCGCGTCTTCCACCCCGGTGACGCGCTCACCGTGCCCGACCACCCGGTGGAGACGCTGATGCTCCCGGTGATGGCGCCCTGGAACAAGATCTCCGAGGTGATCGACTACGTCCGCGAGGTCAAGCCGCAGCGCGCCTACGACGTCCACGACGCGCTCCTCACCGACCTGGCCCGCCCGATCTACGACCGCCAGATCGGCGCCCTGGGCGGCACGGAGCACCTGCGGCTGACGCCGGGCGCGTCGGCGGAGGTCTGAGCCCCGCGGGCACGGGCCCTGGGCGGGAGGTGTTGTCAGCGGTGCCGGGTAGGTTGTGAGGCATGCGCATCGCGACCTGGAACGTGAACTCGATCACCGCCCGCCTGCCGAGGCTGCTGGCCTGGCTGGAGAGCAGCGGCACGGACGTGCTGTGCCTGCAGGAGGCCAAGGTCGCCGAGGACAAGTTCCCGTTCGACCAGCTGCGCGACCTGGGCTATGAGGCGGCGGTCCACGCCACCGGGCGGTGGAACGGCGTGGCGGTGCTCTCCCGTGTGGGTATCAAGGACGTGGTCAAGGGCCTGCCCGGCGACCCCGGCTTCGAGGGCGCCGAGGAGCCCCGCGCCATCTCCGCGACCTGCGGCCCGGTCCGCGTCTGGTCGGTGTACGTGCCCAACGGCCGCGAGGTGGACCACCCCCACTACGCCTACAAGCTCCAGTGGTTCGAGGCGCTCAAGGAGGCCGTCGCGGGCGACGCGGGCGGCAGCCGTCCCTTCGCCGTCCTCGGTGACTACAACGTGGCGCCGACCGACGACGACGTCTACGACCGGGCGGTCTTCGAGGGTTCCACCCACGTCACCCCGGCCGAGCGGGCCGCCCTGGCCGCCCTGCGCGAGGCCGGCCTCGCGGACGTGGTCCCGCGGCCCCTGAAGTACGACCACCCCTTCACGTACTGGGACTACCGCCAGCTCTGCTTCCCGAAGAACCGCGGCATGCGCATCGACCTGGTGTATGCCAACGAGCCGTTCGCGAAGGCGGTCACCGACGCCTACGTCGACCGCGAGGAGCGCAAGGGCAAGGGCGCCTCCGACCACGCCCCGGTCGTCGTCGACCTCGACATATAGCCCGACCGGACCGCGACGCGGGCAGGGCGCGGGGTCCGCGCGCCCTGTGGTGCGCCCGGCGGTGCGGATGTCACCCTGGGGCCATGGGCATCCCTTTCCTGGGCAGGTGGCGCAAGAGACAGGGTTCATCCTTCGGCGTCGCCGTGTTCTCCGAGGAGAGCGAGAGCCGCGCCGGGCTCGCGCAGCTCCTCTCCGAATGCGAGCTGCTGCGCTCCCAGGTGTCCGAGGCGGGCCTGAGGCTCGACGACTCCGTCGCGTCCCTGGAGGCGCTGGATCAGTTGCTGCCGCGCTGGCGCGACGACGAGGAGACCCTGCCCTGGCTCGGCAACGACGCGGGGCTGTATCTGGGCACGGTCGTCGTACGGACCGTGCCCGGCGCCGGCTGGGCGATCGGGGCGAACGGCCGGCCGGTGGTCCGGCTGGCCTCCGGCCGCGAGATCGACGTGGTGACCGCCGGCCAGGAGTGGGCGGTCGGCGGCGTACCCGAGCTCTCGCAGCTGTACGCGGAGATCGCGGAGGTCTGAGAGCCCTTCCCCGGCAGGGGCCTGCCGGGGAAGGGCCTTTTTCCACACCGGCGGGATCGGCGAGCCGGACCTCGACTACGATGTTCCGCTCATCCCTGTGGTGACGGCGATCCGGCCCACCGCCGCCGGGACGGGGACGCTGCTGCCGGGTGGGGAGCCCCCACGGCCCTTGACCGCAGGGGGCAGCAGTTCACGGAGCCATACCCGGCCGGCGGCAGCCGGAGATCACTGCTCGCGCAGCGGGACGGACACATGGGACGGATCGTCCGCCGGCGAGGAGAAGGTCAGCTGCGCGCCGGACGGGTTGTGCTCGATGTAGAGCGGGTCGACCGTGTCGACGACGAGGGCGAGCCGGTGCCCGGCCGGGACGTCGTAGGCGGTGGCGTACAGCGGCAGGTCCACGGTGAACGGCGCGCCGGGCGTGCGGCCGTGCCAGGTGTACGGCGCATGGGTGACCAGCTTGCCGACGCCGAGCGGGCCGACGTCGTAGAGGTAGGCGACGAAGGTGCCGCTCTCCTTGGTCGGGGTGAGCGTCGTGTGCAACGTCGCGGTGCCGCGCACCTGCTGGGCGGTCGCGTGCCTGCCCGACTGCCACACCGCGGCCCAGCGCCGGGGGAGCAGCGGGACGTACGCCATCGGGGGGATCCGGGCCACCTGGTCGAGGACGCTGGACAGGAAGAGGATCCCGCCGTTCGCGCCGGAGTCGACATTGGCGCGGATCGTGGTCGAGCCCGCGAGGTCGAACTTCCTCTGGTCCGCACCCACCGACTTCCAGTCCGGATAGCCCTCGTAGCCGCCTTGGGAACGGGACTTGAGCTGCACCGGCTGCTCGCGGTCGATGCCGTTGTCCTGGCCCTGGAGGTAGCGGTCGAACCAACGCCGGGTGTTGGCCCACACGTCGTTGGGCAGCCCGAACAGGCCGGTCACTTCCGGGGTGGCGTGGTCCCCGGGGCGGAACTCCAGTCTCTTGGGGCCCGTCAGCCTCTCGTAGAAGTCGGCGCTCTGGTCGGGCGAGAAGATGGTGTCGCCCCAGCCGTTGGCGAGGAACACCGCCGTGCCGTTCTTGTTGAGTTCGTCGACGTAGGTCGTGGGTGAACGTTTCTTTCCCCAGTCGAGCAACTCCTGCTCCCTGGCGAGGTTGGAGGCGAAGAAGTCGTCGAACACCTGCCGGGTCTCGGGACTCTCGCGTCCGGTGAGGGTCGCGGCGCCGTGGAGCAGGGCTCCCGCCTGGAGGTGCTGGGTGCGGCCGGAGTAGATCGAGCCGGTCAGGTCCCCCCAGCCGCTGAGCGCGGCCACCGCCTTGACCCGCTTGTCGTGCTCGGCGGTCAGTACGCTGATGCCCGCGCCGTAGGAGACGCCGGCCATGCCGATGCGGTCGGGATCGGCCGGGGTGTTGGCGAGGGCCCAGTCGATCACCTTGGAGGCGTCCGCCCAGTCGTGCGGGCCGGCGATCTCTATCTGCCCGCCGGACTGCCAGAAGCCCCGTACGTTGTAGGAGACGACCACATAGCCGGAGTCGGCGAGCCTGCGGGCCGGGACGAGGTACTCGACCTGGGGGAAGCCCCAACTGGTGGGGAGCACGATGAGCGGATAGCCGCGCGAGCCGTCGGCGTTCGCCGGGGTGACGACGTTGGCCTTCAGAACGGTGCCGTCGTCGCCGGTGATGTCGACGAAGCGGATGCCGGTCGAGGCCGCCTGCGCGGTGGGGGCGACGCCGAGGGCGCTGCCGGCGATCACAGTGGCCGACACGGCACCTACGGCGGTCGTACGCAGGGCCTTGCGGTTGAGTCCCACGGGCACTCCTCACACTGTCAGTGGGAAAGTGACCCGACGGTAACCGCAGCACTTCACTGGAAGTAACCCGCCGGTAAGTTACGTACCAGTAAAGCTTGTTGAAGCGTTGATCTCGGGCTCCGGCAGGGGCGCCCGGGCCGCGCGGGTCACGTCCGCGACGAGTTCGACCACATCCGGGCCGTACGCCTGGGAGTTGACCACCTTCAGCAGCAGTATGAAGGAACCGCCCCCGTACTTCCGGGCCAGCCGCTCGTGGTTGCGGGCGAGATAGCGGGTCGCGGCCTGGTTGTCGATCGCGCGCTGCCCGCAGAACAGGAACACCGGCCGGGCCCTGGAGCGGCGCTCCCCGGCGGTGAGCCGGGCGAGCAGGACGTACTCGCTGCGGCCCGCCTCGAGCCGGTAGTGCTCGCTGCCGATCCGGAACGCGCCCCGGTCCGGGCCGGGTTCGGCGTCGACGTTCACCCGCACCCCGGGCAGCAGGGACGAAAGGTGCGCGGCCATGCGGCGGTTGGAGGCCGGCCCGCCGACGCAGAACTCGGTGCGCTCGCCGAACCCCTGCTGGGCCGCGTCGTGCGCGACGACCTGGACGCCCGCGTTGCAGTCCTTGACGAGCGCGGACAGCTCCAGCAGGGCGAAGACGTCATGGCGCATCACCGTGAGATCCGGGCCGCCCGCGTCGCGGTTGACCACCAGCAGCGACTCGGAGTTGTCGGGCAGCCCGAAGAAGGCCTGCTTGCGCCGCAACCTGCGCCGCCACAGACAGGTGCGGGCCAGCCACCCGAGCGCGGCGCTGACACCCGCCGCCACCACTCCCAGGACGATGTTGCGCACGTCGTCGTTCATGGCCGGGCATGCTAGCGCCTCTGAACGCACCGGTGTTCGACACCCGATTGGCCCTGCCGTCCTGACGGGATCATGGCAATGACATAAGCTGCGCGGACGGTCAGGCAACCGGGCACAACCAGCATGGAGGTGCGGATGCGTCGCCCTGTCGCACGGAAACTGACGGTCCTGGCGGTCTCGGCCGTCGTGGTGACGGTGGGCGCGGCCGCCCCGCCCGCCGCGCGGCCCCACGCCAAGCCCGGGCCGGCCCAGAAGGTCCCCGTGGCCGTCGGCCACGGCGGCGCCGTGGCCAGCGTCGACACGGACGCCACCGCCGCCGGCATCGAGGTGCTGAAGAAGGGCGGCAACGCCGTCGACGCGGCCGTCGCCACCGCCGCCGCCCTCGGTGTCACCGAGCCCTACTCCGCCGGCATCGGCGGAGGCGGCTACTTCGTCTACTACGACGCACGCACCCGCACCGTGCACACCATCGACGGCCGCGAGACCGCCCCGCTGACCGCCGACTCGAAGCTGTTCCTGGAGAACGGCAAGCCGCTCCCCTTCGACGCCGCCGTCAGCAGCGGCCTGGGCGTCGGCACACCCGGCACGCCCGCCACCTGGCAGACGGCCCTGGACCGGTGGGGCACCAGACGCCTCGGTACGGTCCTGGAGCCGGCCGAGCGCCTGGCCCGCGACGGCTTCACCGTCGACGACACCTTCCGCTCGCAGACCGCCGCCAACGAGACCCGCTTCCGCTCCTTCCCCGCCACCGCCAAGCTGTTCCTGCCGAACGGGCAACTCCCCGTCGTGGGCTCGACGTTCAAGAACCCCGACCTCGCCCGCACCTACCGGGAGCTGGCCCGCGAGGGCGTCGGCGCGATCTACCACGGCGACCTCGGCAAGGACATCGTCAACACGGTCAACCACCCGCCCGTCGACCCTGCTTCGGGCTGGAACGCCCGCCCGGGCAAGCTGTCCGCCAAGGACCTCGCCGCCTACCGCGCCAAACTCCAGGCGCCGACCAGGGCCTCCTACCGCGGCCTGAACGTGTACTCGATCGCGCCCTCCTCCTCCGGCGGCACGACCGTCGGCGAGGCGCTCAACATCCTTGAGCGGACGGACCTTTCGAAGGCGAGCGAGACACAGTACCTGCACCACTTCATCGAGGCGAGCCGCATCGCCTTCGCCGACCGCGGCCGCTGGGTCGGCGACCCCGCCTTCGAGGACGTACCCACCAAGGAACTGCTGTCGCAGAAGTTCGCCGACTCGCGCGCCTGCCTGATCAAGGACAACGCGGTCCTCACCAGCCCGCTCGCACCCGGCGACCCGCGCCATCCCGCGGCCTGCGCCCGTGGCGGCACGGCGGCGCCGACGACGTACGAGGGTGAGAACACCACGCATCTGACGGTCGCCGACCGGTGGGGCAACGTCGTCGCCTACACCCTCACCATCGAGCAGACCGGCGGCAGCGGCATCACCGTGCCCGGCCGCGGCTTCCTGCTGAACAACGAGCTCACGGACTTCTCCTTCGCCCCGGCCGACCCGGCCGTGCACGACCCGAACCTGCCCGGCCCGGGCAAGCGGCCGCGTTCGTCGATCTCGCCGACGATCGTGCTCGACCGGCACAACCGGCCGGTGGTGGCGCTCGGATCGCCCGGTGGCGCGACCATCATCACCACCGTGCTGCAGACCCTGACCGGATTCCTGGACCGGCACCTGCCGCTGGTCGACGCGATCGCCGCGCCGCGTGCCAGCCAGCGCAACGCCGCCCAGACTGAGCTCGAACCCGGGCTCTACGACAGCCCGTTGAGGAAGCAGCTGGAGGCGATCGGCCACTCCTTCAAACTCAACCCCGAGATCGGCGCCGCCACCGGCGTCCAGCGCCTGCCGGACGGCAGGTGGCGGGCCGCCGCGGAGACGGTCCGCCGGGGTGGCGGCTCGGCGATGGTGGTGCGCCCGGCGCCGTAGGACCGCACTGGCCGGTGACACGGGCCGGTGATACGGCGGGGCCCGCCTCCCGTCAGGTGGAGGCGGGCCCCTGCTCCGTTCACTCGGTGGGCGCCGGTGCGGGTTCCCGGCCCTGGGTGTCGAACGTGAGCCGGCCGTCCGCCACGCCCACCGTGACCCGGCTGCCCTCGCGGATCCGGCCGTCCAGCAGCAGGCGGGACAACTGGTTGTCGACATCCCGCTGGATGGTGCGGCGCAGCGGGCGGGCGCCGTACTCGGGCTGGTAGCCGCGCTGGGCGAGCCAGTCGACGGCCGCGTCGGTGAACTCGACGGCGACGCCCTGCGCGTGCAGCAGCCGGCGGGTCTTCTCCAGCAGCAGATCGGTGATCTGCCGCAGCTGCTCGCCGGTGAGCTGGCGGAAGACGACGATCTCGTCGATCCGGTTGAGGAACTCCGGCCGGAAGTGCTCCCGCAGCGGACGCAGGATCTGCTCGCGCCGCGCCTCCTCGTCCGCCTCCGCGCCACCCGCGCCGAACCCGATCCCGGCACCGCGCCGGGTGATCGCCTCCGAGCCGAGGTTGCTGGTCATCACGATGACCGTGTTGGTGAAGTCCACCGTACGGCCCTGGGAGTCGGTGAGCCGCCCGTCGTCGAGCACCTGCAGCAGGATGTTGAAGACGTCCGGGTGCGCCTTCTCGACCTCGTCGAGCAGGAGGAGGGAGTACGGGTGCCGGCGCACCACCTCGGTGAGCTGCCCGGCCTCCTCGTGACCGACGTACCCGGGCGGGGCGCCCACCAGCCGGCTCACGGTGTGCCGCTCCTGGTACTCGCTCATGTCCAGGCGGACCATCCGGTCCTCGCTGCCGAACAGGGCTTCGGCCAGCGCCCGGGCCAGCTCGGTCTTGCCGACGCCGGTCGGGCCGAGGAACAGGAAGCTGCCGATCGGCCGGTCCGGGCTCGCGAGCCCCGCGCGGGAGCGCAGCACCGCCTCGGAGACCACGCTCACGGCCTCCTCCTGCCCGACGACCCGCTGGTGCAGATGCTCCTCCAGGCCGAGCAGCCGCTCCTTCTCCTCCTGGGTGAGGCTGCTGACCGGGATGCCGGTCAGCCGGGACACCACCTCGGCGATGGCCTCCGCGGTGACCTCCAGGTGCTGCCCCTCGTCGGCCTCCCCGTCCCCGGTGGCCTGCGTGATCTTCTGCTTCAGCTCGGTGATCCGGTCGCGCAACTGGGTGGCCTGCTCGTACTGCTCGTCCGCGACCGCCTGGTCCTTGTCCAGGGTGAGCTGCTCGATCTGGCGCTCCAAGGTCCGTACGTCGGTGCCCTTGGTGCGGGCCCGCAGCTTCACCCTGGCGCCGGCCTGGTCGATCAGGTCGATCGCCTTGTCCGGCAGTCGCCGGTCGGTCAGATACCGGTCGGACATCTCCACGGCGGCCACCAGCGCCTCGTCGGTGTAGCGGACCTGGTGGTGGGCCTCGTAGCGGTCGCGCAGCCCGCGCAGGATCTCCAGGGCGTCCGAGACGGACGGCTCGGGCACCAGGATCGGCTGGAACCGGCGGGCCAGCGCCGCGTCCTTCTCGATCCGCCGGTACTCCTCCAGCGTGGTCGCGCCGACGATGTGCAGCTCGCCGCGGGCGAGCGCGGGCTTGAGGATGTTGCCCGCGTCCATCGCGCCGCCCTCGCCGCCCGCGCCGGCGCCGACCACGGTGTGCAGCTCGTCGATGAAGACGATCAGCTGGTCGGAGTGGGTGCGGATCTCGGTGACGATGTTGTTCAGGCGCTCCTCGAAGTCGCCCCGGTAGCGGGTGCCCGCCACCACGCCCGTCAGGTCCAGGGCCACCACCCGGCGGCCGATCAGGATGTCGGGCACGTCCCCGTCGGCGATCCGCTGCGCGAGCCCTTCGACGATGGCCGTCTTGCCGACCCCCGCGTCGCCGATGAGCACCGGGTTGTTCTTGCCGCGCCGGGACAGCACCTCGATGGTCTGCTCGATCTCCTCCTCCCGCCCGATCACGGGGTCGATACGCCCCTGCCGGGCCAGGTCGGTCAGATCGCGCCCGTACTTGTCCAGGGTCGGCGTCCCGGTGGCCCGCTGCCGCTCCGCTCCCGGCGCCGCGGTGGCGTCCGGCGTCTCGGGCGGCAGACCGCGTGCCGCGAACCGGGCCGCGTTCAGGATGTGCCCGGCCGCGGAGTCGGGGTTCGAGGCGAGCGCGCTGAGCACGTGCTCGGGGCCGATGTACCCCGCCCCGCTCGCCCGCGCCATGTCGTGCGCGTCGAGGAAGGCGCGCTTGACGGCCGGTGTGAGGGAGAGGGCCGTGGGTGGCGGCGGTGCCTCGCTCGACGGGTGCTGGACGGGCCCGGACCGCTCGTCGATCTGCGTGGCGATCGAGTCCGGGTCCGCGCCGGCCCGGCTGAGCAGACTGCGGGTGGGTTCCGTGGCGAGCGCCGCACGCAGCAGGTGCTCCGTGTCCAGGTCCCGGCTGCCGTGGTCGGCGGCATACTGGGCCGCGCCCTTGACGAGTTCCCGGGCGGGCTGGCTCAGCATCCGGCCGATGTCCACGTGCCGGGGACCTTGGCGTGGTCCGCCGAAGAACCGGGCGAAGAATTCGCCGAAGGGGTCGTGTTCGCCCTCTGGGCCGACGTAGCCGCTGGTCATCGCTTTCCGTTCCTCCGCTGACGAGTGGCTCTCGCCGGGTATCCGGGTGAGCTGCGCTCATGCAACGATGACACGGTCGGTTTCTTCGGGCACGTCGGGCGCCTGTGAGCTCGGGGCTTGTTTCCGTCGTGCGGGTGCGGGTCCGTCGGGGCTGGTCGCGCGGTTCCCCGTGCCCCTTGGGCGAGACGTCTTACCGTTGCGTCAGAATCCTCGGGCCTGTTTCTGTGATCGCTACCGTGTGCTCCACGTGGGCTGCGCGGGTGCCGTCGTTCGTTCTGAGGGTCCAGCCGTCCGGGGCCGCGTAGTAGCCGTCCGTGCCGCCGGCGATCAGCATGGGCTCGATGGCGAGGACCATGCCGGGGCGCAGGGGGAGGCCGCGGCCGGGGCGGCCCTCGTTGGGGACGGCCGGGTCCTCGTGCATGCGGCGGCCCACGCCGTGGCCGCCGAAGCCGTCCGGGATGCCGTAGCCCGCCGCGCGGCACACCGAACCGACGGCGTGGGCGATGTCGCCGACGCGGTTGCCGGCCACGGCCGCCTCGATGCCGGCGGCCAGCGCGCGCTCGGCGGTCTCGATCAGCTCCAGGTCCGCGGGGTGCGGCCGGCCGACGACGAAGCTGATCGCCGAGTCGCCGACCCAGCCGCCGAGCTCGGCGCCGAAGTCCAGGGAGAGAAGGTCGCCGTCGCGCAGCCGGTACCCGGTGGGGATGCCGTGCACGATCGCGTCGTTGACCGAGGCGCACAGGACCGCCGGGAACGGGGTCGGGGCGAAGGAGGGCCGGTAGCCGAGGAACGGCGAGGCGGCGCCCGCCTCGCGCAGCACGTCGCGTGCCCGCTCGTCCAGTTCCAGGAGGGAGACTCCCACGTCGGCGGCCTCGCGTGCGGCGGTGAGGGCCCGCGCCACCACTTGGCCGGCCTCGTACATGGCGTCGATCGATGTGTCTGTCTTCAGCTCCACCATGCCAATTACTATACCGGTATTTGAATAACGGTGAGCGCGGTAGAATGACGGCATGGTGCGCACTCCCCTGACTCCGGAAGAGCGCGAGCGAGGTGAGCGGCTCGGGCGGTTGCTGCGCGAGGCGCGCGGCGGCCGCAGCATGGCGGAGATCGCGGCGAGCGCGGGCATCTCGGCGGAGACCCTGCGCAAGATCGAGACCGGACGGGCCCCGACCCCGGCCTTCTTCACGGTCGCCGCCCTGGCCCGCGCTCTCGGTCTGTCGCTGGACGAGCTGGCGGGACGGTGTACGCCGGCCGAGGTGTGAGGCCGAGGGGCGCTCGTCCGCTGGGGTGTGAAACGTGATCGACTTCGCGGGTTGGCGGCGATGGTCTTGGCAAGGTCGTCCGAAAGGCTTACGTTCGTCCCTCTAGGCCTGTTCTACGGGCGTAGAGGCTCTGGCTCTGACGTACGTCGAAGGAGCAGCTCATGGCCAACGTCGTCCGTGCGGCCCTGGTCCAGGCCACCTGGACCGGCGACACCGCGTCCATGATCGCCAAGCATGAGGAGCACGCCCGCGAGGCGGCCCGTCAGGGCGCCCGGATCATCGGGTTCCAGGAAGTCTTCAACGCGCCGTACTTCTGCCAGGTGCAGGACGCGGAGCACTACCGCTGGGCCGAGCCCGTGCCGGACGGGCCCACGGTGCGCCGTATGCGGGAGCTCGCCCGCGAGACCGGCATGGTGATCGTCGTCCCCGTCTTCGAGGTCGAGCAGTCGGGCTTCTACTACAACACCGCCGCCGTGATCGACGCCGACGGCTCCTACCTCGGCAAGTACCGCAAGCACCACATCCCGCAGGTCAAGGGCTTCTGGGAGAAGTTCTACTTCCGGCCCGGCAACCTCGGCTGGCCCGTCTTCGACACTGCCGTCGGCAAGGTCGGCGTCTACATCTGCTACGACCGCCACTTCCCGGAGGGCTGGCGCCAGCTCGGCCTGAACGGCGCCCAACTGGTCTACAACCCCTCCGCCACCCACCGCGGCCTGTCCGCCCACCTGTGGCAACTGGAACAGCCGGCCGCCGCCGTCGCCAACGAGTACTTCGTCGCCGTGATCAACCGCGTCGGCCAGGAGGAGTACGGCGACAACGACTTCTACGGAACGAGCTACTTCGTCGACCCGCGCGGACAGTTCGTCGGGGACGTCGCCGGCGACTCCAAGGAGGAACTCCTCGTCCGCGACCTCGACTTCGACCTCATCGAAGAGGTGCGGCAGCAGTGGGCCTTCTACCGCGACCGCCGCCCCGACGCCTACGAAGGGCTGGTGCACCCGTGAACGACCTGTACGACCGCCACCGGGCCGTCGCGCCCGACTGGCTCGCGCTCTACTACGAGGACCCGATCGAGATCACCCACGGCGAGGGCCGCCACGTCTGGGACGCCGCCGGCAAGCGCTACCTCGACTTCTTCGGCGGGATCCTGACCACCATGACCGCCCACGCCCTGCCCGAGGTCACCAAGGCGGTGAGCGAGCAGGCCGGGCGGATCATCCACTCCTCCACGCTCTACCTCAACCGGTCGATGGTCGAACTCGCCGAACGCATCGCCCAGTTGAGCGGCATCCCGGACGCCCGCGTCTTCTTCACCACCTCCGGCACCGAGGCCAACGACACCGCGCTGCTGCTCGCCACGACCTATCGGCGCAGCAACACCGTCCTGGCCATGCGCAACAGCTACCACGGCCGCTCCTTCAGCGCGATCGGCATCACCGGCAACCGCGGCTGGTCCCCGACCTCCCTGTCCCCGCTGCAGACCCTGTACGTGCACGGCGGCGTACGCACCCGCGGCCCGTTCGCCCACCTGGGCGACGCGGAGTTCACCGCGGCCTGTGTGGAGGACCTGAGGGACCTCCTCGGCCACACCCGCCCGCCCGCCGCACTGATCGCCGAACCCATCCAGGGCGTCGGCGGGTTCACCTCCCCGCCCGACGGTCTGTACGCCGCCTTCCGGGACGTACTGAAGGAGCACGGCATCCTGTGGATCGCCGACGAGGTGCAGACCGGCTGGGGCCGCACCGGCGACCACTTCTGGGGCTGGCAGGCGCACGGACGCAGCGGGCCGCCGGACATCGTCACCTTCGCCAAGGGCATCGGCAACGGCATGGCCATCGGCGGGGTCGTCGCCCGCGCCGAGATCATGAACTGCCTGGACGCCAACAGCATCTCCACCTTCGGCGGCACCCAGGTCACCATGGCCGCGGGCCTCGCCAACCTCACCTACCTCCTCGAACACGATCTGCAGGGCAACGCCCGGCGCGTCGGCGGGCTGCTCATCGAGCGGCTGCGGACCGTGGCCGCCCAGCTGCCCGGCGTACGGGAGGTACGCGGACGCGGACTGATGATCGGCGTCGAACTGGCCAAGCCCGGCACCGACGAGGCCGACCCGCGGGCGGCCGCCGCCGTGCTGGAGGCGGCCCGCGAGGGCGGCCTGCTCATCGGCAAGGGCGGCGGCCACAACACCAGTGCCCTGCGCATCGCCCCGCCGCTGTCCCTGACCGTCGCGGAGGCCGAGGAGGGCGCCGCGATCCTGGAACACGCCCTGCGCAGCGCCTGCTGAGAAGCCCCGCACCGGAACCGAGCCGAGCCGAGCAAGGGACCATGGCCATGACCATCGCCTCGGACAGTCCCCCCACCTCCTGGAACTCGTCGCCGGAACCCGCCCTGTCGGTCCGCCAGGTGCTCACCCTGGAGCGGGTGCTCGCCGGGGAGCCCGAGGTGGTGGCCGGCGCCGGCCACCTCGACCGGCCCGTGCGCTGGGTGCACGTGGCCGAGGCCGCCGACGTCGGCGTGATGCTCAGCGGCGGCGAGATGGTCCTCACCACCGGCGTGCTGCTCGCCGGGGACGAGGAGAAACAGGCCGAGTACATCCGCTCCCTGCACCGCGCGGAGGCCGCGGCCGTCGTCCTGGGCCTCGGCCGGGCCTTCCCCACACCGCCGGACGTGATGCGCCGGGCCGCCGAGCGGTGCGGACTGCCCCTGGTGGTCCTGCACCGCCCCTTCCCGTTCGCCGAGCTGACCGAGGAGGTCCAGTCCCGGCTGGTGCGGCGGAAGTTCGCCTCGGTCAGCCTGTCGGAGGCCGTACGCACCGCCCTGACCGCGCTGATCACCGCGGGCGCCCCGCTGCAGGCGCTGCTCGACCAGATCGCCCAGCACAGCGCCTGCCCGGTCGTCGTCGCCAACCTCGCCCACCGGGTCCTGGCCACGGCGGGGGAGCGGCCGGCGGTGGACGACGTGCTGCGCGACTGGGAGCGCATCGCCCGGCAGGCCGGCGCCGGCCAGGGCGACGGCTGGATCCGCGCCGAACTGGGCGGGCGCGGCGAGCGCTGGGGCCGCATCGTGCTGTGCGGGTACCGCGGCGATACCGCCACCGGACGGCTGCTGGCCGACCGCGCCGCCGAAGCTCTCGTGCTGCACCGCATGCTCGGCGACAACGCGGGATGCTCCTGGGAGGAGCAGTCCGCGCAGAGCCTGCTGACCGACCTCGTCAGCGGGGTCGTACCGGCCCGGCAGCTGCTGCCCCGGGCACGGGCCGCCGGACTGCCGGTCAACCGGCGCACCTTCGTACCGCTGGCCGTACCCGGCGGCGAGCCCGCCGAACTCGACCGGCTGCTCCGCCTGCTGGGCCTTCCCGGACTCGTCGCCGCACTCGCCGAGGGCACCACCGCCGTCCTGCTCAGCCTCGCCCGCGACCAGGACGCCGACGCCCTCACCGGGCACTTCGCTGCCCGGCTGCGCGACGGGTCGGGCGCCGCCCGCGCGGTCGTCGCCGCCGCGGACGCCCGCCCCCTGTGGGACGAGGTGCCCGCCGGGCTGCGCGAGGCCCGGCACGTCGCCGACGCCGTGGCCGACTCCGCCGCAGCCCTCGACCTCCCGGCCGTCGTACGCCTGAAGGACGTGCACCTGCGCGGCCTGATCCGGCTGCTGCGCGACGACCCGCACGTGCAGTCCTTCGCCGAACGGGAGCTGGACGGCCTGCTGTGCCGGGCCGGTGACGACCTGCTGTCCGTGCTGCGCACCTACCTCGCCACCGGCCGCAACAAGTCCCGCACCGCCCAGCTCCACCACGTCTCCCGGCCCGCGCTCTACCGCCGCCTGGAGGCCATACAGGCGCGCCTCGGGGTGGACCTCGACGACTTCGAACAGGCCGCCTCCGTGCACATCGCGCTCCTCGCGCACGACGCGCAACAGCAGTGAGACTTGGCGACAGCTGGGAAAACGGCGGTGGAACATGGGGCATAGCCGGAGTGACACGGTGGCACGCCGGACCCCCGCAGACGTGACACGGTGCACCTCAAAGCGGGCCCGCCGGCTTTCTACGCTCGCCGCACACCGAGCGAGTGGAGGTCCCGATGAGCAAGGTGATCCGTGCCGCCCTCTTCCAGACCGCGTGGACCGGCGACAAGGAATCCATGATCCAGGTCCACGAACAGGCGGCCCGCGACGCGGCCGCGCAGGGCGCCCAGGTGCTGTGCTTCCAGGAGCTGTTCTACGGACCGTACTTCTGCCAGGTCCAGGACCCCGCCTTCTACGAGTACGCCGAACAGATCCCCGAGGGCCCGATCGTCCAGCGCTTCCAGGCACTCGCCAGGGAGCTGGGCATCGTTCTCGTCCTGCCGATGTACGAGGAGGAGCAGCCCGGCGTCCTGTACAACACCGCCGCCGTGATCGACGCGGACGGCTCCTACCTCGGCAAGTACCGCAAGACCCACATCCCGCAGGTCAAGGGCTTCTGGGAGAAGTTCTACTTCCGGCCCGGCAACAGCGGCTGGCCCGTCTTCGACACCAAGGCCGGCAAGATCGGCGTCTACATCTGCTACGACCGGCACTTCCCGGAGGGCTGGCGGGCCCTCGGACTCGCGGGCGCCGAGATCGTCTTCAACCCGTCGGCCACCTCCCGCGGCCTGTCCGGCTACCTGTGGCAGCTGGAGCAGCCGGCGGCGGCCGTCGCCAACGAGTACTTCGTCGGCGCGATCAACCGGGTGGGCGTCGAGGAGTACGGGGACAACGACTTCTACGGCACCTCCTACTTCGTGGACCCCGAGGCCCAGTTCGTCGGCGAGCCGGCGAGCGACAAGCAGACCGAACTCGTCGTGCGCGACCTGGACCTGGCCAAGCTGCGCGAGGTCCGCGACCGCTGGCAGTTCTACCGCGACCGCGCGCCGGGCGCGTACACGCCGCTGACCGCGCCCTGACCGGGGAACCGCGACCCACCGTGCACGTCCGACCGGAAGGAGAGGGAGCATGAGCCGTACCGTCGTCCGCGGCGGCCTCGTCATCACCGCCGCCGACGAGATCCACGCCGACGTTCTGATCGAGGACGGCCGCATCGCCGCCCTCGCCGCCTCCGGCACCCCGGCCGCCGAGGCGTTCACCGCCGAACGCACCATCGACGCCACCGGCAAGTACGTCATCCCGGGCGGGGTCGACGGCCACACCCACATGGAGATGCCCTTCGGCGGCACCTACGCCTCGGACACCTTCGAGACCGGCACCCGGGCCGCCGCCTGGGGCGGCACGACCACGATCGTCGACTTCGCCGTCCAGAGCGTCGGCTCCGCCCTGCGCGAGGGCCTGGACGCCTGGCACGCCAAGGCCGAGGGCAACTGCGCGATCGACTACGGCTTCCACATGATCGTCTCCGATGTGAACCAGGAGACGCTGAAGGAGATGGACCTGCTGGTGGAGGAGGGGGTGACCTCCTTCAAGCAGTTCATGGCGTATCCGGGGGTCTTCTACTCCGACGACGGACAGATCCTGCGCGCCATGCAGCGCGCCGCCGGGAACGGCGGATTGATCATGATGCACGCCGAGAACGGCATCGCGATCGACGTCCTGGTCGAGCAGGCGCTGGACCGCGGCGAGACGGACCCGAGGTACCACGGCGAGGTCCGCAAGGCCCTGCTGGAGGCCGAGGCCACCCACCGCGCCATCCGGCTCGCCCAGGTCGCGGGCGCGCCCCTGTACGTCGTGCACGTCTCGGCCCGGGAGGCGGTCGCCGAGCTGGCCCGGGCACGCGACGAGGGACTGCCCGTCTTCGGCGAGACCTGCCCGCAGTACCTGTTCCTGTCCACCGACAATCTCGCCGAGCCCGGCTTCGAGGGCGCCAAGTACGTGTGCAGTACGCCCCTTCGCCCCAAGGAGCACCAGGCGGCCCTGTGGAAGGGCCTGCGCACCAACGACCTCCAGGTGGTCTCCACCGACCACTGCCCCTTCTGCTTCACCGGACAGAAGGAGCTCGGCCTCGGCGACTTCTCCAGGATCCCCAACGGAATGCCGGGCGTCGAGAACCGTATGGACCTGCTCCACCAGGCGGTCGTCGACGGACACATCTCGCGCCGCCGCTGGGTCGAGATCGCCTGCGCCACCCCGGCCCGGATGTTCGGCCTGTACCCGAAGAAGGGCACCATCGCGCCGGGCGCCGACGCCGACGTCGTCATCTACGACCCGCACGCCGAACAGGTCATCTCCGCCGAGACCCACCACATGAACGTCGACTACTCGGCGTACGAGGGCAAGCGCGTCGCCGGCCGCGTGGAGACCGTCCTCTCGCGCGGCGAAGCAGTCATCACCGAGCGGGAGTACACCGGACGTGCCGGGCACGGCGTCTACACCCCGCGCTCCACCTGTCAGTACCTCGACTAGGAGTGCCGCTCATGGACTTCGGACTCGTCCTGCAGACCGACCCGCCGGCCTCGCGTGTCGTCAGCCTGATGAAGCGCGCCGAGCGCAACGGCTTCCGGTACGGCTGGACCTTCGACTCCGCCGTGCTCTGGCAGGAACCGTTCGTGATCTACAGTCAGATCCTCGCCAACACACAGAAGCTGACCGTCGGGCCGATGGTCACCAACCCGGGCACCCGCACCTGGGAGGTCACCGCCTCCACCTTCGCCACCCTCAACGACATGTTCGGCAACCGCACGATCTGCGGCATCGGCCGCGGCGACTCCGCGATGCGCGTCGCCGGCCGCAAACCCAACACCCTCGCCAGGATCAGCGAGGCCATGAAGGTCATCCGCGCGCTGGGCGGGGGAGAGGAGGCCGACCTCGGCGGCGGCACGGTGATCAAGTTCCCGTGGATCAAACCGGGCGCCCGACTCCCCGTCTGGATGGCCGCCTACGGCCCCAGGGCGCTGAAGATGACCGGCGAGGAGGCCGACGGGTTCATCCTCCAGCTCGCCGATCTCTATCTGACCGAGTACATGGTGGGGGCCGTCAAGGACGCTGCGGCAGCGGCCGGGCGCGACCCGTCCGAGGTGACGATCTGCGTCGCCGCGCCCGCCTACGTCACCGCCGACGACTCGCCCGAGGCGCTTGCCCACGCGCGCGAACAGTGCCGGTGGTTCGGCGGCATGGTCGGCAACCACGTCGCCGACCTGGTCGCCCGCTACGGCGAGCACTCCGCCGCCGTACCCGACGAACTCACCGACTACATCAAGGCCCGCCAGGGCTACGACTACGCCCACCACGGGCGCAGCGGAAACCCGGACACGCAGTTCGTGCCGGACGGGATCGTCGACCGGTTCTGCGTCGTCGGACCGGTCGAGAAGCACATCGAGAAGCTGAACGCGCTGCGCGAGCTGGGCGTCGACCAGTTCGCCGTGTACGACATGCACGACGCGCAGGAAGCCGTGATCGACGCGTACGGGCAGCAGGTCATCCCGGCCGTCAACTCCTGATCCTCCGAGCGCAGTTTCCCACTCCCCCACCTCCTGTCCCCCCTCCCCGCGAGATCGGGGAGGGGCCGGGCGCCCGTACCGCCACACCCCGACCCACCTCACCGATTGGGCTGCCCATGACCGACACCGCTCCGACGGCCATACCGCCGTCCGCACAGGTCACCCTCCCCGACGGACGCGTGGAGATCGCCCCCGGCACCCCGCCGCCCACCGGCCGCTACGCCAACGCCGACCTGCTGCCCGTCCCGGTCGCCCGACGCACCTGGACCACGTACAACTTCTCCGCGCTGTGGGTCGGCATGGCCCACAACACGGCCTCCTGGACCCTGGCCTCCGGTCTGATCGCCGTCGGCATGGACTGGAAGCAGGCGGTGTTCACCATCGCCCTGGCCAACCTGATCGTGCTCGTCCCGATGCTGCTCACCGGGCACGCGGGACCGAAGTACGGCATCCCCTTCCCGGTCTTCGCCCGGGCCTCCTTCGGGCTGCGCGGCGCCAACCTCCCCGCTCTCGTACGGGCGTTGGTGGCGTGCGGCTGGTTCGGCATCCAGACCTGGATCGGCGGCGAGGCGATCTACTTCCTCGCCGGGAAACTGATCGGGAGCGGCTGGACAGGCGCCGCCGAGGTGGGCGGCCACGCCTGGACGATGTGGCTGTCGTTCGCGATCTTCTGGGCGATCCAGGTCGCGATCATCTACCGGGGCATGGAGACCATCCGCCGGTTCGAGAACTGGGCGGCGCCCTTCGTGCTCGTCGGCGCGTTCGTGATGCTGTGGTGGATGAGCAGCAAGGCCGGCGGCCTCGGCCCGCTCTTCGACCAGCCGTCGAAACTGGGCTGGGGAGCGGACTTCTGGAAGCTGTTCGCGCCCGCCCTGATGGGCATGATCGGTTTCTGGTCGACCCTGTCCCTGAACATCCCGGACTTCACCCGGTACGGCAGGAGCCAGAAGGCACAGACCCGGGGCCAGTCGCTCGGCCTGCCCACGACCATGACCCTGTTCGCGTTCCTGTCGGTCCTGGTCACCTCCGGCTCGCAGGCCGTGTACGGCGAACCGGTCTGGGACCCGGTGCAGTTGGCCGCGAAGACGGACAACGTGGCCGGTCTGCTGTACGCGCTGGTGACCGTGCTGGTGGCGACCCTGTCGGTCAACATCGCCGCCAACATGGTCTCCCCGGCCTTCGATTTCTCCAACATCGCGCCGCGCAAGGTCAGTTTCCGCGCCGGCGCCCTCATCACGGCCGTGCTCGCCGTGGTGATGTGCCCGTGGAAGCTGTACGCCGACCCGCAGGGCTACATCTTCACCTGGCTCGGCCTGGTCGGCGGTCTGCTCGGCACGGTCGCCGGCATCCTCATCGCCGACTACTGGATCCTCAGGCGCTCCCGGCTGGACCTGGTCGACCTGTACCGCACGGGCGGACGCTACTGGTACGACGGCGGCTGGAACTGGCGGGCGGTCGTGGCCTTCGTGGTGGGCGGCGTGCTGGCTGTCGGCGGCGCGGACTTCCACCCACTGATCGACGGCCGCCCCATTCCCGCCCTGAGGTCCCTCGCCGACTACGGCTGGGCGGTGGGCCTGGGCACGTCGATGGTGCTGTACCTGCTGCTGACGGCGGCGCGGACCCGGCAGCGGGACACCGCCTGACGCGCCGCGCGATCCGCTGGAGGACGGTCAGCCCTTCCGGCCGTTCTCCAGCGCGGCCATCGCCTCCTTCGCGGCCTTGATGGCGCCCTTGTTGATCTCGTCCGTACTGGGGGCCTTCTTGGTCTCGAAGTCGCTGCCGTTGTACGTGATGGTCACGATCGCGTTGGAGGCGCGGGCGAGCACGACGCCCTCGCGGGTCTCCTGCTTGGCCTCGGTGGTGAGGTTCACGACGGAGTAGGCGCTGTCACCGAGGCCGGGCACCGCGCCGCCGCCGCTCTTGTCGGAGGTCCGCTGCTGGTACGACTTCCGCGCCGCGTCGTCCGAGGCCATGATCTCGAAGGACACGTCCAGCCAGCGGTAGTCGTAGCCCTTGAGCGCGTTCCAGGAGCAGGTGCGGCGGACGTCGGCGTCCGTCGAAGGGATCTCCTTGCCCGCCGTCTTGGCGCCCGGCACCAGGGACGTGATCGTCTTCGCGGAGATGCTGGTGCACGGCACCGGCGCGGTCGCGTACGTCTTGGACACCGCGGTCGACGAGGGGGCGGAGGGCTCGGAGGACGACTGGCCGTCGGCGCCGCGCGTCTGGTGCTGGGCCGCCTTGTTCTCGGCGGCGGGCGAGGCGGCGAACGGCCCGGACGTCAACGCCCAGCCCGCACAGGCGAGCACGACGACCGGACTCAGACGCGCGGTGAGCGCGAGCGGCAGAGGAAGTTCACGCACGGCGCACTTCTCGTGTGGGGGACGGACGCGGTGCGGAACAGGTCCACACCACGGACGGGACCACAGTGTCACACGAGTCTCTGTGCGACGGAAGCGGTACTCCGCTGCGTGGCCGCGCGGTTACGGACGCCCACTTCTGAAATACCCTATGCCTTTTATGTCCTGGCGAAGGATGGTGTTGCCGTCCCCGACGCCGGAGGCGGCCACGGTGCTCCCCTGGTTCACCACCGCTCTGCTGTCATGTCACAGGGCTCCGCAGCGGGGTACGCGATGTGTCTGTGAGCACCGCACGGCCGACATGGACAGGGCGGACGAGTACCATGCCGCAGCCATCGCAGGACTCGGACGGCACCGGTACGGCCCCGTCGCGGCCCGAGGATCCGTCCCGTATCGTGCTCCGGCCGCCGGCCGGCGGTCTGCCCCTGGGTTTCCTCGCCTTCGGCACGGGAAGCGTGCTGCTCGCCGCCGCGCAGCTGCACTGGGTGCCGCAGGCGGAGACCGAACCGCTGATGCTGATGCTGATGCTGATGCTGATGCTGATGCTGATGCTGCTGGTGCTGGTCCTCGTCGTACCCCTGGAGCTGCTCGCCGGAGTGCCGGCGTTCCTGGCCCGGGACGGTGGAGCCGCCGGTGCCCTGTCCGTACTGGGCTGCACCTGGGCGGGCGCCGCCCTCGTCGTGCTCGTGGGGCCGCCAGGAGTGCGCAGCCCGGTGCCGGCGGTCTTCCTGCTGACGGTCGCACCGCTGATCCTGGTGCTCTTCGTGACCTCGCTGCCCAGCAACCGCTGTTCGGCGTCCTGCTGCTGGTCGGGGCCTGCCGCTCCGTGCCGACCGGCGCCTACGGGGCGGGCGGGGCGCCGGCCCTGCAGACCGCGGCCGGGTGGGCCGGGGTGGCCCTGGGCGTGTTCGCGCTGTACGGCGGCCTGGCGCTGCTGCTGGAGGAGACGACCCGGCGCACCGTCCTGCCGCCGGCCCGACGAGGCCGGGCGCGCACTTCGCTCCAGGGTGACCTCGGACACCGGCTGGAACAGGCCGAGCGGGAGGCGGGCGTACGGCGACAGCTGTGAACGGCCGCGGTCACGGGCGTGGCCGCGGACCGCGTCCGGTGGCAGACCGACCGGAGACGGCGCTGACCAGACGTGCGCACAGGTCCCGCGGTTCGACGTTCCACGGACTCCAGCGGCCGCGAACCGGCGCGGAACGCAGGGCTACGCGGTCGGCCGGCGACCTGGCGCCGGCCGAGGCCCCGGCGGGGCTGTTCCCGGAGTGTTCGATGACGTTGTTCACGTCGATTCCGCCCGGAGTGCACCGGCCCGGCAGGGAATGTCAGTGGGGCATGTTCTCATGGAGGCATGATCGAAGAGACCGGAACCTGGGGGTCCCCCCTGCACGAAGCACTTGTCGGAGAGTTTCTCGCGCGTCACTCGGCCGACGTGGAGGAGGCGGTCCGCAAGGCGGCCGCGGCCGAGATCATGCCCCGCTTCCGCCGCCTGGCGGAGCACGAGGTCGACCAGAAGTCCGGGCCGCACGACCTGGTGACGGACGCCGACCGGCTGGCCGAGCGGTACCTCACGGACGCGCTCGGCGCCCTGTTGCCCGGCTCCGTCGTGGTCGGCGAGGAGGCGGTGCACGCCAACCCGGCGGTCTACGAGGCGCTCCGGGACGACGCCCCCGTCTGGATCGTCGACCCCGTGGACGGCACACGGCAGTTCGTGCACGGCGACCCCGGCTTCTGCACCCTGGTCGCGCTCGCCCGGCAAGGAGTCGTGCTGGCCTCCTGGACGTACGCACCGGCGCACGACCGACTCGCCACGGCGGTACGGGGTCAGGGCGCCTTCCTCGACGGCACCCCCCTGCGCTCCGGCACCCCCGAGCCGGGTCGCCCCCTCGAAGTCGCCACGTCCCACCCGGACTTCACGACCGACAAGCAGAAGCGTGCCCTGCTCGGCCTGCGGACGGACGGTGTCGCACCGCGCGCCTGCGGCTCGGCCGGCCTGGAGTACCTCGCCGTTGCCCGGGGCGAGTTGGACGCCACGGCCTTCTCCTGGGAGGCGGCCTGGGACCACGCGGCGGGCCTGCTGCTGGTCGAGGAGGCCGGCGGTGCCCAGCTGACCCTGACCGGCGATCGGTTCCGCCTCACGGGCGGGAACGCCCTGCCGTTCACGGCGGCACGGGACGCGGCGACGGCACGGCGGGTGACCGGGCTGCTGTCCGGCCCGGAGGGCCGCGCCCCCCTCTCCTGAGCGGGGACGCCCGTCCCCGGGCCCGCTGCCCGGCCCCGGCGTGTCGGTCCCGCGGCATATCCTGATCCCGAGTGGCCATCGGCTGACGAAGGAGCCCGAAGGTGCCGTCGATGCTCGATGCGGTCGTGGTGGGTGCGGGGCCGAACGGACTGACCGCTGCCGTGGAGCTCGCCCGCCGCGGCTTCTCCGTGGCCGTGTTCGAGGCGCGCGACACCATCGGCGGCGGCGCCCGCACCGAGGAGCTCACCCTGCCCGGCTTCCGGCACGACCCGTGCTCCGCCGCGCACCCCCTCGGCATCAACTCGCCCGCCTTCCGCGCCCTGCCCCTGGAGCGCTACGGCCTTCAGTGGCTGCACGCCGAGCTGCCCATGGCGCACCCCTTCCCGGACGGCACCGCGGCCGTGCTGTCCCGGTCGGTCGCCGAGACGGCCGCCTCCTTCGGACCGCGCGACGCGGGGGCGTACCGCAGGCTGGTGGAGCCGTTCCTGCCCAGGTGGGACACCCTGGCCCGCGACTTCATGTCGCTGCCCCTGACCGCGCTCCCACGCGACCCGGTCACCCTCGCCCGCTTCGGCCTGGTCGGCCTGCCCCCGTCCACATGGCTGATGCGCCGCTTCCGCGACGAGCGAGCCAAGACCCTCTTCGCCGGCCTCGTCGCCCACGTCATGGCCCCCCTCGGCGGCTTCGCCACCGGCGCCATCGGCCTGGTCTTCGCGCTGGCCGCGCACGCCCGCGGCTGGCCGGTCGCCCGCGGCGGCTCCCAGGCGATCTCCGACGCCCTCGCCGCGTACCTGAAGGACCTCGGCGGCGTCCTGCACACCGACTACGAGGTCAAGCGTCTCGACGACCTGCCGCCCGCGCGGGCGTACGTCTTCGACACCTCGCCCACCGCGCTGGCCCGCATCGCCGGCCTCGGCCGGTACTACGAGGGCTACCGGTACGGCCCCGGCGTCTTCAAGATCGACTACGCGCTGGACGGGCCGGTCCCGTGGACCGCCAAGGAGCCCCGCGTCGCCGGCACCGTACAGATCGGCGCGGACAGTGCCGAGATCGGCACCGCGCTGCGCGCCGCGTCCCGCGAGGGCCGGGCACCCGACCGGCCCTTCCTCATCACGGTCCAGCCCGGCGTCGCCGATCCGACCCGCGCCCCCGCCGGCAAGCAGGTCTTCTGGGTGTACGGCCATGTCCCCAACGGCTGGACCGGGGACCTCACCGACGCCGTGGAACGCCAACTGGAGCGCTTCGCCCCGGGTTTCCGCGACCGCGTGCTCGCCCGCGCCACCGCCGGCCCGCCCGAGATCGCCGCTCGCAACGCCAACTACGTCGGCGGCGACATCGCCTCCGGCGCGGCCTCCGGACTCCAGCTCCTGCTGCGCCCCAAACCGTCCCTCTTCCCGTACACCACCCCGCACCCGGCCGTCTTCATCTGCTCCTCGGCCACCCCGCCGGGCCCCGGAGTGCACGGCATGTCGGGGCACAACGCGGCGAAGGCCGTCTGGAGGAGGCTGCGGCAGACATGACCACCACCATCACCCTCGTCCAGGGCGACATCACCCGGCAGCGCGCCGACGCGATCGTCAACGCCGCCAACTCCTCCCTCCTCGGCGGCGGAGGCGTCGACGGCGCCATCCACCGTCGCGGCGGCCCCGCGATCCTCGCGGAGTGCCGCGCCCTGCGTGCCTCCCGCTACGGCAGCGGCCTGCCCACCGGCCAGGCGGTCGCCACGACGGCCGGCGAACTGGACGCCCACTGGGTGATCCACACCGTCGGCCCCGTCCACAGCCGCACCGAGGACCGCTCGCACCTGCTCGCTTCCTGCTACCACGAGTCCCTGCGCGTCGCCGACGAGCTCGGAGCACGGACGGTCGCCTTCCCCGCGATCTCCGCCGGCGTCTACCGCTGGCCGATGGACGACGCGGCCCGCATCGCGGTCGCGACCGTCACACAGACCGGGACCGCCGTCGAAGAGGTGCGGTTCGTGCTCTTCGACGGCGGGGCGTACGAGGCCTTCGCCGCGCAGGTCGGCTGACCGCGACGACCGGCCGCCGAAGGCGATGCCCGCCGCCCCAGGACACACGAGGCCCATGTCGGATTCCTGCCAGCCACGGCCCCGCCGGTGCCCGATGCTGGAGGCATGCAGAAGGGGATGCACACCCACCGCGAGCGCTGCGTGCGCGCCGTCCAGTCCAAGGACGCACGGTTCGACGGCTGGTTCTTCACCGCCGTCCTGACCACCCGCATCTACTGCCGGCCCAGCTGCCCGGTGGTGCCGCCCAAACCCGAGAACATGACCTTCTACCCGAGTGCGGCCGCCTGCCAGCAGGCCGGATTCCGGGCCTGCAAGCGCTGCCGCCCCGACACCAGCCCCGGCTCACCGGAGTGGAACCAGCGCGCCGACGCCGTGGCCCGCGCCATGCGGCTGATCGCCGACGGCGTCGTGGACCGCGAGGGCGTGCCCGGCCTCGCCGCCCGCCTCGGCTACAGCACCCGCCAGGTCGAACGCCAGCTCCTCGCCGAACTCGGCGCCGGCCCGCTCGCGCTCGCCCGGGCCCAGCGCGCCCAGACCGCCCGGCTGCTGATCGAGACGACCCCCCTGCCGATGGCGGAGATCGCCTTCGCCGCAGGCTTCTCCTCCATCCGCACCTTCAACGACACCGTGCGCGAGGTCTTCGCCCTGTCGCCCAGCGAACTGCGCGCCCGGAACCCGCGGCAGCCCACGGCGTCCGGCACGCCCCAGGGCACCCCCGGCGCCCTCTCCCTGCGCCTGCCGTTCCGTGCCCCGCTCAACCCCGACAACCTCTTCGGCCACCTCGCGGCCACCGCCGTACCCGGTGTCGAGGAGTGGCTCCCCCACTGCCTTGACGGCGTGGGAGGTATCCCCATCGGCGCCTACCGGCGCACCCTGCGCCTGCCCTACGGCCACGGCATCGCCGCGCTGACCCCGACACCGGACCACATCGCCTGCCGGCTCACCCTCAGCGACCTGCGCGACCTGCCCGTCGCCATCAGCCGCTGCCGGCGCATGCTCGACCTGGACGCCGACCCGGTCGCGATCGACGACCAGCTGCGCACCGACCCGGTCCTCGCGCCCCTGGTCGACAAGGCCCCCGGGCGGCGGGTGCCGCGCACCGTGGACGAGGCCGAGTTCGCCCTGCGGGCCGTACTCGGCCAGCAGGTCTCCACGGCCGCCGCCCGTACACACGCGGGCCGCCTGGCCGCCGCGTACGGCGAGCCGGTGGACGACCCCGAGGGCGGCCTCACCCATCTCTTCCCCGCCCCGGAGTCACTGGCCGCCCTCGACCCCGAGTCCTTGGCGATGCCCCGCACCCGCCGTACGACCCTGCTGACACTGGCCCGGCAACTCGCCGACGGAACCCTCCACCTGGGCGTGGAGAGCGACTGGGCGGAGACCCGTACCCGCCTCCTCGCCCTCCCCGGCTTCGGCCCCTGGACGGCCGACGTGATCGCCATGCGCGCCCTCGGCGACCCCGACGCCTTCCTCCCCACCGACCTCGGCATCCGCCGCGCCGCCCAGGAACTCGGCCTGCCGTCCACCCCGGCCGCCCTCACCGCCCGCGCGGCGGCCTGGCGGCCCTGGCGGGCGTACGCCGTGCAGTATCTGTGGGCGACCGACAGCCACCCCATCAACTTCCTTCCCGTATAAGGACGTCACGACGATGAAGCAGCACACCGTGATCGACAGCCCGTACGGCACCCTCACCCTCGTCGCCGACGACGGTGTCCTGTGCGGCCTGTACATGACCGACCAGCGCCACCGCCCGCCCCAGGAAACCTTCGGCATGGGGGTCCCCCCGCGTGAGCGAAGCCGAGCGTGGGGGAGCGACGACCGCCCCTTCGGCGAGGCCGTCGACCAGCTGAATGCCTATTTCGCGGGCGAGTTGAAGGACTTCACCCTCCCGCTGTGCCTGCACGGCACCCCGTTCCAGCGCAGCGTCTGGGACCAGCTGCGCAAGATCCCCTACGGCGAAACCCGCTCCTACGGCCAACTCGCCGCGGCTCTCGGCAACCCGGGCGCCTCCCGGGCGGTCGGCCTCGCCAACGGCAAGAACCCCATCGGCATCATCGTCCCCTGCCACCGCGTCATCGGCGCCGGCGGCAGCCTCACCGGCTACGGCGGCGGCCTGCCCCGCAAGCAGCGCCTGCTGGACTTCGAACGCGGAACGGCCCTCTTCTAGGCACCTTCCTCATCCCGCAGACCACGCAGCAGTGTGGGCAGGGCTGTGCCGATGGGGTCGCGGATGACCTCGTCGGCGCGGTCGTCGTACGGGGTCGGTTCGGCGTTGACGATGATGAGGCGGGCGCCGTGGGCGGCGGCGATGCCGGCGAGTCCGGCGGCGGGTTGGACCTGGAGGCTGCTGCCGACCGCGATGAACACGGTGCAGGCCTTGGTGATGGCGACCGCCTCGCCGAGTACTGCCGGGTCGAGGCGTTCGCCGAACATCACGGTGGCCGACTTCAGGATGCCGCCGCAGTCCCGGCAGGGCGGATCGTCCTCGCCGGCCTCGACCCGGGCGAGGGCGTCCTCCATCGGCCCGCGCGCCCCGCACCGTGTGCACACCACGCTGCGCACGCTGCCGTGCGGTTCCAGCACCTTGCGGGCGGGCAGCCCGGCGAGCTGGTGCAGGCCGTCCACGTTCTGCGTGATCACCCGGACCGGCACCCCGGCCCGCTCCGGCTCGGCCACGGGATCCTGCCGCCACAGCCCGTTGGGCCCGCAGTGGTCCGGAATGCCGGAGCCGCAAGGCATGGGTGGATGCAACACACCCTGCTCGAGGCTGAGACGCCGACGGCCTCGGCAGATCCGCTACCCCGTTGGCCTAACAGCAGTGGTGGTGCGCAACTGGCTGCGTCCAAGCTCGTACAGGGAATCCACGGTATGTGGGCGCCGAACTCGGTGGGATCGCCCACCGACATCCCGTCGGCCTCGGCCCCTTCGCGGCCTCACCCGGAGCTGTGCACGGTAGCCCGCGCCGTACGCACAACGGCTGCACGCCTGGGCGAACGCGGCCACAGTGCGGCACGGACAACGGTTCTTGCGACCGTCAGGAGGACGATGTGGCACTCACTGAGAGTGACCTGCTCAACGCCGGTGATGACGGCCTCGTGGAACTCTTCGGCACGAGCCCGGCCGGTGACATTCCCAAGGGTCCGCTGGAGGGCACCGGCATCGTGCGGTGGGGAGGAAGTTGGCTCGCCCGTCCCTTCGCCTGGCTGGTGCGCGTGGCCGTGTGGCGGGGCAAGGTCTTCGACCCCGAGGGCTATCTGAGCAACCGGATGACCTCATTTGACGTGCTCGCCATCCCGGCCCAGGTCTACAAGGGCCCGAGCCTGATGGACGAGCGGGAGTGCATCGTCATCGACTACTCCAGAATCTCCCTCGCCGCCTGCGGAGTACGCGACGAGATGCGCCAGGTCGGCCAGGGTCTGTATCTCGGTGTGGTCTGGCTGTACGGGCTCAGGGTCGGCTGGTTCGCGCTCAGGGTGCCGGAGGTCGACCGCACACTTCCTGGGGCCGGGGAAGCCGCAGCCGGATAGCCGCAGCGACGGGCCCGCACCGTCCCTGACCTGTCCGCGCCCGCCTCGGAAGGTGGCGTCGGACCGGCCCTGGAGGCGGCCTTGGGAGGAGTTTCGGGGACGCAGACCATGCCCTCCGCTCGGCCGCCCGAGCCGACTACTCCAGTGAAAGGTTCACCAGCCATGAGCTCTTCCGGCATATCCGTCCGCAGGCCGACATCCGCTGGTCGCCTCCGGAGGCGAAGGAGGAAGGGGCCCTCGCTGAGGGTTTCAGCCGCTGCGGCCATGGTTCTGGGCATGGCGAACGTCCCGGCCTCGTCGCTGAGTGCCGCGCCGGGCCCGCTGCACGGCACCGTCACGGGCTCGGGCAATCCGCTTCGGGGGGCTCAGGTCAGGCTTTTCGCCGGCTCTCGTTCAGGGGTCAGGGAACTGGGCCGCGCGACGACCGACGCCACCGGTTCCTTCGAAATCTCATACGCTCAGCCCGCGGCCGGAGTGCTGTACGTGGAGGCCACACCGGCCGATGCCCCCCGACTGCGACTGCGCTCCGTGGTGGCGGTCGGTGAGGGCGGCGCGGTTCCCGCACGCACGATGAGCCGGGTACGGGTCAACGAACTCACCACCGTCGCCGCCACCTACGCCCTGGCCCAGTTCAGCAGTCAACACGGTATCGACGGGCCGAGCCCGGGGCTGCAGAACGCCGCGGCGACAACGTTCAACCTCGTCGACCCGGCCACCGGCAAACCCGGCGGGGTGGTCACGAACGCCGACAACGGCAACACCAACGAAACCCTCGCCACCCTCAACACGCTCGCCAACATGGTCTCCCTCTGCGTGTCGGACACCACGCGGTGCGAGAGCCTGCTCCGGCTGGCAACACCTCCCGGCGGCACGGCTCCCCGAGACACCGTGCAGGCGGTGTTGAACCTGGTCCGCAACCCCACACTGTCCCCGGCAGGGCTCTACGGACTGGCGCGTACCTCGAACCACTACGCCCCGGCGCTCGCTGCGCCTCCCACGGCCTGGATACTGGCGCTGCGCTACACCGACACCAACCTGTACGCCCCCGGTCGCATCGCCTTCGACGCCAAGGGCAACGTCTGGGCGTCCAACAACTGGCTGCCCGGCACCCAGAAGCCCACCCCTTACGTCAGCGTGCTCGACCCGACGGGCCGCCCGATCCTGGGCAGCCCGATCCAAGGCGGCGGTATGAAGGGCGGTGACTGGGGCGCCGCCGTCGCCCCGGACGGCTCCGTCTGGATGAGCAGCTATGGAGGCAACTCGGTTGCGCATTACTCGGCCACCGGCAAACCGCTGTCGCCTCCCACGGGGTGGAAGAACGGCGGACTCATCCACCCGCAGGGAATCGCCGTGGACCAGCGGGGCAATGTGTGGATCGCGAACAACTACGGCCTGGAGACCGCACCGGGCCAGGGCAACGTGGTCGTCTACCCGCACGGTGACCCGTCCAAGGCGATCAAGATCACCGGCGGCGGCCTCAACCACCCGTTCGCCGTCCAGATCGACGGCTACGGGCGGGCCTGGGTCAGCAATGCCGGCCTGGGGGGCGCCCAGCTGGTGAACACACGCCTGGCGCCTCTCATAGGAAAGTTCGGCGGCAGCGTCACCGTGATCGGGCCGGACTTCAAGCCCACGGCGTCCTCGCCCATCCAGAGCAGCTCCTTCAAATGGCCCCTGGGCATCGCCATCGACTCCAAGAACAACGCCTGGCTCAACAGCTACGTCAACAGCGCGGTCACCCGACTCGCGCCCAACGGGACCGTCGCGGGCGTGTACAAACTGCCCGAGAAGACTCTCCCCTGGTCGGTGGCCGTCGACGGATCCGACCGCGTGTGGGTCGCCGGCTTCCTCACCCCGAGCGTGTGGGCGCTGTGCGGTGCCAACACCACCGCCTGCCCGCCCGGCAGTACCACCGGAACCATCCTGTCACCCCCGAAGGGCTTCCAGAACAAGGCGATCCAGCACCTCACCGCAGTGCAGATCGACCAGTCCGGCAACGTCTGGCTGGCCAACAACTGGTCGCACATCGTCCCACCCGCCGGCGGCACAGGGCTGGTGGAACTCATCGGACTCGCCACCCCGGTCTGCACGCCCCTCACCCCCGTCCCGACACGGCCCTCCCCAGCAACCCCCACCTCCTGCACCAATCAGACCGCGGCAACTGATCCGCCCACCGGAAAACAGACCGGAACCGGCACCGACCCCTACACCGTGCGGTCCGGGGACACCCTCAGCAGCATCGGCCGTACCCACGGCGAGTCCTGGTCGGCGCTGTACCGGAGGAACAAGACCGTCATCGGACGCGACCCGAACCTGATCACCCCGGGTCAGCGCCTCACCCTTCACTGAACACTCGTACGACCAGTAGCGGCGGCGCTCAGGAACCGGCCTCCCCAAGCAGGCGCAGCAGCTTGGGGAGGCCGGTCCCGATCGGCTCACGGATGACCTCGTCCGCCAGCTCGTCGTACGGGGTCGGGTCGGCGTTGACGATGATGAGGCGGGCGCCGTGGTCGGCCGCCACGCCCGCGAGTCCGGCGGCGGGCTGGACCTGGAGGCTGGTGCCGACGGCGATGAACACCTGACAGGCCTTGGTGATGGCGAGTGCCTCGCCGAGTACTGCCGGGTCGAGGCGTTCGCCGAACATGACGGTGGCGGACTTCAGGATGCCGCCGCAGTCCCGGCAGGGCGGGTCGTCCTCGCCGGCCTCGACCCGGGCGAGGGCGTCCTCCATCGGGCCGCGCGCATGACACTGCGTGCACACCACGCTGCGTACGCTGCCGTGCAGTTCCAGCACCTTGCGGGCGGGCAGCCCGGCGAGCTGGTGCAGGCCGTCCACGTTCTGCGTGATCACCCGGACCGGGACCCCGGCCCGCTCCAGCTCGGCCACGGCGCGGTGCGCGGCGTTCGGCTCGGCCTTGAGCGTGCGGTTCTTCCGCCGCATCTGCCAGGACCGCCGCCGGATCTCCGGGTCGCTCATGTAGTAGCCGTACGTCACGAGCTTCTCGGCCTCGGGATCCTTCCGCCACAACCCGTTGGGCCCGCGGTAGTCCGGAATGCCGGAGTCGGTGGAGATACCGGCGCCGCTCAGGATGGCGATGAGGGGCTTGGACATGGGACCGAGGGTAGGGCGGGGAGTCCGGGTGGGCGAACGGATATTCGTCCGCCCACCCGGGCCCCGCGGTGGTACCTTCCGCGCATGGCCAAGGTCACCGTGTCGCTCGACGCCGAACTCGTTGTGGAAGCGATGGTTCTCGCCGGGGTCGGCAGCCCGCAGGACGCCGTCGAGCTGGTCGTCCGCGACTACATCGAGCGCGGGCACCGTACGGAGGCCAGGGTCGCCGAGCGTGACGAGGCACTGCGCGAGGTGGACGTCGAACCGCGGAACGTCCAAGGGTGAACGGCTCGGAGTGATCAGCCGGGGCGGTGGCCGTTCTCCAGTTCCACCGGGCCCGTGCCGTCGGCCAGGACGTCGAGGGCGGTCAGGACGCGGCGGCCGGTGGCGCTCGGCAGGTGGGTGGTGAGTTCGTCGCGGGGGACCAGGCGCCAGGACAGCAGCTCCTCCTCCTGCAGGCGGATCGCCTTGAGGTCGTCGTCGGTGAGGACACCGCCGTCGTAGATGTACGCCACCAGCGGCGGGCGTCCGGTGCCGGGCACCCAGTCGACCGCGAGGAGCGGGCCGAGCTCGCGGTCGAGGCCGATCTCCTCCAGCGTCTCGCGGCGCGCGCCCTGGCGCGGGGTCTCGCCGTCGTCGGACTCGACGGTGCCGCCCGGCAGCGCCCAGCCCTCGCGGTAGTTGGGCTCGACGAGGAGCACCCGGCCCCGCGCGTCACGGAAGAGGGCGGCGGCAGCGGCGAGGACGCGGGGGAGCCCGGCGATGTACGTGGCGTAGTCGGGAGTGGTCATCCAGGAAGGGTAACCAGGCGCAGGGTCCGGTCCCCCGGTTCGGGCCCTTCCGCCGCCGCGAACAGTGAGCGTGATGGTGCTCGTGGAGTCGCTGTTGCCAGAGCCGCCTGCCGTGATGCGTGCGCCTGGAACAGCGAGGAGAATGGACGAGGTACTCGAAATCAAAGCGGAAAGGGAGCCAGTCATGCGACGTCGATTCACACGCGCTCTGGCCACCGGCATCGCCGCGGGTGTCATGGCAAGCGGCGCAGCCGTGGCATCCGTGGGCACCGCCTCCGCGGCGCCCAGTACGAGCCACAGCTCGTACGTGACCGCGCACCACTGCCACAAGGTCAAGGGGCACTACGAGACCCGCAACGGCAAGAGGGTGTGGGTCACGGCACACAAGGTCTGCACCAAGAGGTGACCGCGGGGTTGGACCCGGTCACCAGCGAAACGGCCCCCTCGCCTTCGGCGAAGGGGCCTTCGTCCGTCCCGGGCGGTGCCGGTCGAGTGCGACAGCCGGGGGCGGGTCACCTTTCAGCGGCCGGCAGAGGACAGACGCCCGCCGACGGTCTCGCCCCTACGTCCCGGCCCGCGCCAGGCGGAGCGTGCGGTCCGCCAGTTCGGTGATGCGTACGCCGTCGAAGCCGAAGACCGCGCTGCGGACCGTGTTTTCCAAGGGGTCCTTCCACTGGGCGGGGATGGCGTCGGCGCCCGTCAGGACGCCGGCGACCGAGCCGGCCGTCGCACCGTTGGAGTCGGTGTCCAGGCCGGCGCGGACGGTGAGTGCGATGGTGCGGGTGAAGTCGCCGTCGCCGTAGAGGAGGCCGGCCGTGATGGCGGCGGCGTTCGGGACGGTGTGGATCCAGCCGAGGCCCGCGGTCTCGTCCGCGAGCGTGGTCAGGGCGTCCTCCCAGGACATGCGCGCCTCGTGCAGGGAGATTGCGCGGCGGACCGTGCGGGCCAGGCGGCTGCTCGCCGGGATCACCGTGAGCGCGGTGTCGACGGCGGTGCGGACGGTCGGGGCGGTGAAGGCCGCCGCGATCAGGGCCGCCGCCCACTGGGCGCCGTAGACGCCGTTGCCGGTGTGGGACAGCACCGCGTCGCGGCGGGCGAGGGTGGCGGCGCGGCGTGGGGCGTCGGGGCTGGTCCAGCCGTAGACGTCGGCGCGGATCAGGGCGCCGATCCACTCCTGGTACGGGTTGTCGTACGTGGCCGTCAGGGGCGGCTTGAGTCCGTTGGCCAGATTGCGGTACGCCGCTCGCTCCGCGGTGAACGTCTGCAGGTACGGCAGCCGCAGCAGCCACAGGTCGCCGACCTGCTCGGTGCTGAAGCCGAAGCCGTGCGTCTCCAGGAGGTCCAGGCCGAGGATCGCGTAGTCGATGTCGTCGTCGCGGCAGCTGCCGTGGATACGGCCGCGGACGCAGCCGCGCCACTCGGGGCGCAGGTCCGGGCCGTCCTCGTCGCCGGCGAGTGGTTCGGGCAGATAGTCGGTGAGCGGCAGCGCGGCCGTCTTGCGCAGGTAGCGGTCGATGCGGTCGCGCGTCCACACCTCGCCCTGCTCGACCGGCTTGCCGAGCATGTTGCCCGCGATACGGCCCAGCCAGCCGCCGAGGATGCGGTCGGCGAGCTCCGCCTCGGTGCCCACGGTGCCCACGGTGCCTATAGGGGTCATAGGGACGGTCTACCCGATTCCGGGGGCGGTCGCGCGGGACATGACGGTGGGGGCCGTCGCCGGTTAGGGTCGCAGCGGCGCGGCCGGCCCTGACGTGCGGGGCCCGGAGAGCGAGGGGATGACGAGGTGGCGGACGCTGCAGTGCACGGCACCCGCGGGGTGCTGATTGCCGCGGACAAGTTCAAGGGGTCGCTGACGGCCGTGCAGGTGGCCGATCGCGTGACGGCCGGACTGCGGCGGGTCGTGCCGGACCTGGAGGTGGAGGCGCTGCCGGTGGCCGACGGCGGCGACGGGACCGTGGACGCGGCGGTCGCGGCGGGGTTCGAGCGCCGGGAGGTACGGGTCACGGGTCCCCTCGGGGACGAGGTGACGGCCGCGTTCGCGCTGCGCGGCGACACGGCGGTCGTGGAGATGGCCGAGGCCAGTGGGCTGCAGCGGCTGCCGACGGGCGTGTTCGCGCCGCTCACGGCGTCCACGTACGGCTCCGGGGAGCTGCTGCGGGCCGCGCTGGACGCGGGCGCGCGGACGATCGTGTTCGGCGTCGGCGGGAGCGCGACGACGGACGGGGGCGCGGGGATGCTGTCCGCGCTCGGGGCGCGGTTCCTGGACGCGGACGGGGAGCCGGTTCCGCCCGGCGGCGGGGGACTGGCCGAGCTGGTCGACGCGGACCTGTCCGGACTGGACCGGCGGCTGGGCTCCGTCGAGCTCGTGCTCGCCGGCGACGTCGACAATCCGCTGACCGGGCCGAAGGGCGCGGCGGCGGTCTACGGGCCGCAGAAGGGCGCCTCGCCGGACGACGTGGAGACGCTGGACGCGGCGCTCGCGCACTTCGCGAAGGTGCTGGAGGGAGCGGTCGGTGCGCGGGCGGCGGAGTACGTGGTGTCGCCCGGCGCGGGGGCGGCGGGTGGTATCGGATACGGGGCGCTGCTGCTCGGCGCGCGCTTCCGGGCCGGTATCGCGGTCATGCTCGATGTGCTGGGCTTCGCCCCGGCTCTGCGGCGGGCCTCGCTGGTGATCACCGGTGAGGGCTCCCTGGACGAGCAGACCCTGCACGGCAAGGCCCCGGCGGGCGTCGCGGCGGCCGCGCGCGCCGCGGACAAGGAGGTCGTCGCGGTCTGCGGCCGGCTGGCCCTCGCGCCGGAGGTCCTGGGCCACGCCGGCATCCGCCGGGCCTACGCCCTCACCCAGGTCGAGCCGGACGTCTCCCGGTGCATCGCGGACGCCGGCCCCCTCCTGGAACGGCTGGCCGAGCAAATCGCCCGGGACTTCTTGCTCTGACGGACACCTTGCCCACCCACCTGCCCGACTCGGTGGGTGAAGGTGACCGTTCCCTGGGCTCCGCCCCAGACCCCGGCGGGGACTGCGTCCCCTGCACCCTTGCCGGGCTCCGCCCCTCGCATCCCTTGCGGGCTGCGTCCGTGACTCCGGTGGCACCCTTGGGCCCCGACACGCCCTTGGCCCCGCTCGTCGTACGCCTCGGAGCCGGGCCGTCCGGTGGTTGCCGTACCAGGAGCCCTGTCCGAGCCGTACTGCTGACGGCTTCCGTCCTCACGTCGAAGGGCCCCGAACCGCTTCACGGTTCGGGGCCCTTCGACGGCGTACGACGCAGCGGAGCGCTACGGCAGCTGCGCTGCCCGCGCCTCGCGGCGGTTGTCGCGGAAGTTGTTCACTCGGCGGGCCGTGGCGAACAGGGGGATCACCGCGCCCATGACCAGTTGCAGGGCGCAGCCGGTCTGGAGGAGGAGCTGGCCGCTCGGGGCGTCGAAGGCCCAGGCTGCCAGGAGGCCCATGGACAGGACGATCCAGGAGAGCATGGCCACCGCGAGGCGGCCGCGCGGCTTCGGGTACTCCACCCGGCTCACCATCAGCCACGCGGTGCCGAGGATCGCCAGCAGCGTCGCCACGAAGGGCAGCTCCAACAAGACGATGGAGACCACCGTCAACGCGCCGAAGGGTGATGGCATGCCCTGGAACATGCCGTCCTTCAACGTCACGCACGAGAAACGCGCGAGTCGTAGGACCACCGCCAGCAGCACCACGATCGCGCCCAGTGCCGCCACCCTCTGGTGGGCGTCGTCCGCGACCATGCCGTAGACGAGGACGAAGTACGCCGGGGCCAGGCCGAAGCTGATCAGGTCGGAGAGGTTGTCCAGCTCCGCGCCCATGGGAGAGGAGCGCAGCTTCCTCGCGACCAGGCCGTCGAACAGGTCGAAGATCGCCGCGCACAGCATCAGGATGACCGCCGTGGCGGCGCTGTGCCGGGCCATGCCCGCCGAGTCGTCGCTGCCGGTCAGGTGCGGGATCAGGATGCCGGTGGTGGTGAAGTACACCGCCATGAAGCCGCACGTGGCGTTGCCCAGGGTGAGGGTGTCCGCTATCGACAGGCGCAACGAGAGGGGCATCTCCTCCTCTTCGTCCACCCCGTCGGATTCGGGCACCCAGCCCGCCTGGGTCTCGGGATCAATCACGGTCAAGGCGAGTCACCCCAGCCACGGTCTTCTGGCCGACTTCGACCGCGACCTCCACACCCTCGGGCAGGTACAGGTCGACGCGCGAGCCGAAGCGGATCAGACCGATCCGCTCGCCCTGCTCGACCTTCGTGCCCGACGGGATGTACGGGACGATGCGGCGGGCCACCGCGCCGGCGATCTGGACCATCTCGATGTCGCCGAGCTCGGTGTCGAAGTGCCAGACGACCCGCTCGTTGTTCTCGCTCTCCTTGTTGAACGCCGGAACGAACCCGCCGGGGACGTGCTCGACCGACGTGACCGTGCCGGCGAGCGGGGCACGGTTGACGTGGACGTTCAGCGGGCTCATGAAGATCGCGACGCGGGTGCGGCCGTCCTTCCACGGCATGATGCTCTGCACCACACCGTCGGCGGGCGAGATGACCCTGCCCTGGGCGATCTCGCGCTCGGGGTCGCGGAAGAACCACAGCATCCCCGCCGCGAGCGCGGTGGCGGGGACGGCTACGGCCTTGGCGGCACCCGAGCGGCGGGCGCGGACCAGGCTGACGGCTGCGGTGGCGACGGTCGGAAGGAGCCACGGCGATGCTCCGCGCGCGAGGCGGATCCGGCCGCTGGGTGCAGAGGTTTGGCTGTGGGGCATGGATGACCTTCGTAGCGGATGATGCCGCGCTTTCGACGGGGGACGGCGGCTTTCCGCGATCGTAGCGGTTAAGGGCCACAACTGGGTAAGCCGAGCTGTCGAGTCGGCGGCCGAAGACCGCTGACGGGGTGTGATCTTCTTCTCGAAGAAAACACCCCGTACGCGGACATTCAGCCCTGGAAGCGGTACTCTTCGAGGAGCCTGCGGCCGATGATCATTTTCTGGATCTCGGCGGTGCCTTCGCCGATGAGCAGCATCGGGGCCTCGCGGTAGAGGCGCTCGATCTCGTACTCCTTGGAGAAGCCGTAGCCGCCGTGGATGCGGAAGGCGTCCTCCACGACCTCCTTGCAGTACTCGGAGGCCAGGTACTTCGCCATGCCGGCCTCGAGGTCGTTGCGCTGACCGGAGTCCTTCTTGCGTGCGGCGTTCACCATCATCGCATGCGCCGCCTCGACCTTGGTCGCCATCTCCGCCAGCTTGAACTGGATGGCCTGGTGCTGGGCGATCGGCTTGCCGAAGGTGTGGCGCTGCTGGGCGTACTGCACGCCCAGCTCGAAGGCGCGCTGGGCGACGCCGCAGCCGCGGGCGGCGACGTTGACGCGGCCGACCTCGACGCCGTCCATCATCTGGTAGAAGCCGCGGCCGGTGACGCCGCCGAGCACCCGGTCGGCCGGGACGCGCAGCCCGTCCATGATCAGCTCGGTGGTGTCGACGCCCTTGTAGCCCATCTTGTCGATCTTGCCCGGGATGGTCAGGCCGGGACGGACCTCACCGAAGCCGGGCTCCTTCTCCACCAGGAAGGTCGTCATGGACTTGTGGGGCGCGGTGCCCTCGGGGTGACCCTCGTCACTGCGGACCAGGACCGCGACGAGGGAGGAGGTGCCGCCGTTGGTCAGCCACATCTTCTGGCCGGCCAGGACGTACTCGTCGCCGTCCTTCACCGCCTTCGACGTGATCGCCGAGACGTCCGAGCCCAGGGCCGGCTCGGACATCGAGAACGCGCCCCGGATGTCACCGAGTGCCATCTTCGGCAGGAAGTAGTCCTTCTGCTCCTGCGTGCCGTGCTGCTTGAGCATGTACGCCACGATGAAGTGCGTGTTGATGATGCCGGACACCGACATCCAGCCGCGGGCGATCTCCTCCACGCACAGCGCGTACGTCAGCAGCGACTCGCCCAGCCCCCCGTACTCCTCGGGGATCATCAGACCGAACAGGCCCAGCTCCTTCAGGCCGTCCACGATCGCTTGCGGGTACTCGTCGCGGTGCTCCAGCTCGGTCGCGACCGGGATGATCTCTTTGTCGACGAAGTCCCGGACGGTGGAGACGATCTCCTGCTGGACGTCGGTCAGACCGGCGGTCTGGGCGAGTCGGGCCATGGCCTACTTCTCCGTCTTTTCCGTAGGTGCGTTCAGTTCCGGGCGGCCGGGCTGCTCGCCGCCGCGCTCCTTGATGTACGTCTCGGTCGGCACCATCACCTTGCGGCGGAAGGTGCACACGAGCGTGCCGTCCTGCTTGTAGCCCCTGGTCTCGACGTAGACGATCCCGCGGTCGTTCTTCGACTTCGACGGCCACTTGTCCAGCACCGTCGTCTCGCCGTAGATCGTGTCGCCGTGGAAGGTCGGCGCCACGTGCTTGAGCGACTCGATCTCCAGGTTGGCGATCGCCTTGCCGGAGATGTCCGGGACGGACATGCCGAGCAGAAGGGAGTAGATGTAGTTCCCGACGACGACGTTCCTGCCGAAGTCCGTCGTCTTCTCCGCGTAGTTGACGTCCATGTGGAGCGGGTGGTGGTTCATGGTGAGGAGACAGAACAGGTGGTCGTCGTACTCCGTGACCGTCTTGCCCGGCCAGTGCTTGTACACCGCCCCGACCTCGAACTCCTCAAAGGTGCGTCCGAACTGCATGCCGCTCAGGGCCTTTCTAGTCGGTGGGCATCTCGAACTTGCTGGTGCGCCGCATGCCGGCCGCGCGTCCCTTGCCCGCGATGACCAGCGCCATCTTGCGGCTGGCCTCGTCGATCATCTCGTCGCCGAGCATCGCCGAGCCCTTCTTGCCGCCCGCCTCGGACGTGCAGTACTCGTACGCGTCCAGGATGAGCTCGGCGTGGTCGTAGTCCTCCTGGGAGGGCGAGAAGACCTCGTTGGCGGCGTCGACCTGGCCGGGGTGCAGCACCCACTTGCCGTCGAAGCCGAGCGCGGCGGCGCGGCCGGCCACCTCGCGGAAGCCGTCGACGTTGCGGATCTGCAGGTAGGGGCCGTCGATCGCCTGGAGGTCGTTGGCGCGGGCGGCCATCAGGATCTTCATCAGGATGTAGTGGTAGGCGTCCGCCGGGTAGCCGGGCGGCTGCTCGCCCACGACGAGCGACTTCATGTTGATCGACGCCATGAAGTCGGCCGGGCCGAAGATGATCGTCTCCAGGCGGGGGGAGGCCTGCGCGATCTCGTTGACGTTGTTCAGGCCCCGGGCGTTCTCGATCTGCGCCTCGATGCCGATCCGGCCGACCTCGAAGCCCATGGTCTTCTCGATCTGGGTCAGCAGCAGGTCCAGCGCGACGACCTGGGAGGCGTCCTGCACCTTCGGCAGCATGATGCAGTCGAGGTTCGGGCCGGCGCCCTCGACGACCGTCACGACGTCCCGGTACGTCCACTCGGTCGTCCAGTCGTTGACGCGGACCACCCTGGTCTTGCCCGTCCAGTCGCCCTCGTTGAGGAACTTGACGATGGTGTGCCGCGCCTCCGGCTTGGCGAGCGGCGCGCACGCGTCCTCCAGGTCCAGGAAGACCTGGTCGGCGGGCAGGCCCTGCGCCTTCTCCAGGAAGCGGGGGTTCGAGCCCGGTACGGCCAGGCAGGAGCGCCGCGGGCGAAGGCGGTTGACGGGCGTGGTCGTCATGCGGGGACCTCCAGGGGGTCGAGCTTGTTTGCGTTGCGGATCTCGTCGACGATACGGCCGATGATCCCGGTGATGTCGAAGTCCTTCGGGGTGAAGACCGCGGCCACTCCCGCGGCCCTGAGCTGCTCGGCGTCGCCGCTCGGAATGATCCCGCCGGCGATCACCGGGATGTCGGCCGCGCCGGCCTCGCGCAGCCGCTCCAGCACGTCCGGCACCAGCTGGGCGTGCGAGCCGGAGAGGATGGACAGGCCCACCGCGTGCACGTCCTCGGCGAGGGCCGCGTCCACGATCTGCTCGGGGGTGAGCCGGATGCCCTGGTAGACCACCTCGAAGCCGGCGTCACGGGCCCGTACGGCGATCTGCTCGGCGCCGTTGGAGTGGCCGTCCAGGCCCGGCTTGCCGACCAGGAAGCGCAGCTTGCCCACGCCGAGGTCCCGGGCGGTGGCGTCCACCTTGCGGCGCACCTCGGACAGGGCCGAGCCCTCCTCGGCGGTCACGGCCACCGGCGCGGACGACACACCGGTCGGCGCCCGGAACTCGCCGAACACCTCGCGCAGCGCCCCGGCCCACTCTCCGGTCGTGACACCCGCGCGGGCGCACTCCAGGGTGGCCTCCATGAGGTTGTCGGTGCTCTTGGCGGCCTCCTTCAGCCGCTCCAGCGCCTTGCACGGGCGCGGGTGGTTGAAGGGCGGCTGGTACCGCGTGTCGCGCCAGTTCCGCAGCGAGGCGATCACGCGCGCCTCGACCGCCGGGTCGACCGTCTGGATCGCGGTGTCCAGGTCGGCCGTGAGCGGATTCGGCTCGGTGCCCTCGAATATGTTGACGCCGACGATCTTCTCCTGGCCGGACTCGATCCGGGCCCGGCGCTCGGCGTGCGAGGCGACCAGCTGCGACTTCAGGTAGCCGGACTCGACGGCGGCCAGCGCGCCGCCCAGTTCCTGGATGTGGTCGATCTCGGCGAGCACCGCCTCGACCAGCTCGTCCACCTTCGCCTCGATCACCTTCGAGCCCTCGAAGATGTCGTCGTACTCCAGCAGATCGGACTCGTACGCCAGCACCTGCTGGATGCGCAGCGACCACTGCTGGTCCCAGGGCCGGGGCAGACCCAGCGCCTCGTTCCAGGCCGGCAGCTGCACGGCACGCGCGCGTGCGTCCTTGGAGAGGGTCACGGCCAGCATCTCAAGGACGATCCGCTGGACGTTGTTCTCCGGCTGGGCCTCGGTCAGGCCGAGGGAGTTGACCTGGACGCCGTAGCGGAAGCGGCGGTGCTTGGGGTTCTCGATGCCGTACCGCTCACGCGTGATCCTGTCCCAGATGCGGCCGAACGCCCGCATCTTGCACATCTCCTCGACGAAGCGGACGCCCGCGTTCACGAAGAAGGAGATGCGGCCCACCACGTCGCCCATGCGCTCCTGCGGCACCTGGCCGGAGTCCCGTACGGCGTCGAGGACGGCGATCGCGGTGGACATCGCGTACGCGATCTCCTGCACCGGAGTGGCGCCCGCCTCCTGCAGGTGGTAGCTGCAGATGTTGATCGGGTTCCACTTGGGGATGTGGGAGACCGTGTACGCGATCATGTCCGTCGTCAGGCGGAGGCTCGGCCCCGGCGGGAAGACGTGCGTGCCGCGGGACAGGTACTCCTTGACGATGTCGTTCTGGGTCGTGCCCTGGAGCTTGGTGATGTCCGCGCCCTGCTCCTCGGCGACGACCTGGTAGAGCGCCAGCAGCCACATGGCCGTGGCGTTGATCGTCATCGAGGTGTTCATCTGCTCCAGGGGGATGTCCTGGAACAGCCGGCGCATGTCACCCAGGTGCGCGATCGGCACGCCGACCCGGCCGACCTCGCCGCGGGCGAGGATGTGGTCGGAGTCGTAGCCGGTCTGCGTCGGCAGGTCGAAGGCCACCGACAGACCGGTCTGGCCCTTGGCGAGGTTGCGCCGGTACAGCTCGTTGGACGCCTCGGCCGTGGAGTGACCGGCGTACGTCCGCATGAGCCACGGCCGGTCCTTCTCCCTCCGCTCTCCGGAGGGCTGACGCTCGCTCATGTACGCCTCTCAGATGTTCCGGAAGCGGTTGATGGCGTCGATGTGCTTGGCGCGCATCTCCTCGTCGCGCACGCCCAGGCCCTCCTCGGGGGCCAGGCACAGCACGCCGACCTTGCCCTGGTGCAGGTTGCGGTGCACGTCGTACGCCGCCTGCCCGGTGTCCTGAAGGGAGTAGACCTTGGACAGCGTCGGGTGGATCTTGCCCTTGGCGATGAGGCGGTTGGCCTCCCAGGCCTCGCGGTAGTTGGCGAAGTGCGAGCCGATGATCCGCTTCAGGGACATCCACAGGTAGCGGTTGTCGTACTCGTGGTTGTAGCCCGAGGTGGAGGCGCAGGTGACGATGGTGCCGCCCTTGCGGGTGACGTACACCGAGGCACCGAAGGTCTCGCGGCCGGGGTGCTCGAAGACGATGTCGACGTCCTCGCCGCCGGTGAGCTCGCGGATGCGCTTGCCGAAGCGCTTCCACTCCCTGGGGTCCTGGGTGTGCTCGTCCTTCCAGAACTTGTAGTCCTCGGCGGTGCGGTCGATGATCGCCTCGGCGCCCATGGACCGGCAGATGTCCGCCTTCTGCTCGCTGGAGACGACACAGATGGGGTTGGCACCGCCGGCGAGGGCGAACTGCGTGGCGTAACTGCCGAGGCCGCCGCTCGCGCCCCAGACGAGCACGTTGTCGCCCTGCTTCATGCCGGCGCCGTTGCGCGACACCAGCTGGCGGTACGCGGTGGAGTTGACCAGGCCCGGGGCCGCGGCCTCCTCCCAGCTGAGGTGGCCGGGCTTCGGCATCAGCTGGTTGGACTTCACCAGGGCGATCTCGGCGAGGCCGCCGAAGTTGGTCTCGAAGCCCCAGATGCGCTGCTCGGGGTCGAGCATCGTGTCGTTGTGGCCGTCGGACGACTCCAGCTCGACGGACAGGCAGTGCGCGACGACCTCGTCACCGGGCTTCCAGGCGTTGACGCCGGGGCCGGTGCGCAGGACGACGCCCGCGAGGTCGGAGCCGATGATGTGGTACGGCAGGTCGTGGCGCCTGGTGAGCTCGCTGAGCCTGCCGTAGCGCTCCAGGAAGCCGAAGGTCGGCAGCGGCTCGAAGATCGAGGTCCACACCGAGTTGTAGTTGACCGAGGAGGCCATGACGGCCACCAGGGCCTCGCCCGGGCCGAGTTCGGGCAGCGGCACGTCGTCGAGGTGGATCGACTTGCGCGGGTCCTTGTCGCGGGTGTCGAGCCCCGCGAACATCTCCGTCTCGTCCTTGTGCACGGTGATCGCGCGGTACGACTCGGGGAGCGGCAGAGCGGCGAAGTCCTCCGACGTGGAGTCGGGCGACTGGATCGCGTCCAGGATGTCCTTCACGGTCACGGTGTTGCCTCCGGCGATGAGCGCCCTGAGGGAGGGGCGCTGAGGGTTACGTCGGTGGTGCTGAGGATCGGGTGAGGGTGTGCCGTCGGTTCGGCTGGTGGAGCTTCGGCGGCGCTTTGTGGCGCGGGAGGGTGCCTGTGACGCAGGCGTCCGGGCGAGCAGGCCAGTCCTGGCTTGCTGGGACAGCCGGCGTGCGTACGGTCTCTGCACGCCGGCCGCCCGGACACCTTCAACGTATGACACCGCGTGTCACCCCGCAAGGCACTGAGTGCCAGAATTTTCGCTCAGGCGAAATCTTTACGTAACAAATGAGCGATGATCGATCGAATCGCCCTTCAAAGGCGGACGAAAAGATGCTCTGACACGCCAAAACGGCCACCCCGTGGGGTGGCCGTTGTCACACAGCGCGCAGCGCGGCGGAAGGCTCTCAGCGGCCCTTCAGTGCCTCCTCGATGGTCCGCATGACCTCCTCCAGCGGAGCGTCGGTGCGGGCGACCGTCACCAGGACCTCGCCCTGCCGGCTCACCGCCGCGGAGGGACCGCCGGCGGGCGCCGACGACGCCGTGGAGCGGCCGGCCCCGATCCCGCTGCCGAAGGTCCTGCGGACGATCGCGAAGGCGTGGTCCAGCTGCGCCTCCACGTCCCCCTGGCCGTCCGCCCGCAGCCAGCGCCGCAGCACGTGGTTGTGCGCGGTGACCACGGCCGAGGCGGCGACCTCCGCGAGCAACGGATCGTCGTTCGCGTCGTCGGCGTGCGCGCGCTCGTCGAAGTGGCCCAGCAGATAGCGCGTGAACAGTCGCTCGTAGCGGGCCACCGAGGCGATCTCCGCCTCGCGCAGCGTGGGGACCTCACGGGTCAGCCTGTAGCGGGCGACCGAGATGTCCGGTTGCGCCGCGTACATCTTCATGACTTCCTTGATGCCCCGGCACACCGTGTCGAGCGGGTGCTCGTGCGCGGGGGCGGCATTGAGGACCGCCTCTGCGCGGATCAGGGTGTCGTCGTGGTCCGGGAAGATCGCCTCTTCCTTGGAGCGGAAGTGACGGAAGAAGGTGCGGCGGGCGACCCCGGCCGCCGCGGCGATCTCGTCGACCGTGGTCGCCTCGTACCCCTTGGTCGCGAACAGCTCCATCGCGGCGGCCGCCAGCTCCCGGCGCATCTTGAGCCGTTGGGCGGCCGCGCGAGAGCCCGCGGCGCTCTCCGGCGCGTCGGGCGTGGCTGGTGTACGTGAGGACTTGGCGGGCTGGGACATGACCCGAACGTACTGCATCCGTGCAGGGTGGCGCGCCTGTCCCCGCTTCCCCCCGTCCTCGGCGGGCGGGGGAGCGGCCGCCGGGTCCAGCAGACCGCCCCACTCCCGCCCGTCTCGGAACCAGTCGCCGGGCCGCTCAGCGGCGGGCATATTCGCGGAAGCCGCGGCCCGTCTTGCGGCCGAGGCAGCCCGCGGCCACCAGGTGCTCCAGGAGCGGCGCCGGGGCCAGGCCCGGGTCGCGGAACTCGCGGTGCAGCACCTTCTCGATGGCCAGCGAGACGTCCAGGCCGACGACGTCCAGCAGCTCGAAGGGGCCCATCGGGTAACCGCCGCCGAGCCTCATCGCCGCGTCGATGTCGTCCAGGGACGCGTAGTGCTCCTGCACCATCTTGATCGCGTTGTTGAGGTACGGGAACAGCAGGGCGTTGACGATGAAGCCGGCGCGGTCCCCGCAGTCGACGGCGTGCTTCTTGATCTTGACGCAGACCTCGCGGACAGTCGCGTGGACGTCGTCCGCCGTCAGCACCGTACGGACGACCTCGACCAGCTTCATCGCCGGCGCCGGGTTGAAGAAGTGCATGCCGATGACGTCCTGCGGGCGCGAGGTGGCGCGGGCGCAGGCGACCACGGGGAGCGAGGAGGTGGTGGTGGCCAGCACCGCGCCCGGCCTGCAGACCTTGTCCAGCGTCGCGAACAGCTGCTGCTTGACCGCCAGGTCCTCGGCGACGGCCTCCACGGCCAGGTCCACGTCGGCGAAGTCGTCGTAGGAGCCGGTCGCCGTGATCCGGTCCAGGGTCTGCGCGGCGGCCTCGGCGGTCAGCCGTCCCTTGTCGACAGAGCGCGAAAGGGACTTGCCGATACGGGCCTTCGCGGCCTGTGCCTTCTCCTGGCTGCGGGCGGCGAGCACGACCTCGTACCCGGCCTTGGCGAAGACCTCGGCGATGCCGGAGGCCATGGTGCCCGAGCCGGCGACGCCCACGGAGCGGACCGGACGGCCGGGGGTGAGGGTGTCCCCGGCCGGCGGGGTCAGGGCGTCCCGCACGACGGTGCCGCTGCCCGGGGCCTCGTAGGTGTAGAAGCCGCGGCCCGCCTTGCGGCCGGTCAGGCCGGCCTCGCTGAGCTGCTTGAGGATCGGCGCGGGGGCGTGCAGCCGGTCGCGCGACTCGGCGTACATGGCGTCCAGGACCGTACGCGCGGTGTCGATGCCGATCAGGTCGAGCAGAGCCAGCGGACCCATCGGCAGGCCGCAGCCGAGCCGCATCGCGGCGTCGATGTCCTCGCGGGAGGCGTACTTCGCCTCGTACATCGCGGCGGCCTGGTTGAGGTAGCCGAACAGCAGCCCGTCGGCGACGAAACCGGGCCGGTCACCGACCGCGACGGGCTCCTTGCCGAGCTCCAGGGCGAGGTCGGTGACGGCGGCGACGGCCTGCGGCGCGGTCAGCACGGAGGAGACCACCTCGACCAGCTTCATGGCCTGCGCCGGGGTGAAGAAGTGCAGGCCGAGGACGCGCTCGGGGTGGGCGGAGTCGGCGGCCAGGCGGGTCACCGACAGGGCGTTGGTGCCGGTGGCCAGGATCGTCTCCGGGCGGACGATGCCGTCCAGCTCCCGGAAGATCTGCTGCTTGATCTCGTACGACTCCGGCGCCACCTCGACGACCAGGTCGGCGTCCGCCGCGGCGGTCAGCTCGGTGGAGGTGCGCACCCGGGCGAGGACGTCCGCGCGCTCCTGCTCGGTCAGGCGCCCGCGCTCCACGGCACGGGCGGTGGACGTCTCCAGGGCGGCGACGGACTTCGCGGCCGCGGCCTCGCTGATGTCGATGCCGACGACCTCGCGGCCGGACCGGGCGAGGACCTCGGTGATGCCGGTGCCCATGGTGCCGAGGCCGACGACGGCGATCGTCTTCAGCGGGGACAGAGAGGTGTCGGAGAAGGGAGTGGCCATCGCGGGACTCCAGGAATGAGGGTGACGACTGGGAACGCGCCCCGGTGCGCCGAGGGGCGCACCGGGTGCGGGAGAAAGGGAGTGCGGGTGTGCCGAGCTGCGAGCGCACACGCCCGGTGCCGATCGCCACGGGCGCCTGCGCGCCCGGCAAGCGGCGAAACCGACCGGCTCTGTCCCGAAGCCGAGTCGTACTGCGGTACCTGATGTACCGAACCGACAACACTCGCGGTGGCTGCGTCACCAGGCCACTGCGAGGCGATGCGAGTGGGTGACTCGCTCGTCTGAGCTTAACTTGTGGGTAACGAGCGCGCCACCCCCTTGAGTTTGTGATGTAGGTCCCGCTCGGGTGGTCGCACGCCTAGGCTGGCGTCGTGGACGAAGAGTTGCGATCGCTCACGGAGCGCTTACGACAGGAGTCGGGCGGGTCGGCGGCATACGAGCACCTGGTCGCCAGCCGGGACACGGACGAGCTGGCCGAGGTCCTCACGGCCCCCGGGCAGCCGCTGTGGGCCAGGGAGCTGGCCGCGTTCCGGCTGGGCCTGGCCGGCGACCGGCGGGCCTTCGAGTCCCTGGTCCTGCTCCTGAACCACCGGGACCAGCAGCGCTGCGCCTCCGCCGCCCACGCCCTGGCCCGCCTCGGCGACCCCCGCACCGCCCGCGCGGCGGCGGCCCTGGCCACCAACGAACTCCGCGTCGCCTACGCCCTGCACCCGGTACGGCTCCTGGTGGAACTCCGCGCCCCCGAATCCGTCCCCGCCCTGGTCACCACCCTGGAACGCCGCCTGCGCCCGCACGACCCCTACCGCCGCGTGGCCCTCGCCTGCATCGAGGGCCTGGGCACCCTCGGCGACCCCCGAGCCCGCCCCGCCCTCACCGAGGCCCTCGCCCACCCGTCCCTGGCGGAGGCGGCGGTGCGGGCGCTGGCGCGGATTCCGGGGCAGCGGTGACCGGTCAGGCCGGCAGACTCCTGACGTACCGCACCTCGGGCACGGCGACCTCGTCCACCTCGAAGGACTGCTCGGTCCCGTCCGCGCGGAACCCCGCCCGCTCGTAGAAGCGTCGGGCTCCGGTGTTCCCCTTCAGGACCCACAGGAACATGCGCATGTGTCCGGAGGCCGTGCACCTGCGCACGGCCTCCGTCAGCAGCGCGCGCCCGATACCGCCGCCGCAGCGCGCCGGGTCCACGAAGAGCGTGTACAACTCGGATTCCCCGGTGAGGACTTCACCGTCCCGGTACGGGCCGTGGCACGCCCAGCCGAAGATTTCGCCGTCCAGTTCGGCGACCAGGTCCACCACGCTGCCGTCGTCCCGTGCGAGACGCGTGCGGCATTGCTCGGCGTCCTGCTCAACACTGAGCGTGTCGAGGTACGACTGCGGCATGAGGCCCGGGTAGGCGCTCTGCCGGCCGCGCACGCGGATCTCGGAGACCCGGCCGCAGTCCGCGAGGGTCATCCGCCGGATGAGTGGGTCCGTCACTCGGGCACCACCGCGAACGCCTCGATCTCCATCAGGAACTCCGGGCGGACCAGGGCGGCGACCTGGACGGCGGAGGAGGCGGGCAGGCGGTCGTCGGGTATGTGGGTGGCGCGGGCCGTGCGGATGGCCGGGAGGTGGGCCATGTCCGTGACGAAGTAGGTGAGTTTGACGACGTCCTCGAAGGTCGCCCCCGCCGCGGCCAGGCAGCGGCGCAGGTTCTCGAAGACCTGACGGGCCTGCGCGGCCGGGGCGCCCTCGCCGACGAGCTCGCCGTCCTCGTTCAGGGGAAGCTGGCCGGAGACCGCGACGAAGCGGCCGGTGCCCATGACGACGTGGGCGTACTGCGCGGCGGGGGCGACCCCGGCGGGGGCGGGAATCCTGGTCGGCTGACTCATGCGTCCATGGTGGACCATGGGTCTGACAACGCCCGCCCCCGCGGGGTGACTCAGCCGCGGAAGCGGACGAAGTCGTGCAGCGTCGAGCCGCGCGCGGTGTCGGAGGCGGAAGTGGCCGCCAGGGTGGACGCCTTCGTGCTCAGCGGCTTGGGGTCGGGCAGCTTCCGGCACACCGCGTCCGCGACGCCGTGCCCGCGCGGCACCTTGCCGTTGGTCAGGTACGCGGCCAGGTGCTTGTCCAGGCACGCGTTCCCGCTCAGCGTGATGCCGTGGTTGCCGCCACCCTGCTCGACGACCAGGCTGGAGTTCCGCAGCAGACGGTGCACCGTGACGCCGCCCGGGTACGGGGTGGCCGCGTCGTCGGTCGCCTGGAACAGCAGCGCCGGCGGCAGCTTGCTGTTGGCGACGTTCACCGGGCGCTGCGAGGAGACCGGCCAGAAGGCGCAGGGCGCGTTGTACCAGGCGTTGTTCCAGGCCATGAACGGCGCCTTGTCGTGCACGGCCCAGTTGTCCTTGCGCCACTGCCGCCAGTCGCGCGGCCAGGCGGCGTCACGGCACTGCACCGCGGCGTAGACGCTGTAGCCGTTGTCGCCGGAGGCGTCGACGGCGGCGAAGTTGTCGTACGCCTCGATGAGCGGTCCGGTCTTCTTGTCGTTCGCGTACGCCGCGAACGCCTGGGCCAGATAGGGCCAGTAGCCGTTGTAGTAGCCGCCCGGGACGAAGACGTCCTCCAGCTCGGAGGCGCCGACCTTGCCGCCCGCGGGCTTCTTGGCGAGCGCCGCCCGCATCGCGTACCACTTGGCCTCGACCTTGGCCGGGTCGGTGCCCAGCCTGTACGTCGAGTTGTACTTGGCGATCCACGCCATGAAGGCGTGCTGACGGCCCTCGAACGCGTAGTCCTGCTGGATGTTGTCGTCGTACCAGACACCGGTCGGGTCCACGATCGAGTCCAGGACGAGCCGGCGCACCCGCTCCGGGTAGAGCTTGGCGTACACCGCGCCGAGATAGGTGCCGTAGGAGTAACCGAAGTAATTGATCTTCTTCGCGCCGAGGGCCTGCCGGATCGCGTCCATGTCGGTCGCCGCGTTGACCGTGTTGATGTGCGGCAGCACGCCCGCGTACTTCTTGCCGCAGGCGGCGGCGAAGTCCTTCGCGCGCTTGAGGTTGGCCTTCTCGATCGCGGGCGTGCTCGGCACCGAGTCGGGGCGCACCGGTTTGAAGTAGCCCGGCTTGCAGTCCAGGGCGGGGGAACTCTTGCCCACCCCGCGCGGGTCGAAGCCGATGACGTCGTACTGGGCCGCGACCGACTTGGGCAGCGAGGAGGCGACGAACCCGGCCAGCGTCAGACCGCTGCCGCCGGGGCCGCCGGGGTTGACCAGCAGGGGGCCCTGGTACGTCTTCGCGGTGTGCGGGACGCGGGACAGCGCCAGAGTGATCTTCTTCCCGGACGGGTGTCTGTAGTCGAGCGGCACCTTCACCGACCCGCACTGGAGCGTCGGGTAGTCCGTGGTGCCGCACTTCTTCCACGTGACCTTGACGGCCTTCGCGGCGGCTGCGGGGTGCGGCGTGCTCGCCTCGGCGGGGACGGCCGTGAGGGACCCGGCCATGACCACGGCGGCACCGCACAGCACGGCAGCGCTTCTTCTCATACGTCCTCCCAGGACGGAGAGGCTGTGGACCGCGGGTCTCGCGATCCTCGCCGCATCGTCCCGGAAAGCACCCCCGGAAGAACGCGTTCTGACAAATCTTGACCCAATCGGGCCGTGCGGTGCCCTCGAACGCTCTCAAACAAGCGTGAGTTGGGTCGGTTCGGACATCTGAGGCGGCGTCGGCCCGGGTGGCCGGACGCGGCGCGACGCCCCCGCGCGCGTGGGTCCGATGCCGTACTCCCGTGCCAGTTCGTGCACCTGACGGGTGATCTGGCGCTGGTACCACTTCGGGGCGTAGGCGCCCCCGGCGTACAGATGCTCGTAGCGGCGCACCAGGTGCGGGTGGTGCTGCCCGAGCCAGACCATGAACCACTCACGGGCTCCGGGCCGCAGATGCAGCACCAGGGGCGTGACGGACGTGGCCCCGGCCGCCGCGATCGCCCTTACCGCCGACCGCAGTTGGGCCGGACGGTCGCTCAGGAAAGGGATCACCGGCGCCATCAGCACCCCGCAGCCGATGCCGTGCTCCCCGAGGGCGTGGACCACGTCCAGGCGCCGCTGAGGCGCGGGCGTGCCCGGCTCGACGGTGCGCCACAGCTCGGTGTCGGTGAAGCCGACGGAGACGGAGATGCCCACGTCGGTGACCTCGGCCGCCTGCGTGAGCAGGTCGAGGTCGCGCAGGATCAGCGTGCCCTTGGTGAGGATCGAGAACGGGTTCGCGTGGTCGCGCAGCGCGGACAGGATCCCCGGCATCAGCCGGTAGCGGTCCTCGGCCCGCTGGTAGCAGTCGACGTTGGTGCCCATCGCGATGTGCTCGCCCTGCCAGCGGCGCGAGGCCAGTTGCCGGCGCAACAGGTCCGGGGCGTTCACCTTGACGACGATCTGGGTGTCGAAGCCGAGGCCCGTGTCGAGGTCCAGATAGCCGTGCGTCTTGCGGGCGAAGCAGTACACGCACGCGTGCGTGCAACCGCGGTACGGGTTGACCGTCCATTCGAAGGGCATGCGGGAGGCGCCCGGCACCCGGTTGATGATCGAGCGGGCCCGGACCTCGTGGAAGGTGATTCCGCGGAACTCGGGCGTGTCGAAGGTGCGGGTGGTCACCGCGTCCGCGCCGAACAGCGCGGCGTCGGCCCGGCCGTGACCGGTGTCGCCGGTGTCCCCGGAGTCCGGGGTGGGGTTGTCCCAGCGCATCGCGCCTCCTCGGTAGCACTGCCCAGAGAATAGAACATTTGTTCCCTTGATCGTGTGGGTGACCGTACGAGTGCCGTTCCCGATCGCCCGCGGTGCCGGGTTCGATCACTTGCCGGGCTCCGATTTGGGGTCCGGGCGGCAGGGTGATTGGCTTGCCCCAAGCCCGAGAACGGATGTCCTGGAGGAAGTCATGGCGCAGGTCGAAGCCACTACGGAGCGGGTCGTCGCCGCCGACGCGGAGAAGGTGTTCGACGCGCTCGCCGACTACCGCGGCACCCGCCCGAAGCTGCTGCCCGAGCACTTCAGCGAGTACGGGGTGCGCGAGGGCGGGGACGGCGAGGGCACCCTCGTCCGCTGGAAGCTCCAGGCCACGAGCAAGCGGGTCCGCGACTGCCTGATGGAGGTCAGTGAGCCGACCGACGGCGAGCTCGTCGAGAAGGACCGCAACTCCTCCATGGTCACCACCTGGCGCGTCACCCCGGCCGGCGAGGGCAGGTCCCGGGTCGTCGTCACCACCACCTGGAAGGGTGCCGGCGGCATCGGCGGCTTCTTCGAGAAGACGTTCGCCCCCAAGGGCCTCGGCCGGATCTACGACGCCGTGCTCGCCAGGCTCGCCGCCGAGGTCGAGAAGTAGGCCCTCGCAGGCAACTCCCCGGAGTGCGGGCCCCGTTGACCCCTCACCGGTTCGAGTGGATCCGTCCACGGAGCGGCGGTATGCCGTAACTCGTCGTGCTTGCTCGTAGTTGTCGATGTTGTCGATTTACGCAGGGATTGTGCGGGAATCGCGCGGCAGGTACGACGAGGGGAGCGGTACGTGGGCGGGATCACCCTGGTGCAGGACCAGCCGGTCGCGGCGGCGCCCCCGAGGATCCCCGCCGCGCCCGCCGTCCCCGCCCTTCCTCACCTCGGCCCACGCCGGGTGCGGCTGGTCTTCGTCGGGCTGATGCTCGCGCTGTTGCTCGCCGCCCTGGAGCAGATGATCGTCGCCACCGCGCTCCCCAGGATCGTCGGCGAGCTGCACGGCCTGGACCGGATGTCCTGGGCGATCACCGCCTACCTGCTCACCTCCACCGTCGGACTGCCCGTCTACGGCAAGCTCGGCGACCTGCTGGGCCGCAAGGGCGTCTTCCAGTTCGCCATCGTCGTCTTCGTCGCCGGCTCCGCGCTCGCCGGACGGGCGCAGACCATGGACCAGCTGATCGCCTTCCGCGCCGTGCAGGGCGTCGGCGCGGGCGGACTCATGATCGGCGTTCAGGCCATCATCGCGGACATCGTGCCGCCCCGGCAGCGCGGCCGGTTCATGGGCCTCATCGGCGCCGCCTTCGGCCTCGCCTCCGTCGCCGGACCGCTGCTGGGCGGCTACTTCACCGACCACCTGTCCTGGCGGTGGTGCTTCTACATCAACGTGCCCTTCGGCCTGGTCACCCTGGCCGTGGTCACCGTCGTGCTGAAACTGCCCAAGCCCCGGGTCAGGGCCCGCTTCGACGTCCTGGGCACACTGCTGCTCGCCGCCGCCTCCACCTGCCTGGTGCTGCTGACCAGCTGGGGCGGCACCGAGTACGCCTGGGACTCGCGCGTCATCCTGGGGCTCGGGGCGGGCGCCGCCGCGGCGGGCGTCCTCTTCCTCGTCGCCGAGCGCTTCGCCGCCGAACCCCTCATCCCGCTGCGGCTGTTCCGGGACTCCGTGTTCAACGTCAGCGGACTGGTCGGGCTCGTCATCGGCGCCGCGCTGTTCGGCGCCGCCGGCTATCTGCCCACCTTCCTGCAGATGGTCGACGGCGCCTCGGCCACCGAGTCCGGGCTGCTGATGCTGCCCATGATGGGCGGCGTCGTGGCGGCGTCGATCGTCTCCGGGCAGCTCATCAGCCACACCGGCCGTTACCGGATCTACCCCGTCCTCGGCAGCGCCCTGTCCGCCGCCGGCATGTGGCTGCTGTCCCGTCTCGAGGTCGACACGCCCCGGCTGCACTACAGCGTCTGGATGGCCGTCCTCGGCGTGGGCATCGGCCTGGTGATGCCGGTCCTGGTGCTCGCCGTGCAGAACTCCGTGCGCCCCGCCGACCTCGGCACGGCGACCAGCGCCAACAACTACTTCCGGCAGATCGGCGGCAGCGTCGGTGCCGCCGTCTTCGGCACCCTGTTCGCCGACCGGCTCACCGACGCCCTGCGCCACCGCGTCCCCGCGCGCGCGGGCGGCGCCCTGCCCGATCCCGAGTCGATCACCCCGCAGGGCGTGCACGCGCTGCCGCCGGTCCTGCGCGACTCCTACGTGCGCGCGTACGCCGACGCCATGCCGCGGATCTTCCTCTACCTGGTGCCGGTGCTCGTCCTCGGCCTGCTCATCGCCTTCTTCCTCAAGGAGAAACCCCTGGTGTCCCACAACACCCACGTGACCGACCCGGAGACCGCGCCGCCGGCCGCCACCGTGCCGCAGGCCCGTTCGCCCCACGCCGCCGGTGTGCCCGTCTGCGGCACCGTGCAGCACCCCGACGGGACCGTCGTGCCCCGCGCGGCGCTCACCCTGATCGACGTCGGCGGACAGCAGATCGGCCGGGGCGCGAGCGGCGACGACGGGCGGTACGCGCTGTCCACGCCGGGCGCCGGGTCGTACGTCCTGATCGCCGCGGCCGGCGGACACCAGCCGCAGGCGGTCTCCGTGACCGTCGGCGAGCGGCCCGTCGAGCTCGACGTCGTCCTCGGCGGTGCCGGACGGCTCGCGGGCACCGTGTGCACCGCCGACGGCAGCCCCGTGCGGGACGCCACCGTCACGCTGACCAATGTGCACGGCGAGGTCGTCGCCAGCACCCGCAGCGGGCGGGAGGGCGGCTACGTCATCAGCGAGCTGGTCGCCGGCGAGTACACCCTCGCCGCGAGCGCGCCCGCCTTCCGCCCGGCCGCGCTGCCCGTCACCGTGCAGGCCTCGCGGGAGACCCGCCAGGACGTCGAACTCGCGGGCGGCGCCGTGCTGCGCGGGACGGTGCGGGCCGGGGGTGGGCGGCCCGTCGAGGACGCGCGCGTGACGCTCCTCGACGCCGCGGGCAACGTCGTGGACACGCTCACCACCGGAGCCGACGGAACGTTCCGGTTCGTCGATCTGTCCTCTGGCGAGTACACCGTGATCGCGGCCGGCTACCCGCCCGTCGCCACGGTGCTGCAGGTCGCGGGCGGAGGACGCACGGAACGCGATCTTCAGCTCGGGCACGAGGACTGAGTCGCGGTCAGGGGGCGCACGCCCGCGCGCCGGTGCGCTCCCGCTCAAATCAATTCCAGTATTGCCGCACATCGTGACGGGCCGTCGCCGTACCGTGGTGCCCGGGGGAACAGATCTTGCGGAGCCGTGGGGAGAGGGGCCTGGACCATGGACCGTGGCACCGAAGGGGACGTACCTCCCGGCCGCGGAGCCGGGAGCGGCCCGGCGGCGGATGCCGCGGCCGGCCGTGTCCCGCTGGCCGTGGTCGTGGTCGACGACGACGGCCTGGTGTCGCACTGGAGCAGGGGCGCGCGGCGGATGTTCGGCACCGCCAAGGAGGAGGCGATCGGACGGCCGGCCGTCGATCTGCTGCCCGTCTCCGGCGCCCTGCCCGACGAGGCCGACGACGCCCCCTACCGGTCGTACGCCGGCTACGACGGGCTCGGACCCGGACTGGAATCGTCCCTCGACGGGCGGCTGTCCTACCCGGCCGCCGGGCGCGCACGGCTCGCCGCGCCCGAACGGGACCGGGTGGACGTCCTGTGGTGGGCGTATCCGCTCGTGGGGCCGGGGCGGGAGCGGTTGCTGGTGCTCGCCGCCGACGCGGACGGGCTGCGCCGGGATCCCGGGCACGAGGGCGGGGGCGCGTCCGAGCGGATCGCGCCCGCCTTCGCCCTGCACACCGACTTCGCCGGCGCCGACGAGCTGGCGCGCCGGCTGCCCGAGATCCTGCCCAGCATGAGTGTCGGCGAGAGTGCCCGGATCGTCGCGCAGGTTCTCGAACTGGGCTATCCGGTCCTGGAGTTCAGCCAGAACGACCGGGTGCCGGTCACCCCTGACTGGGGCGTGCCGCGGCGCGCCGAGCGCAAGGCGCGTCGCGAGCGGACCGCGCGGGCCGCCGCCCAGGGCCTGCCCGCGCCGGACGAACTCGCCCACGACGAGGGCGAGGACCTGGAGTACGCCGCCGTCCGCGAGCGCCTGGAGTTCCTCAACGAGGTCAGCGGCCGGATCGGCACCTCGCTCGACCTCGCGCGGACCATCGTCGAGGTCAGCAAGGCCGTCGTGCCGCGCTTCACCGACGTGGCCTGCACCTACCTGCGCGAACAGGTCGTCGCCGGCGAGGGGTTCCCCGAGGGCGTGCCCGACACGACCACCATGTGGCACCGGGTGGCTCTGGAGCACACCGACGAACCCGGCCGCTGGGACGACGTCGTACCGGTCGGCGAGGCCATGCCGTTCCCGGCGGACACGCCGTTCTTCCAGTGCATGACCTCCGGCGAGCCGGTGCTCGTGCCGCGGATCAGCGAGGAGATGGGCCATGCCATCGCCTCGCAGTTCGAAAAGCGTGACCTCCGGCCGATGATCACCAACCGCTCCATGCTGGTCGCACCGTTGAAGGCGCGCAACGTCGTCCTCGGCTTCATGGCCCTGATGCGCCATCCCGAGCGGCCCGAGTTCAACGACATGGACCGGGTCACGGGCGCCGAACTCGCCGCCCGTGCCGGCCTCGTGCTCGACAACGCGCGCATGTACACCTACCAGGAGGCCGTCGCCGAGACCCTCCAGGACAGCATGCTGCCGCACATCCCGGCGCGGATGGCGGGCTGCGACATCGCCACCCGGTACCTGCCGGGCACGCTGCTCGGACGGGTCGGCGGCGACTGGTTCGACTCGGTCAAGCTGCCCGGGGCCCGTACCGCCCTGGTCGTCGGCGACGTGATGGGCCACGGCCTGAACTCGGCGGCGATGATGGGTCAGTTGCGCACCGCCGTACAGACCATGGCCGCGCTCGACCTGCCGCCCGCCCAGCTGCTGCGCAACCTCGACGACCTCGCCCAGCGGCTCGGCGACACCTACCTCGCGACCTGCCTGTACGCCGTGTACGACCCCATCGCGAGCGAGCTGCACCTCGCCAACGCGGGCCACATCCCGCCGGTCCTGGTGCGCGCCGACGGCCGCAGCGAGCTGCTGGACCTGCCCACGGGCGCGCCCATCGGCGTCGGCGGGGTGCCCTTCGAAGCGGTACGCGTGCGCGTGGCGACCGGTGACCGGCTGGTGATGTGCACCGACGGGCTGGTCGAGGTGCGCGGTGAGGACATCGGCGTCGGGCTGGCCACGCTGTGCGAGTCCGCCGCCCATCCGGCCGCGTCCATGGACGACGCCTGTGACACGATCATCCGCGCGCTGAACACGCGCGGGGGCCGCAAGGACGATGTGGCCCTGCTGATGGCGCGTCTCAACGGCATCGAGCCCGAGGACGTCGCCGAGTGGCGTCTGACCCGCGACCCGGCCGAGGTGGGCCGGGCCCGCGCCGTGGTCCGCGAGCAGCTCCACGAGTGGGGCCTGGCCCGGCTCGCCGACCCTGCCGAACTGATGGTCAGCGAGCTCGTCACCAACGCGGTACGGCATTCCCACGGCCGGCCGGTCGAACTGTGCCTCGTGCGCGGCGACACCCTGCTGTGCGAGGTGGAGGACGACGACCACGACCTGCCCACCCTGCTGAGCGCCGGCCCCACCGACGAGTCCGGCCGCGGCCTGCGCGTGGTCAGCACCCTTGCCCGCGCGTGGGGCACGAGCCGTGCGAGCACCGGCAAAACGGTGTGGTTCGAACTGGCGTTGCCCCGCCGTTGACGCGATGGGCGACAGCGGGCCGAGCGGACGGCGGCGGTAGCGGCAACAGCGCCCGCTCCGCCGCGTGAGCGACGAGACGGCCCGCCCACCGCGCGGCGGTGCCCGTTCCGGTCGGTGCCCACCCGGCGCGGCCACACCACACCGGGTGGGCCCCGCAACACGACGAGTTCCCACCGTCCGCGCGTTCCCGGGCCCTCGCCTCCGGGCCTCGTCCGTACCCGCACTCGCGCGTGCCCGCGCGGGCAAGGGCGGTCCTCCCGGTTTCGACCGGTACCCGGACGCGTTTTCCGGCCGGGCGCTTCCCGCACGTCGTGGGCGCCGACATCGCCGCGGCGGCCATCGAGCACGCCCGGCACGGCGACCCCGCCGGGCAGGCCGCGCACCGGGTGCCGGACACCGCCGACAAGAGTGAGGCGGAGACGCTGCACGCCGAGTTCGGCGACGCCCACGTGTGCATGCGGGGCGTGCTGCACCAGTGCGAGCCGGACGACCGGCAGGGCCTCGTCGACAGGCTCGCCGTCCTCGTCGGCGAGCGCGGCCGGGCCTTCCTCGTCGAGCCGTCCGAGGCCGCCCGGCCGATCCTGGGCGGGCCGGCGCGGAGCCCCGCCGGGCCGCCGCCCGAACTCGCGCCGGTCTTCCTGCACGGCATCGCGCTCGGCGAGGCCGCCGACGAAGCGGTGCCGGAGCATCTACGCGCGGCCGGCCGCACCGTCCTCGCGGCGGGTGAAATACCTCTCACTCCCACCGGGTTCACCCACGACGGCACCCGGATCGTGCTGCCGTCGAAGTGGCTCGTGGCCGGGCGCACCCGGTGAGCGGCCCCGCCTCCCGGTCGCACTGCGTGTCAGTGGGACGGCGTATTGTCGCATTGACGTAGTTTGGAGGGGGGTGGGGGCTTTAGTGATCCCTACAAGATGTAGGGTTGAGTTCACCCCACCGCACCCCCCATACAGAGACGAGAGGTGGCCGTGTGAGCGTCGCGCCCGAACCGGACGTCAGTGTTGTCGTCATCGTCTACAACGACGAAGAGCGGCTTCCGGTGGCCGTTGGTTCCGTCCTCGAGCAAACACTCCGTAATGTCGAGGTGATCATCGCCGACGACTGCTCGAGGGACGGCTCCTACGAGGTCGCGCAGAAGCTCGCCGCGGCCCACCCCGGCAAGGTCCGGGCCATCCGGCTCCCTGAGAACAGCGGCGGCTGCGGAGAGCCCCGCAACCAGGGCGTCAAGGTGGCCCGCGGCCGGTACGTGATGTTCCTGGACAGCGACGACACCCTGGAACGCAACGCGTGCCGCAACATGATCGAGGCCGCCGACCGCACCGGTGCCGACCTCGTCTCCGGCCTGTGTGTCCGGGTTCACGCCGACAGCCGGCACGACAAGCGCACCCCCTGGTACCCCTGGCTGTACCGCGGCACCCGCACGCTGGACTCCGTCGCCGAGCTGCCGGACCTGCTGGTCTTCGACACCCTGTCGACCAACAAGTGCTACCGGCGCGAGTTCCTGCTCGACAACGAGCTCGCCTTCCCCCGCGGCATCCACTACGAGGACCTGCTCTTCTCCGCGCAGGCCTACCTGGCCGCCCGGCGGATCACACTGATCCCCAACACGGTCTATTACTGGAACGTCGTCCAGAAGACCGCTGTCAAGTCGATCAGCAACCGGCGCGGCGAGATCAGCAACTTCGCCGACCGGGTCGAGATCCACCGCCGTATCGACGCCATCCTGGACCGCCAGGGCCAGGACCGGCTGAAGCTGTGCAAGGACATCAAGTTCCTCAAGCACGACCTCGTGCTGTACCTGCGGGAACTGCCCTTCCTCGACGACGACTACCGCCACCGCTTCGCCGAACTGGCCCGCGGCTACATCCAGGGCTTCCCCGAGGCGGCCTACGCCGAGCTCGACCGCGTCCACGCCATCTGCGCCCAGCTGCTGCTGCGCGAGGACTGGACCGACCTGATGCCGGCCATCGACACGCTCATCAACCGGTTCAAGATCTCCGCGCCGCTGGCCGAGCGGGGCGGCCGGGTCTACTGGACCGACCGCTACCTCGACGACCCCGAGATGCGCGCCGTCCTGGACGTCACCACCCTCGGCTACCACGCCCGGCCGCTGAACCAGATGGCCCTGCGCAACCGGCTCACCGAGTACACGGCGCACGGCGGCGACGTGGTGCTCGCCGGCGAGGTCGTCAACCCGCTGCACACCATCGCCCCGGGCGCGGAACTCAGCGCCGAGCTGGAGTTCCGCGCCCGCCGCCGCAGCCTGCAGACCTTCCGCTTCCCGGTGCCCACCCCGCGCCACCAGGGCGACACGATCGCATGGCGGGCCGAGGTCCCGCTGGCCCGGCGGCTGAGACCACTCGGCATCGTCGACGACGTCTGGGACGTCCGGCTGCACCTCACCGCGGACGGCAAGCGCACCACCAGCCGGCTCACCGTCGGCACCGTCGACCTGGAACACGCCGAGTCCGTGCCCGTACGGCCGCGCCTGACGCGGCTCATGGCCGACCGGATCGAGGCCCAGGTGTCCGCCAAGGGCCACCTGGCCTTCCGGCTCACCCAGCACGGCCAGGCCGCCCGCACCGGCCGCGCCGCCGTGGAGCGCCACCTGCACAGCGGTCCCGCGCGGGCCGCCAAGGGCGCCTACCGCACGCTCCGGGCCGTGCGCCGGGACCTGAACTCTGGCACCCGCAAGCTTCAGGTCTACGACCGCGTGCTGCGCAAACTGCCCGTCCGCAAGGGCACGGTCGTCTTCGAGAGCCACCTCGGCAAGCAGTACAGCGACAGCCCGCGGGCCATCTTCGAGGAACTGCGCCGCCGCAAGGCGCCGATCACCCCGATCTGGTCGTACGCCGGTGCGCGCCCCCAAGGCTTCCCCCAGGACGTGGAGCTGGTGCGCCGCTGGTCCTGGCGCTACCTCAGGGCGCTCGCCCAGGCCGAGTTCTGGATCGACAACCAGGGCTATCCGCTCCGGCTGGCCAAGCGCCCCGAGACGACGTACATCCAGACCTGGCACGGCTCGGCGCTGAAGCGGATGGGCTTCGACGAGCCCGCCTACCGGATGCTGCCCGAGCAGGAGCAGCGCTCCTACCAGCAGGCCCTGGACCGCTTCGACCACTTCGTGGTCCGCGGCGAGCACGACGTACGCACCCTCGCGCGCGCGTACCGCATCCCCGAGGAGAAGCTGCTGCGCACCGGCTACCCGCGCAACGACGCCCTGGTACGGGTCCGGGAGGGCGCGCCGCTGCCCCCCGAGGCACAGCGGGTGGCCGAGCGGCTCGGCATCGACCCCGGCCGGCGCGTGCTGCTGTACGCGCCCACGTTCCGCGCCCACCCCGACGGCCGCGTACGGGACTTCGAGTTCCCCTTCGACCTCGACGACTTCGCCGCCCGCTTCGGCGACGACCACACCCTGCTCGTCCGGGCGCACTACCTGAACCGGCTCACCCTGCCCCCGTCGGTGGCGGGACGCGTGATCAACGTCAGCGCCGAACCCGACATCACCCCGCTGATGCTGCTCGCCGACGGCCTGATCACCGACTACTCCTCGGTGATGTTCGACTACGCCCTGCTCCAGCGCCCCATCGTGTTCTACGCCCACGACTGGGAGGAGTACGCCAAGGACACCCGCGGCACCTACTTCGACCTCCTCACCGAGGCCCCGGGCCCCGTCCCGCGCACCGAGGAGGAACTGTTCGCGGCGATCGGCGACCTGAACACCGTACGGACGACGTACGAGGCGCGGCTGAAGGAGTTCGTGGACAAGTACGGCGAGTACGACCGCGGGGACGCCGCGGCGCAGATCGTGGACCGTTTCTTCGGCACCGCGGGAGAGGCCCGATGACCCAGCGCGACATCTTCTTCGTGGGCAACGAGGTCAACGAACTCGGCGGTGTGGGCCGCTGGCAGACCCAGATGGCCGGGCTGCTGGCCGAGCGCGGCCACCGGGTCACCGTCGTCGGCATCGCCCCGGCCAACCACCCGATGGACCTCGGCGACCGGCCGCCGTTCCGCACCGTGACGCTGTACGCCCGCCGTCCGCCCGGCCGCCCCAGGCCGCGCCGCCTGCTCGGCCCCGCCGACCCTGCCGTGCGTCGCCACGAGACGCACGTGCGGACCGCCGCGAGCCGGCTCTCGACGCTGTTCCAGGCCGCCCGGCCCGGCGCGATGATCGTCGTCACCCAGGTGTGGGCGATGGAGTGGGTGGCCCTCGCGGACACCGCCGGACACGCCGTCATCGGCATGACCCACGAGTCCTTCCAGACGGCCCGCAAGTCGTCCCGCTTCGAGCGCGTGAAGAAGTACTACGGGGACGTCGACCGTGTGCTGGCCCTCACCCAGGAGGACGCCGACCACTGGGTGGTCGAGGGCATGAACAACGTCGGCTTCATGCCCAACCCGCTGCCCTTCGTGCCCGGCACCCCGTCACCGCGCACCGGGAAGGTCGTCGCGAGCATCGGCCGGCTCTCCCACGAGAAGGGCGTCGACCTGCTCCTGGACGCCTGGGCCGAGGCCGTGCCGAAGCAGCCCGGCTGGACCCTGCGCATCTACGGCAGGGGAGAGGCCGAGGCACAGCTCAGAAAGCAGTGCGCGGAACTCGGCCTGGAGGACTCCGTCGACTTCGCCGGACAGACCGACGACGTGCCCGGAGCGCTGCGCGCCTCCTCCGTCTTCGTCCAGTCCTCCCGCGGCGAGGGCTTCCCGCTGGTCCTGCTGGAGGCCATGGCGACCGGCGTGCCCTGCGTGGCGTTCGACTGCGCGCCCGGCGTCCGCGAGATCGTCACCCACGACGAGGACGGCCTGCTCGCCCGCCCCGGCAACACCTCCGAACTCGCCCGCCACCTCGTCCGCCTGATGTCCGACGAGCACCTGCGCGACACGATGGGCGACCAGGCCCAGCGCAGCGTCCACCGCTTCGACCCGGACGTCATCACCCGGCGCTGGGAAGCCCTCTTCGACTTCCTGGAACGCTGAAACCCGCCCCGTACGGAGCCGGAGCGCCACCGGCTCCGTACGGGGCGTAGCCGGTCGCCTCCGCAGCGCGTAACGTGGCACGGCATGAAGATCCTCATCAGCGCCGACATGGAGGGCGCCACCGGTGTCACCTGGCCTGCCGACGTGCTGCCGGGAACGCCGCAGTGGGAGCGATGCCGGGTGATGTTCACCTCGGACGTGAACGCGGCCGTGCTGGGTTTCTTCGACGGGGGCGCCGACGAGGTCCTCGTCAACGAGGCGCACTGGAGCATGCGCAATCTGCTGCTGGAGCGGCTGGACGAGCGGGCGCGGATGCTCACCGGGCGGCACAAGTCGCTGTCCATGGTGGAGGGCGTGCAGCACGGCGACGTGGACGGGATCGCCTTCGTCGGCTACCACGCGGGCGCCGGCATGGAGGGCGTCCTCGCCCACACCTACCTCGCCAACCAGATCACCGGGGTGTGGCTCAACGACGTACGGGCGAGCGAGGGGCTGCTCAACGCGCACGTGGTCGCCGAGTACGGGGTGCCGGTGGTGCTGGTCACCGGTGACGACGTGGCCTGCGAGGACGCGCTCGGCTACGCGCCCGAGGCACTGAAGGTGGCCGTCAAGGACCATGTGTCCCGGTACGCGGCCGTGTGCCGGACGCCCGCCCGCACCGCCGCCGACATCCGGGCCGCCGCCAAGGAGGCGGCCGCCCTGGCGGTCCGTCACGAACCCCGCGGCGCCGGCCCGTTCACCGTCGCCGTGGAGTTCGACGCCGAGCACCTCGCCATGGCCGCCACCGTCGTGCCCGGAGTGAGCCGGATCGGGGAGCGCAAGGTGGCGTACACCAGCGCCACCATGTACGAGTCGATCCGCACCTTCAAGGCGGTCACCACGATCGCCTCGGCCGCGGTGGAGGAGGAGTATGGCTGACGCGCAGGCACTGGACGAGGTCGTCGACTTCACGTCCGACCTGATCCGCATCGACACCACCAACCGGGGCGGCGGGGACTGCCGGGAGCGCCCGGCCGCCGAGTACGCCGCCGAGCGGCTGGCCGCGGCGGGTCTGGAGCCGGTACTGCTGGAGCGCACCCCGGGCCGGACCAACGTCGTCGCCCGGGTGGAGGGCACCGACCCGTCGGCGGACGCGCTGCTCGTCCACGGTCACCTGGACGTGGTGCCGGCACGGGCCGAGGACTGGAGCGTGCACCCGTTCTCCGGCGAGGTGCGCGACGGGGTCGTGTGGGGCCGGGGCGCGGTCGACATGAAGAACATGGACGCGATGATCCTCGCCGTGGTCCGCGCCTGGGCCCGGCAGGGCCTGCGGCCGCGGCGGGACGTGGTGATCGCGTTCACCGCGGACGAGGAGGCCAGCGCCGAGGACGGTGCCGGCTTCCTCGCCGACCGGCACGCCGAACTGTTCGAGGGCTGCACCGAGGGCGTCAGCGAATCCGGGGCGTTCACCTTCCACGACGGCGCCGGCCGGCAGATCTACCCCATCGCGGCCGGCGAGCGCGGCACCGCCTGGCTGCGGCTGTCCGCGCGCGGGCGGGCGGGCCACGGCTCCCGGGTCAACCGGGAGAACGCGGTGACCCGGCTCGCCACCGCCGTCGCCCGGATCGGTGCCCACGAGTGGCCGGTACGGCTCACCCCGACCGTGCGCGCGGCACTCACCGAACTCGCCGCGCTGTACGGCATCGAGACGGACCCGCGGGACGTCGACGCGCTGCTGGACAAACTCGGCCCGGCGGCCCGCCTGGTGGAGGCGACGCTGCGCAACAGCGCCAACCCCACCATGTTCGAGGCGGGTTACAAGATCAACGTGATTCCGGGGGAGGCCGTCGCCCACGTCGACGGGCGGTATCTGCCCGGCGGCGAGGAGGAGTTCCGCGCCACCCTCGACGAGCTGACCGGCCCGGACGTGGACTGGGAGTTCGAGCACCACGAGGTGGCGCTCCAGGCGCCGGTCGACTCGCCCGCCTTCGCGGCGATGCGGGCCGCCGTCGAGGCGTTCGCGCCCGAGGGGCACGTCGTGCCGTACTGCATGGCGGGCGGCACCGACGCCAAGCAGTTCTCGCGGCTGGGCATCACCGGGTACGGCTTCTCGCCGTTGAAGCTGCCCGAGGGCTTCGACTACCACCACCTGTTCCACGGCGTCGACGAGCGCGTCCCCGTGGAGGCGCTGCACTTCGGCGTCCGCGTCCTCGACCGCTTCCTGCGGACGGCCTGAACCATGGGGGAAAACGTGCAGACCCTGCCGTACGGTTCCTGGCCCTCGCCCATCGACGCGGCCCTCGCCGCCGCGCACGACGGCAGACCGGAGTACGCGGGCTTCGTCGGCGACGAGGTGTGGTGGACCGAACCGCGGCCCGCCGAGGGCGGCCGGCGGGCGCTGGTGCGGCGCCGTATCGAGGAGGTGGGGCGCGAAGCGCCTCCTTGGAAGGGTGGTGGTGGGCGACGGGCGGGCGGGAGGGAGGAGTCCGTCCTGCCCGCGCCGTGGAACGTGCGCAGCCGTGTCATCGAGTACGGCGGCCGGCCCTGGGCCGGGACGGTCCAGGGCGGCGTACCACTGGTGGTGTTCGTGAACTTCGCCGACCAGCGGCTCTACCGCTACGAACCCGGCGGCGAGCCGCGTCCCCTCACCCCCGTCTCGGCGGTGGGCGGCGGACTGCGCTGGGCGGAGCCGCAGGTGCGCCCGGAGTACGGCGAAGTGTGGTGCGTGCTGGAGGAGTTCACCGGGGACGGGCCCACCGACGTACGGCGCGTCCCGGCCGCCGTACCGCTGGACGGCTCGGCGGCCGACGACCGGGCCGCCGTACGGGAACTCACCGACGACCGGCACCGGTTCGTCACCGGCCCCCGGCTCTCGCCCGACGGGCGGCGCGCGGCCTGGCTGGCCTGGGACCACCCGCGGATGCCGTGGGACGGTACGGAACTGAAGGTGGCCGAGGTGGGCGAGGACGGCTCCCTCGGCGCGCCCCGAACCGTGGCGGGCGGCCCCGACGAATCGATCGTCCAGGTGGACTGGGCCGCCGACGGCTCGCTGCTGTACGTGAGCGACCGCAGCGGCTGGTGGAACCTCTACCGCGACGGCGAGCCTCTGTGCCCCCGCGAGGAGGAGTTCGGCGGGCCGCTGTGGAAGCTGGGCCAGCGCTGGTTCGCGCCGCTGGACAACGGGCTGATCGCGGTCGTGCACGGCCGGGGCGCCACCGCCCTCGGCATACTCGACCCGGAGACCGGCGAGATCGTCGACGCGGCCGGACCCTGGACCGAGTTCGACGCCACGCTCACGGCGCACGGCGGGCGAAGCGAGACGGGGGTCCCCCCGCCCGGGGGGTGGGGGAGGGTGGTGACGGTCGCCGCCAGCCCGCGCAGCGCCTACGAGGTCGTCGAGCTGGACACCAGGACCGGCCGGGCCCGGGTGATCGGCGCCGCCCACGACGACCCGGTGGACCCCGCCCACTACCCCGAGCCGCAGATCCGCACCTTCACGGGACCGGACGGCCGCGAGGTCCACGCCCACGTCTACCCGCCGCACAACCCCGGGTGCGTGGCGCCCGGCGCCGAGCTGCCGCCGTACGTCGTGTGGGCGCACGGCGGACCCACCAGCAGGGCGCCCCTCGTGCTCGACCTGGAGATCGCCTACTTCACCTCGCGGGGCATCGGCGTCGCCGAGGTGAACTACGGCGGCTCCACCGGCTACGGCAGGGAGTACCGCGACCGGCTGCGCGAGCAGTGGGGCGTGGTCGACGTCGAGGACTGCGCGGCCGTCGCGCTCGCCCTCGCCGAGGAGGGCACCGCCGACCGCGCGCGGCTCGCGATCCGGGGCGGCAGCGCGGGCGGCTGGACCGCGGCGGCGTCCCTGACCACGACCGACGTGTACGCCTGCGGCACGATCCTCTACCCGATCCTGGACCTGACCGGCTGGGGCACGGGGGAGACCCACGACTTCGAGTCGCGGTACCTGGAGTCCCTGGTCGGGCCGCTCGCCGAGGTGCCCGGCCGGTACGCCGAGCGCTCCCCGATCGAGCACGCCGACCGCCTCACGGCCCCGTTCCTGCTGCTGCAGGGCCTGGACGACGTGATCTGCCCGCCGGCGCAGTGCGAGCGGTTCCTGGCCCGGCTGGCGGGCCGGGGGGTGCCGCACGCGTACCTCGCGTTCGAGGGCGAGGGCCACGGGTTCCGCCGGGCCGACACCATGGTCAGGGCCCTGGAGGCGGAGCTGTCGCTGTACGCTCAGGTGTTCGGCCTGGACCCGGCAGGCATCCCGACCCTGGAGCTCGGCACGTGAAGGAACTCCGCCGTCCCGCGCGGCTCGCCCCCGGCGCCCGTGTGGCCGTCGTCGCGCCCAGCGGGCCCGTGCCCGAGGAGCGGCTCCAGACCGGGCTCGACCTGCTGCGCGGCTGGGACCTGGACCCGGTGGTCGCGCCGCACGTGCTGGACCGGCACGGCACGTTCGACTACCTGGCGGGCGCGGACGCCGACCGCGCCGCCGACCTGCAGGGCGCCTGGTGCGACCCCTCGGTGGACGCCGTGCTGTGCGCCCGGGGCGGGTACGGCGCGCAGCGCATGGCCGACCTGCTCGACTGGGAGGCCATGCGGGCGGCCGGACCGAAGGTGTTCGCCGGCTTCAGCGACATCACCGCGCTGCACGAGGCCTTCGCCACCCGCCTGGGCCTGGTCACGCTGCACGGGCCGATGGCCGCCGGCGTCGACTTCGTCAAGAACGCCCGCGCGCAGGACCACCTCAGGGCCACCCTCTTCGCCCCCGAGACGGTCCGCACGATCGCCTCCGGCGGCACGGCCCTCGTCCCCGGACGGGCCCGGGGCGTCACACTCGGCGGCTGCCTGGCCCTGCTCGCCTCCGACCTCGGCACCCCGCACGCACGGCCCTCCGCGGCCGGCGGCCTGCTCTGCCTGGAGGACGTGGGCGAGGAGACGTACCGCCTGGACCGCTACCTCACCCAGCTCCTGCGCGCCGGCTGGCTCGACGGGGTCCGCGGGGTGCTCCTCGGCTCATGGGAGGGCTGCGACACCCCCGACCGCGTCCGGGCCCTGCTCACCGACCGACTCGGCGCGCTCGGGGTGCCCGTCGCCCAGGACTTCGGCTTCGGCCACTGCGACGGGGCGTTGACGATCCCCTTCGGTGTCACAGCCGAACTCGACGCCGACGCGGGCACGTTGACACTCGACGAGCCGGCCCTTCGCTGAGGAGACGCTGAGTTGCGGCGCTCGCCACGCATCGCCCACGGAATTCCGTCTGGCTCCTTTGCGGAAACCTGACCCGTCCCGACCCTGGCCGGCTCGGCGGTGAGCGGGTTCCATGGTCGTCGTGACGACGATCCGACGTGAGGTACTGACGCTGAACGCCGCCCCGTTGGGGCCGGACAACCCGTTGCCCGCGCTGCGGCCGCTGGACGAGACGCACCGCGTCGAGGAGCGCGACAAGGAGAACCTGCCGCGCGACATGGCCCGGCAGGTGGGGTACGCGCCGCTGCGCAGCCTGCTGCCGGTGCGGGTGCGCGACGGCTACGGCAGACAGCGCGGGCCCCGGCCCGTCGACGCCCTCGTCATCGAGAACGACCGACTGCGCGCCACCGTGCTGCCCGGCCTCGGCGGCCGGATCGCCTCCCTCGTCCACAAGCCCACCGGACGCGAACTGCTCTACCGCAACCCGGTGTTCCAGCCCGCCAACTTCGCCCTCAACGGCGCCTGGTACTCCGGCGGCATCGAGTGGAACATCGGCGCCACCGGCCACACGGCCCTGTCCTGCGCGCCCCTGCACGCCGCCCGCGTGCCCGCACCGGACGGCGGGGAGATGCTGCGCCTGTGGGAGTGGGAGCGGTTGCGGGACCTGCCCTTCCAGGTCGACCTGTGGCTGCCGGAGGGCTCCGACTTCCTGCACGTCGGCGTCCGCGTCCGCAACCCGCACGAGCGGCCGGTGCCGGCCTACTGGTGGTCGAACACCGCCGTCCCCGAGGAGCGCCGGGTGCTCGCCCCCGCCGAGGAGGCCTGGAACTTCGGCTACGAGCGCCGGCTGCGCCGGGTGCCCGTCCCCTCGTACGACGGCGTCGACCGCACGTACCCGCTGAACAGCACCTACCCCGCCGACTACTTCTACGAGGTGCCCGAGGGACGGCGCCGCTGGATCGCCGCGCTCGACGAGCACGGCCACGGGCTCGTGCAGACCTCCACCGACGTCCTGCGCGGCCGCAAGCTGTTCGTCTGGGGTGCCGGACCCGGCGGACGGCGCTGGCAGCAGTGGCTCACCGAGCCCGGCACCGGCGGCTACTGCGAGATCCAGGCGGGGCTCGCCCGCACCCAGCTGGAGCACGTACGGCTGGAGGCGGGCAGCGAGGTGGCCTGGCTGGAGACCTACGGGCCGCTGGACGCGCCGCCGCCGGACGGCGCGTGGGACACCGTCGTACGGCGGACCGAGGACCGGCTCGAGGCCGCCCTGCCGCGCGCCGACGTGGAGGCCGCCTACGCGCTGTGGAAGCCGCACGCCGACACCGAACCCGGCGAGATCCTGAGCGCCGGATCCGGCTGGGGCGCGCTCGAAGTGCTGTGCGCGGGCCTGAAGCTGCCGGGCACGCCGTTCCCCGAGTCCACCCTCGGCGAGGACCAGGAGCCCTGGCGGGAACTGCTGCGCTCCGGCTCCCTCCCCGAGCCGCGCCGGGCCGGGCCGCCCGGGGACACGCTCGTCGCCCCGCACTGGCGGGACATGCTGGAGACGGCGCCCGCCACCCCGCTCACCGAGTACCACCTGGGTGTGGCCCAGTGGCACGCGGGCGACCGGGCACAGGCGGTGCGCAGCTGGGAGCGGGCACTCGAACAGGCATTCTCCGTCTGGCCGTTGCTGCGCTGCCTCGCCGTGGCCGACCAGGAGGACGGGCACCACGAGCGGGCCGCCGACCGGTACGCCGAGGCCTTCGACGGCCTGTGCCGGGAGCTTTCCCACTGCCTGAACGGCGTGGGAGGCACCCCCAGCGACGAGGACGAGCAGTGGACGGCCGCCACCACCGCGCTCGGCCGCGAGGCGATCGAGGCGCTGCTGCGCGCGGGACGCCCGGCCCAGGCGCGCGCCGTGTGGGAACGGGTGCGCCCGGAGACCCGGGCACGCGGCCGGTTCCGGCTGCTCGAAGCCGAGTTGCTGCTCGCCGAGGGGCGGCGGGAGGAGGCGCGGGCCGTCTTCGGGGAGGGGTTCGAGGTCGCCGACCTGAGGGAGGGGGACGAGCGGATCGGCCGGGTGTGGGAACAGGCCGGCGGCGGGGAGCTGCCCGGACGCCTCGACTTCCGGATGCGCCCACCGTCCGCCTGACCGGCCGGCTCGCTCGCCGGGCGGCGCAGCGCGCGCGTGCTCGGCGTCACCGACAGCAGGGGGCGCGGTTCTCACCGCCTCGGACCGGCCGACGGGCGGCGCCGCGAGATCCGCGGCGCCGGACGGCTGCGGCTGCCCAGGTCTGCCGGGGCGCCGAGCGCCTACCGGCCGGCCGCCCGCCCGCGCGGCTCAGTCGCGGCGGTGCACGTACTCGTACACCGTCCCGTCCGGGTGCATGGCGATCAGATTGCGGCCCGCCGGGGTGGGGACCGGACCGGCGACGATGTGCGCGCCGAGCTCGGTCAGCACCCGGTGGGCCTCGTCGACGTCCGACACGGCGATGGTCGCCGCCACCTTGCGCAGCAGCTCCAGCTGGGACTCGGGGCCGCTCATCAGCAGGAAGCAGCCGACCGCCGCCACGTGGACGCCGCCGCGTTCGAACCGGAGGGCCCTGCCGCCCGCGAGACGTTCGTGGAACGGCACCGCGGTGTCCAGATCGTCGACGCAGACGCGCAGGCTGGCTCCCAGAATCTCCATGCGGACGGGGGTAGTTGGCCGCGGAACGGGTGGCGTTACCCGGTCGCTCGCGCGGGTACCCGCAGTACATGGAGCGCTTGGATCACCTGGAGCACCTGGACAAGCAACTGGTCGACGAGCTGGCGCAGGTGGCGCGCGAAACGGTGCGCGACGAGCTGCGCGAGCAGACCCGCAGGCAGCGCCGCACGGCCATGCTGTACGCCGCGTCCGGCGCCGTCGCCCTGTACGCGGGCGCGGCCCTCGCGCTCGCCGTGGGGCTGGCCCTCGCGATCGGCCTGCCCGGCTGGGCCGCCGCACTGATCACCGCGGCGATCCTGGGCGTGGCGGCCTACGCGCTGCGTGAGGCCGCCCGGCCCTCGGCGTCCCGGCCCGCACCGGAGCGCGCCGCGGAGCCGGCCGCCGAACACGCCGGGCACCACGGGGGCGCCGCACCGGCCGGCGGAGTGGCGGGCGCGCCGTACCCGCCCGTGCCGCCGGTGCCGCCCGCCCCGCCGACGGCCGGCGCCTACCGGCCGGAGCGCGGTGAGGACACCGACCCGAGGGCCTGACGAGCCGTCAATCAGAATCGGGCGCCCGCCGGTCCCCGTCCGGCGGGCGCCCGTCCGTGTCTCACTGCGGCAGCTGCGGCAGCACCTTCGAGCGGTAGAAGTCGAAGAATCCGCGCTGATCGTGGCCGATCTGGTTGACGTAGACCCGGTCGAAGCCCGCGTCGGCGAACTCCTTCAGCGCGGACACGTGCTGGTCCACGTCGTCGCCGCACACCACGTTCTCCCGGACCATGTCCTCGGTGACCAACGGCTTGAGCTGCTCGAAGTGCCGGGGCGTGGGCAGCACCTGGCCCATCTCGCCGGGCAGTTGCTCGTTGTACCACAGCTCGAGCACGGTACGGACGCACTCGTCACGGTCGGCGCCGAAGCACACCTTCGTACCGCCGCTGACGAGCTTCGCGCCTCCGCCGCCCTTGCGGTACTGGGTGACCATCTCCTCCTCCGGCATCATCGTGATGTAGCCGTCGGCCACGCGGGCCGCGAGCGCGATCGACTTCGGGCCGAAGCCGGAGATGTCGATCGGGACGGGTTCCTCGGGGACGGTGTAGAGGCGGGCGTTCTCGACGGTGTAGTGCGTGCCGCGGTGGTCGACCTGCTCGCCGGCCAGCAGCCGGCGCATCACCTGCACCGCCTCCTCCAGCATCTCCAGCCGCACGTGCGACGGCGGCCACCGGTCACCGAGGATGTGCTCGTTGAGGGCCTCGCCGGTGCCTAGGCCGAGCCGGAACCGGCCCTCGGTCATCACCGCACTGGTCGCGGCCGCCTGCGCCACCACCGCGGGGTGCATCCGTATGGTCGGACAGGTCACGGCCGTCTCGATGGGCAGGGACACCGCCTCGGACAGCGCGCCGATCACCGACCACACGAACGGGCTCTGGCCCTGTGCCTCGTTCCAGGGGTGGTAGTGGTCCGAGATCCACAGCGCTTGGAAGCCGGCCTGCTCGGCCATCCTCGCCTGCTCGACGAGGTCGGCCGGGCCGTACTGCTCGCACGACAGGTGATAGCCGTATTCGGGCATGGGGGATACCTCCGCGGCATGGGCGGGTGGGGTCGCCGTGCCGAGTTACCCGGGCGCCGTGGCGGAAACGGCGGCGACCCCGGCCGCGGCGCCCTGCTCACCGGTGGCGCACGTTTGGGTGCCCCGGCCAGGGGGACGCGGAAAGTTCCGTACCTGGTCCGCGACAGCGCCGGAGGCGAACCGTGAGTCGACCCCGCATCGTGATCGTCGGTGCCGGCTTCGCCGGCTACCGCACGGCCCGGACCCTGTCCAGGATGTCCCGGGGCAAGGCCGACATCACCCTGCTCAACCCGACCGACTACTTCCTGTACCTGCCCCTGCTGCCCCAGGTCGCCGTCGGCATCCTGGATCCGCGCCGGGTCGCCGTCTCCCTGTCCGGCACGCTGCGCCGCGTACGGCTGGTCCTCGGCGAGGCCGACGGCATCGACATGGACGCCCGCACCGTGCGCTACACCGACCCCGAGGGCGGGAAGGGCACGCTGGAGTACGACCGGCTGGTGCTGGCCGTCGGCAGCGTCAACAAACTGCTGCCGATCCCCGGCATCGCCGAGCACGCGCACGGCTTCCGGGGGCTGCCCGAGGCGCTGTACCTGCGGGACCACGTGATCCGCCAGATCGAACTCGCCGCGGCCACCGACGATCCCGGGACCTGCTCGGCCCGCTGTACGTTCGTCGTCGTGGGCGCCGGCTACACCGGCACCGAGGTCGCCGCGCACGGCAAGATGTTCACCGACTCGCTGGTGCGCAAGCACCCGCTGCGGGAGGGGATGCGGCCCCGCTGGATGCTGCTGGACATCGCGCCGCGCGTGCTGCCGGAGATGGACGAGCGGCTGTCGGACACCGCCGACCGTGTGCTGCGGCAGCGCGGCGTCGAGGTGCGGATGGGCACGTCCGTGAAGGAGGCCACGCACGACGGTGTGCTGCTGACGGACGGCGAGTTCGTCCGCACCCGCTCGCTGGTGTGGTGTGTGGGCGTACGGCCCGACCCCCTCGTCGAGAGCACGGGACAGCCGCTGGAGCGCGGACGGCTCGTCGTCGACCCCTTCCTGCAGGTGCCGGGGCGGCCCGAGGTCTTCGCGTGCGGCGACGCGGCCGCCGTGCCCGACCTGGACAACCCCGGCAGGCTCACGCCGATGACCGCCCAGCACGCCTGGCGGCAGGGCAAGGTGGCGGCCCTCAACGTCGCCGCCTCGTGCGGTGTCGGCGAGCGCCGCCCCTACCGCCACCGCGACCTGGGCTTCGTGGTCGATCTCGGCGGCACGCAGGCCGCCGCCGACCCGTTCGGCATCCCGCTGTCCGGCCCGGTGGCCGGCGCGGTCACCCGCGGCTACCACCTCGCGGCGATGCCGGGCAACCGCGTCCGGGTGGCCGCCGACTGGCTCCTGGACGCCGTACTGCCGCGCCAGTCCGTCCAGTTGGGGCTCGTACGGTCCTGGTCGGTGCCGCTGGACACGGCCTCCCCGGAGCTGGCGCGCGTACCGGGAAGGCCGGAGGGGCAGGAGGAGGCCGGCGAGAACATCACCGAGATCATCGACAACACCGAGAAGGCCCAGATGGCGGGCGCGGAGCCCGCGCCGCACCGGCCGGGTCCCGAGCCCGCGAGGAACCGGCCCGGCGACGAGCCCGCGAAGAACCAGCCCGGCGGTGAACCGGCCAGGAACCGGCCCGGGCCCGCCAGGAACAGGAAGAAGAAGCCGGCCGCCGGGCGCCGTGGCGCCCACCCCTCCCCCGGGCCGGTCAAGCGTGACGACACATCCGCGGAAGGAGACCGAGGAGACTCATGAACACCGACGAACTCGTCGAACTCGGGCAGCAGTTGCGCGTCGACAGCGTGCGGGCCGCCGCCGAGGCGGGCTCCGGGCACCCGACGTCCTCCATGTCCGCCGCCGACCTGATGGCCGTCCTGCTGGCGAACCACCTCCGCTACGACTTCGAGGACCCCGAGCACCCCGGCAACGACCGCTTCGTCCTGTCCAAGGGACACGCCTCCCCGCTGCTGTACTCCGCCTACAAGGCGGCCGGCGCCATCGACGACGCCGAACTGCTTACCTTCCGCAAGCTGGGCAGCCGCCTGGAGGGGCACCCCACGCCGCAGCGGCTGCCGTGGGTGGAGACGGCGACCGGCTCCCTCGGCCAGGGTCTGCCCATCGGCGTCGGGATCGCGCTGGCCGGCAAGCGCCTGGACCACGCCGACTACCGCGTGTGGGTGCTGTGCGGGGACAGCGAGCTGGCCGAGGGCTCGATCTGGGAGGCCGCCGAGCACGCCGGGTACGAGCACCTGGACAACCTGACCGTGATCCTCGACGTCAACCGGCTCGGCCAGCGCGGACCCACCCGCCACGGCCACGACCTGGACGCCTACGCCCGCCGCTTCCGCGCCTTCGACTGGCACACCGTCGAGATCGACGGCCACGACGTGGACGCCGTCGACCGCGCCTTGGGCGAGGCGGTCTCCACGAAGGGCCAGCCCACCGCGATCGTCGCCCGCACTCTCAAGGGCAAGGGCGTCAAGGCCACCGAGGACCGCGAGGGCCTGCACGGCAAGCCGGTGAAGGACCCCGACGAGGCGATCGAGGAACTCGGCGGCGTCCGCGACATCCGCGTCCACGTGCACGCGCCGGACTCCACCCGCTCCCTGCACGCCGTGGGGAACGGCAGCCTCGAACTGCCCCGCTGGGACAAGGGCGAACAGGTCGCCACCCGCGACGCCTACGGCCAGGCCCTGGCCGCGCTCGGCACCGCGCGCGGCGACGTCGTGGCCCTGGACGGCGAGGTCGGCGACTCCACCCGCTCGGAGTTCTTCGCCAAGGAACACCCCGACCGCTACTTCGAGTGCTACATCGCCGAACAGCAGATGGTCGCCGCGGCGGTGGGCATGGCCCGGCGCGGCTGGGTGCCGTACGCCTCCACCTTCGCGGCCTTCCTCACGCGCGCGTACGACTTCGTCCGGATGGCCTCCATCAGCGGCTCCGGCATCAACCTCAACGGCTCCCACGCGGGCGTGTCGATCGGGCAGGACGGGCCCAGCCAGATGGGTCTGGAGGACCTGTCGATGCTGCGGGCCGTCCACGGCTCGACCGTGCTCTACCCGTGCGACGCCAACCAGACCGCCAGGCTCGTCGCGGAAATGGCCGACCTGGACGGCATCCGCTACCTGCGCACCTCGCGCGGGGAGAGCCGGGTGATCTACGGCCCCGAGGAGGAGTTCCCCGTCGGCGGCAGCAAGGTGCTGCGCTCCTCCGAGGGGGACCGGCTGACGATCGTCGCCGCGGGCGTGACCCTGCACGAGGCGCTCGCCGCCGCAGACGCCCTCGGCGAGGACGGCATCCCGGTCCGGGTGATCGACCTGTACTCGGTCAAGCCCGTCGACCAGGACACCCTGCGCCGGGCCGCCGAGGAGACCGGCTGCCTGCTCACCGTCGAGGACCACCGTGAGGAGGGCGGCCTCGGCGACGCGGTGCTCGACGCCTTCACCGACGGGCGCCCGGTGCCGCGCCTGGTCCGGCTCGCCGTCCGTACGATGCCGGGCTCGGCCTCGCCCGCCGAGCAGCTGCACGCAGCGGGCATCGACGCGGAGTCGATCGCGGCCTCCGCCCGGCTGCTGGTGGAGAAGGCGGTGGTGCCGTGAGCGACGGTGCGCGCACGGTACGGGCCGGCCGGCGCACGGTGGAGGTGAACCGGCCGGACAAGGTCCTGTTCCCGGGCGGCGACGGCGAGGGCGAGGGCGCCGCCAAGGAGTACACGAAGGGCGACCTCGTCGACTACTACCGGTCCGTGGCGCCCTTCATGCTCCCGCACCTGCGCGACCGCCCGCTGATGCTGGAGCGGCACCCGGACGGCCTGGACGGCCCGGCGTTCATGCAGAAGAACACCCCGGAGAACTACCCGGACTGGATCACCCGGGCCGAGGTCGCCAAGGAGGGCGGCACGGTCACGCACACCGTCTGCGACGACACGGCGACGCTCGTGTACCTCGCCGACCAGGCCTGTCTGACCCTGCACCGCTGGCTGTCCCGCACCGGACACATCGAGCGGCCGGACCGCATGGTCTTCGACCTCGATCCGGCCGGCGACGACTTCGCGTCCGTGCGCGAGGCGGCCCTGCTGCTGCGGGAGCTGCTCGAGGAGCTGAAGCTGCCGTCGGCGCCGATGACGACGGGCTCGCGCGGACTGCACGTGATCGTCCCCCTCGACGGGCGCCACGGCTTCGACGAGGTGCGCGACTTCGCCCGGGACGTCGCGGAACTGCTGGCCGCCGGCCACCCCGACCGGCTCACCACCGCCGCCCGCAAGAAGGACCGCGGCGACCGCCTCTACCTGGACGTACAGCGCAACGGCTACGCCCAGACCGCGGTCGCCCCCTTCACCGTACGGGCCCGGCCCGGCGCACCCGTCGCCGTCCCGATCGCCTGGGACCAGCTCGACGACCCGGATCTCGGGTCCCGCCGCTGGACGATCGCCGACGCGGTGGACCAGGCCCGCACCGACCCGTGGGCCGGCGTGCCGCGCCGGGGCCGCGCCCTGGGCCCGGCGCGCCGCCGCCTCGACTCACTGCGTGGCTGATACACGCACCGCCGTGCGCAGGCGGATCGTCCCCGCACCCGGGACACCCGCGCCCGTGAAGGTTTGGCCAACGTAGCTGCGGCCACACGGAGAAGAGAGGTGGCCATGGCGAATACAGACAACACATCGAAATCGCAGGATTCACAAAAGCCACAGGAACCGCAGGAGTCACGCACCGAAGACGACAACCGTACGGCGGCGCACCGGCCCAGGCCGATGGAGGTGCTGCGCGAGGCACGCGCCCAGTTCGCCGAGCTGACCGGTCTGACCGCCGAGTCCGTCACCTCGTTCGAGCAGACGGAGGACGGCTGGTCCCTGGAGGTCGAGGTCCTCGAACTCGCCCGAGTGCCCGACACGATGAGCCTGATGGCGGGCTACCTGGTCGAACTCGACCCCGAGGGGCAGCTCACCGGTTACCGGCGCCTTCGCCGCTACGAACGCGGGCGGGCCGACGCACACCGGTCCGGCGGCCGCTAGGCCGCCCGCCCGCGAGTACAGCCGTAGTCCCGCACACAGACAAGGCATCCCTACACACAGACAAGGAGGCGCGGTCGGCATGACCGTTGTACCGGCACAGACGTCCGGCGGCGGAGGTGGCAGCAGCGGCCTCTACGACGTACTGGAACTCGTCCTCGACAGGGGGCTGGTGATCGACGCGTTCGTGAGGGTCTCCCTGGTCGGCATCGAGATCCTGAAGATCGACGTGCGCGTGGTCGTCGCCAGCGTGGACACCTATCTGCGCTTCGCCGAGGCGTGCAACCGGCTCGATCTGGAGGCCGGCCCGCGCAAGAGCCCCGGCCTGCCCGAGATCGTCGGCGAGGTCACCGAGTCCGGCGCGCGCGGCAAGTCCAAGGGCGCGCTGTCCGGCGCCGCGCAGACCGTCTCCGACGCCTTCAAGCAGGCCCGTGAGGAGCACGCGAGCGAGAGCGAGTCCCAGCCGAGGGCGCGCAAGACCACGTCGGCGCGCAGGAAGGAGGAGCAGGAGTGAGCACGTATGTCTACGGGATCACGGCCGCCTCGCACCCCGCGCTGCCGGAGGGCATGGGCGGTGTCGGCGACCCGCCGCGCGAGGTCCGCGTCCTCAAGGCGGGCGAGCTGGCGGCGGTCGTCAGCGACGCGCCCGAGGGGCTGCGCCCCAAGCGCAAGGACCTGCTCGCCCACCAGAACGTGCTCGGCGAGATCGGCGCGGCCGGCTGCGTGCTGCCCATGCGGTTCGGCAGTGTCTCACCGGACGACGACACGGTCACGGGCGTGCTCACCGAGCGCGCCGAGCACTACCTGGAGCGCCTGCGGGAGCTGGACGGCAAGGTCGAGTACAACGTCAAGGGCAGCCACGTCGAGGAGGCGGTGCTGCACCGCGTGATGGCCGAGAACCCGGAGATCCGGTCCCTGGCGGAGGCCAACCGGCTCTCCGGCGGCGGGAGTTTCGACGACAAGATCAGGCTCGGCGAGATGGTCGCGGCCGCGGTGCAGGCCCGCGAGGCTGGGGACGGCGGCGAGGTGCTGCGCGCCCTGCGGGGCGTGGCCGCGGCGGTCAGCGAGGGCCCCCAGTCCACGGGCTGGCTGGTCAACGCGTCGTTCCTGGTGGACCGGGACTCGGCGGAGGAGTTCCTGGCCGCCGTCGAACAGGCCCGCAAGAACCTTTCCCACCTCGAACTGCGCGTCAACGGCCCGTTGCCGCCGTACAGCTTCGTCGAGCCCGGCCCCGCCGAGCCGGCGGGCACCACGGCGGGAGCCGACGCGGGAGCGGAGTAAGGCCATGGGACTCATCTCCGAGGTACTGCTGCTGCCGTTTGCTCCGGCGCGCGGCAGTGCCTGGGCGATCAGGCAGGTGCTTCGGGAAGCGGAGCGCATCTACTACGACCCGGCCACGGTGCGGGCCGAACTGGCCCAGCTGGAAGAGCAGTTGGAGGCGGGCGAGATCACCGAGGAGGAGTTCGACCGCCGGGAGGACCAGCTCCTGGACCGGCTGGAGATCGGCATGCGCGGGGGCCCGGGGACAGGTGAGGGGACGGCACGATGAATCGAGTGGCACTCGGCCTGGCGCTAGGGGCCGGATACCTCCTGGGACGCACGAAGAAGGCCAAACTCGCCCTCGCCGTGGGCAGCATGGTGGCGGGCAAGAAGATGAACCTCGGCCCGCGTCAGCTCGCGGACCTGGTCAACCAGCAGCTGAAGAAAAACCCCCAGTTCAAGGAGATCGGGGATCAGCTGCGCCAGGACCTGCAGGGCGTGGGCAAGGCGGCCTCGGGCGCGATGGTCGAGCGGCAGATGACCGGGCTCGCCGACCGGCTGCACGGCCGGACCGCGAAGGTCCGCGACCAGCTCGCCGGAGTCGTACCGAAGACTGGCGGAAACGGAGGGAACGGCGGAGAGAAGGAGACCGAGGGCGAGTACGAGGACGAGTACGAGGACCGGGAGGGCCGCGAGGCCGGCGAGGAACCCGAGTCCGAGGGCGAGTCCGAGGAGGAGCCCGGAGGCGAACCGGCCCGGAAGGAGGCGGCGAAGAAGGCGCCCGCGAAGAAGGTCGCCAAGACGGCGTCCGCGGGCGCACCGGCCAAGAAGGCCGCGAAGGCCCCCGCCAAGAAGGCGGCGGCGAAGAAGACCGCAACCGGGAAGACGGCCGCGAAGAAGACAGCCGCGGCCGGCGACGCGACCCGCGTTGCCCGCTCCCGGCTGCCGAAGGGTGGCGGTGACCGATGACCGAAGCCCTCGGATCCGCGACGTCCGCCGTCGGCAAGGCGGCGGGCAAGGCGACCAAGGACAATCCGCTGACCGGCCTCGCCCACAGCGAGGCCGCCGACCGGCTCAAGGCGGAGGCGAAGGACTACCTCGCCGCCCAGGCCGAGCGACTGCTGGCCGGTGCCGGCCGCAAGCTCGGCGAGACCACCGGCAAACTGACCGACATCGCCGAGGGCAGGAGTCCCGGATTCGGCAAGCTCGCCCTGGACGCCGGCCGTAAGTTGGCGGAGGGCAAGGGGCCGCTGCGCACCGCCCTGGAGATGGGTGCCTCCCGGGTCAAGGAGAACGTCATGGGCGCGCTGCACCTCGGGGGCGGCGACAAGAGCAAGCGCAAGAAGCGCGGGGGCAACAAGCCCATCGTCATCATCGAGTCCATCGATGTCGGCGTACCGCTGCGCACCGCCTACGACCAGTGGACCCAGTTCCAGGACTTCAGCACCTTCGCCAAGGGCGTCAAGGCCGCGAGCAAGGCCGACGACACCACCTCCGACTGGCAGCTGAAGGTGTGGTGGTCCAATCGCAGCTGGAAGGCGCACACCATCGAGCAGGTGCCCGACTACCACATCCAGTGGACCTCGGAGGGTGCCAAGGGCACCACCAAGGGCGTCGTCTCCTTCCACCCGCTGGGAGACAACCTCACCCGGGTGCTGCTGGTCATGGAGTACTACCCCAGCGGCTTCTTCGAGAAGACCGGAAACATCTGGCGCGCCCAGGGCCGCCGGGCCCGGCTGGACCTGAAGAACTTCGCCCGCTTCATCACCCTCAAGGGAGAAGCCGAGGACAGCTGGCGCGGCGAGATCCGTGACGGCGAGGTCGTCCGCAGCCACGAGGACGCGGTCGCGGAGGAGGAGCAGGAAGCCGCCGAGGGCGCCGAGGAGGAGCCGGAAGAGGAGGAACCCGAAGAGGAAGAGCCCGAAGAGGAGGAGGGCGAGTACGAAGAAGAGGAAGGCGAGGAGGAGCCCGAGGAGGAGCCCGAGGAGGCGCCCGAGGAGGCGCCCGAGGAAGAAGAGCCCGAGGAAGAAGAGCCCGAGGGTGAGTACGAGGAAGAACCTGAGGAAGAGCCCGAGGAAGAACCTGAGGAAGAGCCCGAGGAAGAGGACGAGTACGCCAAGGGCGGGAACCGTCGATGACGACACCGAGCCGGCTGCCCGAACCGTACGGCCCGAGCAGCGGCGCCAACCTCGCCGACATCCTTGAGCGAGTCCTCGACAAGGGAATCGTCATCGCGGGCGACATCCGCATCAACCTGCTCGACATCGAACTGCTCACCATCAAACTCCGGCTCGTCGTCGCCTCGGTCGACAAGGCCAAGGAGATGGGCATCGACTGGTGGGAGAGCGACCCGGCGCTCTCCTCCCGCGCCCGCCGCGACGAGCTCGCCCGGGAGAACGTCGAGCTGCGCGAGCGGCTGGCGCGCCTGGAGGAACTGGAACTGGAACGGGGCCGCACCCGCAAGGAGGAGGCACCATGAGCGGACTCCGGTACGTCTACGCCGTCTGCCGCCCCCTCGGCGCGCCCCTCCAGGCACAGCTGACCGGGGTGGCGGGAGCCCCGGCCAAGCCCCTGCACCACCACGGCCTGGTCGCCGTCATCAGTGAGGTGCCGGAGCGCGACTTCGGCGAGGAACCGCTGCACGCGCACCTGGAGGACCTCGACTGGCTGGCCGCCACCGCCCGCGCCCACCAGGGGGTGATCGACGCCCTCACCGTCGTCACCACCGTGCTGCCGCTCAGGCTCGCCACCGTCTTCCGGGACGACAGCGGCGTACGCTCCATGATCGAGGCCCGCGAGGACCACTTCCGCGCCACCCTGGAGCGGCTGGAGGGGCGTGTGGAATGGGGCGTGAAGATCTACGCCGAGACCGAGCAGCCCGAGCCGGCCGCGCAGCCCGCGCCGAAAGCCGCGTCGGGCCGGGACTATCTGCGGCAGCGCAGGCAGCAGACGCGGGCGAGCGAGGACATGTGGCAGAAAGCGGAGACGTTCGCGACGCGGCTGCACGAAAAACTCGCCGATTTCGCGGAGGATTCCCGGCTGCACGCGCCGCAGAATCCCACCCTTTCCGGCGCGGCGGGGCGCAATGTGCTCAATGCCGCTTATCTGGTCCCGCGGCGCGATTCCGAGGAATTCGTGGAACTCGTGGACCGCACGAAGGACGACGTCCCGGGGCTGCGCGTGGAACTCACCGGGCCCTGGGCGGCGTACTCCTTCGCCGGGGAAGCGCCGGGGGAGGAGGCATGACGGTAGTCGAACGCCGTGAGATCGCCCTGGTCGACCTCCTCGACCGGCTGCTGGCCGGCGGCGTGGTCATCACCGGGGACGTCACCCTGCGCATCGCGGACGTGGACCTCGTCCGCATCGACCTGAACGCGCTGATCAGCTCGGTGAACGCACAAGTACCGTCGCCCTTCGAGGCCCTTGAGGAGCAGTGACCGTGACCTCGCGCCCGCGCAAGCACCTGGAACTGGAGCCCGACACGGTGGAGCGCGATCTTGTGAAACTCGTGCTCACCGTGGTGGAGCTGCTGCGCCAGCTCATGGAGCGGCAGGCGCTGCGCCGCTTCGACGTGGGGGACCTGACCGAGGAGCAGGAGGAGCGGATCGGGCTCACGCTCATGCTCCTGGAGGACCGCATGGCCGAGCTGCGCGACCGCTACGGACTGCGGCCCGAGGACCTGAATCTGGACCTCGGGCCGCTGGGGCCGCTTCTTCCCCGGAAGTGAATTCCAGGAATTCTCACGAAACGGGCTTCCTTCGCATCAGGCTTCCTTGCGGCACAGAATTTCTCCGTGCAGGACGGCGAACCAGCCGTCGTGCCGCTCGCCCCACTCCCGCCACGCCCGTGACACGGCGCGCAGTTGCTCCTCGGTCGCATGGCCGCCCGAGACGGCGCGCTCGGCGTACGCCGACGCCAGGGTGCGGTCGGCCCACAGTCCGCTCCACCACTCCCGCTCGGCGTCGGTGGCGTAGGTCCAGGTGCCGGCGGTGGCCGTGACGTCGGTGAAGCCGGCCGCCAGTGCCCAGGACCGCAGCCGGCGGCCCGCGTCCGGCTCGCCGCCGTTGGCGCGGGCCACCCGCCGGTACAGGTCCAGCCAGTCGTCCAGGCCGGGGACCTCCGGGTACCAGGTCATCGCCGCGTAGTCGGCGTCGCGGACGGCGACGTACCCGCCGGGTTTCGTCACCCGGCGCATCTCGCGCAGCGCCTGGACGGGGTCGCCCACGTGCTGCAGCACCTGGTGGGCGTGGACGACGCAGAAGGTGTCGTCCGGACAGTCCAGGGCGTGCACGTCCGCCACCGCGAAGTCGATGTTGGCCAGCCCGCGTGCGCCGGCCGTGGCCCGGGCCCGCTCCAGAATGCCCGGCGCCCGGTCGACGCCGGTGACGTGCCCGTCGGGGACCAGTTCCGCCAGGTCGGCGGTGATGGTGCCAGGGCCGCAGCCGATGTCCAGGATCTTCATACGGGGCTTGAGCGAGCCGAGCAGGTAGGCCGCGGAGTTGGCGGCGGTGCGCCAGGTGTGCGAGCGCAGCACGGACTCGTGGTGCCCGTGCGTGTAGACGGCCGTCTCCCGCTGCTTCGGCATGGCTGTACCCCTTCTCGTCGTCCGACCCCGTGGGGCGGCAGGGATCACGGTACGCGCACGTGTCGAATGATGAGATCTGCGTTTTGCCATGTGGACTGACGGAGGATCAGCTTCCGGGCAGCGGCCGGTACACGGTCAGCGCCTCCGGCAGCTTCTCCAGCCACACCTCGTCCTCCACCTCCATCACCTCGCCGTCGTAGGCGAGGAGGGTGCCCGGCGCGACTCCGGTCAGATGGAGGCGGCCGACCTGTACCGCCGCGTGGGCGGGGGAGCGGGTGAGCGGGCCCGCGAGGGCGGCGGACAGCAGGCGCAGGGCCGGCTTGCGGCCCCCGTGCACCACCCGGACGTCGAGCATCCCGTCGGCCAGGTCGAGCCGGCGGCCCGGAGCGAGGCCCATGCGGTGGTAGGTGCCGTTGCCGGCGAACAGCAGCCACAGCGGGTGGGGCCGGCCCTGGAACTCGGCCTGCAGCGGATGGCGGTCCGCGCGCAGCACCTTCAGGGCCGCCAGCATCCCGGCGGGCCAGCTGCCGATCCGGTCCGTCCACAGCTCCCGCTCGCGCACCAGCTCCGGATACACGCCCAGGCTGAACGTGTTGAGGAAGACGCCCCGCTTGTTCCCGGACCGGAAGCGGGCCACGTCCACGCGTACGCCGTCCCCGTTCTCCAGGGCCCGGCTCAGGTCCCGTACGTCCTCCACGCCGAGGTCGTAGGCGAAGTGGTTGAGCGTGCCACCGGGCAGCACCGCGAGCGGCAGGCCGTGGCGCAGGGCGACCTCGGCGGCCGCGTTCACGGTGCCGTCGCCGCCGCACACCCCGAGCACCCGGGCGCGGCCCGCCGCCTTCTCCAACTCGGCCGGGAGGTCGTCCGGTCCGCACTCGACGACCTCCGCCTCCGGCAGCGCGCTCCGCAGCGCCCGGGCGCGGTCGGCGGTGCCCGAGCCGTTGTTGGCGACGAGGACCAGGCCCTCGCCGCCGGGCAGCGCCGGGACATCGGCGCGGGGGCGGGCCGGCGGGGCGATCTGGGCGCGGGTGGGCACGATGCCCCGTACGGCGAACGCGGCGCCCGCGCCCAGGGCGGCGCCGGCCAGTACGTCGCTGGGGAAGTGCACCCCGGTGTAGACGCGGGAGAGCGCCACCGCCGCGGCGACCGGCGCCACCGCCGCGCCCCAGGCCGACGACTCCAGGGCCACTCCGGTCGCGAAGGCGGCGGCGGACGCGGCGTGCCCGGACGGGAAGGAGGTGGTGATCGGCTGCCGCCTGAGCCGCCGCACGACCGGCACCGGGTCCAGCACCGGCCGGGGACGGCGCACCGAACGCTTGCCGAGCGTGTTGATGGTCAGCGAGGCCAGGCCCAGGGAGGCGAGACCGCGGGCCGCGGCACGGCGGGCCCGCGGAGTGCGGCTCGCCGCGATGGCGGCAGCGGCCGCGAACCACAGCACTCCGTGGTTGGCGCCGCGGCTCAGCCGCGGCAGTACGGGCCCGACGCCGGGCCAGCGGCGTTCGGCCGCGAACTCGAACAGCCGGCAGTCCACGGCCAGCAGGCGCTTCAGGACGGCGTGGGTGCCGGATTCCGGGGCGGTGAGGTCGACGTCTGGGCTCATACAGGGACCGTTACCCTGAAGCAGCCGTTTCTTGTGAAGGATCTTGCATGCGCCTGCTTCTCGTACGCCACGCCCAGACCCCGTCGAACGTGGACTCCCTGCTGGACACGGACATTCCCGGGGCGGGACTGACCGAACTCGGCGAGAAGCAGGCCGCCGTGCTGCCGGAGGCGCTGGCGGGGGAGGACATCGAAGCCCTCTACGCCTCCACCCTCGTCCGCACCCAGCTCACCGCCGCGCCGCTGGCCACCGCCCGCGGGCTCGACGTCCTCGTCCGCGACGGCATCCGCGAGCTGTCCGCCGGCGACCTGGAGATGAAGCCGGGCGACTCCGAGCGCGGACGGGCGTACATGCGTACGGTGCTGGCCTGGGCCGCCGGTGACACGGCGCTGCGCATGCCGGGCGGCGAGACCGGCGCCGAGGCGCTGGCCCGCTACGACGCCGTCGTCGCCGAGGCCGCCGCGAGCGGCGCCGACACCGTCGCCATGGTCAGCCACGGCGCCGCCATCCGCCTGTGGACCGCCTGCCGCGCCCACAACCTCGACGCCGCCTTCGCCGCCGAGCACCGCCTCGAGAACACCGGCGTGGTGACCCTGGAGGGCTCCCCCACCGACGGCTGGAAGGCCCTGACCTGGGCCGGCGCCCTGGTCACCCCCGCGGGCGAACCCGGCCCCACGGGCCGCACGGTCGAGGAGCAGTAGCCGGATCCGGATACGCAGCCGGCCGGTACGTCCGCGACGAGCCCCACGGCATCCAGTCCGGCCCTGTGCGTCCGGCCGGGCGGCCGGGGTGGGGCGGGCGAGCCCCGGTGGCGGGGAATAAGTGTTTGCCGCGGTCGCGGGGGCGACCGCAGAATGCGTGACCATGGGACATCTGGAAGCCGCGCACCTGGAGTACTGCCTGCCTGATGGGAGGGCGCTGCTCGGCGATGTGTCCTTCCGGGTGGGCGAGGGGGCCGCGGTGGCTCTCGTGGGACCCAATGGGGCGGGGAAGACCACCCTGCTGCGGCTGATCTCGGGGGAGCTGAAACCGCACGGCGGGACCGTGGCCGTCAGCGGCGGGCTGGGGGTGATGCGGCAGTTCGTGGGGTCGGTGCGGGACGAGACGACCGTACGGGACCTGCTCGTGTCGGTCGCACCGCCGCGCATCCGGGAAGCCGCCCGCGCCGTCGACGCGGCCGAGCACGCCATCATGGCCTCCCCCAGTGCCTCAACGGCCTGGGAGGTGCCCCCGGACGACGAGGCCGCCCAGCTCCAGTACGCGCAGGCGCTGGCCGACTGGGCGGAGGCGCGCGGCTACGAGGCCGAGACGCTGTGGGACATGTGCACCACGGCCGCGCTCGGCGTGCCGTACGACAAGGCGCAGTGGCGGCAGGTGCGCACGCTGTCCGGCGGAGAGCAGAAGCGGCTGGTCCTCGAGGCGCTGCTGCGCGGCACGGACGAGGTGCTGCTGCTCGACGAGCCGGACAACTACCTCGACGTACCCGGCAAGCGCTGGTTGGAGGAACGGCTGAAGGAGACCCGCAAGACGGTGCTGTTCGTCTCCCACGACCGCGAACTCCTCGCCCGCGCCGCCGAGAAGATCGTATCGGTCGAGCCCGGCCCGGCCGGGGCCGACGCCTGGGTGCACGGCGGCGGCTTCGCCACCTACCACGAGGCCCGGCGCGAACGCTTCGCCCGTTTCGAGGAGTTGCGCCGTCGCTGGGACGAGAAGCACGCCCAGCTGAAGAAACTCGTCCGGGACCTGCAGCAGTACGCGGCGCGCAGCGATGTGCTGGCCTCCCGCTACCAGGCGGCGCAGACCCGGCTGCGCAAGTTCGAGGAGGCCGGCCCGCCGCCCGAGCCGCCGCGCGAACAGGACATCCGGATGCGCCTGAAGGGCGGCCGCACCGGCGTGCGGGCCGTCACCTGCGAGGGCCTGGAGCTGACCGGCCTGATGAAACCCTTCGACCTGGAGGTCTTCTACGGCGAACGCGTCGCCGTCCTCGGCTCCAACGGCTCCGGCAAGTCGCACTTCCTGCGGCTGCTCGCCGGGCAGGACGTGGCGCACACCGGAACGTTCAGACTCGGGGCGCGGGTGGCGCCCGGGCACTTCGCCCAGACCCACGCACACCCCGAGCTGGAGGGCCGCACCCTCCTCGACATCCTCTGGAAGGAGCACTCCCAGGACCGCGGCGCCGCCATGTCCCGACTGCGCCGCTACGAGCTGACCGGCCAGGCCGAACAGACCTTCGACCGCCTCTCCGGCGGCCAGCAGGCCCGCTTCCAGATCCTGCTCCTGGAACTGCAGGGTGCCACGGCCCTCCTCCTGGACGAGCCCACCGACAACCTCGACCTGGAGTCGGCCGAGGCTCTCCAGGAGGGTCTGGAGGCGTTCGAGGGCACGGTCCTCGCCGTCACCCACGACCGCTGGTTCGCCCGCTCCTTCGACCGCTACCTGGTCTTCGGCAGCGACGGCCGGGTCCGCGAGACCACGGAGCCGGTGTGGGACGAGCGACGGGTGGAGCGGGCGCGGTAGCGCGGGCCGTCACTTCCAGCGCAGGATCGCGCCCAGGCCGCCCGCCGGTATGTCCTCGTCGGCCGGGGCCACCGGGGCCAGCGAGAGGGCCGTGGCGTCGGTGGTGACCGCCGCGCGGAGCAGGGCGTCGTCGGCGCGGGCCGGCCAGGAGCGCTGTTCGCCGAGGATCTTCAGTTCCGTACGGCGTACGGCCAGCTGGCCGGGGTCCTCGCCGATCCACACATCGCGGTGGTTCTCGGCGCCGTCCGGGCGGATCAGCAGTTCCTCCAGGCGGTGCTCGCGGGCCGCCTCGACCAGCGCGGGCACGCCCTCGGCGGCGCCGGAGCGGCCCTCGTCGTCCTCGGCCCGGGCCGCCCGGAAGCGGTCCAGCTCGGCCTCGACCCGCCGGTGCACGTGCCCGGCGCGGATCTGCTCCACGTCCTCGTCCAGCAGCCGGCTGCCGGCACCGTGGCCGGCCTCCTCCACGCGGTCGTGCAGCCGCTTGGGCAGCCGGTCGCGCACCGCGCGCCGCTCCCGGTCGTCACCGACCAGGACCAGCAGGTCGGCCCGCGTCTCCTCCTGGCAGACACTGAGCGCGTCGGCGATCTCCGCCGCGTTGTGCTCCCAGGTGTTCTCCACCTTCAGCTGGAAGTGCCGCTCCGACCAGTCGACGCTGCTCGTGCGGTGGATGGGCCACTGCTGCCCCACCACCGCGCCGGCCTTCTGCCGGCCCAGCGCGCTGCGCAGCTCGAAGTCCGCGCCCTTGCGGTCGACGTACGCCACGATCGCGACCGGGTCCTCACCCGCCAGGTCCAGCATCGGCCCCACGCGCGGCAGCGGTGCCCACGCGGCCCGGCTGCCGCCCTGCGGGGGACGCGCCAGCATGGGATCGAGCACGACGTTCCCGGCCCGCGCGAACAGGGCCCGCCCGTGCGGATCGGGTGAGTGGCGCAGATCCTCGATCGCGGCCTCCACCGCCCGGCAGGTGGCCTCGTCCGCACCCTGCTGCGACAGCTCCCGGGCCATCGCCTGGGCCGTCAGGTGCACCTCGTGGGCCGTGTCCTCCGCACGCCGGGAGGTGTCGACGTACACGGAGGCCCAGGGGCCCGGGTGTTCGTACAGTGGATGCAGAAAGGCGAGATCCATGGCTCCCTCCCGGAGGCCGTTCGGTGGCAGTGCACGCCGGGCGGGTACCCGTACCGCATGAACGAACACGACGAGCGGGGCAACACCATGACCGGAGTCGACCCGGACCGGCTGGACGACCAGCAGCTGATGAAGGAGCTGGAGACGATCCACCGCACGCGTCACGACACCCTGCTGTACGGCTCGAACGACGCGCTGCGGGCCCACAACGAGCGCATGGCGCAGCTCGAGGGCGAGTACCTGCGCCGCAATCCCCGGCGCCCGGTCGCCGCGGGCCGCACCCGCGAAGGAGCCCGGGAACGCGGATGCGGGGAGTCCACGACTCCCCGCACCTGAAACGGCGTCCCGGGCGGTCCACCGGTCGTGTCCGTCGGCGCGCTTCCTGCGGCGCGTCGGCGGGCGCCTCGGCGCCGGGCCGGCTCGTCCTCCCGTCAGCCGGCCTTCTTCTCCTCGGCGAACACCTCCAGGAACGTCTCGCAGAACGCCTTCAGATCGTCCGGCTTACGGCTGGTGACCAGCTTGTTCGGGCCGTGGTCGCAGATCTTCACCTGCTCGTCGACCCAGGTGCCTCCCGCGTTGCGGATGTCCGTCCGCAGGCTCGGCCACGAGGTCAGCTCCCGGCCCCGCACGACGTCCGCCTCGACCAGCGTCCACGGCGCGTGACAGATCGCGGCCACCGGACGCCCCTGGTCGAAGAAGCCCCGTACGAACGCCACGGCCTTCTCGTCCATCCGCAGGAAGTCCGGGTTGGCCACGCCGCCCGGCAGGACGAGCGCGTCGAAGGAGTCCGGGGAGGCCTCGCCGACGACCGCGTCCACCGGGAAGGTGTCCGCCTTGTCCAGGTGGTTGAACGCCTGGATCTCGCCCGACTCGGTCGACACGAGCACGGTCTCGTGACCGGCGTCCTTGGCCGCCTTCCACGGCTCGGTCAGCTCGACCTGCTCCACACCCTCGGGAGCGGTCAGAAATGCGATGCGCATGGTGTTTCCATATCCTTTCGTCACCCGCCGACGGACCGTTCCGGCCCCGGCGCGCTTCTTCTCGGTCCCGGCCGCCCGACGGCAGCGCCGCAGCTCCTCGCGGTGCGGCTTGACCTCGCGGTCGCTGTCGGCGGCCGTCCGTACGTCCCACAGCGTGGTCGCCTCGTGTACCGCGGCCCCGCCCAGCCGCACGGCGGGCAGCAGCGGGTCGTGACCTCACCGACGTCGACGGTGGCGCCACGGGAGGGGGTCTCGGTGGCCCGGCCCCCCGCTCATGTGATGGTTCCGGCGTCCGCCGTGGCCCGGCTGATGTCGGCGAGCGCCGACCGGGGGTCCCGCGCCTCGGCCAGGTCGCCCAGGCTGACCATGCCGACGGGCAGGCCCTCCTCGACGACGGGCAGCCGGCGCACGGCGTGCGCGCGCATCAGCGCGACGGCCGCCGAGACGGGGTCGTACGGGCCGACGACGAGCGGGTCGGACGTGCACACGGCGCCCGCGCTCGCCGCCTGCGGGTCCAGGCCCTCGGCCACGGCCCGCACCGCGACGTCGCGGTCGGTGAGCACACCGACGACGTCCTGCCCGTCGGCCACCACGACGACGCCGATCTCCTGGTCGCGCATCAGCTGGGCCGCCTCGACGAGCGAGGCGTCCGGGCGGACGGCGACCACGCCCGGTGTCATCACGTCCCTCACGAATTCAGCCATCACGTCGGGTTCTTCCGCCTTTCTGCGGACTTTCCGCCGGTGGGGGTGGCGCGGTCGTGCGGTGGGACGCCGCCCGCGGCACCCCCTGGCGCGGGCCTATGCGCGGTCCTCCCGGGCGGGCCGCTCGGCATGCGTCAGCTCCTTAGCCAGCTCCTGCACATTGGCGTAGCGCGCCTTGTGCGGCAGCCGCTCCAGCGCCTCGACCAGCGCGTCCGGCGCGTTCTTGCGGCGCAGTACGCGGATCAGCTCGCCCGGGCTCGCGGGAAAGGCGCTGCGGCCCAGGATCTTGGCCAGCTCCAGGCGGACGGTCTCCAGGGACGCCCTTGAGCTGCCCGGCGCCACCGGTCCGCCCCAGACCTCCGGGTCGTCCTCGGCGGTCGGCTCGGGGTCGTGCCACTCCTCGCTCCGTGTGGGATGGCCGGACTTGAGCAGACCCTGCAGCTCGTGCTTCATCTCATCGTCACGGTGGACACTCAGCCGGTCACTGCCTCGCTGCATGTCTCCCTCCAGATCGTCGGGGGTGGCCCCCGCGTACCCGTGCACAGGGAGCCGACACGGGTTTTCCGGGGCGGGATGACGTGGGCGCGCGGTCCGCGGATCCTCCCCGGCGGCCGGGTGTTTGCGCGCGAAGGCCGAGGGCAGGCGCAGTCTCAGTGCTTCGGACCGGAGGCACGTCCGTGGGAGCGGCGCCAGGCGCCGCCGCGTGTGCGGCCGGTCCGGATCGCGCTCGCGCGCCCACGGTGACCATCCATCCCAGAGCACTCCCAGGGAGTTGCGAGGCACCATGCGAACTCAAGCGAGCGCCAGGCACCACCCCCACGACGACGCCCCCGACACCGCCGAAGCCTTCCGCCGGCTCACCACGCTCCCGGCGGGGCCGCGGCGCGACGCCCTGCGCGACGAGATCGTCCAGGCCTGGCTGCCCATGGCCGAACGGCTCGCCGGCCGCTTCCGCAACCGCGGCGAGAGCTTCGAGGACCTGCGCCAGGTGGCGGCCCTCGGCCTGCTCAAGGCGGTCGACCGCTACGACCCCGAGCGCGGCCACGCCTTCGAGAGCTACGCCGTCCCCACCATCACCGGCGAGATCAAGCGGCACTTCCGCGACCACATGTGGACGATGCACGTCCCGCGCCGGGTGCAGGACCTGCGCAACCGCGTCCGGTTCGCCGCCCAGGACCTCTCCCAGACCACCCCGGGCCGCCGCCCCACCGTCGCCGAGATCGCCGAGCACGCCCACCTCAGCGAGGAGGACGTACAGGTCGGTCTCGAGGCACTGGAGAGCTTCGCCGCCCTCTCGCTCGACGCGGAGCTGCCCGGCAGCGAGGACGGCTACTCCCTCAGCGACTCCCTGGGCTCGCCCGACCCCGCGCTGGACACCGTGGTGGACCGCGAGGCCGTCAAACCGCGGCTGGCGGCGCTGCCCGAACGGGAGCGGGCCATCCTGTACATGCGGTTCTTCGGCGACATGACCCAGAGCCGGATCGCCGAGCAGCTGGGCATCTCGCAGATGCACGTCTCCCGGCTGATCAACCGGTGCTGCGACCGGCTGCGGGACCAGGTGATGCGGGAGGGCGCGTAGGCGCCGTACACGGCTGGGGGCGGATCGGCGGGTGTCACCCGACAGGCGGTTTGTGTCCCGCGAATGGGGCTCTGCCGCGCGCGGCCCGTGGTGGCGGCGGCTGTGATGGGCGGGAAGGGCACGCACCACGTGCCGCCCGCCGCCGTCGCTCCGAGGAGCCCCGCTCATGCGCCGTACCACCGCCCGCGCCCTGCCCGTCGTCGTCCTGACCGGACTCATGGCGGGCGCCGCAGCACCGGCCGCCTTCGCGTATCCGGCCGCTCAGGTCCACCGGCCGTACGTCCGCCAGCCCGGCGTGGGGGCCGCCCTCCCCGTCGACTGCGGTCCGGACGGCGCCGGCGTGTGCCCCACGGCATCCGGGCCGTCCGAGGGCGCCTTCCTCGGCGGGGCGCCCGGGGTGCCGATCCCGGACCTCGCCCTCCCGGGCGCGCCGCGGGACCCCGTACTGCGGGACACCCCCGCCGACGACCCCTTCCGCGCCCAGTCCCCGTCCTTGCAGGCCCCCTACCGCGATTTCTTCCAGGACCAGGCCCCGCGCACCCCGTCGCGCCCCGCCTCCTCCTACGACCCCTCCCAGGGCCAGGTCCCACGCGACCCCTCCCCCTCCCGTGCCCCGTCCCGAGGCCAGGCTTCCGGCAGTCCGTCCCACGACGACGGTTCGCGGGACGCCTCCCGCGGCCAGGCGTCGCGCGACCCGGGCCGCGACACGGCGGCCGGCCGCGATCCCTCCCGCGACACGGCGGCCGGCCGCGACCCCTCCCGCGACGGGGGGCCGCGCGACCCCGGCCGGTCCTGCGCGGACCCCTCCGACAGGAGCTGCGCGGGCGGCGCGGCCCAGCACGGTGTGCAGGCCGGTGCGGGCGGTGCGTTCACCACCTCCCTGCCGGCCCTGGTCGCCGGCGGCCTGCTGATCGCGGCGGCGCTCGGCGCGGCGGTCCACCGGGTCTGGTGGCGGTGGAAGGGCTGACCGGGTCCCGGGACGCCACGGAGTGCCGTGACCCCGTGTGATCTTCGCAACCCCGCCGGGTGGCCATGGAGTGGCGCCGCCCGGGGTACCCGGAGCCGCGAGGGCACGGCCCGCGCAGTGCGGACACGTCCGCCCCTCGGGAACGGACCCACGACGGAGCCCGCGGACCACTCGGACCGCACGGACCGGCGGCGGCGACACGACACGGCACCAGGGACTGCGCGGAGGTACCCATGCGGCGGACGGACCCCGAGGATCGCGGCCCCCTCCGCTACGGGCCGTCGGCCCTCCCCGACGACGGGCTGCCCGTGCTGCCCGAGCTGTCCGCCGCGCTCGCCGGAGCCGCGAACCGGACCAGGGAGAGACCGATCGGCGGCGGTACGGCCCTGCTGGACGCCGCCTGCGGCTACTGGCTGCGGCGCGGGCTGCCCACCCGGCCCGATCGCGTGGCGGCCGCGCCCGGCGCGCCCTCCCTGATGCTCGCGCTCACCGCCGCGCTCGGCGGGGACGTCCTGGTGCCCCGGCCGTGCGCCGCCTGGTGGGCGCCGTACGCACGTCTGCTCGGCAGACCCGCCTTCCCCGTGGCGACGCCCGCCGAGTGCGGAGGCGTCCCCGACCCGTACGCCCTGCTGGAGACCGTCCGCCGGGTCCGCGCCGAGGGCGGTGACCCCCGGCTGCTCGTCCTGTCCGTCGCCGACGACCCCACCGCGACCGTCGCACCGCCCGAGGTGCTGCACGAGGCCGTCGAGGCCGCCGCAGCCGAGGGACTGCACCTGGTCAGCGACGAGACCTGGCGCGACACCGCGCACGCACCGCACGAGACGGTGCTGCTCAGCCCCGCCGAGATGCTGCCCGAACGGGTCACCGTGGTCACCGACCTCGCCGGCGCCTTCCTGCCCACCGGCTGGCCCGCCGCGATCGCCCGCTTCCCCGTCGGCGCCACCGGCGACGCGCTGCACGCGCGCGTACTCGACGTGCTCACCGCGCTGGACGCACGCGTCGCCGAACCCGTCGCCGCCGCGGCCGCCTACGCCCTCGACGAACCCGACGCCGTCACCGCGCGCCTGACCGCGTCCATACGCCTGCACGCGAGCGTGGCGCACGCCGTGCACGCGACCCTGGTCGCCGCCGGCGCGCTCGCCCTGCCGCCGCAGGCCGGCCGCCACCTGTACGCCGACCTCGATCCCCTGCGCTCCGGGCTCGCCGCCCACGGAGTGGGGGACGCACAGGAGTTGGAGGACTTCCTCACCGTCCGCCTGGGCCGGCCCGCGCCGGGCGGCCACCGCTTCGGCGACGACCTGGGCGCGCTGCGGGTACGGCTGTCCACCGCGGAACTCCTCGGCCGCACGGACGAGGAGCGCGCGGAATGCCTCCTGTCCCCCGCGCCGCTGGAACTGCCGCACGTGCAAGGTGCGTTGCTCTCCTTGAAGTCGGTCTTCGACGATCTCCGCGACGACGCTCAGCGATGGGAGTCTCCTCGATGACGCAGCAGTCCGAGTCGACCACGTCCACGACCACCACCCGGGAAGCCGACGGCCCCGTGGCCTCGTCCCTGCTCACCTCGTCGCCCGCACCGTACCCGCCGCTGGCCGAACCCAGACCGCTGGGGGAGCGGCGGGTGTGGCCGCGCACCTTCCACGACCGGCTCACCGCCCCGCTGCCCGGCCTGAAGGCCCTCGCCCGGTTCGCCCGCGAGGGATCCTTACGGCCGGCCAAGGAGGGCCTCGCCGACATCCCGCTGCTGCCGTACGAGCCCGCTCCGGTGCCGCGCGTGGACGCCCGCACCGTCGCCGTCAGCTGGGCGGGGCACGCCAGTTGGGTCGTGCGGATCGGCGGGCTGACCGTGCTGACCGATCCCGTCTGGTCCCGCCGCATCATCGGCACCCCGGCGCGTGTCACGCCGGTCGGCGTGCCCTGGGAGGCGCTGCCGCGCGTCGACGCGGTCGTCATCAGCCACAACCACTACGACCATCTGGACGCGCCCACCCTGCGCCGACTCCCGTGCGACACACCGGTGTTCGTGCCGGCCGGGCTCGGACGCTGGTTCCGGCGCCGCCGGTTCACCCGCGTCACCGAGCTGGACTGGTGGGAGGCGGCCGAACTGAATCCAGGGGGCGGCGCCGAAGGCGCCTCGGTCGAGGGTGGTGGCGGGCGACGGGCGGGCGTGCGCTTCGACTTCGTCCCCGCCCACCACTGGTCCAAGCGCACCCTCACCGACACCTGCCACAGCCTGTGGGGCGGCTGGGTGCTCACCGCTCCCGACGGACAGCGCGTGTACTTCGCCGGCGACACGGGCTACGGCCACTGGTTCTCCCGCATCGGCCGCCGCTACCCCGGCATCGACCTCGCCCTGCTCCCCATCGGCGCCTACGACCCCCGCTGGTGGCTCAGCGACGTCCACTGCGACCCGGAGGAGGCGGTCCAGGCCACCCAGGACCTCGGCGCCCGCCGCATGGCACCCATGCACTGGGGCACCTTCATCCTCTCCGCCGAACCCGTCCTGGAACCCCTCGCCCGAGTCCGAACGGCCTGGCAGAAAGCGGACCTCCCCCGGGACCACCTGTGGGACCTGCCGGTGGGCGCGTCCAGGGTCCTGGACCAGGAAGCCGGCAGAGGGCGCCCGCCGGAGGCGGCCGCCCACCACCCGAGGCGACGCCGAACCGCCGCACGGCCGTGGCGGCAGGCCGCCGCACCGCCCGGCGCCGACGCCACCAGCCGATTTCGCGCACCGCCGCCACGGCCCGGCCCGTGGGCGGAGGCGCCGGAGCCTTGGCCGGCCAGGGAGGCGACGTGAGTGGGGCGACCGCCGCAGGCGTCAGTTCGAGCGGTGGGCCGGGACCAGACGGCGGAGGCGGCGCCAGGCCGTGGGGGCGGTGCTCAGGAGGACGGTGAGGGCGATGGCGGCGACCAAGCCCTCCCAGGGTTCCTCGAACAGGGAGCCGCCGAGGATGCCGATCAGCTGGTACGTGACCGCCCAGGCCAGACACGCCGGGAGGTTGCCACGGGAGAAACGGCGCAGGGGCCACCTGGCCAGCAGGCAGGCCAGCATCACCGGTATGCGGCCGGCCGGGACGAGGCGGGACAGGACCAGCACCGCGACCCCGTGGTCGGCGAGCTTGTCCTGCGCCTGCCCGAGCCGTTCCTCCGGCGCACGCGAGCGGATCGCCTCCAGCCAGCGCGAGCCGTTCTTCGACCCGAGCCCGCGCCGCCCCAGCCAGTACAGCGTCGCGTCCCCGAGGAACGCGGCCAGCGACGCCGTCACGAACACCAGCGCCAGCGAGAACGGCGCCGTCCGGTGAAAGGCGACCACCGTCGCCGAACTGACCAGCGCCCCCGTCGGCACCACGGGCACGAGCGCCCCGATCAGCACCAGCAGAAACAGCGACGGATACCCCAGCGCCTGCTGCGTGGACTCCGTCGGCACCACCGACGACACGGCGGCGGCGAGCCGTATCACCGGGCGACCTCCAGGCGCACGCTCTCCCCGTGCCCGAGCCGGTGCACCGCCACGCCGGGCGCGCGCCGCGCGGCGAGGCGCGCGAACTCGTCGCCCGGCGCATGGAACTCATGGGGGCGCACGGCATCCATCCCGATCGGCCAGTACGTGCCGTAGTGCACCGGCACCGCACTGCGCGCCGCCAGCTGCGCCAGCGCGTGCGCCGCCCGCCCCGCGTCCAGATGCCCCTCGCCGAGGTACGGTCCCCAGCCGCCCACCGGCAGCAGCGCCGTGTCCACCGGCCCGACCTCCTCGGCCATCGTGTCGAACAGGCCGGTGTCCCCGGCGAAGTACGTCCGTGCCTCGCCCTCGACGACGTACCCGAGCGCGGGGGAGCGGTGCCGCCCGACCGGCAGCCGCCGCCCGTCGTGGTGCGCGGGCACGACCCGTACGACGACGCCGCCGACCTCGACCCGGTCCCCGGGCGTGACCTCGGTGATCCGCAGGTGGTCGAGCCGGCGCAGTCCCGGTACCGCCCGGGGCGCGCCCCGGGGCACCAGCAGGCGCGTGCCCCGCTCCAGCCGGGCCAGCGAGGGGACGTGCAGATGGTCGGAGTGCAGGTGGGAGACCAGCGCCACGTCCGCGTGCCGGGCGGTCGGCGGCGGCAGCGCGCCGCGGCGGCGCCGCAGGTGCGCGAGCCGGCGGGCGAACAGGGGGTCGGTGAGCACACGGACGTTCGAGTCCTCGATCGTGCAGGTGGCGTGACCCCACCAGGTGATCTCCACCGGCACCTTGTTTGCCTCCTTCGCGTGACTCCCCCTGAGCCTACGTGCAGGAGTAGGGTCGGCGGCGAAAACCCGGAGGTGAGGGGGACGCCATGGGAGAAGTGCGGGATGCCTCCGGCGGGAGCGGTGTCCCGGCGGCTGTCCGCGTCACGGCGATCGCGAGCCTGACGCCCCTGGAGGAGCTGCACGACGACCCCTTCCTGGTGGACTCCCGCGGCCAGCACGCGATGTGCGCCCGCTGGGCGGCCGAACACGGCTACGTGATCGCCCGGGAACTGCTCGTCCGCGGACTGCGGGCCGACCACCGCGCCCTGTGGGAGGGGGTCCGCCCCGGCGTCGACCTCTTCGTCGCCCCCAGCCGCCGCGTGCTGGAACGGGCCCTGTCCTCCGTCGAGGAGTTCACCGCGGAATGCGCGCGCCGAGGCGTCCGGGTGGAGACGGTCGGCCAGGCCGAGCCGTCCTACGACGCCCAGATGAAGGCCCGAGTACACCGCCGCCTCTCCATGCCGACAGCCGGCTACGACGGCAGGTAGCTCCGCTCCGGCCGGCCACGTCGGGAGTCGAACCCGGGCGGGCCGGTCAGGTACGCCGGGCGCGACGGCCCCGGACGGGACGGCCGCCCATGGCGGGCGGCCCGGGCCGAGGCCCTGGCCCGACGGACGGCAGCGACTGGCGGCGGTCGGCCTCGATCGGCCGGCCACGTCGAATGGGGGCTCCGCGGGAGCCTGTCGGCCAGGACGGGCGTCGGCCCGGCGGGCAGGCCGGCCGCATGGCCGAGGCCCCGCCCGGCCGCTGGACGCGACAGGCGGTGGCCGACCACCATCGGGCGGCCGCCGCCGGGTGCCGGCCCGGGTTTCGGCGGGCTGCGTGGCTGGTGGTCCGCGTCGGTCTGTCGGCTGTGGCGGGTGGTGGTCGGCCTGGGCCGGTCGGCGGCGTCGGGTGGCGGTTCCGTGCGGGTCGGTCGGCCGGGGCCGGTGGGTCTGCCGCAGGGCCGAGGGCCCGTCGGCCGTGGCGGGCCGCGGCTCGGTCCTTCGTCGGGCGGTCGCGACGTACCTCGTCCCCGCCGGTCGGCCCGCACAAGGACCGGGGCCCCGGCCCGGGTGGCCGGGCGGATGGCTGACGTGCCGCCCCGCCCGTCACCACGCCCCGCGGCCTCCCCCGCCGGCCGTGTGACAAGCTGGATCGGGCCCCGGGCCAGTGCCGGGCGGAGTGGGAGCGGACCGAAACGGAGGGTGTGCCGGCGTGGGTGGCGGGTGGTGGCGGCGGGGCGCCGGCCAGGTGGGGCGGAGCGTTGCCGTGTGGGCCGTTTCCACGGCCACCATGCTCGTGCTCGCCGGGATCCTGCCGGACTTCCAGCTGCAGTCGCCCGACGGGGACAGCGCCACCACCATCGCCGTGACCGCCGCGCTCGGCGCGGGCGCCTTCGGTGTGCTGTCGGCCGTCGTGTGGCCGTTGCTCGTCCGGCTGCTGCTGCTCGTGCCCGCGCTCGTCCTCGGGCTGCTGGTGTTCTTCCTGAACGGGTCACTGCTGCTGCTCGCCCTGCGCATCAACCCCTCCGGCCAGGCCGAGGCGGCCCCCGAGACCGCCGTCATCGTGGCCGCGGTGATGTCCGCCGTCGCCTCCGCCACCGGCGCCGCCCTCGCCGTACGCGACGACGACGCCTACCGGCGCCGGCTCCACCGGCTCGCCGACCGCCGCCGCAGACGCCCGCCGTCCCGCTCGTCGACCCCCGGCACCGTCGTGATCCAACTCGACGGTGTCGGTCATGACGTGCTGCGGGACGCGGTGGGTAGGGGCCTGATGCCCACCGTCGCCCGGTGGCTCGGCGCCGGCCCGGAACAGCCGCCCAGCCACCGGCTCACCCCCTGGCGCACCGACTGGTCCAGCCAGACCGGCGCCAGCCAGCTCGGCATCCTGCACGGCTCCAACCACGACGTCCCCGCCTTCCGCTGGTACGAGAAGGACACCGGCGAGGTCATGGTCAGCAACCGCCCGAGCAGCGCCCTCGAACTCCAGCGCCGCGCCGCCGAGCGCACCGGTAACGGCGGGCTGCTCACCGCCGACGGGGCCAGCCGCGGCAACCTGTTCAGTGGCGGCGCCGGCGAACTCGCCCTCGTCCTGTCCGTCGCCGTGCGCCGCGGGCGCGACAACCGCTCCCGCGCCGGCTACTTCGCCTACTTCTCCGACCCCGCCAACGCCGTCCGCACCCTCCTCTCCTTCCTCGCCGAGACCGCCCGCGAGATCGGCCAGTCCACACGCGCCCGGCTCCGCAAGGAGCGCCCCCGCGTCTCCCGCGGCGGTCTGTACCCGCTGATCCGCGCCTTCGCGACCGTCGTCCAGCGGGACGTCGTCGTGGCCGCCGTCATGGGCGACCTGCTCGCCGGCCGCACCGTCGTCTACGCCGACCTGGTGGCGTACGACGAGGTCGCCCACCACTCCGGCCCGCGCAGCCGGGACGCGGCGAAGGTCCTGCAGCGCCTCGACCGCTCCCTCGCCCTGATCGAGAAGGTCGCCGAACACGCCCCGCGCCCGTACCGGATCGTCGTCGTGTCCGACCACGGCCAGAGCCCCGGCGAGACCTTCCGCTCCCGCTACGGCCTCACCCTCGGCGACCTCGTCCGGGCCGGCTGCGGCCTGCCCGTGCCGCGCCGGGCGATGGGGGTCTCCCCAGGCCTTGAGCACCGGGGGAGGACGCACAGCGGAGCCGAGGCGCGCGCCGCCGTACGGGCCGCGCTGCACCGCCCGGTCGAGGAGAGCGGCGAGGACCACCGGCCCTCCCGCCGCCCGGAGCCCGTCGTACTGGCCTCCGGCAACCTCGGTCTGGTCTCCTTCCCCGACGTGCCGCACCGCATGAGCCACGAGGAGATCGACGCCCGCCACCCCGCGCTGCTGCCCACGCTCGCCAACCACCCCGGTATCGGCTTCCTGCTCGTGCGCAGCGAGGAGCACGGCGGCCTCGTACTCGGTGCCCGCGGCGCGCGCATACCGTTGGACGAGCTCGACGCCGACCCCGGCCCGCTCGCCGTCTTCGGGCCCGGCGCCGCCGACGCCGTACGCCGCACCCACTCCTTCCCGCACACCGCCGACATCATGGTCAACTCCTGCTACGACCCCGCCGACGGCGAGGTCCTAGCCTTCGAGGAGCAGATCGGTTCCCACGGCGGCCTCGGCGGCGCCCAGTCCCGCCCCTTCCTGCTGTCGCCGCTCGCGTGCTCGTCGCCGGCCGGGGACGGCGAGGAGCTCGTCGGCGCGGAACACGTCCACCGCGTCCTGCGCCGCTGGCTGTGCGAGGCCGCCGGGGCGGAGGCGCCGCTCACGGAAGAGGCCGCGGAGGCCGAGGAGCGGGCCGCCTGACGAGGAGTGGGCGATTCGCCGGACCGCCCGGCAGGTCGCGGCACGTTCTCCGGGTCCGTGCGCGGCGGATGTGATCGGATGGTGGGTACGGAACCCGGCAACGGGACACTGGGCGAAAGGTAAGGAAGAACCGTGGCAACCACGCGCACCGCTCACACCGTCTGGGAAGGCAACCTGCTCGAGGGCAACGGCGTCGTCACCTTCGACTCCTCCGGCATCGGCCAGCAGCCGGTGTCGTGGCCGTCGCGCGCCGAGCAGCCGAACGGAAAGACCAGCCCCGAGGAGCTGATCGCCGCCGCCCACTCCAGCTGCTTCGCCATGGCGCTGTCGCACGGCCTGGCCGGCGCCGGCACCCCGCCCACCAAGCTCCGGACGAAGGCCGACGTCACCTTCCAGCCGGGCGAGGGCATCACGGGCATCCACCTCAGCGTCGAGGGCACGGTCCCCGGCATCGACAACGACGCGTTCGTCGCCGCCGCCGAGGAGGCGAAGAAGAACTGCCCCGTCAGCCAGGCCCTGACCGGTACGACGATCAGCCTGGACGCGAAGCTCGCCTGACGCGGAGAGGTACGTCGCTCGCCTGACGCGGAGAGGTACGTCCGCTGGTGCCGCATCCCGCCCCCGGGGTGCGGCACCGGCGTTTCCGCGTTCACCTCCGCGGTCGCCGGGTACGCGGCATTGACAACAGCGCACTCAAGTTTTGTGCTGGAGAACAGGAGGCCCTGGCGGAAGGGGACGAAGATGGCACGTGCGGTCGGGATCGATCTCGGGACGACGAACTCGGTGGTGGCCGTCCTGGAGGGCGGCGAGCCCACCGTCGTCGCCAACGCCGAGGGCGCGCGGACCACGCCGTCGGTCGTGGCGTTCGCCAAGAACGGCGAGGTGCTCGTCGGCGAGGTGGCCAAGCGACAGGCGGTGACGAACGTGGAGCGCACCGCCCGCTCCGTCAAGCGCCACATGGGGGACGCGCACTGGCGCTTCCCCGACAAGGGCTCCATCGACGGCACCCGCTACCGGGCGCAGGAGCTGTCCGCGCGGGTCCTGCAGAAGCTGAAGCGGGACGCGGAGGCCTACCTCGGCGAGGACGTCACGGACGCGGTGATCACCGTACCGGCGTACTTCGACGACATCATGCGGCAGGCGACGAAGGAGGCCGGGGAGATCGCCGGCCTGAAGGTCCTCAGGATCATCAACGAGCCGACGGCCGCCGCGCTCGCCTACGGCCTGGACCGGGGCGAGGAACAGACGGTCCTGGTCTTCGACCTCGGCGGCGGCACCTTCGACGTGTCCCTGCTGGAGATCGGCGACGGCGTCATCGAGGTCAAGGCCACCAACGGCGACACCCAGCTCGGCGGCGACGACTGGGACCAGCGGGTCGTCGAGCACCTGGTCAAGCGGTTCAAGGGCCAGTACGGGATCGACCTCGGCAACGACAAGATGGCGCTGCAGCGGCTGCGCGAGGCCGCCGAGAAGGCCAAGATCGAGCTGTCGTCGTCCTCCGAGACGACCATCAACCTGCCCTACATCACCGCTTCCGCCGAGGGTCCGCTGCACATGGACGAGAAGCTGACCCGGGCCCAGTTCCAGGAACTCACCGCCGATCTGCTGGACCGCTGCAAGAAGCCCTTCCACCAGGCGGTCAAGGACGCGGGCATCCAGCTGTCGGCCATCGACCACGTGATCCTCGTCGGCGGCTCCACCCGGATGCCGGCGGTGACCGACCTGGTGCGGGACCTCACCGGCAAGGACCCGCACAAGGGCGTCAACCCCGACGAGGTGGTGGCCGTGGGCGCCGCCCTCCAGGCGGGCGTGCTCCGCGGCGACGTCAAGGACGTACTCCTCCTCGACGTCACCCCGCTGTCCCTGGGCATCGAGACCAAGGGCGGCATCATGACCAAGCTGATCGAGCGCAACACCACGATCCCGACCCGGCGGTCGGAGATCTTCACCACGGCCACCGACAACCAGCCCTCGGTCGGCATCCAGGTCTACCAGGGCGAGCGCGAGATCGCCGCGTACAACAAGAAGCTCGGCGTCTTCGACCTCACCGGACTGCCGCCCGCCCCGCGCGGGGTGCCGCAGATCGAGGTCGCCTTCGACATCGACGCGAACGGAATCATGCACGTCTCCGCGAAGGACCTCGCGACCGGGCGCGAGCAGAAGATGACCGTGACCGGCGGCTCTGCGCTGCCCAAGGAGGACATCGACCGCATGATGCGGGACGCCGAGCAGTACGCCGAGGAGGACCGCAAGCGCCGGGAGGCCGCCGAGACCCGCAACCAGGCCGAGCAGCTCGTCTACCAGACCGAGAACTTCCTCCGCGAGAACGGCGATCGCATCCCGGCCGACACCAAGTCGGAGGTCGAGACGGCCGCCACCGAGGTCAAAACCCTCCTCAACGACAACGCCGACACCCCCGCCCTGCGCACCGCCATCGACAAACTGGCCTCCGTCAGCCAGAAGATGGGCCAGGCCATGTACGCCCAGGCCCAGCAGACGACCTCGGAAGGCACCGAACACCACACCACCCCCCAGGACGAGGAGGGAGTGGTGGACGCGGAAATAGTCGACGACGACCGGAACACCAAGGACGGAGCCGCCTGACGCCACCGGACGCGCCGGGCCCCCGACGCCGACCGGGCGCGGGGCAGCCCGGCGCGGCCTGAACCGGCCTCGTACATGCTTCCGTCGGCCGGGGCGTCGGAGAACACGAGAGACAAGGGCGGTTCAGAACCTCTCCCGGCACTCCCTCAGCAGCTTTTGGGTGCGTTCGGCCGATGCCGCGCACGTCGTCATGCGGTCCAGGACCTCCAGGTGCAGGGAGACCTCCCCGCGCGAGTCCAGGTACAGGGCGCCGCTCAGATACTCCGTGTAGACCAGGTCGGGCAGCTCCGGCTCGGCGAAGCGGAACAGCGAGAACGGCGCGTACGTCCCCGGATGCGGGCCGTCCGCGAACTCGGCGACCTGCACCGTCACCCGGTCCCGCTCGGCGTACTCCAGCAGTTTGTCCAGCTGCTCGCGCATCACCTCGCCCCGGACGCTCACCGGCCGCCGCAGCACCGTCTCGTCGACGACCACCCACAGGTGCGGCGGGTCCGCCCGCTCCAGCAGCCGCTGCCGGGCCATCCGCAGCGCCACATGCCGCTCGACCGCCTCCGGTCCCCGCCGCCCGACCGTCCCGGCCTGAAGCACCGCACGCGCGTAGCCCTCCGTCTGCAGCAGTCCGGGCACGAAGTGCGGCTCGTAGGAGCGGATCAGCCGAGCCGCCCCCTCCAGGCTCACATACAGGCTGAACCACTCCGGCAGCACGTCGTGGTACCGCTGCCACCAGCCCGGCTGGTTGGCCTCCTCGGCCAGCTTCACGAAGCCGGCCGCCTCCTCGGCGCCCACCCCGTACACGGTCAGCAGCATCTGCACGTACGGGATCTTCAGCGCGACCTCGGCCATCTCCATCCGCCGCACGGTCGCGGGCGCCACCCGTAACACCCGCGCGGCCTCCTCACGCCCCAGTCCGGCCGCCTCCCGCAGCTCCTGCAACCGTCTGCCGAGCACCACCTGACCCACGGTGGGCGCGGGCCGCCGCTCACTCACGCCACGCCGCCTCCCCTCAAGCCGCCACCGAATGAAAGTACTTCACCGTAGCCGGATCCGCGGGCAGAAACGTCTCGATCACCGGCTCCACCACTTGGCCGGCGGGGCTGGCGGCGGACGCGGCGGCGCCGGACGGGACAATGGCCGTACGTACGACCGTGGTCAGCGACGGCGGTGTACCGCGCCAGAGTGCGCGGCTGCCTGCTGGGCGGCGCCGTCGGAGACGCCCTCGGCCATCCGGTCGAGTTCAGCTTCCTGGACCGGATCCACGCCACGCACGGCCCACGCGGCGTGACCGGCCCGCTGCCCGGCACGGCGACCACGGCCTGCCCCACGCCTGGGTGGAACAGGTCGAGGGACGCGCCCGTATCGCCGCCCTGGCGGACGACCTCGCCGCCGAATGCGTGGCCGGCTGACCCGCGGACTCTTCCGACCAGGGACGCGGCGGCCCTCCTGTGGCACTCTGAACCCGTACGTGCCCCGTCGGGCCACGCCCAGGAAGGGAACGAGCCATGGCCGTCGAACCGCTGTCGCCCAAGGAGATCGAGGACCGGCTGACCGAACTGCCCGGCTGGTCCTTCGACGGGGACCGCCTCACCCGCTCCTTCCGGCTCGGCTCGCACTTCGCGGCGACGGCGATGGTCGTGCACATCGCCCAGGTGCAGGAGGAGCTCAACCACCACTCCGACCTCACCCTCGGCTACAACACGGTCTCGCTCGGCGTGAACACCCACAGCGCGGGCGGCGCCGTCACCGAGAAGGACTTCGAACTCGCCCGCCGGGTGCAGGACCTCGCCCCGGCACACGGGGCGAGCTGAGCGGCCGCCGGGGCGGGGGCAGCGTGCTGGACTACGACAAGGAAGCCGAGCGCTACGACGCCTCGCGCGGCGGCGAGCCCAGGGCGGCCGCCGCGGCCCAGGCCGTCCTCGGCCTCATACCGCACGGGGCACGGGAACTGCTGGACGTCGGCTGCGGCACCGGCATCGTGACCCGCCGCCTCGCGGCCGCCCGCGCCGGCCTGCGGGTCATCGGCGTCGACCGGGTGGACGCCATGGCCCGGCAGGCCGCGGCCCGCCTGCCCGGCGCCGTCGTGCTCGCCGACAGCCGCCGCCTGCCCTTCCCGGACGGGCGGTTCGACGCCGTCACCAGCGTGTGGCTGCTGCACCTCATACCGAGCGACGAGGGCGTGCGGGCGACCGTCGCCGAGTGCGCCCGGGTGCTCCGGCCCGGCGGGGTGTACGTCACCACGGTCGACAAGGCCGCCGCGCACAACGTCGGCAGCGACATCGACGCCGTCCTCGCCTCCCGGCCCCGCACCCCCGCCCGGGACGCCGAGGACCTGGTCGTCCGGTACGCCGCCGAGCACGGCCTGCTCCCGGCCGGCCGGGACCGCTTCCCGGGCCGCGGCCAGGGCCGCAGCCCCCGCCGCACCATCGCCGACCTGCGGCGCGGCTGGTTCGTCACGCTGCCGCCCGGCGAGCCGCTCGGCGAGGAGTTCGCCGCCCGGCTGGCGGCCCTGCCCGACCAGGACCGCCCCCGCCCGGACCCGGTCTTCACCCTGCGTGCCTTCCGCACACCACCCGACGGCCGAATCCCCTCACTCCACGGCAACTCCCGTACGCGCGACGGCAGCTGAGAGGCGAATCCGTACCTTCCCCAGGAGGTCCCTCCCAGGCGGCACGCCCAGCAACCGAGAGGGGCGCGTGCCAAGTACCTCGGCACGCGCCCCCTTTGGTCAGCCGGCCGTGCAGGTCTGGTCGCCGACCTTGAAGGCCGCCGGTGTGCCGTTCGTCCCCGACCAGCTTCCCGTGAAGCCGAAACCCACCGACGAGCCCGCGGCCACCGTGGCGTTCCAGCCCGCGTTCTTCACCGCCACCGCGGCGCCAGACTGGGTGTGGTCGGCGTTCCACAGCTGGGTGATCTTCTGGCCGTTCGGGAAGGACCAGGTGAGCGACCAGCCGTTCCAGGCCGCGGAGCCGGTGTTGGTCAGCCGCACATCGGCCTGGAAGCCGTCGGACCACTGGTTGGTGACCTTGTACGTCACCGCGCAGGCGCCCGTGTCTCCGCCACCCGTGTCTCCGCCACCCGTGTCTCCGCCACCGCCCGTGTCCCCGCCTCCGCCGTTCGTGTCGGAGGTGTCGCCGTAGACCACGCCCCGCCCGTTGGTCGACACGTACACCCGGCCGTAGACCCGCGGGTCACCCGTGATCGCCGCGCCCGTCCAACCCCACTGGTGGGCGCCGTCGTTGATACGGGTCCAGCTCGCTCCCCTGTCGGTCGAGCGGAAGATGCCCCGCACCCCGTCGATCTTCGCGCTCGTGTAGAGCGTCTGGTACGACGCGCCGCTCGCCGCCTTGCCGAAGCCGATGGTGTCGGCCTGCTCGACGTTCGGCAGCTTGGTGAAGCTCGCGCCGCCGTTGGTGGAGTGCCACAGCCCGTACGCGCCGTCGCTCGCGCCGCCAGACAGCCAGATGTCGTCCTTGGTGCCCGGCAGCGCCTTGAGGCGCACGCTGTCACCGCTCGGCAGACCGGAGGCCGACGACGCCGTGAAGGTCGCGCCGCCGTCCGAACTGACGTAGAACTTGCCCGACTTGAAGCCGTAGAAGGTCTTCGGATCCACCCGGTCGGACTCACACGACCGCGCCCGCCGGGATCCCGGCCGACGCTGACCACGACGAGCCGAACCCCGTCGTGTACCGCACGCCCGTGCCCGCCGGGCTCCACACGAACCGGCTGCCGTCCGCCCCGGCCGCGACCGTGCCGCCGCCGCTCACACCCGAAGGGTTCTTCGCACGGTGGGGCTCCTCTCGGCGAAGGCAGAAGGAAGAAGGAAGTGACGACCGGGCGGCTCCCCCCGTGAGGGAGCCGCCCGGTCGGAGTCCCGTCGGCGGACGACGGGCCCCGGTACACGGAGCGTTCAGCGGGGGCTTATTCGAGGAGCTCCGCGTACGAACCCATGGCGAGGGCGATGTCGGCCTGGGCCCAGAAGCGGTGGTACGTGAAACTGGGGGCCGCGCCGCCCTTGAGGTAGGCCTCGATCTTCGACCAGGCCGGGTCGTTCTTGTAGAAGGAACGGATGGAGGCGAACGTCGACGAGGAGTCGATCCTGTCGCCGTTCGGCATGGTGCCGGTCCAGCCGCCGGGCACGTACACCTTGTCGCCGAAGCGGCTGTAGTCGGTGCGGGTCTCCGGGACGGCGATGCCCAGGCTGTCCTGGTAGTTGCCCCACATGCCGTCCAGCAGCGCCTTCGCCGTCGACTTGGCCTGGGCGTCACCGGACCGGGCGGCGTAGTACGTCAGGGTCTTGGCGTACGCGGCGGCCACACCGACGTCGTTGGTGTAGTCGGCGACGGTGACGTGCAGGTTGCTGTTGGCACCGGGGGAGGAGGCGTTCCAGGTGTCGGGCTGGCCCGACCACTGGAGGGTGGAGGGGATCCGGAAGGTGCCGTCGGGGTTGACGGTGGTCTTGGACAGCGCCCACTTGACCCACTTGTCGAGCACTGCCTTGGCCGTGGTGTTCCCCGTCTGCTGGTAGTACTCGGCGACCCGCTCCATCGACCAGGCCTGGAAGCCGAACCACTGGTTGGACGGCGGGTCGTGGTAGACCGGCTGCCAGTCGTAGTACATGCCGTAGAAGGTCGACGTGCCGGCCGGTGGGGTGGCGTACCGGCCCTGCCAGCTGTTGGTCGCGCCGCCCGCGATGCCGCCCTCGGAGGACTGCAGCCACCGGTAGAACTCCAGCTGGCGCTGGAGCGACTTGCTCCAGTCGGCCGCGCCGGTCGCCGACTTGGGCTTCAGGTCGGCGTAACTGCTCAGCGCGTACGCGGCGAGCGGGTTCTGGTAGCCGCCGTGGGCGTGGCTGGAGCCGATGCGCCAGGCCCAGCCCGCCGAGGAGTCCGTCGCACCGCCCCAGGCGTAGTACCAGGAGAGCAGGTAGTGCGAGGCGTCCTTGCCGGTGCCGGCCGGGCAGGAGGAGGCCCCGACACAGTTGCCGATCTTCTTGAAGTACTTGTCGAACATCGCGTACCGCAGGTAGTCGCCCATCTTCGCCGCCTTGGCGACGGTGGCCGACACGTCCCCGCCCTTGCCCTGGGCCTTGGCCCACACATCGGCCCAGTACGCGGCCTGCACGGCACGCGCGTCGGCGTCCGGGGCGTTGGTGAACTTCCACTGCTTGGCGTAGGAGGAGTCACCGGTGAACAGGTCCAGGTAGCCGTTCTTGCCGCCGTACTTGAAGGCGTCGCAGGTCGGCTGCGGCACCGTCTCCCAGACCGACTCCTCGGGGCCGCGCTGGAAGGTGTTGATGTACGACGGTCCCGCGGCCGTGGGGCCGGCCTCGCACTTGCCGGGCGCGTTGCCGTAGCCGTAGACGTTGTCGACATCCTCGATCCAGTGCATGCCGTAGACGTCGTCCGTGCCGTACGCGGACTTCAGCTCGCCCGCGATCGGGTCCGGGCCCACCGAGACTCCCGTGTCGAGCTTCGCCGGGTACTCGTTGGGCGTGTCCAGTTCGGGCGCGTAGGTGGCCGGCTTGGAGGCGGTGTAGAAGGAGTTGGTCGACTGGTCGGCGTGGGTGGGGATCATGTACTTTTCCATGATCGACCAGGCGCCGTTGAACTTGGACCAGTCGCCCGTCACCTTGCCGTACATGGCCTGCAGCCAGAGGAGGTAGCTGTAGGCCTCCGACGTGGTCTCGTGACCGTGGTCGGGCGCCTCCACGATCAGCGTCTCCACCGAGTGGTAGGGAATGCCGTCGGGGGAGAAGTAGCCGTTCGCCGGGTTGGTGATCTTCCCGTAGAGGTCCAGGAAGCGGGCGTCGTACGCCTTGGAGGCCGCCAGCTGCGTCACGGTGACCGTGGCGTTGGTGTAGCCGGTCGCCGAGGCCGTGAAGACCGCCGAGCCGGTGCCGGAGGAGTTCGCGGTGACGGTCACCTTCTGCGCGGTGTTCCAGTTGGACGGCGTGAAGGTGAGCGAGGAGCCGCCGGTCACCGACAGACCCGTGTTGCCGGACGTGCGGGCGACGCCCACCGTCACGTTCGCGCTCGGCTGGTTCGACAGCTTCACGTCGAAGGTGCCCGTCTTGCCCTGCTGGACGCCCAGTTGGGTCGGCGAGGCGACCACGGCGGGACCCGAGGCGACCGTGATGCCGACCGGCGTGGACTCCGCGGAGGCGCCGAGGCTGTCGTACGCCTTCGCCACCAGAGAATGACTGCCCACGGTCAAGCCAGAGGCCGAGAGCGTGTACGGCGCGCTCGTGTCCGTGCCCAGCAGCTTCGTGTCGTCGTAGAACTCGACCTTGGTGATGGTCGCGTTGTCGGCCGCCGCCGCGGTCGCCGCGAGCGGTACCGCGGTGCCCTGCGTGTAGACCGCGCCCGGGGCCGGGCTGGTCAGTACGGTCACCGGCGGCTGGTGCGCGCCGGCGCAGGCGGTGCCGTTGATCGCGAAGTTCGTGGGGGCGGTGTTGGTGCCGCTGTACGCGAACTGGGCGCCGGTGCTCACGGCGGACCCGGCGGCGATCGTCCCGTTGTACGGGGCGTTCTTCACGGTGACCGTCTGCCCGGACTGCGACCAGTCGCCGTTCCAGCCGTTCGCCAGCTTCTGGTTGCCCGAGTAGGTGTACGTCAGCGTCCAGCCGTTGATGGCGTCCGTACCGCGGTTGGTGATCGTGAGGTCGGCGGTGAAGCCGGAGCCCCAGTCGTTGGTCTTGTAGTCCACGCTGCACTGCGGGGCCGCCGCGTGCGCGGTGGTCGCGCCCGTGGACAGCATGGTGAGCGGGAGTGCGAGGGCCGCCACGACGGCGGTCCACAAACGCCGTCGCACGCGGCGTCTGCGTCGAGGATGCATGTGCTGGTCCTCCTTGCGGCTCGGAAGAGGTGGGGGAGGAGCGACAAGCCGTGAACCAGTGGGAGCGCTCCCATAGTGAGGACGGGTGCGGGGGCGGTCAAGGTATTTGAAGAGTCGAAAAGATTCGACACCCTTCGCCGCCGGTCGACGACCCTCGTAAGGCGGCGAGTTGAGGGAAAGTCAGCGAAAATCCGCAGCCCCTCTGTCCTTTGCCGTCACTTGCCGCTACCTTCACTCGCACCAGTGGGAGCGATTCCATCAGTCGACGCGTCCGTCACGGCGCGCCAGAGCTGCAAGGAGTCGCTCATGCGACACCCCCCGCGTTCAGGACTTTTAGTCCTCGCCGGCGCGGTCGCGCTCCTCGGGAGCGTGGTCGTGCCGGCGGTCACGGCGCACGGAGCCGCACCCGCGTGCACGGTGGAGTACACGGTCACCAGCCAGTGGGACAGCGGCTTCCAGGGCGACGTGAGGATCACCAACAACCATGCCAAGCTGAGCAGTTGGAGCCTGGCCTTCGACCTCGCCGGCGGTCAGAAGGTCACCCAGGGCTGGAACGCCAAGTGGTCCCAGTCCGGTACGACGGTGACCGCCGCCAACGAGAGCTGGAACGGCTCGCTCGGCACCGGCGCGAGCGTCAGCGCCGGATTCCTCGCCTCCTGGTCGGGGAGCAACACCGCACCGACGACGTTCAAGCTCAACGGGACCACGTGCAACGTCGACCCGGACCCGTCCGCACCCCCGACGGATCCGCCGCCGACCGGTGACGGCAAGGCACCCGCCCTGCACGTCTCGGGCAACAAGCTCGTCGACGCCGGCGGCAGGACCCACCGGCTGCTCGGGGTCAACCGCTCCGGCGGCGAGTTCATGTGCGTCCAGGGCTACGGCATCTGGGACGGCCCCGTCGACGACGCCGCGATCAAGGCGATCGCCGACTGGAAGGCGAACGCCGTCCGCATCCCGCTCAACGAGGAGTGCTGGCTGGGCCTTTCCAACATCAAACCGCAGTACGCGGGCACCAACTACATCAGCGCCGTCAAGGAGCTGGTGGCCCGCGTCGAGGCGCACGGCATGACCCCGATCGTCGAACTGCACTGGACCTACGGCCAGTACACCGGCAACTCGGCGGGCTGCTCCGACGTGCACGCCACCTGCCAGAAGCCGATGCCGGACGCCCAGTACACGCCGTCGTTCTGGTCCTCGGTCGCGAGCACCTTCAAAAACGACCAGGCCGTCGTCTTCGACCTGTTCAACGAGCCCTACCCGGACCGGGCGACCGCCGGCCTCACGGACGCCTGGAAGTGCTGGCGCGACGGCGGCACCTGCCCGGGCATCGGATACCAGGTCGCCGGCATGCAGTCCCTCGTGAACGCGATACGGGGCACCGGCGCCGAGAACGTCATCCTCGCCGGCGGCCTCGCGTACTCCAACGACCTCGGCCAGTGGCTGACGTACAGGCCCAGCGACCCGGCCGGCAATCTCGGCGCCTCCTACCACGTCTACAACTTCAACACCTGTTCCAGTGAGAGCTGCTGGAACTCCACGCTCGCCCCGGTCGCGGCCCAAGTGCCGCTGGTGGCCGGGGAGATCGGCGAGAACACCTGCTCGCACGGGTTCGTCGACAAGGTCATGAAGTGGTTCGACGACCGCAACCTGTCCTACCTCGGCTGGACCTGGAACACCTGGGACTGCTCCTCCGGGCCGTCCCTGATCTCCGCCTACGACGGAACGCCCACGGCGTTCGGCGTCGGGCTGCGCGACCATCTGCGCGCCCTGTCCCAGTAAGTCCCGTTCGGAAAGAGTCTCATCCAGAAGAAGGAGCAACCCGCACCCATGAGCCGTACCAGAACATCGATACTCGCCGCCATGGCCCTGGTGGCCGGGGCCACGGGGACGGCGTTGACCGCCGCACCCGCCAGCGCCGCGGTCCCCTGTACCGTCGACTACAAGGTGAACCAGTGGGACAGCGGCTTCACCGCCGATGTCACCGTCAAGAACAACGGTGCCGCCAAGTCCGGTTGGTCGCTGAAGTGGTCCTACGCCGGGAACCAGAAGGTCACCAGCGGCTGGAACGCCAAGATCACCCAGAGCGGCGCCAATGTCACCGCGGCCAACGAGAGCTACAACGGCAGCCTCCCCACGGGCGGTTCGGTCAACTTCGGCTTCCAGGGCACCTACAGCGGCACCAACGCGATCCCGGCCACCTTCACCCTCGACGGCGTCACCTGCAACGTCGACAACGGCGGCGGTGACCCCGGCCCCGGCGATCCCGGTCCCGGTGACCCCGGCCCCGGCAACGGAAGCCGCGTCGACAACCCGTACGTCGGCGCCAAGGTCTACGTGAACCCCGAGTGGTCCGCGAAGGCCGCCGCCGAGCCGGGCGGCAGCCGCGTCTCGAACCAGCCCACCGGCGTCTGGCTCGACCGCATCGCCGCGATCAACGGTGTGAACGGCGGCATGGGCCTGCGCGCCCACCTCGACGAGGCCCTGAAGCAGAAGGGCAGCGGCGAAGAGGTCATCCAGGTCGTCGTCTACGACCTGCCGGGACGCGACTGCGCGGCCCTCGCCTCCAACGGCGAACTCGGCCCGACGGAGATCGACAAGTACAAGACCCAGTTCATCGACCCGATCGCGGCGATCCTGTCCGACCCCAAGTACGCCTCGCTGCGGATCGTCACCACCATCGAGATCGACTCGCTGCCGAACCTGGTCACCAACGCCGGCGGCCGCGCCACCGCCACGCCCCAGTGCGACACGATGAAGGCCAACGGCAACTACATCAAGGGCGTCGGCTACGCGCTCGCCAAGCTCGGCAAGATCCCGAACGTCTACAACTACATCGACGCCGGGCACCACGGCTGGATCGGCTGGGACGACAACTTCGGCCCGTCGGCCGACCTGTTCAAGCAGGCGGCCACCAGTGAGGGCGCAAGCGTCAACGACGTGGCCGGCTTCATCACCAACACGGCCAACTACAGCGCCCTGAAGGAGAACAACTTCACGATCAACGACCAGGTGAACGGCGTCTCGGTGCGCCAGTCCAAGTGGGTGGACTGGAACCAGTACGTCGACGAGCAGTCGTTCGCGCAGGCCTTCCGCAACAAGCTCGTCTCGGTCGGCTTCAACTCCGACATCGGCATGCTGATCGACACCTCCAGGAACGGCTGGGGCGGATCGGCACGCCCGAGCGGTCCGGGCGCCAAGACGAACGTGGACACGTACGTCGACGGCGGGCGCTACGACCGGCGCATCAACACGGGCAACTGGTGCAACCAGGCGGGAGCCGGTCTCGGTGAGCGTCCGAAGGCGGCGCCGGCCGCCGGCATCGACGCCTACGTGTGGATGAAGCCCCCGGGGGAGTCCGACGGCTCCAGCTCGGCCATCCCGAACAACGAGGGCAAGGGCTTCGACCGGATGTGCGACCCGACGTACGGGGGCAACGCCCGCAACGGCAACAGCATGTCGGGCGCGCTGCCGAACGCTCCGGTGTCCGGGCACTGGTTCTCCGCCCAGTTCCAGGAGCTGATGAAGAACGCCTACCCGCCGCTGTCGTGACCCGCTCGTGAGCCGGTGATCCGCCGGGGGCCGGCCCCCCGGCGGATCACCGCGTCCCCGGTTTTTTGCCGCCCCGGCAACAGGAGTGGCCTCTCGGCGGTGCGCCGGCGCAGGCTGGGCACATCGCGCAGGAGAGGCGGACGGGCATGGCGCACGAGCACCGAGAGCACCAGCACCACCAGCATCACCATGGGGACACCGACATCGACTGGGCCGTGATGGCTCCGCGGCTGGAGTCCCAGGCGGAACTGTTCGCCCCCCTCTACGAGCGGGCCATGGCCTGGCTGGCGAAGGAGGTGACCGAGCCGGGCCTGATCGTCGACACCGGCAGCGGGCCGGGGGTGGTCTCCTGCCTGTTCGCCGAGACCTTCCCGGGCGCCAGGGTGGTCGCCGTGGACGGCTCCGAGCCGCTGCTGGAGCGGGCCCGCGAGCGGGCCGCCCGCCTCGGTCACGCCGACCGCTTCACCACCGTGCACGGTGAACTGCCAGAAGCACTCGGTGAGTTGGAGTATCCAGCAGACCTGCTGTGGGCCAGCAACAGCCTGCACCACCTGGGCGATCAGCGGGCCGCCCTCGCCGCGTTCGCCGAGCGCCTGGCGCCCGGCGGCACCCTGGCCCTGCTGGAGGGCGGCCTGCCGGCCCGCTTCCTGCCCCGGGACATCGGCATCGGCCGCCCGGGCCTCCAGGCCCGCCTCGACGTGGTGCAGGAGGACTGGTTCACGCGGATGCGGGCCGAGCTGCCGGGTTCCGTCGCCGAGATCGAGGACTGGCCGGCGCTGCTGACGGCCGCGGGCCTGAAGCCCACCCGCACCCGCAGCTTCCTGCTGGATCTGCCCGCCCCGGCCTCCGACCGGGCCCGCGCCCATGTCGCCGCCACCCTGGACCGGCTGCGCGAATCCCTCGAGGACGGCATCGACGACGAGGACCGCGCCACCCTCGACCGCCTCCTCGACCCCGAGGACGAGGCGAGCGTGCACCGCAGGAAGGACGTGTTCGTACTGAAGGCACACACCGTGTACACGGCCGTACGAACCTCCTGAGAGCCTGTCGTCAGACTCCCGCCTGCCCGGGTGTGTCAGGTGCCGAGGCCGAGTGTCATGCCACCTCGAACGTCGCCGGGTCCGGACCGAGGCGCCGGTCCTCGTTCAGCGCGCTGATCGCCGCGAGGTCCTCGTCGTCCAGGCTGAAGTCGAAGACCTCGATGTTCTCCCGGATCCGGGACGGCGTCACCGACTTCGGGATCACGATGTTGCCCAGCTGAAGGTGCCAGCGCAGCACCACCTGGGCCGGCGTGCGGTTGTGCTTCTGCGCGATCGCGACGATCGCCGGAACCTCCAGCAGGCCCTTGCCCTGGCCGAGCGGCGACCAGGCCTCGGTGGCGATGCCCTGCTCCGCGTGGTACTCGCGTGCGGCGTGCTGCTGCAGGTGCGGGTGCAGCTCGATCTGGTTGACCGCCGGGATCACCGAGGTCTCGGCGGCCAGGCGCTCCAGGTGCTCGGGAAGGAAGTTGGAGACGCCGATCGCCCGGACGCGCCCCTCGGCGTGCAGCTTCTCGAGCGCCTTGTAGCTGTCGACGAACTTCCCCCTGGCCGGCGTCGGCCAGTGGATCAGGTACAGGTCCACGTATTCCAGGCCGAGCTTGTTCAGCGACACGTCGAAGGCGCGCAGCGTGGAGTCGTACCCCTGGTCGCTGTTCCGGAGCTTGGTGGTGACGAAGACCTCCTCACGAGGGATGCCGGAGGCGGCGATGGCCCTGCCGGTGCCCTCCTCGTTGCCGTAGAGCGCCGCCGTGTCGATGCTGCGGTACCCGGTCTCCAGCGCGGTGGCGACGGCTCGCTCCGCCTCGTCGTCCGGCACCTGCCAGACACCGAAGCCCAGCTGGGGCATCTCGACGCCGTTGTTGAGGATGATCGGGGGGACCTTGCTGCTCACGAGCTCTTGATCCTTCGGTTGTCGTCGGTTCGTCAGGTGGTGCTCCCATCGTCAACGATCACGGCCCGTACCGCATTCCTGACCCGCGCGTCGTGTCGGCTCAGTCCTGGTACAGCGCCTCCACCTCGTCGGCGTACGCCTTCTCGATGGCCTTGCGCTTGAGCTTCAGGGACGGGGTCAGCAGCCCGTGTTCCTCGGTGAACGGCTGGGCGAGGATGCGGAAGGTGCGGATGGCCTCGGCCCGGGAGACCAGCGTGTTGGCGGCGACCACCGCGCGCCGCACCTCCATCTCCAGGTCGGCGTCGAGCACCAGCCGGGCCGACGGCATCCGCGGCTTGCCGCGCATCTGCAGCCAGTGCTCGACGGCCTCCTGGTCGAGGGTGACCAGGGCGGCGACGTAGGGGCGGTCGTTGCCGACGAGGATGCACTGGGAGACCAGCGGATGGTCGCGCACCCGCTCCTCCAGCAGGCCCGGTGACACGCTCTTGCCGCCGGAGGTCACCAGGATCTCCTTCTTGCGCCCGGTGATGGTCAGATAGCCGTCCTCGTCGAGGGAGCCGAGGTCGCCGGTGTCCAGCCAGCCGTCGTGCAGGATCTCGTCGGTGGCCTTCGGGTTGTTGAGGTAGCCCTGGAAGACGTTGCCGCCGTTCAGCCAGACCTCGCCGTCGTCGGCGATGTGCACGGTGACGCCCGGTATGGGTTGCCCGACGGTGCCGTAGCGGGTGCGCTCGGGCGGATTGGCGGTGGCGGCCGCGGTGGACTCGGTCAGGCCGTAGCCCTCGTAGATCTGCACACCGGCACCCGCGAAGAACAGTCCGAGCCGCCGGTCCATGGCCGAACCGCCGGACATGGCATTGCGTATGCGACCGCCCATGGCCGCGCGCACCTTGGAGTAGACGAGCTTGTCGAAGAACTGGTGCTGCATCCGCAGGCCGGCCGAAGGACCCGGCCCGATGCCCCACGCCTTGGCCTCGACGGCGTCCGCGTATCTCACGGCCACCTCGACGGCCTTCTCGAAGGGTCCGTCCTTGCCCTCCTTCTCCGCCTTGCGCCGGGCCGCGTTGAACACCTTCTCGAAGACGTACGGCACCGCGAGGACGAACGTCGGTCTGAACGCCTGCAGGTCGGGCAGCAGGGCGGCGGCGTTCAGCTGCGGCTGGTGACCGAAGCGGACCTTGCCGCGAACCGCAGCCACCTCCACCATCCGCCCGAAGACGTGCGCGAGCGGCAGGAACAGCAGCGTGGCCGCCTCGTCGCCCTTCTTGGTGTGGAACACCGGCTCCCAGCGCTCGATGACCGTGTCCGCCTCGTACATGAAATTGCCGTGGGACAGGACACAGCCCTTGGGCCGGCCGGTGGTGCCGGAGGTGTAGATCACCGTCGCGACCGAGTCCGGGGTGACCGCCTCCCGGTGCCGGTGCACCACGTCGTCGTCGATGTACGCCCCGGCGTCGTACAGCTCCCGCACGGCGCCGGTGTCCAGCTGCCACAGCCGGCGCAGCCGCGGCAGCCGGTCGATGACGGTGGCGATCGTCATCGCGTGGTCCTCGTGCTCCACGACCGCCGCCGACACCTCGGCGTCGTACAGCATCCAGAAGCACTGCTCGGCCGAGGACGTCGGATAGACCGGCACCACCTGGGCGCCGATCGTCCACAGCGCGAAGTCGAACAGCGTCCACTCGTAGCGGGTACGGGACATGATCGCGACCCGGTCGCCGAAGCGGACACCCTGGGCCAGCAGGCCCTTGGCGAGGGCCAGCACCTCGTCGCGGAACTCGGCACAGGTCACGTCGCGCCAGTTCCCGTGTTCGTCCTTGCGGCCGAGCGCGACGTGCAGCGGGTCGTCCTGGGCGTGCTGGAAGACGACGTCGGCCAGCCCGCCCACCGGCGGTGGCAGCGTCAACGGAGGGCTGGTGAACTCGCGCAAACCCGCTCCTCCTCCTTGTGACGCTCCGCACAGCGCCGTGAAAGCTACCCCAGGGTGTGGTGGGGCGGGAGGGTCCGTGAACGCGAGCATTGCTCACATACGCACAGGCCAGCGCCCAAAATTGCACTCACAACGGGCAGGGCCGGACAGATAACTTACGGTTCCGTACCTTTCGATACCGTAATCTCCACTGAATCTGTACGACCCGCTTACGGCCCTCCTGGTCGGCCCACAAGATCACCAGCGTGGTAGGGCGGAATCCCGGTCACCCCGCCGGCAGGACGGGGGAGGACGATGGAGAGGGGACCCGCCGGTCCCGACCGTCGATGAGCACGAGCACGAGCACGACGAGCACGAGCACGAGTACGAGCAAGCGAAGCACTGGAGCACTGGAGCACCGTGAAACGCCCGCACTGGCCGAGTTGGCTGCCGATCGACCCGTACATAGTGCTGCTGATCGGCACGGTGGGCATCGCCGCGCTCCTGCCGGCCCGCGGCACGGCCGCCCACGTGGCCTCGGGTGCCTCGACCGCCGCGATCGCCTTCCTGTTCTTCCTCTACGGAGCCCGCCTGTCCACCCGCGAGGCGCTGGACGGCCTGAAGCACTGGCGACTGCACGTCACGGTCCTGGCCTGCACTTTCCTCGTCTTCCCCCTGCTGGGCCTGGCCGCCCGCGGACTGGTCCCGACCCTCCTGACCCAGCCGCTCTACCAGGGCCTGCTCTTCCTCACCCTCGTCCCGTCGACCATCCAGTCGTCGATCGCCTTCACCTCCATCGCCCGCGGCAACGTGCCCGCCGCGATCTGCGCCGGTTCCTTCTCCTCCCTGGTCGGCATCCTCCTCACCCCGCTCCTCGCGGCCGTGCTCCTGGGCAACAGCGGCGGTGGCTTCTCCGCACACTCGCTGATCACGATCGTGCTGCAGCTGCTCGTGCCGTTCGTCGCCGGACAGGTGCTGCGCCCCTGGATCGCCGGCTTCGTCGCCCGGCACAGAAAGGTTCTCGGGCTCGTCGACCGCGGCTCCATCCTGCTCGTCGTCTACACCGCGTTCAGCGAGGGCATGGTCCGCGGCATCTGGCACCAGGTGAGCCCCGCCCGGCTGGGCGCCCTGCTCGGTGTGGAGGCCGTACTGCTCGCCGTGATGCTGGCCCTGACCTGGTACGGCGCCCGGGCGCTGCGCTTCGGCCGGGCCGACCGCATCGCCATCCAGTTCGCCGGCTCGAAGAAGTCCCTGGCCGCCGGTCTGCCCATGGCGAGCGTCCTGTTCGGCGCCCAGGCCTCCCTCGCCGTACTGCCGCTGATGCTCTTCCACCAGATGCAGCTCATGGTCTGCGCGGTGATCGCCAAGCGCCGGGCCCACGACCCCGAGGCCCAGCAGGAGATCACCGGCCGATCCAAAACCGAGGCCGGCTACGCCCGAAACTGAGGCCAGAGCTCCCATCCCGGGCCGCGCCCGCCAAAAGTCCCCACCTCAGGGTGCGGCCCGCCAAAAGTCCCCACCTCAGGGTGCGGCCCGCCAAAAGTCCTCATCCCAGAGCGTGGGCCCGCCAAAAGTCCCCGTCCCAGGGTGCGGGCCCACCCACCCCGACTGTCCCCACGCGCCGGCCGCGAGGGAGCCGAAGGGCGCGCCGGGGTCGAGGGCCCGAACGCGCGGAGGCGCGAAGCGCTGAGCACGATCGGGCCCTCGACCCCGGCTTACAGCGCCCGTAGGCGACCGAGCCGTCAAGCTCGCGGCCCGCTGCAAGCCCCTACGGGCGACCGAGCCGTCAAGCTCGCGGCCCGCTGCAAGCCCCTACGGGCGACCGAGCCATCAAGCTCGCGGCCCGCTGCAAGCCCCCACGGGCGTGCAAGCCGTCAAGCTCGCGGCCCGCTGCAAGCCCCCACGTGAGCACAAGCAATCCCCACGGTCGTACAAGCGCTGAAGGACACCCACGCCCGCAACAAGCACCTTCTGCTCACCCCCACCCCACCCCCTCCCGCAAAGCAACCCGCCCTTCCCCCGCATACACATTCATGGAGCTCCCCCGCAAAAACCCCACCAGCGTCAGCCCCGTCTCCGCCGCCAGATCCACCGCCAGCGACGACGGCGCCGAGACCGCCGCCAGTACCGGAATCCCCGCCATGACGGCCTTCTGTGCCAGCTCGAAGGAGGCCCGCCCGGACACCAGCAGGATCGCCCGGGACAGCGGCAGCCGCCCGCTCCGCAGTGCCAGCCCGACCAGCTTGTCGACGGCGTTGTGGCGGCCCACGTCCTCCCGTATGTCCAGCAGTTCGCCGTCCTCGTCGAACAGGGCCGCCGCGTGCAGCCCGCCGGTGCGGTCGAAGACGCGCTGGGCGGCGCGCAGCCGGTCGGGGAGGCTCGCGAGGAGCCCGGGCTCGACGCGGACCGGAGGGGTGTCCGAGATCGGCCAGCGGGCGGTCGTACGGACCGCGTCCAGGCTGGCCTTGCCGCACAGACCGCAGGAGGACGTCGTGTACACGTTGCGCTCGAGGGTGATGTCCGGCAGCACGACCCCAGGCGCCGTCTTCACATCCACCACGTTGTACGTGTTACGACCCTCCGCGGTAGCCCCCGCGCAGTACACGATGTTCAGCACGTCGGACGGCGAGCCCAGAACACCCTCACTCACCAGGAACCCGGCCGCCAGCGCGAAGTCGTCGCCCGGAGTGCGCATGGTGATCGCGAGCGGCTTGCCGTTCAGCCGGATCTCCAGCGGCTCCTCGGCCACCAGTGTGTCCGGGCGGGACGAGACGGCCCCGTCGCGGATGCGGATCACCTTGCGTCGTTCCGTGACTCGTCCCATCACTTCTCCCCAGGAGACCTTGCGATCGATCCGATTATCAGGGACGTCCGATTATCGAGGACGTCCGACCTTCTGACGGAAGCCGACAACCCGACTGCCCGATTCCTGTGCCTTCACCTGCCGGGCTACCCGCGAGTCACTGATCAGACTGGTGAACCCCGCCACTCACGGCAAGCAAGCAACGAGGGGGATCGCCCATGAACGGCTCGCGCATCGCCGCCGTCGGTCACTACCAGCCCGCCAAGGTGCTCACCAACGAGGACCTGGCCGCCCTGGTGGACACCAGCGACGAGTGGATCAGGAGCCGGGTGGGCATCCGGACCCGGCACATCGCCGGGCCCGACGAGCCGGTGGACGAGCTCGCCGCGCACGCCGCAGCCAAGGCGCTCGCGGCGGCGGGACTCACGCCCGACGACATCGATCTGGTACTGGTCGCCACCTCCACGGCCATCGACCGCTCCCCGAACACCGCCGCCCGCGTGGCGGCCCGGCTCGGCGTACCGCGACCCGCCGCCATGGACGTCAACGTCGTCTGCGCCGGCTTCACCCACGCCCTGGCCACCGCCGACCACACCGTGCGCGCCGGCGCCGCCACCCGTGCCCTGGTCATCGGCGCCGACAAGATGTCCGACGTGACCGACTGGAGCGACCGGACGACCTGCGTGCTCGTCGGCGACGGGGCCGGCGCCGCCGTGGTCGAGGCCTGCCCGCCGGGAGCGGCGGCGCCCGGGATCGGGCCGGTGCTGTGGGGTTCGGTGCCGGAGATGGGGCACGCGGTACGGATCGAGGGCACGCCCCCGCGGTTCGCCCAGGAGGGGCAGAGCGTCTACCGGTGGGCCACCACGCGACTGCCGCCGCTGGCCCGGCAGGCCTGCGAACGGGCCGGCCTCGCGCCCGAGGAGCTTGCCGCGGTCGTGCTGCACCAGGCCAACCTGCGCATCATCGAGCCGCTCGCCAAGAGGCTGGGGGCCGTCAACGCCGTGGTCGCCCGGGACGTGAGCGAGTCCGGCAACACCTCGGCCGCGAGCATCCCGCTGGCCCTGTCCAAGCTGGTCGAACAGGGCGCCGTCACCACCGGCGACCCGGTCCTCCTCTTCGGGTTCGGCGGCAACCTCTCGTACGCCGGGCAGGTCATCCGCTGCCCTTGACGCGACGCGGGGCACTGCCCCCACCCCCACTTTGTCCTCTCCCTGGAAAAAGTGGCCACCGATCCGTGCGCAACTTCTTCCCACTTCCGGCAGTCGCTGCTACGGTCCCCTCGAAACCAAGTCGGCCAGTTGGCCGAAAATCCGTGTGGACAGGCCGATTTGAGGCGGGGAGGGGCTCGTGAGACGTATGACGGCACGACCCGCCAACGCACACCAGGCCCGGCTGCTGAAGCTGCTGCGCGACGGGGGCCCCAGCTCCCGGGCACAGCTCGGCGACCGGGTCGACCTGTCCCGGTCGAAGCTGGCCGTGGAGGTGGACCGGCTCCTGGAGACGGGACTGGTCGTCGCCGACGGACTCGCCGCCTCCCGCGGCGGCCGCCGCTCCCACAACGTGCGCCTCGCACCCGGCCTGCGCTTCCTGGGCGTCGACATCGGCGCGACCTCGGTCGACGTCGCCGTCACCAACGCCGAGCTGGAGGTGCTGGGACACCTCAACCAGCCGATGGACGTGCGCGAGGGCCCCGTCGCGGTCTTCGAGCAGGTCCTGGCCATGGCCGCGAAGCTGCGGGCATCGGGGCTCGCGGAGGGGTACGACGGCGCCGGCATCGGCGTCCCCGGCCCCGTCCGCTTCCCCGAGGGCGTCCCCGTGGCGCCCCCGATCATGCCGGGCTGGGACGGCTTCCCCGTGCGGGAGGCGCTCAGCCAGGAACTCGGCTGCCCGGTCATGGTCGACAACGACGTGAACCTCATGGCGATGGGGGAGCAGCACGCGGGCGTCGCCCGCTCCGTGGGCGACTTCCTCTGCGTCAAGATCGGTACCGGCATCGGCTGCGGCATCGTCGCCGGCGGCGAGGTCCACCGCGGTACGACGGGCAGCGCGGGCGACATCGGGCACATCCAGGCCGTGCCCGACGGACGCCCGTGCGCCTGCGGCAACCGGGGCTGTCTGGAGGCCCACTTCAGCGGCGCCGCCCTCGCCCGCGACGCACTGGAGGCGGCCCAACAGGGCCTGTCCTCCGAACTCGCGGCCCGGCTGGAGGCGAACGGCCGGCTCACCGCCGTGGACGTCGCCGCCGCTGCCGCCGCGGGCGACGCCACCTCGCTCGCTCTGATCCGACAGGGAGGAACCCGCACCGGTCAGGTCATCGCCGGACTCGTCTCCTTCTTCAACCCCGGCCTGGTGGTGATCGGCGGCGGGGTCACCGGCCTCGGCCACACCCTCCTCGCCGCCATCCGCACCCAGGTGTACCGCCAGTCGCTACCGCTGGCGACCGGCAACCTCCCCATCGTCCTGGGCGAGTTGGGCCCGAAAGCCGGCGTGATCGGCGCGGCCCGGCTCATCAGCGACCATCTGTTCTCGCCGGCCTGACCGGCGCGCACGACCCCGCACCACCAGCACGACCCCGCACTCACCGGCACGCAACCGCACCTCCACGGATCATCAGTCCGCCGTACAAGCCGCACCACCTGCACCACCTGCACCACTCGCACACCCTGCGCACGTACGAGCCGCACCCCGGCACCGCACCCGCACCCCGGCACATCAGTGCCGACGTCGTCCGGTCCGCCCGGACCCCGCCCGCTCCGTCCCGGCCCCCGAACCCACCCAGCACCCCGCGTACCTCAGCACCCGCCTGCTCCAGCACACCCCGCGTACCCCCGCACCACCACACCGGTACGCCCCGCGTACGTCAGCCCTGCCCTGAGACCGGCCGCATCCGCCGAGGGGAACCGCCATGGCTCCAGAACCACCCCTGCTCAGCATGTCCGGCATCACCAAGTCCTTCCCCGGAGTCCGCGCCCTGGACGGAGTCGACCTGGAGGTCCAGGCCGGAGAAGTCCACTGCCTGCTCGGCCAGAACGGCGCCGGGAAGTCCACCCTCATCAAGGTCCTCGCCGGGGCCCACCAGCCCGACGACGGGCAGATCACCTGGCGGGGCGAGCACATCACGCTGAAGTCCCCGATCGCCGCCATGCGCCTGGGCATCGCCACCATCTACCAGGAACTCGACCTGGTACCGCACCTGTCCGTGGCGGAGAACGTCTTCCTCGGCCACGAACCCACCACCGCCGGATTCGTCGTCCGCGGCCGCGAGGCCCGTTCCGCCACCGCCACCCTCCTCAAGCGGCTCGGCCACCCCGAGATCGACCCGGCCCGGCTCGTCGGCGAGCTGTCCGCGGCCCAGCAGCAGGTCGTCTCCATGGCACGGGCCCTCTCCCACGACGTCCGGCTCATCGTGATGGACGAACCGTCCGCCGCCCTCGACCCGGACGAGGTCGACAACCTCTTCCGCATCGTCGGCGACCTCACCGCCGCCGGCGTCGCCGTCGTCTACATCTCCCACCGCCTGGAGGAGATCCGCCGCATCGGCGACCGGGTCACCGTCCTCAAGGACGGCCGCGCCGTCGCCGGCGGACTGCCCGCCGAATCCACTCCGACCCGCGAGATCGTCGCCCTGATGACGGGCCGCAACGTCGAGTACGTCTTCCCGCCGCGCCCTCCGGCCGGCACCGAGCACCCCCCGCCCGTCCTCACCGTCGAAGGACTCGCCCGCGACGGCGAGTTCGCCCCCCTCGACCTCGAACTGCGGCCCGGCGAGATCGTCGGCCTCGCCGGACTCGTCGGCTCCGGCCGCTCCGAGATCCTGGAGACCGTCTACGGCGCCCGCAGGCCCAGCGCGGGCCGCGTCCTCGTCGACGGCACCCCGCTGCGCCCCGGCAGCGTGCGCTCCGCCGTGCGCGCCGGACTCGGGCTCGCCCCCGAGGAACGCAAGGCGCAGGCCCTGCTGATGCTGGAGTCCGTCACCCGCAACGTCACCGTCTCCACGCTGCCGCGCTTCGCCCGCGCCGGCTGGCTCGACCGGCGCGCCGAACGCGCCGCCGCCCGGCGAGCCACCCGCGAGCTCTCCCTGCGCCCCGACAACCCCGACGCCCCCGTGCGCACCCTCTCAGGCGGCAACCAGCAGAAGGCGGTCCTCGCCCGCTGGCTGCTGCGGGGCTGCCGCGTCCTGCTCCTCGACGAACCGACCCGCGGCGTCGACGTCGGCGCCCGTGCCGAGCTGTACGCGGTGGTGCGCCGCCTCGCCGACGAGGGCCTCGCCGTCCTCCTGGTCTCCAGTGAGGTACCCGAGGTGCTCGGCCTCGCCGACCGCGTCCTGGTGCTCCGTGAGGGTCTCGTCGTCCACACGGCGCCCGCCCGTGAACTGGACGAACACCGCGTACTCGACTTGGTGATGGAAGGAAGCCCCGTGTCCACGCAGTCCGTACCCGAGGAAGGGAGCGTGACGTCATGACGCAGCCCGCCACCCCGGCCCAACAGGGCGGACCCGACGCCGGGCCGTCCCCCGCCGCCCGCGCCGACGCCCCCACCGGCGGTACCGGCCCGCTGAGCGTCCTGTGGGCGCGTGCCGACGTGCGCACCCTGTCACTGCTCGGCGTGCTCGCCGTCCTCGTCCTCATCGGCGGCATCACCAAACCCGACCAGTTCCTGGACACCCGCAATCTGCAACTGGTGCTCACCCAGGCGTCCGTCATCGGCGTGGTCACCGTCGGGATGACCTTCGTCATCATGAGCGGCGGCATCGACCTGTCCGTCGGCGCGATCGTCGCCCTCGCCTCCGTGTGGGCCTCCACCGTCGCCACCCAGGAGTTCGGCTTCGCGGGCGTCCTGTTCACCGCGGTGCTCGTCGGCGTCGGCTGCGGACTCGTCAACGGCGTCCTCATCGCGTACGGCGGCATGGTCCCGTTCATCGCGACGCTCGCCATGCTCGCCTCCGCACGCGGACTCGCCCTGCACATCACCGGCGGCAAGACGCAGACCGTCTCCATCGACGGCATCCTGCGGCTCGGCGAACGCGACGCGTACGTCCTCGGCGTGCCGCCGCTGGTCCTCGTCTTCGCCGCCGTCACCGTCATCGCGTGGCTCGTGCTGAACCGCACCACGTTCGGGCGGCGCACCGTCGCCGTCGGCGGCAACGCGGAAGCGGCCCGCCTCGCCGGTATCGACGTCCGCCGCCAGCGCCTCTACCTGTACCTGCTGTCCGGGCTGTGCTGCGGCATCGCGGCCTTCCTGCTGCTCGCCCTGGTGGGGTCCGGCCAGAACACCAACGGCAACCTGTACGAACTCGACGCCATCGCCGCCGCGATCATCGGCGGGACCCTGCTGAGCGGTGGCCGGGGCACCATCGTCGGCTCCGTACTCGGTGTCCTGATCTTCACCACGATCTCCAACATCTTCGCCCTGAACAACCTGCAGAGCGACGTCCAGCAGATCGCCAAGGGCGCCATCATCGTCGCCGCCGTCCTCGTCCAGCGGCGCACCGCCTCCACCACATAGCCCACCGAGCCGCCCGCTCCGTACGGCCCTCATCGGAAAGGCCATCGCCATGCCTCAGATACCGAGCCGCAGAGGTCTGCTCTTCGGAGGCGCCGCCGTCGGCGCCACCGCCCTCCTCACCTCCTGCACCAGCAACGAGCCCAAGAACAACAAGCCCGCGGCGAACGACCAGCCCGCCGCCGACGACAAGCCCGGCAAGGCGGTCACCATCGGCTTCGCCGGCCCCCAGGCCGACCACGGCTGGCTCAACGCGATCAACGAGAACGCCAAGAACCGCGCCGAGAAGTACTCCGACGTCACCCTGGAGATCACCGAGGGCTCCAACGACACCGCCGCGCAGATCGGGCAGATCGAGACCCTCATCAACAAGAAGGTCGACGTCCTGGTGATCCTGCCCGCCGACGGCAAGGCACTCACCCAGGTCGGCCTCAAGGCGATGCGCGCGGGCATCCCCGTCGTCAACCTCGACCGGATCTTCAACTCCCCGCAGGCGTACCGCTGCTGGATCGGCGGCGACAACTACGGCATGGGCTTCAACGCCGGGCAGTACATCGGCGAGAAGCTCAAGGGCAAGCAGAACGCCAAGGTCGTCGAACTCGCCGGCCTCGACAACCTGGAGCTGACCAAGCAGCGCACCCAGGGCTTCGACGACGCACTGAAGAACTATCCCAACATCACCAAGGTGGCCCGTCAGGCGGCCGAGTTCACCGTCGAGTCCGGCCAGTCGAAGATGGCGCAGCTCCTCCAGGCGCAGAAGCACATCGACGCACTGTGGAACCACGACGACGACCAGGGCGTCGGCGCGCTGCGCGCCATCGAACAGGCCGGGCGCGACGAGTTCCTGATGGTCGGCGGCGCGGGCGCGCTCTCCGCGTTCGAGCAGATCAAGCAGGACAAGGGCGTCCTGAAGGCCACCGTGCTGTACCCGCCGACGATGGCCGCGTCCGCGATCGACCTGGCGCGGGCCCTGGGCCAGGGCAAGGGCGTCTCCGGCATGGCGGAGTTCGAGATCCCGGCGTCCATCACGCTGTTCTCGGCGGTGGTCGACAAGACCAACGTCGACCAGTACATGCCCACCGGCTTCCGCTGACCGTGCCACCCCGCACCCCCCACGACGCCATCACCACGAGGACGAGGAGGACATCCGTATGGGACAGCCGCAGCAGCCGGATGGAGCAGAAGGAGGAAAGCCGCCGCTCGGCATCGGCATGGTCGGATACGCCTTCATGGGCGCCGCCCACTCCCAGGGCTGGCGCACCGCGGGCAGGGTCTTCGACCTGCCGCTGCGGCCGGTCCTGGCCGCGATCTGCGGCCGTGACGGGGCGGCCGTCCGAGCGGCGGCCGACCGGCACGGCTGGGCCGCCGCCGAGACCGACTGGCGGGCGCTGATCGCCCGGGACGACGTCGACCTCGTCGACATCTGCACCCCCGGCGACAGCCACGCCGAGATCGCGCTGGCGGCGCTCGCCGCGGGCAAGCACGTCCTGTGCGAGAAGCCGCTCGCCAACAGCGTCGCCGAGGCGGAGGAGATGGCGCGGGTCGCCGAAGCGGCACAGGAGCGGGGCCAGTTGGCGATGGTCGGCTTCAACTACCGTCGGGTGCCGGCCACCACGCTGGCCCGGCGGATGGTCGCCGAGGGCCGGCTCGGCACCCTGCGGCACGTGAGAGTGACGTACCTCCAGGACTGGCTGGTGGATCCCGGGTTCCCGCTGACCTGGCGGCTGCGCAAGGAGGCCGCCGGCTCGGGCTCCCTGGGCGACCTCGGCGCGCACATCGTCGACCTCGCGCAGTTCCTGGCGGGGGAGCCGCTGGCCGGAGTGTCCGCGCTCACCGAGACCTTCGTACGGGAGCGGCCGCTGCCCGCCGCAGCCACCAGCGGGCTCTCCACCGCCCCGACGGCCGGCACCGGACAGGTCACCGTCGACGACGCCGCCCTGTTCACCGGCCGCTTCGCCTCCGGCGCCCTCGCCTCCTTCGAGGCAACCCGCTACGCCACCGGCCGCAAGAACGCCCTGCGCATCGAACTCAACGGCGAGCGCGGTTCGTTGGCCTTCGACCTGGAGCGCCTGAACGAGCTGTACTACCACGACGGCACCGAACCCGGCACCCACGCCGGCTTCCGCCGCATCCTGGTAACCGAACCCGACCATCCCTATCTGGACGCCTGGTGGCCGCCGGGCCACGGTCTCGGCTACGAGCACACCTTCGTCCACCAGGCCCGCGACCTGGTCCACGCGGTCGCCGAGGGCACCGGGCCCGAACCCTCCTTCGCCGACGGGCTGCAGGTGCAGCGCGTGCTCGCGGCGGTGGAGGAGAGCGCCGAGAAGAACTCCGTCTACACACCCGTCGCCGTCTGAGGAGGCCGCCGCCATGCCGCGCAGATTCACGCTGTTCACCGGCCAGTGGGCCGACCTGCCGCTGGAGGAGGTCTGCCGCCTGGCCCGCGACTTCGGCTACGACGGGCTCGAACTCGCCTGCTGGGGAGACCACTTCGAGGTCGACAAGGCGCTCGCCGACCCGTCGTACCTCGCCTCCCGGCACCAGCTGCTCGACAAGTACGGCCTGAAGTGCTGGGCGATCTCCAACCACCTGGTCGGGCAGGCGGTGTGCGACGCCATCATCGACGAACGCCACCGGGCGATCCTGCCCGCCCGGATCTGGGGCGACGGCGAGGCCGAGGGCGTACGGCAGCGGGCCGCCGCCGAGATCGCCGACACCGCGCGCGCCGCGGCCGCCTTCGGCGTCGACACCGTCATCGGCTTCACCGGCTCCGCCATCTGGCACCTGGTCGCCATGTTCCCGCCCGCCCCCGAGGCGATGATCGAGCGCGGCTACGAGGACTTCGCGACCCGCTGGAACCCGATCCTCGACGTCTTCGACGCCGAGGGCGTGCGGTTCGCGCACGAGGTCCACCCCAGCGAGATCGCCTACGACTACTGGACGACCCAGCGGGCGCTTCAGGCCGTGGACCACCGGCCGGCCTTCGGCCTCAACTTCGATCCCTCGCACTTCGTCTGGCAGGACCTCGACCCGGTCGGCTTCCTGTGGGACTTCCGCGACCGGATCTACCACGTCGACTGCAAGGAGGCCCGCAAGCGGCTCGACGGCCGCAACGGCCGCCTCGGCTCGCATCTGCCGTGGGGCGATCCCCGCCGCGGCTGGGACTTCGTCTCCGCCGGGCACGGCGACGTCCCCTGGGAGGACGTCTTCCGGATGCTGCGCTCCATCGGCTACGAGGGCCCGATCTCCGTCGAGTGGGAGGACGCCGGCATGGACCGGCTGCAGGGCGCGCCGGAGGCGCTTCGGCGGCTCAAGGAGTTCGACTTCGACCCGCCGAGCGCGTCGTTCGACGCGGCCTTCGGCAGCGAGTAGTTCCGCGGGAAGCGGGAGCGCGGAGCGCCGTTTCGGCGCGTTGTCCGGGGGCGGCCGCGGGCGGGCTGTGGCCGGTCGTGCTCACGCGGCGGAGCCGCACGTCGACACGCCCCCGCGCCCCTTCGGGGGCGCGGGGGCGCCACCCGCCGCTCCGGCCTGCCCGGAAACCGCTTTGTCCTGCAACTGGAAAAAGTTCAACTTCTCTGCTGTACAAGGACTATCCGACTCCGACAAAGCCAGCTACGGTCCCGGAGTTGTACAGGTCACGCACATCTCCGGGGTGACGGCGCACCCCGGCGCATCGCATCCGCCCCGTACGACCCCACCCTCCCGGAGGGATTTTCGTGCACAGGAAACGTCTCAGATTCCGCAAGGCACTCGCACTTCTCACCGGCTCACTCCTCGCGGGCACCTCGCTCGCGCTCGCCGCGCCGCCGGCGAGCGCCGCCGACCCCGGCGCCACCAGACCGGCCGCGGCGGCCGCCGAGGAATTCCAGCAGATCACCCTCGCCAAGGGCGCCGCCGAGGTCGGCGAACCGATGTCGCTGGCCGTCCTCCCGGACCGCAGCGTCCTGCACACCTCCCGCGACGGCACCCTGCGCCTGACCGACGCGCAGGGCAACACGTCCGTCGCGGGCAAGCTGGCCGTCTACAACCACGACGAGGAAGGCCTCCAGGGGATCGGCGTCGACCCCGACTTCGCCGAGAACCGGTTCGTCTACCTCTACTACGCGCCGCCGCTGAACACCCCGCCCGGCGACGCCCCCGAGAACGGCACCGCCGCCGACTTCGCCCCCTTCGACGGCGTCAACCGGCTCTCCCGCTTCGTCCTGAAGCAGGACGGCACCCTCGACCTGGCCAGCGAGAAGAACGTCCTCGAGGTCGCCGCCTCCCGCGGCATCTGCTGCCACGTCGGCGGTGACATCGACTTCGACAAGGACGGCAACCTCTACCTGTCGACCGGCGACGACTCCAACCCCTTCGCCTCCGACGGCTACACCCCCATCGACGAGCGGTCGAACCGCAACCCGGCGTTCGACGCCCAGCGCACCTCGGGCAACACCAACGACCTGCGCGGCAAGATCCTGCGGATCAAGGTCAAGCCGGACGGCTCCTACGACATCCCCGAGGGCAACCTCTTCGCCCCCGGCACCTCGAAGACCCGTCCCGAGATCTACGCGATGGGCTTCCGCAACCCGTTCCGGTTCAGCGTCGACAAGCCCACCGGCCACATCTACATCGGCGAGTACGGCCCGGACGCCGGCTCCGCCAGCCCCACCCGCGGCCCCTCCGGCATGGTCGAGTTCAACCGCGTGACGAAGCCCGGCAACTACGGCTGGCCCTACTGCGTCGGCAAGAACGAGGCGTACGTCAAGTACGACTTCGCCACCAAGCAGTCCGGCGCGGCCTTCGACTGCTCGGCACCGAAGAACACCTCGCCGAACAACACCGGCCTGGTCGACCTCCCGCCGGCCGAGCCGGCCTGGATCGACTACGACGGCGGTTCGGTCCCCGAGTTCGGCAACGGCTCCGAATCCCCGATGGGCGGCCCGGTCTACCGCTACGACCCCGACCTGAACTCCGCCGCCAAGTTCCCCGAGTCCTACGACGGGGACTTCTTCGCCGGTGAGTACGGCCGCCGCTGGATCAAGCGGATCGTGCACGACGACGACGGCACCGTCCGGTCCATCAACCCGTTCCCCTGGTCCGGGACCCAGGTGATGGACATGGCCTTCGGCCCGGACGGCGCCCTGTACGTCCTGGACTACGGCCTGTCCTGGTTCGGCGGCGACGAGAACTCCGCGCTCTACCGCATCGAGAACGTCACCAACGGCCACGCGCCGACCGTGACCGCCACCTCGGACAGGACCTCCGGCAAGGCGCCCCTGAAGGTGTCCTTCTCCGCGACCGGCAAGGACGCCGACGGCGACGCGCTCACCTACAGCTGGGACTTCGGTGACGGCACCACCGGCACCGGCGAGTCGCCGAAGCACACGTACCGCGCCAACGGCACGTACACCGCCACCGTCACCGTGACGGACTCGACCGGCTACACCGCCACCGCCAACGTCCACGTGGTCGTCGGCAACACCGCGCCCACCGTCACCTTCCAGACCCCGGCCGACGGCGCCCTGTTCGAGTTCGGCGACACCATCCCGTTCAAGGTGAAGGTCACCGACCCCGAGGACAAGAAGATCGACTGCTCCAAGGTCACCGTCCGCTACATCCTCGGCCACGACAGCCACGGTCACCCGATCACCTCGGCCAACGGCTGCGAGGGCACCATGACCGTGCCGGCCGACGGCGAGCACGACCCGAACGCCAACATCTTCGGGGTCCTCGACGCCGAGTACACCGACAACGGCGGTGGCGGCCAGGCCTCGCTGACCACCCACGCCCAGGTCGTGCTCCAGCCCCGCCACCGGCAGGCCGAGCACTTCGGCAGCCAGAGCGGCATCCGCACCTACGACAAGACCCAGGCCCACGGCGGCAAGACCGTCGGCGACATCGACAACGGCGACTGGATCTCCTTCAAGCCCTACAACCTCGAGGGTGCCCAGACGCTCACCGCCCGGGTCTCCTCCGGCGGCGCCGGCGGCTACCTCGAGGTCCGCACCGGAGGGCCGAACGGCACCCTGCACGGCTCCGGGATCGTCCCGGTGACCGGCAGCTGGGAGACCTTCCAGAACATCGACATCCCGCTCAGCAAGCTCCCGAAGAAGACCACCGAGCTGTACCTGGTCTTCAAGGGCGGCGACGGAGCGCTCTACGACCTCGACGACTTCGTGATCTCGGACAAGAAGCCCGCGAAGAACGCCAAGCGCGTCCTCGTCTTCTCCAAGACGGCCGGCTTCCGCCACGACTCCATCGGCACCGGTGTCCAGACCCTGAAGGACCTCGGCGGGCAGAGCGGCATCACCGTCGACGCCACCGAGGAGGCGAAGCAGTTCACCACCGCCAACCTCGCCCGCTACGACGCCGTCGTCTTCCTCTCCACCACCGGCACCGTCCTCGACGCCGACCAGAAGCAGGCGTTCGAGAAGTACATCGCCGGCGGCGGCGGTTACATGGGAGTCCACGCGGCCGCCGACACCGAGTACGACTGGCCGTTCTACGGCGGCCTGGTCGGCGCCTACTTCAACTCGCACCCGCAGATCCAGAAGGCCACCGTCCGGGTACCCGAGCACGACCACCCGGCCACCAAGGACCTCGACGACGCGTGGGACCGCACCGACGAGTGGTACGACTACCGCTCCAACCCGCGTGACGACGTCCGCGTCCTGGCCACCCTGGACGAGACCACCTACCAGGGCGGCAGGATGAAGGGCGACCACCCGATCGCCTGGTGCCACGCCTACCAGGGCGGCCGCTCCTTCTACACCGGCATGGGCCACACCAAGGAGTCCTACGCCGAGGACGGCTTCCGCAGCCACCTGCTCGGCGGCCTGAAGTACGCCACCGGCCAGGAGAAGGCGGACTGCAAGCCGCGCACCGGCTACCGGGACCTGTTCAACGGCCACACCCTCGACGGCTGGAAGCAGGCCGGACCGGGCGGCTTCACCGTCAAGGATGGCGCACTGCACTCCGAGGGCGGCATGGGTCTGCTCTGGTACCAGGCCAAGGAGTTCAAGTCCTACTCCCTGAAGCTGGACTGGAAGATGCAGGGCGACGACAACTCCGGTGTCTTCGTGGGCTTCCCCGCCTCCGACGACCCCTGGTCGGCGGTGAACAAGGGCTACGAGATCCAGATCGACGCGACCGACGCGCCGGACCGGACCACCGGATCCATCTACTCCTTCCAGTCGGCGGACATCAAGGCACGTGACGCCGCGCTGCGTCCGCCGGGGCAGTGGAACAGCTACGAGATCCGCGTCGAGGGCCAACGCATCCAGGTGTTCCTCAACGGAGTCAAGATCAACGACTTCACCAACAAGGACCCGGAGCGGATGAAGAACGGCTACATCGGACTCCAGAACCACGGCCCGTCCGACCACGTGTCGTTCCGCAACATCCAGATCAAGGAACTGCCCGACAAGGGCGCCTAGAACGGCGGCGGGCGGGAGACGCCGGACTCCCGCCCGCCGCTCCCGACCCGGCCGGCCGCCGAGGCGTACGCGCCGCACGTCCCCGGCCGGGTGCGGCACGGGACCCGGACTTCGCCCGGTACCCGATCCGCCCCCGGCCCCCGGCACCCGGTTGCGGTCCGCCCCCGGCACCTGGCACCCGGTTGCGGTCCGCCCCCGGCACCTGGCACCCGGCTTGCGGCCCGCACCGGATTCCGGTCCGGATTCCGTCCGGGCTCCGGGCTGGGCCCCGGCCCCGGCTCTGGCACCGGCCCGGCTTCCGGGTCCGGTGCCCGCCCGGCCGAAAGCCAGGTCCAGGCCCGGCCCGGCGCCCGCCGGCACCCGGTCCCGGTCCCGGTCCGCACCCGGCACCCGACCCACCCGTCCGGCTTCCGGTTCGCGTACGACAAGGAGGCTGCCCATGTCCGCCGAACCTTCCGCTTCCCCCTCCCGCACCGGTGTCTGGCTGATCGGCGCGCGAGGCTCCGTCGCCACCACCGCCATCACCGGATGCGCCGCCGTCGCCGCCGGACTGCACCCCGCCACCGGCCTCGTCACCGAGACCGAGCCCTTCACCGCGAGCGGCCTGCCCGCACTGTCGTCCCTGGTCTTCGGCGGGCACGACACCGTGGACTGCCCCCTGCCCAAACGCGCCGAGACCCTCGCCGCCGGCGGCGTCCTGCCGTACGGCCTGCCCTCCGCCGTCCGCGGTGAACTGGCCGCCGCCGACGAGGAGATCAGACCCGGCGGGCCGCTGCCCGGCGACACCCGGAGCGAGGACGCCCTCATCGACACCCTCGCCGGCGACATCCGCGACTTCACCCACCGCCACGGCCTCGCCCGCACCGTCGTCGTCAACGTCGCCTCCACCGAACCGGCCCCCGAGGGCGCTGCCCTGCCCGCCAGCTCGCTGTACGCGGCGGCAGCCCTGCGCGCGGGCTGCCCGTACGTCAACTTCACCCCGTCGACCGGCTTGCACCACCCCGCGCTCGCCGCCGAGGCCCGGGCCGCCGCCCTGCCGTACGCGGGCCGCGACGGCAAGACGGGGCAGACCCTGCTGCGGTCCGTGCTCGGCCCGATGTTCGCGCAGCGTGCGCTGAGGGTGCTGGCCTGGTCCGGTACGAACCTCCTCGGCGGTGGGGACGGCGCCGCCCTCGCCGACCCCGCCGCCGCCGCAGCGAAGAACTCCGGCAAGGAACGGGTCCTCGCGGACACCCTCGGCACGGTTCCCCAGGGCGAGGTGCACATCGACGACGTGCCCGCGCTCGGCGACTGGAAGACCGCCTGGGACCACATCGCCTTCGACGGTTTCCTCGGCTCCCGGATGACCCTCCAGACCACCTGGCAGGGATGCGATTCGGCGCTCGCCGCGCCCCTGGTCCTCGACCTGGTCCGGCTGCTGGCCCGCGCCCACGAACGCGGACTGACCGGACCGCGCCCCGAACTCGCCTTCTACTTCAAGGATCCCGACCCGGGCGCCTCCGCCGCGCTGGGGGAGCAGTACGCGGCGCTGCTGGACTTCGGCCGACGGCTGAGGGACCCGCGATGACCCGCCGCGGCCTGACGGCCCTCGCCCTGGCGGTGACCGTCGCCGCCGTCGTCGGAGCGCGCGGACCCGCGGCCCGTGGCCGCCCGCACCGCGGGGAGAGCCACGACCACCCGGCGCCGTCACCGGAGGCGGAGCACGGGACGGAGACGGGTGCCCGGTCCGCGGATCCGGCCGACCCGGCGGGGGAGAGCGCCGCGCCCGCGGGCTCCGCCGGACAGGCGGTGGCAGCCGCCGCGTCCGCCGGACGGCCGCGGGCGGCCGACGCGTCGGAGGGGACTTCCCGGCCCAGGCGGACGGATGCCGAACCCGTCGCTTCCACCGCCCCGGCGGCCACTCCCGCCACGCCCTCGGCCCTGCCCTCCGCCCCGAGCGGCCCGGCGGCAGCGGCGGACCCGCCCGCCCCTGCCGCCGCCGGCTCGGCCCCTCCGCCCCCCGTGCCCACCCGCACCGTCCGCCCGCCCCGCCGTCCCGCCCTCGGCGCCCCCGCCGACTGGGCCGAACTGCTGCGGCTGCCCGCCCTGTTCACCGTCCCCGGCGACGCCCTCGCCGGGGCCGCGGCAGCCGGACGCGCCCCCGGGGCCCGTACCCTCCTCGCCATCGGCTCGTCCCTGTGCCTCTACCAGGCGGGCATGGCGCTCAACGACTGGGCGGACCGCGCCGAGGACGCCGTGGAGCGCCCGCACCGGCCGCTCCCGTCCGGGCGGATCGCCCCCGGCGCCGCCCTCGCCGCGGCCGGCGCGCTCACCGCCCTGGGCCTCGCGCTCGCCGCCCGCGCCGGCCGGCCCGCGCTCACCGTCGCCGTCCCGCTCGCCGCCACGGTCTGGGCCTACGACCTCGGGCTGAAGCGGAGCTGGGCCGGGCCGCCGGCGATGGCGGCGGCCCGGAGCCTCGACCTCGTGCTCGGCGCCGCCGCGAGCGGCGGCCGGGTCCGAAACGCCGTACCGTCCGCCGCCGCCCTCGGCGCCCACACCCTGGCCGTCACCGCCGTCTCCCGCCGCGAGACCCAGGGCGGCTCCACCGCCGCCCCGCTCGCGGCCCTCGCGGTCACCTCCTGCGTCGCGTACGCACTCGCCCCGCCTGCCGTCGCCCTCCGACCCCCGGCGGACCGAGGCGGAGCAGCCCCCCTCGGTCTGCCGGGCCCCACCCCCGCACCGCCCGGCGGTGTACTCCGCGCGGCCCTCGCGCTCGGCTACGCCGCCACCGCCGCCCGCCCCCTCGCCCACGCCGTCCTCAACCCCTCGCCGCCGCTCACCCAGCGCGCCGTCGGCGGCGGCATCCGCGCCATGGTCCCCCTCCAGGCCGCGCTGTCCGCCCGCGCGGGCGCACCGGCAACGGCCCTGTTCACGGTGGCCCTGGCCCCCCTGGCCCGCAGGTTCGCGAGAAAGGTGAGCGTGACGTGAGCTCCGCCCCCGCAGCCCTCCGCTTCGGCTACGGCACCAACGGCCTCGCCGACCTCCGCCTCGACGACGCCCTCGCCCTGCTCGCCGACCTCGGCTACGACGGCGTAGGACTGACCCTCGACCACATGCACCTCGACCCGCTCGCCCCCGACCTCGCCACCCGCACCCGCCGCATCGCGCACCGGCTGGACGCGCTCGGCCTGGAGGTCACCGTGGAGACGGGCGCCCGCTACGTGCTCGACCCGCGCCGCAAACACGGCCCCTCCCTCCTGGACGCCGACCCCGGGGACCGCGCCCGGCGCGCCAACCTGCTGCTCCGGGCCGTACGGGTCGCCGCCGACCTGGGCGCCCACGCCGTGCACTGCTTCAGCGGCATCACCCCGCCCGGCACCGACGAGGACACGGCGTGGAAGCGGCTGGCGGAGTCCCTGAGCCCCGTCCTGGACGCGGCCGGCGCCGCCGGCGTCCCCCTCGCCGTGGAACCCGAACCAGGTCACCTCCTCGCCACCCTCGCCGACTTCCACCACCTGCGCCGCCTCCTCGGCGACCCCGAACGCCTCGGCCTGACCCTCGACATCGGCCACTGCCAGTGTCTCGAACCGCTCCCGCCCGCCGACTGCGTCCGCGCCGCCGCGCCCTGGCTGCGGCACGTCCAGATCGAGGACATGCGCCGCGGCGTCCACGAACACCTGCCCTTCGGAGACGGCGAGATCGACTTCCCGCCGGTCCTGGAGGCCCTGGCCGCCACCGGCTACCAGGGCCTGACCGTCGTGGAACTGCCCCGCCACTCCCACGCCGGCCCCCACTTCGCCGAACTCTCCCTGCCCTTTCTCCGCCAGGCGGCCACCGCTGAAGGGAGCACCCGATGACCCACCCGCAGGACCCTACGGGCACCCCCGCGGCCGGCACCGCCCTCGCCCTCACCCCCGTGGACGAGCTGCACGCCGTTCTGGCCGCCCGCCTGCCCCCGGCCGCCCGGGCCTGGCTCGACCAGGCGCTGGACGAGGCCGCCACGCATCCCGGCGGCCACGGCCCCATTTCCGTATGGGAGTTGCGCCTGGCCGAGGCGGGCCGCCGCTGCGGTGCCGCCCACGCCGACGCCGCCCGCGTCCTCATCCTGCACGCGGCCCACGCCGACCTGGACGCCCTCACCCGGGTCTACCGCCAGGGCACCGCCGACGAGCGTCGCGCCGTGCTGCACGCCCTGCCGCACCTCGTGCCCGGCCCGGACGCGGTGCCGCTCGTCGAGGACGCCCTGCGCACCAACGACACCCGGCTGCTCGCCGCCGCCACAGGACCGTACGCCGCCCGGCACCTGGCACCCCACCCGTGGCGGCACGCCGTCCTGAAGTGCCTGTTCACCGGCGTACCCGTCGACAGTGTCGCGGACCTGGCCCGCCGCGCCCGCGGCGATGCCGAACTCGCCCGCATGCTCGGCGACTACGCGGCCGAACGCACCGCCGCCGGCCGCCCGGTCCCCGAGGACCTGCACCGCGTACTGACCCTGACCGAGCCCGGGTCCGAGCCCGAGCCCGGGTCCGAGCCCGAGCCCGGGTCCGAGACCGAGCCCGAGCCCGGGTCCGAGACCACGCCGCACGGCCCGGTCGACCCCCACGGCAAGGAGTCCTGATGCGTATCTTCGACCCCCACATCCACATGACGTCCAGGACCACCGACGACTACGAGGCCATGTACGCCGCCGGCGTCCGAGCCGTCGTGGAACCCGCCTTCTGGCTCGGCCAGCCCCGCACCTCGCCCGCCTCCTTCCTCGACTACTTCGACTCCCTGATCGGCTGGGAGCCCTTCCGCGCCGCCCAGTACGGCATCGCCCACCACTGCACCATCGCCCTGAACCCCAAGGAGGCCAACGACCCGCGCTGCCTGCCCGTCCTCGACGAACTGCCCCGCTACCTCGTCAAGGACCAGGTCGTCGCCGTCGGCGAGATCGGCTACGACTCGATGACACCGGCCGAGGACAAGGCCGTGGCCGCCCAGTTGCAGCTCGCCGCCGACCACGGACTGCCCGCCCTCGTCCACACCCCGCACCGCGACAAGCTCGCCGGCCTGCGCCGCACCCTCGACGTGGTGAAGGAGTCGGCGCTGCCCATGGACCGCGTCCTGGTCGACCACCTCAACGAGACCACCGTCGAGGAGGCCAAGGAAAGCGGCTGCTGGCTCGGCTTCTCCGTCTACCCCGACACCAAGATGGACGAGCAGCGGATGGTCGCGATCCTGCGCGCCCACGGCACCGAGAAGGTGCTGGTCAACTCCGCGGCGGACTGGGGCAGAAGCGACCCCCTCAAGACCCGCAAGGTCGGCGACCTGATGCTCGCCGAGGGCTTCACCGAGGACGACGTGGACCTCGTGCTGTGGCGCAACCCCGTCGCCTTCTACGGCCTCAGCGGCAGGCTGGACCTCGGCGTCGCCGCGACCGGCGCCACGCACGAGGGCAACAGCATCCTGCGCGGCGGGGAGTGAACGATGCGCTTCCGCCACCCCGACGGCTCCACCGTCCACCTCGCCTACTGCACCAACGTCCACCCCGCCGAAACCCTCGACGGCGTCCTCGCCCAGCTCCGCGACCACTGCGAGCCCGTACGCCGCCGCCTCGGCCGGGACCGCCTGGGCATCGGCCTCTGGCTCGCCCGCGACGCCGCCCACACGCTCGACTCCGACCCGTCCGCGCTGCGCGGCCTGCGCACCGAACTCGACCGGCACGGCCTGGAGGTCGTCACCCTCAACGGCTTCCCGTACGAGGGATTCGGCGCCGAAGAGGTCAAGTACCGCGTCTACAAGCCCGACTGGGCCGACCCCGAACGCCTCGACCACACCACCGCCCTCGCCCGCGTCCTCGCCGGCCTCCTCCCGGACGACGTCACCGAGGGCAGCATCTCCACCCTGCCCCTGGCCTGGCGCACCGCGTACGACGACGCACGCGCCGAGCAGGCCCGCACCGCCCTGCGCACGCTGGCCGAACGCCTGGACTCCATCGAGGAGTTGACCGGCCGCTCCATCCGCGTCGGCCTGGAGCCGGAACCCGGCTGCACCGTGGAGACCACGCACGACGCCATCGCGCCGCTGACCGCGATCGCCCACTACCGCATCGGCATCTGCGTCGACACCTGCCACCTCGCCACCTCCTTCGAGGATCCGGTGACAGCCCTCGACGCCCTCACCGAGGCCCGCGTCCCGGTCGTCAAGTCCCAGCTCTCCGCCGCGCTGCACGCCGAACACCCCCACCTGCCCGAGGTTCGCGAGGCTCTCGCCGCCTTCGACGAACCCCGCTTCCTGCACCAGACCCGCACGTCCCCCACTCTCAACTCCGTTCGAGCGGGAGGGGCCCCCATCGCCACCGGCCCGCACGGCACCGACGACCTGGGAGAAGCACTCGGCAGTGACGTGCTCCCCGACGCCGCACCCTGGCGCGCCCACTTCCACGTCCCCCTGCACGCGGCCCCCGCCCCACCCCTCACCTCCACCCTCCCGGTCCTGAAGGCCGCCCTGACCCGGCTGGTCGGCGGCCCCCACCCGCTCACCCGCCACCTCGAGGTCGAGACGTACACCTGGCAGGCACTCCCGCCCGAGCTGCGCCCCCGCGCCCGCGCGCAGCTCGCCGACGGCATCGCCGCCGAACTCGCCCTCGCCCGCGACCTGCTGACCGACCTCGGCCTGAAGGAGCTGCCATGAGCCGACCCAAGGGACCGACGCCCCTGCTCGTCCTGGACGTGGTCGGCCTCACCCCCCGGCTCCTCGACCACATGCCCCACCTCAAGTCCCTCGCCCGGTCCGGCTCCCACGCGCCGCTCGGCACCGTCCTGCCCGCCGTCACCTGCGCCGCCCAGTCCACCTTCCTGACCGGCGCCCTGCCCTCCGAGCACGGCATCGTCGGCAACGGCTGGTACTTCCGCGAACTCGGCGAGGTCCTGCTGTGGCGGCAGCACAACGGCCTCGTCGCCGGCGACAAGCTGTGGGACGCCGCCCGCCGCGCCCACCCCGGCTACACGGTCGCCAACATCTGCTGGTGGTACGCCATGGGCGCCGACACCGACATCACCGTCACCCCGCGTCCCGTCTACTACGCCGACGGCCGCAAGGAACCCGACTGCTACACCCGTCCGCCGTCCCTGCACGACGAACTCACCGAGAAGTTCGGCACCTTCCCCCTCTTCCACTTCTGGGGCCCGGGAGCCGATCTCGTCTCCAGCCAGTGGATCATCGACGCCACCCGCCACATCAACCGCACCCGCCGCCCCGACCTGACGCTCTGCTACCTCCCGCACCTCGACTACGACCTGCAGCGCCACGGCCCCGACGACCCCCGCTCCCTGCGGGCGGCCGCCGACCTGGACACGGCCATGGCGCCCCTCCTGGACGACGCCCGCGCCGAGGGCCGTACCGTCGTCGCGCTGTCCGAGTACGGCATCACCCGCGCCGACCGCCCCGTCCACATCAACCGCGCCCTGCGCGAGGCCGGCCTGCTCGAGGTGCACACCCAGGACGGCATGGAGTACCTCGACCCGATGGCCTCCCGCGCCTTCGCCGTCGCCGACCACCAGATCGCCCACGTCTACGTACGCCGCCCCGAGGACCTGGACGCCACCCGGGCCGCCCTCGACGGCCTGCCCGGCATCGACCAGCTCCTCGACGACGAGGGCAAGAAGGCCCACCACCTCGACCACCCGCGCTCCGGCGAACTCGTCGCCGTCGCCGAGCCGGACGCCTGGTTCACGTACTACTACTGGCTCGACGACGACCGCGCGCCCGACTTCGCCCAGCTGGTCGAGATCCACCGCAAACCCGGCTACGACCCGGTCGAACTGTTCATGGACCCGCTCGACCCCTACGTCAAGGTCAAGGCGGCCACCGCCCTGGCCCGCAAGAAACTCGGCCTGCGCTACCGCATGGCGGTCGTCCCCCTCGATGCGTCCCCCATCCGCGGCAGCCACGGCCGCCTCCCCAGGAGCGACGACGACGGTCCGCTCCTCATCTGCTCCACCCCCCGCGCCGTCGGCGACCGCATCGCGGCCACCGACGTGAAGTCACTCCTTCTCCAGCTCGCCGGTCTCGGCGGACCCGAGCACCCGTCCGAAAAGAGGCACCCGTGAACGACATCCAGGCAACCGACCACGGCACCGACGACCAGCTGCGCCGCAGCCTCGGCATAGGCCGCCGCGGCTTCCTCGGCACCTGCACCGCCGTCGCGGCCGGCGCGATCGCCGCCCCGGTCCTCGGCGCGGCCCCCGTGCAGGCGGCGCCCGCCGAGTCGAACGGCAAGGCCAAGGGCCACCTGCTCGTCCCCGAGGACAAGCGCGGCATCATCCTCTACACGGTCCGCGACGCGACCGGCCGCGACCCGCTCTCCACCAACCTGCCCTCCGGCTTCCGCGCCGTGTTCGAGCAGCTGGCCCGCTTCGGCTACCGGCAGGTCGAGTTCGCCGGCTACGGCCAGCACCGCAACGCGCCCGGCGGGGCGAGCCTGGAGAGCGTCGAGGGCGCCCGGCTGCTGCGCGGCTGGCTGGACGAGTACGGGCTGCGCGCGCAGGGCAACCACGGCTTCATCCCGCCGTCCTGGCCCCTGACGACCGCGGACCTGGACACCTTCAAGAAGCACCTGGAGATCGCGAACATCCTCGGCATGGAGCACATGGGCACCGGCGGTGACCCCACCGGCAGCTCCTACAGGGCCGACTGGGACGTGGCCGCCGACAAGTGGAACGCCATGGGCGAGATCGCCCGCAGAGCCGGGATCAAGCTCTACACCCACAACCACGACGCGGCGTACGGCTTCCTGCTCGACGGCGGCCCGCTCGACGCCCAGGGCCGCCCGACCCGCAGCTCCGGCATCCGCAAGCTGGAGTACTTCCTGTCCGTCACCGACCCCAAGCTGGTCTGGCTGGAGATGGACATCTACTGGGCGCACGTGGCCCAGTACAAGTTCCGCACCTACACCGCCCACGACGGTGCCGTCCGCGAGAACATCTTCGACCCGGCGGGCCTGGTCACCCGCCACCACAAGCGCTACCCGCTCTTCCACGCCAAGGACGGCGTCGTCAACACCACCAACGGCCAGGGCTACGACATGGTCCCCTTCGGCACGGGGGTCATCGACTACACGACGTTCTTCTCCCGCGTGGGCCACCCCAACTACCACAACCCGATGGTCGAACAGGACAACGCCCCGAGCTCCACCGACCCGGCCCAGTCCCTGGAACACGCGCGGATCGGCTACAAGAACATGGCCGCCCTGCGCCGCAAGTAACACCGCACGGGCATCACGGACAACGGGGGGCATGCCCTGACGGTACCCGCCTGATCACACTCCGTTTCCGCTCCCGGGAGGGCCCCGGGGACCCCTCCCGGGGGCGGATACGCAGGTGAAAGCCACCCCCAAACCTTGGTATTGTTCTCGTGTCGCCGCGGGGAACACCCCCGCCCAGGCGACAGACACCTGGTCCGGGTGGCGGAATGGCAGACGCGCTAGCTTGAGGTGCTAGTGCCCTTTATCGGGCGTGGGGGTTCAAGTCCCCCCTCGGACACCCACCGTGACGACACGGAAACGAGGACCTCGACCTGACGGTCGCGGTCCTCGTGGCGTTTTCGTAGCTGATGGTGATGCCGAGGGCTTCGTAGAGTGAGGCCTTCGTGCTCGGATCGGCGCTCTGGAGGCGCTGTGCGACCTCGTGGAGGTTCTTCGCGAGCTCGATGATCTCCTTCTTGGCGAGTGGCTTCTCCTTCTTCGGCGCGCTGCTCGGCTGCGCCTCGGTTTCCTCGAGCTTCGCCAGGGCGGTTCGTTTGTCGTTCTGGGCTTCGTTGATCCACTGGGTGACGATGGCGGGGTCGACCCCGGCAGTGAGGGCGGCCCGGTGGCGGGCGAGGTGGGTCTGTTCTGGGACCACCAGTGTGGTGCGGACGAAAACTCGGACGACAGAGGCTCTGAACGGATCGGTCGGAATGATCTCTGCTTCGTCGAAGAGTTGCTCCAACGCTTCATGGCCGTGGCGTCGGCGGAACGATCTCGGCCGGTCGTCACCGGCAGGGTCCGCAGGATGCGGGCGTGAGGTCTTGCTCCACGCCCAGGACCGCGCGCACCTCCCCCAGACGCTGCGCGAAGGAAATGAGTGAACAAGAGCTGTGGCCGATGCCACCATCGCCGAGGTGCGAACCGCGACAAACTGCCATTACTGACGCCGCATCCATGGAAGGGGAAGCGTGGCAGGGGCGTCCGGTTGGCCGGTGTGCGGCGGCCTGCCCGGATCACGTGGCCACGCCCTGACCCAACGATCTGCGGTCGTGAACCCCGCCGTTGTCACGCCGCCTGGTCTGCGTGAATGTTGCCGACGTAGCGCCGCATGGAGTCCACGCTGTGGAAGACGCGGTAGTCACTCGCCTCCAGGGCGGCCTGCTCGTCCGGGGTGGTTTCCGGGACGAGGACCACGGGGTCGCCCACCTCCTCCTGCAGGCCCTGGGGCCAGAACGCGGTGGCCACGAGGACGGGGCTGCCGTGGACCAGGTTGGTCACCTCGCTGTCCAGTTCGGGCTCGGCGAAGCCCCGCCGCCGCAGGTCCTCCAGCAGCTGGGCCAGGCCGGGCATGTCCTCGTCCGTGGCAGCGGCGGGTGCCGGAGCGGCGGCCGACCTGAGGACCGTGGCGTGGGCGGGTGCGGCCAGACCGACGGGAGACGGTCCCTCGAGCAGTTTGGTGAGGAACCTGTTCGAAGCCTCGGCGAGGAGTTCGCGTCGGGCGGCGAGGAACGAGCGGTAGGCGTCGATGCGCCACAGCTCCGGGTCGGTGGGGATCCACTGCGATTCAAGGGCACCCGGAACCTTCTGGGCGATCTCCGGCAGGTAGTCCTCCGGCCGTTTGGCGCTGATCTGCAGGTTCGTGTCCTGGGTGAGGAAGCAGAAGTTGGCGACTGCGTTGACTTCGGCCCTGCTGTAGCCGTGCTTGTAGAGCAGGGTCTTGGGGAAGATGTGGTGCACCTGGAGGGAGCTGAGCTTTCCGAGCATGCCGTCCTTCAGCGGGACCCCGCTTCCCAGGTCCTGTGCCCCGTGGACCCGGGACAGCATGTAGAGCAGCGGGTAGAAACGGGATCCCATGCTGGAACCCTGGAAGTCGTCGGGCCGGACCTCCAGTCGGCCGCCGCGGGCCTGCCGCAGAGTCTCGATCAGCCGGTCGACCCCGCCGGCGTCGACCGCCTCGAGGTCCTGGTTGAGGGCGGTCTCCGTGGCGCCGGTGTGCCGGCCCCAGAGGAAGCTGTGGATGAACCAGTAGAAGAGCCGGTCGCGGGTCATGGCGTCGGGGAACTTGCCGGAATGGTGGTGCAGCAGACGGCTCATGACGGGAAAGGCGGCCCGGCCGTTCAGTACCCGCCCGTGGTCGAGGCCCAGGCGGCCGCCGAGAGCGTTGAGCAGGTAGCTGATGGACTCGATGGTCTGTTTCAGTCCGGTCTGGAACTCCGGCACCTCGACGTCGCCCAGCTTGGAGAACTGGGCCTCACCGGTCAGGACGGCGTTGACGCTGCGGAGCAGCCAGTCCAGCTTGAAGGTGAAACCGGCGTCCGACCAGTTCTTCAGAGCGGTGTTCATGGTCGGGCGGGCGTCGGGCCAGGACGCGCAGATCGCTGCCAGCGCGAGATCGCCCTTGGAGAGCTTGGTGCCACCGGAGTTGACGCGGTTGAAGATCTCCACGACGACATCGATGGTCATGTCCTTACCGGTGACCTCCTCGATGTGGATGTTGCGGTCCTTGATCTGGGTGATTCGGTTCAGGCGCTCGATGTAGGCCGCCACCAGGGACCCGTCACTTCCGGCCAGCGTGGTGATGGAGGGCAGCAGCGTGCCAAGGTTGTTCTGGAAGAGGGCGGTGACGTCGACCCACAGAGGGTTGTCCTTCATCTTGGCCGGGGCGTAGAACTCGAAGGTCTCGGTCTCCAGATGGAAGTACAGCCCGGTCAGTACCGCCTGGTTGCCCTCGAAGAAGCGAGGTGAGCGTCCCTGGGTGACGCCGTAGAGGGTGGTCACCCGCTGCTGACCGTCGAGCAGCAGTTGTACGGTGCCGTCCTTCTCCGGGCCGCCCCCGCGGGTGCTCGCGCTGTCGGCCTTGGTGCTCCAGGTGAGGAACCCCCCGATCGGATAGCCGCGGTACAGCGACTGGAAGAACGCGCGAACCTGGTCACGGGTCCAGACGTAGCCGCGCTGGAACTCCGGAAGGGCGATGTCCCCGGAGTCGATCTTGTACAGGATCTGCGAAATCTGCATGCCGTGCCTTTTCGGTCGACCCGCCGGTACTCCGTACGGGGCTTGTGTCTCCTGAGTAACGGCGCCGAAGCGACCGGAGGTTGATGCCGGCGACGGGTGACGGCTGTTCGTACGCGACGGCCTGACTCACCCGCGCCACTTCATGCGCCGATGTTCCCCGGCATGTCGGCGCTGTCGGAAGGGGATGGAGCGATCACCCTCAGAGCGCCGTGCCGACGACCTCGCCGTCCCAGCCGTCCGGGGTGCGCCACAGGACGTGCACGGTGAAGATGTCGCGGACGGCTTCGGCGGCCCAGTCCTCGGCCGGGGGTTCGCACAGGACGAGGTAGAGGCCGGTGGCGGAGGTCGGCAGCGTGTGGTTGATCTCGAGGAGGCGGGTCGCTCCCTCGCGCAGGTCCTGGTAGGCCGAACGGCCGGCGCCCAGGACCTCGTACAGGCGCAGGCCCTGGTCGGTGTCGCAACTGACGTCGACGACCGGGGAGTCCACCGGCTCGAGGTCCGCCCACAACAGGGCCGCCTTCAGGGCGTGGCGGACCGCCTCGTGCTTCTTGCAGGTGCGGTCGGCCGTGGCCCAGGCCTCCAGCGCCTGGAGCAGGGCGGACTGCTCCACGGTCTCGGAGGTGGTGGCGGGCGCGGCGATCGCTGGTCCGGAGGTGGGCACGGGTTCGGTTTCCTTCGGCTCGGGCTTCCGCTCGGGAGCGGGAGCGGTGCTGGGTGCCTTTTCCGGGGCGGTGGGTGTGGCGTCGTCCATGCGGGCGCGGAGGGTGTCGCGTGCATCGAGGAGGGCGTCGGCCCAGCCGGAGCCGGAGAGCTGGTCCCGGAGGGCGGCGATGTCCAGAGTGCCGTCCTTGAGCGCTCGATGGGTGCCGGCGGCGAGATCGCGCAGGACGCTCAACCGTTGCCTGTCGGGCGATCCGAGGACGCGTCGTACGTCCACCCAGTCCGCCTGGTCGCGGCGGAGGATGCGGTTGGCCATGCCCTTCAGCTCGGCGAGGCGGGCGCGGGCGTCCTGCGGCTCGCCGCCTGTGGCCGACATCAGCTCGTCGAGTACGCCCAGGGCCGCGACATACCGGGGCGCCATGGTGGGCGAGATCGGCAGACGGCCACGCTGGTCGGTGGTGAGCACGGTTTGGTTGGTCTCGTTGGCGAACACCCAGCAGTCCAGCTCGTCGCCGGTGCGGGGCGGGGTGGAGCCGTGTCGGACCGTGAGCATCATCGGGCGGTCGAGGGCCGGGGCGAGGGCGGTCACCTTGTAGCGGCCGCCCGGGCCGGGACCGACGACCTTCACCCGGACGTCCGTGCCGATCTCCGGGACGGCGGCCTCGTCGTCCGGCCGGGCCTCGGCGGGAGAGGAGCTGGGGATACCGGCGGGGACAGGGGAGTGGACGGTGTCCGTGAGGGCCTCCGGGAGCGGTGCGGTGTGCAGCACGGTCAGGGTCTGCGTGCTGCGGGTGAGGGCGATGTAGAGCTGGCGCAGGCCGGCCGGACCGCGGGCGGCGACGGTGGCCGGCTCCAGGACCAGGACGTGGTCGTACTCCATGCCCTTGGCCTGCGCGGCGGCCAGCACCGAGACCGCCTTGCGACGGGGGCCGGTGAGGTCCTCGCTCTGGTCGAGGAGGCGGGTGATCTCGTCCAGCCAGGTGGAGTCGTCGGGGACGATGACGGCGATGGAGCGCAGGTTGTTCCCGTCGTCGCTGGAACCGACGAGGCGCGTCACGTGGGTGACGGTGTCCTCGAGGAGCTTCCACGGCTCGGTCGCCACGGTCCGTACCGCGTCCTCGCCCGCCTCGCGCACCGCCTGCGGGTAGGGGAGATCGGGGGCGACCGCGCGGGCGAGCGGGGCGACGAACTCCATGATCTCCGCGGGTACGCGGTAACTGGTGGTGAGCTCGGCGACGTGCCAGTCGCCGTGGTCGGACAGGAGCGTGCCGAGGCGCTCCCAGCTCGTGTGGGTGTGCGGGCCGGTGGCTTGGGCGAGGTCGCCGAGAACGGTCATCGAGCCCCCGGCCGCGCAGCGGCGGCGCAGGGCGCGTGCCTGCATGGGCGTGAGGTCCTGGGCCTCGTCGACGACGATGTGCCCGTAGCGCGGCGGGACTTCGCCGCTGATGAGGAATTCAAGCTCCTCGAGGCAGACGTGGTCGTCGAGGGTCCAGGGCTCGGCATCGGCGGTGGCGGCGCGGGGCCGGTGCAGGACGGCCTGTTCGTTCTCGTCGAGGATGCCGTCGGCGCAGGACCGGAGCAGGTCGGGAGAGTCGTACAGGCTGCGCAGGGCCTCCCTGGCGCTCGGGGACGGCCAGATCCGTTCGACGAGCCGTTCCACCCGGCGGTTGCGCTCGAACTCCCTGCGGATGGTGGGCGACTGGCCGCGGCGCGGAGCGACGTCCGTGAGCTCGCGCAGGAGGAGGTCGACGAACAGGGTGCGGAAGCGGTCCCGGCGCTGCCGGTACGGGCCGCCGCCGTCCTGGGCGGCGGTGAGGAGGCCGAGGACCTGGGAGCGTGGGACGCGCAAGGTCGTGCCGGCGGCGGTGACCGTGACGGCGGGCTCGTCACCCTCGAAGGCGGGGGCAGCGGTGAGGTCGTCGAGGGCCTCGGGGCGGAAGTCGCTCTCGACGCGGTTGCGCAGCACGGCCGCCATTCGCTCGTCCGACTTCACCCGGCGCGCCTGCGCGGTATCGGTGCCAGGCGTGTCGGCGTCCCAGAGACGGGACAGCTGGACGGCGTTGACGTCCCTTGTGCCGAGGGTGGGCAGCACCTGGCCGACATAGTCCAGGAACCGCTGGTGAGGGCCGATGACGAGGATGTCCTGAGCCTTGAAGTGCTCGTTGTTGACCAGCCAGGTGACCCGGTGCAGACCGATCGCGGACTTGCCGGTGCCCGGGCCGCCCTGCACGACGAGAACGTCGGTCGGGGAACCCGTCACCAGGTCCATCTGGTCGCGGCGGATCGTCTCGACGATGTCCCGCATCCGGCCGCTGCGCGAACGCTGCAGCTCGCGCAGCAGCAACTCGTCCGGCTGTAGCGGCTTGCGCCGCCGGATACGCGCCACGTCACCCGGCGTGGGGGCCGGCGTGCGCCGCCCGGGCCGCGAGCCACCGGGCTCGGCGACCTCTTCCGGGACCAAGTCCGAGGCGGATTCGGGGGCCGGTGCCGACGGATCGGCCACGTCCGACTCCTGCGGCCTTTCCACCTCGGCGCGGTCGTCGGCCGCCGGCCGCGGCTTCGGAATCCGCGTGGGAGTGCGGACGGGATCTGGAGAGGTGGAGGGACGGTCGAGGGCGGGCCGGGTGACGGCGATCTCGTCGACGTAGCCCTCGACAACACGCCGTGCGCACTGCAGCCGTCGGCGCAGGACCACGTCCCCCGGCTTCTCGGGCAGCGCCTTGGTCCATCTGTCCGCCAGCGGGCTGGTCCACAGCAGCACCACCGGCTCCCGCTCCGAGTCCAGCACACTGCGGCGGCCGATGTACCAGGGGCGGGGCTCCCGTCCCGGCTCCTCCGGGGCGTCAACCCGCGCGAAGACCAGCGCCTCGTTGCCGAGTCCCCTGTACGCCTCGGCCCGCGCCTCCATCGCCTTGCGGACGGCGATGCTGTCCTTGCCGCTCGCCGAGGCCATGGCGGCGGAGCTCCCGCTCATCTCGGCCAACCGCGCCTCGTAGCAGTCGTACGCGTGGTCCACCGCCTTCTGCTCGAGGGCGATGACTTCCTCACCTGTGGTGGTACTCATGTGCGTCCTTCCCCGCGGCGCTCCCCGGCACCGCTACGGGCGAAACGCCCGTACCCAGTGGAAACATCTACCAGAACCGTTTCGCCGACAAGCCATCAGTCCGCCAACCCCTCAGCTCGCAAAGCGCCTCGACCACCCCGGAGGTTGTCCGGTCCGGGGGCCGGTCAGTACCCGAGGAGAAGGGCCCTCTGCCGCTCGAACCCGAGATGGCCGGCGTGTCGTCAGTCGCCGAGGGCGAAGGCCGGCCCTCCGGCACGGAGGTCGTCCTCGGTCGGGGTGAGGCCGCCGCGGTGCGAGACCGGCGCTCCGGTCCCGTTCACATCGAGTCCGCCCGAAGCTTTGAGGACAATTCCGGTCGAAGTGGGCTGCCGTAGCCGGAGTTGACGCGGCGATTGTTCAAGGACACAACCTGGGACTAGCGCCAGGGGCGAAGGGCTTGGAGACCCGGTTCCAGTGCGGGAAGCCCGCGGGCAACCTCCGCCACCACGGGAGACCGGAGGCGACGACGAAGCGGACCCAGTCGGTGAAGGCGGACGCGACCGTCGGCGCGGCCACGCGTGGTGTCGGCGGCGGGGAGGTCTGAGAAGGCCAGGCGGCGACGAGCGCAGGTGGCGCCGGAAGTCCTCCCGCTGCTCCCCCATGCGCAGCGAGGAACGGACGAGCGCTCGTCCACCTGGTTCGCTTCTTCGTTACTCCAGTTCCTCGGTCCGCAGGGTGTCGCCGCGCAAGGCCTTGTCCGTGGCCCGTCCGATGACAGCGGTCGCTCCTGCGTCCACAGCGCCTCCGACAATGCCTCCCAGGATCGGGATTCCCTTGGCGAGCGTGATCGCGGCGCGCTTGGTTCCGAACTTCGCGACGAGGTGGAACCCGGCCTTCTTGTTGATCGCATGGAGCACTGCCATCGGGATCTTCTTGATCAGCTGCTCGCCGAGCTTCTGACCGACCTTCACCCCGAAGGCCGCCAGGACGTTCTGCGCGCTCATCCCGATCGCGAGCATCATCACAACGGTCCGCACGTGCGGATCACGGATGTCCCATCCCCGAAGGTGCGCGATGGAACCGGCCATCCGCATGTTGATGGCGAGGGACGCGGCCACGTTCGCAGGGATCGTCACGCCCGCGGTGAGCAGACCTCCGAGCCCGGTGACGAACCCCTGAGTCCCGGCCGCGGCCACGGACTCCTTGATGAGGCGGGAGATGACCGCGTCGATGTCGTCCTTCATATCCCCGGGAGAACGGCGCTCATCGTCATCAGGTGCCCTGTAAGCGGCACCCTGCCGTTTCGAGAGACGGTCCTCGGCCCAGGTCACCGACCCCGTGATCGGCCCCACGCCGTTCACCATGACCTTCTCCGCGAGATTGGCGATCCACCGCCCGGCCTTCTCGGCCGCTCCCTCATCAGGAGTCTTCTCGTCGGCCATCACATACCCCTTCCGCGAGCGCCCCCCCGGGAGCGTCCCGCACTGCTGCGGGCAGGAGAAGGATTCCGGTCGCCGGCATCCCCGGCAAGACTGTGGGCGGTTGAAGCCGCATCCCCCTCGCTACCGCCCGTCCACCCCTTGGCGCCACGACGCCCTTCGTCGCACCGCCCTCCACGAGCTGAAGCGACTACACCTTCCCATGCAGGCGAAAGCGTTGTCAAACCGCTTCGGTTTGCTCGCGTGCGCTTGATTCAAGGGTGGCGAGCAGGCTGTGCCGACTACCCCACCCCGCAGCCGGCCTCCACCAGGAACGGGCTCGGCTGCCCGGTCCACGAGACGTACAGGCCGTCCCGGGCCCGGGTGCAGGCGACGAACAGCAGACAGCGGAGGGATGACCGCCCAGGAGCGCGCGCGACGCGAGGCGCTGCGCCTGCGGGCCGCCGAGCTGTTCGCGGCCGGGGCCAGTGCGCCGGAGGTCGCCGAGCTGCTGCGGGTGACACCGAAGTCCGCCTATCAGTGGCGGCGCGCCTGGGCCGTCGGAGGGCCGGCGGCGCCGGCCTCCCGGGGGCCCGGTGGGCAGCGCTGCACACTCCGCCCGGCGCCCACGGCGTCGTCGAGGGCATCGCCGTCGAGGCGGTACAGCAGTCGGCCCAGGGTGGTGGCGACCGGGGTGGACGCCGCGATCCCGAGACGCCTGCGCAGGTCAGGACCGCTGTCGGCGGCGAAGCGGGCGATGCAGGCCGGCGAGGTCGCGCCGCTGAGCACGGCGACTGCGCACAGGGCGAGCAGGACGCCGAGGCGGTAGCGGCGCCCCCCGGACGCGGCGCGGGTCCGGCACTTGGTCCAGGACCTCGGCCGGGGTGGGCAGTTCGGGCAGGTCCGCAGGTGGGCAGGGCAGCACGGCGCCTTCGAAGTGGCGCACGAGGATGCGTATCGGGGAAGACGGCACGCGAACGCGACCCCTGTTCATGATCTTCGGCTTCGACAACCTTGATCATCAGGAGTCGCGTTCGTTGTTTCCAGTCGGGCCAATCGGCCGCAGCCCGCACCATCGGGGCGAACCGCTCATCTCGTCACCTGAGAACACATCCGCCCTGACACGCCGCTTGACCAGGGCGGATGATTATCCGGCACCCGCAATGCTTAGGTGTCAAGCTCCGCATACGCCTCGATTTGAACGAAGCACCGAGAGTCAGCGAACTCGGTCACACCCACCGTGGTTGACGCGGGCGGGTTTTTACCGAAGAACTTGACCCACTCCGGCAGGCCGAGCTCAAGGTAGGACGCCATGTCGGTCACGTAGGTCTTGGTGCGAACCACATCAGCCGGCGTTGCGCCGAACTCGGCCAGCGAGCGCTCGATGTGCTCAAGAATGCACCGCGTCTGGGCCGCGACGTCATTCTCGCCAACCAGAACCTGGTGAGCGTCGAACGGAAGGGTTCCAGACACGTGGATCGAGCGCTTGACAATCGCGCTGGTCACCTGGCTGTAGATTGGACCGTCAATCGACGGTAGTTTTCGCACGTACACGCCCTCGGGGTTTCGACGTTCCACAGTCATTGCGAGTATCCTTTCTCTTGGTTCTTACGGCAGTGCGTCGTGAGGAATGGTGTTGCAATCAGTTTCTTCGGGCAGGTAGCTCGCAACTCTCTTGCCGAGCCTCATTACGTGGATCTCGTCTGCTAGCTCGAGCACTTCGTCAAACTCAGAGATCGCGACGATAACCGTGCTGTCATCGCGGTTCGCAATATCACGCAAGAGGGCGAGAATCTCCTGCTTCGCGTTGACGTCGATCCCCTGAGTGGGCTCCTCCACAATCATGACGCGCGCCTCGCTTTCAAGCAACCTCGCGAGGGCTACCCTCTGCTGGTTGCCACCACTGGGGGACCCGGTCCTAGCTTCGCTGTTCGCCGGGTGGATTTGAAGACTGGCGACGTACCGGGCTGTGGTAGCTCGCTCCGCGCCATAACTTCGAAATCCGAAGCGTGCGCGGGTGCCAAAGTGCTGCCGCTTCCTGGTCGACGAGAGCACAACATTTTGTCGAACCGTCGCGCTTCGCACAATGGTGGCTGCTCTTTCAGCGGGAACGAGAGCGACGCCAGCGGCTCTCGCCGAACGGACCGATCCCGGGGTGAGGGACTGGCCGTCGACCTCCACGGATCCAGTGCACGGAATCCAGCTCGACAGGGTGTGAGCAAACTCGCTGCAGCCAGATCCCTGGATTCCGGTGATCCCGACAATCTGGCCGACGCGTGCGGTGAACTCGTCGACCGAAGCGCCTTCGCACTGAACGTCCCGGGCTCTTAGTAGCTCGTGACCTGGGGTCGCCTCTCGGTGCACTTCGGACGGCCGGGGTCCAGGGTTACTGCGCCGCCTGGCCATCGCTTCAACCAATTCACTGCGGGTCACTTCGCCGCGGGTATAGGTGCGAACGGTCTTGCCGTCGCGAAGTACCGTGATCCGATCGGATATCCTAAGTATCTCATTGAGTCGGTGGCTGATGTAGAGAATCGCCTTACCGTGGTCGTGCAGGTCGCTAACGGTTTCGAGCAGACGTTCAGAGTCTGGCTCGGAGAGAACCGCTGTCGGCTCGTCGAGGAGGAGCACGCCGCCTGGACTCAGTAGCTGCTGGGCGATCTGCACGAGTCGCTGCTCGCTGGTGCTGAGATCTGCCACACGTTCAAGAGAGGAGAACCGTGCGCCAGCGTGCCTCAAAGCCCGCTCTACGGCGATTCGCTCCTGGGAGGAGACCTTCCCGCGAGACGTCCAGAAACGTTCCTTTCCGAGAGCGATGTTGCGCTCAACTCGGATTCCAGGAACAAGCACGACGTCCTGGGGCAGGGCGGATGTGTTCTCAGGTGACGAGATGAGCGGTTCGCCCCGATGGTGCGGGCTGCGGCCGATTGGCCCGACTGGAAACAACGAACGCGACTCCTGATGATCAAGGTTGTCGAAGCCGAAGATCATGAACAGGGGTCGCGTTCGCGTGCCGTCTTCCCCGATACGCATCCTCGTGCGCCACTTCGAAGGCGCCGTGCTGCCCTGCCCACCTGCGGACCTGCCCGAACTGCCCACCCCGGCCGAGGTCCTGGACCAAGTGCCGGACCCGCGCCGCGTCCGGGGGGCGCCGCTACCGCCTCGGCGTCCTGCTCGCCCTGTGCGCAGTCGCCGTGCTCAGCGGCGCGACCTCGCCGGCCTGCATCGCCCGCTTCGCCGCCGACAGCGGTCCTGACCTGCGCAGGCGTCTCGGGATCGCGGCGTCCACCCCGGTCGCCACCACCCTGGGCCTACTGCTGTACCGCCTCGACGGCGATGCCCTCGACGACGCCGTGGGCGCCTGGCTCGCCCGCCTGGCCACCGACCCCGTCGAGGAACCCACACCCGCCCTGACCGGGCGGGCCGTGGACAGCAAGACCATGCGGGGCAGCCGCACCGACGGCACCGCCGTGCACCTGCTCGCCGCCGTCCTGCACGAGCCCCAGGCCGTCATCGCCCGGCACCAGGTCGAGGCCAAAAGCAACGAGATCCCCGCCTTCGCACCGCTGCCGCCGACCACTACCGGTCACGGCCCGAGCACGCGCTCGACTTGCTTCATCTCGCAGCCTGAGAACGCATCAGCCCTGGGCCGTAGGGTTCTGCCTTGTGCACCAGCTTGTTGAGATTTCCGACCTGATCACGGCGGTGGAACCACACAGCGGCCACCGGCTCCCGGTCCGGCGCGCCGAGGTGATCCAGCAGCTCCGCGAGAGCGGAGACAAGCGCGCGGCCCGGATCGTGGCCGGGCTGCCCACGGACCAGGACGGTGTACTCGACCCGCACGCCGTGGACCGCCTGCTGATCAGCGTGCACACCGAGCTCCAGCGCCTGAGCGAGGAGCTGCGGATCGGCGAACGGCTGGTCCACCTGCTCGGCCCGCTCTTCACCGCGATTCGGTCGACCACCGGGCAGCCCGGGCCGTACCGCCTGGTCGACGTCGGTTGCGGCCTGGGCTACCTGGTCCGCTGGCTGGCGACCACCAACGCCCTCGGCGCGGACGTCGAGCTGGTCGGGGTCGACCTCGACGCCACGCTGGTCGGCGAGGCGGACCGCCTTGCCCAGGCAGAAGGGCTCAACTGCCGTTTCGTCCACGGAAATGCCTTCGACCTGCCGGAGGCCGCGACCGTTTACGTCTCCACCGGCGTGCTGCACCATTTCCGTGGTCCCGCCCTGGCTGAGTTCTTCCAGGCCCAGGCCGCCTCACCGGCGCATGCCTTCTGCCACTTCGACATCGCCGCAACCCGTCTCGCGCCCATCGGCGCCTGGATCTTCCACCGTGCCCGGATGCGCAACCCGCTCGGCCGCCACGACGGCGTCGTCTCCGCACGGCGCGCGCACAGCGACGAGACACTGCTGCGCGCCGCCGCGGCACCCGGCATCCGCGCACTGCTGTACGAGCCGCGCGGCGCGGTGAACCCGTTCTGCGCCACGTTGCGCCCGATCATCGGAGTGCGTCCGCAACTGGAGGCGCCGCTTCGCCGAGCCCTCGGGCGGGACGCACGCCGCATGGTCGGCCCGGAGCACCTCGCCGAGACCACCCGATGACGCCCGCCATACCGCTCATACTCCTCGGTCTGGTCGACGCAGCGTTCAGCGGCTTCCGCGCCTATGCCGGCAGCGACGCCCGCATCCGCAAACAGCGGGCCACCACCCGAGCCGTCCTGCGCGGGTTGACCGTCGGGGCCGTCCTGCTGCTCGCCCCCACGCTGACCGCCGCCCTTCTGCTGCTGACCACACGCGACCAGGCACGGACCTACGGCACTCTGACTGCCGGCGGCCTCGGCTACCTGCTTCCGCTCACCGTCTACGCCACCGCCGTACTGCTTTCGCTCGCCGCCTACTTCGTCCTGCCGTTCCGCGCCGGCACCCTCGCGATGGTCATCGGTCTCGGCCCGCTGACCCTGCTGCGCCCGCTCGCCCTTGCCGCCGCCTGCCTCGGCGCGGTCCTCAACGGCGGCGGTGGGTCCGCCCTGCTGGTCGGCACGATCGCAGGCGCCGCCGTGCTGTGCGTCGAACCCGCGGTGCACCGACGCTGGTACCACCACGTGCAGTAGAGAACCCGGGTGACATCGGGTTGCCACCGAGCGTCACGGCGACGGCTGACAACCAGTGCTGCCCCTTCTGGCAGTACTGGACACGTCCCGGCGTTGTCAGGGCTGCTCCCGCCCTCCCCGGCATCCCCCGGATCAGGCTGCCCTCAGCTTCAACCCGACTGCTGCGACAGCGGGTTGGTGCAGTAGGGGTCGGACCGGGGCGCGGTAATGGTCTTGTGACCAGCCCGTTTCCCCGGCCCGCCCTCCGCACCGGACATGCGGCTCTCACCGCATCCGGCGCTCCACGGACTCCCGCTGGACCGCGCGGCTCACGCCGTCGTGGCTTTCGCCCATGGTGTTGGGATGCTGTATCCGCGCCAGCGATAACGGGTCACCTTCACCCGCTGCGGGACGAACAACGTGATCCCGTCCTCCTCGGGCCGCCAGCCGGGTTCCCCGGTCAGATAGCGGCGCCGCAGAGTCCTCCAGTCGATCCCCGGGTGCTGCTTCCTCAACCACAAGGTCACCCGACGCCAGCAAAAGTCGTCGAGATAGTGGAACGTGGCTGTGGACGACCCGAACCGGAAGTAGTAACACCACCCCCGCACCGCCGAGTTGAGTTGGCGGAGCAAGTCGGCGAGGGTGCGCTGACCTCTCTTGTTCGTCACCGCCCGCACCTTGCCCGTGATGGAGGCCAGCGCCTTCTTCGACGGATAGGTGTAGACGTAGTACTCGCTGGTGCCCTTCTTGCGTCTCCGCTGGATGCGGAAGCCGAGAAAGTCCAGCCCCTCGTCGAGGTGACAGACACGGGTCTTGGCCTGGGACAGGCGGAGCCCCAATGGGGCGAGCACAGCCGAGACCTCCTCCCACAGCGCGTCCGCGTGAGCTCGGGTGCCACACACCATGATCAGAAAATCGTCCGCGTAGCGGACGATCCGGTATGTGGCGCCTCCGCGTCGGCGGTGTGCCGTTCGCCTGCCACCGCTGCCGTGAGCGTCCCACTTGGCACAGAAGTGTTCGTCCAGCGCCGAGAGGGCGATGTTCGCCAACAGCGGTGAGGCAATGCCGCCTTGGGGCGTACCGGTGTTCGTGTCCCTGGTCTCACCGTCGGCAGACATGATGCCCGCCTTCAGGAATGCCTTGACCAGGGCAAGAACCCGCTTGTCTCCGACTCGTCGGCGCATCCGCTCCAACAGAGCGGAGTGCGCGATGTTGTCGAAGCACGCCTCGATGTCCGCATCCAGCACCCAGTGGTATCCCTTGGAGCCGAAATGGTGCACCTCGGCGATGGCGTCATGGGCCCGTCGTTCGGGGCGAAAGCCGTAGCTGACCGGCTTGAAGGACGCCTCGAAGATCGGTTCCAGGACCAGCACGAGCGAGGCTTGCACGAGCCTGTCCATCGCGGTGGGAATCCCCAGTCTCCTGAGCTTTCCTCCGCTGCCCGGCTTGGGGATCATGCGCTCCCGCACCGGCAGCGGAGTGAACGTGCGGGCCTTCAACTGCTCCCGCGTGTTCCTCAGGAAGGCCACGATGTCGGCGTCGTCGGCGATGAAGGCCGGGATGACCCGGTCCACGCCGGCGGTGCGCGCCCCCTTGTTGCCCCTCACCCGCTCCCACGCAACGGTGAGGAAGTCGGGGTGATGGACGAGGTTGTAGAGATCATCGAACCTGCGGTCGGGATCATCGACCGCCCATCGGTGCAGCTTGGTCTGCATCCGTCGTACCCGCAGCCAGGCCCCATCGGGGTCGGGCCACAGCTCACCGGTATTCACCAGCGTCTCCGTCCCTTGCAGTTCCTCAACTACGCGAATCCGCTGGGCTGCTTCGCCATGTGGACGGCTTTCCCGCCCGCGGACTACTACCAGCCCTCCGCCCCACCCCGGGCCATCGGCGGACGTCGCGCCTTCCCGCCCGACGCGCCTGGAAGGCGCGCCGAAACGAGAGCTTCGGGATGGTTCCCACGTTCACTGTGATCCGCTCGTCGGGTGAGGCGGCCAGCTTTGCCCCTGCGGCATCGCCACGGTTACGCCGCAGTCCTTCACCGTGGCCTCCCGACCGGCAAGATCAATCCGATCCAGGAGTTCCTGCCCGTACGGGCAGTGCGCACCGCGATCCAGCCCAGATCCACCGGGTTTGAGCTGGCGGAGGTCTTGAGGGGCTTTACACCGCTGGTTCCTCGCGTCCACCTTCCCGTCTCGCTTGCCGGACCCGCACCGTCCGGTAGTTCCGGTGCGTCCCGTCGTTGTCGGGGCTGCTCTCCACCAGATCCGGCCGACTCGCCGGGCCCAGCTGCCCCCTGCTTCTGCCGTCCCGCTGCGACGGGACGGCGGTGCGGGTCTCACACCCGCACGCGGATCACAGCGCCTCGTGGCGCACGGTCTTCCACCTCCACTCGAACCAGCAGTGCCTCACGGCGCAAACGGAATGTGCGCCAGAACCCGATCTCGTGAACAAAGCCAATACGGCGGCTACTACCAGGTGAACCTCGAAGATGACGAAGCCGTGGGGCCGTGGGGCCGTGCGGGCCGCGGCCAGGGGGATCCTTTCCGCTTCCCCGAGCGTTGTCCTGACGGAGACGCAGGAGTGGGAGGGGCGGTGTTGGCCGGCCGCAGTTGCCGCCGGGGCCGGACTTGCCCGCTCCGGCCGCCCGATGCCGTCCGTGCCTTCGACGTGGAGGAGATCCGGTGCTGGACCAGACCCTTGCCGCCCTCGCCTTGTCCGGTGCCACCACCGTGGTAGCCGCAATGGCCACCGATGCCTGGGAAGCGGCCCGGACCGGCACCGCCAGGCTCCTCGGACGGGGTGAGCCACCCCGGCAGGCGACCGTCGAGCACCAGTTGGACGCCGACGCCGAGCTGGTCCTGAGCGAGGCTGACAGTCCCGGCGTGCGACGGGAACTCGTGCCGGTCTGGAACCGCAGACTGGTCGCCTTCCTCCGCGAGAACCCGGCCGCCGCAGACGAACTGCGTGCTCTCCTGGACGAGATACGTCCGGCCCTGCCGCAGGGCGAGCCCCGGTGGGTGCAGCAGGTCACCGCCCACGGCCAGGGCACCGCATTCGGCGTCCAGGGCGGTGACATCCACTACCACGGAGGTCCCGCCACGCCGGCGGCCGGCGAAGCCGCGCAGGCAGACCGTGGGTGAGGAGGGCGGGGCCGGGGCCGGGCAGCCCGCGGTGCCGCCGTCCGTCCAGCAGAACGTCACGGCTGTCGGCGGCTTCGCATACGGGGTGGTGGGCGCCTCCGTCCACGTCTTCGGCGACGGGCTGCCGCTCTATGTACTGGAGGAGTGGCGTCCGGCTCCGAACACTGATCCGGAGTTCCTCCGTGAGCTGCCGAGCCGGATGCTCAACGCCCGCTTCGCCGTAGTTGAGTTCACCGGTCGGCAGGGCGAGCTCGCCGATCTGCACCGCTGGTGCCGTGACGGGCCCCGGCTCGCAGCCCGCTGGCTGCACGGCCCGGGCGGGCAGGGCAAGTCCCGGCTCGCAGCCCGCTTCGCCGCCGAGGCCGTCGATGCCGGCTGGAAGGTGATCACGGCTACCCACGGACCGGGCAGTGTGCTGCCGCCGCCCGGCAGCCAGGATCTCCGCGCGGACGGGGCAGCCGGAATGCTACTGATCGTCGACTACGCCGACCGCTGGCCCCAGACCCACCTGGCATGGCTGCTGAGCAACGCGCTCCTGCACCAGTCCGGGGTGCGGGCCAGGGTGCTGCTGCTCGCCCGTACCGCGGACGCATGGCCGGCTCTGCGGGCCTCCCTCACCAACCAGCAGGCGGGCACCTCCACCCGGTACCTGCAGCCGTTGGAGCCGGACGAGGGGGGCGGAGACCGCCGACTGATGTTCGACGCGGCGCGCCGCGCCTTCGCAGCCCGCTACGGGCTCGGCAACCCGGCGGCCGTCCCGGTCCCGAGCGGTCTGGACCACCCTGACTTCGGCCTCACGCTGACCGTTCACATGGCCGCGCTGGTCGCCGTCGACGCCCACGCCGTGGGCCGCCCGCCGCCCGAGGGGGCCGCGGCGGGCCTGACGACGTACCTGCTGGACCGCGAGCACGCCCACTGGGCCCGGCTGTTCGGCGACGGCACCCACGAGCTGGGCCCGGTGAAGCGCACGTTCCGGACCGCGCCGGAGGTGATGCGCCACGTCGTCTTCGTGGCGGCGCTCACCGGCCCGCTCCCCCGCTCCGCCGGTACCGCCGTACTCGTATCACTCGGCATCGGCCCTGCCGAACAGGCCTGCGGCGACCACGCCGTCTGCTACCCGCCGGATGGCGCACCGGGCCCGTACGCCCGAAAGGGCGCAGGCCCTGCGGCCGGCGTGCCGGTTCTGGAGCCGTTGTACCCCGACCGCCTCGCCGAGGATTTCATCGCTCTCACCCTCCCAGGTCATCGCGCCGACTATCCGCCCTCGCCCTGGGCGGCGGATGCCGTACGAACCCTCCTCGGCCGTGACGGCGACGGCGCCGCCCCGGCCTGGACCCCGCGGGCGGTCACTTTCCTGGCCGCCGCTGCCGAGCGCTGGCCGCACGTCGTGTCCGGACACCTGCAGCCGCTGCTGCACGAGGATCCCCGGCTCGCGGTCGACGGCGGAAGCGCCGCACTGGTCGGCATCGCCCGCCTCGACCGGCTGGGCACCCCGCTGGGCCAAGCCATCGCCGAGCACTTTCCCAAGCGCCGCCACGTCGACCTGGACGTGGGGATGGCCGCGCTGACGGCCCGTCTCGGCGAGCGGGTCATCGTCGAAACGCCGCTGGAAGACGAGTCGCAGCGGCCGGTGCTGCGGGCGCTGATCCGCTCCGAGACCGCCGTCCGTCACTCGCACGCCGGACAGTACGACCTGGCCGTCGCAGCGATGGAACGGGCGGTGGAGGACTGGGAGGCGGCCGCGGCCACGGTGCGGACCGCCTTCGAAATCAACTTGGCAGACGCCCTGAACGGCCTCGGCAACTACCTCTGGCGTACGGGACGGACCACGGAGGCCCTCGCAGCGAGCGAACGCGCGGTGTCCCTCTGGCGGAGCTGGGCCGATTTCACTCCCGACAAGACCGGCCTGCCGGCAGCACTCGGCAATCTCGGCCTCTGGCTGGCCGAAACCGGCCGCCGCGCCGAGGCCGGACAAGCTCTGGTCGAGGCCGTGGATCTGCTGCGCCCGGTGGCCAAGGCGGATCCGGAGCAGCACGAACACCGCCTCGCCACTGCTCTGCACAACCTCGGTGCGTGGCTGGCTGACGAGGGCCGCCGCGCCGAGGCCCTGGAGTCGACGGCGGAGTCCCTGGCCATCCGGCGCCGACTCGCCGCCGTCCACCCCGAGGCCCACGAACCCGATCTCGCCGACATCCTCGTCAACCTCGCCCGCGACCTCGCCGCGCTCGGCCGCTGGGCGGAGGCTCTGGCTGCCTCGGGCGAAGCGGTCGACATTCAATCCCGCCTGGCCCGCAGCAACCCCGCGGCGCACGAACGCGGGCTCGCAGCCTCACTGTCCGGCCTCAGCGTCGACCTGGCGGAAGCCGGCAGGTGGGATGAGGCCCTGGCCACGAACGAGCAGGAGATCGCCGTGCTGCGGCGGCTGGCCGAAACCAACCCGACCGGGTTCGAGCCGATGCTGGCGCAGGCCCTGGACAACCGGGGCCAATGGCTGGCGGAGGCCGGCCGCCCGGCGGAAGCGCTGGCGCAGACCGAGGCGGCCGTGGCCATCCGGAGCCGGCTCTGGCAGGAATGCCCTGCGGTCCACGAGCGCCCGCTCGCCACCGCGCTCGGGAACCTGGGCATCAACCGGGTACGGGCGGGAGGTTCGGCCGAAGGGCTGGAGCCCGCGATGCGAGCGGTGGCGATGCTCCGCCGGCTGGCACAGGCCAACCCCGCGGCGCACGAAGCGGAACTGGCCCGCTGCCTCAACAACCTCTGCCTTGTCCTGACGGTGCTGCGCCGATGGCCGGAGGCGCTGGTCGCCGCCGAAGAGACGGCCGCCCTCTGGCAGCGCCTGGCCGCCGACGATCCGGCGACCCACGCGGCCGCAGCGGCCAGATCTCTGTACACCCTCGGCCTCTGCCAGGCGCTGACCGGCCGTCCGGCCGACGCGCTGGACCCGCTGGAACGCTCCGTCGCCGCCCTGCGTCGGCCCACCGGCACAGACGCCGCGGCACAGGCGCCCCACCTGGCCCGCAGCCTCGACGCGCTCGCCCGCGCGTACCTCGCTCTCGGCCGTACGGACGAGGCCGTCGCCGCGGCGGAAGAGGCGCTCTCCCTGCGCGAGCGGCTCGCCGAGGACGCCCCCGGGGCGCACGGGGCCGCGCGGGAGGATGCGCGGCGACTGCTCGCCGGACTGCGGAGTGTCACCCCAGCGCAACGGCCGCGCCACCGCCGGTGGCCGTGGCGACCGCGGTAGCCCGGTCCAAGCGCGGAGCGATTCATCGGCAGCAACGACAAGAACGTGTACGCCCTGGACGCGGCCGCCGGGAACAGGAGTGGGCCTTCGACACCAGCGACAGCGCCTTCGACTCGCTCCGCCTCGACGCCGTGTCCGACCAGGAGGCGCTGCGCCGGGTCTACGAACTCCCCGGCTTTCCGGCCGGGCTCCGCCGGTCACTCGCCGTCGAGTTCCCGGCGGAGCATGGCCAGGATCTCCGCGGCCTCGACGGCCACGTCGTGGCGCGGGCCGTGGACGAGCACGACGTCCTCGTACAGGGCCTCCAGACAGGCCCGGGCCTCCTCCGGGTTGCCCTGGCTCAGCAGCAGCATGCCGATGTCACGGCGCAGCTCCACGGCCGCGTCGCTGACGTCGCTCTCGACGGCCCGCTCCACCTCGAGGACGCCCTGGAGCTCCGCCAGCGCCTCGGTCACCTGGCCGAGTTCGCCACGGCAGCGTGCGGCCTGGGCGCGGCAGTCGCGGGCGGCCTCGCTGGTCGGACCGTTGATGCGGCCGTACGCCTCGGCCAGCGCCTCGAACTCGGGCAGGGCCGCCCGGTGGTCGCCCGCCAGCTGCCGGCTGACCGCCCGGCGCTGACGCAGCCGCAGGACGGCCTTGTTCTCGGCGCCCAGGGCCCTCGCCAGCGGCTCGATCATCTCGCCCGCGACCTCGGCGGCCTGTGTGTAGCGCTCCTCCTCCATGAGGGCGATGTAGTGCTCGTCGACCTCCCGCAACTGGGCCCGCAGCAGCTCCCGTTCGGGCGGCGAGACCACGTACGCGGCGACCTGACCGGGCGCCGCCGTGTCCGGGGCGACACGGGGACGGCTCTCGGCCCGGGCACGGGGCGCGTAGGGGCGGCGGTAGAGCCCGGTCGGGTCCGGCGCCCCAAGCGGCCCGGCCTCCCCGAGGGCGGAGGACTCCCCGGGCGCGGGCAGGAAGGGCATCAGCCGCTCGTACACCTCCTGCACATCCACCGGCCGGCTCTCCGGGGTCTTGCGGAGCAGGTGCAGGACCAGCGCCTCCAGCTCCTCCGGCACGTCGGCACGCAGCCGCCGCAGCGGGGTGGGCGCGGCCCGGACGTGCTGGTCCATCAGCTCGAAGTCGCTGTGGGCACTGAACAGCGGCTTTCCGCAAAGGAGTTCGTGCAGTACGCAGCCGAGGGCGTAGAGGTCGGTGCGCGGGGTGACCCGGGTGCCGCGCACCTGCTCGGGCGACATGTACTGGTGCGTGCCGAGGGGCCGGCCGGAGGCCGTCAGCCTGGTGACGTCGGTCTGCAGGATCGCCGCGACGCCGAAGTCGAGGACCTTCACCGTGCCGTCCCGCGCGACCAGGATGTTGGACGGCTTGAGGTCGCGGTGCACCACGGGCACGTCGTGCGCGTACGACAGCACGGTGGCGACCTGGGCGGCGACCGCCACAGCCCAGCTGACCGGGAGGGGCCGCTCCTCGTGCACGTACCGGGTGAGGGGGACGCCCTCCACCAGTTCCATGACGAGGAACAGGTGCTCGTAGGTGCTGTCGAGGACGGCGTCGTACACCTGCGGCACGCCCGGGTGCTGGATGCGGGCGGTGATCCGTGCCTCGCGGCGGAAGCGCCGTTCGAGCTCCTCGGCCAGTTGGGGCGTGGCGGCGACGGCCTCCGGCCGGATCCGCTTCACGGCGACGGGCCGGTCCAGGACCGCGTCGTAGCCCCGCCACACGTCGCCCATGCCGCCGCTGCCGAGCCGCTCCAGCAGCTCGTAGCGGCCCGCGATCGGTCTGTCCGGCACCTGTCCCCGCCCCGCGTCCTGCACTCGCGCTCGCTCGTTCCACCGAGCCTCGTCAGTCGCGGCCAGTTTCCCCGGAGAGGGATCACTGCGTCCAGCCCGGTCCTACGAGGGCGCGGCGGACGGGGCGTATCGCGTCGGCGTGTCCACCGTGTACTCGGCCCAGACCGTCTTGCCGGGGCCGTCCGGGCGCGGTGCGCAGCCCCAGCGATCGGCGAGGGCTTCGACGAGGAGCAGACCGCGTCCGCCGGTACGGGCGGGGCAGGGGGAGGGTTCGGTGGCAGGGGCGGCAGCGGGCTCGGGAAGTTTTTCGCCTCGCGTGTCGGTGACCTCCACGCGGACGGTGAGGGATGCGGCGGCGGGCGCGGAGAGGGCGAGGAGGTGGACGCGGAAGTCGCGGCCGGCCACGTGCCCGTGGGTGACGGCGTTGGTGGCGAGCTCGGAGACGAGCAGGCTCAGCACGTCGTGGGCGTCGCTGCCGTACGGCACGCCCCAGGAGTCGAGCCGTTCCCCGCAGAGCCGACGGGCCAGGCGCGCGCCGCGTGGGGTGGAGCTGAAGCGGAGGGTGAAGCAGGCGTGGGTGGGGGTCGCCGGTGCGGGTTGTTCTGTGTGATTCACGTACGCAGCGTCGCTGGGCGTGGCATAGCGTGACCAGTGGTGACGCGCTGACGCGGTGGGGAGTACTCGCGGGCGCACACCGTGTACGGGACGGTACGGCCGCGTGAGCGGGAAGTGGGGTGTGCGGTGTTGGACGACAGGGAGAGCGGCGTCGACGCCGAGGTGCCGGGGCAACGGCGGACTGAGGACGAGCCTGCCAGGGGTCTGATCGGCGCATTCGGGCGGCAGTTGAAGCTGCTGCGGACGCGGGCGGGCATGGAACGGGCCGAACTCGGCAGACGGGTCGGATACTCGGCGGACACCATCGCCTCGTACGAGCAAGGACGGCGGGTTCCGCAGCCACGGTTCATCGAGCAGGCGGACGAAGTGCTGGACGCGGGCGGGTTGTTGGTGGCGTTGAAGGGGGAGGTGGCCCGGGCGCGATACCCCGTCTTCTTCCAGGATGCCGCGCGCCTGGAAGCACAGGCGTCTGCCCTGAGCGTCTATGCCGTATACGCCGTGCCTGGCCTGCTGCAGACCGAGTCCTACGCCCGGGCCGTCTTCCACATGGAACGGCCTCTGCTGAGCGACGAGGTGATCGAGCAAGGGCTTGAGGCGCGCCTGCAGCGACAGGAGATCTTCAGCCGTCGGCCGGCTCCGCTGATGAGCTTCGTCATCGAGGAAGCGGTACTCAGAAGGCCGCTGGGCGGAGCTCAGGTTCTACGTGAGACGCTGGAGCACATCCTCGCCCTCGGCCAGTCACGGAACGTGGAGATCCAGGTCATGCCGACCGCGCGTTCCGACCACGGCGCGCTCGGGGGGCCCTTCACTCTGATCGACACCACTGACGGACAGCGGATCGCATACGCCGAAGTACAGGACCATAGTCGCCTCCACACGGACGCAAAGAGCGTACGTACGCTCGAAGCGCGTTATGGCATTCTCCGGTCACAAGCGCTGACCCCGAGTGAGTCGTCAGCGTTCATCGTGGAACTGATGGGAGAGACATGAGCGCTCAGCGGACCAAGCCGTCCGAAGGCGAAGTCGCGTGGTTCAAGAGCAGCTACAGCACCGGCAATGGCGGTGAATGCGTTGAGGTCGCTACTGTTCCCGCCGCTGTTCTGGTTCGGGACTCGAAACAGTCCGCCGGACCTGTCCTGTCGCTCGGGCGGCAGGCGTGGGCCGAGTTCGTGGGGCAGGCTACGCGCGACTGAGGCGGCAGACGCGCCCTGGGCCCGGCACCGAGTGGTGCCGGGCCCAGGGGTTGTCAGAAGTCGTCCAGCCCCTCCTCCCGGCGGATCATCCGCCAGGCCGCGCGGCGCGCACTGCGGTCGAGGTTGGACTTGAAGTCCCGGTCCGTCCCGAAGTACCGCTTGCCGAGCGTGTCGATCGTGGAGACATGGTCCATCATGTTCTCCTCGAACTTCTTGTCGAAGACGACGCCGAAGTTCTCCTCGTCGTTGACGAGAGCGGCGGCCCGGACCTTCGGGTCCTTCTTCGTCGCGTTGAAGGCCGGGAGGACGTCCTCCTCGGTGAACTCCGTGCCGAACTTGGCGTTGAACTTCTCGATCAGCTCCGACAGCAGCGACTTCTCGGCGTCCTTCCCGCCGCCGACCCCGTCGCCGAACCCCTTGAGTTCGGCGGGGCCTTCGGAGAGCAGGGACTTGTCGTGCTCGCCGGTCTTCTCGACGCGCAGATGGCTGAGGTCGACCTCGCCTATGTCGACACCGCCGTCCGCGAGGCGGGGCAGCCGGTTGAGCAGGTAGCGCCCGTACAGGTACAGCCGCTCCAGGTCGGCGTCCTGGTAGGGGACGATCTGCGCGAGGAAGCCGTACTTGCGGACGTAGTCGTTGAGGTTGGCCCGGAACTCCTCGGCGGCCTCGACGTCGTCTTCCTCCTCGCTCTCCAGGAGGGTGCTGAAGCGGATGACGGCGGGGGAGAGGAGCCGGTACAACTCGGCGTGCAGCTTCTCCCACTTGGACTGGGAGCCGCCGGCCTTCTCCTGGGCCTCGAAGTACGCGGCGACGAACGCGTCCATGTCCTGCTCCGAGATGATCGGCGCGGACATGACCCGACTCTGGGCCGTGTACAGGAGGTTCGGGTCGGAGGGCAGGGTGTGCGCCTCCTCGAAGTACGGGCGGAACGCGTCCTGGATGTCCTCGGCCTCGTTGACGAAGTCCAGGACGGCCAGGTCGGCCTGCGACTTGCGGTCGGCGGTGCGGTTGAGGCGCGAGAGCGTCTGCACGGCGGCGATGCCGGTCAGTGTCTTGTTGACGTACATCGTCGTGAGGAGCGGCTGGTCGAAGCCGGTCTGGTACTTCTCGGCGACGACGAGGATCCGGTACTCCTGCTGGCCCTTGCCACCGGCCTTCGCGGCCTTGTCGTCGGCGCGGGTGTAGCCGAACGCCTTCGGCAGCGCGCTCTCCGACAGACCGCCGTTCTCCTTGCTCTCGGTGGTCTCCTCGCCGTCGATGGTGAGGGAGCCGGAGAAGGCGACCAGGACGCCGAGGTCCGGGTACTTGGTGTCGTACTCGCGATCGGCGATGTAGCTGCGGATGGCACGGGCCATCTGCACGGCGGAGTGGCGGGACGCCGTGACCACCATGGCCTTGGCCCGGCCACCGAGCCGAGCGCGGGTGTGGGCGACGAAGTGCTCGACGATCACCTGGGCGTGCTGGGACACCGTGTGCTCGTGCATGAGCGCGAACCGGGCGAGCAGGCTGTTCGCCTTGGAGGGGTCGACCTCCTTCTCGTCGTGGTTGAGGTTCGCGAGCTTCCAGTAGGTGTTGTAGGTGACGTAGTTGCGCAGGGGGTCGAGGATGAAGCCCTCCTCGATGGCCTGACGCATGGAGTAGGTGTGGAAGGGGCGGTAGACGGTCTTGCCGTTCTCCACGCCTTCCGTGCCGAAGAGTTCGAGGGTCTTCGACTTGGGGGTGGCCGTGAAGGCGAAGTAGGAGAGGTTTGCGGCCTGGGAGCGCTCGACCGCCTTCGCCTTCAGCTTGTCCTCCACGGTGACCTTGGTCGCGCCCTCGTCGTCCGAGTCGGCGTCCAGGCCGAGGTCGCGCAGGGCCGACTTCACGGCGGTGGCGGCGTCGCCGGACTGGGAGGAGTGCGCCTCGTCGACGATGATCGCGAAGCGGGTGCCCTTGATCTCGGTCGGGTTGCTCTTGATGTAGTTCAGCAGCGCCGGGAACGAGTGCAGGGTGACCGTGACGATCTTCCCGGTGTCCCGGGAGAGGGCACGGGCCAACTGCTCGCTCTTCGATCCGTGCTTCTCGTCGACCTTCACGACCAGGCCGTCGGTCTGCGAGAAGCTGCCGACGGTCGCCGAGAGCTGGGCGTCCAGTGCGCGGCGGTCGGTGATGACGATGACCTTGTCGAAGACGGGTTCGCCGGGCTTGATGCGGCCGTCGGCGAGGGCATCGGGTCGCAGAACGTGCGGATCGCGGCGGGCGTGCAGGTCGCTGAGGCGGTGGGCCAGCCAGCCGATGGTGTTCGACTTGCCGGAGCCGGCGGAGGCCATGACCAGATAGTTCTGGCCGGCGCCGTGGACGGACGCGTGCGCGGTGAGCTTGCGGACCACGTCCCACTGGTGGAAGCGGGGGAAGATGGTCGACTTGGTGGTGCCGCCGCCGGGCGTCTTGTGCTTCTGCTGGTGCACGAAACGCTGGAGGAGGTCGAGCCAGTTGTCCCGCTGCCAGACCTCTTCCCAGAGGTAGGAGGTGGCGTACTTGCCGTGGGCCGTAGGCGCCGGGTTGCCGGCCCCGCCGGGCTGGCCGGGGCCGTTCGAACCGGTGTTGAACGGCAGGAACCGGGTGCTCTTGCCGCGGAGTTGGGTCGTGACGAAGACCAGGTCCGGGTCGACCGCGAAGTTCGCGATCACGCGACGCGTGAAGATCAGCTCGGTCGGATCGCGGTCGGTCCGGTACTGCTCCTTGGCCTGCTCGACGCCCTGACCGGTGAGGGGGTTCTTCAGCTCGGCGGTGGCGACGGGGATGCCGTTGAGGAACAGGGTCAGGTCGAGGCGGTGGCCCCAGTCAGCCTGCTTGGTGGCGTAGGGGAGCTCCCGGACGACGGTGAGGCGGTTGGCCCGGTAGCCGTCGAGGACGGAGTCGGCGGAGATGAGGTTGGGCTTGAAGTAGGCGACGCGGAGCAGGACCCCGCGGTCCTTCACGCCATTGCGCAGGACGTGGAGGAGACCGTCATCGGCGATGGCCCGGTCGAGGCGCTGCGCGAAACCGCGCTGCGCCTCGTTGGGGTTGCCGCCGTAGACGGTGAGGAGTTCGTTCCACTCGTCGGGCTGGGTCGCGCCGATGAAGGTGAACAGCTCGTTGGTGTCCAGACCGAGGTCGGCCTGGTAGTCCTCCGGGTTGGCCTCGCCCCAGCCTCGCTCGCAGAGGGCGGCGACGATGGCAGACCCGAAGGAGGACTCGTCGTGCACGGGGCTCATGCGGAGACTCCTTCGGCTACGTTGCGACCGCTGGCGGTGGATACGTCGAACTGGCCTGTTACTGCTGCGGTTATAAGAGCTTGGGAGCGTTCGGAAGCCAATGAGGCCGACCGCTCAATCGCTTCATTTAGCGGTCGTAGGCGATCGATCCACTGCCCGATTTCGCGCTGTTCGTCTGGCGGTATCACGGGGATTGGGATGCGTCCGAAAAGATCCCAATTTCGGAAATCGACGGCCCTTTCGCGGGTGCTGGTTGCGAAGTTCCCGAGGTACCCTTGTAGAGCCAAGATTCGAAGAAGCCTGCCAAGGAATCTGGCATCGCCGGAACGCTCTGGAAGGCACACGTGGTAGACAGGGCTGCAATTCCCCTCGGCCTCCGCGGTGCCGATGGCTCCTGCAAAACCATCAAGGCCATGAACGACGACGTCGCCAACTTTTACGTATTGACCCTGTGGATCTGTGGAAGCTGAAAGTGTGTAACCCTCGGCGCGTCGAGCTCCTCGTTCTGTTACTTGACCATCCCTGTAGGCGGTGATGACACCTACGTCCGGGGCAGCGGGTCTGACTACTTTGGCGAGGAGGCGGCGAAGTGGCAAAGCGGGCAAGCCTGCCGCCGGATCAACCAGCTGGCTAGCTCCTACATGTTGGAGGATGCGGCTGTCGACTCGCTCGTTGAGGAGTGCCAGTAGGCGGCGTTTCCTTGCCAAGATGCCATTGACCTTGGCGATCTCAGCATCAAGAAAGTCGGCAATTTGGGATTGTTCCTCCCTTTCGGGGTAAGCCCACCGGGATGCAAAGAAGGTACCAGTGTCCAGATTCTGGATACCCGTCGTCTGCTTGATTGCGGCCTGAGTAATCCCTAGCCGGTATGCTGCCGCGAAGGCGTACGTCAAGAACCGTGGATCAACGTCTGCGGGGGGAGCGATACGTGCGCAGAAGTTCGAGCATACGGCCCTTTCGGCCTCTGTGAACAGAACGGCCATTCCGACGGGCTGCTTCTCCCCGCCGCCAGACTTCTCCAGGATGAGATCGCCGTGGTTCAACAGGTGTTGTTGAAGGAATGGGGGACCCACATGGCGCAGGGGCGCGGTGGAGAGGTTGACGCCATGAGTCGTGCGATTGAAATCCGTACCGCGTACACAGTGGACATCGCTTCCGTCTTCGAGCGGGTCGCTACCCCAAGTTCCATTTCGGGAAAAGCTGATAAGGTTCTTGATTCGTCCACGAGTCCAGTGGGTCGGCGCCGAGCGAATCCACTGCTCTTGTGCAGTCGTCATTTTGTTACTTCCCCCAGCAAACCCTGAATCTCCGATTCCAGAGCCCGCAGCTCCGCGTCAATTTCTGTCAACGGGCGTGGCGGCTTGAATACGTAGAAGTGTCGGGTTACTGGGATCTCGTACCCGATCTTTGTTTTGCTCTGGTCGATCCACGCATCCGGAACGAACGGATGGACCTCCCGGGCTAGGTACTCCTCGACGTCCTCGCCCAGCGGAACGTTCTCATAGTCCCGCAGCTCTGTGTCCGGCTCGGGCTGGCCCTTGACGAGTTGGACCTCGCCCTCCGGGTCCCGGACGCCGATCACCTCGCGCAGCGCCTTGTTGAACGGCGCACCGGTGGGCCACGTCCCGCCGGCCTGGACTACCGCGTCCTTCAGGGCCAGCCAGGCCTCCTGCTTCGTCGCCCAGCTCGTACCCATCAGGGACTTGAAAGCGTCCGCCAAAGCCGGAGCCTGCGGAAGCTTCTGGATCGGCTTGGACGCCTCCAGCGCCCCCAGCGTCTCCTCCGACACCTCGAACCGCAGCTTCAGCGGGCGTTCCACCGTAATCCGCTGGTAACCGAAGTCCTCGTTCCAGAAGACCTTCACCTTGCCGTGCAGCGGGTGCTCCGCGTCCCCCGCCACCGCCAGGGCCTCGCCGTACAGCTTGACCACCGTGGCGATGTGGTCCTTGCCCAGCTCCTTGCGCTTGTCGCCCAGCGACTTGCGCATCTTCTGCCACTGATCCCGCGCGTCCAGCAGGACGACCTTGCCCTTGTGGTCCGGGCTCTTGCGGTTGGTCAGGATCCAGAAGTAGGTCGAGATGCCGGTGTTGTAGAAGAGCTGGTCCGGCAGGGCGACGATGCCCTCCAGCCAGTCGTTCTCCAGGATCCAGCGGCGGATCTCCGACTCACCCGAGCCGGCCGCGCCCGTGAACAGCGGCGAGCCGTTGAAGACGATCGCCAGACGCGAGCCGCCCCCGCCGTTCACGTCCACCGGCTTCATCTTCGAGATCATGTGCTGGAGGAACAGCAGCGAGCCGTCGTTGATGCGCGGCAGGCCCGCGCCGAAGCGGCCGGCCTCGCCGAGCTTCTCGTGCTCGGCCGTTACCTCGTCCTTGACCTTCTTCCACTCCACACCGAACGGCGGGTTGGCCAGCATGTAGTCGAAGGTCTTGCGCGCGTGGCCGTCGTCGGAGAAGGAGTTGCCGAAGGCGATGTTCTCCGGGTCCTGGCCCTTGATCATCAGGTCGGACCGGCAGATCGCCCACGACTCCGGGTTGAGCTCCTGCCCGTACACCTCCACCGTCGCGTCCGGGTTCAGCTCCGTGATCAGGTCGTCCATCGCGGAGAGCATGCCGCCCGTGCCGCAGGCCGGGTCGAGGACCGTGCGCACCGCGCCCGGAAGCTGGAGCGCGTCGCCGTCTGGGGCGACGAGCAGCCGCACCATGAGCTGGATGACCTCACGCGGGGTGAAGTGCTCACCGGCCGTCTCGTTGGACTGCTCGGAGAAGCGGCGGATCAGCTCCTCGAAGATGTAGCCCATGTTGTGGTTGGGCACGACCTCGGGACGCAGGTCCAGGTCGGTGAACTTGCCGATGACCTGGTACAGCAGCCCCGCGCCGTCCAGCCGCTTGATCTGCTGGGCGAACTCGAAGCGGTCCAGCACACCGCGTGCGTTGTCGGAGAAGGCCCCCACGTACACCGCGAGGTTCTTTGCCGCGTTCTGCGGGTCCGCGGCGATCTTCTTCAGCCTCGATCCACCGCGTGATTTTTGATCGCGCAGTGTGATTGCTTTTCGGGGTGGGTTTTCGGTTTGGGGCAGGGCGGGGTTCCGGATGGCCGTTCCGGTGGCGGGTTCTCCGAGGTCTTCCAGGTCGTGGGTGGACGGCGGGGTCTGGCTGCTCAGGTCTGCATGCGCTGGCCGGTGGCGGTCCACAGGCCGATGAAGTCGTCGGCCCAGCGCCAGTGTTGGGGCAGGTGCAGCACGAGGCGTCGTCCTGGGCGGGCGATGCGGGCCGGGACGGTGATCAGGTGGCGGCGGATGGTGCCGGTCCGGGCCCGTGCGTGGAAGGTGGAGGTGAGGTGGCCGGCGGCGCGGGTGAGGTTGTAGGCGGCTGCCGCCAGGGTGAGCCAGGCCGCGTTCGCGGTGAACTTCCCCGAGGGCAGGTGGGCCAGGGCGGAGTCCTCCAGGTCGGCGAAGACCTGTTCCACCGCGGCGTGAGCGCGGTGCATGGGCTCGGCGTCGGTGAGGACGAAGACGCTGTCGGTGAAGATCGCGTGGTGGCGCCAGACGGCGAACAGTTCGCTCTGCCCGTCGGGGACCGTCTTGGGGTTCAGCCGTTTCACGCGGCGCACGATGAGCCGGGCGGTGGCGCGGAAGGCCTTCTTCTTGCTGGTGAACGCGGTGAAGCCGATCTCGGCGATCTCTGCGTCGGAGATCCAGCGTTCCTCCTCGTCGTCCCAGATCGCGTCGGTGTACTTGATCGATCTCCAGGCGTCGGGATCGATCGTCTCGATGGCTACGCGGATCGTCTTGGTGACCGCGACGGCCAGGGAGAAGCGGGCGCCGGCCTTGCGGCAGGCGTCCACGACCTTGTGGGAGAAGTAGGCGGAGTCCGCGCGGACGATGATCTGTGCGGTGATGCCCATGGACCGCACCGCCGCGAGGGCCTCGCGCAGCAGCGAGGCGGCGCCCTTGCCGGAGCCCGCCGAGCCCTTGCGCAGCCTTGTTGCGACGATGACCGGCGCGCAGGTGGCGGTCTTGACGGTGACGATCTGGAAGTGGAGGCCGCGGACCTTGGTGTAGCCGAAGGAGGCGCCCTGCTTGGCCGGGCCGTAGACCTGCTTGACCTTGGAGTCGATGTCGACGAACACCACCTCGTCCCCCTTCGGGACGAAGCCCGTGTGGGCGGCCAGATTGCAGGTGAACGCGCGTACCGCCGCCTCCAGTTGACGCACGTGTCCCCAGGTGAAGGCACGCAGGAACGTGCCGAGCGTGGACGGTGCCCGCACCCCTGCGAAGAGTTTCGGCAGCCCGCCGTGCCGCAGCACATCCAGGTCGTCGATGGAGTCCGCGCCGGCCACCATGCCTCCCACGACGCTCATCGCCTTCGCGTCGGCGGCCGTCCCGGCGCCGTTCTTCGCGCCGGTCAGCTTGACCTTCTCGGCGACCAGGGCCGGCAGGCCGCACCGCTCGGCCAGCCGGATCACCGGGACCAGTCCGGCATGCGCGATGAGATTCGGCTCGTCGAACGCGGCGAACACCCGCGCCGGGCTGTGGAACAATTTCACTCGAGAGGTGCCTTGCTGATCGTGCCTGATGTGAGCGTAGAGAACTCTCATCATCGCAGGTCACAAGGCACCTCTTCGTTCCCGGCCCTCACGCCGACCGGTGATCACACGGTGGATCGAGGTTCAGGGTGAGCGTGGACGTGTTGTAGAAGGCGTGGCCGGAAGCCTTGCGGAGGAACTTGTCCGCGATGATGTCCTGGCCCTCGAACTTCGTCACGGTCTCCGCGACCTTCTCGCGGGTCGGTTGCAGCACGCACTCCAGTCGCCGCAGCACCGTGAACGGCAGGATGACCTTGCCGTAGTCGGACTGCTTGTAGTCCCCCCGCAGGAGGTCGGCGACGGACCACGCGTGGTTCGCCAACTCCGTGTGCTTGCTGCTGTTCAAGACTTCTTCCGCTTCCCTTCCGGGGCCGGTACGGATGACTGTGAGCGCGGCGGGAGGGGGCGCTCCTCATCCGTCCGCGTCAAGGGTGGGGGTAGTTCCAGAGCCTAGGTGGGCTCCGGCACCAGCTGCCCGCCCGTGAGCCCCCCGCTCACGAGCCGTGCCGTCTCCTCGGCCAAGTCCTGTGCGCGCCGCGCCTGTTCGCGCAGCGCCTCCACATGCCGGAAGGCCTCGCCGTACCGTCGCTGCTCCGCCAGCGGCAGCAGCGGTACGCGCAGCCGCCCCGGGCTGAGGTGAAGCGACGAGCTGCCGGTCGAGGCGCCGGCCAGGTTGGCCTCGGAGCTCAGGAAACCGAGGAGGAACCAGGGGTCCAGCCGCGCCGGGTCCGGCCGGAACAGGTGGACGCCGGCCCCCAGCAGGGCGCCGGCCTCGGCCTCGCCCGCGACCCGGGCCACGGGGCCGGTGCCACCGACCAGGTTGCGGACCAGGACGTCGCCCACGACGATCTCCGGCATCTGCTCGGCCTGCGCGTCCGGGGCTTGCCCCGTCGGCCCGGTCCCGCGGGCGATGTCGCCGCCCGTCAGAGTGGGCCGGCGTTCCCCGCCGTTGGCGCCCGCCTCCGCGTCCTCCGTCTCGGCGACCGTCGCCCGCGGTGAGACCGGAACCGCACGCAGTACTTTCAGCGCCCCGCCTCGAGCCAGGTCCGACACCGTGGCCGTGCGCCACTCGCGGGCCGAAGCCCCCGCGGCGTCCCACGACGCCGTGCCGGCCAGCTCGGCCACCGTCCGCACCGCCGCCGCCAGCCCTTCGCGGGCCGCCGCGGCCTCGCGGGCCAGTTCCTGCGGGTCGACGTCCGCCTGCGAGGCACGCACCTGCCGGGCCGGGGTCACGTCGACCACCTCGTCGAGCAGGTCGACCACGCTCACCGCCCGCGCCACACCGGCCTGCGCCTCGAACCCGTCCGGATCCTCGGCGTACGCCGTCCACGCCGAGACGATCTGCTCGGTCACCCGCGCCCAGTCCACTGAACCCGAACGGGTGCCGCCGCGCCCCGGCACCGACGGCTCGCCCACCGTGTCGACGAAGAGCACCGTCTGGTACGCCGGCCGGGTCGGCTCCGGCCGCTGCAGCACCCACACCTGCAGGCCGATGTGGAGCGGGATCGCCGCTCCCGGTGGCAGGGCCGCAACCGCCCGCAGCGCGCCGCTGCGGATCAGCTCGGCGCGGATGCGGCGGCCGGAGGAGCGGGACGCCGTGGCCGGCGGGAGGAGCAGCACGGCGTGGCCGCCCGGTTCGAGGTGGGCCAGCGCGTGCTGGACCCAGGCCAGTTCGGACTCGGCGCGGGGCGGGAAACCGTATGCCCAGCGCGGGTCGTAGGCCAGTTCGTCGTGGCCCCAGTCCCGGTCGCCGTAGGGCGGGTTGCACAGCACGGCGTCGACGGTGAGGTCGGGGAAGGCGTCGGCGCGCAGACTGTCACCCGTGCGCACGGTGATGTTCGCCCCCTCCTCGGCCGTCAGGGTCAGGCCGACCGCGGTGCGCCGTGCCTGGACGGGAAGGCTGTCCTGCCCGTACAGCTCGCGCGCGCCGCGCGCGGCGGCGGCCGACAGCAAGGTGCCACTGCCGCAGGCGGGGTCGAGGACGCGGGCCGGGGAGCCCGGGATCAGGCGGGCCAGCAGGTCGGCGAGCGGGGCCGGGGTCCGGTAGGCGCCGCTGGCGGCACTGTCCTCCAGCTCCCTCTCCGCCAGGACGCCCAACGCCGTCTGGGCGCTTTCGTCGCGGACGCAGAGCAGCAGGGCGCGCAGGACCGTGGTGTCGGCGGCGGTGAACCGGACGGGTTCCGTGTCCGGCACCACGTCCGCGACCCCGGCCGCCGCGTCGTTCGCCTGCTTCACCAGGTCGGCGTCGGGCAGCGCGAGGAGATCGGTGAGGCCGTCGGCGGGGCGGCGGGCGGCTGCCAGGACCAGCAGGAGCAGGCCGGACGCGCCGGCGCCGGCCGGCTCGCGGAGACGCAGGGTGGTGCGCAGCTCCCCGCTGGGCGTGGCCGCCGTGTGCTGTCCGCGTGAGGCGAGCCAGGCGCGGACCTCCTCCAGGTCGTACAGCGGGCTGCTGTCCGTGCCGCCCGAGGGTGCGGGGAAGTCGTCGTGCCGGCGGCGCCAGTTGCTGACGGTGGCGCGCGTGACGCCCGCGATGCGGGAGATCTCGGCGGCTGTCACCTGGGCGGACGGTGGGGGTGGCTGCGGCATGGGTGTGGTCCTGGCTCCGATGGTCGGCGTGGTTACACCCTACAGCACACGTCAACTCCCGCAAGCCGTTGGACAATGCTTTCACGGTCGTGTTTACATGTAGTCGCTTCCGCCGGTGAGCGGCACTCTACGGCGTGAAGCGTCACTTCCCTTGCCACAGTCATGTCTTCGAGCGCCCAGCCCCATGTCCTGCCCCCCTCTCGGCGGGGGCGGGGGGCGTGCGGCGCCTCGGGGGGCAGGCGAGGGCCGACCGACCGCCGCCCGTCAGTTCCCCTCCCCTTCACATCCATACAAGGAATGACCTCATGGGCTACCCGAACATCCCCGGCACGCCGTCCTCTCCCTCCCCTTCGTCCCCGTCCCCCGCCTCCGCGCAGCCGTCGGCCGGGCGGAAGCCGTCGGGGCGCGGAGCGCGGCTCGCCCACGGTGCCTCAACGCTCCTCGCGCTGATCGCGGCGCCCCTGACCCGCCCGCGCAGGACCGTCCTCGCCGTGGCCGCGACAGTCGTGGGCTGCTCCCTGTCCGCCTGCTCCGGCATCGGCGGCAACCAGACCGACACCGCGCCGCCGGACGCCACCGTCAGCGCCTCGCAGGACACCCAGGGCGCCGAGGACGCGCAGGACACCCAGGACGACTCCGACAGTGACACCTTCACCGTCGCGCTGGACAAGACCGCCACGTGGAAGAACGGCATCAAGGCGCACCTGAGCGGCTTCGGCCGGGGCACCTCCGGCGAGTACGCCAGCCCGTCCGGCAAGGCCTACCTGGCCTTCTCCGTCACCCTGCAGAACGGCTCCAAGTCCGCGATCGACCTGAGCATGGTCAGCCTGTCCTGCCCGGACGGCGCCGAGGAGATCTTCGACACGGACGCCGGCTTCAAGGGCACGCCGGACACGCACCTGCTGCCGGGCAAGTCGCAGACCTGGAAGGCGGCCTGCGTGTTCTCCAGGACGGCCAGGAGTGCCCAGATCGAGATCACGCCGACCGACACCTCCGGCTCCGGCTGGTACCGCACGGCCATCTTCACCGGCCAGGTGCAGTAGCCCGGACCGCGGACGGGACCCTGCCGGGTGCCGTCGTCGTCTCCGCACGGCGGCGGCTCACGCCTCCGCCGGCATCGGGTGCACCCCGATGCCGGGCCCACGGGCCCGCCCGCACCCACGCCCGATCACACACCATGTGCGGCCCCGCTCACCACCACCCGCGACCTGGAAGGCCATCGTGACGATCATCGAGCGCACAGAGCTGATCCGTCGCTTCGCCGACGACTTCACCGCCCTGCAGGAGGCCGTCCTCGCCCGCATGAACGGGATCTGCGCTCCGGAGAGCGCCGCGGCCTTGGAACACGCCTCGCTCGCCGGTCCCATCACCGTCGCTCTCGCCCACGCCGATGTCCTCGCCCGCGGGGCCGTCCGGCGAGCGGAACTCTCGGTGCGGCCCCCCGAGCGGCTGCGACGGCTGCGAGCACACGCGCGCAGGGTGCGACGGGCCCGGTCGCAGGCGGAGGCCCTGTACAAGGAGCAGCGTGCCCGCCGCCTCACCGGCCGCTCCCGGCCGGTGGACACGCTGGAGCTGAGGGTGGCGCGCAGGGCGTTCCCGGCGGCCTTCGCCGAGTCCCTGCGGCAGGAACTCCGCGACAGGGGACTGCCGGACGGCACACCGCAGGCGCCGGAGAGCGACCTCGCCCGGTGGGCCTGGGGCCGGAGAACGGCAGGCGACGAACTGCCGGCGCCGGTGCGTGAACTGCGGGACTGCGACGACGACGCCTTCGTTCAGGCCCTCCTGCGCGATGCCCGGGAGGAAGAGAACCCGTACCTCCCGCATGACGCGGTGGTCGACCGGTGGAGCCGCCATGCCCGTGCCGCGCTGGCCTGGGGCCGCTACACGATCGGCCAGGCCGAACGGGACGTACTCACCTGCTCTCTCTCCGTACGACGCACCCGACTTGACGCCCTGGACGACGCCTATCAGGACACCGCGGTTCTCGCTGCTCGCTCCCGCGAAGCCCTGCTCCGGGTCGCGGACCTCCACGACCGGATGCGGACCTGTGTGACCACGGGGCCTCTCGCGGAGCTCATCGCGCGGTGTCGCGCCGCGGCTCTGGCGCGCTTCGCCGACGCCGAGCCCGAGTCGTGGCACGGCGTGCGTGAGCTGACCGTGAGGCACCAGGCGCACTGCCCCGAACGGGCCGACGACTGCCCGCACTGTCACCGCGCTCTCGCCGCCGTCCTCGCCGACGCCCATCCCGCCGACACGGGCGAGGACGGCGACGGCGAACATCCGACGGCAACGCTCCCGGCTGACGAGGACCGCTACGCCCTGCTTGCCGACCTTCCCGACACCGCCGTCGTGGCCGTCGCCGACGCCGCCGTCGGTGACGAGTCCGCACTGTGCGGCTACGGCTGGGCTGCCGAGGACGGGACCACCGGATACGGCGACTCCTTGGCCTCGAGCAGTGGTGAAGCCGAAGTCATCGGTATCTGCGCTGCCGCCCTCAGCCTCCTCGAGCACCACGAGGACGCACCCGTGGTCCTCCTGTGCGACAGCACCGAGGCGGTCGGCGCAGTCGACGCGGCCCTGCGCTCCGCCGACCCGACAGCCGCCCACCGCACCCTCCTCTTCCCGGAGAGCCGGCAGCTGATGGACCGCCTGGTGCGCCACCGCCACCGCGTTCAAGTCCGCTGGCTCAAAGGCCACATCGGACACGACCTCAACGAAACCGCCGACGCCTTCGCCCGCCTCGCCCTCCGCCGCGCCAACGGCCGCATCCTTCCCTTCGCCGCCCGGAAGGAGGAGGCGCGGATCCTGCGCTCGCTCGGCTCCGGGGTCGGCCCCCTCTCGGTCGCTGCCTGAGCCCATGGCCCGAGGCGGACAGCCGCAGGTGACGCGAGGCAAGTTGACGGTTCTCCACATCCTGTTCACACCATCTGCACAGGTAACCTTCGGTTGCAGGGTGCATCGATTGGTGTGCCTGGGTGATCGCGGTGGTTGCTGCGACCGCTGCGAGTGCATCGCCCTCAGTGAAGCTCTGGTCATGTCTTCCGGGCGGCACTGCCATGGACGCTTGTGGAAACGGTGGGGGATGGGTGGAACGTCTCTGTGTGTTGGGCGCCGTTGGGCTGCGTCGGGTAGTGGCAGTCGAGGGCTGCGCCCGAGGGGGCGTTCGATAGCGGCCCGTTGTCGGTGACGGGTTTAGGGTGACGCGGAAGACCGTTCCATGCCGGGGAATTTCACGAACAGGGCATTGGAACCTCTCTTTTGGGGATAGAGTGGACCGTTCTTATCAGGCATGGCAGGAAGTGCTGGCCGAGGAGTTCTTCGGACGGCAGCACGCCGGCCACCCGACGCTGTTCTACGTCGACGACGACGTGGAGCAGGAGCTCAGGCACGGATACGGCCTGGAGGAGCCCCTCGCCCGGTGCGTGGGCAGGTTCCTGCGGTTGGGGACCGCGGAACCGTACAGCGCGCTGGAGGACTACCGCTGGCGCAGGCGGCAGCAGGACAAGGACGGCGTGCCCGCCTTCCTGCCGCTGCTGGCCTGCTCGGTGCTGGCCGCGTCCCGGATGGTGAACGACCGGAACCACCGGGCCACCGCCTACCACGCCCGCTTCTCCGAGCTGCTGACCGGCGACGGGAAGCAACTGGGCAGCCACCACTACGAGCCCGTCTCCCGCATGTGGCAGGTGCTGGCCTCCTGGCAGCACAGTCAGAAGGGCGCGCGGGGCCTCTGTACCCTTCCCGCCCCCGCCGACCTGCCCTCCAACCGCAGCATGATCGGGTTCGCCCAGTCCCAGGCGCTCCTCAGCGGCGCGGACCGGTCCTTCATGCCGAAGTTCTTCCGGTCGTTGCGGGAACACGGCACGACCTGGCCCCTGCCGGGGGAGACGCTGCTGGCCCAGATCGAGATCCGGGGCATGGAGCAGCACTTCTCCAAGGGCTTCCGCAACGCCCTGCAGGAGGAGGAGTTCCGCCCCTTCCTCGCCAGGCTGATCGGCAACTACGCCGCTTCCTGGGACGGTTCGGAGGAGCTGGTGCCCACCGGTGTCACCCGGGCCGAACTCCTGGTGCGGCTGGACGCGGGGCGTCTCAGCTGGGTGGCGCGCCTGCGGTCCGCGGAGCAGAAGAAGCGCATCGAGCTCAAGGGCGGCGCCGTCCTCGAGCAGCTCGGCGACACCGCCTACTACGAGGTGACGGGCCTGCCCGCCCCGAGCGCGGACACCCTCACCCGGGGCATCCGCCGCGACGGGGACAACCTGGTGCTCAGCCGCCCCTCCTCCTCCGTCCTGGTGCTCGCACGGGACGACGTGCTCGGCGTCTGGGCCGGCACCGACGGCTTCCGCCCGGGAGAGGCACACGTGGTGCTCGCCGCCCCGACCGCGCAGCGGGACGTGCAGCGGCTGCTGGACAAGGCCGCGACCACGGGCCGGAGCGCCGACACCAGCAAGCTGGCCTGGGTGCCGCAGGGCTGGTCCCTGCACAAGCCCGTCACCTTCGACGACGCGCTCACCCTGCGCCGGGCGCTCCAGGAGGTCCAGGGCGCGGTCGGCCTCCTGCAGCCCCCGGCCCAGTTCAAGCTCCGCCTCGAGGGCGGACTGAGGCTCGCGCCCTCGCTCGATCCCCACTTGTACCTGCGGGGAGGCGAGCCCCAGGTGGTCCTCCCGGACGCCACGGAGGGCACGGGCACCCTCCTGGTCGACGGAAAGGAGCGGCCCGAGCTCAGGAAGGCGATCGCCGCGGGCCGCCCCGTCCCCCTGGCCGTACTCCGGCTGGAGCCGGGCCGCCACACGGTGAGCTGTGCAGGCGTGGAGATCGGCTTCGCCACCGCGGACCAGGCCGTCGTCGAGCCGAAGACGACCAAGGTCTGCGGCTTCACCGTCGTGGACGGCAAGGCCTCGGAATCGCCCTCCCTCCTCGACGGGCAGACCCTGCCGACCGGCATCACCGGCGCCGACTGCACGAGCGTCACCACCCAGGACGCAGCAGCCGTCATGGAGCTGTGCCGTCGGGACGCGGACGAGGTGCTGTTCGCGGCGACCGACGGACGCCTGTGGATGTTGGAGGCTCCGGAGCAACCGGACTGGTGGACGGAACGTCTCCCCGACACCCCCGCCCCGCTCCGCTTCGAGGCCGACTTCCACGGCATCGGCGGCTGGCTCCTGGAGCGCCGGAGCGGACGCTGGAAGGGCCGCCCGGTGAACCCCGGAACGCCGAAGCCGAAGAGCGCCGGCAACCCGCGGGCCTGGGCCCGCGCCGTCCTCAACGCCCAGCAGGCGTCCGTCGAGCCCTCGTGGGCCGCGTACGTGCAGGCAGCGAAGGAGCTGGACCGATGACGGGACCGATGAGCAGCAACGAGTTCGGTGGGATCCTCCTGCGCTGGCTGAGCGAGAGCCGCAGCGGCAGGGCGTCCGCACTGCGCGACGGGGTCCGCAGCCAGGCCCAGGCATGGGGCCTGGAGCTGAAGGAGTACGCCGACTGGGACTGGACGCGCAAGGCCGCCGCCCTCTGTCGACGGTCACGTAATTCGGCTCTGGCGCTGATCTTGTGACGCTACCGGTGTCAGTGGCGTCTGTGATCGTGACTCGTCGCAGGTCGCGGCGCACCGCCCCCGCGGGTTCCTGCTTCGGTATCCGTCAGTCGCTTCGCACCAGGGCCATCCGCCCGTTTCCCGTCAACCCACCGTGAACTCGTCGTAGATGTCCAGCAGGTCTTCGTCCTTCGGTACGTCCACCTCGGTCAGCGTCTCGCGGCAGACTACGGCGGTCAGCCTGACCAGCTCCAGCAGGCCCGGGAAGGATGAGCTCTCCACGAAGTGAGGCTGCCCATCCTCTGCCCAGGAAGCCGACCGAAGTGCACCGTGCCACTCCTCGGAGGCGTCTCCGAGGACTACATGAAGCGGTTTTTGCCGGAGACGCAGCGACAAGAAGTGCACCGCTGTGTCCGCGATCGCGCCGCGTAGGAAGTCGTGCGTGGCGGTGCCAGGCTGCTCATCTTCGATGACACAGTACATGCCCAGAGTCGGAACGGGCCGACACGCGCGGACGAGGCGCCGCCGTACAGACGCGGGCAGCTCCATGAAGGACGGAAACCCAGACGCCCCGGCCAACGCGGAGACCGCCACCCGCTCCGCGTTGTCGACTCTCTCGCCGTCAACGGCCACTGTCGTCAACTCAGGGGGTTCTGAAGGGTTCCAGTCAACGACGCACACGACCCCGTCGGCTATTACTTGACGCACATCTCATCCTTGTTCGTGCGGTAGTTCGTGTCGTAGTTGAACACCATCGAAGTGATTGTCTTGCCCCTCCGGAGATCATGAAATTTGACTCTGGAGCTGATCTTGTGGACGCAGTCGGGTCAGGGCGTGAGGAGTATGCGCTTGCGGAGGAAGTCGAGGTTGGCTCGTCCATACCCTTGCCTTTTGAGTAGTTTCGTCCTCGTGACCTGTCCCTCGACCTGACCGGAGCTCCAGGGAGTGGAGAGCCCGGCCATGACAGCGTTGATGTCGCGGCTCAGTCCGTTGATCAGGGAGTGCAGGGCGGGCAGGTCGTCGGCGAGGACGCGCTCCATCCAGGCGGGCAGTTGGTCGCCCCGCAGGTCGCGCATCATGGCGGCGAAGTCACGGACGTGGTGGGTGACGGCGTCGAGTTCGGGACAGCTGGTCCGGATCTCCTTGAGATCGGCGGCATCATCGGCTGTCAGGTTTCCGAGGTCGGTCATGATCCAGCGGACGATGCGGCGGGGCCGTGGAGCCGGACGGTGCACGGGTGGCGCGGCGGTGGCGGCCTTGAACGGGCGGAGGTAGCGGCGGACGGTCTGGATGCTTCCGGCGAAGCCCAAGGCGACAATCTCCTGGTGGAGCTGGGCACTGTTGTGACAGCCCTCGTTCCACCGCTGGTGGAGGTAGGGCGTGTACTCGTCCAGGATGGTGGAGCGGTTCGTCGCTTTGACCAGCAGTTCGTCGACGCTGGTGGCGCGGGCGAAGCGGCGCACGGTGGATCGGTCCAGCCGGAGTTTCCGGCAGATCTCCTCCAGTGTGCTGCCGTCGTCCAGGAGGTGTCGCACGGCGGCGTAGCGTTCCCTGGTCCGGGTCACCAGGCGGCGCTCTCGTCCGCAGACGTCGAGCATCTCGGCAGCCGGTGCCGGCGGTGACGTCTGCCAGATATCGTCGCTGGCTGGCGGGGCTGTCGGTACGGTGTTCTCGAACGCGGTCCGGACGCAGGCGTGGTGGGCGGAGACAGTTTTTTCCACGGCCTCGCCGAGGTTGTGCCACAGATGCCAGGCATCGGCGACCTGCACCGCTTGCGGGGCTCCGCTGCGGGCGCCCTCGGCATAGGCTCCGGCCCGGTCCCGGCAAATGATCTCCACTTCCGGATGGCCCTTCAACCATGCAGCCAGCGGTTCGGCATCCCGGCCGGGCAGCACGTCCACCGGGCGTCGCCTCTCCAGGTCCACCAGGATCGTGGCGTACGAATCGCCCTTCCGCAGCGCGAAATCGTCGACACCGAGCACGCGGATCTCACCCATGGGTTCCTCCGGCGTGGCGCGGACCAGACGTAACAGCGTGTCCTTGGCGACCTGCAGGCCCAGCACCCCGGCCAGGCGAGCGCCCGCGCGGCCAGCCAGCGCGAGAGCGATCGAGGTCAACTGCTTACGCACCAGTGGCGTGTAGCGGGCATGCGGGCTCGTCAGCCCCGCGATCTGCTCGGCGAACGTCACCGCCGGGCACGCGGGGTTCGGGCACTTGAACCGCCGCACCAGCAGCTCGATCACCACACTGGCCCCACCGACCGCGGCATCCGCGAGCCGTCGCATGTACCGGCCGTGCACCCGGCCCGACGCACTACCGCAATGCGGACAGTCCGCACCCGCCGAGCGGGCCCGCGCACGCATCGTGACCACCCCGACCGCAGCCCGCTCGACCAACTCCACCACGACACCAGCCAGATGAGGGAACAACACCTCGAAACTCCGCGAAGAACACGCGAGCCATGATCACAGCCACCACTGACACCGACAGCGTCACAAGATCAGCGCCAGAGCCCGTAATTCCCCAGGAGCTGGACGGGGTGTGTGGGGCGTCCGTCCTGTGGCTGACGGAAACTGTTCGACGGACCGGGCCGGGACAGGCCATGATGCGCACTCGTGAGGGCGATGAAGCAGTACGTGATCCGGGCCGCCGCCCGCAACAACGCCGAGTGGTGCGCGTCGATGAGCCGATCGCACGGTTTGACGGGCGAGTTCGGGTTGCAGGCTTGGGCCGTCCCGGCCCGACCGCCGCTGTACTACCCCGACGCGGTGACGCTGGTGCCGGGGACCGATGCCGCCGCGCTGGTGGAGCGGATCGACACCGCCGCTCCCGGCGCCTGCGTCAAGGACAGCTTCGCCGACCTCGACCTGGCGGGGGCCGGCTTCAAGGTGCTGTTCGACGCGCAGTGGATCCACCGCCCAGCGAGCGCGCCGACTACCTCACCGGATCTCGCCTGGGATGTGGTCAGCGACCGGGACATGCTGCGGGCCTGGGCCCTTGCCTGGGATGACGGGGACGGCAACGCGGACCTCTTCCGGCCCGAATTGCTCGCTGACCCGGCCACGTTCGTGCTCGTCGGACACTCCGCTGACGGCCTGGTGGCCGCCGGGGCGGTGGCGAGCCGCAACGACCATGTGGTCGGAATCTCCAACGTCTTCGCGGTGGAGGGCGGCGCTGACCGGGCCTGGCCGGTGGTGCTGGACGCAGTGCACCGGCTGTTCCCGACCCTGCCCGTGGTTGGCTATGAGCGCGGCGCGGACCTGGACGCCGCCGTCCGCCATGGCTTCGAGGCGGTCGGTCCGCTGCGGGTCTGGCTGCACGGCTAGTTGATTTGCGGGTCAGGTCCTGTCGGCGGTGGGGAACGCGATGACTTTCGGTATCGACTTCGGCACCAGCAACTCCGTGGTGGCCCACTGGAACGGGCACACCACCGAAGTGCTGCCGGTCGACGGCGACAACGTGCCCGCCCAGTGGCAGATGTCGGAGTTCGAGCAGCTCTTCCCCTCCGTGCTGTCCGTCCGCGACCTCCAGCGCACCCTCTGCTTCGGCTGGGAGGCGAAGACCGGCACCAGCGAGCCGCTCGATGCCGTGAAGCGCATGCTCGGCACCCGCTCCGGTGCCGAGAAGGACGGCGACGTCGACGGTCTCGAGGCCGCCGTCCAGCTCGAGGAGCACCACGTCTGGGTCGGCTCGGAGAAGTTCCACAGCACGGTCGCGGCCGCCTCCCTCTTCAGCCGCATGAAGGAAGGCGTCTCCGCCCAGCTGCTCGACCTCTCCGACGCGGTCGTCACCGTCCCCGCCAAGGCGACGGGCGGCGCCCGCTACCGCACCCGTGCCGCGGCAGCGCTCGGCGGAGTGAAGGTCCGGGCTCTGCTCAACGAGCCCACCGCGGCTGCGATCTCGTACGTCCGCGACGTCCCGATCCCCGGCCGTTTCCTCGTCTTCGACTGGGGCGGCGGAACCATCGACGTCACCGTCCTCGAATACGACGACGGCCTCTTCGAGGAGCAGACCTCCCGCGGTATCACCGCCCTCGGAGGATTGGAGTTCGACAACGCGCTGGCCCAGCTGATCCAGCAGAAGATCGGCCTGACCGCGGACCTGCTCACCAAGGCCGAACGACGCCGGTGGCGACGGTCGGTCGAGCTGACGAAGATCGCCCTGTCCTCCGTGCCGGTGGACGGCGCGCTCTTCTTCGACCTCCCGGTCGGCCTCGCCCCCTCGATCTCGAGGCGCGAGGTCAGGATCACCGCGGCCGAGTACACCGAGGCGATCACCCCGCTCATCACCCGTGCCCTGGAGCCGGTTCAGCAGGCCCTGGAAGACCTGGCCATCACCCCGGACGACATCGACTCCGTCCTGATGATCGGCGGCACCTCGCAGATCCCCCAGGTGCGCCACGCCCTGGGCGAACTCCTCGGCCACGACCGCATCGTCGACAGCGGCCTGTGCCGGCCCATGACCGCCGTCGCCCGAGGCGCGGCCATCTATGCGGCCTCCCTCGACGGCGAACTCGGCGACGACAGCGACTTCTCCCTGGTGACCAGCTACGACCTGGGAACGGCCGTGAGCGCGGGCGAGCAGAAGGGCTTCCGCGCCATCATCCGACGCAACGCCACGCTCCCCGCAGAGGGTTCGGCCAACTTCTACCCGGACACGCCGGGCGCTTCCTTCGTGCGCGTGCCGGTGATCGAGGGCGAGGTCGGCTACCCGGCCGACAGCGACCGTGCCTTCCCCCTGGCCAACATCGAGGTGAATCTCCCGACCCGCGAACAGGACACCCGCCGGAACAAGATCGAGATCAAGTTCCGCTACAACGAGAGCGGCATCCTGCGCTTCACCGCCACCCACGCGGAGACCGGCGTGGTGCTTGCCGAGCGTGAGATCGACTCCTTCGGCCCCGACGGCACCCCACTGCAGCACGGCCTCGACGATGAGCTGACCCGCCTTTTGGCCCACACCGTCCGCCCGTTCGCCGACGGCTCCTCCAACGTCCGACACCTCTCGGCAGCCGAAACGGCCAACGCCCGCCCCGCACCGATCGACATGTCCGTGCGCGTGGTGGAGGCCGACCCTGCGGTAACGGTCAACGGCGAGCCGCAGGGAGTGGTGACGGGGGGACTTTGACCGACCGCTGGACTCTGTTGCGCAATTTCCGGGTGCGCCGATAGCTCGCTCCACTGCTGCGGCAGGAAGGCGGCGGATGGACACCGTCTACTCCATCTGCGCAGTTGGCGCGAATAGCGCAGCAGAGTCGCCCTGGGTGGTCGCCGGAGGCGGTGGATTGGCCCCAGGATTCCGACACTGACGAGGACAACGAGGACCAGGCTCCATGGTGACGTGAGCTGCCCCGAGTTTCGTAGAGTCCGGTGATCTTGTTTCAGGCGGACTGCGGGGCTTGCTCCGACTTCCGCCAGTAGTCGTGTTCGTGTTCAGCAGGCGGTAGGTAGTCGAGGGCGGAGTGGAGCCGTTCCTCGCTGTACCACGTGACCCATTGGAAGATCGCCTGCTCGACCTGGTCGAAGTCCTTGCACCGAGCCAGTCGGCTTGCCGGTCGTGATCTCTTCTCAGGAAGCTGACCTCCATCTTGAATCAGTGATTGCGGAAAAAGAGCCGACGGTGAGAATCGCACCTCGTTCGGCGGCCATAAGGAGCAAATCTGCCCCCCGATTCGAGGAGTACCAAAGACCCAATACGTCGCTGCTGCTCGGGCTGGAAGGAATGGCTTCGACACGCCACCGAGCAATCAAAGAGGGCGTACAGGTCGAGCGCTAGGGTGTTTAGCGATCAAGAGCGCAGAGGGTCGGCGCTCATTTGGTTCGCGGTGCCTCTGATGCCCGGTATTCGCGTTCCTTCCTGCGTTCGCAGGCGAGCATTCACCTTTGTGAGAGAAAGACGGAGCGGTGCGAGGAAAAAGGACAAACACAACTCGAAACGCTCGCACGGGACGGTTGGCCGCGTTGGCCACTGGGGCGGTGGCGTTGGCGATGCTGACCTCGGCCACTCCGTCCGAACAGACGAAACCGGACGCCGGCTGGGGCTTCACGCACACGCAGTACAGCGCCGACGAGGGCAGCGACAGCGCCACCACGCACGTCGAGGGCCTGCTCTCCGGGACCGGGATGCCGGAGAACCAGCACATCATGGGGTGGGGCGTGGGCAATCCTGAGCCGGTCAAGGGCCGTTACGACTTCGAGGAGATGGACCGCCGTATCGACTTCGTGCGTAAGTCGGGCGGCACCCCGGTCGTGACGCTGTGCTGCGCCCCGGACTGGATGAAGGGCGGCCAGGCGGGCGCCGACAACACCAACTGGAGCCGGTCCGCCCTGGAGACCGCCCCGACGCCGGATCACTTCAAGGACTTCGCCACCCTCGCCGCCACCGTCGCCAAACGTTATCCGGACGTGCGCCACTTCGTCGTCTGGAACGAGTTCAAGGGCTTCTGGAACAGCTCCAAGGCCCGCTGGGACCACGAGGGCTACACCGAGCTGTACAATCTCGTATACAAGGCGCTCAAGCAGGTCGACCCCAAGATCATGGTGGGTGGCCCGTACCTCGTCATGGACAGCGTCGACCCGCGGCAGAAACAGGACGCCTCCACGACGCTGCGCGGCCCCTGGGGTGCCATGGACCAGCGGGTCCTGGACGCCTTCGCCTACTGGAACAAGAACAAGGTGGGCGCCGACTTCGTCGTCGTGGACGGCTCCAGCTACACCAAGGACGACGACCTGCTGCCCGACGAGTTCGCCGCCACCGACAAGTTCACCGCCGTCGGTGCCTGGGTGCGGCAGCAGACCCACGATCTGCCGCTGTGGTGGGCCGAGTACTACGTGGAGCCCGCCGACGGCAACGGCGACCGCAAGGGCTGGACGGAGGACCACCGTGTCGCCGTGCAGGCCACCGGGATGATCGCGATGGTCAAGGGTGGTGCCTCCTCGGGCTTCTACTGGAACCCGGAGGAGGAGAAGGGCACCGACTGCCCGGGCTGCCTCTGGACGCCGACCGACACCACGGGCGGCGGCAAGGCGCTGCCCATGTACGACCTGGTCTCCCGGTTCGGCAAGGAGTTCCCCCCGGGCACCGAGTACCGGACGGTGCCGGTGGCCAAGGACGACGTCCCCAACGTCCGGGTCCTCGCCACCGACAAGGTCGTCCTCGTGGTGAACACCCTCGACCGTACGATCGGCGCGCAGGTCGACGGCAAGAGGTTCGACATGAAGGCGTACGAGGTGAAGTGGCTTCAGCGCTGAGCCGCATGGGGCTCCCGCGCCGATCCGCTCCACCTCGTACGCCGGATGACGATCAGCCCTTCCCCATGGTCGGGAACCGCTGCACCAGCGAGGCCGGCAGCACCGCGAGCAGGGGCAGGGAGAACCAGAAGCTGCTCTGCAGCAACCGCAGTTGACGCACGCCGGGTCTCACCGCGACCCGAAGCACCTCGCGGGCCGTGAGCATCAGGACCAGTGCCACGGCTGCGAGCCCCCCGACCACCGACCACGGTGTCCAGGGCACCCGCTGAATGCAGAACCTTCACTGAAGGTAGTGGGGTGATTACAGTGTGTTGAGTCAACCCCGTATGATGGGTGGGGCCATGGAGACTTCGACCTTTGTGTCCCGCATGCGACGTTCCGGCCGGGTGCCGGTCTCGGTGGGGGGTGCGGCTGCCCGGGCGAGCGTGTTCTCGGTGACGGGCACCGTGCTGGCGGTCGCGGGACACCACGTCGTGTTCGACGTCTCACCATCCTGGGCCGACCGTGGGGTCCTGGCCGGGCTTCTCCTCGCCCTCGCCTTTCCTGCCTCTGGTCGACCGAGCCTCATCACACGTCAGTTGGGGCTCGCCTTGGGCACGCAGGCGCTCGGAGTGTGCTGGTTCACCGCGAACGCAGCGCCTGCGTACGACCGGTTGTCCGGGTCCTGGCCCATGGTGATGGCCCATGTCGCCATGACGGTGCTGATTGCCTTCCTGCTGCACGGCGCAGACGACGGCAGCTTCATCCTGTTCCGGACGGCGGCGGCCGAACTGCGCTCGCTGTGTGCCTGGTTGTGGAGCATGCTCTTCCCGCGTCCCGGCGCCGAAATCCCGGTCATCGCACCTGCGACGGCACTCCCACTCTCCGGACCCGCACGCGCTTCCCCGCATGAGCTCATGCCGGCGGACTGCGTCGTACGCAGAGGCCCCCCTCTCGGCATGCCCTGCACAGCCGCCTGAAGGCCGGTCGTGGACACCTTGTGTCCTTGATCGGGCGGTCGGCTGCGCATCCGCGCACGGGCCAGAGTTCGCACTTTACGAGGCTGCCTCGCGGGCTGCCTCAAGGAGGATCTACATGTCCACGACGGTCGTTGTGATCGGGGCGGGCCCTTACGGCCTGTCCACCGCCGCGCATCTCACGGCGCGCGGCCTGCACGTCAGGGTCTTCGGCTCGCCGATGGCGAGCTGGGCCGAGAACATGCCCGCGGGCATGCTGCTGAAGTCGCCGCCGAGCGCGTCGGTGCTGTCCGCGCCGGAGCAAGGGTTCACGTTGGATGACTACTGCCGGCAGACGGGGGAGACCCGGCTGACCGGACACGATGCGGTGCCGGTCGAGGTGTTCGTCCGCTACGGGCGGTGGTTCGCCGAACAGTGGGTGCCAGAAGTGGAAGACGTCCGGGTGCTCGGCGTCGACCGTCAGGCCGACGGTTTCCATCTCAAGCTCGCCTCCGGTGAGGAGCGGCGGGCGGCGGCAGTCGTCGTGGCCAGCGGCCTGGACGGATTCGCGTACGTGCCCGAACCGCTGTCCGCCCTCGTCCCTGAAGGGCTGGTCTCGCACAGCTCCCAGCACGCCGACCTCGGGAAGTTTGCCGGCCGGGACGTGGTCGTCGTCGGTGCTGGGCAGTCCGCGCAAGAGAGCGCGGCGCTGCTGCACGAGGCCGGGGCACGTGTCCAGCTCGTCGCCCGCACGGACAAGTTGGTGTTCGGGGCTGGGCCGACGCCTCCGCCGCACTGGCAGCCGGACACCCCTCTCGGGCGGTCCTGGGGCCTGTACGCGTTTGTCCATCAGGCAGCGGCTTTCCGTTTCCTGCCCAAGGCCACCCGGCTGCGGCTGGTGCGGCGAGTACTGGGGCCGTTCGGCTCCTGGTGGCTCAAGCCGCGCCTGGACGGGGTGGTGCCGGTGCACCTGGGGCAGCACGTCATCGCAGCCCAGCGCGATGGTGACGGTGTCACCTTGACCACCCGGGACGGCGATGGACGGACCCGCACGATCGAGACTGCCCACGTGTTGGCCGCCACCGGTTACCGGGTCCACCTGGACGCACTGGACTTCGTCGCTCCCGAGGCGCGGTGCGAACTGGCACGTACGGGTGGGTTCCCGGCCTTGGACGCCGGACTGCAGTCGACCGTGCCTGGCCTGTACTTCACCGGCATCCAGGCGGCGGCGACCTTCGGACCGCTGCTGCGGTTCACGTGCGGTACGAAATTCGCGGCACCGCGGCTGGCCGCCGCTGTGTTCGCGAACAGGAGGGGCTGACCGGGCGGCCGGTCGGACGGCCCCGGGCCGACCGGCCGTCGAGTCGACGCGCCTGTATCGGACGGGCCTCGATCGTCAGCTGGTGACGCGGCAGTGAGGGGAGCTTCTCTGTCGTCGCCGCAGCGGTGGTCCACGCGAGTGCCGGGACCGCCGCTGCGGCGACGAGCGGCTGTCCGCCACTGTTCGTCGGCTTTGTCACGCAGTCACACACTCACGCGCCCCCTCGACGCGAACTACTGGCGCGGCGGTTGCTGTACTTTGCTGCTGTACAGCACAACCTCACCGTGCTGGGGCTTCCCAGGGGTCGTAGCGCTTCAACGCCGTCTGTTCCGGCAGCCCGGGCCGCTTCGCCGCCCGGCGTCGCTCCCGGACTTCTACAGTCGACCGCGGCCGGTGGCCGGGACCGCCACAACCGCATGAGTGGGAGGTGAGGCAGGCACGCAGCGTCGCCCCAAGCAGGCCTCCATCACCACGGCGAACAGGGCCTGGTCGATCCGGCGGCGCTGTTCCAGGAGGGACGGGAAGAACGAGCCGGCCCGCAGCACCGGTGGCGACGGGCAGGCGCCGCAGAGCGACCATGGCCGCACGGGCCGGTCGCTGTCTTCGACGTCAACGAGCCGTGGGCGCGTGACCTCGCTACCGGGGCACCGGGCCTGTCGTCCTACCGGCGGGCTCCGGGCGGCGAGAGACGGTATGGAAGCAGCAGCACAACGCCCCGCACCGTCGTGTCCGTGCTCGCGTTGAGCATGCCTTCGTGCGGATGAAGCCTGGAAGATCGCCCGCGATTGCCGTCTGAAAAGAGATGGCGTCCACCATGCGATGCTCGGTATGGCCCTTCTGCGCGACCTTGCGCGAAGCACGTGTCCGCAACCGGAACGACCGTCCGTTCAGGCCTTGATGGGGGTCGGATCTGGACCAAAGCCGACCGAGTTCGCCTCGTCGGCCTTGGTGCGGATGGCGTGGACCCTCCAGCGACCGGCGGGCGGCGGGACAGCCCGGCGTGGACGGTGTTGGTGAGCCGCGCGCTGTCCGCTTGGGCATTGCTGCTTTGCTCATGGGGCTTTTGGCCTTCTGTCCTGCTGCGGGTGCCGATTGTCAAGCCAGGGTCGAGAACCGTTCCACCAGCGAGGCCACCAGTGCCACGAGCAGTGGCAGCGAGAAGAGGAAGCCGCTCTGCAGCCGGCGCTGCTGTCGCACACCGGGCGCCATCGCCACCCGCACGACCTCACGCACCACCAGCAGGAGGATCAGCGCCACGGCCGCCAGCGCACCCACCACCGACCACGGCGTCCATGTCACCCGCGGGCCGTTCGGCCCCGGATCGGCGTTCACCGGCTTGCCGTCCGGCTCCTTGCGCAGGGCATAGATCGTCGCGTCGTCGTTGGTGAAGACCCTCTTCAGCTCCTGGCGCTGGTCCAGGGTTCGGATGAGCCGGGTCTTCCAGGTCGCCGAGTAACCTGCGTTCAGTTCGAGAAGGACCGCCTGGCTCTCGTTGATCATCAGATACGAGCGGGGTCCTGCGTCCTTGAGCGCCTTGACCAGGTTCGACACCAGCATCGGATCGGTGGGCGCGAGGGTCGGGACGTAGTGCACCTTCTCCATGTCGCGCGCGCCCCACGGCAGGGCGGGCGTCACGTCGTGCGCCGTGTCTCTGCTCATCCACAACAGACGCACCGTCGGATCGTCGCGGGCATACACGTAGTCCATCGCCGCGACCTCGCCGGTCCGCACACGATCGAAGGACTCGTTGCCCCACCGCACCACCAGGAAGCCACCCATCAGCAACAAGCCCACCAGGAGCGCCGCCAGCGGGGCCGGCCCGACCCGGCCGCGGTTCCGCTCCGCCGCGGTGACACTCGTGTGTGGGAACAGCGCGAGACCGGCGAGCAGCGCCGCGCCGGGCAGGGCGAACATGAAGACGCGCAGCGCCATTTCGCCGCCGTAGGACTGCATGCCGAAGCCGAGGAACGGCGCGAAGGCGAGCACTGGTAGCGACCGCTCGCGATACTTGGCCTTGCGTCGGCGCCACCAGCCCCAGCAGGCCATCGCCATGACACCGCCGGCGAGCGCCAAGCGTGCGTACAGCACGCGCTTGTGGGCCGAGCTGCCGCCGTTGATGCGTCCGGACACCGATGAGGACACATTGCTGCCGACGCCACCGAAACCGCCGAACAGCTCGTTGAAGTGGCCCGACCAGTAAGGCTCGGCGACGAAGCCCACCCATACGGCGACCAGCACCGCGAACAGTATCGGAAGCCCGCGCAGTTCGCAGTGGCCGAGCAGCACAAGGGCGGTGAGGACGCCCAGCATCATGAAGGGCGTGAGCTGGTGGGCCGAGACGGTCGTCCCGAACAGGCCGATCACGACAAGCAGCAGCACCGTGCGCTGGCGGCGGTTGGTGGGCTTGACCTCCACCTCGCCCGGGCGCAGCCCGGTCCCCAGCACGTGCGGGGGCTGGAACCACACCAGCAGCATCGCGACGAAGACCAGATACAGCAGATAAGTGAAGCCCTGGGGGGAGAAGTAGTCCTGGCCGACCCAGTTGCCCATGACGAAGATCCAAGCGCCGGCCCACTTGGCGCGCCAGCCTGCCCGGATGGAACGCATCAGCAGGAACATCGGTGCCAGATAAAGGAGTTGCATGACGACCGGCCACCAGCGAATGACCTCGGTCATGTCCGTGACGCCGCATGCCTGGGCGACGAAGTCGGCCACGGCGAAGAAGCCGGGCCAGCTCCAGCGTGCGTCCAGGTAGGGCAGGGCGGAGCCCGTCCTGTCGATGTGTTCCAGGAAGCCGAGGTGCTGCCAGGCCGTCGCGAACCGCGGCTCGGTCTCAATGACCGCGGGCAGCGCGTGCAGCGACACCACGGTGGCAAGAAGCGCGGCCGGCAGCAGGAGCCGGTGCTGCCGGTCCATCCACAACAGCGAGGCGAAGACGACGGTCAACAGGGCGGCGCCCAGCAAGGTGGGCCCGGGCAGGACGGATACCAGCCCGAGCCCGTCCATGCGGTCAAGGTCGCGGTCGTGCAGGCCCAGCGCGGGCAGCCAGTACAACCCGAGCGCGGTGGCCAGCAGCACGGCCACCACGGTGCCGCCGGCCGTCACGCGCGCGTACCCGGCGCTGTGAGAGAACGGATCTTGCGACGCATTGCCCCGGGCCTGCTCGCCCTTCCTCGCATGCCGGCCCCCCTTCGCCCGGCGGACCTGCCAAGTCCGCCGGGCCTTCGGGGCGCACCCGGCCTGCAGGATTTTCCCGGACTGCCGAGCCTGCGGGGGTTCCTTCGCGCAGGAAGGCACCTCCGCCGCAGGAACACTCCCTGACCCCGGCGGCGCCTTTCCCTCCTCCCCGCCTTCCGGCTTGTCGAGGGGCGGGGGCGCCGCATGTGGTTCGTTCCGCGGGACGGGCAGCGCGAGGGAAGGCCTGCCGGCCCGCGTCGGCCGGTGGTCCGCGGCGTCCCCGTCCCGCCGCGGGCCGTTGGGCGAGGGCGTCCTGGAGGCAGGCGTGCCGGACCCTGGCTGCACCTCCGGTCTGCGCTCCAGGTGGTCGGCGTCGGGCTGGACACCGGGCGTCGGGGTGGTCGAGTCGAGGGAGGTACTCAGCGCCCGGGCCGGTCCGCGGTGCGTCACCCCCTCACGGGGCCGCGTCGCCGCGTCGGCGGTGTCCAGGTCGGCCGGTTTCCCGTCCAACGCCGCGGAAACGGCTGCGGGGGGGTCGGCCCGGACGATCCGGTAGAGCCCGGGCGCCGCGATGGCCACGATCACCGAGAGGCTGGAGACCTCCGCAACACCCGCACCGGTCAGGCCCATTCGGGGGAGCAGCAGTAGCGTCAGCCCCAACACCAGCACACACAGCAGGCCCTGGAGACAGGCGAGTCCGGAGGTGCGGCTCTGCGCGCGCAGCGCCGCGAAGTAGATCTCCATGACGACCCGCAGCAGCGCGCCGACCGCGAACCAGCGAAGCAGCGGGGTCGCCGCGTCCGCGTACCCCCCGCCGAACATGCCCAGGATGACCGGCGCGCCGAGGAACAGTCCCCCGCACACCGGCAGCATGATCCGCACCATCCGGCGCAGCGCCGCCCGGGTGTTCGCCGCGAGCCGCGCAGGGTCGTGCGAGCTCTCGACGGTCAGGGACGCGCCCATGTTGATGGCGAGCATATTGACCGTGCTGGTGATGGTCATGGCGATGTAGCAGTACGCGTTGTCGGCCGAGCTCACCTGGGCGGCGACGATCACTGGGACCAGGTTGACCACGGCGAGCGAGAACAGCGAGCCGGTGCAGTCGCCGGTCAGGAACCGGCCGATCTTGCGCAGCGTCGGCGGCTGGGTCTGGCCCTGCGTCGCCTTCATGTGCTGCGGCACAAGACGCCGGAGCACCAGCCAGCCGAGCGGCACGGCGGACGCGGCGATGGATGCCACCCACGACACGAAGACGCCGGTCGTGGGGAGGGCCGCCGCCAGGGCGACCAGCAGCCCCAGCTTCACCGCGGAGAACACGGTGTTGCCGACCGGCACCCACAGCGCGCTGCGGAGCCCCGTCAGCACGGCGTCCTGCAGCGTAAGCAGCGACCAGGCGACCACAGCGGCGATGAAGCCGAGGCCGCTGAGGAGCCCGTGCAGGAAGTGGTATGAGGGGCCCCATGCGTCGAGCGTCAGCAGGAAGGCAGCCGCGGCCAGCGCCACGATCACCGAACTGGCCGCGTAGGTACGGAAGATCAGACGGCTCGCGGTACGGCCCGCCACCGGAAGGAAGCGGGCCAGCGCGCCCGTGAGGGTTACCGCGGTGAGCCCCGCGAGGAACTTCATCGCTGCGATCGCCGCGGAGCCCCGGCCGACCGCGTCCTCCGTGTAGTAGCGCGCGGCGGCGAGCCAGAAGCCGAGGCCCAGCACCGCGCTGATTCCGGTGTTGAGTATCAGCGCATAGGCGTTGTGGAACAGTTGGTTGCCGCCGCCAGAACCCCCGCCCCGTTCGAGTGGACGCAGCTTCCGGCCGGCTGTCGGCTGTGGCTCGGCCGTGGGGGCCACGGAGGGATCGGAGGAATCAGTCCGGGCGGTGGTCGCGTCAGACACGGGTCCAGGTTGCCTTCCGGTAAATCTTTCGGACTCCGCGGACCACGGCGTACCCCTTTGTGAGGGCACGGTCCCCGGCGAACGTACGGGCGATGGCCCGGCCGCGGGCAAGCCGTGCGAACTCGTCGATCCCGGTGGTGCGGCGAACAGTCACGCGCCGCAGTGCGTACGGTCCCTGTCGGCACCGCGCCAGGGCATTGCCGACCGCGAGGGACTGCGTGAATCCGGCCTCGCGCACGGCGCGACGCACCCTGCGGCTCGAATACCCGTACGGGTACGCGAACGAGGCGGGCCGGGTGCCGAGTTCGTCGGCCACGATCTCCTTGCAGCGCAGCAGCTCCCACCAGAGCGCCTCGTCCCCGAGCTGGTCCAGCTGCGGGTGCGTATGGCTGTGCCCGCCGACCTCCACTCCGGCGTCGGCGAGTGCGCGCACTTGGTCCCAGTCGAGCATGGTGTCGAGGCCGCCGCCTGTGTCGTGGGCGCCCCGGATCCAGCCGGTCGAGACGAACAGCGTGGAGACGAAGCCGTACTTGGCGAGCACGGGCAGGGCGTGCCGGTGCACACCTTCGTAGCCGTCGTCGAAGGTGATCAAGACCGGGCGCCGCGGCAACGGCCGCGAGGACCGCCAGGCGGCGACGAGTTGCGCCGTGGTGAGCGGCGTGAATCCGCCGTCCCCGAGCAGCGCCATCTGCTCGGCGAACGCCTCGGGTGCCACGGACAGGGCGCGGGTGGCGAGGTTCGGCGTGTGCGCGACGGAGTGGTACATGAGGATGGGCACGGGTAGGTTCACGCGGCACCGCCTTCGTCCGGGACACGAGGTGCGGTCCCATGGCCGGGCCTGGTGGGCCGACGGCGCGAACAGGCCCGGATGGGGCGTTCGAGCGTGGCGCCGCGGACCTGATCCCGTGCGGATACGAGCCACAGTCGGCTGGAAGCGCGTCTGACCCTGCTCATGCTGCCCCCTTGCTGTCCGGGCTCTCCCCGGCCGCCGCGACGCGGAACGCGACGCGGAACGCGACGCCGCCCCTGCGCGCACGGAAGCTGCCGACCACATATCCGCCGGCCGCCGAGGCAACCCCGGCGACGATCGCTCCCGCCTGGCCCGCGCCGCCGGGGCGGGCCAGCAGGGCGTCGCGCAGTCCGCGGGCCACCCCGGCGGGCAGCACCCGGGTGGTGTAACGGCGCTCGGACTCGAGGCCCTTGTCGGCGCCGACGCTGCGTGCCACCAGTGCCTTGGACAGGCCTTCGGCGTAGGTGCGGGTGCGGAAGTACGCGAAGTGCTCGCGCGGCTCGGGCACCCGGTGGTGGATGACCGCGCGGTCGTCGATCAGCAGGATCGCGTCGGGTCTGGCCCGGCTGAGGCGGATGCACAGCTCCGTCTCCTCGCAGCCCAGCGGGCGCTTGTCGCCGTCGCGTCCGATGCCGGTGGCGAAGCCGCCCGCCGCGTCGAACGCGCCGCGCCGGAAGGAGGCGTTGCCGCCGAGCACGTTGCGCACCCGGACCCGGCCCGGCGGCAGTCCCTTGTACGTGCAGCCCACCACCCAGTCGAACTCCTCCGGGAACCAGGCCGGCCGGCGGCCCGACGCCCAGACGGGCACCGTACGGCCGCCCACCGCCATCACCCTCGGGTCGGCGTACCCCTCGGCGAAGTGCCGCAGCCAGTCCCGCTCGGCCACCGCGTCGTCGTCGAGGAAGGCGATGACCTCGCCGCGGGAGGCGGCGATGCCCGTGTTGCGGCCGGCGGACAGGCCGCGGGGGCCCGCGTTGGCGAGCACCCGCACGTCCCCGGCCTCCTTGTACTCCTGAGCCAGCCGGTCCAGGAGCTCCTGGTTGTGGTCCACGACCAGCAGCGTCTCGCGCGCCGGACGGGACTGCGCCCGCACCGAGGAGACCGCCGCGAGGATGTCCTCCCAGCGGTCCTCGGTGTAGACGCAGATCACCACGGAGATGTCCGTGTTGCTCAAGACATCTCTCCCTGAACGGATTTGAGCGCCACCGCGTGCGGCCGCCGGCGCAGCGCACGCCGGTTGGAGCGTTCCTTGAGGATGACGTTCAGCACCCGGAATCCGTCCCGCACCGCGCGCAGGTTGCTGGCGCCGTGGATGCGGAGGTACTCGTGACTGGGGATCTCCTGCACCTTGAGCCCGGCCTTGACCACTCTGATGTTCATCAGGGTCTCCACCTCGAAGCCCGTGCAGTCCAGCTCGATCTTGTCCAGGCAGTGCCGCCAGAAGGCGTTGTACCCGTAGCACAGGTCGGTGTAGCGGGCGCCGAACTTGGCGTTGACGATCGCGCACAGCACCCGGTTGCCCAGCTTGCGGATCGGCGTCATGTCCGAGGTGCCGCCACCGTTGGCGAACCGCGAGCCCTTCGCGAAATCGGCACCGGAGACCAATGCGGAGACATAAGACACGATCTCCTGACCGTCCGCCGAGCCGTCTGCGTCGACTATTACGATGATATCGCCGGTGCAGGCCTTGAAGCCGGTAGTCAGCGCGTCGCCCTTGCCCTTGCCGATCTGGCGGATCACCTTGGTACTTGGCCATAGCTCTCGAGCTACCTCAACCGTGCTGTCGGTGGAATTGCCGTCCACCAGCACCACTTCATGAATCCACTCCGGAAGTCTCTTGAAGACGTACGGGAGATTCTTCGCCTCATTCATGGCGGGGATCACCACACTCACCGGTGGCGCAATCGCGAGGTGGGGAGAGATCGGATGATACTGCCCCGGAATTAGTGCGTTCGCGATCTCAGGAGTCTTGCCGCCTGAGGGCGGCGGCACAGGCGGGTCTTGGCCCGGTGCCGTCCGGCGGACATCAGAACTCACAATACCGTCCTCTCTTCCGATGGACCGCCCACGCTTGGGCGATCCGGCTCCTCGTCCGGCTTGCGACTCGCGTCCAGTTCGCGCATGCCGAGCATGGCGGTTCCTTACGTGAAGGGCATGGACGGGCGGACGGGCGGAGTCGGATCCCGGGAGCGTCCATTCGCTCCGGACGATCCGTCCAGCGACTTTGGACAATAGTGGGGCGGGTGGTTCCAGGCAGAGCGACTCGCGGAGATCGTTTCTCGATTTCTCCAGCCGTGGACGGTGAGCAAACATTCAGCGAGTAATCGCAGTGTGATGGCCGCTGGTGACGCCCGGCGAGCGGGACTGTGTGGCGGCGTGGTTGGATCTTGCGGTGGCGGATCCTGAGTCGCTGCCGCGGGAGGAACTCGTCGTGCTCACCCCGGCGTCGGGACGCGCAGATCCGGGCGCCGGCCGCGCCGGCGCCGCAACAGGTAACGTTCGCCCTTCGGTGAAGTGTCATTCGATTGCCGTAGTGGGCGCACCGGACGGCCGGAATGATCACGTGGCCGAGCGTGTGCGGGTCCGGGAGATCGATGACGACGAGGGCAGGCGGTTGCTGCGGATCGTCCGCAGGGGCACCGGTTCGGTGGTGACCTGGTGGCGGGCCCGGAGGGTGCTGTTATCCGCGCAGGACATGCCCGTGACGAAGATCGCCGAGGTGGCCCTCACCAGCGACGACCGGGTCCGGGATGTGATCCACGACTTCAACGCCGATGGGTTCGACTCGCTCTGTCCGAGGTACAAGGGCGGTCGGCCGAAGTGAAGTTGCCCCGGTCTGACAGACACCGATGGGCTTGCGAGCTTGACGGTGCGCCAATGCCGATCACCGATTACGCCTGAGGTCGTGGTCTTCTGCTCGAGGCGTTCGTAGGAGGTCCGGCCGTCGAGGCCTCCGTGGGGGCGATGGTAGTCGTAGCAGCCCTCCCACTCGCGCAGTTTGTCGTTGAGGACCTCGGCGTCGTCGATGATGACGTCGTCGAGCAGCCGGTGGAACGCCGACCTCGAGCGCAGCCCGCCCCTGCACCGCCGAGCCCGTGACCAAGCCCAACTCGCCGCCGAAGCTTGCTGGTTCTTCCATGCCGCGAACGCCAGTCGCACGTCGTCCGCGGCTACGTACGGTCGTCGGCGTGTCTGAGCGGCACGATTGGTAAATTTCTTGACAATCTGGTTCAAGTACTCGGATCTGCCTCGAACATGTATGGAGGAACGTATGCGACACCGGAAGCGACGCCCGTGACAGCCGACGTGTCTGCGCGACCTCTCAGGTTTCTTTCAGGTCGTGGTCGGGGCAGGTGGGCCGTGAACGCCGGGAGCATTGGGGGGGAGTCCGTGGTGGGGTCCGGGTTCGCGATCGACCCTGCCGTACCGGGGCTGATCGTGAAGATCGGGAACTATCCGCTGCACCATGGCGGGGTGGGAGCGATCCGCAGCCTGGGGAGGCTCGGGGTTCCCATGTACGCCATCACCGAGGACCGCTGCACGCCCGCCGCCGCATCCCGCTACCTGAGCGGGCGGTTCGTCTGGCCGACCACCGGGCAGGAGCCGGCGGAGCGGCTGGTCGAGGGGCTGCGCAGGATCGGCCGCCGGATCGGGCGCCCCACGGTGCTGATCCCGTCCGACGAGGAGGCGGCCGTGCTCGTCTCCGAGCACGCCGACGAGCTGGCCGAGTTCTTCCTCTTCCCGCGTGTGGAGGATCCGGGCCTGGTCCGGCGGCTGGCCAGCAAGCAGGGGCTGCACGAGCTGTGCGTGCAGTACGGGGTGCCCTCACCGCAGGCGGCCTTCCCCGACTCGTACGAGGACATCGAGGAGTTCGCCGCCGGCGCCTGCTTCCCGATCGTCGCCAAGAACCGGGAGGCATTCGAGCGGCGCCGTACCCCGGCCGTGCCGGGCACCACGCGGATCGAGGGGCCGCGAGAGCTGCTGGAGCTCGCGCGCGGCTGGGGGTCCAAGCCCGGGGTGATCCTGCAGGAGTACCTGCCCCGGGAGGAGGCGGAGGACTGGATCGTGCACGCGTACTTCGGCGCGGACGCGGCCGGGCCAGTGATCTTCACCGGGGTCAAGGTCCGCTCCTGGCCACCGCACGCCGGGATGACGGCCTGCGCGTATGTCGTCGCCAATCCCGAACTCGCAGAACTGGCATCCCAGTTCTGCAAGAGCGTCGGCTTCCAGGGCATCGCCGACCTCGACTGGCGCTACGACCGCCGGGACGGCCGCTACAAGCTGCTGGACTTCAACCCGCGCATGGGCGCCCAATTCCGGCTCTTTGAGTCGGTGGCCGGGATCGATGTCGTACGTGCCCAGCATCTCGATCTCACCGGGCGCGAGATCCCGCGCTCCGGGCAACGGGAGGGCCGCCGCTTCGTCGTCGAAAACATCGACCTGCCCGCGCTCCTCGCCTACCGCCGCAGCGGCTACACCACGCCGCACGCACCCGCCCGTGTCAGCGGCACCGAACTGGCCTGGCTGGCGGCGGACGATCTCAAGCCGTTCGTCACCATGCTCGCCCGCTTCGTGCGGCCGGGAGCCAAGCACCTGCTGCAGATGTACCGGTCACGACGTTGAACCACGACGCGACGGGGCCCCTCATGACGACGCCCGTAGCCGTTGTCGGAGCCGGCCCCCACGGCCTCTCCACTGTTGCCGGTCTGCGTGAAACAGCCTTTCAGATCACTTGGAAAAACGCTTCCCGCATTCCTTCCGCGTTCTGACGGTCCCGGGAGGCTGCGCGACATTGAAGTCCGGCATAGGACACTTCGGGGTGAAATCGTCAATGCAAACCACCGGCATCAAGCCACCGGCACCAGACACCCGGCGGCTCTCGCAACCTTGGGGGAGAGGCCTGCTGCTCGCAGGCGCGGCCGCCACCGGAGGGGTAGGCGCGGTTCTTGCTTTCACCGACGTGAACTCGCCGCTGCGTGGCCCGTTCATGCTTTTCTTCCTCCTCGCGGCACCGACAGCCGCCATCGGAGCCGCCCTGCACGGCCTGGAACCGGCCGGCCGCCTCGTGGTGGCCCTGGCAGGGGCGTTCGCGGTCAACCTCCTCGTGGCCCAGGCGATGCTCGCTGCGCACAGGTGGTCTCCCTGGGGCGGGGTCGCAGCCGTCGCCGCACTGAGCCTGCTCATTTTCCTGCTGGTACTGGTACAGCGGCTGCGCAGCCGTACGGCGAGAAGGCGGGCCTCATGACGCGGACATCAGCATCTGTTCACCGCCCCTCGCACGGTGGATTTTCGACCGGCGGAGCAGGGCCGCCGAACGTGTGTATACCCGCGGGAGCCGTATGACTCAAGTTCAGCGCCACGGGTGTAAGCGCCCTTGCGCTGTGGAGCGTGGTGGCCCGGAGATCTCCTTGGTGCTGACGCATCCCCTATAGGGATGTCATGCGGCAGATTTGTCGTCCTCCATGAAAGCCCTTGAACGAGACGGGAACTGAGATGGCTCGGCAGGATCGCGCCGTCTCGTGCTGCAGCGACCTGATCGGCGGGATGTGCACTGAGAACCGGAGGACCGGCGGTATACCGGCACCGCCGAGTATCAGGACATTCCCGGTGCCGATCCTCCCAGCATGCCGGCCGCCGCCGGGTCGGCTCGCTCGTTCAGCCCCGCAGCCCCGGAGGCAGCGTTCCACCGCTCCGCCTTCCCCACCGCCACCGGCCCGCCGGGGACACCCGTCCACGCGGATACCCCGTATGGGTCAGGAACGCCTCGATCACCTTCTGCGCGGGCCGGTGCGGCCGCACCGCCATCAGCACCGCGTCGTCTCCGTTCGGCAGTGGCGGTGCCACCAGAGCGACTTCGTCGCCGGACCGCAGACGCAGCACCACTCCCCGCAGTCGGTGCTCGTCCCCGGGCACGGTGCGCAGGCGCGCGTGCATCTGGTCCTGAGCTGGGGAGTACAGCTGTACGCGGGCCAGCAGTGCCCCGTGCTTGAACTCCTCCCAACGGCCAAGCCCAAGGCTGCGGAACGGCGGCTCCTGCCATGGCCGCAGCGCGTCCAGACGTTCCAGCAGACGCCGCAGGAAGTTCCGGACCGACGGCTCGTCATGCGGCTGCCAGGACAGGTCGTTCTTCCAGGCATCCACGGCGAGTGCCGCCTCGATCCCGGCGTACTGCTCTTCTACGGTGAGATCGTAGAACGGCTGCTCCAGGATCATGCGACTGATGCGCTCGACTTCCTCATCGCCCAGTTCCCGGCTGAACTGCAGGCAGTAAAGGATCGCTTCAAGTATCCCGGAATTCATGCGCACAGTATGACCACCCGACTCTCCGCCCAGGGGCCGGTTCGAAGCGGCGGGCGGGGCGGTGACAGTCAGAGCCTGCTCGGTGCCCGGAATCTCGTCGACGGGGCGGTTCCGCGCGGTCGAACGGGCAACCATTCCCCAAGTGATCGGGGAACACCAGGCCGTAGTACCCCGGTACCACCTGCCGGGCACTGCTTCCTCCGGGCTCACACGTCCCAGTCTCCAGGTGTCCACGATCAAGGGGAAGCTTCACCCCGCGCTCACCCGCCGTCTCCTGCACGAGTTCGCCCGTCTCGTGCCACTCGGCGGTGACGGCTCCGCCGAGGACCCGCGCTTGAGTTCCCTCACCAACCGTGAGTGCGAGATCCTCGTCGCCGTCGGCAAGGGCTGGAGCAACGGCGAGATCGCCGCCCGTTTCGTCCTGTCGGAGTCCATGGTGAAGACTCATGCTGGCTGCGTCCTGGCCAAGATCGGCGCACGCGACCGCATCCAGGCGGTGATCTTCGCCTATGACCACGGCCTGGCTCGGCCTCATGGGTGCTGAGCGGCGGGTTCGTGTCGGCAACAGTGACGCATCTCCGGCAAGTGTCAGAACACTCCGCCCATGCGAGCTGATTCCCTGGCGGCGCTTTGCCCCACCTGGCCATGGCCTCACCTGTCGGTGATCCCGGAGAGCCATGCCGTGTCCTCCGGGCCCGGCGCTTCGAGGCCCGGCGCGGGCAGCCGGCGGACCTCGCCCGTTCGCAGGGCGACCGTGGCCCGTGGCCGCATCGGCCCGTCGCCCCTGCGTGAGAGCAGGACGAGTTCCCAGACCGTCGCCGTCATGGCGTCGAGCCGGGTGGCGCAGTCGGCGGTGACTCGCCGCGGATCCCGGGTCCGGCCCAGGGACAGATGCGGGGTGAAGTTCCTGGCGGACCCACTGCAGCGCGGGAACCGCTGCCGCAGTACGCGGTGCAGGTCCGCCCACGGCGCCTTGCCGGCTGCCGTCGGGTCGAGCCACACGGTGAAGTACGCCCTGTGCCGGAAGGTGCGCACCCCGTCCAGCCGGGCGGTGAAGACCGGCGTCTCGGCCGTCGCCGCGGCGAGCAGCGGGGCAGCCCGCTCGAAGTCGGACTCCGGCACGAAGCCGAAGAGCACATTGACGTGCGGCGGCCACCGGTGGATCTGCGGATCGTAATCCCGGCGGATGTCCTGGACCGGCGGCCACAGCTCCGCAGGCGGGATCCAGGCCACCGCCGTGCGGGCCGTCGGGGACACGTCGAGGACGCCGACGGGCTCGCCCCTGCCGGAGCTCGTGCCGAAGCTCAGGTCCGCTTGCGGGCCCCGCACCCGGCCGGCGCCCGACGCGTCGATGCGGTCCACGCCCGTGGCCCGGTCCCAGACCACCTCGCCGTCCGCCTCGATGAACACCACCCGGTGCCACGGGATGTCGCCCCCGGGCACGAAGGAAGACAGCGGGATGCGTTTGAGGCCGCCTCCGCGCTGGCTGATCCCCAGCACGAACCGGGCCGGGTCGAACCGCGGGTCCCAGCGGACCCGGTGATAGATCTCGTCGCTGGTTCGCATCACGCCTCCTCTCCCGCCTTCACCCCTCTCTTCCTCCAGGGTGCCGCCCGTCTTCCTCCAAGGTGCCGCCCGCCCTGCCCTCGACGGTTGTTCCGCTCGCACCGCGACGCATCAGGTGCGGTGCGTGATGGTGCCGGCGTATGCCGGGGCGAGTCGTCTCGTCAGGAGCTGATCCCACCCGACACCGTGCCGCGATGGCACCGCGACCCGGTCAAGCAGCGTCACGCCCGCACCCGCCGGCCGAAGAGGCCGGGCCGATGCCCTGGTCCTTCGGCCTCGCCGGCGTCCTGGCGCAGAGGTACGGGCGTGCGAGCAGCAGGCCGGTGCCGGTCAGGGCGATGCCGAAGTAGACCGGCGCGAGGTGGACGAAGTCCGTGTAGTGGATCACGCCGTGCACCGCGACAGCCGGCAGGAAGCCGGCGGCCGCCGCCGCGGTCAGGGTCCAGAACACCCAGGTCTCACCCCGCCGCCAGCCCCACGCGCTGAGCAGGACGATCGCCACCGCCGCGGCCATCAGGGCGCCGCCGAACCCCGCGCGGTCGTGCGCGACGAACGGCACGAGCCGGGGATTCACAGCTTCCAGCGCCTGCGTGCTGGTGCCCAGGAAGGCCAGGTCGGTCGGCACGAAGACACCGGTCAGACCGACCACCGAGATCACCGCTCCGCCGACGAACAGCCCCGCTCCCGTGACGATCAGCAGCAGCTGGCCGACCAGCGCCCGTCGGCGCTCCGGCTCCGGCCCCTCGGGCGCCAGGCGCCACCGCGGCGCGTGCGGGGTCCGGCGGACCGCGGCCACGAACATCGGGAAGAGCACGAGGGCGGTGGCCGTGTGCAGGGGTTCCACGAAGCCGGTGGCCAGGAAGTAGAACAAGGTGGGGAAGCCGATCGCCCCCGAGAGCAGATACGCGTCGCGGGCCCAGGGCCGGCCGCGCCTGATCCCGCCCACGGCGAGACCGGTGTAGAGGGCGCCGATCGCCACCATCGTGCCGGCCATGGTGATCCGGTCGTGCTGGAGGAAGTGCACGAGGTGGTGGTTGGCGGCGTGCAGTTCGTGCAGCGTCATGCCGAGGTAGTCGCGGTCGTACCGGAGCAGCACCGGACCGAGCGTGATCGCCGCGGCGCCCAGTCCGGCGCCCGTCATACCGAGCCCGACGAGCAGCCCCCACCACCAGGCGGGCCAGCGGCGGGGATCGCGGCCGACGTCCCGCAGCACCGGAGCGGGCGCTGTGGGCGTGGCTGCCTCGGTGACCCGTGCGAACCAGCCGGGTCCGGCCTCGACGAGCACCCCGGGCCGGGCGAGCACGACGGCGTCCGGCTCCTCGAGCGCGGCGGCCGCGGCGGTGACCGACGGGTCGGACACATGGACCACGTGCGGGTCGTCGCCGCTCGTGAACCCGTCGACATGGGGCTTGAGGGCGGCCTCGGCCTCCGGGTCGCAGGCGCGGACGACCAGCGGGATCGAGCGGCCGGCAGCGGCCTCGCGCACGGTCTCCGCGTCGGCCGCCGAGACGGGCGCCACCTCGACGACACCGGCCCCGAGCGGTGGCATGGCGCGTACCGCCTCGCGGGCGAGCGAGGGCGGGACGGACAGGCCGAGGCGGACGGTCACGGGCACACCGGCGATCTCGCCGGCGAGCCGCTCCGGCGGATGGCGGTGGCCGAACCCCCGGGCGATCAGCCGCGCGCCGGCGGGACGGGAGCCGATCGAGGCCAGCAGCCGCAGTGCGGTCCGCTGCGAACGGCGGCGGCCGAGGACGGCGGCGGCCAGGCCGCGCAGCGGGTGATACGTCCAGTCCGGCATCAGTGGCTCCCGCCCTCCGTCGCGCTCACCCGGTCACCGGGCGCGGTCCAGCCGAGCACCGGCGTCATGGAACGCAGCGTCGCCCGCGTCGGCGTCAGCCGGGCGGCCGCGTCACGCAGCAGCACCGCGGGCGGCCACGACAGCTGGCCGACCGCGCCGAGCCGGGCGGAGCGGCGCGTGATGGCCTGGGTCCGCGGGCGGCGCAGCACGTCGTACGAGCGGAGCGCGGCGGCCACGTCCGGGGTGGCGTCGAGACAGTGGGCGAGGGTGACCGCGTCCTCCAGCGCCTGGCACGCGCCCTGGCCCAGATTGGGGGTCATGGCATGGGCCGCGTCGCCCAGCAGCGCGACCCGGCCGCGGACGAAGGAGGACAGCGGCGGCAGGTCGTACAGGTCGTGCCGGAGCACCGCGTCCGCGGGGACGGCGGCCAGCAGGGCGGGGACGGGATCCGGCCAGGACCCGAACCGGCGCAGCAGTTCGGCGTGCTCGGACGGCCCGGAGACCGTTCCCTCCGGCAGTGACGCGGTCGCGAAGCAGTACAACCGCCCGCCCGGCAGCGCCGTGTAGCCGAACCTCGCCCCGCGGCCCCAGGTCGCCGCGCCCTCGGAGGGCGGCTCGGCGAGAGGCTCGGTGACCATGCGCCAGGCGGTGTAACCGGCGTACCGGGGGCCGGCCGCGTCGGGCCACAGGGCACGGCGGACCGCACTGCGCAGCCCGTCGGCGCCGACCACGAGGTCGGACCGGGACTCGCCCCTTCGGTGATCGACGACCACGCGGTGGCCGTCGTCGCGCACCGCGGACACCTCGCTGCCCGACCGCAGACCATCGGCGGGCAGCGCCTCGGTGAGCACCCGCAACAGGTCCGCGCGGTGCAGGACCACCAGGGGATGACCGAAGCGGCGAGCCAGCTCCGCGTTGTCCGTACGGGACAGCCAGCGGCCCCGGCGGTCGCGTACGCCGCCCGTGGCCTCGACGGCGCCGAGTGCCCGGACGGCACCGGCCAGGCCGAGCACCTCGAGCGCGCGCAGTGCGTTCGGCCACAGGGAGATGCCGGCGCCGATCTCGGTGAACTCCGGGGCTCGTTCCAGCACCTCGACGCGCCAGCCCCGGCGGTGCAGGGCGATGGCCGCCGCAAGGCCGCCGATCCCACCGCCGACGATGGTCGCGGCGCGCTGCGGCATGGGTCCTCGCTCCGGGTTCGGGGGCACCGCCCCCGGTCAAGTGGCCGTCGATCCGGTGCCCGAGCGGCATGCGACAAGGCGCAGGTCCAACTGAGCAGCGCCTCATGGCAACATGCCGACAGACGCATGTCAACGTGCCGAGGGGCGAACCGGCCGTCACGGCCGGCAGCCTTTCGGACCCGGCCGCGCAGCCGGTCGTGCGGTTCGCCGATCAGGTCCTCGTCCCGCCGGCGCCGCCAGAAGGCGTGACGCGGTCCCCCGCGGGGAAGTCCGCGGGCATCGCCCGCCGTCCGAGGGGGCGCGGTCGGCCAGGACGAGGACCTGCCGGGACAGGCAGGCGTGCACCACGCCGTGGGCGCGGGCCGCGGTCAGGTCGCGCGTGGGGCCGGGCGGCGCCCGCGAGAACCACGGTGGTCTGCCGTTCGCGCCGGCGGGAACTCGGTCACTTCTTCGAGCGGCACACGGTCGGCCTGTAGTTTGGCCTCATGAGCCGTTGGAAGGAACTGACCGGGGAAGCGTCCGGAGAGGACTACGCCGCGCGGTTCGCGGCCCTGGCCCGTACCGGGAAGGACGTGCACGGTGAGGCGCGGTTCTGCGCGGCTCTCGTGCCTTCCGGAGCGCGGGTGCTGGACGCCGGGTGCGGTACCGGACGGGTCATGATCCGGCTTGCGGAGCTCGGGTACGACTGCGTCGGGGTGGATCTTGACGCGTCGATGCTGGCAGTGGCGCGGAAGCAGGCGCCCGGACTGCCCTGGTTCCAGGTCGATCTGGCCACGTTCGAGCCGGACCTGCTCGGCATCGCGGCGGACTTCGATCTCGTGGTCGCCGCAGGCAACGTCTTCCCGTTGCTCGCCGCCGGCACCGAGACCGCGGTGGTCGAGAGCCTGGCCGCGGCCCTGCGCCCGGGCGGTCTGATGGTCGCCGGCTTCGGCCTGGACGAAGCCCACCTGCCCGTGCCGCCCGGCATCACGCTGTCGGAGTACGACGACTGCTGCGCCGCGGCCGGCCTCACCCTCGTCGACCGCTTCGCCACCTGGGACGCCGACCCTTACGACGGCGGCGGCTACGCCGTCAGCGTCCACCGCCGGTGAGGACGCGCGGGACGTCCTGACCACCCGCGCCCGCCAGGCGGCCGGCACCTGCTTCCGGCCCCCGGCCGGGGCGGGTGTTCGCGGTCGGGGTCCGGGTCAGCGCAGGGCGCAGGAGTTCACCACGTCCCCCGTGGCGGGCTTGGACACGGTGCCGCTCGGGGGCGGCGCCGCGCCGCGCTCCACCCAGGCGGTCAGTGCGTCGAAGGCGGTGCGGTAGCAGGGCAGGATCGGACGGAGCCGGTCCGGGTAGGCGTCGTAGAGGCTGTCGACGTGGGTGCCCGCCTCGATGGTGTAGTAGCGGTGCATACCGCCGCGGCCCTGGGCCCTGACCATCCCGGTGTAGACGTCGGAGTCGACGGAGATGGGCAGCAGGGCGTCGAGCGTGCCGTGCAGGGTGAGCATCGGCTTGCCGATCCGGCCGGTCAGCGCGATCCGGTCGAGCGCCCGGTGTACCGACTTCGGCCGCTGGGCGTAGTCGTACGAGGCGTCCGAGGCGCAGGGAGCGACGATCTCCTCGAGCGTGGAGCCGGCCGACGCCCCCGGGCAGTGAGGGTCGTAGGACGGGTCGAACTCGGCGCGGTAGGTCTTCTGCGTCAGACCCCAGTAGACCGACTGGTGGTACGGCCAGAGGAATTCGGAACCGGGGGCGAAGCCCGCGTCCAGCATGTCCTGGTGGGTGGCACGGCCGGCCTGGTAGGCGACCGCGGTGGGCAGGAAGGTGAAGGGGTTGGGGCCTTCGGCCGTCATCAGCGTGCCTTCCCAGTCCACCCCGCCGTCGTACAGCTCGGGGTGGTTCTCCAGCTGCCAGCGGGTCAGGTATCCGCCGTTGGAGACACCGGTCATGTAGGTGCGGCGCGGCGCGTGCCCGTAGACACGTCGGGTGACCTGCTGGGCGGTGCGGGTGAGCCGGGTGGTCAGCTCGTGCCATTCGGCGACGGCGTCGCCGGGGTGTTTGCCGTCGGTGTAGAAGTCGACGCCGTTGTTGCCCTTGTCGTGGGAGGCGAACGCGTAGCCCTGGGCGAGAACGTGGTCGGAGACGAGATGGTCCAGGGCGTACTGCTTGCGGGTACCGGGCGCCCCGGTCACCACGAGCTTGCCGTTCCACCGGTCCGGCAGGCGGATGACGAACTGCGAGTCGTGGTTCCAGCCGTGCGTGGTGTTCAGCTTGGAGTCGTCCGGGAAATAGCCGTCGATCTGGATGCCGGGGACGCCCGAGGGGTTCTTGGTCCCCTTCGCCGACAGAGAGGCCCAGTCGGCCTGGTCGGTGTACCGCGTACCGACGAGCGCCGTCGTGGTCAGGTCCGGCAGACAGGCCGTGGTCTGGAATTCGGCGCCGGGCACGGCGGCGCGGGCCTGGCCGGCGCAGTGGCGGGTCTCGCCCGGCGCCGCGTCGGTGGCGGTCGCCACGTCGCCGGTGGTGACCGCCAGGGCGGCGGCCAGCACGGCGGCGGCTGTTCTGAGACGCATCATTCGGATACCTCCGGGTCGGACCGGGGAACAGGGTGGGGACAACAGGATGGGACGGACTCAGGTGCCGAACCGGGCGCGCAGGACCTTCTTGTCGAACTTGCCGGTGCCGGTGCGGGGCGGGGAATCGAGCACCTCCATCTGGTCGGGGAGCTGCCGGCGCGCGAAGCCGGCCTCCTCCGGGTGCTCGCGCACCTCCGCCAGACCGACCTGCGCCCCGGAACGCAGAACCATGCATACCAGCGGCCGTTCCTGCCATCGCTCGTCCGATGCGGCGATCACGGCGGCCTCGGCAACCCGGCGAGGGCGCCGAGCCCGTGCCCGATGATGTACGCCAGGTGGTCCGCCGACAGCCGCACATCGAGGGTGTGCAGAACGCGCCCGGTGCACGGGGCCGCCCGGTACGCCTCCAGGCGGCGGTGGCCGTTCCAGGCGAGTGTCGCCGCCCGGTCGCCACGCTCGGGGCCGAGCGAGTCGAGCGCGTGCATCAGCCACTGGGTCCGCCGGCCGAAGTCGGCGTAGGCGCAGCGGTGCGGACCGCCGTCGGCCGGAGAGCTGACGATCTCCGTGTCGTGGAAGCGGCGGGGGACATGGCCGAACGGCAGCCAGGTGTCGAGCGGTGCGTCCGTCATCGCCATGGCGGACATCGTCACCGAGGGCGGCGGGGCGGGACCACGGAGGAAACCCACGGTCCGCACGGCCCCACTATGGAGTGCACTGCTACCACCGCGCCGTGCGGTCCGAGGCCGGCAGTGTGGACGGCCCACACTTCCGGGGTGCGGTTTATGGTGTTCCCCTCTGTAGCCCCTGTGCGGGGCCGTCTCTAGCGTCTCCCACCAACGTCGGCAGTCGGCGACGCATCCCAGGGGGAGCCGAGATCGGCATGAGCCAATCGCCCACCATTTTGTCAACGCAGAATCTGGTCAAGGAGTTTCAGGGTTTCCGTGCGGTCGACGGGGTCGACCTGAACATCCGGGAAGGCACCGTACACGCCTTGGTCGGGCCGAACGGGGCCGGCAAGACGACACTGTTCAACCTGCTCACCGGCTTCCTCCCCGCCTCCGCGGGCCGGATCGCGCTGGGCGGGCAGGACATCACCGGGCAGCCGCCGGAGCGCATCGCCCGGCTCGGCGTCGCCCGGTCCTTCCAGGTCACCAGCCTCTTCGCCGATGTGACGGCCCGTGCGCACGTCGAGTTGGCCCTGCAGGCCACAGCGAACCTCGGGCGCAGCTTCTGGCGCTCAGACAAACAGATGCGCCGCTTCACCTCCCGCGCGATGGAGCTGCTCGACCAGGTGGGTCTGGCCCGCCACGCCACCCGGTCGGCGGGCAGCCTGCCCTACGGCCAGAAGCGGGCCCTGGAACTGGCGCTCGCGCTCGCCCTCGATCCGAAGGTGCTGCTGCTCGACGAGCCGACCGCCGGGATGGGCCTGGAGGACGTCGACAGGACGGTCGCCCTCATCGGCCGGGTGCGTGAGGACCGCACGGTGGTGATGGTCGAGCACAACATGAACGTGGTCGGGTCACTGGCCGACACCGTGACGGTCCTTCAGCACGGGCAGGTACTGGCCGAAGGGTCGTACCGGGACGTGCGGTCCGACCCGAAGGTCGTCGAGGCGTATCTGGGGGTGGACGTTGCTTGAGGTACGGGGCGTATCCGCCCACTACGACGAGGCCAGGGTCCTGGACGATGTGTCGCTGCGGATCGGCGAGGGCGAGGTGGTCACCCTCGTGGGGCGCAACGGCGCCGGCAAGACCACCCTGCTGCGGTGTGTGATGGGCCTGCACCAGCGGATGACCGGCGAGGTCACCTTCGACGGGCGGGACATCAGCACGGCCGCCCCGCACCGCCGGGCCCGGCTCGGCCTGGGATTCGTACCGGACGACCGGGGCATCTACGCGGGCCTGACCGTCGAGGAGAACCTCACCCTCCCTCCGCTCCCGGCCGCCGCGAGGTCTTCGGGATCGCCCTGGTCGCTGGAGCGGATCTACGAGTCGTTCCCGGTGCTGGCAAAGCGCCGCCGCACCTCCGGCGCCAAGCTCTCCGGAGGTGAGCAGCAGATGCTGGCACTGGCCAGGGTGCTGCGCACGGGGGCACGGGTGCTGCTCTGCGACGAGCCCACCGAAGGACTGGCGCCGATCGTCGTCCAGCGGATCGGGGAGATCATCCGCGAGGCGAAGGAGCACGGGGTCGGAGTTCTCCTCGTGGAACAGAACGTGCGCTTCGCGACCACCGTCGCCGACCGCCACTACCTGCTGGCCCAGGGCCGCATCGTGCAGTCGCTCGACAACACCGACGTGCGGGAGCGCGAACACGAACTCCTCCAGTACCTCGGCCTGTGACCCCCCGTCCGCCCGTTGAGTCCCCCTTCCACTGTCGGCACACCCTTGTCCACTGTCGGCACACCCTTGCAGGAGGAAACCCATGAGACGTTCTTGGTCGGTACCCTCGGCGGCGCTCGCGGCCATCGCGCTGCTCGCCGGCTGCGGGGGAGGCGGCCCGGGCTCGGGCGGCGGCAAGATCAGCGATGACGGGATCACCCTCGGCGTACTGACCGACCTGTCCGGTGTCTACGCCGACCTCGCCGGGCCGAACGCCGTGAAGGCGGTCGAGATGGCCGTCGACGACTTCAAGAAGAAGTACGGCGACAAGGCCGTCACCAAGAACATCTCGGTCATCTCCGCCGACCACCAGAACAAGCCGGAGATCGCCAACACCAAGGCGCGCGAGATGTACGACCGCAAGAAGACCGACGCCATCTTCGACGTGCCGACGTCCTCCGCCGCCCTCGCGGTCGCCACCATCGCCGGGCAGTTCAAGCGCCTGTACTTCAACATCGGCGCCGCGACGACCGAATTGAACGGCAAGAGCTGCAACAAGTACACCTACGGATGGGCCTACGACGCCCACATGCTCGCCAACGGCACCGGCACCGAGGTGACGGGGCACGGCGACAAGAACTGGTACCTGATCTACCCGGACTACGCCTTCGGCCAGGACATGGAGGCGAAGTTCAGCACCGCGATCAAGGGTGCCGGCGGCAAGGTCGTCGGCAAGGACGCCACCCCCTTCCCGAACGACAACTTCTCGACCTTCCTGCTGAAGGCCTCCGCCCACAAGCCGAAACCGGATGTCGTGGGCGTGATGCAGGCCGGCGGCGACCTGGTCAACGTGGTCAAGCAGTACCAGCAGTTCAAGCTCAAGGACAAGGACATCGCGCTGGCCGTCGGCCTGATGTTCGACACCGACATCAAGTCGATCGGTCAGAAGAACCTCGCCGGGACGAGGTACACCACCGCCTGGTTCTGGAACATGGACGACAAGGCGAAGCAGTGGTCGGCGCGGTTCAAGGAGCGGACCGGGGTGACGCCCACCTTCGACCAAGCCGCGAACTACTCGGCCGCGACCCAGTACCTGGAGGCGGTGCAGAAGGCCGGCACCGACAAGGCGGAGGACGTCGCCAAGACCCTTGACGGGATGAAGTTCGACGACGTCTTCGCCCGCAACGCCGAGGTGCGCAAGGAGGATCACCGGGTCGTGCACGACGCCTACCTCGTGCAGGTCAAGGACCCCTCCGAGAGCACGGAGGAGGACGACTTCAACAAGCTGGTGAAGACGATCCCCGCCGACAAGGCGTTCGCCGCGCCGTCCCCCGACTGCACGATGGGCTGACCCGCGGAAGCCCGTGCCGCTCCCCGGCGGGCGCGCCGCCCGCCGGGCCCCGCACCCGCAGCCACCCGGCTGCGGGCCGCGCTCCTTCCCTCCGTCCGCTGACCACGGGAAAGAACACTCATGACATCATTCCTGCAACAGGCGTTCAACGGCCTGGTCAGCGGCGGGTTCTACGCCCTGCTCGCGCTCGGCCTGGCCGTCATCTTCGGCATGCTGCGCGTGGTGAACTTCGCGCACGGCGCCATCTACATGCTCGGCGCGTTCGGCGCCGTGGTGCTCTCCGACAGCCTCGGCCTGGGCTTCTGGTGGGCACTGCTGATCGTGCCCCTCGTGCTCGCCTTCGCCGGCATGCTCGTCGAGCGGCTGCTCGTCCACCGGCTGGCGGCCCTCGACCCGCTCTACAACTTCCTGCTGACCTTCGGGATCGCCCTGGTCTGCCAGGACCTGATGCGAATGAAGTACGGCTCGCACTCGCAGCCGTACGCGGACTCCCCCTTCTCCGGCTCGCTCGACCTCGGCCTGTTCACCTTCCCCGCCTACCAGGTGTTCGTCCTGTGCGCGGCCGCCGTCGTATGTCTCGGAGCATGGCTGCTGCTCACCCGCACCCGGATCGGGACGGTGGTGCGCGCCGCGACCGAACGGCCCGAGACCACCCGGGCGTTCGGGATCGACACCGGTCGCTGGGTCACCCCCGTCTTCGGCTTCGGGGCCGGCCTGGCCGCGCTCGCCGGGGTGCTGGCCGCGCCCATGCGGGCGGTCAACTCCTCCATGGGCGCCGACCTGATCATCATCGTTTTCGCGGTCGTCGTCATCGGCGGCCTCGGCTCGATCTCCGGGGCCGTCACCGCCGGGTTCCTCATCGGAATGCTGCAGGCGCTCGGCAACCTCTACGTCCCCGTCCTGTCGCAGACCTCCGTCTACCTGCTCATGGCCGTGGTCCTGCTGGTCCGCCCGGCCGGCCTGTTCGGCAAGGAGGAGCACGCGTGATCCGCTTCATCGTCACCCGGCTGGAGGGTCACCCCACGTGGGTCCGGTGGGGTCTGCTCGCCGCCGGGCTGCTGATCGCCTTCGGGCTGCCCTGGACGCTGTACCCGCCGGTGGCCACCGACATCCTGTGCTGGGCCCTGTTCGCCGTGGCGTTCGACCTGCTGCTCGGGCACGCGGGACTGCTGTCCTTCGGCCATGCCGCGTTCTGGGGGACCTCGGCGTACACCACCGGCCTGATCGCCATCCACTCCGGACTGCCGTTCTACGCCGCCGTGCTGTGCGGCGCGGTGGCCGCGGCGGTCCTCGCCGTGCCGATCGGCTTCCTCGGGGTGCGGCGCAGCGGCATCTACTTCGCCATGGTCACCCTGGCCTTCGCGCAGATGGTGTACTTCATCGCCAACCAGTGGAACAGCCTCACCGGCGGAGAGAACGGTCTGCAGGGCATACCCCGGACGCTGCCCGGAGTGGATCTGTCCGACTCCTTCGTCTTCTACTACGCGGCGCTGCCGGTGGTGCTGCTCGGCCTGCTCGCGGCCTGGCGGATCGTGCACTCCCCGTTCGGCCGGGTCATCGCCGCCGTCCGGGACAACCCGGCCCGGGCCCGCGCCCTCGGCTACTCCGTCGACCGGTACAAGGTGGTGATCTTCACCATCTCCGCCTTCCTGTCCGGGCTCGCCGGCGGGCTCTACGCGGTCAACCACGGGTTCGCCTCGCTGCAGGAGGTCTACTGGACCACCTCGGGCAAGGTCGTCGTGATGACCGTCCTCGGCGGCATCGGCACCCTGTGGGGCAGCCTGATCGGCGCCGGGGTGATCGTCCGGCTGGAGGACTGGCTGGCCACGGCCGGTTTCGACGAGGTCGGCCTGGTCACGGGCGGGATCTTCATCGTCGTGGTCATGCTCTTCCGCAGGGGTCTGTGGGGCACCGTCACCCATCTCCTGCGCCGTCGCTTCGGGGCACCGTCCGAGGACACCGGCGCCGGACGGCACCCGGAACCCGACCGCGAGGCTCCGTCGCAGCCCGTTCCGTCATGAGGCGCCCGCCGTGTTTCACGTCAGCCGCTCCGACTCAGCCGCTCCGACTCATCCGGTCTGTCGCAGGGGAGGTCCCATGGCCGCAGCACCGCCCGGGATCGTCCTCGGGGTCGAATCCGTCGGCAGACTGCTGCGGCTGCTGCTGCGCGAGAACGCGGTCGTCCACGAGTACGAGGCGGTCCTCGACGGTGTCCCCGCCGATACCGCCGAGCTGCTTCGTCCGCTGGTCGACGACGCGCTGCGGGTCCGCGCCGGACTCGACGAGCGCCGCCGCCGCGAGGCCGAACTCGCCGCGCTGTACGAGACCGCGGGCGACCTGTCCTCGCTGCGGGACCTGGAGGCCGTGCTCCAGGCGATCGTCCGGCGGGCCCGCGCCCTGCTGGACACCGACGCCGCCTATCTGATGCTCAACGATCCCGTCCGCGGCGACACCTGTATGCGGGTCACGGACGGGATCCGCACCGACGCCTTCAAAAAGGGCCGCCTGGCGATGGGCGCCGGTCTCGGCGGGCTGGTCGCCAAGACCGGCGTCCCCTACAGCACCGCCGACTACCTCAACGACCAGCGCTTCGAGCACACCATCGACGACATGGTCGGCGGCGAGGGACTGACGACCATCCAGGGAGTGCCGCTCACCCTCGGCGACAAGGTCATCGGTGTGCTGTTCGCCGCGAACCGGGACCACCGCGGGTTCTCCGGCCACGAGGTGGCCCTGCTGATCTCGCTGGCCAACCAGGCGGCCATCGCGATCGAGAACGCCACCCTCTTCGAGGACGTACGCCGCGCGGTCGCCGAGCTCACCGAGGCCAACGCCGTCATCCAGGCGCACAGCGAGTCCATCGAACGCGCCGCCGCCCTGCACGAGCGGCTGACCACCATCGTGCTGGACGGCGGTGGGATGTCCGACACCGCGGGCACGCTCGCCGAGTTCCTGGGTGGCAGCATCCTCGTCCTGGATCCGCGCGGGCGGGCCATGGCCGCCGCGGGCGAGGACCCGATCGTGGAGCAGACCCGCGTCGAGGGCGCACTGCCGCGGTCCTGGCCCCCGGCCGGCGCGGTCCGCGAGGCGTGCGTGCTCAGCACGGACTCGCGCCGCACCCGCCGGACACCGTCGGGCAGCGGCGGTGCCACGGTCTGCGCCACACCGATCGCGGCGGGCGGCGAGGCGCTCGGGGTGCTGGTACTGCTCCGCGACCGCGTGGACGCCTCCCACGTCCGCTCGTTGGAGCGCGCCGCACAGGTCACCGCGCTGATGCTGCTCAGCGAGCGCACCGTCGTCGAGGCCGAGCACCGGTTGCGGGGGGAGATCCTCGAGGACCTGCTCGGCTCCCCGCACCGCGACCCCGAAGGGCTGCGGCGGCGTGCCGCGCTGATGGGCCTCGACCTGGACACGCCGTGCACCGTGCTCACCGCCCGCTGCCGCGACAGCCGCCACCGGCGCCGGATCGCGGACGCGGCGGCGCCCTTCGCCGTCCGGGTCGGGGGGCTGGCCGGGGAGTACCGGGGCGATGTCGTCGTGCTGCTCCCCGGCGACGGCGACGGCGCCGGAGCCGCAGGGCCCGCCGAGACCGCGCGGGACCTGGCCGAGCACCTGACGAAGTCGGTGGACGCCCCGGTCACGGTCGGAGCGGCGGCGGCCTCGACGACGGGCGTGGACCCGATCGTGGAGTCGCACCGGGACGCCGCCCGCTGCCTTGACGTACTGCTCGCCCTCGGCCGCGACGGCGAGGGCGCCTCACCGACGGAACTCGGTGTCTACGGGCTTCTGTTCCACAAGACCGGCCGCGACGAACTGCGTCGCTTCGTCGACCGCACCATCGGCGCGGTGCTCGAGTACGACGCCCAGCGCCGCAGCGACCTGGTGCGTACCCTGCTGACGTACTTCGCCTGCGACGGCAACCTCAACCGCACCGCGGCCGTCCTGTACGTACACGTCAATACGCTGTACCAGCGCGTCGACCGGATCACGACGCTGCTCGGCCCGCGGTGGCGCCACAGCGACCAGGCACTGCAGGTACACCTCGCGCTGAAGGTGCACTCCGTGCTCGGCACCCAGTAGGACCGGGCCATCGCTCCGAACAGCGGCCCCGACAGCAGCACTGATCCGCCGTGTGGACCGGAACGAAGCCACCCACGAGGCAGCAGTGCGCCGACCTGATCCCGACTCAGGACGTGTGAGTGGCGACGGCTGGATCGGCTCCGGCTCGGCCGCTGCCGTTCCCGCACCAGGACTTCACTCGGTTCCTCTTCGCGTGAGACGGGATGTGTCCGCGGGTACCGGCGGGCGCCGGGGAGTTCGCGCTCGGCGAAGGTGACAGGCCGATCATCCCCTCCCCGACGCCCGCACGACTGCTACTTCTTGTGGCAGCCCCACTTGTTGTTGACCTTGGTGTAGTGCTCACCCTTGGGGCACTTCTTGTGGTGCGGCGTCTTCGTGGGGTCCGGCTTGGGCGCGTGAGGTGCGGCCACTGTGGCGTTCGCCGGTGCCGCGAGAGCGGTACCCGCAGAGGCCAGGGCACCTCCGCCGGCGAGCACGCCCGCGGCGAGGGTGGCGGCCAGAGTGCGTGTGATCCTGCTTCGCATGATCGGCAGCCTTTCTGTAGGTCGGCGTTGCCTCCTAACTTCGATTCTTGACGCCGTTCTCCCCAGACCGCATCTCGATCATTAACACACCGGCCGGACATGAGAGTTCCGCCGCGTCTTCGGGCGAGTGGGTCGACCGGGCCGCGCTGAACCGCCCCGGCGGCCCTGTCACCGTCATCCTGGCCCGGTAGCGGCCGGGCGGATCACACCACGCCGCTCTCCCACCACCACGAGCCGGAGCCGTACGGGGGGTACTGGACGCGGCTGTCGACGTGCTGCCACGAGTGTGTGTACGCCTCGAGGCCGGAGAAGCCACAGGTCTCGGCGATCCTGTAGGTCTGCAGGGTGCTGTGGCCGGAGACCACGATGTCCGCGGCCACGCCGTAGACGTGCATGCTGTTGGACGCGCCGCCCACCGAGGCGTTGTGCGCGGTGCTGCGGAAGCCGGAGTTGATGGTGATCGGGCTGTTGCCGGCCTTCCTGCGCACCGCCTCCAGCTTGTACATCAGCCGGCGTATGTTCTCCTTGACCTGCGCGGATCCGACCCTGCCGCCGCTGAAACCGGAGCCGTCCTTGGAGTAGAACTCGCTCCAGCCGAAGTTGACGGTCGATCCGTCACCGCGCTCGAGGCTGTTGAGCACGCTCTGGGTCTGTGGGCCGACGACGCCGTCCGCGGTCAGGCCGTAGGCGGACTGGAAGCGTCTGACGGCGGCGGCCGTGGCCGGGCCGAAGGCGCCGTCCCAGGCGACGTACGTCTGCTGGGCGCTGGAGGCGGCCCAGCCGCCGACGCGGATCTGCAGTTCCACCACGTCCGAGCCGGAAGCACCCTGCTGGAGGGTGCGGGTCCAGCCGTAGGCCGAGGCGGTGCCCGCCGTGGCGACGCTGCCGGCCGCCGCCAGGCCGAGCGCGGCAGTCACGCCTGCCGCGCTCCGGAGCAGGGTGCGACGGTCGACACTTCGATGGGGGTGTCGTGACGGGTTCACGTTCACGGAAGTCTCCTCTTCTGTTCCCGGCGTGCCGGACGGACCGGCTTCTGCACGTGCTCGTCGAGGTCAGGCCCGTTGAAGTGCACATATATTGCGCATGACAACCAGTTGTCGCAGTGGCAAGTGTCTGTCGGACGGACGGCATCGCGAACCAACTCTCCGCAACATAAGGCGAGTTGACGCGCGTAAAACCGTAAGGGGCGGGTTGACATGCTCGCAACGCTTTGACAAGGGCCCGTGAGGTCTGCACCGTGATGTCCGACGGCAAAGCGCTCCAGGCCGCCGACGAACGGAGGAGCCACGGTGAGCTTCGACGGCTACCAGCAACTGACGTTCTCCCGGCGTGACAACGGGGTTCTGCTCATCACGCTCGACCGGCCCGAGAAGTACAACGCGGCCGACGAGGAGATGCACAGCGAACTCGCCCGGGTCTGGAGGGATGTCTCCGCCGACCCCGGGACGCGAGTCGCCGTCATCACCGGAGCGGGCAAGGCCTTCTCGGCCGGCGGGGACCTCGCCATGGTCGAGCGCATGGCCGGCGACTACGACCGCGTCTCGCACATGCTCAGCGAGATGAGCGACCTGGTGTACAACATCATCAACTGCGAGAAGCCGATCGTGTCGGCGATCAACGGGGCCGCCGTGGGCGCGGGCACCGTCGCGGCGCTCCTGGCCGACGTCGCCATCGCGGCCGAGGACGCCAGGATCGGCGACGGGCACGTCAGGCTCGGCGTGGCCGCCGGCGACCACGCCGCCATCATCTGGCCGCTGCTGGCCGGTATGGCCAAGGCGCGCTACTACCTCCTCACGGGCGAGATGCTCACCGGGGCCGAGGCCGAACGCATCGGCATGGTCGCCAAGGCCCTGCCCCGCGACCAGGTCCTCGACGAAGCACTCAGGGTGGCCGACAGCCTGGCCACCGGCTCCCAGCCCGCTGTCCGGCTGACGAAGCGGGCCCTGAACAACTGGCTGCGCAGTGCCGGACCGACCTTCGACCAGTCCGCCGCCTACGAGATGCTCACGTTCCTCGGACCGGACGTCGTCGAGGGCTGCACCGCGTTGCGCGAGAAGCGCGCACCCCGCTTCCCCTCCGCACGGTGAACGGACTTCTCGGAAGGCGACTCGTGGCGGCCCTGCGTTCACACTGCCCCGTGGAAGGGACACGTGGCTCAGAGCGACCGAGGGCGGGGAATCCCCTCGGTCCGCAGGGCGGTGAGGCGGCGGCGGGAGTGCCCCCACGGGCGTCCGCAACCAATTCCCGGCATCTCTGCCCCCCATGTGCGCGTTTCGCTAGGCTTCCCGGCATACCGGCAGATCAGGGGTAACGGAGTGTCGGAACGGCAGCGCACCGAGAGGACCACCATCGTGGACGGACGCGATCGGCTGGGAAAGCCCCTGTACGAGCGCGAAAACGAGGTGACCGCCGCTCGGAACGCGGTGGAGGCGATCTGCGCGGGCGGCGAAGACAGGCGGGGCGGGCTGCTGTTCTTCAGCGCGGCTGCCGGACTGGGCAAGACGACCGTGCTGGCCGAGGTCCGGCGCATGGCCGCCGCCCGCGGCTGCACCGTGCTGTCCGCCCGGGGCAGCGAGCAGGAGCACACCGTCCCCTTCCACGTCGTACGCCAGTTGCTGCAGCCCGTCCTCGCGTCCTGCACCGAGGCCGAGCGTCGCGAGATCTTCGGCGGGTGGTACGAGATCGCCGGCCCGGCCGTCGGCCTGTTCGCTCGGCAGACCGCTACCGCCGTCCCGGATCCGCAGGGCGTCCGGGACGGTCTGGACTGGGTCGTCACCCAGGTGGCCGTGCGCCGGGCACCGGTCGTGATCGTCCTCGACGACGCCCACTGGGGTGATCTGGAGTCGCTCGCCTGGCTCGCCGCCTTCGCGGTGAGAGCGCGGGAACTCCCCGTGCTGGTGGTCCTCGGCTACCGCCCCGACGAAGTGCCCGCCGAGGCCCAGACGTTCCGCGAACTGGTCGGCGGCCGCAGCGCGCGCCCGATCCCGCTGCACGCCCTCAGCCCGGAGGCGGTGGCCGAACTGGTGCGCAGTTCGCTCGGAGCGGGAGCCGACGACGTCTTCTGCCACGAGTGCTGGGTGGTCACCGACGGCAACCCCTACGAGGCCGTCGAGCTCATCGCCAAGGTCCAGGACCGGGGCCTCGCCCCGGACGCGGAGTCGGCTTCCCTGCTGCGCGAACTCGGTGCGAGCGCGCGGGGCACCGGACTGGTCAAACGGCTGGAGAGGCTCGGCCACGCCACTGTCCGGCTCGCCTGGGCCGCCGCGGTGCTCGGAACCGAGATCTCCGCGGAGCTGGCCGCATCGGTGGCCGGACTGCCACCGGCCGAGGCCCGGAGCGCCGTGGACCGGCTGCGGGTCGCCCGTATCCTCACCGGCACCCGGACTCTCGAGTTCATCCACCCGCTCATCGCCACCGCCGTGTACCAGGCCATCCCGCCGGCCACGCGCACCGCGCTGCACGGTCAGGCAGCCTGGGCGGTGGCCGACGCGGGCCTGGGCATCACCGCCGCCGCCCGGCATCTGCTCGAGACCCATCCCGAGGGCGACCCGCACACCGTCCGGCAACTGCGCGCCGCCGCACGCGAGAACCTCCGCCTGGGCGCGCCCGACGCGGCCCGGCGCTGTCTGGAACGTGCGCTGCGCGAACCGCCGGCGCCCGAGGAACGCGCGGGCGTCCTCTACGAACTCGGCTGCTCCGCCCTGCTCACCGCCCCCGCCACCACGGTCAACCACCTCACCGCGGCCCTGGAGGAGCCCTTCCTGGACCCCGAGCTCAGGGAGAACGCCACCTTCCGGCTGGCTCAGGCGTTCGCCCACAACGACGAGCTCGCCAAAGCGGCCGCCGTCGCGGGCGCCGAGGCCGCCCGGTCGGAGTCCCCCCGGACACGGCTGCGCATGCAGGCGGCGCACTACCTGTGGTTGGTCTTCGACGCGTACGAGGCACAGGCATCCGACCGCTCCCACCGGCTCGCACGGCTCGTCGAACACCTGCCCGGAATGGACACCGAGGAGCGGGCCCTGCTGTGCCTTCGCACCTGGGACGCGACGTTGCGCGGGGAGCCGACCGCGAACACGCTGGCCGTCGCCGCACGCGCCATGGGACTGAGCTACACCGACCCGGAATGGGGCTTCGAACTGCCGAGCATGACCGCGCTCAGCTACATGTACGCCGACGAATGCGACCGCGCGGAAGAACTGTTCAGTTCGGCCATCGCCGAGTGCGAGCAGGGCGGGTGGAGCGGCGCCCACCTCTCTTTCGGCTTCACCCTCCTCGGCCTGGTCCGGCTCCGGCGCGGGATGCTCGTCAAGGCGGAGGAGTGCGCACGTGAGGGAGTGCGCCTGGCCGAGCGGGTGGGCGAGCGGGTACCCGCCCGGTGGTACGCCGTAGGACTGCTGCTGGACGTCCTGTTGTCCCGGGGCCGCTTCGACGAGGCGCTCCACGTCGCCAGGACGCACGACTTCGCGCCCCCCTACCCGAACGCGGTGGTCTTCCCGGACTCCCAGACGGTCTACGGACGGCTGCTCCTCGCCCGTGGTCTGCGCAAGGAGGCCGAGGCTCAGCTCACGGCCGCCGGGGCACGGCTGGAGGCCAAGGGCATACTCAACCCGACCTGGTGTCCTTGGGCGGGACACCTCGCCCTCGCCGTCGCCGAGAAGGACCCCCGGCGCGCCCGCGCCCTCACAGCGGAGATGCTGCGCCGGGCAGAGCACTACGGCACGCCCACCGCCATCGGTGAGGCGCTGGGCTTCGGCGCGGCGGTGGCCGAGGACGGGCGGGCGCTGCCACTGCGGGAGCGCGCGGTGGAGGTACTGCGCCGATCCCCCAGTCGGCACGCGTACGCCGAGGCCCTGATCGACCTCGGCGCGGAGCTCGGGCGCGGCGGCCGCACAGACAAGGCGACCGAGCTGCTGTTCGAGGGTATCGAGCTGGCGGACCAATGCGGTGCCGACCGTCTCGTCGAGCGAGGCCGCGCGGGGATGGCCAGGACGGGACTGCGGCTGCAGGGGAAACGCTCTTCGGCGCAACGGGAAACGAGCGCCGCAGAGCAGAGATGACCTTGAGCGGGGAAACCCGTGTGCGGGGGTGGGAAGCTGTCTTGAGCCGGCCACGGCCGGAGCCGGCCGACCAGGGCGGTTTCGGCGGCGCTGTGGCGGCCCGCTCCGCGGCACGGAGGTGCAGCGCGAGGCAGGCCGTGTTGCTGAACGGGCGGAACTCCGTCCGGGTTCACGGCACCACCGGCCCGGCGCCGTGTACGCGGGGGAGCGGCTGCCGGGAGTCTTCAGCGCGGGCGGCCCAGCCCGGCGTCGCGTGCCCGGATGATGGCCTGGCCGCGCTGGGTGAGGTGGAGCTTGGCGAGGATCGCCGAGATGTTGTTCGCCACGGTCTTGCCGGACAGGTGCAGGCGCCGGCCGATCTCGGCGTTGGACAGTCCGGCCGCGAGGTGGTCGAGGATGTCGTGTTCGCGCGAAGTGAGTTCGGGGAACGGGTCGTTCTGCGGCGGTGGCGACGCGAACCAGGTACGCAGCCGGCCGGCCAGTGCCGCGCCGAAGACCGGCTGTCCGGCGGCGGCGGCGTGGATGGCGGCGACGATGTCCGCTCCGTCGGCCCCCTTGACGAGGTAGCCGAGCGCGCCGGCCTGGACGGCGGCGAAGACCGTCGCGTCGTCCTCGAACATCGTCAGGACCAGCACGGCCGCGTCCGGCACCTGAATCCGGATCTGCCGGGTGGCTTCGATGCCGTGCAGTCCCGGCAGTTGCAGGTCCATCACGATGACGTCGGGCTGTAGCTCGACAGCCTGGCGGACGGCTTCCCGGCCGAGTCGCCCAGCCGGCCCCGGCTGCGGAACCGGTCCAGCTCGGCGGCGAAGTCGTCGCCGGGCGCGGTGCCGAAGCGGGCCCGGTGGTCCGCGACCGGCATGCCCTCGGCCTGCAGCAGCGACTGCGGCAGATGACGGCGCCGGACTTCGTCCGCGTTCATGTTCCGGTCGGCCGTCGCCGTGGTGCGGCGGGTCGCGCGGGCCTACAGGGCCGCCGCGATGAGGAACACCCCCGTGACGGTGGCCGAAGCGACGGCCGCCACCGCCCAGCCCGCGCCGCCGCCCGGACCGGAGGCGGCCCGCCAGGCAGCGACGGCCACGGCGGCGGCCATGCCGCAGCCCACGACGGCGGCGACGACGTTCCGGGAGGGGCCCGTGCCGGCCGGGGGCGGAACGTGGCCCAGCCGCGCCCAGTGGTGTGCGGTCTCCCGCGCCTCGCGCCTGCGCTGTGCGGCGGCGTACAGGCGCAGGGCGGTGGCGGTGGCGGCGCCGACGACGGCCGCGACGGCCGGTGTCCACCAGCCGTCGGCCATGAGCAGCAGTACGGCGACCGCACCGGCGCCGGCCCAGCCGGTCACGCAGGCCGCGGCAGCGATCCGCCGGGAGTCGGGCCGGTCCGCGCCGGCCCGCAGGTCGGCGAGGGCCGGCAGGTACCAGACGGAGCCGGCGGTGGTGAGCGCAGCGACTCCCAGGGCGGCAACGGCGTGCGACATGGCCTACCTCGCCGCCGCTTCCGCCTCGGCGACCCCGGCGATCTCCGGGTGGTGCAGGTCGAACGCGGGGGACTCGCTGCGGATCCGCGGCAGGGAGACGAAGTTGTGCCGGGGCGGCGGGCAGGACGTGGCCCACTCCAGCGAACGGCCGTAGCCCCACGGGTCGTCGACGCCGACCGGCTTGCCGTACCTGGCGGTCCGCCACACGTTGTAGAAGAACGGCAGGATCGACAGGCCCAGCAGGAACGACCCGACCGTGGACAGGGTGTTGAGGACGGTGAAGCCGTCGGCCGCGAGATAGTCGGCGTACCGGCGCGGCATGCCTTCCACGCCCAGCCAGTGCTGGACCAGGAACGTGAGGTTGAAGCCGACGGTGAGCGTCCAGAAGGTGATCCTGCCGAGGCGTTCGTCGAGCATCTTGCCGGTGAACTTCGGCCACCAGAAGTGGAAGCCGGCGAACATCGCGTACACGACCGTGCCGAACACCGTGTAGTGGAAGTGCGCCACCACGAAGTACGAGTCCGAGACGTGGAAGTCCAGCGGCGGCGAGGCCAGGATCACGCCGGTCAGCCCGCCGAAGAGGAACGTCACCAGGAAGCCCGCCGTCCACAGCATCGGGGTCTCGAAGGACAGGCTGCCCTTCCACATGGTGCCGATCCAGTTGAAGAACTTCACCCCGGTCGGGACCGCGATCAGGAAGGTCATGAAGGCGAAGAACGGCAGCAGGACCCCGCCGGTGACGTACATGTGGTGGGCCCACACCGTCACCGACAGACCGGCGATCGCGATGGTCGCGCCGATCAGGCCCATGTAGCCGAAGATCGGCTTGCGGGAGAAGACGGGGATCACTTCGGAGACGATGCCGAAGAACGGCAGCGCCAGGATGTACACCTCGGGATGGCCGAAGAACCAGAACAGGTGCTGCCAGAGCAGGGCTCCGCCGTTGGCCGCGTCGAAGACGTGGCTGCCGAACTTGCGGTCGCACTCCAGGGCGAACAGGGCCGCCGCCAGCACGGGGAAGACGAACAGGACGAGGAGCGCGGTCAGCAGCACGTTCCAGGTGAAGATCGGCATGCGGAACATGGTCATGCCGGGTGCCCGCATGCAGATGATCGTGGTGATGAAGTTGACCGCGCCGAGGATGCTGCCGAAGCCGGACAGCGCCACGCCTGTGATCCACATGTCGGCCCCGACCCCCGGCGAGTGGACGGCGTCCGACAGCGGGGCGTACAGGAACCAGCCGAAGTCGGCGGCCCCGCCCGGAGTGAGGAAACCGCCCGCGGCGATCAGCGAGCCGAACAGGAACAGCCAGTAGGCGAGCATGTTCAGCCGGGGGAAGGCGACGTCGGGGGCACCGATCTGCAGCGGCATGATCCAGTTCGCGAAGCCGGTGAACAGCGGCATCGCGAACATCAGCAGCATGATCGAGCCATGCATCGTGAACGCCTGGTTGAACTGCTCGTTCGACATGATCTGCAGTCCGGGCCGGGCGAGTTCGGCCCGCATCGCCAGCGCCATGACGCCGCCGACGACGAAGAACGCGAAGGCGGTGACGAGATAGAGCGTCCCGATCTTCTTGTGGTCGGTGGTGGTCAGCCACTCCACCCATGTCGGCCGTCCGCCGGCCCCCTCCTGGCCCGTCACCGCGGTCGCGGCGGGCGCCTCGACCGCGTCCGGCGGCCGCACGGCCGCCGCCTGTTGTATCCGCACCTCGTCCACCGGACGGTGCCTCCCGATCTGCTCTTTCATCGATGGAACGACGACCCCGGAGGCGCTCCGGCCGAGAAACCGGACCGGACCCTCCCGGCCGCCGCCCCATGATCACCGGATCGGTACGGGGTCCCGACAGGGCCGAACAGTCCCTGCGCGGTCCTCCGGGCAGGGACCAACGGCCCCTCCTGAACCAAGGCCGGCACGAAACCGGACGTACGCGCCGGCCTCCATCAGGAATGGTCGAAGTACACATGAGGGAGCCTTCGCCGGACGTGTACCACGTCAACGCGTTTTCCGTTGATGGAGGGGCGGGGGCCGTGTACGGTTGTCCGCATGACGGACAACGCCGCTCCACCAGCCGGTCCTCTGGTCACCGGCTCCGAGATCGCGCGGCTCGCGGGCGTCACCCGGGCCGCGGTGTCCAACTGGCGGCGGCGGTACGACGACTTTCCCGCGCCGACGGGTGGAAGCGCCAACAGTCCGCTCTTCGATCTCGCCGAGGTCCAGGCCTGGCTGGACAAGCAGCGCAAGGGGCAGGACCTCTCGGAGGAAGTCAAACTCTGGCAGGTGCTGCGCGGAGCCTACGGCGACGACATGGTCGCCGCGCTCGCCGACGTCGCCACGATCCTCGCCGGCACCCGGGCGAAGAGACCGGCCGCCCTTCCGGAGGACGCCGCCGGCCTGGCCCGGCGCCTGGCGGACAGCGGCTCGCCCGGCGAGGTGGCCGACGCCCTCGCCGGGCGCTTCACCGACTCCGTACGCCGCGCCGGATCCGACCAGGTCTCCTCGCCCCGCATCGTCCGGGCCGTACGGCACCTGGCCGGCCAGGTCGCCGCCGACACCGCCGTCTTCGACCCGGCCTGCGGCATCGGTACCCTCCTGCTCTCCGTCGGTCCCGAGCGGGGGCCGCGACGGTTCGGGCAGGAGGCGGACGCCCGCAGCGCCCGCTTCGCGCAACTGCGCGCCGACCTCACCGGACGTGCCGATGTCGAGATCGCCACGGGGGACTCCCTCCGCGACGACCACTGGGTGGACCTCAGAGCCGATCTGGTCGTCTGCGACCCACCCGTCGGCGACACCGACTGGGGCCGCGAAGAGCTTCTCCTCGACCCGCGGTGGGAACTCGGCACCCCGTCCCGGGCCGAAGGCGAACTCGCCTGGCTGCAGCACGCGTACGCGCACACCGCCCCCGGCGGCCGGATGCTGATGGTCATGCCCGCCTCGGTCGCCTACCGCAAGGCCGGCCGCCGTATCCGCGCCGAACTCGTACGCCGTGGCATCCTCACCCAGGTCACCGCCCTGCCGCCGGGTACGGCCGCCTCGCACGCGCTGCCCGTGCACATCTGGCAACTGCGCCGCCCGCGCTCCCTGGGCGACGCGGCCACCGGCGTCCGTATGGTCGACCTGACCGGCAACGACCCGGACGGCCCCTTGGACGCACGGCCGGACCAGGCGGCGGACGTCTCCCTCATCGAACTGCTCGACGACGTCGTGGATCTCACCCCCGGCCGGTACGTGACGGAGTCCCACCGCGACTACCCGGCCGAATACCAGCAGCTGCGGCGCGAGTTGGCGGAACACGTGCGCCTGCTCGCCGAGCTGCTGCCGGCCCTCACCGCGGGCGAACGCCACAGCGCCGCGGACGGCCCCTCCGTCAGCGTCGCCGATCTCGCCCGAGCCGGTCTCGTCGAGTACGGCGAGACGGAACCGGTGTCCGTCAGCGACCAGCTCGACACCGACTTCCTGCAGGGATTCCTGCGCAGCGCGGCCAACACCCGCCGGTCCACCAGCGCAAGCGGAACGTTCCGCCTCGACGGCAAGGGCGCACGCGTCCCTCAGATGGACATCGCCGAGCAGCGCCGGTACGGCGCGGCGTTCCGCGCCCTCGAGGAGTTCGAGGAGCGCGCCAGGAAGGTCGCCGAACTGAGCCGCGAGGCCGCCGAACTGGCCCGGGACGGCCTTGCCAACGGTGCGCTCGAACCCGGTAAGTGACGACCCGTCAGAGGACCAGAACGAACCGACTCGCGGCCCCGCTCCACGTTACCGCCGGTGCCTCACGGCTCGGCGCTGCGAGGGACGCAGGGCCGGCGTCGACGGGGTCAGCTGCTCGATCGCTGGGTGTTCCGGACCTCAAGGGCCCTCGTCGCGGAGTTCGTCGTGTAAAGCGGCTCGGCCGCCCCAGGTGTAGGCGTCGTCGCGCCGCACGACGTTGACCAGCAGAAACACATCACCGTCGGTCGACGGCCGTTACAGCGTGTCCACTGTCGCCGGACCTACATGTCAACACGACTGATAGTTATGTTGACATCATCAACGCATGTTTCATACGCTCTTCCGTGAGCTCGGCCAGTGGAAGCTTGCGGGGCTCGCCGTGAACAACACAGCACTGTCCTTGGGGGGACCATGCACGCCCGTACCAGAATCGCCGCCGCCGCTGTCGCCGCCATCGGCGCGCTCACCCTCACCGCCTGCGGCGCCGGCGGCACCGTCGTCGACAAGCCGAAGGAGAACGCTGCCGCCAAGGCGGACAGCGGCAAGGACACGACGAAGGAGAAGACCGCCGCCCCTGAGGTCGCCAAGGTCGGCGACACCCTCACCCTGAAGGGCATGGAGGGCGGCAGCCGGCTCGACGTCACCGTCGTCAAGGTCGCCGACCCCGCCAAGTCGGCCGACGAGTTCTTCGAGCCCGACTCCGGCAAGCGGTTCGTCGGCGTGCAGTTCAAGCTCGTCAACACCGGTAAGGCGGCCTACAGCGACAGCCCGTCCAACGGCGCCCAGGTCGCCGACGGCGAGGGGCAGCAGTTCGACTCCACCCTCGCGGACATCACGGCCGGACCGTCCATGTCCTCCAGCCTGAAGCTCAAGCCCGGCGCCACGGGCCTCGGCTGGATCGTCTTCGAAGTCCCCAAGGCGGCGAAGGTCGACACCGTGCAGTTCACCATGAACTCCGGATTCGCCGACCAGACCGGCGAGTGGAAGCTGAAGTAACCGCACCAGGAGCGCACATCAGACCGCGTCAGCCGCTCCTCATCCGCCGTGCGACCTCCTCGACGTCGGCGAGCAGCCCCGCCGGTTCTTGGTCCAGGTCGATGGCGTGCTGGTGGATGAGGATGCCCGCGTGGCGCACCCGGTGGGCGGCGTGCGCGGCGTTGCCCTTGGCGTAGACCAGGTGCCCTTCGCTCAGGCCGAGGGCGGTGCAGTACGCCAGCATCTGGTACAGGTCGGCGTCCGGGTAACCGCCCCGCTTCTCCGCCTTGTACTTCGCGTCCGCGACGGCGCAGAGGGCGCCACCCGGCCCGTACAGCACGAGGTCCGGTCGCATGCGGATCGTGGCGGCCTCGTCGAGGTGATGGCTGTCCTGGAGGCGGACGGTGTGGCCCGAGCCGCGCAGGGCCTCGCGCAGGGCGACGGTCACGAAGTCCTCGAAGAGCTTGTTCATGTCGAACAGGAACCCGTCGATGCGCAGCCCGCCGGGCGCGTGCTCGGCGGACGAGCCGTCGAGGACGGCGCGGGCGAGGTGCAGGGCGTGGTGGTACCGGGAGTTGAGCCGGGTCGGCCGCCACTCCGGCAGCCGCTGCCCTCGTACGACGGGGGTGACGTCGGCGAGCCGGGCCCGCTGGTGCAGCAGCCTGCGCCGCACGCCGCGCGGCACACCGGGCAGGCGCAGCAGGCGTTCGACGGCCGAACGCAGGATGCGGTTCTCGGCGATGTCGGTGGTGAACTCGTCGTACGCCACCTCCACCGGCAGCGTCGCGCCGAACCGCCGCCGGATCTGCTCGGCCTCCCGGATCCGGCCCCGGACGACCAGGGCGCTCTCCTCCGTCGCCCGGTACCCCTGCAGCAGTCCTTGCCGCAGGGCCCGGTCGACCTGCCGCTCCACGGCGTGGGCGAGCGCGGGCAGCAGATCCCGGTGCTCGGCGACGTCGACGTCCCCGTCGCGCCACGCGCCGGTGGGGTCGAGGCTGTAGCCGAGCAGGAAGAAGAGCCGGGCGATGGGCACCTTGGGTGTGACGCGCACGGTGACCGGCTCGTCCACTCCCGCTCCGGTGACGGTGACCGCGCCGACCTTGCTGCCCGCCCGCAACGACCAGCGGCCGGCCGCGTACGGGGCGGGCACCGCGGCCGTGCCACCGACCCGGAGTGGAAGGCCCGCAGGAAACTGCTGCGCAACCGGGAGGACCTCACCGACGAGCAATTCGCGACGATGTGGAACCCCCGCTCGGCGAGGGGAGGATCGGACAGACGCTGCTGACCGCGCGGATCGCCAAGGAGTCCCTGCACAACCTCCTCGCCCTGGCCCGCACCAGCGCCGACCGCCACCAACTCGGCCACGCCCGCTTCAAGTTCCTGACCCGGTGCGCGGACGCCGGCATCCCCGAGGTCCGCCGCCTCGCCGCCACCGTCGACCGCTGGTGGGACGAGATCGCCGCCTTCCTCGACACCGGCCACAACAACGCCAAGAGCGAGGGCGTCAACCGCGTGATCAAGCTGACCGCCCGCAACGCGTTCGGGTTCAGGAACGCGACCAATCAACGACTCCGGACACGCTGCGTGACCACCCGCCGAGCCCGCGGGCACCTCCGCACCGCTCAACTATGAAGACCCAGTAGTGCAGCTCGTCGACCATCGCCTGCTTCTGGCTGTACGAGGCGGTGGCGTCGTAACCCTCCTGCACGTATCTGCGCAGGGCGCTCTTGGTGGGGTCGTCCTCGGCGACCGGCGGCAGATGTGCCGCGGCGAGCGTGACCAGGCCCTCGGGCAGCCACAGGCGTCGCACCAGGTCGCGTCCGGCCACGTTCAAACCGCGGACCAGCCAGGCCTTGCGGGGCGTGCGCAGAGAGCGGTCGACGTAGTCCCACACGGGGCGACTGTCCTCCGTGCGCCACTCAGTCACACCCCCGGGCTGCGCCCGGCTACCACCGAGGCGGCGGCCGAGGGCGAGTTGCACTCGATGTCTCGGATGGGTTCCAGGTACCCCGGCCAACGCGCCGATTCCTGAATGCCGCCGTCGGCGAGCAATTCGTCCTGTTGCGCCGCCGCATGACGTCCTATGCCGGACAGCGGCTTTTGCGCACGGGGGGGGAGCCGGTCACAACGCGCACTCGGCCCAGACGATCCTACCGCCGGGCCGCCGACCTGCCCACCACCCGCCCGACGAGGCAAAACGGCCCGCCGGAACACCCGACGGACCGTCATGCAAGATCGAGGTCAGGTCTGCCGACCGGCTGCCGGACAGAACCCAGCAGACCACCCAAGAGCGCGACGCAGGTTCTCTTCGTCACGCCTCACTCGGGGGAGGAAGAAGGGATGGGATCGTTGGACGACCAGAAGTCAGAATGGACGTTTGGAACAGGAACTTCCTGCTGCGAATAGTCGGGACCAGCGGGCGGACCGCTCGGGGCGGACACTTCGGATTTCTCCACGCAGGGCGTGGTCACGCTGAAGTGGGCCTGGCCGTGGGCTCCTATGAGCACTTGGAGCTGGAACCCGTCTTCGGTCTTGAAGTTGGCCGCCAGCCCGTTCGCACTGACGTCGACCAGTTCGTATCCCTTGCTCTTCCAGTAGCGCTCCACCACGCCCAAGAACGCCCCGCGCCGCTGCTTCGAGATGATCGTCATCACCGTCCGGTCGCGGTCCACGTAGCACTCGGCAGGCACGGTGTAGGTAGGCGTCCACTGGACGGACGGTTTGATGGCCGCGAATGTTCCATCGAGGATGGCGTCCGCACGGTCAGCCGCCTCTTGCATGTTCATCGTCGTGTCCTGCTTCTTGGAGGAGGATCCGGAATTTGTCGACCCGCATCCGACGAGCAGCAAAACCAACATCGCGGCTGCCACCACGCTACTTCTCATCGCGGCTTCTCCCTTGACGCGTAACCGGGCTCGCCGGCGACGACGGCGGCAATGTTCCTCGCAGACACCTGGTCTTTCCCTGGCTCCGGGTTGAAATAGTTCGAATGCGCATCGATCGTCAGGTCAGAATTCCAAACGTTCGGCATGGAGACGAGTGTCGGACCTGGCAGTGTCTTGAACCTGTTCGCGCCGAACGCCGCGCTGGCCGGGTCCTTGCCGAACCAGAGGTCGTTGTCGTCGGAGTCGCTCACGCTACCACCGGCGGCGGCACCGAGCAGCGCACCGGCCGGACCGCCCGCGACAGCCCCGAGGCCACCGCCGAGGAGTGCGCCGCCGTTTTCCTTCGGGGACGGCAGTTTGGTCACAACGTCGTTGTCGGCGGATCCCACCCAGACATGGTCCTTGCCGACGCCCAGGTCACTGGCCTTGTCCACGCCGACACCGGGACTGCCGACCAGGATGATGTCGTCAACTCCGGGGATTCCGCCGGCTTGTTTCGCGGCGGTCCCCACCGTCAGTGACCCGTATGAATGGCCGATCGCCGTAATGTGCGGGTCGGCGTTCTCATTGGTGGCAGCGATACCGCTCATGAAGCTGTTGTAGGCCGGGGCTCCATGCTCGGCATTGCTTGTCAGCATGACGCTGGAACCGGAGATCAGATCACGGGGTGTCATCTGTGGCGCGTCGTATCCGAGCCAGACGATCGAGGCCGTGGAGGGATTCATTTCTCGGCCCAGCTTGGCGGTGTAGAAGGCGCGGTTAACGGTGCCATTGGCGAATTCTTCATCGAGCTTCGTGTCGAGTCCGGGAACGTATGTCGAGACGTTCTTGGAGGTGTCCGGATTGCCGAAGGAGATGATCGCCCGTCCATTACCCTCGTTACCGATGCCAAGGAGATACATCGGCGGGACGCTGACCGTGTTCAACCTCTCCTGGATGCGCTTGAGGCCGCCCAGCTTAGTCTGGGAATCCCCGTCGCCCTTCCCCTCCAGCGACGCGATGAGCAGGGGCAGGCTCTCTCGGTTCGCCTCGTCCCGCACCACGGTCGGAATGCCATCCAAGTTTCCGATGATCTCCGGAAACGCCCTCTTGTACTCGTCGCGCTCCTCATCGCTGAGGTTGTCCCACCACTCGTTGCGGTCGGCGGGCGACTTGTCCAGTGGGATGTGGCTCCGGATGTACTCGCTCGCGGCCGAGCTGACCGTGTCGGCATCGGCAGCCACGTCCGTCCATGTCTTGGTGCTGACATCCAGGCCCGGGGCCGCCTTGAGCTTCTCCAGCGCCTTGCTGTACCGGTCGTCGATCTCCGTGGCTTCCTGTACGGCATGGGCGATGCGGTCGGCGATGCCCTGGGCCTTCGCGCGGTGAGGGTTGGGGTTGTGCAGGCCGGAGGTGTCCGGGCCCAGTCCTGGGGTGTATCGGCCGGTGTTGCCCTTGATCGTTCCACCGGGGATCTCGTCACCGGTCAGCTTGTTCTCGCCGCCGGCGGGGTACACGACGCCGCCGTCTGCGTGCACGGTGTACGACAGCGCCTTCGCGTCCTCCAGCGCCTCCAGCAGGCGGCGTCTCGGGGCGGCGATTTCGGACGAGAAGCCGTTGAGTGCTCCGCTGACCAGGCCGCATTCCACCTCGGTGTAGTGGAAGTTCTCCGACAGCCTGTGCAGCTGCTTCAGCGCCGCGTCCGCCGCCTCGCCCTCGTTGGCCTTCTGCATGGCCCTGGTGATCTGCTGGTCGATGCGGTCCTTGGCCGCGTCGGCCATGTCGCTGATCGCGCGGTATCCGTCCGCCGCGTCCGCGTACCCGGACGGGTTGAGGGCCTTGAGTGTCTTGAGGTCCATGCCGCCGGATCACCGGCCCCTGCCCGAGCCGCCGGCGGCGGACGCGTCCTCGGAGTGGACCTTCAGCCTGGCGATCTCGGCCCTGATGGCCTCGTCGGTCCTCAGCTGGTCGTTCCCCGCCTTTTCCAGCACGCCGGCGAGCCCGTCGCACAGCCCGCCGATGTCCTTCACGCGGCGCTCCCAGGAGGCGTGCACACTCTTCTGAGCCGCCGCGGTCAAACAGCCGGAACCCTTGCCGAGCCCCGTCTGGCCGTCCTCCAGCTTCGTCAACGCCTTGCCGATGTTGCCCCGCAGGCCGCCCACGCCCTCGCCGGCCGCGGACCACGCCTTCTTGTCGGACCGGAGCCTGCCGGAAGCGCCGCTACCGCCTGAACTCGTGCCGCCCTGGTCGGCGGGCAACTGGTTGAGCCGCATCCGTCCGGAGTGCCGTCCGGCCGCCGCGGCCTTGAGCTGCTCCCACTCCTCCCACGCCACGCGTGGTCCTCCCCGTGTCGTATGCCGCCCTGTCGTTGTGAATGTGCGACCGCAGCGCTGCGCTGATCGAGAGCACGCTACAACTCCTCATCACGTGCCCCATCCGTTCCGGCCACCACGGGCGTCTGAGTATCCGTACGCAGACGGGAACTTCACTGCTGTGCAGGGGGATTGGTCGGTCTATGGCTCACTGCTCGGGCACGGTGAGGGTCACCTTCATGGAGTGATCCCCAACTCGCTTGGTTGACGTTCGTGGCCGAGGCTGACCGGTACGTGCACCGGCGGCGGCACTGTGCTGCGACCTCCGCCGCGACGCGATGTCCCTGAACAGTCGTTCCTCGTCATCTGCCTGAGCTGCTCACGTTGTGCCCGCGCCAGGCACTGGGATGGCGTCAATGCCGGGTCGGAGTGCTGTGGCGTACCGTTGCCAGGCCGCTCGGGTCAGTCGTCCGGCGCATTCGGGCGGGCCTTGGGACGGTCTACCGGTTGCCTCAATCCGACAGATCCGACAAGAGAGTGCGCTCCATGCACAGGACTACGCGGTTGCATACGTACACCGTCCACGGGCTGCTCGACGAGTGGGTGGAGCGGTGACGGAACGACATTGTGCCGCTGCACCTGCAATTGGGCTTCGAGATCGGCGGGGCCTGGGTGGACCGGTAACGCAACCAGTTCGTCTGGCTGATCCTCTACGAGGGTCCCGAGACCTTCGCGGAGCGCAACGCGATGTACTAGGCATCGCCCGAGCGTAAGGTGATGGGCCTAGACTTGGACGACTACCTCGTGCACACCGACGACCGCACGGTCGAACGGCGCTACTGACCGCTTGCCAGGTCCGGCGGCAACAGATGCTGCCACCGCTCCTCGGCGTCCAGCGTCCGGAAGACGCGTCCACGTGCCCGTGCTTCCAGCCGGTCGTAGTCCGGGTCGGCCAGCTGGAAGCGTGCGGTGTCGTCGGTGGACGCGGTGAGCAGCCGCGTACCGTCCCGGGACCATGCCACCGAGGTCACTTCGTCCCGGTGGACGCCGACGACGGCGAGTTCCTCAAAGGTGGTCGCGGACCAGAGCCGTACCGTCCGGTCGTCCGATCCGGTCGCGATATGGCAGCCGTCCAGTCGCCGGACGCGGTGGCCGCGCGTTCCTCGTCGGGGGACCAGGAGGTGTCCTCCACGTAGTTTCCGTGCGCGTGGAGTGCGGTCAGCTGGGTGCCGTCGGCGGTGTCCCACAGGCGGCAGGTGCGGTCGTCGAGCAGCAGGCCAGCCTCCGCCCGCTCGGGGACCAGGCCACGCGCCCCATCCAGTCCTGGCGCCCGATTAGTTTACGCAGTTCCGTGCCGTCAACGGCAGACAGGACGCGTACGGCACCGTCGTGTCCGCCAGCCGCGATCTCGTTGTCAGTGCCGCCGTGCACAGTGCCGCCCATGTTCAAAGGTATCCGCTGGGGGTGGGCGTCACGCCGTCGTGTGAACAGTCAATCGGGCACGGCCGGCCGGTCAGCTGCACGAGATGATCTCTTTCGGGCCGTAGAGGGCTGCGGTCTTCCCCGTGATCAAGGCCCAGTAGCGATCCCCGAAGGACCAATGCCACCACTCCGTGGGGTAGTTCACCAGCCCTACAGCCGTGAGCACAGTGCTCAGCAACTTTCGGTTGACGCGGGCCTTCTCGCTGATGTTGTCAGCATGGGTGTAGCAGGCGCTCTCGCTCTCCTCCGAGTCCGCGTTCATCCGTGTACCCAGGTCCAGCTCGCGCCCGTCGGCGTCGGCCAGGGTGAGGTCGACGGCCGCGCTGGCGCTATGCGGAGCGATGTCGGGCGGTGACACATGCCGGCTGGCCGACGAGTGGATCTGCTCGGCGGACCAATCGGGGTGGATGGTTCGCAGCTGATCGGCGTATTCCTCGAAGTACTTCCGTTGAAGGGAAGGGGGCCGGTACCCCTCGACGAACAGCAGCCGCAAGCCCTGCGGCAGCATCGCCTGGGCTTTGAGCAGCCGCTCCAGTACGCCTTCTCGAAGGTAGGCGAAGGCATCTGCCGGGTCCTGCTTGCGCGTATCCACCAGCACCGAGCCGCTGCGGCGGACGTCTACAAGATGTTCACCGCACTCGGCAACAGGTATGGCAGCGACCTTCGGGTCCGACATCAACACGATCTCAGTCATGACGCGATCTTCCCGCAGGGGCTCAACTCGGCGAACCCGGTCACAGCACTAATGTTCCCCCGATAGACCGCACCGCACCGCCAAGGGGACCACCGTGGACATCGCCGAGGCCCAGAAGCTCGCCTGGCAGAACAATCTCGACAAGGGCTTCAACACCACCGACGTCCCGATGGAGTTCGGCCTGCTCACTGCCGGGGTGGGAGAAGCGTTCACCGCCTGGCGCAAGGGCCTGCCCGACCACGGGGAGGAACTCGCCGACGTCTTCCTCCCCCTGGCCGCGATCGCCGAGATGCAGGGCGTCGACCTCGGCCAGGAGGTCAGGCGCAAGATCGAGAAGAACGCGCGCCGCGTCTACACCCGTGGGGACAACGGCACACTCGTGCGGGCCGGCCGAGAGTAGTCCCAAGACGGCCGGAGCCGCGCCAAGTTCCTCGGGGAGGCACGGTCCGTGTGAGGCTCTGGCCCGAGATGGGCGGCCAGTGGGGTGGCACCGTAGGGTGCGGTGCATGTCACCGGTGTCACGTCCACGCAAGTCGAAGAAGGCCAAGCGCTCGAAGAGGGGTGGTGCGGGCGGGGCCGCCGTGTCCCGTAGCGCGGAACAGCTGTTCGGCGGCGCTCTGCTGCGTGGGCAACGGTCGGCTCTGGCCGCACTCGCTCAGGGCCTCGGTCATGACCAAGAGGAAGCCGTCTGGTACGCCGAGTCGAGCGCTCGCGTGCTTGACGAGGCGGGGGTGCTCCTCGGGGCCGACGGGCCACGCGAGTTGGAGGACGCGACGGCTGCGCTGCTGGGGGCCCGGCTCTATGAGCGCGTGCACGGCGATGCCGGCGGCCTGTGGTTCGATGCCTGGTTCGAGCAGCTTGCGCAGGCCGCGGCCGAACAGGTCCGGGCGGGCCTGGAGGGGGACGGCGGCGAGTGGGAGGCGCCCTGGCGGCTGCTGCACGGTATGGCGTCGATCGGAACTCCCGACCTGTGCGCGGTGGCCCTTCGTGTGATGAACGGCGTGCAGAAACAGGTCCGCAGGACGGTGCAACCGCCCGACTGGTTGCGGTTGTTGCCCAAGCCGGCCGCGACAGGCGAGGTTCGGCTGCTGCGGGACCCCTGTCTGCCGCGGATCGGGGTGCTGGCGGAGTTCGCCTATCCCGGCGGGGTCGGCCGTCATGTCTATCTGTGGGACGTCGATGCGTGCGAGGGCCCGTGCCTGGCCGGCGGCGGCACCCACGAGGACTTCGTGCAGGCGGCTGCCGCCTGGCGGTCGGCCGTCGGCGATACGGCCGGACAGTGCGCGCCGCAAGTACCCGATCAGGCGGATCTGCAATGCCTCGTTCAGCTGGATCTCGGCGAGGAGATGCTGCGGGGCACGGAGAACCGCGGTCAGCTGGACGAGTGGTATCGCGCCGGCCGCCGCCTGTACGACCTGGACCGCGCACTGCGCAAGCGCGGTCAAGCGCTTCCGCTCCGCCAGTCGCTGTACGCGGACGTCGAGACGCAGTGGGCCGAGGAGGCGTTCGGTGAGTGGTACGCCGAGCGGAACGGCGGCCGGCGCCCCGACGCGGAGGGAGCGGCCGCACTGGCCGAGGAATGGCTGGAGGGCGCTCTGCCGGGCACTGAATTGCAGCCGTCCCCCCATCGGGTGCAGCACCAGTACGCCTTGATCCACGACTGGAGGCCCGACCACCCCGTCACCGCGTCGGCACATGCCCTCTTCCCGGACTGGGTCCGCTTCCTGGCCGAGCGCGGCGGCTACCCGGAGGCCCTCGCGGAACGGGCCGCCACGACCGCGACGACCGGCGAACGTGCCCCGGCGGACTGTCCGATCGAGGACTTCAGCGGCTTGGAGGGAGCACCGGACAGGTCGCGCTCGGCGGAGTGACGACCCACCCGCCCTGCCGCCGACCGGCCAGGGCGGCCGGACCTGCCGCTCGGGCGATGGAGACCGGCCGCCGTCGCTCACCGCGCGCCGACCTCGGGAGGATGTTCCGCCGGAGGGGCGGGGTTGGGGAGGATCCGGAAGGCGTCAGAGGTCGTCGGGACGCAGTCGGAACGCAGGCCGGCCGGTGAGTGGGCGCATCATGCGGAAGTGACGGTCCGCGGTGAACAGGTCCACCGTCCGAAAGGCCGCGGCCAGAACCACGTTCATCGCGTCCACGAGCCCCACTCCCGCCCCGCCGTCCGGCACGCCGGGCCGGCCGGATCCTGGTGGCCCCAGGACTCGGCCGGCGCCGTGAGCCGTCGCTGTCATGGGCTCGTGAGCAGGGACTCCAAGGCCTTCGCCGTGGTCGGATGCCGGGTCGTCAGAGCGGCGCCCGAAGACGAGGAGCCGGACGCCGCCCACGCGCCGTCGCAGCCCAGCAGGTTCGCCACCGCGTCGCACGCCGCCGGATGCACGGCCAGCAACCCGATACCCGTACCCGACGGGGGTGGGACGTCGGTCCGCGTCCACCCCTGCGTGCAGCCCAGCAGCTCCGCCACCGCGTCGCAGGTCGCCGGATGCGCCGGGAGCAGTGCGACGCCCTGGCGGCCGTGCCCTCCGGACTGCGTCCGGTGGGCGGCGGGCGGGGCCGGGGGCGTCCGCCACGGTGGTATCCACGCGTCCAAGGCCGCCAGCCGCCCGGGGAAGATCCGCCCGGCCTCGCGGATCAGCAGCGGAGCCAGCTCCGCGGCGTCGGACCGCAAGGTGGTGATGAGCAGCGGCAGCCACGGCAGCAGCACCGCGTCGGGCAACCGCCCGAACGCGTTCGACACCGCCTCCACGACCACGTCCGCCAACCCCGGAACCGGCTCCAGCGCGTGGACGAAGCCGCTGAGGTAACGGGGATAGGCGGGCACCACCAGCGGATTGTCCAGCAGTGCGTCGCACCGGCCCCGCAACTCGGCCCGGGACAACGTGCCGAGCTGCACCTGCGCCGCCCACAGCAGGGCCGTCTTCGACGGCTCCTCGGGGTGCGACTGGGCGACCGCCAGCTCCAGCTGGGCCCGGTCGCAGCCCAGCGACAGCGCGAGGCTCTCCATGCTGAACAGGAAGCCGAGCATCGCCGCGACCTGCCCGACCGTCGCGTCCTCGTCCCGGAACGCCACCGGCAGCAGCGTGCAGTAGTGGGCGTAGCCGGTCTTGACGAACGACTCGATCCACGGCGGCAGCACCGGTTCGCCGGTGCGGTAGTACGCCAGCAGTCCGCGCACCCGGCGCAGCACCTCCGGCGCGCCGTCGACGCTGCGCTCGGTGGCGAGCACCTTCAGCGCGTGCGTGCCGAGTTCGTCGGCGAGGCGGCGGCTGCGCAGGTACAGGGTCGCGTCCTCGACCGCGGCCAGTACGGTCGCGGTCGTGGCCTGCGGGCCGTAGGCGTCGCGCCGCAGTCGCTGCTCCAGGACCTGCTCGATGCTGACGCCCTCGTAACCGAGTTCGATGAGGGCCCGCTGATGGGTGCCGAGCGCCAGGTCCCAGGACTCCTGGATCGAACGCTCACCGAGCCGACGCTCGCCCATGATCGGCCGGGCCGCGCCGTGCGGCATCAGGCGCCGCAGCATCCACAGGACGTCGGAGCAGGCCTGGAGTTCCGGTTGGGAGGCCATGTCCAGCAAGGCCCGTTGCACGCCGCGCTGCTGGAGCTTCGGTCCGAGCGGCGCCAGCCGGTCGTGCACATCGCGGGCGAGCGGCGGCAGCGCGTCGTAGCCGACCTGGCCGATCCGGTCGCCGCCCATCATGATCTCGACGAGGCGTCGCACGTCCCGCCGTCCCGGCACGGCGTCCTTCTCGATGCAGGTGACCGCCGCGTCCTGGAAGTCGTACGGCGTGGGCTTGGCCCGGTCCCGCATCCCGGCGAGCAGGACCGACGTCTCGAACACCGCGATGGCGTCGGCGGTGGAGGCGAGATAGCCGTTGCGCCGGGCCGCACGCACGATGTCCACCGACCAGCCGAGCAGTTCGGCCTCGTCCAGGCCGTCGAGCACGGGCGGCCTGCGCAGGAAGCCGGACAGCCGGTCCGCGGCGGCGGACTCCGGTGCCGGGACGGCGACTTGCGTTCCCCGGGCCTTCGCCGCCGAGGCCTTCGCGGCCGAGGTCTTCCTCGCCGGGGACTTCTTCGTACCCGCCTGGCCCGCCAGCCGGTACGGCCGCACACGGGTGCGCTTCAGGCTCTTCGCCCACTCCGTCGAGGCGATCGACACCGAGCCGGCGGCAAGACCGAACTGCGCCTCGATCGCCGCGTGGCTGGACGGGATCAGTCCGTACTGCCAGGTGGTGGCGGTGCGCGGGGAGATCGTGAACGTGTCGGTGCCGTGCACGCCGAACTCCTCGACACGGCTGGCCGCGTGGAACGCCCCGCACACGTACAGGCAGTCCGCCGGATCGGTCCCGGTCGCCGTCAGGTGCTCGCGCATCCGGGTCCACATGTACCGTTCGCGGTCCTCGTCCACGCGGACCCGGGCGCCGTCGCCCGGAGCGAGGCGCCGGAACAGGCTGCCGATGAGGAACATGACCTGGCGGTAGGTGTCGTGGTCGGCGGCGCTGTCGCCGAGCGGCACCTCGACGTACTGGTGCCACCACTCCGACCAGTGCCGCACCCTGCCGTGGCGCAGCAGGTGCTCCTCCAGCTCGGCGAAGCGCGGCCGGAGGTCGCCGATCCCGACGCCGACGGCCTCGCCGTGCAGCGCGGCCTCGGCCTCGACCGGCGGGTCGGTGTCCTCCGCCGCGGCCTCCCGCGTCTGCTCGTCGCCGGTGTCCCACTGGAAGACGTGGTCCGCGGACCGGTCCACGAGGACCAGCTCCACACCCGGGGCGTCCAGGGCGTACGCGATGGCCTGGTACTCGGCGGACGCCTCGGTGATCGGCGCGACGACCGACAGCGGAGCCCACTCCTGGGGGAAGCCGTCGACGTCACCGGCGAACGCCTGCACCGCCACCGGCAGTCGGCAGTTGCGCAGCTCGGTCAGCAGCGGTGCCATGTCCTCGCACAGCTCCAGGTAGACCACCTTGGGCTGCTTCTCGCGCAGCCGCCGGGCCATGGCGGTCCCCGAGGCGGGCGAGTGATGGCAGACGGGGAAGATCTCCAGCGGCTCGCGCACCGCCCGGTCGACGTCGTCGACCATGCCGAGGAGGATGCCCTCCAGGGCGTCGGGCCCGCCCGCGAACGCGGCGGCGGCCTCCTGCAGTTGCCCGCGCAGCGCGGCGAACGCGCCGCTCTCGTGGGGCCCGCTCATGACAGCGTGGCGATCGCGTCGCGGCCGCCCTCCAGGAACTCGGGCCAGGAGCCGCCCTCCTCCTTGCCGCGCGGCTCGACGACACCGTGCAGGTACTTGTTGAGGATGGCCAGGTCCTCGGGCTCGCGGCGGGTGAGGGAGCCGACGAGCGAGGAGGCGAGCGTGCGGGCGGTCAGGGCGCGTTCGCCGAAGAAGTTGCTGTGCAGGACGGCGTCCTCCAGCACGCCGATCTGCTCGGCCGTCGACAGCGCCGACTCCAGCTTCTCGTCGTCGCTGCCGGCCGCGGCGGCGGACGCGCGCAGGTCGGCGAAGCTCTGCAGGAGCACGTCGAGCAGGGTCGGCGGCACGTCGAGGTCGATCGAGTGCCGGCGCAGCAGTTCCTCGGTGCGGAAGCGGACGATCTCCGCCTCGCTCTTCTTGTTCGTCACGACCGGGATGCGGACGAAGTTGAAGCGGCGCTTGAGCGCCGAGGACAGGTCGTTGACGCCCCGGTCGCGGCTGTTGGCCGTGGCGATGATCGAGAAGCCGGGCTTGGCGAAGACGATGTTGTCGCTGTCGCCGCTCTCCAGTTCGGGAACGGAGATGTACTTCTCGGAGAGGATCGAGATCAGCGCGTCCTGGACATCACTCGTGGACCGGGTCAGCTCCTCGAAGCGGCCGATGGCACCGGCCTCCATGGCGGTCATGATCGGCGAGGGGATCATCGACTCCCGTGACTGGCCCTTGGCGATGACCATGGACACGTTCCACGAGTACTTGATGTGGTCCTCGGTGGTGCCCGCGGTGCCCTGCACCACCAGCGTGGAGTTGCGGCTGATCGCGGCGGAGAGCAACTCCGCCAGCCAGCTCTTGCCGGTGCCGGGGTCGCCGATGAGCAGCAGACCGCGGTCGGAGGCGAGGGTGACGATGGAACGCTCGACGAAGCTGCGGTCGCCGAACCACTTCTGCGGGATCTCCCGGTCCAGGCCGTCGGAGCGCTCGGAGCCCAGGATGAACAGGCGGACCATCTTCGGCGACAGGCGCCACGAGAACGGCTTGGGACTGTCGTCGATCGACTCCAGCCAGTCGAGCTCCTCGGCGTACTTGATCTCGGCGGGGGCGCGCAGCAGGTCGGACATGAGGGAAGGGCCTTTCCGAAAGGTGAGGGCAGAGGTGATCGCAGAGGTGATCACAACGCGACGCGGACGTACGTCCGGTGATCGGGTGGGATCAGGTGAGAAACGTCTTGAGCTCGTGCACGAGCTTCTTGATGTGGCCGGAGATCACCGGCGTGCCGAGGTCCTTGAAACGCTCCCGGAACCACGGGTTGACGCTGCCGCGCCCGGAGCTGGTCACCGAGCCGACCGGGATGAACTTGGCGCCCGAGCGGTGAACGGCGGCCATGCTGTCGAACAGCTCCTGGTGGCGCCACTCGTAGAAGTCGGAGATCCACACCACGACGGTGTTGCGCGGCTCGGCGATCTTCGGCTGCGCGAGCGCCATGGCGACGGTGCCGTCGGTGCCGCCGCCCAGGTTGGTGCGCAGCAGCGTCTCGAACGGGTCGTGCGCCCAGGGAGTGAGGTCCAGCGCCTGGGTGTCATAGGCGATCAGGTGGACGTCCACCTTCGGCAGCCCGGCGAAAATGGAGGCCAGGATGGTGCAGTTGACCATCGAGTCGACCATGGAACCCGACTGGTCCACGACGACGACGAGCCGCTGGGGCGTCGTCCTGCGGCTGGTGTGCCGGTAGTAGAGGCGGTCGACGTAGAGCCGCTCCTCCTCCGGACTCCAGTTGGTGAGGTTCTTCCAGATGGTGCGGTCGAGGTCGAGGTTGCGGAACACGCGCTTGGGCGGGACGGACCGGTCCAGCTCGCCGACCGTGGCCTTCTCCACCTGGGTGCGCAGCACCTCGGTGACCTCGTCGACGTAACGGCGGATCAGCGCCTTGGCGTTGGCCAGGGCCACGCCGGAGAGGTTGTTCTTGTCGCGCAGCAACTGCTCGATCAGGGACATGCTCGGCGTCAGCCGCGAGGCCAGCTGCGGGTCGGCCAGCACCTCGCGCAGGTGCATGCGCTTGACGAGATCGCCCTCGATGGAACCGAGTTCAGGGCCGATCGCGGGGATCAGCCGGTTGAGGTCGAGCGCCGGCCCGCCGATGCCGGTGCCGGTCGGGCTGACGCCCCCTCCGGCCCCCACGCGGTGGGTGCCGCCGCGTCCGCCACGCAGCTCACCGGGCCGGCAGCCCAGGGCCCGCTCCAGCCAGCCGGCGTCGGACTGCCAGCGGGCCAGCTGCTCCGCGGTGACGGTGCCGGGGCGGGAGGCGAAGACGTTCAGCAGCACCTTCGAGGCGAGCGCCGCCCGCCGCACCTCGGCGGCCCGGTCGCGCGCACCGTCCTCCTCCGGCTCGGGCGTCATCAGCCCGTCGAACTCGGCGGCCAGCTCCGGGTGCCGCTGCACGACGGAGTCGACCGACGCGCCGGGATCGAGCAGCGCGGACGGCAGGCCGATGTCCTCGACCACGGCGAGACTCGCCGACTCCAGGCCGGCCTGCTCCTCCGGGTCGAAGAGCCGGGCCAGCAGACGCCAGTAGAGGACCTGCCGCCGGTTGTCGTACGGATCGGGCTCGGGCTCGGGGGCGTCCCCGCTGGTGTGGTGGGGCATGGAGTGGGTCACTTCCGCAGCAGCCTTCCCGCCCGTTCGCGCAGCACGGTGACGGCGTCGGTGGCGGCCTTCTCGGCCCGCACCCCGGCCTTGTCGGTCGTACCCCCGGCCCAGGCCCCGGCGTGCACGGCGACGGTCTTCTTCCGTACGGTCCGCTCGACGGCGAGCGGCTGGAGGAGGAACCCCCCGGCGTCCCAGCGCAGCAGCCCGACACACGCGCCGGACGCGGCGACGGCCTCGGGGGAGAGCGGACCGGCGGCCGGGACGCGATCGGTGTCGACGGCCAGACGGTACCCGGCGACCTGGAAGACGATCCCGTCCTCGCCTTCCTCCACGCCGTACCCCTCCAGCAGGACGGGCACCGCGATCCGGGCCGGGTGCCGGTCGAGCGGCGCCACGGCGAAGGCGGCGGCGGTGGGCAGGGCCACCCGGGCGGTGGCGAGGACCTCGGCGGGCTCGCCCATGCGCGCACGGGCGTCGTCCCACATCAGGTCGCCCTCGGCGGTGACGGGCATCGCGTCGAGGTCCATGGCGCGGCCCTCGCCCACGGCCCCCAGCAGGGACATGTGCGGGCGCAGCAGCTGCCACAGACCGGCGCCGACGACCGTGTCGGGCTTGGGTGCGGAGACCGAGGCCCGCACCAGGCGTGGCGTGCCACCGTCCGCGGGCTCGAACACCGCGTGCACCTGGGCCTGTACGGCGGTGGCGTGCTCCTGCACGTCGACACCGAGCGGCAGCAGCCGGCCGGTCGCCTCGGCCACGGCGGAAGCGCGCGCCGCCCCGGGCAGCGTCAGCAGCAGGGCGCGCGACCACAGGTCGGCCCAGCGGCGTACGGGGACGCGTTCCAGGGTCGCCCCCGGGCAGGAGGCGGCGAGTTCGGCGGCGAAGCCGTCGAGCAGCGTGGCCAGGCGGCGCAGCGCCGGGTCGGGCAGCATCGCGGAGACGACCGGCGCGGCCCCGCCGACGAGTTCGTGGTCGATGCCCTGCCAGCCGGCCCGCACCAGATCGCACAGCCAACTGCGCGCGGCGGCGTACAGGTTCGCCGCGTGCTCCTCGCCGCCGGCCGCGGCGGCAGGAGTGGCGGCGGTGGCTTCCTCGGCCCGCGGCCGGCCGGTGGCCTCCTCGAGGCGGGCGGTCAGCGCGTCGTGCACGGAGCCGAGCAGGGCGGTGCGGGCCGCGGCGAGCGCGACGAAGTGGTCCTCACCGGCGGCTCCGGCGGCCGTCCTGTCGGCGGCCTCGGCCACCCGCGCGGCCAGCGGCGTCCCGGCGACGGCGTCGGCGAGCCCGGTCAGCCCACCGGCCTGGCCGGGCTGCGGACGCAGCAGACCGGCGACGAGTGCCGCGTCGAACCCGTCCACGGCCGCGAGGGCCTCGTCGAGGCCGTCGACGGCATCGGCAAGCAGATCGGCACGCATCAGGCCACCGCCCTCGTCGTCGGGAACCACTGCATCTCGGGCAACGGTGCTGTACTCGGCGCGAGTTCGAGATACGCCAGGTGCCGCAGGAACCGGCTGAACACCTGGGCCGCGGCCGAACTGCCGGCCGCCGCGGGGCGCGTGGCCGTCATGACGTCGGTGACGGCGTCCGCGTCCGGCTGCACCGCGTCGACCCCGACCTTCAGGTACCGGGCCACGCGCTCGGCGCCGTACTGCAGCACGGCCTCGCCGACGAGCGCGCGGATGTGGTTGCAGAACATCCCGCGGGCCCCGCCGCAGGGGCGGTTGTTGTTGGTGCTGCACGCGAACGCGTACGTCCCTGCCTCGACCGAGGACACGTACACGCGTCCGATGTCCGACCCGCTGGAGACCACCCCCTGCAACCGCCCGTCGGCCAACTCGACGAACGGCACCTTCGCGAGCTTCCGCGGCCGCGCGGACGGCACCACCCGCACCGTGCTCGACTTCTCCCAGACCGACAACGCACCATCTCCCAGGCATGCGAAAGGGGACGTCCACGCCACCTCGGCGGAACATGATCGAAGCTATCCGCGACCACTGACAACGCGGTCCGACCGCTGCCGCGGTGCCGCCCGGAAGCCGCACGGGGGAGGGGGACGCGGTCAGGGAAGCACGGTGGCGGCACGGCTGTCCGTGACGCGGAGGAGGTCCGGTTTCGCCGACGTCGTCCTCGGTGAACGGCGTCGCGCACCGCCGCCGAGCGGAACCGGCCGGCCGCGTCGCCGCGCGGCACACCCTGCGCCGGTAGGCGGCGGCCCGCAGTTTCGCGGCCGGTGGTTTGTCGGGGTGTGCCGTTCGCCGTTCGCGCCACCCCAGTGGCTCGCCGCGCGTCTCCCCGCGCGGCTTCGTGGGCAACGCGGGCCTGCATACACCAACGCGCTCACCGAGGGCCCCGACGGGTTCGAGGCCACCTTCACCGTCAACGTGCTCGCCCACCACCTGTTCGTCCGCCTTCCGCTTCTGCCACCACGGTTACCGCCCCGTGCGTGCCGTTACAGTGCCGGAACTTCAAAAGCGGTTCGCGGAATCGTTCAGTAAGTACTGGGAGAAAGTGAAAGGTGACGCACGCTTGTTCTATTGAAACAAGAGGCGATCCTGTACCGCCAGATGTGGGGCGACCTGAATATCCATGACTCCTGCGCATTCGCCCATGTGGAAGTCGATAGAAATGTTCATGGCTGATCCCCCGGAAGTGAAGGACAGACGCGTGGCGCCCTCCCGGTAGACATCCACCATCTCGACTCCCTGATTGCTCACCCAGCGAACTCTCACCGACCTCCCCAGCGCATCGTAGGAAAGCGTCAGCGATTGCCCGGAAACATCCCGCAGGGTAAGAATCCGTGCTCCGTTTTCATCCGAATCCGGCCATTCGCCAATGGCCTCGTACACCTCTTCGTCGTCAGGAGTGAAAAATTCCCTATACATCTGTTCGCACCTTCACTTCCACTTCCCAGTGTATGGCGGCCAGTGGTCCAGGCTGCCGTGGATGCTGACGTTCGGGCCACTTCCCCGGAAGATGACCGTGGAGAGTCTACGCCCGCCATCCGGCAATATTTCCCAGGTGCTTTCGACACCAAGCGCCCCGCGAGGACCGTACAGAACGGATTCAGTCACGCCGAAGTCACCACTTCCGCCGGACCACTCCTTGGTGAATGTGCGTTCGAACGGTTGTTGGGTGGCCTGGACCAGATGATCGCTGACATGTTGCCGCATCTCTGGCGTATCCGATATGCCGATTCGATGGAGTTGCAGCTCGTTCTGAAGTGCTCTCGGCGAGTTGTGCGAGTCCGGTTTGATGTCTTTGTTGAACAGGTAGTCGAGCTTTCTGGGGTCAACCTCCGCACTTGTCCCCTTCGATTGTGCATAGGGGGAGAGGCCAAGCGGGTCCGTCCAGGTGTGCGGGTTGTCGACGTAGGTGACCGGGTTGGGTGCGGGTGCGAGGCCGAGCGGGTCCGGGGAGGTGTAGCGGCCGGTTTCGGGGTCGTAGTGGCGGAAGTAGTTGTAGTGGAGGCCGGTTTCGGGGTCGTAGTACTGGCCGGGGAAACGCAGCGGGGTGTAGGCGGTGCTGGTGCGGGTCCAGGCGGTGGTGCCCCACAGGGTGGTGCGGGTGCGCCAGGCGATGTCGCCGGTCTCGTCGACGAGTTCGGTGGGGGCGCCGATGAGGTCGGTGGCGATGGCGAAGAAGCGCCGGTCGATCTCCTCCTGACGGGCGTCCGCGGTGAGGATGCGTTCCGTCTGGGCCAGAGGAGTCATGCCGCGGTGGTCCCAGGTGAGCGCCACGGGATGGGGCGCGGTCTGCGACACCGTGGTCTGCTCGCACAGGGTGGTGCCGTCCCAGGTGAAGCGGACCTCCTCGACGACCGTCTCGCCATCGGAAGCGAGGCATTGCTTGGCGGCGCGGCGGCCCAAGGGGTCGTAGCGGTAGCGCCAGCGGGTCCCGTCGGGGGTGATGACGGAGATGAGGCGGTCCTCGGCGTCCCACTCGTAGCGCCAGGTGTCGGGTCTGCGGGAGAGCCGGGTCTTCTGACGCAGGGTGACGCGGCCAAGGGCGTCGTGTTCGTAGCGCACGCCGCCGGCGCGGGTGATCGTGGTGCCGTGGTACGTCCGGGGGCCGGTGGCTTCGTGGCCGGGATGGGAAGCAGGCCAGGAGGCGGAGGTCTGGTTGCCGCTCGCGTCGTAGGCGTACCGTTCGCTCCAGCCGTCGGCGGTCACGGTAGTGACGCGGCCGGTCCGGTCGAGGTCGAAAGTGCGGCTGCCCGACAACTGGTCGGATACCACGGAGAGGTGGCCGTCGGCGCGATAGGTGTAGGTGCGGCTGTTGAGGGTGCGTCCGCCGGCGGTCAGGTGCTCGGCGGACAGGCGCCCCACCTCGTCCCAGGCCGAGGTGACGGTGAGGGAGTCGCCGAAGACGCGGGACAGTTCACGGCCTGCCGCGTCGTGGGTGAAGGTGACCCGGTGGCCACCGGTGGTCAGGTGGTCGGGGCGGCCGGCCTCGTCGTAGGCGTAGGTGGTGACGTGGCCGGTGGGGGTGATACGGCTCACTCGACGGCCCACGGCGTCGTAACGACAGGCGGTGGTGCGGCTGTCGACGAGTTCGGTCTTGATCAGGCCGCGTCGGTCGTACTGGCGGATCAGGTCGCCGTCCGGACCGGCTGCCTGCAGGAGGCGTCCGGCCGGGTCGTAGGCATAGCTGGTGGTCCGGCCGGCGGCGTCCTTGCGGGTGATACGGCCCAGCTCGTCGTGGGTGAAGAAGATGACGTCACCGAGCACGTCGGTCTGCGCGGTCAACTGTCCTGCGGCATCCAGGCGGTAGCCGATAGTACGGCCGTCGAAGTCCGTCTCCGAGACCAGGCGGCCGGCCGCGTCGTACGCGTAACTCCAGCTGAGGCCTTGTGGATCGGTGACACGGGTGAGGCGCATGTCGGTGTCGTGCTCGAACGCGTAGCGGGCGCCGTCCGGCCCGGTGCGGGTGGCGAGGAGGTCGAAGTGGGTGTACTCGAACCGGGTCACTCCGCCGGCCGGGTCGGTGTGGGTCAGGCGGTTGCCCTCACCGTCGTAGGTCCATGACTCGGTGGCGCCGTCCGGGGCGGTACGGCGGGTGAGTTGCCCGTCGGCGTTCCAGGTGAGGCGGGTGACTCCGCCCACCGGGTCGATGATCCGCACGAGTCTGCTGAGGGCGTCGCGTTCCAGGCGGGTGGTGCCGCCGGCCGGGTCGGTGACCTCCACCGGCAGGCCCGCAGCGTCGCAGACCACCTGTGTCGTGGCGCCGAGGGCATCGGTGACGGAGGTGAGGCGGCCGGCGTCGTCGTAGGTGTAGCGGGTGGTGTGTCCGGCCGGGTCGGTGAGAGCCGTGCGGTTGCCGCGCTCGTCGAACTCCTGCGTGCGGCGGGCGCCGTCCGGCTCGTGGAACTCCACCGGCAGCCCGAGCCGGCCGCGCACCACGCGCAGTTCGGAGCCGTCCGGACGAACGACCGAAGCAGGCCGGCCCTCCGCGTCGTAGGTGAAGCCGGTGGTGTGGCCGAGTGGGTCGGTGCGGGTGAGCAGGTTGCCGTGGGTGTCGTAGGTGTAGCGGGTGGTGGATGTGGTATGACGGACGACGACATCACCAAGCCCCCCGTCACCAGCGCCGGCACGCCGGACGAAGCGGGCTCAGGGATTCCCGATGCGGGCACCGCCACGGTCGATGAGGCGGTCGCCTCGGTGAAAGCCGTTTCCAGCCAGATCTACGACTTCACCGGTGTCCCCGGCACCGCCTCCGAGTCCGGGCCGGGTGTCAAAGCGTGCTCAGGCAAGGACCCCGATACGCACTTCCAGGTCTACCACCCGTGGAACTTCGAACCGGATTCCGGTACCGACAACGACGTGGCCATGAAGAACCTGAAGGAAAAGCTGAGTACGGGCGGCTGGGTGATCAAGAAGTCGTACCGCGACAACAGTCCGAACAGGAATCTCAACTTCATCGCTGACAACGACTCCCGGAAGATGAGCGTCTGGATCGTCGCGTACAGCAAGCGCGCCACCCCGAGCCTTGGCATCGAAGTCGCCTCCGGCTGCTACCGGGCTCCTGAAGGAGAGACGATCGAGCACTTCTGACACGACGTTGTCAGCACGCCCACTCCGCCTCGACGGCAAGGGCGCTCGCGCCCCCAGATGGACATCGCCGAGCAGCGCCGCTACGGCGCGGCGTTCCGCGCCCTCGAGGAGTTCGAGGAGTGCGCCAGGAAAGTCGCCGAACTGAGCCGCGAGACCGCCGAGCCGGCCCGCGACGGCCTCGCCAACGGCGCCCCGAAACCCAAGAGCCGACGAGACCCCGACCGCAGCGAGTCGGCACGAACGGGCTCACGGCCCCGCTCCACGTCACCGAAAGCGCCTCCCGGGCCCGAGTGCAGGCCACGAACAACAGGCACCGCTCCCGCAGCAGATCGAAGTCGTGCTGCAGCGCGTCCACGTCGGCCGGTGTCACCTCACGCGCGAACGGCACCGCACTGGCCGTCACTCCCAGGACGGCCACGCAGCGGAACTCCAGCCCCTTCATCGCGTGCATGGTGGCCAGCCGCACCCCATCGACGCCCGGCCCCGGGTTGTCCTTGACCCGGACCACCGGCACCCCGGCCGCGGTCAGCTTGTCGTAGGCCTTGTCGAGCAGCACGTTGAAGCGGGCGCACACGCCGATCTCGGAGAGCCGGATGCCCTGCGCGATCCACTCCTCCACCCGCTCCACCAGCGCGGCCACCTCCGCCTGCTCGGAGCCGTATCCGCTCACCTGCGGTCTGCGGCCGTGCAGCAGGGAACGGTAGCCGGCCAGGGTGTCGGCCCCCTCGCCGCCCAGGTCGTCGACCGTCACCGGGCTGAGGATGCCCGTGGACCAGGCCAGTATCTCCTCCGTTTCGTCGACGACCGCGAGGAGAACGTCCGCGCAGGGCAGGCCATCGGTATGAACGGACACGTCTTCACCGGACCCGACGAACTGGCAGCCATCATCGACACCCGGCTGCCGACCCGATGACCAACGCCGTCCGGTGATGACCAGAGCCGCGACTCGCGCCACGCACCTTGCCAGGAGACACCGCTCTGTCAGGAGACGGCCGGAGCTGTGCCGAGTCCTCGGCCGACTGCACCCCTACAGGTTGAGCCCTTTTGCAGGATGCGCATGGAGACTCCTGACCTTCGCGGATGTTCTGTCGGCACGCACAAGGTCGATCAGCCGGGGTCAGTTGCGCGAGGTGGTTTCCCGGACCCAGGGCAGCGCGAACCGCTCCATCAGCACCAATGCGAAGTAGAGCAGTATGCTCATCAGCCCGATCAGGATGATCGCCACCCAGGCAGTGGCGACGTCGCCGACCCCGCCGGCCTGCACGATCAGATAGCCCAGCCCGCTCTCACCGGCCTGGAACTCGCCGATGACCGCGCCGATCGCGGCGAGCGGCATGGCCACCTTCAGCCCGACGAAGATCTGCGGCAGCGCGGCGGGCAGCCGTACCTTCCGGAACGCCTGCCAGCGCGAGGCGTCCAGCGAGCGCGCCAGCTCGGCCAGGTCCGCCGGGGTCGACGTGAGACCGGTCGCGGTGGAGAGCACGATCGGGAAGAAGCAGAGCAGGAAGACCATGGTCAGGACCGGCTTCTGCCCCCAACCGAGCGCCCCCACGAGCAGTGGTCCGAGCGCGATCTTCGGAACTGCGTTGACGGCGACCAGCAGCGGCGTGAACATCCGTTCCAACAACGGCGAGCCGGCCAGTGAAAGCCCGATCAGAACTCCGCAGGCGGTGGAGAGCGCGAAGCCCACAAGCGTCTCCACCGTGGTGTCGCCGGTGTGCTCCAGGAACCGGGCCGGGGTTGCTGTGAACGCCGAGAGCACGGCACCGGGCGGAGGCAGCACCACCGGGTGGACCACCTTCAGCACCGACGTGAGCAGCCACCACACGCCGAGGGCGACCAGCAGCCCGGCCGAGGGCAGCAGCACGGTGCCGGTGCCCGTCCCGCGCTGCAGGCCGGATCGCGGCACCGGCACCGGCACCGGCACTGGCTCCGGGTCCGCCGCTGAGGTCTGCTGCGGCGGCGAGAGTTCGGTCATCCCATCCTCCTCGGGCCGCCCGGCACCCCCTTTTACCCGGACCGCTCAGCGCGGAGTCGGGGTGCAGTGCTGGTGCTCCCCGCCGGTCGCCGACGGGGAGCACACGTTCGGGCAACCCGTGTGATCAGGCTTTCGGTACGAGGTCGAAGTCGATGATCTGCTCAGGGGTCATGCCCTGCGGCAGCGCACCCGCGTCCTGCAGGATCGCGATGCTTTTCGCGACCCGCCCGGAGTCCAGCGTCCCGATCGCGGAGCCGGAACCGCCAGGCGCGACGTACGCGGCCATCAGGTCCAACTCGGCTGCCGCAGCAGCCGGGTTCGTGGCGTCCACGTTCCGCTTCAGGATCTCGGCGGCCTCCTTCGAGTGGGCCAGGCTGTACTCCAGGCCCTTGAGCAGCGCGGCGGCGAACCGCTTCACCATCTCCGGCTTCTGCTCGGCGAGCTTCGTCGAGGTGATCAGTGCGTTTCCGTAGAGATCGGGCATCACGTCGCTGTACGGCAGGAGGACGGCCTTCTTCTTGGTCACCGCCTCGATGGTCGGCTTGCCCACCACGAACTGGCCGATGCCGTCCACCGAGCCGCCGGCGAGCGTGCCCATCAGGGTCTGCGCGTCGCCGTTGGCCCAGGTCACCTTGGAGGCGTCCAGCCCGGCCAGTCGGGCGTACGTCGGGAAGAGGTTGCGCACGACGGAGCCGGGTGTGTCGGCGAGACGCTTGCCCTCGAGGTCCTTCGGGGCGGCGATGCCCTTGCCCTCGGTGGTGGCGATCGCGGCCATGGTGCGCTGCTGGATGGCGGCCACCGCGACGAAGTCCTTCACCTGGCCGCTGCCCATCTGCAGCAGACCGCCCGTCAGGTCGATCGGGCCGAACTGCGCCTGGCCGCTCACGACGGTCGAAATCACGCCGCCGGTGCCCTGGCCCGGCTTGATCTCCACGTCGAAGCCGGCCTCCTTGAAGAACCCCTTGTCCTTCGCGACCCAGGCGTACGCGTCCCGGCCGAAGTTGCCGAACGAGGTCAGGTAGGTCACCTTCTCCAACGCCGTGCCGTCCGCACCGGCAGCCGTGCCGGAGTCGGATCCGCCGCACCCCGACACAAGCGCCAGCACCGTGGTCAGGGCTATCGCGGCGACCGTACGGGCGAGTCTGTTCATGTGCACCGTGTTGTCCTTTCCGACCGCCGGCCTGCGCCGGCGGAGGGGTCGTCGAGACAGAACGGCGTAACGGAACCGCCGGGTACATGACACTTCACATGAGTGACAGCGTACGGAACCCCGCTTGTGTGACACCGGGTGCGAAGAAATCGCTGACAGGACGACAGGTACCGCTGAGCCGCCTGATCCGGCTAACCTGACCGGGGGTTACGAACCGGCCGGCATTGTTCATTGCCAGTGGATGGGGGAGACCGCCGGATGATCAGACTCACCGGTGTATCCCGGACCTTCACCAGCCGGTCCGGTTCCACGGTGGCGCTCCAGGGCGTCGACCTCCACATCGCCGAGGGCGAGTTCGTGGCGGTGGTGGGCCGGTCCGGGTGCGGCAAGTCCACACTGCTCCGGCTGATCGCCGGACTGCTGCCGGTCTCCGAGGGTGAGATCACCATCGGCGGCGAACGAGTCACCGGAGCCCGGCGGGACGTCGCCATGCTGTTCCAGCGGCCGGCCCTGCTGCCCTGGCGGTCCGTTCTCGACAACGTCCTGCTGCCCGTGGAGATCTTCGGCTGGCGCAAGGACGAGCACCGAGCCCGGGCGTACCGGCTGCTGGAAACGGCAGGCCTGGGCGGCTTCGAGAAGCACCGGCCGCACGAGCTCTCCGGCGGTATGCAGCAGCGTGTCTCGCTGTGCCGGTCGCTGATCGGCGAGCCCCGCGTGCTGCTCATGGACGAGCCGTTCTCCGCGCTCGACGCGCTCACCCGCGCGGAACTCGCGGCCGAGCTGCAGCGGCTCCACATGGAGAACTCCGCCACCGTCGTCTTCGTCACCCACTCGATAGACGAGGCCGTGCTGCTCGCCGACCGTGTGGTGGTGCTCAGCCCGCGCCCGGGCCGGATCCGCAAGGTGGTCGACATCGACATCCCCCGGCCGAGGACGCTGGGCCGTACCGCGCACCTCGACGAAGTGGCCCGGTGCAGCGCCGACCTGCACGAACTGCTGATGGAACCGGACGTGCCGGCGCCGGCCGGAGTGGAAGGGCGATGACCGTGCGGATCTGCGTCTTCACCGAGCCGCACCGCGGCGCCGACTACGACGATCAGCTGCGCTTCGTACGACTCGCCGAGGACGGCGGGTTCGAGGGTTTCTTCCGGGCCGACCACTACCAGGCGATGGGCGCCGATCCCGGGCTGCCCGGCCCCACCGACGCGTGGCTGACGCTGGCTGCGCTCGCCCGGGAGACCTCCCGGATCCGGCTGGGCACCCTGGTCACCTCGGCCACCTTCCGGCTGCCCGGCCCGCTGGCCGTGATGGTGGCACAGGTCGACCGGATGAGCGGCGGGCGGGTGGAGCTGGGCATCGGCGCCGGCTGGTACGAACGGGAGCACACCTCGTACGGCATTCCGTTCCCGGCCGTCGGGGAGCGCTTCGACCGGCTGGAGGAGCAGCTGGCCGTGATCACCGGCCTGTGGCGGACACCGGTCGGCGAGAGTTTCAGCCACCACGGCGACCACTACCGGCTGGTCGACGCGCCCGCCCTGCCGAAACCGGTGCAGGTGCCGGGGCCGCCGATCATCCTCGGGGGCCGCGGCCCCAAGCGCACCCCGGAGCTGGCCGCCCGGTACGCCGACGAGTTCAACATGCCCTTCAAGTCGGTGGCGGAGACGGCGCAGGCGTACCAGCGGGTGGCCGAGGCGTGCGACCGGACCGGTCGGGCCGACGCCGGTCGGCCACCGCTGGTGCTCTCGGCCGGTGTCGTGGTCGCGATCGGCCGTACCGACGCGGAGGCGCGGCGGCGGGCCGCCCCGCTGCACGTCAAGAGCGCGCTGCCGCCGGAGGATCCGGTGGTCGGATCCCCGGCCCGGCTCGTCGAGCGGCTCGGCGAGTTCGCCGCGATCGGCGCGAGCCGGCTCCATCTGCGACTGACCGACTTCACTGACCTCGACCACCTGGAACTCATCGCGAGTGAGGTGCTCCCGCAGCTGGAGGACGTGAAACCCGGGGCACCCTGCGCAGCGCTCTGAGCACTCCAGCCAGGTCCGTTTTCGACGGGCCGAGCTGAGTGGGATCAAGCGTCAAGGCCCTGCACGTACTCCTCGAAGAGCACCGATTCCGCAAGGACGATGCGCTGATACCCGGCCTTGGGACGGGTCCCCACCTCTGCGGCCGGCCGCTTTGGCCGGGTTGCACCTCGACGGCCGGCCCGTCGGCCGTCCGGTACGAACCGGCCTCTCCGACATGGGGAGGAATGGTCAAGACCTGTGGGTCGGCGTGTCACGCGACTTGAGCATCACCTCCTGAATCGCGGGGTGTTCGACCCGTATCGTCCAGGCATGGACACCACTGCTTCACCCCGCGTCCTCGTCATCGGGCTTGATCCGTATCGGGTGCCCGGACCGTGGGATCCCGAGCCGGTAGCCAAGGCGATCGAGGCGGGACTGACCAAGTTCGCCGAACACGGCGTGGGCGTCGAGACCTGCCTGATCGGCCTTGATGGAAGTGACGACGTGGAAGCGGTCGTCGGGAATGCGCTGCGAGCCCATCCGTGGGAATGCGTCACCGTCGGCGGTGGCCTGCGGCACTCAGACGATCAAGTCGGACTCCTCGAGCAAGTGATCAACCTGGTTCGGCGGCACGCACCCGATGCGGCCATCGCGTTCAACAGCACCCCAGCCACTACCTACGAGGCCGCTGCCCGTTGGATCGGGTGACGACAGTGAACTACGGGGCTTGAGCGTCACCTCCTGACTCGTCGCCGGGACGCTCGACGAGCCGGCCGCGCTCGAAGCCGGCGCCTGCTCGGACGAGGGCGACGAGGTGGGGTGCGGTGACCGTGCGCCGGCGGGCCTGGGCGGACTCGACGAGCTTGAAGACCATGGCCAGGGCGGCGGTGCGGGAGCCGACGCCTCGGGTGGCCTTGGCCCGCAGGCGAACGGTGGAGAACGTGGACTCGAAACTGATCGGATTCGTGGTCCACAGAGATCCAGCGCTCGGCCGGGAAGTCGAAGAACGCCGGCAGCTCCTCCTGGTCGTCGGTGGTCTTCTTGACGGCTTTGGGGAACTTCGCGCCGTAGATCTGGGCGAACGTCTTGATCACCGCCTAGGCGTGGTCGCGGTCCTCGGCGTTGTGGATGTCCTGGATCGCCTTCTTCGCGCTTGGCTGCGCGGAGCGACCGAGCCGCCCGTACGTTGATCGCGTTACCGCCCGCCGTGCCCGCACCGGCCCCAGCGAACGGGCCGCGGGACCGCGAGCATGGTGCCCGCCTACCGGCTGCTCACCATCTCCTGTCCGGTCCGCCACTCCAGCCCCGATGCCGAGTGCGTCCTTCCTGCCGGATCCCACAAGGCGAGGCGGGGCCTCCTCTCCCGCCGGCTCGGTAGCGGCGACCGCCGACGGTAGACCCACCTCCCCGGGGGAGGACCTTCAAGCCGGCGCCGCGGCCACGGTTGGGCGGTGAGCGTGACTTTGTATGCCCATGTCCGTTCGGAAAGCTATTGTCCCTGTATGGGTCACGCGCGATGTGACTGGTGCGGTGTTGCGCTGCCGCAGCCGGTGGGCAGAACGACCATGGCGTCGACAGGTTCAGATCCGGTGCCACAGGTGCGGGCTGCGGTCGATCAGGTGCTCGCAGTACATCGGCAAGTGCAGCCTTTTGTGGAAGTGACGCCGGTGCCGGGGACCGGGCGAAGGCGCACCGAGGTGGTCCCCGCCATGAAGGCCGAGGTGTCCCGGGCACACCGCATACGAGGCCCCGCTCCGGTCCCAGAAGGTCGGTGAAAAGGCGTGCAGTCTGCCGCCCCTGGCCCCGCCTCGGGTTGGGAAGACCTGGCCACTCTCGTCCGCCGCCTGGTGCAGGACGCTGGTGCTTCGGGCGGCATGCTGTTCCTCCTGCCGCCGCGGGAGCCGGCGTTGCAGTTGTCGATGGTGTACGGGACTTCCTGGCACATCGTCGCTCCGTGGGCCCGGATCAGGGTGGAGGAGGCAGTCCCGGTGGCTGAAGCGGCGCGGGAGAGGCGCCTGGTCTGGGTCGGCAGTCCCGAGGAGCTGGCCTTGCACTACCCAAGGCTCGCTCTCGTGGTGCCGGACCACGCCGTGGCAGCCGCTCCGATCATCGCCGGTGGTGCCGTGCGGGGTACGGTCTGCCTGCTGTGGCCCCCCTGGCATCCCACGAGTCTGGACCGGGGTGAGCGTGAGGCGATCGACACCTTCTGCCACCAGGCGGGCCTGGTGCTCAAGCGCGCTGTGGCAGGCGGTCACCCGCTCCTGCCCGAGGACCGTCCGCGGGTGCTGGAACCGGTGCGTTCTCACACCCCGGGCCGGGGCGAAGCCCTGGCCGCCTATGACTTCGCCGCCCGCCTGCCGGGGGCGCTGTCACTGGACCTGGAAGGCCGGATCACTTTTCTCAACGATGCGGCGGCCGACCTGCTCGGGGCCCGCGCCGCCGACTTGCTGGGCGCCCGCCCGTGGGAGCGCCTGCAGTGGCTTGGCGACCCCACCTTCGAGGACCGGTTCCGTGACGCGGTCATCAGCCGCCGGCCCGCTCACTTCACAGCTGTGCGCCCACCGGATCGGCGGCTGTCCTTCCAGCTCTACCCCGACGTCTCCGGTGTCAGCATCCACATCGCTCCTCTCCCGCATGCGCCGTCCGCCGAGCCGGAGCGACCCACCCCGCCTCCTGCGGAGCAGACCGGGGCCACGACGCTCTACCACCTGATGCACCTGGCGGCGAGCCTCACCGAGACGGTGCGGGTGGAAGACGTGGCCGACAGGGTCGCCGACCAACTCGTGCCTGCCTTCGGGGTTGCGGGCCTGGCCCTGATGACGGCGGACGACGGACGGCTGCGGGTCGTCGGTCACCGCGGATACCGTCCGGCCTTCATGGCCCGCTTCGACGGCGAGTCCCTGAGCTCCGGTACCCCACCCGCACGGGCGCTGACCATGCAGAGGCCCCTCTTCTTCGCCAGCTTCGACGAGTTCAAGCACGCCTACCCGAACGCTCCCCGCTATGGCGACAGGAACGCATGGGCCTTCCTGCCGCTGGTCATCCGCGGCCGTCCCGTCGGGCTCCTGGTGCTGTCCTATGACCAGGCCCGCCGCTTCCCGCTGACCGAGCGGAACCTCCTCATCTCGGTGGCCGGTCTGATCGCCCAGGCCCTGGACAGAGCCCGCCTGTACGACGCCAAGCACAATCTTGCCCGCACCCTGCAGAACGGCCTGCTGCCGCGAAGACTGCCCGTCATCCCCGGCCTGCACGTCGCCGCCCGCTACCTGCCCGCGGGCCGCGGCATGGACATCGGCGGCGACTTCTACGACCTCATCCGCTGCGACGCCACCAGCGCCGCCGCGGCCATCGGCGACGTCCAGGGGCACAACGTGCAGGCCGCCGCCCTCATGGGCCAACTCCGCACCGCCGTACACGCCCACGCCGCCGCCGGCGCTCATCCCAGCGAACTCCTGGCCCGCACCAACCGACTGATGTGCGACCTCAACCCGGGACTGTTCGCCAGCTGCCTCTACGTCCACCTCGACTTGGCCCAGCACCGCGCCCGCCTGGCCACCGCCGGACATCCCCCACCCCTGCTACGCCGCCCGGACGGCCGCACCGAGATCCTCCAGGTGCCCCCCGGCCTCCTGCTCGGGATCACCCCGGACGCCGATTACGCCAGCGTGGAGATCCCGCTGCCCCCGGGCACCACCCTCGTCCTGTACACCGACGGCCTCGTCGAAGCCCCCGGCATCGACATCGACCATGCCATCGCCGAACTCGCCCACCAGCTTGCCCAAGCCCGGGACGACGACATGGACACCCTCACCGACACCCTCCTTCAGTACGCTCCGCACGGCGTACCGCGCAGCGATGACATCGCCATGCTCCTGATCCACGGGACAGAGCCGTTTGTTTGACAGACCCCCGCATGGTGTCCGATACAGGGACAGAGCCGATGGCGGCGAACGTGGTCCGGAAGAAACGTGCACGCCGGCGGGCCTGACAAGGGGGCGGGCAGGCTTCCGGCTACCGGCTGGAGGACGCCGCCGGGCGAGTGCTGGGCCTGGCCGTGTCGCTGGTGGACATCACCGAGCAGCACCTCGCGGCCACCGAGGCCGTCGCGGCGCGACAGCGCCTGGCCCGCACAGCCGACGCCTCCGCACGCAGCGGCACCACCCTCGGCCTGGACACCACCGCCGGGGAGCCGGCCGAGATGCGCGTGCCGGCCCTGGCGGACCTGGCCGCGGTCGACGTGCTCGACGACGTGTCGCCGAGGTGTCCGTCCTCCGGGGCGAGCAGGAGGCACACACCGGCGCGGACGGCGGCCACTGCGGTCTGGGGCGCGCGGTGCGGCGCGCAGGGTCGCGGGGGCGTCGATGTCGTCACTGACGGGTTCGCGGTGTGGTGCGCCCCGCGCGGCGGACTCGTCAGGCGGTCCTGACGACGGTGCCGGCGCCTTCGAGCGCGGCCACCTCGTCGGCGGGCGCCGTGGTGTCGGTGACGAGGGTGTGCAGGAGCGTGGTGGGGCCGACGGAGGCGTAGGCGGTGCGGCCGAGCTTGCTGCCGTCCGCGGCGACGATGACGCGGCGTGCGGAGGCGATGCCCGCCTTCTTCACCGCCGCGTCGTCGAGGTCGTACGCGGTCAGGCCCTCGGCTGCGCTCAGGCCGCAGCAGCCGACGACCGCGGTGTCGAAGCGCAGTGCCGACAGGGAGGCGAGCGTGAGGGGGCCGGTCAGGGCCCCTTCGGCGGCGCGGGGCCGTCCGCCGGGCACCATCAGCGTGGCCGGCCCCGGAGTCTCGCCGAGGATGTGGATGGCCTGCAGTGACAGGGGCATCACGGTGACCGGCCGCCCGCGCAGCAGGCGGGCGACCTCCAGGCAGGTGGTGCCACTGTCCAGCAGGACGGTCTCGCCGTCGGCGATGAGCGAGGACACCTCGGCCGCGATCCTGCGCTTGGCGTCGACGGCCTCGTGGGCGCGCAGCGCGAAGGGCGGCTCCTCGCCCCTGAGCAGCAGGGTGCGTGCCCCACCGCGGACGCGTTCGAGGACGCCCTGCGCGGCCAGTGTGTCGAGGTCGCGCCGGATGGTCATCTCCGAGGCGCCGGTCAGCTCGGCGAGTTCCTGGACCGTGACACTGCCCGACTCCCTGACGGCCTGCGCGATCAGCCTGTGCCGGCCTGCGTTGCTCATAGCGCGATTGAACACCACTCGAAATGAACACACAAGTTGTTCAGATCGCGGCTGTTCAAACATCAAGTTTGTTCTTTATGGTGGTCGGCATGGAACGTTCGCTTCGGGCCGCCCGTGTGGCGACCTTCGTGTACTTCATCCTCTGCGGCACCCTGATGGGGGCGTGGGTGGTGCACATCCCCGCCATCGAGGAGCGCGTGGGCGTCAGCCACGCGACGCTGGGGGGCCTCCTGGTGCTGCTGGGGCTCGGGGCCTTCATCGGTATGCAGGCGGCCGGGAGTCTGACCGACCGCCTCGGGGCGCGTGTCGTGGTCCCCGCCGCCGGCGTTCTGTGCGGTGCGACCCTGGTGCTGCCCGGCCTCTCCCGGGATCCGTGGACGCTGGCAGGTGCGCTGCTGGTCTTCGGCTTCGGCAACGGCTGCCTGGACGTGAGCATGAACGCCCACGCCGTACATGTGGAGAAGGCGTACGAGCGGCCCGTCATGTCGGCGTTCCATGCCACGTTCTCCGTCGGCGGCGTCATCGCCGCGCTCGTCGCAGCGGGTGCCGCGAGCGCCGGCGCGAGCCCGGCCGTGACTTTGGGCGCCTTGGGAGCCTTGGGCGTCATGACCGCACTCGTGGCGGCCCGCGGTCTGCTGCCGACCGCGCCGACGACTGCCGCTGCCGGCGCCGGCGCCGCGGAGGGTGAGCAGGCACCGGCCGCGAAGCGACGCGGCACCCCCGGGCGCATCTGGATCCTCGCCGCCCTGGCTCTCATGGCCATGCTGTGCGAGGGAGCTGCCAACGACTGGAGCGCACTGCACCTGAAGGACATCCTCGGTGCACCGGCGAGCACAGCCGCCTTCGGGTACGGCACCTTCGCGGCGATGATGACGCTCGGCCGGCTGCTCGCCGACCCCCTCTCCGCCCGGTTCGGGCCCATGGCCATCCTGCGCTACGGCTCAGCCACGGCCGCCGTCGGAATCACGATCGCGGCCGTCTCCCCGTGGATATGGGCCGCGTTCGTGGGCTGGGCGCTGTTCGGCCTGGGACTGTCGGGCTGCGTCCCCCAGCTGTTCAGCGCGGCCGGACACGCCGATCCCTCCGCCGCCGGCGCCAACGTCTCCCGCGTCGCCGGACTCGGCTACCTCGGCATGCTCGCCGGCCCCGCCGTCATCGGCTGGATGACCCAACTCGTGGCGCTGAACCACACCTTCCTGCTGCTGACCCTGCTGTGCGCCATCACCGCGGCGACCTCCGGAGTCCTGCGCACCGGATCCGGCCGCACACACGAGGTGGCACACAGCAGCTCCTGACCGCCTGTGCGGCACGGCCTGACCCCGTGCCGCACAGGCTCCCCGCCCGTCCCCGGCCGCCGGACGAACCCACCGGCCCCGACGCCCTGGCGTCCCTCCGCCCGCGCCCTGACCCCCCGCCCCTGAACCGAAACCGTCGGGAACAGGAACACCACCATGTCCACCGGCCGACGCACCGTGCTGTTCGACCTCTTCGGGGTCATCGCCCCACCCACCAACGCCCCGGCGCCCTGGCGGAGACGGCCGCCCGGTGCAACGCACCCGCCGACGCCCTCGCCGAGGCCTACCGGGCCTGCCGCCCGCCCTGCGACGCCGCGCAGCAGTCCGCGCCCGAGTACTGGACGGCCGTCCTGCGATCGCTGTCCCTCCCCGCCGACGCCCACACGATCGAGGAACTGCGGCTCGCCGACATCGACAACTGGTCACGCGTCGGCGACCGCATGGTCGCCTACGCGCAGTCCCTGCGCGACCGCGCCGAGGTCGCCCTGCTGTCCAACATCCCCCCGGACCACGCGGACGCCTTCCTCGCCGCGCAGCTCTGGCTTTGGAGGCCGGCTCCGCGGGCTTTCATCGGTAGTCGTCGGGGTGGGACTGCATCCAGGTGTTGACCTCTTCCCGGGTGTCCAGCAGAAGCTTCTGGTGCCGTTTGAGGTTCGGGAAGGAGAAGTCGCCTTCGAAGGTGTCTTGCATCGCGCGGATCCGGGCGAGGGGAGTGGCGAAGTGACCGGTGCCCTTCGGACTGGCCTTCATCGAGTTGTAGAGGTCGCCGAGGTTGGTCAGCACCCGGGTGAGGAAGTACTCGCAGTTCCCCGGGGTGGTGCAGCCGTCGTTGTACGTGGCCTGGAGGACGGCGAAGGCGTCCCGGACCTGCGGCACCGCTGCTCCCGGCGCGGCCTCCGTGGTCGGGTAGCCGGCTGTCTCGGAAGGGCTCGCCGCCGCCGGGGCAGGGCTCGTGGGGCCGTCGCTCGCGGCAGCGGCCGGCGTGGCCGGGGACGAAGCCTTGTCCGGGGACGACGCCGCAGCGTCGCCGTGCCCGGACGAGCACGAGGTCAGCAGGATGGCCGCCAGCAGTATCGGTGCCGCGCGACGCGCGGCTGCGGCTGAGTGCACGAGTATCCCCCGATGATCGACTTGTGGTGGTCACTGCCTAACAGCTCGACCGGAGCCTTGTCCACCTTTCCGTCGGCTCATATCGGGGGGCCTGGCCACGAGTTCCTCCGCGACATGGCACGACCGCGCGGTGCCGTCCTGAAAGTGGACCGTGACGGTCGGCGAAGGCGGGCCGGGAACATACGCGGTGGTGAGCGAGGGCGCCGGGGCATCAGGGCCCACATCCACGGCGGTCCGAGGACCCGGTCTTCAAGAAGTCGACCCCCGACGACGACGTCGACCGCCTGATCCGCAACGCCTACAAGGTGCTGCTGACCCGCGCCGCGATCGGCACGATCGTGTACTCGACGGACCCGGAGACGCGCGAGAAGCTGCGGGAACCGGCGGGCGGGGCGGCACGGGGGAGGCCGTACCGGCCTGACGGGCCGGTCGGCGAACGGGACATTCGGTTCTCGAGGGTTGGATGCCTTACAGGCCCATGACCACCACGCGGTCGCCGCACAGCTTGCGCAGGTCGTCCACGTCGGAGGTGAAGACCGTGACCGGCCCCGGCTGTCGCAGCGCGACGGCGGCCAGGGCCGCATCAATGGCGTACTCGTGCCCGTGGAGACCGGCCTCCTCGAGGAGCCCGATGGCCTCCTTGGCGATCTCTTCGGTCACAGGCTCGACGTGAACACGGGAGAGTGCCCGGTGCCAGGCCGGGATGTACGTCCTCACGTCGTACGCCTCGATCAAGGTCATCGAAGTGGTCATGACGCGGATGCCGAGCCGGTGGGCGTCCTTGACCCGGACGCCTGTGCGGCGCTCGCCACGCACCCAACGTGATGCGATGAAGGAGCGGGGCCTCCCGCTCCGGCCGGGTGCGAACGATGCTCGGTCCAGGAGAAGTAACGACCGTCCACAGGCAGGAGGCCCTGATGGACCAGATGCAAGCCTACGACGGACCTCAGATCGTGGGCATGGACCTGCACCGCAACCGCTCGGTACTGCTGCGCATGACCCCCCAAGGGGAACGGCTGGAGCGGATTCGCATCGACAACAGCCCGGCCGCCCTCAAGGCCGAGATCGCCAAGGCCGGCCCGCACCCGCAGGTGGTGCTGGAAGCCACCTACGGCTGGTACTGGGCCGCCGACACGCTCCAGGAAGCCGGAGCCGAGGTGCACCTCGCGCATCCGCTGGGCGTGAAGATGTTCGGTTACCGGCGGGTGAAGACCGACGACAAGGACGCCGCCGACCTGGCCGACCTGCTGCGCATGGGACGCCTGCCGCAGACGTGGATCGCTCCCCGCCGGACCCGCCAGGTGAGGGAGCTGGTGCGCTACCGGCACAAGCTGGTAGGCATGCGCACCTCGGCCAAGGACCAGATCCACGCGGTGCTCGGCAAGGCTGGCCTGCACGTGCCCGTGACCGACGTGTTCGACCGCGGCGGCCGCACCTGGCTGGCCGGGATACCGCTGCACGGCTCCTACCGGGTACGCGCCGACTCCCTGCTCCGGCTGATCGCCTTCCTGGACGGCGAGATCGCAGAGGTGGACAGGCTCATCGCGCAGGCCCTGGCGGGCGATCCCGGCTACCGCGCGGTGCAGACGATCCCCGGCATCGGCCCGGTCTTCGCCGCCGTCATGGTCGCCGAGATCGGCGACGTGGCCCGCTTCGCCGGACCCGGCCAGCTGTGCTCCTGGGCGGGGCTCACCCCGCGGCACCGGGCCTCGGACACCAAGGTCCACCGCGGCAGGATCACCAAGCAGGGCTCGCCACTGCTGCGCTGGGCCTGCGTCGAGGCGGTCCAGCGCAGCGGGGCCGACACCCCGATGCGGCGCCTGAAGGACCGCATCGTCTACCGCCGCGGCACCACGGCCCGCAACGTGGCCAAGACCGCCGCGGCCCGCAAGCTGCTCACCCTGGTCTACTACGCCCTGCGCGACGGCGAGGTCCGCTGCCTGACGAAGCCGGACCCGGCGCGAGCAGGCCGGAACGCGGCCGACGCGTGATCGCGCACTGTCTGGCCCCCGCGCATGCGGCGCGGCCGTTAACGTGATCGATCCCGTCGGCCGTCGCGGAACGCCCCATGCACAAGCTCGTCCGGCCGCGGGGCCGGACGCAGCCGCGAAGGGATGACCGGCAGCCGAGCCTGCCCACCCCACGACCACACCTCTGGGGCGAGACACCACAACTCCATACCCCCGGTCCCCGGCGCCGCCAGTGTGCGCCGATCCGCCGCGGCCTCAAGGCCGTTCGTCCTCGGCTCCGCCTGCGGGCGCTCCGCCTTGACCCCGCGCCTGGGCTCGGCGTTGCCCGAACTCGGCCGGAAACCGGGAAAACAGACAGGGTAACACCCTTGACCGGCCCCGCTCCTTCAGGGATGACAGGCCCTCGCAGTCCAGAACGTAGACGGCGTCTCCCGTCACGCTGCTGCACCCCGCCGCTGCCCGGGCGCGGGCTCGACCGGCTCACCGGCGGCCACCCGCTGGGCGCGGGCCGGCTCGGCGTGCCGGCGTTCGATCTCACGGCGTTCGGCCTCCACCCCGGTCGGATCCGCCGGGGCAGTCACTCTCACCTCCGCGATGCGCAACGCCCGACGCGGAGAAGGGTGATCGTAACGGCCGGGCGCCACAAGTACTGCAGCCGGAGATCTTGTGGGTTGGCGATGGACGGGCGCCCCGTCATGACCGGCGCCGGGCGGCGAGAGCGGACGGCTACGCGCCGTCCGGGCTTCGAGCAGGGCCTCGGCGACACGCTCGACGGCGGGTGGCCTTCGCCACAGTTTGCCCATTTCAGGACGGATGAATGCGTATAAGTGGTTCTGGAGCTGGTTGCGCTCCTCGGGCAACCAACTTCAGAGATTCAGAGACCAGCGACATGGGAGAAGCGTTTGATCACGGAACGTAAACGACGCACCAGGCTGGTGGCTGCGGCCGGCGTACTCGGCGGCGTACTCGCCCTCACGGCCCTCGGCGGTACCAGCAACGCTGCCACCAGCGGCAACGACGCCGGGAACCACCCGAAAACGCAGGTGCAGGTGGATCAGGCGGCCGCCCAGGACGCTTCCGACGCCCGAATAAAGATCACGCCCAAGCAAGGTGCCTACAACGTCGGGATCAACGACCCCGTCAAGGCCACCGTCAGTAACGGCAAGCTCACCAAGGTGACCATGACCGCCGTCGCGACCGGTGCCGAGATTCCGGGCACCCTGTCCGCGGACGGCACGTCCTGGAAGCCGGACGGTCGGCTGGAGCGGGCCACCAGGTACCAGGTCGCCGCAGACGCCGAGGACGCCAAGGGCCGCTCCGTCACCGGGAACGCCACGATCACCACGGTCTCCCCGGCCGGCGACTTCATCGGGCACCTCTCCCCCGAGGACGGCTCGACCGTCGGCGTGGGCATGCCGGTGACGGTCGACTTCGACAAGGCGGTCGGCGACAAGGCCGCCGTGGAGTCGAAGATCCAGGTCAGCTCCAGCAGCGGCCAGCGGGTCGTCGGTCACTGGTTCAACGACCACCGCCTGGACTTCCGTCCCGAGAACTACTGGAAGCCCGGCTCCACCGTCACCGTCAAGCTCAACTCCCACGGCAACCAGAAGACGGTCACGTTCAAGATCGGCCGGAGCCAGATCAGCACGGTCGACGCCAGGACCAAGCAGATGACCGTCGTACGGGACGGCAAGGCGATCAAGACCATCCCGATCTCGTCCGGCAGCTCCGAGCACCCGACGTACAACGGCCGGATGGTCATCTCCGAGAAGTTCAGGCAGATCCGCATGAACGGTGCGACCGTCGGCCTCACGAAGAAGGACGGCAAGCCCGCGTACGACATCGAGGACGTACCGCACGCCATGCGCCTGTCCGCCTCGGGCACGTTCATCCACGGCAACTACTGGAGTGCCGACTCGATCTTCGGCAAGGTCAACACCAGCCACGGCTGCGTGGGCCTGAAGGACGTCAAGGGCGGCGGCGACGGCAAGCGGCCCGCCGCGTGGTTCTTCGACCACTCGATGATCGGTGACGTCGTGATCGTCAAGAACTCCGACGACAAGACCACGCTGGCCCCGGACAACGGCCTCAGCGACTGGAACATGCCGTGGAGCGAGTGGGTCGCGGGCAGCGCCACCAGCTGACGCCGGGTCACGTTCCGCGCAGAGGCCCAGCGAGTCGACCGTGTCAACCGGGTCGACGCACGACGTGAGTGGAGTGGAGTGGAGAGGAGCGCCGAGCGGCGACCGCCAGGTTCTCGAACAGCGGATCCTCCGCGAGGAACAACAGCGCCGCATCCCGGCCGCGTTCGTGCGGCATCGGGGTGCGGCGGGCGAGGACGGGACGACGTTCTGCAAGTCCTGGGTGGCGGTCAACCGCGGTTCTCGTAGCGGTAGTCGTAGTAGTTCTTGCCGGCAACCAGGACCGAGGTGACGTACCTCGGCAGGCCGTCGGTGTCCCGTTCGACCTCCTGTGAGGTCTGCCGGGTGAAGCCCAGCGAGAGCCCGGGGATCACCGGGTACTCGGGCTGCGAGGTATCGACCGCCCAGCCCCGCTCGGCCGCGCGCCGGAAGAGGTCCTCGGCGGGGGTGGTGAACACCTCGTCCCCCTCGAGCAGGACGCGTGTGCTGGACGTGCGGCCCTCACCGGGCCACCACAGCTCGATGGCGGTGACCTGGGTCCCCCCAGATGGACATCACCGAACAGCGCCGCTACGGCGCGGCGTTCCGCGCCCTCGAGGAGTTCGAGGAGTGCGCCAGGAAAGTCGCCGAACCGAGCCGCGAGGCCACCGAGCCGGCCCGCGACGGCCTCGCTGGCGGCGCGCTGCAACCCAAGAGCTGACGAGACCCCGGCCTCAGCGAGTCGGCACGAACGGGCTCACGGCCCCGCTCCACGTCACCGAAAGCGCCTCCCGGGCCCGAGTGCAGGCCACGAACAGCAGGCACCGCTCCCGCAGCAGATCGGAGTCGTGCTGCAGTGCGTCCACGTCGGCCGGCGTCACCTCGCGCGCGAACGGCACCGCACTGGCCGTCACTCCCAGGACGGCCACGCAGCGGAACTCCAGCCCCTTCATCGCGTGCATGGTGGCCAGCCGCACCCCATCGACGCCCGGCCCCGGGTTGTCCTTGACCCGGACCACCGGCACCCCGGCCGCGGTCAGCTTGTCGTAGGCCTTGTCGAGCAGCACGTTGAAGCGGGCGCACACGCCGATCTCGGAGGGCCGGATGCCCTGCGCGATCCACTCCTCCACCCGCTCCACGAGCGCGGCCACCTCCGCCTGTTCGGAGCCGTATCCGCTCACCTGCGGTCTGCGGCCGTGCAGCAGGGAACGGTAGCCGGCCAGGGTGTCGGCCCCCTCGCCGCCCAGGTCGTCGACCGTCACCGGGCTGAGGATGCCCGTGGACCAGGCCAGTATCTCCTCCGTGCTGCGGTAGTTGATGCGCAGCCGGTGGGTGCGGCCGGTGACGGAGATGTCCAGGGACCCGAGGGACACCCGCGAGTCGTAGATCCGCTGGTGCGGATCGCCGGTGATGAACAGGTCGTCACTGCCCGGTGCCACCGCGGCACGCAGCACGCGCCACTGGGCCGGGTGCAGGTCCTGCGCCTCGTCGACGACGACATGGTCGTGCGTGGGTGCCGAAGCGGTCAGGAGGTCGGCGGCCCGAGCACACACCTTCAGGTAGGTCGTGACCCTCTGCTCGCGCAGCATCTGCTCGAACAGTTCCACGGCGGGCCACAGCTGGTCGCGCTTCGACTGGGGCAGCGCGCTGCCGCGGCCCCGCCGGGAGGCCGCGCGGTAGGCGTCGAGGGTGCGCAGGTCCTGGGCCAGGATCACATGCCGGTACTCCTGCGCCAGGAACTGCTCCGTCCACGGCAGCCCGAGCTTCTTGACCACCCGCTGCCACAGCTGCCGCTCGTCCCGGTCGCCGATGGGGGAGGGGGCCTTGCCGTCGAGGCGGGTGACGACGCCGTGCGCGTAGGCGTTGACCGTGGTCACCTCGACGCGCCCGAGCAGCGACTCGTCGCCGTCCAGGAGGAGGGCTAGGTTCTCACGGAGCGACGCGGCCAGTGCGTTGGTGTACGTGGTGAGCAGGATCCGGCTGTCGGGGGAGCGGGTGAGCAGGTGCTTGACGCGGTGCAGCGCCGCGACCGTCTTGCCCGTGCCCGGCCCGCCCGTGACCTGGACGGGACCGCCGTACGAGACCCGGTAGGCGACGCGGCGCTGAGAGGGGTGCAGGAACACCCGCCAGGCCGCGAAGGGCTTTTCGAGGATGTCGGCGAGTTCCTCGGGGCCGCTGACCAGCGTGATGCGGCTGGTGGTGTTGGCGATGACCACGGCGAGGGTCTCGTCCGGATCGGGGCCCGCGTCCACGGGGCGGCGCATGGCGACCACGTCCCGGTACACGTCCTCCGGTGGAAACCCTTCGGCGAGGTACTGCAGCACCTCGAACTGATCCTCCGGCAGCAGCGTGCCGAACGCCTCCAGCTGCGGCTTGTCGATGATCGTGCGCACCGCGCGCAGCACCTGCTCGTCGATGCCGAGCTCACGCAGCACGGTGTCCGAGTACTTGGCGAACAGCAGTGAGTCGGCGACGGCAGCCGCCTTCTCCAGCTGGGGGGTCAGCTGCTCGATCGCCTGCACGTTCCGCACTTCGAGGGCCCTCGTGGCGGAGTTCGTCGTGTACAGCCGCTTGGCCGCCCAGGTGTAGGCATCGTCGTGCTGTACGACGTTGATCAGCAGAAACACATCACTGCCGTCGTCCGGGGCCAGGACGACACCCCGCCAGAAGTCGTTGATGCGGATGGTCCGCATGCGGCGGTCGGCGGCCTTCTCGACGGACTCCAGGTGCAGTCCCTTGTCGGCCTGCAACTCCGGCACGGTGAGCTGCTGGAACTTCTGCATCGCCTTGCGCACACCGGCTTTGACGGGCTTCTCGAGAACGTCGTAGCTCTCCCAGAAACTGTTGGCGAACGCAAGCTGCGGCACGACGCGCACTCCCCACCCCGGACGAACACTGTGCCGTCGATCATACGGGCGCGGTGCGGGCCGGGCGCCGCCCCTCAGCCACCCCTCATCCGCCTCGCGACCCCCTCAATGTCGGCGAGCAGCCCCGCCGGTTCTTGGTCCAGGTCGAGGGCGTGCTGGTGGATGAGGATGCCCGCGTGGCGCACCCGGTGGGCGGCGTGCGAGGCGTTGCCCTTGGCGTAGACCAGGTGCCCTTCGCTCAGGCCGAGGGCGGTGCAGTACGCCAGCATCTGGTACAGGTCGGCGTCCGGGTAACCGCCCCGCTTCTCCGCCTTGTACTTCGCGTCCGCGACGGCGCAGAGGGCGCCACCCGGCCCGTACAGCACGAGGTCCGGTCGCATGCGGATCGTGGCGGCCTCGTCGAGGTGATGGCTGTCCTGGAGGCGGACGGTGTGGCCCGAGCCGCGCAGGGCCTCGCGCAGGGCGACGGTCACGAAGTCCTCGAAGAGCTTGTTCATGTCGAACAGGAACCCGTCGATGCGCAGCCCGCCGGGCGCGTGCTCGGCGGACGAGCCGTCGAGGACGGCGCGGGCGAGGTGCAGGGCGTGGTGGTACCGGGAGTTGAGCCGGGTCGGCCGCCACTCCGGCAGCCGCTGCCCTCGTACGACGGGGGTGACGTCGGCGAGCCGGGCCCGCTGGTGCAGCAGCCTGCGCCGCACGCCGCGCGGCACACCGGGCAGGCGCAGCAGCCGCTCGACGGCCGAACGCAGGATGCGGTTCTCGGCGATGTCGGTGGTGAACTCGTCGTACGCCACCTCCACCGGCAGCGTCGCGCCGAACCGCCGCCGGATCTGCTCGGCCTCCCGGATCCGGCCCCGGACGACCAGGGCGCTCTCCTCCGTCGCCCGGTACCCCTGCAGCAGTCCTTGCCGCAGGGCCCGGTCGACCTGCCGCTCCACGGCGTGGGCGAGCGCGGGCAGCAGATCCCGGTGCTCGGCGACATCGACGTCCCCGTCGCGCCACGCGCCGGTGGGGTCGAGACTGTAGCCGAGCAGGAAGAAGAGCCGGGCGATGGGCACCTTGGGTGTGACGCGCACGGTGACCGGCTCGTCCACTCCCGCTCCGGTGACGGTGACCGCGCCGACCTTGCTGCCCGCCCGCAACGACCAGCGGCCGGCCGCGTACGGGTCGGGCACCGCGTCGACGACGTCCCCGGCGGCCAGCGCCCGGCCGACGCCGTCGGGCAGGGCGAGGCTGACGGCGGGCGCGTGCTCGACGAGCTCGACGACCCGCGTCACCCCAGCGACTCCCGCAGCGCGGCCAGCCCGTACCGCTTCTCGACGTCCACGCCCTCCCCGTAGTGGTGCTCCTCCAGCAGCGGTAGGATCTTCGTCCGCCAGGTCCGCTCCAGGCCGCCCTCCCGGTAGACGCCCTTCTTCATCAGATACGAGGGCCCGATGCGGAAGTCCGGGTCGTCGATACGGGAGTTGAGCGCGTCGAGCAGATCGGCGGGCTCAGGATCCTTGCCCTCCCTCTCCAGCCAGCGCCGCAGCAACCCGCGCGTCGGTTCCGTCCGCGGCGACAGCTCCACGAACGCGAACCGCCGCCGCATCGCCGCGTCGACGAGCGCGATCGACCGGTCGGCGGTGTTCATCGTGCCGATGACGAACAGGTTCGGCGGCAGCGCGAAGTCGTCGCCCGAGTACGTCAGCCGCACCGACTTGTTGCGGTACTCCAGCAGGAAGTACAGCTCGCCGAAGACCTTCGCCAGGTTGGCGCGGTTGATCTCGTCGATGATCAGGAAGTGCGGGATGTGCCGGTTGCCCTCCCGGGAGGCGAGATCGGCGAGCTCACGCAGGGGGCCGGCGGTGAGCCGGAAGGCGACCTCGCGGGTGTCGGCGTCCTCCTGGGGCCGGAACCCCTCGAAGAAGTCCTCGTACGCGTAAGACGGATGGAACTGCACCAGCTTGACCTGCTCGGGCCCGCCGCCCAGGAACTCCGCGAGCTTCAGCGCGAGATACGTCTTGCCGGTGCCGGGCGGCCCGTAGAGCACCAGCTGCCGCTCGTCCCAGAGCAGATCGCGTACTTCCTCCAGCCACGCCGCGTCGTGCGCGAGTAGGTCGGCGGCCAGTTCCTCCGTCGGCCTGGGCAGTTCCAGCTCGCGACGGGCCGTGAGGGCGGGGATCTCCACGCTGGGGTCGCGGTCGGTGGCCTCGGCCTCGTCGATCAGGTCCTGGTCGCTCAGCCCGAGGCCGTCGATGAGGTCCTTGACCACGGTGAGGTCGACCACGTCGTGCTGGGTGGAGAGCCGCTGCTGCAGTTCCTCCGGCAGCTCGTCATAGAGGTGCCCCTGATCCGCCCAGTCCACCGGGCGGCGCAGGTTGGACCGCCCGTCCTCGGAGTCGACCTGCTCGGCGGGGCCCGAGATCTCACCGACGTGGAGCCGTCCACCGGAGATCGTGCACATGGTGTCGCCGGGCCGCATGCGGGAGAGGAACGCGTGGACGTCCTCGACCAACTGCATCTTCTGGTTGTACGTCGCGGTGGACGCGTAGTCCTCGTCGACGGCCGTGCGCAGCCGGTCCTTGCTGACGCCCTGCTCGATGCCCTTGCGCAGGTGGCGGGCCGAGAGGGAGACCAGTCCCTCGGGCAGCCACAGCCGCTGCACGAGATCGAGACCGGAGACGTTGGAACCCCGCACCAGCCAGGCCCGGCTGCGTCCCCACCAGACCTGGTCGAGATAGTCGGCGAGCGGGTGCCCGTCGGCCGACTTCCACTCCGTCCACCCGTTGGTGCTGCGTCCGAGCAGGACCGCGGCGGCGGCCGACGGCGAGTTGCACTCGACGTCCCGCGTCGTCTCCAGCCAGCCGGGCCAGCGGGTGGACTCGTCCAGTGCGCCCTCGCTGATCAGCCGCTGCCGCAGCCGGTACGACGACGGCATGCGGTGCGGGAAGGAGGGCACGACCTCCGCTCGACCGGGCGACCCGGCGAGGATGACGAACTTCTGACTGCCGTTGGTGCCCTTGTCCACGAGGAGCCGCCCCCGGGCCTCGGACCCGCCGTTGGGCAGCCGCAGCCGGAACTCCGGGTATTGCGTCGTCCCGGAAGGGGATTCGTGTTCCTCGCTCACCCTTGCTCCTCGTCCGTAGAGAGCCTGGACGTCCTCCAGGACCCTATTGCGTCGGCCGACCCGCCCGCTTGCATCCGCGGAGGGCGGAACCGTCGGCCACGTGCCCGCGCGTCGGCCTGCATCGGGGGACGGCTCCCACGACATCCGGGAAGCCGTCCCCCTACTGCACCGGGCCCCGCAGCCTGATCGGCGTCCGGTTGCGCGTCCCGTCCAGGACCGAGTGGTCGATGGTGGGCCGGACCCGGGGCGCGGCCGCGGTGAGCGTGATGACGCCGCGGTCGCTCAACGCGGTCTGCCACTCGCTCGGCCGGGGCCGGCTGCCGCGCTCGCCGGCGGCCTGCGCGAAGAGCCTGCGCACTCCGTCGCTCTGCCGGTCGTTGAGGCAGCCGGGGACGAGTTCCAGATCCTGGCCCGGTCTGACATACGGCTGCCGGGCGACGATGCGCCCCGCCACCAGAGCCGTCTTGTAGGCGTCCGTGTCCACCGTCGCGTCGGTGGAGGGCGCGAGCGGGTCGTTCCAGTCCGGAGTGGCGGCCTGGGCCTGGACCGCCGCACGTCCCACCCGGCGGAAGCCGTCGCAGTCCAGGAAGTGGACGGCGGGCTCGGGGGAGAGGGACCACAGGACGTTGGCCTGCGAGATGTCGCCGATCACGAGTCCGGCGTCGTGGAACCAGCCAATGGCCTCGACGCAGGCAAGCGCGAGAGCCCTGCGCTGCTCCGGGGTCGGTTGAGCAACGTCCTGCCAGGCCGCCTTGGGCGGCCGGATCAGGTACTGCAACTCGAGGAGCTTCGTCGCCCCCGTCGCGGTGCGCCACGTCATGTGGGCGGGGGCCCGCCTCATGAGGAAGCCGAGCGCCCGGCCACCCTCGACCACACGGCACAAGGGCCAAGCGGCAAGGGAGTCGAGGCGGCTCCGGTCCACCTGGCCCAGGCCCTGCCGCAGCCCGACCAGATCGGCGAGGGCAGCGCCGTTGACCTTGGCCGGGTCCTTGTACTCCTTGAACAGGAGCGGGTCGTCCACGATCGCGTGCACGTCACCCTGGCCGCCGCTGCCGACCCGTTCCCCCAGGGTGAGCGACGACCGTGCGACGTCGGCCCCGTCCTCCGCGCTCATTCCGGCCTCTCCCACACACAGATGACGGTCCGGTCGTCGTCGTAGGACTTGGCCCTCGTCTGCGCCTGCCACAGGAAGTCGGGCAGCGAAGGCACTTCGGGCCCGCCCCACGCGTGCGCGAGGTGCTGGGCGAACGCGGGATCCTTCTGGGTGAGCGGGTTGGTGATGCCGTCGGTGCCCAGGAGGAGGACTTCGCCCGGGGTGGTGTGCAACAGTTTGGCCTTGACGCCGTGGTAGGCGTGTGGGAGAGCATCGGTGCGGGTGTCGAGCAGGTCACCACCATCGTCCGGGTCCTCGTGTTCCCAGCGGCCCTCACGCAGTACGAGCAGGCCGCCATCGCCCACACTGCACAGGACCCGCTCGCGGACACGGGAGTCCGTGGGGACGAGGAGGACGTGCAGGGTGGTGGCGTAGTCCTGGCCGGCGCGGGGACGAGTCCCGTGGCGTGCTGGGGACTCGTCCCGCGGGCCACGCAGTTGACCGACGGCTCCAGCGACCGCCTTGGTGGCGATGAAGCCTAGCTTCGTCTCGTTCCGAGCGCGCAGCGCCGCGTACAGGCTCTCGGCCTCCTGGTCGAGGTGAACGGCGGCCAGACGGGAGAGCTGGTACGAGCCCACATGCGAGTACGGTGCCGATCCCACACCGTCGGCTACGGCCAGCAGGAGCATCTCCGCCTCGGGCGGGCCGATGCGCGTCACCACCATCGAGTCCTGGCGGCAACTTCCCTCCCAGTTGTGGGAGTCGCCGCGCACGGAGGCGGCACGTACCGTCAGCTGCCCGAATTCGCCACCGTCCAGCAGGACAACTGGGGAGAAGGCCGCGGATTCGTCCCCATCCCGCAGGGAGGGACGACCCAGAGGACGGGGCGGATAGCTGGGAGGGCGATTGCCGACGTGCGTCGGCTCCCCGCGCAACAGAGGGCCTTCAAGTTTCGAGAGGGACACAGGCGACATGAGGTGCTCCATCACCGGAGGCGCAGGCTGCTCTGCGGGGGCGGGTCCGCGCATACGCATGTCGCGGAGGATGATGCCGTCGGACAGGCCGAGGTCTTCGTCGAGACTGTGACCGTGGGAAGTTCCGCCGTTGCTCGTCATTTCATCGCGGGCTTCTCCGTGATGCATCGGGCCGCTCACAGCTTGTCCAGGGAAAGGCTGGTGAAGCCGGGCACCTGCTCGTCCACCTGGAGCTGGAAGCCCTCCCCGCTCTGGGCGGCCATGCTGGTCGCCGAGCTGACGATGGACCGGGTGAGGCTGGAGGCGAACTCGCGCAGTGCGACGGCCGGCGAGATGGAGTCATCCTGCTGGATGAACGCCTTGAAGTTGGCCACCTCGGAGATGGTCGCGATGTCGGCGTCACTGATTCCGAACGCGATGATCTTCGGCGCGTAGCGGAACGCGTTCAAGTCGTTGAGCGCGGTGCGCCAGCCCTCGTCCGTCGGGATGCCGTCGGAGAGGAAGAACACCACGGGCCGGTACACGTCGTGGCCCTCCGCCTTCAGCGCGGCGACGTCCTTCTCGATGGTGTCCTTCAGCAGCCGAAAGGCGGCGCCGAAGGAGGTCACGCCGCCCGCCGACAGGGACGGCAACTGCGTCAGCTCGCTCAGGTCGGCGAGCGGCTGCAGCACGGAGGCCTGCGTGGAGAAACCGATCAGCGCGAAGCGGGTCTTGTCCGCGACACTCGGGTTGGTGCTGATCTCGTGGTGCAGTTCGGGCAACGCCGCGTTGATGGCGTCCACGCCGTCACCGGCCATGGAGCCGGATTCGTCGCACACCATGTAGAAGGGGAGGAGCTGCATGGGTTGGTTCTCCTGAGCTGATGAGACGGCGTGGCCGTCAACGGGTGTAGAAGTAGATCTCCAGGTCGGCCGAGCCCGAGGAGCCGCCGGCCCAGAAGTCCCGTGTCGTCGCGTCGGTGAACATCTCCGGCCGCGCTTTCCGCAGGGCCTTGTTCACCTCCCGTGCGTATGCCTGGCCGTCACCGGGCTCCGGTGCCTGGCCGAAGGTCAGTACGAAGGCGGCTTCGCGTCCCTGGTAGCGGGTGGTGGCGGCACGGAGCTGTTCCACCATCCGCGTGGTGTCGCCGACCGCTGCGGTCAGACGGACCTTCACCGGCTTGCGCGCCACCGATCGTGGTCCCGTCGGCGTCCGGCTCGGTTCGGGGGACGGCTTGACCGCGGCCGGCTTCGAGGGCTTGGCACCGGCCTGCGCGGCGAGCGGGTCACCGCGGTCTCCCATGGACACTAGGGCGAGCACGAGCAGCATGTCGGCGAAGAGCCACCCGGCCAGGTGAAGCGGCGTGAACCGGAAGCGCTTCTTCAACGGGCTCACCGGTCCGGTCCGATCTCGGCCCGCAGCTTCTTGGCCTGCCGCAGCTCGCTCTCCGCGCGCCGTTGGGCCGCCTCGGCACCCGCGCGTGCCGTCTCCGCCTCGATCCGCGCCGTCTCTGCCTCGCCCCGCGCGGCCTCCGCCTCGATCCGGGCCGCCTCCGTCTCGCGGAGTGCCCGTTCCAGGACGTCGGTGACCGCGATGAAGCGGTCCGTCGCCTCCTGAACGGCGCGGCTGCGCGCCTCGATGCCGAGCAGGGCCTCCCGCGACGCCTCGGCGGCCTCACCGGTCCGGTCGGCCACCGCGCCGAGGTCGTCGAGCAGACGGCCGTTGACGTCCGCCACGACCTCGATGCCGGTGGTGAACCCGCGCTGGGAGGCGGCCAGTACGGTCAGCGACTCCTCGACCTGCCGGGCCGCGTCCGACAGCGCGCTGCGCACACGGTCGCCGTTGTCGCCGACCGCCGTCTCCAGCCGGTCCGCCGCACGGGACAGAACGTCGCGCATGTCGTCGCCGGCCGTCCTCAGATCCTCCAAGGCCTTGTCCAGGACACCGGTCTGTCCGCTGACGGCGTCGGCCAGGCGGTGGCCCGCCTGCGTCAACGGGTCGTCCAAGCCCTGGACGGCGGCCTGAATGGCCGTTCCGCTGTCCCGGACGGTCTCCTCGATCCGCAGCACCACCTGCTCGATCGGCCGCACGTACGCCTCCGCCTGGGCGAGGCGCTGCTCCGCCTTGTCCGCGGCCTCGCTCACCAGCTCGGCGGCTCGACTGAGCGCCTCCTGCGTGGTGATGGCCTTGGAGTGCATGCGCTGCAGCCGGCCGGCCGCCGAGTTGAGCTCCGCCGCGAAACGCTGCGGCGAGGCGAACCGGTGCTCGTTGAGCGAGAGCTGCGCACGGGTGAGGACCGGGACCAGGCGGGCCAGAGCCGCACGGGCACGCTCCCGTGCCTGCTCCTCGTGACGTTCCGCGCGGGTGCGCCGGTAGCCGTGCACGGCCGTGAGGACGAACAGCATCACCAGGGCCAGGCACCCGAACACGGCGACGTGACCGAAGCGGTACGCCTCGCTCAGGTGTCCGTCGAACCCGGACTGCCACAACTGCAGGAACGGTCGGCCGGCGGCCTTGGGGTCGTCCCCGGTGAGCGCCCCGTAGGCACTCGATGCCTGCCAGAGGCCGAACCACGTGAAGAGCAGAGGCAGGAAGACCAGGGCTCCCAGCACCCAGTCCAGCACCGAGTCGAGTCGTTCGCCCCGACCGGTGTCCGCCGGTTCGGCGATGCTCTCGGGCCGGGCGAAGTGGGTCATCAGGTCGAGATCGGCCCATGCGTCGAGGGCGTCCACGTCGGTGGAGTCGAGTGCCTGGGCCAGCGCGCGCAGTTCCTCGGCGCGCGGAGCGAGCGCAGGGTCCTGCGCGGCGTCATCGAGGTGACGTGCGGTCACCCCTTTGTCGAGTTGTGTCCCGGTGAACATTTCCCACCCTTGCCCGGTGATGCCGGGACTTCGTACAGGTCCGAGTGCGACGGGGACAGGGCGATGGCGTGCCGCGTACGTTCCTGTCGCGCGAACGAAGTGGAGGAGATCTTCACACTCTCTCCACCGATCGGGCAATAATAGACGACGATCACATGATGTCGACGGCGTGGCGCAACATGGTTGCGCGGTCGTTGAGGTATAGGGGCGTGCATTGAGCGGCGACGGCAGGCGGCGGACGGTCATCGACCTCACCGGAGGGGCGGTCGCCGGCACGGGAGCGCGGACGCACCGGGGAGCACCGGCGCGTCCCGTGGACCTCACCGAGCGAGCGCCCCGCGCCGAGATCACGGGCCGGGGTGTCATCCAACTGAACCTCAACTGGTCGGTCACAGCCGAGGCCGACCTCGACCTCGGCTGTCTGGTGCTCACCCGGGAGGGAGCGGGAACGGCGGTGCAACCACTCGGCGCGCAGTTCGGCGACCTTGACGCCTGGCCCTACGTCAGCCTCGACCAGGACGACCGGACCGGCGAGACCTCGGACGGCGAGACCCTTCGCATCAGCCTCGAGCACCGGCACCGGTTCGCCAAGCTGCTCGCCTACGTGTACATCTACGAAGGCGCGGCCGACTTCCGCACCCTTGGAGGCGTCGTCACCGTCAGCGCGCCGAACGGAACCTGGCGCATCCACCTGGACGACTCCCCGGCCGGAGCCACTTCGTGCGCCATCGCCCTGCTCGCCCCGGGGAAGGGCACCACCCTCGACCTGCGGCGCGAGGTCCGCTGGTTCACCGCCGAGCCGCTCCTGTCGAACCAGGAACTCATCGACCGTGCCTACGGCTTCGGCTTCGACTGGGTGCCGGGCACCAAACCGCCCCTGTAGGCGGGCGCCGTCGAGAGCCGGCTCGCGGCCTTGCCTGCCGTGCGTCAGGAGTAGGACCAGCGCCAGCCGTTCGACCTGTACGTGCACGTGATCCGAGCGCCGCCCGCGGTCGTCGTCGTGGCTCCGTGGTCACCGTTCCGGCAGTACTGCCCCGCCTGGTAGCAGTTGCCCGTGTTGGAGACGATGGAGCAGGTCCCGGAGCCGCTGTCGTTGCTGCGGCCGGCGCTGCTGCTGGTACCGGATCCGGTGGCGGTCGGGCCGGGTGTGGCGACCTTCTTGGTCTTGGTGACCGTGGGGGCGGGTTCCGGCTCGGCGGTGACGGTGGCCGTCGCCGTGGCCGTGACGGTCGGCACGGGCTTGGCGGCCAGCCGCGCGTTGCGGCTGGTTCTGTGGAGTCACGATCCCTCCCAGGGATGGTTGACGGAGCAGGAGCGTTGCCGCCGGAACGTTTCGGGTAGCCGGGTGGATCAGCGGAGTGTGCTTCCTCGCGATCGGTGTAGACCCCTTGTAGGACGCCAAGGCATCACTGGGCTGCCCGTTATGCCCGGCGAGGTCACGGTGGTTGAACCGCACAGCGTTGCCGGGCAGTTGCGTCGTTTCCTGTGAAAGCATGAATGATGTGTGTTGGCGATGTCAACATTGCACGATTTCGCTTGTTCTTGAGTTTGTGTACTTCGCCGATGCGCCGGGCTCGGTCGCGTGGTCCGCACCCAGTTGAGTGCTCAGCAACGGTCTGCCCACTCGGTGGGCTCCCCGCCCGGACGCGGGAGTCGCGCTCCACGGACCCCGTGCGGGCGGAGAAGGTGAGCGCCGCCCGGGAAGAGAAGGTCGCCGAACCGACTGGCGGGACGGTCCTCTTGGGCACTCCGGGAAAGCCTGGACTGAAGGTGACCGAACCGGGAGCAGGCGCCACCGACGTGGAGGTGATCGGCGCGGACAGGTCGTACATCGCTGTCGGAGGACCGGCGGGTCATCGATCGACGCGGGCTCACGGAGGAGACGGACTGGGACGGTGTGATGTTGGGGAGACCGGTTGAGATCGCCGGATGGCCCGATGCCCTGGGGATGCGCCCGGAAGTGACGGCTCGGCATCCTCGGCTACGGGGTGCTCAAGGGGCTTCGAGACCGCCCTTGGTGGCCTTCGGGGACGGCGCCGGCGGCTGAGCGACGTTGTTGGACATGTGGTTCCACACCGCATGCTCCAGCCCTCCGCGATCGTGCCCGAGACGGTCGGCGGTCTCTTCGTAGACCCGGCGGAGCCTGTGATAGGCGATCGCCCCGACACCCGCCTGCCGGGCGAAGGCGCGCAGATGCACGTCCACCGCCACATGGGATCCCCCGACCAGAGTGCCCAGGTAGTCGACCGTCTTGGGGCCGACTCCGTGCACGGCGAGGAGCGCGGAGCGGTGGGCGTCCTCCTTCAGCCACACCCTGAGTTCGTCGCGGGTCTCCACCCCGCTCGCGGCAAGGAGGTCGGTGACCGCGGCGATGGCTGCGAGTTTCCTCCGGTTGGTCGTTCGAAGGACTGCGCTCAGCTCGCCTTCGGTCGCACGCGCACGAAAACGAGTCACCGTGTGCGTGTCCGGCCAAGCCTCCCGCAGTCGCTCGACGCGCGGCCGTACCCAGCGCTTGTAGTGCCTGGCCTGCTGGATAATGGCATCACAGATCACCGCACCCATGTGGTGCCAGCCGTCTGTGCGGGGAAAGGGACCCTCGCCCAGAGTGCATCGCACATGGTTCAAGAGCTTGGCGACGTCGTCATCGATGGTCACGGCCCCATGATGAGGGCGGACACGCCTACTGTCGACGGCTCACCTGAGTCGCCCGAAGGACCACCGCAGATACTGCGATTCGCGCATTCCCGCTCTTCAGCCACCGGCGATCGGCAGACTTGACCGGGAGGACGAGGGGGAGGTGAGTGGTGCGTCAGGAATGTGACGGATGGGTCTACAGCCTCAAAGGGCAGACACTTTGTTTCACCGGGAAGATCGTTGTGGACGGCAAGTGGCTGGTGCGCGCCGAGTGTGTCCGCAGGGCCGAGCAGCGGCACGCGGCGACGAAGACGGACTTTTCCAGCGGGGTCAGCCTCGTGGTCTACGGGGACCTCAGTGGCAAGCAGGTGTCCGACACCAATCGAAACTACAGCGACACCCTGGTGGGCGCAGAGCGTGAGCGAGGACTTGGCCGACACGTCCACGTGGTGGACGAAAAGGGGTTCGGCAGCCTGATCCACGGCTTCCCTGCACCTTGCCTGGAACTGCGGTCTCCCCCGCGAGGGGGGAGACCGGTAGTAGTGCCCCCGCACGCCGTGTACGACGTCCTCGGCGCTCCCCTCCAGGTGCGCAAGCGCGGTCGGTCCACGGCCCGGGAGCTGAAGGTGGATCTCAGCTCCCTGGACGAGGGAACCGCGGCCCATGAGCGGACCGTGGATGCGCTGATCAAGCACCTGGCCCGCCGAGGGACGGAGGCGCACACCTTCGCCAGGAACAGCCCGAGGTTCGACGCGGGCTGGACGGTAGGGAAGGACATCTTCGTGGCGGAGGTGAAGAGCTTGACCGGTACCAGCCAGGATCAGCAGATCCGCCTCGGCATCGGCCAGGTGCTCGACTACGCCCATCAACTCAGGACACGTAGGGGCAGCGGCTCCTCGATACGGCCGGTCCTGGTGCTGGAGAAGAAGCCCGCGGACGACAGGTGGAGCTCACTGACCCAAGCGGTCGGCATCCAGCTGACGTGGGCACCGAGGTTCCCCGGCATCTGAGTAGTGCCAGCGGCTGCGTGCGGCCACGAACGGAGGTCGGAGCGCGGGCCCATTGTGCTCACTTCGGTGCGTTTCGCACAGTGCGCGAGGCGAACTCTGCGGGACGCAGCGACAAGTTGCTCGACGGCCGGTGGGACACCTCCGCCCAGACGGTTTTGCCGCTCGGCGGATACGGCTCCGTGCCCCAGCGGTCGGCCAGGGCGGTGACGATGAGCAGGCCGCGCCCCGACTCGTCGTCCGGCGGTGTGGCGAGGTCCGTCACGGGGGAGGGGAGCCGTTCCCCGCGGGCGTCGGTGACCGCGATGCGCAGGACGCCGGCGGCCGAGGCGTGGGTGAGGACGAGACGGAAGTCCCGACCCTGGACCCGGCCGTGCAGCGCCGCGTTGGCGGCCAGCTCCGCGACGATCTGCTCCGCGCGGTCGGTGACGTCGGGTGACACCTGCCAGGTCCGCAGCTGCTCGTACCTGACCCTCTACACCGCCATCGACCGCATCGGCCTCGGCCTGGCGGTCACGTTGGAGTTCCTCGGCCCGTTCGCGATCGCCCTCGCCGCCGCCCGTCGCCGCGTCGACGCCTTCTGCGCGGTGATCGCCGCGGCCGGCGTCGTCACCCTGATGCGCCCCCACCCCTCGACCGACTACGTGGGGATGGGCCTGGGCCTGCTGGCCGCGTGCTGCTGGGCGTCGTACATCCTCCTCAACCGCACCGTCGGCCGCCGCATCCCTGGTGCGCAGGGCTCCGCTACGGCGGCCGGGCTCTCCGCGCTGATGTTCCTGCCGGTCGGCGGCATCCTCGTCCTGCACCAGCCGCCGACCGCCGCGGCCGTCGGCCATGCCGTCGTGGCCGGCGTGCTCTCCTCGGCGGTGCCCTACCTCGCCGACCTGTTTACCCTGCGCCGCGTACCCGCCCAGGCGTTCGGGCTCTTCATGAGCGTCAACCCGCTCCTCGCCGCCCTCGTCGGCTGGATCGGCCTGGGCCAGAACCTGGGCTGGACGGAATGGGCGAGCATCGGCGCCATCGTGGCCGCCAACACCCTCAGCATCCTCGTGCGGCGTAGCTGACCGGCGTATCGCCTGCCAGGCCCGGGGCGGGGCGACGCCGAGGAGCCGTTTCGTCGTCCTGCTCCGCGGTTGCATTCCGGTGTGGGCGGACCGGCCGCCCGGACCGGCCGGCAAGGCAGACCAACGCGCTCGGCACATGACGGTCCTGGCGGGACATCGGCTACGCGGCCGCCACTCCTTCGCCGACCGTCCCTACGGGCATGGCGCGGAGCGTTGCCGACCCGGCAATGCAGGGCGGTTGGGCTGTTGCAGGCGCGGCTGGACCTGAGGAGCTGCTGTTCGGGTGACGGGGCATCTCGGCAGTCGTCAGAGACCGTCGGGAAGCAGCCGGAAGGCGGGCTCACCGGTGAGTGGTCGCATCATGCGGAAGCGGCTGTCCGTGGTGAACAGGTCGGCGGTCTGGAAGGCGGCCGCCAGGGCCACGTTCATCGCGTCCGCCAGACCCACCCCCCGCCCCGCCGTCCGCGTCGGCGTACCCGCGCATCACCGCCGTGGCGCTCCGCAGGTGAGGTGCGGTGTCGGGGATCGTGAACCGCCGCGCCTCCGTCGGGGCGGCGATGAAGTCCAGCGCGTTCATGGCCGCGTGGGCGCCGATCCGCGCGGCCGGCAGGTAGTCGAGCTCGCTGAGCACCAGGGGCGACACCACGAGGTGGTCCGCGCGTGCGAGAGCCTCCCGGTGAGCCAGGTGGCGAGGGTCCTTCGGGGTGAACAGCCGGTACAGGGCGTTGGTGTCGCCGGTCACCACCGGGATGTCAGCCATGGGTTCCCCTGGTGGTGTCCTCACCCGTGCCCCGGAGTGTCTCTGCGATCTCGTCGGCGCCGGTCACCGCGACACTCCGAGCGACGACTACCGACTCCGGCCGGTTCCGGAGCGACGGAACGCGTCCCAGGCCGCGCGCACGGCGGTCCGGAGTTCGGCATCGTCGAGGTCGCCCGGTTCCGCGAGGCCGGGATCGACCGAGCAGTCCTCGAGGATCATGAACACCTGGTCGAAGAGAGTGTCGAGTGCCCCCTGAACCCGTTCCCCGTTCGCCTGGAACGCGCGTCGGGCCTCCCACCAGCCATGCGCGAAGCCCGGTGCACCGCAGGCCCCGTCAGTGAACGCTTCCAGCAGCGCCAGTTGCCGCGCCGCCGCACTGGCCGGCTCGACGTCGCCGAGGTGGGACCAGGCCCTGTGGCCGGGTGGGTGAGCGGCCGCCACGGCCGACAGGGAGGGGTGGCGTTCCGAGAGGGCGCGCGCATAACGGCCGAAGCGTGCGCGCGCCGCGTCGATCCCCTCGCTGACGGCCGCGGCCATGAAAGCAGCGGTTCCCGCGATCAACGTATAGCCCGCTTCCGGAAAGAGGACGGCTCCTCGCACGTCAGGTGTACAGAGCAGGAAGGGCGGGCGGATACCTGTGCAGTCCCCATGGGGGAAAAGCCGGGATGCCGTACCGGTCGTCGCAGGGCCCCGGCGTTTGCCTCGGATGTCCGGTTGATCATGTGATGCCGTAGAGGGCGAGGACGCGGTGGCGTTCGGTGTGGGCTCGGCGTCCGGCGGCGGTGTTGACGTATCCGGCGAGCTTGAGCGCGCCGCGGATCAGGTCGCGGACGGCGGCGAGCACGGCGGGCGTATTGCGGGTCCTGACCTGGGACTTGTCCTCGCCGAAGACGACATCACGCACCCAGTGGACGGTGTTCTCCACGGTCCAGTGCCTGCGGGCCCAGGCGGCGATCTCGGCCGCATCGGCCTGCTCGGCAGACAGGTCGGTGATGGCGTAGACGGTCTCCCTGGACCACTTCTTCGCCCCGTACAGGCGGCGTCTGCGCTGGATGCGCAGGACCTGGCGGGCGTGCAGGAAGAGCAGGCCGTCCACGGTGACGACCTGCACCAGGCGCTGCTCGCGGCGGCCGTGGCCGCGGGCGTCGTCACGGTGGATCACGGGGACCTCTTTCCAGGGCAGCCGGTGGAGTTGGCGCGCCTGACCGCGCTGGTTGTTCTTGATCGTGAGGAGGTAGTGGGCGCCGCGTTCGCGCAGGTAGGCGGCGTGGGCGTGCTGGGCGTGGAGGGCATCGGCGGTGATGACCGCCCCGGCGAGGTCGGCATCGTCGATCTGGTCGAGCAGGGGCTGGAACTCGGGGATTTCGTTCGTCTTCGCGCCGATCTCACGCGAGGCGAGGGTGATGCCGTCGTTGTGGCGGACCGCGGAGAGTACGAAAACCCGGCTGCCGTCACGGCGTCTTGCGCCGCGCAGGCACTTGCCGTCCACTGCGATCGCCCGGCGCCTGCGGCGCACCGGATCGGTCTGGGTGGCAGCCTGGTGAGCCCGGCGCTGTTCGCGTTCTTGGCCGCCGTCGGGCATCAGCGGTGCGGGAGTTGCGGGCTCGTCGGGGAGCAGGGACTTCAGGTAGGCGAACCCGGCCGCGCTGAGCTCGGCCGGATCGAGGCGTCCCAGCACGCCGCGCAGGGTCTTCTCGCTCGGCACCCGGTAGCGGCCCAGGAGCGGGTGGTAGGGCAGGCCGAAGGCGGCCAGTTCCTCGGGGGCCGCACGCCGGCACCACTCCGCTGCCGCGGTGATCGAGTCGTGGCCCGCGGGTGTCATCGCGCAGACCACCAGGGCCAGCAGAGAGGAGAGCCGGTAGCGCACCCCGCTGGCTCCGCGTGGATCGGTGAGCGACTCGAACTCCGCGACCAGGCTACGGACTTGATCCCGTGCGACACCCTCGCGCAGGGCTTCCAGGCGAGGCGCGGGGCAAGCAGGAGCAGCGATGAGGGATGATGGTGGGACGAACACGGCACCTTCGTGGATCTTGAAGCGTAGAGAACTCCATGATCCACAGGGGCCGTGTTCGCCTGCTCCCGGGGCCCGCCGCCGACATCAACCGACTCAACTTCGGACGAGCCGGGCAAACGCCGGGGCCCTGCCGGTCGTCGTGCCTGGAGTGTCGGCGAGACTCGCGCCAAGAAGGTGCGATACCCCGACAGCACGGCAGCCGGCCGTGATCCGACGGGCCAACGCCGCATCGATCTGCGCACCCACAGGAATGGGGGTCACCGATTTGTCCCGCAGCCAGGGCGAGGTGAAGGTGCCGTCCGTACCGAGCACGGCCCTCGGATCGGTTGGCATGTCGTTTTTCGAGTCGGTCACCACACACCGCCCTGCCCCTACACAAGACGAATGAGTTCAATATGTGCGAGTTTCGCAGAGCATCTTCTCCTGGGCTCCGGGCGGGCACAGCAGCACGGCCTGAAAGGTGATCTTCTCCTGGCCCGGGAGGTCGGGTTTCCCTGCCCAGAACTTCGCGGCGTCATTCAGGGCGCGAAAGAGGATTTCGCGTTCTTCGGGACTCTCGGAGAGCACGACGTCGGCATCCTCGATGGTGACGAGGAAATGCTGGGCGCTGAGCCAGTGGAGATCGGTCAGGCAGTCCCGCAGTGCATTCCAGTTCCAGCCGAAATAGTCCGGGAGGCGCAGCGCCTCGTAGAACTGGGTGAACACCCCGTCGGAATCGTGCATCTCCCGTCCTCGCATCCGGGCCGAGTAGATCAGCCCGGTGGGAGGCAGAGCGTGCACAACGGAGAGCGTGGAGTCGGTCGGGACTACATGGATTCTTGCCTCGTCCCGTGCCCACCAGGTGGCGTTGCTCATCTGCCGGTGTCCATCACTATGTACGTCGATAGTGGGTCGGAGTGTAGTGGACCGATCAGTCCGACCCGGTGGGCCGGGACGGCCCCGTAACTTCTGACGTCCAGAGCCCGGGCGCCGTCGTCGTCCGTCGTCAGCAGTGCGGTGCCCTGCTGCTCGAAGTCTTCGAGCATGGGCGCCATGGCCAGCCCCTCGGTTCGCCGATGGGGTGCCAATCGGACCGAACTCCGGGCTCACGAGGGAGGCCGGGGCGAGGTGCCCAGCCTGACCGGTCGGCCGTAGGCCTTCAGTCGGGCACGTTGCCGTCGTAGTAGATCCGCAGCGCCCAGTGATGCTCGTTCTCGCGGAGGATTGGGCAATGCCTCGCCGGACAGGTCCTGGCCGCGTCAGTGCTCGTTGACACGCGTCACGGCCCCGGCCCACGAACACCCGAAATTTCCTTCGTCTTCGACAACCCTGTATCGTCCGCGGCTGCTTCCGCAACCGTCACATCCATTACGCCACGCAGTGGAGAACGGGATTGTTTCTGCTATGACATGCCGTGCTCGGCCAAGAACTGAGAAATGGCACGCCCGACTGACTGCACAGTCGACCCGTCGTCGGGATCATCCATGCCCAAGAGGGGAAGATGCAGTGTGACAGAAACCGCATCACCGAACTCTCTCCGGATGCATCGGAGAGACTCGAGTATGGCGTGATAAGCAGGACTGACCGATGCGAAGTCCTCGCGTACAACGACCTTCCCGTTCCGTTCGACGACCGGACGGAACGGCGGGACAACGATCCATTGCGGTAGACCGTCCTCCCTTGTGTTAGGGAGGAGCTGCGCAACTTCCCTCTCAGGCTTTCCGCCGTATCTGTCAAAAGCCCACACTCCCGACATGACGAGCACATCGGCCTGCACAGACCGCTCGTTTTCGTCGACGAATTCGAGTTCGACATCTCTTGGTCTCGGCAACGTCGAGGACCAGAGGTCGAGGGTTGGACGACTTCTCGACGTGACGTAGATCTTCATACAGCCACCTCCTACTGGGGAATCGGCATCCAAGGCATGACCCTGACGCGGCCAATCTCTCCCATGGCATCTTCCCACAGCGCGAACGCGTCGATACCACCGCCTCCGTCGGCCAAATGGGCAATGCGGCTCTCGATAGGGATGTGATCTGACCGGATGATTCCCCGCACCAGCCAATAAGGCCCCTCCTGGGGCAGCGTCCCGTAAACGCTCTTAGCGTAGAGTGCTGCGCCCTCCGGGGTCGACGAAAAATATTTCGACTCAATCCCGGGCGGGTTCTTGAACCGCCGTTCCTCGAGTAGTTGCTTCAGTTCCTCCTCCTTGACCGCTCGGTAGACGTATTGTTCACCGTCCTTCAGCTTGTGGTCGCCCGGATAGGGGGACAGCCCCAAAGGATCGCAGAACGTATACGGGTCGTCGACGTAGGTGATCGGGTTCGGCGCTGGTGCGAGGCCGAGGGGGTCGGGGATGGTGTAGCGGCCGGTTTCCGGGTCGTAATGACGGAAGTAGTTGTAGTGGAGGCCGGTTTCGGGGTCGTAATACTGGCCGGGGAAGCGCAGCGGGGTGTAGGCGGTGCTGTCGCGGGCCCAGGCGGTGGTGCCCCAGAGCGTGCTGCGGGTGCGCCAGGCGATGTCGCCGGTCTCGTCGACGAGTTCGGTGGGGGCGCCGATGAGGTCGGTGGCGATGGCGAAGAAGCGGCGGTCGATCTCCTCCTGGCGGGCACCCGGGGTGAGGATGCGTTCGGTCTGGGCGAGGGGGGTCAGACCGCGGTGGTCCCAGGTGAGGGCGACCGGGTTGGGGGTGTCTTGCGACACCGTGGTCTGTTCGCACAGGGTGGTGCCGTCCCAGGTGAAGCGGACCTCCTCGGCGACCGTTTCGCCGTCGGAGGCGAGACGTTGCTTGGCGGTGCGGCGGCCGAGCGGATCGTAGCGGTAGCGCCAGCGGGTGCCGTCGGGGGTGATGACGGAGGTGAGGCGGTCCTCGGCGTCCCACGAGTAGTGCCAGGTGTCGGGTTTGCGGGACAGACGGGTCTTCTGGCGGAGGATGACGCGGCCGAGGGCGTCGTGTTCGTAGCGCACGCCGCCGGCGCGGGTGATGGTGGTGCCATGGTAGGTGCGGGGGCCGGTCGCCTCGTGACCCGGGTGGGAGGCAGGCCAGGAGGCGGAGGTCTGGTTGCCGGCAGTGTCGTAGGCGTACCGCTCGCTCCAGCCGTCGGCGGTCACGGCGGTGACACGGCCGGCCGGGTCGAGGCCGAAGGTACGGGTGCCCGACAGCAGGTCCGAGACCGCGGTGAGGTGGCCGTCGGCGCGATAGGTGTAGGTGCGGCTGTTGAGGGTGCGTCCGCCGGCGGTCAGGTGCTCGGCGGACAGGCGTCCCGCCTCGTCCCAGGCGGAGGTGACGGTGAGGGAGTCGCCGAAGACGCGGGACAGTTCACGGCCCACCGCGTCATGGGTGAAGGCGACCTGGTGGCCACCGGTGGTCAGGCGATCGGGGCGGCCGACCATGTCGTAGGCATAGGTGGTGACATGGCCTGTGGGGGTGGTGCGGCGCACCCGGCGGCCCACGGCGTCGTAGCGGTAGTCGATGGCGTAGCCGTCGACGAGTTCGGTCTTGAGCAGGCCACGCCGGTCGTACCGGCGGATCAGGTCGCCGTCCGGGCCGGACGCCTGCAGGAGGCGCCCGGCCGGGTCGTACGCGTAGGTGGTGGTCCTGCCTCCGGCGTTCTTGCGGGTCATCCGGCCGAGCTCGTCGTGCTCGAAGGAGACGACGCCGCCGAGCGTGTCGATCCGGGCCGTCAACTGCCCTGCTCCGTCCAAGCGGTAGCCGATGGTGCGGCCGTCGAAGTCCGTCTCCGAGGTCAGCCGTCCCGCCGCGTCGTACGCGTAGCTCCAGTGGAGGCCCTGCGGGTTGGTGACACGGGTCAGGCGCAGGTCGTTGTCGTACTCGAACTCGTAGCGGACACCGTCCGCTTGGGTGCGGGCGGTGAGGAGGTCGAAATGGGTGTACTCGAACCGGGTCACTCCCCCGGCCGGGTCGGTGTGGGTGAGGCAGTTTCCCTCACCGTCGTAGGTCCACGACTCGGTGGCCCCGCCCGGCTCCATACGCAGGACGAGGTTGCCGTCGGCGTCCCACTCGAAGCGGGTGACTGCGCCCACCGAGTCGGTGATGCGTGCGACCCTGCCGAGGGCGTCGCGTTCCAGGCGGGTGGTGCCGCCGGCCGGGTCGGTGACCTCGGTCAACAGGCCCGCGGCGTCGCAGACCACCTGTGTCGTGGCGCCGAGGGCATCGGTGACGGAGGTGAGCCGGCCGGCGTCGTCGTAGGTCGAACGGGTCGTCTTCCCGGCCGGGTCGGTGACCGCGGTGCGGTTGCCGCGCTCGTCGTACGCGTAGGTCGTGCGGGCGCCGTCCGGTCCCACGACTTCCGTCGGCAGCCCGAGCGGGCCGCGTGCGACGTGCGATTCGGAGCCGTCCGGGCGGACCACGGAGACCAGCCGGTCGTTCTCCTCGTAAGTGTAGGCGGTGGTGCGGCCGAGCGGGTCGGTGCGGGTGAGCAGGTTGCCGTGGGCGTCGTAGGTGTGGCGGGTGGTGTGGCCCAGCGGATCGGTGGTGGCCAGGACGCGGCAACCGGGGCCGATGAGGTGGCGGGTGGTGCGGCCGTCGGCGGTGGTCAGGGTGGTGGTGCGGTGACCGGTTTCGAAGTCGGGTTCGGTGTAGGCCAGGGTGATCTGGATGTGACCGGCTTGGCCGCCTTCCGCGATGACGCGGTCGCGGTCGTCGTAGGCGTAGTCGTAGCGGCTGTCGTTGGAGTCGATCCAGGCGGTGACGCGGCGGTGGTCGTCGTAGACGAAGGTGGTGGTGGCGCCGGAGGGTCTGGTGACGGCGGTGAGGTCGCCGTCCTGGTAGCCGTACGCCATCAGCGGCAGGTCGGCGCCGTTCTCGCCGGCGCCGGCCAGGGAAAGGGCGGTGATCCGGCCCTCGGCGGTGGTCAGCCTCACCTGGTGGCCGGCCGAATGGACCAGGGCCAGCGGCAGGCCGTCGTCGGCGCGGTCGACGGTGACGGTGTGGCCGTTGCGCTCGGTGACGGATGTCAACCAGGCGGTTCCGTTGCCGCCGGGTTCGCTGCCGGGCGGGGCGGCGAAGTGGCGGACCAGGCCGGTGTCGGGGTCGGTGACGGTGTAGTCGCCGTGCCCGTCGCGGGTCAGCAGGGTGCGGGCGGTGCCGGACCCGGGGCGGGTGGGGGAGCCGGGGACGGGGTGCGGATAGGTGATCAGCAGGCCGTCGGCGGTGACGTGGACGACGCCGACCGGGTCGATCTCCAGGCGCTCGTCGACGGTGGAGGTCCAGGACGGTCCCAGGAAGCGGCCGGCCGTGCAGCCGGACTCGGTGCGGCGGCTGAAGACCAGTGGCAGGATGCCGGGGATCTCCACATCGGTCTGGGGCAGGAACATGCGGCCCGTGGCGAGGTCGACGGGGTCGGTTCCGTCGGTGGTGCGGGTGCCGTCGGGCCGGTTGTGGGTGCCGTCGGGGGCATCGTCGACCAGTCTGCGGATCCGCGCGGCGTCGGCGGCGTCCGCGGCGAGGCGCACGCCCTTGACCCCGGCGCCGCCTCCGCCGGTGGCCACGGTCAGCGCCAGGTCGGGGATCAGCCGGCCGAAGCCCTCGGCCGGATCCTTCATGAAGTCCTTGACCATCTGGGTGCCGGTGCCGACGGGGTCGTTGGCGGCCACCACCAGGCCCGCGGCCAGGCTGTTGAGGTTCGTGGCGTACTCGGCCGGGTGGGTGAGGTTGTACGGGTCCAGGAAGTTGACCGAGCGGACGAAGTTCACCAGCCCCGCCGAGCCCTTGATGATCCCGCCGCCGACATGGTCGCCCATGATCTGCAGCTCCTGCAGACCGTCGCCCACCTGCTCGGCGTACGACGGCTTCTCCGGCGCCATGTCGCGGGCGGCGCGGACCGCGGAGCGCGCGGTCTCCGCGGCCGTGTTCCGCTGCTTGCGGGCCTCGGCGAGGATGTCCTGCGCCTCCTGCATCAGCTTCTTGCCCGGGTCGTGGAACGTCGGAGCGGGACGGGGCGGCAGCGTGGACGGGTCACGCTGATCGGCGGGCCGGGCGTTGTAGCGGTCGACGGCCTTGTTGTAGTCGTCGACCTTCTTGCGGTGGGCGTCGGCGGCTTCCTCGGACGCCTTGACCCCTTCCTTCCACTTGTCGATCGCCGTCTGTGCCTGCCCCTGCGCCCACGTCACGGTGCCGGCGAACGCCTCCAGCGCGGTGGCCGCCTTCTCGACCGCGTCGGCGCCGGTGAACCACTTCGGCGGCTGGGTGCTCACGGCCTTCCGCAGCGCCTCGGCGGCCTCGCCCTTGAGCTGCGAGGAGTCCAGGCCCTTCAGGCCCTCGCCGGCGTCGTCGAATGCCGTCTGGAAGGCGCGGAGTTTCTCCGCGGTCGAGCGGATCTTCTCCGGGCTGCCGTAGACCAGCTTGGTCTTGTCCTCGGTCTGCCCCAGGTCCATCTCGTCGACCTCGGCGCCCATCCGGTTCGCGACCGAACGCGACTGCTCACGCACCCAGTCCGCGCCGGACTCCCAGCCGACGTCGTCCAGCCGGTCCGCGGCCCACTTCCCGCCGTCCTCGACCCGGTCGCCGACCCACTCGACACCGTCCTCGACCGCGTCCTCCACCGAGTCCGGTGTGATGTCCCTGATGAAGTCGCCGATACCCACCGTCAGTTCCCCCCGGACTCACCCTGCTGTTGCTGCTGGGCGCGCTCCTCCGGCGACGGGCCGAAGGTGTCGTCCAGCGCCTGGCTCCACTGGTCGTCGGAGACACCGAGCGCGTCGTTGAGCATCTGCGACTGCCGGCCGCCCTGCCCCTCCGTGAGCAGCGTCCGGCCGGTGTCCTTCCAGGTCTGCTCCATCTCCTGGCCGGCCCGCTCGAACGACTCCGCGCTCCAGTCCGGGTTCAGGTAGTCCGGCGTGAACACCTCACCCCAGTCCTGCCGGGCGATCTCCTCCTCGGAGGCGTGCGGATTGCCGCCCATCACGGAGTTGACCCCCACCTTCAACGTGCCCTCGACGTACCGGTCGTGCTCCCACTGCGTTCCCGCCGCCAGACCGAGACGGTTCGCGATCTGGCTGGCGTCGTTCACCAGGGCGCGCACCCCCCACTCCCAGCGCTCGCAGAAGTCCTCAAAGTCGACCGACAGGCCGTGGTGCCCGGCCTCCATCCCGGTCATCGACAGCGCGGAGAAGCCCTTGCCCATCACCGAACCGGTGGCGCCGCCCAGGTCGCCCAGCCCGTCGATGGTGGCGCCCACACCCTTCGTGAACTTCGCGACCGACGCCTTGTCGAAGTTCAGGTCCACCCCGTCACCGCCCACGGCCGCGCCCCTCCCTGGCCGCGCCGGTGTCGACGGCGACGCCGTCGGGAACGATCCCCGTGACCGGCGGGAAGAACATCGACCCGTCCTCGCTGGCGATGTCCACGGCCAGGCCGGCGGGCTCGCCCAGACCCGGCACGATCTCGTCCACGATCCGGGCACCCAGCAGCGCGGCGTAGTCCATCGGCCGGTCACCCGGCCCGTGGTGAAGCGCGAAGCGGGCCAGCGCCGTCTCGTCCGTGAAGGCGCACACCCACCGCACCCCACCCGAGTGCGCGCTCCAGAGGCGGCCGTCGATGGACGGAACCAGAAGAACCGAACGCCGCATCTCACCGATCAACGCCCGCGGATCACCAACCCCTGCCCTCCGCTCGGCGATCCGCTCGGCCAATGCCGTCCTGGGCTGTTCCACGGCCCCTCCCTCGTCCTCGGTCACTGCAGGCACCGTAGATCACGACGTGCGGGAGGGGGGCGGTGGTTCTCGTGCAACTCGCCCTCCGGCACCGGGTCAGGCGGCCGAGCGAGCCGTCGTCACCTGAGCCGACGACTGACGGACGGCGGCTATCAGGGGTCCGGCGTCAGCTCGCCCGGATCTGTGTGGGGCAGCAGCGCTTCCTCGGCGCGCGAGTTCAGGGCCATGAGCCGGCCCGTCGCACGGTCGATGTGGAAGACGAAGGCCTTGGCTTTGTCGGCGAAGGCCGCCGCTGGACGGCTGATGCCGCTTTCCGTGATTGCGATCAGCCGCTTCGGTACGTCTTCGCCGGCCGCTGCGGCCAGGCCGTTCAGCCGCTGAACCTCCGGCGTGGACAGGTCCTTGGCGCCGGCGCGCCACTCCACGTGGAACACGTCGGACCGTATCGGGCTTTCGGCGTCCCCCTCCTCAAGGTCTCCGAAGCCGAACGTCGTGAGCTGTTGCAGGACCGCGTCAGTGATTTTGCCGGTGCCGAGCGAGCCCCGTGGCCCTGCCGGCACAGGCTTCTCGCTGAGACCGCTGAAGCCCCCGTCACCGTCCTCCAGCGCGGAGGGAAAGGGGAGCAGGTCCGCGAAGAGGGATTCCTGCCACCCGGACCGCGGTCTGTCGGAGACCGGGGCCCGGTGGCCGGACGGCTCCCACGGCGCCTGCGCGTCCCACGGTGCCTCCGGTGCCCACGCCCTTGGGCCCTTGCCGAGGAGGTCGCAGATCTCCGCCACGGAGGTCTGCGCGTACGGCACGCCGGGTGCAGGGAGTGTCTCGTGCCACAGGTGCCAACCGAGATCGACCCGTCCCCAAGCACCCCAGTCGGGGAAGTGCGCGTCCACCAGCCAGCCGAGGGTCGGCTTGAGCGAGACGCGGACGAACGCCTCCGGGAATCCCACCTCGACGAACGAACCTTCCCGTCCCCTCACGATGTCGAGCTTCCGTTCCTGGCGAGGGCCGTAGGCGACGTATCTGTTGCCCGCTGCCACGCGTCGCACCCGAAGCCCTCGGGCATCCAGGAGGTCGGCCAGCTTGGTCATGTCGGACGGCTCGCTCTCGTTCCAGCGCCAGGGCGAGGCGACCGGCTCGCCGATGAGACGCGCCGACGCCAGGGCGTGCAGGGCGTCGACGAGTACCTCGTCGGGCGTGTTCAGCGACCAGACAGAGGGGTCACTGTTCAGCACCGGGTCCAGTACCGCCCAGACGACGGTGTGCTCCATGCGTACCTGGGCCAGGCCGACCGCATTCCGCTCGGACAGGTAGACCTTCAGATGCATCAGGCGATCGGTGTCGTCGAAGCGCACCCGGTCGGCCATGTCGGGATGCCGCTCGCGCATGGCCTGTTCCAGGCTCTTGAAGTGCAGGTGTCTGCTGAAGGCGGCGACCATGTCGCTGGGCGGGAAGGGCAAGGGACACTCCTGTCGAGTGGAGGTGTGGCCGGGGGACGTCGTCATCTGTCGACGGAGCGCAGATCGACCGGACGCCGTCACTCAAAGCCTGTCACCATCCTCAAGAGCAGCGGTCCGGTGGGCGACCACTCCGTCCGACGGCAGAACGGGTCCCAGTTCGTGCGCCAGGGAGAAGCGCTGTCGCTCCGGGACATGTGACGCGTTGACCACCGAGATCGTCAGGTCACGGTCGAGGGCACGGGCGGTGAAGCCGGAAACAGCTTGGGGGAGCTCCAACGCCGCCGTGTCCTGTCCCATCGCCGATCCCACAAGCTCAGCGAGGTCCGGAACAGGCCCGAGGCCGAGACGGAGGCGCTCCGAGGCAAGAGGGAGAACCTCCGTCCACGAGGGGTGCAGTCAGGCGGGGCAGAGCGATGTCATTCCTCGACGGGGCGGTAGACGGCGTTGTCGGGATCGGTTTTCACGATGAGGCCGGCCGCGGCGAGGTCCCTGAGGATCTGGCGAGCCCGCTTCTCCTGCTGTAGCCGGTCCCCATCGCCGTATCCGGCATCCCGGAGCGCGGTAACCGCCCTCCAGGTGTCCCACGTGCCGCCAAGGGAGCGGATGGACTTTTCCAGGGTCTCTCGCTGTGTCATGGTCAGCCCTCCCTCTCGTGGTACTTGCGGGTGTGGTTACGGACGCTGGCAGGCGCCCCGGCGTACTCGCAGTGCGGGCAGATCTCCCACCCGCCGCGCTCTACGGCCGCGTCGAGGACGGAGTTCATCGGGCTGAAACCGTGGTGTTCGAGGAGCCGGGCGACGGAGCTTTCGTATCGCGCCGCAAGAAGTGCGGCTTCCGCGACCTTGTCGTGGCCTCGGGCGAAGAATGCGCCGATGCTTGTGGACGAGCCGCACCCACACCAGCAGGTGCCAGTGGGCAGGAGTCGATGGGCTGCTTCGTTCGTCACGGGTTCAAACTAGCCAACCTAGATCGGCAATCAAGACGGACCAGAAAAGATACGCCTCCTGCTGATGTCAAGGTCCACTCGCAGTGCTGCAGTTGACTTCCCTGACGCCCGGGCAGGCGGCAGGCTCGTCGGCCGTCCGGTGTGAACCAGTGGGGCCATCCTCTCCGACACGGACGGCAGCTACCCGAGCGCGGTTCGCAGCCACGCGCTCGCTTGTTCCGGGCGGGCGCTGGTGTCGACGCCGACGACGTGAACAAGGCCGAGATCACGCTGAGGGCTGCCGACTCGCAGCGTGCGTTGAGCATTTCCGCCTGGCTGGGGGTGGACGATGACCGCGCACGGTGCGTCGGCTGGCGTGTAGCCGGCGCTGTAGGTCAGGAGTTGATGGATGTCGCCGGCGCTCACCCCGTGGCGGTCGTAGCGCTTGTACTTGGCGTCGATGGGCAGCAGGACCCGGTGGGTCGTGCCGTGGCCGGGCAGACTGAGCAGGAGGTCGGGGCGGAACGTCGAGGTGCTGCCCAAGTCGCCGCGGACGGTGATGCCGCTTCCGCCAGTGCTGGGGACGGGGTGGCCGCCGTGCGGAGTGACGGCCTCGGTGGCGAGCCGTCGGACGACGGCTTCCCAGAGCGTGGGCATGGCCAGCAGAAGACCGCCCGCCGTGGTGCCTTGGTCGGCCAGCAGGTCGCTCACGCCTCCACCGCGCAGCAGCAGGCGGGCCCAGGTGTGGGCCGGTCGGTAGTGGGCGTTGAGGCGCGTGTACTGGGTGCGGTCGAGTGCGCGCACGGCGGCGACCGGGGTGGCGGTGTCGGGGAACGCGCCCGCGACCCCGTGCAGTGCTAGGGCCAGTTCGGAGTTCGTGCTCAGGGAGAGCGCGGCCTTCAGCGCGGTGCCCAGGACACGGTTGTCCCAGATGTCCGTCTCCCGGTCGAAGGTGCGTACGTGCAGTCGGTCCAGCTGTCCGTAGCGGCGAGTCACCTGGGTGGCCAGGTCCAAGCGGCCTCGGAGGACCGGTTCCAGACTCTGGCGGCGCACGTAGTCGCGGCGGAGCCCCGCACGGACAAGCCCCTCGCACTCCTCCAGCAGAGCGGCGGCCACCAGGTCGGCGTAACCCTCCAGGTCCGTGGCCCAGCGCCGGACCGCCGTCGGCACGGGCGTGTCCAGCGCGTAGGCGAGCCACCGCATCAGCTGCTCGCCGGGTATGGCGAACTTGGGCCGGATGACCAGCCTGACGTGCTCCAGGGCCAGCACGCCGACTGTCGCGTCGGCCTTGAGCCGCCACCCTTGGCGATCCTGGGAGAGGGTGAGGCATCCGCGCGCCTGAAGGACACGCAGGCGCTCGATGTCGCGGGCGGTGAGCTGCTGGATACCGAGCTGGACGGACTCGTACTCGTCCAGCTCGATCACGGTGGGGTCAGGCATCGGGGCCCTGGGACCCGCTGGTGAACTCGGTGGCCAGGGCGTCGGCGAGGTCCTGTGGCGGCATCAGCACGGGCCGTCCCGTGCCGGCGTCGACCAGATTGCCGAGGACGCGGTGGAGCAGGTCGGCCCGGCCCAGGCAGTAGTCCTCCAGGAGGGGGATCACCTCATGGTGATAGGCGGCGGCCAGGTCCTCCTCGGTCGCGATCGGTTCGCCGTCGCGCAGCAGGTAGGCGTGCCCTATCTGGTGGTCGGCGTCGAGGTGCTGGGTGATCCGTGTGTTCAGCGACTCGAAGAAGGCCGCCAGGTCCAAGGGGCCGACGGTCCCCGAGAGGGCGTCCGGGTCGGGGCCGACGTGCAGGAAGGCGAAGCGCCTGCGGACGGCGGCGTCCAGATGACTGATGCTCCGGTCGGCGGTGTTCATCGTGCCGATGATCTTGACGTTCGGCGGCACGGAGAAGGAACGGCGGCTGACGGGCAGGTCGACCGGCAGCCCCCGTTTGTCGAGTTCGAGAAGGGTGATCAGCTCGCCGAAGATCCGGGGCAGGTCGCCGCGGTTGATCTCGTCGATGATCAGAAGGAAGTGCTCATCGGGTCGGGCGGCGGCACGGCGGCAGAGGGTGTGGAACAGTCCGTCCGTGAGCGCGAGGGTGAGCCCGGGGCCGGTGGCGCTGAGGTCCGGTTTGAAGCCCTCGACGAAGTCCTCGTAACCGTAGGACGGGTGGAAGGTGACCAGGCGGACGCGATCACCGCGCAGCATCTCGGCCTGGGCTTCGGCACGGCGGTCGGGCTCGGCGCCGAGCACGTCCGCACGTCCGGACAGGGCGAGGGCGGCCCCGAGCGCGAGTCGCGTCTTGCCGGTGCCGGGCGGACCGTGCAGGATCACCTGCCCCTTGCGTTCCAACGCGTCCAGTACGGCCTGTACGTCCTCGGGGAGCACGTCCTGAGCGCTTCGCGGCGCATGGTGCGTGACCGGAGACAAGCCGGTCTGGTGTGAGGTGATCCTGTTGAAGAGGGCGGGGTCGACCCTGGCGAAGGTGGACCGCCACTGCTGGGGCTCCGGCAGCTTCTGTGCGTGGGACAGGTCCCATTCCACCGGGACGACGTGTTGGAACTCCGTGAAGCGGTCGGGCTCGAAGCGGTAACTCCCGCTGACCGTGCCGGTGGCCAGGACCTCGTCGACGCCCCTGTTGGCCACGATGCGGTCGCCTTCCTCCAGGTCCCGGAAGGCCAGCAGCCGACGGGCCAGGGTCAGGCTGCCACCGCTCTTCCGAGGCCAGTGGCTGTCCAGAGCCTGCTTCAATTCCGTGTCGTTCTGGTACTGGCTGAGGTCACCCAACCCGTCCCAGCCGACGCGAATGACTCCCTCCTCCCGGCATTCGTCCCACAGCCGGCCGCGCTCGCCGGGGGCGATCTTCCAGACGGTGCGCTGCCGGGGGCGCGGGTCGAAGCGCTCGTAGAGGAAGCGCATCACCTCCTGCCCGGTCCAGCCCTCGAACTCCTCCCGTGAGCGGACGAGTTCGAGCAGGCGGCGGTTGGTGCGCCAGGCGGGCGCGTCGGCCTGGACGGAGCCACCCAGTCGAGAGAGGAAGCCGCGCAGGTGCTCGGACGCGTAGATCGGCATGAAGTGCTGGGGGAAGTACGTCGCCAGCGACTTGGTCACCACGGTCGGTCCGAAGCGCAGCAGTTCGAGTTCGTCCAAGGCTTCGAAGTCGCCCGCCGCCACGGCGTCGAAAGCCTGGACGAACTGTCCGCGCAGCTCCCGCCAGGCGTCCTGCGGTTCCATGCCTCGCAGGGGAGCGGCCAGCCGCCACTCGCCGGAGTTGTGGCGGTACATGATGTGCTTGGCAGCGCTGCCGCCCCTGATGCTGCCCAGGTTCGGGGTGAGGAACTCCAGCAGGCGGCAGTACGCCGGCCCCGCCCCGGCGGGCGCGGGCTGTCCGAGGGCGTAGCGCTCCAGCGGCAGTCTCTCCCACTCATCCAGTGGGAACTGGGCAAGTACCTGCTTGCGCTCGTTCTCGGCAGCCGACTGGGCCTCTGCGACGGCGGAACGGTCGAACTGTTCCGCTGCCGCACGCATCTCCGCCGCGTCTGTCATGCGGCCATGATGCCGGATGGGACGGCAACGACCGTCGGCGGACGGGAGATCGACCATTCGTCCGCGTGACGTTCAGCCGGCTGGCAACATGACCAGCCGGGGCCACTGTCAGTCCCGGACCGGCACTCGGCGACGAGGCGAGGAGGAGTCGTGGAAGACTGGATCTACATCCTCAATCCGAACAAGGACACGCTGGACGGGGAGCCTTCAGACAAGGACACCATCCACCGTCTCGCCCACGAGGACCCCGAACTCGATCTCTGGCTCAGTCGGCGCAACCGCATGAACCGCGGTGACCGACTCTGGTTCTTCTTCAGCCACCCGGAGTCGGCCGTCGCCGCGGTGGCGGAGGTAGACGGGAAGCCCTACGAGGATCCCGACGACCCTGACTTCTCCTACCGGGTCGCCGCGACCCTGCTGCCCGAGGCGACCGAGGCACTGAGCCGCAACCCGGTGGGTCGGGACGAACTGGAGCTTGGGCAGGTCCGGTCGGTGCAGAAGGTGAAGCCACAGGCGTCGGCTGTGCTGCGCGCGCGAGCCGGTCTGTAGAGCGGTGGGGGAGCGAATGGTCCGCCCTCGGCTATCGTGATCGGCATGCCGTCCTCCCACCTGCTGATCATCGGAGACCGAGCCGCTCTGAGCTGGGTCGTCGCCGAGCAGCGGATGGCGTTTCCGGCGGGACGGGCCAAGGCGGCCCATGCACTCGAGGAAGGCGACGAGATCTTCCTCTACACCACGCGGGGCTGCTTCCGGAATCCGACGCGGGACCTCGGGCGCCTCGTCGGCCGCGCCACGATCGCCAGTCCGGTGCGGGCCCTGGACGAGCCGGTCGTCTTCGGCGAACGCGTCTTCCCGGAAGGCTGCCGCCTGGACGTGTCCGGATTGGCCCGCTTCCGAGAGGGGCTGGTCCTGCGCGACCTGGTTCCGCGCCTGGCCGTGTTCCCCGATCCGGCCACGTGGAGCGTCCGCATGCGGCGCGCGTCGCTGACGCTGCCCGCGGCCGACGCCGACTTGGTGCGCGCGCAGTTGGGGCCGTGGCTGCGGCCCTACGACGAGGTGGCCGAGGCCTACCGTTGGGAGGAACCGGTCTCGGGCTAGCCAGGAGCATCGGGGGCCGGCACCCCGAGGTCGAGGGAGCGGGCGCAGCACCTCGTGTGCTTCCGAAACGCTCGCGCCCAACTCAGTTGACTGCTCCTGGATGCCGAGGTCCAGGGTCGGTGGGGAGGTCGAGTTCCGCCCAGACGGTCTTGCCGGCCGGCGGATACGGTTCCGTGGCCCACCGATCGGCCAGGGCGGTGACCAAGAGGAGGCCGCGGCCCGACTCCGCTTCCGGGAGCGTGGCGAAGTCCGCGACGAGGGAGGGCGACTGATCACCCCGCGCGTCGGTCACCGTGATCCGCAGCAGACCGGCCACCGACTCGAAGCGGAGCTCCAATCGGAAGTCCCGGCCCTGGACTCGGCCGTGCAGCGCCGCGTTGGCGGCCAGTTCGGCCACGATCTGCTCCGCGCGCTCGGCCACGGACGGTGACACCTGCCAGGTCTGGAACTCCGCCACCGCGAGCAGACGAGCGAGCCGCGCGCCGCGGCGGGTCGACGACAGCTGCTGCGCGAAGGTCCGGACAGCGGCGGGAGTATGGGGCGTGGTCACGTTCATGGGACCACGGTGACGAGCGCGCGGAGGCGCACACCAGGAGCACGCCCCGTACGGTGCGTCAGCGTACGGGCACAATCTGTGGACGGTACGGCGGTCCGACCGTCACTCTGAGTGCAGTCGATCGCGGGCGACAGTACGACTGCGGACGGTACGACACAAGGGGAGGTGGCCGTGTATGGCGGGCGGTGTAAGTGAGGCCGTGGAGGAGCCGACGGCCTGTGAGGTGGAACGCGAGCCGGACCCGTCCGACAGCCTGCGGACCTTCGGTGCGGTCGTACAGGCGCTGCGCGAGCACGCGGGGCTGAGCCGGGTGGAGTTCGGGGAGCTGGTGCGCTTCTCCAAGCACACAGTGGAGTCGGTGGAGTTGGGGCGACGGATGCCGGACGATTCGTTCGTGGAGCCGGCGGAGGAGGCGCTGGGCAACACGGGGGCGTTGGGAAGTCGGCCCAGTTCCTGACGCGGGGGGAGGCGGGGCTGGTTGCCGGCCGTCAGAACTCGCCTGCACTTCGCCGTCGGGCGTGCGGAGTAGTCGCGGTTCGTGGGCGCCCGAGCAATTTTCGTCCCGGCGGTCAAGTGTGATGACGCCACCGGCATGACTCGTCGTCGGCGGCGTCATCTTTCAACGCCTTGCGGTCAGAGATCCCACACTTGGTCCGGGTCGTCCAGTGCCGCCCGGACCTGAGAGAGGTCTCCGATGTCCGCGAGCGGCGAGCTCTTGGCGATGTCGACGATGCCACGCACGACACTGTGCAGCACTTCGCCGTTGCCCTCGTCGAGCGCTCTGTCCAGCCTGGCGAACATCTCCTCGAAGAGGTTGCGCCGTTCCGCGAATGCCTGTGTGAAGTAGTCCTTGAGGACGGCTTCAGCGGCCCGGATCCGAGCGACCTCTGTGGCCTCGTAGGCCTCCAGCCGGGCCCTCTTGGTGCTCTCGACCTCATGGATGTGGATGCACTCACGGGCGGCTTCGACGATCTGGTTCAGCGCAGCGAAGCCGTCCACCGCCTGGACGGAGCCCTTGGCCGCCTTGAAGACCTTGCCGACGTGCACCTTGGTCTGGTCGGGCACCTTAATTCTCCTTGGTCAAGGGTCTGTACCTGATGGTGAGGTTTGAGCTGCGCTCGTCCAACTCGCCTTCCGCGTCGACAATCGGAGTCGTCGCCACGTCACGGACCGCCATGACCAATGTCATGGCCCGCTGAAAACGTTCGGCGTGACTTTGTGGATCGAACGGCTCGGACTCCAGAAGGTCCAGCGCCTCAAGCCCTCGGGAGGTGAGATCCGCGAGGAGCTCGCGCAGCTCGGCAACGCGGGCGTCGACACCCTTCAGGCGGGTGTCCGTCTCATCGAGTTCAGCGATTGCCACGGCGACCTTCGCCTCGAACTCCCTTGCCTGGGTGATCGCCTTCTGGCCTTGGCCCTTGAAGACCAGGCCACCGACGAGCAACGCCGGGCCAATGGTGACGAAGTTGAGCGCTGCCGCTCCAAGTGCCATCCCGCCGCCCCCCGACGCGAGCGCCCCACCACCCAGGAAGGCAAGGGTCGCGCTCTCGGCCGCGGCACCCGTCAGGCCGGAGATCGCTGCTCCGGTGCTCGCGACTCCGAAGCTGCTCGCTGCCGCCGCGATTCCAGCGCCCGCGCCCGCGCCCGCCGCCGCGGATCCGAGGGCCCCGCCGATCCATGCCACCGTGTCGACATCGAGGCCGCGCAGCCCAGGGATCTCGGTCATGGTGGCGTCGGCGCCGTCCACCAGCAGTCGCTCGCTCTCGCGCACCTGTCGCTCATGGCGACGCAGGAAGTCGACCATGCGTACGACGACATCAACGAAAGCCTGCTCCTGCTGCTCCCCCAGTGCCTTGAGGGCAGTGTTTGTCGCCGCCAGCGCGTCCTCGGTTTGGGCTCGGCGTCGCTCGTAGTCCTGGCCGGCCTCTTTCAATCGGGCCTTTGAACGCTTGAGATCGTGGATACCTTTGCCACCGAGGACGGCCCCGCTACCGCCGGTCGCCACACCGACACCGATGAGTATGACCGGTATGAAGAATGGCACAATCCCCCCTTGATCCCCATGACCCTGCGTAAACCAATGGGGCCACCCGTCCGTTCCTCATCCTGGGTGCGGCGGAAGGGGGCCACGTATGCTGTTGATGCGCCTTGTTGGCGCTTCGAGCATGGCGATGAGCTGTTACTGTTGTCAACACGTTACCGAATGCCGGGTATTAGAATTTCCGTACGTGCTGGACTCATCGAGCCAGACCGGATGCAGACACCCTCACTTGCTTCGCGGTCAGCTTCTTCCCGCAGCGGCCCAGCAGGATGCCGTAGTGGAAGTCGTGGTCGAGCGACAGGAACACCGGTCGGTCCGTTCCCGGCCGGCCGGTGACCGCTGTTTGTACCTTGTGTGTCGTCATTGTATGGGAGGCATCGGGTCTCCGGGCAGCGGCAGTGGCAGCGGGCTCTGAGGCGTAGTGGAGTGGGCGGTGGCCGTCCCTGTCGGCACTCCACCAGGCTCACTCTCGGCGACGTACGCAGCGGGCGGGACGTTATAGGTCAGGAAGAGCGCCAGCGGTTGCGGCCGTCGGAGCCGGGGCCGCAGACCATCGGGGTTCCTGCCTTGCTCACGCAGGTAGCCCCGGGTCGGGAGCAGAAGGAACCGGGGTGCACGGTGCCGACGTTGCTGCCGCCGTCGGACGACGACGAGGAGTCGTCCCCGGCCGAACCCCCGTCTCGAGTGTTGCTGTTGTCGTCGCTGTCGCCACTGTCGTGGTAGTCCGGGTCATTGGCGGGGATCTTGTAGGTCGTGTCCTTCTTCGACGGGCACTTCTGGACGAGATCGACGTCGGTTCACGGGCCAGGTCGAGGTGGACCGTGGTGGCGGAAGTGACCTCGCTGTCCTCTTCCGGGCGCTGGAAGCACACCCGCCACTCGTCGCCTTTCTCGGCGGCCTCTTCCGCCGAGGGCGCATCGATGTCGAGGTAGACGTCGTCGAGCGTGACACTGTTGAGGTCGATGCCGGCCCGGTCCAATTCCTTGACCGCCGCGTTGTAGGTGTCGCCCACGACATCCGGCATCGTCGGCCACGGGATCGGGTCGCCGTCCTTCGTGGGGCAGGGCTCGCCGGTCCGCACGGCGGCGAAGGCGACGGACTTCGCGGTGGTGTCGACCTTCTGGAAGCACACCGTCCACACCGACCGCACGACGACCGAGCGACCTTCCGCGGACGCGTCGTGACGACCTGGCGTGAACCCGGCTGCACGGGCTTCCTTCTCCGCCTCGTCCAGTGACTTGCCCGTGTAGTCGGTGAGTTCGGGGGTCTTGGCGAGGGAGGGGGACGGCGTGGTTTCGGTGCCCGGGTCGTCCGCGTTCTTTGCCTCGGCCTCGGACTTGTCCGCCCCACTGTCATTGAGTTGCCCGCTCATGCCGGCGCTGATCAGCAGCAGGAAGAAGGCGCCGAACGTGGTGCCGAGTTTGGCGTACCAGCGCCATGAGGGCAGGACCCACACCGCCACCATGGTGGCGATCACCACGAGGAAGCCGAGTCCGAGGCTCACCGCACTGAGCAGGGCCACGAGGGCCAGAAGGCCGAGCAGGGCGGGGGTGGCCCTCCACCAGGGCTGGGACGGGGGCCGGTTGGTGCTGTACGGGTTCACGGGTGCTCTTGTTCTCCGGTGTGGATCGGGTCGGGCCCGGACTCGTATTAGGGGGCAAGACGTTCAACAGCCACGGCCTCGCTGTCGTTACGCGAACACCCAGCGCGTACGCTATGTAAGCGTACGTGCGCATTCCGTGGGTGGTGTGTTGTCGGACCCGTCACGCTGGGTGCTGTCGATCGTGAGGGCTGACGGGCGACGTGCAGAGGCAAGCGGAGGTGGGCGCGTATGGCAGGTGGCGCGGGTGCGGGCGGCGAGACAGCGGCCTACGAGGCGGAACGAGAACCGAATCCGTCGGACAGCCTGCGGACGTTCGGGGCCGTCGTCCAGGCGCTGCGCGAGCACGCGGGGCTGAGCCGGGTGGAGTTCGGGGAGCTGGTGCGCTTCTCCAAGCACACGGTGGAGTCGGTGGAGTTGGGGCGGCGGATGCCGGACGAGTCGTTCGTGAAGCGGGCGGAGGAGGCGCTGGGCAACACGGGGGCGTTGCGGAGGTCGGCCCAGTTTCTGACGAGGGGGGAGGCGGGGCTGGCGGCTTGGTTCCGGCAGTGGGCGAGGCTGGAGCGGGTTGCGGTGAGTCTATGTACGTATGAGTGTCGGTTGGTGCCGGGGTTGTTGCAGTCGGAGGGGTACGCCCGCGCGGCCTTCGAAACTCGTATTCCACCGCTGTCTGATGAACAGATGGAGGCGCAGGTGGCCGCCCGGATGGAACGGCAGAGCCTCATCCGGGAACGACCCAACACCTCCTTCAGCTTCGTCGTGGAGGAGTGCATCGTGCAGCGCCCTCTTGGCGGGAGTCAGGTACTGCGCGACCAGTTGGACCACATGCTGGGCTTTGCCCGGCTCCGCAACGTGTCCGTGCAGGTCATGCCTACTCGCACTGTGTCCCATGCGGGGTTGGACGGTCCGCTCGCCTTGTTGGAGACCCCGGACGGGAGATGCTTGGCGTACTCCGAAGGGCAGGAAAGCGGTCGATTGATCACTGATCCGAAGCAGGCTGCCGTTCTCCACAGGAGGTATGCAACACTCCGCGCACAGGCCCTTACCCCTCACGACTCCGTGGGCCTGTTGGAGCGGATCAGAGGAGAGCTATGAGCAGCACCCAACTGGCCTGGTTCAAGTCCAGTTACAGCGGCACGGCCGGCGACAACTGTGTGGAGGTCGCCGTCACCGAACAGGCCATCCACGTACGAGACTCCAAGGATGTGACGCGTCGGCCCTTCACCGTGAGGCGTGAGGGGTGGTCGTGCTTCGTGGCCTTCGTGGCGGAGGCCTGAGGGCAATACCTATGGTGGCAAGCGCTCAAACGCTTGCCACCATAGTGCGGCACTTCATGGCCCTATGTGCTCTTGTGGTCTGGTGAGCGCTCATAGGCGGCGAAGGAGCGAGTCTGTTCCACCTTGCGGAGTCGGCCTAGTTCGATTGGGTGCGGCGAGAGCAGGTGGCCCAGTGCTGTTGGGAGCGATGTGAAGAGCGAACGTCGTAGCCCAGTATGCTGTCAACCACTCTTACGAAAAGATCCGTGTCCTGGGCGAGCAGGCTATGGCAACCCTCGAGGCTTGGCGACTCCTACATAAATTATGGTGCAGCGCCACCTGCATCACCAGTCTCGTCCAAGCCGTCCTCACCCTTCACCTGGTCTGCTCAAACTGATGTTGGAAAAACTTCAATCTCTCAAGCCGCAAAGCCAACAGGCTGATCGCACGATGCTGACGGTTGAGCGACTTGATCAGGCAGACCATGGCAGACTGGCGGCACAACGAAGCTCCGTTGGGCGAAGGAAGCTTGGGAAAGTCACCTGCTCAACGGGGCTTCGTTGCTTAGCACCCGTGCCCACCGAACATTGTCACACCGTCGCGATCTCGACGCCTACAAGGTCAAACTAATTTTGAAATCGCCCTAGTCGGTAGGCCGTCATGAAAGATCGAGGTTAGTACGAGGAACTAGTGATCGCCGTGTTTATTGAGGCCAGCGGTAAGCGTCTACTACTGTCGAGTACGGTTGAAGGAAGGGGCGTAGTGCTTCGCGCAGGTATACGGCGTCCGAGAGCGGCAGAGTGAGGGAAGCTCGACGCATTCGCACGCTCCAGGTCTTTGGGTCAGGGAAAACGGAAAGGCGATGGACATGGTCACGGAGAGAGAGACCTTCCCGAAAGGGCGCGAGTTCTTGGATGGTCAAGTTACAGCCAACGGTGAAGCGGCGTGCTCCAAAAACCAGTGGCTTCTCTAGAACACGCACTGGAGTGGTGACTGTGGCAGTGGCGATGACTCGTCCAATGTCTCGCGTAGGGTTACGGAAGCAGCCGCGAGTGCTGTAAATGAACAACTCGTCACCTTCGGTGATTTTTCGGGACTCACTAGCTCTACCTGAGGGGAACGCCATGCGTTGTTCAGTGAGCACCCAACTCAGAGCGTTTCGATCACTGATGACGATGAGATGCGCGGCTGTCATGAGGTAACACTACCGGTGGGATTCAGAGACGTCATCAGTTGATGCTTGCTGTGAGGTCGACCACGCATGTCAGGTTGGTGTGGTCGACCTCACAGCGTTCGCGATCGTCAGGAAGCCGGGTGGCGCGGCCCACGACCCGGGAGCGGAACGAGAGTGGAGATGTAGCTCTCATTGTCCAGGATCGGATTTTTAAGGGTAAGACCCGAGGCAGACATGCGGTCGTACTCGGCAAGTATCAGCTCCTTGGTGCGGTAAGAGCCGTACTTGGCCTTATCCTTCCGCATCACGATAGGAAACGTGTCGAGTATGTAGTCTGTATCCTCTCGGGAGATCTCATAGAGGTGGAAGAACAGAGCGTCCAGCTCGGCACGGATTATTTCGCGGCGGGGCTCTTCCCAGCGGAAAGGAGTGCCTTCGTCGCCCATATCACGAGCGAATGATTTCATGGCGTAGCTCGTATAAGTCAGTTCCAGTACGCGCGGCACGATGAAACTTGCGTGCAGAGCCAGCCCGTTAGGGGGAAGTACAGGGATCTGACGCAAAAGAAACTGTGTCAGATGGCCGCCTGTGATCTTTTGCCTGACGATAAAGTCAAATATGAAGGAGCCGAAATTGGCCATGACGAGCGAATGTTGACTGGCGCTGAGGTCAGACCAAAGAATCGGAGCGCCATCTCCAAAAGCTGCAGCGGGGGCGATGCAGAACACGGCAGTTCGCGCATTCGTCACTGGGTTCGTCATATTTCTCAGCGCGATAGCCCAGTCGTGCCCCGTTTGCCACTTCTCATGGAATTGCTCTTCTGGTACCCAATAGCGTGGAGTGATCTCCACCTCTGGGTCTTCGTGGTCAATTGGCACAGTCGGGGCCTTACGTGTGAATCGAACCTCGCGCGAGACGCCGTCAAAGGTGCCGAACCTGTGGTCGTAAATTTGAAAATTCTTGGGCTCGTAGAGGGGAATTAGTTTCTTTTCTTCTTTCGCTAGTTTTGCTCCCGCCAGTTGCCATCCCTTTTCTTCCATGTCCTCGCGGGCGTGGAACAAGTGTGAGTCATTCGACATGTGGAACATCGTTCCCCAGGTCAGGGGCCAACTGTCTTGGGTCGCCCGGTTGCTAGAAAAAATTGGGACGCTTTCGTAAATCGAAGTCAGGATTCTGGCCGCGCGGGCATCCGTGAAGGCGGTCAGCGTACCAGTATTGGGATTCAATCGTAGGATTTGGTCAGGGGAAAGTGTTACCAGTCGATCGGAGCTTCGGACCTCTTCAGTGCGACGCGACAGGAACGATGTTTGAGTCTCATGCACTTTGAGTCGAGAAATTGTCAACAGGCAGAACCTTACGACTGCTCCTACTCCTGGGAAGATCGATTCCTTGTTGTCGAAATCGAAAAGGCTGACCAGTTGTGAAGATTCAACCAGGCTTCGGAAGAAAAACTGTGTCGTGGCGTCTGTGGCTATCCCAGTCGGCACGATTATTCCCATTCGCCCAAGCGGTCCCATCAGTATGCGGTCCGTTTCGGCAAAAACAGCGTACGTGTTGATATCGCCGCGGCCCGTGAGAGGGTAACGCCCGCTGTTGCGCATGAAGTGGCTCTCGCCCTCGGACCGGCGCTTGGCCGCGCTGAACTCGGCGAAGAGGTCCGGGTTCATCACTGGCAAGGCCGTGATCAGCTTCTTACGAGCGGCCGCGTTCTGGGCGTTGGCGATTTCCACGTCTCGCTGAGCGAAGAACTCCTGTTCTTGCAGCTTGATGCGCTCCCACGGCGGGTTGCCCAGCACACAGGAGAAGCCCCCAGCCCACCCAGTGGACTGATCGACGTCGCCGTCCGCAGTCTCCGAGACGGTGAAGACGTCTGGAAACTCCAGATGCCAGTGGAAGAACTTGTACTGCTGGGCGAGGCGGATGATCTCCTCGTTCGTGCTCACAGGGATGCCCGCGCCCGCGCTCTGGAGGTCCCGGAAGACGCCCTCGGTGACCGGGGTCGGCGCACCCTGGACCTTGGGCCAGACGAAGGCGGCGCACCAGGCGTCGCTGATGTGCAGGGCCCGGAGATAGTCCGCGGACTGCTCCAGGTCGCGGAAGCGGCTGGACTGGAGCCGGACGTCGCGCAGGGTGTTGGCCGGGGCGGCGGTGATGTCGCGCAGGCTTGCCGCGAAGGAGGCGTTGGAGACCCAGATGCGCTCCTCCGTGTGGAAGCTCAGCTGGCCGCCGCGCTCCTTGGCGTTCCGCTTCTTGATGGCCGACGCGATCTTCTTGTCGTCGCCCTCGATGGGCTTGAAGGCGTCATCAGGTATGCCCTTGGCCAGCAGCGTCGGCGTGGCTCCGATCAGCGCGTTGCCGTGCTTGATGTGGGCGTCCAGGAAGCCCAGCGGCTTGCCCGGTTCCAGGGCCTCCAGCCACAGCGACACCTTGGCCAGCTCGACCGCCATCGGGTTGAGGTCCACGCCGTAGATGCACCGCGCGACGACCTCGTGCAGGGCGTGCCGCACCGCGTCGATCGTCGGCTCCGGGTTCTGCTCCCGTACCGCAGCCACCCGCTTCGCGATGCGGCGAGCCGCAGCCACCAGGAAGTGGCCCGAGCCGCAGGCCGGGTCGCAGACCGTCAGGTTCAGCAGTTCCTCGACGATGGCCGGGCCCGGGTCCGGCTGGCCCGAGCGCGTCGCGCGGATCTCGCCGCGCTTGACCGCGTCGTCGATGACCGGGTCCAGCGCCGAGTCCAGCAGGCACTCGATGAGGGAGGACGGGGTGTAGTACGAGCCCGTCGTCTTCCTCGCGTTGCCCGCCAGCTCGACCAGTTCGAAGGTGCGCTCGGTCGCGTTGTGCTGGGGGACCAGTTCCAGCAGGGACTCGTAGATGGAGCCCAGCTCCTCCGCGTCCAGGTGGCGGTAGTCGACCACCCGGTTGCGCTTGCTGTTCGTGTCCCGGACGATCGACAGCGCCCGTACCGCCTCCAGCAGCGGCTCGTTCGACAGGGACAGGCGGTGCAGGACCTTGTCCGCCTCCGTGTCGTCGAAGATGCCGCCCAGGCCGGGCAGGCCCAGCTCCGGGAGGCCGTCGTCGTTGCCCAGGCCCGAGAGGACCAGGCGCAGGGCCTGGTACAGGTCGCCGTGGGCCGTGCCCCGGCGTCGCTGGGCGTGCCGGCGCAGGCGGGCCGACGAGAAGTACGCGGCGTAGCGCTCCTTCGCCGTCTCGTCCGCCGACGGGGACAGCAGGACCTCGCGGTCCTCGGCCACGAACAGGAACAGCAGGCGGTAGACCAGGCGCAGCAGCGCGTAGTGGAAGGTCTTCACCTCCAGCGTCTCGCGCAGCTCCCGGTTGTCCGGGTGCTTCAGGAAGCCCGTGCCGAGGGTCGTGATCGCCCGCTGGACGCCCTTCCTGAGCTGGTCCAGCGCCCGCGTGCCCTGCGCGATTGCCTCTGTGCGCCACTTCTCCAGCCAGCACGTCGACGGCGCCGCGTCCTCCGCGACCTCGAAGCGCGACACGTGCAGCAGCCGGTACAGCAGCACGAACTCGCTGAACAGCTCGCCGTCGAAGATCGCCTCGAGGTCGAACTCGACGTACGACGCCGTGGCCAGCGCGCTGGAGTCGCGCAGCAGACGTACCTGGCGGCCGTTGGTCAGGACGCCCCACAGGTGGGCCTCGGTCCGGTTCAGGCACTCCTGGAGCATCGACTGCGGCGGGACCGTGCCCGCGCCGCCCGGGCGCTTGTCCAGGTTGGCGTTCCACGGTGTCTGGTGGATGAGCGCGTGCTGCCAGCGGTGCGTGACCTCGAACCGCTTCTCCGTGTCCGAGTCGGCCCGGACGCCCTCCGTACCGATCGGCGTCAGGCGGCCGAAGCCCAGTTCCCGCCACAGCGGCGCCAGCCAGTCGGCAGCCGCACGGCCCGTGGGGTCCGTGGCGGGCAGGCCCGTCTCCCGGTCCTCGGGGAGGTGCTTGCGCAGCTCGCGCCAGAGCGGCTTCAGGTACTCCCAGCTGCGCTCCGCCTCGTCCCGTACCGAACGGGACGACGGCAGGCCGTAGTCGGCGGGCTTGGAGCCCGGGACGTCCTTGCCATCGGAGATGCGCAGCAGCATGTCGGCCGGCAGCAGCCCTCCGACCGTGTGGACGGCGGTGAACACCTGGTGGCGAGTCGTGGCGGACATCAGGCGGACGCTCCAGAGACAGCAGCAGGGGCAGGGGAGGAAGCAGTGGGGTTGGCGGGCAGATAGAGGTACGCGCCCAGGACGTCGGCCGGCTTCTGGGCCGTCACCGACAGGCCACGGACGATCTCGCCGGAGGCCTGGCGCACCCGGCGGTGGGAGGCGTCCAGCTCGGCGGCCAGTTCCTCGCCGTACGACTCCAAGTAGCCGTTGACCTCGGGGAGTTGGTCGAGGATGCGCTTCATCATGCGCTCGCCGAAGTGCGGGTCCGTGTTCTCGGACGCCGTCGCGTCCAGCAGGGCCGCGGCGCGCTCCTGCGACAGCCACACCGCGTTCTTCGGGGAGCCCTCGAAGGTCAGCAGTCTCGCGTCCTCCGCGACCAGCTGCTTCTCGCCGCTCCGCGACGGCAGGGTGAGGTGGAAGCGGTAGCGGACCAGCAGCAGCGTCGTCCGCGTCGTCACCGCGTCCGTCGTGATCACGCCGCAGCGGCGTGCCGGGCGTGCGCCGTCCGCCTGTGCGTCCAGCGCCGCGTTCAGGACATGTGACGCGAGCGCGCCCACGACCGGGTCCGTCCGCACCAGCGCCGCCTCGCCCCGTGCCACCGCCGGGTCCGTTCGGAACGGGATCGGGCGGTCCTGCTCGATCACCTCCGCGCCCACGGCCGTGGCGAGGGCGTCCCGCAGGCCCGCCGGCGTGCCGCCCACCTGGGCCGTGAAGTCGTCGGGCTCGGCCGCACCTCGCAGCACCGCGCCCAGCGCGCCCAGGGACTCCCGTACGAACGTCTTCACCTCGCCCGTGCCGCCCAGCGCCTCCCGGATCGCGGCGACCTCGCGGGCCACCTCCTCCGGGTGGATCGAGCGCTGCGCGAACCGGGAACGGGAGGCCTTCTCCCTCTCCGCCGCCGAGTTCCAGTCGCTGTCCAGCTTCGCCGTGCTCACCTTGAACGCGTCCGCGCTGAACAGGGCGTCCTCGTTCTCGCGGCCGCGCATCAGCAGCCACTCCACGATCGCGTCCGTCACGCCGGTCGACAGCTCGTCCGGGACCGACACCGAGATGCCCAGGTCCTTCTTGATCTGGCGGTGCTTCTTGATGAGGACTTCGAGGACCTTGCCGTCGATGCCGTTGTCGTCGCCGTACAGGGTGATGACGCGGACCTCGTCGCGGCGCTGGCCGTAGCGGTCGACGCGGCCCTCGCGCTGGTCGTGGCGGGTGGGGTTCCACGCCAGGTCGTAGTGGATCACGGCGTCGAAGTAGTGCTGGAGGTTCACGCCCTCCGACAGGCAGTCCGTGGCGATCAGCACGCGGCGTGCGGCGGCGTCCTCGCCGGCCTCCGCCGCCAGCGCCTCGATGTTGTCGATGCGCTGCTGCGGGGAGAGTTCACCGGTGACCGCCTTGACCACCGTCTTCGCGCCGAGCGGGCCGCGCTTCTTCGTCTCCGGGTCGTTCGCCAGCTGCTCGGCCAGGTACTTGGCCGTCGGGATGTAGCGGCAGAAGACGATCGGGTTGTAGCCGTCGGCGAGCAGCGCCTTGAGGTGCTTGATCAGCGCCTTCAGCTTGAGGTCCTTCGCCGGGCCCTCCAGCTCCTCGGCGCGGTCGGCGAGTTCGGCCAGGCGCGAGCGCGGGTCGTCCTCCTCGATCTCCGCGCCGGGCGCTACGTCCATGCCCTCCATCGAGTCGCTGTCGGCGGCGTCGCTGTTGAGCGGGGCGCCCAACTTGTCGGCCTCCTCTGCCGACGACGCGACCGCCGCCGCCGACCGCGTCCGCAGCGTCTGGGCTGCGGCACGCGGCGAGGACACCAGTGAGCGGAGCAGCGCGATCGCCGACCACCAGGCTATTCGTGCCTCGCGCCGGCCCCGGCTGTCCGCCTCCTCCACCCGCTCGCTCGCGTAGGCGATCGCGTCGTCCAGCAGGGTCCGGTACTCCGGGGACAGCTTGTACGTCTCGTCCTTGAAGTAGCGGTCCAAGGGGAACGCGGTGCGCTCGGCGAGCGAGTCGTCGGCCAGGCCGTCCTCCTTGGTGAGGTACTGGCGCACGTCCGCGCGCTTGCGGGCCACGAAGTGCCGGGCCAGCAGCTTCCTGCCCGCCTCCGACTCCAGGTTCACGTGGGCCAGTTCGGGCTTGACCAGGCCCAGCAGGTTGCGGAACGCGGACTCCTTGCCGCTGTGCGGGGTGGCCGTCACCAGCAGCAGGTGCCGCTCGGCGTCCTCGGCGACACGGCGCAGCAGCTCGTAGCGGAGCTGGTTCTGCGAGCCCGTCGAGGCGTCGTCGGCGGCCACGCAGGTGTGCGCCTCGTCGACGATCACCAGGTCGGGGCAGTGGCGTACGAAGTCGTCGCGGTGGCGCGGGGACTTGATGAAGTCCGTGGAGACGATGACGTTGGGGTAGCGGTCGAAGAGGGACTGGCCCAGGTCCAGGCCGCGCTCCAGACGGGTGACCGTCGACGCCAGCACCAGCTCCGCGTCGATGCCGAACTTGCTGCGCAGCTCCTGCTGCCACTGCTCCGCCAGGGCGGGTGAGCACAGCACCGCCAGGCCCGACGCCTCGCCCTGCGCGAGCAGTTCGCTCGCGATCAGGCCCGCCTCGACGGTCTTGCCGATGCCGACGTCGTCGGAGATCAGCATGCGGACCGTCTTCTGACGCAGCGCCATCAGCAGCGGGACGAGCTGGTACGCGCGCGGCTCCACCGCGATGCCGGCGAGCGAGCGAAACGGGCCCGCGCCCGAGCGGAAGCCGATGCGCAGGGCGGTGCGCAGCAGGCCGGCCGCCCGCTGGTCGCCGAGGTCGCTCGGCTCCGGCGGAGCGAACCTCGCCTCCTCGACCGTCTCGAACACCGGGAACACGGCGGCGATGTCGTCGTCCGAACCGCCGAGCGGGCGCAGGACGAGCAGGTCGGGCTCGCTCTCGGGGAGCACCACCCATTCGCGACCGCGGGCCTTCACCAGGGAACCGGCGGAGTACGTGAGTGCCATGTGTGTTTTCAAGTCCTCTGGAACGGATGGTCAGTTGGCGGCAGGGGTGCCGAAGTAGCGGGTGTTGGCGGCGGCGATGGCGTCCCAGTCGGCGCCGAGCGGGAAGCGGACGACGTCCCAACTGGCGTTGAAGAGACGGTCCTCGGCGTCCTCGTCCCGGAAGGTGTCCTGTTCCTTGTCGGGTGTGTCCACGAAGACGGCCACGTTCCCGCCCGGGCGCCGGTACACGAAGTCCGGCATCGCGTTCGCCTCGGTGAGGAACGGGCCCGCCTCGTCCGGGAGGTTCAGTCCGCGCGCCTTCGCCCAGCCCAGGAAGTCGCCCTGCGCGGCCAGTTCGGCGGCGGTCGACGACTCGACCGCGGTCGGTGCCGCGGGATCCTGGTCGAGCAGGCGGCGGTACTGCTCCGACCGCGACTCCCCGCGCGACTCGCGCTCCGCCGTCGCCGAGGCGAACCGCACCAGCAACTCCCGCGCCGAGTGGCGGTTGATCAGCGCGTGGTCGAGCTGGTTGCCGTACGTCAGCAGGCACTCGTAGCAGCCGCGGGCGCACGGCCGGTCCGGGTGCGGGCCGTCGAGGTCGTTGCCGGCCTCGTCGAAGTGGCAGATCGACAGGGCGTACCGGGCCGCCTTCGCCAGGGCGTCCGGCTCCGCCTGGAGGCGGCGCAGCACGCCCGCGCCGCCCTCGGCCGCCTCCGTAAACAGCAGCCGGTCGCGGGGCCCGCCGTCCGGCGGCAGCAGCTCGCTGGACAGCTCGGCGTCCTCCAGCTCGAACGCGGCCTCGATGCCCCGCTCCAGCGCGTACATGAGGGAGAGCGCCTCCGGCTCGGGCAGCGGCTCGTCGAGGGTGACGACGAGGATGTTGCGGCGGTCCTCCACGTAGGGGATGACCCGCTTCTTGCGGCGCCGCTCGTTGCCGTCCGCGTCGACCTTGTCCAGCTCGCTGAAGTCGCCCGACGCCTCCGCCGCGTCCTTGTCGGTCATCCAGCGGCCGTCGGCGAGGTCGAGCCAGTAGCCCGGCGGCTCGTCCCGCTTGGCCCGCACCCGGCCGAGGTTGGTGATGCGGACGGTCGCCGAGTCGCCGTACGCCAGGTCGGCCAGCGGCGCGCCCGAGGCCTGTGCGACGGAGGCGTTGAGGCGGCCCTTGCGGGCGCCGTGGTCCTGGAAGCGGTACGACGTCTCCAGGCGGAAGCCGGCCCGGCGCCGCTCCTCTTCGTCGGAGGAGATCCGCTCCCGGCGCGTGGTGTAGACGGTGTGGAGCTGCAGCAGGCCGTGCGTGGCCGCGCCCAGCGGCTCGTCGCACATCTGGCAGCGGTCCTGGCGCTCGGCCGGGTCGTGGTGGTAGCCGCACTGGGCGCAGCGGCGGGCCTCGCTGGTCGCCAGGTCGCCGGAGGAGTCCGGCGGTAGCTGGATGCGGGTCACCTGGTAGCGGGCGCCCTCGTGGTAGATCAGCGCGCCGGGGCCGAACTCGCGGATGGCGAGGAAGCGGGGCCGCTGGAGGTAGTCGCCGTCGCCGCGGCGGCGGCCGATCGTCGGGATGTAGGCGGCCAGCGGCAGGCGCGGGAAGCTGTAGCCGGGCAGGAAGCCCTCGGAGGCGAGGTAGCGGTAGGGGTTGAAGTCGGACAGGACCGACCGGCTGTCGACGCTCTCGTTCATCAGCAGGGTCAGCTGCGTCTCCGCCTCGCGGCGGCGGGCGTTGGCGCGGTTGCGGTCGGTTTCGGTGAGGCTGTAGTCCAGGCGGCGCTTGTTCTGGATGTACTGGTCGTCGAGCGCGGCGCGGAACAGCTGCCGCCACCGGTCGAAGGCCCGGTCGAACCGCTCCGGCACCGTGCGCACCCGGTCCTGGATCCAGTCGTCGTGCCACCACGTGGTGTCCGCGAAGTCCGGCAGCAGCGGGCCGAGCACCCGCAGCGCCGCGTCCACCGTGCGGTGTTGCGCGCTCTCGTCCAGGGAGGCGTCGAGGATGTCGGGCAGCAGCTCCAGCGCGGGGTCGGGGCGGTCGCCGGTGTCCGGGTACGACACGTCCAGGAGCTCGGGTATCGCGCGGCCCAGCTTCAGACCGGCCTCCGCGATCCATATGCCCTGGAGGTGGGAGAGGACGAGGTCCTCGTTGGCGAGGTCCAGGCGCGGCGGGGCCACCGCGCCCGCGACCATGCGCTCCGAGCGGCGGAAGTAGTACTGGTCGTGGCTGTTGCCCGTCGCGCAGTACGTCGTCACCAGCGCGGGCTGGCCGCTGCGGCCCGCGCGGCCCGAGCGCTGGGCGTAGTTGGCGGGCGTGGGCGGCACGTTGCGCATCATCACCGCGTTGAGGGAGGAGATGTCGACGCCCAGCTCCATCGTGGGGGAGCAGTACAGCAGCTTCAGCTCCGCCTTGCGGAACGCCTCTTCGCGCCGCTCCCGCTCCTCCGGCGCGACCTGGGCGGTGTGCTCGCGGGCGAACAGGCCGGCCAGCGCGCTCGCCGCATCCTTGTACAGGTCCCGGAAGAACGTGTTCACCCGCGGGCCGTCGCCGCTCGGGTAGGTGCGCGTCAACGGGTCGTGCGCACCCGTCTCGCCCTTGCCCGCCCGCCAGATCAGCGACTGGGCCGCGACCCGGTAACCGGTCGTGGCCGGCGTGCTGGGCCTGCGGTAGCGGCCCGCGCGCTGCGGGGCCTCCGCCACCTCCTTCACCAGGCCGCCCGCAACCAGAACCTTCAGCAGCTCCGCGATGACCAGCTGCAGGTCCTCGGGGGGAAGTTTCTTGAACGAGGTGTCGGCGCGCCTGAGGTACTTGCCGAACTTGCCGCGCGCCGACAGGAACAGGCCTGAGCGGTCCAGTCCGCGGCCCGACGGGTGCGGGTAGGCGGTGCCGACGCTCGGGCGGTCGGAGGCCGACAGCACCCACGGGTCCACCAGCCGTTCCTCGCTCGCCCGCTGCAACGCGTCGTAGTCGTCGCGGAAGTAGGACACGTCGATGGCGAGCGAACGGCGCATCTCGTTGAGCAGCGCCTTCATGATCTCGGCCCGCAGCGCCGGGTCGGCGTCCCGCAGCGCCGCGTGGGTGTCCGCCCAGCGGTCCTGCTTGTCGGCCACCCACTGCAGGTCGGCGTAGTCGATCTCCAGCAGACCCGTCTGCTCCAGGTTCGGCATGGTGATGCGCCAGCCGCGCTCCAGGTCGAGGTAGAGGCGGAAGGCGATCACGTCACGCAGCGTCTTCGCCGCGGCGCGGGCCAGCGACGGGGGCTGGTCGGCGTCGCCGGTGTAGTCCACGGGGGCGATCGCGAGCGCGTTCGTCACCGCGGAGGCCAGCTCCTCGTGGGTGAGGCCGTCCCCGCCCGCGTCCAGGGCGGCCCGGTACAGGGCCCCCCGCAACTGGGTGATCTGCACGAAGTCGTTGAAGTGGCCGGCCTGGAGGGAGGCGTCCTGCCGGTTGTCGACGAAGGTGAGGAGCTTGCGCGCCTCCTTGTCCAGCGCCTCCTCCGGCACGGACTTCAGGGACCGCACCACCGACGCGGAGATGAGGGAGGTCGCCGACGACCGGCCCTCCTGGTCCAGCGTCGCCAGCTTCGCGAAGTCCCGGCCGCGCGTCTGCTCGTAGGCCACCCCGCAGTGCAGGCAGAACAGGAACGGCGACGGGATGAACGCGGCCCGCAGCTCGCCCCGGCCCTCGTAGCCGAGCGGGTCGACCGTCACGGCGCGCGGCACCCGGTCGCGGTACGTCTTCTTGACGACCTCCTGGCCCCCGCCGTCCAGCTCCAGCCAGGACTCCGGCAGGCGGCGGTCGTCGACGGCGTACTGGACGCTGGAGGGCCAGGCGCGCTCGTCGTCGATGTAGAGGTAGCCGTCGCCCTGCCGCCCGCCCGTGGCGGAGGTGTCCCGGCGGGCCTCGTAGCGGACCTCGCCGTCCTTCTCGGTGCGCCAGACCGTCAGGTACTCCTGGCCGCACTCCCGGCAGAACGCCAGCGGCATCAGCAGCTTGCCGCCGCTGCCCGGCTGTTCCAGCTGGTAGGAGCGGGTGAGGTGGCGGGAGAGCTTGTCCTCCAGGGTGACGTAGACGGTGTCGCCCTTGGAGAGGAACTGGTGCAGCCGGAACGCGAACAGCGGGCGCTCGGTGACCGGGTGGCGGGCCTGCGAACCGGCTTCGAGGGTCGCCTCGATGGCCTGCACGCAGTCGTCCTTGGCGACGCCGGACCGCTCGGCCAGCTCGCGCGCCGCGACCTCGATCTTCGTGGGCTGCCGGCGCACCAGCCGGCCCGTCGCCCCGTCCGTGGCCAGGCCGAAGCGCGTCTCGATCCAGCGGGCCAGCGGGTCGCGCACCAGGTCGGCGTACGCGCGGGGCGCGGCCGGCGCGGTCAGGCGCTCGGCGGGGACGGTGTCGGGTGCCTCGCCGGTTGCGCGGACCAGCGTCTCGCCGATGACGTGCTCCGGGCTGACCGCCGTACCGAACAGGGTGCTCGCCACACCGGCGACGACCTTCTTCTGGTCCTCGACGGTGCCCTCGGTCGACATGGTCGCCGAGGTGCCGATGCACTGCACGTCCGGGGCCTGGCAGGCCTCGCGGACCCGGCGGATGAGCAGGGCCACGTCGGCGCCCTGCCGGCCGCGGTAGGTGTGCAGCTCGTCGAAGACCAGGAACTCCAGGCCCTTGGCCATCTTGATGAGGCTGGCCCGGTCCGCCGGCCGGGTCAGCATCAGCTCCAGCATCACGTAGTTGGTGAGCAGGATGTCCGGCGGGTTGTCGCGGATCTCCCTGCGCTTCTCGTCGTCCTCCTGGCCCGTGTAGCGGGCGAAGGTGACCGGTTCGCGGCCCTGGCCGTAGCCGTCGCGGAGGTACTTCTCCAGCTCCTTGAGCTGACTGTTCGCCAGCGCGTTCATGGGGTACACGATGATGGCGCGCACCCGCTTGACGGCCTTCGGGCCCTCGGAGTCCCGCTCATGAAGCACCCGGTTCACGATCGGAACGATGTAGGACAGCGACTTGCCGGAACCGGTGCCGGTGGTCAGCACGTACGAGGCGCCGCGCGCGGCGGCGTCGATGGCCTCGCGCTGGTGGCGGTGGAGGGTGAGCGGTCGGCCGTCCGGGACCGTGCCTCCCTCCGTCTTGCCCGCCTGGAAGATGCGGGCGCACTCCGGGTGCAGCACCTTCTCCCCGACCAGTTCGGCGACCGTGCCGCCGCTCTGGAAGAACGGGTTGAGCGACAGCCACGGGTCCGGCCACTGCGCCTTGTCGTCGAGGTCCTTCTCCACGAACGCGGCGACGCGGTCGTCGCGGATCACGGTGCCGCCCTCGGTGAAGGAGCGGTAGTCCTTGATGAGCGCGCGGTGCACGCCGAAGACGTCCATCGCGGTGCCGGAGGCGGTGACCGGCGCGGGCCGCGGGGCGGGCGTGGACGGGGCAGCGGCGGTGCGGGCGATGGTGGCGGCCAGGTGCCGGGTCGGGTCGAAGGCGCTCCAGTGGGGGAGCTGAGGGGTGTCCCCGTCCCGCACGGCCAGCGGGTGCAGGGCGTCGCGGACTTCGGCCGCGTTCGCGGGGCGGTCGGCCGGGTCCTTCGCGAGCAGCCGGCCGACGAGGCGGATCAGCTCGGCGGGGATCCCGCCGCGGATGACGCCGAGGGGAGTCGGATCGGTCTCGACATGCTTGCGTGCGAGCTCGAAGCGCGACTCGCTGACGAAGGGCGGTACGCCGACGAGCATCTCGTACAGCACACAGCCGAGCGCGTACAGGTCGGCGGCCTGGGTGACCTGGCGGGCCTGGAACTGCTCGGGCGCCATGTAGCGGGCGGTGCCGAGGCTGACACCTGTGCTGGTCAGCCGTGCCTCGTCCGGGTCGTCGGCGATGCGACCCATGCCGAAGTCGAGGACCTTGACGATTCCGCCGCGGGTCAGCATGACGTTCGCGGGCTTCAGGTCGCGGTGCACCACGTCGGCGGCGTGGGCGGCGGCGAGGCCGTCGGCCATCTGTGCGCCGATCGCGGCCACCCACGACATGGGCAGCTGGCGCTCCTCCTCTATGAGGTCGCGCAGTGTCTCGCCGTCCAGGAACTCCATCGCCAGGTAGGGCAGTCCCTCGTCGCTGACCCCACCGGCGACGAGTCGCGTCAGGTTCGGATGCTCGAGGCGGCGCATGATGCGGACCTCGCGCGCGAAGCGCTCCGCCGACTTGGGGTCCGCGCCGGTGTCGATCAGGGCGCCCGTGCGGCGGCGCAGGATCGTCTTCACGGCGACCGCGCGCTCGGCGCTGCCCTCCGGGGCCTGGAGATCCTCGGCCCGGTGAACCTCCCCCATGTTGCCCTTGCCGATGACCTGCCCGATGCGGAACCTGCCATCGATCAGCCCCTGGCCCACAGCCGCCCCTCTTCCCTCGCTCCGCTGCCCCGCGCGGGGACTCGCCCGCCCCTCGGTGTGCCGTGCTCCGCTGACTTCCCTTCAGGGAGCACAGTCACCGGCACTGTACACGAGGGTTGCCAGCTTTTCTAGACCTCATATGTGTTGACGTTGTTAACGTGTTGGGGCTACGCTCTGGCGTGCAATCGGGTTGGGGGTGGAGGCCTTGGGGCGTCAACTGGCCGGAGGATCCGGCGCGTCCGTGTCGAAGGCCGCGCTGGGTGACCTGCTGAAGCAACTGCGGCGTGCCGCGGTGCACGGCGTGGTGCCCGAACGTGAGTTTCTTCAGGGCGTGCGAGCGCTCGCCTTGGGCGACGGCGAACGGGACCGGTTGCGCAGCGAGCTCGCCCGGCTGGGGCTGCCCGTGCGGGATTTGCACATGCACGCAGACTCTGACTCGCTTGGCGGTGAAAAGGTTGCACATTCAAGTGAGGAAATTGTGTCCACGCGTGTCGCGCTTGCGCGAGCCTTGCTGTCGCGGTACGGCGACGATGCGGGGTGCGTGACGTCCCGGGCTCTTGAGGGCGTCGTACGGCTGGCGGGGCTCGACAGCCGGGAAGCCGCGGAGCTGCGGGCGGGGGCCAGTGTGCTGCGGGATCCGGACGGTGCCGCGGAGGGGGAGTCCGATGGTTCGGAGGCATCCCAGGAATCCCGTGAGGCCCCCGCTGTCTCGACCACGCCGGGCGAAGTCGAGGCCGCGGCGGGCAACGACCTCGCCGACGCCGTGGCGGCCGCGATGGCCGTGCTGGAGGCCGACCGGCTCGAACGGCGGCCGGAGAGACGGCTGCTGAGCGCCGAAGCCGAGGTGGGGCTGGCCGTCCTGCTGAGGGGCGGAGTGGACCGGATCGAGCAGGAAGCCGACGAGGACGAACTGAAGGCGCTGCCGAGGGACGACCTTCGCGTCCGAGCCCGCGACTGTCTCGTGGTGCACAATCTGCGGCTCGTGCACTCCATTGTGCGGTCGCATCTGGAACAGGGACTCGACTACGACGATCTGGTCCAGCACGGGGCGCTCGGGCTGATGCGGGCGGCTCGGAAGTTCGACCCGAGGATGGGCAACAAGTTCTCCACCTACGCGACCTGGTGGGTCCGGCAGTCGCTCACCCGCGCCATCGCCGACGAAGGCGCCATCATCCGCATCCCCGTCCACATGCACGAGCAGATCCGCAAGGTGGCCAACGCCGAGCGGGCCCTGGCCGCGCAGGGACGGCCCGCGACCGCGGCCGACGTGGCGGTGGCGTGCGACCTGAGCCTGGAGAAGGTGGAGCAGGTCCGGAAGCTGAGCCAGCGCACGGACTCCCTCGACCGGATCATCGGCGACGGGGCGACGCTCGCGGATTTCGTGGGGCGGACGCAGCCATTGCCGTCCGTGGAGAAACAGGTGCTGGACGCCCTGCACGCCGCAGAGGTCATGGCCGTGGTGAACACGTTCAGCGGACGTGATCACCGGATCCTCGTACGGCGGCTGGGGCTCGACGGGGACGAACGGTCGACGCTGGACGAGCTGGGAGCCGAGTTCGGCGTGACCCGGGAGCGCATCCGGCAGCTGGAGGTGAAGCTGCGGCCGGAGCTGAAGGAGCGGCTGCGTGTGGCCGGCCTCTTCGGGGTGGACCTGGACGCCGAGTGCGAGAAGGCCGAGCGGGCGGCGAAACAGGCCGCCGAGGCGGTACGAGCGGCCCGCATCGCCCGCGCCACCCACGCGGCCCGCACTGCTCGCGCCCGACGAGCTCTCCGCAGGGCCAGGGCGGAGCGGCTTGCCAGGGCTGCCGCGGAGGAAGCACGGGTGTCCGCGGTGCCGGCCCGGACCGCGGTGGTGGACGCGAGCGGTGACGCGCCGACCGCCGAGGCGGCGGCCGAGGCCGCGGCGGTAGTGCCGGAGGTCGAGGTGGTGACGGGCGGTGAGGGGGCTGCCGCCGTGGGGGAGGTCACTGACGCCGGAGCGATGAGTCCGACGTCCGACACGACGACGGATGCCGTAGAGGCCGCGAGTACTGAGGAGACCGCTGACGTCGAGGCGGTGACGCCGACGTCCGACGAGGTTTTCGAGCCCGTGCGGGAAGCGGCTGACGCGACCGTGGGGGACACCGACCCGGAGTCCGACACGGTGCCGACCGCGGACGCCGCCGACTGGGACAAGGCCATCACGCTGACGCGACCGCTCTTCGGCGGGGAGGTGGCCTGGCTCGCCGAGTACGCGCTGCTGGCCGTGGGGCGCCCGCAACTGGGCGTGCTGCTCGGCTCGTCCGCTGCGGACGACGTGGTCCGGGCGGCGCAGCAGCGGGGCATGCTCAACCGTCACGTCATCAGGGCCCTGGAAGTGCTCGAGGGTGTCTTCGACGCGCTCAAGAAGCTGGGGCTGCGCCCCGAGCACTTCTTCGAGCGGCCTGCTGAGGCCCTCGTAGGGGTCACTCCCCGGGCGTACCTGGCTGAGCGACCTCTGGTGGGGAGCGAGTCGCGTCTCGCCGTCCGCGACGCGCTGCGCGAGTTCGTCGACGCGCAGGCGGAACGCGACGAGCCGGCGCCGGGTAGCGATGATGCGAGCGTGCCCGAGGAGCCGCGGACCGACACCGGGGAGTCCTCGGAGCCGCCCTCCGCGACGGCCGACCAACCGCTTGCCGAGGCCCGCGCCCAGCACGAGGCCACCCGCGCCCAGCACGAGGCCACCCGCGCCCAGCACGAGGCCGAGCTCGCCCGGCTGGCGCAGGAGTACGAGCGCCGGCTTGCCGAGGAGCGGATCGCCGCCGACGAGCGCCTCGCGGCCGCCCGGGTGGAGGCCGAAAGACAGCTCGACGCGCTGGAGGAGGAGCTGTTGTGCCGTGCGGACAGGGCCCGGGAGCGCCGTGAGCAGCACGTGCGGAGCCAGGCCGAGGAGCGCGCCGCGCGACTGAAACAGGAGCACCACGAGGCGTACCAGGCGTTGCTGCGCAGGGCCGAAGACGCGGAGGAGGCCGCCCGGCAGACGGACGGCGCCGAGGGGCGGATCCACGCCTTGGAGCAGAGACTGCGGGAGTACCGCGAGGGCGCCGAGGCGCGCATCGCGGATCTCGAGGCACGGCTGTGGGAGGCCCGGGCGGCTGTCACCCAGAGTGAACGTGCTGCCGAGGCGCGGGTCGCCGAGCTGGAGACGAGACTGCACAGGGCAGAGGCGACCGTTGCCGAGCGGGAGCGCGCCGCCGCGTCGGCACGGGAGGAGTACCGCCAGGGTGCCCAGGTGCGGGTCGCCGAGGTCGAGGCGCGGCTGCGGGAGGCCGAGGAGGCGGTCAAGCAGCGGGACCTGTTCGTCACGGCGGCCCGCCGACGCGCGGAGGAAGCCGAGCGAGAAGCCGTCCAGCGCATCGCGCAGACCGAGCACGACGCCCGGCTGCGCATCACCGAGCTGCAGACGCAGCTGGGCGACCTCCAGACACAGCTCGTCGCCGCGCAGGAGGCGGCCCGGAGCAGCACCTCCCTCCGGGAACGCTGGCGCCGGTCCTGACGCGTACGTCCGCCCGAGAACGTCACCGACCACGACCACCAGGAACACCATGGACCCCCGACAAGAACTCGTCTCCTACCTCCGACGCCAGCTCGTCGGCCCGGCCGGCGGCGAGCAGGAGATCCTCGACGCCCCGCCCGACCGGCAGTACCTCATGGGCACCCTGTACCCCCAGGAGGCCGACCTCCAGCGGCAGCTGGACCTCGCCGCCGAGGAGCGCGACGGAGCCGGAACGGAGGGAAGGGCCGAGGACACCGCCCCGGCCGGCGACCCCGTGCCCGAGTCCAACTCCTGGCTGCCCTCCTCCCTCGGTTTCAGCTTCTACACCGACGCCACCACCGTGGAGATCGGTTGCACGGCCGCCCACTACCAGACCCGCGCCGGCACCAGCGAGCGCGGACGCAGCTGGCAGCGGATCCCGCTCCCCACCGAGACGCACGTCCTCGGTCCCGACCGCGACCACGCCCCGGTCCTGGACGGGCGCGCCGAACTCCGCATCCGACGACGTGCGTTCGGCACCGGACAACTGGTCACCGTCGCCCTGGTCAACGCCGCACGGCACGAGGCAGCCCTCGGCAAGGCGGCCCACTGGGACCGGATGCTGTTCCAGGTGGGGCTCGAGGCGCGGCCGGTGGACGGCCGTGTGCTCCAGTACCCGAGCGTTCGACTGGCCAGCCGCGACCCGGAGGAGCAGGAACTGCGGCTGCAGTACCGGCACGTCCGCACCCACGCCGTCGGCCACGGCTGCGCGGTCGAGGAGCTGCACGACGAGGCGGGCGAGGAGGTGACCGGGCTGCGGGCGGCCGTCATGCCCGAGGCCGAGGTCACCGGCGTACGCGCCGCGGGTCTGAGCGGCTCCCCCGTGCTGAACCTCCGCCACCTCGCCGACCCCACTGTTCCGGTCGAGCAACTGCGGGAGGAACTCACCGAGTTCGCCGCCGACTACCGCGCCTGGTACGTCGGGCAGCTCCACACGGAAGTCCCCGAGTGGGGGCGCGAGGCCGCCGACCGCATCCTGTCCCGCATAGGTGCCGCCGTCACCCGTATCGAGTCCGGCGTGCGCACCCTGTGCGACCCGCGCCGCCCCGAACTGCTGCACGCCTTCCGCGCCGCCAACCGCGCCATGGCCCTGCAGATGCGGCACTCCGCCCCCGACCTCGCCGGTACGCGCCGCTCCCGCCGGGACGCCGTACCGGCCGTCGCCGAGCCCGCGCCCGACGCCTCCTGGCGCCCCTTCCAGCTGGCGTTCTTCCTGCTCGCGCTGGACGGAGCGGCGGACCCCCGGCACCCCGACCGGGCCGTGACGGACCTGATCTGGTTCCCGACCGGTGGTGGCAAGACCGAGGCATACCTGCTGCTGGCCGCCTTCACCATGGTGCTCAGGCGCCGGGAACCCGACGGCGGCGGCACGGCCGTACTCAGCCGCTACACCCTCAGCCTGCTCACCACCCAGCAGTTCCAGCGGGCCGCCACCACCGTTTGTGCCCTGGAGACACTGCGCCGCGCCGACCCGGAGACGTACGGCGACGAGCCCTTCTCCATCGGCCTGTGGGTGGGCGAGACCACCACTCCGAACACGTATGAGAAGGCCCGCGCCGCCTTCGACAACGCCCGCCAGGCCGCCGCACCCGAGGACGTGTTCATCCTCGACCGCTGCCCGTGGTGCGGCACCCGCGTCCTGCCCGCCCACAAGTCGCCCGACATCGGCGACTACGGTGTGCGCGCCGCCGCGGAATCCTTCGCCTTCTTCTGCCCGCGCGAGGAGTGCGTGTTCCACGACGAACTGCCCGTCGCCGTCGTGGACGAGCAGCTGTACGACCGGCCGCCGACGTTCGTCCTCGGCACCGTCGACAAGTTCGCCCGGCTGGCCTGGGAGCCGCGCGCGGGACGGCTGTTCGGGTCCGGCACCGGCAACCTGCCGCCGTCGCTCGTCATCCAGGACGAGCTGCACCTGCTCACCGGCCCGCTCGGCACCACCGTGGGCCTGTACGAGTCGGCCGTCCTCGGACTGTGCACCACATCCGACGGCACCGGGCCCAAGGTGGTGGCGTCCACGGCCACCATCCGGCGCTCCGGCGAGCAGGTGCGCGCCCTGTACGGCGGCGACGTCCAGCTCTTTCCGCCGGGCGGACTCGACGCCCGCCACTCCTACTTCGCCGAACCCGACACCTCCCGCCCCGGCCGCCGCTACCTCGGCGTCATGGCCCAGGGACACACCGCCGGCCGCGCCTCCGTGGCCACCGCCGCCGCCATGCTCCAGGGCGCCTGGGAGCTGCCCGAGGAACACCGTGACGCCTACTGGACCCTCGTCGCCTACCACCACAGCCTGCGCGAACTCGGCCGTACGGTCACCGCGGCGGCCGACGACATCCCCGCCCAGCTGGCCGGTCTCGACTCCGGTTCGGGCGTACGGTCATTGACGGACCATCAGGTCCAGGAACTCACCAGCAACCTGCACCGCGCGGAACAGCCCGTACTGCTCGACCGGCTGGAGAAGCCCTGGGACGACCCGCAGTCGGTGTCCTTCCTGCCGTGCACGAACATGCTGTCCGTCGGAGTCGACGTCAAGCGGCTCGCCCTGATGCTGATGCAGGGCCAGCCGAAGACCACCGCCGAGTACATCCAGGCCACCAGTCGCGTCGGCCGGCACTCGGTTCCCGGCCTCGTCGTGACCTTCTTCAACGCCACCCGCCCCAGGGACCGTTCGCACTACGAGACCTTCAACGTCTACCACCGCTCCCTCTACCGGCACGTCGAACCGACCAGCGTCACACCCTGGTCCGTGCCCGCCCGCCGACGTGCCCTGCACGCCGCGCTCGTCGTCCTCGTACGGCACAGGCTCGGACTCGCCGCGGAGAACCAGGCCGGGCACGTACTCGACCGGATGCCCGAGGCCGAGCAGCTCGCCGACCAGTTGGCGGCACGCGCCGAAACGGCCGAACCGGGCGCCGGCGAGACCGTGCGCAAGGAACTCGCGGGCCTCCTCGCCGACTGGGAGGACGCCGCACGGGAAGCCCGCAAGGACGGCCGCGAGCTGTACTACCGCAGCCAGGGCAAGGGCCAGTCCAACCTGATCAAGAGCTTCGAACAGAACTACGGCCTGTGGGAGACACCGAACTCCATGCGCAGCGTCGACCGGGAATGCCAGGTGACGGTGAAGGGAGCCGACCTGTGAGCCGCACACTCCGCGTACGCCAGTCCCAGACGGTGCTGCCGTTCGGGGTCGGAGCCGTCTTCGACATCCAGGGCGAGTCGTTCGTGGCCACCGGCATCGGCGACTGGCCGGCGAAGGCCAAGCAGCGGATCGAGTCGCCCCGGCTCGCCTCCCGGCTCGGCGTCAGCGGCTTCTACGCCGCACCCGCGACCGCCAACGACCGTTTCGACGTCCCCGACGCGCCCGGAGCACCGTACATCCGCTTCCCCTCCTGGCTGTTCTGCGGCGCCTGCCGGCGGATGAAGCGCTGGCGCATCGCCGACGAGAAGCCCGGCCAGCCGCCGCGCTGTCCGTCCTGCTCGCCGACGCGGACCCTGGCGCCCATGCGGTTCGTGCAGATCTGCCAGGCCGGGCACCTCGGCGACGTCGACTGGTGGTTCTGGGCCCACTCCCGGCGCGACGCGGGCGAACGCCGGCAGTGCGGTGAGCGGGAGAGGCTGCGCTTCCTGGTGTCCGAGCGGGCCTCCGGCCTCGAAGCGCTCTCCGTCGCCTGCACCGCCAAGGGCTGCGCCGCTGCCCGGGACCTGCTCGACATCCTCGGCACCCACGGCATGCGCTGCTCCGGACGCAACCCCTGGCAGCGGGCGAACGAGGCCGTCGAATGCGCCCGGCCGATCCAGATCGTGCAGCGCACCGCCGGCAATCTGTACTACCCGATCACGCACTCCGCACTCGACATCCCCGAGACGGACGTACCGGCACACGCCGACGACGAGGTCGCGGCCCAGGTGCGCGACCACGACCTGTGGGTGTCGCTGTGCCGGGTGGCTGGGACACCGCGCGCCGCCGTCTTCCAGACGATGATCCAGGAGGACACCGGCGCCGACGACGCACTCATGGAGGCCCTGCTCGTCGAGGAGACGGGGCAGGCTCCGGCGGCATCCGCCGACGCGCCTACCGGCTCGGCGCGACCCGACCTCAGCCGCGAGGAATGGGCCGCGTTCACAGCACCCGCCCCGCCCGCCACCCGTGACTTCGCGCTGCGCGAGAGCACACTCGGCCTGGCCGGCGAGACCGCCGATCCATGGGCCTCACTCGGCCGCCGCTTCGGCAGGGTCGTCCTCGCCGACCGGCTGCGCGAGGTGCGTGCCCTGTCCGGCTTCACCCGGGTCTCACCGGACGCCACCGTCGTACCCGCCGACACCGCCCGCCGCCTGAAGTGGCTGCCCGCGGTGGAAGTGTTCGGCGAAGGCGTCTTCCTCACCCTGAACCGGGCCGAGCTGACCGCCTGGGAGGACGACGAGGACGTGCGCAAGCGCGTCGCCGGAATACGTGCCGACCTGGACCGCTCCTTCCAGAAGGACCGTTTGGAGAGCCTGACCGGCCCGGAGCTCGCCCCCCGGTTCGTCCTGCTGCACACACTCGCCCACCTGCTGATCCGCCAGCTCTCCTTCGAGTCCGGATACACCACGGCCAGCCTGCGCGAGCGGATCTACGCCCGCCCCGAGCAGGACCAGTACGGCATCCTCGTCTACACCGCCGCCGGAGACGCCGAGGGCACCCTCGGCGGCCTCGTCCGCCAGGGCGAGCCGCCGCGACTCGCGGAAACCCTGCTGCGGATGACCGAGGCCGCCGCCTGGTGCTCGGCCGACCCGCTGTGCGCGGAACACACCGGCCAGGGCTTCGGCAACCTCAACCGTGCCGCCTGCCATGCCTGCGCGCTGCTCCCGGAGACCAGCTGCGAAACCGGCAACACACTGCTGGACCGGGCCCTCGTCGTCGGCGGCGAACACGTGCCCGGCTACCTGGAGTCCATCGTCACCGCCGGCCGCGCCGCCGCGGCCGGCGCCCTGGAGCAGGCATGACCATCACCTACCTCGGCCTCACCCTGGAACAGCGCGGGTGCCTCGACAAAATCCCGTTCGACGGCAACCACCTGGTGAGCGGGCCGCCCGGCAGCGGCAAGAGCCTCCTGGCGGTGCAACGGGCCGTCATGCTCGCACTCACCGGAACCCCGGTGACCCTGCTGACCTACTCCAACCTGCTGCGCCAGTCCCTGGCCGGCGCCGCCCACGCACTGGGCCCAGCCGACCGCTCGGTCCGCGTCACGACCGCGCACTCCTGGCTCGCCGAGTGGTACGGAGGCAAGGCCCTGCGCGCTGCCGACGGCTGGTACGACTGGAACGCCTTCTTCGACCGGGCCGCCGACACCGGCCCGGTCCCCGGTCTCACCCTGGTCGTCGACGAGGGCCAGGACCTGCCTCGCGAGTTCTACCTGCTCTGCCGGATGCTGGGGGCCCGTACGACGGTCTGCGCGGACGAGTACCAGCGGCTCACCGACACCAACTCCACCCTCGCGGACATCACGCGGAGCCTGGGCCGGTGCGCCCGTCACGAACTCGACGGCAACCACCGCAACACTCAGCAGATCGCATCCCTCGCCGCCCACTTCCACACCGGTACCAGCACGCCGGTGCTGCCCGACCGGCAGGGCCCTCCGCCACGGCTCCACCGCTTCCCCGAACGCGGAGCCGCCGACCTGCTGATCATGCTGGCCCAGCGGAACCCGCGCGAGACCATTGGCGTGATCGTCAACTCCAAGCACACCCAGTTCTCCGTACTGGGCAGCCTGGAACGCCGGGCGCCACGGCTGAAGGTGCAGCTGTACACGTCCGAGGCGAAAGGCGGTCAGTACCGCAACCTCGACCTCAGCCGTCCGGGCGTCGTCATCGTCCACCGGGCCAGCGCCAAGGGGCTCGGCTTCGACACGGTCGTCATCCCCGACACCCACACAGACGCGTCCGAGGACCCCACCTCCGCAGCCCTGCGCATGCAGTACTACGTCCTGGCCACGCGTGCCCGCCGCGAACTCCACCTCGGCTACGAGGGCGAGACGGAACCTCCGCTGCTGGCGCAGGTGCCGACGCGGGACCTCATGCGTGGCTGACGTTCGGAAGGGCCCGGCTTCTTGTGTGAAGCCGGCCGGATCCGGCCTCCGGTCCGGGTGGTCCCGTGGAAAGTCAGGTGCGTGTGCATCGCTGGGCATGTCAGGCTCCGTCGGTGGACCGTGAACAGATCTCCAGGCGTGCTCATGCGGATCATCCGATCGCAGCCCCGCTCGACGACGACTCGGCGCGCCGACTGCTGGAGCATGGTCTCCGACGCGGTGACGAGCGCGTACTCGACCTCGGCTGCGGCGGCGGAGAGTGGCTCCTGCGGGCCCTGACCGCGTATCCGCAGCTGCGGGCCGAGGGCGCCGACATCTCTGAGCGCTCACTGGCCGACGCGCGTCGGGCCGCGCGTCGGCTCGGTGTTCAGGACCGCTTGGTCCTCCACCATCAGGATGCCGCGCATTTCGCCGCCCCCCACGCCTTCGACCTGGTGCTCTGTGTGGGAGCCACGCACGCTTTCGGCGGCCTTCTCCCCACTCTCGCGGCGGTGCGCAAGCACCTGGCTCCTGGAGGACGCGTTCTGGTCGGTGACGGATTCTGGGACGGCGAGCCCTCTCCCGAGGCCGTCGAGTTGCTGGGGGACCTCACCGACCTGCCGACCACGCTGGACCGGGTCGTCGCGGACGGGTGGACACCTGTCCAGGGGCACATCAGCACCCGTCGGGAGCTCGACGACTACGAGTGGGCCTGGACAGGGTCGCTGGCCTCATGGGCCCTGGACCATCCCACCGATCCGGACAGTGCCCAGGCGCTCGAGAAGGCCACCACCCACCGCGACCAATGGCTGCGCGTCTACCGCGGCGTGCTGGGCTTCGTCTGCTTCGTGCTGCGTCCGACGAGGGACTGAACCTGTCGGCAGCCAGAAGACGCAACGTGTGTCATCGCGTCTCCCGGCTGCCGCGCCCTTGGGCCGCCCAGGTACGGCGGTGCGCCTCCCGGCTTCCGAGGTCCTCGCGCAGCCCGGCCCGTTCCTGCACGGACGGGCCGGGCTGCGGGAGATGATGCCGTGTCAGCGACGGGGCATCCGCACGGTGATCGGGGAGCTCTCGCGGTTGGCGCGGTCCACCGATGTGACCGTGTACGTCGCGCCTTCCGGGGCCGCAGGAACGGTCCACTGGGCGTGGCGGGCGCCCGGGAGCACCGCCACGAGGCCGTCTTCGTCGGCGGTGTGCTGCCGCAGCGCGTACAGCGCGGGGACGTGGCTGCCGCGGGAGCGCACCTCGATCCGGATCCCGCCGTCGGCCGTCCGGGCCGCCGACGCGAGCGGGGGCAGTGGTGCGGGCCCGCGGGCGAGCCTCGGCAGGACCGGTGGCAGCGCGGGCCGCTGCCAGTGGTCGGCGGTCAGTTGGGTGATCGCGCCGATCGGGTCGGCGGCCACCTCCGTGGCGCTGAACAGGATCTCGCCGCTGATCTCCGGCAGCCCCCTGTTCATCGTCAGGTGCCGCGAGAGCTCGGCCGGGTCCTGCCAGGCGGCCGGCTGGGCGGGGTTGCCGACCTTGTACACGGCCTCGCCGATCCACAGTTGCACGTCGGTGCCGCGGACCGCCTGCGCCCACCACGGGGCGAGGACGGCGTAGTCGGCCACCGCGAGACCGATGTTCCAGTACAGCTGCGGGGCGATGTAGTCCAGCCAGCCCTTTTGCACCCAGCCCAGGGTGTCGGCGTTGAGCGCGTCGTAGGACTGGGTGCCGTTGGTGGCCGAGCCCCGCGGGTCGCTCGAGGCGTTGCGCCAGATGCCGAAGGGGCTGATGCCGAACGCCGCCTCGGGCCGGACCTCGCGTACCCGGTCGCGCATCTCCTGCACCAGCAGGTCCACGTTGTGCCGGCGCCAGGCGGCCCGGTCGGTGAAGCCCGCGCCGTACGCGGTGAAGGCGTCGTCGTCGGGGAAGTCCTGGCCGCCCACCGGGTAGGGGTAGAAGTAGTCGTCGAAGTGGACGCCGTCGATCTCGTAGCGCTCCACCGCGTCCATGATGGCGTTCTCGACGAAGGCGCGGGCGGCCGGGATGCCGGGGTTGTAGTACAGCTGGCCGCCGTAGGAGACGATCCATTCCGGGTGCAGCCGCGCCGGGTGGTCGGGCACGAGCTTGGTGACGTCGGACTGCAGTGAGACGCGGTACGGGTTGAACCACGCGTGCAGGGCCAGTCCGCGCTCGTGCGCGGCCTCGACCATGAAGTCCAGCGGGTCGTAGCCGGGGTCCTGGCCCTGAGTGCCGGTCAGGTACTGCGACCACGGCTCGTGGCGTGACGGCCAGAAGGCGTCGGCCGTCGGGCGGACCTGCGCGAATATCGCGTTGAGCCCGATCGATCCGGCGTGGTCGAGCAGCGCGATGAACTCCGCCTGCTGTGCGGCGGGGCTCAGCCCGGTCCGCGAGGGCCAGTTGGTGTTGGCGACGGTGGCGATCCACTCGCCGCGCAGTTCGCGGTCGCGGGACGCGGTCGCGGTGCCGTCGGCGGCGGCCGACGGCTTGACCGTGGCGGCGGCTGCCGCGGCAGTGGAGACGGGCAACCCCGTGGCGGCCAGGCCGGCCATCAGCCCTGCGGCCCGCAGCAGCACGCGGCGCGTGGGGCGATGTGCGGCCGAGCCGTGGTTCGCAGTGTCGGTCACGCGGACTCCTGGAGAGAGACGGAAGTGGCTTGACCGGCCTACCGTTCCCAGCGCGCCGTGCCTGGTCAACGAGCGGGGTGAAAATAGTTACCAAATCGCTAGTAGGGCTTTGTTAGGTCCCCCGGCTGATCCTTGCCGGATAGGGTGTGATCTTCTTTCGGGTGTGACACCTGAGGAGATGGAAGAGGTCCGTCCGCGTCTGGAGGCGTTCGCGGCGGAGATGCTGGGCTCGCTGCCGCGGCGGGACCAGCGGGCGAAGGGCGAGCTGTACCTGCGCGGGCTGATGCTGGATGGCAAGCGCAAGTCGATGCAGCCGATGGCCGAGCGCCTGGGGGTGGACCACCAGCAGCTCCAGCAGTTCGTTTCCTCCTCGACCTGGGATTACGTCAAGGTCAGGGAGAGGTTGGCGCGTTGGGCGGCAGCGCACATCTCACCTGAGGCGTACGCCATCGACGACGTGGGCTTTCCCAAGGACGGCTACGACTCCCCGGGGGTGGCGCGGATGTACTGCGGTGCGCTGGGCAAGCGCGGCAACTGCCAGATCGGGGTCAGCGTCAATCTGGTGTCCGACTGGGCCTCCTCGGCCGTCGACTGGCGCCTGTTCCTGCCCGAGAGCTGGGACGACGCACAGCAGGGCGGGGACGCGCTGCTGGCCGAGGCGATCCGGCGCCGGCGCGCCAGGGCGGGTATCCCCGAGTCCGAGCGGCACCGGGAGAAGTGGCGCCTGGCCCTTCAGATGCTCGACGAGGTGCGCGAGGACTGGGAACTGCCAGACCTGCCGGTCGTCGCCGACGCCGGCTACGGGGATGCCACCGGCTTCCGCGAGGGGCTGACCGAGCGCGGCCTGGCCTACGCCGTGGCGGTCAAGGGCACCACCACCGCCTACCCGGGCGACGCGGTCCCCGAGCGGGTGCCGTACTCCGGCCGGGGGCGCCCACCCGTCCCGGCCTACCCCCAGCCGCACACCACCTTGCGCCAACTCGCCCTGGATGCAGGAAGGTCGGTGGTGCGGACGGTGACCTGGCGCCAGGGCAGCAGGACCAGCAGGCACAACCCCCGCGCCGAGATGCGCTCGCGCTTCCTGGCGCTGCGGGTCCGCCCCGCCAACCGCACCATCCGCCGCTTCGCCGACGGCTCCCTGCCCGAGTGCTGGCTCCTGGCCGAGTGGCCACCGGGCGCCGCCGAGCCCACCGACTACTGGCTGTCCACCCTGCCCGCCGACACCCCGCTGCGTGACCTGGTGCGGATCGCCAAGATCCGATGGCGAGTCGAGCACGACTACCGCGAGCTCAAGGACGGTCTGGGGCTGGACCACTTCGAGGGACGCAACTACTCCGGCTGGCACCGGCACGTCACCCTCGCCTCCCTCGCCCAGGCGTTCTGCACCCTGCTCAGGCTCGACCCAAAAGCCCCTGTGCCGGCCTGACGCTGTACGCGGTCCTCCGTGAACTCCAGGCCCTCCTGGCCACCTGGGCCGGCACCTGCTCCATATGCGGCCGGCCTGCACCGACCCCAGAACCACACCACAGAACCTAACAAAGCCCTACTAGCATTCGATGAAAGAAACTTACATCGACGCGACGTCGGGTTTCGCATCCTGTCTCGCTGCGCGGGCCGGTCGTCGGTGGGCACCTGTTCGACTGTCGGGCGCTGACCGGGCACCGTGCGCATGAGCGTCGCCACCGGTCCTGCCTGCCTGGAGGCCTGTCCGGCCGTCAGCAGTGCAGGCCATGACTGGACCTACGTCTTCGACGATCCTGAAGACGGCGGCCGGATACGACGCCGCCTGGCGAACCACGTCTGGCGCGTCGTGATCATCGACGAGCGCAGAACCAAGTCCTGCCCCACTCAAGCGGCTTGACGAACAGAGAGGAGCCCTGGTGGATGCCCGGTGTTGCGGCGGGGCCGACTCGTACTCGGCCGCGCCGTTGAGCCGACGCATGTTCTGGTGCACGCTTGCGCGGTGAACAAGTCCGGCGAATATATGCTGAACGAACTCCAGAGACTGGATCCCGCGCGGCGCGCGGACGTCGTACGCATTCTGGACGGCATTGTCCAGGGCCTCCCCGCCCACTGGCGGCGCCGCAAGGGGGTGCCTCAGCTCATGGTTTTCCTCGACGGGCCGGAGAACGTGCGGGTGGAGAGGACCACTCTGTGGGAGATGTCCAAATCGCACGGGTACCTCGACGAACTCCACCGCTGGGTCGGCAACGTCCCGGTGGAGAAGGCCAAAGAGCACGGCTGTGCCGCCCTGGTGTACGGGAACCGTATCCACGCAAGGATCAACCAGATCGGCCCCATCGGGTCGGCCTGGTTCTCTCCGGACAGCTTCGCCCAAGTCAGCGTCGTGCACGGGAATCCGCATCCGCTCTCCCTGGCATTTTCACTCACTTTCGACGTGGAAGGCCGGATCTTCCCGCGACTTGTGTTCCATGAGTGGGTGTTCGACACCCTCGCCCGCGCCCGGCGGGGTTGACCCCCGTGCGGCACACTCCTGCTGTCCAGGGGGAGCACCATGGCGAAGTGCCTTGAAGAGACGTGAAATTCGATACGTTCCGCGTAGTCGAAGCTGTTAGTGTCGCCACACCCTGCGCGCAGCCCGATCCGTGGCGGCGCGCACCGCGATCAGAGAGGGGAGCCCGGCCGTGCGTGACCGCATCGCTGTCGTCGTTCCCCCGTCGCGCTTCGAGGTGATCCTGGTGTCTCGGTCCGTCCGGTGCTCGCCGCGCGGCCGGTACCGGATGCCCGTGTCGAGGATCTGACCCAGTACGCCAGTACCGCCGACGGCCCGGCCAACTGCCGGCCGGGTGGGTCGGGCAGGCGTGTCTGCGTGTCCCTCGTCCGGGGAATAGCGCTGCCCTTTTCCGCATCAGTGAAAGGCCATGGGCCGTGCGCAACTCCGTCAACCCTCTCGCCACCCTCCGCAACCTCGGCATCCTCGCCCACGTCGACGCCGGCAAGACCACCGTCACCGAGCGGATCCTGTTCGCCACCGGGACCACGTACAAGCGGGGTGACGTGCACCACGGGACGACCGTCACCGACTTCGACCCGTTGGAGCGGGAGCGGGGCATCACCATTTCCTCGGCGGCCGTGAGCTGTGCCTGGGACGGGCACCGGCTCAACCTGATCGACACCCCGGGACACGTCGACTTCGTCGACGAGGTCGAGCGGTCGCTGCGCGTGCTCGACGGAGCGGTCGCCGTGTTCGACGCCGTAGCGGGTGTGGAACCGCAGAGCGAGTCGGTGTGGCGGCAGGCCGACCGGCACGGGGTGCCCCGGATCGCGTTCGTCAACAAGATGGACCGGGTCGGGGCCGATCTCGACGCCGCCGTGGCATCCGTGCGGGAGCGGTTGCATCCGGTTCCGCTGGTCGTGCAACTGCCCATCGGGGCGGAGAGCGGGTTCCGCGGGGTCGTCGATCTGGTGCGTATGCGTGGCCTGCTCTGGGACGGCGGCAGCGACGCCGTCGATGTCGTTCCCGTGCCCGACTCCTTGCGCGAGGAGGCCGTGCGTCGGCGGCGGGTCCTGGAGGAGGCGGTGGCCGAACGTCATCCGGTCGCGCTCGAGGAGTACTGCGAGCTGGAGACGTTGTCCGCGTCCACGCTCGTCACCGCGCTGCGTGATCTGACCCGCACCGGTGACGGTGTCGTCGTGCTGTGCGGCTCCGCCTTCCGCAACCGGGGGATCGAGCCGCTGCTCGACGCCGTCGTGGCCTACCTGCCCTCGCCGCTCGACGTTCCTGCCGTGCGCGGTACGCAGGACGGGCCCGAAGGACAGGAACGGGCCGCCGATCCGGCGGTCCCCTTCGCCGCGCTCGCCTTCAAGGTGAACGCCACCGCCACCGGGCGGCTGACCTATCTCCGTGTGTACTCGGGATCGATCGAGAAGGGAGACCCCGTGTGGGACCCGACCGCGCGGCGCACCGAGCGCATCGGGCGGATCCTGCGCGTGCAGGCCGACCGGCAGGTGCCGCTCGAACGCGCGCTCGCCGGGGACATCGTCGCCGTGGTCGGGCTGAAGTCCGCCTACGCGGGTTCCACCCTGTGCGATCCCCGGGCTCCGATCGTCCTCGAACCGCCCAGTGCGGCCGAGCCCGTCGTCTCCGTGGCCGTCGAGGCGCGCACGCGAGCGGACGTCGAGCGGTTGGCGTCCGCCCTCGCCCGGCTGACCGAGGAGGATCCCTCGCTGGTCGTGCGGACCGACGCCGAGACCGGTCAGACGGTGCTGTCGGGGATGGGGGAGCTGCACCTGGAGGTGGCCGTGGAGAAGTTGCGTCAGGCCCACCGGATCGACGTCAACGAGGGCCGGCCCCGGGTGGCTTTCCGGGAGACGGTGGTGCGCGGGGTGTCCGGCGTGCTCCACCGGCATGTCAAACAGGACGGTGGAGCAGGGCAGTTCGCCCATGTCGTCCTGGACATCGAGCCGATGGAGTCCGTGGAGTCCGTGGAGTCCGTGGAGCCCGGCGCCGGCGGGAACGGCTTCGCCTTCCGGTCGGTCGTCGTCGGTGGCCGCGTACCGCGGGAGTACGTCCGTGCGGTCGAGGCCGGCTGCCGTGACGCCCTGGCCGAAGGGCCGCTCGGCGGTCATCCGGTGACCGGGCTGCGCGTCACGCTCACCGACGGGGCGACGCATCCGAAGGATTCCTCCGAGATGGCGTTCCGCACAGCGGGGCGGCTCGGTCTCCGCGAGGCGCTGCGTGCCTGCGCGATGCGCCTGCTGGAACCGGTCGTCGAGGCGACGGTGACCGTCCCCGAGGACGCCGTGGGCGGTGTCCTCGCGGACCTCGCCGCACGGCGCGGCCGGGTCTCGGGCCACGTCACGCGCGCCGGTACGGCGGTGATCACCGCGACCGTTCCGCTGGCCGAAGTCTTCGGCTACGCGACCCGGTTGCGCAGCCGGACCCAGGGCCGGGGCACCTTCACGACCCGCCCCGCGGGATACGCCCCTGCGCCGAGCCCGGCCCCGGCTCCGACCCCGGCCGGTTAGCCGTACGCCGGTCCCTCCCGCGTCATTCCGGGAGGGGGGCGGCCTTGGTCGTCGATCGCCGGCAGGCGCCTGGGGCACGAACGCTCCCGCGACTGGTGTCGCGGGAACGTTCGGTGCGGTGCGCCCGCCCCTTCTGCCAGAGGCGGTGCTGGTTCCGCACCGGTCAGGTCAGCCGGCCTTCGCCTTCTGCCGCTCACGGAGTTCGTGGACGTTGGCGGCGGTGATGGTGCCGTCCTGCTGCTCGTAGTGGGAGAGGGCGAGGCCGAGACCGAAGAAGGTGGGTGCCCATTCCCCGACGAAGATGCCCCAGCGGTCGGCGCGGTCGAGGCCGGCGCCGGCCTCCATCTTCAGGCTGCCCATCCAGGCGGCCACGGTGAGTCCGATGGAGACCATGCCGGCGAGGTAGGCGTGCTCGCTACGGATGCCCATTTCGTGCATTTTCCTGATGATCATTCGATGGGTCTCCGTTCCGTGAGGGAGGTCATGAGGACGAGTCCCCCAGTAGCGCTGACCTTATTCACATCTTTTATGCGTTATGTGCGAATCGGTCGCCGATGCCCAACCGTTGCGATCCGTCCTTGCGGCGACCCTTGACGAGCCCTCTCCGGAGCATTTAACTCACGTCCTAAATTAAGTGATGAGGTGCGTCCGAACCCGGAAAGGGACACCAGGAGCCATGCGCAGCATCCGAGCCGCGGCCATAGGTGCCGTCACCATGTCCCTCGCCCTTGCCGCCTCGGCCTGCGGAGGCGGGTCGTCGACGGGCGGGGGGTCCAACGACTCGCCGAAGAAGCTCACTTACTGGGCCTCCAACCAGGGCGCGAGCATCGAGGCCGACAAGAAGGTCCTCCAGCCCGAACTCGACAAGTTCGAGAAGCGGTACGGCATCAAGGTGAAGCTCGAAGTCGTGCCCTGGTCCGACCTGCTCAACCGGATCCTGACCGCGACCACCTCCGGCCAGGGGCCCGACGTCCTCAACATCGGCAACACCTGGAGCGCCTCCCTGCAGGCCACCGGGGCGCTGCTGCCGTGGGACGCGCGGAACTTCGACAAGATCGGCGGCAAGGACCGCTTCGTCGACTCCGCGCTCGGCTCGACCGGTGCCGAGGGCGAGGACCCGGCCGCCGTACCGCTGTACTCGATGGCGTACGCGCTCTACTACAACAAGCGGATCTTCGCCGACGCGGGGATCACCGAGCCCCCGGCCACCTGGGACGAGCTGGTCGCCGACGGGAAGAGGATCCAGGCGAAGGGCAAGCAGGTTCTCGGCGCCGAGGGCTCCAACGTCTCCGAGAACATCCACCACGTCTTCGTCTTCGCCAAGCAGCACGGCGCCGACTTCTTCACCGCCGAAGGCAAGCCCGACTTCACCGATGACCAGGCGGTCGCGGCGGTCAAGCAGTACGTCGATCTCATGGCCGAGGACAAGGCCATCCCGCAGGGCAACGCCGAGTACGCCCAGAACCAGTCGGTCAGCGACTTCGCCAAGGGCAGGACGGCCATGCTGCTGTGGCAGTCGGCTTCCGCCAACCTCAAGTCCCAGGGCATGAGCGAGGACGCCTACGGCATCGCCCCCGTGCCCGTGCGGTCCGGCACTCCCGGAGCCGGCACGCAGGTCAACTCGATGGTCGCCGGCATCAATCTCGCCGTCTTCAAGAACACCCACAACCTCGACGGCGCCACGAAGTTCGTGAGGTTCATGACCAGTGACGAGGAGCAGGGGATCCTCAACAAGGCCTACAGCTCGATCCCTCCGGTCAAGAACGCCCAGTCCGACGCCGCGTTCAACACCCCCGCGAACGCCGTCCTGAAGAACACCCTTGCCGCAAGTGCCGCCGCACTGCCGCAGGTCGCCGACGAGTCCCAGTTCGAGACGACGGTCGGTACGGCCGTCAAGGAGCTGTTCGCCGACGCCGCCGCCGGACGCGCGGTCACCACCGAGTCGGTGAAGGCCAAGCTCCTCAAGGCCCAGCAGCAGATGCCGACGAAGTGAGCGAGATGGTCACGACCGTCACCACAAAGGCGGGTGCGCGGCCCGTGCGTACGGGTTCCTCCGGTGGGTCGGCGCGCGGTCCGCGCCGACCCACCGGGTGGCTCCGCCGCGTCTCGCTGCCCTACCTGCTGCTCCTGCCCGCCCTCCTCCTCGAACTCCTCGTCCACCTGGTGCCGATGGTGATCGGCGTCGTGATGAGCTTCAAGGAGCTCACCCAGTTCTACATCCGCGACTGGGGCGCGGCGCCCTGGGCCGGATTCGACAACTACCGCATGTCGGTGGACTTCGACGCTCCCGTCGGTGAGGCGCTGCTGCACTCCTTCCTCGTCACCGTCGGCTTCACCCTGCTGTCGGTCGGCCTGTGCTGGCTGATCGGCACCGCTGCCGCGATCTGCATGCAGGACACCTTCCGCGGGCGCGGTCTGCTGCGCGCGCTGTTCCTGGTGCCGTACGCGCTGCCGGTCTACGCCGCCGTCATCACCTGGGTGTTCATGTTCCAGCACGACAACGGCCTGGTGAACCACGTCCTGCACGACCAGCTGCACCTCACCGGCAAGCCGTCGTTCTGGTTGATCGGAGACAACAGCTTCTTCGCGCTGCTGACGGTGTCGGTGTGGAAGGGGTGGCCGTTCGCCTTCCTCATCGTCATGGCCGGACTGCAGAACATCCCGCGCGAGTTGTACGAGGCGGCGGCGCTCGACGGCGCCGGCGTGTGGCAGCAGATCCGCCGCATCACCCTGCCGTCACTGCGGCCGGTCAACCAGGTGCTGGTCCTGGTGCTGTTCCTGTGGACGTTCAACGACTTCAACACGCCGTACGTCCTGTTCGGCAAGGCCGCCCCCGAGGCCGCGGACCTCATCTCGGTCCACATCTACCAAGCCTCCTTCGTCACCTGGAACTTCGGCACCGGCTCCGCCATGTCCGTCCTGCTGCTGCTCTTCCTGCTGGCCGTCACGGGTGTGTACCTCGCGCTCACCTCACGCGGGCGGAGGACCGCCGATGCCTGACTCCTCCAGGGATTCCTACGGGGATTCCTGCAAGTCCCCGATGGCGCCGCCGCGTTCCTTCCTCTGGACCCGGCGGATCTTCCTCACCCTGCTGACCGGCTTCGTCCTGGTTCCGGTCTACGTCATGGTCTCCAGCTCGCTGAAGCCGCTCGCGGACGTCACGGGCAAGTTCCGCTGGCTGCCCAGTGATCTGACCATCCGCCCGTACATCGACATCTGGTCGACGGTCCCGCTCGCCAAGTACTTCGCCAACTCGCTGATCGTGGCGGGCGCGGCGACGGTCTGCTCGGTGGTGATCGCGGTCTTCTCGGCGTACGCGGTCAGCCGCTACGCCTTCCGCGGCAAACGCGTCTTCACGGTCACCGTCCTGTCCACGCAGATGTTCCCCGGCATCCTCTTCCTCCTCCCGCTGTTCCTCCTCTACGTCAACATCGGCAACGCCACCGGCATCGCCCTGTTCGGCTCGCGCGGCGGACTCGTCCTGACGTACCTCACCTTCTCGCTGCCGTTCTCGATCTGGATGCTGATCGGGTACTTCGACTCGGTGCCGCGCGATCTGGACGAGGCGGCGCTGGTCGACGGCTGCGGGCCGCTCGGCGCGCTGTTCCGGGTCGTGGTGCCGGCCGCGATCCCCGGCATCGTCGCCGTCGCCGTGTACGCCTTCATGACCGCCTGGGGCGAGGTGCTCTTCGCCTCCGTCATGACCGACGACACCACCCGCACGCTCGCCGTGGGCCTGCAGGGCTACTCCACGCAGAACGACGTGTACTGGAACCAGATCATGGCCGCCTCGCTCGTCGTCAGCGTGCCCGTGGTCGCCGGCTTCCTGCTGCTGCAGCGCTACCTCGTCGCCGGGCTCACCGCCGGAGCGGTGAAGTGAGCACCGACGCACCTCTTTCCGAAGGGACTTCCGTGTTCGACGCCATCGACCTCGCCGCGCTCCCGCACGACTTCCTGTGGGGCACGGCCACATCGGCGTACCAGATCGAGGGAGCCGTCGCCGAGGACGGCCGCTCGCCGTCCATCTGGGACACCTTCTCCCACACCCCCGGCAAGACCGACAACGGCGATCACGGCGACATCGCCTGCGACCACTACCACCGCTGGCGCCAGGACATCGACCTGATGCGTCAACTCGGCACCAACGCCTACCGGTTGTCCATCGCCTGGCCGCGGGTGATGCCGGGCGGCGACGGACCGGTGAACCCCAAGGGCCTCGCCTTCTACGACGAGTTGACCGACGCCCTGCTGGAGGCGGGCATCACCCCGTCCGTCACCCTCTACCACTGGGACCTGCCCCAGGCGATCCAGGACCGGGGCGGCTGGCCCGAGCGGGCGACCGCCGAGCACTTCGCCGCCTACGCCTCGGCCGTCGCCGAACGCCTCGGTGACCGGGTGTCCCACTGGACCACCCTCAACGAGCCCTCCTGCTCCGCCTGGATCGGCCACCTCGAGGGCACGATGGCCCCCGGCCTGACCGACCTGACCGCCGCGGTCCGCGCCTCCTACCACCTGCTGCTGGGCCACGGCCTGGCGGTCCGGGCGATCCGCGCCGCCGCCCCCGGCGCCGAGGTCGGCATCGTCAACAACCTCTCCACCGTCCTTCCCGCCACCGACCGCCCCGAGGACGAGGCGGCCGCCCGCCGCCACGACGGCCACGTCAACCGCTGGTGGCTGGACCCCGTCCACGGCCGCGGCTTCCCCACCGACATGCGCGAGGTCTACGGCGTCGACCTCCCCGAGAGGCCGGGGGACCTCGACGTCATCGCGGCGCCGCTGGAGTGGCTGGGCCTCAACTACTACTTCCCGGCCACGGTCGCCGACGATCCGTCGGGGCCCGCGCCCCGCGTGCGCTCGGTGCGCCGTCCCGGCGTGCCGCGCACCGGCATGGACTGGGAGATCGACGCCGGCGGCATCGAGACGCTGCTGCTGCGTCTCACCCACGAGTACGGCGCCCGGAAGATCCACGTCACCGAGAACGGCTCCGCCTTCCCGGACGTGGTGCGCCCCGACGGCACGGTCGACGACCCCGAGCGCCAGGACTACCTGGTCCAGCACCTGGCCGCCTGCGCCTCCGCCGCCCGCAAGGGCGCCCCGCTGGCCGGCTACTTCGCCTGGTCGCTGCTGGACAACTTCGAGTGGGCGTACGGCTACGACAAGCGCTTCGGCCTCGTCCACGTCGACTATCGCACCCAGGTGCGCACCATCAAGGGCAGCGGCCACCGGTACGCGGAGATCGTGCGCGCGCACCGGGAAGGGGGCCGGAAGGCCGCCTGAGGCCCGCCCCAGGCGATCCGGGCGGGGCGTCGCATTTCTCGCGACATGAGCGTCCGCTTCCGATCCGGGCGCGCCGAGGGTTCTCCGGTGCGCCCGGATCGGCCGCGGTCACGGCGTGACAGGCTGCCGAGCCCTGATCAGCCCGGTGAGGAACGGGCTCGCTTCTCCATGCCAGAAGACGTCCAGGCTGTCCCGGGCGCGTGTGGTGGCCACGAACAGCAGGGAGCGGGCTCGCTGCATCTCGCGGCGGTAACGCCCCGGATCGGTGGTGCGGAGGCGCTGTATCTCCGCGCGGGGAACCAGCCCGTCGCTCGCCCCCGCGATGATCATGCGCTGGTACTCCAGCCCCTTGAACCGGAACATGGTGCCGATGTGCACGCCGCCGTCACCGCGCGGTCCGTCCGGACCGATCTCCACCGCCCGGATGCCGTGCTGGGCCAGCGTGTACGCGGCCTCCTGCGCCATCTGGTTGGTCGGAACGGCGATGGCGACCTGCTCGTACGGCAGGTCGCCCCACGACCCGATGAGTGCGGCGATCGCCTCGCGCTCCTCCTCCCAGTCCCGCGCCGGGTGCAGGTCGGGAACGGCGCCGCTGAGCACGGAGCGGTACCCGGCCAGGTTCTCGCTGCTGCCGTCGAGGTCGTCGTAGTGCTCGTCACCCAGTACGTCCAGCGCGGAGCGCAGGATCTGCCGGGTCGTGCGGTAACTGAGCGACAGCTTCGAGGAGCGGCCGCGGATGTTGATGCCGAGGCTGCCGAGGGTGACCTGGTTCTTGTAGATGCGCTGGTGGGTGTCGCCCACGAGGAAGAGGTCGTTGCGGTCCGGGGCGGTCATGGCGCGCAGCATCTTCCAGTGGGCGGGCCGCAGGTCCTGTGCCTCGTCCACCACGATGTGCCGGTAGCGGTAACGCAGCCAGCCACCCGAGCCGTCGGCCATGTGCACGTTGTCCAGGCCGCCGGCCTCCTCCCGCTGCCGGTCGATGGCCTCGATGCGCCGGGCGCGTGCCGCCTCCAACTGCGCCGCCCGCTCGGCGACCTGGTCCCAGGTCTGCACGCCGAGCCGGTCCAGCCGCTGCGTGAACCGCTCGGTGAGCTGCCAGATCTCGGCGCGTTCCGCTCGGCTGACGTTACGGCCACGACCGGCACGGCGGGCACGGAAGTAGTCGGTGCGGGACGTGACGGCCTGGCCGAGGATCACTTGAGCCCACTCGTCGTGGAGGAACTCCGCCTCCCAGGCGTCCTCGCCGAGCTCGTCCAGCAGTGAGCGCCATTCACGGACCGCCTGCGCCTCGTCGACGATCCGCTTGCGGTTGCCCGGTTCCGCCTCCCGCACGGTGCGCAACGCCAGTTGGTCGACGTGGCTGATCTCGACGCGGGACAGCAGCGCCTCGCCGCCGAGCGCCAGAAGCCGGGACCGCAGGTCGGCGGCGAGGTTCTTGTTGTACGTGGTCAGCAGGACGGGCTTGTTGCGGCCGGCCGGGAGCTGCTCCACCAGGTGCCTGACCCGGTGCAGGGCCACGATCGTCTTGCCGGTGCCCGGTCCGCCGCCCACCCGTGCCGGACCGTTGTAGTCCCGCGTGACCAGCTTGGCCTGGGTGGGGTGCAGAAACACCTTCCAGCGTCCGAAGTCCTCGCCCTCCAGGGCCTCGCGCAGAGCGTCGTCGGTCGTGGTGACGATGGTGGCGGGACGTTCGACGGCAGCCCGGAAGTCCTCGGGGTCCACGGGGTCGGGCGCCGCGACGGGAGCGGTTACCTGCTCCAGGACGTCGTCGTACTCCTTGCCGTCGTACAGCGCAAGCAGCACTTCGCCGGTGAGCTGCGGCGCGTACTCGACGAGCCCGAGGAGCTGGTCCTCGGTGGTCAGCGCGGCGACGACCGGGACCAGGGACGGCGCCACACCCAGGTCGGTGAGCTGCTGCTCCGACCACTTCGCGAACAGCGGCTCGGGAGCAGCCGGCTCGGCGGGACGGGCGGACTCGACGGGCTCGGCGGGTGCGGCGGCCCGCGGGGCCGCGGGACTGAGCACTTCCTCCTGCACGACCTGCAGGTCCACGTACTCGATACCGCCGGTGACGCGGTTGACCGAGTACGTGAGCCGGTCCAGGTGTGCGTACACGTCCTTGCGGTGCTTGACCGAGACGATCAGCCAGTCGTCGTCGGCCAGGCGCAGCAGCAGCGCGCGGTACTCGTCGTTGACGCGAGCCGAGTACAGCTTGTCGTGGCCCTGCAACTGCTTGAGACGCAGTCCCGCGGAGTCGGGGTTGGTCTTGAACTTGTGCTGGAAGTCGTAGATCGCGCCCTTGACCGGGCGGGGGAGCTTGAGGATCTCCCGGTCCGCCTTGTCGAGCAGGCGCAGTGTCACGTTCTTGCCGGTCACGGCTGTTCGTTCTCCCCGTTCTCCGCGGTGGTGTCGTCAGGCTGGTCAGGACGTTTCCGGTCGCCGGACGGTGGCGCGCCGTCGATGCGGTCCGCGAGGTCGTCGGCGGGCCAGTCGGCGGCGGGCCGCACCTCCCAGCCGGCCGCGGCGAACGCACGGTCGCGGTCGACGGCCTCCGGGTCCTCGGCCTCGCCCTCCGGCGGGCGCGGGCCGAGGACGACACCGACGCGTGCGCCGGGCCAGGCCAACTCGGCCAGCCATCCGTTCTCGTCGAGCTCGTAGCCGTCCTCGGGGACCGGGACTCCGCGCGCGGCGAGGGCCTCGGCGAGCGCGAGCAGGCCGGGCTCGTCCGGGTCGAGGTATTCGATGACCCGGTCCCACGCCGCGTCCCGGACGGGTGGGGCGACGCCCGCCGCGGACACCTCCACGGCAACCGGTGCCTGCGGCGAAGGGGCGGCGGTCTCGGCCGGTGCGGGCGTGCCGTCGGCGGTCGCGGTGGTGGCGGTGGTGGCGAACGCGGCGCGGACACTCTCCAGGACGCCGCTGCCGCCCGTGACCGCCAGAGTCTCGACGGGGAAACCGTCGAGACGGCCGGTCGTGAGCTGGACGGCGTCACCGCCACCGGTGTCCAGGAACTGGAGCACGTTCGACCAGTACAGCCAGGCCCGCCAGCGGCGCTTGTGCGCCTCCTCCTGGGCATGGACGCCGGGCGCGTCGTCGAGCAGGACGATGCCGGTCCACGCGGGGGGCTTCGCACGGCCGTCCGCGGCGAAGACCAGCGGCAGCCCCGAGCCGTCGGTGACGGTGAACAGCTGTACCGGACCGCGTGGTCCTGCGGGCGTTCCGCCGTGCAGCGCCGCCGTGATCTGCTCGCCGAGCACGTCCGGCAGCAACGGGGCGGGGCGGGCCCCGGTGCCCATGAAGCCCGCCAGGGCGGCCTCCGCCCGCCACTGCCAGCGCTTCGCGTCCGGCCGGCGCAGGTACTCCATGAGCTGCACGGCCGGGTTGACCCACACCGTCTCCGCGAGCTCCCCGGGCAGCCCGCCCCGCACCTTCGCGTAGTAGTCGCGGGCCTTGCCGCGGGCCTGGTCGCCGTACGGCTCCCACACCGGGTCGGCCGGGCCCGCACCCGCGTAGCCGGTGTCCCGGACGCGGCGCTGCCACTCCTTCACGTCGCCGTAGGTGAGCTGGAAGACCCTGAGCCCTTCCGCGCGCAGCCGCGTGCGCTTGTCGGCGTCGTCGCCGACCCGGTTGTGCTCCCGGCCGGCGTGGAACTCGTAGCCGTCCAGGTAGACCGCCACGCGCGGGCCGGGCGCGTCGACCCGTTCGAAGAGGACGTCGGGGCGGGTGCCGTCGAGGACGCGCTGCTGCGACACCCGCCAGCTCAGCGTGGTGCCGTCGGCCGCGGTCAGCCGCAGGTCCAGCGCGTGGGTGCCGGCCGGCGTGATGTAGGCGTCGCCGCTGGCACGGCTCTCGGGCAGCCCGGCCCACTCCCGCAGCGTGTCGATGAACAGCACTTCGAGATCGCTCTCGGCCTGCCGGTGCATCGGGATGTGCTGGGTGGTGGCGACGGGCGAGGTGCGCCAGCGCTCGCCGTCCGCGCCGAGCAGCTCGTCCAGCATCTGCCGGACCTCGTTGCGGCTGACCTTGTCGTAGTCGGCCGGCGGCACGCGGCGCAGCAGGCAGCGGTGACAGCCGTCGAGCCCCTTCTCCAGGCAGCCGCAGCTCTCGATCACCTCACGGGCCTTCAGCAGGACCTCGCGGAAGCCGTCGGAGGTCGCCAGGCGGTGCAGGTAACCGGTGCCGCCGGGCAGCCGGTCGTACACCACGAGGAACCGGCGCGGCCAGTCGCGGTCCTCGCCGTCCGGCATGGACGCGGCGGTGATGTCGATGTGGTCGGGGTCGCCGCCGTAGCGGGCCGCTATGCCCGCGAACAGCGCGGCGGTGAACGAGGCGAGCCGCTCCTTGGCCCGCGCCACGGACGCCGGCAGCAGGATGCGCACGGCCTCCGTCGTCAGCTCGTGCGCCAGCAGCAGCGGCACGTCAAGACCGGCGCCCTGCTCCTCCCCACTGCCGCGCAGCCGTCGGCGTGGGCACCACAACTGGTGGTGGGCGCTCGCGCGGGTGGAGCGGGCGAGCGAGGCGGTGAGCGCGTGCTGCGACTGGTCGACGACCGGTCGCCCGTCGGCCGTCGCCCCGCCGCAACTGGCGCACACGTAGAACGGGTTCAGGCGTACGTCGTCCCCGGCCAGCGGGACCGTGCTGCTGCCGTCCTGCCGGTCGACGCCGAGGTTCAGGGTGCGGACGACGGCCTTGCGCGTGAAGTCCGCGCCGAAGACCGCGGTGTCGTGCCGCCACGATCCGGCCGCCAGGTGCGCCGGGTCGATGTCGACGGTGGTGAGGACCGCGTACCGCTTCCGGTCGCGTTCGTCACGGTCGTCCCGTACCCGGGCGTCGTCCCGCTTGTCCCGGGACATCACGCGCCGGGGCTCCAGCACGTGGTGCACGCAGCCCGCGTCGGCGATCTCCCGTGAACCGCACCGCGGGCACGGCGAGGTGTCGTTCTTCGGATCGCCGTGCGTGCGCGCGTAACCGCAGGCCGGGCACAGGCGCCACACCGCCCAGGCGCGCCGCTCCGGGCTGCCGATGTCGAGGGCGCGCACGACGTGCCGGTAGCCGTTGACGTAGAAGCTGTTGCCGGGCGCGAGTTCGGTCAGGGCCAGCTTGCGGGAGCGCTCGTAGTCGCGCACCTCGCTGCGGTACACCTGCTTCCGGCGCTCGTCGTCGCCCTCCGGGGCCTGAGTACCCTCGTCGTCCCCGGGGGCCTCCTTCCAGTAGAGCGCGGCCTCCAGCGACGTCGTCGTGTCGGTGAGGCTGTAGTTGGGCAGCAGGCCCAGCTCGACGAGGGCGCCGTGCGCACTGGCCTGGCTCAGCTCGCGCAGCAGCTCGCCCGTGGCGCGCCGTTCCGCGAGCAGCTCGCGCCGCTCGGCGCCCTGTTCGCGGTCCTCGGCGAGCAGCCCGTCCACCGCGGTGTCGATGGCGGCGATACGGCGGCGCAGCTCCTCGCGGCGCGCCGTCCACTCCTCCTCGGCCTCCTGCAGGGCCCGCGCGATGCCGCCGGTGGCGTACGCGCGCAGCTCGTCCGCGGCGTGCCGGGTCACCCCCCGGTCGTCGTCCGGGCCGCCGGGCGCCTGCGGGAACAGTGCCAGGAACTCCTCCACCAGCCGCGCCCCGTGGGTGAGCGCCGCGTCCGACAGGTCCTGGCACCAGCCGGTCGTGCCGAACAGCGCCGACGACAGGCGCGGCACCGGCATGAGCGGCTCGCCGTCCGCCGTGGTCAACTCGCCGCGCGCCGCCCGGTCCAGCAGGTGCGCCGTGTACTGGCGGCGCAGGATCTCGACGGCCGACAGGTAGCAGCCCGGCGGCACGATGTCACCGGCGATCATCTCGGTCGGGTCGTCCAGGTAGTACCGGTCGCGGGCCCGGCGCCCGCCGAAGGCGACCACCAACGCGTTGCCGGTCCTGCGTCCGGCGCGCCCGGCACGCTGCACGTAGTTCGCCGGGCCGCCCGGCAGCGAGCCGAGCAGCACCGCCGACAGGTCGCCGATGTCGATGCCCAGCTCCAGGGTGGGCGTGCAGGAGAGCACGTTGGGGTCGGTGTAGTGGGTGCCCTGCCGGAACGTCCGCTCCACGCGCTCCCGTTCGGGCCGCGTCAGCATGCCGGTGTGCTCGGCCGTGACGACCCGGTAGGTGCCGCCGGTCAGATACAGGCGGCGGTAGTAGTCGGCCCGGTAGTCACGCTCCAGTTTCCCGCCGAAGCCGCCGCTGCCCGCCCCGGTCGACGACATGCCGTACTGGGGCGGGGTGAGGATGCCGGTGCAGCGCCAGCGCGGGCAGGGGTGCCCGTACCAGCGGGTGCGCCGCTCGGGCGGCACCACCTGCTGCCAGCCGCACTCCTCGCAGGACACGAACGCCTTGTTGACCAGGTCGTCCGTCAGGAGCCGCACGTGGACGTGGCCCGGCTGCAACCCGTAGACGCGGGTCGTGCGGTCCTTGGCGGTGCGCACGGACAGCACGCCCTCGTCCGCGAGGACGGGCAGCAGCCTGCGCAGGTACTCGGCCGCCTGCGCCGCGTCCAGGCCGAGACAGCGCCGCGTCCAGTCCTGGTACCAGTTGCCACGACCGGTGACCGTGTCGAACTTCGTCTTCTCCTTCGGGCCGTCGAGCAGGAACCTCGGCGGCGCCACGTACCCCTCGGGGAAGGCGGGCATCCCCTCCGGCCGCTGCCCGGAGATGAGGTACTGGTTGACGCCCGCTTCCCTGATCCAGGTGTCCAGCCACCGGTGCCGCACGCCGCCGCGCAGCCGCAGCCGCTCCAGCAGTCCCCGCACGTACGCCATGTACCGCTCGGACGTGGGCAGTCCGCCGTCCAGCCCCAGCTGCCCCGGCAGCGTGAGGTGCAGGTCGCGGGCGAGCGCGACGATCCGGTCCGGTTCCGCGACCACCACCTCCGCGGCCGTGGTCCGGGTCAGCTCCAGGGTGCGCCCGAGCCGCGAGCGCAGCCCGAACTCCATGACGGTCGCGAACGCGAGCCGTTCCCCGATGAGCTTCCAGGTCCGCGCGTCCCCGGTGCCGCGCCCCGACAGGAGCCGGTCCACGCCCGGTTCGTCGTGCAGGTCCGGCGGGACGACCGCGGCCAGTGTCTGGGGGTCGTCCACGGAGTCCAGGACGTTGCCGATGAGGTCGTTGAGCGGGAGCGGCGCACCGGAGTCGTCCAGCTGGTGCGCCAGCAGCGAGCGCAGCGAGAACTTGTACGAGGCGTTGGCGACGTACCCGGCGCGGTGCGCCGCGTCCTGCGTGGAGTCGTTGAACAGCAGCGTCTTGCGCTCCTCCGGCGCCAGCGCGATCTCCTGGCCGCCGGTGAACAGCTGGGTGACCGTGGCGGAGGCCAGCGCGGCGAGCGCGGTGCCGAGGAACCTGATGCCGTTGTCGGTGTTGCACGCAGGGCAGGTGTCGTCCCGAGCGGCCTGGTCGGCGGTCTTCTTGTCCAGGACGGCCCGCGCGAACCAGGCGTCCTGCAGCCCCTCCCCGTCCTCGGCGACGGGCATGCGGTAGGTGCTCTGCGCCCCGTCCAGCACCACGACGGACTGCGGATCGACGCTACCGGCCTGTTTCGGCCCGGTGCCGGTGAGCGCCGCGAGAGCGTCCCGCGCCTCGGCCGGGGTCGCCGAGACGAAGTACCGCAGCCGCCGCTTGTCACGTCCGACGGCGGCCTGCCAGATCCGCAGCGGACTGGTCTCCAGCTTCTGCGGATCGGCCTCCGGGGACAGGGCCGCCCAGCCCGAACGGCCGCAGACGCGGCAGTAGATCGCGGGCAGATGGGCCTGGGCCGGCCGCTGCACGGTGTCCGAACCGGGCAGCGCCTGGGGCCGCCGCGAGTCCGCCGTCGGCCACTCGTCGCTGTCGGACAGGTCCTCGGACGCGGACGCCGCGGTGAGCGCGGAGCGTCGCGCGACGGCCCGCTCGTCCTCGTACCAGCGGAACTCCGGCCGGCCGCTCACCCCGCTCAGCACCCGCCCCACCGGCCGCACCCACAGGTGCGCCTCGATGTGCAGCAGCGGACGCGGCCGGCGCTCGTCGGACTCCGGGTCCCGCGCCGACGACAGCAGCGCCACGAACCGCGACAGCGCCTCCAGCGCGAGCCGCGGGTTCTCCCGCGCGGTGCGCGCCCACGCGTACCCGAAGCGGGCCATGCGGTCCCGCAGCCCCCACTCGTCGAGCGGCTCGCCGTTCAGCAGCGCGAGCACACCGTGGGTGAAGTCGTGCTTCTTCAGCAGCCGCCCGATCTGGAAGGCGTCCAGGCCGCGCCGCCCCAGCAGCCGCTCGGCGAGCCCGTCCAGGTCGAGCCGGTCCGGGTCGGACTCCACGCCCGGCCCGCCCGAGACCTCGATGACCTCCTTGGGGCCAGGAGGTTCGGGCAGCTCGTAGTCGATGTCGCCGACGAAGTCGTCGGCGCTCAGCCGCTCCTCACCGATCACCGCGTCCGGACCGAACGGCACGCCGAACACCTGCTCGGCGACCGTGAGGATGCCGCCGGTGTCGCCCCCGCCCTCACCGAGGGTCGCCGAGGTCGCCACCGGACAGATCGAACCGAGCGGCCGCTCCGGCTTCGAGGCGCCCACGGCAGCCGCCAGCCGCCGCAGCAGCATCGCCACATCCGTGCCCTGCGCGCCGTCGTAGGTGTGGAACTCGTCCAGCACGACGTACGCCGGGTCGGCGCCCTCCCACAGCGGACGGTCCTCGGCCCGCTGCAGCAGCAGGTCCAGCATCTTGTAGTTGGTGATCAGCACGTCCGGGGGCGACTGGCGCATCTCCTCGCGCCGCGTCATCACCCGCCGGAAGTCCGTGTCCGGCTTGTCCCCGATGTAGAGACCGGCCGTCACCTGCGCCAGCTCGGGCTGCGCCAGGTAGTCGCCGATACGGCCGGCCTGGTCGGTGGCGAGCGCGTTCATCGGGTACAGCAGCACGGCCTTCACCCCGTGCCGGCCCAGCGCCTTCTGCCGCCGGCAGTGGTCGAGGACGGGGATCAGGAACGACTCGGTCTTGCCCGACCCGGTGCCGGTCGTCACGAGCGTCGGCTCGGCCGCCCCCTTGTAGGTGCTCAGCCGCTCCCACGCCTTCGCCTGGTGCCGCCACGGTGTGAACGACGGCTGCCACTCCAGCGCCGACCGCCACCCGTCGTCGGCCGGGTGGAACGGCGTCCTGATCCGCAGGTACGGCCCCCGGAAGATGCCCGTCTCCGGATCCCCGAGGAACCGCTCCAGCGCCAGCCGCGTGTCCTCGTCGGCCAGCGCGTACGTCGTCGTGAGGTACTGCGTCAGACTGCCGCGGAGCTGCGCGGCGGCCAGGGTGGGCTTCACGAGGACCTTTCGGACAAGTCGGCTATCGGGACCGCCGGTACGCACCACCGTGACTGCCAGGCGTCGGCACCGTGACGATCAGCACCAAACATAACGGCCACCTCGGACAACGGTACCCAGGTGGTCGAATCCCGGACCACCGTGAAGGGGATCCATAGCGCCAAAGCGTGAGAAAGCTTCCGGTGATGGCCGGAAGTAATCGGGCAGGGAGCGACTGTGCCTCCTCTGGCGCGCGTGGCAGGGCGGCGTCAGACCCAGTCCGACAGGTCCCCGACGAAGTCCGCATACGAGCGGTTGGTGCCGCGCGGGGAAGGGATCAGTTTGTGCTTCAGTGCCTCGCGGGCGACCGCGGGTCCGTCACTCTCCCGGAAGACCGGCTGGCCGAGCCCCCGCTTGAGTTCCTCCTTCGCGTCCTTGACGCGGCCCGTGTCCCTGTCGAGCAGATGGGCGGGGACCTTCCAGCGCGGACGGACATGCGGGAAGGCGCCCGGGAAGAGCAGCAGCCAGCCCTCGCTCTCCCATGCGGCGAGCGCGAGTGCGGTCCGGAACTCCTGCCCCTGACGCGTGAGTTCGTCGGCCAGTGCCCTGCGGATCCGGTCATAGTGGGCGTCGGTGTAACCGTCCAGGTCCTCGTGGACGACGAAGCCGAGCAACTGGGCGCGCTGCTGGCGTGCCTTGGCCCGCGCTTTGCCGACCAGCGCCTTCACGGCGGCGGCGAGGTCCGGGCCGGACTTCCTGCGCAGCCGCACCGGGTCGTTGATGCGGACCAGTTTGGCCGCCGCGTCGAGGTCAGGCCGGTGGGCACGTATGAACGCGGCCAGGATCTCGCAGTCGTTCTGGTCCTCACCGGCCAGCACGATGACGCCCCGTTCCTGCGCCCGGGACGTACGCCCGCCGCTCTGCCGCCCCTTCGGGGTCACAGCGCACCCCCGGTGAGGTCGCCGCCCAGCACACCGGAGAACCACAGTTCCCCGAGCGGCTGTTCACCGGACTCCTCGACGATGCCCTTCACTTCGTCGACGGTGAGAGCCGGGATGATCGACGCGCCGTCCTCGTCGCGGTCGCACACGACGAACTCCTCCGGACGCAGCCGGTTGACGAGGGCGGGCGAGTGGGTGGCGACGATGAACTGCGTCCGCTCGGCAGCCTCGCGCAGCCGCTGCACGACGAGTTCCAGGGCCTGTGGATGCAGCCCGTGGTCGATCTCCTCGATGCAGGTGAACGCCGGGGGGTTGGGGTCGTACAACAGGGCGAGCAGCCCGAGCAGCCGGACCGTTCCGTAGGAGGCGTCGGCAAGGGGCGTCAGGCGGCGCAGGCCGCGCTCGCGCAGTACGACGGTCAGCTGGTCGGTCGCCCCGCCGACCTCCTCGAACTCGATGTTCTCCAACTGCGGGAGGACCGTGCGCGCGTCGGCGACCAGGTCGTCCCAGGTCTGCTCATGGCCGCTGAGGTGGATCAGGAACCCGGCCAGGTTCTTGGCGTGGGGCGAGAGCCTGGTGAAGTCCGCCCCGCGCAGGCGTGTCGGCTGCCGGGCCGCCGCCACGTCGACGTCGAACACCCGGAACGACGACAGCCGGTCGGCGACCCTCGTCACCTCGTCGCCACCGTCGGAGGGGCCGAGCCGGGGAAGCGTGGACAGGCCGCTGCTGAGCCGCCGGATGCCGAAGCTGCCGCTGTCCTTGCTCTCACCCGCCCGCACGTCGAGGATGCGTGCTTCCTCACCCTTGATGGTGATGCGTCGGCCGCGCCCCTGCTTGCGTTTGAACGCGAAGCTCTCCTCGCGGGAAAGCGCGTAGTAGGGCGACCGTTCGCCGGTCTGCTTCGACCGCAGGGAGCGGCGCCGGATGGTGAGACCGTACTCGTCCGGCGCGTTGAGGGTGGAGTTGGTCGTCCAGGTCGCTTTGAGGTGGATGCGCAGGGAGGTCGGCGGCTTGTGCCCGCCCCAGAAGGCCACCTCGTCGAACCCGCCGCGCGTGTCGAGCGCCGGCTGGAGGTCGGTGCGGATGATGTCGGCGAGGAAGTCGAACACCTTCAGCACATTGGACTTGCCCGCGCCGTTCGGACCCACTAACACCGTGAGCGGACCGAGCGGCACGGTCACGTCGCGCAGACTGCGGAAGTTCTCGACGTGCAGTTCGAGGAGACGGCCAGGCATGGGACGAAACCTATCGGGTCGGTGATCGCGGTGCGGGGGAGTGGGCCGGACGCGTTGCCCGCGCTGCCGTGTTCTCCGTCCTGTTTGTGCGCGGCCCGAACGACGGCGAGGTTACGGTCCGGTGCGAGGTGACCCGGTACGTGGAGCAGGTTAGGCCGGGCCACTGACATCGCGCTCGCGGTTCGCGGCCTCCGACGCGTCGTCGGTTCGGTGAGTTGCTTTCGTCGGCGTGGGAGCAGTCGTCACGGGCTCGGCGGCAGGTCGGCAAGGTGGTCCGGCGGGTGCCTGCCGAAAGGGGCCGGGCCGGGTGCTCGATGCGGTGCTCACCACGGCCCACACCGTCTTTCCGGGGCCATGGCGGCGGTCGGTGACGCTCCAGTCGTCGGCCAGGGCGGCGACGAGGAGGAGGCCGCGGCCGGACTCGGCGTCGGGGTCCGTGGGGGCGGCGACGGCGGGCCGGCGTTCCGCGCGGGTGTCGGAGACCTCCACGCGCAGCTGCCCGCCGTCCGCCTCGGCGGCCGGCCGGACATGGAAGTCCCGGCCGGGCACCCGCCCGTGCCGTACGGCGTTGGCACACAGCTCGGCGGTGATGAGGACCGTTGTCTCGTTGACGCCGCTGTCGTAGGGGTGGTTCCAGGAGCCGAGGCGGCGCCCGACATCGTGCACCTGAGCGGTCGAACGGCCCAGCGCCGGGTGGACGAAAGACGGGCCCCGCACCGAGGGGTCGGCGCGGGGGCCTTGCCGTGCCCGGCCGGCTCCGGGAGGACGGGGCCGCCGCGAGACCTGGCGGCCGCCGTGGGGCTGCGAAGCGGGTGGCGCGGGTACCGGCGTCCGGTGGAGCGGCGCCTACGCCTTCGGCCCGCTGCCCGCTGTGTCCGTACCACCGGCGTCGCTCTGCGGCTCCGCGGACTCCACCACCGGGACGGCACCCGTGGTGGTCGCGATCGGCGGCGTGAGCACCGAGGCGTAGTCGTGCTCGGTGGAGTAGGTGAGGAAGCCCAGGTGCGCCTCGTAGCGGTCCAGGACGTCGTCGATCACCTGCTGGGGGGACAGGCCCATGAGGTCGTAGCCCTCGGAGCCGGTCTGGGTGAACACCTCGACCCGGTAGTAGACGTCCGTCTGGCGGGACATGCGTCCGCCGAACATCGGCACCGGGGCCTCGACGGCCTGCACCTGGTAGTGGAAGTCGCGGTGCTCGGGGATCGTGGCCACCAGCGCGTGGCCCGGGATACCGGTGTGCTCGTTCGGGACCAGCTCCAGTGTGGCCGGGTAGCCCTGCTGGCCGAATTCGCGGACCACGTCGGCCAGCGCCGGCTGCACGGTGCGCTCCACGAACTGGGCCACCTGCTTCTTCGAGGGGTAGGAGCGCATCCGCTCCAGCCGCTGGCGCCAGGTGCGCTCGGGCGCGTGGCCGCCGTGCGCCGCCGTCGACTGCCGGTGCAGAACCCGGCCCTCGCGCTCGGCCCGCTCCATGCGCAGGGCCTTGGAGAAGGAGGCCATCACCAGCCAGGCGATGACCGTCACCGGCAGGGCGAAGATGAGCGTCGCGTACTCCATGGTGGTGACCCCGCCGGCCACCAGCATCGCGATGGTCAGCACCGCGGTGAGCACCGCCCAGAAGACGCGCAGCCACTTCGCCCCGTCCTGCGACGGCTTGGGTATCGAGGAGGAGAAGTTGGACATCACCATGGCGCCGGAGTTGGCGCTGGTGAGGTAGAAGAGCAATCCGGACAGTGTGCCGAGGCCGATCAGGAAGCCGGCGCCGGGGAACATCTCCAGCAGCGCGAACCAGCCCTTCTCCGGGCTGTCCATGGCCTGCTGGGCGAACTCCTTGTTCCCGTCCAGGACCTGGCGCATGGCGCTGTTGCCGAAGATGCTCACGATCAGGAAGTCGCAGAGCACCGGGGCGGTGACGGCGGCGATGACGAACTCGCGCAGGGTGCGGCCGCGGGAGATGCGGGCGAGGAACAGGCCCACGAACGGGCCCCAGGCCAGCCAGAACGCCCAGAAGAACAGGGTCCAGCCGGCCATCCACCCGGAGCCCCCCTCCTCGTAGGCGAAGGTCTGCAGGGTCCGGTCCGGCAGCGAGAAGACGAACCGGCCGATGTTCTCCACCAGCGCGTTGAGCAGGAAGGCCGACTCCCCGGTCACCAGGATGTACAGCAGCATGGCCGCCGCGCCCCAGATGTTCAGCTCGGAGATCAGCCGGATCCCCTTGTCCAGGCCCGAGGTGCAGGCGGCGATGGTCATGACCACGGCCACGACCACCAGCGCGATCTGCAGGGCCAGGCCCTCCGGGAGGCCGAACAGCAGGGAGAAGCCGACGTTCAGCAGCACGACGCCGATGCCCATGGAGGTGGCGACGCCGAAGACGGTGCCGACCAGGGTGACGATGTCGATGGTGTCGCCGATCCCGCCGCGGACGCGCTTGCCGAGCAGGGGGTACAGGGCGGCCCGGATGGACAGCGGCATGCCCCAGCGGTAGGCGAAGTAGCCCATGGCCATGCCGAGCAGCGAGTACATCGCCCAGCCGGCCACACCGTAGTGGAACATGGTCCAGACCACGGCGTCCTGGGCTGCCGCGGCCGTCTGGCCCTCGCCCGCCGGCGGAGCCATGTACTGGCTGATGGGCCCGGTGACGGAGTAGAAGAGCATGTCGATGCCCACACCGGCGGCGAACAGCATGGCCACCCAGGTGAAGAGCTTGTACTGCGGCCGGGAGTGGTCGGGGCCGAGCCGGACGGAGCCCTGCTTGGACAGCGCGACCCAGAGGACGAACACGATCACCACGGTGACGGTCAGGACGTAGAACCAGCCGAGGTTCTCCGCGATCCAGGCCACCATGGCCCGCATGGTGCCGGCGGCGTGCCCGGGCGCGAACATGGCCCAGAGGGAGAAGGCGACGATGACGGCCGAGGAGATGAGGAAGACGCGCCAGTTGACCTTGGGGCCGGGCTCCTCGATGAGTTCCGCGGGGGCCTTGCTGAGCTCCTGGCTGGAGACGGGAGGACGGTTCTCGGCCTCCTGGCCGTGGCGCCGCCGTTCGGTGCCGCCGAGGTGGCGGCGTTCGATCGGGGCCTTCGGGGGCTCGCCCCCGGGGCGGGGCGTGTCTACGGCTTCGGTCATGCGGTCCTCCTCCTGTCGGCGACGAGTTCGGGCGGGCGCCGGCGTGGGCAGACGTCCGCGGCCTCGATCCGAAGGGATGGGGGAGGCCGTGCAGAGTGGGCACCCTGTCGTGGGGCCCACCTAGTTATGTTAGTACACCTAACGAAGTGATCTCCGTGAGCCACTCCGGGTCGGCAGAGCTCTCAGATGTTGCCTGTGACCTGGGCTTTCGTGATGCTCGGGCAGTGGTTGGCGGCGTCGTATCCGACGGGCGGAATGTGCCCTATCTCACTGTTGAGCCGGTTTTGGTCGTACCAGTCGGTTGCTGCCGCGCGGAGAGGGGATCAGCCGGTGCTCCAGCGCCTCGCGGGCGGCCGTGGGGCCGTCGCTCTCCCGGAGGACCGGCGAGCCGAGCCCCCGCTTCAGCCCCTCCTCGGCGTCCTCGAGGCGGCAGGTCGACCGGGCGCTGCGGTGGGTGCGGGTGCCTGCGGAGGGGCACCGGGCCGGCTGCTCGACGCGGTGTCCAGCACCGCCCACACCGTCTTGCCGGGACCGGAGCGGCGGTCGGTGACGCCCCAGTCGTCGGCCAGGGCGGCGACGAGGAGGAGGCCGCGGCCGGACTCGGCGTCGGGGTCCGCAGGGGCGGTGACGACGGGCCGGCGCTCCGTGCGGGTGTCGGAGACCTCCACGCGCAGCCGCCCGCCGTCCGCCTCGGCGGCCAGCCGGACGTGGAAGTCCCGGCCGGGGACCCGTCCGTGCCGTACGGCGTTGGCGCACAGCTCGGCGGTGATGAGGGTCAGTGTCTCGTTGACGTCGCTGTCGTAGGGGTGGCCCCAGGAGTCCAGGCAGTGCGCGACGAAGAGACGGGCGAGGCGGGCTCCTCGCGGGGTGGAGGTGAAGGCCATGGCGAAATCGCGTGCGGTCGTGGACGCGGAGGACGGGTGTCGAGGGGATGACGAGAGGGGCATGGCGGCAGCGTCCCGGTCGCGACGGGCGTGTCACCAGAGGTGACGCCTGTACGGCGGGGCGCTGTACGTCACGGGTGACGCCCGGGCACGGCAGCGTGGCGGAGCCGGCCTCACGTGGCGGGGACCCGACCGACGTGGTCCCCGTCGTGGACCGAGCGGGACGGGCCCGCACCTGTACGGCCCGCTTCTGTACGTGGCGCAGCCGACGGCATGTCAGGCGCAGGGCGGAGAGGTGACGCGTTCACGTGGTGGGGGGCGGCCTGCTCATCGACGACCGGCCTTTCGCACGCGGATCGGTACCGCCGCTCCCAAAGGTGTCGGAGTTCTGCGAAAGGGCCGCAGGGCAGCAGGAGCAGTGATACGTCTGCTGCATGACCTCGAGCTATCGCACGAAGGACGGTCACACCGTGGGTCTCGGCGGCACCGTGTGGGGAGTGAACGGGCAAGGCCCCTTCACCCTCACGAAGCCCGATTCCGCTTCGCCCGGGTGGGTCTGCTTGGTGAGCGCCGACGGCGAGGACGTGCGCCTGCACGCTCCGGAGGACGTCGCGCTCTACTACAACCGGGTCCGGCAGTAGACGTCCGGGAGGACGTTCCGCTCCGCAGCGTGTGCGAGCGGTGGACCGAGGACGTGACCGCGGAGCAGGTCCGCCGCGGCGCGGCGACGCACGAGGAGGGGGAGCGCCGGGATCGGGGCGGGCCGGTTGCGCGGTCACGTCCTCGGCCTCCTGACCGTCCCCGGGGCGTGGTCGCCGGTCCGATCGATGTCACCGACGTCACCGCGCAGCGCCGGGTGGCGGTGAACGCCCTGCGCGGACGACCGGCTGAGGACGCTCAGCAGACGAACGCCTGCGGACAACGCCGCCCCGGTGACCGACCGGACCGCCGACCTGGAGGCCCCGATGCCCGAACCGATCGCTCCACAGGAACCCGAAACCGCCGCAGAGGCCACCGCGACACCGTTCGAAGTCGTCGTGACGGTCTCCGAGCAGGCCGACGTCGGACCGTTGTTCCGCCGTCTCAGCACCGTCCCGGAAGCCACCGTCACCCGGAGGCGCTCCGCCCCGGACGAGGGCGAGCTCGGCGTCGTCGAGACGCTGCAGTTGCTCGTGCCCTCCGCGGCCGTGCTCACCGTCGCGATCCGGACGCTGCCGGCGTTCATCAGGTCCCGGCGGTCGTCCGTGACCGTGACGCTCACCCGGGGGGACCGGTCCGCGACCGTCACCGGTGACAACCTCGACGACCCCCAGAAGGTCCTCGAGATCGCCGAACGCCTGCTCGGCGATGACTGACCCGGCGAGCCGGGACTACTCCCGGTCACGTGCGGTCCTCATGGGCACCTGGGACTACAAGGACTTCGAGCGGGTCCTCGCGGTCAAACGCAGCTTCAACCGGATGCGGGACCTGCTCCGGGACCCGGTGTGCGGCCCGTGGCCCAAAGAGTCCATCGTGCAGATCAAGAACCGCCCCACGCTCGGCACGAGCCGTGTCAAGCTCATCGACGCGCTCACCGCGGCCACGGACGTCGCGTTCTTCTACTACGTCGGACACGGGATCTACGACCACCGCGAGCGGCTGTGCCTCACCGTGGGCGACACGAGGATCGACGCGCACTACACGGCCGCCACGGGGCTGCCGTTCGAGACGGTGCGGGACGCGTTCCGCTTCAGCCCGGCCGCGGTCAAGATCGCCGTGCTCGACTGCTGCTACGCGGGGCTCGCCACGGAAGAGTACGGCCGCCTCTCCGCCACCCGCCTGCCCCCGGTGTCCGGCGCGTACGTGCTGATGAGCAGCAGCGCGTTCGAGACCTCCTGGTATGAGAAGGAGGACGTCGCCGACGCACAGACGTACTTCACCAAGGCCCTCGTGGACACCGTGCGCGAGGGCATCCGCGGCGCACCGGCCGGCCTCACCTTCGACCACATCTTCGGCGTGGTCGCCGACCGGCTCGTCGAGGACGGCAGACCCGAGCCGGGCCGCCGCATCGAGGACCACGCCGCCGGCTGGGTGTTCGCCCGCAACAACGCCCCCGACGCCCCACCCGAACCCGGCGCCGACCCGAACGCCCTCTACCGCGAGGCGTACCGCCGTGAGACCGAGGAGGGCGTCGAACGGCTGCCGGTGATCACCGCGATGTACCAGGCGGCGGCCGCGGCCGGACACACGCCCTCGATGAACCGGCTCGGGCAGATTGCCGAAGGCCGGGTCCAGGCGAGGATGCAGGGCATCGAGCCGGGCCCCGTCGACGGTACGGCGCTCTCGGAGGCGACGCAGTGGTACACGAGGGCCTCCGAAGCCGGCGACCCGGTCGGCCCGCTTCACCTCGGACAGCTCTACGAGGAGCAGTACAAGGACCAGAACCAGGCGTTGTACTGGTACGACCTCGCCGCACGCCGGGGCAACAGCGCGGCACGGGAACGGCTGACCGGACTGGAGCAGCGCATCCGCCTCGGGATCGACGCGTCCCGGCAGCCCGGGGACGAGCAACCCGGACAGGAGGACGACGAGGAGCCGGAACCGGAGCCCCCGACCGACGACACCATCGCCGGCCACGCCGCCGGGGTACTGCGGCAACGATGGCTGACCGACTGGGACGGCGACGAGCTGCTGGCGCTCACCCAGTGCCTCGACGTCCTCACCGACGCCTGCGGCGGCCCCTACGGCGAGTGGGCGGCCCTCGACGAGGCGGAACAAGCACGCATCCTCACCGACTTCACCGCACGGCTGCCCCGCAGGGCGGACCTCGCGAGCGAGGCGCACCGGTACTACAAGGACGTCGGCCCGGGGAAACTCCGCGCCCGCGCCGCCGAACTCCGTCGCCGGGAGAAGTGACCCGAACCGAACCACAGGACAGAGGAGGGACGACATGGTGATCCCGAAAGTCGGCAAGAGACTCCGGAAATCCCTCGAACGCCACCGGTTCTCGCTCCGGCCGCAACCCGACGCACGCCCCGGCGAGGAGACCGTCCACGTCGTCCTCGACAGCGACGGGGGAACGTTCCACGCCGGCCGTGTGGACCACCACCTGGGACTGTGGTGCGCCTTCGCCGTCGTGCGACCCCACGGGGTCTTCCGTGCCGACGAGGTCGGCCGGTACGAGTCGTTCGAGGACGCCGTGCTCGCCGTCCTCATGAGTTTCACCTACGTCGAGTAGGAGGCGCCCGCATGCGCGTCGAACCACGATTCCGCGACCAGATCAAATGCCTCGTCCTCAAGGACCGCAGGGCCAAGGCGCTCGACGAAGCCCTCTCACCGCGCGACAGGATCGCCTTCAACGACTTCCTCGTCTCGGTGGTCGCCGTGCTCCTCGCGCCGCGACTGGGCGACCGGTGCGACGTCGAGGACCTCGCGGCGTTCAGCGACGAGGTCGCCGCCGGGCACCGCGGCGAGCGACGACCGGTCAACGAGTTCGTCGTGGAGGAGATCCTCCGCCACATCTACGGAGTACCGCCGCTCTTCCGGACGATCCCCGTACCTCCCGCAGCGGTGTCAGGGGCGGGCGCGGCGATCGTGCGGCACCTGAATAACACGGACGTCGGCATCGCGGCCGACATCGACCGCGTCCTCGACGCGGCCGTGGACCTCCACCGGCGCCGCACCCGGCAGTGACGCCGTAGCTGTCCGGGATGGCGCAGTCTCCTGGCCCTGGATGCGAGTCGTTATGAGGCGTACGCCACCTTGATCTCAAAGGTCAGGAATCCGCCGTTCTGGTGCAGGTAACCGGGCTCTTCACCATGCAAAGTGTCTTCGGTGACGCTGATGCGCCGATTGTCGTGGAACTCGCGCAAAAACCAGATCTGCAAGGCGTTCCGGGAGGTCGGGCGCGTGATGCGGACCGTGGCGCTGCTGCGGTTTCTCGCCGACTCGGGGCTGCGGGCACGGGTGATCGCGGCCACCAACAAGGCCGAGGCCTACAACGGGTTCTCCGCCTGGACCCCGGTTCGGCAACCAGGGCGTGATCGCCGAGAACGACCCGGCCGAGCAGGAAAGTCGGTCAAATGGAACTCGCTGCTGTGCAACCTGGTCTTGTTCCACACCGCGATCGACATGATGAAGGTCATCCGGCAGCTGGTTGCCGAGGGGTGGCAGGTGACCGCTGAGGATCTGGCCCGGCTCCCGCCCTACCTGACCTCCCACATCCTCCGGTTCGGCGCCTACGCAACCGACGGACTCCACATCCCGCCGGACGTGTTCGACTCCGCGCTGGACGACGTCGACTTTGGCGGCGAACAGCCCGCGGCCGCGTAGCAGGGCACGGTAACGCAGCAGAGGGTGGTTTAGCGCCTCCCCCATGCAGGGCGACACTGGAGGGCCGAGGCTCCTCCATCTCTCACGCAGCACGCGTATCCCACGCAAATGTCCGCGCCGGGCGCTCGTCCGGGATCGGCGCCGGCTCGATGCTGGCGGCAGCGCGGCTGGACCATTCCGGCGCGATGCCGGCGGGGCGTCTGCGATGCTGTGCGCGTGGAGTACGTGTCCAGAGTGCCGCGACCGCCGCTGGACGGGCTGATCGACGACCTCTACTACCTGGAGGGTGCGCCGCCGTACGCCCGGCTGACTCTGCCGCCGATGCCGGCGGCGTTGCTCATCGTCAACCTCGGGGCGCCGTTCCTCATCCGCGCCGGCACCGACATCGAGACGGCCGAGTACGCCGATGGCTGCGTGGTCACCATGCCTACCCGCGCGTTGGAGTTCGGCTACCCACTCCGGACCCGGTCCGTCGGCGTGCACTTCAAGCCGTGGGGGCTGGCGCCGTTCCTGCCGATGCCCGCGGCCGAGCTGTGTGACCGGCCGGTGACGGTAGAGCAGGTTTGGGGCCGGTCCGCCATTGCCGAGCTGCGAGACCGGCTGGCCACGGCGGACGGACCGCACGAGATGCTGACGCTGCTCGAGGAGGAGCTGATGCGACGGCTGTGCGAGACCGTCGGCCTGGGGCTGGTCCGCCATACGAGCAGCGTCATCGCGGCGACCAGCGGGGTGGTGGCGATCGGCGGTCTGAGCGTGGCAGCCGGTGTCAGCAGCACTCATCTGGCGCAGCGGTTCAAGGAGCTCATCGGCGTCACGCCGAAGCGGCTGGCCCGCACCTACCGCTTCGCCGCCACCGTGTTCGCGATCGACCCCGCCGGACCGATCGACTGGGGCGACCTCGCCGGTGGCGCAGGCTACTTCGACCAGGCCCACTTCGGCCACGAGTTCCGGGCGTTCACCGGGCTCACGCCGACCCGGTACGTCGAAGTCCGGCGGCGGTTCCTGCGCGAGCATCCCGGCCACGTGTTGGACGGCTGGCCGCTGCCGGCCGATTGATTTCTTACAAGAGCGACAGCTCACGACACGTTAATTTGGGGCACCCCAAAGCAGAGGAGGGCTCCGTGGGCAAGGTGGTCATGTACAGCTCGGTGTCGGTGGACGGCTTCGTCGCGGACGAGAATGACCAGCCCGGGCCGCTGTTCGACTGGTTGTCCAGCGGTGACGTCCCGTTGGACGAGAGCGGCGGGTTGAAGGTGTCGCAGACGTCCTACGATTACACCCGGCCGTACTGGGACCAGATCGGGGTGACAGTCGTCGGCCGCCACGTCTTCGACATGACGGACGGCTGGGACGGGAAGCCTCCGGGCGGGATCGACCACGTGGTCGTCGTGACGCACCGGCCGGAGCCCGAGGGCTGGGACCCCGAGGCGCCGTTTCACTTCGTCGACGGCGTCGAGGCAGCCGTGGCCAAGGCGCAGGAGCTTGCGGGTGACCGCATGGTCGAGGTCGCCGCCGGCGACGTCGGTGGCCAGGTGCTTGCCGCGGGTCTGATCGACGAGGTGCGCATGGACGTCGTACCCGTGGTGTTCGGGTCCGGCAAGCGCTACTTCGGGTCGGTCCACGCGCAGCACCTGTTGGAGGATCCTGACGTGGTGATTCAGGGCAACCGGGTGCTTCACCTGCGCTATCGGGTGCGCCGTTGACCGACCTGAGCGGGTACGCGAAGAAGTCCACTGCGGACGGTGACACAAGATCGGGCCTCCGGCTGCGTTTGCGCATCGCTGTCTCTGGTCGGGCAGCCGGCGCCGATCCGCCCGGCATCTCACCTGCGGCAAGTTCAACTCAAGATCACTGGTTGCCGGTTTCCGTCGCATCTTTGGCCGACCCCCAGGAAGAGCGGCTCTTCACCAATGCAGGGTGTAGTCGGGGTCTGAATCCGCCTGTCTCGAGTAGGGATCGGGCGATGTAGTTGGTGAGGTTGCGGAAGCCGAGGGCGGAGCCGCGCAGGTGCGCCAGGCGGCCGTTGATCGCTTCGGTTGGACCGTTGCTGGTGCCGGGCCGCTCGAAGTAGGCCAGTACGTCAGCGGCTCGCTTGCTCAGGGTGCGGCCGAGCTTGGCGATCTCGACCAGCGGACTGGGGACGCCGGCGCTGAGCGACTCGATCAGCTTGACCATCAGCTCGCGGCCCGCGGCTGGGTCGGGGTGCCGGTAGGCGGCGATCATCCGCTGGTAGATGCCCCAGGTGGCCTCGACCTCGACGTGCTCATCGATGGCGAACAGGGCCGTGAGTCGGGCGGCCTGCCTGTCGGTGAGCAGGTCGGCACCGGTGTGCAGGGTTCGCCGGGCACGGTAGAGCGGGTCGTTCTTACGGCCGCAGCGGCCGCGGGCGGTCTGCTGAACGCGGCGGCGGCAGTCGTTGAGGGCGTCGCCGGCCAGGCGCACCACGTGGAAGGGGTCCATCACCGCGACCGCGGCGGGGATCTCCTCAGCGGCGGCGGTCTTGAAGCCGGTGAACCCGTCCATCGCGACGACCTCCACGGCCTCGCGCCACGCCTGGGGGCGCTGGGTAAGCCAGGCCTTGAACGCGGCCTTGGAGCGGCCCGGGATCATGTCCAGCAGCCTCGCTGGACCCGTACCGGCGCGCACCGGCGTGAGGCCGATGATCACGGTGACGTACTTGTCCCCGCGGCGGGTGTGGCGCCACACGTGCTCATCGACCCCGATGACCTTCACACCGTTCAACCGGCCGGGATCGTTGATCAGCACCCGTCGGCCCTCGGCCAGGACCGCGTCGCTGGCGGTGTTCCACGCGACGCCGAGCCCTTGGGCGGAAGATTTCAAGTCCAGTGAGACGGTCGTGGCGCTATGAGGTTTGTGGTGCGGGTTCCCTGCGTCTGGCCGGGTCGTTGATCCATGCCTGCAGGGGGACGCGCAGGGCGACGAACCGCGAATACATGCGCTTGAAGCCACCTCGGCCCCTGCCCGGCCGGGATCCCTCCCGCCAGGACACCGGCCTGGCCGCCGTCCGTCCGGCCGCGGTGACCAGATCTTTCACGGTCTGCGGCGCATCGGGGTACTGCACTTCGGGCGGTCGGCCGGTGCCCGCGTAGGCGGGCTGGACGGGCCGGGCGTCTGCCGGATGAGCGGTGTGGCGGCCGGAGATGCCGACCGCGTAGGGCAGGCAGCGCTCCTCCAGCCCGTGGCGGAAGGCGGCGGCATCGCCGTAGCCGGCGTCCGCGACGACCAAGGGGACGCTCACGCATGGAGTGGTTCATGCCGCTTCGCGTAGATCACTTCGCTGAGAAAACGTCACTGGCTCAAATCCACGCTATTCAGAGGCCTTTGGGCTGGATACCACCACCGGAGGCGGAGCGTCCACCCTTACTCTGCTTGCCATGCCTACACCACAAAACGTACAGCAAACCTCTGGGGGAGCAACCCGAAGAACGATCCTCCGCGGCATCGCCGCCACCCCGTTCGCCCTGGCCGCCGCCGAACTCGCCGCGCCTTCGCAGGCCAACGCGGCCGAACCGTACGGCCTCGTCATCAACACCCACCCGGACTGGGTACCGTCCGGCCCCTACACATCCGGGATCGAGGCCCTCGGCGCCGAGCTGCCCCGGGTCGGCGCCGACGACGTTCTCGCCGACCTGAACCACAGCGCCGTCCGGGTCGGCTCCGTGCCCGGTCTTCCGTCCGGCCACTTCGGTTACGGCTTCCGATGGAGCCGCGAAGACTTCCTCACCCCCCGCTGGCGGCCTCAGGGCATCACGACCAACTTCGACGGCTGGGGCGGTGACGCGACCGGCCCGGGCGGAGGCACGCGCAAGAAGGTCGTCCTGGTCTCCTGGTACGCCACCGACACCGCCGACTCGGGGCTCGGTGCCCGTGTCAGCTTCGTCGACATCACGAACCCGGCCCGGCCGCGCTACCGCCACGTACTCCTCGTCCAGCCGTACAACGTCCGCGGCGGCGACTACACCTTCGCCACCGCTCGGATCCACGCCGGAGGCATCGGCTGGTACGGCAACAGGCTGTACATCGCGGACACCGGCCGTGGCCTGCGCGTCTACAACCTGGACGACATGTTCAAGGTCCCCCGGGGCTCCGGTATCGGCCGCCAGGACGACGGGACCTTTCACGCGTACGGCTACGAGTACGTACTCCCGCAGAGCCGCGACTACCACTACACCGACTCCTCGCACCGCCTGAGCCGCTACTCCCAGGTTGCTGTGGACCGCACGACCAGCCCACACACCCTCCTCGTGAGCGAGTTCCACGAAGGTGACGAACATCCCGACACCGTGACCCGGGCCGTACGCTGGAATTTGCACCCCTCCAGCAGCGCGCTCGTACCGGTCGACTCGGAGAACCGGGTTCACTCCACGGGCGTCGCGGAAATTCTCAACGCCCGCCAGACCCAGGGCGCGGTCAGTGTGAACGGTACCTACTACCTCTCCGTCAGCAAGGGCTCCAGGCGCGGCTACCTCCGTACGTGGAGGGAGGGCAGCACCTCCCAGGCCGCCGCAGCCTGGCGCCTCCCCGTCGGCCCCGAGGACCTGAGCTACCACGGCGGAACAGGACGCCTATGGGGGCTCAATGAGTACCGGGGCAATCGCTACGTGTTCGCAATGAAGCCGTAGTCCCGCAGCTTTCTGCCTCGGATCAACACGATCGGACCGCCGAGCCGCTGGTGTGCGGTCCGGGTCAGGCCGCGGTGGTCCTTCCGGAAAAAGGGTCTGCGTCCCTCCGGCTGGGTGGGACTGGTAGATCAACCGGAAGGACCCTCCGAGCCTGTGACGGATCGGGCGGCGACGGATGAGCGGCGGGAGCGGCCCCGCACGCGCACAACGGGAATGCGGCCGTGGCGGATCCGAGCGCGGGTGGCGGTGGCGCCATCGAGAGGTTCAGTCAAGATTTTCATGAAGCGGTGACGGAGCGTCATGCTGGGCTGACATGCGCGGTCTGTGCTGTGCCGGTGATGCGCCGGTCGAGGCGGCAGGACGCTGCGATCGCGTGAGGGATGCTGCAGCAGTTCCTCCCGCACCTGGCCGCGGTGCGGGTGGGGGAGGAGAAGGTACTGGTTGTCGCTCGGACCCGGGACGGAACGGCCGTGCCCTGTCCGGATTGCGGTACGCCGGATCGGCGAGTCCGCAGCCGCTACCGGCGGCACTTGGCCGATGCCGCCCTGGGCGGCCGTCCGGTCGTCATCGACCTGTGTGTTCGGCGCTTGTTCTGCGATAGTGCTCGCTGCGCTCGTCGGACCTTTGCCGAGCAGGCAGCAGAGTTGACCGTGGATGACGTCCCTTGTCGTGGTGTAGCCGATCAAGGTTAGGGAGCGCGCCGGGGGCGTGCGCCAATGTGGCTTTCGCTCCCGGCCCGCAGGGTGGGTCACCGTGCAACTCTCCGTACTGAAGGGGCAATTCAACGCGGGAGGTGCAGGGTGGCCCTGTCTCAGCATGACCTACTCCGGTTGTTGGAGTCACTACGTTCGGCGGACGGGCTTGAACTCGTTCGCGGTGTGGCCGAGCGGATGCTCCAGGAGCTGATCGAGGCCGAGGCCACGGCCCTGATCGGCGCGGAGTGGAACGAGCACACCGAGACGCGTACCGCGCTTCGCAACGGCCACCGGGACAAGACGCTCAGCACGCAGGCCGGCGATTTGGACCTCGCGATCCCCAAGCTGCGGTCGGGGAGCTTCTTCCCCGCGCTGCTGGAGCGGCGCCGCCGCATCGACCAGGCCCTGTATGCCGTCATCATGGAGGCTTACGTCCACGGCGTGTCCACGTGATCGGAGGTCGGTACGCGCGTATGAGGAGCAGTACGGCATCCTGCGTGCTCAGGCCCTGACTCCGCGCGAGTCGCTGGGGCTCCTCGAAAGGATGCTGGGAGAGCCATGAACGCGGAAGACGCGACGCACGGTCCGACCAACCTGTCCTGGCGCACGAGCAGTTACAGTACTGGATCGGGTGGCGAGTGCGTTGAGGTCGCCCTTACCGCTGTCGGCGTGCACGTGCGTGACTGGAAGTGCGTGGCGCAGGGTGGGCCTGTGCTGAAGGTCGGCCCGGCTGCGTGGGCGGCCTTGCTTGAGGCGATGTGAGCTTGCTGTCGCCGTGAGCCGGTCGTTCCCATGACCGGTCGAGTGAAGACGTACGACGGCTCGCGACGGCCGGCGCTTCTCCAAGTGAAGCACCGGCCGTCCAGGAACACGCCCCCTCGCTCCGGACCGCCGCGGCCTGTCCCCGCGAGGCGCCCGCCGTATCAGCCGCTGCGCTGTCCAGGCCGTCGGCGTTGAAGCCGTGGATCACGTCCCGTACTCGGTCGTCGCTGGGAAAATGGTCGGGCACGCTGGTCCGTGATGACGCGGCTGCCCGTCTTGACTACCGGACTTCCGTAGAGATCGGGTCGAGGAAGAAGAGGCACTGGACCGCGTTGAATTCGCCCACCTCGGCGACGAAGCGGAACTTGTCGCCTTCGCCGATGGTGGCGGGGATCTTCTTGCCGGTCAGGTTCAGGTTAAGGATGTTGATGTCCTCGTACTTGAAGGCCGGGCCGACCGTCGTTTGCGGTCCCTTGTCGCCTGGGCCCAGGAGGAAGTCGTAGCGGGTTTTGTAGTCACCGTGGGGCGCCATGTTGACGATCGAGCCGTTGAACGCGATCGTCTGGCCCTTGTGCCTGGTCGCGAAGTCCAGGTTCGCTTCGTCGCAGTAGTCCGGCGTCTTCAGCAGCGCCGCGAACTCCGGGTTGTTCTGAGGCGTGATCACCTCAGTGGCGGCCGACTTGGCCGCGGTCGGAGTCGGCGCAGCGGAAGTCTTCTCGCTCGCAGCGGCCGCCGACTTGCCTGACTCGCCCTTCTTCTCGCCTCCGTCGCTGAGTGCGGAGGCAACGCCGATGACGATGGCCAGGATCACGAGGACGGCGGCTGCCGCGCCGATCAGGAGCCACGGCTGTGGCTTCTTCGGCCGACGGAAGTCGAGGGTGGAGCGAAGGGCGCCCTGGGCCTGTTCCACGAGCTCCCAGCCGTCCTTCTGCATCTTCGAGATCACCAAGCCGTCGGTCCCGCGAACTGTCCGCACGGTCTTGTACTCGTACTTGATCTCGTCGGCCATGCGGTTCCGCCCCCCAATGGACTGTTCATACCAACTGCCTCGCGAGCATAGAGGGCTTCGCGAGGAACTCGGCGTCACCAACATCATCTTCGGCAATCCGGTGGCGTGCCGTGTCCTGGCCGATACGCGGATCGGTGGTCTCCTCGCCGTCCGGCCGGACAGTGCCGTCATCGATGTCGTCCAGGAGGTCGGCGCACTGCCGAGGGCACCCCGTGATGTACCCGCGTCGGGGGGACCGGTGCCGCATTCTCGTGGACGGGCGGGTGAGGGCGGATCCTTGGCGGGGTGTGCGCACCCGAGGGTGCTGTACGCGGGGAGGGCGGCTTTCCCCGTACGCGGTACGAGGGAAGCCGCCCGAAGTGGCACGAAAGCTACGGTGCGTGTCCCTAGGGTGGGCCCGGAGTGAAGGTCGCGCGCCGTGCGGCGGGGTTCCGCAGCGGCGCCTCCGCGTGGGCGGGGTGAGGTGAGAGGGCACCGTTGACGGGGAACGGCGAGGGCGAGACGGGCATCCTGCGGTGTTTCGGGCAGCAGGTGCGGCTGCTGAGGACGAGTCGGGGGCTGACACGGGCGGAGCTGGGCGCGAGGCTCGGGTACGGCGAGGACATGATCGCGTCGGTGGAGCTGGGGCGGCGAATCCCGAGACCGGAGTTCATCGAGCGGGCGGACGCGGTGCTGGAGGCCGGCGGTCTGCTGACGGTGATGAAGGAGGAGGTGGCGCGGGCCCGGTACCCCGCCTTCTTCCGGGATGCGGCGAAGCTGGAGGGGGAGGCGGTTGAGCTGCATGTCTATGCCAACCAGGCCGTGCCGGGGCTGTTGCAGACGGAGGAGTATGCGCGGGCGGTGTTCGACGCGCGGCGCCCTCTTCTGGACGAGAGAGTTATCTCCGAGCGGGTGGCGGCTCGTCTCGCACGGCAGGAGATCTTCGACCGAAAGCCCCTGCCGACGATCAGCTTCGTGATCGAAGAGTCGCTTCTACGGCGGCCGATCGGTGGGTGGGGCGTGTGGCGTGGGCAGTTGGAGGAAACCGCCCTCCGAGGGCGGAGCCGGAACGTCGAGATTCAGATCATGCCGACCGAGGTCAGTGAACATGCGGCGCTGGCTGGACCGTTCACCTTGATCGAGACGGTCAAAGGCCAGAGGATCGCCTATGTAGAGGTACAGAAAGAAAGCCGCCTACTCCACGAGCGGAGTTCGGTGCGTGAGCACGAGGAGCAGTACGGCATCCTTCGAGCGCAGGCACTGACGCCGCGTGAGTCGTTGCAACTGATCGAGAAGCTACTGGGAGAGAGATGAACGCCGTGGACGAAGCTAAGGCGAACGGTGAACTGGTCTGGCGCAAGAGCACCTACAGCAGCGGCGAGGGTGGCGAGTGCGTGGAGGTCGCTGTCGCTGGCGGCGTCGTTCGTGTGCGGGACTCGAAGCAGGCGGTGACGAGTGGGCCTGTGCTGAGTCTTGGCTCACTGGCGTGGTCTGCATTGCTCGACGCGATGTGAGCTGGCCGTTCCACGGTCGGTCGTGCGAGGCAGACAGTGGCACGCGAGGTCGGCGCTTCATTATAGGAAGCGCCGACCTGCGCTATGAGGAGTGGTACTCAGGCCTCATGGCGCCCCGGTGGGGTCCAGCGGCCAGTGGCGATCTCCTTGTCTAGGCGAGCTTGGAAGTGGGCATGGGCGGCGCGCATCTCGGCTTCGCGGTCGGCCTTGTAGAAGGGGGCGGTGTAGCCGGCGGGGGGCGGGGTGGTGGCCGGGTTCTCCAGGTGGGCGAGGAGATCGAAGTAGTCCTGCTTGGTCTGGCCATGGCCGTAGGTGTTGAAGTCGCCCGCGATCTTGCGGCCGTTTGCGTCGAAGTAGGTGGCCGACTCGTAGTCGTACAACTGCGGGTAGCGCGACTTGAAGATGGCGACGAGTTGGTCGGCAGTGATGCCGAGCCAGACGGAAACGAGGGCGTCGAGCTCGACGAGCGCGGCACGGCGCTCGTACTCGGTGCGGAGGGGAGTGCCGTACTCCCAGGTGGGGGTGAGGCTGGCGGCGAGGGGCTTCAGGTGAGGCCAGTGGGGGTTGGCCCAGTCCTCGTAGCCCGCCCAGCGAGGGTCGAACAGCTCCTCCCAGAGGAGGGCGTAGTGGGTGGTGAGGGTGTTCAAGCGGAGGGTGCGGAGGAGGAGGGAGGGGGCGAGGGGGTGGTTCAGGGCAGGGGCAGGCATCTTGCGGGCGTCGGTGACGTCAAGGTGCCCGCGACCGGTGATGCGCAGCAGGTAGTCCAAGGGGAGCGCTGCCCAGAATCCTGCGTTGAGGGTCGTAAGTTGGTTACTTTCAAGCGCCATGCTCCGCACGGCATGGATATGAGCTGGGCCGGGCGGGAGTAGGGCGGCCTGCAAGCTGCGACTACCGTGAAACGGGATCATCTCGCGCCATGCAAGACGGAAATGGTAGGTGTACGGCTTGCCGCGCCATAGATCCTGGGCGGCTCGGTATGTCTGCTCATCGGCAGCCCGAACGTAATTGGTTACCGGGATGTGGGAGCCGGGCAGGTCTGTTGGTGCGGTCGAGTCCCAGTCTCGGTTGCTTCGGCAGGGGATCCGCGGCTCCTTGGAGAAGGGGAGCGCTGCCGCGAAGTGCGGCCCCTGGAGGATGACATCTGCGAGCTGAGGGACGGCCTGGTTGCCCCAACGGATCAGCCCGTCCTTCTTGGCGCCAGCTTCATGGTATCCACTTGAAATCATCGGCCGGTAGTCGGCCAGGCTGTTGCCATAGGCGGCCAGTGCCTCGATCGCCCCTTGCTCGCCAACGAGAACCGGGTACAGCAGAGGGGCCTGTGCTGCTCCACCTGTTGAGCCCGTCAGGGCCTGCCAACTGGCCAGCAGTGCAGTGTTCACATGCACCACGCGCTTGTGGTGCGGTCGGATGTCCCATGAACCGTTGTGCTTGATGCCGGGCGTTGCACCCTGTCCGTCGTGGATCAGCGAGCTAGGCAGGACCTCGGCGTCGCGGAGCTCGCTGAGATGTAGGAAGTCTGGCTCCTGTGATGTTCCATAGATGTGCATTCCGAATTCCTGTGCGCGATCAAGGTCTTCGAACGCCCAGTTCGCCGAGTTCACAAAATGCGCGTGGATCCGGAGATGCCGGTACGCTGAGGCCCGGAGGACGCCCTCGCGCACGCCTCCGAAGTGCGTGTCCGGGTGGATCAGGCCTGCGCTACCGTGCTCTGCGATGTGCTGCCACACCTGAGCCATGAAGGCTCGGTACAGGTCGCCCTGGGTACCAAGTAGGAGCGGGTACACGGTGGGACTGCCCAGCACGGCGACGGCCCCCGCATGGGCGGCCAGCTCGTCGAGGAGGAAGCCCTGACATTCCGCACGAGTGCTCAGCACCTCTTCCTTGCGGAGGCGCCATTCCGCTGGACTCGGTTTGTCCGCCAGTGTGAACCACGGCTCCAGTTCCGCCAGGACCTGGTCCTCCTGCCACCGAGGTCGAACCCAAGGCGGATTCCCCACCTGCAGATCGAACCCACCCTGCCCCGCGAAGACGGCTGCGTACTCCAACTCCCAGTGGAAGAACCCCTGCCGCTCCGCCACATCCCGAGCAACCCCCGCCCACGGATACCGCGACTCCAGCGAGGTGAACCGCTCCATGCCCATCCATTCGGGCAACTCGTCCTCGTACCGCTCCAGTTCATCCAGGGTGTCGAACTGGGCCACCAGCGAGTCCGCGGCCACGTCCTGCGTGCCCAGCAGGGACTCGGCGAAGTCCAGCCAGTCGTCCAGCGAGGCCAACGCGATCACCGGGCGGCGCTCGCCCCGGATCTGTTCCTTGCGGCTTCCGCCCCGCGCGCTTTTCGACTTGACCTCGACGACCTGGACGTCGCCGAACAGGTCTTCCGACTCGTACGTCTCCCGCGCGGGCGCACCCGACTGAGCCGGAACCGGGGCCGTCGACACGGTCCACCCCGCCGACTGCGAGGCGACCTCCGCCGCCCGCGCGTACGACTCGTGCGAACCGTCCAGCAGCACGGCCTCCTGCACCGGCCAGAACCACAGCGCGCACCACGCGTCCATCAGCGTCTTCAGACGCCAGTACGGGGTGTCGACCGCCTCCAGGTCCGCCTTGACTTTCTCCCTCGGGACCGCGACCTCGGGCGAGCGCAGCCAGCCGTCCTCCGCGCCCCACACGTCGATCCGTCGCGAGATCTCCCGCTCGGAGATCTCCAGCCGGCGGACGACCAGCCCCCACAGGTACTCCGCCCGCCGCGCCAGGCCCTGGAGCCGCTTGGTCTGCGTGGCGTTGGGGGACTTGGTGATGGCCTTGCGCCAGGCCGCGAGCGCCTTCGCCTCCTCCGGGGCCAGCGCCTTGGCCTCCTTCTCGGTAGCGACCGCGCCCCACTCCTTCGCCGGGAGGAGGAAGTGGTGCACCGCGCCCTCGGGCAGCGGGGTGCCCGCCAGAGCCTCCGACAGCGGGAAGCGTTCCGGAGTCGTACCGAGCCAGCCGCCCTTCTTCAGCTTCTCCGCCGGATAGATCTCCCGCCGCCCGCCGATCAGCGAGTTGCCGCGCCGCAGGTGCAGGCCGAACCACGGGGCCTCCATGCCGGGGTGCATGGTGTTCAGCCACAGCGACACCTCCGCCAGCTCCACCGCCGTGTCGTTGAGGTCGACGCCGTAGGAGTTGTGCAGCGCGATGTACGCCTTGGCCTTCTGGAGTTCGACCGCGTACTTCTCGGTGTCGATGGCGACGCCCAGCTCGTCCTGGCGGCGCCGCAGGTACTCCGCCGCGACCTGGTTGATCGCCTCGTTGAGGAACGCGCCCGAGCCGAGCGCCGGCTCGCAGATCTTCCAGTCCAGCAGCTCGCGCGCCTCGGTGACCGTGTCGTCCTGGTCCAGGCGGTGCTGCAACGCGAGCTGGACCGTCACGCGGGTCAGCGACTCGGGGGTGTAGTACGAGGCCGAGGTCTGGCGGTCACGCCCCGACAGGCGGTACACGAACGCGCCCGGCGCGTACCGCACGCGCCGCTCCTCGCCGGTGTCCTCGTCCTTGTGCCGGACGAACACCTCGTCGGGGTACTCGTCGGCCTTGGTCGCCGGGATCAGCCAGGAGCCGTCCTTCGGGTCGCCGTTCTTCGCGACCTCGTACAGCTCCTCGCCCGCGACGAAGCCCGAGTAGGACATCAGGCCCTCGTACACGGCGCCGAGCTGGTTGATGCCGAGCTGGGCGTAGGAGATGAAGCCGCCGCGCTCGCGCTTCTTGCCGCGGGTCAGCATCAGCAGGCGCAGCACCCGGTACAGCGTCTCGTTGCGCAGCCGGGTGTCGATGAAGCGCTCCCCACCCTCGGCACCGGCGGCCTCGGCCTCGGTGTCGACGCGCGGGTCGGGGACGGCGTTTCGGCCGATCAGCCGGATCGCGTCCGGCTCGAACAGCTTGGAGTGCAGCGGTTCGAAGCGCAGGCCCAGGTCCTCGGAGGTCTTCGCGGTCACGGCCTCGGCCGGCTCCGCGTCCACACCGTGCGTGCGGCGCGGGCGGTAGCCCTCCTGGACCTTGCGGAACAGCAGGTCCAGCGACTCGTACAGGTAGAAGCCCTTGCGGGACTTCTCGTCGATCAGGTCGCGCTCGGCGATCAGCTCGCCGAGGCGGCCCAGGCCGTAGCCCATCTGGTACTCGGGGTAGTCCGAGGGCAGGATGCCCAGCTCGGGACGGGCCTCCGCGTACAGCAGGAACAGGATGCGGTACAGGTAGCGCAGCGACTCGCGGGTCAACTGGCGGCCCAGCTCGGGGAGTTCCTTGACCTGCTCGGGGCGGACGCCGGCCTCGCGGAGCCGGTCCAGGACCTCGTTGGCGATGAGTTCGACGCTCAGCCGCAGGCCGTCGCGCAGTTCGCTGGAGACGCCCACCGCGTGCTTCGTCGACTTGTCGACGAGTGTGGCGAGGGGGTTCTCGCCGCCCTCCTCCGGGGTGCGCAGCGAGTCGGCGCCGAACAGGGCGGCCACCGTGTCGAGTTCGCCGCCCGCCTTGGTGTCGTTGCGCTCCAGCGCCGTGTCCAGCGACACCGCCAGGTAGCGGCCCTCGCCCCAGGCGGCCCGGTCGGCGAGCACGACGACGCCGCCGACCAGCAGCAGGACGTAGCGGGGGGCGTCCTCGCAGGCGAACAGGAAGGAGGCGAGCTTGGAGCCGGTGGTGACGGTGTGCTGGCCGTCCAGGCGCAGCTCGTCCAGGAGGCGGCCCGCGCCATCGGGGTCCAGTGCGTCGTCGGGCTCGGCGGACCAGCCGCAGTCCAGGGCGACGAGATCCTTCTCCGTGTGCGCGACGGTCACCTCGTACGACTGGTCGGCGCGGACGACGGTGAGCGTGCCCGGCTTGGCGTCGAAGCCGAGGGCGCGCAGCACCTCCGCGTTGAGCGCGCGGACGCGGTCGCGCCACTCGGGGGCGTCGTACGTCACGGCGTCGTCGCCGGTCGCCGCCCGCTCCTCGTCCATCGTGAAGTACGAGCGGGCCGCGAAGTACGGGCGGCGCAGCGCTCGCAGGCCCGCGCGCGGGGTGACCGGCAGCGCGCCCTCGGGCCGCTCGGCGCCGGCGGCGTCCTCCTCGCGCTGCTTCCACTGGGCGAGCAGACCGGACTTGAGGTCCTTGGGGAGGACCTCGGCGAGGTAGTGCGCGGAGAAGTAGTCGCCGCGGTTGACCAGGGAGTCGAACGTCATCGTGGTGAACCTCTGGGTGATTCGGTCAGGCGGCGTGGGCCGGGGCGAGGACGGCGAGTACGCGCAGCATCGGGCGGCCGGTGGTGAGGAGGGAGTCCGCGAGGGAGGCGAGGCGTTCGCGGGTGCCGGTGGGCGCGGAGCCGCCGCTCGTCAGCGTCGGCTGCTCCCACGAGCCCAGGCGGGTCTTGTACTCCTCGATGGGGGCCCTCAGCGGTTCGTCCCACGCCTCGCGGTGCTGCTCCAGGAACGCCTCCGCGGTGTCCAGGACGCCGGGGATCGCCTCGGCGAGGCGGGTCGTGTCGTGGGCGAGGTCCGGGTTCGCCATCGTCGGGCCGACCTTCGCGCGGCGCAGTACCGCCACCATGTCGTCGTCGACCTCGCCGTCCGTGGTGACCGCCATCCACTTGACGACGGTCGGGCGGCCGAGCGCGTTGGAGTAGATGCCCTGGACGAGGTACGTGGGCCGGGACACGTCGGCCGTCAGCACCGGGGCCTCCTGGCGGTCCAGGCGGACCAGGACCTTGTCCGTGAGCCACTCCATGACCGGATGGAGGTCGGTCAGCAGGGAGATGTCGGGCCAGCTGGACGTCGCCGAGGCACGGGCACGCGTGAGGCTGTGGTCGGCGAGCCGCCGGTTGAAGGTGACCTTCAGGCGGTCGCGCAGGCCCTGCTCGCGGACGTAGTCCGGGGGCAGCGCCTTGAGGCGGTGGACCAGGTCGGAGGGCGGGACGAAGGAGAGCAGGCCGGTCTCGGGGTCGGCGGACAGGTCCAGCCGGTCGTGGGCGTCCGGGTAGACCTCGCGCAGCGCCTCGTCCAGGAACTCGCGGGTGGAGGCGAACAGGCGGGGCACGTGCGCCCTGGGCACCGCCCCGGTGTCGTCGCCGCCGCCCGCGTCCGTGGCGGCGTCCTCCTCCGGTTCCTCGTTGACGGCGCCGAAGAAGTCGGCGAGGAAGTCGTCCACGGCCTCGTCGGGGCCGGCACCAGAGGTGCGGTCTGTGTCCAGAGACTCGTCCACGGTGCGGCCCCGCAGCAGGTCCTGGATGAGGGACTTCTCCTCGGCCTCCGCCCGGTAGAGGCCGGACACCGCCTCGGCCGTACCCAGCGACTGGTGGGCCTGGGCCTCGCGCTCCAGCAGGCGTTCCGCGACGAGCGTGTCGTCCTTGGCTCCGTCGACCGCGCTGGTCAGGATCAGCGCCCGGAACTGCGGCTGGTGCGCCTGCCCGTAGCGGTCGATGCGGCCGTTGCGCTGCTCGATGCGGATGAGCGACCAGGGCACGTCGTAGTGGACGAGCTGGTGGCACTGGCGGTGCAGGTTGACGCCCTCGGAGGCGACGTCGCCGGTGAACAGGATCCGTACGGGCGTGTCCGCGAGGCCGAAGTCCTCCACGCACTGCATCTGCTGCTCGTCGGACAGGCCGCCGTGCATGACCCGGGCCGCCTCCTGGGCGGCCTTTCCCTTGAACCCGAGGGCCTGCGGCACGGTCCGCGCCAGCCACTCCAGGGTCTGCACCCGCTCGGAGAAGACCACGACCCGGGTGTCGGACTTCGGCCCGACCCCGATCTCCCGCAGTTGCTCCAGCAGGGCCCCGAACTTGCCCGAGTCCGTCTCCGTCATGCCCGAGGCCAGCTCCAGGAGCCGGTGAAGGGCCGCGCGTTCGGCGGCCGTCGACTCCGGGGCGTCCTTCTTCTCCAGCGTCTTGATGCGCGTGGTGACCGTGGCCTTCAGCGCCGCGTGGGAGGAGAGGAAGGACTTCAGCAGCGTGTACGGGAACAGGGGGACGTCACTGACCGACTTGGAACCGTCGGACGGCAGCCAGACCGCGGCCAGCTCCTCGAAGATCTTCTCCTCGGCGGGCGTGGCCGTCACCCGGATCGAGCGGGAGGGGCCGCGGTCCGCCCACTGGCCCTTCATCTGCTCGCGCACCTCGGGGCTGACCTTGGTGCGGCGGATGAACAGGTGCTTGATGTCCTCGGCGCGGTAGTGCTCCGGGTCGCGGATCGCGGCCGGGTCGAGCAGGGAGATCAGCTCGGCGAAGGAGCGGGCGTCACCGTTGTGCGGGGTCGCGGAGGCCAGCAGGAGGGCGTCGGTGTGCGGGGCCAGCGTGCGGGCCAACTGGTTGCGCAGGGAGCCCTTGTTGATGAGGTTGTGCGACTCGTCGATGACGACCGCGTCCCAGGTGATCCGCTCCAGGTGGTGCTTGTACTGGTCGGTGTTCTTGAGCGTGTCGATGGAGACGATGACGCGCTTGAAGTACGTGAACGGGTTGCGGCCCGCGGGGATCTCCCGCTGGATCCGCTCGATGCCCACCGAGTCCAGGCGCACCAGTGGGATCGCGAACCGCGTCCACAGCTCGTGCTGGAACTGCTCCAGGACGTGCTGCGGGGTGACGACGAGGATGCGCTCGCCGCGGCCGCGGCGGATCAGCTCGGCGAGGGTGAGGCCGATCTCCAGGGTCTTGCCGAGACCGACGACGTCCGCGATGAGCATGCGGGGGCGCAGGTTGCGGCCCGACAAGGCGAGTTGGGCGGGACGCTGCTGATAGGGGAGGGAGTCCAGGAGGAAGGAGTCCGCGAGCGCCAGGCCGCGCTCGGCCTGCGGCAGCGGTGTCTTGCGCAGGACCGCCTCCAGGAAGAGGCGCGAGCGGCGGAAGTTCGGCGAGTCGTCCCGCACCAGGCGCGTCCGCCGCGGGTCGAGCAGTTCGATCCGGTCAAGACCGGTGAAGAACACCGCCTCCTGGTCGCGCACGAAGTCCGAGGCGCCGACGGCCTCGATGCGGGCGCCGTCGTGCTCGGTCCGCGTCGCGTTGCGCACCAGCCACACCTCGTCGCGCACGAGGATCTGGGCGCCCGGCGGGAACTGGGCGTCCTGGTCGCTCGTCGCGGGGGCCGTTGCGAGGTCGGCGGTCACTCGGATGCCTCCTGGATCGTCATGTCGAGGTGCTGGGCGGTGCTGCGTCCGGTTCGGCGGTGGTGCCACCGTGCGGCCGGGGAGGGCGCGGGGCAAGGGAGGTGCCGTGCCATGGTCAGGCGGTCCGGCTCGGGGCGAACGGTGCTCCCGCCGCGTACGCGGCCCGGATGCGCTCGGCCGTTTTACGGGCCTGGACGGAGTGGAGCAGGGTGCGCGACGGGTCCTGGCGGTGCCGGGGTGACGTCGCGGGACGGCCCGGCGCCGGGTGCTCCCCGTGGGTGCCGTGCGTGGTGTCGCCGGGTGCGGCCGGGGCGGGTGCCGGGGGTTCGGTCGCCTTGGCGGCCACGGGCGGTGCCGGGTGCATGGGTATCGGCGTCGGCGTCACGTCACCGGCGGGAGGCGACGGCTCCTGCGCGGTCGAAGCGGTCGAAGCGGTCGAGGCGGCCGGGGCGATCGCCGTGGCGGGGGCCGTGAAGGGCACGGTGGGCGACGGTGCGGCCGGCGAGGCGGGTACGGCCGGCGGCACGGCCGGGCTGTGCTGCCGCGCGGTGTGGGCGGTGAGCCGGCGGCGCGCCTGGGCGATCTTCAGGCCGTGGGCCTCGACGGCCGCACGGCACCGCTGCACGACCTCGTGCAGCGACGGGCGGTCCTGGGCGCGGTGGGCGAGCATGTCCGTCAGCAGCGGTACCAGGTCGGCGGGGGCGTCGGAGAGGTCCGGGGCCGCGTCGGGGTCGGTGACCAGGTGGAAGACCATGTAGGGCGTCGCCGCCTGGTACGGGTAGTGGCCGGTCGAGGCGAAGAGCAGCACCGCGCCGAGCGCGTAGACGTCCACGGCGGGCGTCAGCGGCTTCTCACCGGCCGCCTGCTCCGGGGCCATGCAGACCGGGGTGCCGACCACCTGGTCGGGGGCGGTGAGTGACACGTGCGACTCGGTGAAGGCGGCCAGGCCGAAGTCGATGATCTTCGGGCCGTTGGGGCCGAGGAGGATGTTCGCCGGTTTGAGGTCGCGGTGCAGCAGGCCCTGCGTGTGCACGGCCGCCAGGGCCTCGGCGAGGATCGCACCGAGCGCGGCGGCGAGTACCGACGGGAGCGGTCCGCGCTCCGTCACGTGACGGGCGAGGTCCGGTCCGTCGACGTACTCGGTGGCCAGCCACGGCCGCTCCGCTTCCGGGTCGGCCCCCAGGAAGGCCGCGATGCGCGGACCCCAGATGGTCTTGAGCACCTCGATCTCCTGCGCGAACCGCTGCCGGGACTGCGAGTCCACCACCGAGGGCTTGATGACCTTCACTGCGGCCGGCTCGCCGCCCAGTGACTCCCCGAGGAAGACCTGACCCATGCCTCCCTGGCCGATCCGGCCCAGGAGTTCGAAGTCGCCCAACGCAACGGGGTCCTCGGGACTCAGCGGAGTGGTCGGCACGTGCTTCCTCGGGTTCCGTTCTGGCGGGTCGGCTGATCAGCGGCATTGTGTGCCAGTCGTCACCGTAATGGATGCAGGTGGAGGGGAGGTCACGAATGGGTGGATGGCCCACCGTCGGACGTCGGCGCGCGCCGCGTCGCGTGTGTTGTGTGATACGGAAACGGCCCGGATCACATCCCCCGTGATCCGGGCCCGGCCCTCCCGCGTCGCGGAACGTCACGCCGCCCGCGCGGCCCCCAGCATCGCCTTGACGGGTTCCCCGACGGGGGCCGCGACGGGCTTCGTGACGGGGGCCTCCCGCACCGTGCCGGCCTCGGCGGCGGCAGCCGACCGCACCCGCTCCGTCCGCCACAGCCACAGCACGTCCCGTCCGAACGACCACACCAGCAGGCCCAACGCCCCCAGCGCCACAGCGAAGTCGGCCACCAGGGGCAGCAGGCCGGAGCCGGCCAGCAGCAGGCAGACGCCCTGGAGCGCGGCGACCGTCTTGCGCGCGGTGCTCGGCGGCAGCGGCGCGTTCAGCCAGGGCAGTACGCGGGCGGCGGCGACGAAGGCGTACCGCATGCCGCCGATCAGCAGCACCCACGGGCCGAGACTCATCGAGACGTACACGCTGAGCACCAGGATCAGGAACGCGTCGACCTCCATGTCGAAACGGGCGCCGAGCGCGGTGGAGGTGCCCGTGCGGCGGGCCACCTTGCCGTCCACGCCGTCCAGGATCAGCGCCACCGCCGTCAGGCCCACCAGCAGCGACACCGGCGGTGCGCTCACGAAGGAGTCCGCGACCAGCGCCGTCACACCGCCGACGAGAGTGGCCCGGCCCAGGGTGACCCGGTTCGCCGCGCCGAAGGAGCGCAGCCGCGACCGGTGCAGTGCCCGGGAGAGCACCGCCCAGGTTGCGATGGCGAAGACCAGGCCGGTCACCCAGCCCGCCGGTCCCATGCCGATCGCCGTGCCGAGCAGGGCCAGCAACAGGATCTGTACGCCCGCTCCCACCGCGGTCTCCTGCTGGACCAGCCTCGCGTCGTAATGGTTGTTCAGGGCCACGGAACACCCTCCGGCCGAGTGACAGAGTCGATCATCGCCGCGTACGTTGTGCGCGGCCTGTGCACACCTCGGTACGTGAACAACTTCCCGATCGTTCAGGAGGACTCCTGATGAAAAGCTCCGCCCGTGCCTTCTGGCTCAACTCGCCGGGCCATGGCGAAATACGCCAGGTGGACCTCCCGGAACCGGCGGAGGGCGACGTGGTCGTCCGGGCGCTGTACTCCGGAGTCAGCCGCGGCACGGAGACGCTGGTGTTCCGGGGACAGGTGCCCGAGAGCCAACACACCGCCATGCGGGCGCCGTTCCAGGAGGGCGACTTCCCGGGGCCGGTGAAGTACGGCTACCTCAGCGTCGGTGTGGTGGAGGAGGGCCCTGGGGAGCTGGCCGGGCAGACCGTCTTCTGCCTCCACCCGCACCAGAGCCGCTACGTCGTCCCGGCGAGCGCCGTGACCCGCGTGCCGGAGAACGTGCCGGCCGGGCGGGCCGTGCTCGCCGGCACCGTCGAGACCGCCGTCAACGCGCTGTGGGACGCCGCCCCCCTGGTCGGCGACCGGATCGCCGTGGTCGGCGGGGGCATGGTCGGCTGCTCGGTGGCCGCCCTGCTGGCCCGGTTCCCCGGCGTGCGCGTGCAGTTGGTGGACGCCGACCCCGCCCGCGCCGAGGTCGCCGACGCGCTCGGCGTCGGCTTCGCGCTGCCCGCCGACGCGCTCGGCGAGTGCGACCTCGTCGTGCACGCCAGCGCCACCGAGCAGGGACTCACCCGCGCGCTGGAACTGCTCACCGCCGAGGGCACCGTCCTCGAACTGAGCTGGTACGGCGACCGGCGCGTCGCCCTCCCGCTCGGCGAGGCCTTCCACTCCCGCCGGCTGGTCATCCGCAGCAGCCAGGTCGGCGCCGTCTCCCCGGCCCGCCGCGCCGGCCGCGGCTACGCCGACCGGCTGGCCCTCGCCCTCGACCTGCTCGCCGACCCCGCGCTGGACGCCCTCATCACCGGGGAGAGCGCGTTCGAGGAACTGCCGGAGGTCATGCCGAAGCTCGCCTCCGGGGAGATCCCGGCGCTGTGCCATCGGGTCAGGTACACGAATGACCGCGGCCGCTCGTTCAACGCGGTACGACATGGGGTGTCTGACCTCAGAAAAGAGTGAGAAGCGACTGAACAACGGGAAGCGGAGAGCCGTACTACACGGCATCCACCGGCGGGGATCAGCCGGAGGACCAGACGCGCCGCACCTGGAGGGTCGTCCGTTGTTCAGCATCACCGTCCGCGATCACATCATGATCGCCCACAGCTTCCGTGGCGAGGTCTTCGGGCCCGCGCAGCGGCTGCACGGAGCCACGTTCCTCGTGGACGCCACCTTCCGGCGCGAGCAGCTGGACGACGACAACATCGTCGTCGACATCGGCCTGGCCACGCAGGAGCTGGGCGCGGTCGTGAGCGAGCTGAACTACCGCAACCTCGACAGCGAACCCGACTTCGCCGGGATCAACACCTCCACGGAGTTCCTGGCCAAGGTCATCGCCGACCGGCTCGCCGAGCGCGTCCACAAGGGCGCCCTGGGTGAGAACGCCAAGGGCCTGGCCGGCCTCACCGTCACGCTCCACGAGTCGCACATCGCGTGGGCGAGTTACGAGCGTGCGCTGTGACCGAGCCGACCGCCACGACCATCCGCCGGGGCCCGTCCCTCGCCTACGTGCCCGCCCAGCGCACGACTTCGGAGAACTTCGGGATCATCCCCATGTCCCTGCGCACCGTGCACTTCGTCCTGCCGGGCGGTGTCGACGACCCGGCCACGCCGAGCGGCGGCAACGCCTACGACCGCCGCGTCACCCTCGACCTGCCCGGCTTCGGCTGGCAGGTCCAGCCGTACGCCGTGGACGGCCACTGGCCCCGGCCGGGAGCCCAGGCCCGCAGTGAACTCGCTCGCGTTCTACGGGAGTTGCCGGACGGCGCCGTCGTCCTCCTCGACGGGCTGGTCGCCTGCGGCGTCCCCGAGATCGTCGTACCGGAGACCGAGCGGCTGCGCATGGCCGTCCTCGTGCACCTGCCGCTCGGTGACGAGACCGGGCTCGACCCGGCCGTGGCGGCGGAGCTGGACGCGCGCGAACGCGAGGTGCTGCGGGCGGTGCCCGCCGTCGTCGCCACCAGCGACTGGGCCGTCCGCCGGCTCGTCTCCCACCACGGGCTCGCCCCCGACCGGGTGCACGTCGCCACCCCCGGCGCCGACATCGCGCCGCTCGCCCCCGGCACCGACGGGGTCTCGCGGCTGCTGTGCGTCGCCGCGGTCACCCCGCGCAAGGGGCAGCACCGGCTGGTGGAGGCGCTGGCCGCGGTCACCGACCTGCCGTGGACCTGCACCTGCGTCGGCGCGCTCACCCAGGAACCGGCCTATGTCGCCGAGTTGCGCGACCTGATCGGGAAGTACGGCCTGCAGGACCGTTTCCACCTGGCCGGACCGCAGGCCGGAGCCGAACTCGACGCCAGCTACGCCGCCGCCGACCTCATGGTCCTCGCCTCCTACGCCGAGACGTACGGCATGGCGGTCACCGAGGCCCTGGCGCGCGGCATCCCCGTGCTCGCCACGGATGTCGGCGGCGTCCCCGAGGCGGTCGGTCGCGCCCCCGACGGGGGCGTGCCCGGCATCCTCGTACCGCCGGAGGACCCCGCCGCCCTCGCCGCCGAACTGCGCGGCTGGTTCGGCGAGGCCGACGTACGCCGCCGCCTCAAGGCCGCCGCCCGGGGCCGCCGCGCCGCGCTCGACGGCTGGGCGAACACCGCCCGCAGCCTGGCCGGCGTCCTCGGCCGACTGCCGGAGGAACCCCGGAGGGCGGCATGAGGAAGACGACGACCTCCACGGGGACCGACCGCCCGACCGGCGGAATCCCGTCCCAGCCGGGCCCGCGCGACGCCGCGGAGGCGGCGGGCGGTGTGCGGCGTGACGCGACGGAGACGGCAGGTACGGCCGCTCCGGGACAGCCGGCCCCGGTGGTGCCCCGGACCGCAGGAAAGGAACCGCCGGCCATGGCCGAAGTCACCGTTCTCCCGCAGCACACCCCGCAGAGCACCGCCTCCCCGGCGCCCCACCCCACAGTCCCCGGCGCCGGCCGCGAGCCCCACATCGTGGTCGGCGCCGGTTCCGGGGACCCGGAGGTGATCCCGGGCGCCGGGCCCGCGCAGCGGCCCGGGGAGCGGACCACCGTGCGGCTCCGGGAGGGCGAGACCGAGGAGCCGCCCCGGTACGCCCCCGAGTGGCTGCAGCTCAGGGAGGTGGCCGACGCCGCCGCGCGGGCGACCGACCTGCTCGATCCGCTGCGGATCAGGCTCGCCAACCTGCCGGGCCGGCACGGCGGACTCGTCGTGCACGACCTCGGCTGCGGCACCGGCTCGATGGGCCGCTGGCTCGCCCCCCGGCTGGACGGCGCCCAGCACTGGATCCTGCACGACCGCGACCCCTACCTGCTGCACTTCGCCGCCGTCGCCTCCCCGCGCGCCGCCGCCGACGGCAGCCGGGTCACCGTGGAGACACGGCGCGGCGACGTGGCCCGGCTGACCCCGGACGCCCTGGTCGGCGCCTCGCTGGTGACGGCTTCCGCCCTGCTGGACGTGCTCACCCGCGAGGAGGTCGACACCCTCGCCGCCGCCTGCGCCGGAGCCGGCTGCCCGGCGCTGCTGACCCTGTCGGTGGCGGGCCGGGTCGAGATCACCCCGGCCGACCCGCTGGACGCCGAGATCACCGAGGCGTTCAACGCCCACCAGCGCCGCACCGGCCTGCTCGGCCCCGACGCGGTCGACGTGGCCTGCGAGGCCTTCGCCGCGCACGGCGCCACCGTACGGACACACCCGAGCCCCTGGCGGCTCGGCCCCGACCAGCGCGAACTGACCGCCCAGTGGCTGCGCGGCTGGGTCGGCGCGGCCGTCGAACAGCGTCCCGAACTGAAGCCGCGCGCCGACCGCTACCTCGCCGAGCGCCTGGAGGCCTGCGCCGCCGGGGAGTTGCGGGTCGTCGTCCACCACAGCGACCTGCTGGCGCTGTCCCGGCCGACCGGCGGTGCCGCATGAGCGTGCAGACGGTGGACGTGCCCCTCGTGCGCGCCGACGCGAGAGAATCCGGTGCCACCGGCACGTCCGGCCGCGGGCGTACGCTGCTCGCGCTGCTCTCCCGTCTCAACACCCCGGCCGTGCGCACCCACTTCGGCACCGTCGCCGGAGTCGCCATCCTCGCCGTCCTGGTGTGGCGGCTGGGCACGGGCGTCTTCCTGGAGGGGCTGCGCCGGATCGACACGCCCACGCTGCTCACGGCACTGGGCATCGGCCTGGTCACCACCGTGTTCAGCGCCTGGCGCTGGCAGTTGGTGGCCCGCGGTCTGCGCATCCGGCTGCCGCTCGGCCCGGCCGTGGCCGACTACTACCGTGCGCTGTTCCTGAACGCGGCGCTGCCCGGCGGGGTACTGGGTGATGTGCACCGGGCGGTGCGGCACGGGCAGAGCGCCGGTGACATGGGACGCGGCGTGCGGACCGTGGTCCTGGAACGGGTCGCCGGGCAGGTCGCCCTCGCCGTCACCGGTGTCGCCGTGCTGCTCACCCTGCCGTCGCCGGTGCGCGACGAGACCCGGCACCTCGCGCCGCCGCTCGCCCTCGCGGCCGTCGGCGCGTTCGCCGTCTTCCTCGCCCTGCGCATGAACCGGGCGCCCTCCCGCCGGGGCCGGGCCCTGCGCCGTACCCTCGGCGAGGCACGCGAGGGACTGCTGTCCCGCCGCAACGGGCCGGGCGTCGCCCTCTCCTCGCTGGTCGTCCTGGCCGGGCACCTCGCGATGTTCGTGGTCGCCGCGCACGTCGCCGGCTCCACCAGCCCGGTGCTCGTTCTGCTGCCGCTCGCGGTCCTCGCGCTGCTCGCCATGGGACTGCCGCTGAACGTCGGCGGGTTCGGCCCCCGCGAAGGCGCCACCGCCTGGGCGTTCGGCGCGGCCGGGCTCGGCGCGAGCACCGGACTGGCCGTGGCCGTGGTGTACGGGGTGCTGAGCTTCGTGGCCAGCCTGCCGGGCGCGCTCGTCCTCGTCGCCCGCTGGTACACGGGGATGCGCGCCGGGTCCCGCACCGCCGAAACGGCCCCGGGACCCGACCGGGCCTCCCACGGCGCACCCGACGGCGACTACCCGCGCCCGCTCTCCGGCAGTTTCCCGTCCTCCGACGTGAGCAGCGAGAAATACGGGGCGAAGGAAGCCGTGAGGCTGTCCAGCAGTTCCTTCCCCTTTTCCGCGGAGCCCAGGGAAGGACGGCCGATGACGCCCGATTCGGTATAGGCGGACATTCCGGCGGTGAGCAGATGACGGCGGTCGTCCGCCACACGGTCGGCGCCCTCGTATCCGGCGCGGACCATTTCCGGATGAGCGTGCAGAAGAATGGAGGTCTCGATTTCCCCCGCGTGCATGTCGGTGAGCAGAGAGGTGCGCACCCCGGCCCGCTCGAGGGCCGTCTCCCAGTCCTCCACGGCCGGGAACAGCGCGATGCGCCCACCGTGCGCGGAGGACTCCTGAACCACGTTGCCCAGTACGTAGTTTCCGCCGTGACCGTTGACGACCACCAGGGCCTCGACACCGGAGCGGCGCAGTGAGTCCGCGATGTCCCGCACCACCGAATGGAGGGTCACGGAAGAGATGCTGACGGTCCCCGGCCAGGCCGCGTGCTCGTGCGAGCACGAGATCGTCACCGGTGGGAGGAGGTGCACCGGGTACGCGTCGGCGATCCGGCGGGCGACGGCACAGGCGATCAGCGTGTCGGTCGCCAGCGGAAGGAACGGGCCGTGCTGCTCGAAACTGCCCACCGGCAGGACCGCCACCTGTCGTGAGAGGTCCGCTCCCCGCGTCCGTACGTCTTGCGTCGTGTCCGCCGGCAACACACCATATGCCGTCGGCCGCGTTCCCGAACCACTCATTGTTTTCCGGCCTTTCGTCTCTGTTTAGGATCCAGATCATGACAGAAAACCTCGGCGTACTCGGCAAGAAGTCCCCCCGGCGCACGGGCGTGGAGCGCGTCGTGAATGCCCCTCTGCCCACCGTGTACGGGAAATTCGAGGCGGTCGGCTACATGGACCACGACCGCGGTGACGAACAAGTGGCCCTGGTCCACGGGGACATCGGCACCGACCGGGTTCTGGTCCGGCTGCACTCGGAGTGCCTGACCGGGGACGCCTTCGGCTCGCAGCACTGCGAGTGCGGCGACCAGCTCGCCGCGGCCCTGCGCGCCGTCGTCGCCGAAGGCGGCGGCATCGTCGTCTACTTGAGAGGGCATGAGGGCCGGGGCATAGGTCTGCTCGCCAAGTTGCGGGCGATGGCCCTGCAGGCGGAGGGCCTGGACACCGTCGAGGCCAACCTCGCCCTCGGCCTGCCCGTGGACGCCCGCGACTACGGCGTCGCCGCCGGCATCCTGCGCGACCTGGGCGTGCGCTCGGTGCGGCTGATGTCCAACAACCCGCGCAAGCACGAGTCGCTGGTGCGGCACGGCATCCAGGTGGCCGAGCAGGTTCCGCTGCTGATCCCGCCGTGCGAGAACAACATCACCTACCTGCGCACCAAGCGGGAGCGGCTGGACCACCACCTGCCCCACCTGGACGCGGTGGCCCACCTGTCCTGACGCGGGGACCCGGGTCGGCGCGGTCGCAGGCGACCCCTACCCGGGCCGCGTACCCTTCGTGGGTATGACCGAGCTGCACCTGTGGCTGCGCCACGAGGTCCGTACGACCGAGCGCCGCACCCCGATCGTGCCCTCCGACGCCCGGCGCCTGGTCGAGGCGGGCGTGACGCTCACCGTCGAGAGGTCCCCGCAGCGGATCTTCCCCGTCGAGGAGTACGAGGCGGCCGGCTGCCGCACGGCGGACGCGGGCTCGTGGGTGTCGGCGCCCCCGGACGCGGTCGTCGTCGGTTTGAAGGAACTCCCCGACGAACCGGTCGAGTTGCACCACCGCCACATCTACTTCGGGCACGCCTACAAGCGGCAGCCCGGGGCGGCCGAGCTGCTGCGGCGGTTCGTCGCCGGGGGAGGGGCGCTGCTCGACCTGGAGTACCTGGTGGACGACAGCGGGCGCCGGCTCGTCGCCTTCGGCTTCTGGGCCGGCTATCTGGGCGCCGCCCTGGCGGTGCTCCAGCAGCGCGGCCGGCTGGTGGCGCCGCTGACGCCCACCTCGAAGGAGGAGCTGGACGAGACGCTGCGGCCCGCCGCCGGGGACGAGGACTTCACGGCGCTGGTGATCGGCGCCCTGGGCCGCAGCGGCCGGGGCGCCCGGGTCGGCTTCGCCGCCGCCGGGACCGACCCGACCTGCTGGGACCTCGCCGAGACCCGCGACCTGGACCACCGTGCCCTGAAGGACCACGACGTGATGGTGAACGCGGTCCTCGCCACCAGTCCGGTCCCGCCCTTCCTGCGGGAGGAGGACCTCGACGACCCGGCCCGCCGGCTGCGCACGCTGTGCGACGTCACCTGCGACGTGGGTTCCCCGCTGAACGTGCTGCCGGTCTACGACCGCACCACCGACTGGGCCGAGCCGGTGCGCCGCCTGCGCAAGGAGCCCCCGCTGGACCTCATCGCCATCGACAACCTGCCCTCGCTGCTGCCCCGCGAGTCCAGCACCGACTTCTCCGCCGCCCTGCTGCCCCTCCTGCTGGACTACGGGGTGGGCGGGGCGTGGGGCCGCTGCCTGGACACCTTCCACCGGGCCTGCCGGGAGCTCAGCCCCTGACCGCCTCGTGCACCAGCCGTTTCAGCTCCGGGTGGATCCTGAGCGAGCTCTTCGGGCGGACCTGGGTCATGAACCGGAAGGTCAGGTCGCGGCTCGGGTCCACCCGGAACGTCGTCGTCGCCACCCCGCCCCGCACCCTCTGAGACCCCATGGTCGCGTGGCCGGCGGAATGCGCGCCCGGGCCGGGAGGGTTGACCGGAGTATGACTCAGGACACAGTGCACGACCCCGCACAGGACGCCCTGCTCACGCTGCTCTCCGAGGTGCACGGCGGAGTGCTGGTGACCCTCAAGCGGGACGGACGGCCCCAGCTGTCGAACGTCAGCCACGCCTACCGTCCGGACGAGCGGGTCATCCGCGTCTCGATCACCGACGACCGCGCCAAGACCCGCAATCTGCGCCGGGACCCGCGTGCCTCGTACCACGTCACGAGCCCGGACCGCCGCGCCTACACGGTCGCCGAGGGCACCGCCGACCTCTCACCGGTCGCGAAGGACCCGCACGACGAGACGGTCGAGGAACTGGTCCGCCTCTACCGTGACGTCAACGGCGAACACCCCGACTGGGACGACTTCCGCGCCGCGATGGTCCGCGACCGGCGCCTGGTGCTGCGGCTGAAAGTGGAGCGGGCGTACGGCATCCCGAAGGGCGCGGGCGACGGCTGAGGCGCGGGCACACCGTACGAACCGCCGCACCCGCGGCCCTGACGTGGGCCGCGGGTGCGGGACAGGTGTCTGCGGGCGAGGGTCAGGCCGAGACCGTCTCCGGCTGTGACGACCGCCGGCCGCCGCGCTCGCCGAGCAGTTCCGTCGGGACCTTGTGGGTCTCGCGGGCCGAGAGGGCGGCGATCACCGGCGGGACGCAGAGGGCCGCCGTGAACAGGGCCACCGCCGACCAGCCGGTGCCGTCCGGGCCGGCGATCTCGGCGGCGAAGGTGACCGCGAAGCCGGCCACCGCGAAGCCGATCTGGGTACCGATCGCCATGCCCGACAGCCGGACCCGGGTGGAGAACATCTCGCCGTAGAAGGCGGGCCACACACCGTTCGCGGCGCTGTAGACGACACCGAAGGTGACGATCCCGAGGAGCAGCGTCAGCGGGTAGGAGCCCGTGGAGATCGCCCACAGGTACAGGAACATGGTCACCGCGCTGCCCACCGCGCCGACCAGGTACACCGGGCGCCGGCCGATACGGTCCGACAGGGTGGCCCACAGCGGGATCGCGCCCAGTGCGACGACGTTGGCGAGCGCGCCGACCCACAGCATCGACGAGCGGGACATGCCGACCGCGTCACTGGTCGCGTACGCCAGCGCCCACACCGTGAAGATGGTGCTCACCGAGGCGACCAGCGCGCCCGCGATCACCCGCAGCACATCCGCCCAGTGCTCGCGCAGCAGCACGGCCAGCGGCAGCTTCACCACTCCCTCGCCGGCCGCCTGCTGTGCGAACGCCGGCGTCTCGTCCAGCCTGCGGCGGATCAGGTAGGCGACGACGGCGACCAGGACACTCGCCCAGAACGGCACCCGCCAGCCCCAGGACAGCAACTGCTTCTCGGGCAGCGCGGCGATCGGGATGAACACGAGCGTGGCGATGAGCTGCCCGCCCTGAGTGCCGCTGAGCGTGAAACTGCTGAAGAAGCCCCGTCGGTGCTCCGGTGCGTGTTCCAGGCTCATCGAACTGGCGCTGGCCTGCTCACCGGCCGCGGAGATGCCCTGCAGCACACGGCACAGCACCAGCAGCACCGGGGCGAGTGTGCCGACCTGTTCACGGGTGGGCAGACAGCCGATCAGGAACGTCGACACGCCCATCAGCATCAGCGTGAAGATCATGATCTTCTTGCGGCCCAGCCGGTCGCCGAAGTGACCGAGGAACAGCGCGCCGACCGGGCGGGCGGCGTAGGCGACACCGAAGGTGGCCAGGGACAGCAGGGTCGCGGTGGCCGGGTCGGAGGAGTCGAAGAAGACCTTCGGGAAGATCAGTGCGGCCGCGCTGCCGTAGATGAAGAAGTCGTAGTACTCGAGTGCGCTGCCGATCCAGGCGGCCGCGGCGGCCTTCTTCGGCTGGCCGGCCGGGGTGGCGGCGTCGGGGGGCGGGGCGGGGACGGACACGGAGGGGCTCCTTCAAGGGCACGAGCCAGATAATTAACCCACTGGTTAGTTAGCAGTGGTTGCGCAGGGATGCTGCAGCCGTGTTCCCATTCTGTCAAGGGGTGGCGCACGGCCCGGCGGCCTGATATCCGGGCCGGTGTTCAGCCCTCCGCGCGCTCCGCCGTCAGGTAGGCGATGACCATGTCGCCCAGCATGGCGCGGTAGTGCCGGCGCCGGGCGGGGTCGACCAGATCGCGGCCGAACAGGGCGCCGAAGGTGTGCCGGTTGGCGACCCGGAAGAAGCAGAACGAGCTGATCATCGCGTGCAGGTCGACGGCGTCCACGTCGGCCGTGAACAGGCCGGACTCCTGCCCGGAGGCGAGGATCCGGCGGATCACGTCCAGCGCCGGGGAGCCGATCGCCGTCAGCTTCTCGGAGGCCGCGATGTGCTCCGCCTCGTGGATGTTCTCGATGCTCACCAGGCGGATGAAGTCGGGGTGCTGCTCGTGGTGGTCGAAGGTCAGCTCCGCCAGGCGCCGGATGGCCGCGACCGGGTCCAGGTGCTCGACGTCCAGCTGCTGCTCGGCGTCGCGGATCACCCCGTAGGCCCGCTCCAGCACGGCCGTGAACAGCTGTTCCTTGCCGCCGAAGTAGTAGTAGATCATCCGCTTCGTGGTGCGGGTGCGTGCGGCGATCTCGTCCACGCGGGCCCCGTCGTAGCCGGCCCGGGCGAACTCCCGCGTGGCCACGTCGAGGATCTCGGCCTTGGTGCGTGCGGCGTCACGGATCCGCCCGCGGGGTCGTGCCGGTTCCTCGACGCTGGTCATCACGGTCCTTCGGGCGTGGGGGCGCGTACCTGGCTCGTGATTGTAGAAGCAGGGGTCCGGGCCGCCGGCCGGGGTGTCGATCCCGGCCGGGGTTCACCGCCGGGGACTTCCCGAACAGACGGAAGGGCTGATATAGCTAACGTACCGGTTCGTACATTAGGACCAGCAGAACCTGCTCAGGAGGACCCCGGTGGCCAAGGACTCGTATCTCGTCGGACTGATCGGTTCCGGCATCGGCCCGTCGTTCAGTCCGGCACTGCACGAGCGGGAGGCCGACCGGCAGGGCCTGCGCCTGCTGTACCGGCTCATCGACATCGACACCCTCGGCGTCCCGCCCGAGGCGGTCGGCGACCTGGTGCGCTCCGCCCGCGACCTCGGCTTCGACGGGCTCAACATCACCCACCCCTGCAAGCAGCTCGTCCTGGAACACCTGGACGCCCTCTCCCCGCAGGCCGAAGCGCTCGGCGCGGTCAACACCGTCGTCTTCGAAGGAGGCCGGGCCACCGGCCACAACACCGACGTCACCGGCTTCGCCGCCTCCTTCGCGCGCGGCCTGCCCGACGCCCCGCTGGAGCGCGTGGTGCAGCTCGGCGCGGGCGGCGCCGGCGCCGCCGTCGCCCACGCCACCCTGACGCTCGGGACCGGGCGGGTCACCGTCGTCGACGCACTGCCCGAGCGGGCCGCCGCGCTCGCCGACTCCCTGGGCCGCCACTTCGGCGCGGACCGCGCCGCCGCCGCGGCCCCCGACGCGCTTCCGGACCTGCTGACCCGGGCCGACGGCCTCGTGCACGCCACCCCCACCGGCATGGCCGCCCACCCCGGCCTGCCCTTCCCGGCCGAGCTGCTGCACCCCGGCCTGTGGGTCGCCGAGGTGGTCTACCGCCCCCTGGAGACCGAGCTGCTGCGCACCGCACGGGCGCTCGGCTGCGCCACGCTCGACGGCGGCGGCATGGCAGCCTTCCAGGCCGCCGACGCGTTCCGGCTGTTCACCGGGCGGGAACCCGACAGCGCACGGATGGTCGCCGACATCGCCGGGATCGCCGAGATCGCCGACGCCGCCGAGCCCGCGGGCGACGCGATCGCGGCACGGCACTGACGCCCTCCCCTGCCCGGGGACAGGAGATTCCGGTCCGCACCGCTACGCGGTGCCACCTCGGGTTCCTGCTTCACCGGTCCTTGCCGCTCTCCGGGGAGATCGGTCTCACGGGGGCCTCCACAGGCGTCACTTTCCGCCCGCCCGGCGGTAGATCCGACGACTCCGTCGCCGGATGAAGCAATCCCAGCCGTGCGGCTGCGGCCCTCCAGACCATACGGGGCAGGGTGCCCCTCACCCTCGCCCTGAAGGGTGGAGCACCGGGTAAGTGCCCGGTGGCGAGCGGCAGAGCACGGAAGCAGAAGAGAGGTACCCAGGTGCGTACGTCCATCGCCACCGTCTCGCTGAGCGGATCCCTCACCGAGAAGCTCACGGCCGCCTCCCGGGCCGGCTTCGACGGCGTGGAGATCTTCGAGAACGACCTGCTCGCGAGCCCTTTGACCCCCGAGGAGATCCGCGCCCGCTGCGCCGACCTCGGCCTCGCCATCGAGCTGTACCAGCCGATGCGGGACATCGAAGCGGTGCCAGAGGAGGAGTTCGCCCGCAACCTGCGCCGCGCCCGGCACAAGTTCGAGCTGATGCGCAGGCTGGGCGCGGACACCGTCCTCCTCTGCTCCAACGTCTCCCCGACGGCGGTGGACGACGACGCGCTGGCCGCCGAGCAGCTGAGCCGACTCGCCGATCTCGCCCAGGACTTCGGCATCCGCGTCGCCTACGAGGCACTCGCCTGGGGCCGGCACGTCAGCACCTACGACCACGCCTGGAACCTCGTGCGGACGGCCGGCCATCCGGCGCTCGGCACCTGTCTGGACAGCTTCCACATCCTCTCCCGGGGTTCCGACCCCAAGGGCATCGAGGACATCCCCGGCGAGAAGATCTTCTTCCTGCAACTCGCGGACGCCCCGCAGCTCGCCATGGACGTGCTGCAGTGGAGCCGCCACTACCGCTGCTTCCCCGGGCAGGGCGGCTTCGACCTGGCCGGTCTGCTGCGGCACGTGCTGCGCGCGGGCTACGACGGGCCCCTCTCCCTGGAGATTTTCAACGACGTCTTCCGGCAGGCCGACGCGGGCCCCACCGCCGTCGACGCCCGCCGCTCGCTGCTCGGCCTGCAGGAGGCGGCCGGCATCGCGGACCTGCCCGCGCCCGTCGTTCCCACCGGCATCGCCTTCGCCGAGTTGGTCACACCGGACGTCGAACCGGTCACGGCGATGCTGGACGCGCTGGGCTTCACCCGCACCGCTCGTCACCGGGGCAAGCCCGTCGACCTCTGGCAGCAGGGGCAGGCCCGCATCCTGGTCAACACCGCCGGAGCGGTACGCCGGGAGGGCACCCAGCTCGCCGCGATCGGCCTGGAGTCCCCGGACCCCGCCGGTGCCGCCCGCCGCGCCGAGGCCCTGCTGGCGCCCGTACTGCCCCGCCGCCGCGCCCCCGAGGACGCCCCGCTGGACGCGGTGGCCGCCCCCGACGGCACGGAACTCTTCTTCTGCGCCACCGGAAAGCCGCACCTGCCCAACTGGCGGGCCGACTTCGAGGACGTCGCCGCCCCGGCGGACACCGGGGACGTGGCGCGCGTCGACCACCTCGCCCTCACCCAGCCCTGGCACCACTTCGACAAGGCGGCCCTCTTCCACCGCAGCGTGCTCGGCCTCGACGCCCAGGAGAGCGTCGACGTCGCCGACCCCTACGGGCTGCTGCGCAGCCGCGCGGTGACCAACGCCGACGGCAGCGTCCGCATCGCCCTCGGCGTCGGCGCGGCACCCACCGACGACACCGCCCACGCCCAGCACCTCGCGCTGGCCACCGACGACGTGGTCGCCGCCGCCCGCCGCTTCCGCGCCGCCGGAGGCCGCCTGCTGCCGATCCCGGCGAACTACTACGACGACCTGGCGGCACGCCACGACCTGCCCGACGAGGAGCTGGAGACCTACCGCGACCTCGGCATCCTCTACGACCGCGACGCGGGGGGCGCCTTCAGGCACTGCTACACCGAGACCGTCGGCCGGCTCTTCTTCGAACTCGTCCAGCGCGACCCCGGCTACCGCGGCTACGGCGCCCCGAACGCGTCCGTGCGCCTGGCGGCACAGCACGCCCGGCACACCACACGCTGACGGATCCGGTTCAGTCCTTCCTCACCGCCTCCTTCCTCACCGCCTCCACGACGTGCCCGCCGAACTGGTTGCGCAGCGCCGCGACCATCTTCATCTGCGGGGAGTCCTCCTGCCGGGAGGTGAACCGCGCGAACAGGGCGGCGGTGATGGCCGGCATCGGCACGGCGTTGTCGATGCCGGCCTCCACGGTCCAGCGGCCCTCGCCGGAGTCCTCCGCGTAGCCGCGCAGCTTCTCGAGGTGCTCGTCGTCGTCCAGGGCGTTGACGGCGAGCTCCAGCAGCCAGGAGCGGATGACGGTGCCCCGCGTCCAGGACCGGAACACCTCGCGCGCGTCGGTGACCGACGGGACGGTCTCCAGCAGCTCCCAGCCCTCGGCGTAGGCCTGCATCATCGCGTACTCGATGCCGTTGTGGACCATCTTCGCGAAGTGGCCCGCGCCCACCTTGCCCGCGTGGACGAAGCCGTACGGGCCCTCCGGCTTGAGCGCGTCGAAGATCGGCTCGAGCCACCGGACGTGCTCCTCGTCGCCGCCCACCATCAGCGCGTAGCCGTTCTTCAGACCCCATACCCCGCCGGAGACACCCGCGTCGACGAAACCGATGCCCCGCGCGTGCAGCTGCTTGGCGTGCCTCTCGTCGTCCGTCCACCGGGAGTTGCCGCCGTCGACGACGATGTCGCCGGGCTTGAGCAGGGTCGTCAGCTGGTCGATGACGTACTGGGTGGCCGAGCCGGCCGGGACCATCACCCAGACCGTGCGCGGTGCCTCGAGCCGGTCGACGAGTTCGACCATGCTGTCCACGTCGGAGAGTTCGGGGTTGCGGTCGTAGCCGACCACGGTGAGGCCGGCGTTGCGGAGGCGCTCCCGCATGCTGCCGCCCATCTTGCCGAGGCCGATCAGACCCAACTCGATCGATGCCATGTCAGCTCACTTCCTCAGAGTGCGGTACGCGGCCACGAGGGCGGCGGTGGACGGGTCGAGACCGGGAACCTCGGCGCCTTCGGTGAGCGCGGGCTCGACGCGCTTGGCCAGCACCTTGCCGAGCTCGACACCCCACTGGTCGAAGGAGTCGATGTTCCAGACCGCGCCCTGCACGAACACCTTGTGCTCGTACAGCGCGACCAACTGGCCCAGGACCGACGGGGTCAGCCCGGTCGCCAGCACGGTCGTGGTGGGATGGTTGCCGTGGAAGGTGCGGTGCGGCACCTGCTCCTCGGGTACCCCCTCGGCGCGCACCTCGTCCGCGGTCTTGCCGAAGGCCAGCGCCTGCCCCTGCGCGAACAGGTTGGCCATCAACAGGTCGTGCTGCGCCTTGAGTCCACCGCTCAGCTCGGCCACCGGGTTGACGAACCCGATCAGGTCGGCCGGGATCAGCTCGGTGCCCTGGTGGATCAACTGGTAGTACGCGTGCTGGCCGTTGGTGCCGGGCGTGCCCCACACCACCGGCCCGGTCCGCCACTGAACCGGCTTTCCGTCGCGCTGCACCGACTTGCCGTTGGACTCCATGTCCAGCTGCTGCAGATACGCGGTGAACTTCGACAGGTAGTGCGAGTACGGCAGCACCGCGTGCGTCCGCGCCTCGAAGAAGTTGCCGTACCAGATGCCCAGCAGCCCGAGGACCAGCGGGGCGTTGGCCTCGGGCGGCGCGTTGCGGAAGTGGTCGTCGACGATACGGAAGCCGTCGAGCATCTCCCGGAAGCGGTCCGGGCCGATCGCGATCATCAGGGAGAGGCCGACCGCGGAGTCGTACGAGTACCGGCCGCCGACCCAGTCCCAGAACTCGAACATGTTGTCCGGGTCGATGCCGAACCCGGTGACCTTCTCCGTGTTGGTCGACAGGGCCACGAAGTGCCGCGCGACCGCCTTTTCGTCCCCGCCAAGACCGGCGAGCAGCCAGGAGCGGGCCGAGGCCGCGTTGGTGATCGTCTCGATGGTGGTGAACGTCTTGGACGCGACGATGAACAGCGTCTCCGCCGGGTCCAGGTCACGGGTGGCCTCGTACAGGTCGGCGCCGTCGACGTTGGAGACGAACCGGACGGTCAACTCCCGGTCGGTGTACGCGCGCAGCGCCTCGTACGCCATCGCCGGGCCCAGGTCGGAGCCGCCGATGCCGATGTTGACGACGTTGCGGATCCGCCTGCCGGTGTGCCCGGTCCACTCGCCGGAGCGGACGCGGTCCGCGAAGTCGCTCATCCTGTCGAGGACTTCGTGCACCTTCGGCACGACGTTCTCGCCGTCGACCTCGATCACCGCGTCCCGCGGGGCGCGCAGCGCGGTGTGCAGCACGGCCCGGTTCTCGGTGACGTTGATCCTCTCGCCGCGGAACATGGCGTCGCGCAGGGCGAACACATCGGTGGCGGCGGCCAGTTCCTGCAGCAGTGCCAGGGTCTCGTCGGTGATCAGGTTCTTGGAGTAGTCGATGCGCAGATCGCCGACGCGCACCGTGTAGCGCTCCGCGCGGGAGGGGTCCGCCGCGAACAGCTCCCGCAGATGCGCCTGCCACTGGCCGCGGTGGTCCTGCAGCGCGGTCCACTCCGGCCGCCGGGTGAGCTCGGGGGTGTCGGACATGTCAGACGGTCTCCTCGATGCCCTCGCCGCGCAGGGCGACGGCGTACATGTCGTCGGCGTCGAGGCGGCGCAGCTCCTCGGCGATGAGTTCCGACAGGGGACGGACCTTGAGCGCGAGGGAGCGCGGCGGCTGGCCCGGCAGGGTCAGCGTGGCCAGCGGGCCCTCGGGCCGGTCGATGACGATCTCCCCGTTGCCGGTGCCCAGCCGTACGGCCGTGACCACCGGGCCGGGGGAGACCACGCGGTCGGTCCTCACGCCCAGCCGGGCCTGAAGCCAGCGGGCCAGCAGCTCCGCGCTCGGGTTCTCCGCCTCGGCCTCCACGGCCGCCGAGGTCACCTTCGCCCGCGCCTGGTCCAGAGCCGCGGCCAGCATCGAGCGCCAGAGGGTGAGCCGGGTCCAGGCGAGGTCGGTGTCGCCGGGGGCGTAGAAGCGGGCGCGGGTCTCAAGGACCTCCAGCGGGCGCTCGACGGCGTACAGGTCGGTGATCCTGCGCTGTGCCAGCCCGCCCAGCGGGTCCGCGGAGGGGTTGTCGGGCGCGTTCACCGGCCACCACACGACGACCGGCGCGTCGGGCAGCAGCAGCGGCAGCACCACCGAGTCGGCGTGGTCGGACACGTCGCCGTAGGTGCGCAGCACGACCGTCTCACCGGTGCCGGCCTCGAAGCCGACCCGTACCTCCGCGTCCAGCCGGGAGCGCGTACGGTCCCGCAGGGTGCGGGCGTGCCGCCTGATCACGACCAGGGTGCGCGAGGGGTGCTCGTGCGAGGCCTCCTCGGCGGCCTTGAGCGAGTCGTAGGCGTTCTCCTCGTCCGTGACGATGACCATCGTCAGGACCATGCCCACGGCCGCCGTGCCGATGGCACGGCGGCCCTGGACCAGGGCCTTGTTGATGTCACCCGCGGTGGTGTCGGTCAGGTCGATCTTCATGGCCTGCGCCAGCTCCGTCCGTCTCGTGCGAGCATCTCGTCGGCTTCCCGCGGGCCCCATGTGCCCGCCGGGTACTGGGCCGGCCTGCCGTGCCTGTCCCAGTACTCCTCGATCGGGTCGAGGATCTTCCAGGACTCTTCCACTTCCTGGTGGCGGGGGAACAGGTTGGCGTCGCCGAGCAGCACGTCCAGGATGAGACGTTCGTACGCCTCCGGGCTGGACTCCGTGAAGGACTCGCCGTAGGCGAAGTCCATCGACACGTCCCGGATCTCCATGGAGGTACCCGGCACCTTGGAGCCGAACCGGACTGTCATGCCTTCGTCCGGCTGGACGCGGATCACGACCGCGTTCTCGCCCAGCTCCTCGGTGGCCGTGGAGTCGAAGGGGGAGTGCGGGGCCCGCTTGAAGACCACCGCGATCTCGGTGACCCGGCGGCCCAGCCGCTTGCCGGTGCGCAGATAGAACGGGATGCCGGCCCAGCGGCGGTTGTCGATCCCCAGCTTGACGGCCGCGTACGTGTCGGTCTTCGACCCCGGATCGATGCCCTCCTCCTGGACGTAGCCGACGACCCGCTCGCCGCCCTGCCAGCCCTCCGCGTACTGGGCGCGCACGGTGTGGGCGCCCAGGTCCTCGGGCAGCCGCACCGATTTGAGCACCTTCAGCTTCTCGGTGAGCAGCGCGTCGGCGTCGAAGGCGATGGGTTCCTCCATCGCGGTGAGCGCCAGCAGCTGCAGCAGGTGGTTCTGGACCACGTCCCGGGCGGCGCCGATGCCGTCGTAGTAGCCGGCCCGGCCGCCGATGCCGATGTCCTCGGCCATGGTGATCTGCACATGGTCGACGTAGGAGCGGTTCCACACCGGCTCGAACATCTGGTTGGCGAAGCGCAGCGCCAGGATGTTCTGGACGGTCTCCTTGCCCAGGTAGTGGTCGATGCGGAAGACCTGTTCCGGGTCGAACACCTCGTGCACGAGCCGGTTCAGCCGGTGGGCGCTGGCCAGATCGTGGCCGAACGGCTTTTCGATGACCGCGCGGCGCCAGGAGCCCCGCGGTGCGTTCGTCAGCCCGTGCTTCTTCAGCTGCTGCACGACCTTGGGGAAGAACTTCGGCGGTACGGAGAGGTAGAAGGCGAAGTTTCCGCCGGTGCCGCGGGAGGAGTCCAGCTCCTCCACGGCCGTGCGCAGATGCTTGAACGCCGTGTCGTCGTCGAAGTCGCCGGGGACGAACCGCATGCCCTCGGAGAGCTGCTGCCAGACCTCCTCCCGGAACGGCGTCCGGGCGTGCGCCTTGACGGCGTCGTACACCACCTGCGCGAAGTCCTGGTCCTCCCAGTCGCGCCGGGCGAAGCCGACCAGCGAGAAGCCCGGCGGCAGCAGGCCGCGGTTGGCCAGGTCGTACACGGCCGGCATCAGCTTCTTGCGGGACAGGTCGCCGGTGACCCCGAAGATGACCAGCCCGGACGGCCCCGCGATCCGCGGCAGCCGCCGGTCCCGGGGATCGCGCAGCGGATTCACCCATTCGGCGGCAGGCGCGACCGGGACGTGTACGCCGCCCCTCGCGGCCTCGGCGGCGGGTGCGTGTGCGGGGCCGGCGGCTTGGGGGGCTGCCTCCGTCCGCGCGGGGGCGCCGGAGGCACCGGAGGAACTGTGCGTCCCGGGGGCGTCGCCTGCCGGGTCTCCCGCGGCTGTGGGGGCGCGGGGCGTGGCGTTTCCCGGGGCTCCGGGAGCGTCAGGCGTCGGGTTTTCTGTGGTCCCGGGGGCGTCGTCTGCCGGGTTTCCCGGGGCTCCGGGAGCGTTGGGCGTCGGGCTTCCCGCGGCCCCGGGGTCCGGCGACCCGGCCTGCGCGGCGGCGTCCGGCACCGGGCCTGGCGCGGGCGCGGTGCCCGGCGGGCCGGGCTCCGGCGTGCCGGGGGCCTGGGCGCGCGCCGGCTCGGCGGGCTTGTCGGTCATTCCGTGTCAACTCCCTTGTTCACCTCGTCCTCGAGCCGCCGTACGACCCCGCCGCAGGAGACCGCCGGCCGCTCGGCCGCCGCCGTCGGGTCGGCGCGGGTCTGGACGGAGCCGAACCAGCGAGTACCGCGGAACGGTCTTGATCATGCAGACGACACGGCAACGGGGCTCCACGCGCGTGCGTGGAGCCCCAGCCGATCGAACGTATGTCCGGTCAGTGGCCGAAGTCGAACCAGTTGACGTTCACGAAGTCCGCCGGCTGGCCGCTGGTGAAGGTGAGGTAGACGTCGTGGGTGCCGGTCACCGGGCTGATGTTCGCGGGGACCGTCCGCCAGGACTGCCAGCCGCCCGTGTTGCCCACGGCGAAGCTGCCGACGGGGGAGTTGCCGCGGCTGTCCAGGCGCACCTCGACCAGCCCGCTGACCCCGCCCGGCGCACCGCTGGCGACGCGGGCGTAGAACTGCCTGGCCGGGGTGGACCTGAAGTCGACGCCCTTGTAGAGCGCCCAGTCGCCGTTCGCGAGCGAGCCGATGTTCCGGCCGCCGCCGGTGTCGGTGGTCGACTCGGTGGTCACGCCGCTCTGGCTGTCGTAGGACTCGGCCTGGATGGGGGCGTAGGCGTCGCGGTTGCCGGACGGCGGAGGTGTGGTACCGCTCCCACCGCCGGAGGACTGGAGCACCTGCACATAGTCCACGACCATCGGGTGGCCGGGCTCGGTGCCGCCGTCGGGGCCGCCGCCGAATGCGTCGGGGAAGCCGCCGCCCATCGCCACGTTCAGGATGATGAAGTAGCCGTGGTTGGTGGCGTTGGTCCAGGTCGCCGCGTCCACCTGGTTGGCCCTGACGGTGTGGAAGTTGACCCCGTCGAGGTAGAAGCGGATCTCCTCGGGGCCGGTCGACTTGTCCCACTCCACCGCGTAGGTGTGGAAGCCCGCCTGGCAGGTGGCGCCGGTGCACGACGTCGAACCGCCTATGCCCGAGGTCTCGTTGCACGGTCCGCCCGGGCTGGTGCCGCAGTGCAGGGTCGCCCAGTTCGTGTTGAGGCCCTGGACGTTCTCCAGGACGTCGATCTCACCGACGCCCGGCCAGTTCCAGTAGTTGCCCCGGTAGGGCGCGCCCAGCATCCAGAAGGCGGGCCAGTAGCCCTTGGCGGCGGCGCCGGTGACGTCGGGCATCTGGATACGGGCCTGCACGCGCAGCTTGCCGCCGGCCGGGGGCTGGAAGTCGGCGCGCTTGGTCTCGATACGGCCCGAGGTCCAGTTGCCGGAGGCGTCCCGGCGCGGGGTGATGCGCAGGTTGCCGTTGCCGTCCAGGGAGACGTTGTCGGTGCTCGAGGTCATCGTCTCGACCTCGCCGGTACCCCAGTTGGGAGCGCCCCCCGGGTACGAAGTCCCGATGTCGTATTGCCAGTTGGCGGTGTTGACGCCGGACCCGGCGGGGCCGTCGAACTCGTCGAGGAAGACCTGTGTCCAGCCGGACGGGGGTGTGGGGGCGGAGGCGTTCGCGGGCAGGGTCGCGGCGGTGGCGACGGCCGCCGCCAGACCTAGCGTGCCGAGGACGGCGACGAGCGCGCGCCGCGCGGAACGCCGTCTGCGACGCGTGCCGGCGGGTGCGCCGGAGGGTTCACTCATGGGGGGTGCCTCTCGGGTGGGGAGTGGGTGCGCGAGAGCCTCGCGGGAGGGCGCCCGGGGAGGTCTTGAGAGCGCTCTCACGCGAGGGTGCGCCGCCAATGTGCTCTCGGGCCCGGCAGCCGTCAAGAGTTAAAACAAGGAAAGTCCTCGCGGGGCGCGGGAGTTCGGTTGATGAAGGCGGAGATTTCCGTGTTGTCCCGGGGGCCCGCCGGTCCGCGTCCCGCATTGTCACGAGCGTGCGGCATGAACGCCCCGTACTTCGTGCGCAGTTGACTATTCACGGATCCCTACTCGTTCGTAACCTACGCATCCGTAAGTTCACCCCACATCGCTTCACCGCACAGAAGGGACGTCCGAGGTGATGCCACTCGCGTCGAGAAAACCGCTGCCGAGGAGAGCCGCACTGCTCGGCACCGGTGCCCTGCTCTGTGGCCTGACCGCGGTGCCGGTCGCCACCGCGTCGGCCGTCGAGCCGCAGGCATGTTCCGCGGCGGACGCCGCCATCTACCGGCCGCCGGCGCGCCCGACGGCCGCACCGGGCGAGATCGTCTCCTGCCGCGGGATCGACTCCTTGCCGATGGTCGGCAACAGCACCCGGCTGACCGCATGGAAGGTGCAGTACGGGTCGACCGACGGACAGGGCAGCCCGGTCTCCGTGGCCGGCACCGTGATCGTGCCCGGCACCCCGTGGACGGGGCCCGGCCGGCGGCCACTGGTCGCGTTCGTCCCCGGCACCCTGGGCATCGGGCCGCAGTGCGCCTTCTCCAAACAGCTCGCCGGCCAGTACCAGGACGCCTACGAGGGCCCGAACATCCAGGCGCTGCTCAGGGCCGGTTACGCCATCGCCGCCACGGACGGCGCCGGCTACCTCGACGGCCAGGTGCACCCGTACGTCGCCGGGCCCGACGCCGGTCACGCCGTCCTCGACATGGCGCGTGCCGCGTCCCGGGTCCCCGGCAGCGGGGTGAGCCCCGACGCGCCGGTCGGCATCTGGGGCTACTCCGAGGGCGGCGCCGGAAGCCTGTGGGCCGCCCAGCTCGCCCGGTCCTACGCCCCCGAACTGAACGTGGTCGGCTCGGCCTCCGGCGGGATCCCCTCCGACCTGCGGGCCGAGGCGCTGCACCTGGAGGGCGGGCTGTTCGCCGGGTTCCTGGTCGACGCCGTGATCGGCATGGCGATCACCCACCCGGACATGCCGCTCACCGAACTCCTCGACGACCAGGGGAGGAAGGCCTTCAAGGACGCCGAGTCGCTGTGCGCGTTCGGCACCGTCGCGCGCTTCACCGGCGCCCGGATCGAGTCGTACACCAAGGACCGGCTCACCCTGGAGCAGATCTTCGCGCTCGAGGGCCCGGACGGCACGACCTGGGAACAGGCGGTAGCCGCCAACAAACTCGGTGTCGGCGTCGGGCGCCCCGGCTCAGGCGCCCGCTACGAGATCGGCTTCCCGGTCCTGCAGTACCGCGGCGTCCTCGACGAGGTGATCCCCGCCGAGGTCGCCGACGCCACCCGCCGCGCCTACTGCTCCGCGGGCGTCACCACCCGGTGGACGTCCTACGTCGGTGACCACCTCCTGGGCGACGCCCAGGCGATCAACGGCACGGTCGCCTGGCTGACGGCCCGCTTCAGCGGCGAGCCCGTCGTGGGCAACTGCTGACCGTGTGCCGTCGGGTGCGGGTGCGTGGGGCCGGTCGCACGGTTCCCCACGCACCCGGGCCCTTGCGGGCCCCGGGGCGCAGCCTCGGGAGATGGAAGGGTAGGGGGTGGGCGGGACCCCTCCGCCCTGGAAGCGACCCAGGCACGGCGCGAAAGGTACAGATGTGAGGCTCACCATCCTCGGCGGCGGCGGATTCCGCGTACCGCTCGTCTACGGCGCACTCCTCACCGACCACGCCGAAGGGCGGGTGACGCACGTCGTCCTGCACGACCTGGACGCGGGCCGCCTCGACGCCGTCACGCGGGTGCTGGCCGAGCAGGCCGCCGGGGTGCCGGACGCGCCCGCGGTACGGGCCACCACCGATCTGGACGAGGCGCTGCGCGGAGCCGACTTCGTGTTCTCCGCGATCCGGGTCGGCGGCCTGGAGGGGCGGGCGCACGACGAGCGGGTGGCGCTCGCCGAGGGCGTGCTCGGTCAGGAGACGGTCGGTGCGGGCGGCATCGCCTACGGGCTGCGTACGGTGCCCGTGGCCGTCGACATCGCCCGGCGGGTGGCCCGCCTCGCGCCCGACGCCTGGGTCATCAACTTCACCAACCCGGCCGGCCTGGTCACCGAGGCCATGTCCCGCCACCTCGGCGACCGGGTCATCGGCATCTGCGACTCGCCGGTCGGCCTCGGCCGCCGTATCGCCCGCGTGCTGGGCGTGGACCCGCGCCAGGCGTGGATCGACTACGCCGGCCTCAACCACCTCGGCTGGGTGCGCGGCCTGCGCGTGGCCGGACGCGACGAACTCCCGCGCCTGCTCGCCGACCCCGGCCTGCTCGGCTCCTTCGAGGAGGGCAGGCTCTTCGGCGCCGAGTGGCTGCGCTCGCTCGGCGCGATCCCCAACGAGTACCTGCACTACTACTACTTCGACCGCGAGGCCGTACGCGCCTACAAGTGCGCCGCTCAGACCCGCGGCGCCTTCCTCCTCGACCAGCAGGCCCGGTTCTACGAGGAGGCCCAGAACCCGGACACCTCGGCGCTGGCGGCCTGGGACCGCACCCGCGCCGAGCGCGAGGCCACCTACATGGCCGAGAACCGCGAGACGGCCGGCGCGGGGGAGCGGGAGACCGACGACCTCTCGGGCGGCTACGAGAAGGTGGCCCTCGCCCTGATGCGGGCCATCGCCCGCGACGAACGCACCACGCTGATCCTCAACGTCCGCAACCGCGGCACCCTCTCCGTGCTGGACTCCGAGGCCGTCGTCGAGGTGCCCTGCCTCGTCGACGCGAGCGGCGCGCATCCGGTCTCGGCGGACCCGCTGCCCGGTCACGCCACCGGGCTGGTCTGCGCGGTGAAGGCGGTCGAGCGCGAGGTGCTCGCCGCGGCCGAGTCGGGCTCCCGTGCGACGGCCGTGAAGGCCTTCGCGCTGCACCCGCTCGTCGACTCGGTGAACGTCGCCCGCCGCCTCGTCGACGGCTACATCGCGGTCCATCCCGGCCTCGCGTACCTGACGTAGGGGTGTTCGCGGGGCCGGTCGGTCGCTCCCCCGTTCGGCGACCGACCGCCCCGGTCCCCCGTGCTCCCCCGTTCCCTTTCCCCCGTGTTCCCCCGTGTTCCCCCGTGTTCCCCCGTGTTCCCCCGTGTTCCCCCGTGTTCCCCCGTGTTCCCCCGTGTTCCCCCGTGGCCCCCACACTTGAGAGTCGCTGTTCCGGGCCCTGATACACCCCGGGCGGAAAAAACCTTCGGGAAAAAGACGGGACTTTCAAAGCGGCGTCATCCCCGCCTTCGCGTGGGACAGGGACTCGGTCCGCTGCCGGGGAAGCGACACCGGCCGCAGCGCACGCGGCGCGGACACCACGGTGTAGTCCTGCCCGAGGAAGGGCGGCGTCACCTCGCCCGCATCCTCGCCGAGCGCCAACCGCACCGCCGCCCAGGGCGCGTTGATCCCGCACAGCGACAGCTGGTGCAGGCCGCCCGCCGGGCGCGTGTTGACGTCCAGCAGCACCGGACGGTCGCCGTACATCCGGAACTGGATGTTGGACAGGTAGTGCAGCCCGAACCCCTCCGCGATCCGCCGGGCCGGCTCCAGCCACTGCTCGTGCAGCGTGAAACCGCGGCGGCGGCCGTTCTTCGTACGGCCCACGGCCAGCCTGATCCGGTTGTCCGGCCCGGTCAGACAGTCGACCGACACCTCCGGCCGCTCCAGGCGCGGCATCACCAGCCAGTCGACCGGCCCGTCCGCCTGCTCCAGCGCCCGCAGGACCAGATCCAGCGGGACCTGGGGGCCCGGGAAGCCACTCAGATGCGTGAGCGAGAAAGGCGCGCGCGTGATGACGCGGAAACCCGCCCCGCCCGCGCCGGACGCCGGCTTGAAACAGGCCAGGTGCCCGGCCGCCTCCAACTCCTCGACTGCGGCGAGGAGTTCACCGGACGTGCGCACCCGCCACCACGGCGGCACCGGCACGCCGATCGACCGGACCGCCTCGTACGCCGTCGCCTTGTCCGCGAAGACGGCCACCGCCTCGGGCGTCGGCGCGAGCAGCGCGGTGCCGAGCGCCGCGAAGTCGGCGCGGTGCGCCACGATCGCGGCCTGGTGCAACCGCGGCACGAACACGTCGATGCCGCGCCGCGCGCACTGGTCGAGCGCGTACTCGACGTACGCGTCCGGGGACAGGCCCCCGGGTTCCGGTTCGGCGGTGTCGGCGGCGGCCAGTACGGGGGAGTCGGGATCGCCGTGCGTGGCATGGATCTCGACGGCCCGGTCGCTGGGATTCCTCCGCAGCTGATCCATGAAGAACACGTTCTCCGCGTACGTGCGGTTGAGCCAGACGCGTACGCGAGAGGCCATGCAGGCCGCCTTTCGGGTTCGCGGGCAGGGCGAAGCCGGCCGAGCCCGGCCAAGAGGGAAGGAGGAACACCGAGCCGCGCTGCGCGAAAAGGAGTTCCGGCGGCGGTGTTGGGGCGATCATACGACCTTCTTCGGCCATGGACCGCCACGCGGATGGCATGGATCGGCCCGTCCTGTGCCCGTGCCCGTGCCCGGACCGCGGACGGCGCGGGTCGCCCTTGTTTCGTCGCCGCCCGATGTGCTCTTGTGGTGCCCATCGTGTGGGCGACCGGGGGCGAGGGGGCGAGAGGTGACGGGGAAGGCCGACGGTGCCGGACAGCTGCTGGCCGTCAGTGACCTGCACATCGGCTACAGCGAGAACCGCGCCCTGGTCGAGCGGATGGCACCCGCGACGGACGAGGACTGGCTGCTCGTGGCCGGGGACGTCGCCGAGACCGTCGCCGACGTCCGCTGGGCCCTGAAGACCCTGGCGAGCCGCTTCCGCAAGGTGATCTGGACCCCCGGCAACCACGAGCTGTGGACCCACCCGCGTGACGCCGTCACCCTGCGCGGCGTCGCCCGCTACGAGCACCTGGTCGAGCTGTGCCGCGAACTGGGCGTGACGACGCCCGAGGATCCCTACCCGGTCTGGGACGGGCCGGGCGGACCGGTGGCCGTGGCGCCGCTGTTCCTGCTGTACGACTACTCCTTCCTGCCGCCCGGCTGCGCGACCAAGGACGAGGGACTGGCCTACGCGCACGGCACCGGCATCGTCTGCAACGACGAGTACCTGCTGCACCCCGACCCGTACCCGAGCCGCGAGGCCTGGTGCGCGGCCCGGGTCGCCGGGACCGAGCGCCGGCTCGCCGAACTCCCCGGCGACCTGCCGACCGTGCTCGTCAACCACTACCCGCTGGACCGGCACCCGACGGACGTCCTGCGGTACCCCGAGTTCGCCATGTGGTGCGGGACCCGGCGCACCGCCGACTGGCACCGGCGCTTCCGCGTGGCCGCCATGGTCTACGGCCATCTGCACATCCCGCGCACCACCTGGCACGAGGGCGTCCGCTTCGAGGAGGTGTCCGTGGGCTACCCCCGCGAGTGGCGGAGGCGCCCGGAACCGCCGGGCAGGCTGCGCCGCATACTCCCTCCGGAGGTCGGAACCCGGTGATCGAGGAACTGCTCCCGGACTCGGTGGTGGCCGTGGAGGCGTACGGCGACGACGGGACCGACCCGGTCCCGCTGTACCCCGAGGAGCGGGCGGTGGTGGCGCGGGCGGTCGACAAGCGCCGGCGCGAGTTCGCCGGCGTGCGCGCCTGTGCCCGCCGCGCCATGGAGAAGCTCGGCGTGCCGCCGCAGCCCGTCCTGCCCGGTGAGCGGGGAGCCCCGCGCTGGCCGGACGGCCTGGCCGGCAGCATGACCCACTGCGACGGCTACCGCGCCGCCGCCCTGGTCCGCACCACCGACCTGGCCTCCCTCGGCATCGACGCCGAACCCCACGCCCCGCTGCCGGAGGGCGTGCTGTCCACGGTCGCCCTCGCCACCGAGGAACGGCGCCTGGCCGATCTGGCCGCGCGGCACCCGGGCGTGCACTGGGACCGGCTGCTCTTCAGCGCGAAGGAGTCCGTCTACAAGACCTGGTTCCCGCTCACCGGCGAGTGGCTGGACTTCGCGGAGGCGGACATCGAGGTCCACACCGCCCCGGGAACCGCGCGGCACGGCGGCTTCCGGGCCCGGCTCCTCGTCCCGGGCCCGCTGGTCGGCGGCCGGCGCCTCGGCCACTTCGAGGGGCGCTGGACCGTCGGGCGGGGCCTGGTGGCCACGGCGGTGACGGTCCCGCCCCCCTGACCGGTTCACGATTGCGGGCACCAGCTGCGCAGCAGCCGGAAGAAGGCGTCCTCGTTGCCCGACAGGCCCGCTCCGGCCAGGGCCTGCTCCGCTTCGGCGAGCACGGCGGGCGGCACCGCCCTGGGCCGTACACCGTCCGGGGGGCCGTCGAAGGCGGCGCGCACGGTGTGCAGGAGCCTCAGATACGCCTGGACGGCGGCGCGTTCGTGGCTGGTCAGTACGGCGGTGGGCATGGGTCGCTCTCCCCGGTTTCGGCGTCACACGGTCACGCCCCCGGTCACCCGGACGGCGCACGCACCCCCACACAACGGCGGCGCACCTCCCAGCTTGCCGCCCCCCACTGACAATCCCCCCACACCCGGCACCGGATCCCCCGCTCAGCGCAGCCGAACCCAGGAGGTTCCCCGGTCCCCGAACGCCCGCGCCCTCGGGCGGGGCGGTGTCTTCGGGGTGGCCCACGCCTCCGAAGGCCGCGTGTCGTCGGGCGGTGCGTCTGTTCCGGTGGGCCGCGGCTGCGAATGCCCCGCCTCGGAACGGGCCGCGTCTACGGGCGGGCCGTGTCTTCGGACACCCCGAGTCTTCGGGCAACGCGCGTCCCCGAAGGCTCCGCGTCCCCGAAGGCTCCGCGTCCCCGAAGGCTCCGCGTCCCCGAAGGCTCCGCGTCCCCGAAGGCTCCGCGTCCGCGGGAAGCCCCGCCTACGGGCGCCCCCTGCCCGAGCCCTCCCCCTCCACCCGCCGCCCCAGATAGCCCAGCGACGCCTCGATCCGGCCGGCCAGGTGGTCGCGCTGTACCGGGCCGCGCAGGGACGAACCCGCCAGCCAGGTACGGCACTTGCTGGCGAGCAGGAGGCCGAAGCTTTCGGCTTCCTCCTCCTCGGCCAGGTCGAAGCGGCTGCGCGCGGCGGCCCTGTGCACGGCCGTCCGGAGGTCCGCGCCGTCGTCGAGCAGACGGGCGGCGACGCCGACACCGTCGACGTGGTGGCTGCGGTGGCCGGCCTTCATGTGCCACAACTCATGGCCCAGGATGACCAACTGGTGGTCGGGTGCGGTGCGTTCCTCGACCAGGACCAGATCCTGGTCGGTCATGTCGAGCCACAGCCCGCTGGCGGTCCCGGGCGGGAAGGCGGCCGTACGGAAGCGGACGGGCCGCCCGCGGCGCCTGCTCATCGCGTCGCACAGCGCGGCGTACAGGTCGGCGGGCCGGGCCGGCGCCGGCAGCGTCAGCTCGTCGACCAGCTCGGCGCACAGCCGACGCATGTCCCTGCCGATGCCCATGCCTCTCCCCAGCATCACGACTCGGGCCGCTTGACGCTCTCCAGAAGCATGTCCAGCCACTCGGCGACCTTGTCCCGGTGCTGGTCGGTGGGCAGCTGCGCGGCCCGCCACGCGATCCCGCGCACCCCGTGGTCCTGCAGCAGCCGCTCCAGCGGGTCGTCGGCCTCCGCGGCCGCCTCCCGCTCGCGGTCGGCGAGCCGTTGGAGCAGTTCCTGCTCGGTGCGCTGCAGAGCGCCCGCCAGCGCCTCGGGGTCCTCGGCGGTGAGGAACCCGGCGTGCACCCGGAAGAAGCGCTGAATGGCGTCGCAGTGCTCCATCGTCGGGCGCCGGTCGCCGTTGATCAGGGCGCCCGCCTGCTGCCGCGACATGCCCGCGCCGTCGGCGATCTCCTGCTGGGTGTAGCGGCGCCCGTTGGGCTTGAGCCGGGTGCGGCGCAGCAGGTCCAGCCGCTGCAGGAACCGGGCCTGCACATCCGGCTCGCCCGCGGGCCGGCCGCTCAGCAGGGCCCTGACCACAGGCTCCGGCACGCCGCAGGCCACGGACAGGCGGCCGACGTCGAAGACCTCCGCCTGGGGCACGCCGAGCCGGTCGGCGAGCGCGGTGACGCGTGCGACGACGGCCGGCAGCACGGCCGACGCCGTGGCGCCCGGATCCTCGATGCCATCCGTCACCGACAGATCTCCTACGTCTCTCACGGACTTCTCACGGACTTCTCACAAGGCGGTGTGCCGTGAACTTCCCGGAGAGTAGCGGGTGGTTCGAACTCACATCCAGGTCTCGCCACAACTGTGGCCAATTTCAGCCGTCAAGCGGCATGAAATGCCACGATAGTTGACACGGCTCGTCGGTGAGCAGCAGGATCAAGGCGCCGCGTGAAGGCCGCAGAGGCGTAAGGGGTGACCTCCCGATGGCATATCAGGCAGGAGGGCAGCGGCCGGCGCCGCGGTCCGTCCCCGTCCGTCCCGAGGCGCAGGCCTACCTGCGGGACTACGCCAGGTTTCTGGAGGCCGTCTCCTTTCCCTCCCTCGTCGTCGACCACCGCTGGGACGTGGTCCTGACCAACAGCGCGTTCACGTCGCTCTTCCGCGGCGTCGGCCCGCACCCGACGGCCATGCCGGGCGACAACTTCCTCCGCTTCGTCCTCTTCCACCCGGACGCGGGCACGGTCCTCGGCGAGCACGAGTCGCGCTGGTGCCTGCCGATGCTGGCCCACTTCGCCGCGACCGTGGAGCGCTGCGGCCACGACCACGAACTGCAGGCCATCCGCCGGGACATCGCCGAGGACCCCATCATGGAGGCCGCCTACCGGCAGGGTCTGCCGCACTGGATCCGCGCGGTCGGCGAGACCGCCGTGGAGTCCGACGGCGCGGTCCGCCCCCTGCTGCACCCCGACCCGCGCTGGGGCGCCACCGAGTGCCGCATCATCGAGGAGACCCCGGCCACCCTGCGCGACCTCGGCTACACCCGCCTCACCCTGGTCCTGCGCGAGACCCGCCGCCCCGCCCCGGCCCCGCGCAGACCCCGCCGCGCCCGGCGCACCTCCGGCCACCTCACCGTGGTCCCCACCCCGGAGGCCTGACCCGGCACCGTCGGCGTTCAGGTCGCCGACGGCGCCGGGCTCACTCCGGCCGTCCACTGTGTCCACGGCGCTTCCCGCGTACGTCACCGCCCGCCCACCACGAGGACGAGCGGTACGCCCCGGCACGGCACCAGGCGTGTCCTGCCGACGGCCGCGGTGTGCGCGCGCTCCAGCACCGCCGCGAAGTCCGGGCCCCTGGTGAGGGATCCGGCCAGATGCGCAGGATCGGCGGAGGCCGCCACCCGGCCGCGGGCGTTCACCAGGTGGGCGGGGCCGGGCAGTTCGCGCAGCAGTGGCAGTACGGCTGCCTCGAAGTGCCGTAGGTACACGTCGGCCGCGGCCACCCCCGTGAACCGGCCCGCCACCTCGACCGGAGCGGACAGGGTCAGGCTGTACTCGTCGGAGCACAGGTAGTCCACGTAGGGCCCGGCCACGGCCCGCAGTCCGGTGTCACGGGGCAGGGTGTACCAGTCCCAGTGCGTGTAGTCCGAGTACGCCGACTGCCGCGGATCCAGGTCGAGCAGCAACGGCCGTACGTCCCCCTGTGCGGTGCTCTGCCACCACTCCAGCCACGCCGGTACGTCGGCCAGCAGTCCCGGCGCGGCGACGAAGCCGACCCCGGACACCAGTTCCCCGCGGGTCAGCCGCAGATGCAGCCCCGGCCGCAGCGCGGCGAGGTCGGCGCTGACCGGCACGCGGCCCTCGGCGATCACCCGCGCCAGCAGATCGGCCGTCCCGGCGCGGGTCTCGGCGACCGCGTCGAACACCGCTTCCAGCACGCGGCCCACCCGCGCGGCGACGCGCTCCTCGGCGGAGGCGTCGCGCGTCGCCGCCCCGACGAGTACGGGGCTCGTGCTCATGGCGTCCTCCAGCGGGCGGGGCCGGACGCCGCATCGACAGAGCCTGCCGTCGAACCCCCGCCCGCCCTTCAAGCGGACGGCGGGAGTTGGACGGCAGGTTCTCAGAGGTCCAGCCGCACGGCGATGAGCCGCGCCGCCGACTCCTGGACGCACCGCTCGGCCGGCGTACGGGCCGAATCACGGGCCCCATCCTGCACGGCGGAGATGACGGCGCGATGACGATCTGCGACTTCTTCACGATATTCGTCGTCCGCGAGCACCAGGCACAGCAGCGCCCCGACCTCCGTCTGGAGTGCGATCTGCTCCCGGGTGAGCCGGGCGGACTGCGCGGCCGCCGCCAGCTCCACGTGGAACCGGCCGTAGATCCGGCTGCGTGCCGCCGCCTCCTCGGCGCTCGCGAACTCCTGGACCGTACGGAGAAGTTGGCCCAGATCGTCGGGTTCGGTGCGCTCCGCCGCGAGCCCGGCCGCCGCGCCCGACAGCGCGGCCCAGTGGTCGCCGAGGTCGCGCAGCTCCTCGGTGCTCCAGCCGCGCAGCCGGGTCTTCAGCCGCTCCTCGCAGGGGAGTTCGGGCAGCGAGACGAAACTGCCCCCGCCGCGCCCGCGCCGGGTGGTGACCAGACCCTGCTGCCGCAGCGCCATCAGCGCCTCCCGCAGGGTCACCGTGGACACGCCGAGCTGCCCGGCCAGTTCGCTCTCGCCGGGCAACTGCTCCCCGTCGGCGAGCAGGCCGAGTTCGATGGCGTCGCCGATCCTGCGCACCACCGCTTCCACCCGAGCCCGGCTCTCCACCGGCGCGAAGACGGCTCTCCGGGTGCCGGCCTCGCCCGCGTCAACCGTCCCGCGCGGGCTCCTGGCCCCGTCCTCGACGTGTCGCTGCTTCACGGCCACCACCTTGCCAGTTGACCCAAGTTTTACCCATAGGCGGTCTTGAGCTCTGAACTATGACTTCATATGTTTCCACTCAACGCTCACGAGTGCCAGAAAGGTTCCCGCATGGAGGGAGTCGCGGTCCGGCTGCAGGGCCTGCGCAAGACGTTCGGGGAGACGGCCGCGGTGGCCGGGGTCGACCTGGAGATCCGGGACGGGGAGTTCTTCTCGATGCTCGGCCCGTCCGGTTCGGGCAAGACCACGGTCCTGCGCCTGATCGCCGGTTTCGAGGCCCCCACCGAGGGCCGCGTCGAACTCGCCGGGCAGGAGGTCACCGGCCTCGCGCCCTTCGAACGGGACGTCCACACCGTCTTCCAGGACTACGCCCTCTTCCCGCACATGACCGTCGAGCAGAACGTCGCCTACTCCCTGAAGATCCGCAAGGTGCCCAAGGCCGACCGGCTCGTCCGCGCCCGCGAGGCCCTCGCCCAGGTGCGCCTGGACGGATACGGCAGACGGCGCCCGGCCGAGCTCTCCGGCGGCCAGCGCCAGCGCGTCGCCCTCGCCCGCGCCCTGGTCGGCCGTCCCCGCCTCCTGCTGCTCGACGAACCGCTCGGCGCCCTCGACCTCAAGCTGCGCGAGCAGATGCAGGTCGAACTCAAGGCGCTCCAGCGCGAGGTCGGCATCACCTTCGTGTTCGTCACCCACGACCAGGAGGAGGCCCTGACGATGAGCGACCGCGTCGCCGTCTTCCACCAGGGCCGCATCGAACAGGTGGGCACCCCCGCCGAGATCTACGAACGGCCCGCGACCCCGTTCGTCGCGTCCTTCGTCGGCACCTCCAACCTCCTCCAGGGGGAGTCGGCCCGGCGGATCCTCGGCGTCCCCGGCATCCACAGCATCCGGCCGGAGAAGATCCGCGTCCTGAAGGAGTCCGCCGACGCCGACGAGCCCGAGCACGCCACCGCCGCGGGCACCGTCGCCGAAGTCGCCTACCTGGGCGACTCCACCCGCTTCCTGGTCGACCTCGACGCCGGCGGCCGCATCGTCGCGCTCCAGCAGAACCTGGAGACCTCCGCCGAGGACGTCGCCGCCTACCGCGGCACCCGGGTACGCCTGACGTGGCACCGCCGCCACGCCGTCCAGGTCCCCGACCCCCGCTGAGCCCCACGCCCCCCTTCCCCATGGAGTACGTCGTGCGCCTCACCCGAACCCTGAAGACGGCCGCCGCCGCCACACTGCTGCTCGCCGCCACCGCCTGCGGCTCCTCCGGCTCCGGGAGCAACTCCTCCGCGACCGGCCTCAACCCTCCCGATCTCAAGGCGCAGTCCAAGCTCGGCAAGACCGAGGGCCAGGTCAACGTCATCGCCTGGGCCGGCTACGTCGAAAACGGCTCCAACGACCCCGAGGTCGACTGGGTCAGCGACTTCGAGAAGCAAACTGGCTGTCAGGTGCACTCCAAAGTCGCGGCCAGCTCCGACGAGATGGTCAAGCTGATGAAGACGGGGCAGTACGACACCGTGTCCGCCTCCGGCGACGCCTCCCTGCGCCTGATCGCCTCCGGCGACGCGGCCCCGGTCAACACCGCCCTCGTGCCGAATTACAAGGACATCTTCGGCGACCTGAAGATGCAGGCCTGGAACTCCGTCAAGGGCAAGGCCTACGGCATTCCGCACGGCCGCGGCGCCAACCTGCTGATGTACAACACCGAGAAGGTCAAGCCCGCGCCCGACTCCTGGTCCGCCGTCTTCGACGACGCGGCGAAGCACAAGGGCCACGTCACGGCCTACGACTCGCCCATCTACATCGCCGACGCCGCCCTGTATCTCAAGGCCACCAAGCCCGACTTGAAGATCAAGGACCCGTACGCCCTCGACCAGAAGCAGTTCGACGCCGCCGTGGCCCTGCTGAAGAAGCAGAACGGATACGTGGGCGAATACTGGGGCGACTACCTCAAGGAGGTCTCCGCCTTCAAGAGCGGTGACTCCGTGGTCGGCACCACCTGGCAGGTGATCGCGAACCTCGCCGCCTCCGAGGGCGCCAAGGTCAAGGCGTTCGTGCCGAAGGAGGGGGCGACCGGCTGGTCCGACACCTGGATGATCTCCGCCAAGGCCAAGCACCCCAACTGCGCCTACAAGTGGCTGGACTGGATCGTCTCCCCGAAGGCCAACGCCCAGGTCGCCGAGTACTTCGGCGAGGCCCCCGCCAACGCCGAGGCCTGCGAGCAGACCAGTGACAAGAACTTCTGCACCACCTACCACGCGGCCGACACCGCCTACTGGAAGCGGGTCGCCTTCTGGAACACGCCGATCGAGCAGTGCCTGGACGGCCGCACCGACGTCAAGTGCGTGCCGTACGCCAAGTGGGTGCAGGCCTGGACCGAGATCAAGGGCTGAACCATGACCGTCACCGCGCAGGCCGCCGGGCGGAGCTCCAGGGGCACCGTCCGGCGGCTGGCCGGGATGCTGCACCGCCGCCCCCGGCTGCGGCTCTCCCTGCTGCTGACCGCACCGCTGCTGTGGCTGGCCGTGCTCTACCTCGGCTCGCTGACCGTGCTGTTCCTCTCCGCCTTCTGGACGACGAACTCCTTCACGTCCGAGGTCGTCAAGGTCTGGTCGGCCGACAACTTCCACGCCCTGCTGACGACCCCCGTCTTCCGCCAGGTGATCCTCCGCAGCATCGGCGTGGCCCTGGCGGTCACCGTCCTGTGCGCGGTGATCGCCTTCCCGCTCGCCTTCTTCACCGCGCGCGTGGCCCGGCCCCGGTGGCGACCGCTGCTCGTGGTCGCCATCCTCACCCCGCTGTGGGCGAGTTACCTGGTCAAGGTGTACGCCTGGCGGCTGATCCTGTCCCAGGGCGGGCTCGCCGACTGGATGCTGAAGCCGTTCGGGCTGAGCGGCCCCGGGTTCGGGCTGCCGGCCGTCCTCCTCACCCTGACCTACCTCTGGCTGCCGTACATGATCCTGCCCATCCACACCGCGCTGGAGCAGTTGCCCGCCAACCTGCTCGACGCGTCCGCCGACCTGGGCGCGCGTCCCGGTCGCACCTTCCGGTCGGTCGTGCTGCCCATGGTGCTGCCGTCGGTCGCCGCCGGGTCGATCTTCACCTTCTCGCTCAGTCTCGGCGACTACATCACCGTGCAGATCGTCGGCGGCAAGACCCAGCTGATCGGCAACCTCGTCTACTCCAACATCGAACTCAACCTGCCCATGGCCGCCGCGCTCGGCACGGTCCCCGTCGTCGTCATCGTGCTCTACCTGCTGGCGATGCGCCGCACCGGCGCCCTCAGCAGCATCTGACCGCCTTCGACCGTCTTCCCAGGGGGGTGTCCCACGTCATGCAGCTCTCCCGTGGCGCGCGTATCGCGCTGCGCGTCGCCGCCGGCTTCGGCTTCGCGGTGATCTACGTCCCGCTCCTGCTGGTCCTCGTCAACTCCCTCAACCCGGACCGCAGCGCGAGCTGGCCGCCGCCCGGCCTGACCCTGCACTGGTGGTCGGTGGCGTGGGGCAACTCGGGGGCGCGCAGCGCCGTCTGGGTCTCGGTCAAGGCGGGCCTCGGCGCCACCGCGATCGCCCTGGTCCTCGGCACGCTCATCGCCTTCGCGGTGGCCCGGCACCGCTTCTTCGGCCGCGACACCCTCTCCTTCGTGGTCGTCCTGCCGATCGCGCTGCCCGGCATCGTCACCGGCATCGCCCTGAACTCCGCCTTCTCCACGGTGCTCCAGCCGCTCGGTGTCGGCCTCGGCCTGTTCACCGTGGTCGTCGGGCACGCCACCTTCTGCATCGTCGTCGTCTTCAACAACGTCGTGGCCAGGCTGCGCCGCACCTCCGGCTCCTACGAGGAAGCGGCGATGGACCTGGGCGCGAACACCTTCCGCGCCTTCGCCGACGTCACCTTCCCGCTGGTGCGCTCGGCGCTGTTCGCGGGCGGGCTGCTCGCCTTCGCCCTGTCCTTCGACGAGATCGTGGTCACCACCTTCACCGCCGGGCCCGGCGTCGAGACCCTGCCCATCTGGATCTTCAACAACATGACCCGGCCGCAGCAGGCCCCGGTGGTCAACGTCGTGGCGGCCGTGCTGGTGCTGCTCTCCATCGTCCCGATCTACGTCGCCCAGCGGCTGTCGTCCGACACGGCGACCGGAAGCAGGGTGTAGCCGCTCCCGACCCCGGGCACCCTTACGCAAGTCACTTGCATAAGTTGCGCTATTCTTGCACGTATGACGCGACGACTTGCGGAAGTGGCGAAGAAGGTCGGGGTCAGCGAGGCCACGGTCAGTCGGGTGCTCAACGGCAAGCCCGGCGTCTCCGAGACCACTCGGCAGGCGGTGCTGTCCGCGCTGGACGTCCTCGGCTACGAGCGGCCCACGCAGCTGCGCGGCGAACGCGCCCGGCTGGTCGGTCTGGTGCTGCCCGAGCTGCAGAACCCGATCTTCCCGGCCTTCGCGGAGGTCATCGGCGGGGCCCTGGCCCAGCTCGGCCTCACGCCCGTGCTGTGCACGCAGACCAAGGGCGGGGTGTCGGAGGCGGACTACGTGGAGCTCCTGCTGCAGCAGCAGGTCTCCGGGGTCGTCTTCGCCGGCGGGCTGTACGCGCAGGCGGACGCCCCGCACGACCACTACCGGCTGCTCGCCGACCGCAACATCCCGGTGGTGCTGGTCAACGCGGGCATAGAGCAGCTCGGTTTCCCGAGCGTGTCCTGCGACGACGCCGTCGCGGTGGAGCAGGCCTGGCGGCACCTGGCCTCCCTGGGGCACGAGCGGATCGGGCTGGTCCTCGGACCGGGCGACCACGTGCCCTCCGCGCGCAAGCTGGCCGCGGCGCATGCGATCGCCGGCCGGCTGCCGGAGGAGTCCGTCGCGCGCGCCATCTTCTCCATCGAGGGCGGCCACGCGGCCGGCGCCAAACTCATCGACCGGGGAGTCACCGGGTTCATCTGCGCCAGCGACCCGCTCGCGCTCGGGGTCGTACGGGCCGCCCGCCGCCGAGGACTCGGCGTTCCGTCACAGATCTCGGTCGTGGGCTACGACGACTCCGCGCTGATGAACTGCACCGAACCGCCGCTGACCACCGTGCGGCAGCCCATCGAGTCGATGGGCAAGGCCGCGGTGGAGCTGCTCAGCGCCCGGATCGGCGGGAGCTCCGTACCGGCCGACGAGCTGCTGTTCGAGCCGGAGCTGGTGGTGCGGGGATCGACCGCTCAAGCCCCCCGTCCGTGAGGTGTCCTGAAGATCCAGTTCACTGTCAAATAATTTCACTTTCTACGCGGCATCTTGCGTAGTGTCGTTGTCGGTGCTTGAGTGTGCGGCGCCCACCGCTCCTGTCCCTGTCCAGAGGGGTCCGCCGATGAGAAGCACCGGGTTCCGCCATGCCGTCGCCGCGATCGGCGTCTGCTCACTCTCCTTCGTCCTGACGTCCTGCGGGTCGAACGACGACAACTCCGCGAGCGGCAGGACCCGTATCACGGTCAACTGCCAGCCGCCCAAGAGCGCCAAGGTCGACCGGAAGTTCTTCGAGGAGGACGTCGCCGCCTTCGAGAAGCGGAACCCGGACATCGACGTCGTCGCGCACGACGCGTTCCCCTGCCAGGACCCCAAGACGTTCGACGCCAAGCTCGCCGGCGGCCAGATGGAGGATGTCTTCTACACCTACTTCACCGACGCGGGGCACGTCGTCGACACCGGCCAGGCGGCCGACATCACCTCCTACGTCAAGGAGTTGAAGAGCTACGACACCATCCAGAAGCAACTGCGCGACATCTACACCGTCGACGGCAGGATCTACGGCATCCCGCGCACCGGCTACTCGATGGGCCTGATCTACAACAAGAAGCTCTTCCGGAAGGCAGGACTCGACCCCGACAAGCCGCCCACGACCTGGGCGGAGGTCCGCACCGCCGCCAAGAAGATCTCCGCGCTGGGCAACGGCACCGTCGGCTACGCCGACTACAGCGCCCAGAACCAGGGCGGTTGGCACTTCACCGCCGAGCTCTACTCCCAGGGCGGCGACGTCGTCGGCGCCGACGGCAGGAAGGCCACCGTCGACACCCCCGAGGGGCGTGCCGTCCTGCAGAACCTGCACGACATGCGCTGGACCGACGGCTCCATGGGCAGCAAACAGCTCCTGGTCATCAACGACGTGCAGCAGATGATGGGTTCGGGCAAGCTCGGCATGTACCTCGCCGCCCCCGACAACATCCCGATCCTGGTCAAGGAGAAGGGCGGCGACTTCAAGGATCTCGCTCTCGCTCCCATGCCCGGCGGCAAGGGCACCCTCGTCGGCGGCGACGGCTACATGTTCAACGAGAAGGACACCCCCGCCCAGATCCGCGCCGGCCTCGCATGGCTCGACCACATGTTCCTCACCCCCGGCAAGGGCTTCCTCGGCGACTACGCCCGCGCCAAGACGAACGACGCCCCCGTCGGCCTGCCCGAGCCCCGGTTGTTCACCGGCGCCGCCGACGCCAAGGACCAGCAGGTCAAGAAGGCCAACGCCAACGTCCCTGTGGAGAACTACCAGTCCTTCCTCGACGGCAACCAGACCCTGCGAATGAAGATCGAGCCGCCCCACGCCCAGCAGATCTACTCCGTCCTCGACGGAGTCGTCTCCGCCGTCCTCACCAAGAAGGACGCCGACATCGACCAGCTCCTCAAGGACGCCTCCGGAAAGATCGACGGCATCCTGGCCAGGGGCTGACCGGCGATGACGAAGACGGCCGAGCGGCGACCCGCCCAGGCGATCGCCACCCACCCGGTGCAGGCGCCGCCCCCGTCAGGGGGCCGGGGGCGGCGCCGCCTCGCCGAACAGGCCCGCGCCTACGGCTTCCTCCTGGGCGGCCTGGTCTGCTTCGCCCTGTTCTCCTGGTACCCGGCGATCCGCGCCGTCGTGATCGCCTTCCAGAAGTACACACCCGGCCAGGCGCCCGAATGGGTCGGCACCGCCAACTTCACCCGCGTCCTGCACGACCCCGAGTTCGGCGCCGCCTGGCGCAACACGCTCACCTTCACCCTGCTCGCCCTGCTCATCGGCTTCGCCGTCCCGTTCGTCCTGGCCCTCGTCCTCAACGAACTCCGCCACGCCAAAGCCTTCTTCCGAGTGGCCGTCTACCTGCCCGTGATGATCCCGCCCGTGGTCAGCGCCCTGCTGTGGAAGTGGTTCTACGACCCCGGAGCCGGCCTCGCCAACGAGGCCCTGCGCGCCCTGCACCTGCCCACGTCGAACTGGACCAACGGCGCCGACACCGCCCTCGTCTCCCTCGTCCTCGTCGCCACCTGGGCCAACATGGGCGGCACCGTCCTGATCTACCTGGCCGCCCTGCAGTCCATCCCCGGCGAGCTGTACGAGGCCGCCGAACTCGACGGCGCGGGCCTCCTGCAGCGCGTCCGGCACGTGACCGTTCCGCAGACCCGGTTCGTGATCCTGATGCTGATGCTCCTCCAGATCATCGCCACCATGCAGGTGTTCACCGAGCCCTTCGTCATCACCGGAGGCGGCCCGGAGAACGCCACGGTCACCGTGCTCTACCTCATCTACAAGTACGCCTTCCTCTACAACGACTTCGGCGGCGCCTGCGCGCTCAGCGTCATGCTGCTCGTACTGCTCGGGCTCTTCTCCGCCGGCTATCTGCGGCTGACCCGCTCCGGCTCCGGCGAGGAGGACGCATGACCGGCACCCGTACCCTCGTCTCCCCGGCCGCCCTGGCCCGCCCGCGTGGAAAGGCCGTCTACTGGACCGTCTTCACCGTGGTCGTCCTCCTCTTCACGCTCGCCTTCCTCTTCCCCGTCTACTGGATGGTGACCGGCGCGACGAAGTCACCCGACGAGGTGGCCCGGACCCCGCCCACGCTCGTCCCGGAGAACTGGCACCTCAGCGCCTACACCGACGCCTGGGACCTCATGCAACTCCCGCAGCACCTGTGGAACACGGTCGTCCAGGCCGCCGGCGCCTGGGCCTGCCAGCTGGTGTTCTGCACGGCAGCCGCCTACGCCCTGTCCAAACTGGGGCCCGCCTTCGGCAAGGTGGTCCTCGGCGGCATCCTCGCCACCCTGATGGTCCCGGCACAGGCTCTGGTCGTACCGAAGTACCTGACCGTCGCCGACCTGCCGCTGATCCACACCAGCCTGCTCAACGACCCCCTCGCCATCTGGCTGCCGGCCGTCGCCAACGCCTTCAACCTCTACCTGCTCAAGCGGTTCTTCGACCGGATACCGCGGGACGTGCTGGAGGCCGCCGAGATCGACGGCGCCGGGAAGCTGCGCATCCTCACGTCGATCGTGCTGCCCATGTCGCGGCCCGTGCTCGGCGTGGTGTCGATCTTCGCGCTGGTCGCCGTCTGGCAGGACTTCCTGTGGCCACTGATGGTCTTCTCCGACACCGACAAGCAGCCGATCAGCGTGGCCCTGGTCCAGCTGTCGCAGAACATCCAACTGACCGTGCTCATCGCCGCCATGGTGATCGCCAGCATCCCGATGGTCGCGCTCTTCCTCGTCTTCCAGCGGCACATCATCGCCGGGATCAGCGCGGGCAGCACCAAGGGCTGACACCGCCCGCCCCACCCTTTTCACCGAGACAGAAAGGCAGGCACTGTGGGACAGCCCACCCATGCCCGAAACGGCCGGGACGGCAGCGACTGGTGGCGCACCGCCGTCATCTACCAGGTGTACGTCCGCAGCTTCGCCGACGGCGACGGGGACGGCACCGGCGACCTCGCGGGCGTCCGCTCCCGGCTGCCGTACCTCGCCGAACTCGGCGCGGACGCCCTGTGGTTCAACCCCTGGTACCTCTCCCCGATGAAGGACGGCGGCTACGACGTCACCGACTACCGCGCCATCCACCCCGCCTACGGCACCCTGGCCGAGGCGGAGAAACTCATCGCCGAGGCCCGGGAGCTGGGCATCCGCACGATCGTCGACATCGTGCCCAACCACGTCTCCGACCAGCACCCCTGGTTCCGCGCCGCGCTCGCCGGCGGCCCCGAACGCGAGCTGTTCCACTTCCGCCCCGGACGCGGCACACACGGTGAACTCCCGCCCAACGACTGGACATCCCAGTTCGGTGGCCCGGCCTGGACCCGGCTGCCCGACGGCACCTGGTACCTGCACCTGTTCGCCCCCGAGCAGCCCGACCTCAACTGGGCCCACCCGGTCGTCCGCCAGGAGCACGAGGACATCCTGCGGTTCTGGTTCGAGCGGGGTGTCGCGGGCGTCCGTGTCGACTCGGCCGCCCTGCCGGCCAAGGACCCCCGCCTGCCCGACTTCGTGGAGGGCAGCGACCCGCACCCGTACGTCGACCGCGACGAACTCCACGACGTCTACCGCTCCTGGCGCCGCGTCGCCGACGAGTACGGCGGCGTCTTCGTCGGCGAAGTCTGGCTCCCCGACAGCGAGCGCCTCGCCCGCTACCTGCGCCCCGACGAGCTGCACACCGCCTTCAACTTCGCCTTCCTGTCGTGCCCGTGGGACGCCGGCCGGCTCCGTACGTCCATCGACGACACCCTCGCCGAGCACGCCCCCGTGGGCGCGCCCGCCACCTGGGTGCTGTGCAACCACGACGTCACCCGCACCGTCACCCGCTACGGCCGCACCGACACCGGATTCGACTTCGCCACCAAGGCCTTCGACACCCCCACCGACCTGGCCCTCGGCGCCCGTCGGGCCCGCGCCGCCGCCCTGCTGTCCCTCGCCCTGCCCGGCGCGGTCTACGTCTACCAGGGCGAGGAACTCGGCCTGCCCGAGGCCGACATCCCCCTCGACCGCATCGACGACCCGATGCACTTCCGCTCCGGCGGCACCGATCCCGGCCGCGACGGCTGCCGGGTCCCGCTGCCCTGGGCGGCCGAGGAGCCGTACGCCGGCTTCGGCTCCCGCGAGGAACCCTGGCTGCCGCAGCCCGCCGACTGGCCCACGTACGCCGTCGACCGGCAACTGTCCGACCCGGCCTCCATGCTCTCCCTCTACCGCGAGGCGATCCGCCTGCGGCCGGCCTTCGGCGACGCCCCCCTGACCTGGCTGCCCGCCCCCGACGGCGTCCTCGCCTTCACCCGCGCCGAAGGCGCGACCTGCGTCGTCAATCTCGCCACGACCCCCGCCGAACTGCCCGAGCACACCCGACTCCTGCTGAGCAGCAGCCCGTTGGACGAACGGGGCCGCCTCCCGCAGGACACGGCGGCCTGGCTGCACGCCTGAGCCCGCGCAGCCGGGACCGCCGAACCGCACCGCGCTATCCCACACCCCCACACGAAGGGATCAGCACATGCACGGCAACAGCAAGGCCAGATCAGTACGCCGCCTGCCGGCCGTCGGCGCGGCCGTCGCCCTCGCGGCCGGCACGCTCGTCACCCTCGGCGCGCCCGCCGCCCACGCGGCGGCGGGCGCCACCCTCCCCTTCACCTCGGTCGAAGCCGAGTCCGCCGCCACCGACGGCACCAGGATCGGGCCCGACCACGCCCAGGGCACCCTCGCCTCCGAGGCCTCCGGACGCCAGGCCGTCCGGCTGGACCCGGGCCGGCGCGTGGAGTTCACCGTGCCGCGCGCCGCCAACGCCGTGAACGTCTCCTACAGCGTCCCCGACGGCCAGTCCGGCACGCTGAACGTGTACGTCAACGGCACCAGGCTGTCGAAGACGCTCCCGGTCACCTCCAAGTACTCCTACGTCGACACCAACTGGATCGCGGGCGCCAAGACCCACCACTTCTACGACAACACCAGGCTGTTGCTCGGCCAGAACCTCCAGCCGGGCGACAAGGTCGCCGTCGAGGCCGCGAACGTCCAGGTCACCGTCGACGTGGCCGACTTCGAACAGGTACCGCAGGCCGCCACCCAGCCCGCCGGATCGGTCTCCGTCACCTCCAAGGGCGCCGACCCCGGCGGACAGGGCGACTCCACCCAGGCCTTCCGGGACGCCGTCGCCGCCGCGCGGGGCGGAGTGGTGTGGATCCCGCCGGGCGACTACAAGCTGACGTCCTCGCTGAGCGGCGTCCAGAACGTCACCCTCCAGGGCGCCGGAAGCTGGTACTCGGTCGTGCACACCTCCCGCTTCATCGACCAGACGAACTCCTCCGGGGGCGTCCGCATCAAGGACTTCGCGGTCGTCGGCGAGGTCACCGAGCGCGTCGACTCCAGTCCCGACAACTTCGTCAACGGCTCGCTGGGGCCGAACTCCTCCGTCTCCGGCATGTGGATCCAGCACCTGAAGGTCGGCCTGTGGCTGACCGGCAACAACGACAACCTCGTCGTCGAGGACAACCGCATCCTCGACACCACCGCCGACGGCCTCAACCTCAACGGCAACGCCAAGGGCGTGAAGGTCCGCAACAACTTCCTGCGCAACCAGGGCGACGACTCGCTCGCCATGTGGTCGCTGTACAGCCCGGACACGAACAGCGGCTTCGAGAACAACACCGTCTCGCAGCCCAACCTGGCCAACGGCATCGCGATCTACGGCGGCACGGACATCACGGTGAGGAACAACCTGATCTCCGACACCAACGCCCTCGGCAGCGGCATCGCGATCTCCAACCAGAAGTTCCTGGACCCGTTCTTCCCGCTGGCCGGCACGATCACGGTGGACGGCAACACCCTGGTGCGCACCGGCGCGATGAACCCCAACTGGAACCACCCGATGGGCGCGCTGCGCGTGGACTCCTACGACAGCGCCGTCAACGCCACCGTCGACATCACCAACACCACGATCGCCGACAGCCCGTACAGCGCCTTCGAGTTCGTGTCGGGCGGCGGTCATGGGTACCCGGTCAAGGGCGTCACCGTGGACGGCGCGACCGTGAAGAACACCGGTACGGTCGTCGTCCAGGCCGAGGCGCAGGGCGCGGCCGCCTTCCGCGGCGTCACCGCCACCGGCGTGGGCGCGGCGGGCGTCTACAACTGCCCCTACCCCTCCGGCTCCGGCAGCTTCACACTCACCGACGGCGGCGGCAACTCCGGCTGGAACAGCACCTGGCCGGACTGCTCGGCCTGGCCGCAGCCCGGCCAGGGCAACCCCGACCCCGACCCGAACCGCAACCTCGCGGGGGGCCGCCCGGCCACCGCCACCGGCTCCCAGGACGTCTACACACCCGGCAAGGCGGTCGACGGCGACGCGAACACCTATTGGGAGTCCACGAACAACGCCTTCCCGCAGTCCTGGACGGTCGACCTGGGCTCCAAGCAGGACGTGCGCCGGCTGGTGCTGAAGCTGCCGCCGTCGCCGGCCTGGGGCGCGCGCACCCAGACCATCACCGTGCTGGGCAGCACCGACGGTTCGACGTACTCGGCCGTGGCCGGCTCCCAGGGCTACCGCTTCGACCCGGCGACCGGCAACACGGCCACCGTGTCCCTGCCCGGCGGCACCAGCCTGCGCTGGCTGCGGCTGACGGTGAGTTCCAACACCGGCTGGCCCGCCGGCCAGTTCAGCGAAGTGGAGGCGTATCGGACTCCGTGACCGCCGGTGCCCCGCGCTTCGCCGCCTGGATCTGCTCGTACACATGGGTCCGCAGCTCGGCGAAGCGCGGGGCCACCCGCGTGTGCACCTGGTCCCGTTCGTCCGGCAGGTCGACCTCGAGCTGCTCCTGCACGACGGTGGGGGAGGCGGACAGGACGATCACCCGCCGGCCGAGGTGGACGGCCTCGTCGATGTCGTGGGTGACGGAGAGGGCCGGTGTCGGCAGCGGTTGTTGCTGCCGGCACCGGCCCTGTCGTGCGGGGGGTGTGCCGGGTCAGTAGGCGGAGTTGACGTTGTCGATGGAGCCGTAGCGGTGGGCGGCGTAGTTGGCCGCTGCGGTGATGTTGGCCACCGGGTCGGTGGCGCTGTGGGCGGTGCCGGAGACGTGGTAGGCCTTGAAGGTGGGGTCGATGACCTGGAGGAGGCCCTTGGAGGGGGTGCCCTTCTTGGCGTTGACGTCCCAGTTGTTCTGGGCGTGGGGGTTGCCGCCGGACTCGCGCATGATGTTGCGGTGCAGGCCCTCGTAGCTGCCGGGGATGCCCTTGGCCTTCATGACCTTCAGGGACTGCTTGATCCAGCCGTCGAGGTTGTTGGCGTGGCTGGTCTTGCCCTGGTAGGCGGTGCGGCTGTCGTGGGGGGAGGCCGTGACCGCGGAGGAGGCGGTGGTCACCTGGGTCGCTTCGGCGGCCTGTGCGGGGGTGGGCATCAGGGTGAGCGCGGCGGCTGCGGCGCCGGTGGTGGCGATGCCGGTCAGGGTGAGGGTGCGCAGGCGGGCGAAGCGGCTGGTGCGGGTGGTCGCGGTCATGCGGAAGGAACTCTCCGGTGGGGTGTCGTCGGGGGCCGGCCGCTGTCGGTCGCGGTGGCGGGGGGCAACGACATCCATGGTTAGCGGCGGGCGGGGCGGTGCGCAAAGGTGTGACGTACTATCCGACTACGGAGAGATGTCCGGAATGTGGCGCTATGGGGCTTTTCTGTGCTGTTCAGGGCGGCCTGGCTTCTACGGCCTGCGATAGGACGTGATCTGGCTCCTATGGGTGGCATCACAGGAACCGGCCCCGCCGGGGCCGCATCTGCAACTCGACATTGAAACGGTTCGGCTGAACGATCAGGTGGTCGATCAGCTCGCGCGTGACGTCGTCGCCACCCGTAGCACGCTCGGTGAGCGCCTGCTCGATGACGAAGCCGAACGCGATGGGCGGCCTGCGATCCAGGAACAGCTGCCGCTCCGGGCGCGCGGCCACTTGGTGATCCACCTGCTCCGCCTCCCCGACCGGCGGGACACTCGCGGTGATCGCTCGGGCGTAGGCCTCCGTCTGCAGGAACCCAGGGATGACGCGGCACTCGTACGTCCAGTAGGTGACGGCGGATTTCTCCAGTCGCGCCCACTGCCGGAACCACGCCGCCGGCCCCGGCTGCCGAGCCAAATGGCCCGCGGCCTTCCGCGGTGCACCCGTGTTGCCCAGGGCCACCTCCGCCGCTCCACGAAGGCCGGGTCCGGCATACGGCGCCCCAACTCCACGGATGCCAAAGTGTGTTGGGAGGAGCGGACCCGCTCGCCCAGATCCGCCCGGCTCAGTCCGGAGTGCTCCCGCAACGCCTGGACGACCGCCCCGAACGTCCGCAGACTGTCCGAGCACTCGGGCTCGCCGCCCGTACCCGTCCCCACCGTGCCGTCCGCCACCATCGGCAACCTGCCGCGCGCATGCCCCGCCGCACACATCGAGCACGACCACGGTTACGGATCGTCACATGTGCCGTCCAGTTCGTGACCGCGTACGCTGTTGCGGCGTACGCGGTGCCTGCCTGGTCAAAAGGAGCTTCAGGCCGCCAGGTTGAGCCCACGACCGCACCTTCCGCGCCCCAACGGCCGGTTACCGTAAGTATGTTCTCCCAGCGTTTCAGTTCCACCTCCGCTCGGCGCCCGCCTCGCCCGGCACCTCGCCCTCGTCCAGCTGCACACCTGGGGCATCCCGCACGGCACCCCACTCTCCGACGCCGCCGCCACGATCGTCGGCGAGCCGGCGGCCAACGCCGTGACCCACGGCCGCGTACCGGGCCGCGACTTCGAACTGCGCCTGACGCACACCCCGGACGTCCTGCTGCGCATGGAGGTGTCCGACACCCGCGGCGAACGCCGGCCGCCGGGACCGCCGACCTGGCACCGGCACCGTCCCCCCTCGGCGAGGCGGGCCGGGGCCTGTTCCTCGTCGACGCGCTCGCCGACCGGTGGGAGGTGCTGGACCGCGTGTCCCCGGGCGTGGCTCTGCCCGGGAAGACGGTCCGGGCCGAGCCGGACCTGCCGTCCGGGTGACGGCGTGGCCCCTGGCCGGCGGTGATGCCGGGGTACGGCTTCGTCCACTCGTGCGTCTCGTACCACGTGAAGTGGTTCATCTGCGCGGGGTCCGCGAAGCCGGGCACGGCGTTGGGGCCTGTCGGCCGCTGCTGGAGCTTCCCGTGCTGCCACCCACGCCGACCGGCCGCACACCGCCGGGCGGCAGCGCGGTTCCGGTCAGTTCGGCCGGTCGTGGAGCAGGGCGGCCCGTAGGTCGTGTTCGGTGATCTGGTCGGCGGGGCGGTGGAGTGTCCAGCGGTGGGCCTCGCCGTCCATGGACAGCACGGCGACGACGGTTTCCAGCGATGGACGGCCGGGTTCGGTGTACGTGAACTGGCGGATGATGACAGCGGTGTCGTCGTCCAGACCGAGCAGGGCACGCACGGTGTCCCTCAGTTCACGTAGGTGCGGGCTCGGCCCGGTGGTTGCCGGGCGCGGTTGCGGTGGCACGGGGGGATACTCCTTGGTACCGGGGACGACCATGACGCCGGCGTCCCGGGCGGCTTCGCGGTGGTTCACGCGGGTGGTGTGCGGGTGGTGGGGCGGTCCCGGACGGGCGCCCTTGACGGGAGGTCGGGCAGCGCGGTGTCGTCCGGGCACGGTTGCCTGCCAGGTGGCGAGGAGCAGCAGCGTGCCGGTTTCGGCCAGGAGACTGAGCAGGGCCTGTGGGGCGGGCTGCAGACCGTGTTCGGTGAATCCGAAGACGCCTACGGTGCGTGAGGCCGCGAAGCCGCCGAGGGCGCCCAGGGCCACACCGGCGGCAGCGATCCTCAACGGCGGCGGCATCCCGACCAGCAGCAGGGCGGCGACCGCGAAGGAGACGCTCGCCTGGAGCAGGAACAGGGGGCCGACGATGTGGATGAAGCGGTACTCGTCGACGTAGAGCTGGGCGTGGATGTATCCGCTCGCGGCGAGCGTGGCGGCGATCGCCCAGCGCAGGGCCGGGGAGAGGAGCCTTCCGGTGCTCATGCCAGCCTCTCATCCTTGATCGCCAGCTCCCGGTCGCCCTGCCGGTAGCCGACGGTGCGAATGCCGAGGGCGTCCTTGAGCTGCCGGGCGGGGACGACCTGGGGGGTGGGGGCGGGGGCCCGGCCCGGCTTCGGCAGCGGGTAGGCCGTGGTGGTGGCGGAGTGGAAGGTGATGTTGCCCTCCGTCTTCGTGAACAGCTGGTGGACGTGCCCGTTGAGACAGGTGACCGAGGAGAAGCGGCGCAGGAGCGCGATGACCTTGAGGGCGTCGTCGGTGCTCCAGCCCCACTTCGGGTACATGGCGAACAGCGGGATGTGGCTGAAGACCACGACCGGGGTGTCCGACGACAGTCCCGCGAGGTCCCTGCGGACGAAGTCGATCTGTTCGTTGCCGAGGTGGCCGAGCTTCTCCAGGCTCAGGGTGTTGACCAGGGCGACGAAGTGCACGCCGTGGGTGTCGAAGCTGTACCAGCCGTCGCCGAGCGTGCCCTTGCCGAAGGTCTGTCGGTAGGCACGGCCGGCGTCGCCGATGGAGTCGTGCTCGCCGGGCACGGTGAAGACGCGATCGGTCTGCATACCGGTCATCATCTGCCTGACCTGGTCGAACTGTGACGCCGTGGACAGGTGGGTGAGGTCGCCGCTGTGCATGACGAAGTCGGGCCGGAACCCGAGCGAGTTGACCTGGTGGATCGCTTCGGTGAAGGAGCCGGCCACGTCCGTGTTCGCCGGGCCCTGGAAGCCGATGTGGCTGTCGGAGACCTGCACGAAGCGCAGTGCGCCGCTTGCCGTCGTGCCGCCTGCCGACGCGGCGGCAGCGGTGCTCCGGGAGTCGGCGATGTGGCTGATCACCTCTCCACTGGCCATGGTCAGCACCACGGCCCCGCCGAACCACCCTGCGTGCCGCAGGAGTTGGCGTCGGGTCATGCCGTTCGGCCCGGCGGGCTGTTCGGCGTCGCCCGCCGGCTGCGGGGCGCCGCTGTCGTGGTACTCGGTCATCGGGTCACCTCCACGGTGGCGGTCATGAACGGGTGGATGGTGCAGAGGTAGGCGTAGGTGCCGGGCTTGGTGAACTTGTGGCTGTAGGTGGCATGGGTGGTCAGGGCGGCCGAGTGCAACGGACCGCCCGCTCCGGCGCTGGTGACGGTGTGGGCGTCGGTGTCCTGATTGGTCCAGGTCACCGTCGTGCCCACTTTGACCTTCAGCGTGGTCGGGGAGAACGCGAAGTTCTTGATCGCCACCGCGTCCCCGGCCACCGGAGCGGTCGACGCACCCCTGCTCGGGGGGCTCATGGGCATGCTCATGCTGGGCATGGGCGAGGCGCCGGGAGCGGAGCCCGCCGCGCTTCCCGGTCCGGAGGCACCGGGCATTCCGGCCGTCTGATGCTGACCCCGTCCAGGTGTGATGGCGCCGGCGCCGGCGGCCGAGGAATGCGACGACTGGCCGCATGCGCTCAGGAGCCCCAACGCGCCGGCGGTGGCGACGGTGGCGACGGCAAGTCCGGCAGCAGCGCGTGATCGCCGGCCTGGTGTACGAAGGTTCAGGTGCATGGTGTTCGTTCCTCGAAGGTGCAGGCGACATACGGCAGTTCCCCGGCAGCGGCCCAGGAGTGATGCGCCGTGGGCTGGTGATGCCTGTTTGGGGAAATGAAAGAGGAATGCCGTACATATCAGCTCTTGCCCGACTCCACGGATGGCGAGGGTCGCGCGGTTCGGTCGATGCGCACTTTTTGTGACATTTCTTTGGGGTCTTTGGGGTGCCGCGGATCGGCAGGCTCTCCGGTGCTCCGCGTGCACGGTCCCGTGGCGTCGTGACGCCTTGCGGGCGGGTGACGCCCGTATTGCCTGCAGGACGTCACTGTGTCCGCGCAGAGCGTCACGAGACAAAGCGGCAAATGTGAGCGATGATCCTCTTATGTCCTGGAGCTCCCGAAAACGTGGTCCAAGGACCGATCCGGATCGCTCCGCGCACCGTGTCTCTGGGAAAGGGACCCTTTCGGTCACAGACGAGGAACTGCTGCGCACCCTGTATGCCGAGCACGCAGGACCCCTGTTCCACTACGTGCTTCGGCTGACCTCAGGAGACCGGCAATGGGCGGAGGATGTCGTGCAGGAGACGTTGCTGCGGGCGTGGCAGCATCCCGCCGCGTTCGACCCCGCACGGGGCCCGGCCCGGGCATGGCTGTGCACGGTCGCCCGGCACCTGGTCATCGACGCCCACCGGGCCCGGCGGGCCAGGCCGGCCGAGGCCGGCGGCGAGGCGCTGGAGCGGGCCGCCGAGCAGGCGCCGGGCGAGGACGAGATCGAGCAGGCACTGCAGAGCTGGGCGGTGGCCGACGCCGTCCGGACGCTGTCCCCGGACCACCGCGCGGTCCTGCTGGAGACCTACTACCGGGGCCGGACCATGGCGGAGGCCGCACGGGTGCTGGGCGTCCCGCTGGGCACCGTGAAGTCGCGGACGTACTACGCCCTGCACGCCCTGCGGCTGGCGCTTCGGGAGCGGGGCATCGAGCCATGACCGTGGCATGGAGGAGGTGGCGGCCATGAGCACGGAGCACGACGACCTCCGGCTGGCGCTGGGAGGATACGTCCTGGGCACGCTGCCCCCGGCGGAGATGGAACAGGTGCGCGACCACCTCGCGGGATGCGCCGAGTGCCGGGCAGAACATGCGCAGCTGGCGGGACTGCCCGCGCTGCTGGCGACGGTGACCGCGGCCGAAGCCGCAGGCCAGACGGTGCCGGCGGCCGACGGGGACCTGGCCGACCGGCTGGTGGCGCGGGCGGCCGAGAGTGCGCAGGGCTCTCCGCCCGCGCGGCCCGCCGTGGCCGCGGTGCCCCAGGCGCGCGAGGCGGGTGTGCTGGAGAGGCTGCTGCGGCAGGCCGCGGCCCGGCGCCGCAGGACGTGGCGGCTGCAACTGGCGGGCGCCGCCGCCTCCCTGATGCTCATCGCGGGGGCGGCCGGCGGCACATGGCTGGCGACCATCGGGTCCGTGAGCAGTGAGGCGAAGCAGCCCGGACCGACCGCGCCGGCTCCTTCGCGCACCTTCTCCGGAAACGATCCCACCACCGGCGTCTCCGCCTCGGTGAAGGTCTCGCCCTCTGCCTGGGGCAGTGTCCTGCAGGTCTCCGCCAAGGGGGCGCCCGCCGGAATCACCTGCCGGCTGCAGGCGGTCGGGCCCGGCGGGGTGAGGGCGGACGGCGCCAGCTGGCGGGCGGGCGAGTACCCTCCCGGCACCGCGATCCCAGGGGCGGTCCCCATGTCGCCGGGTGCCATCGAGCACTTCGAGATCGTCGCCGGAAACGGTCAGAAGCTGGTCACGATCCGGGCGTGAGGTCGCCGGGAGCCCGCCCGACCCCGCGTCGGGCGGGCTCCTGGCGCATCGCACCGACTCCTCCTGGCGCATCGCACCGACTCCTCCCGGTGCGCCCCCTGCCCCGGCGCGTCAGGACGGCAACTTTCCAGGCGTGACCGCAGAGCGGCGAAGAGGCCAGGACGCCGTCGCCCCCGCGGAGGCGACGCGGCGAGCTCGGCCCTCCGCCGACATCGAACCGACTCGCAAGAAGTCGAGCAAAAGGTGCGAACGGCTCGAACTGTTCGGCATGCGCCGTGCGTGGAACTGACTGAGCGCTCCCCTGCAGGACCCGGCATACCGACTGCCCTTCGAAGCCGTTGGCGGTCCCCCACGTTCCGGTCTCCGCACATCCACAGAAGAGCCAGAAGACCATGTTTGCAACCGATTCCCCCCGCCCGAGCTCACTGCCCCCCCAGCGCTGCCGCCACGAGGCGCTGCTCACCCTGCCCGCGCAGGAGGCGCACGTCTCCGCCGCTCGTCACTTCGCGGCCGATCTGCTGGAGACCTGGAGTGTTCCCGAGAGCGAGCGGGACTCCGCCGTTCTCATCGTCGACGAACTCGCCGCCAACGCCGCCCAGTACGGCCGCGAGCGCATGACCCTGCTGCTCGTCCTCGACAACGGCACTCTGCACATCGTGGTCAGTGACTCCGGAACGGCCGTGGAGCGCCCTCGCCCCGACATCGCCCCGGACGAGCACGGCCGCGGCACCGGCATCGTCCAGTACCTCGCACAGTCGACCGAGGTCCACCAGACGCACAGTGGCCGCGAAGTCCGTGCCTGCCTGAGGTGCTCGGCATGACCGGCCCCGAATTTCCGTGCGAGCTGCGGCCACTTGCCAGGCCCGGCACCACAGCAGTGCGGCGGCTACCGGTCCACGACCACGGCGACCCCGACCCCGACCACGACACGGTGCTGTGCACAAGCTGTGGCGCCGGCCCCGGCGTACCGGGGGAGGACGTCACCCCGGACACCGGCGAGGACATCGACGCCCCGTCCCCGCACGAGGCGTACGCGAACGCGCCCAGGCTGCGCCGCGAGATGCACCAGGTGCTCGCCCTCGGGGCCGAGCGCGACGGCCGCCGGGCCAGGAACGTCGCCGGCCCGCCGGTCGACGCCGCGGTCGCCGAACGCGCCTGGCTGCTGCGTCGGGCCGCCCTCATGGACCGTATGGCCCTGGAAAACCCCGCCCCCGGCCCGGTCGGCGCCGCCGCGCAGACCGCCGAACAACTCCTGCTGTACGACCGCCGCCATCCCGAGATGGTGGCCGGGCCGCACCGACCCGACGCGATCACGCTCGGCTCCAGCCACCGCCTCTACGTCCGCCAGGAATACGCCGCCTGGGCGTCCGCAGGGCGGCACGGCACCTGAACCGACCCCCGACCCGCCAGGGACAAGGGCACCGGGCGGTCAGGTGAGGCACAGGGGTCGGCCCCTGTCCCTCGTGGTGGCGACGTCGGGACGGGCCGTGGAGAGCCGCGGTACGGCTTTCGCCTCACACGGAAGCGCCCCGCGAAGTCGCCCCCGCACGGGAGCCGTTGGCGCGGTCAGTGGCCGAGTGCCACCTCGGCGATCTTCATGACGACCAGGACCGTGGCGATCAGGAGATAGCCGCGCAGGGCGGTCATGCCGATCTTGCGGCTGGTGGACATGGCCGGCCTGGGGAGAGTGCGTAGCGGGGGCATCCGCCAGGACCGGGCGTCGGTGCGGTCGAGCGGCGGCGTCGGGGTGGTGCGGCGCCTGGCGAAGGAGTAGCCGGCGACGGCGAGGCCCGTCACCGCGCAGGCGGCCAGGGTCCACAGGATCGCGGCCGAGGAGAGGTCCGGGAACAGGACCGCCGCGGTGAGGATCACCGACAGGACCACCAGGACGCCGACCACCACGGCCGTGAAGGCGTTGGTCTTCGGGCCGTTCACCCACGGGCCGAGCACCTGGCGGTCGTTGCACAGCAGGAGCAGGAAGACCGAGGCGGAGGGCAGCAGCACCCCGGCGAGGGTCTGCACGCCCTCGGTGAGCAGGCCCAGCGGGGAGCCGGGGATCAGGACGATTGCCGCGGCGGCGGCCACCAGCCCGGCGTAGACGGCGTAGAAGCCCTTGGCGCCGCCGACCCTCCGGTGCAGGGAGTGCTTCAGTCCGAGGACGTCGCCGATGGCGTACGCCGTGGACAGGGAGACCGCGAAGGCGCCGATGACCGAGGCGTCCAGCAGGGCGATCGCGAACAGGACGCCCGCCACCCGGCCGGCCTGGTGCTCCAGTCCGCCGGCGATGCCCGCGGTGTCGGTGAAGCGGCCGAAGCCGTCGGTGCCGGCGAACGCCGCGGCGGTGAAGCCCATCATCGCGGCGGCCCCGATCACCACGATCACGATGCCGATCCACAGGTCGGCCTTCTCGTAGCGCATGAAGCGGGGCGTGATCCGCTTGTCGATGACGTAGGACTGCTGGAAGAACAGCTGCCAGGGGGCCACGGTGGTGCCGACGACGGCGATGACCAGCAGCATCACGGTGGACAGCTGCCCGCTGCCGCCCGGCAGGTTCGGCACGAGGAAGTCCCGGGCCATCTGCGAGGTGCGCGGGTGGATCATGAAGTAGACCGGGACCAGCAGCAGCGAGGCCGCGCACAAGGTCATCGCCACCCGTTCGAAGCGGCGGAAGGACCCGGTGAACGCCGACGCGACGATGACGGCGGCCGCCAGGATCACGGCGGCGGCCCTGGGCAGCCCCAGGTAGCCGGCCGCGAGGGTGATGCCGATGAACTCGGTCACCAGCGTGAGCGCGTTCAGCAGGAACAGGTCGATCACGCTGAAGGCGCCCCAGAACCTCCCGAACCGCTCCAGGATCAGCCGGGCGTGTCCCACTCCGGTGACGGCGCCGAGCCGCAGCACCATCTCCTGGTTGACGTAGAGGACCGGCACCAGCAGGAGCAGGGTCCACAGCAGGTGGGTGCCGTAGTTCTGCCCGGCCTGGCCGTAGGTGGCGAACGCGCCGGCGTCGTTGTCGCCGACCATCACGATCAGGCCCGGTCCGACGATGGCCAGCAGCGTCTTGACCTTGGCGGACAGACCCCGGCGTGCGCCGTGGTCGTCCAGCCGGATGGTGCCCAGGGCGCCGTGGATGTCGCCGAGGTGCGCCTCGTCCAGTACCGCCGGGCGGGGCGCCGCGGCGGTGACAGGCGTGGTCTCGGTGGCCATGTGTTGCCTCCCAGTCCCCCCGGGTGCCGGGGAGGGTCGGGGAGCACACGGCAGCCATCCCTCCTGTGCGCCGCGAGGCACGCGAGAGCAGCGCAGAGCCGCTCGCCGCTCGAGCGGTGGGAGCGCGCGGCGTCCGGGCGGGGGAGGTGGTCACCGCATGCCGGAGGAATGCGAGGACAGGCTGGTCAGGGGCCGACTTCGGCCCGGACTACTGCAGTCCATGTCTCTCGCCTCCTCCCGGCCGGCAACGCCCGCACACGGGAGCGTCGTCAACGACACGGCAAGGAGCAGCCGTCCGCCACGACGCGGCCCGGCCCACCCCAACTCGTCAGAGCTTTGGCACTCCACGGCGTACTCCCGCCACCCGCGGGAAGCCACTTGGCCTCACCCCTTAGGCCGGGGAGAGGTGTCCTGACCCTGGGCGTCTCTCGACGTCGTGGGGTCAGTGGCCTGTGTCCGTGAAGACGCCTCACCGAACGAGGTGCCTCATTCAAGAACCTGTGCAAGTGTACGTCCGGCCGGGGCGCGGCGGCGCTCCGTTGCCCAGTCTTGACGAGGCTTTGACGTGGAGGACGGCCGGTCGATCATCCAGGTGACCGGGGTGCCGGTGGTCCTCCGGGACGCTCGGCGGCGGCCCGCACCTCCGCGGGGACCTGTTCGGGCTTCCGCCGCCACGGCACGGGCCACGACAGGTTGAGGAACGCCTCGGCCTGGAGCGCGGCCAGGCTGATGCGGAGCAGGTCGCGGGCCGTGGGATAGACCAGGAAGCGCGGCTCCCAGGCGGGCTGGAACTTGGCGTTGAACTTGTACAGCGACTCGATCTGGAACCAGCGGGAGAGGAACAGCAGCAGGCCGCGCCAGGCGCGCAGGGCCGGCCCGGCGCCCAGGCGCTCGCCGCGGGCGAGGGCGGCGCGGAACATGGCGAAGTTCAGCGAGACCCGGCGGACGCCGAGGCCGGGCGCCTGCTGGAGGGCCTTGACGATGAGGAGTTCGTTCAGGCCGGGGTCGGCGGTGCGGTCGCGGCGCATCAGCTCCAGGGAGATCCCGTCCCTGCCCCAGGGCACGAAGTGCAGGACCGCGCGGATGTCCCCGCCCGGCGCGGGGGCGCCGTCCTCCGGTTCCTTGTGCGCGGTGACGACCACGCAGTCTCCGTCGTCCCGCTCGCCGAAGCGGCCCAGCGCCATGGAGAAGCCGCGCTCCACCTCGGTGCCGCGCCAGGCGGCGGCCGCCGCGCGGATCTGCTCCTTCTCCTGCCCGGACAGGTCCCGCACACGGCGGATACGGCAGGTGTAGCCGCCGCGTTCGATGCGGTTGACCATCTGCCGGACATTGCGCATCGGTCGCCCGGACAGGGTGAAGGCGCCGGTGTCGACGACGGCCTCGTCGCCGATCTCCAGCGCGTTCAGCCCGGCCTCGCGGGTCCAGACCTCGCCGCCGGTCTCGCTGCATCCCATCACCGCGGGCACCCAGGCGTGCCGGGCGGCGGTGTCCATGAACTCCTTGATGGCGCCGGGCCAGGCCTCCACGTCGCCGATCGGGTCACCGCCCGCGAGCATCACCCCGGACACCACCCGGTAGGCGATCGCCGCCTTGCCGGAGGGGGAGAACAGGACGTTCTTGTCGCGGCGCAGCGCGAAGTAGCCGAGCGAGTCCCGCTCCCCGTGCCGGTCGAGCAGCGCGCGCAGCCGCCGTTCCTCCTCCTCGCCGAGGAAGGGCACGGGCGTGGAGGGGCGCAGCGCGAGGTAGATGGTGGTCGCCGCGGTCAGCAGGCCCAGCCCGGCGAGCGAGTAGTACACGAGGTCGCCGGTGCGATCGACGGCGTAGTGGACCGGCCCCTCGATGCCTGTCAGGCCGTAGGCGACGTGCTGGAGCCGGTCGGTCAGGTCGGGCGCGCCGGTCTCGGCCTTGGGGTGCGCGCTGACGATCAGCAGGCCCGCGCCGAAGCTGAAGGCGCCCAGGACGAGGAAGTTCCACAGGGCCCGCCACCGGGTGCGCGGATCGGACAGCGCGTAGAACTCCCGGCGCGCGACCAGCAGCAGGACGAACAGCAGCACGGTCACCACGCCCGGCACGTGCTGGTGCCAGCGCAGCAGTTGCAGTACCGCGCCCGCGGGCAGCAGCAGCATCACCGCCCGCCAGGCACGCCGCTTACGGCGGCGCAGGGCGTGCGCGAGCATCACCATCGACACGCCCACGATCAGCGAGGCGGCGGTCGCCAGGGTGGACACCGCCCCGGGCAGGGCCACCGCGAGGGTGTGCACCCGCCCATGGCGCATACGGGGGAAGATCGCCCCCAGTACGTCCAGTACACCCACGAGCAGGCACAGGTAGCCGGCCACGGCCGGCACCCGGTTGTACGAAACAGAGCGAAGACGGGTCCGCGAGGAGCGTTCACCCGTGGCCACGGAATCCTTCACGAGGGGTCAGCGTACGGCCTGGTGAGCGGCCTGACCACGGGCGGGGTGCCGTGAACGCGCCACACGGCGACATGTTTCGCTTAAGAAGTTGCGCAACTGGTTGATGATAGGTTCCGCGTCGTACGGGACTCGGTGCGGCCCGCCGGGCACACCCGGAGGGAAGGAGGCGGCGATGGACGTCGGGAGCGGGCTCACGGGAACCTGGGGAGCCCGGACGGAGGGCCGGCGCCTCTGGCCGCCTCCCGGCTCGGTCCTGCGGCGGCTGGACTGGCCGCTGCTGGGCGCCGCGCTCGCGCTGTCGGTCCTCGGCGCGCTGCTGGTGTACTCCGCGACCCGGGGGCGCACCCAGCTGACGGACGGCGACCCGTACGCCTTCCTGACCCGCCAAGTGATCAACACCGTGATCGGGATCGCCCTGGCCGTCGGCGTCGTACGGCTGGGCCCGCGCCGGCTGCGCGACCTCGTCCCCGTCCTCTACGGCGTCACCCTGTCGCTGGTCCTGCTGGTGCTGACCCCGGTGGGCGCCACGATCAACGGGGCACGGCGCTGGCTCGTGATCGCCGGAATGTCCATCCAGCCCGCGGAGTTCGTCAAGGTCACCATCGTGCTGGCCATGGCCCTGCTGCTGGCCACCGAAGTGGACGCCGGCGACCGGCCGCGCCCGGACAGCCGCAGCGTCCTGGAGTCCCTGGCGGTGGCAGGCGTCCCCGCCCTGCTCGTCCTGCTCACCCCGGACCTCGGCCAGTTCATGGGCATCGGTGTGATCGTACTCGGGGTGCTGCTCGCCTCCGGCGCCTCCGCCCGCTGGGTCACCGGACTGCTGACGGCCGGCGCCCTCGGGGCCGTGGCCGTGTGGCAGCTGCGTCTGCTGGACCAGTACCAGATCAACCGGTTCGCCGCGTTCGCCGACCCGGCCCTGGACCCCGCCGGGGTGGGCTACAACACCGGCCAGGCCCGGATCGCGATCGGGGCCGGCGGCCTCACCGGACAGGGGCTGTTCCACGGCGCGCAGACCACCGGGCAGTTCGTGCCCGAGCAGCAGACCGACTTCGTCTTCAGCGTGGCGGGGGAGGAGCTGGGCTTCGTGGGCGCCGGGGCACTGATCGCCCTGCTCGGCGTGGTGCTGTGGCGCACGCTGCGCATCGCCCGCGACTGCCCCGACCTGTACGGGACGGTGGTCGCGGCCGGGATCGCGTCCTGGCTGGCCTTCCAGGCGTTCGAGAACATCGGCATGAACCTCGGCATCATGCCGGTCACCGGGCTGCCGCTGCCGTTCGTCAGCTACGGCGGCTCGTCGATGTTCGCCGCCTGGATCGCCGTGGGCATCCTGCAGGGCATCCGGCTGCAACGCCCGCTGTCCGCCTGATCCCGGCGGCGCGCCGCCCGGCCGGCCTCAGCGGCGCCCCCGGCGGCGCGACAGGGCCGAGCGCACCCGCCGACGGCGGCCGGCCAGCGCCGTACGGACCGCGGGTTCGCCGCGGGCCGCGGCGAGCAGGAGTCCTACGGCGTACAGGGCGGCGATCAGCGCGCTGCCGCCGTAGGAGAACAGCGGCAGGGGCACGCCCGCGACCGGCACCAGCCCGAGGACCCCGCCGAGGTTGATGAAGGACTGGACCGCGAGCCAGGTGACGATGCCGCCGGCCGCCAGGCGGACGAACGGGTCGGTACTGCGGGCGGCGATCCGCAGACCGCCCGCGAACAGCGCCGCGAACAGGCCCAGCACGGAGAGGGTGCCGACCAGGCCCAGTTCCTCTCCGGTGACGGCGAAGATGAAGTCGGTGTGCGGCTCGGGCAGTTGGCCCCACTTCTCGATGCCGGCGCCGATTCCGTTGCCGAACGGGCCGCCCGTGGACAGCGCGTACAGGCCGTGCACCACCTGCCAGCACTGGTCGTCCGGACCGGGGTCGCTCGCGCCGAGGCAGGCGAACCGGGACACGCGGTGCGGGGCGGTCGTGATCAGTACGGTGGCGAGCAGCCCCGCCCCCGTCAGGGCGGCCGCGAACAGTCGCAGAGGCGCACCGGCCAGCCACAGCAGACCGAACAGCACCGCGCACAGGATGACCGCGGTCCCCATGTCCCCGCCGAGCATCATCAGCCCCAACAGCAGCAGCGCGCCGGGCACCAGCGGTACGAGCAGATGCTTCCACTGGCCCAGCAGCCCGTGCTGCTGCTTGCGGGCCAGCAGGTCCGCGCCCCACACGATGAACGCGACCTTCGCGAACTCACTGGGCTGCAGCACGAACGGGCCGCCCAGGACGAGCCAGTTGGTGTTGCCGTTGACGGTCCGCCCCAGCCCCGGCACCTGTACCAGCGCCAGCAGCAGTATGGACCCGCCCAGCAGTGGATAGGCCAGCCACCGGTGGCACTTCACCGGCATCCGGGCGGCCGGCAGCGCCAGCGCGGCGCCGGCCGCCGCGGCCATGACCTGCCGGCGCAGGTAGAACGTCGGCGGCAGCCCCTGGCGCAGGGCCTGGATCTGCGAGGAGGAGAACACCATCACCAGCCCCAGGCCCGCGATCAGCACCGCGCTGCCCGTCACCAGGTAGTAGGCGGTCAGTGGCCGGTCCCAGGCCCGCCGCAGCCGCGCCACGGTACGGTGCGGGCGACCCCTCGCGGGCACGGCCACCCGGCCGGGAAGTCCGGCGCGCGGCCGGATCGCCGTTGCCTCGACACGCCTGGCCCGTTCGGCCCGCCCGCGTCCACGCGTCGCCGTGGCACGCCCCGCACCCGGCGCTCGCTTCCCCGCCCGGACACTCTGTGAATTGCGCACATGCGCAACCGTAGACCGGCGCGCCCGGTCATCGGGCGCACGGCGCTCCGGCGCCGGTGAAATCCCCATCCCGTCAGCGGCGCGGTCCGCGCCGGCGCCGGAAGGGGTTCTTCAGCCGGCGCATGGGCCGTGGCCCGCCGTCCGGCAGGAGGCGGGCGGTGTCCTCGGGGCCCGGCGGGGCGTGGCCGGGGCGGCGGTGCCAAAAGCGGGCGAGGTGGCGCTCCAGGTCTTCCCGGCCGTCCTCCCCGGTGCGCGCGGCCAGGACAGGACCTTCCGCGCCCTCCGGCGCGCGCAGTTCGACGACGCGCCCCTCGGTGGTGAAGGCGGCGTACTCCCCGTCCGCCACGTCCATCGCCTCCAGCTGCTCCTCCGCGGCGCGGAGCGAGGGGAGGACCACGAGTTCCCCGTCCCGGTCGAAGACCATGACGGTGTCGGCAGTATGACTCACGTCGCCCATCCTCCCTGGTGATGACCCCAACTCGCCAACCGGGCAAGCTCGGTGACCGGAGATGATCGCGAGTCGGACAGGGTGTCCCGTCCGATGGAGCAGCGCCTTCACCGCCGGTCCACCGTACGGCCGGCGGACCCGGTCGCGGTGCCGGGCTGCCGGCATGCCCACCGCCGTGCGGCGGTGACGTTCGCCGTGGACGCAGTGGTGTGTCGGCCGCGCCTGAGCCGGCGCACCCGGGGCCCGGTGCTCGGCCGGCCCGGCGTGCTGCCGAGCACCCGGCCCGCCTGTCGGGCCGTACTCGCCCCGCCGAGGGGTACCGAGTGCATGGACGTCCCCGGCGGCCCCCCGGATCGAGACCTTCTTCCCGGCCGCCGTCTCGCTGTCCGGCGGCGTGGAACTGCCAAGGGCCCGCCCTGGCGGGATCCTCCGTACGTCGGGTAAACAATTGCGCAAGCTCTAAACTGTTCACCATGGATGCTGCTGTTGGCGCGACGGTACGGGAGGCGGCGGTGCTCGAGGGCGGGCCCGCGGACGGGATGCGGATCGAGGTCGCCGGCCGGCCCTGGGTGCTTCAGGTGTCCATCCTCTGCCAGGTGGAGGCGCCGTCGGCCGATGTGCGTGTGGACGCGGTGTACGTCTACCGCCGCGACGTCCGCGTGAAGAGCGAGCCCCTGCGGTACGGCTTCGACGTGGCCAGCCCCTGACCGGGTCGCCGGCCGGGGTGCCGCGGCGCCGAGCGGTGGTGCGCGCCGATTGTGCACTCCGTCACGGCGCACTCTCATCAACTGTTGCTAGATTGCGCAACTCTGGAACTGTTGGGTGGGGCCAGGCGTCCCCTCTGCATGAGTACGACGGATGAGGGTGCGCGCATGACGACCAGCCACAGGACCGCTCCTCCACGCCGACGCAGCAAGGGCGTGCCGCCCCCGCGCCGGGGCGGATCCCGCCGCCGCGCGACCGGCGACCGCCGCAAGCGCACCCCCGTCCGGATCGCCCTGGCCATGACCCTGTCCCTGCTGGTGCTCGGCACGGCGGGGCTGGGCTGGTTCTATCTGAAGCTGAACGGCAACATCGACACCTTCGGCGCCGACGGCCTGTCCAGGAACCGACCCGGGACCGGCTCGTCCAAGGGCGAGAACGTCCTGGTCATCGGCTCCGACGCGCGCACCGAGGGCAACGCCGCCCTCGGCGGCGGCAGCAAGGACGACATAGGCCGCTCCGACACCGCCTTCCTGCTGCACGTCTACGCCGACCACCGGCACGCCCTGGCCGTGTCCATCCCCCGGGACACCCTGGTCACCATCCCGCCGTGCAAGCTCCCCGACGGCAGCTGGACCGAACCGCAGCCGAGCACGATGTTCAACGCTGCCTACTCCGTCGGCAACACTCCCAAGGGCAACCCGGCCTGCACCCAGAACACGGTCGAGCAGCTCACCGGACTGCGCGTGGACCACACCGTCGTCGTCGACTTCAAGGGGTTCGCGTCGCTCACCGACGTGGTGGGCGGGGTGCCGGTGTGCGTGCCGCAGGACGTGTACCAGAAAGACCTCAACCCCAACCGGGCCACCCGCGGCTCGCTGCTGTTCGGCAAGGGCGAGCAGACCGTCTCCGGGCAGCGGGCGCTGGACTACGTCCGGATCCGGCACGGCATCGGCGACGGCTCCGACATAGGCCGCATCAAACGCCAGCAGGCGTTCGTGGCAAGCCTCATCAAGAAGGTCAAAGCCGACGGGTTCACCCCCACCAAGCTGTTTCCGCTGGCCGACGCCGCCACCAAGTCGCTCACCGTCGACCCGGGGCTGGGGTCGGCCGAGAAGCTGCTGTCGTTCGCGATGTCCCTGAAGGACATCGACCTGCACAACACCAAGTTCGTCACCGTGCCCTGGCGCTACCAGGGCGCACGGGTCGCGATCGTGGAGCCGGACGCCTCCGAACTGTGGGCCGCGCTCAAGGCCGACCGCACCATCGACGGCGCGGACGCCGGCGGCAAGAAGGCCAAGGCGAATGCCTCCCCGCCCCCGGGCGCCGGTCCGAGTGCGTCCGGCAAGGGCATCGACGTGGCCGTCTACAACGGCACCACCACCCCCGGCCTCGCCCTCCGCGGCACCGCCACCCTCACCGGCCACGGCTTCACCATCACCGGCACCGGGAACGCGGGCAGCCAGAACCACGCCACCACGCTGATCCAGTACGGTCCCGGCCGGCAGGCCCAGGCAGAGACGGTCGCCCGGCTCTTCCCCGGCGCCGAACTCCAGCCCCTGACCGGCGCGGGCATCAACGTGATCCTGGGGGAGGACTTCACGAGCGCGGCGAACGAAGCCTCTCCCACGCCGACCTCCGTCCCCACGTCGGTGGCGGCGGACGCCCGCTCGGCCGACGACGACCCGTGCTCCGACCTGTCCTACGGATAGGGGGACGCTCCGGCACGGCGAAGGGCCGCACCCGCCCGTGTGCGGGTGCGGCCCTCGTGGATCAGTGCGTCAGGGGCGCGGTCAGGCCGTCGCGCCGTTGCCCGCCTTGCGGCGGCGCACCACGAACATGGCGCCCACGCCGACGGCGACCGCCGCGCCGCCCGCCATCGCGATCGTCGGCAGCGCCGAGCTGGAGCCGGTCTCGGCGAGGCGGCCCTGCGGCACGATCTTGGTGTTGCCGGCGGGCTTCGCCGGCAGCGGCTTCTTGCCGCCCTGCGGCTTGGCGTCGCCCGGGGTGCTCGCGTTGGAGCCGGCCTTGAGGATGTCGAACTCGTAGAAGTCGTCGTCGTTGGCGTAGACGCAGTTGCCCTGGTCGTCGGCGTACATGCCGATGCTGATGGCGACCCCGAGGCCGGCCGGGGCCTTCTTGTCCACGCTCAGCCGCAGGTCGATGGAGAAGGACTCCTTGGCCCTGACATCGGTGTAACCGAGGTAGCCGGCGGCCTCGTTGTCCTCGTCCAGGGAGATGTTCTCCCACTTGCCCGTGGACGGGTCCTTGAACTGCAGGGTGAGGTAGTTGGTGCTGAAGGAGAAGTCCTGCTCGTCGATCTGGAAGGCGAACACGCCCATGTCGACACGCTGGTAGGCGTTGCTGCCGGAGTTCTTCACGTTCAGCTTGAAGTTGTGGAAGCCGCTGCCCGCGACGATCTTCGAAGGCAGGCCGGACAGGCTGGTGCGCAGGTTCTTGTCGAGCTTCGAGTCCTCGGGCTCCTCGGCCTCCTTGCACTCCTGCGGGCCCGTCGACGGCGAGGCGGAGGGCGAGACCGGGGCAGAGGGGCTCGGGGTCGTCGGCGCGGAGGCGTCCGAGGAACCGCTCTCGCCCTCGCCGGCCTTGTTGCCTTCGCCGGCCTTTTCGCCCTCGTCGGTCTTTTCGCCCTCGTCGGTCTTCGTGTCCTCGGACGCCGGGGAGGACGCGCTTTCGGACGAGTTCGGCTCGTCCTCGGTGGTCTTCGACCCGTCCTCGGTGGTGTTCGGCTTGTCCTCGGTGGCGGTCGACTCGGTGGTCGGGGAGGACGGCTTTTCGTGCGCGTAGGCGGCCGGGGCCGCAAGAAGAACGGCAGGTGCGATGGCTGCCGTGGCTGCGGCGAGTGCCAGGGAACGGCGAATCTTCATGCGAACCTCAGAACGAGAGTGGTCAGTGTTTTCGCAATGAAGATCGCCGACGATCGCGAAGGGTTGCCCACAATCCCGCGCTTCAATGTGTGATGTGCGCCACCTTCTTCCGTCGGGCATCGATACGGTGGCGTACCGATACGTTCCCGTACCGGTACACTCGCGCATCGATGGGTGTACGCCGCAGGAAAGCGGGCACCAAGCCCTCTGGACACGAGTGAGGAGCAGAGCGATGACGTCGCAGGCCGTGGACCGACCGGAGACGGTTGTCGCCTCGCGCCGCTCCAAGCTCACGCCCGAGCGTGAGCAGGAGTTCTTCGACGCCGTGCTCGAGCAGATCCGCGAGTGCGGCTACGACGCCGTCACCATGGAGGGCATCGCCGCCACCACCCGGTGCAGCAAGTCCACGCTCTACCGGCAGTGGCGGACCAAGCCGCGGTTCGTGGCGGCCGCCCTGCGCTCCACCGGCCGCTCGCGCTTCGCCGGCATCGACACCGGCTCGCTCGCCGAGGACCTGCGGCGGGTCGCGCGGGCCGCGGGGGAGTGGTCGGGCGAGGACACCCGCCTCCTCCAGGCGCTCGGGCACGCGATCACGGCGGACTCCGAGCTGAAGCGGGCACTGCGCGAGACGCTCGTGGAGCCGGAGGTCGCCGCGCTGCGGGAGATCCTGCGGCGCGGGGTGGAGCGCGGCGAGGTCGACGCCGACAACCCGGCGCTGGAGTTCGTGCCCGCGCAGATGTTCGGCGCCCTGCGCATCCGGCCCGTGCTGGAGGGGGAGTACGCCGACCCGGACTATCTGGTCCGGTTCATGGAGGCCGCGGTGCTGCCCGCGCTCGGCCTCGGTTCACGGCTCAGGCCGCCGTCCACGGGATGACCGGACGGTGACCTGCTCGCGCCGCACCGTGGGGACGGGGGCGGCGCGCACCCCGGCCGGGTGGGGTACCTCTGGAGCGGAGGGGCGCCCCACCCGGCCGACGCGGGGTCTGTCCGGGGTGGCTCAGACGTTCCGGCCGTTGCCGCCGCCCGGACTCGCCTTGATGCCCCGGGTGATCTCGTCGATCACGGACTGCTCCTGACCCGCGTCCACGCCGAAGCGGACGACGACCAGCTGCCGCGCGTTCGCCGGCGAGGGGAAGGCCAGCGACTCCACATAACCGTCGGCACCCTCGTGGGTGACGGCCTTCCAGCGGACCAGGTAGCCCTTCTGCCCGGCCACCGTCACCGCCTCGGAGGCCAGGACCTGGTGCGAGGTGATCCCGCCGTAGGCCGTGCCGCCGTAGGACCCCTCGGCGTTCGCCGCGATGTCGGCCTTGGCGACCTCCTCCGCCGTACTGCCCCGGATGCCCAGCGCGATCGCGGGCGCGGAGTAGGCGCCGCCCTTGGTGCAGCTCTTGCCGGCATCGCCGGGGCACTTGTAGGAGTCGCTGGAGGTGACCTGGGCGCCCACCGCGAACTGCCGGCCGTACCAGCCGTCGGGTATGGGCAGGCTGATACCGCTGAGCGCGTCGGTCACCGAACCGCTCCTGATCTTCGGCGCCTCCGACCGACCGCCACCGGACCCGCCGGACCCGCCCGAGCCACCCGAGTCACCCGACCCGCCCGAGTCACCCGACCCGCCCGAGTCACCCGACCCGCCCGATCCGCCGAAGGGGTCGCCCTTCTCGCCCGGACCGCCGCCCCGGCCGCCCGGCCCCTGCTGCGACCCGGCCCGGCTGCCGCTGCCGCCGTCCTTGCCCAGCGCGTACACGCCGACGCCGATGCTCGCCAGCACCGCCGCGGCCAGGGTGACCGCGACGCCGGTGCGCAGACCGCGGCGCGAGGAGGCCGGCGGCCGGCCCGGAAAGCCGGGATACCCCGGGTACCCCGGGTGTCCCGGATACGCCGGGGACGGTCCGGCGGCCGACGGCTGCGCCGGGGGACCCCATACGGCGGCCGGCCCTGCCGGGCGGGTCCGGTCCGTCCACGCCTTACCGTCCCACCAGCGCTCGGTGGCGGGGCCGTCACTTGTCTGCCCCGGGTCGGGGTACCACCCGGGAGGAGTCACCTGCGTCATACCCCCACCGTATGAGGCGTCGGTGAAAGCCCGATGAGAGGACCCGGATCCGGTCCCGCTCCCGCCCCCCGCCGCCCGTCCACGCCATACGCCCGTTGACTTCCCGCGCCCGCCCGCACTGGTCACAGGCCCGCCCCGTCGCCCTCCTGTATCGCAGGTCACCCGTCATGGCAACAGGTACGAAGACCCTCTTCACCGCGGCCACTGGGCGGCTACGCTCGAAGTCTGCACGCCACCGGGCGACTTGGGAGGTAGCGGGATGACGGAGGTACGGCCGGGCGCGGCCGCCTCGGCTTCCCTGTGGGAGCGGGACGAGGAAGTCACCACCGTCCAGCGCGCGGTCGACGTCCTGTGCGCCGACCGTTCGTCCTCGGGAGGGCTGCTGGTCTTCCAGGGCGAGGCCGGACTGGGCAAGACCGCCCTGCTGGCCGAGACCCGGCGCATCGCCGAGCAGCGCGGCTGCACCGTGTGGTCGGCGCGCGGCGGCGAGACCCTCCGGTCCGTCCCCTTCAACGTGGTACGGCAGTTGTTGCAGCCGGCGCTCATGGCGCTGATGCCCGGGGAGGCCCGCGAGTACCTCGGCGACTGGTACGACATCGCCGGTCCCGCCCTCGGCATCGCGGAGCCCGGAGAGCGGCAGGCCGACCCGCAGGGCGTGTGCGACGGCCTGGTCGCCGCGGTCCGGCGGCTGGCCAAGCGCGAGTGGCCGCTGGTGCTGCTGATCGACGACGCCCACTGGGCCGACGAGGAGACCCTGCGCTGGCTCGCCGCGTTCACCGAACGCCTCGACGACCTCTCCGTACTGGTCGTCATCACCCGCCGGCCCTCGGAGGCGGGCGGGGACGGCGCCCGGAGCCTGGACGCGGCCGTCGCCGCCGCGGGCGTCAGCGATCTGAGCGCCCTCACCCCGGAGGCCACCACCGGACTCACCCGCACCGCCCTCGGCCCGCACGCCGAGGCCCCGTTCTGCCGCGAGGTGTGGGCCGTCACCGGCGGCAACCCCTACGAGACCGTCGAACTCCTCGCCAAGGTGCGCGACAGCGAACTCGAACCGGTCGAGGCACGGGCCGGCGAACTGCGCGCCCTGAACCGCTCCGCCCGCGGCGGCGGCCTCGTCGCCCGCCTCGAGGAACTCGGCATCGACGCCACCCGGTTCGCCTGGGCCGCCGCCATCCTGGGCACCGACATCTCCGTGGACCTGGTCGCCCGGCTCGCCACCATGGGCCACGACGACGCCGCACGCTGCGCCCAACTGCTGCGCGACGCCCGCATCCTCACCGAACCCGACCCGGCGACCGCGCGAGGCGGCGACGGCGAGCTGGAGTTCGTGCACCCGCTGATCGCCACCGCCGTCTACAACTCCATACCGGACGCCCTGCGCACCGCCATGCACGGCATCGCCGCCCAGGTCGTCACCGACTCCGGACTCGGCGCCGCCGCGGCCTCCCGGCACCTCGTCCAGGTCCACCCGGACGACGACGAGGAACTCGTCGAGCAGCTGCGCCAGGCGGCCCGCGAACACCTCGCCGTCGGCGCGTCCGACGCGGCCCGCCGCTGCCTGGAGCGAGCCCTGCTGGAACCGCCGGCCCCCGAGGTGCACGCGCGCGTGCTCTACGAGCTGGGCTGCGCCACGCTGCTGACCGCGCCCGCCACCACCATCGAGCACCTCCAGCGGGCGCTGAGCATGCCCGGCCTGGACAGCGGCACCCGTGTGGACGCCGTATGGCGGCTGTCCCAGGCCCTGCTCCACAACAACCAGCTGGAGGAGGCCGTCCGCACGGTGGAGGCGGAGGCCGCCCGTCACGAACCCGGGCCCACCCGGCTGCGGCTGCAGGCCGTGCAGTACATGTGGGAGGGCCTGCACGCCGGGGAGACGGGCTCGCCGGACCGTTCCGAGCGGCTCGCCGAACTCGCCGCGGGCCGCACCGGACGCGACAACGCCGAGCGCGCCCTGCTGATCCTGCGCGGCTTCGACGTCATGACCCGCGGCGAGAGCGCCGAGGAGGCCGTCGAACTGTGCGACCGCGCCCTCGTCAACGGCCGCCTCGCACCCGGGCTCGGCTGGACCGACGCCGAATGGGGTATCGAGCTGCTGCTGATGCTCGCCGCCGCCTACGTCTTCAGCGACCGCCTCGACCGGGCCGAGGCCCTCTGCACCGAGGCCGTGCGCGCCTACGAGACCGCGGGCTGGAGCGGCGGCCACCTCGCCCTCGCGCACGCCTACGTCGGCCTCTGCCACCGCAGGCGCGGCCGGCTGCGGGAGGCCGAGACGGCACTGCGCGAGTCGGTGCGGCTCGCCGAACGGGTCGGCCGCGGACTGCCCCTGTACTGGACCGCGACCTGCAACCTGGTCGACACACTGCTCGCCCGCGGCCACGTCGAGGAGGCATGGGAGGCCGCCGAGCGGTACGGGTTCGCCCCGCCCTACCCGTCCACCATCATCATCCCCGACCCGCGCAGCGTACGCGGCAGACTGCTGCTCGCCCTCGGCCGCACCAAGGAGGGCGTCAACGAACTGGAGGCGGCCGAGAAGGCGGCGGCCGCCCGCGGCCACCACAACCCGGTGACGGTGCCATGGGCGGCCGACCTGGCCCGCGCGCTCGCCACCGACGACCCCGCCCGGGCAGGCCGGCTCGCCGCCGACCTCCGTCGCCAGGCCGAGCGGTTCGGCACCGACACCGCCGTAGGAGAGGCCCTGCGCTGCGCCGCCGCCCTGGAGACCGGCCGGCGCGCGGTCCGCCTGGCCGCCCAGGCCGTCACCTACCTGGAAGCCTCCCCCTGCCAGTACGAACACGCCGCCGCCCGCGTCGAGTTCGGCATCGCCGCCCGCTCGGCCGCCGAACTCCGGCGGGGCCTGGCACTGGCCCGCTCCTGCGGCGCGGACGGCCTGGTGGCGCAGGCCCGGCACGTTCTGGACTCGGAGCGCGGTCTGCGGTAGCCCGCACACCGAGCAACCGGCCACCGCCCGCCGCGCCGCGGTTCTCGGAGCACCGGTCGCGGCTCGGGTCGGCGCGTCGGCGCCAGGCCGCCGACCGCGAGCCGGGGTTCGGGCCCGTCGGCTCCGGCCACGCGCCTCGGGGCACCGGCCGCGGACCGGCGAAGCCGGGCGGCCGCGGCCGAGTCGACCCCGCGGGCGCGGGCGGGCGTGTCGGCAGGAGGCCGCCGACCGCGGCCGCGGTTCGTGCCCGGCGGCTCCGCCCCGGAGCCGGGAGCCGCACCGCCCATCGCGCAGCCCTCGCCGGGCTGCCGGGGTCAGCCTTCGCCGGATTCCTCCGCCAGCCCTCGCCGGGCTGCCGGGGTCAGCCTTCGCCGGATTCCTCCGCCAGCACCCGCTGGGCCACCGCGAACGCCGAGTTGGCCGCCGGGACCCCGCAGTACACGGCGCTCTGCAGCAGCACCGCGCCGATCTCCTCCGGGGTGAGCCCGTTGCGGCGGGCCGCCCTTACGTGCATGGCCAGTTCGTCGTAGTGGCCGTGGGCGACGAGCGCCGTCATGGTGACCATGCTGCGCTCGCGTCGGGTCAGCGTCGGGTCGGTCCAGATCTCGCCCCAGGCATAGCGGGAGATGAAGTCCTGGAAGCGGGCCGTGAACGGGGTCTGCCGGGCCTGCGCCCGGTCCACGTGCGCGTCGCCGAGCACCTCGCGCCGCACCTCCATACCCCGCCGGGGAGCACCGTCGAGGTGGGTGCGCAGCGCCGCCAGGACGGCCTCCGGGCACTGTGCGGGCGCCAGGTGCGAGGCACCCGGGAGTTCGACCAGCGCCGAGCCCGGCACCGCGTCCGCGATCTGCCGCAGATGCGCGGGCGGGGTCGCCGGGTCCTCACGGCCCGCGACGAGCAGCGTGCGCGCGCCGATCTCCGGCAGCCGGTCGGTCAGGTCGAAGGCGGCCAGCGCGTCGCAGCAGGCGGCGTACGCCTCCGGGTCGGCCTCCCGGTGGTCGCGGACCAGCTCCGGCACGGTGAAGTCACCGGCGAACCAGCGCGCGTTCGCGCTCTCGGCCAGCCGGTCCAGTCCCTCCCGCCGGACCCGCTCGGCCCGCTCCTGCCACGCCTTGGCGCCGTTGAAGTGGGCCGAGGAACAGATCACGGCGAGCGAGTCGACGCGCTCGGGGTGGTGCACGGCCAGGTGCAGACCCACCGCACCGCCCAGCGACACCCCGGCGTACGCGAACCGCTGGATGCCGAGGTAGTCGGCGAGCGCCAGCACCAGATCGGCGAGGTCACCGACGGTCGCACCGGGCCCGATCAGCCCGGCCGGCGAACCGCCGTGCCCGGGCAGGTCCCAGCGGACCACCCGGTGGGAGATCGACAGCTCGGGGGCGACCTTGTCCCACAGCGCGTACGAGGTGCCCAGCGACGGCCCGAGCAGCAGCGGAGCGGCGGAAGCGGGGCCTTCGGCAAGGTGGTTCAGAGTCAACGTCGCTCCAGAGCACGGTCGGTGAGGGTTGCGGCGGCGCCCGTGTAGCGGGCGGGGTCGGTGAGCTCGTCCAGCTCGATGTCCTTCAACTCGGACTGCTCGGCGAGGAGTTCGCCGAGACTGCGGTCCTCGGTGTAGGAGCGCCGGGCGAGCTCGGTGAGCAGCTCCTTCGCGCGGGCGCGGCCGAGCACGGGTGCCAGCTCCGCCGACAGCCGCTCGGAGACGATCAGCCCGTGGGTGAGGTGGAGGTGTGCGCGCATCGCGTCCGCGTTCACCCGCAGCCCCTCGGTCAGCTCCGCGGCGTCCCGGGCCGCGCCGCCGACCAGCCGCAGCAGCTCCCGCAGCGGCTCCCACTCGGCGTGCCAGGCACCGGGCGGCCGCTCGTCCTCCGCTGCCAGCGAGGCGTACAGCGTCGCCGCGAGCTGCGGCGCGCGCCGGGCCGCGGCGGCGATCAGGGTGGACCGTACGGGGTTCGCCTTGTGCGGCATGGCCGACGAACCGCCGCCACTGCCCTCGGCGAGTTCGGCGATCTCCGTGCGGGACAGCACCAGCACGTCCACCGCGGCCTTGCCCAGCGCCCCGGCGGCGAAGGCCAGGCATCCGGCGAGGTCGGCGACCGGTGTGCGCAGCGTGTGCCAGGGCAACGGCGGCTCGCACAGGCCCAGTTCACGGGCGTACGCCGCGACCAGCGCGGTCGGGTCATCGGCGCCGTACGCCGAGAAGGCAGCCAACGTGCCCGCCGCGCCGCCGAGTTGGACGGGCAGCGTGTCCCGTACCCGGGCGAGCCGGTCCCGGGCGTCCAGCACCAGCGACCGCCATCCGGCCGCCTTCAGGCCGAACGTCGTCGGCACCGCGTGCTGGGTCAGCGTCCGCCCCGGCATCGCGGTGTCGCGGTGCTCGGCGGCGAGCCGGGCCAGCGTCTCCCCGGTGCGGACCAGGTCGGCGAGGACCAGGTCCAGGGTGCGCACGGCGACCAGCATCGTCGCCGTGTCCATGATGTCCTGGCTGGTCGCGCCCCGGTGGACGTAGGGGCCGTACTCCTCGCCCACCGCCTTGGTGAGGTCCGCGACCAGGGGGATGACGGGGTTCCCGCCGCCGCGGGCGCGCTGTGCGAGCCCGCCCACGTCGAAGCGGGCCGGATCCGCCGCCCGGGTCACCGCCTCGGCCGCCCCCGCCGGGGCGAGGCCGAGCGCGGCCTGGGCCCGGGTGAGGGCGGCCTCCGCGTCCAGCAGCGCCGCCAGGTAGGCGGAGTCGCTGGTCGCGGACGCGGCGGGGGAGCCGGCCCAGCCGGGACCGAGCAGGCCCACGTCCAGGCCGGCCGACGCCGGATCAGCAGCGGGTGGTGTCACTGGAACTCCAGGAAGACCGTCTCGCCCTCGCCCTGAAGGCGGATGTCGAAACGGTATGCCCCACTGGCCTCCCGCACCGGGACCAGCGTGCGGCGTCGCTCCTCGTCCAGCCGGGCGAGCAGCGGGTCGGCGGCCAGCGCGGCCTCGTCGCCGGGCAGGTAGATCCGGGTGAACAGGTGCACGAGCAGCCCGCGGGCGAACACGCACACACTGAGGTAGGGGGCGTTCTGCCCGCGCGCGCCGGGCCGCAGCGTCCGCACGTACCAGTGGCCGTCGGTGTCGGTCTGGATGCGGCCGAAGCCGGTGAACTCCACGCCGTTGCGGCCGAGGAAGTCACCGGAGGCCGGGTCGCGCCGCATCGAGCCGTCGACGGCCGGCAGGTTGCCGTCCGGGTCCGGCCCCCACACCTCCACCAGGGCGTCCGGCAGCGGCCGGCCCTCGCCGTCGTACACGTACCCGTGCACGGTGACCGTGTCCGGGTGCCCCAGGGGCGCGACGTCCTCGCCGCCGCGGAAGGGGAGCGCATAGCCGTAGAAGGGGCCCACCGTGTGCGACGGCGTGGGCAGCACGCTCTCGGGGCTGCTCGTGTCGATCTTCGTCATGGCAGGTCAGCGTCCTTCTTCGATCCAGGTGGCGTTCGGGCCGTCCAGCACGATGTCCCAGTGGTAGCCGAGCGAGAACTCCGGCACCGACAGGCTGTGGTCGTAGGTGGCGACCAGCCGCTGCCGGGCGGCGTCGTCCGTCACCGACTGCAGGATCGGGTCGTACGGGAACAGCGGGTCGTTCGGGAAGTACATCTGCGTCACGAGCCGCTGCGTGAACGCCGAGCCGAACAGCGAGAAGTGGATGTGCGCCGGACGCCAGGCGTTGAGGTGGTTGCGCCACGGGTACGGGCCCGGCTGGATCGTGGTGAACTGGTAGAAGCCGTCCGCGTCCGTCAGCGTACGGCCCACACCGGTGAAGTTGGGGTCCAGCGGGGCGTCGTGCTGCTCGCGCTGGTGGGCGTAGCGGCCGGCGGAGTTGGCCTGCCAGATCTCGACGAGCTGGCCGCGCACCGGCCGCCCGTCGCGGTCCAGCAGCCGGCCGGAGACGGTGATCCGCTCGCCGACGGGCTCCCCGGTGTGCTGCCGGGTGAGGTCGTTGTCGATCCCGGTGATGTCCCGCTCGCCGAACGCGGGCGAGGACAGCTCGACCAGCTCCGGGTCCTTGGACACGTCGATGGCGACCAGCGGCTGCTGGGGGTGGCGCAGCACCGAGGAGCGGTACGGCGCGTAGTCGCGGCGCGGGTGGTGCTCCACGGGGGCGCCGTCGGCGAGGCGCTTCTCGTACGCCGCGTGTTCGGCCGCGATCTCCTGGTCGATGTCCTGCTGAGTGAGAGTCATGGGGTTTCCCAACACTTCCTAGCGTTCGAGGACGAGGGCGAGGCCCTGACCGACGCCGATGCAGAGGGTGGCGACACCGATGCCGGTGCCCTTGCGGGCGAGCTGGTGGGCGACGGTGCCGGCGAGGCGGGCGCCGGAGGCGCCGAGCGGGTGGCCGAGGGCGATGGCGCCACCCTGGGGGTTGAGGATCGCGGGGTCGAACTCGGGCCACTCGGCCAGGCAGCCCAGCACCTGGGCGGCGAAGGCCTCGTTGAGCTCGAGGACGTCGAGGTCGGCGAAGGTCCTGCCGGCCTTGGCGAGGGCGCGGTTGACCGCTTCGACGGGGGCGAGCCCGAAGTAGTGCGGATCGGTGGCGGACACGCCGGTGGCCGAGATCCGGGCGAGGGGTTCGCGGCCGGTGGCCTTCAGACCCTCCTCGTCCACCAGGAGCAGGGCGGCGGCTCCGTCGTTCAGCGGCGAGGCGTTGCCCGCCGTCACCGTGCCGCCCTCGGTGCGGAAGGACGGCTTGAGCCTGGCCATCGCGGCCAGGGAGGCGTCGGGCCGTACGCACTCGTCGGCGGCGAAGACGACCGCCTCGCCCTTGCGCTGCGGGATCGTCACCGCAGCCAGTTCGGCGTCGAACAGGTCCTCGGCCTGCGCCTTGGCCGCCTTCTGGTGGGAGGCGAGGGCGAACTCGTCCTGCTGCTCACGGCTGATCTTGTGCTTGTCGGCGATGAGCTCGGCGGACTCGCCCAGCGGGATGGTCCACTGCGGGTCCATCCTCGGGTTGACCATGCGCCAGCCGAGGGTGGTGGAGTACAGCTCGGCGTGCCCGGCCGGGAACGGCCTGTCCGACTTGGGCAGGACGTAGGGGGCGCGGGTCATGGACTCCACGCCGCCCGCCACGGCGATGGAGGCGTCGCCCACGGCGATGGCGCGGGCGGCCTGGATCACCGCCTCCAGACCGGAGGCGCACAGCCGGTTGACGGTCACGCCCGGCACCGTGGTGGGCAGGCCGGCCAGCAGCGCGGCCATACGGGCGACGTTGCGGTTCTCCTCGCCGGCGCCGTTGGCGTTGCCGAAGTAGACGTCCTCGATCCGGGCCGGGTCCAGCTCGGGGGAGCGGGCGAGGAGTTCGCGCAGTGCGTGGGCGGCGAGGTCGTCCGGGCGCACCGATGCCAGGGAGCCGTTGTAGCGGCCGATCGGGGTGCGTACGGCGTCGACGAGGTAGACGTCCTTCACTTCAGGCCCTCCGCTACGGTCAGCTTGGCGTCGGTCTTGGCGGTGATCTCGTCCACGGTGACGCCGGGCGCGGTCTCGACGAGCAGGAGTCCGTCCTCGGTGACGTCGAGGACGCCGAGGTCGGTGATGATCCGGTTCACGCACGCCTTGCCGGTCAGCGGCAGCGCGCACTCCTCGAGGATCTTCGGGGAGCCGTCCTTGGCGGTGTGGGTCATCACGACGATGACCGTGCGGGCGCCGTGGACGAGGTCCATGGCCCCGCCGATGCCGGTGATCATCTTGCCGGGGATGGCCCAGTTCGCCAGGTCTCCCTTCGCGGAGACCTGCATGGCGCCCAGGACGGCGACGTCGATGTGGCCGCCGCGGATCATCGAGAAGGACAGTGCCGAGTCGAAGAAGGAGGCGCCGGGCAGGACGGTGACGGTCTCCTTGCCGGCGTTGATCAGGTCCGGGTCGACGGCGTCCTCGGTGGGGTAGGGGCCGGTGCCCAGGATGCCGTTCTCGGACTCCAGGACGACCTCGACGTCGTCGGGCAGGTGGTTGGGGATCAGGGTGGGCAGGCCGATGCCGAGGTTGACGTACTGACCGTCCTCGAGTTCCCGCGCGGCGCGGGCGGCCATCTCTTCGCGCGTCCAGGCCATCAGTTGCTCACCGTCCGCTTCTCGATCTTCTTGTCCGCGGCCTGCTCGGGGGTGAGGGCCACGACCCGCTGGACGAAGATGCCCGGCAGGTGCACCGCGTCCGGGTCGATCTCGCCCGGCTCGACCAGCTCCTCCACCTCGGCGACGGTGACCTTGCCCGCCATCGCGGCCAGCGGGTTGAAGTTCCGGGAGGACTTGTTGAACACCAGGTTCCCGTGCCGGTCGCCCTTCACCGCCCGCACCAGGGCGAAGTCGGTGCGGATGCCGTGCTCGAGCACGTACTCGGTGCCGTCGAACTCGCGGACCTCCTTGGGCGGCGAGGCCAGCGCCACGCCGCCGGAGCCGTCGTAGCGCCAGGGCAGGCCGCCCTCGGCGACCTGTGTGCCCACGCCGGCCGGGGTGTAGAAGGCGGGGATCCCGGCGCCGCCGGCGCGCAGCCGCTCGGCCAGCGTGCCCTGGGGGATCATCTCCACCTCCAGCTCGCCGGACAGGTACTGCCGGGCGAACTCCTTGTTCGCGCCGATGTAGGAGCCGGTCACCCGCGCGATCCGTCCGGCCGCGAGCAGCACCGCCAGGCCGGACTCCATCGCACCGCAGTTGTTGGAGACCACCGACAGCCCGCCGATCCCGCGCTCGTACAGCGCACCGATCAGCACGTTCGGCACACCGCTGAGCCCGAAACCGCCCACCGCCAGCGACGCGCCCTCCGGCACATCGGCCACCGCCTCCAGGGCTGTGGCGACCACCTTGTCCATCGAAAGAAGCCTCATCTCTACCGAGCGTCCAGCACCCCGGATAGTCAGGGCACTGAGTATTTCGCCGAGGTTTCCCTCACGCTGCCATTCGCGGCGTGAGCAGTCAAGACCCGAGCAAAACCGCCGGTCAGTGACTCATGGGTATCGGGGTGGCTGACGGCTCGCGAGCGGTATCGTTCAGTGCACCTACGTAAATGCCACGGACGAAACGACGGACCGACGCGAGGAGCGCACATGGCCGCGGTGGACCTCTCGACCCACCCCGGGCACCTGGCCCGGCGGCTGCAGCAGGCGCACTACCTGTTGTGGAACACGATGGTCTCCGAGGAGATCACCTCGCCGCAGTTCGCGGTCCTGAACACGCTCGTCGCCGAGCCGGGGCTCGACCAGCGCACGGTGGGGGAGCGGGTGGGCCTCGACCGGTCCACCATCGCCGAGGTGATCAGCCGGCTCGGCCGCCGCGGGCTGCTCGACAAGGTGCGTGACCCGCAGGACGGCCGCCGCTTCCTGTTGCGGCTGACTCAGGAGGGGGAGCGCACCCACCGGAAGCTCACCGTGCGGATCGCCCGGATGAACCAGGTCTTCCTGGGACCGCTCGACGCCGAGGAGCAGGCCCTCTTCTGCGACCTCATCCTGCGTGTCGCGGACGCGGCCGAGGGGCTGCGCAACCCGGCGGAACCTCTCGCCGCACAGCCCTGACGCACACGCCTCACCGGCCGGTGAGGACCACCCAGACCTGGCCCCGGGCGAAGTTCACGGGCGTGCCGTCGGCGGCCGTGAACTCGGTGCCGTCCGCCGCCCGCGCCCGCTTCCAGGTGACGTCGTGGACCCGCCCTTCGCGCAGCACCTCCGCCGTCCCGGACCCCACGGTCTCGGTGTACGGGGTGTGGTTGCCGAGCGCGTCGTGCAGGCTCGACCTGCGTACTTTCACGTGCTGCACCACCACCGTCGCGGGCGTCACAGGCTTGCCGCCGGCGGTGACGGCCGTCCTGCCGTCCATCGCCACCTGCCAGCCGTGCCGCCGCGCGGACCAGGTGAAGGTGAACCGGGCCGCCGGGTAGCGGACCGTGCGCGAGGTCTCGGTACGGCCGCCGGCCGGGGCCGGGCCGTAGCGGAAGCCGGTGGTCAGCGCGTCCGCGCCCGGTGCGGAGGCCAGGAGCCGGTCCGGGCGCAGGTAGAGGTTGTGCGGGGCCGCCCGGCCGGCGCCCCGGAAGTAGGCGTCCGGAGTCTTCTCGGGCGTCTCGGCGGACAGCGGGGCCGCGTCGATCAGCGGCAGCAGTTTGTGCTGCGCGCCGGAGAAGGCGAGCGTGGGGCGGTCGAACTGGCGCAGCAGCTCCAGATCGGCCTCGCGCGCGCTGCGCACCGGCCCGACGACCGGGGGCAGCTTCGTGGCGTAGACGGCCATCAGCCGGCTCAGCCCGCCCTCGACCTGCTCGGCGTACACGATGTCGGCGGCGTCGAGGCCGGTCTGGGGGCGGGCCGGCACCACGTTGTCGATCTTGACGGCGAGCACCGGGCCGACGTGCTCCGGGCTCCGCGTCGGCGCCGACGACGGGCTCTTCGTGCGTTCCCCCGCGCCCCGCCCGTCCTCGGAGGCGCTGCCGCTCCGCGCCGTGCACCCCGCCGCCAGGGCGGACAGCAGCAGCACCGCCGTCATGGCGCGCCGCGCCCGCGATCTTCGTCCCAAGCCCGTCATATGGCCCCCGTCCTTCTCTCTTTGTCTCCGATTGTGTACTTGTCCGTTCAAGAGTGGCCATACCCGATCGCTTTTGATCGCGCGCGTCGGACTGGGCCGTTCGGCCCTTCGCGGTTCGCCGGTTCGGGCCCGGGTACCCGGACGCGCGCAGACGCACAGGAGCGCGATACAAGCGCGGCAGGGAAGGGACGCGGCACGATGAAGGCAGTGGTCTGGCAGGGCAAGCGCGACGTTCGAGTGGAAGAGGTCCCCGACCCGAAGATCCAGGAGCCGACGGACGCCGTCATCCGGGTCACCTCGAGCGGTCTGTGCGGCTCCGACCTGCACCTGTACGAGGTGCTCACCCCGTTCATGACACCCGGCGACATCCTCGGCCACGAGCCCATGGGCATCGTGGAGGAGGTGGGCTCGGAGGTGCCGAACCTGAAGCCCGGCGACCGGGTGGTCGTACCGTTCCAGATCTCCTGCGGTCACTGCTTCATGTGCTCCGCGGGCCTGCAGACCCAATGCGAGACCACCCAGGTCACCAGCGAGGGCATGGGTGCCGCCCTGTTCGGCTACACCCGCCTGTACGGCGCGGTCCCGGGCGCCCAGGCCGAGTACCTGCGCGTGCCGCAGGCGCACTACGGCCCGATGAAGGTCCCCGAGGGCGCGCCCGACGACCGGTTCGTCTACCTCTCCGACGTGCTGCCCACCGCCTGGCAGGCGGTCGAGTACGCCGCCGTGCCGCGCGGCGGCACCGTGGCCGTGCTCGGCCTCGGACCCATCGGCGACATGGCGTGCCGGATCGCCAAGGCACGCGGCGCCGAAAGGGTGTTCGGCGTGGATCTGGTCCCGGAGCGGCTCGCCCGGGCGCGCCGGCGGGGCGTGGAGACGTACGACCTGCGCGGCTTCCACCACGAGAAGGACCTGGTCGCCGCGATCCACGACGAGACGGAGGGGCGCGGCCCCGACGCCGTGATCGACGCGGTCGGCACCGAGGCGCACGGCAGCGCGGTCGCCAAGCTCGTCCAGCAGACCGCCGCGGCGATGCCGCGCGCCCTGAGCGGACCGCTCGCCGAACGCTTCAGCGTGGACCGGCTCGCCGCCCTCCACACCGCCATCGAACTGGTGCGCCGCGGCGGCACGATCTCCCTCTCCGGCGTGTACGGCGGCTCGGCCGACCCGATGCCGATGCTCACGCTCTTCGACAAGCAGATCCAGATGCGGATGGGCCAGGCCAACGTCCGCCGCTGGAGCGACGAGATCATGCCCTATCTGACGGAGGAGGACCCGCTCGGCGTCGACGACTTCGCCACGCACCGCGTGCCGCTGACGGACGCGCCGCACGCGTACGACATGTTCCAGCGCAAGCAGGAGGGCGCCATCAAGGTGCTGATGAAGCCCTGAGGGCCGAGCCCGAGGCGCTCGGCCCTCAGGGCGGAGAGCCGCGGATCTCCGCCGGGCCGCAGCAGGCGACGACCACGTCCACTGTGCGCTCGTGCCTGGCCTTGAACACGGCCCGTTCGGCCGGCGCGTCGAAGTCCGGCAGGCCCTCCCGTGCGATCACGATCCCCCGTCCAGCACGCACCGCTCGGGCACCCGCTCCTTCAGAGCCTCGACCAGCTCGGGGAAGCACCTGGTCAGCGGCTTGCCCGTACGGCTGCCGAGCTCGACCTCGGCGCCGTCGCGGAACACGATCGACCGGAACCCGTCCCACTCCGCCTCGTACCGCATGTCCGGCGGGGTCCTCGCCACCGGTGTGGCGGGCCTCGGCTTCACGGGCGGCATCACGGGCAGATCCATGACCCGATTCCGCGCGTGCAGACCCGTATCCGCCCGGTATGTCTGTTGTGCGAGGCGTGCGCGCTGCGCCTACCGTGGCTCGCATGGGCGATGCGGTGGAACTGGAGGTGGGCGGCCGGACCGTACGGCTGTCCAGCCCGGACAAGGTCTTCTTCCCCGAGCGCGGGTTCACCAAGCTGGACGTCGCCCGCTACTACCAGGCCGTCGCCCCCGGCGTCCTGCGCGCCCTGCGCGACCGCCCCACCACCCTGGAGCGCTACCCGGACGGCATCACCGGCGAGTGGTTCTTCCAGAAGCGGGCGCCCAAGGGCATGCCCTCCTGGATCCCCACCGTCCACATCACCTTCCCCAGTGGCCGCAGCGCCGACGAGATGTGCCCGACCGAGGAGGCCGCCGCGGTGTGGGCCGCCCAGTACGGCACCCTCACCTTCCACCCCTGGCCGGTACGGCGCGACGACGTCGACCATCCCGACGAGCTGCGCATCGACCTGGACCCGCAGCCCGGCAGCGACTACGCGGACGCCGTCCGCGCCGCCCACGAACTGCGCGCCGTACTGGACGAGTTCGGGGGCCTGCGCGGCTGGCCCAAGACCTCGGGCGGGCGCGGCCTGCACGTCTTCGTGCCCATCGAACCCCGCTGGACCTTCACCCAGGTACGGCGCGCCGCCATCGCGGTGGGCCGGGAGATGGAACGCCGGATGCCGGAGCAGGTGACGACCAACTGGTGGACGGAGGAGCGCGGTGCTCGCGTCTTCCTGGACTACGACCAGGCCGCCCGCGACCGCACCATCGCCTCCGCCTACTCCGTGCGCCCCCGCCCCCACGCCCCCGTCTCGGCACCCTTGCGCTGGGACGAGGTGGGCGTCGCCCACCCCCGGGACTTCGACCTCGCGACCATGCCCGCCCGCTTCGCCGAAGCCGGCGACGTGCACGCCGACATGGACGACCACGCCTTCTCCCTGCAGGCCCTGCTGGACCTGGCCGACCGGGACGAACGCGACCACGGCCTCGGCGACCTGCCCTACCCGCCCGAGTATCCGAAGGTGCGGGGCGAGCCGAAGCGGGTGCGGCCGAGCCGGGCGGGCAGGGAGGGACCGGCCGCCTCCTGAGCCTCCTGGCGGCCGGTCCCCCGGTCTTTCCCGGTCTCCGTCCTTTTCGGTCTTCCCCGGCTCCTACAGCTCCTTGATCCGTACGTCCCGGTAGGAGACCACGTCCGTCGTGCCGTGCACCTGGAGCCCGATGTAGCCGGAGGCGAACCGCCGCCCGTCCGTGCCCGGGTCGTCCGAGCGGGGCGGGGAGAAGTCCTGGCCGCCGATGTTGTCGAACTCGTTGATCAGCACGCCGTTGCGGTGGACCGAGTAGTGCTGGCCGATCACGCGGATCTCGTAGTCGTTCCACGTGCCCTTCTGGGTGACGCCGGCCCCGGCGAGCCCCACCCGGTCGAAGCCGTAGATCGAACCGGTCTTGTACATGTCCCCGTCGGGCCGGTCGAGCACCTGCACCTCGTGCCCGTACTTGATGGCGGCCCACTCCGGCCGCGACTCCTCCGGGTGGTCGTGGACCCGCGGGAACCGTACGAGGACACCGGAGTTGGCGTTGCCGTCGCCCGGAGCGTCGTCACGCCACTGGAGACGGAGCGAGAAGTCGCCGTACTTGCGCTGCGGGAACCACAGCATGCCCAGGCCGTCCCTGGTGGTGCCGCTGGTGATCGAGCCGTCGGGGTTCAGCACGAACGAACCGCCGCCGACCTGCTCCCACTGGGCGAAGGAGGCCGCGCTGCCGTCGAGGATCGTGCGGTACCCGGTGGTCCGGCCGGGCTCGCCGATGCCGGACTGGCGGGCGGCCCGCTGAACGGCCTTGTACTCCCGCTGGTCGACGACTCCTTCCTTGAGGAGCCGGTCCAGGACCGCCTTCACGTGCTTGAGGAACAGCGCCTGGGACGTCCACTCCTTCTCGTCCTCGATCAACTCGCCGATCCGGCACCGGCTGTTGGTGATCCGGTTCGGCACTCCCGAGTCGACCGTGCCGACGATCACCGTCAACCGCTCGTCGTACTCGGGGCAGTTGGGCGCGGGAACCCCGCCGCCCGCCACGACCGTGAAGCTCACGCTCCGCGGCTGGGACGTGTTGCCGGCCTTGTCGCTCGCCCGGTACGCCACGGTGTGGCGGCCTGCGCGGTCGACGAACACCGGCGCGGTGTAGGCGACGTACGGTCCGCCGTCGAGCGAGTACTCGATGCCCGCGACCCCGGAGCCGCCCTCGTCGGCCGCGCTCACGGTCACCTTGGCGTAACCGACGTACGCCCCGTCGGAATTCCGTGTGCCGTCGACGGTCACACCGGTCACCGGCGGGGTGGTGTCCCGCGCGGGCGGGGCGACGACGGTGAACCGCACGCTCTTCTCCGTCGACACGTTGCCCGCCTTGTCGGTGGCCCGGTAGCGCACGGTGTGCGTGCCCGGTTGGTGCACCATCACCGGGGCGGTGTACGGCTGCCAGGCGCCGGAGCCGACCGCGTACTCGATCGTGTTGACCCCGGAACCGGTGTCGGAGGCCGAGACGGTCACCGTCGCCATGCCGACGTAGGCGCCGTCGGCGTTCCGCTCGCCGCTGACCGTCGCCGAGGTCTCCGGCGGTGTCGTGTCGTCCGACGGCGGGGCGACGACCGTGAACTCCACGCTCTTGTCCGCGGAGACGTTGCCGGCCCTGTCCGTGGCCCGGTAGTGGATCGTGTGGGTGCCCACCTGGTCCACGACGACGGGGGAGGTGTACGGCAGCCAGTCGTCCGGCGCCGTGCCGAAGGCGTACTGGACGCGGTCGACTCCCGTCCCCTCATCGGTCGCGTCGATGGTCACGCTCGCCGAGCCGACGTACTCGCCCCGCGCGTTCCGGGTCCCCTGCACGGTCGCCGACGTCTCCGGCGCCGTCGTGTCCGGGCCGCCGCCCCCGGTCACCACCAGGACGCCCTGCATCTGCCCGTGGCCGGGAATGGTGCAGTGGTAGAAGTAGCGGCCCGGGGTGAGGACGACCTCGGCGGTGTGGCGGCCGCCCCGGTCGTCGTTCGGGTTGGCGAGGATGTTGAGCTGGACGTCGTTGTTGTACTCGGGGTCGGAGGTGCCGAAGGTCAGGGTGTGCGGCATCCCCGTGGTGTTGCCGGTCGCCGCGCTGTTCTCGAAGACGATCGTCGCCGGTCCCGCCACCGCCGTCGCCGGCGCCGAGGTGTACCGGGTGATGTCGTCGCCGGCGGTCCAGGTGAGCACCTGGGCGGCGGCCGTCCGGGCCGGAGCGCCGGTCCGTCCGACGGCGGACGTCGTCTGCAGGCCCAGCACCATCAGCAGGGCGGCCAACAGGGCCGTCCACATTCTTCGTTGACGCGGTCGACGTGTCACTGTGCCGTCCCCCTCGCCAGCTGGTCGACGGCCGGCGTCGGTCCGCCGCCCGTGTAGGTGACGCGCCACAGCGCCGACTTGGCGTCCGAGGTGAAGAAGCCGCGGCCGTAGTCGAGGACGTACAGCGCGCCGTCCGGACCGAACTTCCAGTCCATGAGGTTCTTGATGCCGTCGTTGCCGACCGGCACGATCTTCTTCAGCGACTCCGAGTGCACCGGCAGTCCGCCGTCGCCCAGCGTCTTCGGGTCCATCAGGACGGCGTTGCGCGGCTGGTCGGCGTCGTAGAAGTCGCCGACGAACCACTTTCCGTCCCAGTAAGAGGACCACTTGACGTCACTCGCGTTCGACCCGTCGTACCGGTAGACCGGGCCGTTCATCGCGGCCTGCCCACCGCCCTTGAGCCACGGCAGCCGGTAGGTGGCCTCCTCCTGCCGGTACGACGGGACCCCGTTCGCGTCGCGCGGGTAGTCCGGGCCGCCGCCCTGGGGCGAGTACCAGATGTTGTTTCCGGTGACCGGCGGGAGGTTGACCAGGCCGTCGTTGTTCGGGGACTCGTTCTTCGGGTGGTCGCAGTCGTACCAGCCCAGCGGCTTCGACGGGTCGGGCAGGTTGCGGTCGCGGTAGGGCTGCTTGTCGCCCATGCAGTACGGCCAGCCGCGGTTGCCCGCCCGGGTGATGGCGGCGAACGTGTCGTACTTGGCCGGACCCCAGGTCGGCGACGGCTCGCCCGCGTCCGGACCGACCCAGCCCGCGTACAGGACGTCGGTCTTCTTGTCGACGAAGATGCGCGCGGGGTTCCTGACTCCCATCACATAGATCTCGCCGCGCGTCTTGCCGCCGCCCTCGTCGGTCTCCTTGCCGGTGAAGAGGTTGCCGTCGGGGATCGTGTAGGTGCCGTCGGGCTCCGGGTGGATGCGCAGGATCTTGCCGTTGAGGTTGTTGGTGTTGCCGGCGGTGCGGCGGGCGTCGGCGAAGGACACGCCCTTGTAGTGGGGCTGCGGGTTGTTGCCGGAGTAACCGCCGCTGAAGCCGCTGGAGTTGTTGTCGCCCGTGGCGATGTACAGGTTGCCCCGGGAGTCCCAGGTCATCCCGCCGCCCGCGTGACAGCAGCTGTGCACCTGCACCGGCCACTCGAGCAGCACCTTCTCGCTGCCCAGGTCCAGCTTGTCGGTGGCGGGATCGAGCGTGAAGCGGGAGACGCGCCGCTCGGCGATCCGCGTGTCGCGGTCGATCCGCGAGTGGGGTGTGTAGTGCAGGTAGACCCAGCCGTTCTGCTCGAAGCGCGGGTCGAGCTCGATCCCGAGGAGGCCCTCCTCGACCTTGGTGAGCTCGTCGCCGCCGCCCTTGTTGCCGAAGACCGTCAACTCGCCCGCCAGGGTGACCTTCCCGGTCCTCGGGTCGTAGACGTGGATCTGCCCCTTGCCCTTGCCGACATCCGGGTCGTTCCAATTGGTGATCACCGGGCGGGAGGAGTCGGCGCCGCCGCGGCCGATGTAGAGGACGCGGCCGTCGGGGGCGGTGACCAGACCGTGCGGCTCGCCGATCTGGTCGTTCTGCCCGGGTTGGTTGGGCCGGGTGAGGCGCTCGGCCCGGTAGTTCGCGGTGATGGTCGCCTTGCAGTCGGCCTGCGCCAGCCGGGTGGTCCACAGCAGGGCGCCGCGCAGATGATCGCGGAAGTCCGTCTCGTCGTACGACGACACGGTGCCGCCCATGCCGGTGTAGAAGGAACGGCCGCCGTCGTAGTCGCGGCACCAGCTGATCGGATGGTCCCAGCCGCCCGCGCCAGCTCCCGGCCGGTACGTCGACTCGCGCACCCGCGCCACGGTGTGCACCGTGCCGGACGGGTTCTTGGCCCAGTCGAGCCACCGGTCGGCGCGCTTCCACTCCAGTGGCAGGTCCTTGGTCGCGGGGTTCTGCCGGTCGCCGACCTCGACGGTGGCCCGCTGGACGGCCGTCGGACCGGAGGCGGCCGGGCGGGCGCCGATGAGTCCGGTGAACCAGTCGGAGTACGGTTCGGCGCGAGCCGCGTCATGGATGCCGACGAAGCCGCCGCCGGCCTCCATGTAGGCCTCCAGCCCGGCCTCCTGGCCGGGGTCGAGGACATCGCCGCCGCCGGTCAGGAACACGATCGCGTTGTAGCGGCCGAGCCTGGTGGCGTTGGTGAAGACCGAGGCGTCGTCGGTGGCCTCGACCTTGAAACGCTCCTGCGCCGGTCCGGACAGGCCGATCCTCTCGATCGCCTCGATCCCGGCGTTCACCACCGGCGACTCGTCCCCGGCCGCGGCGGAACCGTAGAAGATCAGCACCCTCGCGTCCGAGCTGCCCGGTGGCGACTTGATCGACATCGTTGTCAGAGGCGTCCCCGGATCCGGGCGCGCGCTCGCGGCGGGGGCCGAGAGCAGCCCGGCCGCCACGGCGCCCGCGGCGACGGCGGCCGCCCAGCCCCGTCCCGGCCGTAACTTCCTGCTCGACGCTCTTACCTGCGTGGGCCGTTGATGCGATGTGGACCGCATGTGGTCACCCATTCCTCCTCGGTCACAGCGAACGCCAAGGAAGCTAGACCTCTTTGCATGACCCGCCAATAGGTACGGCCGTAGTTCGACGAACTTTGTCCTGACTGTGGATAAACGGCCGAGGGGGCGGTACCTTTCGCGGGGTCCGAATAACTTCCGTACCGTAGTGGGGAGTTGATGGTCCGCCATGGACAGACGCGGCTTCAACCGGCGGGTGCTGCTGGGCGGCGCGGCCGTAGCGACATCGTTGTCCCTGGCTTCCGAGGCCGAGGTCGCGGCCGTCGGCACGGCCGTCGGCACGGCCGTCGGCACCGTCACACCGCCGCGCACCGCGCCGGCCGGGGGCGAGGTGAAACACATCAGGCTGTACGCCGAGAAGCTCCCCGACGGGCAGATGGGCTACGGCTTCGAGAAGGGCAGGGCGACGGTCCCCGGTCCGCTCATCGAACTCAACGAGGGCGACACGCTGCACATCGAGTTCGAGAACACCACGGACGTGGCCGCGAGCCTGCATGTCCACGGCCTGGACTACGAGATCTCCAGCGACGGCACCAAGCTGAACAAGAGCGACGTGGAACCCGGCGGCACCCGCACCTACACCTGGCGCACCCACGCCCCGGGCCGCCGCAAGGACGGCACCTGGCGGGCGGGCAGTGCGGGCTACTGGCACTACCACGACCACGTCGTCGGCACCGAACACGGCACCGGCGGCATCCGCAGGGGCCTGTACGGGCCGGTGATCGTCCGCCGCAAGGGCGACATCCTGCCGGACCGCACGCACACGATCGTCTTCAACGACATGACCATCAACAACCGCCCGCCGCACACCGGCCCGGACTTCGAGGCCACGGTGGGCGACCGCGTCGAGTTCGTGATGATCACGCACGGCGAGTACTACCACACCTTCCACATGCACGGTCACCGCTGGGCCGACAACCGCACCGGTCTGCTCACCGGCCCCGACGACCCCAGCCGGGTGATCGACAACAAGATCGTCGGTCCGGCGGACTCCTTCGGCTTCCAGGTACTCGCGGGGGAGGGCGTCGGAGCGGGCGCGTGGATGTACCACTGCCATGTGCAGAGCCACTCCGACATGGGCATGGTGGGCCTGTTCCTGGTGAGGAAGCCGGACGGGACGATCCCGGGGTACGACCCCCATGAGCCGCACGAGCCGCACGAGTCGCACGAGTCGCACGAGTCGCACGAGCACTGAGAGCGCTCTCACAGCCGGTTTCGGTCCGGGGCTATCCTGATCCGCAACCGCCGGTGAGGAGCCCAGAAGTGACCGAGACAGCGCCGCGCCCCACCTTGGAGGCCGTGGCCGCGCGGGCGGGGGTGTCGCGGGCCACCGTGTCCCGGGTGGTCAACGGCGGGGACGGGGTGAGACAGACGCTCGTCGATCGGGTGCGGCGGGCCGTGGAGGAACTCGGGTACGTGCCGAACCAGGCGGCCCGCAGCCTGGTGACCAAGCGGCACGACGCCGTCGCCGTGGTCATCGCCGAACCGGAGACCCGGGTCTTCGCCGACCCCTTCTTCGGGCTGCAGCTGCGCGGCATCAGCAAGGAGCTGACGGCTCACGACACCCAGCTCGTGCTGCTGCTGACGGAGGGGCGCGACGACCACGCCCGGGTCGGGCGCTACCTGGCCGGCGGCCACGTCGACGGCGCGCTCGTCTTCTCGCTGCACCTCGACGACCCGCTGCCCGGGCTGATCCGGCGCGCCGGGGTGCCGACCGTGTTCGGCGGGCGCCCCGGCTGGAGCGACGGCACGCACGGGATCCTCTACGTCGACAGCGACAACCGGGGCGGCGCCCGGGAGGCCGTACGGCACCTCGTCGGCCTCGGCCGGACCCGGATCGGGCACATCACCGGCGCCCTCGACCAGACCTCGGCGGCGGACCGGCTCGACGGCTACCGGGACGTCATGGGCGACGCCGACCCCCGGCTGATCGTGGAGAGCGACTTCACCCCCGCGGGCGGCGAGCGCGCCATGCGCGAACTCCTCGACCGCTGCCCCGGCCTCGACGCCGTGTTCGCCGCCAACGACCTCACCGCCTCCGGCGCCCTGCGCGTGCTGCGCGAGCGCGGGCTGCGGGTGCCGGAGGACGTCGCCGTGGTCGGCTTCGACGACATGCTGCCGGTGGCCGAGCAGACCGATCCGCCGCTGACGACCGTCCGCCAGAACATAGAGGAGATGGGCCGCTTGATGGCCCGCCTGCTGCTGCGCGGCCTGGACCGCAACGGCCCCGAGGAGGACGCGGACGGCACCCCCCGCAGCATCGTCCTGCCGACGACCTTGGTGCGGCGCGCCTCCGCCTAGCCTCTCCGGCGGATCATGCCGCAGAGGCGGGGCCTGGCACGCGCCCCGAGCTCTTCGAGCAGGGGACCCCCACCCCGAGCTCTTGATGAATAGGGGGACCCCCATCGCCCCCGTTCACCTGGGCCGATGGCCGACCGCCGGTTTCCTGCGGCTTGATCCGCCGGACAGGCCCTGGCGCGGTGACCGCAAAAGGCGTGTGTCCTGCCGCTCAGGAGCGGCAGGACACACAGAGGCGGGGTTCACGGGCGGACGGCAGGCCCGCGGGCCGACGGGGGCGTCAGTTGCCGACCACGTTGTCCGTCACGCGCATCCGCTCTCCCAGGAACCCGCCCAGGGCGGTGAGCAGGGACAGCCCGATCAGCAGCAGGACCACCGGCCAGGAAGCCCCGTCGACGCCCCCCAGCATCGCGGCCGCCAGGAACGGCAGGAAACCGGTGAGGGCGCCGGCGAGGTTGTAGGCCAGGGCCACGCCGCTGTAGCGCAGGCGCGCCGGGAACAGCTCGGCGAGCAGCGCCCCGGACACCGCGTAGGCGATGGAGAGCACGCCGATGCCGCCCGCCATGGCCACCACGACCACCAGGGGGTTCTTGGTCTCGACCATCCAGAAGACGGGGAAGGCGACCAGCGCGGTGAGCAGACCGCCCCACAACGTGACCCGGCCGGGGCCGATGCGCTCGGCCACCCGCCCCATGACGAGGATCACCACGATCTGGACGACCGCCGCCACCAGCGTTCCGCTGACCATGAGGGAACGGGACATCCCCAGGGTGTCGGCACCGTAACTGATCATGAATGTGGTCAGCAGGTAGAACCCGCCGACGCCCAGGGTCGCCGAGGCCATCGCCACCAGCAGTCGTCCCCACGCCTGGCGGAAGACGTCGAACGCCGGCACCTTGGCCCGCTCGTCCTGCTTCATCATCTCGTCGAACAGCGGCGACTCCTCCACCTTGCGGCGGATGTAGACGGCGACACCCAGCAGCGGGAAGGCGAACAGGAACGGCAGGCGCCAGCCCCAGGAGTCGAAGGAGCCGGCCGGGAGGAGGAGCACCAGGGAGAAGGCTCCGGAGGAGAGCAGCGTGCCCACCGGCGAACCGACCTGCGGCAGCGCGGCATAGCGGCCGCGCTTGTCCGGCGGCGCGTGTTCCACGGCCAGCGTGACGGCGCCGCCCCACTCCCCGCCGACGGCTATTCCCTGCAGCAGCCGCAGGAACACGAGCAGCAGCGGCGCCGCGACACCGATGGCGGCGTAACTCGGCAGCAGACCGATCAGGCCGGTCGCCGTACCGATCATCACCACGGTGATCAGCAGGGCCGGCTTTCGTCCCATGCGGTCGCCCAGCCATCCGAAGATGAGGGCGCCGATCGGCCGGGCCGCGAATCCGACACCGAAGGTCGCGAAGGCCGCCAGGGTGGCCGCGGTGGGGTTGAGCGTGGTGAAGTACAGCCGGTTGAAGACGAGGGCGGCGGCGGTGCCGAAGAGGAAGTAGTCGTACCACTCCAGCGCCGTGCCGACGAAGGCCGCGAAGGCGACCCGGCCGGCGTCCTGGCCGGTGACGACGGCCGACGTGCCCGGAGGTGCCCCTGGGGCGTGCTGCTCCGTCTTGCTCATTTCTTGCTCCTTGCATGCGGCCGTGGGGATACGGCCGTGGGAAGAGGGCCGTTCACTGCTGTGAGGTCCTCGAGCGTGTCGGCGCCGTGGACGCACTCGCCGGCCACGAAGGTGGCCAGGACGTCGATGGCGCCGATCCGATCACTGTCGACACCGACAGGGTCGTCGGAAAGTATGACAAAGTCTGCGTATTTGCCGGGGGTGAGGCTGCCGCGCCGGTCCTCGTCGTGGGAGGCCCACGCGGCGTCGAGGGTGTAGGCCCGCAGGGCCTGCTCCGCGGTCACCCGCTCGTCGGGGCCGAGTACGACGCCCGCCCGGCTCAGCCGCTCCACCATGGACTGCATGCCGAGCAGGGGGGCGCCCGGCGCGACCGGTCGGTCGGAGCTTCCGGGCACCCGGATCCCCCGGTCCAGGAACGAGCGGTGGCGGTACATCCACGGGGTGCGCGCGGGGCCGAGCGCCTCGGCCATGGTGTCCCCCACGGCGTACAGGAAGTGGGCCTGCGGCACCGGGACCACGCCCAGTTCGGCATAGCGGTCCAGCTGGTCGGGGCGGACCACCCCCGAGTGCTCGATGCGGTGCCGCGCGTCGGGGCGGGGCAGGACGTGCTGCGCTTCGGCGAAGGCGTCCAGGGCCAGGTCGACGGCGCTGTCGCCGATGGCGTGGGCGGCCACCCGCCAGCCGGCCCGGTGCGCGTCGACGACGAGCCGGCGCATCTGCTCCGGTCCGCCCTGGAAGACGCTCGAGGAGTGGTCGTGCCCGCAGAACGGCTCCGAGACTGCGGCCGTCCGGCCGATCAGCGATCCGTCCAGCCAGATCTTCATGGGGCCCAGCCGCAGCCGGTCGTCGCCGAAGCCGGAACGCAGCCCCAGATCGATCCCGGTGGTGATGCCGTCGTCGGCGTGCGCGCTCAGGGCGTGCAGGTTGTCGGAGGCCACCATCAGCTCGACCCGGGTGCGCAGCGTGCCGCGCTCACGGGCCAGCTGGTAGGCGGCGGCCTCGACGGGGCTGCGGCCGATGAGGCCGAGCCCGATCCCGGCCTCCACCACGTGGGTGAGCCCTTCGGCGGCGTAGACGGCGCTCGCCTTACCGAGGGCGTCGGCCAGCTCGGCCACCGGATACGGCATCACCAGGTCGGTCACCAGGGTCTGGGCCCTCTCCTGGAGCAGTCCGGTCGGCGTTCCCTCGCCGTCGCGCACGACGACCCCGCCGTCGGGCGCGTCCGCGGTGCCGCCGAGGACACCGGCCCGCCGCAGCACCTCGCTGCTGACCACGCACATGTGCCCGGAGCGGTGCTTGAGCCACACCGGCCGCCCGCCGCCCGCCCGGTCCAGCTCGGTGCGGTGCGGATGCGCGCCCATGACGGTGTCGTCGTATCCGGCTCCCACGATCCAGGCGTCGGCCGGGAGGGTTGCCGCATGGCGGGCGACGGCGTCGTGGACCTGGGCCGTCGTGGTCGCCTCGCTCAGGTCGAGTTCGCCCAGGGACTGGCCGAACCAGGCCATGTGGTTGTGGGCGTCTCCGAACCCGGGGACGACGACCGCGCCGCGGCAGTCGAGTGTGGTGCGGGCGGGCAGGTGCAGCACCGCGTCGTCGAGGCCCACGATGCGTCCGGAGAGGACACCGAGGGTGTGGGCGCGGGGGTTCCGGTCGTCCACCGTGCGGATGCGGGCGTTGAGCAGTTTGAGATCGAGCATGAAGGGGCTTTCGAAGGGACGGGAGGGGACCGGGCGGTCCGGGTCAGGCCAGGTTCTGCAGCCGGGTCAGCGGCAGGTCGGCGGCGTGGTGGACGTCGATCGCGCGTCCGTCGACCAGGACCGCGTCGGGAGTCGTGGGCACCTTGACGTCGGGCACGGCGGTGTTGGCGACCATGTCGCCCCGGGTCAGACCCCGGCTGTCGCGCAGAGCCGTGTACCGGACCCCCTTCGGCAGCGCCTCGAACGCGGCGCGGTCGTCCAGGCACGCCCGGGAGACGAAGACCGTCGACAGCCGGCGCGGAGCCCCGCCCAGACCGCCGAAGTAGGGTTTCATCACCCGCGGCTGGGTCAGCCGGGTGGAGCCGGAGCCCGATCCCGACAGCCCCCAGGCCACGAACCCGGACTTGAGCACCAGTTCCGGCTGTGCGCCGAAGGTCACCGGGCGCCACAGCACGATGTCGGCGATGCGGCCGGGCCGCAGCGAGCCGACGTCGGCGGCCATGCCGTGGGCGATCGCGGGATTCAGCGTGATCTTGGCCAGGTACCGCAGCACCCGTTCGTTGTTGACGGTCTCCGGACCCGTCTCACCTGCCAGGTGGGCCTGGACGTGGGCGAGCTGCCAGGTGCGGCGCGCGGTCTCGGCGATGCGGCCCATGCCCATGGAGTCGGAGTTGACGATGCTGATCGCGCCGAGGTCGTGCAGGGCGTTCTCGGCGGCGATGGCGTGCTCGCGCACCCGGCTCGCCGCGATGGACAGGTCGCTGTCGACCCCGTGGTGGCCGCGGTGCACCGTCATCGTCATGGGCAGCAGCTCGGCGACGGTCGCCGGGGTCAGCGGCAGGGTCGGCGTGGTCGAGGAGGTGAGCACGTGCGGCTGGGAGACGATCTCCAGCAGGTCGGGGTGACCGCCGCCCCCCTCGACGTGGTAGGCGTGCACGGTGCGCCCGCGGGTGGCCGACAGCGTGTCGGCCAGGTAGCCGGACTCGTTGAGGGTGTCCGTGTGCAGGGCGACCGGCAGGTCGGCCTGCTCGGCGACGCCCAGGCAGGTGTCGACGATCCGGGGGGTCGCCCCCCAGTCCTCATGGATCTTGAACCCGCCGGCTCCGGCGAGGACGGCGCGCTCCAGCAGCTCCTGCGAGGACGAGGAGCCCCGGGCCAGGAACGCCACGTTGACGGGCGCGTCGCGCCAGCCCTCGATGAGGCTGTGCAGGTTGTAGGCGGGGTTGGCCCCCACGTCCCACACCCCGCCGATGCCCATGCCCACCAGGGAGGTGACGCCTGCGGCGAGCGCCGCGGGGACCACTTCGGGGCTGGAGAGATGGACGTGGGAGTCCACCACACCGGGGGTCGCGATGAGCCCCTCGCCCGTGATCATCGCGGTGTGGGAGTCGACGACGAGCTCCACACCGTCGGTGGTCTCCGGGTTTCCCGCCCGTCCCAAGCCGACGACGCGGCCGTCCTTGATGCCGATGTTCGTCTTGCGCACGCCGATCAGCGGGTCCATGACGACCACACCGAGGATCACCATGTCCAGTGCGCTGTCGCGCGGGGCCCGGTCGGCCACGAGCAGACCGTCGCGCGCCGTCTTGCCGCAGCCCCCGAGCAGCTCCTCACCGGGCTCGGTGTCGTCGCCCTCGACCTGGACCCACAGGTCGGTGTCGGCCAGCCGGATCCGGTCGCCGGTGGTCGGGCCGTACAAGGACGCGTACGCGTGCCGGGGCATCCGGCTCATCGGTCTCCTCCTCGTGCCACCACGGTGACGGTCAGGGTCCGTCCGGGCTCGAACCGGACGGACGTTCCGGCCGGGATGTCCAGCCGGTGGCCGCGGGCGGCCTCCCGGTCGAAGTCCAGGGCGGCGTTCGTCTCCTCCAGCGGGAAGTGGGACGAGACCCAGATCTCCCGGGGCCCCCGGTTGGTGATGTCCAGAGTGGTGCGCGGGCGACCGGGGGCGAGCTCGGCCTCGCCGCCGGCGACCAGCACCGCGCCGGGGCCGGTGGCCCCGGCCGGTCCGAACGGCTCGGGAACGTGCACCAGACTGGAGCCGTGCGGGAAGAGGGCCTCGACCTGGATGCTGGGAACGGCCTCCGCGACGCCCGGCAGCAGCCGGTCGCGCGGGACGATGCCGCCGGCGCGTTCCACGACGGTCTCGAGCGGCGTGCCGTCCCAGGCCATCTCCAGGATTTCGTCGCACACCAAAGCGATGGCTTCCGTGGCACCGAGCAGCGCTCCGCGCGCCAGCCGCCGACGTGCGAGTTCGGCTGCCGAGAACAGCGTCAGCCTCTCCTGCTCACGCGGGGTCAGATGCACAGGTCACTTCCCTGGAGATCAAGCGCCGCCCGGGGGCGCGGGGGGATGTACAGCACAATGCCGGGGAAACGAGGTGCGAACAATGGCGAAAGGCCCCCGGAGTGGAGGGCCCATAATGTGCATATGCACAATCCGCCCACCCCGGACTCCCTCGTGCCCGCTTCCCCGGCCCCGCCGGGACCGGACACCGCCACGCCGGTCCCCGCAGAGCTGCGCACCCTCGTCCGTGACTGTCTGGACGACCTGGACAGCCTGGTCGGGCGCTATGTCGCGGAGGTCTCCGCCTTCGAGGGGTACGAGTCGACGGTCGCCCCCGACGACCTGCGCGACACGGCCCGTGCCTGCTTCGAACTGCTCCTGCGCCTGATCGGCGGTCTCCCGGTGTCCGAGGAGCTGCGCGGGGTCCCGGGACGGCTGGGTCACCGCCGCGCCGACCAGGGTGTGCCGCTGGAGCAGCTCCTGCGGGCGGTGCGCATGGACTTCCGGGTGCTGTGGACCGCGATGATGGAGCGCACCGAGCCGGCCGACCTGCCGGAGCTGACGCGCGGCGCGGTGCGGGTGTGGGAAGCCGTGGAGTTCCACACCGTTCAGGTGCACGCCGCCTACCTGGACCAGATCGCCGTGCTGGCCCGTGAGCGGGAGCGGGAGCGGACCGCCCTCATGGGCAGGCTGCTGTCGTCGGACGGCCGTGATCAGCGGCTTGTCACCCAGGTGGCGACCCTGCTCCAGGTGAGCGCGCGGTCGGACTTCACCGTGGCGGTCGCGCCTCCGGAGTTCCAGCAGGGGCTGCGCAGAGCCGTCTCGGCCCTGCCGCCCGACCGGATCACCCACCTGCAGCATCACAACGGCATGCTGGTGCTCGTGGCCCGGTCGCCCCGTGCGGCACACACCCCGGCGCCCGCCTGGCTGGACGGTGTACCGTGCGCGGTCGGCCCGGTGGCGCGCGGACTGGCCCGCGTTCCCGACGTGGTCCGGATGACCGAGGCGATCGCCGCGACACTGGACGGCGAGGTGACGGGTCCCGTCACCCTGAGCGAGGCGTGGATGCCCGTGGCCGTGGCGCGCCTGGGCACGATGGCTCAGGCGCTGGCCGACTCGGTGCTCTCCGGCCTGGACCCACTGCCCCCGCACGAGCGGGAGCGGCTGCTGACGGCCGTGGCCGCGTACTGCGAAACCGGGTCGATCGCGGAGACCGCCCGCGTGCTGTACTGCCACCGCAACACCGTGCTCAACCGGCTGAACCGGTTCACGGAGCTCACCGGCTACCGGGCGACCAGCCCGGCGGAGGCGGCCACCGTCCTGTTCGCCCTGCGCTGCGCCCGAAGCCGGGCCGACCAGGGCCTGTCCGGCGGGTCAGGCCGGTCCCAGGGCCTCACGTCTGCGGCGGGGCGCTCCTGATCACCGCGAAGCGGGCGCCGTAGGGGTCGGCGAGCCGGGCGATACGGCCGACTCCCGTGACGTCGGTGGCGGGCACCCGGACCGTGCCGCCGAGCTCCTGCGCCCTGGTCACCGTCGCGTCCGTGTCCGTGACTTCGAAGTACGGCAGCCAGTACGCGCCCGTCTTCCTCTCGGCCGGGTCGTCGGCGAGCGCCACGATGCCGCCGAACATGGCGTCCTCACCGCCCTGGGCGGGGTTCACGCACGTGTACGTGCCGCCGGGGAAGGACGCCGCGGAGGTCTCCAGCCCCAGCACCTTGTGGTAGAACGCGGCCGCCGCGGGGATGTCCGGTGTGTACAGCTCGGCCCAGCACAGCGAGCCCGGGTCGCCGGTCACGTCCACGCCCTTGGTCCGCCCCGGCTGCCAGATGCCGAACGCCGCGCCCGCCCTGTCGGCGAGGACCGCCATGCGGCCCTGGCCCATCACGTCCATGGGCTGGACCAGCACACTGCCGTGCGCCTGTTCGGCGGCCTTGGCGGTCGCCTCCGCGTCGGCGCTCCGGAAGTACACGGTCCAGGAGGGCGGCCCCTGCTCCGGCGAGGTCCGCGTCCCGCCGGCCACCGTCCTGCCGTCGAGCTGGAAGAAGCCGTAGCCGCCGGCCTCGGGACCCGCCGACCGGAACTGCCAGCCGAACAGACCGCCGTAGAAGGAGCGGGCGCCGTCGATGTCGGGCGCGCCGACGTCGATCCAGTTCGGAGCGCCGTTGACGAAGCGGGTGGTGAGCATCCCCTGCCCTCCTTCGAAGGAGCCCGGTTGTCCGCACTGCAGAGTCTGGCACCGCCCACTGACAACCGCCGCCGGAACGCCGGGCGCCGGACGGCGACGACCGTCGCACCCGGAATCCTCAGCCCGGGGAGACGAAGCCGGACTCGTACGCCGCGATGACCGCCTGCGTGCGGTCCCGCGCGCCGAGCTTCGCCAGTACGGAACTCACATGGGACTTGACGGTCTCGGTACCCACCACCAGGCGCGCGGCGATCTCCGCGTTCGACAGGCCGCGCGCCATGAGCCGCAGCACCTCCCCCTCCCGCTCGGTCAGCGCGGCACGCCTGCCGGATCCGGACCACCCCTTCCGGGTCGAGGCCGTTGGCGGGCTTGCCCGGCACGAGGACGGGCAGGTCCCCGAGGAATGCGGTGACGATGCCCAGGCTCTGGCGCATGCCGGGGGAAAAGGTTCTGATGCGGCGGTGTGCGACGGTGGCGAAACCGGTGTCCTGGAGGGCCTCGTCCACGCGGCGGGCCGGGATGCGGTCGCTGACGGCGAGGAAGCGCAAGTGGCCGAGGACGCCGCCGTCCATCTGCCGGGCCCTCCGGACAACAAGTCCTGCACCAGGACCCGGCGGGAGGTATCGGCCCTTGGACGGGTCTCGCGGTGACGGCGCTGTGGACGGCAGCCGCGCTGCCGGCCGGCTGACGAGCGGTACACCGACGCGGGGCCCGACACCCATCCGGGTCTCCGTGCCTGCCCGCGCGCCGTCGTGTGTTCGTGTCCGGCGTGGGGGCAGCGTCGGGTCGGACGGCGGCCCGTGGGCGGCGCGCGTTGATCCCGCGTTGATCGAACGTTTCGCGCCGCCCGGCACGATCCTGGGCATGCACCTCGAGACGACCAGCCCGGCCGGCAGCGCCTGGCAGGACCGGGCCCTGTGCACGCAGACCGGGGCCGACTTCTTCTTCCCCGAGCCGGGCAGCTCGGTGCGGGAGGCCAAGCGCATCTGCGGTATGTGCGAGATGCGCTCGGCCTGCCTGGAGTACGCCCTGGAGAACGACGAACGCTTCGGCGTCTGGGGCGGCCTGTCCGAGAAGGAGCGTCAGGCCCTGAGGCGTGCCAACGGCTGATCAGGCTCCGGTCCGCGCCGCCATCCGCGCCTTGCGCGCCGCCAGCTTCTCGTCGAACTTCGCCGCCTCCGCGTCCAGGCCGCCCATGAACAGGCCCAGCTCCTCCTGCGCCTGACGGCCCTCGGGGCCGAGCCCGTCGATCTGCATGACCTTCAGGAAGCGCAGCACCGGCTGGAGCACGTCGTCGTGGTGGATGCGCAGGTTGTAGACCTCGCCGATGGCCATCTGCGCCGCCGCCCGCTCGAAGCCCGGGATGCCGTGGCCCGGCATGCGGAAGTTCACCACCACGTCCCGCACCGCCTGCATGGTGAGGTCGGGCGCGATCTCGAAGGCCGCCTTGAGCAGGTTGCGGTAGAAGACCATGTGCAGGTTCTCGTCGCTTGCGATGCGCGCCAGCATGCGGTCGCAGACCGGATCGCCGGACTGCAGGCCGGTGTTGCGGTGCGAGATGCGGGTGGCGAGCTCCTGGAAGGCGACGTAGGCGACCGAGTGCAGCATCGAGTGCCGGTTGTCGGACTCGAAACCCTCGCTCATGTGCGCCATCCGGAACTGCTCCAGCTTGTCCGGGTCGACCGCGCGCGAGGTGAGCAGGTAGTCGCGCATCACGATGCCGTGCCGGCCCTCCTCGGCCGTCCAGCGGTGCACCCAGGTGCCCCAGGCGCCGTCGCGCCCGAACAGGGTGGCGATCTCGTGGTGGTAGCTGGGCAGGTTGTCCTCGGTCAGCAGATTGACGATCAGGGCGATCCGGCCGATCTCCGTGACCTTGGACTGCTCTTTGTCCCAGGCCTCGCCGTCCTCGAACAGGCCCGGGAAGTTGCGGCCGTCGCTCCAGGGCACGTACTCGTGCGGCATCCAGTCCTTGGCGACCTTCAGATGCCGGTTGAGTTCCTTCTCGACCACTTCCTCCAGCGCGTACAACAGCCGCGCGTCGGTCCACACGGACGGGCTGCCGAGGTGGGGGGAGGTGATCGTCACGGGAACTCCAGGGGGCGCGCGGGAAAGCGGAAAACAGGCACAGCGGCGGAACGGTCCGGCGAGCGGTGCCGGAACCAGGAACCTACGGGATCGTAGGCTACGGGATCGTAGGCTACGAATCCGTAGGTTACGAAACCGTAGGTTAAATTCGATGTAAAGGTCGCTGATCAGGCCGTCCTGGCCCGGGAGTTGACGGGCGCACAGAACAGCCCCGGGACCCGCGGGTCCCGGGGCCGAACAGACGCCTGGTCACGCCCTCAGGCGTACAACTCCCGCAGCCGCACCGAGAGGCACGTCACGCATCCTTCGAGCTTCTCGAACTCGCTGATGTCCACCACCACCGGCTCGAAGCCGAGGTCGGCCAGCAGCTCCGCCGTCTTCGGCGCGCTCGCCGCCATCAGCAGCTTCTCGCCGCCGAGCAGCACCACATGCCCGCCGGACTCCTCGGGCACCGGCAGGAAGCGCGGATACAGCGACGGCGTGTCCACCTTCGGGATGTGCCCGATGACCGTGCCGTCGGGCAGCGCCGTCACCGCCGACTTCAGGTGCAGCACCTTGCTCACCGGTACGGCCACGATCCGTGCCCCGAGCGGCTCGAACACGGCCCGCAGCTGCCGCACACCGGCCGCGTCGGTACGCCCGCCGCGGCCGACGTAGACCGTGTCGCCGACCTTCAGCACGTCTCCGCCGTCCAGCGTGCCCGGCTCCCAGACCCAGTTCACCGAGCAGCCCAGACGCGCCACGGCCTCCTCGACCCCGACGGTCTCGTCCCGCCGGGACTCGGCGCCGGGCCGGGTGATCAGAGCGACGTTCCTGTACATCACGACCGTGTCCTCGACGAACACCGCGTCGGGGCAGTCGTCGGCCGGCTCGACCTCGACCGTCTCCCAGCCGTGGGTGCGCAGCGCCTCCACGTACGCCTCCCACTGCCGCAGCGCGAGCTCGACGTCCACCTTCTCCCGCTCGATGTGCGTCACCAGCCCCTCGGCGAGGCGCGGACCGGGGCGGCGGACGAGGGCCTTCTTGCTGGGCACGAGGGGCCTTTCGGATCGCGGGTGGCTCGTGGTCTCGGGTGTGCTCGCTCCGGTCCGCCATCATGCGTCAATCGTCGGCCGGGACAAAACCCCCGGTCGTCTCCCGTAGCTCTCCCTCCTCCAGCAGCAGTCGGCGCGTGATGCCGATGGACTCGAGGAACGGCAGGTCGTGGCCGGCCACGATCAGCGCGCCCTCGTAGGACTCCAGGGCGGTCGTCAGCCGGCGCACGCTCGCCAGGTCCAGGTTGTTCGTGGGCTCGTCGAGCATCAGCAGCTGCGGCGCGGGCTCGGCCAGCAGCAGGGCGGCCAGCGCCGCCCGGAAGCGTTCGCCGCCGGACAGCGTCGCCGCCCGCTGGTCGGCGCGGGCGCCGCGGAACAGGAAGCGGGCCAGCCCGGCCCGGATCCGGTTGTTCGTGGCCCCCGGGGCGAGGCGGGCCGCGTTCTCGGCGACGGTCAGCTCGCCGTCGAGGACGTCGAGGCGCTGCGGCAGGAACCGCAGCGGGACGTGCGCCACCGCCTCGCCCGACACCGGCGGCAGTTCCCCGGCGATCGTGCGCAGCAGCGTCGTCTTGCCGGCGCCGTTGCGCCCGATCAGCGCGACGCGCTCCGGGCCGCGCAGGTGGAAGGAGCCCTCCACGCGCGCGCCGCACGCCAACCGGAGGTCCCGCAGGGTGAGCACGTCCCGGCCCGGCGGCACGGCCGTGGACGACAGGTCGACGCGGATCTCGTCGTCGTCCCGTACCGCCTGCACGGCCTCGTCGAGCCGTTCCCTGGCCTCGGCGAGCTTCTCCTCGTGCATGATGCGGTGCTTGCCCGCGGACTCCTGCGCCGCGCGTTTGCGGGCGCCCATGACGATCTTCGGTTCGCGTTTGCTGTCCCACATCTTCTGGCCGTACCGCTTGCGGCGGGCCAGCTTGACCTGGGCGTCGGCCAGCTCGCGCTGCTGCTTGCGCAGGTCGGCCCCGGCGACGCGCACCATCCGCTCGGCGGCCTCCTGCTCGACGGCGAGGGCCTCCTCGTACGCCGAGAAGTTGCCGCCGTACCAGGTGATCCCACCGGAGCGCAGGTCGGCGATCCGGTCGACCAGGTCCAGCAGTTCGCGGTCGTGGCTGACCACGACCAGCACGCCCGGCCAGGCGGAGACGGCCGCGTAGAGGCGGCGGCGGGCGTACAGGTCGAGGTTGTTGGTCGGCTCGTCCAGCAGCAGCACGTCCGGCCGGCGCAGCAGCAGCGCGGCCAGGCGCAGCAGCACCGACTCGCCGCCGGAGACCTCGCCGACGGTGCGGTCCAGGCCGATGTGGCCGAGCCCGAGTTCGCCGAGGGTGGCCAGGGCGCGCTCCTCCACGTCCCAGTCGTCGCCGAGGGTCTCGAAGTGCTCCTCGGACACCTCGCCGGCCTCGATGGCGCGCAGCGCGGCCCGCCGGGCGGCGATGCCGAGCGCCTCGTCGACCCGCAGGGCGGTGTCGAGCGTGACGTTCTGCGGGAGACACCCGACCTCGCCGGCGACGCGGACCGCGCCCTCGGACGGGGTGAGCTCGCCCGTGATCAGCTTCAACAGGGTGGACTTCCCCGAGCCGTTGACCCCGACGAGCCCGGTCCGGCCGGGGCCGAAGGCGACGTCCAGGCCGGAGAAGACGGGGCTGCCGTCGGGCCAGGCGAAGGAGAGGGAGGTACAGGTGATGGATGAAGACATGGGCGCCTCGCGAATGCGGAGTGCGGTCAGGGGCAGACGCATGTGGAGACACCGCTGGGCGACCGTGTCGGAGGCAGGAGTCCGCGGGGTATGGGAAAAGCCCTGGGCCGGATTCCCGGGACGGCTCGGACGCCGAGGTCGCACGCGACGCACACACCTGACCGGTGTGACGCGGTGTCTCAGGACCTCAGACGAGCAACGTCCCTCTCCTATCGACGGCAACAGGACCGCTGTACACCGTAGGAAGGGCCGGGGCGCACCGTCAACGGATTTTGGCGTGGGCCCCGAGCCCACCGAGCGAAGGAGGCCCCGTGCCCGACGGCGCGCTCTCGCTGCCGGCCCGGCTGTACCTGCTGGCCTGGGACACCGGGCGGCTGAAGCTCACCGGCGCCGGCGAGCTGCACCACCTGGTCCGGGCCGGCGCCCTCACCGAGCTGGCCCAGCGCGGGCTGCTCGTCGACGACGACGGCATCACCACACCCGTCGACCTGGACGCGCGCACGGGGGACCCCGTCCTCGACGGACTGCTCGACCTCGTCCGCGAGTCCCGGCCCCGCCGCTGGAAGACCTGGGTGACGCTGCGGGCCCGGCTCACCCTCGTGGCCGTGCGCGAACAGCTGGCCGCCGAGGGGTATCTGCGCGCCGAGCGGCGGCGCGTGCTCGGCGTGTTCCCGTCGGTGGACCACGTCCTGGAGCGCGTCGCCGTCGTGGACGCGCTGCGCGAGGAGGCGCGCCGGGTGCTGGAGGGCTCGCTGCCGGCCGCGCGGATTTCCGAACGCGACGCGGCCGTCGTCGCCCTCGCGGCCGCCGCCGGACTGCGCACCCTGGTGTCCGCCACGGACCGTCGGCGCCACCGGCAGCGCATCGAGGAGCTGACCGAACGCAGCGGCGCCGCTGCCCCCGCCCTGCGCCGGGTCGTGCGCGAAGTGCGCACGGCGGTCGTCGTGGCGGTCACGGCGGCCTCCGTGACGGCGGGCGGCTGAACCGCCCCTTCGGCCGCACCGCGTCCCCGGGGCCGTCGACCCGGAGACGGATGGGAACGCGTCAGCGGGCGTCGCGCATCAACTCCGCCAGATCGTGGTCCAGGTCGATCTGCAGGTGCTCCAGACCGACGGGCACCAGTTCGCTCGTGGCCTCGAGGAAGCGCTGTATCTCGCCGCTGCGGACGTGCACCACGGCGGTGCCCTCCGGAGCGTGGAACTCCAGGACGGTGCGGTCGTAGCCGTACGGCCGCACGCGCACGTCGCCGTGGCCCTCGCGCTCCCGCAGACCGGCCGCGAGCAGGTCACGGGCGAAGGTCCAGCAGACCTCCACCCCTTCGAGGGTGGCGGGGGCCGGGAAGGTCATGCGGACGGCGAACGGGTCGCGCCGGTCGTAGTGCAGCGTGGCGGGGATGGTGGGCATCCGCGGCGCGGCGGCGACCAGGCGCGCCTGTACGGTCTGCTCGATGACGGTGGACAACGCCTTGCTCCCTTGTGACGGCTGGATTGTGACGGCTGGACTGTGACGGCCGAAGGACCGTCCGGGCGGATGGCCGGGCACTGAAGGAGACGACGGAATCGGCCAATCCGTGCACACGTGAGGCGGGTGACCTCTGTCACCGCGTTCATTCGCGGTTCATTCGCACAAGTGACGTGGCCGATCGGGTCGCTCGACTGGCGGATCGGATATCGCCCGTTACGGCGAACAGACCCAGAATGCGGGTATCCGTTCCTTGCACAGAGAGGAAGTGAACGGCATGCCACGCGGTTCCAGTTCCAAGCGCGAGCGTCAGTACGAGCACATCAAGGAGAGCGCGCAGGACCGGGGGGAGAGCACCGAACGCGCCAAGGAGATCGCCGCGCGCACGGTGAACAAGGAGCGCGCCCGCTCCGGCGAGTCGAAGACCGCCAGTCGTTCCTCGACCCAGGACATGTCCTCGGGCAAGCGGGGCGGACAGCGCTCGGGCCGGGGCTCCGGGGGACCCACCTACGACCAGCTCTACGAGGAGGCCAGGCGGCGCAACATCCACGGCCGCTCGGACATGAACAAGCAGCAGCTGCGGCAGGCGCTGGACAAGGGCTGACCCCGGCACCGAGCGGGGCGGGCCCGCGTCCTTCCGCGCCCGCCGACCCGTCCCGCCGTGCCACCCTCGGCACCTCGGGCCGTACGCTCGTCCTCACCATGACGACGACCGTAGGCGTTCCCGCCGGCTGGCCCGCCACCGAGGAGCAGGCCCGCGCCGTTCAGGACGAGTTGCGCGAGAAGGTGGTGCTGGACGAGCCGGGACCACCGCCCGGGACGGGACACGTCACGGGTGTCGATGTCGCCTACGACGACGATCGGGACGTCGTGGCGGCAGCGGCCGTCGTCCTGGACGCGGCCACCCTGCGCGTCGTCGCCGAGGCCACCGCCGTCGGGCGGATCTCCTTCCCGTACGTGCCGGGGCTGCTGGCCTTCCGTGAGATCCCCACCGTGCTGGCCGCGCTGGGCGCCCTGCCCTGCCCACCCGGCACGGTGGTCTGCGACGGCTACGGCCTGGCCCACCCGCGCCGGTTCGGCCTGGCGAGTCACCTGGGCGTGCTGACCGGACTGCCGACGATCGGCGTCGCCAAGAACCCGTTCACCTTCACCTACGACGACCCGGACGCCCCACGCGGCAGTTCCTCCCCGCTCCTGGCCGGCCCGGACGAGGTCGGCCGCGCCCTGCGCACCCGGGACGGCGTCAAGCCGGTCTTCGTCTCCGTCGGCCACCGGACGACCCTGGACAACGCCTGCGCCCACACCCTCGCCCTCACCCCGGCCCACCGCCTCCCGGAGACGACCCGCAGGGCGGACGCCCTGTGCCGCCGCGCACTGCGCGAGGCGACGGCGGACATCTAGGGCGCCCGTTCCCTTCCGAGTACGCCGTCTGAGTACTTGTACGGATGTGGCCCCCGGGGCTCCTCGGCAGGCTGTGTCGCATGACGACGTACCGTTCCCCCAAGCCCCTCGCCGACCCGAACCGGCCCGTCGAGCGCGCCGTGAACGCCACCCTGGTCCTCGCCGTGCTGGCGGGGCTCGGCTGGATAGGCGGAATGATCTACACGGTGGCCGGCTGGTCGCTGTAGCCCGGACAGGTCCTAAGCACTCGCAGCTGTCCGGAAGGTGAGCCCCGCCCGGCGCAGGCGGGCGATGAGGGCGTCGCCCATGGCCACGGCTGTGGTGACCTGGCCGGCCGTCGGCGGGAGGTCGTCGAAGGCGAGGGACAGGGCGGACTCGGCGAACATCTTCGCCGTCTCGTCGTACCCGGGGTCGCCGCCCGCGACCTCGGTCAGCACCCGCCGTCCGCCGCCCTCGCCCACGAACCGCACGGAGAACCAGCTCCTGGCCCGCTTCTCGGTGCTCGGCCCCTGACCGGGCTGCAGCCGGCCGGACAACCAGCGCCGGGCGGGCGGCAGTTGGGCGGCGGCCATGACCGCGCCGACGGCCGCGACGCCGCCCACGGCGACGGGCAGGTGCCGGACGGCCGCGTAGTGGCGGTAGCGGAAGTCGGGGCCGTAACGTTCCAGCGCCCGCGCGGAGCGCCGCACGATCTGCGGGTCGATGGTCGGCAGCGGCAGCACCCAGGCGCCGATCTCCCCGGCGAACCGCGGCGCGGGCGTCGGCGCGGACGCCCGCCTGCCCAGCAGCCGCGGCTCGTGCCGCGCCCGGTCCCGCGCGGCGGCCCGCATCCGCAACGGGCGTGCGAACTGGTTGAGGGCCGACGCGAACGTCCCGCCCGAGAAGGCGCCGTCCGCCCGGACGAACCCGTCCACGGTCAGCGGCACGCCCTCCGGCAGCCGCTGGACGGTGAAGTACACGCCCAGGTCGTGCGGGACCGAGTCGAAGCCGCAGGCGTGCACCAGCCGTGCGCCCGTCTCACGCGCGCGTGCGTCGTGCCGGACGTACACCAGGTCGACGAACTCGGGCTCGCCGGTCAGGTCCAGATAGTCCGTGCCGCTGTCCGCGCAGGCGGCGACCAGCTCCTCGCCGTACGTCACATAGGGGCCCACGGTGGTGGCCAGCACGCGCGTGTGCCGGGCGAGTTCGCGCAGGGAGGCCGGGTCGGTCACGTCCGCGCGCAGCACTCCGACGGACGCACCGCCGGGCAGCCGCTCGCGCAGCTTCCGCAGCCGCTCCTCGCTGCGGCCGGCGATCGCCCAGCGCAGTCCCTCGGGGGCGTGCGCGGCAAGGTATCCGGCGGTGAGCTCCCCCACGAAGCCGGTGGCTCCGAAGAGCACGATGTCGTACGGACGCTCCGTCTTTTTCAGCCTGCTCATGACACCCCTCGCTCCCGCAGCCCGCGCCGCTGTCGGTGGCCGAGGCTAGCGTGAGGAGTGCGGAGCCCGACGGTGAGGGGTACCGGCGCGCGGCCACCGGGTACGGACTCGGCAGGACTTGGCTAAGCGCTTGCTCGCCCAGGGCTTGTCTCCGCTGGAACGCGTTCTTAGCATCATCGGTGTTACATCGGTTGTGTCACAGCAAGGGGGCTGGATGGCAACGACTCGGGCGGCGGGTCGGCACGGACCGCTCACCGGCGTGCGCGTGGTCGAGCTGGCCGGCATCGGCCCCGGCCCGTTCGCCGCCATGCTGCTGGCCGACCTGGGCGCCGACGTCGTCCGGGTGGACCGCCCCGGCGGCGCCGCACTCGGCATCGACCCCGCCTGCGACCTCACCAACCGCAACAAGCGCTCCGTGGTCGTCGACCTGAAGTCCCCGGACGGCCCCGCCCGCGTCCTCGGCCTCGCCGAGCGCGCCGACATCCTCATCGAGGGCTACCGGCCCGGCGTCGCCGAGCGCCTCGGCGTCGGCCCTGAGGCGTGCCACGCCCGCAACCCCCGCCTCGTCTACGGCCGGATGACCGGCTGGGGCCAGGACGGCCCGCTCGCCCCGCGCGCGGGACACGACATCGCCTACATCGCCGTCACCGGCACCCTCGGCATGATCGGCGACCCGGACGGGCCCCCGGCCGTCCCCGCCAACCTCCTCGGCGACTACGCCGGCGGCTCCCTCTACCTCGTCACCGGCGTCCTCGCCGCCCTGCACCACGCGCGCGCGACCGGCACCGGACAGGTCGTCGACGCCGCCATCGTCGACGGCACCGCCCACCTGTCCGCGATGATCCACGGCATGCTCGCCGCCGGCGGCTGGCAGGACCGCCGCGGATCCAACCTCCTGGACGGCGGCTGCCCGTACTACGGCACCTACGAGACCGCCGACGGCCGGTACATGGCGGTCGGCGCGCTCGAGCCGCAGTTCTACGACGAGTTCCTGACCCTGCTCGGCCTCGAGGACCGTGCCGACGCCCGCACGGACCGCACCCGGTGGGGTGAACTGCGCGAGGCGGTCGCCGCCCGCTTCAAGTCCCGCACCCGGGACGAGTGGACGGCCGTCTTCGAGAGCTCCGACGCGTGCGTGGCCCCCGTGCTGTCGCTGCGCGAGGCCCCGCACCACCCGCACCTGGCCGCCCGCGGCACCTTCACCGACCACGCCGGCCTCACCCAGCCGGCCCCCGCGCCCCGCTTCTCCGTCACCCCCACCGCCGTCCGCACCGGCCCCGCCCGGCCCGGCGCCGACACGGCCGCCGTGGCCCGCGACTGGGACCTGCCCGCACTCCTTCAGGACGAAAACCCTCATCGAAAGGCTTGCCAGTGAGCACCGAAGCGTACGTGTACGACGCGATCCGCACCCCGCGCGGGCGCGGCAAGGCCACCGGCGCCCTGCACGGCACGAAGCCCATCGACCTGGTCGTCGGCCTCATCCACGAGATCCGCGACCGCTTCCCCGGCCTCGACCCGGCCGCGGTCGACGACATCGTGCTCGGCGTCGTCGGACCGGTCGGCGACCAGGGCTCCGACATCGCCCGCATCGCCGCGATCGCCGCCGGACTGCCCGACACGGTGGCGGGTGTGCAGGAGAACCGCTTCTGTGCCTCGGGTCTGGAGGCCGTCAACCTGGCCGCCGCCAAGGTGCGTTCCGGATGGGAGGACCTGCTCCTCGCGGGCGGCGTCGAGTCGATGTCCCGGGTGCCGATGGCCTCCGACGGCGGCGCCTGGTTCAACGACCCGATGACCAACCTCGCCGTCGACTTCGTGCCCCAGGGCATCGGCGCCGACCTGATCGCCACCATCGAGGGCTTCACCCGGCGGGACGTCGACGAGTACGCGGCCCTGTCCCAGGAGCGCGCGACCGCCGCCTGGAAGGAGGGCCGCTTCGACCGCTCCGTCGTCCCGGTGAAGGACCGCAACGGGCTGGTCGTCCTCGACCGCGACGAGCACCTGCGCCCCGGCACCACCGCCGACTCCCTCGCCGGGCTCAAGCCGTCCTTCGCGGACATCGGCGAACTCGGCGGCTTCGACGCCGTGGCCCTGCAGAAGTACCACTGGGTGGAGAAGATCGACCACGTCCACCACGCGGGCAACTCCTCCGGCATCGTGGACGGCGCCTCGCTCGTCGCCATCGGCTCCAAGGAGGTCGGCGAGCGCTACGGCCTCACCCCGCGCGCGCGGATCGTCTCCGCCGCCGTCTCCGGCTCCGAGCCCACCATCATGCTCACCGGTCCCGCGCCCGCCACCCGCAAGGCGCTCGCCAAGGCCGGACTGACCATCGACGACATCGACCTCGTCGAGATCAACGAGGCCTTCGCGGCGGTCGTGCTGCGCTTCGTGAAGGACATGGGCCTGTCCCTGGACAAGGTCAACGTCAACGGCGGCGCCATCGCGCTGGGCCACCCGCTCGGCGCCACCGGCGCGATGATCCTCGGCACCCTCGTCGACGAACTGGAGCGCCAGGACAAGCGCTACGGCCTCGCCACGCTGTGCGTGGGCGGCGGCATGGGCATCGCCACCGTCGTCGAGCGCGTCTGACTCGTCCCAGCGACACCCCCAGACCTCAGACCTCAACGGAGACCCCCGACATGACCGAGAGCACCACCATCCGCTGGGAACAGGACGACACCGGCGTCGTCACCCTCGTCCTCGACGACCCCGACCAGTCCGCGAACACCATGAACCAGGCGTTCCGCGACTCCTTCGCCGCCGTCGTCGACCGGCTGGAGGCCGAGAAGGACACCGTCCGCGGCGTCATCCTCACCTCCGCCAAGAAGACCTTCTTCGCCGGCGGCGACCTGCGCGACCTGATCCGGGTCACCCCCGAGACCGCCCAGGACCTCTTCGACGGCGGCCTCGCGATCAAGCGGAACATGCGCCGCATGGAGACCCTGGGCAAGCCGGTCGTCGCCGCGATCAACGGCGCGGCCCTGGGCGGCGGTTACGAACTCGCCCTGGCCTGCCACCACCGCATCGCGCTCGACACGCCCGGCACCAAGATCGGCTGCCCGGAGGTGACCCTCGGCCTGCTCCCCGGAGGCGGTGGGGTCGTCCGTACCGTACGGCTGCTGGGCGTTACCGACGCCCTGCTGAAGGTGCTGCTGCAGGGCACGCAGTACAACGCGCGCCGCGCCCAGGAGAACGGCCTCGTCCACGAGGTGGCCACCAGCCAGGACGAACTGCTGGCCAAGGCCCGCGCCTTCATCGACGCCAACCCCGAGTCCCAGCAGCCCTGGGACAGGCCCGGCCACCGCATCCCGGGCGGCACCCCGGCCGACCCCAAGTTCGCCGCCAACCTGCCCGCCTTCCCCGCCAACCTGCGCAAGCAGACGAACGGCGTCCCCTACCCGGCTCCGCGGGGCATCCTCGCCGCCGCCGTCGAGGGAGCCCAGGTCGACTTCGAGACCGCCCAGGTCATCGAGGCCCGCCACTTCGTGGAGCTGGCCGCCGGGCAGACCTCGAAGAACATGATCCAGGCGTTCTTCTTCGACCTCCAGGCCGTCAACTCCGGCGCCAACCGCCCCCAGGGCATCGAGCCCCGCCGGGTCCGCAAGGTGGCCGTCCTCGGCGCCGGCATGATGGGCGCGGGCATCGCCTACTCGTGCGCCCGCGCGGGGCTGGAGGTCGTCCTGAAGGACGTGTCCCTGGAGGCCGCCGTCAAGGGCAGGGGCTACTCCGAGAAGCTGTGCGCCAAGGCCGTCGCCAAGGGCCGTACCAGCCAGGAGAAGGCGGACGCGCTGCTCGCCCGGATCACCCCCACCGCCGAGGCCGCCGACCTCGCCGGCTGCGACGCGGTGATCGAGGCCGTCTTCGAGGACCCGGCCCTGAAGCACAAGGTGTTCCAGGAGATCGAGCAGATCGTCGCCCCGGACGCGCTGCTGTGCTCCAACACCTCCACCCTGCCCATCACCGCGCTCGCCGAGGGCGTTCAGCGCCAGGCCGACTTCGTCGGGCTGCACTTCTTCTCGCCCGTCGACAAGATGCCGCTGGTCGAGATCATCAAGGGCGAGCGCACCGGCGACGAGGCGCTGGCCCGCGCCTTCGACCTGGTCCGGCAGATCAACAAGACCCCGATCGTCGTCAACGACTCGCGAGGGTTCTTCACCTCCAGGGTGATCGGCCACTTCATCAACGAGGGCGTGGCGATGGTCGGCGAGGGCATCGAGCCGGCCTCCGTCGAGCAGGCGGCGGCCCAGGCCGGCTACCCGGCCAAGGTGCTGTCCCTGATGGACGAACTGACGCTCACTCTGCCCCGCAGGATCCGCAACGAGTCGAAGCGGGCCGTCGAGGAGGCGGGCGGCACCTGGTCCGCGCACCCCGCGGAGGCGGTCGTCGACCGCATGGTCGACGAGTTCGGCCGTACGGGGCGCAGCGGCGGCGCCGGCTTCTACGAGTACGGCGAGGACGGCAAGCGGGCCGGACTGTGGCCGGGGCTGCGTGAGCACTTCACGAAGCCGGGTCACCGGATCCCGTTCAAGGACATGCAGGAGCGCATGCTCTTCTCCGAGGCGCTGGACACGGTCAGGCTCCTGGAGGAAGGCGTGCTGACCTCCGTCGCCGACGCCAACATCGGCTCGATCCTCGGCATCGGCTTCCCGGGCTGGACCGGCGGCGTGCTGCAGTACATCAACGGCTATGAGGGCGGGCTGCCCGGCTTCGTGGCACGCGCGCGTGAACTCGCCGAGTGCTACGGCGAGCGGTTCAACCCGCCGGCCCTGCTGGTGGGGAAGGCGGAGAAGGGGGAGACGTTCACCGACGCGGGCTGAGGCGCGGCTCGGACCTCAGGCGGAGGGCGTGTCCCGGGGGTCTCCTCCCCGGGGCCCCTCCGGCCGGGTGGCGTCGACCCACTCGCGCAGCTCCTCCCTGAGTGACCGCTGGAAGGTCGTGAGGAGGGCCTGCACCACCAGCGGGTGCATGTACGCGGACAACGACTTCACGTCCTGCGTGTCACGTTCGGCCACGGCGTCGCGCAGCAGTCCCGACAGCTCGTGGGCGGCCGCCCGCGCGTGCTCGATCAGCGCCGTGCGGGCCGCGAGGATCGTCTCCTGGGACAGCGGCACGTCCAGCAGCCGCACGCCGAGCCGCAGCAGCCCGGAGTCGACACGGAAGGAGTCCCCGTCGGCCGCGACCACGTTCATCGCCGCCAGCCGCTCCACGTCCTCGTCGTTCAGCGCCCGCCCGGCCCGCCGCTCCAGCTCGGGCCGGGTGAGCGTCTCCACCGTCTCGGGGGCCCAGGAGGAGACCACCGCCCGGTGGACGGCCAGGTCGTGCGGGCTGAGGTCCGGCGGCAGCTGCCGCAGATGGCGCTCGATCGCGGCCAGCGTCATGCCCTGCAGCTGCATCTCCTCGATCAGCGCCAGGCGCGCCAGGTGCTCCGGGCCGTAGTGCCCCACCCGGCGCGGACCGATCACCGGGGGCGGCAGCAGGCCCCGGCCGCTGTAGAAGCGGACCGTGCGCACCGTGACCCCGGCCCGCGCGGCCAGTTCGTCGATCGTGAGGGTCGGCTCGTCGGCGTCGGTCGTCATGTGCAGCAGTATCACTGTCCCACCGGCGCTGTGAAAGCCCTGACCTGCGGTGCGCCTCCGAACTCATGAAGCAGCGGGCTCAGGGCCCGTTGTCAGTGGCAGGGGCCGCCGACGGCCGCCGCAAGTCCGCCCAGCGTCTGCGCCTCAAGGCATGTCCACGACCGTCCCTGCCGCACGACCGCCATTCGGCCGTCATGGGTGAAACACGCCCGGAGGATCTTTCCGGGCACGCAGCGCAGACGCACCGGACACCGCCCACCGCGGCCCCGGTTGCTGACCGGCACGCACCATCTCAGGCGGCCGGACACGCCAACCCCGCCGCCTCACGCGCGCACCCCCAGGCCACGGTGACCCCGGCCCCGCCGTGCCCGTAGTTGTGCACCAGCACCCGGCCACCCGGCAGCGCCTCGCGCTCCAGCCGCACCGCGTGCCGGGCCGGACGCAGGCCCACCCGGTGCTCCAGCACTCGCGCCCCGGCGATCTCCGGCCGGAAGGCCGCGCACCGCGCGACGATCCGCTCGGCCTCCGCCGGGTCGGGCGTCAGGGACCACGCGCCCTCCTCGGCCGTACCGCCGAGGACGAGCCCGCCCGGCTGCGGAAAGAAGTAGGTGGAGGTGTCCGCGGCGTGGTCGACGGAGGTCAGCCAGGTCGTGATGCCCGGGTTCTCCACGACGACGAGCTGACCGCGCACAGGATGGACCGCGGGGTCCGGCACGAGCTCGCGGGCGCCGAGGCCCGTGCAGTTCACCACGACAGGGGCGTCCACGGCGGCCAGATCCGTCACCGTCCGCTCCTCGACCGCCCCGCCGGCCTTCAGCAGCCGCTCCCTCAGCCAGGGGAGATGAGTCGACATGTCGATCAGTGGCAGCCGCGCCCACAGTGCCGTGCCCGCGTACTCCCCGGCGCGCGCCGTACGCAGCCCGGGCACCCGCGCCGCCCACGGCCCGAGCGCGTCCAGCCGGGTCTCGCCGTGCACGCCCTCCACCACGCGTACGCCCGTCCCGCCCGGACGCGCGGCCAACTCCCCGTACACCGCCAGGGATTCCAGCGCCCAGTCGCCGACCAGCGACTCCGGCTCGATCCGGTACGGCCACCACAGCCCGCCCGCGACCGCCGAGGTCGTCCGCTCGGCCGGCTCGCGCGTCCACACCCGCACCCGACGGCCGCGCTCGGCCAGCACGACGGCCGTCGTCAGCCCGATGACGCCGCCGCCGACCACCACGACCTCGGTTCGCGGCCCACTGCGCATACGGCGCACAGTAACGGAATGCGGCACGCCGTGCTCACATCGCCCGCACGCCGGGAATACTCACCGCATGTCTGCCGAGTACGCGACCTTCGGCCTGGCCCCGGCAACGCGTGCCGGGGAGATCCTCACCGACGGCGGCCACCAGGTCCACCGGGACTTCGTGGACTTCCTCGTGGACGGACGGCCGCTGCTGTTCCGGCTCTCCGACCTGGACGCGGTCTCCCCGCTCGCCTCCGACGTCCCGCCCGCGATCTTCACCGCCCAGGTGCGCGGCCTGCTGCTGGAGAGCGAGGCGCCGCTGCCGGGCGGCCGGTACGTCATCTACGGCTGCCCCGAGTGCGAGGACCTGGCCTGCGGCGCGGTCACCGCCGTCATCGAGCGGGCCGGCGAGGACGGTACGGACTACCTCTGGCGGGACTTCGCCTGGCAGACGGACCAGCACGCCGACCTGGAACTCAACGGCTACCACGGCATGGGCCCGTTCCGCTTCGACGGCGCCGAGTACCGCGCGGCGCTCGGTGCGCTGCTGGACGGCGGCGGCCCCGCGCCCCGCCGCCGGGTGCTGCTCATCGACGCCCGGGTCGCCGTGCTCGCCAGGCTCGCCGCCGCCCTGCGCACCATCGGCATCGGCGCCGACATCACCCGCGACGTGCACGACGTCCACGCCGGCGAACTGCGCCAGTACGGCGCCGTCGCCTTCGGCCGGGCGATCGGCCCGGAGGAACGCGCCGCCGTACGAGCCGCGTTCGAGCGCGCGGGCGCCGACGCGGCCTACGTCGGCGGCCTCGCCCCGGTCATCCCGCTCCTGGTCGCCCAGATCGAGCACGCCCTGGACCGAGGCCCCGTGGAGCGGCGCCGTCTGACCCGGCTGACCGCCTCGGAGGGTGCGGCGGAGGTCGAGGTCACCTCCTCCTGCCGCGTCCGGCTCACCGCGTACCGCCTCGACCGGCTCTACCGCACCCACACCCAGGAGGTCTTCGACGGCCTCCTGGAGCCGGGCCGGCACCGTATTCCGCTGGACGCCAGGGCGGTGAAGGGGGAGTCCTTCGTGGTGGCGCGCACATCCGGGAGCGTGCTGGTCGCGGCCATGGCGCGCTGAGCACGGCCGGGCGCGGCCGTTAGGATCGGCCGTCTGATGACTGCCACCCTCGTCGCCAAGAATCTCGCCGCCGGGCACGGCGACCGCGCGCTGTTCGCCGGACTCGACCTCGTCGTCGCGCCCGGGGACGTGATCGGGCTGGTCGGTGCCAACGGCGCGGGCAAGTCCACGCTGCTCAGGATGCTCGCCGGGCTGGACGCGCCCGAACAGGGCGAGCTCGCCCTCTCCCCGCCGACGGCGACCGTCGGGCACCTGCCCCAGGAACCGGAACGGAGGCCGGGCGAGACCGTACGGGAGTTCCTGGCCCGCCGCACCGGGGTGGCCGCGGCCCAGCGGGCGATGGACGAGGCCACACAGGCGCTGGTCGAGGGCGCACCGGGCGCGGACGACGCGTACGCGACGAGCCTGGAGCGGTGGCTCGGCCTCGGCGGCGCCGACCTCGACGGACGCGCCGAGGAAGTCGCCGACTCCCTGGGCCTCGCCGTCGGCCTCGACCAGCCCATGACGTCCCTCTCCGGCGGCCAGGCGGCCCGCGCCGGCCTCGCCTCGCTGCTGCTGTCCCGCTACGACGTCTTCCTGCTCGACGAGCCGACCAACGACCTGGACCTGGACGGCCTGGAGCGGCTGGAGCGGTTCGTGACCGGGCTGCGCGCCGGGACGGTCGTCGTCAGCCACGACCGCGAGTTCCTCACCCGCACCGTCACCAAGGTCCTCGAACTCGACCTCGCCCAGCGGCAGATCAACCTCCACGGCGGCGGATACGCGGCCTACCTGGAGGAGCGGGAGGTGGCCCGCCGGCACGCCCGCGAGGACTACGAGGAGTACGCCGACAAGCGGGCCGCCCTCCAGGACCGCGCGCAGATGCAGCGTGCCTGGATGGACAAGGGCGTGAAGAACGCCCGGCGCAAGGCGGGCAACGACAACGACAAGATCGGCCGCAAGTTCCGTAGCGAGGCCAGTGAGAAGCAGGCCGCGAAGGCCCGCCAGACCCAGCGCATGATCGAGCGGCTGGAGGTCGTCGAGGAGCCCCGCAAGGAGTGGGAACTGCGCATGGAGATCGCGGCGGCCCCGCGCTCGGGCGCGGTCGTCGCCACGCTGCGGGACGCGGAGGTACGGCGCGGGGACTTCGTGCTCGGCCCGGTGTCCCTGCAGATCGACTGGGCGGACCGGGTGGCGGTCACCGGCGCGAACGGTGCCGGCAAGTCGACGCTGCTGGGCGCCCTGCTGGGCCGGGTGGGCCTGGACGCCGGTCACGCGGCCCTGGGATCGGGCGTCCTGGTCGGCGAGGTCGACCAGGCCCGCCGCCTGTTCCACGGCCCCGAAACCCTGCTGGACGCCTTCCGCACGGCGGTCCCGGACACCGAACCCGTCGAAGTCCGCACGCTGCTCGCCAAGTTCGGCCTGAAGGCGGATCACGTCCTGCGCCCCGCCGCGACGCTCTCCCCGGGCGAGCGCACCAGGGCCGCCCTCGCCCTCCTCCAGGGCAGGGGCGTCAACCTCCTGGTGCTGGACGAGCCCACCAACCACCTCGACCTGCCGGCCATCGAGCAGTTGGAGTCGGCGCTGGACTCCTACCAGGGCACTCTGCTTCTGGTCACCCACGACCGCCGCATGCTGGACGCGGTGCGCGTGACCCGCCGACTGGAGGTCGCGGCCGGCAAGGTGACGGAACGCTAGGCATACCGCCCGCGAGGGGCGCCGGCGCGGGGCCTACACTCGGTCACCGTTGCCCAGCGGAGCGAAACCGCAGACCGGAAGGGATGGTCGCCCATGTTCCAAGACGCCCCCATCTATCACCAACTCGTCGCCGAGCGCGGTGACGTACCCGCACGCGTCCGCGACGCGGCCACGGACATACACAGGCGGCTGGAGGACGTGATGCGCACGGGGCGGCCGTCGGCCGCCTTCGAGCCCGGCCCGCCACCCCCGGGCGCGGTCCCAGGGCCTCACTCGGCGCTGCCACCCGGACAGTACCCACCGCGCTGACGGCCCGCCGGTACGGACCGGTCGCGGAACCGGCCGAAGACCGGCCGCGGAACCGGCCGAAGACCGGCCGCGGACCTGACGGGCCCGGACCCGCCGACGGCAGCGCGGCGAGTCCGGGCCCGTACGTGTCAGCGCCGGCCGTTCTTCGGATCGAGCAGGCCCGCGCGGCGCAGCGCGTCGGCCATCGCGCTGTTCGCGGGCGCGGGCGCCTGGCGCGAGCCACCGCCACCGCCACCGCCGCGACCCTGGCGCTGCTGCGGCGGGCGCCCGCCGCGCCGGCTCCGCTCACCGCCGCCGCCCTGCCGCTCCTGCGGTGCGGCCTCGTCGTCCAGGCGCAGGGTCAGCGAGATCCGCTTGCGCGGGATGTCGACGTCCAGCACCTTCACCTTGACGATGTCACCGGGCTTGACGACGTCCCGCGGGTCCTTGACGAACGTCCTGGACATCGCCGAGACGTGCACCAGACCGTCCTGGTGGACGCCGACGTCCACGAACGCGCCGAACGCGGCCACGTTCGTCACCACGCCCTCCAGGATCATCCCGGACGACAGGTCGGAGATCTTCTCGACGCCCTCCTTGAAGGTCGCCGTCTTGAAGGCCGGCCGCGGGTCGCGTCCCGGCTTCTCCAGTTCCTTGAGGATGTCGGTGACGGTCGGCAGGCCGAAGGTGTCGTCCACGAAGTCGGCCGGCCTCAGCGAGCGCAGCACGCCCGTGTTGCCGATGAGGGAGGCCACCTCCTGACCCGTGGTCTTCACCATCCGGCGGACGACCGGATACGACTCCGGGTGCACGCTGGAGGCGTCCAGCGGATCGTCGCCGCGGATCCGCAGGAAGCCCGCGCACTGCTCGTACGCCTTCGGGCCGAGCCGCGAGACGTTCTTCAGCTGGGCCCGCGACGTGAACGGCCCGTTGGTGTCCCGGTGCGCCACGATGTTCTCGGCGAGCGACGAGGTGATGCCGGAGACGCGCGCGAGCAGGGGCACGGACGCGGTGTTGACGTCCACGCCGACGCCGTTCACACAGTCCTCGACCACCGCGTCCAGCGAGCGGGACAGCTTCACCTCGGACAGGTCGTGCTGGTACTGACCGACGCCGATCGACTTGGGGTCGATCTTGACCAGTTCGGCCAGCGGGTCCTGCAGCCGGCGGGCGATGGAGACCGCGCCGCGCAACGACACGTCCATGTCGGGCAGTTCCCGGGAGGCGTAGGAGGAGGCCGAGTACACCGACGCGCCCGCCTCCGAGACCATCACCTTGGTGAGCTTCAACTCCGGGTGCTTGGCGATGAGTTCACCGGCGAGCTTGTCGGTCTCGCGGGAGGCCGTGCCGTTGCCGATCGCGATCAGCTCGACCGCGTGCTCCTCGGCCAGCCGGGCCAGCCTGGCGATCGCCTCGTCCCAGCGGTTGGCCGGAACGTGCGGGTGGACGACGTCGGTGGCGACGACCTTGCCGGTCGCGTCGACCACGGCCACCTTCACGCCCGTACGGAACCCGGGGTCGAGCCCGAGCGTCGCGCGGGTGCCGGCCGGGGCGGCCAGCAGCAGGTCGCGCAGGTTGGCCGCGAACACGTTCACGGCCTCGTCCTCGGCGGCGGTACGCAGCCGAAGCCGCAGGTCGATGCCGAGGTGGACGAGGACGCGGGTGCGCCAGGCCCAGCGGACCGTGTCCCGCAGCCACTTGTCGGCGGGCCGCCCGTGGTCGGCGATGCCGAAGCGGTGGGCGACGATCCCCTCGTACGACGACGGGCCGTCCGTCGGCTCCTCCGGCTCCAGAACGAGGTCGAGGACCTCCTCCTTCTCGCCGCGCAGCATGGCCAGGATCCGGTGCGAGGGCAGTTCGGTGAACGGCTCGGCGAAGTCGAAGTAGTCGGCGAACTTGGCGCCCGCCTCCTCCTTGCCCTCACGCACCTTCGCGGCCAGCCGCCCGCGCACCCACATGCGCTCGCGCAGCTCACCGATCAGATCGGCGTCCTCGGAGAACCGCTCGGTGAGGATGGCGCGGGCCCCGTCGAGCGCGGCCTGGGGATCGGCCACGCCCTTCTCCGGGTCCACGAACGCCGCTGCCGCGGCCATCGGCTCGACGCCCGGATCACCGAGCAGCCCCTCGGCCAGCGGCTCCAGGCCCGCCTCCCGGGCGATCTGCGCCTTGGTCCGCCGCTTCGGCTTGTACGGCAGGTAGATGTCCTCCAGCCGCGCCTTGGTCTCGGCGCCGCGGATGCGCGCCTCCAGTTCCTCGGTGAGCTTGCCCTGCTCGCGCACCGACTCCAGGATCGCGGTGCGCCGCTCCTCCAGCTCCCGCAGATAGCGCAGCCGCTCCTCGATCGTGCGCAGCTGCGCGTCGTCGAGCATCTCGGTCGCTTCCTTGCGGTAGCGGGCGATGAAGGGCACCGTCGAGCCGCCGTCCAGCAGCTCCACGGCGGCCCTGACCTGCCGCTCCCGTACGCCGAGCTCCTCGGCGATCCTGCCTTCGATGGACCCTGTGAGGGGTGTCGTCACGATCCCGTACCGCCTTCTCGCTCCACTGTGCGCCGCAATTCTGACAGGCCCCACCGACAACCGGCGCTCAGGGCACCACCGCGTCGCACCGAATCCCCGCCTCGCCGTGCCGCCGACCCGCACTGGCCGAGCCTCCGGCAGAGCCGGGCCAGGGTACGGGACGCCGGAGCCACGGCCGTGTCCGAGCGGCGCCCGGCGGTTCGGCGCCCGTGCCCCTTACCGGGACGGCGGAGTCGCCCGGGGCGGCCGGACGGGCCCGGGTGGTGCGGGACCTTGCGGCGCGTACGTCCCGCGCAGTGGCGGGTGATCGGTCTTGGTGGGCCGACGGGGCCCACCGCCCCGCGCCGGTCGGGGCACTGCTGCGTCCGAGCCTGCCGTGGCGGACGGTGAGCGCATGGCAGGAAAGGTGGGGAATCCGTCGTTGCGGTCGTTCCGCCGGGCGTCAAGAATCGGGCGCATGGCGCAGCGAACCGTTCTCGTCGTTCTCTTCGACGGCGTGCAGAGTCTTGATGTGACCGGCCCCTTGGAGGTGTTCGCCGGTGCGGAGAAGGCCGTACCGGGGACGTACCGCATCCGTACCGCCTCGCTGGACGGTGGACCCGTACGCGCCTCCAGCGGGCTGGGGCTGGTACCAGACGGCTCGCTCGCCGAGGCGCCCGTGCCGCACACTCTGCTGGTCCCCGGCGGCGAGGGCACCCGCCGGCCGGACGCGCGGCTGGTCGAGTGGGTGCGTGGGCACGGGCCGCGGGCGGCTCGGCTGGTCTCGGTGTGCACCGGGGCGATCCTGCTGGCCGAGGCGGGTCTGCTGGACGGCCGGCGGGCCACGACCCACTGGGCGTACTGCGACAAGCTCGCCCGCGACCACCCCGCCGTCAGGGTCGACGCCGACCCGATCTACGTGCGCGACGGCCACGTGGCCACCTCGGCCGGCGTGACCTCCGGCATCGACCTCGCCCTCGCGCTCGTCGAGGAGGACCTGGGCCGCGACACCGCGCTCACCATCGCCCGCCACCTGGTGGTCTTCCTGCGGCGGCCCGGGAACCAGGCCCAGTTCAGCGCCCAACTCGCCGTCCAGACAGCGACGCGCGCGCCGCTGCGGGACGTACAGCAGTGGATCACCGAGCATCCGGCCGCCGACCTGTCGGTCGAGGCACTGGCCGCACGCGCCCGGCTCTCGCCGCGCCACTTCGCCCGCGCCTTCCGGGCCGAGACCGGCACCACCCCCGGCCGCTACGTCGACCGGGTCCGCCTCGAACACGCCCGCCGGCTGCTGGAGGACACCGCCGACGGCGTCGAGGAGATCTCCCGCGCCAGCGGCTACGGCACGCCCGAGGCCATGCGGCGCGCGTTCGTCAAGGCGCTCGGGGCCGCCCCGGCCGAGTACCGGCGCCGGTTCCGCCCCGCACCCGTCACCTGACACCCACCGAATGACACCCACCGAACCCGACACCACCGAAGGGAATCCCGTGCAGATCGCCATCGTCCTCTTCGACCGCTTCACCGCCCTGGACGCCGTGGGCCCGTACGAGACCCTGGGCCGCCTCCCCGGCGCCGAGACCGTCTTCGTCGCCGAGCGGACCGGTCCCGTCCGCACCGACACCGGGCACCTCGCGCTCACGGCCGACGAGGCCCTCGCCGAGGTCCCGAGCCCCGACATCGTGGTCGTCCCGGGCGGCCCCGGCCAGGCGGCGCAGATGGAGAACCGGGCCCTGCTGGACTGGCTGCGCGCCGCCGACGCCACCAGCACCTGGACGACCTCCGTGTGCACCGGCTCGCTGCTGCTGGCCGCCGCCGGACTCCTGGACGGCCGCCGCGCGACCTCGCACTGGCTGGCGCTGGACCGGCTCGAGCGCTTCGGCGCCGAGCCCACGGGGGAGCGGGTGGTCGTCGACGGCAAGTACGTCACGGCCGCCGGCGTCTCCTCCGGCATCGACATGGGCCTGACCCTGCTCGGCAGGATCGCGGGCGACGAGCACGCCCAGGCCGTCCAACTGCTGACCGAGTACGACCCTCAGCCGCCCTACGACGCCGGATCCCCGGACAAGGCCCCCGCGCACCTCGTCGAGGAGTTCCGTGCCAAGAGCCGCTTCATCCTGACGTAGGGCCCGGGGCGGGGCGTGACGCGAGGCCCGGTCTACCGCACGCTCCAGGAGAACCGGGGCGCACGGCGCTCCAGGAAGGCGGTGACCCCCTCCGCCGTCTCGCCGCTGCCGCGTGCCTGCTCCGTCCAGTGGGCGTCACGGTCCGTGCGGCCGTCGGCGAACTCCTTCGCCGCGGCCTGGGTCAGCTGGGAGCGGGAGGTGAGGACGCGGGTGAACTCCGTGACACGCTTGGTGAGTCGGCCCTCGGGCAGGACCTCGTCGACCAGGCCGGTGCGCAGCGCGCGCTCGGTGTCGATCAACTCGCCGGAGAACAGCAGGTACTTGGCGGTGGCCGGGCCCACCAGGGAGACCAGACGGCGGGTCGAGGACGCGGGGTAGACGATTCCCAGCTTGGCCGGTGTCACGCCGAACAGCGCGCCCGACTCCGCGAACCGCAGGTCGCAGGCCGCGGCGAGTTGGGCGCCGCCGCCCACGCAGTGCCCGCGTACCGCCGCCAGCGTCGGTTTGGGGAACGCGGCGAGGGCCTCCTCGGCCAGCACCGCCAGGCGTTGCGCCTCCTCGGGGGAGCCGCGCAGGGTGGAGATGTCGGCGCCCGCGCAGAACGTCCCGTCCGCGCCCGTCAGCACCAGGGCCCGTACGCCCGGATCCGCCGCCAGGCCCTCCAGGAGCGGCGGCAGCGACCGCCACATCGCGGCAGTCATCGCGTTGCGCTTGGCCGGATGGTGGACGACGACGGTGGCGACCCCGTCGGTGACGTCGTGCAGCAGCTGCGGCTCCATGCGCCGGATCGTAGCGGCCCCGCCGAGCGTTTGATCAAGGAGGGGAGGGGGACCAGGGGATCGGGGGGTGTGGTGCGGCAGTGAGGAGGCGCCGATGGCCAGGTTCACCAAGCCCCGCAAGCCCCGCAGCGAAACGGCGAAGATGCGCCGCGGTTTCGGCTGGCTCGCCGGACTCGGGGTGCTCCTGGTGGTCGCCGGACTCGTCGGACTCGTCTACACGGCTGCCGTCACCCTGACCTCCATGCTCCTGTTCGGCTGGCTGCTGCTGATCGGCGGGCTCGTCGGACTGATGCACGCGATCCAGGCCCGCGGCTCCAGCTTCTTCTGGCTCGGCGCCATCGTCGCCGCCCTGAACATCGCCGCCGGGGTCGTGGTCATCAGCCACCCGCACGCGGCCGCCGCCGCGCTCACCATGTTCGCCGCCCTGCTGTTCCTCACCGGCGGCCTGTTCCGGGTGGTCGGCAGCGCCGTCGTGCGCGGCCCCCAGTTCGGCTGGACACTCCTGCTGGGCGTCTTCTACCTGCTGCTGGGCATCCTGGTTCTGGCCAACTGGCCGAGCAGCAGCCAGTACGTCATCGGCGCGTTCATCTCCCTCGCCCTCCTCTTCGACGGCCTCGGCCTGATCGCCACCGGCTTCGGCGGCCGCCGCATCGTCGGCATGGTCTCCGACCGGATGCCGTAGGGCAACGCGCGGACCACGGACCGTACAACCCGAATAGTTCGCGAAGTCGGTGCGGACGGGGCAGGAGCGGTCCCACACGTGACCGAGTCATACGCCAACGGTCAGAAAGCGCTCGAAACATGCTGACTTGTGTTCAGTCCTTGGGCGGGGAGCGGTGCGTTACCAACACTCGACGTGTGGTGACAATCGAGCGCGAGGGTGGCGACCGGACGATGGACAACCACGGGCGCGGGTACGGCCCACGCCCAGAAGGCGGCGCGGGGGCACCTCTGGACAACGGGCCGCTGGGTCCACTGCCCTACGAGGGAGTCTGGCGGTTCACCGCGCCCGCCGTCGACGCCTCGGTCCCGCAGGCCCGGCACGCGGTCCGGGACCTGCTGCTGCGCCAGGGCGTCCCGGCCTCGGACGACCTGGTCCACGGGCTGCTGCTGATCGTGTCCGAGCTGGTCACGAACGCCGTACGGCACGCGGCGCTGCTGTCGCCGATGCTCGCCGTGGAGGTCGCCGTCGGCGCCGAGTGGGTGAGGGTGTCCGTGGAGGACAACCACCCCTACCGCCCGACCGCCCTGGAGGCCGACCACGCGCAGACCGGCGGCCGCGGGCTGCTCCTGGTCACCGAGATCGCCCGGGAGGCCGGCGGGGTCTACGACGTCGAGCACACGGCGAGCGGCGGCAAGGTGATCTGGGCCGCCCTGCCGCTCAAGCCCGCGCGCTGAGCGCTCCGCCGGAAGCACGGTGATGAACCCGCGGGCCGGTGGGGGCCGGGCCGCGCCCACGATGGGGGTCCCCCTGCTCGTCAAGAGCTTGGGGGAGGAGTCGCACATCAATACGGCCCCGCGCCCCTTACGGGGCGCGGTGTCGCCCCGGACTTCACCAAGGCTGCTCAGCCCGCGTCGACCACCGTCGACCCACCGGTCCCCGCCGGCCGGGACTACCAGCCGGCGGGACCCGTCAGCTCCCTGATCGCGGGCCGGGCCGCGTCCAGCACCGTCGGGAACCAGACGGAGAAGGTGTCCCCGGCCTGCCGCTCCGCCAGCTCGGCGGGCGTCACGAACGCCGTGGCCCCGATCTCCTCCGGGTCGGGCCGCAGCGGCGACTGCACCAGGCCGACGAAGAGGTGGTTGTACTCCTGCTCCACCAGCCCCGACTCCGGGTCCGGGTGGTTGTAGCGCACCGTGCCCGCCTCGGCGAGCAGCGACGGGGAGATCCCCAGCTCCTCGTACGTCCGCCGGGCCGCCGCCGCCATGGGCGCCTCACCGGGGTACGGGTGGCCGCAGCAGCTGTTGGACCACACGCCGGGGGAGTGGTACTTGCCCAGCGCCCGCTGCTGCAGCAGCAGCCGGCCGCGGTCGTCGAAGAGGAACACCGAGAAGGCGCGGTGCAGCTGCCCCGGTGGCTGATGGGCGGCGAGCTTCTCCGCGGTGCCGATCGTCACGCCGTCCTCGTCGACCAGTTCCAGCATGATCGCGTCCGCGGTGCCGTTCGACGAGCTGTGCTTCGCGGTGGCAGGTGTGATCGGCATACCCATCCTTCGCCTCGGTCCTCGAACTCAAGTCTGCCGTACGAAACCGGCACTCCTGGCGCTTCCCGGCACCCCCGCATGTCCCGCGCGGCGCCGCGAGTGGGGTCCAGTAGGTGATCGTGCCCGCCCGGACCCACCCGGAACCGTCCGGGCACCCCGCGGGCCGGGGACGGCCCGCGGAGGCCGTCAGTGGCACAGCCGGGCCTCGTGCTCCGCGTGCCCGCTCGGCTCCAGCTGGAAGGTGCAGTGCTCCACGTCGAAGTGGTCGCCGAGGCAGCCCTGCAACTCGTGCAGCAGCTTCTCGTGGCCGTTGGCGCTGAGCGCGTCGGAGCCGACGACCACGTGCGCGGACAGCACCGGCAGACCCGAGGTGATCGTCCAGACGTGCAGGTCGTGCACGTCCTCCACGCCGTCCAGGGCCAGGATGTGCGCCCGTACCTCGTCCATGTCGACGTTCTTCGGCGCCGCCTCCAGCAGCACGTCGAGGGTCTCGCGCAGCAGCTTCAAGGTGCGCGGCACGATCAGCAGACCGATGGCGAGCGAGGCGATCGGGTCGGCGGCCTGCCAGCCGGTGAGCAGGATCACCGCCGCCGAGACCATGACCGCCAGTGAGCCGAGCGCGTCCGCGGCCACCTCCAGGAAGGCGCCGCGCACATTCAGGCTCTCCTTCTGGCCGCGCATCAGCAGCATCAGGGAGACCGAGTTCGCGACCAGGCCGATCGCGCCGAACACGATCATCAGCCCGCCGTGGGTGTCGGCCGGGGCGAGGAACCGCTGCACCGCCTCGTAGAGCACATAGCCGCCGACGCCGAGCAGCAGCAGACAGTTGGCGAGCGCGGCGAGGATCTCCGCGCGGGCGTAGCCGAAGGTGCGGTTCCGGCTCGGCGGACGGTTGGCGAAGTGGATGGCCAGCAGCGCCATGCCGAGGCCGAGAGCGTCGGTGGCCATGTGGGCGGCGTCCGCGACCAGCGCGAGGGAGTCCGCGAGCAGGCCGCCGACGATCTCCACGACCATCACGGTGAGCGTGATCGACAGCGCGATGCGCAGGGTGCCGCGGTGTGCGGCAGCCGCCGTGCCGGCGGCTCCGGCGCCGTGCGCGTGTCCGTGGTGGTGACCGGCACCCATGTGACTGACCGCCCTTTCCGTCGTTCCGCCCGGGATCACAGTGAACTACGGGTGGGGGGTATGGGGCAAAGCGGCACTGAACACCGTTGTCATGTGCCCTGACCTGCGTAAAGACATACGCAGGTCAGGGCACCGCACGGTTCAGACGCCGTGGTGCGGCAGCCAGCCCCGCCATGCCGAGGAGACCATCTCGGGTACCCCGCGCCGGGCCCGCCAGCCCAGTTCCGCCGCGGCCCGCTCCGCCGAGCCGACGGCGCGGGGCGCGTCCCCGGGACGGCGCGCCTCGACGACGGGCGGCCGCCGGTCGCCGGTGACCTCGCCGATGACCGTGAGCAGCTCACGCACCGACACGCCCTCGCCGCGGCTGATGTTCACGGTCAGATCGCCGCCGGCCTCCGGGCCGGTCAGGCGCCGGGCGGCGGCGAGGTGGGCCTCCGCCAGGTCGGCGACGTGGATGTAGTCGCGGACGCAGGTGCCGTCCGGCGTCGGGTGGTCGTCGCCGAAGACGCGCGGTGCCTCGCCGCGGGTGAGGCGGTCGAAGACCATGGGCACGATGTTGGACACGCCGGTGTCGGCGAGTTCCGGGGCGGCCGCGCCGGCCACGTTGAAGTAGCGCAGGCAGACGGTCGCGATCCCGTGGGCCCGCCCCGCCGCCCGCACCAGCCACTCCCCGGCGAGCTTGGTCTCGCCGTACGGGTTCACCGGGGCGCACGGGGTGTCCTCCGTGATGAGGTCCACACCGGGGTTGCCGTAGACGGCCGCCGAGGAGGAGAAGACGAACCGCCCGATCCCGGCCTCGGCCACCGCGTCCAGCAGGGTCGCCAGACCGCCCACGTTCTCCTGGTAGTAGCGGGCCGGCTGCGCGACGGACTCGGCGACCTGCTTGCGCGCGGCCAGGTGCAGCACCCCGGTCACCGCGTGCTCGGCGAGCACCCGCTTGAGCAGCTCCCCGTCCAGCGAGGATCCACGGACCAGCGGCACCTCGTCCGGCAGCCGCGCGGCGTTGCCGACCGACAGGTCGTCGAGCGCGACCACCCGCTCCCCGGCCCCCGCCATGACCCGCGCCACATGTGCCCCGATGTACCCGGCCCCGCCGGTGATCAGCCATGTCACGGTCGTCCAGCTTATGACGGGACAACGGGCTCGTGGCGTGCGTATGCGTGGAATGCCTGATCTGGTGCGGAGTTTGTGACCCGGCCCCCGGATCACCGATGATGAGCGCGGCGAAGGCTGCGGCAGACCACGCGAGCGGCCCGTTAACGGGCGGTGAACGCGGGCTTCCCGGCATCCGATAGCCTCTGCCGATGCCGCCCGGGTGCCACAGGCAAGCGGCGCCCCATCATGTACATGACCGGCGCGGACGCGTCGGCACCCAGGGAGTGAGTTCGGTTGTCGACCGCCATCCTCGCCGGTCAGCCGGTCCCCGGATCGTCGCTCGAGAGCGATCTGCGGTCCCTCGGCTTCGACGTGCGGGTCGCCACTGACGGCTCCGCCGCCGAGACCCTGCTCGCCCAGGTGCCCGCCGACCAGCGGGTCGCCGTCGTCGACGCCCGGTTCGTCGGCCATCCGCACGCGCTGCGCCTGGGTCTGACCGACCCCCGCTTCCCGCTCGCCGCCGTCCCCGGCGCGGTGACCGCCCGTCCGGCCGGCCGCCAGGAGCTGACCCGCGCGATGGTCCGCGAGAACTCCGCCGGCGGCACCACGGAGGGGAGTCTCCTCGCGCGAGCGAAGCCGAGCGTGGGGGAGGTCGACAGCCTCGCCGACCGGATCGCCGACGCCCTGGAGGCCGACGGCGCCGACGTGCACCGCCCCGAGCTCGGCAGCCTCGTCGCCGCCGTACCCGACGACCCGCAGGCCCGCAACGAGGCACGGCAGGCCGTCGCCGCCGTCGACGACGAGGCCGTCCGCCTGAAGTCGGCGGTGAAGGCCCGCGACGGCTTCTTCACCACCTTCTTCATCAGCCCGTACTCCCGCTACATCGCCCGCTGGTGCGCCCGCCGCGGCCTGACCCCCAACCAGGTCACCACCGCGTCCCTGCTCACCGCGCTCATAGCGGCCGGCTGCGCCGCCACCGGCACCCGCGGCGGGTTCATCGCCGCCGGCGTGCTGCTCATGGCCTCGTTCGTCCTGGACTGCACCGACGGCCAGCTGGCCCGCTACTCGCTGCAGTACTCCACCCTCGGCGCCTGGCTGGACGCCACCTTCGACCGGGCCAAGGAGTACGCCTACTACGCCGGCCTCGCCCTCGGCGCCGCCCGCGGCGGCGACGACGTGTGGGCCCTGGCCCTGGGCGCCATGGTCCTGCAGACCTGCCGGCACGTGGTCGACTTCTCCTTCAACGAGGCGAACGCCGGAGACACGGCCGCCACCGCCAACACCAGCCCCACCGCCGCCCTCTCCGACAAGCTGGACAGCGTCGGCTGGACGGTCTGGGTACGCCGGATGATCGTCCTGCCCATCGGCGAACGCTGGGCCATGATCGCCGTCCTCACCGCGGCCACCACCCCGAGGATCACCTTCTACGCGCTGCTCATCGGCTGCGCCTTCGCGGCGACGTACACCACGGCGGGCCGGGTCCTGCGGTCGGTGACCCGCAAGGCACGGCGCACCGACCGGGCGGCCCAGGCGCTGGCGGACCTCGCGGACAACGGGCCGCTCGCGTCCGTCTCCGCCGGACTGCGCGATCCCAACGCGCGCTGGTACACCGGCTTCCCGCTGCTGCGCGCCCTGGTCGGCGTGACGTTCCTGTCCTGGGCCCTGTACCTGGGCGAGCTCTGGTACGTCGCCGTCGCCGCCGTCTTCTACGCCTTCTTCTCGGGCCTGGCCCTCTCCCAGCCCCTCAAGGGCCCCCTCGACTGGCTGATCCCCCCGCTCTTCCGCGCCGCCGAGTACGGCACCGTCCTGGTACTGGCGGCCAGGGCCGATGTGCCCGGAGCGCTTCCCGCGGCTTTCGGGCTGGTGGCGGCCGTCGCCTACCATCACTACGACACGGTGTACCGCATCCGCGGCAACGCCGGAGCGCCGCCGGCCTGGCTGGTGCGCGCCCTCGGGGGACAGGAGGGGCGGACGCTGCTCGTCACCGTGCTGGCCGCTCTGCTCACCCCCGCGCAGTTCACGGTCGCGCTCACGGTGCTCGCCGTGGCCGTGGCCCTGGTGGTGCTCGCCGAGAGCATCCGCTTCTGGGTGGCCTCTCACTTGAGGGGCGCGCCCGCCGTACACGACGAAGGAGAACCCGCATGATCGGCCTCGTGCTGGCGGCCGGCGCCGGACGGCGTCTGCGCCCCTACACCGACACCCTGCCCAAGGCGCTGGTGCCGGTGGGGCCCGCGGGTACGGACGAGGGTCCCACGGTCCTGGACCTCACCCTCGGCAACTTCGCCGAGATCGGCCTGACCGAGGCGGGGATCATCGTCGGCTACCGCAAGGAGGCCGTGTACGAGCGCAAGGAGGCCCTGGAGCGGACGTACGGCCTGAGGCTCACCCTGATCGACAACGACAAGGCCGAGGAGTGGAACAACGCCTACTCCCTGTGGTGCGGCCGGGACGCCCTCAAGGACGGCGTGATCCTCGCCAACGGCGACACCGTCCACCCGGTCTCCGTCGAGAAGACCCTGCTCGCCGCCCGCGGCGAGGGCAGGAGGATCATCCTCGCCCTGGACACGGTGAAGTCGCTGGCCGACGAGGAGATGAAGGTCGTCGCCGATCCCGACAGGGGGGTTCGGAGGATCACCAAGCTGATGGACCCGGCCGAGGCCACCGGCGAGTACATCGGGGTCACCCTGATCGAGGGCGACGCCGCCCCGGAGCTGGCGGACGCGCTGCGGGCCACCTTCGAGCGGGACCCGCAGCTGTACTACGAGGACGGCTACCAGGAGCTCGTCGACCGCGGCTTCAGGATCGACGTGGCGCCGATCGGCGACGTCAAGTGGGTCGAGATCGACAACCACGACGATCTCGCCAGGGGACGTGAGATCGCGTGCCAGTACTGACCCGGCTCATCCCGTCGCCGGTCGTGGTGGACATCCGTCCTGGCGCCCTCGACGACCTGGCGAGTGTGCTCGCCGACGAGCGCATCTCGCACTCCGGGCGGCTCGCCGTCGCCGTCAGCGGCGGCTCCGGCGCCCGGCTGCGCGAGCGGATCGCCCCCTCGCTGCCCGGCGCCACCTGGTACGAGGTGGGCGGCGGCACCCTCGACGACGCGATCCGGCTGGCCGGCGAGATGAAGGCCGGCCACTACGACGCGGTCGTGGGCCTGGGCGGCGGCAAGATCATCGACTGCGCCAAGTTCGCCGCGGCACGCATCGGCCTGCCCCTGGTCGCGGTGCCCACGAACCTCTCGCACGACGGCCTGTGCTCCCCGGTCGCCACCCTGGACAACGACGCGGGCCGCGGCTCGTACGGCGTGCCGAACCCGATCGCGGTCCTCATCGACCTGGACGTGATCCGGGACGCTCCGGCGCGCTTCGTGCGCTCGGGCATCGGCGACGCCGTCTCGAACATCTCCGCGGTCGCGGACTGGGAGCTGTCCCACCGCGTCAACGGTGAGAAGATCGACGGCCTGGCCGCCGCGATGGCGCGGCAGGCGGGCGAGGCGGTGCTGCGCCACCCGGGCGGCATCGGCGACAGCGACTTCCTGCAGGTGCTCGCCGAGGCCCTGGTGCTCACCGGTATCGCCATGTCGATCTCGGGCGACTCGCGGCCCGCCTCCGGCGCCTGCCACGAGATCAACCACGGCTTCGACCTGCTGTTCCCCAAGCGGGCCGCCAGCCACGGCGAGCAGTGCGGGCTGGGCGCGGCCTTCGCGATGTACCTGCGCGGGGCCCACGAGGAGTCGGCCGCCATGGCCGAGGTACTGCGCCGGCACGGGCTGCCGGTACTGCCGGAGGACATCGGCTTCACGGTGGACGAGTTCGTCCGGGTCGTGGAGTTCGCCCCGGAGACCCGGCCCGGCCGCTACACGATCCTCGAACACCTCGACCTCAAGTCCGACCAGATCAAGGGCCTCTACCTCGACTATGTCAAGACCATCGGTAGCTGAACTACGGCCGGTCGTGCATCCCGAAGGGGTGAAGGACCGGCGCAGCGGTGAGCACTGGGCGGGCCGCCTCTACATGCGGGAGGTGTCCCTGCGGGTCGACCGCTACCTGGTGGGCACCAGGATCACGCCCAACCAGCTCACGTACCTGATGGTCGTCGCGGGCGTCCTGGCGGGCGCGGCACTCCTCGTGCCGGGTCTGGCCGGCGCCCTGCTCGGCGCCGTCCTGATCCAGGTCTACCTGCTGCTGGACTGCGTCGACGGCGAGATCGCCCGCTGGCGCCGGCAGACCTCCATCACCGGCGTCTACCTGGACCGCATCGGCCACTACCTGTCCGAGGCGGCCCTGCTGGTCGGCTTCGGACTGCGCGGCGCCGACCTGTGGGGCGGCGGCGGGAGCCCCGAGTGGCTGTGGGCGTTCCTCGGCACCCTGGCCGCGCTCGGCGCCGTCCTGATCAAGGCCGAGACCGACCTGGTCGACGTGGCCCGCGCCCGCGGCGGACTGCCCGCGGTCAAGGACGAGGCGGCCGTGCCCCGCTCCTCCGGCCTGGCCCTGGCCCGGAAGGCGGCCGCCGCGCTGAAGTTCCACCGCCTGGTCGGCGGTGTCGAGGCCAGTCTGTTCATCCTGCTGGCCGCGGTGCTCGACCTGATCGCCGGCGGCGGTCTGTTCTGGACCCGGCTCGGCATCGCGGTCCTGGCCGGCATCGCGATCCTGCAGACTCTGCTGCACCTGGTGTCCATCCTCGTTTCCAGCAGGTTGAGGTGAGCGGCATGACCTCTTCGCTCAAGGTGGGCGCCGTGGTCATCACCATGGGCAACCGCCCCGAGGAACTGCGGGCCCTGCTCGACTCGGTCGCCAAGCAGGACGGCGACCGGATCGAGGTGGTGGTCGTCGGCAACGGCTCGCCCGTCCCGGACGTCCCCGAGGGCGTACGGACGGTGGAGCTGCCCGAGAACCTCGGCATCCCCGGCGGCCGCAACGTCGGCATCGAGGCCTTCGGGCCGGGCGGCGGCGACGTCGACATCCTGCTGTTCCTCGACGACGACGGCCTGCTCGCCCGCACCGACACCGCCGAGCTGTGCCGCCGGGCCTTCACGGCCGACGACAGGCTCGGCATCGTCAGCTTCCGCATCGCCGACCCGGACACCGGGGTCACCCAGCGCCGCCACGTGCCGCGGCTGCGCGCCTCGGACCCGATGCGCTCCTCCCGGGTGACCACCTTCCTCGGCGGCGCCAACGCCGTACGTACGCGGGTCTTCGCGGAAGTCGGCGGGCTGCCGGACGAATTCTTCTACGCCCATGAGGAAACCGACCTGGCATGGCGGGCCCTCGACGCGGGCTGGATGATCGACTACCGGTCCGACCTGGTGCTGTACCACCCGACGACCGCGCCTTCGCGGCACGCGGTCTACCACCGCATGGTCGCCCGCAACCGCGTCTGGCTCGCCCGCCGCAACCTCCCGGCCCTTCTCGTCCCGGTCTACCTGGGGGTGTGGCTGCTGCTCACCCTCGCCCGCCGCCCCTCGCGCCCGGCCCTGAAGGCCTGGTTCGGAGGCTTCAAGGAGGGCTGGACCACACCGTGCGGGCCGCGCCGGCCCATGAGGTGGCGTACGGTGTGGCGACTCACCCGACTGGGCCGGCCACCGGTCATCTGACAATCTCGTTCCCTGGGAGCGTCCGGCCCGCCCGGCCGGTGCTCGTGCCACGCCCGTACATCCGCACTGGGTGCGCATCTCGAAGACGAAAGTTTCCACTTGTGAGTGAGACAACGCATGACGGCGGCGTCGCCCTCGGTACGGCTCCGTCACCCGACGAGGGCCTCACGGCGGGCCGGCTCGCCGACAAGTACGGGCTGTCCGTCAGTGGGGCCCGGCCGCCGCTGCCGGCGTACGTCCGTCAGCTCTGGGGGCGGCGCCACTTCATCCTGGCCTTCTCCCGGGCGAAGCTGACCGCCCAGTACAGCCAGGCCAAGCTGGGCCAGCTCTGGCAGGTGGCGACCCCGCTGCTGAACGCCGCCGTGTACTACTTCATCTTCGGCGTCATCATCAAGGCCACCCGGGGCCTGGACCGGGAGACGTACATCCCGTTCCTGGTGACGGGCGTGTTCGTGTTCACGTTCACCCAGACCTCGGTCATGGCCGGCGTGCGCGCCATCTCCGGCAACCTCGGGCTGGTGCGCGCGCTGCACTTCCCGCGCGCCTCCCTGCCGATCTCCTTCGCGCTGCAGCAGCTCCAGCAGCTGCTGTACTCGATGATCGTGCTCTTCATCGTGGTCGTCGCCTTCGGCAGCTATCCGGGCCTGTCCTGGCTGCTGATCGTGCCGGCGCTGGCGCTGCAGTTCCTCTTCAACACCGGTCTCGCGCTGGTCATGGCCCGGATGGGCGCCAAGACCCCCGACCTCGCTCAGCTGATGCCGTTCGTCACGCGGACCTGGATGTACGCGTCGGGCGTGATGTTCTCCCTCAACGGCATGCTCGCCGGCCGGCCGGAGTGGTTCATCCGGCTGATGCAGTACAACCCCGCCGCCGTCTACATGGACCTGATGCGCTTCGCGCTGATCGACGGCTACGGCACCTCGCACCTGCCGCCGCACGTCTGGGCCGCCGCCCTGGGCTGGGCCGTGGTCTTCTTCGCCGGTGGCTTCGTGTACTTCTGGAAGGCGGAGGAGAGGTACGGCCGTGGCTGAGCGGGACCGTGACCACGACATGCGCGACGGCGGGCAGCGGGTGCCCACCGTCATCGCGGACGAGCTGCACATCGTCTACCGCGTCAGCGGCGCGAAGAGCGGCAAGGGCAGCGCCACCGCGGCGCTCAGCCGCATCCTCAGGCGCGGTTCCGACGACGCGGCGCGGGGCGTGCGCAAGGTGCACGCCGTCAAGGGCGTCTCCTTCATCGCCTACCGCGGCGAGGCGATCGGCCTGATCGGCTCCAACGGCTCCGGCAAGTCCACCCTGCTGCGCGCCATCGCCGGCCTGCTGCCCGCCGAGAAGGGCAGGGTCTACACCGACGGCCAGCCCTCCCTCCTCGGCGTGAACGCGGCGCTGATGAACGACCTGACCGGCGAGCGCAACGTCATCCTGGGCGGCCTGGCCATGGGCATGTCCCGCGAGGAGATCAAGTCGCGCTACCAGGAGATCGTCGACTTCTCCGGCATCAACGAGAAGGGCGACTTCATCACGCTGCCGATGCGCACCTACTCCTCCGGCATGGCGGCCCGGCTGCGCTTCTCCATCGCCGCCGCCAAGGACCACGACGTCCTCATGATCGACGAGGCGCTGGCCACCGGTGACCGCAAGTTCCAGAAGCGCTCCGAGGAGCGCATCCGGGAGCTGCGCAAGGAGGCCGGCACGGTCTTCCTGGTCAGCCACAACAACAAGTCGATCCGCGACACCTGCGAGCGCGTGCTGTGGCTGGAGCGCGGGGAACTCCGCATGGACGGCCCCACCGAAGAGGTGCTCAAGGAGTACGAGAAGTTCACGGGCAAGTAGCCGTACCTGCTCGGGGCCCCGCCGGAACCGTTTCGGCGGGGCCCGGCGTCTGCAAAGGATGCGTCAACTCCCGCCCGGCCCCGGAATCTTGACACCAATCGGTGTGTTGTTGTGATGTGCAGGACACCCCCACGGAACACGGTGCGTTGTACAACGTAAGCTGTACCGGTCCCGGAAAGCGGCAAGTGGGGAGATAATGCGCGACACCCTCCGTCATGGCCGCCCCACGGAGGGCCGGGCGGCGTGTCCGAAATAGTGTGTGTCGTGTCAGCAGTGTAGAACGGGAGATGTGACGGCAATGGCTACGGAAACTCCCCAGCTCAACGCAGCATGCGCCGTCCCCGTTCCAGGCAGCGGACGATGACCCCGACACCGACGGCGCGCGACCCCGAGCGCGCCACCCTCGACAAGGCCGCGGGCGAGAACTTCCCCGTGGCACCGTTCTTCCTGCCCAGAGCCTGGCGCACCGACCTCATGGCCGTCTACGGCTTCGCCCGCCTCGTCGACGACATCGGCGACGGCGACCTGGCCCCCGGCGGCGCCGACGCCCGGCTGCTCGGCGTGTCGGCCGACCGGGCGGAGGACCGCCTCGCCCTCCTCGACGCCTTCGAGGCCGATCTGCGCCGGGTCTTCGACGACACCCCGCGCCACCCGCTGCTGCGCCGGCTGCAGCCCACCGTCCGCCGCCGCTCGCTGACCCCCGAGCCGTTCCTCGGCCTGATCGCCGCCAACCGTCAGGACCAGCTCGTCACGCGGTACGAGACCTACGACGACCTCCTCGCCTACTGCGAACTGTCCGCCAACCCCGTCGGCCGCCTCGTCCTCGCCGTCACCGGCACCTCGACCCCCGAGCGGATCCGCCGTTCCGACGCCGTCTGCACCGCCCTGCAGATCGTCGAGCACCTCCAGGACGTCAGGGAGGACCTCGGCCGCGACCGCATCTATCTGCCCGCCACGGACATGAAACGCTTTCACGTCCAGGAGGCGGATCTCGCCACGCCCACCGCGGGCGCATCGGTGCGCGCACTGGTCGCGTACGAAGCGGAACGCGCCCGTGAACTCCTGAATGAAGGCGCCCCCCTCGTGGGTAGCGTCCACGGCAGGTTGAAGCTGCTGCTCGCAGGGTTCGTGGCGGGGGGAAGGGCGGCGATCCGGGCGATCGCCGCCGCCGATTACGACGTACTTCCCGGCCCGCCCAAGCCCGGCAAGGTCCAGTTGCTGCGCGAGGTGGGCGTGACTCTGCGAGGAGAGGGGTGATCCGGGCCGTGGAGTCGGAACCGCACGCGTCCGCGCCGGTACTCGCCGCCTACAGCTACTGCGAGGCCGTCACCGCGGGACAGGCCCGCAACTTCGCCTACGGCATCAGGCTGCTGCCGACACCCAAGCGCCGTGCGATGTCTGCGCTGTACGCGTTCTCCCGGCGTGTCGACGACATCGGCGACGGCGCGCTGGCCGACGACGTCAAGGTCACCCGTCTGGAGGACGCAAGGGCACTGCTCGGCCGGATCCGCGAGGGCACGGTCGAGGACGACGACACCGACCCCGTCGCCGTCGCCCTCACCCACGCCGCCCACAGCTTCCCGATCCCGCTCGGCGGCCTGGACGAGCTCATCGACGGCGTCCTGATGGACGTACGCGGCAAGACGTACGAGACCTGGGAGGACCTGAAGGTCTACTGCCGCTGTGTGGCCGGGGCCATCGGACGGCTCTCCCTCGGCGTGTTCGGCACCGAACCAGGGGCGCGCGGCGCCGAACGCGCCCCCGAGTACGCCGACACGCTGGGGCTCGCGCTGCAGCTGACCAACATCCTCAGAGACGTCCGCGAGGACGCCGAGGGCGGCCGCACCTATCTGCCCGCCGACGACCTCGCCAAGTTCGGCTGCTCGGCCGGGTTCCACGGGCCGACCCCGCCGGAGGGCTCCGACTTCGCGGGCCTGGTGCACTTCGAGGTGCGGCGGGCCCGCGCCCTGTTCGCCGAGGGCTACCGGCTGCTGCCCCTGCTGGACCGGCGCAGCGGCGCGTGCGTCGCCGCCATGGCCGGCATCTACCGCCGCCTGCTCGACCGCATCGAGCGCGAGCCGGAGGCCGTGCTGCGCGGCCGGGTCTCGCTGCCCGGACGCGAGAAGGCGTACGTCGCCGTGCGCGGCCTGTCCGGCCTCGACGCCCGGCACGTGACCCGGCGGACCGTCAGGAGGCGTGCCTGATGGCCATGTCGCCGCACGATGACGCGACCGGAGAGAAGCGGCGGGCAACCCTCCGCTGCCGGGCGGCGTCCCTGACTGCGACGGTCGCCCGCGAGGTACCGGCCCACCGCGGCGGACGCACAGGGGAGGGCGCACGATGACCGACGGCATGCGGGGGGAAGGGCCGCTCACCGACGCCTCCGGTCCGGCCGGTCGGCACGTCGTCGTGGTCGGCGGCGGACTCGCCGGTCTCACCGCCGCGCTCGAGCTCGCCGACGCCGGAGTGCGCGTGACGCTGCTCGAGGGCAGACCGCGCCTGGGCGGGCTCGCCTTCTCCTTCCGGCGCGGCGACCTCACGGTCGACAACGGACAGCACGTGTACCTGCGCTGCTGCACCGCCTACCGCTGGTTCCTCGACCGGATCGGCGGCGCGGCACTCTCCCCGCTGCAGGACCGGCTGGAGGTTCCCGTCCTCGACGCCGACCGGCCCGAGGGACGGCGCCTGGGCAGACTGCGCCGCGACGCGCTGCCCGTACCCCTGCACCTGGGCCGGAGTCTGGCCACCTACCCGCACCTGACGCTCGCCGAGCGAGTCCGGGTGGGCCGCGCCGCGCTCGCGCTCAAGGAACTCGACCTCGCCGATCCGACCCTGGACGCCCAGGACTTCGGCAGCTGGCTGACCGCGCACGGCCAGTCCGCGCGTGCCGTCGAGGCACTGTGGGACCTGGTGGGGGTCGCCACCCTCAACGCGGTCGCGTCCGACTCCTCGCTGGCGCTCGCCGCGATGGTGTTCAAGACCGGTCTGCTGTCCGACCCGGGCGCGGCCGACATCGGCTGGGCCCGCGTCCCGCTGGGCGAACTGCACGACCGGCTGGCCCGCAGGGCGCTCGACTCCGCGGGCGTGCGTACCGAGGTCCGTACACGCGTCACCTCCGTCTCCCTCAACGAGAACGGGAGCTGGAACGTTCAGGTTCCCGGCGAGACGCTGCCCGCCGACGCCGTCGTTCTCGCCGTACCGCAGCGCGAGGCGCACGATCTGCTGCCGCCGGGCGCCCTGGACGCCCCCGACCGGCTGCTCCGCATCGGCACCGCACCGATCCTCAACGTCCATGTCGTCTACGACCGCACCGTGCTCAGCAGGCCCTTCTTCGCGGCCCTCGGCACGCCCGTGCAGTGGGTCTTCGACCGCACCGGGGCGTCCGGACTGAAGCACGGTCAGTACCTGGCGGTGTCCCAGTCGGTGGCGCAGGACGAGATCGACGCGCCCGTCGCCGTACTGCGCGAACGCTACCTGCCCGAACTGAGGCGGCTGCTGCCCCGCGCGCGCGGCGCCGAGGTGAAGGACTTCTTCGTGACCCGGGAGCGCACGGCGACGTTCGCCCCGGCCCCCGGCGTCGGGCGGCTGCGGCCCGGCGCCCGCACCAAGGCACCCGGCCTGTACCTGGCCGGAGCGTGGACCGCCACCGGGTGGCCCGCGACCATGGAGAGTGCGGTCCGCAGCGGTGTGAAGGCGGCCGACGCCGCGCTGAGCACCCTGGGCCGGCCCCGCCCGAGCCGTCTCCTCGCCATCGAGGAGGCGGCGGCATGACGCTCGATCAGCAGTCCGTGGCAGGCTCCCGCACTCCCGGCACCGCAACAAGAGGAGAGACTGTGCCCACTGTTCCCCCGGCCTCGACGCCCGCTCGAGGGACCGCGGTGGACGTGACCGCGCTGCTGGAGCGCGGCCGGACCCTGGCCACGCCGGTACTGCGGGCGGCCGTCGACCGCCTGGCCCCTCCCATGGACACCGTCGCCGCCTACCACTTCGGCTGGATCGACGCGGCGGGCAACCCCGCGCACGGGGTCGGCGGCAAGGCCGTGCGCCCCGCCCTGGCCGTACTCTCCGCCGAGGTCGCCGGGGCCGCGCCCGAGGTGGGCGTGCCCGGCGCGGTCGCCGTCGAACTCGTCCACAACTTCTCTCTGCTGCACGACGACCTGATGGACGGCGACGAGCAGCGCCGCCACCGCGACACCGTCTGGAAGGTGCACGGCCCCGCCCAGGCCATCCTGGTCGGCGACGCCCTGTTCGCCCTGGCGAACGAGGTGCTGCTGGAGCTCGGCACCGTCGAGGCCGGCCGCGCCGCCCGCCGCCTGACCGCCGCCAGCCGCGCACTGATCGACGGTCAGGCGCAGGACATCTCCTACGAGCACCGCGACCGCGTCAGCGTCGAGGAGTGCCTGGAGATGGAGGGCAACAAGACCGGCGCCCTGCTCGCCTGCGCCTCCTCCGTCGGCGCGGTCCTCGGCGGCGCGGACGACGCCACCGCCGACACGCTGGAGAAGTACGGCTACCACCTCGGCCTGGCCTTCCAGGCCGTCGACGACCTCCTCGGCATCTGGGGCGACCCGGAGGCCACCGGCAAGCAGACCTGGAGCGATCTGCGCCAGCGCAAGAAGTCCCTGCCCGTCGTGGCCGCGCTCGCGGCGGGCGGATCCGCCTCCGAGCGGCTCGGCGAGATCCTCGCCGCCGACGCCAAGAGCAGCGACTTCGCGAACTTCTCCGAGGAGGAGTTCGCGGCCCGCGCCGCCCTCATCGAGGAGGCGGGCGGCCGGGAGTGGACGGCCGAGGAGGCGCGCCGTCAGCACACCATCGCCATCGAAGCCCTCGACGCCGTGAACATGCCCGAGCAGGTACGGGCCGCGTTCACGGCGCTCGCCGACTTCGTCGTCGTACGAAAGAGATGATCACTATCGGTCGAACCAGCCTCGCGTAGTCGCCGGCCGGTGCCGCAAGGTTTCGGGCACCGGCCGACGGCGGACCCACAGCAGCACGACTCGCACGACTGCACGAAGGGGAAGCCATGACAGCGACGACCGACGGAAGCACCGGGGCGACACTGCCGTCCCGCGCTGCCGCGGCCACGGAAACCGTACTCACCACCCCCGAGGCGGCCGGGGCACCACAAGCCGCCGCAGACGCCGTCAGGCGGGCCACCGACTTCCTGCTCGCGAGGCAGGACGCCGAGGGCTGGTGGAAGGGCGACCTCGAGACGAACGTCACCATGGACGCCGAGGACCTGCTGCTGCGCCAGTTCCTGGGCATCTCCGACGAGGCGACCACCCGCGCCGCCGCGCTCTTCATCCGCGGCGAGCAGCGCGAGGACGGCACCTGGGCCACCTTCTACGGCGGGCCGGGCGAACTCTCCACCACCATCGAGGCCTACGTCGCCCTGCGCCTGGCCGGAGACGCGCCCGACGACCCCCACATGGCGAAGGCCTCCGCCTGGATCCGCGAGCAGGGCGGCATCGCCGCCTCCCGTGTCTTCACCCGGATCTGGCTCGCCCTGTTCGGCTGGTGGAAGTGGGAGGACCTGCCCGAACTTCCGCCCGAGCTGATCTGGTTTCCCTCCTGGGTCCCGCTCAACATCTACGACTTCGGCTGCTGGGCCCGGCAGACCATCGTGCCGCTCACCATCGTCTCCGCCAAACGGCCGGTGCGCCCCGCGCCCTTCCCGCTGGACGAGCTGCACACCGACCCGGACCTCCCCAGCCCGCCCAGGCCGCTCGCCCCGGCCACGAGCTGGGACGGTGCCTTCCAGCGCCTGGACAAGGCCCTGCACGCCTTCCGCAAGGTGGCGCCCAGGCGGCTGCGCCGGGCCGCGACGAACACCGCCGCCCGCTGGATCATCGAACGGCAGGAGAACGACGGCTGCTGGGGCGGCATCCAGCCGCCCGCCGTGTACTCGATCATCGCGCTGCACCTGCTGGGCTACGACCTCAACCACCCGGTGATGCGCGCCGGACTTCAGTCGCTGGACCGTTTCGCCGTCTGGCGCGAGGACGGCGCCCGCATGATCGAGGCCTGCCAGTCGCCCGTCTGGGACACCTGCCTGGCGACCATCGCGCTCGCCGACGCCGGCCTTCCCGCCGACCACCCGCAGATGGTCAAGGCCGCCGACTGGATGCTCGGCGAGCAGATCGTGCGCCCCGGCGACTGGGCGGTGCGCCGGCCGGGGCTGCCGCCGGGCGGCTGGGCGTTCGAGTTCCACAACGACAACTACCCCGACATCGACGACACCGCAGAGGTGGTCCTCGCGCTGCGCCGGGTCAGGCACCACGACCCGGAGCGGGTGGACAAGGCCATCGGGCGCGGGGTCCGCTGGAACCTCGGCATGCAGTCGAGGAACGGTGCCTGGGGCGCCTTCGACGTCGACAACACCAGCCCCTTCCCCAACCGGCTGCCGTTCTGCGACTTCGGCGAGGTCATCGACCCGCCGTCGGCCGACGTCACCGCGCACGTCGTGGAGATGCTCGCCGCCGAGGGCCTGTCCCACGACCCGCGCACCCGGCGCGGCATCGCGTGGCTGCTGGCCGAACAGGAGCCGGACGGCTCGTGGTTCGGCCGCTGGGGCGTCAACTACCTCTACGGCACCGGGTCCGTCGTGCCCGCCCTGACCGCCGCAGGCCTGCCCGGCTCCCACCCGGCGATCCGCCGCGCGGTGGCCTGGCTGGAGAGCGTGCAGAACGACGACGGCGGCTGGGGCGAGGACCTGCGCTCCTACAAATACGTCAAGGAGTGGAGCGGCAAGGGCGCCTCCACCGCCTCGCAGACCGCGTGGGCGCTGATGGCGCTGCTCGCGGCCGGAGAGAAGGACTCCAAGGCCGTCGAGCGCGGCGTCCAGTGGCTCGCGGCCACCCAGCGGGAGGACGGCTCCTGGGACGAGCCGTACTTCACCGGCACCGGCTTCCCCTGGGACTTCTCCATCAACTACCACCTCTACCGGCAGGTCTTCCCGCTCACCGCGCTCGGCCGGTACGTCCACGGCGAACCCTTCGCCGACAAGGTCCGCAGGGACCGTTCCCGCGCCGAGGCCAAGGGGAGCTGATGAGCACCCAGCCCGGTCCGGCCCCGCTGCTGGTCGCCTGCGCGCTCGGCATCGAGTACATCGCCCTGCGCACGAGCGACCGTGGCAGCGCGGGCGGGCCGGTGGCCGTGCTGCGGACGGGGATGGGGCCCAGGGCGGCGGAACGGTCCGTCACCCGGGTGCTGGCCGACCCGCCGCTGGCGCGGGCCGCGGTGCTGGCCACGGGCTTCTGCGCGGGACTGGCCCCGGGCATGCACCCCGGCGACCTCGTCGTCGCCGAGGAGACCCGGGACCCGCGCGGCACCGTGCCGTGCGTCGGAACCGAACTGCTCGTCAAGGAACTCGCGCGCACCCTGCCCGGGCGCACCGTCCACACCGGGCCGCTCACCGGCTCCGGCCACGTCGTGCGCGGACCCGAGCGGGCCGAGTTGCGCGCGACCGGCGCGATCGCCGTCGACATGGAGTCGGCGGCCACGCTCCTGAGCGCCGTGCGCACGGGCGCGCGCCCGGTTGCGGCCGTGCGGGTGGTCGTGGACGCTCCGGAACACGAACTCGTCCGTATCGGCACGGTCCGCGGTGGAATATCGGCTTTCCGCGTTCTTCGGTCCGTCCTGCCGACTTTCTTCGAATGGCACCGTAATGTTCTGCTCCCCAGGAGGTGAGCCAGATGGCCATGCCGCTGCGCCAGTCCATCAAGGTCGCTACATACTTGGCCGAACAGAAGCTGCGCAGGCGGGACAAGTTCCCGCTGATCGTGGAGCTTGAGCCGCTCTTCGCCTGCAACCTCGCCTGCGAAGGATGCGGCAAGATCCAGCACCCGGCCGGAGTGCTCAAGCAGCGCATGCCCGTCGCGCAGGCCGTGGGAGCGGTGCTGGAGTCGGGTGCGCCGATGGTGTCCATCGCGGGCGGCGAACCCCTGATGCACCCCCAGATCGGCGAGATCGTACGGCAGTTGGTGGCCAGGCGGAAGTACGTCTTCCTGTGCACCAACGCGATGCTGCTGCGCAAGAAGATGGACCAGTTCAAGCCCTCGCCCTACTTCGCCTTCGCCGTGCACATCGACGGACTGCGCGAGCGGCACGACGAGTCGGTCGCCAAGGAGGGCGTGTTCGACGAGGCGGTCGCGGCCATCAAGGAGGCCAAGCGGCGCGGCTTCCGGGTGACCACCAACTCCACCTTCTTCAACACCGACACCCCGCAGACCGTCGTCGACGTCCTCAACTACCTCAACGACGACCTCAAGGTCGACGAGATGATGATCTCGCCCGCCTACGCCTACGAGAAGGCGCCCGACCAGGAGCACTTCCTGGGCGTGGAGCAGACCCGCGAGCTGTTCAGGAAGGCCTTCGCGGGCGGCAACCGGCGCCGCTGGCGGCTCAACCACTCGCCGCTGTTCCTCGACTTCCTCGAGGGCAAGGTCGACTTCCCGTGCACCGCCTGGGCGATCCCCAACTACTCGCTCTTCGGCTGGCAGCGTCCCTGCTACCTGATGAGCGACGGATACGTCCCGACGTACCGGGAACTCGTGGAGGAGACCGACTGGGACAAGTACGGCCGCGGCAAGGATCCGCGCTGCGCCAACTGCATGGCGCACTGCGGCTACGAGCCCACCGCCGTGCTCGCCACCATGGGGTCGCTTAAGGAGTCCCTGCGCGCGATGCGCGAGACCGTCTCCGGGAACCGGGACTGACGCCATGACCGCCATTCCCTTGGGCGTCCCCGAGGTACCGGCCCGGCCGATCGCCGAGCGGCGCGTGTCGCGGCAGATTCAGGTCGGGTCGGTGGCGGTGGGCGGGGACGCGCCGGTGTCGGTGCAGTCGATGACCACGACCCGTACGTCGGACATCGGCGCCACGCTGCAGCAGATCGCCGAGCTGACGGCGTCCGGCTGCCAGATCGTGCGGGTGGCCTGTCCCACGCAGGACGACGCGGACGCGCTGGCGACCATCGCGAGGAAGTCGCAGATCCCGGTGATCGCGGACATCCACTTCCAGCCCAAGTACGTCTTCGCCGCGATCGAGGCGGGCTGCGCGGCCGTGCGCGTCAACCCGGGCAACATCAAGAAGTTCGACGACCAGGTCAAACAGATCGCCAGGGCGGCCAAGGAGCACGGCACCCCGATCCGGATCGGGGTCAACGCCGGTTCGCTGGACAGGCGGCTGCTGCAGAAGTACGGCAGGGCCACCCCGGAGGCGCTGGTGGAGTCCGCGCTGTGGGAGGCGTCGCTGTTCGAGGAGCACGACTTCAGGGACATCAAGATCTCCGTCAAGCACAACGACCCGGTGGTGATGATCGAGGCCTACCGGCAGCTCGCCGCGAGCTGCGACTACCCCCTGCACCTCGGCGTCACGGAGGCCGGCCCCGCCTTCCAGGGCACCATCAAGTCGGCCGTCGCCTTCGGCGCGCTGCTCTCGCGGGGCATCGGCGACACCATCCGCGTGTCGCTGTCCGCGCCGCCGGTGGAGGAGGTCAAGGTCGGCATCCAGATCCTGGAGTCGCTGAACCTGCGCCGGCGGGGTCTGGAGATCGTCTCCTGCCCGTCCTGCGGGCGGGCCCAGGTCGACGTCTACAAGCTGGCCGAGGAGGTCACGGCCGGCCTGACCGGCATGGACGTCCCGCTGCGCGTGGCGGTGATGGGCTGCGTCGTCAACGGCCCCGGCGAGGCCCGCGAGGCCGACCTCGGTGTCGCCTCCGGCAACGGCAAGGGGCAGATCTTCGTCAAGGGCGAGGTCATCAAGACCGTCCCCGAGTCGAAGATCGTGGAGACCCTCATCGAGGAGGCCATGAAGCTCGCCGAGCAGATGGAGGCCGACGGGACGGCCTCCGGGGAGCCCTCGGTCTCCGACACGGGGACACCGACGGTGACAGTGAGTTGACAAGCGGCACGGACCGAGAGGGGGCTCAGCGTGACCATTCTGGAGAGCATCCGGGGACCACGCGACCTGAAGGCGCTGTCCGAAGCGGAACTCGGTGAACTGTCCGAGGAGATACGCGAGTTCCTGGTGCACGCGGTGGCCAGGACCGGCGGTCACCTCGGGCCCAACCTGGGGGTGGTGGAACTCACCGTCGCGTTGCACCGGGTCTTCGAGTCGCCGGTCGACCGGATCCTGTGGGACACCGGTCACCAGAGCTACGTACACAAACTCCTGACGGGACGCCAGGACTTTTCCAAGCTGCGAGGCAAGGGGGGACTGTCCGGCTATCCCTCGCGCGAGGAGTCCGAGCACGACGTCATCGAGAACAGCCACGCCTCCACGGCGCTGGGCTGGGCCGACGGACTCGCCAAGGCGCGCCAGGTGCGGGGGGAGGAGGGACACGTCGTCGCCGTCATCGGGGACGGCGCGCTGACCGGCGGCATGGCCTGGGAGGCGCTGAACAACATCGCGGCCGCCCGGGACCGGCCGCTGATCATCGTCGTCAACGACAACGAGCGGTCCTACGCCCCGACCATCGGCGGCCTCGCCAACCACCTGGCCACCCTGCGCACCACCGACGGCTACGAGAAGGTACTGGCCTGGGGCAAGGACGTCCTGCAGCGCACCCCGATCGTCGGCAACACCCTCTACGAGTCGCTGCACGGCGCGAAGAAGGGCTTCAAGGACGCGTTCGCGCCGCAGGGCATGTTCGAGGACCTGGGGCTGAAGTACCTCGGCCCGATCGACGGACACGACGTCCGGGCCGTCGAGTCGGCGCTGCGCCGCGCGAAACGCTTCCACGGCCCCGTCCTGGTCCACTGCCTCACCGAGAAGGGCCGCGGCTACGAACCCGCCCTCGCCCACGAGGAGGACCACTTCCACACCGTCGGCGTGATGGACCCGCACACGTGCGCGCCCCTCGCCCCGTCCAACGGCCCGTCCTGGACCTCGGTGTTCGGCGACGAGATCGTGAGGATCGGAGAGGAGCGGGACGACGTGGTGGCGATCACCGCCGCCATGCTGCACCCGGTGGGCCTGGGCAAGTTCGCCGAGCGCTTCCCGGACCGGGTGTGGGACGTCGGCATCGCCGAGCAGCACGCGGCCGTCTCCGCGGCGGGTCTCGCGACCGGCGGGCTGCACCCGGTCGTCGCCGTCTACGCCACCTTCCTCAACCGCGCCTTCGACCAGCTCCTGATGGACGTGGCGCTGCACCGCTGCGGGGTCACTTTCGTACTGGACCGGGCCGGCGTGACCGGAGTCGACGGGCCCTCCCACAACGGCATGTGGGACATGTCCGTACTCCAGGTCGTGCCCGGCCTCAGGATCGCCGCGCCGCGCGACGCCGACCAGCTGCGCGCCCAGCTGCGCGAGGCCGTCGCCGTGGACGACGCGCCGACGCTGGTCCGCTTCCCGAAGGAGTCGGTGGGACCGGAGATCCCGGCGGTCGGCCAGGTCGGCGGCATGGACGTACTGCACCGGGCCGAGCGGCCCGAGGTGCTCCTGGTCGCCGTCGGCGTGATGGCTCCCGTATGCCTGCAGGCCGCCGAACTGCTTCAGGCGCGCGGTATCGGCTGCACCGTCGTCGACCCGCGCTGGGTCAAGCCCGTTGACCCGGCACTGCCGGGCCTGGCGGCCGGGCACCGGCTGGTGGCCGTGGTCGAGGACAACAGCCGGGCGGCCGGCGTCGGCGCCGCGGTGGCCCTCGCGCTGAGCGACGCCGAAGTCGACGTACCGGTGCGGCGGTTCGGCATTCCCGAGCAGTTCCTCGCGCATGCCAAGCGCGGAGAGGTGCTGGCCGACATCGGTCTCACACCGGTCGAGATCGCCGGACGGATCGGCGCGAGCCTGGCCGCCGGGGAGCAGGCCGGGGCCGTCACGGCAGTCAAGGAGAAAGCTGAATGACCACGGAGTTCGACCTCGGCAGACTCCTGTCCGAGCGCGGAGCCGAACGCTACGAGCTGCACGCCAGGCACCTCAACCACCAGCTGCCGCGCATGCTGCGCACCATCGGCTTCGACAAGGTCTACGAGCGGGCCGAGGGCGCGTACTTCTGGGACGCCGACGGCAACGACTACCTGGACATGCTCTCCGGGTTCGGGGTGATGGGCCTGGGCCGGCACCACCCCGTCGTCCGCAAGGCGCTGCACGACGTGCTGGACGCCCAGCTCGCCGACCTCACCCGCTTCGACTGCCAGCCGCTGCCCGGACTGCTGGCGGAACGGCTGCTCACCCACAGTCCGCACCTGGACCGGGTGTTCTTCGGCAACAGCGGCACGGAGGCGGTGGAGACCGCGCTGAAGTTCGCCCGCCGCGCGACCGGCAAGCCGCGGATCCTGTACTGCGAGCACGCCTTCCACGGCCTGACCACCGGCTCCCTGTCCGTCAACGGCGAGGACGGCTTCCGCGACGGCTTCGCCCCGCTGCTGCCCGACACCGCCGTCCCGCTCGGTGACCTCGACGCGCTCGAGCGGGAACTGAGGAAGGGCGACGTGGCCGCCCTGATCGTCGAGCCGATCCAGGGCAAGGGCGTGCACGAGGCCCCGCCCGGCCATCTGCGCGCCGCGCAGCAGCTGCTGCACCGGCACAAGGCGCTGCTGATCGCCGACGAGGTGCAGACCGGCCTCGGCCGCACCGGGGACTTCTACGCCTACCAGCACGAGGACGGCGTCGAACCGGACCTGGTGTGCGTGGCCAAGGCCCTGTCGGGCGGCTATGTGCCGGTGGGCGCGACCCTCGGCAAGGACTGGATCTTCAAGAAGGTCTACTCGTCGATCGACCGCGTCCTGGTCCACTCGGCGAGCTTCGGGTCCAACGCCCAGGCCATGGCGGCGGGCCTTGCCGTGCTGTCGGTGATGGAGAACGAGCAGATCGTCGCGAACGCCCGGGCCACGGGCGAGCTGCTGAAGTCCCGGCTGGCGGCGCTCACCGGCAGATACGAGCTGCTCGCCGACGTGCGCGGCCGGGGCCTGATGATCGGCATCGAGTTCGGCCGGCCGAAGTCGCTGAAGCTGCGCGGGCGCTGGACCATGCTCCAGGCGGCCCGCAAGGGACTGTTCGCGCAGATGGTGGTCGTCCCGCTGCTGCAGCGGCACCGTATCCTGACCCAGGTCTCCGGTGACCATCTGGAGGTGATCAAACTGATCCCGCCGCTGATCGTCGGGGAGGCGGAGGTCGACCGGTTCGTGGACGCCTTCACCGCCGTGATGGACGACGCACACGGCGGCGGGCTGATGTGGGACTTCGGGAAGACTCTGGTCAAGCAGGCCGTCGCCAACCGGTGAGCGGCGCCTGCCGGACTTTGCCTCTGAGGCAACGGATTTGCCCCAGAGGCAAGTCTGCCGCTGAAATGGAGGCATGAGCTCCCCCGAGTCCCAGCCCTCGGCGGGGCCGGTCGAGGACCTGCCCGCCGTCGCGCCGCAGCTGCGCGCGCTGCGCCGCCGCGCCTCCCTGACCCTGGAGGCCGCGGCCCGCGCCGCCGGGCTGTCGCCCGCCCACCTCTCCCGTCTGGAGACGGGTCGGCGCCAGCCCTCGCTGCCCATGCTGCTCGCGCTCGCCCGTATCTACGGTACGACCGTGTCCGAACTGCTCGGCGAGACGGTCGCCGGCCAGGACGCGATCGTGCGCGTCGGGGACATGGAGCCGACGCGGGCCGGCGGCTGGACGTACTGGCAGGCCGGCGCGTCCGGGCGCGGAATGCAGGCCCTCAAGGTCCGCGTCCCCCACGGCTCCCAGGGCGACATCGTGCGTGTGCACCCCGGCGAGGAGTGGCTGTGCGTCCTCAAGGGACGCCTCCGGCTGCGCCTCGGGGACACCGCGCACCTGCTCGCACCGGGCGACAGCGCGCACTTCGACTCGCTGACCCCGCACCGCATCGCCGCCGAGGACCCCGACGGGGTCGAGCTCCTGTTCGTCCACACCCTGCTGCAAAGCCCCACGGCCGCACTGTGCCTGGGGCCCCTCACCGGAGAGATGCCATGAGCAACCTGGAAGAGAAGTTCCCACGCGCCCTGTGGGTCCGGCTTGTCATCTACACCATCGTCGGGCACTTCTTCGCCGGGTTCATCTGGCTGCTGTTCTCGGTCGGCGCCAAGTGACGGCGGTCGGCGTCACGTGAGAGCCGGTCAGTCCAGCAGCCGCTCGCGCAGCCGCTCCCGGGTCTCGGGGGCCAGCCGCAGCCCGCGCTCCAGGTAGGGGTCGACGCCGCCCCAGGTCTCCTCGATGGTCTCCAGGGCCGCCGCGAGGTACTCGGCGCGCGCGTCGAACAGGGGGCTGAGCAGCTCCATGACCTCGGGGGAGTAGGCCGAGGGCGAGGTGCTGCTGCGGCGCACCCTGTAACGGCGGTGCTTGGCGTTCGACTCCAGGTAGTCCGCGACGATCGCGTCCCGCTCCACGCCGAGGGCGAGCAGCGTCACCGCGACCGACAGGCCCGCGCGGTCCTTGCCGGCGGCGCAGTGCATCAGGACCGGGACGCTGTCGTCGGCGAGCGCGTGCAGCACCTGGGAGTGCTCGCCGGTGCGCTCCTTGATGATCACGCGGTAGGAGGCGATCATCCGGGTCACGCCCTTGCCGTCGGCCAGGATCCCGCGCAGCTGGTCGAGGTCGCCGTCGCGGACCATCCTCCAGAACTCCGCGCCCTTCGCCGGGTCGCTCAGCGGCAGGCTCACATGGCGTACCCCGGACAGTTTCACGTCCGGTCCCTCGAGCTTGACGTCGGCCGCGTTGCGGAAGTCGAAGATCGTGTGCAGGCCCAGGGAGTCAAGGAAGGCCACGTCCTCGTCGGTCGCGTGTGCGAGATGACCGCTGCGGAACAGCACCCCCCGGCGCACCCGCCGCCCGTCCACGGACGGCAGCCCGCCCACGTCACGGAAGTTGCGCACTCCGGCCAGCTTGGGTTCGGCCGAGGGGGCCTGCTGCGTCACGGGGGCTCCTCCTTTTCGGCCCCGCCGTCACGGCTCGTCGGCGGGCACGGCTTCGACCATACGGCACGGCTTCCCGGGGGTGACGAGTTGTCCACAGGCGTTGCCTGGGCGCTCCTCCACCCGGATGATGTCCGTGCTTGCGCGGACCTGTTCGGATCTGTGGGGGATGCATGCTCCAGACCGCCGACGACGGCCGTACGTGGCTGCTGACCGGGCCCACGAGCGGCTACGCCGTCCATCTCACCGAGCACGACGAACTGCGCCACCTGCACTGGGGCCCGAGCATCGAGCTCGCCGACGCCGAGGCTCTGGCCGCCCGCCCGCTGCCGGACCACCGCCCCTTCGAGTCCCCGCTCGACGGGCACGAGGAGTACCCCGTCGAGGGCGGCCCCCGCTTCGTACGGCCCGCGCTGTCGGTGCGCACCGCCGAGCGGCGCGGCACCGAATGGACCTTCGGGACGTACGAGACCGAGGGCGGTGAACTGCGGCTGCGGTTCCGTGACTCGGGGCTGGAGATCACGCTGCACTACCGCATGCGCGGCGATGTCGTCGAGCGCTGGGTCACCCTCGACAACCAGGGGCCGGAAGCCGTGGAGCTGCTGCGCGCCGACTCCGCCACCTGGACCCTGCCCGACCGCGAGGGCTGGCGGCTGTCCCAGCTGCACGGCCGCTGGGCAGCCGAGTCCCGCCTGGTGCGCACCGGCCTCACCTACGGCGAGAAGGTCCTCGGCAGCCGCCGCGGCCACACCGGCCACCAGCACCTGCCATGGGTCGCCCTCGACACCGACGCCGGCGAGGAGCACGGCGAGGTCTACGGCTGCGCGCTGGGCTGGTCCGGCTCCTGGCGGATCGCCGTCGCCCAGCTCCCCCACGCGCGCGTGCAGATCACCGGCGGCGCCGGGTACGACGACTCGGGGCTGCTGAGGCTTCAGGCCGGAGAGTCGTACACCACCCCCGTCTTCGCCGGCCTGTGGAGCGGCGGCGGCCACGGCGGCGCGAGCCGTACCTGGCACGCCTACCAGCGGACGTACGTCGTCCCGGACGCGGACCGGGACCGGCCGGTGCTCTACAACTCCTGGGAGGCCACGGGGTTCGACATCTCCGAGGAGCGGCAGCGGGCGCTCGCGCGGCGGGCGGCGGCGATCGGCGTGGAGCTGTTCGTGGTCGACGACGGCTGGTTCGGCGCCCGTACCAGTGACCGCGCCGGGCTCGGCGACTGGCGGCCCGACCCCGGCCGGTTCCCCGGCGGCCTGAAGCCGCTCGCCGACCATGTGCACGGCCTCGGCATGGAGTTCGGCATCTGGGTCGAGCCGGAGATGGTCAACCCCGACAGCGACCTGTACCGCGCGCACCCCGACTGGGCGCAGCATCAACCGGGTCGGAAGCGGACGGAGTTCCGTAACCAGCTGGTGCTCAACCTCGCGCGCGAGGACGTCCAGGAGTACCTGTGGGAGCAGCTCCACGGCCTGCTCTCCGGCGCTCCGATCGACTATGTGAAGTGGGACTTCAACCGCTGCTTCACCGACGCCGGCTGGCCCGGGGAGCCGTATCCGCAGCGCCTGTGGACCGACCATGTGCGTGCGCTGTACGCCCTGCTGGACCGGCTGCGGGCCACGCACCCGGGGGTGGCCTTCGAGTCCTGCTCGGGCGGCGGCGGCCGGATCGACCTCGGCATCCTGTCCCGTGCGGACCAGGTGTGGACCTCCGACAACACCGACCCGCTCGACCGGCTGGCCATCCAGCACGGCTTCAGCCACATCCATCCCGCGCGGGTCATGGCCGCCTGGGTCACCGACAGCCCGAACACCATGCTCAACGGGCGCGTCAGCAGCCTGCGCTTCCGCTTCGTGAGCGCCATGGCCGGGGTGCTCGGGGTGGGCGGCGACCTCACCCGGTGGACGGAGGAGGAACTGGCCGAGGCCCGGGACTGGATCGCCCTCTACAAGGAGATCCGGCCCGTGGTCCAGCGCGGCGACCTGTACCGGCTGCGGCCGCCGCGGGGCGGGTTGAGCGCGGTGCAGTACGTCCGCGGGGACGAGACCGTCGTCCTCGCCTGGCTCCAGGCGCAGCACCACGGCGAGCCGCCGCCCGCGCTGCGGCTGCGCGGCCTCGATCCGGCGGCGTCGTACGCATGCGACGAAACCGGGGAAGTGCACCGGGGCGCCGTGCTTCTGCACCACGGGATGCGCACCGGGCTGCGGGGCGACTTCGATGCGACGGTTATTCGCCTCTGCCGCATCTGATCCTTGTGCCTGAATTGCGGCGTTGATTCGAACTCGCCCAGGAATAAGGGTCGCTGGAATCGCTCGCGTGACAAGCCTCATAACGGTGACGGTGCGTTGCTTGTCGTGTTCACGTAATTCTGAGGCCTGTCCAGCAGATTGAAAAACGGACGGGAGATCGAGTTCACGCGGTGTGACCGGTGGTTCCCGTGATGGACCAAGCGAAACGCGTGGAAAGGGAACCGTCCGCTTGTCCCCGCGCGTCCTGGTCGCCTACGGTCCACACCGATCCGGACGGACGCCGAATCCTGCCGCCGTCCGGGACCCGCACACCCACCCGTGCACGGCAGGAGCGGGGGACCCACAGGAACCACCGCCTGTTCCGGTCTTCCGGAACAGGCTTGGGGTGAAGTCGCATCACGCGGCCGGGCAGCTCCAGCCCGAACCCGACAGCTCACCTCGCAGGCGCCGGAGAGGAATTCGCCATGCCCGCGAAGGGTAAGCACCGCCGTCCGAAGACCCAGCGTCTCACCCGCTCCCTCGCCGCCGCCGGAACCGGTGGCGCCGCCCTCGCCCTGCCGTTCGTCGGGGCGGCCGGCGCGCACGCGGCCCCCGCGCACTCCGCGACGGAAAGGGCCGTACAGACCGTGCCGGTGGCCGAGAAGAACACCACCGCCAAGGACACGGACGTACGGACCTACACCGTCCGGGCCGGCGACTGCCTTTCGGCGATCGCCGAGGAGCAGGACGTCCGCGGCGGCTGGCAGCAGCTCTACGCGGACAACCGCCGGGCCGTCGGCGACGACCCGTCGCTGATCCACCCGGGCCTGGAGCTCACCCTCGACGGCAAGGCCGCGACGACCGGCACCACCCGGGCGCCCCAGTCCGCGGCGCCCGACTCGTCCTCGCCGTCCGCGTCCCCCAAGTCGTCCCCCAAGTCGTCCTCCAAGCATTCCTCCGCGCCTTCCCCGTCCTCCGCGTCCTCGGCCCCGAAGGCGAAGACGGCCGCCCGGGCCGCCGAGGCCGTCTCCACCGGCTTCACCCTCCCGGTGGCCGGCAGTGCCGTCGGCACCGGCTACCGCGTGGCCGGCGGCATGTGGTCCAGCGGCTACCACACCGGTGTCGACTTCGCCGTCCCGACCGGCACCCCCGTCAAGGCCGTCGGGGCCGGCACGGTCGTCTCCGCGGGCTGGGGCGGCGCCTACGGCAACCAGGTCGTCATCAAGCTGAACGACGGCCATTACGCCCAGTACGCCCACCTGTCGTCGCTCTCCGTCTCGGCAGGCCAGAGCGTGGGCGCGGGACAGCGGCTCGGCCTGTCCGGCGCCACCGGCAACGTGACCGGCCCGCACCTGCACTTCGAGATCCGTACCACGCCGAACTACGGCTCGGACGTCGACCCGGCCGCCTACCTCCGCTCGCACGGCGTCGCCTTCGGCTGACGACCGTGGCTTATCTCACCGTCCGTCAACCCCTGCCTACGGTCGCGTAGGTCACATCCGAAGGTGAATCATGGGCCGATGTGGCAGACGATTCGAAGAGTGACAGCAGATCAGTGATCGGGTCGTACGTGGCGGTGGGGGACAGCTTCACCGAGGGCGTCGGCGATCCCGGCCCCGACGGGGCGTTCGTCGGCTGGGCCGACCGGTTCGCCGTACTGCTCGCCGACCGGCGGCCCGAAGGCGACTTCCAGTACACCAACCTCGCCGTGCGCGGAAAACTGCTCGACCAGATCGTGACGGACCAGGTCCCGAAGGCCGTCGGACTCGCCCCCGACCTGGTCTCGTTCTGTGCGGGCGGCAACGACATCATCCGGCCCGGCACCGACCCGGACGACGTGGCCGACCGCTTCGAGAAAGCGGTCGCCCGGCTCACCGCCGTCGCCGGCACCGTCCTGGTGACGACCGGCTTCGACACCCGGGGCGTGCCCGTGCTCAAGCACCTGCGCGGCAAGATCGCCACGTACAACGGGCATGTACGGGCCATCGCCGACCGCTACGGCTGCCCGGTGCTCGACCTGTGGTCGCTGAAGACCGTCCAGGACCGCCGCGCCTGGGACCACGACCGCCTGCACCTCTCACCCGAGGGGCACACGCGCGTGGCGCTGCGCGCCGGCCAGGTTCTCGGCGTCGACGTCCCGGCCGACCCGGAACAGCCCTGGCCGCCGCTGCCGCCGCGCGGCACGCTGGAGATCCGACGTGACGACGTGCACTGGGCGCGCGAGTACCTGGTGCCGTGGATCGGCCGCCGGCTGCGCGGCGAGTCCTCGGGCGACCGTGTGACGGCCAAGGGCACCCTGTCGCCGGACGACATCAGGATGCGGATCGAGTCGGTGGCCTGACAGCCGGCGCGCTCAACGCCTCCCGCGCCAGGCCCAGTTCCCGGGCGAGTGCCTCGTCCACCCAGCGCTGGGCCCGGGCGCGGGAGACCGCGCCGTCGTAGGCCGTCATCTGCACGGCGAGGCCGTCCAGAAGGGCCGTCAGACGCAGGGCCGTGCCGGCGGCGTCCGGGCAGTGGAACTCGCCGGCCGCCACCCCTTCCGCGACCACCTCGATGATGGCCGCCTTCCACTGCCGGTCGAGATCCCGGGCGACCTCCCGCAACGAGGGCTCGCGCAGAGCGGCCGCCCAGCCCTCGATCCACAGCCGCCAGCCCTTGGCCTGCCCGGTCGGCGCGTACCAGCGCACGGCGGAGCGCAGCCGGCGCAGGGCCGTCGTACGGCGGTCGAGCAGCTTGCGCAGCCGGGCGAGGTCGTTCTCGGCGGCGTAGGCGAACGCGGCCGCGACCAGCTTCTCCTTCGTCGAGAAGTGATAGAGCACCAGCGCGTTGCTCACTCCGAGGGCCGAGGCCACATCGGCGATCCGCACCGCCGCCACGCCCCGCGTCTCGATCTGTCCGATGGCGGCCCGGAGTAACTCCTCGCGCCGCTCGGCCACGTTCAACCGCACTCTCGCCACGCGGTCACCCTAAACGGTCACCGCTTCACCGGGACAAGGCGAGACCTGGCCGCACGCGTCACTCCCGCGCGGCGACCCCGTCCGTGCCCGGTACGGCCTCCGGCACCTCGCACGAGTCCTTGAAGCCCTGGCTGGTCAGCCCGAGGGAGGAGTTGATGCGCGAGCGCAGGTTCTCCACCGCGACCATCGCCGTCAGCTCCACCAGGGCCGGCTCGCCCAGCCGGTCGCGCAGCCGGGCGGCCAGGTCGTCGTCCACGGTGGGCGGAGTGGCCGTCATGGCCTCGGCGTACGCCATGACGTCGCGCTCCAGCGACGTGTAGGCGTCGCTGTCCCGCCACACAGGAACATCCCGCACCTTACGGGGATCCATACCGCGCTCCCGGCTGACCCAGTGGCCGAAGTCCATGCACCACGAGCATCCGATCGCGGCGGCCGAGGCCATCTCGGCGAGCGCCTTCAGGTCGGGGTCGAGCCTGTTCCACTTCGCCACCGACTGCTCGAACCGCAGATCGCTCCACAGCACCCGCGGGTTGTGCGCGAGCGCCCGGGCGGGGTCCAGCACCTTGCCGTAGGCGCGCTTGCTGTACCACTCCACAAGGCGGAAGAAACGGGTCCGGGGCGGGGTGAGCGAGACGCGGGCCATGGCGGCCACCTCCAGTACGTCGGTTCCGGCGGCACCTCGCGGGTGCCTTCACCGGATACGACGGACGGGAGCGCCCCCGTGTGACATCGGGCTGTCGGAGGGGCCCTCCATAATGGGAGACCTGACCGACTCCACCGGAGGCATCGTGGCAGGATTCCGTCCCCTGAGCTCCGGGCTCCGAGCCCTGCGGCCCGCGGCCTTCGGTGCGGACCCCGACGGAGAGCGCATGGAGCGCATCCGCCGGTCACCCCACTTCAAGGACGGCGTCTTCCAGAACCCTGGGGGTCCCGCACGGACCCGGCCCTCCGGCTCGATGCTCGATGTCGCGAAGCTCTACTTCGACAAAGAGGAGCGCCCCCGCCGCGCCCCGCGAGGCACCGTGCCCGTGCACGCCACCACGCTCGCCGACCTGGCCCGGCCCGCGTCCACGGGCCTGCGGCTGACCTGGCTGGGGCACTCCGGCGTGCTCGCGGAGATCGACGGACAACGGGTGCTCTTCGACCCCGTGTGGGGCGAGCGCTGCTCCCCCTTCCCCTTCGCCGGACCCCGGCGGCTGCACCCGGTGCCGGTGCCGCTGGCCGCGCTCGGCCCGGTCGACGTCGTCGTCATCTCCCACGACCACTACGACCACCTGGACATGCCCACCATCAAGGCGCTGGCCGGTACGGACACCGTCTTCGCGGTACCGCTCGGCGTCGGCGCCCACCTGGAGCACTGGGGCGTGTCCGAGACCCGGATACGCGAACTGGACTGGCACGAGTCCACCAGGGTCGGCGGCCTCACCCTGACCGCCACCCCGGCCCGCCACTTCTGCGGCCGCGCCCTGCGCAACACCCAGCACACCCTCTGGGCCTCCTGGGCCGTCGCGGGCGAGGAACACCGGATCTACCACAGCGGCGACACCGGCTACTTCGACGGCTTCAAGGACATCGGCGCGGACCACGGCCCGTTCGACGCGTCGATGATCCAGATCGGCGCGTACTCCGACTGGTGGCCCGACATCCACATGACCCCCTCCGAAGGCGTCCAGAGCCACCTCGACCTGCAGCAGGGCCGGCCGGACGGCGTCCTGCTGCCGATCCACTGGGCCACATTCAACCTGGCGTTGCATCCCTGGGCCGAGCCGGGGGAGTGGACGCTGGCCGCGGCCCGAGCAGTCGGTCAGGCGGTCGCCCTCCCGATCCCGGGCCGGCCCTTCGAGCCCGCCGGCGAGCTCCCCTCGCGCCCCTGGTGGCGTGAGGTGTCCCAGTCCGTCACCCGCAAGTGGCCGGTGCCCGAGCTCGCGTCGAAGACGACCCGTGGTCTTGATCTGGTGGGCGAGGACTGACAGCATCCGGCCTCCGCTGACCGTGACGTCCGAGGAACTGGACGAGGGCTGCGCATCCTGGCCCGCGCGGTGCACGAGGCCGCCTGAACGACGTGAGTGCGACCGCTGCTTCACGGGAGCGGCGGTCTTGTCGTGTCCGACACCACGGAGGCCCGGCGCCGGGGCGTTCCGACGGCGCTCGGCCGCCGTTGACGGATCCCTGGTGCGCTCCCGGCGGATCACCTTGCGGCCGGTGTCCGGGCCAGGACTCGGGACCGGTACACGAGCAGGGTCGCGCTTTCGGGGACCCGCGGGAGCGGGGAGACCTGGACCTGGGGCGGGCCGAGGGCGCCGGCGAGGGCGCGGCGGAGATCCGCGCACTGGTGGCCGTAGGTGCGATAGCCGTCGCGGGTGACCAGCCAGATACGTGCCTGACCGGACGTGCGGGCCAGCAGCCAGGTGGTGAAGGCGCCGGCGGACGCGCTCTTGTTGCGGCGCTCGTAGTCGACCCAGTCGACCACGGCAGGATCCTGTGCGGTGGGGTAGGCCAGGCGTCCGGCCGGTGCGTGCAGGAGCCGGGTGACGGCGGGGCCCAGCTGGTCGGGGCAGAAGACGACGGTGTCGCCCGCTGCGGCTTGTCGGTCGACGACCGTGGCGATCTGACCGGCTTGTGTGCGCGGAATGGAGAGGTTCAGGGCGGCGACGGCGAGCCACGCCGCCAGGAGAGCGCCGAGGGAGGGCAGTCGGGCACGGCGGGGCAGCAAAGTGGTTCCGTGGGCAGCGATCAGCACGACGGGGACCACGACGACCGCCGAGTAGCGCGGCACGAAGGCGGAGCCCAGAATGCGGCAGGCGGCGTAGGCCAGGGCCAGCGTCAGTACGGTCACGGCGGCCACCGCGTCGATGGGGGACCGTGTCCTCCCGGCGGGCGTCAGCCGGCCGGCGCCGTCCCTGCGCAGGCACAGGCCGGCCAGCAGTGGGGGCCACAGCAGCAGCGAGAGCGGCGCGTGCACCGGTCGGCCCCCGGCGGACCAGTGGCCGACCAGTTCGGTCCATGAGTGCCAGGCCGGTGGCGCGGCCCATGGGGTCCCCGTGTGGCGGATCTGGAAGAGGAGGACGGGCGCCCAGGGAAGGAAGGCGGCCAACGGCAGGGCCAGGGCTGCCGACGTCCAGGCATCGGCCGCTTGCCGGCCGCGGCACACCCACCGCAGAGTCGCGACCGTGCCGATGGCTGCCAGCAGGAACAGTGCCCAGTAGTGCGTCAGAAGCAGCAGGCCGCCCGGTGCGGCGGTCATCAGGGTGTTCAGCGGGCCGGGGCGCTCCCGCAGACGCCGCAGCGCCAGCGCGAGGAGCAGGACCAGCAGCACGACCAGGGCGTACATGCGGGCTTCGGAGGCGTACCGGATCAGCCAGGGGTTGACCGCCGCGAAAAGCAGGGTCACGGCGCCGAGGCGAGGTCCGCCCAGCAGCAGGCCCCAACGCCAGAACAACGGCAGCGCGAGGACGCTGAATGTCCCCGACAGACTCCGCACGGCGACGCCACCGGTGCCGAAGGCGGCCATCCACAGATGCAGACACACGTAGTACAGGGGCGGAGAGCCGTCGTGCCGCAGTGCCTCCGGAAGCCGGTGCAGGGGCATGCGGGCGATGGCCACGCTCTGTGCCTCGTCCAGCCACAGAGGCGAGGGCGCCCAGAACCGCAGGACCGCTCCGGCTGCCACCACTGCCACCATCACCGCACCGGCGAAGGGGTGCACGGACCGGCGCCAGGAGACGGACGGCCGCTTCGCTGCCGGGGAGAGGACAGCTCCTGCCTGCTGCGGGGAGGGGGCCGGGGTGTTCATGCAGACCGGTCGCCGGTTGATCGTGAGGGCGGGCCGGAGGAGATGAAAGGGGCACTGCGACCCGTACCGTGCCGGGCGGTGGCGTCCTCTTCGTGGTAGTCGGCCTCGACGTTGACCGCCCACAGGTCGTGGTCGGCGCCGTCCAGGTTCTCCACCGCCAGCATGGCGGTGAGCATGGAGTGGTCCTGGTTGTTGTACTTGTGCATCCCATTACGGCCGACCGCCTGCACGTTGCGGGCGTGCCGGGAGAGCCAGTCACGCAGGACCGCGACACGGTCCTGATAGCCCCTGTCATAGACGGGGTACGCCTTGGGAACGCGCACCACGTACCCGCCACGTACACGATCGTCCGGGATCAGCCCGATGGCGGCCAGCTCACGCCGTGCGAGGCCGACGAGTTCACCGTCGGGCAGGGACCAGAGCTCGTCGCCCTCGTTGACGAAGTACTCCATGCCCAGACAGGTGCAGCCGTCCTTGACCAGGTGGGGGGACCAGGAGCCGAAGTTCTGTACTCGGCCGACCCGCACCCCGGGTGTGTGCACATAGATCCAGTTGTCGGGGAAGCCGACCTCGACGGGCACGACCAGCGCCACGGTGAGGAAGTCCCGGTAGGACAGTTGCCGGGCCGCTTGCACCACCCGCGGTGGCGGTGGGGGGGCCATGGCCAGTACCAGCTCGGACAGCGGCATGGAGGAGACGAGCTGTTCGCAGGGATGGCGGACGGTGCCCCCGGCCCGTTCGACCATCACGGCGGCCGCCTGGTCGCCGGCCCGTTCGACCCGCACCACGGGCGAGTCCAGCAGCACGCGCGCGCCTGCCTGTTCGGCCAGTTCGCGAGCGCGTTCCCACATCATTCCCGGCCCCAGGCGCGGGTAGTCGAACTCGTCGATGAGGGTCGTGATCCGGGTGCCGGTCCGGCCCGGGCGCAGGGCCTGGGCCACCGCCTTGGACAACGAGAGGTCCTTGATGCGCTGGGCCGCCCAGTCGGCCTGGATGCTGGTGGCGGGCGCTCCCCACACTTTCTCGGTATAGGTCTTGAAGAAGATCCGGTACAGCCGCCTGCCGAATCGAGCGCTCACCCAGCCCTCGAAGTTGCTCTGGTCGCGAGGGGGGCGCACGCGGACGGCCACATAGGAGAGCATGCAGAGCGTGGCCTCGGCCACGCCCAGTCGGCGTAGTGCGTTCAGTGGCTTGAGCGGGTAGTCGAACAGCCGGCCCCGGTAGAGGATCCGACTGAGCCGGGGCCTGCGCAGGAAGTCCTCACCGGGAAGGATCTCCCGCCACAGTCGCCTCACCTCGGGCACTTTGGTGAAGAAGCGGTGCCCGCCGAGGTCGAAGCGCCAGCCGTCACGTTCCACGGTTCGCGCCAGGCCCCCGACCTGGCCCGCGGCTTCCAGAACGGTCACCGAGCGACCTGAACGGGCTGCGAGCAGGGCCGCGGTGAGCCCTGCGGGGCCGGCGCCGATCACCGTCACCTGCGAGGCTGAGGAGGTGCTCACGTGGGCTTCTTTCGTGTGGACACAGACGACCGTGCGGTAGGCAACCGTGACTTGACCCCTGTCACCGTAGGGATGTTTCCGGCGTTTTGTCCGCCTGGGACGAGCGTTCAGGGGATGTACTGCCCGCCGAAGCCCGATGCCGCCAGCGCCGTGAAGAGCGCGCCGCACGCCACCAGAGCCGGATACCAGCGCCTGCGGGTGCGCAATACCACGGCGGCCGCGACGAGCAGGGGGAACACCGTGCTCAGGTACCGCGGAAGCGATCGCCATCCGGTGGCGGACGCCGCCACGGCCACCATCGCCAGGGCCCAGACCGTCCAGGAAACCGGCAGGCGTCGGCCCGCGACCCACAACAGCCCGGCGGCCACGGCCAACAGCACCACCGCGACGATCAGATTGGCGACCGACGCAGGCGTCAGACGGCCACCGTGCGGATGAAACCAGTCCGCGAGCGGGTTGCCCACCACGGCGCCCCGGAGGGAAGTCCCGGCCTGCACCCGGTAAGGGGCCAGCCAGCCGCGTCCGGTGGCCGCACACCACGCCAGGTACACCGACGTGCCGGCCACCGGTGACAGCGCCGCCAGCGCAGCACGCACTCGACGGGCGCGGGATCGTGCCCGCATCACTTCCACCAGGGCGGGCAGGGCGAGCAGCACCCCGGTGGGGCGCACCAACCCGCTCAGCGCTCCCGCGCACACCGCGACGCTTCCCCGACTGCGCCCCAGGCCCAGGAAGAACAGGGCCGTCAGCATGCCGGCCACGGCCTCGGTGTATCCCAGCACCAACACGGCACAGCCCGGCGCGAGTTGGGACAGCCACACCGCCCGACGCGCCACCGGGTCCTCGGCTGCCTCTTCTCGCGTCAGGACGTGGAGCACCGCGCCGTACACCAGTGCGCAGGCCGAGCACAGCGCCAAGAGGGCCGCGGTGGCAGGGAGCCGAGTCAGCGCGGCCGCGACCCGGACCGCCAGGGGCAGCAACGGGAAGAAGCGCACGGATGCCGACGCGGGCGGACCGTACCCGTGCAGTGCCAGCGATCGGTACCAGGCCGAGTCCCACACCAGTAGACCCGACGACGGCCGCACCGCCCCGGTTTCGGGCAGGTGCCCCTGACTGCACCGGGCGAGCACGAGCGCGATGGCCACCAGGGCGTGCGCCGCAAGCCACGGTGGTGCCGCCGCGCCGAAGGCGGCCGGCCATGTGCCCGCCCCGGCCCTCGGACCGCTGCTGCCGCGCACGGCCGGAGGGCCGGCCTCCTCGCCGGGGCGGGCCGGGAAGACCCAGGTCCGGTACGCCCAGAAGCGGAAGACCATCGCCAGGGCCATACCGATCACATTCTTGGCGACGTTGTCGGCCACCGTACCGCGCAGCCCGAACACGTCGTGGGACACCACGACACAGCCGGTGGTGATGCCCGCCCCCAGCACGTTCACGGCGCAGAACAGCGCGATGCGCCGCCCGTTGCGCCCGAAGGGCCGCCGACGATAGGTCCAGTACCGGTTCCCCACGTAGGCGACCACCGTCCCGGCCGCCGCACTCAGCAGGGACGACACGGCCGCTCCCAGACCGAGGACGAGGAACAGGTTGAACGCCCCGACCTCTGCCAGATAAGCGGCAGCCCCCGACACCGCGAATCGGGTGACCTCGGGCAGGATCCGCTTCCAGCGCCGCGCCGGCGGGGGATGGGGAGCAGCCGGTGGGCCGGCTTCCCGCACCTGAGGATGCTCGGGACCGGTCCGCCTCGCCATTCCTTCGGCCTTTCGCCCGCCGGTCACACCCGTCCGCACATTCGGTCGGCCCCCGTCCACGCAAGGTTTCTCCATCCAAACAGTGGGCGCACGGGAGTCGGCGTACCAACGGTTCAGCCCCACGGGGTCTCACTCTTCCGGGTGCCGTCGGCGCGGAGCCCGGATGCGAACGGCGACGGGGACGTCTTGGATGGCGTCAGGGCCTCTCACCGGTAGGTGATCCGGCGGTCGGGCCGTCGTCAGGCGACGGACGGAGAAGAGGAGGAGGCCTCTCCATGGATGAGCACGGCGTCGCCGACGTCGACGACGCGCCGCGGAACCTGCCTCCTGCTCGTTCCGGCCGGCCGCCGACGCCGAGCCGGCTGATGAGGACACGGGCCGCGCTGCGCAGGGCACTGCCCGGGCTGGCCGTCTTCGCCGCCATGCGTCTGGCAGTGGTGGCGGCACTGTCCGTCTGGGCCGTGCACATCGGCCGTCATCCGCGCACGGTGCTGGGGATGGAATGGGACAGCCTGTGGTACGTCCGCATCGCTCGCCACGGCTACGGCACCGTGCTCCCCGGCCCTGCGGGATCCGGCACCGTGTACCACGACATGGCCTTCTTCCCCCTCTACCCGGCGCTGATCCGCGCGGTGAACACGGTGGTGCCGGTCGGAGAGGTCAACGTGGCACTCGCCCTGTCGTGGACCGCCGCGGTGGTCGCCGCCGCGGGCATTCACGCGGTTGGCGAACTGTTGTACGGGCGGCGGCTCGCCATCGCCCTCGTCGCCCTGTGGGCGGTGCTGCCCCAGGCCGTCGTTGCCACGATGGCGTACACCGAGTCCCTGATGACCGCCTTCGCGGCGTGGGCTCTGTATGCCGCCTTCACACGCCGTTGGCTCACCGCCGGCCTGCTCGCCTCGCTGGCCGGCCTCACCCGCCCCAACGGGATCGCCGCGGCCGCCGCCGTCCTGACCGCGTTGGGCATGCACGCATGGCGGTGCCGCCGGGAAGGTCGCCCCGTTGGCCGGTGGGCATGGCCGGCCGCTGCCCTCGCTCCAGCGGGGTGGTTCGGCTACGTCGTCTGGGTGGGGGTGAAGACAGGCGGTCCGCGGGGCTACTTCACCGTCCAGCGACGGTTCGGCTCGACCTTCGACTTCGGTCACTACACCCTCTACATGTTCAAGCACCTGGTGCTCGCGAAGGCCTCCCTGGGCCAGTACACGGCCGCGGCCGTCGCGATCGGCGCGGTCGCCCTGCTCATCCTGAGCGTGCTCGACCGGCAACCGCTCCCCCTTCTCGTGTACAGCGTGACGCTGATGGTGATGGCTCTGGGCGGCGCTCACTTCTTCACCAGCAGGCCCCGTCTCCTCCTGCCCGCCTTCCCGCTGCTGCTCCCCATGGCGCTCGCGCTGTCCCGGGCCCGCCTCCGCACCGTGGCCGTCCTCATGCCGGCCCTCGCGGCGTACTCCCTCGTGTTCGGGATCTACCTCACCACCGTGGCGAAGAGCCCGCCCTGACAGGGCTGCCGAAGGCCGATGCCCGTGAGGGTCGCTGCTCGGCCGTGGGGGCGCAGGCCGATACGGCGGGTGACGGTGCGGGGGGCAATGGAGAGAGCGGCGGCGACCCCGAGACCGTCGCGGCGGGCCGAGGCCGGGCGGACGGAGGGCGTACGGCGGGCGTACGGCGGGGCCGGAGAGCGGAGGGCTTCGCGACCCCGCAGTCCGTTCGTGACTGCTTCTGAACAGGTGGGATCGATTCCTTTCGGATCGGTGGAGTGGGTCGGCGCGGGCGCCCGGACTGTCGTGCGAACCCTCATACCAGAGCGGGACGATCGCCGGGGGATTTCGTCAACTGCCCACCGCGCATGATGCATCCATGACTACTGTGAGTGGCCGCCGGGCGACGCGGGGCCGTGTTCGCGCCTCTGTCGACCGGTACAGCGATGGCGCAAGCCCGCTCGCGCCCCACGTGCGAGCACACAGGCCCGACGGACCAGTACGAGGAACAGATGTCTCACCTCCGTGCACCGGTCGCCCGCACCGTCCCCTCGCTGCCCGAGACCCCCATACGGCCCCAGCTGCTGCGCCTGGCGGTGCTGCCGCCGACCGCGGTCGCCCTCAGCGCCGGCGCCGCCGTGCTCTTCACCGTGCGCTCCACCGGGGCGCACCCCGGGTTCACCCTGTGGGGCGTGCTCGCCGGGGCGTTCTGCGTGACGCTCGCGGGCATCGCGACCGCCGCCGTCGCCGCCGGCCGGGCTGCCCGCTCCGTCCACGACCGGATCGACGCGCTGCGCCGCGCCACCGCGCGCCGCGAGGCCGACCTGCGCGCCCTCGTCGACGCGCTGCGCCACGGCGAGAGTCCGGACCGGCGCAAGCCGCGCGGCGGACCGCCGGACGACGACGCCGACGAGTTCGAGCTGCTCGCCTCCGACCTCGCCCGCGCCCACGACGGTGCCGTCGCCGCCGTCGTCCAGGCGACCCAGCTGTCCAGCCAGGCCGGCAGCGAACAGAAACTCGAGGTCTTCGTCAACCTCGCCCGGCGCCTGCAGTCCCTGGTGCACCGCGAGATCTCCATCCTCGACGAGCTGGAGAACGAGATCGAGGACCCCGACCTGCTCAAGGGCCTCTTCCACGTCGACCACCTCGCCACCCGGATCCGCCGCCACGCCGAGAACCTCGCCGTCCTCGGCGGCGCCGTCTCCCGCCGCCAGTGGAGCAACCCCGTCTCCATGACCGAGGTGCTGCGCTCCGCCATCGCCGAGGTCGAGCAGTACTCGCGCGTGAGGCTCGTCCCGCCGGTCGACGGCCGGCTGCGCGGCCACGCCGTCGCCGACGTCATCCATCTGCTGGCCGAACTCGTCGAGAACGCCACGGTGTTCTCCGCCCCGCACACCCAGGTCCTGCTGCGCGCCGGCCTCGTCACCTCCGGACTCGCCGTGGAGGTCGAGGACCGGGGCCTGGGCATGCCGGTCGGCGAGCAGGTCAGGATGAACGCCCTGCTGGCCGACCCCGACCAGGTCAACGTCGCCGGCCTGCTCGCCGACGGCCGCATCGGACTGTTCGTGGTCTCCCAGCTCGCCAAGCGGCACGGCATCACCGTCCGGCTGCAGACCAACATCTACGGCGGCGTCCAGGCCGTCCTCGTCGTACCGCGGTCCCTCCTGGGGACCGCCGCACCGGGTGCGCCCGGTGACGTACCGGAGGGGGCTCCGGGGGCGCCGCCGGAGGCCGGGCGACGCCCTCCGGTCGCACCGCCGCACCCACCGAGCGGCGCCCCGAACACACCCGGACCGCCCATCCCCGCCGCCCCGCCCCCGCTCCCACGCCACCGGGCCCCGGTGGTGACGCCGACCCCCACATCCGGGGTGACCCCGCCCGGCGGTGACGTGCCGTCAGGCCCGCCCGTGCCCGTCCCGCACGCCACCGATGACGGCCCGGACCCCCTGCCCCGCCGTGGGACGCGCGAGCCGCGGGCCAATCCCGCCGAGGCCGTGCCGGGGGTCCGGGCCGCGGACCGGGCCGCCGTGGCCGCGGGCGGCGGTGCGCCGCCCGTTCCGCGTGCGGGCGCGGTGCGGGGGACCATGGGCAGGCCGCAGCTGCCCCGGCGGCGCGCCCAGGAGCACATCGTGCCGCAGCTGCGCGGTGGCCCGGCGCCGCGCCAGGACCCCGAGCACCCGGCCGGCCACGACCCCGGGCTGATGGCCGCCTTCCAGCGCGGCACCGGACTCGCCGAGGCCCAGCAGCACCGGGAACCGGCCGCCGAGGAGCCCGCACGCCCGCACGAGCCGCACTCCTCGAGCGACGCGTCACCCCTGGACGCACCGCCCCCGGCCACCGAGGCGCGGCCCGCCGCCCGGTACGACGGGAGCGCGTCAGCCGAATGACCAGCCCGCCGCCCGACCTCACCCCCACTCCCGCCTCCAGCGCCTCCGCAGACCTTCGTACCCCAAGGAGTCGATCCACCATGGCGAGCGATGCGCCGACCGGCCAGGTCTCCGACCTCGACTGGCTGATGAGCGGCCTCGTGCAGCGCGTACCGCATACCCGCAGCGCGGTCCTGCTGTCCTGCGACGGGCTGGTGAAGTCCGTCCACGGCCTCGACCACGACAGTGCCGACCACATGGCCGCCCTGGCCTCCGGCCTGTACTCCCTCGGCCGCAGCGCCGGCGTCCGCTTCGGCGACGGCGGCGACGTACGGCAGGTCGTCGTCGAACTCGACTCGACCCTGCTGTTCGTCACCACCGCCGGCTCCGGCACCTGCCTCGCCGTGCTCGCCGGGCGCGAGGCCGACGCGGCGGTCCTGGGCTACGAGATGGCGATGCTGGTCAAGAGCGTCCGCCCCCACCTCGTCACCACCCCCCGGCAGCAGTCCGCCGAACCCCCGGCGCTGCGGCCTTGAGCGCGGCGGCGGCCGGCGACGGGCCCTGGCTCGACGACGCGGCCGGGCGGCTGGTGCGCCCCTTCACGGTCAGCAACGGCCGCACCCGGCCCAGCATCGCGCTCGACCTCATGTCGCAGGTGATGGCCACCGGGGTGACGCCACTGGGCTATCTCGGCCCCGAACACGGCCAGGCGCTCGACCTGTGCCGCGGCCCCCTCCCGGTCGCCGAGGTCGCCGCCCATCTGAAGCTGCCGGCCGCGGTGACCAAGGTGCTGCTGTCCGACCTCGTCGACTGCGGGGCGCTCACCACCAAGCCCCCCGCGTACCACCAACACCCCACCGACCGGGCCCTTCTGGAGGCAGTGCTCGATGGACTACGACGACGGCTCTGAGTACGACGGCGGCACTGACCACGGCGGCGGCCAGGGCGACGGACAGAGCGGCGGCCAGGGCGGCTCCGATCCCTTCCCCACCGCGCTGAAGATCCTGGTGGCGGGCGGGTTCGGAGTCGGCAAGACGACCTTCGTCGGCGCGGTCAGCGAGATCGCCCCGCTCAGCACGGAGGAGCTGCTCACCACGGTCGGCGCGGCCACGGACAACCTCGACGGCATCGAGAACAAGGTCGAGACCACCGTGGCGATGGACTTCGGCCGCATCACCCTGGACCCGCGGCACGTGCTCTACCTGTTCGGCACGCCCGGACAGGAGCGGTTCTGGTTCATGTGGGACGAGCTGTGCGAGGGCGCCCTGGGTGCGGTGGTCCTCGCCGACACCCGACGCCTGCAGGAGTGCTTCGCGGCCGTCGACTTCTTCGAGCAGCGCGGCCTCGCCTTCATCGTCGCCGTCAACGAGTTCGACGGCGCCCACCGCTACGACCCCGAGGAGGTGCGGGCCGCCCTCGACCTCGCCCCGGAGATCCCCGTCGTCCCCTGCGACGCCCGTATCTCCAGCTCGGGCGTCCAGACGCTGCTCGCCCTCGTACGGCACCTCATCGCCCACGCACCCTCGCCACGGAGCCCGCACATGACATACGCCGACAGCGACGGAGCCCGGCCATGAGCTACGACCCGCCGCGCCCGGCCGGTCGCCTGCTGCTGACCCCCGAGGACAGGGACGCCCCCGCCCGCACCCGGCGCCTGCGCGGGCTGGGCCTCGGGGAACGCGCCGAACCCGCCCTGGACGCCTTCGCCGACCGGCTCGCCGAGCTCACCCGGGCGCCGTACGCGATGGTCAACTTCCTCGACGAGCACGGGCAGTTCTTCGCCGGACTGCACCGGCCCGAGCGCGACGTCCTGACCGTCGACACCGCGGCCGAGGGCGACGGCGAGGGAACCCGTCGCGAAGTGGGCCGCCACCTCGCCCGCGACCACGGCTTCTGTCCGCATGTCGTGGCGCGGCGCAAGGCGCTGGTGCTGGAGGACGTCTGCGACTACCCGCGCTTCGCGGGCAATCCGGTCGTCGACGAGTTCGGCATCCGCTCCTACCTCGGCGCCCCGCTCATCGACAGCACGCAGATGGTGCTGGGCACGGTGTGCGTCGTCGACGTCGAGCCGCGGCCGTGGGGCCGGGAGGGGCTGCGCACCATCAAGGCGGCCGCGGCGGAGCTCGTCCCGCGGCTGGAGGGGGACGGCTTCCTGCTCTGAGCGCCGGGCGGCTTCGGACACGGCGTGAAGCGGAGCTGTGGCCGCGCTTAAGAAATCCTCGATGGACCCCGGGCGCCGCCGTAGGGCAGATTGCTGTGCGATTCCACTCCTCTCCCCGGATGCGGGCCCCTTCGGCATGCCCGGACCCGGGGCCCGACCCACAGGAGCCGTAACGGTGAAGGCGCTGGTCAAGCAGAAGGCGGAGCCCGGGCTGTGGCTCACGGACGTCCCCGAGCCCGCCGTCGGACCCGGCGACGTACTGATCAAGGTCCTGCGGACCGGCATCTGCGGCACCGACCTGCACATCCGGGCCTGGGACGGCTGGGCGCGGCAGGCGATCCGCACCCCGCTCGTGGTCGGGCACGAGTTCGTCGGCGAGGTCGTCGGGACCGGCCGTGACGTCACCGACATCAAGCCCGGCGACCGGGTCAGCGGCGAGGGCCACCTGGTGTGCGGCAAGTGCCGCAACTGCCTGGCCGGGCGCCGCCACCTGTGCCGGGCCACGGTCGGGCTGGGCGTGGGCCGCGACGGCGCGTTCGCCGAGTACGTCGCGCTGCCCGCCGCCAATGTCTGGGTGCACCGCGTCCCCGTCGACCTCGATGTCGCCGCGATCTTCGACCCGTTCGGCAACGCCGTGCACACCGCGCTGTCGTTCCCGCTGGTCGGAGAGGACGTGCTGATCACCGGGGCCGGGCCGATCGGTCTGATGGCGGCGGCGGTGGCGCGGCACGCGGGCGCGCGGAACGTCGTCGTCACCGACGTGAGCGAGGAGCGGCTGGAGCTGGCCCGCAAGATCGGCGTGAGCCTCGCGCTCGACGTCTCCGAGGCCACCATCGCCGAGGGCCAGCGCGCGCTCGGCCTGCGTGAGGGCTTCGACGTCGGCCTGGAGATGTCCGGCCGCCCCGAGGCCATGCGCGACATGATCGCCAACATGACGCACGGCGGCCGGATCGCCATGCTCGGCCTGCCGTCCGAGGAGTTCCCGGTCGACTGGGCCCGGATCGTCACCTCGATGATCACCATCAAGGGCATCTACGGCCGTGAGATGTTCGAGACCTGGTATGCGATGTCGGTGCTGCTGGAGGGCGGTCTCGACCTCGCACCCGTGATCACCGGCCGGTACGGCTACGACGACTTCGAGGCGGCCTTCGCCGACGCCGCGAGCGGCAGGGGCGGCAAGATCATCCTCGACTGGACCGCGTAACCCGCCTTCAGCGCAAGCACTCTAGGAGCTTTCCATGTTCGACTCCGTGCGCGACGACCTGCGCGCCACCCTCGACGAGATCCGCGCCGCCGGTCTGCACAAGCCCGAGCGCGTCATCGGCACCCCGCAGTCCGCGACCGTCGAGGTCACCGCCGGCGGCCGCCTGGGCGAGGTCCTCAACTTCTGCGCCAACAACTACCTGGGCCTCGCCGACCACCCCGAGGTGGTCGCCGCCGCCCACGAGGCCCTGGACCGCTGGGGCTACGGCATGGCCTCCGTGCGCTTCATCTGCGGTACGCAGGAGGTGCACAAGGAGCTCGAGGCCCGGCTGTCGGCCTTCCTCGGCCAGGAGGACACCGTCCTGTACTCCTCCTGCTTCGACGCCAACGGCGGTGTGTTCGAGACGTTGCTCGGCCCGGAGGACGCGGTCGTCTCCGACGCCCTCAACCACGCCTCCATCATCGACGGCATCCGCCTGTCCAAGGCCCGCCGCTTCCGCTACGCCAACCGCGATCTCGCGGATCTGGAGCGGCAGCTGAAGGAGGCGACCGAGGGCGGGGCGCGCCGGAAGCTGATCGTCACCGACGGCGTGTTCTCGATGGACGGCTACGTCGCGCCGCTGCGCGAGATCTGCGACCTCGCCGACCGCTACGACGCGATGGTGATGGTCGACGACTCCCACGCCGTCGGCTTCGTCGGCCCCGGCGGCCGCGGCACCCCCGAACTCCACGGCGTCATGGACCGCGTGGACATCGTCACCGGTACCCTCGGCAAGGCGCTCGGCGGCGCCTCCGGCGGTTACGTCGCCGCCCGCGCCGAGATCGTCGCCCTGCTGCGCCAGCGCTCCCGGCCGTATCTGTTCTCCAACACCCTCGCCCCGGTGATCGCGGCGGCCTCCCTGAAGGTCCTCGACCTTCTGGAGACGGCCGACGACCTGCGGCTCCGGCTTGCCGAGAACACCGCGTTGTTCCGCTCCCGGATGACCGAGGAGGGCTTCGACATCCTCCCCGGCGACCACGCCATCGCACCCGTGATGATCGGCGACGCGACCGAGGCGGGCCGGATGGCGGAACTGCTGCTGGAGCGCGGCGTGTACGTGATCGGCTTCTCCTACCCGGTCGTGCCGCAGGGGCAGGCACGCATACGCGTGCAGCTTTCCGCCGCGCACTCCACCGACGACGTGAACCGCGCGGTGGACGCGTTCGTCGCGGCGCGCGCGGAGCTGGAGGGCTGAGCCGGGGCCGACACCTGCCGCGCATGTTGCGATAATCGTTCGCATGATCGAGGCGCGGCGGCTGCACATCCTCCGTGCGGTGGCCGACCACCGCACGGTGACGGCCGCAGCCGCCGCGCTCTACCTCACGCCCTCCGCCGTCTCGCAGCAGCTCACGGCGCTGGAGCAGGAGACCGGCCACCGGCTGGTCGAGCGGGGCGCCAAGGGCGTACGGCTCACCCCGGCCGGCGAGATCCTGCTCAGCCACACCAACGCGGTCCTCGCCCAGCTGGAGCGGGCGGAGGCCGAACTCGCCGCGTACGGCTCCGGTGAGGCCGGCACCGTCACCGTGGCCGCCTTCGCCACCGGTATCGCCCAGGTCGTCGCGCCCGCGGTGGCCCGACTGGCCGGTACGGCGCCCGGCATCCGCATCCGCGTCCAGGACGCGGAGGGCGACGCCAGCCTGCCGATGGTGCTGGACCGGCAGGTCGACGTGGCGGTCGCCGTCGAGTACCGGGGCGCGCAGCCCGCCGACGACCCCCGGCTGACCCACGTACCGCTGTACGCCGAGCCGTTCGACGCGGTCGTACCCGTGGCCCACCGCCTCGCCGACACCGCCGAGGTCCCGCTCGCCGAGCTGGCCAAGGACCCCTGGATCGGCCCCTACCCCGGCAACCCCTGCCACGACGTGGTCGTCCTGGCCTGCGAGAACGCCGGATTCCAGCCTCGCCTGGAACACTCCTCCGACGACTTCCGCGCCGTCGTGGCGCTCGCCTCGGCCGACGCGGGCGTGGCCCTCGTCCCACGCTCCGCCCTGCGCGGCATGGACCTCACGGGCGTGGTCGTACGCCCCGTCGACGGTGTGGCGCCCACGCGCCGGGTCTTCGCGGCGGTACGCCGGGGAGCGGAGGAACACCCGCTGATCCGCCCGGTGCTCCAGGCCCTGGAGGAGGCGGCGCAGCCGTAGCACCGGCGCTTGCCGGGGGTGACTGTCAGCGGGAGCGGCTAGCGTGCCCGACATGCCGGATGCCGAAGACGTACGCCGTATCGCCCTGTCCCTGCCGGACACCGCGGAGAAGACCGCCTGGAGCATGCCCACGTTCCGGGTCGCGGGAAAGATGTTCGCCACGCTGCCGGAGGACGAGACCTCCATCGCCGTGCGCTGCCCCAGGGAGGAGCGCGACGAACTGGTCCTGGCCGAGCCGGAGAAGTTCTGGATCGCCGGCCACGAGGCGCAGTTCGCCTGGGTCCGGGTCCGGCTCGCCGCGCTGGACGACGAGGACGAGCTGCGTGACATCCTCGCCGACTCCTGGCGCCAGGCGGCCCCGTCCCGGCTGCTGGAGGCCCATCCCGAGCTGGGACTGCCGACCGCGCACTGACGAGCCACCGGGCGCTGTCGGTGGGCCGTGGCATGATCCGGAGGCAGTGGGGCCCGGCCGGGGGAGGGGAGCGTCGAGGGGGATGACGGGGACGCCGCCGCAGTCCTCGCCCTGTGCGGCGGAAGGGACGGCAGCAGAGCGGCACGACATCGCTGCCGGAGCCGTTCCGCCGGGCGGCGACGCACAGCCGTTCCGCGCCCGTGCGTGTCCGTAGCGGCTGAAAGGGTGCGCGACCACCGACCCGAGTGCGGTATTGTTCTGCTGCGCGTTCGGCCAGGGGAAACCCCAGGTCAAGCGGGCAACGGGACGTGGCGCAGCTTGGTAGCGCACTTGACTGGGGGTCAAGGGGTCGCAGGTTCAAATCCTGTCGTCCCGACACGCGAAAGAGCGGGTCGGAGGCCGCGCCGGAGTGATCTGGTGCGGCCTCTCGACGTTCTGTGATCAGTACACGTATCCCACGTGCGCCAGTGCCTGCTTGAGCAGCACCCCGTGGCCGCCCGGCATCTCGCTCTGCACCGCCGGGGAGGCCGCCTCCTGAGGGGTGAACCAGACCAGGTCGAGGGCGTCCTGTCGGGGGCGGCAGTCGCCGGCGACCGGGACGATGTAGGCCAGCGACACGGCGTGCTGGCGCGGGTCGTGGTACGGCGTGATGCCGGCCGTGGGGAAGTACTCGGCGACGGTGAAGGGCTGCAGGGAGGCCGGCACGCGGGGCAGCGCCACCGGGCCGAGGTCCTTCTCCAGGTGGCGCAGCAGGGCGTCCCGCACGCGCTCGTGGTGCAGCACCCGGCCGGAGACCAGGGTCCGGCTGACCGTTCCGTCCGGTCCGATGCGCAACAGCAGGCCGATGCTGGTCACTTCGCCGCTGTCGTCGACGCGCACCGGCACCGCCTCGACGTACAGGATCGGCATACGGGCGCGCGCCGACTCCAGTTCGTCGGTGGTCAGCCAACCGGGCGTGGTCTCGGTCATGTCAGACATTGCTTGATCATACTTTCACTGGTTCTCGATCGGGAGATCGGTAAGGCCGGGAAGCTCCCTGAGGCCGTAGACCCGCCGGGCGTTGTCCCGCCCCGCCCACCGGGCGATCCGCACCGCGTCCGCCGGACTCAGCTCGTCGGCGTCCACCCGTTCCTGCAGCAGCCCGGCGAGGCCCTGCCGGAAGGCCACCGCGCCCAGGTGGTGGAACTCGGCCACACCGTAGGCGTCGGAGCTGTACAGCAGTTTGCGGAACGGTGTGATCTCCAGTGCCTCCGCCAGGACGGCCCGGGCCCGGGCCGGGCCGACGTAGTGCAGCGCCAGCCCGACGTCGAGGTACACCCGCTCGAACACGGCGGCCAGGTAGGCGGCCTGGCGCTGGTAGGGCCAGCAGTGCAGCAGCAGGACCGGGATCGTGCCCGCGGTCAGGTGCAGCCAGTCGGTCAGGCGGGCGGGGTCCGCGCGGTGCAGCCGGATGTCGTTGTCGCCGAACCCGGTGTGCAGTTGCAGGGGCAGGCCGAGGTCGACGGCCGTCCACAGCAGGTGCCGTACGAGGACCGGGTCGTCGAGGCGGTGCGGTGCGCGGACGAGCCGGTCCGCCGCCGCCCGCGTGACCTCCTCCTCCGAGGGGCGCGCCGGGTCCAGGTCGAAGCCGGTGCGGTAGGCGGCCACGGACTTCACCGCGACCACGCCCGGCCGCCGTACGGCCTCCCGCACGGCCGCGTGGAGGACGGCGCCGTACTCGCCGGGCTCGACGCCCCGCGCCGCCACGGCCTCCGCGACGGCCTCCAGCCGTACGACCTCGTACGCCACCGCGTCACCGCCCGCCGCCTCCACCAGCTCCGCCGGGGTGGTGGTGCCGTGGCCGGGCGCGTAGCCGGTGTCGACGCAGTACGCGGCCGTGCCGGCGGCGGTGAGGAAGCGCCGGTTGACCTCCGCCGCGCCCAACTCCGCCCGCCGGGCCAGGTATGCGGCGGCGGGCGCGTGCCGCGGCAGGTCCAGGACGGGGGCGCAGTGGCGGCGTACGGCCACCCCGACGGGGCTGTCGAACGGCGAGATCCCGCTGCCGGGCCACACCGCACCCTCGGTGATCAGGGACTCGAATCCCGTTCGGTCCAGGTCGGCGGTGACGACCCCGTGGCAGTGGTGGTCCACGAGCGGCAGCGCGGCCAGCGCCTCGCGCACCGGCCCCGCGGCACCGGCCGGCCCGCCGCTCATCAGTACTTCCAGCGGTAGGCCGCCGCCACCTGCTCGTCGTCCAGCCCGTCGACCGCCGCGATCTCGCCCTGCCGCACGGCGATCACCGCGTCCGCGAGGACCGGTCCGAGGGCGGTGCGCACCACCTCGTCCTCGCGGAACTCGGCGACGGCCTCCGCCAGCGAGGCAGGCAGACGCCGTACGCCCCGGGCCGCCGCCTGAGCCGCGCCGAACCGTGCCGGGTCCCCGGTGATCTCCTCGGGCAGCGACGCCGACGACGTCGTCCCGTCCAGACCGGCCGCGATCAGACAGCCCAGCGCCAGGTAGGGGTTGGCCGCGAGGTCGACCGGCTTGACCTCCAGGTTCGCGGCCCGGTCGCGCAGGCCCCGCGTCCCGGTGACCACGCGCAGCGCGGCCTCGCGGGTCTCCCGGCCCCAAGCGGTGAACACCCCCGCCCACTGGGAGGGTTTGAGCCTGAGGTAGCTGGCCGGACTCGGCGCGGTCACCGCCGTCAGGGCCGGCAGGTGGGCGAGCAGACCGGCGGCGAAGGACTCGGCCTCAGCGGTCATGCCGTACCGTCGGTCGCCCCCGGAGTGCAGATTGGTCCCGTCGCGCCAGGCGGACAGGTGGACATGGCCGCCGTTGCCGACGCCCCGCGCCACGACGGCCGGTGCGAAGGAGACCCGCAGCCCGTGCCGCCGGGCCACGGCCCGCACCGTCTGCCGCACCAGCACGCTCCGGTCGGCCGCCGCCACCGGGTCCGCCGCGCCCACGGAGACCTCGAACTGCCCGGCCGCGTACTCGGGATGGAACTGCTCGACGTCCATGCCCTGCGCCGCGAGGGCCGCCAGCAGGTCGGCGGCGCAGTCGCTCAACTCGACCTGGCGGACGGCACCGTAGGCCGGACCGGACACCGCCGGCTCGAACTCGCCCTCCGGCGCCGTACCCCGGCCGACGGACCACTCGACCTCGACGGCCGCCTTGAAGGCCAGCCCGTGGCGCCGCTCGGCGTCCGCGACGATCCGGCGCAGGAAGGTGCGGCCGCACCCGGGGTGCCGCTCGCCCTCCTGCGTGATCCGGTCGACCGGGGCCCACGCCCAGCCCGGCTGCCCGGACAGGACCACCAGGTGGTCGAGGTCGGGGTAGAGCCGCAGGTCGCCGTCCGGGGAACCGAGGACGTCGGTGGTGACGATCGAGTCGTCGGCCAGGAAGGTGTCGAACACCGGGGACATGCCCACGCCCCAGGCCGCCGCCGCGGCGAGTTTCCCCGTCGGGACCGTCTTGACCCGGCCGATCCCGGCGGTGTCGACATAGGCCAGGACGACGCCGTGCACACCCCGCCCGGCCAGTTCGCCGCTGAGCGCGGTGGCCCGTTCGACGTCACCGGGACGCCCACCGGGGACGGGGTCGGCGAGGGTGGTCATACGGCCTCCTCGGAACTCGGACGGGCTCGAGCGGGTTCGGACGGGCCCGGCGGCCGGTGTGTGTGCCGCCCGCGTCAGGGTTTCACGGCCACCGCGCCGAACTGCGGCACCGCGGCGGGGGAGCCGGCGTCGGCGCGCCACTGCGAGCACGGCACCAGCCCGGGCTCCACCAGGTCCAGGCCCTCGAAGAAGGCGGCGACCTCGGCGCGGGGCCGTGCGATGATCGGCGGAATGGCGTTCTTGTTCCAGAACTCCATGGCGGCCACGTTGCCCTCGCCACCGAGATCGGCGTCGAACGTCGGGTGCGTCAGGACCAGGAAGCTGCCGGAGGGCACCGCGGCCATGACCCGGCGGACGATGTCGCGCGCCTTGTCGGTGTCCATGACGAAGTTCAGGACGCCGAGCATCATCACCGCGACGGGCCGGCCGAGGTCGAGGGTCTCGGCGGCGCGTTCGACGATGGCCCCCGGGGCGTGCACGTCGGCGTCGATGTAGGCGGTGGCGCCCTCGGGGGTGCTGGTCAGCAGGGTGCGGGCGTGGGCGAGGACGATCGGGTCGTTGTCGACGTACACGATCCGCGCGTCGGGGGCGATGCTCCCCCATAGCCCTTCGGGCATGGGGGGACCCCCATTCGCTCCGCTCGCGATCTCGTGGGTGTTGTCGACCGTGGGCAGCCCGGTGCCGATGTCCAGGAACTGGCGCACCCCGCGCTCGGCGGTCAGGTGACGCACCGCCCGCCCGAGGAACTCGCGGTCGGCGCGGGCCACGTCCCGGATCACCGGGAACATCCCGGCGACGTGCTCGCCGACCCCCTGGTCGACCTCGTAGTTGTCCTTGCCGCCGACCCAGTAGTTCCACACGCGCGCGTTGTGCGCCACCCCGGTGTCCAGCCTCGGCGACCCGCTCGACGGTGTGTGGCTCTCGCTCACGTCTGCGCTCCTGCCCTGTGTGACGCCCTGACCGCGGCCGTCGCCGCCATTGTGCCGCTCGGTGATCACGGTGTCCCGGGAAACGGCGGAACCGGTGGGCCGGAGAAGCCGGGGCCGGCCTCCTCCGGTCAGGAAGGAGTCCTTACCAAGAGCCGGTAGGCTGGAAGCGCCGCCGCGCGGCGACGGAGCCGACGCACCGCCCCAGGCGCCCTCCGCGCCGCCAGCAGAAAACGGACATGCCCAGCACACCCTCGCCTTTGCTCAGCGCCCCCGAACTGCCCACCGCCCCCGCCGACATACGGCTGGTCGTCACCGACATGGACGGCACGCTCCTCGACGACGCCAAGCGGATCCCCGCCGGCCTGTGGCCCACCCTGGCCGAGCTGCGCCGCCGCGACGTGCTCTTCAGCCCCGCCAGCGGCCGCCAGTACGCGACGCTGGCCGAGCAGTTCGCCGGTAACGACGAGGGCATGGCGTTCATCGCGGAGAACGGCACCTATGTCGTCCGGGACGGCGTGGAGCTGAGCTCCGACCCGCTCGAGCCGACCGTCGCGGCCCGCCTCGTGAAGGCCGTACGGGAACTCAGGGTCCAGGGCGTCGACGTGGGCGCCGTGGTCTGCGGCAAGCGGTCGGCCTACGTGGAGCGGACCGACGAGGCCTTCCTGACCGAGGTTCGCAGGTACTACGTACGGCACCGGATCGTGACGGACGCCTCGGCCGTCGACGACGACATCATCAAGGTGGCCCTCTTCGACTTCGGGTCGGCGGAGCGGACCACCGCGCCGGCGCTGGCGTCGTTCGCCGACACCCATCAGGTCGTCGTCTCCGGCGAGCACTGGGTCGACGTCATGAACCGCACCGCCAACAAGGGAGCCGCCCTGCGCCGGCTCCAGCGGGATCTCGGGATCGCACCCGCCCAGACCCTGGTGTTCGGCGACTACCTCAACGACCTGGAGATGCTGGACGCCGCCGAGTGGTCGTTCGCCATGGCCAACGCCCACCCCGAGGTCATCGGCCGGGCCCGTCACCTCGCGCCCTCCAACAACGACAACGGCGTACTGCGCACGATCACCCGGCTGCTGCACCTCCCGGCCGGCCTCGGCGGCTGAGCGCCGACGCCGGTCAGCCGGGTGTGGTCTCCTCCACCCGGGCGTCCGGGTCGTCCCGGCGGTCACGGTCGTCCCGGCGGTCACGGTCGGCACGGCCGTCCCGGTCGTCGGGGCGGGAGGGGTTGGGCCGCCACGTACGGCGCAGCCGCCGGCCCGCTTCGGCGCAGCGGTCGGCGAAGTCGACGTACCGGGCGCCCCAGCCCGGGGGCGGGAATCCCAGGCGGGCCTGGAGACGGCGGTACAGACGGCCGACGTCCGGCAGTAGCTCGGAACCGGCGGAGGCCGCCGGGATGTCGTCGGCCAGCGTCAGATGGACGCCCCCGGCGCACTGCGACGACATGTTGTAGAGGAACGCCCCCAGGGTCGCCAGCGCCGTACCCAGGACCACTTCCAGTGTCACGACCCCGGCGGCGATGGCGAGCGCCCAGCCGAAGGACGGCCAGGCGTCCGGGTCCAGCGCGCTCAGCACGCACCAGACCAGCATCATGGTGACGAGTACGCAGACCCCCAGCCCCACCAGCAGCAGACAGCTCGTCGTCATCACCGACCAGGGGTCGGCCCTCGATATGCGCAGGCGTACCGTGCGGCGGTCCCGCTGCGGGCGGTCGGCTGGGGTCATGCCCTGCTCCTCACGGTGGGTGCGACCGCCTGCGCGGCATGCACGTCGGTGGTCCGTCAGGCGGTGGTGGCGCCGCGGGCGGCGGTGACGAGGTGGTGGCGGGTGATACGGCCGACCTCGTGCCAGAACGGCTTCGCCGTCAGGTAGGCGCCCAGCACGGAGAGAACCCCGAAGGAGACGTCGACGCTGAGCCGGCCCTGCTTGGCCCAGTAGACGTCCTGCAGGTCCAGCAGCAGCGCGAACTCGTCGCAGATGAGCGCGGTTCCGCAGCCGTAGGCGGCCGCGACGGCCGGATGCCCGACGGCGCGTTCGTCACCGCGTACGGCGACCAGGCCGAGGCCGGCCAGGGTGGCGATGCCGATGTTGTAGTGGTGCAGGTGCTCGCCGCCCGCGGAGATGTTGCCCCAGGGCAGCCAGCCGCCCCGGATGCCGTGCGTGATGACGCGGACCGAGCCGAAGGTCACCCCGAACGAGATCCAGGTGACCAGCAGCGACCGCTGTACGGGCGTCAGATGCCGGTCCGCCGCCTCCCGCCACCTGTGGACGAGCAGCGGACTGTCGCGGTCGAGGCGGCGCGCTGCGGTGAGTCTCATGGCTGACCGGCCTCCCACGCCGAACCGGTACCCGCGGACGGCGCCGCGCCGTCCCGGACACCGCCACTGGTGTGCGTATTCGACGTTAGGCGCGCGGGCCCCGGCGCGCATGCCGGCCGCAGCGCGGCGGGGCCGCTCGGGTGAACGGCGGCCGTCGGTGGTCGCGGTGGCCGTTCGGCGGTCAGGCGGCGTGACCGAGGCACTCCTCGGCCACGTGCTTGTCGAGCGCCGCACGCACCAGCGCGGCGGCGAGCACGGCCGGTTCGGCGTCGCCGGCGAGCTCGACGAGCCGGCCGGGATCCTTGGGCAGGCCCAGGCGCCGCGCCCCGGACAGCGCCTTGTCGTCCAGGTACGGCGCCACCTCGGGCCAGACCCGCTGGACCTCGCGCAGGAAGATGTCCGCGCCGGCCGGGCCGAGCCCCGGCACCTCCTGCAGCAGGTCGCGCAGCGCGGAGACCTGGCCGTGGGCCTCCTCGCGCAGTCGGCGCAGGTCGCCGCCCCAGCGGTCGGCCACCAGTTCGGCGCCGTCGCCGAGCTGGGTGGCCGTGCGCTCGTCGTACCGCCGGTAGCCGCCCCGGCCCAGCGCGTCCACGCGTTCCTGCCAGTCGGATCCGGCCATGCGGCGCGGGTCGCGCAGGCCCGCGTCCGACAGCGCCCGGGCCGCGGCGACGGCGACCGAGCCGCGGATCCGGGCGCTGAGGAGCACGGCGAGGACCAGCAGCCGGTACAGCGGCTGCGGGGAGTCCCTCAGGGTGATGCCGGCCTCCTGGGCGAACGTCTCGCCGCGCGCCTCGACCAGCTCCCGCAGGACCCGGGTGTCCCGGTCCCGGGTCACGGACCCGCCTTGAGCGGGTCGTGCCCGAGGGTCATCAGCCGGTGCCGGCGCCGGGTCTCCTCGGCGTCGCCCGCCTCGGGCGCGGGCTCGTTCTCCAGGTCCGTCCGGGCGGTGATCGTGTCGACCGCCTTGCGCATCACGCGCAGGTCGTCGTCGGTCAGGTCGGTACGCCGCTTCCGCAGGATGGAGAGCACGTGCTGCCCGGTGGGCGGGCCCGCCTCCTCGGGCAGCGGCTCGGTGTTCTCCTCGGCGTCCCGGACCCGCAGCCAGTCCGCCAGTTCCTGCGAGGTCATGTTCACCACGCGATGGAAGTTCTCCCACAGCGCGTCGAGTTCGAGGGCGTCGGTCATCGGGTGCCCCTTTCGTTCGTCCGTCCGGGAAGCGGGCGCGCTGCCGGTCAGTCCTTCCCGGCCACGTTCTCGGCGGCGAACATCCAGCGCTGCTTCTCCAGCTCGGCCGTGATCGTGATCAGCAGGTCCTGGGTGACCGGGTCCGGCTTCTCGGTCGCGTCGATGCGCTCGCGCAGCCGTCCGATGGCCGCCTCCAGGGCCTCGACGACGACCTCGACGACCTCCGTGTCACGCACCCAGCCGTCCTTGGGGCCGGGCAGCGTGAAGGCCGAGGCGATGGTCTCCGGGCGCCCGTCCGGCGGCAGGCCGAGCGCGGCGGAGCGTTCGGCGACCGTGTCGGAGAACGCGCGGGCAGCCGCCACCACTTCGTCGAGCTGCAGGTGGATGGAGCGGAACCGCGGTCCCACGATGTTCCAGTGCGCCTGCTTCCCGATCAGGGAGAGCCCGAGAAGATCCACGAGTGTGCTCTGCAGCGCGTCCCCAGTGACCTGAAGGGCCGAGTCGGGAATCGTGCTCTTCACGACAGTCATACGGTGGTTCTCCTTGTGGAGTCGTCTCTGGCGGTACGGAGCAGTGCGGTGCGTTCCTCCTCGCCGGTCCCGCCCCACACACCGGAGGTCTGTCCGCTGCTGAGCGCGAAGGACAGACACGCGGTGGTCACCGGGCAGCGGGCACAGACGGCTTTGGCGTCCGCGATGTCCCGCAGGGCCGGCCCGGTCGTGCCCACGGGGAAGAAGAGCTCGGGGTCCTCGCCCACGCAGGCGGCACTGCGCAACCACTCCATGGGGGCGCGGGTGCCCCCGGCGTACCGGAGCAAACAACCGCGCCGGTGCCGCTCAGCGCGCGAGCACTCCGTCCAGGAAGCCCGTCACGTCCGCGAGGACCTCGGCCCGGTTCGTCTCCAGGAACACCTCGTGCCGGGCGCCCGGGTAGATCCGCTCGGTCAGGGTGCCGCCGAGCCGCTCGATCCCGACGCGGCTTCCGCCGAGCGGGACCAGCCGGTCGTCGTCGCCGTGCAGCCACAGCACCGGCAGCGCGCCGACGTCGCCGCCCTTGTCGACGGTCTGAAGGGTCCGCGCGAACGCCTCCACCGTCGGCCGCTTCATCGGGCCGTGCCAGACCAGCGGGTCCGCCGCGTACACCGCGCCGACCGCCGGGTCCCGGGAGAGCGCGGCCGGGCTGATCGGCGTGTCGGGGATCTCGTCCAGGGCGAGCAGCCGGCCCGGCAGCTCCCAGGCGCCGATGACCGGCCCGGACAGTACGAGCGCGGTGAGCTCGTCGCCGTACCGCTGGGCGTAGCGGGCGGAGATCAGTCCTCCCATGGAGTGACCGACCAGCACGAGCGGCAGCCCGGGGTGCGCGGCACGGGCGAGATCGGCCACGGCGTGCACGTCGGTCACCACGTCCTCGAAGTCCTCCACGACCACGCGCTCGCCCGCCGACCTCCCGTGGCCCACGTGGTCGGGGGCGTACACGACCGCGCCGTGCGCCCCGAGGGCGCCGGCCGGTCCCTGGTAGCGGCCGGAGTGCTCGCCGTACCCGTGCACCACGAGGGCGATGTACCGCGGTCGCGGGTGCGGCCACTCGCGGACGGCGAGTGTGCCCCGGGTGCCGGTGAGAACGTGTTCGCGGGCGTCGGCCATGATTCCTCCCAGCTGGCGAGACGGGTTTATACCCCGCGCTTGTCCGGACATAGCATCGGTCTCCGCATGAACACGATGACGCTCTGGCACATATCCGGGTGGGGGTTCGCGGCGCTCGCCCTCGCGGCCCTGCTCGTCGGCTTCTCCAAGACCGCCGTCAGCGGGGCCAACACGGTCAGCCTCGCCGTCTTCGCGGCCGTACTGCCCGCCCGCGCCTCCACCGGAGTGCTGCTGCCGATCCTGATCGCCGGCGACGTGCTGGCCGTCCTCACCTACCGGCGGCACGCCCACTGGCCCACGCTGTGGCGGCTGTTCCCGGCGGTCGCGGCCGGAGTGGTCGTCGGCACACTGTTCCTGATGTGGGCCGACGACGGGATCGTACGGACCTCGATCGGCGCGATCCTGCTGCTGATGGCGGCCGTGACCGTGTGGCGGCGCCGCGCCGCCGAGCGGGAGGCGGAACCGGACGCGGTCACCACCCGCGCGGGCCGCCTCAAGGCCCGCTCCTACGGCGTCCTCGGCGGCTTCACCACGATGGTCGCCAACGCGGGCGGCCCGGTGATGTCGCTGTACCTGCTCTCCGCGGGCTTCCGCAAGCTCGGCTTCCTCGGCACCTCGGCCTTCTTCTTCCTCATCGTCAACGTCTCCAAGGTGCCCTTCAGCGCGGGCCTCGGCCTCATCGACGCCCGCTCCCTGCTCCTCGACGCCGCCCTCGTGCTCTTCGTCGTCCCCGGCGCCCTGCTCGGCAAGTGGGCCGTGCACCGCATCGACCAGCGGCTGTTCGAACAACTGGTGATCGCGGCGACGGTCGTGGGCGGCCTGCAGCTGCTGCTTCGGTAGCCTGCCGGTCAGGAGGTCATGCGCGACAGCGCGGCGCGGAAGCGGTCGTAGCGCTCCACCCCCGTCATGTCGTCGGCGCGTCGCGAGCGTCCCGCGACAACGCCCCAGATACTTGCCATGAAGATGGTTGCCAAGGGGATGAGCAGCCACGTCAGAGGGGTCAAGGTCGTCCTCCCTTTCCCGAGTGGATCAGCGGGTAGGGCGACGATCGCATACATGATCAGCTCTACATTTTGTACGACGAGGCGACTCCCTGCTTTTCACCCGGACAGATTCAGCGCCGGGAGTCATGCGCCGGTCGGGAGCGCCTCAAGTGATCGTTAAGATGAGCCGGGTTGCCGCGACCCGTATGCGCTGCCCGGCTGCTGCCGCGCCCGCTGCGGGGAAGCGGGCGTGAGGGCGGGACTTCGGGGATTGAGGGCGGGGCTACACGTGCTGGTGGCAGGTCGGTACCGGCTGCACACGGTCATCGGACGAGGCGGAATGGGCGAGGTCTGGCAGGCCCTCGACGAGGTGCTCGGCCGGCCGGTCGCGATCAAACTGCTGCTCAACGACGGGGCGGACGACTCGGCCGAGGCCCGGTTCCGGATGGAGGCGCAGACCTCGGCACGGCTGAACCACCCGCACGTGGTCGGGACGCTCGACTTCGGCACCTGGGAGGACCGCTGCTTCCTGGTGATGGAGCTGATCGACGGCGACAGCCTGGCCGACGAACTGACCGACGGCGGCCCGCTCGCACCGCAGCGGCTGGCCCAGGTGGCGCAGCACTCGGCCGAGGGCCTGGCCGCGGCGCACGCCCAGGGCATCGTGCACCGGGACGTCAAGCCCGGCAACCTGCTCAGCGACCGCCACGGCACCGTCCGCATCGCCGACTTCGGCATCGCCCGCTTCGTCGACGACCCGTCCGGCGGACTCACCACCACCGGGCAGATCGTCGGCACCGGCCTGTACCTGGCGCCCGAACGCGCCATCGGCACCCCCGCGAGCGCGGCCTCCGACATGTACTCGCTCGGCTGCGTGCTCTACCACCTGGCCGTCGGCGCCCCTCCCTTCGAGGCCCCCACCGCGACCGCCCTGTTGTACCAGCACGTCGACTCCCCGCCCGTGCCGCCGCACCAGCGGGGCGCCGCGCTGCCGCCCGCCTTCGAGGCGTACCTGCTGAGCATGCTCGCCAAGCGGCCGGAGGACCGGCCCACGGCCCGGCAGGCGGCGGACTGGTTCGCCGACGGTGCCTGGCGCGGCACGCCCGAGCCGCTCCCGCCGGAACAACGGGACGGGGGCCGGGGACGCCGCCGCGCGCCCGAGCCCCGGGGCCCCGGCGCCTCGCACCGCCGGAGCGCGCCCGCCCGCGCCGCGGTCGCCCCGCGACCCGCCCCGGCCGCCCCGCGACCCGCCCCGGCCGCCCCGCGACCCGCCCCGGCCGCAGCGGACGCCGGCTGGAACACCAGCGTGCACCGGGTCCCCCCACGGCGCCCCGGCCTGCGCTCCTCGCTGCGGCGCCACTCCCGCGTGGCCGCCGTCGTGGGCGGCGCCGCCCTGTTCGTCCTGGCGCTGCTCGTCGGGATGGCGTTCTTCTAGGGAGGCTGCGTAGGCTCCGGGACATGCGGATCTCCGTCTCCTCCGACATGGACGAACCCGTTGCCCGTTCCCTGGTCGCGCTGCTGCGCGAGCGGGGGCACGAGGTGGTGACCCACGGCGCGCTGCGCCCCGGGGACGACCCGCGGTGGGCGGCGTGCTCGGAGGCCGCCGCCCGCGATGTCGCCGACGGGCGGGCCGACCAGGCGGTCGTGTGCTGCTGGACCGGCACGGGCGCGTCCATCGCCGCGAACAAGGTGCCCGGCGTACGGGCCGCCCTGTGCACCGACGCCTACACGGCGGACGGAGCGCGCCGCTGGAACGACGCCAACGTACTGGCCCTCGGCCTCAGACTGACCTCCGAACCGCTCCTGAAGGAGATCCTCGACGCCTGGTTCACCGCCACACCGAGCGAGGACACCGAGGACCGGGACAACGTGGCCCACGTCGACAGCATGGACCTCCGCTGAGCGCTCCGCCGGAAGCACGGTGATGAACCCGCGGGCCGGTGGGGGCCGGCCGCGCCCACGATGGGGGTCCCCCTGCTCGTCAAGATCTTGGGGAGGAGTCCCACATCGATACAGCCCCGCGTCCCTTACGGGGCGCGGTGTCGCACCGGACTTCACCAGGGCTGCTCAGCCGGGCCCCCTACGGTCCCGTCGGCTCCGTAGCGAGGGCGGACCCGCAGCCGGGGGCTCGGCGCCCGGCGGGGTCGTACGGCCGGTGCTACCGGTGGCTCGCCGCCCGGACCCGTACGAGCCGGGACAGCGCGTCCTCCCGGAACAGGGCCCGGCCGGCCGTGATCCGTTGTTCGCGTCGTGGACCCGGTTCCGTGAGGTGGGCCAGGGAGCGCAGGAGGGCGGGGTCGTCGGGGGCGTGGTCGCAGAGGCCCAGGTCCGCCATGCGGCGTACGCCTTCCGCGCCGTGTCCGGGCAGGGGGCGGTGACCGATGACCGGCAGGCCGGCGGCGAGGGCCTGGACGGCGGTCTGACCGGCCGCGTTGTCCACCAGGGCGGCGCAGGCGTGCAGCAGGTCCGGCATGTCGGTCACCCAGCCGGGGGTGAGGACGCCCGGCGTGCCGGACAGCGCGCGCCGCAGGCGTTCGTTGCGTCCGCACAGGACGACCGGCAGGAAGCCGTGCGCGGCGAGCAGCCGTGCGGTGCCGGGCAGGTGGCTGCCGGCTCCCCAGGCGCCCGCGGAGACCAGCACCGCGGGCCGGCCGCCGCCGTACCGCTCCAGCCGGCGCCGCCATCCGGCCGTTCCCGGCCCGTCGGAGAAGAACTCCGGTGCCACCACCGGACCGGTCGCCTCCGCCGGCCGGCCGATGCCCCGGCGGACCTCACGAGCGGTCTCCTCGCTGACACACAGGTGCAGGTCGTTGCCCGGATGCAGCCACTGCCGGTGCACGGCGAAGTCGACGACGACCACCGCGCTGGGGACCTGCAGCACCCCACGGGTGCGGAGGTGGCCGGTGAGCTGGGCCGCCAGATGGAAGACGGGCACCACGACGTCGGCCCGCCACTCCCGCACCAGGCGCATCAACCGGCCGCCCGCCAGCCGCGCCAGCGGGGTGCCGCTCGGGCGGGGCCTGGGACCGGGCCGCAGGAAGAGGTCGTAGATACCGGCGTAGACCCAGGGGGCCTCACGGACGGCCGCCTGGTAGAAGCCGCGCAGACCGCCGCCCAGGCCGTACGGCAGGAGGGCCAGCACGTCGACGACGCGGGCCTGCTTGCCGGCGGCGCGGGCGCGGCGGGCCAGCTCGGCGGCCACCGTGTCATGACCCGCCCCCATGCTCGCGGAGACGACGAGCAGCCGCTCGGCCTCCGGGGGCGCCGCCGGGCCGGGGCGGGCGGGCGTGTGGCCGGCAACGGGTTCCCGAGCGGCGGGCAGCGGTGGCGGCACGGACGATTCGGACGACACTGGAAGTGAGTAACCCTCACTCACCGCAGTCAAACGGACGGGCACACCCCGTGCCCGTCCCAGGTTTCGGGCACGGCCCCCGGGATACTTCACCACCCTGCAGGCCGTCCCGGACCGCCGGGGCCGCACCGGCGGCCCTCGGTCCCGTCCGATCCCCGAGGTGCGTCCCGATGTCCCACGCCCCCTCCCGTGCACGGTCCGGCTCCGGCACGCCCGTCGATGCGCCCGCGGCGCCGAGCGTCGTAGGCCGCCGACCCACCGACGCGGCGGTGCCGGGCGGGGGCGCGCTGGTGACCGGCGCCTCGTCCGGGATCGGCGCGGCCGTCGCCCGGCGGCTCGCCGAGGAGGGCGGCTGGCGCATGGTGCTCAACGGGCGTGACCGTGCGCGGCTGGAGGAGGTCGCCCGCGGCACCTCCGCCGTCGTCTACCCGGCGGACCTGTCCGGCCAGGACGCCGAGCGGCGGCTGGCCGAGTTCGCACTCGACAGCGTCGGCCGCGTGGACCTTCTGGTGGCCGGCGCGGGCATCGGCTGGGCCGGGCCGTTCAACACCATGCCGCAGCGCGCCATCGACGAGGTGTTCGACGTCAACGTACTGGCCACACTGCACCTGGTCCGGCTGCTGCTGCCGCAGATGGTCGCACGGGGCACGGGCCGCGTGGTCTTGATCGGCTCCCTGGCCGGCACGGTCGGCGTCCGCGACGAGGCGGTCTACTCCGCCGCCAAGGCCGCCCTGGGCGCCTTCGCCGACGCCGTGCGCTACGAGCTGCGCGGCACCGGGGTCGGCATCAGCCATGTGGTGCCCGGGGTGGTCGACACGCCGTTCTTCGACCGCCGGGGAGTGCCCTACCGGCGCTCCCGTCCCAGGCCCGTCCCGGCGAGCCGGGTCGCCGACGCGGTGTGGGAGGCGGTGTCCCGGGGCCGGGACGAGGTGTACGTCCCCGGCTGGACCCGTCTGCCCGGCCGGGTCCGCGGCGCCGCGCCCGCGCTCTACCGACGCCTTGCCGCACGGTTCGGGTGACGCACGGGGTGAACGCGCTCACCGTCGTCCTCGCACTGCTCGCCGCGTTCGCCAACGCAGCGGCATCGGTGCTGATGAGGCGCGCGGCGACGGAGAAGGCGGATGGCGGGGGAGAGGGGAACGCCGGGCGAGAGGGGGACGGGGGCGGCCCGCGGCCGGCCGGCACGGCCGCCGGGGAGCCGGGAAACGCCGGAAGGACCGCCGAGAAGCCGGACGGCCCCGGAGCAGGCGAGCGGGGCGCTCGGCGGACGGGGAGCCGACAGGCCGAGGGCGTGCCGGCGCCCCCGCCGGAGGGGCGTGGAGCGGACGGCTCGACCGTACGGGCGCCGGGCGGCGGACGCGGGCCGGCGAGCCGGCGCTCCCCTCAGGCCGTCCGCGCGAGGCGGCGGCGGTTCTGGCTGGCCGGGGCGGCCCTGCTGGCCGGGTCCGCGGTGCTGCAGGCCGCGGCGCTGGCCGTCGGCAGTCTGTCACTCGTCCAGCCGCTGCTGGCCACCGAACTTCTGTTCACGCTGATGCTGGGCAGCATCGTCTTCCACCGGCGCCCGGCTCGGATCACCTGGCTGTCCTTCCTGGCCCTGGCCGCCGGGCTGGCCCTCTTCCTCGGTGCCGCCGCGCCCTCCGCCGGACGCGCCACGGCCGAGGCGGGACGCTGGATCCCGGTCGGCATCGCCCTCGCGTGCCTGGTGGCCGTGCTGCTCGTCTTGGCGCGGCTGGTCAAGGGGCCGCCCCGGGCCGCCGTACTCGGCCTGGCGTCGGCCGTGCTGTTCGCGGCGACGGCGGCCCTCCTCAAGGAAGTGACGGGAGTGTATCCGCAGGGCCTGGCCGTGCTGGCGTCCGACTGGACGCCGTACGCCACCGCGATCACCGGCCTGGCCGCCTTCGGGGTGCTCCAGCTGGCCTTCCGCGCGGGCACCCTGGTCGCTTCCCAGCCCGCCCTCACCCTCGGGGACGCCGTGACGAGCGTGGCGCTCGGAGTGGCCCTCTTCGGGGAAGAGATCGCCCTGGGCGTGCGCCTGCTGCCCGAGGCCATCGGTATCGGGCTCCTCGCGGCCGGCACGGTCGGCCTGGCCCGCTCCCCCGCCGTGTCGGGCAAGTGGGACGCCGAGTCGGCGCCCGGCACGGCCCGCGACCGGGGAAGGGCACAGGCGGAGCACCCATGAGGAGGCGGCAGGTGGGAGGACCAGGAAGTCGTGCCGTGCGGACCACGGCGACGGCCCTCGCGCCCGTCGCCGCCCTCGCGGCCGCGCACATCGTCCCGGCGGCCACCTGGCTGCCCCGCTTCCGTGCCCTGTGCTTCCCCCGCCTGGCGGGGACCGGCCGCCCCGACCACATCGCACTGACCTTCGACGACGGTCCGGATCCGGCCTGTACGCCGCACTTCCTGGACGAGCTGGACCGACTCGCCGTGCGCGCCACCTTCTTCGTCCTCGGCGAGAGGGTGGCCCGGTACCCGGAGCTCACCCGGCACATCGCGGAGCGAGGCCATGAACCGGCCGTGCACGGCTGGACCCACAGCCGCCCCTGGCTGCCGGCTCCGGGCCGGGACCTGCGGGAGACGGCGCGGGCGGCCGGCGTCCTGTACGACACGACCGGCCGGCGGCCGCACTGGTACCGCCCGCCCTACGGCATCCTCACCTCCGGCCGCTGGGCCGCCGCCCGGCGCGTCGGCCTGCGACCGGTGCTGTGGACCGCCTGGGGCCGGGACTGGACGCCGGACGCGACCCCCGCCGCCGTCCACACCACCGTCACCGCCGACCTGCGCGGCGGCGGCACGGTCCTCTTCCACGACTCGGACCACGCCTCGGCTCCCGGCTGCTGGCACGCCACCCTGGCCGCCCTCCCCGCCCTGATCACCACCTGCCACGCGGCCGGCTGGACCGTGGGCCCCCTGTCCGACCACGGCCTGGACCGGCCCCGGTGACCCTGGCCCCGGCCACCCCGAGGACGACCCGGCGGGCCGGCCGCCGTGCACCCCTCGTACTCTCGACGCCATGTCCTCGCACGTCCTGGTCCTCGGTGGCACCACCGAGGCGCGTGAACTGGCCGCCGTGCTCGCGGTGCGCGAAGGCGTGCGGGTGACCAGTTCGCTGGCGGGGCGGGTGGCGCGGCCCGGTGCGGTGGACGGGGAGGTGCGCGTCGGCGGCTTCGGCGGGGCGGAGGGGCTGGCCGCGTGGCTGCGGGAGCACCGCGTGGACGCCGTCGTCGACGCCACGCACCCCTTCGCCGAGGCGATCACGCGGAACGCGGCGCGGGCCGCGGCGGCGACCGGCGTGCCTTTGGTGGTGCTGCGCCGGCCCGGCTGGCGGCCGGGGCCCGGGGACCGCTGGCACGCCGTCGACTCGCCGGCCGCGGCGGCCGAACTGCTGCCCCGGCTGGGCCGCCGGGTCTTCCTCACCACGGGACGGCTCGGCCTCGCCGCCTTCGCCCACCTGGACGAACTCCACTTCCTCGTACGGTCGGTGGAACCGCCCGAGCCGCCCATGCCGCCGGATACGCGGGTCGTACTGGCCCGGGGCCCGTTCACCGAGGCCGACGAGACGGAGCTGCTCAGGACGCACCGCGTCGACGTACTGGTCACCAAGGACAGCGGGGGAGCGGCCACGGCGGCCAAACTCTCGGCCGCGCGCCACCTCGGGCTGCCGGTCGTCGTCGTACGGCGCCCGCCGCTGCCGCCGCGGCTGACCGCCGTACCGGACATGGCCGCCGTGCTGGAGTGGCTCGAACGGCTCGGGCCTCCTACTCCTTCGGGCGCCGGCGCAGCAGATACGTGTCCATGATCCAGCCCTTGCGCTCCCGCGCCTCGGCCCGCAGCCGCTCGATGCGCGGCGCGGCCTCGGCGATCGGGCCGGCGGCGAGGATCTCGTCCGGGGTGCCTATGTAGGCGCCCCAGTAGATGTCGATGTCCTGGTCGGCGTACTGCCGGAACGTCTGGTGGGCGTCCAGCATCACCACCACGTCGTCCACCCCCTCCGGAAACCCCTCGGCGAGCCGCCGTCCCGTGGTGATCTGCACCGGCCGGGCGACCCGGTTGAGCCCCGTACGGTGCCGGGCCACCAGCGCGGAGACGCTGCTGATGCCGGGCACCACGTCGTACGTGAAGTCCACCGCGCTCCGCGCCAGCACCTCCTCGAGGATGCCCAGCGTGCTGTCGTACAGCGCCGGATCCCCCCACACCAGGAACGCACCGGTCTCGCCCTCGTCCAACTCCTCGGCGATCAGCTGCTCGTAGATGTCCGCACGAGCACTGCGCCAGTCCCCGACGGCGGGGGAGTACGCGACGCCACCCGCCGACCGGTCCCGCTCCGGGTCACGCGCCTGAACCACGCGGTACGTCCCCTCGGGTATGTGCGTGCGCAGCATGTCCCGGCGCAGCTCGACGAGGTCGGACTTCACCTCACCCTTGTCGAGGACGAAGAACACGTCCGTGTCGCGCAGAGCCCTGACCGCCTGCAGGGTGAGCTGGTCGGGGTCGCCCGCGCCGATGCCGATGACATGAATCTTTCGCACGCCCCCGAGTCTGCCGTACGGCACTGACAACCCGGCACCGCGCCCCTACCCAGTGCTATGCCCGGGGCCGGTACCACGCCCCACCCCGCAGCCGAGGAGCCCGCTCCGCCGCGTCCACGGCACCCGCCGCCCCGCTCTCCACCGCGTCCGCCAGCTCCCGCGCCCACGCCACAAGCCCCGAGGCGTCCATGCCGTACGGAGTCCGCTCCCCGGCGCCCGCCACCCACTCCTCCACGGCCCCCGCCCCACGCCGCAGCAGCCGGGCGCCACCGGTGACATTGCCGCGGGCCGCGTGCGTGAGCCCCACCGCGAGCTGAGCCAGCCCGCGCCACAGGGCGCGCTCCGCCTGAGGCCCCGACTTCCAGGCGTCCTCGAAGACCTCGTGCGCGTGGAAGGGCCTGCCCGCGTCCAGCAGCGCCTGCGCCTCGACGACCGTCTCCCGCGGCGTGCGCACCACTCCCTCGGGCTGCCGGGGCACGCCGTCGGCGCCGTACGGCAAGGGCCGCCCCAGCCCGTCCCGCGGCCGCGCGTTGCGCGCCCGCCCCTCGCTGTCCCGGTCCCGCGAGTCGGCCGGCCTGTCGGAGGATGTGCTGCTCATACGCCGATTGTCCCCCGCACCCGGCCCGCTTTCGGCCTGGCCCCCGAGGTGCGGTAAAGTGACGTTCACGCGATCACGCGGGTCACCGCACGTGAGCGCGCCGGGACGTGGCGCAGCTTGGTAGCGCACTTGACTGGGGGTCAAGGGGTCGCAGGTTCAAATCCTGTCGTCCCGACTCGGAAGAGTCACAGATCAGGGGATGTTTCGGAGGAATCCGAAACATCCCCTTGGTCATGGCCGGGCACCGGCTGCGAACCAGCGCCCTCGACCGCGTCGGCGGGCGGCCACGGTCGGGCTCGACGGCGAGCGCGGGACACTGGCAGGCCGGCCCGATGCGGGTACCCGGACAAGCAGCCGGAGTCGCGGTCCTGAACCCGGCCGGGTCGCTCTTCCCGTTCCGGTATGACAACGAGGAAGTCGGTGTCCACTGGGCGATGCCCGGCGGCGGGACGGATCCGGGTGAGACCCCGCTGCAGGCCGCCGAGCGCGAGTTGCGCGAGAAGACCGGGTGGATCGACATCCAGCTGGACGGCACCCTGCTGTGCCTTTGGGAGCACGACCTCACCAGGGCCGGTGTTCCTGTTCGCCGGCACGAGCATGTCTTCCTCGCGCATGGCCCCCACCGGGACCCAGTTGGTGATCTCGCCGCCTCATATGCCGCGGACAAGATCCTCCGGTGGCGATGGTGGTCACCGGAGGATCTGTCCGGTGACACCGAGCCGCTGTGGCCGCCGCAGTTGCCCGAACTCCTTGCCGACGTGCGGAAGCGCGGTGCGCCGGTGACACCGATCGATCTCGGCCGTGTCTGATGCGGAGGGGTTCGCCGGAGCCGGTCGGGTCCGCTTCTCGGTTTGTCCTCCAGCCTCCAGTCGCTTTGTCGGTCGACGGACGTGCCGGGATATTCGTTCGCCTTGTCCCTGGCCGCGGACGGCATCGGCGCCCCGCCCGTCCGGCGACGGTCGAAGCCGTGCACGGTGGTGCTGGACAACGCCTCGGCACACGAGGTCACCCATGAGGTCGGTGGCCGGGCTGGACGAGACCGCACTCGTAGGCGAAGACGACGGCCTGGACCCGGTCGCGCAGGCCGAGCTTGGCGAGGATGCGGGTCACGTGGGTCTTGACCGTCGGCTCGCTCAGGAAGAGTTCCGCGCCGATCTCCGCGTTGGAGCGGCCGCGGGCGATGAGGCCCAGCACCTCGAACTCGCGCGGGGTCAGCGTCTCCAGCCCGGCGGGCCGACCCGAGCCGGGTCGCGGACGGCGTACGTACTCCTCGATCATCCGCCGGGTGATCTCCGGCGCCAGGAGCGCCTCGCCCGCGGCGACCGTGCGGACGGCTCCGGCGAGTTCGCGCGGCGGTGCGCTCTTGAGCAGGAAGCCGCTCGCCCCGGCGCGCAGCGCCTGGCAGACGTACTCGTCCTCGTCGAAGGTCGTGAGGATGAGTACCCGCGCCGGGCAGCGCCCGCCCCGCAGCAGGCGGCGGGTCGCCTCGATCCCGTCCATGCGCGGCATCCGGATGTCCATGAGGACGACGTCGGGCAGCAGGGTCAGCGCACTGTCGACCGCCTCCGCGCCGTCGGCCGCCTCGCCGACGACCTCGATGTCCTCCTGACCGCCCAGAATGGAGCGGAAGCCGCCGCGGACCAGGGCCTGGTCGTCCACGAGGAGCGTCACCGAGCCGGCCGCCGTCCGAGCCGAATCCACGGGGATGGCGGAGGCATGATCGGCCTTGCTCAGGCAGGCGTTCACGGCCGCACCAGCAGCTGGAAGTCGAATGCGTACCGGGACGCGCGGTACACGTGCCGCGCGTACTCCACCGCCCGTCCCGTGTCGTCGTACGCCGTGCGCTGCATGGTGAGCAGGGCGGCGCCCTCCTTCTCGTCGAGCCGGGCGGCCTCCTCGGCGCCGGCCGCGCGGGCGCCGATGGTCTGGCGGGCGCTGTGCAGGGTGATGCCCGCCGAGCGCATCATCCGGTACAGACCCGTCGACTCCAGCCGGGCGGTGTCCGGCTCGAGCAGCGTGGCCGGCAGGTAGTTGCACATGAACGCCACCGGCCGGCCGTGCGTGAACCGCAGCCGCTCCAGCGCCGTCACCTCGCCGCCCTCGGTGAGGCCGAGCGCGGAGGCCACGTCGGCGGTCGCGGGCACGCGCTCGTTGCGCAGCACGCGCGTGGTGGGGCCCTGCCCGGCCGTCTCCAGGTCGTCGTAGAGGCTGCTGAGCTCCAGGGGGCGCTTGACCTGGCTGTGCACCACCTGCGTGCCCACCCCGCGCCGCCGGACCAGCAGCCCCTTGTCGACCAGGGACTGGATGGCCTGGCGGACCGTGGGGCGGGACAGGCCCAGGCGTACGGACAGGTCGATCTCGTTCCCCAGGAGGTTCCCCGGGGCGAGGAGCCCGCGCTCGATCGCCGCTTCCAGCTGCTGGGCGAACTGGTGGTACAGCGGCACCGGACTGCTCCGGTCCAGGGCGAAGTCCAGGGAATCGAGCGCGGAGGCGGTCACGGCACGGGAGCGGTCACCGGTCGTCGCCACGGGGGCACCCCCTTTCGGGTCGGGTGAGGCGTTGCGCGGCGTCAGGCAGCCTGTCGGCGGGGGCAGTTCACAGGTGGCGGCGGCGGGCGGCCACCTCGCGGTCGTAGCGCTCGCGGGCGGTCACGGCGGCCTCCCGGGAGGCCACCTCGGCCACCGGCACGTCCCACCAGGCCTCGGCCGGGGGAGCGGCCGGGGCCGCACTGTTCGCGTCCGTCTCGACGTACACGCAGGTCGGGCGGTCGGAGGCGCGGGCCGCGCGCAGCGCCTGGCGCAGCTCGCCCACCGTCTTGGCGCGCAGCACCTCCATGCCGAGGCTGCCGGCGTTGGCGGCGAGGTCGACGGGCAGCGGGGCGCCGGTGAAGGTGCCGTCGGCGGCGCGGTAGCGGTAGGCGGTGCCGAACCGCTCGGCGCCCACCGACTCCGACAGGCCGCCGATGGAGGCGTACCCGTGGTTCTGGATCAGGACCACGTTGACCGGCAGGCCCTCCTGGACGGCCGTGACGATCTCCGTCGGCATCATCAGATAGGTGCCGTCGCCGACCAGTGCCCACACCGGCGTGCCCGGCGTGGCCTGCTGCACGCCGATCGCGGCCGGGATCTCGTAGCCCATGCAGGAGTAGCCGTACTCCAGGTGGTACTGGCGCGGCGAGCGGGCCCGCCACAGCTTGTGCAGGTCGCCGGGGAGCGAACCGGCCGCGTTGATCACCACGTCGTCGTCGCCCACGACCGCGTCCAGCGCGCCCAGCACCTGCGTCTGCGTCGGTACGGCGCTGTCGTCGTCCGCGCGGTACGCCGCCTCGACCACCCGCTCCCAGCGCTCCTTGCCGGCCCGGTACTCGGCCTCGTACCCGCCGTCCACACGGTGCCCGGCCAGCGCCTCGGTGAGCGCCGTGAGCCCCGCCCGCGCGTCGCAGACGAGCGTCGTCGCCGCCAGCTTGTGGGCGTCGAACGCGGTGATGTTGAGGTTGAGGAAGCGGACGTCCGGGTTCTGGAAGAGGGTGCCGGAGGCCGTGGTGAAGTCGGTGTAGCGGGTGCCGACCCCGATGACCAGGTCCGCGGTGCGCGCGAGGTCGTCACTGACGGCCGTGCCGGTGTGCCCGATGCCGCCGAGGTCGGCCGGGTGGTCGTGGCGCAGCGAGCCCTTGCCGGCCTGGGTGGAGGCGACCGGGATGCCGGTGGCACCGGCGAAGGCCTTCAGCGCGTCCTCGGCCCCGCTGTGGTGCACGCCGCCGCCCGCGACGATCAACGGGCGCTCGGCGGCCCGTACGGCCCGTACCGCCTCGGCGAGTTCGGCCGGGTCGGGAGCGGGGCGCCGTACCCGCCACACCCGTTCGGCGAAGAACTCCTCGGGCCAGTCGTACGCCTCCGTCTGCACGTCCTGCGGCAGGGCGAGGGTGACCGCGCCCGTCTCGGCCGGGTCGGTCAGGACCCGCACCGCGTTCAGCGCGGAGGGGATCAGGGCCTCGGGACGGGTGATCCGGTCGAAGTAGCGGGAGACCGGGCGCAGGGTGTCGTTGACCGACACGTCCGCCTCCCCCGGGTGCTCCAGCTGCTGCAGCAGCGGGTCGGCGGTGTGCGTGGCGAAGTAGTCGCCGGGCAGCAGCAGCACCGGCAGGCGGTTGATGGTGGCCAGGGCGGCGCCGGTGACGAGGTTGGTGGCGCCCGGGCCGATGGACGTCGTCACCGCCTGTGTGGACAGGCGGTCGCGCTGACGGGCGTAGCCGACCGCCGCGTGCACCATCGCCTGCTCGTTGCGGCCCTGGTGGAACGGCATGACGTCCTCGCCCGCCTCCACCAGCGCCTGTCCGACGCCGGCCACGTTGCCGTGGCCGAAGATGCCCCAGGTGCCGGCGATCAGCCGGTGCCGTACGCCGTCCCGCTCGGCGTACTGGGCGGCGAGGAACCGCACCAGCGCCTGGGCGACGGTGAGACGGGTCGTGGAGTGACTCATCGTGGACCTCACTGGGACGACGGAGCGGAAGGGGACGACGGAGCGGAAGGGGCGGTGTACAGGGGAAGCCGGGGGTCGACGGGCTGCTCGGGCCAGGTGTCGCGGACCCAGGCGTGGTCGGGGTGGTCGCAGATCAGCCAGGCGCGCTCGGCGTCCGGGCCGGCCATGACGTTGAGGTAGTACATGTGGTGGCCGGGCACGGCCATCGACGGCCCGTGCCAGCCGTCCGGGATCAGGACCACGTCGCCGTCGCGCACCTCGGCCAGCACGTCCGTCTCCCGGCCCGGCCCGGACGGGGAGACCCGCTGGTAGCCGAGGCCGGGGGTGCCGTCGTGGGAGGCGAACTCGAAGTAGTAGATCTCCTCCAGGACCGACTCCTCGCCCGGCCGGTGCTCGTCGTGCTTGTGCGGCGGGAAGGAGGACCAGTTGCCGCCCGGGGTGAGGACCTCCACGGCGATCAGCTTGTCGGCCTCGAAGACGCCGGCGGCGCCGAAGTTGTTGACCTGGCGGGAGCAGTTCCCGGTGCCGCGCAGCTCCACCGGTACGCCGGCGGCCGGACCGTAGCGGGCGGGCAGCCGCCGGGTGCAGCGGGCACCGGTGAGCGCGAAGCGTCCGCCTCCGGTGGAGGAGACGGTCGTACGGGCGTCGCGCGGCACGTACGCGAAGTCGCTCACGCCGCTGAACACGCTGTCGCGGCCGGTCAGTCGGAAGGTCTCCGCACCGAAGTCGTCGGTGGCGTCGACCGTGCAGCCCCCGCTGAGCGGCAGCACGATCCACTCGCTGTCGCCGGTGTCGAAGGTGTGCGACCCGCCCGGCGGCAGCTCCAGGATCCGCAGGCTGGAGTGGCCCCAGCCGGCGGACTCGGGGCCGACGTCCACGACGTAGGGGCCGCCGAGCGCCTTGCCGGCGGGGAGGTGGTAGGGGCTGGTCACGGGATGCCTCCTTGTCACGGCGGTCACGGCGCGTTCTGACACGGCGCGTTCTGACACGGCGCGTTCGGGAACGGCGCGTTCGGGTACGGCGCGTTCGGGTACGGCGCGTTCGGGTACGGCGCGTTCGGGTACGGCGCGTTCGGGTACGGCGCGTTCGGGTACGGCGGGCCCGGTCACAGCAGGCCCACGGCGGTGTCGACCGCGGTCTCCACACTGCCCTCGGCGGGGTACAGCAGCGACCGGCCGACGACCATGCCCTGGACGGTGGGGAGCCTGAGGGCCCTGCGCCAGCGCTCGTAGGCGCCCTCCTGGTCGCGGCCGACCTCGCCGCCGAGCAGCACGACCGGCAGCGTGGAGGTCTGCAGCACCTCGGCCATGTCGTCCGGGTTCTCGGTGACGGGCAGTTTCAGCCAGGTGTAGGCGGAGGTGCCGCCCAGACCGGAGGCGATGGCGATGGAGCGGGTGACCGCCTCGGCGGACAGGTCGTTGGAGACCTTGCCGTCGACCCGGCGCGAGATGAACGGCTCGACGAACACCGGCAGCCGCAGCTCCGCCATCTCGTCGACGGCCCGCGCGGTGGACTCCATGGTGGTCAGCGACCCCGGGTCGTCGTAGTCGATACGCAGCAGCAGCTTGCCCGCGTCGAAGCGGAGCCGGGCGATGTCGCGGGCCCGGTGGCCGGTGAAGCGGTCGTCCATCTCGAAGGACGCGCCCGCGAGGCCGCCGCGGTTCATCGAGCCCATGACGACCTTGCCGTCGAGCACCCCGAGGAGCAGCAGGTCCTCCAGGATGTCGGCGGTGGCGAGCACCCCGTCGACGCCGGGCCGCGACAGCGCGACGCACAGGCGCTCGAGCAGGTCGGCGCGGTTGGCCATGGCGAGTCTGCGGTCGCCGACGCCGAGCGCCCCGCGCGCGGGGTGGTCGGCGGCCACGATCATCAGCCTGCCGCTGTCGCCGATCAGCGGGCGGCGCACCCGGCGCGCGGCCGCCTCGGCGACGGCCTCGGGATGCCGGGCCCGGACCGCGGTCAGGTCGGGGATGCTGAGGGTCAAGAGGAAGCTCCGTTCAGGGAGTTGCTCGCGCGAGGAGGTCGTCGACCTCCGCCTCGGTGGGCATCGCGGAGGAGCAGGCGAGACGGGAGGCGACGAGGGCGCCGGCGGCGTTGGCGTACCGCATGGTTCTCGTCAGGTCCCAGCCGGACAGCAGTCCGTGGCAGAGGGAGCCGCCGAAGGCGTCCCCGGCGCCGAGGCCGTTGACGACCTCGACGGGCACCGGCGGGACCTCGGCGCGGGTGCCGTCCCGGTGCACCGCGAGGACACCCCTGGGGCCCTGCTTGACGACGGCCAGCTCCACCCCGGCCGCCAGCAGCGCCTCGGCGCAGGCCTCGGGTTCGCGCACGCCGGTGGCGATCTCGCACTCGTCGACGTTGCCGACGGCCACGGTGGCGTGCCGCAGCGCCTCGGCGTAGTGCGGGCGGGCCTGGTCGGGGTCCCGCCAGAACATCGGCCGCCAGTCGAGGTCGAACACCGTGATGCCCGCCTTGTCACGCGCCTCGAGGGCGGCCAGCGTGGCGGAGCGGCTGGGCTCCTCGCTCAGACCGGTGCCGGTGATCCAGAAGATCCGGGCCGCCCGGATGGCGGAGAAGTCCAGCTCGTCGGTGTGGATCTCCAGGTCCGGGGCCTTGGGCCGGCGGTAGAAGTACAGGGGGAAGTCGTCCGGCGGGAAGATCTCGCAGAAGGTCACCGGGGTCGGGTACTGCGCGACCGGCGTGACCCAGCGGTCGTCGACGCCGAAGCCCTTCAGAGCCTCGTGCAGATAGGTGCCGAAGGGGTCGTCGCCGGTGCGGGTGATGACCGCGGAGGAGCGGCCGAGCCGGGCCGCGGCGACGGCCACGTTGGCGGCCGAACCGCCCAGGAACTTGCCGAAGGTCTCCACCTGCGCCAGGGGTACGCCGGACTGCAGGGGATAGAGGTCGACGCCGATGCGTCCCATCGTGATCAAATCGAAAGGCTGAGCCGACTCGGCCATGTGCGAAGCTCCTTGAGCTGGGCTGGGTGCGGTTCCCAGGGGGCCTTGCGACGGTGCGGACGCGGATCCCGGGGCCTGTCGTCTCCCAGATGTAGGACTCCGAGGGCCACACTGTCAATAGTTTGTACTTACATTCGGACTAGCTCCTGAACTGATGTCTTAACAAAGTATTGACAGCGGACGCGCCAGCGGATTGGATCCGGTCCCAACGCAACAGCCGCGCAAGCGGCACACGGCCCGGATCCGTCCTTACCGGCTCCGGGCCACCGGAACGTCCCGATTCCTTCCTTTCCCGTAACGCAATGAGGTGCAGGACAGATGGACCGCCGCTCTTCTCGCTCCCGCAGGCTCGCCCCCGCCGTGGCCGTGGCCGCGGCAGCGGCCCTGACCCTCGCCGGCTGCTCCAGCGGCTCGGGCGGAAAGAAGTCCGAGGAGGGCGGGAGCGCCGCCTCGGCGGGCAAGGCCACCACGCCCCGGATGACGGTCGCGCTGATCACGCACCAGGGCCCCGGCGACACCTTCTGGGACATCGTCCGCAAGGGCGCCGAGGCCGCCGCCGCCAAGGACAACATCAAGCTCGTCTACTCCGCCGACCCCAACGCCGGCAACCAGGCCAGCCTGGTGCAGAACGCGATCGACCAGAAGGTCGACGGCATCGCCGTCACCCTCGCCAAGCCGGACGCGATGAAGAGCGTCCTGGCCAAGGCCGAGAGCAGCGGCATACCCGTGGTGGGCCTCAACTCCGGCATGGGCGACTGGCAGCAGCTCGGTCTGATGTCGTTCTTCGGCCAGGACGAGTCCGTGTCGGGCGAGGCGTTCGGCAAGAAGCTCAACGAGGTCGGTGCCAAGAAGACCGTCTGTGTGATCCACGAGCAGGGCAACGTCGGCCTGACCCAGCGCTGCGACGGCCTGAAGAAGACGTTCAAGGGCTCCACCCAGATCCTGTACGTCAACGGCACCGACATGCCGTCGGTGAAGTCGACCATCACCGCCAAGCTCAAGCAGGACAGCGGCATCGACTACGTGGCCACCCTGGGCGCCCCCATCGCCATGACCGCGGTGCAGTCGGTGGGCGACGCCGGCAGCAAGGCGAAGATCGCCACCTTCGACCTCAACAAGGACCTCACCGGCGCCATCCAGAAGGGCACCATCGAGTTCGCCGTCGACCAGCAGCCCTACCTGCAGGGCTACCTCGCGGTCGACTCCCTGTGGCTGTTCAAGAACAACGGCAACTACAGCGGCGGCGGCGAGCAGCCGGTGCTGACCGGTCCCGCCTTCGTCGACAAGTCCAACGTCGACAAGGTCGCCGCGTTCGCCGCGAAGGGCACTCGGTGAGTGACATGACCCAGCAGGCCGCGCCGGCGGTGGCCACACCGCCGGCTCCCGGCTCCCGGCAGACCGACGGCCGCACCGTGCGGCGTCCGCTGGCGCTGCGACTGCTCGCCCGCCCGGAGGTGGGCGTCTTCCTCGGCGCCGTCGCCGTGTTCGTCTTCTTCCTCGTCATGGCGCCGCCGGTGCGCGACGGCGGCTCGATGGCGAACATCCTGTACCAGTCCTCGACCATCGGGATCATGGCACTCCCGGTGGCCCTGCTGATGATCGGCGGCGAGTTCGACCTGTCGGCCGGCGTCGCCGTGATCACCTCGGCGCTCACCGCCAGCATGCTCAGCTACCAGCTGACGATGAACATCTGGGTCGGGGTGGTCGTCGCCCTGATCGTGTCGCTCGCGGTCGGCCTGTTCAACGGCTGGATGCTGGTCAGGACCGGACTGCCGAGCTTCCTCGTCACCCTGGGCACCTTCCTGATCCTCCAGGGCGTGAACCTCGCCGTGACCAAGCTGGTCACCGGCAACGTCGCCACCGACGACGTCAGCAACATGGACGGCTTCGACCAGGCCAAGGCGATCTTCGCGTCGTCCTTCGAGATCGGCGGCGTGACGGTGAAGATCACCGTCGTGTGGTGGCTGGTCTTCGCGGCCCTCGCCACCTGGGTGCTGCTGCGCACCAAGTACGGCAACTGGATCTTCGCGGTCGGCGGCAACAAGGAGTCCGCCCGCGCGGTCGGCGTCCCCGTCACCTTCACCAAGATCAGCCTGTTCATGCTGGTCGGCTTCGGCGCCTGGTTCGTCGGCATGCACCAGCTGTTCTCCTTCAACACCGTGCAGTCCGGCGAGGGCGTCGGCCAGGAGCTCATCTACATCGCCGCGGCCGTCATCGGCGGCTGCCTGCTCACCGGCGGCTACGGCTCCGCGATCGGCCCCGTCTTCGGCGCCTTCATGTTCGGCATGGTGCAGCAGGGCATCGTCTACGCCGGCTGGAACCCCGACTGGTTCAAGGCCTTCCTCGGCGTGATGCTGCTCGGCGCCGTCCTCATCAATCTGTGGGTCCAGCGCACGGCGACCCGGAGGTGACCGACATGACCACCGACAACACCGCGGCCCACGGCGCCGTCCTCAAGGACACCCCGCCCGAGGAGGACCGGCCCGTCGTCGAACTCCGCGGCACCGGCAAGTCCTACGGCAACATCCGCGCCCTGCACGGCGTCGACCTCGCCGTCCACCCCGGCAAGGTCACCTGCGTACTCGGCGACAACGGCGCCGGCAAGTCCACCCTCATCAAGATCATCTCCGGGCTGCACCAGCACACCGAGGGCGAGTTCCTCGTCGACGGCGAACCGGTCCGCTTCTCCACCCCGCGCGAAGCCCTCGGCAAGGGCATCGCCACCGTCTACCAGGACCTCGCCACCGTTCCCCTCATGCCGGTGTGGCGGAACTTCTTCCTCGGCTCCGAGCTGACCAAGGGTCCCTGGCCCGTACGCCGCCTCGACATCGCCCGCATGAAGAAGACCGCGGACGAGGAACTGCGCAACATGGGCATCGTCCTGGACGACCTGGAACAGCCCATCGGCACCCTCTCCGGCGGCCAGCGCCAGTGCGTGGCCATCGCCCGCGCCGTCCACTTCGGCGCCCGCGTCCTCATCCTGGACGAGCCCACCGCCGCCCTCGGCGTCAAGCAGTCCGGAGTCGTCCTCAAGTACATCGCCGCCGCCCGCGACCGCGGCCTCGGCGTCATCTTCATCACCCACAACCCCCACCACGCCTACATGGTCGGCGACCACTTCAGCGTGCTGCGCCTGGGCACCCTGGAACTCTCCGCCGCGCGCAGCGAGGTCACCCTCGAGGAGCTGACCAACCACATGGCCGGCGGCGCCGAACTCGCCGCTCTCAAGCACGAGTTGTCGCAGGTCAGCGGCGTCGACGTCGAGGAGCTCCCCGAGGCGGAGGACCTCGCCGCGCCGACCGCGCCCGCACCCGCGCCCGCGCCCGCACCGGCATCTTCGGAAGGGAAGTCCTGACATGGCCCCCGTGCTGGACCGCATCCGGGTCGGCTCCGCCCCCGACTCCTGGGGCGTCTGGTTCCCCGACGACCCCCAGCAGGTGCCCTGGCAGCGCTTCCTCGACGAGGTCGCCGAGGCCGGCTACTCCTGGATCGAGCTCGGCCCCTACGGCTACCTGCCGACCGACCCGGCCCGGCTCACCGACGAGGTGAACAAGCGGAACCTGAAGGTCTCGGCGGGCACGGTCTTCACCGGCCTGCACCGCGGCCCGTCGGTGTGGGAGTCCACCTGGGAACACGTGAGCCAGGTCGCCGCCCTCACCCGGGCGATGGGCGCGGGGCACCTGGTCGTCATCCCCTCCTTCTGGCGGGACGACAAGACCGCCGAGATCCTGGAGGCGCCCGAGCTGACCTCCGAGCAGTGGGGGCACCTGACCCGGGGCATGGAACGGCTCGGGCGCGAGGTCAGGGAGACGTACGGCCTCGACATCGTCGTGCACCCGCACGCCGACACCCACATCGACACCGAGCCCCACGTCGAACGCTTCCTGGACTCCACCGACTCCGACCTGGTCAACCTGTGCCTGGACACCGGGCATTACGCCTACTGCGGCGGCGACAGCGTCAAGCTGATCGAGACCTACGGCGAGCGCATCGGCTACCTGCACCTCAAGCAGGTCGACCCGGACATCCTCGCCGACGTGGTGGCAGGCGAGGTGCCCTTCGGGCCGGCGGTCCAGCGCGGCGTGATGTGCGAGCCGCCCGGCGGCGTACCGGAGCTGGAGCCCGTCCTCGTGGCCGCGCAGAAGCTCGGCGTGGACCTGTTCGCGATCGTCGAGCAGGACATGTACCCGTGCGAGCCGGACAAGCCACTGCCCATCGCGGTGCGCACCCGCAAGTTCCTGAGGTCCTGCGGCGCCTGACATCCCGAGGGGGGACCACCATGGCCCGGTCATCGACATCGTCGACGTCATCGACTCTGAACGTCGCCGTCATCGGCGCCGGCCGGATGGGCGCCGACCATGTGCGGCGCATCCACGAGGTCATCAGCGGGGCCCGGGTGAGCGCCGTCGTCGACGTCGACGCGGAACGCGCCAAGGCCGTCGCGGCCCGCGTCGAGGGCTGCACCGCCCACACCGACCCGGCCGCGGCGATGGCGGCGGCCGACGTCGACGCGGTGCTCATCGCCTCGCCGGGCGCGGCCCACGAGGCGGCACTGCTCGCGGCCCTCGCCCGCGACCTGCCCGTCCTGTGCGAGAAGCCGCTCACCCCGGACGCCGCCTCCGCCCTGCGCGTGCTCGAAGCCGAGCAGAGGCTGGGCCGGCGGCGCGTCCAGGTCGGCTTCATGCGGCGCTACGACACCGAGTACCTCAAGCTCGAACAGCTGCTGCGAACAGGCCAGCTGGGCCGACCCCTGCTGCTGCACCACCGCCACCGCAACGTGGCGAGCCCGCCCGGCTGGACCGGCGACATGCTGATCAGGGACTCGGTCGTGCACGAGATGGACGTCACCCGCTGGCTGCTCGGCCAGGAGATCACGGCGGTGACGGTCCTGCGCCCCACCCCGTCCGGAAACGCCCCGGGTGGCATCCAGGACCCGCAGTTCATCGTCTTCGAAACAGCCGGCGGGGCGATCGCCGACGTGGAGATCTTCGTCAACTGCGGCTTCGGCTACCAGGTCCGGGCCGAGGTCGTCTGCGAACGCGGCACGGCCCGCGTCGGCGACGGCCACGCCATGATCACCCACATGGCCGGCCGCTGGGGCGGCACCATCGCCCAGGACTACCTCGAACGCTTCGCCGCCGCCTACGACCGCGAAGTCCAGACCTGGGTCGACGCCACCCGCCGCGGCGAGGTCACCGGCCCCACCGCCTGGGACGGCTACGCGGCAGCCGCCGTCTGCGAAGCGGGCGTACGGTCCCTGACGGAGGGCGGCCGGGTGGAGGTGGACCTGGTGGAACGCCCGGCGCTGTACGGGTGACACGCCCGTGGCCGCGCTAGAGTCGGGGCCGTACGGCAAGCACGAGCGTCGGCAGGCGGGCGCGTCCTCGACGAGGAGCCGCATCATGAGCACAGCGCGTGACCTGATGATCATCGCCCTGGACAGGAAACCGAGCCGCCCGCTGGAGCGCGGGGACCTGTCGCTGGCCCTGGCCGGCGCCGAGGCGTACGACCTGCTGCGGGCCGAGGTCCTGACCCTGGACGGCGACCGCATCGTCCCACGGCTGCAACCGGAACTCGGCGACCGCCTGCTGGACGAGGCCGCCTCCTCGCTGGCGCGGCAGGTGCCGTACGAAACCCTTCAGGACTGGCTCTGGCGCCGCGGCCGCGGCCTGACCTCCGCGTACCTGACCGCCCTGGAGCACGAGGGCCAGATCACCTGGGAACGCCGCCGATGGCTGCCCCTCCGCGGCGGCCGCCCGGTCCTCACCGACACCGAGGCCCGACGCCGCGCGACCTACCGCTGGGCGGCCGACGAACCGGTGCTCCTCACCCTGGCGGCGGCCGTCGGCATCCGCGCCGATCCGGCCGGCGAGGAACCCGGCGTCACGGACGACGCGGTCCTCACCGTGCTCGCCGCCGTCCACGACGCGGTCATGGAACTGGAGGCGGTACGCCAACGCCGCGCCATCGAGGAGGCGGCGTACGCCAACATCTGGCGGGGGGCGTAGTCCGGCAGCCCCGCCGCACGCCGGTTGGGGTAGTGGCCCTTGGGGAGTTCGAAGCCGACGAGGACCGGCGGAGAGCCGGTATTCAGCCTCGATCCACCGCGTGATTTTTGATCGCGCAGTGTGATTGCTTTTCGGGGTGGGTTTTCGGTTTGGGGCAGGGCGGGGTTCCGGATGGCCGTTCCGGTGGCGGGTTCTCCGAGGTCTTCCAGGTCGTGGGTGGACGGCGGGGTCTGGCTGCTCAGGTCTGCATGCGCTGGCCGGTGGCGGTCCACAGGCCGATGAAGTCGTCGGCCCAGCGCCAGTGTTGGGGCAGGTGCAGCACGAGGCGTCGTCCTGGGCGGGCGATGCGGGCCGGGACGGTGATCAGGTGGCGGCGGATGGTGCCGGTCCGGGCCCGTGCGTGGAAGGTGGAGGTGAGGTGGCCGGCGGCGCGGGTGAGGTTGTAGGCGGCTGCCGCCAGGGTGAGCCAGGCCGCGTTCGCGGTGAACTTCCCCGAGGGCAGGTGGGCCAGGGCGGAGTCCTCCAGGTCGGCGAAGACCTGTTCCACCGCGGCGTGAGCGCGGTGCATGGGCTCGGCGTCGGTGAGGACGAAGACGCTGTCGGTGAAGATCGCGTGGTGGCGCCAGACGGCGAACAGTTCGCTCTGCCCGTCGGGGACCGTCTTGGGGTTCAGCCGTTTCACGCGGCGCACGATGAGCCGGGCGGTGGCGCGGAAGGCCTTCTTCTTGCTGGTGAACGCGGTGAAGCCGATCTCGGCGATCTCTGCGTCGGAGATCCAGCGTTCCTCCTCGTCGTCCCAGATCGCGTCGGTGTACTTGATCGATCTCCAGGCGTCGGGATCGATCGTCTCGATGGCTACGCGGATCGTCTTGGTGACCGCGACGGCCAGGGAGAAGCGGGCGCCGGCCTTGCGGCAGGCGTCCACGACCTTGTGGGAGAAGTAGGCGGAGTCCGCGCGGACGATGATCTGTGCGGTGATGCCCATGGACCGCACCGCCGCGAGGGCCTCGCGCAGCAGCGAGGCGGCGCCCTTGCCGGAGCCCGCCGAGCCCTTGCGCAGCCTTGTTGCGACGATGACCGGCGCGCAGGTGGCGGTCTTGACGGTGACGATCTGGAAGTGGAGGCCGCGGACCTTGGTGTAGCCGAAGGAGGCGCCCTGCTTGGCCGGGCCGTAGACCTGCTTGACCTTGGAGTCGATGTCGACGAACACCACCTCGTCCCCCTTCGGGACGAAGCCCGTGTGGGCGGCCAGATTGCAGGTGAACGCGCGTACCGCCGCCTCCAGTTGACGCACGTGTCCCCAGGTGAAGGCACGCAGGAACGTGCCGAGCGTGGACGGTGCCCGCACCCCTGCGAAGAGTTTCGGCAGCCCGCCGTGCCGCAGCACATCCAGGTCGTCGATGGAGTCCGCGCCGGCCACCATGCCTCCCACGACGCTCATCGCCTTCGCGTCGGCGGCCGTCCCGGCGCCGTTCTTCGCGCCGGTCAGCTTGACCTTCTCGGCGACCAGGGCCGGCAGGCCGCACCGCTCGGCCAGCCGGATCACCGGGACCAGTCCGGCATGCGCGATGAGATTCGGCTCGTCGAACGCGGCGAACACCCGCGCCGGGCTGTGGAACAATTTCACTCGAGAGGTGCCTTGCTGATCGTGCCTGATGTGAGCGTAGAGAACTCTCATCATCGCAGGTCACAAGGCACCTCTTCGTTCCCGGCCCTCACGCCGACCGGTGATCACACGGTGGATCGAGGTTCAGGTCCTGCGGTATTCCATCATGTCCTTGGCTTCGGGGATCGCGGTCCGGTGAGGGGCCCCGAAGATCCCGGGACCCGGCGGGGCACGGACGTCGTCACCGCTCCGGCCCTCGGCGCGGACAGCGTCCTGGTGGGCCGGCCGTACCTGTACGGTCTCGGTGCCGGGGATGAGCACGGGGTGGCGGAGGCGATCCGTCTGCTGGGCGAGGAAGTGCGCCGCGCCGTGCAGTTGCTCGGGGTCGGCAGCATCGGCCGACTCCGTGAGGAGGGACTGCCCCGGTACGCGTCACCGACCCCTGACCGCCGGCCTTCGCCTCGCCCACGGGTGATGAACCGTCTGGCATACTTGCTTTGTTGCGCAATTGTAAAAGTGCTGGGGTGGCTGTTCGTTCCCTCCGTGCGAGGATGCCGTACCGGAACGGCGGACGCGGTCGATCCCTCACAGGGAGGTCTCTTTCATGCCTGCTTCTCCATGGGCTCGCTTCACACGGGTCTTCGCCGCGCTCGGCGTGACCGTGTTGGTGGGAATGGCCCTGCCGGCTTCCGGCGCGTCCGCGGCCACGGGCACCGGTACCGGGGCCGTGGCGGAAGCGTTCAGGAAGGGACCGGTGTACGTCGACCCGCGTGCGGCGGACCAGTTGCCGAAGTCCGCGGCGGACAAGCTCGCTTCGAGGATCGAGGCCGCCGACAAGCCGGTCTTCGTGGCGGTGCTGCCCCGGTCCTCCGATTACCCGCAGGCGTCCCTGATGCGGGATGTGCGGTCGCTCACCGGCATCAGCGGGGTGTACGCCGTGCGCCTGGGAGAGCTGTTCAACGCCAAGGCGGACCGTCAGGTGATGTCGGTGAGTGCCGTCGACAACCTGCGGGGAGCGGTGCAGCGCTCCTACGCCTCGGACGCGGAGGCGCAGCTGAACGCGTTCGTCGACCAGGCCGTCAAGCAGGCCGAGGGGCATGCCCCGGCGTCCTGGCAGGACAGCGGTGAGGGCGGCTCCGGCAATGGCGGGCTGATGGTCGGCGGCCTGCTCGCGGCCACGGCGGTCGGGGGCGGATACGCGCTGCACCGGCGGGCGAAGAAGCGGCGGGAGGCCGAGCGCGCGGAGCTGGAGGCGTTGCGGGTGGTGGTGGACGAGGACATCACCGCCTTCGGCGAGGAACTGGACCGGCTGGATTTCTCCCCGTCCGAGCCGGGCGCCACCGACGAGATGCGGGGCGACTACGCCTACGCCCTGGACGCCTACGAGCGGGCCAAACAGCAGATGGCCGCCGCCGCCGAGCCGCAGGACGTGCAGCCGGTGACCGTCACACTCGCCGACGGCCGCTTCGCCCTGGCCACGCTGGCCGCCCGCCGCAGTGGAGCCCCGCTGCCCGAGCGCCGTGTGCCCTGCTTCTTCGACCCTCGCCACGGCCCCTCGACCAGCGATGTGAACTGGTGCCCGCCGGGCGGCGCGCCGCGCATGGTGCCCGCCTGCGCGGAGGACGCCGTACGGGTCGGCCAGGGCGAGGAGCCGATGACGCGGATGGTCGGCACCGGCCAGGGCGCCCAGCCGTACTGGAACGCCGGTCCGGCGTACGCGCCGTGGGCGGGCGGCTACTTCGGCGGCGCGGGCGCGATGGTCGGCGGCCTGCTCGCCGGCACACTGCTGGGCAGCATGCTCAGCGCACCCTCCGCGTTCGCCTCCTCCGGCGAGCCCTTCCCCTCCGCTCCGGATCTGCCGGAGGGCGGCGAGTTCTCCGGGGCGGACTTCAGTGCCTCCGACTTCGCGGGCGGCTTCGGTGACTTCGGGTCGGACGGCGGGGGCGACTTCGGCGGCGACTGGGGCTGATCCCGCGACGCGGGCCCGCACGGCTGACCGTGCGGGCCCGCCCCGGCGGGGTCAGCCGATCCGGACCTCCTCGATACGCACCGGCCGGTGCTCCCGCAGCGACAGCGTGCACGCCTCCGCGATCCACCCGGCCTCCAGCGCGTCCGCCACCGTGCACGGCGAGGGCAGCCGCCCGGCCACGACCTCGGTGAAGGCGGTGAGTTCGGCGCGGTAGGCGTCGGTGAAGCGGTCCATGAAGAAGTCGTGCGGGGTGCCGGCCGGGAAGGTCACGCCCGGCTCGACGGAACGCAGCGGCAGCTTGTCGTCCAGGCCGACCGCGAGGGAGTCCTCGAAGCCGTGCAGCTCCATGCGGACGTCGTAGCCGCGGGCGTTGTGGCGGCTGTTGGACACCACCGCGATCGTGCCGTCGTCCAGGGTGAGGACCGCGCCGGTGGTGTCGGCGTCGCCGGCCTCCTTGATGTAGTCGGCGCCCCGGTTGCCGCCGACGGCGTAGACCTCGGTCACCTCCCGCCCGGTCACCCAGCGGATGATGTCGAAGTCGTGCACCGAGCAGTCCCGGAAGATGCCCCCGGAGGCGGCGACGTACGCGGCCGGCGGCGGCGCCGGGTCGAGGGTGGTCGACCGCACGGTGTGCAGCTTGCCCAGCTCACCGGCGCGCACGGCGGCGCGGGCGGCGACGAAACCGGCGTCGAAGCGGCGGTTGTAGCCGATCTGCACGGGTACGTCGCCGCCCTGGACCGCCTTGAGCACCTCGACGCCCTCCGCCATGGTGCGGGCCACGGGCTTCTCGCAGAAGACGGGCACGCCCGCCTCGACGGCGGCGAGGATCAACGCCGGGTGGGCGTCGGTCGCGGCGGCCACGACGATGCCGTCCACCCCGGCGGCCAGGACCGCCTCGGGCGAGTCGGCCACCTGAGCCCCGAACCGCTCGGCGGCGGCCTTGGCGGCGTCCACGAACGGGTCGGCGACGACGAGCGAGGTGACCGCGTCGAGTCCGGACAGGGTCTCGGCGTGGAAGGCGCCGATACGGCCGAGGCCGAGGATTCCGATGCGCATGTGCTCCGCTGCTCCTTGTGTGTGATTGCTGTTCCGTTGCCGCGGGGCCCCGGAAGGGCCGACTCCGGTGCGCTCAGTCGAGCGCGCCGAGGACGTTCTGGTCCCAGTCGATCACCGAACCGGTGACCACCCCCGACCGCTCCGGCAGCAGGAGGACGACGAAGTCGGCGATCTCGTCCGGCCGGCCGAGCCTGCCCATCGGCAGCCGTGCCGCGGCCTGCTCCCGCCAGTCGTCGCCGGCGCCGTGGAAGGCGCGCTGGGTGGCGTCCTCGCCCTCGGTCGCGGTCCAGCCGATGTTCAGGCCGTTGATCCGGACCCGGTCGAAGCGGTGGGCGTGCGCGGCGATGGGGGTGCCCCCGCGGGAGCGAAGGCGAGCGTGGGGGAGGGGCGGCCCGATCAGTCCGGCCTTGGCGGCGACGCAGGGCGCGAGGAAGGGCTGACCGCCGTGCGCCGAGGACGTGATGATGTTGACGATCGTGCCGGGCGCCTTGCGGGCCACCATGTCCGCCACCGCCGCCCGCATCGCGAAGAACGGCCCCTTGAGGTTGATCGCGACGTGCGCGTCGAACAGCTCGGGCGTGGTGTCAGGCAGCGTCCCGCGCGAGGTCAGTCCCGCCGAGTTCACCAGGCAGTCGATACGGCCGTACGCCGCGACCACCTGGGCCACCGAGCCCTTGGCCTGCTCGGCGTCGGCGAGGTCGGCCCGTACGAACACCGCCTCGCCCCCGGCGGCCGTCAGCTCCGCCACCAGCGCCTCGCCCCCGGCGGCCGTCAGCTCCGCCACCAGCGCCTCGCCTGGCTCCGGCCGCCGGCCCGTCACGGCCACCACGGCGCCCTCCCGGACGGCGGCCCGCGCGATCGCGGCCCCCACGCCCTGGCTGCCGCCGTTGACCAGGACGACCTTGCCCTCGAGCAGCCCGCCGGGCTGTCCCTTGAGAAGTCCCATGAGAATCCCCGGCCTCAGCTCTCGCGTCGCTCGGCGCCGGCCCGCAGCTCGTCGCGGAGGGCGTCCGGTGTCCACTCCTCACGCACCGCCCGCCGTACGACGTCCGCCTGGGAGGGCGGGGCCAGACCGTCGACCGGCGGGTCGTTGTCGAGGTTGGTGGGGAAGGGGTAGCCCTCGGCGCTCGCGGCGACGACCCGCTCCAGCCACGCGTCGTCCACGCCCTCGGCCTTGCGCTTGAGCAGCACCGGGAAGACCGCGTTCGCCACGGCCTCGCGGTCCACGGTCTCCATCGCGCGTCCGAAGGCGGAGGAGACCTGGAGCAGGTTGGCCATGCGCCGGATGTCCGCCGACCGGTTCGTCCCGGCGGCGTGGAAGAGCGCCGGGTTGAAGAAGACGGCGTCGCCCTTGGCCAGCGGCAGCTGCACGTGGTGGGCCTCGAAGTACTCCTGGAACGCGGGCAGCCGCCAGGCCAGGTAGCCCGGCTCGTAGCGCTGCGAGTGCGGCAGGTACATCGTCGGCCCGGACTCCACCGGCATGTCGCAGTGGGCGACCGCGCCCTGGAGGGTCAGCGCGGGGGAGAGGCGGTGGACGTGTGCCGGGTAGGCGGCGGCGACCTCGTTGGTCAGGAAGCCGAGGTGGTAGTCACGGTGCACGGTCTGGGCCGCGCCGCCCGGGTTGACCACGTTGATCTGCGAGGTGACCTGGTAGCCGGGGCCGAGCCAGGCCTCGCCGACCAGCGCCAGGACGTCGTTGGCGTAGTAGTCGGCGAACGCCTCCGGATCGTGCAGGGCCGCCTTCTCCAGGGCGTTCCACACCCGGTCGTTGGCGCCCGGCTTGGCGAAGTGGTCCCCGGCGGTGGCGCCCGAGGCGTGCTGCCGGGCGATCAGGGCGTGGAAGACGGCCGTGGCCCGGTCGACCACCGAGGTGTCGGGGAAGGCGCCCCGGAACGCCACGATGCCGGGGCCGTCCTCCAGAGCGCGGGCCAGCTCGGCCTGCACGGCACGGCGGTCGCCGGCCTCGCGCAGCCGTTCGGCGTCGTAGAGGAGGACGTTCCGCTCCACCGAGGAGGCGTGCGGATAGTCGGCGAGATCGGTGTCGCGCTCGACGAGCGCGCGGAAGGAGTCGAGGTCGCAGTCCTGCTCGGACAGCCAGGAACGGCGGTGTGCGGAGGCGGAGGACATCGTCGTCCTTTCGGTCGTCGGGCGGCTGGGCCACGGGACGGTCGTCGGCGGACTCCGCCACGAGGTCACAAGGCTGTACGGCCCTGGTCGGTCCTGTCATTGTTGTCAGTACAAAGCCATCACTCAACCGGCAGCGAGCCATCAAAAACCCCTCAAGGAGCGCGCGTGGGCCACCCCTTCCCGATCCGCGAGATCGCACGTCAGGCCGGGCTGAGCGAGGCCACCGTCGACCGGGTGCTCAACGGCCGGGGCGGGGTGCGGGAGAACACCGCGCAGGAGGTGCACCGGGCCATCGCCGACCTCGACCGGCAGCGCACCCAGGTCCGGCTGGTGGGCCGCACGTTCATGGTCGACATCGTGATGCAGGCGCCCGAGCGGTTCAGCAGCGCCGTACGGGCCGCCCTGGAGGCCGAACTGCCGTCCCTGCACCCGGCCGTGGTGCGTTCCCGCTTCCACTTCCGCGAGACCGGCCCGGTGCGTGAACAGGTCGCCGTCCTCGACCGGATCGCGCGGCGCGGCTCGCAGGGCGTGATCCTCAAGGCCCCGGACGTCCCCGAGGTCACCGCGGCCGCCGGCCGGCTGGTGGCGGCCGGCATCCCGGTCGTCACCCTGGTCACCGACCTGCCCGCCGGCGCCCGCCTCGCCTACGTCGGCAGCGACAACCGGGCGGCGGGCGCCACGGCCGCGTACCTGATGGGCCAGTGGCTGGGCGACCGGCCCGGCAATGTGCTCACCAGCCTCAGCAGCGGCTTCTTCCGCAACGAGGAGGAGCGCGAGATGGGCTTCCGCAGCGCCATGCGGGCCGGCCGTCCGCGCCGGACACTGGTGGAGATCGCCGGGGGACAGGGCCTGGACGCCACGCAGTACGACCTGGTCCGGGCCGCCCTCGAGCGCGACCCGGAGATCCGCGCGGTCTACTCGATCGGCGGCGGCAACATCGCCACCCTGCGGGCGTTCGAGGACCTGGGCCGCGAGTGCGCGGTGTTCATCGCGCACGACCTCGACCAGGACAACACCCGCCTGCTGCGCGAGAGGCGCCTGTCCGCCGTGCTCCACCACGACCTGCGCCAGGACATGCGGGAGGCGTGCCACCTGGTGATGCGCGCCCACGGCGCCCTGCCGCCGGCCGGCCCGACGCTGCCGTCGGCGATCCAGGTGGTGACCCCGTACAACATGCCCGCCGGGGCGGCCGGTTGACCTGCGGAGGCGGGCTCAGAGATTGATCGCGTACACCTTGCGCAGCGTCTCGTGCACCGTCCACGTCGTACGGTCGCCCTCGCGCAGCACCGCCATGTCGCCGGGGCCGACCTTCAGGGTCGGGCCGCCCTCGACCTCGATGGTCGCCGAGCCGCTGAGCACCACGAACAGCTCGTCCGCCTCGGTGTCGGTGACGACTCCGGGGGTGATCTGCCAGATTCCGCGGACCTGCCGGCCGTCCGCCGACTCCCAGACCACCTTCCCGGTCACCTCCGGCGTCCCGGAGACGATCTGCTCCGGGTCGAGCGGCTCGGGTATGAGGTCGGCGTCGGGTACGTGCAGAGCGAAACTGTGCGTCATACGGCGACCCTAGCCGGGGCCGAGGGTGCGGGAACGCCGACAGAGTGTGGGGGATCGGCGCCGGCGTACGGACACTTCGTCGCGGCCCGTGGCGAAGTGGCGGCGGCGGGTGGCCCGGGTGATCGTCGAGGGGACCGTCCGACGCACGTCCGCGAAGGGAGCGGCTCATGGCCGACAGTGCGGCGGCCGTCCCCCCGCGGTCCGCACAGGACACCCCGTCCCTGATGCCGCTCGGCGGGGTTTACATCGCCGGCCGCGCCGCCGACCTCCCCCACGCTCGGCTCCGCTCGCGGTAATGGGGGATCCCCACCGGCGCCCCGCGCATCTCCGCGGTCTGGTTCGCGCTGACCGCCGCCGGTGTCTTCCTGCTCAGCGTCCACATGCCGCCGGCGCTGACCTTCACGGTGGTCTTCCTCACCGGCGTGTTCCTCAACAGCGCCCAGGTCATGATCTACGCCACGGTCTCCATCCGCTCCACCCCCGGCAACCGCGCCACCGCCGTCGGCTGGACCTCCGGCATGAGCCGCTCCGGCGCCGTCTTCGGCCCCTGGCTCGGCGGCCGGCTCCTCGCCGCCGACCACGGTGACTGGGGTTTCACCGCCTTGGCCCTGGCCGGCGTCTCCTCCATGATCTTCATCGGCATCGCGGCCCTGCGCACCCAGAAGCACCGCACCCGCCCCACCACCGAGCAGGAACCGCTCCCCACCGCGAGCTGACACACCGCAACGCGCGGGCGGCCGTCATGGGGCGCGCCCTGTACGTCGGGGACGTACAGGGCGCGCCCCGAATTCACGGCTGGTCGGGGGCGTCGGGATCCAGGCCTGTGCAGGCCAGTTTTCCGGCGACCTCGGCGCAGGCCTCGACGCCGCGCGGGGAGGTCACGGTGAGCATGGGGCTCGTGTCGCTGTGAGTGTCGTCGGCGGAGTAGGTGGCCGAGAGGACGCTGGCGCCGACGCGTACGGAGATCTCCCGGGCGATTGGTCCCTGTACACGCACCTGGGACCAGGCGGTGCCGCAGGAGGGCGAGTAGCGCAGACGGACGGTGTACGCCGCGCCGGTCACCGTGCTCTTGGTCTGCGCGTCCCCGGCGCAGGCCGAGGCGTCGGGCAGCATGCCCCGGCAGGACGTGCCGTGGCACCGTGGCGACGCCATCACCACCCGCGCGCCCGGTGCGGTGCCGGGGGAGGGCATGAGGAGCGCCGCCGCGGCCACCGCGCCGGCCGCGGTCAGCAGGGCGAGCGCCGTCAGCCGCGGCAGGTGTCCCGGCCGTGCCCCGGGCGGATCGGGAGGTTCGGGCTCGGCGGGCGCGGCCCCGGACTCGCCCGCGGCGTCCCACAGGGCCAGCGCCGGAGCGGGATCGGCGCCCGCGAGCCGGGCGAGGGCCTCCACGGCCGAACGCGGAGGGTGCTTGGCCCCGGTCAGATAACGGTGCCAGGCGGACTTGCTGTAAGGAGTGCGTGTGGCCAGGGCCGCCAGGCTCAGACCCGTACGGTCCCGCAACTCGCGCAGGATCGCCGCCAACTGCCCGGGTGACGGTGCCGCTTCTTGGGGCTGCCGCATGTTGCCGCTCCCGAATCCATCCCGCTTTGGGCGTTTCGCCCCGGTTGTCGGGATGGTTTCCCGGGTCGGGGGCACCGTCACACATCATGCCGACGGCCCGTCAGGAAGCGTGTGGCTCCCGGACGGGCCCTTCTGTCAGCGCCTCCGCACGTGACGGCGCGTCAGCACCACGGCACCGTGTGCCGGACCCGTACGTAGTGCGCCGAGACGTAACCCCGCACGTGCGCGAGCCGGTACCACTGCCGCGTGCCGCGCACCCAGGACCCGTACGTCCGGCACTTGAGCGCCACCAGACGGTGTGCGTGCCGGACGCCGACCACCCGGTAACGGGTGCCGGGGCCGGAGCGGACGTTCAGCGCCAAGCGGTGCGTGGTCACACGCCCGAGGGGGTGGGTCGAACGGTTGTGCGTCACCTGCCGATTGACGTGATGCCCAGGTCGCACCTGCCGGGCGGGCGTGGGCAGCAGCGAGGGGAGCGCGTGCGGGGCGGCCGCCGTCACGGCGGGGCGCGGGAGCGGGGCGGCCGGGGCCGCGCCGGCCGCCGTCGGCACCAGCGCGAGCGCCGCGGCCGTGGCCAGCAGAGCGCTGGTGAAGGTCCGTCGGACCATGGAAACCTCCGGGCTGTCGTTCCTGTGACCACGCGCCGTGATCACATGTCGCCCAGCGTTTCCGCGCCGCGGACCCGCGATGCCGTCCCCACGTCCCTGGGACGGCGGGAACGTCCCCGGGGACGGGACCCCAGGGGCCTTCGGCCCGTCTGTTCCTCGGCCGACGAGTGCTGCACCGTCCTGCCGGTCTCGGTGAACGTCCGCGTGACGCACCCGGAACGACGCCCGGCGGGACGGCGGTGACCACCCCGTCGGGGTCGCGACCGGCGAGGAGCGCTTCGCTCCGCTGCCGCTGGAGCTGTCGGCCGAGGGCGTGGTCCACGGGGGCCCCGAGGTCAGGGCCGAGTCGAGCGTGCCGGTCGGCGCGCCGGTCCTCGCCGCGTTCCACTCGGACGACCCCCAGGGGCGCAAGAACCGCCGGAACGCCCTCCTCGTCGCCCTGAGCCCGGCGGCCTTCGGCGACCCGGCGGCCTTCACCGCCGCCGTGGACACCGCACTCGGCACGCTCGAGGGCCTGCCGGCGGCGGACGACGCGGACGGCGTGTCCCGTCCCGGCGAGCGCGGCGCCGCGCCGGCGGTGGAACGCGCGGCGAACGGGGTACCCGTGGCATCGAAGGTGTGGCGCGAACTGACGGAGAGCGCGGCCGGGTTGGGAGTCGTCCCGCTCGAACCGACGCCCCCCGTCTGACACACCGTCGCACGCCGCCGGCTGTTGGAGGGGGACGGCCGGCGGCGCGCATCCGCCGGCCGTCCCACGTCGCGCGCCGCGCCCGTACGGTCACCGGCATGCCCACCGCCGCGTGGCGAGGCCGGATTTTACTTGAGTAAGGCAATTATGTGGTAAACTCCGGGTTATGCCCACCTCATCGTCGCCCACCGGACCGGTCTCGCCAGAAGTGGCCGAGATCGAGCGCGCCCTGATGCGCATCACCTATCTGAGCACACGGGCCCGGCAGCACGAGAAGCTGATGGGCCTGGCGGGTGTGCCGCTGGACCGAGCGGCGGTCGCCCTGCTGCGCCAGATCGCCGACTGCGAGCCGCAGCGGCCGGGCGAGCTGGCCCACCGCCTCGGCGTGGAGCCCTCCCACGTGACGCGCACGGTGCAGCAGCTGCAGAAGTCCGGCCACGTCACCCGCGTCCCCGACCCGGACGACCGCCGGGCCCAGCGCATCCAGCTCACCGAGACCGGCCGGGACGCCATCACCCGCATACGCGAGGCCGGCGCCCGCAGCATGCAGCTGGCCCTCGCCGGCTGGTCCCCCGAGGAACTGCGCCGGCTCGCGACGCTGTTCCACCGCATGGTCGACGACTTCTTCGCGTACGCCAAGGACGTCGACAGCGAGCAGAACACCGAACTCCCGAGAAGCACCCCATGATCGACGCGGCTCGTCGGATCGGCGCCGTACGCCGCCAGGTCGGTCGGCGTGCCTTCAAGGGGGGCGAGTTCGGCCCCGGTGCGGCCGGTGCCGGCTGGGACACGATGCTCATGGGCCTGGCCGGTCATCTGCCGAGCGGCGCCGCGGTCGACCCGGCCGGGGCCATGGCCTGACTGGGCTCCGACGAGGGCCGCCGCTTCGTCACCGCCGGCGGCGAGACCTGTACGGGGCGAACGTCGCGAGCGGCGAGGATCCGGCCCGCGCGCGAGGCCGCCGACAGGACGACGGCGGCCTGCACCGGGACCGGGGGCAGGGGAGTCCGGCGAGGGCGCGCAGGACCAGCCCCCAGGGAGTGCAGTCGGTCCACCCGCTCCCGTACGGTAGGGTTGATCTGCGCGTTCACGCGGACCACCGCACGAACGCACCGGGACGTGGCGCAGCTTGGTAGCGCACTTGACTGGGGGTCAAGGGGTCGCAGGTTCAAATCCTGTCGTCCCGACTTGCGGAAGCGCAGGTCAGAGGTCGTATCAGAGCAATCTGGTGCGGCCTCTTGATCATTTCCGCCGCGCTCATGCCGCTCCGAACGCCGAGAACGCCCACCCCGTCGCCTGGTGCGTCGCGTCGCCCGCCACCGCGGCCCGCGCGTCGCGCAGCGCCTCGGCCAGGCAGAGACCCGCGTCCAGGCCCTTGTGCAGGGCGAGCATCAGCGGGACCACCGCCTCGTCGTTGACGGGCGCGCTGCAGGCCACCACACCGGCGGTGCCGAGCGGCAGCAGCGCCGTGACCAGGCCGAGGAGTTCGTCGGCGCCGACCGAGGCGAACCGGGCGGTGTCGCAGCAGGACAGGATGATCCGGTACGGGCTGCGGCGCAGGCGTTCGAAGTCGTGCACGATGAGCGGTCCGTCGGCCATCGTCAGCGACGAGAACAGCGGGCTGTCCGCGCGGAAGGCGCCGTGCGCGGCGATGTGTGCGAGCGCGGCTCCGTCCAGCTCCCGCAGTACGCGCGACACGTGCGCGTCCTCCTCCTCCAGGACGGTCGGCGTGCCGTACCGGCCGGCCAGCTCGGGCACCTCCGCGCCGCCGGTCGCCAGTCCCGGCCCGCGCACCAGCACCTGGCGGCCGCCCGGCGGCGGCTCGGTCTCGCGGGCGCGCAGCCAGCTGCTCGCCGACGGCGACACGCTCAGCACCCGCTCCCGCAGCGACGGCAGCAGCGCCCACGGCACCCGGTGCAGGGAGCCCGGCGGCACCACCACGACCGGCCCGGAGCCCAGGTGCCGGGCGGCGGGTCCCAGCAGCAGCTCCTCCAGGCGGCGGCCCGCCGCCTCCACCAGCGGCAGCCGGGCCGCCGCGCCCGGATGGGCCAGCCGCCGCAGCCCCGCCTGTACGTGCTCGGCCTCGGTCACCGCGTCGGCGAGCCGGCCGGCCTCGAAGCGCCGTACCCGCCCCTCGCCGCACAGCAGTACGTGCACCCGCCCGTCCAGCACGGCCAGTTCGACCAGCCGCGCGTCCCCGAGCCGCGCCAGCAGCCGGGCCGGGTCGAAACGGTCACCGCCGCCGGGCGCCTCGCCGCGCAGATGCAGGGTGCGGGAGCGGATCTCCCGCTCCAGGCGCCGCTGCTCCCGCTCCAGGGCGGGGACGGGGTGCCCGTCCTGGCGGGCGGCCTCCGCGCGGGCGGCGATCTCCCGGAACGCGGTCAGGCCGCTGAGCAGGGCGTGGTCGGCGGGCGGCCGGGTGGGCGGAGCGGACAGCACGGTGGCCCGCCAGCGCTCGCTCCACACCAGCAGCCGCCGCGGCTCACCGGAGGCGAGCGCCGCCTCCTGGGCGAGCGCGGCCAGCTCGGCGCCCTGCGCGGTGGCCCGGGCGCGCAGCTCCGAGGCGCCCAGCGTCATCCGGTGGTCGTCCAGCACGTCCAGCCCGCGCCGGCACGCCTCCAGCACACCCCGCCCCGAGCCGGCCGCCCGGGCCCGCAGCGCCTGCGCGGCCCACCCCGTCATCCGGGCGAGCGGCGGCCCGACGTGCCGGCTGCGCGCGGCGACCGCCAGATGCGTCTCGGCGTCCGCCGGCCGGCCCAGGGCGAGCGCGATCCGTCCCGCCAGCAGCGAGGCCTCCGGCGCGGCCGGCGAGCCGAAGGAGGCCAGCCGCTCGGCCAGCGCGGCCGCCTCCGCGACCAGCCGTCCCGAGCGGCGCCCGGTGGCGACCCGCGCCTCGATCAGCACCAGCCGGGCGTGCGTCTCCCACCAGGCGCGCTGCTGCCCGGCGAACAGCCGTACGGCCGCCGCGGCGCGCGCGATCGCGGTGTGCGGGTCGTCCGCCGGCCGCGCGGCCCGCGCCGCGGCCAGCAGCAGCTCCGCCTTGCGGGTCGACTGGCCGCCGATGCCGTCCAGTTCGGCGATCGCCGCGTCCGCCCCGGCCAGTGCCTCGGGGGCGAGCCCGGCCGCCATCAGGACCTCGCAGCGCCGGATGTCGAGCATGAAGGTGGGCGTGCCGAGCTCGGCGTACCGCTTCTCGGCCTCGTCCAGCAGCCGCAGCGCCGCCGGGATGTCGCCCTGCCGGAACGCCGCCAGGCCCCGGCTCTCCACCGCGTCGGCCTTGTCGTGCTCCTGGCCGGTGGTGTCCCACAGCGCCTGGGCCGCGGTGAAGTCGGCGTCCGCCCGCTCCACCGCGCCCAGCGCCAGGTGCACGGTGGCCCGCAGCGTCAGCGCCCGCGCCGTCCAGATCACGTCGTCGGCCTGCCGCAGTACGGGAATCGCCCGCCGTACGTCCTCCAGCGCCTCGCGATGCCGGCCCAGCACCCACCACACGTACGCCCGCCGGTACAGCACCCGCGCCCGGGTGTGTCCCGTCCCGCGCGCGACCCCGCGCTCGAACGCCGCCAGCCCCTGCCGCGTGCGCCCCGCGTGCACCAACGCAACCCCGAGCGTGGCCAGTACGTCGGCCTCCCGCTCGGCCGAGTCCGCCCGCGCCGCCAGGTCCCGGGCACGCCGCAGATGCCGCAGGGCCAGGCGCAGGTCGCCGAAGTCCCGCTGCCAGATGCCGATCACCTGGTGGGCGACGGAGCCGTGCAGCGGCGGCGGACCGGCGTCGAGCAGCCCCCGGGCCCGCGCCAGGGCCTCGCCGGGGGCGGCGAACACCATGGGCAGCAGTTCGAGGACCGAGGCGCTTCCGGCTGTCACGCGTCGGATGGTAGTGGCCTGGTGGTGGCCCTGTAACCGCGTCGGGTGGGTCTGACGCTGTATCAAACGGGTCCCGCACGGCTCTGACTGACGAACCACCGCACCAACGGGAGGACACGCCATGGCACCTCAGCGATTCCGCGAGCAGTTCGACCAGATCCAGCGCTCGATGCCGGACGTGCCGCTGGCGATGGGCCCGGACGACTCGGCCGAGTTCTTCTACGAGAAGGGCGTCGTCCTCGCCCGCGACGGCGAGGAGGCCCGTCTCGTCGAGGACACCGTCCGCGCGCACTTCACCGGGGCGACCGGTCTGACCGCCGACCGCGTGCGCCGGGCGGGCCCCGAGACCAACCGCACCGGCATCACCCGCATCCAGGTCGGCGACCCGGGCCACGGCGACCGCAGCGGCGACCGCGCCGTGGCGCACGCGCTGCGCGCCCTGCGCGAGCACGAGGGCCGGGCCGGACGGCGGCTGGTCAGCCGCAACCACGTGGTGTCCATCGCGGTCAACGCCTGCCCCGGCGACGAGCCCGTGCCCGCCCCGCTCACCCAGGGCGCCAACCCGGCACCCGCCGAGACCGCCTACGACGCGGACACCGCCGTCGGCGTCCTCGTCGTCGACACCGGTCTCATGCACGACTACCGCTCGGTCCCGCTGCTGGCCCACGTCCAGGGCGACGCCCAGGTGAAGGAGACCGACGACACCGGAGTCCTGCGGCAGTACGTCGGTCACGGCACGTTCATCGCGGGGCTGGTCGCGGCCGTCGCACCCAACACCGACATCACCGTGCGCGGCACCCTCGACGACGCCGGGGCCGTCCTGGAGTCCGACTTCGGGCACAAGCTCTTCGAGGCCGTCGACGCCGACGGCTGGCCCGACATCATCAGCCTGTCCGCCGGCACCTCCAACGGCCGCACCGACGGACTGCTCGGCGTCGACGCCTTCATGCGGGAGCTGCGCGCCCGGGGCACCCTCCTCGTGGCGGCCGCCGGCAACAACGGCAGCGCCACCCCGTTCTGGCCCGCCGCCTACGCCGACCTGCCCGAATACGCCGGCTCCGTCCTGTCCGTCGGCGCCCTGCGCGGCGACGGCGAACACGGCGCCTGCTTCAGCAACCACGGTGCCTGGGTGAAGGCCTACGCCCCCGGCGAGCGGCTGACCAGCGTGCTCACCGGCTTCGAGGCGCCCGTGCCGTACGTCTACCAGCACTCCACCTACGACGCCTGCCGGTACGGCTTCGGCTACGCCTGCACCTGCCAGTCCCCGCGCCACACCGGTGTGCTCAGCGGAGGACAGGAGCCCGCCTCCGCCAAGCCGGACCAGGTGATGTTCGAGGGGTACGCGCACTGGAGCGGGACCTCCTTCGCCACCCCCGTCGCCGCCGGCATGGTCGCCGCGTACATGACGGCGCACAAGGAGCGCGACCCGCGCGCGGCCCGGCGTCAACTGCTCGAGACCAATACCGAGTACGCCGAAGTGCGCGGGGCGCACGTGCCGGCGCTGCGCCCGCCCACCTGGCGTCCCGTCCCCGTCGTCCGGCTGGCTCCGTCGGCATGAGGGCCGGAGCCGTCCCCTCCACGGCGTACCATGACATGCCGTATTCGAGGGGTGGGATCGTGGACCGTGCAGATGTCGGCGTGCTCGTCCAATCCGCCGTCGACGGCGACGCGGCGGCCTGGAAGGCACTGGTGGAGGGGCTCAGCCCGCTGGTGTGGTCCGTCGTGCGCGCACATCGGCTCTCCGACGCCGACGGGCACGAGGTGTACCAGACCGTCTGGTTCCGCTTCGCCCAGCACCTCGGGCGGATCCGGGAACCCGGCAAGGCGGGCTCGTGGCTGGCGAGCACCGCGCGCAACGAGTGCCTGAAGACGCTGCGGAGCCTGAGCCGGCTGACGGTGACGAACGATCCGCAGCTGCTGGACCGGGTGAGCGAGGAGAGCACGCCGGAGCAGTCGCTGCTCGACTCCGAGGAGGCCGCCGCGCAGAGCGAGCGGATCCGCCGGCTGTGGCAGGAGTTCGAGAAACTCGGCGACCGCTGCCGCCAGTTGCTGCGCGTGCTGATCGCCTCGCCGCCGCCCAGCTACCAGGAGGTGTCCGCCGCGCTGGGGGTCGCCGTGGGCAGCATCGGACCTCTGCGCCAGCGCTGTCTGCGGCGCCTGCGCGCACGACTCGACGCACGGGGGACAGCGTGAGCGAGCACAAGGACCGCCAGGACAGCTCGTACGACGACGAGCCGGACGAGGGCCTGCTGGAGCAGGAGCTGCGGCAGGCCGCGGCCATCCTCGACCCCGTCCCGGACCATCTGCTCCAACTGGCCGTCGACGCCTACGCGTTGCACGACCTGGACGCCCGCATCGCCGAGCTGACCTTCGACTCGCTCGTCGACGCCATCCCGGTCAGGGGGGCGACGGACACGCCGCGGATGCTGACCTTCCAGGCCGGTGACCTGACCGTGGACGTCGAGGTCACCGGGGACGGGCTGATGGGACAGCTGCTGCCGCCGCAGCCGGCCCGCATCGAGGTGCTGGGCGGCCCGCAGGCGGGCGTCGCGCTCACCACCGACGACCTGGGCCGCTTCGCAGGCGACGCACCGCCCTCCGGCCCGTTCGCGCTACGGCTGCGCGCGGGCGGGGAGGTCGTGGTCACTCAGTGGCTGCGGGCGTGACCGGGCCGGCGCACCTCACCGGCCGACCGGGACGGCGTCGACGAGGGCGGCCAGCGCCTCGGCGAGCCGGTTCAGCCCGGGGCCCGCGGGCCCGCCCGGCTCGGTCATGTACGTGTCCCGGCGTATCTCCACCATCAGAGCGCCGACGCGCGCGTCGCTGCCGTAGAACTCCAGCGGGACGTAGGTGCCCTTGAACGGGCTGTCCAGCCCCGTCTCCCCGCACGGCTCGAACGCCTTGCGGGCGAGCTCCGTCAGCTCGGGCGGCGTGTGGAAGGCGTCGGTACCCAGGCACACGGGCGGCCGGGGGCCCTCGCCGTGCAGCTCATAGGGCAGCGCGGCGCTCGGGTAGGAGTGCACGTCGATGACCACGGCCCGTCCGGTCGCGGCCAGCCGGTCCGCGACGGCCTTGGTCATGGCCTCGGCGTACGGCCGGAAGTAACGCTCGATCAGCAGCTCGGGGTCGGTGTCCGCCGCCCGCAGCAGGTCCCGGTGCGTGGTCCGCGTGTACACCGCGCCCATCCCGACGGCGAGCATCTCCTCCCGCTCGTCCGGGAACCGCTCCGGATCCACCACCAGCCGCGACAGCCGGTTGACGAACCGCCACGGCGTCACGTCGGCCAGCCCGGCCGCCACCTCGGCGATCCGCGCGGTGTGCGAGTCGGTGATGTGGTCCAGCTCCCGCTCCAGCGCCCCGTCGTCCAGCACGATCCCGGCCCGCACACCGGCCGGTATCTCCCGCGCCGAGTGCGGCACGTGCAGGATCACGGGGGAGTCGTCGGCGCCGGGGAGGAGTGCGAAGGACGGTGCGGTGTCGGGCACGGGAGGGCTCCTGAGGTCTCGGGGAACACGGCGCCCCGATCATGCCGCACCCCACTGACAACGCGACTCAGCCTGCCCCCAGCAGCTCCCGGACCAACCGCCCCACCTGCTCCGTCTCGACGAGGAAGCCGTCGTGGCCGCACGACGACTCGATCACCCGGAGATGGTCGGCGCCCGGGATGCCGGCGGCCAGTTCCTCCTGCTGGGCGAGCGGGTAGAGACGGTCGGAGTCGACCCCGGCCACCAGCGTGGGAGCGGTCACCCGGCGCAGGGCGGCGCGCACACCGCCGCGGGCACGGCCGGCGTCGTGGGCGTTCATCGCCTCGACCAGGACGACGTAGCTGCCCGCGTCGAACCGCCGTACCAGCTTGCCCGCGTGGTGGTCGAGGTAGGACTCCACCTGGTAGCGGCCCCCGTGCCACGGGTGCTCCGCGTCCTGCGGGGCACGGCCGAAACGGAGCTGGAGCTCGGCCTCGCTGCGGTAGGTGACATGGGCGAGACGGCGGGCCAGACCCAGGCCGGCGTGCGGTCCGGGACCGGTGTCGTGGTAGTCGCCGCCGCGCCAGTGCGGATCGCTGCGGATGGCGTGCAGCTGGACGCTCGCCCAGGCGATCTGCTCCGCGCTCGCCGCCGCCGTCGTGGCGAGCAGCAGCAGGGCACCGGTGCGCTCCGGGTACGACACCGCCCATTCCAGAGCCCGCATCCCGCCCATCGAGCCGCCGACCACCAGGGCCCACCTGTCGATGCCCAGCGCGTCCGCCAGGTCCCGCTCGGCCGCCACCTGGTCCCGCTGGGTCACGAACGGGAACGCCCCGCCCCAGCACCGCGTCCCGTCGGGCCGCGGCGAGGCCGGTCCCGTACTGCCCTGGCAGCCGCCCAGCACGTTCGGCGCGACGACGAACCACCGGTCGGTGTCCAGCGCCCGGCCCGGCCCGACCAGCTCCTCCCACCAGCCCGGCGTGGGATGACCGGGCCCGGCCGGCCCGGTGACATGGCTGTCACCGGTGAGCGCGTGCAGCACCAGCACCGCGTTGGAGGCGTCCGGGGCCAGGCGGCCCCACGTCTCGAACGCCAGCCGTACGCCCGGCAGTTCACCCCCCGCTTCCAGCGGCAGCGGCCGGTGCAGGCCGTGCCACCGGCGGCGCCCCGGCGGGTCCCCCTCCCGCCAGGCCCCGGAGGCCGGCGGGAGGGGGAGCGGGTCCGCGTGGGTGATCACGGTGTTCAGGACGCCGCCTTGGACGCGCGGAAGCCGGCCTCCAGATCGGCCTTGAGGTCGGCGAGGCTCTCGATGCCGACCGACAGCCGCACCAGGCCCGGCGCGGTCCCGGTGGCCGCCAGCTGCTCCTCGTCCAGCTGGCTGTGCGTGGTGGACGCCGGGTGGATGATCAGGCTCCGTACGTCGCCGATGTTGGCGAGGTGGCTGAACAGCTCCACCCCGTCCACGAACCGCTTGCCCGCTTCGACCCCGTCGCGCAGCTCGAAGGAGACCACCGCCCCCGCACCGTGCGGCAGGTAGGTGCGCGCCGCCTCGTACCAGGGGCTGGAGGGAAGCCCCGCGTAGTGGACCACCGAGACCTCGTCGCGCTGCTCCAGCCACTCCGCGAGGGCCTGCGCGTTGGCGGAGTGCCGCTCCATGCGCAGGCTCAGCGTCTCCACGCCCTGCAGCAGCAGGAACGCCGAGTGCGGGGACAGCGCCGGCCCCAGGTCGCGCAGCAGCTGCACGCGCAGCTTGGCGGCGAACGCGCCCGGCCCGAGCGCCGGCCAGTAGCGCAGGCCGTGGTAGCTGGGGTCGGGCTCGGTGAAGTCCGGGAAGCGGTCGGCGTGCGCGCCGAAGTCGAAGGTGCCGCCGTCCACCACGACGCCCGCGAGCGTGGTGCCGTGCCCGCCGAGGAACTTGGTCGCCGAGTGCACCACGACGTCCGCGCCGTGCTCGAGGGGGCGCAGCAGGTAGGGCGTCGCCACCGTGTTGTCCACGATCAGCGGCACGCCCGCCGCGTGCGCCACGTCGGCGACCGCCCGCACGTCCAGCACGTTGCCGCGCGGGTTGCCCAGCGTCTCCGCGAACAGCGCCTTGGTGTTCGGCCGGACCGCCGCCCGCCAGGCGTCCAGGTCGTCCGGGTCCTCCACGAACGACACCTCGATGCCGAACTTCGGCAGGGTGTGCCGGAACAGGTTGTACGTGCCGCCGTACAGCGACGCACTGGACACGACGTGGTCGCCGGCGTGCGCGACGGTCAGCAGCGCGAGCGTCTCCGCGGCCTGCCCGGAGGCCAGCGCCACCGCGGCGACTCCGCCCTCGAGCGCCGCGATCCGCTGCTCGAAGACGTCCTGGGTGGGGTTGTGGATGCGGGTGTAGATGTTGCCGGGCTCGGCGAGCGAGAACAGGTCGGCGGCGTGCTGCGTGTCCCGGAAGGCGAACGACGTGGTCTGGTAGATCGGCGTCGCCCGCGCGCCGGTCACCGGGTCGGGCGCGGCCCCGGCGTGCACCTGCCTGGTCTCGAACGACCAGGCGGAGGTGTCGGGCCCGGCGGGCGCTTCGTCGGGCGTGTGGCCGGCGGTGACGGCGTCGACGGGCTGGGTGGGGTCGCTCATGGTGCTCCTCGTATGAAGTGCGGTGATACCGGCTGCTGTATGCCAGGTGCCGAGCGCTGTGTGCCGCGGGGCGTTCCCGGGGCATGCGTGAGCGCGTGCGTGATCTGCGGGAGGATGGGGAAGAGGAACCGACACGCTGGGGCGGAACGCCGGTTCGCAGGACGTCGGCCAGCGGGACGTCAGTCGGCGAGGCGACAACCCATGCCGGTGACACGTACGTAGTCGACGTGGCGGCGGCTCACAAGCATGATCATGCGATTCAGGGTAAGCATATGCGCCGCGAAGTGCCAGAGCCGGGTGGGGAACGCCACACAACCGTCACAGACGGGTCCGCCCCGGCCGGCGGGGTGCCGGTCGGGGCGGAGGGCCGTCGAACTCCCGGGCGTCAGGCCCGGGCGGTCACCCGGGTCAGCTCAGGGAGGCCAGGGCCTCGTTCCAGGTGGCCGACGGGCGCATGACCTCGGCGGCCTTGGCCGGGTCGGGCTGGTAGTAGCCGCCGATGTCGGCCGGCTTGCCCTGGACGGCGATCAGCTCGTCGACGATCGTCTGCTCGCCCGCGGCGAGCGTCTCGGCGAGCGGGGCGAAGGCCTTGGCCAGGTCCGCGTCGTCGGTCTGCCGGGCCAGCTCCTGCGCCCAGTACAGGGACAGGTAGAAGTGGCTGCCGCGGTTGTCGATGCCGCCGACGCGACGGGTCGGGGACTTGTTCTCGTTCAGGAAGGTCGCCGTGGCCCGGTCGAGGGTGTCGGCGAGGACCTGGGCGCGCGCGTTGCCGGTGGTCTTGGCGTACTGCTCCAGGGACGGCACCAGGGCGAAGAACTCGCCCAGGGAGTCCCAGCGCAGGTAGTTCTCCTTGACCAGCTGCTGCACGTGCTTGGGCGCGGAGCCGCCGGCGCCCGTCTCGAACAGGCCGCCGCCCGCCATCAGCGGGACCACGGAGAGCATCTTGGCGCTGGTGCCCAGCTCCAGGATCGGGAACAGGTCGGTGAGGTAGTCGCGCAGCACGTTGCCGGTGACGGAGATGGTGTCCTCACCGCGGCGGATGCGCTCCACCGACAGCTTGGTCGCCTCGACGGGGGACAGGATCCTGATGTCCAGGCCCTCGGTGTCGTGCTCCGGCAGGTACTGCTCGACCTTGGCGATCAGGTTGGCGTCGTGGGCGCGGCCCTCGTCCAGCCAGAAGACGGCCGGGTCGCCGGTGGCGCGGGCGCGGGTGACGGCCAGCTTCACCCAGTCCTTGATCGGGGCGTCCTTGGTCTGGCAGGCGCGGAAGATGTCGCCGGCGGAGACCGTCTGCTCGAGCACGGCGTTGCCGGCCCGGTCGACGAGGCGGACCGTGCCGGTGACCGGGATCTCGAAGGTCTTGTCGTGGCTGCCGTACTCCTCGGCCTTCTGCGCCATCAGGCCGACGTTCGGGACCGAGCCCATGGTGGAGGGGTCGTAGGCGCCGTTGGCCCGGCAGTCCTCGATGACGGCCTGGTAGACGCCCGCGTAGGAGGAGTCCGGCAGGACCGCGAGGGTGTCGTGCTCCTGGCCGTCCGGGCCCCACATGTGGCCGGAGGTGCGGATCATGGCCGGCATGGAGGCGTCGACGATCACGTCGGAGGGCACGTGCAGGTTGGTGATGCCCTTGTCGGAGTCCACCATCGCCAGCTCCGGGCCCTCGGCGAGCTCGGCGTCGAAGGAGGCCTTGATCTCGGCGCCCTCCGGCAGGGACTCCAGGCCCTTGAAGATGCCGCCCAGACCGTCGTTCGGGGTCAGGCCGGCCGCGGCGAGCGCCTCGCCGTACTTCGCGAACGTCTTCGGGAAGAAGGCGCGCACCACGTGACCGAAGATGATCGGGTCGGAGACCTTCATCATCGTGGCCTTCAGGTGCACGGAGAACAGCACGCCCTCCTGCTTGGCGCGGGCGACCTGCACGGTCAGGAACTCGCGCAGCGCGGCGACGCGCATCACGGAGGCGTCCACGACCTCGCCCTCGAGGACGGGTACGGACTCGCGCAGCACGGTGGTGGAGCCGTCGTCGCCCTTCAGCTCGATGCGCAGAGCGCCGTCCTCGGCGATCACCACGGACTTCTCGGTGGAGCGGAAGTCGTCGACGCCCATGGTCGCCACGTTCGTCCTGGACTCGGAGGTCCAGGCGCCCATGCGGTGCGGGTGGGTCTTGGCGTAGTTCTTGACCGAGGCGGGGGCGCGGCGGTCGGAGTTGCCCTCACGCAGCACCGGGTTCACCGCGGAGCCCTTGACCTTGTCGTAGCGGGCACGGATCTCCCGCTCCTCGTCGGTCTTGGGGTCGTCCGGGTAGTCCGGCAGCGCGTAGCCCTGGCCCTGCAGCTCGGCGATCGCGGCCTTCAGCTGCGGGATCGACGCCGAGATGTTCGGCAGCTTGACGATGTTGGCCTCGGGCGTCTTGGCGAGCTCGCCCAGCTCGGACAGCGCGTCGGGAATCCGCTGGTCCTCGGTGAGGTACTCCGGGAACACGGCGATGATGCGCCCGGCCAGCGAGATGTCGCGGGTCTCCACAGCGACACCCGCCTGAGCGGCGTAGGCCTTGACCACCGGCAGGAAGGAATACGTAGCCAGGGCCGGGGCCTCGTCAGTGTGGGTGTAGATGATGGTCGAGTCAGTCACCGGGTGCTCCGCTCCACGTCTGCAACATTACTCGACATCAAGATATCCCGTGAGCGCCCGCGACTCGACAGGGGCCTGTCCCGGGCGGGGAGGCGACCGCGGAGGCGAAGCCTTGACCTCAAGGTCGCTCGAGGTCCTAGGTTTTGTTCCATGAGCATGGAGACCACCGCCTGGACGCAACTGCACAGCGTCATGACCGCCCAGCAGGAGCGCCGTCCGCTCGCCCGCGCCACGCTGCGCCGCATCGGCGCGTTCGCCCGCCCCCACCGCCGCCGTATCGCGCTGTTCGTCGCCCTGGGGGTGGTGACCGCACTGCTCGCCGTGGCGACCCCGGTGCTCGCCGGCCGTGTCGTCGACGTGATCGTGTCACGGGGCGACCGGGGCACGGTCGTACGACTGGCCCTGCTCATCGCGCTGATCGCGGTGGCCGAGGCGGCGCTCGGCATCCTCGGCAGACGCCTGTCGGCCACGCTCGGCGAGGGACTGATCCTCGACCTGCGCACGGCCGTGTTCGACCATGTGCAGCGGATGCCGGTCGCGTTCTTCACGCGCACGCGTACCGGAGCGCTCGTCTCCCGCCTCAACAACGACGTCATCGGCGCCCAGCGGGCCTTCAGCAACACCCTGTCCGGCGTGGTGAGCAACGTGGTCACACTCCTGCTCACCCTCGCCGTCATGCTCACTCTCTCCTGGCAGATCACGCTGCTCGCGCTGGTGCTGCTGCCGGTGTTCGTGGTGCCGGCCCGCCGGATGGGCAGCCGGATGGCCCGCATGCAGCGGGAGGCGGCCACGCTGAACGCGGCGATGGGCACCCGGATGACGGAACGCTTCTCCGCCCCCGGCGCCACCCTGGTCAAGCTCTTCGGCCGCCCCGAGCAGGAGTCGGAGGAGTTCGCGGCGCGGGCCCGCCGGGTGCGGGACATCGGCATCCGTACGGCGACGGCGCAGTCCGCGTTCATCACCGCGCTCACCCTGGTGTCGTCCCTGGCCCTGGCCCTGGTCTACGGCCTCGGCGGCTTCTTCGCCCTGCGCGGCACCCTGGAGCCGGGCGCGATCGTCTCGCTGGCCCTGCTCCTGACCCGGCTGTACGCGCCGCTCACGGCGCTCGCCGGGGCGCGCGTGGAGGTGATGAGCGCCCTGGTCAGCTTCGAGCGCGTCTTCGAGGTGCTGGACCTCGAACCACTGATCAAGGAGAAGCCGGACGCCCGCGAGGTGCCGGACGGCCCGGTCGCGGTGGAGTTCGACGGCGTCCGCTTCGGCTACCCGTCCGCCGACAAGGTCTCCCTCGCCTCCCTGGAGGAGGTCGCGAGCCTGGACACCCGCGGCGGCGACGAGGTCCTGCACGGCGTCTCCTTCCGCGCCGAGCCCGGCCGGACCGTCGCCCTCGTCGGCTCCTCCGGCGCCGGCAAGTCGACGATCGCCGGGCTGCTGCCCCGCCTGTACGACGTCGACGAGGGCGCCGTGCGCGTCGGCGGCGTCGACGTACGCGACCTGACCTTCGCCTCCCTGCGGGAAACCCTCGGCATGGTCACCCAGGACGGCCACCTCTTCCACGACTCGGTCCGCGCCAACCTCCTCCTGGCCCGCCCCTCGGCGACCGACGGGGAACTGTGGGACGCCCTGCGCCGCGCCCGCCTCGACGACCTCGTCCACTCCCTGCCCGACGGCCTCGACACGGTCGTCGGCGAGCGCGGCTACCGTCTCTCCGGCGGCGAACGCCAGCGCATGACCATCGCCCGGCTGCTGCTGGCCCGACAGCGGGTCGTCATCCTCGACGAGGCGACCGCCCACCTCGACAACACCTCCGAGGCGGCCGTCCAGGAGGCGTTGACCGAGGCCCTGGAGGGCCGGACCGCGGTCGTGATCGCCCACCGGCTGTCCACGGTCCGCGCCGCGGACCTCATCCTGGTCGTCGAGCAGGGCCGGATCGCCGAACGGGGCACCCACGAGGAACTCCTCGCGGCGGACGGCCGGTACGCGGAGCTGTACCGCACGCAGTTCGCACAGCGGCCCGACGGGGTGCGAAGGATCGCCGTGGCCGGGGAGACGGTGGCTTGGACGGCGGCACGACCGGCAGGCTGACGGCACGAGAGGCGACGCCGTGCGCCGCGCCCCGTATGGGTTCAAGCTGGGAATGGATCCACGTGCGTCATCACGGTCCGTGCGGGGCGAGGGAGAGAAGCGATGCGGGTTGGAGTGCTGACCGGTGGCGGCGACTGTCCCGGTCTCAACGCGGTGATCCGCGGTGTCGTACGCAAAGGGGTGCAGGAGTACGCCTGGGAGTTCGTCGGCATCGTGGACGGGTGGGCCGGTGCGGTCAAGGACATGACCGTGCCGCTGGACGTTCCGGCCGTCCGCGGCATCCTGCCGCTCGGCGGCACGATCCTCGGTTCCTCCCGCACCAACCCCCTCCGGCTCGAAGAGGGCGCCGACCGAATCAAGAACACTCTCCGCGCGCACGGGGTCGAGGCCCTCGTGGTCATCGGTGGCGAAGACACGCTCGGTGTCGCGACCGCGCTGTCCGAGGCCGGGGTGCATCTGGTCGGCGTGCCCAAAACGATCGACAACGACGTGGGCGGCACGGACTACACCTTCGGCTTCAACACCGCTGTCGGCATCGCCACCGAGGCCATCGACCGTCTGCACACCACCGCGGAGTCGCACAAGCGCACGCTCGTCGTCGAGGTGATGGGACGCCACTCGGGATGGATCGCTCTGCACGCGGGCGTCGCGGGAGGCGCGAACGCCATCCTCATCCCGGAAATCCCGTTCGACCTCGACCAGGTGTGTGCCTGGGTGGAGAAGCGTTTCGAGATCAACTACGCGCCGATCGTCGTCGTGGCGGAGGGAGCGGTTCCCAAGGCCGGACAGATGGTGGTCAGGGACGAGTCGCGCGACGAGTTCGGACACGTGCGCCTGTCCGGGATCGGCGACTGGCTGGCCCGGGAGATCGAGAAACGCACCGAGAAGGAGTCGCGCACGACGGTTCTGGGACATGTCCAGCGTGGTGGCACACCGTCCGCGTACGACCGCTGGCTCGCCACGCGCTTCGGCCTGCACGCGGTGGACACGGTCCGGGACGGCGACTTCGGCACGATGGTGGCCCTGCGCGGCACGGACATCGTACGAGTCCCGCTCACGGACGCGGCCAGGCGCGTGAAGCGGGTCCCGCCGGACCTGTACGCGGAGTTCGACGTGTTCTTCGGGACCTGACGCCAGGTCACAGGTGGGGTACCACGGCCACCGGGCAGCGGGCGTGGTGCAGGACGGCGTGGGCCACCGGTCCCAGCCGGCGCTCGGCCGCCCGCGGGCCCGAAAGCCGCCCCAGGACGAGCAGGCCGGCTCGCTGAGAGGCCTGCGCCAGCGCATGGGCCGGGTGCAGGAGCACCACGTCGGGCAACACGGAGACCCCCGGATACCTGTCCTCGAAGCCACGGAGCACATCGGACAGCCGTTGGACTTCCTCGTCCTCCCACGCCGCCCGGTCCTCTTCGGGCACCGCCGGCGCAGCCGACAGCGGAACACCCGGAAGAGTCCACGCGTGCACCACACGCAGCCGGGCGCCACGGAGCCGGGCGGAGCTGAACGCGAAGTCCAGAAGCGACTCCTCCACGCGCCCGGCATCGACGCCCACGGCCACCTCCGCCTCATGGTGTACGGCGGACGGGCTCCCGGGCACGACCACGACGGGGCAGGGGGCGGCACTCGCCACCGCCAGCGCCGTCGAGCCCACCGCAAGGCCGTCGAACCCGCCTTCTCCTCGCGCTCCGACGACAAGGAGCCCGGCCGTCGGGGAGGCGGAGAGCAAGGCGGCCGCGGCGGAGTCGGCGACCTGCACGTCGCTCGTCGTCACCTGGGGATGCCGCGCGGCAAGATCGGCTTCAGCGCGCCGGAGCGCGTCCTCGCCCCGCTGCCGCCAGGAGAGGACAACCGGCAGTTCGGCAGAGTCGGATTCAGGGACAGGGGCCGCGGCGGCGTGCACGAGACGCAACGGAAGTCCTCGGAGGCCCGCCTCCTCGGCGGCCCACTCGCCCGCGGCGAGACTCTCCCGGGACCCGTCGATCCCGACCACGACAGAGCGGGTCATTCCGCACCCCTTCCCGGCACCACCTCGTGTGTGCGGCAGCCGAAGGAGCCCCGTTCCTGCTTCTGCGTTCGACGGCCGTCCGGCTCATGGCGAGGAGACCCCTTACGGGCCGGCCCTGACGACCATTGTGGCCGGGGATCCCCGGCCACACCACCGGAGAAGTCGCGCCGTCCCTGGGGCAATGCGGCCGGCAGGCACTCGGCGCGCAGGGCGTCGTGGGCGCGGCACCGACCACCGCTCGTCCGCCGCCGCTTCCAGTCCCCGGCAGCGGAAGCGCTGCCCATGGTGCGAGCCGCCCCCGACCCGGGGCAGCACGGTTTCCGGCAGAGCACGGGCCGGCCTCCAGGGCGGCGGCCCGTATCGCCGTCGAACTTCCCGCGTCCGTGCACCGTGTCCGAGCCGCAGCGGAACGTCGACGTCCGGGCGAAGGCGGTGTCAAGGCGGCATCAAGAACGTGCAAGGATTGCCGGGAGCGGGCAATGTATTGTCACCCGATCGCATGGCAATATGCACGCGAGGGGGGTCGTCGAGCGAAAGCGGGGCCCGAATGAGCTGGTTTGTGGGTCTCGGTATCGCGGGGCTGGTCCTGCTGGTGCTCTCGCTGATCTTCGACGGGATCCTGGAAGGCCTCTTCGGCGGGGTGCTGGACGGGCTGTTCGACGGGCTGCTGTCGCTGCCGGTCATCGCCGGATTCGTGTCCATGCTCGGCTTCGGCGGGGCGATCGCACTCGGCACCACGGGGCTGGGGGTCACGGGGGCAACGGCGATCGGCGTGGCGGCGGGCGTCGCCGCGGGCTGGTTGACGTGGAAACTCAGCAGCGCCCTGATGCGGGATCAGGGCGCTGCCGCTCCACGGGGCGGCGATCTCGTCGGCAGCTCCGGTTCCGTGGTGACCGCCATTCCGGCCGAGGGGTACGGCGAGGTGCTGGTGCATCTCGCCGGACAGCCGCTGAAGCTGGCCGCGAAGTGTTCGGTGCCCGTGGCGCGGGGTGCCGAGGTCTGGGTGGAGTCGGCGCTGTCCGCGACCTCGGTCGCGGTCCGGCCGGTCGAGCACTGACCGGCCGGTGTGGCGCGCCACACCACGACGTCCACACGCCCGCTGCTTCATCTTCCTTCCGCGTCCGTTTCCGATCCGTTCCAATTCGCCGTCCCCCGGGGAGGGCTGAGGGGATTTCACACATATGAGTCCTGTACTGATCGCCGTGATCGGAGTCGTCGTACTCCTGGTCCTGCTGGCCCTCGTGGTCGTCACCCGCTACAAGGTCGCGGGTCCCAGCGAGGCGTTCATCGTCACCGGACGGCGCGGCAAGAAGTCCACCGACCCCGAGACCGGCCGCGTCTCCACCGACAACAGCGGCCAGAAGGTCGTGGTCGGCGGCGGTGTCTTCGTCGTGCCCTTCGTCCAGCAGAAGTTCACCCTCGACCTGTCCAGCCGGCACATTCCGATAGCCGTCCGGGGCGCGGTCACGCTGCGCGGGGTGAAGGCCAACCTGGAAGGCGTCGCCATCGTCAAGGTCGGCGGCACCGAGGACTCGATCCGCGCCGCGGCCCAGCGCTTCCTCCAACAGCAGGACGGCATCGTCGGGTTCACTCAGGAGGTGCTGTCCGGCGCGCTGCGCTCCATCGTCGGGCGGATGTCCGTCGAGGACATCATCCGGGACCGGGCCGCCTTCGCCGGACAGGTCGCGGAGGAGGCCGAGGCCAGCCTGTCCGGGCAGGGGCTGGTGCTGGACGCCTTCCAGATCCAGGACATCACCACCGAGGGCTCCTACCTGGAGGACCTCGGCCGGCCCGAGGCGGCCCGCGCCAAGCAGGAGGCCGACATCGCCGAGGCCGTCGCCCGACGCGCTTCCGAGCAGGCCCGCCTCAAGGCGGAGGAAGAGATCGCGATCGCCCAGCGCACCTACGCCCTGAAGCAGGCCGAGATCAAGGCCGAGACGGACGAGGCCGCCGCCCGCGCCAACGCCGCCGGCCCGCTCGCCGAGGCCGCCCGGCAGCAGGAGGTGCTGCAGGAGCAGGAGAAGGTCGCCGCCCGGCAGGCCGCCCTGACCGACCGCGAACTGGACACCCAGGTCCGCAAGCCCGCCGACGCCGCCCGTTACCGGGCCGAGCAGGAGGCGGAGGCCCACCGCATCGCCCTGGTCAAGGAGGCCGAAGCGGCCGCCGAGCGGGCACGGCTCACCGGTGAGGGCGAGAAGGCCCACCGTGCGGCGCTCGCCGAGGCCGTTCGCATCGAGGGCGAATCCGAAGCGGCCGCGATCGCCGCCAAGGGCGCGGCGGAGGCCGACGCCATGCACAAGAAGGCCGACGCCTTCGAGCGGTACGGCGACGCGGCGGTGCTCCAGATGCTGGTCGAGGTGCTGCCGCAGGTCGTCGGCAAGGCGGCCGAGCCGCTGTCCGCCGTGGACAAGCTGACCGTCATCTCCACGGACGGCGCGGGCCAACTCCCGCGCACGGTCGCCGACAACGTCGCCCAGGGCATGGAACTCCTCAGTTCCACCACCGGCGTCGACCTCGCCCAGCTCCTCCAGAACATCACCGGACGCGGCACGACCAAGCTCCCGGAGCAGGCCGAGTCCTCGGTTCCGGCCTCGGCCGAACCGTCCCACATCAAGGTCGACACCACCGAGTAGAACCTGGAACGGGGTGACACACCGACACCCCTGACCACGGAGCCCGGACGCCCGAACAGCGCCCGGGCTCCACTGTTTCCGGGGCCGCCTGCAACGCCTGCTGACCCCGCACACCCGAACCCGGGCCTTCGGTGAGGCGGCCGGCACCACGCCGCCAAGGGAGGGGCCGTGCCACGGGTCCTGAGCACTGTGGCCTCGGGCGGATCGGTCAGCTCCGGTCCCGCCCGAGATCCACGACGAACCCGGCCCATGTGCTGCGCGTGAACGCGAGGTGGGGGCCGCCGCGTTCCTTGGAGTCCCGTACGTGCATGGCGGTCGCGTCGGCGGCTACCTCGACGCACGCACCTCCTTCGCCGCTGCTGCAGCTGCTCTTGAACCAGTCCAGCCGTGCGGGCTGTTCGACGTTCATCGGTCCTCCAGCATCCTCTCGATCAGGGTCGGTGACTCCTCTGGCGTGAGTGCCTGCGCCCTGATGCTGCCGTAGCCACGGCAAGGACACGTACCTCGTCCTGATCCGTGATCAGGCGGCTGATGTGCTGCACTTCCAGGTACACCACCTGGGGCTTTCCCTTCGGGGCGAGCAGGATGAACGGCCCGCCCAGGCTGGGGTGCTCCTTGCGTTCCATCGGCAGTACCTGAAACTCCCCACTGCGTAGCCTGCCGAACCTGAGCAGCGCTTCAAGTTGTTCCCGATGAAGGTCCCACCCGCCGAGCGGACGACGCACCACGGATTCCTCGATGGTGAAGGTCGTGAACGGCGGAGGCCAGCGGTTGAAGAGGTCATGCGCGGGGCGTGTTGGAGGCCCTGTCAGGCGGTGTCCTCGATCTGGAGGGGGCGGGGGTGAGGTCGGGTTCGTTGCTGCGTTGGAAGTAGGTGGGGAGTGGAAGGTGAGCGTCGTGCGTGTCGCGGCGAGGGCGGCGAAGGACTCGGTGTGCGGTTCGGCGCGGAGCACCTGGCGCCTTGTGTCGCCCAGGCGCAGGAGGCGGGACTCCAGTGCGGTGCTGGGCACGGCTTTCACGCCGTGTGGTCGGCGTCGTCCTGCCGTCGGAGAAGGTGGTGGGCAGTCCAAGGGCGCCCATCGAGCTCCGCGGGAGGCCTCGACGGCTCAGAAGTGGCGCCATTCCTTGCCTGCGGTGATAAGGAGGGTCGGCCAGGTGGCGGGGCTTGGGCGCAGAGCTGCGGCGGTGTGCCGCCCGAGGACCGGGTAGGCAGGTCGGGCTCCGTGCGGGGATCGGTACGGGTGGCGAGGTCGGTCGGTACCGCGCCGGGGCGTCAGTAGCCCGCGCCGATGCGGCGCCAGCGGCGGCCGCTGGTGCCCGGCTCGGTGGGGTGGGCGGGGACGCGGCCGCGGTAGAGGACGTAGGGCCGCCACAGGTACCACAGGGGGTAGCTCCAGGCGTGCACCAGCCGGGTGAAGGGCCAGACGGCGAGGATGGCCCAGGCGGCGGTGGCGTGGATCCGGTAGATCAGCGGTGCGTGGGAGATGGCCTGGACGTCGGGACTGCCGGCGAACAGGCCGCGGAACCACAGTGCCACGCTCCGGCGGTAGTCGTATCCGCTGCCGAACAGGTTGATCCCCATGGTCGGGATGATGCCCAGCACGATCACGACGGCGAGCAGGATCAGGGCGAGCCAGTCGACGGCGCTGGTGGTGGCGCGGACCCGGGGCACCACGGTGCGGCGGAAGGAGAGCACCGTCACACCGGCGATGACGGCCAGTGCGGCGACGGTGCCGCCGATGGAGGAGAACCAGCGGTAGGCGTCTTCCGGGATGCCGAGCCACCGGGTGAACGATGCGGGGACGAGGATGCCCAGGACGTGTCCGGCGATGGCGGCGAAGGTGCCGTAGTGGAACAGCGGTCCGCCCCACTTCAGGAGTCTGCGCTCCTGGAGCTGGGTGGAGCGGCTGGTCCAGCCGAACTGGTCGTAGCGCCAGCGCCAGATGTGGCCGACGACGAAGGTGACGAGGGCGAGGTAGGGCAGGATGACCCACCACCACAGGTCCCAGGAGCTCATCGGCCGTCTCCGATCGTGGCTGCGGTTCCGGTTCCGGTCAGGAACTCGGGCGGGGCGAAGGGCTCGAGGCCGATGGGCTCGAGGCCGACGTGTTCCTCGGGTGGTCCCTCGGCGGTCAGGCGGCGCAGCGTCTCGCGTTGTTGTCGGTCGGGGCTCGGCAGGCGGTCGCAGAGGACGTCCAGGAGGGGCGCGTGGGGGTCGGTGTGCTCGTGCAGGGCCTGCCGGAGCATCTCCAGTCCGGCCCGGCACCGCAGGAGGATCCGGTGGCCGGGTTCGGGGGCGAGGGCGGCGAACTCCAGGATCAGCGGCAGGTGGTCGGGCAGTTCGCTCTCGGGAGGTTCGTGACCGGCCTGGCGGTAGGTGTGCTTGAGGGCGAGCAGGGCCATGCCGCGGGCGCGGGTGTCGCCGTGGCGGTAGTAGGTCAGGTACAGGCAGCGGCGGCGGGTGTGGTCGAAGGTCGCGACGTGGGCCTGCGCGGCCTCGGTGGGGGTGAGGGTCCGCAGCCGGTCGGTGAACGCGGTCAGGCGGAGCCGGTCGGCCGGGTTGCCGATCGCGGGAATCGCGGCCGTGACGTCGTCGAGCAGGGACAGTGTCCGCGGGTCGGGGTAGCGCAGCAGGACCGAGGTGATCCGGTGCAGCAGCGGTGTGTCGGCGCGGTGGTGGGTGCGGCGGAGGTTCCTCACCGGTCCCCTCCCTGACCGGACTCGCCGAACAGGCCGGGGGCCGGAGCGGTGCCGTTCCAGCCGAGGAGGTTGAAGCGGACCCGGCCGTCGCTGTCGCGGAACCGACTGCCGCCGTCCGGCGCCGACAGCCCCGGAAGCGAGGGCACGCCGGACAGTGTGTCCTGGGTGTGCGCTCCGCTGTCCGCGGTGCCGCCCGGGTAGTCCAGGGAGCAGTGCTGGGCCATCAGCGCGCCGGACCCCTCGGCGTGCACCTTCGGGATGACGTAGCGGTCGTCGTACTTGGCGATGGCCAGCAGCCGGTAGAGGTCCTCGAGGTCCCGCGCGCTCATACCGACAGAGTCCAGCAACCGCTCGTCGACCGGGTCGCCCAGCTGCACCCCGCGCATGTGCGCACGCATCGCGGTCAGCTTGCGCAGCACGCCCTCGACGACCGCGGTGTCGCCCGCGGCGAGCAGGTTCGCCAGGTACGCCATCGGGATGCGCAGCGACTCGATGGCGGCGAACACCCGGTCGGGATCGGCCTCGTCGTAGCCGGTGGCGTGCACGATGTCCGTCACGGGCGACAGCGGCGGGACGTACCAGACCATCGGCATCGTCCGGTACTCCGGATGCAGCGGCAGCGCCACCCGGTACCGCTTGATCAGCGCGTGGACCGGGGAGCGCCGGGCGGCCTGGATCCAGTCGTGCGTGATGCCGTCGCGTTCGGCCGCGGCCAGGACGTCGGGGTCGTGCGGATCGAGGAAGACCGACAGCTGCGCCTCGTACAGCTCCTTGTCGTCCTTGACCGAGGCGGCCTTCAGGACGGCGTCGGCGTCGTACAGCATCACGCCGAGGTGGCGCAGCCGGCCCACGCAGGTCTCCGAGCAGATGGTGGGCTGGCCGGCCTCGATCCGCGGGTAGCAGAAGGTGCACTTCTCGGCCTTGCCGGTGCGGTGGTTGAAGTAGACCTTCTTGTAGGGGCAGCCCGAGACGCAGAACCGCCAGCCGCGGCAGCGGTCCTGGTCGACCAGGACGATCCCGTCCTCCTCCCGCTTGTACATCGCCCCGGACGGGCAGGAGGCCACGCACGACGGGTTCAGGCAGTGCTCGCAGATCCGCGGCAGGTAGAACATGAACACCCGCTCGAACTCCATCCGCACCTGCTCGGACAGGCCCTCCAGGTTCGGGTCGGCGGCGGCGTACGCGGCCGCTCCGGCCAGGTCGTCGTCCCAGTTCGGGCCGTGCACCGGGCGCATGTCACGGCCGGTGAGCTGCGACTTGGGGCGCGCGCTGGGGAAGGAGTCGGACAGCGGAGCCGTGGTGAGCCTCTCGTAGTCGTAGGTCCACGGCTCGTAGAAGTCGTCGAGCGGGGGCAGTTCGGGGTTGTAGAAGATGGTCGCCAGCTTGCGCAGCCGGCCGCCGGCCTTCAGCCGCAGCCTGCCGCGGCGGTTCAGCTCCCAGCCGCCCTTCCACTGCTTCTGGTCCTCGTAGCGGCGCGGGTAGCCCACGCCGGGCTTGGTCTCGACGTTGTTGAACCACATGTACTCGGCCCCCGGCCGGTTGGTCCAGGTCTGTTTGCAGGTGACCGAGCAGGTGTGGCAGCCGATGCACTTGTCGAGGTTCATCACCATCGCCACCTGGGCCATGCAGCGTCCGACAGTGGCTTTGCCCCGGGGTTTTGCGGTGGCTCCGTCACGGGTCATCAGAACCGCACCTCCTGGCTGCGCCGCCGGATGACGGTGATCTCGTCGCGCTGGTTGCCGGTGGGACCGATGTAGTTGAACCCGTAGGAGAACTGGGCGTAACCGCCGATCAGGTGGGTCGGTTTGATCAGCAGCCTGGTGAGGGAGTTGTCGCCGCCGCCGTGCAGGCCGGAGGTCTCCGTCCTCGGCACGTTCAGGTGCCGGTCCATGGTGTGGTACATGAACACGGTGCCCTCGGGCATCCGGTGGGTGACCACCGCCCGGCAGGCCACCACACCGTTGCGGTTGTACGCCTCGATCCAGTCGTTGTCCGCCACGCCGATCCGCTCCGCGTCCAGCGGGCTCATCCAGATCACCGGGCCGCCGCGGAACAGCGTGAGCATGTGCAGGTTCTCCTGGTACTCGGAGTGGATGGACCACTTCGAGTGCGGCGTCAGGTAGCGCACCACCAGCTGCGGGGTGCCGTCGGCGGCGCGGGTCGGGTCGCCGAAGTGCGCGACCGTGTTCAGCGGCGGCCGGTAGACGGGCAGCTGTTCGCCGAACTCGGCCATCCAGTCGTGGTCGAGGAAGAAGTGCTGCCGCCCGGTGAGGGTGTGCCAGGGTTTGCGGCGCTCGACGTTGACGGTGAATGGCGAGTAGCGCCGTCCGCCGGACTCGGTGCCGGACCACTCCGCCGAGGTGATCACCGAGCGGGGCTGGATCCGGGTGTCGGCGAAGGTGATCCGGTCGCCGGAACGCTCCTCGGCCAGGTCGGCGAGGACCACCCCGGTCCTCTCCTCCAGCGCCCGCAAGGACTCCACCGCCAGGCGGCCGTTGGTGGTGCCGGACAGCGCCAGGATCGCCTCGCAGAACAGGTCGTCGCGGGCGATGGAGGGCCGCCCGTCGCCGGCCCCGCCGCGTACCGTGCCGTTGGCGTGCCGCAGCAGGTCGATCTCCCGGTCCGGCTTCCACGTGACGCCCTTGGTGGAGGTGCCGAGCGTGTCCAGCAGGGGCCCGATCGCGGCCATCTTCTCGGCCACCGCCGCGTAGTCGCGCTCCACCACGATCAGTCTGGGCATGGTCTTTCCCGGCACCGGCTCGCACTCACCGGCCTTCCAGTCCCGCACCCGGCCGTGCGGCTGGGCCAGCTCGTCCGGCGTGTCGTGGGTCAGCGGCGCCGCGATCACGTCGCGGCGCACCCCCAGATGGACGGCCGCCAGCCTCGAGAACTCGGCGGCGACGGTGTGGAAGACGTCGAAGTCGGTACGGGTCTGCCAGGGCGGTGCGATCGCCGGGCTGAAGGCGTGCACGAACGGGTGCATGTCGGTGGACGACAGGTCGTACTTCTCGTACCAGGTGGCGGCGGGCAGCACCACGTCGGAGAACAGGCAGGTACTGGTCATCCGGAAGTCCACGGCCACCGACAGATCGAGCTTGCCGACCGGCGCCCGCTCGCGCCACACCACCTCCCGGGGACGCAGGCCCGGCGGGGTCTCGGTGGCGGTGACCGCGTCGTCCGTCCCGAGCAGGTGCCGCAGCATGTACTCGTGGCCCTTCATGGAGGACGCGAACAGGTTGGCACGCCAGATGGTCAGCACCCGGGGGAAGTTCGCCGGGTCGTCCGGGTCCTCGGCGGCGAACCGCAGCCGCCCCGCCCCGAGTTCGTCGACGATGTGCTCCGGCACCTGTTTGCCGGCCCGCTCGGCCTCGTCGCACAGGTCCAGCGGGTTGCGGTCGAACGCGGGGTGCGAGGGCATCCAGCCCAGCCGGGCGGCCAGCGCGTTGCAGTCCGGCAGGGTCCGCCCGGCCAGCCGGCCCGCGCCGAGCGGGCTCGCCAGGGCGTCCGCCGCGAACGCCTCGTAGCGCCACTGGTCCGTGGCCAGCCAGAACAGCGGCGTGCCCACCATGTGCCGGGTCGGGCGCTGCCAGTCCAGGCCGAACGCGAGATGGAACCAGCCGGTCAGCGGCCGCACCTTCTCCTGGCCGACGTAGTGCGCCCAGCCTCCGCCGTTCACGCCCTGGCTGCCGGTGAGCATCAGCAGCGACAGGAACGCGCGGTAGATCTGGTCGGAGTGGAACCAGTGGTTCGTCCCCGCCCCCATCGCGATCATCGAACGGCCCCGGGTCCGCTCCGCGTTCCGGGCGAACTCCCGGGCCACCCGGGCGGCGGCCCGCGCCGGCACCGAGGTGATCGCCTCCTGCCAGGCCGGCGTGTACGGGCTGTCCGCGTCGTCGTACCCCGACGGCCACGCGCCGGGCAGCCCCTCGCGGGCCACCCCGTACTGGGCCAGCACCAGATCGAACACCGTGGTCACCAGGTGCCCGCCGATCCGCAGCGCGGGCACTCCGCGCCGCACCACCGAGCCGGACTCGCCGGGCCCGGTGTCGAACCTCGGCAGGTCCACCGCCACCGGCCGGCGGCCCACCCGCCCGTCCAGGGACAGCAGTGGATCGATGCCGTCCAGCTCCAGGTTCCACCGGCCGGTCCCGGACGGCGTCCACCGAAAGCCCAGCGACCCGTCCGGGACCACCGGATCGCCGGTCAGGGCGTTCAGCAGCACCGTCTTGAACTCGCCCGCCTCCCCGGACCATCCGGGCAGGTCGGCGGCGGTGAGGAACTTCTCCGGTACGTACCCGCCGCTCTCACGCTTCCTGAGCCGCACCAGGAACGGCAGGTCGGTGTAGCTCTTGGCGTACTCGGTGAAGCAGGGCACCTGCCGGTCGCGGTAGAACTCCGTGAGGATCACGTGCCCCATGGCCATCGCCAGCGCGCCGTCGGTTCCGGGCGCCGCCGCGAGCCAGTCGTCGGCGAACTTGGTGTGGTCCCCGTAGTCCGGCGAGACCACCACGACCTTCTGCCCCCGGTAGCGGGCCTCGGTCATGAAGTGCGCGTCCGGCGTGCGGGTGATCGGCAGGTTGGTGCCCCACACGATCAGATAGCCGGCGTTCCACCAGTCGCCGGACTCCGGCACGTCCGTCTGGTCGCCGAACACCTGCGGAGAGGCCATCGGCAGGTCGGCGTACCAGTCGTAGAACGAGGAGATCGTCCCGCCGATCATCGACAGGAACCGCGTCCCGGCCGCGTACGAGGTCATCGACATCGCCGGGATCGGCGAGAAGCCGACGATACGGTCCGGGCCGTAGCGCTTCACCGTGTGCACGTACGCCGCCGCGACCAGCTCGGTGACCTCCTGCCAGGTGCAGCGCACGAACCCGCCCTTGCCCCGCGCCCGCTTGTACACCGCCGAGCGCTCCGGATCCCCGGTCAGCCACGCCCACGCCTCCACCGGATCCGCCGTCCGTGCCCTCGCCTCGCGCCACAGATCCAGCAGCGGGCCGCGCACGTACGGGTAGCGGACCCGGGTGGGGGAGTAGGTGTACCAGGAGAACGACGCCCCGCGCGGGCAGCCGCGCGGCTCGTACTCCGGCGAGTCCGGGCCGACCGAGGGATAGTCGGTGGCCTGGGTCTCCCAGGTGATCAGACCGTCCTTGACGTACACCTTCCACGAGCACGATCCGGTGCAGTTCACCCCGTGCGTGGAGCGCACCTCCCGGTCGTGCCGCCACCGCTCCCGGTAGAACTCCTCCGCGCCGCGGCCTCCCTCCCGGTACAGCGCCCTGCGGTCCGGGGACTGCTCCCCGGGGAAGAAGAACTGCGCCGACCGCATCAGCCGCTCGGCAGCCCTACCCACTCGGTCGGTGCTCACGCCCTTCGCCTCCTGCCGTACGCCGCGGCCGTCATCCGTGCCCTCCGGCAGACGATGCGGCCGCGGACGGTCACGGCGACGCAGACCCGCCGGGCCATTCGAGTCACGCCACCGTGAGCCGGCCGGTGACGGCGCTTCCGCGCGACACCCGCCGTCCGGCCGGCGGGTACGGATCCGGTGCCGGCTCGCGCCGGCGGCGGCAGGACGCGCAGCCGGACGTCACGAAGGTTCGGTGGGGCCGGGCGGCGGCGTGGGCAGGTCGAGACCCTCCAGGCCGGTGACCGGGGTGCGCAGGCCCACGGCGAGCCGGTTCCAGCCGTTGATCGCCACGATGGCGAAGGTGAGCGCCGCGGTCTCCTCCGGGGTGAAGGCGGACTCGACGACGGCGTAGTCCTCGTCCGGAGCATCGGTGCGGGGCAGTTCGGTCAGTGCTTCGCACCAGATCAGCGCCGCACGCTCCCGCGTGGTGAACAGCTCTTCCGCCTCGCGCCAGGCCGCCACCACGTCCAGCCGTGTCTGGTGCTCGCCACGGCCCCGGGCGTCGCGGTGGTGCATGGCCAGGCAGTAGGCGCAGCCGTTGATCTGGGAGGCCCGGATGCGGACCAGTTCCAGCAGCTCCGGCTCCAGCCCGCTGCCGGCCACGGCCTGTTCCAGCCTCAGCATCGCCCCGACCCCGCTCGGGAACAGCTTCCGGTAGTCAGCACGCATGATCGGCCTCCTCCTCGCGGCGTTCGGCTGCCCGAGTACCTCGCACCCGGATGGCGCAGGCCCGCCTGCCGGGACACTCCCGTGCTGATACGACGGATCCTGCACGACGTGGACGAGAACCAGGAGACGAGCAGATGACCGAGTCCGTCTATCACCCGGCCACCCCCGAGATCGCCGCCCGCCGGGCGCAGCTCGCTCCGGCCGTCAACGAGGCGTTCGAGAACTTCAACCGTGCCGTGTTCGCCGAAGGAGCCCTGCCGGAGAAGACCAAGCAGCTGATCGCCGTGGCCGTCGCGCATGTCACGCAGTGCCCGTACTGCATCCAGGGGCACACCCGTCTCGCGCGGAGCAAAGGAGCCGGACCCGAAGAGATCATGGAGGCCATCTGGGTCGCCGCCGAGATGCGTGCCGGCGGCGCCTACGCCCACTCCACCCTGGCCCTGTACGCGATGGACGAGACATCGCCGCATCCGCACCACTGACGGTCCCGGGTTCAGGTGCCGGCGCGCTCGGTTCCGGTCAGCCACTCGGCCAGCACGGCTGCCTGGCTGTGGTCCACGTCCTTGGTGGCGGTCAGCAGCGTGAGCCGGTCATGGGCGGCAAGGTCCCGCAGGTGCCCGGCCGCCTCGCGGTGCTCCGCATCGCGCAGCTCGTCACGGTAGCGGCGGCGGAACTCGGCGAAACGAGCCGGATCGTGGCCGTACCAGCGGCGCAGTTCGCTGGACGGGGCGACATCGCGCAGCCACTCGTCCAGGTGCGCGTCCTCCTTGCGCATGCCCCGGGGCCAGACCCGGTCGACGAGAACCCGCTTGCCGTCCTGCGGCGAGGTCTCCTCGTAGACGCGGCGGCAGGTGATCTGTTCCACCATGACGGCACCCCCGCAGGTCAGGCCACACGACGCTGGTGGGCGCTGAGCCGGTGCACGTTCTGCACCGTGAGTTCGTCACGTTCCTGTGCCGGGGTGAGACGGATGCCGATGTGGTAGTCCTGAACCAGCATCCAGCCGAGGAAACCGGCGGCGGCGGTGCAGGCGACGCCGGCCGAGGTGAGCGCCAGGCCGAGGGTGGCCCCGGTGGCAGGGCCGTTCCAGTGGGTGACGTGCGTCCCCAGGCTGACGGCGAACAGCACGAGCGCGGTGACGTTGAGGCCGGCGTGGGCCAGGCCGACGGTTTTGGCGGCCGAGCCGCGCGGGATGCCGAAGGCCCAGTCGACGAGTCCCGGGAGTGCGGCGAGCAGCGCACTGCCGACGCCCACGACGTTCAGCGCGATCGCCAGGTTGAGCCAGAACTGGTGTCCGGTGGCCGCGTACACGGCGAAGCCCGCGAGGGTTCCCGCGTAGAAGGCGACCGGGAAGCCGATCAGCATGGGGTGGAGGGGGTGACCGGCGACCGTGGCTTTGCTGTACATGAAGCCTCCTGTGTGACCCCCGCGAGGACGCGTCAAGCGCCCTTTTTCAACGTCTCTCCGCCGGTGGGATCCGCAACAGCGCCGGGCACGGTTGCGGACGCCACGAGACGGGGTGCCGGGCGGCCTCCCTCATGCGTGCTTCAGGCGCCGGCTCAGTTCGTCGAGGTACTGGTCGCCGTAGGCGGCCACGACGTCGTCGAGGTCGATCAGTGGAGGAAGGTCCATGACCGGCTGCCGCTCGGTGAGGTAGAGGGCGGTCTCCTCGATCACCCGCTGTTCGTCGGCCTCTGCCGCGTCGAGCAGGACGACGACGGCCGGGCTCGCCTGGAACCGCGACTCGATCACACCACCGCTGTACCGGGCACGTACCAGGTAGTCGTGATCACCCATGGGCTCGATCTGAAATTGCTTGGGCATAACCGACGAGTACCCGCTGGTGCCGTTGAGTATCCGGCGATCGGGAAACGTGGGTGTGGGCCGGCGTCGGCCGTGCTCCGGGCTCTGCCCGGAAGCCTTGGCGGCCGACGCCGGCCCGGGGGTCAGAGGCGGCCGCCGGGGATCACCGTGAACGTCGCGGGACCGGCCGGCAGGTTCACCGTGTACTGGCGCAGGTAGGTGTCCAGGAACGGTGAGCGGGCGCCGGCGGTGGCGCTGTCACGGGCCGGATCGTCCAGGGCCAGCCTGATCTGCGCGCCCTTGACCGCGATCGTCTCGCCGGAGGGTGTGGCACGCCACGAGCCGGTCTGGATGGAGCCGATCTCCACGGCCAGGACGTGCCCGGCTGCCAGGGTCCAGTCGGTCGCCTTGAGGTCCACGGTCATCCGGCCCGAGCGCAGCAGGGAGACCTGCTCGTCGAACATGACGGCGGTACCGTCCGGAGCGACGTCGTACAGCTTGAGCATGACGTTGCCCTCTCCCTCGGCGGTCAGGGAGACCCGCGGGGTGCCGGTGACGCGCACGGCCTGCTCGACCGGCTTGGACCACACGAAGAAGCTCGACGTGACCTTGCCGGCCTTCTGGAGCTTCGCCAGCCCCTTGGCCAGGCCCTTCGGGGCGGCCGGGTCGATCGCGGGCGCGTGCTCCATGTCCCACTTTCCGGACGGCTGTGCGGTTGCCGGCGGTGTCGGCTCGCCGGACGCGGCCAGGGCCGCGCGGCCGGAGGCGCCGCCGTCGTCCACGTACGAGCCGCCGCCGAGCGGGAGGGTGACGGACCGCTTCACGACCGGCCACGTGTTCTGGGCGCGCCAGGCACCGGTGGAGTCCTCCACGGCGTAGGCCGGGTAGCGGACCGTCGGCCTGGTGCCCTTGAGGTACTGGTCGTAGAAGGAGAGGGTCTCGTCGTACCAGCCCTCGCGGCCCATGGACAGGCGCCCGTCGCCGGTGCGGTCGCCGCCGCGTACGTGCTCCCACTGGCCGAGCCATCCGCGCTCGGGGCCCGCGTGGTTGTCGAGGTACTCCTGCATCTCCTCGGGCTTGGTGTTGTTCTCGATGAAGCCCTGGGTGACGAACAGCGGAGTGCGGCTTCCCTCGGCCATCTTCGCCAGGTCACGGTCGGTCCAGTGCTTGTCCCACTGGTCGGCGATCCTGTACCCGGCCGCATTCCGCGTCAGGCACTCCGGGTGGGTCTGCTCCCACCGGGCATTGGCCTGGTAGCGCGCGTCGTCGTCCGCCATCGGGGCCATCGTGGCGATGGAGTTGTAGGCGTTGGCGGTACCGGTGACGTTCGGGCGGGGCACGCCGTTGGAGTAGATGTACTGGTACATGTCCCACACGGGCTCCTGGGCGACGACGGCCTTGAGCGCCTTCTGGCCCAGGTTGTTGCCGATCAGGCCCGTGACGGCGTCGTAGGACTTGCCGTACATGCCGACCGCGCCGGTGCTCCACGGCTGTTTCGCGGTCCAGTCGACCGCGGCCTTGACGTCGGCCTGCTCGCCGGGGCCGGCCCAGTCGAGGCAGCCGGTGGAGCCGCCGAAACCGCGCAGGTCCACCATGACGAAGGCGTAGCCGCGGGCGAACAGGTCGGTGCCCTCGATGAAGTCCTGGAAACGGGACGAGGGGCCGGTGTGCGTCCAGCCCTCGGGGCCGGTCTGCCCGGAGTGCCCGAAGTACGGGCCGATCGACAGGATGACGGGTACCTTCTGACCCTGGGTCAGTCCCTCGGGCAGCAGGACGTCGGCGTGCAGCTCCGTGCCGGAGCCGTCCGAGGACGGGAAGTAGTGCTGCGTCCAGACCGAGCCCTTGGGGACGCGGTCGTTCTCCTCGTGCGTGACGGGGTCGGTCGCGGTGGCGACCGACCCCGTCCGGGCCTGTGCCGTGGCGGCGGGCCCGGACGCCACGCCGGGCGCCGCGGTGGCGGGGCCGGCGAGCGCACCGGTCAACGCGAGGGTGGTGACGACCGCTGAGGCGGCCCAGGCGGCCGTGCGACGTCTTTTCACATGCTCCTCCCGGAATGGTGGGGACGGGGCGGTGCAGGTGGTACGGCCGAGCAGCGGCTCCTGACCCGCCGAACGCGCCGGAGCCGACGGCGAGGGAGCCTATGATCACCGTTGAAACGCGTCAACGGTGCCGTGAGTGTGGCGTGTTACCGGTGCGGCGGCTCTCTGCCCCAGCCCGCGCACCATTCCTGTCGGATCGAAAGTCGACGGCCCGGCATCCGTTGCGGGGGATGGCGCCCTGCTGTCGGTCCCTCAACACTGGTGCGCACACAGGCGGTGGAGGGGGCACGGGCATGGCGACGCCCACGGAACCGGCGCGGTCAGTGGTACCGGAGCGGCGGCCGGAGCTGGATGCGATCCGGACGCTGGTCGTGATCGGGCTGGTCTTCTTCCATTCGGCGCTCGTGTTCGCCGACGGCGACGACTTCTACGTCAAGAACGCCGAGACCACCGAAGTCGTCCTGATCACCGCCGGGTTCGCGGTCGTATGGGCCATGCCGCTGCTCTTCCTCATCTCCGGCCTGGGCGCCTGGCACTCGCTGCGTCGCCGCGGCCCGGACGGCTTCGCCAAGGAGCGGCTGCTGCGGCTGGGGGTGCCGCTGGTCTTCGCGACCCTCGCATTGAACCCGCTGCCGCAATGGCTGCGGCTGCGCTCGGCCGACGCCGGCCACCACGAGTCGTACCTCGGCTTCCTGCCCCGTTTCTACGACGTGCACCTGGTACCCGCGGAGTTCCCCTTCCTCCTCCAGGGCGAGCACTTCGAGACCGGCCATCTCTGGTTCGTCGTACTCCTGTTGGCGTTCTCGCTCATGCTGGCGCCGTTCGTGCGATGGCTGCCGCGCGAGCATGTGCGCCGCATCGGCGACCGGGCGGCGCACGCGGTGCTGCACCGGCGCGGCGCCGTGCTTCTGCCGGCCCTCGTCTTCGCCGCGGTCTGTGCCTTCGCCGGGATGGAGCAGGACTACGCGGGCTGGCACCGCTGGTCGTACCTGCTGTTCTTCATCGCCGGTTTCACACTCGCCGCAGACGACCGCTTCCGCGTCGTGATGCGGCGCGAAGCCTGGCCTGCCGCCTGGCTCGGCGTCGTGTTGTTCGCGGCGTCCGGTCCCGGATTCGTCCTGGCCGACGAGCCCATGACGGAAGCGACCGTCCTGGCCACCGCCTCACGGGCACTGTTCGGTGCGGCCGGATGGTGCCTGGTACTCGCCATCCCCGGCCTCCTCGACCGCCGACGGCTCCGGCACCCGTCGGCGGCCTCGGACCCGGCTCCGAGAACGCGTCGGCGCCTTTGGCGCCATCTCGCCGCCGCCGTGCTGCCGCTGTACGTCCTGCACCAGCCGGTCGTGGTCGCCGTCGCCTACTTCGTGGTCGGCTGGTCGGCGCCGATCCCGGTCAAGTACGCCGTCCTCGTGGCGATCTCCCTCGTCCTCACCCTCGCCCTGTACGAACTGCTGATCCGCCGTACACGAACAACCCGCTTCCTGTTCGGGATGCGCTCCTGAGCGGGATCACCCGCACTCCGGCAACCGGCCCACCGCGGCGAGCAGTTCGCGGTTGCGGGCCTTCGGGCTCGGCGGCGGCGCGTCGGCACTCTTCGTACGGTCCGCCGTTGGTCGGCACCCGACCGAAAGCCGGTCGCCGCTCCCCGCCGGCAGGCGCGGTCACCGGTTCTGCACCACGGGCACTTCCAGGCGGAGTTCGTAGCCGCCGTCGGCCGTGGGGCCGGCGGTGACGGTGCCGCCGAGGAGTTCGGCGCGCTGGCCCAGGCCCGCGAGGCCGTGGTGGGCGCTGGGCAGGGGGAGTGAGGGACGGGTGGGAGCGGTGTTGGTGACGGTGACGTGGACCGTACCGTCCGCACAGCGGACGCGAACGGTCGCCGTCGCGCCGGAGGCGTGCTTGCGGACGTTGGTCAGGGCTTCCTGGACGGTGCGGTAGACGGCGCGCTGGACCGTGGGCGGAAGGTCTTCGGGCAGGTCCGTCTCCAGTTTGGCCTCGATGCCGCTGCCGTCGACCAGTCGCCGCAGGTCGGCGAGGGACGGCTGGGGAGTGAGCTCGGTGGGGCGGATGCCGGAGGCGCGCAGCACGCTGACCATGTGCCGCAGCTCGTCCAGGGTCTGCACGCTGAGCCGCCGGATCGTGGCCGCGGCCTGTCTGGTCTCGGCGTCCCGGCTGCCGACCTGGAGGGCCCCTGCCTGTACGGCGATGAGGCTGACCTGGTGGGAGACCACGTCGTGCATCTCGCGGGCGAGCTGTGCGCGTTCTTGTGCCAGGACGCTCTGGGAGGCGAGCAGCCGTTCGTGCTCGCGGGCCTCGGTGATCTCGGTGAGCCGCAGCGACAGTTCGCGCCGGGCCTGGACGAGTTGGCCGAGGAAGACGGGAGCGGCGGCGGTGGCCAGGGTGTAGCTGAGGTGGACGAGGTTGTGGGTGCCGGCGAGTTGGTTCGTCTTCAGGGTCCACCACGGCCAGGGCAGGAAGTCGGTGATCCCGTAGACCAGGGCACAGCCGGCCAGCAGGACGCGGTGGCGGCTGAGCGAGGACAGCGTGTACAGCGCTGCCGTCGTGGCGAACACCGCGTCGGTGATCAGGGCGGTGGGGACCGTGAGCACGAAGGTCGTCAGCGGCAGACGACGTCGCAGGGCGAGGGCGCACGCGCCGAGCAGCGCGCAGGCCATGGCCGGCTGCTCCGTGAGGTCGACGTTCACCCAGGCATCCGTCAACGAGGCCCCGACGAGGGCGGCGTCCAGCAGCGGAGCGGGCGGTCGTCGGTTGTTCATCGACCGTCCCCGTCCCGCGGTGGCCCGAGCAGCCCCGCGCGCTCGGCGATCAGGACGGCCTGCACACGGCTGCTGACCTCCAGTTTGCCGAGCACGGCGCTGACGTGGCCCTTGACGGTGCCGGTGCTCAGGTGCATCCGCTTGCCGATGTCCGTGTTGCCGAGTCCTTCGGCCATGAGGACGAGGACCGCTCGCTCGCGCTGGGTCAGCCGGGCGGTGAGGCGGGCGGCGGGCTCGCGCGCACCCGTGCCGAGAAAGCCGTCCACCACCGTGCGAGTGACCTTCGACGACAGCACCGTCCCGCCCTCGGCCAGGGCCCTGACGAGATGCGGAAGCTGCTCCGGGTCGGTGTCCTTGAGCAGGAATCCGGCGGCGCCCGAGCGCAGCGCGGTCGCCACGTACTCGTCGGCGTCGAACGTGGTGAGCATGGCCACGACCGGCGGCTCCGGCATGCGGCGGAGGTCGGCCAGGACGGTGAGCCCGTCCACGTCCGGCATCCGGATGTCCAGCAGGACGACGTCGGGGTGCGACTCACGCACCGTCCGGACGGCCTGGCCGCCGGGAACCGCCGCCACGACCTCGATGTCGTCCGCCCTGTTGAGGATGTGCGTGAAACCCCCGCGGATCAGGGCCTCGTCGTCGACCACCAGTACCCGGATCAACCAGCGCTCCGCTCGTCGCATGCCCGCGTGCGATCTGTACCCACGTCGGGGCCGTCCCCGAACGGGTCGGAGGCGTTTGCCCACCGATCGGCCGTACGCTTCACACCCCTGGCCAGTCGGCCGGGTTGCTTCGGCCGGTCGGCGGGGTGCATTCGGCAAGACACCGGGGTGACGGCGCCGGGTGTGTGGCAAAGGCTGAGAGTATGACGCAGAACGCATTGCCGGCTGTGCCGACCGAGATGTCATCCGAGACCCGGGCCGAGCCTCAGGCTCGTCATTCCTCCCCCTCCGCCGGCACGCCGTCGGCGGGGCGGCTGATCGGTATCGACCTGGCCCGTGGGCTTGCCGTCTTCGGCATGTACTCGTCCCACATCGGCCCCGACGTGACGGTCGGCGGGCCGGTGGGATTCCTGATGGAGATGGCGCGGGGCCGCTGCTCCGCCCTCTTCGCGCTGCTCGCCGGCTTTTCGCTGGTCATCATCACCGGCCGTCCGCGTCCAAGGACGGGGCGCGCCGGCCGTCAGGCCGTGGCGAGGATCGTGATCCGCGCCGTCGTCCTCATGGCGCTCGGTTACGCTCTGACCGCTCTGGACACCGTGGTCAACATCATCCTGAGCTTCTACGGACTGATCTTCCTCATGGCCCTTCCCCTGCACCGGCTGCGGGCCAGGACGCTGGCGCTCATCGCCGCCGCGGAGGCACTCGTCCTTCCCCAGGTCCTCTACGTGCTGCGGCAGTCGGTGAAGGAGGGGAACTGGGCGGACGCCGTCATCGCCGGGGACCCCCTGGCCCGGATCACCGGTACCGACGGGATGGTGGAACTCCTGATCACCGGCTCGTATCCGGTCCTCACCTGGATGCCGTTCCTGCTCGCGGGCATGGCAGTGGCCAGACTCGACCTCACCGGGTCCGGCGTCCGCTCCCGGCTGGCCCTCGCAGGCGGCGCCCTCGCCCTGCTCGGCTACGGCGGCTCCTGGCTGGCACTACGCCTGGTTCCCCACGCTCTTTCCATCATCGCGAACGCCACGGGCAGCGGGTCGGCGTCGTCCGCGTGGTGGTCCGACACCGTCGGCAAACCCGAGGACGGCACCCCGGTAGCCTGGTTGCTGGTGGCCGCACCCCACAGCCAGACCACCTTCTCCATCCTCGGCAACACGGGCTTCGCCCTCGTCCTGCTGGCCGTCTGCCTGACCGTCGCCGACACGATGCCCCGCCTCACACGCCTGGCCAGGCCGGTCTCGCAGGTCGGGATGACAGCGCTGACCGCCTACGTCCTGCACATCGTCGCCCTGTGGTTCTTCACCGACGTACTGCACGTGGCCGCGATCGAGGCCGACACCATGGCCGCGCTCCCGGTACTCCTCGCCTTCATCGCGGCCGCCACGCTCCTCGCGACCACATGGACCCGCCGCTTCCGGCGCGGCCCCCTGGAGCACGTACTCCATATCGCCACCCGCCCCGCGCAGCGCATCCCATGAGCTTGCTCCGCTTTGACGGACACCATCGGTGTGGTGGTCACAGAGGGCGTGCTCGGCCGCGGACCGGAACGCTTCGTGAGCAGCGGTGAAGGTGCCTTCGCGGCGGGCCTGGTCGAACGCTTCGGGGCCGGCGGAGCGCCGGGCTTGGCCGGCAGGACCTCCAGGAAGTGGTCCGGCACCAGCCGTTCGGCTCCTTTGGTGGTGAACCTGGGGTGCCGGGTGATCCCGGTCCGGCCGCGGAAGACGACTACCTCGCTGGAGCGCAGGAGCACGTGGACGGTGAGGCCGATGAACCGCACCGGGACGGAGTGGCGGCAGGCACGGACCGCGACCATGCCGTAGTGGTCGACGCGAGGGGTGAACGCCGGCCCGGTCCCGAACGGCGCCTCGGGCAGGGGCGGCCGGAGCGGGGCCGCGCGGGCGAAGCCCTGACCGATGGTATGGATGCGCGTTCCGATCCGGCGGTCTTCCTCGGTCTGCTCGAACCGGCGAATGCCTCGTTGAGCTCCTCGAGGGAGTCGACCCGCGGAACCGGGGTCAGGTAGTCGCGGCGCCAGTGACCGACCTGGCCCTCCACCTCCCTTCTCATGGGCGCCGCGAAGGCCCGGCTCGCAGTGGAAGGGAGTGATCGAAAAGTGCCGCCGGAAATCGGTCCAGCGCGGGTGCTCGTCACACGAGTGACTCTTGTGGGTCACCCGGGAGACCGCGGGCGAGAGATGGTCATGGCGGATCCGACCGGCCGGGACACCGACCAGGGTGCGGAACGCGTGGACGTGGCCGTCCAGGAATGCTTCCTGCCCGCTCCTGTCCGACGAGCAGTGCGACCAGGTGTCCTGGCCGGTCGGCCGGCGCCGACCCCGCTCGAGCGGGCCGTGCTCGTGGCGATCGCCCCCCGTCCTCACGGTCACCGCGACCGTGTCAGGCGTCAACCGCTCCCTCGCGGCACCGGCGACGGTTGCCAGGGCCGGAGTTTCCGTGTCGGTCCGCCTTCAAACGGAGGCGGCCGGAACGCAGTGGTGGCCGGTGGGGATGCCTCCGGTCCGGAACTGCCCGGGAGGGTGCCTCAGAACCTCCCGTCGCCACCGCGTCACGGGGCCGCCGGGTGCCAGGTGTCCGCGTCAGGCCGCCGCCAGGTGCGGCATCCGGCTGCGTGAACTGGACGAATCCCTCGAGCACGGCCGTGACGCGAAAGGCGACCGCGGCGTGACGTACAGGCGAGGCAGAGCGCCGGCCCGGCCGTCGGACCCGCGGGCCGAACAGCACCGGCGGCGTCGGCGGGTGCCGACGACCCTGGCGGGGAACGGCTCGGCCCGGTGCGCGACGACACGGCGCGACCGGGCCGATAGCGGTGGCGCGGTGCTTTCCCCGTGCGGTGCGTGGCCTCCCGCCCGGCGCCCATACTTGAGGTGACCGCCAGTGCCCGATGAGAGGTTTCGACCGGCCGCTGTTCGGCACGTGCGCCTCACCGTCATCAGCCGGGGCGGTGCTGTACCCGGTGACCGGTTTCCGCCCGGCTCCGCTCCGGGACCGAGCGGTGAAGGGAAGAGCCCAGATGGCGACGACCGTCGGTGTCGAAGAGGAATACCTGCTGGTCGATGCGGCTACGGGCTTGCCGGCCGCGCGGGCGGACAAGGCACGCGCCACGGCCTGCCTGCAGCCCTTCGTCGCTGCCGGGGAGGTGCAGTCGGAGCTGCTGCAGGCGCAGGTCGAGGTGGCCACTCCGGTGTGTGCCGAGCTGGGCGAGGTCGGCGGGCACCTGCTGCGTCTGAGGCACGCTGTGGCGGGTGCGGCGGAGGCCCACGGCTGCCGGCTCGTGGCGAGCGGGACGCCGCCCTCCCATCAGGAGCAGCCTGTGCCGGTCACCGACCACGCCCGCTACCGGGCGATGCAGCGGCAGGCTCCACAGCTGGTGGCCGAGCAGGTGGTCTGCGGCATGCACGTGCATGTGGCCGTGCCCGGCCGGCACGTGGGCGTGGAGGTGATGAATCGAATCCGCGTGTGGCTGCCGACGCTCACGGCGATGTCGGCGAACTCGCCGCTCTGGAAAGGGCACGACACCGGATTCGCCAGCTGGCGCACCGTGATCTTCGACCGGTGGCCGGTCAGTGGCGTACCGCCGCACTTCGCCGACGAGGAGGACTACGACCTGCGGGTCCGGCGGCTGCTGTCCACCCGCGTGATCACCGACACCGGCCAGCTGTACTGGCAGGCACGGCTGTCGGAGCGCTATCCCACGGTGGAGATCCGCTGCATGGACGTGCAGCTGCGCGCCGGCGACGCCGTCATGCTGGCCGGCCTGGTCCGTGCCCTGGTGGAGACCGCGATGCGCGAGGCGGCCGCCGGCATCCGCGTACCGCGGTGCGCTCCGGAGCTGATGAAGGCAGCGATGTGGCAGGCCGCCCGGCACGGGCTCGGTGGCGACCTGATCGATGCTCAGGGGTGCCGTCGCCGCGCCGGTGACGTAGTGGGGCGGCTGCTGGAACACGTGGGCTCCGCGCTGGAAGCAGCCGGCGATCTGCGGGAGGTGGCCGCTGTCGTGCACCGCCTGCTGCGGGAAGGCACGGGTGCGGACCTGCAGCGCCAGGCTCTGCACGCCGGCGGTCTCGACGCCGTCAACGGTCTGCTGGCCTTCACCGACATCGGCGGCGGCCCGGAAGAGCGGCCGGCGACTTCCCCGCGCACCGACGGCGTCGTCCCCCTGCGGACCTTCGGCGGCACCACGGCAGAGTAGTCGGGTCGCCCGGGGGTGAGATTCCCCCGGGCGACCCGACTGATAGTTCTTGTGCCGGTGCCGCCGCGATTCCGTGATCATGAATATTGGTGCGTTCGCTGAGATTCTTCAACCGGCGGGGCCGGGTCGCCTCCGGCGGCAACCCCCGTGCCGTGGCAGCCGCCGGCGCTACTGCCCGGGACACGGACGCGAGCCCAACCCTGGCGGGGCGACCCCGCAGGGCTGTCGTGAAGGTGGGCCAGGACCTTCTCCGCGGCCGTACGCCGGTCCAGTTGACAGACGGTCATGTCGCCGGTGACGTACTCCTCACCCGCCTTGCGCACCAGCGCCGCCCACACCACGCGGAAGTCGAGGCACGCGGCCTCCAGCAGTGAGGACAGCGGGACACCCTGGTGAGCGCGCTGCGTCAGTGGTGCCCTGGTCCGACAACACCTGGCTCTTTCTCGACTTCTCGACGCTCGATGGGTGTCGTCAGTCGTGCACGGGAGGCAGAACCCGGCCCGTGCACTCCCCGAGTGCGATGACGCTGCCGTTGGGGCCGGGAGCGGTGGCCCGCATGCTGACCTCGTCGCCGTCTCGGAGGAAGGTGAACTCGCTGCCGTCCTTGAGGATGAGCGGCTCCGAGCCTCCCCAGCAGATCTCGAGGAACGATCCGCGCTGGTTGCGCTCCGGCCCGGAGACGGTGCCGCCGGCGAAGAAGTCACCCGCGCGCAGGCCGGCCCCGTTGACCGTCATGTGGGCCAGCATCTGGGCAGCGGTCCAGTAGGTCTCGGCGAAGGGGGCCACCGAGACCACCTCGCCGTTGAGGGAGATCTCGATCTGCAGGTCGAAGCACCACGGGTCGGCGTCGCTGTCGTCGAGGTACGCCGAGAGCGGGGTGTCCCGGGGCGGCGGCGTGACGCGGGCCCCTGCCAGGGCGGCGAGCGGAGTGACCCAGGGCGAGATGGTGGTGCGGAAGGACTTGCCGAGGTTGGGGCCGAGGGGGACGTACTCGAAGCTCTGGATGTCGCGCGCCGACCAGTCGTTGGTGAGGGTGAGACCGAAGATGTGCTGCTCGGCCTCGGCGAGCGGCACACGTCCCCCGGACACCGGGGAGCCGAGCACGAAGCCGACCTCGGCCTCGATGTCGAGGCGCCGACTGGGGCCGAAGCTGGGCGCCCCCTCGGGCTCGGGCCGCACTCCCTGCGGGCGTGGGAAGTCCGATCCGCTGGGGGCGATGGTGCCGGCCCGGCCGTGGTAGCCGATCGGGAGGTGCTTCCAGTTCGCGGTCAGCGGCTCCATGTGCGGACGGAAGATCTTGCCGACGTTGCGGGCGTGGAACTCGTTGCCGTAGAAGTCCACGTAGTCGGCGACGGTGAACGGCAGGCCGAGCGTCGCTTCCGTCACAGGCACGGCCGGCGCGACGACCGCGTCGGTGTGCTCAGGGTTCCGCAGCACCGCCTGCAGAGCGGCACGCACTTCGTCCCACACCGCCTTGGAGCAGGCCAGCAGCCCATCCAGGGAAGGCGAGTCGACGGCTTCCCGCGCGGTGGTGCTGATCTCTCCGCCGGCGAGGGCCAGCACGGCCGCCACGTCGAGGACGCTGTCTCCGAGCCGTACGCCGAGCCGGGGCGCCGCGCCCCGGGCCGTGAACGATCCGTAGGGAAGGTGTTCGACACCGTTGCCGACGGTGCCCAGGGCTGCCGCGGCGCTGTCGGGGTGCGGGGTGCTCATGCGTGACCTCCGTGGGGGGTGGGAAGAAGGGCTGGGTCCAGGAGGCCGAGTTCGACGAGGGACTCGACCGGCTCGAGGATGCTGCAGGTGCCGAAGGACTCGAACGTCGTACGCCATCCCGCGTCGGCCTCCAGGTAGGCGCGGCGGACCTCGTCACGATCCTCCAGCGACAGCATCCGTACGACCTCTGCCAGGGGCGCGCCCCGCTGCGCCGTGGCGGTGGCGAGGGCGATGTTGAGGAAGCCGTGGTGCGGGAACCCGGTTTCGGGTCCCACGTGCCGGATGGCCTGGTGGAGTCCGGCTGTCAGCTTGTACGGCACTTGGGCGGCGGCTGCCGCGGTGATGACCGTGGCGAGCTGCTCGGCGGTGGGGAACAGCGCGGCGTCGAGGCCGCCTGTCCGGAACTTCAGACGTGCCGGCGTCCCGGCGAGGAGCGCGACTCCTCCTTCTCGCACAGCGGTGCCGGGCAGCTCGACGTGGACGGTGCAGGAGGACGTCGCGGCGAGGTCCACCGCCGCACGCGACTGGTCGCGCCATCGCTCGTCGGTCTTCACCTCCAGACCGGAGACCACGAGTCCTTCCGGGGGGTTGTCGGCGAGATGGCGCGCCTCGTCGAGCGCACCGGGGGCCACGACGAGTCCCGCACGAAGCGGTTCGCTCGCGAGGTCGCGGCCGAGCTCGGTGCTCGTGGTCCGGGCGAGCCGTGCGGCGACGGGAACCCGGTCGACCGTCAGCAGGAGCGGTCCGACCAGTGCCGCCAGGGGCGTGGATCGCCGGGCCAGGTGCGCTCGTACGGCGTCCGGCAGGGTGGCGGAGCCCGGCGGGAAGACCGCGGCGTCGTCGAAGAAGCCGGCGAATGCCGGGTCGGTCGTCGTCACGCGAGCCACCGCCCGCCGCTCCAGGACGACGCGTAGGCCTTGTCCTCGGCCTCCAGACCGGCCTCACCCAGCTGCAGCGGCCGGAAGGTGTCGACCATGACGCCGGTTTCGTCGAAGTAGTCCTTGCCGAGGCTGGCCTCGATCGCGCCGGGCTGCGGCCCGTGGGGATGGCCGCCCGGGTGGAAGGAGATCGAGCCGAGACCGATGCCGGAGCCCTTGCGGGCCTCGTAGTCGCCTCCGACGTAGAACATGACCTCGTCGGAGTCGACGTTGGAGTGGTAGTAGGGCACCGGCACCGCCTTCTCGTGGTAGTCCACCTTGCGCGGCACGAAGTTGCAGATCACGAAGTTGTCGCCCTCGAAGACCTGGTGGACCGGCGGCGGCTGGTGCACCTTGCCGGTGATCGGCATGAAGTCGGCGATGTTGAACGTGTACGGGTACAGGCAGCCGTCCCAGCCCACCACGTCGAACGGATGGTGGGGCAGGGTGTGGACGCTGCCGGTGATTCCCGCCGGGCTCCGATGCTTGATGTAGACATCGACGTCCGTCTCGTCGACAAGGAGCGGCTCGGACGGTCCCCGCAGGTCGCGTTCGCAGTACGGGGCGTGCTCGAGCAGCTGCCCGTACTTCGACAGGTATCGCTTGGGCGGCGCGATGTGGCTGTTCGCCTCGATGGCGTAGAGCCGGACCTCCCGGCCCTCCTCCACGACCCATCGGTGCGTGGTGGCGCGCGGGATCATGACGTAGTCGCCCTGCCGGGCCGGCAACGCACCGAAGACGGTCTCGACGACGGCCTCACCGGCCTCGACGTAGACGCACTCGTCGCCGAGCGCGTTGCGGTAGAGCGGCGAGGTGTCGCCGGCGACGACGTAGGAGACGCGGACGTCCTCGTTGCCGAGCACGAGACGACGACCCGTGACGGCGTCGGTCCTGGCGATGGTCGAGGCGTCCACGAGGTCGTGCAGCTTCAGATGCCGGGGCAGCAACGGGTCGTTGGGGGTGAGCGTCTGGTCGGGAAGCTCCCAGCGTCGTGCTCCCACGACCGCTGACGGGATGTGGCGGTGGTACAGAAGGGAGGAGTCGGAGGAGAACCCCTCCTCACCCATCAGTTCCTCGTAGTACAGGTCCCCGGTGTCCGACCGAAACACGGTGTGCCGGACCGGAGGCACCTCACCGAGCGAACGGTAGTACGCCATCGGGTGCTCCTTGGTGATCGTTCAGCAGCGATGTCCTCCGAGCATGGGAGCGCGCCTGAGGAACACGCAAAGCCACCCGCGAACGCCCGGACGCCTCGTCGCGGCGCCTCATCCCGGCCGATTTCCCGCTCATCACGTGCGCGAGGCGGGGCTCGTCACGCCGGCGGGGCTGCTGATCCGGCCCGGTGAGACCGTTCACGTTGACATGGAAATGAAATGTTCGGCGTGTCAGAGTCGGAACCGGGTCCTCGGTGACCCAGGGCCACAGCAACGTCGTGCCGGCAACGTCAGGAGAGGAGGTCGATGCCGTGATGACACGCGACGTCGGCGACGACCCCCGTGCTCGCCGTCCGCGGACGGGCGCCGCCTCGGTCTTCCCGGTGCCGACCCAGCGCCTGGCGGTGGTCGACCTGGGGTGTGAGCTGCACACCCGACCCCATGTCGGGGCGATGGCCGAGCGGCTGAACTGGAGTGTGCTGCACCTGAACGGCGCCGAGGAGCTCGGATGGGCGCTCACGGTCAACCGCCCGGCTGCCGTGCTCGTCGTCCTCGCCGCGGACCTGCCGCCCAACCCCATGATCATCGAGCGGATACGCCGGGCCACGCGCGCGCCCATCGCCGTGCTCGCCGACGTCAGCGGCCCCCAGAGCGTCGCGCTCATCTCCGCCGGAGCGGACACCGTCGTGTCCACGAGCACCCGCGAAGAGGAGTTGGGCGCTCGCCTGCTGGCGTTGGTGCGCCGGGCGGCCGAAGGCTCCGACGCGGGCGCCCGCTACCTTGCGTCCGGGCCGCTGCGCGTCGACCTGTGGCAGCGAGAGGCCACCCTCGACACCGAGCCGGTGAGGCTGACCGGCACGGAGTTCAAGCTGCTCGTCTGTCTGATGGAGGCCGGAGGACAGGTGGTGCCGGCCAGCCGGCTGGTCTCCCGCGTGTGGGGGTGGGCCGGTGGTGACGACGGACTCAACACCCTGCGCATCGGAGTCGGGCGCCTGCGGCGCAAGCTGGGCGACACCGTCCAGGAGCCGCGCTTCGTGCTCTCGGTGCGCGGCTCCGGCTATCGGTTCGGCGGTCAGGTCACCGAGGTGGGAGCCAGGGAGGAGGAGCGGCACGCGTCCGAGACGGGCAGCGACCTGCTCCTGGCCGAGCGGCTGGCCCGGCGCTGCGAGGAGCTCGCCAGCGCGCCCGACGCCAGGTCCGCGGCGAGCCTGGTCACCCGTTCCCTCGTCCAGGAAGGGACGGTCGACGCGGTCGGCCTGCACCTGCTGGACGGCGATCGACTGCAGTTGGTCGCCCACCACGGTTTCAGCGCCGCCTGGCAGGAGGCTGCCCAGGAACTGCGTCTGGCCGACTCCGGCTTCGCGGCCGTACGAACACTCTCCGCGGAGGAACCGGTGCAGCTGCGCCGCTTCTCGGCCAAGGCGGGATACCCTCGCACGGCAGCGCTGGCTCGCGTGGAGCTGCCCGGCACCTACCTCTTCGTCCCGCTGCGCAGCGGTTCGTCGGTGGTCGGGACGATGGGCCTCCACCGTCACTCCTCCGAGCCCTTCGGTCCGTTGAGCATCACCTACCTCAAGGCGGTCGCGGCTCTCTGCGGTGTCTGCCTGAGCGCTCGTCGGCGCACCTCGTCCACCTGATGTCCGATCACCCTTCCCGATCCGCTTCCGCCGGCAAGCCGGCCGTGAAAGGAACCGCCATGGCTGTCCTCTCTTCCTCCGCCACCGAGGCGCTGCACGATCTGCTGTCCGACGGGATGACACTGGCGGTGGGCGGGTTCGGCCTGAGCGGCATCCCCGGTGACCTGATCGACGCGGTCCGCGCCTCGGGCGTCCGCGACCTCACCGTCATCTCCAACAACATGGGTGTGGACGGGGTCGGTCTCGGTGTCCTCATCGAGGGCGGCCAGGTCCGCAAGGTCGTCGCGTCGTACGTCGGTGAGAACAGGCTCTTCGCGCAGCAGTACCTCGACGGGGCGCTCGAGGTGGAGTTCAACCCCCAGGGCACCCTGGCCGAACGACTCCGCGCGGGCGGCGCCGGTATCCCCGCCTTCTACACCCGCACCGGCGTCGGCACCGAGGTCGCGGAGGGCAAGAAGACCGAGGTCTTCGACGGAGTCGAGTACGTGCTCGAGCGTGGGCTGGTCGCCGATGTGGCGCTGGTGCGCGCCCATCGCGCGGATCCCGCCGGCAACCTCGTCTACCGCTACACCGCGCGCAACTTCAACCCGGTCGTCGCGACCGCCGGCCGGGTCACCGTGGCGGAGGTCGACGAGGTCGTCGGTGAGGGCGGGATCCATCCCGACCACGTGATCACGCCGAGCATCTATGTGCAGCGCGTCGTACGGACCTCCAGCCAGGTCAAGCACATCGAGCAGCGCACCACGCGGCCGCGGACCGCGGCGCCCGCCTGAGCACGTACCGAGCACGAAGAAGAGGAGCTGTCATGAGCTGGACCCGTGACGAGATGGCGGCCATCGCCGCCTCCGAACTGAAGGACGGTGCCTACGTCAACCTCGGCATCGGCATACCCACCCTGGTCGCCAACCATCTCCCCGAGGGGGTGAAGGTGACCCTCCAGAGCGAGAACGGGCTCCTCGGCATGGGACCGTTCCCCTACGAGGGCGAGGAGGACGCCGACCTGATCAACGCGGGCAAGCAGACCGTCACCGTCCTGCCCGGCGGCAGTGTCTTCGACTCGGCCGCCTCCTTCGCGATGATCCGCGGCGGCCACGTCGACCTCACGATCCTGGGGGCCATGCAGGTCTCCGGCCGCGGAGACCTCGCCAACTGGAGCATCCCGGGAGCCATGGTCAAGGGCATGGGCGGAGCCATGGACCTGGTCGCAGGGGCACGCCGCGTCGTCGCCCTGACGACCCACGTCGCCAAGGACGGATCCCGCAAGATCGTCCGCGAGTGCACCCTCCCTCTGACCGGCGTCGGTGTCATCGACCGTGTCATCACCGACCTCGCGGTCTTCGACGTCGTCGAGGGCGAACTGGTTCTCGTCCGGACCGCGCCCGGAGTGACGATCGACAAGCTCCGGTCGGTCACCGGGGCCGAGTTCGCCGTCGGCCTCGAGTGCGAGGTGGCGGCATGACCCTCGCCAAGACCTTCGGAACCGACGTCCTCGTCTCCGGGTGGGGGCACACGCCCTTCGGCTCCCTTCGCGACCAGTCCCTCGAAGACCTCGTGCTCACCGCCGCCCGCGGGGCGATCGTCTCGGCGGGGATCGACGCCCGGGACGTCGACGAGATCTGGTTCGGCCAGTTCAACTCCGGCCTGTGGCCCCTCGGTTTCGCCTCCTCCCTGGCCCTCCAGCTGTCCGACGACCTCTTCGGCGTGCCCGCCACCCGCGTCGAGAACGCCTGCGCCTCCGGCTCGGCGGCCGTCCACGGCGGTATCAGGTCCCTCCTCGCCGGTACGGCGCGTACGGTCCTGGTGATAGGCGCCGAGAAGATGTCCCACGCACCGGCGGAGCAGGTCGGAGCCGCGTTGCTCGGGGCCGACTACGAGCTCGCCGGCCAGGAGTCCGGCACCGGCTTCGCGGGGCTGTTCGCCAGGGTCGCCGAGGCCTATCAGCAGCGGTACGGCGACCTGGGCGACGTACTGGGGCAGATCGCCGCGAAGAACCACCGCAACGGTCTGGCCAACCCTTGGGCGCACTTCCGCAGGGAGTTCACCCCTGAGTTCTGCAGTACGACGTCCGCGAAGAACCCCGTCGTCGCGGGCCCGCTGCGGCGCACCGACTGCTCGCCGATCTCCGACGGCGCGGCCGCCCTCGTCCTCACGACCGTCCCGAGCTCGAACGCGGCACAGAGCCCGGTCCGGCTGACCGGCTTCGGCCAGGCGAACGACTTCCTGCCCGCGGGCAAACGCGACCCGGTCGAGTTCGCCGGCAGCGTCGCCGCGTGGAACCGCGCCAGAGCCATGGCCGGCGTCGGTCTCGACGACCTCGACCTGATCGAGCTGCACGACTGCTTCACGATCGCCGAACTGGTGATGTACGAGGCGCTCGGGATCGCACCACGCGGAAAGGGCCGCGCCGCTCTCGAGGAGGGAACCGTGTTCCGGGACGGCGGACTGCCGGTGAACCTCTCCGGCGGGCTGAAGAGCAAGGGCCACCCGGTCGGTGCCACCGGGGTCTCCCAGCATGTGCTGGCCGCGATGCAACTGTCCGGCACCGCCGGTGAGATGCAGCTGCCAGGGGCCCGTCGCGCCGCCGTGCACAACATGGGCGGGCTCGCGGTAGCCAACTACGTCAGCATCCTCGAGGCAACCTGAGCGCGGGAAACCCGCTCTGCCATGCTGGGTGGATGATGCACCGGCAGCCGGAACCCGACGTCACCGACCTCGACTTCCCCTCCTTCGCCGAATACGCCCACGGGCGCACCAGCGAGCTCGTCGAGAACCTCGACCTCGAGGCGGCAAGGCTGGTGCTCACCCTCCACCGCGCGGCCAGCACGGTCGTCTACGACCTGGAGTCGACCGTCCACCGGCCGGCCGGGTGGAGCTGGTCGGGCTTCCGCCTGCTCTACGTGCTCTGGGTCTCGGGTCCGCTCGAGGCCCGGCACGCGGCCCGTCTCTCCGGCATGAGCCGGCAGAGCACCTCTACGCTGTCCCAGACCCTCGAACGCCACGGACTGCTCACCCGCTCCCACTCGCCCGACGACGGCCGGTTGATCACCTATGCGCTCACCCCCGAGGGGGAACAGCGGGTCCGGGAGGTCTACCGCGCCCACAACGACCGGGAACGGCTGTGGTCGCAGGTGCTGACGTCCGATGAGCGTGCCGCGGTCGTGAGTGCTCTCAGCAAGCTGCTCGCAGCCGCCGACGACCTCGAAGTGCGCCGCCGCGCCGACTGACCTTCCCCTGCCCGGACACGCCCCGGCGGTGTGGTGCCGGCGAAGGCTCGCCGGATCCCCTTGCCGGATGTGATCCCTTCCACCTACGGTCATCAAAGGTTTTATGACCTCTACGCGATGGAGCCACCATGCCCAAGCCGTTCGCTTCCACCGGTGATACCCGGATCAAGCAGCAGACCCTGGAGGTACTCGCCGACGGCGTCTACGCCGTCACCGCCGAGGGCGACCCCAACTTCGGCGCGATCGAGGGAGAGGACTTCCTCGTCTGCTTCGAGGCCCTCGCCACGCCGACCGTCGCCCGCAGGGCGCTGGCGAAGGTGCGCGAGCACACCGACAAGCCGGTGCGCCACCTGGTCCTGTCGCACTACCACGCGGCCCGCGTCCTCGGAGCGAGCGCGTTCGAGCCCGACGTGATCATCGCCCACGCCCGGACCAAGGCGTTGATCGAGGAACGCGGCAAGCAGGACTGGGACTCCGAGCAGGGACGCTTCCCGGTGCTCTTCGAGGACCCCGACTCCATCCCCGGACTCACTTGGCCGGATGTCACCTTCACCGACGAGCTGTCCATCGACCTCGGCGGCGACCGGGGCGAGCTGCGGCTCCTCTTCCTCGGCCGGGGGCACACGTCCGGTGACGTCGTCGCCTGGCTCCCGCGCCACGGGGTGCTGTTCGCGGGTGACCTGGTCGAGACCCAGGCCGCGCTCTACACCGGTGACGCCTACCACCGGGAATGGGCCACCGAGACCCTCGACCGGGTCGCGGCCCTGGGCGCCGAGGTGCTGGTGGGCGGCCGGGGCGTCATCGCCCGGGGCCGGGACGAGGTCTCCGCGGCGATCGCCCAGACACGAGGTTTCCTCACCACGTTGATCGACACCGTCCAGGGCGTCCAGGCCAGGGGAGGCGACCTCAAGGAGGCCTTCGAAGCCGCCCACGGCGCACTCGAGCCGCAGTACGGCGGTTGGCCGATCTTCGAGCACTGCCTGCCCTTCGACGTCGCCCGGCTCTGGGAGGAGCTCTCAGGCGGCGAGCACCCGACCATCTGGACCGCGGAGCGCGACCGTGAGGTCTGGGCTCAGCTGCAGCACTGAGGACGTGACAAAGCCATGACCACCACCGAAAGAAACCGGATCGACGCCCCCGTCGTCGTCATCGGCAACGGTCCGGTCGGCCAGACCGCCGCCCTGCTCCTGGCCCACTGGGGTCTGTCCACCATCGTGTTGGACCAGCGTCCCGAACGCGACCCGGTCGGCTCCAAGGCGATCGCCCAGCAGCGCAACATCCTCGACATCTGGGACACCCTCGACGGCGCCGGCCGGCAGATCACGGAGGAGGGCCTGACCTGGAGCCGTTCTCGCACGTTCTACCGCGAGCACGAACTCTTCTGCACCGAGTACACCGACGACGGCTGTGTCTTTCCGCCGTTCGTCAACATCTCCCAGACCCGCACCGAGCAAGTGCTCGACGAGCGGATCGCCGACCAGCCGCTCGTCGAGGCGCGCTGGGGGCACCGGGTCACCGACCTGATCCAGCATCAGGACCACGTCGAACTCGTCTGTGAGACCCCCGGCGGCAACGTGACTGTCCGTGCCGCCTACGTGCTGGCCTGCGTGGGCGCCCGCGGGCATGGCCTGCGCGAGCGCCTCGGAGTGGAGTTCGGCGGTCGTACGTTCGGCGACCAGTTCCTCATCTGCGACATCCAGGCCGATCTGCCCGGCTGGGAACGAGAGCGGCGCTTCTACTTCGACCCCGAGTGGAACCCCGGGCGCCAGGTGCTGATCCACCCCTGCCCGGACTCGACGTACCGGATCGACTGGCAGGTGTCCGAAGACTTCGACATGGCGGCCGAGGAGAGCGACGGCCGACTCGACCGCCGGATCCGGGCCGTGATTGGCGACCGCCCGTACCGGATCGTGTGGAAGTCGGTCTACCGGTTCCACTCCCGGGTCGCCGACCGGTTCCGGGTGGGCCGGGTACTCCTGGTGGGCGACGCCGCACATCTGGTCTCCCCGTTCGGCGGTCGGGGCCTGAACTCGGGGGTGCAGGACGCCGAGAACGCCGCGTGGAAGGTCGCCGCGGTCCTGCACGGCATGGCCGGGGAGGCGCTGCTGGACAGCTATCACCACGAGCGGTACGCCGCGGCCCTGGAGAACCTCGCGGTCACCGGGGCCACGATGGAGTTCCTGGTTCCCCAGACCCTCGCCGAACAGGCTCGGCGGCTGGACGTTCTGGAGCGTGCCGTGGCCGATCCGGCCGCTCGCGCGGAGGTGGACTCGGGGCGGCTGGCGGAGCCGTTCTGGTACGTCGACTCGCCACTGACCACGACCGACCCGGCGCGCCCCTTCGCCGGCCGACCGCCGAAGGGGTCCGTGCCGGCCCCCGGCCCCGGCGTGCTGGTGCCCGACGTCCCGGTCACCGACCCCGGCACGGCCAAGGCGACACGTCTGCGGCTGCTGGCGCGAAGGCGCTTCACCGTGGTCACCGGCGACGAGGTGGACGCCGCCGCGCTGCACCGGGAGCTGCTCGACCTGGGCCGTGCCGTGCCCGTGCACCGGAGCGCGGACCTGGCCGAGGGCGCCGCCGAGATGCTCGGAATCAAGCCCGATGAGGTGTGGGTGATCCGCCCCGACGCCCATCTGGCCGCCACACTCACCGGTCCCACCGCGGTCGAGGTGAACGCCGCCATCACCCGGGGCCTCGGATCCGCTGTCACCGCGCTTCCGCAGCCACCCCGGCCGGTCTCCTCCCGGGTCTGACACCGAGCCGTCGAACGTCACCCGGACTCGAAATGTCACTGACATGTATTCCGGGTCACAGTGATGGCCACCTGGTGACGGCGGTCACGCCGAGGGGTGGTGGGACACCGCATCACCCGTCACCCCTCGGTCGAGCAGGCCGACGTCCGTCTCTTCCCCGAAAGGCAGCACAGTGACTGCTACCACACATGCCACGGGCGTTCCCGACGCACCGTCGCCGGCCGCGCGGCTCGACCGGCTGCCGGTCGGCCGATGGCACTGGAAACTCACGGCACTGGTCGGAATCGGCGCCTTCTACGAGTACTACGAGGTCTTCCTCGGCGGGGTGCTCGCCGCGGTCCTCGGCCCGCTGTGGAAGCTCAACAGCTTCGAAACCGCCAGCCTGATCGCTTCGGTGTTCCTGGGCATGTTCTTCGGCGCCCTGACCCTGGGGCGCCTTGCCGACCGAATCGGCCGGCGGCGCCTGTTCCTCATCAACCTGGCCGTCTACCTGCTCTTCAGCCTGGCCGCCGCTTTCGCCCCCAACGTCTGGGTGCTGGTCGCCTGTCGCTTCGTCGCCGGCATCGGCGCCGGCGCGGAGGCCGCCCTCATCCCGGCGTACCTCGCGGAGTTCATCCCGCCACAGCGCCGAGGCCGCCACATCGGCTACGCGTTCACCATGGCCTTCCTCGCCTACCCGGTGATCACCCTCATCGGAGCGCCCCTTGCGGGAAGTCACTTCCTCATCGACGGGTGGCGCTGGCTGTTGGTGATCGGCTCCAGCGGCATCCTCGCCCTGCTCTGGTTCCGCCGCGGTCTGCCCGAGTCGCCTCGCTGGCTCGCCTCGGTCGGTCGCCTCGACGAGGCCGACACCTTGATCACCAAGATCGAGAACGAGATCGCCGACAGCACCGGAAAGCCGCTCCCGCCCGTGCCGGTCACCGTGTCTCAGGCACCCGCGCACCAGGACGAGGACAGAGCACGGATCTCCGACCTCTTCAAACGCGGTGCTCGCAGAGCCATGATCGCCGCCGGCGCGCTGTGGACCCTCAACGTCCTCGCCTACTACGGCTTCAGCTCGCTCACCCCGCTCCTGCTGGCCGACAAGGGCTACGACCTGAAGAGCTCCCTGCTCTACACCGCCGTCATGGCGATCGGCTATCCGCTCGGAGCGCTCACCGCCGCACTCATCGCCGAGCGATACGAAAGGCGGACCGTCTGCATCGCCACCGGCCTGGGCACTGCCGCAGCCGGCCTCTTCTTCGGCTTCGGGGTCGGCAGCCCGATGATCATGGCCGCGGGCTTCGCAATCGGGTTCCTCTCCAACGTGCAGACCAGCTCCATCAACATGTACGGCTCGGAGGTCTTCCCCACCAGATTGCGCACCACCGCGATCGGGCTCTGCTACGGCACCGGACGCCTCTGCGCCGTCGCGATCCCCTACCTCGGCATCGCGATCCTGGACGCCTTCGGAGGCACAGCCGTCGTCCTGCTCTCGGTCACCCTCTTCGTCATCACGGCCGCCCTGGTCTGGATCTTCGGCCCCAGGACCACCGGCAAGACCCTGGAGGAGATCACCGAGGAACACAGGCCGAACTCGCCGTCCGCCGCGACGGTGGCCTGACCGCCCGACAAAACCCTCACCAGCGAGGAGCCTTGGTGTCTCCCACGGAACAGCTGATCGACTTCGTGCGGTCGACCCGGCTCGACGAGATCGACCCCGAAGCCCGGCACGTCGTCCGCAACATGATCACCACTGTGCTCGGTACCACGGTGGCCGGAGCCGGCGAGGACGGTTGCCGAGAGCTGAGACGGCTGCTGCTCGACCAGGGTGGCGCCCCACAGGCCACCTCACTCGTACACGGAGACCGCCTGCCGGCCGCCTCGGCGGCGCTGCTCAACGGTGTCATGGCTCGCGCACTCGACTACTGCGATGCCATGGCACCCGGCCTCCACCTCGGCTCCTCGCTGGTCCCCGCCGCGTTTGCGGCCGCCGAGTACCGCGGCGGGGTCAGCGGCGAGGAGTTCGTCACGGCCATCGCGGTCGGCGCCGAGCTGGGATCGCGGCTCAACCTGACCGAGGCCCTGTACGACGGTCTCGACCCGACCGGTGTCGTCGCGCCACTCGCCGCCACCGCGACGGTCGGCCGCATCCTCGGTCTGTCGACAGGCCGGCTACGGGCAGCCCTCGGCCTGGCCTTCAATCGCGCCGGCGGGAGCTTCCAGGGCAACGTGGACGGTTCTCTCGCCGTGCGACTCATCCAGGGCTGGGCCGCGGAGGCAGGCGTGACCTGCGCGCTCTGGGCTCTGCGAGGGCTGACCGGCCCCCACAACTTCCTGGACGGCGTCTACGGGTACACCCACCTGTACGGCCGGGGCCAGGTCGACGCAACCACCTTCGTCAAGGGGCTGGGCGACCACTACGCACTGACCGGGACGATGTTCAAGAAGTACCCCAGTTGCGGCCTCACACAAGGGGTGACCGAGCTGGCCTTGCGGGCTCGTCGGTCGGGAATCCGCGCCGAGCGAATCGACCGGGTCGAAGTGGTGCTCCCGCCGTACGCCTACCGGCTGGTGGGGCATCCGTTCGCACCCGGCGCCAACCCGAGGGTCGACGGCCAGTTCAGCGCTCGGTTCTGCGTCGCCAACGCGTTCCTCCACGGCTCCTCCAGGTTGGAGCACTTCACTCCGGCGGCCGTGACCGGGAAGGCGGTCGGTGACCTGGCCGCTCGGGTGCACGTCACCGCGGACCCCGCGCTCGACACCCGTGGCCACAGCGCGGCTGACCTCATTGTCGTCAGCCAGGATTCCGAGCAGTATTTCGGGCTCGACATCGCGCCGGGCTTCCCGGGGAACGCGCTCTCTCAGGAGGATCACGACCGCAGGGTGCGAGACTGCCTGGCGGCCACGGCATACCCGCTCCCGGACAGCCGGACCGAGAAGCTCATGGAGTCCTTGAAGGCCCTGGAGGAACTCGACGACGTCACCGGACTGGTCGCGGATCTGATGAGCCCACACGCCGACGCCGGCAGGGCAGCCGCCCTGTCAGGCGGCTGAAGAAGGACGAGGGCAGCCTCGGCTCCGGCGAGGCTGTGCCTGTTCGCCCCGCTCGGGTTCCCGGTGGAGTTCTTCCACGAGATCGACGGCGCCGAGCGCCTCATCCAGCGCGGCGCCGACCCGCCCGCCTGGGCCACTTCACTATCTGCACCACCGACATCCCGGCCGCCTACGCCACCACAAGTCCCTTGGTCCGGCTGATCGGAGACCACCGAGGGCGACGAGCACGAGCTGTACGCGGCCCGACCGCGCGCAGTGCCAGGGTCACCAGGTGGACGGCTCGGAATGGACGAGGACATGGACGGCACCCTGCAAGAGGCTCGTAGCCGCTGCTTCCACTCCCGCCCATAGTCGAATCGGTCGGCAACTGGACCACCGCGGCGGGCAAAGGATGGTTCGCGGTCGACAACCTCATCGGCTTCCTCAAGGCCCAGCCTGGCCACCAACAGGTGGATCCCGGCCTGAGACGGGTGCGGAAGCTGTGCGTCAACAGCTTCGTCCGATGCCATGCGGCGGCATGAAACGCTGACGGCCGAGAACGCCGGCCGTTCACGTCTCACGTTGATCCATTGGATCGTCTCGGCGGTGCTTTTCGACGTACGGGCAGGTCGTGGTCGTGGACCACTCATGATGCGGCCACTGGTCCGGCCGTTCGCGATGCCGCCTCAGGCGGTCACGATCTCGCCGTGCGTGAGCCCCTTGTGCAGGCAGGTGTGTGGGGCGGTCACCCCGGTGATGCGTCGGCGGATCTCGGTGAGTTGGGGGCCCGGACCAGGTGTGCCGGAAGGGCTGTCGGGCTGCGTCGGGTGATCGACGCGCGAGGGGCGATCGGTATCAAGGCACGATGTTATGCCTTGTGTTAGTGTCATGCGTTTGCGTGGTCGTCGCGGTGGGCGATTCTGCCTGTTCGGTTCCGCTTGTGCGTGGGCTGTTCAATCCTGCCGGGCCTTCCTCGGTATGTTCCTCTGCGGAAGGCTGTTCATGAAGCATCCCGATGACTCCGGCATCGCTCACGGCGGTCCCGCCCAGCCCGGGGCCACGACCGCGGCGCTGCCCCCGGCCGTCTCCTTCGCCGGTCTGGAACTGCCGGTGGAGGTGCTGCGGACACTGAGCGGACTGGGGGTGCGCGAGCCCTTTCCGATCCAGGCCGCCACACTGCCCGATGCCCTGGAGGGGCGCGATGTCCTGGGGCGTGGGCGCACCGGATCGGGCAAGACGCTCGCCTTCGGCCTGCCGCTGCTGACCCGTACGGCCGGGCGGCGCGCCGAACCGAAGCAGCCCCTCGCTCTGATCCTTGTGCCCACCCGGGAGCTGGCCCAACAGGTCACCCAGGCGCTGGCGCCGTACGCCGAGGCACTGCGGCTGCGGATGGCCACGGTCGTCGGCGGCATGTCGGTCGGCCGGCAGGTCGCCGCGCTGCGCCAGGGAGCCGAGGTGGTCGTCGCCACCCCCGGCCGCCTGCACGACCTGATCGAGCGCAGTGCCTGCCGCCTGGGACGGGTGAGGATCACCGTGCTGGACGAGGCCGACCAGATGTGCGACTTGGGATTCCTGCCGCAGGTTGCCGACGTGCTCGACCAGGTGCACCCCGACGGTCAGCGGATGCTCTTCTCGGCCACTCTCGATCGCGACGTCGATCAGCTGGTCCGCCGCTACCTCCACGACCCCGTCGTCCACTCGGTCGACCCGTCCGCGGGCACGGTCACGACGATGGAGCACCACGTTCTGGTCGTCCACGGCCCTGACCGTTACGCCGTCACCACGGAGATCGCCGCCCGCGACGGCCGCGTACTGCTGTTCCTCGACACCAAGCACGCCGTCGACCAGCTCACCCGGCATCTGCGGGCCAGCGGGGTGCACGCCGGGGCCCTGCACAGCGGCAAGTCCCAACCACAGCGCACACGGACCCTGGCGCAGTTCAAGAACGGCCAGATCACCGTTCTGGTGGCGACCAATGTCGCGGCCCGTGGCCTGCACGTCGACGACCTCGATCTCGTGGTCAACGTCGACCCGCCCACCGACCCCAAGGACTATGTGCACCGGGCGGGCCGCACCGCCCGCGCCGGTGAGTCCGGCAGCGTGGTCACGCTCGTGCTGGCGGGCCAGCGCCGCGAGACGAGCCGAATGATGGCCGGGGCCGGCATCGAGCCGACCGTCACCAAGGTGCGCTCGGGCGAGGCGGAGCTGAGCCGGATCACCGGCGCCAAGGCTCCCTCCGGCACCCCGCTCGACGGCGGGCCCACCGTTCCCCGGCCCAAGAACACCAACGCTCCCTTCCGCGGCCTCGGCACCAGCAAGGACACCTCCCGCGGCGCCGGCGGCAAGTCCCGAAAGGCCGGCGAGGCCCGCAAGCTCGCCGAGGCCCGCAAGGCCGCCCTCGTGCGTCGCAACGGCTGAGAGCCGTTGCCCTGGCAGCGAATCTCCCGGCCGCGGGATCGACAACCCTCGGCCCGGCCCGAAGCCCGTCCTGCGCCCCCCACCTACGAAGCGAACGCCCTCGGCCGCGAGAGGGATACCCGCCGAAACGGAGCAGGATGATGTTGCCGGCGCCTCGCACTGCGCCCGGCATGACAAGCTGTGCTTGCCCACCCCCGAACCCAGGAGGTCACCATGACCGCAGAGCCCATACCTACGGAAGGTTCGGAGCCGGCTGCCCCCGAGACGTCCCCTCTGGCGCCGGACAGCGACGGCAACTACGACCTCAAGCGCAAGTTCCGCGAAGCCCTGGCGCGCAAGCGCGCTGCGCAGGCGGACGCCGCCGATGTTGCCGCCAACTCGGATGCGTCGAAGGTGCGTGCGGCGCACGGCCCGGCTGCGAGCCAGCGGTCGTTCAGGCGCAAGAGCGGCGGCTGAGTCGATCAGTCCCGCGATCGGGCCCGCTTTACCGGTACTCTGCGCGCTATCCACTCGCGCGCCCCGTGCAGTGGCCCGCAACGCGCGCATGCTCGTGTGCGCGTTGCGGGTGAGGCGTAGCCGGCGGTCTCGCCTGTGGGAAGGGCCCAACTGAAGCAAGCTGCGCCGCTCCGTGTCCGCGTACTCGAACCGATCGACGTGCCAGCCCATATCAGGCGCCTTGGAGTCCGCCGACGAGACCGACTCGGAGGAACCCTGCACGAATACCAACATGCCGTGTGAGCAGGCCGGATGATTTGTCGGCACCCGCGGTGCCTCTTGGTGTTTTCCCGGAGCAGTTACTTGTTCTCAGTAGGCATTGTCGGCGCAGGCGTGACGAGCGCGCTGGCGGCGTCATTTTCGGCCCCGCTGTCGTGACGCCGGTTCTTCCGGCCCATGGCGCGGAACACCAGGAGCAGTGCCGCGGAGGCGAGGTAGCAGGCGATGCCGAGGATGCAGGCACCCAGGTAGGACCCCGTGGAATCGATGATCCAGGCGAAGGCGAAGGGAACGCCGATGCCACCCACCGCCGTGGCTGCCATGGCCAGGGCGAACAGGCTCGCGAAGTCCTTCTTTCCGTACTCGTCCAGAATGAAGTAGGCCGCGATGTCGCCTTCCGCTCCTTGACTGAACGCGACCATGAGGGCGGCTGCGCCCACGACGATCAGCGGGAGCGCGGGCACCTGGGTCAGGGCCAGGGCGCCGAGGCCGGAGATCGTGAGCACGCTGACGGCCACCGCGTACTTGTTGGTCAGGTCGAGCAACGCTCCGGCGCCGAGGCGACCGACGATGACGCCCACGGTGAAGAGGGTGGTGATCGAGGTCGCCACTACAGGGGTGAGTCCTCCGTCCAGAAGAATGGGCCGGACGTTGGAGAGGAATCCGTTCGCCCCGCCCAGAGCCACTGTGCAGGAGACGACGAGAACCCAGAACCGCGCGGTCCGCAGAACGCTCGGCTGTGCGTGGCGCTTACCCCGCTGACGGGACTTGGCCTCGTCCCTGACGTGCGCGAGCGGGGCATAACCGTGACCGACGGCTGTCGGGCTCAGCGGAGGTGCACCGCGACGTAGAGCCAGACCGAATCCCAGAGTGGCTCCCGTTCGCAAGGGGCGCTACGTGGCTCGTCGGCTCGCCCGCGGTATGGGGTCGTTCTGCACGGGCTGCGGCTGTGCCAGGCCGACCCGGTCCGCACCCGTGCACACATCGGAAGAGGAGTGGGCTGGGCGGGGAAAGGCGCGGACCCCGACGAGCACCAGCCTCGGGCTGTTGGCGCTGGATCCAGCGGCTCGGACCCCGCTCAGCCGGTCAGCCCCCGGCCGTTGACGTCCGACGTGAGGCCGGTTACGTTCGACTAGAATAATAATTCTAGAGGGGCTACTCCATTGAGGACAGCCCCCTGCGACCGCCGAGATCGCGCCCGAGCAGGACGCCGGCGGTTATCGCAGCCGCACAGAGGCGGGCCGCACCGGCAGTATGACCGGATCCGACCCCGTAACCAGGAGTAGTGCAGCATGACCGAAGCACCCCCCACCGCCCTCGTGATCGCCGGCAGCAGCGGCATCGGCGCCGCCTCGGCACGCGAACTGGCGGCGCGCGGCCACCGGGTGGCGGTGCTGGCGCGCGGCGAAGGGGCGGTCGAGCTGGCCGGGGAGCTCGGCGGCCTCGCCATCCGCGGCGACTACACCGAAGTCGGGGTCATCGAGGTGGCCGTCGAGCAGGTGGTCTCCGTCTGGGGCCGGCTGGACGTGCTGATCAACAGCGCGGGCCACGGCCCCAAAGGGAAGCTCGAGGAGCTGACCGACCAGGATCTGGCCGCCGGATTCGACCTGTACTTCTACAACGTGGTGCGGGCCTGTCGCGCCGCCCTGGCACCGATGCGCGCACAGGGCGGAGGCAGCATCGTCAACATCTCCTCGGCCAGCCCCACCGAGCCCTCGCCCCGCTTCCCCACCTCGATGGTGGCCCGGGCGGCGATGACGACCTGGTCGAAGCTGTGGGCGGACGAAGTCGCCGCGGACGGCATCCGGATCAACAACGTGCTTCCGGGGTACACCGTCGCCGACCCGGAGGCCGTTCCGGCCGAATGGACCTCCGCGATTCCGCTGGGCAGGGCCGCCGCCTACCAGGAGGTCGCCCGGATGGTGGCCTTCGTGGCCTGCGACGCCACGTACACCACCGGGCAGAACCTGCGCGTCGACGGCGGACTCACCCGCGGCGTCTGACCTCTCCGCCCCGCCGGGCGGTTCGAGAGTCCTACCGCTCCTCCGCCGCCCGGCGGGCGAAGTCGTCCACCAGGCCCTCCAGCGCCTGCGCGGCCAGATCGGCGTACTCGCCGAAGTCCAGGTCCAGGTGCACCTCGGAGTTCGCGTGGACGTAGAAGCCGTCGGTGAACGCCAGGCTCAGCACCGTGAGCTTGGTGGGCATGTCGGGGAAGCGCTCGGTGACCTCGTCGGGGATGGACTCGGTGATCCGCTGGACGTTCACCTTGAACATCTCCATCCGCATCCGCAGGTACGCCGCACGGACCTCACTGTCCTCACCCAGACCGCCGAGCCGCTTGCTCAACGCCCAGACATTGGCGGCCTTGAGCAGGGCTTCCTCCTTCGTGTAGTGCTCCGGATCGGCACCGGACAGGCCGGTGATGCCACGTGACAGTTTGCGGCGCAGCCCCTCGGGGCCGGAGTGGATCTCCATCCACACCTCGTAGCAGTGCTCGAGCAGGGCGACGAAGAGCTGCTCCTTGTTCTTGAAGTGCCAGTAGACCGAGCCGATGGGCAGGCCGGATTCCGTGCTGACGGCCGCCATGGTCGTGCCCAGGTAGCCGTGTTCCACCGCCAGGTCCAGCGCCGCCTGCAGGATCTGCTCCCGGCTCCGGTCCGAACGCGCCTGCCGCGTGCCCTTCGTGCCGTCACCCTGCCGTGTGCCCTGCTTCATGCCGCCACCCTGTCGCCGCGCCTGTCGTCCGTGCCCCACGTCGCCAACACGCCCATTCTAGAACCCGGCTACTAATGAAGGCGGGAGAGCAGGGCAGTTGTTCCGGCAGCCATGCGCCACGAGCCCGCCCACGGCCGCGTCGACGGTGGCGGGACGGTGCGCGGGAGCCGTCGCGAGGTGGACCGGAGGGTCGCGACCCTTGCGACCACTTCGGTGTCGGACGCGACGCGCACCGTCCCGCCGGGGTCGAAGCTCCGCACTCCGTCAGGCGGCGCAGGCGGCCTCGAGGACCCGGGCAACGACATCGTCGAGCTCCTGGGCCAGGCATTCGGCGGCGATCACATGGTCGGGGCGGACGACGACCGCGCCGACCGGCCGCGCGTCGAACCAGGCCTGCAGGCCCGACTCGCCGCCGAGGTCGCCGACGACGGTGACGCCGGCCGTGGCCTGCTTGCGCGCCCATGGCAGCTGTGCCTTCGGCACCACCTGCACGAGGCGGGCGCCGAACCGGTCCAGCGCGGCGCGCCTCGGGGCCGACAGGAACGCCGTCGGGTCGTTGTTCCAGGTGAGGATCCGCCAGCCCTGACCGGTCGCGTCGTCGAGCAGCATCTCGACGCCGTCGGCATCGGTGGCCGTCGGCTGGGGGAAGATCGTCCCCGCCAGCCGGGGCACGTCGCGGTCGGGCAGCGACTTGGACGTCGGCAGCGGGGTGTGCACCACCACGCCCCGGTCGAACTTCGGCTGGGGCTTGAACGCCTGCCGCTTCTGGGCCTCCCGTTCCTCGGGGGTGCGGCCGGCGGCGATCCGGTCGCGCTCGGCGGCCTTCTGCGGATCGTGGTCGGTCATCTCCTTCGCCATGTGGAGGGAGACGGCCACCATCTGCGTGACGTGGCCCAGCCGTTCGGTCTCGTACGTGTCCAGCAGACCGTCGGTCGAGAGTTCCTTGACGACGGCGGCCAGCTTCCAGCCGAGGTTGAAGGCGTCGCGGATCCCCGAGTTCCAGCCCTGGCCGCCGACGACGGGCATGACATGGGCGGCGTCGCCGGCGAGGAAGATCCGCCCGTGGCGGAACCGCCCTGCGATACGGGCGTGGTGCCGGTAGACGCGGCGGCGGATGATGTCCAGCCGGGACGGGTCCGGCACGTGCGGTGCCAGCAGGCCGAAGACGAACTCGTCGTCGTCGACGTCGGCCTCGGTCTCGTCCTCGAGGAGCGTGAACTCCCAGCGCCGGATGCCGTGGGGCAGTGCGATGGAGGCGTAGCTGCGGGCCGGATCCCCGCCGAAGACGGCATGGGGCGTACCGATCGGGTCGTTGGCGACGTCGATCACGATGCCGTCGGTCGGCCGGGTCTCGCCCTCGAACGAGATGCCCAGGCGCTTGCGGGTGGGTGAGGCCCCGCCCTCGGCGGCGACGACGTACAGCGCGCGCACCGTATCGCCGTTCGCGAGAGTGGCGACCACGCCGTCGGAGTCCTCGGACAGGTCCACGACCTCGGCACCGAAGCGTACGGCGGCGTTGGGGAAGCGGTCGAGACCGGCGAGCAGCACCTGGTCGACCAGCGGCTGCACGAAGCCGTTGCGGCGCGGCCAGCCGAACTCGCGCGTCGTCGGGTTCACTTCGGAGAGGATCATCCGGTCGCCGTTGACCATGTAGATCTTCTGGTCGGGGATGGTGTGGGGGAGCACCTCGTCGACGAGACCGGCGGTCTGCATCACGCGAAGTGCCTCGTCGTCGATGCCCACGGCCCGCGGGTAGTCGATGAGTTCGTGCTCCCGTTCGACGACGAGGACGTCGATGCCCTGCTGCCCGAGCAGGTTGGCCAGGGTCAGGCCGACGGGACCCGCCCCGACGACGAGAACGTCGCAGGCCTTGTTCATGCGTTGCTCCGTGCGGATCGTGCCGAGTGCAGCCCGGCGATGGTGTCGCCGAACGCGCGGTTCAGCAGGACGAGATCGATGCCGAGGCCCGTGTAGTCGACGAGGCCGTCGGCGAACAGGCCGGCCGCGTACTCCGGCCGGCCGGAGTAGATGCCGAGGGTGACGCCGTGCGCGGTCGTCACCTCCCGGAGGTACGCGATCGCCTCGCGCACGGGGCCGTCCTCCCAGTCGCCGCGTCCGGGCAGGCCGTAGGAGACGGCCAGGTCGGCCGGCCCGATGTAGACCGAGTCCAGGCCTGGAGTCGAGACGATCTCTTCGGCACGGTCGACTCCGGCCCTCGTTTCGATCTGGGCGATGGCGGACACCGCGCGGTTGCCTGCCTCGGTGTACGAGTCACCTGGGTACAGCGCAGGTCTGGACGGCCCCAGGCTGCGGTTCCCGACCGGCGGGTACTTGGTCGCGGCGATCAGAGCCTCGGTCTCGGACCGGGACTCGACGGTGGGCGCGACGATGCCGCGGGCCCCGCTGTCGAGGAGCCGCAGGATCGGGGCGGGATCCAGCGAGCCCACACGCGTGTACGCGTACGCGTTCTCCCGCGGAATCGAGCGCAGGATCCCGCATGCCGCCTCAAGCCCCAGTTCGCCGTGCTGGAGGTCGAGGATCACGCCGTCGTAGCCGGCGGCTGCCGCCCACTCCGGCATCGAGAACGAGGGGACCGTCTGGTGGTACAGGACAGGATTCCTGTCGCCGAGAGCTGCCTGCTTCACTGTGCCGGCCCCTCTCGCCCGGCCAGGCGCGCGGCGTGTGCCGCGGCCGCCCGGCCGCCGAAGACCGGCACGATCTCCCGGCGGGAGAACAGCCACCGGCCGTCGACCCTGCTGTAGCGCTCGCGGAACTCACCGACCGACGCGGGCAGTGTCTGCGGCTCGTTCGTGTCGCGGAAGGTCAGGTACTGCACCGTTCCCTCGACCTCCTCCCCGTCCCACACCAGGCGGATCCCGCCGATGAAGTGACGGCCGACGACGTCTGTCTGCAGGGCGCGCCTGGCGCCCCAGGCCTTCATGGCCTCGCGGTCCATGTCGCCCATCGGGCCGACCGAGACGCCGTCGTCGGTGTACAGCTCCCAGGTGCTGTCCGCCCGGTTGTGGTCGAGGCGGTAGAGCATCTCCGCGATGAGCTGCTCGATCTCGACGCGGGTGGTCGCGTCGACGGGACGGTAGTCACTCATGTTCAGCCTTTCGAATCCGCGGTCGCGACCACGCGACCCAGCCCGGTGATGGTGGCGACACACTCGACGTCGGCGGGCCACGGCTCGATGTAGCCGATGGACCCGGACAGCAGCACCTCGCCGGCGCGCAGCGGCTCGCCCGTACGGATCGCGGTCTCGGCCAGCCAGACCACCGCGTTGACCGGGTCCCCCAGCACGTTGCTGCCGACGCCTCGGGTGATCTCGGTGTCGCCGCCCGTGATGACCATCTCCACCTTGGTCAGGTCGACCTCGCCGTACGGGTGCCGCTCCTCGCCGAGGACGACGCCGCTGCAGCCGGCGTTGTCCGCGATGGTGTCGACGATCTGCCCGACCGAACCGTCGTAGCGGAAGTCGACGACCTCGAACGCGGGGGTCACGTAGTCGATCGCGGCCTCGACGCTTTCGCGTGCGGCCTCCAGGATGTCGCTCTTCAGCACGAACGCGACCTCGGCCTCGATGAGCAGGCGGTTGTACGCGGACAGCGGAAGGTGTGTTCCCGAGGCGTGCACCATGTCGTCGTGGATGATGCCGTAGTCGGGCTCGTCGATGCCCACGCGCTGCTGCACGAGGGGGTTGGTCAGGCCGACCTTGCGGCCCACTCGCTTCACGCCCAGCTCGCGCTCGCGGAGGGCGGCGAACTCGGCGGAGATCGCGTAGGCCGCGTCGAGATCGCGCTCGGGGAGCCGGGGGCTCACGTACGGCACGGTGTACACGTCGCGCTTCGCTTCGAACAGCTCGCGCGCGATCTGGGTGATGGTCTCCCGGGTGACGCTCACTCCGGTCCTTTCGTCAGGCATGCTTCTCCAGGAAGGCGACCGCCGCGGCGTTGAACTCCGCGGCTCCCTCCCACTGCGGCCAGTGCGCGGCACCGCGGACCAGCAGGTACTCGCCGTCCGGGATCAGTCCGCACAGGCGCTCGCCCTCGGCCTCGTCGCCGGTCGGCTCGTTGTCGGTCCACACCATCAGGGCCGGGACCGGGACCGCCGCGAAGTCGTCGTCCGTCACCCGGTTGCGCCAGCGCCGCTCCGGCTCCCGCAGGGCGGACACGTGCGCCATGCTGAACCCGTCGCGGGCATAGATCGCCTGGCGGACGCGTACGAGCTCGTCGGTGATGTTCTGCGGATCGTGGATCACGACCTGCAGGCGCTTCTTCACGTTGTCGAAGGTCGGCTCGCTCACCGCCTGGGCGCTCACCGACTGCGTCTTGTCCAGCTGCGGCTCCCCGACCACCCGCCCGCCCGGTGCGGACAGGATCACCGTGCGCAGGCGGTCGGGGTGCTTCGGCGCGAACTTCAGCGCGAGCCAGCCGCCGAGCGACTCACCGGCGAGGTGCACGCGCTCCAGCGCCAGTGCGTCGAGCAGGGCGAGCAGGTGCTCCTCGTAGTCGCGGATCTCCAGCGGATGGTCGGACAGCGAGGTGTACCCGTGGCCCGGGTAGTCGTAGCCGACCACCCGGAAACCGGCTTCCACGAACGCGCGGATGTTCTGCGTCCACGCCTCGATGTGGCCGCTGGTGCCGCTGGCGAGCACGACCGTTTGTGCGTCGGGGGCCGCTCCGGCGATGTCGAGCACCCGGGTGCGGTAGCCGCCCGCGTCCACGTACCGCAGCGTGTGCTCCAGGTCCGCGATCTCTTCCCACAAGGTCGCGAAGTGCGTCTTCTCCGCCCGGCTCATGCGGTCACCGCCGCCTGGACGGCGAAGCCGGCGCCCCACTTCTCGACCGCCCAGTAGCGGTCGACGGCGAAGCGGTAGGGGCCGGCGGTCGACAGCGCCGCGTAGGCGGCGATCCAGCTGCGCATCTCGTGCGCGGCCGAGCCGCCCTCCGCCATGAACCAGCCGTTCTCCCAGCCGTCGACCGGTTCGAGGTCGCCGGAGCGGAACACATCGAGTACGAGCGTGTCCCACTCCTCGTTCAGTGGGTCGCTCGGAGCCTTGCCGTCGGCTATCGCCTGGATGCCCTTGACGATCATCTGCTCACGCTCCTGCCGCTCCTCGGGCGAGGGCGCGTACGCGATCAGGCGTTCGTGCACGGTGCCGGGGGCACCGTCCCAGCGCGGGATCGGCGGGTTGTGGGAGATGCCGCCCGAGGCGAGGAACAGCACCTTCTTGTCCATCGCCCGGGCGGCCCGGCCGAACGCCTCGCCCATCAGGCGCACCCGCCGCATGGGGGAGAGCGGCAGGCCGATCGCGTTCACGAACACCGGCACGATCGGCTGCGTGAAGCCCTTCCCGAACACGAAGTCGAGCGGCTGGACCACGCCGTGGTCGACCTTCATCCGCTCGCTGCGGCCGATGTCGATGCCCTCGGCCAGCACTGCCGCGTGGAAGGCCCGGGCGGCGTCGCCGTCGACGGGGAGCGGCCCCGCGGTGGTGCCGTAGTCACCGATGCCCTCGGCGACCGCACCGATCACCCACGGGGTGATCAGCGAGTAGAGCTGGCCGTTGAAGTGGTCGGGTCCGAACACCACGACCAGGTCGGGGTCGTACGCGGCGACGAACCCCCTGACCTCGTCGATGGCGGCATTGATCTCGGCGAACGTCTCCCCGCCCGGGTCGACGTTGCCGAAGGACGGCGCGTGGGAGAGCGCTGCGACGGCCAGCGGCATGGAGTGGTTCCTTTCTCGGAAGTGGTGGGCGGCCGCTATGCGGACGTACCGGAGAGCGCAGGCTGAGCACTTGGTGCATCGGAGCGGCGCTGGCCCAGGTGCAGGGCCAGGATGCAGAGGCCGGCGACGAGCATGGGCAACGCGAAGACGGTGAAGGCCGCTGCCATCCCCATGCCCGCGTCGAAGGCCGCGCCGCCGACGACCGGCGCCACGATGCCGCCGAACCGGCCGACGCCGATGACGACACCGAAACCGGTCGAGCGGGCCAGCGTCGGGTACAGCGTCGGGACGATCGCGTAGAAGGCGGCGGTGCCCGAGCAGACGAAGAACGAGGCCAGGAACAGGGTCCACCAAGCGGTCGGCATGCCCGGGCCGGCGATGCCGAACAGCGACAGGGTTGCGGTGGCCAGGAGCAGGAAGACAGGGGCGAGGAGGCGAATGTTGATTCTGCCGCCGAGGAACCCGAAGAGCACGTTGCCGAGGATGCCGCCGATGCTGAAGGCGGTGACGAGCTGCGGGGCCAGCGCCGGGTTCTGATTGGCCGACGCCACGCTGCTGGGTGCCCAGTTCGTCATGAAGTAGAAACTGAGCATGTACGCGACGTACCCGACGATCATCAGCAGCGTGTAGAAGCCGGTCCGGCCGGTGAACACGGTGCGCAGCGAGCCCTTCGCCTTGACGCCCGTCGAGTCGGGCTCGGGGAGCGCTTCGAGTGCGGGACGGCGCATCTTCGCCAGGAGCGCGTTGAGCCGCTGCAGGGAGTCCGTGCGACGGCCCTCGGAGAGCCAGGCGAGCGATTCGGGGAGGAGGGCGTACGTGGCGACCGCGGCGATCGCGCTCAGGACGAACCCGACCCACCAGCCGAACTGCCAGCCGCGGGTGTCGAGCATCGGGCCCACGATCATGGAGCCGAGCAGCCCGCCGATGTTGATCGCGGCGGCGTAGACGGCCATCACCAGTGCGTACACGCGCTTGCCCGTGTACTCGGCGAGGATGACGCCGACCACGGCCACCAGGCAGCCGACCCCGATGCCGGTGACGATGCGGCTCACGACGAGGGGCCAGGTCCCGGTTTCCGGCGTCGCGAACGGGCCGATGAACATGCCCACCGCGATCGTCACGGTGGAGATGACACCCATCTGGCGTCTGCCGATGCGGTCGGCGAGCGGCGCGACGATGATCGAACCCACGAGCATGCCGATCAGGGCGCCGGACATCACGAGTCCGAGTTCGGCCTTGGAGACCCCGAAACCTCTCTCGATGTACGGGGCGGCGAACGACGTGAGCGAGACGTCGTAGCCGTCGAGCACGACCAAGGTGATCGCGATGACGATGGCGCGGATCTGCAGACCGCTCATCTTCTCTTGAGGGATGTGGTCGGTGATCCTCATGGAGGTCTCCCTGTTTCGGGACAGAGCGGACCCGTGCCATCGCAGTGGCCCGCAGGGATGAGGTGGACCGCGCACCGGGTCGCGTTCCGTCAACGAAACCTAGAAGTTACGTTCTAGAATCGCCATTACGATGACTAGCGCCCGCCGTCGGTGTCAAGAGGCGGCGTGGATTTGGTAGAACTGCAGTCCGAAGAGCGGTGAGGGGGGCCGATGGTCACGAGACGGAAGACCCACCAGGCGTCCGAGGTGTCGAAGCGGGCGATACTCGAGGCCGTGCTCTCGCGTGCGGTCGAGGCCGGGTACGAGGGGACGACCATGGCCGATGTCGCCCGCGTGTCCGGCCTGCCGATCGGATCCGTCTACTGGCACTTCCAGAACAAGGAGCAGCTCTTCGTCGAGTTGCTCGACTACTGCTTCGAGGTCTGGCGGCAGGCCCACGCGTCCGTCGGCGACCTGCGCGAGCTGCTGCGGCGCAGTATCAGCGATTCGGCAGCGGCATCCGGGAACCTCACCGACCCGGCCGCCGCGTTCTGGAGCATCGGCCTCGTCTTCGCGTTCGAGCGGCGGCTGGAGGACAACCTCGCCCGGCAGCGGTACCTCGCCATCCGCAAGGAGATGTTCGAGTTCATCGCGTCCCGGCTGCGCGCCTCGTACCAGGGGGTGACGGACGAAGTGGCGGCAGAGTTGGCGCACGACATGACGGTCATGGGGCGGGCCTTCACCGACGGCTTCCGGGTGGCCGCGGCCGCCGGCGACGACACCGACTTCGTCCGGTACGCCAAGCTGGCGGCCGACGCGCTCGAGTCCCTGATCTCCGCTCGCCTGCGGGAGCACACGGAGAGAGCCTGACGCTTCGTGGCCGACACGGCGGAGTGCCGGCCGAGCGTCTCCTCCCGGGCGCGGGTGACGGGGCGTCCCACTGGGCGTCCGTCCCGGTTGAAGAGCGAGAGGCGGACGCCCGTCCAGGCCCTGGCTGGGGGGCTTCACCGGGAGGACACGGGGTCGGTCCCGCCCTCGGCGGTCGCCGTGTCCGCCGACAGCCGGGGAAACGGGACTACCGGGGCGAGCCGGCCGAGGCGCCGTCCGGGCCGGCCGGACGTGGTGACGCTCTGAGTGCTTCCCGTTCGCGGACGGTCAGGACGAGATCCTGGCCGCGGGCGACACCCTCCTCGCACCGAGCGTGACGCGTCGCCTGCGTGTACGACCACCAAAGCAACGTGGGTCGGGGCTCCAACCTCGATCCTGGTCTTCGACGTCTGGGAGCACGCCTTCTGCCTGCAGTGCAGGAACCAGAAGGCCGACTTCATCGACGCCATGTGAGCCGTCGCCAACTGGCAGGATGTGGCGACGCGCTACGACGCCGCCAAGTCCCGCACCGACGTGCTTCTGCCGGCCCCCTGACCGCAGCGGTCGTATGACGTGCTGCTCGTGATCGTCTTCGCGGCCTCAACCGGCAGGCGGCACACGGGAGGGCCTCGCCCCGGACAACGCTCGAATCACCCAAGGGCTCGGACGGTCAGGGCGTGCCTCGTCGACGGGTCGGCCTGATGTGCATTGATGACGGTTCGCCGGCCGGGCGCCGTGACTGGTCCGCGGCACAGGCATGACCTGACGTGGCAGCCGAATCATGCCACGGGGACAAAGCCCGATCGAGAGCGTCCGGCCGGTGCGCGGCGCATGCCGATGTGCCGACAGGTGTGTCGGTAACATCCGATAGGATGCCGACGCTTGCGTCGTCAAATTCAAGTAAAGGGCCGTGCGTGCCCAGCGTCGCGCCCCCATCACCCTCATCGCTCGGAGATCCCGTGTTCCTTGCCCTACGCGATCTGCGCTTCGCCCGCGGCCGCTTTGCCTTGATGGGTGCCGTGGTCGCGCTCATCGCCGTCCTCGGCGTACTCCTCTCAGGACTCGCTTCAGGGCTGGCGGACGCCGGCATATCCGGTCTGCGCGCGCTGCCCGTGACCCACATGGCCTTCGACGAGAAGGCGACCAGCGAGCAGTTCTCCCGTTCCACCGTGGAGCAGGAGGACTGGCAGGCATGGTCCAGGGCTTCGGGTGTGAAGCGGGCGGAACCGTTCGGGAACACCCTGGCCAACGCCCAGGTGACCCAGGGTGCCAAGAAGGGCGAGCAGGTCGACCTCGCCGTCTTCGGCATGGCGCCGGACTCGCCCCTGGCCCCCAGCCCCACCAGGGGGGAGGGTCTGAAGGAGGGCGGTACGGGCATCGTCATCACCCGGGAGATCGCCGACCTGGGCGTGGAGATCGGGGATGTCCTGACCGCGGACAAGAGCGAGGTGCGGCTGAAGGTGGTCGGCCTGGTCGACGAGACCATCTCCTACGGCCACATCGGCGTCGCCTACGCCGACCTCGGCACGTGGCGGCATCTGCACTACGGCCTGCCGGGCGACCTGCCCGAGGCCGCGCGCCGGCAGGCCACGGCCGTCGCCCTGACCTTGGAGGATGGTGCCGACGTCGCCGCCGTGGAGAAGGCGACCGCCACCCGCGCCGACAGCAAGGAGACCACCTTCGGCGCGTCCCCCGGATACACGGCCGAGTCGAGCACCATGGCCCTGATCAAGGGCTTCCTGTACGCCATCTCCGCACTCGTCATCGGCGCCTTCTTCACCGTCTGGACCGTGCAGCGCAAGCCCGAGATCGCCCTGCTGAAGGCGCTCGGCGCTCCCACCGGATACATCCTGCGCGACGCGCTCGCCCAGGTCGTCGCCGTGCTCGTCGGCGCGACGGCCGTCGGTACCGCTGTCGGCCTGGCCCTGGGGAGCGCGATGACCGGCAAGGCCCCCTTCTCCCTGTCCGCCCCGGCCATCGCCACGTCCTCCGGCCTCCTCATCGGCCTCGGAACCGCGGGCGCCGTCGTCGCCGTCCGCCGCATCACCGCCGTCGACCCCCTGACCGCTCTGGGAGCCACCCGATGACCACGACCTCCCCCGATCACCAGGCCTCCTCGGACGCTGCGGGCTCCGGTGGACTGCGCCTGCTCGACGTCAGCCTCACCCTGGGCGACGGCGATACCGCCGTCACCGCCCTCGACCACGTCGACCTGAGCGTCGCTCCCGGGGAGTTCGTCGCCGTCGTCGGCCCGTCGGGTTCCGGCAAATCCAGCCTCCTCGCCGTCGCCGGCGGCCTCCAGCGGCCCACCTCGGGCACGGTCCACATCGCCGGCACCGAGCTGACCGCCCTGTCGGACAAGGAACGCACAGCGGCCCGCCGTCGCCATATCGGCTTCGTCTTCCAGCAGTCGAACCTGCTGGCCTCCCTGACCGTCCGGGAACAGCTCTTGCTGCCCCTGCACATCGACGGACACCTCGATGCCGCGGCCCGGACCCGGGCCGACGAACTCATCGAGGCGGTCGGGCTCTCGCACCGCAGCGGTTCCCGCCCGCACCAGTTGTCCGGAGGCGAACGCCAGCGTGCAGGTCTGGCCCGGGCCCTGATGACCTCCCCTGCCGTCCTGCTGGTGGACGAGCCCACCTCGGCGCTGGACCGGGTACGTTCGGCAGAGACGGTACGGCTGATCGCCGAGCAGACCCATGAGCGCGGCACAGCAACGGTCATGGTCACCCACGACACGGCGATAATGGACGCTGCCGACCGGGTGTACGAGATGGTCGACGGCCGTCTGTCCTGACCGGGGCAGCAGGCCGGCGCCTCGCTCCCGGCCTCGTTCGCCACCCAGGAGTCTGTCCCACATGCCGAAGATCAACGCCTCCACCGTCGCCGAACATCGTGCTCAGCAGCGCGAGGCGCTGATCGGGGCAGCGATCGACATCCTGGTGAACGAGGGCGCCGCCGCCGTCACACCGGCAGCGGTCGGCGCCCGCGCGGGTCTGGCCCGCTCCAGCGTGTACCAGTATTTCGACTCCTCGGCGGCCCTGCTGGCAACCATCACGGAGGAAGCCTTCCGGCGCTCCAACGAGGCACTCACCCGTGCCATGGCCGCCGCGAACGGCCCGGTGGAACGCGTCGAGGCATTCTTCAGGGAAAGCCTCCGCCTCGGCGCCGAAGGCGCACACCGACCCGCCGCCGCCCTCATGGGCGCCGGTCTCTCTCCGGCCTGCCAGGAACGGCTGATGGAACTCCATCTGGAACAAGTCGAACCGTTCCGCGCAGCGGTCCGACAGCTCGGTGTCCCCGAGCCCGCGCTCACGGCGGATCTGATCGCCGGGATGCTGCACACGGCCCTTGCCGCCGTCGATGGCGGTGCTCCGCTCGATACGGTCACGGAGCGCACGCTCGTCCTGGTGCGCCGCTGCCTTGCTCCGCTCGGCAGCATGGTCCACGCACCGGAGGAAGGTCACTGAACGTCCTTCACTGTGCCGACGGGTGACCTGGGCTTTTCAGATCACGGCGTGGCGGGCTCGGCCTTCCGCCGAGCCCGCCACGCCGGCTCCCTACCGGAGCCGGACCCGTGTCATGCCGTCAGCGCTGCAGTGTCAGCAGACCCGGACGGTAGGGCAGGAGGCCGTAGTCGCCGCCGGAGCTGGGGCTGCGTCCCTGGTAGAGCAACTGCAGATTGCAGGGATCGACGGTCATGGTCTGATCGGGGCTGGTGCGGATCAGTTCGCCATGGCTGATGTCGTTGGTCCAGGTGGCGCCACTGTTGGCCTTGCCGGCGAAGGGATTGCTCTCGGTCGCGGCCTGGGGTGTCCATGAGCCGTTCAGACTGGTGGCCGTGAACGAGCGGAAGTACCGGCCCTGCGAGCCGATCGCCTCGACGATCATGAGGTAGCGGTTCTGGCCCTGCAGCTTGTAGACCTGCGGGGCTTCGAACAGGTTGTTCGTCGTATCGCTCATGATCACTGTCGAGGCCGAGCCGAAGCTGCCCGGGAAGTTCCCGATCGGCATACTGGCCCGGTAGATCTTGCCGTTGTCGCCGGCGAAGAACAGGTACATGTTCGTGCCGTCACCGATGAGTGTCTGGTCGATGGGTCCTGTTCCGGAGCCGGAGATGCTTCCGGAGAAGAGCACCTGCTCGGACGACCAGCCATTCGGGTTGGTGGGGTCGCTCGACGTCCGGTAGGAGAAGGCGGTTCCGCCCCACTGGTAGGCGAGCACCCAGATGTTCTTCGGCGCGAAGTGGAAGAGCGTGGGTGCGACGGTGGAATTGGACATCGTGTTCTGGCCGGCCGAGGCCATCTCCGACCAATTGGTGAACAGGCCGAAGTTCATCGAACCCCACCTCGTCCCCGTGTCGTGCGTGGTCGCATAGACGAGTTGTCTGCCGTTGTAGGGGACGACGGTGAAGTCCTTGAGCGAGACCCACCCCTGCTTGGGCTGCGCCAGCGCGCCCGTTGATGTCCAGCGGTAGGTCGACGGAAGATCACACGGGCCGGGGGTGTCGGCGCCGACCTTGACGAGCTGCCACTGCTGGTTGGTGCCGCCCCAGTCGTCGTACTGGACGATGTTCGCGTTGTCGGCGGTGGAGGCGCCTTGTACTTCGAGGGCCTTGTTGCTGTGGCGCGAGATGAGCCTCACGTAGCCGTCCGAGCTGTCGGCCAGCCGCCACTGCTGGTTGGTGCCGTTCAGGTCGGCCCACTGGACGATCGAGCCGCCGTTCGCGGTGGACCAGTTGTAGACGTCCAGCACCTTGCCCGAGTGGCGGGACTTGATGCGGTAGTAGCCGTCCCCGGAATCGACGAACTGCCACTGCTGCTGGTTCTGGTTGTTCCTGGTCCACTGGGTGATGCGGGCGCCGTCGTTGGTCGCCATGTTGTAGACATCCAGGGCTTTGCCGCTGTTGCGGTTGACCAGCACATACGAGGCGTTGGGGTCTACGGTCGCGGCCTCGGCGGGCTGGGCACCGAGGAAGGTGGCCACGAGCAGCAAGGGCGCAAGGACGCCGAGTAAGCGTCTTGGACGGACCGGGGACGGGTGGCGAAACCGCATCAGAGGGCCTCCTTGGGGCGGGGTGAGGTGACGCCGATGGACCGCGGAGCGGCCGCGCCGGGGGCGGGGACAGGTTCGAAAGTTTCGAAGTCATCCCGGTTCTGTGACGCCACAAGCTAGGAAGGCGGGGCCCTCTGGTCAAGGTCTGTCGTCGATCTGTCCACAAACAGTTCCTCCCTTTCGGGCCTGACAAGCTGTCGCGCCGACCGGAAACCCCCCGCAAGTTCGCGATACGGCTCGCCAGTCCAGGGATCCGCCTGGCTCGACGAGGATTCGAAAGTTTCGTACGGAGTCCAGAAACTTTTCCCACCGCAAGGGTTGACGAGTCACCGTCAATCCCTCAATCATCCTGTCTGGTAAACCGACCGTAGGTCGAGATTTCGAACCACATTGTCCTGGTCAGACTGCGCTGCACGGCAGAGCCGCGCACAGCTGCACGACAGATCCGCGCACCAAAACACCTGCGCCACCCCGTTCTTCGTTCCGGTGAGGGTCGCACCGACGCATCCTGACGCTTCGTGCAGTCGGAGAGGTATGCGACGCCGCGTGACGCCCCCCGGCTGAGCCGCGATGGAGTACCCCCGTGCCTGTGTCGAGAGACCGCTGCCGCCCGGCGTACGTCACTCGGCGGCCGACCGGGTGCCGTCCGTGCCGGTTGAGATCCTCCCGGGTCCCATGACCGCGGTGTCCGGTGATTCCGTTATTTCCACCTTGGAGGCACAGCCATGGGCTCTTATGCCCTTCCCAGACCCGTTGTCCGACGGAAGATCCGCGTTCTGCTGTTGGCACTGGTCGCCGGCGTCCTCGGTGTGGTCGCCGCACTGGTCTCGCCGCCGACCGCACACGCCGCCGAGAGCACGCTCGGCGCCGCGGCGGCGCAGAGCGGCCGCTACTTCGGCACCGCCATCGCCTCGGGCAGGCTGGGCGACTCGACGTACGCGACGATCGCGGCCCGTGAGTTCAACTCGGTGACGGCCGAGAACGAGATGAAGATCGACGCCACCGAACCGCAGCGGGGCCAGTTCAACTTCACCGCCGCCGACCGCGTCTACAACTGGGCGGTGCAGAACGGCAAGCAGGTGCGCGGTCACACCCTGGCCTGGCACTCCCAGCAGCCCGGCTGGATGCAGAGCCTCAGCGGCAGCGCACTGCGCCAGGCGATGATCGACCACATCAACGGCGTGATGGGCCACTACAAGGGCAAGATCGCACAGTGGGACGTCGTGAACGAGGCCTTCGCCGATGGCAGTTCGGGAGCCCGGCGCGACTCCAACCTGCAACGCACCGGCAACGACTGGATCGAGGTCGCCTTCCGCACCGCGCGCGCCGCCGACCCGTCCGCCAAGCTCTGCTACAACGACTACAACGTCGAGGACTGGACCTGGGCCAAAACCCAGGCCATGTACGCCATGGTCCGAGACTTCAAGCAGCGCGGCGTGCCGATCGACTGCGTCGGCTTCCAGTCGCACTTCAACAGCGGCAGCCCCTACAACAGCAACTTCCGCACCACCCTGCAGAACTTCGCCGCCCTCGGCGTCGACGTGGCCATCACCGAACTCGACATCCAGGGTGCCCCGGCCACGACCTACGCCAACGTGGTCAACGACTGCCTGGCCGTCCCGCGCTGCCTCGGCATCACCGTCTGGGGTGTGCGCGACAGCGACTCCTGGCGACCGGAGCACACGCCGCTGCTGTTCAACAGCGACGGCAGCAAGAAGCCTGCGTACACCGCCGTCCTCAACGCACTCAACGGCGGCTCCTCCACACCGCCTTCGCATTCCGGACCGATCAAGGGCGTCGGTTCGGGCCGCTGCCTGGACGTGCCCGGCACCAGCACCACCGACGGCACCCAGGTCCAGCTGTGGGACTGCCACAACGGCACCAACCAGCAGTGGACGTACACCGACGCCGGCGAGCTCAGGGTCTACGGCAACAAGTGCCTGGACGCCGCCGGCACGGGCAACGGCGCCAAAGTCCAGATCTACAGTTGCTGGGGCGGTGACAACCAGAAATGGCGCCTCAACTCCGACGGATCCATCGTCGGCGTCCAGTCCGGCCTCTGCCTCGACGCCGTCGCAGGCGGCACCGCCAACGGCACCCTGATCCAGCTCTACTCCTGCTCGAACGGCAGCAACCAACGCTGGAGCCGCGCCTGACAAGGCCTGCCACAAACGAAAGGGTGAATCGGTGACGGCCTACAGTGCGGCTTCCCTCGTCCCTCCACGAAGACATCGCTGATGGTCCCGGGTCGCCGCCGTGGTGGCGGCGACCCTCGCGATCGGCATGGCCTGGTGGGCGGCGTCACAACCGTCCGGTCCCCGTGGAAGTGCAGGCAGGTGGCCTTCTCCTCAAAGTGAAACGATGTTCCTCACAATCTTCGAGTCCGACGTGTGCTGATGTACAGTGAAGACCGCCCTTGACCTGCACAAAGCAGGCAGGGAGCCGTCTTCCGGGAGTCCCAAATGCTGCGTACTCTGTTCAAGTCCAAGATCTAGCACTTGGGTATTTTCGCAAGTCAGAGACGTGATGAGGTCATTCGGGTCAGCAAACAGTCAGCATCGGGTGCAGAGGTGTCCAGGCATGCTGACCTGGTGACCGCCACGATGGGGACTTGGGCACAGATGCCTGGCCCCGCTTGGAAGGTTCGCTACACGGCTCGACAGCTCGCCCGCGGCATGGGCCCTTCCTCAAAGACTGCGCCAAGCCGACCCGGTGCCCGCCTCCTACACGCCGTTTCAGGGGCGCGCTCGGTAAGCAATGCGAGGAGGCCGGATGCGGTACCCGGGACGAAGCGATCGAACGCCTTGCGTGAGTACACGCCGGGAAGAAGCGGACGGCGCCGTCCGTTGCGGAGGCCCGCTGAGATCTGGGTGGCGTTTTCCAGTGACCTGAGTCGGAGATTCGTCGGCAGTGGGCGGCGACTTTGTCGAGGATCTCGTCGGCGTGAAGTGCGGATGGGAGCGCGGGTGCGCCAGTAACCACTTCTTGCTCACGGGCGTCCTGCGAGGGGCGTAGTCGTCCAGGATCAGGTGCATGTCCAGGCCTGCGGGGACTTCCTTGTCGGGCTCGGCGAGGAACTTCGCGGGCCCGACGGCCCGGTGCCGCCAGGGTGCCGATCACCTCGCGGGTGACGGCCTCCGGCGCGGCAAACAAGGTGGTGGTGCCGTCTGGAGGCAGTCGTGGCCGCGGCGTTCGGGGACCCCAGGCATCGTCGGCGGCCGTCGGGCCCGCGCCCGGGCCGCCGAGCGACGACGCACCCGGCCCTCCAGCATGGCCCGCCAGCACGGCCCGCCGGGCATCGGCCACCGGCAACGGCGGAACCTCCGGATCCAGGCGAATCGTGCTCAGCCAACGGCAAGTCCCCAGCCCGGGAGGTTAGTTCGGGTCACCCGGTTCGAAGCCGTGGACCGGTGCTCGCACAAGGGCCGGACGGCCCTGACTCAGGGGCGTCCGGCCCTGTGGCGCGGCGGAGGACGAGGAGATGATCGCTTCAGGCACTGTGCGCGGTCCGGCTGTATCTCCTCACCCCGCCGTACGGTCGGCCGCAGCAGGCCAGAGGCATCGGGCAAGAGAGGACGGCTGAACGTGAGCGCTCCCGCAGTGCGACCCGCCGACGAGGCGTGGTCGCGCGGAGGATGTTCCGTGGCCCCGCACGAGGAGGCGCCATGAGCACCGACCGGAGCGTCGACACCCGGGCCGTGGTGCACCTGGTCGAGGTGAGCAGGAAGGAAGCGCTGGAGCTGCTGGCGAGCGTGTCCTTGGGCAGGGTCGGCTTCACTGAGCAGGCACTGCCGGTCATCCGGCCCGTCAACCACCTGGTGGACGCGGGGGCTGTCATCATGCGTACCCACCCGGGATCCGCTCTGCTGAGCCACTCGCTGAACTCGGAAGTGGTGGCGTACGAGGCGGACGACATCGACCGGGTGACGCACACCGGCTGGAGCGTGGTGGTGACGGGAGTCGCCACACGCGTGACAGCTCCAGAGGAACTGGCCCGGTACCGGCGCCTTCTGGTGCCCTGGATCGGCACCGAGATGGTGCACGTGGTGCGTATCGTCCCCGAACTCGTCACCGGCTACCGTCTGGAGCGGTCGCTCGTGTGACCGGCGGGTAGCGGTGGGCTGCCCGTACCGGTTCGACCGGTCTCTTCCGAGGCGGGAACGGACGCACGGGACCGACCGGTCCTGGCCTTTCGTTTCCGGGCCGGGGAAGGATGGCCAGTGGAGTTCGAGAGCATGAGGAGTGTTCGATGGCGGTCGGCGAGCAGGGTGGTCGTGCGGGCGACCCGATCCGGGTGTTTCTGCTGGACGACCATGAGGTGGTGCGTCGGGGAGTGCACGACCTGTTGGACGACGAGGCGGACATCACGGTGGTCGGTGAGGCGGCGACGGCGGAGCAGGCTCTGGTGCGGGTTCCGGCGCTGCGCCCGGACGTGGCGGTTCTGGATGTGCGGCTGCCGGACGGCGACGGGGTGAGCGTGTGCCGTGAGTTGCGTTCGGGGATGCCGGAACTGGTGTGCCTGATGCTGACGTCGTTCGACGACGAGGAGGCGTTGCTGGATTCGATCATGGCGGGTGCGTCAGGGTATGTGCTGAAGCAGATTCAGGGTTCTGACCTGGTGTCGGCGGTGCGCACGGTGGCCGGTGGCCAGTCGCTGCTGGACGCGAGTGCGACGACCCGGTTGATGGCGCGGTTGCGGGGTGGCGAGCAGGCGGCCGAGGAGCCCGATGTCCTGCCGGGTCTGACCGAACGGGAGCGGGAGATCCTGGACTTGATCGGGGAGGGGCTGACGAACCGGCAGATCGGTCAGCGGTTGTATCTGGCGGAGAAGACGGTGAAGAACCACATTTCCCGTCTGCTGGCCAAGCTGGGGGTCGAACGGCGTGTCCAGGCGGCGGTCATCGCCACCCAGGCCCGCGACCGAAAGCGCGACCAGGGACACTGACGCGACGCACAGTGCGGGACCGCACTTTTCGCGCGGCTCCGAGCGGACGTGGGCATGGTCGTGGACACCGAGGCGAACCGGTCAGCGCCTACCGGAGCGGAGGGGCGTACCACCGGCCGATCCCACACGGTCCGGGACACCGAGATCCACGACGGTCGAGCCGGAAGGGCGGGTGCCCGGCTGCCGTGCTCCATCAACCGGGTCACCGTGCGGTCCACGCCGGCCGGGGCGCCCTCGCAGCCGTCCGAGCGGGCCCCGGCCGGCTGCGGTGGTCCGCTGGCCGGCCGTGCTCAGCCGTAGTAGGCGGTGCGCATGATTCCCTGCATGTCGTCCAGCATCGGCATGCGGGGGTTGGCCGGTGCGCACTGGTCCTCGTAGGCGTTGAGGGCCTGCTGCGGCAGGGCGTCCAGGAAGGGCCGCTCGTCGACGCCCAGCGCCTTGAACGTCGGCTCGATGCCGACGGTGTCGCGCAGGCGCTCGACGGCCACGGCCAGGGACTCCACGCCCTCGGCCGGGGTGGCGGCGGGCAGTCCGAGGGTGCGGGCGATGTCCTGGAAGCGTTCGGGAGCGCGGTAGTTCTCGTACTTGGGCCAGCCGGTGAGCTTCGTCGGGACGGTGCCGTTGTAGCGGATGACGTGCGGGAGCAGCACGGCGTTGGTGCGGCCGTGCGCGATGTGGAAGGTGGCGCCGAGGGTGTGGGACATGGCGTGGACGATGCCGAGGAAGGCGTTGCCGAAGGCCATGCCCGCGATGGTGCCGGCGTTGTGCATCCTCTCCCGGGCCTCCGCCGAGCCGTCGCGGTCGTTGACCGCTGCTTCCAGGTGGTCGAAGACCAGGCGGATGGCGTGCAGCGCGAGGCCGTCGGTGAAGTCGTTGGCGTAGACGGACACGTACGCCTCGATGGCGTGGGTGAGGGCGTCGAAGCCGCTGTCGGCGGCCAGCGCCGGGGGCAGGGCGGTGGTGAGGAGGGGGTCGACGATGGCCACGCTGGGGGTGAGCGCGTAATCAGCCAGTGGGTACTTCTTACCGGTGGCGGGATCGGAGATGACGGCGAAGGGAGTGACCTCGGCGCCGGTTCCGGAGGTGGTGGGCACGCACACCAGGCGGGCCAGCCTGCCCAGGGCCGGGAAGCGGAAGGCGCGCTTGCGGATGTCGGAGAACTTCTGCCGCATGTCGGCGAAGTCGACGTCGGGCTGCTCGTACAACAGCCACATCACCTTCGCCGCGTCCATGGGCGAGCCGCCACCCAGTGCGATGATCGTGTCGGGACGGAAGTCCCGCATCAGGCCGGCACCCCGCTGCACGGAGTCGATGCTGGGCTCGGGTTCGACATTGTCGATGATCTGTACGGTCACCGGCTCACGACGCCGCTGCAGCACCCGAGTGATCCGGTCGACGAAGCCGAGGCGGGTCATGGTCGCGTCGGTGACGACCGTGACGCGGTGGACGTCCGGCATGGAGGTCAGGTAACGGATGGCCTGCGGCTCGAAGTAGACCTTCGGCGGGACCTTGAACCACTGCAGGTTGTTGCGGCGGGTGCCGACCCGCTTGACGTTGAGCAACTGGGCGGCGGAGACGTTGTTCGACACCGATGTGCTCCCCCAGGAGCCGCAGCCGAGGGTCAGTGACGGCAGCAGGCCGTTGTAGATGCCGCCGATCGCGCCCTGCGAGGACGGGGCGTTGACGATGATCCGCACGGTCTTCATGCGTGTGCCGTACGCCTCCGCCAGGGCGCGGTCCTCGGTGTGGATGACGGCGCTGTGACCCTGGCCGTGGAAGGCGACCATGTCCGCGGCCAGGTCGAAGCCCTGCTGCTCGTCCTCGGCCCGGAGCACGGCCAGGACGGGGCAGAGCTTCTCCCGGGTCAGCGGCTCGTCCGGGCCGACGCGTCCGGTCTCGACCAGGATGACCGAGGTGTCCTCCGGTACGGAGAACCCGGCCTGCTCGGCGATCCAGACCGGGCTCCGGCCGACGGCCGCGGCGTTGACCTTGGGCTCGCAGCCGGCGCCCGAGCCGCCGGTGATGGGGAACAGGAAGGACTCCAGCTTCGCCTTCTCCTGAGGGGTGGCCAGGTGGGCGTGGAGGGTGCGGAACTCGGCGAGCGCCGCGTCGTAGATGCCGGTGTCCAGGATGACGGCCTGTTCGGAGGCGCAGATCATGCCGTTGTCGAACGACTTCGACAGCACCAGGTCGTTGACGGCCCGGCGCAGCTTCGCGCTCTTGTGGACGTAGGCGGGGACGTTGCCGGCGCCCACCCCGAGAGCGGGCTTGCCGGCCGAGTAGGCGGCCTTGACCATGGCGTTGCCGCCGGTGGCGAGGATGAGCGAGACGCCCGGGTGCCGCATCAGCGTGTCGGTGGCCTCGACCGACGGCTGCTCGATCCACTGCACGCAGTGCTCGGGCGCTCCCGCGGCGACGGCCGCGTCACGCACGATCCGGGCGGCCTCGGCGCTGCAGCGCTGGGCGGAGGGGTGGAAGGCGAACACGACCGGGTTGCGGGTCTTCAGGGCCATCAGTGCCTTGAAGAGCGTCGTGGAGGTCGGGTTGGTGACGGGCGTGATCGCGCACACGACGCCCACCGGTTCGGCGATCTCGACCATGTCCTCGATGTCGTCGCGGGCGATGACCCCGACGGTCTTCATGTGGCCCATGCTGTGCGTGACGTGCTCGCACGCGAACATGTTCTTGGCCGCCTTGTCCTCGAAGACCCCCCGTCCGGTCTCCTCCACCGCCAGGCGGGCCAGCGCGGTGTGCCGGTCCAGGGCGGCGACCGACGCCTTCTTCACGATGTGGTCGACCTGCTCCTGGGTGAGTCCCTCGTAGTCGGCGAGCGCCTTGAGGCCGGCCGTGACCAGACGGTCCACGGCGACCGCGGTGTCGGACGGGGCCTCGGTGCCGATCGCGGCCGTGGTCCGCGAGTCCTGTCGGGTCATGGTGGTCTGCCTCCGTTGTCAGGTGCCGCCGTGCACAGGCGGCGGCGTCGGGACGGGAGGGGCACCGCGGGGGACCGGTGCCCTTCCCCGACTCCACTGTCCTGTGCGATCCGGTGCCGCAGCAGGCTCCGAAGGTCCCCTTCCGAGCCCTGAGGGCCCGGGCCGGCAGGGCCTGTCGGCCCGGGCCCCGGACAGTCCCGCACGCCCGCCGGCCGCGCGGGTCACCGGACTTCGGCGCGACCGGCCGTGACGGGTGGTGCGCAGTCGTCGACGCGGAACGTCAGAGCGTTCATCACGCCGACGACGCCCTCCAGCCGCCATGCGGCGTGGACGGCCTCCGGCACCTGGCTGCACAGCTCCACCCGGCCGTCGAGGGTGACGACACCGTCGCGGACGGAGACGCGGACGGCTTCGGCCGGCAGTCCCAGGGCACCGACGAGAACCTCCTCGGTCACTTGGTGGCGGATGTCGTCGTCCGTGCGCAGGAAGACCCGGAGCAGGTCCCGGCGGGTGGCGATGCCGATGAGCCGGTCCTCCTCGTCGACCACGGGCAGCCGCTCGATGCCACGGCGTTCCATCAGCCGGGCCGCGTCCGGGACGGTCTGCTCCGGGTGCACGGTGATCGCGGGACTCGACATCACGTCCGCCGCCGTGACGGCGGGAGCCGGATCGTGGTCGGCCCGGTGCGCCTGCGCGCGTACGAGGTCGGTTCCGGAGACCACACCGAGCACCTTGTCGTCGTCGTCGAGCACCGGCACTCCGCTGATCCGGTGGTGGTCGAGCAGCCGGACGACTTCCTTGAACGGTGTCGTCCGGTGGGCCTGCACGACGTTCCTGGTCATCACTTCACCGACGGTGCGAGTGGGCACGGCGGTTCCTCCTTCACGAGCACGGCGGGGAGGGGGTCGGCCCCGACTCCCCGCCAGGTCGGGCGCCGGGGGCGCCTATCGCTCCGGACCGCCGCGCCACGGGGGCGGCGTGGCCGTCCTGCGGGTGGCGTCCCGACGGTGTGCGACACGGTCGGTGCTGCTGCGCAGCCGGTCCTGCAGCCGGCCGGCGAGCTCCCGGGCGCTCGCCTCGCGGGCGTGGACGACCACGAGGCGGTTCCCCACCCGGATCTCCGCGACGGCGGACCAGGGCAGCTCGACGTGGTGGGCCGCAGCTCTGACGACGCGCACTTCGCCGCCGGCGGACGGCAGTCCGGGACGGTCCAGAGCGGCGACGACCTTCTCCCGGACGTAGGCGAGGGACTCCTCGTCCACGTCGCCCTCGGCGCGCACCCGGACGGTGGTGTCGAGGCCATGGGTACCGATGTCCTTGGCAGTCATGTGCTCCACTCCTCGTGATCGTTCCGGCACGTCTCCAGCCTGCCGCCTGTCCTGTCCCGGTCCCAGGGGCGGTCGGCCCCGGGGCCGGGGCCGAGGGTCCCGCTCACCTGCTGTCGCTCACATCGGCCCCCTCCAGTGCGGCCCGCCCCGCCTCCAGCCGTGCCACTGGGACCCGGAAGGGGGAGCAGGAGACGTAGTCGAGGCCGGTGGTGTGGAAGAAGTGCACCGAGTCGGGATCCCCGCCGTGCTCACCGCAGACGCCGATCTTCAGGTCCGGCCGGGTGGCGCGGCCTTCCGCGACGGCCAGCCGGACCAGCCGGCCCACGCCGTCCCGGTCGAGAGTCTCGAACGGGGAGACGGGGAAGACGCCTTTGTCGAGGTAGGCGGAGAAGAACTCGGCCTCGACGTCGTCGCGGGAGAAGCCCCAGGTGGTCTGGGTCAGGTCGTTGGTGCCGAAAGAGAAGAACTCGGCCTCCTCGGCGATCCGGCCCGCCGTCAGCGCCGCCCTGGGCAGCTCGATCATGGTGCCGACGGGGCACGTGACCGGCACGCCCGACGTCTCGGAGACCTCGGCCAGTACTCGCTGTACCTCGTCCCGGACGATCCGCAGTTCGCGGACGTCCCCGACGAGCGGGACCATGATCTCCGCCCGGGGAGCGCCACCGGCCAGAAGGCGTTGCGCGACGGCCTCACCGATCGCCCGGACCTGCATGGCGACCAGGCCGGGGACCACCAGACCGAGGCGTACGCCCCGCAGCCCGAGCATCGGGTTCTCCTCGTGCATGCGGTTCACCGCGGCCAGCAGTTCGACGTCGTGTGCGTCCGGCCGCTCGCCGCGGGCCTCGGCAGCGGCGATCCGGACCGCCAGTTCGGTGCGGTCCGGCAGGAACTCGTGCAGCGGCGGGTCCAGCAGACGGATGGTGACCGGCAGGCCGTCCATCGCCTCCAGGATGCCCGTGAAGTCCTCCCGCTGGAGCGGCAGAAGGGCTGCCAACGCCCGGTCGCGCTGCACGTCCGTGTCGGCCAGGACCATCTCCTCGACCAGCTTGCGGCGCTCGCCGAGGAACATGTGCTCGGTGCGGCACAGCCCGATGCCCTGCGCGCCGAACCGGCGCGCGCGGGCGGCGTCCTCAGGGGTGTCGGCGTTGGCCCGCACCTCCAGCCGCCGCACGGTGTCGGCCCTGGTCAGAGCACGGGCCACCGCGTCGACCACACCGGTCGTCGTGTGGTCGCCCACACCGGCCTCCAGGAAACGCATGACGGCCGAGTCGACCAGCGGAACGGAGCCCGGGTACACGGCACCCGCGGTGCCGTCCACGGACAGGACCGTGCCCTCCTCGACGACGGTGCCGTCCGGCGTGGTGAAGCGCCGCCGCCCGATGTCCACGGAGAGTTCCTCGGCACCGCAGACGCAGACCTTGCCCATGCCGCGCGCCACGACGGCGGCGTGGCTCGTCTTGCCACCGCGACTGGTGAGCACGGCCTGGGCGGCGATCATGCCGGGCAGGTCGTCGGGAGTGGTCTCCTGCCGGACGAGGACCACCTTCTCCCCGGCGGCGGCACGCCGCACCGCCTCGGCGGAGTCGAAGACCGCGACGCCGACCGCGGCACCGGGCGAGGCCGGGAGGCCGCGGGCGAGCGGATCACCGGTCGCGGAGGCGTCGAAGCGCGGGAACATCAACCGGGCGAGGCCCTCGCCGCTGACCCGGGCGAGGCCCTCGTCCGGGGTGATGAGCCCTTCGTCGGCCAGTGCGGCGGCGAGGACGAAGCCCGCCTCGGCGGTGCGCTTGCCGACGCGGGTCTGCAGCATCCACAGGGTGCCGCGCTCGATGGTGAACTCGATGTCGCACAGGTCGCGGTAGTGCCGCTCCAGGGTCTCCATGTGTGCGCGCAGGCGGCTGTAGGACCCGGCGTCCGAGCGCTCCAGCTCGGTCAGGGGCACGGTGTTGCGGATGCCGGCGACGACGTCCTCGCCCTGGGCGTTGGGCAGGTAGTCGCCGTACAGACCGGGGCGCCCGGTGGCCGGGTCGCGGGTGAAGGCGACACCGCTGCCGGAGTCGGGCCCGAGGTTGCCGAACACCATGCGCTGCACGTTGACGGCGGTGCCGAGGTCGTCGGCGATGTGCTCGCGCCGCCGGTACAGGCGGGCGCGTTCGCCGTTCCAGGACTCGAAGACGGCCAGGACCGCCCGGCGCAGCTGCTCGGCGGGTGACTGCGGGAAGTGCTCGCCGGTTTCCAGGTGGATGATGTTCTTGTACGTCTCCACGAGCCGGGCGAGGTCACCGGCGTCCAGGTGCACGTCGTCCGGGACTCCTCGCAGGTCCTTGAGCAGGGCGATGGCCCGCTCGAACTGAGATGCGTCGACGCCCATGACGGTGTTGCCGAACATCTGCACGAGACGGCGGTAGGAGTCCCAGGCGAAGCGCTTGCTGCCGGAGACCTTGGCCAGCCCGAGGACGGACTCGTCGTTGAGCCCGATGTCGAGGATCGTCTCCATCATGCCGGGCATGGAGAACCTGGCGCCGGAGCGGACCGACAGCAGCAGCGGGTCGTCCGGTTGCCCGAGCAGCCGGCCCGCGGCGGACTCGACGGCCGCCAGGTGCTCGGAGATCTCCTCCCACATGCCCTGAGGCTCACCACCGGTGTCCAGGAACGCCCGGCACGCCTCGGTGGTGATGGTGAAGCCCGGCGGCACCGGCAGCCCGAGCCGGGTCATCTCGGCCAGGTTCGATCCCTTGCCACCGAGCAGGGCGGCCATGTCACGGCCGCCCTCGGTGAAGTCGTACACGTAACGAGCCATGACGCTGCGCTCCTCGGCTATGGGGCTTGGTTCCTCCAGCGTCGAACGCCGACGTCCTCCCCGCGAGGTACCGGCAGTCCCGACCGAGGGGCCGGTCGACCCTGTGCCGCCTTCTGCCCCGCAGGGGCGAAAGGACCCGGGGCGGGGCCGTGCGGCCCCTGGGCCCCGGCCTTCGCGGAGAGGAGGCTCCAAGACATCCGGAACGATCGATCAGGGAGGGGACGCGTCATGCTGCACGACATCGCGGTGGGAGTCGACGGATCGCCCGCGAGCCTTGCGGCCGCGCACTGGGCGGCCCAGGAGGCCCAGCGGCGGGGGACCGGGCTCAGCGTGGTGCACGCCTGGTACCGCCATGCCCGCCCCGCGCCGTACATACCCACGGACAGCACCGAGCGCGGTTGGGCCGAGCAGATACTCCAGGAGGCCGTGCGCAGTGTGCGCTCGGCCCATCCCGGTCTGCGGATCACCGAGCGCCTCGTGTGCGACGCGACGGTCACCGCACTGGTCGCCGCCGCGGACGGCGCCGACATGCTGGTCCTCGGATCCCTCGGCCTGGGGCCCGTGGGCGGGTTCGTGACGGGGTCCGTGTCCCAGCGCGTCGTAGCCCGGTCCACCCGCCCCGTGGTGCTGGTCCGGGCCGGGCGGAGCGCCGCCGACGAGCACCTTCCGGCCGCCGACGGCCTCGCTCCGGAGGAGATCCCGCAGACGCCGTACCGCGAGGTCGTTCTGGGACTGCACGTCGGCCGCCCCTGCGACGAGCTGCTCGAATGGGCCTTCGACGTCGCCCGGCTGCGCGGCACCGGACTGCGAGTGGTCCATGCTTTCCGGACGCCGTCCCGGCGCACCCCCGCACCGTCGGTGCCCATACCGTCCGCGGCCTTTGAGAGCCCGGCACCGTACGCCCAGGCACCGGGGCAGGCGTCGGCCGACGCGGAGCGCACGGTGACCGCGGTACTGCGCCCCTGGCGGGAGAAGTATCCGACCGTCCCCGTGACCGAGACGGTCGCCGAAGGCCGGGCCACCGTCGCCTTGGTGCACGCGGCGAGGGACGCCGGACTCCTCGTGGTGGGCCGCCGCACGAACGGACGCCGGCTCGGTGCCCACACCGGTCCGGTCGCGCACGCCGTCCTGCACCACGTCGGCTGCCCCGTCGCCGTGGTCCCGCACGACTGAGCCCGCCCGCACGCGACCTGCCCACCCGGGACCGGTCGGACCGGGCCCGGGCACCGCCGTCCCACCGGTTCCCCCCGCTTGTACGGCGGGGGACCGGCGGGACGGCGGTCGTCTGCCCGGATCGCCGTAGTGGCGGGGTGCTCCCGGCGCCGATGAGTGCCGACCCGCCGTGCCCCGGTCCTCGCCCTTGGCCGAGTCTCGCGCCCTGGTGCGCGGTCAGGGGCCGAAGGTCCCGGCGGCCCGGGGCCGGAGAGGACCCGCACCGTGCCCTGTCCGGCACTGCCCGCCATCGGCCCGTACGACGAGCATCGTCGATGAGAAGACCGTTCGCCCGACGAGAGGACCTGTGATGACCGCGACGGTGACAGCCGGCCCCCAAACCGCCGACGCCTGGCGGCAGTTCGCCGGAAGCGGATGGCGTGAGCGCATCGACGTGCGCGCCTTCATCCAGGCCAACTACACACCCTACGAAAGCGACGCCTCCTTCCTGACCGGCCCCACGGACCGCACGCGCGCGGTCTGGGAGAAGGTCAGCGCGCTGTTCCCCGAGGAGAGGCGCAAGGGCGTCCTCGACGTGGACACCGCCACCCCGTCCACGATCACCTCGCACGCCCCCGGCTTCATCGACCGCGACCGCGAGCTGATCGTCGGCCTGCAGACCGACGCCCCGCTGAAGCGGGCGATCATGCCCAACGGCGGTCTGCGCATGGTGGAGAACGGTCTGAAGGCGTACGGCTACGAGGCCGACCCCTTCGTGTCAGAGGTTTTCGGGACCTACCGCAAGACCCACAACGACGGCGTCTTCGACGCCTACACCCCGGCGATGCGGGCCGCCCGCAAGGTCGGCATCATCACCGGCCTGCCGGACGCCTACGGCCGTGGCCGCATCATCGGCGACTACCGGCGCGTGGCCCTCTACGGCACGGACCGGCTCATCGCGGCCAAGCGGGCCGAGCGCGCCCTGCTGGACGCGCGGCCGTCCACCGCGGACGTCATCCGCGACCGCGAGGAACTGGCCGAGCAGATCCGGGCGCTGGGCGAGCTGACCCGCATGGCGGCGGCCTACGGCTGCGACGTCACCCGCCCCGCGACCACCGCGCACGAGGCGGTCCAGTGGCTCTACCTCGGCTTCCTGGCCGCGGTGAAGGAGCAGAACGGCGCCGCGATGTCGCTCGGCCGCACCTCCACGTTCCTGGACGTCTACCTCCAGCGCGACCTGGACGAAGGGCTCCTCGACGAGACCCGCGCCCAGGAGCTGATCGACGACTTCGTCATCAAGCTGCGGATCGTACGGTTCCTGCGCACCCCCGAGTACGACGCGCTGTTCTCCGGCGATCCGACCTGGGTGACGGAGTCCATCGGCGGCATCGGCGTCGACGGCCGGCCACTGGTCACCCGCACCTCCTTCCGCTTCCTGCAGACCCTCTACAACCTCGGCCCGGCCCCCGAGCCCAACCTGACCGTGCTGTGGTCGCCCCGGCTCCCGGACGGCTTCAAGGAGTTCTGCGCCCAGGTGTCCATCGACACCAGCGCCGTGCAGTACGAGTCCGACGAGCTCATCCGGCCGCGCACCGGCGACGACACCGCGATCGCCTGCTGCGTCTCCGCGATGGCGGTCGGCAAGCAGATGCAGTTCTTCGGAGCCCGCGTCAACCTCGCCAAGGCCCTGCTCTACGCCGTCAACGGCGGCCGCGACGAGATGACCGGCGACCAGATCACCCCCGAGATGCCGTCGCTGACCGGCGAGTACCTCGACTACGACGAGCTGTCGGCGGCCTACGACCGGGTGCTGGACTGGCTGGCGCAGACCTACGTCAACGCGCTCAACGTCATCCACTACATGCACGACAAGTACGCCTACGAGCGCATCGAGATGGCCCTGCACGACCACCCCGTGCACCGCTTCATGGCCTGCGGCATCGCCGGTCTCTCCGTGGCCGTGGACAGCCTGTCGGCCGTGAAGCACGCCCGGGTCAAGGTGTTCCGCGACGCGACCGGCATGGCCGTGGACTTCAAGACCGAGGGCGAGTTCCCGGCGTACGGCAACAACGACGACCGGGCCGACTCCATCGCCGTCGAGCTGGTGGAGTCGTTCATGGCGAAGGTGCGCGAGCACCCCACCTACCGGGACGCCGAGCACACCCAGTCCGTGCTGACCATCACCTCCAACGTCGTCTACGGCAAGCACACCGGCAACACCCCCGACGGCCGCCGCGCCGGACAGCCCTTCGCCCCCGGCGCCAACCCCATGAACGGCCGGGACCGGCACGGTGTGGCCGCCTCCGCGCTGTCGGTGGCCAAGCTGCCGTACGAGGCGGCGCGGGACGGCATCTCGCTGACGACGACCATCACCCCCGAGGGACTCGGCCACTTCCCCGAGGAGCGCGCGGGCCACCTGGTCGGCATCCTCGACGCCTACATGGCGGCCGGCGGCTTCCACATGAACGTGAACGTGCTGAACCGTGCCGTGCTGGAGGACGCCATGGAGCACCCGGAGAAGTACCCGGAGCTGACGATCCGGGTCTCCGGATACGCCGTCAACTTCGTCCGCCTGACCCGCGAGCAGCAGCTCGACGTGATCAGCCGCACCTTCCACGGATCGCTGTGAACGGCACCGCGGACGGCGCGGTCACCGGCCGGATCCACTCCTGGGACCTGTCCACCGGCGTGGACGGTCCCGGGACCCGGTTCGTCCTCTTCGTCAACGGCTGCCCGCTGCGCTGCCTGTACTGCGCCAACCCGGACACCTGGCACATGCGGGACGGGAAGCCGGCCACCGTCGACGAGGTGATGGCCGAGATCGAGAAGTACCGGGCCTTCATCACCACCGCCGGCGGGGGAGTGACCCTCACCGGCGGCGAGGCCCTCCTGCAGCCGGCGTTCACGGCCGCGGTCTTCCGCCGCTGCAAGGAAATCGGTCTGCACACCGCCCTCGACACCTCCGGCTTCCTCGGCGCCCGCGCCACGGACGGACTCCTCGCCGACACCGACCTGGTGCTGCTGGACATCAAGTCCTTCGATGTCACGACGTACCGGAAGCTGACCGGCGGCGCACTCGCCCCCACCCTCGACTTCGCCACCCGTCTCGACCGGTTGGGCAAGCGCATGTGGATCAGGTACGTGCTGGTGCCCGGCTGGACCGACGACCCGGAGTCGATCGACGGACTCGCCGCCTTCCTCGCGGGCCTCGGCAGTGTCGAGCGGATCGACATCCTGCCGTTCCACAAGCTCGGCGCCCACAAGTACGACGCGTTGGGCGTTCCCTTCCCTCTGCGGAACACGCCGGTCCCCGACGCGGCGCTGGTGGACCGGGTCCGCGGGCAGTTCCGGGAACGCGGGCTGGTGGTCCACTGAAGCAGTCGTTCTCACACACCTCCACCGACCGATGACGACGGAGCGAGGGCTCGGTCGCGATCCCGCGCACGGCGTCGTGCGCAGCCCGCGTCCGGTCGCGGTCGTGAGCCGGACGACACCGCCGGAGAAGCCGGTGAGGAACCACCCTTCCCGTCTGCTGGCCGAGCTGGGAGTCGAACGGCGTATTCAGGCGGCGGTCATTGCCACCCAGGTCAAAATCTTCGGCCGGCACGACAACGAGTGGGGGTACACCAACCGCCTGCTGGACCTCACCGAGTACGTCGCGACCCGGCTGCCCTGGAACTGATCGTTCGTCAGAAAAGCATCTTCTCAAGGCTCTTGCCGGTGATCCCGTACCGTCCGTCTGACCGAGCCGCTACCGTGGCAGGCGAGCGGCAGCTCGCCGACGGTTCGGTGGGATGTGGAGGATCAGCGGTGGGAAGCGTCGAGGAGGCTAGGGAGGCCCACGTACGGCTGCCTCAATTGCGGTTGGACGAACTGCTGGAGGAGCTGCAGGCCCGTCTGGACGCGGCCCGTGGAACCCGCGATCGGGTGCACAGCCTGTTGGAGGCGGTGCTGTCCGTCGGCCGTGAGCTGGACCTGGAGCAGGCGCTGCACAGCATCGTGGAGGCGGCGGCGGCCCTGGTCGACGCGGAGTACGCCGCCCTCGGTGTGATCGGACCGGACGGCAAGCGGCTGTCCGCCTTCCACACCGTGGGTGTCAGCGACGAGCAGATCGCCCGCATCGGCCCCTACCCGGAGGGGCACGGCATCCTCGGGGAGCTGATCCGCCACCCCGAGCCACTGCGGCTGACGAAGCTCTCCGAGCACCCCGCCTCGTACGGCTTCCCGCCCCACCACCCGCCGATGAACTCCTTCCTGGGCGTTCCCATCAGGGTGCGAGACCACGTCTTCGGCAATCTGTACCTCACCGAGAAGCGCGGCGGGCAGCAGTTCGACGAGGACGACGAGTCGGTGCTGGCCACCCTCGCCGTTGCGGCCGGTGTGGCGATCGACAACGCCCGCCTGTACGAGGAGTCCCGTCTGCGGGAACGCTGGCTCCAGGTGAACGCGGAGATCACGCACACCCTGATGTCCGGCGCGGACCAGGGCGGGGTGCTGCCGCTGATCGCCGAACGGGCCAGGGAGATCACCAGCTCTGCCCTGAGCGTGGTGGCCATGCCGGTGAGCGGGACGGACACACTCGCCGTGGAACTCGCGATAGGCCAGGAGGCCGACGCATGGCGCGGGGTCGTCCTTCCGGTGGAGGGCACTCTCCTCGGGCAGGCGTTCGTTCAGCGCGCCCCCGTCAGCAGCCCCGACGTCTCACGTGACTCCCGGATCTCGGCCGGGCTCCCGCGCTTCGACGGGCTCGGACCGGCCGTCGCCGTGCCGATCGGCTCGGTCGACGACGCCCGCGGTGTGGTTCTGCTGGTCCGGCGATCGGGTGGCCAAGAGTTCTCCCAGAAGGAGACCGAGCCGCTCCAGGTCTTCGCCGCACAGGCCGCCGTCGCCATGGAGCTGGCGGAACGCCGCGAGGACGCCGAGCAGATCGCCCTGTTGGAGGACCGCGACCGGATCGCACGCGACCTGCACGACCTGGCGATCCAACGGCTCTTCGCCACCGGCATGACGCTGCAGAGCGCCGGCCGGTTCATCCAGCACGAAGGAGCCTCGGACCGGGTCCAGCGGGCCGTGAACGACCTCGACGAGACCATCAAGATCATCAGGTCGACGATCTTCGGCCTGCGCTCCCGCGACGACGACTCGGCTCCCGGCCTGCGCTCCCGCGTGGTACGCGCGGTCGGCGAGGCCGCTCCGCTGCTGGGCTTCGCCCCCAGTGTCCGCATGGAGGGCCTGCTCGACACGCACGTGCCCGCGGAGACCGCCGATCACGTCCTGGCGGTTCTGTCCGAATCCCTGACCAACGTCGCCCGGCATGCCCGTGCGGACCGCGCCGACGTGGTGCTGGAGACCGACGGCGGGGAAGTGCGGCTGTCGGTCACCGACAACGGCGTCGGCATACCGTCCGGCGGTCGCCGCAGCGGGCTGAGCAACATGGCGGAACGAGCGCGCAAACTCGGCGGGGACATGGAGCTGAGCAGTCCGGAAGGCGGTGGCGCACGGATCATGTGGCACGCACCGGTGGAGCAGGTTCCGGACGCGTCATGAGCGACGCCGAGATGATCAAACGTCTTCCGCCATGACCTCCCGAGCCGTGCGACGCGGTGAGGCGGGACCCTCGGGGCCGTGGCCCAGGCGAATCGTCATCTGGGCGCGGCCCGACGATCCGTGGTCCGCCGAGTTTTCCAGGCGCCTTTGCAGGTCGGGCCATTCCAGCGCCTGATGGAGCAGGGACGCCCGCAATCCGTGTGCGGTCGCCACCAGCAGGACCCGTTCCAGTGCCTGGCCGGCGCGCAGCCAGTCCGCGCGCCGGTCGTGTGCCGTGTGAAGCAGCGCGAGCACCGGGTGCCTCTCGTAGGCGCGGGCGGGCAGCACGGCGGGGTGCCGGTGGACGCCGAAGTCCCTCATGGGGATCCGGTCCAGGGTGTCCTGAGGTCCCACAGCCGCCGTGGGCACCCCCAGCGACGAGCGTGCCGGGGCACCGGCCCAGCGGCGGCTCTCGGCGGCCCGGTCGGCGTCCGCCCTGTCGCGGTCCTCGGCCTCCCGGGTCGCGCGCAGCAGCCGGTCGGTCTGCCGCGATCCGGGAAAGGACGGAGAAGCCCCTTCGGTGTGGGCCGCCTCGGCCAGTTCGGTGAGCAGTTGCGCGGGCGGTGGCCGGTCGGAGAAGGGGAAGCGGCTGCTGCGCCGGCGCCACAGGGCCCGTACAGATCGGGTGTTGCGGTCCTTCGGGTCGCCTCGGCGAGCCGGACCGTGGCGAGGAGATCGGGACGGGCGGGGTGCGGGAGCAGCCGTGTCACCGGTTCGCATCCGAGGTGAGCCGCGGCGATCCGCAGGTTGAGGACCGCGCAGCCCACGGACAGCTGTACGGCGCGTCCGGTCGGGTCGGTGTGACGCAACTCCCGGTCGACGGCGGCCAGGATCTGGACGGTGCGGGTCTCCGGATCCAGCCGGAAGCGCCATGGCTGGGTATTGTGCAGGGACGGAGCAGCCACGGCCGCGGTGACCAGGTGCTCCAGGTCCACAGCATCGAGTGTCGCGGTGCTCATGGGGACCGCCTTCCCGCCCCACGCGCGCGGCGGGCGGGGATGGTAGATGACCCCCTCAGCCTCCTCTCCCGGCCACCGGGCGGGCGAGGGGCCGTACGGCCCCTCCGGGCTCCGGACGGCCTGTGCCGCGACCCGCGGCCGAAGGTCCCGCGCCAGAAGGGCTGTTGAGCCCCAGGGCTGCGGCCCATCGGCACCCGGCCCAGGACCGGTTCCTCCACCAGAGTGAGTGGTGTCAGGAACCACCCCGGACCGTCCCCGAAGGGATCACCGTCATGGCCGTGCACGAGCACTCTCACCACGCTGCGGGCTTCCGTCTGCCGTCCTTCCGTAGGAACCGGACCGCCTCCGCACCCGAGTCCGCCGTGTCGGCTGACAGCGGCACGCACACCGCACGCGCCTACGTCCTCGCCTCGACGCGCCTGCTGATGGGCTTCGTCTTCCTGTGGGCCTTCCTCGACAAGGCGTTCGGCCTCGGCTACGCCACCCCCTCCGGCAAGGGCTGGATCGACGGCGGCTCGCCCACCGAGGGCTTCCTCGGCCACGTCGCCGTCGGACCGATGGAGTCCACCTTCCACGCGTGGGCCGGCGCCGCCTGGGCGGACTGGCTGTTCATGCTGGGCCTGCTCGGCATCGGCCTCGCGCTGACCGCCGGGGTGGCCCTGCGCCTGGCGGCCGTCGCGGGCACCGTGATGATGGCGCTGATGTGGATCGCAGAGTGGCCGCCGGCCCGGCACCTGTCGGACGGCTCCCCGAGCATGTCGACGAACCCGTTCGCCGACTACCACCTCGTCTATGCCCTGGTGCTCACAGCCCTCGCCGCCACCTCCGCCGGCGACACCCTCGGCCTGGGGCGGCTGTGGGCCCGGCTCCCGTTCGTCCGCGGCAACGGATGGCTGCGCTGAACACCACCGGTGCGGCGGGCCCGCCGCACCGGTGGTGTCCACGGGGCTGGTCGGTCCCCGCCGGGACCAGCGGCCCCCGCCCCGGGAACGTGCCGGACGAGACGCTGAAGCCAGACCACCCGATACAGGAGGAGGGAACCATGGCCCGCGTGATCACCGTAGGGATCGACGGCTCCGCCGAGAGCCGGGCCGCCGCCGAGTGGGCGGCCCGCGAGGCGAAGCTGCGCGACCTGCCGGTCAGGCTGGTTCACGTGTGGCAGCCGGTGCCGGAGCCGATGGCCCAGGCCCCGCTCCCGGGTGCGGAGACGCACCGGCACCGGACCGAGCGGATCCCCCGCGAGACCGCGGCGGGCCTGCGCCTGCGCCACCCCGGGGTCGAGGTGAGTGCCGAGCAACGCACCGGCACGCCCTCCGACGTCCTCGTGGAAGCGGCTCGTGACGCGGAGCTGCTGGTTCTCGGGTCCCGCGCACTGAGCGGGCTGGGCGGTTTCCTGGTTGGTTCCGTCGGGCAGTCCGTGGTCGCCCGGACCGAGGTGCCCGTGGTCCTGGTGCGCGCCGGGGAACAGGCCGCCGATGAACACGTCATGGACCCGACCGGCGTCCCGTCCGCCGCGACCGCGTTCCGGCCCGTCGTTCTCGGCCTCGACACCGGCAGCACCGACGACACCGTCACCGCCTTCGCCTTCCAGGAGGCGCAGCGCCGCGAGAGCGCCCTGTACGCGGTCCAGGGCTGGGGCCTGCCGGCGTACTACGCGTACAGCCTGGCCGCCGGCGTCGACACCACTGACGCGCTCGCCCGGCAGCAGGCCGCCGAACTCGCCGAAACCCTGCGCCCCTGGCGGCAGAAGTACCCGGACGTCGAGGTCGTCGAGGCCTCCCGCCTCGGCAGCCCTGCCAACCTCCTGATCGACGCCTCCCGCGACGCCTCCCTCGTCGTCGTCGGCCGGCGCGTGCGCCGCAGCCGCTTCGGCGCCCACATCGGTGCCGTCACCCACGCGGTGCTCCACCACGCCACCGCACCCGTCGCCGTCGTCGCACACGACTGACGCGCTCCACCACGAAATCCGTCTCTCAGGGTGCCGCCGTGGAGCATGAGTGGACGCGGCGGATGCCTGAAGCATGGATCAGTCCGATTTCAGCCTGACCTTTCATCAGGAAAGTCAGCAACGGGTCAGGATGAGTCCTGAGACACCTGGCGACAGCTGACCGAGCATGCGAATGGTTGTACGCTGCGGGCCAGGCGTGATGCGTGCTCATCCCGTGAGACCGAGTTCGCGTAGGGCGTCGGCGGGGTGGTTGCGGTAGTGGTCGTGGGCGGCGGCGTTGTTGGTCCATCCGGCGAGGTGGGCGAGGCTGATCGCCAGGCTGCGGAAGGTCGCCAGCGCGCGGGGCAGGTTGCCGGTGCGGGCCCGGCAGGCGTCCTCGCCGAAGGTCACATCTCGTACGAAGTGCTGGGCCTCGATGGCCCATTGGCCGCGTACGCAGCGGGCGAGGGTGGCCGCGTCGGCGGTCTGGGCGGGGGCGGTGGTGATGCCGAGTTCGGCGTCCGCGTGGATCTTCCCGTCGCCGCGGCCTGTGGTGTATCGCTCCACGAGCAGGGCTCGGGTGGCGTGGGGGAAGTTCACTTGTCCCGGGGCCAGGGGCTGGACGCGGACGATGCGGATCTCGTGACGGCCGCTGTTGGTCTCCTCGGTGCGGACCACGGTGATGTGCGGGTTGGTGCGCTCGTCCCAGTCGAGCGCGTCGAGCTGGGCGAACAGGGTGGAGCGGTTCTCCTTGACCGGGAAGAGCCCGAAGGCGCCGCGGGAGTGCAGATAGTGGGCGTGGTCGGCGACGGTGTGCAGGGCATCGGCGGTGACGATCGCGCCGGTGATGTCGGCGATCAGGTCCAGGGCGGCAGGGAAGTGAAGGGTCTCGTGCGGCTTGTGGCGCATTTCGCGCTGGGCGAGCATCACCTCGGGATCGACCTGGTAGACGCCGAGCAGATGCAGCTGCAGGCCCGCCTCGTCGCGGGCGCCGCGGACCGTCTTGCCGTCGGCGGCCAGCTGCAGCACGGGCGGCTCGCCGGCGATGCCCGCGAGCGGGTCGGCCGCGTGGGCCTGCACGAAGGCGCCGACAGCCGCATCCAGTGCATCGGCGTCGACCCGGGCGAGCGTGCGGGTGAGGGTAGTGGCCACCGGCAGCCGGCCGGGGTCGCCGCCGGGGACCTCGAGCGCGGCCAGGACGCCGGCGCCCTGGCCATTCGCCCAGCGGATCACACCGCGCACCGAGCGCACCCCGCACAGCGTGGCGCAGGCGAGAAGGCCGAGCAGCATCGGCCAGGCGTGCGTGACCAGGTGCGGCGTGCGTGGGTCGGGCACCGCCCGGACCGCCTCCAGCAGCGACGGGAGTCGTTCCGGCGTGCACAACTCCTCGCCGATGAGGTCGAGTTGCTCGGCGAGTTGGCGGGAGGCGGGCAGGGTCGGGCAGGATGGCATGCGGGCGCGGCCTTCACGATCATGCTGAGTGGTATCAACGTGATCATGGACGGTCGCGCCCTTCGCCGTTCACCCAGCCCCTGTCCAAGACCCGAGCACGCATCACGCCTGCGCTGCGGGCACCGCCCTTGACCTGCAAAGCGGGCAGGGAGCAGACAAACCGGGAGCATCTTCGTGTTTCGTACAGTATTCAAGTCCAAGATCTAGCGTTTGGGTGTTTCCGCAGGTCAGAGCCCTGATCGCCGCCTCCGGGTCAGCAATTGGTCAGCATCGGGTCGGACGGTGTCCGGCTTGCTGACCTGCACCCGCGGCAGGGACCTGCTGCGCCGCCCATCGCCCTGTTCGGAAGGCTTGATGCGTGGCTCGACAGCTCGCCCGTGGGATGGGGTCCTTCTTCAAGGAGTGCGGTTGTGCCAGGCCGACCCGTTGCCCGTACCCGTACACGATTCGGTTCAGAGATGTTCTCGGCAAGCAGCGTGAAGAGGCCGGCTTTGGGACGCAGGACGACGCGATCGAGCGCTTGACGCAGATCTACGCGGAGAAGAAGATGACGGCGCCGTCCGTTGCCGAGGCCCGCCGGGAACTCGGTCAGCAGACCGTCGCTGAATACGCGAAGCAGTGGCGCCCTCGGCAGCGCCGGATGACGGAGTACTCCACGGGCTGGCACGTGGACAGCTCCATCAACGTGCACATCGTCCCCCGTCTCGGATCACGGAAGCTGAACTCCGTCACGCCGATCGTGGTCGAGCGTTTCCCGGACGAGCTGGAGACCGACGGGGTTGGACGCGGAAACCAGGTGAACATCTTCCGCGTCCTCAAGGCCGTCCTGCGGGACGCCTAGGGCAAGGGTGCCATGGCGGATGACCCCGTGAAGGAGGTCCAGGAACCGGAGTACGTCCGCCAGAAGGTGGTCATCCCGCCCCTGGCCTACGTGAAGAGGGCGCTGACTGCCGCTGACGAGTATCTCGCGCTTGAGATCGTCATGATGGTGGGCTGCGGCCCGCGAAACGGGGAAGCCCGCGCGGTGAACGTCAACAATGTCGTGGCGGATGACGTCTACCGGGTGCCCGAGCAGATCCACTCCAACACGCACAAGCCGGCTAAGCTGAAGCACCGCAAAGCGGGGGAGTTTTGGGAGGTTCCTCTGCCACGCTCCGTGCGGGAGGCGATGGAGCGCCACGAGGAGAAGCACGGCACCACGAAGGGCGGATACCTCCTGCGTGGTCCGAGCGGCTACTGCACCGAGCCGATGGAACGCCGCCGTGTGCAGAAGCTCTTCAAGGACCTCCCTGCGCAGGCCGGTGCCGGTATGTACAGCTTCCGGCACTACTTCGCCTCGAACGCGCTCGGGAACGGGATCCCGATCACCGACGTGGCGGAATGGATGGGCCACGAGTCCATCGAGGAGACGTATCGCACCTACCGGCATCTGACGCCCGGGAGCATCACGAAGGCGGCGCGCATCCTGGACGCCGGCCTCTGGCCGGGGTTCGACGTAATTCGGAGCCTCTGGAGCAACGGCATGCCCGCTGGCCTGCGGCTTCACCTTCTCGGCTGCCCCAGGTCGTTTCTCTAGGCGCTCGCGTTTCCGCAGGTGGCGAGGCTCTCCGGTGCGGTCTCCGAGGACCTGGCCGAATGCCGTCGCCAAGCCGTCCCGCGATCGACGATAGGGCGTCGAGCACGGACCTCGCCCTGCGGTCGCCAACTTGCCCCGCTTTAGAGGGGTTTGTCTCCACCGTTCTTCGTCTCATTGTTGGCCCGTTGGCCCGATCGGCCAGGCCGCTGACCTGCCCGTTTCTCTATGCCTAGAGAAACGGGCGATTCGGGCCGCAAGTGGAGAGTCAGCAGGTCAGCTGGTACTTCGCGCCTCCAGGCGAGACGAATTACGTCGAACGCGGGGCGGAGGGCGGCACTCCGGTCGCCGTGACGCGAGGAGTGGTGGCACTCCGGCCCTGAGCCGTGACGGTCCCACCTGGCACAGGTTGTAAGAAGCGTCTTGTGCGGTTCAAGGGGTCTGGCTCGGGCCCGTTTCCGCAGCTCAGGTCCTTGTGGTCCAGGTACGTCGACGCTGTTGGTGAGACGCTTGTGATAGCAGGTGAGAGGTGAGGAATCCCCGTCGGTCGGCTCCGGCGGGGGTTTCTGGGTTCGGGGGTGGGCCTGATGCGTGGTGTTCGACGCGTTCTTGCTGTGCTCCGGCTCGCCGTGCTCGAGGTCTTTGCGTGATTGCGATTGGTCCGGTTCGCCTGTGACATGACGTCATGTCCTGTGGTCAACCACTGAAGCAGCGCAGGCACGCAACACGCGGAGGGCACGGCGACATCAGTGGGCGTGATGCAGGGTGCGCGCGGCCCCGCCGAGTAGTTGTCGGCGGTTCGGCGCCGTGCGTCCATGCGCGGTTGCGGTCGCACATGTGCAGCACTGCCGGGTAAAGGCTCGGGCCGGCCGCACCGGTTGTCGCCGGGCAGCCCCGCGACGACAACCGGGCCGGCGGGTCGTACCGGCCTCGTGCGGCCTCGCGGCTCATTGCCGAACCGTTGGCCCCTACGGGACGTGGTTCGCGCGTCCGGCCCGCCACCAGCCGGGTGTCAATCCTTCGGGGTTTCAACCCGCGGACGACAATTCACCTGCCGTCGATTTCGGAATCGTTCACCAGCCGAGCGCGTCGTCGTCCGCCCGCGCATCCCAGCTTGGCGCGACCGGGCGCGCGTCGTGGCAGGTGAAGCCGAGTCGGGTCAACGCCCGGCGCATCTCGGCCACCGTGAAGTCACGACGGTTCTGCCTGGTGATCACTTCCCCGACCTGCATCACGGGGTAGACGCGGCGGTCGATGGTGACAGACACGCCGGTGACGGGTTCGGGCGGGACGCCGGTCATGGACTGTTCGACCTCGATCTTGGTTAGGTCGAAGGGGTACCGGGCGATGACACAGCGCATGGCTGCCTCCACGAAGTGGGGGAGAATGCCGGGGACGGTGACCGGGTGACGGCGGTCGGGCGGGGTCGGTACGACGGTCAGGGCGTGAGAGCGAGCACGCCCAGGGCGTAGCCGTGTTCGTCGATCACGGGGGACACGTCCAGCGTCCGGATCCGCATGGCGGCCTCCGCCTCACCGAGTATCGATGTGGACGAGGTGAACGGCCCGCGGTCGAGTGGGATGTCCCGCAGCCGCGTCCGGTCGCTGTACCACGAGCCGCCGCGGTGTGCGGCGAGCTGGGCCCGTGTGACCAGTCCCGCGCACCGACCGTCCTCGTCCCGGAGGAGCAGATGCGGGACACGCGCACCGATGAGGACGGACAGGGCCACGTCGACCGCCATGTGGTCGTCGACCTGCGGCCCGGGAGCATGCATGGCGTCGCGGGCGGTCAGACCGGTGCCGTCGGCGCTGTCGAGCTGCTGTGTTCGGGGCGGAAACGTCGTCAAGGGCTTCTCCTCTTCGTTGGGGCGGACAGGATGGGCGACGGCTCGTCCCGACCGCAGGGAGCGCTTCCCCGGGCTTGAGCTATGGGTTGTTCCTCGGTGCAGGCCGACGGCCCCGGGCGGCGGCCCGGTCTCTTCCGCCCCGGCCGGCCCCCTGGCCGCTCCTCCCACGGCCGGCGGCCCGGCTCCTGTGATGCCGGCCGACGGCTCCCTTGCCCTCGGGTCGTCCTTCGACCGGTGCGGCGAGGACGACGGGCACGCCGGAGGGGGTCCGGGCGCCGGTGATGCGGTGCAGCTCGGCCTCGCCAGGGCGGACCCGTACGGTGCGCGGAGCGATTCCGGCGTCACCCATCAGACGGTCCACCGCTCGCCGCTGGTGCGGCAGCACGAGGGTGACGACGGTGCCGGACTCGCCGGCGCGTGCGGTACGGCCGCCGCGGTGGAGGTAGTCCTTGTGGTCGCCGGGAGGGTCTACGTTCACGACGAGGTCGAGGCCCGTGACGTGGATTCCGCGGGCGGCGACGTTGGTGGCCACCAGGACCGTGACGCGGCCGTCCTTGAACTGAGCGAGCGTCCGGTTGCGCTGTGACTGGGACTTGCCGCCGTGCAGGGCCGAGGCTCGTACCCCGACGGACAGCAGGTGCTTGGTGAGCCGGTCCACCGCGTGCTTGGTGTCCAGGAACATGAGCACGCGTCCGTCGCGGGCGGCGATCTCGGTCGCGGCGGTGTCCTTGTCGGCGTCGCGCACGTGCAGGAGGTGGTGCTCCATGGTGGTGACGGCTCCCGCGGACGGGTCGACCGAGTGCACCACGGGGTCGTGGAGGTAGCGGCGTACCAGGAGGTCGATGTTGCGGTCCAGCGTGGCCGAGAACAGCAACCGCTGGCCGCTCGCGGGAACTTGGTCGAGCAGCGCGGTCACCTGCGGCATGAAACCCATGTCGGCCATCTGGTCGGCCTCGTCCAGCACGGTGACGGCGACCCGGTCCAGCCGGCAGGCCCGCCGCTCTATGAGGTCCTTGAGGCGGCCGGGCGTCGCCACGACGACCTCGGCACCGTCGCGCAGCGCACTCGCCTGGCGGCCTATGGACATGCCGCCCACCACGGTGGCGAGCCGCAGCCGTAGGGCGCGGGCGTAGGGGGTGAGCGCGTCGGCGACCTGCTGGGCCAGTTCCCGGGTGGGGACGAGGACGAGGGCGAGCGGCTGCCGGGGCTGGGCCCGCTGTCCGTCCAGACGGGCCAGTGCCGGCAGGCCGAAGGCGAGCGTCTTGCCCGAACCCGTCCGACCTCGGCCCAGGACGTGCCGGCCGGCCAGTGCGTTCGGCAGTGTGGCCGCCTGGATCGGGAAGGGCACGGTCACGCCCTCGGCGCCGAGCGTGGCCAACAGCCTTGCGGGCATGTCCAGTTCGGTGAACGTCTCGACCGCCGGCAGCGGCTCGGTGAGGGTGACCGGCAGGGCGAACTCCTGTCGGCGCGGGGCGGAGCGTGCGCCCTGGCCAGTCTTTCGTCCGGTACCCGGACGGGGACCCTGGCGGCCCGTCCCCTGCGTACGGAAGCGGCTGCCGGAAGCGGTGCCGGTGTGACGGGGGGTGCGGTTCATGGAAGAACCTTCCTCGATGCGGCGTATCGAGGAATTCCGTCCAGCGGCGATGACCGCACGAGGATTCGCAAGAATGAGCCGAAGAAAAAAGAGCCGGGCCTCGTGGCGCTGGAGCGGGGACGGCCAGCGGTCCGGAAAATCCGGAAAACGGGAAAATCAATGAGCTGGGGCCCATACCCCAAGAGCACGGGCCCCAGCCACATGATGCGCGAACCACTGGCTCGCGACGATTCGCGTCTGCGTCAGGCGGGAACGATGTTCTCAGCCTGCGGGCCCTTCTGGCCCTGCGTGACGTCGAAGCTAACCTTCTGGCCTTCCTGAAGCTCGCGGAAGCCTCCGTTGCTGATGATGTTCGAGTAGTGGGCGAACACGTCAGCGCCGCCGCCCTCCTGCTCGATGAAGCCGAAGCCCTTTTCCGCGTTGAACCACTTCACGGTGCCAGATGCCATATTGAATCTCCCTTGGGGGGCAGTGCCGGACTCCGCACTTTGCGGAGCCGAGTCGCCGCGATGATCACCCCTCCGGAAAGATCCGGAAAGCTCTGCAAAGAAAAAATCTCTGGCAACCAAAACTGCAACTGCTCTCACGTTAACACAGGCCGGATGGAGACGGTCATGTGTTTTCGGGAGCGTCCGGTAATTATCCTCCCGCGTCGGGGTGTATTTCTGTAGTGGCGGGACTAGGTATCTGCGCCGTACTCGTCCAGCTTCCGGCGTATTTCCCGGTTCAGACGCAGGGCGTCGTCGAGCTGGTCCTCAAGGGGGACGATGCGGCACGCGGCCTCGATGGGGGCCCTGGTCGACAAGCTCACGGGCGCGGGCGGCGATGCGCAACTGACGGCGGGAATAACGGCGGTGGCCGCCTTCCGAACGCAGAGGAGCGATCAGTCCGACTTCACCGACGGCCCGGAGGAAGGCGGGGGTGGTGCCGAGAACGTCCGCCGCCCGCCCCATGGTGTAGGCGGGATAGTCGTCATCGTCGAGGTTGCCCGCGACGGAGGCGTTCTCAGCGGGCATAGCACCTTCGTTTCGGGGACGCGGCGAGGGACCCGGTCGTGCCTGGCACTGGTCTCCGAAGGATCCGGCACCATCCGCGTCGTGCGACAACCCTGACTCCGGCATGCACGGAGATGTGGGCTCGCCGTGACAGATTTCCCCCTCTGCCCGCGCGCCGCGCTCAGCTCGCGGAGCTGCGCGGTTCCACCGTCAGACCGGCGGCGAACACAAGCGATGCGGCGGCCCGCTCGGTCGCCTCCGGTGGCACGACCAGAAGGTCCCTGCGCCCGTGTCCGGGTGCCATCAGAACGACGGTGCTCGACGCGTGCGCCGTGGTGGTCCCGCGCACCCGGACGACCTGGTCGCGGATGAGCCGGCGGGCCGGTGCTCCGGTCCACACCGTGCCGTTCACCCGGACACTGAGGATTCGGCCCCAGCCCCGGGGCAGGCCGGAGAGGAGCTGCGGGAGTTCTGCCGGGAGATCGGAGGTGCGCGGCCACCACGCCCCGTCGATACGGCGCGGCAGGGCGCTCTCGGGCGCCAGGTACAGGCGGAGGAGGGGCGGGGCCGGTGGTGGAGGTCGTAGGCGGTCGCTCGTCATGAAGGCGTCCTGTCGAGTGGTTCGGCGCGGTACGTCGTCCTCTGCCGGGACGGTGTTCCTCGGCGGCAGGGAACGCGTCGGCTCGGCTCGCTGGTGCGGTCACGCGGGTCGTCGGGGCGGATCCGCTGCGCCGGGGTCGGCCGTTCGTCCCTCCCAGGCGTCCTGCGCGCTGGCGTACGCGGGGAAACGGTCGAGGAGACCGGTGCAGCGGAAGACCAGGTCCGTCGTGTGGTTGCCGTCGACGATGCGCAGCCAGCCGCTCCGGGCGCGGCAGTCGTACCAGGCATCGCACAGTGGCGTCAGGATGCTGCAGTCGATGAAGGCTGCCTCGCTCAGGTCCACGATGAGGAGGAGCCGTCCGGGCCGGGCCGCGCGGGCTTCGGCCAGGGCGCGGGCCAGGGGCGCCACGGTCTGCCTGTCCAGTTCGCCGTGTGCGCGGACGATGCGGCATTCCTCGAAGAGTGCGGGCGCTCCACCTTGCGTGGTCAACGGCTCGCGCAGGGATCGGGGGCAAGGCGGGATGGCAGTGCCGGCAATGGGCGCCCCAGGGCCGGCGTGCCTCATTCCGCCTCCCCTGTCGTGCCCCCGAGACGATCGGTCTCGGCGAGGGCCAGCATGCGCGCGGCGGTCAGCGGGTTCTCGGGGTCGGCCGCGGCGGCCAGCAGCCGGGCGGCTGTTCCGGCCGGCTCATCCGGCGGGACGACCAGGAGCACCCAGCGTCCCACGGAGCCGCAGTCCAGGGAGATGACGTGCGTCTCGCCTCCGGGGCCGGCCGGCTCCACGGCGATCACCCGGCCGGGCGCCATGACGGTGCGCGGGGTGTCGGGCCATTCGGCGGAGTCCACGGTGACCCGTACCGTCGTGTCCGGGCCCGGCTCCAACGAGCCGACGAGCGAGGGAAGTTCGAGCTCCAGCGCATCGCAGCGCGGCCACCAGGCCCCGTCCAACGGGCCGTGGCTGACGTCCGGGGTGAGGGCCAAGCGAGGCGTGGGCATGCGATACGTGTGCGCGTCGACCGAGGACGCGCTGTCGGCCGGCGTTCCGCTGGGTTCCATTGTGCGGTCCGTTCCGGGAGTCGCCCGGGCGACTGCCCGATTCGTCACTCGCCGGGAACGGCACCGCCGACCGCGCTGCGCGAAAAGCTCTCGGTACGGTCAGGTTACCTCTGACGAGGAGAAGAGGGCGGGTCAGTCGTCCGGCTGTGCCTCCTCTTCCTCCTCCAGTTCCTCCATCAGACGGATGCCCTCGTGCGTCAGCGAGACGGTCGCGGGAGTGTGGTGTGATGTCCAGTCCACGCTGATCAGGCCCTCGTCGGTCAGATAGGCGCAGGCGGCGGCGGATCCTCGGGCCGCTCGGATCCGGGTCACACCTCGTCGGCGTGTGTCTGTGTCTGCTCTGTCGAGGTGCTGGTCGTGAGCCAGGACCGTGCGGGTTCTGCCGCTTGAGCGGTGTCGAGGGTGATGTGGAGCCGGGTCCCTCCTGCGCGGCCCGCGGGATAGCTGCGCTGCTCGGTCGAGGCGAAGCAGCGCCGGAGCACTTCGGCGACGCGCCGGGCGACCTCTGGCGTCGCGGCCACGATGCGGACCTCGGCGTGGCCTTCGGAGGGAAAGGGCTCGTGCTTCATACGGACCTCCTGGCAGGAGGGTGCAACCACGACTGAGGTCGCTGCTCGACGTCCGTCGACGGTGCGGGCTGCGGCGCGTCACCACGGCCACCCCCTTTTGAAGGGTATGCCGGTTTTGAAGGGTATGCCGGGCAAGGGAGCGTGCGTGCCACGACCGACCCCTCACGGAAGACCGGTGCTCTTCCGGAACGGGCTGCCGCAGTTGTCGGCCGGCGCCGCGCCACCGTGGCGGGCCCGGCCGGGAGTACGGTGGAGACACCGAGGGCATGCCGCGCACCGGCTCCGACACCGGTGCCGCTCTTGGCGATCGGCGACGCCGGGTCGGCCCTGGTCCGCGCCCGGGGCAGGGTTCGACCCATGAGCGCGCACATGCTCCTCCCGACGACCTCGAACCTCCCCGTGCCCCGGTCGGCACCGGGCTGGTCGCGCACGCGCACGCCGGGCCGGCCGAAGCGGGAGTGGGGATCCTCGCCCCGCGAGGGAGAACGTCTCCGTCCGCTGACGCGCGGCCAGGTCCAGGACCGCCTGCAGGAGCTGGGCGACCTGTACGCGGAGTTCTCCGGCGGTGGCCCATGGGCGTGGAACGAGGCGCGTGCCGCCTTCCTGCGACACCTCGCGGCCGACGCGCGACGACCGGGGTTCTCGTTGCTGATCGCGGAGACCACGGTCCTGACCGGATACGCCTACGGCTTTCCCGTGGGCTGCGCCGGTCCCTGGTGGGCGGGCTTCGACGGACACGTTCGGGAGAGCCTGCTCCGCCGCGTCGCCCCTGGGCGGCTCTTCGTCGTCTCCGGAATCGTCGTCGCATCCCGCGTGCGCCGGGAGTACCAGGACCGCGCCTGGAACCTCGCCCGGCGCCTGCAGCGGCGACTGCTCGCCGACCACGGCGCCGCGCTCGGAGTCACGTTGGTGGAAGCCCGGGAGGACGGGATCGTCGAGACGTTGAGGTCCTGGGGGTGGCGCAGTGCCGCAGACGGCACCCTCACGGCCGTACCGCCCGGCTCATGCCGCGTGCTGGTGCTGACTGCGGGGACGTGAGCAGCGCCGTCATCGATCACGGCCCGCCCCGGTCAGCGCACGGGCAGGCGCAGGGCGAGGAGGGCGATGTCGTCGGTGCCGCCGGGTGGCATCCGGGCGGACAGTCGGTCGCACAGGGTGTCAAGCGTTTCGTGCGCGAGGGCGAGGGCATGGCGGCGCAGTCGGCCGAGCCCGCTGTCCAGGTCGCTGCCCGGAGCCTCGATCAGGCCGTCGGTGTACAGCAGGAGCGTGGACCCCGGCGGCAGGGCGCGAGCGGCACTCGGGACGATGACTGCCGACGCTCAGGTGAGTTCCGAGAATCAGTCCCTGCCCGGCATCCAACGCCTTGATGAGCGCTCCGCGCTTCCGGACGGAAAGCCGCCTGCGCGTGGTGCTGGTAATGCACCGCGATGGAGATGACGATCGCCTTGGCCGATGACGGAGCCAGCATCGCCGAAGCCCGCCACCGAGCCGCCGCTTTCCTCACCCGCGGCCACCCGGCTGGGGTCTCTGAGCGGATCGTGGGCCTGACCCAGCTGGTGATGAGCGAGCTGGTCACCAATCAAGTACGTGCCCGGCCCCGTCCTTGTGCAGCTGCGCTTGGTCGGCGGGGAGGTAAGGGGCACGGTCTGGGACACTGATCCCCTGCTGCCGGCAGCCTGGCGAGCAGACCCGCAACGGGTGGGTCGGCACGGTCTGGAGATCGTGAGGCCATCGCACAGGAACTCACCGTCGATCGGGAAGCGGTCGGCAAGCGCATCACGGCCCGGATCCTCCTGGATGTCTGAGCCCGTCCCCGGCGCCGGCCGAAGGACACTCTGAACGTGGCTCGTGCGCGGCCACGTCTTGCAGGATCTCCAGTCGGAGAGCGGTCCTGACCTGGGCCTCGGCGCGGGGTTGTGGCGGTGGACGTACGCGGCTTGGGACGCCGTTCAGCGTGGGCGAGCACCGGGCCGGTCTCACCGAGGACTGCTGTACGGGAAGCGGGGACCGTCATTCGAGTGAGCACTCTTCCTGGTGTACCTGCGGTAGAAGCAGACGCACACTCCATGGAGAAAAACTGTCGTGGCTGCAGTAGAGATTCCGCCGTCGTAGGGTTAGCGTTGTCTTCGTACCCAGAAGTCGAAGTGGGCACAGCAGGCACGAACTGCTGTGCAGGTAGATCCAGAAGGACACGGCCCCAGCGGGGCTGTGAGCAGCACCTGCGGTATCCGCGTAATCGAAAGGTAAGGAGCAGAACGCCATCAGGATCGCCCGGGCGAGGAAGCAGTCCGCCCGGGTACCGCAAGGCCCCGGATTGGAAGGTGGTCCCCGGTCACGCATTCGCGATCCCCGCAACCCCGCCTTCCCAGGCGGCACCTGCGGAAAAAGAAGGCCGGCGCAGTGCGCCGGTAGATGGTGTTGAAAGCTCGGGGCCCGGGTGCCGTACTGGCACCCGGGCCCCCGACGCGTCCCCGAAAGAAGAGGTCTGTGCCGCCTGCCGGTTCCCGTCCCATCGACCCTCTCGACGATGACGACTACCCCGCCTACACCATGGGCCGGGCCGCCGAGATGCTCGGCACCACCCCTGCCTTCCTCCGTGCCCTCGGTGAACACCGCTTGATCACCCCGCTGCGCTCCGATGGCGGCCATCGCCGCTACTCCCGGTACCAGCTGCGCATCGCCGCCCGCGCCCGCGAACTCGTCGACCAGGGCACCGCCATAGAGGCCGCCTGCCGCATCGTCATCCTCGAAGACCAGCTCGAAGAGGCGCAGCGCATCAACGAGCAACTGCGCGCCGAGGGCGGCAAGCCTCAGCCGAAGACATCAGCCTGATCGGAACGCCCGAACCCGAGGCAACCGATGCACTGCCGACGGACGAGGCCGCTGAGGGACCGCACCGCCGTTCCGCAGCTCAGGCGGGCTCAACGCGTCAACCGGACTCCACGGAAGAGAGAACCGCGAGCGGGCGTGATGCATGTAGTGGGTGACGAGGGGCGAACCCGGGGAAGAAGGAGCGGCAACCGACAGGAGGTTGCCATGGGTGGCGGGGATCTGGAACTGGGGCAGCTTCTGGCCGCCGCTGAGGCGGCACCGCCCGGGGAGTCCGTCGCGGGCGGTGCCGCGGCCGCAACGGGGACCGTGCTGCCGGGCCATGGCTCAGGCGTCGATGATGACGGGGATGATGAGGGGCTTGCGGCGGTGGGTGCGGAACGCCCAGTTCGCCACGGCGCGGGCGAGGAGTTGTTCGAGTTGGCGCGAGTCCCCGACGCCTTCCTCGGCTGCGGTGGCCAGGGTCTTCTCGATGACGGGGATGACCGGCTCGAAGGTGGCGTCGTCGTGGACGAAGCCCCGGGCCAGGAAGTCGGGGGCCTCGGCGAGGGCGCCGGTGTCCGCGTCGACGATCGCCACCACCGTGACCACGCCTTCGGCGGCGAGGGTGAGGCGGTCCTTGAGGGACGCTTCGGTGGCGCCGCCGACTTCCATGCCGTCCACGTAGACGTTGCCGGCGGGGACCTTGCCGGTGATGGATGCGCGTCCGTCGACCAGGTCGACGACGACGCCGTCCTCGGCGATGACGACCCGGTCGGGGTCGACACCGGTACGGATGGCGAGGTCGCCGTTGGCCCGCAGGTGGCGCCATTCGCCGTGCACGGGCATGACGTTGCGGGGCTTGACGATGTTGTAGCAGTAGACGAGTTCGCCGGCGCTGGCATGCCCGGAGACGTGCACCTTGGCGTTGCCCTTGTGCACCACGTGGGCGCCCCACCGGGTGAGTCCGTTGATCACCCGGTAGATGGCGTTCTCGTTGCCGGGGATTAGGGAGCTGGCGAGCAGGACGGTGTCGCCCTTGCCGATGCGGATCATGTGGTCGCGGTTGGCCATCCGTGACAGCGCGGCCATCGGTTCGCCCTGGGAGCCGGTGCACACCAGAGTGACCTTGTGGTCCGGGAGCTTCTCCAGCTCCTTCGTGCTCACGACCAGACCGGAGGGGACCTTCAGATAACCCAGGTCACGGGCGATGCCCATGTTGCGGACCATCGACCGGCCGACGAAGGCGGCCTTGCGGCCGTGCTGGTGGGCGGCGTCCAGGACCTGCTGGATGCGGTGCACGTGGCTGGCGAAGCTGGAGACGATGACCCGGCGCGGCGCGGTGCGCATCACCTGCTCGATCGCCGGGTTCAGCTCTCGCTCGGAGGTGGTGAAGCCGGGTACTTCGGCGTTGGTGGAGTCGGTGAGGAACAGGTCCACGCCCTCCTCGCCGAGGCGGGCGAAGGCGCGCAGATCGGTGATGCGGTCGTCGAGAGGGAACTGGTCCATCTTGAAGTCGCCGGTGTGCAGCACCATCCCGGCCCGGGTGCGGATCGCGACCGCGAGGCTGTCGGGGATGGAGTGGTTGACCGCCACGAACTCGCAGTCGAAGGGCCCGAAACCACGCCGGTCGCCCTCCCGCACCCGCACCGTGCGCGGCCGGATGCCGTGTTCCTTGAGCTTGGCCTCCAGGAACGCCAGCGTCAGCTTGGAACCGACGACGGGAATGTCGGACCGCTCGCGCAGCAGGTACGGCACGCCGCCGATGTGGTCCTCGTGGCCGTGGGTGAGGACCACGGCCACGATGTCGTCCAGCCGGTCCCGGATCGAGGTGAAGTCCGGCAGGATCACGTCCACGCCGGGCTGGGTCTCCTCGGGGAAGAGCACGCCGCAGTCGACGATGAGCAGCTTGCCCGCGTGCTCGAAGACGGTCATGTTGCGGCCGATCTCACCCAGGCCGCCCAGGGCGATGACCCGCAGCCCTCCTTCGGGAAGGGGCGGGGCGGCTTTCAGCTCGGGGTGCGGATGACTCATACCCTGACGGTACCCGGAGAGCGGGACAGGGTGATCCATCGCCTGTGTGATCCAACGAGCGCTCGATACGACCCGACGCCGGAGGCGTACTGGCGCTCAGGTCGGCAAGCGTCTCATCTGCCCGCTGCCCGGCCCCAGGACAGGAGGGCATCCGCAGCCACAGCGACCGCCGCGGGTGCCGGGGTGGCTTCGCGGGTCGCGCGGGCGGTGAGCACCCCGCCCGCGACCACACAGAAGGAGCAGGGCGAACCGACGGCCCGGGCATGCGCTCACGGCCGCTGAAGTATCGAGGTCGAACGTGATGTCGACCTTCGCGGTCCGTTTCGGTCGGCCCGAGTCGACTTCAGGGTGTTCCAGAGCTGGGATTGAGCATGTTCTGCGGGCCCGGGTCGGGGAGCCCTGAGTCTGGGGAAAATCGGCAGGTGCTGTCCTGCGGCGGGGTCTGACTCTTGAGATCTGTGACCGGGGTGTCTTGCTCACGGTGTGTCGACCGCCGGCCGGGGATGGTGCTTTGCTGGTACCGGGCCGGCCGGGTGTGTCTCGACAGGGGCTTGCCGACCAGGCGTCGTCACGGTTCTGACCGTCCGCGCGGTCCGGTGCCGGCTACGCGATGAGCCGTCGGGTCGGAAGGTGAACGAGCAGGACCGGTACGTCCCCTGCCCGGCGTACCCGCCGACGTCGGACGACGGGGATGTGGTCCTTGGAGTGGACATGCACCGGGACGCTCATGTGGCTGCCGTGCCCTCTTTGGTGGGGGAAGTGATCGGCATCGAGGTGTTCCCGGCCACTGCGGCCGGGTACGGCGAATTGCTCGAGTGGGTCAGGGGGTTGGGCACGGTTCGGCGGGCCGGAGTGGAGGGGACCGGCTCCTTCGGGGCGGCCCTGTCCCGCTACCTGCTGGCCCAGGGTGCGGAAGTGTTCGACGTGAACCGTCCGTACCGGACCGACCGTCGCCGGCGCGGCAAGTCGGACCCGCTCGACGCCCAGAACGCGGCCCGGGTGGTGCTGAGCGGGCGGGCGCGTGCCCAGGCCGACTCAGTCGATGGACCGGTGCAGATCGCCCGGATGTACAAACGCGCCAAGGGCTCGGCAGTCAAGGCCCGCACGTAGGCGATCAACCAGCTCAAGGCTGTCCTCGTCAGTGCCCACCCGAACCTGCAGGAAGAACTGGCCGGGCTGAACAATGCAGAACTTTTCCGTTCCTGCGCACGGCTCGCCGAGGACAGCAAGAACGACGAGGACGATGAAGAGGCGGGGCTGCAGGCCACCCGCGCCACCCTGTGTCTGCTGGCCCGGCCAATCGGGCAGCTCACCGAGCAGATCCAGGACTTGGAAGGCCGACTGGCCCGACTCGGGGAAGGCCACGCCCCGCAGCTGCTCACCGTGGTGGGCATCGGCCCGGACACGGCTGTCATTTTGCTGATCACGATGGGGGACCCGGAACCCGGTCTGAGGCTGCCCGACCTCACGCTGACAGCGGGCTGGTGGCTCCATGCCGCGCTGCACCTGCGGCCCGGGGCTCCCTTGACCCTGGAAGACGACCGCGGGCTGGCCCTCCGGCTTATCTGTTGGCGCACCGAGTACGAGAGGAGCTCCTACCACCTCGCCTGGCCGCGGATGACCGGTTGTGCTGTCGTGATCCGCCCCGATCTACTGGAAGTCCTGGCCGAACGGGCGCCCGCAACCGTCGTCATCCGAGACTTCGTCATGCTCCTTAGGCATGGCGAAGAGGGGAAATGACACGAAAGCGCTCGGTCGTGCGGGGGAGGAGCGTGCTGGTCGGCCCTGGTCCTCGGCAAGTGGAGTGAGGAGACCGGCTACGGCACACAGGACGACGCGATCGAATGCCTCACGCAGCTCTACGCGGAGAAGAAGCGGACGGCGTCGTCGGTTGCCGAGGCCCGCCGTGAACCGGGTCAGCAGGCGGTCGCGGAATGTCCTCCGAGTGGTCGAGTGCGGTGGGTCCGGAGCTGTTGAGCCGTTCGCTCTGGCTCCCAGGACCAGGGCCATGGCTGGGAATTGCTGCCCTTTCACGCCGTGGATCGTGGAGAACGGCAGCGTGGGGCGGACATCTATCTTGGTGAGCTTTGCCCACACGGTGGCAGTGGGGGCTCGGATGCCTCCCCGGCCGAACCGCTCCGGCACATCACGTCGGGGAGCATCGGTTCGGATCCGCCACCGAACGCCGTCTGTCAGCCGCCGTCGCGTCCGAACCGGCGGACGGCCCGGCTTGATGCCCTGCGGCAGCAACGGCTCCAGCCGGCCCACTGGCCATCTGTCGGGTCACCACGCCCACAGGGCATGATCATCCACGACCAAAATCCATTTCCGCAACAGACCTCAGCCGTCCTTCAACCGGCGTGGCTGAGTCGCCTCCCCCAGACCATCCGCTCGCGTCGCCCCGCGGCACGCCGTGGGAAGGGACGACCCCTCCAGATTGGGGATAGGGGGGTGCCCAAGACGAGGCTGCCGCGGTGTACGGGAATTGGGGACCTTGGAACCCGCTCATCGCAGCCGACCGCCCGGCGCCGGTCGGTCCGTGTGTCGCCACAGAGGGGGAATGTCGTCATGAGCAAGTTCGCGCGGGGCGGGGGCAGAAGGAAGCGCACCGCCGCCGCCGGCCTCGTCATCTCCGGCATGGTGATCAGCGCCTCGATGGCGCCCGTCACCGCCCAAGCCGCCGTTCCGGTCTTCCCGGACAACATCACGATCTTCCCGGACCGGGACTTCGTCTCCGTCGACGGATTCTCCGAGCACGCGGGAGAGCAGGTGACCGTCGAGGTGCGGCGCCCCGGCGTCGGCGTCGTCGGCTCGGCCACCGGCACGATGGCCGCGGCGGCCTCGATCGCAGCGGGCAACCCGGCCATCGAGATCAACCACCCGGGCGGCCTGTGCTGGGGCGCGGGCGGCGGCCCCCAGGTGACCCCGGACATCCGGGCCGGGGACGTGGTGTCGGTCAAGTTCGGCGGCACCGTGGCCGCCGACGCCACGACCCTCGATCTCGGTGTCACCGGCGGCACCCTGACCACGCCGACCACCCTGGTGATCCAGGGGCGGCTCGGGCCCCAGGTCGATCCGGCGTTCCTGGAACAGCGGATCGTCGAACCGGCCCTGCGCGACACCGTGGTGGCACGGCGCGACGTGCGGGCGGCGCCCGGCCCGCTCACGAACGCGCCGAAGGGCGGCTACGCCTCCGGACTGCAGGCGGCCGACGGCAAGTTCACCGCGACCTACGAGTTCCTCGACGCGGACACGGCCTCCACCGCCGCCGGCGGTCTGTACATGGCGACGAGCTGGCAGGACCAGGACTCCGACGGCAACACCCAGGGCGTGACGATCTCGGAGTTCGGCGAGGTGGGCGGGCCCGGGATGGGCGGCTGCCCGCCCGGCCCGTCGCAGCAGGGGCCGGCCTCGCCGACCAACGTCGAGGTGCGCGATCAGGGCGACTCGACGTCCGTGGGCTGGACCCCGCCGCGGCCCGTCCCCGGCGCCGCGCCGGTCCTCGGATACACCGTGCGAGCCGTCGACCAGCTCAGCAGGAACAGTGTGCAGAGCGAGGTCGGCGTCCGCGTCAACAATCCGGACGCGACCTCGGCGACCCTGCCGGGCTCCGTCAAGGGCAAGCGCGTCGAGGTCAGGTCGTTCAGCGAGACCGGCGAGTCCTGGCCGCCCGCGCTGCAGGGCAACACCCCGTCGGGCGACACCACGCCGCCGACCGTGACCGCGAAGCCCGCCGGCGGCTTCTACACGGACGACACGCAGGTCACCCTCAGCGCCGACGAGACCGGCTCGGAGATCTACTACACGCTCGACGGCTCCGACCCGCTGGAGGCGGGCACCGCCGGGCCTGCGGCCACGCTGTACACCGGGCCGATCGAGCTGAAGGCGTCCGACGGGCCGAAGACCCTGCGGTACGTGGCTTTCGACCCGGCCGGCAACGCCTCGCAGGCCAGGATGGAGAAGTACACGTTCGGATCGACCAGGGCGCCGAGCGCCCCGCAGGGGGTCACCGTCCAGGGCTCCCACGCGAGCGCGACGGTCCGCTGGACGGCGCCCGAGGACCCGGGCACGTCGCCCCTCACGGGCTACGAGATCACCGCGACGCCCGCCTCGGGGACGCCGGTCACGGCCACGGCCGGGCCCAGCGCGTCCAGCCTGCTCCTCACCGGGCTGACGAACGACACGAAGTACACCGTGACGGTCGTCGCCGTGAACGCGGTGGGCCGGGGCGCGGCGTCGACGCCGGCCGACGTCACCCCGAAGGTGCCCGCGGTCGACAAGATCGCGATCACCCTCGCCAAGTGGAAGTCCGGCGACCTCAGGCTCGACGGAACCGGGTCCATCCCCGGTGCGTCGCTGACGTTCCGCTCCGGGTCGCCGACCGGTCCCGTCTTCGCCACCGGCGTGATCGTGCAGCCGGCCGCAGCGGGCGCGGTCAACGGCACCTGGAGCCTGCGCCTGAGGACCGGCAGTGCCGCGACGAGTAACCCGTCCCCCGTCTACATCTCGTCCGACAAGGGCGGAACCCTGGGACCGGTGACCGTGCCGAACAGCTAGAGCCTGCCGCGGAGGTCCCGCCTGCCTGGGGGCGGACGACGGGATTTTCGCAACAGCGCCGATCGACCGGCCGGTGCCCCGGCAGGCGGTGTTCGTTCCCTCGACGAACCCGCCGATCGGGGAGCCGGCCAGGACAGGGCAGCCGTAAGAGCCCCCCGTTCACCGGCCGCCCTGTTCCCTCCGGGCAGCCGGTGGACCCCCCTCCACCGGCTGCCCGCTCCTTGCCCACCCGCCTGGTCGCCTCTCCTCAGCGGTGCATTCAGGAACACCGCGGGCCTCCCACGGCCGAGGAGCACGACCGGCGTACAGCCCGTCCACCGGCACGGGCATCGCACTGCCGGTGGGCACGTGCGGCGCCGCACATGCCCACCGGGTACGGACCAGCACCGAGCAGTACCGATCAGCACCGAGAAAAGAACACGGGCATCCGCGACTCCAGGGGGAGAGCAGGGCCCGAGCGCCGCTTCGGCGGCCCACCATGGGGGTGAGCACGCACATGCACGAAAACACGCTGTCCCGACGTGATGCGATGAAGTTCGGCGTCCTCGCGTCGGCGGCCCTGGCGCTGCCACTCGAACGCGTCGCGCGCGCCAAGACCGCTTCCGACCGGATCGCGGTCAGCAAGTTCCCGAAGCCGTTCACCGTGCCGTTCGCGGTGCCGCCCGAGGCGGTTCCGACCAAGCGGTCGAGCACCACCGACTACTACACGGTCAGCATGCGCAGCGCGGTGACGGAGATCCTGCCCGGCATGAAGACCGAGACCTGGTCGTACGACGGGACGTTCGGCGGCCCGACGATCCGGGCCACGCGGGGCCGGCCGGCCGTCGTACGGCAGATCAACGAACTCCCCTCGGTGCATCCCCGATTGGGGTACGAGTCGTGGACCTCGGTGCACCTGCACGGATCGGGATCGCTTCCGGAGTACGACGGCTACGCCAGCGACATCACACGGCCCGGCCAGTACAAGGACTACCACTACCCGAACTTCCAGGACGCCCGGACGCTCTGGTACCACGACCACGGCGCCCACCACACCGCCGAGAACGCGTACATGGGCCTCGCCGCGATGTACACGATGCACGACGAGCTGGAGCAGTCGCTGCCCATCCCGAAGGGCCGGTACGACGTGCCGCTGCTCATCCGCGACGCCATGTTCGACCGCGACGGGCAGTTGCTGTACGACGACGAGGGGCACTCCGGGCTCTTCGGTGATGTGATCCTGGTCAACGGCCGGCCCTGGCCCGTGATGAAGGTCGAGCGGCGCAAGTACCGCTTCCGGATCCTGAACTGCGCGATCGCGCGGGGCTTCAAGTTCGCGCTCAGCACCGGCGATCCGTTCGTCTTCATCGGGACGGACGCCGGGCTGATGCCGCAGCCCCGTTCGGCGACCAGCTACCGGCACGGCATGGCCGAACGGTACGAGGTCATCATCGACTTCGCCAAGTACAGGATCGGCCAGCGGGTGGTCCTGAAGAACCTGAGCGTGCCGAACGTCGAGGACTTCGACACCACCGGCGACGTGATGGCCTTCGACGTCGCCGGCGACCCCACCGACCTGTCGGGCAACGCGATCCCGGACCTGCTGAACCCGAACGCGCCCGCGATGGACCTCACCGCGGCGATGGCGAAGAAGAGCCGGACGTTCGAGTTCATCCGCAAGAACGGAACCTGGACCATCAACGGCAAGACCTGGGCCGACGTCATCGCCTCCGACTACGAGTACGTCTGGGCCGACCCGGGACTCGGGGACGTCGAGGTCTGGGAGTTCGTCAACAAGTCCGGAGGCTGGTTTCACCCGGTCCACGTGCACCTGGTCGACTTCAAGGTGCTGGACCGCAACGGCAGGGCGCCCGACCCCTGGGAGCTCGGTGGCAAGGACACGGTGTACGTCGGTGAGAACGAGACGGTGCGCGTGGCGGTCAAGTTCGGCCCGCACACCGGGCGTTACATGATCCACTGCCACAACCTCGTGCACGAGGACCACGACATGATGGCGCAGTTCCGCGTGGGACCGCCCAGCACCGAGCACCACCCGGTCTTCGCAGACCCGGCGAAGGCCGAGCCCGCTCCCGAGATGGGAGGCGACGATGACACCCTCGCCTGAGGCGCCGATGGCCGATGGGGCGGTGCCGGTGAGTCGTGAGGGCCTCGTGGGCGGCCTTCGCGCCCCGCACGTCGCGTCGCTGCTCTGCGTGGCCGCGGCGGCCGGGGACCTGGTCGCCTTCCAGCAGCGCGTGGCGCACGGCCTGGCCGGGGCCATGCCCTTCCTGCTGGCCGCCGTCGTCCAGCTCGTCGCGGCGCGGCAGGTGTGGGTCTCGCGGGGCACGGCCGCGGCGCTCTCCGCGGTCCTCGTGCTCGGTCTGCTGATCGGTTCGTACGTGGTGGCCGCCAGTACCGGCGTGACCCTGGGACAGCGGAACCGGCCGGTCGAGGCCGACCCGCTGCTGACGGCCGGACTGTGCGCGCGGCTCGCCGCACTGCTGATGCTCGTCCGGTCCCTCTCCGGCCGCGCCCGGTCCCGGGCGGTCAACGGACTCCTCGTCATCGGAACGGTCCTGTGGACACTCGGACTGACCGGCCTGCTCGGGTGAGCCCGCCCCGGCGGCCCGCGGTACGGCGCCTCGCCGTACCGCGGGCCGCCGTGCGCCGGGCCGTCGCGTGCGTGGTGGTGGCCGCGGCCTTCGCGGCCGGCAGCCTCCTGCTGGAGCGCGTACGGGTGGAGTCGACCAGCATGGAGCCGACGCTCCGTGCCGGGGACCACCTGCTCGTCGACGAACGCGCCTACTGGCGCCAAACGCCCCGGCGCGGAGACCTCGTGGTGTTCGACCAGGGCGGCTCGCGGCTGGTCAAGCGGGTCGTCGCGGTGGCCGGTGACACCGTCGGGATCGAGGACGGGGTCCTCACGGTCGACGGCCGCCCCGTCACGGAACCGGCGATCGACCGGCGGACCCTCGACGGCCTGTACTACGGGCCCGCGCACGTGCCGCACGGCACCGTCTTCGTCCTGGGCGACAACCGCCGGCACTCCGTCGACTCCCGGCAGTTCGGCCCGGTGCCCGTCGGGGAGGTGAGGGGACGGGTGCTGCTGCGCTGGTGGCCGCGTCCGGGGACGCCGTGAGCGTGATCCGGGTCAGGGGCCGGCACGACCCGTGACCCGCAACCGCCATGGGGGGCGGCACGCGGGGCCGCCGCCCTCGCCGTCGGCCGCATGCCGCCCGCCGGCCGCACACCGGGAGCGATCCGCCCGGTGGCTCAGGCCCGCGGCGCCACCGCCACGATCGCGTCGAGCACCGCGTCGATCCCGGCGTCCTTGTGCAGCACCGTGCAGGCCCCGGCGTCGAGGGCCGCCTGTTCCAGCCGTCCGCCGACCGCGGACGTCAGCACCACGACTCGGGTGCCGGGCCGCAGGACCAGCAGCCGCCGGGTCGCTTCGGCGCCGTCCAGCACCGGCATGGCGAGATCCATGAGCACCACGTCCGGCGCGAGCCGCAGTGCCGCCGTGACGGCCTCCGCCCCGTCGCACGCCACGCCCACCACGTCGACGAGTGCGCTTGCGCCCAGGACGGTGGCCAGGGTGTCCCGCACGAGCTGGTGGTCGTCCACGACGAGCAGGCGAATCGGCATGGTTCAACGGTGCCTGGTCCCGGGCGCCACGGCCATCCCCAAACCAGAGGGGCCGGCCACCCGGAAAAAGCACTATTCCTGCACAACTAATGGGCCTTTCCTCACATACCGTGGTTCCATGTCTCCTGCGGACCGGCAGCGGTGGCGGTTCGCCCGGTGGGGGGAACATGGGGGGACACAGAGGTTCGTCGCCGACGCGCGTGCTGATCGTCGACGACCATCGGACGTTTGCCGAGCTGCTGGCCTTCGCGCTCGGATCACAGCCGGACTTCGACTGCGCGGGATGCGCGGCGACCGGGTCGGCGGCGGTCGAACTGACCGCGAGGGAACGCCCGGACATGGTGGTGATGGACATCTCGCTCGGCAGGGAGAGCGGACTGGACGTCACCCGGCTGGTCCGCGAAGCCGCGCCGAGCGCGATCGTCGTCATCGTCTCGGCGCACCGCGACCCGGATTGGGTGGTGCGGGCCGCCCAGGCGGGCGCGAGCGCGTTCGTGCCCAAGTCCGGATCGCTGGAGGAGATGCTGACCGTTCTGCGGGAGGTGCGACAGGGGTCGATGCTGGTGTCGGCGTCGATGTTCGGCGACGCCGGCCGGCCCCAGGTCACCGACGAGCCCGGCGCGGCCAGTCTCACCGCCCGGGAGTCCGAGGTGCTCGGCCTGATGGGCAAGGGCCTGGCGCCGGCCGCGATCGCCAGGCTGCTGGGAATCAGCGTCAACACCTGCCGCGGCTACGTGAAGGCGATCCATCTCAAACTCGGGGTGCGCTCGCAGTTGGAGGCCGTCGTGAAGGCGCAGCGGCTCGGCCTCGTCGAGGCGGGTGCCGATGGCTGACCGGACGGGCGGCGGCTCCACGGCGGAGACGGGGGGCGGCAGAACCGTCCGGCGGGCGCTGGTCGCGATGGTGCTCATCGGAGTGGGTGCCTTCGCGGTCGTCGGGGCGGGCGCCGTGGTGGCCGCCGACTCGATCGCGGAGAAGACCGCGCTCGCCGAGGCGGCCCGCTCCGCGCAGCTCATGGGCAACGTGATCTTCAAGCCGGCCATGCCGGCGCTGCTCCGCGGGGACGTCTCCGCGCGGACGCGGCTGGACGAGGCCGTCAGGGCCCGGCAGCACGAGGCCGGCGTCGTCCGGGTGAAGGTGTGGAACCGACAGGGCGACGTCCTGTACTCCAACGAGCACCGCGCCATCGGGATGTCCTTCCTCAACGACGACGTACGCAGGACCATCGACGAGCGGGCGAGCTGGGCCAGCCTGTCCGACCTGGCCGACGAGGAGAACGTCACCGAACGCCACGGCGGCCGCCGCCTCGTGGAGGTCTACGTCCCGCTCGACCTGGACTCCGGTGAACGGCTGGCGCTCGAGGTGTACTCCACCGACGCCCGCGTCGCCGCCGCGCGGACCGAGCTGATGCACACCCTCGTGCCCTTCTCCATCGTGGCGCTGCTGCTTCTGCTGGTGGCTCAACTTCCGGTTTCGGCCCACCTGTTGCGCCGCGTCAGCAAGGCGGACGCGGAACGCAGCCGACTGCTCAGCAAGGCCCTGACCGCCTCCGAACGGGAGCGGCGCGCGCTCGCCCGCGACCTGCACGACGGAGTGGTGCAGGACCTCGCCGGGGCCGGATACGCCCTGTCGGCCGTCCGCGGCGCACTGCCCCCGGGGGCCGGCGCCACGGCCGACGGCATGCTCGACAAGGTCGGTGAGGTCCTGCGCGGCGCCGTCGGTTCACTGCGCACGATGATGGTGGACATCTATCCGCCGGACCTGACCGAGGACGGTCTGCCGCAGGCGGTCGAACTGCTCGCCGAACGACTGCGCAGGGAGGGCCTCGACGTCACCACGACCGTCGAGGTCCGGGCCGCGCTCGGACCCGACCTCGCCGCTCTCGTCTACCGCTGCACGCGGGAGTGCGTCACGAACGTCCTCAAGCACGCCGAGGCACGGCACGCCTGGATCGAGGTCACCGGCGGTGGGGAACGGCTGCTGATGCGGGTGGCGGACGACGGGAAGGGACCGGGAGACGCACTCGGCAAGACCGGTCACCTCGGCCTGCAGCTCATCCGGGACACTGTCACCGAACTGGGCGGCGGGATGACGGTCACCGAACGCCCCGACGGCGGCACCGAGGTCCGTACCGTGCTGCCGCTGCGCACCTGACCCCCTCGTTTTGAGGGGGTCGCACCCCCAAAGGCGAGGCTGCCGCAGGCGGCGGCGAGGACCCACCCTGGACGCGTTGCATCTCAAGGGCACCCGGGGGGAAACGGATGCGCCGCATCATCACCATGTTCTGCCTTGTTCTCTGCCTGGCGGCCGCGTCCGCCGGGCCCGCCTCCGCGCACACCGGCGTACGGTCGAGCGATCCCGCCGCCGGCGAGGTGCTGCCCGGCCTGCCCGCCCAGGCGGCGCTGACGTTCCGGCAACCGGTGACCGCGAGGGAGAACGCGGTGCGCGTGTTCGACGACCACATGCGCCGAGTGGACCTCGGCGGCCACGCCGACGACCGGCCCGACCCCGTCGTTCGGACCACCCTGCCCGGCGGCCTGCACCCGGGTACGTACACCGTGGCCTGGCAGGTGACGTCGGCCGACGGACATCCCGTGGCAGGCACCTTCCGTTTCTCCATCCACAGGGCCAGCCGGGTCGTCGGCGTCGTCCCGCCGCTCGGCGGTTCCGGCAGCGCGTGGGCGAGCCGCCTCCTCGGCGTGTCACGCGCGGCCGGTTACGTCGGACTCGCGCTCGGCCCCGGCGTGCTGCTGGTCGTACTGTGGCTGTGGCCCGCCGGGCTGCGTGACCGCGGCGCCCGGGGCCTGGTGTGGGCCGGGCTCGGCCTGCTGGCCACCGGCACCCTCGCGGTCCTGGCCGTCCACGCCGTCTGGGCCGACGGCCGGCCGCTGTCGGACGCATGGTCCGGCTCCGGTGCCCATCAGCACGCGGCGCTCGCCGACTACGCCTACGCCGTGCGCTTCTACGCCCTTCTCGCCCTGGGCGCCGCGACCGTGCTCGCGACCCTTGCGGCCGGCACGTCGGGCAGGCGGGCCAGGGCGGCGGCCCTCGTGGCGACCGCGGCGGCCGTGGTCCTGTGGAGCACGTGGCCGGTGACCGGCCACTCCGTCGACGGGCGGTACACATTCCTCGCCCTGGCCGCCGACTTCGCCCATCTCGCCGCGATGACCGTGTGGCTGGGCGGACTCGCGCTGGCCGCGGCGGTTCTGGCGAGGCCGGGAGCCGTCACCGCGCTGGCCTCCGTGCTGCCCCGGTTCTCCCGGCTCGCGTTCGCCTGTGTGACCGTGCTCGTCGTGACAGGCACCTTCCAGGTGTGGCGTGAAGTGGGCACCGTCGGCGCCCTCTTCGACACCCGGTTCGGCCGACTGCTGCTCCTGAAGACGGCCGGCGTGGCCGTGGTCGTCGCGCTCGGCGGCGTCGCCCGGCGCTGGCTGCGCCGGCACACGACGGTCCTGGCACCGACTCCCTTTGCCACCGCACCCGTTGGCGGGACCGGGGCGACGGCGACACTGGTCGCGCCGGCGCCTCCCGCGCTGCCGGACACGGCGCACGTACGCACCCTCCGGCGCGGCCTGGTGGCGGAACTGCTCGTCGGGGTCATCGTCCTGGGCGTCACGGCGGCCATGGTCGTCACCAATCCGCCCGCGTGAGGCAACGCTTCACCGGGCCGCACACCGGCCGTCCCCACTCAGTGGGTACGGCCCTGGAACGCCCGGCGTCACGGCACAGTCCGCCGCCGACGCCGTACAGAACCATCCCGCGCCGGATTCAGGCCGGCCGCTCCCACGCCCCCTGTCGTCCGTGACCAGCGTGCACGGACGCCGAGAGAGGAATCACCCATGACATTTCTCCGGCGACCGGCCCGGATGGCCGCGGCCCTGCTGACCGCGGGCCTGCTCATGATGACGGCGGCCCCCGCCCGGGCGCATGTGCACGTGCACTCCGAGGACGAGGTGAAGCCGGGCGCGAAGGACGTACGGATGACGTTCCACGTGCCCAACGAGAAGGACGACGCGCGCACCGTCGGCGTGTGGATCGAGGCACCGAAGGGCGTGCGGGGGATGCGCGCGGAGCAGGTGAAGGGGTGGACCGCGCAGCAGCAGGCACCCGGCGGCGGGAGCGGCACCGTCGGCTGGTCCGGCGGCGCGATCAGCGGCGAGGACGGGGCCGATTTCGTCGTGCACATCGACCGCGTCCCCACCGGCGTGGACGCGCTGACCTTCGTCGCCAAGCAGCAGTACGACGACGGCGAGGTCGTCTCCTGGGACCAGCCGGCCGAAGAGGGCAAGCCCGAACCGGAGCACCCCGCCCCGGTGTTGAGCCTCACCGGAGCGTCCCATGCGGAGTCGGCGCCCCACGCCGGGGAGAGCCTGGGATTCGCGCGGACGGCGGCGATCGTCTGCGGTGTGGTGGTTCTCCTGGCGGCCGCGGCGCTGCCGGCGCTGCGCTCCGGGGCGCGACGCAGGAAAGCCGTGTCCCGCTGAGCCGTTCCCCCTGCGTGGCCGCAGCGCACGCACCCGCGCGGTGGCGGCCCCGCGTGCGAGAGTGGCCGTGACCCGGCTGCGCGAGGGCGTCGAGCACGACGCCGCCCGCCGCAGCGTGGTGCCTGCCTCGCGCGTGCGGTACGGCACGCAAGACCCCGCGGGGACGTCAACCGTGCTCGTCACTTCGCACGCGGAAACCGGGCACGGAAGACCGCTCCCTCGCCGGGGTCACCCCCGACGGTGAGCGAGCCGCCGTGCCGCAGCACCACGTCCCGGGCGATGGCCAGTCCGAGACCGGCACCGCCTGCATCGCGGCTTCGGGCCTCGTCCAGGCGGACGAACCGCTCGAAGATCCGCTCCCGGTCCTCCGGAGCGACCCCGGGACCGTCGTCGCCGACGGTGAGGACGACGTCGTCGCCCTCGACGGCCACGGTCACCTCCACGGCGCCCGCCGCGTGCCGTTGGGCATTGTCCAGGAGGTTGGCGAGGACCCGGGCAAGTTGCGTCCTGCTGCCGGTCACCGCGAGCGACTCGCCCTCCAGTGTCACGGCGGGGGCGAACCGGTCCGTCGCCGGCCGCGAGGCCACCTCCTCCCGGACCACGTCCGCGAGGTCGAGGCGCGCGCCGGCCGGACTTTCCCCGGCGTCCAGCCGGGCGAGGAGCAGCAGGTCGGTGGCCAGGTGCTGCAGGCGCACGACGTCCTGGACGAGGTCGTGGGTGTCCAGCAGATGCGGGTGTGCGTCGGCGACCTCCAGTTGGGTGCGCAAGTTGGCGATGGGGCTGCGCAGTTCATGGGAGGCGTCGGCGATGAAGCGGTGCTGCCGCTCGACCGACCTCTCCAGGGCGGCCAGCGTCTGGTTGGTGGTGCGGGCCAGCCGGGCGATCTCGTCCCCCGACCGGGGCTCCGGAACCCTGCGGGACAGGTGGCCGCTCCCGGTGATCTCCGCCATCTCGGTGCGGATGCCCTCCACCGGCCTCAGCGCGTGCCGGGTGACCAGCCAGGTCACGGCCGCCACGACGGCGAGCAGGAACGGCAGGCCGGTCAGCAGCGACTTCGTGACCTGGTCCAGGGCGGCCTGCTCCTCCTCCAGGGAGATCCCCGCGTAGACGGTGTAGGTGCGGCCGTCGTAGGTGGTGCCCTGTACGGCGGCGAAGCTGTAGTCGTGGGTCGCGCCGGCCACGGTGGCCCGGATCGTGCGCCGCTGTACGTCGGTGCCGACCTTGCCGCGCGGGGGGCTGCTGGTGGCTCCGCCCTTCCCGCTGTCCTCGCTGCTGCCGCCGCGCCCGGAGTGGTCGTCCTCGCCGCCGCTGCCGCCGCTGCCGCCGCTGCCGCCGCTGCCGCCGCTGCCGCCGCTGCCGCCGTGGTTGTCATCGGTCGGTTCCTTGGTCCTCCCGTCCGACGCGGCGGGGTCGTCGTCGCTCCCGCCGCGGCCGCCGGAATCGTCACCGCCCTTGCCCCGGCTCCCGTGGTCGTCCACGGGGACCACGGTGCGGACGATCCCGGTGCCGACGGGGACGTACACGGCGGCGAGCACGCTACCCGGAACGCCCGCACTGCTGTTCGCGTGCGCGGCCGTGCCGGTCGCACCTGCCGTCCCGGACGCCGATGGGGAAGGCTGTACGAATGCCGCTCCCGACCCCGATGGGGACGGCGCTGCGGACGCCGGTGCCGTGGAGGTCGAGGGCGCGGTGGACACGGGCGCGGCGGAGCTGTCCGCGGCCGGGGCGTAGTCGGCGACGGGGGCACGGCCCGCAAGGGCGGCACCGGCGCCCAGCACGTGTCCGGCCGAGTCGACGACCTGGACCACGCGTCCGTCCTCGGGCAGGTCGAGCCGGTCGAACCGGCCGTTCAGCGCGTCCTGGGAACCGGCCACCGTACGGGCGGTGACCTCGGCCTCCAGGCCGGCCCGTCCGGTGAGGTTGTTCCGGAGCACCTCGATCACGCCGAAGCCCGCCACGACCAGCGCGAGACAGACCACCACGGTGGCCGCGAGCGCCGCGCGCGCCCGGACCGACGCCAGCGGCCTAGACATCGCGTCCCCCTTCGGCCTCCAGGCGGTATCCCGCGCCACGCACGGTCTTGATGGAGCGGCGTCCGAAGGGCGCGTCGATCTTGCGGCGGAGCGCGCTCACGTAGACCTCGACGATGTTCGGGTCGCCGTCGTAGGCGAAGTCCCAGACGTGCGCGAGGATGTCGGCCTTCGAGACCACCTCACCGGCATGCTGCGCGAGGTGCTCCAGTACCGCGAACTCCTTGGTGGTCAGGGGGACTTCCTCCCCGTCACGGGTCACGCGCCGGGCTGCGGGATCGAGGCTCAGGCTGCCGACGCGCAGGACCGGGGAGCCGGTGCGGGCGCGGCGGCGCAGCAGGGCGCGTATGCGGGCCTGGAGGACGATGTAGGAGAACGGTTTCGTCAGGTAGTCGTCCGCGCCGGTGTCCAGGCCCTCCGCCTCGTCGTATTCGCCGTCCTTGGCGGTCAGCATCAGGATGGGCGTGTCGTTGCCGTCGTCCCGGAGCGAGGCGCAGACCCGGTAGCCGTTCATGCCGGGGAGCATGATGTCGAGGACGATCAGGTCGTACTCCTGCTCACGGGCCAAGTGCAGCCCGCCGACACCGTCATGGGCCACGTCCACGGCGAAGCCCTCGGCGGCCAGTCCCCGCGCGAGGGCGGTGGCGAGGCGTCGCTCGTCCTCGACTATCAGCAGGCGCATGCCCACAGGGTGTCAGAACCTTCCTGAAGACCGGCTCAGGTTGCTTCAGCCTGGCTTCAGGATGCGTGGCGCACGGTGGTTCTCGTCCGGTGAACGCGCCGGACGGACTCCGCGCACCGGCCGCGGAGCGAACGAAGGGACACGTCATGAGCATCTCCCGGCTCACCGGCCGCCGTCGTACCGTCGCAGCCGTGCTCGTCGCCGCGGCCGTGATCGGTGGAGGCGCCGTCACCGCCACGGCCGTCACCTCACCGCCGGGTCACCAGGCCCCCGGCCCGGCCGCCCCGTCGGCGCACCACCACCGGCACGGTTCGGACGACCGGAGCGCGGACGACCACGGCCGTCACTCCGGCACGGACCACGGTGCCCGCACCGGCCAAGACACCTTCCGCACCGCACCGGCGACCCAGAGCATGCCGGGCACCGCCGTGGAGGACCGGCCGCACGCCGACGACCACCCGACCGCGCATCACGGCCGCTCCGGCGACCGTAGTCCCGAGGCCCGGCACCACGCCGGCGACGACCGCGGCGGTGTGAAGGGCCGCGGCGCGGACGACCCGGTGGGCGACGACCGCGGCGGTGCGAGGGGTCACGGTGCGGACGATCCCGCCGGTGACGACCAGCACCACGGGCGCAGCTCGCACGACGGCCGGGACGACCACCACGGCGGCGGCTCGCACGGACGCCACGACGACCACTGACGGCTCCGGACCGCGAAGTCGACAGGCCGACAGATCGACAAGGCTTGGCCGTCGGCAGACCGGCTAGGCAGGCAGCCAGGAAAGACCTGCAGGTCAGTCGACCTACAGGACCGGCAGACCGGCTGACCGGCGAACGGACAGACCGGCAGACGAGAGACCGACCGAGGCGGCGAGCGGGACGGTCTGTGTTCGCCTTGCTCTCGCTTGGGCGTGATGGGGATCTCGGTGCGCAGGAGAGGTGCCGGTCCATAAGCTGATCCCGCTCGTCTGCCGCGGTTGAGGGGAATCGCCCTATGAGCGAGCTGCGGACCCTGGCCTGCCAGGCGTCAGCGAACTCAGCAAGCAGTCAGCAAGAGTTCCTCAAAGAGCGGCCGCAGCAGTCGACAGTGAGCCACTGTACGCTGGAAGAACAGCCCTTGACCTGCGAAAAGCGGGCAGGGAGCCGAATTCAGGGAGTTCCTATGCTGCGCACTTTGATCAAGTCCAAGATCCACCGCGCCACCGTCACCCAGGCCGACCTGCACTACGTGGGATCGGTGACCGTCGACGCGGATCTGCTCGACGCGGCCGATCTGCTGCCCGGTGAGCTCGTCCACATCGTCGACATCGCCAACGGGGCGCGGCTGGAGACGTACGTCATCGAGGGTGAGCGCGGGTCCGGGGTGATCGGTATCAACGGGGCCGCCGCGCACCTCGTCCACCCCGGCGACCTGGTGATCATCATCAGCTACGCCCAGGTGACCGACGCCGAGGCGCGGGCGCTTCGGCCGCGCGTCGTGCACGTGGACGCCGGCAACCGTATCGTGGCGCTCGGTACCGACCCCTCCGCGCCGGTGCCGGGGTCCGACCAGGAGCGGAGCCCGCAGGCCGTGCCGGCCTGAGCGGCCCGACCGACCAGGAGCGTACCGATGAGTGACGTCGAGATCCGCGACGACCGGACGGCGGGCCGTCTCGAGGCGGTCGGCGACGGTGAAGTGGTGGGCCGCGTCGAGTACTTCGTCCTCGACCGGCCCAGGCCCGCGCTGGTTCCCGTCCACACGGTCGTGGAGCCGGAGCACGAGGGGCGGGGCATCGCGGGCTCGCTGGCCCGCGAGCTGTACGCCATCGCGCGGCGCGAGGGCGTCGCCGTGGCCCCGCTGTGCCCGTACGTCGTCAAGTGGGCCGAACGCCACCGCGACGAGGCCCCTGCGGCCGACCCCGAACTTCTGGGAGCCGCGCGGGAGTGGCTCGCCGCGCACCCCGGACGGTTTTGAGCACGTGGTGCTCGCCCTGCTGCATACCTCTCCGGCGCACGTCCCGGTCTTCGACGCGCTGCGCGACGAGGCCCATCCCCGCCTGGAGCTACGGCACTTCGTCGACGAGGAGCTGCTCCGCCGGGCCCGCCGGGAGGGGCCGGCGGCGGTGACGGACGGGGTGCGGGCGGTACTGCGCGGGGCCGTCGCCCAGGGCGCCCGGGCCGTCCTGTGCACCTGCTCCACCATCGGCGGCGTCGCGGAGGCGGAGGCAGAGGCGGTTGGGCTCGGGGTTTCGGTACTGAGGGTGGACCGGCCGATGGCGGCCGCCGCCGTCGCCGCCGGACCGCGGGTGGTCGTCCTCGCGGCGCTGCGGAGCACCCTCGCGCCGACCACCGCGCTCGTCGACGAGGAGGCCCGCCGCGCCCGGCGCTCCGTCACCGTCCGCTCCGTGCTCGTCGACACCGCCTGGCCGCGCTTCGAGGCCGGCGACACCGAGGGATACGTACGCGAGGTGGCGGCCGCGGCCGACCGGGTCACGGACGCCGACGCGATCGTCCTGGCCCAGGCCTCCATGGCCCCGGCCCACCGCCTCACCACGACCCCGGTGCCGGTCCTGTCCAGCCCTGTCCCGGGCCTCGCGGCAGCCGCACAGGCCATACGAGCCGTGACGCCGACGACGTGAGCCCAGCCGGGTCCTCGCCCTGTCGCCGTCGGGTGACTGGCGGCGCGGGGGTCGGGTAGGCGGGGGGAGTAGTCCAGAGCCGATGTCGACCGACTGGCCGGAGGACGCCATGACGAACCCGTACCCCGACCCCACCCCGCCCTCGCCGGGTCCCGGGCCGGGTCCCACACCGGGGCCGGACCCCCAGCGCCCACAGCCACAACCGGGCCCCGTCCCCACACCGGAGCCACCCCCGGCCCCGCAGCCCCCTCCGACGCCGGGACCCCCGCCGGGCCCGACTCCGGGTCCCCCGCCCCCGGGCCCGATCCCCGGCCCTCCGCCCGGTCCTCCGCCCCCGGAGCCCTCCCCGTCCCCGATCCCCCCGGGCCCGGAGCCGGTTCCGAACCCCGAGCCGGGCCCGCCCCTCACCTGACGGCCCGGCCCGCGAGGGCGTACGCACCCAGCCCCCGCGAACGCCGACGGTGGGCGGCCCCCGAGCCGCCCACCGTCTCTTCGAGAGAGCCGATCGTGCGAGCCGACCGACCGCTGTACGACGGCCCACGCCGCCGTACCCGCGAGCCGGCGCCTCACGCGCCGTACCGCCTCTCCCGCAGCCCTACGCCGTGACCTCCGACCGGTCCCCGCCCCACAGCGTGTGGAAGGAGCCCTCCCGGTCCACCCGCCGGTAGGTGTGCGCCCCGAAGAAGTCCCGCTGCCCCTGCGTCAGGGCGGCCGGGAGGCGTTCGGCGCGCAGGGCGTCGTAGTAGGCGAGGGCCGCCGAGAAGCCGGGGGTGGGTACGCCCTGACGGGTCGCGGCGACCAGGACCTCGCGCCAGTCGTCCTGGGCCGCCGCGATCTCCTGGGCGAAGGTGTCGTCGGACAGCAGGCTCGGCAGGTCCGGGCGGGCGTCGTACGCGGCGCGGATCCGGTCCAGGAAGGCCGCGCGGATGATGCAGCCGCCGCGCCAGATGGCGGAGACCGCGCCGAGGTCGATGCCCCAGCCGTACTCCTCGCTGCCGGCGGCGATCTCGTGGAAGCCCTGCGTGTACGACACGATCTTCGAGGCGTACAGCGCCTGCTCCACCCGGTCCGCGAAGGCCGCCGCCTCGGACTCCGACAGCGGCGACGCCTTCGGGCCCGAAAGGCCGCGCGAGGCCTCCCGCAGGGCCGCGTGCCCGGACAGGGAGCGTGCGAAGACCGCCTCCGCGATGCCCGACACCGGCACGCCCAGGTCGAGGGCGATCTGCACCGTCCAGCGGCCCGTGCCCTTCTGCTCGGCCTGGTCCACCACCACGTCCACGAACGGCTTGCCGGTCGCCGCGTCCACGTGGGACAGGACCTCCGCCGTGATCTCGATCAGGTACGAGTCCAGACGGCCCCTGTTCCAGGTGCGGAAGATCTCCGCGATCTGCGCGGGGGAGTAGCCGGCGACATCGCGCAGCAGCTGGTACGCCTCGCCGATCAGCTGCATGTCGGCGTACTCGATGCCGTTGTGCACCATCTTCACGAAGTGACCCGCGCCGTCCGGGCCCACGTGCGTGACGCACGGCGCGCCGTCCGCCGCCTTCGCGGAGATCTTCTCCAGCATCGGGCCGAGGGAGTCGTACGACTCCTTCGAGCCGCCCGGCATGATGCTCGGCCCGTGCAGCGCGCCCTCCTCGCCGCCGGAGATGCCCGTGCCCACGAAGTGGATGCCCTGCTCGCGCAGCTCCCGCTCCCGGCGCCGGGTGTCCGCGAAGTGCGCGTTGCCGCCGTCGATGATCATGTCACCGGGCTCCAGCAGCGGTGCGAACTCCTGGATCACCGCATCGGTCGGCTCACCGGCCTTCACCATGATGACCAGGCGGCGCGGACGCTCCAGCGCCGCCACGAACTCCTTGGCGGTCTCGGCCGCGATGAAGTCGCCCTCGTGCCCGAACTCCTCGACCAGGTCATGCGTCCGGGACGCCGTCCGGTTGTGCAGCGCGACCGTGTAGCCGTTGCGCGCGAAGTTGCGGGCGAGGTTGCGGCCCATGACCGCGAGTCCGGTGACGCCGATCTGGGCTGTAGTGCTCATACCGCCTGCTCCTCAAAAATCCGGTGGATCATCAGGTGGAACGCCGGGGTCCCGCCGCCGGCGGTGCCGACCGCGTCGCCGTCCATGCCCGCCAGTATCGCCGCTCGTGCCCCCACGACCATCCTGACGTGCCGGTACGGCGCCCGCACATCCGGACCCGGCACGCTTCATTACGCACGCGGGTGCCCTGTGGCTCATTCCGCACGGCAGATACCGGAGGCTCGGCGCGCGTCCCGCCGATCCGGCCAACCGGGGCCCGTTACCGGCCACTTGAGGTGTCGAAGCGGCCGATAGCCGTCTTGTCATGGCCTGTTCGGAGCGGTTACTTTCGCCCCTCCTGACGCATGGCGAGAGGGCTTCGGACATGGCCGTACGCGGCCGGCACCGCCGGTATCAGCCGAACAGGATCAACCGCGCCTCGCTCACCGTCACGGCGGGCGGCGCCGGGATGGTCATTCCGCTCGTCGGCGCATCGGCCGCGCACGCCGCCGACGCCTCCACCTGGAACAAGGTCGCCACCTGCGAGTCCAGCGGCAACTGGAGCATCAACACCGGCAACGGCTACTACGGCGGACTGCAGTTCACCCGCTCCACCTGGGAGGAGTACGGCGGGACGCGGTACGCGCCCCGCGCGGATCTGGCCACCCGCGACCAGCAGATCGCCGTCGCGGAGAAGGTCCTCGCCGGGCAGGGCCCCGGCGCCTGGCCGGTGTGCTCGGTACGGGCCGGGCTGACCCGCGGCGGCGGCACCCCCGAGGTTCACCCCGAGGCCCACTCCGTCGACGTACGGCCGCAGACCACCCCCCAGTCGCGGGCCGGCACCGCCGAGATGTACACGGTGGTCCGCGGCGACACCCTCTCCGGAATCGCCGAGAAACGTCATGTCCCGGGCGGTTGGAGGCAGTTGTACGCCGCCAACCGCACGACCGTCGGCGGCGACCCGAACCTGATCCTGCCGGGCCAGCGGCTCTCGCTGCGTGCGGCCTCCGCACCGCAGCAGAAGCCGCAGCAGAAGCCGCACCACAAGACCTCCACCACCACCCGCCCCGCCGAGGAGGCCAAGCCCGCCACCGGTACGAGGGCCACCCGGCACCACTCCGCCTCGCACACCCTCGTCGCCCCTGTCGGCGGCCCCGTCGGCACGGCCTACCACGCGACCGGCGCCCACTGGTCGAAGGGCTACCACACCGGCGTCGACTTCGAGGTTCCCACCGGCACCTCCGTGAAGGCGGTCGCGGCCGGCCGGGTCGTCAGCGCCGGCTGGGGCGGCGCCTACGGCTACCAGGTGGTGATCCGGCACGCCGACGGCCGCTACTCCCAGTACGGACACCTGTCGGCGATCTCCGTGCGGACCGGGCAGGCCGTCGCCGCCGGGCGCGGCATCGGCCGCTCGGGGGCCACGGGCAACGTCACGGGCCCGCATCTGCACTTCGAGGTGCGGACGGGGCCCGCATTCGGTACGGACATCGACCCGGTCGCCTATCTCAGGACCGGCGGGGTCACGATCTGACGCGGGAGCAGTGCCGGTCGAGGACGGGCACCGGGACGCAGGGGCTCGCGTAGTACAAGCCGTCGTGGAACCGGCCGACGACGAGCGGCGGTTCGTCCGGCACAACCCCGGACCGCTCGGCCACCTCGGCCATCCCGGCCATCCCGGCCACCTCGGCCATCCCGACCGTCTCGGCCATCCCGACCGTCTCGGCCATCCCGGACGGCGGCAGTTCCTCCGCGGGCGCCGGCCCCGACAGCATCACCGGCGCCGTACGCCCGATCCGCTCGGTCGTCAGCAGGATCAGCCCGCCCGCCGCCACCACGCCGCAGCCGAGGGCGAGCACGGTGCCCGTGGTGCCGTAGCGGAAGGTCTCACCGAACATCGTGAGGCCGACCGCGGCCGCCACCACCGGATTCACCACCGTCAGCGTGGCCAGCGGCGCCGCCAGGCCACCGCCCCGGTACGACGCCTGCGACAGCAGCATCCCGGCCGTGGCCAGGACGCCGATCGCGGCCAGGGACGGCAGCTCCGACGCCGGGACGCCGCCCGTCCAGTCGGCCGCGACCGTCTTGGTGAACACCGAGGAGATGCCGAAGGCCACGCCGGAGCCGGTGGCGAGCAGCACGCTGCGCACCGCCGGATGCCGGTGCGCCGCCCGGCCCGCGACCGTCAGCGTCACGACCACGCCACCGGTCACCACCGCCAGGACCCCGCGCTGCGCGGCGCTAAGCGACTGCGCGTCGGACGCGCCCACCAGGGACAGCAGGCCGGCCAGCCCCACCGTCGCCATGATCGCGCCCCGCCATGCGATGGAGCCCGCCCGGCGGCCGATGAACAACGCGGCCATGGGCAGCGCGAACACGATGGTCAGGGCGCCCAGCGGCTGGACCAGACTGAGCGGGCCGTGCGCCAGGGCCACCACGTGCAGCAGCCCGCCGAGGCCGTTCAGCGCCACCGCCGCCCACCATGCCGGCCGGCGCAGCGGCGCGTACCGCTCGCCGGGGCAGGACACCGCGACCCGCTCCTGCACGATCGCGCCGCCGGCGTAGGCGACGGCGGACACGAGCGACAGCAGCACGGACAACGCGAGGGCGCTCATGAGCCGCTCCTCTGCGCGAGGCGGGGGCGGTGAACCCGGTGTGGCGAACGGTCGACTTCCATGGTCCAACACCCTGCCGTGCCGGGCGTTTCCCGTCGTCGTCCCTGAGCAGTCAATGGGTCCTACTGCCGATGGAGTACGCCCCGCCCGCAGTCCTCCCCTGGGTGGGCGACACGGGACGGAGACCCCCAGGAGACCCTCGAAGACCCGCCGGGGGAACCCCTTAGGGGCCCTGGTACTACTGCTCCCGTGGACCTCGCCCCCGACCTCGCCGCCCTGCGCTCCCTCGGCGGCTTCTTCGCGCTGCGCACGGGCGCCCCGCCGCACGGCCGACTGCCCACCCTCGCCCAGGCCTACGCGGAACCCGCCACCGACCCGCACGACACCCACCCCCTGGACGTACGGGTCCGCACAGTCGCCCACGGCATCCGCGCCCCCGAACCCCGAGTCGCCGCCTCGATCGCCCACCAGGCGCTCGCCGCCCGGCTCTGGTCGGCCGTGCTCGGCTGCGCCGCGCTGTACGGTCAGGTCCCCGACCTGGACCCGCGCCTCCTCCACTGGGACCCCGCCGCAGGCGCCCCGGACGACCTCTGGCTCACCGAGGTACGCGCACGCCCCGGGGACGCGGACACGGTCGCGGACCTCGTCCTGCACGGCCACCTCGAACCGCTGGCGGCAGCCCTGCGCGCCCGCCACCGCCTCGCGCCCGGCCTCCTGCGGGGCAACGCGGCCTCCGCGCTGGCGAGCGCCGGGCGCCTGCTGGAGCAGTGGGCGGGCGACAACAGCCGTACCGAGGCCGCCGACCGGGCCCGCGAGCTGACCGCGCACCTCCTCGCGCACCCGCTCCTCTACCGCGCCGGCACCCTCACCGGAACCGCCTTCCGGCGGCGCAGCTGCTGCCTCTACTACCGGGTCCCCGGCGGCGGAGTCTGCGGCGACTGCTGCTTCTCACGGCCTCCGCGCTCTTCCCCACGGGCCGCATCCGAGTGACCATGGAGGCGACCGGCCGCTGAGACCAGGGGGTTGCGGGTGCGAGTGGGACTGCTGACCCGGGAGTACCCGCCGGACGTGTACGGCGGTGCGGGCGTCCACGTCGAGTTCCTCGCGCGGGAGCTGAGACCGCTGGTCGACCTGGAGGTGCACTGCTGGGGCGAGGTCTCCTCGGCGGATAAAGCGGCCGGCGTCGTACGCCACCGGCCCTGGTCCGCGCTCGACGGCGCCAACGACGCGCTGCGCACCTTCTCCGTGGACCTCGCCATGACCGCCGCCCTTCAGGGCTGCGAGCTGCTCCACTCCCACACCTGGTACGCCAACCTCGCCGGCCACCTCGGCAAGCTGCTCCACGGCGTGCCGCACGTGATGACCGCGCACTCCCTGGAGCCGCTGCGCCCCTGGAAGGCCGAACAGCTCGGCGGCGGCTACGCGCTGTCCGGCTGGGCCGAGCGCACCGCGATCGAGGCCGCCGACGCGGTGGTCGCCGTCTCCGGCGCGATGCGTGAGGACATCCTCGGCTGCTACCCGGCGCTGGACCCGGCCCGGGTCCACGTCATCCACAACGGCATCGACACCACCCTCTACCGGCCGGACCACGGCACCGAGGCCCTCGACCGGATCGGCCTCGACCCGGACCGCCCGTACGTGCTGTTCGTCGGCCGCATCACCCGCCAGAAGGGCGTGCCCCATCTGCTGCGCGCGGTGCGGGACATCGACCCGGCGGCGCAGGTCGTGCTGTGCGCGGGGGCGCCCGACACGCCCGAGATCGACCGGGAGTTCCGGGAGCTGTACCAGGAGCTGAGCCGGAGCCGCGGAGGCGTGCACTGGATTCCGCAGATGCTGCCGCGCTCGGACGTGATCCAGCTCCTCACCCATGCCGCCGTGTTCGCCTGCCCCTCGGTGTACGAGCCGCTGGGCATCGTCAACCTGGAGGCGATGGCGTGCGGCACGCCCGTCGTGGCCTCCAGGGTCGGCGGGATTCCCGAGGTGGTCGAGGACGGCCGGACCGGGGTGCTCGTGCCCGTGGACGACGACTTCGAGACAGGGCTCGCCCGCGCACTCGACGCGGTGCTCGCCGACGCCGACGCCGCCCGCCGGATGGGCGAGGCCGGACGGCGGCGCGCGGTGGAGGAGTTCGGCTGGGACGCGGTCGCCCGGCGCACGGTGCGGCTGTACGAGGACGTTCTCAAACAGGCTTAGCCCCCCTGCTCAGGGGCAGTAGTGGTGTCAACCGGGTGAGGGGAGCGGCGATGCGTCGTGGTGGACCTTCGGTCCTCGGAATCGTCCTCGCGGGCGGCGAGGGCAAGCGGCTGATGCCCCTGACGGCGGACCGGGCCAAACCCGCGGTCACCTTCGGCGGCACCTACCGGCTCGTCGACTTCGTCCTGTCCAACCTGGTCAACGGCGACATCCTGCGCGTCTGTGTGCTGACCCAGTACAAGTCGCACTCGCTGGACCGGCACATCACCACCACCTGGCGGATGTCCAGCCTGCTCGGCAACTACGTCACCCCGGTCCCCGCACAGCAGCGGCTCGGCCCCCGCTGGTACCTGGGCAGCGCCGACGCCATCCTGCAGTCGCTGAACCTCGTCCACGACGAACAGCCCGAGTACGTCGCGGTCTTCGGCGCCGACCACGTCTACCGCATGGACCCGCGGCAGATGCTCCAGCAGCACATCGAGGGCGGCGCGGGCGTGACGGTCGCCGGCATCCGGGTGCCGCGCGCGGAGTCGTCGTCGTTCGGGGTGATCAGCCCGGGCTCGGACGGGCGGACCGTGGACCGCTTCCTGGAGAAGCCCGCCAACCCGCCGGGCCTGCCAGACGACCCGGAGTGCGTGTTCGCCTCCATGGGCAACTACGTCTTCAGCACCAAGGTGCTGATCGAGGCGCTGCAGCGGGACGCCGAGGACGCCCGGTCGGTGCACGACATGGGCGGCTCGATCCTGCCCCAGCTCACCGACCGCGGCGAGGCGCAGCTGTACGATTTCAGCGCCAACCACGTGCCCGGCGAGACCAGCCGCGACCAGGGCTACTGGCGGGACGTCGGCACGCTCGACGCGTACTACGACGCCCACATGGACCTGATCGCCGAGCGCCCCGCCTTCAACCTCTACAACCGCGACTGGCCGATCTACACCCACTCGGGCCAGCTCTCACCGGCCCGGTTCAGCGCGAGCGGTATCGCGAGCGAGTCGATCATCAGCGCGGGCTGCCTGATCCGCGGGCAGGTCACCCGCTCCGTGCTCTCCCCGGGCGTCCGGGTCGATCCGGGCGCGGTGGTCCAGGGCTCGGTGCTGCACGACAACGTGCGCATCGGCCGGGGCGCCATCGTGCGCGGGACGGTGCTGGACAAGAACGTCGACGTGCCGCCCGGGGCGACGATCGGCGTCAACCCCGAGCGGGACGCGGAGCTCTACACCGTCTCCAAGGGCGGGGTGATCGCCCTGGGCAAGGGCCAGCGGGTGCCGTAGCCCGGCGGGCGCCCTCGACGGTGGTGCTCAGCCGGACAGCGGCGGGAAGTGGTTCAAGGTGATCGCGCTGGCGCGGCGCACCTCGTCGGACGGGCTGAACTGCACGTACTCGGTGCCCGGCGCGGTGTGCACGGGGACGTGCCCGGGCGGGGCGTAGAACGCCTCTCCGGCCTGGTACACCTCGTCGCGGTCGGGGTAGCGCAGGCGCAGTTCGCCCTTGAAGACGTAACCCCAGTGCGGGCACTGGCACCGGCCGTCCGGAAGATCCTTGAGCAGGGGTGTGAGGTCGACGTCCTCGCGGAAGCTGCGGAAGTCCACGGTGTAGGGGGCGAGCTCCTCGGACAGCTCGACGACCGGGCCGTAGTCCCCGCCCTGGGTGGCGGTGTGCCGGGAGACCTTGGGCATCGGATTCACTTCCCTTCCGCGGGAGGAGGCGTCGCCGCGGTTCTCGCACGACGCGGAAGTGACGCCCCCATGGTGCGCGTCACGCGGCCTTCCGGTCCACTTGGATCTCGGTCCGGGCCGTCCCGCCGAACTCCCGTTTTTGTCATGTCCCTGGACGGACAGTGGAATCCGTGCTGTCATGCCGACTGCTGTCCTGACAACGTTGTTCCGCACCGGACCGAACACTCCCGCACCCGGGCAGCCGACAAGAGCCGCCAGTTTCCTTCCCCACGAGGAGGATCGTGCGCACCCGCCTCAGAAACCGATTAGCGTTACTGTTCGCCGCGGCGCTCGGCCTCGCCGCGCTCACCGCGGCCCCCACCGCGACTGCCACCCCCGACGAGGACCCGGTGGAGATCCACGGCCTGAAGGGCGACTACTACACCCACTCCGCCCCCGGCACCTTCGACTTCCACGAGCTCAAGGCCACCGGATTCGACCCGAACCTGGACTTCGGCAACCTCGAACCCCGCCTGGCGTTCGCCACCGGACGGTCGGACGACGTCAGCGTCCGCTGGACCGGCCGGATCGTCCCGGAGAAGACCGGCGCCCACACCTTCTCCATCATCGGCGACAACGGCTTCCGCCTCTGGATCGACGGACGGCTCACCATCGACCACTGGGTCGACGACTGGGACCGCGAACAGACCTCCGCCCCCGTGGAGCTGACCGCCGGCAAGGCCTACGACTTCAAGGTCGAGTACTTCGAGCACTACGGCGGCTCCAACCTCCATGTCCGCTGGACCGAACCCGGCGGCACCAAGGAACCCGTCCCGCAGTCCGCCTTCCGCCTGCCCGAGGGCTTCACCTACGATGGCGCCACCGCGGCCACCGTCCTCGGCGACGGCCGCACCCTGAAACTCGACTTCGCGCAGGAACTCGCCGCCCCGCCCGCCGGTCTCACCGGCCACCTCCAGGCCGTGATCGGCGGCGCCACCTGGCCGCTGGGCGCCGCACGGCAGGACCCGGCCGACCCGCGCGCCCTGCTGGTGACCCTGAAGGAGCCGGTCGTCGGCAACAAGTCCGGCACCGCCCGCGGCACCGCCGACGTCCGCTACGACGGCGAGGGCGGCCTCGCACGAGCCGACGGCCACGAGGTCGGCGCCTTCTGGAGCAGCGGCCCGAACCGCTCCACCCACGAGCTGCGCACCCCGTGGGCCGACCGGGTGGGCCCGGACAACGCCCTGCCCGAGTACCCGCGCCCGCAGCTGACCCGCGCCGACTGGCAGAACCTCAACGGCCGTTGGCAGTTCGCCCCCGCTCGGGCCGGTGAGCAGCCGCCGGTGGGCAGGACCCTGCCCGAGCGGATCCTCGTCCCGTACCCCGTGGAGTCCCAGCTCTCCGGCCTCGAACGGCACGAGGACCGGATGTGGTACCGCCGCACCTTCACCGTCCCGGCCGGCTGGCACATCGGGCACGGCCGGCGGCTGCGACTGAACTTCGGCGCCGTGGACTGGCAGGCCGTCGTCCACGTCAACGGCACCAAGGTCGCCGAACACCGGGGCGGCTACGACAAGTTCAGCGCCGACATCACCGACGCCCTCAAGCCGGGCCGCACCCAGGAGCTGATCGTCGGCGTGTACGACCCGACCGATGCGGCCGTCGGCGAGAACCCGCCGCTGGGCAAGCAGCGCCTGGACCCGAGCGGCATCTGGTACACGCCCAGCTCGGGCATCTGGCAGACCGTCTGGATGGAGCCGGTCGCACGCGACCACGTCGACTCCCTCAAGCTCACCCCGGACGTCGCGCGCGGCCGCCTCACCGTGGAGGCCAGGGGCGTCCGCGCCGGCGTGCCGATCACGGCGACGGCGTACGACGGCAAGCGCGCGGTGGCCACCGCGAGCGGACGCACCGGCGGCCCGCTCACCCTCACCCTCCGCAACCCGCGCCTGTGGTCGCCCGACGACCCGTTCCTGTACGGCCTGAAGGTGAGCGTGGGCGCCGACCGCGTCGGCAGCTACTTCGGGATGCGCTCGATCGCCGTGGAAAAGGTCGATGGCGTCCCCCGTACGGTCCTCAACGGCGAACCCGTCTTCATGATGGCCACCCTCGACCAGGGTTTCTGGCCCGACGGCCTGCACACCGCGCCCACCGACGCGGCGCTGGCGTACGACCTGAGGGTGCACAAGCAGCTCGGCTTCAACGCCGTCCGCAAGCACATCAAGGTCGAGCCCGACCGCTGGTTCCACTGGGCCGACCGGCTGGGCCTGATGGTGTGGCAGGACATGCCGGCCATGACCGCGGGCGTGAATCCGTCCGCCGCCGCCCGGGCGGAGTACGAGCGCGAGATGAAGGAGATGATCGACGAGCACTTCAGCAGCCCGTCGGTCGTCATGTGGGTCACCCTGAACGAGGGCTGGGGCCAGTACGACGAGGCCCGCATCGCCGAGCAGGCCAAGGGATGGGATCCGACCCGGCTGGTCAACGGCATGTCGGGGCTCAACCTGGGAGCCGACGGCGGCGCCGGCGACATCATGGACGAGCACGGCTATCCGAGCCCCGCGCTGCCGCCCCACCCGGACGGCGAACGGGCCCTGGTCAGCGGCGAGTACGGCGGGCTCGGCCTCGCAGTGCCGGGGCACGCCTGGTCGGTGCAGCAGAGCTACGTCGACGTCGACCCGGCGACGTACACCGACGACTACCTCGCCAAGCTGGACGAGGTGCGTGCGCTCGCCTGCCGGGGGAGCAACGGCGCGGTCTACACCCAGATCAGCGACGTCGAGGGCGAGCTCAACGGGCTGGTGACCTACGACCGCGAGGCGCTCAAGCCGGACGCGGCGCGTCTGAAGGCCGCTCAGGAGGCGCTGATCCGCGACGCGTCGCGCGCGACACCCGCGGGTTGCCCGGCCGGCTGACCCCCAGCCCCGATCATGCAGGCAATGACGTCTTTCTGGGAGGTCTTCCTGCATGAGATGGACCCGGCGCCTGCGCCTGTGCGTGGCGGGGGCGGCGGCAGCGTCCGCGCTGACCGCCGCTCCCGCCACCGCACGGGCCGCCGAAGCACGTGACGGCCGGCTCACCGATCTGGTGAACCCGTTCATCGGCACCGCGAACGAAGGCAACACCTTTCCCGGCGCGGCCGTGCCCTTCGGCATGGTGCAGCTCTCGCCGGACACCGGTCACAGCACCGGCTACGACTACGCCCAGAACCGCGTCCGCGGCTTCTCCCTGGTCCATCTCTCCGGCGTCGGCTGCCGCATCGGCGGCGACCTGCCGGCGCTGCCGACCACCGGTGACGTCACGCAGACGGACTACGCGAAGTACGCGGCCTCCTTCCGCCACGAGGACGAGCAGGCGAGCCCCGGCTACTACAAGGTCGGCCTCGAGAACGGCATCCAGGCCGAACTGACGGCGACCGCCCGCACCGGCGTGCAGCGGTACACCTTCCCGGCCACCGACAAGGCCAACGTCCTGCTGAACGCAGGTCAGGCACTGCACCGGACGGTGTCGAGCACGGTGGAGATCCTGGACAACCGCACGGTACGGACCGCGATCACCGGCCGCGGCTTCTGCAAGGACACCGTGCCGTACACGGTCTACACGACCACCCGCTTCGACCGGCCCTTCACGGCGTACGGCACCTGGGACGGCGCCACCGTCACCGCGGGTTCCAGGGCGGGGCGCGGGGGAGCGTACCTCCGCTTCGACACCACCCACGACCGCACCGTCGAGGCGACGACCGCGCTGTCGTACGTGGACGCGGCCGGTGCGGCGGTCAACCTGCGCGCCGAGGGCGGCCGTTCCTTCGACGCCGTGCGCGATGCCGCCCGGCGTACCTGGGAGGACCGGCTGGAGGACGTGCGGGCGTACGGCGGGGACGCCGGCCTGCGCCGCACCTTCTACTCGGCGCTGTACCGCTCCTTCCTCGCGCCCGACGTCGGCAGTGACGCCGACGGCCGCTACACCGGCTGGGACCAGCGCGTCCACCGGGCCGAGGGCTTCACCTACTACCAGAACTGGTCGCTGTGGGACACCTACCGCACCCAGGCCCAGCTCCTCGCCCTGCTGGCGCCGGGCGAGTCGCGGGACATGGCGATCTCCGTGATCAGGGTCGCGGAGGAGAGCGGCTGGCTGCCCAAGTGGGGCTACGGCACCGTCGAGACGAACGTCATGACGGGCGACCCCGCCACCCCGTACCTGACCAACGCCTTCCAGCAGGGCCTGCTCAAGGGCTACGAGGAGCGGGCGTACCGCGCCCTGAAACGGAACGCCGACGGGGTGCCGCCCGCCGGCTCCCCGGCCGTGGGCCGCGACGCCGGTCCGGACTACCTGGCCCGCGGCTTCGTCCCGTACATCGAGGGGCACCGGCCGCCGAAGTCCGGCCACTCCGACTACGCCTTCGGGGCCTCGGCGACGCTGGAGTACGCCCTGTCGGACGCGATGCTCGCCCAGATGGCCCGTGCGCTCGGCCACCGTGAGGACGCCGGGCGGTACGCCGCCCGCTCGCGCAGCTACCGCAACCTCTTCGATCCCTCGACCGGCTTCTTCCGTGCCCGCGACGCCTCCGGCGCCTTCACCGGGCCGTGGAGTCCGGCGCAGAGCGTGGGCTTCCACGAGGGCACGTCCTGGCACTACCAGTGGCTGGTGCCGCAGGACCTGCCCGGCCTGGTCGGCCTCATCGGCGGCAGACGGGCCGCCAACGAGCGGCTGGACGAGTTCTTCGCCCACCCCGACCTGCTGAAGGACCCGGAGCGCACCGCCCGTGAGGTGTGGGTGAACGGGCCGTACGCCTACTACGGCAGCGACAAGTACAACCCGCTCAACGAGCCGGACCTCGCCGCCCCGTACACCTACCTGTCGACGGGGCAGCCGTGGAAGACGGCCGACGTGGTGCGCGCCGCGCTGACCCTGTTCACCGACGAGCCGGCCGGGCTGACCGGGAACGACGACCTGGGCACCATGTCCGCCTGGAACGTGCTGTCCTCCATCGGCCTGTTCCCGGTCCAGCCGGGCTATCCCACCTGGGGTCTGTCCACGCCGGTCTTCGAACGCGTCGACCTCCGGCTGGACCGGCGCCACCACCCGCGTGGCGGCCTCACCATCACGGCGCCGGGCACCTCGCGGGCGAACCGCTACATCCAGACGGTCGTTGCCGGCGGGGTGACGCACGACCGGACGTATCTGACCACCGGCGCGCTGCGGTCCCTGGGCACCCTGCGCTACACCGTGGGCCCGCGTCCCTCGGAGTGGGGGACGTCGGCGCAGGCCGCGCTGCCCGTGCTGCGGTGACGGCGACACGCACCAAAGGCCCCATGTGTCCCGCTGCTTTCTCCGGCGGTGGGACTTAATCTGCTGTTAACTGTGAGTAGCTTGATCGTACTTGACCGTAATCGGCCGAGAGCGGTTGACTGCAGACTCACCCACCGTCGACGCGAGGCAAGCCATTGACTCCCGACCTGCTCGCTCCCCTCGACCTGGCGTTCTGGAACATCGAGTCCGCCGACCACCCGATGCACCTCGGCGCGCTCGGAATCTTCTCGGCCCACTCGCCCACCGCCGGAGCGCACGCGGCCGACCTGCTCGCCGCCCGCGCGGCCGGCGTGCCCGGCCTGCGCATGCGCATCCGGGACGTGTGGCGGCCGCTCGACCTGCGCCGGCCGCTCGCCCACGGCCTGCGCCAGCCGTTCAACTTCGGCGGCGCCGCCCGCGAGTCCGACCCCGGGTTCGACCCGCTCAACCACGTCCGGCTGCACGCCCCGGCCCGCAGCTTCCACGCCGAGGCCGGCCGGCTCATGCAGCGCCCGCTGGAACGCGACCGCCCGCCGTGGGAGGCGCACGTGATTCCGGGCGAGGACGGGGTCTCCTTCGCCGTGCTGTTCAAGTTCCACCACGCCCTCGCCGACGGGCTGCGCGCCCTGACCCTCGCCGCGGCCGTGCTCGACCCGATGGACATGCCCGCCCCGCGGCCCCGCCCGGCCGAGCCCCGGCGAGGACTGCTGCCCGATGTGCGCAGGCTGCCCGGCGCGCTGCGCGGCGCCCTGTCCGACCTGGGCCGGGCCCTGGACATCGGCGCCTCCGTCGCCCGCTCGTCCCTCGTCACCCGCCCCACGCCGGCGCTCACCGCCGAGCCCACCGGAACGCGCCGTACCGCCGGTGTGGTCGTCGACATCGACGACGTGCACCTGGTGCGCAAGGCCGTCGGCGGCACCGTCAACGACGTACTGATCGCGGTCGTCGCCGGTGCCCTGCGGCGCTGGCTCGACGAGCGCGGCGACTCCAGCAAGGGCGTCGCGCCCCGCGCCCTGATCCCGGTCTCCAGGCGCCGGCCGCGCACCGCCCACCCGCAGGGCAACCGGCTCTCCGGCTATCTGATGGAACTCCCCGTCGGCGTCCCGGACCCGCTGCGCCGCCTCGACGCCGTCCGCAGCGCCATGGACCGCAACAAGGACGCCGGCCCCAACCGGGGCGCGGGCGCCGTCGCGCTGCTCGCCGACCATGTGCCGGCCCTCGGCCACCGGCTCGGCGGACCGCTGGTCGGCCAGGCCGCCCGGCTCTGGTTCGACATCCTGGTCACCAGCGTGCCGCTGCCCGGCGTCGGCCTGAAACTCGGCGGCCACCCGCTCACCGCGGTCTACCCCTTCGCACCGCTGGCCCGCGGCCAGTCCCTGGCGATCGCGATCTCGACCTACCGCGGCCAGGTCCACTACGGGTTCGTCGCCGACGCCAAGGCCGTCCCGGACCTCGGCCGGCTCGCCCACGCCGTGACCGAGGAGGTGGAGACCCTGATCACGGTCTGCGGGCCCTGAGAGCCCGTCGTCACACTCCCGTCCGCCCGGCGACGCCCGGCACGCACTCCCCAAGCTCTTCGAGCAGAGGACCCCCAGCCGTGTTGCCGAACCGCCCACGCGGCTCCTCCCCCAAGCTCTCGGCTTCGCTCGAGCAGGGGGACCCCCATGACGCCGCCGGGCCCGCCCTTCGGGCGGACGACGGGGGTGCGACGACAGGCTCTCCGCACCGCTGTTTGGCCTCGCGGCCCGGCGCTGCCGTAAAATCCCCCGTTCGAAAGCGGGCGCGAGTCGGAGCGCCGCACGGGTGATCAGGAACGGCAGCGCGATGACGGTGACAGACGACGGCTCGATGACCATGGACGAGGTGGCGTACGGACCCGGCATCGACCCCGAGCGCCTCGCCGTGTGCCTGAGCGTGCTGGAGGAGCTCGACCGGATCGAGGTCGACCACCCGGACGCGGTCCGGGTGCGCCGGGCCACCTCGCAGATCTACCGCGTGGTCAAGCAGCGCCGCCGTCAGGAGCGCCGGGCCGCCAAGACCGCGCACGACAGGGCGGTCACCGAGGCCACGGCCACCGGTTCCGCGCAGCGGATCGACGACGAGACCGAGGGCATCCTGCCCTCGTCCACGACCGAGGCGGGGCAGATCGCGGGCATACTCCAGCGCCCGCGCTCCTGCTACACCTGCAAGAGCCGCTACGTCGAGGTCGACTACTTCTACCACCAGCTCTGCCCGGCGTGCGCCGCCGAGAACCGCGCCCGCAGGGACGCCCGCGCCGACCTGACGGGCAAGCGCGCCCTGCTCACCGGCGGCCGTGCCAAGATCGGCATGTACATCGCGCTCCGGCTGCTGCGCGACGGCGCGCACACCACGGTCACGACCCGTTTCCCGAACGACGCCATACGCCGCTTCAAGGCCCAGCCCGACAGCGACGAGTGGATCCACCGGCTGAAGATCGTCGGCATCGACCTGCGCGACCCCGCCCAGGCGGTCGCCCTCGCCGACTCGGTCGCGGCCGAGGGCCCGCTGGACATCCTGATCAACAACGCCGCCCAGACCGTACGGCGCTCCCCGCAGGCCTACAGCGAGCTGGTCGCCGCCGAGTCGGCCCCGCTGCCGGCCGGTGAGCTGCCCGCGGCCGAGGTGATCGGCACCTTCGGCTCCGGCGCGGTCGCCGCGCTGCCGGCGGCGGGCTCCGGCGCGCTCACCGCCCAGGACGTCACCGACCTGGCCCTGGTATCCGGCTCGGCGTCCCTGGAGCGGATCGCGGCCGGCACGGCCATCGACGCGGGCGGCCTGGTGCCCGACCTGCACGACACCAACAGCTGGATCCAGACGGTGGAGGAGGTCACGCCGGTCGAACTGCTGGAGGTCCAGCTGTGCAACTCGACGGCGCCCTTCATCCTGATCAGCCGCCTGCGCCCGGCGATGGCGGCCTCGGCGGCCCGCCGCACCTACATCGTGAACGTCTCCGCCATGGAGGGCGTCTTCAGCCGCGGCTACAAGGGCGCCGGTCACCCGCACACCAACATGGCCAAGGCCGCCCTGAACATGCTCACGCGCACCAGCGCCCAGGAGATGTTCGAAAAGGACCGCATCCTGATGACGGCCGTCGACACCGGCTGGATCACCGACGAGCGCCCGCACCCCGACAAGGTCCGCCTCGCCGAGGCCGGCTTCCACGCCCCGCTCGACCTGGTCGACGGCGCCGCCCGCGTCTACGACCCGATCGTGCGCGGCGAGGCGGGCGAGGACCTGTACGGCGTCTTCCTCAAGGACTACGCACCCGGCAAGTGGTGAGCGAGGACCTCCGGCGACGACGGCGGTCCGCCCCGTGGCCCAGCCCCGCGGTCCGCGGGGCGACGGTCACCGGCGCACGGTCTGCGCGGGGTGCGCGTGCCGGTCGGGCCGCAGCCGGCACCTCTCGTACCAGACATCCCTGACGTTGCGCCAGCCCACCTCGTCCAGCCGGGAGTTGCGTGCCGCGACCAGTTCCAGGACCGTGCGCCAGTCCTCCAGGACGCCGGCGCCCAGGGCGTTGGTGCGGGCCTCCTCGGCCGCTTGGCGCAGGGACAGGGCGTCTTCGTCGAGCAGGTGGCCGGGGCCCGTCGTATGCTCTCGTACGAGGCGGGAGACGCGCTCGCCGAGCAGGTCGCGGACCGCTTCGGCGACGAGGTCGGCCGAGCTCTTCCGGGTGCCCGCCCCCAGCAGGTGGCCGATGCCCTGGACCAGGCCCGCCACCTGGAGCTCCTTGTCGGCCGGGTGGCGCCGGCGCAGCAGGGCGGCGGTGCGCAGCGCGTGGTCGTGCGCGTCGACACCGCCGCCGTAGCCGCCTGGCGCGGTGACAGCGCCCCGGCAGGCGTACAGCAGGTCCATCAGCCCCTCGACGCTGCGCAGCTCCATGCGTCGGTCCTCCCGCGAGACGGCCGTCGTGGTGGGTCGGTGGTCATGGCGGGCTCGCAACTCGGCCGACGGGGCCCGAACTGTCCCGTAGCCGCGTCCACGTAGTCCGCAGGGATGAATCCCGTGGCGTCCATGATGTGACAAACCGGCTTGTAAACGGTCGAATCAACACGCGCGACTTTGGATAGTTACCTGCTCTTTGCAGCCCTATCGAGCGGGAGGCCGCTCATTTGGTTAATCTGGAGTAGACGGGCAGCACCAAGGGGCTCCATCCACACCCATGGTCCGTCCCGGGGCGAGCCGGTGCACAACGGCCTGCCCGGACCTCAGTTGCCGGCGCCACCGCGTCCGAGATGCCTACGACCAGACCCGAACGGGCGTCAGGTGCCGCTGTGCGAAGCGGCCGGGACGCCCCGAGGGTGACCGACACATAAGGAGTGCGCGGTGACACCGGAGAAGACGAATCGCGATCAGCGACCCGAGGAACGCACGGAGCGCGCGGGCCGGAGGCCCGGAGACCTCTGCAGCCTCGACGTGTGGGCCCGGTCCGCCCCGATCCGCCTGGCGGGCTACGAGGACGACCTTGCCGAGCCGCACATCCTGCCCAGCGTGGACTGACCCGGCAGGAACCGTCGCGATCGCCGACCGCATGGGCGTGCGAGACTCACGCCCATGCTGATCAGAGAAGCCGCAGCCGACGACTGGCCGCGGATCTGGCCGTTCTGGCACCGGATCGTCTCCGCCGCCGAGACCTACACCTGGGCCCCGGACACCTCCGAGGAGGACGCCCGGGCTCTGTGGATGAACCCGGCCAAACGCGTGTACGTCGCCGAGGACGACACCGGGGCGGTCGTCGGCTCCGCCTACGTCACGCCCAACTACGGCGGCCCCGCCGCCCGCATCGCCAACGCGGGCTTCATGGTCGACCCCGACCGGGCCGGCCAGGGCATCGGCCGCGCCCTCGCCGAGTACATCCTCGCCGCCGCCGAGGCCGCCGGCTACCGGGGCATGGTCTTCAACGCCGTCGTGGAGACCAACCCGGCCGTCGAGCTGTGGGCCTCTCTCGGCTTCCGGATCCTCGGCACGGTGCCGGAGGCGTACGAACACCCCCGGCACGGCCTGGTCGGGCTGCACATCATGTACAAGGCGCTCTAGCCGTACTGCCTTGTGAGGTCGGCCGTCCTCCGCCACGGGTGCAGCGCCTCGATCTGCTCCGCCAGGTCCAGCAGGTCCGACTCCGAGCCCGGACGGCCCACCAGCTGTACGGCGCAGGGGGCGCCGGAGGGCAGCGTGCCGAACGGCACCGCCATCGCGGGCCAGCCGGTCAGGTTCCACGGCGGCGTCATCGGCGAGTAGCCGGTGTTGGCCAGCACATTGCGCAGCCAGCCCCGCTCGTGCCAGGGCCCGGCCTGCGGGGAGCGGCGGGCCAGCGCCGGGGTGAGCAGCACGTCGTACTCGGCGAAGAACGGCTCCAGCCGTCGGCGCAGCCGCTCCCGCTGCGTACTCGTGCGCACCCCGTTCAGGAACCGCTGCCCGACGGCGGCGTGCACCCGGGTGCGCCGGGCCAGCCGCCGCGGGTCCAGCCCCGCCGCGTCCACGGCCGTACCCGCCGACCAGTGCCGCAGGGCCGTGACGCCCAGCGACACCGGATACGGCGGATCCGCGCGGCGGACCCGGTGACCGGCTCCGGCCAGCAGCCGCGCCGCGTCCCTGGTGGCGGTGGCGTACGGCTTGCTCACGGCGACCCCGGCGAGCGGGCTGCGCACGGACACGGCGATCGTGCGCGCGGCCGTCTCCCGCCCGCCTGCGACGTCGGTGCCCGCCAGGACGGAGAGCATCAGCCGGACGTCCTCGACGGTCGTGGCGAGCGGGCCGTTCTCGGACATGCCGAACCAGTCGCCGTCGCCGATGCCCGCGGGCACCACCCCGTGGCCCGGCTTGATGGTGACCAGGCCGCAGTTGGCGGCCGGGATGCGCAGCGAGCCCATGCCGTCGTTGCCCAGGGCGATCGGGACCAGGCCGGCCGCGACCGCCGCCGCGCTGCCACCCGATGAGCCGCCCGCCGTCCGGGTGGTGTCCCACGGGTTGCGGGCGGTGCCGTGCACGCCCTCCGTGGTGCCGAAGACACACAGCTCCGGCACGTTCGTCAGACCGACGACCACCGCGCCCGCCGCCCGCAGCCGGGCCACCGTGACATGGTCCTGCCCGGCGGGCGTGTCCGGGGTCGCGGCCGAACCCACGCGGCAGGACTCGCCGCGCACCGCCAGGTTGTCCTTCACGGCCACCGGCACGCCCGCGAGCGGCAGCTCGGCCAGGTCACCCCGGGCCGCCACCTCGTCGGCCTCGGCGAGCGCGGCCCCGGCGCGGACGGTACGGAAGGCACCGACATGGCCGTCGAGCCGCTCGATCCTGGCGAGGTGCTCGGCCACCACCTCACCGGGCGTGGCCCGCTTCTCGCGTACGGCGGCGGCGATCTCGGCGGCACTGCGGCCCACCCAGCTGGTCACGGGCGCTCCTCGGAAGGGGACGGGCAGGGGCGTACTGGCGAGTACGCACAGAGAACTCTGCCCGCCCGGGCGCCCCGCGTCGAGAGGCCCTCGCGGCTCCGGCGGGGACGGCGTTCTTCGCGGGCGGCCTGACGCCCGCGCCGGGTGAGCTGGGCGAACGGTGCGGTTCACCACCGCATCACTCCGTAGCGCACTTGCTACGCTCAGCACATGGTCGGGGGCGACAGCCAAGTCCCCAACAATCCGAGCGAGTCCCGCACTTGCTCCGGCGGCCGGAAGGGTCGTTGCTGGACAGGCACGACCTGTCGAACTCCTCGGAGCGATCCGGAGGAGAGTCTCCCGGATTCATCCGGGAGAGAGCTTCAAGGAGCACCCCCATGCATGAGGACCGCAGTCTGGTCGAGGCCCGCCTTCGGCGGGTGCTCGACGAGCGCATCCGCCCTGCTGTTCATCCCGACTCCGTTCCGCTGGACGTCGCGGTGTGGCATGCGCCCGGGGAGCCCGTCCCGGTCGCCGAGGGGCTGGCCGCCGAGCCCGAGCCGATCGAGGTGGGCGCCCGGTGGGGTGCTCCGTGGGGCACCAGCTGGTTCCGGGTGACCGGGACCGTGCCCGAGGACTGGGCGGGGCGAACCGTCGAGGCCCTGCTCGACCTCGGCTTCGACGAGAACATGCCCGGTTTCCAGTGCGAGGGCCTGGTCTACCGGCCCGACGGCACCCCGGTGAAGGGCCTGAACCCGCGCAACCAGTGGGTCCGCATCGGCGCCCCCGTCGCGGGCGGCGAGGAGGTGCGCCTGCACATCGAGGCGGCCTCCAACCCGGTGATCTTCGGCAGCACGCTGCTCGGCGACAAGGAGACCGCGGGCGGTGAGCCGCAGTACACGCTCGCCCGCATGGACCTCGCCGTGTTCGACGAGACCGTGTGGCAGCTGGTGATGGACCTCGAGGTGCTGGGCGAGCTGATGGCCGAGCTGCCGGTGGACTCGCAGCGCCGCTGGGAGATCCTGCGCGCGGTGGAGCGGGCGCTCGACGCGGTCGACCCGCAGGACGTGAACAGCACGGCCGAGCGCGCCCGCGAGCGTCTCACCGACGCGCTCGCCGCGCCCGCCGCCGCCTCCGCGCACCGGATCAGCGCGGTCGGGCACGCGCACATCGACTCGGCGTGGCTGTGGCCGCTGCGTGAGACCGTGCGCAAGGTGGCCCGTACGGCGTCCAACATGACCGCCCTCCTCGAGGACGAGCCGGAGTTCGTCTTCGCCATGTCCCAGGCCCAGCAGTGGGCGTGGATCAAGGAACAGCGGCCCGAGGTGTGGGCCCGGGTGAAGAAGGCGGTGGCCGACGGGCGGTTCGTGCCGGCCGGCGGCATGTGGGTGGAGTCGGACACCAACATGCCCGGCTCGGAGGCGATGGCCCGGCAGTTCGTGCACGGCAAGCGGTTCTTCCTCGACGAGTTCGGCATCGAGAACGACGAGGCCTGGCTGCCCGACACCTTCGGCTTCGCCGCCGGACTCCCGCAGATCATCGGGGCGGCGGGCTCCAGGAGGCTGCTGACGCAGAAGATCTCCTGGTCACGGACCAACAAGTTCCCGCACCACACCTTCCTGTGGGAGGGCATCGACGGCACCCGGATCTTCACCCACTTCCCGCCCGTCGACACCTACAACTGCTCCATGCACGGCAGTGAGATCGCCCACGCGGCCCGCAACTTCAGGGACAAGGGTGTCGCCCGGCACTCCCTCGCCCCCACCGGCTGGGGCGACGGAGGCGGCGGCACCACCCGCGAGATGGTCGCCAAGGCCGCCCGGCTGCGCGACCTGGAGGGCTCGGCACGTGTGATGTGGGAGACCCCGCGGGCCTTCTTCGACAAGGCCGAGGCCGAATACCCCGAACCGCCCGTGTGGGTCGGCGAGTTGTACCTGGAGCTGCACCGCGCCACCCTCACCAGCCAGGCTGGGACCAAGCAGGGCAACCGGCGCAGCGAACACCTGCTGCGGGAGGCGGAGCTGTGGGCGGCCACGGCGGCCGTACGGACCGGACTCCCTTACCCGTACGAGGAGTTGGACCGGATCTGGAAGACGGTGCTGCTCCACCAGTTCCACGACATCCTGCCGGGTTCCTCCATCGCCTGGGTGCACCGGGAGGCACGGGCGACGTACGAGCGGATCGCCGCGGAGCTCAGCCGGATCATCGAGGCCGCCCAGCGCGCGCTGGCGGGCGAAGGCGGAACACCGCTCCTCTTCAACGCGGCCCCGCACACCCGCGCGGGGGTCCCGGCGGGTGGCGCCGCCACCCCGGCCGGCCAGGGGGACCGCACGGAGCTGACAGCCCGCGAGGGCGGCGGACACGTCCTGGACAACGGCCTGCTGCGGGTCGAGATCGACGCCCGGGGCCTGGTCGTCTCGGTGTACGACATCGACGCCGACCGCGAGACCGTCGCTCCGGGCCGGGCCGCGGGCCTCCTCCAACTCCACTCCGACCTCCCGAACATGTGGGACGCCTGGGACGTGGACGAGTTCTACCGCAACACCGTCACCGACCTCACCGACGCCGAGTCGGTCACGGCCGGCGAGGACGGCGCCTCGGTGCGGATCGTACGGTCCTTCGGGACGTCCCGTGCCGTCCAGGTGCTGTCGCTGCCGACGGGGGAGCGGCGGCTGGTGCTGGACACGGAGGTGGAGTGGTTCGAGACGGAGAAGTTCCTCAAGCTGGCCTTCCCGTTGGACGTGCACGCCGAACGGTACGCGTCCGAGACCCAGTTCGGGCACTTCTACCGGCCCACCCACGCCAACACCTCATGGGACGCGGCCAGGTTCGAGGCCTGCAACCATCGTTTCGTGCACCTGGAGGAACCCGGGTGGGGTGTGGCGATCGTCAACGACTCGACGTACGGCCACGACGTGACCCGTACGGTCCGCACCGGCGGCGACCGGGGGACCACCACCACGGTCCGGATGTCCCTGCTGCGCGCCCCGCGCTTCCCGGACCCCGAGACCGACGAGGGCGTCCACCGCTTCCGGCACGCCCTGGTGCCGGGCGCGGACATCGGGGACGCGGTCCGTGAGGGCTGGCGGATCAACCTGCCCGAGCGACGGCTGACCGGCGCCGGCGAGGTGGCCCCGCTGGTGACGGTGGACGAGGACGCGGTGGTCGTGACGGCGGTGAAGCTGGCCGACGACGGCAGCGGTGACGTGGTGGTCCGCCTCCACGAGGCCCACGGGGGCCGGACCCGGGCGACGCTGACGGCCGGGTTCGAGGTCGCGGACGTCACGGTGACGGACCTCCTGGAGCGGCCCCTGCCCGACGCGGAGGCACCGGAGCGGGACGGCGACCGGATCGCCCTGCGGCTGCGGCCGTTCGAGCTGATGACGCTGCGGCTGCGGCGCGCGTGACGCCGCTGCGCGCGTCGGCCGGCAGGGCTACGGGCCCAGCTGTGCCCGCGGCCGCTCCTCCACTTCACCCACATGTGCCGCCGCGGCCGTTCGGGCCGCGCCGGGAGCGCAGGCGGCAAGGGCCCGGTGGATCGCGGTCATGGTCCCGTCGCCCGCGGCGGCCGCGACCTCCCGGTGGAAGGCGGGGCGTGGGCGAGGATCTCCGCGGAGCCGTCGGTCCTCGCGACCTGACCTCGGTCCTCGCTCCCTTCGAAGGGGCGATCCTCGAGGGCACGGCCCCCGCGGGTGCGGCCTGTGACGTGAGCGGGCCGTTCACGACCGCTGCGCGGTCTCGGCCAGCCGGGTCGGCGGCAGGAAATCCCGTACGTAGGTGCGGTCCCAGCAGGCGCCCGTCGCGCGCAGTTCCTGCCAACTGGTGTAGCGGTAGCGGAACAGGCGGGCGCGGACGTAGCGCGGTGGCTCGTCGGGTGGGAAGGGGGAGCGGCGCAGCAGTTTGAGGGTGTCGCGGTCGTTCTCCAGGAGCCGTTCCACCATCGCGCCGAACCAGGCGCCGGCGTACGCGGGGGACAGCGCCGCGAACCACATCATCCAGTCCAGGCGCAGATGGTAGGGCGCGAACTGGCGCGGCCAGTGCCGGGGGTCACCTGGCTTGCCCCGGAACTCGTACTCCCGCCAGTCGGCGTCCTCGCGCGGTGTGTCGGCCAGCGTGCCCTCGACCACCACCTCGTAGCGGATACGGCTGATGCTGCCGAACGCGCCGTAGGTGTTGACCAGGTGCAGCGGGTCGAAGGAGCGGTTCATGATCTGGCGGCGGGAGATCATGTTCATCACGGGGCGGTAGCTGAGGACCACCGCCAGCGCGGCGACGGCGAGCACCACGACCTCGTACCACAGTGGCGCGGCCGGCACGGACGGCGGGCTCGCCGGGAACCGGACGGCCGACAGCGCCAGCACGATCGTGATCCAGTTCAGCCAGGAGAAGTTCCCGGACAGCACCAGCCACAACTGGGTGACGATCATCAGCGCGGCCCCGGCCGTGGCGATCGGTTGCGGGGTGAACAGCAGGAACGGCACCGCCAGTTGCGTGACGTGGTTGGCGGCCACCTCGGCCTTGTGCAGGGGCCCGGGCAGATGGTGGAAGAACCAGCTCAGCGGGCCCGGCATCGGCTGCGTCTCGTGGTGGTAGTGCAGACACGTCAGCTTCCGCCAGCACGTGTCGCCGCGCATCTTGATCAGCCCGGCGCCGAACTCGACGCGGAAGAGGATCCAGCGCAGCAGGAACAGCACCACGACGGGTGGAGCCACCTCGTCGTTGCCGAGGAAGACCGCCAGGAACCCGGTCTCCAGCAGCAGCGACTCCCAGCCGAAGCCGTACCAGGTCTGCCCGACGTTGACGATCGACAGGTACAGCGCCCAGGGCACCAGCCACAGCAGCATCCCGCCCCACAGCGGCAGCCACGAGTCCAGCCCCGCGACCAGCGCCGCCGACACCGCGCACCCGGTCCACGCGACCGCCGCGAAGAGCCGGTCGGAGTAGCGCAGATGGAACAGGCTCGGCGCCAGCCGGAACGGCACCCGCTCGACGAAACGGGGGATCGGCAGCATGCCGCGTTCGCCGAGCAGCGCCCGGAACTGCAGGGCCGCCGTCAGGAACGCGACGAGATACACCGCGGCCAGCGCCCGCTGGAAGACCAGCCGGCTCAGCCAGTAGTCGGGTGCGGTGAACCATCCCACGCCGTGCGCTCCTCTCCTTGACGTGTGGCGCCGGAGCACGGCCACGGTCCGTGTCCGCCTCGCTCATCCGGGTGCTCCCGGCGAGCGAGGGGGAAACGAGTGAGACAGATAATGGTGACGGCCCCCGGCTACCCCACCCCCGGCTCGAAGAATCCGACAAACCCTGGCAAGGTGTCCCCATGGCCGAACAGGGAGCGCCCGCCCTGTCACTCCCGGAGGACTGGCCGGCCCACCCGGACCCGATCCTGGCGCTCAACCGCATGGGCAGCTTCGACTGGGACCTGGACAGCGGTCTGTACCACATGGACGCCCAGGCCCACCAGATCTTCGACGTCACTCCCGAGGAGTACGACGGCCGCCCCGAGACCCTCGTCGACCGGATGCCGCGGTCCGACAGCGAACGTCTGGACGCGGTGATCGCCCAGGCGATGAAGGACGGCAGCGAGAACTACGGCGCCTACGTCCGCCTGCGCCGCGGCGACGGGAGTCTCCACTGGACCCACACCCAGGGCTACATCCGCCGCGACGAGACGGGCCGCCCGCGCAGAATCATCGGGATCGTCCGGGACGCCACCGAGGAGCTCAGCGAGAGCGCCGCCCGCCGCGAGAAGGCCGCCCAGGACGCCGCCCGCCGCGAGCAGACCAACATCGTGCAGACCGCCACCGCCGCCCTCGCCCACGCGCGCACCGTCCAGGATGTCATCGACGTCGTCAAGGACACCCACGGCCTGGCCCTCCTCGGTGCCAAGAGCCTGGTCCTCGGCCTGGTCGAGGCCGGCCGGATCCGGCTCGTCGCCGAAGGCCCCGAGGGCACCTCGGTGCCCGGCACCGGCGTCACCCGGATCGACGAGCCCTACCCGATGAGCGAGGCCGTACGCACCCTCAGCCCCCGCTTCATCGAGTCCCCGGAGGACTTCGCCGAGCGCTACCCCATCCTGTGGCCGCACATCACCGACCTGAGGATCACCTCCGCCGCCTATCTGCCGCTGATCGCCCAGGCCCGTCCGATCGGCGGCATGGGCCTGCTCTACAGCAATCGGCGCGGCTTCTCGCCGGAAGAGCGCAACGTCCTCGTCGCCCTGGGCAGCAGCATCGCGCAGAGCCTGCAGCGGGCCGTGCTCTACGAGCAGGAGAAGGACCTCGCCCAGGGCCTGCAGCAGGCCATGCTGCCGCGCACCATTCCCAGCGTGCCCGGCGCCGACGTAGCCGTCCGCTACCGCTCCGGCTACGCGGGCGGCTCCCTCGGCCGGGACATCGGCGGCGACTGGTACGACCTGATCCCGCTGCCCGGCGGCCGGGTCGGTGCCGTCATCGGCGACGTGCAGGGCCACGACACGCACGCCGCCGCCGTCATGGGCCAGCTGCGTATCGTGCTGCGCGCCTACGCCGCCGAGGGCCACGCACCGGCCACCGTGATGGCCCGCTCCTCCGTCTTCCTGCACGAACTCGACACCGACCGCTTCGCCACCTGCCTGTACGCGGAGGCCGACCTGTCCACCGGCATCGTCCAGCTGGTCCGCGCCGGGCACATCGACCCGCTGGTGCGGCTGAGCGCCGGCAGCTGCCGGCGGGTCACCGTCGACGGCGGTATGCCGCTCGGCCTGTCCGCCGAGTTCGGCAGTCTGGAGTACCCGGTCAGCTCCATGGAGCTCGACCCCGGGCAGTCCCTGGTGCTGTGCACCGACGGCCTGGTCGAACAGCCCGGCGCCGACCTCGACGACGGCATGCGGACCCTCACCGAGTTCGTCGCCGACGGACCCGAGGACGTACGGGAGCTCGCCGACCGGCTCATCGACCTGGCCGAGGAGCGCGGCGGCGACGACGACGTGGCCCTGCTGGTGCTGCGCCGCCGCGCGCTGGCGGAGCGGCAGCCCGTCGGCCGGATCCAGCAGCACGTGGCCCCCGGCGACCCCGAGGCCCTGACCCGGGCCCGGCACATGATCCGCACCGCGGTGCGGTCCTGGGGCGCCCGGGAGCGTTCGTACGAGATCGAACTCGTGGCCGATGAACTGATCACCAACGCCCTGATGCACACCGAGGGCGCCGCGGTCGTGACCCTGCGGGTCCTCAGTGGCACCGACCGGCGGCTGCGCGTCGAGGTGGAGGACTCCGCCAGCACCCTGCCGCGCCGCCGGGAGCCGGGGGAGCAGGGCGTGTCGGGGCGCGGTCTGCTGCTCGTGGACCGGCTCACCGACGTGTGGGGCGTGGAGGCGCGCGGCGGCGGCAAGTGCCTGTGGTGCGAGTTCGTGGTGCCGGAGGAGCGGGGCTGAGGCCGGCCGGTCACCTGGCCCGCGTCCGGCCGCGGCCGGACGGCCGAAGGCGCTCGAGCAGCGCGAGAAGAGGGGAAGAGAGGGGAGAAAAGGAAGAGAGGGAAGAGAGGGAGGAGAGGGAAGAGAGGGAAGAAGTAGGCAGGAAGAGAAACGGAAGAGGAGGGGGGCTCTCAGCGGGCCTTCAGGGTCACCAGGTGCTGCCCCTGGGCCGTGCGCACCTCGAAGTGGTCGATCTCGCCCGGATGCATCGACGTGCCGCCGGCCATCCCGTGCGCCCGGCTGTCGTGCGCCGACACCTTCCAGCTGGTCACCGTCTGCTCCGAGCCGTCCCGGCCGAACACGACCAGCCGGCAGGAGCGGGGACCGGAGCCGTCCTTGACCCGCACCTCGACGTCGCTGCCCCAGTCCCGGTCCGCGGCTTTGACCTCGGCCCACACGCCGGTGCTCGCGTCGGTGGCCGTCACCTGGACGGGCCCGTCGCCGTGTCCGGCGACGGCCATCACCGCCGGACCGCCCACGGCGAGCACCACCGAGGCGGCCAGGCCGTACAGCAGACGCCGCCGTCCGGCCCGGCGCCTGCGCGCCACTTCGCCGACCAGCCGGTCCAGCAGCCTGGGGCCGGGCTGGGTCATGGGGTGCACGAAGCGCGGCGTGGCCCTGCGGTACAGCATCAGCTGCCGTGCCGTCGGTCCGAACTCGGTGACGTGCGCCGCGCAGCGAGGGCACTCCATGAGGTGGTCCTCGAAGCGGAAGGCGTCCGCCTCGTCCAGCACGCCGAGCGCGTACGCGCCGACGTCGCCATGCCTTTCCAGGGACCTCATGCCGAATCCTCGTGCCTATGTGTGTGGGTGGGGTTACTCCTTGCTCCCACCCGTACGCAGCAGACAGCCGAATCACTCAAGACACGCACCGAATCGTAATCAAGAGGTTCGGAGCGGCCGGGCCCGCGGATTGGTCGGAATCTAAAAAAGATGGATGGCGAGATGTCCGAGGGGCAGTCCGAGCTGCCAGGCGGGTGTCCACACCTTCGGTCCCTCGTCCTCGCCGACCGTCCCCGCCGTGCCGCCCGGCACCGCGTCCAGGTCGGGTGCGAGCAGCTCGGTCTCCTCCAGCCACCGCCAGGCCGCCTCGGCCAGCGCCAGGTCGGGGGAGCGCACCCCACGGGCGTGCGCGTCGGCCGCGAGGTCGGCCATCCGCTCGCACACCCAGTCCTGCCACGGCTGGTCGTACGCGGTCAGCGACAGCCAGGTCTCCAGCTGCGAGACCACCCGGATGCCGGAGAGCTCGCCGCCGGTGTCGGAGAGGAAGACGGTGAGCGCCAACGCGTCCCGCCCGGCGCGGAACTCGAAGGACGTCGGCGGCATCAGGTCGCCGGTACGCAGCAGTTCGTCCGCGATGTACTCGGCGTACAACCACGCCATGGGGACGGCCAGTTCACCGCCGCCGTGACCGTCGGTGCTCTCTTGCCCTCTGTGCTGCATCCCTTCCTGCCTTCCTCCAGTGCCTGCTCCTGGCCCGGCCCCGGATTGGGGCCTCGTCCGGAACACGGATGAGGACAGCCGATTACTCAACGGAGGTCCACAGCAAGGCGCTTTGCAAAGGCTTGACCCTGTGGTCGGTTTCACCGCAGGTCGGCCGCGTATCCCGGGAGCATCCGGCGCAGGGCGCGGAGCGCGTAGAACGCGCGGGACTTCACGGTACCGGGCGGAATCCCCAGCGTTTCGGCTGCCTCCGCCACACTCGCCCCCCGGAAGTACACCAGCACCAGGACTTCACGGTGCTCCGGAGTGAGTGTCTTCACAGCCTCCCGTACGTCGAGCATCGCGGCGGCCCGCTCGGCGTGGTCGGCGATGACCCGCGCGTTCTCCAGGTCGGCGTCCCCGACCTCCGGCGGTCGCGCCTGCCGGGCCCGGCGCGCGTCGATGGCGAGCCGGCGCGCGACGGTCAGCAGCCAGGGCCGTACGGAGTCGAAGGCGTCGGCGCGCAGCGCCTCGGGGTGCTGCCAGGCCCGTACGAGCGTCTCCTGCAGCAGGTCCTCGGCGCGCTGGCGGTCGCCGTCGCACAGGCGCAGCAGCAGCGCGAACAGCGGCCGGCCGTGCTCGCGCTGCAGGGCGGCGAGCTCGTGCTCGGCGGTCGTCGTGGCGTGCGGGAGAGTGGTTCCGGCCGTCATGGCCGTATGGCACCGCAGGGGGCCGTGCGGGGACAGGGCGCGCACACCGCTGTGCGGCGGACGGTCGATCGCGTCGACGAACGGTTCGACGAACGGTCGTCAGCCCCTCGATGTCCACCGGACGGGCCAACGACGCGCCGATCCCGTTTGCGGGAGCCGTCAGATTCGTACCCATTTGTCTGTCCATACGACCGCTGTGGGGTGAACCGATGATCGCACGCAGACGGCAGGTGGGTCTGGCCGTGACGGCCCTCCTCGCCGCGGCCGCCGCCTGCCAGAACCATCACAGGGAACAGCAGGACGCTCTGCCCGGACGCCCGGCCCCGTCGGCCTCGCGCGCCGCGGCGGCGCCCGGCGCGGCGGAGCCCGGCTCCGCGGTGCCCGGCGCGTTCACGCTCGTCGCCTCCGGCGGCATCCTGCCGGACTCTTCGGTCGTCGACAGGGCCGGCTTCGACGGGGGCGGCGTGGGCTACAACTTCCGGCCGATGTTCGAGGGCGTGCGATCCGTCGTCTCCCGGGCCGATCTGGCGCTGTGCCACCTGGACACCGTGTTCGGCGCGAACGCCCCCTACGCCGGCGCTCCTCCCTACACGTCCACGCCCGAACTGGCGCAGGCGCTCGCCGCGACAGGCTACGACAGCTGTTCGACCGCCTCCGAACACACCCTGGACGCCGGCGCCGACGGCGTCCGGCACACCCTGGACGCCCTCGACCGCGCGGGGATGCGGCACGCCGGATCGGCACGCAGTGAGACCGAGGCGCGCGGCACGTTCCTGCGGGCAGGCGGCGCGACGGTCGCCCACCTGGCCTACACCGCCGGTTCGAACAGTCCGCTCCCGCCCGGGCAGCCGTGGGCCGTCCGCCTGATCGACGGGGACCGGATCGTCGCCGACGCGAGAGCCGCCCGCGCGGCGGGCGCCGACGTCGTGGTCGTGTCCCTGCACTGGGGCCCGGCCTGGCAGGAGGCGCCCGACGAACAGCAGATCGCCCTGGCCCGGCGACTCACCGCGTCGCAGACCGGCGGCCGGTCCGACATCGACCTGATCCTCGGGACCCACGCCCACGTTCCGCAGCCGTACGAGAAGGTCAACGGCACCTGGGTGGTCTACGGCGCGGGCGACCAGGTCGCCGGGCAGCCGGCCGACGAACGCGGCCTGCGGGATCCGCGCGTCCGCCAGAGCACCCTCGCCCGCTTCACCTTCGCCCCGCCCGCCCGGCCGGGCGGGCGCTGGGAGGTGGCCCGGGCCGAGTTCGTCCCCGAGGTGTTCGATGCGGACGCCGGACGGGTGGTGAACGTGGGCGAGGCCATCGCCGGGGGCGCCGACCTGCAGGGCGTACAGGACCGGATCCAAACCGTGGTGTTCAGCCGGGGCGCGGCGAAGGACGGGCTGATGATGGGGCGGTGACGGCGGTCGGTCGACGTCCACGTGGTCGAAGAGCGCGAGCATCTCGCCGGGCACGAGCAGGCACGTCCGGGCGCCGGCCTCCGTCGGGCCGCCCCCGACCTGGCGCGGCAGCAGGTGCTCATGGGTGAGCACCGCGGTGATCGCGGCCCGGCCCGCGTCCGTGAGCCGGATCAGCGACGGGCGCCGGCGGGCCGGGTTCGGCACGCTCTCCACCAGGCCGCGCGCCGCCGCGTCGTCCACCATGCGCTGCACGGACTGCCGGCTGATCGCCTGCGCGCGGCCCGTCTGCGGGACGGTCGTCGGCCCGTGCTCGTGCGGCAGGTCGAGGACGGCCCGTACGCCGACGGACAGCCCCTCCACGGCCTCGCCCTGCTCGACCTTGCGCTGCACCCGCCGGTACAGCGGATCCACCAGGTCGGCCCCCGTGTCCTCGACGCCCGGACCTCGGCCCTCGCCGGCGTCTCGACGGGCGGCGTCATCGCCATGGACACCGTGCTCGAGTACCCGGAACCGGTCCGCGTGGCACCGCAGCATCGACGGCCTCGACCCGGGCATTCCCCGACGGCCGCTCCGTGACGATCGAGTGCACCGCGCACCACCCGAACCTGGAGCGACCGGAGGTCCTCAACGAGATCGTCACGGACATCCTCCGTACGCTCCCGGCCCGCCGGCGCCTGGCGCCCGCCCCGCTAACGCCTGGCCAACTCCGAGCGCTTGTACGAGTACCCGAAGTAGATCACGCACCCGATCAGGAACCACACGGCGAACCGCACCCAGGTCTCCCACTTCAGGAACGTGATCAGCCAGAGCGAGAAGACCACACCCAGCGCCGGCACGAACGGCATCCACGGGGTACGGAAACCGCGCGGCAGGTCCGGCTGCCGGTAGCGCAGCACGATCACCGCCGTGCACACCACCACGAACGCCAGCAGGATGCCGATGTTGGTCAGTTCGGCCGCCTCCGCGATCGGCAGGAAGCCGGCGATGGCGGCCGACGCCACCCCGACGATCCACGTCACGCGCGTCGGCACGTGCCGCGTGGGGTGCGTCTTCGCGAACCACTTGGGCAGCAGCCCATCCCGGGACATGGAGAACCACACCCGGGTCACGCCCAGCATGAATGTGAACATCACGGTGAGGATGCCGATGATCGCGCCCACCGCGATCAGGTCCGCCAGCCGGCTCAGCCCCACCGACTTGAACGCGGTCGAGAAGCCGCTCTCCTTGTTGATGTACTTGTAGTTCTGCATGCCGGTCAGCACCAGACAGGCCGCCACGTACAGCACCATGGCGATCGCCAGCGAGTAGATGATCGCCTTCGGCATGTGCCGCCGCGCGTCCTTGGACTCCTCGGCCGCCGTCGACATCGCGTCGTAGCCGAAGACCGCGAAGAACACCGTCGCCGCGCCGGTGAACGCCCCGCCGACGCCGTAGGGGAAGAACGGGTGGTAGTTGGCGGTGTTGATGTGGAAGACGCCGACCAGGATCACCACCAGTACGACCAGCACCTTCAGCCCCACCACGAGGGTCTCGAAACGGGCCGCGCTGCGGATGCCGAGGGTCAGCAGCCAGGCGATCAGCAGGCACAGGATCGCCGCGAACAGGTCCACCTTGTGCCCGGGGCCGGTGCCGGGCGCGCCCAGCATCCAGGCCGGCAGATGCGCGCCCATGTCCTCGACGAGGAAGCTGAAGTAGCCGGAGATGCCGATCGCGACCACCGCCACGATCGCCGTGTACTCGAGCAGCAGGTCCCAGCCGATGAACCAGCCGGCGAACTCGCCGAGCACCGCGTAGCCGTAGGTGTAGGCCGAGCCCGCCTTCGGGATCAGGCCCGCGAACTCGGCGTACGACAGGGCGGCCGCCGCACTGGCCACGCCCGCGATGAGGAAGGACACCAGCACCGCCGGACCCGCCGTGCCGTTGGCCACCGTACCGGCGAGGGTGAAGATGCCGGCGCCGATGATGCCGCCCACACCGATCGCGGTCAGCTGCCACAGCCCCAGCGACCGCTCCAGCCGCGGCCCCTCGCCTGCTTCCGTCTCCTCGATGTGTTCGATGGGTTTACGGCGGAGAATGCCCTCACCCGCCCGGAGCCCGGCCATGCGCCTCACCTCTCGCATACGGCAAACGGCTGACGGCGGATCATGATGGCTCAGCGCCGCCGGGCACGGAAGACCGCCTCGTACGCGACCGGACCGCGCAGGGGCGGCAGCCGGTTCGCCCCACTGGGCTACGGCACCACCGTCACCGGCCATCGTCCCGCCTTGACCAGGCGTACCGCGACCGAGCCGATGATCCGGTGACCGGCCTGCTCGGAGGCGCCCACCACCACCGCGTCCGCCTTCAGCTCGTCGGCGGCCCTCACCAGGCCGTTGTACGGGTCGCCGCGGAACGTGTGGAACTCCCAGCGGACCTCGAATATCCCCTTCAGCCGCTCGGCCGCCTCCCGGATCTGCTGCACGAGGTCCTCGGCGATCTCGTGGGTCGTCCCTACCACCGGCGCGCCCAGCGCCGCCCCCGCCGTCAGTGCCGGCTGCACGTACACCACGGCGAGCAGCGCGCCCTGCCGCCGGGCGAGACCGGCGGCATACGCGGCGGCCCGCATCGAGGAGCCGGAGCCGTCCACACCGACGACGATGACCTTCGGCCCGTCCGTCCCCCGCTCGAACCGGTGCACCCGCTGCTCGTCCCGCTCGTCCCGCTCGTGCTGCCCGTGCTGTTCCGTCACGCCTGCGAGGCTAACGGAACCCCCGCTTCCCGCCCCCGTACGGGACCCTCTCGACGGGCGCCCCGCGCGCGGGGTTCCTAGAGTCGGAACCATGAGCGCCACCCAGTCCGAGCCATGACCACCATCGCCGGCGCCGCCCCGCCCAGGGGCGCCGCCGAACCCGCCCGGCCGCCGAAGCGGAACCGGTTCCTCGGCAAGGTGCCGGAAGACTTCGCCACCTTCTTCGGCGCCCTGGGCCTGCTGTGCGCGCTGCTCGATCTCATCGCCCCGCTGCGCGTCCTGCTCCGCCCGGTCGTCCGCGTCCTGGACCTGTTCCTGGTCCCGGTCAGCGTCAACCTCGCCTACGCGGTCTTCCTCTTCCTGCTGGCCGGCGCGACCGCCGCCCGCAAGAAAGTCGCCTGGTGGCTGGTCGTCGCCTACCTGGGCCTGGTGATCCTCGGCGACGGCCTCGGCCTGGCGGTCGGCGAGTACGCCGAGTCGGTGCCCTCCCTCGTCCTGTGCGGCCTCGCGCTGCTCGTGCTGATCGCGGCCAGAGGGGAGTTCTACGCCGCCTCCCGCCGCGGCTCCTGGTGGCGGGCGCTCGCCGTGCTCGTCGCCGGGCTCGCGGCGGCGATCCTGGTCGGCTGGGGCCTGGTCGCGCTCTTCCCCGGCACGCTGCCGCCCGACCTGCACCTGGCGTGGTCCGCCAACCGGGTCATGGGCGGACTGGTCTCCGCCCGCGACTTCGACGGCCGCCCACCCCGCCCGGTCACCTTCCTGCTCGGCCTGTTCGGCGCGCTCGCCCTGCTCAACGCCGCCGCCACACTGTTCCGCTCCCAGCGCCTGGAGGCGGCCCTGCACGGCGACGAGGAACCACGCATCCGCGCCCTGCTCAAGGCCTACGGCGAGGACGACTCCCTCGGCTACTTCGCCACCCGCCGCGACAAGGCCGTCGTCTTCTCGCCCAGCGGCAAGGCCGCCGTCACCTACCGCGTCGAGGCCGGCGTCTGCCTGGCCAGCGGCGACCCCGTCGGCGACCGCGAGGCCTGGCCGCATGCGATCGCCGCCTGGCTGGACGTGGCCCGCCGCTACGCCTGGACACCCGCCGTCATGGGCGCCTCCGAGGAGGGCGCCACGACCTACGCCCGCGCCGGACTCGGCGCCCTCCAGCTCGGCGACGAGGCCATCGTGCACATCGCCGACTTCGACCTCGACGGCCGGGACATGCGCGTGACCCGGCAGGCCGTGCACCGCGTCCGCCGCACCGGCGCCACCTGCCGCGTCCGCCGGCACGCGGCCCTCACCGACGCCGAGATGGAGGGGGTGATCGACAAGGCCGACGCCTGGCGCGACACCGAGACCGAACGCGGCTTCTCCATGGCCCTGGACCGCCTGGGCGACCCCGCCGACGGCGACTGCCTCCTGGCCGAGGCCCTCGACCCCCAGGGCCGGCTGCTCGCCCTGCTCTCCTTCGTCCCCTGGGGTCGCGACGGCGTCTCCCTGGACCTGATGCGCCGCGACCGCACCGCACCCAACGGCGTCATGGAGTTCATGGTCGCCGAACTGTGCGCGGCCGCCCCGAAACTCGGCGTGCGCCGCATCTCGCTGAACTTCGCGGTGTTCCGCTCGGCGTTCGAGGAGGGCGCCCGCATCGGGGCCGGACCGGTGCTGCGCCTGTGGCGCCGCCTGCTGCTGTTCTTCTCCCGCTGGTGGCAACTGGAGGCCCTGTACCGGTCCAACGCCAAGTACCGTCCCGAGTGGTACCCGCGTTTCCTCTGCTACGGCGAGACCGCCTCCCTCGCCCGGATCGGCCTGGCCTCCGGCATCGCCGAGGGCTTCGTCTCCGTGCCCTCGCTGCGCAAGCTCCGGGGCAAGGGCCGCCCCGGGACCGGACCGCGGCCGGCCACCACCGAGGGCCTGCCCCCGCTGACGGCGCTCGGCCTCGACGAGGAGCAACGCGTCGGCCCCGGCGAGCCGCCGGCCGGCCTGCCCGAACAGGTCCGCGTCCGGCATGCCAGGCTCGAGAGGCTGCGCGCGGCCGGCACCGACCCGTACCCGGTGGGCGCCGAGGCCCGCACCCGCACCCTCGCCGAGATCCGCGAGGGCGAGCAGGTCACCGTCGCCGGTCGCATCCTGCTCGTCCGCGACTTCGGCGGCATCGTCTTCGTCGTCCTGCGCGACTGGTCCGGCGACCACCAACTCGCCCTCACCCGCGACCGGACCGGACCTGCCGCCCTGGACCGCTTCACCGCCGACACCGACATCGGCGACCACATCACCGCCACCGGCCGGGCCGGGAGAAGCGACAAGGGCGAACCCACGGTCTTCGTCACCTCCTGGCGACTGCTCGGCAAGTGCCTGCGCCCCCTGCCCGACAAACGCCGGGGCCTGACCGACCCCGAGGCCAGGGTGCGCATGCGCTACCTCGACCTGGTCACCAGCCCCGAGGCCCGCGAGACCGTCCGCGTCCGCTCCACCGCCGTACAGGCCCTGCGCCAGGGACTGCTCGACCGCGGCTTCCTCGAGGTCGAGACCCCGATGCTGCAGCGGATCCACGGCGGCGCCAACGCCCGCCCCTTCACCACCCACATCAACGCCTACCACCTCGACCTGTACCTGCGCATCGCCCCCGAGCTCTACCTCAAGCGCCTGTGCGTGGGCGGCCTGGAGAAGGTCTTCGAAATGGGCCGCACCTTCCGCAACGAGGGCGTCTCCCACAAGCACAACCCCGAGTTCACGATGCTGGAGGCCTACCAGGCGTACGCCGACTACGACGTGATGCTCGACCTCACCCGCGAACTGATCCAGGGCGCCGCCACCGCCGCCTTCGGCCGTCCGATCGCCCACAAGGACGGCACCGAGTACGACATCTCCGGGCCCTGGCCGGTCAAAACCGTGCACGGCGCGATCTCCGAGGCGCTCGGGGAGGAGATCGGCCCCGGCACCGACCCGGCGGCACTGCGCCGGCACTGCGACCGCGCCGGCGTGCCGTACACCGCCGACGACACCCCCGGCGAGATCGTCCTGGAGATGTACGAACGGCTGGTGGAGGAGCGGACCGGACCGCCCGTCTTCTACAAGGACTTCCCGACCGACGTCTCCCCGCTCACCCGGCAGCACCGCACCGACCCACGGCTCGCCGAACGCTGGGACCTCGTCGCCTTCGGCACCGAACTCGGCACCGCCTACTCCGAGCTCACCGACCCCGTCGAACAGCGCCGCCGCCTCACCGCCCAGTCCCTGCTCGCCGCAGGGGGAGACCCGGAGGCGATGGAGCTGGACGAGGACTTCCTCGACGCCCTCGAATACGCCATGCCGCCCACCGGCGGACTCGGCCTCGGCGTCGACCGGCTGGTCATGTTCCTCACCGGCCTGACCATCCGCGAGACGCTGCCGTTCCCGCTCGTGCGCCACCGCTGAGGCCGCCGCGCCGCCGACCGGGGGCACTGGGCCGGGCGGGTGCTTTCGTGCCGCCCTACCCGTGGAGGAGTGGCGGGCCGGTCACTGTTGAGTCATGCAGAAGGATCAGTTGCTCACGCGGCGCCGGGCGTTGCTCGCCGGGGCCGCCGCTCTCGGGGCGGCGGGAGCGGCCGGCACGGCCGGTCTGCTGCTCTCCGGCTCCTCCGGGCCCGCTCCTGCCGCGGGCCCCCAGGCGCGCCGCGTCCTCAACCCCTCCGTCTACCGCCTCCTGCCCATGGCCGGTGACGGCCGGTCGCACGAGCCCCTGACCATCCCCGTACGGCGCGCGCCGATCCTGCGCATGTCCGGCCGCGGCCGCACCATGCTGCTGACGTTCGACGACGGCCCCAACCCCGACTACACCCCGCACATCCTGGACACCCTCGCGAAGTACGACGTCCGGGCGACCTTCTTCGTGTGCGGCGAGATGGCCGACTGGAACCGGGACCTGCTGGCCCGGATGGCCGACGAGGGCCACGCCGTCGGCAACCACACCTGGACCCACCCGCTGCTCACCGAGCGCACCCGACGTCAGGTCCGCTCGGAGCTGGAGAGCACCTGCGACGTCATCGAGAAGGCGTACGGGCAGCGGCCCCAGTGGTTCCGCGCCCCCTACGGCGCCTGGAACCGGACGGTCTTCCAGGTGGAGGCCGAGCTGGGCATGGAACCGCTGGCCTGGACGGTCGACAGCCTCGACTGGACCACCCCGGGCACCGGCACCATCGTCGAGCGCGTCGAGCACGGAGCGGGCTCCGGGGTCGTGGTGCTCTCCCACGACGCCGGGGGCGAGCGCACCCAGACCGTCCGCGCGCTGCGCACGTACCTTCCGAAACTGCTGGACGAGGGCTACCACTTCACCGTGCCGCGCCGGACCTACACCTGACCGGTTCCCGCCCGGCCGGGGTCCGCTCAGCCGACCCCGGCCAGGCGGGCGAAGACGACGACGTTTCCCTGATATCCGGTCGCCTCGTTGTAACCGCCGCCGCAGGTGATGACCCGCAGCTCCGGCGTGCCCTTCGAGCCGTACACGCGGTCGCCGGGAAAGTCGTTCTTCGCGAACACCTCGACGCCGTACACCTCGAATACGGCGGTTTTTCCGTCCTGCCGGTGGATTTCGACGTGGTTCCCCTTCTTCACGGCGCCGAGTCCGTAGAACACCGCGGGACCCGCCGAGTTGTCTACATGGCCGTCGATGACGGCGGTCCCCTTTTCTCCCGGCGTGACCGCACCGTTGAACCAGCCGGCCAGATTCGGGTTCTCCGGCGGCGGCGCGGCGACCCAGCCGTCCGCGTCCACACCGACCGGTGTCACGGGCGCGTCGACCTGGATCACGGGGATCCTGATCCGGTCGGGCACCGAGCGGGACAGGGCCTGAGGGACAGGGCCCGTGGTCAAGGAGCCCGGCGTACGGCTCGCGTCGGGCGCGGCCGCCGTCGCGGGTTGCGGCGGGCCGACGTCGAACTCCCCCGAACCGTTGCGGATGAGGGCGAGTCCGGTCAGCAGAACGAGCGCTATCACGCCCCATGGTGGGCGCTTCTTCCGTGTCTCCCGCTCCTCCTCGGCGGACCGCTCGCTCACAGACATTCACCATCCCTTCCCGACGCGGCCGTCGCCGTGTCATTCGCGCATACAAGAACGCTAAGCGCGGAGCGCATGACCGGCGACGGGGTGGACACGAACGGGTGTCCCGCTCCTTTCTTGTGCGCCATCCGAGCCGCGCCGTACGGGTCATTCCTGACTGACCGTGACCTGCGGGGACATTCAACGGGGTGATTTTTTCGCGGTGTTCGCTCACCAGGACGGGCGAGCGCCGAAATGCGTATCCGCGCAGGGCATCCGAGGGTTTTTCCGGGAGGTGCTGTCGCGCCGATCGTCCGGGTACGGGTCCCCGGGGCGCCTTCCGGGAGGATCACATGCGTACTGCTCGTACCCTCTCGGCGCCCTTGGCGGTGCTGGCCGCGGCGGTCGCCACCGTCGGGCTCGCCGCCCCGGCGGCCGTGGCGAAGGGCGGCGTTCTGCCGGGGATCACCCGGGACGGCGGGGTGGGGGTGGGGCCCGGAGCGGGCCAGGGGGGCGGGCCTGGAGTGGGTCCGGGGGTAGGGCCGGGGGTGGGGCCTGGAGTGGGCCCGGGGGTGGGTCCGGGGGTGGGGCCCGGAGTAGGACCTGGGGTGGGGCCCGGAGTAGGACCTGGGGTGGGTCCCGGGGTGGGGCCCGGAGTAGGACCTGGGGTCGGGCCCGGAGTGGGTCCTGGGGTCGGGCCCGGAGTGGGGCCGGGCGTCGGTCCCGGCTACGGCGGGGTGGGCGGGTTCGGCGGGGTGGGCGGGTTCGGCGGCGAGGGCCGGGGGCGCGGCCCGGGCGGCGGATTCGGCGAGTTCAACGAGCACGGGCGGCGTTTCCACGAGCACGGGCGGGGCCCGGGTGGCGGGTTCGGCGAGTTCAACGAGCACGGGCGGCGTTTCCACGAGCACGGGCGGGGCCCGGGTGGCGGGTTCGGCGAGTTCGGCGAATTCGGTGGTGGCCGAGGCGGCTTCGGCCCGGGCTTCGGCCCGGACTTTGGTCCTGGCGGTGATTTCGGCCGCGGCCCGGGCGGCATCCGCAACATCGTGGCCATCCCCGGCGTGATCGCCCGCGGCGGGCAGCTGGCGGTCACGGTCGAAGGCTGCCGCAACGGCGGTGTCATGGAGTCGCACGCCTTCCCGAGGACGCCGCTGCGGCCGGTCAACGCCGCCGGCGAGAGAGCGAGGGGCATCGCGATCATCCGCGAGAACGTCCACCCCGGGAGGTACGACGTCACGACCGAGTGCGACGGCCGGAGGCTGATCCGCCCAGGGGCCTTCACCGTCGCCGGCGGGGTCCGGGGCGGCGTCGGCGGCGGCACCATCACCGGTGCCGCACCGGCCGACATGGCCATCGGCGGCGGGCTGCTGACCGCGGGCGCCGTCGGCGGCGGCGTGTTCTGGCTGCGCCACCGGCGCACCGACAAGGGTCTCTGACGGCACCCGCCGCAGTCCCCGGGATCCGGTCTCCGCCCGCGCGGAGGCCGGATCCCTCCGTATGTCGCAAGGACTTCGCCCCGGACCTGGAGAGGTCCGGGGCGAAGTCCTGTGCCGAGGAAGGGAGCGCCGTCAGGCGGTGCTCCCTTCCTCGCCGGTACGGCGACGGGAGAGGTAGTACGCCGCGCCGACCGAGCCGGCGATGAGCGCGGTGCCCATTCCGACCTCCTTGAGGTCGAAACCGGCGATGGTCCCGCCCTCGCCCGCTCGGACGCCATGATGGAGGTGCTCCGGCCTGTGTCCGCCGCGACCGCCGGAACGGCCCTCGTCGTCATCTCCGTCGTCGGAGCGGCCGTAGCCGCCTCCGCCGCCGTAGGAGCGGCCGCCTCCGCCGGAGCGGTCCTCGTCACCGCCTCCGCCCCCGTAGGAGCGGCTGTCGCCGCCGCCGTAGGAGTGGAGGGCACCGCCGCTGGCGACGGCGGCCGGTGCGGAGAAGGCGAGGGCGCTGAGCCCCAGCAGTGCGGCCGAGACGACGCGTATTACGCGCATGATGGATCCTCCGGTCCCCGAGGAGCAGTTGCGGACCCTTTCCGCCTGTGCCGGAAATGCACCTCGATGATCGAAACGCTAGGGAGATGTGCGCCGCGGCGCGATCGCACCCGGGCGAACGGGGCAACGCTGTGGGCTGCACAGGGGACGGCGTTCCTGCGGGCGGGGGACGGGACTGAGGATCTGTCAGCCCGTCAGCCTGTGAGGTGCGGGAACAGGGCCAGGAAGGGACCGGCCGTCGCCGACACCCCGCGGCTGTAGGGCGCGTCGAAGTCCCAGATCAGGAAGAGCAGGAAGGCGATCAGCGCGGAGAAAAGCCCCGCGAGGACCAGTTCCCGTGGCGTGCGCCGGATCTGCAGCGCGAACACCATCCCGATGGTGACGACGGCCCCCGAGAGCAGCCCGAACCACACCACGCCCGGCATCGTCGGTCCGGTGGAGTCGGCGCGTGCGGTGCGGGCCTGGGCGGCGACGGCCACCTGGTCCACCAGCGGCTGGTAGGCCTGCGCCTCGAAGTCCGACTTCGGCCGGTAGTCGGTGACGTCGGCGCGGACGCGGGCGAGCAGCGCGTCGCCCCGTCCGGTGACCTGGCCGTGGTCGGCCATGCTCTTCCACTCGGTGGTGACGACGTGTCCGACGTAGGCGTTGACGTCGCCGCGGATCCGGTCGCGGACGTCGGGCGGGTAGACGCGGACGCGCTCGGAGATCTCGTGCAGCGCCTGGGCCTCCGCCTGGACGTGGTCCTGGGCGGCGACGCGCGCCTCCCAGACACCGGCGATGGCCAGGCCCAGCACGATGGCGTACACCACGCCGATCCACATCGTCATGTACTCGATGACGTCCGGGGTCTCGGTGGGATCGTCGTCCTCGGCCTTCGTACGGTGCCGCACGAGGGTGATGACGACGACCACCACGCAGGCGGCCAGCATCGCCAGGGTGAGAACAAGCCATTCCGACAAAGGGTTCCTCCAGGGGTCAGCGCGGGCGGAGCGCGGCGACGGCGGCCAGTGCGGGCACCGCGATGAGCAGGACGTAGGTGATCGGCGACGGGCTGTGCCGCGGCGTCGGCCGGGACGGCTGGGGGTGGTGGCGCGGGTAGGTCACCGGCGCCACGGAGGGGCGGGGCTCGGGTGCCGGTTTCGGGGCCGGAGGCGACGGAGGCGGGGGCGGCGGGGGTGTGGGCCGGGGCTGCGGGGCCGCGGGGGCCGGACGCGGGGGCGGTGGAGGCTCGGGTGCCGGGGTGGGCCTCGGCTTCGGTGGTGCCGGCCGGGGAGCGGGCTTCGGCGGGGGAGGCTCGGGAGTGGGAGTGGGAGTGGGAGTGGGAGTCGGTGTCGGGGTCGGCGCGGGACTCGGGGAGGGCGGGGGAGGCGGCGTCGGCTGCGGGCACGGCGGTGGCAGCGGGGGCCAGGGGCCGCCGCCGGCCGCCGACACCGCCACCACTGCGTCCGGGCCCGTGGAGACGTACGCGCAGGCGTCGGCAGCGGCCGGGACGGCCTGCCCGCCCACGCACGCCCAGGCCAGGACTGCCGGCGCCAACATCCGCAGCGTCAGGGCGAATCGGGTCGGTTCGGGTCGATGCACTCCATGCACGAGCGAGATCATGAGCTCTGGCGGACCGGGGCACGCCGCGGTGCCCGTGGATTGCCTCGAAGGTGGGAAGCTGCAGGTCAGAGGGTTTGATCGGTCGGTCGGCGCGTCGCCGTGGACGGGTACGCGCGTACGGGTCGCCCGGAACGTGTCACAGGTTCCGTAAAGAAATTCGCGCCGCCGTTGAACACAACCGGCACGCCCATGCGTACCCAGTGTCGTGCGGCGGCGCAGCAGGGCGCTGCGACACCCTTGGGATTATGGGAGTTGACGATGAACACCTCCTGGCGGAGCGCCTCACTCGTGGCGACTGCCGCGGCTGTGCTGGCGCTGACGACGGCATGCGGTCAGGAAACCCCTTCGGCGGGCAGCCAGAACGTGGGTGCGACGGCCGCGGCGGGCGGCTTCGGCAGCTCCGGAACGGGTACCGGCACCGGGGCCGGTGCCGGCAACGGCTACGGCGCCGACGGCCAGCAGGGCTCCGCGGGCGCGTCGAAGTCCGCCGGACAGCTCGCGGTCTCCGCCAACGCGGAACTGGGCAAGGTGGTGACCGACAGCGCCGGGATGACCCTGTACCGCTTCGACGCGGACACGGCCGAGCCCCCCAAGTCCAACTGCGACGGCGACTGCGCCACGGCCTGGCCGCCCGTTCCCGCCGGCGACGCCACCGCCGGCGCCGGCGTCGACAAGGCCCTGCTCGGCGAGGTCACCCGCTCCGACGGCACCAAGCAGCTGACGATCGGCGGCTGGCCCGCGTACCGCTATGCCAAGGACACCCAGGCCGGTGAGACCAGGGGCCAGGGCGTGAACGACAAGTGGTTCGCCCTGGCGCCCGACGGCAAGAAGGCCTCGTTGGCGAGCCTGCCGGGCCTGTCGGTGAAGAAGACCGAGCTGGGCGACATCATCGTCGACAAGAACGGCATGACGGTCTACCGCTTCACCAAGGACCAGGCGTGGCCGAAGTCGGTCTCCGCCTGCACCGGTTCCTGCCTGGAGAAGTGGCCGGCCGTGGCGCCCGTCGCCGAGAACGACGTCAAGGGCATCGTGAAGAAGGGCCTGATGCCCTTCACCCGGCCGGACGGAGTCAAGCAGATGTCCATCGGCTGCTGGCCCATCTACACCTTCTCCGGGGACAAGAAGCCCGGGGACGTCAACGGTCAGGGCGTCGGCGGCACCTGGTTCGCCGTCTCGCCCGACGGCAAGCCGATCGGCGCGCCGAAGTAGATCGCCTTCTCAGGTCAGGGCAGACCGGCCGCCCCCTCCGCGCCGCACGGAGGGGGCGGTCCGCCGTGTGCGCACATCGTGGCAATCCGCCGTGATGCGGGCGCGAAGAGCGGGCCGCAGCCGCAGGTGGTGACCGGGAACGGATGTCAATTTCCGTTTCCGCTCGCCCTGTTGGCGGGCGATCAGTAGCCTTCGGCTCGAACACCGGATCGCCTACGCCCTGGAGAGACAGATGGAGCGCCCCGCCTGGGCCCCACGGAGTATCGACATCTCGGTGCCGAGCGTCGCTCGTATCTACGACTACTACCTGGGCGGTTCGCACAACTTCGAGGTGGACCGGGAAGCGGCCCGCAAGGCCATGGAGTCCATGCCGGGCCTGCCCAAGATCATGCAGGCGAACCGGGCGTTCATGCGCCGCGCCGTGGACTTCGCCCTGGACGAGGGCATCACGCAGTTCCTCGACATCGGCTCCGGCATCCCCACCTTCGGCAACGTGCACGAGGTCGCCCAGGCCGCCCGTCCCGGCGTGCGCGTGGTGTACGTCGACCACGACCCGGTGGCCGTCGCCCACAGCCAGGCGGTCCTCGAGGGCAACGACGACGCGGACGTGGTCGCGGCCGATCTGCGCAAGCCCCGGGAAATCCTCGAAAGCCCCCCGGTGCGACGGCTGATCGACCCGAATCGGCCAGTCGCGCTGCTTCTCGTTGCCATACTGCACTTCGTGGAAGACGCGGACGACCCCTACAAGGTGGTGGCCCAGCTGCGCGACGCGCTCGCGCCCGGCAGCCTGCTCGTTCTCACGCACGCCTCGCACGAGGGAATCCCGCTCCCCGAGGAGCGGAGCGAGTCCGTGGTCGACGTCTACAAGGACATCCGCAACCCGCTGATCATGCGCTCGCGTGACGAGATCGCGCGGTTCTTCGAGGGGTACGACATGGTGGAACCCGGGCTGGTGCCGATGGCGTCCTGGCGGCCTCGTACGGCACCGGAGGACGAGGACCCGTACGCCTTCTCCGGTTTCGCCGGCATGGGGCGTACGGCGTGAGCGCGGAACCGGACGGGCCGGAGGGCAGACTGCGCCGGCTGACGGCGATCTGGAGCCGGGCGGTCTTCCCGGTGACCTCCACGTCGCTGACCCGCCCGGAGTTCGAGGAACGACTCCTGCCGCTCGCTCGCCGCCTGAGCGGGGCGCTGCTGGCCAGGGCCTTCGACGCCGCGGAGGGCGAGGCGGTCGGCGCCGCGCTGGTCGACGCGCACTGCACCGCGCCCGAGGCGCTCAGCCGCACGCTGGACTGCCTCGACGCCTACCTCGTGCTCTACTGCGGGGAGGGCGGCGACCAGGAGGACCTGCGGGCGCGCTCCTCCCGGCTGCAGCACGCGATGGCCGCCGGTTTCGCGCGGGCGCTGCGCGAGCGGACACTGGCCGAGCAGGAGGCGATCGCGCAGGCCGCGCTGCGCGCCCAGGGCGTGGTCGCGCAGGCGCTGCACACCAGCGAGGCGCGCTTCCGCGCGGTCTTCGAGGGCGCGGCGATAGGCATCGGCATCGCCGACCTCGAGGGCAACGTCCTGCAGGTCAACGGCGCGCTGCTGCGCATGTTCGGCGGCTCCGAACAGAGCATGCGCGGCCGCAACGTACGCGACTGGACGCACGCCGACGACGCGCCGCAGGTGTGGCGGCTGTACGAGGAGCTGGTGCGCGGCGAACGCGAGCACTACCACGTGGAGAAGGCCTTCTACCGCCCCGACGGAACGGTCCTGTGGACCAACCTGACCGTCTCCCTCCTCCGCGACGCCGACGGCAACCCCCAGTACCAGCTCGCCCTGATGGAGGACACCACCGAGCGGCGGCTGCTCAACCTCCGCCTGCGCTACGAGGCCACGCACGACGCGCTGACCGGCCTGCCCAACCGCACGCTGTTCTTCGAGCGGCTGGAGAAGGCGTTGAACGCGGGCGAGGGCCGGCGGTTCGGCCTGTGCTACCTCGACCTGGACGGCTTCAAGACCATCAACGACAGCCTCGGGCACGCGGCCGGCGACCGGCTGCTCGTCGAGGTCGCCGACCGGCTGCAGGCGTGCGCGACAGCGCCCGGCGAGATGGTCGCGCGGCTCGGCGGCGACGAGTTCGTCGCGCTGACCACCGGGACCGACACCCGGCACGAGGCCGACGAGCTCGCCGCCCGCATCATGAACGCGCTCGTCGCGCCCATCCGTATCGAAGGCCGCGAGCTGACCGTGCGCGGCAGCATCGGCGTCGTCGAGGGCCCGGTGGGGGAGCGCAACGCGGCGGAGGTGCTGCGCAGCGCGGACATCACCATGTACCGGGCCAAGTCGGCCGGCGGCAACCGCTTCGAGCTCGCCGACCCCGAGGCCGACGCCCGCGCCATCACCCGGCACGGGCTGACCACGGCGCTGCCGACGGCCCTGGACCGGGGCGAGTTCTTCATCGAGTACCAGCCGCTGGTGCACCTCGGCGACGGCAGCGTACGGGGTGCCGAGGCGCTGGTGCGGTGGCTGCATCCGCAGCACGGCATCCTCGGCCCCGACCGGTTCATCCCGCTCGCCGAGCACACCGGGCTGATCGTCCCGCTGGGCCGCTGGGTCATGGAGCAGTCGGTACGTCAGGCCCGCGAGTGGCGGGAGCTGCACGACGCCGAGTCCGCGGGCCCCCTGCGCATCAACGTCAACCTCTCGCCCTGCCAGCTCCACCACCCCGGTCTCGTCCAGGACACCGTCGAGATCCTGGAGCGCACGGGCGTGCAGCCGGACGCCCTCTGCCTGGAGGTCACCGAGTCGGCGCTGATCGGCGCGGACGACGACCTGCTCAAACCCCTGCGGCGGCTGGCCGAGATGGGCGTCGACATCGCCCTGGACGACTTCGGCACCGGCTACTCCAACCTGGCCAACCTGCGCCGACTGCCGGTGAGCGTCCTCAAGCTGGACCGTTCCTTCACCCAGAGCATGCAGCGGTTCCCGGCCGACCCCGTCGACCTCAAGATCGTCGAGGGCATCGTGGCCCTCGCCCACAGCCTGGACCTGGCGGTGACGGTGGAGGGCGTGGAGACGGGCGCCCAGGCCGAACAACTCCGCGTACTCGGCTGCGACACGGCCCAGGGCTGGTACTACGCCCGCCCGGGCCCACCGGAACGCCTCCACGAACTGGCACTGGCGGACGCGACGGGCTGAGCGGAGGTGCCTGTGCGGGGCTCCGCCCCGGGCCCCGAAGGGGCCTCAGGGGCGCGGGGCCGTTTCGATATGCGGCTCCTCCCCCAAGCTCTTGACGAGCAGGGGGGATCCCCATCGTGGGCGCGGCCGGCCACGACGCACCCGCAGCCGAACACGCTCTCCCCGGGGCCTGGGGGCGGAGCCCCAGGGACGGGACGGGCAGGGGCGGCGGGGGCGAGAAAACCAGCCCTCACCGCTCCAGCAGCATCCGCTGCAGCTCACGAGCCGCCCGAGGCGGAGCCACATCGCTGCGGTGGGCCAGCGCGATCGTACGGTGCAGCCCGGGCCGGGCCAGCGGAGTGACCCGCAGGCCGCGGCCGGAACGGGTCGCCACCATACGCGGCACGACGGCGACGCCCAGACCCGCCCGCACGAACCCCAGCACCGCGTCCATCTCACCGCCCTCGACCGCGAGGTCCGGCTCGAACCCCTCGGCACGGCACGCGGCGACCGTCAGCTCCCGCAGGTCGTACCCGTGCCGGAACATCACCAGGCGCTCGCCCTCCAGGTCGGCGATGCGCACCGTCCGCCGCCCCGGGCCGCCGGGCACGGGCGCCTCCGGTGACGAGACCACCACCAGGTCCTCGCGCAGCAACTCCACCGTGGTCAGCGCGGGGGAGGGGGTGGGCAGAGGAAACACCACCAGGGCGAGGTCGAGGGCGCCGCGCGCCAGCTCCCGCACCAGATCGTGCGAGCCGCCCTCCTCGATCAGCAGCCGGATGCCGGGATACCGGTCGTGGAAGGCACGCAGCACGTCCGGCAGCAGACCCGTGCACAGACTGGGGGTGGCCCCCAGCCGCACCCGCCCGCGCCGCAGCTGCACCAGCTCCTGCACCTCGTGCCGCGCCGTGTCCGCGTCCGCGAGGATCCGCCGCGCCAGCGGCAGCAGCGCCTCACCCGCGTCGGTGAGTGTGATGTTGCCCCGCGCCCGCAGGAACAGATCCGCACCCAACTCCCGCTCCAGCGCCTTGATCTGCTGGGACAGCGACGGCTGCGCCACATGGACCAGCTCGGCGGCCCGGGTGAAGTGCCGGGTCTCGGCGACCGCCACGAAGTACTGGAGCTGCTGGAACTGCACACCCCCAGCATAGCCCTTCATAGGTGTTCCCTATCGAATCGAGCCATTCCATGTCTTGGACCGATGGGGACCAAAGGCCCTACCGTGCGGAGTCATGGCACTGGCAACGCGGACGGACCGACGGCCGTCCATGGCACGCACCGTGTGGGGCTCGACCGTCGGCAAGAAGACCGTGATGGCGGTCAGCGGCCTGATCATGCTGCTGTACCTGGTCGTCCACATGATCGGAAACCTGAAGATCTTCTTCGGGGCCGGTGAGTTCAACCACTACGCACACTGGCTGCGCACCCTCGGCGAACCGTTCATGCACTACGAGTGGACGCTCTGGCTCGTCCGGATCGTCCTCGTGGTCGCGGTCGTCGCCCACGGCGTCTCCGCGTACCAGCTCAGCCGCCGCGACATCAGGGCGAGGCCCAGCAAGTACGTGCACTCGAAGCCCCGGGCGAGCTACGCCACCCGCACCATGCGCTGGGGCGGGATCATCCTCGGCCTGTTCATCGTCTGGCACATCCTCGACCTGACCACCGGCACCGTGCACTCCGGCTTCCAGCCGGGCCACCCGTACCAGAACATCGTGGCCACCTTCTCCACCTGGTACGGCAACGTGATCTACATCGTCGCCATGCTGGCGCTCGGCCTGCACATCCGGCACGGCTTCTGGAGCGCCGCCCAGACCCTCGGCGTCGGCAGCCGCACCCGCGACCGCGCCCTGAAGACCGTCGCCAACGTTCTCGCACTGCTGCTCACGGCCGGCTTCATCGCCGTCCCGGTGGGCGTCATGACCGGAGTGGTGAGCTGACATGACCTCCTACGTCGAGTACGCGACCGGTGAGCCGGTCGTCGACACCAAGGCCCCGTCCGGCCCGATCAACGAGCGCTGGGACAAGCGCCGTTTCGAGGCCAAGCTGGTCAACCCGGCCAACCGGCGCAAGCACACGGTGATCGTGGTCGGCACCGGCCTCGCCGGCGGCTCCGCGGGCGCCACCCTGGCCGAACAGGGCTACCACGTCGTCCAGTTCTGCTACCAGGACTCCCCGCGCCGCGCCCACTCCATCGCCGCCCAGGGCGGCATCAACGCGGCGAAGAACTACCGCAACGACGGCGACTCCATCCACCGCCTGTTCTACGACACCGTCAAGGGCGGCGACTTCCGCGCCCGCGAGTCCAACGTGCACCGCCTGGCGCAGATCTCGGTGGAGATCATCGACCAGTGCGTGGCCCAGGGCGTCCCGTTCGCCCGCGAGTACGGCGGCCTGCTCGACACCCGCTCCTTCGGCGGCGTCCAGGTCTCCCGCACCTTCTACGCCCGCGGCCAGACGGGCCAGCAGCTCCTGCTCGGCGCCTACCAGGCGCTGTCCCGGCAGATCGCCGCCGGCAACATCGAGATGCACCCGCGCACCGAGATGCTGGACCTGATCGTCGTGGACGGCCGGGCCCGCGGCATCGTGGCGCGCGACCTGATCACCGGCAGGATCGACACGTACTTCGCCGACGCCGTCGTCCTCGCCTCCGGCGGCTACGGCAACGTCTTCTACCTGTCGACCAACGCCATGAACTCCAACGCGACCGCCATCTGGCGGGCGCACCGGCGCGGCGCCTACTTCGCCAACCCCTGCTTCACCCAGATCCACCCCACCTGCATCCCGCGCACCGGCGACCACCAGTCCAAGCTCACCCTGATGAGCGAGTCGCTGCGCAACGACGGCCGTATCTGGGTCCCCAGGGCCAAGGGCGACAACCGCCCGCCGAACGAGATCCCCGAGGACGAGCGCGACTACTACCTGGAGCGCATCTACCCGTCCTTCGGCAACCTCGTCCCGCGTGACATCGCCTCCCGCGCCGCGAAGAACGTCTGCGACGAGGGCCGCGGTGTCGGCCCCGGCGGCCAGGGCGTGTACCTGGACTTCGCCGACGCGATCCGGCGGATGGGCCGCAAGAAGGTCGAGGAGAAGTACGGCAACCTCTTCGACATGTACGAGCGGATCACCGCGGAGAACCCGTACGAGGTGCCGATGCGGATCTACCCCGCCGTGCACTACACGATGGGCGGCCTGTGGGTCGACTACGACCTGCAGACCACGATCCCCGGCCTGTTCGCGGTCGGCGAGGCCAACTTCTCCGACCACGGCGCCAACCGCCTCGGCGCCTCCGCGCTGATGCAGGGGCTCGCCGACGGCTACTTCGTCCTCCCGGCCACCATCAACGACTACCTGGCCCGCAACCCGCACCAGGACCGGGTGACCGACGAACACCCGGTGGTCCAGGAGGTGCTGGCGGAGACCGAGGACCGCCTCAACCTGCTCCTCTCCATCGACGGCGACCGCACCCCCGACTCCTTCCACCGTGAACTCGGCGAGCTGATGTGGGAGCTCTGCGGCATGGCCCGCACCGACGCAGGCCTGCGCAAGGCCCTGGAGCGCATCCCCGAGCTCCGCGAGGAGTTCTGGCGGCGCATCAAGGTCCCCGGCACCGGCGAGGAACTCAACCAGTCCCTGGAGAAGGCCAACCGCATCGTCGACTACCTGGAGCTCGCCGAGCTCATGTGCCTCGACGCCCTGCACCGCAACGAGTCCTGCGGCGGCCACTTCCGCGAGGAGTCCCAGACCCCCGACGGCGAAGCGGCCCGCAGGGACGACGAGTTCGCCTACGCGGCGGCCTGGGAGTTCACGGGAACGGGCGAGGCCCCCACCCTGCACAAGGAAGACCTGGTCTTCGAGTACGTCCACCCCACTCAGCGGAGCTACGCATGAAGCTCACCCTGCGCGTCTGGCGGCAGAAGAACGCCGACGCCGACGGTGCCATGTCCACCTACGAGGTGGACGGCATCTCGCCCGACATGTCCTTCCTGGAGATGCTCGACACCCTCAACGAGGAGCTCATCCTCAAGGGCGAGGACCCGGTCGCCTTCGACCACGACTGCCGCGAGGGCATCTGCGGCGCGTGCAGCCTGGTCATCAACGGCGACGCGCACGGCCCCGAGCGCACCACCACCTGCCAGCTGCACATGCGGTCCTTCAAGGACGGCGACACGATCGACATCGAGCCGTGGCGGGCATCGGCCTTCCCGGTGGTGAAGGACCTGGTGGTCGACCGCTCGGCCTTCGACCGCATCATCCAGGCCGGCGGCTACATCACCGCCCCCACCGGCTCCGCGCCCGAGGCCCACGCCACGCCCGTGCCGAAGCCGGACGCCGACTTCGCCTTCGAGCACGCCGAGTGCATCGGCTGCGGCGCCTGCGTGGCCGCCTGCCCCAACGGCGCGGCGATGCTCTTCACCTCCGCCAAGATCAACCACCTCAACGTCCTGCCGCAGGGCGCGCCCGAGCGCGAGACCCGCGTCCTGGACATGGTGGCCCAGATGGACGAGGAGGGCTTCGGCGGCTGCACCCTGACCGGCGAGTGCGCCACCGCCTGCCCCAAGGGCATCCCCCTGATGTCGATCACCAGCATGAACAAGGAGTGGCTGCGCGCGACCCGAAAGGCGTCCAAGCGGTAAGCGCTCCGCTGGAAGCACGGTGACGAACCCGCGGGCCGGTGGGGGCCGGCCGCGCCCACGATGGGGGTCCCCCCTGCTCGTCAAGAGCTTGGGGGAGGAGCCGCACACCAATACGGCCCCGCGCCCCTCACGGGGCGCGGTACCGCACCGGACTTCACCAAGGCTGCCCAGCCACGCGCAGCTCACAGGACGTTCGCCACAGGGGGCGGACGGGCGGGGCCGGGAGTGGTGCTCATCCCCGGCCCCGTTTCGCACCCCCGGCATTCAACAACCTCACACCCGGCCTCTCCACGCAGGTCACGCCAAGGTCAGCCGGCCCCGGAAGAAACAGGGAGAGCGGCCCGTACGCCACCGGCCGCCCCTCACCCGGCCGAACCCGGCCCGTGACCAGGAGAGTGCCATGACCGCCGTCACCACGCTCGCAAGCCCCCCGCAGCCCGCGGCGCCCGCCCGCTACACCGTCACCCTCGCCCGCGACGAGGCGGACGTGCGGGCCGCGCAGCGGCTGCGGTACGACGTCTTCGCCGGGGAGATGGGCGCCCTGCTGTCCACTCCGCAGCCCGGCTACGACGTCGACCCCTTCGACGCGTACTGCGACCACCTCCTCGTGCACGACACGCTCACCGGGCAGGTCGTCGGCACATACCGGCTGCTGCCGCCGGAGCGGGCCGCGATCGCCGGACGGCTGTACGCGGAGAGCGAGTTCGACCTGACACCGCTGAACGCGATCCGCCCCGGCCTGGTCGAGGTGGGCCGCTCCTGCGTACACCCCGACCACCGCGACGGCACGGTGATCGGCCTCATCTGGGCCGGCCTGGCCCGCTACATGGTCGACCGCGGCCACGAGTGGCTGGCGGGCTGCTGCTCGATCCCGCTGGCCGACGGCGGCGCGCTCGCCTCCGCCACCTGGGACCGGGTGCGCGCCAAGTACCTCGCACCGCAGGAGCACCGGGTACGCCCGCTGCTGCCGTGGATACCCCAGGCCGCGCCCGCGCCCGCCGCCCGCACCGAACTGCCCGCCCTCCTGCGCGGCTACCTCCGCCTCGGCGCCCGGGTCTGCGGCGAGCCCGCCCACGACCCGGACTTCGGGGTCGCCGACCTGTACGTCCTGCTGCCGATGCGCTCGGTCAGCCCGCGCTATCTGCGGCACTTCCTCTCCCTCGTCCCGGCCTGATGAGCACCTGGCTGCCCAGCGCGCCCTGCACCCCGAGGGCGTGCGTGGAGACGACGGGATCGGCGGCGGCCGTACCGCGCGCCGTGCTGCGGCTGACGCTGGTCGCGGCACTGGTCCTGACCGGGGTCGTACTCTCACCGCTCGGCTGGGGGTGCCCCCGCTTGCGGGGGAGGATCCCCGCCGACTGGGTCAGGCGCTGGTGCCGCGCGATCGTACGGGCCTCGGGGGTCCGCCTCCGCATCACCGGCACCGCCCCGCCCACCGGAGGCCTCCTCCTGGTCGCCAACCACATCTCCTGGCTGGACATCCCGCTGCTGGCCGCGGTGCGCCCGGCCCGGATGCTCGCCAAGACGGAGATCCGCCGGTGGCCGGTGGCGGGCGCGCTCGCGGCACGCGGCGGGACCCTGTTCATCGAACGGGACCGCCCGCGTGCCCTCCCGGACACGGTCGCCCGCATCGCCGAGGCACTGCGCGAGGGCACCGCGGTCGCCGCCTTCCCCGAGGGCAGCACCTGGTGCGGCCGAGCCCAGGGCCGCTTCCGCCGCGCCGTCTTCCAGGCCGCCCTGGACGTCGGCGTACCGGTCCAGCCGGTCCGCATCCGCTACCACGTCGCGGGGGGAGCGACCGGCACCGCCGCGGCCTTCGTCGGGGACGACTCCCTGCTGGCGTCCCTGTGGCGGGTGGCGTCGACACGCGGCCTGACGGCCGAGGTCGAGGTACGGCCCGTGATCCCACCGGGCACCCACCCGGACCGCCGCACCCTGGCCCGTGCCGCCCAGCACGATCACGCGGACGAGCCGTGCTGGGCGCACGCGGCACTGGTGGCATAGCGACCCGGGCGCACGGACGTCGGCGAGCCTCGGTCGCCGGCGCCGCTCACGGGGCCCGGGTTCTCGATGCTCTCGAGCCGGTCCGGGTACCAGCGGGCGAACGTCAGGGCTCGCCCGCCGCGTCGGGCGGGGGAACCAGGTCCGTACCGTCCTCGTCGACCCGGTCGTCCACCCCTATGCGGCCACGCTCGGGCCCACTGAGAAACGGGCAGTCCGCCCGGACGCCTCAGCGCCCTCCCCGCAGCTCCCGCGCCAGATAGGGCGCCGTAGCACTGCCCTCCGCACGGGCCACCTCCGCCGGCGGTCCCGCCGCCACGATCCGGCCGCCCTCGTCGCCGCCGCCCGGCCCGAGGTCGACGACCCAGTCGGCACCGGCCACGACGGACATGTCGTGCTCGACGACGATCACGGTGTGACCGGCGTCGACGAGGCCGTGCGACTGCCGCATCAGGACCTCCACGTCAGCCGGGTGCAGGCCGGTCGTCGGCTCGTCGAGAAGGTAGAGGGTGTGGCCGCGGCGGCCGCGCTGCAACTCGCTCGCGAGCTTGATGCGCTGGGCCTCGCCGCCCGACAGTTCGGTGGCCGGCTGCCCGAGGCGCAGGTAGCCGAGGCCCACGTCGAGGAGGGCGCCGAGGCTGCGGGCCACGGCGGGAGTGTCGGCGAAGAACTCCGCCGCGCTCTCCACCGTGAGGTCCAGCACCTGAGCGATGTTCCGCCCGCGGTAGGTCACTTCAAGCGTCTCGGGGTTGTAGCGCGCACCGCCGCAGGCCGGGCACGGCGCGTATGTGCTCGGCAGGAACAGCAGCTCCACACTCACGAACCCCTCGCCCTGACAGGTCTCGCACCGCCCGCCGACCACGTTGAAGGAGAACCGCCCGACCCCGTAACCACGTTCTCGGGCGGCGTCCGTCCCCGCGAACACCTTCTGTACGACATCGAACAGCCCGGTGTACGTGGCGAGGTTCGACCGCGGGGTGCGTCCGATCGGCTTCTGGTCCACGGAGACCAGCCGCCCGACCCCCGCCAACTCCTCCGTGATCTCACCGATGAGCGTGGACTTCCCGGATCCCGACACCCCCGTGACCGCGCTGAAGGCACCGAGCGGGAACTCGGCCGTCACCCCGCGCAGGTTGTGCCGGTGAACCGGCCCCACTTTCAACTGCCCCCGACCGCAGCGCACTTCGCGCTCGGGTGCGGGGGAGCGGTCGAACAGGAACCGGGCCGTCGCCGACTCCCCGACCCCCGCCAGCTCGGCCACCGGCCCACTGTGCAGCACCCGCCCGCCGTGCTCCCCGGCCAGCGGACCCACATCGACCACCCAGTCGGCACCGCGCACCACACCCAGGTGGTGCTCGACCACGAACAGCGAGTTGCCCGCCGCCTTGAGCCGCTGCAGCATCGTGAGCAGGGCCTCGGTGTCCGCCGGGTGCAGCCCCGCGGACGGCTCGTCGAGGACGTACACCACCCCGAACAGCCCCGAACGCAACTGGGTGGCCAGCCGCAGCCGCTGCAACTCGCCCGCCGAGAGCGTGGGCGTGGCCCGGTCCAGGCTGAGGTAGCCGAGACCCAGCTCGACGACGGGTGCGATACGGGATTTGAGGTCCTCGGTGAGGACATGGGCCACCTCGGAGGTGCCCCGGAGAGTGCCGGCCAGCTCGGTCAGCGGCAGCGCGGCCAGCTCGGCGATGGAGCGCCCCGCGAAGGTCACGGCCAGTGCCTCGGGCCGCAGCCGGCTGCCGCCGCAGGCAGGGCAGGGCGCGGAGACGAGGAAACGCTCGGCCTTCGCGCGCAGCGCCGCGCTCTTCGAATCGGCGAACGTCTTCATCACGTACCTCCGGGCGCTCATGTACGTGCCCTGGTAAGGCCGTTGGATCCGGTCGGCGTCCCGCACCGGATGCACGGTCACCACCGGCTGCTCGTCCGTGAACAGGATCCACTGACGCTGCTCGGCCGGCAGCTCGCGCCAGGGCCGGTCGACGTCGTACCCCAGCGCGTCGAGAATGTCCCGCAGATTCTTGCCCTGCCAGGCGCCAGGCCAAGCGGCGATCGCGCCCTCACGGATGGACAGCGACGGATCGGGCACCAGCAAGGCCTCGTCCGTCCGGTGCACCCGCCCCAGCCCATGACACTCCGGGCAGGCCCCCGCCGCCGTGTTCGGCGAGAACGCGTCCGAGTCCAGCCGCTCGGCCCCCGCCGGATAGTCCCCGGCCCGGGAGAACAGCATCCGCAGCGAGTTGGACAGGTTGGTGACGGTCCCGACCGAGGACCGCGAGGTGGGCGCCGCCCGCCGCTGCTGCAACGACACGGCCGGCGGCAGCCCGGAGATCTCCCCCACCTTCGGCGCCCCGACCTGATGGATCAGCCTCCGCGCATAGGGCGCCACCGACTCGAAATACCGCCGCTGGGCCTCCGCATAGATCGTCCCGAACGCGAGCGACGACTTCCCCGACCCCGACACCCCCGTGAACACGGCCAGCGCATCCCGCGGAATGTCGACGTCCACCCCCTTGAGATTGTGCTCACGAGCACCACGGACTCGGACGTACGGGTCGTGGGGGCTGTGCATGGGGGACGCTCCGTACGGGACTGCTACCAAAGGGGGTAAACTCCGCCATTCTACGCGAGTACTCCCGTCAGTCGCCCAGCCCGCCCGCGGCGAGCCCGTCGCTCACGTCGCTCACCAGCCGGCGTCCCAGGTCCCCGGCGCGCGCGAGAAGGTCCTCGAAGTCCGTGAGGCGGCGGAAGGCCGTGGCGTAGGCGGCCTGTTCCTCGAGGGGGAGGGGCAGTACCTGCAGGCGCCGGATGTCCACCCGGGACGAGCTGGAGGCGTGGGTGCCGGCCTGGCGTCCGTTGGCGGGGGCGCGCAGGCAGCCGGCCAGGAAGTGGGCGTCCAGTTTCTCCGGGTCCACCCGCAGTGCGTAGAGCTGCGGGCCCAGTGCCGTCGGCGGCCCTTGGTGCACCCAGGCCCGGAAGGCCCGGATCACTCCGGCGACCACCACGTCACCCTCCTCGGCCACGGCATGGGCCGTCCCCTCGGGGACACGTCCGCTGGGGACACCGTCCTGGAGCAGGTCGGACACGGTGAGCAGGGGCAGTCCGGCCGCACCGGGCGAGGGGGCGCCGTCCGGCGGTTGCTGCCCGGCGAGCAGGGTGAGGGCGCCCGCCTTGACGAGGTCCCCGACCGTCGCCGTGGTCTGCGGTGTCCGTGGCTGCAGGTCCAGCCCCGCCAAGTACTGTGCGCAGCCGGTGAGGTCGGCCAGGTGGGTCGTCAGCTCTCGCCAAGACGCCGCGAGTTCCGCACGGGAGGGCTCTCCGCCGGATACGGCGTAGCGGCCCGGGGTGACGTCGACCTCGTCGTCCAGGAGGTCGAGCAGGGGAACCCGGACGGCGCCCTCCGGTGGGTTCCGGTCCGGCTGGTCGAGGACTTCCAGGGCTGTGCGGACGAAGGAGCCGAGGGCGTCCCAGTCGGGTCCGGGCTCGCGCGCTCCGGGCCTGGCGAACCGTGTGGCGTCCACCAGGAGGGCGTCCTGCGCGGGAGGAGCCGTCGACGGGCTGTCCGCCGTGGCGCGCAGGACCCACAACTGGAGCGAGACGCTGTGCGGTTGGGCGCTCCCGGGCGGCAGCGCCACGACCGCCCGCAGCACACCGGTGCGCAGCAGGGAGCCCCGGATACGGCGGCCCGCCTTGCGTGAGGCGACGGCGGGCGGCAGGACGACGACCGCCGCACCGCCGGGCCTGAGGTGGGAGAGCAGGTGCTGCACCCAGGCCAGTTCGGGCTCGGTGCGCGGTGGCAGCCCGTGTGTCCAGCGCTGGTCCGTCGCCAGTTCCTCGTAGCCCCAGTCGCGCTCGTTGAACGGCGGGTTGCACAGGGCCATGTCGGCCGGTGTCCCGGCGAAGCAGTCCTCGCGCAGCGCGTCGGCCGTGGCGACCTCCGCGTGGATGTCGCGGTCGTCGGCGATGAAGCCGAGGCGGGCGGAGGCCAACGCGGCGAGCGCCGGGTCCCGTTCGCAGGCGAGCACCGTCAGACCGGACCCGTCGTACTCGTGGGCGACCGCCGCGGGCAGGTGCCCGGTGCCGCAGGCAGGATCCAGGACGGTCAGCCCGTCCGCGTCCCCGCCGAGCCGGACGGCCAGAGCGATCCGCGCCATCAGCGCGGCGAGCTGCGGCGGCGTGGTGCTGAGCTGCCGTACGTGGGTCTCCAGCCACCGCTGCAGCAGGAACTCGAACGTCTCGCGGGGGCCCTCCTTGCGCCCCAGTTTGGCCGCCTCGGCCACCAACTCACGGGCCTGCGCGGATAGTTCCGGGTGGGCGACCCGGGCCCGGGAGGAGCGCATCCGGCGGGCCGCCTCGGCCACGGCCAGCCCCGACTCGTCCCTGCTGCCCAGCGCCTCGAAACGCGGCCACAGAAGTTCACGGCCGCCGACGTCCCTGAGCTTGCCGTTGTCCCGCAGCCACTGCTCGACTTCGGCCAGCGAGAACTGCGGGCTGACGTCGGTGCCGCCGATGCGGGTGGGAAACGAGTCGTGGCGACGTCGCCAGTTGCTCACCGCGGCGCGGCCGACACCGGCGATCCGGGCGATTTCGGCCAGGGTGACGGGTACGGCGTCGGTGGTACTCATCGAGGGGCTCTCCGAGGTGTCTGGCCGCCGGGCTTGGCGGCGCCCCAGCGGCCGTAGTGCATGGAAGGCTACTACGCTCATTGACTTTGTTCACAAGACAAGCCCTCGAATGTCTGTGTGGAAAATGTGGAGGACGGAAGAAATGCAGAGCCCCGCGCCGGGAACGGTGCTCCGTGACCGCTATCAGCTGACGTCCGTCCTCGGCCGAGGAGCCATGGGCCATGTGTGGCGCGGCTGCGACCTGAGCCTGGAGCGGCCGGTGGCGGTGAAGACCGTGGCCGCGGAGCTGCTGGCCGTACCGTGGAGCCGCGAGGCGGCCATGGCCCGGCTTCCACCGGGAGGCCCGGGCCGCGGCCCGCCTCGACCACTCCAACGTCACGACGGTCTTCGACGCGTCGATCACGGACGACATCTGCTGGCTGGTCATGGAACTGATCGACGGCACGACGCTGGACCACCTCTTCGACCAGCAGGAGGACGAACGCTTCGACGTGGCCTCGGCCGCCGCCGTCGCCGCTCAGCTGTGCGCCGGACTCTCCGCGGCCCACGCCGCCGGGCTCGTCCACCGCGACCTCAAACCGCAGAACGTGATGATCCGCCGCGACGGCGTGGTGAAGATCCTCGACTTCGGCCTGGTGAAACTGCTCTCCGACGCCGACCCCCGGCTGACCATGACCGGCGAGGGCGTCGGCAACATCTCCTGCGCGTCGCCCGAGCTGCTGTCCGGCCGCGACCCGCTCGACGGCCGCAGCGACCTCTACGCGGTCGGCTGCCTCCTGCACCACATGCTCACCGGCGAAACCCCCTTCGCCACCGACCAGCCGGCCCTCCTCGCCTCCCGCCATCTGAGCGCACCCCCGCCCCTCGTCGCCGACGCGGGCGTCAAGGTGCCCCCCGACCTGCAGGAGCTGATCACGGCGCTGCTCGCCAAGAGCCCGGACGACCGCCCCTCCTCCGCCGCCGAGGTCTACGCGGCCCTGGGCCCCCACCTGCCGCACCCGGATCCCGCCCGCGCCGCCCGCCCGGGCCTGCCCGAGGACCCCCGCCGCCCCTTCGTGCTCCCGCAGGGACCGAGGCCCGCGTGAACGATGAGACAATGACCTCGCCGGCCGGGCGGCGCCGCGAAGCTCCCGGCCAAGGGCTGGGAGGGGCGCCCGCGGGCGCCGAGACTGGAGACGGGCGCAATGCGGCGAAGCCTGGGACGGTACGAGCTCACGCGTGAACTGGGCCGGGGCGGCATGGGCGTCGTCTGGGCGGCCTACGACCCCGCCCTCGGCCGCGACGTGGCGGTCAAGGTCCTCGCGCCGCGTGGCCGGGGCGGCGAACTCGGCACCCTGGAGCGCCGCTTCCTCCGTGAAACCCGCCTCACCAGCCGCCTGAACCACCCGGGCATCCCCGCCGTCCACGACCACGGCAGCCACGACGGCGAGCTGTACCTGGTCATGGACCTCGTCCCCGGCCGCGCTCTCGATGCCGTCCTCAAGAGCGACGGCCCGCTGACCGTCGAACAGGCAGCGGACATCGCACGGCGCACCGCCGAGGTCCTCGCCTACGCCCACGGCCAGGGCGTCGTGCACCGCGACCTCAAACCCTCCAACCTGATGATGACCCCCGACGGGGAGATCAAGGTCCTGGACTTCGGCGTCGCGGCGGCATTGGAACCCGAGCCGGGCGAAACCCGCTTCACCGCGCCCAACGCCACACCCGGCACGGTCGTCTACATGGCACCCGAGCAGGCCGTCGGCAGGACGGTCCCCGCGAGCGACCTGTACTCGCTCGGCTGCGTCCTGTACGAACTGCTCACCGGCGCCCCGCCCTTCACCGACGGCAGCCCCTTCGTGCTGTACCACCGGCACGCCACCGAACCCGTGCCCCCGCTCACCGACCACCGCTCCGACGTCCCCGACGGGCTGAGGGCCCTGGTGGACCGGCTCCTGGAGAAGAAGCCCGAGGACCGGCCCGCCTCGGCCGCCGAGGTGGCCGCCCTGCTCGCCGCCTGGACTCCCCGACGGCCTCCGGCCGCCCCCGCACCGCCCGCCCACCCGCGCCTGGCCGAGATCGTCGACCTGCGTCGCTCGGGGCGTCCCGCCCGAGCCCTGGAGGAGTACGAGCACCTCATGGCCACCCCGGGCCTCGAACACGCCGACCTCCTCGCCGCCCGCGCCGGAGCCGCCCTGTGCACCGGCGCGCTCGGCCACACCCGCGAGGCCCTGAACGAGTTGAAGTCGGTGCTGGCCGAACAGCGCAGCCTGCTCGGCCCCGGTGACCCGGCCGTGCTGGACACCCGCTACGAGATCGCCGTACTCCTGGTCCGCACGGGAGAGCGGCATGCGGCCGCGGAACTACTGCGTCGGCTGGCCGAGGAGGAGGACAGGATCCTACCGGCCGAGTCCGGGCGTGGACGCAGCCGAGCCCTGCTGGCCCGACTGCGGCGCATGACCTGAGGCGACGCCGCCTTCACGCGAATCCCAACTTTGTAATCTCTGTTCACACTTGATGGATCGTGTTACGCTCCGATCGCACGCACGTCCGGAGGGGAGACAGGCCACTGTCTACGGGCGGCGCGGGAAGACACCGAGGTGAACAGCGCCCATGACGCCTGCAGTTCAGCGCGCGACCGAGCGGACGGGGGCGGAACCGCTCCCCGAGGAAGGCAATCTGGTCGAGGTGCGCGGCCAGTCCTGGGTGGTCGCCCGCGTCGAACCCTCCCCGGCCGCCGACGGCTAGGACAACCGCCGGAGCGCGACCCTGGTCCACCTCCAGTCCGTGGCCGACGGCCGCTTCGGTGACACCCTCTCCGTCATCTGGGAGGTGGAGCCCGGCCGCCGCGTGCTGCCCGCGGGTTCCCTGCCCGACGCCTCCGCCGGCGCCTACGACTCCCCGAACCGCCTCGCCGCGTTCCTGGACGCCGTCCGCTGGTCCGCCGTCGCCTCCGCCGACGCCAAGACCCTCCAGGCACCGTTCCGTTCCGGTGTCGCCGTGGAGCCGTACCAGCTGGAACCGGTGTCGCGGGCGGTCGGCGCACCCCGCGTCAACCTCCTCCTCGCCGACGACGTCGGCCTCGGCAAGACCATCGAGGCCGGTCTCGTCGTGCAGGAACTCCTGCTGCGCGGCCGGGCCCGCCGCACCATGGTGGTCTGCCCGGCCGGCCTCACCCTCAAGTGGCGCGACGAGATGGCCGAGAAGTTCGGCCTGGAGTTCACCATCGTCGACTCCGAGCACTGCGCCCGCCTGCGCCGCACCCACGGAACAGCGGCCAACCCCTTCCGCGTCCACCCGCTCACCATCGTCTCCCTGCCCTGGCTGCGCGGCCAGAAGGCCCAGCGCCTCCTCGACGAGGTCATCGGCGCCCCCGAGGCGAGCCCCGACGGCGAGCACAAGCGCTTCTTCGACCTGCTCGTCCTCGACGAGGCCCACCACGTCGCACCCGCCGCGCCCAAGCAGGTGTACGCCGTCGACTCCCAGCAGACCAAGCTGATCCGGCGCCTCGTCCCGCACTTCGAGCACCGCCTCTTCCTCTCCGCCACCCCGCACAACGGTTACCCCGAGTCGTACACGGCCCTGCTCGAACTCATCGACGACCAGCGCTTCGCGCGCGGCGTCGACCCCGACAAGGAAGCCCTCAAGGACACCGTCGTACGACGCCTGAAGTCGACGGTCACCAACGCCGACGGCACGCCCCGCTTCCGCACCCGCAGGACCCGCGAACTCCCCGTCGACTACACCCCGCAGGAACGCGAGATCCACCAACTCCTCGGCTCCTTCGCCGAGCTGCGCCGCAAGAAGCTGACGCCGAAGGCCCGGGGAGGCCGCCGCGCCGCCGACCTGGTGACACTGCTGCTGAAGAAGCGCCTGTTCTCCTCCCCGGCGGCCTTCCTGCACACCGTCCAGGTCTACCTCTCCCACCTGGAGGACACCGGTCCGGCGCGGGGACGTACGGCGGCCGCCGAAGTCCCCGAGTGGCTGGAGGAGTTCGCCGACTTGGTGGCCGACCTCGACGACACGGGCCTGGTCGACGCCGAGGACGACGCCCTGACCCGCTCCACCTCCCTCACCCCGGCGGAGGACGGCCGGGAACTGGCACTGCTGCAGGAGATGGAGCGCTGGGCCCTCACCCACGAGGCAGCCCCCGACTCCAAGGCCGAGACCTTCATCAGCGAACTCAAGGCCGTCTGCCGGACACCCGACGGCAAGCGCTGCACCGACCAGCGGGTCGTCGTCTTCACCGAGTACCGCGACACCCAGGAGTGGCTCCACGACCTCCTCCAGCAGGAGGGGCTGACCGACGGCGGCCGCGTGGAGCGCCTGCACGGCGGCCTGTCCGCCGAGGAGCGCGAGCGCATCCGCCTCGGCTTCCAGGCGGACCCCTCGCAGCCGGAGGGCAAGGTGCGCATCCTCCTGGCCACCGACGCCGCCGGCGAGGGCATCGACCTCCAGAACCACTGCCACCGCCTCGTCAACTACGACATACCCTTCAACCCCAACAAGCTCGAGCAGCGAATAGGCCGCGTCGACCGCTGGGGCCAGAAGCACGACCCGGAGATCAGCCACTTCATCGGCTCCGGCTGGCAGCAGGCCCAGGCCGGCTCCTACGAGGCCGACCTCGAATTCCTCTCCCGCGTCGCCAAGAAGGTCGCGCGCATGGAGCACGACCTCGGCTCCGTCAACGCCGTCCTCGCCGACGCCGTACAGCGCCGCATGACGGGTGACACCGCCCCCGTCGACATCGAGAACGCCAAGCCCAGGCAGATCAAGGGACGCCACACCGGCGGCGAGGTCGCGCCCGAGCAGAACGTCACCGCCCAGACCAAGAGGCTCGCCGACCAGTACGAGGGCACCGTGTCCGCCCTCGGCCTGACCCCGGCCAACATCAAGCGCGTCGTCGACACCGCCCTCGCCCTCGACCACCAGCCCGCTCTGCTGCCGTCCGCTTTCCGCGCCGAGCACTTCGAACCGGGTGACCTCTTCGACGTACAGCCGCTCTCCGGAAGCTGGGAGCGCGCCACCCGCGGCCTCGCCCACAAGCTGCGCGAGGGCGAGCAGCGCCCGCTCACCTTCTCCCCGGTGGTGGCGGCCCAGGCCCGGGACGACGTCGTCCTCGCCCACCTCAAGCACCCGCTCGTCGCCCTCTCCACGCGCCTGCTCACCGCCGCCGTCTGGAACGCCGACTCGGTCGGCCTCAGCCGCGTCACCGCCGTCGTCTCCGACGACCCGGCCGTCACCACCACCCTGGTCTCCGCCTACGCGCGCTACGTCCTCGTCGGCACCGACGGCACCCGCCTGCACGAGGAAGTCCTGTACGCGGGGGGCTGGTTCGGCGACACCGGACGCTTCCACCGCTGGGAGTCGGTCGGCGAACAGGGCCGGGTCCTGTCCCAGGCCCTCACCGACGGCACCGAGGCCGCCCCGCACCTGCGCAGGGAACTCACCGAGGCCTGGCCGAAGCTCCGCGACTCCCTCTACAAGTCGCTGGAAGCCCGCGCCACCGAACTCGGCCGCCAACTGGAGAGCCGCCTCGCCGACCGCAGGGCCGAGGAGGAGCGCCGCATCACCGCCACCCTCGACCGCTTCGAGGCCACCCTGCGCACCAAGCTCAAGGAGGAGGGCGACGGCGACGGCGAACAGCTCGCCCTGCTGTCCACCCACGAGCTGACCGGCCACGAGCGCCGCCAGTTCGAGGACGACCGCCGCCGCTGGCAGGAACGCCTCGAAGGCCTCCCCGGCGAGCGCGAGCGCGAACTCGCCGCCATCGCCGCCCGCTACCGCGAGCCCCGATCGCACCTCTTCCCCGCCGCCGTCGTCTTCGTCGTTCCCGCAAAGGAAGCCCGCCGATGAGCTCCCGCCGCACCGCGAGCAGTGGAATAGCCGCCGCCAAGGCCAAGGCCACCGACGGCCGCCGGCAGCACCAGGAGTGGCTGGACCTCACCGAGGTCTCCGGCCCCTTCCTCACCATGCCCGTCCTGCTGCGGACCTGGCCCCAGCTCGACACCCTCGAAAAGGATGAACGCGCCCGCCTGCGCGCCCGCCACGCCGACTGGCAGACCGACACGACGGCGGGCCGCGACGAGTGGGTGGCGTACGTCCTGACCCGCCTCCTCGGCTGGAACGACGCCCTGACCCTCCGCGTGGGCGAGACCGAGCACCACGGCCTCGACCGCCTCACGCTGCGCGTGCCCGAGCACAACGCCGAGGTCCGCCCCGACTTCGCCCTCGTCGACCCGGGCACCGACCTGGCGGCCGAACCCAGCACCGAGGCCGCCGCCAAGCGGGTGCGGCTGCTGGGCATGACGGTCCCGGCGGGCACTGCGCCCACCGCGCGGGCGGGCGGTGGCGGCGACTGGACGGCGGCACCGGCCGACCGCCTGGCTCGCCTCCTCCGCCACCACGGGGTGCCGCTCGGCCTGGTGACGGACGGCCGCTGGTGGTGCCTGGTCTGGGCCCCGCTGGGCGGCGTCACGACCACGGCGGTCTTCGACGCGATCGGCTGGAACGAGGCGGCGGAGCGCAACGTCGTCCGCGCCTTCGTCTCGCTGCTGCGGCGCCGCCGCTTCTTCGAGTACGACGAGCCCGAGACGCTGGTGGGGCTCCTCAAGGCCGGCCTTGCGGCGGGCGAGGACGTCACCGAGGCGCTGGGCGTCCAGGTCCGGCAGGCGGTGGAACTCCTCGTCGACGCGATCGGGCGCGCCGACGTCCGCGCCGTCGAGAACGGTGCCGCCGGCCTGCACGCGGACGGCGTCAGCGCGGGCGAGGTCTACCGGGCCTCGGTCGCGGTGCCCTCTTCTGAGCCGACGGCATGACAACGGGCTCGCTCACGTCACCCAAAGTGACCCGAGCAAGCCCGTTGTTCCGCTCGGAAGCGTCGCTTGGCTCTACTCCACCGCGAGCGCCACGAATGCCGCCCACTCGCCTTGGCCGATCCGCAGCACTGGCCCGTCGCTCGCAGCCTTCGAGTCCCGTACGTACACGGCGTCCAGGCTGGCGGCCACCTCCACGCAGTCGCCGCCGTCCGATCCGCTGTAGCTGCTCTTGAACCAGCGCAGCCCGTCCACGTGCTCGGCCACCTGCTCCACGCTCATGTCTCTCCAACCATCCGCTCGATGAGTCGCGCAGACTCCTCGACGTTCAAGGCCTGCGATCGCAGCTTGCCATATCGCAAGGCGAAGGAACTGACCTCTGCGGGCTCCGAGACGGCGCATCCGACGCCCTGGGATTCGAAGTAGCCAAGGTGCTTGTGCTCGTGTGTCTCCACCACCACGAACGGACCGTTCTTGCCAGGATGGAACCCCCGCCCGGCAGGCATGATCTGGATCTCCACGTTGCGCAACGCGCCCACCTCCAGCAGCCGTTGCCACTGTTCGCGCATCGCCTCTGGGCTACCCACCGGATCGCGCAACGCCTCCTCGCTGAGGATGAACGACAACTCAGCGAGCGGCACTCGCATGAGCAGCTTCTGCCGACTCAGCCGCGCCTCCGTGCGCTGGTCGATGATCTCCTCGCTGAGCGGTGGGCAGTGCCCAGCGAAGATGGCCCGCGCGTATGCCTCCGTCTGCAACAGCCCCGGCACCAGCAGCGGGTCGTACGAGAAGCGGCTCACCACCTCCGCCTCGATCAGGGCAAAGTTACGAAAGAACCGAGGCAACTTCGCTCGGTCCACCTCGTCCTGGAGCGCTTCCAGGACCCCGCCCGCCTCCAGCACCCGATCCGCCGCCACCGTGAACGCAGCCTTCGCCGGCCGCCGCCCCTGCTCCACGGAGGCGACCTGCTCCAGCGAGTAGCCGATGGCGTCCCCGAGTTGCTGCTGGTTCAGCCCCGACCGCTTCCGCAGAAACTGGAGCAGCACGCCGTACGCCGACCACACACCCGGCAGGTCGGGCCCCTCACCCTTCGTCTTCGCCACACGACTGTTCCGCGTACCCCGTACCGTCTTCACGCTCCCACACCCTTCCGTCCCGGAACGCACACCCCGCCCATCCGCATCCACAGCGGCGCTCGACCTCACCGCCAGGACCCTGTTCAACGCGATCCGTGCGAACCGGGACACGACGCTGCCCCGTACAGCGCCCGTACAAAAGCACGTACAGCTCCAGCCCCAAGGCCGGTGAGGTTTTCTCAGCGAAATAATTTTTGCGAAGCGGTGTGATCCGGGCGATTCCGGATGTATCGGGCGGGCAGTGCCCGGTGGCGGACAGACATGAAGCCCCTGGTAGGACGGTTCTCACCACAAGACCGTCCGCGACAACCAGAGGCTTCGCGTTGGTCACCTACGCTGCCACGCTCGACGTCCCGGGCCACATCGTTGAGTTTCCTGCCCGCCTGCCCGCCTGCTCGCCGCACACCGGCGGCAACTGCGCACGCCGCGTGGCTCGCGGGCGCTGGGCCCGTTCCGCCAGGCGGTGCTGGTGCTGCGCTGGTTCCGCGAGTGTGGCTGCGTGCACTGCCTGGCTCGCGATGCCGGCGTCTCCCAGGCCACCGGCTACCGCTACCTGCACGAAGGCATCGACGTCCTCGCCGAGCAGGCCCCGACCTGCACGAGGTCCTGAAGGGCTGTCAGACGCAGGGCATGGCGCACGTGATCCCGGACGGCACGCTGATCGAGTGCGACCGGGCCACCGGGGTCCGCGAGAACGGCAACGACCTGTGGTTCAGCCAGAAGCTCAAGGCGTTCGGCGGCAACGTGCAGTTCCTGTCCGCCCCGGACGGTACGCCGCTGTGGGTCTCCGAGGTCGAGCCCGGCTCCGCGCCCGACATCACCGCCGCCCGCCTCCACGCGCTGCCCGCCCTGTACAGAGCCGGCCCAGGGCCTGCCGACGCCGGCGGACAAGGGCTGCATCGGCGCCGGCATCGGCATCCGTGTCCCAACCCGCCGCCCGGAAGGCCAGTCCGAGCAGGCTTTGGACGCCGACACGCGCACCACCAACAGCCTCATCAGAGGCGTCCGAGCACTCGGCGAACGTGCCGCCGCCGAGCTCAAGCAGCGCCGGCGCACCTTGCAACACGTCACCCTCAGCCCCAGCCGGATCGGCGACATCGCCCGCGCTGCCCTCGCCCTCAACGGGATCTGGAAGTGATCACCGCTGAGAAAACGTCACTGAGAAAACCTCAGTCGATACAGAATTCGTTGCCCTCGATGTCCAGCATCACGATGCACGACTCGTTTTCCTCATCGGCGTACAGCGTTTGTACGTGGGTCGCACCGAGCGCAACCAGTCGTGCGCACTCGGCTTCGAGCGTAGCGAGGCGCTCGTCCCCCACGAGCCCGGTGCCGACCCGGACGTCGAGGTGCACCCGATTCTTGACGATCTTGCCTTCGGGGACACGCTGGAAGTACAGGCGCGGGCCCACACCTGAGGGATCACTGCAGGCGAACCATGAACCCTGCTTCTCAGGAGGCAGGGTGCGGTTGAAATCCTCCCAGGTGGTGAACCCCTCCGGTGGAGGCGGTATGACGTACCCCAACACCTCGCACCAGAAACGAGCGAGGCGCTCAGGTTCTGCGCAGTCAAAGGTGACTTGGAACTTCTTGATCGCTGACATCGGCGTACCGTACCGCGTACCAGGGGGATCCTGCCGCTCTTTTCCCCAGGCGGATCCGCCCGCCACCCGTCGCGCCCTGGGTCACCCTGGACACCGAGTGACCAAACCGGACAGCCCACGAGAACGACGCGACCGTGGCGGCGGAGCGCCCCAGTGGTCCCCAGGATCCAGTCCTGACCAACCACCTTCATACCAAGATCAGTTGCGGGACAACCCATCAACGCCGCTGCGTTTAGCGATGTGAGCGGGATGCAAGCCCCTTCTCCATGATCGTGATCTCGGTGTGGAGGGTGTAGTTCTGGGCGGTGGCGGGGTGCTTGCCGACGTTCGGGGCGTACTTGCTGTGGCTCTTGAGGCTGCGGGCTTTCATGCGTCGGCGGCGAAGGGCTGGCAGCAGGTTGTCCAGCAGCGCGCGGCCGATGGCTCCGACCAGACGGACGGGACCGTGGGGAAAAACGCCGGAGGCGGTCACGATCTGGTCGCGGGCGGCGTTCAGGGCCACGGTGAAGCTGAGCCGGTCCATGTCCAGGCCCGGCCGGTGGGCCGCGGCGTCGACAGCGGTGCGGATCAGGGCCTGGTAGACGGTAAGGATGCCCCAGACTTCCTGATCCAAGTCGGCGGGATGCCCGGAGCGCAGGACGCGGCCGTCCAGCAGGGTCGCCTTCAAGCTCGCATACGTGGTCTCCGCCTGCCACCTCTCGTGATACAGCGACACCAGGCGCTCGGCGGGGTGACGGGCGGGGTCGGTGAGACTGGTGACCAGCCGCCATTGCTCACGGCGTACGGTTCCGTCCGCCAGCGTCACCGTGATCCACGCCTCGATCACGCGGACGGTCAGCATGCCGTAGCCGTGTCCGGCCCGATAGGGCCCGGACAGGCGGGTCAGATAGGAGCCGTCCGGCAGACGGCGCTGGACGAGGGGGCGGCGGCTGGCCGAGGAGCGCACCAGGAACTGCGCCCCGGTGGTATGGATGTCACGTAGGAAAGCGACCGCGTCGAAACCGGCATCCGCCAGGACCAGCATTTTCGCCTCCAGATGAGCCAGCAGTCGCCTCGCGTAGGCGAGTTCACCGTCGCTCTCGGGTCCGAACGCGGCGGCGATTACAGCGCGGGTGCCTGTCTCGACCAGGGTGACCAGGCGCAGCAGTGGATAGCCGAACTCACGTTCCTGGCCGCTGCGCTTGGGGAAGTGGCAAGTGACCGGGGAGCGATCGGGTAACTGCAGGCTGGTGCCGTCGAAGGCGACCGTGCGCATCCCGCACCACCAAGCCCCTGCCGTATTTCTCGCGGCCACGGCCCCGGCCAGCGTCTCGAACAACACCCGCAACGGCCGCGCGCCCAGCCTGCGGCGGGCCCGCGAGAGCGACGAGGAGTGCGGTCGCGCTACCGGCAGCCCGGCCAGACCAGCGGTGAGCTTGTCCCACACCGCCCGGTACGAGCAGTCCTCGAACAAGGCCAGCGCGAGGACGAAGTACACCACCACCCTCGCCGGCAGCAGACGGATGCGCCGCTGCACCGCGCGGGTCTCGGCCAGCACCGCGTCCACCAGCGCGAAGTCCACGATCTGCGTCAACTCGCCCAGGTGCCCCGGCGCGAACACACCCCCGGCCGTCTCGATCGTGCGCGTGATGACAGACTTCTCCAGCAACGGGACTCCCGGACTTGATGATCACCTTGCTCGACACAAGCTGATCTACCAGGGGTCCCGTTCCTGCTGCTCAGGCAGGGGTTGCCAACGACTCAAGATCCCTAACGCAGCGGCGTTGGACAACCCATACGAGCTCGTGCATGGTCGGCGGTGGCTCGTCGAGGACCGCGAGCACGCTGTCGGGGTTCATGTGCGTGGGCCGTCGGACAGGACCGCGGTCTGTTGGTGGGAGATTAGTCCGGCGACGGCTTGGAGCAGGCGTTGACCAGCGAGGCCGGCACGGAGGGAAGGTGGTCCGTCGACTACTTCATGATGTCGTTTCCGTTGTCGATCGAGTGCTCGGGTCCGGGCCCAAACCGTTGCGCAGGGCTTGGATGGCCTCTATGGCGTTGTCGTCACCGATCTGCTGGTAGATCGCGATGGCGCGGTCCACGTCGGCCAACGCGCCTCCGGTCTGCCCCAGTTCCCGGCGTGCCCGGCCGAGCGCGGCGTACATCTGCGCCTGCCATTGGGGAATGTTAGAGGCCGGTTCCCAGGCGACGGCCGGCTCGAGTGTTTCAATCGCTTCCCGCCACCTTCCCTGCGTGATGTGCAGCAGGCCGATGTCGCGTGCCGCCGATACCCGCGTCATTCCCGCGATCACGGGCGACGGCGCGGTGGCCGGGTCGGACGCCAGTGTGAGCCTGCGCCTGTAGGCCCGCAGCGCCTCGTCGGGCTTCCCGGTGCGCTCGAGCGCCCTGCCCAGGGTGGACAGCGCGTGACTCACCATGCCTTCTCGGTCGTTCACGGTGCGGAACCCGCGCATCGCCCGGGCGGCCAGCGGCAGCGCGCCGTGGGCGTCCCCGGCCTTCAACAGCGCCACCGCCAGGTACGAGTCGGCCCACGCCTGCTGTCGCAGGTCCCCGGCCATGACCGCTTCCGCGTGGGCTCGACGGGCGCAGTCGCTCGCTCCCGCGGTGTCGCCGAGGCAAGTGTTGTGCGCCCAGGAGAGGTAGTTCAGATGTGTTGCGGCGGCGGTGTGGTCGGCCAGCTCGGCGGCGGCGTTGCTGGACAGGGTGAACACCCGGGGCCAGTAGCCCCAGTGGATCCAGCGGTCGGAGAACCAGTGCATGGCTTCGGCCACGTCGACCACCCGTCGCCACCTTCCGGTGGCGGCGACCAGTTCCAGCGCGGCGAGCCAGCCGTCAGCCTCGGTCATCAGCCATTGCTGTGCGGCCTCAGGGGTGTCCAGCCGCACGCGGTCGTCCCAGTGCTCGGGGAGGGCCTCGCAGTAGTCCGGTTCGAACCAGCGGCCGGCCGCGATCGCCGTGTCCAGCAGCCAGTCCACCGCTCGTGCCTCGACGGCGGCGCGCTCGTCTTCGGGCTCCTCTTGCTCCAGTCGCCGCCGGGCGAAGATCCGGATGAGGTCGTGCAGCCGGTAGCGCGCAGTGAAACCTGACTGGACCAGACCGAGCTCGACCAGCTCGTCCAGGGCGTCCTCCGTGTCGGCGTCCGGCAGCCCTCCCAGCACTGAGGCCAGTTGGGGGCCACAGTGCGGTCCCGGCATCAGGGACAGTCGTCGGAAGAGTTGTTGCGCGGCGCCGGACAGCTGCGTGTAGGACAGCTCGAAAGCCGCGGTGACCTCCAGGTCGCCGGCGGTCAGTGCGTCCAGACGGCGTTCCTCGTCCTCGAGACGGGCGGCGAGCCGGTCGGGTGACCAGTCGGGGCGGCTGGCCAGGCGGTTGCCGACGATCCGCAGGGCCAGCGGGAGGTTGCCGCAGGAGTGCGCCAGTCGCGATACCGCGTCGGTGGCACGGCCGGCAGCGGGTGGGCCGGTGATCAGATGCTCCAGCAGGTCGCGGGCTTCCGCGTCAGGCAGTGGCGGCAGTGGGAGCCGGGCCACCCCCTCCAAGCCGGTGAGCAGCCGACGACTGGTGATCACTGTCAGGACCGCGCCGGTCGACGGCAGCAGGGGACGTACCTGGGCCTCGTCCGCCGCGTTGTCCAACACCACGGCAATCCGGCGCTCGGCTGCCACGGACCGGTACAGGGCTGCCCGGTCACCCAAATCGAGCGGCAGCCGATTATGGGTCGGCGCCAGGGTGCGGATCAGCCGTTCCAGAACGACGCCGGGGTCCAGCGGCCGTGCCTCGAGGCCGCGCAGGTCGACGAAGAAGTACCCGTCGGGGAAACGGTGCGACAGCTCACTGACGGCGTGCACGGCCAAGCTGGTCTTGCCGACCCCCGGCTGGCCCGAGATCACGACGATGGGCGCCGGCTCGTCCGGCGAACCGTCCGTGAGCGAGGCCAGCCAGCCCGCCTCCTGGCCGCGACCGGTGAAGTCGGGCACCGCGCGCGGCATCGCCATCAGCCCCGGGGCCGGTGCCGGTCTGCGGCGCTGGCCGGCGCGGGCGGCCCGCAGCAGCTCGTCGCGGCAATCGCCGGTCAGTCGCAGCGCGTCCGCGAGTGCGATCACGGTGGCGCGCTGCGGCCCGAGGCTCTCACCGCGCTCCAGGTTGCCGATCGCTCGCACGCTCACCCCGGAAGCGTTCGACAACTCCTCAATGGTCATATGGGCGGCATGCCGCAGGCGCCGTAAGAGCGCCCCTAACGAGCTGTCCAACGTCCGCTTCCCCGTCGAGTATGCGCGCGGGCATCTTGTACCCGCGTTACTTGTGCCTGCTGTTCTGCCTGGGCATCGATCGTGACGAGCAGTTTACTTGTCACATCCGCCCCGATCGGGTGGTGGCTGCATCTGTCCATGAAGCACCCGAATGCTCACCGTCCGCGTACCTGGCGCCGCGCCCCGGGGCGCGGATCTCAGGGCCGGCGAACCGGCTGATCCGACGAGAACCGGTTGGTCTCCCTGCGACCGGCACCGCGCTCCTGCTCCCGGAAAGGGCAAGTCCAGCATGAGATCCGTCCGAGTCGCCCCCGGCGCGCGGCGAGCCGTTCGGCCCGTCGTGAGCATGACCTCCATCACGGTGATCGCTGCCGGTCTGCTGGCCACCGGCTGCTCCGCGGGCCTCGCCGACAGCGCGGCGCGTGTGACGCCGACTCCGCCGGCCATCGCGGCCACACCTACAGCGCCCGCCACCGGATACGACGGACTGACACGGCTGCCGCTGTCCGCCTACGGCACCTCCGAGCAGGACGACGTCCTGCTGTACCGGACGAACGAGGCGCTGGTCGCCCGCTGCATGCAAAACCGGGGATACACAAGCTATTCAGGCCGGAAGAAGACCCGGACCGCCGCGAAGACGAAAGAAGAAAAAGAAGCGATCCGCCCGGCCGGCGCCTGGGGTTACATCGGCAGTGCGACCGCCAAGCGCATCGGTTTCCACGTCGGAGTTCCCCTTCCGGCCACCCAGGGCCCGACCGGCCAGGAATTGAAGGACTACAACGCCTGCTGGGACAAGGCGGACAAGCAAGTGCCGTCTCTCGCCGGCACCCGGGGCTGGAAGCTCACCCAGGACCTGTTCGGCCAGTCGTTCCAGCAGGCGGCCGCGGACAGCCGGGTCGGCGCCGCGCGTGAACGCTGGTCGGCCTGCATGAGCACGGCGGGACACCCGGCCGACGATCCCGAGCAGCTGGCCAACGGCTTCCTGAACGCCAAGAAGGTGACCGCGAAGGAGATCGCCGCGGCCACGGCCGACGAGTCCTGCACGCGGTCATCGAATCTGGCCGCCGTCTACTTCGCCGTCCTCACCGGATACCAGCAGCAGCTCATATCCGCCAACACCAAAGTCCTGACCGGCTACAAGAAACAGGTTCAGGCGCAGGTCGACCGGGCCGCACACCTCCTGGCCGCGTCTGACACGACCTGAACCGAAGCCTCACCCCTCGACTCCGGACGGCACTGTGCCAGACCGCACCACCGTCCGGCCCTCCAGCACGACACGAAAAGGAGAAGTTCCATGAACCAAAGAGTCAAACGAGTGGTCCTGTCCGCGCTGACGACCGTCGCGGCGGCGGCCTCACTCACCCTCGCCACCACGACGCAGGCGTCCGCGATCAACCAGGTATCGTGCAGCTCGAACGAGTTCCTGCAGATCTACATTCACCCGACCAATGGGTCCACCCAACACCTGTGTTACGCCAACGCCGGAACCGTGGGATTCGGCAGCGGTTGGTGGATCACGCAGATTTCGACCGGCAACAACCGGGTCCAGTGGCACGGGGACGGAAGGTGGCAGCCCGATACCCCGATCAACAAGTGGACCGTCTTCACCTGGCCGAATCAGTCGGGTGGGGTCAACTTAACCGGGATCAGGATTCTCTGAACCATCGGTGGTAGCGGGGGGACGGCGGTCCTGTCCGATCGCCGTCCCCGATTCGCGGGGCCCCTCGCCAAGGCCCTCAAGGATCGATGAACCGCAGTCCCGCCGGCGTGTTGTTCCGAGACGTGTCCTTGGGCGGTTTCGTTCGGATCAGCCGCTTGTTGTTTCCGGCCGCGGGCCCGGTCGCGGCGTCCGGTCCGGAAAGAGTGGCTCGATCCGCGCCCACTGCACGTCACTCAAGGCCAGGTACGCATCAGCCTGCAGCAGGGACGGGAGAACGCCGTCAAGGCCGGGAAGCTCGTGCGTCGTGCTTCTCGCGGTTGGCGAGGACTTGGTCCATGTGGGTCTGCGCCCACTGTCGGAGCCCGCGTGTCAGGTGGTGGAGCGAGAGGCCGAGGTCGGTCAGCTCGTAGGTGACGGTGACGGGGACCGTGGGCGTCACGGTGCGGGTGAGCAAGCCGTCGCGTTCGAGGGCTCGCAGGGTCTGGGTCAGCATCTTCTGGCTGACGCCGGCCAGTAGCCGGGCGAGCTCGGAGTAGCGCATCGCCTTCGGGGCGTGCGGTGCACCGGACCGCACGGGCGCGCTACCGCCCAGTGCGCACAGGATCAGGACGACCCACTTGTCGGAGATCCGGTCGAGAAGCTGACGGCTGGGGCACACCGCCAGGAACGCGTTGTACTCCGCCTTGGCCTGTGCCTTCTTGTCGGCCTTCGTCGTCGCCACTGATCCCGCCTCTCACCCTCTGGGTTGGTTACGCACTTCAGAGTGCCTACTTCCCGCAAGGAAGTATCTCTCCAACACTGGTCCAAGGGGGCCGGAGACACCACCCCTGGCAAGAAGCGAAAGGCACTGTGATGAACACGCCCTCCACAGCTCTTCCAGGCGGAACCTGGACGCTGGGTGACTCGACCGTCACCCGGTTCGGCTACGGCGCGATGCAGCTCGCCGGTCCGTGGGTCATGGGCCCGCCCGCCGACCGCGACGGCGCCCTGGCCGTCCTGCGCGAGGCAGTCAGCCTCGGGATCACCCACATCGACACCAGCGACGCCTACGGACCGCGCATCACGAATGAGCTGATCCGCGACGCGCTGCACCCCTACCCGGAGTCGCTGTTCATCGCCACCAAGGTGGGCGCGACCCGCGACGCACAGGGCGGCTGGCCCACGGCCCGGCGCCCCGCAGACCTGCGCAAGCAGGTCCACGAGAACCTCGAATCCCTCGGCGTCGAGGCTCTCGACCTGGTCAACATGCGCATGGGCGACGCTCAGGGCTCCCAGCCCGGCTCGATCACCGAAGCATTCGAGACGCTCGTCGACCTCCAGCGAGAGGGCCTGATCCGCCACCTCGGCGTCAGCAACGTCACCCCGGAGCAGGTCGCCGAGGCACGCGGCATCGCCCCGATCGTGTGCGTGCAGAACATGTACAACCTCGCCCACCGCCACGACGACGACCTCGTGGACCGCCTCGCCACCGACGGCATCGCCTATGTGCCGTTCTTCCCCCTGGGAGGCTTCACGCCGCTACAGTCCGAGGCGCTCTCGAAGGTCGCGAGCCGGCTGGAGGCGACGCCGATGTCGGTCGCGCTGGCCTGGCTGCTGCAACGCTCGCCGAACATCCTGCTCATCCCCGGTACGTCGTCCACCGCCCACCTGCGCGAAAACATCGCAGGCGCCGGGCTCTCCCTTTCCGACGAGGACATGGCCGAACTGGACAGCATCGGCCACTGAACAACACACAGGTCACCGACCGAGACCAGGCAGTTTCACTCGGACTGTCGGGCGGGCCGGAGGAAGATGCCCGCGATGTGGAGCCGTCATCTGGCTCCGCAGCCTCCAGCCCACCTGAAGATCTGAACTCGGCACACGTCCTAGTCGTCGATCGCCGCCCCGTACAGCGCGTCCGTCGGCAGGCCGCCGAACGCGCGCAGGCCGTAGTTCCAGGAGCCGGAGGTGGTCAGGCCCGAGCGGCCCGCGGAGAACACCCAGACGTAGCCGTCGTTCGTGTTCTCGCCGGGTGCCGAGACGAGCAGGCCGAAGCGGCCGTCGCCGTTCGGGTCGGTGAAGGAGACCTGGCCGCCGAACTTGTCGCCCTTCTCGACGGTGCCCGGGACGTTCTTGGTGCCCTGGTGCACGGACAGTGCGCCGGTGGACGTCAGGCCCTTGGCCGAGCCACGCAGGACCGTGACGGCGCCCGCGTCGGCGACGGCGCCGATGTCCTCGCCCGCGACACCGATCGCCACGTCCGCGTATCCGTCGCCGTTGCTGTCGCCGACGGAGAGGTCGGTGCCGAAGCCGTCGCCCCGCTCGTTCGTGCCCGGCACGCCCGCCGAGTTCTGGGTCCACCACACGGGAGGGGTGCCCGGCCCCTCCCGGCCGGCGGGCCCGTCCGCACTGCCGTAGTAGACGCCGACCATGCCGCCGGTCATGTTCTCGCCGCCGTCGTCCGGGCTGTGCGGCTCGCCGGTGACCAGGTCGTCGTAGCCGTCGCGGTTGATGTCGCCGGACGCGACGACCGGGCCGCCGCGCACCGCGGTGATCGGCAGCGGCTCTTCGTTCGACGCGGTGCCGGGCAGGATGTACGACCAGCCGTAGCCCGGCTCGCCGCCCACGCTGGTGCCGGAGACGACCAGGTCGGCGAAGCCGTTGTTGTCGTAGTCGCCCGTGGTCATCGACTTGGGCCGGATGCCCGGCGCGTTGGCGGCGGAGGCCTTGCCGAGGGTCTTCCGCGGAGGCGAGGTGAGCGTGGTGCGCGACTTCCGCACCGGCCGCCGTGCCTGCGCGTCCGCGTTCTTGGCGGTGGGCTGGGGGGCGGGCTCGAAGGTGTAGATCGTCAGCCCGACCGAGTCCATGACGGCGAGGGAGTCGCCCGGAGTGGTGTCGTCGAAGCGGGCCGCGGCGAGCGAGGCGCCGAACCTGCCACCCCGGGTGAGGTGGTCGGACTGCAGCCAGGTGCTGGCCGATCCGGTGAGGCCCTTCGGCGTGCCCCACAGGACGACCGCGGCGCCCGCGTCGGCGACGGCGCCGAGGTCCTCGCCGGGGATGCCGATGACCGCGTCGTCGTAGCCGTCGCCGTCGAGGTCGCCGGTGGCCAGCGACTTGCCGAAGTTGTCACCGGTCTCGGCGGCGCCGGGGACGCCCGGGGAGTTCTGGCTGAAGGCCTTGCCCCTGGTCGTGCCGATGCCCTTGGGGCCGCCGTACTGCACGGTCACCATGCCGGCGCCCTTGTGTTTGCCGACCGCCGCCCCGGGGGCGCCGACGAGCACGTCGTCGTATCCGTCGCCGTTGAAGTCGGTGTTGCGGTCGTTGGCGTGTGTTCCGCCGGGTGTTCCGGCGTAGGCGCTCGGAGCGGTCGCGATGGCCGCGCCCGTCACGAGGAGAAACGATGCCGCCGCGACGGCGGCCGAGCGGTGCTTGCGCATGAGCGGCTCCTTGGCTCAGATACGACCGGCTGGCTCGGGGCGCGGGGGTGTCCGGATAGGTCCCGTTCCTATGTCCGGTGCCTTGTTTGACACCGCATGGGGAGGAAGGGTTGTACAGGAGACATGTCCTTTTTGCTGAAGAAGATCACCTCTTCGTCGAAGAAGATCGTTTCGAGTCGGGCATCCGGGGCGAGGACAGCTCGCGTGCCCCGTACCGCCTTCACGCTCCCACGCCCTTCCGTCCCCTGAGTTGCCACCCCGCCCACCACCCACGGCTACGCTCGTCACCCGCATGCCACCGGGGCCATGTCCAACGCGACCCGCAGGAACGAGGGCACGGCGTGTGGCCCGTACAGCACCCGTACAAGCCCCCGTACAACAAGGGCACCAGCGAACCGCCCCCTCCGTACGACAAGCCCGACGTACGGCCGACGTACCTGGCCAGCGGCACACTCACCCGCCCACGCTGACCCCGTGACACAACATCAGTTCACCGACGAGACGGCGCCACCCCACACCCCCGCCACCCACCGGCTGACCATGCGCTTCAGCAGCACCAGACGCGGCGCCCGACTGGCCCGGCACCTCGCCGTCCAGCAGCTCACCGAGTGGACCGGCCTCCCGCACGATGCCGAACCCGCACGAACCCTCGCCCTCGTCACGGCCGAGCTGGCCTCCAACGCGATCCGTCACGGCAGCCTCCCTGGCCGCGACTTCCGGCTGACGCTGCTCCTCCTGCCGCAGAGCCTGCGGATCGAAGTGACGGACACCCGCCCCGAGCGCCTGCCCCCGCACCCCGCCGCCCCGCCCCCGCACGCCGACGCGACGTCGGGCCGTGGGCTGCTTCTCGTCGAGGCGTACGCGGACCGCTGGGGATGTACCGTCCTCGACGAGTACACCAAGACCACCTGGGCAGAGGTTCCCCTCCCGGCGCTGACCACTTCGCCCTCCGATCCCCATGGACGTGCCCCGACGGAGGCCGTCGGCCAGCGGACGGGAGAGGACAGGTAGGGGGCGGTCGGCAGCTGGAATCGTAAGTAGCAGCGCGAAAAGATCCGGCGCAGGTGCGCCCAGGACACGTGAGTGCTCGGCGTAGTGCTCCGCCAGGTTCCTCAGCTGAGGTTCCCCCGGGATGCGGCTGAGGGTGACAGAGGGTCGGATGGTTCTCATGAGAGGAACCCAGACCATGGCTGCTCCCAGAAAGTACCCGCTGGAGTTGCGTGAGCGTGCGGTGCGGATGTACCGCGCGGCCGAACCGAAGCCGGTGATCCGCCGCATGGCCGAGGAGCTCGGCGTGCATCCCGAGGCCCTGCGCGGCTGGATCCGGCAGGCCGAGGCCGACGCCGGCGAGCGCGACGACCGGCTGACCACCGCCGAGCGCGAGGAACTCGCCGCCCTGCGCAGGGAGAACACGCAGCTCAAGCGGGCCAACGAGATCCTCAGGGCCGCCTCGGCTTTTTTCGCCCAGGAACTCGACACGACCCGGCGCAGGTACTGACGTTCCTGACCGAACGCGGTGACCTCGGTGTCGAGCCCGTCCTCCGGGAACTGCACATCGCCTCCTCCACCTACTACCGCTGGCGCCGTGCGGCCGAGCAGCCGTGCGAACGGCGCCGGCGGGACGCGGAGCTGACCGAGCAGATCAAGCAGATCCACGCCGACTCCGGCGGGATCTACGGCTCTCCGCGGGTGCATGCCGTCCTCAAGCGGGAGGGCGTGCACGTGGGCCGCAAGCGGGTCGAGCGCCTGATGCGCCAGGCCGCTCTGACGGGCATCAGCCCGCGCCGCAGGGGCAAGGGCTTCACCCGCCGGGACCCCGCGGCCACGCCCGCCCCGGACCTGGTGCAGCGCGACTTCACGGCCCGGGCGCCCGACCGGCTGTGGGTCACCGACCTCACGATGATCCCCACCGGTGAGGGCCCGCTGTGGCTGTCGGCGATCCGGGACGCCTTCTCCCGCCGGGTGGTGGCCTGGGAGACCTCCGCCCGCGCGGACGCCGACCTGGTCCTCACCACGCTGGAGTACGCCCTGGCCAGCCGCAAGGTCGAGCCCGGCACGCTCATTCATCATGCCGACCACGGCTGCCAGTACACGTCCATCAAGCTCACAACCCGCTTGTTACGGGCAGGAGTTCAGGCGTCCATGGGCTCGGTCGGGGACTCGTTCGACAATGCCCTGGCGGAGAACCTGTGGATGCTGATCAAGACCGAGTGCATCCGCGGCCGGGTGTTCGCCACCCGGGCCGAGGCGAACCTGGCGCTCTTCGAGTACGTCGACGGGTTCTACAACCCCCGTCGCATCCAGAAACGACTCGGCTACCTCAGCCCCATCGAGTTCGAGGAGAAGCACTACGCCAACCAGGCAACGGCCGAACCGGTGAACCTGAAACCCCGCCAACCCCTCCTGACCAGCTGATCAGCACCTCCCGCACAGCGGGGGAAGCTCAAGCTCACGGATCCACAGTTCCGTGTCGTCACCGGACCGCTGGTAGGGGGCTCGGCGGGCCAGTTTGAAGAAGCCGCCGGACGGGCGACCGGTCTCCTTGAGTACCACGAGGGCCGACAGGAGAGGGAGCGACCCGTCCGGGCTCTCCTGCACGGAGGCGTCCTCCAGCAGGTACGGCATCGGGCCCTCGTGGGGCGGGACATGATCTCCGAGCCGCACCAGTTCGGTGCTCAGCCGGCCGTACTGAAGAGGCTCGTCCCCTCGGCGAGCCCGAGCCCGCAGGATCTCGACCACGGCGTCCAATGCCTGCTCGTACTCGGCAGTGCCCTTCCGCCTCGAACACGACAGCTCAGTTCGGTGTTCTCCATGCGATCAGCGCCAAGCTGCCACTCGGGGTCGGAGCCGCAAGGCGTTCGATGACGTACGGCCCGTACGGAACCTTCCAACTCGCGGGTGCGGTGGTGAAGCTCGTCCCCGTATGCCTGGAGACATTGAAGGATGACCAGTCGTGCGCGGGCGACCGCGCGAGAACCTGTACGTCACCGCCCGGGCTTACCCCAGCAAGCTTCTCGACAACCAGCGGTGTGCGAAGCCCCGGGCGACCCACCTGCCAACTCGTGACCCCGCCGACCAGGGACTGGCCGGAGGCCGCGGAGGCATCCACCGCAAGCCAACCGGTCTGGGGCGACGAGGAGGAGAAGACAACCACGTTGCCGTCGGTATCGACGGCGCTGAACCTCCCAACAGCGGAGCGACCGTCCGGTACCTGCCAGGAGGTGAGTGGTACACCTGGCACGAACGTTCGGCCGGAGAACGCGACGTCCGCTGCCTGCCAGCCTGCCTCGGCATTCCGCGACCAGAACACGATCACATTTCCGCTGGGATCGACGCCGGCAAGATACGCGACCACAGCGACACCGTCCGGCACCTGCCAGGACGTGAGCGGCGTGCCCGGCGCGAGGGTACGACCGGTGATCACGGAGACGTCCACCGCAAGCCAGCCGACCTCCGGCGTCCAGGAGAACACGATCACGTGGCCGCCGATATCGACACCGCCAAGAAACTCGGTGACCGACGGACCTCCCGGCACCCCCGAGGTGTTGGGCACCTGGAACGAGGTGAGCGGCGCCCCCGCCGTGAAGCTGGGAGCGGTGACCGCGGACACGTTCACCGCCTGCCAATTGACTTCCGGCGACCGGGCGAACACGATCACGTTGCCGCCGGCATCGACGCCGCCAAGATGTTCACCAGTAGAGGGACCGTCCGGCACCTGCCATGAGGTGAGCGGCGCCCCCGGCGCGAGAGTGCGACCGGAGACCACGGAGACGTCGGCCGCCTGCCAGCCGGCCTGCTGCGAAAACGAGAACACGACCACGTCGCCACTGGCATCCACACCGCCGAGGTACTCAACGGCAAACGAGCCGCCCGGCGTCTGCCAGGAGGTGACCGGGCCGTGGACGGTTCTGCCCGTAATCCCGGTGATGTCGACCGTGACGAGCTCGGACAGGACGTCGACCACGTTCTCGGTGATCTTCGTGACAGCGGCGTCCTGGCCTTTGACGGCAACACGGGGCCACTCGGTGGTCGCCGCCGTGAAGGCGGTGCCGTTGTTCGCGTAAACACCCATGGTTGCCGCACGCGGACCCACGGCTCCCGGCTCGCGCGGGTCAAACGCCCAGCCGGAACCCAGCACCCCGACACCGAGAACGATGAAACTGTCGGGCGTTTGGTCCTTCGTGGTCGGGACCGCATGGTTCGCGCCGTCGTACTGGAACTGCGCACCGTCGCACTCGTAACCGATCACGGGCGGCACGACGGTGCTCCCGATGACTTGTCCCTCGGAGAGTCCGGTCCCCTCAAAAACCCAGTGGCCGGTGAACTGAACGGTGTATCCGATCTGGGGCCGTGGGGGATCGCATACGTACCATCCACCGCCATTACGCCAGCTCACCCCGGTCACAGAATTCTCCGGGACAGCCGGAACGCCGCTCCACCACAGATCCGTCGGGGGAGATTTACTGCAGATCATCGAGGTATAGCCGTCGACAATATGCACCCGCCAGTAGCAGACATTCCCACTGAAGAACGCCACGTTCCCACCCGAGGCGATGAATTCCTCGATATGCGACCGCAGTGGCTCGCTCCAGTACTCGTCATGCCCGACGCTCAGGAGCAGCCTGTAGTTACCCAGCAGCGCGGCATCGGCGTGGATGTCGAGGTCCGTGCAGTAGTCGACCGAATAGCGCTCCTCCAGCCAGGCGATGAACGGCGCGTCCCAGTACACGAAGGTCGCCGGGTGAAGGCTCGAATCGTAGCAGTCCGGCTCCGGAAATTGCAGGACGCCTCCGGTGCCGCTGCCGGGTCGCATGAGCGTCAGCTTGATGCCGGGCGGATCGGGTGGCACCGACGGCACCCCGCCCTGGTAGAAGGATGCACCACCCGTTGCGTTGTATCCGTGATAGGTGAAGATCGGAACCTTGTAGAGAATCGTGTTCCGGCCAGGGGTGGTGCTCTTCACCACGAACAGCAGCTGTCCGTCAGGGGCGAAGAGCGAGGTCGGCTGAACAACCGGGGGTGGCAGGCCGGTGCCGTCCCATTCGACGATCACGGCAACATAGACCCCCGACTTCCACGTGCCGGGCACATCGAAGTTGAATCCGTTCCAGCCGAAGTCCACGTCCGAAACGGGTTGCCCCGCAGGTGCGGGACCAGGGAAAAACGGTGAGCTCCCCATCGGCTCGACCGAAACGCCCTGCCGGAAGAAATCGAATCGGAACATCGGCGCATCGCTCTGCACATGGAGCGTCAGGGTTGCGCCGGGTGTCACACTCAAAGCTTGCGGATATCCCATGGCCATGACTTATGACTACCCGATCAACACCCCGCTGTTCTCGCCGACGCCCTGGGTTGGTTCGTTCGGCCGATCCCCCGCGGGGACACCGCAGGTGCCGATGAATCATCCGGCCTGGTCAGGTGGCCTTACGTTCCTGGACGGGTTGATCGAGCCGTTCGTACGGTTGGGCTACTCAGAGGTCTCCCTGCAGTGACGCCATGGTGAGGACGACGATCCACGTTCCGCAGGAGACTCGTGACCACCTTGCCGAGCTCGCGAAGGAGCGGGGCCTCAGTATCGGCCAGTTGGCCGAGGTCCTGGCGGCCGAGTAGCCGACCGCCGCACAGTGCGCCGAGCGGCTTGCCGCCGACCGGGGTGGAGCTGTTCTACCTGCCGCCCCGCAGCCCTGAGCTCAACGACATCGAACGCGTCTGGCGTTCGGCCGAGTACGAGGACTGTCCCCACCGCGCCCACACCGGCATCGAAGCCATCGGCACCGCCGTGGACCAGGCGCTGACCCGCCAGCGGACCCGCATCCAAGGATCAGCAGTGAACTTCACCAAAGCCGCTCAGCCACCCCACGTCTCGCTGACTGACCGCGTTCATCGACCACCCGGAGTGGGTCGAGGCGATCTGGTAGCAGTCCGGTTCCCGTGGTGCCCGGCGACACCGCACCGGGCACCACGGGAAGGCGCTGTGCCCGACCACCGGTGACCGGGATGTCGGATGCGGATTCAGTCGCCCGCCCCGGGGATGGCGACGTGCAGGGTCGGGGCTCCCGTCCGTTTCCTGTAGGGCGGGGACGCTCCCCGGTGTGCGGTGGTAGGACAGGGCTGTAATCGGTACTGCGGACAGCAGCCGGAGTGCGGGCCGAACGAGGGTACCGCGAGAGGGGAGTTGGGCATGGCGGCAGAGAACATCGACGATGTCGTGGACGGGCTTGCCGGGATCGTGCGGGAGACCGGCCGCGCCGGTGACCGGGTCGGGTACTTCGCGGCGCTGTACCGACAGGTGACCGTTGAGGTCCGCACGGCCATTCACGATGGGCTGTTCGACGACGGCGCCCGAATGGACCGTTTCGACACGCTCTTCGGCAACCGCTACTTCGACGCGTACGACGCCTGGCGTCGTGACCGGAGCGGGCCGCGTTGTTGGCGCGAGGCGTTCGGGCTGCTCGACGACGCCGACGCCATCATCGTCCAGCACCTGATACTCGGCGTGAACGCGCACATCAACCTCGACCTGGCCATCGCCGCCGCGCGGACCAGCCCAGGCGAGGCCATCCACGCGTTGCGGCGCGACTTTCTGCTGATCAACGACATCCTTGCGCGGGTGGTGCTGGCGGTGCAGGACTCGGTCGGCGCCCTGTCGCCATTCCTGTCACTGCTGGATCGGGTCGGAGCCCGCGCCGACGAGCGGATCCTCGACTTCAGTGTTCGTCAGTCCCGCGAGGAGGCGTGGTACAACGCCGTCCTGCTTGCCGGCCAGAACGAAGTGCAGCGCGAGGCCACCATCCAGCGGCTCGACATCCGGGCCGCCGTGCTCGCACGGTTGATAGCGCGACCGGGCGGCCTCGTCCGCCCGGCCCTGCAGCTGATCCGGAGTACCGAGAGTGATGACGTGCCGGCCGTCATCACTCATCTGGACAACGCCATGGAGCGACCCGCCGTCCGGCAGGAGGCGGGGTGAGGCCCGGCGGATTGACCGTCCGGCATCCCGCTGGAGCCGGACCAATTCGAGCTTGGTTTCCCGGCATTGGGTCACATAAACGACAAGCTAAGGCCGCGTGATCCGGCACTCCGCCCGGGCCAGGCCACCTCGTTGTAGACCTCGGCGAGCTCGAGTGCGGCCGCTTCCACAAGAGCTGCTGCGGCGGGCCGGGCTCCACAACGTCGAGGGTCAACCCCGTCAACCTCAGTCCGTCCTCGATCAGGCAGAGCAGTCGGTCTGCGTGGTGGCCGTGCCGGAACGATTCATCAGGTGGCTGCCGACCCCCGCGGCGACCTCGGGGTGGGACAGGTACTCCACGATGCTGTGCGCCCGGTCGCGGGCGTTGAGGACGGCGATGTCGGTCAGTCCGTCCGCCCAGTCGTCGTGCAGAGGACAGCCGATGGCCACCGCGTCGGTCGGGCACCAGGCGTTGAGCCAGTCCACCACCTTGTCGGGACGCTTCGGACCGCCGATGAGCAGCCTGCGGTACACGCTGTCCAGGCCCAGCGGACTGCCCGCCGTGGTGAGGTGCATCGCCGTCACGCCGGGGGAGAGCCGCGTGGTGAGGTCCATACCGACGACCGTACCGAGGCTGTGGCTGACGAGGACCACCTCGCCCTCGTCCGGCATCGTCTCCAGCACGCAGTCCAGGACCTCGCCCCGGATGCGCCGGTCATCGAGGTAGGCGGCCACGTCACGGAAGACCAGGCTGATGGTCCACGCGTCGAGGTCGCTCCTGGCGGCCAGCCAGCTCAGTTGCCGCTGCAGGGTCCCGACCACGTCCGGAATGCCGATCCGTTCGGCGACCGGCAGTCCCTCCTGCGGGATGTCCCACCTGGCGGCGGCCTCGCCGATGATGTCCTCGTACACCGCGCGGGCTTCAGGAGAGATCGGCGCGGCCGCCTCCGCCGCCACGATGGCCGTCGACTCGACGACGCGCGGCACGGCCTCGTGCGCAGCGAGGGCCTGCGCCAGCCTGTCGCCGTAGTAGGGGAACCAGACGTCGGCCGGATCGATCGGGGCGAGCCCGGCACGGATGAGTCCCTGGTTGAGCCCGGCCGCCCATTCACGGCGCAGCATCCCGGGGTCCTTGCCTTCCTGGGAGCGGCCGTGCAGGAAGACCAGATGCCGACCACCGCCGAACGCGCCAGGCCGGGCCGGCAGGCCCGCAGGTGCGACGGCCCGCTCGGCGGCCGGGGGCGGTCCGGCGGGGACGGGGACCGCCACGGGAGCGGCGGGAGCCGGTGTCGGCCGCAGGCCCGACTCCGGGCCCATCCCGGCCAGCAGCTCCCGCTGCCGGGAGGCGAGCGGCAGCGTCGCGAGGTGCTTCAGGATGGAGCTGATGCGGACCCCTTCGTTGGATATCCAGTCGATGGCGTCGTCGCCGTCACCGGGCTCCCAGAGCTGTCCGTCGACACGCAGGACGCGGCCCTGGTCGTCGGTCCGTGGCACACCGCTGTGGTGGAGCGCGACGACCTCCCACTGGTCATTGAAGACCGGGGAGCCGGAATTGCCGGGCTCGGTGTCCGTCTTGTAGTGGAGGAAGTCGTCGAGGCGCACCTGAAGCATGTTGTCGCGGACGGCGATCTCCTTGAGACGTCCCATGGGATGGCCGATTACGTTGACCGGCTCGCCGATGACCAGTTTTCCCCCTGGACGCTGAGCCGGTTCCAGCCGAACGTCTCACCCGGCGGCCGCTGGTCCTGACCGGCGGCGACCAGCACCAGGGCGAAGTCGAGACGTTGGTCCGCGACGAAGAAACCGTCGGGGTCCAGTTCCAGCCGCGTCGGCGGCTGCGGTGTGTTGTCGACGGTCACCTGGGCGTCGAACTCCGCGAAGCACTGCCGGGCGGCCGCCGTGTCGGGGAGCACATGGTGGTTGGTCATCAACAGGCTCGGCGACACGAGGAAGCCGGTGCCCAGCGGCAGTTCGCGGCCGCCGTCCCGCTCCGAGATCCGGGCGACGGTGCGTGCCGCCCGGGCGCCGCGCGGCAGGAAGCTCCACGCCTGCAGTTCCTTGGAAACCCCGAGGATGCGTTCGTACGCGTCGGTGGCGGCCAGCGGTTCCGCGCGGACGGCTTCCACCACCATGGCAGCGGGCACCGCATGCCGGTCGAGCAAGCGAGTGGCACGCGCGGCGAGTGCCTCCCGCGAATCCGGGAAGTCCACCCCGGCGTCCTGCTGCCGCTCGACCGCCCGCCGCTCGGCGCTGGTCTCGCGGTACCGGCCGGTGGCCGCCGCGACCTGGCGCTGCCGCTCCTCGTGCGCCCTGTCCCGCGCTGCCATGTCAGTTCGCCTCCCGCCCGGCGGTGTGCCACGGCACGAAGGCGTTCGTCAGCCCTGTGAGAGCCGTGCGCAGTTCGGGGTGGTGGCGCAGCAGCACGGTCACCATGCTGTTGTCGTCGATCCAGGCCATGCCAGCGCTGGAGTAGACCTCGGGGGTGTAGTACGCGGTGAAGAAGCGGTCGCTGTTCAGCCGGCGTGAGGCCATCAGGATGAAGATGCGGAACGCCGTGTCGCTGAAGGCGAATCCGGCCGGCAGTTTCTCCGCGTACAGCCCGACCGTCAGGTCGACCTTCTCGATGTCGCCGTCGTAGAGCCGCTCGATCTCCGCGGCCCACGCGGGATTGTCCGTCAGCTCCGCGAAGCTCTCCGCGGGCTTCAGCCGCAGCAGCCGCCGGAACTCGTTGTAGCGGGGGACGCCCAGTTCCCTCGAGCGCAGGATGTCGGTGGCGGCGAGGTCCTGCAGACGCCCGTCCGGACGCTCGAACTCCTGCAGGAAGCGAGGGTGGTTGTGCAGGGTGACCAGTCCGGGGTGGAGTGTGCCGAAGCTGTAGAGCAGATCGGCCATCCCCGTGGTCTCCAGGAACTTCAGTGCTCCCGGGCCCGAGATGTCGCGGAGGGTGCAGTGGCGCAGGGTCGTGTCGTCGGTGGCGGAGCGCAGGTGCCAGTCGTCGCGGATGAGCGGGTGCATGCGGTAGACCGCCACGAACTCCTCGGTGAGCGCGTACGGGACGCCGTAGTGGTCCGTCTCGCCGCCGGGGATTCCGTTGATGACCTCGCTGTCGCTGATCCGGCCGAAGAGGTTGTGGACGCGTTCGCCCGCGATGCCCCACCAGTTGGCGCGCAGCGCCTTGACGGTGGTGGGGTGGCTGATCACGGCCGGGGTCCACTCCACCGTGTGGATTTTGGCGAGGAGGGCAGCGTTGACCAGCCGGGCGCGCTGGAACAGCTCCTCGTCACCCCAGGACGGGTATGCGGCGTGCAGGTGGTCGCAGATCGCGTTGTGCTCGCGGGTGAACAGATCCTGCATCATGGCGAGGCCCAGCCAGAAGCCGGGCACCCGTGAGGGGTCTCGGGAGGGGTCCGAGGGGATGGGGGACTGCTCGTCGTCCCACAAGTGCAGTTTGCCCAGCTCGCCGGTGCGCATCAGCCGCTGTTCCGTCTCGTTCGACCCGTAGATCTGGGAGGCGTCCCACCAGTGGGAGGAGACGTTGACACGGGTGTCGGGCGTCCCGGCCGACGCCTGGGGGTCGCGGGTCGGGTCGTCCGGTGTCCGCATGATCCGCATGGGGTTCTCCGGCCACGGGTCGTCGTCCATGAGGGGGACTTCCCAGGGGCGGTCCGTGGGGCTCGTGCCGTGGCTGAACCAGTCGCGGATCATGAACTGCAGCCAGGCGGCGACCAGGGAGTTGACCGATTCGGCGGGGATCAGCTCACGGCGGGTGAGCACGGCGCGGCTGACCTCGCGCGGGTTGGGCCTGGACAGTACGTCCGCGGGCGTGGCCGGGGCGATCCGGTCGAGCGGGATGTTCCGGCCGAAGCGGGTGCCCGCCATGCCCATGCGTGGCTCGCCGAGGTCGTTGTGGCTGCCGTCGGCGGTCCGGTTGACCTTGTGGCTCGCGGAAGGGGGCGCGGGGTCGGGTGGATTGACCGCGGGCAAGCGGTTCGTGTCGTGGAGGTTCTTCTGCCGGAGCCTGACGCGCAGGCCCAGGAGCGTCAGCAGGCCCGCGATGACGGGCAGCCTGTCCCAGCCGATGCGGCGGTCGGCGAGTTCGGCTGCGCGACCGGCGGCGGAGCCGACGTCGTCGAGGTGGAACTTGAGCAGTCGCGGCTCCTCGTACGCGGCGGCCAGCCGGACGATCAGTGCGTCGAGCGGGTCGTCGCCGGTCGGCGGCGTTTCGGTGACGTCCCAGTAGGCCGCCGCGTCGCGGGTCGGTTCCGTCTCGGCGGGCGTCGCGAGAGTGATCAGGACATCCTGTGCGCCGATGATCAGGTGACATACCAGGTCCCGCACGAGCCAGCCGGTACAACCGGACGGCCGCGCGAAGCCCTCGTCCGCGAGCTCGGCGACCGCCGTGCGCAAGGCTGTCCACGAGGGGGAAGCCGCCGTCCCGTTCGGCGATGGGCGTCACCGCGCCGAGGGCGGCGGCTGCGCTGTCAGGGCCGGGCAGCGGAACGAGGTCCGGGAAGGACGAGACGCCCGGCACAGGTGAGAGAACCGAAAGAACGGGAACAGATCCTGATATGTCCGGCGGAAACGCAAGGAAAGGCCGTCTGAGATGAGCGGACCGGTCAGCACCGCCGATGCCCGTGCCGGCCGGGCCGAGACCGGCCGTCCGGAGCCGCCGTGCCCGAACCGAGGCCGCCAAGGCCGTCCGCGGGGCCGCCCGCGACGCGGGCTCGAACCGGACCCTGGCCGAACCGGTCGACACCCGCGCGTTACCGATCGACAGCTGCGCCTCCTGCCCGGACGTTCACGTGCGCGCCGCGGTCAAGGGCGGAGAGTCCCCTCAGTGTGTCGCCGTTCTGCCCGCCTGCCGTGACACCGGCCTGTTCGCCCCGGACGAACGCGCTGCTGTGGTCCTGGCCGCATCTCCCATCGCCCTCCCGACCCCGTGTCCAGGACCAGGGCCAGCACCAGGATCACGCCGAAGCCGCCCGGCACCTGGCACCCGAGCAGGCCTCGGCCGTGGCCTGGGCCGTCATCACCATCCATACCGTCAATCGCGTGCCGGCCGTCAGCCGTCGGCCCGTGCCGAGCCGAGCGGTCGCCGCACCGCCTGCGGTCCGCCCCGAGAGCCCGCAGGAGGGTCCCGCATGACCACCACCGTCCGCGACAACCCCGAGCAGCGCCGTTACGAGATCCACGACGGGCAGGCCCCGGCGGGTTTCCCCGCTCACAGGATCACCGGCCGCAAGACCACCGCCCGGGACCCCGAGGCGTATGGCGGACCTCGTACCCGAGGAAGAGCGGCACCACTTCGGCCTCCCCGGGACGGAGACGACGTGACCACGACACGACGCCGGAGCAACCACTCTCCCCCGGGTGCCCCCGCGGCCCGGGACCCCTGCTCCGGAAGGCGGCCGGCGCCCCACCACCGGAGCGGGGGCACATACGGGGACAGCGAGACGGCACGGTGGCAACGGTGATGCGGAAGAACAACGCCCAGGCCCCCCAGACCCCGGCGGGGAGGCGCACGCTGGTGGCCCAGCTCGCCGACCGGGTGCGCGACTTCCTGACGACCGAGACAGGCAGCGTCGGCCTGCTCCTGGCCGCTGTCGTGGTGGCCCTGGTGTGGGCGAACTCGCCCTGGTCGGACGCGTACACATCACTGTGGGCGACCGAGGCGTCCGTCTCGCTCGGCGGTGCCAGTCTGTCGATGGACCTGGGGCACTGGGTCAGCGACGGCCTGATGGCCCTGTTCTTCTTCGTCATCGGCCTGGAGGTCCGGTACGAGATCTCCGTGGGCGTGCTGACCGACCGCCGGCGTGCCGTGATCCCGGCCCTGGCCGGGATCGGCGGCATGCTCGTCCCCGCGCTGCTGTACCTGGCGGTCGCCCCCGGGGGCGAGGCCGCCAGGGGGTGGGGCGTGGTCATCGGCACCGACACGGCGTTCATGCTGGGGGCGCTCACCCTGGTCGGCCCCCGGTTCGTCACGCAACTGCGTGTCTTCCTGCTGGCCATCACCGTCGTCGACGACATCGTGGCCGTCGCCGTGATCGGCCTGGTCTACTCGGGGGCGCTCCACCTGCCGTCCCTGCTGCTCACGATCGCCCTGTGCGTGGTCCTGGCCGGGCTGACCCGCCTGGGCCTCTGGCATACGTCCCCGTATGTGCTGGTCGTTCTCGCGCTGTGGCTCGCCGCCCTCGAAGCCGGCCTGCACGCCTCCATCGCCGGCATGCTCGGTGGTCTGCTCATCCCCGCCCACACCCCCGCACGCCAGGTGGTGGAACGGGCCGCCCGGCTCTTCCGGGCCTTCCGCCAGTCCCCCAGCCCGGACGTGGGCCTGTCGGCACGCAGGGGACTGAAACGCGCCGTCTCCGTCAACGAGCGGCTGCAGACGGTGCTCCACCCTTGGGCGAGTTACGTCGTCGTCCCATTGTTCGCGCTGGCCAACGCCGGCATCGACCTGCGCGGCGGTGTCCTCACCGACGCCTTGTCCTCCTCGGTCACCTGGGCCGTCGTTGTCGGCCTCGTCGTCGGCAAATCCCTGGGCCTGGGAGGCGGCGCCCTGCTCGGTGCCCGCCTCGGCCTCGGCAAGCTCCCGCAGGGAGTCGGCCCGGGCCAGGTCCTGGGCGGCGGCGTCCTGTCCGGGATCGGCTTCACCGTCTCCCTGCTGATCGCCGGACTCGCCTTCACCCACCCGGTCCTGCGCGCCCAGGCGACCGTCGGCGTCCTGCTGGCGGCCGTGCTCGCCACGGCCCTGGGATGGCTGACGTTCCGCCTGGCCGCGGTCCTGGGCGGCGAGACGGAGGCCGACCTGCCCCATACCCTCGACCGCCCCGTCGACCCGGCCACGGACCACCTCGCCGGCCCTCCGGACGCACCCCTGACCCTGGTGGAGTACGGCGACTACCAATGTCCCTTCTGCGCCCGTGTCACCGGTGTCGCCCAGGAACTGAGGCAGCGCTTCGGGGATCGGCTCCGCTACGTCTTCCGGCACCTGCCGCTCCCCGACGTGCACGAGCACGCCGAACTCGCCGCCCGGGCAGCCGTCGCCGCAGACACGCAGGGACGCTTCTGGCAGATGCACGACCTGCTGTTCACCCACCAGAACGAGCTCGAGTTCGACGACATCGTCGGCTATGCCGCCCAGGCCGGACTCGACGTCGAGAAGTTCCTCCAGGACCTCGACGGGGAACAGACGGCCGCCCGGGTCCGGGCCGACGTGGCCAGCGCCGAAGCCAGCGGGGCCCGCGGCGTCCCGACCTTCTTCATCGGCAACCGCCGGCACACCGGACCACACGACGCGGTGACACTCGCCCGCGAGCTCGAGGCGTCCGACCCCCACGACCACCCGGCATGACCGCACCGTCCCTCGCTCCGAGGGCCGCGCGCGATGGGGATCATGGTGCGCCGGAGTACCACTACGCGCCCCCTCTGGGAGGGATGCCGGAAATGCCCGGTGGGCAATGACTCAGGCGTAACGCAATCCCTCACGAGAGGATCGACTGCGCATGAGTCGACGTATGGCCCGTTCCGCCGCACTCGCTGCTTCAGCCGCGCTGCTGGCCGGTGGCTTGCTGGCGGCGACCGTACCCGCCGCCACCGCCGCCCCCGCGAAGTACTCGCAGGCGGCCGCCGAGCAGCAGCTGAAACGGGCGGGTGTCACGTGGGTCTCGTCGGGCGGGTGCAGCGACCGGAACAACAGCAGGTGCACCTCCTTCGAGCAGATCAACAAGAGCACCGTCGACGGGGTGATCGACTTCAAGAAGGCGAGCAAGTGTGCCGTGACGCTCACCGCCGGCACGGAGAAGGGGCACGCCTCCGGCGCGTACAGCCACTGGAACGGCTACAAGGTCGACATCAAGCCGGCGTCGTGCGTGAACTCGTACATCACCCGCACGTTCCGCTACGTGGGCGAACGCAAGGGCGACCGCGCGAAGCAGTACAAGGCGCCGTCGGGGAACATCTACGCCCGTGAGGGCTCGCACTGGGACGTCACCTACTACCGCGGCAGTCGCTGACGTGGTGCGGGTGGCGGGGCCGGACGCCACCGGCCCCGCCGCCGACGCACGCCAGGCCGGGGAGGCCGACAGCGCTGGAGTCGGCAGCGGTGAAGGCCAAGTTCCGGTGACCGGCCTCGCGCGCAGGCCGACCAGGAGACGCACCACGGCTCAGTCCCCGTCCTGAGCGGCGTACGCGGTGAATGCGGCCCAACGGAACCAAAGACGCCTCCAGGGGCGCAGCCCGGGTGGAGCAGGGGCGCAGCCGGGGTGGAGTGACACCGGCTCACCTACGAAACCTGACGGTTGCTCAGCCTTGCGCGGGAGTTGAGGTATCGGGTACGGGCTCAGGCGCCCGCCCCGGAGGTGGCGACGTGCAGGGGGCAGATCACCGGTGTGCCGTGGACCGGGTCCGTGAGGATGGCGCTCTCGACGCCGTAGAGGTCGCGTACGAGGTCCGGGGAGATGATGGCGGAGGGAGCGCCCTGGGCGACGATCGCGCCGTTCTTGAGGGCGATCATGTGGTCGGCGTAGCGGCAGGCGGTGGTCAGGTCGTGGAGGACGAGGACGGGGGTGCGCCCCCGCGCGGCCAGGGAGCGGACCAGTTCGAGCACTTCGAGGGCGTGGCCCATGTCCAGGGCCGAGGTGGGTTCGTCGAGGAGGAGGATCTCGGTCTCCTGGGCGACGGCCATGGCGATCCAGGCGCGCTGGCGCTGGCCGCCGGAGAGGGTCTCGAGCGGACGGTCGGCGAGGTCGTGCAGGTCGGCGGCGGTGAGTGCCTCCTCGACGGCGCGGGCGTCGTCGGCGGACCACTGGCGCAGCAGGCCCTGGTGGGGCTGGCGGCCGTAGCGGACGAGGTCGCGGACGGTGAGGCCGTCGGGGGCGGTCGCGGACTGCGGGAGCATGCCGATGGTGCGGGCGATCTCCCGGGTGGGGATCCTGGCGAGCTCGCGGCCGTCGAGGAGGACGGCGCCGCCGCGTGCCGGCAGGATGCGGGCCAGTCCGCCGAGGAGGGTGGACTTGCCGCAGCCGTTGGGGCCCACGATGACGGTGACCTGACGTTCGGGCAGGGCGAGGTCGAGGCCGTCGACGACGGTGGTGGAGCCGTGGCCCAGGCGGAGGGCCCGTGTGCGCAGGCGGCTGTCGGTGTCGGCCGGGTTCACAGGGACCTCCTGGTAGGGGTGGTGAGCAGCAGCCAGAGCAGGTAGGGGCCGCCGACGACGGCGGTGACGAGGCCGACGGGGACTTCCAGCGGGGCGAGCACGGTGCGGCCCAGCAGGTCGGCGAGGAGGGTGAAAGCCGCTCCGGCGAGGGCGGAGAGCAGGACGGGGACGGTGCGGGGCCCGGCGATGCGGCGGGCGGCTTCGGGGGCGGCCAGCGCGATCATGCCGAGCGGCCCGGCGACGGCGACGGCGAGGCCGGCGAGGACGACGGCGAGGGCGATGACGACCAGGCGCAGGGCTCTGACGCGGACGCCGAGCCCCAAGGCGACGGAGTCGGACAGGCGCAGCAGGAGCAGTCGGCGGCCGAGGACCATCGCGAGCGGCAGGACGACGAGCAGGGCGAGGGCGAGCAGGGCCACGGCGTCCTGGTCGCGGCTGTTGAGGGTGCCGACGGTCCAGCCGTAGGCGGCATTGGCCGCGTCGACGGCCGAGCGGGCGAGGACGAGGCTGGTGACGGCACCGAACACGGCGCCGACGCCGAGGCCCACGACGAGGAAGCGGTAGCCCCCGCGTCCGGCTCCGCCGCTGAGGGCGAGGGCGAGGGCGGCGGCGGTGGCGGCGCCGACCAGAGCGGCGCTGCTGGGCAGCAGGCTGGTGGTGAGCCCGGTGACCGAGGCGACCGCGAAGGCCGCGGCGCCGTCGTTGAGGCCGACGGTGTCGGGGGTGGCCAGACGGTTCTGGGCGAGGGTCTGCATCAGGCAGCCGGCCGCGCCGAGGGCGGCGCCGACGGCCAGGCCCGCTTGCAGGCGCGGCAGCCGCAGGCGTTCGACGACCAGAAGGTCGCGGGGGGCGCCGTCGCCGAACAGGGCGCGCAGCGCGTCCACGGGGTGGACGAAGATCTCGCCGACGGCGAGGTGCACCGCGCTTGCGACGAGCAGCACGGCCAGGGCGGCGGCGGTGCCCAGCAGCGGCCTGCGCGGCACCAGGACGGCGTAGGGGCCGGCGGACAGGCGCCAGGTTCCGGGGACGGCGAGCGGCAACTGGCCGGCGGGCGCCGCGGACGTGGCCGCGGTCGCCGGTCCGGGCAGGGCGGGAAGCGTTTTCACAGCGAGGGCAACCTGTGGGACCGGACGACGGCGACCAGGACGGGAGCGCCGAGGAGCGCGGTCATGACGCCGAGGGGCATCTCGTAGGGACGGGCGACGAGGCGGGAGACGACGTCGGCGGCGAGCACGGTGGCGGGGCCGATGAGGACGGAGACGGCCAGCAGCCGCCGCAGGTCCGGGCCGACCAGTGCGCGCGCGGCGAACGGCACGACGAGTCCGACGAAGGCGACGGGCCCCGCCAGTGCGGTGGCACCGCCGACCAGCAGCGCCACGGCGGTGACCGCGAGGACCCGGACCCGGCCGGGCTTGTGGCCCAGGCCGGTGGCCACGTCGTCGCCGAGGCTCAGCGCGGTCAGGGAGGGGGCGACGAGAACGGCGAGGAGAAGCCCGAGACCGAGGACGGGGGCGATGGCCCACAGGTCCTCCAGTCCGCGTCCGGCGACCGACCCGATGGTCCAGAAGCGGATCTCGTCGGCGGCGCGGGCGTCGACGAGCAGCATCACCGAGGAGCCGGCGGCCATCAGTCCGCTGAAGGCGGCACCGGCGAGCACGAGGCGGACGGGGTCGTCGCCCGCCCCGCGCAGGCGGGCGGCGGCCAGCGCCAGCAGGCACCCGGCGCCCGCTCCGAGGACCGCCACGTACGGGCCGAGGGTGGCGGCCGAGGCACCGAGCACCAGGGCGACGACCACCGCGAACGATGCTCCCGCGCTCACCCCGAGCAGGCCCGGTTCGGCCAGCGGGTTGCGGGCGGCGGCCTGGAGCAGGGCTCCGGCGACCCCCAGGGCCACGCCGACGGCGACGGCGACCAGGGTGCGGGGCAGCCGCAGTTCCAGCACGGCGAAACGGGCATCGTCGTCAGCACCGCCGGCCAGGGCGGACAGGGCACGCCCGGGTCCGACATCGCCCGCTCCCAGGAGCAGACTCGCGATCACAGCCGCCAGCAGGACGCCGACACCGGGGAGCAGGCCGCGCACGATGAGTGAACGCAGCTTCACAAACGCCCCTCCTTTCACGTGGAACTGAGGTGAGGTTAACCTAACTTTGCTTTCGCTTTACACCCACCTCCCCCGGAGACACCCATGTCCAGAAGCCGCTCCCCGCTGCGCTCCGCCGTTCTCGCTCTCGCCGCCGCTCCGCTGGTCGTGACCCTCGCCGCCTGCGGAGGATCCGATTCCGACGCCTCGGGTGACAGCAGGGAGAAGGTGGCCGCCGGCGGGACCGAGCGAGCCGTGCGGACGGCCTTCGGCGAAGTGAGGGTCCCCGGCACGCCGAAGAGAGTCGTCACCCTCAGTGACGCATCCCTGGACACCGCCCTCGCCCTCGGCATCACCCCGGTGGGCATCAGTGCGGCCCGTGGCGCCGAAGGCGCTCCCGCCTACCTGGGCGACCAGGCTGCCGGCATCCCGCTGGTCGCCACGGTCAGGGAGCCCAACACCGAGGCGATCCTCAAGGCCGAGCCGGACATCATCCTCACCGGCGCCAACCTGGAGAAGTCGCAGTACGACACGCTCTCCGCCATCGCGCCGACCATCGTCCCGGCCGCCGGCGACTGGCGTTCCGGCCTCGACACCTACGGCGAGGCGCTCGGCAAGGCCGACGAGCTCGACAAGAAGATCGACGCCCTGCTCACGCGCGCGCGGGAGGCGGGCAAGGGCGCCAAGGGCACGGGCGTCGTGATGCGGTGGATGCCGGGCGGCCCGATCGTGATGAACGCCGCCAACATGCCCACCGCGATGCTGGAGAAGGCCGGCCTGTCGCCGATGCCGCTCGCCAAGGACCTCGGCAAGCAGCCGCACTCGGACCCGCTGTCCCTGGAGAACCTCACCAAGGCCGACGCCGACCACGTCTTCATCGCCACGCTGAACGCCGAGGGGACAAAGGCGCTGGAGGCCGCCCGCTCCGAGAAGGCCTTCACCCGGATGAAGGCCGTCAAGGCCAAGCAGGACCACGGGGTCGACGGCCAGGTCTGGAGCAGCAGCAACGGCCCGATCGCCATGGAGCGGGTCATCGCCGACATCGAGAAGGCCCTCACCAAGTGAGCTGAGCCGAGCAGGGTCGGGGACCGGCGCGGTGGCTTCCGCTCCTTGTCCACTCGGGGCCGGCCGGCCACCGTCGGGCAGTTGTCGAGTTCCGCGGGTCACCAGGTGGGATCGGGCAGCAGGGGCAGCCGGCGTGCCCGGTCGAACGGGATCGACCGACCGAGCACCTCCTCGCGGCCGGGGAGGGGAGTCCCGGTGGGCTGCGTCTGCCTGCCGTGTCGGCTTCGTACAAGAAGCCGTACGACGGGGACAGGCCGCAGCGGCTCTGCCCCCGCTGTGCGGAGCCGGTGATCCACGTCGGATCCGTCTTCGCGCCGCCCCGGCGCCGGGAAGTCAGGCGCCCCGGACTGGCCGGTTCCCTCCTTGGGAGCCATGCCGACTGGTGTCACTCTGGGCAATGTTTGTTCTCAGGACCACCAAAGGGGGAAACATCATGAAGGATCGCGCTTTACGAAAGGCCGGCCGGGTGAGCCTCGGCCTCGCCGGTCTCGCCGCCGTGCTGGCCACGCCGGCCACTGCGTCCGCCACGCCGCAGAGCGTCGACGCGGCGGCGAGCTGCTACGGAGGCTCCGTGGCCGTGTCGCTCCCGCCGGACGGCTACAGCAAGCACTTCACAACCAGTTCCCGCTGCGCTGACATCAACCTGCGCATCGACTCCGGCGGCGGCCAGTGGGTGGCTGTCTGCTGGGCCAAGTACAACACCTGCCAGAAGGACTGGACCTGGTCGGGTCAGGGTGCTTACAAGGTCATCGCGAGCGACGTCAAGGACGGCACCGAGTTCTACTTCGTCACCACCGGCGGCGGTGGCACTCGCACCGGCCGCACCGCGTTCTAGCCGACCGAGCGCGGCGGCGGAGCGTCGTGTGCCGTGGCGGCGGGGTGCCCCGCCGCCACGGCACGGTCAGAGGTCGCTTGACCGGCTTGTGGGGGTTCAAGACCGTGGAGCAAAGAGCTCCGGACGTTCGGTGCCAGGACTTGTCCGGGCGATCTTTGTGGCTGCGGGCCTTGACCTCAAGCTCACTTGAGGTCTCAGAGTGATCTGCATGAACACCGAAACCGCAGACATCAAAGCCATCGAACAGGTCGTGGCCACCGTCGAGCGGGCCCAGCGTGCCAAGGACGCGGAGAGTTTCCTCACGCTGTTCCATCCCGACGCCCTCTGGACGACAGCCCACGGCAAGGTCCTCATCGGCTTCGACGCGATCGCCGAGTTCACCCGCACCGTGCTGCCCACCGCGAGCTGGGACGGTGAGGTCACCTACGAGGCAGTGCACACGCAGTTCCTGCGGCCCGACGTGGCGGCCGTCAAGGTCCGCCAGGTCTACCACTCGGCAGGGGGCGACACGGAAGGCGCTCCGCTCTACGTCATGACCAAGCAGGATGACGGGAGATGGCTGCTGCACGCATGCCAGAACACCGAAGTGCGGGCCGGCTAGGACTTGCCCGAGCGATCATGCGACTGATGCGTGTTCGGATCGTTGCCCTGAGCATGGGGCGGGGTGGTCCGACGAATGCGGAACGGGAGCGGCTGCGGCCGTTTTTGCCGGTCAGCAATGGTGAGGACCCCGCCGCAAGTCCGGTGGGGCCCCTCAGCGGTTACGGCGTCAGACGCACCTGATCGGGGAAAGTCCGCCGTCGAATCGACCGACTCAGTCCTCCAGCCGGACCGGCATCAGCAGCGAGAACGTGCGCTCGTCGTCGGGCCGGCGGATCACGAGGGGCGCCGTGGGGGCGCCGAACTCCAGAATCAGCTCGTCCCGGGCTCCGGCGGCGAGCGCCTGCAGCAGGAACTCGCGGTTGACAGCGATGTGGTTCGGGTCGTCGTCACCGTCCTTGCAGAGGGTCACCGTGCCGTCGTCCGACACGCCGAGCACGCTGAGGTCGTAGGACACACCGTCCTGCTCGCGTACCTCGCTCACGCGGATGGGACCGGTCTCCAGCGCCTTCCGGAAAACCGCCACGTCGACGACCGCCCGACGCCCCGCCGGCAGGTTGACGAGGCGGCGGTAGTCGGGGAAGTCGTGGTCGAGGCACCGGCCGGCTGCCTGCCGGTCCCCGGTCTCCAGTGTCACGCGGTCACCGTCCACGGCGAGCTGAACGGGCTCCGCGCCACTCAGCAGCGCCCGCATCGCGTCGGCGAGCGGAGAGGGGACGATGACCTGAACACGTTCCGTGCCATGGCCCGTTGTGCGTGCCTGCGCGACAGCCATCCGGTACCGGTCGGTGGCCACGACACGGAGGTCTTCGCCCTCGATGTCGAACAGGACCCCTCCGAGCATCGGCAGCTCCGGGTCGGTACTGGCCGCGAAACGGACCGCGTCCAGCGCGGCGGCCAGCTCCGGGGCGGAGACGGACAGCCGGACGGTGGCGGTGCGGAGTGAAGTCATGGGGTTCTCCCTGTGGTCGAGTACTGCTCGGAGCGCGGAGAACTCACTGCGGGCATCGGACAGCCCCAGCTCCAGTCGGCGCAGGTGCGCCTGCAGGAGCCCCCGCACCAGGTCCGTGTCCGCGCTGGACCAGCCGGCCAGTACCAGCCGGATGTCCGACAGCGGCATGCCGGCCCGGCGCAACCGGGCCAGCAACCGGGCCTCGTCACACTGCTCGGGGTCGTACCAGCGGTAGCCACTCACCGGGTCCACCCAGGCGGGGACCAGTACACCGGCCCGGTCGTAGAACCGGAGCGCGCTCACGCTCAGTCCGCTGTCCCGGGCCATCTCCCCAATGCTGCGCATCTCGTTCTCCACGCCTGGAACTCTGGGCCCTCCACAAGGTCGAGGGTCAACCTCGTTACCCCGGTCCGTCTCGATCAGGCAGGGCAGTCGGCCTGAGTGGTGGCCGTGCCCGAACGGATCATCAGGTAACCGGAAGCGCCTGTCTCCGCCACGGCGTAGCGGAAGTACGGCCAGGCTCCGCCCGCGCTCTGCCCCTGGTTCACCAGGGCGCGGCAAGCCTCACCCGCGGCCATGACCGCCCAGGTCTCGACCTGCTCCTGGTTCCATTGCACGTAGTCCGACCAGACATACATCGCCGAGTTCCCGGGGTCGAAGCCCACTTTGATCTCGTTGTTGCCCAGCACCTGATCGGTGCCGAGCGTCCGGCGCATCCCGTTGGTCCGCTGGATGATCCTCCTGGCGGCGCGGTCCGCGACCCGGATCTCGTCGCTGTCGGTGCTGGGGATCATCGCCTGCCCGAGGCCGTCGTCGTCCGGTTCCCAGTCCTGCCCGGCGGTGGAGTCCCCCGCGGTGCCGTCCTCGGCGGCCGAATGGCATTGTGCGTTGATGACGAAGTCGTCCTGCCACGTCACCTGTGGGGCAGTGCCCTTCTCCTCCTTCACCATGACGTACGTGCGGTACGGGAGATCCGGGTGCAGGCGGAGAACGACGTCCCTCAGCGTCAGACACATCGACTTGGCGATCTCCGTTTCCGCGTACATCGCCTCCACCTCGTCGGAGGCCAGCTGGTACGAGAGGTAGACCTCCCCGCGTGACTCGTGGAACCGCACCGTTTCCGGAGAGAAGTCGACACCACCGCTCAGGTCCCGGGCGAGAACTTCCTCGTCGTGCAGCATCGCGCGCGCCACGTCGTGCTCGCTCGCGCCCTGCGCCGCTCGCGCCTGGTTCCAGCTCTCCACACTCGCCGAGCCGCCGTTCGTGGTCCGCTGCTCGGCCGCCGTGCTCGCCTTCCCCGCGCTTGTGGGTGCCTGCCCTGATCGGGCCGAGGCGAGCGGGGACGCCGAGGCGGTGGACGAGGACGCCTGCTTGTCGTCCACGGCGTTGCCGGGCATCAGAGCCACCACTCCTCCGGTCAGGCCGCCGACGACGGCTGCCGCGAGGATCACCGCGCCCGCCAGCCGCTTCTTCGAACCGCTCCGGTCCGGGGGCAGCTGCCACGCGGGGTCGTCCCCCGCCGGCACGTCCCAGACAGCCGTGACCATGTCCACAGCTGTCGGTGGGACGGTGCCGCCGCCCACCACCTGGGTGACTTCAGAGGCCAGCAGTTCCGCACAGTCCTGTGCGGCTTCGGCGGCTGACGGGCGGTCACCGGGTTCCTTGGCCAGGGCCTTCTCCACGATCCGGCGCAGTGGTGCGGGGATGCCTTCGAGATCCGGCGCCTCCGACATCACGCGGAACGCCACTACATCGGGCGCGCCGGTTCTGAACGGCAGCCTTCCGGTGGCCGCGTAGGCCACGAGTGCTCCCCAGGCGAACATGTCGCCTGCGGGCCCGGTGGCCCCCGTCCGATACTGCTCGGGGCTGATCCAGCCAGGGGTGCCGGTCATGACCCCGGTGCGGGTGACGCTGGTGCAGTCGGCGGCGTGGGCGATCCCGAAGTCCAGCACACGCGGGCCGGCGGGCGTCAGGACGACGTTCTGCGGTTTGACGTCGCGGTGCACCACTCCCGCGGCGTGAATGGCGGCGAGTGCCTGTGCCGTGGCGGCTGCGAGAGCGTAGAGGCTTCCTCCCGCGAGTGGCCCGCGAGCGAGCACGTGCTCCTGCAAGGTGGGCCCCGGGACGTAAGCGGTGACCAGCCACGGGGTCTCCGCTTCCGTGTCGGCGGCGAGTAGCGGAACCAGGTGCGGCCCGGTGACGCGGGAGGACAGCTCCACCTCACGCTTGAAACGCGCCCTGAATTCCGGCTCCTGCGCCTGCTGGGGATGAATCACCTTCACTGCCAAGCGTGTTCCGTCGGGGGTGACTCCGGCATGGACGGTGCCCATGCCCCCTGCGCCGAGACGGCCGATGATCCGGTACGGGCCTATGCGGGACGGGTCGCCGGGACGAGCCGGCTGGACTCTTCCGACGGAGCCGTTTTCGCTCACTGATCTTTCCTTCGCACGAACTGGGTGGTGGCCCGGGCAGGCCGGGGGTGTGTCACATGACCGAAGACCGGAAACTTCGGCTGCAGGGCCAGGTGGCCGGTACGACAGGATCACTCCGGTCAGTGGCGAGAAGCCGTACGGCTGCAGGTCCGGCCTGGGGTGCCGGAGCGGGAGTGCCAACGGTCCGCGTAATGCTTCGTCAAGTCCTTCAGCTCGTTGATCCACAGTTCCGCGTCGTCACCGCAGCGCTGATACGGGGCTGGGCGGGCCAGTTTGAAGAAGCCTTCGGACGGCAGGGCGGTCTTTACAGCAGGGAGAGGTATCCGTCCGGGCTCTCCTGGACGGATACGTCCTCAAAGAGATGCGGCATCGCGCCCTCGTGGGGCGGAAGATGACGGCCGAGCCGTGCCGGCTCGGTGCTCAGCCTCATACTCGACAGCGCCCTTCCGCATGCGTGGTCTCCTCCCCGGCGTCGGCCTACCCGCCGCGAGCTTATGCCGCACGCGGGCCGGTGAACAGTCCGTGGCGCGGGCCCTATAGGAAATTGTTGTGAACTGAGCGCATGGGTCGCTTGCTGGCGGGTGCGTTCGGCGCGTCAGAGTCCGGCGAACCCGGGTCCCCAGGTCAGCCGAACGCCGACGCTGCGGGCCAGCGAGGTCCAGCGCGCGTCGGAGGGAGGCTTCTCCAGGACGAGGACCGGGTGGATACGGCGGCTGGGGTGCGCGGTCCGGAGCTGATGGGTGTAGTCGAGGACCTGGCCCATGCCCAAACGGATCTGCTGGTCCTCGCTCGCGCCGGTCAGACTCTTGACCTCGGCCACGAACAGGTCAGTTCCACGCGACCAACCGGCGTCAAAACGTGGGGCGTTGCGTGCATGCGCCCGCACTTCGACGCCTTGGTCGCCGAGGTGTGCGATCAGCATCCCCACCGTCAACTCGTGGGCGGCTGTGGACTTGTCGAGGAGACTGAGGTCCACGGCCAGCGCTTCGCTCGTGCGCCGGCCAACGCGTTGCGGACGAAGGAGGCCGCCGAGAATGGCGGCTCCGACATCGGAAGACGCCACCGGGCGAACGCCTCCTGCGCCGGCTCGTCGTAACGCCAGGCAGGGTGCGGGATGACCGCGCAGGAGCTTTGAGAAACCGTCCGCGTCCACCACGCAGACATGTCGTTCCTGGCGACGCCGATGCTCGGCCTGCACGAGCGTATGGCTGTAGTCCCGACGGGCGTCGGTCACCACCTTGCTGGCGAGATCGCCGTACACCACGAGGGTCACCAGGTTGGAGAACTCGGCCTTGTACGTCGCGCCGCGCTGTTCGGCCCTCTCGGCGCAACGCTTCCTGACCGTCCAGTGCCCGTCGACAAGGACACGGCCCGTGAAGCAGATGGTCTGTCCTTTGAGCCCGCGCACGCTTCCGTCACATGGCCGATTCGCCATGGGTACTCCTTTCGTCGCCCGGCTCCGCCAGGGTCATGTGCCCTCGGGCGCGATCCAGCCGATATGGCGCAGGACGGGCACGATCCGGAAGCGTGTGAATGCGATCACGGGGGTCTCGCCGTCCTCGGCGGGGAAGAACAAGGCGTGCTGGAGGGCTTTGTCGTCCTGGGGATCGTCCAGGTTCACCACGGGCAGATGCGGCCGGTCGAACGCGGCCTCCAACGTAACGCCGTCCCGTGCCGTCAACTCGCGCAAGTGATGCAGTCCCACTTGGTTCGCGAGATCCCATGTCGTGAGGGACTTCTTGATCCGCGGCCTCCCCTGCGGGTCGACGTACGTGGGAAATACCATCATGCGCAACTCGGCACGCCCTGGAGAACGAGACACCGTCGAGCGCAGGCGGTTGTGCAGATTGGAGAGAGCCGCGGGCATCTCGGGCACGACGGCGGGCTTGTAGAGCACCAGGTTTCGTTCACCGTTCGCCCAGTGGTTGTCGTGCACCCTCAGCGACGGACGCCCGGCGGGACACAGCTCCCACTCGATGGTGCTGGTTACGGACGTCTCGCCTGAAGGCGTCGTACCGGTCCTCTTCGTAGGCGATCCGTCGGTTCGGGACAGTGTGAGATCGTCTGAGAGTCGCATGAGTAGCGATCACCTCCGCGAGGAGTGGGCCTGCGCCCCGACAAAGAACACGGGTGCTCATGGCATGGCCATGATTCCAGTGCCCGAGATTCAGCCATCAGAAAGCGATACATTCGCGCCAAAATGCATTGGCCAGTGGTTCCCCGGTCCGCCTCGGCCTTCGAGGCGGACGCGAGACGAGCAGACCGGTGGCTGTGCGTTCAGGGCCGCCGGGCCAGATCGAGGGCCGCTGCGTCCACGAACCAGTCCAACACTTCGCAGATCTCGTCACCGTGCTCCGCGAAGACCTGGACGGGGAAGGACGGCCGCAGCTCCAGCTTCGCCTCGGGCAGGTCGATGCCGTCGATCTTGTTCAGCCGGTCCAGGAGTTCCCGGCGCTGCTGGGTGTCGTCGAAGGGGCTGCGGGTCTTGAGGTACTGGAAGGCCACCTCGACCGTTCCGCTGACCGGGTAGATCCCGACCGGCCACAGCAGGTGGGGCCGTCGGCTCGTTCCGGCGTCCAGCACAGGGAAGCAGCTCGTCTCTTCGTGTCGGCCGTAGTTCACGTAGCCGCCCTGGTGGCGCCAGAAGTCGAGGGCCGCCAGCACGCCGGCGGACGCCTCCGGCCAGTGCTCCTGGAGCTGTGCGTGGAACCGCTCGGCCGCCGCCGCGTCCTCTCCGTTGGGCAGCGGGTCGTGGGCGGTCGGCTGCGTGACGTCCTTGCCGAGGAGCGTGGCCAGTTCCGCGGCAGTCAGGCGCTGCGCGCGATTGGCCCGCCCCGACGGATCGAACTTCACTCCTTCGCTCGCCAGCAGTTCCTGCGGCGGGGGACGGTCGCTGCCGTCGGCCCAACGGAAAGCGGGCGATACCTTGCCGTCCGCGGTCAGGACCCGGTAGGCACCGATCACCGACGGGTTGGAACCGAGGTACGTGCCGACCGGCACCGGGTGACTGCCGATCAGCTCGGCGACGTCGCCGTAGGTCGTCCACGTCCCACTCGGCATCGCCACGAGGGCCGCGCGCAGTTCGGCCCAGCCCGGCCACTCCTCGCCGGCCGGCTTGACCCCGCCGATCGGGCCGGGCCACAGCTCCACGGCCCGCTCGGTCAGCCGGTCGGCGCGGTCGAGGATCTCCGCCTTGCCCCAGCGCTTCGCGGAGGCGATCTCGAGGTTCATGCGCAGGGCACTGGACTCGAGGATCTGTTGCTTGCGTTCGAAGGGATGGTTGGAGAGCTTCGTGTTGTCGCCGGTCAGGGTGAGGTTGCCGAGGGTGTGCACGAGCAGGTCGTGGAGTTCCTGGGGAGTCTGGTTCGGGTCGGTCTCCTCGGCGAGCAGTTCGAACCACGCCGGGGCCGGACGCTGCGGGAGAATGTGCTCCACGCTGAGGGATGCCTTGGCGAAGTCGACGGGCTCGGAGGGGCGGTGGCTCTCCTCCAGCCGACGCAGGATGTAACTGCGCTGCGGGGGACGGCCGCTCCAGTAGAACGGCTTGCTGCGGATCGCCTCCCGCAGCTCCTCGTCGCTCGGCCAGCGCCTGCGCCGCCCGGAGAGGAACCGCCGCACCGCCTCGGCCGCGGGCCGGTCCCTCTCCAGCTCCTTGGGGGCCTCCATGAAGATGCGGTTGAGGCCGGTGGTCGGCGTCTGGCAGATCAGACGGCGTACCAGATACGACTCGACGTAGAGCAGGGCCTTGGCCGCGTCCTCGGGCGTCGTGCTGCCGGAGGCGACCAGATCCAGCAGGTGCAGTGCGAGCGGGTAGTGGGTCTGGCCGCCCCAGTCGGCGAGACGCTCCAGAACCGCGCGCAGGGCGGGGGTGGGCTCGCGGCCGGGATCGACGATGCGCAGGAACCGGCCTCCCCGCTCGGCCAGTTGCGCGATCTCGCGCTGCAGCGCGTCCTCGTCGCCGGCCAGTGGCTGAAGCCGCTTCTGCTGCTCGCGGTAGATCTCGCTCTGCTTCGTCTTGTAGTGGCCGCGAACGACCAGGTCCAGCCAGACCAGCAGTTCGAGGTTCTTCGGGCCGAGGCTCTGCTGCATGGGCAGCCACAGTTCCTGGTAGACCCGTTCACCGCGCTTGGGCAGGAGCATGAACACGTAGTTGCGCAGCAGGTCGCTCTGACTGAGCCCGACGCCCGTGTTGTTGATCGATTCGAAGATCCGGTACACGTTGTCGCCGGACTCGGCAGTGATTTCGACGATCGAGAGCAGGTCTTTCAGAACGGTCTCGACGGTGCCGATCCACCGCTCCTCGCCCGCCGCTTCCCGGCCCTCGGCGAGAACACCGCGGAAGAACCGGTAGGCCGCGCCGATGTTGTCGCCCCCGCCCGCCTCGGCCCGGGACTGGACGCACGCCGTGTACGCGTCCCGGTCCGCCTGTGTCGGCAGCAACCGGTAGTGGTCCAGGCCCTCGTGGAACTCGTTGACCAGGATCTGCCGGTGCACCCGGTCGGCGCCGCGCGCGTCACCCGCCTCCCTGAGGTGGTCGCGCAGCGCGGTGAACGCCAGCATCAGCGTGGTCAGCCGCTGCTGACCGTCCACGACCAGCCACCGCTGCACACCGCCGGCCTGGATCTGACCGGGCGCGAGCACCACCGAACCAAGGAAGTGCGGCGCCGCCGACTCACCGCTCAGATGCTGGTCGACGAGTTCGCCGACGTCCTCCCACAATCGCTTCAGCTGCTCCCTGCCCCAGCTGTACGTGCGCTGATAGAGCGGGACTTGGAACTGTTTGTCTCCCTGGACGAGCTTGAGAAAGGTGATCTCCTGGGCGCGCATGCGCCTCCTTTCCTTGCGGTCCTCCTCACCGGGTGCACAGACCCTGCCGGTCCATGTCCGGCGCTCTTCGGGCCGAGGGGCAGCAGTCCGTTGAATCTATGTCTTCTCAGGCGTCGTTGTCCGCCGATGCCGATGCCGAGCGGCTGGAGATACGGGGCATCGTCTCGTTGGGCGACCGGCGCAGCAGCTTGATGTCGCGGCCCTCCACCCAGGCGTTCCACGCCTTGAGGTAGTAGAGCAGGTGCTCGCGCGAGTCGTCCCGGCGACGGTGGGTCCGGCCCGCTGCCAGGCTGAGCATGGTGTTGCGCAGGGTCAGACGGGGGTCGCCCGGATCCAGGCGCGCGCCGGTGACGACTCCCTCCTCCCAGGCGGTCTGGTCGATGTCCGGCCGCGCGTCGGTCGTCACGTACCAGCCGATCGTCGCCGCCGTGACAGTGATCCGGCATCCGCGATTGAGCGCGATGCCGTGGTGGAGGGCATCGCGGATACCGGGGTGCTTGTCCAGCATGACCAGGAGCTGGTCGTTGCTGGTGACCGACGATCCGCCGCTCCACGCGGAGTTCGGTGCGTGCAGGTACAGGTGCAGTCCGCGCAGCGCCGCGGCCAGGTGGGTCGCGTTGGCCTCACCGGCCAGTGCCAGCGCGTCACGGCCGGTGCGCTTGCGTCCCGTGTCCATCACTGTGAACGCGGTGCGGGGCACGCCGTGTGTGACTGTCAGAGGAACCGTGATCCCGGCCCTGACGATGGCGGCCAGACGGTGCTGACCGTCGATGAGTACCTGGTCCTCGTCGAAGGCGATGCCCTGATGCGTCAGCTGCCATTCGCCCCGCTGAATCTGCCCCGCGAGCTGCTGGACCGTGCTCTTGCTCAGGGGCCGGTTGTTGGTGTTCCGAGTGAGCCACTCGGCCGCCAACCGCGGTGATACGTCGACCACTTCCATGCGCATGGATTCGTCGCCCTTCTGAGTGTGAGCGCGAGTTGAGACACTCATGATGATGCGTCAATTCTGTGAACTCTGTCAATTTCCAATCGATTCAGTATGCGTTCCCGTTTCGGCGCTCTCTGGTGCTTCACCGGCTTCCCTCGCGCGAGAACGGCATTGATGAGGTCTTGTCGGCCTTGAGTGGCCGACGTTCCTGCTACCCTCAACGCGTGTGCTTAGTTCACACTCGAGCGGGCGTGTGGCCGGGGCGGGATTTCACAGGGCGGGCCACCGTTGTGGCCCTCGGCAGCAGTGGGGTGGCGTGTGAGCCAGGGCGAGAGCGGCCTGAGTGGCGGGATGCAGCCGGTCGGGTTCGTGTACCAGTACGGCGACGGGCTGTACGTCCTGGTTGACGACGACACCCTGTACACCGTCGCCGAACTGCCCGATGGCGAGGCGGACATGGTCTCTCCCTTGTCATTGCTGGGACACGCGCTGATTTGACCTCCTCCAGCGCCTTGAAGGGCGAGGATTCTCCGTCTGTGGGTGGTCCCCGTAGGGTGAGGACCACCCGCTCCGGGTGGGTTCCTGTTTCCTCCCCACGGTGTGGGGGTTGTGCGCTGTGCCGGGCCTCCGCCCGGTCTTACCGGCGCTCCGCAGGCGTTTACCGCGGCCGTTACCAGCTGCGGGCCCCAGGTCCTGGGGTGGGTGGTGCTGTTGCCGCATGGGTGCGGCGGCCTTCGTAGCGGACGTTCTTGCCCGCGTTCCAGTCCCGGTTGTGCCGGGTCTGGCAGTTTTCGCAGGTCCACTCACGGATGCGCAGCGGCTTGGGTCCGTCGCGAAAGCCGCAGACGGAGCAGATCTGGGAGCTGGCGAAGTCCCGGGCGACCTTGGTGAAGGTACGGCCGCGCCGGGTCGCCTTGTACTCGAGCATGCCCAGGAACTGTGCCCAGCCTGCGTCGTGCACGCTCTTGGCCAGGCGTCCGCGTGCCAGTCCACGCACGTTCAGGGTCTCGCAGTAGACGGCTTGGTTCTCGCTCGTCAGCTTGTGGGACCACTGGTGGTGGAAGTTGCGGCGCGCGTCGGCGACGGCGGCGTGTGCGCGGGCGACCTTGATACGGGCCTTGTCCCGGTTTTTCGAGCCTTTCTGCTTGCGCGACAGTTCCCGCTGCCGCTTGCAAAGTTTTTTCTCCGCCCGGCGCAGGTACTTCGGTGAGGCGATGTGCGAGCCGTCGGCGAGGACCGCGAACCGGGTCAGGCCCAGGTCGATGCCCTGATCCCCGTCCGTGGGCGGGAGCACGTCGTCGGCCGGGTCGGTGTCGACGACGAAGGACACCCAGTACCGGTCGGACCGGTCCTTGATCAGGGTCACGGACGTCGGGTGCGAGGGCAGGTCGCGGGTCCACTTCACGCGCACATCGCCGATCTTCGGCAGGCGGAGCCTGCCGCCGGGCATGAGCTTGAAGCGGTCCGAGATGGTGAACCGTGCGGACTGCCGGTTGTCCTTCCTCGACTTGAATCGGGGCGGGGCGACACGTGGGCCGGGGCGCTTGCCGGTCTTGGACTCCTCATGCGCCTTCCAGGCGGCGTCCAGGTCCCTGAGGGTCTGCTGGAGGACACCGACCGGCGCGTCGGACAGGAACGCCCGCTCGGATGTCTTCTTCGCCTGTGTGATCAGCGACTTGCCCAGCTCCGCGGCCTTCGGGATCGCCTGGTAGGGGCCCTCGGCGATGCGGCTGCTGGGGTTGCCGAGCAGCTTGTTCGACGCTTTGCGCGGCGCGTGGATCGCCAGGGCGTCGTTCCAGACCGTCCGGCGGCACCCGAACACCCGGACCGCGGCATTGCGCTGGCCCGGCGTCAGATATGCCCGGTACTGGTAGCGAAGCTGCATGCCGTGATCGTATTGCGCTTGGCTCATGACCGACCATCCGAACGTCTGTGCAGGTCGTCGCTATGTCTTCCTGCTGCACGCCCATTTGGTTTTCGTGATGAAATACCCGCTCAATGTGTTCGTCGACGCACACCCGAGGCGCATGGAAGAGAGCATGCGAGAGGTCTGCGCCGACTTCGAAACAGAGCTGACGGAGTTCAACGGCGAGGCCGGCCACGTCCACCTGCTGGTGGACTTCCCGCCGAAGGTCGCGACCTCGAAGCTGGTCAACTCCCTCAAGGGCGTCAGCTCCCGCCGTCTGCGCCAGGAGTTCCCCGACCTGCGGCAGCATTACTACCGGGCGAACAAGCTGTGGTCCGGTCCCTACTTCGCCGGGTCGGTGGGTGGAGTGCTGCCGACGACCGTCCGCCAGTACACCGAGAACCAGAACCGCCCGCTGTGAGCGGAGAGCACTCTGGAGCGATGCCGTGGCGCTCCGCACCGCAGAGTCGAGGATGCGCTTCCCCACCGGGCTGAAGCCCGGTACTCCCGCGCAAGATCACTGGTGGCAGCCGGTGGGACGTGAGATCTCCTACGACGCCTCGCAGGGGCGCACGCGTACGGTCGTCGTCCGGGAGATCCGGGTCTGAACGCACGCGGTCGGAACCGGACCGCGCCCGCCGACGGCCCCGCCGTCCCGACCCGCGCCTCGGGTACGGGCGGCGGGGCCGCGCGCCGCTCAGCCGGCCACCGGATCCAGCATGCGGCTGCGCTCACCGCTCCATGAGATCGCCAGGGCGTCGCGGGCCCGCGTGCACGCCACGAACAGCAGACAGTGCTCGGCCAGCAGGTCCGACTGGTGCTGCACGGGATCCACCTCGACCGGTGTCACCTGCGGAGCGAACGGCAGCACGCTCGACGTCACGCCCACGACGGCCACACACCGGAACTCCAGCCCCTTCATCGCGTGCATGGTGGCCACGCGCACACCGGACACGTCGGGACCCGGATTGTCCTTGACCGCGACCGCCGGGATGCGCTCCCGGCGCAGGCGGGCGATGACCGCGTCCACCAGTGTGTTGAACCGGGCGCACACCGCCACCTCGGACGGATTGACCCCGTCCTGGTCGATCCAGGTCCGGACCTGCTCGGTCAACGCCCGCAGCTCCTCGTCCTGACTGCCGTATCCGCGCGCCACCGGAACGCGGCCGTGCAGCTCGGAGCGGTAGCCCCGCAGCGAATCCTGGCCGCCGTCATCGTCGTCGTCCTCACCGAGCCGGCCCACGGGCCGGCCGTCGAGGAGGGAGGCGGACCAGCGCAGGATCTCCTCCGTGCTGCGGTAGTTCAGGCGGAGGCGGGTGGTGCGTCCGCGGACGTCCATGCCGAGCGAGCGCAGCGAGACCCGGGAGTCGTAGATGCGCTGGTGCGGGTCGCCGACGATGAACATGTCGTCGGGCTGGGGAGCCACGCAGGCGCGCAGGACCCGCCACTGTGCCGGATGGAGGTCCTGGGCCTCGTCCACGACGACGTGGCGGTAGCGCGGCCCGCTCTCGGCCAGGATCCGTGCCGCCTGGTCGCACAGCTGGGTGTACGTCGCCGAGTCGCGCGAGGCGGCGTCCGCCGTGAACCGTTCCATGACGCGCCACAGCCGTGCCCGTTGCACCCGCCCGACCTGGGTGCCCCGGCCCCTGCGTACACAGCGCAGGTACTCCTCGGGCGTGCTCAGGCCCTGGGCCAGTACGACGTTGCGGAACTCCTGCGACAGGAAGCGCTCCGTCCAAGGCAGTTCCTCGCGTCCGACGGCCCGGGTCCAGGCACTCTTCTCGGCGGCGGACGAAAGAGGCTTGGGAGCGGTGCCGCGTGCCTCCCGGACCACCCGGGCCGCCAGGGAGTCCACCGTGGTGACGTCGACCCGGTCGAGAAGACGGGCGTCGGTGTCGCCGAGGAGGAGCGCCAGGTTGTCCCGCAGGGCGGCGGCCATGGCGTTGGTGAAGGTGGTGAGCAGAATACGCTCGCCCTCGCGGCCGGTGCGCAGCAGGTGCCGTACCCGGTGCAGGGCGACGACCGTCTTGCCGGTGCCGGGGCCGCCGGTGACCTGGGCGGGGCCGTTGAAGCCGGGGTGGTAGGCGTAGCGGCGCTGGGCGGGATGGAGGAAGATACGCCAGCGGGTGAAGTCCTCGGTGAGGATGCGCTCCAGCTCGCCGGGGCCCGTCACCTCCACGATGCGGTTGGGTGTGTTGAGGATCGCCTCGCTGAGGGTGACCGCCGGCCGCTCCTCGGCCGTACGGACCGTCTGCCCGCGGGGAGCGATCAGTTGCTCCCAGACCGCTTCGGCCGACCAGCCGTCCGCCAGGAACCACAGCACCTCGTACTGGTCGGCGGGCATCATGGGCGGCGCCATGACCGACAGGTCCTCGGCGGTGACACAGACCCGGGCGAGGCGCAGGACCTGCTCGTCGATGCCGAGATCCCGCAGCACGGTGTCGGAGTGGTCCGCGAACAGACGCGTCGGAGTGGCGACCGCTTTCGTCCCGAAATAGGTCTCCATCTGTTCGAGCGCCTCGACGTTGCGCACCTCCACGCCTCGGGTGGCACCGTTGACCGAGTAGGCCCGCTTGCAGGCCCAGTTGATGGCCTCGTCGTGCGGAGCGACCCTGAGCAGGGTGAACAGTTCGCTGCCGTCGTCGGGGGCCAGCAGGACACCGCGGTAGAACTTGGTGATGCGGATGGTGCGGATCCGGGGGTCCCGCGCCCGCTCGAGCTTCTCCAGGTGCATGCCCTTGCTGGCGTGGAGCTGGGGAACCGTCATGCTCCGGAACATCTGGATCGCGTCGCTGACTTCCTTCTGGACGGGTCTCTGCAGGGAGATGAGATCCGCGACGAAGTCGTCGGAGAGGGCGAGTCGGGGCATGGGCATCCTCGGGTCGCGGACGGGTGGCGGTCGGGGACCAGACTAGAGACCCGGTCCGGCTTCGAGTGATGGGCCCTTCCCCTACTCATTGTGTGAACTGAGTCAACGCACTATATTGCTCATGTTGTTGGAGCACTCCACGCTCGCGCCCATCGGACCTGTCCGGAAGGACCCTTCATGCCGGCCCAGCCTGCCCAGGCCGCTGTCCCGCACCCGCTCGACGAAGTCCCCCAGACGTTCCGTGCCGGGGACTCGTACACGGTGCGGGACGGACTGGTGACCTACATCCGCCGCGATCTGCTCGGGCCCTGGGACGGCGAGACGGAGACCCTGCCGAGCGAGTCCTCCGGACCGCGCGACCGCTATCTCGTCGGCATGCTCGGGCCGCGGCCCGACACCGTCACCACGGACCGGATCGCCCGCGCGGCCGCCCAGAGCGCGGACGGCGACTCGGGCGACGAGCAGGAAGGCGACGACACCGGCCTCCAGGACCGGCTCAGTCCACAGGCCGCCGGCCACATCCGGGCATCGTCCATGGGACTGTCCTTCACGGTCCCCGCCTCGGTCGGCACGCTCACCGCCGAGGTCCGCTGGGGGCGCTACACGCAGTCGGAGGAGGCGACGGACCGGGGCACGACCCGCAGGGTCTGGTCGCGTGAGCCGGTCCGGCACGTGGTGGACGTCGACGTGACCGGCACCGGGAACCGGACGCGCGAACTCGAGGGCGACGCCTCGTCCTGGACGTACAGGTACGGCAGCACCCGGGCCGGACCGGAGCCGAGGACCTGCGGGTGGTCGAACTCGCCCTCGTGAACCGGCAGCAGGACAGCCGCGACGCCCGCGACGCCCACTGGCTGTTCCAGACCGGGATCGACGTCACCGCGTTTCCCGACGACCAGGCAGCCGTCTTCCTCCCCGTCGACGACCCGCTCGACCCGGCCAACCGCGGCAACGCGCCCGAGGACGCCGAGGACCGGCGGCTCCGCCTTCTCCACCGGGACAGCCTCAGCCACGCAGGCGGCCGCAACGTGGCCGTGCACGCCCACGTGCGCGACGGCGAGCGCAACGCCCACCGCCTGACCACCACCTGGCTCCCGGAGTACGACGTCCGGGCCACCACCGCACCGACCCTTGAGGAGCAGGACCTGCTCCGCGGGCTCGAACTGGGCATGGACGAACTCGCCGCCCTCGCGGTGCCCGCCCGCCGGACCGAACTCAGCGCCGCCCTCGCCCCGCTGGCCGACGGCTACGGCACCTGGCTCGAACAGCAGCGGAACAAGGCCCGTACTCTCCCCGACGACCTGCGGGAATCAGCCGAAGCCGCCATCGACCAGGCGCTGGACATCTGCGACCGGACAACGCTCGGCATCGACCGGCTCGTGGCCGACGACACCGCCCTGGAGGCCTTCCGGTTCGCCAACCGGGCCATGGCACTCCAGCGCCGCAACACCGCCGTAGCCGCCGCCCGGGCCGGCCGTGAGGACGATCCCGCCTCATACCGGGAGGCGTACGACGAGATCCATGCCAAGGGCAAGGCGGCGGCCAGCTGGCGCCCGTTCCAGCTCGCCTTCGTCCTGCTGAACCTCGACTCCCTCAGCCGGCCGGGACACCCGCACCGCGGCACCGGCCGCGAGGCACTCGTCGACCTGCTGTTCTTCCCGACCGGTGGTGGCAAGACCGAGGCGTACCTGGGCCTTGCCGCCTACACCTTCGCGCTGCGCCGACTGCAGGGCACGGTCGGCTCCGGAGCGCAGGCCCGCAGCGGCGAGGCGGGCGTGGGCGTCCTCATGCGCTACACCCTGCGCCTGCTGACCGCACAGCAGTTTCAGCGCGCCGCGGCCCTGGTCAGCGCCTGCGAGGTGCTGCGCCGGGAGGAGTTCGCGCGGGACGTCCGCTGGGGCGCCACCCCGTTCCGCATCGGACTGTGGGTCGGAACCTCCGTCTCGCCCAACTGGTTCGACGAGGCCAAGGACCAGATCGCCGAGGCCCGGGAGAGCGCCAGCGACAAGCACGCCCGGGTGCTGCAGGTGCTCACCTGCCCGTGGTGCGGGACCGGACTGACCGCCCGCGCGCACATGGAGTACGACGAGGGACGGCGCCGGGTCCTGCTGTACTGCCCGCGAGGAGAGGGCGAGGACCGCTGTCCCTTCTCACGGCGCGAGGCGCCCGGCGAGGGCGTCCCCGTGCTCACCGTCGACGAGGAGATCTACCGCCTCGCCCCGTCGCTGCTGATCGCCACGGTGGACAAGTTCGCCCAGCTTCCGTGGAACGGGTACGCCGGACTGCTGTTCGGCAGGGTCACCGAGCTCTGCCCCCGGCACGGCTACCGCCACGACGACCTCGACGCCAAGACCGGATGCGGCGGCCGCCACAACGCCAAGGGCAGCCTTCCCGGAGTCACCGCGCAGCCCGTCACCCGCCTGCGTCCGCCGGACCTGATCATCCAGGACGAGCTGCACCTCATCTCCGGCGCGCTCGGCACCACCGTCGGTCTCTTCGAAGCCGCCGTCGACCAGCTGTGCACCTGGAGCTTCACCGACGCCCGCGGGGAGCGCCACGAGGTCGGGCCCAAGATCGTCGCATCGACGGCGACCACCAAGCGGGCCGCCGACCAGGTGCTGGGCGTCTTCGGCCGCAAGGTCGCCGTCTTCCCGCCGCAGGTCCTGGACGCCGGTGACACCTTCTTCTCCCGCCAGGTGGAGCTGAGCCGCCAGAACCCCGGCCGCCGCTACCTGGGCGTGTGCGCGCACGGTACGCGCCTGAAGGCCGCGGAGATCCGGGTCGCCGAGATCCTCCTGCTCGCGGCACAACAGCTCTTCGACGACCACGGCAGGCCGGCCGACCCTTACATGACCCTCGTCGGCTACTTCAACGCCACCCGCGAACTCGCCGGCATGCGCCGGTACATGGACGACGACATCACCACCCGTGTGCGCTCCAACGGCGGCCGCAAGGGCCAGGAAACCCTGGCCGACCGCATCGTCAGCAGGACCGGCATGCTCAGCATCCAGGAACTGACCTCACGTATCTCCTCCGCCGACATCGGCGCCGCGCTCAAACGCCTGGAGACCGAGTTCGACCCCGAGCGCGACACCTCCGTACGGCGCCGCGCGTTCTTCCGCGAGTACGCGGTCGCCATGAAGGAGAAGCGCGAGCCCCGCGCCACGATGACCCCGATGGCCCGCCAGGCCGTCGATGTCGTTCTCGCCACCTCCATGCTGCAAGTGGGCGTCGACGTCTCCCGGTTCGGTCTGATGCTGGTGGTCGGCCAGCCCAAGAACACCGCCGAGTACATCCAGGCCTCCTCGCGCGTGGGCCGTGACGCCGCCCGCCCCGGTCTCGTCGTCACCCTCTACAACTGGTCACGCCCGCGGGATCTCGCCCACTTCGAGGACTTCGAGCACTACCACGCCACCTTCTACCGCCAGGTCGAGGCCCTGTCCGTCACCCCGTTCACCCGCCGCGCCCTCGACCGGGGCGTCGCCGCCACCTACGTCGCCGCGCTGCGGCAGGCCGCGTACGACACCTCCCGCAACCTGGACGCCCACACCGTCGACCTGGACGGGCCGCTCGCCCAGGACGTCGAACGGCGGCTCCTGGAACGGGCCGAACGCGTCGGCCGTGAACGCGCCCGGCAGTACCTGAGCGAACGGCTGGACCGGCTCAAGGACGAATGGCGCCGCAAGCGCGACGAGAGCAGTTCCTCTCTCGGCTACCGCAAGGAGAAGCACAAGACCACGACCGTGGACGGACTGCTGAAGCGGGCCGACGGCACCCGGTGGACCGAGCTCACCGTCGGCATGTCCATGCGCGAGACCGAGAACGAGATCAACCTCCTGGTCCCCGGCGGCGGCTTCCTCGACGAACCCTCGGGAGCCGGACCCGACTGGAACTTCGGCGCGTCCGAAACCGGACCGGACACCGACCACGACACGGCAGCCACCGTGGACAGCGACGAATACGGCCCCACCACCGCCGCCCCGGCCAGGAAGGCACAGCGATGAGCAGCAACCCCAACCGCAAGGTCGGCGCGGTCCGCCCCAGCCACCTGATGTTCACCGCCGGCATCGGCTCCCTCGTCGACCTGCCGAACTTCTCCGTCCTGGTCAAGGGGCTCGACTTCTGGAGCTATTCAGGCGTCACCGACTGCGACATCGACGAACCCCGGCTGCGTGCCGCCGTCAACCGGTCCCTCCAGCGCTACGGGCGCGGCCAGATCGACCAGTTGCGCGCCGCGCCCTGGCTGGAGGGCGGGGACACCGACCCGAGAGGTTTCGCCGCCCAGGGAGTCGGGGTGCCCGTCACACCGTTTCCCCAGTGGCTGCGCTGCACCGCCTGCAACGTTCTCGCGGCGGTCGACTCCGACGAGTTCGCCTTCGTCAACTCCAATCCGCGCGCACCGCACGAGGCACGGTTCGTCCACGACTGCAAGCGCGGGGGGAAACCGCTCGCGGTGGCCGCCCGCTTCACCCTGGTCTGCACGAACGGCCACCTCGACGAGTTCCCCTACACCGCCTACGTCCACCACGGACAGGCGTGCGGCAAGATGCCGCGCCCGAAGCTGCGCATGAAGGACCACGGAGGCAACCAGGCCGCCAACGTGACCATCGAGTGCGTGGCCTGCGGCGGCAAGCGCAACATCCGGGAGGCCATGGGCGAACGGGGCCGCCGCAAACTGCCCCGGTGCCGCGGACGCCACCCGCACCTGGGCACGTACGAGCCGAACGGCTGCGACCGCGACCCGGTCCTCATGGTCGCGGGCGCGTCCAACCAGTGGTTCCCGCTCACCCTCAGCGCCCTGGCCCTGCCCAAGGGACAGGGCGGGGACATCGACAAGCTCCTCGACGACCACTGGCCCGAACTGCAGACCATCACGGACCGGAGCCAGCTCGACTTCATGGCCGGCCTGCCCGCGTACGGGTTCCTCAAGGAGTTCGACGCCGATGCGGTCTTCGCGGCCGTCACGGCGCGCAAGCAGGGCGCCGACGGACCCGCGCCCTCCGCGCCGGAGGTCCAGGCCGACCTCTTCGGCCCCGAATGGGACGCGCTCTCCGGCCCCCTCCCGACGCCCAGCGACGACTTCGCGTTGCGGCAGGTCCCGGTTCCCGCACACCTGGAAGACTTCTTCTCCGACCTCCGCCAGGTCGAACGGCTGCGCGAGGCCCGCGCCTTGATCGGGTTCACCCGGCTCGACGCCCCCGACCCCGAGTCGCCGGAGATCGCCACCCGCGTGGAACTGTCCCGCGGCAGGCAGAGGTGGGTACCGGCCAGTGAGGTGTGCGGCGAGGGCGTCTTCGTACTGGTGCGGGACGACCTGATGACCGACTGGGTGGCCCGCATGGAGAAGTCACCGCAGATGGAGGCGCATCGAGAGGCGTACGGCCGGTTCCGCGCCAACCGCAAGTCGGACCGCATGACCAGCGACTTCGACCCCTACCAGGGCTGGCCCGGGCCACGGTACATCGCCCTGCACACCCTCTCCCATCTGCTGATCCGCACCATCGCCCTGGAGTGCGGCTACAACTCGGCCGCCCTCGCCGAGCGGATCTACGCGGGAGACGACCAGAACCCGAGAACCGGCATCCTCATCTACACCGCCGTTCCGGACTCCGAGGGAACACTCGGCGGCCTGGTCTCCCTCGCCGAGGAGCGCGAGTTCGACCGGATCGTACGGCGTGCCCTGGCGGACGCCGGGCACTGTTCGGCCGACCCGCTCTGCTCCGAACGCCTGCCGCACGACCCCGGGGACTACCTTCACGGAGCCGCCTGCCACGTCTGCCTGTTCGTGTCGGAAACCACCTGCGAACGCGGGAACCGGTTCCTGGACCGCCGCTTCCTCGTCCCGCTGTCCGGTGAGAAGGAACCGGTACTGACACCGGTCGGCCTGCTGCCGTGAGCCGACACCGGTTCGAGACCGCTGCCGAAGCCGTGGTGGCGGTCCTCGGGCTCTCCCGCAGCAAGGACCTCGTCGGCCTGCTGGCGCAACAACGGGCCAGGGAAAGGGCGTTGACCGAGTTGACGACCCCGGGGGCCGGCGCCGCCATCACGCGGCTGTACGACGCCATGGAGGCGGAGTCGGTCCCGCCGACCGAGGCGGCCGCCTACGTGCGGGGCTACGTCGCCGCCACGCTGCGGGCGCGGGACCTGGTCCAGGTGCGCACCGTGTGGAGCGGGCCCTCGACGCCGGCCGTCCCGGTGCGCGCCACCGCCCAGGTGCTGGTCGAAGTCATCGACCAGGCCCGCGACGAACTGCTGGCCATGACCTACGCGGCCCGCCCGTACCCGGCGCTGACGCGCGCCCTGACCGAGGCCGCGTCCCGGGGCGTGGAGACGCACATCGTGGTCGAGACACTGGCCGGCGCGCGTGGCCTTCTCTCGGGCCCCGAACCGGCCGACGCGTTCGCGTCCGTCCCCGGGCTGCGGCTGTGGCACTGGGCGCGTGACGGCTTCGCGCACGCCCACTCGCGCCAGCACGCCAAACTCGCGGTTGCCGACCGTCGCGTCCTCTTCCTGGGCAGTGCCAATCTCACCGAGTCCGCGTCGCGGCGCAACATCGAGGCGGGAGTCCTCGTGGACGGCGGTGACGCCCCCCGGCGTGCGGCAGAGCACGTCGTCGAGCTGCAACGGCTCGGGATACTGCGGCCTATGCCGTGAAGATCCGTGCCAGCCGCCGGTAGGAGTCCAGCAGGGCGTCACGGTCGTACGTGCTCGTGGTGACGAGGACTTCCTGGGCACCGGTCTCCTTGAGGAGCGTCTCCAGTGCGGCCGCGACCTGGTCCTCCGTGCCGGCCAGGTGGCCGGTCAGCCCCGACTCGTAGAAGCCGCGTTCCCTGGCGGTCATCGGCAGGGACCCGACGCGTTCGGCGGGCGGCAGGGGCGGGAACGTGCCGTGGGTGCGGGCGTGGGCCATGGACCAGGCTTCCGGGATCAGGAGGCGGTGGGCCTCCTCGGCGGTGGGGGCCACCGCGATCGTGCCGGAGACGATGACGTAAGGGGCCCGGGCCCAGGGGGAGGGGCGGAAGGCCGCGCGGTAACGGTCTATGCCGCGTTGCGTCTTCTCGCGGTTGCGCAGGTCGCCGATGACCAGGGGGAGGCCCGCCTCGGCGGCGATGGCCGCGCCCTCGTTCAGGGCCAGGACGAAGGGCGGGACCCGCAGGCCCTCGGTGGGGCGGGCGTGGACGCCGGTCGGCGACGTGCCTTCGAACCAGCCGAGGAGTTCGGCCAGTTGCTCCGCGAAGTCCGCTGCCGCGTGCTTGCCGCGGCCCAGGGCTCTGCGCACGCCGTCGGTGAAGCCGACCGAGCGGCCGAGGCCCATGTCGACGCGGCCGGGGTGGAGGGACTCCAGGACGCCGAACTGTTCGGCCACGACCAGGGGCTGGTGGTTGGGGAGCATCACCCCGCCGGTGCCGACCCGGATCGTGCGGGTGGCCGCGGCGACCGCGGCGGCCAGTACCGTGGGTGCGGAGCCGGCGACGCCCGGTACGCCGTGGTGTTCCGACACCCAGAAGCGGTGGTAGCCCAGTGCCTCCACCTCCCGCGCCAGCCGTACCGTGTCCCGCAGGGCCTCGGCGGGCGGGTGGCCCTCGCGGGTGCGGGAGCGGTCGAGGACGGAGAAGCGGGTGGAGGCGATCAGGGAGCTCACACCCGGTTCAACGCGGGGGCGTCCCCAGGATTCCCGCGGCGGTCAGCCGGACGGGTTCCGGGGCGGTCAGCCGGACGGGTTCCGGGGCTCCGGGCCCCAGTACTCCGGGCCGACCCCGCGCCAGTCGATGAGCGGGGAGACCGAGACCTCCATCGGGTCGACCTCGAAACCGGCGCGGCTCAGGAACTCGGCGACGTCCGCGACGCTGTAGGCCAGCCCCAGTATCTCGCCGTTCACGCGCACGCGCCGGCCGCCCGTCGGGGAGGGCGGGTGCACGATCACGGGCAGTGGTCCGGACATGTAACCAGCATCGGTCGTGGGCCCCCGGCCCGCATCCGGGCGGTGGCCACAACCGGGAAGGAGGGCCACACTACGGTGGGTCCGTGACGGACAGCAGCAGGCGGCCGCTCGCCGTGTTCGACCTGGACAACACCCTCGCCGACACCGCGCACCGGCAGCGGCTCCTCGCGCGTCGGCCGCGCGACTGGGACGCCTTCTTCGCCGCGGCGCCCGCGGACCCGCCGATCGAGCAGGGCGTCGAGCTGGTCCGGGAGAGTGAGGCCGAGTGCGAGATCGTCTATCTCACCGGGCGGCCCGAGCGGTGCCGCCGGGACACGCTGGACTGGCTCGCCGCGCACGGGCTGCCCGAGGGGCGGGTCCACATGCGGCGCGACGCCGACCGCAGGCCGGCCCGCCGCACCAAGCTGGAGATCCTGCGCCGGCTCGCCCGTGACCGGGAGATCCGTGTCCTCGTGGACGACGACGAGCTGGTGTGCGAGGACGCCGAGCGGGCGGGGTTCCCCGTCCTGCGTGCCCGCTGGGCGGCTCCGTCGGCCGAGCTGAGGGCCGCGCAGGAGCGCGAGGGGCGGACCTGAGCGGCCGCCGGTGCCGGTTCGTGTCCTCAGCTCGTGTCCTCGATCCGGAAGCCGACCTTCAGGCCCACCTGGTAGTGCTCGATCTGCCCGTTCTCGATCCGGCCCCTGACCTGGGTCACCTCGAACCAGTCAAGGTTGCGCAGGGTCTGCGAGGCGCGTGCGACGGCGTTGTGGATGGCCTGGTCGACGCCCTCGTGCGAGCTGCCGACGATCTCCGTGACCCGGTAGACGTGCTCGGTCATGCGGATGCTCCTCTCGACGGTCTGCGGTCTGCGGTCTGCGGTCTGCGGTCTGCGGTCTGCGGGTGGCGGACCGCACACGCGCGTGTGGCACGCGTCACTCCACCGTGCCGTACGCGGAGGCGGAGCGCGAGGTGTACGGCCGGTGGGCCGCACTCCACGTGGCCCCTCCCCTTGACCCCGGCATTGGTCTGTACCAAGATTCCAGCCACCCGTACGAGCCCTGCTCGTTCCCCCCACGTCGGGCCCCTTCCCTGTGCCTCGGATGCCTTCGTCGCCTCGGACAGAACAGGACCCCTCGTGAGACGTCGCCGCCTCCTCGCCCTGCTGTGTGCCTCCGCCTGCCTGGTCAGCGCCTGCGGTGTGCTGTCGCGGGACGGCGGGCGGCGCACCGTCACCGTGTGGCTGATGAAGGGCAGCGCGTCGGACGACTTCCTGCGCCGCTTCACCGAGGACTTCGAACGCACCCACGGCGACCTGCGCCTCGACATCCGCATCCAGGAATGGACCGGCATCGGCCCGAAGGTGCAGGCCGCCCTCAGGGCGGACTCCCGCAGCGGTGGCCCCGACGTCATCGAGGTCGGCAACACGCAGGTCGCGCAGTACGTCAAGGGCGGCAGGCTGACCAACCTGACCCTGGAGTCGATGCGGGACTGGGGCATGGACGACTGGCTGCCCGGCCTGGCCGAACCCGGGCTGGACAACTCCGCGCAGTACGGCATCCCCTGGTACGCGGCCAACCGGGTCGTCATCTACCGCAAGGACCTGTTCAAGGAGGCGGGCATCACCTCCCCGCCGCGCACCCGGGCCGAGTGGATCGCCGCCACCGGGAAGCTCAACTCGGGTGGCAACCAGGGGATTTACCTGGCCGGACAGGACTGGTACACGCTCTCCGGCTTCATCTGGGACGAGGGCGGCGACCTCGCCGAGCAGAGTGACGGCGCATGGAAGGGCACCCTGGACACACCCGTCGCACTGCACGGCATGGACTTCTACCGGCAGTTGCAGGCACTCGGCCGGGGCCCGGTCGACGCCGACGAGGAACACCCGCCGCAGGCCGGGATGTTCGCGGGCGGCAAGGTGGCCCAGGTCGTGGCCGTGCCCGGTCTCGCCCGGACCGTCGTACAGAAGAGCCCCGCCCTCAAGGGCAAGCTGGGCTTCTTCCCCGTTCCCGGCAGGACCGCCGCCCGGCCGGGCGCCGTCTTCACCGGCGGCTCCGACCTCGTCGTGCCCAGGAACGCCGCCGACCGGGACGGCGCCGTCGCCGTCGTCGCCGCCCTGACCGGCGCCGAGTGGAACACCGACCTGGCCCGCACCATGAACTACGTCCCCAACAAGACGACGCTCGCCGGTGCCGTGGCGGGCGAGGAGGGGGTCGCGGCCATGGCGGCGGGCGCCGCGCACGGCCGGGCGACCCCCAACACGGCGCAGTGGGCGGCGGTCGAGGCCGACAACCCCATCAAGGAGTACATGACGAAGGTGCTCTCCGGTGCCGACCCGGCGACCGCGGCCCGACGCGCCTCACAGCGGATCACCGGGCAACTGGCGCCGGGGTGACGGCCCGGAAACAGCGCCGGCCCCGGTCGGCGATCTCACCGCGCCACGCTCAGCGACAGCGCGAAGCGTTTCTCGCCGTCCGTCCACCACCGCGCCAACTCCAGTCCGGCGGCGGCCAGTTCCTCTTTCACTCCCTCCTTGCGGAACTTCGCCGACACCTCGGTGCGCAGTTCCTCGCCCGCCGCGAAGTCCACGGCGAGATCGAGCGCGGGCACCTTCACGGTCTGCGCGGTGCGCGAGCGCAGCCGCATCTCGATCCACTCGTTGCCGGAGTCCCAGAGCGCCACGTGGTCGAAGGCGTCCGGCTCGAAGTCGGCGCCCAGTTCGCGGTTGACCACGTTCAGGACGTTCTTGTTGAACGCGGCCGTCACCCCGGCCGCGTCGTCGTACGCCCTGACCAGCACGTCCTCGTCCTTGACCAGGTCCGTGCCGAGCAGCAGCGCGTCGCCGGGGGCGAGCAGGGCGCGCACCTGGGCCAGGAACGCGGCGCGTTCGGCGGGCAGCAGGTTGCCGATCGTGCCGCCGAGGAACGCCAGCAGGCGCGGGCCGGGAGTGCCGGGCAGCGTCAGGCCGGCGGTGAAGTCGGCGATCAGCGCGTGCACATGCAGTCCCGGCCGTTCGGCGGCCAGCGCCCGCCCGGCCTGTTCCAGCGCGGTGTCGCTGACGTCGACGGGGACGTACGTGCGCAGGCCGGTCAGCGCGTCGATCAGGTAGCGCGTCTTCTCCGAGGAGCCGGAGCCCAGTTCGATCAGGGTGCGGGCGGGCAGCGCCGCGGCGATCTCGGCGGCGCGGCCGGCGAGGATCCCGCGTTCGGCGCGCGTCGGGTAGTACTCGGGCAGTTCGGTGATCCGCTCGAACAGCTCGCTGCCGTGCGCGTCGTAGAACCACTTCGGCGGCAGCGACTTGGGGTCGCAGGTCAGGCCGTGCAGGACGTCGGCGCGCAGCGCGGCGGCCATGGCGTCCTCGGGCAGGATGCGGGTGACATGGAACTCACTCACGTAAGGGGCTCCTCGGATGGTGCGGATGCCAGGTCCTCGGTGAGGTCCTTGAGCGGGGTGAGCAGGACGTCCGTGCGGTCGGCCGTCAGCAGTGTGCGGTCGGGGGCCTGAAGCCATCGCGGGTCGTCGTCGCAGGGTTCGGAGGCCACCACCGTGCGGCGGCCGGGCCCGGCGAGGTACCACAGGGTGTCGCCCCAGGCGGTCGCGGTGATCGTCTCGCCGTCGGTGAGCAGCAGGTTGAGCCGCGAGCCGGGGGCCGGCGCGGCGACCTCCAGGACGGTGTCGGCGAGCGCCTGGCCCGCCCCGTCCCCGGCGCGCAGCCGGGCCAGCACCAGCGCCCACACGAGCGCGGAGTCGTTGCGGGCCTCCAGTTCCAGCAGGTCCCGCGGCGGCAGAGTGCGGGACACCGCGGCGAGCGAGTCCGGCCAGCCGGTGACGGCGCCGTTGTGGCTGAACAGCCACCGCCCCGCGGCGAACGGCGCCGCCGCGGCCTCCGCGTCCGCGCCCGAAAGGGTCGCGTTCCGCACCGCCGCGAGCAGTGCCGTGGTGCGCACCACCCGGGCCAGGTCGGCGAAGGACGGGTCGGCCCAGATGGGCCCGGCACGGCGGTAGCGGGCCGGCACCGGGTCGCCCTCGGCGTACCAGCCCACCCCGAAGCCGTCGGCGTTGACCGTCCCGTGCCGCTGGTGCCGGGGTGCCCACGCCTGCCGGTACAGGCCGTGGGCCGGTTCCACGAGGTACCGGCCGAGCGGCTCCTCGGGCCCCAGGTACGCCAGGTGACGGCACATCAGACGTCCTCCGAGCGGGCCGTGCGGAATCCGGAGAAGATCTGCCGCCGGATCGGGTGGTCCCAGTTGCGGAACGTGCCCCGGCAGGCCACCGGGTCCACGGCGAACGAACCGCCGCGCAGCACCTTGTACTCCGGCCCGAAGAACACTTCCGAGTACTCCTTGTACGGGAACGCGGTGAAGCCCGGGTAGGGAAGGAAGTCGCTCGCCGTCCACTCCCACACGTCGCCGATCAACTGCCGTACGCCCAGGGGCGACTCACCTGCCGGATAGCTGCCGGCCGGGGCCGGGCGCAGGTGTCGCTGGCCGAGGTTGGCGTGCTCCGGTGCGGGGTCGGCGTCGCCCCACGGGTAACGCGTCGAACGGTCGGTGGCCGGGTCGTGGCGGGCCGCCTTCTCCCACTCGGCCTCGGTGGGCAGCCGGCGCCCGGCCCAGCGGGCGTAGGCGTCGGCCTCGTACCAGCACACGTGCAGCACCGGCTCGTCGGGCGGTACCACCTCGGTGACGCCGAAGCGGCGCCGGAGCCACTGCCCGCCGTCGCGCCGCCAGTACAGCGGCGCGGTGATCTCGTGCTGCCGTATGTGGGCCCAGCCGTCCGGTGTCCACCAGCGGGGGTCGGTGTAACCGCCGTCCTCGATGAACGCCAGGTACGCGCCGTTCGCCACCGGGGTGGTGTCGATCCAGAACGGCTCCACCTCGCTTACGTGCGCGGGCCGTTCGTTGTCCAGCGCCCACGGCTCGGTGGAGGTGCCCATGGTGAACGGGCCGCCGGGGACGAGGACTTCGGCCGGACCGGTGAACAGCGGCGCCGGCTGCGGGTCGTCGGCGGTCAGGACCTGCGGGCCCTTGCGGAGCTGATGGGTGATCAGCATGGTCTCGTCGTGCTGCTGTTCGTGCTGCGCGATCATGCCGAAGGCGAAGCCGGCCTCGGTCAGCCGCGTACCGTGGAAATCGGTCGACTCCAGCAGGTCCAGCACCCGGCCGCGCACCTCGGCCGCGTAGCCGCGGGCCTCGCCGGGGGCCAGCAGCGGCAGTGAGGGGCGTTCGGCGCGCGGGTGCTCGAAGGCGTCGTAGAGGCTGTCGATCTCGGGCCGCAGGGCCTCCCGGCCGCCGACCGTCCGCAGCAGCCACAGCTCCTCCTGGTTGCCGATGTGGGCGAGATCCCACACCAGCGGGGACATCAGCGGCGAGTGCTGGGCGGTGAGGTCGGGCTCCTCCACGCAGGTGGTCAGCAGCGTGGTGCGGTCACGGGCCGTGGTGAGCGAGCGCAGCACCCGGTCGCGCAGCGCATCGGCGTCGAGGGCGGGATCGGTCATGTCGCTATACCCTTCCCGTGGGCGCGACCGTCCGTGCCGCGCGATCGTTCGAGCAGGTCGTCGGCGGGACAGCGGCCCTTGCGGACGTAGCGGTCCTGGAACGCGGCGACGGCGTCCGTGACCTCGGTGGAGGCGCCGAGCCGGGGCAGGGCCTCCAGGGCGGCCGTGAAGCAGGCCACGGCGGCCTCGTGCAGCTCGGGGTCGGCGAGCCCGGTGCGGGCCGCCTCGGTCCACAGGGGGTTGTGCGGCGCGGGCCGCGGCCCGGAGCGCTCGGCGAGCGGCTTGACCGCCCGGTAGGCGGTCTCGGCGGCCTGCGGGTCGTCGAACAGCGCCGCAGTGACCGCGAGCGGCACGATCCATCCGTCGTCGCCGGGCTGCGCGTCGATCATCCGCAGCTCCAGGTGGCCCCGCGGTCTGACCGGCGGGAACAGCGTGGTGAGGTGGTAGTCGAGATCCTCCCTGGTGGGCGGCCTCGGGCGGCGCGCGCGGGTCCACTTCCGGAAGGTCAGCCCCTCGGGCACCTCCCAGGGTCCGTCGTCGCGCCGTACGCACATCACCGGCGCGTCCAGGACGTGCCGGGCCCAGGCGGTGCGCGGATCGCCGTTCAGCGGGGGAGCGCCGGCCCGGCCGGGGCCGATCTCCGTCCATATCAGCTGCCGGGTGGAGAGCCAGCCGGTGGGCCTCTGCCCCAGCAGCGGGGAGTTGGCGAACGCGGCCACCAGCACCGCGCCCAGCTGGTGCGCCAGCCACCAGCGGCGCCCGTGGCCGAGCGGCCCGGGCTCCTCGTGCCCGGCGTCGACGCACACCTGTACGGACGCCGAGGCGCACATCATGTGCCGGCCGGCCGGGCCCTCGCGGTCCAGGCAGGTCTCCAGGGCGTCGTAGCGCCGCTCGCGCAGGAACCTGCGGGGGGTGTGCCAGGGGTCGTGGCCGAGGCCGACGAGCCGGAGGCCGTCCCTGGCCAGTACGGCGCGGACGGCGTCGAGATCCGCGGAGACGGTGCCGATGCACTCCATCAGGGAGGCGGCGGGCGGCGAGCTCAGCTCCAGCTGGCCGCCGGGTTCGACGGTGAGCGCCGACCTCAGGGGCACGGTCCGCAGTGCGGCGTAGGCCGCTTCGAGACGTTCGGGTGTCACGGGGAGCCGCGGTGTGCGCAGCTCATGGACGAGCCATTCCACTTCGACCCCGAGACAGCGGGGCGGTCCGGTCTTGAAGCAGATGCCGCTGACCAGAGCCTCGGCCTCGGCTTCGGTGACGGCTGTACGGGGCCCCGTACAGCCACTTGCCGAATCGGACATGTCAGGATCCTCCTGAGATTCCAGCACGCCACCGGCCCGGGTCGGTCGGCCGGGCCGGCGCCACACCGTCCCAGCCAAAACCCTCCGACCGATCCGCACAAGGGTACAGACCGTGACAATCCTGGCGTCGAATCTCCCTGTCCGCGACTCCGGGGCGCGCGGTCAGGCCCCGGTGGGCGGCCCGCCGGGACCTTCTCAGGTCCAGCCGTAGCGCTCCCTCAGTCGGTGTATGACGAGGTTGAAGCGCATGCGGTCCAGCGCGCACGCCTCACGGCGCATGCCGTCCTCGTGCAGGCGCAGCACCCGGTCGACGTCCACCCAGGAGTCCCGGCCCGAGCGGTCCCAAGGGCCGTTCCCGATCGCCACCCACTCGCGGTCTCCGTCGTGCGCCCTGCTGGACAGCTGTACGGCGAGGAGCGTGCCGGCGGCCTCCCGGGCCACCACCAGGACCGGGCGGTCCTTGCCCCGGCCGTCGTTCTCCTCGAAGGGCACCCAGGTCCAGACGATCTCCCCGGGGTCGGGGTCGCCGTCGTGCGCGGGCGCGTACTCGGTGCGCACCCGGCCGACCCGGCGGGGGTCGGCCTCGGTGGTGGCGGTGGGGCCGTAACGGCCGGGAACGTTCTCATCGGTGAAGGCAGTCACGGGGGAACCCTAGAACGTTCCCCGGAGCGTGCCGACTTCGGGCGTGCGCTGCTCAACCCGCGTACGGCCGTGGAGCGGGCGCCGTGCCGGTCAGGAGGTGTCGTCGCGGCGGCGGATCTGCATGCCGGGCCGGCGGCGGTGGACGGTGAGGTAGGCCAGGCCGTCCTCGCCGGCGGTGAGGCTGCGCGTGGAGCCGTGCGGCAGCCAGACCGCCGCGCCCTCGGCCAGCCGCCGCGGCTCGTCGCCGGTGCCCGCGCCGAGTACGCCGCTGCCCGCGACGACGAACAGCAGGACGTCCAGGTCCGGTTCGCGGTGCGGCGCGACGCTCCCGCCCGGTGCCAGGCGCACGACGTTCGCGTCGAGCTGGCGTCCGGGCTCGTCCAGCTTCCACAGCACACCGGCCGGTACCGGCGGATCGCCGGCCAGGGCCCGGGCGTCGCACAGGACCCGCGGTTCCGGCTCCGTCCCGTCGGCCGGCCCGGTGCCGCGCGCGGAAGGCGATGTCATGGCGCACCCCTCTTTCGTCCGGGTCCCGTCCCGGGCCTACGATTATTACATGTAGGATTCGTGAAAAACCGACCGCCGTAGGTGAAATGAGGTGGGTGGACGTGACCACCCCACGGGAGAGCCCTCGCCGCCGCGAGGTGCTGGACGTGCTGCGCGCCGCGGCCGGGCCGCTGGGCGTCGCGGAGACGGCCGAGCGGATCGGGGTCCACCCCAACACCGTCCGCTTCCACCTGGACGCCCTGGTGGCCGAGGGCCTGGTCGTCCGGCAGGTCGAGGCGCCCTCGGGACCCGGCCGTCCCCGCACCGTCTACACCCCCCGCCCCGGCATGGACCGCAGGGGGACGCGCAGCTACCGGCTCCTGGCGCAGATCCTGCTCGGGCAACTGGCGTCCCAGGGGCCCGGGGCACGGGAGGCCGCGACGGAGGCGGGCCGCGCGTGGGGCGGCTTCCTGGTCGACCCGCTCCCGCCCTCGCGGCAGCCGACGGCCGAGCGCTCGGCGGCCCGGCTCCTCACCCTGCTCGACGACCTGGGCTTCGCCCCCGAACCCGAGGGCGGCGGCGCCGGAAAGGCGCCGGAGCGGATCCGGCTGCGTCACTGCCCCTTCCTCGAACTTGCCGAGGAGTACGGCCAGTTGGTGTGCCCGGTCCATCTGGGCCTGATGCAGGGGGCGTTGGCCGAACTGCGCGCCCCGCTGGCCGCGACCGGTCTGGAGCCGTTCGCCGAACCCGACTCCTGCCTGGCCCACTTGGCCGCCCGCCCGCCCGAGGCACCCGCCGCGTGACACGACCCGCTTGACACGACCGAAAGGCAACGCATCGATATGGACACCACGTCGGCCACCGTGGCGAGCGCGGTCACCTTCGTCTGGCTCGGCATGGTGCTGGCCATCTCCTTCCTGGAGGCCCCGCTGAAGTTCCGCGCCCCAGGCGTGACCATCCCCATCGGGCTGGGCATCGGCCGGCTGGTCTTCCGGGCGCTGAACCTGGTGGAGACGGTGCTGGCCGTCGTCGTGATCGTCGCGGTCGCCGTGGGTACGGCCCCGGCGTCGGTCATCGGACTCACCGCGGCCACGGCCGCGGTGCTCCTCGCCCAGCTGGCCTTCGTCCGCCCCCGGCTGAACCGCAGGTCCGACCGGGTCCTGGCCGGCGAGGAGGGCCCCCGCTCCCGCGGCCACCTGGCGTACGTGGCCCTGGAACTCGCCAAGGTCGGCGTCCTGATCGCGCTGGGCATCCGCCTCGTGTCGGTGTGACCGGCCGGCAGGAGGGAGCGCGGCCGTGGGCCCGCCGACTCCCCGGTGGTGGCGCCGTCACATCCGCTGCGTGCGCCGACCGGCGGCGCGGTACCCGCAGGCGTCGTGCCGTGGCGGTTCGGAAGGCACGGGTGACGTCGGACGGCCGCGGGGTGCCCTGCCCGGAAGGCCACCGTCGGCGGGGATGAGACCGGAGCGTGTCTCGGCAAGCCCGGTCGGTGACCGGCTCAGCAGCCGTTCGACACTCCGGCGTCCGCCGGGCGGCGCCCCGCACCCGGCCGCGAGGTCGCGGCGGCACCAGGGGGAAGCCCGTGGCCCCCGCGCGACCGGGGGAGCCGCGACCAGTGACCGCCGTCGCCGGCCGCACGGCGGATTTCCCGGTCAGGCGACCGGGGAGTCCGTGAGCGCCGGTTGCTCGGGCCACTTCTCGTGCCAGCGCAGTTCGGCCTCCAGCTGCGCGGCCAGCGAGACCAGCAGCGGCTCGCTGTTCGCCGGGCCGAGCAGCTGGGCGCCTACCGGGAGACCGCCGGCGGCGAATCCCGCGGGCACGTTCACTCCCGGCCAGCCCAGTACGTTCCACGGCCAGGCGTAGGGGCAGGCGGCGATCATCGCGCGGTCGGTGGCCCAGCCGCCGAGTTCGAGCATCGCGCCGATCCGCGGCGGGGGAGCGGCCGTCGTGGGCGCGAGGACCACGTCGTAGGAGTCGAAGAAGCGGCCGATGCGCCGGTGCAGGACCGCCTCGGCCCGCCGGGCCGCCCGCAGCGGGGCCCCGGCGAGCAGCCGGCCCAGCCGGGCGGAGCCGTGGGTGCGCGGGTCGAGCAGCGCCGGGTCCGGGACCTCGCGGACGTGCTCGGCGACCCCGGCGGCGGCGCGGGGCACGAAGGCCAGCCCGATCTGCCCGTACGGCGGGTCGGCCTCCTCCACCTCGTGCCCCAGCGCCCCGAGCTTCTGGGCAAGTTCTACGACCCGGCCGCGCACCTCGGTGTCCAGGCGCGCGGGCAGGGCGGTGAACGGCGGCTTGAGCGAGAGCGCGATGCGCAGCCGGCCGGGGTCGCGGCCCAGGGCGGCGACGACGTCCACGGCGGGCGGCTGGTGGGGGTCGTCCGGGTGGTTGCCGCTCGCCGCGTCCAGCAGCAGGGCGGCGTCGCCGACCGTACGGGCCAGGGTGCCGTTGACCGTGATGCCGTTGAAGGACTCGCCGCGCGGCCAGGTCGAGACCCGGCCGCGCTGGGGTTTGATGCCGACCAGATGGGTCCAGGCGGCCGGAATCCGCACCGAGCCGGCGCCGTCCGAGCCGAGCGCGGCCGGGACCAGCCCGGCGGCCACCGCTGCCGCCGAACCGCCGGAGGAGCCGCCCGGAGTGCGGTCGGTGACCCACGGGTTGCGGGTGGCGCCGAAGGCCGGCCCCTCGGTGAAGGGCCACTGGCCGAGCTCGCAGGTGTTGGTCTTGCCGACGACCACGGCCCCGGCCGCGCGCAGCCGCCGTACCGCCTCGCCGTCCTCGGCCACCACCGGAAAGTCCCCGCGGCAGCCGAACGCGGTCGGCTCGCCCGCCACGTCCATGTCGTCCTTCACGGCCACCGGCACCCCGAGCAGCGGCAGTCGCGCCCCGGCGGCCAACTCCCGGTCCGCGGCGTCGGCTTCGGCGAGCGCGCAGGAGGCACGGACAATACGGAAGGCGTTCAGGGAGGGCTGCGTCGCCTCGATCCGGGCCAGGGTCTGTTCGACCAGCGCGCGGGAGGACACCTCCCCGGCGGCCAGGGCGCGGGCGGTCTCGGCCAGGCCTGCGGCACGGTCGAGCGTCATGCGGGACACCTCCGGAACGCGTTGTCTACTGAACAGTAACGTCCGGCGGGCGGCAGGGGAACAACCCTTGCGGGAAAGGGGAGTTCGCGTCATCGGCGTTCAACGCCCGCAGGAACCCGCTCAGCCCGCGGCGGCCGGCAGGCGGGCCGCGAGGACGGCGATGTCGTCGCCGCTGACCGTGGACGCCTCCCGCAGGAGTGCGTCGCAGAACGCGCTCAGGGGCGCGCGGGCCAGCTCGGCCGCGTGCCGGCACAGACGTTCGAGCCCCTGGTCCAGGTGCTCGGCCGGCCGCTCGACCAGGCCGTCGGTGTAGAGCAGGACGGTGCTGCCGGGCTCCAGGGGCTCGGCAGCACTGGCGCGCGGAAGGCCGTCGGGTTTGAGCCCGCCGAGCATGACGTCCTGGGCGCTCTTCAAGAACCGGGCCCGGCCGTCGGCGGTGACCAGCAGCGGCGGCGGGTGCCCGGCGACGCTGTAGCAGAGCCGCCGGCCACTGCCCGCGGCTTCCTCGATCCTGGCGTAGACGCACGTGGCCAGGCCCTCCTCGGGGCCCAGCAGCTGGGTGGCCCTGTCGAGCCGGCGCAGTACGTCCCCCGGGGGCTCCCGCCGGTCGACGGCGATGCCGCGCAGCATGTTGCGCATCTTGCTCATGGTGACGGACGCCTGCAGATCGTGTCCGGAGACGTCACCGATGATCAGGGCGGTGGCGCCGTCGGGCATCACGAAGGAGTCGTACCAGTCGCCGCCGACCTCGTTCGCGGCGGCGCTGGGCGCGTAGCGGGCCACGATCTCCACTCCGGGCACATCGGGAGGGTCGCTCAGCAGGCTCTCCTGCAGGGCGAGGGCGACACGCCGGGTGCGCCGCAGCTCCAGCAGCCGGCCGAAGGCGGGCGCGGTCCGGTCGAGGACCTCCTCGGCCAGGGAGATCTCCTCCGGGCCGAAGGGCTCGCGGTCCGCGGCGTACAGGGCGACGACCGCCTGGATCTCACCGAGCACGGGCACCGGCAGCAGGGCGACCTCCCGTATCCCGGCGGTCCGGGCCCATTCCGCCGCGCCCGGAGGCACGTCGGTGTCGGTGAGGCCGGCGGGGCCGGCGCGACGGAGGACGGTACGTCCGTGCCGTACCGCATGGTCGAACGGGCCGTCCGGAGGCGCGCCCCGCAGCCTTCCGTCGGACGGGAAGGACGGGAGGCGGGGGCCGGTCACCGTGGCCACGTGCGCGGTCATCAGCGGGCCTGCTGCCCGCGGGCGTACGCCCTCGGGCAGCAGGTAGGTGCCGCACGCGTCCGCCGGCTCGGGCACGACGACACGCCCCAGCGCCTCCAGCGCCGCCTCGGGCCGGGCCGGCCCGGACACCGCGATCGACGCCCGGCCGAGCAGGTTGTCGCGCCGCTCGCGCAGCCACCGGTCCTCGATGTCGGCGCAGGCACCCACCCACTCGGTGACGCCGCCGTGCTCGCGGACCGGCACCACCCGCAGCGAGCAGTGCCGGTAGGTGCCGTCCCGGTGCCGTATCCGGTAGCGGTGCTCGAACAGGTCCGGCTCCGTGCGCACCGCCCGGTGCCAGTCCTCGGCGAGCCCGGCCCGGTCCCGGGGGTGGGCGCTGTCCAGCCAGCCCGATCCGAGCAGCTCGTCCTCGGGCATGCCGGTGATCCGGTGCCATCCGGAGCTGAGCTGGACCACCTGCCCCTCGGGGTCGGCCACCCACACCATCTGGGCGCCGACCTCGACCAGGCTCTGGTAGCGGAGCAGGGCGCGCCGCCGCTGTTCCGCCTGCTCGTGGGCGGCCTCCTTGGCGGTCACCTCACCGGTGACGTCCACGATCACCACCAGCACCCCGCGGTCCCCGGGGCCCGCCGGCTCGCCGGGCGGGGTCTGCAGGGCCGAGCGCGACAGGCTGATGTTGAACCACCGGTCACGGATCACTCCCCGCTCGTCCCGCAGGGTCATCGGGCTCTCCGGGCCGATGACGACCGGCTCGCCCGTTTCGTAGACGGTGTCCATGAGCTGAAAGATCTGCTGCTGCTTCAGGTCGGTGAGCAGCTGCCGGGCCGGGACACCGTACTGACGGGCACCGAAGAGGCGCCGATAGGTGTCGTTGGTGTAGACCAGGACCTGCTCCGGCCCGCGGCACAGGGCCACGGCCACCGGCGCGGGGTTGAAGACAGTCAGGTCGGGGAAGGTGATCGGCTCGTTGCTGTGCGGATCGTCGTTCATGCCGGCCGCCCTCTCGCCTGCTCCGTCCGGCCCGGGTACCCCGTTTCGGGCGCGCGATCGAGCCGGGCCCGGACGCCCGGCGCGCGTCCTCACCGCCCCAGCAGTCTGCGCAGCCAGTCCAGCTGGGCCGTGTGGGCCGCCCGGGACAGGGCCGCCCCGGGGGCGAGGGCGTCGAAGCCGTGGAAGCCGCCGGGCCAGACGTGGAGCTCGGCGATGCCGCCGGCCTGCCAGATGCGTGAGGCGTAGGTGACGACCTCGTCGCGGAAGGTTTCCGCGGAGCCGACGTCGAGGAAGGCCGGGGGCAGGCCGGAGAGGTCCGCGGCGCGGGCGGGGGCGGCGTACGGCGACACGCCGGGCCCACCGCGCCGGTCGCCCAGCAGCGCCGTCCACGCGGTCTCGTTCGCCGTACGGTCCCAGAGGCCGACGCCCGTCATCTGATGGGCGGACGGCGTGTCGTTGCGGTCGTCGAGCATCGGGTACATCAGCATCTGGCCGATCGGCCGCGGGCCGCCGCGGTCCCGCAGCAGCAGGGCCAGCGCGGCGGTCAGGCCGCCGCCCGCGCTCGCACCCGCGACGACGATGCGCTCCGGGTCGCCGCCGAGCTCCTCGGCATGTTCCGCCGTCCACAGCAGGCCCGTGTGCACGTCCTCGATCGGCGCGGGATGCGGATGCTCGGGCGCCAGCCGGTACTCCACCGACACCACGAGCGTGTCCAGCTCCTTCGCCCAGGCCAGCGCCGTGTCCACGCCGAGCCGGTTGTTCCCGACGACCAGGCCTCCGCCGTGCGTGTAGTACAGGACGGGCCGCGCCACGCCGTTCGACGACGCGGTGGGCCGGCAGATCAGCAGGGAGACGCCGGGCGCGCCCCCGGGCCCCGGCACCGTACGGTCCTCCACCGCGAAGGCGCCGTCCAGGGTCGGATCCGGCCCGGCCGCCACAGCGGGGGCGAGGGCCTGCCGGGCGGTCCGGATGTCCTGCGGGGTCAGACCCGGCCGTACGTCCTCCACGGCATCCAGCGCGGCGGCGAGCTCGGGGTCGAACGGGGGCGGGGCCTGGGTCATGGGCGTCTCCTCGTGCGGGGAAGCGGCCGCTCGTGCGGCCGTCCACCGTGTACCCGCCCGGAGCGCGGACGCCGCCGACCGGTGGACGTTGCCCGCCGACCGGTGGACGTTGCCCGCCGACCGGTGGACGTTGCCCGCCGACCGGTGGACGTTGCCCGCCGACCGGTGGGCGGTCGCTCCGGGCACGCCCGGACACGGCGGCGGACCTTGACTTCGAGCGCGCTCGAGGCCCTAGCGTCACAAGGGTCGGTGACGGCTCTCGTCGACGCCGATCCCGGTGTAACCCTCGAGGACGGAGACGGGCATGCGGGTCGGTGTGCACATCAACCGGTTCAACCACTCGGGCGGCGCGCCCGCCCTCGGCGCCGAACTGGCCGCCGCCGGTCAGGCGGCCGAGACGGCCGGGCTGAGCTGGATCTCGGTCATGGACCACTACTTCCAGATGGAGTTCAACGGCGGCGCCGAGGACCCGATGCTGGAGGCCTACACCACCCTGGGCTTCCTGGCCGGGCAGACCTCCACGGTGCGGCTGGGCGCCCTGGTGACCGGAGTGACGTACCGGCACCCCGGGCTGCTCGCCAAGATCACCACCACGCTCGACGCACTGTCCGGCGGCCGGGCCACGCTCGGCCTCGGGGCGGCCTGGTACGAGCGTGAGCACCACGGCCTCGGCGTGCCGTACCCGCCGCTCGCCGAGCGCTTCGAGCGGCTGGAGGAGACGCTGCGGATCTGTCTGCAGATGTGGGACCCGTACGACGACGGCCCCTTCGAGGGCAGGCACTACCGGCTGGCCGAGACCCTGTGCGTGCCGCCGCCGGTGAGCTCTCCGCACCCGGAGATCATGATCGGTGGCGGTGGGGAGAAGAAGACACTGCGCCTGGTCGCCCGGTACGCCGACGCCTGCAACCTGGTTCCGTCCTCACCGGAGGAACTGCGGCACAAGTTCGAGGTGCTGCGCGGGCACTGCGACAGCGTGGGGCGTGACTACGACGGCATCCGCAAGACGTTCCTGTACACCGGCGAGGCGGCGGCCGAGGAGGACCTGGACGCCCTGCTGCGGGACCTGGAGGGTTACACCGGGATCGGCGTCGACACCGTGATCCTCGCCCCGCGTGTCGGGGAGCCGGCCGGGTGGATCGACCGCTTCGCCTCCCGGGCCGTCAGGCGCCTGGCGGAGCTGGAGTGAGCGGTGGCGCGAACGCGACAGGGGCCGGAGCCCGGGCAGGCTCCGGCCCCTCGCGGGTGGCTCAGGCGGCCACAGTGTCGCCGGCCTGGCCCTGCAGCCGGGTGACGACCTCGGTGAGCTGCGCGGCGACCTCGGCGTCGTCGACCGGGTGGGTCTCGGCGAAGCGGGTCACGGAGCCGGGGATGGACAGCTTGATGTCCTCGGCCACCTTGCCGCCGGCGATGCCCACGGCCTTGCGGGCCTCGTCCTGCGCCCACACGCCGCCGTACTGGCCGAAGGCGGTGCCGATGACGGCGACGGGCTTGCCGGAGATGGCGCCGGCGCCGTAGGGGCGGGACAGCCAGTCGATGGCGTTCTTCAGGACGGCCGGCATGGTGCCGTTGTACTCGGGCGAGAAGAGCAGGAAGGCGTCGGCGGCCCCGGCGGTCTCGCGCAGCTGGGCGGCGGCGGCCGGCACGCTGCCCTCGACGTCGACGTCCTCGTTGTAGAACGGGATGTCGGCCAGGCCCTCGTACAGCACGACCTCGGCGCCCGCCGGGGCGAGCTTCACCGCGGCCTCGGCGAGCTGACGGTTGTGCGAACCGGCGCGGAGGCTGCCGACGAGCGCGAGGATGCGAACAGACATTGGGGGGCTCCAATGGGGGGAAATATTGCCGTTACGAAGCGGACCGAGGTCCGCTTAAATTTTGTAGCAGAATAACCGGACCGCGGTCCAGTTTTGTTCCCCATGCTTTACGCTGTCTTCATGTCCCGCGTCCTGCCGCCCTTCACCGAGCCTCAGGAGCCCCAGGAGCCTGTGGTGACGCCGGTCTTGCTCGAAATCGGCATCGGTGAGGGCGAGCCCTGCCTGCGGGCCGACGCGGCGCGCAACCGCGCCCGGCTGCTGGACGCCGCCGCGCGGCTGGTGGCGGAGCACGGCGCGGCCGGCGTCACGATGGAGGCGGTGGCCGCGGCCGCCCAGGTGGGCAAGGGCACGGTCTTCCGCCGCTTCGGCGACCGCACCGGCCTGCTGAACGCGCTGCTGGACCACTCCGAGAAGAAGTTCCAGGCGGCCTTCCTCAGCGGCGAGCCCCCGATGGGTCCCGGCGCGCCGCCCGTGGAGCGGCTGCGGGCGTTCGGCTGTGCCGCACTGCGCCGCGCCGCCGACGACCTGGAGCTGCAGCTGGCGGCCGAACCCTGCGCGGACCGCCGCTACGTCGCTCCGGCCCGCCGGGTCCGTCACGCCCACCTCGTCATGCTGCTGCGGCAGGCGGTCCCGGACGCGGACGGCGAACTCCTCGCCCACACGCTGATGGGACACCTCGACCCCGCCCTCATCCACCACCTGACCCGGCAGTGCAGGATGCCGATGGAGCGGTTGCAGGCCGGCTGGTACGACCTGGTCGCCCGCGTCACCCGTACCGCGGGGGAGTAGCGCCCTACGCCGTTTGGGTTTCAACTTCCGCCTGGTTTCCGGTAGTCGCCCCGCCCGGCAGGTCGTCCGCGGCTTCTGCCAAGATGCGGTACGTCATGGTGCAGATACCGAAGCCCGCCGAGCCCCCGTCGCCCGCACCGCGCTCGGTGCCCACGAGCGCCGACGTGGCCCGACTGGCCGGCGTCTCGCGCGCCACCGTCTCCTACGTCCTGAACAACACCCGGGCCGTACGCATCAGCGAGCCCACCCGCCGCCGCGTCCACGAGGCCGCCGAGGAGCTCGGGTACGTGCCGCACGCGGCGGCCCGCAGCCTGCGCGCGGGGCACAGCCGCATGGTCCTGATGCCCGCCCCGTCCGCCCCGGCCGGCGCGCTCTACGGCCGGTTCCTGAATGAACTCCAGTGGGCGCTCGGCCGCCTCGACTACACCGTCGTACAGCACGGCACCGCCGGCCCGCACGGCGACGAGGCGGCCCGGGCCTGGGCGGAACTGCGGCCGGTCGCCGTCCTGGTGCCCGGTTCGGGGCTCGGCCCCCGGGGCGTCGCGGTGCTCAAGCGCTCCGGCGCCCGGGCCGTGGTCACCCTCGGCCCCGAGGCCGTGGAGGGCGCCCATGCCCTGCTCATGGACCACGAGAGCGTGGGCCACCGGGCGGGCGCCCACCTGTACGCCCGCGGCCGCCGGCGCATCGGCGTGGTCGTACCCCGGGAAAGCGGCCTGGACGTGTTCTCCCGGCCGCGCCTGGCGGGCGTACGACGGGCCCTGGACGGCACCGACGGCAGCGTCACCGAAGTGCCCCTCGGCTACGACGAGGACTCCGCGGCCCGCCTCGCCGCACGCTGGCGCGACCTCGGCCTGGACGCGGTGTTCGCGTACAACGACGAGTACGCGATGCTGCTGATGCGCGCCCTGCAGGACGTGGGCGTCCGCATCCCCGAGGAGACGGCCGTGATCGGTGCCGACGACCTCATGCTCGGCCGGCTGCTGCGGCCCCGGCTGAGCACCGTCCACATCGACCTGCCCTCGGGCCGCGACCTCGCCGAACTGGTCGACCGCGCCGTACGCGACCCCGGCGCCCCGCCCGAGAGACACCCGGTGCTGGGCGCGCGGGTGGTCCACCGCGAGTCCAGCTGAGCGGCCTCAGCCCTTCTGTTCTCCCTGCGCCTGCTGCTCGGCGACCGCCTTGCGGACCTCCTCCATGTCCAGCTTGCGGGCCTGCCCGATCACGTCCGCGAGCGCGGCCTCGGGCAGCGCACCCGGCTGCGCGAACACCGCGACCTGGTCACGGACGATCATCAGCGTCGGAATGGACTGGATCCCGAAGGCCGCCGCCAGCTCCGGCTGCGCCTCGGTGTCCACCTTGCCGAACACCAGGTCGGGGTTGTCCTCGGCCGCCTTCTCGTAGACCGGGGCGAACTGACGGCACGGCCCGCACCAGGATGCCCAGAAGTCGATGAGGACGAACTCGTTCTCGGTGACCGTCCGGTCGAAGTTCTCCTTGGTGAGCTCCACGGTGCTGCTCATGGCGCATTCCCTCTTCCTGGTGGGGGTTCCGGGGGTCCTGGTGCGGGGCGAAGCCGCTGGCACAACACGGCCGACCCTTATGGGTATTCCGCGCTCGTACCCGTGTGGCCACCGCGCACACCACCCACCAGACTGATCCCATGACGGAAACGGAAACCATCGCGTACGACGTCGTGGTGCTCGGTGCCGGACCCGTGGGCGAGAACGTGGCCGACCGCACCCGCGCGGCCGGACTGTCCACCGCGATCGTGGAGAGCGAGCTGGTCGGCGGCGAGTGCTCGTACTGGGCGTGCATGCCCAGCAAGGCCCTGCTGCGCCCGGTCATCGCCCGCGCCGACGCCCGCCGCCTGCCGGGCCTGAGCCAGGCGGTGCAAGGCCCCCTGGACGCCGCCGCCGTGTTCGCCCGCCGGGACGAGTACACCTCCCACTGGCACGACGACGGGCAGGTGCGGTGGGTGGACGGCATCGGCGCCGACCTGTACCGCGGACAGGGCCGGCTGGCGGGCAAGCGCACGGTCACGGTCACCGGCGCCGACGGGGAGGTGCGGACGCTGACCGCGCGGCACGCCGTCGCCGTCTGCACCGGCACCCGCGCCAAGCTGCCCGGCCTGCCCGGCCTCGACGAGGTCGGGCCGTGGACCAGCCGCGAGGCCACCAGCGCCGAGCAGGTGCCGGGGCGGCTGATCGTGGTCGGCGGCGGTGTCGTCGCCACCGAGATGACCACCGCCTTCCAGGCCCTCGGCTCCCGGGTCACCGTCCTGGTCCGCGGCAAGGGGCTGCTGTCCCGCATGGAGCCCTTCGCCGGCGAACTGGTCGCCGAGGCGCTCACCGACGCGGGCGCCGACATCCGTACCGGCACCTCGGTGGAGTCGGTGACCCGCGAGAACGGCACCGTGGTGGCCGTGACCGGCAACGGCGACCGCTTCGAGGCCGACGAGATCCTCTTCGCCACCGGGCGCGCTCCGCGCACCGACGACATCGGCCTGGAGACCGTGGGCCTGGAGCCCGGCTCCTGGCTCTCCGTCGACGACACCCTGCGGGTCGAGGGCAGCACCTGGCTGTACGCGTGCGGCGACGTCAACCACCGCGCCCTGCTCACCCACCAGGGCAAGTACCAGGCCCGGATCGCGGGCGACGCCATCGGCGCCCGCGCGGCGGGCGTACCGCTGCTGGAGACGGACCCGTGGGGCGCCCACGCCGCCACCGCCGACCACCACGCCGTCCCCCAGGTCGTCTTCACCGACCCGGAGGCCGCCGCCGTGGGCCTCTCCCTCGCCGAGGCCGAACAGGCCGGTCACCGCGTCCGCGCCGTCGACGTCGACCTCTCCTCGGTCGCCGGCGCGTCCCTGTACGGCGACGGCTACCGCGGTCGCGCCCGCATGGTCGTCGACCTCGACGAGAAGATCCTGCGCGGCGTCACCTTCGTCGGCCCCGGCGTCGGCGAACTGCTCCACTCGGCGTCCGTCGCCGTCGCCGGGCAGGTTCCGGTCGAGCGGCTGTGGCACGCGGTGCCGTCGTATCCGACGATCAGCGAGGTGTGGCTGCGGCTGATGGAGACGTACCGGGGCTGACGGCCGAACGCCCCTGATCCGGCCGGCCCGGTCCCACCGTTGGGAGCATCCCCAGGCTCGGACGGACGGGCCGCAGACCGATCTCCTCGTGGCAGGCGGCGGCGCGGCGCGGGCCCGGCCGCAAGCCCGGGCCCGCTCGCGGAGAGGTCATCCCGCCAGGACGGCACGGCCCCGCGCCCGACCCGCGTGACGCGGTCGCCGTCCTCGGATACTCGTGCCGCTGCCGGCATCCCGCTCGTCGCGCTCCTTGCCGTCGACGTCGTACCCGGCGAGACCACCCGCCGGCGGGGGAGGCGGGGCCACGGTGCTGCGCCCGGCCGAGACGGCCCCGGCCCCGGCAGGGGCGCGAAGCACCCGCGGGGGCGCGCCGCCGGCGTGAAGTAGCGTGGTGCGACACGCCGACGCCGGAGGGAGTACGGACATGACCGCGCAACACCGGCGGGCCCGGCGCGGGCAGGGCGAGCTGGAGGGCCAGGCCCTCGGCGCGCTGCGCGAGGCGGACGGCCCGGTCACCGCGGCCTGGGTGCAGGAGCGGCTCGGCGGCGACCTCGCCTACACCACCGTGGTCACCATCCTGACCCGGCTGCTCGCCAAGGACGTCGTCTCCCGCGAGCGCCGGGGCCGCTCCTTCGTGTGGACGCCGACCGCCGACGTGGCCCGGCTCGCGGCGCTGCGGATGCGCCGGCTGCTGGACGGCGAGCGCGACCGCGAGGCGGTCCTGACCAGCTTCGTCACCGCGCTCCCGCCCGATGACGAGCAGGTGCTGCGCGCACTGCTGGAAACCGCGGAGACGGAGGGATCGGCGGGGGCCACGGGGGACGGCGGTACGGAACACTGACGCCTCATGGGGCTCTTCGTCTTACTGCCGCTGGTGCTGCCGCTGTCCGCCTGGCCGGTGGCGCGCCTGGCGGAACTGCACCTCCACCCGCGTACCGCCACCCGGCTGCTGACCTGGGTGGCCGCCGTCATGGCCGGATGCAGCACGTTGTGCCTCGCTCTGCTCGGGGTCGTCGGCGGCGCGCACCTGCCCGGCAACCCGCTGCCCGACAGCTGGGCCGAACCCGAGGTCAGGGCCGCCGTCGGGCGTGACGGCGCAACGGGCCGCGCGGCGATCCCCGCTCTCGGACTGGTCGCGGTGGCGTGCGGGCGCACCCTGTGGCGGCACCGGCGGGTGACCCGGCGCGCCCGGCGGGCCCTGGCCGGACTGCGCGGCGCCCCGGTCGCCGTCCTGCCCGACGCCACGCCGTACGCCTACGCCCTCCCGGGCACCCCGGGCCGGATCGTCGTCACCACCGCCCTGCTCGACGGCCTCACGCCGGCCGAGCGGCGCGCCCTGTTCGCGCACGAACGCGCCCACCTGGCGGCCCGCCACCACCGCCACCTGCTCGCCGTCCATCTGGCGGCCCGCGCCAACCCCTTCCTGCGGCCGCTGCGTTCCGCCGTCGTCTACACCGCCGAGCGCTGGGCCGACGAGGAAGCGGCCCGCGCGGTCGGCGACCGGCGCGTGGTCGCACGGGCGATCGGCAAGGCGGCCCTGCTGTCGTCCGCCGCGCCCACGCCCACCCTCGCCGCGCTGGCCACCACCGGGCCGGTGCCGCGCCGGGTCGCCGCCCTGCTGGCACCGGCACCCGCCGCCCGCCACTGGCCGCCGCTGTTCACGGCGGTCGGCGCCGCGGTGTGGGGCGCCGCCGCGGGCGCGGTGGTCTCGGCGATGTCCTCGGCGAACTCGGCGGTCACCCTGTTCCTGATCCTTTGGGCGGCAACGCCACTCTGACACTCCGGGCGGCAACGCCACTCTGACACTCCGCTCCTGCGTTTGGCTCACACGCTCGTGGCTCACACGCTCGGGAAGTCGCCGGTGAGGGCGGAGGCGATCCGCAGATGCGTCTCGGCCTCCGCGTGGCGCCCCTGGCGCTCGAGAGTCCGGCCCAGCATCAGCCGGGCGTAGTGCTCCACCGGGTCGCGCTCGACGATGACACGCAACTCGGCCTCGGCACGCCGAAGTTGGGCCGAGTGGTAGTAGGCGCGCGCCAGCAGCAGCCGGGGCCCGGTCTGCTCCGGCACCTCCTCGACCAGCCCCACCAGCACCCGCGCCGCACCGGCGTAGTCCCGGGCGTCGAAGAACATCCGGGCACGCTCCCAGCGCTCGGCCGGGGTCCCGCGGTCGTAGTACGTGTTGTTCAGGTCCACTCGTGGCCTCCTTCCGCTCCTTACCGCCCGACAACGGAACCCGATAGTTTAATATTCCACTACTTTCGGGGTGCCGCTGGAACGGCCCCCATGGGACTAGTGGGACTAGGTTGGGTGTCATGAGCAATCTTGATCGCGAGGCGGTTCCCGCGGTGTGCGGCGGTCGTGGCTTCGTGGCGGCGGAGCCCGTGCGTGAACTCCTCAGCCCCCGCCGCGTCAAGCTCGGCGAGTCCACCGAAGTCCGCCGGCTGCTGCCGAACCTGGGTCGCCGCATGGTGGGTGCCTGGTGCTTCGTCGATCACTACGGCCCCGACGACATCGCCGACGAGCCCGGCATGCAGGTGCCTCCGCACCCGCACATGGGCCTGCAGACGGTGAGCTGGCTGCACGAGGGCGAGGTGCTGCACCGCGACTCCACCGGCAGCCTGCAGCTGATCCGCCCCGGTGAACTGGGCCTGATGACCTCCGGCCGGGCCATCAGCCACTCCGAGGAGAGCCCCAGGTCCCACGCCCGCTTCCTGCACGGCGCCCAGCTGTGGGTCGCCCTCCCGGACGCCCACCGCCACACCGACCCGCGCTTCGAACACCACGCCGAACTGCCCACCGTCACGGCACCGGGCCTGACGGCCACCCTGATCCTGGGCGACCTCGACGGCGCGACCTCACCGGGAACGGCGTACACCCCGATCACCGGCGCCGACCTGGCCCTGACCCGCGGCGCCGACGTACGCCTCCCCCTGGACCCGGACTTCGAGTACGCCGTCCTCTCCATGTCCGGCGAGGCCCACGTCGACGGCGTCCCCGTCCTCCCCGGCTCGATGCTCTACCTCGGCTGCGGCCGCACCGAACTCCCCTTGCGCGCCGAGTCGGACGCGGGCCTGATGCTCCTGGGCGGCGAGCCGTTCGAGGAGGAACTGATCATGTTCTGGAACTGGATCGGACGGTCTCAGGAGGAGATCGTGCAGGCCCGCCGGGACTGGATGGAAGGGTCTCGGTTCGGGGAGGTGAAGGGGTACGACGGGGCTCCGCTGCCCGCTCCGGAGCTCCCGCCGGTCCCGTTGAAACCCCGGGGAAGGGTGCGCTGACCTGCGGAAACGTCTGAGCGTCGGCGACTGGCGGGCGGGAGGTGGTTGGGTACTGCCTCCCACTTTTCGATCGCTCGCGGGAGGACGGCTGAGCGGGTTGCGGACCTGAGTGGCGGTGGCGGGCGCTTCCATGGTGTGGCCGTCTGTGAGCGGCTGTGGCAGTGCTTTTGCTGACCTGATGCTGACTTTGCTGATATTCCGTCAGGTGCGGTTGGGGCGCTCTCGCAGCTCTGTAGCACGCGGCGGTCTTTGCGGGATCGATAGCGGCCGGACGAGTGCTGACCTGGCGGACGGTTGCGCCGCCCGCCGGCGCGTGAACGTGGCGCTCGCCGTGTCCTGTTGTGGAGAGTCGACAAGCTTTGAGTGCCGTAGTTGCCGGCTGGTGAGCGCCGATCTTCTTGGGTCGATGCGCGCAGTGCTGCGTCTCAGTACTGCGTCTGAGTCACCAGGAGGTTCTTCGTCTGCTGGTGGTACGGCGCTTGTGTGTCTCTGACCTGTGTCGATGACGCAAGTTACTCCTGATGCGGCTTCGTTGGCCCGTCAATGGTCCGGATCTTGGCTCCTCTCATCCGCCAGTGAGGGCGAGAACTCCGGGCCCAGCCACAACCGATGGGGGGCGGCGAGACACCTTCGCGTGCTTGGGGCCCTGTGGTGCGGCAGGAAGGACGGCGCTCAATGAGATGCGCCTCCGGCGCGTGCCGGTACCACATGGCACAGGTTGTAGAGGCCGTCCAGGAGCGTCCAGCCGGTCCAGGACGTGAGCGAAGTTGCAGGTCAGGACTGCGCGGTCCCGGAGGGTCCGTACCGTTCGTGAGACGTGTGTGAGACGACGAAGCTCCGCCGAGCTGTGGGCAGGGCTTCATTGCGCAATGGGCCACGAAGCCCTGGGAGTTCGTTCTCCGACATCCCAGGCTTCGCGCTCTCGAATCTCACCGCATCGAGACGCCGGCATGAGCACGGCGGGGATAGCCTCTGACCATGCCGAGCTTCGAGATCACACCGATAGGTACGGTCCGAAACGACCGGACGGACGTCCAGCACACGGACAACTGGGGTGCCGTCCGCAGCACGATCACCATCGACGAACGCTTCGGCGAGGCGTGCCTCCAGGGTCTGGAGGGCTTCTCCCACGTGGAAGTCCTCTTCGTCTTCGACCGGTTCCCGGAACTCGACGACTACCGCGAACCCCGCCCCTACCGCGGCCGCTCCGACCTCCCGCCCGTCGGCGTCTTCGCCGGCCGCGGCCCCCGCAGGCCGAACCGCATCGGGTCGACGTGCTGCGCCATCGAGTCCGTGCACGGCCGCGAGCTGACGGTGGTGGGCCTCGACGCGGTCTCGGGCACCCCGGTCATCGACCTGAAGCCGGCCATGGCGGAGTTCCGCCCGGTGAACATCGAGCAGCCGGAATGGGTCAGCCGCCTGATGTCGGAGTACTTCCAGCCGTAAGCGGGATTCCGGGGGCGAAACCCCCGGAATCCCTTCGGTAAGGAGACGGCCGCGGCAGCCGGTCTCTAGCTGCTTCCCGGCCCCTCGTCCTCCGTCCGTTCGCCGTCCGCCGGGCGCGCGGCTTCCCAGTGCATGCGGATCACCGCGTACGTCTCGCCGTCCCTCGGCGGCCGCGTCCAGGAGCGAGTGGTGAACGTGTGCAGCCGCCCGTTCACGATGGCGTGACGCGGCAGATGGGCACCGAACTCCCCGGCCACCGCGTCCAGCAGCGACCGTTCCGCCTCTGCGCCGTCCTCCGGGTCGCCGAAGAACCGGCTCGGGTCCAGCGCCCGCGGTATCTCCCCGCTTTGCCTGATCTCTCCGTCCGCGTACGTGAAGGCGTACTGCTCGGCGCCGTCGCGCGCCGCCGAAAGGTGGAAGAACGGCTCCCCGTGCCACGTCCTCAGGCCGCTCCACACCACCACCGCGCGAGTGCCCGTGCTGGCGGCCGCGGCCGGGGAGACGAACCGCTGCCGGTGGAACGGGGCGGGGTCGCCGTCGAAGGCGAAGCTCCAGCCGGCGCCGGCCCGGCCGACCGCCATGAGAGCCCTGTCGTCGTAGGACGAGAACTCCCTCCGGTCGTGCAGCGACCTGTGGCGCGCCTCCCAGAAGGTCATGGGTGCGTTCAGTCCGGTGCCGTCCCCGTCCGCGAGACGTCCGGGCAGCTCCTCCGGCTCCACCCCCTCCACCAGGACGAACCGGTAGGACGTGCGGTTGTTGCCCGGGTCCGGCTCCGCGAGCCACGCCAGGCTGCCCGGGTCGAGTCCGGCCGTCGGGCTCGGTGCCTCACCCGCCTGCCCGCCCCGTGGAGTGGCCAGCAGCTCGCGGCCCCGCTCCGGGGTCAGCAGCGGCCCGAGCACCGGGTCGGCCACCCACCCCAGCGGCGTCAGGTGGTCCGGTCCCAGCGGCTCCCACAGGGGCACGGCGTTCATCAGTGTCCGCCAGGCCCCGTCGGTGTCTCCCCATCGCGCCAGCTCCCGCGCCCGCTCGGCCGCCTCGCCGAACGGTCCGGCCGCCGTGTACCGGTACGTGCCGTTCCTCACCTGATCCAGCGTCGCGTAGGCCAGTGCCACCAGGTCGTCGTCGGCGCCCCGCAGGTGGAACGTCAGCGTGGAGTCGTCCCGGTAGGAGTGCGCCGCGTGCTCGGCGACCAGCGGCGGCAGCAGCTCGGGCGCGTACCGCGGGTCCGTCACCAGTTTGTCGAAGTACACCGTGGAGGTCTGTCCGAGCAGGCGGCGTATCTGGTCGCCCAGCCCGGCGGCCCGCGGCCGGCCGTACTCCTTGGCCTCGTCCAGCGCCTTTACGGCCCGTTCCCAGCCGCCGCGCAGCGCCTCCGCCCGGGCCTCCTCCACCTGGGCGTCCAGCTCTCGCGTCGTGTCGTTGACGAACACCGGCTCCCCGTCGCTCCGGTGCGCCCGCAGGCGGTGGAACTCCCGGTACATGTCCCGCATGAACTCGAGGAAGTTCGCGTGCCGCTCGGGTGGCGCGGCCCGCCAGCTCGCCCAGGTGCAGACGGCCCACTCGCCGTCCTCGTCCACGTCCTCGGGGTCCATGATCACGTGGGTGATGTCGGACTCCACGTCGAGCTGCAGCCCGCGCCGCCAGATGTCCGCCTCCCGCCGCTCCTCGGGCCCGGCGTCCTCGTCCAGGTACTCCTCGAACACGTCCGCGAGTCCCGACGCGTTGTCGTGCCAGTGCGCGTCCCCGGTCCCCGCCAGCAGCCACACGAACCCGCCCGCGTGCCGCCACCCGTCGCTGACCTTGAGGAACTCCCGGTACGACGGGGGCAACCGCCGGCCGAGGCGCTCCTCCATGGCGGCGATCCGCTCCTCGGACGCGGGCGGGAACCCCAGCCACCGCGCCTGCCGGGCGGCCTCGTCGTTCTCGCTCCGTGTCTCGCCGTCCGGCAGGGAATCCGCCCACTCCCCGCTCCACCTGAGCAGGAAGGACCGCCAGTCGAATGCCGTGGTGTCCGTCATGCGCCCGATGCTGCCACCCGCCACTGACAGCGCTCCGTTGCTTGCCGCGGCCAACGGGACCTCTCGTGCGCGACCGGCCCGGCGGGCCGTGCCGGCGTGCTCGCGCCCTGCTCGGTCGAGGGAGAAGAGCCGGCGAACTCCACGTCGGTGAAGGCGATCCCAAGGCCGTGGGCGCGTCTGCCAGAGTGAGGCGTCGTTCGCGGCGCTGTGCGGGGTCAGCCCGATCAGGCACTCCTCGGGGCGGGAGCGGTGCCGGCGGCTCAACTGCGGGGGAGACCGGCAGGCCAACGTGGCGCTTCATCGGATCGTGTACGCGCGTCTGCGGTTCCACCCCCGCACCCGGGACTACTTTCAACGGCGCACGGCGGACGGCAAGACGCGACGGGGAAACCGTCCGCTGCCTCAAACGCTATGTGGCACGCGAGTTCTTCCACCCGGTCCGGCCTGGAAGTGCACAGCGGTCTGGTGAGAATGAAGCCCATGGGCCATCTGCTGCACCTCAACCGCACGCTCGACGACCTGGACCCACCCCGCTGGACGCCTCCTGCCGCTGACGCGACCCCTCTGGTGCGCACCGTGCACGAGCTGCGGCGTGTGCCCTTGGACGAACTCCGTCCCGCCGATCTGCGCATCCTCATCGCACAGCAGGTGGCACTGCCCTACGTCCTTCCACTCGCCGTGCGCCTGCTGATCGAGGATCCGCTGCTCGACGCCTGCTTCTACGAGGGCGACCTGCTGCTGGCCGCCGTCAACGCCCCTGCCTAGGCCTGGGCCGTACTGCCGGAGCTCGGCGCGCGGCTGCGGACCGTCATCACGGCATTGCCGGAGATGGCGGTCGCCGGCCTGCCACGCGGTGCCGCAGAGGATCTTGCCCGCTTCGTCGGAGAGCCCGCACCGCGTCTTTGAGTTGAAATCGGAAATTCGGGCTACGGCCTGCCCGGCGTCGGAGGCTGCCCTGAAACGCGATGTGACCTGGGAGGTTCCGGCTCTCGTGGCATGATGCCGTCCGCCTTCCTGCAAGTCCCCGTGATAGAGGCTTTCGTGAGACGACGAGGTCCCGCCGAGACACTCCGGTGGTGGTTCGGCCTCTCACGGCTCCCCTGCCTGCGCGGGGATCACTCGTCTTCGATCGGCCTGATGCCGACCATCGGCTTCAACGCGACCCTGATCGCGGCCGGCGCGTGCGTCGGCTTCGCGGCATGGATGCTGCGCAGCCTGTTCGGCGACAGGGCCGCGAAGAAGTAGAAGCGCCCTGGCACAAGCTTGACTCTGAAGCTGAACGGAAAATCGATCTCCGGGAGGGCAGGCGGCAGCATCCGGGCCGCTTGCGGCCCGGTTGTCGGGGTGGGCTGGTCAGGCGGTCGCGGGTTCGAGGGTGACCTGGTGGCCGAGGGCCTGGAGCTGGCGGACGAGGTCGCGGGTCCTGCGGGCGGGGTTGAGATGACGCTGGTGCCAGTCGGTGCCGAGTTCCTGGTATGAGGCGCCGGGGTCGTTGATCAGGTGCCAAGCGATGACGAGTATCGAGCGGGCGACGGCGACCAGGGCCTTGGCGTGTCCGGGCGTTTGACGATGCGCCGGTAGCGGGCGCCGAGGAAGGCGGGCTCAAGTGATCAACGCACCACCCACGAATGATCATGTGGTTGTGGAGGCACAGGTGCGTGACTACGGGTTTTCACCGGCTCAGCAGGATGAAATCTGGAGACGTTGGCGTGAAGGGCAGTCGTTCAGCTTGATGGGGAGGGCGCTGGGGCGCCGATGCACCACGTCCGCCGATTTCTGCACCAAAGCGGTGGCCTCCGCATGGTCCCGCGGCAGCGGTCAGGACGGCATCTGACCGGCGGCGAGCGCGAGGAGATATCCCGGGGGATCGCTGCTGGCGAGTCTGCCCGGCAGATGGCCCGGCGGCTGGGCAGATCGCCGTCGACCGTCTCCCGGGAGATTGCCCGCAACGGCGGCCGGGACCGCTACCGGGCCGCGTCTGCAGACGCGGCCGCCTACGAACGCGGGCGCCGCCCCAAGCCGGCCAAGCTCGCCCAATGGCCCGCTCTGCGCGCACTGGTGGGGGCCAAGCTGGCCCTGTGCTGGTCACCTGAGCAGATCGCGGGCTGGCTGCGACGCCACTTCCCCGGCGAGGCCTCCATACGGGTCTCGCACGAGGCGATCTACCTTTCGTTGTACGACCTGCGCCGCCGCCAGGCGGTCGACCGCAGCCTCACCCAGCGGCTGCGGACGGCCCCTCCCCTGGCCGGCCGAAGGTCGCCCGGAAGCCCACCGGGCGGGGCGTCATCCGAGGCATGGTGTCCATCAGTGCCCGCCCCGCGGAGGTCGAGGACCGCACCGTCCCGGGCCACTGGGAGGGCGACCTCGTGATGGGCGCACGGCCTTCGGCGGTCGCCACGCTCGTCGAGCGCGCCAGCCGCTACACCGCCATCGTCGCGCTGCCTGACGGCATCAAGGCCGAGCAGGCTGCCCCGCACCTCACCCGAAGGCTCCTCTCTGTCCCGCCCCAGCTGCGGCGGACGCTCACCTGGGACCGGGGCCGCGAGATGGCCGAGCACCAGGCCATCACCGCCACGACCGGCATGCCGACCTACCTCTGCAAACCGCGCAGCCGGGGGCGGCGCGGAACCAACGAGGACACCAACCGACTGCTACGGCAGTACCTCCCCAAGGGCGCGGACCTCCGCACGTTCAGCCAGGCCGACCTCGACGCCATCGCCCACGAGCTCAACCATCGTCCGCGCAAGATCCATGGTTACCGCACCCCGGCAGAGGTCTACGCTGAGCTTCTGAACAGCGGTGATGCGCTGACCCCTTGAGCCCGCCCTGTCATCCCTGAAGGAGCGGGGCCGGTCAAGGGTGTTACCCTGTCTGTTTTCCCGGTTTCCGGCCGAGTTCGGGCAACGCCGAGCCCAGGCGCGGGGTCAAGGCGGAGCGCCCGCAGGCGGAGCCGAGGACGAACGGCCTTGAGGCCGCGGCGGATCGGCGCACACTGGCGGCGCCGGGGACCGGGGGTATGGAGTTGTGGTGTCTCGCCCCAGAGGTGTGGTCGTGGGGTGGGCAGGCTCGGCTGCCGGTCATCCCTTCGCGGCTGCGTCCGGCCCCGCGGCCGGACGAGCTTGTGCATGGGGCGTTCCGCGACGGCCGACGGGATCGATCACGTTAACGGCCGCGCCGCATGCGCGGGGGCCAGACAGTGCGCGATCACGCGTCGGCCGCGTTCCGGCCTGCTCGCGCCGGGTCCGGCTTCGTCAGGCAGCGGACCTCGCCGTCGCGCAGGGCGTAGTAGACCAGGGTGAGCAGCTTGCGGGCCGCGGCGGTCTTGGCCACGTTGCGGGCCGTGGTGCCGCGGCGGTAGACGATGCGGTCCTTCAGGCGCCGCATCGGGGTGTCGGCCCCGCTGCGCTGGACCGCCTCGACGCAGGCCCAGCGCAGCAGTGGCGAGCCCTGCTTGGTGATCCTGCCGCGGTGGACCTTGGTGTCCGAGGCCCGGTGCCGCGGGGTGAGCCCCGCCCAGGAGCACAGCTGGCCGGGTCCGGCGAAGCGGGCCACGTCGCCGATCTCGGCGACCATGACGGCGGCGAAGACCGGGCCGATGCCGGGGATCGTCTGCACCGCGCGGTAGCCGGGATCGCCCGCCAGGGCCTGCGCGATGAGCCTGTCCACCTCTGCGATCTCGCCGTCCAGGAAGGCGATCAGCCGGAGCAGGGAGTCGGCGCGTACCCGGTAGGAGCCGTGCAGCGGTATCCCGGCCAGCCAGGTGCGGCCGCCGCGGTCGAACACGTCGGTCACGGGCACGTGCAGGCCAGCCTTGCCGAGCACCGCGTGGATCTGGTCCTTGGCCGAGGTGCGCATGCCTACCAGCTTGTGCCGGTAGCGCACCAGCTCCCTCACCTGGCGGGTCCGGCGGGGAGCGATCCACGCCTGCGGCAGGCGTCCCATGCGCAGCAGGTCGGCCAGGTCGGCGGCGTCCTTGTCGTCGGTCTTCACCCGCCGGTAACCGAACATCTTCACGCCCAGCGGATGCGCGAGGTGCACCTCGGCTCCGGCTTCCTGGAGCGTGTCGGCGGCCCAGTACCAGCCGTAGGTGGCTTCCAGCACCACCTGCGGGTGCGGGCCGGCCTTGGCGATCTCGGCCTTGAGGGCGGCCGGGCTGTTGTCGATGCGAATCCGCTCCAGCCGTTCCCCTTGGGGGGTCATGCGCAGCAGTACCGAGCGGTTGCGGTGCAGGTCCATGCCCACGATCTGAGGTCCGTCGTAGGCTTGCATCTGGTCCATCAGGGCCTCCTGCCTGTGGACGGTCGTTACTTCTCCTGGACCGAGCATCGTTCGCACCCGGCCGGAGCGGGAGGCCCCGCTCCTTCATCGCATCACGTTACACAGGCGGACGGATCTGCCCGCGAGGTCTCCAGCGGCGAGCTCTGGGCTGCCCTCGAGCCCCGCACCCGCGAGGTGCTGGCCGTGGCCACGGAGCTGGATCGTCCCGCACTGCAGGGGCTGGTCGGGCTGCACGGTGGCCTGCGGGCGCGGATCGCTGAGCTGGTGCCGGAGGAGATCGAGGCCGGCTCGGTCCTCTCCCTGATGTTCGACGACCTCGCGGGGACCAGCCTCATCGCGCCGTTCGTGCTCACTCGGTCGCTGTCGACCGCGGCCTGGGAGTAGAAGTTCGGTGACCGCGTCCCACCGACTGGCGTCTGCACGGGCTACCGGGAGGGCGCCATGGCGCACGGGCCGGGGGAGCCGCGGGACCGGACCCACCCCGTCGAGGTGCTGGGATCGCCCTCCGACCCCGACGCGTGGCACGAGCTCCCCGACTTCGCCGAGCCGACCACCCGCCGCGTCCGCCGCATTGACGCCTGGCGCGAGGGCGAGGCGCTGCGGGCGCGTGGTTCCAGGACTCCGCCCCCGAGCCGGGCGGAGGGCGGGTCCCGGCCCACGAGTACCGCCTCAGCGCCGCCGCCGACGCCCGGACTGGGACGCTGACCCAGATTTCGGCGGTGGCGGATGCGCTGCCGATCCCGGAGTGTCCGCTTGCGGCCGACAATCTGCACCGACGGGTGGGCGTACCTTTTGCGAACCTGCGCCGGACTGCCCCGGCATCCTGCGCCGCGAGGACGGCTGCACGCATCTCACTGACGCGGCCAGGGCCCTGCGCGAGGTGCCGACGATGCTTCTCTCCGGTCGGCCTAAAACTTATTGCTGTAGATTATTGACCATGGCAGCTTGGTCGCCTAGGGGACGACTCTCCTGCTGACCGTTGCGGCGCACCAGCACCGAACTGGTGCCCGTCCGCCCGGCCACCTGCTGATCACTCACTAGTCGAACCGCCAGGTGACCTACCAAGTCGTAAGGGAGCCTGGGGGGTGACTGACATCCATCGTCACCGAGGTGCCGACCGCCCCCGACTTCACGGCGGGGATGGCGGCCGCGGCCACCAACGACTCCGACCTCGTCCACTGCACACCTGTCCATCTAGTAAAACTTCTGGTCGTAGGTTTAAGATGGTCTGGCCGACATGGCCGTCACCGTTTCTCTCGAGCGAGTTCATTCCTAGGAGGACCTTTGTCCAACCACCAGCAGGTGCTCGGGACGCTGATCCGGTACTTCAAAGAGAACACGACGCACCTGGCGGACAGCGAGCTTCGGGTCCCGACGTCCCATTTCACCGACGACGAGCATGCGGCCCGGGAGCTGGCGCTGATGCGGACCGTCCCCGTGGTCGTCGCGCACCACTCAGAGCTGCCTGATCCGGGCAGCTTCGTCACCCGGGATGTCCTGGGCACTCCACTGCTGATCGTGCGTCAGCGCGATGGCAGCGTGGGCGCCAGCATCAACATCTGCAAGCACCGCGGTGGACGGGTCGAGGTTTGCGAGGCGGGAAAGAAGCGGGCCTTCACCTGCTCCTACCACGGCTGGACCTATGACCGCGACGGCTCTCTGCGGCACATCCCGTATGCCCAGTTCTTCGAGCCGCTGGACCGCCTCGAACACGGCTTGGCCCAGGTGCATACCGAGGAGCGACACGGCCTGGTGTGGGTCACGCTGGACCCTGGGGAGAAGCCGCAGACCGTGGCGGAGTACCTGGGCGCGGACATGGAGGAACGCTTCCGGGAGTTCAACTACGAGAAGTCGCTGCTGGTGCTGGACAAGCAGTTCACGGTCCCGGTGAACTGGAAGCTCGTTGTCGACGGCGCCGTGGACAGCCTGCACCCGAAGTTCCTGCACCCGTACGGCGTCGGAAAGCTGATCTCGACCAACACCTGCGTGGTGGAGTCCAGCGGCCTGCACATGCAGTCGTTCACCCCGCGGATGCGCCTGGAGAAGGCGGTCGAGGCCGGGGAGGAGGACCAGGTCGAGGGCTTCTACAAGCACGTCGGGTCGAGCATGTTCGTCTTCCCCAACGTCAACGCCGCGATCACCCCGCACCACATCGAGTTCTGGACGACGTGGCCATCGGCCCACTCGCCGTCGGAATGCACGATCCACATCCGGTTCCTCGCCGACCCCGACACCTACGACGAGAAGATGGCCGAGCGGATCGCGAAGAGCTGGGAGATCCTCGAGGAGGCCGCCACCAAGGAGGACTGGCCGATGGAGGAGACCATCCAGGCCAACGCCCTCGCGGTCAGCGGCGTGTACATCTACGGCCGCAACGAGGCCGGGCCGCAGCACCTGCACCGCCAGCTCGCGCGGAAGCTCGCCGAGTCCGAGGCAGGGCAGCCCGCATGAGCGCAGGCGCCAAGCTCCCGCTCGCCGGTCTACGAGTCGTGGAGCTCGCAGGCGAGCTCGCGGACTCCGGCACCCGGCTTCTCGCCGACCTGGGCGCCGAGGTCGTGAAGGTCGAGCCGCCCGAGGGGGCGGCCGGGCGACGTCGCACGCCCATGGGTGACATCAGCCGGTGGGCGTGGCACCTGAACAACGCGAACAAGCTGGGTGTGGTGCTGGACGCCGCGGACGTTTGCGACATGACGAAGCTGCGCGACCTCGTCGATGCAGCAGACATCCTGGTCGACTGCTGGGGTCCGGGACGGCTCGCCGATGCGGGTCTAGAGCCCGGTCGACTGACCGCCGAGGTGCCGGGCCTGGTCGTGGTCCAGGTGAGCGCCTTTGGACAGACCGGTCCCTACCGCGACCTCCAGGCGACCGAGCACGTCCTATACGCGATGGGCGGCGTGTTGTCGCGGTCCGGGTTCCCGGGTGCCGAGCCGCTGCTGCCCCCGGTGGGTCTGGTCGAGGGGCACACCGGCGCGCACGTCGCCTGGGCCGCGCTGCTGGCGCACTACCAGGCCCGTCGAACGCACCGTGGTGAGTCCGTGGACGTCTCCGCCTACGAGGCCGTGGTGCACGGTCTCGACCCGGTCTTCGGGACCCAGGGATCCGCGGCCGCGGCGCGACCAGACACCTTCCCGCGTGGCCGGCCCGACTCGCGCAACTACTACCCGGTCTACCGCTGCGCCGACGGACACGTGCGTACCTGCCTGCTCTCCCGGCGGCAGTGGCGGGCGATGTTCGAGTGGTTGGGTTCGCCCGAGGAGTTCGCCGACCCGAAGTTCGACGCCATCCCGGCACGCTTCCACGCCGCCGAGCGACTCAATGCCGTGATCCAGGAGTTCTTCGACCGGCACACCCGCGCCGAGCTCGTCGGGGAGGGTGCGGAGCGAGGCATCCCGATCGCTGAGGTGCTCGATGTCGCCGACGTGCTCACCGTGCCGCACTTCGTCACCTCCGGCGTCCTCGCGGACGTCGAGATCGCGCCCGGGGTGACCGCACGGGTCCCCTCCGGCCAGGTACGCGTCGACGGCGTCCGCGCCGGGCACCGGTCCCGGTCCCCAGAGCTCGGTGAGCACGACGACGTGGTGCTCGGTGCCGACGGCTTCTGGCCCCCGCGCGTGCTGCCGGCCGGACCGGAGCTCGCGGACGGCGATCGGCCCTTCGCGGGTCTGCGGGTGCTCGACCTCGGTGTCAACGTATTCGGCGCCGAGCTCGGTCGCCAGTTCGCCGACAACGGCGCCGACGTCATCAAGGTGGAAAACGCCGCCTACCCGGACGGACTGCGGCAATCGCGACGAGAGGGCGCCTTCGCGGCGTCGTTCGCCTGGGGCAACCGCAACAAGCGCGGACTCGGTCTGAACCTGCGTAGCCCCCGGGGCGTCGAGATCTTCCGCTCGCTGGTAGCCACCGCGGACGTGGTCGTCGCCAACTTCAAGCCCGGCACACTGGCCGGCCTCGGCCTCACCCACGAGATTCTGGCCGAGATCAACCCGCGGATCGTCATCTGCGACGCGAGCGCGTTCGGCAACGTGGGGGAGTGGCGCAAGCGTCTCGGCTACGGCCCGCTGGTTCGTGCGTCGTGTGGTGTCTCGGCGCTCTGGGCCTACCCGGACGTCGAGTACGGCTCGGCCGACGGCTCGACCGTCTACCCCGACCACGTCGCCGCCCAGGTCGCTGCGGTCTCGGTGCTGGCGGGGCTGATCGCCCGGTTGGAGTCCGGCCGGGGCTGCCTCATCGAGCTCGCCCAGTCCGACGTCGCACTCACCCACCTCGGTGGCCACCTAGCCGCCGAGTCGCTGCAGCCAGGCTCGGTCGGCCCCGAGGGCAACATCGCGCTGGCCGAGGCGCCGTCGGGTGTCTTCCCGTGCGCCGGTGACGACGAGTGGTGCGTGGTCTCGGTGCGCGACGACGACGACTGGGCACGGCTGTGCCGGGTCGTGGGCCGGCCGGAACTCGCCGACCATCCCCTCCTCGGGAACGTGGCCGGTCGGCTCAGGAACCGGGCCGCGGCCGCCGGGGTGCTCACCCAGTGGCTGATCCGCCGCGACCGGGAGGAGTCGATCGCCGCTTTGCAGCAGGCCGGCGTCCCGGCTGGGCTGATGGCCCGCGGCCCCGACCAACTCGACGATGCCCAGCTCACCGCCCGCGGTGCCTTCGCAGACCTCGAGCACCCCGCTCTGCCGATGCCCCTGCGGGCCAACCTCCAGGTCGCGACGTACACATCGGTCCCAGTCGCCCCGCTGCTGCCGGCTCCGGTGCGGGGCGAACACACCCGGGAGATCGCGGCCTCGCTGCTCGGTCTGGCCGATCAGGAGGTCGAGGCCCTAGTGGCGGAGGGCATCCTGCAGCCCGAGTAGTGATGTCCGGACTCAGCGGGCCGCGGCTGCCACGGGGTTCCACCGCCCGGCGGCGGGCGCCCCTGCCGTGTCGGGGTAACAAGTCATCTCATTTGGTGAGTCGGCGGTAGCAGATGAGGGTGCAGGCGATACTGGTGAAGGCCAGGAAGTGGGTGGCTTTGCGTTCGTAGCGAAGGTGGAGGCGCCGGCAGCCGGCGAGCCAGGCCATGGTGCGTTCGATGGTCCAGCGGTGCCGGCCCAGCCGCCGGCTGGAGTCGGTTCCCTTACGTGCGATCCGGGGTGTGATGCGGCGGCCGCGCAACCATCGCCGCAGGTGGTTGTAGTCGTATCCCTTGTCGCCGTGGAGCTTGCCCGGTCTGCGGTGTCGTCGGCCGCGCCGGGAGCGGATCGACGGTATGCCCTGCACGATTGGGATCAGAGGTGCTGTCACGTTGGCTGACCGGGTGGGATGATCTTCGGGTTGGTCATGGTGGAGGGGGACCGTCCGTGGACAGCGCGCCGCCGTCGTACCAGGGTCATCGGTACCCGGCCGAGGTGATCTCCCACTGCGTGTGGCGGTACTTCCGCTTCCCGCTGTCCTACCGCGAGGCCGAGGAAGTGATGCTCCAGCGCGGCGTCCTCGTCTCCTGTGAGACCGTCCGCCGCTGGTCCGCCAAGTTCGGCCAGGCCTAAGCGAACGGCCTGCGCCGCCGCCGGCCCCGGCCCGGGGATACAGGGCACCTGGACGAGGTGCTCGTGAAGATCAACGGGGAGCTGACGTACCGGTGGCGGGCCGTCGACGCCGGTGGCACCGTCCTGGACATCCTCGTGCAGGACCGGCGGGACACCGCTGCGGTCCGGCGGTTCTTCCGCCGCCTGCTGAAGAAGACGCGTGCGGTGCCGCGGGTGGTCGTCACCGACAAGCTGCGCTCCTACGGCGCCGCCCACCGTGAGGTCATGCCGTCGGTGGAGCACCGGCAGTCGAAGTCCCTCAACAACCGGGCGGAGAACAGCCACCAGCCCACCCGGCAGCGCGAACGCGTCATGAAGGGCTTCCGCTCCGTCGGCGCAGCCCAGCGCTTCCTGTCCGCGTTCAGCGGCATCTCACCGCACTTCCGCCCCCACCGCCACCTGATGACAGCCTCCGGCCACCGAGCCGAGATGACCGTCCGTTTCGCGATCTGGGACCAGGCCACCGGCGCTGCCAACCTGCCCACCACGGCCTGAGCACAGGTCCGGGCCGCGGGCTCACCACGCCCCGACGCACCATCAGACAGTCACGCACCCAACAACGTGACTGTGAGGATGATCGGGTGCTGCTCCGGGCGGTGGCTTGACTCGCAACGTGACTGGCCGTGTGCCTTGGCATTGATCTGTCGGCTACCTGCTCGGTGCGGTGCGTGCTGCCGCCGGGCAGGGGACGTGTCCCGATAGGGGCCTTCGCGACAGGCACCGTCACAGTCTTGACCGCCCCGGCCCGGCGACGGCCACCAGCACCCAAGGCGATCAGGAGAAGGCGACCTTGCCCAGCATCACGCAGCCCGCTGCCCCGTGTCACATCCCGGCCGACACCGCTGAGGAGGTCCTGCTCGGCGTGGACACCCACAAGGACGTTCACGCCGCGGCTGTCATCACCATGCTCGGTGCCGCCCTGGACGGCCGGAGCTTCCCGGCGACCGCGCAGGGATACCGTCAACTCGTCGCCTGGGCACGCTCGTTCGGAGTGATGCGACGTGCCGGCGTCGAGTGCACCGGCTCCTACGGGGCGGCCTTGGCCCGCCACCTGCACGCCGAGGGAATCAAGGTCACGGAGGTCAACCAGCCGGACAAGGCCGCCCGCCGGCGCCACGGCAAGACCGACGCCGTCGACGCCGAGGCCGCCGCCCGCGCCGTGCTGTCCGGGTGCGCCACCGCCACGGCCAAGACGAGCGACGGCCCGGTGGAGATGCTGCGACTGGTCAAACTCGCCAAGGGATCCGCGATCAAGTCCCGCACCCAGGCCATCAACCAGCTCAAGAGCGTCCTGGTCTGCGCCGACTCCCCCCTGCGCGAAGCCCTGGCCGGCCTGACCAACCCACACCTGATCAAGCGGTGCGCCGCACTGGGAGCTCTGGACACGACCGGGCCTGCTACAGCTGCCCGGCACACCCAGCGTTTGCTGGCCCGCCGAATCCAGCACCTGACCGAAGAGATCGACGACCTGAACCAGCGGATAGCCGAGGCCGTCAAGGCGAGTTCGCCCGGTCTGCTCGACGTACGCGGCGTCGGCCCGGACAGCGCCGCAGCCCTGCTCATCGCCGCAGGTGACAACCCTGAACGCCTCACCAGCGAGGCGTCTTTCGCTGCCTTGTGCGGCACCAGCCCGGTCGAAGCGTCCTCCGGCAAGACCCAGCGCCGCAGACTCAACCGCGGCGGCGACCGCCAGGCCAACGCCGCCCTCTACCGGATCGTCCTCAGCCGCCTGCGCTGGGACGACCGCCCCCGGAACTACCTGCAGTGACGCCTTGCCGAGGGCAAGACGCGCCGAGAAGTCATCCGCTGCCTCAAGCGCTACACCGCACGGGAGGCCTACCGGCTCATCGCCACTCCGAGCCCCGCAGCCAGCCGCGCACGTGCCGCAACCGCTATTTGACATCCATAGGGGCATCAACGCCGTGTCGCCTGCCGCTGTCGAGCGCGACCCTGGACATGGTCGCGGGCCTGGTCCGCACCCACCTGAAGAAGATCGGTTCGCGGTGGCGCAAGCTCCCACCGGGCCGCATCGCCCTGATCGTCCTCGCCGTGCTCCGTCATGACCAGCGACTCGCGGACATGGCCGGCGCCTACCAGGTCTCCGCCTCGACCGTGCGCCGCTGGCTGCTGGAGGTGATCCACCTGCTGGCCGCCCGCGCCGAACGGCTGGACCGCGCACTGAAGAAGATCGTCAAACGGGGCGGGGCTGTCGTGCTGATCGACGGCACGCTGATACCCACCCGGCGCCGCACCGGCGCCGACGACCACCCCAACTACTCCGGCAAACGCAAGATGCACGGCCTGCACGTCCTTGCCCTCACCGACGAGAAGGGCAACCTGATCTGGGTCTCGGCCGCCCGCCGCGGCCGCACCCACGACGTCACCGCTGCCCGGCACGACCACCTCACCACCCGCCTGCGCGAAGCCGGCCTCGGCGCCATCGCCGACCTCGGCCTGGACGACGACCCGGACAACCCGGTGATCATCACCGGCTACCGCGCCGCTCGCGGCCGGCGCCTGACCGCCGCGCAGAAAGAGGCGAACAGGCTCGTCGCCCGCGAACGCGCCGCGAATGAACACGGCTTTGCCGACCTGAAGAACTGGCGGATCCTCACCAAGCTCCGTCTGGCTGCTCGTCACGCCACCGTACTGCTGCGGGCCCTGCTCGTCCTCACCCGTGCCGAAGTCTCCCGGTGACAGATGATCACCTGCTACCGATCACGCCACCGACCAGTACGGGAACTCCCGCTACCGGTCACACCAGTCCCGTGACCAGCAACTTCAGGATGAAACGATCTCAGTGAGCAATCGCCGGACTTCTGAGGGACTTGTGGCCGGGCGGCCCCGGCATTTCGGGGCCGCCCGGCCTGCCTGTCACGAGCTGGACGGAGACAGCGCAATCGCGTCGGAAGGCGTGCGCGTGAACTGCTCCCGTAGGACCGGCTTGGCGAGCTTGCCCGAGAAGGTGCGGGGGAGCGGTTGCGCCAGGGCGACCGCGTGCTTGGGCTGCTTGTAGCGGGCGAGGGAGGCTTGTGCGGTCGATGCGAGGCGGCTGGCGACGACCGACGGGTCCTGGTCGGTATGGAAGACGATCATCGGGACCTCGCCCCACCTGTCGTCCGCCACGCCGATGACGGCAAGGTCCACCACCCCCTCCACGGAGCCGAGAACCTTCTCGATCTCGGCGGGGTAGATGTTCAGGCCTCCGGAGATGACCACGTCCTTCCTCCGGTCGACAACCTTGAGGAAGCCGCCGTCGTCCTGCAGGCCCAGGTCGCCGGTGCGCAGCCATCCGTCGACGAGGGTCTCGGCGGTCTCCTGGGGACGGTTCCAGTAGCCGTGCATGGTGTGCGAGCCGCGGACCAGAATCTCCCCGACCTCGCCGGCCGGGACCGTCTTGCCTTCGGAATCGGCGATGCGGATGGCGGTGCCCACGAGCGGCAGCCCGGCGAAACCGGGACGCGTGAGCGCATCCTCGTACCGCATGGTGGAGACCAGTCCCGATGCCTCGGTCAGCCCATAGACCTGCGTCACCGGGATACCGCGTGCCTGGTAGACCTTGAGTAGGTCCGGATTCACCGGGGCGCCGCCCGCTCCTGCGAACTTGAAGTCGGCCAGCCTGCGCCGTCCGAAGCCGGGCAGCGCCGCCATGCGCTCCCAGACCACCGGGACCGTCGTCGTCGCCGTGACCTGGTGCCGCTCCAATGCGTCGAGGCAGCGCTCGGCGTCGAAGTCGCCGGGCAGCACCATCGTCGCGCCTGGGTACACCACCAGTTGCATGAAGACCGAGATGACTGAGCCCGTGTAGACCAGAGGCGCGGCCAGCAATACGCGGTCGCGCCACGAGATTCCGTGGGTGAGCACTTGGGCCTGGCCGGGGGCCAGTACGGAGCGGTGCGTCAGCAGCGCGCCCTTTTGCACTCCCGTGGTGCCGGAGGTGTAGCAGATGAACGCGCCGTCGCTCTCGTCGACCTCGGTGATCGGCACCGTCCCGGACTCCGCCATGAGCAGGTTGTATCCCGGCAGGTCGGACGAATCGGTGGCGAAGATCTCAAAGCCGAGCGCCTTGTGCCCTGGCTCCAGCAGGTGGGCGAGTTCGCCCTCGGTCACCACGACGCGCGGGTCGGCGTCCTGGAGGAGGGGAGCGAGCTCCGAGGCCAGCAGCCGGAAGTTGAGCGGAACGCTGATCGCGCCCAGCTTCAGAGTGGCCAGGATGACATGGGCGAGTTCCGGGCGGTTGCGCATGAGCACGCCCACCCGGTCGCCCTTGCGGACCCCGCGAGCCGCCAGGCCACGGGCGAGGGCGTCGGAGACCGCGTCGAGTTCTGCCCAGCTCTGTACGTCGTCACCGAAGATGATCGCCGCGTGGTCGGGACGATTTTTCCCCCAGTAGCGAACGAGATCATTGATGTTCATGCCAGCTTCCCATGTCCCTTGTTCGGTTGCTGTTTTCATGCGCAAGACGGCAGAGCGCGGTGTTGATCCGTCAGCCCCCGGCTGACCGCGCCGAGCCTGCGACTCGCCCTGATGAGCAGAAGCTGCTCGGAAGAGGCACGGGTGACCGACGGATACGGGATGTCGGGCCGTGTTCTCTGTTGACTGTGTGACGCTTGTCAGGACGCGCCGACGTTGCGTCCGGCAGCCTGTGAGGGTGCTCCCTTGAGGCCCAGCTCGGACAGGACCGCTTCGTCGTAGCCCGCCACGTCCCGCAGCACCTCCCACGTGTGCGCGCCGAGTTCCGGGGCGAGATCGGCTGCGAAGTCCTCTCCGGCGACACGGACCGGACTCACCATCAGCTCCAGCTCGCCCACGCCGTCGTAGGTGACCGTGTAGGTGTTCCGCCGGGCCTTGAAATGGGGATCCTGGATGAGCTCGTGGACGCTGTTCACCGGTCCGCCGGCGATGTCGTGCGTGAGGAAGAGCTCAGTCCACTCCTCGCGCGTGCGCTCCAGGAAGATGGCGCGCAGTTCGCGCCAGACCGTCTCGGCGCGCCGGGCGGATCCCTCGTCGACGGTGGTCAGGTCGATCTCCAGGAGGTCCGGACGGTCGACGGCATGGCAGAAGTTCCGCCAGAACTTCTCCACGTGGGCGCCGAACAGCATGGCGCCGCCGTCCTGTGTCCGGTACGCCTCCAACCGGGGCCAGTCGGGCAGCCGCCCGTCGGGCAGCCAGGCGGAGCGCTGCGTCGTCCGGCCCTCGTTGAGGGCCGCGTCGGTCTCGTCCGGAATCCAGCTGGCTGCCACGTCGATGCCGGCCACCTCGAGCCGTGTCCCTGCCCCGGTGCGGCGGGCGTGGAGAATCCCCGCGAGTATGCCCATCGCTCCGTAGGCGCCCAGTCCGTACATCGCGATCCCTGGTGCGGTCGAGCCCGCGATGCCCTTGTCCGGGGGCGTGCTCGGAGTCGCCACCTCGCGCAGGCCGGCGTAGGCGTCGAAGACAGGTCCGCCACTGCCCAGCCGCCGGTAGGGCCCGTCGCTGCCGAGGCCGGAGACCGTGCAGAAGACGAGCGCCGGGTTGGTCTCCTTCAGTACGTCGTATCCCAGGCCCAGCCATTCGAGATAGCCGGCACGTGTTCCCTCGATCACCGCGTCGCTGACCTTGGCCAGCTCCAGGAAGGCAGCCTTGCCTGCGTCGCTCCGCAAATCGAGCGCCACGCTCTTCTTGCCGCGGTTCCAGCGCAGGTGCATGAAGGCCGGACCGTCGGGTCCGCCCACCGCCAGGGAGCCACCGGTGCGCACGGGATCGCCCACAGGCCCGGTTTCGACCTTGATCACCTCGGCACCGAGATCAGCAAGATGGCCACCGACAGACGAGGGCGCCAGGTGGGCGACCTCCAGGATGCGCACCCCTGCCAACAACGAGTAGCCACTCATGGGAACCTCCAGGTCGTGAGCCGAGTCATTGTGTTTCCCACGCACAGCCCGGCCCTGATTTCTGGTGAGGTGTGCAGGGGAGAGCCGGACGCCCACGGCATGCTGTCCGGTGCGTCACGGGGGGCTGGGTGACAAAGCGTTCAAGAGGGCGGAAGCACGGGATGTGGCGTCCACCGCAGCGCCGTAAACCTAATGGCATTCGCCAGGTCGGGCAAGGCCTTGCAGGCGCCCGGGTGCTCCTCACTGCCGCGCCCCGTCGGTCCTGGCCCTTGTGGTCGGCTGGCCGACTGTGTGGAGTATCTGGGGAATCGCCTGGCGACGGCCATCCCGTGCTCACGAGGAGAGGTTCGGGGTCTTGACCGGTATTAACCGACAGCAATAAGTTTAAGGCGCTTGTCTTCTGCGGGTCCCTGTCACAGGCTTACCGGTCCGGCGGGCATGGTCGGGGTGCTGTCACGTTGGCTGACCGGGTGGGATGATCTTCGGGTTGGTCATGGTGGAGGGGGACCGTCCGTGGACAGCGCGCCGCCGTCGTACCAGGGTCATCGGTACCCGGCCGAGGTGATCTCCCACTGCGTGTGGCGGTACTTCCGCTTCCCGCTGTCCTACCGCGAGGCCGAGGAAGTGATGCTCCAGCGCGGCGTCCTCGTCTCCTGTGAGACCGTCCGCCGCTGGTCCGCCAAGTTCGGCCAGGCCTAAGCGAACGGCCTGCGCCGCCGCCGGCCCCGGCCCGGGGATACAGGGCACCTGGACGAGGTGCTCGTGAAGATCAACGGGGAGCTGACGTACCGGTGGCGGGCCGTCGACGCCGGTGGCACCGTCCTGGACATCCTCGTGCAGGACCGGCGGGACACCGCTGCGGTCCGGCGGTTCTTCCGCCGCCTGCTGAAGAAGACGCGTGCGGTGCCGCGGGTGGTCGTCACCGACAAGCTGCGCTCCTACGGCGCCGCCCACCGTGAGGTCATGCCGTCGGTGGAGCACCGGCAGTCGAAGTCCCTCAACAACCGGGCGGAGAACAGCCACCAGCCCACCCGGCAGCGCGAACGCGTCATGAAGGGCTTCCGCTCCGTCGGCGCAGCCCAGCGCTTCCTGTCCGCGTTCAGCGGCATCTCACCGCACTTCCGCCCCCACCGCCACCTGATGACAGCCTCCGGCCACCGAGCCGAGATGACCGTCCGTTTCGCGATCTGGGACCAGGCCACCGGCGCTGCCAACCTGCCCACCACGGCCTGAGCAGGCGAGCGCCAGCGCCGTCTGCTGAGGGGGGCCGAGGCCCGGATCCTGGGCCACGGCGGGATCCGGGCTGCCGCGCGGGCGGCCGAGGTCGGCGAGACCACCGTCCGCAACGGCGTCGACGAGCTGGAAGCGGGTGCGGAGCCGCTGGGTCGGGTCCGCCGCCCCGACGGCGGCCGCAAGAGGGCCGCCGCGGTGGATTTGGGGCTGCGACCTGCACTGTTGGCACTGGTCGAGCCGGACATGCGCGGGGACCCGATGTCGCCGCTGCGCTGGACGACGAGGTCGACACGCAAACTCGCCGCCGAACTCACCCGGCAAGGCCACCGCGTCCCGGCGGACACGGTGGGCGACCTGCTGCGCGAGAAGGGCTTCAGCCTGCAGGCCAACGCCAAGACGATCGAAGGCACGCAGCACCCGGGCCGCGACGCCCAGTTCCGCTGCATCAACGAACAAGCCCGCGATCACCGGGACGCCAGGGACCTCGTGATCAGCGTGGACACCAAGAAGAAAGAGCTGGTCGGCCAGTACAAGAACGGCGGCCGTGAGCGGATGCCGAAGGAGGAACCGGCCAGGAGCAAAACGCACGACTTCCTGGACCGGCAGGGGCCGGGCAAGGCCGTCCCCTACGGGCTCTATGACATCACCGCGAACACCGGCTGAGTCAACGTCGGGTGCGACCACGACACCGCGGCGTTCACAGTGGAATCGATCCTGTGGGGCTCGTTTATTCATCGCTGCAAGTGAGGGCGCATCTCGGGCGCCTTCAGGGGCGGTTGGGATCATGCATGAGTGATCGTGCCGTTGCCGTACCAGATGACCCGGAAGCTGCTGTCCGTCCCGACGGTGCTCCTGCGCCGCGACACGGCCAAGGACGCGGAGCTGCTCGTACTGCGGCACGAGAACGCGGTGCTGCGTCGGCGGCTCAAGGGGCCGGTGCGCTACGAGGCCGCGGGCCGGTTCTGGCTCACGGCGCTGTCCGCACTCATCCCCCGCCGCCGCCGGCGAGCGGTCTTCCCGATCGCCGCGGGGACCCTGCCGCCCTGGCACCGCCGACTGATCGTGGCGAAGTGGGACTACACCGCCCGACGCGGCCGAACCGGCCGCCCACCCGTCAAAGCCGCGCTCAAGAAGCTCACCCTCCGCCTGGCCAGGGAGAATCCACGGTGGGGGCACAGGAGAGTCCAGGGCGAACCGGTCCGGCTCGGGCACCCGATCGCCGCCTCCACGGTGTGGCAGATCCTGCATGCGGCCGGGCTCGACCCGGCTCCGCTCCGGCCCGACCTGGCGGGAGTTTCTGACGGCCCAGGCCCAGGGCATCGTCGCGGTCGACTTCCTTCACGTGGACACCGCGCTCGGTGGGCGGTTGTATGCGCCGGCGTTCCTCGAGCACGGCACCCGGCGGCTGCACATCCCCGGCGTCACCGCCCACCCGACCCGGGAACGAGCGGCCGGCAGGCCCGGAACTTGGCCGCCGACCTGGGCATGCGCAGGGACTCGTCGCGGTTCCTGCCGCGGGACCGCGACGACACATACGGTGCGGCGTTCGACGCGGTCTTCGAGGCCGAGGGCCTGGATGTGATCTTGAGTGCGCCGCGGGCTCCCCGGATGAACGCACACTGCGAGCGGGTGATCGGAAGTATCCGGCGCGAGGCCCTCGACCACGTCCTGATCACCGGCGAGGCCCACGCCCGGTGGGTGCTGACCGGCTATCAGGACCACTACAACAGGCATCGGCCGCACCGGGCACGCCAACAGCTCCCACCCGACGCCGACCGCCGGCCCGCCACCGTCCACGACCTCGACGACCGAAGACTCCTACGCACCCGAGTCCTCGGCGGCGTCATCAACGAGTACCGATACGCGGCCTGACGTGCAGCGATGACTTTCCGAGCCCTACACGATGCCGCGGGAGGATCCGGTGACGAGCGCGGCCAAGCGTTCCTCTTCCGGGGAATCCGCTGTGACTGCCCGGGCGTTCACGAGGTGTTCCCTTCCGCGAGTGCGCGCAGCCCGGCTGCCGCGAGCTGGGGCACGGCGTCGCCGACCGTTTCGAATCCGTGGCCGACGGTCATTCCGGCCCGGTGGCGGGCGTGGATGCCTTCGGCGATCACGGCGATCTTGAAGTAGCCGAGGCCGAGGTAGAAGGCGAGCCGCCCCAGGTCCCGGCCGGAGGCACGGGCGTAGTGCTCGGCGAGGTCGCGGGGGGAGGGCAGCCGGTCGCTGGTGGAGGCGGCGGAGCCGCCCAGTACCGGGTCGAACGCCGGGTCCCGGTAGACCAGCGTCATGCCCAGGTCGGCGAGCGGGTCGCCGATGGTGGCCATCTCCCAGTCGACGAGTGCGCGGATCGTACCCGGGTCGGCCGGGTCCAGGATGGCGTTGTCGATGCGGTAGTCGCCGTGGACGATGGCTGCGCCGCTTTCGGCGGGCACCTCGGCGGCCAGGCGCTGGTGGAGGGTGTCGATGTCGGGCAGGTCGCGGGTGGCGACGCGTGACCACTGGTCGCGCCAGCGCCGGACCTGCCGGGTCAGGTAGCCCTCGGGCCGGCCGAAGCCGGTGAGCCCGGCCTCCTCGTACGGCACGGCGTGCAGCCGGGCGAGCACGCCGACCAGGGCGCCGGCGCAGCGGTCGATGTCCGCCTGCGGAAGGGCGTGCAGGTCCTCGCGGGTGCGCAGCACCGTGCCCGCCACGTGGGAGACGACGCAGAACGGCGCGCCGAGCACGTCGGGGTCCTCGCACAGCGCCACCGTCCGGGCGACCGGTACGCCGGTGCCCTGCAGCGCGGCGACGATCCGGTACTCGCGTCCCATGTCGTGCGCGGACGGCGTCAGGACCCCGAGCGGCGGGCGGCGCACGACCCAACGGGAGCGGCCGTCGGTGACCAGGTAGGTCAGGTTGGAGCGGCCGCCGTGCAGCAGTTCGGCCCGCAGCGGGCCGGCGGTTTCCGGCACCTGGGTCTCGAAGTACCGCTGGAGTGCCGCCAGGTCCAGGCCCTGGGGGCTCGTCGCCTCGGCGGTCACGGCTGGGCTCCCGCGGTCCGGCCGTCCAGGTGGCGCCGGACGACCCGGCGGGCGATCGCCCAGCGGTGCGTCTCGGAGGGGCCGTCGTAGATGCGGAACGGGCGCACCTCGCGCAGGAAGCGGGAGAGCAGGATGTCCCCGGAGACGCCCAGTGCGCCGCAGATCTGCAGTGACCGGTCGACGACCCGCCACACCGCCTCGGCGGTGAACGTCTTGGCGATCGCGGTGGACTGCGCCCCGGAGCGGCCCTGGTCCAGCTCCCGGCAGGCTTGCAGGATGAGCCCGCGGGAGGCGGCGATGTCGATCTCGTTGTCGGCGATCATCTGCTGGATCATGCCGAGTTCCGCGAGTCGGGAGCCGAACAGGTGCCGGTCCGCGGCGCGGGCCACCGCGATGTCCTGGGCGCGGCGGGCGATGCCCAGCCAGCGCATGCAGTGGGTCATCCGGGCCGGGCCGAGCCGGACCTGGGCGTACTCGAACCCCTTGTCGACCTCGCCGAGCACCGCCTCGTCCGGCACGACGCAGTTGTCGAAGACCACCTCGCAGTGCCCGCCGAAGAAGGCCTCGTCCAAGGTGTCGATGTGGCGCACGATTTTCATGCCGGGGTTGCCGGCGTCGACGAGGAACATCGTCGCCCCGCCCCGCGTCCCCGGCTCGCCGGAGGTGCGGGCCATGCAGATCGCGTACGCCGCGCCGTCCGCGCCGGTGATGAACCACTTGCGGCCGTCGATCCGCCAGCCCCCCGGCACCTTCTCGGCGCGGGTCGTCAGCGCCGAGGGGTCCGAGCCGGCGCCGGGCGCGGGCTCGGTCATCGCGAAGCACGACCGCACCCGCCCCTCGGCGAGTGGGCGCAGGTAGCGCTCCTTCTGTTCCGGGGTGGCGATCGCCTCCAGCATGTGCATGTTGCCCTCGTCGGGGGCCGCGATGTTCAGCGCCAGCGGGCCGAACAGCGAGTAGCCGGCCTCCTCGAACACCAGGGCGCGGCCCCGCATGTCCAGACCGTGGCCGCCGAACTCGGGCGAGACGTGCGGGGCGAAGACCCCCGCACTGCGGGCGGCCTCCTGCAGGCGCGTCCGCAGCGCCTCCCCGCCGGCGGCGGAGACGCCCCGGTACTCCTCCTCGGCCGGGATCACCACCTCGCGGACGAACTCCGCCGTACGGCGGGCGAGATCCCCGACCTCGGGGCTGTGGTCCAGGTTCACGGGCAAGGGTGCCTCCTGACGCCAGGCAGGCTCGTGCACTGCGCGGCCTCGCAGCTTGGCTAATAGTCGTTAGCCACATGACAACGGTCCGGTGCGTGGATTGTCAAGACCCGCAGGACTTCTCCCCCACGCACCGCCCCCAGGCCCGCTAACATGTACTAGCCGAATCCCGCAGCCCACGCCGAGGAGCCTTCTGTGCCGCAGCCCCGCACGCATCGAGACACTGCTGCGAACCGGCCCGGCAGCACTCCGGCAGCCGGCGGTCCCCCGCGCGCCCACGCGATCCGGGCCGCCGCCCTGGAGTTGTTCACGCAGCGCGGGTACGCGGCCACCACCATGGCCGACATCGGTGCGGCAGTCGGCGTCCGCGGGCCGAGCCTGTACAAGCACGTCAGCTCCAAACAGGCCCTGCTCGCGCAGATCATGATCGGCACGATGGACGCGCTCCTCGCCGCCCACCGGACCGCCGTCGCCGGGACCGAGGACCCCGCCGAGCGGCTCAGGCGCGCCACCGAGGCCCACGTCCGCTATCACGCGCGGCACCGGCTCGAGGCATTCGTCGGCAACCGGGAGATCCGCAGCCTCGAAGAACCGCACCGCACCGCGGTCCTGGACCGGCGCGACACGTACGAGAAGGCATTCCGCGAGCTGGTCGAGGCCGGGGTCGCCGCGGGACGCTTCCACGTCGCATCGGCCCGCCTGACCTCGTACGCCATTCTGGACCTCGGGATGGGCGTGGCCGTCTGGTACCGCGAGGACGGAGAGCTGACGGAGGACCAGATCGTGTACCAGTACGGCGACTTCGCCCTCCTCCTGGTGGGCTCCGGGTGACCTGTTCGCGCTGGCTTCCGGGCGCGGGCCGGGCGCGTCCGCCGGGACGGCGGAGCCGTCCTGCGCCCCCCCGGCTCCCATCCGTGCCCCGGGCGGGGAAGACGAACGGTTGACTCACGGTCACTCGATGACGGCGCCCGGCCGCAGTGAGGCTGATCGTCCGCCGAGGCCGCGTCGCCGGGGACAGTGGACGGCAAGCCGTCCCCCTCGGTCCCGGTGCCGGCAGGTGCGGGCGGCGGCCAGGTGGCTGACATGGTCACGACTTTGACGGGCTTGCCCAGTGCCGAGCAGGCGCGCAAGGGCCTGGCCGGGCTGACGGTGGCGGCGCACGGCCCGATGGCCGGCTGAAGTCACGCCAAGTTCCCCCACTGGGCCGCGCAGGGCGAGTCCTGCGACACCCGGAGACGGAGCTGGAACGCGACGGCGCCGGCGTCGTGCGGGACTTGGGAGCCGTAATGGCTGCCGTGTGCGTGCCGACCGCGGTCGGGCCCACGTCTGCCCTGGGTGTCGAGGGCGTCTCCGCGCGCCGGGCTGCGACGCCGCCGTGCCCGGGTCGCCCTGTCCTCGTCGTGACAGGGAGTCGGGCAGGTTCTGCCGCCTTTTCCCCGGCCGGTCCCGCCTTTGGGGCCGACCCCCGCACTCCGCCGCCTCGCGATGGTTCCGTGAACCTTCCCGTCCCCGGTCCAGTGCGTCCCGACCCCGGGGGACGCCCGGACGGGGGAAGCCGTCTTCTTCGCAGACGGGGGTGGCGGCACGCAGTAGATGCAGTTAATCTACAGCCATAAGATTATTTGGTTGCGGCGAGTGGTCGATCCGCAACTGCTTGAGAGGTGAGAGCGGTGCCGGCGAACGAGAGTGTTCATGATCTGGTCGTCCGACGGCGTGACCAGATGGCCCAGGACGTGGTGCGCCTGACGCTGGTGTGCCCCGACGGCGGCGAAGTCCCCTTCTGGGAACCGGGTGCGCACATCGACCTGGTGCTCGGCGGCGGCCTGGTACGCCAGTACTCGCTGTGCGGCGATGTCGGAGATCGTGCCGGATTGCAGGTGGCGGTGCTGCGCGAGCAGGCCGGCCGCGGGGGCTCCGCCCACGTGCACGACAGGTTGGCGGAAGGGGACCGTGTCCAGGTCCGCGGCCCCCGCAACAACTTCGCTCTCGTCGACAGCCCCGAGTACCTGTTCATCGCCGGCGGTATCGGTATCACGCCGCTCATGCCCATGATCCGCCGGGCGGAGGCGGCGGGGGCGGAATGGACACTCCTCTACGGTGGCCGGACCCGCTCCTCCATGGCGTTCCTCGACGAACTCGCCGGTGAGCGCGCCGACCGGGTCCGTATCCAGCCGCAGGACGAGTGCGGGCTGCTGGACCTGGAGTCGGTCCTGGGCGAACCCCGGGACGGAGTCGCAGTGTACTGCTGCGGGCCGGAGCCGTTGCTGGAAGCGGTGGAGAAACTCACCGCGTCCTGGCCGCCGGGGAGTCTGCACCTCGAGCGGTTCTCCCCCAAAACGCTCCACGACGCCCCCGAGCCCGGAGGGTTCGTCGTGAAACTCGCCCGCACGGGCACCGTGGCCACCGTGCCCGCCGACCGCTCCATCGTCGACGTGCTAGGCGACGTCGGCATCGACCTGCCGACCTCGTGCCGAGAGGGCACCTGCGGCACCTGTGAGACGACCGTGCTCGAGGGCCGGCCCGATCACCGGGACTCCTTGCTCTCCGAGGAAGAGCGCCGGCAGGGCAAGACGATGATGCCGTGCGTGTCCCGGTGCCTGTCACCGACCCTGGTCCTGGATCTGTGACGAACCGGGCCACCGGCACACCCCGGCGCAAGGATCGAACGGGGGACCGGACGGGGCGGGCCGTGTGCGCCGGGGCGCGCCGCCCGGCCGCGAGGGCGGCTCGGCGGCGCGCCCCGGGGCCTGCCCCCTTCGCGCCCCGGCGGCCGACTGTGCAGCTGACCGACGGGCGCGTCAATTCCGCCCTGAAACAAGGAGACCTGATGGACAGTGACCTCTTCGAGCCCGACCACGAGGCCTACCGCGAGACCGCGCGTTCCTTCGTCCAGCGGGAGGTCGTGCCGAACATGGCGCGCTGGGACGAGGAGCGCTGCGTCGACCGGGAGACGTGGAAGAAGGCCGGTCACGCCGGCATGGTGGGGCTCCCCGTGCCGGAGCGCTTCGGGGGCGCGGGCGAGCCGGACTTCCGCTACCGCGTCGTCCTGTGCGAGGAGATCGCCCGCGTCGGCGCGTCCTCGCTGCAGTCCTCGTTCAGCACCAACGACGACATCGTCCTCGGGTACCTGCTGAACCTGGCGACGGAGGAGCAGCAGGAGCGGTGGCTGCCCGGCTTCGTCACCGGCGAGACCGTCGGGGCGATCGCGATGAGCGAACCCGCGGCCGGGAGCGACCTGCGGGGCATCACCACCACCGCCGTCCGGGACGGCGACCACTGGGTGCTGAACGGCTCCAAGACCTTCATCACCAACGGCATCCTGGCGGATCTGATCGTGCTCGTGGCGCGGACCGACCCGGACGCCGGCAGCAAGGGGTACAGCCTCTTCGTGGTGGAGCGGGACACCCCCGGCTTCACCCGCGGGCGCAAGCTCGACAAGGTCGGACTGCAGGCGCAGGACACCGCGGAACTGTTCTTCGAGGACGCCCGCGTCCCGGCCGCCAACCTGCTCGGCCCGGTCGGCAGCGGCCTGGCCTCCCTGATGCAGAACCTGCCCCGCGAGCGCCTGGGCATCGCGGTGGCCGCGCAGAGCTCGGCGGAGGCGGCGTTCCGCTGGACCCTCGACTACGTCCGTGAGCGGCAGGCGTTCGGCAAGGCGATCGCGGAGTTTCAGAGCGTCGGCTTCACCCTGGCCGAGCTGCGCACCAGCATCGAGGTGAGCCGCGCCTACCTGGACCGCTGCGTCAGGGCCGTCAACGCCGGAACACTGAGCGCGGTGGACGCCGCCAAGGCCAAGTGGTGGGCCACCGACATGCAGTGGAAGGTCATCGACGCCGGTGTCCAACTGCACGGCGGCTACGGCTACATGAAGGAGTACCCGATCGCCCAGGCGTTCATGGACGCCCGCATCCAGCGGATCTACGGCGGCACGAACGAGATCATGAAGGAGATCATCAGCCGCGATCTGGTGCGCAACTCCTGACCATCGGCGCGACCGCGGGCCACAACCCCTCGCCGTCCGCGCGCGATCGACCCGATCGCGTGCGGACGGGGGCCCGCGGTACGGCGTCGAGGAACCTCCGGCGGGCACGTGCGGGTGCCCGCCGGAGCCGGACCGGGCGGGACGGCGCAAGGGGCGCCGTCCGCCGGACGGACGACACGCGGCGGCAAGGCGACGGCCGGGCGCGGTGACGGGCGAAGGCCCGCACCGACGGCCGGGGCGACGACACACGACGGAGCGGGCATGACGAAGAGTTGGGGCATCACACTCCCGGTGGCGGGACTCTCGATCGCGGACCAGAAGGAGTTGGTCGCCTCCCTGCCCGACCTGGGCTACACCGACGTCTGGTCGGCGGAGGCGGACGAGACCGACGCCTTTACCCCGTTGGCGCTGGCCTCCGCCTGGGCGCCCCGGCTCCGGCTGGGCACCGCGATCGTGCCGGTCTTCACCCGGGGGCCCGCCACGCTGGCGATGAGCGCCGCGACCCTGGCCGCGGCCGCGCCGGGACGGTTCGCCCTGGGCGTGGGCACCTCCTCCGACGTCATCGTCGAACACTGGAACGACATCCCCTTCGAGGAGCCCTACAAGCGGGTCCGGGACACCGTGCGCTTCCTGCGCGCCGCCCTGCGCGGAGAGCGGGTGGACGAGACCTACGAGACCTTCGCGGTCCGGGGCTTCACCGCCCGGCTCGTCCCCGAGGAGCCGCCGCCGGTGCTGATCGCCGCGCTGCGCCCCGGCATGCTGCGGCTGGCCGGCCGGGAGGGGGACGGGGCGGTCGTCAACTGGCTCTCCGCGCGCGACGTGCGCACGATCGCGCCTTACGTGCGCGAGCGCGACCCGGCCAAGGAGATCGTCGCGCGGATCTTCGTGATGCCCGGCGCGGACCCCGAGACGGCCCGCGCCCTGGGCCGAAGGATGATCACCGCCTACCTCAACGTCCCGGTCTACCGGGCCTTCCACGAGTGGCTGGGCCGCGATGATGTCCTGGGACCGATGTGGCGGGCCTGGGGTGAGGGGGACCGCCGGGCGGCGCTGCGCGCGGTGCCCGACGAGGTGGTGGACGAACTGGTGATCCACGGCCCCGCCGAGCACTGCCGGGAGCGGATCGGTGAGTACGTCGACAACGGGGTCACCACGCCCGTGATCCACCTCGTGGGGGACCCGCAGGACCCCGTGCGCGCCGTGCGTGACCTGGCCCCCGACGGCTGAGCGGGTGCGGGTGCCGGGCCGGGCCTCGCGGGCGACGGACCCGCGCAGGGGCTGGCACCGGAACCCCCGCGCCCCTATGATTATCTATAGTCATTAGTTTAATGAAGGCAGGCTGCCCTCGCGCTTCGGCGCCCGTCGCCGTTCTCGCGAGCCTGCCGCGCACCCGCGCCGCCGCGCGCCCCTGGAGCCTGTCACCCCTGCCCGTCAGGGAGCCGGCACGTCCCGGCGGAACGGCCCACCCAACGAGGCGGAAGAAACGAGGGAACTCCATGGAACTGGACCGACGGCAACTCTTCATCGGCGGACGGTGGACCGAGCCGGCCGACGGGAGCGGCCAGGACGTCATCGAGGCCGCCACCGGCAAGGTGCTCGGCCGGACCGCGATGGCCTCCGCCGCGGACGTGGACGCCGCCGTGGCGGCCGCCCGCACCGCACTCGCCGGCCCGTGGGGGAGCATGCCCGCCCAGGAGCGGGCGGACCTGCTGGACCGCTTCGCCGCCGCGCTGAAGGCCCGCGGACGCGAGATCGCCCCGCTGGTCAGCCGCGAGAACGGGATGCCCCTGTCGCTCTCGATCCCGGTCAACGGGTTCAGCGCCTCGATGACCGTCGCCTACTACGCGCGACTGCTGCGCGAACTGCCCGAGACGGACGTGCGGCCGAGCCTCATCGGGGAGACCGTCGTGCGCCGCGAGCCGGTGGGCGTCGTCGGCGCCATCACGCCCTGGAACTACCCGCAGTCACTGGCCGCCATGAAGATCGGACCCGCGCTGGCGGCCGGCTGCACGGTGGTCCTCAAGCCGGCCCCCGAGACCGCGCTGGACGCCTTCTACTTCGCCGACGCCGCACAGGAGGCCGGACTCCCGCCCGGCGTCCTGAACGTGCTGCCGGGCGGCCGCGAGGCCGGGGAACAGCTCGTCTCCCACCCGGGCGTCGACAAGATCGCCTTCACCGGTTCCACGGCGGCGGGCCGCGCCATCGGCGAACAGTGCGGACGACTGCTGCGCCCGGTCACCCTCGAACTGGGCGGCAAGTCCGCCGCGATCCTCGCCGAGGACGCCGACCTGGCCGCCTTCACCGCCGCACTGCTGGACGTCAGCCTCACCAACAACGGCCAGACCTGCCACGCCAGCACCCGCATCCTGGCCCCCGCCGCCCGCTACGAGGAGATCGTCGACGCGGTCACCGACACCGTCCGCGCCCTGCGCGTCGGCGACCCGCTCGACAGGGCGACCGAGGTCGGCCCGCTCGTCAGCGCCGCCCAGCGGGACCGCGTGCGCGGCTACGTCGACCTCGGCGTGCGCGAGGGCGCCCGACTCACCACCGGCGGCTCGGCACCCGTTGACGGCCTGACGGACGGCTGGTTCGTACGGCCCACCGTCCTGGCCGACGTGGACAACGACTGGCGGGTGGCGCGCGAGGAGATCTTCGGCCCCGTGCTGTGCGTGATCCGCTACGAGGACGAGGACCACGCCGTCGCCCTCGCCAACGACTCCGACTACGGACTCGGCGGCACGGTCTGGACGGCCGACCTGGACCACGGCATGGACCTCGCGGCCCGCATCCGCACCGGCACCATCGGCGTCAACCAGTACGGCGTCGACCTCCAGGCCCCCTTCGGCGGCGTGAAGGCCAGCGGTCTGGGACGCGAGATGGGCCCGGAGGGGCTGGCCGCCTACCACTCCCTGAAGTCGGTCTACCGACCCGCGCAGGCCGCGACCGCCTGAGCCCGGCGCACGGGCCGCACCGGCGACAGCCGACCGGCCCCACCCGTACACCACAGGAGACAGGACACCCATGAGCAACTCGAAGGAGACGGCCGCGGCGGCCGCGACGCTGGAGCGGCGCGGCCACGTGGGCATCATCACCCTGAACCGGCCGCAGGCCATGAACGCGGTGAACGCCGCCCTCTCCGCCGCCGTCGGCGCGGCACTGGAGGAGATCGCCGCCGACCCCGAACTGCGCGTCGGCGTGATCACGGGCGCGGGCCGGGCGTTCTGCGCGGGCGCCGACCTGAAGGAACTCGCCGCCGGACGGCCGGTGTCGGCCGAGGGCCACGAGGAGTGGGGCTTCGCCGGACTGGTGCAGCACCCCATCGACAAGCCCCTGATCGCCGCCGTCAACGGATTCGCGCTCGGCGGCGGCACCGAGATCGTCCTCGCCTGCGACCTTGTGGTCGCCGCTGAGGAGGCCCGCCTGGGCCTGCCGGAGGTCAAGCGCGGCCTCATGGCGGCCGCCGGCGGCGTGTTCCGCATGCCCCGACAGGTCCCCGCCAAGGTGGCCGCCGAACTCCTCTACACCGGCGAGCCGATGACCGCCCAGACCGCCCTGGAATGGGGACTGGTCAACCGCGTCGTGCCCGGCGAGCACGTGCTGGCGAGCGCGCTGGAACTGGCCGAGTCCATCGCCGCCAACGCGCCCCTGTCCGTGCAGAGCACCAAGCGGCTCCTGCGCGAGAGCCACGCCTACGGCTCGGACCTGGACCCGCAGCTGTGGACGCTCAACAACAAGGAGATGGGCGCCCTCATGGCCAGCGAGGACGCCAAGGAAGGCCCGCGCGCCTTCGCCGAGAAGCGCGCACCCCGCTGGACCGGCCGCTGACCTACGGCCCTTGGCCACCCCGGACGCCCGCACAGCGACCCCGCGGGCGTCCGCACCCCACCCCCGTCCGCACGTCTCCCAGGAAAAGGAAGTCCCATGAACGACGCCGTGATCGTGGATGTGATCCGTACCCCCTCGGGCAAGGGCAAGCCCGGCGGGCAGCTGTCGGGCATCCACCCGGCCGACCTCCTCTCCCGGGTGCTGCGCGCCCTGGTGGAGCGCAACGACCTCGACCCCGCACTGATCGACGACGTCATCGCCGGCTGCGTCTCCCAGTCGGGCCAGCAGACGATGAACATCGCCCGCAACGCGATCCTCGGCGCGGGCCTGCCCGAGTCCGTCCCCGGCACCACCATCGACCGCCAGTGCGGCTCCAGCCAGCAGGCCGCGCACTTCGCCGCGCAGGGCGTCATGTCGGGCGCCTACGACATCGCCATCGCCTGCGGCGTGGAGTCGATGAGCCGGGTGCCGATGTTCAGCAGCTCGCAGGGCCAGGACCCGGCCGGCCCCGCGGTCGCCGCCCGCTACCCCGAGGGCCTGGTCAACCAGGGCATCTCCGCGGAGCTCATCGCCGCCCGCTGGAAGCTGGACCGCGACGCCCTGGACTCCTTCTCCGCCCGCTCGCACGCCCGGGCCGCCGCCGCTGCCGCCTCCGGCGCCTTCGACAGCGAGATCCTGCCGATCACCGTCACCGACGCCGACGGCACCGAGCGCACCCTGACCACCGACGAGACCGTGCGCGCCACGACCACCGTCGAGGGACTGGGCGGCCTCAAGCCCTCGTTCCGCGACGAGGCCATGGGCGCGCGCTTCCCGGAGATCGACTGGTCCATCACCCCGGGCAACTCCTCCCCGCTGACCGACGGCGCCTCCGCCGCCCTGATCATGAGCGCGGCCAAGGCCGAGGCGCTGGGGCTGCGTCCCCGGGCCCGCTTTCACTCCTTCTCGGTGACCGGCTCCGACCCGCTGCTCATGCTCACCGGCGTCATCCCCGCCACCGAGAAGGTCCTGGCCCGCGCCGGCCTCGGCATCGACGACATCGACGCCTACGAGGTCAACGAGGCGTTCGCCCCGGTCCCCATGGTCTGGCAGCAGGAACTGGGCGCCGACCCCGAGCGCCTGAACCCGCGCGGCGGCGCCATCGCCCTGGGCCACCCGCTGGGCGGCTCCGGCACCCGCCTGCTGACCACCCTGCTCAACCACCTCGAGGCCACCGGCGGCCGCTACGGCCTGCAGACCATGTGCGAGGGCGGCGGCATGGCCAACGCCACCGTCATCGAGCGCCTCTGACCCTCCCCCTTTCACCCACCTCGTAAGAAGAAGGGAACAGCCGTGGACATCAACGGCAGCGTCGCCCTGGTCACCGGCGGAGCCTCGGGCCTGGGCCTGGCCACCGTCGAGAAGCTGGTCGCCTCCGGAGCCAAGGTCGTCATCGTCGACCTGCCCTCCTCGCCCGGCAAGGAAGTCGCGGAAAGGCTCGGCGACGGCGTCGCCTTCGCCCCCGCCGACGTCACCAGCGAGCAGGACATCACCGCCGCGCTGGACGTCGCCCAGGAACTGGGCACCCTGCGGGTGGCCGTCAACTGCGCCGGCATCGGCAACGCGATCAGGACCGTCGGCAAGCAGGGGGCCTTCCCGCTGGCCGACTTCACCAAGGTCCTCCAGGTCAACCTGATCGGCACGTTCAACGTGATCCGCCTGGCCGCCGAGCGCATCAGCCGCGCCGAGGAGATCGACGGCGAGCGCGGCGTCATCGTCAACACCGCCTCCGTCGCCGCCTTCGACGGCCAGATCGGCCAGGCCGCCTACTCCGCCTCCAAGGGCGGCGTCGTCGGGCTCACCCTGCCCGTCGCCCGCGACCTCGCCTCGCTGAAGATCCGCGTGGTCACCATCGCTCCCGGCCTGTTCGAGACGCCGATCCTGTCCGGACTGAGCGACGACGCCAAGGCCTCGCTCGGCGCGCAGATCCCGCACCCCGCCCGCCTCGGCAACCCCGTCGAGTACGCGGCGCTGGCCGCGCACATCGTGGAGAACCCGATGCTCAACGGCGAGACCATCCGCCTGGACGGCGCCATCCGGATGGGTCCGCGCTGACCTCCCGTCCCCCTGGCGTCCACGGGTCCGCACCTGCGTCGCGGACCCGTGGACGCCGTCCCCGCCCGGCACCGCCGGTGCACCCACCCGGCTCCCCACGGAAGGGAACCCCGTCATGCGCATCGGCATGAAACTGGACTACAGCGGCGGCTTCGTCGAGGCCGTCGAGGAACTGCGCGACCTGGAGCGCGTGGGGCTGGACGTCGTCTACGTCGCGGAGGCGTACAGCTTCGACGCCGTCAGCCAGCTCGGCTACATCGCCGCCAAGACCGAACGGCTGCGGATCGCCTCCGGCATCCTGCCGATCTACTCCCGCACCCCCACGCTGATGGCCATGACGGCCGCCGGACTCGACTACGTCTCCGGCGGGCGCTTCACCCTCGGCCTGGGCGCCTCCGGCCCGCAGGTCATCGAGGGCTTCCACGGCCTGCCCTACCAGGCACCGCTCGGCCGCACCCGCGAACTGGTCGAGATCTGCCGCAAGGTCTGGCGCCGCGAGGCCGTCGTCCACGAGGGCAAGCACTACCGCATCCCGCTGCCCGCGGAGCAGGGCACCGGTCTCGGCAAGCCGCTCAAGCTGATCAACCACCCGCTGCGCGCCCGCATCCCGGTGATGCTCGCCGCCATCGGCCCCAAGAACGTGTCGCTGGCCGCCGAGATCGCCGAGGAGTGGGAGCCGATCTTCTTCCACCCCGGCAAGGCGGCCGAGGTCTTCGGCCCCGCGCTGGACGAGGGCCGGGCCCGACGCGACCCGGAACTGGGCGAGTTGGGGATCAGCATCGGCGTCCCCGCCGCCGTCGGCACCGACACCGAACAGGCGCTGCACGCGGTCCGCGCCCAACTCGCCCTCTACATCGGCGGGATGGGTGCCAAGGGCAAGAACTTCTACAACGACCTGGCCTGCCGCTACGGCTACGAGGAGGAGGCCGGGCGTACCCAGGACCTCTACCTGGCCGGGCGCAAGGAGGAGGCAGCCGCGGTGCTGCCCGAGGAACTGGTGCGCGCCCTGTGCCTGGTGGGCACGGAGGACGAGGTCGCCGAGCGGCTCGCCGCCTACGCCGCGGCCGGCGTCACCACCCTGTCCCTGCAGCCGGTGGGCCCCGACGCGGGCGACCGGGCCGCGCGCATCGCGCTCGTCGAGCGGGTCGCCGCACTCGCCGCCGGCTGACCGGCCCCCCCGCACGTAACGTCGACAAGCCCGCCCCGCACGCCGCGGGGCTCGAGGAGGACATGATGCCCGGACCTTTGGACGGCCTGCGGGTGGTGGAGTTGGGGGGTATCGGGCCGGGTCCGCACGCGGCGATGCTGCTCGCGGACCTGGGTGCGGACGTGGTGCGGGTGGAGCGCCCGAGCGGGGGTCTGCGCACGGTGCCCGAGGGCGCGGCGGACTGGCTGCTGCGGGGCAGGCGTTCGGTGGCGGCCGACCTGAAGGACCCGGCGGGTCTGGAGGTGGTGCGGGCGCTGGTGGAGCGGGCCGACGTGCTGGTGGAGTGTTTCCGTCCGCAGGTGGCCGAGCGTCTCGGGATCGGGCCGGAGGCGTTCGTGGAGCGCAATCCCGGTCTGATCTACGCCCGGATGACCGGGTGGGGGCAGGACGGGCCGTGGGCGCAGCGGGCCGGGCACGACATCAACTACCTGTCGGTGACCGGTGTCCTGCACGCCATCGGCACCTCCGGCGCCCGCCCCACCGTCCCCCTCAACCTGTTGGGCGACTTCGGTGGCGGTTCCCTCTACCTGGTGATGGGCATCCTGGCGGCCCTGCACGAGCGGCACCGTTCGGGCACCGGCCAGGTCGTGGACGCCGCGATCGTGGACGGCACCACCTCGCTGGCCCAGATGGTCTGGGCGTTCCGCGGCACCGGCGTGTGGGACGACACCCCCGCCCACAACCTCCTCGACTCCGGCGCCCCCTTCTACGACACCTACGCCTGCGCCGACGGCCGGCACGTCGCCGTCGGCGCCCTGGAACCCCAGTTCTACGCCCATCTGCTGCAAGGGCTGAGCCTGGAGGCGGCCGACCTGCCCGATCCCCAGGACCGGGCGGGCTGGCCCCGACTGCGCGAGACGTTCACCCGTGTCTTCGCCACCCGCACTCGCGACCAGTGGGCCGAGGCCTTCGCCGACACCGACGCCTGCGTCACCCCCGTGCTGACCTTCGCCGAAGCCACCACCCACCCCCACCTCACCGCCCGCACCACCCACATCACCCCCGACGGCATCCCCCAGGCCGCCCCCGCACCCCGCTTCTCCCGCACCACCCCCACCCCACCCACCACCCCACCCACCCCCGGCGCCGACACCCACGCCGTACTCACCGACTGGGGCATCACCCCATGACGCCGGACGCACCCGCACCACGCCCCGAGGAGCCACGATGAGACGAGGTCTGTACACCGCCGACCACGAGGAGTTCCGCGAGGTCGTCGCCGAGTTCGTCCGAAGGGAGGTCGCCCCGAACCTGGAGCGCTGGGACGAGCAGCGTCTCATCGACCGGGACGTCTGGCTCGCCGCGGGCGAACAGGGCCTGCTCGGCCTCGCCGCACCCGAGGAGCACGGCGGGGCCGCCCTGAGCGACTACCGCTACCGCAACGTCGTCCAGGAGGAACTGGCCAAGGTCTTCGCCTCCTCGCTGGCGTCCGGCTTCTCCCTCCAGGACGACATCGCCATCCCGTACCTCACCTCGCTCGGCACCGAGGAGCAGAAGAAGCGCTGGCTGCCCGGGATGGCCGCCGGCAAGCTCATCGGCGCCATCGCGATGACCGAGCCGGGCACCGGCAGCGACCTGCGCGGCATCAAGACCTCCGGCACCCGCGTGGACGGCGGCTGGCTGGTCAACGGCAGCAAGACCTTCATCACCAACGGCATCCAGTCCGACGTGGTCATCGTCGTGGTGCGCACCGACCCGGAGGGCGGCTCGCAGGGCTTCAGCCTGCTGGTGGTCGAGCGCGACATGCCCGGCTTCACCCGCGGCCGCAAGCTCGCCAAGGTCGGCCTGCACGCACAGGACACCGCCGAGCTGTTCTTCGACGACGTGTTCGTCCCGGACTCCCACGTGCTGGGCACCGTCGGCGGCGGCTTCGGCCAGCTGGTCTCGCACCTGCCGCTGGAGCGCCTGTCGATCGCCGCGCACGCCCTCGCGCTCGCCGACGCGGTCCTCGCCGACACCATCGAATACACCCAGCAGCGCGTCGCCTTCGGACAGCCCATCGCGGACTTCCAGAACACCCGCTTCGAACTGGCCGAGCTGAGCACCGAACTCGACGTCACCCGGGCCTTCGTGGACCGGGCCGTCCTGGCCCACGGCGAGGACGACCTCACCGTGGTCGACGCCGCCAAGGCCAAGTGGTGGGCCACCGAGGTGCAGAACCGGGTCGTCGACCGCTGTCTGCAACTGCACGGCGGCTACGGCTACATGCTGGAGTACCCGGTGGCGCGCGCCTTCCAGGACTCCCGCATCCAGAAGATCTTCGGTGGGACCAACGAGATCATGAAGCAGATCATCGGTCGGGACCTCATCGGCCGCAAGTGACCCGCCCGAACCCCTCGGTGCCCGCGCCACGCCCCTCGGGCGGCGCGGGCACCGGTGCGTGACGACGGCGTGCGACGACGACGCGTCCCGTCCCGGTGCGGGGTCGGTTCCGCACCGGTGCGTGACGTCGTCGCACACGTACGACCGGGCCCTCGCGCACGCGCGACCGCGGGAACGGACGACGCCCCGGTCGGTTCCGCCCTCTCCTCTTGCCTTGGAGGGGTGCGGAACCGACCGGGGCGTCCTGCACGCGGACCGGCTCAGGGGCCGGCTGCGTCCTCGGCGTCCGCCAGCCGGGCGGTGCCGTCCAGGGCCACCCGCACCGGGACGCCGGCCAGCTCCCGTCCGGTCATCTCGGCCAGGTCGTCCGCCTCCTGGCACACCGCCAGGGTCCGTCCGCCCTGCGGGGTGCGCACGCTCAGGAACGCCCGCTCGGGGCGGCCCTCCCGGTCGTGGAGCACCGTCCACGCCTCCAGCGCACCGGTGCCCTCCCACTGCACCAGCGCCCGGGTGCGCGGCTCGCGGTCCACCTCCGCCTGCACGTTCTGCGCCCGGAAACCGGCCTGCGGCGGCCGCGTCCCGTACACGCCCATCGCGTGCTTGGTCAGGTAGCCGCCGTTCGCGGTCACCAGTCCCACCGCCCCCGGCGCGTCCCGCAGCCGGGCGGCCATGGTGGCGATGGAGTGGCTGACGTAGTTGTTCCAGGGGCCGCCCGCGAAGGTCAGCCCCCCGGTCACGGTCAGCGGACGGGAGGCGTCGTCCAGCGCCAGCCCCAGTTCCCGGGCCGCGATCTGCACCGCGGAGGGGAAACACGAGTAGACGTCGACCAGATCCACGGAGCCGGCGTCCGTGCCCGCCAGTTCCAGCGCCCGTCGCCCGGAGATCCGGATCGCCGGGGAGCGGTGCAGCTCCCCGCGCGCGCCCAGTTCGAGGGTGTCGTTCGCCTCCGCGCCGGACTGCGGGAAGATCCAGCGGTCGGACGGCACCCCGTGACGGCGGGCGGCCTCCACGGAGCACAGCAGCAGCGCCGCCCCCTGCTCCACCATGTTGTTGGAGTTCATCAGCTTCGGGTAGGGCCAGGCGATCCAGCGGTTGTCCGGCGAGGGCGTCAGGATCTCCTCCGCCGTGTGCGCCCGCCGGATCCAGGCGTGCGGGTTGTCCGCGGCCACCCGGCTGAAGTCCGCCCACAGCCGTGCGCCGACCCGCAGTTGCTCCTCGACGGTGCGGCCCGCGTCGATCCGGTGCGCCTGCTCGAACAGCGGGTACACCCAGGACGGCGGCTCCAGCCCGATCCGCTTCTCGCCCTGGCCCAGCAGCGGACCGGAGCCGCCCAGCAGCGGTGCGGCCGGCACCGTCTCGTCCTGCACGGTCCAGGCGGGGCGCTCGCCCCGGGCCCGCAGCCGCATCCGGGTCCGCCACGTCTCCGCCCCGCCGATCAGCACGACGTCGGCGCGTCCGGCGGCGATGTCCGACGCGGCACCGTTCAGCAGCGCCTGCGGGTTGTTGCCGCCGTCGGCGGTGTACGCGGTGTCCCGGGGGGAGGCACCGACCCGCTCCGCGAGCAGGGCGCCGGGGTCGCGGTAGCGCCAGGACAGCATGCGCACCAGGCGGACGGCGTCCAGCGACTTCAGCAGCGAGGTGCCGCCCGAGTCGCGCTCGGCCTCGCGGGCCGCCGCGGCCAGCAGGTCGACCGGTTCGAGGGCGTCGTCCCGCTGGTTGAGCTGCCCGGTGCCGACCAGGACGGGGGTACGGGGGTCGAGGTTCATCCGCGCACCGCCTCCAGGATGCGCCCGCGCGCCTCTGACCGGGGCCAGCCGGCCAGGATCATTGTGGTGACACAGGTGGGACGCCACGCGCGGGCGATCTCCTCGCAGATCTTGTCGACCGGTCCCACCAGTGCCACGTCCTCCACCATCGCCGTCGGTACGGCCTCCACCGCTGCCTCCTTGCGTCCCGCCAGATACAGGTCCTGAATCTCCGCGCACACCTCGCCCCAGCCCATCCGGGCGAAGACCTCGGTGTGGAAGTTGGCGCCCTTGGCGCCCATCCCGCCCGCGTACAGCGCGATCATCGGTTTGATCCTCCTCGCCGCGACCTCGACGTCGTCGTGCTCGACGATCGGGCAGACCGCGGCGACCTCGAAGTCCTCCGGTCCGCGCCGGGCACCGGGGCGGGTGAACCCCTCGTGCAACGCGTCCCGGTAGAACGCGTCGCTCCGGGGCGAGAACCACAGCGGGATCCAGCCGTCGGCGATCTCCGCCGCCAGCGCCACGTTCTTGGGACCCTCCGCTCCCAGCAGCACCGGGATGTCGGGCCGCAGCGGGTGGACCGTGGACCGCAGCGGCTTGCCCAGCCCGGTGCCGCCCGGATGCGGCAGCCGGTAGTGGCGGCCCTCGTAGGTCACGGGCTCACGGCGCTCCCAGACGCTGCGCAGGATCTCCACGTACTCCCGGGTGCGCTCCAGCGGCCGCGGGTAGGGCTGCCCGTACCAGCCCTCGACGACCTGGGGTCCGGAGGCGCCCAGGCCGAGCATCACCCGGCCCCCGCTGAGGTGGTCCAGGGTCAGTGCCGCCATCGCCGTCGCGGTCGGGGTGCGGGCCGAGATCTGGGCCACCGAGGTGCCCAGCCGGATCCGCGAGGTCCGCGCCCCCCACCAGGCCAGGGGGGTGAAGGCGTCGGAGCCGTAGGCCTCGGCGGTCCAGAAGCTGTCCACGCCCAGCGCCTCGGCCTCGTGCAGGCGCTGCTCGACCTTCGCCGGTGGGCCGGAACCCCAGTAGCCGGCCTGGAATCCGACCTTCATGCGCGTGCCTCCGCGGTGTGCGGGAGCGACCGGGGGCGGCCGGCGTGCTCCGTGTCGGGTGCGTCCACGCGGGCCTCAGCGGTTGCGGTAGACGGGCGGGCGCTTCTCCAGGAACGCCTCGACCGCCTCCTGGTGGTCCTCGGTCATCGTGCTCAGGATCTGGGTGCGGTTCTCCAGCTGGACGGCCGAACGGAAGCTCGAGTTCTCCAGGTTGGCCCACAGCACGCTCTTGGTCATCCACACCCCGAACGGGCTGTTCTCGGCGATCGCCGACGCCCGGTCCAGCGCCGCCTCCAGCAGTTCCTCGTCCGGGACCACGGTCGACACCAGGCCGATGCGCTCGGCCTCGGCGGCGTCCAGGGTGCCGCCGGTGAGTAGCAGTTCGGAGGCGCGCGAGAAGCCGATCAGACGCGGCAGCAGCCAGCTGACCCCGATGTCGCCGCCGCCCAGGCCGCGCTTGATGAACGAGGCGTGGAAGGCGGCCGAGGAGGCCATCACCCGGATGTCGCAGAACAGGGACAGGGCCATGCCGCCTCCGGCCGCGGCCCCGTTGACGGCGGCGATGATCGGCGCGCGCACCCGGCGGAAGGCCTCGCCCAGGTCGACGATGTGCTCCTGCACCCGCAGACCGGCCTGCGGGCGTCCCTCGTCCGGCACCGCGCCGGGCGCGTCGCCGTAGCCGCGGAAGTCGAAGCCGGCGCAGAATGCCCGGCCCGCCCCGGTGAGCACCACGGCCCGCACCCGCGAGTCGTCCCGGACACGGTCGAGCACCTCGTGCAACCCCTGGATGAGCTCGGAGGTCATGGCGTTGAGTTTGTCCGGCCGGTTCAGCCGCACGAGCAGGATGCCCGGACGGGGCTCCTCCGTCTCGATCACTGTGCTGGTCATCGGTGCTCCTTGTCCCGTCACGATGAGATCGGCCCGGCCAGCCGAGGCTGCCGCGGTCGTCGGCACGGCGGCAGGAAGGGCCGTCGAATTAACCTAATAGCATAAGGTTCAACAGGCAAGGGTTGCGCTGATGTCGCGGTTCAGTGCATGCGCTTGTCGTGGGTAACCAGAAGACTTTAGGTTGGTGTGGGGGAGTGGGCCGCCGAGGACCACCGGGCCCGCCGGACCCGCGCGGACTCCGTGCCGCACGCACCCCCCGCACGCACCCGGGCCCCGGACCCGCCGACGACCACCCCGGACCGGACCGGCGCCGCCCCGTGGGCGCGGGCCCGCCGGTTCAGACCCGCACCGCGCCCGGCCTGGCCGCGGGGGCCCGACGGCCCCCGCGCGACCGCCCGACATAGAGGACCCGCCCCACCGCACGACGGAGGAAGGCCGACACCCGTGAAACTCTCCGAGGCACCCACCGCCGGACCGATCACCCCGGACCCCGACGGCCCCGACCGCCCCTACTGGGACGGACTGCGCCGGGGCGAACTGCGCATCCCCCGCTGCCGGGACTGCGGCCGCCACGTCTGGGCCCCGCAACGCATCTGCCCCGGCTGCCGAGGCGCCGCGTTCGACTGGCCGGTCGTCGCCCCGACCGCCACCGTCTTCTCCTGGACCCGCACCTGGCACCCCTTCCTGCCCGAACTCGCCGACCACGTCCCCTACACCGTGGTCCTGGCCCGACTCGACGAGGTCCCCTCGGTACGCCTGCTGGGCATGCTCGTCGACGACGAGAGCACCCTGCGGATCGGAGCCGCCCTGCACGGCGTGATCCAGCCCGCGGGCCCGCTCACCCATGACACCCCCGTCCTGCGCTGGAGGCTCTCGGCATGACGTTCCCACTGCGCGGCGCGACGGCCGTGGTCGGCATCGGGGAGACCCCGTACCACAAGCGCGGCAAGGCGCCGCTGGACGAGGACGGCCTGCGGTTGCAGGCCATCGTCGAGGCCTGCGAGGACGCGGGCGTGGACCCGGCCGACGTCGACGGCTTCTCCACCTACGGCCACGACGCCGACGCCACCGCGCTCGCCCCCGCACTCGGCACCCGCCGCCTGCGCTGGGCCTCCCAGGTGGCCGGCGGCGGAGGCGGCGGCCTGGGCGCCGCGCTCCTCCAGGGCGCCACCGCCCTGGCCATGGGACAGGCCCGGTACGTGATCGTCTACCGCGCCCTGGCCCAGCAGCAGAGCGGACGACTGTCCGCCGCCGTCTCCAGCTACTTCTTCGACGAGCACTACCGCGCGCACGGACTGGTCTCGCCCGCCCAGGTCTGCGCCCTGCGCACCCAGCGCATGATCGAGCACGACGGCGTCCCGGCCGAGGCGCTGCGGGCGTTCGCCCAGGCCTGCTACGTCCACGCCGGGCGCAACCCGCTGGCCGCCGGACGGGACGTACGGCTGACCGACGAGACCTACCTGTCCTCGCGCATGATCTCCGAGCCGCTGCGGCTGTTCGACTCCTCCCGGGAGAACGACGGCGCCGGGGCCGTGCTGCTCACCACCGCCGAACGCGCCCGGGACCTGCGGCAGACCCCCGCCTACGTCCTGTCCGGGGCCCAGGGCGCGGGGGAGGACTGGGGCGAGCTGCACGAGAACGACCGTGACTACTCCTCGGCCGGCCTCGCCCCGCTGGCCGACGAGCTCTGGGCGGACGCGGGCATCCGCCCCGAACAGGTCGACGTCGCCCAGATCTACGAGAACTTCACCGGCCCCGCCGTCGCCGTCATGCTCGACCTGGGACTGGTGACCAGGGAGAGCATCGGGGAGCTGCTCACCGTCGAGAACCTCACCGCCCCCGGCGGCCGCCTCCCGGTCAACACCGCCGGCGGCAACATCGCGGGCGGGTTCGTGCACGGCATCGGTCTGGCCGCCGAGGCCGTCCGGCAACTGCGCGGCACCTCCTCCAACCAGGTCCCCGGGGCCCGCGTCTCGCTGCTCACCGGCGGCCCCGCGGCCCCCCTGGTCAGCGCCGTGGTGCTGGGCGGCGAGGACACCCTCTGATTCGTGGGGGCGGAGGTCACCGGGCGCGCCCGACCGTCAGGGCCGGGCGCGCCCGGTGGCGTTCACGCGGGGTGATCCGGTCGGACGGGGTCGCGGGACCACTCCAGCCGGTCCGTCGTGGTGCCGCCCGTGCGGGTGGGACGCGGTTCGGTGTGCAGCACGAGCCGCGGACCTTCCCACGAGATCCGCCGGGTCAGGACGTCACCGACGTGTTCGACGTACAGCGACATCTCCACGTGGTGCAGGACCAGGTCGCCGCGGAGCGTGTACCGGCCCGCGTAGCCGACGAAGCCCAGGGCGGCCACGCCCCGCTGCTCGTCGGTGGCCCGGGTGAAGGAGAGGCCGTCGGGCCAGGGGCGGTCGCGACGCATCAGCAGCGCGCTCATCCGCCCGTCGGGCCGGTACTCCAGCCGTCCCAGCGGCCCCGGCCCCAGCGGGTGCCCGACGACCTGTCCGTCGACCAGCCGGGCGTGGTCGACCAGGTTCCAGCCGCCGAGCAGCGAGGCGGCGAGGCCCTGGGCGGTGTGCTCGTCGGGGGCGTTCTCCTCGGGAGCCGGTGCCGAGGGGGAGGGGACGCGGGTGTCGGGCGGCGTCCGCCCGTCGGGGGTGTGTGCGGCAGGGGGCATGACGGTCCGATCGTTCGGCGGCGGACGGCCGCTCCCGGCGGTCGGCGGGTGGCCGACCGCCGGGAGGGCGGAGCTGGGTCGCGCGCGGGGCGCGGGTCAGGCGGCGGGGGCGACCTCCTGCGGTTCGGTGGACGGGGCGGTGCGGTCGTGCATGCCGGTCCGTGGCACCAGCGCGATCAGCAGCGCGGCCAGCAGCGCCGCCGCGGCGAAGAAGTAGAACACCCACGAGGTACCGAGCGAGGAACCCATGATCAGACCCACCAGGATCGGCCCGAAGACGGCTCCCAGCCGGCCCAGGCCCAGCGAGGCACCCAGAGCGGTGCCGCGCGCCGCGGCCGGGTAGTAGACGCCAACGAACCCGGCGACCGCGGCCTGCGAGGAGGCGCAGAACCCGACCACCAGCACCATGGCGAAGACGACGGCCTGCGGGGGATGCATCGTCAGGAAGGTCACCGCCAGGGATCCGCACAGGAAGCCGCCCGCGATCACCGGACGCGAGCCCCAGCGGTCGGCGAGGCCGGCCAGGACCAGCATGCCGATGGTGCTGCCCAGGTAGAAGGCGACCAGGAAGGTCAGCGCGGAGCCCAGGTCGTAGCCGGAGGCGCGCAGCAGCTGCGGGATCCAGGTGTTCATGCCGTAGGCCAGCAGCAGCCCGCAGAAGCCGATCACCGGGAACAGCAGTGTCGCGACCCGGAACCCGGGGGCGAACATCAGCTTCAGCGAGGAGGACCAGTTCGGCTTCTCCGTCACGGTACCGACCGCCGGCTCCGGAGGCAGCTCGACCCCGTAGCGCTCGGCGAGGGCGCGCGCCTCCTCGTGGCGTCCCCGGCTGCTGAGGAAGGAGAGTGATTCGGGGATCTGCCGGTAGACGATCGCGAACAGTGCCAGTCCGATGGCACCGCCGAGGACGAACAGGGAGACCCAGCCGAAGTTCGGCAGCATGAAGATGGCCAGGAAGGCGACCAGACATCCACCGATGGGGAAGCCGGTCTGGACGACGCCGTTGTAGAACTGCCGCCTCTCCACCGGCACGTACTCCATGGTCAGGGCGATGACCGAGGGCAGGGCACCGCCGAAGCCCAGGCCCGCGAGCAGGCGGAACAGTCCGAAGACCTCCACGCTGGGGGCCACCGCGCACAGCAGGGTGAACACGCTGAAGCTCGCCACGCAGGCGAGCACGGTCGGGCGCCGTCCGATGAGGTCGGCCACGTAACCGGACAGCAGGGCACCCACCATCATCCCGATCAGGGAGAGGCTGCCGATGACACCGGCCGAGGCGAGGGTGATGCCCCACTGCTTGTTCTGGAGCAGCGTCGGCAGCACCGCGCCGTACATGCCGCTGTCCAGTCCGTCGATGAGCGTGATCGCCAGACAGGCGAAGACCACCGACCGGGCACCCGCCGAGGTTCTCGGACGCACTGCCGAGCTGGGTCGAGTCAAGGCAAACTCCTTGTCGTGGAGCAGACGTCCGCCGACCCGGGGGTCTGCGGACGGTTCTGGGTGGTGGAACTCCCCTTCCGCGGGCACCCTCCCGACGGGAGGAGGCGGCGCGGACCCGGTGCCCCGGTGTCCCTCGGAGGCCGCCCCGAGGAAGGGGCGGCGGCCGGGACACGACGGACCGCGTGCGGAGCGCGGCGGGCCGTAGGTGTGTCAGGACGGGCCGACGGGCCTCGGCGACGGCACTCGGGGTGGCATCGACGGCGGCCGGCCGGCCGGGAGGATGGGGGTGCCGGACGGCCGGGAGGATGGGGGTGCCGGACGGCCGGGAGGATGGGGGTGCCGGACGGCCGGGAGGATGGGGGTGCCGGACGGCTGCGGGCCGAACGGCGGGGGAGAGGAGAGCGTGGCGGAACTCAACGAGGCCGACGGTGCCTCCGGGAGAGGCGGCGGCCGGGAATACTCGGGTGAGACGTGGCCATTTAACTTATGCCCGTAGTTTAAGGTCAAGGGTCGGGCGGGGGGATTTTTCCGCCTCGCGCGATGCGCCCTCCCGACGGCCGCAGTCGTGTCACGCTCCCGGTGTCCGCGGGGGGCCTCGTCGGGGTGGCGGCGGGAAGCGGGGGAGGGGCCCCGAATCGCATGATGGTGCAGGTCGGGGCGTTCCGCTGTGGAGTGCGCGGTGGATCTCGCGGTGCGCGGACGGGGGCTGGCGGGTCGCCACGGTCAGGCCGGTCCGCCTCCGGGGTCGCGTCGCCGCGGACGGGGTGTCGAACGTACACCCGTAAGGAAGCGCAGAGAATCTACGGAAAGAAGGTTAGTGGTCGTCCGCTCGAAGGCAACGACGAGCGCCGGCCCGGCCGACTCCGGTGCGAGAACCGGAGCGGGGCCGAGCCGGCGTACGGCGACGACGGTGGGGCGCGGGCGCTCAGTGCCCGGACATGCCCCCGTCCACGGCGAGGGTCGTGCCGGTGATGTAGCTGGAGGCCGGGGCCGCCAGGAACACCACGGCCGCGTCGAGCTCCCGCTGGGTGCCGGTGCGGGCCAGCGGGCTGGTCGCGCGCAGGAACTCGTCCAGCGTCTCCGAGGGCATCTCGGCGATCATCTCGGTGGCCACGAACCCGGGTGCGACGGCGTTGACCCGGATGCCGCGGCGCCCGGCCCACTGCTGGGACAGGTCCCTGGTCAGCCCGATGAGGCCGGCCTTGCTCGCGGCGTAGGCGGCCTGCGGCAGCACCGACTTGATCAGGCCCAGCACGCTGGCCACGTTCACGATGCTGGAGCCCGGCCCCATGACCCGCGCACACGACTGGGCCATCCAGTACGCGCCCATCAGGTTGACGTCCAGCACCTGACGGAAGTCCTCGGGCCGCTCGCGCAGCGCGGGCACCGCGGAGGAGACACCGGCGTTGTTGATCAGGATGTCGAGTTTCCCGAAGCGCGCGACGGCCGCCGCCACCGCCTCCTCGCACTGCTCCGGGTCGGTCACGTCGGTGGCGACGACCAGGCACTCGCCGCCGAGCGCCTCGATGCGCTCGGCCGTCTCGCGCAGGCGGTCCGCGCGGCGGGCCGTCAGGACCACCTGTGCGCCGGCCTCGGCCAGGGCGAGGGCGAAGCCCGCGCCCAGCCCCGAACTGGCGCCGGTGACCAGCGCGGTCCTGCCGTCCAGCCGGAACAGGTCCAGCACGCCGTTCTCGGGAAGGGGGCGCTGTGTCGTCGTGCTGCCCATGTGCCGTCCTTGTCTGTCCGGGCCGGTCCGGGACGGTCGGGGGCGGGTGCGGCGGGTGTGCGGCATCCGCCCCCGACCGGCCGGTGCGGCCCGTGAGCCGGGGGTGGGGGAGAAGGGGTGCCGGGAGGTCTCCGGCACGGGGGAGGCGCGGGCGTCAGCTCGCGTCGTCGGCCGCGAGCAGCCGCTGGGTCTCCCGGTGGAAGACCTGGTTGGCGACCTCGTTGCGACCGAACACCATGGGGCCGGCGTCCTGGCTCGCCAGCGCCCGCTGGGAGCCGCGCAGCAGCGGGAAGTCCTCCGCGTGCAGCACGTCCAGCAGGATCTGCCAGTTCCGCTGCCAGCGCTTGTTCCAGGTCTCCTCGTCGTAGGAGGTCTCCTCCAGACGCGGCACGATGACCCGCATCTCCATCCGGCAGCGCCCCGGGTCGACCGGGTCGGGGCGGAAGGTCAGCAGCTCGAAGTGGTTGTCGGGCAAGCGCAGCAGGGTGCTGTTGGGTAGCAGCAGGTGCGACTCGGTCACGTGCTTGGCGAGGCTCTGGTCGCCCGGGTCCTCGTCGATCCAGCGGTCGATCGTCTTGCGGGGCGCCAGCCAGCGGCAGTGCCGCCCGTAGTCCTCGAAGGCGTAGACGTTGGTGTGGACGATCTTGCCCGCGGTGTTCGGGTGCGCGTACTGGATGTGGTAGCCGTCCAGGAACGCGTCCTGCATCAGCTTCCAGTTGCACGGCTCGTCGAAGCCCTCGGCGCGGAAGGAGACCAGGTTGTCCAGCTTGTACCCGGCCAGGACCTCGTCCATCTCCGGGCCGAGCCAGGCGGCGACGTCGATCTCGGCGCCGACCGAGTCGATCACCCAGATGAAGCCGTGTCGCTCCTCGGCGGGCAGTTCGAGCAGCCCGAACTGGCTGCGGTCGAGGTCGCCGAAGGTGTTGTCGCGGGTGATGGTGCGCAGGGTGCCGTCGGTGTCGTAGGACCAGCGGTGGTAGCCGCAGGAGAACAGGCGGCACTTGCCCGACGCCGCCTCCTCCAGCAGGGCGCCCCGGTGCCGGCACTGGTTGACGAAGGCCTTGATGCCGCCGTCCGGCTGACGCACCACGATGGCGTTGTTGCGCGGGAGCTGCAGGGTGATGAAGTCGTTTGGCTCGGGGATCTCCGAGCTGTGCGCGACGATCGACGGGACCCGCGCGAAGATCAGCTCGCGCTCACGGGCCGCGAGGTCGGCGTCGGTGAACTTCGTCGGGCTGAAGGAGACCGTTCCCTCGAACTGGTCGGTCGTGTCGTTCCGCAGGTGCTCGAGCAGGCGACGAATTCGCTCTTCGCGCTTTGCATCAAATTCCGTCACGTCGTCCTCCTGTACTGTCCGCGTTCCTTGCGCCGCTGCGGTGGCTCGGGACCTCAGAGGCGGATGCGGTCTCGCGACGCGGGATGCGAGACACGCGACGTCGGTTCCCCTTCTTCGTCGACCCCGCCGAGGAGGCACGGGAACGGCGACGAGTGGGGCGTGGGGCGTCTTGTGGGCGAGGTGGGCTCCGGTCCGCGGGCGGTCCGGTGGCGCATGCTCGCCGCCGGACGCACCCGTCTGCGAAAAAGCTCACTTAATCTTATGGCTGTAGGTTTCTGGGGTCAAGCACACGGCGGGGGACTCTCGGTCGTCGGCCGGGTCGCGGCGACCTCCCCCGGCCCTGGGTGACGGGTCCGCGAGGCCCGGCCCGGCCGGTGGGCGAAGGGGTGTGCAGGGTGGTCCCGGCGGCGGGTCGATCTGCGCCTGCCCGTGTCGGGGGGAGGCTGTCGGACGCGCCCGGGAGTCCGTGGAAGGCGAGAGGCGGGGCCCCCTCCTCCTCGGGGAGCCCCGCCTCGCGTCCGCCGGTGCCGGTGCGCCCGTCAGGCGACCGCGGCAGGTGCGTCGACCGGCACGCTGAAGCACACGTCGGTCTGGTCGTGGTGGAAGCCGACGCTGCGGCAGGCCCGCACCAGCGGCTCGTCCAGCGGGTCCACCGACATCTCCACCTCCCGCACGCCCGCCTCGGCCAGCCGCTTCAGCGCCGCCGCGAGCAGCGCCCGTGACACCGCGTGCGCCTCGCCCCGGGTCGGCGGCGCCAGCAGGTGCACCGATCCCGGACCGTCCGGCGCCTCTCCGGCCAGGGGGTGCGGGGAGTACGCCACGAAGCCCAGCACCTCCCCCGACGCCTCGACCGCCACCAGCACCTCCGGGCCGACCCGGCCGGCGCCGCGGCCGTCCTTCTCGGCGTCGGCGAGCGCGGCCACCACCGCCGTGTCCGACTCCGGGTGCAGCGGGCGCAGGTCCACGCCGGCGGGCGGTTCCGGCTCCGGCACGCTGCCCGGCCGGTGCATCGGCCGGATGATCCGCCACGACGCGTCCTCGGGCACCGCGCCGAACCGGCGCGCCATCCGCTCCGCCGCGGGGTGCGAGCCGTGCGCCCAGGCGCGCAGCGACCGGACGCCCTCGCCGGCCCACCGGGCCGCCCCGCCGCGGGCCAGCCCCAGCTCCTCGAACAGCAGGGTCGCGATCCCCAGGGACCGGTACTCGGGGCCCACCACGAACTCGGTGGTGGCGGTGCCGTCGCCCTGCGAGGTGATCCGCAGGAAGGCCACGATCGCCTCCTCCCCGTCCGGCGAGCCGACGGCGCCCACCTCGTCGCTCATCCGGGCGACGAGTTCGGTGACCCGCCCGGGGGGCGCCCCGTCCGTGCCCGCGGCCGGGACCGGCTGCACGGCCGAGAAACCCTGCTCGGCGTCGAAGTCCGCCGCGTCGCGCAACAGACTGACGACCTCCGGGTCGGTGCCGAAGGAGGTGCCCCACTCGTACGTGATCACAGAACGTCCTCGGATGTCGGGTCGTCGCCCCGTGGCGCCGCCCGCGGTGGACGGTGCCGGGTGCCGGAGTTCGGGCGGCCGCGGATGCGGTGCGCGGGCGGCGGGTCCGAAAGGGGCGCTCCCACGCCGGTGCGCGGCGACGACGGTCTCAGCAGCTCATTACCTCCAAGCTATAGGCCAGATGTGGTGCTCACAAGCCCGAGTGTCTCGATGAACCCCTTGCAGTGACAGGCGAGTGTGGTGATCCCACGCCCGGGGAAGAGTGATCTGAAACCTATGGAGAGTCGGTTAATGGGAGGGTGTCCACCGAGGGGATCGGGCGGTGATCTGCGAGGTGCGGGGGGCGGTGTGCGGCGCCCTGCCGGGTTCGCGCCCGGTGCCCTCTCGGTGCGTCGCCCGGGAGTGGGGTGCGGTGCCGGATCCGTCGGGGCGCGCCGCGGCGTCCGGCGGGGCGCCCGCGACACCGGGTCCCATCCGCCGCCGGGGTGCGGGATACTGCGGCCATGGCCCGACCACTCCAACCTCTGCTCAGCCGCGAAGCGATCGTCGCGGCCACCTTGAAGATCATCGACGTGGAAGGGATCGAGGCGTTCAGTATGCCTCGACTGGCGAAGGTGATGGGAGTCCGAGCGCCCTCGCTGTATCACCACTTCAAGAACAAGACCGAACTCATGACCGAGGTGGCCCGGGCGATCATGGTGGACACGCCCTTCCCGCGCCGTCCCGCCGACGAGAACTGGCCTGACCTCTTCGTCGCCCTCGCCCTGAACTTCCGGCGCTCGATCCTGCGCCACCGCAACGCGGCTCCCATCCTGCTCGAGTACCTGCCGCGCGACGTCCTGATCGCCATGTACGAGAAGGTGGCCCGCTTCCTGGAGAAGGCGGGCGTACCGCAACACCTGCACGTGCTCATCCTGGACGGCATGGAGAAGCTGAGTCTGGGCGCCAGCCTCAGCGAGGCCATGAAGACCCCGGAGAGTCAGGCGCAGATCTTCCCGCACGTCGACGCCGAGGAGGAGCCCACCCTCACCTCGGCCCTCGCCGCCAACGAATGGAGCGCCGAGCAGATCTTCGAACAGACGATCCGGAGCTTCCTGGTCGGCGTCATGCAGCTGGACGCGGCCCCGCGGGCGGAGGCGCCCGCCGGGCAGTGAGCCCCCTCCGGGCATGAGCCCTCGCCGGGCCCGAGCCCCCGCGCCGGGGAGCGAGGCCCCGCAGGGCGGTGCTCTCCGGCCGGGTGGTGAATCCCCGCCGTACCGCCGCGCCCCCTTCCGTTCGGGAGAGGCGCGCGGCGGCGTTCCGGCCCGGTCGCCACCTGTCGCGTCGCCCCGAACTCCCTGCGTACCGCCTGTCCGCCGAGGTGCGTGGCGGGGTCGGTGGGCGCACTCTCCCGGGTGCTTCCCCTCCCGAACCCTTGCCGCCCGTTATCTAAGGACTTTAGGCTGAGGGTGAGTTCACGCCAGGAGCGTCGACTCTGGTTCCGCAGGGGGCGCGACGGCCCTCACGGTCACCGATGGGGAGGCACGTCCAGATGTCCACACAGTCCCAGGAGTCACAAGAATCCCAGGAGTTCCACGAGCTCTACCGGCGGCATGTCCAGTACGTCCTCGACGGGAACGTCGAGGCGTCCTTGGCCGACATGGTGCAGGAGAACATCCCCCAGGTCTTCCGCGGAGTGACCGTCCCCCGCGGGAAGGTCGACTCGCTCCGCGTCGTCGACATCCGGCGCGAGGGCGCCACCTGGGTGGGGGAGACGGTGTACGACACCCCCGACGGTCGGATCGGCCTGCGGTCCGTGTGGGAGTCGCGCGACGGCTCCTGGAAGGCCGCCGCCCTCGAGAACTTCCCCCCGGAGGCCGGGGACTGACCCCGGCGGGCGCCTTCGACGCGGACCGGCGGGCGTCGAAGGGCCGGTACGGGAGGAGTAATTCCGTCCGATCGGGAGAACATCCCGCAAAAGCCTTGTCCGCGGTACCTGAAGCCCTTAGATTAAGCGACCACGGTCACGAAGGATTCCCGCCACCTCGGGGATCGCGGGCCCGGTACGCCGAGCAGCCGGTGACGACCCCGTCCGCTCGTGCTCCGAACCACCGGTGCACGCCGCACCGGGCGGCCCGGCCGGGCACGACACCGGCCGACGGCCCGCCCGGACCGTCCGTCGGCAGCCGGTGGACAGCAGGCCCCTCGACAAGGGCCCACCGACCACACGACGTGTGACTCCCTTCATCAGAATTCTTCCGACATGTGCTCGGGTGTATCCGCTGCCGCTCCGCCAAAGGGGGCGACCCGTGGAGCGGCCCGAGGTGGCGGAAGCGATCGTGGACAGAGCGCAGGAGGAACAGACGTGAGCGGAACGCTCGTGAGCACCCTGACCTGGTGGGCTCGGAACATTCCCGACCAGCCGGCCATCGATTTCGACGGCGACGTGGTCACCTACCGCCAGCTGGAGAGCTGGGCGGACGGGATCGCCGCCGATCTCGTCGCGGCGGGAGTGGGCCGAGGAGACCGGGTCGCCCTGGTGGGGCAGAACTCCCTGGAGTGGTGCGCGGCCACCCTCGGCGCGCTCAAGCTCGGTGCCGTCGTCGCCCCCTTCAACCACCGCATGGTGGCCCGCGAGCTCGCCGGGCTCCTGGAGGACTGCGAGCCGACCGTCGTCTACGGCGACGACGCGCTGCGCGAGCGCCTGGAGGAGGCCCGCCGGGAGCAGCCCGGGGTCGTCCTCAAGTCCTTCCAGAGCGACGTCCGGTCCCTGCGGGACGGCACCCACGCCCCCGTCGTGCCGCCGGTGTCCGACGTCTCCGAGACGGCCGCGATCGTCTACACCAGCGGCACCACCGGCAAACCCAAAGGCGTCATCTTCACCCACGCCACCATCGCCGGCGAGATGCACGAGTGGTCCCTCATGGAGCCGATGCTGCCCAACGGCTTCAGACCCCTGCTCGTGCTCCCGCTGTTCACCGCGGCCGGCCTCGTGTGGGGACTCTTCCGCACGATCCTGCACGGCGGCACGCTGCTGCTGCAGCCCCGCTTCGACCCGGCCCGGGCCCTGCGTGTGCTGGCCGACCAGAAGGTCACCACGTTCACCGGCCCGCCCATCCTGTTCGAGCAGGTCGCGGCACAGCCCGGCTTCGCGGAGGCCGACCTCACCAGCCTGACCACCGCCCACGTGGGCGGCGCGCGGGTGCCGGTGGACCTGCTCGCCTCCTGGCAGCGCAAGGGCGTCTCGCTGCGCCAGATCTACGGCCAGACCGAGATCGGCGGATCCGCCACCGTGATGCCGCGCGACGAGGCGATGGAGCACCCGGAGAAGTGCGGCTGGGGCGGCGCCTTCACCAGGATCAGGGTCGTCGACCCGGAGGGCGTCGACTGTCCGCCCGGCACCCCCGGCCAGATCCTCCTGCGCGGACCGGGGATGATGCCCGGCTACTGGCGCAACGAGGAAGCCACCCGCACGACCATCGTGGACGGCTGGCTGCACACCGGGGACATGGGCATCCTCGACGAGCGCGGCTACCTGACCTTCGTCGACCGCATGAAGGATATGATCATCTCGGGCGGGCTGAACATCTCGCCGACCGAGATCGAGAACGTCCTCCAGGAGATGCCCGGCATCGAGGAGGTCGCCGTCATCGCCGTCGAGGACGCCAAGTTCGGCGAGACCCCGGCCGCCCTGATCAAGGCCGACGGTCCGATCGACCCCGCCGACGTGGTGGCCCACTGCAACGAGCGCATGGCCGACTACAAGGTCCCGCGCTACGTCGTCCTCCTCGACGAGGCCCTGCCGCGGATGGCCAGCGGCAAGATCGCCAAGCGCGACCTCAAGGCCACCTACGCCGACCTGCCCCGCACGCACGGCAAGGTGCGCTGACCCGAACACGGAGGCCGTTGCCGATGAAGGCCAGGAAAGTCGCGTTGGTGACCGGCGGCGGGCGGGGCATCGGAGCCGCGGTGTCCCGCAGACTCGCCGCCGACGGCTTCGCGGTCGCGGTCAACTACGCCCACCGCGCCCGCGAGGCGACGGACGTGGTCGAGGAGATCGAGGCCGCGGGCGGCCGGGCGGTGGCGCTGCGGGCCGACGTGTCCGACGTGGACCAGGCGGGCGACCTCGTCGCGCGGACCGCCGAACTCCTCGGACCCGTCGCCGTGCTCGTCAACAACGCGGGAGTCAGCGCGGCCGGCTCGGCGCGCTCCCTGCCGCCCGGACAGTGGGACCGCGTGCTGGGCGTCAACCTCAGCGGCGCCTACTACTGCACGCACGCCGCGCTGCCCGCCATGTACGCGGCCGGCTGGGGACGCGTCCTGTTCTTCGGCAGCCCGAGCGGCGGGCGCGCGCTCACCCCGACGACGGGTGCCTACGCGGCGTCCAAGGCGGGGCTGGTCGCCCTGGCCGGGGTCGTCGCCAAGGAGGTGGCCCGGCGCGGCATCACCGTGAACACCGTGGTGCCCGGTTACGTGGAGACCGACATGGTGCGCGCCGCCGACGACCGGGCGCGGGAGAGCCTCCAGGACGGCTGGCCGCGGATCCCCGCCGAGGCGGTGGCCTCGGTGGTGTCCTTCCTCGCGGGCGACGGTGCCGCGCACGTCTCCGGCGAGGAGATCGGGGTGTGGGCGGGCGGCCCCGTCCAGTTGTGAGCCCCGGCAGCGGGTGTCGGCGCGACGGACCGCCGGTGCCTGCCCGGGGTCGACCTCCGCCCGGGGCCCTCGTCCCGGGCGGTGCCCTGCCCGCTCGTGGGCCGGGCGGTTCGGATCCCTCGCGAGACGTCGGCGCGGTCCGCGGTGCGGCCGCGCCGGACGTCCGCGGCAGAAAGGACCGTCGGATGACGACTTCCCGGCCCGCGCACGAATCGGCCGCGCACGACCCGACCGACCCCGACCCGCGTCCCCCGTCCCCGGACGCGGCCCGGCGGGCACGCCCCGCCGAGGGCGACACCGTGACCCGGAGGACGTCGTACTGCCGGTTGTGCCCGGCCAGTTGCGGGGTCGAGGTGGAGACCGACGGCACCCGCGTGCTGCGCGTGCTGGGCGACCGGCAGCACCCGATCTCCCGCGGCTTCACCTGCCCGAAGGGGCGCAGGGCCGCCGATCTCCTGCACGGCCCCGACCGGTTGACCTCCTCCCGGCGGCGGACGGCCGCGGGCGAGCACGAACCGGTCGACGCCGACACCGCGATGGCGGAGGTGGCCGCCCGGCTCACCGGGATCGTCGAGGAGCACGGGCCGGATGCGGTGGGCCTGTTCATCGGCACCCAGCACAACTTCGCCACCCTCACCCCCTTCATGGCGCGCGCCTGGTTCCGCGGCCTGGGCTCTCGCAAGCTCTTCTCCACCATGACCCTCGACCAGTCGGCGAAGTGGCTGGTGAAGTCGCGCATGGGGGTGTACGCGGGCGGCCCCCAGTCGCTCGACGAGGCCGACGTGTGGCTGCTGGCGGGCACGAACCCGCTGGTCTCCGTCAACGGGGGCGACGGGGACGGCGCGCTGGTCACCAATCCGTCGGCCAACCTCAAGGCCGCCCGGGACCGCGGGATGCGGCTGATCGTCGTCGACCCGCGCCGCACCGAGACCGCGGCACGCGCCGACCTGCACCTGCGACCCCGCCCCGGACACGACGCGCTGCTGTTCGCGGGGCTGCTGCAGGTGATCCTGGGGGAGGGGCTGCACGACCGGGACTTCTGCGACCGCCACGTGGAGGGACTGGACGACCTGCGGGCGGCGGTCGCCGAGGCCACCCCCGACAGGGTCGCCCGCGTCTGCGACGTGCCGGTCGAGGAGCTGATGCGGGCGGCCCGGATGTTCGCCGCGGCCGAGCGGGGCATGGTGAGCACCGGGACCGGCGTCTGCATGGGGCCGCACTCCAACATCGCCGAACACCTGGCCGCCTGCCTCAACGTCGTCTGCGGACGCTATCTGCGCGAGGGCGAACCCGTGCCGGGGCGCGGCGTCCTGATGGGCGAGGGGCCGGCCCGCGCGGAGGTGGTCCCCGCGGACCGTGAGTGGGAACGGGGATTTCGCAGCCGGGTGGGCGGACACGGCCTGCTGCGCGGCGAACTGCCGGCGGCCCTGCTGCCCGACGAGATCCTGCGGCCCGGACCCGACCGGATCAGGGCGCTGGTGGTCTCGGGCGGCAACCCCCTGCTCGCCCTGCCCGACCAGGACACCGCGCGGCGCGCGCTGGAGAGCCTCGACCTGCTGGTGTCGATCGACACCCGGATGTCGCAGACCGCGCGCCTCGCCGACTACGTCATCGCCCCCACGATGCTGTACGAACGGGCCGACCACACCGGGCTGATGGAGACCTTCTTCCCCCGCCCGTTCGCCCAGTACACGCCCGCCGTGGTCGCCCCGCCCCGGGGCGTGGTCGAGGACTGGCGGGTCTTCTTCCGGCTCGCGGCCGAGACGGGAGGGCCCCTGCGGTTCGCGGGCCGGGACCTGGACACCTCCCGACCGCCCTCCTCGGAGGAGCTCCTCGACCTGGTCGCCTCCCGCGGCCGGGTCCCGCTGGACGAGGTGCGCACCCACCCGCACGGCCTGCTCGCCGGGCACCCCGGCACCACGGTGGGCCCGGCCCGCGAGGAGCGGGCCGGGCACCGCCTGACCCTGCTGCCCGCCGACGTGGCCGCGGAACTCGCCGCCGCGCTGGCGCCCGTCGCCGCGACGGTACCCGTGGGGGCCCGGTCCGCGGGGGCCGAGGGCGGGGCGGGCGAGGGTGGGGCGGCGGGCGGCGAGGACGCCGAGGAGTTCCCGCTGCGGCTGGTCGTGCGGCGGATGCGGGAAGTGGTCAACTCCCTCGGGTCGGCGGTCGTCGGCCTGCCCCCGCAGTCGTACAACCCGGCCCACCTGCACCCGCAGGACATGGCGCACCTGGGCATCACGCACGGCGCCGCGGTGACGATCCGCTCGCCGCACGGAACGCTCGAGGCCGTGGCGCACGAGGACCCGAGCATGCGACCGGGGGTCCTGTCGATGACCCACGGCTGGGGAGGCCTGGAGACGGGCGGGGACCCGCGGACGACGGGCAGCAACGTCAACCGGCTCACCTCCCTGCACCACGGCGCCCAGGCGGTCAACCGCATGCCGACCCTGACGGCCGTCCCGGTGTCGGTCACCCCCGCCCCGCCGGGCCTCGCCGACCGTGAAGAACCTTCTCCTTAACCTAAAGCCTTGAGGTTATTATCTAACGTCTGTAGGATATTTTCGGATGGGATGACGGCCACCGCTCCGGGCGGCGGCATGACGCGAAAGGGCTGACATGGCAGGCTGGGACTTCGCGAGTGTCTTCGAGGCCGTGGCCCGTGTGCACCCCGAGCGCACGGCGTTCGTTCACGGGCGACGACGAGGCACTTGGGCGCACTTCGACGACTGCGCGGCCCGGCTCGCCACGGTGCTGGAATCCGCGGGCCTCACCGCGGGCGACGTCGTGGCCGAGTACATGCGCAACGGTCCCGAGTACCTGGAGACCTTCTTCGCCGCCGGCAAGTCGGGCCTCGCCCCGATGAACACCAACTACCGCTACGTCGAAGACGAACTGGTGCAGATCTGGGCCGACGCCGACGTCAAGGCGGTCGTCTTCGACGCCGAGTTCCGCGAGCGGGTCGACCGGGTGCGCCACCGCCTGCCCGGCGTGCGGCTCTGGCTCGAGGTCGGCGAGGGCACCGACTGGGCCCCCTCCTACACCCGCGAACTGGACGCGCACCCCCCGCGGCCGCACGGCGGCGGACGCGAGGACTCCCTGATCCTCATCTACACCGGCGGCACCACCGGACACCCCAAGGGCGTGATGTGGCGCCAGGGCGACATCCTCTCCCTGCTCAACGCGCAGAACCCCCGACCGCTGCCCGACCACGGCGACCGCGAGGCCGTCGAGGCGCACCTGGCCGGACTCACCCGGGAGATCCGCTCCCTGGTGGCGAGCCCGCTCATGCACGGCGCCGGACTCTTCTACGCCATCTCGGCACTCAGCGGGGCCGGCACCCTCGTCATGACCCCGGGGGCGCGCTTCGACGCCGAACAGCTCCTCGACGTCATGGACGGCGAACGGGTCCAGTCCCTCGCGATCGTCGGCGACGCCTTCGCCCGGCCGATGCTCGCCGCCCTCGACGAGAACCCCGGACGGTGGCGCCTCGACGGCCTGCGCGCCGTGTTCTCCTCCGGCGTGATGTGGAGCCGCCCGGTCAAGGAAGGGCTCCTGAACCACATGCCGGCGGCGCGCCTGCTGGACGGACTCGGCTCCTCCGAGGCCTCCGCCGTCGCCTCGACGGTGTCCGTGCGCGGGGACGTGGCCGACACCGGCTCGTTCGTGCCCTCCGACCGGGCCGCCGTGCTGCTCGACGACGGAACCCTCGCCGAACCCGGCGACGGCAAGGTCGGTCGCCTCGCGGTCACAGGCTGGATCCCGGTGGGGTACCTCAACGACCCGGAGAAGTCCGCCCAGGTCTTCGTCGAGGCCGCGGGACGCCGCTGGTCCGTTCCCGGCGACCTGGCCCAACTCGACGCCGACGGGCGGATCCAGCTCCTCGGCCGTGGCTCCAGCTGCATCAACACCGGAGGGGAGAAGGTGTTCGCCGAAGAGGTCGAAGAGGTCCTGAAGCAGCACCCGGGCATCGCGGACGCCGCGGTCCTCGGCGTGTCCGACGAACGCCTCGGCAGGAAGGTCGTCGCCCTTCTCCGGGCGGGGGAGCGGCCGCCGTCGGAGGAGGAACTCCACACCCACGCCCGCGCGCACCTGGCGGGCTACAAGGTGCCCAAGCACATGGCCTACGTCGACTCGCTGGAACGCGCGGACAACGGAAAGCTCGACCACCGTCGGCTGACCGGCATCGCGGAGAGCAAATGGGGGGACGGCCACGCCTGACCCGGACCGGCGGCCGCGGCCCGGACCGCCTCCCCCGGCTTTCCCCGCCGGTCGGGGAAAGCAGCCGGCACGGAGCGGGAACACCCCCGCGTACGGCGGCGAGGCTCCGGGCGAGCGCGGGCGGCGGGCCGCCCCACGGGGAGGACGGCACCGGCTCACACCTGCCTCCCCTGGGGATGCAGGCGTGAAGAGCGTGAGACCCTCATCGACGAAGAGGCACCCATGACCATCGAAGACCCTCCGGCACCGCAGCCCGCCGGCCCGCTCGGGCCGTCACCGGTCCGCCGCCCGGGCAGCGTGCGCCGGACCTCGACGCTCGACACGCGGTGGCCCGGAGGATTCGGCACCGGGCTCCACATCGACGGGCGGGCCCGCGACCTCTACACCCCGGCCGACGGCCGGCCCCCGCTCGTCGTCGCCGAGGACCGGCTGCGCGTCCGGTTCACACCGGCGAGCCGGGTGATCGAGGAGATCGAGTCGACCCCGGCCAGGAGCGAACTGGCCCTCCTCACCGGCGCCCGCTGCGGCGGCGGATTCCGCACCCGGCTGGCGCAGGCCCTGCCGCGGGAACGGGACACCGGGACCTCGCTGTACCTCATGCTGGACGATCTCGCCGCGGTATCACTGATCGCAGACTTCGCCGAGACCCGGTGGCCGTCTGCCGGGCCCGGCACACACCGGGTCGCGGCGCGCCCGCAGGAAGGCGTCTGCACGGGATTCATGCCCGGATCCAGCGCCCTGAGCCCCGACCACGTCCGGAAAGGCGGCGACCGGACACGCCGGGTCGTACCGCTGCCGCACCCCGACGACCCGGCGGGCTGGCACGAACTGGCCGCACCCACCGAACCGTCGATGCGCCGGGCCCGGCGCATCGACGTCACACCGGGCGAGGTCATCGGCGTGGACGCGATGTTCCAGGACAGCGCGACGGTGCCCGAGGGCGGTAGGAGGGCTGTGCACGAATACCGGCTGCACGCCACGGCCCACGCACGCACCGGTGCCCTCCTCACCCTGCGGGCCGAGCCGCGCATCCTGCCCTACGACGAGTGCCCCCTGGCCGTGCTCAACCTGGACCGTCTGCTCGGGACACCCCTGGCGGATCTGCGCACCACCGTGCCCAGGGTGCTGCGCGGCACCGCCGGGTGCACGCACCTCAACGACGCCCTGCGCGCGTTGGCCGAGGTGCCCGCCCTGGTGGCCGCGCTGCACCGGAGCGCGCAGGAGTGAAGACGCCGGGACGGCAGACGAGCACCCGGGAGGAACGGCCCGCCAGGAGCCTCGTCCCCGGAGGTACCCGACACCCCGGGCAGGTCACGCAAGGCGAGGAGAGAGGTCCCATCGTGCACTCACTGCAGGGAAAGGTCGCCCTGGTCACCGGAGGCGCCAGCGGAATCGGGGCGGGCATCTGCCACCGCTTCGTCGACGCGGGGGCCTTCGTGGTGGTGGCCGATGTCGATGAGGAACGGGGCCGCGAGCTGGCCGAGGAGCTCGGTGACGCGGCGGTGTTCCGCCGCGTCGACGTCACCCGCGAGGAGGACATCGCCGCGGCGGTGACGGACACGGCGGCCACTCGGGGACGCCTGGACTGCTTGGTCAACAACGCCGGCCGGGTGGGGTCCTGGCGCTTCGCCGAGGACATCCCGCCGACGAGTGGGACGAAGTCTTCCGGCTGCTGTGCCGCAGCGCCTTCCTCGGCATCAAGCACGCGTCCCGGGTCATGCGCGACCACGGCGGCGGCAGCATTGTGAACACCGGCAGCGTCGCCGGCCTGAGGGCTGGTTACGGCCCCCACCCTTACGGCGCGGCCAAGGCCGCCGTTGTCCAGCTGACCCGCAGCAGCGCGGTGGAACTCGCCCCCCACGGAATCCGGGTGAACGCGATGACGCCCGGCGGCGTGGCCACCCGCATCGTCGGCCACGGCGCCGGTCTCACGGGATCGGCCCTGGACGGCAGCGTCGAACGGGTACGGGAGAGCCTGCGCGACTTCCAGCCGGTCCCCCGCAGCGGCGAGCCGCAGGACCTGGCCGCCGTGGCGGCCTTCCTCGCCTCCGACGCGTCGAGTTTCCTCACCGGACAGGAAATCGTCGTCGACGGCGGCCTGTCGCTGGGCAGGGCCTGGCCCCCGGAGATCCAGGCACACGCGAGGAAGGCGTCGCCCCGGCCCGACCCTCCCCCGGATTCCCGGGGACAGCCCGGACGACCGTGCTGTCCGCCCCTGCCCCTCACAAGGAGGAACACAACGTGAGCACACCAGACGCAACGCCCCCCGCCCCCGCGAAGGCCCCCGCCAAGGACCCCTGGGACCTGCCCGACGTCTCCGGGCTCGTCGTCGGCGTGCTCGGCGGCACCGGACCGCAGGGCAAGGGCCTCGCCCACCGGCTCGCCCGGGCCGGCCAGAAAGTGATCATCGGCTCGCGTGCCGCCGAACGCGCCCGGGCCGCCGCCGAGGAGACCGGGTACGGCGTCGAGGGCGCCGACAACGCCGAGACCGCCCGCCGCAGCGACATCGTGATCGTCGCCGTGCCGTGGGAGGGCCACGGCACGACCCTGGAGTCCCTGCGCGGGGAACTGGCCGGCAAGCTCGTCGTGGACTGCGTCAACCCGCTCGGCTTCGACAAGCAGGGCGCCTACGCGCTGAAGCCCGAGGAGGGCAGCGCCGCCGAGCAGGCCGCGGCCCTGCTGCCGGACTCCCGGGTCACCGCGGCCTTTCACCACCTGTCCGCGGTACTGCTCCAGGACCCGGAGATCGACCGGATCGACACCGACGTGATGGTGCTCGGCGAGGTCCGCGCCGACGTGGAGATGGTGCAGGCGCTGGCCGAGCGCATCCCGGGCATGCGGGGCGTCTATGCCGGGCGGCTGCGAGGCGCCCACCAGGTGGAGGCGCTGGTCGCCAACCTGATCTCCGTCAACCGCCGCTACAAGGCACACGCCGGGCTCCGCGTCACGGACGTATGACATCCCGGGCGGCCCCGCACCGGGCCGCCCGGAAGACGTGCCCTGGCCCCGCGATCCGGCTGTCCAGGCCGCGGGAGCGCCCGGCCACCGCATCGGTGGCGTGATGCTGCCTGGTTCCGTACCGCGCCGGCCCGGGACGGGCCGAGGCCGTCCGGCACGCGCACCGCTGGCCGCCACCGCGGCCTTTGCGGTGACCTCGCGTTGGGTCTGCTCTGCGGAGTGTGCGGCTGCCGCGACGACGTCACTGTGTTCGGCGGCCTTCCCCCGTGATGGTGGACACGCGTTCGTGTGTCATGCGGCCAGCGTGAGCTTGGCCGTGTGGTGCTGGTGTTCGTAATCGTCGGGGCTGAGGCGCCCGTTGGCGGAGTGCCTGCGGCGGGTGTTGTAGCGGGTCAGCCAACCGAAGACGGTCGTACTGCGGCGGCTTCACACCGGAGACGGGATCGTCGTCGAACAGCCCCAGCCGGTGCGCGTCCAGCAGGATCGCCTTCGGTTTGTCGAACGCGTTCGCCTGCGCGGCCAGGCCCACGCCGTTGCGCTCCATGCCCGGGATGAAGGCTTCGACGACCTTGTGGTCGAAGGTACTCACCTGCCGGCTGCCCAGCAGCGGCAGCAGGCGGATGGCCGGCAGCGACTCCAGGTGCACCACCGACGCCGTCCCCAGGTCCCGCTGCCCGGCCTTCCCTGGGCGGCGTACTCCTCGAACCGCATCGCCCCCCGTACCTGGCGATCCGCTCCGCCTTCGCCTGCCCCCGCGGCGCCGCCTTCTGCGTGTTGTGGACCTCCGTCAAACGCGCGATGGCCTTGTCCTGGGTCGCGAACCCGGACTCCTCACCTGCCTCCCGGCCATGGACCGATACCAGATCTTGTACGGATGAGGGCACTTCGACCACCGCGACCGCGGATGCTCACAGTCCTTGAAGAACGGCCCCATCCCACGAACCAGGACTGCGGCACTCACGGTTGCTGACTCCTCCGGGACCGATGCTGACGGTTTGCTGACCGTCGGCGGTCCGGAACGCCGCTGACCTGCACTGATGCAGGCAGGGTCCGCTATGTTCTGGAACTGGATCGGACGGTCTCAGGAGGAGATCGTGCAGGCCCGCCGGGACTGGATGGAAGGGTCTCGGTTCGGGGAGGTGAAGGGGTACGACGGGGCTCCGCTGCCCGCTCCGGAGCTCCCGCCGGTCCCGTTGAAACCCCGGGGAAGGGTGCGCTGACCTGCGGAAACGTCTGAGCGTCGGCGGCCGGCGGGTGGGAGGTGGTTGGGTGCTGCCTCCCACTTCTTGATCGCTCGCGGGAGGACGGCTGAGCGGGTTGCGGACCTGAGTGGCGGTGGCGGGCGATTCCATGGTGTGGCCGTCTGTGAGCGGCTGTGGCAGTGCTTTTGCTGACCTGATGCTGACTTTGCTGATATTCCGTCAGGTGCGGTTGGGGCGCTCTCGCAGCTCTGTAGCACATGGCGGTCTTTGCGGGATCGATAGCGGCCGGACGAGTGCTGACCTGGCGGACGGTTGCGCCGCCCGCCGGCGCGTGAACGTGGCGCTCGCCGTGTCCTGTTGTGGAGAGTCAACAAGCTTTGAGTGCCGTAGTTGCCGGCTGGTGAGCGCCGATCTTCTTGGCTCGATGAGCGCAGTGCTGCGTCTCAGTACTGCGTCTGAGCGCCACCAGCAGGTTCTTCGTCTGCTGGTGGTACACGAGTGTGATACCCGCTGACTTGCAGAAATGAAGGTAGATCGGGGCAGTCCGCAGTGCCTTGGCCCGTGACTGGCCCGGATCTTGTAATCGGGGGATGGTGCGGGCTCGTCTCTTGCCGAAGCTGAGGCCGGACAGCGCTGGCCAGGCGTCCTGCCTACTTGGTGATCAGCGGGTTTCTCACTCGGCAGACGATGCCTTGCAGTCAGTACGGGACCTGCATGGGATCCGGTCCTGGAGGACTTCGTCCTGAAGTTGTTCCGGATGACGAAGGGCGGCATGACGGAGGTCGTGCCGCGGCTGGCTGATACCGATGTCGGACGACGTCAGAACGTCAGCGGGTGGCGACAGCTCCAGCTTGTCCCCGGCCGGATCCGCAGCGTGGGCGGCATGTAGCCGCCGTTGTAGGTGAGAGCTCAGAACTTGTGGCCGCCCAGGTCCACCCGCCGTCTCTCCACGGCGATTTCCGTCCGCAGCAGCCCGTTGTGGCTGACCAAAGGTGGCGCCGTCGTGGCCCATCCCGGCGAACTGACCCGACACCTCGAGGCTGGTGACGCCGTGCATCTGCGGCCAGGCGCACAGGGCGTCGGCCAGCGCCACCCCGTGCCCGTCCTCCGCCACGTCGGGCGCCTGCGTGCGTATCCGCGCGGCGACCGCCTCGTCCTGCCGCGACCACGCCGCCATCTGCTCGACGAGCGGCGCCACGGACGCCGCGGGGCGCGCGCCCGCGAAGACGGGCAGAAACGGGCCGGGGACGGCGCGGGCGCTGTCGACCGTGTCGGCGGGGGGCGGCGTAGCCGGGCACGGACGTGCCCTCGATCAGCAGATACCGGTAGGGTTCGACGACCGCCCAGTCGCGGCAGGCGGCGGCGAGCGCGAGCAGTCGGGTGCGGGGTGGCCGGTCCGCCGAGAGCTGTGTCGCCACGCCGACGGCCGCCGCGAGGTCCGCGTAGGCGTTGCCGATCAGCTTGGTCAGGAGTCCTTCTTCGCCTCCACCTTGGCTCCAGACGTGGAGAAGGAAAAGATGCTGGACTTCTGTGCCGAGCGTGGCCTTGGTGCCGAGATAGAGCTGATCCGCGCCGACCATATCGACCGAGGCGTCCGAATAAGTGATCAACAGTGATGTCCGGTACCGATTTGTGCACCGCGACGATCTGAACCCGCTCCTGCCGCCGCTTTGCGCAGCCTGTGCGCGCACCATGCAGTCACAGCGCCTCGTGGCTTCCCGAAAGGAACCCTGCAATGACCAAGGACAGCGGACTCAGTGTCGACGTCCATGTGGCTCCCATGCGTCCGTTCGCCGGAGCGCCTGCGCAGGGGGACAGGGGCAAGCCGATGTGGTCCGTCATGAACAGCATGCTCATCTCCGGCGCGCACGACGCTGTCCTGGTAGACACGACCGTCATCTTCGGCCAGGCCGGCCGATTGGGCCGAGGGCCACTCCGCCCGTCAGGCCCTGGCCAAGCGCGACTGGGTGGGTCGTCGGCACCTGCGGAGTCAAACTGATCCCATCACGGCACCGCGCGCGTCGGCGTGACCGGCCGCCGCCGCGATGGGCGGCTGGAGCCGCCGCACTGCTTCCAGATGGTCGCCGGTCCAGATGATGCGGATGCCGGTCCCCGCCGCCCGCCCGTCCGCACCACGCAGGTCCCGGCGGACCGCCTCGACCAGCCGGGCGTTGTGCTCCCGGTCGGACTCCAGCGGCTCCGGCACCGGCCCTTCGCTCTCCAGCCCCCCGGCCAGACTCTCGTACCACCGGAAGACCCGTTCCGCCATGACCAGCAGCTCCCTCTGCGCGGCGGCGCGGTCCTCGAGCGGCCGGCCGACCGGGGCCCGCCGCCACAGCTCCAGGACCGCGTCGGCGGCCAGACGGAGCCCCACGACACCGGTGACCAGAGTCGTCGTCTCGCACAACGAGACGTCCTTCGCTCCGCGCTCGGCCAGGTAGGTCCTGAAGGCGTCGTCCAGTCGGCGCGCCGCGGCCGCCGCCCGGCGGCCCTCCCGCGGGCGCTCGATGGTTTCGGGCCTGAAAGTACAGCAGGACACCGCATAGCCCACCGCCCCGAGCACATAGCGCGCGCTGTCGACATACGCCTCCGCCAGCGCCCTGGCGAGGGCGGCGGACGCGCCGCGCGGCCAGAAGAGCAGGCCGACGACCAGGCTCACCGCACAGCCGAGCGCGATGTCCTCGATACGGAACAGGATGACCGACAGGTCCGCCGGCCGGGCGATGTCGAACAGGACGACCAGGGTGAGCGTGAAGGCCGCCTGCCCGGCGGCGAACGAGATCGCGGCCGGGACGACGCCTGCGGCCATCACTGCGACGGGCAGCAGGATCCACAGCACGGTCGTGTTGTGTCCGATGAGCTGGAGCAGACCGGCGCCCAGGATCGAGCCGGCCAGGGTGCCGCCGAGGGCGCGGAAGACGTTCTGCCCGGTGCTGAGGGCGTTGGAACGCAGCACCGCCAGGGTGCCCAGCGTGATCCAGAAGCCGTGCTGGACGCCGGTCACGTCGGCCAGCGCGATGCCGATGCCCAGGCCGATGGCGCCGCGGATGCTGTTGTGCAGCCATACGGAGTGCGGCTCGACATGTGCGGCGGCGCGTTCCGTGGCGCTGGTCAGGCGACCGGTCGGGGATCCGGGCTCGCGGCCGAGCAGGCGGTCCGGCCAGCTGCGGTGATCGGCGGTCCGGGCGATGTCGACGTTCCGGGCGATCTGCAGGACGACGAAGGCCACCTCCTGAGCCCGGAAGGTGACGTCGAGGCTGTCGACCAAGGTGTCGAGGCCACGCCTGCCACCGGAGCCGCCGTCCGGCATCGGCAGCCGGTTGACTGCCCCGTCCTCCAGCGCGGTCAATGCATGACGGAGCTCCTCCACCCCGGCGCGCAGGCGGCCCGGCGTGATGCGCGGATCATCGAGCATCTTCGCCGCCAGTTCCAGTACGGCGGCAGCGGCCTTGCGCACCACTGAGGACTGCCGGGTGCCCGTCGAACCGTCCTCGACGGCGGGGGCGGCCTCCGCGAGGATTGCGCTCAGCCAGGTCAGCTCGTCGACCAGGCGGACCAGTGCCCGGGACCCGGTGGAGAGACTGGTGGGCCGGTAGGGGGTGGCGGTGAACGCCTGCCGCAGCTTCTGTGTGCTCGACCTGGTCTCCTGGGCGCAGGCACGGCACTCCCCGAAGGCGGGGCCGGCGGCACGGCCCGTGAAGTAGTCCGCATCGGTGCGCAACTGCACCGCCGCAGCCCGGCAGACCCGAGCCGCCGGCGCGCTGAGCGGATCAGCCTGCGTCCTCGGCCACAACAGCCAGACCGCGAGCACGGACGTCCCGGCCGCCAGCACCACGCCGATCAGCCGGTCGGGCAGCTGGGCCGGGGGAGCGGGCGCAGACACCGGCAGGATGAACGCCAACAGCAGCGACGTCGTGGCGCCGGCCAGGACCGAGCTGACCACGCCCGAGAAGAGCACGACGAAGCCCACCACCAGCGTCGCGGCAGTCGCGCTCCAGACCGACCGCGACGCGAGGGTGCCCAGTGAGACCAGCACCAGCCAGGCCGCGCCGAGCGCCGCCTGCGCGCGCAGCCGCTGCACCACGGGGCCGGTGTATTCGACCAGCAAGAGCATCGCGAACGCGCCGAACGCGGCGAAGGTGCCCGTGACCGGCGCGTGGAAGACCTGGGTGCACAGCGCGAAGAGGGACGGCATCACCACCGCGGTCCTGGCCGCCCGCCGCATGGCGGCGAGGCCCGGATCCCGGCGGCGCAACCACGCGGTGAACCGACGCATCTGAATCATCGCAATCCGCCTCGGTGAGGTGGTGGCACGGCAACCAAGCAGTGTCTTCCATCCATCCTGAGCCGCGATGTGCCGCAGTAGGGCGAGAACCTCGGGGCGACGCCACAGGCAGCGGCCACGGAGTGTCCGTCTTGATGGACGGACAGGGCGCCGGCGGCAGAGTCGTCAATGGGACGGGTGCCGTTGTCGGCCATCTGCTGGACAACGCACGCCGAGGACGCGGCTTCAGGGGGTGAAGAGGCTGGGGTTCTTCCGGACGTAATCGGCCACCCCCGATGGAGGCCGCCCGGTGACCTGCTCGACCCCTTCCGCCTTGCGGTCGTAGCGATTCTCCGCATGAAGGCGAGCCATGGTGGCGGTGTGCTGGAAGACGTGGTCGGGCAGCCCCAGCGGCCTGAGATCGTCGTCGATCCATTCCTGCAGTGGGACGTCGGTGTAACCGACCGGTCGTCCCAGAGCTGCGGAGACCTCCGCCGCCATGGCGGCGATGTCCTCCGAGCGCGGGCCGGTCAGCTCATAGATCCGGCCGATGTGCGGGGCCGGGTCGGCCAGGATCTCCTCCACGACCGCGGCGACGTCGCCGGCCGCCACAGGGGAGGTTTTCGCCCGGCCGAAGGGCAGTCTGATGCTTCCGTTCCTCGCGATCGAGGAGAAGCCGACACGGAGCAGCGGGTTCTCCAGGAACACGGTGGGCCTGATCTGGACAACGGGCAGGCCCGACCAGTCGAGGACCTGCTCGATCAGCCACTGCTGGCGGTGCTGAACCGACTCGGAGGTGCTGGTGAGGTCCATCTCGGAGACCGTCAGCTGCGACATGTTCACGAACGCTTCCAGGCGTCCGTACGCGCGCGCGACGGCCGCCGCCGTCACGGCAGCCTCCAGATACTGCGCCGACACGCCCATGCCGAAGTACATACGTCCGCAGCCGGCCAGCGCGTCGGCGATGTTGCCCGCGCGCGTCAGGTCTCCGACGACGACCTCGGCGCCCGTCGCGCGCAGCGCCTGGGCCCGCTCGTCATCGCGACGCACCATGGCCCGGACGGGCAGGCCCCGTTGCCGAAGGCCTTCGACTGCGGATCGTCCGACCGCGCCTACGCTGCCCGCCGCGCCCGTCACCAGAATGGGCAGCACACCGGCTGCCGCGGTGCGGTCCATAGGGGCAGCCTGCGGCGCGCACCGCCAGGGCGCAACTGGAGCCCGACGAGCCGTCGGCGCTGCGACGGCTCAACAGGGCAGGTCCGCTGATCAGCCGCGTGATCGAAGCCCCGGCCCGGCAGGTGCCGACCTGGAACGACAGCCTGCGGCTGATCGAATCCACACCACTGCCCAGCGCGGCCTCCCGCGGGACCGTCAAACGCTCCGAGCCGGCCGGGCACGCCGGATGCGGCCACTGCCGCAGCCACTCCCGCTTCTTTTGGGGCTTCCGGCTCTACCTGGTCACCACCGCCGAGGGCATGCCGCTGTCCTGGTGCCTGGCGAACCCGAAATTCGGCGAAAGGGGGCGAGGACAGCCTGCGTGACAGCCGGGTGGTGAAGGTGACGGTTCCGGGCAGGTCGGCGACCTTGCCGGAGTGGTGGGCGGCGTCGCCGGTGACGTGGAGGGGCGGTCGAGGAAGAGTGCGGCCAGGTCGTGGACCATCTCCAGGGCCAGGTCGGTGCGGGAGGCGGTGCCCTTGCCCCGCCACAGCCGGGCGGCCACCGGCAGCGCGATCGGCTTGGTCGGGAACGGCAGGCGGACCACGACCGCGCAGATGACCCAGGTGTTGCCGAACTTGAGCTTGTCCTTGCCCCGCCCGGAGCCGTCGTGAGCCCACAGCACCCCGAAGACCTTCTTCCCGACCCGGTGCAGCAGGGTGTCGTCGATGACCACCGGGACCGGCACGTCCACCGGCAGCAGAGCCTTGACGACCCCGCGGGCCAGCCGCAGGCCGAGCCGGTCGGGATACCAGGACGCCCGCGAGAAGAAGGCATGCGCCCTGCGGTGCGGCCACAGTCGTGACAGCTCCGCCCCGGTCAGCATCCCGGTGACCGTCCGCCTACCCGTCTGCGCGACCATCCCGGCCGCCAGGTGGCAGAACGTCTCGAACGAGTGCTTGGTGAAGCACGGACGGGTGACCTGCAGGACCAGCAGCAACGACGCCGGTAGCGCCATCCCCGGAACCATCAGCGGCCGTTCCTCACATCGAGGCCATGGATCAGCACCGCTGATGGTTCTTCACATCCAGCCCGACCGTTCGCTCGTCAGCCCGGACTCACCCGGACGAGAGCCTGCCGACCTCGTTCACGATCCCGATTCTCCGCAGACTCGAGAGCCGGCCGGCTTCCACCGCCCCGGGTGCCATCCGAGGTACCCCTGGAAGCCCGTTCGCGTACCGCCGAAGCTGCACTTCCTGTTGCACCGGTTGAGCCGGGACTGCTGAGCCGGGATCAGGCATCACCCGCCTGTGGGGCGCTGAGTGTGTAGGTGGTTCCGACGCTGGTCTGCACCCATGCGTCCGGGAGGGCTGCGGCGAGGGTGTGCTGGGCGCGCCAGCCGGTGCAGTGACCGGGGACGATCAGCTCGGGTGCGAGTTCGGTGAGCGCGGCCACCGTCGGGCCGATGACCGGCTCGAAGGCGGGGCCGATCAGATGGAAGCCGCCGATGAGGGCCAGCAGTTTGCTGACGCCGGTCAGCCTCATGGCGTGCCGGATGATGTTGACCACTCCGGCGTGGCCGCACCCGGTGACGATGACAAGTCCCCGGCCGCGCACGTTGATGACGAGTGCCTGGTCGTCGATGACGGTGGGGTCGTGTCGCCAGCCGCTCCCGTCCCAGGCTTGGTGTGCCGGCGGCATGCCGTGCTCGAACTCGGTGACGCGGTCCACCTCGCCGGTGATCAGGATGCCACCGGCCAGCAGCGACGGCTGCCGCCGCTCGATTACCTCGAACCCTTCGCGTTCCAGGGCACCCCGTGACAGCGTGGGCATCTCCAGACCCTGGCCGGCGGGTAGTTCCAGGCGGCGGCGGGTCCAGACCGCGGGGTGGACGGTCAGTGGCAGGCCGGAGCGCCCGCGCAGCCGGGCCAGGCCGTCGAAGCCGCCCGCGTGGTCGAAGTGTCCGTGGCTGAGCACGACGCCCTGCAGGTCGCCGACATCGATGCCAAGACGCTCGGCGTTCACCGCCAGCCCGTCCGGCGACGCGCCGGTATCGAACAGCAGCGTGCTGCTCGCGTTACCGCTTTGGACGGTGACCAGGGCGGAGAAGCCGTGCTCGGCACGCAGCCCCGCGAGGGCCTCGCCGCCGGCGAACTGCCGCGCGGCGGTCCGCCCGGCGCCCATCGACGCCCGGGTGATGCCTTCGGCAGAGGCCAGCAGGGCGTCGAAGGTGTTGTCGACCATCGTCGTGACCCTGACCTCGTCGACCTCGGGCAGCGTCACCGGGTCAACGGCCGGTCCCTCCGCGACGCGAGGCGCTGACCACGCCGCCTCGGCCGCCGAGTGCCCGTGATCGTCGCACATGCTAGAAAGCGCCTCCCCGCCGATACGACCGGCCAGAGAAACAGATCCCGGCACAAGCCGCAGGCCCACGGCGGTCGCGCCGGCCGGACCGGCCGCAGGCGCCGCGCGGTGTCATGCTTCCACTCGCGCGGGCGGGACGACGACGTCGATGAGCCCGGTGGCCACGTCGTACACGAGCCCTGAGACGAAGACTCCGGCCGGAAGCTTCTGCTCGAGGATTTCGACGTCGACGCGGATGGCGGCGACCGGGTCGGTGACCGCCTTGGCGTCCAGGTCTCCGGCCGGAACTTCGAAGTAATCGGCCAGCAGCTCGGGGAACGCGGCCAGGTCCGTGATCCCGCAGTCGGTGTGGTGCAGGACCGCATAGTGGTTGTCGCCCGTGCGAGGGCCGCCCGTGCGGGCCTGCACGACCTTCGAGAGCATCCCCAGCGTCCGGAGTGTCGCGGGCGTGACCCGCCCTCCGACGTTGCGGATCACCGCTGCCTCGCCGAGCTTGAGCCCGAGCACGTCGGACGGGTCGACACGAGGGTCGACGCATCCGATGACCGTCAGACTGCCACTGGGCATGAGCCTGAGGTTGGCGAATGATCCGCCGTCGGCGAACCCGGCGTTCCGCTTGGCCAGCTCGTCCGTGTCGATCACTGTGACGGCAACCCCTTCTTGCTCTGAGCCTGGACCCCCGGTGACGCCGACGGGGACCTCCAGTTGCCGCCAATCCTGGACCGCCGCCGCCTCCCATGCCACTCGACTTTGCGGCAAATCGTGATCATGCAGGTCAACGCCTTGCGTGATCCGACACGGCGAGTTGGCGCCGAGGTGTGATTTGTACCTGAATACCCCGACTTGCACCCTGCGTGATGAGTCGATAACGGTTCATGATCGCGATTCGCCGCAAAGTCGAGAGCCGAGCGCGGCGGCTGCCGTGTTCGATGAGGTCATCCAGCAGGCCGAGATGGCTGGTCAGTACTGGCATCGGCCGAATGCAATCAGGTCATGTCGATCGGCGTGGCCACCCCGCGGAAAATGTATCGGAGCGCTGAATCACTCTGGCGGAGCAGCGTATGGCTCGCCACTGTTGCGCCGTCACTCTGACAGGTGTTGGGTGACGACGAGGAGGTGCCGGAGAAGAGGTCCGCGGAGACGCATCGTCCCCGAGTTCGGACGTCGAGCGAACGCGATTCCCGACGCTTTCGCTGCGTCACATCATTCACCGACCTGCCAGTGTCGCCTCAAACGAGGAGATTCACCGATGGAAATACCTGAGGGAATCGCACACACTCGTCGCCACTTCCTTGGCGCCACTGCCGCGGCTGCTGTGGCGGCCCAACTCGGCATGACTGGTGAAGCACAAGCGCAGTCCGAAATGGGAAAACCTGTGGTGTCTCCCGGAGCCAATCCTGGGGCTGGCGCATCCTTTGGCCCAGTGAAGCAGATCAATGCCGGGGACCTGGACGTGGGGTACGTCGAATCCGGACCTGCGAATGGGCGGCCGGTCATACTGCTACACGGTTGGCCCTACGACATTCACAGTTATGTTGCGGTCACGCCCTTGCTCGCAGCGAAGGGGTACAGGGTGGTCGTCCCTTATCTGCGCGGCCATGGCACAACGCGATTCCTTTCAAGCAAAACACCCAGGAACGCCCAACAATCGGTGTTCGCTCTCGATGTCATCGCCCTGATGGACGCTCTCAAGATTGATAAGGCCATCCTCGCCGGCTACGACTGGGGGGCACGGACGGCCGACATCATAGCGGCTCTTTGGCCGGAGCGCTGCAAGGCACTGATCTCTGTCACCGGCTATTTGATCGTCAATGTCGAAGCCAACAAACTGCCGACGCCACCGAAGAGTGAATGGGCATGGTGGTACCAGTATTACTTCGCCACGGAGAGAGGTGTGCTGGGCCTCAAGGAGTACCGACGCGATTTGGCCAAGCTGGTGTGGAAGTTCAACTCTCCGACATGGAATTTCGATGAGGCGACCTTCGACCGCACGGCAGAGGCTTTCAACAACCCCGATTACGTCAGCATCGTGATCGACAATTATCGCTGGCGGCTTGGCTTGGCCAAGGGCGAGTCCCAGTACGAGGCCATCGAAAAACGTCTCGCTGCGGCCCCAGTTATCAAGGTGCCGGCGATTACCATTGACGGAGCGCACGATCCGTTCACACCCCCGGGAAATGGATCGGCCTATCGCAAGAAGTTCGCGGGTAAATACGCGCACCAGACCCTCAAGGTAGGACACAACGTTCCGCAGGAGGCTCCGCAGGCCTTCGCAGAGGCTGTCGTCGAAGTCGATGGATTCTGATCGCGGTACCGAACCTGCGATCCCCGGGCTGCGTCCGACGTCAACTTGCCGCGTCCGACGTCAACTTGCCGCGTCCGACGTCAACTTGCCGCGTCCGACGTCAACTTGCCGCGTCCGACGTCAACTTGATGGCGCCGCTCCACGCCTGCCTCTCCGGCGCAGCCAGACGATCACGCTTGTGTCTTCTCGCTGCGGCCACTCCCGGGCCGCTTCCGGGTGAATCCCTCACTTCCTGCCTGCTCGCAGCCATGGGTTCCGCTTTGGTTGAAGTCGCTGGCCGGTCGGCTGGTGGTTAGCCTGAAGTCATGCCGATGAGGCGCTGCAGCGATGTCGGCGGCGTGCTCGCCGCGCGAGTTCCTGCGGGCGTTCGCCGGCCGGGACGCGGCCGTCCTCATGAACCTTCACACTCCGCCGGACCGTGAGCCCATGGCCGCATGTACGCGTGCCGGCCGGTCAAGTCTGCGCCATGGGCCTGGCCAACGAGCGGTTCCGGGCAGTAAACCAACAACGAGCGCGATGCCGACCTGTCCGGCGACGTTCGAAACTGCGCATCTACTTGGTGGGCCTGGAGGAATGCGTCCCCGCCACCGAACAACGTGCGAGCACGCATGGCACGGGGCACGCCCACACGGTCACCCCGCGTCGGACATGAGACGGCATGCGCACAGAGGAGAAGCTCATGACCGAGAGCCACACGCGGACCCCGGCCACCCCCGCCGTCCTGGTCGATCCGCTGCGTAACCGTGGTGTGGCCTTCACGCGGGAGGAACGGGAGGCCCTCGGCCTGACCGGCCGGCTGCCCTCCGAAGTGCTGCCCCTGGAGCAGCAGGTTCGGCGCGCCTACCAGCAGATGCAGGCCCAGGGGAGCGACCTGGCCAAGAACGTCTACCTGGAACAGCTGCACGACCGCAACGAAACCCTGTACTTCAAGCTCCTCACCGAGCACCTCGAAGAACTGCTGCCGATCGTCTACGACCCGACCGTGGGCGAGGCCATCGAGAAGTACTCCCACGAGTACCGGCACCCGCGCGGCGTCTTCCTGTCCATCGACCGGCCCGAGGACATGGACAAGGCCTTCGCCACGCTTCAGCTGGGGCCCGAGGACGTCGACCTGATCGTGTGCACCGACGCAGAGGAGATCCTGGGCATCGGCGACTGGGGCGTGGGAGGGATCCAGATCTCGGTCGGCAAGCTCGCCGTCTACACCGCGGCCGCCGGCATCGACCCGCGCCGCGTCGTTCCCGTGTCGCTGGACGTGGGCACGGACCGCGCGTCGCTGCTGGAGGACCCGCTGTACCTGGGCAACCGCCACCCCCGCGTCCGCGGCGCCGACTACGACGCGTTCATCGAGAAGTACCTGGAGACGGCATCGTCCACGTTCCCCCACGCGCTCTTGCACTTCGAGGACTTCGGTCCCAGCAACGCACGGCGGATCCTGGAGCACTACGGCGGCCGCTATCGGATCTTCAACGACGACATGCAGGGCACCGGAGCCATCACGCTGGCCGCCGCCCTGTCCGCCGTCAAGGTCAGCGGTGTGCGGATGCGGGACCAGAAGCTGGTCGTCTTCGGCGCCGGGACCGCCGGAGTGGGCATCGCCGACCAGCTGCGCGACGCGATGGTCCGCGACGGCGCGGGTCCGGAGCAGGCCACCGCCCGGGTATGGCTCATCGACAAGCAGGGGCTGCTCACCCGGGACATGACCGACCTGCGCGACTTCCAGCAGACCTACGCGCGCGTTCCGGCCGAGGTCGCGGACTGGGCGAGGGACGACGGCGCGATCTCGCTACGGGAAACGGTTCGCCGGGTCGAGCCGACGATCCTGCTGGGCACGTCCACCGTGCATGGGGCGTTCACGCGCGAGGTCGTCGAGGCCATGTCCGAGGGCAGCGAGCGGCCGATCATCTTCCCGATCTCCAACCCCACCTCCCGGATCGAGGCCATGCCCGCCGACGTCATCGCCTGGTCCGGGGGAAAGGCGCTCGTCGCGACCGGCATCCCCGTCCCGCCCGTGGAGTACGGCGGCGTGACCTACCGGATCGGGCAGGCCAACAACGCGCTGCTCTACCCCGGACTGGGTCTGGGCACGATCGTGTCCGGGGCCTCCCAGGTGACCGCGGGCATGCTGCTCGCGGCCGCGAAGGCGGTCGCGGACCAGGTCGACACGACGGGGCCGGGGGCCTCCCTGCTGCCGCCCGTGAAGAACCTTCGGGAGTCCTCGGCGATCACCGCGACCGCGGTGGTCGAGGCGGCCCTCGACGACGGCGTGGCCACCCGCAAGACGGCCGACGCAGGAGCGGCAGTGCGGGAGGCCATGTGGCAGCCGGTCTACACCGACGGAGCCACATCATGACCCCACCACATTCCGCCGCCGACCGGTCCGGGCCGGTCGGTCAGGACGAAGCCCCGAAGATCCTCGACATCCCCATCGGCCTGAATGCGACCGGCACCCGGCGCGAGACCGACTCCATGGGCGGCATCGACGTACCCGCGGACCGCTACTGGGGCGCCCAGACACAACGGTCCCTGATCCACTTCTCCATCGGGGACGACCGGATGCCCAAAGCGGTCTACCACGCCTACGGCTACGTCAAGAAGGCCGCCGCCCTCGTCAACGGGCGCGCCGGGCGGCTGCCGGCCTGGAAGGCCGACCTGATCCAGCGCGTGGCCGACGAGGTCATCGCAGGCAGGCTGGACGACCACTTCCCGCTGTACGTGTGGCAGACAGGATCCGGTACGCAGTCCAACATGAACACCAACGAGGTGATCAGCAACCGTGCCATCCAGATGGTCGGCGGCGAACTGGGCAGCAAGTCCCCGATCCACCCCAACGACCACGTCAACATGGGGCAGTCCTCCAACGACACCTTCCCCACTGCCATGCACATCGCCGCGGTCAAGGAGATCCACGAGCACCTGCTCCCCGGCGTGCAGGCCCTGCGGCAAGCCATCGAGACCAAGGCACGGCAGTGGCACGACGTGGTGAAGATCGGCCGCACCCACCTGGAGGACGCCGTCCCGCTCACCGTGGGACAGGAATGGTCCGGCTACGCCCACCAGCTGCAACAAGGCATCGACCGGGTCACCAGGTCCGCCGAGGGCCTGTACGAGCTCGCCATGGGCGGCACCGCGGTCGGGACCGGGCTCAACGCCCCGCCCGGATTCGGCGAGCAGGTCGCAGCCGAGATCGCCACGACGACCGGCTACCCGTTCACCACCGCGCAGAACAAGTTCGCCGCCCAGGGCGGCCTGGACGCCATGGTCGGCGCTTCCGCCGGGCTGAGGGCGCTGGCCGTGCCGTTGATGAAGATCGCCAACGACATCCGCTGGCTGGCCTCAGGACCCCGCTGCGGCCTCGACGAACTCGTCCTCCCGGCGAACGAGCCCGGCTCCTCGATCATGCCGGGCAAGGTGAACCCGACCCAGTGCGAGGCGATGGTCATGGTCTGCATCCAGGTGCTGTCCGAGGACGCGGCCATCGCCTTCGCCGGCACGCAGGGCAACTTCGAGCTCAACGCCATGCGCCCGGTCATCATCGACAACTTCCTGCATGCGGCGACCATCCTCGCCGACGCCTGCACCAAGACGCGCCAGTACTGCATCGAGGGCATCGAGCTCAACCGGGACCAGATCGACAGCTACGTCGACCGGTCCCTCATGCTGGTCACCGCGCTCTCACCGGTGATCGGCTACGACAAGGCCTCCGCGATCGCCCACAAGGCCAACGACGAGGACACCACCCTGCGCGAGGCCGCACTGGCCTCCGGCTACATCAGCGCCGAGGACTTCGACCACATCGTCAGGCCCGCCGCCATGGTCGGCAAGGAATAGAAGGGCACCGCCTGATGGGAGCTGCCGGGTCGGTGAGACTCGGTGCCGCAGCCGCCAGCGGCTATTCGAAGTGGCGCTCAAGAAGAAGTACGCGTGACACCACCGAGCAGGAAAAATCTTGGTCGGCGTACGAGATCGAATACGAGGTGGCATCGCGGTGTTTCCATGGCGACCCGCAGTTTCCATCGACAAACTGGGAGGTTCATCGTGAGCACGCCTCTCCGCGCGTGGCCCGTGCTGGTCTACGAGGACCTGGCTCCCATGGTCGCTTACGTGAACCGGCTGGTGCAGGTCGCAGGCAAGTACACGCTCGACGAGCCTTTCGAAGTCGGCTGGGGAAACATCGTCCTCGATGTCACGCCCCGTGGGCTCAGGACGCCGACGCTCCGGAAGCAGGATGTGACCTTCACCGTGCATTACCGCCTGCTCGATGGCGACGTGGTCATCGAGGCGGACTCGGGCTCACGGACCATGCCGTTGTCCGACGCATCACTGGCCGCGTTCTACGCGTCGTTCTGCAATGTGGTGGGCGAACTCGGCGTTCGCAGACCGGGCAGCTCGTTGATCTGCGAGATTCCCGATGCCCCGGCGACCTTCGGGGACGATCGCGTCGAACGCCACTGGGATCACCGCGCTGCTCGGCTGATCTGGACCGCGCTGAACCTCGCCGCCGGCGGGCTCGAGGCGTGGCAGGCGCCCTTCCAAGGTCACCGCCCCCGGGTCGGTGTGATGTGGGGCGGCTTCGACCTCTCCGCCACGCGGCACCGTGCGCAGCCCACGGCGCCGCCGCCCCACGGTCCGGCGTTCCAGCAGAACGCCCAGATCAAGGAGTATGTGGCGGTGGGATTCGCCTTCGGAAGTCCCGAGGCGCCGAATGTGGGCATGTACGCCTACATCTGGCCCCAGCCGGACGGCCTCGAGGGCCGGTCCTGGGGCGTCGACGGCGCGGCCTGGCATCCTGACGCCGGTCTGGTTCTGCTGCCGTGGGCCGCGCTCAGGGAGACAGCCGACCCGCACCAGGCCATCGTCACGTTCGGTGACGCCGTCTACGACGCCGCCGTGGAGACAGCGGGCTGGCCGTCGGACCTTGTCGGGCCCCGCTGCGACGGTTGGTACATGAGTAGGACACCACCTTCCCCAATCCACGCCCAGCACCACTGAAGTCCGCTGGCACCGGGCCGGCCAGTTCGACATGCCGCGCGGCGCAAGCCGCCACGCAGCTGTCCGGGAGCGCGATACGCGGCGACGCGCTGTACCACTTTCGCCTCCGGTCGCTGCGGCGGCGTCGCCGTAAGCACATCAAGGGGCAGTCGTTCGACGTGACTCAGCAAGGACGTGGCCGATGCCGCGCGTCTCCAGGGCAGCCCTCGGTCCGGGCCCTGGCCGTTACGAGCAATCGGTCTGCTGGGCTTGATCGCCACGATCAGTTGCGCCGGCCTGGTCTGCTCGCCTCAGCGGGTGGCCGGTGGTTTGCGCATCAACGCTGACGCCGCGCAGTCGGGTACGAGGCCGAAGGCCGAGGTTCTGGCGTCGGCCGGGCGCTCCGAAGTCGATGGGCGCGCAATGTGCGATTACGATGGGCGTATCAGCCCATGGGGCGTGAATGAGGGCCCTGAACCTTGAACAAGGACTCACTCCCAGGGCCCGAGCGTTCGGTGGCGCCGACGCTTGCCGGTCGGGCGCCCTACGCCGTCACAGCATGCGCTTCTCAGCATCGCCAAGGAGCATGGTCATGGCTGCTCAGTCCGCCTCAATCGTCCTGGAGCGCCCGGCGCAGGAGCTCGCCGACGCGACCTCGCAGCATCCCTTCCTGTACGAGATGGGGCCTGCCGAAGCGCGCAAGGTCCTCGACGACCTTCAAGCCGCGCCGGTCGACAAGCTGCCGGTCGACGAGGAGTGGATCACCGTACCGGCCGCTGTGGGCGACGTGCGGGTGCGCATCGTCAAACCGCAGGGCGTCACCGGAACGCTGCCCGTCGTGCTGTACATGCATGGCGGCGGCTGGGTACTGGGCAACGCCGGCACCCACGACCGGCTGGTGCGGGAGCTGGCGGTCGGCGCCCGTACGGCCGTGGCCTTCGTGGAGTACACGCCCTCGCCGGAGGCGCACTACCCCGTGGCCATCGAACAGGGCTACGCCACCGCGCAGTGGATCACGCGTGAGGGAGCGTCCAAGGGGCTGGACGCCCAGCGCATGGCGGTGGCCGGCGAGTCCGTCGGCGGGAACATGACCGCGGCGCTCGCTCTGATGGCCAAGGAGCGCGGTGACGTCAGGTTCGTCCACCAGTCGATGTACTACCCGGTCACGGACGCGGCGATGGACACCGACTCCTACGACCGGTTCGCCACCGGCTACTACCTCAGCCGCAAGTTGATGGAGTGGTTCTGGGACGCCTACACCACCGACCCGAAACAGCGCGCGGAGATCACCGCATCCCCGAACAGGGCCGCCCCCGAGCAGCTCGCCGGCCTGCCCCCTGCCCTGCTGCTCGTCGACGAGGCCGACGTGCTGCGCGACGAGGGCGAGGCGTACGCCGCCAAGCTCCGCGCCGCCGGCGTCCCGGTCACCACGGTGCGCTACGACGGCACGGTGCACGACTTCATGATGATCAACTCGCTCAGCCAGTCCAAGGCCACCCGAGCGGCCATCGACCAAGCCGTCGCATTCCTGCGCGACGCCCTCGGAACGGATCCCGGAACGGCTTAGGAGAGTGGGCTGGTGACCGGCGAGGGCCCTCAGGCAGCCGGAGCCGGCGCTTCTTGCGGATCCTGCGCTTCTTTCCCATGTATGCGGACCATGGCCTCTGCAGGAGAGCAACTGCTTTGGAGGCCTGCCGCGTAGACATGCTGGGGGCGTACGGCTGGGGTACGGTCCGAATACGGCGTAGGTGCGTGGACTTCGCAGCCGACGGACAGGCCGGTGGTCGGCACGCGCCCGAGGAGTGCCCATGTCTCAGCAGACGAACATCGCCGCACAGACTGCTTTCGGAGAGGCCGTCGTCACCGGCAACCTCGACGCCCTCGACGAGATCGTCGCACCCGACTCGATCGACCATGACCCCGCCCCAGGACAGGTGCCGGGACCCGAAGGGTACAAGGCCATGTTCGACGAGTTGCGAGCAGCCTTTCCCGACTTGCACGTCGAGGTGGAGCATCTGGTGGCTACCGACGACGAGTTGGCCTTCGCCTACACCATCACCGGGACGCATCGGGGACCACTGATGGGGCAACCGGCGACCGGTAAGAAGGTGAGCTACCGAGGCATGCAGATCAGCCGCTTCGACAGCGACGGCAAGCTCGTCGAGCGCTGGGGAAGCAGCGACGAACTCGGCATGCTGCGTCAACTCGGCCTCGCCGAGTTGTGACCCCGCGAGCGGGTGCTCCCGGCGACATTGAGAACTACCAACCCGCAGGCGGTCGGCCTCTTTCGCGCACCCGCTCGGCGAACCGACGAAGATTTTCGATCTTCTACTCGAGGTACCTTGGCTCCGCGCCAGTTCCGCGGACACACGAACACCTTGAGGCCTCCGCCGGGCGTCTGCCGCCTACGTCAATGCCTCCTTCAGCAGGCGCTCCGCGAGGACCCCTGCCGAAGCGGGGTTCTGTCCCGTGTACAGGTTGCGGTCCACCACCGTGTACGGTTTCCAGATCTCGCCGCGGGTGAAGTCGACGCCCAGGTCCTTCAGTTCGTCCTCCAGCAGCCACCGAGCCCTGGAGGCCAGCCCGACGGCCTCTTCCTCGTCGTTGGTGAAGGCCGTGACCCGGTAGCCGGCGAAGGGCGAGACACCGCGCACCCTGGTGGCCAGCATCGCGGCCGGGGCGTGGCACACGACGGCGAGTGGTTTGCCCGAGGCGAGCGCTGCGGTCAGCAGTCGGCCCGCGTCGGCGTTGACGCACAGGTCCTCCATCGGACCATGGCCGCCGGGGAAGTAGACGGCGTCGTAATCTTCCAAGCGGGCGTCCGACAGCTGGATCGGCCGCCGCATCTCCTCCGCGGAGCGGATGATGCGCTCGAGGTCGAGGGCGGTCTCGGCACTGCCTGCCATCTCGGGGCGCAGGCTCATCATGTCCACGTTCGGGACCACGCCATTGGGGGTGGCCACCACGATCTGGTGGCCGGCTTCCGTGAGCGCCTTGTACGGGGCCGCGAACTCCTCGGCCCAGTAACCGGTCGCATGTCGGGTGCCGTCCTTGAGCGTCCAGTACGTGGCTCCGGTCATCACGAACAGCAGCTTCGCCATCGAGGAGCACCTCTCCATCTCCGCCCGACGCGACTGGGAGTTACTTGTATCCATCGCCAACCTATGCCGGTATTCGAGCGGGCGCACGCGGACGGCTGCCCGCAACGGCCGCCACACGACCAGGCCTGGGTGCTGCAGGAGATCATCGAACGCCCCCCGGGCGGCGTCGTCGGCGCGATGGTGGAGATCCCGGCCGGCGGCCCCGGCGGGGTCCGCACCGTCACCGGGCCGCGGTGCCGCCCCTTCCGCCGCCGGCTACAAGAAAATCGGCCCGTGCCCCCGACCGGCAGCACGAGGCGCGAAGTGCCCTGGGAGCTGCCGCTCCTTGGGCCGGTATCGGCCGCGCCGGGGAGCCCCGCAAAAGTGCTCTGCGGTCCGCCGACGGCCGCTGGAGAGGAGCGTCGGCGAGGGTGAACATGTCCGGGGCCGGCACAGCGACGCGCGTGTCCCCTCGTCCTGTCGGCACGCCGGGATGCTACAGGTGGGGTGGGCGGGCAGCGAGGCCGGGAGGCAGAGCCGGGTGCGAGGAGGACTGCGGTGACGAAGCATGAAGCGGGCTCCTCCGGAGCCTGTGCACCGGGGATCTTGAGCGTTGTCAGTCCGTTCTCGGCGGCTGAGACCGTAGAGCGGCTCAAGCGGGTCGTCGAGGCCGGCGGGATGACCTTGTTCGCGGTGGTGGATCACGGCGAAGGGGCCCACAGCGTCGGGCTGACGATGAACGACACCCAAGTGCTGATCTTCGGCAATCCGCGGGGCGGGACGCCGGCGATGGTGGCACGACCGCTCCTGGCACTCGAGCTCCCACTCAAGGTCCTGGTGTGGGACGACGGCCACGGCCAGGTACGAGTCGCCTACCAGGACGCAGCCGAGCTGGGGCGCCGCTACCAGGTCCCGGCGGAGCTGATGACGCCTCTGACAGGTGTCGGCGATCTGGTGCGGGCCGCACTCGAGGGCTGACAGGAGGCGCTCAACCCGCGGTGCGCCCTCCCGCTGGGCGGAATCCCGACCGCCGGCAGCCTGGTGCCTGTTACCAGGCCCACACGCGTGGTCGTCCCTCCCCAGGAGTGCATCGAAGCCCGTTCATCAGCAGGTCGAGCAGGCGTACGCGCTGGCCGGGAGGATCATCGATGCTGTCCGCTCCTGCGCATATCGCTCCCAGCAGCGACATCACCTTGGCCACCGGGGTGGCCGCCGTCGCTGTTGTCCGCGCCCTCGATCCGGGCCGAGGCGGCCAGGTCGGCCAGTTCGGCCAGTTCGGCACGCTCGGCGAGACGGACCAGCGGCAGCAGCCCTGCATCGGCGACCAGATCCGGCTCATCGAAGTCGACACCCTCGGCCTCCTGCCGGCCGTCTGAGTGAGTGCGGCCGGCGTCTCCGACAACACCGGCGGCATCCAACTGCTCTCACAGGTCGCCACCGCCCCCTCGCGTGACCAAGGCGTGGGCCGACAACGGTGGCTACCACACCAAAGTCATCGACCACGGCGCCCGCCTCGGTATCGACGTCGAAGTGGCCCAACGCGACCCCGACGTCAAGGGGTTCAAAGTGATCCCGCGGCTCTGGGACATCGAGCGGACTTTCGGACGGCTCACCACCACCACCACCACCACCGCCTCGCCCGCGGCTACGAAACCCACCTCCACCGCTGCGAAGCCATAACCCACGTCGCGATGACCGACCTCATAAGCCGCAGGCTCACCCGCGAATCCACTCCGAACTGGCGCGGCACCTGACCCTCGAACCAAACACTCCTGCCGGGACAGAACACTCTTTTCAGTCGAGGTGGGAGACCTGGTAGTGGCTGATGTACCAGCCATCCTCTGTGCGTTTCACCAATACGCCGAGTTTGACACCCAACGTTGGGCGGTCGGTGAATGAGAAGTCAACGCTCAGATAGCCGAGCACGAGGTAACTGTGCGTCTTCGCAAGCTGTGGCTGCCGGGGGAGCCGTCGGTCAGCGGCGTGGGCTCGACTGCGGTCTTGGAACGGTCGGAGCGACCGCAGGTCGTGCAGTGGTGAGCTGAGCACGCTCCTGCCCCGTGGCCTCCAGGCGTGACGGACATGCCGAGCCCGCCGGGTCCCGCTCGGCTGCCGAGCCCTGACGGGGGCTGTGACAGAACAAGATTGCCGTTGACACGCGAGCCCGTAGAAGTGCAGCAGGATCTCGACTCGGAGACTTCCCGGAAACCTGTGGCGCGTTCTTCCACCCGGATGCTCCGCCCTTCTCACCCTGTCGGCCCCTGCCGCCGGGCCTCACAGCGCGGGTGGAGCAATGCTCGGGACGTGGGGGTCTCATGGAAGGGAAGGCCAGCATGACGGCATCTGTGGTGCTCGGCTTCATACGTCGCACAAGTCGGACACCCTTCATGGTCGCTGGGTGCGCGGTGGCTCTGTGCGCGTCCGCGGCAGTCCCGGCCACTGCCGACGGCGACACGAGCGGTGGCAAACCCACCGTGGTCCTGGTGCACGGGGCGTTCGCGGACGCCTCCAGTTGGAACGGTGTCATCGCGCGACTCGAACGCCGCGGCTACACGGTCGTGGCCCCCGCCAACCCGCTGCGGAGTCTGTTCAACGACTCCACCTACATCGCCTCGGTGCTGGACAGCATCAAGGGCCCCATCGTGCTGGTGGGTCACTCGTACGGCGGCTCCGTCATCAGCTCGGCGGCCGCCGGCAATCCACGGGTCAAGTCCCTGGTGTACGTGTCGGCCCTGATGCCCGACAAGGGCGAGAGCGCCGCAGCACTGGCCGCCCGATTCCCCTCTGCATCCGCCACCGTGTCAGTCCCCTACCGGGCCGTCGGTGTCAGCGGAACAGACCTGTACATCCGGCCGGACAAGTTCCACGAGGTCTTCGCCGCCGACCTGCCGCAGAGCACGACGAAGCTGATGGCAGCCACCCAACGGCCTGCCGGGGCGGCCACGTTCTCCGAGAAGGCCAAGGTGGCAGCCTGGCGGTCCATTCCGTCCTGGGCTCTTGTCGCGAAGCAGGACAAGAGCATCAACCCGGACCTGGAACGCTTCGAGGCAAGGCGCGCCGGTTCTCACACGGTGGAGATCGACTCCTCCCACGCGGCCATGATCTCCCATCCCGACGCGGTCACCGACCTCGTGCTCCAGGCCGCCACGGCCGCCGGCGGCCTCGGGACCCGCCGTTGACGTGCACGCCATGATGCGGCTCACCGGCATGGCCGTGGCACTCACGATCGCCGGTGCGGGAATCCTCGTCCTCGGCCGCCGCCTGCGGCACCGGTCGAACCGACAGCAGGCCGTGGCGGTGCGGGCCTCTTCCACACCGCATTCTCGGGTCGAGTAGCCGAGCGCCCGGCTCTCAGGCAGGGCGTTCCGTGGCCGGCGGCTCCGCAGGAACTCAAGCGGTCCCCGCTGCACGCATTTCCGTGTTCGGTGTTTCATGGCCGGTGCTGCCCGTGATCCGGTGCACTCGCTCACTTTTACCGGGACTCTTGCAGAAAGCCCCGGCGTTCACGCCGGGGATGAATGCATCTCAAGACTGCTCTGACGTGCACCTTGGAGCGGGCGTTTTTGCTGCTCGATGTACTGGCGGACGATCGCCAATGGTGCTCCGCCGCACGATGCGGAGAAATACGAGGGCGACCACAGGTGCCCGTGCATGATGGCGCGATTGATCTGGCCGGTGAACTCCTGCCGTATCCGGCGAGCGGAGACACCCTTGAGACTGTTGACCAGCTTCGAGACGGCGACCTTGGGCGGGTAGTGCACCAGGAGGTGGACGTGATCGCGTTCGCCGTTGAACTCCTTCAGTTCCGCCTCGAAGTCCTCGCACACCTTCCGCATGATCTCTTCGCAGCGTGTCAGCATCTCGTCGTTGAACACCCCGCGCCGGTACTTCGTCACGAAGACCAAGTGCACATGCATCGCCGAAACAACGTGTCTGCCACGCCTGTAGTCGTTCTGTCCATCCATGAGACCAATCGTAGTAAAGTCTTGGGTGTGCAGCTCCGCTACAACTACCGGACCTACCCGGACGCCTCCCAGCGCCGTGCGCTGGCCCAGGCGTTCGGATGCGCCCGCGTGGTGTGGAACGACTGCCTGCGCGACCGCAAGGAAGCGCACGCGGCGGGACTGCCGTACGTGAAGTCGGCGGAGTTGTCCCGGCTGCGCATCACCCAGGCCAGGCGCACCGAGGAACGGGCCTGGCTCGCCGATGTGTCAGCGGTCGTCCTGCAGCAGTCCCTGCGGGACCTGGACACCGCCTACAAGAACTTCTTCGACTCGATCAAGGGCAAGCGACAGGGCCGCAAGGTCGGCCCTCCCCGCTACAAATCGAAGAAGGACACCCGGCAGTCGATCCGCCTCAACACCAACGCCTTCTCCCTCCAGGACGACGGCACGGTGTATGTGGCCAAGGTCGGCAACCTCAAGGTCAAGTGGTCCCGCCGGCTGCCGGCCGCGCCCACGTCCCTGACCGTCACCAAAGACAGCGCCGGCCGGTACTTCCTCAGCTTCGTCGTGGACACCGAGCCGGACATCCTCCCCGAGGCGGAGACGGAAGCCGGTATCGACCTCGGCCTGTCCGCCTTCGCCGTCCTGTCCGACGGCCACAAGATCGACAGCCCCCGCTTCCTGCGCCGGGCCGAGAAGAAACTCAAGCGCCTCCAGCGGGACCTGTCCCGCAAAACCAAGGGATCGAAGAACCGGGCCAGGGCCCGCATCAAGGTCGCACGCCAGCACGCCAAGGTGGCCAACCGGCGCCGGGACTGGCACCACAAGGCTTCCACACAGATCATCCGCGATAACCAAGCGGTGTACGTGGAAGACCTCGCGGTGTCCGGCCTCGGCCGCACCCGGCTCGCCAAGTCCGTGCACGACGCGGGATGGTCCGCGTTCGTCGGCATGCTTCAGTACAAGGCGGTCAAGCACGGCCGCACCTTCGCCAAGGTGGGCCGGACCTTCCCGTCCTCTCAGGTCTGTTCGGCCTGCGGCTTCAGGGACGGTCCCAAGCCTCTGCACGTCAGGGAGTGGACGTGTGGCGAGTGTGGCACCGTGCACGACCGCGACCACAACGCAGCCCGCAACGTCCTGTTCGAAGGACGCCGAATCGTCGCCGCCGGACGGGTGGAGACGCTAAACGCCTGTGGAGTGCCGGTAAGACGGGCACACGTGCCCGCACAGCGCGTTGAAGCAGGAAGCCCCCGGAAGGGTCAGACGACCCGGGCCGGAATCCCTGGACTTTAGGCCAGGGAGCACGTCAAAAGAAGGTGGTTGTCATCGACAGGCGGACTTTCAACGCGATGGTCACCGCGGGCCTGGCCTCCGCTGTGCTCCCCGCATTCCCTGCGGAATCCGCAGTCGCGGTCACGAGTGACGACGTCTCACTGCGCAGCTCATAAGCCCGTTGCCTGAACTAAATTTAGACGGTGTCCCGTAATTGTGTTGGGGCATGCTGGTCGACCTGCTCGTTTGCTCGGCATCCGGCAAGGGTGAGGTTGTGCAGGCGGGCGATGCCGAGCATGGCGTGGTGGACGCCGTCGCCTCTCAGCCTGGATCCACCGCGTGAATTCTGATCTTCGGCTCCGGGTGGGTTCGGGGTGATCTTTCGGAGTGCGGGCAGCGCGGTGTGCCGGATGGCCGTCCGGTGCGGGGTCTCCGAGGTTCTTCCGGGTCGTGGGCGGTCAGGTCGAGTGTGTGGTTCAGGTCAGCATGCGCTGGCCGGTGGCCGTCCATAGGTCGGTGAAGTCGTCGGCCCAGCGCCAGCGTTCGGCCAGATGGAGGGTGACGCGGCGGGCTCCGGTGGCGATCCGGGCCGGGATGTTGATCAGGTGGCGGCGGATGGTGCCGGTCCTCGCCTTGGCGTGGAAGGCGGAGGCGAGGTGGCCGCTCGCGCGGGTGAGGTTGTAGGCGGTGGCGGCCAGGGTCAGCCAGGCGGCGTTCGCGGTGAACTTCCCTGAGGGCAGGTGCCCGAGCGCGGAGTCTTCCAGGTCGGCGAAGACCTGCTCGATGATGGCGTGTTCGCGGTGCATCGGCTCGGCCTGAGCCAGAACGAAGGGGCTGTCGGTGAAGATCACGTGATGGCGCCAGACGCCGAACAGCTCGGCCTGGCCGGCGGGCACGCTCTTGGGGTTCAGCCGTTTCACGCGGCGCACGATCAGCCGGGCGGTGGTGTGGAACGCCTTCTTCTTGCTGGTGAACGCGGTGAACTCGATCTCGGTGATCTCGGCGTCGGAGATCCAGCGTTCCTCCTCGGCGTCCCAGACGGCGCTGGCGTACTTGATCGGTGTCCAGGCGTCCTCGGGGATGCCCGCGATGGCCTCGCGGATCGTCTTTTTGACCGCGACGGCGAGGGAGAAGGCGGGGCCGGCCTTGCGGCACACGTCAACGACCTTGTGGGAGAAGTACGCCGAGTCCGCGCGGACGACGATCTGGGCGGTGATGCCCATGGCCCGGACCGCGGCCAGGGCCTCGCGCAGCAGACTGGCGGCGCCCTTGCCGGAGCCCGCCGAGCCCTTGCGCAGTCTGGTGGCCACGATCACGGGTGCGCAGGTGGAGGTCTTCACGGTGACGATCTGGAAGTGCAGGCCGCGCTGTTTGGTGTAGCCGAACGAGGCGCCCTGCTTGTTGGGGCCGTAGACCTGCTTGACCTTGGAGTCGATGTCCACGAACACCACCTCGTCCCGCTGCGGGACGAGGCCGGTGTGCGCGGCCAGGCGGCAGGTGAACGCCCGTGCGGCGGACTCCAGTTGACGCACATGCCCCCAGGTGAAGGCGCGCAGGAAACTGCCCAGCGTGGACGGCGCCCGCACCCCGCCGAACAGGCGCGGCAGCCCGCCGTGGCGCAGTACGTCCAGGTCGTCGATGCTGTCCGCCCCGGCGACCATGCCGCCCACGATCGACATGGCTTTCGCGCCGGCGGCCGTACCGGCACCGTTCTTCGCACCGGTGAGCCTCACCTTCTGGGCCACCAAGGCGGGCAGCCCGCACCGCTCGGCCAGCCGGATCGTCGGGACCAGCCCGGCATGCGCGATCAGGTCCGGGTCGTCGAACGCGGCGAAGAGCTCCGCGGGTCTGTGGGAGACTTTCACTTACGAGTTGGGGTGACGCGTTGCCCGCGCCGTGGTGACGGCGCGAAAATCGGCCTGGGTGCCGCTCGCGTTGGACGCCGATGGTTCCGTGGTCTGGTGAGCCCGTTTACGAGTCTGGTGCTGGAGCCGTATCGCGGGGCAGTGACATGTTGCTTCGAGCACGCCGGCCAGATTCGGCATCCCCCTACGACTCCCCGGGCGGCACTCGCCGACAGCACCCCGACGGGGTGACGGACACGGAGGGGGCAGGTGATGGGCGATCAGATCGAGGTGTCCGAGCTGGACCCGGGTGGTGAACTGGTGGCGCGGGTCGCCGCACTGGACATCGCGAAGGCCTCGGCGATGCTGTGTACTCGGCTTCCGGGCACCGGAGTCCGCAAGCGGCAGGAGGTCCGCAAGGTCGGTGCGACGACCGCCGCGATCCTGGAGCTGGCTGACCACCTGGTGTGTCAGGGCGTCGAGCTGGTCGTCATGGAGTCCACCTCGGACTACTGGCGGCCCTTCTACTACCTGCTCGAGGACCGGGGCCTGGTGTGCTGGCTGGTCAACGCCCGTGATGTGAAGAACGTCCCTGGGCGTCCCAAGACCGACAAGCTGGACGCGGTGTGGCTGGCCAAGCTCGCCGAACGCGGCATGCTGCGGCACTCGTTCGTGCCGCCCGAGCCGGTGCGGCGGCTGCGGGATCTCACCCGGGCCCGGGCTGTGCTCATCGCGGACCGCACCGCGTTCAAGGAGCGTGTGGAGAAGGTCTTGGAGGACGCCCAGATCAAGTTGTCCACCGTGGCCTCCGACATCTTCGGGGTCTCCGGGCGGGCAATGCTTGAGGCGCTGATCGGCGGGGAGCGCAGCCCCCGGGTGCTGGCCGAACTGGCCCGTGGTCGCATGACCACCAAACAGGACGAGCTTGAACAGGCGCTGCGGGGGCGGTTCGATGAGCATCACGGCTACCTGGTCAGCCTGTACCTGGAGGACATCGACCGACTGACCGCTCAGATCGCCGACCTGACCGTGCACATCGAGACCGTTATGGCAGCGTTGGACCCGACCCCGCGCTCCGGCCCGGGCCCCAGCGGCACTCCGCGGATGGGGTTGCTGGAACGCCTCATGGAGATCCCCGGCGTCGGCCGCGTCAGCGCCCAGAACATTCTCGCCGAGACCGGCTTCGATATGAGTGTGTTCCCCGCCCCTGGCCATCTGGCCTCCTGGGCCAAGCTGACCCCGCGCACCCTTCAGTCCGGGGCCAGGAACACCGCCGGGGGTACCGGCCAGGGCAACCCGTGGCTGCGACGTGCTCTCGGGCAGGCCGCGGTTACCGCCGGCAAGAGTCGCACCTTCCTCGGAGCCCGCTACCGGCGCCTGGTCAAACGCAAACCGAAGAAGAAGGCGCAGGTCGCCCTGGCCCGCAACATCATCGAGATCATCTGGCAACTCATCAATGACCCTGATGCCCGCTATGTCGACCTCGGGACCGACTGGTACGAGCACCGCACCGACCCCGACCGCCGCACCCGCGATCTCGTCCGCCAACTCGAACGCCTCGGCAACACTGTCACCCTGACGCCCACACCCGCCTGAACCGCACCCCGACCTCGGCACCAAGCCCGGAACCATCACACGGACACCATCTGCAGGGGGTGACTTTGGCGTGCCTGCTATTGCTGATATTTTCCGGCCAGGTGCCTTGCTTCGTGGGACTGATGAGGGCGTAGGAACTCCCATCATCCCAGGTCAGCAGGCACCTCTTCTCCATTCGTCGCCCACAGACCGACTACCACGCGGTGGATCCAGGCTCAGGGAGTGTTTGAGATCTGTAATGTGGTCTTTTGCCGGGAGACACGGCAGCGAACGTCGCCGAGTTTCCGCAGTAGTCGCCGCGAGAGCCGGGCGTGGAGCCATGCGTGAGACCGAGGGCTATGAGCGTCGGAACAACAGGTGCGCGACCCCTCGGAACGGCACGATCAGGTACACCGCGAGACCGAAATACATCGCCACCGTTACTGCTGGCAAGAAAAGCCCGATCAGGATCGCGACCACGTACCCGATCACAACGGGCAGAAGGCGCCGTTGCGTGCTCGGTGCTTCCCTGCTCTCTGCCTGCGGCGGATAGAGGTGCTTACGCCGTGCGTACGCGTCCAAAGCGGCTCCCAGGAGGCGGATGGCCAGGAGTGCCAGCCCGTAGATCGTGACAGCCACGCCTTCGCCCTTACCCGTGTGCAGGGCGTCGGTGACGAGCCGGGTAGGGAACGGCAGGAACGCCACCACGAGCAGGATGAGCAGGTTGAGGCGCAGAAGATTCAGATCCGACCGATCAAGTCGGCTGGTCATTACGGTATGAACCAGCCAGGCGCTGCCGACCGTCAGGAAGCTGACGAGATAGGCCAGGTAGTCGGGCCAGGCGTGCAGCACCTGCTCCAGCGGTGTACCTGGGGGACGAACCGCGAGACCCAGTACGAGCAACGTGGCGGAGATGGAGAATACGCCATCGCTGAATGCCGCCAGCCGGTCGGTATCGAGGGATCGGCGTCCGCGGGGCGAGTCTCCGTCTGCTGGCACGGCACGATCTCCTTCGGGTTGGACGACGCTCAGTGCATGCTTGAGGACTTGTGCGGGAGTGCGGCGGAGCGGTCGTGGGCCTTGGCGGGTGGCTGGTTTGCCATGGGTGAGGCGGCGGAGCATGAGGTCGGTCATGGCTCAGCGGATCATGGTCTCGGCGTGGGCCGGGTCACGTTCGTAGTCGCAAGGCGAGGCGTCGGCGCGTGGTGATCCAGGCGAAGGTCTGTTCCACCGCCAGCGTTTCGGATGCACCTGGAAGCCGCGCTGGCCTTGGGGTTTGCGGACGATGTCGAGGTTGCGGTGGAGGATCTCCGCGGCCCAGCCGACCAGTCGGCCGGCGAAGCCCTGGTCGGCTCAGATCTTCTGCACCGAGGGGTGGTCCAGGCGGGTCCACAGCGGGGAACGCTTCGCGCCGTCACGGTCCTGGACGGAGGTCGCCATGACGTGCACGGCGAGAAGCAGGCCGAGGGTGTCGGTGACGATGAAGCGCTTGCGGCCCCTGGTCTGCTTGCCTGCGTCGAACCCGCTGGTGGTCTTCGAGACGGTGTCGGTGGACCGCACCGACCGCGAGTCGATCAGTGCGGCGGTCGGTTCCGGGGTCCGGCCGTCGGCCTGCCGGACCTTCGCCCTCAGTGCGTCGTGGACCTTCTCCACGGTGCCGTCGTCATGCCACCAGGTGAAATACCAGTACACCGTTGGCCATGGCGGGAAGTCCTTGGGCAGGTACCGCCACTGGCAACCCGTCCGGGCCAGGTACAAGATCGCGTCCACGACGCGACGGCGCGGGTGTTTCTCCCGCCGCCCACCCTTGCGGCCTGTCCTCGGCGGAGGTAGCTGCGGCTCGATCAACGCCCACTGCTCATCGGTCAGATCGGACGGGTAACCTCCCCTGCCGGCAGTCACACAGTGTGCAACGAGTCACCCGTACAGCGGGATACGGCAGATCTCAGACACGCTCTCAGGCGGCAGTCGCGCAGGATCTTCCAGCTCTTCGTGCGGGCGAAGGTGTGCTCGATGCGGGCGCGGACACGACGGTGCGAGGCGTTGTGGTCCGCCTTCCAGGCCGGCAGGTCCTCGTCCTTGTGTCGGCGGTAGTGCGGGATGGTCAGGCCGGTGCCCCGGTAGCCACCGTCGGCGATCACCGTGGGGGTTGCGCCGACGGCAGTCTTCGTACCGGACTCCTCCCCGGCCCGGCAGTCATTGCGGTTGCCGGGCATCGGCTTGCCGATGGCGACGACCAGCCGGGTGTCGGCGACGATGACGACCTGATGATGGGTGCTGTAGCAGTAGTTCTTGCTGGAGGCGGCCACGGTCCGGTCGCGGGTGGGTACCAGCGTGCCGTCCACGATGAGCACCGTGTCCTTGCGGTACCGCCGGCGTTGTTGCAGGGCCGGCAGTGGCCCAAGGTGGTCGACGATGGACCGCACTGGAAGAGCGCGGTACCGGCTACGTGCTCGCCATCGCCTGCTCCCACGAAGTCACCACCGACGTCGGGAAGTCCCGCGCGGACTCCTTGGCGGCGCCAGTGCCGAAGTGAGCCCGGAGCTGCCGGCAGGGGTCGGTGCCAAGGGGCACCGCTTCTACGACTGGGCCGTCATGGATCCGGCCGAACCCCGGACTGGCAGCCAGCAGATGCTGATGGGACACCGCTTGCTTAAAATTCGAGTAGGTATGACCACTATTGCGCTCATATGAGAGTTTATGTCGTGGACGGTATTGCCGATATGGGGGGCGCCCCGGGCTGGGGTCCCATGCATCCGCCGAGAAAGGACGAACCGGTCTTCGAGGAGCCCTGGCAGGGCCGGGCATTCGCGCTGGCAATTCTCTCCAGCCGCGTTGCGTTCGGCGGCGTCAACCCGGACGCCTTCCGGCACGCACTGGAGCGCCTGGACCGCGCCGCCTACCTGGGCGACGGCTATTTCGGTCGCTGGCTCAACGGCGCGGCGCTGATGCTCACCGAAAGCTCCATCCTGGCGCCGTCCGCGATCGACGCCCGTGCCCGCAACCTGCGTGGCGAAGACGTTGAGGAACCACCGATTCCGGAGCCTGCCCGGCCCGACTACGTACGGACTGCCGAGGGCTCGCTGCGCACCGTGGACACCGCGCCGGCCTTCACCGTCGGCGAGCATGTCCGCGCCAAGGCCATGTCGGTACCCGGGCACACCCGGCTGCCGGGCTATGTGCGCGGACATACCGGAGTTGTCGCGCGCATCCAGCCCGCCGCCGTGCTGCCGGACACCAACGCCCACTTCCAGGGCGAGAACCCGCAGCACGTCTACTCGGTGCGGTTCGACTCCCGCGAATTGTGGGGCGCCGACGCCGAACCCTTCGCGCTCACCGCAGAGCTGTACGAGAGCTACCTGGAGACAATCTCGTGACCACCACCGGCAGGCCGGACGAGGCCCTTCCCGTGGCCCTGCGCACCGAGGCGCTCGAGCAACTGCTCACCGAGCGGGGCCTGATCGACCCGAAGGCGATGGACCGGATCATCACCGACTACGAGACCAACGTGGGCCCGCTCAACGGCGCCAAGGTCGTCGCCAAGGCATGGACCGACCCGGGCTACCGGCAGCGGCTCCTCGGCGACGGCACCGCCGCCATCAAGGAGTTGGGCTTCTCGGGGGCGCAAGGCGAGCACATCGTGGTCGTCGAGAACACCGCGACCACCCACCACGTGGTGGTGTGCACGCTGTGCTCCTGCTATCCGTGGCCGGTGCTCGGCCTGCCGCCGAGCTGGTACAAAGACCCCGCCTACCGCTCGCGGATAGTCAAGGAGCCCCGCACGGTGCTGTCCGAAATGGGACTCGACCTCGCCGACGACGTGCAGATCACCGTCCACGACTCCACCAGCGAGGTCCGCTGGCTGGTGCTGCCCGAGCGTCCGGCCGGCACTGAGCGCCTGACCGAGGAAGAGCTCGTGCCGCTGGTGACCCGGGACGCGATGGTCGGCGTGGCCAAGGTGGTGGCACCATGACCGCGCCGCTGGACATCGAGGGCCCGGCCGCACCGCCCCGCTCCAACGGCGAGTTGGTGTTCGCCGAGCCATGGGAGAGCCGCGCCTTCGGCATGGCCGTCAGCCTGTACGGGGCAGGCACGTTCACCTGGCCGCAATTCCAGGCCGCACTGATCGCCCGGATCGCCGCCTGGGAAGCCGGAGCGGCCCAGGGCGAGCCCTACAACTACTACCGGCTCTGGCTGGCGGCTCTGGAAGACGTACTCGCCGGCCTGTCTGCCGTGTCCACGGACGAGGTCACCACACGCACCCAAGCTCTGGCACAGCGCCCCCGAGGCCACGACCACCGTGACCACCCAGACGACCACGACCACCCACACTGACCCGCAGCGTCCTCCCGGCGGACCGTGTCGGCGCCCTCCTTTCGAGTTTCCCGGGCGAGTGAACGCAGGTACTCCCCAGCCCCGGGCAGCCACCCCACTGCCCGGGGCTCAGTACCGCCGGGGCACAAAAACTCTGAGGCCATCAAGCCGATCACGTACCAGTCAGTCGGCTGCATCCAGCGCGGTGAAAGCCGGTGCCAACTCGACCGGACGGCCTACCGACGCCGCAACCTCATCGAGCGCTGCCACAGCGACGGCCTCATCTGCCGTCACGGACCTGTAGTCTATGAATCGCCGCAGGTCAGAGCCGGTTCACGGGCTCCCTCAGTCGGTAAAGCCGAGTACAGACGCGGTACCGGTGCCGGAGTGATCAACCGGGGCCTCTCCTGCATGCTTTGGCCAACCTCGCGGGCGTTCACCGAAGCTCGCCGACGAGCCGGGCCGTCCAATCGATGCGCCCGCGGACATCGCCCAGCACGACCGAGCAGGAGACCGACATGAACACGTTGCTCGCAGAGGTCCTCGACACCCATGGTGGCCTCGACCGCTGGAATGCACTCACCGTGGTCCGCGCCACCATCGTCAGCGGTGGCGACATGTTCGTCATCAAGGGCATGCCACAGGACCCCACGCCCCGGGAGATGACCGTCTGGCTGCACGAGCAGCGCGCCTCCGTGCTGCCGTTCGGCGCGCCCGACCAGAAGACCGACTTCACGGCCGACCGAATCAGCATCGAAAAATTCGACGGACGCGTCGTGGCCGAACGCAACGAACCGCGGAAGTCGTTCACGGGCCACGACCTCAGCACCCCCTGGGACCCGCTGGACCGCGCCTACTTCAACGGATACGCCCTGTGGACGTATCTCACCACGCCCTTCCTGCTGTCGATGCCCGGCTTCACCGTCACCGAAATCGAACCATGGCGGGAGGGAGACGAACTCTGGCGCGGATTGCGCGCCACCTTCCCGCCCGATATCGCCAGCCACAGCACTCGACAGGACTTCTACTTCGGCCCCGACCATCTGCTGCGTCGGCATGACTATCACGTCGACATCGCAGGCGGGTTCGCCGCAGCACAGTACGTCTACGACACGGTGGAAGCGGACGGGATCCGCCTGCCCACCAAACGCCGGGCCTACCGGAGCGATGCGGACAACCGCCCGATCCTGGACCAGACAATGGTCTCCATCGACATCAGCAACGCTCGGTTCACTTGACATCGGGTCTGTACGTCGAGGACCGACTCAACGCCGAGTGACCACCAAGGACTTACACAAGGTCACTGGCACACTCCGGAACGCCGCTGACCTGCACTGATGCAGGCAGGGTCCGCCATGTTCTGGAACTGGATCGGACGGTCTCAGGAGGAGATCGTGCAGGCCCGCCGGGACTGGATGGAAGGGTCGCGGTTCGGCGAGGTGAAGGGGTACAACGGCGCTCCGCTGCCCGCTCCGGAGCTCCCGCCGGTCCCGTTGAAACCCCGGGGAAGGGTGCGCTGACCTGCGGAAACGTCTGAGCGTCGGCGGCCGGCGGGCGGGAGGCGGTTGGGTGCTGCCTCCCACTTTTCGATCGCTCGCGGGAGGACGGCTGAGCGGGTTGCGGACCTGAGCGGGGGTGGCGGGCGCTTCCATGGTGTGGCCGTCTGTGGGCAGCTGTGGCAGTGCTTTTGCTGACCTGATGCTGACTTTGCTGATATTCCGTCAGGTGCGGTTGGGGCGCTCTCGCAGCTCTGTAGCACATGGCGGTCTTTGCGGGATCGATAGCGGCCGGACGAGTGCTGACCTGACGGACGGTTGCGCCGCCCGCCGGCGCGTGAACGTGACGCTCGCCGTGTCCTGTTGTGGAGAGTCGACAAGCTTTGAGTGCCGTAGTTGCCGGCTGGTGAGCGCCGATCTTCTTGGCCCGATGAGCGCAGTGCTGCGTCTCAGTACTGCGTCTGAGCGCCAACAGCAGGTTCTTCGTCTGCTGGTGGCACAGAGATCGGATGTAGGTTGACCAGCGGAAATGGTCATGACCGCGACAAGTAGTGGACGGCTGGCCCGGGAACGGTCCGGATCTTGGTCACCGGCTGCTCGCGCCGAGACGCCGGATGCTGGGCCGGCTCCTGCGTGCTCGCCACCGCAGGCGATGCCCCGCCGGGCCCGGACCAGCCGACTCTATTCCTCATTGTCCCCGTCTCCGCCCATGCTCGAGGAACTGAAGCCCAGAACCTCAGCCGTCCTCGCCCACGGCTTGCGCAGATCCCGCTACCGGGGCCTGGCCAAGATCAGCCTCCGACACCAGCCCCCCTGAGCCGTGATCAACCTCGCCCGCATCGACGCCCACCTCACCGAACACCCCCCGGCCCAACCCGCACCAGCCACCTGTCAGCACTTCGCCCCGCCGGATAGCACCCGGCGGGGTGAAGCAAGAACCCGCGTTCGCCAACAGCGTCCCTGGTGAAGGGGGCGGGCCCTCGCGTGTAAGACCGGCGGAGCGGAAGACCGAGCCTGGGCGGGGGTGAAGGTACCCGACCTGAAGTCCGAGGCGGTGGCCGCGCATCCGAGGTGGTCGCGACCGTCAGCACCACCGATGCGGGGTCCCGGCAGGTCCTCATAGGTCCACAGCGTGGGGTAGTGGTTGTTGGAGCCGCCACGTCCGTGCGGGCTCAGACGTCGGTGATGCGCAGGCCGGTGTGGGCCTTGTAGCGGCGGTTGACCGAGATGAGATTGGCGACCAGGGATTCCACCTGGTGGGCGTTGCGCAACCGTCCGGCGTAGACGCCGCGCATGCCGGGGACACGGTCGGCCAGGGCCTGCACGATGTCGGTGGCGGTCCGGTCGTCGCCGAGCACCATCACGTCGGTGTCGATCTTCTCGATTTCCGGGTTCCGCAGCAGCACCGCCGAGAGGTGGTGGAAAGCCGCGGTGATCGTGGAGTCCGGCAGCAGGGCGGCGGCTTGCTGGGCGGCGCTGCCCTCCTCGGGCTTGAGGGCGTAGGCGCCCTGTTTGTCGAAGCCAAGTGGGTTGACGCAGTCCACGACGATCTTGCCGGTCAGCTCGGAGCGGAGCGACTCCAGGGTGGCGCCGTGACCCTCCCAGGGCACGGCGACGATCACGACGTCGCTCTGCCGGGCTGCGCCCGCGTTGTCGGCGCCGCGGATGCCCTGGCCCAACTCGGCGGCGGCGGCCTCGGCCCGGTCCGCGGCACGGGAGCCGATGACGACCTGCTGGCCGGCGCGGGCCAGGCGGTAGGCGAGGCCTTTGCCCTGCGGGCCGGTGCCTCCGAGGACTCCGACGACCAGGCCGGAGACATCCGGAAGGTCGTGGGGGTCGTGCTTGGGGGCGGTTGTCACTGCATCGGACGTAGTCATACGGAGATCCTGCCAAGTAGTCGTCTGCTCATGTAATTGGGGTTTCTGGGCCGGCCCTGGAAGCGAGGGCACCACACCCCGGTATCTCTGCGCCACAGCTTGATCAGGCAGCTTTCGGCAAGGCACCGCCGGAGCCTGCAGGTTGACGACGCCTTGGGCAGGCCCGGATCCGGTGCCCGTCCCGGTGGGTCTCCGGGATCATCTCCTGGATCCGGGCAAAGTCGTAGGCGGGGTCGCCGAGTGTGGCCGACCTCCTCACCGTGCTCGTCGGTGCCCTTGCGTAGAGTGATCCGTGGCCAGGGCCTACATCTGGCCCCACACCGGCAACATCAAACGCATCAACGATCGACCTCCTCAGCGACACGACCGACCGAAACAACGCTGGAGAACCGCGATGACGGTGGTCGGTGATCCGATCCGGGGCACGAGCGAGCCGGGCCGCTACCGGACCAGAGGGTGTACTCGGTCGTGGTCGAGGAATGGCCCGTGTGAACTCCTTGATCCAGGTCATCCTCGCTACGAGGGGAACTGCAGTCGACGATTGTCAAGCGGGCATGTGACGCATCAAGCGCATCAGGAGCTCGCGCCCATCGGGATTCTCGGGGTGGGAGCGGGTCCAGACGGCGAGCCGGTCGGCGACGTTCGCGAGTAGCTCCCCGCACCGAGCCCGGATGGAGTTGAGTTCGGCGAAGGACTCCGTCCCGCGGGCCGGGGCGGGTGGCTGCAGGTCCACGTCGGCGAACTCGCGTGCTCGGGCCGGGTCGGCGTCGATCCACGCGCGCGTCTCGGCGAGCAACTCGAGCATGGTGTCACTCTGGCGGCGAAGGTGCAGGGCCGCGTCGTCCCAGTCGATCTGGGCGAGCACGGCACGCACTTCCCGTAGTCGGCTGCGGGCGTACTCGGAGCCGACCTCCGGTTCGACGACGTCGCGCAGGATCCGGCGGACGCCGGCGATCGTCTCGGCTGGAGTGGGGCGCATGGTCACGTTCCTTCCGCTTCGAGTATGGCGGTGAGGACCTGCCGGATCACCGCGTCGGCCGGTGCGGCGGGGCGGTCGCTGGTGCCCTCGCAGAAGTTCCGTACGCCGGTCAGGGCGATGACCGCCAGCCGGAAGGTGGACAGGACCTGCCAGAACCGCAGCGCGGCCGGATCGACCTCGGTACCGGTCAGCTCGGTGTAGCGGTGCAGGAAGTCGGCGGGTTCCCACCGGCCGCTGATGAAGTGCTCACGACGGTAGAGCGGGGCGGTGTACCAGCCCAGGTCGTCGAGCGGGTCGCCCAGGTGGGCGAGCTCCCAGTCCAGCAGCACGTCCAGGACCCCGTCGCGCACCAGGACGTTCGCGGGGCGGAAGTCGCCGTGCACGAGCACGGTGTGCCGCGGGGGAGAGGGAAGGTTGTCGTGCAGCCAGGCCGCGGCGAGCCGCAGTACGGGCTGGGGTTCGAGCTCCTGGGCGTCGAGCTCACGCTCCCAGCGGGTCAGCTCGTGCTCGGCGGGGTTGGCTCCCGGATCGTCGAACTCGGCACGCAGGCCGGTCGTGTCGACGTCGACGCGGTGGAGTTCGGCCAGTACCTCGCACATCCGTCCTGCCAGCGCGAGGCGCCCTTCCTCGCCGAGGTGAAGGGGGTCGGTGGAGCGCAGCACCGCGCGGTGTGCGGCTCCTTCGTACCGACTGACGATCATGGTGGGGCGCAGCAGGAACTCGCCGGTGTCGTCGAGCCAGTGCACCTCGGGTGCGGGGACGGAAGTGTCGGCGAGCCGCTGGAGCAGCCGGAACTCCCTGTCGCGCCCGGTGTCCACGACGGCGGCGGGAGGGTCGCGGCGCATGAGCAGCCGGTGCGTGAGCCGTTCGCAGTCGACGGTCCAGGCGGCATCGAACGGCCAGTTCTCCCGGGAACTGCCGGTGCCCGAACGGCGTAGCCCGGTGACCTGCGGGGCGGCACCGTCCGGCAGCCGGCGGTGCAGGAAGTCCTGCAGTGCCGCCGCGATCTCCTCGGCCTTCGGTTCCGTTGCGGGCGCGTTCACCGGTCACCGCCCCGTGTCGCGGGCCGGGGCGGGATGGCCTCCTGGTAGCGCGGGTAGCCCGGCAGCACCATGTACTCCATGACTCCGTAGCCGGTCCGGCCTTCGTGCCGGACCTCGACGAGGTGGTCGCTGCCCGCCTTGGCGTAACGGTAGAACTGGTCCCGGTCGGTCAGGTCCCAGACCTCGTGCTCGAGGCTGTCCTCGCCCTTCCAATAGCCCTGGAACCAGCCGTTCCAGCCCTCGTAGCCGCCGCCGCGCAGGTGGGCCCGTCCTGGCTGGGCGGTGAGGTCGAAGTCGAGCTGCTTGCCGCTGTCCAGGGTCAGGGTGATCCGGCCGCCCTCCAGGGTGGGGGCCGGGGCGCCTTCGACCCAGCGCAGGTCGTGGTCGACGCCGACGATCAGGTCGTCCTCGCCCGTGGTGCCCCGTGGCCGGGAGATGGCGGCCGACAGGTGGAGCGGGCGGCCGGGCTCGGCCTCTTTCAGGTAGAAGTGCAGGCCGAAGTCCGGTAGTTGCAGCGGACAGAACATCAGCATGCGCCATTCCGGCCGTTCGCCGGGGGGTGCGCCCTGCGCGCGGGGCAGCGGGCGGGTGCCCCAGGAGTGGTCGCGCTCGCTCCACCAGGTCTCGGGGTCGAGGGTGTACTCGCGGCCGGGGGCGACCAGGGTGCCGCCCGCGCGGCCGAGCTGCACGTAGCGGATGGCGTCGTAGGTGACCCGGGTCCGGCTGACCTCGAAGTGCCGCCCCTCCAGGACCGGCTCCAGGGCGCTGGTCCAGGTGATGTCGAAGGCCACGCCGGAGGGGTTCTCGTCCAGGATGAACCGCAGTTCCTCGAAGGGCTTGACCACCTCGACTCGCAACGGCCCCACGTGCATGCGGTCGTTGTACGGAGCCAGCGCCCGGGCGACGCGGAGGTTGTGCTGGCGGCCGCCCGTGGACAGTACCGCGAAGCCTTCCTGGACATCCTGGTTGGGGTACTGGCCCAGCCCCAGTGTGAGCACCGTGTCCTTGCCGGCGGTGTCCTGGATGCTGACCCAGTAGCGCTCCCGCCAGCTCGGGTCGCTGGACCCGACCATGGCGTGCGGGTAGGCAACCTGGTGGGTGAAGTATTCGTCGGGGGGACTCAGCCGCACCATCGTCGTCATCCTCGCTCTGCTCGGTGCTCGGCGTCCGCGAACGTCGCGCGGAGCGCCTTCTTGTCGGTCTTCTCGCCGGCCAGGGTCGGCAGCTTCTCGGCTTGGATGCGCCAGCGAGTGGGGATCTCGAAGTAGGCCAGCGTGCCGGTGAGGTGCTTGCGCAGCTCCTCCTCCGTCGGTGCGGTGCCCGGGCGGTGCACCACGACCGCGGCGAGCTCCTCGCCCAGGTCGGGGTGCGGCACGCCGAACACGGCGACCTCCGTCAGGTCCGGGTGCTGGGCCAGGGCCAATTCGACGTGTGCGCAGGCGATGTTCTCGCCGCCGCGTATGACGATGTCCTTGCTGCGACCGTCCAGGAACAGGTACCCGTCGCCGTCGATGTGCCCGAGGTCCCCGGTGTGCAGCCAGCCCTCGGCGTCGACGGTTCCGTCGTCGAGCCCGAGGTAGCCGAGCATGACGGTGGGGCTGCGGACCAGGATCTCCCCGCTTCCGGTCTCGTCGGGATCGGCGATCCGCAGCTCGACCACCGGGTACGGCCGACCGACCGTGCCCGGGCGCTGTGCCAGGTCGCGGTTGCCGGCAACGGTGAGGAAGCCGCCGGACTCGCTCATCCCCCAGGTGTTGCCGAGGCCGCGGCGTTCCAGCTGGGGCAGCTTGCGGCGCATCGAATCCAGCAGGCTGGCCGGCACGGGCGCCCCGCCGAGCGGCCACGAACGGAGGCTGGACAGGTCGTGGGACTCGAAGTCCGGGTGCTCCAGCACCCGGATGGCCATCGTGGGGACGCCGCCGAAGCTCTGCACCCGCTCGGTCTCGATGAGCTTCAGCACCTGCCCCGCGTCGAACTTGCCCGCGTTGAGCACCAGCTTCCCGCCGATGATCAGGTTGGTGATCAGGTTCGAGACCCCGCCGATGTGGAACAGCGGAGTGCACACCAGGGTGACCGGCTGCGGGGCGTCCTCGGCAAGATCCCTGGGCAGGCGGCCGGAGCGCGACAGCAGGTTGTGCTGGTTCGCGATCACCGAGCGGTGCGAGAGCACCACGCCCTTGGGCGCGCCCGAGCTGCCGGAAGTGAAGATGACCAGCGCCGGGGCGTCCTCGTCGGGCTTCGGGAAGCCGGCCAGGACCGCGTCGAGGTCGCCCGCGGGCGTGGCGTCGAAGGCGTGGGTCAGATCGGCGGGTGCGATCGCGTCGGTGATGCCGCGGCTCGCGGCGTCGGGCAGGTCGGTGATCACCAGAGCGGGACGGGTCAGCTCCAGCGCGTGGTCGATCTCGCCCGCGCTCCACCACCGGTTGCCCAGCACCGGCACCGCGCCGACCCGCCAGGCGGCCCACAGGGCCAGGACCCAGTCCGGGCTGTTGTAGGCCAGGATCAGTACGTGGTCGCCCGCCCGGACGCCGCGGTCGGCCAGGTCGGCGGCCGCGGGCTCCAGGGCGCCGAGGAACCGCGCGAAGGAGATCCGGCGCTCGCCCTGCACCAGGAAGCAGCGGTCCGCCCAGCGCTCCACCCCGGTGAGCATCGCGGCCGGCGAGGTCGGTCGCGGTTCCAGGACCAGGCCCGGGTGGCCGGCGTAGCCGGTGTCCACGACCTCGGTGCCCCACAGGTCGGCGAGCCGGGTTCCGGCTCGGGGCGCGCTCATCGCCCGCTCCAGACGCCGGGGCGCTTTTCCTTGAACGCCGTGACCGCCTCCCGCAGGTCGGCGGTGGAGGCGCTGATCGCCTCCAGGTAGAACGCGGTGTCGAACACCTCGTCGACGCGGGCCGCCAGTACCTTGTTCAGGGCCCGCTTGGTGAGTTGGACCGCCACCGGGGGAAGGGCGGCCACTCGCTGCGCGAGTTCCAGGGCCAGCGGGCGGACGGCGTCGGCGGACTCCGCGAGCTCGGTGACCATGCCCAGCCGGTGGGCGTCCTCGGCGAGCAGCGGCTCCCCCCAGAGCAGGTGGCGCTTCGCCCGGATGAGCGGGAGGCTCGCCGGCCAGGTGACGCAGCCGCCGTCCCCCGCGACCAGCCCGAGGTGCACATGCGGGTCGGAGATCCTCACTCCGGCGGTCGACACGACGGCGTCCGCGGTCAGGGCCAGGCTGGTGGCCACTCCGAACACATGGCCGTGCACGGCGGCGACGAGCGGCTTCGGGAAATCCGCGAACGTGCGGAACAGCCGACGGCCCTCGTCCACCTGGGCCAGCAGGACCTGCAGGTCGGCATTGGCGCTCAGCATCGCCTCGGTGTCGCCGCCGGCCGAGAAGTGCTTCCCGGTGGAGGACAGCACGACCGCGCGCACCTCGGTGTCGGCGCCCAGCTCCTCAAGCGCCCCGCCGAGCTCGCCGAGCAGGACCCCGTCGAACCTGTTCTGCAGGTCCGGGCGGGAGAGCCGGAGTTCGCCCACGGGACCGCTTCTGATCAACTCCACTGACTCGTAGCGCGTCATCGCGTCGCACAAGCCCTTTCTCTCTTCGGCTTGGGCAGGTGACTGGCGTATCAGACCATGCCTGCGGGGACTCAGCATAGACGTTGTGTCATAGATAGTCGATGTGTAGAGTTCTTTTTCTGGCCGCGCCACTCGGCGGCCGTCCGTAGTGGGACGACGAGGTGATCGGATTGACGTTCGCAGCCGGGTTCGCCGCTTCGCGGCCGACGGAGATCGCGGTACGGGATGCCAGGACGGAGCTGACCTGGGCCCAGGTCGACGACGTGCTCCGGCCGGCGGTCAATGCGCTGCTCGGGTTGGAACTCGGCCCGGCCCGGCGCATCGCCGTGTTCGCCGAGAACTCCGCAACGACTGTGCTCGCCTACGCGGCGGCGACTCTGTCCGGGGCCTCGGCCGTGCCGGTGAACTTCCACCTCACCGCGGCCGAGGCGGCCTACATCCTGACCGACTCCGGCGCCCGGGCGGTGTTCGTCGACGGGCGGACGGCTCAGGTCGGCCTGCAGGCCGCACGTGAGGCCGGTATCGACACCGTGATCGGCTGGGACGGCGCTCACGGGACCCCCGGCGTCGTCGACTGGGCGGAGTGGTTGGCAGCCGCGTCCGACGCCGAGCCACCCACCGACGCGCAGCCCCGCCCCACCCTCGTCTACACCTCCGGCACGACCGGCCGTCCCAAGGGAGTGGAACTGCCCCCCACGTCGTTCGTGGGGGGCGCCGACGTCGCCGAGCACGTGCAACGGCTGCGCTCCGGCTCGATGCTGAAGCACGGGCGGCACCTGATCGTCGGCCCCATGTACCACAGCGGCCCCCTGGCGGGAACCCGGCTCTTCATCGGCGGGGCGCCGGTGACGGTGCTCGGCCGCTTCGACGCCGAGACGGTCCTCGCGGCGATCGAACGGGACGGAATCGGCTCCTCGATCATGGTGCCCACCCACTTCCGGCGACTGCTCGCCCTCCCCGACGAGGTGCGGGCGCGCTACGACACCTCGTCGCTGCGCTATGTGCTCCAGGTCGGCGCCAAGTGCCCGGCCGACGTCAAGCGAGCCATGATCGACTGGTGGGGCCCCTTGGTCTGGGAGAGCTACGGGGCCAGCGAGGTCGGATCCACCTGCGTGATCAGCGCGAAGGAGTGGCTGGAGCGCCCCGGGTCCGTGGGGCGCCCGATCGCGCCGTTCGAGGCGTTCGTGCTCGACGCCCGTGGCGAGCACGCTCCCGCCGGGACGGAGGGTCCGTTGTACTTCCGCGACACCACCGGCCACGGCATCGTCTACCACGGCTCGCACGGGCAGTCCGGCGACGGTGCCGAGCCGGGCGTCTTCACCCTGGGCGAGATCGGCTACATCGACCACGACGGCTACGTCTACATCACCGACCGGTTCTCGGACATGGTCGTCTCCGGCGGGGTCAACATCTACCCGGCCGAGTCCGAGCAGGTGCTCGCCACGCATCCGGCCGTCGCCGACGTCGCGTGCATCGGGGTGCCGGACGCGGAGATGGGTGAGCGGCTCGTGGCGCTCGTCGTGCCGGTCGACCCGGCCTGCCCGCCGACGGAGCGCGAGTTGATCGAGTACTGCAGGGCGCGGCTCACGCACTACAAGTGCCCGCGCGGTGCGAAGGTCGTGCCGTCGCTGGGTCGCAGCGGCATGGGGAAGATCAACAAGCGGGCGCTGCGCAGGCCGTACTGGGTGGACCAGCAGACGGCGCGCCCTTCCGCGTAAGGCGGGCCGGATCGACGCGCTGTTTTTCACATAAGTTCTATTTATGAAATATCTACCTTACAAGTATATCTGTGCTTCGGAAGGGGACGGGCGTGCCCGAGAAACCACAGCAGCAGACCCCCGATCTCGAACAGTTCCGCGCGGAGGCGAAGGTCTTCCTCGACCGTGCCGCGCGCCCGCGTCGAGGCCGCGGGACCGGGGAGGCATGGGGTGAGGGTGACGACCGTGTGAGCCTGTTCCGCGGTGCCACGGTCGAGGAGGCCGAGGAGGCGCGCAAATGGCGGCGGACGGTCTTCGACGCCGGGTTCGGCTGGATCACCGGGCCGGTGGAGCTCGGCGGGCGCGGCCTGCCCCGGCGATATGAGCAGGCCTACCTGCGGCTGGAACGCGACTACGAGACCCCGTCCCGATCCCCGCTCGGGGTCAGCTTGGGTATGGTCGGCCCCACCTTGGCGCAGTTCGGCTCGCCGGAGGCCGTCAAGCGGTGGCTGTGCGCGATCTACCGTGGTGACTCCGTCGGCTGCCAGCTGTTCAGCGAACCCGGCGCGGGCTCCGACCTCGCCGCCGTCTCCACCCGGGCCACCCGGCGCGGCGACGACTGGGTGATCAGCGGGCAGAAGGTCTGGACCTCCGGCGCGCACTTCTCCGACGTCGGCCTGCTGCTGGCCCGGACCTCTCCCTCGCCACGGCACGGGAACCTGACCGCCTTCGTGATCGACATGCACGCCCCCGGCGTCGAGGTCCGCCCGTTGCGCCAGATGACCGGCGGCGCCGACTTCAACGAGGTCTTCCTCAACGACGTCGTCGTCCCCGACGCCTACCGCCTCGGCGACATCGACGGCGGCTGGAAGGTCGCGGTGGCGACTCTCCTGCACGAGCGCGGTGCGATCGGCGGCGCAGCCGGCGGCGGCAGCGGACTGTTCCGGATGGAACGCCTGGTCGCGATGCTCCGGCAACTCGGCCGTACCGACGACCCGGAGGTGCGGCAGGCCTATGCCCGGCTCCACGCGGGCGTGGTCGCGGCCAAGGAGATGCGCGCCCGTGCCGAGGCCGCCGCGAAGGCCGGTAAGGCCCCGGGAGCGGAGATGTCGCTGTCGAAGCTCGCACTGACGCAGAACCTGGCCGCTCTCGCGGACCTCGTCAGCGTCGCCCTCGGGCCGAAACTGCTCACCGACACCGGCGAGTGGGGCACCTTCGCCTGGGCGGAGTTCGTGCTCGGCGTCCCCGGCTTCCGGTTGGGCGGTGGCACCGACGAGATCCAGCGCAACATCATCGCCGAGCGCGTGCTCGGGCTGCCGAAGGAGCCGGCGATCGCGCAGTCCCCGAACGGCGACGGCTGAGAGGGACAGGAGGGCCGAGTGCCGACCACGTGGCGGTGATCGGGACTGCGCCTGTCGTTCAGCCCCTCATTCGGCCACTTCACCGGACCGGCCACGGATTTCGATGTCCGCTGGATGCCGAGCAGCTCTGGAGGGTCGCGCGTGTTGCTGAACACCCGTGAATTACCGGCCAGGGCCGTGATGGTGGGCCTGCGGGCCGCCGCTACCCGCGTCGGGTTCCAGGCCTGCTCCGGCCCAGGAGGAAGGCAGCCGTCGACCTGGCCCGGCCCCCGAGCACCGTCACGAGCACGGCGCGTGCCTCACGTCGCCTCGGACTGCGGGCGGATCGGCGTCGACCGGCTGCGTGCGGTGCTCGCCGGACCCGCGCTGCCGCACGGACCAGCGGCCCGATGCGCCTACTCGACCAGACGGACCGTTCTGCCACATCCACAGCCGTGCGAAGGACGGCTCCCATTGATCCGGCCGTTCTTCACCGCGCCGGAGAGCGGCCGTGCATCCAACCGCCCGGCCGCACTCTCGTAACGACCGCGGTCTCTCGCCGGCCTCCGGCGCGGCAGCCATCCACAGCGACAGAAAGGCACGCCCCGCTGATGCGAATCGTTCTCGTCGGCCCTCCCGGTGCGGGCAAGGGCACCCAGGCCGCAGTCCTGAGCAGGAAACTCGACATCCCCCACGTCTCCACGGGCGATCTGTTCCGGGAGCACGTCGGAAGGCAGACCCCGCTCGGCCAGGAGGCGAAGCAGTACCTCGACGGGGGCGAGCTGGTACCCGACCACATCACCAACGGCATGGTCCGCCAGCGGCTCGGCGAGCCGGACGCGCGGCGTGGCTTCCTCCTCGACGGCTTCCCGCGCACTGTCGAACAGGCGGAGGAGCTCTCCGGCATGCTGGCCGAAGCGGGAACCGGACTCGACACCGTGGTGGAGCTCACCGTCCCCGAGGACGTGGTGGTGGAGCGGCTGTTGGGCCGCGGGCGTCCGGATGACACCGAGGGTGTCATCCGGCGTCGGCAGCAGGTCTACCGGACCCAAACAGCCCCGCTGCTCGAGCACTACGCCGGCCTCCTGCGAACGGTCCAGGCCGTCGGACCGGTCGAGGAGATCACCGGCCGAGTGCTCGGCGCCCTGCCGTACCGCCACCGAGTGGAGTGACCGGTAGCACCCTCGCCCCGGTCGGCCTTGGCCCGCTTGTACCAGCCGCGCAGGGCCTCGGGGCTGACCCCGGTTTCCCGGGCAACCTCGGTGACCGTGCGGCCCGAGGAGTCGACGAGCGCGATGACGCCGCGCTTGAACTCCTCCGTGTACCGCTTGCTGAACTTGCTTCCCACCGGGCGCTACTTCCTCCGGGATCTCATGGCCCAGTCTCCAAGTGTCCGGTCACAAGGGGAAGCCTCATCATGCCTCAGCCCGATGTACCGGACACATCGCGATCATGCAGTGCCCCTGGGCGTCGGTCGCAGGGAACGACGACGTCCAGGGCCGCCGCATTCATGGGATGGGAATCCCCTTGAATGCGGCGGCCCAGTCGGACTCCAGCCTCAGGGGCCCGCTCCGCCGGCCCCTCGCGACTCAGTCCGAGGCAGCGGAGAAGAGGTCCACCATCGCCTTGGTGTCCTTGTAGTAGACGTCGATGTCCTGGATCTTCCCGTCCACCATCGTGTAGATCTCGACCATCGGGACACTCAGAGTGGCACCGGTCGACTTCGAGGTGAAGTTGGCCGTCTGACGAGTGATGACAATGCCGTCGCCGGCGTCGAACACCTCGATGTCGGTCGGGGCCAGTTCGGTGATCGACCCAATGGTGTCCATCAGGTTCCGGAGCCCTTCCCGGCCCTTCCAGTCACCGCCGTAGGGCAGGCTCTCGGCCTCGTGAACGGCGATGTCTTCCTGGAACGGATCCGCCTGCTCGGCCGGACCCATGTCGGCGAGGTCTCCCTTCATGCCCTCCTCGGCCAGCAGGCCCAGAGTCCCTTTGACGACTATTGCGTCCCTTGAGGCCATGGCGATTCTTCCCTTCGTCGTCGTTACTGAGCCCGCGGTGGGTGGCTCGTCGTTCCATCCCATCGCCGGCGGTCTCCGGATTTCGTGTCCACCTACCGGGCGGCCTGTCCCGCCGAGCCGGGAGAGGCCGTTCGCGCCTGGCCGCGCAGGCCCTCTGCTTCCAGTTGGGGGAGAACACGGCTCGCGAAGAGTTCGAGGCTCTGCCAGGAGAGCTCTGGTGGCAGTCCGCCCAGCAGCGGGTGCATGCGGAGCTCGTAGTCCGGATCCAGATCCCGGCAGCGCTTGAGGCACTCCTCCGGCGTGATCACCCACATGTCCGGGTCGGCCTTGAGGTCATCGATGTTCGACAGGGTCTTCCAGTAACCGTTCACCTGGACGTTTCCCCGCTCGCGAGCCCACTGCGCATAGAGGTTGCTGGCGTGCATGAGGTGCGGTGCCAACTGCGACCAAGCCCGCTCGGGGTCTTCCGTGACATGGACGAAGGCGGGACCGTGCCGGGGAAACGGTTCCGGGGCCGGGCGGCCGAGTCGCTCGCATTCACTCTCGAAATAGTGGTAGAGCTCTTCGGTGGCCGGCCGGTATCCCAGGCCGAGTCGGGCGGCGCGTCGTGCCGAAGGCTTGGCATTACCCCCGATATGGATGACCGGGCCACCCGGAGTGGCGGGCTTGGGCGTTACCCGTACGGTCTTGCCCTCGTACTCGAACTCCTCGCCCGTCCATGCCTGGCGCAGTACTTCCAGGTGGTTCTCGAATATCGCCGCACGCTTCGGGTAGTCCACCCCGAACATCTCGAACTCGTGGGGTCGGTAACCGATACCGGCTGTGATCAGGATGCGCCCGGAGCCCGCGATCAGCTCCAGCACCGCCAGGTCTTCCGCCAACCGCAGCGGGTGATGCATCGTGATGCAGAGAGCCGAGAAATGCAGATCGATCTTTTTGGTGCTCCCGGCGATCGCCGCTGCGAGAACAAGGGGGGAGGGGCAGTAGTTGTCCTCGGCGCCATGGTGCTCCGCCAGATAGACAGTCTCGAAACCCTGGCCGTCAGCCCACCTGCACTGCTCCACTGCCGCCGCGTAAAGGGCGCCGGGCGCTGCAGAAGAGGGCCCCAGATCGGGGGCGCGCATGTCGTAACGCAGTCCGATTTTCATATGACCGCGAACCTCCTCGGAATAATGCCGTACTTTGTCGTGCGCTGGGTGAGCACCGTGATCAGGAGCGCTGCGGCCGACGGGGGTCGACCAGCACCTTGATGTCCCGTGATGTACCGTCAGCCATTTCCCGCAACGTCGCCTCCACCTGATCGAGCGCGACCGTGCGGGTGTGCACGGGCTCCGCGAGCACCCGACCCGACGCCATGAACTCCATGGCTCGCTCGAGGTCGCTGCGCGCATAACCGGCTGATCCGATGACGGAGACTTCCTTGGCGAGCCAGAGCCTGGGGGAGATCGTCGCCGTCTGCGCATCGCCGAGGATCACGACACCGCCTCCCGGCCGTGCGAGGTCGACAGCCTGCTGGACAGCGCCGTCCTCGCCCACACAGTCGAATACGACGTCGGCTCCGGCCCCGCCGGTGAGGTCGTCGAGGAGCTTCTGCGTGGAACCATCGGGAGGCGCGACGAAGTCCGCGTGCAGTTCCTCCGCCTTGGCACGGCGTTCCTCCAACGGCTCCACAACGAGGACCCTGGCGGCCCCCGCCACACGAGCCCACTGGAGCACGAACAGCCCGATCGGGCCGCCGCCGAGTACTACGACCGTGTCGCCAAGGGTGATCGCACTGCGTGAGACACCGTGCAAGGCAATCGCCGACGGCTCGACCATGGCCGCTGCCACATCGGACAGGCCCGGCGGGACCGGCAGCACACGGTAGTCCGCGACGGTGATCGACCGGGCGAAGCCACCGTGCGGCGGCGCATGCCGATCACGGCCTCTGGCCACCGCCATGACCGTCCCGCAGAACTGCGCCCGCCCGCCCCGGCACGCCGGACAATCCCCGCAGGGTTCGGGCACAGCGATGACGACCCTCTCGCCGGGCGTCACATCACGGACTTCGCTCCCCACCCCGGAGACCCGGCCCACCCACTCGTGCCCGCACAGACTCGGCCCGTGTCCGCTGCCGGAGCGGTATGCCTTGACCTCGGCGACGCAGAGCCCGCACAAGCTGATGTCAACACAGACCTGCCGCGGGCCAGGCTCGGAGACCTCGAACTCAACCAGCTCGAACCGACCTGGTGCCGTGATGAGCCCTGCTTGGATGACACCTTGACGCACGGCATCGCTTTCCGCGATCACACGCTGCTCCTTCGCCGTACCTGTCCGGGACTCCGGTCATCGATGCACATGCCGCCTTCGGCCACCGCTGCCGCAGGGCACGTCAACGCCCGGTCGTGCTGTTGATCATGCGGCCGTTCCGGCAGCCTGACGCTCCTTTGCCGCGTTCACGTCGAGGGCGGCGAGGTAACCGAGCAGCAGTCCGCGGGCGTTGCCGATACCGCTCTGGTAGCCGGTGACGTCCATCCGGGCTGCCGCGTTGCCGGCCGCGTACAGGCCTTCGATCGCCTCGCCCCTCGCGCTGAGCACCCGCCCCTGGGAGTCGACCTTCAAACCGGCGGTGGCGAGCGACGTGCCGACCGGCGTGAGAGGAATGGCGTAGAAGGGCGGTTCGGCCAGCGGACCGAGGCAGGAGTTGGGCTTGATGCGCATATCGCCGACGAAGCGCTGACTCCAGGGGAGCCTGCCGCGCCCGAAGTCCTCGTCCACCCCGTCCGCGCAGAAACCGTTGAACCTCTCGACCGTGGCCACCAGGCCGTCGGCGTCGATACCCGCTGCCCCGGCCAATGACCGCAGATCGCCGGCCTCCGAGGCGAGTCCCTCGGGCAGCGGCTGACCGGGCGGGAGCGTCTGAAGCCCGTAGGTGGCGAGGCAGGCAGCGTCGAACACCAACCAGGCAGGCTGGTTCGGCCTCCTCTGCTCGATGCCGTCGTACCGTGAGAACGCCGAGTTGATGTCGTGATAGAACGACTCGTCGGCGAAGCGCTGTCCCGCGGAGTTGACGATGATGCCGCCCGGCTTGGCGCCGGCGAGCCCTTGGAACAAGGGCAGTCCGTCGCGCTCGTGGCCGGGAATGTGAAAGCCGAGGTTCAGTGGAGTGCACTCCGGTCGCGCCGACGCGACCATGCCCCCGATCTCGGTGGCCATCGTGATGTGATCGCCTGAGACGGTGGTGGGCGCCATGCTGTCCAGGCGCGGAAGGTGCTCGAACGAGCGCACAAATTCCGAGTTCCAGTCGTAGCCGCCGGTCGCGAGCAGAACGGCCCGCGTACGGAGGATTTCCCTGCCGTCCTCTGTCTCGACTTCCACACCTGTGATCCGCCCGTTCTCACGGATCAGCCGCACAGCACGTGTCTCGGTGCGCATCTCGACGTTGCGCTCGCCCGCCGCCAGTACCAGGCTGGCCGAGAGTGCCGCGCCCGCACAGAGCTCTCCCCGGGAGATGTGCCGCTCCACCGCGGCGGCGATTTCGGTGGGGTCGCCGCCTGCCGCGACGAGATCCGGTGTACCGACCAGGTCGCTGCCGAAGGGCGACGGGCCCACGAAACGATCCCTCAGTTCGCCCAGCCTGGCTGCCTCGAACGGAGCGACCTCCAGATAACGGCCCTCCGCCTTGGAACCCGGCGCATCGGGGAAGAAGTAGTCGGGGTAGTCACGCACCACTTCGAACCGGACGCCGGCCTTGTCCCGGAGGAACTCGATGACCTCGTCGCCCCGCTCGACATAGGAGCGCTGGAGTTCCTCGTCCGCGAGCCCGGAGGAGAGGAACTGGAGGTAGGCGAGAGTGTCGGTGACGCTGTCCTCGATGTCCAGCTCCCGCTCGGCCCGGGTGGCGCCAAGCCAGACCTGGCCCGCCGACAGTGCGGTGACGCCGCCAAGGCGGGTGTCCGCTTCGACCACAAGGGCGCGGCCACCGTGCTCGGCGACCGTGATGGCACCGGTCAGCCCACCGGCTCCCGAACCGACGCAGATGAGATCGTAGGTGTTGTCACTCGGTGCCGACCCATTGGTGTGCACAGCGTTTCCCTTCATCCGGCCGAGTCGCGGAATGATCTGTAGTCCGGTGTGCTGTCGAGCCACTTCTCGGTTGCTGATCAGCTCCGTGGAAGCGCAATCCGAGGGGCCGCCGGGTGCTGGGGAGATCCACGGATCTCTCCAGCACCCGGCGTGGTGCTTGCTCCACCGGTCAGTCCCGAATGTTCTCGCCCAAGGGCTCTCGGATCCGACCGGATCGCTGGATGGCCTGGTGGTGTCAGTGCACTGTCACCGTGCCGGCGGTTCCGTTCACGGTGATCATCGTTCCGGTCTTGATCCGCTTGGTGGCCTGGTCGACTCCCAGAACGGAAGGGATGCCCAGCTCACGGCTGACGATCGCAGCGTGGCTGAGCGGCGAGCCGACATTGACGACGACAGCGGCGCAGGTGGTGAACAGCGGTGTCCAGCCGGGGTCCGTCTCAGGTGCGACCAGGATCTCCCCCGGCTCCAGTTCCTCTGCCTCCGCAGGGTCGTTGATCACGCGTGCGATCCCTGTCGCCGAGCCGGAGCACGCTCCCAGGCCGGTCAGGATGTCGCCCGGCCGTACCGGTGGCAGCGTCGAAGGAGCCGACTGCTTCGCCCATTCGGTGGCCGGCGGCACTTCGCCGCTGACCACTACGAAGGGAGGTTCAAGGGATTCGAGCTCTTCCTTCCAGGCCTTGCGCTCGGTGATGAGCCCGACCGCGGAGTCGGGGTCACCGAGCATTGCTTCGACTTCGTCGAGGCGGAGCAAGGACAAGTCGTCGATCGACTCCAGGACACCCGATTCGGTGAATCGGCGGCCGATCTCGCGCAGAGGCAGCCGAGCCTCGTGCAGGGCGCGAATGAAATTGGTCTTGCTCAGCTCACGCGCGGGCATCCACACGGACAGCGCCTTGAGTGCCATCTCGAGCTTGCCCAGCTGCTCCGGCTGGCCCGCCAAGCGTGCGCGGAGTTGAGCGGTGAGCGCCTCCCGCTCCTCGCGTACCCGAGGGGCTGTCCGGTGCGGAGCCTTGTCCTCGGGCAGCAGACGCATCCGTTCGACGAGTCCGAGGGCGATCTCGGGGTGGGTCTCCCAGGTGGGCGGGAACACGTCCCACTCCTGCGTCGAACGCGAACCGAACTCGAACAGGAAATCCTCGAAGGCCTTGACGAAACGTTGTGAGACAGCGTCACCGTTGGTGCGGAGCCGCTGGTAGGCCCCTTTGGGATCGCTGTCGAATTCGGCTGTCAGTTCAGGGGACGCGGCTACGAGCCGACCGAGCTCCCACAGCCCCGTCGAGGGTGCGGCAGATGCGACCCCGCCCCAGCCGCCCATCAACCGGACCGCCAGAGTGGGGTCCTCGAAGGGAGCGAGGGCTTCCTCCAGCAGGCCGGTGACCACGGAGGACTCGTAGATCATCAGCAAGTGCTTGTGCAGGAACCCCGCGACGTGCTCCTCCCAGACTTTCGCATAGTAAGCGAGGAGGTCGCTGTTGGTCAGGGCCGAATAGCCCGGGCGCCGTGCCCGGAGTTCGGCCGCCGCCTCGGCGTCCTCGTCCAGGTCCGGGCGTGATTCCGTGGAGAAGACGCGCTCGATGGATTTCAGGATGCGCTCGGTGTATTGCGACGCACCGTCCTCGGGCTGAGGCTCGTACGGCGGGGCGCCCTTGCTGTCGCCGAGGTACGTCCGGTCCATCAATTCCGCGCTGGCGCCCGGCATGCGTACGCCGAAGACCCGCTGAATCGACAGATTCATATAGATGTACCCGTGCACGACACCCAGGATGTCGAGATCGTCCGAACGGAACTCGCTCTCGTCGAACGCTCCGAAGTCCACCAGCGCCTTGCGCCACGCGGTCTCGGACAGCCAGCCGCTGATGGTCGTCTGCTGCAGCGGCGAGGCGACCATGCCGGCGACCTCTCCCGCGTTCCCGCGGGTGTACACCGGAAAACGCTCACTCAGTCCGTTGTCGACCACCCATGGACGGCGGATATCAACCATCTACGGCCTCCCCTTACCGGCCTTCAGTGCTCGCCGCATGACCGCACGGCGCTGCGCCTGATGCCTCAGGATGTGTTGTGGATCACAATCTAGTTGTGTGCCAAATTATTTGTCAATAGACAGATGCTTTATCCGTGCGCGGATCGGATGCTCCCGTGCGTAGCGGGCGCGTCAGGGCGGTCGAGTGCGCACTTCTGCGTAGAAACGCATGGACAAGCAGGTCCAGACGTTGCCCGTCTGCGACTTCGAGTAGAGGTAACCGTGATCGCGACCTCGCCCAGACATTATTTGGTCCACGACCATTAGGTCGATGCGATGGAAGCGGGTATCGAGTCGGAACCAGGGCCACCAGAGGCTGTTCAGTGGCCGGCCGGGGCTCCAGGCCCGGCGGCAACAGCTCACTCCTGTCATGACTGCGACAGTGAGTGACAGCCATCGCCGACGGGCTCTGGCGGCGCCACTTCCGGATGTGGGAATGGCCGGACTTACCCGGCGACCGGGTCGAATGCGAGGGTCAGGCTGGTCGGGGCGAATACTGCTCCGGCTTCGTACTGAGGGCCGGAGTCGGGGTCTTCGAGGCGCAGGTTGGTGATGCGCTTGAACAGTTCGTCGAAGGCGATCTCGATCTGGAGCTGGGCCAAAGTGGCCCCGATGCAACGGTGGATGCCGAAGCCGAACGCCAGGTGTCCGCCGTTGCGCTCGGTGAAGTTCAGCCGGTCGGCATCCTGGAACTGGTTCTTGTCCCGGTTGGCGGAGGCGAAGAGGAGCATCACTATGTCCCCGGCCTTCAGGGGGGTGTCTCCGAGGGTGCAGTCCTTGGTGACCAGGCGTCGCAGTGCCAGCACCGGGGACTCGAAACGCAGGAACTCGTCCAGGTCGTTGCGGACCCACTTCGGGTCCCGCAATCTGGCTTCCAGGTCGGGATGCCTTGCCACGCTCGCTGCGATATTGGCGATCGCGGCGCGGGTGGTGTCCAGTCCTCCGATGAACAGCACGGTGACTATCCCGATGCGTTCCTCGGTCGTCAGGGGGCGGCCGTCCACCTCACCCCGTGCGATGGCCGCGATCAGGCCATCGCGGTCATCGCACGGGTTCTGCCGCTCCGCCATGTACTCGGCGGCGAGTGCCGCGACGGCTTGGTACGCTTCTGGGCTGTTCTCCTTGGCCACGCGTTCGACGGCGGCGACCGCCCGTGCCATGCGCACCTCGTCGTCCTCGTCGAACACGATCTTCGCAGCGGTCGCCGAGGTGAACGGAATGGCGAACTCGCTGACGAATTCGCATCGGCCCTCGTCGACGAAGGCGTCTATCGCGTTGCGCGCCATCTCCCGCATCACCGTCTCGTGCTTACGCAGGTACGGGCGTGTGAAGTAGCGGTTGAGCAACTTCCGGAAATCCCCGTGCAACGGAGGGTCCACGTCCAGTGGCGGCAGGGGAACCGGGCTGGGGAGCGGGGAGGACTCGACCGATGAGAAGGTGGACGGGTCCGCGAGCACCTCTTTGAGCTCTTTGTAACGCGTAACGAGGTACAGGCCCCCGTTGGCGGAACTGTGGACCACAGGACACTTCTCCCGGGCGTACTCCGTCACCTCCCGCATCCTGGGGAAGTGTGCGCCGTTGAAGATGTCGAAGTGCCGGACCAGCTGAGCCAGTTCCTCGGTGGTGTCCTTCATGCCCGCACCGCCCCGGGCCGGAACGTCATGGGAAGGGCTCGCGGACCGCGAAGAACAAAGCTGGGGTGATAGACCATGGTTTCCACCTCCGCTGTCAGAGTGATGTCGTCCAAGCAGTCGAGAAGGACCTTGATTGCGATGGCCGCCTCGGTCAGGGGCTGCTCCCCTTCCAGACGCGCGGCAAGAAGGTCGGTCAGCAGACCGTCGGCCGGCTGCCTGGTGGAGGGTCCGTGAGGTGCTCCACCGGCCGTCGCCCGCTGACCCGTTGACGAGGAGCGGCGGTGACGCTCACCGCGGCGAGGTGAGGGGAGGCGGTCACTGCTGTCCGGTTCCGTGAAGGGAGGAGGCTAATACCACTTCGATCGACTCGGTCGGGCAGTCGTCAACGGCATCCCGTACGTCCTGCTCAAGTCGCTCCGGAACCGTATCGACCATGACCAGGACGGTCCCGTCGCCCTCGATCCGGAACACCTCGGGAACGTTGGCCTCGCAAAGGCCGCAGCCCTCGCAGGTGCCTTTGACGATGACGCGCACAGGCGGCCTCCTCGCTCTCGTGGCTGCCCGAGCCTAGCTAACAAGTCGTTACCTAGATAGCCTATGGTTAGACTTTTTTAACCTGTTGGTGCCGTGGGCGGCTCGGCCGCCGGTGGGGGTCCACGCCGTTCGGCGGCTTTCGACGCGCCGACCTGGCCAGGCGGACCGGAAGTCGGTCCGCTGCCGCCCGAGGTTGCAACGACGACGACTGGAGCGACATCGTGACCACCTTCGGGATCTCCCTGCTCCGCGTCGCCCCTCGGCAGTGGATCGAGGTGGCGCAGGAGGCGGAGCGGTTGGGTTTTGAGTCCGTGTGGATGTCGGAACACCTGGTGCTGCCCATCGGCATGGCCCCGTCGAATTACCCGGATGGCAAGCTGCCCATCCGGCCGGACACTCCACTCTTCGACGTGATGGTGTACTTGGCTGCCATCGCCGCCGGCACCACGACTCTCCGGCTGGGCACGTTCATCTATCAACTGGGCCTCAGGCATCCCTTCATCGGGGCCCGCGCGGTCGCGACACTGGACGTGGTGTCCGGTGGCCGCGTCGAACTCGGTGTCGGTGCGGGCTGGATGCCCGAGGAGTGGGCTGCGGCAGGGGTCGAGTTCCGTGGGCGGGGACGCCGTCTCGACGAGGCGCTGGAGGTGTGCCGCCGGCTCTGGGAGGAGCCCGTTACCGAGCACCGCGGCGAGTTCTTCGCGTTCCCTCCGGTGGCCTTCGAACCCAAACCGGTGCAGGAGCGGCTCCCCGTGCATGTGGGCGGGGAGTCCGACGCGGCGCTGCGTCGGGCGGTTCGGTCCGGGGAAGGCTGGATCGGCATGCACCACACTCCGCAGTCGGTGGCACCGGTCCTGGCTCGATTGGAGGAGTTGACCGGAGCCGCAGGCACGGAGCGGCGGTTGACGACGACGGTCGCCGCTCCGCCCGGACCACTGGTGGACGTGGAGGGCTGGCGGGCGAGCGGCGTCGACCGGGTGCTCGTCGCGCCGTGGCAGCGCTCTCGCGACGCCCTTGAGGGTATGCGGCGTTTCGCGCGCGAGCACCTGACCTGACAACGACTGTGCCGGGTCCAAGGACCCGGCACAGTCGTTCACGGGAAGCGTCCGTCACAGCGGCGCGAGCCGTGGCACGCCACCGGCGCGCAGCCGGGCGCCGAGGCCGATGCGCAGGTGTGCCGCGGATCCGAGCAGCGGTTCGAGCACCAGGGCGCGGCGCAGGTAGCGGTGGAAATCGTGCTCCCAGGTGAAGCCCATGCCACCGAGCACCTGCTGGCAGTTGGCGGCTGCGGTGCGTACGAAGCGCCCGGCCAGGATCTTGGCCAGTTGCGCGGACTCCGGCAGGCCGTCCTCCCACGCCGCGTCGGCGGCCAGACCGGCGCACTCCTGCCACACCCGCACGTCGGCGAGCGCGTGTTTGACGGCCTGGAAACTGCCCAGCTTGTGCCCGAACTGCTCGCGGGTGCTCACATGGTCGACCGCGGCGACGAGCATGCGCCCGCCGATCGCGGTGAGCTCGTGGGCGAGCGCACGGTGGCCTGCCGAACGCATCGCCTCCCAGCGCGCGGCGGCGTCCTCCCCGGCGACCACATCGGCCCCGGAGAGGTCGAGCTCGGCTTCCACCCGATGCCAGCCGGAGTCGGGGTCCAGCCCGGTCGCGGCGGCTTTCAGGTCGTCCATGGCGCCGGTCGCCTCGACGACCACGATCTCGTCACCGCGCAGTGCCGGGACGACGAACCGGTCTCCGTCGCCTGATGCCACGACCCCGGTGACCGAAAGCGCCGTCTCCTCGACCCGCGCGCTGGGCTCGCTGCGAGGCAGGTCGGGGTAGACCACCCGGGCCGGGCCGTCGATTCCGGCCGCGGCCAGTACCACGTCGTCGAGCAGTGTTGTGTCGGTGAGGTGCTCGCCCTGCAAAGAGGCGAGGCTGGAGACCGCCACCGCGGGTTCCTCGGCCAGCAGCTCGTGCCAGCCGAACTCGGTCACGGCGTCGCGCAGGCCCCCGGGGCCCGCTGCGGTGACCGCCTGGGACAGGCTGTCGATCAGTAGCCGTCGGTCGTCGTCGTCCACGTCTCACTCCCTCGGCAGGCCGAGGACGCGCTCGGCGATGATGTTGCGCTGGATCTCCGCGGCGCCGCCGTAGATGGACGAGGCGCGCGAGTACAGGTAGTCGTTGCGCCAGTCCCGGGCCGGGCCGTCGTCGCCGAACAGCAGCGTGCCCGGCATCGCCTCCAGGGCGGCGTCGAACAGGTATTTCTCCGCGGTGGACATGAGCAGCTTGTCGAACGAGGGCCGCACGCCCAGCGGCTCACCGTCCGACAGGGACCGCAGGGTCCGCCGGGACAGCAGCCGCAGCGCGTGGACCAGCTCGAAGGCCTCACCCGCCCGGGCGTCGCTCAGCCCGGGCGAGTCGGCGACCAGCGTCCCGAGCCGCCAGCGCATCCAGGCCTGCCGCTGCCAGGCGGCGACCCCGCGCTCGCAGCTGAGGATGAACATCGCCACCGCCCAGCCGCCGCCGACCTCGCCGACGGTCCGGTCCTTCGGCACCATCACGTCATCGAAGAACAGGCTGCAGAAGTCGGCTTCGCCGGTCATCGCGACCAGCGGGCGCACGGTGATGCCCGGGGTGTCCATGTCGACGAACAGCGCGGTGATGCCGCGGTGCGCCGACTCCGGGCTTCCGGTGCGGGTGAGCAGCAGGCACCGGTCGGCGTACTGGGCCCAGCTGGTCCACACCTTCTCGCCGTTGACCCGCCAGTGGTCGCCCTCGTCGACCGCGCGCATCCGCAGCGACCCCAGGTCGCTGCCCGCGCCCGGCTCCGAGAAGCCCTGGCACCAGGTCTCCTCGCCGCGCAGCAGTCGGGGCAGCGCCTGGCTGCTCAGTTCCGGCGGCGCGAAACGGGCGACGGCCGGGCCGAGCACCTCCTGCGTGCCGAAGGAGAACGGCGGGGGGTACCCGGCGGCGGCCAGCTCCTCGCTCACCACTCCGCGGAGCGCGACCGCTCCGCCCAGCCCGCCGAGCTCCTCGGGCCAGCCGAGCCGGATCCACCCGGCCTCGTACAGCAGGCGCTGCAGCCGGGAAAGGGTGGCGAACACCCCCTCGACGTCGGTCGGCAGCTCGGTGAAGGGGGCGAGGGTTTCGGCGTGCTCGGCAAGCCAGCGGCCGAAGCGCTCGCGGACGTCCGGGACCGTGAGCTCGCCCGCCGCCGCCACGCTCACCGAGGAAGGGGCGGCCATCAGCGGGCCGCCGCTTCCAGGACGTGCACCGCGCACGCCGAGGCCAGCCCGATGACGTGGGTGAGCCCCACGCGGGCGCCCTCGACCTGCCGGGCGCCGGCCTCGCCGCGCAGATGGGTGACGACCTCGAAGAGGTTGGCGACTCCGGTCGCGCCGAGCGGGTGCCCCTTGGACAGCAGTCCGCCGGATACGTTGACGGGGATTCTGCCCTCGCGCCAGGGGGCTCCGGAATCGATGAAGTCGCCCGCGCCACCGGGCTCGCACAGCCGCAGGTTGTCGTAGTGGAGCAGTTCCGCGGTTGCGAAGCAGTCGTGCAGCTCGACCAGGTCGAGGTCGTCGGGGCCGATGCCCGCCTTCTCGTAGGCGGCGTCGGCGGCCAGCCGGGTCAGCGTGTTGACGTCGGGCTGCACCTGGTCGGACTCGGTCCAGGGGTCCGAGGTCAGCACCGACGCCGAGATCTTGACGGCGCGTCGGCGCACGTCGGGGTCCAGGGTCTTCAGCTTGGCGTCGGAGACCAGGACCACCGCTGCGCCGCCGTCGCCGGTCGGGCAGCACATCGGCAGCGTGTTCGGGTAGGAGATCATCTCGGCGGAGACGATCTCCTCCAGGGAGAACTCCTTGCGGTACTGGGCGAGCGGGTTGAGCACCGAGTGCGCGTGGTTCTTCTGCGCGACCTTGGCGAACTGGGCGGCGGTCACGCCGTGGGCGAGCGCGTACTCCATGCCGGCCTGGGCGAACACGCCCGGCATGAGCCCGGTGCCCAGCACGCCCTCGGTCTTGAGCACCGATCCGTAACGGCCCTTGGGCTCGTAGACCTTCTTCTCCTCGCGGGGCTTGGCGGCCCCGCCGATCATGCCCATCTTGCCCATCTTCTCCACACCGACGGCGAGGCCGGTGTCGCACTCGCCCGCTGCGATGGACATGAGCACGACGCGTACCGCGGTCGCGCCGGTGGCGCAGGCGTTGACCACGTTGTAGACCGGTATGCCGGTCTGCCCGATCTGCTTCTGCAGCCGCTGGCCGTTGTGCGAGTTGGCCTCGTAGACGTTGCCCATGGCGAGCACTCCGATGTCGGACATGCTCGCACCCGCGTCGGCCAGTGCGCCGAGCGCGGCGTCGGAGGCCAGGTCGATGAGGTCCTTGTCGGCGAAGCGCCCGAAGGGCGTCATCGATGCGCCGATGATCCACACGTCGCCGCTGCTCATCAGTTCTCTCCTCGCGGTCGGTAACCGAAGGCGATCGCCTCGGTGCCGTCGTCGTCGGTGCCCGCGACGAAGGTCTCCAGGACCACGGGCATCCGGGGAATGATCTTCTCGGGGGCGTCGACACCCAGCAGGTTCGCCTTGACGACGCCGCCACCGTCGAGATCGACGACCGCCGAGACGTAGGGCTTCTTCACCCGGTGCACGAAGGTGAAGGCGCGCAGACGGCCCTCGTTCGCCAGCGGCTTGGTGGTGAACTCGGTGCCGAAGCACTTCGCGCACGCGTTTCGGCGGTCGAAGTAGAGGGCCTCGCACGCGGTGCACGCATGGGCCCGCAGGTGGGGCCGGTCGCCGAGTTCGAGGTAGTCGACGACGGGGATCTGATTCGGCATCCTTGCCCGTCCGATCTGCAGGGGTGGGTGGACGCGAGGCACGGTCACGTCGGGACCGAAACACTCGACGGATGGATGATAGATGACTAGAGTTTATTCGTGAAGCGAACGACGGCGTGAGGAGTGTCGTGTCCGAAGCGTGGATCATCGACGGGGTGCGCACCCCGCGAGGCAAGGGCAAGCCCTCCGGTGCTCTGCACGGGGTGCACCCGCAGGAACTGCTGGCCCAGGTGCTGGGTGCGCTCGCCGAGCGCACCGGCATCGACCCGGCCGATGTCGACGACGTCGTCATCGGCAACGGCGACCAGCGCGACGACCACGGCGACGACATCGCGCGCCTTGCCGTCCTGGCGGCCGGCTGGCCGGTCAGCGTCCCCGGCGTGAGCCTCAACCGGTTCTGCGGTTCCGGCCAGCAGGCGGTCACCTTCGGCGCCGCGGGCATCGCGGCCGGATGGCAGCACCTCGTGGTGGCCGGCGGAGTCGAGTCGATGTCCCGCTACCGACCGCGCAGCGGCGGCCCCGTCCTCGACGGCGGCAACCAGGCACTGCGCGCCAGGTTCCCCCTCGTTCCCCAGGGCATCTCCGCCGACCTCATCGCCACGATCGAGGGGTTCACCCGAGCCGACGTCGACGCCTTCGCGCTGCGCAGCCAGGAGCGGGCGGCCAAGGCCGTCGCCGAGGACCGCTTCGCGCGGAGCGTCGTCCCGGTCCGGGACCCGGACGGGAAGGTCCTGCTCGATCACGACGAGCACCCCCGTCCGCAGACCACGCTGGAGACCCTCGGTGCCCTGGAGCCGGCGTTCGCCCGGGCCGGCGCGAAGGTTCGAGAGCCCGACGGACTCTCCTGGGACCAGATGTGCAGCCAGGTCCATCCCGAGGTCGAAGAGGTCTCGCACGTGCACCACGCCGGCAACTCCTCCGGCGTGGTCGACGGCGCCGGCGCACTGATCCTGGCGTCTCCGGACTACGCGCGAGCGCACGGCCTGCGTCCGCGGGCCCGGATCCGAGCCGCGGCGGTCGCCGGTGCCGAGCCGGTCATCATGCTCACGGCACCGACGCCGGCGTCGCGGGCGGTCCTGCAGCAGGCCGGCATGGCGGTCGCAGACATCGACCTGTGGGAAATCAACGAGGCGTTCGCCGCGGTCCCGCTCAAGGTCGTCCGCGATCTCGGCATCGACGAGGACAAGGTCAACGTCAACGGCGGCGCGATCGCCCTGGGGCACCCCATCGGCGGCACCGGACCGATGCTGCTGCAGACCGCACTCGACGAACTGGAGCGCCGCGACCTGAACACCGCGCTGGTGACCATGTGTACCGGCGGCGGCATGGGTACGGCCACCGTCATCGAGCGGATCTGACCCGGACGACGCGCCACGGCGAGGACGAACGAAGCGAGGTTGTCGACGTGTACCCCGGCCGGCACGCCCGGACGCGACCGGACCACCCGGCCATGATCATGGCCGGATCCGGCGCGATGATCACCCACGCCGAGCTCGACCGGCGCTCGAACCAGCTGGCCCGCGCTTTGCGTGACGCCGGCCTGGCCGTCGACGACACCGTGGCCGTGGTCGCCGAGAACCGTCTCGAATGGGCGGAGCTGATCTGGGCCACTCAGCGGTCGGGAATGTGCATCGCTCCGATCCAGCGGCACCTCGGTGCGGACGTGCTGGCCGACGTGCTGACCGACAGCGCGGTCCGGGCGGTGATCACCACCTCGGCCCACGCCGGCACGGTGCGTGCCGCCCTCGACCGGCTGCCGAGGATCCCGCTCCGGTTGTGCATCGGCGGGGCGCCCGGTTTCGACGACTACGCCGCGACCCTCGACCGCTGCTCGGACACCCCCGTGCCCGACGAGCGGCTGGGCAGCCGAATGATGTTCAGCTCCGGCACCACCGGCCGGCCCAAGGGCATCCGGCACCCCCGCCCGGACCTCCACCCCGGCGAAGCACCACCACACCTGGGCGGCTACACGGACCTGTTCGACCTGACAGCCGACACCGTCTACCTGTCGCCCGCACCGACCTACCACACGGCCCCGTTCCGCTTCGTGCTCGCCGTCCTGCAGCTCGGCGGCACCGTGGTGTGCCAGGAGTCCTTCGACGCCGAGGGAGCACTCGCCGCGATCGAACGGTACGAGGTGACGCATGCCCAGTTCGTTCCGACGATGCTGACCCGGATGCTGCGACTGCCCGCGCCGATCAGGGCCGCGGCCGACCTGTCGTCGCTTCGCGTGGCGATCACCGGGGCCGCGCCGTGCCCCGCCGAGCTGAAGCGCCGGATCATGGAGTGGTGGGGACCGGTGCTGCACGAGCTCTACGGGGCGTCGGAGAGTTACGGGAACTGCCACATCGGTCCGTCCGACGCGCTCGAGCGGCCGGGTTCGGTCGGCCGGGCGCTCGTCGGAAGGATCCACATACTCGATCCGGAGGACAGCGACGGCCCGGACCTGCCGGTCGGCGACGTCGGGCAGGTCTGGTTCGAGGGAACCCGGTCGTTCCGCTATCTCGGTGACGAGGCCAGGAACCGCGCGGTGCGCAACGAGCGCGGCTGGTCCACTGTGGGCGACTTGGGCCGGCTCGACGGTGACGGCTTCCTGTACCTCGCAGGACGGCGCGACCACGTCATCATCTCCGGCGGGGTCAACGTGCACCCGCAGCAGGCCGAGGACCTCCTGGCCGGACATCCCGCCGTCGCCGATGTCGCAGTGATCGGCGTACCCGACGACGATCTCGGACAGCGCGTGCACGCGATCGTCGTGCCCGCCTCCGGCGCGGTGGCGGGTCCCGAGCTCGGCGAGGCGCTGCTGGCGTTCGCCCGGGCCGGCCTGCCGCGCCCGGGGTGCCCGCGGTCGATCGAGTTCGTGCGCACCCTGCCCCGGGGCGAGAACGGCAAGCTCTACAAGCGCATGCTGAGTCAAGGCCGGTGTTGAGATGCCCAGCCCGCGGGCGGACCGTTCGAGGGCCTCGTACGGTGCGCGCTCCTACCGGAACCCGCCGCACTCGGGCGGCACGCCGTTATGTGGTCCGTGCCGCCCGAGCGGGAGTGTCGGTGTCGCCGGCGGCGAGACGCAGGCGGGTCAGGACGTCGATGAGTTCTCGCTGGTCGTCGTGGACATCGCCGGCGAACCCGAAGCCGACGGCACGCAGGGATTCGGTGGCCTCATTGATGAGCGTGCGCCCGCTGGCGGTGATGTGGACCAGCGTGGCGCGGCGGTCTGTGGGGTGAGGCTTGCGCTTGATGAGCTTGCGGGTCTCCATACGGTCGGTCGCCAGGGTGGCGGTGGTGGGGTGCACCATCAGACTGCGCGCAAGCTGGCTGACCAGACGGGTGCCCGTCTCGCTGAGCTGGAGGGTCATGAGCAGCATGTAGTCGGTGAGGTTGAGGTCGTATCGCTTCAGTTCGGTCTCGACGGTGTCGACCATCAGGCGGTGGAAGCGGAGCACTGAGCTCATCGCGATGAACGCGTCTTCGTCGTCACCGAGGCCGTGGCGCCGCCAGAAGTGCCGGGCCCAGTCGATCGGATCGGTCCCGGCGGCTGAACTCTGTGCTGGCGTGTTCTTGGCACGCGCTGGCATTTCTGCTCCCGTCGTTTCTTGAGCATCGGAACGGCCTGGTTTAGGTCATTCGATCAACAGTTTAGAACGAGACATCGCCTCACCGTTGCCATAAGGCGAAGAGTACACCGGCGTTCCGCTGTCCAGGGTCGACCACGGGGGAGCGGAATGCCGTAACTCCCTTATGTGATTTGTGGGTTGTGTCTGCGCAGCGTTCCGGCCCCCCGACCCCTGTCCTGAGTGACACGACAGAAGCTCTAGTAGACAACTATCTAATGCGCGACTAAGATCGCGGCGAACCCGTCGAGAGTCGGAGCCGTCGGGTGCAGTCGGCCCGACAGTTGTCCCAGGCCGATGGCGGCTGGTCGAACGTGTCAGAGCCGGGCAGTCGCGGCGGTGCGTCCCGACGCAGTGGACGCGAGCGATGACGTGAGAATCAACGAGGAGTTCGCATGGGGAGTCTGGACCAGCTGGTGGCCGTTGTGACGGGGGCCGGCCGGGGCATCGGCCGGGAGCACGCCCTGCTGCTCGCGGCGGAGGGCGCGAAGGTCGTGGTCAACGATCTGGGTGGCGCCCAGGACGGCACCGGATCCGAGAACACGCTCGCCGAACAGGTGGTCGCCGAGATCAAGGCCGCAGGCGGCGAGGCCGTGGCGAACGCCGACGACGTCGCGGACGCCTCCGGGGCCGAGAACATCATCCGCACGGCGGTCCGGGAGTTCGGACGGCTGGACATCGTGGTCAACAACGCCGGCATCCTGCGGGACCGGGTCCTGGTCAACCTCACCGACGACGACTGGGACCTGGTCGTCCGGGTCAACCTGCGCGGTACATTCCTGGTCACCCGGGCCGCCGGCAACCACTGGCGGGCGCGCAGCAAGGCGGGTGAGCAGGTCCGGGCCTCGGTGATCAACACTTCCAGCGAGTCCGGTGTCTTCGGCAACCCGGGACAGGCCAACTACGCCGCCGCCAAGGCCGCCGTCGCGTCCCTCACGCAGGTCGCGTCGAAGGAGCTCGCCCGCTACGGCGTGCGGGTCAACGCCATCCTGCCGCAGGCCCGCACCCGGCTCACCGAGAGTGCCTTCGGCGACGCGCTGGCGGCCAAGGACGGCGGATTCGACCGCTGGGACCCGGCGAACGTCTCTCCGTTCGTCGCCTACCTGGCGGGGCCGGCGTGCGGGATCACCGGAGAGGTCTTCGTCGTCGGCGGCAGCCGGGTGCAGCGGGTCAAGCCCTGGGAGCGCGACCGGGAGTGGAAGCTGCAGACCGAGGGGCGGTGGACCATCGCCGATCTGGAGAAGGCGGTGGCCGAGGCGGGGATTCCGCAGGGCGAGAAGTGGACCGCCAACCCGGACAAGGAGGGCAAGTGAGCACCGAGGCAGCCGAGGGAACCAGGGCACGGGCCGCTGAGGCCCGGATGGCGGAAGCCGTCATCGACGACGCCATGATGGAGTCGATGCGGGCGAAGATCGGTGTCGACCTCCGGATCGGCCACTCGGTCAACAACGAGGAGGCGACGCGGATCGCGGTCGCCAAGTTCGCCGGTGGCATCGGCGACATCAACCCGCTGTGGACCGACGCCGAGCGCGGCACGCGGTCGGACTACGGAGCCCCGGTGGCACCGCCGTCCTTCGTGATCGGATGCTTCTCGGGAATCCAGTTCGGCTGGCCCGGCCTGGGGTCGTTCCACTCCTCCACCGACATGGATCTGCTCGCTCCGATCTACTGGAACGACAAGATCACCGCCACCTGCCGTTACGACGGATTCACCGGCCCCAGGCCCTCGAAGTTCGCCGGCCGGATGGTCACCGACCACTTCACCAACACCTACCTCAACCAGCGCGGCGAGAAGGTCGCCGAGATCCGCTGGCAGGTCGTCAACTACGAGCGCGCCACGGCTCGCAGCGCCAAGAACTCGCGCAAGCCGCTGGAGATCCCGCATCCGTGGACGCCGGACGAGGTGGCGGAGATCGAGACGCGGGTGCTGGCGGAGAAGCCGCGCGGCGAGGAACCCCTGTGGTGGGAGGACGTGGCTGTCGGTGACCCCGTCGCGTCGTTGACCAAGGGCCCGATCGGGCTGACCGACGAGGTGGCGTTCATCGCCGGCGGCGGTACGCCGATCCCGCGGCTGAAGGCGCACGCCGCCTCCCTCAGCGACTACGCGATCCACCCGGCGTGGGCTTTCCGTGATCCGGCCACCGGCGCCCGGGAGCCGATCTACGCGGTGCACTACAACGAGGCCGCCGCTCGCGCGATGGGGGTCGCGTACCCGTACGACGTGGGCTTCCAGCGCCAGTGCTGGCAGATTCAGCTGATGACGCACTGGATCGGCGACGCGGGCTGGGTCAAGCACCTCGCCTCGCAGTACCGCGGGTTCGTTTACCTCTCCGACGTCATCGAGCTCGGCGGTGTGGTGACCGGCAAGGAGGTGGACGCGGACGGCGAGCACGTCGTGCAGGTACAGACTTTCGCCCGCAACCAGCGCGGGGACGACGTCATGCCGGGCACCGCCGTGGTGGCGCTGCCGAGCCGGGAGAACGGGCCGACACCCGCCGCGCGCAGGGCCAGGGGTGCGTCGTGACGGCCGCCCTGCTCACCGAGGACCAGCAGAACCTGCGCCAGGCGGTGCGGCGCTGCCTGGAGCGCGGTTCCGGGCCACGGCCGCACCTGTCCGGCGAGCCGGGCGTGACCCAGCCCTTCGACACCGAGCTGTGGCGGTCGCTCGCCGCCGGGATCGGTGTGGCCGGCCTGATCGTGCCGGAGGAGTACGACGGTGCGGGGGGCCGCTTCGCCGACCTCGCGGTGGTGGCCGAGGAGTTGGGCCGCAGCCTGGCTCCCGTGCCGTTCTTCTCCACGGTGGCGCTCGCGACGACCGCCCTGCTGGTCAACACCGAGGACGGCCTCGCCCGCGAGCTGCTGGCCCGGATCGCCGAGGGAGGGACGACCGCCACCCTCGCCTTCTGTGAGGACGACGGGTCCTGGGACGTCGATGCGGCCGCGATGCCGGCCGAGCGGACCGGGGACGGCTGGCGGTTGTCCGGGCGCAAGTCCTTCGTCGTGGACGGGGACACCGCCGACGTGCTTCTGGTGTCCGCCCGTACGGACGGGCGTCTGCGCCTGTTCGCCGTCGAGCGTGGCGCCGACGGGCTTCGGCAGGACGCGACGACGGTGCTGGACCTGACCCGCCGCCTCGGCACCGTCACCCTGGACGCGACGCCCGCCCGGCTCATCGGCTCCGACGAGGATGCCGGGGCGGGACTGCGGACCGCGCTGGACCTCGCCCTGGTGCTGCTCGCCGTCGAGCAGGTCGGCAGTGCCCAGCACTGCCTGGACAACGCGGTCGAGTACGCCAAGCAGCGGGTCCAGTTCGGCCGTCCGATCGGCAGCTTCCAGGCCATCAAGCACACCTTGGTGGATGTGCTGCTGAAGGTGGAGATGGCACGCTCCGCCGCGTATGCCGCCGTCGCCGCCGCCGACGAGTACCTTTCCGGCCCGAGCGAGGAAACGGCCCACCGTCTGGCCACGGCCGCGAGTCTCGCCAAGGCCATGTGCGCGGACGCGTTCATGCACACGGCGGAGGAGACCCTGCACGTCTACGGCGGCATCGGGTTCACCTGGGAGCACGACGCCCACCTGTACTACCGGCGGGCCAAGGCCTCGGAGCTGTTCCTCGGCACACCGGACCAGCACCGGGACAGGTTCGCCGCCTGTGCGGGGCTGGGGAAGGGGCGCTGTGACTGACGTACTCGTGGACCGCCGTGACGGGGTGGTCACGATCACCCTCAACCGGCCGCACCGGCGCAACGCGATCACCGGTCCGCTGGTGGAGGAGCTGATCCGGGCCCTTGAAGACGTCGCCCGCACGCCCGGCGACCGGGCGATCGTCCTCACCGGTGCGGACGGTTCCTTCTGTTCCGGCATGGACCTGTCCGCGCCGCTGTCGCCGGACGTCCTGACCTTCATGAACCGGGTGGGGCAGCTCTGCACGCTGCTGCACGACATCCCGCGGCCGACCATCGCCAAGGTGGCGGGGCCCGCGATGGGCTTCGGCTGCAACCTCGCGTTCTGCTGCGACCTGGTGGTGGCGGGGGAGGACGCCGTGTTCGGGGAGATCTTCGCCCAGCGCGGCATCGCCCTCGACGGCGGCGCGTCCTGGTCGCTGCCCCGGCTCGTGGGCATCGCCAAGGCCAAGGAGCTGGTGTTCTTCGGCGAGCAGGTGCCCGCAGTCGAGGCCGAGCGGATCGGCCTGGTCAACCGGGTGCTGCCCAGCGCCGAGTTGGACGCCTTCGTCGCGGAGTGGGCGCAGCGGCTCGCGGACGGTCCCACACTCGCACTGTCGATGATGAAGTCCGCGCTGAACGCGTCCTTCGAGACCGCGTTCCGACGGGCAGTCGACGCCGAAGCCCTCAACCAGGCGGTCGCGTTCGGCACCGCAGAGGCGAAGGAGGCGGGCCGGGCGTTCCGGGAGCGCAGGCCACCCCGCTTCCGCGACGGATGAGGACAGGGCCGGTGACGGGGCCCGGGACGGGCGGGCCCCCGCCGCGGCAGGAGGCGTGATGTCCCGAACAGCAGTCATGCGTTCCCCACGACGCCGAGACCGACACTGTGCCCCCGGCGGCCGGAGCCGTCACCGCCACGCGGCGGATCCCGCACGACCATCCCGCGCCCATGCACGTCGGCGCCCGACGCAGGAGGACAAGGATGTCTGACTCACGCCCCACCGCCCTCATCACCGGAGCCGGCCGAGGCATCGGTCGCGCGATCGCGATGCGGCTCGCTCGCGAGGGCTACACCGCGGTCGTGGTCGACCGGGACGGTGCGTCCGCCGAGAAGGTGGCCGCAGAGGTCGGCGGTATCGCTGCCCAGTGCGACGTCACCGACGTCAAGGCTGTGAATCAACTGGCCGACTCCGTTCCCGATCTGGCCGTACTGGTGAACAACGCCGGCATCTTCCCGCCGTCGCCGATAGCCACGGTCGACCCCGAGGAATTCCGCAGGGTCATGGACGTGAACGTGCTCGGACCCCTCCTGCTGACCCAGGCTTTCCTGCCCCAGCTCAGCGCGGCACGGGGAGCGGTGGTCAACATCGTGTCGATGGCCGCGAAGATCCCCGTGCCGGGTACGGCAGCTTATTCGCCGTCCAAGGCCGCCCTGCTGTCGCTCACCAAGCTGTGCGCGGTGGAACTCGCCTCCAGTGGTGTCCGATTCAACGCGATCGGTCCGGGAGGGGTGGAGACGGAGGGCACGGCGTCCGTCAGCGCGGACCCGCGGCGCGAGGCCCGCTTCAACGACCTCGTCCCGCTCGGCCGCCGCGCGCGACCCGAGGACATCGCCGACGTCGTGCCGTTCCTCATCGGTGACGCCGCACGCTACGTCACCGGTCAGGTGGTCTACGTCGACGGCGGGCTCACCGAGGCCACCATCCCCTTCCTCCAGGCGGCCCAGCGGGGCTAGGCGGCCCAGCGGGGCCGGCACCCGCCCGAAACAGATGGGACTGAGTATGGACTCCGCGACACGTGACACCGTGATGCCGGACTTTCCGATCAACGCCGTCCTCCGTCGTGACGACGAGGCGATCCGTTGCCCGTTCGCCGCGTTCGCGCACCTGCGACAGGACCACCCGGTGGTGTGGAGCGACGCACTCGGCGCCTGGCTGGTCAGCCGGTACGACGACATCCGGCAGGTCCTCAAGGACCCCGTCACCTTCTCGAGCCGCTGTGCGAGCGGCCGCAGCTCGGTCACCGGGCTCGCGGAGAGGATCGCCGACGATCCGGACTTCCCGGAGGAGACGCGCCGGCAGGCGGCGCGACGGGTGGAACTCAGCAAGTCGAACGTACTGCTCACCGCCGACCCTCCCCTGCACAAGAGGCAGCGGGGTCTGGTCGCCATGGCCTTCACCCCTCGACGGGTCAAGGAGATGGAACCGGAGTTCCAGGCCATCGTCGACTCCTTGATCGACGCCTTCCCCGAGGGCGGTCCCGTCGACATCGTGCGGGACTTCGCGATGCCGCTGCCGATGACGGTCATCGCCCGCATCCTCGGTGTCCCGCATGAGCTGATGCCGACCTTCAAGAAGTGGACGATCGCCTTCACCAAGGGCGTCGGCGCGCTCGATCTTCCTCGGGAGGAGCTGATCGAGCTCTTCGCGGACGTGGACGAGTTCTACGACTACTTCACTGCCGAGCTCGACAAGCGCCGCCGTGAGCCGCAGGACGACCTGCTCACCGACCTCCTCCAGGCGCGGATGAGTGGTGAGGAGTCGCTCAGCGAGCACGAGATCCTGCAGATGCTGGTTCAGTTCCTCGTCGCCGGCAACGAGACCACCACGAATCTGATCGGGAGCACGGTCAAGCGTCTCATCGACTCCCCGGACCTGATGGCCTCGGTCCGGTCCGACCTGTCGCGGGTACCCGTCGTCGTGGAGGAGACGCTCCGGCTCGAGGCGCCTGCCCAGGGACTCTTCCGACTCGCGATGACCGACGTGGAACTGGGGGGCCAGCAGATCCGGGACGGGGACATGCTGTATCTGATGTACTCCTCCGGCAACCGCGACGAAGCCGCCTTCCCCGAGCCGGAAGAGATCAAACTGGACGGTTCCCGGAGCCACCACCTCGCCTTCGGGCGGGGGGAGCACGTCTGCCTTGGCTCGAACCTCGCCCGCCGGGAGTCCGCCATCGCGATCACTACGTTGCTCCGACGTGTCGAGGGACTGGCCCACGCCGGTTTGGGGCCGACGCCGTACATGCCGAGCTTCGCCCTGCGAGGGCCGCTCGCCCTGCCGGTGACCTTCACCCGCCGGAGCTGACGGAGCCGCAGCGGGGGTCGTGGAGCCGGGATCGTGCCGGACGGCTTCGGGGGGATCACGAAACCGTTGCTCCCGGAGCAGCGAACGCGGCGCGGGGCGGCCGAACGGTCGGTGTCCCTGATGTGCCGCTGCCGGCGGCCATCACCGGGGTGCTGGTCCGGGGGTGTGCCTCGCGAGCGCTGCCGCTGTGCCGTGGCGTTCCGAGGCGTCCGCCCACCGCCGGGTCCGATCCGGTACCGAGCCGGAGTGTGGGCCACCCCGTACGCAACCGTGTCGCCATTGATTGGGTGACGCCGAACTGACCGGCGTCACCCGGTCGATGCGACACCGCACCCGTCAGGGCCACCGCCATCTCCGTGACGGTCTTCGGCATGCTCCCGGGCATCCCCGAGCCGAGGGCGAAGCACAGTGGACGGGGTGACGGCTCCGGCATGAGCCCACGCGACCGGCGCCGCCGCGCGACGACAGGTGCCGTGGGCGTCATCGAGAAGGAGCCGCTCTCCGGGAGCCGCTCCGCGTTCAGCCTCCGGCCGCCGCGCGCCGCTCCCGCCAGGTGCGGTGGTCGGCGTAGTCGCGCGCGACACGAATGAGGCCGCCGCCGAGTTCGAACACCCCGCAGCACTCGATGGCGGCCTCACGGCCGTCGTACCAGAACCGGTCAACGCGCTCGAGGAAGACCAGGTGGCCGGCGGCGGCGCCGGCGACGACGTCCCATCGCACCTGCGTGCACTCGCCCAGCACCTTGGTGTACGCCGCCTCGATCGCGCTGCGCCCAGTGACGGGGGGCTGCGGCACCAGGAAGTGGTAGGCGGCGTCCTCGGTGAAGCAAGCGGCCACGCGGGACGGGTCCCGGGCGTTGACCGCCTCGAGGAACTCGCTGACGGCGGCGGGGAGGGCACTCATGATCTCGTCCATCAACGGTCTCCTCGGTGTCGTGGGCAACGATGTCGCTCGGCTCGGTGCCCTCGCGGGCAGGGCGCGGCGGAGCGAGGTCGTGGAGGAGCGGTCCGCCGGGCTCAGCCTTCGAGCAGGTTCTCCCGCAGTACCGGCACCAGGTCGGTGATCCCGATCTGCTCCGCATAGCCCTCGATGCCGCCGTGCAGCCGCTGGACCCGGTCGAGGAAGGTGCCGATCGCCTCGGGCGGCGTGAGCAGCATGGCCTCCTTGTCCAAGTGCCAGGACGCCAGGACCTCGGCGGGGTAGGTGGCTTCCAGGTGGTCGAGCATCCGCCGCATGCCCTGGGCGCTCATCGCGTAGTCCTCGAGGATGTCCTCCCGCCGTACCCCGAGGAGGCTCAGCAGCAGGGCCACCACGATGCCGGTCCGGTCCCGGCCCGAGGCACAGTGGACGGCCGTGCACTGCGCGCTGGCGTTTGCGACGGCGCGCCACAGCTCCGGATGGGCAGCGAGGTTCGCCTCGTGCATCTCGCCGTACAGCTCACCGGTCATCACCGGGTCGAGGTAGCGGTGGGCGTGCTCCAGCGACGGCACTTCCGCCCACAGCGGTCGCGACACCCGCCGCGTGCCGAGTTCGTCCCAGCGCCGCGTTCCGCGCTGTTCGATCTCCGCCGGGGTCCGCAGGTCGATGACGGTCCTGAGGCCGAGCGCGCCGAGAGCGGCTGCGTCCGCATCGGTGGCGAGGTGCGGGTCGTCGGTTCGGTACATCCGGCCGGGGCGGACGCGCCGCCCGTCGGACGTACACAGTCCCCCGAGGTCGCGCACATTGAAGATCTGGGCGAAGTGGATCGCGCGCTCGGCGTGTCCCGGGGCGGTCGTCTGCGTCGAGGTGTCGCTCACCCGGCAAGGCTATTGCTCTCGAGACAAATAGTCTAGTCTTCGATCAACGCGCTCAGGGCAGTAATCCGGGCTCAGAGCGTCTACGCCGGATCCGGCACAGAGCCAGGGAGTGGAGGACCGTATGGGCGAGAGGCTCGACGTCGGGGATCGTCTGATCTCTTACCAGGACGTGCTCGACCTGGACACCAAGAAGGTGCCCGAGCACATCCGTCGGGAGTCGCGAGGTCGGTTCGACTTCGACGAGGCTCCGATCGACATCTACGTCTCGCGGGAGTGGCACGAGCAGGAGAAGGAAAAGCTCTGGAAGAAGGTCTGGCAACTCGTTTGCCGGGAAGAGCAGATCCCCGAGGTCGGCGACCACATCGTGTACCGGATCGCCGGCCTTTCCTACCTCGTCGTCCGCAGCGCGCCGAACGAGATCCGCGCCTACCCCAACGCCTGCCTGCACCGGGGCCGTCAGCTGAAGGACTACGCCGGACGCTGCTCGGAGATCCGCTGCTCGTTCCACGCCATGACCTGGAACCTCAACGGCGAGCTCACGCGGATCCCGGCCCCGTGGGAGTTCGAGCACGTCGACCCCGAGCAGTTCAAGCTTCCCGCGGTGAAGGTCGGGACCTGGGCCGGCTTCGTCTTCATCAACCCCGACCCGGAAGCCGAGCCGCTCGAGTCCTTCCTCGGTGACCTGCCGGTGCACTTCGCCAAGTGGGACTTCGAGAACCGCTACCTCGAAGTCCACGTCTCCAAGCTCCTGCGCTGCAACTGGAAGGTGGCGCAGGAGGCCTTCATGGAGTGCTGGCACGCTGCGGCCACCCACCCCCAGACGGTGCCGTACGCCGCCTTCGGCGCGTGCCAAGTGGACTGCTACGACAACTTCGCCCGCTTCATCACCCCGTCGGAGGTCGTGGGCCCGATGATGCCTTGGGACCCCAGCACCGAGGAGATGCTGCGGGCGACCCTGGACGTCCGCGAGGACGAGCAACTCCCGGTCGAGCTCGAACCAGGAGAGACCGCACGCTCGTTCATCGTCCGGAACACCCGTGAGAAGTGGCGCGCCTTCCTCGGAGACAGGATCGACGAGTGGGCGGACTGCGAGCTCGTCGACAACTTCACCTACACCGTCTTCCCCAACATCATGCCGTGGGGCGGCGTGCACAAGATCTGCTACCGCTTCCGGCCCAACGGTGACGACCACCGCACCTGCATCATGGACGTCTTCTACATCTCTCCGTTCACGGGCGAGCGTCCGGCGCCGGCCGAGGAGGTCGAGCTCGGTTTCGACGACCCGTTCAGCAGCGTCCCCGAGCTCGGCATCGTGGGCAACATTCTCGATCAGGACTGCTTCAACATGGAGAAGGTGCAGTTCGGTCTCGAGACGGCGACCAAGAAGACGGTGACCTTCGCCTCCTACCAGGAGGACAACCTCAAGTGGATGCAGCAGCTGCTGCGTCGTTACGTGGAGGCTGAGTGACCATGCACGGCGTCAGGCATCCCTACACCAGGGACCTCTACGAGCTCGACGACCAGGGCCGGGTTCAAGTCACCAGCAGGGACAGCAGCCGCGTCGGCCACTTCTCGTCCGACGGCCGGTGGCTGGCGGGCGACAAGTTCGACGCCGACCCGCACCTGTGCGGGTGGGTGAGTGCGCCGCGAAACCAGCACCGCATCACCACCGAGTCCCGGGACTGACAACACGAGAAGGGACGAAGGTCATGGACGCTGCGGGCGAGGCGGCCCTGGACGGTCTGCGCCGAGAGGTGCAGCGGCTGAAGGACGTCGAGGAGATCAAGAAGCTCAAGGCACGCTACTTCCGATACGTCGACCTGCACTGGTGGCCCGAGCTGCGTGGCTTGTTCACCGACGACGCCCTCTTCGAGATCGGCGAGTCGACCTCAGGGCCGGGGACTGCGGACGAGTTCGTCGCATCCATCGGTCGCCACCTGGGCGAGGCGATGAGCGTGCACCACGGGCACATGCCCGAGATCGAGATCGTCGACGCCGAGACGGCCCACGGGATCTGGGCGATGTTCGACGTCGTCGAGCCGTCGCCCAGCAGTGGCTACCCGGTGCTGACCGGGTTCGGCCACTACACCGAGGACTACCGCAAGGTTGACGGGCAATGGCGCATCGCGCGGCTGCGGCTGACCCGGCTCAGGCGCTCGGTCGACGGCGACGTGATCGAGGGCGCGAAGGTCGACGGCCGGCGGGAGTTCATGGAGCCGTGGTGACGACCGCCGTGCCGGACCGGTCACGGCCGCCATGGTCACTGTTTCTGTTCCTTCGTGATGACGGTCGCGCGGGCACGATGTCGCCGGGACGCGGCACTCGCGCTCGGCGCCGTGCTGCGGGGCTGCGTCGTGGGGCGGCGACGGCATCACGGCACTTGTCGCCCCCCGTTCAGCGGACCACTGAGGAGGAAGCGTGAAGATCGGGCTGCGGTACGACATGAGGGCACCGGACCTGGGGCCCGGCTCCCCGACTCCGGCAGCGCTCTACGCGGCGGCCGTGGAGCAGTGCGCGTGGGCCGATGCCCAGGGGTTCGACACCGTCTATCTGGCTGAGCACCACGGGGCCGAGGACAACTACTGCCCGGCGCCGATGATTCTCGGCTCCGCCATCGCGGGCACCACGCGGCAGATCGAGATCCACTTCTCCGCGCTGTGCATCACCATGCACCAGCCGCTCCGGCTCGCCGAGGATCTCGCCGTGCTCGACCTCATCGCCGGGCCCGGGCGGGTGCTCGTCACCGCCGGCATGGGCTACCGCCCGACGGAGTTCGACATGTTCGGGGTCGACTTCCCCAACCGCGCCAAGGTCTACGAGCACCATCTCGAGGTGCTGCACAAGGCGTGGACCGGCGCGGAGTTCGAGTTCGAGGGCAGGACCGTCCGCGTGACCCCAGCCCCGGGCACGCCGGGTGGTCCGGCGGTCTACATCGGGGGCAACGCGAAGCCGTCGGCTCGCCGTGCCGCGCGCCTGGGCCTCGGCTACCGGCCCGCGTCGAAGGAGCTCTACGAGTACTACGAGCGGCAGTGCGCCGAGCTGGGACGGCCTGCGCCGGAGCCGTTCCCCGAGCACGGGCCGGCGTTCGTGCACGTCACCGAGGACCCGGAGCGGTCGCTGCAGCAGATCGCCCCGCACCTGATCCACGCCAGCAACATGTACGCCGCGTGGGCGACCGAACGGTCGAAGGAAGCGGTGAATGGATACTGGCAGGAGAAAGAGGGCATTGAGTCGATCAAAGCCGACCCGACGATGTGGATCCTGACACCGGACGAGGCGGTTGAGCGGTGCCGTGCGCTCCCCGAGGACTACGAGCTGCGCCTGCATCCGCTGCTCGGCGGTCTGCCTCCGGAACTGTCCTGGGAGAGCCTGGAGCTGCTCGCCGACAAGGTGCTTCCGAGGGTGCGGGCATGACCGCGGAGCTCCCGGCCGTGGAGGGAAGGGGAGAACGCCGAGGTCCGGGATGCCTCGCGCAGGGCCTGGTACGCGTCCGCCCCGGCGCCGATCCCGCCCGGCGCGAGCCGTCAGCGCGGTGGCGCCGGTGCCGCGGCGGCTGGACGCCCTGACATCGGCCGATTCCGGGGGGGAACCCCGGCCACCATCCGGGCGCCATCCACCGCAGGCTCCGATTCCTCCTGAGCCGCCCGTGAGCACACCGGTCACCGACTGGCCGGCCGACTCCGTTCGACCACCGACGAAAGGCAGCCCATGCTGTTGATGCCGTATCACGCCGGGATCGTCGTCCCGGACATCACCCGGGCGATCGACGACCTGACCGAGAGGCTCGGGTACACGTTCAACGCGCCGACCACGATCGTGATCCCGGAGGTCGAGGATCGTGTCGCCGGCTCCACCAGCGCGGTCGAGCTGGTCGCCGCCTACTCCCGCGAGGGGCCCTTCCGGCTCGAGCTCATCCAGGGCCAGGGCGAGGGCGTCTACTCCACCAGGCTGTCGGGGCTGCACCACCTGGGTGTCTGGGAGAGCGACCCTGACGCGCGGCTGCGACAGCTGGACGCAGACCTTGAGCGGGTCGATGCCGTCATCCGCAGGGCCGATGGCCGCATCTCCGCCATCTACGCCGCTGCCAAGGGTCTTGGTGGCACCCGCATCGAGTACGTGAACGACGACCGGCGCCAACAGCTCGAGGAATGGTTCGAGACCGGGATCATGCCGGGCCGATGAGGAGCTGACGTCACCGATCCGCGCGAGGTGGTGCTCCGCGGAGCACCACCTCGCGCGGACGACACGGGGGACCGTGACGCCTGCCAGGGGCAGGACGGTGCATGCGTGCGGACAGGAAGGTCCGTTCACGCCCTGAAGGTGATGGGCAGTTGCCGGGGGCCGCGCAGGATGAACGTCGGGTGGTAGTCCAGTCGTTCCAGGTCGGTCCCCGCGGCAAGGCCGGGCAGGCGGTTCAGCAGCGTGCTGATCGCGATCGCGGCCTCTCGCCTGGCCAGGTTGGCGCCGATGCACACGTGCTCGCCGCGGCCGAACGCCAGGTGGTGGCCTCGTGCTTCATGGAGCTTGATCTGCTCGGGATCGGCGAACTCGCAGGCATCGCGGTTTCCCGACGCGTAGATGAGAAACACCATGCTGCCCTCGGGAATCGGCCTGCCTGCGATCTCGGTGTCCTTGGTGGTGGTCCGGAACATGCCCTGCGTGGGGGCCTCGAGACGCAGGCCCTCCTCGACGAGGGTGGGGATCCGGCCGGGATCCGCCTTGACCTCGGCCATGAGCTCCGGGCCACGGAGCAGGTGGCACATGATCCCGCCGATGAGATTCGTGGTGGTCTCGTTGCCGCCGATGAGGAACTGCACCAGCATCTGCAGAATCTCGTCCTCGGTCAGCGGCTGCTCCCCGGCAATGCGAGCCTGTAGCAGGTCGGTGAGCAGGTCGTCGGCCGGAGCGGCTCGCCGGGCTGCGAGCTGCTCGCTGAAGTAGTCATAGAACTCGCCGACGGAGCGGAAGATGTCCACCACCTCGGCGGTGGGCAGGTCCATGGCACCGACACCGCGGGTGAACGCGCCGGACCACTTCTTGAAGGTGTGCATCATGCTCGGAGGCACGCCCAGGATCGTCGCGATCACCGTCATCGGCAGGGGCAGAGCGAAGTCGGCGATCAACTCCGCCTCGCCTCTGCCGATGAAGGAGTCGATCAGCTCGTCCGTGATCCGCTGGAACAGCGGCTCCATCTCGTTCACGCGGCGGGGCGTGAACGCGTGGCTCACCAGGCCGCGCTGGCGCTTGTGGAGCGGCGGGTCGGCGTTGAGCAGCACCGGCGACCCGCTGAGCCGCAGGCGGCGTTCGGCGACGCGGCGGACGTCGTCGGGGAACTCCGGGCTCTCGAGCACGTGTTGGGCGAGGGCGGTGACGGAACTGGAGCCACTGGCCTGGGCGCTCGAGAAGGTGACAGGGTCCTTGAGCACTTCGCGGATGTCTGGGTACCGGCTGACCACGAAGGCGTTGAGGCGTTCGCTCCAGACCACGGGCTCGCCCTGACGCAGGTCGGCATAGGCGGGGAAGGGACAGCGGACCTGGGCCGCGTCCAGTGACAGCAGGCGGGCGAACCGGGAGTCGGGTGCGATCTCGTCCCCTTGGGGAACAGCGGGTGCTTCGGTCATAGTCGTTCCTCCTGGACTGCCACCGTTCGGGGGATGGCAGTCAAAATAAAGTCGCGTCCCAAAATGTCAATCTCTAGACCGGTTGTGTACTCGGAGTCAGGCGCAGTCCCGCTTCTTGCCGTATCACGCCGACGTGGTCGTGCTCGACTGCCGAGTCAGCAGTCGGCGATCCCGAGGCCACTCCTGACGTCCTCGGCATCATCGGCGTGGTCCATGGCCGCATCCGCAGCCACCTCGTGGTACCGGAGGTCATCGGTGTCCGGATGCCCGGTGCCGATGACCACGGCGCCGGCCCGGCGTTCCGTCCCCGGCCGGAATGCCGGGCCGGTCACGAGCTCATGCGCGGACGGCGTCCAGAACGGGCTGCAGGCCGGCGACCTTGTCGAGCCAGTCCTGCCGGGAGGTGATGTCGGAGCAGAAGTTGGTCTCGACGATGACCGCCTCGAAGCCCTGCTCGGCCGACTCCACTGTGCGCTCGGCGACCTGCTCCACGGTCAGCACCTTGCCCGCGGTGGACTGCAGGGCCGCGCGGTAGATCACGTTCAGCGGATCCAGGCCGTCGGGACGCATGTCGTTCATCCTGGCCAGCGTCTCCGCGGCCTGAGCGATCGGCATCGAGCCCGGGTTCCAGAGGTCGTAGTGCAGCGCCGTGCGGCGCAGGCCCTTCTCCGACCACATGCCCGACATCAGCCTCGGACGGGGCTTCTGCCAGGGCTTCGGCCGGATGATCGCTCGCGGAACGTCGAAGAACTCGCCTTCGTGCGTGACCGGATCCTCCGCCCAGCACTTCTTGAGCACCTCGACGAACTCGTCGATCCGGCGGCCCCGCGTCCCGGGGTCCACCCCGACCGCCCGGTGCTCCTCGTGGGACCAGCCGACACCGAGGCCGACCGCTGTGAGCCGGCCTCCGCTGAGCTGGTCGATGGTGGCCAACTCGTTGGCGAACTGCACCGGCCAGTGGTTGCCGGCGACCAGGATGCTGCTGCCGATGCCGATCCTCTCGGTCCAGGCGGCGACCGCCGCCAAGACCTCGAGCGGGGCATAGACGGACTTGTACACCTCGGGCTGTGCCGAGGCGCTGCCGCCGTACTCGCCCTCCTGATCCAGGGCGTACATGAAGTGGTCCTGCACCCACAGGTGCGCGAATCCCATGTCCTCCGCGGCCTGGGCGACGTCCTTGATCACGTGCCGATCGGTGACCGGGCCGAGCTGGGGGAGGACGAGTCCGACGTCTGTCATGGGGGTTCCGATCAGGAAGCGGGCCGGTTGACGAACTCGAGGAGGTTGCCGTCAGGATCGGCAACCAAGGCGATGCTCACGCCGGGCCGGACCTCGGTGGGCCCGTCGACGACCTTGTGGCCGGCGGCTCGGACCGCGCTGAGAACCTCCTCCAGGTTCGAGACCGACACCGTCCAGTAGCGCAACCCGGTGGAGTCTCCAAGGCCTCCCGTTACGGCGCGGCCGGTGGGCTCCTTGTCGAACTCCACGATCTTGAGCACGCAGTCGCCCACCTGGAAGCGCTTGACGAGGAAGCCGTCCATCGGGACGTCGGACAGGGCCGGGAACCCGAGAACGTTTCCGTAGAAGTCCACCATCGCCTTCTGGTTCGTGGTCACGATGCCGATGTCGATGGTGGACTTCACCAGCAGGGCGGGCATGGCGGCTCCCAGGGTTGTCTGATGTCCGGTTCGCTGCCACCATAGTCGCTTAATCAATCATTGTGAATAAGACTTTTAGGGGTGGGTACATGGACCTGGGGCTCAAAGGGCGACGAGCGCTCATCACGGGTGCCAGCCGGGGAATCGGGCGGGTGATCGCCGACGTGCTCGCCGAGGAAGGGTGCGCGTTGGCGTTGTGCGCCCGGAACGAGGGATCCCTGTCCGCGGCGCGTGACGAGCTCGAGGGGCGGGGTGTCCGGGTGTTCGCCGACGCCGTCGACGTCGCCGACCCCGACGCGCTGCGCGGCTTCGTCGCCGCAAGTGCAAAAGCCCTGGGAGGTCTGGACGTCGTAGTGTCGAACGCCTCGCCCGGCAGCCTGAAGGGAGACGATTCCTGGGTCGAGAGCGCGCGGGGGGACCTGCAGGCGTTCGCCGTCCTCGCGGAAGCCGCCAAGCCGCACCTCGTGGCGTCGGGCCAGGGGGCCGTTGTGGCCATCAGTTCCACCAGTGCCCTGGATGTCGACCTGCCGTCCGGGCCCGCCTCCTTCGGCGCGATCAAAGCGGCCGTGCTCCATCACGCCTCCGCTTTGGCGCGGGCCTATGCGTCCGCGGGCGTTCGGGTCAACACGGTTTCTCCCGGGCCGATCGAGTTCGAGGGCGGAGCCTGGGACCAGGTGCGTCAGGGGCGCCCGGAGGTCTACGACATGGTCAAGGCCAAGCTCCCTCTCGGGCGGTACGGCGAGCCCGTCGACATCGCGAACGCTGTGGCGTTCCTCGCCAGTCCCCGGGCGTCGTTCATCACCGGGGTCAACCTTGTGGTCGACGGCGGTCTGCTCAGCCGCGTGCAGCACTGACTCCGGCGGGCCTTCCCCGTCGTGCGGCTTTCCGGCGTGAGCTCCCGCACCCGTACGGTCGCGGGGACGGTTCGCTGTACTCGCACTGACAATAGTTGATCAATAGATAGAATTAAGGGGAGGCGATGAGGAGTCCACGCCAGATCCTGGCCGTGACCAAGGGACACGGCTATGACCGCAACTCCTTCTCGGACCTGCTGGACGTGCTTCCCGGCATCGCCTGCACACAGGTCGAGCAACCGGCGGCGCAGCTTCACTTCTCGGGCGAGGAGCCCGACCGTTGGGATGCCTACTTGCTGTACGACATGCCCGGCTTCGTGTTCAAGTCCGACCACTCGCATCCGGATCTCCTCGACCCGCCGCAGGCCTACCGCGACGATTTCACCTCCCTGATCGAGCGGGGACACGGGTTCGTGTTCGTGCACCACGCCCTCGCGGCCTGGCCGACCTGGGAGGAGTACGCCTCGATCATGGGGGGCCGCTTCCGGTTCCTCCGTGACGAGCGCCGGCCGGACTCCGGCTACCGTCACGACGTGGAGCAGCGGATCACGCCCGTCGCAGAGGCGGTCGGGCATCCGGTGCTCGACGGGCTGCACGACGGATTCACGGTCACCGACGAGCTCTATCTCGCCGAGATCCATCATGCCGACATCACGCCGCTGCTGGTCACCGATGCCGAGCTCACCGACCGCACGCTGTGGTCGACCTGGAACGCGGTCATCGGGCGACGCGACACCAACGACGGCTGGGAACACCCCAGCGGATCGGGCGTGGTGGCCTGGGTACGGAACCACCCGCGGAGCCGGATCGTGTACCTGCAGTTCGGTGATGGGGCTGCCGCGTTCGGCAACGCGGCGTTCCGTCGTCTCCTCGCCAACGCCTTGCACTGGGTATCAGACAGAGGGAGCGAGAATGAGTGAGCGCAGTGCCCGGGACCCCTTCCGCCTCGACGGCGAGGTGGCCGTCGTGACCGGCGGCTCTCGCGGAATCGGTCGGGCGATCGCGGAGGTGTACGCCGCACGGGGTGCCCACGTGGTCATCTGCGGGCGCGACGAGAAGGCCGGCACCCGGGCCGCGGAGGAGATCGGGGGGTCGGTGCGGTTCGTCCGCGCCGATGTCACCGACGAGAGCGAGGTGCGCGCACTGGTGCGCACCGTGGTGGACGGCTTCGGCGCTCCCTCTATTTTGGTCAACAACGCCGGTCCGACAGATCTCCTGCACACCCGCGACACCGACGGGCCGATCGGTCACATCTCGCTGGAGAACTGGCGCAAGCTGCTGGAACGGACGTTGACCAGCGCGTTCCTGCCCTCCCGGTACGTGCTGCCGGCGATGATGGACAGGCGGCACGGCGCGATCATCAACATCTCGTCGCTGGCGGCCGCTCAGGCGATGCCCGGTTTCGACGCGTACTCCGCCGGCAAGGGCGGCCTCGAGGCGCTGACCCGATCCATCGCGAGCGGCTACGCGCACCTGGGCATCCGCTGCAACGCGATCCGGGTCGGGAGCATCGCGGTGGACCATGGCGACGGCAGCCGGCGCCGCTATGCGACCGAGGACGACGCCCCTGACGCCTGGCGCCGCGCCGTGCCGCCCGAGGAGGGGGAGCCGGAGGACATCGCCCACGCCGCGCTGTTCCTGGCGGCGCCCGCATCCTCCTACATCACGGGCACGGTCCTGCCCGTCGACGGTGGGCTGGGGTCCCGTTCCCTGATGCCCTGGCAGACGCCGCGTCCGGAGATGCTCGCGGACGGCATGTGACGGATCGTCCCGGCCGGAAACAGCCACGTGCGAAGGGGTTCCGGTCATGCTCGGGAGCGCGTGGCGTGCGCAAGGAAGGAGGACCACACCCGTACGGGTGTGGTCCTCCTTCGTGTCGGCTCAGTGAACGGTGACCGTGCCCGCCGCTCCGTCGACAGTGAGCATGGTGCCGTTCTTGATCTTCTTGGTGGCGCCGCGAACCCCGAGTACACACGGGATGCCGAGCTCGCGGCTCACGATCGCGGCGTGGCTCATCGGCGACCCGACGTTGACGACGACGGCTTCGGCGGAGGTGAAGATCGGTGTCCAGCCGGGGTCGGTCATCGGGGCGACGAGGATCTCTCCGGGCTCGAGGTCGGGAGCGTCCTCGGGATCGGTGATGATCCGCGCGATACCGGTCGCGGTTCCGGCGCAGGCGCCCAGGCCCTGGAGCACCGTTCCGGGGCCGGCGGGCTGGAGGTCGGGGTCCTTCTTCTTCGGCCACGTGGTGACCGGGGGAATCTCGCCGTTGATGAAGAACGGTGGCTCCAGCTCGGAGAGGGAGTCGTACCACTCCCACCGCTCCGCGATCACCGGCACGAACGACTGCGGGTTCTTGATGAACTTGTCCAGCTCATCCTCCAGCAGCATGGTGATGTCCTCGGGCCGGCCGAAGACGCCCTTGGCCACATAGCGGTTGCCGAGTTCCCACATCGGCAGCCGGGCTTCGTGGAGGACACGGATGGTGTTCGTCTTGCTCTGCTCGCGGGAGCGGGAGTAGAGCTCGGCCGACCGCAGCACGGCCTCGAGCTGACCCAGCGCGGCAGCGTCGTCCTTCAGCTGCTCGCGGACATGGGCCGTCAGTTCCTCCCGCTGTCTGCGGAGCCGGGCGGCTTGCGCCGACGGGGACTTGCTCTCATCCTGCAGGCGCATCCGGTCGATCATCCCCAGCGGGATCTGGCGATGGGTCTCCCACGTCTTCGGAGCGGCGGACCACTCCTCGGTCGACCGCGATCCGTAGTCCCGGATGAACTGGTCGAACTCGGCGATGAACTGCTGTGCCACCGGACTCGTGCTCGCCCGGAGCCGCTCCTCGAGGCCGTCGACGCCCTTGTCGAACTCGGCGGTGAGCACGGGGGCGCCCTTGACCAGGCGGCCGAGGCTCCACATGGCCTGGTTGGGAGCGGCCGAGGCGATGTCGCCGAGACCGCCCATCAGCTTGATGGCCAGGCTCGGGTCGCCGAGCGCGGCCACGGCCTGGTCGAGCGCGCCTGTGACGACGGACCCCTCGTAGACCATGCGCAGGTGGGTCCGGAGCATCGACGCGTAGGGCCCCGTCATGATCTGCCGCTGCCGGGCGACGAGTTCGGCGTCGGTCAACGCACTGAGGTCGGGACGCTCGGCCCGCAGCTTGGCGGCGACTTGCTTGTGCTCCTCGACGTCGGGCCGCGAGGTCTCGCTCAGCACACGCTGCACGGTGGCGAGGATGCGCTCGGTGTACTCCGGTTTGTCGTCGTCGGGGTGGGGGAGGTAGGGCGGAGCCTCGATCTCCCCGAGGTAGGTGCGGTCCATCAGTTCCGGGCTGGCTCCCGGCATCCTGGCGCCGAAGGTCCGTGCGTTGGAGAGGTTCAGATAGATGTAGCCGTGAATCATCCCCTGGATGTCGATGAGGTCCTCACGGAACTCGTCGATGTCGAACGCCCCGAACTCGACGAGGGCCTGCTTCCACTCACGCTCGGCGGGCGGGCCGCCGATCATGCTCCACATCAGTGGGGTGGTCGCGGAATGGGAGACCTCTCCCACGTTCGCCCGCGTGTAGACCGGCCATCGCTCGCTCAGCGGCGAGTCAACGATCCATGGACGCGTGATGTCTGCCATCGCTTCCTCCTCAGGATGTGACGCACGTCTCGCATTAAAGTCGACTGACAGATTATTTGGCAATGGACCATCGCGGGTTTACCGCTTTGAGATCCAGGTCTTGAGTGGGTGGTGCAGTGAGGGTGAGAGAGCCGCGACACGGAACGGAGCCGGCAGAGGCGACGGGCCGGCGCCGACCTGTGTCAGTGGCTCGTTCCTTGGCGCCCACGAGAGCGTCGATGCGACCGCGTCCCGGGCAAACGCGCGGACGTGTTCGCGGCCCGATGTCTCACTGACCCGCGAGGGGCCGCGGGTCGAGGCATGGCCTGCGAAGGCCCGCGGGTTCGCCCGGGCGCCGGCCGAGGCCCGCTCTGTCCCCCGGCAGGCCGGGAGCCGGTCGATGCCCGATCGTCCTCAGCGGACTCGGGATCAGTCGCTCCTGGCCCAGCCGTCGCTCAGTCGTCGAGGACGACCCGCTTGAGGCGGGTGAGCCTGGTGCGGCAGCACAGCCAGTGACCGCCTTCCTTGCGGTACTCCTCGGTGTAGTGACCCCACCCGGTGTGCGAGACGTACTCGCTGTCTGCGGAGGTCTTCTCGACGAGGTCGTACATCGGCCAGATCGCACGCGCGTGGGTGTCGTCCACGATCTCGACCTCGCCCAGATGCACCTGATGGATCGAAAGGTTCTTGGCGAAGTGCCGTGCTGCCGAGGCGACGAACTCGTCGCGGGTCTGCGGGTTGGACGTGGACTCGCCGAAGTCGATGACGAGGTCTTCGGTGAAGAGGCCGGCGAACCCCTCCCAGTCCTTGGTGTCCACGTAGCGGCAGTAGCGTGCCTTGATCTGTTTGATCTCCTCGATCGCCTCGAGACGGGCGATGCGCTGCTCCAGCGTGAGCTCCGGCATGGCGATCCTTCCGTGGATGTCCTGGTGGGTGCGGTCGGGAGAGGACGAGGCCGCACCTCGCAGGTGGCCGACCGGCGGAGCGTCGCCGCCGAGCCGCCGCGGCACCCTCCCCCTCACGCCGGTGCCTGTCCTCGGCGGCCGAGCTCAGGACGCTCGCCGGCGTGGAGGGCGCGCACGACTCGGTGCCGTTCACCGGCGTAGATGTGCTCTCCCTCGATGAGCCCCTCGGCGCTGATGGGCCAGAGGACGACGGCTCGGTGCACCACGAGATACCGTCCGTCGGGAGTGATCATCTCTCCTTGTTCGGTGTGCCCGCCGACCTCCAGTTCGTCGCCCTGGAAGGCGTAGTGGAAGTCCCCCTCGGTGACCACCGTGTTCTCGTCGACGACGACACGGTGGAGGACGTAGTCGAGGCGGTTTCGGCCGCTTCCCGCCAGGGCTTGGTACCAGGCGAGCACCTCGTCATGGCCATGGGGGCCCACGCTGTCGGACGCACCCCACACGGAGTAGACGGGCTCCGCGACCAGGGTCTCCATCAGCTTCGGCAGATTGCCCGCGACCTCCTCCACCACGTGCCGGCCGACCACGTCGAGATTGCGGCGCCGGATGGGGTCCGTCTCCGAGGCCATCCGGTCGAGCAGGGGCTGCCATCCTGGAGCGGTCATCTTGTGCTGCATGAGTGGGACATCCATTCCTGGTAGACCGTCGGCCCCGTCGGGGCCGTGCCGCCGGACGGGCCGACCTTGTCGCTCCCCTGCACGCGGCAGTGAAGTGTCTTCTGGTCCAGGTCCCGCAGGGTGGCGTGGTGCGCGTCACCGGGACGGGGCGGTGAAGCGAGCCTGATCGAGTGGATCCGGCTCGGGTCAGTGCCCCCAGCCCGGCTCTCGGAGCCGGACGTGCACAAGCCGTGCGGGGGTGGCGAGTTCGTGCTCGCCTCCGTGTGTACGCCGGATCGAAGTGCGGCGGATGGCCGTCCGTCGGCACCCGATGGAGCAGCGCCCGGTTCTCCGAGTCCTGTTCCGGCCGACGGGATTCGGCCAGGACGACGCTCCGATTGCACCGGGATCCGGCAGTATTGTCAACACCCCGGTTATTGGAAACACGACTATCTGGTACTGGTGTTCCTCATCCCTCTTCGGGGAACGGACCGGGGTGACCGTGCCCGTTCCCGGCCCCTGGCCGGAGGGATCGCGGGAGCGCTCCTCGGAGCGGCTGTGCCGAGGGCCGGGAAATGCCGGTCGGCATCCCGAGGGCAGGGCGGTACGAGAGGGAGGGTGAAACCGGGGCTCCCTGAACATTCGCCCCGCGCAGCCGCTCCTCAGGGGCGACTGCGCGCGAACTCCACCGCCTCGCGCCAGGAGGCCCGTCCGCTGAGCAGGCGCCGCAGCTTGTTGGTGTCGCCGGGGCGGCCCACGGTCAGCGCCCCCCACAGTTCGTCGCCGTTGCGGTAGAGCGCGATGAACCGTCCCTCCTCGGGCGTGCCGATGACGAGGGCTTCGTCGCCATCGGTGCGGCCCACCAGCTGGATCTTGGTCCCGTACCACTCCGACCAGAAATACGGTGTCGAGGAGTACGGGGATGAGCCGGCCGGGGCGAGCGCGGTGCGTGCCGCGTGCGCGCCCTGCTCGGAGGCGTTCGTCCAGTGCTCCAGGCGCGAGCGGCGTCCCCAGCGGGGATCCACCCAGCTGCACACGTCGCCGGCCGCCGCGACGCCCGCGATCCCGACTCCCAGGTCGGGCTCGCAGACGATTCCGTCTCCCAGGGCGAGTCCCGACCCCGCGAGCCATTCGACGTTCGGGTGCACACCGATACCGGCCACGACGACGTCGGCCGTCACGGTGCTCGCGTCGTCCAGGGTGAGGACGGCGCCTGCGCCGTCGGATGCCACGTGCGTCACCCCCACGCCGGTGCGCAGGTCCGTGCCGTGGAGCCGGTGCATGTGACTGAGGAGAGGCGCGACATCGGCCCCGACGGAGCGGAGCAGTGGCGTCGGGGCGGCCTCCACGAGCGTTGTCGTGAGCCCCCGGGCGCGTGCGGCGGAGGCGACCTCGGAGCCGATGAATCCCGCGCCGACGACGGCGACCGAGGAGGCTCCGTCGAGCGCCTTGCGCAGGGTGAGCGCGTCACGGTCTGTGCGCAGGACGTGCAGGACCGAGTCGTCCGAGGTGCAGGGGAGATGACGTACCCGGCTGCCGGTCGCGATGACGAGGGCTTCGTACCCGATGTCGCCGGCGGTGGTCGCCAGGGTGTGGCTGCCGGTGTCCAGTCCGGTGGCGCGTACTCCCAGGCGCAGGTCGACACCCTGTTCACTCGCCAGCGAGGGCGCGGACCGGAACGGCGGCACCTCGGCGGGGCCGTCGGCGGCCAGAACCGCCTTGGAGAGCGGAGGGCGGTCGTACGGCAATCGGCTCTCCTCGCCGACCAGTACGATCTCGCCGGTGAACCCGGCGCGACGGGCTCCTTCGACTGCCCGCAGTCCCGCGAGTGAGGCGCCCACCACCACCAGGCGTCGGATGTCCTCACTCACTGATCTCGACGGCCTCGGTCGGGCACTCGCGTGCCGCGTCCCGCACCGCTTGTTCGAGCTCCTGCGGCACCACCTGCACCAACACCTTCACCGATCCGTCGTCCTGGATCTCGAACACCTCGGGCGCTGTGGCCTCGCAGACCCCGCATCCCTGGCAGCCGTCGTTCACGGTGACTCGCACCTCAGACCTCTTTCGATGTGAGGGTTGTCCATCAGGACTGATGAAGTCGTGTTCTAAATAATTAGTGGCGCGATTATTGTCGATCGCGACGAAGGAGTCCAGAGTGAGGGCTTCCGTCACTTCGCCTCCGGCCCCGATGCGCACACGGCCGGTGCGAGGCGGCGCCACTGGTCCAGGGGGAGCGTGCCGCCCGTGCTGAGGACTTGCAGGCAGACGTGGTCGGCCCCGGCGTCGCGATGCTCGGCGATGCGCCGCACCACGTCCTCGACGTCGGGGCCGACGACCAGAGTGTCGACGAGTCGATCGCTGCCGCCGTCGGCGAAGTCCTCGGCGGTGAAGCCCATGCGCTCGAGATTGCCGAGGTAGTTGGGCAGGGTGAGGTAGACGGCGAGGTGCTCGCGCGCCAGCTCTCGCGCACCCCGGCGGTCGGCGGCGAGGGCCACCTTCACCTCGGGAGCGAGCAGGCCGTCGGGCCCGAGCTCCCTGCGCTGGGCGGCGGTGCGCTCGGGGGTGACCAGATAGGTCAGCGCCCCGGCGGTGCGCTCCCCGGCGAGCTGCAGCATTTTCGGCCCGTTGGCGCCGATCAGTCGCTGAGCGTGCGGTATGCCGGTATCCATGGCGTCGAGCTCGTCGAGGTAGCCGCGCAACCGTGTGAGCGGCTTGTCGTAGACGTGGTTCGACCGCTCGGCGATCGCCGCATGACTCACCCCGATGCCGGCGAAGGCACGTCCGGGTCCGGCCGAGTCCACCGCTGCCCAGGCCGCCGCCGCGGCGGACGGCTCGAGATCCCACATGCTGAGGACGGCGCTGCCTGCCCGGATGTGCTTCGTCGCGGCGAGCAGCTCACCAAGGATCGTGAGGTCGCCGCGCACGTCGGCGATCCAGACGGCGTCGTAGCCGAGTTCCTCGGCGATGCGCCCGACCTCCTCGGCCCGGCCTTTGATCTTGCGGGCGCTGGTGAAGACTCCGACACCGTTGAGCATGGCCACTGCGGCTCCTGAGAGTTGGTGGATCGTCGCTGCCCAATCCAAGAACATGACACTCGACTATCCAATAGTCTAGTCGTAGAGTGAGGTGCGATTCGTCGGAGCCTCCTGGAGGGAATGCAGTGGTCGACATCTCCCGCCCCTGGGTCGTGGACTCGCCCCTGAGCACGCGGTTCCCCGTCTATACCCGGGCCAACGTCGGTGAGGTGTCGCCGGACGTCGCCACACCGTTGTTCTGGAGCATGATCGGAGGCCCGCCGACCGAGCGGCAGTGGAAGCGGGCGCTGGCCGACTTCGGCGCCTTCGATCTCGAGGAGTTCCGCGAGGACGAGATCGACATCCAGGGGATGATCCACGGATACGTCTATCTCAACCTCTCCAACCTGCGGGTCTTCGGCGTCCGGATGCCCGGTGCCAGTGCCGAGCTGATGGACCGCACCTATCTCGGCGAGCGTGAGGCCCCGGCCTACGTTCCCCATCCGGACGACGCCAGGGCGGAGTTCCAGGAGCGGATCCTCGCCACGGTGGCCAGAGTGTTCGCCGATGAGCACCGCGACGACTTCCAGGAGGACGCCGAGAAGGCGGCGGCGCTCCGGGCCGCGCGCCCGGACCTCGACGAGTTGTCGGACGCGGATCTCCTCGCCCGCCAGCGCAGGATCATGGCAGTGGACTACGCGCCGATACTGCGCAAGCACCTGACGATGGTGTACGAGTCCTCCCTGGTCACCGGTGCGCTCGCGGAGGTGCTGGCGCCGTTCGGTGACGCGACCACGGCGGTCAGGCTGATGGGGGGATTCGGCGAGGTCGCTTCGGCGGCGCCGAGCCAGGCCGCCTGGGAACTCGGCCGTCAGGTCGTCGCGTCCACCACGCTGACCGAGATGTTCGAGCAGGGGCTGCACGGGCTGGAGGAACGTCTGCGGTCGAGTGACGAGCCCTCTGTGGTGACGTTCGTCGAGGGGCTCGACGCGTTCCTCTACGAGTACGGTTCCCGTTCCGCCAACGAGTGGGAGGCAGCTCCCAAGACGTGGGAGACCCACCCGAGCCTGCCGCTCGGGATGATCGACCGGATGCGGCTGCAAGCACCGGAGCGCGAGCCCCGGCTGCAAACGCTTCGGCTTCGGGAGGAGCGCGAAGAGCTCACGGAGCAGCTGAGGAACAAGCTGGCCGGAGACGGCGAGGCCCTGGCGAAGTTCGACTCGACCCTGCGGTCGATCGCGGTCTACATGCCGGCCCGGGAGCTCAGCAAGACGAACGTCATCCGGGTGCTCCACGAGGCGCGACTGCCGATGTGGGAACTGGGCATGCGCTACACCCGCCGTGGCTTCTTCGACCGTCCCGAGGACATCACCATGCTGCGAGAGGGCGAGCTCGACGCCCTCGTCGAGGACCCGGCTGCCATGCGTCCGGTGATCCAGGAACGCTGGGAGTGGTACGAAGCGCTCTCGGATCTCGAGCCCCCCTTCATCATCGACGGCGAGATCCCCGATGTGCGGACCTGGCCCCGGAAGACGGATCCAGGCGTGACGCCCGCCGAGTCCGGTGAGGTTCTCCAGGGAATCGGCGCCTGCTTCGGGGTGGTCACCGGCAGGGCCCGCATCATCGAGGACCCGGAGGACGCCCCGGACCTCGAGCCCGGTGAGATCCTGGTGGCCCCCCTCACCGACCCCGGGTGGACGCCGTTGTTCAGCTCGGCCGGTGCCGTGGTGGTCAATGTGGGCTCCACCTTGTCCCATGCCGCGATCGTCGCCCGCGAACTCGGGATCCCGGCAGTGCTCGGCGTCAGGCACGCCACGAAGAAGATCACCGACGGGACCATCCTGACCGTCGACGGTGCCCACGGCACCGTCCTGGTCCACTGACGAGAGGAGCCGCGAACGTGCTGAGCCCCTACGACGAGCTTCCGGTGCATCAGACGCCGTACCCGTTGAGCATGGTCGCCACGACGGACAACGGCTTCGACGACGGCTACTTCTTCGGGGCGTTCAGCGCCGAGGACCGGATTTTCTGCTTCTCGGGCCTGAGGATCAACCCCAACACCGACATGATCGGGGGCTACCTCGGGGTCATGCGGGACGGGATCCAGCGCACCGTGCGCTTCAGCCGGACCTGGCGCGAGCTCTGCGAGACCACGGTCGGGCCCTTCCGATTCGAGGTGGTCGAGCCCTACCGGCATCTACGGCTGACTCTCGCCGAGAACGACTCGAACATGACCTGCGAGCTCAACTGGCGGGGCCTGGCACCCGCGTTTCTCGAGGCACACCACCTCGCCACCAATCGCGGTCGCGTGACGACCGACCAGTCGCGCTACTCACAGCCAGGTGTGGTGGACGGCTGGATCGACATCGACGGCGAGCGTACCGAGGTCGACCCGTCGCACTGGTACGGCAGCCGTGACCACTCCTGGGGTGTCTACTTCGACCGCCCACCCCTTGCGGCGGACCCGAAGTGGCTGCCGCCGCGCGACCCGGGCGGCGTTCCCCGCGCGCTCCGCTTCTGGACCCTCTTCGGGGCAGGTGACCTCGGCGGTTTCTACGCCATCCACGAGGACCCGCAGGGACGGCAGGTCCCGATGAACGACACCTTCGGCACACCCTTCGAAGGACGGTTCACCATCGGCTGGGACAAGGAGGTCCACCCGCTCGTCGCAGGCCGGCACGAGCTGCGCCTGGTGCCCGGGACCCGACTGCTCGCCGGGGCGACGATCATCCTGACCGACCGTGACGGCGGCACGTGGACCCAGGAGGTCGAGCCGGTCGGCCCGCCGTGGGTGACCTCCACCATCGGTTACCAGGGCGGCAGCTGGAAGGACGGGGGCTCGATGCGCACCTATCACGGGCCGGGCATCACGGTGGAGTGGGACCAGTTCGACTTCAGCGTCCAGCCGCTCGACCACACGCGGTACGACGGCGTTGTCCAAGCCGGGTTGCACGGCAAGGAGTACCTCTCGCGCGTCACCACCACCGCCCCGGACGGCCGGCAGTGGGTCGGGGCAGGTCACACCGAACTGTTCCTCGACGGTCCGTACGATCCGCTGGGGCTGTGATGCCGGGCAGTCTCGCCGACCCGGGCTTCGTCGAGTCGTGGTTCCGCGCCCGTATCGAGAAGCTGCTTCCCGGACCCTGCCGCGGATCGGGCGGAGTCCATGCGATCGCCGTGGAACGCATGTCGCGGGGAGTCTCGCGGCAGACGTGGACCGCGGACGTGGAGACCGACGACCGGTCGAGACGCCGGTTCGTCGTCCGTCGTGATCACGAGGCCGGCAGCATCATCGCGTCCTCCCTGCGCGACGAGTACGAGGTGTACCGCCGCCTGGACGGCAGCGACGTGCCGATCGCCCGGGTGCTGTGGTTCGAGGACGACCCGGAGTGGATGCCCGACGGGCGGCCGGCGTACGTGCGGGAACTCGTCGACGGTGACTGGCGGCTGCCGGCGCTCGACGACCACTCGCCCGACGGCGACGCCGAGCGGATCCGGCTGTCGAAGGAGCACCTCGACAAGCTGGCCCTGGTCCACGCCGTCGACTGGGAGGCACGAGGCTTCGGTGAGTTGCTGCCGGTGCCGGACTCTCCGGCGGACTGTGCCCTCCGCCTGATCGACCAGTGCGTGGAGCAGATCAGCGGCTACGGAGTCGAACCGAGTCCGGTACTTGCCGAGGCCGTGGCATCGCTCCGTGCCCGCGCGCCGCGGGACTGTGACCGGGTGGTGCTGTGCAAGGGCACCAACGGGCTGGGCGAGGAGGTCTGGCGGGACGGCCGTATCGTGGCCATGAGCGACTGGGAGATGGCGATCCTCGGCGACCCCGCCTACGACTTCGCCCAGTGCCAGGAGGTCATTCCGGAGATCGTCCGTGACGGCCGCCAGGTCTGGGGCATGTCGAAAGCACTCGCGTACTACGCCGAACGCACCGGCACCGAGGTCAGTTCTGAGCGGGTCGCCTACTACCGCGAGCTCTACGGTCTGCTGCAGTTCACCTACACCCAGCACGTCGCCGCCATGGTCCGCGGGACGGACCGGGCGCCGCTGCGCTTCGTCTGGACCGCTACCGAGGTCGGCTTCCGCAGCGAGCTCCGCCTCGCTCGGCACTTCGCCGGCGACCTGATGAAGGAGGGGTTCGCATGATCGATCCTGACCACGATGCCGTCCTCGGTTCGGTGATCGCAGCGATCGAGGAAGAGATCGCGCCCGGGTGCGAGGAGTACGCGGTGAGCGTCTGCCGTACCGCCGCGCAGATGCTGCGGCACGTCCGTGCCCGCTTGCGGGAGGAGATGCCCGCACTGGCCGCCGGCAACGCGGAGCTCCGTGGCATCCTGCGCGGGATCGACACCACGGCCCTGCCCGGCGAGATCGGGGCGGCGGTGCGGAGCGCGGTGTGTGCCGAGCCGGTGCCGGTACATCCCGACCTCGTGGACCTGCGGGACGACGCGTGTCGACTTCGTGGTGCGCTGGTCGCGGTCATCGAGAGCGTGCCGGAAGACCACCCGGCACGCGTGGCGGGACGCGAGCACATCGCCGCCCAGCTGCGCCGCGAGCTGCGCTGGCAACAGGACGCCTACACGGGCCCGCGGCGGTGATTCAGGTTCAGGCACCCTGCGCGGTCATGTCCCCACTGCGGGGCATGATCGGCAGGTGCGCCCAGCCAGGGGCTCCGTCCACGGTGATCCGCGCCAGTTGCTCGCGGTGTCCCGGGTCGATCTCGACGTCGTCGAGGAACACCCGCCTCACGTCCGGCAGTTCGTAGACGTCGTACTCGGTGACCTCTCCCCGTCGGGCTCCGAAGCCCAGGCCGTCCGAGAAGCCGCGGTTGTAGCCGCCGCCGCGGCTCGCCCACGGGCGCACGGTGTGCGGTTGCGCCTCGACCCGCACGGACCGGCCGTCGCTCAGGGAGAGGTCGAACTCCGCCCGGGACCAGGTCCGGGTGCCCTCGACGTAGGCGATCTCATAGGAGAGGTCGACGACTCGCGCGTGCGTGCCGGCTCGGCTGTGGATCGTGCCGTCGAGATACCGGGGCGTCCCGTCCGCGTATGCGCGGCTCTGGAACAGTCCCCAGCCCTCGTCGGTGGAGAAGTTGCACCAAATGGTGAAGCTCGGGGTGCGCCGGAACAGTTCGCGGGGCTCCAGGCCGCCGACATCGACGCGGGTGCCCCAGGAGTGGTCTCGGTCGCCCCACCAGTCGCACACGTCGATCCGCTCGCGCCCGACCTCGAGCCAGCCGTTCCAGCGCCCTACCTGGTCGTAGCGGTGCTGTTCCTGGATCACGCGCGTGCCCGACATCTCGCGGTGCCTGGCCTCGAGGTGGGGTGTGGCGTCGGTGGTGAACTCCAGCTCCGCGGTCAACGGCCCTCGGCTGTTGCGGAGCACGAGGCGGCGGAACGGTTCCACGACGGTGACCGAGAAGGGACCGACGCGCGCAGTCTGCGCGTCGACCGAGCCGGGATCCTCCAGCGGGGCGGCGACGCGCAGGTTGTGCTGGCGGTCGTCGCGCAGCACGTTGAGAAAGGCGTCGCGTGTGCCCATGTTGGGGTACCGGCCGGTGCCGGCGAAGAAGGCCGTGCGGCCGTCGGGCGACAGTCCGGAGAACCAGTACCGGTCGAAGAACCGGTGGTCACTGGTGGCGACCACGGCGAACGGGTCCGGGGTCTGGTGGTAGAGGGTCTCGTCCAGTCCGATCAGCATCCGGCAGGTCTCCGATCCGCGGTGGTGTGGGCACCCTGGGACAGGCCGCGGGCGGCACGCGCCAGGAACCGGGGGCTCATCAGGAGGCCGGCGATCGCGTCGGACAGCTGAGTGGGTTCGGCGACGAACTTGGCCCGGATCCGGTAGGAGGAGACGCCCCGCCACAGGTCCTGCCACACCGTGAAGTACGCCAGGTCACGGGTATTGACCGGCGGGCCTCCGGCCTTGCGGTACTCCTCGACGAAGACGCCCCAGGCGCCGGCCTGGTCGATCGACGGCTTGAGATACGCGAGATCCTCCGACGGGTTGCCGATGTGCGACCGCTCCCAGTCCAGCAGCCCGGTCAGCCGGTCGTCGGCCACCAGTGCGTTGTGCAGGGCGAAGTCACCATGGATCAGGACTCCGGCCGCGCCGTCCTGCGGAGCGTTCCTGCGCAGCCAGTCCAGGACGCGCGCGAAGACCGGACGGTATGCGTCGTCGGTGCGCCAGATGGTCCGGAGCACCTCTTCGCGCTCGTCGATGGCCTTGAGATGGTCGTCCTGGCTGCTCAGGGGCGGAAGCGGAGCGCCGGCAAGTCCCCCGGGATCGAGTGAGTGCAGGGTGCCCATCGCCCGAGCCAAGTCCCGGACCAAACGGAGCGAGGGTGACTGGGTCCACCCCCAGACGTTGCCCACCGTGCGACCCGGAAGGGCGGTCGTCGCGAAGGCGGGGCTCCCCAGGCCGTGTTCGTCGAACCACAGGGGGTGTGGGACGGGCACACCGGAGCCCGCCACGAACGACACGACGTCGTACTCGGGCCGGAGCCCGTCCGCACGGCGGCCCGGCGCGATCTTGCGGATGACGACGCCGGTTCCGTTGCCCTCCTCGTCGATCACGCGGGCGCGCACCGTCTCCTTGGAGAAGCCACCTGAGAGGCGACGCACGTTCTGGACCGCTCGGGGACGTGTGTGGGGGGCGTGCCGGCGGAAGGCCGCCAGGAGGTCCGCCTCGCTGACGCTGGGCGGCTGGGCGGACTCGAAGCTGGTGGTGGGATCCTCCTGGGGGTGGCCGGAGTCGTCCGTGTGCACCTCTCCCAGTTCCTGGGCCACCAGCGCGGTCAGGTCGGCTGCCGGGCCGGCGGCGCGGCGGACGGGGAGTTCGTCGTCGATCGCGGCCCGCGACAGCAACTGGTCTGCGATCTCCAGCAGTTGGTCCACGCGTGCCGTGTCGCCGAGCAGTGCGAGCTCATGGCGGAGGACGCGCACCACTTGAGCGGCCACCAGGGGCCGGTTCCCTCTCGGGGGGACTGTCGGTTCGGTCATCATCGTCGCCCGGTTGTCATCCTTCTTCGGTCAGTCCGTACTTCGGCAGGGCGCCGCGGGTCATGACGGGGCAGTATCCGGTGATCGATTCGCCGTTGACCACCATCTTGGCGAACTGCTCGCGGTGGCCGGTCGGCGTGGGCCTGCCGTCCATCAGGACGCCGTCCGGGGCCACGAACTGGTAGACGTCGTGTTCCACCACGGTGCCGCGCCACGCACCGAGCCCGCGGCCGTCGCGGTAGCCACCGTCGTATCCGGTGCCCGCGTAGGCCCATGGGTGCAGGAACGGCGTTGCCTCGACGTCGAACTCCGAGCCGTCATCGGCGACGATGCGGGCGGACACCTTGCGGTGAGCGCGGGTGCCGGAATGGAACTCGACCTCGAACTCCATGGACCGCACTGATGTGTGACGGCCGTCCCTGGTGATGACCTCACCGTCGACGTAGGTCGGGTTGCCGGCCGCGTCCTCGCGGCACATGGCGGTCACGAAGCGGTCGCCGAGTTCGAAGGTCATCACGACGTGCAGCATGGAAAGGCTCGGAGTCGCCGGCGTGGCCGACAGTTTGGTCCTGGGGTCGGCCACCGAGCGGTCGAAGCCGCCGACGCCGGGCCGGACGCCCCACGAGTGGTCACGGAACCCCCACCAGTCCTGCACGTCGAGCCGGCCGAATCCGAGGTCGATCCAGCCGGACCAGCGGCCGCTCTGGTCGTACCGCGTGATTTCCTGCCCGATCCGCCCGCCGCGGGAGTCCATGTAGTGCGACTCGCAGTAGGGGGCGAAGCTCGCCTCGAAGGCCAGTTCGGCCGACAGGGGAGTCGTGTCCCCGGCCAGCGAGATCTCAAGGCGTTTGAAGGGTTCGGCGATCCGGATCTCGAAGTCCGAGATGCGGAGGTTCTGCATGTCCTCGCTGAGGGGCCGGGAGAAGCGCGTGTTGTGCTGCTGGTCGCCCTGCTGGACGCAGAAGTAGCCGTCGGCGACACCCATGTTCTTGTAGAAGGCGATGCCGGAGATGAACGCACCACGGCCCTCCGCGTCGACGCACGCGAGCCAGTGCCGGTCGTAGAAGCGGTGATCGGACGTGCCCGCGTACGCGAAGGTCCAGGGGATCTGGTGCATGAGCGTCTCGTCCATGGGATGGAGCGTGCGCTCGGTGACAAGGGGAGCCATGTGTGTCGCAATCGGGTCTTGTGCTGACTGTGTCTCTGGCTGACGGCCGTTGCCGTGCAGGCTCGTGATCTCCGCTCACCCCTCGCCTGTGAAAGTCTAGTTATCGACCATCAAGCGTCAGAGTAACTCAGGTGCAGGGTGGTGTCCATGCGCGAGGCTCGCGCCTCGTCTTGAGTGGTGTCGGCCTCAGGGTTGTTGAGAGTTGTCCAGGGGCGGAGTATTGATGTTCGGCCTGATCCGCAGGGCGTCTCTCGTGGTCACGGTGTCCGGAAAGGGGGTGCCCGAGCTCCGTGCGTCGGCGTGCCGCGGTGGTGCGATGGGGGGCGGAGCTGTCCCGGCGCCCGGTGCCGAACGGGTGCGTGTCGGCAGACGTGGTGGCGCAGTCGGCGACCTCTGCGCGGCGCGCTCTGCGGATCGGCGTGCCGTCGGTGAACCGCCCCCTTCGTCGTCCGGGGGCGCTCGACCTCGCCTGGGATCGGCGTTGACGTCATCCGCTGAGAAAATCTTCTCCACAATAGTCTGGCGATAGAGTATTCTTCGTCGTGTCAACGTCAGGCAAGGAGGTGAGCGTCGTGGAGTCCGCTCCCGGCAGGCAAGCTCGGCCGGATCGTCCTGAAGGTGGACAGTCGCGCCAGGGGACGAGCCTCACCGCCGCCCGACCCGTACCGGTGTTGCCCAGGTGACGGCGAGCCACCGGGACGACCGGGAATCCACGTGTCCGAACGACTCAAGTCACCCGCGCCTACCGTGGCCGGCGCTGATCGACAGGAGCTGACATGCCCAAACCCGACTTCGAAGTCATTGCCATCGGATCTGGCCTGGCGGGTCTCGCGTCTGCTCTCACCGCCGTCGAGCACGGCTGCACGAACGTGCTCGTGGTCGAGGCAGAGGGAGTGCTCGGTGGCTCGACGCGGCTGTGCGGCGGTGTCGTCATGGGCAGCCGGAGCCGGCTGCAGCGTGCCGCCGGCATCGAGGACGCCGAGGACGACATGTTCAAGGAGTACATGGCGATCAACGTCTGGGACGTCTCCGCCGGTCCGGTGGAGCGCTGGGCGGCCCGGAGCGGTGAGACCATCGACTGGCTCCAGGACCACGGCGTGCCGTTCTATGAGCGGCTGATCTTCAGCGGCGACGACCGGCGGCCCCGGGGGCACTGCGTCGAGGGCGGGGGGCAGGCGATCATCGACGCCCTGGTCTCGCGGTGCCGCAAGGCGGGCGTCGAGTTCGCGCTCGGCAACCGGGTCGACGAGCTGATCCACACCGACGGCCGGGTCACCGGTGTCCGCGCCGGGGGAGAGGATCTCACCGCTGCCGCGGTGATCGTGGCAAGCGGGGGATTCGGCGCCAACCCGGAGCATCTCGCCGAGCACTACCCGATCGCCTGGGTTCCGGGGGAGACCTTCTACATCGGCGCCGACGGCGCCCGCGGCGACCACCTCAGGTTCGCCGACCAGGTGGGCGCCCAGGTCACCGGGGAGAACCGCGGCCTTCGCATGCTCAACCCAGGCGTGGACACCATGCACGAGGCCTTCCTGCCCGGATGGACCGTGCTGCTCGACAAGCGTGGACGCCGGTTCTGCGACGAGACGGCGCCGTACGGGATCCTCGACAGCCTGCTGAAGGCCAGGGACAACGTCGGATACGTCGTCTTCGACGATGCGGCACTGCGACCGCCGGCCGAGCTGGCGGAACGGTACGCGGACGCCTACAAGCAGGTCTGGCCCAACCACGCCAAATTCAAGCCCAAGCACTACACCGCTGACGTGATGAAGCAGTACGAGCACCACGAGCGGGTCCACAAAGCCGAGTCGCTCGAGGAGCTGGCGAAGTCGGCCGGCATCCCGGCGGCCGACTTCTGCGGCACCATCGCCCGGTACAACCAGCTCGTCGAGGCCGGCCAGGACACGGACTTCCAGAAGGCGTCACGGTTCCTCAACCCCATTTCGACCGCCCCCTTCTACGCCGTCGAGGTCCGGCCCACGGCGATCGCGCACACTGGTTACGGCATGCGCGTTGACGACTTCGGCCAGGTCATCGGCGTGGACGGGAACCTGATCGAGGGTTTGTACGCCGCCGGCGAGTGCACGGGGGGCATCGTCGGACCCACCTACTCGGGCTCGGGAAGCTCCCTGGCGAATGCGGCCGGTGTCGGCCGGATGGCGGGCGAAGCGGCCGCTCAGTACGTGTCCAAGGCCCGGGTATGAACGCGCAGAGCGAAGGAGGACGCCACATGCTGTTCGCGCCCCGCGCGGAGCCCGTGGACCGTGAGGCGATGCTCCAACTGGTCTATGACCGCCAGCAGATCATCGAGGTACTGCACCGATATGCCCGGGCGATCGACCGATGCGACGTCGAGCTTCTCAAATCGGTCTACCACGACGACGCCACGGACGCCCACGGATCCTTCGACGGCAACGCCCACGAGTTCGCGGAGTTCATGGTGCCGCGGCTGAAGGAACAGACCAGCTACGGAATCCACCATGTCACCAACGAGCTGGTCGAGATCGACGGCGACCGGGCGATCGCGGAGTCCTGCCTGTTCGGCTACCACCGAGTCCCCGGCGGGCGGGAGTCGGTCGGGAGGTTCTTCGGAGAGGCCTACGCGGACCGGGCCGAGGCGCAGGGCCGGATCGACGAGGAGCAGGAGTACTTCACGGGCGGCCGCTACCTCGACAAGTTGCTGAAACGGGACGGTATCTGGCGGATCTGGCGACGCAGGATCACCGTGGAATGGAACCAGTGCCGGCCTTCGACCATGGTGGTGGACGGCGGTCGCGCGCACTACGACATTCCCGGGGCGAGGGACACCAGCGACCCCAGCTACCTGCTGGACTTCGATTCTTTCGACGAGTGAACGGGAGCGACATGAGCACCCAGACGCCGGTGCCTTCGCGTGAGGCGCTGCAGCGGATGTACCGCCTGATGCTGACGACTGCCGTCGCCGACCAGAAGTCCAGTGCCGAAGCCAAGGCCGGCCGGCTCGCTGCGGCCTTCTACCCCGTCCGTGGGATGGAGGCGGTGTGCGCAGCCCTCGGTGAGGTCCTGCGCAGCGAGGACCGGATGGTCTCGACGTACCGCAACCTCGGCGACGCACTGGCCAAGGGGGTGCCGCTACGGTCGATCATGGCGGAGCTCTACGGCCGCGTCGACGGGACCTCGCGGGGCAAGGGCGGCCCGATGCACTTGCAGGACCAGTCCGTCGGATTCACTGCCACCACCGGCGTCGTCGGCTCGGGCATGCCGATCGCCGTCGGCCTGGCCATGGCCGCGCAGCTGGACGGAGGCGGGTCGGCCACCGTGGTGACCTTCGGCGACGGGGCGACCTCGATCGGCGCCTACCACGAGTCCATGAACTTCGCCGCTCTGTGGAAGTTGCCCGTGGTGTTCGTGTGCCAGAACAACCAATGGGGCGAGCACACCCCGATCGCGCAGTACGCACCCTCGACGGAGCTGGCCCAACGAGCGGCGTCGTACAACATGCCCACCGTGAAGGTCGACGGCTTCGACCCGCTGGCCTGCCTCGCCGCGCTCCAGTCGGCGGTGGACCGGGCCAGGCGTGACGAAGGCCCCACGTTCCTGGAGTTCGTGCACTACCGGCTCACCGGACACACGGGCACGGCGGACTACAGCTACGTGCCCAAGGAGGAACTGGCCAAGGCCATGGAGCGGGACCCGGCTCCAACCTTCCGGAAGTGGCTGCTGGAGCAGTCGGTCTTCTCCGAGTCCGAGGTCGAGGCGATCGAGTCCGAAGTCCGGACGTACGTCGACGACGCCTTCAGCTACGCGGAAAGCTGCCCCTTCCCGGCACCTGAGGAGCTGTACACCGATGTGTTCGCCGACCCCACCTTCGTGAGGAGCCTGAGCGATGCCTGAGACCACGATGACGATGGCGGCCGCCATCAACTCCGGTTTCCATTGCGCGATGGAGGCCGACGACAAGATCGTCGTGCTCGGTGAGGACGTGGCGGAGCCGATCGGTGGGGTGTTCAAGACCAGCAAGGGGCTTTCCACCAGGTTCGGCGAACACCGCGTACGGTCCACGCCCATCGCCGAGGGAACCATCGCCGGCGCCGCGGTGGGGTTGGCGCTGGGCGGCTACCGGCCCGTCGCGGAGATCATGTTCTTCGACTTCGTGACGCTGACCCTGGACCAGGTCCTGAACCACGCGGCGAAGTTCCGGTACATGAGCGGCGGCGCGACCCCTGCACCGATCACGATGACCACCACCATCGGAACCAGCCACTTCGGTGCCCAGCACGCGCAGTCGCTGGAGGCGTGGTTCATGCACACCCCCGGCATCAACGTCGTGATGCCGTCGAACCCGGTGGACGCCAAGGGGCTGCTGCTGACCTGCCTGACGTCTCCCGACCCCAGCCTCTACATCCAGCACTCGGCCCTGCTCTACAGCCAGAAGGGGCCCGTGCCCGAGGAGTACTACACGACGCCGCTGGGCAAGGCCGCGACGGTGCGCTCCGGGAGGGACATCACCATCGTGACCTATGGCACGGGGGTGGGACTGTCGCTGGAGGCGGCTGAGGAGCTCACCGGTTCGGGGATCGAGGCCGAGGTGGTCGACCTCCGTAGTCTCGTACCCCTGGACTTCGACACCGTGTTTGAGTCGGTCGAGCGCACCAGGCGTTGCGTCGTGGTCCACGAGGCCACCCAGTTCCTCGGTCCGGGGTCGGAGATCAGCGCCCGGATTCACGAGAACCTGTGGGGCGAGCTGCTGGCCCCCGTGGGCCGAGTCGGGGCGGAGTTCACGCCGGTTCCCTTCTCGAAGGCCCTGACGAACCATCCGACCGTCGACCGCGTGGTCAAGAAGGTCCAGGAGCTGGCGTGCTGAGCATCGGGGAGGACGGTACGGGGGGCGCGGCCCCGTCGTTGGCGTCGGTACCCAACTTCCGCGACGTCGCGGGGCCGGGCTACTCGACCCCGTATGGTCCGATGCGTCGTGGCCGCTTGTTCCGGTCCAACGCCTTCCAGGTCTCCTCGGAGGAGATGGCGACGCTGGCGCCCCTGGGCATCGTGGCCATCTATGACCTGCGGGCAGCGCAGGAAGTGGAACTACGCCCCGACTCCGAGCTTTCCGGGGCAACCTGGCGCCACACATGGGTGCCAGGTCTGCCGAGGGAGGTGATGAGGGCCCTGAGGACCGCGGCCGACCTGCGGGAGGCGATGCTCGACCACTACCGGGGCTTCGTGACCGACCCGAAGAAGCGGGCCGGCTTCGCGGCAGTCCTCTCGTCGATCGCGGACCAGGAGGGGCCGCAGCTCTTCCACTGCTCGGAGGGCAAGGACCGGACCGGCTGGGTGGCGATGCTGCTGCAGCGGCTCGCCGGGGTGGCCGAGGAGGACGTGGCCGCCGACTTCCTCCTGACCAACGATCTGATGCGCGGCTCAAGGGCGAGCCTGGAGATGGCCCGGCAGTTCTTCGGTGATCGGCCCGACGACTTCTTCGTTCCCGGAATGATCGCCGACATGGCCTATCTCGAGGCGGGCACAGCCCGCATGGAGACGGACTACGGCGATGTCGAGGGCTACCTGCGGCATGGCCTCGGCCTCTCCGACGAGCAGGTGGAACGACTGCGCCGCCGGCTGCTGGACTGAGCGGCCGGGGCGGTCGCGAGGACAGCCGATGGGGAGGAGGAGTGGGCCGGTGCGATCTGCCGGCCCACTGTGAACCGCTGTCTGAAGCCGAGACTCACCGACGTCTGCCCGGAGGGCGTATCCGGTCAGCCCTGGACGACCGAGTGCCGGGACCTCGGCAGGAGGGCCGGGGAGCCCCCGGTTCTTGCCGGGACGGGGCAAAGCAATCGATTGACAAATAATCTATGTGTAGAGCATTTTGGGGTCGTGCTGCGTGCAGTCGGCGGCGGTGACTGAATCGGAAGGTGGATGGCGCATGGCTGACCAGCAGGGGCCGGGGAGCGACCGCGCCGCGACAGGGCCGTTGAACGGCCTGCGGGTGATCGAAATGGGCGGAATCGGTCCGGGCCCTTTCGCGGCGATGCTGCTCGCTGACATGGGGGCGGAAGTCGTGCGAATCGACCGGCCCGGGCCGGTGGCGGAGGAGCGCACCGTAGCGGCCGACGTCCTGCACCGGGGACGCCGCTCCGTCGTCCTGGATCTCAGGCGCGAGGAGGCGGTCACCGCACTGCTGGAACTGGTGGACAGGGCGCACGTGCTCATCGAGGGGTTCCGCCCGGGGGTGATGGAGCGACTCGGCGTGGGGCCCGAGGAGTGCCTGCGGCGCAACCCCGCGCTGGTGTACGGGCGGATGACCGGCTGGGGCCAGGAGGGCCCCTGGGCCTCCATGGCAGGCCATGACATCAACTACATCGCGCTGGCCGGTGCCCTCCACCCGCTCGGCCGGGAGGGAGAGCCTCCCGCAGTGCCGCTCAATCTGCTCGGTGACTTCGGGGGAGGCTCCCTCTACTTGGTCTCCGGCGTGCTGGCGGCGCTGTGGGAAGCGGGTCGCTCCGGCCGCGGCCAGGTCGTCGACGCCGCGGTGGTGGACGGCGCGGCCTCGCTCACCGCCATGCTGCACGGCATGCTCGCGGTCGGTGCGTGGACCGATGAGCGCGGCGTCAATCTCCTGGACACCGGCCGCCCCTGGTACGACGTCTACCGGACCGCGGACGGTGGCTGGATGTCCGTCGGCCCCCTCGAGAAGAGGTTCTACGCCGAGTTCGCCGCCCGGCTGGGCCTGCCGGAGCACCTGGCTCGCCGCCTCGGGCCGGAGGCATGGCCACAGCTGCGGTCCGCGATCGCGGCCGCCTTCGCCGGCCGCACACGCAAGGAGTGGGAAGAGGTGTTCGCCGGCAGTGATGCCTGCGTCGCACCCGTGCTCAGCCTCAAGGAAGCCACTGAACACCCGCACCTGGCGGCCCGGCAGACCTTCGTCGAGGTGGCAGGGGTACGGCAGCCGGCACCAGCCCCGAGGTTCGACCGCACCCCGGCCACCATTCAGCTCCCGCCGGTCCGACGCGGCCAGCACACCCGCGAGGTGTTCGACCGCTGGGGCGTGGACGGCGTCGAGGAACTCCTCGCCTCCGGCGCGGCCACCCAGATCTGACACCAGGTGTCCCACTCATTCCCCTGAACAGGAGCCCTGATGACCATCGACGCGAACAGCCTCGGAGCCACCTCCGGCCCCAAGCACGTCACGTGGACCGATCGTGACACCCTGCTCTACGCCCTCGGCCTGGGCGCTGGAGTGGAGGACCTGTCCCTGACCACCGAGAACTCGCACGGCGTGCCGCAGCAGGTGCTGCCGACCTTCGCGGTCATCGTCGCCGCGGGGTTCGACGTGCTGCCCAAGGTCGGGCAAGTGAACTGGGGCAAGCTGCTGCACGGCGCCCAAGAGGTCCGGGTGCACCGGCCGCTGCCGCCCTCCGGTGCGCTCTCCGTGGTGTCCGAGATCACCGGCCTGCAGGACAAGGGCGAGGGAAAGAACGCCGTCGTTGTCCTGACGGGTCGTGGGAGCGACCCGGAAACCGGCGAGTTGGTCGCCGAGACCGTCACGACGCTCGTGCTGCGCGGTCAAGGCGGCTTCGGGGGACAGCCGGGGGAGAAGGCCGCCCACCCGGGCATTCCGGACCGGGACCCGGACATCCGGATCGCCGAGACGACCGACGAACGCCTTCCCCTGATCTACCGCCTCTCCGGCGACCGCAACCCCCTGCACAGCGACCCGTGGTTCGCCCGGGAGAAGGCCGGGTTCCCCAAGCCGATCATGCACGGCCTGTGCACGTACGGCATCGCGGGTCGGGCGCTGGTGCGGGGCCTGTGCGACGGCGACACGGCGAAGCTCTCGGTGATCGCGGCCCGGTTCACCTCTCCGGTCTTCCCCGGCGAGCGGCTGAACACCCGGATCTGGCGCACGGGCGCGAGGACGGCGGTGTTCCGCGTCGAGGCGAGCGGCCCGGACGGTGCGGACCACCGTGTCGTCCTGGACGAGGGCCGGGCCGAGCTGCACTCCTGAGCAGCGCGAGCAGCCGGTGCCTCACATCGGACGAGCGGATGAACGGAAGGACACCCACCGGTGCGCATCCTCTGCACGCTGCACGCGGGGTGCAGCTGCGGTTGGGCGCCGACGTGGTGTGGGACGAGCAGTTGAAAGCCGTCGGCACGCAGGAGATGTGCGCCATCGGCGACGTCGCCCGGTGGCACAACCCCCGCTACGGCGAGCGGATCCGGGTCGAGCACTGGACCAGCACGGCCGACCGGGCCGTCGCCGTGACCAGGACGCTGACCGGTGTGCCGACCGCCTGCGACGCACTGCCCCAAGTCCGGCCGGACCAGTTCGACAGGCGGCTGCAGGCCGTGATCGGCCGGGGCGTCGTCAGGCCGTTGCTGCCCTCCGGTCGGCGCCACCGGAGGGCGCCTCATGGAGCGAGGCTCTGGCACTGGCCAAGGTGACAAGTGACAAGGAGCAGGTGGTACGGCGATGAATTCCGAGATCAAGGCCCTGGACCGGGTTGTCATCCGCATCGCGGGCGACTCCGGCGACGGCATGCAGCTGACCGGTGACCGGTTCACCCAGGAGAGCGCGGCGTTCGGCAACGACCTGGCGACGCTGCCGAACTTCCCGGCCGAGATCCGGGCACCCGCCGGAACGGCGGCGGGGGTCTCCTCCTTCCAAGTGCACTTCGCCGACCACGACATCCTCACCCCGGGCGACCGCCCCGACGTGCTGGTGGCGATGAACCCCGCGGCGCTCATGGCCAACCTGGCCGACCTGCCCGCGGGCGGTACGGTCATCGTCGACACCCACGAGTTCACCGACCGAGCCCTGGCCAAGGTGGGTCAGGCGACCAACCCCCTGACCGACGGTCGGCTGGAGCACTTCACCGTGCACGCGGTGAACCTCACCCAGCTGACCCTCGACGCCCTCGCGGCCGGCGAGCTGTCCTCCCGGCTCGGGCGCAAGGAGGCGAGCCGGAGCAAGAACATGTTCGCGCTCGGCCTTCTGTCGTGGATGTACTCCCGCCCCACCCAGGGGACACTGGACTTCCTCGCCAAGCGGTTCGCCGGCAAGCCGGAGATCGCCGAGGCGAACATCGCCGCCTTCAGGGCCGGCTGGAACTACGGCGAGACCACCGAGGCGTTCGGCGTCGCCTACGAGGTCAAGCCGGCGGCGCTGCCGCCCGGCACGTACCGCAACATCACCGGCAACGCCGCCCTCGCCCGCGGACTGGTCGCCGGGGCGTGGCGGGCCCGGCTGCCCCTGTTCCTCGGGGCCTATCCGATCACCCCCGCCTCCGACGTGCTGCACGAGCTGTCCAAGCAGCAGCGGCTCGGAGTGAAGACCTTCCAGGCCGAGGACGAGATCGCAGCCGTCGGTGCCGCCCTGGGAGCCTCCTTCGGCGGAGCGCTGGGGGTGACGGTCTCCTCCGGGCCGGGCATCGCGCTGAAATCCGAGACCATCGGCCTGGCCGTCTCCCTGGAACTGCCCCTGGTGATCGTCGACGTGCAGCGCGGCGGCCCTTCGACAGGGCTGCCGACCAAGACCGAGCAGTCCGACCTGCTGCAGGCTCTGCACGGCCGCAACGGCGAGGCGCCGGTGCCGGTCGTGGCACCCCGCTCTCCGGCGGACTGCTTCGACGCCGCGATCGAGGCCGTTCGGATCGCCACCCGGTACCGGACGCCGGTTTTCCTGCTGTCCGACGGCTACCTGGCCAACGGGTCCGAGCCCTGGCGCGTCCCCGACTTGGCGGAACTGCCCGACCTGGCCGTCGAGTTCGCCACCGCACCCAACGGGCCGGACGGATCGTTCCTGCCCTACCTGCGCGACCCCGAGACCCTGGCGCGACCGTGGGCGGTGCCGGGAACCCCGGGCCTGGAGCACCGCATCGGAGGCATCGAGAAGGCCGACCGGACCGGTGAGATCTCCTACGACCCCGACAACCACGACCACATGGTCCGCACCCGGCAGGCCAAGGTCGACGGCGTCGCCGTCGGTCCGACCGACCTGGACGACCCCACCGGCGACGCGTCGCTCCTCGTCCTGGGCTGGGGGTCGACCTACGGGCCCATCGGCGCCGCCGTGCGCCGCCTGCGCCGCGCCGGCCACGCCGTGGCGCAGGCGCACCTGCGGCACCTCAACCCGTTCCCGGCCGACCTCGGTGAAGTCCTCGCCCGCTATCGGCGGGTCGTCGTCCCCGAGATGAACCTCGGCCAGCTGGCCGGCCTGATCCGATCCCGCTATCTGATCGACGCCCTGAGCATCACGCAGGTGCGGGGCCTGCCGTTCCGCGCCGCCGACCTCGCCGAGGCACTGCAAGGAGTGATCACCGATGACTGACACCGCCGTACCGGCGAACCGCACGCGGCTCACCCTGACCCCCAAGGACTTCAAGACGGACCAGGAGGTGCGCTGGTGCCCCGGCTGCGGGGACTACGCCATCCTGGCCGCGGTGCAGTCCTTCATGCCCGAACTCGGCGTTGCCCGGGAGAACATCGTCTTCGTCTCCGGCATCGGCTGCTCCTCCCGGTTCCCGTACTACATGAACACCTACGGGATGCACTCCATCCACGGCCGCGCCCCGGCCATCGCGACCGGCCTGGCCGCCTGCCGCCCCGACCTGTCGGTATGGGTGGTCACCGGCGACGGCGACGCGCTGTCCATCGGCGGCAACCACCTCATCCACGCGCTGCGCCGCAACGTGAACCTGAAGATCCTGCTGTTCAACAACCAGATCTACGGGCTGACCAAGGGCCAGTACTCGCCCACCAGCGAGCAGGGGAAGATCACCAAGTCGACCCCACAGGGAGCGCTGGACCACCCCTTCAACCCCGTCTCCATCGCGATCGGCGCCGAGGCGTCCTTCGTGGCCCGGACCATCGACTCCGACCGGAAGCACCTGCAGTCGGTGCTGCGGGCGGCGGCCGCGCACCCGGGCACCGCGCTGGTGGAGATCTACCAGAACTGCAACATCTTCAACGACGGGGCCTTCGACGCCCTCAAGGACCGCGAGACCCGCGGCGACGCCATGGTGATGCTCGAACACGGGCAGCCACTGCGCTTCGGACACGACGGATCGCGTGCCGTGGTCCGCGACCCCGCCACCGGAACCCTGCGTGTCGAGACGGGCGTCGCCGCCGACGACCCGCGAGTGGTCGTCCACGACGCCCACAGCGACGACCCCGCCTACGCCTTCGCGCTCTCCCGGCTCGGCTCCGGCGAGCCCGGCTGCACGCCCATGGGCGTGTACCGTTCCGTCACCCGGCCGACCTACGAGCGCCAGCTCAGCGACCAGATCGAGCAGCAACAGCACGGCAAACCCCCCACCGATGCGGACATCACGGCCCTGATGCGGGGCAACGACACCTGGATCGTGTCCGCATGAGGCCGGACAGCCTCAGCGGGATCGTCCCTGAACCTCCGTCACAGGGTGGGGCGTTCCCTGCCCGGACTCTGTAGGTCTCAGGCCCTGTTTACGTGGTGGACATCCGACAGTAACGACAATACTCTAGCCATCAAACATTGCGATCTAGAGTAAAGGCGGGAGGCAGGCGCATGGCTGAACTGCTCGTGCTTCAGGCGGCGCGGCTCAAGGGGCGGATCAACGCCGATACGGTGGCCGCTTACGGAGCCATCCCGGTTGCGGAGGCTCAGACCCGGATCGACGCCCTGCTGGACGCCGGTCGGGTCAAGCAGGCCGGCACATCGGTCCGGATCACCCCAGAGGGCCGGGAGCGGCTCGCCGAGCTCCTCTCCGAGGAGAGGGGCACGATCGCCCAGGCCGCCCTGCAGCAGGCCTATCACGAATTCGACGACTTCAACAGTGAGCTGAAGGCGATCATCACGGCCTGGCAGATGAAGGACGGCGAGACGCCGAACGACCACACCGACAGTGCGTACGACCAGGGCGTCATCAAGCGGCTCGTCGCACTGCACGAGGGGTTCGCGCCGCTGCTCGCACGCATCGCGGCAGCAGCCCCCCGGCTGGCGTCCTACCAGGGGCGCTTCGGGCATGCCATCGATCAGGTGCAGCGTGGCGACCATTCGTTTGTCGCGCGACCGATCACCGACAGCTACCACACCGTGTGGTTCGAACTGCACGAGGAACTCATCGGGTTGCTCGGACTGAGCCGCGCCGACGAGGCCGCGGCCGGGCGCGCGGTCTGATGCGCAGAACGGAGTGTCGACGATGAGTCTGTTGTGGATGGGCGAGCACGACGACCTCGACCGTGAACTGGTCGGCGGCAAGGCCCACAGTTTGAACCGGATGCACGCGCTCGGGCTGCGGGTGCCCCCCGCATTCGTCCTGACGACGGACGTCTGCAGGCGCTTCTACGCCGCGGGTGGCGAGCTGGACGCGGAGATCACAGCCATGGTCCGCGATGCCGTGCGGTCCATGGAGGAGCGCACCGGACGCCGGTTCGGCGGAACGGAGCGGCCGCTGCTCGTCTCGGTCCGGTCCGGTGCCGCGCGGAGCATGCCGGGGATGATGGACACGGTCCTCAACCTGGGCATCAACGCCGAGGTGGAGCGGGCGCTGTGCGCGCTCACGGGCGACGCGGCCTACGCGGCGGACACCCACCGCCGGTTCGGCGAGCAGTTCGAACGCGTCGTCGGGACGAGCGCCCCGACCGACCCGTGGGAGCAGCTCAACGCTGCGATCGGAGCCGTGTTCCGGTCCTGGATGTCACCGCGAGCGGTCACCTACCGCAAGCACCACGACATCTCCGACGACGGCGGCACCTCGGTGACCGTGCAGGCGATGGTGTTCGGGAACCTCGATGAGACCTCCGGTACCGGGGTCCTGTTCAGCCGCAACCCGCTGACCGGAGAACCGGTTCCCTACGGTGAGTGGTTGCCCCGCGGCCAGGGCGAGGACGTGGTGTCGGGCCGGTACGACCCGCTGCCGCTCGCCGCGCTCGCCGAGCAGCTGCCGGACGTCCACCGCGCCCTGCTGGACGCGGCCGCTCGCCTCGAAGCGACCGGCAAGGACGTACAGGACATCGAGTTCACCGTCGAGTCGGGACGCTTGTGGCTGCTGCAGAGCCGGGCGGCCAAGCGTTCGCCCGACGCAGCCGTCCGACTCGCCGTCGCCCTGCACGCCGACGGCGTGCTGACCACCGACGAGGCGCTGTGCACGGTGACCCCGGAGCAGGTGACCGCGGTAGGCAAACCTCGAGTCTCCCCGGAGGCGAAGGCATCCGCACCCCTCCTGGCGCGTGGTGAGCCGGCGTGTCCGGGAGTGGGTGTCGGACGGGTCGTGCTCGACGTGGAAGAGGCGGAGGACCTGGCGGATTCGGGTGTGGACGTCGTCCTGGCCCGGCCCACGACCGACCCCGACGACGTCTCCGGCATGATCGTTTCCTCGGCCATCCTCACCGAGATCGGCGGTTCCACCTCGCACGCGGCGGTGGTGAGCCGGGAGCTCGGCGTACCGTGCGTCGTCGGCTGCGGGAGCGGAACGCTGAAGGCCCTGGTCGGCCGTGAGGTCACCGTCGACGGTTCCACGGGTGAGGTGTTCGAGGGCGCCCTGGCACTCGCACCGTGTTCGGAGTCGGACAATCCCGCGCTCGCCACCGTCGCAGGCTGGGCACGCGCGCGAGCGCCGCACGCGGAGGGGACGCCCGCGGAGATCGTCGCTGCCGCCCGTCAGGTGATCGCCGAGGAAGCCGCTGCCCAGCCGGGCGCGGTGCTGCTGACCTCATGACGACCGACGACCACGTGAGGAGGACCTGAGATGGAGCTGACCATCGTGCGCCACGGGGAGCCCCAGCGGGGTCTGGAGGGTACCGACCGGGCGGACCCCTGGTTGAGCGACCGTGGGCACGAGCAGGCCATCCGGGTCGCCCGCCATCTGCGGGAAGAGGCCCCGTACCAGGCGCTGTACTGCTCCCCGCTGGTGCGGGCCAGGCAGACCGCCGACCACATCGGCGAGGCACTGGGACTCGCACCGATGGTCGACGAGGGCCTGTCGGAGTTCGACCGGCACGCCCCGGAGTATCTGCACTTCGAGGACCTCAAGGCAGCCGATGATCCCCGTTATCGCGCATTCCTACGGGGTGACCTGAGCGCTTGGGGCACTGACGCGGCCACCTTTCGCGCCGAGGTCCTCGAGGCCATGGACCGGATTATCGAGCGGCATCGCGGTCAGCGTGTCGTGGTCGTCTCCCACGGCGGCGTCACCAACGTGTTCCTGGGAACGATCATCGGACTGGACCGGCTTTCGTTCCACGCCCCCGAGTACACCGGGATCAGCCGGGTCATCGCGGGAGGCCCGGGCAAGCGCGGGCTCGTCAGCGTCAACGAGACCGCGCATCTGCGCGGTCTCCCGGCGGCCGCCCGTACAGTGGGCACCGCCTCGCCCCATGGAGACAAGGCTCCGACATGCGCGTGACCGTGAACGCGGACCGCTGCCGCGGCTCCGCAAACTGCGTCGGCATCGCACCCGAGGTGTGTCCCACGATGGTGATCGAGATCGGGAACTGACCCCGAGCCCGGTCGGCGGCAGTCGACAGGGCTCGGGGTTCACGAGTGGACAGTGCCGCAGCACTTCCCCCTTCGGCCCCAGGCCGCTGGTGAAGACGGCCCATCCCGTCCCTCCGGGGAAGGGCCCGGAAGGAATGAGGCGCCCCGCGGTGCATGCGTGCGACGGTTGACCGGCCGTCAGCTGCAGGGCGAGGCGCCATCGGGCCCCTTTCGGGCGCAAGGAGGCCGCAGAGCAGTGCTCGGCGTGGTCACGCACCCATGTACAGCACACCGGTTCCGTCCCCGGCGTGCTTCCGGGCCAGCCGGCCGCGCTCGACCAGCAGGGCCAGGTGGGCAAGGGTCTCGGCCAGTGCCGCACGGCGCATCATGCCGTGGACGGCTTCCCAACCGCGGGACCAGGTGAGCCGCTCCGCCACCTGCCAGGTGGTCGCAGTGCCGAGCGCTCCCACAACGGTGAGGATCTCCGTGCAGCGGTCCTCATGATGGGAGCGCAGGGCTCCGGCCCGGGAAGCCAGACCGCGGAACCGGTACTCGTGGGCGGGCAGAGCCTCGGCCGAGCCATAGCCCGCCGTTCGCTCCAACGACTCCAGGTAGATGCCCAGCGGGGGCTCGGGGCTGAACGGGTGCAGGCCGATGTTCGGACTGATGCGGGGCAGCACGTGGTCACCGGTGAGCAGGACGTCCTCGTCCCGCTCGTACAGGCACAGGTGGCCAGGGGTGTGCCCGGGCGTCCACACAGCGGTCAGCCGCCGCCCCGGCAGCGGGACGGTGTCGCCGTCCTCGATCAGCAGGTCCGGCTCCGGCATGTCCATGAACGGAACCATGCCCTCGGCGTCTCTGACCAGTTCCGCGACTGCGTCGGCCGGTACGCCCACCTCCAAGAGCCATGAGTGGTCAGTGCCGTCGGCCTCCTCCGCGTGCCACACCCGCGAGGGAAGTGAGTCGCGCTCGGCCGGATGCATGGCCACCCAGGCGCCCGAGGCCTCGCGCAACCGCGCGCTCAGGCCGTGGTGGTCGGGATGGACGTGCGTCGCCAGGATCCCGGTGACATCCCCGGGGGCGGCACCCGCTGCTTTCAGTCCTTGCTCCAGCGCCGCCCATCCGGCATCGGTGTCCCAGCCCGGGTCGACAACCAGCAGGCCGGCATCACCGGTGAACAGGTAGCACAGGGTATAGCGCAGCGGGTTGTCCGGGATCGGTACCGGTACGGACCACAGACCCGGGCGCACCTGCTCCACAGGGGGATCTGTGTGGGCCCGCCACGCATTTCGCTGTGCGATTCCGGTCACCTGCATGCATCCACTCCTCTGCCTCGTATCCGCGACGCACAGCGGCGGCGCCACGGTCAGGCGCGGATGGGACGAACACACGGCTGGTCGGCCTTGTGTGACGTGCCCTGCGGGAACACCGCCGACCGCGCCGGCCTGGACACCCGTCCCGCCTGCCTCCGTCGGAACACCGCCTCAGTTTCCCATCGGGGCGACGAAGCAGTTACGGGCCGGGCCGTATGACGGCTTACAGCCAGCTCCTGACCTTCTCGATCAGCGCGGCCGGATCGGACCCGATCGGGGCGACGTTGAGCATCGTCACCCCGGCCTCACGGTAGGCGGCGACACGTTCGCGTACGAAACCTTCGGGTCCGACCAGGTTGGTCAGGTCGATCGACTCGTCCGGGACGGCCGCTTCGGCTTCCTTCTTCCGGCCGGAAAGGTACAGGTCCTGGATGAGCCGGGCCTCTTTTCCGAAACCGCACCGGCTGACCAAGTCGTTGTAGAAGTTCTTGCCCTTGCTGCCCATCCCGCCCATATACAGGGCGAGTTGGGGACGAGTGAGGTCGCGCAGCGCCTCCCGGTCCTCACCGATCGCGAGGGTGTCACCGGCCACGATCTGCAATTCGCCCAGTTCGGCCGGGCGTCGTTTCCTGCCCTCGGCGATCGCCGCGCCCCAGGTCTCCTTGGCGCATTCGGGAGGGAAGAACAGCGGCAGCCAGCCCCCGGCCAACTCGGCGGCCGGTTCGACGTTCTTCTCTCCCAGCGCTGCCAAGTAGACGGGGACGGACTCACGTACCGGTCGGGTGAGTATCTTCAGTGTTTCCCGAGTCTCGTGCCCAAGCCCGGCGCCAGCGGTACGCGTACGGTCTTCCCGGTGTGGTCGACGACCTCGCGCCGCCATGCCCGGCGGCAGATCTCCACGACGTCACGGGTACGGGCGAGCGGCCGGTCGTACGGCATGCCGTGCCAGCCCTCGATCACCTGCGGGCCGGATGTGCCCAGGCCGAGCAGGGCGCGGCCGCCGGAGACGGCGTCCAGACCCGCGGCGGTCTGCGCGAGCAGTGCGGGTGTGCGTGAATACACGTTGAGGATGCCGGCGCCGATCTGCAGGCGCTCGGTGCGTGCGGCCAGGTGGCCCAGGAGGGTTGGTGAGTCGAAACCGTACGCCTCGGCGACCTGGACGGCATCGAGCCCCGCCTTCTCCAGGGCGACCGCCTCGGCGATGATCGTCTGCGGGTCACCAGCATACTGCAGAGGCATGCTGAGCTGCACGGGGAAGTGTGCTCCTCGGCCAGGGCGCAGATCACGCTCTGCTGTGCGCGCACATCCGCGGCGGGCTGCGGCTTTCTGTGCGGGGCCTCTTGGTTCTTCTTCTCGTCGGGCTTGCACAGCTCAGCGTTTTGACAGTGTCAATATAGTCGCCTACTAGACTATCGTCAAAGGGTGCCGGCCGGAGATTCGACGGTCAGCGTGGCCGGCCCGTGTCCCCGGCGGCGGTGCGAAGGACGGACAACACGCCCATGAGCGCCTTCAAGTCGGCCTGGGTGCTCCCCGGCAGCCCGAATTCGACTGCGTCCAGCGCGACCGTGGCCTCGTGGACCAGGGTCCGTCCGGCATCGGTGATCGTCACGCATGTTGCGCGGCGGTCCGTGGGGTGCGGACTGCGGTAGAGAAGCTTCTTCGCCTCGAGGCGGTCCGTGGCCAGGGTGGCGGTTGTGGCGTGCACCATGAGGTTGCGGGCCAGGCTGCTGATGAGCCGGGTTCCGGCCTCGCTGAGTTGAAGTGTCATCAGGAGGAGGTAGTCGGTCATGTTGAGACCGTGTTCCCGGAGCTTCCCCTCGACCAGGTCGACCATGATCCGCTGGTAGCGCAGCAGCGAGGACATGGCGAGGAAATGTTGCTCATCTCCGTCGAGTCTCTGCTCTCGCCAGTAGTGCTGGGCCCAGTCGACCGGATCGGTGATCGTGTCCGGAGTCGGAGACGCCGTGCGGCGGGCAGCCATTCTGTCTCCCTTCTCGCCCCGTCCGCCGAGGGTGCGGGTCCGGACCCCGTGGTGAGGGGAACCGTTTCCGTGGGCTCCTCGGACTGGATTAAGCGGATGAATCAATTATAGATTGCTGGAGTAACCGACTCAGCTTACCGCACCAGGTCCGGGCTGGTTACCGCTTTCGGGAAGAGGGCTTCCGACCTTCGTCATGCCCCATGAGGCCGCCGGTGCCTGGTGGGGACCGCTTCCGAGCAGGGCGAGGAGGGCAGCGATGGACCGCGGATGTGCTGGGACAGATGCCAGCCGGTGGCGCAGAGGGGCCGTTTTCCCGGGGCCGACGTACGGCAGCCCCCTGCGCCGGCCACGAAGACGCCGGTCCGCGTCCGCGCGTCACACTTGGGGTCCTCCGGCAGCATAGATGACCTGGCCGGAGACGAAGGAAGCCTCCTCGCGGACGAAGAAGGAGACGACGGCTGCGATGTCCTGGGGCTGCCCCACCCTGGCGACCGCGGACTGCGCGGCGGCAGCGGCCATGAACTCCTCGAAGGGCACACCGAGCCGTTCGGCGGTGGCCGCGGTCATCTCGGTGGCGATGAAGCCCGGCGCGACCGCATTGACGGTGACACCGAACTTCCCCAGCTCGATCGCGAGCGTCTTGGTGAAGCCCTGCAGGCCGGCCTTCGCAGCGCTGTAGTTGGCCTGACCGCGGTTGCCCAGAGCGGAGATGCTGGAGAGGTTGACGATCCGCCCCCACTTCGCCTCGGTCATGTACTTCTGGGTGGCGCGGCTCATCAGGAACGAGCCGCGCAGATGGACGTTCATCACCGCGTCCCAGTCGTCGGCGGTCATCTTGAACAACAGGTTGTCGCGGGTGACGCCGGCATTGTTCACCAGCACGGTCGGTGCGCCGAGTTCGTCGGCCACGCGTGCCACTGCGGTCTGGACACCCTGCTCGTCGGACACGTCGACGCCGACCGCGAGCGCCTTTCCTCCGGCCGACTCGATCTCCTGCACGATCGGCTTGCAGGCGGCTTCGTCCAGGTCGAGAACCGCGACGGCGAAACCGTCATGACTCAGCCGCTTGGCGACGGCGGCACCGATGCCGCGTGCTCCGCCCGTGACGATGGCGGTGCGGATGTTCTCTGTGTTCACTCCGACTCCTTGGGGTTGTGCGGTGTCTGGCTGATGTTCAGGCGAACCGGGTGCGTTCTCCGCGGGGGCGGGAAGAGCATGTCCGGTGCACCGAGCGGGATCACACGTTGCGGCGGTACTGGCCGCCGACCTCGAAGAAGGCCTCGGTGATCTGCTGCAGGGAGCAGACCCGGGCGGCCTCCATGAGGACGGCGAAGACGTTGCGGCCGCTGGTGGCGCCGTCCTTGAGGGCAGTGAGAGCGGCCTGGGCCTGGTCGCGGTGGCGGACCTGGAAGTCGCGGACTCGGGTGAGCTGGGACTGCTTCTCCTCTGCGGTGGCACGGGCCAGCTCGACGACCGGTTGGCCGCCGCTGTCCTCGACGTGGGGGTTGCGGAAGGTGTTGACGCCGATGATCGGCAGGCTGCCGTCGTGCTTGCGCTGCTCGTAGAGCATGGACTCGTCCTGGATGCGGCCGCGCTGGTAGCCGGTCTCCATGGCGCCGAGGACGCCGCCGCGCTCGCTGATCCGCTCGAACTCGGTCAGGACCGCTTCTTCCACCAGGTCGGTGAGTTCGTCGATGATGAACGATCCCTGGAGGGGGTTCTCGTTCATCGCCAGGCCCCACTCGCGGTTGATGATGAGCTGGATGGCCAGGGCCCGGCGCACGGAGTCCTCGGTGGGGGTGGTGACCGCCTCGTCGTAGGCGTTGGTGTGCAGCGAGTTGGCGTTGTCGTAGATGGCGATGAGCGCCTGCAGGGTGGTGCGGATGTCGTTGAAGTCCATCTCCTGCGCGTGCAGGGAGCGGCCGGAGGTCTGGACGTGGTACTTCAGCTTCTGGCTGCGCTCGTTCGCCCCGTAGCGGTCCCGCATGGCGACGGCCCAGATGCGGCGGGCGACCCGGCCCAGGACGGAGTATTCGGGGTCCATGCCGTTGGAGAAGAAGAACGACAGGTTGGGCGCGAAGTCGTCGATGTCCATGCCGCGGGCGAGGTAGGCCTCGACGTAGGTGAACCCGTTGGCCAGGGTGAAGGCCAGCTGGCTGATCGGGTTCGCGCCGGCCTCGGCGATGTGGTAGCCGGAGATGGACACCGAGTAGAAGTTCCGCACGCCCTGCTCGATGAACCACTCCTGGATGTCGGCCATCATCCGCAGGGAGAACTCGGTGGAGAACAGGCAGGTGTTCTGGCCCTGGTCCTCCTTGAGGATGTCCGCCTGCACGGTACCTCGCACCGAGGCCAGGGTACGGGCCCGGATGACGGCTGCCTCCTCGTCGGAGGGCTCGCGGCCGTGCTCGGCGTGGAAGGTCTCCAACTGCTGGTCGACGGCGGTGTTGAGGAAGAAGGCCAGGATGGTCGGGGCCGGACCGTTGATGGTCATGGAGACCGAGGTGGTGGGCGAGGTGAGGTCGAAGCCGGCGTAGAGCGCCTTCATGTCCTCAAGCGTGGCCACCGACACGCCTGAGGTGCCGACCTTGCCGTAGATGTCGGGCCGCTCGTCGGGGTCGCGGCCGTAGAGGGTGACCGAGTCGAAGGCGGTGGACAGCCGGGTCGCCTCGCTGTCCTTGGACAGGTAGTGGAAGCGGCGGTTGGTGCGCTGCGGGTCGCCCTCGCCGGCGAACATCCGCGCCGGGTCCTCGCCCTCCCGCTTGAACGGGAACACCCCGGCGGTGAAGGGGAAGTACCCGGGCAGGTTCTCGGCCCGCAGGAAGCGCAGCAGCTCGCCGTGGTCGGCGTAGCGGGGCAGGGCGACCCGGGGGATGCGGTTGCCCGACAGCGACTCCCGGGTCAGCGCGGTGCGCAGTTCCCGGTCCCGGACGGTGACCACCAGCTCGTCCCCGGAGTAGGCCCGCACGGTGTCCGGCCAGTCTTCGAGCAGCCGGCGGGAGGCGGGCGTGAGCCGGTCCCGGGCGTCGGCCAGGAGACGGTCGACGTCGGCGGTGTCGGCTTCCGCGGCCGCCAGCTCCTCCCTGACCGCCGCCAGGGCCTGGACCCGCCGGGCCGCCTCCGCCTGGGTGGTGGTCTCGGCGTGGTAGCCGCGCACGGTCTCGGTGATCTCGGCCAGGTAGCGCACCCGCGCGGGGGGCACGATCTGGGCGGCGCCACTGGAGTGCCGCACCGCCACCTCGGGCAGGGCGCCGGGCCGCAGCGGCAGACCGCGCTCGGCGAGCAGCTCGCGCAGATGCTGGTAGAGGGCGGTGACGCCGTCGTCGTTGAAGGTCGCCGCGCTGGTGCCGAACACCGGCATGTCCTCCGGCCGCTGCCCGAACGCCTCCCGGTTGCGTATCAGTTGGCGGCCGACGTCGCGAAGCGCGTCCTTCGCGCCGCGCCGCTCGAACTTGTTGATCGCCACCACGTCGGCGAAGTCGAGCATGTCGATCTTCTCCAGCTGCGAGGCAGCGCCGAACTCGGGCGTCATCACGTACAGCGAGACATCGACGTACGGCACGATGGCCGCATCCCCCTGCCCGATGCCCGGGGTCTCCACGATCACCAGGTCGTACCCGGCCGCCTTGCAGGCGGCGATCACATCCGGAAGACCCTCGGGCAGCTCGTGGCTGCCGCGCGTGGCCAGCGAACGGAAGAAGATCCGGTCGCCGTCCAGGGAGTTCATCCGGATCCGGTCGCCCAGCAGCGCCCCGCCGCCGCGCCGCCGGGTGGGATCCACGGCCAGGACCGCCACCCTCAGCTTGTCCTGCTGATCGGTGCGCAGTCGGCGGACCAGCTCGTCGGTCAGCGAGGACTTGCCCGACCCGCCGGTGCCGGTGATCCCCAGCACCGGCACCGGGCGTGCGAGGGCGGCCCCGCGCAGCGCCCGCAGGTCCTCCCCCGGAACCGCCCGTGCCTCCAGACCGGTGAGCAGCCGCGCGAGCGCCGACCGCTCACCGGCCAGGACGCCCGCGAGCTCGGCCGGTTCCTGCTTCCACAGGTCGGTGTCGCACGCCTCGACCATGGAGTTGATCATTCCGGCGAGGCCGAGCCGCTGGCCGTCCTCCGGGGAGAAGATCCGCACCCCGGCACGCGCCAACCGGGCGATCTCCTCGGGAACGATGACCCCGCCCCCGCCGCCGAACACCTTCACGTGCCCGGCGCCGCGCTCGCGCAGCAGCTGAACCAGGTACTCGAAGTACTCGATGTGCCCGCCCTGGTAGGAGGAGACGGCCACGCCCTGCACGTCCTCCTCCAGCGCCGCGTCCACCACCTCGGCCACCGAGCGGTTGTGCCCGAGGTGGATCACCTCGGCCCCCTGCGCCTGCAGGATCCGTCGCATGATGTTGATCGACGCGTCGTGCCCGTCGAACAGGCTTGAGGCCGTGACGAACCGAACCGGGCCAGAAGGGGTATGAACAGCGGGAACGCTGACGGGCGAAGTGGACATGATGCTCCCTCAAGGCAATGGAGAAAGTGGGACTCTCGGGGATTGCGGCAGGGTCAGGACCCGGCCACGCGGAGCAGCAGGGCGTCCCCCTGCCCACCGCCGCCACACAGCGCCGCGGCACCTGTCCCGCCACCGCGCCGCCGTAGTTCTCGCGCCAGCGTGAGGACGACACGAGTCCCCGACATGCCCACCGGGTGCCCCAGCGCGATCGCACCGCCGTTCACGTTCACCCGCTCGACCGGAACGTCCAGTTCCCGCATCGAGCACAGTGCGACTCCGGCGAACGCCTCATTGATCTCCAGAAGGTCCAGGTCGCCGACCTTGGTCCGCCCGTCGCGGCGCAGGGCATCCCGGATCGCCCGCGCAGGCTGAGTGACCAGCGACGGATCCGGGCCGGCGACGGAGCCGTAAGCGCCGATCTCTGCGAGAATCGGCCACCCCTCGCGCTCCGCACGTTCCCGGGACACCACCACGACGGCGGCGGCACCGTCCGAGAGCTGGGACGAACTGCCGGCCGTTATCGTGCCTTCGCTGCCGAAGGCTGGACGCAGACGCCCCAAGGTCTCGGGCATGGTGTCGGGGCGGATCCCCTCGTCCTCGGTCACCTCGGCGCCACCGATCCTGACCGCGGTGATCTCCTCGGCGAACAGGCCCGCCGCGCGGGCCGTCGCGGCGCGGCGGTGCGACAGCGCGGAGAACTCGTCCTGCTCGGACCTGGTGATGCCGAAGGGCGCCTGGTAGCGCTCGGTGGCCGCCCCCATCGGCACATTGTCGAAACCGCAGATGAGCGCGTCCCGCTCGAGGGAGTCGGACACCCTGACGCTGCCGTACTTCCAGCCGCGGCGTGAACTCTCCAGCAAGTGCGGGGCGTTGGTCATCGATTCCATGCCACCCGCCACGACCACCTCGTGGTGGCCGGCTTTGATCAGCGCGTCGGCGAGGGCGATGGCATGCAGGCCCGACAGGCACAGCTTGTTCACCGTGCTTGCCGGGACCGACATGGGGATTCCGGCGCGGGCCGCCGCCAGCCTCGCGGGATTCGGGCCCATCCCCGCCTGTACCACCGTACCCATGATCACCGCATCGACGTCCGCACCGGGGATGTCCGCATCCTCGAGCGCGGCCTGGATGGCCGCCCCTCCGAGTTCGGGGGCCGAAACCGCGGCCAGGGCGCCGGACAGCTTCCCGATCGGGGTGCGCCGGCCGGCCACGATCACAGAGTCAGACACGGAAGACCTCCCTGGAGGAGTAGAAAAATACTAGAGCAATAAATAATCTAGTATCAAGCTAATGCCTCTTGGGGGAAGGGGGTCGGCGTGTGAGTCTCCTCGGCTCCGGATCTTCGTCGTTGCCCGCCTTCTTCGGTGGGTGGGGAGGGTGGGCCGGCTGTGAGGTTTCCCTGGTGTGCGGGAGGGGCTGACTGGCCGATCAGGACGGATTGACGTGGTTTCAGGTTCGCTTGTTTGGCCGCTGCCTGGTCGGCGTGGTGCTTCTCCTCGAACTCGATGGGCTCGAGGTGGCCGAGCCGCTTCTGGGTGCGGCGGGGGTTGTGGCAGCCGTCGATGTACTCGAAGAGCGCGAGATTCGCCTCGGCCATGGTCGCGCAGACTCTGCACTATTGTCGTCCACTAGACTATCTAGTACTCTAGTTAATATGACGCTGATGTTCACGCTCCCCACGGCCCGGTGACCGACCTGGCGGAGGTGGTCGAGCTGCTCGAGGTCGAGCGGCTCGACGCCGGTCTCTTCCGGGGTGCACAGCCCGAGGCCCGGCCGCCCCGGGTCTTCGGTGGCCAGGTGCTGGCCCAGGGGCTGCGCGCGGCGGGACGTACCGTCCCTGACGGGAGACTTCCGCACAGCCTGCACGCCTACTTCATCCGCCCCGGGCACTGCCGGACGTTGATTGTCTACGACGTCTCCCGGCTTCGTGACGGCGGCTCGCTGTCTGTACGCCGCGTCTCCGCGATCCAGGATGGCGAGGTGATCTGCGACATCACGTGTTCCTTCGCCGAGCCCCGCGAGGCAGTCGCTTCGCGCTGGGAAGCGCCTGTGGTGGATGATCCCGACGAACTGCCGGACGTGGCCGCTCGCCTCACGGCGTACGCTGCGGAGCTCGACGGCTGGTGGGTGCGCGAGCGTCCCTTCGACATGCGACCGCTGGATCCGCCACCGCGCGCAGCCCTCGACGAGCTCGACGACCCTGCAGTCATCGACCCGGTGAGCAGACTCTGGCTGCGTGCCGACGGACCTGTGCCCGACGACGCCCTTCTGCACACGTGCCTGCTTACCTACGCCAGTGACATGATCCTGCTCGAGCCGGTGCTGGTGGCGCGTCGGACAACGACGCTGGGCCCGGGGTCGGTCGCCTCCCTCGACCACGCGATGTGGTTCCACCGCACGCCAGACATCGCTGAGTGGCATCTCTACGACAGGCGGGTGGTCGGGGAAGCCGCGCGCCGCGGCCTGGCCTCGGGTCGCTTGTTCACCCGCGCCGGCGATCTGGTCGCCACCGTCAACCAGGAGGGCTACCTGAGCCCTCACGATCCACGCGACTGGGCGGGCCCGAGGCTGCGAGCACCCGACCAGACCGTAACCAGTTGAGGAGACCTGATGTTCAGCAATCGCTTCACCGAGGCCTTCGGCGTCGAGCACCCGATCGTGTGCGGCGGAATGACCGCCGTGGGTAAGGCGGAGCTGATCGGCGCGGTGGCCGAGGCGGGTGCGCTCGGCTTCCTCAGCGCCCTCACCCAGCCGACGCCCGAGGCGCTGGTCAAGGAGATCGCCCGATGCCGGGACCTGACTGACAAGCCGTTCGGTGTCAACCTCACCATCCTGCCGACCATCGAGCCGGTGCCCTACGACGAGTACCGCGACGCCATCATCGACAGCGGCGTCAAGGTCGTGGAGACCGCGGGTGCCAATCCGGCACAGCACCTGCCGGCGTTCAAGGAGGCGGGGGTGAAAGTCATCCACAAGGCCGTCGCCGTCCGGCACGCGCTCAAGGCCCAGGCGTTGGGAGTCGACGCGGTGAGCATCGACGGCTTCGAGTGCGCCGGTCACCCCGGGGAGGACGATGTGCCGGGCCTGGTGCTGATCCCGGCCGCGGCCCGTGAGCTGGAGATCCCGGTCATCGCGTCAGGTGGTCTCGCCAACGGTGCCGGCCTCGTCGCGGCACTGGCGCTGGGCGCCGACGCGATCAACATGGGCACCCGCTTCGTGGCCACGACAGAGGCGCCGGTGCACCAGGCGGTCAAGGAGCAGATCGTCGCCAACACCGAGCGTGACACCGTCGTCGTTTTCCGCAAGTTCCGGAACTCTGCCCGCGTCGCCCGGAACTCGGTGTCGGAGGAGATCCTTGAGATCTCGGCCCGTGAAGGCACTACGTTCGAGGACATCGCCCACCTCGCGTCCGGAGCTCGCGGCCGCGAGCAGGTGCTCGTGCAGGGCAATGTCGAGGGCGGCATGTGGTGGGCCGGACAGACGCAGGGTCTCATCCACGAGGTCGCCAGCTGTCGCGAAGTGGTCGGTACCATCGTGAGCGATGCCGAACAGATCATCCGCGAGCGACTCCTGAGCCAGCTTGTCGACCGGCAGTGAGGATGCAGCGTGGTGACGCTGCCGGCGGGCCCGACTGCCGACTGAACTCACGTCTCGACGGTCGTGTCCGGGATGTGTCGGCCCCGGTCGGCACCACGCACGCGGCCGGACGAGCGTTTGCGACTTTGCAGGAGCTCGTCCAGAAGTCCGTCACTGTCCTGTCCGCCCCCGACCGGCGCGTGCCGCCCCTGGAACGGACACGCATACCACGCACGGCCTGCTCCACCACGCTGTGGCGGTGGCTACCTCGGATGTGGGACGGCTTCATCATCCGGTCCCGTCGACCGAGCCCTTGGCGACGAGAGCCGTACTGTGACCGGCCTGCGGCTCAGGACGACGGGCACAGTGCCCTGGGCGCCCCAGCCGGGTTGCGGCGCCGCAGCCAGGTCGCCGAGATCGGCGCTGCGCTGGTCGTCCTGGTGTGCATGACCCCTGCCCGGGAGCGAGGCCACCACCCCTGCCCTGGGCATCGTCACGTTCGCGCTCCCCCTGAAGTTCGTCCTCGTGCGCGAGCCGTTCGACATGGACTACGCCCCGCAGTCAGTGGACAGTGAGGGGCCGGCTCAGCGGATCTGACCGCGTCCACGCCACCCAGGTGCCGACACCCATCAGGCACTGGTGGACTGGGGTGTCTCGCTGGAGGAGATCGCCGAGCTGCGCGAGCGCTTGCACGCTCACTCTCGAGCCGCTGCCTGGCGGGGCGGCAGTGCAGCACCGCTTGCCGGGTGACGCCTGCGGGCGAGGACCGTGCCCTCAGGCCTCGCCGGTCTTGTGATCCTCCAGCGCAGTTGATTGCAACTCCTTCGTCCGAATATCCCGTTATATCCCGTTCCAAACCGTTCGTCTCCCTGAGGAAGTGGGTCATGAAGATCGTCGCAGGTCTTGCAGCAATGTTGCTGACTGTCGGTGTCTCTACGGCCGCGATCGCGGTGCCCAAGACGCCGACGAGCCAGAGTCGTACGGCACCGCCTGACGCGGGACCACTGCACATCCTCCTGAGCAACGACGACGGCGTCGGCCGCGGCGGCCTGCCGCAATTGCAGAAGGCGCTGTGCGAAGCCGGGCATGACGTGACGGTGTCCGCTCCGGCGTCCAACCAGAGTGGGGGCGGCGGCAGCGTGACCGGATCCGGCACGCTCAAGGTCGTGGCGAAGGGACCGGCCTGTGACGACGGGCGCGGTGCGACCTACGCCGTCCATGGCACACCGGCCGACTCCGTTCTCTTCGCGCTGACGGTCCTGAAGGCGGAGCCTGACCTTGTGTTGACCGGTATCAACCCCGGCCAGAACATTGCGGACGCAATGTCGCTCTCTGGAACCATCGGCGCAGCCATGATCGCAGCCAAGCAGAAAATTCCCACCATCTCGGTCAGCGTCGAGAACGACGCAGAGGACTTCCGGCGGAACGGCAATCTCAAGCAGACCGATGCGGCGATGCCCGATGCGGCCGCGTACACGACCAACCTGATCCGACACATCGAGACGCGCAGCAGTCGGGGCGCAGGACTTCCGGAGGGGCTCTTCCTCAACATCGCCTACCCGGTGGTGCTGGACGAGAACGGCCAACACGACGCTTCCCTGGTGAAGGGTACCCGGGTGACCCGTGTCGGCGACTATGCCGTCCTCGGAGGACTCGGCAAGTTCTCCCTCACTGGCCAAGAGGGGAACACCAGTTGGTATGACGTCTCGACGCCGGGTTTCTGCCGAGTGCAGTTCGACTGCCCCGCTGAGACTGTCCGAAACGCTGACTCCACCGCTCTGGAGGATGGCTTCGTGAGCGTCACCCCACTGGAGACCGGGTTCGGTGCGGAGAAGCAAGGGGCGATTGCCGGACTGCTCGGCGGGTTCGACGGTTGATGGGCCGGGGAGGTCGCGCTGGGGCCTTGCGGTCACTCGCCAGGCTCCTCGCCCAATCGCCCGTAACCACTGCCCCAGGGTCCTCGGCGAGCTTGGGTGCGGTCTGAGCGGTGTTCGCCTCCGCGACTCCGCCGACAGGCAGCGAATACCCGGTGCTCACCGGCTTCGGCCACTATCACGAGGAATACCGCCTCGAGGGCGGCCAATGGCGGATCAGCCGTCTCGAACTCACCCGGATCAAGAGGGAGACCACCCCCGCATGAGCATGCACGATGGTGAGGCGCTGAAGCTCGCCTCCGTTCCGAACTTCCGGGACATTGCCGGCCCCGGGTACCTCACTCCCAGGGGGGCCATGCGCAGGGGGCGTCTGTTTCGTGCCAACGCCTTCCTGGCGACGCCCGAGGACCTCGAGCGGATTGCCCCGCTCGGCATCCAGGCCATCCATGACCTCCGCGGCAAGGGTGAGGTGGACCTCCGTCCGGACACGGTGCCCGAGGGCGCGGCCTGGCGACACACCTGGGTGCCTGGTCTGAGCAGCGACACCATGCGATCCCTGGAGTCCCCGGCGGATCTCAGGGAGGCGATGATCAACCACTACCGCGGGTTCGTGAACAACGCCGACAAACGGGCGGGATTCGCCTCCCTGTTCGCCGGAATCGCCGAAGTGGAGGGACCCCAGGTCTTCCACTGCGCGGAAGGCAAGGACCGCACCGGGTGGGCTGCGATGCTGCTGCAAACCTTTGCCGGAGTCTCGCAGCACGAAGTCGTCGCCGACTTTGTGCTCACCAACGAGCTGATGCAGCGCACGGGCCCCACGCTCGAGGTGGTTCGAAAGTTCTTCGGCGACAAGCCCGACGAGTTCTTTCTGCCGGCCATGGTCGCGGACGTGGAGTACCTCGAGGCCGGCCTCGAACAACTCGAGGCCGACTACGGAGATGTGGAGACCTACCTCCGCATCGGCCTCCGGCTCGACGACGACCAGCTCGATCGCCTCCGCGACCACCTCCTCGGATGACCGCCATGCCCGCTGAATCAGCCTGGGAGCACGACGGCTTCAGCCTCGCCCTGGAAGCCGGCATCGCCGTGATCACCTTCAACCGCCCCGAGAAGCTCAACAGTCTCAGCCGGCAGACGGTTCTCGACCTCTGCGCGGCCCTCGACAGCATCGAGGCCAGTGGCCAGGCACAGGCTGTCGTGTTCACCGGGACCGGCCGGGCCTTCTCCGCCGGGGCCGACCTCTCGGGGGGAGTGGACACCTTCCGTGACCGACGCGACGCCGCCCCCGGCGCCAAAGCCGTGGACAGCCGTGACTTCGGAGGGATCCTGGCCCTGCGCCTCTTTGCCTCAACGCTGCCACTGGTCGCTGCCGTCAACGGAGACGCGGTCGGCCTCGGCGTGACCATGACTCTTCCGATGGATGTCCGGATCGCTGCGGACACCGCACGCTTCGGCTTTGTCTTCGCCCGCCGCGGCATCGTGCCCGAGGCGTGCTCGAGTTGGTTCCTGCCACGTGTGGTCGGGGTCAACCGGGCGCTCGAGTGGACGATGAGTGGTCGGTTGGTGCCGGCCGAGGAAGCACTGGCGGCCGGCCTGCTCCGTGAGGTGGTGCCCCCGGACGATGTTGTATCCACGGCACTGGAGCACGCCCGTTCGCTGGTCGAGGACAGTGCGCCGGTCTCGGTCGCGGCCACGCGCCAGATGATGTGGCACGGGCTCACCCAGTCCCACCCGATGGAGGCGCACAGGGTCGAGTCCGACCTCGTTCGCAGCCTTGGGGCGGGTCCAGATGCGATCGAGGGCATCAGTGCGTTCATCGAGAAGCGGGCACCACGCTTTCCGACACCCGTCGCCGAGGGACTACGCCCCTTCCGGCGGTGGTGGACGCGGCCGGACTTCTGATCTCCATCGTGCATCACCACCCTCGAGAACGAGGTGTACCGGAGCGCTCGCGAGGTCGTCTGGGACTCCTGTCTCGACCACATCGCGGAGTGGTTGGAAAATACCGGCCGGAGTGGGGCGTCGGGCGTGACGCCCGAGCGGAGGGAGCACGCAGACTCATGCTACTGCGAGTGCCGATCAGCATCGCACTGCCGGGCTCATCACTGTTGTGGCCGTGGTGTTTCGCAGATGGTCGGCCCGTGACGGCCGCGCTGGAGACGACGGCCTTAACCTCGCCCTGGTCCCAGAGCTCGACGGCGTCGATGGTCGTGCCCATGGTTGTGGCACTCGGCGGCAGGTGCCCTGGGACGCGTCGCCCTCCCGGAGATGATGCGCGCCGGCGGCGAGCCCACCCGGCCACCGCGTCTGTCGCCACGGCGGGGGCTTTGGGCCAGATCGATCCAAGTCCCGGCCCTGGCAACGTGGCCGCCGTTGCCCGGCGAGGCCGAGTAGTGGTTGGGGTGGACTGATGGACCTGCATGAACAGGCGGCGCTCGTTGTCGGCGGGACATCGGGCATCGGAAAGGCCACGGCGCGCAGGCTGCTGTCCCAAGGCTGTCAGGTCGTGGTCACCGGCCGGGACCGGGAGAAGGGGAGCCGAGCCGCTCGCGAGATCGGCGCCGTCTTCTGCCGCGCAGAGGTCCTGGACACCGAGTCCCTGCTGGCTGCGATCGGCTTCGCAGCCGAGCTTGCGCCGCTGAGGGCGCTGGTCCACTGTGCCGGTGTCGGTCATGCGGATCGGACTACCGGACGTGACGGTTCCTACGAATCGGCGCACCCTCTTGAGGATTTCCGCGGCGTTGTCGACACCAACCTTGTCGGGACCTTCAACGTCGTCCGGCTGGCGGCTTCAGCGATGGGCAGGACGGAACCCGACGGATCCGGGCAGCGGGGCGCGGTCGTCATCGCCTCCTCCCTCGCAGCAACCGTGGGCCAGACGGGCCAGGTCGCGTACGCTGCGTCCAAAGCCGGCCAGCTGGGCATGCTGCGGCCGTTGGCACGGGACCTGGCCACCTTCGGTATCCGGGTCAATGCCATCGCTCCCGGTGGCATCGACACGCCGATCTACGGGGAGGACGGCGTCGATGACGACCTGCGGGAGCGGATCGCTGATTCAGCGATCTTTCCGAAACGGATGGGAGTGCCCGACGAGTTCGCCTCGCTGGCTGTGGAGTTGCTGCGCAACGACTACATCAACGCGTCTTGTGTCGAGCTGGCGGGCGGCACTGTTCAGCTGCCCCGTTGATGGCGTGCGCCGATCCATGGGCCGAGCTCCTCGTCATCACCTCGGCACCACGTCACTCCCGGCGAGGCTTTCGTCAGGCGACGGTCCAGGTGCCGCCGACGCCGAGGAGGGCGGTGAGGCACTGGGCCTGGGTGCCGCGGTCGAGTGTCTCGCCGCTGCGGACGGTGGTGACCTGCTCGCGGGTGATCGTCGTACGTCGGCCACTCGACCTGGCGGAAGATGCCGGTCGGTGACCGTCAGGCGCGTCGTCCGCGGTGAGGATGTCGTGGTCGGCGAAGTGCACTTGGAACGACGACACACCCGGCAGCGTGCCTTGCGGCGCACGGATCTCGGCCGGGAAGTTCGGCAGGGTCACCAGGTCGTTACCGAAGACCGCGGACCCCGGGTGAACCGGTCACCCGTCAGCCGCATGCCGTCACCCGAGTTGCCTGCGAACCGGATGATTACCCGGCCGAGCTGCTTGACCTGCTTGGGCGTCGACGCCATGGAGACGACTCGGATGCGGCGCGATCGCGTTTGGACCTAGAATGGTAGCGAAGTAAATTATATAGTGGGCGAGTAAATGCCCTGCGAAACATCTACGGCGGTGCGATCGCCCTCGGCCACCCGGTCGGCGCCCCCGGGGCGATCCCGACCGTGCGCGTCGCCAAGGGCATGGCCCGACGCGACCTCGAGCTCGGCATCGTGACCATGTGCATCGGTGGCGGCCAGGCGCTCGCCGCCCTCTTCCGGAGGATCTGACATGTCCGACCTGGTGAAGTACGGCGTCGTGGACGGCGTGGCACGGATCGTGTTCAACCGGCCGCAGGTGTCCAACGCGATCGACCTCGACACCGCGACCGCCCTCGGGGTGGCCGTGGACACCGCAGCCGCGGACGACGCGGTGCGCGCGGTATTGCTCACCGGCGCCGGTAAGCGGTTCTGCGCAGGCGGTGACGTGGCCTCCTTCGTCGCGGCCGATGACCAGGCGGCCTACCTGCTCGAGCTCGCCGGCGTCCTCGACGAGGTGCTGCAGCGGCTCACCGCGATACCCAAGCCGGTCGTGGTGGGCGTGCAGGGAGCCGTCGCGGGTGCCGGGCTCGCCGTGATGCTCTCTGGCGACCTGGTGGTAGCTGGGTCGTCCACGAAGTTTGTGACGGCCTACGCCGGCATCGGGCTCACCCCCGACGCCGGCCTGTCCTGGCTGCTGCCCCGGGCGGTCGGCCAGCAGCGGGCTGCCGAGATGCTGCTCGCCGGCCGGGCGCTCACAGCGCCGGAGGCCGTCGAATGGGGCCTCGTCATGAGAACGGTTGACGACGAGGCCGTGGGCACCGAAGCACTGGCACTCGCCGAGCGGCTGGCCGCGGGCCCGGCCCACGCGCTTGGCCAGGCCCGGCGGCTGCTGCGCGAGTCCTGGGCCGGCCCCCGGCCGGAGACGGGTGCCGACGAGGCGCGCACCATCGCCGCGGCCGTCACCACGCCCGAAGCACAGGGCGCGATCGCGCGGTTTCTCGACCGGTAGCCACGTAGCCCGACCGCTACGCGGCGCCGACCGTCGACGTACACGCGGACGTGCCCACGACCGCACGGTCGGACTGATCAGTCAGGTCCCCGAACTGCGCCGACGGATCTCCCACCGACTTCATGTCCCACCCAGGACCGATACAGAGGCAGTGGCCTCCACGGCCTCAGCCGACACAGTCATGTCTGTCATCAGGTGTCACTTCCTGTTCGAAGATCCACCGTTGACCGTACAGACCCGGACCTGGCGGCCAAAGGCCTGGCGCGCACCCGGCTGGCCAGGAGCATCCACGACGCGGGCTGGTCCCAGTTCCCAGGCATGGGTGGGGAGTGCCTGGCGGCCGGGCGTAGGCGGTACGTACGGAGGAGCGGACCGATCGTCGAGCGGCGGCAGTCGCGCAGGCAGGACCGGGTTCTGTGCGGGCCCCGTCGCCTGGGTCGTTTGCGGAAACGAGGCCGCACGCCGTGGCCGCGCCCCGCGCGGTCATGGTCATGTGCCCGCGCGGAGCACAGACGTCGGTGACGCGCAGGCCGGCGTGGGGCTCGCAGCGGCGATTGACCAGGATGAGGACGGCGACCAGGGACTTCAGTGCCGTCCTGGCTGATCCTCCACGACGGCCGCGGTCTCACCGAAGTGCGGACGGGCCGGTTGTGCGGCCTTCCGGTTGTTTGAGGTCATGACGTTGGTTCGCGGCCGGTTTTCCTTCCACAATCCGTCCAACACGTGAACGCCGCCCCAATGAGGCACAACTGGGGCGGCGTTCAGGCTTTCAGCGGCCGGCCTGCGGCCGTCATGTCAGCGCAGGATGATCGAGTTCGTGGCGGCGCGGCGGTACTCCAGCGCCTTGCGGCGATCCTCCGGGGTGACCACCATGGTGTCCTTGGGCAGGTGGTCCATGAGCTCGGCCACCTTCACCCGCTTCATCACCGGCGGCTTGGTGGCGTGCTTGCTGCGGTAGTTGCGGGTCACGATGGTTCCCTCGGTGTTGCCCTGAGGGTCCAGCCAGTTGGCCAGGCCGGGGTCCTCCAGCGCGATCACCGCCCGGACCTTGCCGTCGGAGTCGAGAGCCGCCCGGGTCATGTTGAGGTCGACCTGCCGGTTGATGTAGTCCAGGGGGCGGGACCACACGTCGCCCAGCTGGAACGACCAGTAGGAGGAGTCCGGGACCTCCCACTCCACGATCAGCGCCTCATCGGGGGCGATCTCGTAGACCCCGGGCACATAGGTCGTCGAGCGGCTGCCGATCAGTGAGGTGGCCACGTCGGCCCCCGGCATGGAGGCCGCAGCGTTCTTCTTGCCGTCCGCGCGCTGGATGTAGAGGTCGTACAGGCCGATGGTGAAGACCTGCACCAGGTATTTCAGATAGCTCGCGGCGTCCACGATGGACTCGGCGGCCCGTTGCTCGGGGTCATCGTCTTCGATGTGCGGGCCCACCGCCTCGATCGACAAGTCGCCCAGGTCGTCGTTCCAGTCGCCCATGATCCGGCGCACCAGCAGGAAGTTGGCCGGCGAATCCCCGTCCAGCCTGATCCAGTTGCCCGGGTGCTCCTGCGCGCTGATCATCACCTCGAACGACCCGTCGGCGCCGAGCTCGAACTGCTGCTGGAAGTCGTAGTTGCCTATTTCCTCCGAGTTCGGGGTCCCCAGCAGCCGATTGTGGACCTGCAGCAGGAACAGCTTGGTCTGGCCGACGTTGCCCCGCAGACGGTAGGTCTGCCGGCCGTCCAGGCAGAAGCCGCCGTACTTGAAGTCCTGGATCGGCTGGCCCAGGGCGAAGACGTGGTCGTGCCACGTGGTGTGAGAGAAGAACCTCGGGCGCCCGATGTGGTGCCTCGGCGCGACCGCGAAGTTGTAGGCCATCGCCTGGGCCTCGAGCAGGCTCGTGTAGGCGCCGGGCCGGTACTCGGGGCAAGACCGGAAACGTTCGGTGACCTCTATCGCCTTTCTCATCTCCTCGGCCGTGGCGTGCCATTTCCCCCATGCGGCGGCCAGCGAAACAGTGCCCATCTCAGACTCCTCGGATCTCGAATCGTTGAACGATGAAGTGACTGTCGGGTCTCTCTCAGCCTGTGACGCGCTCCACGTCCCGTTCCGGGTTCACCATGAGCAGCGCGGCGATGCTCGCGACCAGCGCCACCACCCCGAAGATCTGGAAGGCGAAGGCGTATCCGGCCGCGGGATCGCCGAATCCGTCGACGATGGCCCCGGTCAGGAGCGGCCCGACGAGGCCGCCCAAGTACATGGCCCCCATGAAGCACCCCAGGGCACCCGCCAGGTACTGCGGGGGACACAGCTGGGACATTGCCGCCAGGTAGTTCGGCAGCACGATCGATGCCAGGCCGTACCCCACGGAGACGACGGCCACCGCGAGCGCGGGCGCGCCGGCATAGGGGAGCACGGCAAAGGCGAGCCCGGCTACGAGCAGGCCCGCACCGGGCATCACGCCACGGGCCATACGTGAAGAGGTGCCGCGACCGAGCATGCGGTCGCCTGCGAACGTCGAAAGGAGCGCGAAGATGAGGCTGGCCAGGCTCGGCAGGCCGATCATCAAGCCGGCCTGCTTACGCGTGTAGCCCAGCCCGACCTCGAAGTACGACGGCAGCCAGGTGACGATGACAGACAGCAGGACATACATCGCGATGACGGCCGCCGTGGCGCCCAGGAACGTGTGTGAGGTGAAGATCTTGATCCAGGTCGCCTTGTCGGTGGGGGCGGCGTCCGCAGCCTGGTCCAAGGCCGCCTCCGGCCGGGTCTCCCTGTAGTACGGCCCGCCGCGCCACACCAGCAGCCACAGGATGCTCCATGCCAGGCCGACGACGGCCAGGAGGAGGAACGCGGCGCGCCATCCCCAGGCTGCCACCATGAGCGCCATCACGGGCGCCACCGAGACCTGGGCCACCGTAGTGCCGACGTTGAGCGAGGCGCTCGGAAGCCCGCGCTTTTCGGGCGGGTGCCAGGAGTAGAGGGCGCTGAAGACCAGCGCACCCGTCGGCCCTTCGGAGAGTCCGAGCAGGACACGGCTCACCAGCAGCACGCCGAACGCGGGCACGACCAGCATGGGCACCATGGACACGGCCCAGCACAGGGCCAGCAGCCCGAGTCCCCACTTCAGGGACAGCCACTTCTTCAGAAAACCGGAGAACCAACTGGCGATGGCGAAGGCCAGGAAGAACAGGCTGCCGGCCATGCCGACCTGGGACGCCGACAGACCGAATTCCTCGGACAAGGGCTGGGCGACGATGCCGAGGATGGCTTTGTCCGCCCAGTTGACGATCGTCAGCAGCACCAGCAGTCCCGTGAAGCCCCAGGCCGTGGCACGCGATTCCTTCGCTTGCCGGGTTCCGGGGATCGTCGTATCGCTCACGGACATTGCACATATCCCTTCGATGGGGCGGCGGTTTTGCCGACCGACCTCACGCGGTCACGGCCAACCGTCTGCGCAGGCTTTCCGCCTCCAACTGCGGCAGGACGCGGGCGGTGAGGAGTTCGAGGCTCTGCCAGGAAAGCTCCGGCGGCAGCCCGCCCAGCAGTGGGTGGAGCCGCAGCTCGTAGTCCGGATCCAGGTCCCGGCAGCGCCTGAGGCACTCCTCCGGTGTGATCACCCACATGTTCGGGTCGGCCTTGAGGTCGTTGATGCTTTCCTGAGAACGCCGACGAAGTGCGGTCGAGCGAGGCTGAAACCCCGTCGCACCGGCTGCATCGGATCACCCGACGCACTCCGCGGATCGTCGACCTTCACTACGCGGCTGGTGGGGAACTGTTGGTCGGGTCTTCCCAAGTGCCGACGGTCCGGCCCTGCAGATACAGGCAAATTACTCTTTCCCTATATTATTTGTCAATAGTGCTTATGCTTTCTTTGGTGGATGTGCCGCCTATGAGGACTGTTGCTCGGTGTTACCTGAACGGTGCTTGTGGAGTACCGGCGGAAAGGCCAGGTATGGATAATTAATTTTTGGATCATCTGTCTGTTTGTTCTTGTGCGGCCATGACAGATGCGTGGGTGCTGGAACCGGTTGCGTATGACCTGTTCATGGCCTATCCGGGCTCTGTGTTCGCAATGATGGAGAAGCCATGGACAGTGGGCTACGGCGGCATCTGCGAACAGCTTGCTGTCCGCAGATGCCGGGCGATGTCTCAGCGGGTGAGGGCAAGGACCGCGTCGGCGTGTTCGGGGCGGCAGATGAGCAGGTCGGGCAGGAGCGGATCGGGCCGGTTGTAGTTCAGCGGTGAACCGTCGATGCGTGATGTGTGCAGGCCGGCGGCGCGCGCCACCGCTACAGGGGCGGCGGAATCCCACTCGTACTGTCCGCCCGCGTGCACGTACACGTCCGCAAGTCCTTGCACCACCGCCATCGCTTTGGCGCCTGCTGAACCCATCCCCATGAGGGTGCCGCCGAGGTGGTCACAGACGTTCACGGCAATCGCGGGTGGCCGCGTGCGGGACACGACCACCCTGGGCGCACGCGGTGCGGGGGGCGGCGCGGACACCGACGGGGTGGCCGGCGTGAGGCCTTGGGCGGGCAGCGCCACCGCGCCGGCGACGAGCTCGCCGGCCTGCCACAGCGCCACGTGCACCGCCCAGTCGGTGCGGTCGGGCTCGGCGAACTCCCGTGTGCCGTCGAGCGGATCGATGATCCACACCCGCTCGGCCGACAGCCGCGCCGGATCGTCCACGCCCTCCTCCGACAGCACCGCATCGCCAGGCCGATGCGTCGTCAGAGCCGACAAGAGGAACTCATGAGAGCGCTTGTCGCCGGCGGCACGCCGCTCGTCCGCCGTGGCCTCGGCCAGCTCGCGGCGGATCTCAAGCAGCAGTTGCCCGGCCTGGGTGGCGAGGTCCGCGGCCAGATGCTGATCGTTCGTCATCGGCTCACCAGTCCGATCACCTGGTCGGCCATGGCTTCGGGCCCGGGGCCGGGCACCAGGCGCAGTTCGGGATCCTGTGGCGCCTCGTAAGGACTGTCGACGCCGGTGAAGCCGGCGATCTCACCGGCCCGCGCTCTTGCGTACAGGCCCTTGGGGTCGCGTTCCTCGCAGGTGGTCAGTGGGGTGTCGACGAAGACCTCGTGGAACTCCAGCCCAGCCTCGGCGTGCACCCGCCGCGCCAGCTCGCGGTGCTCCCGCAACGGGCTGATCGCCGGAACCAGCACGACGATTCCGGCGTCCGCCAGTAGCGCCGAGACGTGCGCGAGGCGGCGGATGTTCTCCATCCGGTCGGCCATATCAAACCCCAGGTCGGCGTTCAGGCCGTGGCGCAGGTTGTCACCGTCGAGTACGTAGGCGGGCCGGCCGCCGGCCAGCAGCTTGCGCTCGGCGTGCACCGAGACGGTGGACTTGCCCGAGCCGGACAGGCCGGTGAGCCAGACGGTCGCCCCACGGGTGAGGCGGTCCCGGGCACTGACCAGGGAGGGGTGGCGGACAGTGTTGCGGCTGGCCGTCCTGGCCGCAGGATCGTGGTCGGGTGTTTCCGGCAACACCATCCCGGCGGCGACCGTGTTGTTGGTGACCGGGTCGATCAGGATGAACGAGCCGGTGGTGGGGTTGCGGTGGTATTCGTCGACCAGCAGCGGTGCCTGGGTGCGCAACCGGATGCGGCCGATCTCGTTGAGTTCCAGCGCGGTCACGCCGGGATCGCGGTGGAGGGTGTTGATGTCGAGCCGATACTCCAGCGTGCCGACGTGCGCGCGGGTGGTACGCGTGGTGTGTTTGATCAGGTACTGCTCGCCCTCGCGCAGGGCGGCGGCGTCGGCCATCCAGCAGACCATGGCTTCAACGTCCTGCGTGAGGCGCGGCTTGTTGCCTGGGCGGGCCAGCATGTCGCCGCGGGACAGGTCGATGTCGTCAGCGAGGCTGATCGACACGGACATCGGGGGAAAGGCCTCCTCCACCGGCCCCGAGGGGCCATGAATGGCGGTGATACAGGTGGGCTTCCCCGACGGCAGGGCCACGATCTCATCGCCCGGACGCAAGATGCCGCTGGCCACGCTGCCGACATAACTGCGATGGTCGTGGTGCTCGGCGGTGTGCGGCCGGATCACGTACTGCACCGGGAAGCGGACGTCGATCAGATTGCGATCGCTGTCGACGTACACCTCCTCCAGATGCGACAGCAGCGTGGGCCCGCCATACCAGGGCATATTGTCGGAGCGCGTGACGACGTTGTCGCCGTGCAGCGCCGAGACCGGGATCGTGACCACGTCGGGAACGTTCAGCCGGGTGGCGAAGGCGTGGAACTCGGCGCGGATCTGTTCGAATCGCTGCTGATCCCAGCCGATCAGGTCCATCTTGTTGATGGCGAGCACGACGTGGCGGATGCCCAGCAGTGACGACAGGAAGGCGTGCCGACGGGACTGCTCCAGCAGCCCGTTGCGGGCGTCGACCAGCACGACGGCCAGGTGGGCAGTAGAGGCGCCGGTCACCATGTTGCGGGTGTACTCGGCGTGTCCCGGGGTGTCGGCGATGATGAACTTGCGCTTGGAGGTGGCGAAGTAGCGGTAGGCCACATCGATTGTTATGCCCTGTTCTCGCTCGGCGCGCAGCCCGTCGGTGAGCAGGGCGAGATCGACGTAGTCGTGACCGCGTTCGGCGGAGGTACGCTCCACCGAGGCCCACTGATCTTCCAACACGCCCTTGGAGTCATACAGCAGCCGGCCGATCAGGGTCGACTTGCCGTCGTCCACTGAGCCGGCGGTCGCCAGGCGCAAAAACGTTGCCATCAGAAGTAGCCCTCCCGCTTGCGGTCTTCCATGCCGGCCTCGGAGATGCGATCGTCCGCGCGGGTGGCGCCCCGTTCAGTCAGCCGGGTCACCGCGGTCTCCCTGATCACCTCATCGACGGAGCCGGCGGTGGACTCCACACACCCGGTGCACGTGACATCACCGATGGTGCGGAAGCGGACCGTAGCCTCGAAGACCTCCTCATCAGGGGTTGGCTGCATATGCTGGTGCACCGCCAGCAACATCCCGTCGCGGCGGAACACCGGCCGCGTGTGCGCGTAGTAAAGCGAGGGCAGCTCGATTCCCTCATCCGCGATGTAGGACCAGATGTCGAGCTCGGTCCAGTTCGACAGTGGGAACACCCGAATGTGCTCACCCTTGCGGTGCCGCCCGTTGTACAGCGCCCACAACTCTGGGCGCTGGTTCTTGGGGTCCCACTGGCCGAACTCGTCGCGGAAGCTGAACACACGCTCCTTGGCCCGGGCCTTTTCTTCGTCGCGCCGTCCGCCGCCGAAGGCCGCGTCGAACCGGTTCTCCCGGATGCCGCGCAGCAGGGTCACCGTCTGCAGGGGATTGCGCGAGGGCCCGGTCTCCACTACGCGGCCGGCGTCGATGTCGTCCTGTACCGAGGCGACCACCAGACGGACCCCGACCTGGGCAACCAGGCGGTCGCGGAACTCGATGACCTCGTCGAAGTTGTGCCCGGTATCCACATGCATCACGGGGAAGGGCAGCCGGCCGGGCCGGAACGCCTTGATCGCCAGATGAAGCATGACGATGGAGTCCTTGCCGCCGGAAAACAGCAGCACCGGGCGTTCGAATTCGGCCGCGACCTCGCGGATGATGTGGATCGCCTCGGCCTCGAGGACCCGTAGGTGACTGAGTTCGTAGCGAGCGGCAGACCCTTCGCCGGAGCGTCCGATCCCGGTGAGTGCGCCAGTTGATGTCATTGCCCGCCTCCTGATGCCAACAGGCAGAGTTTCCATGCGATGTTCATAAGGCTCCCAAAGGGTGAGAATTCCTGCAAAAATCGCGCAGAAGATCGAGGGTGTGACTGAATGGTCGAAACGTGTTTCTGGTGATTGGATCGAACCGAAAAATCACCTGTTGGTTGCACCGCTCCCGGCGCAACATGGCAACCCGGCCCATGCTCGAGGACGATCGCTCGGCTGGTGCACGATGCAAGTGATGGCGTCCTGTCGAGTGGCGCAGGGGATCAAGAATCGAAGCCGCGGGCCACTGCCGAGATCAGGATTTCGGGGTGCGAGATCGAGTGATGGTGTGTCAGTGAGAGTTGATCGTGATCCGACGCGGTCACTCGCGGGCTCTCCTGCGCCCGAGGCAGAGGGGAAAGGGCTGTTGCGGCGACCATCCACAACATGTCAGAGCTGACAGTCGGTTATTTCAGGCCGTCGATCGGCGAATCGAGTGTCCGGCCTGGTCCTTTCCTCGTTGATCCCTCGCACCACTCGGCGGGACATGGTCATGTAGGTGGCACGAGCCGTCGAGGCAACCCCTTGTCAAGGTTTCGAGGTGGGGTGCTTGTCTCAAGTCCTGAGGGGATGCCACGAGGGTGGCGGTGTCTCATGGGGATGTGAACCGGTGGGTGTCGAGTGAACGATGTCGTGACAGTCCCGGAGTCGCAGCATGCGGATAACCTCCTCGGCCGGCGGCGATGCGGGTGCCCGGATCGCCAGGTCATCGAGAGATCATTTATCTGGCGGTAGACTGTAGAGAGCTAGAGCAGTAAGAGCAAGACCTCGGACAAGAGGTGTTCTGTGCTGGGTGCCGATGCGGGTGTTGCAGCACCTCGCCTGTGCGCCGCTTGAGCCTCTTCCAGAAGATCATCATCGAGTTTACCTGCATGTTTGCAATTATCGAGCTGTGAGGGGGGTGTCCTCGGGCGGCTCCCGACCGGGGGTGGCGGTCGGGTCGAGTGGAAGCCTGGTGCTGCCTGAGTCCCCGGCCGGCGCCGCCCTGAGAGATCGTCGCCAAGGCTATTGCTCTCTATATTGTCTATGGCTAAGGTAAGCCCACCTTGCCCCCGTCAGGGCATCGGTTCGCCAGTCCGTCATCGGAGACAGAGATAGGTGGATCATGGCGTTGGACGGAGCGGAAAGGCGGGTTCGCCGGCACCTCGCAGGACGAAAACCCGGAGTGGCGACCGGTCCCCGGGTTTTTCCGTAACTCTTCCCGTGGCGAGCTTCGTCTGCGTCGCCCTGGCGCGTCGACCGAGAATTCGGTTGGCGGCGTTCCGTGTCTGGTTTCTGACGGAGCTGCCAGGCGATGCGTCGGCGACGCAGACGGAGGGAACCGTCTTTCGCTCCTCCCTCTGAGGCAATACGTAATCGAGGAGGCTCAACTGTGCCATCCCCCGGATCCCAAGACCGCCGTGCTGCTTGGAACCCCCCGCCCAGACCCGAGTGGGTCCGCCGGATCAACGAAGAAGGCTCCTTCATGGACATCAAGGGCCTTGTGCCGCTTGATGAGGATTCGCTGATCAACACGGCCAAGGCCAACACGGGCCTGGACGACTTCGGAGACGACTCATGGTACGAGCCGTTCAAGGTCCTGGTCCGGGCACTGAACGAGGAGGCGCAACTCAACCTCATGGGTCGGTTGATGACCCGTTCGGACCTACTGCTGTTCCTCGAGGCCCGGTTGAACGTCGAGGAGACGTACAAGCGGCACCCGGAGATCGAGGACGAGCAGATCGAGAAGCCTCTGATCATCGTCGGGCAGGGGCGTAGCGGGACCACCTTCCTGCAGAACATGCTCGCCGCGGATCCGAACAACGGCACGATCACGAACTGGGAGGTGATGTTCCCCTGTCCGCCGCCCGAGAAGGCGACGTACCAGGATGATCCCAGGATCCAGAAGGCCGATCGCCTGATCACGCAGTGGAACCGGGTGGCCCCGGAGATCGAGTCGATGCACGAGTTCGCGGGCCCCCTGCCGACCGAGAACATCCACCTGCACTGCCTCGCGTTCCGGTCGCCGGGCTGGCTGACCCTGCTCGGCCAGATCCCGAGCTACGTCCAGTACATGCGTACGCAGGATGCCGCGCTGGCCTACGAGTACGAGAAGCGGGTTCTGAAGCTGCTGCAGTGGAAGAACCCCCGCAGGCAGTGGGTGCTCAAGAGTCCGTACACCCTCACGCAGATGCCCGATGTTCTGCGCGTTTATCCGGACGCATGCTTCATATGGACGCACCGCGACCCCGTCCGGTCGCTCGCTTCCGTGGTGAACCTGATCGGAACGTTCTACTGGATGCGTACCGACCACCCGTTCACCGCCGACTCCCTGACTCAGCTCACCAATGCGGAGCTCTCGGCGGGGATGCTGGGCCTGCCGATCGAGTGGCTGGAGAACGGATCGCTGCCGCGATCGCGGCTGTTCAACATTCAGTACCAGGACTTCATCAGGGACCCGATCGGCACCGCAGAGCAGATCTACCGTGCGTTCGACATCGAGCTGACCCCGGCTGGTCGGCGGGCGATGCAGACGCATGTCAGCGAGAACGTCCGGTCCAACCGGCCGGCCCACCGGTACGAGTTCGGTTCGGAGGAACTTGTGAGCCGAGAACGCGCCGCGTTCAAGCGTTATCAGGAGTACTTCCAGGTTCCCGACGAAGTGTGAGACGTGGTCCGCCGGGATGGCACCGGTGTCGTCCTGGTGAACCGCCCCACTCGCTGCTTGGGAGCTCCGAGGCCGGTCTTGCTCAACTCGCGCGCGGGCACACACACAGCCATCGCGGCGAGCGCCGTTTCGGGCTTGCCAAGCAGTTCCGGCCGGTCGGCGAGGCGGCCCCGGAGCTCCTCTGCGCCGGCTTCGTGCGGCGTCGCCCGGCCGCGAGAGACTTCAGTCGGCTACCTTCGCGAAGGTCACGGAAAGCTTCCGCAGCACGCGCGACACGTGCGCGTCCTCCTCCAGGGCGGTCGGGGCGCCGTACCGGCCGGCCAGCTCGGGCACCTCCGCGCCGCCGGTCGCCAGTCCCGGCCCGCGCACCAGCACCCGGCGGCCGCCCGGCGGCGTTGCGACCCTTGGTCGCGTCGGCGGGCGACCGTCACGGCGAACTTGTCGACGGTCGGATCCGTCACGATGCGGTTGCGATCTCGGCCGCCCCGGAGGACGACCGCCACCAAGTGGGGCGCGGTCTTGGCCTTGTGCAGACGAGCGGCTGTGTGGGAGGAGTGCGGTCAGGACCAGGAACGGCGGGAGGTCGTAAACGATCGGCGGGTCCGAAGTCCGAATGCGCGTCGTGCTGTGATCATTCGGAGTGGAGGGCGGTGTGAAAACCCTGAGTGCCTGTTGCCGGATCTCCCTTACCTGACGAAGAGCGGGATCCGCTGCTGGAGGTCGACCACATTGATGATCACGCGCAAGGCGGCCGAGACTATCCGGCGGTCATGATCGCCTTGTGTGCGAACTGCCATAGTAATAGGACGCGAGGCGCGGATAGGGCGAACTGACTGAGCGACTCAGAGAGGCCGCGCTGTGACTGCGTGCGCAGTGGGGCGGAGAGTCTGGCAGCCGGCCTGTCGACTGCCGGTGAATTGGCCTTCATCTGTTCCAGTCAGGTCCGGATGCCATCGATGATCTTGGTCTGGGCGGCTGGTGCGACCTCTACCGGCACGCCGAGCTGGGTGGCGATGGGGGTGTACAGGTCGGTGGAGACTTCTGGGGGTACGCAGGGAGACCAGCAGGGCGTGGCTGACGGGCAGACCGACCCGGTCGCTGCGCTTGTTGGCCTTCCACCAGCCGCCTGCTGGGTAGACCGCGAGCATGCCTCAGTCGGCGAGTTCGGCGGCCGATCCACGCCAGATGTCGGCGTGCAGGGAGCCGAGGTTGCGGAACCGGGGCCCGACCAGCCAGCGGCTGTGGGACTCGAACGCCTTTGGATTGCCGATCCTGTCGCTTTCGTGTTCGGCCTGTTCGACCAGTCGCCTCCGGGTTCGTCGCGATATCGGAGAGCAAGCGCTGGTGGATCTCCGCCGCGTCCATCGTGAGCCGCTGTCGGTGTCGGCGTTCGGCGAACCAGATCCCTGCGACCCCCACTGCGGAGGCGACGAGGATGGCATGGGAGGTCCTCACCGGTTTCCTTTCGTTCCGGCGTGCTGCCGTGGCCGCTGCGGGATGTACGTCCGTTCCTCGCCGGCTCGTCCGTCAGCACGTAGCAGCCTCTGGACGAGGTGTCAGGACCCAGACCGTGGGCCGGTTCCGGCAGAGCGGTGTGGTCGGGGCGGTGGTCACGACGGTCTTTCAGGCCGAAGTGGTGATCAGTGGGCGTCCGGCCGCAGGTGTACGGGCAGGGTCAGGTGTCCGTTGCTGATCAGGGTGGGGAGCGGTCGCAGTTCGTCGGCGGGGACGGCGAGGCGGATGTCGGGGAAGCGTGCGAAGAGCAGGCGCAGGGCGGTGGCGACTTCGAGGCGGGCGAGTGGGGCGCCGAGGCAGAAGTGCACGCCGTGGCCGAAGGCCAGGTGGTCCTTGGTGGGGCGGGTGATGTCGAAGCGGTCGGCGGACGCGCCGTGCCAGTCGGGGTGGCGGTTGGCGGCGGCGTAGGAGGCGAGGATCGCCTCGCCCGCGGCGATGGTCCGCCCGTCGGGCAGGGGGATGTCGGTGAGGGCGTAGCGCAGGGGCAGGTGCTTGACGGCGGGTTCGTGGCGCAGGGTCTCCTCGACGACGTCGCCCCAGTCGGCGCGGCCGGCGCGGAGGTGGCCGAGCTGCTCGGGGTCGGTCAGCAGGGCGGTGATCGCCTGGTCGATGACGTTGACGGTGGTCTCGTACCCGGCGCTGATCATCAGCAGGAGCGTGTCGCGCAGTTCTTCGTCCGTGAAGCCGCCGCCGTCGCCTTCGTCGTCGCGGGCCGCGAGGAGCAGGGAGATCATGTCGTCGCCGGGCCGGGCGCGCTTGGCTGCGATCAGCTGGTCGAGGGCCTGGTACAGGGTGGCGGTGTTCGCCGCGGCCTGTTCGGCGGTGAGGGTCGTGGCGAAGACGCCGTCGACCATGGAGCGGAAGCTGTGGCGCTGGTTCTCGGGGACGCCCATGAGCCGGCCGATCACCGCGATCGGCAGCGGGTAGGCGAGCTGTTCGCGCAGGTCGACGCTCTCTTCGACGGGCAGGGTTGCGAGGTCGTCGAGGAGGCCGGTGATGATCGCTTCCACGGCCGGTCGCAGGGCCTGGATGCGGCGGGCGCCGAAGGCCGGCGCGACCATCCGGCGCAGCCTGCGGTGGTCCTCGCCGTAGGCGGTGAACATGTTGCTCACCGCGATCCACAGGGCGAGGGGCCAGGTGGGGACGGTGTCGGCGAAGGCCGGCCAGTGGGCGCGGCCGTCCTTGGAGACCTGCGGGCTGGTGAGGAGCTGCCTGAGGAGGGCGGGGTCGGTGATCGACCAGGCGGTCACGCCGAGGATGTCCACCTCGGTGGCCGGGCCGCGGGCACGCAGGGCCTGGTGCTCGGCGTGGTGGTCGCAAGCCTCGGGGTCGAGGACGAGTATCGGCTGCTTGGGCATGAGGGCTCCTTCAGCGGGTGGTCGGGACGAGGACGGGGAGGGCTTCCAGGGCGCGGTGGAAGGGGCCGGGGCGCCGGCGCAGCTCGTCGGCGGGGACGGCGAGGTCCATCTCCGGGAACGCGTCGGTGAGGTGGCTGAGGGCGGTCTCGGCGATGAGGTGGGCGTGGGAGCGGGCCGGGCAGGTGTGGGGGTCGGCGCTCCAGGCCAGGTGGGCGCGGTTGCCGGCGATGGCGCCGGTGGGCAGCCCGATGGTGAGTGCGGGGTCGTTGTCGCAGGCGGTCAGCGGAGTCTGTGCGTCGAGTGCGAGGGCTTGGCGCAGTTCGCTCGCCTCGTAGGCCGGGGCGTTGGGGAAGGTGTTGATCGCGACGGCGTACGGGGTCTCCTGGGCCTCCAGCAGGTACAGGGCTCCGTGGCAGGCATCCAGGTCTCTGGTGTCGGCCAGGACCAGGCAGCCCAGTGCCCCCTCGGCCAGGTCCTCCCACAGCGGCCGGAACCGCAGCTGTCCCGGCAGCCCGAAGAGGTGGAGGACGAGCCGTCCGCCGGCCAGGTGGAGGCGGCCGAAGTCCATGCCCACCGTGGTCGTGCTCCTCTCCGGCGTCCCGCGCAGGTCGTCCACGCCGACACTGTCGATGGTGAGGGGTTCTTCCATACGCAGCGGGGCCACTTCGGACACGCTGCTGATCAGGGTCGTCCTGCCCACCCCGAAGCCTCCGGCGACCACGATCTTGGCGGACTCGGTCACCGTGGCGGGGACGAAGGTGACGGGCGGGTCGGACCAGTTCGCGTAGTCCATCGAGAACCCCTTGCATGAGGTCGGTGTCGGGCCGGTCCGAGACGGCGGGAGCGGGGCCGGCCAGGTGACCGGTGTCCACCAGGCCGGAGACGAGGATCCGCACGGTGGAGGGCGGCATCTGCAGGGCGGCGGCGATGTCCGCCACGGCGAGCCCGCCACGCCCTGCGGCGAACAGGCCCATCACCTGCCGGACGTCGGACCCCAGTTCGTTCGTCGGGCCGGTCGCGGCGATGACCACACTTTCCAGGCGCACGTCCCGGCGAAGGCGGACCCGCCCGCCCGTGCGGACGTAGGGCCTGACGATGTCCGGGGCACGCCGCGGCCCGGTCATACCGCCGGCCCCCCGCCCGCCAACCGCGAGGCGCGCTCCTCGGTTGGTCGATCTCGACCAGCGTCTCGTACGCCTCGTCCGAGACGTGCCGACGCACACCGGTACTGATCCTCGTGCTGAGCCTCGAGGCCCGCTCCACCGTGCTGGAGGCGAAGGCCCGCACCGCGGCGCGGGCGACGCCGACCGCCTCCTTCCGCACCTGGGCGACCCGCCCCTCGGCCTCCCGCCGCGCCTGGGCCAGCCGTTCCTCGGCCGCAGCATGGGCCCACTGCCCGGTGGCGACGATGGCCGCAGTGACCTGGTCGGTCGGCGCACCGACAGCGTCGCCCATCGCGATGCCCGCCAGCTGGGACGGGACCGCCAGGCCGGCCCGGTGCGGCCGCCCGGCCTGCGCCGCGGCAGAAGCGGCGGGGACCACCGTGGCGGCGAGGCAGCCGACGAACTGCTCCGCCACCCGCATCTGCTGGGCGACCCCTGCCGCGTGCCCGCGCTCTCTGGCGGCCAGCTGCTCCGCCCGACGCGCCCGGCGGTGAAAGCGCGCGGCCAGTGCGGTACCGGCGACGGCAACCAGTACGGCGAGAGCGAGTATCAGCACAGTCATCAGGCCCTCGCGAGAATCGGGGCGGCCCCGGCAGCGCCGATGCCGACACAGCCGTCGAAGCAGTGGTGCGGTGCTACCGCAGTATTGGAGCCATGAGGCGGTGACGACACAAGTCGGTTTAGCGACAAAACGCTCGTAATCAGGCCGTTGCGGGAGAAAGCCTGGGGAAAGCTTTCGGGCCGGCGTCCGGCCACGGGCTCGTACTCAGTGGGCAACCCGACGTCGTTGCGCAGCGCCAGCAGATGCTCGAACAGCGTCTGTGTTCCGTCGAGGCGGCCAATCGGGGCGAGTGCGTCCGTGCTCTGCATGTCGCCGATGAGGGCATGGTCCTCGATCTGGTGGGGGTGGTTCATCGTGTCTGTCCCCGTGGACCGCCCGGAAGCCGGACGGTGCGAGTAGGAACGCGGGCACTACCGTGACTGCTTCAGCAGGTCGAGGTACCTGTCGAGCACCTCGGCGAGAGGCGGCAGCCCGACTTTCCTGCGGCGTTCATCGACGTCATCCGGGTCCTCGATCGGGTAGGGCCGCAGGACGCGGTGATCGATCTGCGTGCCGTACACCTGCCGGCGGCCCTGGAGGACGGCACACGCGTCATCGACGTGGGCCAGGTGGATGGCCGGGGAAGTGCGGTGCGCGACGGCCTCCGCGATGAGTGGTCGGCACGAAAGCAGGAGGTCCACTTCTTCGGAGTGGAGAAGAATCTGGAGCGCGGCGATGGAGGCGTTCTCCCCGACCGCCGAACAGGACGGCCAGCCGGTGGTCCTCACGGCTTCGCTCAGCACCCGTCCGTGGTCGGCACGGCACTGGGCCACTGCCTCGCGCCGGTTGGTCGCGCCGGGCAGAGCGACTGCTGCCAAGGTGAGGCGCTCGTCCTCCGCCGCCAGGGCGAGGAGCCGTTCAGGAAGACCCGGCACAGGAGTATCTGCTGCCTGGGCCGTGCCGGGATCCGCTCGTGGCAGCGCAAGGACAGCCAGGGCCGATTCGATCGGGCGGAATATGGGACTCCTCGGTGCGTTTTCTTCGAGCAGGAGAGGCGGTGGGCCGGTTGCCGCGGGCTTCCCCTGGTCCACCGCAGCCAGGAGGCACACGGGGCCGCGGACGCGATCGCCCTCGACGTCCGAGAACAGCCGCGAGCACGTCGCGTTGACGCGGAAGCGTCAGACGCCCTCGGTGGTCCTGGGCAACTTGACGCCGATCGAGTTCGCTGCGAAGCCCTCCCGCAGGGGAGTGCGTGGCTCACCGAGGGCACGGAGGCACAATCGCTTGCCGGCGAGCTGGGTACGGGCGTGCAGCCAACGGTGGTTGTCCAGGAGATACCCCTGGCCCGGCTGAAGGCGGAGCCGGCGCTGGCAGCCTGTGATCGCCCGCCGCAGTGACGGCAGACAGGGGTGGACGATCGGGTTCCATCGCGCCAAGCCGTCCTGCCGCAGGCGGACGGACACACGGCCGTCGGCGCGGACGGTGAACACCTGGGAGGCGTGCACCGCGCCGGCACCGAAGTACGCGGTTCTGGGCTGGGTGAACATGACCGCTGCTTCACGGCAGTCCGCGGACAGGCTCGCAAGGACGTCGCGCCCATCGGCGAGCAGGACGTCACCGCCTTCGTCAGCGGGACGCAGGCAGACGACGCAGGCAGACAAGGAGCATCAGACGCGGCGGGTTGGGCACCCCGGCACGTTCGGTGTGCGCTTGCAGCTTGCCGTGGCCGAGCCCTGCGAAGACGGCGCGGTGGGCGTGGACTCCCGTGTCGTAAATGGAGGTCAACCCGTCCGCACCACTGTGGGGGTGCGGCGTGATGCGCATCAGCCGGTTGGCGAACGCCAGGACGGAGCGGCGGGACGCGAGCCCGTCGACGGTCACCAGGCCCCTCTCGTGCAACAGCGCCGTCAATGAGTCCGTGGTGCGGCCGGGGCCCTCGCGTGCGACAGTCCTTCTTGTGCCGTCGTTCACGGGGCGAGGGAGAAGTAGTTCTCTTCTTCCTGGGTGAAGTGGAGGCGCAGCATGGTGTTCAGGCCGTAGAGGCACGAACGCAGGTCGTCGAGTTGCTCAGGGGAGAGGCCCCCGCCTGCGTGAGCCAGTTGCACGTGGGTGGCGATGCGGCGGGAGAGGCGTTCGATCTCGGTGTGGGCGCGGCTCATGGTGGCGGTCGCCTCGGGGCCGCCGAGCGTCGGCGCGAGGGCGGGGTAGAGCTCGTGCTCCTCGGCGTACTCGTGCGGCAGCAGCCGTTCGGTCAGTAGCCGGTGGGTCTCCTCGACGGCCGCCAGGGCATCGGGGCCGGGGCTGTCGGAGAGGCGATCGGCGGCGTCGCGCACGGATTCGAGGACGTCCTGGAGGTCGTCGTGTTCGGCGGCGAAGCGGTGGATGAGGGCTTCGGCGGCGGGGGTGAGGGCCGGTCGCGCGGCCTGGTCCACACGCAGGGCGCGCAGGGCGTTGACGATGACGGCGACGTCGATGCCCTCCTGGAGCAGAGCGCCGGCGGCGGGCGGGAGGAGGCCGGCGGCGGCCGCGGCCATGGCGGCCAGGGACATCAGCATGCCGCCGAGGGCGCTTTGAACGGCGATGCGCCGGGCGCGCTGGGCAATGGTGACGGCGTCGGCGAGGCGGCCGACCCGATCGGTGGTCAGGACGATGTCGGCGGCCTCGGAGGAGGCGGTGGAGCCGCGGGCGCCCAGGGCGACGCCGATGTCGGCGGCGGCGAGGGCGGGGGCGTCGTTGACTCCGTCGCCGACCATGACGGTGACGGCGCGCTCGCGTTCGGCGCGTACGGCGGCGACCTTGTCGGCGGGGCTGAGTTCGGCGCGTACGTCGTCGAGGCCGAGGACGGCGGCGACTTCGTGGGCGGGCGCGGCGCGGTCGCCGGTGAGCATCAGCAGCCGTTCGATGCCTGCCGTGCGCAGGTGGCGCAGGGTGCGTGGCGCGTCGTGGCGGATGGGGTCGCGCAGCAGGACGGCGCCGGCCAGGTGTCCGTCGACGGTGAGCCAGGCGACGGCCGCGCCGTCGAGGAGGGCACGGTTGTCGACCGCCCCGGCCCAGGCCGGCCGTGCGTCCGCGGCGCTCGTACGACCGATGGAGATCCGGTGTCCGTCCACATTCCCGGTGGCGCCCCGGCCGGGTTCCTCGGTGACGTCGGAGGGGACCGACAGATCCAGTCCGCGTTCCCGGGCGGCGTCGACGATGGCCCGGGCGAGGACGTGCGGCGAGTACTGGTCGAGCGAAGCCGCCAAGCGGAGGACCTCGGTGGGTTTGACGTCGGGAGCGGCGGTGACGTCGACGACGCGGGGGCGTCCCCCGGTGAGGGTGCCGGTCTTGTCCAGCAAAAGGGTGCGGGCCCGGCCGAGGTTCTCCAGCGCGCCGCCGTCGCGGATGACGACGCCGAGGCGGGAGGCGCGGGAGAGGCCGGAGACGATGGCGACCGGGGCGGCCAGCAGCAGCGGGCAGGGAGTGGCGACCACCAGGACCGCGACCGCGCGCACCGCGGAGCCGCTGATCAGCCAGGCCAGTCCCGCCACCACGAGCGACAGGGGCAGGAACCAGGCGGCGTAGCGGTCCGCCAGCCGCACGACCGGCGCGGACTCGGCGCCGGCCTGCCGCGCCAGCCGCACGATCCCGGCATAGGTACTGTCCCGCTCGGTGGCCGTGGCACGCAGCTCGAACGCGCCTCCGGCGTTGACCACGCCGCTGCGCACCATTTCGTCCTGGGCCCGCTCGACCTGGAGGGGCTCACCGGTGAGCACCGATTCGTCGAGAACGGCAGCGGCGCTCTCCACACGGCCGTCGACGGGAACCACCTCGCCCGGACCGACGACGAGAAGATCGCCGACAGCGACTTCGGCCAGCGGCACCGTGGCCACTCCGGCGTCGGTGCGGCGGCGTGCAGAACGCGGCGCGTGCTCCAGCAGGGCACGCAGATCGTGGGAGGCCCGTCGCTGGGCGGCGGCCTCCAGGGTGCGGCCGGAGGCCAGCATCAGCGCGATCAGGGCACCGGCCAAGTACTCGTGGACGGCCAGGGTGCCGCCGAGCGCGAGTACGGCGATGAGGTCCACACCTGCGTGCCCGTGACGCAGTGCGGCGAGAACCCACGCCGCCGCGGGGACGACGGCGGAGAGGGTGCCCAGCCCCCAGAGGAGGTCGGCCAGACTGCCGGCACCCGTGAGCCAGGCGATGCCGCCGGCGGTCAGGGCCGCCGCGGTGACGGCCAGGAGGACGGGTTCGAGCCGTGGCGGCACGACCGCCGCGGTCAGGCGGCGCAGCCGTGTTGTGAACGTGCGGTGGGTCATGGCGTACCTCGGTCCGTCCGGTGCGGCGATCATGGGGCCGATCCCCATCCATCACATCGCGCCACCCGGTGTCGGCGACAGGGGACGTCCGGCCCTGCTTCAGGGCCATACAGACGGTGCATACGCGTGCTGGTCATGGCCGGCCCCGGTCGGTGTGGAGGGCCGGCGGGAGCAGGCGGCAACGGCTCGGCGGGCGTGGGTGCGCAGCTGGTCGGGCACGGCCCGGTCTTTCAGGACGGGGTAGCCCCACTCGTCGAGGTCGATCAGTTCGGGGAGGAGTTCGGCGCACAGCCCCTGGCCGGTACAGGTGATGCGGTCGATGCGCAGGCTTCGGGTGCGGGTCTCGTCATGTCTTCGGGGGAGTGCGGGTGGTACGGAGATGCGGGGTGGCTTGTGGGCGGCGGGGCAGGGGCCGTGGGTGAGGTGGTGGTCGACTCGTCGGCGAAGGCGTGCAGGGCGGATGCGGCGAGGCGGGCGGCACCGTCTGGGTGGCGACAGGCGCCCCGGTCCGGCAGCAGGGCGGTGCGGTGGCGCAGGCGGGACAGCAGCGCCGGGTCGGTCCGCCCGGCGGCCAGGGCGGTGAAGTCCTCGGCCACGGCGGGCAGCCCGAGGCGGCAGGGGCCGCGCTGGCGGGCGCTGTGGGGGGCCAGGTAGGCGACGTTCGTCCCCTGGCGACGCTGCCCGGGTCGTGCCCTCCACCCCGACGGCGGGGTGATGCCGCGCCGGCCGGGCGGTCCGTGGTCCGCCCGGCCGGTCTTACCGCGGTCCCCTCGGTGCGGGGCGGTCAGCGCAGCTGGTCGAGCGCCTTCTGGAAGGCGGCCGCGTGCTTGGCCTCGTCCGCGGCGGTGTCGCGGAAGTGGCGGACGGCGGCGGTGTCACCGACGGCGGTGGCCCGCCTGGCGAACCCCGGGTACACGGTGGTCGCCTCGTTGTGCTCACCGGTGATGGCCTTGCTCAGGTTGTTCCTGGTGCTGCGCACCAGACCGGCCAGCACCGCCTCGCCGGCGAAGTGCTCCTGCTGCTCGACCTTGGCCGTGCCCTCGAACAGGCGGGCCAGCGCGGCGTTGCCGGTCTGCCTGGCGTGGGCGGCGAAGAGCATGTACTTGGCGTGGGCGAGGCCCTCGCCGTGCAGGGCGGTGTCGAGGTTGGCCTTGGTGCGGGCGGCCTTGACCTTCGGCAGCCCGGCGGGCACCGACACCACGTCGGCCTTCGGCGGCGCCGGGATGCTGCCGCGGCCGGTGGTCACGGCCGTGAGGGCCGTGCGGAAGGCGTCGCGGTGGCGGCCCTCGTCCGCGGCGATCTCGCTGAAGAGTTTCGCGGCCTCGAGGTCTCCGTCCGCGCGGGCCTGGTCGGCGAAGCGGCGGTACATGACCTGGTGCTCGTACGTCTCGCCGCTGATGGCCTGGCGCAGGTTGGCGGCGTTGCCGCCGACCACGCCGGCCAGGGTGGCCGCCTCGCGCAGGTACTCGTTCAGCTTGGTCTGTGCCGTGCTGCGGAAGAGCCGGCCGACGGCCGGGAGGCCCTGGCGGTCGGCCTCGGCTGCGAAGAGGCTGTAGGCGGCGTGGGCGTACGCCTCGCCCTTCATGGTGGTGGTCAGGTCGGCGAGCGTCTGCGCCCGCAGGGCCTGGGCGGCGGTGTGCGGTGCCGGGGACGCCCCGGCCGGGTCGCCCCCGGCCAGGGCCGGCGCCGCCGGCGCGGCGGCGGCCAGCGCGCACAGACCCACTACGAGCGTACGTGTCGAGTGGCGGAACACGATGTCCTCCTTCGAGGGCCTTTCGGGTGACGGCCCCTGCCTCATACGACCCGCTCTCGTGCTCCGCTGCTCCCTTGGAGTAACCCCTTCGGGTGACTGACGGAGCGTAACCGGGATTCGGCGCGCGGCACGCCTCGCGGGCGTGGTAAAGCGGCACCCGAAAGGCCCCCGGCACAGGCCCTCCGCCACCGGGCCTCTGCCGCGGCGCTGCCACCGAAGCCCTCCGCGGCGGCCATTCGGGTGGTGAGCCGGGCAGCCCGGCGGTCCAGGCAGGACGAGACCGGACCGGGCGCCACCAGCACCGCCACTCCGGCCCGGGCCCTCCAGCGCGGCGGCTTGGCGGTTACCCTTCCAGATCTTTCCTGCTGCCTTGTCCTGCGGTGCGGCGAGCAGTCTCAACCAGCAGGCACCCCGATCCGGGTGCTCGACGCGGCTGCCGAGGGCCCGGCCGTGCCGGCCCCAGACCTTGGGACCGCCAACCAGGCAACAGCCGAACCGGTGAACCTGAAACCCCGCAGACCTACCCTGACCAGCTAGTCAGCACCTCCCGCACAGCGGGGGGAAGCTCACTCGACCCGTCCGCCTTCCAGGTGGGGGTGAACAACGGTGTGGCGACCGTTGAAGGACGGCGGGATGTGGCCCTTGCTCCGAAGCTGCTCGCCTCGATCCGGGAGATCGGGGACGTGGTCGAGGTCGTCGATCACCTCAGCGGGACCCTGGCCTGACCGGCCAGGCCGTGCTTCAGCCGCGGCCCGGCTCCCGCCGGATGTCCAGGTCCAGGAAGTGGGCCGAGCACGAGATGCACGGGTCGTGGTTGCGGATGGCTCGTTCGCACAGGTGGGCGAGCTCGGCCTCGGACGTCGTCCCCCGTGCCAGGGCGCCCTGCACGAGGACCCGCAGGTCCTCCTCGATCGCTCCTTGGTTCTGGGCTGTGGGCGGGATGAGGCAGGCGTCGGTGATCCGGCCCTCGGCGTCGAGCGTGTAGCGGTGGTACAGCAGTCCGCGCGGCGCCTCGGTGGCGCCGTGGCCCACACCCGCCCGGGCAGGGACGTCCACGTACGGGCGCGCCGGAGGCTCGTACGCGTCGATGATCCGGAGGGCTTCCTCCACCGCGTACAGGACCTCCACGGCCCGGACGAGGATGCTCCGGTAGGGGTTCCTGCAGACCTCGCCCCGCGCCGTGCCCGAAGCCGACGGGGGGTCGCTCAGTCCGGCCTCCCGCGCGGCCTGACGGGCCAGTGGGGAGAGCAGGTGGCCGTTGACGGCGTAGCGGGCGAGGCTTCCGGTGAGGTGCCGCCGGCCGTCCAGCCGGGAGTGGAGGGCGGTGGAGTGGGGGACCTGCTCCTCGGTGACGTGGTCGGGGAGGTCCCGTACCGGGAAGCTGTACGGCGGCACCGTGGTGTCGGCCGGGAGGACGGTGGGCACGCCTGATGCGATGGCGTACGTGCCGGGCTCGGCGAGGGCGAGCAGGTCGGCGTCGCACTCGGCCTCGGGGAAGTCGAAGCCGGCGACCCAGCGCACGGTGTCCCAGGCGTCGTCGAGGGCGACCCGCAGGCGCTCGGCGAGGGGACGCAGTTCGGCGCGGGTGGGGGTTCGGTGGAAGCCGCCGAGGCGCACGTTGATGGGATGGATCGCGCGTCCGCCGAGCAGTTCCATGACGGCGTTACCGGTCTGTTTCAGCCGCAGCCCACGCTCGACGTGCTCCCGATAGGTGCCCGCCATGGCGACCAGATCAGCATGGCCGAGGAAGTCGGGCGCGTGCAGCAGATGGATGTGCAGGGTCTGGCTCTCGATCCACTCACCGCAGTACAGCAGCCGGCGCAAGGCGTCCAGTTGGCCGTCCACTACGGCTCCGCACACGTCCTCGACGGCGCGGCAGGCGCTCAGCTGGTAGGCGACCGGGCAGATCCCGCAGACGCGGGAGGTGATGTCGACCGGCTCGGTGTGGGCCCGGCCCCGAAGGAAGGCCTCGAAGAACCGCGGGGGCTCGTAGATCTTCAGCAGGGCCTCGGTGACGGTGCCGTCGTGAACGCGCAGGTGCAGCGCGGCCTCGCCCTCGACGCGGGTGAGCGCCGGGATACGGACGACACGGGATGCGGCGGCGGATTCGGTCACGGCAGGTCTTTCTCCTCCACCGCGGTGAAGTCGGTGACGTTGAAGGTGTGCAGGAATCTCCCGATGTCCTCGTCGCTCATGCCGTCACGGTGCAGGACCGGGACGAGGGCGCCGAGATTGGTGGTGCCGGCGGGGCCGAAGCAGCCGTAGCAGCCACGCCCGTAGGTGGGGCAGAGGGCGCCACACCCGGCGTGGGTGACGGGGCCGAGGCAGGGCGTGCCGTGCGCGACGAGGACGCAGACGTTGCCGCGCTGCTTGCAGGAGAAGCACACGCTGTGGTTCGGGATGCCGGGCTTGCGGCCGGCCAGGAAGGCGGTGATGACCTCCAGGAGCTGGCCGCGGTCGATCGGGCAGCCGCGCAGCTCGAAGTCGACGGGCACATGGGCGGCGATCGGGGTGGAGGTGGCGAGGGTCTCGATGTAGTCGGGACGGGCGTAGACCGTCGCCAGGTACTGCGTGACATCGGCGTAGTTCCGCAGGGCCTGGACACCTCCGGCCGTGGCACAGGCACCGATGGTGACGAGGTAACGGGACTCGGCGCGCACGCGCCGGACGCGTTCCAGGTGCTCGGGGGTGGAGACCGACCCCTCGACGAGCGCCAGGTCGTACGGTCCTGGTGCGACATCGCTGGATGCCTCCAGGAAGTGGGCGATCTCCATTTCGTCGGCGATGCCCAGCAGTTCGTCCTCGCAGTCGAGGAGGGTGAGCTGGCAGCCGTCGCACGAGGCGAACTTGAACACGCCGATCCGGGGGCGGGAACGCCGCCGGGGCGGGGCGGGGTCGGTCATCTCACAGCTCCCGTACGGTGAGCAGCGGTTCGGCCCGGTCGTAGGCGACGACGGGGCCGTCACGGCACAGCAGCAGGGGGCCGAGCTGGCAGTGCCCGCAGTGGCCGGTGGCACAGCGCATGTTGCGCTCCAGGGAGATCCGGACCCGGTGTGCGGGTACGCCCCGGTGGATCAGCTCGCGGGCGGTCGCACGCATCATGACCTCAGGGCCGCAGACGAACGCGGTGGTGTTCGCCGGGGCGAACAGCGCTTCGTCGAGCAGCGTGGTGACGACCCCGACCCGGCCGCTCCAGCCGCCGGTGGGCCGGTCGACCGTGACGGCGCCGAACGGCCGCCGCCAGGTCGGCAGCTCGGCACGGTACAGCAGGTCGTCGGGGGTACGGGCGCCGACCAGCACGTTCAGCCGCCCGTACGCTCGGGGCTCGGCCAGCACGGCGTCGATCAGGGGGCGCAGCGGCGCGAGGCCGATGCCGCCGGCGACGACGAGCAGATCGTGCCCCCGGGCGGCCGTCGGGTTCCATCCGGTGCCGAAGGGGCCGCGCACGCCGACCGATGCGCCGGCCGGCAGCTCGCACAGCGCGCGGGAGACGGCCCCGACCGCGCGGACGGTGTGGGCGAGCCGCCGGCCCTCGGCCATACGGCACACCGAGACCGGAATCTCCCCGACCCCGAACGCGTACAGCATGGCGTACTGACCCGGGACGAAGGGCTTGAGGCCGGCGCCGACCGGCTTCAGCTCGAACGTGACCGTGTCGGCAGTCTCCCGGCGACGGCTCACCAGGCGATGGGGCAGAGGCACGAGGGTCATGGCCTCGGTCCCCTCTCCTGCGGTCCGTACAGGTCCAGGAGGCGTGTGCGGGTCGCACGCAGTCGACGGCCGATCGTCTCGGCGACAAGGGTGACCAGTGCCAGGCCGAACTCCGGGTGGGCGGCGCACAGGTCGCGGACCGAGGCCGCGTCGAACTCCCAGGCCTCCACGCGGCTTCGGGTCTCGGCCCCGAGATGCCATTGGTGTGGTGGACACAACCAGGACCAGCCCACGAGGCCGCCGGGACCGATCGTCTCCACGACGGCCGGGCCCCGGCCGGGGATGTGGATGTCGAGCGCGACCGTTCCGGTGCGGATGATCCAGAAGCGGTCGGCCTGGCCGCCCTCCTCGAACAGGCGTGTGAAACCGGGGTGCTCGACCTCGTGTGCGAGGCCCAAGAGCCGTTCGCGGTGCTCGGCCGGCAGCGCCCCGAGCAGGCCCGTCGCCGGGCCGGAATCCGTTCCCGAGGTCATTGCGAGGGCCTCTTCTCCGTGGCCTCCCGGTGCAGGGCGTGCGCCTCCTCGGTGAGGTCGATGCCGGTGGGGCACCAGACGATGCAGCGGCCGCAGCCGACGCAGCCGGTACTGCCGAACTGGTCGTGCCAGGTGCCGATCTTGTGGGTGAGCCACTGGCGGTAGCGGCTGCGTTTGCTCGCACGGACCGGACCGCCGTGCAGGAGGGTGAAGTCGAGGTCGTAGCAGGAGTCCCAGCGGCGCCAGCGCTCGGCGTGGTCGCCGGTCGGATCACTGACGTCCTCGGTGGTCGTGCAGAAGCAGGTGGGGCAGACCATGGTGCAGTTGCCGCAGTTCAGACAGCGGGCGGTGACGTCGTCCCAGCGGTCGGCCTCCAGGTTGTCGCGCATCAGGGCGTGCAGGTCGACAGGCGGCATGGACCGGCCCATGTTCTCCGCGGCCCGTCGTACGGCGTCCGCGGCCGCGGCACGGGTGGCGTCATCGGCGCCGTGCCGCGGGAGTTCGGCGAGTACGGCGGCGCCCTCCGCGCTTCCGCTGCGGCACAGGAAGCGGTGGCCGCCGCCGTCCATCACCTCGGTGAGGGCGAGGTCGTAGCCGGTGTCCACGGCCGGCCCGGTGCCCATGGAGACGCAGAAGCAGGTGGCCCCCGGCTCGGTGCACTCGGCCGCGATGAGGAAGGTTCCCCCACGGCGGGAGCCGTAGGCGGGATCGGGGTACTTCCCGCCGATCATCACACGGTCGAGGATGCGGATGGCGTGCAGGTCGCAGGCCCGCACCCCGAGGAACGCGTACGACACGTCCCGCGGCTTGTCCTCGCGCACGGTCGGTTCGCCGGCGCCGTCACGGTCGGCGGTCCACTGGCGGACACGTGCGGGGTGCAGGAACGCCTTCCAGGACTGCGGCCCCGCGCTGTGCGCGAACACGGCGCCGTCCGTTCTGCGGCGGATACGGTACTGCCCGGCCTCCAGCTCCACCCCCCACCCGTGGGGCAGCTCGTCCGCCGAGTCGAGTTCGGCGAGGACGATGGCGCGGTCGCGGATCGTGGGACCGATCACCGTACGACCGTGGCGCTTGAGGATCCGCACCAGCGCGTCGAGACCGTCGCGACCGAGGACGGCCTCGGTCTGCCCGTCGGGTGCGGCTTTGGCGTCGCCGGGGTCGGTCATGTGTCATTCCCCTCGGTCCGTGCCTCCCGGGCGGGGAGGTGCTCGCGTAGTCGCACAGGTCGTCCACAGCCGGTCACCATCGGCTACTGACAGGGTGTCAGGTGCGGGCGCCGCACGGTCCGACACCGTTGCGGCGTGTCCCGCCGGCGTCCACGACGGGCTGCCGGCCGCGCAGCGCGGCTTCGGCGTGCCGCACGATGTCGTGCTCGACGCGTTCCGCCAGCGGCCGTACCGCCCGGGCCACCGACGGCGTCAGGCCCGGGCCCAGGCAACGGTCGGCCCCTTCGACCGCGTACACGACGAGACGACCGGGACCGCGACCGAGGCTGTGGGCAAGGCGCACGGTCTCGACCAGACCGAGACCGTGCGTGCTGTGCTGCCGGGTGCCCGGCGGGCACGGCAGAGTGCCTGGGGCCGGGCACCACCGGTGAACGCGTCCAGGGTGCGCAGAAGGCGGGAAGCAGGCGTCGACGACGACTGCCAGGCAGACGTTCTCCCACAGCCCGATCAGCCGGCCGGGGTCCCCGTCGCACTCCTGGACCACCGTGCCGGGAGGCAGCGGCCGGGCCACGGCGCGTTTCCTCAACAGCGTGTCCACATCCGGCCCGACACCGTCGTCCCGCCGGAACGCGTTACCGATCCCGATGACCGCGGCGTGCTCGCGCCGCAGGGCGGCGGGATACGGCGTGATCGTGCACCTCAGTCCGGCTCCATGTAGGGGCGGCGGTAGACCGGGGCCTGGCCGGTGCCCCACGGGCGTACGGCCGCCAGCGCCCGGGCGACCGCGGACTCGAGCGGGCCACTGGTGTCCACTGCGACGGCCTCGGCCCAGGGCGGTTCCCCGGCCGCCATGGCGGTGGCGATGTCGAGGTCGGCGTCGGACGCGCCGGGGACGCGCGTGCGCAGGCGGGCCGCCGACACGTCGCCGGGCACGTGGCAGTGCAGGGCCACCAGGTCGGCGCTGGTGCGTTCGGCCATGCGCAGCGCCGCTTCACGCCGTCCCGCATCGGACCAGGTGGCGTCCAGGACGACGGACTCGCCGCGGGACAGCAGGGCCGATGCGCGATCGAGCAGGGCGGCGTAGGTCCTGGCCGTCCACTCGGGCGTGTACAGCCCCTCGCCGTAGCCGGCCGCCGCGGACTGCTCCGGGGGGATGCCCGCCAGCTGCTTGCGGACGCGGTCGCTGCTGAGCAGTGCGACCCCCAGCCGGTCGGCCAGGGCTCCGGAGAGGGTGGACTTCCCGCTGCCCGGCAGCCCGCCGACGAGGATGAGGCAGACGGCGGAGGAACGCAGGTGGCGCAGCGCCGCGGAGATCAGCCGCCGTGACGCCGTCTGCGCGCCCGGCGCGCCTTGGCGTGCCTGGATCAGGGAGACCTTGGCGCGAACGAACGCGCGGTAGGCGACGTAGTGGTGCCACAGGGACGGGGGCGCGGGATCACCGGAGTACTCGCTGTACTGGGCGAGGAAGTACCCCGCGGCCTCCGGGGCGCCGAGCTGTTCCAGGTCCATGGCGAGGAAGGCGGCGTCGTCGAGGCCGTCGACGTAGCGGAGGGCGTCGTCGAATTCCAGGCAGTCCAGGACGCGGGGGCCGTCGTCGAGGCAGAAGACGTCCTGGGCGAGCAGGTCGCCGTGGCCGTCGACCACCCGCCCCTGCTCGATGCGGGAGTCGAACAATGGCTTGCGGCCGGCGAGGTAGCGGCGCGCCAGCCGCTCGACCTCCGTCACCCCGTCGGGCACGACGCCGTCGGCGGCCAGCGTGTGGACCTGCGCGAAGCTCGCCTCCCAACGCGATGACAACGCGTCCCGCGTGCCCTGTTCGTCCACGTCGCGGCCGCGGGGTGCCTTTGCATGCCACGCGGCAAGGTGCCGGGCGATGACCCGCAGGGCGTCGTCGACGTCGGCCCCGTCTCGTACCAGCCGGGACAAGCGGCGCTCCGCCGGCATACGGCGCATCACCACGAGCGGCTCGGGTTCTTCCGCGTCGGGGCTGCGGATCTCACCCAGGCCCAGATAGACGTCCGGGGTGAAGCGGCGGTTGAGAGCGATTTCGCGTTCGCACGCGGCCCTGCGGGCCGTCACCGTGGTGTAGTCCAGGAACCCCAGATCCACCGGCTTCTTCAGTTTGTAGGCGCGGTCGCCGGCGAAGAACACGATCGCGGTGTGGGTCTCGCACACCTCTGCGCGCGGCAGCGGCCCGCCGTCGCGGCGGGCATCGGACCGGAGCGCGGACGCGTCGGCCCAAGGCACCGGCCGTGCCGATTCCGCGTGGAGGCCGGGCTCAGTCATGAGGAACGACGGCGACGGGGCAGCGCCCGTGATGAATGGCGGCCTGCGCCACGGGACCCAGGTGGGGAGCCGGGCCCGGACGGTGCCGGCGTCGGCCGACGACCAGCAGCAGCGCGCCTTCGGCGGCCCGTACGACGGCCTGGGCGGGGCTTGCGAGACGGATGCTGTCGGCCACGTCCACCTGCGGGTACTTCTCCCGCCAGGGGCGAAGCGCCGTGCCCAGCTGCTTCTGGGCGTCCCGCGTCATCTCTTCGGCGACGGCGTGGTCCACACCCCAGGGCACACGTGCGTGGAGCGGCACGCTTTTGCCGTGGACGGCAAGGAGAGGAACGCCCCTGGCCGCAGCGGTGTGGAGGGCGAAGTCGAGCAGGTCGTCGGAGGATCCGTGCAGTTTCAGGGCCACGACCACGCGGCTCGTGGATCCTGGGGGTGGCGGGGATGGTGGCTCCTCCTCCCGGCTCTCGGCGCGAACCAGCACCACCGGCCGCTCGGCCCGTGCCACGACGGGCATGCTGACGTCGCCCAGGAAGTAGCTCTCGACGGGCTCCAGACCCCGTGAACCGAGCACGACCATCTCCGACTCCGCCTCCGAGGCCGCTTGGAGCAGGGCGTTCTGGGCGTCGTCGGCGACCAGGTCTTCGACGATGGACAGGCTCGGGTGGCGTGCTCGGAGCTCCGCCCGCGCGGTGTGGACGAGACGTTTCGCCCAGTAGTTCTGATCGATTTCCGAGGGGACGCGGGTCGGTTCCGGCGCCAGCAGCGGCCACGCGTGCAGCAGGCGGAGAGTGAGCTTGCGCTTTTCGGCCTCTTCGGCGGCCCAGCGGGCTGCGGCGAGACTCTCGGGCGAGCCGTCGAGGCCCACGGTGACGACTGGTTCCATGGCTGCGGCCTCTGTCTCGTGAGGAGCCGGAAATGACGGTGAACGAGTCCGATGGTGTGGATGGTCCGGACGTCGTCGACATGCCGAGCACGGTGCGTTCTCATTCGAGGAGTACCGCAATCCCCTCCGCGGCGCATGTGGACGTGGGGAGGAGGCCGGAGGCGTGGAGTCCGGCACGAGAGGAGACGGGCGCGGTGACGACGACATCGGCCGGCGCGTGGCCGTCGAACGTCGCAGGCACAGGCTCAGCCGGGAGGAAACCGCCCGTCGCGCCCGTATGCCGCCGCGGCTGCCCCCGGTCAGGGCTCCGCCCTGCCGCATCCTCGTACAAGGTCATCGATGACGCGATCGTCTTCCGGACCGCGCCCGATTCCGTGCCCGCGGCGGCCGTGGGAACGGAAGTCGCCTTCGAGGTCGACCGAGTGGACGAGGCGCTGAGCCAGGGCTGGGGCGTGTTCGCTTGTCGGCCCCGCGAGCGTCGTGACGCGGCCCGAGGCCGTGCGCGGGCCCATCCGACGCGCCACACCACGCCATGGGCGGGCGGTGAACGACAGGCGCGGCGCCGGTCGACGCCCTGTACGGAGCCCGGGGCTCCTTCGCCGTCACAGAATCCCCGGCCGGCCGGCGTACACCACCGGCCCCGCACCACCATGCGGTTCGACACCGCCTCCGTGACCGAGAGCGACCACCGCCTGCGGGAACGGGTGCTGTGGGACGGCCTGCGCCGATGCCGACGAGTGAGTTCAAGGCGTTCAGGTTCCGCACCCCTGGGTGCCCCGGCGGATGCGCTGGGCTCCCGCGGTTCAGCGCCGTGGCCGATCGTGTGACGTGGCGGCCCAGTGGCGCCGTACCGCCTCCTCGTGTTCCGCTTCCTCCAGAGCCAGTTCCACCGCGGCCAGTTCGCGCCTCAGCCGGGGAATCCAGTGCCGGCGGAGGGCGCGGACCCGTTGCCGGGTCCTTTCCGCCTCGACCGCGATCAGCTCGGCCGCGGTGCGAGCGGCGGCGTACTCGGCGGCGGCGCGGACCGCGGCACGGTAGGCCGTCTCCGCGTGGGCGAGCGCGGTGTTGCCCGGCGTGCGCTCCCCAAGGGAGCGTTCGGGCGGCGTCCAGGACACGGCGGACGGGTGACGTACGCCCATCAGGACGGTCCATTCCACGTCGACAGCGGCCCGGTCGGCCGGGGCCGCTTCGGTCAGGGCCCGCTCGCCGCCGATCAGCACCCCGCGCACGAGCCAGGTGTCGGCCTCGGTGAGCCTTTCCCGCAGGATGCGGCCTGCCTCGTCCGCCCGGCGTGTGAGCGCGCGTTCCCGCTCCAGCAACAGCCGCAGCTTGCGTTCCATCAGGTCCGCTCCGCGCAGCGCGGTGTGGAGACTGTGCCGGAGCCGCAGCCGCTCGGCGCGCCCCGGCGCTGCCAGGCGTCGGCGGGGACTCATGACGGCGTGCCTTCCACGTCCGTGTCCTCCCTGTCCGCGTGGTCTTCGCCAGGGGTGCGACGGGCCTGGAGCAGGGCCGTCGGGATCATGCCGAGCTGGCTGCTCGGCAGGGTCAGCACCACCTCCCAGGCACGGTCCAGGGAGTCGTCGAGCGACCGGTTCTCGTCCGTGCCCTGGGCGAGGAACCGGTGCAGGAACGCCTCCTCCAGGTCGAGGTAGCGGTGGTCGGCCGGGCTCAGCGCCGGGCGTCCGATCAGGTCGGCGAGTTCTCGCACCTGACGGGCGCGGGCCAGTGCGGCGATCAGCTGCGCGGCGAGGTGCGGGTGATCCTCGCGGGTCCGCCCCGCCCCCGCTCCCTTGCGCATCAGACGCGACAGCGAGCCGAGCGGGTCGACCGGCGGATAGGTGCCGCGGGCGTGGACCTCGGCGGACAGGACGATCTGGCCTTCGGTGATGTAGCCGGTGAGGTCGGGCACGGGGTGGGTGATGTCGCCCGCCGGCATCGTGAGCACCGGCAGCACGGTCACCGATCCCGGGCGGCCCCTGATTCTGCCGCACCGCTCGTACAGGGACGCCAGGTCGCTGTAGAGGTATCCGGGGTAGGCGCGCCGGGCCGGGATCTCGCCCCGCGCGGCGGACACCTCGCGCAGCGCCTCGGAGTAGGCCGTCATGTCGGTCATCACCACCAGGACATGGCGGCCCTCCACGAAGGCGAGGTGCTCGGCGACGGTGAGCGCCAGCCGCGGGGTCAGCAGCCGCTCGATCACCGGGTCGTCCGCGGTGTTGAGGAGCAGGGTCAGTTCCCTGGCCGCGGAGCGTTCGGCCAGTCCGTCGCGGACGAACGCCGCGTCGGCGTGCGTGAGCCCCATGCCGGCGAAGACGACGGCGAACGCCTCGCCGCCGCTGGTCGCCTGGGCGGCGATCTGCACCGCGAGTTCGAGATGGGGCAGGCCGGCGGCCGAGAACACCGGCAGTTTCTGGCCCCGTACGAGGGTGGTGAGGACATCGATGGCGCCCACACCGGTCAGTACCGGCTCGGTGGGCGGCTCCCTGCGCACCGGGTTGATCGGCGCACCGCCGACCGCCGCGTTCACGGAACCCAGCACCGGGGGGCCGCCGTCCGCCGGTTCCCCCCGTCCGTTGCACGCCCGGCCCAGCCAGCCGACGCCGACCGGGATGCGCAGCGGGGTGCCGGAGAACGCGACGCGTGTGCCGGCCCGGTCCATCCCCGCCGTGTCCTCGAGGACCTGCACGACCGCCAGGTCCCGGTCCACCTCGAGTACCAGGCCGTGCCGCCGCTCGCCGGAGTCGAGGACGATCGTGGCGAACTCGTCCCAGCCGACGCCGCTCACCCCTTCGACCACCACGAGCGGGCCGCGCAGTTCCCGCACCCCCGTGTACTCGATCTCACCGGGCGCGCTCACGCCAGTTCACCGAGCCGTGCCAGTACCGTGTCCCGGGCCGCCACCACAGGAGCGGTCTCCCCGGGACCCGCCTCCTCACGGGCCCGGAGCAGCGGTGTGTAGTCGACCGCTTCGACGGCTTCCGCCTGCGCACCGGAGTCGACCAGTTCCCCGCAGCGGTCGATGACCGTCAGGGCCGCCTCCACGAGGGCCGCCGTCTTCCTGGGCGTGCAGTACGCGTCCGACGGCGACAGCGCGTTCTGCTGGATCACCCCCTCGCGCAGCAGCCGGCCGGCGAGTACACTGACCCGCTCCCGCGGCGGCAGCGCCGTGACGCCCACCAGTTCCACGAGATCGGCCAGCCGGTCCGCCTCGGCGAGCAGCCCGGCCACCCGCCCGCGCCGCTCGGCCCACTGCGGGTCACCGGCCCGCGCGTGCGCGGCGGCCGACACGGCGGCGTCCCGCGAGAACGACTCCGCCCAGGAGACCGCCGGATAGTGGCGCGCGTAGGCGAGGTCCCGGTCCAGGCTCCACAAACAGCGCACGAACCGTTCGGTGTGCGCCGTGACCGGTTCGGTGCGGTCACCGCCCGGCGGGGACACGGCACCGATGACGGTGACGGAGCCCGTGGCGCCGCCGAGGGCACGCACCGGGGCGGCCCGCTCGTAGAAAGCGGCCAGTTCCGAGGCGAGACCCGCCGGGTAGCCCTCCTCGGCGGGCAGTTCGCCCATCCGTGAGGCGAACTCGCGCAGCGCCTCCGCCCACCTGGACGTGGAGTCCGCGATCACGACCACGTCGAGCCCCATGTCACGGAAGTACTCGGCGACCGTCACGCCCGTGTGAACGCTCGCCTCCCGTGCCATCATCGGCATGTTCGAGGTGTTCGCCACGGTGACCGTGCGCTCCGCCAGACGGCCCCCGGTACGGGGGTCGGTCAGCGCGGACAGCTCCTCGATGACGTCGGCCATCTCGTTGCCGCGCTCTCCGCAGCCGACGTACACGATCACGTCGACGTCGCACCACTTGGCGATCTGCTGCAGCAGCATGGTCTTGCCGGTGCCGAAACCGCCGGGCACGGCGACCGTGCTGCCGCGAGCCACCGGGAAGAGCAGGTCGACGACCCGCTGACCGGTGTGCAGCGGGAGATCGGCCGGCAACCGCTCCCGCACCGGCCTGGGACGGCGCACCGGCCAGCTCTGGACCATCCGCACCTCCCTCCCGTCCACCACGGCGACCACCGAGTCCTCGGCGAGGTCTCCCGCCGACGCGACCCGCGTCACCACCCCCGAGCACCCCGGCGGCACCAGGACGCGCAGGGGCACCGCCGCCCCGAGGTCGCCCAGGACGTCCCCCGCCGCGACCCGCGCCCCCTCGGCCACCCGCGGAGTGAACCGCCACGTGCGAACGTCCGGTGCGGTACTCCGCTCACCCGGCACGAGCAGGTCCCGGGCGTGAGCGAGCGGGCGCAGCAGACCGTCGAAGACGCCGCCGAGCAGCCCCGGTCCCAGCTGCACCGCGAGCGGCCCGCCCTGCGGGCGGGCCGGACGGCCGGGTGCGAGGCCGCCTGTGTACTCGTAGGCCTGGACGGTGACCACATCACCGTCGATCGCCACCACCTCGCCCGGCAGCCGGGCCTCGCCCAGCAGGACCACGTCGTGCATGGCGACACCGGCGGCGCAGGCGACCTCGACCAAGGGCCCCGCCACCCGCAGGACGTACGCCGGTTCGCCGCCGCCGGACCCGCGGCCCGCCGCGGCGGACGCCGGCGTCATGACGCCCACAGCGACTCCGCCTGCGCGCCGAGCCGCTCCAGGGCCCGGTCCGCCAGGGCGTCCGCCGACAGGTCGACGCGGCGGCCGGGCGCCGTCGCCGTCACCCCGCCGCCGGCGGCGGCCGTGACCTCCGCGCCGGTTCCGAGCAGCGCCCGGGCCCGCCGCTCCAGCCGAGCCCGGACCGCAAGGTCCGCCAGGACCGTGCGCACCCCCGCACGGACCCTGTCGCGCAGGTCCGCGTAGACCTCGGCACGTGCGGACAACTCCCGCGCCCAGGCGTCCTGCCGCGCCCGCACCCGCTCCCGGGCCGCCGCGGCGGCACCGTCCGCCGCACCGGCCTCCCGGGCCCGCGCGAGCAACGCGTCCGCCTCCGCGCGCGCCGCCCGCAACGCCTCGTCCGCGTCCGTCCGCGCCCGGGCCAGAACAGCGTCGGCGTCCGCACGCGCGGCGCGCAGCAGCGCGGCCCGCACCGGCTCCAGCGCGTCGGCCGGGGTGCTCCGGGCAGTGCCACGACGATCGGCCGGCGCGGTCATGACGGCATCACCACGGTCAGCGGCCGGGAGGGATCCGGTTCCCGCGCCCCGCCCGTCGCGCCCTTCAGGGCCTCGGCCGCCTCCGCCGTGACGATCAGCAGCGAAACCCCCGGCGGCAGGGCCCGCCAGGCCCGGCGGACAGCCTCGGCGTCCTCCGCGACCCGGACGTCCACACCGGCCAGGGCCAGCCCGCTCACCCGGACCCGGGTGCCGATGGCGGCCACCGTGCCCATCGTCACGCCTTCCCGATCAGCAGGATCGCGACCACCAGTCCGTAGACGGCGATGCCCTCGGCCAGGCCGACGATGACCATGGCCCGGCCGAACATCTCGGGGCGCTCGCTCAGCGCGGCCAGCGCCGCGGCCCCGGTGTAGGCGACGGCGATGGCCGCCCCGATCGACGCGCCGGCCACCGCGATGGCGGCCCCGATCAGCGCGGAACCGTTGACGGCAGCCGGCGCGGCGGCCTGGACCTGCGCGCCCTGCGCGGGCGTCGACAAAGCGGTGGCCAGCAGCACACAGGCACCTGTCAGCAGGACGAGATTCGTGGCGAGGAGCCAGCGGAACGCCCGTTTCGCCCGATGCCGCCGCACCAGCCGGACGGCGCCGAGCGCCACGGCGAGTACGGGCAGGACCATCAACCAGGTGAGCACTCGGTCGCCTCCGTTTCCGTTTCACCCCGCACCGCCGTCGGGACGTGCCAGGGACGGAAGGGGTGGCCCTCCGCCTCGAAGATCCGAGAGAAGATCTCGTAGAACTCCAGCCGCAGCGCCTGCACCCCGGCCACCAGGGCCTCCAGGGCGAACGAGGCGGCCGTGCCGACGACGAACAGCGCCACCGCCCCGGCGATCCCGGCAGCACCTCGCCCGGCCAAGCCGGCGGTGCCGCGCCACACCAGGTCCGCGAGCGCCGCATGGGTGAGGCCGAACGCCGCCAGCCGCGCGAACGACAGCGTGTTGGTACCCGCGCGCACCACCACGTCGAACAGCCGCACCCCGGTCTCGGCGAACCCCGCGAAGCCCCCCGCCGTGGCCCCGTGCAGGCCCACCGCCACCAGCACCAGACCGGCCGCCGCGCACGCCGCTCCGAGAAGGGCCATGGCCGGCTGGTGGAGGGCCACCCCTGCCGCCGACACCACGGCCCCCAGGAAGAACAGCAGCCCGGCCCCGCCGGACGCCGCGTACAACGCCTTGCCCGGGCCGCCCTCGCGCCAGCGGTTGACCGCACCGGCCACATGGGCGAGGACCAGCAGTCCCGCCCCGAAGACGACCGCGGCGGCCAGCAGACGCGCAGGGCTGTGCAGGGGGTTCAGCCACAGCACCGGCAGCACACCCGTCGGCCCGAAGAACTCACCGTAGGCGGCACCGGCGAGCATGGCCGCCAGCCCAGCACCGGCCAGGAACGGCCACAAGCGGCCCAGCCGTGCCGCCCTGCGGGGCCGTCCCAGCCGCAGCGCCAACGCACCCAGCAGCAACAGTGCCCCGTGCCCCACGTCCCCGAACATGATCCCGAACATCACGACATAGGTGATTCCGGCGGGCCACGAAGGATCGACGTCCGCGTAGGGCGGTGTGCCGTACGTCGTCACCAACGATGTGAACGACGCGGACGGCGCCGACCGCAGCAGGGTCGGTGCATCGGTGCCGGGTGGGGACCGGAGCGGCATCAGCGCACCCCCGACGTCGGCCAGCCGCCGGGCAAGTTGCGGTACCTCGGTCACCGGGCACCAGCCCGCGAGCGCGACCACCTCACCGCGCAGAACCGAGCCCCGGGCCCGCTCCTCCAGTTGCGCCTCACCCGCCAGCAGCCCCAGACTGCGGCGCTGTTCGAGGACGTCCAGGTCGGGAGTGGAGACGGCCAGCACCGGAGCCCGACCGGCGGACGGCACGGCACCCGCGGCCGGCGGTGAGGTCCCGTCGGGACGGCTCTGGAGGCGCTGCAGCCTCCGGGCCGCCGGCCCGGGGGCCGCCTCCTCCACCCGGTCCAGCTCCACACAGCCCGCCTCGGCGATCCGCACCAGCGACTCCCGCAGCGCTGCGTACGGCACGATCACCGCCACGCGCCGCATCCGGACCGGCGTCATCGCCTCAGACCAGGGCATCGAACTCCTCCAGCGGACCCGCGCCCCGGGCGGCCGACTCCAGGGCCGCCCGCACCCGCCAGGCGTCCACGGACAGCACCGCGACCGCCCCCACGACAGCCTGCGGCCCGTACCCGCCCTCGCGCAGCATCGTGGCGCCGTCCCGATGGAGCCGACGCCACCAGTGGGCCTCGGCCCGCCACAGCTCCCCCGGCTCCCCGACGTCCTTGAGGACCCAGCGAGCCGCGGACGGCAGTCGGTCGCGAAAGTCGCGGAACGACGGCGCGTCGACGGCCCGGGGCCCCAGCAGCGCCACGGCGTTCCGCTGCACGGGCCCCGGCAGCCGGCGCTGGTGCAGGAACCGTTCGCGCGCGGTCAGCAGGGCGGCGCGCCCCTGCGCCCAGCGCCGTGCGAACGGCACGACCTGGGCGGTCCGCCGGGCAGCCGCCATCCGCATACCTGTGGTCAGCGCCCACGGCGTCTCCGCGCCCGGGTCGCCCCACGGCGAGGCCGCCAGCGCGGCACGCAGTGCGGCCGGTGTCGACGCACGCTGCAGGGTCCGCCAAGCCGTTTCGAGGGCACCGAGCTGGTACGGCTGCCACACCGGGGCCTCGGAGTCCGTGCCGGGACCGTCCCGTGCCGACAGCCGGGAGGCGACATTGGAGATCTCGAAACCCGCGGCGAGCGGGCGGAACAAGCGGGCGCCGCCCTGGGGCAGCCAGCCCGCCAGCACCCGCAGATGCCACAGCAGCGTGGCGCTGACCGCCCGCTGCGCCTCGGGCAGGGAGACCGTGGTTCGTACGTACTTGCGGTACGGCGTCCGGGCCAGGAGATGCAGCGCGTCGTCGAGCGTGCCGCTCGCCGCCACTCCGCGTGCCCCGGCCGGGCCGGGACACCGGCCGACCAGGGCGCGGGCCCGGACGACTCCGGCGACCCACCCGGCGCTCACGGTGCTGCCCCCGGACGGTCCGTGGTCCGCAGAGCGTCGGCCACCGCGCGCTCCACCAGGGCGCCCATGCGCTCCCGGGCCAGCTCGCGCACCAGCGAGGCGGCGCCTTCTCCGGCCGCCCGGATACCCTCCGCATCCCGCCGAGCGACACCCAGCACGGGCGCGGCAGCCTGGCGGCGCACCTGCGGGGCTCGTGTCCGCGCCGCCTCCACGATCTGCGCCGCCTGCCGTGCGGCGCTCTGCCGTATCGCCTCGGCCTCACGGTTTGCCGCGGTCCGGATCCGGGCCGCCTCCTGCTGGACCTCGGTCAGCCGGGTCAGAGGGGGCTCCAGTTCCGCGGCGCGCTCCGCCGCCCGGTCGGCGGGCACTCCGGCGACGGCCGCTCCTGGTGTGCCGGTCGGCCGGAACCGAGCGAGGAAGTTCCGCAGGTTCATCACGAGCGTCCTCCTGCCGGTCCGCACCTGCCGTTCCCCAGTCTCACCACTTCTCGTGCCGGTTCGCACCAGAAGGGACCGTGGTGCTGCTCCACCAGGGCCGTTCGGCTCTTGGCCGGGACACGTGGAGCGCGAGACTGGGACCGTAGGCGACCCGACGGATGCCGGAGGCTGCCGTGAACAAGCACGAGAACCACGCCACGGACACCGAGGCCCGCCGTGCCGTGCCGTCACGCCACTCGCGGCCCGGCGAAGAGGAGCGGCAGGAGCTGCTTCTGCGCTATCTGGGCGCTGTCGCCACGGTCTCGGCCGAACACGCGGGGGCCGAGCGGCAGGGCCCGCAGGCACGGAGTGGCGCGACCACACGCACGAGCCCGGCGGGACAGCAGACCGGCGGCTCCCCCGAGGAGCGGCCGTTGCAGCAGCCCGCCGAGCCCCCACTCGTACGGGACGTGATGGACATACCCGCCGCATCCATGCGGGACGACCTGTCGTACCGCGACATCGCCCGTCTGCTGGCGCGCGAGCACGTCGGAGCGGTTCCGGTGGTCGATGCCGACGACCGGGTGGTCGGCATGGTGTCCGAGTCCGACCTGCTGGCGAAGGTCGCCTTCGAGGCTTCCGGTCACCGGCACGGACGCATCGGCAGGCTGAGGGAGCGGCGGCTGCACGACAAGGCCCGCGGTGAGACGGCAGCGGACCTGATGACCAGCCCCGCGATCACCGTGCTGCCGGGCGCCACCGTCGCCGAGGCCGCCTGGCTCGCGGCGCTGTCGCGTCTGAAGCGGCTCCCGGTCACCGACCATGACGGGCGCCTGGTCGGCGTCGTACGCCGCGATGCGCTGCTCCAGGCCCTCATCAGGGATGACGCCGGGATTCGCAAGGAGATCGAGGCGAGGATCCGCGCCTTCTGCTCCCCGGCCGACCGTGACGCCGCCGAGGTGACGGTGCGCGACGGCGTGGTGGAGCTGACCGGCCGGATGTCGCCGGCCGCGACGGCCAGGCTGGTGGCGGAGGTGGAGGACATCGACGACGTGGTCGAGGTGCACAACCACCTCACGTCCTGATCGAAGTGGCCGGGAGAGGACTACTCACGGTGTTCGTACGGCACCGTGATGACCGGGCATCGGGCGTGGTGCAGAACGCCCTGGCTGACCGAGCCCAGAAGCATGCCGCTGAAGCCGCCGAGCCCGCGCGTGCCCACGACCAGGCCGAGAGCGTGCGCGGATGCCTCGGTGAGGACCTGCACCGGATGCCCGCGTACGACCTCGTGGCGCAACTCGACTTCCGGATGGGCGGCGGTCCGCCCGGCCACCGTCTCCGACAGGACACGACGGCGCTCCTGAACGGCCGTGTGCTCGTCGAAGATGTCGAGCACCGGAGGGTGCCAGACGTACAGGGCCCGAAGGACCGCGCCGCGCAGGGCGGCCTCCTCGAAGGCGAGGTCGACGGCAGCGGCCGAGTGCGCGCTGCCGTCCACGCCGACGACGAAGTACGGCGGCTGCTGGGTGACGTGTTCCGGCTCGGGTATCACCACTACCGGACAGGCGGCGTGGGCGACGAGCGTCAGACCGACCGCCGCGGAGGTGAACAGCTCCTGCCTGGTGCTCAGATGCCAGGACCCCACCACCACGGCTGTCGCATGCCGGGCCTGCTCGCGCAGCACCCAGGCCGGAGATCCCTCGGCCAGCAGCCCGGATGCCTCCAGGCGTGGATGCCGGGACTCGACGAAGGTGACGGCCTCCTTGAGCGTGTGATCACCGGCCGCGTGCAACTCGTCCTTCCATTTCTCCCAGGAAGGGAGCCCGCCACGTGGCCGGTACCCGGCGGTCGGCAGTCCCTGTGCGTGCACAAGAAGCAGGGGCAGGTGGCGCCGGTTCGCCTCGTCCGCGGCCCAGGCGAGCGCCATCCGCTTGTGCGGATCGGGGTCGACACCGACCACGATCGGCTTTCGGCCATCGGTGTAAGCCATCAAGGCCTCCCGAATCAGAGCATGTCCTCTTCGTTTTCGTTGCGTTCGCGCACCACCGCCATGGGCCCGTGCGCATGCTGAAGCAGCGCCTGGCTGCCGATCCCAGCATCGGTCCGGTGAAGCCTCCGCGCCCGCGCGAGCCGACGACGGTGAGCTGAGCGGTGTAACTTGCCTGGATCAGTGCCTGACGGGTGGGGCCGTTCACAGCCCTTTGCTCCACGCGCACCTCCGGATACCGCTCGCGCAGGCCCGCGACCGCCTCGGCGAGCAGGCGCTCCTCCGCGCCGGCCGGCGGCACGTTCCCCATTGCGGTCCGCCTTCCGGGTGGCCGGTGCGTGGCGGGTGACTTCAGCGGTGAGCGGAGCGACCGCTCGTGTCGTCGGCGCGGTAGGTGATGTCCGCGGTGGCAGAGACCACCCCGTCGACTCTGTGACACAGGCGCTCGATCACCGGGATGAGGCCCTCGGCCTCCACGATGCCCCTGAGAGCGACCCGGCCGTCCGTCACGGTGACCGTCAGGTCGGCCGAGGAGAGACCCGGAGTCCGGACGAGGACCTCGCCGGTGATTTCCTCGCGGATCGCCTCGTCGCGGCGCAGGAAGATCCGCAAGAGGTCATCGCGGCTGACGATCCCCACCAGGACGCCCGTTTCGTCGACCACGGGAAGCCGCTCGACCTCGTGGGCGTCCATCGTGCGCGCGGCTTCGACAACGCTCCACTCCGGGCGGGCACACACCGGTGGAGCTGTCATGAGCTCCTCGGCCGTGGCACCGTCGGGTACTTCCTCCGGGCCCTCCGGGCGGGACTGGGGGAGCAGCCCGGCCGGGTCGGGCCGGCCGGCCACTGTGCGCAGCGACACCACCCCGACGGGGCGGCCGAGGTCGTCGACGACGGGTACAGCGGTCACATCGTGGTCGGCCAGAGTCCGGACGACGTTCTTGAACGGGGTGTCGGGCCGTCCGCGGGAGGGAAGGGCCGATCGGTACCCAGTGCGCGGTGCCTGACCAACGAGGCGACCCGCGAGACGAGGGGGTTCCGCCCGGGCGGATCAGGACGCCCGGACCACCTTGGGGCCGTTCGGCCCCTCCTGGGCCGGAGCCCGTCGTAGGACCGTGAGAGAGCCGGTGAGACGCGGGTGGCCGGTGCCTGCCCGCACCCGCAGCAGGAGGTGGAGACCATGCCGCGCACCGTCACCGTAGGTCTCGATGGTTCGTCCGAGAGCCGGGCCGCCGCCGAATGGGCGGCACGCGAGGCCAAGCTGTACGGGTTGCCGTTGAAGCTCATCCACGTCTGGCAGCCTCTGGCGCAGGCACCGCTCCTCGGTGCGGAGACCGACCGGGATTGGACCGAACAATTGTTCGGGGAAGTTGCCGAAGGCCTGCGGCTGCGCCACGCCGGTGTCGAAGTGATCACCGAGCACGTGCCCGGCCGTCCCGTCGAAGTGCTCTGCCAGGCAGCGAAGGAAGCCGAACTACTGGTGCTGGGCTCCCGGGCCCTGGGCGGTGTCGGCGGCTTCGTCCTGGGTTCCGTCGGCCTCTCGGTCGTGGCGCACGCCGAACGGCCCGTGGTCCTGGTCCGCTCCGGGGAGCAAGCCGCGGACGAGCACGAGACGGACCCCGTCGGCGTGCCGTCCGCCGCGGCCGCTTTCCGGCCCGTCGTGCTGGGCCTGGACAGCGTCGGCCCGGACGAGGGCCTGATCCGGTTCGCCTTCGACGCGGCCGTGCGCCGGACCGCGTCGCTGCGCGTAGTGCACGGCTGGTATCCCCAGCCCTCCTCCGGGCACACCATGCCCGAAGACGCCGAGCCGTACGAGTCCGTGGCGGTGAGGGAGTCCGCCGTACTGGCCGAGGCACTGCGCCCGTGGCGGCAGACGTACCCGGACGTCGAGGTGCTCGAGGACGCGCGGTTCGGCAGTGCCGCCCAGCTCCTGGTGGACGCCTCCCGGAAGGCCTCCCTGGTCGTCGTGGGTCGGTGCGTGCGCCGCAGGCTGTTCGGCACCCACATCGGTCATGTCGCCCACGCCGTGCTGCACCACGCAGCCGTCCCCGTCGCGGTTGTCGCGCACGACCGAAACCCCGATCCCCGGTGAGGGAAGGTGAGGACCATGGACCTTCCGCTGGTCGTCGGTGTGGACGGCTCCGAATCCAGCCTGCGGGCCGTGGACTGGGCGGCCGACGAGGCCGCTCTGCGCGGCGTGCCCCTGCGGGTGGTGTACGCCTCGCTGCGGGAACTCCCCCAAGCTCTCGGCTCCGCTCGAGCAGGGGGGACCCCCATCGAGGGCGCCGGGCTCGCACGGGAGCTCGCCGAGGTCGTCGTCCGGGCCGCCGCCCACCGCGCCCGCCGGCGGCGGGCCGGCCTGCAGATCAGTATGGCCGCCCTGCCCGAATCCCCCGAGTACGTGCTCGTGCGGGAGGGCAAGAACGCCTCGGCCCTGGTCGTGGGCAGCCGTGGCCGCAGCGGCGTGGTGGACCTGCTGCTCGGTTCGGTCAGCCTGCTCGTGGCCGGGCATGCCGACTGCCCCGTGATCGTGGTCCGCGCCCGCAACGACAACCAGGCCCTCCCCGCGATGCACGGCCGTGTCGTCGTCGGCGTCGGGGACGAATCGGCGGCGGCGGTGCGCTTCGCCGCCCAGGAGGCCGAGCGGCGCGGGGCCGTGCTGGAGGCCGTACGGGCCTGGCGGTGCCCCGCGCACGAGACGATCGACCACCCCCTGATTACCGGAGAACCCGAGCACGTGTATGAGGAGCGGGCCGCCGAAGCCCTGGAGGCAGCGCTGCGGGATGTCCTGCCGGAGGTGGAAGTACAGCGCTGCGTCATGGAGGGGCCGGCCCGCCGGGTGCTTCTGGGCGTCGCGTGGGAGGCCGATCTGCTGGTCGTCGGGGCCCGCCGTCGCGCGGGGCACTTCGGGCTCCGGCTCGGCCGGGTCGCCCACACCGTCCTGCACCACTCGCCCTGCCCGGTCGCCGTGGTGCCCGAACGGGGCGTGAGCGCACGGGCATGAGGTCGCACGAGGCCGTGCGGGAGCCATCGCGATCCGCGGTGGCTCCCGCACTTGAGGGAGTCGACCCGGGTGGTCGTGGTCAGCTGGGTCAGGACGCGGCTCACGTCGGTGAGGGTGACGATGCCGGCGAGGTGCCCGTCGCCCAGGACCAGGGCTCTGCGCTGTCCACGCCTGTCCGGGCGGGCCACCAGGTCGGCGGCCGGTTCGCCGGGGGACGGTGGTCGTGACCTGGGCGAGCGGGCGCATCAGTTCTCCGCTCGGCGTGGCCGAGCGGTCCCGGAGCGGTGCCCGGTCGACGAGATGCACAGCCGCTCGCGCGTACACCTCACGCCTTTCTTGCCGCTCATCGCTCGCCACCTCCTCCTCGTCGCCCCGTGTCTCCGACAGTGCCGGCGACGGACGCGGTGCCACATGGGCTGGCCAGGCAACGTCCAGGGGCCGAACGGACCTGTCTGGCCGGCGAAAACGGGCCGGTCGGCCCTGCGCCACGGGGGTCGGCGGGCAGGCACGTCACGACGGCCTGCCACCGGCCGTGCGCCGCGCGGATCAAATGCTCCGGTCGGCCGCCCGATGGGGCCGACCGGCCCAAGCACAGCCCCGGTCTGCTGGGCAAGCTGGACTTATGGGGCAACTCGACGGCAGGACCCGATGACGAGAGGGTGAGGGTCGGTATGAAGGGCTACGTCTTCCACGGTCCCGGGCAGTCCGCCTGGGAGGAGGTCCCCGATCCGGACGTCATGGAGCCCACCGACGCCGTCGTCCGCGTCGACATCGTCACCATCTGCGGCACCGACCTGCACATCCTCAGGGGCGACGTGCCCGAGGTCCGCCCCGGCACGGTGCTGGGGCACGAGGCCGTCGGCGAGGTCGTCGAGATCGGTGCCGACGTGCGCACGGTACGGCCGGGGGACCGGGTTTTGGTCTCCTGCATCACCGCCTGCGGCCGGTGCCGCTACTGCCGCGAGGCCGTGTACGGCCAGTGCCTGGGCGGCGGGGGCTGGATCCTCGGCCACCGCGTCGACGGCACCCAGGCGGAGTTCGTCCGCGTGCCCTTCGCCGACCTGTCCGTGCATCCGCTGCCCGCGGCGGTGGCCGGCGAGGACGCCGTGCTGCTGGCCGACGTCTTCCCCACCGCCTACGAGGTCGGCGTGCTCAACGGGCGGGTGGGGCCCGGGGACACCGTCGCCGTGGTCGGCGCCGGGCCCGTCGGGCTGGCGGCGATCGCCACCGCCCGGCTGTTCGCGCCCGAGCGCGTCATCGCCGTGGACATGGCCCCGGCCCGGCTGGAGGCCGCGCGCAAGCTCGGCGCCGAGGCGGTGGCCGACGCCCGCGAGGCCCCCGAGCAGCTGGTCGCCGACCTCACCGGCGGGCTCGGCGCGGACGTGGTGGTCGAGGCGGTGGGGGTGCCGGAGACCTTCGAGGTGTGCATGCGCATGGTGCGGCCCGGCGGCCACGTCGCCAACGTCGGCGTGCACGGCAAGCCGGCGACCCTGCACCTGGAAGAGCTGTGGATCAAGAACGTGACCATCACCACGGGCCTGGTGGACACCTGCTCCACGCCCGTCCTGCTGAAGATGGCGGCCGCCGGCCGGCTGCCCGCCTCCCAGCTGGTCACGCACACCTTCCCGCTGGAACGCATGGAGGAGGCGTACGACGTCTTCGCGCACGCCGCCGAGACCGGGGCGCTCAAGGTCGTCCTCGGCGGGCCGCAGCACGAGGTCGTCCCCGTGACCCCGGCCTGACCGGGCCGTACGGAAAAGACCTGACAGCCCGCACACAAGCCACCGACGGTTCGCTGACAAGCAAGAAAGGAACGGGCCATGGCCGAACAGATAGTGCCGAAGACGGTGGAGGGCATGCCTCTGGGCTACCTTGGGCGGCACCTCGTCCAGCGGCGGGCCGAACTGGGCCTGACCCTGGAGCAGACGGCCGACCGGGCGGGCCTGGCACCCGGCTACGTCGCCTATCTCGAGGAGCAGTCACTGGCCGCACCGGGCCCCGCCGCCCTGGCGAAGCTGGCCGCCGCGCTCGAGACCACGGTCGGCGAACTCACCGGCGGTGCGGCCGATCTGCCGCCGGGCGTCGGCCGGGCGTCCTGGAAGCCCCACTTCACCGAACTGAGCCAGGAGGAATGCCGGACGCTGCTCTCCACGCATGGTGTGGGGCGCCTGGCGGTGCCCACTGCCTCGGGCCCGGTCGTCGTGCCCGTCAACTACAGCGTCGTGGACGGCGCGATCGTCTTCCGGACCGCGCCAGGCACGACACCGTATCTGGCGTCGGGCTGCCAGGTGGGTTTTGAAGTCGACTGTATAGACGACGCCTCCGGTGAGGGCTGGAGCGTGCTGGTACGTGGCTACGCCCGGACCGTGACGGACCCCGACGAGATACGACGGCTCACGCAGCGCGCGTACAGCACGCCCTGGGTGGGCGGCGAGCGCGACGTATGGATGAGCATCGACGCCCGCGCCGTCACCGGCCGACGCGTCACCGCGTGAAATCACCGGCCCTGTCCCAGAGGTGGCCGAGCCGGCGGAGCACCGACACCTGGAGTCGGCCGCCGCGGGCCATGTCCCGGATCCACCGCCTGTCCGGTGGCCCTGGACACCGACAGGGCCGATGGGACCCCGTCCTGGACCGGCCGGCCCACGCGCGTACCGGTCCGCGGGCGGGATGATGGAAGAGGAGAGGAGGGCGACATGAGCGGCATGATCGAGCGGCTGCCTGCCTGGCCGACGCTGCCGGACCTGTTCGGCTGGGTCGAGACCGGATTCCCGGGTGGGCACGCCCCGGGTCTGCACGGCATCCGGATCGAGGAGCACATGGCCGACGGGACGTACGTCCTGAGGGCCGAACTCCCGGGTGTCGACCCCGAGAAGGACGTCGAGATCACCGTCACCGAAGGGGTCCTGACCCTGCGCGCCGAGCGCAGTGAGGAGTCCACGCAGAAGCACCGCACCGAGTTCAGCTACGGCACCTTCGCCCGTTCCGTCCGGCTGCCGGCCGGTGCCGAGGGCGACGAGGCGACCGCGGAGTACAAGGACGGAGTGCTGACCATCACGGTCCCGGTCCCGGAGAAGAAGGCGGGCACCAGGGCCATCCCGGTACGGCACGCCTGAGAGCGGGAGGCGTCGATCCGTACCCCGAGTGCGCGGCCGGGGGACCACCGGCCGCGCACTCACGTGCGTGCCGCTCCTTCGGCCTTCCTGCCCACGTCCTGGTGACGACGCCGGGGCTCGTGGTCAAGGGGCCGTTGCGAAAGTGCTTGCTGGGGCAGCCCGGGTCTTCGTCTTGCCGCCGCCGGTCGGTGAGTTCGTCAGGGCGCCGCGGCGGCAGCCGTCGTCCAAGCGGCCTGCGCGCAGCACAACAACACGTCCGGTGGCACGACATGGCTCGACGGGAAGGACCGGTCCGCTTCTCGCGGATCCTGATTGTGCGGTGCGTGGCCGTCCGGCCGCTTCTCCGCGTCCTTCTCGGGTCCTTCCCGTCACCTACAGCACACCACGCGGGCCGCTGCGGCACCAGGGCCGTTCGGCCCTGATTCCTCGAACAGGGGAGCGGCCTGCCAGAAGGCCTGCGTCGGTCGGGGCGCGACACCGAGGGACCGGGGCAGAGGGCTCCGGGGACGTCTCAGTCGTGAGCCGGCTCGCCGGCGATCCCGGCGGGCCTGGCCGGCACGCACGAGCGGATCCTGCTCGGCGCCGGCGAGTCCGGCACCGGCGAGGAGGCGGTGCGATTCGCGTTCCGCGAGGCCGGGGCACGCGGCTGTGTCCTCGACGTCGTACGGGCCTGGCGCAGCCCCGCGCACGCGCACGGGGCGCCCGGTGACACGGCACCGGACGGCCGGCCCGCCTGCGGGCACGAGGAGCGCGCCGCCACCCTGCTGGAGGAACTACTGCGTGAGGCGACGAACCAGCACCCCGCGGTCCAGGTGCGTCGAGCGACGGTCGAGGGGCCGGCGCACAAGGTGCTGGTGGACCGCTCGGCCGCCGCCGATCTCGTGATCGTCGGGGCGCGGAGCAGGGCAGGGCACTTCGGCCTCCAGCTGGGCCGGACGGGCCACACGTTGCTGCACCACGCGCGGTGCCCGGTGGCCGTCGTGCCACAGCGGGTGTGACCTCGCGGCCCAGCGGCCTGGTGCACGGCTGGGGTCTGGGTACCGCTTCTTCCTGCGCACCGTGAAGCGCGGCGCAGGGCAGCCGCAGGCGTGCGGCGACGCCTGGCGTCCCACGTTCGAACAGCTGCTGGCCGAGCGCTTCGCCCGGGGGGAGAGAGCGACGAGGACGAGTACCGGCGCCGTCGGGACGTCCTGCGAGACGTCCCGTGACAGGGCTCCGGGCGGGCCGGGCACTCGCCCTGGATCTCCGGTCCCGAATCTCCGGCCTCCGGCCGTGGGACCGGTCATGAGACACAGGACCGCGCCACCGGTGTTCGTGCCGGTGGCGCGGTCCGTGAGGTGGCGTCCTCAGGCCCGCACGGGGCCGGTCATTTCGACGATGTCGTCGGAGGCCACGTCGTGCAGCCGGATGGCGAGGTCCTCCAGGGCCCGGCTCGCGGCCAGTTCGTCGCCGATCTCCGGGATCGGCCTGTCGATCGGGTTGCGCCGTGCCACACCGCGGCCGGTGACGGCCGATGTGTCACGGGTGGTGAGCACGGCACGTGCGTGGGTCTCGTCGCCCTCCTCGGTGATGTAGATCTGCACGGTCCAACGCTTGGCTTCCATCGTGATCACTTCCGTACGAAGGTCTCCCGCTTCTTCTCACGGTGCGCGTGAACCGCGGTGCGTCGCCAGAGCCGAACGGCCCTGTCGGACGCCCGGAAGCCCCAACGCGTCCACGGATCCACCGACCCCGCCACACCCTGACGCTCCCCCACGGGATACCTGGAAAGGCAAGGGCCTGACCAGCCGCCGGATCGGCCGGCGGGTGCACCTGGCCGAGAAGACGGTCAAGAACCACGTCTTCCGTCTGCTCGCCAGGATCGGCCTGGAGCGGCGCATCCAGGCAGCCGTCATCGCCGCCCGGGCCCGGGACCGACTGCGCGGCGAAGCCCGACGACCTGCCCGGGCCGCAGCGACTACTGTGGCTGAGGAGCGGAAACGGCTTCCGGCACGTCACAGAGGCTGGAGGGTCAGCGGTGGGAAGCTCCGAGGAGTCCGGGGAGGCCCGTGTGCGGCTGCCGCAGTTGCGGCTGGACGAGCTGCTGGAGGAGTTGCAGGCGCGCCTGGACGCCGCTCGCGGGACCCGGGACCGGGTGCACAGTCTGCTGGAGGCGGTGCTCTCCGTCGGCCGGGAGCTGGAGCTGGAGCAGGTGCTGCACAGCATCGTGGAGGCGGCGGCGGCCCTGGTGGACGCGGAGTACGCGGCGCTGGGTGTGATCGGTCCGGACGGCAGGCGGCTGTCGGCGTTCCACACCGTCGGGGTCGGCGAGGAGGTCATCGCCCGGATCGGCCCGTATCCGGAGGGGCACGGGATCCTGGGTGAGCTGATCCGCCGTCCGCAGCCGCTGCGGCTGCCGAGGCTGTCGGAGCATCCGGCCTCGTACGGCTTCCCGGCGCACCATCCGCCGATGAACTCCTTCCTGGGTGTCCCGATCCGGGTGCGGGAGCAGGTGTTCGGCAATCTGTACCTGACCGAGAAGCGGGGCGGGCTGGAGTTCGACGAGGAGGACGAGTCGGTGCTGGCCACGCTCGCGGTGGCGGCGGGGGTGGCGATCGACAATGCGCGGCTGTACGAGGAGTCGCGGCTGCGGGAGCGCTGGCTGCGGGCCACCGCGGAGATCACCCACAGTCTGATGTCGGGTGCCGCCCAGGCGGAGGTGCTCAAGCTGATCGCCGAGCGCGCGCGTGAGATCACGGGTGCGGCGCTGGTGGTGATGTCGACGCCGGTGAGGGGCACCGGCACGCTCACGGTGGAACTGGCGGTCGGTCTGCGGGCGGAGGCGCACCGCGGCCTGGTGCTGCCCGTCGAGGGCACCCTGGCCGGGGAGGCGTTCGCCGGCGGGGCGCCGGTGAGCAGTCGGGACGTCGCGCATGATCCGCGGGTCTCGGCCGGCCCGCCGCGGTTCGCCGGCCTGGGGCCGGCCGTGGCCGTGCCCGTCGGGGCCTCGGACGGGCATGTCCGGGGGGTGGTTCTGCTGGCCCGGGAGGCCGGTGCGACCGCCTTCTCGCAGAAGGAGCTGGAGCCGTTGCGGGGTTTTGCCGCGCAGGCCTCCCTGGCCATGGAGCTGGCCGAGCGGCGGCAGGACGCGGAGCAGATCGCTCTGCTGGAGGACCGCGACCGCATCGCCCGGGACCTGCACGACCTGGCGATCCAGCGGCTGTTCGCCACCGGCATGACGCTGCAGAGCGCCGGCCGGTTCATCGACCATGCCGGGGCCAAGGAGCGTGTGCTGCGGGCGGTGGACGACCTGGACGAGACCATCAGGATCATCCGGTCGACGATCTTCGGTCTGCGTATGCGCGGTGGTGAGGAGGCCCCCGGCCTGCGGGCGCGTGCGGTGCGTGTGGTCGGGGAGGCCACGCCGGTGCTGGGCTTCGCGCCCAGTGTGCGGATGGAGGGGCTGCTCGACACCCATGTGCCCAGGGAGAGCGCCGACCACGTGGTGGCCGTCCTGTCCGAGTCGCTGGCCAACATCGCCCGGCACGCGCACGCCGACCGCGCGGAGGTGGTGCTGGAGACCGACGGCAGGACGGTACGCGTCACGGTCACCGACAACGGCGTGGGCATTCCGTCCGGGGGCCGCCGCAGCGGTCTGGCCAACATGGCCGAGCGGGCCCAGAAACTGGGCGGCGACCTGGAGTGGACCACGCCCGACGGCGGCGGGACCAGACTGGTGTGGCACGCGCCGGTGAACGGGGGAAGGGACACTCCCGGTCAGTGACCTTGGCCGGACGGACCGGCGCTGGGTGCGCGTGCGGTCGGTGGCTCATACGCGGTGGGCGTGTCCCCGGGTGCCGTCGGACCGGTGGATGGTGTCCTTGTTGACGGACATCACGCCGTCCACCCCGCCGCACAGCCGCTCGATCACCTCGATCACCGGGATGGGGCTTCTGGCCTGCACGGCCCCCTCCAGCGCGACCCGGCCGTCGGTCACGCTGAGCCTCACGTCCGCCGGAGTCAGGCCCAGGGTCCGCGCGAGCACGTCACGGTCGATCTCCACGTACGGGAGAGCGTGCGTCCGGGTGCCGGTGCCGTGGGCGGGGTTCTCGGCCAGGTCGGCCAGTAGCGAAGGGGGGGTGCAGGAGGAGGCTGTGATCGTCCACGCAGGGCGGTCGATGCTGGGGCCGGCCCAGAGAGTCCAGGTGGTGGACCAGCCGCTGCCGTACCAGCGCCTGAAGAAGCCTCCCTGGTGGGGACGTGCCGCTGCTGGGCACGGCCCGCGCCACCGCCCACGGCCGCGACGAGATCCTCCCCGGAGGGTCCGACCCCCAGGGTCAGGACTGCCGCCATGGCCGGACTGGACTTCCCGCACGCCGCGCAGGCCGTGCAGATCGTGCGCCGCCGTATCGTCACCACCGGCAAGGCCGGCCTCGAGCGTGTCTACGCGGTCACCGACCTGGCCGCCGAGCAGGCAGACGCCGCCGGGATCGCGCACCGTGTGCGCCGGCACCGGGCATCGGGAACAAGACCCACCACGTGCGCGGCACCGCCTGGGCCGAGGACGCCTCCCGCGTACGCACCGGGGCGGCTCCTCGGGCCACGGCCGGTCTGCGCAACCTCGCCGTCGGAGCCCTCCGCCTCGCCAGGTACACCAGCATCGCCGCCGGCCTCCGTCACCACGCGCGCAGCGCCACCCGACCCCCGGCCACCCTCGGCATCACGTGATCAAACCGGACAGACTCGCTGAACGACGCCGCCCTGACAGTCGTCATCGCGCTGACCGCGTAAGCAGGGCGTGGCACGATCCCTACCTTGACCACGATGAGCGACGGCAACTCCGTTGCAGATCGTAAATCACCGGCACAAATCGATCGGAAGCTCCGTGATGATCCTGTGATCGTCAGTGCTGACCCGGATGACACCACCTACGAGATGTTCAAGAATGAGGCGCGTAGGTTCAAGCAGCGAGCCCTTCTGGAAGCGATGGCCGCCACATCACTTGCCCTTGAAGGCAAGGGCACCCGAGAGTAGGTGCCCACTACACCTTGGGCTCTGGCTGCGACTGCCTGCGCTTTCCTTCTGTGCGGGAATACTCATCGTTCAATTCTCCCTCGTGAAGCCGGCCCGGCACGGTGCTGTTTGCTCTTCCGAAAGATCACGCCAGCAGAAAAGTTCAGGGACAGTCGGCCGGCGACACCGCTTTCAATCCTGACCCGCACTGCCTGTGAACAGTTCCCTTACCAAGGGCCGAACTCCTAGGAAGTGGCGCGGGCTGACGCGTTTTTCAACGGTTACAGCGGTCGAAAGAAATTGGAGTCCTCTCCGAGGAGACGTTTCGGCAGCTGCTCGGCGCGAGTGTCACCGACGCCGTAGGTGTAGGGCCACTATTGCACGGGGGTGCTTACTCCAACGGTGGATATTGCAGTCCTGGTTGGCTCGACCAGCCCAACTTCGCTGCTGCCCTTGAAGTGATCCCGAAGCCGACCCTTCTGTCGCAGTACAGGTTCAACCCGCTTGCCGACCGTCCGTTGATTCGTATGCCGGACGGGTGTTTCTTGGTGCCAGTGCCTCAGCTGACTACTCGCAAACTCTCGCCTGGAGGATCGCCCTGGCTTGAGCAAGTGGCGTTGGCCCCTCCGCGTGGGCACGGAATTGCTGACGCACCTCCTGGGAAAACACATCAGTTGTCCGGACCGCCGGTTCGTCCGGGGTCGGCTCCTGGCTCCGGCGGTTTTCCGGCGATGCGGGAGTGTTTCCGGGAGCGGACCACCATGAGGTGGCGGGCCCCGCGCGCTGCAGCGGACGGACCCACCGTGAATGCGCTCGTCAGGCACCCTGGCAAGCCTGTGGGTCACCATGGGGCGAGTAGTGTCGAGAATCTGCCGGAAATCCGCTTGCAGGGTTTATCCCGTGGGTCATCTGAGATATCATGTCCAACTATGGCGGATGCTAGCCGAGGCAAAGTCGTTCCTGTCGGCGCCGGTCGTCATCGGGCAGCGGCGTCGCCATGATCTGGGGAATGCTGGCCCTGGGTTTTGTACTCAGTCTCGACAATTTCCGGGTATCGATCGCGCTCGGCACCGTCCCATTCGGTCTGAAGCGCGCGGTGCAGGTCGCGCTGACCTTCGGGCTGTGGGACGCGATTATGCCCCTGACCGGGCTGTTGATCGGTCGCCGGATCGGGGAGGCCGTCGGGGGCGTCGCCGATCCGGTGGGCGCGGCCGCGCTTGGCGGATACGGTCTCTACCTCGTCATCTCGGCCCTTCGGAACCCCGAGCCGGACGAGTTGGACCATCCGTGGGCGCTGTTCGGCATCCCGTTGACGCTGAGCCTGGACAACCTGGTCGCCGGGGCGAGCCTGGGGATGCTCGGGCTCTCGCCGTGGTTCTCGGCCCCCGTCTTCGGCCTCATCACGGCGGTGATGTCGCTGATCGGGCTCCAGCTCGGGCGGGCCGCGGCGCGCCTCGTCCGGATCCGCTCGGACCTGCTGAGCGGGGTCAGCTTGATCATCGCCGCTGTGACGCTGCCGCTGGTGTTCGGCAGCTAGCTTGCTCACCCGACCCCGGGAGCGGACCGGCCCGCTCCACCCGGGTGGCCGATCGGCCGGCGAACCCGGTGCGCGCGGGGGATCAGCCGAAGAGCGTCGGCGCGCGAGTCGGCGTTGGCGGCCTCGACCGCCCGGGCGACCAGGTCGTGGTCGGGCGACAGGTGGCAGACCGGGTCGGTGCGGGCGGCGTCGCCGGTGAGCAGGAACGCCTGGCAGCGGCACCCGCCGAAGTCCAGCTCCCGCCGGGGGCAGCTCCGGCAGGGCTCCGGCATCCAGTCGGTCCCCCGGAACGCGGTCATCACCGGGGACTCGGCCCAGATCCGCTCCAGAGGGTCCTCCCGCACGCTGGCCCGCGGCAACGGCAGGGGCTGGGCGGCCGGGCAGGGCAGGACGTCGCCGTTCGGCGTCACGGTCAGCTGCCGGGAGGCCCAGCCGCCCATGCAGGGCTTCGGGTAGCGGCTGTAGTAGTCGGGGAGGACGTAGATGACGTCCATGCGGTCCCGCAACCGCTCGCGGGCGGCCCGCACGACGACCTCGGCCGCCTCGAGCTGGGCCCGGCTCGGCAGCAGCGCGTCACGGTTTCGCCAGGCCCAGCCGTAGTACTGGGTGTTGGCCAGCTCCACCCGGTCGGCGCCCACCTTCTCGGCCAGTCCGAGCACGTCGGCGACGCGGTCGATGTTGTACCGGTGCAGCACCACGTTCATGGTGAGCGGCCAGCCCAGCTCCTTGACCACGCCCATCGCCTCGATCTTGCGCTGGAAGGACGGGGTTCCGGCGATCCGGTCGGACCTGGTCGGCTCGTCGGCCTGGATGCTGATCTGCACGTGGTCCAGGCCGGCGGCCCGCAACTGCTCGGCCCTCGGGCGCGAGAGTCCGAGGGCGCTGGTGATGAGGTTGGTGTAGAGGCCCAGGTCATGGGCGTCCGCCACGATCTCCACCAGGTCGCGCCGCAGCAGCGGTTCCCCGCCGGACAGGTGGCACTGCAGAATCCCCAGGTCGCCGGCCTCGACCAGTACCCGCCGCCACTCGTCGGTGGTCAGCTCGTCCTGGTAGTCGCCCATGTTCAGCGGGTTGGAGCAGTACGAGCAGGCCAGCGGGCAGCGGTAGGTGAGCTCGGCGAGCAACCCGAACGGGCTATCCATCGTCGAGCTCCACCCAGCGCCGGGCGACGAGCCGGGTCAGGAACTGCCGCACCTCGTCGTCGGGAACGCTCTGGTAGCGCGCGCCCAGCTCGGCCACGATCTCGGTCACGGTGTGCCGCCCGTCGCACAGCTCGAGGATGTCCGCGCCGCTGCCGTTCAGAACCACCACCGTCTCGGGGAGCAGCAGGATCCGACGCTGCCTGGTCGGGCAGAAGGTCAGCCGGACATGGCGCGTCAGCCGGGGCCGTTCCGAGCCGGACACCCCGGTGCCGGGCCGGGTCCTGGTTCCGGTCCGGGTCGTTCCGGTATGGGTCGGGTCCATGATGGTCACTCCGGGTAGGCCTGGTCGATGGCGTCCATCAGGCTCCACAGGACGTCGCACTTGAACGACAGCGCGTCGACGGCGCGCGCCTGGGACTCGGCGGAGAGGCAGTGCGCGGTGACCACCTCGAGGGCGTGCTCGCAGTCGCGGGGGGCCTGCTCCAGGCGGGCGCGGAAGTAGGCAAGGCCCTCGGGGTCGATCCACGGGTACCACCGCTCGAACGCGGCCAGCCGCGCCGCCATCAGGTCGGGCGCGAACAGCTCGGTGAGCGAGGACGCCACCGCCTCCACCCACGGGCGGGTCCGGGCGAAGTTCACGTAGGCGTCGACGGCGAACCGCACCCCGGGCACCAGGTGCCGGTGGTCCCGGATCTCCTCGCGGGTCAGCCCGGCGGCCTCGCCGAGGCGCAGCCACGCCTCGACGCCGCCCTCGCCGGCGGTGGTGCCGTCGTGGTCGACGATCCGTCGGATCCAGCGGCGGCGGACCTCGAGGTCGGGGCAGTTGGAAAGGATCGCGGCGTCCTTGCGGGGGATGTTCTCCTGGTAGTAGAAGCGGTTGGCCACCCAGCCCCGGATCTGCCGGCGGCTCAGCCGGCCGGCGTTCATCCGGACGTGGAACGGGTGCTGGTCGTGGTAGCGCCGCGAGTGTGCCCGCAACGTCTCGACAAAGCCGTCGGCGCCGGTTCCCGTGGTTGTCGTCGTCACGGCACTACACCTGGACCTCGAGGCCGTCCATGGCCACTTCCATGCCGCTCTCCTCCAAGATACGCCGCTCGGGCGCGTCCTCCAGGAGGATCGGGTTGGTGTTGTTCATGTGCACGAAGATCGTCCGCCCCACGCTCAGCGACGGGAGCTGCGCCAGGCTGCCCTCCGGGCCGTCGATGGGCAGGTGGCCCATCTCCCGGGACGTCCTGCCGGCCAGGCCGAGCCGTACGAGCTCGTCGTCGCGCCAGCAGGTCCCGTCGATCAGCAGGCATGCGCAGCCCTTGATCTCCACGCGCAGCGCCGGCGTCAGCGATTGCACCCCTGGCAGGTACACCAGCGTCCCCCCGCTGCGCTCGTCGGTCAGCCGGTAGCCCACGACGCGGCCGTGGTCCGCCCCGGCTCCGAACCGGTCGCGCTTGGTGGTGGGCACGTCGAACGCCCGGCAGGACAGCCCGTCCGCCAGGGCAAGGCCGACGCCGGGGGTCACTGCCCGCCACTCGACCGGGCAGTAGCGCTCGAGCGTGCGCAGAATCCCCGAGCCGACGCACAGGGTCTCGCGCACCGCCGGCGTGGCGTACAGCCGCAGGGCGCGGGCCTCGCGCAACAGAAGCAGGCCCAGCGTGTGGTCCAGCTCGGCGTCGGTGAGCAGCACCGCCTGAAGCGGCGTCGTCCGGTCGTCGTGCGGGTGCAGGCCGGGGAAGGCCTCGATCTGGGCGCGGACGTCGGGCGAGGCGTTGACGAGGAACCACCGGCGACGGTCGGCGCTGACCGCGACCGACGACTGGGTGCGCGCGAGGCCGGCCCGGGAGCGGACCGCGGCGCACACCGGGCAGCCGCAGTTCCACTGCGGGGAGCCGCCCCCCGCCGCCGAGCCCAGCACTCGCAGCAACACGCCGGCACTCCGTTCGTCGAAGATCCGGGTCCGTCGCCGGCCCGGCCGTCCGTCGTCGGCCCGGCCGTCCGTGGCCGTCCCGAGCCGTCGGAGGGCGCCGGACCAGGTCCGGCGCCGCCCCACGTCCACTGGTCCGCTACTCCTCCTCCAACCGAGCGACGTACATGGTCACCTCGGCGGCGACTCCGATCTCTTCGAACTCGGGCGTCTCCCACACAGCGAGCTGAGACTCCATGGATTCACCTCCTCTCCGCCCGAATCGGGCAGGCTCCGGTCACGCGCTACGACGATTCCGGGAGGGCGAAGGCGATCAGGGCGCTTCCGTGCCCCGCGCCGAGCATGCCGGGGAGGAACCCCTCGGCCCATCCGCCCCAGCCGACCGGCACGGCGATGTACTGCCTGCCGTCGACCGTGTAGGTGGTCGGGTTGCTGTGGTGGCCGCTTCCGCACTGGAACTGCCACAGAGTCTCCCCGGTGCGGGCGTCGAGCGCGACGAACTCCCCGGAGGGTTTACCGGCGAACACCAGGTCGCCGCCGGTGGCCAGCACCGAGGCGCACATCGGGAGTTCGTTGCGCCGGCGCCACTTCTCCTCGCCGCCTGTGTCGAACGCGCTGATGGACCCCGCCATGTCCTCGATGTCCACCTGAACGCCCGCGCCCCAGTACGGAATGCTCTCCTTGAACTCCCGGCGCCGCCGGGTGGCCGTGGCCCCGGTGTCCTGGACCGGGACGTAGAAGAGTCCGGTCTTCGGGCTGTAGGCCGCATGGGTCCATTCCTTGGCGCCGGCCGGACCCGGGTAGAAGTGGACCGGTACTCCCTCCTTGTCCGGGTACACCTTGGCCGTCACCTGGCCGTCCCTCGTGATCGCCCCCCACGTGATGCGGTCCACGAAGGGGGTGATCTGGACCCGCTCACCGTTCGTGCGGTCAAGGACGAAGAAGTAGCCGTTCTTGTCGAAGTGCCCGAGCAGTTTGCGCCCGTCCTGCTCGAACAGGATGCACTCGCCGATGCTGTCGTAGTCCCACACGTCGTGCGGGGTGCACTGGTAGTGCCAGCGGATCTGACCGCTGTCCACGTCGACGGCGACGATGCTGTCGGTGAAGAGGTTGTCGCCCGGGCGCACCTCTCCGTCGAAGTCGGGCGCCGGGTTGCCGGTGCCGACGTACAGCAGGTTCGTCTCCGGGTCGAAGGTGCCGGTGATCCAGGGGTTCGCCCCACCCCGTGCCCAGGCCTCGCCATCGGCGGGCCAGGTCGCCGAGCCGGGCTCCCCGGGCTTCGGCACCATGTAGCAGCGCCACTGGTGCTCGCCGGTGCCGAGGTCGAACGCGTCGAGGTGGCCGCGTACGCCGAACTCGCCGCCGGAACTCCCGACGATGACCATGTTCTTCACGACCAGCGGGGCGAGCGTGGCGCTCTCCCCGGCCCGGACGTCTCCGTAGGTCCTGTCCCAGACCCGCTTGCCGTTGGTGGCGTCGAGCGCGAGCAGACGAGCGTTCGCCGCGACGAAGAAGACCTTCCCCTGGGCCACGGCGACCCCACGGTTCACGTTCCCGCAGCACAGGGACACGTCGAAGGGGACCGCATGCTTGTACCGCCAGATCTCCACACCCGTCTTCGCGTCGAGGGCCCAGACCCAGCCGTCCCAGCCGGAGAGGAACATGATCCCGTCGACGACGATCGGGGCGGCCTCGAACGAGTAGGTCGACGCGCCCGCGATCAGACCGGTCGTGCCGGCCTGGAAGACCCATGCGGGGCCGATGCGCTTGACGTTCTCCGTGTTGATCTGGTCCAGCGGGCTGTACCGCTGCCCGTTGTAGGCGCCGTAGTAGGTGAGCCAGTTCTGGGGCTCCTCGCGGGCGTTGAGTATGCGCTCGTAGTCGACGTCGGCCACTACCGGCGGCGCGACGTCTCCCCCTGGGGTCTTGTAGTTCAGGGTTCCCTGGTCGACAGCCCAGCCCGCGTCCACGTAGTCGACGGTCGTCATGTGCTCCTCCTCCTTCTTCCTACGGCCGCGGCTGCTCGGGACGGTCGAGGCGAGCCTCCGGCGGAGCGTCCCCCAGGACGACGATGGCCCCGGTCAGTCCCCGACCCTCGTCATTGCCCGTGGGCGAGCCGAACCAGTAGTAGCCCGGCCCGTCGAGGTTGAGGGCCGCCCGTCCTCGCGAATGGTTCACCAACCAGATGAACTTCCGGTCGCCATTGCTCGGCAGGAGCGCGCAGTGCGTGTTCAGGTCGTCATTGACGAGCTCGAGCTCGATATCGCCTCCATGGGGCATGACCAGAATGGAGGGATCCCAGGCCAGCTCATCCGGGTTGATGCGGATTGTGGCCTGCATGCGGCCGTCCGGTCCCTCGGTGGCCTGCGCAATGCTTCCGGTTCCCAGCACTTGACCCAGCGCTGCTTTGTTCTGTGCGGCCAACCCGATCTTGTTCAGCAGGTCGGACCGCTCCTGCGCGGTCGTCATCGGGGCTTCACTCTCCTCATCCCGAATCCGAATTGACCTCGAAATTTCCCTTTTTGCGTCGTCCGATGCCGGGCTGTAATCGGCGGTCAGGGGGCGCGCCACGCAAAGTGGAATCGCGTCGGAAAGAGCAAAAAATTAGTATTGCAAAGCACGCTACGCCGGAGGGATCACACCGGACGGCTCATGCCGTTCGTCCGCGACCAGCTACCGTTCGGACCTGATGTGCCGCCGTTGGGAGGAGTGGGGGAATCAAGCGAGGTCGTACCGATCGAGGTTCATGACCTTGTCCCACGCGGCGACGAAGTCCCGCACGAACTTCTCCCGTGCGTCGTCGCTCGCGTAGACCTCCGCGACGGCACGCAGCTCGGAGTTCGAGCCGAAGACGAGGTCGACGCGGCTACCGGTCCACCTGACCTCGCCGGTGGCGCGGTCGAGACCCTCGAAGGTTTCCGCGGTCGCGGACGTCGGCCTCCATTCCGTGCCCGTGTCGAGCAGATTCACGAAGAAGTCGTTGGTCAGCGACCCGGGCGCCGAGGTGAAGACGCCCAGCGGCGACTGCCGGCAGTTGGCGCCCAGCACCCGCAGGCCACCCACGAGGACGGTCATCTCGGGCGCGCTCAGGTTCAGCAGGTTCGCGCGGTCGACCAGCAGGTGCTCCGACGGCAGCCGGTTGCCCTTGCCGCGGTAGTTGCGGAACCCGTCCGCGGTCGGCTCGAGCGGGGCGAAGGACTCCGCATCGGTCCACTCCTGCGTGGCGTCCGTGCGTCCCGGAGCGAAGGGGACCTGGACGTCGTGGCCGGCGGTCCTGGCGGCCTGCTCGACGGCGGCGGCTCCGCCGAGCACGACGAGGTCGGCCAGCGAGACCTTCTTGCCCCCGCTCCGGGAGCTGTTGAAGGACTCCTGGATCCCCTCCAGGGTGCGCAGCACCTGTGCCAGCGTGTCGGGGTCGTTGACCTCCCAGCCCCGCTGCGGCTCGAGGCGGATGCGCGCGCCGTTCGCCCCGCCGCGCTTATCGCTGACGCGGAACGTCGAGGCCGACGCCCACGCCGTCGAGACGAGCTGGGAGACCGACAGCCCGGAGGCGAGGATCCGGCTCTTGAGCGCGGCGATGTCCGCCGCCCCGACGAGCTCGTGGTCCACGGCGGGGACCGGGTCCTGCCAGCGCAGCGTCTCCCGGGGGACCAGCGGTCCGAGGTAGCGCCGGATCGGGCCCATGTCGAGGTGCGTCAGCTTGAACCAGGCCCGGGCGAACGCGTCCGCGAGCTGGTCCGGGTTCTCCAGGAAGCGCCGCGAGATCGGCTCGTAGACCGGGTCCGACCGCAGCGCGAGGTCCGTCGTCAGAATCGTCGGGGCGTGTGTCGTCGACGGGTCGTGGGCGTCCGGCACGGTGCCGGCCCCACCGCCGTCCCTCGGGATCCACTGCCACAGACCGGCGGGGCTCAGCTCCAGGTCCCACTCGTAGCCGAACAGGGTCTCGAAGAAGCTGTTGTCCCATCTCGTCGGGGTGGGCGTCCACGTACCCTCGAGCCCGCTGGAGATGGTGTCCGCGCCCTTTCCGGTGCCGTAGCTGCTCTTCCAGCCCAGGCCCTGCTCCTCGAGGGGGGCGCCCTCGGGTTCGGGGCCGAGGTGGGCCTCCGGGTCGGCCGCGCCGTGGGTCTTGCCGAACGTGTGGCCGCCCGCGATCAGCGCGACGGTCTCCTCGTCGTTCATCCCCATGCGCCGGAACGTCTCGCGGATGTCCCGGGCCGCGGTGAGCGGGTCCGGGACGGTGTTCGGTCCCTCCGGGTTGACGTAGATGAGGCCCATCTGGTCGGCGGCCAGAGGGTTCTCCAGCTCCCGGACGCCGCCGTGGCGTTCGTCGCCGAGCCAGGCACGCTCGGGACCCCAGTAGATGTCATCGTCGGGCTCCCAGACGTCCGCCCGGCCGCCGGCGAAGCCGAAGGTCGTGAAGCCCATCGTCTCCAGGGCGCGGTTGCCCGCGAAGACCATCAGGTCGGCCCAGGAGATCTTGCGGCCGTACTTCTTCTTCACCGGCCAGAGCAGCCGGCGCGCCTTGTCGAGGTTGCGATTGTCCGGCCAGCTGTTCAGCGGCGCGAAACGCTGCATGCCGGTGCCCGCGCCACCGCGGCCGTCGTCGATGCGGTACGTCCCGGCGCAGTGCCACACCATCCGGATCACGAGCGGCCCGTAGTGGCCGAAGTCGGCCGGCCACCACTCCTGCGACGTCGTCAGCACCTCGTCGACGTCCCGCGCCAGGGCGTCGAGGTCGAGCGTCCGGAACTCCGCGGCGTAGTCGAAGCCCTCGCCCATGGGGTCGGCCGTGGCGGGGTGTTTCCGGAGGATCGCCAGGTTGAGCCGGTTCGGCCACCAGTCGTGGTTGCTCGCGCCCCCGACCGGGTGACCGCGGTGCCCGGCCGGGACGGAGAGGCCGAGGCCGCCCGCGTTCCCGACGTTCGTCTCGCCGGCAACGGCGTCCGGACTGTCGGACACGGGAATCTCCTTCCGGGAACAGAGGCTGTACCGGGGAACTCAGATGTCCAGCGTGCGACGCACCGCCGGCGCGTTGCGCCGGGAAACCGGCACCATCTCGTTCGTCCGGCCATCCATGACCAGGGACAGCTCGCCCTTGAGCCCGCGCTCGACCTCCCGGACGCGGCTGAGGTTGACCACATACCGGCGGTGCACCCGCAGGAAGCCGACATCCGCCAGCTCACTGTCGAGCTTGTCCAGGCTCGGAGAGGCGGCTCGCAAGCGCCCCTGATCGGTGGAGAGCCACACGTCGTTTCCCCGCGATTCGGCGAAGGAGACTTCCGGCAGCCGCAGCAGCACCATCCGGTTGTCGCGCATCGCGACCAGTCGGCGAGGCTGCGCCCGAGGGTGCGCGGACCCCTCCGCCTGGGGCAGCTGCGCCCCGTCGGCGGCACCGAACGAGACCAGGTGCCCGATCAGGTGTCCGGACGAGAAGACGGGTCGGATGCTGATCGATGTCGGCTCCTCGGCGAGGTGGGCGAAGATCTGCGTCGAGCCGACCCAGCCAGGATTGCGAGCCGCATGCCTGGTGGCATACCGGGCGGCTGCGATCAACTCCGGCAGCCCGGGGTTCCAGCGCAGCGTGGGGTCGACCGCCGGGGTGCATGCCGGGACGCCCAGAAGCACGCTTGCCATGTCGTTGGCGATCACCACCTTGCCCGCGGTGTCCACCGCGGCGAGCGCCGCACTGGAGCGTGCCCTGGACTGGGTGTAGGCCGCGACCAACTCGGCACCGCTGTCCCGGGCGCGCCTCTTCAGCAGGCACTGGGTCATGGTGGCCGCGTTCGCCAGCCAGCTTCCCGCGGACTCGGGAAGCCGGCTGTGCCAGCAGCAGATGCTCAGGACCGCGATCGGTTCCCTGGTCACCACGTCACGCACCGCGATGCCCGCGCAGACCCAGTTGTGGAACGCCTGGCACCAGTGCTCCGCGCCACTGATCGATACCGGGCCGTGCGCCTCGAGCGCCGTGCCCATGCCGTTCGTGCCGACCGCGCACTCGGACCAGCAGAACCAGGGCGCCAGATTGGAGTCGCCGGCCCTGGCGAGCGTGGCTTGATCACCCCACTCGGCCAGGATCCGGCCAGTGGCATCGGTGACGGTGACGACGCCACCGAGGTTGCCCACTTCATGTGCCACGGAGGCGGCACGGAAACCCAGCTCGGCGAATACGACATCGTGCTCGGGCGTATGGTCGGGCTCCGCGACGGCCACCGGAGCCTCTGCGAGGTGAGGATCGACCCGGTACTGCTCTCGGCAGCGATGCCAGGAGATCGCCACCAGGGGCCGGACACCCGGGATGCGATCCTCGCCCTGCACGAACCGTTCCCACGCCGCGAGCACGGTGTCGCTGCCCAGGTTCGCCGGGACGGGCTCAAGCCGATGTACATCCCTCATGGTTCAGAACCGCCCTTGGTTCATCCCCGACGCCCGACGGCGTGCGCGCGGTCCGCGCCGGTCGCCGCTCGTCGCGGCCGGGCCTGCAGCGGACCGGGCGCTGCGTCGCGCGTCTTCCTGCTTCGTCACTCGTTCCAGGCTGTGTCACAGACCTGCACTCCCCACCCTAGGTACGGTTGTCGGGCTGCGCACGTCCCTCTCCGGGCCGCGTGTGCGAAATGTCGCTTCCCGGCCGGTCTCGGGCAGCGCACCCGCGGGCAGGGTGCGCGGCTCGCAGCAGTCGGTCCACCCGGTGGACCGGTACCCGGAGCAGCGCCTGCGCCCAGCCGGACGCGCAAGGTCTCTGCCGATGTCGGCTTCTGGTGGGTTGCGATGCGCTTTGTCCTCCCGCCGAACCGTATCCAGGAGTGCCTCCGGCGAACGGCTTGTGGGGGACGGCCGAGCTCCTTCCCTCACGCTGACCCTGTCCTGGTCCCCGTCGGCATCACGGCGAGGACAACCGGCCTCGGACTGCTCCGGCGCCTGCACAACCGGCTGCTCGATGCCGACGACGTCATGCGCGGCCGTCGGTGGACAGCCGGCACCGATCGCCTGCAAGAAGCCTGGACCGACTTCAGCCCAGCCGATCAGGAGGAGCGGTCCGACTGCGTCGAACGCGGCCTTCCCGTACTTGCCGACCACAAGGGGGTCCGCCACGTTCAACGCCGACGTGACCACGCTCGCGAAGATCAGCAACCGGCGGCCTGAGCGCAGCACGTCCGGGGAGGCCCCAGTGAGCGTCAGCTCCAGTCGCAGCTCGCTGTTCCTGCTGGTCAGGGGCGGGTTCGTGAGCGTACTCGGGTGCGGTGGCCCGTTGGGTTTCCCGTGCAGGACGATGGACGGCCCGATGTCCGGTCGGCGGAACCGGAGGAGCTGCTGGTGCGGATCGGTCACCGCTTCGGGCGGGTGGATCCGCGACGGCGGATGCGGGCCTACGTGCACGGCCTGCTCGGACCGGTGGGCCGGAAGAACAGCCGGCAGCCGGCCGAGCACACCGGTCACCGCACCCCTGCGAGGTCGCGGCACCTGCTGAGCCGGGCCTGCTGAAATCCCGACGAGGTCCGCGATGACCTGCAGGCATACGTCGCCGAGAAGCTCGGGGACCCGGCAGGGGTGTGATCGTCGACGACACAGGGTTCATCAAGAAGGGACAAGAAGGGAACGGTCTCGGCCGGGATGCAACGGCAGCACCCCGGCACGGCGGGCCACACGGAGAATCCCCAGGGGGTACCCCCGGCCGGATCGGCGTCTTCGCCGGTTCCCGACGAGCGCGCGTTCGCCACCAAGGGCGACCTCGCGAAGGCCGTCATCATGCGGGCCCTGGCCTCGCCGCAGCCCGGCCCGCCCGGACGAGACCGCCTACTACCCCGCCTCCGCACCGGTCGGCACTGCCGTCACCGAGCTGGTACCGGCACATCACCCTGGCCATGCCCGCCCACGCTTTCCTCGCCGCCATGGCCGCTGCCGCAGGGGTGCGAAGGGGGGCAGCAGCAACGGTTCCGACACTCTCGTTCCACTCACCGTGGCGGAGATCCGGCGACTCCTGGCAGGTGACCGTCTCACGCTGACGTACATACCGCGCACCCGAGGCCACGAACTCCCGTTACCTGACGGAGAATCAACCCAGTACGCTCACGACCTCGCTCCTGACCGGCAGGAACAGCGAACTGCGACTGGAGTGTTGAGCTCTTCCACGCGATCGAGGGCGACGAGCACGAGCTGTACGCGGCCCGACCGCGCGCAGGCCAGGGTCACCAGGTGGACGGCTCAGAAGCGCGCAGGGAAGCGTCGAAGCCACCCGAACCACCGGTAAGCAAGGAATCGGGAATCAACGGCAGGGTATGGCGATTGATTGCGAGCAGAGCGCGAACATAGCATCCGGGCTCGCCCGTTGTGCCGCAACGACCAGGAGTGCCCATATGAAGGCAGCGCTCAGTTCCGAGGAGTCCGCCGCTCTGGAGGCGATCGACGAGACGGCCATCGCCCGGACGCTCGTGGAGTTGCTCGCGATCCCGAGCGTGACCGGGAGCAGCGCCGAGTCCGACATCCAGCACCATCTGGCGCGACGACTGGATCGTCTCGGCTTCGACGTCGACCTGTGGCCGGCGGACCTGCCCGCACTGCGCACACACCCGGAGTTCCCCGGAACCGAGGCACCACGTGACGAGGCATGGGGCTTGGTGGCGGCCACACCAGGCGGCGGTGACGGACCGACCATGATTCTGCAGGGCCACGTGGACGTCGTTCCTCCCGGCGACCTGCGGCAGTGGAACGGCGATCCCTTCACTCCGAGAGTGGGGGGAAACGTCGTCCATGGCCGCGGCGCCTGTGACATGAAGGCCGGACTGGTCGCGAACCTCGCTGCCCTGACGGCGATTCGGGCAAGTGGGGCGAGGCTGCGTGGCCGAGTGGCCGCCCACTTCGTGGTCGGCGAAGAAGACGGCGGGCTCGGAGCCTTCGCCACTCTCCAGCGCGGGCACACCGGAGATGCGTGCATCATCACCGAGCCGACCAGCGGCGCGCTCGTGACCGCCAACGCCGGTGCTCTGACCTTCCGTATCGAGGTACGGGGCCTGGCCACACACGCGAGCACGCGCGATGCGGGAGTCAGCGCCATCGACGCGTATATGCCCCTCCATCAGGCGCTGGCCCGCCTGGAGGCCCGGCGCAACGCGACGGTCGACCCGCTGCTGGCGGAGTACGAAATCCCTTACGCGCTGTCCGTCGGCACACTCCGCTCCGGTGACTGGGCGAGCAGCGTGCCCGACAGCCTTGTTGCCGAGGGCAGACTCGGCGTTCGGCTCGGCGAGGACCCGGCCGAGGCGGTCGCCGACTTCGAGACGTGTGTGGCCGAGGCATGCGCCGAGGATCCCTGGCTGCGCGACCACCCTGCGTACGTCACCTGGCCCGGTGGCCGGTTTGCGAGCGGCCGACTGCCTGCGGGACATCCGCTGGCGGCTCTGGTCCGTGACGCCCACAGCGACGCGGTCGGCGGGCCGCGGGTCCCTGAGCGCGGCGCGCCGTACGGAAGCGATCTCAGACTGTACGCAGCGGCGGACATACCCACGCTGCAGTTCGGGCCCGGAGACGTCCGGCTGGCACACGGCCCCCGAGAGCGGGTGTCCGTCACCGAGATCGTCGCCGTGGCCCGCACCCTCGTCCTCGCGGTGCTGCGCACCGTCGGCACGAAGTAGCGCGCAGGAGGCCGCAACCCTCACGGGGGCGAAGTGATCGCCCCCGTGAGGCCTACGAGTTGCTGCGCATCCGCCCGTACTCGGTTCCTCACCGGTCCACGTCGCGTTCGCGGCTGCCGAGTTCCGTGGCGGTCGGCCGCGTCGTCGGGCTGTCGGCAGACCGGCTACGGACAGCCCTCGACCTGGCTCCCAAGCGCGCCGGTGGGAGTTTCCAGGGCAACGTGGACGGTTCTCTCGCCGTGCGACTCATCCAGGGCTGGGCCGCGGAGGCGGTCGGTGACCTGGCCGCTCGGGCCGCACGGGCCGTCGGGGGAGGGGGCGGGAACGCGAGAAGCCCGGCGGACTCTCGCAGTGGTCCGCCGGACTTCCTCGCGCTCGTGCGCGGCGCCTGTCAGTCCTTGATCTCGCAGATGGCGGCGCCGGAGGTGAGGGAGGCGCCGACCTCGGCGGTGAGGCCCTTGATGGTGCCGGACTTGTGGGCGTTGAGGGGCTGTTCCATCTTCATGGCCTCCAGGACGACGACCAGGTCGCCTTCCTTGATCTCCTGGCCCTCCTCGACGGCGATCTTGACGATGGTGCCCTGCATGGGGGAGGCCAGGGTGTCGCCGGAGGCGACGGGGCCGGACTTCCTCGCGGCGCGGCGCTTGGGCCGGGCGCCGGCCGCCAGGCCGGTGCGGGCCAGGGACATGCCCAGGGAGGAGGGCAGGGAGACCTCCAGGCGCTTGCCGCCGACCTCGACCACGACGGTCTCGCGGCCCGTCTCCTCGTCCGCCTCGGCGGTGTCGGCGGGGGCGGTGAAGGGGGCGATGTCGTTGACGAACTCGGTCTCGATCCAGCGGGTGTGGACCGTGAACGCCTCGGTGGAACCGGTCAGTTCGGGGGCGAAGGCCGGGTCGGTGACCACCGCGCGGTGGAAGGGGATCGCGGTGGCCATGCCCTCCACGGTGAACTCGGCCAGCGCGCGGGCGGCGCGCTGCAGCGCCTCGGCGCGGGTGCGGCCGGTGACGATCAGCTTGGCCAGCAGCGAGTCCCAGGCGGGGCCGATGACGGATCCGGCCTCCACCCCGGCGTCCAGGCGCACGCCCGGGCCGGCGGGCGCGTCGAAGCGGGTGACGGTGCCGGGGGCGGGCAGGAAGCCCCGGCCGGGGTCCTCGCCGTTGATGCGGAACTCGAAGGAGTGCCCGCGCAGCGGCGGGTCGTCGTAGCCCAGCGGTTCGCCGTCGGCGATGCGGAACATCTCGCGCACCAGGTCCAGGCCGGCGACCTCCTCGGTGACCGGGTGCTCGACCTGCAGGCGGGTGTTGACCTCCAAGAAGGAGATGGTGCCGTCCTGGCCGACCAGGAACTCGCAGGTGCCGGCGCCGACGTAGCCGGCCTCCTTCAGGATGGCCTTGGAGGCCCGGTACAGCTCGGCTGTCTGCGCCTCGGACAGGAAGGGGGCGGGGGCCTCCTCGACCAGTTTCTGGTGGCGGCGCTGCAGGGAGCAGTCCCGGGTGGAGACCACGACCACGTTGCCGTGGGCATCGGCCAGGCACTGGGTCTCCACGTGCCGGGGGCGGTCCAGGTAGCGCTCGACGAAGCACTCGCCGCGGCCGAAGGCGGCCACCGCCTCGCGCACCGCGGAGTCGTACAGCTCGGGGACCTCTTCCAGGGTGCGGGCGACCTTCAGGCCGCGGCCGCCGCCGCCGAAGGCGGCCTTGATGGCGATGGGCAGGCCGTGCTCCTTGGCGAAGGCGACGACCTCCTCCGCGCCGCTCACCGGGTCGGGGGTGCCGGCGACCAGGGGGGCGCCGGCGCGCTGGGCGATGTGCCGGGCGGCGACCTTGTCGCCCAGGTCGCGGATGGCGTGCGGGGGCGGGCCGATCCAGGTCAGGCCGGCGTCCAGGACGGCCTGGGCGAAGTCGGCGTTCTCCGAGAGGAAGCCGTAGCCGGGGTGGATGGCGTCCGCGCCGGACTCCTTGGCGGCCTTGAGGACCTTGTCGATGTCCAGGTAGCTGGTGGCCGGGGTGTCACCGCCCAGGGCGAACGCCTCATCCGCGGCGCGGACGTGCAGGGCGTCCCGGTCCGGGTCGGCGTAGACGGCCACGCTCGCGATCCCGGCGTCCCGGCAGGCCCGGGCCACGCGGACAGCGATTTCGCCACGGTTGGCGATGAGCACCTTCGTCAGCATGCCGCCTCCAGCGTGTCGTCGAGGGTCGCGCCGAGCTCGTCGACGGTCTCGACGATGCGGCGGATGTCCGTGCCCGGGGTGAACACCGCATCGACGCCCATGGCCTTGAGCGCGCGGACGTCGGCGTCCGGGATGATGCCGCCGACCAGGATGCGGACGTCGCCGGCGTCCTCCCGCGCCAGCAGCTCGATCACCCGCTCCACGATCGTGAGGTGGGCGCCCGAGAGGACGGAAAGGCCCAGGACGGGTGCGTCCTCGGCGATGACGGTGGCGACGATCTGTTCCGGGGTCTGGTGCAGGCCGGTGTAGATCACTTCATGGCCGGCGTCGCGCAGCGCACGGGCGATCACCTTGGCGCCGCGGTCGTGACCGTCGAGTCCGGGCTTGGCGATCACCACGCGCAGTCGGGGCGGCGCCGCCGCGCCGCCGAGGTCTGCGCGCTGTCGCAGGGCGTTCATGGTCTCTCCGATCGGAAGTTCACTGGGGGAGGGATGGGGCGAGCCAGCCCGCGGGGCCGTAGGTGTGCGGCGTGCGCAGGAGAAGGTGAGGAGAGGCCCAGACACCGGTGCGGCGCGGAGCGGAGCCGGTCGCTGTGCGTGCCGCTGCCGCGCGGCGGGCTTGAATCACCGCCAGGGCGGCGGCGAGCTCCTCGGGGGTGGGGTTGCCTCGTACGACCTTGATCACAGCGGCTCCTTCACAGGGGGATGTTGCCGTGCTTCTTGGGTGGCAGGGTTTCCCGCTTGGTGCGCAGCTGGCGCAGGCCGCGCACGAGGTGGGCGCGGGTGTCCGAGGGCATGATCACGGCGTCGACGTAGCCGCGTTCGGCCGCGACGTAGGGGTTGAGCAGGGTGTCCTCGTACTCCTGGATCAGCCGGGCGCGCACCGCCTCGGCGTCGCCGGCGGCCTCGGCCTCGGCCAGGGTGCGGCGGTGCAGGATGTTGACCGCGCCCTGGGCGCCCATCACGGCGATCTGCGCGGTGGGCCAGGCCAGGTTCACATCGGCGCCCAGGTGCTTGGAGCCCATCACGTCGTAGGCGCCGCCGAACGCCTTGCGGGTGATCACGGTGATCAGCGGCACGGTGGCCTCGGCGTAGGCGAAGATCAGCTTGGCGCCGCGGCGGATGATGCCGTCGTGCTCCTGGCCCACCCCGGGCAGGAAGCCGGGCACGTCCACGAAGGTCAGCACCGGCACGTTGAAGGCGTCGCAGGTGCGCACGAAGCGGGCGGCCTTCTCGGAGGCGTCGATGTCCAGGCAGCCGGCGAACTGCAGCGGCTGGTTGGCCACCACGCCCACCGGGTGGCCCTCCACCCGGCCGAAGCCGGTGAGGATGTTCGGCGCGAACAGCGGCTGGGTCTCGAAGAACTCGCCGTCGTCCAGCACGTGCTCGAGGACGGTGTGCATGTCGTAGGGCTGGTTGGCGGAGTCCGGCACCAGCGTGTCCAGTTCCAGGTCCTCGGCGGTGACCGCCAGGTCGGCCTCCTCGTCGAAGACGGGCGGCTCGCCGAGGTTGTTGGAGGGCAGGTAGCTCAGCAGCTGCTTGACGTACTCGATGGCGTCCTTCTCGTCGGCGGCCATGTGGTGGGCCACCCCGGAGGCGGTGTTGTGGGTGCGCGCCCCGCCCAGCTCCTCGAAGCCCACGTCCTCGCCGGTGACCGTCTTGATCACGTCCGGGCCGGTGATGAACATGTGGCTGGTCTGGTCGACCATGACGGTGAAGTCGGTGATCGCCGGGGAGTACACCGCGCCGCCCGCGCACGGGCCCACCACCAGGGAGATCTGCGGGATCACGCCGGAGGCGTGGGTGTTGCGGCGGAAGATCTCCCCGTAGGCGCCCAGCGAGGCGACGCCCTCCTGGATGCGGGCGCCGCCGGAGTCGTTGATGCCGATGACGGGGCAGCCGGTCTTCAGGGCGAAGTCCATCACCTTGACGATCTTCTGCCCGTACACCTCGCCCAGCGCGCCGCCGAAGACGGTGAAGTCCTGCGAGAACACCGCCACCGGGCGGCCGTCCACGGTGCCGTAGCCGGTGACCACGCCGTCGCCGTAGGGGCGGTTGGCCTCCAGCCCGAAGTTCGTCGAGCGGTGCCGGGCGAACTCGTCCAGCTCCACGAAGGAGCCCTCGTCCAGCAGCAGCCCGATCCGCTCCCGGGCCGTCAGCTTGCCCTTGGCGTGCTGCTTGGCCACCGCGCGCTCGGAGCCGGCGTGCGTCGCCTCCTCGATGCGGCGCTGCAGATCCGCGAGCTTGCCCGCGGTCGTACGGATGTCGATGTCGTTCACTGGTTGCTCCACCCCGGGGCTCGTCGGTCAGAAGGTGTCGTGGGGGACGTGCACGCCCCAGACGTCGCGCAGCGCGTGGGAGACCTCGCCGACCGTGGCCCGGTGCCGCAGGGCCTCGCGCATCGGGGGCAGGACGTTGTCGGTGCCCCGGGCGGCGGTGCGCAGGGTGTCCAGGGCGCGTGCGACGGCGTCGCTGTCGCGTTCGGTGCGCAGGGCGGCGAGGCGTTCGCACTGGTCGAGCTCGATCTGCGGGTCCACGCGCAGCGGCTCGTAGGGTTCCTCCTCGTCGAGGACGTAGGTGTTGACGCCGACGACGGTGCGTTCCTTGTTGTCGATCTCCTGCGCGATCCGGTAGGCGGAGCGTTCGATCTCGGACTTCTGGAAGCCCTGCTCGATCGCCTCCACCGCGCCGCCGCGGTCCTCCACGGCCTGGATCAGCTCCAGGGCCGCCGCCTCCACATCGTCGGTCATCGCCTCCATGAAGTAGGAGCCGGCGAAGGGGTCGACGGTCCGGGTCACGTCGGTCTCGTGGGCGATGACCTGCTGGGTGCGCAGGGCCAGGCGGGCGGCCTTCTGGGTGGGCAGGGCGATGGCCTCGTCGTAGGAGTTGGTGTGCAGGGACTGCGTCCCGCCCAGCACCGCGCCCAGGCCCTGCAGGGCGACCCGGACGAGGTTGACCTCCGGCTGCTGGGCGGTCAGCTGCACGCCGGCGGTCTGGGTGTGGAAGCGCAGCATCTGCGACTTGGGGTTCTTCGCATTGAACTCGTCGCGCATGATGCGCGCCCAGATCCGGCGGGCGGCGCGGAACTTCGCGATCTCCTCCAGCAGCGTGGTGCGGGCGACGAAGAAGAACGACAGGCGCGGTGCGAAGTCGTCGACGTCCAGGCCGGCGGCGATCGCGGCGCGCACGTACTCCTTGGCGTTGGCCAGGGTGAACGCGATCTCCTGCGCGGGCGTGGCCCCGGCCTCGGCCATGTGGTAGCCGGAGATGGAGATGGTGTTCCAGCGCGGCAGCTCCTTGTGGCAGTAGGCGAAGATGTCGCTGATCAGCCGCAGGGACTGCTTCGGCGGGAAGATGTAGGTGCCGCGGGCGATGTACTCCTTGAGCACGTCGTTCTGGACCGTCCCGGTCAACCGGTCACCGCTGACGCCCTGTTCGGCCGCGACCAGCTGGTACAGCAGGAGCAGCGTGGAGGCGGGCGCGTTGATCGTCATCGACGTCGACACCCTGTCCAGCGGCAGGCCCTGGAACAGGGTGCGCATGTCCTCGATCGAGTCGATCGCCACGCCGACCTTGCCCACCTCGCCGCGGGCGATGTCCTCGTCGGAGTCGTAGCCCATCTGCGTGGGCAGGTCGAAGGCCACACTCAGGCCGCCGGTGCCCGCGCCGACCAGCTCGTGGTAGCGCTCGTTGGACTCCTTGGCGGTGCCGAATCCGGCGTACTGCCGCATCGTCCACGGCCGGCCGGTGTACATCGACGGATACACGCCGCGGGTGAACGGGAACTTCCCCGGGGCGCCCAGCTTGGCGTCCGCGTCGAAGTCCGCCGGTGCCCGGCCGTCGTAGAGCGGCTGAATCGGCAGGCCGGACTCGCTGCGTGCGAAGGAACCCACATCGATCTCCTCTGGTACTCAATCTCTTATGAACGGTACTCAGTGCCACCCGAGTGAGCAAGTGGCTCCCGAAGGCCGAGGCGGGAGAGGATGGGCGCTCATGAGCAAGCCATCCGCGCGAACCCGACTCGCCGACGCCGCCTTCGCTCTCTTCGACGAGCGCGGATACGAGCAGACCACCGTCGACGACATCGCCGAACGGGCCGGAGTGGGCCGCACCACCTTCTTCCGGCACTACCGGTCCAAGGAAGAGGTCATCTTCCCCGACCACGACCGGCTGCTCGAACTGATCCGGGACCGGCTGGCGACCTCCAGCCACCACACCGCCCTGGTCGCCGTGTCGGACGCGGTCCGCCTGGTACTGCTGCACTACGTGGACGAGGGCGACCTCGCGCGTCGGCGGTATGCCCTGACCAGCAAGGTCGCCGCGCTCCGCGACCGGGAGATCGCCAGTGTGGCCCGCTACCAGCGACTGTTCCGCGAGTTCATCGCGGACTGGATGGGGGACTCGACGAAGTCGGCGTCGCTGCGGGCCGAACTCATGGCCGCGGCAGTGGTCGCCGCCCACAACCACGTGCTGCGCCGGTGGCTGCGGGGCGAGTCCTCCGACCCGGTCGCCGAGGTGGACGAGGCGATGCGCGAGGTGCTCGCCCTCTTCCCGGCGCCCGGTTCCGCGCCGGAGCCCGGCGGTGGCACCACCATCGCCGTGTTCAGGACCGGACAGGACATCGACGCCCTGCTCCCCTCGCTGCGACGCCTCGTCGAGGGCCGCCCCGAGCAGTGAACGCCCATCACATGCCGTGGGAAAACCGCGCGGCTCGGGTCCACTGCGGGCACGGTGTCGTCCGTCACGCCCTCTGTCCCTCGATGAGGGACCTGTCCTGCGCCAGCCCCTGCCGTCGTACCGTCGCGGCGAGAGCGCGGTGCGCCCGCTGCTCGGTCCGCATCAGCCTCTCCTCGGGGAGTGCGCGCTGCCACCACTCACCGGCCGCGGTGTCGGCCGCGTTCCGCAGCTCCACGAGGCGGGCGGTGAGCCGGTGGCGGGCGGTGGCCAGTTCGGTGGTGGGGCTCGCGGAGGCGGCCAGCGCCCGCTCAGCGGTGTCGGTGGCCTGCTCGGCGGCGGTGAGTGCCTGCTCCAACCGGCCGCCGGTGCGCCAGTTGGTGATGAGAATGGCGACGACCATGCCGACCACGACGCCCGCGAGGGTGTCCAGAACGCGGTCCGTGATGAGCTCCGCGGCAGGCCGGACGTTGGCGAACAGGGTGATCAGCAGTGCCATCGGAGTGACCGACACGGAGCCGAGCCAGTAGTTGCGGCTGATCAGCATCTCGTTGCAGAAACTGAAGAAGATGCAGAGGATCGCCAGGGTCACGACGCTGGTCCTGGCCAGCGGGACGACCGCGGCGAAGACCGCGACCCCGCAGATGTTGCCGATCAGGCGCTGCAGCACCCGGTTCCAGGTGAGGGTGACGTTCGCCTGGTAGATCGAGGAGGCCGAGACGATCGCCCAGTACGGGTGGCCGACGCCGAGCGCCAGTCCGACGTAGCCGGCCGCCGCGCAGCCGACGGCGCAGCGCACGGCGACGGGCAGCAGCGGCGAGGCGGGCCGCAGCAGGAGCTGAACCAGCCGCTTGCGGCCCTGCTTACGGCGCTCCTCGCGCTCGGCGTCGATGCCCAGCAGCTCGTCGCCGGTGCCCGCCGGCATCCGCACCTCGGGCAGCGGGCCGTGGCCGCGCACCTGGTAGGCCCACTCGCGCAGTTGGTCGGCATCGGTCGCGCCGGGCGTGCCGGCGAGGGCGGCTTCGGCGCGCAGCACCAAGTGCTCCAGGGTGCGCCGTGCGCTGGTGCGCTTTCCGGTGGCGAGCAGCGACTGCCAGGCGCCCAGCACGGCCGCCGCCGCGGCGTGCCGGGCGCGGGGCCGCCGGACGTCGTCCGTGGAGTCGAGGTAGCCGGCCGCGGCCTCCAGGGCGCGAGCGGTGGTGCGGCGCTCGGGGCCCTCGCGCCGGATCAGAACCGGGGCCAGTGCGACCAGGCCGCCCACGATGCCGGCGCCGAGGGTCAGCGCGGTGTGGAAGGGAACCTCGTGCAGCTCCTGAGGGACGAAGAGGGTGCCCGAGACGACGAAGACGAGGATCACGTGGCCGGGCGGACCGATCCGGGTGGCGTCGCAGACCGCCTTCTGGATGCCGGCGATCACCGAGGCGATCGCGATCAGCGCGATGACGCTGTCGACAAGGGAGGCGCAGACCAGTGCGACGGCCACGCCCGCGGTCATGCCGATCACGACCCAGACGCCGGCCCGGATGCGGGCGGCGTACGGCAGCTGGTGCCCGTACAGCGCGCAGAAGGCGCCGGACATGGCGTACATCGCCAGCTCGCTCCGGCCGACGACCAGCAGCGGTACCAGGACGAGAGTGACGGCCACCGCGACGCTGGTCGCGGGCTTGAACCAGATGTCGGAGGGCCGGTTGACGCGGAGTACGCCGGCCAGCGGGAGTCTGCGCATGGGGGGCCGCCTCATGGTCGGCTCATTCGCCTGCGGCGCTCTTCACGTACGCCTCGTAGCCCTCCTCCTCCAGCCTCTCGGCGAGTTCCGGGCCGCCGGAATCGACGATCCGGCCCTCCGCGAAGACGTGCACGTGATCGGGGTGGACGTAGCGCAGAATGCGCGTGTAGTGGGTGATCAGCAGGGTGGCGACCTCGCCGGTGGCGCGGACCCGGTTGACGCCCTCGGAGACGATGCGCAGCGCGTCGATGTCGAGGCCGGAGTCGGTCTCGTCCAGGATGGCGATCTTCGGCTTCAGGAGTTCCAGCTGAAGGATCTCGTGGCGCTTCTTCTCGCCTCCGGAGAAGCCCTCGTTGACGTTCCGCTCGGCGAAGGAGGGGTCGATCTGGAGCCGCTCCATCGCCGCCCTGACCTCCTTCAGCCAGGTGCGCAGTCGTGGGGCCTCGCCGCGCACCGCGGTGGCGGCCGACCGCAGGAAGTTGGACATGGAGACGCCGGGGACCTCGACCGGGTACTGCATGGCCAGGAACAACCCGGCCCGCGCCCGCTCGTCGACCTTCATGGTGAGCAGGTCCTCTCCGTCCAGGGTCGCGGTGCCGGAGGTGACCTGGTACTTGGGGTGCCCGGCGAGGGCGTAGGCGAGGGTGGTCTTGCCGGAGCCGTTGGGCCCCATGAGGGCGTGCGTCTCGCCCTGTCGCACGGTCAGGTCGACACCGCGAAGGATCTCCCTCGGGCCGTGGTCGGTCAGGACCTGGCAGTGCAGGTGGTGGATGGCCAGCGTTGCCATGCCGTCTCACCCCTCTTCTTCATCGCGTTCATCGCGAAAACGGGACACGACCGATCGGTGGGACACTATGGACGTGTACGCCTGGTATGCGCATCCAGCGTGCCGGTGATGGGGCTCACCGCAAACCGTGGCAGCATGCCGCTGACGGTCCCTGGTCCCAGGGCGTGACCAGGAGGAGACAGTGGAATTCGACGTGATCGTGGAGATCCCCCAGGGGTCCCGCAACAAGTACGAGATGGACCACGAGCTGCACCGCATCCGGCTGGACCGCCTGTTGTTCACCTCGACCAAGTACCCGGCCGACTACGGCTTCATCGAGGGAACCCTCGGGCGCGACGGGGAGCCGCTCGACGCACTCGTCATGGTGGGCGATCCGACGTTTCCCGGATGCGTGATCGAATGCCGGGCTGTCGGCATGTTCTGCATGAGGGACGAGCACGGCCCGGACGAGAAGGTCCTGTGCGTGCCCGCCCACGACCCGCGCTACGCCCACGTCCAGGACATAGAGGACATCCCTGTCTTCGATCAGCTGGAGATCACCCACTTCTTCGAGGTCTACAAGGACCTCGAGCCCGGCAAGAGCGTCGAAGGCTCGCGCTGGGTGGGCAAGGAGCGGGCGTACGTCGAGATCGAAGCCTCCCGCGACCGTGCCGCACAGGCGGTACCGAGCGGCCGTGAGTGAGTGAGCGATGCGGCGGCCCGGGGTGGCGCGCTTTCCAGTTCATGGGGCGATCGAGGCCAGGACGCCGGTGACGTGCCGGCGTACCTCCTCCCAGGCCGTGGGGGGAAGGGTGTGGAAGGCCGAGCGGCGCAGGGTCCGCAGGAGGTGTTCGGTGTCGGCGGCGCACGGGATGCTGCCGGTGAGCACGTCGTAGCCGTCGCGCACGGCGACGCGGAGGCGGCCTGATGCGCCGTCCTCCGCGTGCACGGCCGCCGCGACGACCAGTGGCGGCCGGCCGCCCGCTTCGCCGGGCTGCTTGTGGTGAGCGCAGGTGATCGGTTCGCGCCAGTGGAGGCTGAGCAGCAGGTGGCGCTTGGCCAGGACCTCGGCGAGGTCGGTCTCGCGGACCCCGTCCGGCTCCAGCACGGTCGCCCGGGCGTCGAGTACGAGTGCCGCCGGCAGCAGGCAGCGCAGCGTGCTGCCGACCAGGTTGCCGCCGACGGTCGCTGCCCGGCGTACAGCTCCCGTCCCCACCGAGGCCGCGGCTTCGCGCAGTACCCGGGGCACACGGTCGTCGATCCGGTTGAGCACCACGGCAGCGCCCAGCGACTCGGGCCCGAGGACGTTCGCCTCGGGCACGTCACGCAGCGACATGGCCTGCTCGGGGAAACCCTCGCGCTGCCAGGTGGCCCACACGAGGGTCGCCCCGCCCACGGGCACCGCCCCTTCGGCCAGGCACTCCTGTGCTTCGGTCACGGACCTGGGCAGACGCAACAGCACGGCGACCGACCTGCCTTTCTGAAGCCTGGGCAACGGACTGCTCGACGCAGTCTTCCGGCCGAGGCGGAGGCGCGTACAGGGCTCACCGCAGCGCCGCGTGCGCCCCCGGCGGCACCTCGCCGCCTTCAACGAGGCGGGCGATGTCGCGTGCGGCGCGCCTCCGCCGGCAGGGGGAGCAGGGAGAGCACGACGATGACGGCGGCCATGGGCAGCAGGTGGTCGTCGACGTGGGAGAGCGACGAACCCAGGGTGTATCCGGCCGGCACGAGGCTGTGGGACCACAGCAGGCCGCTGACCACCTGCCAGACGGTGAAGGTCCGTGTGGGCACACCGAGCCACCGGCCGCCGGGTGCGGCACGGTCCGCAGCATCGGGATGAAGCGGCCGATCACGAGTGCTTTGCGGGTATCCGTAGCGTGCCGGCAGTCTCTTCGCCCGTACCGCCCCCTCCTTCGGGCGCCGGTTCGAGGCGCGGGACAGGAGAGCGCGGCCGCCGTGCCGCCCGATCAGGAACCCCACCTGTGCGCCCGCCACGGCGCCCACGGCCGCGCACGCCGGCACCTGCCACAGCTCCATCCGAGGGTCCGGCGGCCGCTGCTCGCGCACAGCACTCCCGCCGGGAACAGGAGCGTGTCGCCGGGGAGGAAGAAGCCGACGGCCGGCAGCCCCGACTCCGCGAAGACCACCAGCAGGACGCCCAGCGCACCGAAGGCAGCCAGTACCGAGGCGCTGTCCGTCGGATTGACGGCGATCACCGCCATCGCCTCCCGGCCGTCGTCGTTGAGCCGTCGTCCTCGCAGTCGTCGTCCTCGGGCCGGCTCGTCGAACCGTCCCATCAAGCATCCTGTGGACACGGCGCGGGCGCCCGCGCTCCGGGCATCCGCGGCCACCAAGGGGTGAGGGCGGGCCCCGCGGGGCCCGCCCTCCTGTGACCGGTCCGTCCGGTGGCTACCGGACGACGGTGATCCGGTCGGCCGCCGTCGGCGCGTACGGCGCGGAGGCCGAGGAGTTCGCCGTGAGGTAGTCGACCAGGGCGGCCAGGTCGTCGCCGCCGATGAGCTGGTTGGTGCCGTTGGCCAGCTCGGTGAAGCCGTCACCGCCGTCGGCCAGGAAGGAGTTCATGGCGACGCGGTAGGTGGCGGCCGGGTCGATCGGCTTGCCGCCCAGCTTGACGGAGTCCGTGACCACGCGGTCCGCGCCCGACTTGGTCAGGTCCAGGGTGTAGGTGAGGCCGTCGGAGATCTGCAGGATCTTCGGGGCCGCGGCGTTGCTGCCGCTGACCTGCTGCTTGAGCACGGTGATCAGCTGGGCGCCGGTCAGGTCCTTGAGGTTGACCGTGTTGCTGAACGGCTGCACCGCGAAGCCCTCGCCGTACGTCACCACGCCGTCGCCCTCGTTTCCGGAGGCGGAGTGGACCAGGTCGGTACGGATGCCGCCCGGGTTCATCAGCGCGAGGTCGGTACGGCTGTCCAGGGTCCTGCCGTACGCCAGCTGCGCGTCCGCGATCAGGTCGCCCAGCGGGGACTCGACGGTTCCCTCGGTGCTCCGCGTGATGTCCCTGGAGATGTAACCGATGGGCTTGTTGGCGACCGGGGCGGCCAGGGCCTGCCAGTAGTCGAGCAGCCGCGTCATGTCGGCCGCCTTGGACTGGGTGCGGTCGACGACGTGGTTGGAGCCCTTGACCGAGGCACGGACGATGTCGTGGCTGCGCAGGTCGTACTTCATGTCCAGCTCGGTGAAGAGCCGGCCGAAGGAGGCGGCGCTGGTCACCAGGCGGGGGTGGCCCGCCGGGTCCGGGATGGTGCACACGTACGCGTTGTGGGTGTGCCCGGTGACGAGGGTGTCGACCTCCGGGGAGACCTTCTTGGCGATGTCCACGATCGGACCGCTCAGCCCGGAGCCGCTGCCGCCCGCGTCGCAGTCGTAGTTGTACGAAGAGGAGACCGGGTAGCCGCCCTCGTGGATGAGCGCCACGATCGCGTGCACGCCCTGCCGCTGGAGCTCCTTGGTGTACTTGTTGATCGTCTCGGCCTCGTCGAGGAACTTCAGTCCCTTGACGCCCGAGGCCGAGACGATGTTCGGGGTGCCCTTGAGGGTGACGCCGATGAACCCGACCTTCGCGCCCTTGACGTTCTTGACGACGTACGGCTTGAGCAGCGGCTTGCCGGTCTTCTCGCTCAGCACGTTGGCCGACAGGATCGGGTAGTCGGCGCCCTTGAACTTGCGGCCCTTGGCGTAGCAGCCGTCGACCGGGTGGCAGCCGCCGTTCTGCAGGCGCAGCAGCTCGTCCTTGCCCTCGTCGAACTCGTGGTTGCCGACGCCGGTGACGTCCAGGCCGAGCTTGTTCATGGCCTCGACGGTCGGCTCGTCGTGGAACAGGCCGGACAGCAGCGGGCTGGCGCCGACGATGTCACCGGCGGCGACGGTCAGCGAGCGGTCGTGGCCCTTGCGCGCGGTACGCAGGCTGCTCGCCAGGTACTCCACACCACCGGCGTCGACGTTCTTGGTGGTGCCGTCGGGCTGCAGCTCGGTGACCCGGCCGGAGGAGCCGGCGGGCGGCTCCAGGTTGCCGTGGAAGTCGTTGATGGCGAGAAGCTGGAGGTCCGTGGTGTGGGGCTGGTGCCCGGCGGGGCGGGCCTGCGCGGGGCCGGCCGCGGCGAGCGCACCGGCGGTGGCCAGCGCGGCGGCGGTGGCGAGCGCCGCGGTGACGACTCTTCGTGGAGCCGGGCGGCGTGAGCGGATCGGCGACATGGTCCCTCTCTGACGTGACCGGAACAAGTGCAGACAGCAGGCCGCAGCCTAGGGTCAACGCGCGTAGTTGTCAGGACCTTCGCGGTTACGGATGGATTGCCGTCAGGCGGAATTTTCCGTACGGCCCCCGCCCCCGGCCGAACCACCGCCCTACCAGGCCCCCTCCAGGAGCCGGGTCACCGCATCGGCCTCCGGTGGGCGGGGGTTGGCGTAGGGCTGGGCGGCGACGCGCTCGGCGACCGCGCGCAGACCGTCGCGCGGGACGCCGAGCTCCCGCAGTGTGGTGGGGCCGTCGAAGCCGCGGGCGAGCCGGCCGATCACCTCGGCCGGGTCGTCCCCGGTGATCCGGCGCAGCCGCGCGGCGGCCTTCGGGGCCGCGGGCAGGTTGAAGGCGAGCACGTGGGCGAGCAGCAGGGAGTGCAGCTCCGCGTGCGGCAGGTCGTAGGTCCCGCCGAGGGCGTGGGCCAGCTGGTGGTGCAGGCCCATCCGGGTCCGGGCCAGGCACAACCCGGCGAGCCACGCGGCCTCCTGGAGGCGTTCACGGCCGGGCGGTCCGGCCGGGGCGTCGAGCACCTCGGGCAGGGCGGTGAGGATACCGTCCACCGCCTCGGTGGCCAGGGCGTCGGTGAACGCGGTCGCGTCCGGCGCCCACAGCGCCTCGACCGCGTGGGCCAGCGCGTTGAGGGCGCTGGTCAGCGTCAGCCCCGCCGGCATCGTGAAGGTCAGCTCCGGGTCGTACACCACCGTGCCCGGGACCAGGGCCGGCTCACGGCGGGTGGTCTTCACGCCGTTGTCCGTCTCCCCCAGGACCGGGGTCACCTCCGAGCCGGCGTACGTGGTCGGGACGGCGATCTGCGGCATGCCGGTGCGCGCCGACAGCGCCTTGGCGAGGCCGACGGCCGAACCGCCGCCGATCGCCACGACGCCGTCGGCGTCCACCGACCGCACCGTCTCCATGGCCCGCTCCGTCACCGCGACCGGCGTGTGCACGACCGGACGGTCGAAGCGCGCCGCCAGCCGCGTGCCCAGAGCGGCGGCGAGTTCGCCGGCCGCGGCCCCGGCGGACCCGGCGGCGACCAGCAGCACGCGCCGGGCGCCGATCCGCTCGGCCTCCTCCGGGATCCGGTGGCGGGCTCCGGGGCCGATCAGGGTCCGGCAGGGCAGCGTCTCGTGGACTCTCATGGGGACGGTGCCTTTCCCCTGGGGTCAGCGCGTCGCGGCCGGGGCGGGGGACTGGAGCGGGATCAGCCGCGTGCCGACCAGCAGCAGCTCGTCCAGCATCTTCTTCGCCGCCGCGTCGGTCACCTCGTCACCGACGAAGGCCCCCGACTCGTCCCGCCGCTGGGCGACGAACGGAATGGAGACGGCGTCGGTCACCGGGGTCATGCGCAGCGCGGTGACGACCTGCTTCAGCTGCTGCACCGCGCGCAGACCGGCCGACACACCACCGTAGGAGACGAAGCCGACCGCCTTGTACGCCCACTCGCGGCTCAGGTGGTCCAGGGCGTTCTTCAGCACCGCCGGATAGCCGTGGTTGTACTCCGGGGTGACCAGCACGAACGCCTGGGCCTTGGCGACCCGGGCGCTCCACGCCTTGGTGTACTCGTGCACGTAGTTGCCGGTCATCGGGTGGTTCGGCTCGTCGAACAGGGGAAGGCCGACCTCCGCGAGGTCGACCACGTCCACGTCGAACCCTCCGTGCGCGCGGGCGTGCTCGGCGAACCACTCGGCGACCGGGGCGCCGGCCCGGTTCGGACGGGTGCTGCCGATGATCACCTGCAGGAGGGGCTTGGACATTGCTGTCACTCCGTTTCTGAGGACGGTATTGCGAATGTGGGCGGATGGCCCGTGGACGCCGTCACACGCCGGCGGGCGCGGCGTCCTTGGCAGTGAGACTATGAAATCCGCCGGCGTGGAGGATCAGCGGGGCCACGTCACCGCCCGCCGCCCGGAGCCGGCGCGCACAGGACCACCAGCTTGTGGTCGCCGCCGGAGACCCGTGGTCGGTTGCCGCATCGGAGCCGGGGCCGGCTTGTCATCCCACCCGGCGGTCATCGCATCAGTGGTTCGGCCAGGGACTCGGCGAAGGCGCCGTGCGCCCGTACCCCACCATGCCCACGGCGGTCGGTGCCGCGGCCACGGCGGCAGACTGTCGACGGCGACGGGGCGGGTCGGATGATGGGGAAGTGACGCGGGGCCGGGCGGGGCAGCGGGTCAGTGACGGGAGAAGGGCGCATCCGGAGTGCGCGACGACGGCGAGAGAGGCATTCGCTTTACGCAACGCCGGGAAACGTACGCCGCGTATCTGGAACTTTCTCGGCGTCTGCCGACGTGGTTCCCGGGCTAGGATCTGGAGCATGACCTACCGATCGGCACCCACACGGCCTGCGGTTTTCGTCTCGTGCGGAAGGGAGCGCCGGGATGGCGGGTCTGCGTGAGGCCCAGAAGGCGATGACCCGCAAGCTCCTGCTGGACTCGGCGCTGGAGCTGTTCCGCACCAAGGGCTACGCGGCCACGACCGTGGACGACATCGCGGTCGCGGCGGGCACCACGCGGGTGACGTTCTACGCGTACTTCCCGTCCCGCAGCGACCTGATGCGGGCGCTGATCGGCGAGCTGAACGAGGCGCTGGAGCGCATCGACTCACCCACCCACGGCTCGACCGCACGGGGGCTCGTCGCCGTCGTCCGTGACGGCGGCCGGGAGGCGATCACCCAGTGGCTGATGACCATTTCGGCCCGCTGGGACTCCATCCGCCCCTACCTCCAGGCCGCCTTCGAGGCGGCGGCGGTCGATCCGGAGCTGCGCGAGCTGGTCGACACCTGGTTCGAGGAGGCGATCAGCGACATCGAGGACGGCCTCGACCAGGCCGGACGCTTCGCACCGGAGAGCCGGCACATGCGGGGGGTGCTGGCCATCGCCCAGCTCGACTACGCCGCCCGCAACTGGGCCCCGGGCCGCTGGGGTGTCCAGCGCGAGCAGCTGGTCGACACCCTCGCGGAGAGCTGGACGGGCCTGCTGAGCAAGGAGCCGGCCGGGACCGACGACTGAGCCGGCCCGCAGCCGGTGCCTGTCCGACGATTCGCGTCGGATCAGCCCGCGGCGGCGATGGGGGTACCCCCTGCTCGCCAAGAGCGTGGGGGAGCCGTGCATCGCAAGGCGGAGGGCCGCCCGCGTACTGGATGTACGTGGGAGTGCCCGGCAACGCGGCGAGGTGCGGTGGCCGGGGCACCTCACGGCCGCCAGGCCGGGGAGCGTCGCGGGCCCGGCGGGAATCGTCGGACAGGCCCCGGGTCGGTCTCCAGCGCGCGGGCCGCAGCGATTCCTGGTCGGCGGCGAGACGATCGCCGCCGGGATCGACAGCATCGGACGCCTGGAGAACCGGATGGTCAAGAAGGCCGCCGCACAGGGGAACTCCCGCTGATGGCCCGTACGTTCGCCGAAGTCCGCCGCTGGTCGCGGCTCGGTTCCGAACTGTTCCTGAAGGCCGCCGACCTCGACGGCACCGGGCTCGGCGTCCCGCAGCGCCTGCTGCAGCACCACCGCCGAGACCTCGCCCAGCCAGTGCCGCTCACGGGTCTTCTTCGCCTCGGTGAGCAACGTCCGCGACAAGACCGCCGCGGTCGGGAACGCCTCCCCGACCGACCGGGCCCGCTCCCGCGCCGCGACCGCGTCGTCGTACACCACCCGCGCGCACCCGAACGCCCGGGCCGGCGCACTGCGCTGCCCCGGCGTCGGGTCGAGACGGAAGGCGTACCGAAGCCGCACGATCCGGACGCCGGCACCGGTCACCGACAGCCCGGGGCGGATCAGCCCGATCCAGCCCCGCCGGAACGATCCGGCGACGCTCCGCGCCGCACCTGCCGGATTCGCCTCCGCCACCGGCGTCAACGCCGGTGCACTGCGAATGAATCCCGGTAGCAGAACACGCCACCCGACCGGCCCCATGCGCCGGACCCCGCGGTCCGGCGCCGCCGACGCCTGTCCAGGACCGCCCTGACGCCCGCGCCGCACCGCCGCTTCGGCGCCGTCCGACGAGCGCCCGAAAAGCCGCCCTTGCACACTGCAAGGGCGGGTACCCAGGGCGGGGCGACGGCGGCCGGACCGCCGTTCGCAGGCTCAGGACGTCCCGCACGGTTCAGGAAGGCGGTTGCCCCTGATGAGTCGCACATCCCCTCTCGACGCCTCCGCGGTGGACGTGGCCGGCCTGGAGGCGGTGCTGCGCGAGGCCGTGGACGGCGAGGTCCGGTTCGACGCCGGGAGCAGAGGCGCGTACGTCACGGACGGCTCCAACTACCGGCAGGTCCCGATCGGCGTCGTCGTCCCGCGGAACGTGGAGGCCGGGGCAGAGGCCGTGCGGGTGTGCGCCCGGTTCGGCGCGCCGGTGCTCTCCCGCGGCGGCGGCACCAGCCTGGCGGGCCAGTCCACGAACACCGCCGTGGTGATCGACTGGACCAAGTACTGCCACGCCCTGATATCCGTCGACCCCGACGCGCGCACCTGCGTGGTGGAACCGGGCATCGTCCTCGACGCACTCAACCAGCGGCTGTCCGACCACGGCCTGCAGTTCGGGCCGAAGCCCTCCACCCACAGCCACTGCGCGCTGGGCGGCATGATCGGCAACAACTCGTGCGGCGCGTCCGCGCAGGCGTACGGCAAGACCGTCGACAACGTACGCCGGCTGGAAGTCCTCACCTACGACGGGCTGCGCATGTGGGTGGGCCCGACGTCCGAGGCCGAGCGGACCCGGATCGCCGCGGAGGGCGGCCGGAAGGCGGAGGTCTACGCCGGCCTGGACCGCATCGCCACCGAGTACCTGGCCGACATCCGGCGCGGCTTCCCGAAGATCCCCCGCCGGGTCTCCGGCTACAACCTCGACTCCCTGCTGCCGGAGAACGGCTTCGACGTCGCCCGTGCCCTGGTCGGCAGCGAGGGCACCCTGGTGACCGTACTGCGCGCCGAACTCGAACTCGTGCCCGTGCCGGCGTACCAGTCCATCCTGGTGCTCGGCTACGAGGACATCTGCCAGGCCGGCGACGACGTCTCCCACCTCCTCGAGCACTGCTCGCCCAGCCAGCTGGAGGCGCTGGACGGCCGGATGGCGCAGCTGATGCGCGAGGAGGGCGCCCACCTGGACTCCCTCAACGTCCTCCCCGAGGGCGACAGCTGGCTCCTGGTGCAGTACAGCGGCGACAGCCAGGAGGACGTCGACGGGCAGGCGCACGCGCTGCTGCGCGCCGTCGGCCGCGGCGGGAAGGACCCGAATGTGGCCTTCTCCGACAACCCCGAGCGCGAGCAGAGGATGCTCAAGGCCCGCGAGGCCGGACTCGGTGTGACCGCGCGCCCCCCGGACGACCGGGAGACCTGGGAGGGCTGGGAGGACTCCGCGGTCCCGCCGGACCGGCTCGGCGACTACCTGCGCGACCTGAAGAAGCTGTTCGAGGAGTTCGACTACGACCATCCCTCGCTGTACGGGCACTTCGGGCAGGGCTGCGTGCACACCCGTATCCCGTTCGGGCTGAAGACCGCCGAGGGCGTCGCCGACTTCCGCCGCTTCGTCGAGCGGGCCGCCGACCTCGTGGTCTCCTACGGCGGCTCCCTGTCCGGCGAGCACGGCGACGGCCAGTCCCGGGGCGAGCTGCTGACCCGGATGTTCGGAGAACGCCTGGTGACCGCCTTCGGCGAGCTCAAGGCGCTGTTCGACCCGGACAACCGGATGAACCCGGGCAAGGTCGTCGACCCGAACCCGGTCGACGGACAGCTCCGCCTCGGCCCCGCCTGGCGGCCGGCCACCCCCGAGACGCACTTCGGCTACCCGGAGGACGAGCACTCCTTCACCCGCGCGGTGATGCGCTGCGTCGGCATCGGCAACTGCCGTACCCACAAGGGCGGCGTGATGTGCCCCTCGTACCGGGCCACCATGGAGGAGGAGCACTCCACCCGGGGCCGCGCCCGGCTGCTGTTCGAGATGCTCGACGGGCACGCGGACTCCGCGATCACCGACGGCTGGCGCTCCACCGAGGTCCGTGACGCGCTCGACCTGTGCCTGGCCTGCAAGGGCTGCAAGTCGGACTGCCCGGTCGGCGTCGACATGGCCACCTACAAGGCCGAGTTCCTCTCCCACCACTACGAGGGGCGGCTGCGCCCGGCGGCCCACTACTCCCTGGGCTGGCTCCCGGTGCTGGCCCGGCTCTCCCGTATCGCCCCGTCCCTGGTCAACACCCTGCTGCGCGCGCCCGGCCTGGGCCGCGTCGGCAAGCGGCTGGCCGGGGTGGCCGAGGAGCGGCCGGCCCCGGTGTTCGCCCAGCAGTCCTTCCTGCAGTGGTGGCAGGAGCGGGACGAGGCGGAACCCGACCCGGCCGACCCGCGGACCGTCGTGCTGTGGCCCGACACCTTCAGCACCTACTTCCACTCGTCCGTCGCGATCTCGGCCGTACGGGTCCTCGAAGACGCGGGCTTCCGGGTGGCCGTACCCACCCGGCCCGTGTGCTGCGGCCTGACCTGGATCTCCACCGGTCAGCTGGGCGTCGCCGAGAAGGTGCTGCGGCGCACCCTGGACGTGCTGCGGCCCTACCTGGAGGCCGGCACCCCGATCATCGGCCTGGAACCCTCCTGCACCGCGGTGTTCCGGGCCGACGCGCCCGAGCTGATGCCCGCCGACCAGGACGTCAAGCGCCTGGCCGGGCAGGTCCGCACCCTCGCCGAACAGCTCGTGCACCACGCGCCCGAGGGCTGGGGGCCGCCGAAGCTCACCCGGCAGGCGACCGTGCAGACCCACTGCCACCAGCACGCGATCATGAAGTTCGACGCCGACCGGGAACTGATGCGCCGCGCCCACCTGGACGCCGACGTCCTGGACGAGGGCTGCTGCGGCCTGGCCGGCAACTTCGGCTTCGAACGCGGCCACCACGAGGTCTCCATGGCCGTCGCGGAACAGGGCGTCCTGCCCGCCGTCCGCGAGGCCGCCCCCGACAGCCTGGTCCTCGCCGACGGCTTCAGCTGCCGCACCCAGATCGAACAGGGCGACACCGGCCGCCGGGCCCTGCACCTGGCCGAGGCGCTTGCCCTCGGTCTCGAGGGGAACCTGCCCAGCCGGCAGCCCGAACGCCTGGCAGAGCGGCCCTCCCAGCCCTCCCGCGCGGCCCGGTGGGCGACCACCGCCGGCGCCGCGGCCCTCACGGCGGCGGCCGCGGCCGCCGCCGTCCGGCAGGCCCTGCGGCACCTGCGCCGTCCGTGACCACGCCCCGACGAAAGCAACCACCCCGGAAAGGTCTTCGAACATGTCGATGAAGGTCTCCGACCACGTCCTCGAGCGCCTGCGCGACTGGGGGGTGGAGTACGTCTTCGCCTACCCCGGCGACGGCATCAACGGGCTGCTCGCGGCCTGGGGCCGCGCCGACGACAACCCCCGGTTCATCCAGGCCCGTCATGAGGAGATGGCCGCCTTCGAGGCCGTCGGCTACGCCAAGTTCTCCGGCAGGGTCGGCGTCTGCGCCGCCACCTCCGGCCCCGGCGCCATCCACCTCCTCAACGGCCTGTACGACGCCAAACTCGACCACGTTCCGGTCGTCGCGATCGTGGGGCAGACCAACCGCAGCGCCATGGGCGGCTCCTACCAGCAGGAAGTCGACCTGCTCAGCCTCTACAAGGACGTCGCCTCCGACTTCGTCGAGATGGTCACCGTCCCCGAACAGCTGCCCAACGTGATCGACCGGGCGATGCGCACCGCCATGGCCCGCCGCTCGGTGACGGCCGTCATCATCCCCGCCGACGTGCAGGAACTCGACTACTCGCCGCCCGAGCACGCCTTCAAGATGGTGCCCTCCAGCCTCGGCATGTCGCACTACGCGCTGGTGCCCACCGACGACGACCTCACCCGCGCCGCCGAGGTGCTCAACGCGGGGGAGAAGGTCGCCGTCCTGATCGGGCAGGGCGCCCGCGGGGCCCGGCAGGAGGTCATGGCGGTCGCCGACCGGCTCGGCGCCGGTGTCGCCAAGGCGCTGCTGGGCAAGGACGCCCTGGACGACGACCTGCCGTACGTCACCGGCTCCATCGGCCTGCTGGGCACCCGGCCGTCGTACGAGCTGATGATGGGCTGCGACACCCTGCTCGTGATCGGCTCGTCCTTCCCGTACACGCAGTTCCTGCCGGAGTTCGGGCAGGCGCGGGCCGTGCAGATCGACATCGACCCGCACATGGTCGGTATGCGCTACCCGTTCGAGGTGAACCTCGTCGGCGACGCCCGCGAGACCCTGACCCGGCTGCTGCCGCTGCTGAAGGGGGACAAGGACAAGAGCTGGCGCAAGAAGGTCGAGCAGGACACCGCCCGCTGGTGGGAGGTCATGCAGCGGCGCGCCGCCGTCGACGCCGACCCGATCAACCCCGAGTACGTCGCGCACGCCCTGAACGACCTGCTTCCCGACAACGTCATCCTCGCCTCCGACTCCGGCTCGGCCGCCAACTGGTACGCCCGCCACCTGAAGCTGCGCGGCGCCATGCGCGGCTCCCTGTCCGGCACGCTGGCCACCATGGGCCCCGGAGTGCCGTACGTCATCGGCGCCAAGTTCGCGCACGGCGACCGCCCGGCGATCGCCCTGGTCGGCGACGGGGCGATGCAGATGAACGGCATGGCCGAGCTCATCACCATCGCCAAGTACTGGCAGGAGTGGAGCGACCCGCGCCTGATCGTGGCCGTCCTGAACAACCAGGACCTCAACCAGGTCACCTGGGAGATGCGCGCCATGGCCGGCGCTCCGCAGTTCCTGCCCTCCCAGTCCATCCCGGACGTCGCCTACGCCGACTTCGCCCGCCTGATCGGCCTGAACGGCATGCGGATCGAGAAGCCGGGCGACGTGCGGGGCGCCTGGGAGGCCGCGCTCGGCTCCGACAGGCCCTGCGTGCTCGACTTCGTCACCGACCCGGCCGTGCCGCCCATCCCGCCGCACGCCAGCCTCGACCAGATCGAGGCCGCCGCGACCGCCGTCCTCAAGGGCGACAGCGACCGCGCCGCCATGGTCCGCCAGGGCTTCAAGGCCAAGGTGCAGGAGTTCCTGCCCGGTGGCCGGCACCGCGAGGACCGGTCCGGCACGGAGGGCGGCAAGTGAGCGACACCCCGGTCGTGGAACGGGTGGACACCGCCGTGTCCACCGTTCCCACCGGCGCTCCCGAAGCGGACGGCACCCTCGGCCGGGACAGCACCACGCCGGCCCTGGCCGCCGTCCGCTGCGGGGACGTCACCGCCCTCGGCCACGCCTACGCGCCCCCCGCCACGGCCCGCGTCGTCGACATCGCCCTGTGGGACCTCCTGTGGGGCCTCGAGGACCGCCTGCCCGACCTGCCGCCGGTGCGCCTGCTCGGCACCGAGCGCGCACAGACCTACCGCGTGGCCTGACGGAAGGAGAGCGGCAGGCATGAACACCACCTCTTCCTTCCCGCCGCACGCACTGCACGACTACGCGCTGCTGGCCGACGGGGAGCGCGGCGCGCTGATCGGACCGGACGGCGCCGTCGACTGGCTGTGCGCCCCCACCTGGCACGACGACGCCGTCTTCGCCTCCCTCATCGGCGGCGGAGGCGTCTACGCGATCACCCCGCGCGGCCGCTGGGTCCCCGGCGGCTACTACGAGGAGGGCACCCTGATCTGGCGCAGCCGCTGGATCACCACCGACGGCGTCATCGAGTGCCGCGAGACCCTCGCCTTCCCCGGCGAGGCCGGCCGCCTGGTCCTGCTGCGCCGGCTGACCGCCGTCGACGGCACCGCCCACGTGCGCGTGGTCCTGGACGCGTGCGCCGACTACGGCCGCGCCCCGCGGACCTCCCCGCACCGCGACGACGACGGCGTGTGGCACCTGAACACCGGCCGCCACCGCCTGCGCTGGCAGGGCGCCGCATCGGCCGCCGCCCGCGCCGAGGGCCTGACCGCCGACCTCGTCCTCGGACCCGGCGAACGCCACGACCTGGTCCTGGAGTGCTCCGACTCCCCGCTGCCGCACACCCTTCCCCGGGCCGACCGGGCCTGGGCCGCCACCGAACAGGCCTGGCGGCGGAGCGTGCCCTCGCTGGAGCAGACCATCGCCCCGCGCGACGCCCGGCGCGCCTACGCCACCCTGCGCGGGCTGACCACCCACGGCGGCGGCATGGTCGCCGCGGCCACCACCAGCCTGCCCGAACGCGCCGAGACCGGCCGCAACTACGACTACCGGTACGTGTGGATCCGCGACCAGAGCTACGCCGGGCAGGCCGCGGCCGCCGTGAACGCCCCCGAACTCCTGGACGCCGCCGTCCGTTTCGTCGGCGAACGGCTGCTCGCCGACGGCACCCGCCTCGCCCCCGCCTACACCGTGCACGGCAAACCCGTCCCCGATCAGCGGGAACTCGATCTGCCCGGCTACCCCGGCGGCTCCAGCCGGATCGGCAACCACGTGGAGAAGCAGTTCCAGCTGGACTGCTTCGGCGAGGCACTGCTGCTGTTCGCCGCCGCCGAACGCCAAGGCCGGCTGGACGCCGACGCCTGGAGGGCCGCCGAGCTCGCGGTCGGGGCGATCGGCGAGCGGTGGCGGGAACCCGACGCCGGCATCTGGGAGCTGGACCCCCGCCCGTGGACGCACAGCCGGCTCAGCTGCGTCGCCGGACTGCGCGCCCTGGCCGGCGCCGCACCCGGCCGGCCGCTCGCCGACACCTGCGCGCGCCTCGCCGACACCGTGCTCGCCGCGGTCTCGGCCACCAGCGTGCACCCCGACGGGTACTGGCAGCGCACCCCGGACGAGCCCGCCGTCGACGCGGCCCTGCTGCTGCCCGCTCTGCGCGGCGCCCTGCCCGCCGACGACCCGCGTACCCGCGCCACCCTCGCCGCCTGCCGCGAGCAACTGACCCAGGACCACTTCATCTACCGCTTCCGCCACGACGACCGGCCCCTCGAGGAAGCCGAGGGCGCGTTCGTGCTGTGCGGGTTCCTCGTGGCCCTGGCCGAGCACGAGCAGGGCCACGAGGTCGAGGCGCACCGCTGGTTCGAACGCAACCGCGGCGCCTGCGGCGCGTCGGGACTGTACGCGGAGGAGTTCGACATCGCCCAGCGCCAGCTGCGCGGCAACCTCCCGCAGGCCTTCGTCCACGCCCTGCTGCTGGAGACCGCCGCCCGCCTGGCCGAGGACCCCGAGCCGCACGGCGCGCACCATCGAGCAAGGAGGAGCTGACCCATGCCCCAGACCGTCGTCATCACCGGAGCCAGCGCCGGCATCGGCCGCGCCACCGCCCGCCTGTACGGCAAGCGTGGCGCCAACGTCGTCCTGATCGCCCGAGGGCAGGCCGGTCTGGACGCCGCCGCCAGGGAGGTCGAGGAACTCGGCGGCAAGGCGCTGGTGCGGACCGCCGACACCGCCGGCGCCGAGCAGGTCGAAGAGGCCGCCACGGCCGCCGAGCAGACCTTCGGCCCCATCGACGTATGGATCAACTGCGCGTTCACCAGCGTCTTCGCGCCCTTCGACGAGATCACCGCCGAGGAGTACGAGCGGGTGACCAAGGTGACCTACCTCGGCTTCGTCAACGGCACCCGCAGCGCGCTGAAGCGGATGCTGCCGCGCGACCGCGGCACGATCGTCCAGGTCGGCTCGGCGCTGGGGGAGCGGGCCATCCCGCTGCAGTCGGCGTACTGCGGAGCCAAGCACGCCATCAACGGCTTCACCTCCTCCCTGCGCACCGAACTGCTGCACCGCGGCAGCAACGTCCGGGTGACGGTCGCCCAGATGCCGGCCGTCAACACCCCGCAGTTCTCCTGGGTACGGTCCCGGCTGCCCAAGCACCCGCAGCCCGTCCCGCCGATCTACCAGCCGGAGGTCGCCGCCCGGGGCGTGGTGCACGCCGCCGACCACCCCGGCCGCAAGCAGTACTACATCGGCGCCACCACCCTGGCGACCGTCTGGGCCAACCGCCTGGCCCCGGCCCTGCTCGACCGCTACCTGGCCCGCACCGGCTTCGACTCCCAGCAGACCGACCAGTGGCCCCCGAGCGGCCAGAGCAACCTCTACGAGCCCGTGGACCGCGTGGAGGGCAGCGACCACGGCGCCCACGGCGTCTTCGACGACTCCGCGCACAGCCGGTCCTTCGAGGCCGCCCTGGCCCGCCATCCCGCGCTCGTCGCCTCCGGGCTCGCCCTCGGCGCCGCCGCGGCGGCGGGAGCGGTCGTGCGGCGCGGCCTGGCGAACGGCTCCTGACCATCCGGGCGCCTCCGCCCGGCCGGGCGGAGCGGCGGAAGGGGGACACCGTGACTCCGTACGAGTCCGCGTACCAGGCACTCGACCGCGAGGCCGAGGAACTGAGCGTCGCCGTGATGGCGGCCTCCCGGCTGTTCGTGGCGATCTCCGCCCGCGCGCTCGCCTCCACCGCCGACTCGCTCACCCTGCCCCAGCTGCGGGCCCTGGTCGTACTGGACACCCGCGGACCGGTCAAGCTGGTCGTCCTTGCCGCCACGCTCGGGGTCAACCCGTCCACCGCGCTGCGCATGGTGGGCCGGCTCGAAGGGCTCGGCCTGGCCGACCGCAGGGCCAACCCCGCCAACCGGCGCGAGGTCGCCCTCAGCCTCACGCCCGCCGGCCACGAACTGGTCACCCGGGTGCTCGCGCACCGCCGCGCGGAGATCCGCAAACTGGTCCAGCGCCTGCCGGCCGAGGAACGCGCGGCACTCGTACCCGCCCTGCACGCCCTGACCACGGCGGCCGGCGAAATGGCGGTCGACCCCTACGACACCACCCGCATCGTCCACGGCATCACCGACACCTCCCTCGACCCGGTCCCGCCGACAGAGCCGTAGCCCGGCCGGGGGTGGTGTCACAGACGGTGGTCGAGCAGGACTTCCCGGACGACGCGCCGGGCGGCGCGGGCCATGTGCGGATTGCCCTCGCGGTAGTACGACAGCCCCAGCAGCGCCACCGACAGCGCCCGGGCCGCGTCGTCCGCGTCCAGCACGGCCAGGGGCTTAGAGCCCTGAACAAAATGGGCGCCCGGCTCGCGACGCCTGGCACGCACTCCCCCGAGCTCTTCGAGCAGGGGGGACCGCCATCGAGGACCTTCCGGCGCCTTGCGATCGCACGCACCAGACGCCGCGAGCCGATCGGACTCCCGTTTTGTTCGGGGCTCTTACTGCGGTACGAGGGCGGCCCGCCCGCGGGGTCGATTGAGGCATCGGACTCCGGCTCGCCCGGATGCAGGATGTCGGCGCACATGAGCGGCCATCGAACGGAACGGCCCCGGGCACGTCAACTCATTTCACACGGAGGGCGATCCCTCACCCGCTCACCAGCACCACCTCCAGGGTGCGCGGCCCGTGCACCCCCTCCACCCGGTCCAGTTCGATGTCGCTGGTCGCGGAGGGGCCGGAGATCCAGGTGAGCGGGCGGCCCGGGGCGAGGCGTTCGAGAGCCTGGGGAATGGAGGAGACGACCTGTTCGGGGACGCGTACGACGCAGATGTGGTGGTCGGGGATCAGGGAGATGCGGCGGCGGCCCTGGTCGGGGGAGCCGTCGAGGACGATCGTGCCGGTCTCGGCGACGGCGAGCGCGCAGCCGGTGACCACGCTGTCGACGCGGTCCAGCTCGTGGGGCGTGCTGTCCGGCAGGTCCGCGACCCGCTTCATGTCCGTGTCCGCCAGCCAGCCCTCGTCCAGGCCGGGCGGTACCAGCACGGACTTCGAGCCGCGCTCGCCGAGCAGGTGGGCGATCAGCCCGGGCAGTTCCCCGGCGTCGCAGCGGTGCACCACCGCTCGGTAGTCCACCAGGTTCCCGGCCAGCAGATCCACCGTCTCCTCGGCACTCCGCTCGCCGTGCTGCCGTAGGTAGTCCCGGCAAACCGCCTGCGCGTAGGGAGCGTCGTCCTGCGGTACGTCCGCCAGCGCGCGCCGCACCCGGCCCAGGATCCGGTCCCTGCTGCTCACTTGGCGCCCTCCTTGCCGCCGTGCGTCCGCTGCCACCAGTCGCGGAAGGGCTCCGCGGGCACCGTCGGCAGATCGCGGGTGCCGGTCCATGCCCGGCCGGGACCGGGCAGCGAGCGCGGATGGAAGCGGCGGGTGCGGGAGGCCAGCCGCTGACCGCCGCCCAGGGCGCCCGGGTGCGTGAACGCCCAGCGGGCCGCCCGCATCGCCGCGCGCTCGGCGGCGTGGCCCTTCGCCGGCTTGAGCACCACCTTGTTGCCGCCCCGCGTCACCGGGCCGCCCTCGACGACCCGTTCCCGCAGGTGCACCAGCACCTCGGGGATGTCGATGGCGACCGGGCAGACCTCGTAGCAGGCGCCGCACAGCGAGGACGCGTACGGCAGCGAGGCGTCGATCTCGCTCGCCGTACCGCGCAGTTGGGGACTGAGGATCGCGCCGATCGGCCCCGGGTAGACCGAGCCGTACGCGTGCCCGCCGGCCCGCTCGTAGACCGGGCAGACGTTCAGGCACGCCGAGCAGCGGATGCAGCGCAGGGCCTGACGGCCCACCTCGTCGGCGAGCGTGTCGGTGCGGCCGTTGTCCAGCAGGACCAGGTGGAAGGTGCTCGGGCCGTCCTCGTCGGTCGTGCCGGTCCACATGGACGTGTACGGGTTCATCCGCTCGGCTGTGGAGGAGCGGGGGAGCGTCTGGAGGAAGACCTCCAGGTCCCGCCAGGTCGGCACGACCTTCTCGATGCCCACGACCGAGATCAGCGTCTCGGGCAGGGTCAGGCACATCCGCCCGTTGCCCTCGGACTCCACGACCACCAGGGTGCCGGTCTCGGCCACGACGAAGTTGGCGCCGGAGATGCCGACCCTGGCGCGCAGGAACTTCTCCCGCAGGTGCAGCCGGGCCGCCTCCGCCAGTTCGGCGGGCGCGTCCGTCAGCCCCTCGGGGGCCGGGCGGCCCCACTGGCTCATCTCGGAGCGGAAGATGTCCCGGATCTCGCCGCGGTTGCGGTGGATCGCGGGGACGAGGATGTGCGAGGGCCGGTCCTTGCCCAACTGCACGATCAGCTCGGCGAGATCGGTCTCGTAGGCCCGGATGCCCTCCGCCTCCAGGGCCTCGTTGAGCCCGATCTCCTGCGTGGCCATCGACTTGACCTTGACGACCTCGCTCTCCCCGGTCGCCTTGACCAGGCCGGCCACGATCCGGTTGGCCTCCTCCGCGTCGACCGCCCAGTGCACGGTGCCGCCGGCCGCCGTGACCGCCTCCTCCACCTGCTCCAGATAGCGGTCGAGATGACGCAGTGTGTGGTCCTTGATCTGCTTGCCCGCCTCACGCAGCGCCGCCCAGTCGGAGACCTCCGCCACCGCCCTGGCCCGCTTGGCGCGGATGGTGTGCGTGGCGTGGCGCAGGTTGCCGCGCAGGGTGCGATTCCGTACGGCCTCGTGCGCGGCCTCCGGGAAGGACGGGAACGCCGGGTGGGAGGGCGGGGGAAACTCAGGCATGCCCAGATACGTCGTGCTCATGCCGTCGGCTCCTCCTCCGTGCTCGCCAGGATCTCCGCGATGTGCACCGGCCGCATGTCCGTGCCCAGCCGGGCCATGGTCCCGCCGATTTGCATCAGACACGAGTTGTCGCCCGCGCACAGCACCTGGGCGCCGGTCGACTCGGCGTTGCGCACCTTGTCGGCGCCCATCGCCGCCGAGACATCGGAGTTCTTCACCGCGAACGTGCCGCCGAACCCGCAGCACTCCTCGGCGCCGGGCAGCTCGACCAGCTCCAGTCCCTTCACCGCCCGCAGCAGTCGCAGGGGCCGGTCCCCGAGACCGAGGCCGCGCAGCCCGTGGCAGGTCGGGTGGTACGTCACCCGGTGCGGGTAGTACGCCCCCACGTCCGTCACCCCCAGCACGTCGACCAGGAACTCCGTCAGCTCGTACGTCTTCGGCACCACGGGCGCCAGCACCCGCTCCAGCGTGTCCCCGCGCCCCTCGGCCCGCGCCCGCGCGCCCATGCGTGGATACAGCTCCCGCACCATCGCCCCGCACGACCCGGACGGCGTCACGATCGCCTCGTAGTCCCGGAAGACATCGGAGAAACGCCGGGCCAGCGGCTCGGCCTCATGCCGGTACCCGGTGTTGTAGTGCGCCTGCCCGCAACATGTCTGGGCCATCGGGAAGTCCACCTCCACGCCCAGCCTGGTCAGCAGTTTCACCACGGCGCGCCCGGTGTCCGGATAGAGCGTGTCGTTGACGCAGGTCAGGAACAGGGCGACACGCATCGCGGCTCCTTGTGGTCGGTCAGCGGACGGGTGAAGCCTAGCCAGGCGGGCGATTCCACCGGGCTCACGGCGCGGCGTGGCAACGTTTGGCGACCTCCATGATTCCGCGACTCGGAGGACGGACGAACATGTGGTCAACTACCCGTTACTGAAGTGACGGGCTTGCACAACGTCGCGTCACTGGGTGTGGCGCTGCGTCTGCGTCCAGCCCCGCCCCGGCGCGTGTGCTCCGGTGGTGGGGCAGGGGCCGTTGACGCGGCCCCGCGTCGCCACAACTCCCACGCGCGGGCGCGGATGTTGCGGGAGCCGTTCCGGTCCGCGTGATCAACGAATCCGCAGGACCGGCACGCGAACCGGGCCTGACTCACCCGGTTCGCCCTGTCGAGGTGCCCGCACTGGGCGCAGGTGCGGGAGGTGTACGCCGGATCGACGTACACCACCGGCACCCCCGCCTTGCGGGCCTTGTATGCGATGAACTGCCCGAGCTGGTGGAACGCCCAGGAGTGCAGGGTGGCCCGTTGGGGCTTGCGGAGCCGTACCCGCTCGCGGATGCCCGTCAGATCCTCCAGGGCGATCCCGCGACCGGTGCGTTCTGCCTCGGCCACCACACGTTTCGCGATCTTGTGGTTGATGTCCCTCGCCCGCCGCGCCTCCTTGCGCCGCCGCTTCTTCAGGCGCCGTTTGGCGGACGGGGTGTCCTTCTGCTGCAGCTTGGTGCGCAGCCTGCGCTCCCGGACCCGGATGCGGTTCAGCCCCCGGCCGGCCATGATCTCGCCGTCGGAGGTGGTGGCGATGTTGACGATGCCCAGGTCGACGCCGAGGAAGTCCACCGGGTCGGTGTTCGGCGGCTGCTCGGGGACCTCGCAGGTGGCGTTCAGGAACCACATGCCGTCCCGGCACACCAGGTCCGACTCACCCCTGCGGTACCGGGCCAGGGTGGCCAGCTGCTCGGGGGAGGCGGTGAACGCCACCTCCTTCGCCCGCCCGGCGGTCCTCCAGATCGAGATCCGGCGCTCGGGGATCTGCCAGGACAGCATCCGGTCGTCGTAGGGCTGCGCGCCCTCCGCCCGGAAGGCGATCGGCTTGCCGACGGCCCTGCGGTGACGCTTCGAGCCCGGCCGGCCCAGCCTCCCGGCCTTCAGATTCGCCCGCAGCACCGCGTACGCGTCGCAGGTCTTCTTGATCACATGCTGGGCGGCCTGCGCGCCCAGCCCCCAGCGGGCCTTGATCTCACGGTAGGTGTGCTTGCGCAGCGCGAAGTTGGTCTTCGCATCCTTTTCGAAGGCGATGCCGCTCGCCCAGGTCGCCGCCTCGTTGCAGGCGCGCAGGGTCGCCTCCAGCGCCACCGCCTGCACGGACGTCGGCAGCAGCCTCACCTGCACCACCAGCTTCACACCCGCGACGCTACCCGGCCCTGCCAGCTCTCCGCATTCGAACACGGAATACTCCACTCCCAACGGCCGGGTTCTTCTACTGCTGCGGAGTCAGCACGCCATGGAAACGGCCCGCATGAGCAGCGCCCGGCTCCGCCGGACAACGACACCAGGCCGCTCCGCGGCCGAATTCTTGCCAGGACACCACGGCGCTTCGCGCCGCAAGCGCAAAGATGCGATTCCTTCCGGGCGTGAACGCCTGGGGTTCTTCGCAAGATCATGCTGAACTGGGACGCGGCCGTAAACCATCCGTCCCGGGAGAACCGTTGACCCTCAGCTACCGCCAGCCCGGCGTCGTCCTCACCGACCGCTCCTTCACCGTGCCGCTCGACCACGACGACCCGGCCGGGGAGACGATCGAGCTCTACGCCCGTGAGGTCGTCGCGAGCGACAAGGCCGAGAAGGACCTGCCCTGGCTGGTCTATCTCCAGGGTGGCCCCGGCTTCGGGGCGAACCGTTTCGTCGGCAGGCAGGCCTGGCTCGGCCGGGCCCTGCAGGACCACCGGGTCCTGCTCCTCGACCAGCGCGGCACCGGCCATTCCACGCCGGCCAACCGCCAGACCCTCCCGCTGCGCGGCGGCCCGGCCGAGCAGGCCGACTACCTCACCCACTTCCGCGCCGACTCGATCGTCCGCGACTGCGAGGCGATCCGCCCCGAGGTGACCGGCGGCGCTCCCTGGACCGTCCTCGGGCAGAGCTTCGGCGGCTTCTGCACGGTGCACTACCTCTCCGCGCATCCCGAGGGCCTGGCCGCCGCCCTGATCACCGGCGGCCTGCCCTCCCTCGACGCCCACGCCGACGACGTCTACCGGGCCGCCTACCCGCGCATCGAGCGCAAGGTCGCCGCCCACTACGCCCGTTATCCGCAGGACGTCGACCGCGCCCGCCGTATCGCCGACCACCTCCTCACCCACGACGTGGTCCTTCCGAACGGCTACCGTCTGACCGTCGAGGCATTCCAGTCCCTCGGCCTCATGCTCGGCAGCGGCGACGGCAGCCACCGCCTCCACTACCTCCTCGAACACGCCTTCGTGCGCACCCCGCGGGGGCCGGAGCTGTCCGACGCGTTCCAGGAGCAGGTCCAGGGCCTGCTGTCGTACGCCGGCCACCCGCTGTACGCCCTCGTCCACGAGGCGATCTACGGCCAGGACGCCCGGCCCACCGCCTGGTCGGCCGAGCGGGTCCGCGCGGAGTTCCCGCAGTTCGACGCGGCCAAGGCGCTCGCGGGCGACGGTCCGGTGCTGTTCACCGGCGAGTCCGTGCACCCCTGGATGTTCGACTGCGACCCGGCGCTTCGCCCACTGCGCGAGACCGCCGACCTGCTCGCCTCCCGCACCGACTGGAAGCCCCTGTACGACCCCGCCCGCCTCGCCGCCAACGAGGTCCCGGTCGCCGCGACCGTCTACCACGACGACATGTACGTCGACACCGACCACGCCCTCGACACCGCCCGCGCGATCCGCGGCCTGCGCACCTGGGTCACCGACGAGTTCGAGCACGACGGCGTACGGGCCGGAGGCCCCCGCGTCCTGGACCGGCTGCTCGCACTCGTCCGGGACGAGGCCTGACCGCCGGCGGCGCGCGCCGGCCAGGGCCTGTCCGGCGGATCAAGTCGCAGGAAATCGACGGCCGGCTGTCGGCCCGGGTGAGCGGGGGCGATGGGGGTCCCCCTGCTCGAAGAGCTTGGGGGAGTGCCAGACCCCCCGTCTGCGGCAGGATCCGCCGGACAGGCCCTAGTCTGCCGCGCATGACGCAGCCGAGGAGCAGCCCTTTTCAGCCCATGCCCGACGACTGGCGGCGCGCCCTCGCCGTGGTGGCGCACCCGGACGACCTGGAGTACGGGTGCGCGGCGGCGATCGCCGCCTGGACCGACGACGGCCGTGAGGTCGCCTACGTCCTCGCGACCCGCGGCGAGGCGGGCATCGACGCGCTCGAGCCGGACAAGTGCGGTCCGCTGCGGGAGCGTGAGCAGCGGGCGAGCGCGGCCGTCGTCGGCGTGTCGACGGTGGAGTTCCTCGACCACAGGGACGGCGTGATCGAGTACGGCACCGCCCTGCGCCGCGACATCGCCGCCGCGGTACGCCGCCACCGCCCCGAACTCGTGATCACCCTCAACCACCGCGACACCTGGGGCGGCGTCGCCTGGAACACCCCGGACCACGTGGCCGTCGGCCGCGCCACCCTGGACGCGGCGGGGGACGCCGGCAACCGCTGGATCTTCCCCGAGCTGGCCGAACAGGGCCTCGAGCCCTGGAACGGCGTCCGCTGGGTCGCCGTGGCCGGCTCCGCCACGCCCACCCACGCCGTGGACGCCGGCCCGGGCCTGGACCGCGCGGTGCGCTCGCTCCTGGAACACCGCACCTACATCGCGGCGTTGACCGACGAGGACCCTGAATCGTACGCCCGCGACTTCCTGACCTCGACCGCCATGGCGGCGGGCGAACGGTTCGGCGGAAAACCGGCGGTGGCGTTCGAATTGTTCGGCCGGTGAGGCACACGGGCGCCTAGAGTGATCGCGACCGACGGCGGACGGTGAACGGGGGCGGGAACGGACATGGCCGGCACGGGTGACGAGGACCTCCTGGCACGGCGCTTCGAGGAGCACCGCGGGCAGCTGCGGGCGGTGGCCTACCGCATGCTCGGCTCGCTGCCCGAGGCCGAGGACGCCGTCCAGGAGACCTGGCTGAAGCTCACCCGCACGGACGCGGACGCCATCGAGAACCTGGGTGCCTGGCTCACCACCGTGATCGGTCGGGTCTGCCTCGACCTGCTCCGCGCCCGCAACGCGCGCCGCGAGGAACCCATGGACGGCACCGACGACACCTTCGTCCCCGACCCGGTGATCCGGCCCCTGCCGCGGACCGACCCCGAGCAGGAGGCGCTCCAGGCCGACTCGGTCGGGCTCGCGCTGCTCGTCGTCCTGGAAACCCTCCAGCCCGACGAGCGGCTGGCGTTCGTGCTGCACGACCTGTTCGCGGTGCCCTTCGACGACATCGCGCCGATCGTGGAGCGCGGCACCGCGGCGACCCGGCAGCTCGCCAGCCGCGCCCGCCGCCGGGTGCAGGGCGCCACCCCGCCCTCCGAAGCCGACCTCGGACGCCAGAAGCAGGTCCTCGACGCCTTCCTCGCCGCCTCGCGCGCCGGCGACTTCGAGGCCCTGGTCGCCGTCCTCCACCCCGACGTGGTGCTCCGCGTCGACTCCGGCGCCCTGGTCCGCGGCGCCGCCGCCTCGAAGGTGGTCCACGGAGCCAGGACGGTGGCAGCCGGGGCCCTCACCTTCGCCCAGTACGCCAAGACCACCCGTCTGGTCCTGGTCAACGGCACGATCGGCGTGGCCAACGCCCCCGAGGGACGGCCGCTGTCGGTCATGGGCGTCACCATCACCGACGACCGGATCACCCACATGTACATCCTGGCCGACCCGGCCCGCCTGGCCCGGCTGGACCTTCTCGCGCCGGGAGCCTGAGCGACGGCGAACCGACAAAACCAGTTGCTCCACGGGGCCGTCGCCGACAGGGTGGGCGGCATGGCCGACTTCTCCGCCCACGACGGAACCCGCCTCGCGTACCACGTGAGCGGAGACGGCCCACCGGTGATCTGCCTGCCCGGCGGGCCGATGAGGGCCTCGGCCTACCTCGGTGACCTCGGTGGCCTGTCCGCGCACCGGCGGCTGGTGCTCCCGGATCTGCGGGGGACGGGACAGTCGGCCGTTCCGCGGGACCCCGCCACCTACCGCTGCGACCGGCTCGTCGACGACGTCGAGGCACTCCGCGAACATCTGGGCCTGGATCGCGTCGACCTGCTCGCCCACTGCGCCGGCGCGAATCTGGCGGCGCTGTACACGGCCCGCCATCCCGAACGCGTCGGCAGGCTCGCGCTGATCACGCCGAGTGTGCTGGCCGTCGGCATCGAGGTGCCCGGGGAGATGCGGCGCGCGACGGCACGGCTCCGCAAGGGCGAGCCGTGGTTCCCGGCGGCGTACGCGGCTTTGGAAGAGATCACGGCGGGCCGCGTCACGGACGCCCACGGGGAGGCCGTCGCCCCGCTGCGCCACGGCCGCTGGGACGACACGGCCCGGGCCTTCGACGCCGCCGATGCCGGGCAGAGGAACAGCGAGGCGTCGGCCGTGTACGCCGGCGACGGCGCCTTCGACCCGGATGCCACCCGGGCGGCGCTCGCCCGGTTCACCTCGTCCGTGCTCGTACTCGCCGGCGAGGTCGACCTGAACTCCCCGCCACCCGCGATGACCGAGTACGCCGGGCTGTTCCCGCACGCCGAACTGGTCGTCCAGCCCGGCGCCGGACACCAGCCCTGGCTGGACGACCCTGGCCGGTTCGTGGCGGCCACCGCCGCGTTCTTGCGGTGATCCGGCCGTCCTGGGCATGCGCCGCGGGTCAGTAGGGTGGACGCCATGCCAGACCAGACTGTTGACCGGCGGAGTCGGCCCGAGCTGCGCGGTGACTGTGCGCGGTGTTTCGGGCTGTGCTGTGTCGCGCTGCCCTTCGCCGCCTCCGCCGACTTCGCGCTCGACAAGCCCGCCGGGAAGCCCTGTCCGAATCTTCGGGGGGACCACCGGTGCGGGATTCACGCGCGGCTCAGGGAGACGGGGTTCACCGGGTGCACGGTCTACGACTGCTTCGGGGCCGGGCAGAAGGTCTCACAGGTCACCTTTGGCGGGTGGGACTGGCGTACGGGCTCCGGGGAGGACGCCCGGCGGATGTTCGAGGTGTTTCCGGTCGTGCGGCAGCTGCATGAGTTGCTGTGGTACCTGACCGAGGCGCTGACGCTGGATGCCGCACGGCCGGTGCACGGTGAGCTGCGCCGGGCGCTGGAGCGGGTCGAGCGGCTCACCCTCCTGGCGCCCGAGGAGTTGGCCGCGCTCGATGTCGGGGCGCACCGGCAGGAGGTCAATGTGCTTCTGCTGCGCAGCAGTGAGCTGGTACGGGCCGGGGTGCGGGGCGGCAAGGGCAGGAAGAAGGACCGGCGGGGCGCCGACCTCGTCGGGGCCCGGTTGAAGGGAGCCGATCTGCGGGGGGCCAGTCTGCGCGGCGCCTGTCTGATCGCGGCCGACCTCACCGGTGCCGATCTGCGCCAGGCGGATCTGATCGGTGCCGATCTGCGGGACGCGGACCTCACGGACGCCGATCTGACCGGTGCGTTCTTCCTGACCCAGCCGCAGCTGGACGCGGCCCGGGGGAACGCCGGCACCCGGTTGCCGGGATCGGTCTCCCGTCCCGCGCACTGGGCGGCCCGGGGCTGACACGCGTACCTGTGCCCGCGTCTGTGCCCGCGCGCCCTACAGCGGCAGCGCACAGACGGCGACGGGTGAGGCGTACGGCTCACCCGTCGGACGCAGCGCACCGCTGGCGCGGTCGACGCGGAAGACGCTGACCGTGCCCGACTTCTGGTTCGCGGCGAACAGCAGCCCGCCGTCCGGCGAGAAGGCGATCTGCCGCGGGAAGTCGCCCGCGACCGGCGTCGTGCCCAGGAGCCTGAGCCGGGCCCCGTCCGCCTCCACGGCATAGCGCGCGAGGCTGTTGTGACCGCGGTTGGCGAGGTAGGCGAACCGCCCGTCGGCGGTGACCAGGATCTGCGCCGGGTAGTTGGTGCCCTCGCCCGCCCCCGTGGACCGCGGCTCGCCGATGGTGAGGCGGCCGGTGGGAGGGTCGTAGGCGCAGACGGCGACCGTGTCGCCGACCTCGTTGGCGAGATAGGCGTACCGGCCGCCCGGGTGGAACGTCAGGTGGCGCGGTCCGGCGCCCGGCCGGGTGTGCGCCCGGGACACCTCGGTGAGCCGGCCCGTGCGGGTGTCCAGGCGGTAGGTGTAGACCGTGTCGGTGCCGAGGTCCACCGCGAGGACGTGGCCGCCGTCCGGGCTGGTGATGACCTGGTGGGCGTGGGGTCCCTGTTGGCCCGGTCCGGGCGGCGGACCGGAGTGCGTCACCAGGCCGGTGCGCTCGCCGAGCGCTCCCGAGCCGTCGATCGGGTGCACGGCCACGCTGCCGGAGGCGTAGTTCGCGCTGAGCAGCCAGCGCCCCGTCGGGTGCACGGAGAGGTGGCAGGGTCCCGCCCCGCCGGTGCTCCGCGTGCCCAGTACCTTCCGGTCGGCGAGCCGTACGGCGGTCACCCCGCCGTCCTGGCCCTCGTCGACCGCGTACAGCGTGCGGCCGTCCGGATGCACGGTGAGGTACGACGGGTCGGCGACGCCGGTGAGGGTGCCCCGGCCGGTGACGGCGCCCGTCGCCGGGTCGTACACCGCCAGGCCGATGCCGGTCCCGCCGCCCTCGGCGGAGGTGTAGGTGCCGAGGTAGAGCGGCCGGGGGCCGGACGGCTTCCCCGTGGCCTCCGGGGTGGCCGGTGCGGCCGCCGGCGCGGAACCGGACCGGGGACCGGACGGGGCCGGTGAGCACGCCGGGACCGCCGCCACCGCGGCGGCTGTCGTCACGGTCCCCACGAACCGGCGCCTGCTCCATCTGTCGTACGACACTTCCGCCCCACTGACCATGCCCGCACTGTACGGCCCCCTCACGAAGAACGGCGCACCGCGTCCTCGTGGTTGCGCCGCAGCTTCATCGGCACCCCCAGCCGGTCCGCGAGCCGGGCCAGACGCCAGTGGCGTTCACGCTGCTCCCGGGTGTGCCGGTCCAGCTCCTCCAGAAGACGGTGTGAGCGGTGCTCGGTGTCCATCTCGTCGAGGATGCGGTTGACCTCGGACAGCAGCGCACCGCGCAGCTGCCACTGGCTCGGGTCCCGCTGCACCTCCTCCAGCAGCAGTTGCGCCAGTTTGTCGCGGGTGGCCGTGGCCTGCCGCAGCTCGGTGGCGAGCCGGGACTCGGCCGACTCGGCGCTCACGCTGATGTCCGTGGTGACCAGCACCGCGAAGCTGACCACCGCATCGGCGATCTGGCACAGCATCTCCTGCACCAGGGCGCCCGTCTGCGGCGAGAACAGCGGCTCGGGATCCCGCTGCTTGGTCAGATCGGTGAAGGTGCGCGCGAGCACCCGTAGGACGACCGTGCAGATCTCCAGCGTGTCCAGCCCGGTGCGCAGCACCACCCGGTTCAGCAGGCCCTCGCGCACCCGCGGGTTGAGCTTGAGACTGTCCTCGGCCTGCCGGAGGGCCGCGTCCACGGCGGTGATGTCGTGGTCCAGGCGGCGCGCCTCGTGCAGCCGCGCGGTCGCGCGCTCGACCGGCGTGGGGCCGGCCGCCTCCTCGCCCATCCGCAGCATCAACTGCCGCACCTGGCGCGCCAGACCCTCGATCGACTCGCCCGCCTGTTCGGTCCACACCGGGGGAGCGAGCAGCAGATTGCAGAACAGACCGACCACCGCGCCGATCAGCGTCTCCACGATCCGTGCCCAGGCTGTGCTGCCGACGGTGGTGACACCGAGGACCAGCATGGCGCTGATCGCCACTTCCACCACGAACTCGTCCACCCGCACCAGGTGCCCGACGCCCAGCCCGGCCAGGATCACCAGGGCCAGGCTCCACCAGGTGAGCCCCACCAGCAGCGAGAAGGTGGTGGCGACGAGCACGCCGGCGACCACGGCGTTCACCCGGCGGATGCTGGTCTTCAGCGTCGCGAAGAGGGTGACCTGGACGACGAGCAGGGCCGTCAGGGGAGCGGTCAGCGGCACAGGCTCCGGACTCAGCCACTTCGCGATCACATAGGCGATCGTCGCCGCGACCGTCGACCGCAGCGCCTGGACGACCACGGGGTCCCGGTGCCGCTTCACCGTCCGCGCGAGGAACGACGGCCACTCACGTACGTCTTGCATTCCTTGCGCTGTTCCCCGTTCGCCGACGAGTCGAACCTGGTCACGCGCGTGGTCATGCGCTCGGGGTCAGGTGTACAGCTTGTCCAGGAAGGTCGCCAGATTGTCCGTGGTGCGGGCGATCTGCTCCTCCAGGGTGAGGCTCTCCTCGAAGCGGACCCCGGACACGGGGACCTTCTTGCCGCGTACGTAGAGCGAGCAGGCGAGGTCCGTGCACATGTACAAGCCGACCGAGTTGCCCTCGCGGCCCGCCGCTCCCGCCTTCCGGGCGGTCATCAGCGAGACTCCGCCGCCGGGGTGGGTGGTCAGGCACAGCGAGCACAGGCTGCGGTGCAGGAAGCCGCGCTGCGAGGAGGGGAAGCGCAGGGCGACACCCACCAGGCGGCCCTCCCGCTCGGTGACCAGATAGCTGCGGTCGGGCGCCCCCGGGTCGCGCCAGCCCAGGAAGTCCAGGTCGTCCCAGGGGCGTTCGTCGAGGTCCCGGGGGACGGACAGGCGCTTGGCCTCACCCTTGGAGCAGTTGACGAAGGAGTTGCGGATGTCCTGCTCGGTGAGTGTTCTCATGGGGAGCTCCTGAGGGCGGCGAGAGAAGTTGCCTAAGGGGATTAGTTTTCCGGCTAGGGTAGGCAGGATCCGCGAGGGGGGTCCAATGGATTTCGGGGGTGTGCGTGCGCCGCGGGCGCGAGCGACGCTGAGCCTGTGGCGGCGCGGTGCTGGGGCCCGGCGGTCGATCCGGAGCTCCGGATCACTCTGAACTTCCCTCCCGGTCGGCTCTCCGGCGGTGCGCCGGGGGAGGGCCACGAGCGCCGCGTGCGCGAGCGTGTCGGCCCGGAACCCGCCGCTGTCCCGGACGAGATCGCCGAACTCGCGATCACCCCTTAAATTATCGTCTGGACTAAGAGCCCGGAGAAGTGCGCGCCCAGGCGGCTCGCGGCGGTATGTTGCAGCTCGGGCACGGGTTCGGGAGGGAGCCGCATGGCGGGGCGGAACGGGCGCACGGTACGCGATCTCAGGCGGGGCAACCGTACGGCCGTGCTGCAACGGCTCTACTTCGACGGTCCCCTCAGCCGCTTCGCGCTCGGCCCGGCCACCGGCCTGAGCTCCGGCTCGGTCAGCAACGTCGTCGCCGACCTGATCGCCGACGGCCTCGTCGAGGAGGCCGGCAGCGTCGACTCCGACGGCGGCCGGCCGCGCACCCTGCTGCGCGTCGCACCCGGCAGCGGCCACATGATCGGCGTGGACGTCGGCGAGACCCGGGTCCGCGTCGAGCTGTTCGACCTCACCCTCACCGAACTCGCCCGCACCGAGCGCCCGCTGGCGGCACAGGACTACGACGTCGACGTGATCACCGGGCACATCCGGGACGGGATCGCCCAGGTGCTGACCGCGGCCGGCCCGGCCCCGGAGCGGCTGCTCGGCGTCGGGATCGGCGTGCCCGGCATCGTCGAGCACACCCCCGACCAGGGCGCCGTGGTGCACGGGCAGACCATCGGCTGGGACGCGGTGCCCCTGGAGTCCCTGCTCCGCGCCGGCTCCCGGCTCCCGGACAGCGTCCCGTACTTCATCGACAACGGCGCCAAGACGCTCGGCCAGGCCGAGATGTGGTTCGGCGCCGGGCGCGGTGCCGGCAACGCGATCGTGGTGCTCTTCGGCTCCGGCGTCGGCGCCTGCCTGGTCACCCCCGAGGTGGAGCGGGGCCGGGCCGTCGAGTGGGGACATCTCACGGTACGGGTACGGGGGCGCCGCTGCCGCTGCGGTGCCCTCGGCTGCCTGGAGGCGTACGCCGGCGCGGAGTCGCTGCTGGCCCGCTGGCGCGAGGAGGGCGGGCGCCCCCCGCGGGGCACCGACGAGGAGACCGCGCTGACCGCGATGCTGGCCGCCGCCTACCCGCCCGAGGGCACCGACGCCGACCCGGTCGCGCTCGCCGTCCTGGAGGAGACCGCCGAGTACCTGGGCGCCGGCCTGTCCGACCTGATCAATCTCTTCCAGCCCGAGCGCATCCTCATCGGCGGCTGGGCCGGCCTCCAGCTCGGCTCCCGCTTCCTGCCCGCCGTACGCCGCCACGCGACCGCCTACGCCCTGCGCCACCCAGCCGAGAAGGTGACCATCGACCTGGGCCGGCTCGGCCCGGACGCGGTCACCGTCGGCGCCGCGATCCTCCCGCTCGCCGACTTCTTCACCCGCGGCGGCCGCCGCGCGGACCCGGCACCGCGGACAGAGCCTCCCGCCTGGCAGGCGGCCCTGGAGGAACGCGGGCCCCGGGCGTATTGACCCACGGGAGCGCCGGGCGTTGGATCATGGGGCGGCAGCTCCCGCCGCGGTGTTCGAAGGGTAGGCAAGGGGTGTTCCATGGCTCATGACATCGTCGGTGTCCGCGCGCAGTTTCCCGCGCTGAAGTCCGGCTGGGCCCAGTTCGACGGGCCCGGCGGAAGCCAGACGCCGCAGCCCGTCATCGACGCCGTCGCCGATGCGCTGGCCGGTCCGCTGTCCAACCGGGGGTTCGGCACACTGGGCGAGCGCAACGCCGAGGCCTGCGTCGGCGCCGCCCGCGAGGCCATGGCGGACCTGCTGGGCGCCGAGCCGTCCGGGGTCGTCTTCGGCCGCAGCGCGACCCAGTTGACGTACGACTTCTCCCGCGCGCTGGCCAAGGCGTGGTCGCCGGGCGACGAGGTGGTCGTGACCCGGCTCGACCACGACGCCAACATCCGGCCCTGGGTCCAGGCCGCCGAAGCCGTGGGAGCGGTCGTCCGCCGGGCCGACTTCGACCCGGCGACCGGCGAGCTGACCCCGGAGCACATCGAGGCCCAGCTGTCCGACCGCACCCGGCTGGTGGCGGTCACCGCCGCCTCCAACCTGATCGGCACCCGCCCGGACGTACCCGCGATCGCCGCCCTGGCCCACGAGCGCGGCGCCCTGCTGTACGTCGACGGCGTGCACTACACCGCCCACGCCGCGGTCGACCTCGCGGGCCTGGGCGCGGACTTCTTCACCTGCTCCCCGTACAAGTTCCTCGGCCCCCACCTCGGCGTCCTGGCGAGCCGCCCGGACCTCCTCGCCACCCTGCGCCCGGACAAGCTGCTGCCCTCGCCCGACACGGTCCCCGAGCGGTTCGAACTCGGCACCCTGCCCTACGAGCTGCTGGCCGGCACCCGGGCCGCCGTGGACTTCCTCGCCGGGATGGACCCGCGGGCGCACGGCACCCGCCGGGAACGGCTCATCGCCTCCCTCGGCTCGCTCGAGCACCACGAGGACGCCCTGCGCCGCCGTATCGAGGAGGGCCTGTCCCGCCTCCCGGAGATCACCGTGCACTCGCGCGCCGCCGAGCGCACCCCGACCCTGTTGCTGACCATCGAGGGCCGCAGCACCGTCGACGCCCACCGCCACCTGGCCGAGCGCGCGGTCGCGGCGCCCTCCGGCGCGTTCTACGCGCTGGAGGCCTCCCGTCGGCTCGGTCTCGGCGACACCGGCGGGCTGCGCGTCGGGCTGGCGCCCTACACGGACGAGGAGGACGTCGACCGGCTCCTGGAGGGGCTGGCGGACTTCCTGCGGACGGCGCCGTAGATCCGGGCGGGCCGTACCGGACCCGGCGGCGGGGCGTCAGGGCTTGAGGGCCACGCCGCCGTGGATGTCCGTGGGCTCGGTCGTGGTGCCGGGCTCCGGACGCCACAGCGGGCAGGAGACGATGCCGGGCTCGAGCAGCTCCAGACCCTCGTGGTGGGCGGCGAGCTGCTCCGGGCTGCGCGGCACGTACGGGATGGCGCCGGTGTCGTCGTAGCCCTGCTGGGCCTCCTCGAGCGCCTGGTCGCTGTCGGTGCTGTCGTAGTGCACGAAGCAGCTGCCGGAGGGCAGGGCCGCCTGGAGGCGGCGGACGATCGACTTCGCCTCCTCGTGGTCCTGGATGTGACCTCGACGGCCGCCGCAGCGTCCTCGAAGGACACCCCGGCCTGTTCCCGCAGGTGCCGCAGACCCTCGACGAGCGGCGTCAGGACGTCGGCCGCGGCCCGCCGGAGGAGCAGATGCGGGCGCTGCGTCCGCACGGCCGACCCACCCGCGCCCGCCGTACACCGTCAGGTTTCGCAGGTCACCGGCAAGGTACTCGCGCGTCGCCCGACGATGCCGAGGGAGAAGGGAGTACGCCGTGACCGATCACCGAGGTGAAGCGCCCGGTGAGAACGGCGCGCCCGTTCCCCGGGACCTGCCGGACCAGCAGGCCCACACCGGTGAGGACCCCTGGGAGGTCGCCCCGGTGCCGGAGCGGGCCGAGTCCGGCGTGACCGACGAGGACGAGGGTGCCGCCGGCACCGACGTCCCCGACACCGACGAGGCGGGCACCGGACGGCAGGGCGTCCCGCACCCGGGCACCGAGCCGTCCGAACGCGAGCCGTCCGAAAACCCCGTGCCGGACGAACCCTCCGGCTGACGGCCGCCCGGCGGGCGCACCGGGCCGACCGGGGCCTGTCCGACCATTCGCGTCGGACCAGCCCGCGGCGACGGGGACGCCCCCTGCTCGTCAAGAGCTCGGGGGAGCCGTGCGTCGCAAGGCGGAGGACCACCCTCGTACCGGATGTACGTGGGCGTGCCCGACAACGCGGCGAGGTGCGGTGCCAAACGCCGCGGGTCCGGCGGGAATCGGCGGACCCGCCCTACGGCTGACCGGACGGTGGCCGAGGGCCTGGCGCCGCTCAGCCGACCTTGCGACCCCGCATCGGCTCGGTGTCCGCGCCCTCGCCCTTCTGCACTCCCTGCAGGAACTCCTGCAGGACCTCGGTCGCCGTGCGCTCCGGGCGCCAGCCCAGTTCGGTGTGGGCCCGGGTGCAGTCCATCAGGGGCAGGCGCAGCACCGCGTCGAAGAGGTGCGGGGACGCGGGGAGCAGATGCAGTCCCCAGGCGGCGGCGATCGCCGAGCGCGCGGCGGTGCGCGGCAGCCGCACGGGCCGGGAGCCGAGCAGTTCGCCCAGCACCTGGGCGTCCAGCGGCGGCTCGGCAGCGAGGTTGAACGGCCCCCGCACCTCGTGGCGCAGCGCCAGTTGGTAGGCGCGGGCGGCGTCGTCGGTGTGCAGGGCCTGCACCCGCAGGCCGGGCACGTCCGGCAGGAACGGCAGCAGCTCGGGCCGGGCCAGCTGACCCGGCAGGAACCGCCCGCCGAAGATACGGCGCTGCTCGCTCGCCGACTCCCGCTTGAACAGGAAGGCCGGGCGCATACGGACCACCCGCACGTCGGGGTGGTCCCGCTCGAAGGTGTCCAGGGCCCGCTCCAGATACGCCTTCTCCCGGCAGTACGCGGCGTCCGGCCAGCCGTGGGTCGGCCACGACTCGTCCACCGCGCGGTCCTTCGGCCCCGGCGAGTACGCGCCGACCGAGGAGGCGTGCACCAGAACCGGCACCCGTGCGGCGGACACCGCCTCGAAGACCCGGATGCTGCCGAGCACGTTGGTCCGCCAGGTGGCCGCCGGATCGTGCGTCGGCTGGAAAGCCCAGGCCAGATGGATCACGGCGTCGGCGCCCGCGAACTCCCCGGCCAGACCGGACTGTTCGGATGACACGTCGACCGCCGACCACTCGGTCTTCGGCGGCGACCACTGCGGAATGCGGCGGGCCAGACCCCGCACCGACCCGATCTCCGGGTCCTCGGAGAGAACGCGGACGACACTCGTGCCGACATTGCCGGTGGCGCCCGTGACGACGACCCTGCTGCCCGAAGCGCTGCTCACCTTCGGCTCCTCTCGGGGGCGGCTGACAGTGCGGCCACCGAGTACCCGGTCCCGGCCGACCGACGCGAGCGGCGGACCAGGGCGGCAGATGGAAAGCCCCGACCGCGACGGGGGAATCGCGGCCGGGGCGGCTCAGGTGTGGGTACGCATGGCGGTCGCCTCTCGGCGAAAGGCTCCACAGGGCTTCAGCCGAACGATCGTCCCTGTGGGCGATAGGTGAGGCCCGGGGACACTGTCCCATCCGCAACCACGTCTGGTTCAACGGGGAACCACCGTCCGGTGTTCCGCCGTAGATCCCGTTCTGGGGTGATCCGCGTCACTGGCGTACGGCGCTGGGCGCGACCTCCGCCCACACGTTCTCCGCCTGCAGCAGCAGGGAGCCGAGAACCGTCGTCCGGATCGCCTCCCGCCCCGCCTGCTCGCGCAGCGCCTCCTGCATACGGTCGTGCAGTTCCTCCATCCTGACCACTGCTTCGCGGTCCGGGGGCTGTACGGCCTCCGTGTGGTGCAGACGGTCGGCCTCCGCCCGGCACCGGTCCGCGATCAGGTCCAGCAACCGGGCGTAGGTCCGCAGGATCCGGCTGTCCGGCGGCCCCGGCATGCGGTCCTCGTCGGTGGCGACCGCGAGCGTCCGGGTGAGCGCCCTGATGTGACCGGTGATCCGGCTCCAGCGCTCGTCCTCGTTCTCGGACGGCACGCCCGGGGGCACCCGCCGCAGGGTCCGCAGCGCGCCTTTGGGCATGCGCAGGCTCTCCCGGCTCCAGCCCCGGGCCGCCTGCAGGCTTCCCAGGCGCCGCTCCAGCCGGTCCGAGCCGCGGGACCAGTCGGCCGCCGCCCCCGGGTCCCAGTCGTCCCGGTCCAGGCCGGCGGCGATCTCGTGCAGCACGTCCGCCGTCTCCCGGGCGAGCGCGGCGAGGTTCTCCCGTACGTCCCGCAGATGGACCGGCGGCAGGATCAGCGCGTTCACGGCGACCCCGATCGCCGCGCCGAGCGCCGCCTGCCCCAGGCGGTGGCCGACCGCGGCGCCGCCGACGCTGCCCGTGGCGAGGGTGAACAGGGCCGTGGTGGCGCCGTACACCCCCTGGTCGCCGAAACGGGGCCAGTTCGCCAGCAGCATCAGGACGGGTACGCACAGCGCGAGCGCCGCCGTGATGTCGTCGGTGATCGCCTGTGCGGCAGAGGCGAGCAGCGCTCCCGCGCAGATCGCGGTGAACTGCTGCACCGCCTGCATGAGCGAGCTGTAGACCGTCGCCTGCACCAGGACCACCGCCACCCACGGCGCCATCAGGGCCATGGGATCGCCCAGCCATTCGCCCGCCACGAGCCAGGCGAGCAGCGCCGCCGCCGCTGCCTTCAGCGACTGCACCACCAGGTCCCGCTCCCGGCCCGGCCCCCGGCAGGCCGCCCGGACCGCCCGGCCGACCGAACGTGCCTCCTCGCGCACCACCCCGGCCTGCCGGGCGGCGAGCGAGCGTGCGAGGGTGCGTACGTCCTCTCCCTGATCCTGGATCCCATGTGCCATGCAGGGTGGGTATCCAGAGATCACGCCGCCCCACGCGGCACATGCCGGAATCGCCCGTCCCCGTCCAGGCCGGCGGGCCGTCCGGTGCTCAGGCCAGCGGGCTGTCCGCCAGGGACGCCAGCAGGTGCGCGGGATCGTCGTAGACCGCCTTCGCCCCGGCCTGCTCCAGGTCGGCGCGCGGGATGCCGCCGCACAGGACGGCCACACAGTGCACCCCGGCCCTGCTGCCGGCCCGCATGTCCCAGACGGTGTCGCCCACGAACACCGCCCGCTCGGCGGGCACTCCGACCAGTTCCAGGGCGTGCTCGACCGGTTCGGGCGCGGGCTTGCCCTCCTCCACGTCGTCGGAACTGGCCGTGGCGGCGATGGCGTCGTCCGCGTCGATGGCGCGGCGCAGCGCGCTCAGTTCCGGGCCGCTCGCCGAGGTGGCCAGGACCACCGTCCAGTCGTCCTCGTGCAGACGCCGCAGCAGACGCCCGGCGTCCTCGAGGGGCGGCAGCCGGTCGAAGTACTGGGCGTACAGCGCGGTGTGGGCGGCGCTGAGCCGGCCGTCCTGCTCCTTGTCGCGCTCCTCGCCGAGCAGGTGGGCGATCAGATCGGCGGAGCCGAGCCCCACCGAGCGGTGGATGGCGTGCATGGGCACCCGGTGGCCCGCCTGCCGGAAGGCCTCCCACCAGGTGGTGACGTGGAGGTGGTTGGTGTCGACGAGCGTTCCGTCGACGTCGAACACGGCGGCACGGTCCATCCGGGGGTCCTTTCAGAGTCCTTCCGCGTGCGGTCCTGCGAACCGCACGGGTACCACGTCAGGCGCCCGCCACTCCGGAGGGCGTCCGGCGCTCACGGGTCCAGGCCAGCAGCTCCTGCCTGGTCCACGCGGTCACCACGCGCTCCGGGGCACCCCGCACTCCTCCGCCCGGGCGCACCCGTGGATCTGCCAGTCCAGCTGGCCGGGCGCGTGCGCGTCGGTGTCGACGGAGAACAGCACGCCGGCGTCGACGGCCCGGCGCAGCAGCCGGCGCGGCGGGTCCAGCCGCTCCGGGCGGCTGTTGATCTCCACGGCGGTGCCGGTCTCGGCGCACGCGGCGAACACGGCGTCCGCGTCGAACTCCGACTCCGGCCGTCCCCGCCCGGTCAGCAGCCGGCCGGTGCAGTGCCCGAGGACGTCGGAGTGCGGGTCGCGTACGGCGGCCACCATGCGGCGGGTCATCGAGCGGGCGTCCATCCGCAGCTTGGAGTGCGCCGACACCACCACGACGTCCAGCCGCTCGAGCAGCTCCGGCTCCTGGTCGAGCGAGCCGTCGTCGAGGATGTCGCACTCGACGCCGGTCAGCAGCCGGAACGGCGCCCAGGTCTCGTTCAGTTCCGCCACCACCCGAAGCTGCTCGCGCAGCCGGTCCGCGGACAGCCCGCGGGCCACCGTCAGCCGCGGCGAGTGGTCGGTGAGCACCGCCCACTCGTGCCCGAGGCGGGCCGCGGCCCGGCCCATCTCGTCGATCGGGCTGCCCCCGTCGGACCAGTCGGAGTGCAGATGGCAGTCCCCGCGCAGCAGCGCACGCAGCCGCTCCCCGCCCCGGGCGAGCGGCTCCTGGGCCTCGCCCTCCAGCTTCCCCAGATAGCCGGGCACCTGCCCGGCCGGCGCCTCCCGCACCACCTGGGCGGTCTTGGGACCGGCGCCCTCGAGCGACTCCAGCGTCCCGGCCGAGGCGCGTTCGGCCACCTCCTGCGCGGGCAGCCCGGACAGCACCCGGGCGGCGGTACGGAAGGCGCGCACACGGTAGGTCGGCGCCTGGGACCGCTCCAGCAGGAAGGCGATCCGGTCCAGTGCCTCGACGGGGTCCATCGCCACCTCCATCCCTCAGGGTTCCCCGGTGCCACCGGGACCGCATCACGCGGGAATCACGGACCCCGTCCGGCTCACCCGCCGGTTTGCCCGGTTCGCCGCCGGGTACTGCGATGCGTCGTCCGAACCCGTCCGTTCCGCAGGAGGCCCGTCATGTCCGCCCCCGCCGCACCCGCCCCCGAGGTGGCCGTGATCACCGGTGCCGACTCCGGTATCGGCCGTGCCACCGCCGTACGTCTGGCCGAGGCGGGGATGGACATCGGCATCACCTGGCACAGCGACGAGAAGGGCGCGCAGGAGACCGCCGAGGAGGTCCGCGGCAAGGGCCGCCGGGCGGCCGTCGCCCGGATGGACCTCACCCGGCTGCCCGCCGACACGGAAGCGGTCGACCGGCTGTGCGACGAGCTCGGCCGGCTCGACGTACTGGTCAACAACGCCGGTACCGGCACGGCCACGCCGTTCCTGGACCTCACCCTGGACGACATGCGGCGCGTGCTGGACGTGGATCTGGTCGGGCCGTTCCTGTGCGGTCAGAAGGCGGCGCGCCGGATGATCCGGCAGGGCGGCGGCGGCCGGATCGTCAACGTGACCTCCGTGCACGAGCACCAGCCGCGCGTCGGAGCCGGACCGTACTGCGCGGCCAAGGGCGGCCTCGGCCTGCTCACCCAGGTCATGGCCCTGGAACTCGCCGAGTACGGCATCACCGTCAACGCGGTCGCGCCCGGCGAGATCGCCACGCCCATGACCGGCCAGGTGGACACCGACGTGCACACCGAGCACCGCCCCGGAGTGCCGCTCGGCCGGCCCGGCGACGCCCGCGAGGTCGCCGCCGTGATCGCCTTCCTCGCGGGCCCCGACGCCTCCTACGTCACCGGGGCGTCCTGGAGTGTGGACGGCGGCATGCTGCGGATGGGCCCGATGGCCGGATCGCACCTGGGCGGCGACGACTGGCGGCGTCCCTGAGCGGGCCGCCGTGCGACTGCGTACCAGCTCCTGCGACCGGCCCGGCTTCGGCCGCATCCGCTGCGGGCGGGGCTTCCGCTACGAGGACACCGACGGGCAGCCGCTCAGGGACGCCGGGCACCTCGCCCGCATCCGCGCCCCGGCCATCCCGCCGGCCTGGCGCGAGGTGTGGATCTGCCCCTGGCCAGGCGGCCATCTGCAGGCCGTCGGCACCGACGACGCCGGACGCCGCCAGTACCTGTACCACGAGGAGTTCCGTGCCCAGCAGGAGCAGGCCAAGCACGAACACGTGCGCGAAGTGGCCCGGGCCCTGCCGCAGCTGCGCGCCAGGACCGCGGCCGACCTCGCCGGGCGGGGCCTGAGCCGAGCCCGGGTGACCGCCTGCGCCGTGCGCCTGCTCGACCTCGGCTTCTTCCGGATCGGCAGCGACCGGCACACCAAGCAGAGCGAGACCTACGGCCTGACGACGATGCTGCGCGAGCACGTCACCTGTGGCCGTGGCGAGATCACCTTCGGCTGTCCCGCCAAGGGCGGCACCGAGATCGTACGGGCGCTGGTGGACGAGCAGGCGCACGCCGTGGTCCGCGCCCTGCTGCTGCGGCGGCGCGGCGGGGAGCGGCTGCTGGTGTACTGGGAGGGCAACGCCTGGCACGACCTGCACGGCGCCGACCTGAACGAGGCGCTGCGCCGGCTGTCCGGAACGGACTCCCCCAAGCTCTCGGCTTCGCTCGAGCAGGGGGACCCCCATCCGCCAAGGACTTCCGCACCTGGCACGCCACGGTGCTGGCCGCCGTGGGGGTCGCCGTGACCACCCGGGAGGCACGGAGGACGCCCGCGGCCCGGCGCCGGCAGATCGCCCGTACGGTCCGCGAGGTCAGCCACTGTCTCGGCAACACTCCCGCGGTGTGCCGCAACTCCTGCATCGACCCGAAGGTCTTCGAACTGTTCGAGCAGGGCGAGACGATCGCCCCCGTGCTCACCCGGTTGGGCGAGCACGGGAGTTTCGGGCGTCCGGCGACGCAGGGGGCCGTGGAGGCCGCGGTGCTCGAGCTGCTTCAGCGGTGATGCCGGGTCCGTCGCAGCGGTCGGCGTTCTACGCTGGATGGTATGACTGAAGTTGGCCTCCACATCTCCCGGCCGCGCATCTTCGTGCTCAGCGTGCAGCCGGGCAATCCACCCTTCCGTGTCGTGGAGATCGACGGTGAGGTGGTCGGCGAGGCGAAGACCGTCATCGACGTGCTCGAAGCCGCCGCCGCCTTCGGCATCAGCGTCCACGACCTGGACGACCCGGACGTGGTCCGCTGGGTCGGCGGCGACAAGTTCACCTGGACCGTCCACTAGGGTCCGCTCGCTCAGCCGACCGTCCACTTCTGGTTGGCGCCGCCCGTGCAGGTCCAGATCTGCAGCCGGGTGCCGTTGGCCGGGTTGTTGCCGGTGACGTCCAGGCACTTGTCCGCCTGCGGGTTGACGATGTCGTGCGCCGAGGAGACGACCCACTTCTGGTTCGGGCCGCCGGTGCAGTCCCACAGCTGGACGGTGGAGCCGTCCGCGGTGCCGTTGTCCGTGACGTCCAGGCACTTGCCGAGCGCGCGCAGGGTGCCGTCCGGGGCGAGCGTCCACTGCTGGGCCGGGGTGCCGTTGCAGTCGTAGAGCTGCACCGGGGTGCCGTTGGCGGAGTTGGCCCCGGCCACGTCCACGCACTTGCCGGCCGGCCCCCGGATCGCGCCGCCGGTGGGCGTGCCGCCCGTGGTCACCGAGACCGAGTCGACCACGAGCTGGGCCGGGAAGGGCGTGGAGCCGTTCGGGTCGCCCGGCCAGTCGCCGCCCACGGCCAGGTTCAGGATCAGGAAGAACGGCTTGTTGAACACCCAGTTCCGCCCGCCCAGGTCGGCGGGCGTGCGGCGCTGGTAGACGGTGCCGTCCACCGACCAGGTGATCGAGTCGGGCGCCCAGTCGACGGCGTAGGTGTGGAAGGCGTCCGCGAAGGCCTGGCCGCCCGGCAGGGAGTACGCCGCGCCGATGCCGCCCGAGCCGGAGTAGCCGGGGCCGTGGAGGGTGCCGTGGATCGTGGCGGGCTCGTGGCCGACGTTCTCCATCACGTCGATCTCGCCGGAGTCCGGCCAGCCGACCTGCCCGATGTCGGTGCCGAGCATCCAGAACGCGGGCCACATGCCCTGCCCGCGCGGGATCTTCATCCGGGCCTCCACGTGCCCGTACTGCGCGGCGAACTTCCCGGAGGTGTTCAGCCGGGCCGAGGTGTACTGACAGGTGCCGTACCAGCACTGGTAGTTGGCCGGGTTCTCACGGCGGGCGGTGATGACCAGGTGGCCCTGGCCGTCCAGGGCGGCGTTGCGGGTGCCCGGCGTGTAGTACTGCCGCTCGTGGTTGTTGACGTTGTCGCCGGTCTCCGCCTGCCACTTGGAGGAGTCGACGGCCGCGCCGGCGGGCCCGTCGAAGGTGTCGGAGAACGTGACGGCGGCGGAGACCTCGGGGGAGTCCGCGTGTGCGGGGCCGATCGCGGCGGAGCCGGCCAGAACGGCGGACAGGGCGGCGAGCAGACATCCGCGGAGCAGGCGTGGAGGGGCCACGGCTCTCCCTTCCGTGCGGCGGCCCGTGCGCGGGCACGCCGACCGTTGTGGGGGGTGATTGTGTCGCGCTTGATTCAAGGGGTGAGGTAAGGGGCCGTCAACATCTTGGTACGGACCATTCCTGTGGGCTTACCGGGACTCTTGCAGAAAGCCCCGGCGTTCACGCCGGGGATGAATGCATCTCAAGACTGCTCTGACGTGCACCTTGGAGCGGGCGTTTTTGCTGCTCGATGTACTGGCGGACGATCGCCAATGGTGCTCCGCCGCACGATGCGGAGAAATACGAGGGCGACCACAGGTGCCCGTGCATGATGGCGCGATTGATCTGGCCGGTGAACTCCTGCCGTATCCGGCGAGCGGAGACACCCTTGAGACTGTTGACCAGCTTCGAGACGGCGACCTTGGGCGGGTAGTGCACCAGGAGGTGGACGTGATCGCGTTCGCCGTTGAACTCCTTCAGTTCCGCCTCGAAGTCCTCGCACACCTTCCGCATGATCTCTTCGCAGCGTGTCAGCATCTCGTCGTTGAACACCCCGCGCCGGTACTTCGTCACGAAGACCAAGTGCACATGCATCGCCGAAACAACGTGTCTGCCACGCCTGTAGTCGTTCTGTCCATCCATGAGACCAATCGTAGTAAAGTCTTGGGTGTGCAGCTCCGCTACAACTACCGGACCTACCCGGACGCCTCCCAGCGCCGTGCGCTGGCCCAGGCGTTCGGATGCGCCCGCGTGGTGTGGAACGACTGCCTGCGCGACCGCAAGGAAGCGCACGCGGCGGGACTGCCGTACGTGAAGTCGGCGGAGTTGTCCCGGCTGCGCATCACCCAGGCCAGGCGCACCGAGGAACGGGCCTGGCTCGCCGATGTGTCAGCGGTCGTCCTGCAGCAGTCCCTGCGGGACCTGGACACCGCCTACAAGAACTTCTTCGACTCGATCAAGGGCAAGCGACAGGGCCGCAAGGTCGGCCCTCCCCGCTACAAATCGAAGAAGGACACCCGGCAGTCGATCCGCCTCAACACCAACGCCTTCTCCCTCCAGGACGACGGCACGGTGTATGTGGCCAAGGTCGGCAACCTCAAGGTCAAGTGGTCCCGCCGGCTGCCGGCCGCGCCCACGTCCCTGACCGTCACCAAAGACAGCGCCGGCCGGTACTTCCTCAGCTTCGTCGTGGACACCGAGCCGGACATCCTCCCCGAGGCGGAGACGGAAGCCGGTATCGACCTCGGCCTGTCCGCCTTCGCCGTCCTGTCCGACGGCCACAAGATCGACAGCCCCCGCTTCCTGCGCCGGGCCGAGAAGAAACTCAAGCGCCTCCAGCGGGACCTGTCCCGCAAAACCAAGGGATCGAAGAACCGGGCCAGGGCCCGCATCAAGGTCGCACGCCAGCACGCCAAGGTGGCCAACCGGCGCCGGGACTGGCACCACAAGGCTTCCACACAGATCATCCGCGATAACCAAGCGGTGTACGTGGAAGACCTCGCGGTGTCCGGCCTCGGCCGCACCCGGCTCGCCAAGTCCGTGCACGACGCGGGATGGTCCGCGTTCGTCGGCATGCTTCAGTACAAGGCGGTCAAGCACGGCCGCACCTTCGCCAAGGTGGGCCGGACCTTCCCGTCCTCTCAGGTCTGTTCGGCCTGCGGCTTCAGGGACGGTCCCAAGCCTCTGCACGTCAGGGAGTGGACGTGTGGCGAGTGTGGCACCGTGCACGACCGCGACCACAACGCAGCCCGCAACGTCCTGTTCGAAGGACGCCGAATCGTCGCCGCCGGACGGGTGGAGACGCTAAACGCCTGTGGAGTGCCGGTAAGACGGGCACACGTGCCCGCACAGCGCGTTGAAGCAGGAAGCCCCCGGAAGGGTCAGACGACCCGGGCCGGAATCCCTGGACTTTAGGCCAGGGAGCACGTCAATCACGCGGCTTGCGCGCGTGCACCGCCCGGCCCATCCGTCGGCCCAGAAGCAGGTAACCGACCAGCGCGCCCGAGGTGTTGAGGATGACGTCGTCGATGTCGAAGGCCCGCCCCGTGATCAGAGCCCCCTGCGCGAACTCCACCAGCAGCATCACCGTCGCCGTCAGCAGAACGACCCGCAGCACCCCCCGCGCCCCCGGCGCCACCACCGGCACCAGCACGCCGAACGGCACTCCCAGCAACAGGTTCCCGCCGATCTGCCTGACCGCGTCACGCAGGTCGGGGCCCTCCAGATAGGCCCGCAGCGAGCGCCCGGGACGCAGATTGGTGTGCGCGATGGACGCCGACGCCGGCGACGGCTCGAGCGTCAGCTTCGCCAGCACGACCGCGAACGCCACCATGAAGACGAACGCGCACAGCATCGCCAGCAGCCGCAGCGGCCAGGGCAGCGGCCGGCGTCCGCCGGGGGCCGGGCGCGGCACCCGGCGGACCCCGGAGGGACGTAAGCCCCGCCGGGCCTTGGCCTCGCGCTGACGGAACACGGTACGCGGACGGAGCCCCACGCGGGCCATACGGTCCTCCACTCGCCAACTTCCCTATGTGGTACGCCGGATACCCGCGAACGACCCGACGATGCCCCGCCCCGGCCGCGGCCCCGGCCACCGCCGGTTTCCGTTGCTGCCGACGGGGCATCCGGGCTTCAGCCCGCGCGCCACCACCCGCCCCACGGCCCGGGCGGTGCTTGGATGCCGGGAAGCGGTGTACCCGAGGTCCCTCGCACAGCGGAGGACAGAGCCTGCGGAGGTGGCGTGTGAACGCGCGTACGACGCTCCTCGCCGCGGGCGAGATCCTGGCCTGGTGGGCCGCGCTCGTCGTGCTGTGGCTGATGCTCATCAGCACCGTCTACACCCTGGAATGGGTGGTCGGCGCCTGCGCCGCGGGCGTGGGCGCGCTGGTCGCGCGCGCCGGACGGCGGGCGGTGGTCCGGTGGTGAACGGCTGGATCCTCGCGGCGACGGTCGTCCTGGCCGTGGGCCTCGGCACCACCCTGTGGGGCGTGGCCACCGGACCGCTGAAGCGCCGGGTCGTCGCCCAGAACCTGTCCACCGCCATGGTCTGCCCCGGCCTGCTGCTGCTCTCCCAGGGCTACGACCGCACCGCCTACGTCGATCTCGCCCTGCTCATGGCCCTGCTGGGCCCGGTCGGCACCCTGGTCTTCGCCCGGCTGCTCGCCGGCGAACTCGCCGACGACCCGCCGCGGGCCTGGGGGCCGACCTGGGCGGCGGCCGGCGTCGGCGCGGTCGTCGTCCTGGTGCTGTGCGCGGTCACCGGACCCGGCCGGTCCCTGGTGAAACTCCTGTTCGTGGGCGCGCTGCTGGTCGGCGGGAACCTCATTGCCTCCCGGGCGCTGTACCACGGCTTCGCGGGGGTGGACCGTGGCTGACGTGGTCGTCGTCGTGGCCCTGCTGTTCGTGGCCGCCGCCGCGACCGCGGCCGTCACCAACCGCGACCCCGCGCGCCAGGCCCTCGTCCTGGCCGTCCTCGGCACCGCTCTCGCCGTGCTGTTCACCGTCCTGCAGGCACCCGACGTCGGGCTGTCGCAGCTCGCCGTCGGCTCGGTCCTGACTCCGCTGCTGATCATGCTCTCGGTGCGCAAGGTCCGTCGGCCCTCCGCCGGAGGCAAGGACGGCGAGAAGTGAACCCACGCACGAGGCTGTGGCTGGTCGCCCTCGGCGGCGCGGGGCTCGCCGCGCTGCTCGTCGCCGCCTGCCTGCGCCTTCCGGCCTTCGGCGGCGCCCGCCACCCCTACGGCGACCGTGCCGTGCGCGCGTCCCTGTCCCGGCACACCGCCAACACCGTCGCCTCCGTCAACTTCGACCAGCGCGCCTTCGACACGATGGGCGAGATGACGATCCTCTTCGCGGCCGTCCTCGGCTGCGTCGTCCTGCTGCGCCAGGCCCGCGACGAACACCGCGGCCGGCCGCAACCCTCCGAGGTCGCGGCGCCCGTGCGCCGCTACGCGCTGGTCGTGCTGCCCGTCGCCCTGGTCACCGGCCTCTACGTGATCGCCCACGGGCAACTCAGCCCCGGCGGCGGCTTCCAGGGCGGCGTGGTCGCCGCGACCGCCCTGCACCTGCTGTACCTCGGGGCCGACTACGCCGCCCTGGAACGCGTCCGCCCGGTCGAGGCGTACGAGATGGGCGACGCCGCCTCCGCCTCCGCCTACCTCGTCCTCGGCCTCGCCGGCGTCCTGGCCGGCACCGCCTTCCTCGCCAACACGCTGCTGCCGTACGGCACCTTCAACACGCTGTCCTCCGGCGGCACCGTCCCGCTGGTGAACGCGGCCATCGGCATGGAGGTCGCCTGCGCGGTCGTCGTGCTGCTCGCCCGCTTCCTGGACCAGGCCGTCGAGATCGCAGAGGAGAGCGGGGAGTGAGAGCGCCGTGAGTGCCGTGATGCACGTCCTTCCGTACATGGTCGCCACCTATGTGCTCCTGGTCGGCTGCTACGGCCTGGCCACCAGCCGGAACCTGATCCACGCCGTGGGCTGCCTGGCGGTGTGCCAGTCCGCGACGTACGTGCTGCTACTGGCCGTCGGCTACCGCGACGGCGGCACCGCGCCCGTCTTCTCCGACATCAGGCCCGGCTCGCGGCCCGTGGTCGACCCGGTCGTGCAGGCGCTCACCCTCACCGACATCGTCGTCGGCGCGACGGTGACCGCGCTGCTGCTCGCGCTGACCGTGCAGATCTCCAAGCGGCACGGCACGGTCGACCCCGACGAGCTGAGGGAGCTGCGCGGCTGATGCACCATCTGCTGCCGCTGCTGCCCGCCGTTCCGCTGCTGGGTGCCGGCCTGCTCGTCACGGGCGGCCGCCGTGTGCCCCGCCTGGTCGCCGAGGCCTTCGGCTCCCTCGTCTCCGCCACGACCGCCGCCCTGGCGATCGTCCTGCTGCTGAACTCCTCGCCGCCGCTGGTGGAATGGGTCGGCGACTGGTTCCCGAGGAACGGCGGGAGCGTCGGCATCGTCGTGATCGGGGACGGCGCCTCGCTCGGCATGGCCGCGCTCGTCTCGCTGCTCACGCTGGCCGCGCAGGCCTACTCCTGGTACTACTTCGACGAGCCGCCCCGCGGGCACGCCGGCTCCTACCCCGCGCTGATGCTGCTCTTCCAGGGCGGCATGTGCGGCTTCGCGATCGCGGGCGACCTGTTCAACGCGTTCGTGTTCTTCGAGCTGATGGGCGTCGCCGCCTACGCGCTGACCGGCTACCGCATCGACGAGGCCAAGGCCGTGCAGGGCGGCCTGAGCTTCGCCCTCGTCAACTCCCTGGGCGCCTACTTCATGCTCATGGGCATCGCTCTGCTCTACGCCCGCACCGGCGAACTCGCCATGGCGAGGATCGGACACGGTCTCGACCAGGCCACCGGGCACCACGGGCCCGACGCGCTCGCCCTCGCCGGCTTCGTGCTGTTCCTGACCGGACTGCTGGTCAAGGCCGCCGCCGTGCCCTTCCAGTTCTGGCTGCCGGACGCGCACGCCGTGGCGCCCACGCCCGTGTGCATGCTGCTGTCCGGCGTCATGGTGGAACTCGGTGTCTACGGCGTCTGGCGGGTGTACGGGACCGTCTTCTCCGGGCCGGGCGGCATCCCGGCGGCCGACTTCACCCGGGCCCTGGTGACGCTGGGCGTGCTGACCGGTGCCGTCGGCGCGGTCATGTGCTGGTACCAGCGGCACATCAAGCGCCTGCTCGCCTTCTCGACCATCGGCCACACCGGGCTGTTCCTGGTCGGCATCGGCGTACTGAAGGCGGAGGCCGACGACGGGACCGCGCTGTACCTCCTCGGCCACGCCGGAGTGAAGGCCGCCCTGTTCGCCTGCGCCGGGATCCTGCTCGACCGCTACGGCAGCGTCGACGAGTTCTCTCTGCACGGCCGGGGCCGGCAACTGCGACTGGTCGGTGCCATGTTCGCGGTCGGCGGGCTGGCCCTGGCCGGACTGCCGCCCTTCGGGACCGGCCTGGGCAAGGCGGTCGCCGAGGAGGCCGTCGGCGGCCCGCTCACCGTGCTGTACGTCGCGGTCTCGGCGCTCACCGGAGCAGCGGTGCTGCGGGTCGCCGCCCGCGTCTTCCTCGGGCTCGGCCCGCCGCCCGAGGAGCGCAGGGGCGGGGAGCGCGACGAGGACAAGACCTCCGGTTCCGGCGAGGAGCCCGAGACCCGGCAGCGGCTGGACAAGGTCCCCCACACCATGCGTACGGTCCCGGCGGTGCTGCTTCTCGCGGCGCTCGCCGTCGGCGCGGTGCCCGGCTTCGCCGACCTGGTGGGACACGCGGTCGACGAGGCCGGGACCTGGGGCGTGTTCTCCTCCGTGGAGTGGACCGCGACGGGAGTCCTGCTGGACCTGCTGTCCACCCTGCTGGCGGTGGGACTCGCCGCCGTGGCCGTCGCCCGGCCGCAGCTGCTGGGCGCCCCCGGGTGGGCGCTGCCGCTGCGGCGCCTGCAGTCGGGCCACGTCGGCGACTACGTGGCCTGACTGCTGGTGGGGGCGGCCCTGCTCGGGGCGCTGGCGCTGCCCGGCGTCCTCGGCTGATCAGGACCCGTAGGTGATGTGCACCTCCTGGAAGCCGAGGGACTTCAGCAGCCCTTCGAGCATGCCGGTGGTGTTGGCCTCCGCCCGCGCGGTCAGCCCGCTGCCCCTGGCCGCCTCGGCGATGTGCTTGACCGCGAGCTGCTGCACGGCGCGCTCGCTGTTGGGGTTGTCGGAGAACAGGTCGCCGAGGCGGTCGAGCAGACCGCGCTGCTTGGAGACGGCGTAGGAGTGGTCCGGGTCCAGGGCCGGTGTGCCGAGCCGGGCGTGCGGCAGCCGCAACGTGGCCGACGTACGGTCGTCGTCGACCCTCACGTCCTTGTCGCCGACCCCGCCGAGGTCCACGTAGGCGTCCACGGTACCGGCACCGACGTACAGGGTGCGGGTGCCGCGGATCGCGTCGGGCAGGTACTTGGCGTCCTTCTCCAGGTCCACCACGACCTGGAAGTTGCCGGAGGCGGCGTCGTAACGGCTGAGATCCTGGATGGACTTCAGCAGCGCGGGGCCGGAGCGGTCGTGCGACTCGGTGCCGAACAGGTCCTTGATCCCGGGCAGCACGGCCAGCCTGATACCGGCGAACAGCACGGCGAGCACCACCACGAGGGCGCCCACCGCCTTCGCCCAGCCGGGTATGCGCCGGGGCGGTCGCTCGATGGAAGTCGTCATGCGACGGTCCTCCTTCCTCCCTCTGCGCATGCCCGCCAAAGCCCGTGCCAGACAGCTCCGTTGGCTGATCACGCCGAGCCGGACGTGGCCTCGGGCCGCTCCAGGGCCGCGTCCAGGGTCGGCTGCGGGGGCAGCAGCCGGGCCAGACCGGTCACCCTGAGGATGCGCAGGGTCAGCGGGTGCGTGCACACCAGGCGCAGCTCCCCGCCCTGGCCGAGGACCCGGCCGCGGGCCCGGTACAGCAGCCGCAGCCCGGAGCAGTCGAAGAAGTCGACTCCGCTCAGGTCGATCACGACCCGGGCCCCGGACCGGGCCGTGACCCGGTCCAGATACGGGGCGATCTGCGCCGCCGCGGCGATGTCGATCTCGCCGTGGAACTCCAGCACGGTGTGCCCGCGGTCCCGGCGGACGCGCAGGTGCCGGGTCAGCGGCGCGGGTTCGTTCGCCACGACGACTTCTCCTCCAGCCGGCCTCTGCACGGCAAGTTACCCCCGTAGGGGGGAATTCCAGCATGTTCGGTTGACATATGTCTTCGAATTGCCGTCAATTGCGGTCCAGCTGTGGTCAGTTGCTGCCAGTTGCGGTCAGTCCATCAGCAGGACCAGCTTGCCCGTGGTGCGGCCGGTGTCACCGAGCTCATGCGCCTTCGCGGCCTCGGCCAGTGGGAAGGTGCCGGCGATCTCGGCGCGCAGCCGGCCCTCCTCGACGAGCCCCGCGATCGCCTTCATGCCGTGGTGGTCGGCGTCGACCAGCATCCGCAGCGCCCGCACACCGAGCCGGTCGGCCTCCTCGTAGAAGTCGTCGGAACCGACCGGCAGGATCGACACCACGAGCCCGCCCGGGCGCAGCACCCGCAGCGAGCGGAGGGAGGTGTCGCCGCCGATGGTGTCCAGCACGACGTCGACGTCCCGCACGGCCTCGGCGAAGTCGGTCGTGCGGTAGTCGACCGGCTCGTCCACGCCGATTCCGCGCAGGAAGTCGTGCTTGCCCGCGCTCGCGGTGCCGATGACGTACGCGCCGCGCGCCTTGGCGATCTGCACCGCCACATGACCGACTCCGCCGGCCGCCGCGTGGATCAGCACCCGCTGCCCCGCGCGGAGGTCCGCCCGCTCCACCAGCGCCTGCCAGGCGGTCAGCGACACCAGGGGCAGCGCGCCCGCCTGGGTGTGGTCGATCCCGGCGGGCTTGAGCGCGAAGGCGCGGGCCGGGGCGGTCACGTACTCGGCGTGCGAGCCGTGGCCGAACGGGTAGGGCAGCATGCCGAAGACCTCGTCGCCCGGCCGGAAGAGTGACGCGCCGATCCCGGTCGCCTCGACGACGCCGGAGACGTCCCAGCCCAGTACGAACGGCGGCTCGCCCAGAAAGCCGCCGGTGGCCCGGTGCTTCCAGTCGGTGGGATTCACCCCGGCGGCCCGCACCCGCACCAGCACCTCGTTGGGCCGCGGCGCGGGCCGCTCCACCTCGATCACCTTCAGCACCCCGGGCCCACCGAGGACGTCCTGGCCGACGGCACGCATCGTGTTCACGGTGTTCACATCGCTCATAGTGGCTCACCCTGCCCGGCTCCGCCCGCCGGGATGCCGGACGGTCCACACTGAGTGGGTTACGTCTGTCCGTACGACGACGACCAGGAGGCTGTTCGACGATGACCCCGCCTGCCGCACGCCCCGCGAAGCAGCGCAAGCTGGACACCCTGCACCGGCTGGAGAACGACGTCGACGCCTGGGTGGCGACGGCCGACGCCGGGGGCGGGGCGCCGTACCTGGTGCCGCTGTCCTTCCTCTGGGATGCGGGGATGCTGCTGGTGGCCACTCCCGAGGCCGGCCCCACCGGCCGGAACCTGCGCGAGACCGGCAGGGCCCGCCTCGGTATCGGGCCGACCCGGGACGTGGTCATCGTGGAGGGCACCGTCGAGACCGTGCCGCCCGCCGAACTGACCGAGGAGGAAGCCGAGTTGTTCGCCGCCAAGACCGGCTTCGACCCCCGCCGGCTGGCCACGCCCTATCTGTACTTCCGGATCCGTCCCCAGCGCGTGCAGGCCTGGCGCGAGGCGAACGAGCTGGACGGACGGGAGTTGATGCGTGACGGGGAGTGGCTGGTGGCCGACTGAAACCGCGGGGCGCGGATACCAGGGACACAAGCGCGGTGGGCGTCCACGTCCCGCCGCCGGACCCTTCGGAGGAGACATGCCACTGGTGACCGCGGGCGTCGTCGTGCTCGACTGCGCCGAGCCCGAGAAACTCGCCGTGTTCTACAAGGAGTTGCTGCAGGCGCGGGAGACGGACGCGACCGCCAACCTGGTGGAGATACGGGCCGCCGACGGACTGCGGCTGGCCTTCCGGCGCGACGCGAACGCGACCCCGCCGAGCTGGCCGCGCCCCGAGAACTCCCTCCAGGTCCACCTGGACTTCCTGGTGGAGGACCTGGACGCGACCGAGCGCCGGGTCGTCGAACTCGGCGGCCGTCCCCTGGAGGCGAAGGACGGTCCCGGCCCGTACGAGGAGCGCAGCTGCTCCGACCCGGCCGGCCACAGCTTCACCCTCCGCCGGGCCCACCAAAGGGGTCCCAAACAGGGCTGACCGCTCAGCCTGCGGGCAGCCGTGCCTCCCCAGTGCTGAACGCCTGAGGGGGACCTCCAGGGCGATGGGGGTCCCCCCTGCTCGAGCGAAGCCGGGAGCTCGGGGGAGGATGGGCGCTGGGGGCACCCCCTGCTCGAAGAGCTCGGGGGAGGTGCCCCGCAAGCGCGGACAAGCGCACCCACCCCCGCGGCGCTCCCACCCGCACCTGTCAAGCGGCCGGAGTCTCAGGCACGGCCGTCCTGCGACTTCGCCGGCCAGACCCCGGTCGAACGTTCGATCGCCGTCGCCCCCGCGCGATCCACCGCGCTGCGCACCACGGCGAAGATCGCGCCCTGGACGGCCGCCGCGAGCAGAATCTCCCCCCAGCGGCGGTCCGCGTCGAGCGGGTCGGGTGCGTCGTTCTCGTGCCGGATGGCCTTCCACGTCGCGCGGAAGGCCAGTCCGGCCAGCGCACCGCCGGCCCAGCCCAGCACGAAGCCGACGGGCTGGTAGGCGAGCGGGAGCTTGTGCTTCTTCTTGGCCACCTGTGTCTCCTTTGCCGGTGCGGAGGGTCGTGGGTGTCAGGGCCTGCCCTGCGCGGGAATCTCCTCGCCGGGACGTACGGGACCCGGCGGCGTGCCGTCGCCGAAGGGGCGTCCGCCGAGCTCCTCCCGGTGATGCGGGGTCAGCCAGCCGGACAGGTCGGGCCCGAGGGGCACGATGCCGGTGGGGTTGATGCCCGTGTGCACCTCGTAGTAGTGCCGCTTGATGTGGTCGAAGTCGACCGTGTCGCCGAAGCCGGGCGTCTGGTACAGATCGCGGGTGTACGCCCACAGCACGGGATTCTCGGCCAGCTTCCAGCGATTGCACTTGAAGTGTCCGTGATAGACGGCGTCGAAACGGACCAGCGTGGTGAACAGTCGGATGTCCGCCTCGGTGATCGTGTCGCCGACGAGGTAGCGCTGCCCGGCCAGGCGGTCCGTCAGCAGGTCCAGCCGGCGGAACACGCCCGCGCACGCGGCCTCGTACTCCTCCTGGTTCGTGGCGAAGCCCGACCGGTACACCCCGTTGTTGACGTCCTCGTACACCTCCGCCATCACCGTGTCGATCTCGTCGCGCAGCGCCCGCGGATAAAGGTCCGGCGCCCCTGGACGGTGCAGGGCCGTCCACTCGGTGGCGAGGTCGAGCGTGATCTGCTGGAAGTCGTTGGTGACCAGCTTGCCGCTGGGCACGTCGACGATCGCGGGCACGCTCACCCCGCCGGGGTAACCCGTCTCCCGCCGGTCGTAGGCCTCGCCCAGGAAGCGGATCCCGAGCACGGGGTCGCGGCCGTCGGCGTCGAGCGTGAAACGCCAGCTGCGGTCGTCCTGGATCGGATCGACGACGGCCAGCGACAGGGCGTCCTCCAACCCCAGCAGCCGCCGCGACACCAGCGCCCTGCTCGCCCACGGGCAGGCACGGCTGACCACCAGTCGGTACCGCCCGGCCTCCACCGGCCAGCCGTCCCGCCCGTCGGCGGTGATCCGGTCCGCGAAGTGGCTCTTGGACCGCTTGAAGGCCTTGTGGCCGTAGGCGGCGTTGCCCTCGCCCCCGTCGCTCATGTGTCCTCCCTGTTCAGCGGGTGCCCTGGTGAACGCGTTCCCCGAAATCCGCCGTCGGTACTGTGTGACCCGCGCCGACCGGGGCAGTCGGCGAACGTGAGCGGGAAATCCGGGGAGCACCCGACGGACGACACGCGGAACCACACACGAAACCACACCCAGGACCACGCGAGGAAGCACACGAAGGACCGCGACACCCGCGTCACCGTGCTCATCGCGCTGGCGGCGAACCTGGTCATCGCGGTCGCCAAGGCCGTCGGCGGCCTGATCGCGCACTCGCCCGCGCTGCTGTCCGAGGCGGCCCACTCCGTGGCCGACAGCCTCAACGAGGTCTTCCTGCTGGCCGCGCTGCGCCGCAGCCGCCGCCCCGCCGACCGGCGGCACCCCTTCGGCTACGGCAAGGAGCGCTTCTTCTGGTCACTGCTCGCCGCCGTCGGCATCTTCGTCATGGGCGGCTGCTTCTCCTTCTTCCAGGGGGTCGAGGCACTGCGCGACGGCGCTCAGGAGTCGTTCGGCGGCTATGTGGCGGGCCTGGTCGTGCTCGGCGTCGCCCTGCTCGCCGAGGGCCTGTCCCTGCTGCGGGCGGTGCACCAGGTGCGCCGGCAGGGCGGTGGAAGCGGCCTGCGCGACCCGGCGCTGCGCACGGTCGTGGCCGAGGACGGCACCGCGGTGCTCGGCGTCACCCTCGCCCTGATCGGGATGGCGCTGCACATGGCCACCGGGCAGGTCGTCTGGGAGGCGTCCGCCTCGCTCGCCATCGGCGCGCTGCTCGTCCACGTCGCCTACCGGCTCGGCCGCGAGGCCCGCGACCAGCTGATCGGCGAGGCCGCCGAACCGGAACTCAGCGGCCGCATCAGGCGCCTGCTGCAGGCCCAGCCGGAGATCGACAGCGTGGAGGCGCTGTTCACGATGAAGATGGGCCTGGACTCCCTGCTGGTGGCCGCCCGGATCGACCTGACCCCCGGACTGGACAGCGAGCGGGTGGAGGAGGTCGCCGTGCGCATCAAGCGCTCGATCGCCCGCACCGTCCCCGAAGCGGACCAGATCTTCCTGGACGTGACCGACCATCCGGCCGAGGAGGAGGCACGGGAGAGCCCCGCCGCGACGGGGGAACGCGGCGGGGCCTGAGGCACGGGTGCCCGGGCAGGGACGGACTCATGCCTCCCGGCCCGGATTCTTTTTCCGGCCGGCGTGTCAGCCCGCCGCCTCCAGCACGAAGACCGGGATCTCCCGCGAGGTCTTCTCCCGGTACTCGGCGTACGGGGGAAACGCGGCGACCGCCCGCTCCCACCACTCGGCCCTCTCCGCACCGGTGACCTCACGGGCCGTCATGTCCTGCTTGACCGGGCCGTCCTGCAGCTCGACCCGGGGGTCGGCCTTGAGGTTGAAGTACCAGAACGGGTGCTTGGGCGCACCGCCCTGGGAGGCCACCACGGCGTAGCGCCCGTCGTGCTCCACGCGCATCAGCGGCGTCTTGCGGATCCTGCCGCTGCGTGCGCCCACGGTGGTCAGCACGATGACGGGCAACCCGGTGTCCCGCAGCGTGGTCCCCTCGGTGCCGCCGGAGTTCTCGTACAGCTCCACCTGCTCCCGCACCCACTGGGTCGGGCTGGGCTCGTACTCGCCCTCAAGAGGCATTGTCGTCCGTCCTCTCGTCGCGTCTGTGACTGGTCCTGTACCGCCCATTCAACATCCGCACCGATCCGATTCCTCCCCAGCACGCTGAGCACCACCTCCCGAGGACAGTCGCTCATCCCGGCGACACCAGCATCCGTACCGCCAGCACGGTGATCACACAGCTGGACACGAGCGCCGTCACCAGCCGCCCCCGGTGGCCGGTCAGGGCCCGGCCGAGCAGCGCGCCGCCGCCGGCGAGCAGCAGCTGCCAGCTCGCCGACGCGGCGAAGGCCGCGAGGACGAACACCGTCTGCTCAAACGGCGGTACGGCGTGCGCGGCGCGGCTGCCGAGCACCAGCGCCGCGAAGTAGATCAGCGTGGTGGGGTTGAGCAGGGTGATCCCGAGCAGCGCCAGGTAGGCGCGTGCCGGGCTCGGCGCGGGCGGGCCGGCGCGGGTGGCGAGCCGGTGCCCGCGGTACTGCCGCAGGGCGGTGACCGCGCCCCCCACGGCCAGTGCCGCCAGCACCAGGGCCGACGCCCAGCGCAGCGGCCCCAGCACCGGCCGCAGCAAGTCCGCCAGGGCCGAGCCGCCGAGTGCGGCCAGCAGGGCGTAGAGGCCGTCGGCGGTGGCGACGCCGAGCGCGGCGCAGGAGCCGGTCCGCAGGGACGTGCGGGCGGTCAGGGTGACGAGGTAGGTCCCGACGGCGCCCACGGGCACGGCGATGCCGTAGCCCGCGAGCAGCCCGGCGACGAGCGCCGCGGTCACGGCAGCGCGGGACCGGGCCTCCAGGGGCGGCCGGGCTGCTGCTGGCACCGCGCCGGAAGGTCGGCGGCGGACGGCAGCGGCAGGAACACGTCGGTCGTGGGCATGGCCGGATCCTGCACGCCGTGCGGTGTGGGCGGCAATCGATTTACGATGCGGAATGGGTGATTCCCGGCCAGTTCCCGCAGATCGTCGATCTGGCCGAACTTCCCGTCGCGCCGATGGATGCCTCGGGCATCCAATGAGGACCGGCTCGGCGCACCCTTCGTCTGCGAGGTCTTCCATGACGGATCTGACCGAACTGTCCGAACCGGTCGCCTTCCCCCAGGACCGGAGCTGCCCCTACCACCCGCCCACCGGCTACGACACGCTGCGCGCCGCCCGGCCGCTGGCCCGCATCCGGCTCTACGACGGCCGCCCGGCCTGGCTCGTGACCGGCCACGGCCTCGCCCGTGACCTGCTGGTCGACCCCCGGCTGTCCACGGACCGCACCCGCTCGGGCTTCCCGGCCACCACGCCCCGCTTCGCCGCGGTCCGCGACCGCAGGCCCGCGCTCCTGGGCGTCGACGACCCCCGGCACCGCACCCAGCGGCGCATGATGATCCCGAGCTTCACCCTCAAGCGCGCCACCGAGCTCAGGCCCCGGATCCAGGAGATCGTCGACCACCTGCTGGACGAGATGATCGCTCACGGGCCGCCCGCCGAACTGGTGCGCGCCTTCGCACTGCCGGTGCCGTCCACGGTGATCTGCGCGCTGCTCGGCGTGCCCTACGCCGACCACGAGTTCTTCGAGGCGCAGTCGAGGCGGCTGCTGCGCGGACCGACGGCCGAGGACACACGGGACGCCCGGGACCGGCTCCGGGCGTACCTGGACGCACTGATCGACCGCAAGCAGCAGCAGACCGGTGAGGGCCTGCTGGACGAACTGGTCCAGCAGCGGCTGCGCGAGGGCGAGCTCGACCGCGAGGAGCTGACCGCCCTGGCGATGATCCTCCTGGTCGCGGGCCACGAGACCACCGCCAACATGATCTCCCTCGGCACCTACACGCTCCTGCAGCACCCCGACCGGCTGGCCGAACTGCGTGCCGACCCCTCGCTGCTGCCCGCCGCGGTCGAGGAGCTGATGCGGATGCTGTCCATCGCGGACGGACTGCTGCGCCTGGCCACCGAGGACATCGAGATCGCCGGGACCACGATCAGGGCCGGGGAGGGCGTGGTCTTCTCCACCTCCGTCATCAACCGGGACGAGGACGTCTACCCCGCCCCCGACACGCTCGACTGGCACCGCCCGGCCCGCCACCACGTCGCCTTCGGCTTCGGCATCCACCAGTGCCTCGGCCAGAACCTCGCCCGCGCCGAGCTCGAGATCGCCCTGCGCACCCTCTTCGAGAGGCTGCCCACGCTCCGGCTCGCCGCCCCGTCGGACGAGATCCCCTTCAAGCCGGGCGACACCATCCAGGGGATGCTGGAACTCCCCGTGACCTGGTAAGAGGCTGCCGCCATGCGCATCCACATCGACAAGGACCGCTGCATCGGCGCCGGACAGTGCGCCCTGACCGCACCGGGCGTGTTCACCCAGGACGACGACGGCTTCAGCACCCTGCTGCCCGGCCGCGAGGACGGCAGCGGCGACCCGCTGGTCCGGGAAGCCGCCCGGGCCTGCCCCGTGGGCGCCATCACGGTGTCGGAGGACGACTGAGCCCGGCAGGCCGGGGGCCGTTCAGTGACCGCCGCGGCCGTATCCGCCACCTGGGTGGCGGTGACGCCTGTCGTGGTCCCGTGAGCAGGAGCGATCGTAGGCGTCACAGCTGTCGGTGGGGGTCGGGCCGGCACTGGTGACCGTCGGCTGCGGGGTCGTCCGGGGTGCCGTGGTGGCCGGAGCTGGCGGGGCGGCCTGCTTCGCCGAGACCGACGGTCCGGGGGTGGGCGGGGCCAACAACGCCCGGTCCGAGGAGCCGCCGTCCGATCCCCAGTTGACCACCTCCATCTGCGGGTCGGGCCTGAAGGTGTCCATCGCCCAGCGCTGGGTGTCGCTCTTCGCGCGGATCTTGAGCACGAGGGCGCCCCCGCCGTCGGTGGCGGCCGGTGTCAGGGCCAGGTCCTGGTCGAAGCGCGGCACGAGGGTGCCCTGCAGGGTGAAGTCGTAGCGGATGTCCTTCGCGCCCGGCCCGGAGGGGCCCGTGCAGGGGGCGAGTCGTACCGAGTAGCCCGGGCGGGAGTCCAGGCACAGGCCGGGCGCGGCGCCGCTGCGCAGCAGGCCGTCGGTCTCGTAAACCCACTGCTGGTCGTGCGACGAGGAACAGTTCGTCAGCCCGGTCTCCGCGCCCTCGACGGCCTTCTTGCCCACCACGCCGACGCACAGTCCGGAGGCTACGTTGTGCAGCCGTCCGCGCAGAGTGGTCTTGCCCGCGGCGCCGACCCGGGACGGCCCGGCGGACGGGGGGCCGCTGCCGGGCGCGCCGGAGGGCCGCCCGTCGGCTCCGGTGGCGGTCGTACCGTCCCCGGAACCGAGAACCGCCCACAGTACGAGCGGCAGCACGACCAGCCCGCTCACCATGGCCACCGCGATGGCGAGATTCCGCTGCCGCGCGGCCCGCCGCGCCGCCTTCTGAGCCACCCGCCGCCCACCCGCACGCGACCGGACCCCGGCACCCGCCGAGGCCGGCTCCGTGGCGGAATCCGGCGCCACTTCCCGGCCCACCGAGGCCGACGCCGGGCCGGCCTTCGCGGCGCCCCTACGGCCCGCCGAAGCCGGCTTCGCGCCCGGCTCGGCCACCGCCCGGCGGCCGGCCGGCTCCGCCTCGGAGACCGGGCCCCGGGCGCGGTCCCGGGTCCCGGCCGGGGAACCCGCGGTGGCTCCCGACGCTTTGCCGGAGGCAGCGGCCGGGAACGGCTCGCCGACGGCGGGCGTACCGGCCCGGTCAGCCGCGAACGGCCCGGCGGCGGACGCATCCGACGCCGGCCTTCTGCCGGAGGACGGCGCACCCGAGCCGGCGGAATCGAACGGCTCTCCCCCGACGGGTACGAACGGCTCGCCGCCGGCGGATGGTGGGGACGCCGGGTCTTCCTGGGCCGTAGGCGTCAGGCGGGAGTCGCGGTAGGCGCGGGCGCCCCAGCCGAGGACGCCCTCGGCGAGCGCGGCGCCCAGGTCCGCGTTGAACTGGGCCAGTTGGTCGGCGGTGTGCCGACAGTGCGTGCAGCCGGCCAGGTGCGTGCGCAGGTCCGGGTCGAGGTCGACGCCGTCACGCCGGTACGTCACGTCGAGCAGCCGGAGGTAGAGCAGGCACTCCTGTTGGGGGGCGACCTCGCGGTGCGCCTGGAGACACTCCTCGCGCAGCCGTTCGCGGGCCCGCCGCAACTCGACGCGCGCGTCCTCCTCGTCGATGCCGAGCAGCCGGGCCGGGGCCGCGAGCGGTTCGGCCTCGACCTCGGCGTGCCACAACAGGGCGCGGGCAGCCTGGGACAGCCGCTGGAACGCCCGGGAGAGCAGGCGCCGGTCGCTCGGCGGCAGCAGGCGCGCGCCGATCCGGTCGCCGTCGCCGCCCGCCGTCCGCAGATCCGGGTGCAGCATCTCCTGCCGGTGGTCCGCGCTCCACTCGGCCGCGATGCGCCGTACGGTGACGAGCAGTTGGGGACGCCAGGCGGCCGTCGGCCCCGACTGCCGCAGGGACTGGCCGAACAGACGGGTGAAGGCCGCGGTGGTGAGCATGCCCGCGGACTGCGGACCGTCGGTGCACAGCCGTGCGTAGGCGAACGCCGCTTCCCAGTGCCGGTCCAGCAGTTCACCGACGGGCTGCGGAGCGGGCGTGGCACCCGCCCACTTCCTGAGTTCGGCGCTCAACTGTTCGTCCGTGATACCGAACGGACCGCGTGACGTGGGGGAATTGGACATGCCCGGGTCTTTCACGGCTGCATTCCTCCATACACACCGCGGATTTGGTCCGTACCAAAAATGGGGCGCCGGCATCTCGAACGTCCACCGCGCAGAGGGAGGACCCATGGTCTGCTCGCCGACAGGCCACACCTTTGCACAGGTCAGCGGCGAGCAACAAGGGATCACACGGTTTTGTGCCAGGCGCTCTCGGCACTGCCTCGATTGACGAATCGTCAAAGGAAATTACGGGTCCGTGACCGCTTCCGTCAGGTGACCGCGCGGCGTGGGAGTGGCCGGGCTGCCGCCCGTCCCGGTGTCGTCCGCCCGGGGCCGCCCGGATCCGCCCAGGGCGGCGGCCCCGGACGTGCCGGCGGCGCTGTGCGCCCCGGCGGGCGTCCTGCGCGGCCCGGCCACCAGTGGGCCTCGGTAGGCCTGTGCGTGAGCGGCGGTACCCCGGTCATGGCGGTCTCGGCCGCGGCGAACCGCGGATGCCCCTCGACGAAGGCCGGCCACGCCTGCCGCACCTCGGGCGCCCGGACCGCCGCCCGGAGCGGCTCGACGGTGGCCTCGGGCACCCTGCCGGGCTCGGGCGCACACCCGGCCCCGGTACGTACGACATCACCGCCACCGTGCGCGTACAGTCCGTGCCCGTGGGCGTGGACCTGACCGGCACCGTCCACGCCACGCTGACGCCGGCCGCGCCCGGGCCGGCGCCCACGCACGCTTCGGAGCAGGCCGGTTCTAGAAGCTGTCCAGCAGGTCCAGCGCCCGCTCCCAGCCGAACCCCGGCCGGCCGCCGTCCTCGCGCGGCTCGCCGGAGAACGGCTCGCCGAAGCGGACGCCCATGCCGCGCAGGCGCGCGAGGCTCTCCCGGTAGGCGGGGTGGGCGGCCAGGGTGGCGGAGACGCACGGCAGGACGGCGACCGGGACGCCCATGCCGTAGGTCTCGCACAGGGTGGCCAGGGCGAGGGTGTCGGCGGTTCCGGCGGCCCACTTGTTGACGGTGTTGAAGGTGGCGGGCGCGACGACCACGGCGTCCGGCGGCGGGAACGGCCGCGGGTCGCCGGGCGCGCGCCAGGCGGAGCGTAGGGGGCGGCCGGTCCGCGCCTCGACCGCCGCGGTGTCGAAGAACCCGCTCATGGCGACCGGCGTCGCGACGACCCCGACCTCCCAGCCCCGCTCCTGCGCGGCGGTGATCAGCTCGCTGACGCCCGCGGCGACGCCGGCGGCGCAGATGACGACGTAGAGGAAGGGTTTCCCGGAGGGTTTGTCGGCCTGTTCGCTCACCCGGAGAGCCTACTGAACCACGTCAGCGGTGGTGCGGCGGAGGCGGAGGCGGGGGAGGCGGCATCGTCGTGAGGTCCGGCGCCGCCTCAGGCCACACCAGCAGCACCGGGCAGGGCGCGTGGTCCACGGCGAACCGCACGGCCGGACCGAGGCTGCGCGGCCCGAGCCGCTCGCGGTCGCCGTCACGGGCCAGCACCAGCAGGTCCGCGTCCTCCGCGGCGGCCACCACCTCCCGCTCCACCCGCCCGCCGCGCTCCAGCCGCGTGCACGGCCGCCCGAGCCGGGCCGCCGCCGCGTCCAGCAGTTCGGCCGCCGACGTACCGCCGAGGTCCGCCAGCAGATCTCCCGGATCCCTCTCGGGATGCCCACGGCCGAGCAGCCCGGCGAACGCCCCGTGCGCCACGCCGGGCACGTCCTCCCCGCTGACGTGCAGCAGGACCACCTCGGACGCGTGGGGCGCATGGGTGCGCACGGCGTCCACGCAGGCGGGCCAGGTGCCCTCCACCAGCCAGGCGATCACACGCATCCGGTCGGCCTCCTCCGTCTTCAAAGGACCTGGAGCGCTCCCCACAGTGCCACCACCGCGGGAAGCAGCGCGGACGGCACGGCCAGCAGACCGAGCCGGGTGAACTCCTTGAGGTCCATGCCGTGTTCGTGCTGGTGCACGATCCGCCGCCACAACAGGGTCGCGAGGGAACCGGCGTAGGTGAGGTTCGGGCCGATGTTCACCCCGAGCAGCACCGCGAGGACCGCCCCCGGCCCGGCCGGCGCGGTCAGCGGCAGCAGGACCAGCACCGCCGGCAGGTTGTTGATCAGGTTGGCGAGTACGGCGGCCAGCGCGGCGACGGCGAGCAGCGCCGGCAGCCCCGTGCCGCCGGGCAGGACGTGCCCGAGCGCGCCGGCGAGGCCGTTGTCGACCACCGCGCGCACCACGATGCCGAGGGCCAGGACGAAAGCGAGGAAGGCCGGCGCCGCGGCCCGCACCACTGTCAGCGGGGTCGCCGTCCGCCGCACCAGCGCACGCCCGGCGAGCACCAGCGCCCCGGCCAGCGCCGCCCACACCGGTTCGACGCCGAACGTGGACGCCACCACGAAGCCGACGAGCGTGCAGGCCACGGTGACCAGCGCGAACAACGGCAGCCCGGGCGGCTCCCCGATACGCGGCGAGGGTGCCGCGGCCGCCAGGTCGCGGGCGAAGAAGCGGCGGAACACCACGTACTCGGCGCCGATCGCGACCAGCCAGGGCAGCGCCATCAGTGCCGCGAACCGGGTGAAGCTCAGCCCGCTCGCCGCGAACGCCAGCAGGTTGGTGAGGTTGGAGACCGGCAGCAGCAGCGACGCGGTGTTGGACAGGTGCGTGCACGCGTACACGTGCGGTTTGGGCCGTACGCCGGTCCGGGCGGCGGTGGCGAACACCACCGGCGTGAGCAGCACCACCGTGGCGTCCAGGCTGAGCACCGCGGTGATGGCGGAGGCCAGCGTGAACACCGCCGTCAGCAGCCGCACCGGGCGGCCCCGCGCCCAGCGGGCCATCCACGTCCCGCACGCCTGGAACAGCCCCTCGACGTCGCAGAAGTGGGCGAGCACCAGCACCGCGGCCAGGAACCCGACCACCGGCCCCAGCCGCTCCGCCTCGGCCCGGGCGTGGTCGAGCGGGATCGCGCCCGTCGCGACGGCGACACCGGCGGCGGGCACGGCCATGACCGCCTCCGGCCACCCGAACGGGCGGATGACGGCCCAGGCGAGCACGGCGACGAGCAGGACGACCGAGAGGCTCTCGGCGAGCGGGGTGCTCAGGGCGGGGTCCTTCCGGACGCGATCAAAGGTGCCCGCTCAGGGAGCCGTGCCGGGGCTGAGGACCGTCAGGAACACCGAGGAGGCGTTGCCGCCCACGGGGACCTGGCCGGACGTCCACTTCACCGTGAGGTGGTCGCGCTCGTCCGGCGGGGTGACGATCAGCGCGGCGGGCGTCGCCGTCCTCGCCCCGCTCACCCCGGGATTGGAGAACGTCAGGCCCGCCCAGGCGCTGCGGCCCGGCCTCAGCGTCACCGGGGTGGGCGTCCCCGGGGACCGCTTGGGATCCGGGCCCAGCTGCCTGCCCGCGGCGTCCACGAACGCGGCGCCGGGATAGCCGCGCACGGTGCAGGTGCGGCCGGAGGCGTTGGTCAGGACGACCGGGAAGTTCTCCTGCCCGGCGCCGGGGTCGTTGCGGCCCACCGACGCCTTCAGTTCGGAGGTGTGGCAGCGGGTGCTCGTGGCGGTGGTGCGGGTGCCACCCGTGCCGTGGGCGGTGCCGGTGGTCGCGCTGCTCGGAGGTGCGGCGCCACTGTTCGTGGCGGGGTTCGTGCCGGGTGCCGTACCGGCCGTGGTGCCGCCGGTCGCGGGCGCGGCGGTTCCCGACACCTGCTGCGGAGCGCCGCTCGTGCCGCCGCCGTTGCCGCAGGCGGTCAGCAGGCCCAGCACGGCGGCCGCGCTCGCCAGCAGGGCCGCCCGGTGGGCGGACGGGGATGTGTGCGTCATGTTCCACACTCCTGGAGGTTCGTCGCACGCGGTGGCCGCGTGCGCCAGGCGCCTCGTGCGCCGTCATGGGTGTCCGATGCGCGAACCGGGCGAAAAGTTCGCGGCCGACCGCGTATTTCTCCCAGAACTCCTTCCCGCCGCGTGCCGCGCGGAGGGCACCCGTACGGGGGTCAGGTGACCCGCAGGGAGCGAAGTACGCGTTCGGTCGCGTCGCCGTCGCCGTGCTGACGGATCTGCACGTACACCTGGGGCCGTCCGCCGCCGTCGGCCGGGGCGAGCGCGGTCTCCGTGAGCCGGCCGCCGTCCGGGCAGGCGCTCCAGGTCCGGATCCGGCCGTGCCAGCGCCCGCCGGTGTAGGAGCGGCCGCCGTCGTAGCGGCAGCCCGGGTGGCCCAGCGCGTTCACCCGCGCGGTGACGTCGCCGTGCTCGCTCAGGCCGACGAACACCCCGCGCACGTCCGCCCCGAGGTCCTGCCACCGGGACAGGTCGTCGGCGACGGCGAGGCCCGGCTCGTGCCCGGCGGGCAGCCCCAGGGCCGTGGGATTCCAGCCGGAGTCGTGCAGTTGGCGGCCCCAGCCGTCCGGCACCTGGACCGCGATCCGGCCGGTGGCGTCCTCGACCCGGACTCCGGTGGCCGAGGACGGCCGGTTCACCAGGGCGAAGGCCGCCCCGGCGACGGCGAGGGCGGCCGCCAGTACCGCGGTCCTGCCCCATCTGCGGGACCGGGCGGCGGGCGGCCGCGCCGCGGCCAGCCGCTCCAGCTCGTCGGCGAACGCCTCGGCGGTGGGCGGGCGCCGCCCACGGTCCGGCTCCAGGGCCCGCATCAGCGCCCGGGCGACGGCGGGGTCCAGGTCAGGCCGCAGCCGCTCGGGCCGTACGACCCTGCCCGGCTCGGCGGGCACCGTGCCGGTGACGAGCCGGTAGCCGACCGCGCCCAGGGCGTAGACGTCGGCCCGGGCGTCGATGCCCGCGCCGGGCTCGGCCTGCTCGGGCGGCCGGTACCCGGCCGAACCCGCGGCCAGGGTCAGCCCCGAGGCCTGCGCCAGGCTCTTGGCCAGTCCGAGGTCGGCGAGCAGCACCCGGCGGGTGCCGTCCGGCGCGGTGCGCAGCAGCACGTTGCCGGGCTTGATGTCCCGGTGCACGATGCCCGCCTCGTGCAGGGCATGGGCGGAGCGGGCGGCCTGCGCGGTCAGCCGCAGCGCCTGAGGCACCGGCAGCGGGCCCGCCTCGAGCAGGTCGGCGAGGGTGCCGGCGTCGGCGTACTCCATGACGAAGTACGGCCTGCCGTCGGGCAGTTCACCGATGTCGTAGACCTGTGCCACCCTGGGCGAGCCGGCCTTGCGCAGCAGCCGCGCCTCGGACAGGAACCGCTCGCGCACGTCCACGCGGTGGGACCAGTTCTCGGCGAGGACCTTGACGGCCACCGGGGCCTCGAGCTCGTCGTCGTGGGCGAGCCAGACCGTGCCGAAGGCGCCCGTGCCCAGGCGCCGTTCGAGGCGGTAACGGCCGATCCGCTCGAGGGAGTGCATGCCTCTATCATGCCTGCCCTGAGATCGACTCCAAGGGGGCCTTGTCGTGCGGGACGCGGCGCTGACCGAAGACCTCGCCCGGCGCGCCGCCGCCGGTGACGGTGGAGCGCTGGAGGAACTGCTCCAGCAGATCCGGCCCGAAGTGGTCCGCCGCTGCGGGCGTTTCCTGCCCTGCCGCGAGGACGCGGAGGAGGCCGCGCAGGACGTGCTGGTGCGGATCGCGCGGAAGATCACCACGTTCGAGGGCCGCAGCCGCTTCAGCACCTGGCTCCACACGGTCGTCGCCAACTGCTCCCGGCAGAAGTACCGCGAACTCAAGCGCCGCGCCGCCGAGCAGCCCGCCGTGATCGAGCCCGCGCGGTACGTCGACCCGCGCACCACCAGTGTCATCGCGGGCTCCCGCGTCGACCTGCTGGAGGCGCTGGACCGGCTGGAGCGGGAGCATCCCCGGCTGGTGGCGCCGCTGGTCTACCGGGACATCTGCCAGCTGGAGTACGCCGAGGCCGCCGAGCGGGCGGGCATTCCGCTGGGCACGTTCAAGTCGCGGCTGCACGAGGCGCGCCGCCGGGTCGGGCCGTGGCTGACCGACGCGTCCTGAGCCGCGAGCCGGTGCGCTCGCCCGTCGCCCTCACCGGTCGGCGTCACTCGTCCTCGTCCAGGCTCAGCTCCGCCCAGATGGTCTTGCCCTCCGTGGTGTGCCTGCTGCCCCACCGCCGGGTGAGCTGGGCGACCAGCAGCAGACCGCGGCCGCCCTCGTCCCAGGTCTTGGCGCGGCGCAGGTGTGGGGCGGCGTGGGTGGTGTCGTACACCTCGCAGATCAGATGCGCCCCGCTGTGGATCAGCCGCAGCCGGATCGGCGGAGTGCCGTACCGCAGCGCGTTGGTGACCAGCTCGCTGACCACCAGTTCGGTGGTGAACGCCGCCTCACCGAGCCCCCAGCCGTCGAGCTGGTCGACGACCTGCCTGCGGACCGGGGCGACCAGCGACGGGTCGGCCGGGATGTCCCAGGTGACCACCTGGGAGGGAGGCAGGCTCCGGGTGCGGGCCAGCAGCAGGGCCGCGTCGTCGCAGGCGCCGCCCGCCGGAAGCAGGGTGTGCAGGACGCGGTCGCAGATCTCCTCCAGGGAGCCGGTCCGGGCGGCCAGCGCCTCGCACAGCAGCCGGTGGCCGGCGTCGGTGTCCCGTTCGCGGCCCTCGATCAGCCCGTCGGTGAAGAAGGACAGCACGCTGCCCTCCCGCAGGTCGAGTTCGACGCTCTCGAACGGCAGTCCGCCCACGCCCAGCGGCGGACCCCACGGCAGCTCCACCCGGCGCGGCGGGCCGTCCGGCGGGACCAGGACCGGTGGCGGGTGCCCGGCGCGGGCGAGCGTGCAGCGGCGGGAGACCGGGTCGTACACCGCGTACAGGCAGCTCGCGCCGACCTCGTGGGGGCCGCCCCCGGCGCCGGCCTCGGCGGACATCCGGGCCACCACGTCGTCGAGGTGGGTGAGCAGCTCGTCCGGGGCGAGGTCGATGTCGGCGAGGGTGCGCACGGCGGTGCGCAGGCTGCCCATGGTGGCCGAGGCCTGCACACCGTGCCCGAGGACGTCCCCGACGACCAGGGCGACCCGCATCCCGGACAGCGGGATCACGTCGAACCAGTCGCCACCCACCCCGTCCCGGGCCGCCGGCAGATAGCGGGAGGCCGCCTCCACCGCGGCGGTGTGCGGCAGGGTGTGCGGCAGCAGGCTGCGCTGCAGGGCGAGGGCGGTCTCCCGTTCGCGCGAGTAACGCTGGGCGTTGTCGATGCAGACGGCGGCGCGGGCCGTGACCTCCTCGGCGAGCAGCACGTCGTCGGGCATGAACGGGGCGGGCTGCTCGAACCGGGTGAAGACGGCGACTCCGAGGGTCACACCCCGGGCCTGGACCGGCACGGACATCGTGGAGTGAACGCCCAGCTCCCGGACGCGCATGCTGCGCACCGGATCCCAGGACAGCCACTTCTCCAGGTCGCCGGCCTGCTCGGAGAGCACCACCGAGTGACCGGTCACCAGGGAGGCGCCCTGTGGAGAGGTGGCCGGGTAGACCTCGGTCTTCCCGGCCACGGCGACGGCCTCCGGTGCGCCCGGAGTGATGGAGCTGTGGGCGGCCCGGCGCAGGGTGACCGGCATGCTCGGCGGGCCGGTGAGCGGCTTGCCGCCGTGCTCGGCCTCGTCCAGCAGGTCGACACTGACGAAGTCGGCGAGGGCCGGGACGCAGACGTCGGCGAGCTCCTGCGCCGTTCGGGTGACGTCGAGGGTGGTGCCGATGCGTACGCTCGCCTCGTTCACCAGTTGCAGCCGCTCGCGCGCCCGGTACTGCTCGGTGAAGTCGTGCGCGGCGACGGACACCCCGCGCACCCGTCCCTGCGGGTCGGTGACCGGGGACACGCGGGCCAGCCAGGCGTGCGCCCGGCTGTCGACGCCTATCGGCACATACGTCTGTACGTTGTCCTCCCGGCCGGTGGTCAGGACCCGGTGCATGCGCCGCTCGAAGTCCTCGCTCCGCCGGTGGCCGCCGATCTCGGAGTGGCGCAGACCCCGCAGCCGCTCGGCCGGGACCCCGCCGAACACCTCCTCCATGGCGGCGTTCATCCCGTGCAGGCGCAGCCGCTCGTCGTAGACGGCCATGGCGCAGGGGGACTGCATGAGATCGATCCGGGACAGCGGATCGTCCGGGGTGTCCGGCCCGCCGCCCTCCAGAGGGGTGACCAGGAGCCAGCCGCCGCCGTCCTCCGGGCCCCGGTGGTTGACCAGCACCCAGACGCTCACGGCGCGCCCGTCCCGGTGCCGCAGGGTGAGCGTGCCGTCCCAGCGCGGCCCCTCGGGAAGGCTCGGCCGCGGGTCGCCGGCCAGCAGGCCCGCCGGCTGTTTGCCCAGGACCTCCCCGGGCGCCCAGCCGAGCAGCCGGTGCGCGCCCTCGTTCCACTCGACGAGGACGCCGTGGTCGTCGACGACGGCCCGTGCCGTGGCCGCATCGTCGAACGGATACACCGGGCTCATCGTCGCCACTCCATCGCGCACACTCACAGTGAACAGGTGCGTCACTTGCGTTCCAGCCTAATCCGTAACGGCGCGGTGCGGATGGCGACCCCCTGGTGCGCGGCGGACGCGTCAAGAGGGACATCCGGCCGATGCGACGGCGGGGACGGAAACGCACCACCGCGTCCTTTGCGGTCCCGCGTGCCGGGAAGCGCGGCCGGCCGAGCGCGGCGTCGACGGGCGGGCCGTGGGGCATGCCGGCGTTCCGGACGGGAGGCCGCAGCGGCGGTCCGGTGGGGAAGGGGCCGTATCGAGGTCCGGACCGGAACACATCCTGCCCGGAGCTTGACGGGGTGTCATGACTCCGACAAACATATCGGGATCCACCTTCTGGGAGCGCTCCCACGGGGGCGCCGCCCGTACCTCCCCCGAGGAGCCCAGACGTGAAACGACGCAGAACCACCCTGTTGTCCGTGGTCGCCCTGCTCGCGGCGGCGCTCACCACCCTGCCCGCCGCCCCGCAGGCCCGGGCCGACGAGACCGAGCAGATCAGGAACGGCACCTTCGACACCACCACCGAACCGTGGTGGACGACGAGCAACGTCACCGCGGGCCTGTCCGACGGCCGGCTGTGCGCGGACGTGCCCGGGGGCACCGCCAACCGCTGGGACGCCGCCGTGGGGCAGAACGACATCGCCCTGGTGAAGGGCGAGACCTACCGGCTGTCGTTCACGGGGTCCGGCGCGCCCGACGGGCACGTGGTCCGGGCGCTCGTGGGGCTGTCGGTGGCGCCGTACGACACCTGGTTCGAGGCGAGCCCGCAGCTGAGCGTCTCGGGGAACGCCTACTCCTACACCTTCACCTCCCCCGTCGACACCACCCAGGGCCAGGTCGCCTTCCAGCTCGGCGGCGCCGCGGACCCCTGGCGCTTCTGCGTGGACGACGTGTCGCTGCTGGGCGGGGTGGAGCCGGAGGTGTACGAGCCCGACACCGGGCCACGGGTCCGCGTCAACCAGGTCGCCTATCTGCCGGACGGACCCAAGAACGCCACGCTGGTCACCGACGCCACCTCCAGGCTGCCCTGGCGGCTGCGCGACACCAAGGGGGCCGTCGTGGCCCAGGGCTGGACCGTGCCGCGCGGCACGGACGTCTCCTCCGGGCAGAACGTGCAGTCGATCGACTTCGGCGCCCACCGGGGACGCGGCAAGGGCTTCACCCTGACCGTCGACGGCGGGACGAGCCGCCCCTTCGACATCGGCACCGAGGCCTACGAACAGCTCCGCCTGGACTCCCTCAAGCACTACTACACACAGCGCAGCGGGATCGCGATCCGCGAGGACCTGCGCCCCGGCTACGCCCGTCCCGCCGGCCACCTTGGCGTCGCCCCCAACCAGGGCGACGCCAAGGTGCCCTGCCAACCGGGCCTGTGCGACTACACGCTGGACGTCACCGGCGGTTGGTACGACGCCGGCGACCACGGCAAATACGTCGTCAACGGCGGCATCTCCACCTGGGGACTGCTGAGCACCTACGAGCGCTCCCTGCATGCGCGCACCGGTCGGCCCTCGAGCCTCGGTGACAGGACGCTCGCCCTCCCGGAGAGTGGCAACAAGGTGCCCGACATCCTGGACGAGGCCCGCTGGGAGCTGGAGTTCCTGCTGAAGATGCAGGTGCCGGCCGGGAAGCCGCTGGCCGGCATGGCGCACAGCAAGGTCCACGACGAGCAGTGGACGGGGCTGCCGCTGCTGCCCGGCCAGGACCCGCAGAAGCGCGAGCTGCACCGGCCGACGACCCAGGCGACCCTGAACCTGGCGGCGACGGCCGCGCAGGCGGCCCGCCTCTACGGGCCCTACGACAAGGCCTTCGCGGCGAAGGCCCTGCGGGCCGCGCGGACGGCCTGGAGCGCCGCACTCGCCCATCCCGAGGTCCACCCGGACCCGGACGACGGCATCGGCGGCGGCGCCTACGCCGACGACAACGCCACCGACGAGTTCTACTGGGCGGCCGCCGAGCTGTACCTCACCACCGGGGAGAGGCAGTTCGCCGACCACGTGCTCAAGTCCCCCCTGCACACGGCCGACGTCTTCGGCAGCGTCAGCTTCGACTGGGCCAGTACCGCGGTACCCGCCCGCCTCGACCTCGCCACCGTCCCGAGCCGGCTCCCCGGCCGGGAGAAGGTGCGCCAGTCGGTGATCAAGGGCGCGGACAAGTACCTGGCCACGCTGAGGTCACAGCCGTACGGCATGCCGTACGCCCCCGCGAACAACATGTACGACTGGGGCTCCAACAGCCAGATCCTCAACAACGCCCGCGTCATCGCCACCGCCCACGACCTCACCGGCGCCGCGAAGTACCGCGACGGCGCGGTGCAGAGCATGGACTACGTCCTGGGCCGCAACGCCCTCAACATCTCCTACGTCACCGGCTACGGCACCGTCAGCTCGCACAACCAGCACAGCCGCTGGTACGCCCACGAACTCGATCCGAGCCTGCCGAACCCGCCGAAGGGCACCCTCGCCGGAGGCGCCAACTCCAGCATCCAGGACCCCTACGCGCAGAGCAGACTCCAGGGCTGCGTGGGCCAGTTCTGCTACATCGACGACATCGAGTCCTGGTCGACGAACGAGACGGCCGTCAACTGGAACGCGGCGCTGGCCTGGATGGCCTCCTTCGTGGCGGACCAGGGCCGGCCGGCCGGGCCGCCTCGGGCGTGAGATCCGCGGCCGTCGGCGTGTAGAGGGCCTTGCCCCGGAACAGGGCCGCCGCCGCGTCGATGGTGACGCGGCGGCGGCCCTGTTCCGGGTGTGGCCGCGCCGCTCGGTACCGTACTCTCGCTGCTGTGACCTGCGGATATTTACGGGTAAGTACCCGCGCGGTACCGTGTGGGACATGCCAGCTCTCAATGTGGAGTTCAGTGATCGCGAGCTTGAGGACCTGCGCCAGATCGCCAAGGAGCGCGGTACGTCGATGAAGGCGCTGGTGCGTGAGGCGGCCGCCGCCGACATAGCCCGGCACCGGGCCCTGCAGGAGGGCGCCGAGGCCTTCCGCAGGTTCTTCACCGCGCACGCCGACGAGTTCGCCGAGGCCTTCCCCGAGGACGAGTCGCCCTCGAAAGGCGAGGGGCGGGCCGCCTGACCGATGACCCCAGTCATCCATATCGACGTGCCCTGGCTGCTGCAGCGCCACGAGGAAGTCCTGCCGGACCAGCCCGCGGTCGACGACTTCTCGGCCCTGGTGGCCGCCGTCGCACGCCATCGTGTCGACCCGCCGCGTCTCGGCGTGGACTCCGACCCGGCCTGGCGGGCCGCCGCGCTGCTGCACACCCTCGCTGTGCTCAAGCCCCTGCCGTCGGCCAACGCCCGCTTCGCCTGCTCGACGGCCGTGGCGTACATGTTCGTCAGCGGGGTCGGCATCGACCCGCCCTACGGCGCCCTCGTCGACCTCGCCCGTGACCTGATGTCCGGCAAGACCGACGTCTACGGCGCCGCCGACCGGCTGCGCTCCTGGGAGATCTGACCACCACTCGGCGCACACCGCGCCCTGGGGGCCGCCGACCGTGGGCGGGAGGAACAGGGTCGGCGGCCCGGCACGCGCAGGAGAGCCGCCGTCCTGTGCGGGGCCTTCGAGGGGCCGACACCAGTGCACTCCCCGGCCGGGCGCGCCGGGAGCGTGCGCGCGGCACCGGTGTGTGCGCGTGCTTCACACGGGGCGCACGGCACAGAGCGGACGGATGCGGCGTCCGGCGATGACCGGTTTTCTGACTTTCCGTCAACGGTGCGGACCTTGTCCGTATGTCTTGTTTGACGCCATTGAGTTGTGCAAAACTGAACTACCCGTGTGTGGACAAGGGCTTGGTCCGAAGGGACAGTTGGGAAGTCCAGCCGAGATTCGCCATCGGACGCAGGCCGGACCCGCGCACCCGCACCACTCAGGTACGTACCAAAGGAAGCCGCTTCGTGCCCACCCCCCGCTCCGCTCGTCCTTCCTGCCCGCCGCCGCCCGGCGGTGCCCCCGGAGAGTCCGACGAGTCCCTCGCCGCACGGCTCACCGGCAGCTCGGACGACGAAGTCGCCCACTGCGTGGCCCTGCTGACCGCCCGGCACTGGCAGCCGGTCCACGAGTACGCGGTGATCTGCCTCGCCTCCTCGGCACCGATCGCGGCCATGGTCACCTCGGCCGCCTTCCACCAGGTCTTCGACCGGCTGACCCTGGGCGAACCGGGTGTGGCGCTGCGCCCTCGGCTGCTGGTGACCGTGCGGGACACCGTCCGGCTGTGGGCCGCGGAGGACCGGGTGACCGGCGTTCTCCCGGAGTTGCGGAAACCCGCCGGGGGCCGGGGGATGCGGAACGCCGTGACCCTGACCCCGGAGAACCGCCGGCTCGCCCAGCGGTCCTTCGAAGGACTGTTCCCGGCCGCCCGGTGCCTGCTGTGGCACACCGAGGTGGAGGCCGAACCCCTCGGCGTCCCGGCCGGACTGCTGGGCGTGGACCTCGAGACGGCGGCGCTCACCCTGGAGCAGGCGCGGGAGAAGTTCCGCGAGGGCTGCGTGCGTGCCCACCGGGAACTCGCGCCCACTGACGACTGCCGCTTCTACAACCGGTTGCTCGACGTCCCGATCCGCCGCGGCGGCGCCCTGCTGCCGGACGTCCGGCAGCATCTGGACGACTGCCGCTACTGCCGGGACGCGGCCGAACAACTCGGCCTGGTGGAAAGGAGTTTGGCCGAACTGCTCGCCGAGGCGGTGCTCGGCTGGGGCGCCGGCCGCTACGTCGAATCGCGCCCGGACCGCGCCCAGCAGGCCCCGCGCACCAGGGGCTCCGGCCGGCACGGCGGCGGGCGGCCGGCCGATGGCGGCCGGCACCGGCTGCTGTCCCGGATCCCGGCTCCCGGCCGCCGTGTCCCGGGCGTTCCGCGGCCGTCCCGGGCACTGCGCACCGGCCTCGGGCTGGCCTCCGCCGGACTGCTCGCCACCGTGCTCGGCATCAGCCTGTGGTCGGGCGGCGGCACCGCCCCGGCCGCGTCCACCGGCGTGACCGGTGCCGGGGACACGGCCCCCGGCACCGACTCCCCGACCCCGTCCGCCGCTTCGGCGACGCCCGGCACCGCCGGGCTGCCCCCGGCGACCGGGCAGACCCGGCTGCGCAACGTCTCGGTCGGCCTGTGCCTCGCCGTCCGGGGCGAGCCGAAGGCCGGGGCGGCCGCCGAACTCGCCGAGTGCTCCTCGGCCTGGAACCAGCAGTGGTCCCTGGAGGACGACGGTCTGCTGCGCAGCGTCGCGGACCCCGGCCTGTGCCTGGACTCGCACGCCGACGCGGGCGTGGTCGTCCTCGGCACCTGCGCGGAGCCCGGCACCGGGCGCGGCCCCGATGTCCGCTACGACGCGGGCTCGCAGGGGGAGTTGCTGCCTCGCCGGGAGAAAGGACTCGCCCTCGCCCCCGCCTCGCCGCAGGTGGGCGCCGACGTGGTCGTCAAGGTCCGCGACGGCTCGACCGCCCAGCGCTGGGCGGTCGACTCCCCGTCGGCGAGCCCCGGCTCCCTGTCGATCGCCGGGACGGGCACACCGCCCGTCCGGCAGGTGGAACTGCCGGGCAGCACCACGTGAGCGGCCGCCTAGCGGTGAGCGTCAGGCAGGGTCCTCCACGAGGTCGGCCGTGCCGACCGTGCCCGGCGCGGCGTGGCCCGTCAGGGCGAGGGTGAGGTCGAACTCCGCGAGCAGACAGCGGATCACGTGCTCGACGCCCGCCTGGCCGTCCAGCCCGAGCCCGTACGCGTACGGCCGGCCCACCAGCACCGCCCGCGCGCCGAGCGCGAGCGCCTTGAAGACGTCGTCGCCGGTGCGCACGCCGCTGTCGAACAGCACCGTCAGCCGGTCGCCGACCGCCTGAGCCACCCGCGGCAGCGCGTCGGCGGCGGCGACGGAGCCGGCCACCTGGCGGCCGCCGTGGTTGGACACGATCACACCGTCCATCCCGGCGTCGGCGGCCAGGCGGGCGTCGTCGGGGTGCAGGATGCCCTTCAGGACGATCGGGCCGTCCCAGTTCTCCCGCAGGAACGCCAGGTCCGGCCAGGTCTTGCCGGGGTCGGCGAACATGCCCACGAAGTGCAGCACCGCCGCGTTCGGGTCCTCGTGCACGGGCTTGGCCAGGCCCGCCCGGAAGGCCGGGTCGGAGAAGTAGTTGGCGGTGCCCACCCCGTGCAGGAACGGCAGGTACGCCTGGTCCAGGTCGCGGGGCCGCCAGGCGAGCAGCGGGGTGTCCAGGGTGACCACCAGGACACCGAACCCGGACGCCTTGGCCCGGTCCAGGAAGCTCCGGGTGACCTCGCGGTCCTTGGCCCAGTACAGCTGGAACCAGCGCTCGGCGTCGCCCATCGCCTCGGCGACCTGCTCCATGGGCGTACTGGAGGCCGACGACAGGACGAACGGCACACCCTGCGCGGCCGCCGCCCGGGCCGCCGCCGGCTCGGCGTCCGGATGCAGGATCGACAGCACGCCGACCGGCGCCAGCGCCAGCGGGGCCGGCAGGGCCCGGCCCAGCACCTCCACCGACAGGTCCCGCTCGTGCACGTCCCGCAGCATGCGCGGCACGATCCGGCGGCGCTCGAGGGCCGCCCGGTTGGCGCGTGCCGTACTGCCGTTGCCCGCGCTGCCCGCCACATAGCCCACCGGGCCCGGGCCGAGCCGCCGCTCGGTCAGCTCCTCCAGGCGGGTCAGATCGGTGGGCAGCCGGGGCACCGCGCCCGTCGTCCCGTTGAGATAGATCTCGTACTGGAAGTCCGCCCAGTGCTTCGCCATCCGTCCCTCCCACCTGAAGTCACCGATCACGCACCGCACCCGACGATACTGACGCCGAGCCGCCCCTCAGTCACCGGCCGCCGACTCGATCAGCACGCGGGCCAGTTCGCGGGGCCGGGAGAACATGGGCCAGTGGCCGGTGGCCATCTCGACCAGCTCCCAGCGCCCGCTCTTCAGCAGTTCGGCCACGGGAGGCATCGGCTCGGCTCCGTCCAGCAGGCACTTGACGTAGGTCGCCGGCAGCTCGCCCAGGGGGCGCCGCAGCACGGCCGGCTCGGCGAGCGAGGCGCCGGGGTGCGGTGTGCCCTCGGTGACGATGCGGTCGATCTGCTCGTCGGTCAGCTCCTGACCGGCGTACTCGGACGGGGGGAGGGGCGGCCAGAGTCCGTCGTTGGCGTCGAGTGCCTGCCGGACGTGGTCGCTGTCGAAGCTCGAGAGGAACGACTGCCCGTCGACCGGGACGCCGGAGTCGACGAACACCACGCGCCGCAACCGGTCACCGATGCGCTCGGCCGCCTGACCGACCGGGATGCCCGAGTAGCTGTGCCCGACCAGGGCGACGTCCCGCAGATCGTGGCGCTCGACGTGTTCGACGACGTCCTGGACGTGGGTGTGCAGCCCGGCCGGTACGTCCCTCTTCTCGGCGAGGCCGGAGAGCGTGACGGCGTGGGCCTCGTGCCCGGCCTCCCGCAGACCGGGCACCACCTCGTCCCACGCCCACGCACCGAGCCACGCGCCTGCCAGCAGTACGAAGTGAGTCATGCCCGCCAACGTATCCGGTGGGTCCGACAACGGCCCCATGGCTTACGGGGAGTCGACGCGGGCCACCGCCCGCACCGGCGCCCCGTCCGCTCCCGGCAGCCGCAGCGGAAACAGGAAGACCTCCACCTCGCGGGCCCCGACCAGCCGTTCCAGGTTCGTGAGATTCTCCGCCACGACCCCGCCCGTGCCGCACAGCACCCGGTGGGCCGGCAGGCCGAATCCGGTGACGGGCTCGCCGGACAGGGGCGTGGGGTCGATGCTCAGCGCGTCCACCGCCACCGTGCGCACCCCCGCCTCGACGAGGGACTCGGCGGCCTCGGGCGTGAGCCACGGGTGGGCGAGGTAGTCCGCGCTGCCCCAGTGGGCCGACCAGCCGGTGGCGAGCAGCAGGATGCCGCACGGCGACAGCCTCAGCCGGCTCAGCGCGGGCGCCAGCAGGGCCGGCGTGATCGGCGCCCGGGCGGGCAGGCCGCGTACGTCGGCGACGACCGCGCGGCCCGCGAAGCGGTCCAGGGGCAGCTCGTCCAGGCGGGGCCAGGCGTCGTCGACGTGGAACGGCGCGTCGACGTGCGTGCCGGACTGCGAGCCCAGGTGCAGCCGCAGCACGTTGACGCCGTCGGTGGCGACCCGCAGCGCGGGGGACACGGTGACCTCCGGGTCACCGGGATACACGGGCATCCCGGTGACCACGGGCACCGACAGGTCGAGCCAGTGGGACATCAGCCCGCCTCGGCGGCGGGCACCGCCACCGGGTCGGCGCCGGGCGCGCCCGGTCCGGTGACCGGCGGCACCGGGACGTCGGCGGCACGGGCCAGCCGCGGACCCTCAGGCCCGTAGACCGCCCGGGGCTCGGGGAACAGCTGCAGCAGCGCGAGGTACAGCACGGCGGCCACCGCCAGCGACAGCGGCAGGCTGATGTCGACACCGCCTGCCAGGTCGCCCAGCGGGCCGACGAACTGGCCCGGGATGTTGGTGAACAGCACCCCGAGGAGCGCGGACACCCACCAGGCGGTCATGCCGCGCCAGTTCCAGCCGTGTGCGAACCAGTAGCGGCCGCCGCGCTGACGGCGGTTGAAGACCTGCAGCGCGTCCGGGTCGTACCAGCCGCGGCGGGTGTAGAAGCCGAGCATCATCACGACCATCCACGGCGTGGTGCAGGTGACGATCATCGTGGCGAACGTCGAGATCGACTGCACCAGGTTCAGGGCGAACCGGCCGATGAAGATGAACGCGAAGGCCACCACGCCGACCAGCACCGTCGCCCGCACCCGGGACAGCCACGGAACCACCGAGGCGAAGTCCAGACCGGTGCCGTAGAGGGAGGTCGTGCCCGTCGACATGCCGCCGATCAGCGCGAGCAGACACACCGGCAGGAAGAACCAGCTCGGCGAGATCGCGAGCAGCCCGCCCACGAAGTCGGGGGCGGCGGGGTCGACGTACGCCGGGGCCTTGGTGGCGATGATGCTCGCCGTCGCCAGACCGAAGACGAACGGCAGCAGGGTGGCGATCTGCGCCAGGAACGCGGCACCGACCACCCTGCGGCGCGGGGTGCCGGCCGGGATGTAGCGCGACCAGTCGCCGAGGAACGCGCCGAAGGACACCGGGTTGGACAGCACGATCAGGGCCGCGCCGATGAACGACGGCCAGAACATCGACCGCGTGGCCGCGTCAGCCGAGGCGGTGAACACACCGGCGTACCCCGGGTCGAAGTCGCCGGCGAAGGCGATCGCGCCGAGCAGGAACAGCACGCTCGCCGACGTCACAGCGATCTTGTTCACGAAGAGCATGAAGCGGAAGCCGTAGATGCACACCACGAGGACCAGCGCCGCGAAGATCGCGTAGGCGACGGCGTACGACACGGTGCTGCGCGGCAGGCCGAACAGCCGGTGCGCGCCGCCGATCAGGGCGTCTCCCGAGCTCCACACCGAGATGGAGAAGAACGCGGTCGCGGTCAGCAGCGACAGGAACGAGCCGACCACGCGGCCGTGCACACCGAGGTGCGCCGAGGACGAGACCGCGTTGTTGGTGCCGTTGACGGGGCCGAACACCGCCATCGGGCACAGGATCAGCGCGCCCGCGACGACCCCGAGGAGGGTGGCGGCGAGGCCCTGCCAGAAGGAGAGGCCGAACAGGATCGGGAAGGCGCCGAGGACGCAGGTGGAGAAGGTGTTCGCACCGCCGAAGGCGATCCGGAACAGGTCCAGGGGCCGTGCGCTGCGGTCGGCGTCGGGGATGCGCTCGATGCCGTGGGTCTCGACCTCGGTGAGGGACGGCGCGGTGGAGGAGGGGGCGTGCTGCGGGCCCTGCGAGGACTGCGGGGCCTGTGAGGACTGCGGTGACAAGGGGGCTCCGGCGGAGGGTCGGCGGTGGAGCGCGTGGTGGCGCGGCGGGTGGACGGGCGCTCGCTGCCGCAGGGGTGCGCGACGGGAGGCGGACGCCGTCCTCGAGGAGTGTGCCGACGCTAATCGGCGGCGCAGGACCCGCACCAGAGGACGGTTCGTCCATCTTCGCCGTCACCGGTGGACAAAACCTCCACCCTTCCGTCACCCCTCCTGACCTGCGGTGTCCGTTCCGTGGGCGTCCTCCGGCCGGGCGTCGGGACCCTGGGCCCTGACCCGCTGTACGTGCTCCAGGGACTCCCGCAGCTCGGTGAGCCAGTCGTCGGTGTGCCGCTGCACCAGGCGTACGCACCAGGCGAGGGCGTCGCTGCGGCTGCGGGCGACACCGCCCGCGATCAGGGTGTCGAGGACCTGCCGCTCGGGCTGGCGCAGCCGGGTCATCACGGGCGCGGCGACGTGCGTGAACAGGGCGCGTTCGCCGGCGCACTCCACGCCCCAGGAGACCTTCCGGCGGAACCGGTGCTCGGCCTCGCGCGCCACCGCCATCCGGTCCTGGCGGGTGCGCTCCCGGAACTCCTGCACCCGGCCCTCCACGGCCGCCTCCCGCTCCGCGGGCGAGACGCCCTCGGCCAGCCGGGGTGCGGGGATGCGGCCGATGACGGTGATCTCCTCGCGGTCGACGGTCACCTCGACCAGTTCCTCGAACAGATCGTCCGGCAGGCGGCCGGCGAACCAGCCGCGCAGCTTCTCTTGTTGCTCTGTCGTAATCATGTAATGACGATTACTCGCCTCGGACGTGAACACAAGGGGTCACGGAGAAGTGCGCCGAGAGCGGAAGTGGAATGTTTCAGGACGATTGACGAACGTGGGTGATCCGGCCATCCGGCCGGATCCGGTGATCGGCGGGCCCATGGATCGGGGGTTGTCACGTTCGAATTCCGTGACTTCGCGCCACTGATTCAATACGCAATGTTACTGAAACCGGTGGGTCCGATGTGAGTTTCGGCGGCGGACTCGGCAGACTCCCGCACGCCGGTCCGGCACCGACCGAGCCGGGGCCGGCACCCGACGACATCCAGCGGAAGGAAGCACACGATGCGGAACACCGCGCGCTGGGCAGCGACCCTCGGCCTTACGGCCACGGCCGTCTGCGGACCCCTCACCGGGGCCGCCCTGGCCGCCCCGCCCACCGCCCCCGCCGCGCTCTACGCCCCCTCGGCCCTGGTGCTCACCGTGGGCCACGGCGCCGCCGTGGCGACCGCCACCCCGGAACGCGCCGTGACCCTGACCTGCGCCCCGGCACCCTCCGGCAGCCACCCGGCCGCGCCCGACGCGTGCGCCGAGCTGCGTGCCGCGGGCGGTGACTTCGCCGCGCTCACGGCGGGCGACACCGTGCTGTGCACCCGGGAGTACAACCCCGTGGTGATCACGGCCCAGGGCGTCTGGCAGGGCAAGCGAGTCTCCTACGAACGCACCTTCGCCAACGAGTGCGTGAAGAACGCTTCCGCGACGAGCGTCTTCGCGTTCTGAGGGACCGGGATCGCGTGGTCCCCGCGCACAACTGAAGGGTCCCGCGGATGGGGAGTGCGAGCCCCTGTCGCGGGGACCTGAGGCGATCTCGCACCAGGGGCCGCCGGGCGGAGTGGGGCCGCCCGGCGGCCCCTGGCACATGCGGGCCCTGCGGGGCGCTGCTCGCCGAGAGGAGCCCGCCGCGCCCACCGTGCCGCCCCGGGGTCCCCCGGCGTTCAGCACCGGGGGAGACACGACTGCCCACGACAGCCACCTCGGTGCCGCCCAGGCTCTCGGGGACCGTCCCGCCGGGCACAGGCCGTGGCCCCCCACGCAGGACACCCGGCGCGCCGAGGGCCGCCCGCCCGCGGCCATCCGTGCCGCCGCAGCGGCACGACCCCCCGTGTCGGCCACCTCGCCGTCCACGCTCTCGGGACCCCCGCTACACCCGCTCCCGGTGGCTGGTGTCGCACCACGGGTAGCGGCGGCTGCGGCGGCAGGTGCACAGGGCGACGCGGAAGCGGTCGGAGGAGACGGTGGTGCCGTCCTCGAGTTCCACCTCGACCGGGCCGTCGAGGAGAATCGGACCGCGTCGCTGCATCGTGACCCGGCGGGGCGGGTCGGGGCGCGGGGCGTCAGAGGGGACGTTCGGCACGGATGACCACCAGCTCTTCCTTCTCGTCGGCCGCTTCGCCCGCGGACAGCAGACCGCGCTCGCGCAGCCAGCCGCGCCTCGACCGCAGGACCGGGCCGAAGGCGATCCAGCGGCGGCGCACCACCGAGGCCTTGAGGCCGGCCGCGCGCAGTCGGTCCAGGGTGCGGCCGGGGTCGCTCAGCACGGAGTGGACGATCAGCAGTACGCCCCCGGGCCGCAGCAGCGGGGGCGCGCCCCGGCAGATCCGGTCCAGGACCAGCCGCCCGTCGCGCCCCGCGTCCCAGGCGCGGCGCCTGCCGCGCGGTCCGCGCCGGGTGTCGGGGGCCGGTACGTACGGCGGGTTGGCCAGGATGACGTCGAACGACCGCCCGCGTACCGGACCGAAGAGGTTTCCCCGGTGGATGCGGACCGGAAGCCGGCTCAGCCGGGCGTTGAGCCGGGCGGTCCACACCGCGCGCCAGGAGACGTCCACCGCGGTCACCTCGGCGCCCCGCCGGGCGGCCACCAGTGCCAGCGCACCGCTCCCGGTGCCCACGTCGAGTACCCGCGTGCCCGGCTCGTACGGTTCATCGGCCAGGGCTTCGGCCAGCAGCGCGGTGTCGTCCTGCGGGGCGTAGACGCCCGGAAGTACCAGTGCATTCACAGCCCGCAAGTACCCCGGTGTTCAGGAAATACCTGTCATCTCCCGCGCAAGGGGAGTCCGGAGCGACGACCGTCCGGCGCGCCAGTCGGCGAGCAGCCGTGCGCCGAGACGGTCCTCCAGGTACCCGGTCGCGTCGATGCCGAAGGCCACGTCGGCCGCCAGGTGCGGCTCCTCGGCCAGCAGCCCGCCGATCACGTCGTGGCGTACGACCTGCTCGTGCACGGCGTCCGCCTCCACGTGCTCGTCGTAGAAGAACTGCGCGGCCGGCCCGGCACCCGTACGGCGCAGCGCCTCGGCCAGCCGCCGTGAGCCGGGGGAGGAGGTGATCTCGACCGCGGCGAAGTGGCCCACCAGGGCGCCCCGCAGCGCGCGGTGCAGACCGAAGAGGGACATCAGGTTCACCGTCGCCAGGACCTCAGCCAAGGCCGCGTCCAGATAGCGGCCGTACGTCGTGTCCAGGCCCAGGTCGGTCATCAGGTCGGCGAACAGCCGGGCGTGGACGCGTTCGGCGCGGCCGCCGCCCCACTCGTCGAACTCCACCGCCGCCATGGCCGCCTTGGCCCGGCCCCACAGGCGTGGCAGCACCCAGGCGTGCGGGTCGGCCTCCTTGAGGTGGTACAGGGAGCGCTGGGCCGCGTACTCGCGCAGCTGCCACAGCTCGCCCTCGTCCCGCAGGTAGTGGCTGACGCCCGTGCCGTGGACCGGTTCGACGAGGAGGGCGGCGAGCGCGTCGTCGAGGCTGTCGTGCCCGGGCGTGTCGGCGCGCAGCGCGGACAGGAACCGGTGCTCCAGCGCCGACCGGACCCGCAGCAGGTCCGGGTCCCACTCACGCTGTGCGGCTACCTCCGCGAAACCGCGGTAGTGCAGCTCGTAGCAGAGATACAGGGCGAGCTGGAGATCGTCGCCGTACACCGTCGCCCCGCCGACGTCCTCGGCACGGGGCAGCGGCCCGGTGCCCCGCAGATACGCCGTCACGGACGCGGAGACCGGCCCCCGGGCGGGGGGCAATTCGGGTCCTCGGTGATCGTGGTGCATGCGGCTCGGGTACCCCGGCCTCCGGCGGACCACCCCGGCCTTCCGCGCGGCCCCGCCGCCCCGGCGGCCGCGTGGCGGACGCCGCGCCACGCCCGCGCGTCCGTGCGCGGTGACGCGGGCGCGCCCGGTCGTGGACCGAGGGGGCGCGGCCGGAGCGGCCGGCGCACGACGGGCGGGCCGTGTGCCCCGGGGCGGAGGCCGGCCCCGGTTCAGTCGCCCTCCGATTCCTCTTCCTCCTGGGCCCGGGTGTTCGGGGTGATGGCCTCGCCGGCCTCGCCCCGGTGGCGGCGCTCGCGGGTGTCGTCGACGTCCGTCTCGGCGTTCTCGAACTCGTGCAGGACCTCGCCGAGCGCGGTCTTCGGGGGCCGCTCGTCCTTGCCGGTGTTCTCGCGCTTTCCGGGGTTCTCGGCCATGGCCGTCTCCTCTCCTCGGCTGTTCGTCGCGGTCGCTGATCCGCATGCGCGGGTGGGTACCCGGTCCGGCGCTTTCATGTGCCCCGCGGCAGGATCCGGGGAAGGACCGACCGGCCGCCCGGCGCTCAGGCCAACTGCCGCCGCACCAGCTCGTGCAACCGCCCGCCCGTGTCCGCGAGCAGCTCCGCGGGCGGCCCCTGCTGGGTGATCCTGCCGTCCTCCATCACCACGACCCGGTCGGCGTCCAGCACCGTCGAGAGCCGGTGCGCGATGACGACGCGCGTGGCGTTGAGCTTGCGGGTGCTCTCGATCACCGTGCGCTGGGTGTCGTTGTCGAGCGCGCTGGTCGCCTCGTCGAAGAAGAGGATCCGCGGACGCCGTACGAGGGCCTGGGCGATCATCAGCCGCTGCCGCTGGCCGCCGGAGACCGCGCCGCTGCCCGAGACGAGGGTGTGCAGGCCCATCGGCATCCGCTTGATGTCCTCCGCGAGGCCCGCCAGTTCGGCCGCCGCCATCGCCTCCTCGGGCGTGCACGGCTCGGTGCCGCGGATGACGTCCAGGATCGAGCCGGTGAACGGCTGCGCGTGCTGCAGCACGACCCCGCACTGCCGGCGCACCGCCGACCGGTCGAGTGCCGCCAGGTCCTGCCCGTCGTACAGCACGCTCCCGGACAGCGGCCGGTCGAAGCCGATCAGCAGCCTCAGCAGCGTCGACTTGCCGCAGCCGCTGGGCCCGACGATCGCCACGAACTCGCCCGGCCGCACCTGGAACGACACGTCGTCCAGCACCAGCGGCCCGTCGTCGGTGTACCGGAACGACAGCCGCCGCGCCTCGATCGCCCCGGACAGCGGCCCCGGCCGGGTGCTGGCCGCGCGCACCTCCGGCGCGGCGTCCAGCACCGGCCTGATCTGCTCCAGCAGCGGCAGCGCGGCCACCATCGAGACGAAGGCACCCGTCAGCTGGGTGACCGAGGTCAGCAGCATCGTCACCGAGGTGCTGAAGGTCAGGAACGCCGCCGCCGACATCGAGCCGCGCGCGGGGCCGGCCAGCAGCATGAACATCAGCAGCGTGCACACCGGCAGGTACACCGCGCCCAGCACCGTGGTGAGGTTCTTGATCCGCCCCACCTTCTGCTGCAGCTCACGGCTGCGCGCGAACTGGGACGCCCAGGCGGCGTACGCGTAGTTCTCCGCGGCCGCCACCCTGAGCTTCGGCAGCCCGCGCAGGGTCTGGAAGGCCTGGTTGTTCAGCTTGTTGGTGAGCACCACCAGCTGCCGCTGCCACCGCACCTGCCACAGGCCCAGCCCCAGGAACACGGCCGCGATCACGACGAGCATGCCGATCGCCGCCAGCGCCATCGGGGCGCTGTACCAGAACAGCAGCCCCACGTTCATCGCGCCCACGGTCACCGACTGGGCGACCACCGGACCGACCCCGGCCAGCAGCCGGCGGATCGCGCCGACCCCCATGGCCGCGCTCGCCAGCTCGCCCGTGGAGCGCTCGGTGAAGAACCCCGTCGGCAGACGCAGCAGCCGGTCCCACACGGCCGGCTGGAGCGTGGCCTCGACACGGCCCTCCAGCCGCAGGATGGTCAGGTTCTGCAGGAGCATGAAGGCCGCCGCCACCACACTGCTGACCATCACGGCCAGACACACCTGCACGATCAGCCCCTGCCGGGCCTGCGGCACGTACTGTCCGAGCACCTTGCCGGTCGCGATGGGCACCAGCGCTCCGACGGCCACCGTCACCAGCCCGCCGAGCAGCAGGTTCAGCAGATCGCCCCCGGTGCCGCGCAGACAGAAGCGGAGCAGCCCGAGCAGGCCGGGGCGGCGGTCGGGCAGCGGGCGGTAGAACATCACCGCGCGCTCCTCGAAGTCCCGCGCGTTCGCCTTCTCGACGGGGTTCTCCCGCCCGGTGGCCGGGTGCACGGCGACGTAGCCGCCGCGCCGCCACAGCAGCGCGACCGGCGCGCCCGACAGCGCCCGGTGGCCCACCAGCGGGCCGACGTTCTCCCGCCACCAGCGGCCCTGAAGGCGTACGGTCCTGGTGCGCACCCGGGAGGCCAGGGCGACCCGCTCCACCGGGTCGAGGCGGTCGCTCTCCGTACCGGCCTGCGGCGGCGCGGCGAGCGTGATCCCGGCGGCCCGGGCGACCAGCTCGCAGGCCGCGTAGGTGGCATCCGCGTCGGCGGCCGTGGTGCGCTGCGCCGAGGACCGGCCGATGGACGCCAGCAGGGTCCGGTCGGCCTGGGCGCGCACCGCCTCACCGGCCTTGATGCCGGCCGCGGTCCGGGTCTCGTGGGTGCGCTCCAGCTGCTCGATCCACCGGTCCAGCGTGGTCAGCAGCCGGTACTGCTGGTCGACCATGCTCTGCCAGAGCGCGGGGTCCATCAGCAGGTCGGCGGCGGCCTCGGCGCCGTACAGCGCCCCGTACTGCACGCTGCCCGGCGGCACCTGCATCCAGAACACGTCGTCGTCGGTGGGGGCGGCCGTCCGTTCCTCGGCCATCGGCGCCTGGAACAGCACGGACAGGCTGCGGCCGGCGCCCAGTGCGAGGGCGTACTCCAGCGGGCTGGTCGTCGGCGGCACGTACTGGGGGTTGCCCCACTCGTCGTAGGACCAGGTCTGGGTGCTCGGCGGCTGGTACAGCTCGCGCAGGCCGATGCGGTGCACCACGCAGTCCCGCAACGGCCGTGCGACCAGAGTGTGCTGCGGGCCCGCGACCGGGCCGAGCAGCAGCGAGCCCGTCTCGAGGCGGCCCAGGTGGTGCCAGTGGCCCCGCTGCGCCGCGTCCACCGCGAACAGGTCCACCGCGCCGGCCGCGACCAGCCACAGCACCTGCGGACCTTCCAGGTCCAGCCGGCTGAACCCGGCGCAGTCGATCGGCGTGCCCAGGGAGCCCAGCGCGCCCAGTACGAGGTCGCCCTCGCCGACAACCGTCATCTCACCGCTCCCTGACCAGCGCCGCGTACGCCCCGCCGCGCGCCACCAGCTCCTCGTGCCGTCCGCGTTCGACGACCGTGCCGTGCTGGAGTACGACGATCTCGTCGCTGTCGCGCACGGTGGACAGCCGGTGCGCGATCACCACGCAGGCGCAGCCGCGCCGCCGCAGGTTGTCCATCACCACCTGCTCGGTCTCGGCGTCCAGGGCGCTGGTCACCTCGTCCAGCACGAGGATGCTGGGCCGGCGCACCAACGCCCTTGCGATCTCCAGGCGTTGGCGCTGCCCGCCGGAGAAGTTGCGGCCGTCCTGCTCGACCCTGGAGTGGATCCCGCCGGGGCGGCGCGTCACGACCTCGTACAGGGCGGCGTCGCGCAGCGCCTCCACCACGGCGTCGTCCGGGATGGACGGGTCCCACAGGGCCACGTTGTCGCGGACCGTGCCCTCGAAGAGGAACACGTCCTGGTCGACGAAGGAAACGGAGGCCGCCAGCGCACCGCGCGGGATGTCCTCCAGGCGCTGCCCGTCGATGCGGATGACCCCCTCCCAGGGTGTGTACAGGCCCGAGATCAGGCGGGAGACCGTCGATTTTCCGCTGCCCGAGCCGCCGACCAGCGCCACCTGCCGGCCCGGTCCGACGGTCAGGTCGAATCCGGTCAGCAGCGGCTTGTCCAGCGGGCTGTAGCCGAAGGTGATGTTCTCCAGCTCGACATGGCCGTGCAGCCGGCGGGTGTCGCCGCTGCCGGGGCGGGCGTAGAGCGGGTCGGCCTGGAAGTTCTCCACGTCCTTCAGCCGTGCCACGTCCGCCGCGAAGTCCTGGATGCGGCCCGCCACGCCGTTGAGGCGGGTCAGCGGCGCGGTGAACCGGGTCACCAGCGCCTGGAACGCGACCAGCAGACCGACCGAGATGTGCCCCTCGACCGCTCGCATTCCGCCGATCCACAGGATCAGCGCGCTGTTGAGGGTGGCGAGCGTCGGCGCGACCACGCCCAGCCAGGCGCTCGGCACTCCGAGCCGCTGCTGCTCCTCCAGGGTGGTGGCGTGCTGCCCGGCCCACGTGCGGAAGTAGCCGTCCTCGCCGCCGGTCGCCTTCATCGTCTCGATCAACTGCAGCCCGGTGTAGGCGGTGTTGGTCAGCCGGGCGGTGTCCGCGCGCAGCTTCGCCGTCCGCGTGGCGCGCAGCCGTACGACGACCCGCATCGCCACGATGTTCAGCAGCGCCACGCCGATGCCGACGAAGGTCAGCTGCGGGTCGTAGGTGTAGAGCAGCACCGCGTACAGCACGACCACGATCGCGTCCACGCCCGCCGCCGCGAGGTCGCGGGCGAGGGTCTCGGCGACCTGGTCGTTGGACTGCAGCCGCTGCACCAGGTCGGCCGGGCTGCGCTGGGCGAAGAAGGTGACCGGCAGCCGCAGCAGATGCCGCAGGAAGCGGGCACTGGCGAGCGTGGAGGAGATGATCCGGCCGTGCAGCAGGTTGGCCTGCTGCAGCCAGGTCAGCACGACGGTGAGCAGCACGCAGGCGCCCATCGACGCGAACAGCACGCCCAGCAGGGAGGTCTGACCGCCGATCAGGTAGGTGTCGATGTAGGTGCGGCTGAGCGCGGGCATCGCCGCGCCGACCGCGACCAGCAGCAGACTGGCCAGCACGGCCGCCGGCAGCGTGCCCGCGGTGCCGCGCAGCCGGGCCGGCAGGGCGCCGAGGATTCCGGGCCTGCGGCCGCCCTTGGCGAAGCCCTTGCCGGGCTCCATCACCAGCACGACACCCGTGTAGCTGGTGTCGAACTCCTCCATGGGCACGAAACGGCGGCCCTTGCCGGGGTCGTTGACGAACACCCCGCGCCGGCCGAGACGGCGGCCCATGCCGTCGTAGACGACGTAGTGGTTGAACTCCCAGAAGAGGATGGCGGGCGCCTTCACCTCGGCGAGGGCGGCGGTGTCCATCTGCATGCCCTTGGCCGTCAGGCCGTAACCGCGGGCGGCCTTCAGCAGGTTGCTCGCCCGTGAGCCGTCCCGGGAGACGCCGCAGGCGATGCGCAGCTCCTCCAGCGGGACATGGCGGCCGTAGTGGCCGAGGACCATGGCGAGCGAGGCGGCGCCGCACTCCACGGCCTCCATCTGAAGGACGGTGGGGGTGCGTACGGTGGTCACGGCAGCAGCCAATCGACGGGACGCCGGCCGGCCAGGCGGATCGAGGCCGAGGCCGGGGTCATGGAGTCGAGCCGGTACGGCGGCCCGTCCGCGGAGGACCAGCGGTAGCCGCTCTTCGTCGCGGAGGAGGCGTCGAGCCTCACGAGTACGGCGACGGGCCGGCCCTTCCTCGTGAACTGCTCGCCCAGTTGTGCGTCCCCGAGGTAGGCGGCGATCCGCTGGGCCGACTGGGCCGTGCGGTCCACCGACTTCACACGGCCGCGCAGCACGCCGTACCGCTGGGCCGGCACCGAGGAGACGGTCAGGTCGACGGTGGCGTGGGCGGGAATGGCGGCGGCGTTCTCGGCGGGCACGTACACGGTGGCGTACAGCGGGTCGGAGGCGCGGGCGACCTTCTCGACGGCGGCGACGTTCGCACCGGTGGAGACGATCTGGCCGAGGGTGGCGGCGAGCGTGGTGACCCGGCCCGCGGCGACCGTACGGACGACTTCCTCGCCCCGGCCGGTACGGACCTTCAGCACGGGCGAGTTCGCCGGCAGCCGCTCGCCCTCCTTGGCGAGGACCGCGGTGACCTGACCGGAGACCGGGCTCTGCAGGAGGTAACTGCCCTGTGCGTGCGTGAGGATGGCGGGCGCGCCGACCGTGGAGGCCACCGACCCCGTCACGGCCCACACGGAGGCGGCCGCCATGGCGACGAGCGCGACGGACAGCACCAGCCACCCCTGGGGGCGGGCGAGCCGCACCGGGAGGTCGAGTTCTTCCGGCGACTGGAGCTTGGCGAGGGCCTGTTGTCGAAACTGCACGTCACTGATTCCTACGGCAACCGAGAGCCCCGGAACCGGCATCCGGCTCCGGGACTCGGCGGCAACGCGGTGCGATCAGAGACCGGCGACCAGGCCGGCGACCGGGGCGGTGTTCAGGCCGGTCACGCCCTCGGCGGTGCCGACGGCCGTGTTGACCAGACCGCTCACCGGGGCAACGCCGTCCACCAGGCCGGTGGCGGTGCCCAGAGCGTTCACGGACAGACCGCCGGAGACGTTGTCGAGCTCGGCGTCGGAGATCTCGACGGTCTCAACCTGGGGGGTGGAGTTCATGATGGAATTTCCCTTCGTATGGATATCTCATAAGGGGGGAGCGGCCCCCTCTGGGGACAGGACGGCCGCGGCCGCGAGTGTCCGGACGCCTGTTTCTCAAGCGCCGGCGGGGCCCGCGGTGCGATGGATGTAAGCACGGCGCGGCCCGCCGCTTCCACTCAACCAAGGCCCTCACCAGCGCACTTGTTGTCGTGGGGTGGTCATCCGTGCAGGTGCGGGCACGGCGTCGCGGCGACTTCTTCACGTGCCGCACCGCATCGGCGCACCCGCCCTCTTGCCGACGCGCCGGCGAATCCGGCACTCGTCACCAAACGCGCACCGGGGAGCGCGTGGTTGTGCAGATCCGCCATGCACGGTGACTTCGTTGGGCATTCGCTGTGCAGATTCGCTGAAGCCGCGATTCCACTTCGCATCGGCAACCGACGGTCGCCGTCCGATCGCTGAGCGTGCCGACCAGGGCGGACCCGCTGCACCGCCGTCATCGGTGGCCATCAGCGCCTGCCTCGACAGCGATCTGCCCTCCTTGACCGACCACGCCGGCCGTGGCAGTCGCGGGAGTTGGCCGAATCGACCTGGCGCGGGGCGAGTTGGCGCACGGGATTGAACGCGTCGCTCATCCCGTGCGTACCAACAGCCATCCAGGCGTCCCCCCAACCACCGCCGGACGGCGGCACAGACCCCGTCCCCAGGAGGTCGAGAAGTTTGAGTCACAAGCGAATTCCGAAGCGCAAGGCCGCGATCGCGGCAGGCGGCGTGGTGGCGCTCGGCGCGGCGGCGATACTGCTCCCGAACGCCAACGCCTCCCAGGACGGCGCGGCGGACAACGCCACCCCCAGGACCCTGAAGGCCAAGGACGCCTCGGACCTGTCCGCGCAGCTCGCCAAGGCGCTCGGCGACGCCTTCGCCGGCTCGTACTACGACGGCGACAGGCAGCAGCTCGTCGTCAACGTGGTGAGCGGCGACAACAACGTGATCGTCCAGGCGAAGAAGGCGGGCGCGGCCGTCCGCCAGGTCGGCAACAGCACCGCCGAACTGAAGTCCGCGGAGCAGGCCCTGAGGACCAGGGCCACCATCCCCGGCACGTCCTGGGCCGTCGACCCGCGCACGAACAAGGTCGTCGTCACCGCCGACAGCACGGTCACCGGCGCCAAGTGGGACAGACTGCAGTCCACCGTCGAGAGCCTCGGCTCGAACATGGCCACCCTGAAGAAGTCCGCCGGCACCTTCAAGACGTTCGCCTCCGGCGGCGACGCCATCTTCTCCCAGGCGCAGGGCGGCACCGTCCGCTGCTCCCTCGGCTTCAACGTCACGGCCTCCGACGGCAGTCCCGCCTTCCTGACCGCCGGGCACTGCGGCGTCGCGGCCGAGCAGTGGTCCGACTCCCAGAACGGTCAGCCGATCGCCACGGTCGACCAGGCCACCTTCCCCGGCAGCGACTTCGCCCTCGTCAAGTACGACGACCCGAACACCCAGGCGCCGAGCGACGTCAACGTCGGCAACGGGCAGACCGTCCAGATCACCCAGGCCGCGGAAGCCACCGTCGGTGCGACCGTCTTCCGGATGGGCAGCACCACCGGACTGCGCAACGGCCAGGTGACCGGCCTCAACGCCACCGTCAACTTCCAGAGCGAGACCAACCCGGCCGGCGTCGACACCGTCAACGGCCTCATACAGACCAACGTCTGCGCCGAACCCGGCGACAGCGGCGGCTCCCTGTTCACCCAGGACGGCGGCGCGATCGGCCTCACCTCGGGCGGCAGCGGCGACTGCACCCAGGGCGGCGAGACCTTCTTCCAGCCGGTCACCACGGCCCTCCAGGCGACCGGCGCGACGCTCGGCGCCGGCAACGGCGGTGGCGGTGGCGGAGACGCGGCCGGGAACGGCAACGGCGCGGGCGACCAGCAGGCCGGTGGCGACCAGGCCGGCACGGCGGCCCCCGGCGGCCAGGCGGGCGGCGACCAGTCCGGCGCGGGCATGGCCACGCCCGGCGACCAGGCGGGCAACGGCGCGGGCGACCAGCAGGCCGGTGGCGACCAGCAGGCCGGCGGCCACAACTCCGGTGCGGCACAGGGCTCCGGGCGCGGCCGGAACCACTGAGCGGCACCCTTCGAGCGGCTTCCCCCTGAGCCGCTGACGGTCCGGCCCTCCAGCTGGAGGGCCGGACCGTCACCCGTCTCCCCGCGCCCCCAGCAGCAGCACCGCCACGCTGTGCCGCACCAGGCGGCCGGCTCGCCCAGCGGCGCGTCCCCGGCCTCACCGGGCCGGTGCCCCGGCTCCGCGACGGCGTCCTCGATGTCCACCCGGGGCGACGACTCCACCAGCCCGTCGGTGCAGCGGACGAGCACCGAGCCGGGGCGAGCCCGACCCGCGTCGTCGGATACGTCGCCGTCACGTCGATGCCCGGCAGCGGGCTCCCGGCCAGGTCGAGCACCCGCACCCGCCCGTCCGGTGCACAGCGATACGGCGGCACCACGACGTCCCGCGGATGGCGGCGGGCCCTCTCGTCCTCCCGCCGACCCGGACCGGACGCCGGTCGCGCACCGCGTGGGCGGCCGGAAGGAACGCGATCAGCCCGATCCGCTTCAGAGGGCGGCGAAGACCCCGGACATGCCCGCCCCCACCGCCGTCTCCGGTACCGGCTGGTCAGGCACAGGCGGATGCACCGCACCGGAGTGCGTGGACCTCGTCCGGCACGGAGGCCGGCGCCGAAAACGGCACCGGGCGGTCGACCGCCCGGTCGGCGGACGCCGGTGCCTGGCGGGAGGCGTGCCCGTCGCACACGCCGGCCACCTGCTCGCCCGGCCGCGCGAGAAGTCCCCGGGACCAAGGCTCCCCCCGGACGGCCCGGCGCGCGGCGAGCCGGGCCGTCCGACGCCGAACCATGCGCGCCGCGCCGGCACGCGTGGCACGGGCACGGTGAAGGGCGGCTTCGTACCCCGTCGGCGGCATCCCATGCTCCCCCAGCCGAAGCACGCGGCGGTCGCGGGCGCCGTGCGCGCGCCCCCCGCGCACCCCGTTGGCCGGTTTTACGCACCCGGGGGCTGCCACTCCGGCCAACAATGGGGCACGCGTTCAACACCACCGCGGAACCGACGGACGGCGAGCTGAGGGGGCGGCAGTGATCCGGGTACTTCTGGTGCACGACGCGTGTCTGGTGCGATCGGTCATGGCGGAATGGCTGCGAGGGGAGCCCGACCTGGGGGTGTACGACACCTCCTGGCGCGGCGCGGCGGGCCGCGTGCGCTCCGTGCGGCCGGACGTGTGCGCCGTGGACCTCGACCGCGCGGACCTCTGCGGACGTCCGTCGCTCGGCGAGCTGTACCCGCGCGGCGCGGGCCCGACGCCCCCGCGCTTACTCGTGCTGGCCCGGGCGGACCAGCCCGGGCTGCTGCGACGCGCCGTCGAGGCCGGGGCGCTCGGCTACGTCGACAAGAAGGGCTCGCCGGACCGGCTGGTGCGCGGCATCAGACGCGTCGCGGCGGGGGAACGTTTCGTCGACGACTCGCTCGGTTTCGGCTTCCTGAAGGCCGCCGAGATGCCGCTGACCCGGCGGGAGCTGAGCGTGCTGTCCCTGGCCGCCGAGGGCGCCTCCGTCGCGGAGATCGCGGGGAGCCTGCACCTGTCCCACGGGACGGTGCGCAACTACATGGCGGCCATCACACGCAAGACCGGGGCCCGCAACCGCATCGACGCGATCCGCATCTCGCGGGGCGAGGGCTGGCTGTGACGCCGGCGGGCGCCCAGTCGCCGACCAGGTCGCGGTAGAGCGGGGAGCGCCGCAGCAGCTCCTCGTGCGTTCCGCACGCGGTGTTCCGCCCGTCCATGACCAGTACCCGGTCCGCGCGGCGGGCCGAGCTGATGCGGTGGGCCACCACGACCAGGGTCCCGCCCGGCCGGGCGGCGAAGGCGCGCTCCGCGCGGGCCTCGGCGTCCGGGTCCAGATGACAGGTCGCCTCGTCCAGCAGGGCGAGCGGGGCGTGGGACAGGTGGGCCCGGGCCAGCGCGATCAGCTGACGCTCGCCGGCCGACAGGGCCGCCGGGTCGACGGGGGCGCCGGGCCCGCCCAGCCGGTTCAGGAGCGGGGTGAGGCCGACCGCGTCGGCGGCGGCCAGCACCTCCTCCTCCGGCACCGGGTCCGGGCGCAGCTGGGTGAGGTTCTCGGCGAGGGTGCCGGTGTGGACGTACGCCTCCTGCGGGATGAGCACCCTTCGCGCGGCGGCCCCGGCGCCCGGCACGGGCAGCCCGCACACCCGGATCTCCCCGTGCGCGGGGACGAGCAGCCCCGCGACCAGAGCCGTGAGCGTCGACTTCCCGATCCCGCTCGGCCCGACGACCGCGAGGTGGCCGCCGTGCGGGAGGACGAGATCGAGACCGCGGACGACCGGTTCGCTGTGGGGGCCGTAGGCGAAGGTGACCGACGAGAGGGCGAGGGCGGGGGAGGGGCCGGCCGGGGGCGCGGGGAGCGGTGCCCGCCGCGGCCCGGCCGGGGCGGGCACCGCCGGCCGGCCGTCCGCCGGACTCAGGCGGCGCAGGACCACCGTGAGGCGGGCCCCGCCGGCGCCCAGGCCGTGGATCAGGTTCTGCAGGGCGGGCAGCAGGGACTGGGTGACGTAGGCGAGGGCGCCGACCAGGGCGCCCGGGGTGACCTGGTGCGCCAGCAGCCAGGGCGCGGTGGCGAGCAGCAGGACCACCGGAAGGTGGCCGCCCACCGCCAGGGACGCCACCCGTACGGCGCCCCACCGGGCCAGCGCGCCCGCAGCCCGCCGCTCGGCGTCGACACGCTCCGCGACATCGGCGCCCACCTGCTCCTCCGCCCCGGTGGCCGTGACGTCCCGCAGGCCCGGACAGACCGTGCCCAGCCGTTCGGCGAGCGCCTCGTCGGCGGCGAGGCAGGCCTCCTGACGGCGGGCCAGCGGCCGCAGCGTCACCGCGAACAGGGCGACCCCGGCGGCCAGCGGCGGCGCGACGACCAGCAGGAGCAGCGGCGACAGGGAGAACAGGCCGACGAGCGCGCCGACGGCGGCGATCAGGAACGAGCGGGAGACCAGCACCAGCCCGGCGAAGGTGTCCCGCGCGATCTCCACCTGCTGGGTCAGCCCGGACAACGACCGCCCGTCCGCCTCCCGCACCCCGCGCGCCACCACACGCTCCACCAGCCGGTCCCTGAACGGCTCCACCAGCGCGGCGACCGCCCGGTACACCCGCCCGGTCCCGTACGCCCCGGCCAGGACCCCCAGCGAGGCCAGCCCGAGCCACCCGAGCCCCACCGGCACCCGCCCGGCCAGAAACCCGGCGTCCAGCGCGCGCGCCAGCGCATGACCGAGCAGAAAGGTCTGCCCCACTTCCAGCACGGACCATCCGCCCAGGCGTACGAGAACGCGCCACCGCGCCCGCAGAAAGCGGAACCCGCGCCCCCACACGCCCTGGGCCGTCACGGCCGCGCTCCCGGCGCGGTCACGGCCCCGACGCCCCCGCCGCCGGCGTCGTCGTCACCGTCCCCGAACACCCGCCGGTACTCCGCCTGCCGCCACAGCTCGGCGTGCGTCCCGACCGCCCGGATGCGTCCCCCGTCCAGCCAGGCCACCGCATCGGCGCGGGCCGCCGTCGCGGCGCGGTGGGCGACGACGAGGCGGGTGGTGTGGGTGCCGGCCTCCGTCAGGGCCCGGGTGATGTGGTGTTCGGTGACCGTGTCGAGGCTGGAGAGGGCGTCGTCGAGGACGAGCAGGCGGCCGCCGTGGGCGAAGGCGCGGGCCAGACCGAGACGCTGGGTCTCGCCGCCGGAGCGGGGCGCGTCGGCCAACGCGGTCGCGTAGCCGTCGGGCAGGCGGCGGACGAAGGCGTCGGCGCTGGCCGTGCGGGCCGCCCGGCGGACCCGGTCGGGCGTGGGCGCGGCGATGCCGAGGCCGATCGCGTCCTCGACGGTCCTGCCGAGCAGTACGGGCCGTTCGAAGGCGTAGCCGACCGCGCGCCGCAGGTCGTCGCGGGTCAGTTCGGGCAGCGGCACTCCGTCGAGCAGCACCTGTCCGGCGTCGGGGTCGGCCAGGCGCCCGGCCAGGGCGGCCAGCAGCGACTTGCCCGAGCCCGACCGGCCGACGACGGCCAGCGTGGTGCCGCCGGGCACGATGAGGTCGACGCCGTCGAGCACCGCGCGGCCGCCGCGCCGCGCGGTCACTCCGCGCAACTCCAGGCGGCCGGGCCCCGGCGGCAACGCGTGGCCGCCGTGGTCCGGTGCCGGCTCGGCCAGGACCTCGCCGAGCCGTCCGGCCGCCGCGCGGGCCCGGACGAGTGCGGCGAGCTGTCCGACCAGCACGCCGACGCCGGTGGCGAGGACCGCGTACCGGGAGGCGGCCAGGACCTCGCCCACCGACAGGCGGTGCCGGGCGAGCAGCAGCCCCGCCACCGCGACGACGCCCAGGTGCAGCAGCGGGGCCACGGCGACCGCCTGGGCGGCGGCCCGGCCCTGCGCCCGCCACATCCGGTGCCCCTGCCGGGACAGTTCGGGCAGCGGCCGCAGGATGCGGGCCGTCTCCCGGTCGGCCGTGCCCGCCGCCCGGATCGTGCGGGCGCCGCCGACGGCTTCCGCGAGTGCCGAGGCGATCCGTCCCTGGACCTCCTGGTAGCGCGCCACGCACGCCGACGAGTCCCGGGCGAGGGCCCGCAGCAGCAGGGCGAGCAGCGGCACCCCGGTCAGGTACACCGCCGCCAGCCACGGGTCGATGAGGCCCAGTGCCACCACACCCCCGACCGGGCCGGCCAGTGCCGCCACCGACGTGGCGAGCACGGCGGGCGCCGCCCCGGCCTGGGTGGCGCTGCCGACGAGGCGGGCGACGAGTTCACCGGATCCGAAACGGGAAGCGGCCCGGGGGCCGAGCGCCAGCACGTGCCCGGCCAGCCGCCGCCGCAGCCACGCGGTGGCCCGGGCGTTGGTCGTGCCGTCGAGCACGGTCTCGGCCATGTCGAGCAGGACGAGCAGCAGGACGAGCCCGGCGGAGTACCCGATCCAGCGGGCGGCCGGGGCGTGGGCGAGCAGCAGGTCCAGGGTGCGGCCCAGTACGGCGGGCAGCAGCAGCCCGGCCGCGGTCCCCGCCGTGCTCACCAGGCACAGGGCCGCACAGGGCGTCCCGCTGTGCCGGACGGCCGAGCGGAGGACGGCGGCGGGTGCGGTCGGCGGGCCGCTGCGGGCGGTCGTCGTCATACGGCTGCGGCCTCGCATCCTCGCGGGGGAACGGAACCACCCCGGGCGGCCCCTCCCCGAAGGGAGGCGGCCGCCCGGGGCCCTGGACGGGCGTTACGCGTCAGAGACAGAGCAGGATGCTCGCCGCGCTGACGCAGGACAGCAGGCTGAGCGTGCTGGCGCCGCCGCCGGTGTGCTCGTCGGACTCCATCGTCTGCAGGTCGAGCAGTGCCATCGGTTCTTCCTCTCGTCGGTTCCGTGGACTTACCGGCCGTCCAGGGTTTCCGGAACCCTGGACCACCCCGTGGGGACGGGGGTTGTGTCACGACTCCGTTCGTTCGTGGAGCCGCGTCTGTGAGGACCGCCCGAGAGGCGGCAGGAACGGCAGCCCGGCTTCGGCCTCGCCGTCGAGCGCCGCCGTGAGGGCGAGCAGGCACCCGGCCGTTCCGGTGGCGAGGTCCATCGAAAGCCGCATCATCTGGTGCCCGGGAAAGGCGAGTTGGCCCTCGTACGTCATCGCGTACCAGCCGAGCGCGGCGACCTGTTCGGCGAGCCGCCGCTCGCTCGCGTCCGGCGCGGTGGTGCGGCTGAGGTGCAGGATCATTCCGGCGCGGCCCTGGAAGAGGCCGGGCTGGGCGTAGAAACGGGAGGTGGCGGCGGTGAGGATGCCGGCTCGGGCCCGCTCGAACTCCTCGTCGGGGGCGTGCGCGAGATACTCGTCCAGGACCATGCCGATGCCCGCGCTGCCGTCACCCAGGTAGGGCAGGGTGCGCCAGCCCTCGTCGACCTCCAGTCCGCCGCCGCTCTTCTGCTTCACGCAGCACTCCAGGTCCCGGCGCAGCGCGGCCGCGGCCGCCTCCAGCAGCTCCCGCTCGCCGGTCCACTCGTACTGCCGCAGCAGGAACAGCGCGGGCCCGGCCGCACCGCGCAGCAGCCCGGCCCGTCGCCGCGGGGTGTCCGGGAGCGGCTCGGCGAGCCGGCCGGCGAGGAGGTGCGCGGCCTCGGCGGCCCGCTCCCGCAGCTCGGACTCGCCCGTCCTGCGGGCCAGGTCGCCCAGGACCAGGCCCAGCCCGGCGAGCCCGCCGCGCAGATCGGAGGAGAGCTTCTGCCAGCGCTCCTCGAGGATGCCCTCGACCAGGTCCAGGGCACGCTGCCGGTGCCCGAGCCGGTCCAGGACGTGGGCGACGCCCGCGAGGCCGTCGTACAGGCCGAACGGGGTGCCGGCCGGCGGTGGAGCGGTGCGCGCCAGCAGCCAGCGCTCGCCCTCCTCGTACGGTTCGGCGCCCGCCTCGGCCAGCGCGTACAGCACCCCGGCCGCGCCGTGCGCGATGCCCAGCCCGCCGCCGTCGGAGAACTGCGCGATGTCACCCGGGAACAGCCGGTCGTCCCGCTCCGGTGTGGCCGAGGCGAGCACCGCCTTGACCATCGAGTCCCGGCTGAAGGGCCAGTCGGCCGGCTCCACGAACGCCCCGGCACTCCCCGCGCCCGCCGCCGGTACACCTCTGCCGCCGTCCGCCGCGGCCGGCTCCCGGGTGATCTCCGCGACCGCCTCGTCCAGGAACTGCCCGGGCACGTCCGGGAACTGTCCGGCGATCACGTCGGCCAGGTGGGCGGCCTTGCCGCGGTCGATCACGAACAGGGTGGTGACCGGCAGGAACAGGGCGAGCCGTAAGCAGGCCAGGGCGTACCGGTCGATGTCCGCGCCGCGGCGGTCCGGTGGGGCGAAGTAGCCGGGGTGCGCGACCACCTGCCGGGCGTTCTCGTCCGTCGGCGCTGCGGCCTCGAAGTCCAGCAGGAAGACCGACTCCTCGTCGGGCGCGACCATGATGTTGAACACGTGCAGGTCGTTGAAGACGATCCCGCGCGCGTGCAGCGCCTCGACGGCCCGCTCCACCGCCCGGTGGATGCGCAGCGCCCACGCCGTGTAGGCGGCGACCGCCGCCGGGTCCGGGTCCGGTGTGAGCAGTGGATGCCGCTCGCCGAAGTAGGAGTTGAGCGGCCGGCCGGGAAGGAAGTCCATCACCAGGAAGTGGTGGTCGCCGAGGGTGAACCAGTCCCGCACCTCCGGTACGACCCCGGTCCCGGCGACCCGCTCCAGGGCCGCCTTCTCCCGCTCCAGCCGGGCGATCGCGTCCGCCCCGTCGGCGGCCAGGCCCGCGTGCGGCCGGCCCTCCTTCAGGACCACCCGGCGCCCGTCGCGGGTGTCGGTGCCCGCGTACACCCCGCCGCCGTTGGAGAAGTGCAGCGCCTTCTCGATGCGGTACGGCAGCTCGCCGACCGTCGTGGTGTTGCGCGCCGCCAGGTGCGGCCGCAGGAAGGCCGGCAGCGTCACCCAGTCCGGGACCTGGAAGGACGGCTCCCGCCGGTCCGGCACCAGCCGGCCCTCGCCGTCGCGCACCGCCGGCACCAGTGAGCCGCGCTCGTCGACGACGAAGACCCGCGCGAAGGCGCCGTAACGGACGTACAGCGGTCCGTCGCCCCAGCGCAGATCCGTCAGGATGTACGGCCCCTCGAAGCCCTCCAGGAGCGTGCCCAGCTCGCGCAGCACCCGGTGCAGCTGCTCCTCGCCGTCCGGGTAGACCGTCACGAACTTGCCGCTGGTGTCCCGGGCCGCGTACTTGGTGTTGCGCAGGTGCAGCAGATGCGGTCCGGGGACGAACTTGAAGGGGATCCGGCGCGGCACGCAGTAGTCCCACACGACCGCGGCGATCCGCTCGGCGTTCGCCCGGGTGGCCGAGGCGTGGATCTTCCAGCCCTGTGCCGGGCCGGGCGCCGGCCGACCGTCGGGGCCGAGCGGCGTCAGCGTCAGCCAGTCGCCGATCCGGGCGGCCTCCCACCCCTCGGGCACCGCGCGCCGGGCCGGCTCGTACAGGGGCGCGGCGGGCCGCCCGCCGTCCGACAGCCGGTCCGGCGTGTCGTAGAAGTGCCGGTCGGCGAGCGCGTACACCTCGTAGCGCTGGTCCATGTCCGTCCCCCTCCCTGGTCGTCACCGAGCCTTCCAGCCGGGCGAGGGCCGCCGACAGTCACGCCTGTCACGAGATCACTGTGCGGAACGCATACGTCAAGACTTGTTCGAAATGTTTCGAGCACCGTCCACCGCGGAATCCCATGGAACCGTCACAGGGGCTGCGCAACCGGAGGATAGGCGCTGTAATGGCCAACGTGGTCAGTGAGGGAGCTACGGCACGCAGAACGAGGACGCTGCGTGCCGAACTTGCCCTCAGGACGCTCGCCGCCGCTCCCTCCGCCCCCGACCGGCCGCGCCGCGTCCTGGAACAGGCCCTGGTCTTCACCGGAGCGGCGTTCGCCGGCGTGTACGTCCGCGGCACGACGGGCGATGTGCTGTGCCTGTCGGAGTCGGCCGGCGTGCCGAGGACCCTGTACGGGGTGAGGGACAGCTACCGCCTGGCCGGGCGTTCCCCGGTCGCCGACGCCTGCCGCACCGGGCGGGCCGTGTGGCTGGGACCCGAGGAGCTCGCCGGGCGCGCCGACTCGAGGCGGATGCCCGCCGGGGACGTGTTCCTGGCCGCGCTGCCGCTGCGCGGACCGGAGGGCGGCGCCCTGCTCGCCGTCACCGAGAGCCCGGCCGGCTTCGACAGCGAGGACCGCGAGTGCCTGGAGCTGATAGCCCAGGCCGTCGCCTGCCCCGCCGCAGCGGAGGCCGCGCACGGCGAGGAGCTGCCGCCGGACGCGTTCAGCCTGGCCATGGACAGCGGACGGGTGGAGGTCGGCGACGCCATCCTCGAGCTGTTCGCCCTGGGCCGGTCCGACTTCGACGGCAAGGTCGAGACGCTGCTCGCGCTGACCGTGCCGGAGGACCTGCCGTCGCTGATGTCCGTGGTCGAGGCCGACCACATGTCCATCGGCGAGCGCGAGCTGGAGTTCCGCGTCCTGCAGCCGGCCGGCCCGCCCAAGTGGCTGCGGCTGCGCGGCCGGCTGCTGCCCGGCGGCGAGGGCCGCCCCGCCCGGCTGGCCGGCACCGTCGCCGACGCCTCCACCCTGCGCCCCGGCATCACCGACGCCGCCCGCGTCCAGCGGCTCGCCGCCGCCCTGGCGACCGCGGGCACCGTCCGCGACGTCAGTCAGGCGGTGGTCGCCGCGCTGCGCAAACCGCTGCGGGCCGACCGGATCGCACTCGCCGAACTGGAGAACGACCGCCTGGTCGTCACCGTCCTCGACCCGCCCGAACCGGAGGCCTGGCCCGAGCTGTGGCGCCTTCAGTGGCGCACCGAATGGCCGGACGCGCCGGTGCGGGCCATGCCCACCCTGGCCGCCGCCCTGCGCGAGGGCCGCGCCCGGGTCTGGCCCGCCGACACCGCCCTGGAGCCGGCCCTCGCCGAGGTCGGCCCCGGCGGCCTCGCGGTCCTGCCGCTGCCCGCCGGGGGCCGCATGGCCGGGGCCTGCCTGATCGGCTGGGACACCCCGCACGACTTCGGCCCCGACGAGCGCGCCCTGCTCACCGCCTCGGCCGGCCTGGCCGGGCAGGCCCTGACGCGCGCCCGCGCCTTCGACGCCGAGCACGAGCTCGTCGGCATGCTCCAGCGCGCCCTGCTGCCCCGCCGCCTGCCGAAACTGCCCGGCGCCGAGGCCGTCGCCCGCTACCTGCCCGCGACAGCGGGCCTGGAGGTCGGCGGCGACTGGTACGACGTGATCCCGCTGCCCGACAACCACGTGGCCCTCGTCATCGGCGACGTACAGGGTCACAACGCGGGCGCCGCCACCCTGATGGGCCAGATGCGCACCGCTCTGCGCGCCTACGCCGCCGAGGGGCACCCGCCGGACGTGGTGGTCTCGCACGCCAACCGGCTCCTGCTGGACATGGAGACCGACCTGTTCGCCACCTGCGTCTACGTCGACGTCGACATGGAACAGGGCGCCGCCTGGTGCGTGCGCGCCGGGCACCTGCCCCCCGTGCTGCGCCACCCGGACGGCGGTATCGAGATCGCGGAGGCCGAGGGCGGTCCCCCGCTCGGCGTGCTGACCCGGGCCGACTTCCCGATGACCCCGCTGCGGCTCCAGCCCGGCACCGTGCTCGCCCTGACCACCGACGGCCTGGTGGAGTCCGCCGACGCCGACATCGACGAGGGCGTGGAGCGGCTCGCCCGCGACCTGGCCGGCGCCGACCCCGCCCACCTCGGCCTGGTCGCCGACGCCCTGCTCGGCGACGCCCGCCGCAACGACGACATCGCCCTGCTCCTCATGCGCTACGACGGCATGGCCGTACGCCCGCTCAGGGAGAGCTGGACGGTGTGGCGGGTGCCCGAGGCGGTCCGGCACGCGCGCCGCTTCACCCGGCGCACCCTGCGCTCCTGGGGCGTGACCGAGGACGCCGACGCCGCTCTCCTGGTCGTCTCCGAACTGGTCACCAACGCCCTCGTGCACACCGGGGGCCAGGTCCGCCTGGACCTCACCCTCGTCGACCGCAGGCTGCGCATCGCCGTCGCCGACGGCTCGCCCCGCACTCCCGTCAAGCCGGCCGGCATCGGCTGGGAGGCCACCGGCGGCCGCGGCATCCTCCTCGTCGAGGCCGTCTCGGCGGCCTGGGGCGCCCTGCCGGTCAGCGGCGGCAAGCAGGTGTGGAGCGAGATGATGCTCGGGCGGTGAGACCGCTCGCGGGAGGCCGCCACACGGGTGCGCCGCGCCCCGGCCACGGCAGGTCGCGGCCGCCGCGCATGCCACTCGTGCTTAGGGTCCTGGGCTGTGTCACACACCTTCGAAGAGCTCGTGGCCAAGCAGCGGGCGGCCGATGAGGCGCACAACCGGGTCGAACAGCTGCGCCAGAAGTACGGGCCGCCCGCCCAGGAGCGATGGACCGGACTGCAGAGCGAGACGTACGAGACGGCGTGGCGTGCCTGGCGCGACCTGGCCCGTGATCTGCAGGCCGCCCTGAGCGAGTACGCGAGCGACGAGGGCAGGCCGCGCACCGAGGTCGAGGCCGAGGTGGAGCGGGCGGCACACGCGGGCGGGGAAGCGGGCCAGGGCGGCGACGGCGGCCCGGGCGAGCCGTGAGTCCGGCACGGCGACCGCGCGACGAGCGCGGCCCGGCGGCCGGTGAGCGGTTCGCCGGGTTCCTGGACGCCCGGCTGCCGCTGTCGGACGCCGGGCGGCTGATGCGCAAGGCGTTCCCCGAGCACTGGTCGTTCCTGCTCGGCGAGATCGCCCTGTACAGCCTGGTCCTGCTGGTCCTGACCGGGGTGTGGCTGACCCTGTTCTTCCACCCGGGGATGCGGGAGGTGGTCTACGCCGGGCCGTACGCGCCGCTGCGCGGAGTGCGGATGTCGGAGGCGTTCGACTCCACCCTGCGCATCAGCTTCGAGGTGCGCGGCGGGCTGCTGCTGCGGCAGACCCACCACTGGGCGGCGCTGGTCTTCGTCGGCGCCATCGGCGTGCACCTGCTGCGGATCTTCTTCACCGGCGCCTTCCGCAGACCCAGGGAGATCAACTGGGTCATCGGCGTGACGCTGTTCGCGCTCGCCCTGGCCGAGGGCTTCGCGGGCTACTCGCTGCCCGACGACCTGCTCTCGGGCACCGGACTGCGCATCGCGCAGACGATCACGCTGTCCCTGCCGGTGGTCGGCACCTACGTCAGCTTCTTCGCCTTCGGCGGCCAGTGGCCGGGCGACGAGATCATCAGCCGTCTGTACAGCCTGCACATCCTGCTGCTGCCGGGCGCCCTGATCGCGCTGGTCACCGTGCATCTGATCCTGGTCTTCTACCTCAAGCACACCCAGTGGCGCGGCCCGGGTCGCGGCAACCGCAACGTGCTCGGCAAGCCGCTCCTCCCCGAGTTCGCCGCCACATCCGTGGGCCTGCAGTTCACCGTCTTCGGCGTGCTCGTCCTGCTCGCCGGCATCGCCCAGATCAACCCCGTGTGGACGTACGGCCCCTACACACCGCACCAGATCTCCACGGGCTCCCAGCCCGACTGGTACGTCGGCTTCCTGGAGGGCTCACTGCGGCTGATGCCGGCGTGGGAGACGAACGTCGCCGGTCACACCCTCATGTGGAACGTCCTGCTGCCGGCGGTCGTCCTGCCGGCGCTGCTGTTCGCCGTGCTGTACGCGTACCCGTTCGCCGAGCAGTGGCTGACCGGGGAGTGGCGCCACGAACAGCACCTGTGCGACCGGCCGCGTGAACGTCCCGTGCGCACCGGCCTCGGCGTCGCCGGGATCGTCTTCTACGGCGTGCTGATGCTGGCGGGCGGCAACGACATCATCGCCACCGTCTTCCAGATCTCGGTGAACGCGCTGACCTGGGTGCTGCGCGTCTCGCTCGTGCTGGGGCCCGTCGTCGCCTTCCTGGTCACCCGGGCACTGTGCCACGCCCTGCTGCGCAAGGAGCAGGAGGTCCTGACCGCGGGCGAGGAGACCGGCGAGGTGCGGCAGACCGTCGCCGGGGGCTACGAGAGCGGTCACCGCCCCGTCGAGCCGCGCCGCCCCGGAGCCCCGCTCCGTGCGGAGGTCACTCGCCCCGGTGCACGTACTGGAACGCCATCCCCCCAACCCCCCGAGCCAGCACCCCGAGACCGATGAGGAACAGCCACAGCCCGTAGACCACGCCCAGCGCGCCGACGGCGAAGCCCAGCGCGGTGATGATCGGCCAGGTGCTCTCCGGCGGGAAGAAGTCCAGCGGCCCCGCCGCGTCGGCCACCTCCGCCTTGGTGCGGTCCTGCGGGCGCGCTCCCCTGCGCCGGTACTGGATGAGGCAGAAGAAGGAGACCAGCGCCGCCATACCGCCGGCGATGACCAGCGCCGCCGTCCCGGCCGGCTCGCGCGACCAGAGCCCGTAGAGGGTCGCGGTGCTCCCGAAGAACAGCGCGACGCCGCCGAAGAGCAGGGCCTCGATCTTCATCGCCGTCCCTCCAGTTCCCCCCGCCGCACGACCGCCGGATGGTGCAGGTCGAACGCCGGGGACTCCGATCGGATCCGGGGCAGGGCGGTGAAGTTGTGCCGCGGTGGCGGGCAGGAGGTCGCCCACTCCAGGGCCCGCCCGTATCCCCAGGGGTCGTTCACGGTGACCTTCTCTCCGTGGCGTGCCGTGCGCCAGACGTTGTAGAGGAAGGGCAGGGTGGACGCGCCGAGCAGGAACGCCCCCGCCGAGGACAGCGTGTTCAGGAGGGTGAAGCCGTCGGTGGGCAGGTAGTCGGCGTACCGGCGGGGCATCCCCTCCGCGCCGAGCCAGTGCTGCACCAGGAAGGTCAGCTGGAAGCCGAGGAACAGCAGCCAGAAGTGGATCTTGCCGAGCCGTTCGTCCAGCATCCTGCCGGTGATCTTGGGCCACCAGAAGTAGAAACCGGCGAACATCGCGAACACCACGGTGCCGAACAGCACGTAGTGCAGGTGCGCCACGATGAAGTACGAGTCGGTCACGTGGAAGTCCAGCGGCGGCGCGGCGATGAGCACCCCGCTCAACCCGCCCAGCAGGAACGTCACCAGGAAACCGAACGCCCACAGCATCGGCGTCTCGAACGACAGCGACCCGCCCCGCGTGGTCCCGATCCACGCGAAGAACTTGATCCCCGTGGGCACCGCGATCAGATACGACATGATCGAGAAGAAGGGCAGCAGCACCGCGCCGGTGGCGAACATGTGGTGCGCCCACACCACCGCGGACAGCATGGTGATCGCGATGGTCGCCCCGATCATCGGCAGGTACCCGAACTGCGGCTTGCGGGAGAAGACCGGGACGATCTCACTGACGATCCCGAAGAACGGCAGCGCGACGATGTAGACCTCCGGATGGCCGAAGAACCAGAACAGGTGCTGCCACAGCAGCGCCCCGCCGTTCGCCGAGTCGTAGATGTGCGCCCCGAACTTCCGGTCCGCCTCCAGGGCGAGCAGCGCCGCGGTCAGCACCGGGAAGGCGGGCAGCACCAGGATCGAGGTGAACAGCACGTTCCAGGTGAAGATCGGCATCCGGAACATCGTCATCCCCGGCGCCCGCAGGGTCGTGATCGTGGCGATGAAGTTGACCGCGCTGAGCGTCGTCGACACACCCGTCACCACCAGCCCCATCACCCACAGGTCGCCGCCCGCGCCGGGGGAGTAGAAAGCGCTGTTCAGCGGCGCGTAGGCGAACCAGCCGAACGCCGCCGAGCCGCCGGGCACGACGAACCCCGAGACGACGATCAGCCCGCCGAACAGGTACATCCAGTACGACAGGGCGTTCAGCCGGGGGAAGGCCAGGTCGGGGGCGCCGATCTGCAGCGGCATCACCGCGTTGGTGAAGCCCGAGAACATGGGCGTGGCGAAGAGCAGCATCATGATCGTGCCGTGGACCGTGAAGAGCTCGTTGTAGGTCTGCTGGTTCATGAACTGCAGACCCGGGCGCGCGAGCTCGGCGCGCATCCCCATCGCCAGCAGGCCGCCCAGCAGGAAGAAGCAGAACGCCGTGACCATGTAGAGCTTGCCGATCACCTTGTGATCGGTCGTCGAGGCCCACTCCAGCAGCTTCCGGCCGAGCGGGACCGTGGGGGAGGAGCGATGCCCGGCGGTGTCGCTCTGCGCGGATGTTTCAGACATGTCCGTCATCGGCGGCGACGCTACCGCCCTGCTTCGCGGCCGGGACCGCGCCACGCCCTGACCGGCCCGGCGGGTGTCCGCCGGCCGGGGCAGGGTACCCGCGTCCCATGGACACCACCTGGTACGAGGCAGCCGCCGGGATCTCGGCCTTCGGGATCGTCGCCGTCGTCGTCGGCGGCCTGGTGATCGCCGCCGCCCTGGTGTGGGCCGTCCGGCTCGGAGTCAGGGTCATGCACAGCGAGCAGAGGCGGGGGACCTCCCGGGGCGGCGAACACCCGACGCTGCCCGAGTCCGGGCCGGTCCACGAGACCCATCAGCGGCGCGAGCCGGACGAGGTGCCCCGGGCCGAGGAGACCGGACGGCGCCTGACCCCGCACGAACTCGGCTCCTCCGGCAGCAGGCGCAGCGGGGACCAGAGCCGCCCGCGCTGGGACGGGGGCTCCAGCGGCTCGTTCGGCAGTGGAGGCTCCGGCGGCAGGTGACCCGGGGCGGGCGTACCGGGCGGGTTTTCCCCGGCCGCTTCCGGGGGACCCGGCCAGGGCCGCCCCACAGGATACGGACGCAGAAGGAAGATGAGGCGCCGTGACCGCGCACACCACTGAGAAACCCGTTGTCCAGCGCCCCGAGACGGGCTGGGCGGAGGCCCGCCGACTGCGGCGGAAGAGCGTGCGCACCTGCCTTCCGGCGGTCGAGGACCGCGCCGGCCCGCACCAGGACCGCACGGGCTCCGAGTGGAACATCGTGCGCGGCGAGGACTGACCGTGTGCGTCTGCTGCTGATGAGCGACACCCATCTGCCCAAACGCGCCAAGCAACTGCCCGCGCCCCTGCTCGCCGAACTCCCGCGTGCCGACGTCGTCTTCCACGCCGGGGACTGGGTCGACACCGCCACCCTGGACCTGCTGCATAGCCGCAGCCGCCGCCTGATCGGCGTGTACGGCAACAACGACGGCCCCGAACTGCGCGCCCGCCTGCCCGAGGTGGCCCGCGCCGACCTCGGCGGGCTGCGCTTCGGCGCCGTCCACGAGACCGGCCCCGCCCAGAACTGCGAGGCCCGCTGCGCCGCCCGCTTCCCCGACCTCGACGTGCTGGTCTTCGGGCACAGTCACATCCCCTGGGACACCACCGCGCCCACCGGTCTGCGCCTGCTCAACCCGGGCTCCCCGACCGACCGCCGCCGCCAGCCCCACTGCACCTACATGACGGCCCGCGTCAGCGACGGCCGTCTCACCGACGTGGAACTGCACCGGCTGCCGAGGTGACACACAGGAGGGCGGCCCCCTCAGGGGCCGCCCCAGGGTCACTCTTCCCTTTCTCGTTTCCGATTTCTCGGGGAGATCCGGGCCGCTTCGTGCGTGGAAGCGGCCCGGGCGCTGCGAGTGTGCGCTGTCACGGACCTCCTTCCAGCGGGTACGTGCCGCACATGTGCTGCAGAGGCCATGCATGCCTCATCCGTTGAAGGCGCACGTACCCGTCCCCCACGGGCCCACACCAACGAATCCGAAATTCCCGCGAAAAAATGAAAACCGCAGGTCACAGCGGAAACGGCGGCCGACTGACGGCTCATGTGCACCGCAAGTAACAGCCGATCCGCCCCCTTCAGGGGCGCCGGAGCCGGCGTACGCCCACGATCAGCAGCGCGACGACGACGGCCGCGCCCGCCGCCACGGCGGCACGCTTGGCCACCGGCACGCCGGCGGTGCGCAGCAGATCGAGCGGCTCGGGCTCCGCACGTTCCGCCGCGGGCTCCTCGCGAACCTCCGGGGCGCCCGCCGCGGCACCCTCGGCAGGCACGGGCGGCGGGGTCTCGGCGAGCCGCTCGGACAGGCACTCGGCGAACTGCCCCACCAGCCGGTCGCCCACCTCACCCAGCACCCCGCGCCCGAACTGCGCCGGGCGGCCGGTCACCGTCAGATCGGTGTCCACCGACACCGCCGTGCCGCCGTCGCGCGGCTGAAGCGTGCCCGTGACCGTGGCCCGTGCCGTGCCCTGCCCGCGCGTCTCCCGGCCGCTCGCGGCGAGCACCATGCGGTGGGCCGACTCGTCCTGCTCCTCGAAGACCGCCGTCCCCCTGTACGTCACCGTGATCGGACCCAGCTTGACCTTGACCGACCCGGTCACGGTCTTGCCGTCGTAGTCCTCCACGGCGGCCCCCGGCAGGCACGGCGCCACACGCTCGATGTCGAGGAGCGCCCGCCAGGCGTCGTCGACCGGGACGGGAACGGTGAACTCGTGGTGCAGTTCCATGACTTCCTCCTCGGACTTCAGGCGGAGCCCGTCGCGTGGACGGCTCCGGCGGTCGCGGTCAGGGGGGCGCCGGTGCCGCCCCAGCGCAGCGCGACGATCTCGGCCGCGACGGACACGGCCACCTCCTCGGGGGTACGGGCGCCCAGGTCCAGGCCCACCGGGGAGCGCAGCCGGGACAGCTCGGCCTCCGACAGGCCGGCCTCCACCAGCCGCTCCATCCGGTCCTGGTGGGTACGGCGGCTGCCCATCGCCCCGATGTAGGCGGCCGGCCTGCGCAGCGCCTCCTCCAGCAGCGGCACGTCGAACTTCGGATCGTGGGTGAGGACGCAGATCACCGTGCGCTCGTCGGTGTCCGTGCCGTGCAGATAGCGGTGCGGCCAGTCCACGACCACCTCCACGGCCGCGGGGAACCGCTTCGGCGTGGCGAACACCGGGCGGGCGTCGCACACCGTGACCCGGTAGCCGAGGAAGGCGCCGATACGGGCCACCGCGGCGGCGTAGTCGATCGCGCCGAACACCAGCATCCGCGGCGGCGGGGCGAAGGAGTGCAGGAACACCGTGACGGCGTCCTCGCGGCGCTCACCGTGCGCGCCGTAGTGCCTCAGCCCCGTGGCACCCAGGGCGAGTTCGCCGCGGGCGTCCGCGGTCACCGCCACGTCCAGGCCGGACGCGCCCAGCGTGCCCGCCACCGCCTTGGGCCACACCGCGAGCGTCGCCCCGCGCGGGGCCGGACCGTCGACCACGGTCGCCGTGGTCACCGGCTCACCGGCGGCGACGGAGGCGGCGACCGCGCCGAAGGTGGGGTCGGTCTCGGGGCTCACCGGCCGGACCAGTACGGAGATCTCGCCTCCGCAGGTGAGGCCGACCGCGAACGCGTCCTCGTCGCTGTAGCCGAAGGACGCCACCTGGGCCTCGCCGCTCGCCGCGACCTCCTGCGCCAGGTCGAACACCGCCCCTTCCACACACCCCCCGGACACACTCCCCACCACCTCGTCGTCCGGCCCCACCGCCATCGCCGCACCCGGCTCGCGCGGCGCGCTGCGACTCACCGTGACGACGGTGGCGAGCCCGAACGGCACCCGTGCCGCATACCACCGCTCCAGCACCGGAAGAATGTCCCGCACGCTCAACTCCTTTCCTGCGCATTCGTCGCGTCCGGGGTGTCGGCGCCCCGCACCACCGCCGCCAGCCGTTCCAGCGCGGCCAGGCTGTGGCCCTCCACGAACGCGTCCACACTGGGCAGCGCCGCCGCCATGCCGGCGGCGAGCGGGGCGTAGCCGGGGCGCGCCTTGCGGGGGTTGGACCAGATCACCCGGTGCGCGAGCCGGTGCAGGCGCCGCATCTGGGCGGCGAGCAGCCGCGGATCGCCCCGCTCCCAGCCGTCGGACAGCAGGACGACCACGGCTCCGCGGGCCATGCCCCGCTGGCCCCAGCGGTCGAGGAACTCCCGCAGCAGCTCGCCCAGCCGGGTGCCCCCGCGCCAGTCGGGCACGGCCTCGGCGACCGCGGCCATGGCCAGGTCCGGATCCCGGTGCGACAGCTCCCGGGTGACCCGGGTCAGCCGCGTGCCGATGGTGAACACCTCCGTGCGCCGCCCCCGGGCGGCGGCGTGCGCGAACCGCAGCAGGGCGTCGGCGTACGGCCCCATGGACCCGCTGACGTCGACGAGCAGGACGACCCGGCGGGGCCGCTCGGCGCGCGCGTGCCGCCGCAGCAGCGCCGGCTCGCCGCCGAGCCGCAGCATCTCCCGCACGGTGCGGTGCGGATCGACGTCCCCGCGCCGGGCCGGACGTCGCCGCGCGGTGCGCCGCGACTGCCCGCGCAGCGCGAACGCGGCCAGCAGCCGGCGCACCTGCGCGCGTTCCGCGGGATCGAGTCCGGCCACGTCGCGGTGGCGCAGGACCTCCGCGGAACTGGCGAGCGAGGCGACGGGCGGACCCTGCCGCTCCCCCTCGGCCGGCTCGGCGGGCGGCCCGCCGGGCGCGTCCCGCACGACCAGCCGCAGCCGGGGCGGCGGAGCGGCGGCCCGCGCAGGCCGGGCGGGGGGCACGTCCGCACCGAAGTAGGCGGCGAACACCCGCTCGTAACGCTCCAGGTCGTCCCGGTCCCCGCACAGCGTCAGCCGGCCGGCCCAGTACACATCCGCCCGCCTGCCGGGCCGCAGCACATCCACCGCCCGCAGAAAGGCATGCGTCCGCTCGGCACTCACCGCGACGCCGGCCGCCCGCAACGCCCGCGCGAACCCGAGCAGCACGGCGTCGGCGCGCCCACCCGGCCCGGGAGCCGAGGTTCCGGAACGGTCGCCGCCTGCTTCAGCGCGTCTGCGCCGTTCTTCCTGTGCTTCCGCCACGCCGATCACGCCCCCCGCCGTGCGAGGACCGCCGTGAAGTCCAGGCCGCGGGCGCGGTCCGTGTCCTCGCGGTACTTCAGCACCGAGCCGAGCGTGGCCACCGCCAGTTCCGCGTCGACCTCGGTGGCGCCGAGGGCGTCCAGGGCGCGGGCCCAGTCCAGGGTCTCGGCGACACCCGGGGGCTTGAGCAGGCCCTCGGCGCGCAGGGCCTGCACCAGTGCGGTGACCTGCTCGGCCAGCCGGGCCGACACCTCGGGCAACCGGCGGCGGACGATGGCGAGTTCGCGGGCGAAGCCGGGGTGGTCGAACCAGTGGTACAGACACCGCCGCTTCAGGGCGTCGTGCACCTCACGCGTGCGGTTGGAGGTCAGGACGGCCACCGGCGGCACCTCGGCCCGCAGCGTGCCGAGTTCGGGGATCGTCACCTGGAACTCCGACAGCACCTCCAGCAGGAACGCCTCGAACTCGTCGTCGGCGCGGTCGATCTCGTCCACCAGCAGCACCGACGGCTGCGTCTGCAGCGCCCGCAGCAGCGGCCGGGCGACCAGGAACCGCCGGTCGTACAGCTCGCGCTCCAGCCGGTCGGCGTCCCTGATCCCGGCCGCCTCGGCGGCCCGCAGATGCAGCAGCTGACGCGGGAAGTCCCAGTCGTACAGCGCCTGGGAGGCGTCGATGCCCTCATGGCACTGCAGCCGGATCAGCGGGGCGTCGAGAGCCTCGGCGAGGGCGGCGGCGAGCGCCGTCTTGCCGACGCCCGCGTCGCCCTCGCAGAAGACCGGCCGGTGCAGCCTGAGTGCCAGGAAGCAGGCGATGGCCAGCCCGTCGTCGACGAGGTAGCCGGTCTCCTCCAGGCGGGCCCGCACCTGCTCGGGGCTGTCGATGGGGGTGATCGGCGCTCACCCCATCCCGGCGGCGGCCAGGACCGCCCGCTTGGTGAGCACCCGCGCCAGGTGCGCCCGGTACTCGGGCGAGGCCGACGCGTCCCGCGACGGCCGCGTGCCCTCGGCCGCCTCCTGCGCCGCCCGCGCCACCGCCTCGGCGTTCCCGGCGCCGGCCAGCGCCTCCTCCGAGGCGGAGGCCCGCAGCGGGGTGGCGCCCATGTTGGTCAGCCCGATCCGGGTCTCGGCGATGTGCCCGTCGTCGCGCCGCACCAGCGCGGCCACGCCGACCATCGCCCAGGACTGGGCCACCCGGTGGAACTTCTCGTAGCGGAAGCCCCAGCCCTCCCGCTTCGGCACCCGCACCTCCACCAGGAGCTCGTCGGGCGCCAGCGCGGTCTGCAGGTAGTCCGTGAAGAAGTCGCGCGCCGGGATCGTACGCCGCCCGCCCGGGCCCACGGCCACCAGCTCGGCGTCCAGCGCCAGCACCACCGCGGGCAGGTCGCCGGCCGGGTCGGCGTGCGCGAGCGAGCCGCCGAGGGTGCCCCGGTGCCGTACGGCCGGATCGGCGACCGTCTCGGTGGCCTGGGCGAGAAGGCCCGCGTGCCGCCGCACCAGCGGGTCGTGGACCACGTCGTGGTGCGTGGTCAGCGCCCCGATGGCGAGCATGTCGCCGTCCTCGCGGACCCCGCGCAGTCCGGGGATCCGTCCGACGTCGACGACCAGCTCGGGAAAGGCCAGGCGCAGCCGGAGCAGCGGCAGCAGGCTCTGCCCGCCGGCCAGCACCTTCGCCTCCTCGCCCGCGTCGGCGAGCGTGCGCACGGCCTCGTCCAGGCTGGTGGGCCGGGCGTAGTCGAATGCGGGGGGAATCATGCCGAGGTCTCCTTCCGCGATGTGCCGGACGCACCGGACGTGCCGGACGGCTGCGCCGACCGGACGGCCTCCCAGACCCGCTCCGGTGTGCACGGCATCCGCACGTCGTGCACGCCCAGCGGCCGCAGCGCGTCCACGATCGCGTTGACGACGGCCGGCGTCGAGGCGATCGTGCCCGCCTCGCCGACGCCCTTGACGCCGAGCGGGTTGGAGGCGGCGGGCGTCTCGGTCCGGTCGGTGACGAAGTCGGGCAGGTCCGCGGCCGACGGCACCAGGTAGTCGGCCATCGTGCCGGAGACCAGGTTGCCCTCCGCGTCGTACACCGCCTCCTCGTACAGCGCCTGCGCGATGCCCTGGGCGAGGCCGCCGTGCACCTGCCCCTCGACGATCATCGGGTTGACCACCCGGCCCACGTCGTCCACGCAGACGTAGGACCGGATCCGGGTCTGCCCGGTCTCGGTGTCGACCTCGACCGCGCACAGGTGGGTGCCGTGCGGGTAGGAGAAGTTCTCCGGGTCCAGCAGGTACTCGGAGTTGAGGGTGGGCTCCATGCCCTCGGGCACGTCGTGCGAGGTGAACGTCTCGAAGGCGACCTCCTGGATGGTTTTGCGTGCCTCGGGCGAGCCCTTGACGGAGAACACGCCGCCCTTGAACTCCAGGTCGTCCTCGCTGGCCTCCAGCAGGTGCGCCGCCACCTTGCGCGCCTTCTCGACCACCTTCTCGGCGGCCCGGTGCACGGCCGACCCGCCCACGACCAGCGAGCGCGAGCCGTAGGTGTCCATGCCCTGCGGGGCCGCCTGGGTGTCGCCGTGCAGCACCTCGATGTCCTCGAACGGCACGCCGAGCACCTCGGAGGCGATCTGGCTCCAGGAGGTCACGTGCCCCTGCCCGTGCGGGCTGGTGCCGGTGACCACCTCGACCTTGCCGGTGGGCAGCATCCGGATGCTCGCCGCCTCCCAGCCGCCGGCCGAGTACCTCAGGTCCCGCAGCACCCGGCTCGGGGCCAGCCCGCACATCTCCGTGTACGTCGACACGCCGATGCCGAGCCGTACGGCGTCCCCGCGCTCGTCGCGCTTGCGCTGCTCGGCGCGCAGGTCGTCGTAGCCGAACAGGGCGAGGGCCTTCTCGGTCGCCGCCTCGTAGTTGCCGCTGTCGTAGGTCAGGCCCGCGATCGTGGTGTACGGGAACTCCTCGTGCCGGATCCAGTTTCGGCGCCGCACCTCCACCGGGTCCAGGCCCACCTCGGCTGCCAGTTCGTCCATGGCCCGCTCGATGGCGTACGTCGCCTCCGGGCGCCCGGCGCCGCGGTAGGCGTCGGTCGGGGTGCGGGTGGTGAACACGCCGGTGCAGTTGAACTCGTAGGCGTCCATCTTGTAGATCGCCGGGTACATGAACGCGCCCAGGATCGGGATGCCGGGCGTGACCAGCATCAGATAGGCGCCCATGTCGGCGAGCAGGTCGACCTTGAGACCGAGCAGCCTTCCCTCGCGGGTGGCGGCGAGCTCGATGTCCTGGATCATGCCGCGGCCGTGGTGGGTGGCCAGATAGCCCTCGGAGCGGGACTCGGTCCACTTCACCGGCCGTCCCAGCTTCCGCGCGATCGCGAGCGCGACGGCCTCCTCGCCGTACACCTGGAGCTTGGAGCCGAAGCCGCCGCCCACGTCGGGGGCGATCACCCGCAGCTTGTGCTCGGGGATGCCGGTGACCACCGACAGCATGATCCGCAGGATGTGCGGGATCTGGGTCGTCGAGTACATCGTGTACTCGCCGGAGGCGGCGAGCGGGGCGACGGCGACCGCGCGCGGCTCCATGGCGTTGGGGATGAGGCGCTGCTGCCGGTAGCGGCGCCTGATCACGACATCGGCGCGCTGCTTGACCGACTCGTAGTCCTCGCCGGTCCTCAGCGGCCACACGTAGGCGCGGTTGGTGCCCTTGTCGGCGTGGACCAGCGGGGCGCCCTCGGCGAGTGCCTCCTCCAGGTCCAGGACCGGGGGCAGGGGCTCGTAGTCGACCTCGATCGCCTCCAGCGCGTCGGCGGCGGCGTACCGGTCGCGGGCCACCACGACCGCCACCGGGTCGCCGGCGTGGCGGACCTCGTCGAGGGCGAGCGGCGGGTGGTCGGGCAGCACCATGTCCTCGGTGACGGGCCAGCCGCAGGGCAGCGAGCCGAGCCCCTCGGCGAGGTCGCGGCCGGTGAACGCGGCGACGACGCCGGGGCGTTCGAGGGCGGGGGAGACGTCGACGCGCTCGATGCGGGCGTGCGCCATGGGGCTGCGCAGGATGGCCAGGTGCAGCAGCCCGGTGACGCTGATGTTGTCGGTCCAGTTGGTCTGGCCGGTGATCAGCCGTGCGTCCTCCTTGCGGAGCCGGGCGCGGCCGACCTCGGGTTCGACGGCCTGGTCGGTCATGCCGTCACCTCCTGCGCGCTCTGCCGTTCGGAAGCGCTCGTGTCCTCGGCGACGGCGAGCACCGCGCGGACGATGTTCTGGTATCCGGTGCACCGGCACAGGTTGCCCTCGAGCGCCTTGCGCACCTCGTCGGAGCTGGGGTGGGGATTCTCGCGCAGCAGATCGCGCGCGGCCATGATCATCCCGGGGGTGCAGTAGCCGCACTGCAACGCGTGCCGCTCGTGGAACGCCCGCTGCAGCGGCGTCCATTCGCCGTCGCGGGCCAGCCCCTGGACGGTGGTCACCTCGCACCCGTCCGCCTGGACGGCCAGCACCGTGCAGCTCTTGACGCTCACGCCGTCCAGCTCGACCGTGCAGGTCCCGCAGTTCGAGGTGTCACAGCCGATCGGTGTACCGGTCAGACCGAGTCGGTCGCGCAGGTAGTGGACCAGCAGAAGACGGGGCTCCACGTCGTCCTCGTAGGCCGTGCCGTCCACCGTGACCGAGATGTGGGTCATGTGCCCTCCAGAGACCGTATGGGCGTGAGCGAGGGGAATCAGCGACCAGCGTGGTGTACGTCACTCTATGACCACGCTCCGGAGGCGGCGAGTGGTGCGACGTGCTTTGTTGACCGTTAATCCATTGCCACCACGCGCCGGGCTCTGCTGCACTGCACGCCACCACGTCGTCACCGAGCGAGGAGCACCGATGCGCACAGCGTCCATGTCCACCCAGGAAGCAACCCGCCCCATTCACAAGGACATGACGCCCGGTGCACTTGCTCAACCTCGGCATTCTCGCGCACGTCGACGCAGGTAAGACCAGCCTGACCGAGCGGCTGCTGCACTCCGTCGGAGTGATCGACGAACTCGGCAGCGTCGACTCCGGCAGCACCCGTACCGACACCCTCGCGCTGGAGCGGCAGCGCGGCATCACCATCAAGTCCGCCGTCGTCTCCTTCCCGGTCGACGACGTGACCGTCAACCTTGTCGACACCCCCGGCCACCCCGACTTCATCGCCGAGGTGGAGCGCGTGCTCGGCGTGCTCGACGGCGCGGTGCTGGTGATCTCCGCCGTCGAGGGCGTCCAGGCGCGGACCCGCGTGCTGATGCGCACGCTCCAGCGGCTGCGCATCCCGACCCTGCTCTTCGTCAACAAGATCGACCGGCGCGGCGCCCAGGGGGAGACGCTGCTGCGGACGATCTCGCGGCGGCTCACCCCGGCCGTCGTCCCGATGGGGCACGTCGAGGGACCCGGCACCCGCGAGGCCCGCTTCGTCCCCGGCCTCGGCCCGGCCGCGCCCGACGTCCTCGCCGACCACGACGACGACCTGCTGACCGCGTACGTCGAGGACACCCTGTCCTGCGACCAGCTCTGCGGGGCCCTCGCCGCCCAGACCCGGCAGAGCCTCGTGCACCCGGTGTACTTCGGCTCCGCGATCACCGGAGCGGGCGTCGACGCGCTCATCGGCGGCATCAAGGAACTGCTGCCCGCCGCCGGAGGCGACCCCGAGGGACCGGTCTCGGCCACCGTGTTCAAGGTCGAGCGGGGACGGGCGGGGGAGAAGGTGGCGTACGCGCGCGTGTTCTCCGGCACGCTCCGGGTACGGGACCGCGTCCCCTACGGCGACGCCCGCGCGGAGGGCAGGATCACCGCGCTCAGTGTCTTCGACCAGGGCACGGACGCCCGTGCCGACGCCGTCCCCGCGGGCCGGATCGCCCGGTTGTGGGGGCTGGCCGACATCAGGATCGGCGACGCGCTGGGGGAGCCTCGCAGGACCCACGGGCACTTCTTCGCGCCGCCGACGCTGGAGACCGTCGTCGTGCCCGGTCCCGGTGCCGGCGGCGGCACCCTGCACCTGGCCCTCACCCGGCTGGCCGAGCAGGACCCGCTGATCGGGCTGCGCCACGACGAGGTGCGGCAGGAGATCTCCGTGTCGCTGTACGGGGAGGTGCAGAAGGAGGTCGTGCAGGCCACGCTCGCCGACGAGTTCGGGCTGGCCGTCACCTTCCGGGAGACCACCCCGCTGTGCGTCGAACGGCCGGTGGGGACGGGGACGGCGGTGGAGTTCGACAAGGAGGACGGCAACCCCTTCCTCGCCACGGTCGGCCTGCGCGTCGACCCCGCGGCGACGGGCTCCGGCGTGGACTTCCGGCTGGAGGTGGAGCTCGGCTCGATGCCGTACGCCTTCTTCAAGGCAGTCGAGGACACTGTCCGGGAGTCGCTGGGGCAGGGCCTGCACGGCTGGCAGGTCACCGACTGCACGGTGACCATGATCCACTGCGGGTACTCGCCCCGGCAGAGCCACGCCCACCAGGGCTTCGACAAGAGCATGTCGAGCACCGGGGCCGACTTCCGCGGCCTGACCCCGCTCGTGCTGATCGAGGCGCTGCGCCGCGCGGGCACCCGGGTGCACGAGCCGATGCACCGCTTCCGCGTCGAGGCGCCCGTGGACACGCTCGGCGCCCTGTTGCCGGTGCTGGCCGGGCTGAGGGCCGTACCGCGGACGACCCTCACGCGCGGATCCGTCTGCGTCCTGGACGGGACGGTCCCGGCGGCCGGGGTGCACGCGCTGGAGCAGCGGCTGCCGGGACTGACCCGCGGCGAGGGCGAGGTGGAGACCGCCTTCGACCACTACGCGCCGGTCACCGGCGGCACGGTCCCCGAGCGCCCGCGCACCGATCACAACCCGCTGGACCGGAAGGAGTACCTGCTCAACCTCACCCGCCGGGTGGGCGGGTGAGGTGACAGACGGGCCGTCAGCTCGCCGACGGCCCCGTCCAGTCGGCCGGCACATGGCCCAGGCGGACCCGCTGCGGATGGTCGCCGACCGGGACCGACGTCACCTTCCGCCCGGTGGCGAAGTCGATGGCCGTGACCTGGTCGGCGCCGCTCTCGGAGACGACGCAGCTCCTGCCGTCGCCGCTGACCGTGGCCCAGTAGGGCTTGGAGGCGGTGACCAGCGGGCCCTCCCGCAGGCTCGCGCGGTCGACGACGGTCGCGTAGTCGTCCATGGTGCTGGCCACGCACAGCCTGGTGCCCTCGGGGTTCATCGAAAGGCCGTGGTGGCGCGAGTCGTTGACCCAGGTGGTGCGGTCCTCGCTGGTCGCCGGGTTCTTCGGCAGCGTCTTGACCCGGGTGAGGGTGTCGGAGGCGACGTCGTACTCCAGGAAGCCGTTGAAGAACGACACCTGGAAGTACAGCTTGGACTCGTCGGGGGAGAAGACCGCGGGCCGTACCGCGTCGGAGAAGTTCTTCAGGCCGATCGCGTCCAGGCGCGGGCGCATGTCGATGGTCCGGACCTGTTTGTACGTCGTCGCGTCCGCGACGGTGATGTGCCGGTCGCCCTTGGTCCAGTCCCAGAACGGGTCGTCCAGCGCGGTGTTGACGTCCCCGATGGACATGTTCCAGATGTACTTGCCGTCCTTGGTGAAGATGTTCTCGTGCGGCTTGTCGCCGGTGGCGAACGAGCCGAGCTGCCTTCCGGTGCCGATGTCCAGGACGTGCACGGTGTTCGCGGTGGAGGCGGAGACCGCGACCCGGGTGCCGTCGGGGGAGACGGCCATGTGGTCGGCGCGGTAACCGGCCACGGGGAAACGCCAGTTGATGCTCCCGCTGGACAGGTCCACCGACACGACGTCGGCGAAGCTGGGCCGGGAGACCACCACGGACCTCCCGTCCGGGGTGGAGTACATGTCGTCGGCGAACTGGTCGTGGCCCTCGCCGACGCTGTTGCGGATCGCCTGGAAGTAGATCCACTTGATCGGGTCGGCGTTGATCTCCGCGATCCGCCGGGCCTTGTCGGGGACGACGTTCACACGGCCGATCCTCGTGAAGTCGCCGGTGGACTTGATGACATCGGCGGTTCCGTCCCAGTTGTTGCCGACGAACAGGACCTCCCGCAGCCCGGCCGGGTCCTGCGGCGCGGCGGTCACGGTGGCGGCGGGGGCGGTGAGGGTCAGGGCGAGGGCGGCGGCCACGGAGCAAAGGTGCCTGGTTCTGACAGCAGGCATGACTGCTCTCTCCTCTGTGATGGGGAGCCGGGAATCTGAACACCAGCGCTTTCACAGTCAACTTACTGAAAAGTAAGGAGGGGATCGCCTACTCCACAAGACCGCGTACACGACAAAATTGGAGCGGGCGTACGAGGGAGGGGATCGTGGTGGGCAGGCTGAGGGCGCCGACCGGCCGCTACGGCGGCAAGTCCGCCGCCGAGCGACAGGCCGAGCGGCGCCGCCGGTTCCTCGATGCGGCGCTGCGACTGTTCGGCGACACCCCCGGCTACCGCGCGACGACCGTCGCCGCGCTCAGCGAGGCCGCCGGACTGTCGACCCGTCAGTTCTACGAGGAGTTCCGCACCCTCGAGGACGTCCTGGCCGCCCTTCACCTCGAGGTCAACGCCTGGGCCGAACAGGCCGTCCGGGACGCCCTCGTCGAGGCCGGGCAACTGCCGCTCGCCGAACGCGTCACCGCCCTCTTCCGCGCCTACGCCGCCAACGTCACCGCGGACCCGCGCCGGATCCGCGTCACCTTCGTCGAGGTCATCGGCGTCAGCCCGCGCCTGGAGGAGCAGCGCCTGGAGCGCCGGTCCCGCTGGGTCGACCTCATCTGCGCCGAGGCCCGGGCCGCCGCCGAGTGCGGCGAGGCGGCGCCCCGTGACTACCGGATCGCCGCGACGGCCTTCATCGGCAGCGTCAACGGCCTCCTGCACGACTGGAGCGCCGGCTGGGTGGAGGCGTCCCTGGACGAGGTGGTCGACGAACTGGTCCGTCAGCTGCTGGCCATCCTGCGGCCACCGGGTTGGGCGGAGGACAGCTACTGACCGGCGAGCCGGTCGACCGCGTTCAGCACAGGTGCGACCCCGTCCTCCTCGCGGATCCGGACGCCCAGGGCCCGCGCCCGCTCCCGGTGGAGGGAGTCCCGGGTGGCCCGGACGAGAGCCGCGGCGAGGGCGTCCGCGGTGAGTCCCCGCAGCGGGACGGCGCACGGTGCCACGCCGAGGCCGACGAGGCGCTCGGCCCAGAAGCCCTCGTCGAACTGGACGGGCACCGGCACCGCGGGGACGCCGGCGCGCAGCCCGGCCGCGGTCGTGCCCGCCCCGGCGTGGTGCACCACGGCGGCCATCCGCGGGAACAGCGCGGAGTGCGGGACCTCGCCGATGGTCAGCACGTCCTCGCCGGCCGCCGCCAGCCCGGCCCAGCCCCGCTGGATCACCCCACGCAGTCCGGCCCGGCGCAGCGCGCGCACGATCGTGTCACTGAGCCGGCCGGGGTCGGGCACGGTGGCGCTGCCGAGGCCGACGAACACCGGGGGAGGGCCCGCGTCCAGAAAATCCCGTACGCCGTCGGGGAGCTGGGCGTAGCGGTCGTACGGCCACCAGTACCCGCACACCTCGAGTCCGGGCCGCCAGTCGCGCGGCCTGGGCACGACCAGCGGGCTGAAGCCGTGGTACGCCGGCCGGCGCTGCACCCGGCGGATGCGCCGTCCGGTGCCGGCACGGGCGCGCGGCAGCCCCAGCCGGGCCCGTACTGCGGGGACGGCCGCCGAGAAGACCCGCTCCACGGCCAGGTTCACTCCGTGCCCGGCGAGGCGGTTCGCGGGCGCTCCCCAGTGGCCACCGCCGAGCAGGGGCGGGGCGAACTCCCGTGTGGGGGAGAGGGGTTGCAGATGCGCGCCCATGCTCGGCAGCCTCAGCGCCTCGGCGATGACGTGCCCGACCGGCCCCAGCGAGCCGGCGAGCAGCAGCATGTCGCTCTTCTCGGCCGCCGCGATCAGGTCGTCCGTCATACGGCCGATGGCCGCCCGCACCAGCCCCACGGCCCGCAGCATCCTGCCCGCGTCGGTGGCGCTGCGGTGCAGTTCGCGTCCGCGCGCGGACTCCAACTCGGCCCGCGGGTCCACCGGCAGCGGATGGAAAGCCAGGCCCGAGCCCGCGACCAGCGGCTCGAAGCACCCGTGCGTGACCAGGGTGACCTCGTGCCCGGCGAGGGCCAGGCCGTGCCCGAGTCCGGTGAAGGGGGCCACGTCGCCCCGGGAACCCGCCGTCATGATCGCTACGCGCACGTCGGCCAGTATGGCGGCGCCCCCGCCCGCCACCCGTGAACGACCCGAGAGGTGTCGGACCCCTTCACCCTGTCACGGCCGATGTCCCATGCCGGGGACGTAACGCGGTACAGCGCCTGGCCTCGCTGATCACACCCCGAGCTGCCGGGCGGCGGCCCGCACCGTCTGCTCCAGCAGCGTGGCGATCGTCATCGGACCGACCCCGCCCGGCACCGGGGTGATCAGCGCGGCCCTCTCCACGGCGGAGTCGAAGTCGACGTCGCCGACGTTGCCCGGGTTGTAGCCGGCGTCGATCACGACGGCGCCCGGCTTGACGTCCTGGCCGCGGATCAGTCGCGGCCGGCCCACGGCGGCGACGACGACGTCCGCCTCACGGACCGCGGACGACAGGTCGGCGGTGCGCGAGTGGCAGTACGTCACCGTCGCGTCCCGCGCGAGCAGCAGCATGCCCACCGGCTTGCCGAGGATCGCGCTGCGGCCGACCACGACGGCGCGCCTGCCGCTGAGCTCGACGCCGTACTCGTCGAGCAGCCGCAGGATGCCGCCGGGCGTGCAGGAGACGAACCCCGGCAGGCCGAAGCTCATCGTCGCGAACGAGGCGAAGGTGACTCCGTCGACGTCCTTCTCGGGTGCGATCGCCTCGAACGCGGCCCGCTCGTCGATGTGGTCGCCGACCGGGTGCTGGAGCAGGATGCCGTGCACGGCGGGGTCCTCCGACAGGGACCGCAGCGTGCCGACCAGCTCCTCGGTGGTGGTTCCGGCAGACAGCGCCACATGGCGGGAGTCGATACCGGCCTTGCGGCAGCGGTTCTGCTTCATCCGCACGTAGGTGACGGAGGCGGGGTCCTCGCCGACCAGCACCGTCGCGAGGCAGGGCACCGTGCCCGTGCGCTCGGTCAGTGCGGCGGCCTGCTCGGCGGTCTCCTCCACGACACGGCGGGCGAGCGCGGTGCCGTCCATCAGACGGGCCTGGGACATGATCACTCCTGGGCGTTCGACGGATCGCCCAGGCGCGCGGCTCAAACACTCTGCGTGGACCGCTCCCCGGTGGTGCTCCACCTCAGCGCCAGTCACGGCCCCGCGTCAGCCTAGCCGAACGGGCCCGCCGCGGTCGACGTACACGCGGCGTGGCGCGGTGCGGGCGGGGCCGGGCCGCCCGCAGGGCCGACCGGAGCAGGGCGGCGGACGCCAGCCGGGACGCCGCCCGTGACTTCCGGAACCCGGCCGAGTGGGATCCGCCCAGGCCCGCGCGGGCGGAGAAGGTCCAGGTCAGCCGGGAGCTGACCTGGAACCTCGCGGCCTTTCTCCCTACTCGTCCCATGCCTGGATCATGGTCTGATCGGCGATCTTGCCGTCGCGCAGCGAGACCATGGACTCGGCGAGGACACGGACGCCGTCTCCGTACTCGCAGGACTCGATGTAGGCGGCGTGGTCGCCCTGCATGACGCACTGCTCCAGCTTGTGGGTCATGTCGCGGCCGTAGATGTCGTTCAGCATCGAGCCGATCTCGTCGCGCCCGTGCAGGACCTTGGGGTGACTGGGCTGGGTGTTGCGGTCCACGATGCGGATCTCCGCGTCGTCCGCGTACAGCGACAGCAGCGTGGACGCCGTGTCTCCTTCGATGCCGCGGCGCAGCGTATCGGTGTCGAAGGCGGGGCTTGACCTGGTAGCCATGGGTGACCTCCTAGGAGGGCCGCGGCTCAGGAGGAGCGGGCCGCGACGGGCCCCCCTTCGAGGCTCCTCCGCCGCCGCGGGCAGGGCAAACGCAGCACGGACGCCGCGCCCGGCGGAGGCCGGGGGCGTGCCGTCGCGGGGCGCAGACCGCCGCGAAACCGGCAGAAGCGACCCGTCCCGGTGCCTTACTGATCAGTCACGCGTAGGGTCGGGTGGGACGGACACCGCTCGATGGAAGGGAACAGCACCATGGCGCAGGAAGTGCGCGGCGTGATCGCGCCCGGGAAGAACGAACCCGTGCGGGTCGAGACGATCGTCGTGCCGGACCCGGGGCCCGGCGAGGCCGTGGTACGGGTCCAGGCCTGCGGCGTCTGCCACACCGACCTGCACTACAAGCAGGGCGGCATCAACGACGAGTTCCCGTTCCTGCTCGGTCACGAGGCCGCGGGCGTGGTGGAGTCGGTCGGCGAGGGGGTCACCGACGTCGCGCCCGGCGACTTCGTGATCCTGAACTGGCGGGCCGTGTGCGGCAAGTGCCGCGCCTGTGAGCGCGGGCGGCCCTGGTACTGCTTCGACACCCACAACGCGCGGCAGAAGATGACGCTCACCGACGGCACGGAACTCTCCCCGGCCCTCGGCATCGGCGCCTTCGCCGAGAAGACCCTGGTGGCGGCCGGCCAGTGCACCAAGGTCGACCCGTCCGTCTCCCCGGCGGTGGCCGGCCTGCTGGGCTGCGGCGTGATGGCCGGCATCGGCGCGGCGATCAACACCGGGAACGTCGGCCGCGGCGACTCGGTCGCCGTCATCGGCTGCGGCGGCGTCGGCGACGCGGCGATCGCGGGGGCGTACCTGGCGGGCGCGGCGAAGGTCATCGCCGTCGACATCGACGACCGCAAGCTGGAGACCGCCCGCACCATGGGCGCCACGCACACGGTCAACTCCAAGGAGACCGACCCGGTCGAGGCGATCCGCGAGCTGACCGGCGGCTTCGGCGCCGACGTCGTCATCGAGGCCGTGGGCCGCCCGGAGACGTACAAGCAGGCCTTCTACGCCCGTGACCTGGCCGGCACGGTCGTCCTGGTGGGCGTACCGACGCCGGAGATGAAGCTGGAGCTGCCGCTGCTGGACGTCTTCGGGCGCGGCGGTGCGCTGAAGTCGAGCTGGTACGGCGACTGCCTGCCCTCCCGGGACTTCCCGATGCTCATCGACCTGCATCTGCAGGGACGCCTGCCGCTGGACAAGTTCGTCACCGAGACCATCCAACTGGACGAGGTGGAGAAGGCGTTCGAGCGGATGCACCGCGGCGACGTGCTGCGCTCGGTGGTGGTGCTGTGATGGCCCCGCGCATCGAACGCCTCGTCACCTCCGGGCAGTTCACGCTCGACGGCGGCACCTGGGACGTCGACAACAACGTGTGGATCGTCGGCGACGACCAAGAGGTGGTCGTCATCGACGCCGCCCATGACGCTCAGGCCATCGCCGAGGCCGTGGGCGACCGCCGGCTGACCGCGATCGTGTGCACCCACGCCCACAACGACCACGTCAACGCGGCCCCCGCCCTCGCCGACCTCACCGGCGCGACGATCTGGCTGCACCCCGACGACCTGCCGCTGTGGAAGCAGACCCACCCGGACCGCGACCCCGACGAGCATCTGGCCGACGGCCAGGTGATCGAGGCCGCGGGCGCCGACCTGACGGTCCTGCACACCCCGGGCCACGCCCCGGGCGCGGTCTGCCTGTACGACCCCGGGCTCGCCACCGTCTTCACCGGCGACACCCTCTTCCAGGGCGGGCCGGGCGCCACCGGGCGCTCGTACTCCAGCTTCCCGACGATCATCGACTCGATCCGCGACCGCCTGCTGACGCTGCCACCCGAGACGAAGGTCCTCACCGGCCACGGCGACTCCACCACCATCGGCGCCGAGGCCCCGCACCTTCAGGAGTGGATCGCCCGCGGGCACTGACGGGCACGGGCCGCACGAACCCGAAAACCGCTCGTGCGGCCCGCCCGCAGCGGATCCCCGACGATTCGCCCGCAAAAGACGACAGGAGATGTCCGGTTTCCCCGGCACCCTCGATGACGGCAATCGCATCGACGGAAGACGCACAGGAGGCCGGACATGCCGGGTCCGCTTCAAGGCAAGGTCGCGCTGGTCGCGGGAGCGACGCGGGGAGCGGGACGGGGAATCGCGGTGGAACTCGGCGCGGCCGGTGCCACCGTGTACGTCACCGGACGCACCACCCGCGCCCGCCGCTCGGAGTACGACCGCCCCGAGACCATCGAGGACGCCGCCGACCTGGTGACCGAGGCCGGCGGCCACGGCATCGCCGTACCCACCGACCACCTGGAACCGGACCAGGTGCGCGCCCTCGTGGACCGCATCGCCCGCGAGCAGGACCGACTCGACGTCCTCGTCAACGACATCTGGGGCGCGGAGCACCTCTTCGAGTGGGACACCCCGGTGTGGGAGCACGACCTCGACAAGGGACTGCGGCTGCTCCGCCTCGCGGTGGAGACACACGCGATCACCAGCCACCACGCCCTGCCCCTGCTGCTGCGCCGCCCCGGCGGCCTGGTGGTGGAGATGACCGACGGCACCGCCGAGTACAACCGGGACACCTACCGCGTCAACTTCTTCTACGACCTAGCCAAGGCGTCCGTCCTGCGCATGGCCTTCGCCCTCGCCCACGAACTCGGCCCGCGCGGCGCCACCGCCCTCGCGCTGACCCCCGGCTGGCTGCGCTCGGAGCTGATGCTCGACCACTTCGGGGTGACCGAGGACAACTGGCGCGACGCCCTGGACCAGGTCCCCCACTTCGCCATCTCCGAGACCCCTCGCTACGTGGGCCGCGCCGTCATCGCCCTGGCCGCCGACCCGGACGTGGCCCGCTGGAACGGCCGGTCCCTCTCCAGCGGCGCCCTCGCCCGGGTCTACGGCTTCACCGACCTGGACGGCAGCCGCCCCGACGCCTGGCGCTACCTCACGGAGGTCCAGGACCGGGGCGGACCGGCGGACACGACCGGCTACCGGTGACCGCGCACGCCGTCTGTTCGCGTGATCGTCCGCCGCAGTAGGTTCGGCGCATGACGGACAGCGGGCGGTTCGACGGGCACGGGGTTCTCATCACCGGAGCGGGGCGGGGCATCGGCGCGGCCACCGCGCGAAGGCTGGCCGAGGAGGGGGCCGGGGTACTGGTCACCGACGTGGACGGCGACGCGGCGGAGGAGACCGCGGCGGCCCTGCGCGAGCGCGGCCTCACGGCGCGGGCGCACGCGGTGGACGTCGCGGACCGCGAGTCGGTGGAGGCGGCGGTGGCCCACGCCGTCCGCGCCTTCGGCTCACTCGACGTCCTGGTCAACAGCGCGGCCCACTGCTCACCCGACACCCCGCTCTTCGAGGACGGCCCGGACGAGGCGTGGGCCCGCGACCTCGACGTCACCCTGACCGGCGCCTACCGCTGCTGCCGCGCCGCCCTGCCCCACCTGGCGGCAGGCGGCCGGGGCGCGATCGTCGGCATCGGCTCGGTCAACGGCGTCCAGGACTTCGGCAACCACGCCTACAGCGCCGCCAAGGCGGGCCTGGCGTCCCTCACCCGCACCCTCGCCGGACACGCCGCCGCCCGCGGTGTCCGCGTCAACCTCGTCATGCCGGGCACGGTACGCACCTCGGCCTGGGAGGGCAGGGACGCCGAACTCGACCGCGTCCGGACTCTGTACCCCCTGGGCCGGGTCGGAGAGCCGGAGGACATCGCCGCCGCCGTGGCCTTCCTCGCCTCCCGCGACGCGGCCTGGATCACCGGCACCACCCTGACCGTCGACGGCGGCCTCACCGCGGTCAACGCCGGCTTCCACGCGGCCCTTCGGACCACTTGAACCCACGGGCCGGAGCCGGTCGGATGTCACCGTTTCATCTCGGCGTGAGGAGCCTCGCAACCAGTGTCCCCCGCCAAGGGTCTAGGTGTCCGAAAGCGCAGGAACGCACCAAGGGGGAGAGTCGTCATGAGGGACATGGGCAGACGGGGAGCAGTCGCACTGGGCGTCACCGGACTGGTGGTTCCGCTCACACTGACGCTCGGTGCCGCGCCGGCGCAGGCGGCGAGTTGCACGACGCAGGCCGGGCCGTACCAGAAGCAGGTGGAGAAGTTCCTCGGCCGGCCGGTCGACGGGCGGCAGTCGGCCGCGGACTGCAAGGCGATACGGGCCTTCCAGAACAAGCACGGCATCACACCGAACATCGGCTACGCGGGTCCCGTCACCTGGGGCGTGATGGACCTCATGAACAAGCAGAAGGCCGTGGGCAACAAGCCCAACAAGGCCGGCAAGTGCCCGGTCAACAAAGGCCGGATAGCCTGTGTGAACCTCACTCTCCAGCTCAGCTGGATCCAGGACGGCAGCCGGCTGGTCTACGGACCCGTGCCGGTGCGCACCGGACGCAAGGGCTACCAGACCCGCACCGGCCTGAAGAAGATCTACTGGCGGCACATCGACCACGTCTCGACCCTCTACAACGTGCCCATGCCGTACAGCCAGTTCTTCGACGGCGGCCAGGCCTTCCACTCGGTCGGCCTGAGCATGTGGAACCCGCCCGGCTCGCACGGCTGCGTCAACATGACGCCGAAGGACGCCAAGAAGTACTGGTCGCTGCTGAAGAAGGGCGACGACGTGTACGTCTACGGCCGCAAGCCGGGCACCTGAGCGTGAGCGGATGCCGGTGCCCGGTGGCGATTGAATCGCGAACTACCGCCGGGCTCCTGCCGAATTGACGTGATGAGCAACACGGTCCGATATGCCCGTATCGCTCGTACTTATTCACAGCGCCTTCACTTCGATCGGCATATGCTTCACGGCATGTCCACCACTGTTGAGCCCGTTTCCGAGCGATCGGCCGCGGAGGTCAACGAGGAGATCCGGGCCCTGTGGCTCCGGTCGGGCGGGACACTGACCAGCGAGCAGCGCGAGGAATACCAGCGCCTCGTCCTGGAGTGGGCCACAGCCGCCCACCTCCCGCTCAGGGCCGCCTGAGCCACTTCTCCTCCACGGCCACCGTCGCAGCATCGGATCATCCTCCCAGGGCACCCATGAGCGAACGGGTGCCCTTCTCGCACTGTCCTCCGCCCTCTGCTACGGCCTCGTCGTCCCCCAAGCTCTCGGCTTCGCTCGAGCAGGGAGGTGCCCCCACCATGGGCGGCATGCTGTCCCGCCGCACGCACTTCGCCGCCGTCACCCTCCTCGGCCGGCTCGGCGGGCTGCTGCTCGCCGTCGCGGCGGCCCTCCTCGTCCCGGCCCACTCCCTGTCGTCGGCCGATCTGTGCTGGGGCGGCCTGTCCGGCGTAGGCAGCGGCGCGGCCATGCTTCTGCTCAACCGCGGGCTGACCCGCGGTGCGATGAGTGTCGTGGTGCCTGTGAGCGCCGTCACCTCCGTCGCCCTGTCCGTGCTGTGCGGGGTCCTCGTCCTCGGCGACCGGCCCACGCCCCTGGCCTGGACGGGCATCGCCGCCGCGGTGCCCGCGCTCTGGCTGGTCTCCGGCGGGAGTCCGGGTGCCACCCGCGGCCGGGGCACGGCGGACGGCCTGCTGGCGAGCGCGGGAGTCGCCGTGCAGTACCTCGCGCTCGCGCAGGCCGGGCCGTCGAGCGGGCTGTGGCCCGTGGCGGCGGGCCGCCTCGCCGCGGTCGCCGTCCTGCTGCCCGTCGGCGTACGGCGCCTCCGCATACCCCCGGTACGCGGGGCCCAAGGTCTGCTCATCGGCGCGGGCGCCGCTCTCGCCCTGATCCTGTACCTGCTGGCGACCCGCCTGCAGGTGCTCGCGGTCGCCGTCGTCCTCGCCTCGCTGTACCCGGCCCTTCCCGTGGCACTGGGGCTCGCCGTGCTGCGCGAACGGGTCACTCGGTGGCAGGTGGCCGGTCTGCTGGGCGCGGCGGCGGCCACCGTGCTGCTGACGCTGGGCTGACCGCCGTACAGGCGGTCGGCTCTGGTCAGCCCCAGGTCGCCGAGTAGTACCGCTGGTAGGCCTTGCGGTCCTGCTCCGCGCGGATGTAGCGGGTGGCGACCAGGGCGATCAGGCTGCCGGCGATGATCAGGAGACCGGGGCCGACATTCTTGGGGTCGGAGAGGCGGGAGAGCAGGGTGGTGCCATCGGTGATGCCGGTGACCGGGGCGGAGGAGCCGGGGGAGACGGCGCCGGGGGCGACGGCGCTGTGGGTGGCCTCCTCGGAGGGGGCGTCGGAAGGAGTCCCGGCGCCCTCCTGCGGGGGCGCCACGATCAGCTTCACACCGAGCGCGGTCAGCGCCTTGGTGACCGGCTGGAAGAACGTCGTACCGCCCGTCGTGCAGTCGCCGCTGCCGCCCGAGGTCACCCCCAGGGCGATGCCCTCGGAGAACAGCGGGCCGCCGCTGTCACCCGGCTCGGCGCACACCGTCGTCTGGATCAGGCCGGTGACGGTGCCCTCGGGGTAGTTCACGGTCGCGTTGAGGCCGGTCACCTCGCCGTCGCGCAGCCCGCTCGTGCTGCCGCTGCGGAACACCCGCTGCCCCACGGCCGGATCGGCCGCCCCCGTGATCCGTACGCCGTTGCCGCCGCCGATCGCCACGATGTCGGCGCCCTGGCCGGCGCTGCCGGAGGCGTACTGGATCAGCGAGAAGTCGCCGCCCGGGAAGGACCCCTCGACGGTCCTGCCGAGCTGCTGGGTGCCCTGGTTGTCGGCGAACCAGATGGACCCCGTGGGCCCGCAGTGCCCGGCGGTGAGGATGAAGTCGCTCTGCCCCTTGGTCACGTTGAAGCCGGCCGAACAGCGCCCGCCGGTCGACAGCATGGGCAGCGCCCCGTTGAGGCGGGTGGTGAAGGTGCCCTGGGCGCGCTGCATGTGCACGAAGCCGCCGATGCCGTCGGCGACCTTGGTCATCCGGGCCCAGTCGGCGGCGGAGACGGTGCTGTCGGCCTGGACGGTCACCCGGTTGGTGCGGTAGTCCATCACCCAGGCCGTGCCCGGCACGCGCGGCGCGGCGCGCAGGGTCGCGGTGGCCGCCTTCAGCTCGTTCATGCTGTGCCGTACGACCTTCGCCTCGGCGCCCGCCCGCCGCACCTCGGCCGCCGCCCTCTCGTCGGTCACGGCGACGACCGGCCGCCCGTCGGCGCCGATCCAGCTGCCCGCCGTACGGGAGGTACCGAGCCGTGCCGCCAGGTCGGCGCCCGTGCCGGCGGCGGCCGACTGCGCCGAGCCGCGTACGGCGGCGGGGGTACCGGGAGTCTCACTGGCCATCGCCGCCTGCGTGACCATCGCTCCTCCCAGGAGGAGTCCCGCGACGGCCGTCAGCCGTGTCACTCGCCGGACGACCCGTCGTCGTGCGTGCCTCATGCCTGGCTCCCGAACCCCGGATACACCGTCTCAACACCGCGGGGCACTCCGGTCGTCGAGCGCCCTTCCTCCATACGTGGCGCGGCGCGGCCGTGTTCAGCGCGCGGGTGATCTTCTCCCGCGCGCCCGGTCAGCGGGTGACCGGCGCCCCGGAGCCCAGTCGTCAGGCGCACGGCCCGAGGCGGGCCCAGCTCGGGGCGTCGCCCCAGACGGAGGCCGCACCGACGTAGGGGCGCAGCAGGGAGGTGAGGGCCGGGTCGCCGTGCCCGTTCAGCTCGTCGGAGGCGATCTTGCGGGCGACGCCCGCGAGGAAGTCGGCGAGCTGCACCCGCGGATCCTGCCGCGAGTCGACGAGGACCAGCCCGTCCAGCGTGACGCCGCGCTGCCGGGCCGTCCGCAGGATCCACTCGACGCGGTCGGGAGTGAGCATGTTCTGCTGGTCGTGCACGAGCCGCACACCGTGCCCCGGCGCGCTCCACTGCGCGGCCGTACGGAGGATCGCGGGCAGCAGCGGATTGAGTACGGGGATCAGGGCCGGCCCGGCGGCGACCCGGGCCCGGTAGGCGCCGGCGCGCTCGCGGCCGTCGGCGAGCCGCCCGAGAACCGCCGCGGCCGGCGCCGGAGCGTCCGCGCGCCGCAGCACCTCCACGGCGGCGAAGAAGGCGTCCACCGGATCCTCGGGCTCCCCGTCGCTCCGGGCCCGCAGCAGGCGGTTGGCCGCGTGCAGGAACCGCCGCCAGCCGTCCTCCTCGAAGGCATCCCGTCCCGCGCCGAACAGAACGGCCGCCTCCGCCGGATCGCCGAGCAGCAGTTCCAGGGCCCGGTCCACCACGAAGAACGCCTTCTCGGTGAGGTCCACCCGGGCGTGCCCGTACAGCGGCCCGGCGGGGCAGAGCACCCACTCCAGGACCGCCCGGTGCTTCTCCCGCAGCAGATGGGTGGCCTTGTACTCCTCCGCGGGCGAGCGGATCCGGTTCCGTATCTCCCGCACGCACCCGGCGGCGCACTCCATCGGCAGCTCCACACTGGCGTGCGCGAAGACATCGGTGTTCCCGTTCGTCAGGTTCTCGCCGTCCGACCCCGACTCGTCACAGGCGACCTCCCGGACCCCGTCCCGCCTCATCCGCTCCGCCCCGTCCTCGCCGTACCAGGTCACGACCAGGATCCCGCACGAGACACGTGCCGGTCCTCCCCATTCGGCGCGGCACCGCGAGCGGCGACGCCCGCGCCTAGACTGCCGCGCATGGACGACACCCTGGTGGAGCGGCTCGGGGCCGGGAAGTATCTGCTGGTCACCAGTTACCGCAGGAACGGCACGCCGGTCGCCACCCCGGTGTGGGTGGTGCGCGACGGTGACGCGCTCGGCGTGTGGACGGCGGCCGGCTCCTGGAAGGTCAAGCGGATCCGCAACCGCGCCGACGTCCTCGTCGGCCCCTGCGACCTGCGCGGCAACCCCACCGGCGAACAGGTGGCGGCGAAGGCGGAGATCTGCGACCCGGTCACCACCGCCCGCTACCGCGATCTCATCGCCCGCAAGTACGGCGTGCTCGGCCGCCTCACCCTGCTGGGCAGCCGGCTGCGCCGCGGCGTCGAGGGCACCGTCGGGATCCGGATGACCCTCTGACCCGGGCGGCAGGAAGAACGCCCGTACAGCAGGCGCCCCGCGTGGCAGCCGCCGGCCGGCGTACCCGCTGGGCTAGTCTGCGGGCGCTGCCGACACGACGGAGCTGGTGCGGTGAAGGAGATCTGGGCCACGGGCCGGAGGGCCGGGCAGTGGCTCACCGGCCATGCCGGCTGGTGTCTGGCCCTCTCCCTGGCCGTACACGTCCTCGCCGTCGTCACCCACCCGACGCACCCGCTGGACCTGCGCGTCTACCGCGAGGCCGCACCGCACGTGCTGTCCGGGGGCCTGTACGACTACGCGCTGCGGACCGCTCCGCCCATTCCCCGGCTCCCGTTCACCTACCCGCCCTTCGCCGCACTGCTGTTCCTGCCGCTGTCCCGCCTTCCGTGGGCGGTGCTGGTCGCGCTCTGGCAGACGCTCTCCGTGGCGGCGCTGCTCGTCGTCGCGGTGTGCGCGGTGCGGCTGCTGGGCCCGCGCCCCGGCGTCGTCCGGGTACGGGAGCGCGCCCTGCTCTGGGCCGCCGCCGGGCTGTGGCTGGAACCCGTGCGGCACACCCTCGACCAGGGCCAGGTGAACCTGCTGCTGGGCGCCGTCGTCCTGTGGGGCCTGGCCGTGCCGCGCGCGGCGGTGGGCCGGGGAGCGGGCGTGGGGCTGTCGGCGTCGGTGAAGCTGACCCCGGCCGTCGGCGGACTGTACCTGCTGGCGACCCGGCAGTGGCGGGCGGCGGCGTGGGCCGTCGCGACCGCCGCCGCCGCGACGGCCCTGGCCTGGTGCGTCGCTCCGCGCGAGTCGGCACGCTACTGGTCGGCGCTCGTCACGGACACCCGGCGCGTCGGCCCGGCCTGGTCGGTGCGCAACCAGTCCCTGCGCGGGGCGCTCGGCAGACTGCTCGGCCAGGACACCGCCGCCTCCATGGCCTCCTGGGTGGCGCTCGCCCTGGTGACGGCGGCGGCGGTCTGGGCCGTGCGCGCGGCGGTACGACGGCACGACCTGCTCGGCGTCCTCGTGACCGTGGAGCTGTACGGGCTGCTGGTGTCCCCCGTCTCCTGGAGCCACCACTGGATCTGGTGCCTGCCCGCCATGATCTGGCTGGCCCACGGCCCCCTCGGGCAGCGCCTGCTCAGCCGGATCACGCTCGCCGTGTGGGCGCTGGTGACGGTCACCCGAGTGGTGCCGTCCCTGATCCGCGCCGAGGACCACCAGGCGGCGCACCCCGGTGCCTATCCGGCGTCGCTCGCCTGGCCCGGTTGCGTCTACGCCGTGTGCGCGGTGCTGACACTGGTCGCGGTCGCGCGGGGAAGCGCGGGGCACGAGGGACCGGTCACCGCTTCCGGTGCCGTACCGGAGCGGAACCGACGGGCGGATCCCTCAGGCGTCAGCATCGGTTGACGGCGCGTCAGGTCCAGGCGCGGTACGGCTCGTCGATCAGCTGGAAGACGGGCTCGCCGCGCACCGGGTCCTTCGCCGTGGACAGCCGGACCCGGTCGCCGCCGTGGATGCCGATGGGCGGGCCCATGACCCGGCCGCGCACGACGAAGCCCTCGCCCATCTCGATCAGCGACACGTTCCGTGCGGCAGGGGTGTTGCGGTGCACCACCGTGGAGTGGCGGACCGTGCCGACGCCCTCGCTGCGCTCGGTGCGCAGTTCGCTGCCCCGGCAGACCGGGCACAGCAGCCGGTGGTACACGGCGGTGCCGCACCAGGTGCAGCGCTGGAAGTACAGGGCCTCCGTGTCGCGGAACCCGGGCTCGAGAAGGCCGGTCGCAAGGCCTGCTGCCGGACGAACGGCGTCTCCTGAGTGGTGGTACACGCTGGTCAACTCCCTGCGCTCGGCCGGAAATCCCGCGTGCGCGGCGCACCCGTGCACGCATGTGCGCGGTTGTCCGTACCACCGTGCACGGCCTCAGGGTATGGCACTCAGTGCCACTCGTAAAGATGCTCGATGGTTCTGAATTGCCGTCAGTTCCGGAGGGACCGGCCTCTGCGTCGGTGTCGGAGGAAGAGCCGAGGGTGGGGGCATGGCGTCCGGAATGAGCATGGATGGCACTCAGTGCCGTCCATGGTGAGCGTCAAGTGCGGCAGGGGCAAGGGAGCACCCGCCGCAGTAACCTTTCTGCACCCTCGCCGCCCCTCCGCCCTCCGCCCTGCCCGCCGGTCACCACGCCCCAGGAGCCCCCATGCCCTCCGCACGCCCCCGTCTCCTCTACGTCACCGACCTGGCGTACCCGGCGCGCGGGCGCCGCTACTGCGACGAGGACATCCGCCTGACCTCCCGTCTGCGCGAGGACTTCGACCTGGCCCTGTGCCACCCGAGGGACGCGGCCGCGCTGATGGACGCCTTCGAGGCCGTCGTCGTCCGCAACAGCGGGCCCGTCCTGGAGTACCGGGACGCCTACGACGACTTCAGGGCCCGGGCCCTGGCCCGCGCGACGCCGGTCTACAACCCGCTCACCGGCCGGGCGGACATGGCCGGCAAGCAGTACCTCCTCGACCTGACCGCCGCCGGACACCCGGTCATCCCCACCGTCGACCGGCCCGAGGACCTCGACCGCCTGCCCGCGGCCGGCCGGTACGTGGTCAAGCCCAAGCTGGGCGCCGACTCCATAGGGCTGCGCACCGTCACCGCCGACGAGCTGCCCGGCCTCGCCGACGGCACCGTCCTCGTCCAGCCGCACATCGACTTCGCCCACGAGGTCTCGTTCTACTTCGTCGACCACGACTTCCAGTACGCCCTGTACGCCCCGGACCCGGGGCGGCGCTGGGAGCTGCGGCCGTACGAACCCACCCGCGAGGACCTGGAGTTCGCGCGGCGCTTCATCGACTGGAACGGCCTCGGCCACGGCATCCAGCGTGTCGACGCCTGCCGCGCTCCCAGCGGCGAGCTGCTGCTGGTCGAGCTGGAGGACCTCAACCCCTACCTGTCCCTGGACGCCCTCGACGACACCCGAAGGGACGCCTTCGTCGCCGCGCTGAAGTCCTCCCTGCGCCGCTTTCTCGCCGCCACCGGCCCAGCCGCCGGCCGGTGAGGACCGGAGCCCCCTGAACCGGCGGCGCGGCAGGCACGTATCACTCCTCGGGACGGGGCCCGTGCGCACGGACGGAAGGAGTGCCAAGTGTCGACACCGCCGGGACGCGGAGAGCCGTACGGCGGGCCGCCCCTGGAGCCGGTCCGGGTCGTACGGCCCCGACGCACCGACGCCCTCGCGGAGCTCATCAGGGAGTTCAAGGAGGCGCAGGAGTCGCAGCGCAACGCCGGCGACCACCAGGGCGCGGCGCCGCCGGCGCCACCCGCTCCGCCCACCGGACCCGTGGAGGACGCGACCGAGGAACTGCCGCCCGTGCCGCCCGTGCCGCCCCCGGGTCCCGCGCCGCGGCGGGCACCGGACCAGGCCCTCGCCGGGGCGGGCCGCGGACCGCGCCGGGCCGCCGTCGCGGTGGCCGTCGCCGCGGCCGCCCTGACCGGCTTCGGCTGCGCCCTGCTGCTGCCGGCCAGGGGCGAGGCCGGCGCCGCACCGGCCGTGCGGCCGTCCGACAGCGCCTCCGCCGCCGCACCCGCCGTGACCCCCACCGCGACGGTCACCGCCACCGTGTCGATCGACCCGGACGGCCCCGGCACCCTGCGCGAGGGCGACACCGGCCCGGACGTCACCGAACTGCAGCAACGCCTCCTGCGCGTCCCGGACGTCTACCGCGACGGCTCCACCAGCGGCCACTACGACAGCACACTGAAGGCGGCCGTGGCCCGCTTCCAGCTCTGGTACGGCATCAGCGGCGACGAGACGGGCGTCTACGGCGACGACACCCGCCGCGCCCTGGAGTCCCGTACGACGCTTGACGGCGGGTGAGACGGGCAGACGCCACCGAGGTGTGCTGAGCTGGTGCCACCCAGCGGCTGCGGCGGACGGAGCGGGACGGGAATGACGGGCCGGAACACGTTCATCGAGCGGCTGAACCCCGACATGTGCGTGGTGACGGCCGAGGCGGGTGGGGAGCGCGCCGGCTGCCTGGTCGGGTTCGCCTCGCAGTGCTCCATCCAACCACCGCGGTTCGTGGTGTGGCTGTCCAAGGCCAACCGGACCTTCCGGGTGGCCGAGCACGCCGACCACCTCGCCGTGCACCTGCTCACCCGGCGGCAGCACGCGCTGGCCGCCCTGTTCGGCGGCCGCACCGGCGACGACGGCGTGGACAAGTTCGCGGACGTGCGCTGGACGGAGCGGCGCGGCGGGGCCGTCGTACTCCAGGACGCGCCTGCGTGGTTCGTCGGCCGGGTGGTGCTGCGCCTGGACGCGGGCGATCACGTGGGTTTCGTGCTCGACCCCGTGGAGTCGGGCGGCGCGGACGGCCCGGGCGGGCCGTCGCTGCGGCTTCAGGACGCGCTCGACATCTCACCCGGGCACCCGGTCGACTGACCTGCGCCCGGACGCGCCTACGCCTGCTGCGTGGGCGCCCGGATGTCCAGGACGCAGACGTCGTCCCGGCGTTCGCCCTCCAGCATCGTGGCCAGCAGCGGTCCCAGCGAGCCGGGGATGTCGGTGCGGTGGGCCGAGGCGGCCTCGGCGAGCCGCGCCAGGCCCCACTGGATGCCCTCGCCGGGCCGCTCGACCAGGCCGTCGGTGTAGAGCAGCAGCCGGTCTCCCGGCTCCAGTCGGCACTCCGCCTCCTCGAACACCGGGTTCCTGCTCGCCCCGAGCAGCACACCGCGCGGGCGCTCGAGGTAGCGGGGCTCGCCCCGGCGCAGCAGCAGCGGTGGCGGGTGGCCCGCCTGGGCCCAGATCAGGAGGCGCTCGGCCGGCTTGTAGCGGGCCAGCACGAGGGTGGCCGTGCCGTGGGTGTCGCGGGAGTGGATCAGCAGGGTGTTCAGCCGGGCCAGCGCGCCCGTCAGCGAGGAACCGGTGAAGATCATGCCCTTGGCGGTGAAGCGGAGCTGGGCCATGGTGGCCACCGCGTCGATGCCGTGCCCGGCCACGTCGCCTATCACGAACAGCGCGTCGCCGCCCGGCAGTTCGATGGCGCTGAACCAGTCACCGCCGACGTTGATCCCGGACTGGGCGGGCAGATAGGCCACGTCCACCAGCAGCCCCGCCAGGCGCACGGGCCGGCGCGGCAGGGGCAGCAGCGCGTGCTGCAGCCGGCCCGCCAGCATGCGCTCGGCCTGCAGGACCCCCCGCTGCGCCAGGACCGCCCGCTCGCTCTCGACCAGGGCGAGTTCGGCGCTGCGCTGCGCGGTGAGGTCCTGCACGAAGCCGTGCACCTGGACGGGCCTGCCCTCGGCGTCCGGAACGGCCTCGGCGACGGCCCGCAGATGCCGTACCCCGGCCGCCGTACCGATCCGGAAGGACGTGTCGAACGGCTTGCCCTCGGTGACCAGTTCCCGCACGACCCGGGCGAGCACGGGCCCGTCCTCGGGCAGGGCGAGGTCCGGCAGCTCGTGCAGGCGGACCGGGCCGGACTCGGGGGCGCGGTCGAACAGCGCGTAGACCTGGGACGACCAGGCCGCCTCGCGCGTGACGAGGTTCCAGGTGGCCCAGCCGAGCCGGCCGAGGCGCTGCAGGTCCGCCAGGCGCTGTTCCTGCCGGTCGGAGGAGTCGTGCCGCACCACGGTGACCACCAGGGCGCCGCCCAGCCGGGCGGCCCGTGCCGAGTACGTGGACAGCTCCCGGCCGCCGTCCACGAGCTCCTGCTGCGCGAACGGCTCGCCCTCGTAGGGCTCCCCGGTGGTGAGCGTGTCCAGCCAGCCCTGCCACAGCGGCTCCTGGGCGATGGCCGGCCAGCATTCGAGGACCCGCCGGCCGACCAGTTCGCTTCCGCTGCGGCCGACCACGTCGGCGGTCTGCGAGGTGGCGGCGTCGATGCGGTAGTCCTCGACCTCGCCCGACGGCGACCGCACCGGGGTGAGCAGCAGCGTCATGCCCGGCAGGGCTCCGAACAGGGCCTGGACGCCCTCCGCGGCACCGTCCGCGGAGAGCGCCGGAGGGGCGGTGAAGGCGCGCAGCCGGCCGGCGCACAGCCGGGACACGCCGCGCAGCAGCTCCCGGGTGCGCGGGGTGAACGGGCCGGGGCGGTCGCGCAGCACGCCTATGGCCACGTCCGCCGAGTCCCCGCTGAGCACGGGCAGCCAGGCGCGCGAGGGCCACCGGTCGCTCGGATCTCCGATCAGCAGGTACCGCTTACTGTCCTCCGCGGTGTCCTCCAGCCAGAGCTCCTCGCGGCTGCTGAGCGCGTCCCACGCGGCGATCCCGCCGGCCGGCGGCACGTGCCGCCACTGGCCGGCGAGGGTCTCGTCGATGCCGACGTGGCCGATCAGCTCCAGTCCGCCGACGGGCAGTTGCCGGTAGATCATCACCGCGTCGGCGCCGACGGGCGCGGCCAGGTGGTCCAGCAGGCACCGGGCGAGGTCCTGGGGGGTGCCGACCCGGACCAGGGCCCGGCCGAGCACGGCGAGGACGGCGGAGTCCTTGCCGTCGGCCGCGGTGGCCGCCCCGGCGTCGGCGGGTGGGGTCCCGGTGGAGGCCGGTGCGGCGCCGGCGGGCGCAGGGGAGGGTTCAGTGGCCTGCTCCAGCGGGGGCACCAGGCTGCCGAGCGTGATCCAGCACTCCTCCATGAGCGTGCGGTTCGCGGCCTTGGACCGCTGCACCAGCTCCTCGTGCGCGGCCTCCGGGGAGCAGCCGGTCAGGGCCATCAGCGCCCCCTTGGCCCGCTCCAGGACGGCCGAGGTCGCCGCCAGGTCCTGCAGCCGGTCGAGCTCGGCACGCTGCCTGGCCACCACCTTGGCCATCGCCGTCATGTCGGGTACGGCGCCGGCCTCCCCGGGGAAGGCGGGTTCGCTGGTCACGCGACGAGCATCGCACATACCGGGCGGTTGGATCACCGGGTTGCCGGTCCGGATCTGTGTGGGGGTGCGCGGGCCGGGGTCTGCGTGGAGGTGTGCGGGGGGCTGTGGCGGCTGGATCCGGGCGCGCCGTGCCGGCCGGAGCCGGGTGAGGTCGGGGTGGGCGAAGTCCCGGCGCGGGTTCTCCCGGTTCTCGATCTCCGCGTCGACGGCCGCCTGGAGTTCGTCGCTCCGGTCCTCCTCGGCCGTGCCCGGCCCGCCGGCCGGCGCCCGCAGCGCGACGGACTGGAGCTTCTCGCGCAGCGCGGGGTGCGTCGGACGCACCCGGCCGCGCCCGACGCGTTCGAGTACGGTCCCGCGGTCCCGACACTCCGGAATGACGGCTTCCGGATTCTTGGCGGGCGGATGGATACGCGCCCGCCGCAGGGGAACCCGCCGCTGGGAGAAGATCCCCACCGACACACGAGGAGCAGGTGTGCCATGACCGTCCCCGAGGAGAACCGGCCCAAGACCGACACCACCGACGAGGTGCTGGAGAACCGGCAGGAGGACAAGCCGAAGGGGCGGGGCGCCACCGGCCGCACGATGCGCGAGGCGATGGAGGAGGCCGAGATCCGCCCCGACGACTTCGAGGAGAAGTGACCCGGACGACCCTTCGGCAGGTGAAGACCGAAATGAGCGCACTCAGCGCGCTGGAACAGGCCTTGGAGAACCGGTGGGAGGCGCTGTGGGCGCGGCTCGTCGGCAAGGAACCGGTCGAGCTCCTCGACGCGCTGCGCCGCGAGTGCGACGCCAACGCCGTCGTGGTCAGCGAGCGGCGGGTCATGGTGCCCAACGCCTACGACGTCGAACTCGCCGACTCCGTGCACGACGAACTGACCCGGCGCGGCAGCCGCGTGGGCCAGGCGCTCACCGACAGCCTGGCCCGGCACGCCGAGCGCCGTGGCTACGAGTGGGCGGGCCCGCTGACCGTGCACATCGCCCGCTCCGGCCAGGTGCCCAACGGCCGTTACCGCGTGGCCGGCCGCGTCATGCCGCACGTCAGCGCGGAGGGTTTCCACCACCCGGCGTAGACACGGCGCATGCGGCCGGTCACCGCCGGTAGAGGGTGATCGAGTGGCCGACCTCGTCGACCGGCCGGCTGGAGCCGATCAGCTCGGCCAGCCGCCCCTCGGCCTTGGCCGCCGCCGAGTCGGACACCACCAGCAGCCCGCGTACCCGCTCCGGGGGCACACGGCGCGGGTCGGACGCGTGGATGCCGTAGAAGGACGGCACGCCGCTGCCCTTGTAGACGAGCCAGACCCGCTCGTGCGGGTACCGCGTGCGCAGCCGGTCGGCGAGCCGGCCCAGGTCCTGGCCCCAGTCCACGTTGGAGTCGTGCAGCCGCAGATGGGTCCTGGCCGGCCCGCCGAACGCCTCGTTGGAGTACGGCAGGTAGTACGGATACGTCCGCAGGGAGCTGACCGCGACGAACGCGAGCACCGCGAGCCCCGCGGGCAGCAGGCGGCGGATACGGCGCGCGGCGAGCACCGCCGCCGCGGCGACGGCCAGGAACATCGGCATGAACAGCGCGTACCGGGTTCCGAAGTCGCGCGAGGAGTGCATCGCCGCCGCCAGCAGCACCAGCGGAGGCGCCAGCACATACGGCGCGGCACGCCGCAGCCGCCGTACGACGACCAGGGCGACGGCCCCGGCCGCCCACAGGGCCGACATGCCCAGCGGTGTCTTCACCAGCAGGGCGACCGGCAGGTAGTACCAACGCGACCCGGTGTAGAGGCGCCCGAACAGGTAGCCCTCCCACGGCCGGTTCTCCAGCCCGAACTGGATGCGCATGCCGTCGCGGTACGCCTCGGGCAGCGGCATGAGGCCGACGAGGACCCCGCGCAGCCCGTGCACGACGGGCACCGGCTGCGGCGGCGCCCACCGCAGCCGCGGGTCCACCACCAGGTAGGCGGCCCATACGACGGCGACCGCCACCCCCGCCGCCACGGCGGCCCACCCGGCGCCCGCCGCCAGGGCCCTGATCCGTGCGGAACGCCCGGACGGGCGGCGGCCCGACCACACCGACACCACCGCGAGCAGCAACAGCGCCGGCACCGCGGGCAGCGCGTTCATCTTGGTCGCCACGGCCGCCCCGAGCGCCGCGCCGGCGAGCGGCACGTACAGCCGCGGCCGCCCGCGCGCCCGCCACAGCAGCCAGGCGGACGTCAGGACGAGGCCGGCCGCCGGCACGTCCAGCGTGGCCAGCGAGCCGTGCGCGATCAGATCGGGCGAGAAGGCGTACAGGGCCAGGGCGGCGAGTCCGCCCACCGCGCCGGTGAGCTCCCGCGCGAACGCGAAAACCACCAGCCCGGACAGCAGCGTCACCACGATCACCGGAAGCCGGGCCCACAGCATCAGCCGCCACGGGTCGTTGCCCGACTCGTACAGCAGATGCCGCCCGACCATCCCCTGGTTCCCCGTGAACGACGCGTCGAAGTGCGGACCGGCGACCGCGACCCCGGCCGCGATCAGCAGCTTGCCCAGCGGCGGGTGCTCGGGGTTGTACGCCAGGCTGTGCTCGTGCAGATAGACGGTGGCCGTCCCCACGTACACGGGCTCGTCGATGGTGGGCGTCTGCTCGGCCGCCGCGGTGACCATCGCGACCGCCATCTGCGCCAGCAGCACCGCCGCGACGAGCGGCACCAGCCACCGCCGGTGCCGCCGCAGCCGGTCGTACCCGCCGCGCACCACCGAACGCCCGGCCCTCGGCCCGGGGACCGACTCTGCTGAGCCGTCGCCGGGATCAGGAGCCGTGTGCTGTTCGCGCGTCATCATCCGCCCCGCGGCGCCACCGGAGGGGCGGGGCCGGAAACGATCCTGAGCCGCGTCACGGCCCTGCTGTCGCACCGGCCCCCGCCCCACGGACGTCACCGCTTCCCGAGTCGTACCGGCAGGCCTTCCGCCGTACCCACGGGTACGGCCCCCACCCGGTCGCGGTTCACCTCCGGGCGGGCGAACCCGCGCCTGCCCCGCGCGAGTTGGCTCACGCCGCGCGCCGGCCGGACGGCACGGCCGCCGCCGGCACGACCAGGTCCGCGCGGTCCCGGGTCGCCGCCACCAGGTCCGCGTTGCGCTGGTCGGTGCCCAGCACCCAGTCCACCGCCTCCTGGTGCGCCTTGCCGAACTCCTCGTGGCGGGCGACGAGACGGCGGACGCGCTCGTCCTCCTCCAGCTCGCAGAACCACACCTCGTCCAGTTCGCGCCGCACCCGCGCCCAGGGACCGGTGCCCAGCAGCAGGTAGTTGCCCTCCGTCACGACCAGCCGGGCCGACGGCGGCACCGGGATCGCGCCCGCCAACGGCTGTTCCAGGATCCGCTCGAAGCCGGGCGCGTACACCGTCTCGTCCCGCTCCTCGCGCAGCCGGCGCAGCAGGGCCGCGTACCCCGCCGCGTCGAAGGTGTCCGGCGCGCCCTTGCGGTCCCGGCGGCCGAGCCGGTCGAGTTCGGCGTCGGCGAGGTGGAAGCCGTCCATCGGGACGTACGCCGCCCGCGGCTCGCCGTCGCCGTTCAGGGCCCGTACCAGATGCCCGGCGAGGGTCGACTTGCCCGAGCCGGGGCTGCCCGCGATGCCGAGGAGCGCGCGGCCGGTCCCGGTGAGGGTCCGGGCACGGGTGAGGAGGTCGTCGAAGGTCAGCTCCACACGCCACAGTGTGGCACCCGGGCGGTGACGCGTTCCGGCGTACCGTGGGCATTCGTTTGTCGGAAAGTGTGTCAGATGTGGTACTCGACACCCTCTCGAAGCCGCCACGCGGGGAAAGGTGCCTGTATGACACAGCTCGGTCTGCCCGAAGACATCACGGTGTGCCTCTTCGACCTGGACGGGGTGGTCACCAGGACGGCCGTGGTGCACGCGGCCGCCTGGAAGGAGACGTTCGACGCGTTCCTGCGCGAACGGGACGGCGCGGACTTCCGGCCGTTCGACCCGGTCGCCGACTACGACGAGTACGTCGACGGACGCCCCCGCGCGGACGGGGTGCGCACCTTCCTCGCCTCCCGCGGCATCCATCTGCCCGAGGGCAGTCCGGACGACCCGCCGGACGAGCGGACGGTCAACGGGATCGGCAATCGCAAGAACGAACTCGTTCTGCGGAAGATCCGGACCGAGGGTGTGGAACCGTACGAAGGCACCCTGCGCTACATCGAGGCCGTCCGGGCCGCGGGCCTGAAGACCGCGATCGTCTCCTCCAGCGCCAACACCCGCGACGTACTGCACTCCATCGACGCCGAACGCCTCTTCGACGTCCGCGTCGACGGAGTGGTCGCCCGCGAGCGCGGCCTGCCCGGCAAACCCCACCCGGACACCTTCCTGGCCGCCGCCCACGACCTGGGCGTCGACGCCGAGCGGGCCGCCGTCTTCGAGGACGCGCTGGCCGGCATGGAGGCGGGCCGCTCGGGCCACTTCGGATACGTCGTCGGCGTCGACCGCGTCGGGCAGACCGACGCGCTCTACGCGCACGGCGCCGACGTGGTCGTCAAGGACCTCGCCGAACTTCTCACCGCGGGGGGTGCCGCGTGATCACCCACGGTGCGTACGCCGTCGAGCCGTGGACCGTGCGCGAGACGGAACTCAGCCTCGACGTCCTCGCCCAGAGCGAGTCCGTCTTCGCGCTGTCCAACGGCCACGTCGGCTGGCGAGGCAACCTCGACGAGGGCGAACCGCACGGCCTGCCCGGCTCCTACCTCAACGGCGTGCACGAGGTGCACCCGCTGCCGTACGCGGAGGCCGGCTACGGCTACCCCGAGTCCGGCCAGACCATCATCAACATCACCAACGGCAAGGTGCTGCGGCTGCTCGTGGACGACGAGCCGTTCGACCTGCGCTACGGCCGGCTGATCTCCCACGAGCGCGTCCTCGACCTGCGCCGCGGGGTGATGGAGCGCACCTGCGAGTGGTGCTCGCCGGCCGGGACCCGGATCCGGGTGCGCGCCACCCGGCTGGTCTCCCTCACCCAGCGCTCCATCGCCGCGGTGGCCTACGAGGTGGAGCCGGTCGACTGCCGGGCGCGTGTGGTCGTCCAGTCGGAGCTGGTGGCCAACGAGCAGCTGCCCGCGCCCAACGGCGACCCGCGGGCGGCGCTGGCCCTGCAGTCCCCGCTGGAACCGGAGCAGGACTTCGCCTCCGGCCACCGGCTGCGCCTGGTGCACCGCACCCGGCACAGCGGCCTCAGGGTGGCCGTGGCCGCCGACCACGTCGTCACCGGCCCCGAGCACACCACGATCGGCGGTGAGAGCCACCCCGACCTGGCCCGCCTGACGGTCGCCTCCGTCCTGGAGGCGGGGCAGAAGCTGCGGGTGGAGAAGCTCGTCGCCCACGGCTGGTCCGGCGCCCGCTCCCTGCCGGCGATGAGCGACCAGGTGGACGCCGCCCTGGCGGCCGCCGCGCACAACGGCTGGACCGGCCTGCTCGACGAACAGCGTGCCTACCTCGACGACTTCTGGGCGCGCGCGGATGTCGAGGTGGACGGCGACGAGGAGATCCAGCAGGCCGTCCGCTTCGGCCTCTTCCACGTACTGCAGGCCGGCGCCCGTGCCGAGGAGCGGGCGATCCCGGCCAAGGGACTGACCGGCTCCGGCTACGACGGGCACGCCTTCTGGGACACCGAGATGTTCGTGCTGCCCGTGCTGGCCTACACCTCGCCGGACGCCGTGGCCGAGGCGTTGCGCTGGCGGCAGAACACCCTGCCCGTCGCCCGGGAGCGCGCGGCCCAACTGGGCCTGCGCGGCGCCGCGTTCCCCTGGCGGACCATCGAGGGCCAGGAAGGGTCGGGGTACTGGCCCGCCGGGACGGCCGCCTTCCATGTGAACGCCGCCATCGCGCGGGCCGTGGTGCGCTATGTCGCGACGACCGGCGACGAGGACTTCGAACGCGACACCGGGCTCGAACTGCTCGTGGAGACCGCCCGCCTGTGGCGCTCGCTCGGCCACCACGACCACCACGGCACCTTCCACATCGACGGCGTCACCGGCCCCGACGAGTACAGTGCGCTCGCCGACGACAACACGTACACCAACCTGATGGCCCGCGCGAACCTGCTGGCCGCCGCCGACATCGTCGAACGCCACTCGAAGGAGGCGGAGCGCCTCGGCGCCGACGACGAGGAGAGCGCCACCTGGCGGGACGCCGCCGAGGCGATGAACATCCCGTACAACGGCGAGCTGGGCGTGCACGAGCAGCACGCGGGCTTCACCCGCTACCAGCGCTGGGACTTCGCGGGCATCCGCGCCGACCAGTACCCGCTGATGCTGCACTTCCCCTACTTCGACCTGTACCGCAAGCAGGTGATCAAGCAGGCCGACCTGGTGCTGGCGATGTACACCTGCGGCGCCGAGTTCGACGAGGAGCACATCGCCCGCAACTTCGCCTACTACGAGCCGCTGACCGTGCGGGACTCCTCGCTGTCGGCGTGTGTCCAGGCCGTCATCGCCGCGCAGGCCGGCCATCTGCGGCTCGCCTACGACTACGCGGCCGAGGCGGCCCTGATGGACCTGGAGGACCTGGAGCACAACACCCGCGACGGGCTGCACATCGCGTCGCTGGCCGGCACCTGGATGGCGCTGGTGGCCGGGTTCGGCGGCACCCGCAGGGTCGGCGAGGCGCTGCAGTTCTCGCCGCGGCTGCCGGAGAAGTTCAGCCGCCTCGCCTTCATAATGCAGTTCCGCGGCCGCCGGCTGCGGGTGGAGGTCACCCAGCAGAGCGCCACGTACTCACTGGTGGACGGGCCGCCCCTGACGATCCGTCACCACGGTGCCCCGGTCACGCTCCGCCCGGACGCCCCCGCGGTCCGTCCGGTCCCGGCCCCCGCACACCGGCCCGCTCCGGAACAGCCCCCGCACCGGAAGCCCAAGGCCCGCTGACCCCCGGGTGCGGACGGCGGCCGTCAGGCGGCGCCACCGGTGAGCAGGTCGCGCAGGGCCCGCTCCTGCTCGGGGCTCAGCCCGGTCACGAACTGCCGCAGGGCGGCGATCGGGTCGGGACCCCGGTCCAGGGCGTCGTGCATCGCCTGCGCGGTCAGCTCCGCCGCGTTCTTCGTGGGCCGGTAGGCGCCCCGCCGTCCGTCCACCTCGCGCAGCACCAGGCCCTTGTCATAGAGACGCTTGAGGATGGTGTGCACGGTGTTGTAGGCCAGGCCGCCGCCGATCTCCAGCTGGATCTCGGACGGCGTCAGCGGTCGCTCCGTGGCCCACAGAGCGGCGAGGACCTCGCTCTCCAGCTCGCCCGGGCTGCGCCGTTCCGTCCTGCCGTGAGGCCTTCTGCCAGCCATGCCCTCGACCTTACAGCGCGTAGGGAAATCAGGCGTCCGGCGGTGTCCCGCCCGGCGAGCGGGCCCGCCGCGGGGTAGTTTGTCCCTGTTTTTCGCTGGTGTTTCTCTCGATGTCTCTTTAAGTATCTTTGAGTCTCTTCGATGTCCCTGGTGCGTGCAGGGGTGAGGGGTGGAGATGGCCGACAGTGCGCACGCCATACTCGCCGGGACACGGCGGACCGGATCGCTGCCCGGCTCCCGCCGCGACTCCCGGGCCCGCGGCGACGCCCTCGTCGCGGCGGTGGCCGCCGCCTTCACCCTCGCCCAACTCCTCCTGGTCCGCCCCGGCATGGGTCTCGGCTGGGACGAGACCGTCTACGTCAGCCAGGTCAGCCCGCACGCACCGGCCGCCTTCTTCAGCGCCCCGCGCGCCCGTGGCGTCCCGCTGCTCGTCGCACCGGTCGCCTCCTGGTCGTCGTCCACCGCGCTGCTGCGCGTCTACCTCGCGGTGCTCTCCGGCCTCGCCCTGTACCTGGCCCTGCGCGTGTGGCGGCACGCCTTCCCCGCCCGCGTCCTGGCCCTCGCCGGCGCCCTGTTCGCCTCCCTGTGGGTGACGCTGTTCTACGGCCCGCAGGCCATGCCCAACTACTGGGTCGCCATCGGCGCCCTGACCTGCGCGGGCTGTTTCCTGCGCGTACGGCCCGGCCGACGCGACCGCGCCGCACTGTGGGGCCTGGCCGGTGGCGCCGCCCTCATGGCGTTGATGCGCCCCATGGACGCGGTCTGGGTCGTCCTCCCGCTGCTCGCGCTCGCCGTGCTCGGGCGCCGCCGGCCGCCGCTCGCCGCGCTGCTCGCCGGACTGGTGGCCGGCTCCGCCCAGTGGGTGATCGAGGCGTACGTCAGCCATGGCGGCCTGCTGAAGCGGCTGTCCGACGGCTCGGCCATCCAGGGCGGCCTGGGCTGGCACTTCGCCGTGGTCGACCAACTGCGCAGCCTGGGCGGGCGCACCCTGTGCCGCCCGTGCACCGGCGCGGTGCCCAACCCGGCGATCACCGCCTGGTGGTACGTCCTTCCGCTGCTCGCCCTGCTGGGCCTCGCCGTGGCCCTGCGCGCCCGGCGGACCCCGCCCACCCTGGTGGCGCTGGCCTGCGCCGCCACGGCCGCCTTCCCGTATCTGTTCCTGATCGGATACGCGGCTCCCCGCTTCCTGCTGCCCGCCTACGCCCTGCTCGCGATCCCGGTCGCCGACGCCCTCGTCCACCTCTTCAAGGCACCCGGCGGCCACTGGCGGCCCCTGGCCCTGTCCCTGGTCGCCCTCGGCCTCGCCGGGCACCTGGCCGTGCAGTACGCCGTCCTCGCCCACACCGTCCAGCGCACCACCGCCGACCGCCGGGCCTGGTCCGGCACCGCTGCCGACCTGCACCGCCTCGGCGTGAGCCCGCCCTGCCTGCTCACCGGCGAGGAGGCCGTCCCGATCGCCTTCTACACCGGCTGCGGCTCCGCCGCGACCGACGGCCCCAACGCCAACACCACCCGGGCGGTCATCGAACGGACCGCCCGGCGCCGGCCGGTCGCCGCCCTCACCACCGCCGACGGCACTCCACCCGCCTACGCCCGCACCTGGCCCTCCCACCGGTCCGGCGACCTGCGCCTGTACATCGCGCCCCAGGCGTACCAGGGCACCGGCCCATGACGGCTCCGCTGCTCACCGCCGCCACCGCCGCGCGTCGACGGGCCCGGTGGCACACCGGGGCCACGCTCGCGGTGCTGCTGTGCGCCGCCCACCTCGCCGAGCGCCACTGGCCCGTGCTCGCCGCCGCCGACCAGGGCTGGCTGCTGGTAGCAGCGACGGTCACCCTCGCCATCCGGGCCTGCTCGGCGCTCGCCCGGCGAGGCGCGGTGGCCGAGCTGCTGTCCGGCGCCCGGCTGCCGGCCGCGCAGTTCGTCGCGGGCGCCGCCAACCACGTCCTGCCTGCCGCCTCGGGGCGAGCGCGGCCCACCTCCGGTTCATGATGCGGTTCGGACTGTCCGCGGGCCGGTCGGCGAGTGTGCTCGCGGCCAAGGCCGCCGCCGGGGCGCTCGCCCGCGCCGACTGCCGTGGTCCCGGTGCCGGCCCGCGCCGGGTCCTCGCCCGCCGACATCCGTGCCGTGCGGACCGGGCCGCCGTCCTGAAGGGCTGGGCGCGCTGGTCCGCCGGAGGGCGGTGCGACCACGTCACGCAGGGCGTGATCGCTCGTGCACCGGCCCTTCGGCCGTCGTCGTCAGGTCGGTCACGAGGCGGGCGGGCAGCCACCAGACCGCCGCGCACAGGCACACGCCGAGCCAGCCGCCGGCGAAGAGCCAGCCGCCGACCACGTCGGTGAACCAGTGCACCCCGAGATACACCCGGGTCAGTCCCACCAGCGCGCCCCAGCAGCCGACGACGAGACAGATCGCCGTACGGCCGCGCGGGGCGCGTACGGCTATGGCCACGATCACCAGCCCGGCGGCGAGCGCGGAGGTGGTGGTGTGCCCGGACGGGAACGACCAGTTCGAGGCGTGGGTCACCCAGTCCTGCCGGGGCGGACGCGGGCGGGCGATCAGCTCGAGCACGCCGTAGCGCACGGCCTGGCCCGCTGCCAGGCAGGCCACGCCCAGGGCCGCCGCGACCGCACGCTGCCGGGCCGTGCGGCCGACGACGAGGCCGGCCAGCACGGCGAGCACGTACGGGAAGACGCCCGTACCGGTCGCGGTCAGCCCGCGGGCCACCGCCACCGCCGCCTCCGGGCGGTGGCCGACGGACCAGGACAGCAGGGCGCTGTCCACGGACAGCGGGGCGCCGTGGCCGCCGACGACCAGGCCGAGCACGGCGAACGCCGCCCACGCGCCGAGCCCGGTGCTGCCCGCGAGGTCGGCGGTGTCCCTGTGCTCGGTGGACCTCATGACATTCATGGCACTCATGACACCAGCACCGGGCGCAGCCGTGTAGCGGTCAGGTGCCGGGCGAGTCCCCCCGGCCGGCGCACCAGCACCTTCAGCACGGCGAAGGCCACCACGGCACCGACCACGAGCCCGGCCGCCACGTCGTGCGGATAGTGCGCGCCCACCCAGACCCGGGAGAGGGCCATCGCCGCCGCGGCCACGCACGCGGCCGCGGCCAGGCGGCGGGAGACGAAGAACAGCGCCACCGCGGCCGCGGCGGCGATCGCCGCGTGATTGCTGGGGAAGGACCAGTCGGCACGGGCCGGGCAGGCCTCCAGGGTGGCCACGTGCAGTGCGCGACAGGGCCGCACCTCGCGCACGAGCAGCTTCACCACCGCGTTCACGGCGTAGGCGACGACCACGACGAGCGGTACCGCCAGAGCCGTGACCGCCGCCTCGGCGCCCGTCCGGCGCGCCCGCCACCAGCCCATCAGCATCAGCACGGCGAACACGGCGAGGCCGTACGCCGACCACACCGACACCGTGTCGTCGAACCAGGCGGGGGAGCGGTGGGCCAGGCCCACCACGTCGGTGTAGACGGAGCCGTCGATCGACGGGCCCGACAGGGCGAGGATCATCCGCGCGCCTCCTTCGGGTCGGCGCACGCACGGCGGTGGCGCCGACCAAATGACTACAGTTCTGTAGACCGTCTACTGCACTGTAGACGATGACGTCTCCCGGAACGTTCCCATGATCGCCTCAATGAGTGAACCGGGCAGGTGATTGGGCCGGGCCCTGCGGGAAACGCGGATCACGACACGCTGACGCCCCAGTCGCCGCGAGGAGGAACCCGTGAGCACCGATCCGATGGCCGACGACGCCTATCAGCCCACCGGCAGCAACGAGGAACAGGAGGACGCCGCGCCGCTGGACATGCAGAACGCGGTGGGCGAGCGGACCTACGACGACGCTCTCGACGAGGGGTTCTCCCCGCCGGAGAAGCCGCTGGGCGTCACCAAGTACGGCACGACGGCCGCCGAACAGCAGGAGGGTGAGAGCCTCGACCAGAGGCTGGCCCAGGAACAGCCCGACGCGGACGAGCCGCAGGGGGACGCCGTGGGCGACCTGCCCGGCGGCGAGGGCGAGCCGATCGACCCCGAGGCGGGCACGGACCGCGCCGGCCGCCTCGTCGCCCCGGACGAGGGCGCCCACACCGACACCACCAAGGAGGAGATCGCCGCCGGCAAGGGCGTCGACGCGGGAGCCGCCGGCGCGGAGGAGGCCGCCGTGCACGTCGTCGACGACGACACGCTGCCGGACGACGGCGCCTCCTGACCGAGCGGCACCCGGTCCTTGGTGAGCCGGTCCCCGGCCCGCCCGGCGAAGCCCCGGCCTTCTCCAGTCCAGGGCGAGAGGGCCGGAGCCCCGGGGCTCCGGCCCTCTCGCGGCTCAAGGCCCGGTCGCCGCGCTCACGAGTGCGACGACCGGACCCCGGCTAGGGCAGCAACTTGTCCAGGGCGGCCGGACCCTCCGTTTCGAGCTTGCGCCTGGCCCACTCCAGGTTGCGCGGGGTGATGTCGCGGCCCGCGGCCAGCACCACGTCCTCGGGCGAGACGTCGGTGCCGTTACGGGCGTGAAGGACGCGGTCGGGGGTGCAACGGTCCCCCGACGAGCGGGATGCATCGGGCTGTGACGTCGACATGTGTCCTCCTCGGGTCCGGCTGGGCCCCTGCTCGGGTCCGGACTGCGGCCCCCGTGCTGCGGGAAGCGGGACCTCCTCCTACGATTGCCCGCCGAGCCGCACCCTGCATCCGGAAGGGCCCGCTGCGCAGAAGGGGTACCTGCCCACCGCGCCGGAAAACCTCCGTCCCCACCGCCCGCCCCCGGGCCCTTCTGACGGATCTCCGCGGCGTCGCGACGCCCGGCACTTCCCCAAGCTCTTCGAGCAGGGGGGACCCCCGGAGCACGCACCGGACGCCGCTCCTTCTTCCCCGGAGATCCGTCAGAAGGGCCCTAAGCTGGAAGAGCTGGAAGGGAGGCAGCCGCGATGGCCGACACCCGAAGCCGGCGGCCCGGGCCGGGCACACCCCGCTACGTGCCGATCGCCGACCACGGCCTGATCGGCGACCTGCGCACCGTCGCCCTCGTCGGCACCGACGGCACGATCGACTGGTACTGCTGCCCCTCCTTCGACGCCCCGAGCGTCTTCGCCTCCGTCCTGGACGCCGAGCGCGGCGGCTGCTTCGAACTCGCCGTGGCCGAGGCGGCCCGCACCAAGCAGTTCTACTTCCCCGACACCAACGTGCTGATCACCCGGTTCTTCACCGAGGACGGCGTCGGTGAGGTGCAGGACTTCATGCCGGTGACCGGAGACCGCCGGGAATCCGCCGAGGCCGAGCGGCACCGGCTCATCCGCCGGGTGCTGTGCGTACGCGGCACCCTGCCGTTCCGGGCCCGGGTGGCGCCCCGCTTCAACTACGGCGCCGACCCGCACACGGTCCGCACGGAGGGCCGTACCGTCCTGTTCGAGTCCGCGGTCGGTTCGCTCTCCCTGACGGCCACCGTGCCCCTGGAGACCGACGGCCCGGACCTGCGGGCGGAGTTCAAGCTCGCCGAGGGCGAGTCGGCCGTCTTCGCCCTGGACCAGGTCGGCGGCGCCGTGGCCCCGCGGCGGTGCGCCCACACCGAGGCCGAGGAGCAGTTCGCCGCCACGGTCGCCTACTGGCGCCACTGGCTCGCCCAGTCCCGCTACCGCGGCCGCTGGCGGGAGATGGTCCACCGCTCCGCCCTCACCCTGAAGCTGCTCACCTACGCCCCGACCGGCGCCATCGTCGCCGCGCCCACCACGAGCCTGCCCGAGCGGATCGGCGGTGAGCGCAACTGGGACTACCGCTATGTCTGGGTGCGCGACGCCGCGTTCGCCGTCTACGCGCTGCTGCGGCTCGGCTTCGCCGGCGAGGCCGAGGCGTTCATGCGGTTCCTGACCCGGCACATCAGCCCCGGCGACGGCAAGGGCACCGGCCCGCTGCAGATCATGTACGGCATCGACGGCCGCACCGACCTGCCCGAGCGTGAACTCGCCCACCTCGAGGGCCATCTCGGCTCCGCCCCCGTACGGGTCGGCAACGCCGCCGCCGACCAGCTCCAGCTCGACATCTACGGCGCCCTGATCGACTCCATCTACCTCTACGACAAGTGGGCCCAGCCGATCTCCAGCGCCCAGTGGGACGACGTGTCCGCTCTGGTGGAGTGGGTCTGCCGGAACTGGGACCAGCCCGACGAGGGCGTCTGGGAGACCCGGGGCGGCCGGAAGAACTTCCTGTACTCCCGCCTGATGTGCTGGGTGGCCATCGAACGCGCCATCCGGCTGGCCAACCGCCGCGGCCTGCCCGCCGACCTGCTGAGCTGGCGGCGGAGCCGGGACGCCATCTACCGCCGCATCATGGACCGCGGCTGGTCCGAGGCGCGGCAGGCCTTCGTGCAGTACGAGGGCGGGGACGTGCTCGACGCCGCCGTACTGATGATGCCGCTGGCGAAGTTCATCGCGCCCACCGACCCCAAGTGGCTGTCCACCCTGGACGCGCTGACCGAGGACCTGGTCTCCGACTCGCTCGTCTACCGCTACGACCCGCAGGCCAGCCCCGACGGACTGCGCGGCGACGAGGGCACGTTCTCCATCTGCTCGTTCTGGTACGTCGAGGCCCTCACCCGGGCCGGCCGCCTGGACGAGGCCCGCCTCGCCTTCGAGAAGATGCTCACCTACGCCAACCATCTCGGCCTGTACGCCGAGGAGATCGGCCCCACCGGCGAGCAGCAGGGCAACTTCCCGCAGGCGTTCACCCACCTGTCGCTGATCAGCGCCGCCTACAACCTCGACCGTGCCCTGGGCTGACGCCGTGTGTCGCCGGGGCGCGGGCGGGTACCCGGCGGGCACCGACGACGAAGGAAGAAGACCCCACCGCGGAGGAGGTCCGCATGACGAGCGGTACCGAGACCGGTGACGTCACCGGCACGCGGGACAAGGACTACAACCTCATCTGGTACGTCGAGGCGTGCCTGAACAACGCGCTGAGGCTGGAGCAGTACATCCAGGACGCGGAGCGGGACAAGGACAACGAGGTCGTGGAGCTGTTCCGCAAGGGCGCCGAGATGGGCAAGGGACTGCTGCGCTCGCGCCTGGGCGGCGGCTGACGGCACGCGTGCGCCGCACCGGCCCGGGACCCCTCGCAGGGGTCCCGGGCCGGTGCGCTCTGCGTCAGTCGACGCGGTTGCCGGTCGGCGTCGGGAGGGGGAGGGGCTGCTCGGCCCAGATGACCTTGCCGGTGGGTGTGTAGCGGGTGCCCCACCGCTCGGTCATCTGGGCGACGAGGAACAGTCCGCGGCCGCCCTCGTCCGTGCTCGCGGCGTAGCGCAGGTGCGGTGAGGTGTTGCTGCTGTCGAAGACCTCGCAGATCAGGGTGCGGTCACGCAGCACCCGTACGCGGATGGGCTCGGCGCCGTAGCGGATCGCGTTGGTGACCAGCTCGCTGAGGATCAGCTCGGTGGTGAACGTCAGCTCCTGAAGCCCCCACCGGGTCAGCCGCCGGGTCACCGCGGCGCGCACGTCCGCGACGGCCGCCGGGTCGTCCGGCACGTTCCACTCGGCGAACCGCTCGGGGCCCAGGGCCCGGGTGCGGGCGACGAGCAGTGCGATGTCGTCGCCCGGCCGGAACGGCCGCCGGGCGTCCAGCACGGCCCGGCACGTCTCCTCGGGCGACTCGCCGGCCGAGGACAGCGCGGTGCGCAGCTCCTCGAGGCCGGTGTCGATGTCCCGCTCCCGGCTCTCCACCAGCCCGTCGGTGTACAGCACCAGCCGGCTGCCCTCCGCGAGCTCCAGCTCGGCCGTCTCGAACGGCAGCCCGCCCAGTCCGAGCGGGGGGCCGGCGGGCACGTCGGGGAACGCCACGCCGCCGTCCGGCGCGATCACGGCGGGCGGCGGATGGCCGGCGCGGGCCACGGCACAGCGCCGGGAGACCGGATCGTAGACCGCGTACAGACAGGTCGCGCCGGTCACGGGGGCGTCGGTGCTGTCCGCCCTCTCGTCCTGGTCGATGCGGACGACCAGCTCGTCCAGCAGTCCGAGCAGCTCCTCGGGCGGCAGGTCCAGGGCGGAGAAGTTGCTGACCGCGGTCCGCAGCCGTCCCATCGTGGCCGCGGCGTGCAGCCCGTGCCCGACCACGTCGCCGACGACGAGCGCGACCCGCGCCCCGGACAGCGGCAGTACGTCGAACCAGTCCCCGCCCACGCCCGCCTGCGCGGGCAGATAGCGGTAGGCGATGTCCAGGGCGCCTTGCTCGGGCAGGCTGCGCGGCAGCAGGCTGCGCTGCAGGGTGACCGCCAGCCCGTGCTCGCGGGTGTAGCGGCGGGCGTTGTCGATGGAGACCGCGGCCCGCGCGACCAGCTCCTCGGCCAGGGCGAGCTCCTCGGTGTCGAAGGGCTCCTCCTTGCGCGAGCGCCAGAAGCTGACCAGGCCCAGCACCAGGCTGCCCGCCTGTACCGGCACGGTGATCAGCGAGTGGATGCCGTACTCCAGCACCCGGCCGGCGCGCTCGGGATCCTGGGCGTGCCAGCCCGGAGCCGCTTCCAGGCGGGGTTCGAGGACCGGCCGGCGGGTCCGGAGACTGTGCGTCTGCGGCGAGGAGAGGACGAAGCGGATCTGCTCGCCGACCGGGTACAGCGGGGCGCCCTCGCGGATCCCGCCGTACGCCGTGCGCCGCAGCACGGCCTCCGGCTCCGGGTCCTCGCCGGCCAGCACGGCGTCGTACAGGTCGACGGTGGCGAAGTCCGCGAACCGCGGAACGGCCACCTCGACGAGTTCCTCGGCGGTCCGGGTCACGTCCAGTGTCGTGCCGACGCCCACCCCGGCGTCGTAGAGCAGACTGAGGTGTTCCCGGGCCTCCTCCGCCCGGCCGGACAGGGCGCGCAGCTCCGTGGAGTCGCGCAGCGTGGCCACGCTGCCCGGCGGGCCGCCGTCCAGGTCCGTGGGGCGCTGGTTGATCGCCAGCAGCCGGTCGCCGACCAGGCGCACCTCGTCGGTGGCGATCCGGCCGGAGGCCAGCAGGTCGGCGGTGTCGGGGTCGAGCCCGAGGTCGAGCACGTGGCGCTGCTCGGCGTCCTCGGGCAGGTCGAGCAGGCGGTGCGCCTCGTCGTTGGCGAGCAGCAGCTCTCCGTCGGCACCGACGATGATCACGCCCTCGCGGACGGAGTGCAGCACCGCGTCGTGGTGTTCGTACATCCGGGTCATCTCGCCCGGGCCCAGCCCGTGGGTCTGGCGCAGCAGCCGCCTGCTGACCAGTGCCGTCCCCGCCGTGGCGAGGGCGAGCCCCACGGCCGCGGCGCCCAGGACGACCGGCAGCTGCCGGTCCGCGTGACCGCCCACGTTCCTGGTGGTGATGCCGGCCGACACCAGGCCCACCACCTTGCCGTCCGGCGCCTCGACCGGCACGACGGCCTGCACCAGCCGGCCGATGGTGCCGTTGACCTCCTCCACGACGGTGCCGCCGGCCAGCGCGGGCTGGAGGGTGCCGACGAAGTTCTTGCCGATGCGGTCCGGCTGGGGGTGGGTGTAGCGGACCCCCTTGGTGTTCATCACGACGATGAAGTCGACGTGCGCCCCCCTGCGGGCGGCCTCGGCCCGCGGCTGCAGGACCACCGCCGGGTCGGGCGCGGTGAGCGCCTCGCGGGTGCCCGGCGCGTTGGCGAACGTCTCGGCGACGGCGAGGGAGCGGTCGCGGGCCTCCTGGACGCTGTCGTACCGCACCTGCAGTACCAGCGCCACCACCGCGGCCACGACCAGCAGCAGCACGATGACGACCTGCAGTACGAACACCTGCCCGGCCACGCTGCGCACGCCCAGCGCCGTCCCACCCCGTCCCGGTCGCCGCCCGCCCCGCTCGCGCGCTCGCCGACCAGGGCCAGGCGCGAGCTGAAGGCGCTGGCCACCGGAACGGCGGGTCGACCGGGTACCGGTTCGACCCGGGAGTCGGACCATGTGCCATGTCTACACTGCCGTACCCGCCGAGGCGAGGGGCCACCACACCGTCGGTGTGCGGAGCCCGGATGGGCGGCCGGCCGGGTGTGTCAGCTCTGCTTGCGGGGGTCGGAGCGGATGTTCTGGGCCACGTCGCGGAGTTTGACGTTGTGGTGCTGGGAGATGCGGCGCAGGACGGCGAAGGCGTCGTCCTCGCTCAGGCGGTGGCGTTCGCGCAGGATGCCCATGGCCTCGCCGATGGCGTGCCGGGTCTCCAGCGCGTGTTCGAGCTGGTCGACGGCCCGGGCGCTGGCCAGGGCGACGGCGGCGTGCGAGGCGAGCAGCCAGCCGGCCGTCTCGCTGTCCGGGGTGAAGGCGCCGGGACGGCTGGAGTAGATGTTGAGGGCCCCGAGGTCGTCGTCGTGGGTGTACAGCAGGAAGCCCATCATGCTGCCGATGCCCAGCTCACGGGCGGCCGGCGCGTACCGCGGCCAGTCCGGCTGCGGCTGCGTGAGGTCCGAGATGCGGAACATCCGGTCCCCGTTGACCCGCCGGGCGGCGTCGAAGCAGGGCCCCTCGCCCAGTTCTCCCTGCAGCCGGTCGGACTCCACCACCACGTCCCCGCTCGCGGCCAGGGTCACGGCACGCCCCTTGCGCAGGGCCAGGATCCCGGAGGCCTCGCACCCCTCGATCAGCTCGACGGCCGCCTGAACGACCTCGTCGAGCGTCTCCTGGGTGGACTCCTGCGCCAGCAGACGCCGGGCGAGCCGGGCCATCTGTTCGGCGAACTCACGCCAGTCCATCCGCGCCCACCCTTCTCCCGGCCGCGCGCACCAGTGCAAGGGTGACGTCGGCCGCAACCTCCGACACCGGCAGCCTACCGCGCACCCGCCCGCGTACCACGCAGCACCGATCATGGCCCCCCGGTACGCCGACGCCCCGGCCGTGCGGGTGCTTCCAGGACCCGCGGGTCGGCAGCCGGGGTTGCCTGGCCGACGGTGCCGCCCACCGGGCACGGTTGGTCAACCCTCCCCATATACGGGGTACTTGCCCGTCTCCGGCCCGGACCGCCGGCAGGCCTGAGAGCTTCTCCCCGCTCAAGGAGGGACAATCATGGCCGAGTTGACACACCGTGGACTCCTGGGTCCGACGGCACGCGTTACGGTTCGACACCGGGCGCCCGGTGTCCCGGCCATCGTCATCCCACCTTGGACGGTGGGTGGTTGGATGGCCATCGAGGCGTTCGACCACACACCGGCCCCGTGGCTCCCGGGTACGTTGCCTTCATGTATGCCACGCGAGTCTCACGGCGGGTGCAGGCCTCTCCCGCCGCCGTCTACCGGGCCCTGGTCGACCCGGACGCGGTGGCGCAGTGGCGCGTCCCGGCCGGCATGACCGGTCACGTCCACACGTTCGACGTCCGTGAGGGCGGCACGTTCCGGGTGTCCCTGACGTACGACGAGCCGGGCGCCCGGGGCAAGTCGGGCGTCCGCACGGACATCTACAAGGGCCACTTCGCCCGGCTCGTGCCCGGCCGTCTGGTGGTCGAGGTGCTCGAGTTCGAGACCGACGACGACACCCTGCACGGCACGATGACGATGACCACGTCGCTCACCGAGGCGGACGGCGGTACGGAGGTCGTGATCGTGCACGAGGGCATTCCCGAGGGGGTGCCGCGCGCCGACAACGAGCTGGGTACGCGCACGGCCCTGGACAACCTCGCCCGGCTGGTGGAGGGCGGCGCGTAGGGTCACCGGCCGGCGCCGCGGGCCGCCGCGACCGCCTGTCCGGCGTACCCGCGCCCGAACAACACTGTGTGCACCAGCAGCGGGAAGAGCTGGTGCAGCCCGATACGGCCGGCCCAGCCGTCGGCGAGAGGCGCGACTTCCTGGTATCCGGCCAGCACCCGGTCCAGATGCGGGCAGCCGAACAGGTGGAGCATCGCCAGGTCGGTCTCCCGGTGCCCGCCGTGCGCGGCCGGGTCGATCAGCCAGGCCTCGCCGTCCGCGCCCCACAGTACGTTGCCGTTCCACAGGTCGCCGTGGAGCCGAGCGGGCGGTTCGGCGGGGCCGGCCAGCTCGGGCAGCCGCTCCAGGGCGCCTTCGATCACGGCCGCCTCGGCGGTGCGCAGGGTGCCGTCGTCGACCGCGCGGCGCAGATAGGGCAGCACACGGTACTCGGCGTACCAGCGCGGCCAGTCGGGGCCGGGAACGTTGCGCATCGGCGCGAGCCCGATGTACGCCTCCCGCGGTCCGCCGGGCGGCGGGGCCCCGAACGCGGGCGCCCCGGCGGCATGGAGCGCGGCCAGGTCGCGGCCGAACCGGGCCGCCGCCCGCGGGCTCGGCCGGCCGGGGGGAACCCGGTCGGTCACCAGCCAGCGCCGGTCGTGGCCGTGCACCGCCGGGACCCGCACCGCGCCCGCCTCGGCGAGCCAGCGCAGTCCGGCGGCCTCGGCCCGCACCGCCCCCGGATCGTCGCCGCGCTTGACCACGACCACCCGGCCGCCGTCGAGTGTCACCTCGGTGAGGGCCCCGGACAGCGGGCGCCGGCCGGTCACCGGCCGCTCGGTCAGCCGGGCGGCCGCGGCACCCGGATCGTCGTCGGCGCCGGCCGTCGGACGGCCGGTCATACGGCGAGGCGCTCGCGCACCCAGGCGAGCAGACCGGGCATCGCGGCCTCGATCATGGCCAGCACCTCGTCGAACCCCTCCGGGCCGCCGTAGTACGGGTCGGGCACGTCGAGGTCGCCGGTCGCGTCCGGGTCGAAGGAGCGCAGCAGCCGCACCCGGGAGGGGTCGTCGACAAGTCGCCGTAGCGCCTTCTCGTGACCGCCGTCCATGGCCAGGAACAGATCGGCGTCCAGGTGCTCGGCCCCGACCTGCGCGGCGACGTGCTCGACCGGGTAGCCGTGCCGGGCGAGCACCTCACCGGCCCGCTCGTCGATGGCCTCTCCGACGTGCCATGGGCCGATGCCGGCGCTGGTGACCCGCACCGCGTCCTCGAGCCCTTCCCGGCGCAGCCGCTCGGCGAACACCAGCGCGGCGGACGGCGAACGGCAGATGTTCCCGCTGCAGACGAAACAGATGTGCACGGCCCCAGGGTACGAGCCCCCTGCCTCGGCAGGGGCAGGAGGCCGCAGCCTCGCCGCACGGCCGTGGGCGCGTGGCCGGCCGGTCAGCCGGACCGTTCCCCGGGCGCGCCGGCCGCCACCGGTTCCCGTGCGTGCACGTGGTAGACGTGGAAGGCCCGCCCGATGACCGGCTGGGCGACATTGCGGACCCGGACGCCGCCGCTGGTCATGCCGTTCTCCGTACCGGCGTGCGCGTGGCCGTGCACGGCGAGGTCGGCGCCGGCCGTGTCGATCGCCTCGGCCAGCAGATAGCTGCCGAGGAACGGGTAGATCTCCAGCGGCTCACCGGCGAGCGTCTCCGGCACGGGGGAGTAGTGGGTCAGCGCGATCCGTACGTCGCACCCCTGCTCGCCCAGCTGCTCCAGCGACGTACGCAGCCCGTCCGCGCAGCGGCGGGTGTACCGGACGAACTCCTTCATCAGCGGTTCGCCGAACTCGCCCGCGCAGCGGCCGACGAAGCCGCCGCCGAACCCCTTGGTGCCGGCGACACCGACGCGCGCCCCGCCGCAGGGCACGACGACACCGCGTCCCTCCAGGACCTGGGCGCCGGCGTCCTCCAGGACGGCGGTGACCTCCTCGGGCCGTTCGTCGTGGTGGTCGTGGTTGCCGAGGACGGCCACGACCGGCACCGGCAGGTCCCGGATCTCCCGTGCCACCACCCGGGCCTCCTCCGGCGTGCCGTGCCGGGTGAGGTCCCCGGCCAGCAGCAGGACGTCGGCGCACTCGGGCAGCGTGTCGAACGCGGGCCGGAGCGTGCCCTGGCTCTCGGGTGCCATGTGGATGTCTCCGACGGCTGCTATCCGGATCATGTGAGGTCCTCCGCGCGGTCGGGGGAGGAGGCGTCGGCGACGACGACGTCGCAGTGGACCCGGTTGCCGGCCAGCTCCTCGTCGACGACGCGGCAGATCTCGTCCCGGCATTGCGCTGTCGGAACGGTGCCGGTCAGCAGCACCGTCTCGCCGCGCACCTCCAGCCGCACACCCAGTTCGGCCAGGGGGCCGGCGGCGATCCGCTCCTTGAGACGGGCGACGCGGTACTCCAGGTTGTCGCCGGCGCCCGGAGCGCCGGACGACCGCTCTGCGCCGTGGTTGCTCATGGCTGCTCCTTCTGCGGGGCGATGACGTCGAGGCGTTCGAGAAGGAAGAAGAAGGCGGCGGGCATGGGCTCGTCCCCGCACTCCCGCCGGACGCGGTCCCAGTCGACCTTCTCCCGCAGCGCACGGGCGACCGGCAGTACGGCCCCGAAGTCGCAGTGGTGCTCGGAGAAGGCGCCGATCAGGCTCCACAGCAGATCGGTCGGTGAGAGGACGGGCATGCGCACCGAGTCGACCGGCAACTCCTCGGCCCGGGTGAGCATCTCCGGGGAGACGGGCTGGTGGGCCAGTTCGAAGATGATGTCGACGTCCTGGTCGAAGCACTTGGCCTTGATCAGCCAGTCCTCGGGCGGGGCGTAGACGGTCAGGCCGCCCTCGCGCAGCGTGTCGGCGACCCCTTCGGCGTCGGCGGGCCGTACGCAGAAGTCGGCGTCGTGCTGCAGGTTCTCGCTGCCGCCGTGGGCGTAGGCGGCCACGCTTCCGGCCAGCGCGAAGGCGTGCCCCTTCCGCTTCAGCAGGGCGCCCACCTGCTTGGCCGCCTCCAGGATGGCCTGGTTGCGGTCACGGGGCAGGTGCCGGTCCGGCGGCTCCGGTCCGTGGGGTGCCGGCTGTCCGCCCCCGTCCGCCGCCGGACGAAGGTCGGGGGGTCCCGCTCGCCGGGCGGGAGCCGCGTCGCCTCCGTTCCGAGTCATGACCACTCCATTCACCGAACCGAACAGTCGGCTGCCTGGCCGGGCAGGACGGCCTTCCGCGCCCCGGTCGGGTACCCGGCGCACCCGCTCCGACACGGTGTGAGCGGTCCTCCGCGGCGGGGCGCGTGCTGCTCAGGCGGTGCGCAGGGTCCTCTTGGCGAGTTCGTAGGCGGGGAGCATCTGCTGGTGCTCCCCGGTGTCCAGGCCGCCCAGGTGCAGGACGACCGGGCCCTTGGAAGTGCTGACGGCCAGGGCGCGTTCCTGCTTCGACTCGTCGAGGACCTCGCTCCTGCGGAGGTACTCGACCTCGACACCCTCGAGCCCGCCCGCCTCGAACGGGCGGTACTTCTCCTTGCTCACGGCGCCCTCGGCGGCCACGAAGGCCCGCAGCACCGTACGCGCGTCACCCGCGCCCGGGGCGCCGGTCCACACGCGCAGGAAGCCGATGTTCCCGGCGGGCTTGGCGTCGATCTCGCACACGGCGGTCACCGGGCCCTGGCGCAGGAGCACGTCGGCGGCCTCCTCGGCGGCGGGGGAGTCCCCGGCCGTCCGGTCCACGGCCTCGGCCTTCCAGTCCGCGGCGATGTCGAAGGTGACGGGAAGCTCGCAGGCCGAACCGCGGGCGCCGACGGAGCCCCCGCTGCGGGCGGCAGCCGTCTCGTCCGCCGCCGTGGCGGACGAGACGGCTGCCGGAGCCGCGCCGTCCACCGATTCCGACGCCCCCGAACAGGCCGTCAGCGCCCCGCCCAGCAGCACCAACACGGCCGCCGCACCCCGCCACGCCGTCCCCGCCCCGGTTCCCACCACGTCTCTCCCCGTCCTCGTCGGCGCGTCACTGTAACCGAGCGTGGTCCGCATGCCTTGAGCGCCCTGCCCCGGGTACGTGGGTGGGGCGGTCGGGGCGGCCGGGCACGGAAGAGGGCAGGCCCACGAGGGGAGCGCACAGGTGACGACCCAGCGGGTTCACTCCCCCGTTGTACGTCCCATGCGCCGATCGCCGCGCCGTGAGAGATTGACCAGACCGATGCCCTTCTAGGGCATTTTGTTCACTCGGCTCGCCCGGTGCGAGCCCACGCCCGCCGACCCGCGCATGCCCTGCGCGCTTCCCGCGGCCCGGACGGCACGGGCCCGGCGGCCACGCTCGGCGGGCGACGACCGGCATCTCGGACAGCACACGGCCGCGGCGTACCGCGGTACGGCCGACAAACAGAGGAAACGGTACTCATGAGTGAGGCCATGAAGAAGGCAGCGCAGAAGGTGACCGACGCCCTGCGGGGCGACGGCGCGGGACCGGAGGAGGGCATCCCCGGCAAGCCCGGTCCCGAGTCACCGTCCGTCGCCGAGCCGACGGAGCCCAGGGAGCCGCTGCCGCCCAAGCCGGACCAGTCCGGCCCGGACACCTACTCCCCGACGGGACAGCCGACGGGTGCGGACCAGGCCAGGATGGCCCAGGCCGGGAGCTACCTGACCACCGCCCAGGGCGCACGCCTCTACGACACCGACCACTCGCTCAAGGCCGGGCCCCGCGGTCCCGTCCTGCTGCAGGACCACCACCTGCGCGAGAAGATCATGCACTTCGACCACGAGCGCATCCCCGAGCGCGTGGTCCACGCCCGCGGCGCGGCGGCGCACGGTGTTTTCACGGGCTACGGGACGGCGGCCTCCGTGACCAAGGCGGCCTTCCTCGCCAAGGACGTCGAAACCCCGGTCTTCGTACGGTTCTCCACCGTGCTGGGCTCCCGGGGGTCGGCCGACACGGTACGGGACACCCGCGGATTCGCGACCAAGTTCTACACCAGCGAGGGCGTCTTCGACCTGGTCGGCAACAACATCCCGGTCTTCTTCATCCAGGACGCCATCAAGTTCCCCGACGTCATCCACGCCGGCAAGCCGCACCCGGACCGGGAGATCCCCCAGGCGCAGAGCGCCCACGACACCTTCTGGGACTTCGTCACCCTGCACACCGAAGCCACCCACCACACGCTGTGGAACATGTCCGACCGGGGCATCCCGCGCTCGTTCCGGACGATGGAGGGCTTCGGCATCCACACCTTCCGCCTGGTCGACGCCGAGGGGAAGACGACACTGGTGAAGTTCCACTGGAAGCCGAAGCTGGGCGTGCACTCGCTGGTGTGGGAGGAGGCGCAGATCATCAACGGCGTCGACCCCGACTTCCACCGCCGGGACCTCGCCGACGCCATCGAGGCGGGCGCCCACCCCGAGTGGGAACTGGGCATCCAGACCTTCCCCGACACCCCCGAGCAGACCTTCGAGGGCATCGACCTGCTGGACCCGACGAACATCGTCCCCGAGGAGCTCGCCCCCGTGCAGCCCATCGGACGGCTCGTCCTCAACCGCAACCCGTCGAACTTCTTCGCGGAGACCGAGCAGGTCGCCTTCCACCCCGGCCATCTCGTGCCCGGCATCGACATCACCGACGACCCGCTGCTCGCCGGACGCCTGTTCTCCTACCTGGACACCCAGATCACTCGCCTGGGCGGCCCCAACTTCGGGCAGATCCCGGTCAACCGCACGCACGCGCCGGTCAACGACATGCTGCGCGACAGCTTCCACCAGACGGCCGTGCACCGGGGCGTCGCGCCCTACCGTCCCAACTCCCTGGACGGCGGCTGCCCCTTCACCGCGGGCGCGGACACGGGGGCGTACATCGAGACGCCCGTACGCGTCCCGGAGGGGAAGAAGGTCCGCGAGGCGCCGGAGACGTTCGCGGACCACTTCAGCCAGCCGCGCCGGTTCTGGCTCAGCATGAGCCCGGTGGAGCGCGAGCACATCATCGGCGCCTACACCTTCGAGCTCGGCAAGTGCTACGAGCAGGCCGTCAAGGAACGGGGCCTGCAGGTCCTGGCCAACATCGACCCCGAGCTGTGCGCGGAGGTCGCCAAGGGCCTCGGGCTGCCGGCGCCCCGGCCGACCGTGCCCCTGGCCGACGTGCGGCCCAGCCCGGCGCTGTCCCAGGTCGGGCACACCTGGCCCACGGACGGCAGGATCATCGGCATCGTCGCCGGGCCGGACGGCGACCTGGACGGCGTGCGCGCCGTGCGCGAGGCCGTGCTCGCCGGGGGCATGGTCCCCCTCGTCATCGCGCCGTCCGGCGGCAAGCTCAGCAACGGCGACGGGGCGCTGACCGTCCAGCGCACCTACGCCACCGCGCGGTCCGTCGAGTTCGACGCCGTCCTGATCGCCGGTACGCCGGGTGTGGGCACCGACGCCTACGGGGCCCGCGACGCCAAGTCCGGCCTGCCCTCCGTACAGCAGGCGACCCACGACCCGCGCGTCAGCCTGCTGCTGTCGGAGGCCTTCCGGCACGGCAAGGCGATCGGCGCCTGGAAGGGCGCCGAGGCCGCGCTCGAGGCGGCCGGTGTGCCCACCGACGCGCCCGGCGTGATCCTCGGCGACAGCGGCACCTCCACACTGGAGCAGATCACCCGGCTCCTGGGCGCCCACCGCGTCTGGGAACGTTTCCCCTCCGGGGCCTGACCGGCACCGGTACTTTGCGGACCAGGCCGCCTTCGGCGCCGTGCACATGGCGAATGTGGCAGAAGCCACGCCCCGAAGGCGGCCTGCGTCATATTTTTCCCCGAGGGTCGGGAGCTACCGTTTCACAAGTCCTTTTCATCCGTGAACAGCTCGAATGGCCCGGCAGTGCACGAAGATCTCTCCCCGCTCATCGCCGCCACCACCCACTGGCTGACCAGCGCCTACCCGGAGTCCGGCGGCGCGCTCGCCGCCGCCCTCTGCGAGGTGCAGGCGCGCCAGGCGGTCACGGTCGCGGCCTGGCTGCGCTACCCGACGCCCATGGACGCCGCTCTGGTCACGATGGCCGGCCCCGGAGGCTCGGCCCGCCTGGACTGGATCACCGGCGCGGACGGCGCCGAGACCGACGATCCGGACGTCCACGCCTGGCGCACCTGGGTCGACGAGGTCGTCGCGAGCTGGGCCGCCTGCCTGCTCACCGACGCCGAACTGGCCGACCGCGCGGTGGACGCGCTCGCCGACCCCTCGGTCGCGCCGATCGAGTTCCGCCGCCTGCTCGCCCCCGACGACAGCGACCGCCGCGCGGCGGCACTCCTCCGCCACCCCGACCTCCTGTCCCCGGTGGCCACCCTCCACCACGCCGAACTCCTCAGCCGCCTCACCTCGGGCCCGGCCCTGGCAGCCTGAGCCGACATGGCGGCCGGCCGCCCGTACCCACGGCGAACTTCCTGTGCCACTGGTCCCGGGGCGGCCCCGGTGACCTGTGCCGCACCCGGCCCGTGGGGCGGGTGCGGCGATCGGGTCCGGGCGTTTGGCCGTTTCTCGGCCGTGGACGACTGGCTCGCGGCGGCGGCCTTCGGTCCCGGGTGGCCGGCCTGTACGAGCCGAGCCCGGTCCCCGCGGCCCGAGCCCGCGTGCGGGCCCGCTTCCGGCGGCGCGCCGGTCGGGTTCCGCCACCGACGACAGTGACCGGCGCGCGGTGGTGTGCCACCGGGCCCGCGGCGGTCGATCGGCCGGCCCTTGTGGTCCACGCCCGCCGGGCGGGCCCGGGCCCGTGTCCGGCAGGTACCGGGAGCGTGGTGCCAAGGCGTGTTCACCGGGATCCCAGCGCCTCGCCCACCGCCTTTCGTGCCGTCGAGAGGGCCGCTGTGCGGTCCGAGGGGATCAGGCCGATGCGGGTGCGGCGGTCGAGGAGGTCGGACTCGTCGAGGGCGCCCTCGTGGCGGAGGGCCCAGACGAGTTCGGCGTGGGTGACGGGGTGGCCGTCCAGGACGGGTTCGCGCAGGCGTGGATTCCGGGCGCCCAGGGCGTGGACGGCCGGGGCCTCGGCGCCGTAGCGGCGGACCAGACGGCGCGGTGCCTGGAGGGTGGCCAGCAGCTGTGGCGAGGCGGCGCCCACCAGGGGCAGGGCGGCCGTGGGGGAGGGGCCCGCGGTCAGGCGGTGCGTGGCGACGGCGGTGTCGACCGCGTCCTCGGCCATACGCCGGTAGGTGGTCAGCTTGCCGCCGACCACGGTGATCACGCCGTCCGCGGAGGTCAGCACCGCGTGCCTGCGGGAGATGTCCGCGGTCCGCGGCGCCGCGCCGGACCCGGCCGCCGACGTGGTGTCCAGCAGCGGACGCAGACCCGCGAACGCGCCGGCCACGTCGTCGCGGTGGACGGAGACGTCCAGGGCGGAGGCCAGCACGTCGAGCAGGAAGCCGATGTCGGACTCGGGGACCTCCGGCACATCCGGGATGTCGCCCTCGACGGGTTCGTCGGTGAGCCCGACGTAGACCCGGCCGTCGCCCTGCGGCAGCACCAGCACGAAGCGGTTGGTCTCCCCGGGCACCGGGATGTGCAGCCCGGCCGGCAGCGGGCCGAGCCGGTCGGCGCGCAGTACGAGGTGGGTGCCGCGCGAGGGCCGTACCCGGATGCCGTCCACCAGGCCGCCCGCCCACACTCCGGAGGCGTTGATCACGGCGCGGGCCCTGATCTCTCCCTCCTCACCGGTCAGTTCGTCCCGCACCCGGGCACCGGAGCCGGTGAGTCGCAGTGCTCGTACCCGGGTCAGGATCCGCGCGCCGCGTCCCGCCGCCGTACGGGCGATCGCGGTGACCAGGCGGGCGTCGTCGGTGAGCCGGCCGTCCCAGGACAGCAGGCCGCCGCGCAGGCCCGCGCCGCGCAGGGCGGGCGCGAGGTGGCGGGTCTCCACCGCGGAGAGCCCGCGTGGCGCCGGCAGTGTGGCGCGGGCGGTGCGCGCCGCCATCCGCAGTCCGTCGCCCGCGCGGAAGCCGGCCCGGGCCAGGGCGGCCTGACCGCGCGAGACCAGCGGGGTGAGGGGCAGGACGAACGGCTGCGCGCCGACCAGGTGGGGAGCGGTGCGTTCCATCAGCACCCCGCGCTCCACCGCGCTCTCGTGCGCGACGTCGAGCTGCGCGGAGGCGAGGTAGCGCAGCCCGCCGTGGACGAGTTTGGAGCTCCACCGGGAGGTGCCGAAGGCCAGGTCGTGGGCGTCGATCGCGGCGACGCTCAGTCCCCGCGCCGCGGCGTCCAGCGCGGCCCCGGCACCGGTCGCGCCGAGACCGACCACCAGGACGTCCACGGTCTCACCGCCGACGGTCCGGGCCAGTTCGCGCGCACGGCGCTCGGCGGTGAGGGAGGTGCCCGGGGCCGTACGGCCGGGAACGGCGGGGCTGCTGCCGGAGCTCATGGTGTCAGGGTCCTCTCCAGGATGGTCCGCAGTTCCGCGAGAAGCGCCTCGCTGTCCAGGGCGGGGTCCTCCTCGTCGGTCATCGTGCGCAGCGACAGCGCGAAGGACTGGACGACCAGCAGCAGGGACCGGGCCTGCCGTTCGGCGTGCCCCGCGCGCACCGATCCGTCGGCGTGACCCTCGCGCAGGAGGCCGGCGAGCAGTTCGAGCAGGGCCTCCTGGCTGGCTCCGCGCCGGTCCAGCACGTAGGGGAGCAGCAGCTCGGGGTCCACGTCGACGATCTTGCGGAAGAGAGGGTGGGCACGGAACGCCTTCACCCCGGCCACCAGCCCCTCGACGAGCAGCGTCCGGGTGTCCGTCCCGGGCCGCCGTTCAGGCATCGCCCGGTCGGCCACGCCGATCCACTCCCGGGTCATCAGGTCGCCGACCAGGGACCGCACATCGGGCCAGCGCCGGTACAGCGTCATCCGGGACACGCCCGCCCGCCGGGCCACGTCGGTCAGGGTCGTACGGCGGACCCCGACCGCCAGGACGCAGTCGCGCACGGCGTCGAGCACGGGATCGCTGTCCGAGCGGGCCGTACGCACCGAGCCCGCCGAACCGTTGTGACGAATAGGCGTCATGTGTCACAGTGTAACGCCACGGTGCGACGCCGCGGCACCCTTCGACACGACCGGTGAGGAACAACCCCATGGACATGCTGTGGAGCGGCTGGGGCGACCCGGCCAGGGCCACACCGCTGCCCGGCACGGTGACCGGCCTGCTGCGCGACCTGCTCGGCGTCAGGCCCCGCGCCACCGGACCGGTCGCCCTGGACGCCATCCCCGTCCCCGCCTCACCGCTGACCGACGGCGCACGCCGCGCCCTGCGCGAGGCCGTCGGCGACGACGAGCACGTCCGCACCGACGCCGAGTCCCGCATCCGCCACACCCGCGGCAAGTCCACCCCCGACCTGCTGCGGATCCGACGCGGCGACGTCACCGACATCCCGGCGGCCGTGGTCCTCCCCGCGGACCACGACGACGTACTCGCCGTACTGCGCGCCTGCGCCGCGCACGACCTGGCCGCCGTCCCGTTCGGCGGCGGCACCTCCGTCGTCGGCGGCCTCGCCCCTGAGCGGCGGCGCCCCTTCGTCGCCCTGGACCTGCGCCGGATGAACCGGCTGCTCGCCCTCGACCCGGTCTCCCGCACCGCCACCCTGCAACCCGGACTGCGCGCCCCCGAGGCCGAGGCGCTGCTGGCCGAACACGGCTTCACGCTAGGCCACTTCCCCCAGTCCTACGAGTGGGCCACCATCGGCGGATTCGCCGCTGCCCGCTCCAGCGGACAGGCCTCCGCCGGCTACGGTCGCTTCGACGAGACGGTGCTCGGCCTCACCCTCGCCACTCCCGAGGGCACCCTCGAGGCCGGCCGCGCTCCGCGCTCGGCGGCCGGCCCGGACCTGCGCCAGCTCGTCCTCGGCTCCGAGGGGGCCTTCGGCGTCATCACCTCGGTGACCGTGCGCCTGCGCCCGCTGCCGCAGACCCGCCTCTACGAGGGCTGGCGCTTCCCCTCCTTCGAGGCGGGCGCCGCGGCCCTGCGCCGGCTCGCCCAGGACGGGCCGCGGCCGACCGTCCTGCGCCTGTCCGACGAGACCGAGACGCTGATCGGCCTCGCCCAGCCCGACGCCATCGGCTCCCTGGGCGCCCGGCAGGACACCGGCTGCCAGGCGATCGCCGGCTACGAGGGCACCGCGGAGGACACCGCCCACCGCAGACAGCGCGCCGCGGCCGTGCTCGGGGAGTGCGGCGGCACCTGTCTCGGCGAGGAGCCCGGCGAGCGCTGGGCCCGCGGCCGCTACTCGGCGCCCTACCTGCGCGACTCCCTCCTGGACGCGGGCGCGTTCGCCGAGACCCTGGAGACCGCCGCCTTCTGGTCCCGTGTCCCGGGGCTGTACGCCGCCGTCCGCGAGGCGCTCACCACCACGCTCACCGCGGCCGGCACCCCGCCCCTGGTGATGTGCCACATCTCGCACGTCTACGAGAACGGCGCCTCGCTGTACTTCACCGTGGTCAGCGCCCAGGGCGAGGACCCGGTGGCACACTGGGCGCCCGCCAAGCGGGCCGCGAACGAGGCGATCATCGCGTCGGGCGGCACCATCAGCCACCATCACGGTGTCGGCACCGACCACCGCGACGGATACGTCCGGGAGGCCGGTCCGCTCGGCGTCGAGGCCCTGCGGGCCGTCAAACGGCGCCTGGACCCCGCCGGCCTGCTCAACCCCGGCGTCCTGCTGCCCCTCGACTGACACCTGCCCCACCACCGACCCGCGTCCCGCCCCGGAGGCCCACCGATGCGACAGTTCACCGCCATCGTCAACCCCACCGCGGGCGGATCCGCCGGGGCCGCGGCGCTGCTGCGGGTGGCCAGGGCGCTGAGGGAGGCCGGCGCCGGACTGGAGACCGAGTACAGCCGCAGCCTCGCCCACGCCCAGGACCTCGCCCGCCGGGCCGGGCAGCAGGGCCGCGTCGTCCTCGCCGTGGGCGGCGACGGCATCGCGGGCGGCGTCGGCGGGGCCCTCAGCGGCACCGACACCCTCTTCGGTCTCGTCCCGGCCGGGCGCGGCAACGACTTCGCCCGCGCGCTCGAACTGCCCGCCCAACCGGACGAGTTGGCCCGGATCCTGCTGCACGGCGCCCCGCGCCGGGTCGACACCGTCGAGGTGGAGTCGGCCGCCCGCCCGCGCACCGTCGTCCTCGGCAGCGTGTACGCGGGCGTCGACGCGCTCGCCAACCGGCACGCCAACCACTCCAGGCTGCTGCGCGGCGCCGCCTCCTACTACGCCGGCGGACTGCGGGCCGTCGCCACCTGGCGGGCGGCCGGCTACCGCGTCACCGTCGACGGGGAGGAGCACACCCACCGCGGCTACACCGTGGTGGCCGCCAACTCGCCCTACTACGGCTCCGGACGCATGATCGCCCCCGGCGCCCGTGTCGACGACGGCCTGCTCGACGTGGTGATGATCCGTCACGCGCCGCGCCGGCTCTTCTTCGCCCTGATGAACGAGCTGAAGTCCGGCGCGCACGTCGACCGCCCCGAGGTGCGGATCCTGCGGGGCAGACAGATCCGTATCGAGGCCGACCGCCCCGTGCCCTACGGCGCCGACGGCGAGGTCGAGGCCGTCCTGCCCGTCACCGCCCGGGTCCTCCCCGGCGCGCTCGCCGTGCTCTGCTGACCGGCCCTCGGCGCAGCCGGCGGGTCAGGCGCAGCCCCAGGCCGACATGCCCTGCCGGGCGGCCAGCCGTCTGGCCACGGCGATCTGCTGCTTTCGCGTGGCCTTGTCCGCCCGGGGCGCGTACTTCAGCCCGCCGGCGGCGATCCAGCTGGACCGGCTGAACTGCAGTCCGCCGTAGTACCCGTTGCCGGTGTTCGCCTTCCAGTTGCCGCTGGACTCGCAGGCGGCGATGGCATCCCAGTCGGGAGCGAGAGCGGCGGCCGGGACCGCGGTCGCCGCCGGTCCGCCGGCCAGCGCCGCGGTCGTCGCCGCGGCCAGCAGGGCCCCGCGCAGCGCGCGACGGCGTAGATGGCGGCCGGAGGCCCTGTCGATGTTCTGCAGACAGATCATGCGCAGACTGTTACATCGTATGAACAGAAAGTAAGGGAGTGACGCGCCGGGAGCCGTCGGCGGGGTGAAGCTCTTTGAGAGCTGTCGGCGGGGTAGGGCTCGCTCATGACTTTCAAGAGTCCCGTGCACCGCGGCGGCCCCAGGCGCGGCCGGTTCGAGCAGTTCGCCGAGTACGCCTCCAACTTCACCAGCTCCCCCGTCTTCTTCCTGATCTGCCTGGTCCTCGTCGGCTTCTTCGCCGCCGCCCACGCGGCCCATCTGCAAGTGGAGTTGCTGCTGCCGGCGGGCGAGTCCATGACAGCCGTGACGCTGCTGCTGCTCGCCCTGCTGAAGAACGCCGAGATGCGCGCCGAGCACGCCATCCAGCGCAAGCTCGACGCCATCGCCCGGGCGCTGGTGGAGATGAACAAGGACGACCGCAGCCGGGCCTTCGAGGACCTGCGCAATTCGATCCGGATGGAGGAGGAAACCTGATGCAGACGGAGGACGCGGCCTGAGGCGGACGGACGAAAACTCCGCAAAGGCCCTTCCCGGCGCCCTCAGAACCGGCACGATGCCGCGTCATGGACATTCTGCTCGTCGCCAGCGCGTTCAACAGCCTGTCCCAGCGCGTCTACGCCGAACTGTCGGACCACGGCCACCACGTCGACGTCGTGCTCGCCTCGCACGGCCCCGACGCGATCCGTGCCGCGGTCGCCGGGACGAGCCCGGAACTGGTCATCGCGCCGATGCTCAAAACGGCGCTGCCCGAGGACGTGTGGCGGGAGCACACCTGCCTCATCGTGCACCCGGGGCCCCCGGGGGACCGCGGCCCCTCCTCCCTGGACTGGGCGATCGCCGACCAGGCGCCGCACTGGGGCGTGACGGTCCTGCAGGCCGAGGCGGTGATGGACGCCGGCGACGTCTGGGCGGCGATGCCGTTCCCCACGGCGCCGGTCGGCAAGAGCGACCTGTACCGCAACGAGGTCTCCGACGCCGCCGTGGCCGCCGTACTGCTGGCCGTACGGCGCTACGCGGACGGCTCCTTCAAACCGCGGCCGCAGAGCGATCCCCCGACCCGCGTCGTCAGGCGCGACTTCCTGCGCCAGGAGCGGCGCCGTATCGACTGGGAGAACGACAGCACAGCCACCGTGCTGCGAAAGCTCCGCGGCGCCGACTCCCAGCCGGGCGTCCTCGACGAACTCCTCGGCCGTGAGCTCTTCCTGCACGGCGGCCACCCCGAGGACCGACTGCGCGGCCGCCCCGGCGAACTGCTCGCCACCCGGGCGGGAGCCGTGTGCCGGGCCACCCGGGACGGCGCCGTGTGGATCCCGGAACTGAGGCCGCGCAAGAACTCCGGCGATCCCGCGCCCTTCAAACGCCCGGCCGCCTCCGTCCTCGGCCCGACCGCGCTCCCGGAGGTGCCCGTCCCGTTCGAACTGCCCCCCGAGCGGCGCACCTGGACCGACATCCGCTACCGGCAGCGCGGCGACGTCGGCTTCGTGACCTTCTCCTTCCCCGGCGGCGCGATGAGCACCGACCAGTGCCGCAGGCTGCTCGCCGCCTACCGCCACGCGCTCACCCGCCCCACCCCGGTCCTGGTGCTCGGCGGCACCCGCGACTTCTTCTCCAACGGCATCCACCTGAACGTCATCGAGGCGTCCGACGACCCCGCCGCCGAGTCGTGGACCAACCTGGGCGCCATCGACGACCTGGTCGAGGCGGTGCTGCACACCACCGACCGGCTGGTCGTCGCCGCGCTCGGCGGCAACGCGGCCGCGGGCGGCGTCATGCTCGCCCTCGCCGCCGACGAGGTGTGGTGCCGCGGCGGCGCCGTCCTCAACCCGCACTACCGCAGGATGGGCCTGTACGGCTCCGAGTTCTGGACCTACAGCCTGCCGCGCCGCACCGGCGCCGAGACCGCCGAGCGGCTGACCACCGAGGCCCTTCCGGTGAGCGCCGCCACCGCCCACGGCCTCGGCCTGGTGGACCACCTGGTCCCCGTCCCGGCGGGGGAGTTCACCGCCGAGGTCGACCGCATGGCGGCCGAGCTCGCCGCCGCCCCCGGCCTCGGCCGGCGGATCGAGGCCAAGGCGGCGGCACGCGAGCGCGACGAGGCGGTACGGCCGCTCGCGGAGTACCGCCGCGCCGAACTGGCCCGGATGCACGACATCTTCTTCGACCCCGCGGCCCCCTACCACGCGCTGCGCTCGGCCTTCGTCCGCAAGGTCCCCAGCGGCGGCGTCCGCCCCCTGGCCCCGGCCGGCGCCCCGCGCACCGGGGAGACCCGATGACGTCCCCGCCCCGCACCCGGCTGCTGGTCGCCGGCGTGGGCAACATCTTCCTCGCGGACGACGCCTTCGGCCCCGAGGTGATCCAGGCCCTCGGCCCCCGCCCGCTGCCGGCCGGAGTGCGGGTACGGGACTTCGGCATCCGCGGCCTGGACCTCGCCTACGAACTCCTCGACGGATACGACACGGCCGTCCTGGTCGACGCGGCGCCGCGCGGCCACGAGCCCGGCACCCTGTCCCTGATCGAACCCGAACTCCCCGACGCCACCGCCGGCGCCGCCGCCCCGCCCGAGGCCCACGGCATGGACCCGGCCAAGGTGCTGGCCCTGGCCGCGCACCTGGGCGACGAGCCGCTGCCGCGCGTTCTCGTACTCGCCTGCGAACCCCAGGTGCGGCCCCGCGGCGACGAGGACATCATCCCCGGGCTCAGCACCCCGGTCCGCGCGGCCGTCGCCCACGCCGTCGAGGCCCTGCACACGATGGTCCCCGTACTGCTCGCCGACCCCGCCGCCACCCCGCCGTTGGTCCGCCCGGAGGAAAACGCCCCGGCCCCCACGGCTGCGCTGCCGCGCCTCGCGGCAGGCGCGGCCGAAGATCGGTGAGAGACCCGCGTCCCTCCCCCAGCCCCTGAGCCCACTTTCGAGGAGCAGCGCCATGTGCCGGTCCGTCGACGTCAAGCAGGCCGTCCTCGCCAGGAACGACGACCTGGCCGCCACCCTGCGCGGCGACCTGGCCCAGCAGAGCATCGCACTTGTGAACCTGCTGTCCAGCCCCGGCAGCGGCAAGACCGAACTCCTCGGCCGCGTGCTCGCCCGTGCCGTCGAACGGGGTGTCCCGGCGGCCGCGCTGACCGCGGACCTGGCCACCGAGAACGACGCCCGCCGGCTGGCCCGCTCGGGCGCGCCGGTACAGCAGGTGCTCACCGACGGCCTCTGTCACCTGGAGGCCCGCCAGGTGCGTACCCGCCTGGAGGGCTGGCTGCCGGCGGACACCGCGGTGCTGTTCGTGGAGAACGTCGGCAACCTCGTCTGCCCGGCCTCCTACGACCTCGGCGAGACCCTGCGGATCGTGCTGATGGCGGTGACCGAGGGCGAGGACAAGCCGCTGAAGTACCCCACCGCCTTCGGCTCCGCCCACCTGGTCGTGGTCACCAAGACGGACCTGGCCGAGGCGGCCGGCTTCGACGAGGACGCCTTCCGGGCGAACGTCCACCGGGTCAACCCCGGGGTGGAGATCGTACGGTCCTGCGCCCGCACCGGCGACGGCGTCGACACCCTCCTGGAACGCGTCCTCGACGCCCGCGACGGAGTCCCGCCCCACCACCCTCCCCTCGCCCCGCACCCCCACGGCCACGACCACGCCGTCCACGAGGCCGCCGAGGAAGCGGCCCACGACCACCACGCGCGTCCGCACCCGGCCACCACCGCCTCATGACCGCCCCCGTCATCGGCCCGGTGCGCCGCCGGCTCACCGTGCGCGGCACGGTGCAGGGCGTGGGCTTCCGGCCGTACGTGCACCGCCTGGCCGCCGACCTGGCGCTGGCCGGCTTCGTGAGCAACACCGCGAGCGGGGTGCTGATCGAGGTCGAGGGCCCGCCGGACGGCGTCGACCGGTTCTGCGACCGGCTGGCCCGGCAGCCGCCCCCGCTCGCCGCCGTCACCGGCATCGGCCTCGAGGACCTCCCCGCCACCGGCGCCACCGACCCGTTCACCATCCGCCCCACCGACCACGCACCCGGCCGGACGCAGTTGCCGCCCGACACCGCGACCTGCGCCGACTGTCTGCGCGAGCTGGCCGACCCCGCCGACCGCCGCCACCGGCACCCCTTCATCACCTGCACCCACTGCGGCCCCCGCTTCACCATCGCCACCGCCATGCCGTACGACCGTGCGGTCACGACCATGGCCGGCTTCCCGATGTGCCCCTCCTGCGCCCGGGAGTACGCCGACCCCGCCGACCGGCGCTTCCACGCCCAGCCCGTGGCCTGCCCCGACTGCGGCCCCCGGCTGCGCCTCGTCCCCGCCGACGGCAGCGGCATCCGCCCGGCCCGGGACGCCGACGCCCTGGCCGCGGCCCGCGCCCTGCTCGCCGCCGGCCGGATCGTCGCCGTCAAGGGCCTCGGCGGCTACCACCTGGCCTGCGACGCCACCGACGCCCGCGCCGTCGCCACCCTGCGCGCCCGCAAGGAACGGGGCGGCAAGGCGTTCGCGGTCATGTGCCCCGACCTCGCCACCGTCGAGCGGATCGCCGACCCCACCGACCGCGAACGGGCCGTGCTCACCGGCCCGGGGCGCCCCATCGTCCTGCTGCGCCGCGGCACACGGCCGGACGGGCTCCGCCTGAGCGACGAGGTCTGCCCGGGCAGCCCCCACGTCGGCGTGATGCTGCCCTACACCCCCGTGCACACCCTGCTGTTCGGGCTGCCCGGTGATCCCCCCGGCCCCCGCGCGCTGGTGATGACCAGCGGCAACCGCTCCGGCGAGCCCATCGTCACCGACGACGACGAGGCACTGACCCGGCTGGCCCCACTGGCCGACGCCTGGCTCGCCCACGACCGCCCCATCGCCTCGCCCTGCGACGACTCCCTGCTGCGGGTCCGCCCCGACGGCACCGAACAGGTACTGCGCCGCTCCCGCGGCTACGTGCCCCGCCCGGTGCGCCTGCCGGTCCCGGTGCGCCCCGCGCTCGCGGTGGGCGGCGACCTGAAGAACGTGCCCTGCGTCGGCGACGGCGACCACGCCTGGTTCGGCCCGCACATCGGCGACATGGGCGACCTGACCACCCTTCAGGCCGCCCGGCGGGCCGAACAACACCTGCTGCGTCTGACCGGGGTCACCCCCGCCCTGGTGGCCGCCGACCGCCACCCCGGCTACCACTCGACCGGCTGGGCCCGCCGACGGGCGGACCGGCTCCCGGAGCAGCGCCCGGTGCTGGTCCAGCACCACCACGCGCACATCGCCTCCGCCATGGCCGAGCACGGTCTCGACGGCACCACACCCGTGATCGGCGTCGCCTTCGACGGCACCGGATACGGCGACGACGGCACCGTCTGGGGCGGCGAGATCCTGCTCGCCGACTACGCCGGCCACCGCCGCTTCGCCCACCTGACCCCCGCCCCACTGCCCGGCGGCGACGCCGGCGTGGCCAACCCGTGCCGCCTCGCACTGGCCCGGCTGTGGGCCGCCGGACTGCCGTGGGACGCCGGCCTGCCCCCCGTCGCCGCCTGCGCGCCTGAGGAACTGTCCGTCCTGAAGCGGCAGTTGGAGCGGGATCTGGCCTGCGTGCCCACCTCCAGCATGGGCCGGCTCTTCGACGCCGTCTCCTCCCTCGTGGGCGTCTGCCACCGCGCCGGATACGAGGCGCAGGCCGCGCTGGAACTGGAGGCGGCCGCCACCCGGGCCCGGGACGCGGACGGGGCGGCGTACCCCTTCGGGCTCACCGACGGTCCCGGCCCCCTCGGCTGCGACCCGGCGCCCATGCTGCGGGAACTCCTCGCCGACCAGCGCCGCGGCACCCCCGCACCGGTCCTCGCCGCGCGCTTCCACCGGGGCGTCGCGCGGGCCGTCGCCCAGATCTGCCGGCGCGCCCGCGCGACCACCGGCCTGGCCACCGTCGTCCTCAGCGGCGGCGTCTTCGCCAACGGCCTGCTGGAGGAGGAGTGTGCCGCGCTCCTGACCGGTGACGGTTTCACGGTACTGCGCCACGGCGAAGTCCCGCCGACCGACGGCGGACTGGCCCTCGGACAGCTCGTGGTCGCGGCCCACGAACGACAGGACGGACGGCGCCCTTGAGAGCCTGTCGCCACACTCCCGTCTGCCCGGCGACGCCTGGCACGCTCCCCGAGCTCTTCGAGCAGGGGGGGACCCCCATCGAGGGCGCTCCGGCGCCTTGCGATCGCACGCTCCCCCAAGCTCTCGACTCCGCTCGAGCAGGGGGACCCCCATGACGCCGCCGGGCCCGCCCTTCGGGCGGACGACGGGAGTTTGGCGACAGGCTCTGAAGCCGCCATACAGCGACGAGATGGAGTGACCCATGTGTTTGGCAGTGCCCGGCAAAGTCGTGGCCATCGACCACCGCGCCGACCCCCTCACCGGCCTGGTCGACTTCGGCGGAGTGCAGAAGCAGGCGTGTTTCGAATACCTGCCCGACCTGAAGGTGGGGGAGTACGTGATCGTCCACGTCGGGTTCGCCCTGCAGCGCCTGGACGAGGAGTCGGCCCGGGCGTCCCTGGAGCTGTTCGAGCAACTGGGGCTGCTGGAGGAGGAGTTCGGCGACGCCTGGGCACAGGCCGCCGAGCAGGCCGGCAGCGCGGCCCCGCACACCCCCGGGGCCGGGGAACGCGAGAAGAGCGGAAGTGAGGCCCGATGAAGTACATCGACGAGTTCAACGACCCCGAGCTGGCCCGGCGGCTGCTCGACGAGATCCGCGCGACCGTCACCCGGCCGTGGGCGCTGATGGAGGTCTGCGGCGGCCAGACCCACTCGATCATCCGGCACGGCATCGACCAACTGCTGCCGGAAGAGGTGGAGTTGATCCACGGCCCCGGCTGTCCGGTGTGCGTGACGCCGCTCGAGGTCATCGACAAGGCGCTGGAGATCGCCGCCCGGCCCGAGGTGATCTTCTGTTCGTTCGGCGACATGCTGCGGGTGCCGGGCACCGACCGGGACCTGTTCCGGGTCAAGGGCGAGGGCGGCGACGTACGCGTCGTGTACTCGCCGCTCGACGCCCTCCGACTGGCCCGGCAGAACCCCGGCCGTCAGGTGGTGTTCTTCGCCATCGGCTTCGAGACGACCGCGCCCGCCAACGCCATGGCCGTGCACCAGGCCCGCCGCCTGGGCCTGGACAACTTCAGCCTCCTGGTCTCCCACGTCCGGGTCCCACCGGCCATCGAGGCGATCATGACGGCCCCGACCTGCCGGGTGCAGGGCTTCCTCGCCGCCGGGCACGTGTGCAGTGTCATGGGCACCGCCGAATACCCGGACCTGGCTGAGCGGCACCGCGTCCCCATCGTCGTCACCGGCTTCGAACCGCTGGACATCCTCGAGGGCATCCGCCGCGCCGTCCACCAGCTGGAGCGCGGCGAGCACCGGGTGGACAACGCCTACCCGCGCGCCGTGCGCGAGACGGGCAACCCGGCCGCCCTGCGCATGCTGGAGGAGGTCTTCGAGGTCGCCGACCGCTCCTGGCGCGGCATCGGACGCATCCCCGCCAGCGGCTGGCGGCTGTCGGACGCCTTCCGCGCCTTCGACGCCGAGTACCGCTTCGACGTCGACGGCATCCGCACCGAGGAGCCCGCCGTGTGCCGGGCCGGTGAGGTCCTGCAGGGGCTGATCAAGCCCACCGAGTGCTCCGCGTTCGGCACCACCTGCACCCCGCGCACCCCGCTCGGCGCCACCATGGTCTCCAACGAGGGCGCCTGCGCCGCCTACTACCTGTACCGCCGGCTGAACGGACAGACCTCACCGGTCGCTCCGGCGCCACAGGGCTCCCGTATCCCGCAGGAGGAGATGAATCCCGTTGGCTGACCTCGCTTCCGCGGCGGCCGAGGCCCCCGTCGACCCCGCGAACTGGACCTGCCCCGCCCCCCTGCGCGACCAGCCCGTCGTGGTGATGGGCCACGGGGGAGGCGGCGCCCTGTCCGCCGAACTGATCCAGGACGTCTTCGCCCCCGCCTACGGCAACCCCACCCTCGCCGCCATGGGCGACTCCGCCGTCCTTCATCTCGGCGGCGCCCGGCTGGCGTTCTCCACCGACTCCTACGTCGTCAGGCCGCTGTTCTTCCCCGGTGGCAGCCTCGGCGACCTGGCGGTCAACGGCACCGTCAACGACCTGGCGATGAGCGGCGCCCGGCCCGCCTACCTCTCCGCGGCCTTCGTCCTGGAGGAGGGCGTGGAGCTGACCGTGGTCGACCGGGTCGCACGCGCGATGGGCGCGGCGGCCGAGGCCGCGGGCGTCACCGTGGCCACCGGCGACACCAAGGTGGTGGAGACCGGACACGGCGACGGCGTGTACGTCACCACCGCCGGCGTCGGCCTCGTCCCCGAAGGCGTGGACATCCGCCCGCAGCGGGCCCGGCCGGGCGACGCCGTCATCGTCAGCGGCCCGATCGGCCTGCACGGCGTGGCCATCATGAGCGTGCGGGAGGGCCTGGAGTTCGGCGTCGAGGTCGCCAGCGACACCGCGCCGCTGGCCGACCTGGTGGCGGCCATGCTGGCCGTCACCCCGGACATCCACGTGCTGCGCGACCCCACCCGGGGCGGGCTCGCCGCGTCCCTCAACGAGATCGCCCGCGCCTCCGGCACCGGCGTGCGGCTGCGGGAGCGGGCCATCCCGGTCCCGGAGGCGGTCGCGAGCGCCTGCGGGTTCCTGGGCCTGGACCCGCTGTACGTCGCCAACGAGGGCCGGCTCGTCGCCTTCGTACCCCCGACGGAGGCCGAGGCCGTCCTGGCGGCGATGCGGGCCCACCCGCAGGGCGGCGGCGCCACGCTGATCGGCGAGTGCGTCGCCGACCACCCCGGCATGGTCGTGGTCGCGACGGGCCTCGGCGGCACCCGGGTCGTCGACCTGCCGCTCGGCGAGCAACTGCCGCGCATCTGCTGACGGGTTGGACAAGGCCCCGCCGGTGCGTCGGGCACCGGCGGGGCCGTACGTGTCCGGACGGTCCCTCAGGCCGGAACCGGCGGCCCCGGTTCGATCCCGGTGATCTCCAACTCCCGCCCGCTGCGCAGGTCCCGCGACGGCCGGTCGCAGTGCGGGCACCAGAAGAACGGGGGCATGCCCACCGGGAACTCCTGGTCGCACGGCACGCAGTACGCGTGCGCGGTCACCTGCTCGACCACGAGCCGGGCCCCGGCCAGCGCGGTGCCCTCCCGGGCCATCTCGAAGGCGAAGCCCAGGGCGTCGGGTACGACACCGGCCAGCTCGCCCACCCGCACCGTCACCGCCGAGACGCTGTCCGTCCCCTCGGCCCGGGCGAGCTCGTCGGCCCGCTCCACGATCGCGGTCGCGATCGACAACTCGTGCACGGCCGCCTCAACTCCGTTCGGTGAGCTCCGCGAAGAACTCCTGGACGGCGGGCCACACCCGGCCCCCGCCGGACAGGCCCCGCCACTCGCGGCGGATCGTCGCGACCATCCGGAAGCAGTCGTCGACGGGCACGATCCAGTGGTGGTCGAACTCCTGGACGGTGTTGACCAGCAGCGCCTCCACCTCCGGCTCCACCGTGGCGAGCTGCGGGAAGCGGTCGGCCAGCTGCCGCCAGGCCGCCGCGTCCACCTCCCACCGCATGGCCCCCGCCGGGCTCGGACCCTGCGCGGTGACCGTGCCGTCGTCGCGCGGTACGAAGAAGACCAGGCCGACCGGCACACCCAGCGCCGCCGTGTCGACCCGGGGAAGCCGCACCCGGCGCCGGGGAACGAGCCGGAAGTGCCCGCCGCCCGCCCCGCTGTCGGTGAAGAGCACCGAACAGGGACCGCAGGCGCACCGCACCTCGGCCTCGGCGGTGTCGTAGAGGTGACGGTGCTCCTCGGGCACCGGCGCGGCGCACAGCTCGCACACCTCGCCCGGTGCCGTCCGGCCGGCCGGGGAGCGGATGACCCGGGCCAGCGCCCCGTCCGTCGTCACCGCGCCTCCCGCGCCCGTGGCCCGCCTCGCCGCGCCAGTGTCTCCAGCGGTACGAACGCGGGGGCCGGCCGCTTCCCGGACGCGCCCGGCACCGGCTCCACCGCCGCCAGTTCCGGAGCGGCGGCGAGCACGGCCGCGCGCACCGCGTCGGTGACGTCGGCCGTACCGCCGCCGCACCCGGAACCGCATCCGCCGCCCGTGGCCACCCGCACCCGGGCCACCCGCTCCTCCACGCCGACCCACTCGACGTCGCCGCCGCGCTCCCGCACGGCCGGCCGCAGCCGTTCGACCGCCCGGGCGGCCCGGCGCTCGGCCGGCTCGGGATGGATTTGATGCAGCACCAGCAGATGCCCCACCAGTTCGTCCTCGGCCAGACCCCCGGCCAGCTCGTCGTCCGCCCGGTCCAGCACACGGCCCAGCGCCTCGCCGTACACCTCGGTCAGCAGCCGCACCGCCTCGAGAGCCGACTGCACGGTCGGTCCCGGCGCGGTCTCCAGCCCCGCCAGCAGCTCGTCCAGCCGGGCGAGCCGCGCCTCGACCTCCGGGTCGGCGAGCCGCCCGGCGTGCGCGTCCTGTCCGGCGTCAGCCACGGCCGGCTCCGTAGGTGGGTGAGTGGGTGACGGTGAGTGTTTTGCCGTTGCCGGTGTACATGTGGACGCCGCAGGGCAGGCAGGGGTCGAAGCTGCGGACGGTGCGCATGATGTCGACGCCTTTGAAGGTGTCGGGTCCGTTTTCCTCGAAGATGGGCTGGCCCTGGACGGCGTCTTCGTAGGGGCCGGGGGTGCCGTAGGGGTCGCGGGGGCTGGCGTTCCAGGGGGTGGGGGGGTAGGGGTGGTAGTTGGCGATCTTCTTGTCCTTGATGACGAGGTGGTGGGAGAGGACGCCGCGGACGGCTTCGTGGAAGCCGCAGCCGATGGCCTCGTCGGGGACTTGGTAGTTTTGGAAGGTTTTGGTGTCGCCGGCGCGGATGAGCTGTTGGGCGCGTTCGAGGAACTGCAGGGCCATGGCGGCGGCGTAGGCGATGAAGTAGGGGCGGGCGCGGTCGCGTTCGATGGTGTTGGACCATTGGGGGATGGCCCATTCCAGGGTGGTCTCGGGGAGTTTCTCGCTTTTGGGCAGGGTGATGCGGACGCTGTGGCCGGTGGCCTTGACGTAGGGGGTGTCGACCAGGCCGCTCAGGGCGGTGGACCACAGGCGGGCCAGGGGGCCGCCGCCGGTGTCCAGGGCGAGGTGCCGGCCGGTTTCGGGGTGGTACCAGCGGGGGCTCATCACCCAGGAGTAGTTGCCGTCGAAGTGGCGTTTTTGGGGGTGGGGCAGGGTGGTCTGGTTCCAGGGGTGGCGGATGTCGACGGGGTTGCCGAGCGGGTCGTGGGTGACGAAGGGTTCTTCGTCTGTCCAGTCGTCGTAGTAGGAGGAGCCGAGCAGGATCCGCAGGCCGAGGTTGATGTCGATGAGGTTGTTGGTGACCAGTTGGCCGTCGACGATGATGCCGGGGGTGACGAACATGTCCCGGCCCCAGGTGTTCATGGTGGCGTAGCGGTAGTCGCAGGTGTCGGGGTTTTGGAAGGCGCCCCAGCAGGCGAGCAGGACGCGGCGCCGGCCGACCTCCTCGTAGCCGGGCAGGGCGGCGTAGAAGAAGTCGAAGACGTCGTCGTTCATGGCGACGGCCTGTTTGATGAAGTCCAGGATGCGCAGCAGGCGGGAAAGGTAGTCGGTGAACACGGTGGGCTGGGGCATGGTGCCCACCCCGCCGGGATACAGGGTGGAGGGGTGGACGTGGCGGCCCTCCATCAGGCAGAACATCTCGCGGGTGATGCGGGAGACCTTCAGGGCCTGTTTGTACACCTCGCCCTCGAAGGGGTTGAAGGCGCGCATGATGTCGGCGATGGTGCGGTAGCCGTGCAGGTGGCCGCGGGGGGCCTCGGTGCGTTCGGCGCGGGCCAGCACGGTGGGGTTGGTGGCCTTGACCATGGCCTCGCAGAAGTCGACGAAGACGAGGTTGTCCTGGAAGAGGGTGTGGTCGAACATGTATTCGGCGGCTTCGCCGAGGTTGGTGATGTGCTCGGCCAGCGGCGGGGGTTTGACGCCGTAGGCCATCTGCTGGGCGTAGTTGGAGCAGGTGGTGTGGTTGTCGCCGCAGATGCCGCAGATGCGGGAGGTGATGAAGCCGGCGTCGCGGGGGTCCTTGCCCCGCATGAACACCGAGTAGCCGCGGAACAGGGAGGAGGTGGAGTGGCACTCGACGACTTCCTGGTTGGCGAAGTCGATCTTCGTGTAGATGCCCAGGTTGCCGATGATCCTGGTGATCGGATCCCAGGACATGTCCACGATCTGCGCGGGCTTGCGCCCCGCCGCACGAGCCTCGGTGGTCGTCATCTCGGTTGCTGTCCCTCGCTGTCGATGGTCTGTGGGTGATCTGCCGCGACCGGGGGCCCGAGCGGTTCGAGCTCGTCGGGCCGGAAGTAGTGGAAGCGGCCGTACCAGGTGTGCAGTTCGGCCGCGGGGTCGTCGTCGAGGGTGACGGCGAGGTGTACGCTGCCGTCCACGTCGTGGAAGACCGCGGCGACCCGCGCGGTGCGCCCGGCCAGGAACATGTCCTGGGCGTCGGCGCCCCGGTCCCTCGGGCGCAGCCGGACGCGGCTGCCGCCCCGCACGCGCACGCCGTCCACGAGCACCGGGTCGGTGGTGGGGGAGAGGCCGTTGTCACCGCCCTCCTGCCACCAGGCGGGCCGCTCGGCCGCGAGGCCGCCGACGGGGGCAGGGCCTCCAGAACCGGGGGAGGGGGCGGCCGGCGTGGCGGGAGCCAGTGACCGGATGACGCCGTGCAGCCGGGAGAAGACCTCCGGGGGCATGTTCTCCACCCGGTCCAGGATCTCGGCGGCGCGCGGGTCGGTGGCGCGTGCCTCGTGCTTCTCCTCGTCGGTCAGAAGCAACGTACGCAGCGTCAGGATCTCGTCGATCTCCGCGGCGTCGTGCAGATCCCCGGGACTCTCGGGCGCGACCTGGGGGTGGTCGGGCAGGATGATCGGCGCGGAGAGCAGCAGAGGCGCGGTGCCGCCGTCCCGCCCGGCGGGCGGTTCACCGCCGAGGACGGGGAAGACGAACGCGTTGCGGCAGCCCTGGACGTGCTCCAGCAGGTCCAGGGGCGGATCGGTCAGCGAGACGAACTCCACGCCCGCGCCGCCGATGAGCGTGTGAGTGGCGATGAGCGCGTGGCGCAGGGCCTCGTCGCGCGCGGCGTACGGGTCCGCGGCCTGCCCCGTGTTCTCGGTGCGCACGCGGAGCCGGACCAGGTCGTCGTCGAGACGTTCGGCCGTGAGCGTGGTGCTCGCCCGGATCTCCTCGCGCCGCCGTACGACCCGCCCGGCGCCCTCGGGCAGCGGCTCGCTCTCCTCGCCGGCCGCCGCCCCCACCGGGGCGGTGCACTCCCGCCGCAGCAGGTCGTCGAGCGGAACGACGAGGCCGGTCTCGCGCGGCACCGCCTCGTCGAACGTCAGATGCGTCGTGCCGTCACCGGTCCGCAGCGCCTCGACGGCGTGGTGCCGACCGTCCCGACCGGCCTCCTCGACCTGTTTGTGCTGCATCTGCAGGTAGCGCACCTTCACCCGCAGGACGCCGTCGGTGCCGCGGACCCGCATCAGGCACTCGGTCTGCTGATACCAGGAGTCGGCGGAGCCGGCGACACCGACCGTGACGGGGCCGTCGCGCTCCACCCAGTTCCGCGGCAGCAGCACGCCGAACTGCCACCGGACCCGGTTCTTGGGGGACGATCGGCGGTACGGGTAGAGCAGGTAGCCCTCGTAGAGGACGGCGTCGGCCACCGCGCTCAACTGCTCGAAGGACGGCCCGCCAGGGCCGTCGGGCACGGCACCGTCGTCCACGGCGGCGCCGCCGCGCACGGCACCCTCGATCACAGCATCCGGCATTCGGCGCCTCCTCCGATTCGCAGGTGCGCCATTCCTTCCACCACGGACACACCGCTCACGCGCCCCCGGCCCCCTCCGGCCCAGTGCCGTTGGGCCGTCCAGGGGAACCCGGAAGACGACGGAACGCACGACGGAGGCGGCATGCAGACGTTCCTGCCGTACCCCGACTTCACCGAGTCCGCGCGCGTGCTGGACCGCCGCCGGCTGGGCAAACAGCGAGTCGAGGCGGTGCAGGTGCTGCGCGGCCTGACGGTCCCCGGCTACGCCTGGCGCCGGCATCCGGCCGTGCGCATGTGGACCGGCTACGAGGAGGCGCTGGTGCGGTACGGGCTGGACGTCTGCCGGGTCTGGCGGGAGCACGGCCATCAGGACAGCTGCGCGGCCACGCTCGTCGCCGATCTCGCCGCGGCCCGTCCCGGCACGGCGGTACGCGGCCAGGCCGAGCTGGCGGCCGCCGGCGAGCTGCCGCCCTGGCTCGGCGACGAGGCCCTGCACCGCAGCCACCGCTCGGCACTGGTGCGCAAGGACCCGGACCGGTACGCCGCGCTGTTCCCCGGGGTGCCGGACGACCTGCCGTACGTCTGGCCCTCGTCGGACCGCGAGGGGGCATGAGCCGGGCCCGTCCGCCGGCGGGGTGACGGACGGGCCCGGAGAGGAGCCCGGGCGGGAGCCGGGCCCGCGGTCTACCGCTGTCCGCCGTCGTCCCCCGTGCCGGGCTCCGCCATCCTGCGGTGGGCGGCGGCCTTGGCACTGTCGGGCAGCACCTTGTCGGCCACTCCCTGCGCCTTGGTCTTCAGCGAGCCGGTGACCGCCTTCTTGCGGCCCTTCATCACCGCGTCGAACGCCTGCGCGGCGACCTGGGCGGGGTCGTCCTTCTCATCGCTGCCGATCTTGGTGTCGCCCATGTCGGCTCGCCGGAAGAAGTCCGTGTCGGTCGGTCCGGGCATGAAGGCGGTGACCGTCACGCCGGTGTCCTTGACCTCGTTCTGCAGGGCCTCGGCGAAGGACTGCACGAAGGACTTGGAGGCGTTGTAGACCGACTGGAAGGGGCCCGGCATCTCCGCGGCGATGGAGGAGGTGAACACCAGGTTCCCCTCGTCGCGCTCCACCATCTCCCGCAGCAGGGGTTTGGCGAGCCGGACCGTGGAGGCGACGTTCAGGTCGATGACGGAGAGGTCGTCGGCCAGGTCGGTGTCGACGAAGGCGCCGCCCTGGCCCACGCCGGCGTCGAGGGCGGCCACGTCCACGTGGAGTCCCGTGGTGCTGGCGACCAGGTGGTCCACGCCCGCCGGGTCCCTGAGATCCGCGCGCACCGCCCGTACCTCGGCGCCCGTCTCCCGCAGGTGCCGCGCCGCCTCGTCGAGACGCTCGTCCTCGGCGTTGATCAGCAGGTCGTAGCCGTGCTCGGCGAACTGCTTGGCGAGTTCGTATCCGATTCCGCTCGAGGCCCCGGTCACCAGGGCGAGCGGCCTGTTGTCTTCCATGGGGGCGGAGTAACCGCGCACGCCGGTGCCAACCCTCCCTTCCGAGGACGTCCGCAGCCGTTCGCAGTCGGGCATCCGGCATGAAACACCCTGGCCAGGGCACCGGGAAGGGGTGTGGTCCGGCACGGACGGGCCCACGGCCGACGGTGTGGGAGAGCGCATGGGAGTGCTGGCCCGGCTGGACGGTTATCAGCGACGGCACCGCTGGGCGGGCCTGCCGCTGGCCGTGGCGTACAAGTTCTTCGACGACCAGGCCGTCTACCTGGCCGCGCTGCTGACGTACTACGGCTTCCTGTCCCTGTTCCCGCTGCTGCTCATCCTCGTCGCGATCCTCGGCTCCGTCCTCCACGGCGACCCTCACCTGCAGCACGCGGTGCTCAACTCGGCCCTGGGCCAGTTCCCGGTGATCGGCGACCAGCTCGGCCACAACATCCACTCCTTCCACGGCAGCGGTGTCGCGGTCGCGGTGGGCGTGATCGGCAGCCTCTACGGAGCACTGGGCATCGCACAGGCCGCCCAGCACGCCCTGAACAAGATCTTCGCCGTGCCGCGGCACGCCCGCCCCGATCCGCTGCGCTCGCGGCTGAAGGGGCTGAAGTTCCTGCTGGTGCTCGCGGTCGGTCTGTGCGTCACCACGGCGCTGTCCATCGCGGAGTCGGCGGCCAGCGTGTTCGGCACCCGGCTGGCCGTCGGCGTCCGTGTCGCCGCCGTGGTCCTGGCGGTGCTGCTGAACGCGGCGCTGCTGCTCGTCAGCTACCGCCTGCTGACCCGGCGCGGACTGCCGCTGCGCCTGCTGTACGGCACGGCGCTCGGCGGTGCCTGTGCCTGGCAGGTGCTGCAGTGGGGCGGCTCGTACTACGTCAGCCATGTGCTGAGGGGCACCACGTCGACGTACGGCCTGTTCGGCATCGTGCTCGGTCTGCTGGCCTGGATCTACCTCGGTGCGCTGGTGTACCTCGTCACGGCGGAGATCAGCGCGGTGCGGTGCATGCGGCTGTGGCCGCGCAGCCTGCTGAGCCCGTTCACCGACCGCGTCCACCTCAGCCCCGGCGACCAGCGGGCCTACCGGTCCTACGCGGCCACGGAGTCCTTCAAGGGCTTCGAGAAGATCACCGTGCACTTCGACCCGCCCCCGCACGCCGACAAGGACGGACATCACGAGCAGTAGGGGCCGAGGCCGGTCTGCGGCTTCCCCCGGCCGCCAGACGTCCGACCCGGCCGCCAGACGTCCGACCCGGCCGCCAGACGTCCGACCCGGCCGCCAGACGTCCGACCCGGCCGCCAGACGTCCGACGCGCGCAGCGGCGGTCTCCGCACGGCGCCCGGCCTCGCGCAGGGCACGGTCGGCGGCGCGCGCACGCTGCCGGGCCTCGGCCTCGGCGGTACGTGCCTCGCGGTGCTCGCCCTCGACGTGCCGCGGCTCCCGCGTCGACTCCTCGACGCGTTCCCGCAACCGGACGGCTCGTTCCTCGGCGTCGTCCGCCGCACGACGGGCGGCTTTTCCGCAGGCGGGCGGGGGTCCGGTGCGGCACGGCGCCCTCGGCGGTCTCCGGGAAACCGTGGGCCGGCTCCAGTGGTCCGGCCGCCCGGCCGTCTGCCCGTCCGCCCGGCTGCCCACTCCCGTGCCGCTCGGGGGTCGGCGAGCACGGCGTGCGGGGTGTTCTCGACCTCGTGCCGGGCGCCGCCGCCCGCGCGTCCCGAGCGGCGGTGGAGTCCTCCGGCCGCGACCCGTGCGGCTCGTCGGCGACAGCGTCCGGATCCGCGGGCGTGTCCCTTCCTCAGGCCGGCGGGCGGGGCACGCGAAGGGCCAGCAGGGCGACATCGTCGTCGTACGCGTCCTGGCGGCCGATCAGCGCGTCGCACAGCAGGTCCAAGGGGGCGGTGGCCAGGGAGGCGGCATGGTCGGCCAGGTCCCGCAGGCCGACGTCGATGTCCTGGTGACGGCGCTCGATCAGACCGTCGGTGTACAGCAGCAGGGTGCTCCCCGGGGGGAGCGGGTGGGTGTGGTCGGGGCGGGGCAGGGCCGGATCGACACCGATCGGGATGCCGTGCGCCTCGGGAGCCAGGCAGCGGACGGTGCCGTCGGCGGCGACCAGCAGCGGCGGCGGGTGTCCGGCATTGGTCCAGCACATGGCGTGCCCGGCGTCCGGCCGCTGTTCGATACGGGCCAGAAGCAGCGTGGCCGCCGGCGGGTCGCCGAACGCGGTCAGCGCCCGGTCGAGCCGGTTCACGATCAGGCTGGGCGGCCCGCACCGGTCGAAGGCCAGGACCCGCAGCATGTTGCGGATCTGCCCCATCTGCGGAGCCGCCTCCACGTCGTGGCCGGTCACGTCGCCGACGACGACCAGGACCGTTCCGTCGGGGAGGCTGACGGCGTCGTACCAGTCCCCGCCGAGCCGGGGAAGATCGGACGCGGGCTCGTAGCGGGCCTCCACCCGCAGGGGCGACAGGTCGGGCAGCACCGGCAGCAGACGGCGCTGGAACTGCTCGGCGGCCCGCTTCAGCTGCCCGTACAGGCGGGCGTTCTCGATGCTGACGCTCGCGGCGCTGGCCAGCGCGGTCAGCAGGGCCTCGTCGGCGTCGGTGAAGGGCGTTCCGTCCTCCTTGTCGGCCAGGTAGAGGTCGCCGTACACGACGCCGCGCACCGTCAGGGGGACTCCCAGCAGGCTGGTCATGACCGGGTGGCCGGGCGGGAAGCCGACCGAGCGGGGGTCCGCGCGGATGTCGTCGACCCGCAGGGGCTCGCGCCGCATGATCAGGTGGCCCAGCAGCCCGTGGCTCTGCGGGAGACCGGACTCGGTCATCAGCCGCTCGGCGTCGACCCCGGTGGTGATCAGGTCGATGAACTCGCCGCCCTCCCCGAGCACGCCCAGGGCGCCGTAGCGGGCACCGATGAGGTCGGCGCCCACCTCCACCAGGTGCTGCAGGACGGCGCGGGTGTCCATGTCGACGCTGATGGCCACCACCGCCTCCAGCAGGCGGCGCAGCCGGCGCCGCTCGAGAGACAGCTGCCGTACCCGGGCGCTGAGCTCTTCGAAGGCGTCAACGCCCGACGGTCGGCCGTTCTCCCCGGGCGCGGCGGCCACCCGCCCGGCGGTCTCCTGCGACTTCGGCCACCACGGATCGTCCGACATGGGGCACCTCCCGGCAGGGCCGACGCCCGGCCGCCACCCGGGCCCCGGCAGGGCCACCCTACGCCGACCGGCAGACGTCGGCTTTCCCCAGACCCTGTCGTCGAATTCCCGCCTGCCGCGCGGCGTCTGGCACGCTCCCCCGAGCTCTTCGAGCAGGGGGGACCCCCACCCCCAAGCTCTTCGAGCAGGGGGACCCCCACCCCCAAGCTCTTCGAGCAGGGGGACCCCCACCCCCAAGCTCTTCGAGCAGGGGGACCCCCAGCGGCGTTGCCGCACCACCCACATGGCTCCTCCCTCAAGCTCTCGGCCTCGCTCGAGCAGGGGGGACCCCATGACGCCGTGCGGCCCGCCCTTCGGGCGGACGACGGGAATTCGACGACAGGACCTCGCCGGAGGAGCGCCGCCGGCCCGGGCACCCGTGTCAGGGCTTCTTGGTGACCGTGAGCAGGGCCGCGGCGTCCTCGACGGCCTCCAGGCTGTGCCGGGCCTGGGGCACGATGAGCAGATCGCCCGCCATGCCCTCCCAGGAGGAGTCGCCGCTGCGCAGCCGCACCCGTCCGCGCAGCACCAGCACGGTCGCCTCGCCGGGGTTGTCGTGCTCGGTCAGGGCCGTGCCGGCGCGCAGGGTGATGAGAGTCTGGCGCAGGGCGTGTTCGTGCCCGCCGTAGACGGTCTCCGCGCTGCGGCCGGCCGAGGACTCCGCGGCCCGTTCGAGGTGCTCGCGCGCACGGGCGTCGAGAGAGATCTTCTGCATCGCTGTGACTCTTCCTCACCGGGAGTGCTGAGCTGGGCAGTTCCGTAGCGTACGCCGATGCGCCGCCGTCCTCGGGTGTGCGCGGTCCGGCCGGGCCGTCGCGCCGTGCCCGGCGGTCACGTCCGCTGCTCCTGCGGCGGCAGGCCGGCTATCAGCGGATGGTCGCGCTCGATCAGTCCCAGCTCGGCCGCGCCGCCGGGGGAGCCGAGCTCGTCGAAGAACTCCGCGTTCGCCCGCGTGCAGTCCTGCCACTCGGCCGGCACGTCCTCCTCGTAGAAGATGGCCTCCACCGGGCAGACCGGCTCGCACGCACCGCAGTCCACGCATTCGTCCGGGTGGATGTAGAGGGACCTGCGCCCCTCGTAGATGCAGTCCACCGGGCACTCCTCGACGCAGGCCCTGTCCTTCACGTCCACACACGGCTGCGCGATCACATACGTCATGAGCACCCACCTCCCGCGGGTCGGCACCGGGGCCGAGTGGCTCCTGCGCTATTTCTACGAATAGCACATGTAATAATGGGCAGAACGCCGGGTGCTGGGCGTGGCGATGAATGAGAAGGGGAGAGCCGTGGCGCAGTCCTTCGAGGTCCACATCCGCAACACCGCGACCGATCCGGCCGTCCAGGCCGAGGCCGCGATCCTGGCCGCGCACCGGCGGCTGCTCGCCGGGCTGCGACCCAAGACGGCGCTGCTGACCGAACTCCGCCTGGGCCACGCCGCCCGGGAGCAGGCACGAACGGCCGTGACCGACTACTGCACCGGCGAGGTGCGCCGCCATCTGGCCGCGACCGACCAGGCGCTGTACGCGCCCGCCGCGGGCGCCGCCGAGACCCGACTGCTGATCAAGGCCCTGCGGGCCACCTCGTCCGCCGTCGGCGCGCGGATCGACGCGCTCGCCTCGGCCGACGCCGCGGACGCCGCGGCGGCCGCCGCCCAGGACGTCGCCGGCCTCCTCACGGTCCACCTCTCCGTCGAAGAGGCCGTGCTGCTGCCCGCGCTCGCCGCCCTGCCCGGCGCCGACCTGCCACTTCTCGCCGCGGACTTCGAGACCCTGCTGGAGGGCGGCCGGCTCGAGCAGCCCGCCGTCATCGACGTCACCACCATCCCGCACGGCAGGCGCCACCCGCGCATCTTCGCCCGCTACGCCCGCCTCCAGCCCGGCGAGGCCTTCACCCTCGTCAACAACCACGACCCCAAGCCGCTGCGGCGCGAGTTCGAAGCCACCCACCCGGGCGCCTTCACCTGGGACTACCTGGAATCCGGGCCCCAGCGGTGGCAGGTGCGCATCGGGCGGAAGGCCGCCTCCGCCTGACCCCGACCACTGGGTACCCGGGGCCCGTGGAGAGAAAGTCACGCGAGCAGCGGCCCGCGGAGCGCCCGAGTGCGGTGGCCGCCGAGGTGTGGGGTGAACTCGCGGCCGCCCCGGGTACCCGGGCCGCCCGGACGTGAGGACGACGAGGAGCGCAAGCATGGCTCCCACGACACAGAGGACGGCAGCGCCCGCACGGGACGGTCGCCGGCTGCCGGCCCGGAACACCAAGCGGTACGACGCGGTTCCCGAACCCGACGGGGAACCGGACCTGTTGGGCCAGTATCTGCGCCAGATCGCGGCGACACCGCTGCTCGACGCGGGCGGCGAAGTGCGGCTGGCCCAGCGCATCGAGGCCGGCCTGCACGCCGTGGAGGAACTGCGGCAGGCCGATGAGGACGGCCGTGAGCTCGCGCCGGAGCGCCGGCGGGAACTGGAGGCCGCCGTGCGCGACGGCCAGGAGGCCAAGGACCACATGGTGCGGGCCAACCTCCGGCTCGTGGTGTCGATGGCCAAGCGCCATGCCCATCGCGGGCTGCCCCTGCTCGACGTCATCCAGGAGGGCAACCTGGGACTCATCCGGGCGGTGGAGAAGTTCGACCACACCAAGGGGTTCAAGTTCTCCACGTACGCCACCTGGTGGATCCGGCAGGCGATCGAGCGCGGCCTCGCCACGCACGCGCGTGCGGTGCGGCTGCCGATGCACGTCGTGGAACAGCTGCAGAAACTCGCCAAGGTCGAACGCAAGCTGCAGCTCCGCCTCGGGCAGGAGCCGACCGTCGAGGAGGTCGCCCGGGACAGCGGCATCGCCGAGGACAAGGTGATCTGGCTGCGCCGCGTCGGCCGGCAGGTGATCAGCCTGGACACTCCGGTGGACGACACCGGCGAGACGGTGGTGGGCGACCTCATCCCCGACAGCGAGGTGCTGCAGGCCCCCGAGGTCGCCGAATACCAGGCGCTCGCGGAGGAGCTGCGGGAGGCCGTCGACACGCTCCCAGCGCGCGAGGCCCTCATCCTCAGCCTGCGCTACGGCCTGCACGACGGGCGGCAGCGCACCTTCCAGGAGGTCGCACGGCACGTGGGCCTGACCCGTGAACGCGTCCGTCAGCTGGAGAAGGAGTCGCTGGCACGGCTGAGGGAACAGGAGCCGGGCGAAAGGCTCCTGGCGTGGGCGAGCTGACGCCCGCACCCGGGTACGGCGGTGCGCCCGGCATGAGGGCCGGGCGCACATCTGCTCCTGCCGTGGACCGCGTGGGCGGTCCTCACCAGCGGTACCAGCGGCCCCTCCGGCCGCCGCTGCCCTCGGCCCGTACGACGAAGCCGAGCAGCCACACCACGAGCACGACGACCGCGATCCACCACAGCGCCTTCAGGGCGAACCCGGCGCCGAAGAGGATCAGGGCGAGCAGAAGAACGAGCAGCAAGGGGACCATAGTTATCAACCTCCGAACCACCGTCTGCCCCCCTTTCTCAGGAAAACGCCTAGAGGTACCGGTGTTTCCATGCTTGAAGGAGGGGAACTCGGCCTTGTTCGCCCCAGTCCCGGTGTGTGCGGAGCCGTCCGGCGGCGTGGCGTCCAGGGCGGGCGCGCGCCGGCCGGTGAGGATGGCATCCGTTCGTCCGCGAGCCGACTCGGAGGCAGAGATGACGGTGCGTCGTATCGGCCTGGTCGTCCACGGCGGGCGCGGTGAGGCCGTGGCCGCCGGGCGGACGGTGCGTCAGTGGTGCGAGGAGCACGCCGTGAGCTGCGTGGACATCGACGTGTGGCGTGACGGGGGCCGGCGCAGCGCCTGGGAGGAGGTCGAGGCCGCGGGCGATCCCGATCTCGTCGTCACCCTGGGCGGGGACGGGACCTTCCTGCGTGGCGCCCGGCTGGCCGCCGTGAACGACGCCCTCGTCCTGGGCGTCGACCTCGGCCGGGTCGGCTTCCTCACCGAGGTGCCGGTCACGGTCGTGCGCTCCGCGCTGGACGCCGTCGTCGAGGACCGCCTCACCGTGGAGAGCCGGATGATGCTCACCGTGCGCGCCTCGCGCCGCCTGGAGGTGCCCGCCGACATCGAGGAGCTGATGCGCTACGGCCACCGCCCGATGCTGCCGCCGCCGCGGGTGCGCACCGACTGCGAGGCCGGCGGCGACTGGGGCATCGCGCTGCACGTCACCGCGCTGAACGACGTCGTACTGGAGAAGCTGGCACGGGACCGGCAGATCTCCGTCGGCGTCTACCTCGCGGGCCGGCTCCTGGCGTCCTACTCGGCCGACGCGCTGCTGGTCGCCACCCCGACCGGCTCGACGGCCTACAGCTTCGCCGCCGGCGGCCCGGTCGTCTCGCCCCGCGCGGAGGCCCTCGTCTTCACGCCGGTCGCCCCGCACATGGTGTTCAACCGCTCGGTCGTGGCCGCACCGGACGAACCCGTCGCCCTGCGCATCCTGGACCGCTCGGGCCAGGCCGCCGTGAGCATCGACGGTCAGCTGCGCGGGGTGCTCGACCCCGGCGACTGGATCGGCGTGTACGCGGCCCGGCAACGGCTGCGGGCCGTCCGGCTGGGCCCGATGGACTTCTACGGCCGGCTGCGCGAGCGCATGAACCTCACCGACGCCCCGGCCGCGGTCGCCGACGGAGCCCCCGCCCCGCTCTGGCCGGTGACCACCCCGCGGCCCGGGGACCTCGCCCATCTGGCGCTGCCTCCCCGACCCGACGTACCTCGCGGCGCGCCCGGGACCGGCAGCCTGCCCGAGTAGCGCCGCCCCCGTCAGGGACGGGGCTCACCGGGCAGGCGGTACGCGGCGAGCGCGGCGAGGTCGTCCTCCAGCCGGCCGTCGCTGTAGTCGAGCAGGTCGGCGTGCAGCCGCTCCAGGAGCTCGCCGGGCGGAAGGCCGGCCCATGGGCGGACGCGCTCGACCAGCGGATAGAAGGCGCCCGTGGGATCGCGGGTCTCGGTGACGCCGTCGGTGTAGAGCAGCAGCTCGTCACCGGGCCGGAAGGGCTCCACGTCCACGTGGTAGCCGTTGCCGACCAGCCCGCCGAGGTTGACGGGCGGCGAGGGATCGGTCGCCTCCAACTCGGTGACCCGGCCGCGGCTGATGAGCAGCGGCGGCGGATGACCGCAGTTGACGATGCGGACGACGGGTTCCCGGTCGGGAATCTCCGCGAACAACGCCGTCACGAAGCGCTCCGCCGCCTCACCGCCGGCGAGCTGCGCGGCATAGCGGTTCATGCTCCGCTCCATCCGCCGGGCCAGACCGGCCAGATCGGGCGCGTCGGGCGCGGCTTCACGGAAGGCGCCGAGCATCGCCGCGGCCGTCTCGACGGCGACCAGGCCCTTGCCGCGGACGTCGCCGATGAGCAGGCGCACTCCGTGCGCCGTCGGCATCGCCTCGTACAGATCGCCCCCGATCCGCGCCTCGGCGGCCGCGGACAGGTACAGGGTCTCCACGGAGACCTGACCGAGGCGGCGGGGCACCGGCCGCAGCAGAACCCGCTGCGCGGTCTCCGCCACGGAGCGCACCGTGGCGAGGGTGCGCTCCCGGCGCGTCCGGTGCACCGCCAGGATCGTGCCGAGGATGCCGACCACGAAGGTGCACACGTAGTTGGCCACGTAGTGGCGGTCCCACAGATAGCCCACCGGACGTCCCGCGCAGCACGGGGTGCCGGCCAGGACGCCCTCGAACACGACGGCGAACACCGTGACGGCGGCGACGGCGGCCGGACCGTGTGCGAAGGCGGCGACCACCGGGAGCGCGGTGAGCACGAAGCTCACGGGCCACTGCACAGGGGTGATCGGTTCCACGAGGAGGACCACCGCGACGTACAGGGCCGGCAGCCAGCGCAGCCACAGGGGCGGCGCGGGCACCTGCGGCTGCGCCCGGGGCTCCCGCGCCGCACGCGCGTCCTCGCCGGTACGGCGGCCGGGTCGCCTCATCGCCGGTCCCGGCGGCACCCGGGCGGCGGCAGGGGAGCGGGAGGCCCGGACGAGCGCGGCGGGGTGCGCCCCGGCCCCGGGCGGCGGTCCTCGCGGAAACACTCAGGCGGCCTGTTCACAGGAACTCCCGGCGGGCTTGACCAAGACCACCAGCGTGCTGGGCCGTACTGCCTCCATCGTGTCATTGCTCCAGGCAAGGGCATGTCAGCGGCGACGGGGCCGGTGAAGCGGACGATCCAGGGCAGACGGCGAAGTGATCTTCGCCGCCGCCCGAGGAGAGGTTCTCACTCGCCGTGACCGTGTCCACCCGCCGCATACGCCGGACCGACCGCCGCCCCTTCGACCTGCGCGCGACGGCCCTGTTCTTCACCCTCGCCGCCCTCGTCCTGGCCGTCCTGGGCCTCACCGTCCGAGCGGCGGCCGCCGCGGTCGAGCGGCGCCCGGCCTGGGCGACCGTCCTGTGCCTCACCGCCGTGGCGGCCGCCGCCCTCGCGGTACGGCGCCGGCGGCGCAGGCCCCGCGCGAGGAGAGCCGCACGCCGGGCCGCCGCGGCACTCGAGGAGGGGACGAGAACCGCGCTCGACGCACTGGAGGCCCCACCGGCCCGGCCCACGACCGTGGCGGAACCCGAGCCGCCGGCCGGAGCGGTGGACACCGTCGACTACGACGCCCTGGAGCCCGACGAGTTCGAGCGGGCCGTGGCCGCGCTGTGCGAACGCGACGGATGCTCGCAGGTCGAAGTGGTCGGCGGGGCCGGGGACCTCGGCGCCGACGTCCTGGCCGCGGCCCCGGACGGGCGGCGCGTGGTCATCCAGTGCAAGCGCTACGGCGACACCAACCGGGTCGGCTCCGAGGAACTCCAGCACTTCGGCGGCACCTGCTACACCGTGCACGGGGCCGATGTCGCGATCGTCGTCACCACCAGCGGCTTCACCGCCCCGGCCGTTCAGTACGCCGAGCGGTGCGGGATCGTCTGCCTGGACCGGCAGGCCCTGCGGGCGTGGAGCGAGGGCACCGGGGCGGAGCCGTGGCGGGACCGGCGATGACGTACGCGAGCAGGCGGCCGGGGAGGAGGAAGTGCGCGTGCAGCGGTCGGTGGCCCGCCGGGTGCTCCACGGAGGCGTTGAACAGCGGCGTGAAGTACAGCGGGTACGGGACTGCCCGTGCTCGGCGCCAGGGCGACGAGCGGGTGGGCGGGCACCCGCGTGAACCGGCTGCGCACCACAGTGAGGACCAGACGGGCCCGGGCCGGGGCGGGACGCGCAGCAGCAGGGCGACCGGCGCGGACAGCACCGGCGCGAGTGCCGGCAGGGCGGGGCTGCGCCGGCGCACCCGCCGGACGAGCAGCAGGTGACCGGCGCCGACCGCCGCGAGGGCGGGCGCGGCCACCGACGGGTCCGGCACCGCGCCGCCGGTCGCCGTGTGCTCGCGCATCAGGCAGCGCTCCCGGCGGCCCGGGCGGAAGTGGTGGCGGCCGGGGCGAACGGGCGACCGCCGCGCTGCCACAGGTGGGCGCCGGCCACCAGCAGCGCGCCGAGGACCACACCGTCCGGCGGTGGTGCGTGCCCCACGGGTGCGGGATGCCCGGACCCGCGATCACTGCCACCCGGCAGAAACGGGACGTGCTGTGTCCGCGGTCGTCGTCCTGCGCTTCCTCTCGCCGTCAGCGGTCGCCGCATGCCTTCCCCGGAGGCGCCGGGTCACCCGGCCACCGCCCGACTCCTCAGGACGCCGTGCAGGTTCCGACCGTCGGTGTGGCGTTGCTGCCGTTCTTCATGACGGTGAAGCCGAAACTGGTCGAGGCGCCCGCCGGGAGGCTGCCGTTGTAGGAGGCGGGGCGCACGGTCATGACGTTGCCGCCGCCGTCCCAGCTGGGGCTGCCGTTCCACAGGGCGGACACCTTCTGCGGCGGGGTGAAGGTGACCGTCACCGTCCAGCCGGTGACCGGGGCGGCGCCCGCCTTCACGGTGACCTCACCGTTGTAACCGTCGTTCCAGTCCGAGGTCCTGGTGAAGGCGACCGTGCAGGTGGCCCCGGTGCCACCGCCACCGTCCGAGCCCCCGCCGCTTCCCGAGCCGCCGAGCGCGGCCAGGACGGCGTCGTACGCCGGCTTCTTGGCGTAGTTGGAGTCGAACAGCAGCGGAGTGCCGCTGCTGCGCCAGGAGTACTTGTCGGTGATCCCCCACACGGTGATGCCCGTGCAGCGGCTCACCGCCAGGCAGGCCTTGACGACGTTGCCGTAGTTGGTGGCCTGGGCGCTGCCGGAGCCCTCGATGTCCAGCTCGGTGATCTGCACGTCCACGCCGAGGTCGGCGAAGCGCTGCAGGTTGGCCTGGTAGTCGGAAGGGACGGGGGAGGCGCTGTTGAAGTGGGACTGGAAGCCCACGCAGTCGATCGGCACGCCACGGGACTTGAAGTCCTTGACCATGGCGTAGACCGCGTTGCTCTTCGCGTTGGCGCCGTCGGTGTTGTAGTCGTTGTAGCAGAGCTTGGCGTTCGGGTCGGCCGTGCGGGCGGTGCGGAAGGCCTCCTCGATGAAGCCGCTGCCGAGCTTGTCCTGGAACGGGGAACTGCGCCGCGCACCGCTGGAGCCGTCCTGGAACGCCTCGTTGACCACGTCCCAGGAGTGGATCTTGCCCTTGTAGTGCTGCATGACCTGGGTGATGTGGTTGTTCATCGCCGACCGCAGGTCGGTCGCGGAGAGCCCGGAGACCCAGGAGGGGAGCTGGGAGTGCCACACCAGCGTGTGTCCGCGGACCTTCATCCCCTGGCTCTGCGCGTGGCTGACGATCTGGTCGGCGGCGCCGAAGGTGAAGGTGTTGCGGGTGCCCTCGGTGGCGTCCCACTTCATCTCGTTTTCCGGCGTCACCTGGCTGAACTCGCGGTCGAGCGTGGCGGCGTAGGCCGATTCCCCGAGGTGGTTCGCCGCCACGGCGGTACCGAAGTAGCGGCCCTTTCCGGTCGCGGCGGAGCCCAGGGTGTCGGCGGCCGCGGCGTCGTGCGCCAGGGCCGTGACCGTGGCGGCGGCGAGCAGGGCGGACGCGAACGCCTGCGCTGCCCGCTGCATTGAGGGCATGGACATGCCATCTCCATTTCTACGAAAGTTTCGGTTCCTCGACCGAATTTGACGCGCAGATTACGAACTGAGGTGGCGCCGGTCAACGGTTGGCGCACGCCGACCAGGTGGATGGCTGAAGCTCGCCCCCGGGTCGCATGTCAGGGAGTTGAGCGTCATCCCGACTGTTGACGCGACTGTGCCGCACCTCTAGCGTGACGCGGCACCTTCCCGAAATGGGAGCGAAACTTTCGGACTTCCAAGGGCGGTGACATGATCCGAAGAAGGCCCGGGCTCCGCCCGCTGCTGACGGCCCTGCTCGCAGGCGTGGCGCCCCTCCTCGCGGCCCTGCTGCTGGTCGCGCCGAGCGCCCGCGCCGCCTCCCTGACGGAGGTGACCGGGTTCGGCGCGAACCCCAGCAACCTGCGCATGTACGTGTACCGCCCGGACAGCGCCCCGGCCCGCCCCGCCGTGCTCGTGGCCGTGCACTACTGCACCGGCTCCGGACCCGCCTTCCACTCGGGCACCGAGTTCGCCTCCCTGGCCGACCGGTACGGCTTCCTCGTCGTCTACCCCTCGGTCACACGCGAGGGCGGCTGCTTCGACGTGTCCTCGCCGCAGGCGCTCAGACGCGGCGGCGGCAGCGACCCCGTCGGCATCGTGTCCATGGTCACCTACGCCCAGCAGCACTACGGGGCGGACCCGGCACGCGTCTTCGTCACCGGCGCCTCCTCGGGCGCGATGATGACCAACGTCCTGCTCGGCGACTACCCGGACGTGTTCAAGGCCGGCGCCGCCTTCATGGGCGTACCCTTCGGCTGCTTCGCCACCACCGACGGTTCGAGCTGGAACAGTGCCTGCGCGAACGGCACCGTGACCAGGACGCCCCAGCAGTGGGGCGACCTGGCCCGCGGCGCCTACCCCGGCTACAACGGCTCCCGGCCGCGCATGCAGGTGTGGCACGGCACCGAGGACCCCACCCTGCGCTACCCGAACTTCGGTGAAGAGATCAAGCAGTGGACCGACGTCCTGGGGGTGAGCCAGACACCCGCCTTCACCGACCACCCGCAGTCCACCTGGACCCGTACGCGCTACGGCGGCACGGGCACCCAGGCGCCCGTCGAGGCCATCAGCGTCCAGGGCACCGGACACACTCTGCCCACCGCGGGCATGGCCGCCCGTGCCATCGCCTTCTTCGGCCTGGACGGCACGACCACTCCGCCGCCGACCGACCCGCCGCCCACCACACCGGCGGGCGCCTGCCGGGTGACGTACACGACCAGCGCCTGGAACACCGGACTCACCGCGTCGATCACACTGACCAGCACCGGCACCACGCAGGTCGACGGATGGGCGCTGAACTTCACCCTGCCGGCCGGGCAGACCATCACCTCCGGCTGGAACGCGACCTTCTCCCCGGCGAGCGGCGCCGTCACCGCCCGCAACGCCGCCTACAACGCCGCCCTGGCCCCCGGAGCCTCCGCCACCCTCGGCTTCCAGGCCACCCACACCGGAAACACCGGCACACCCCCGTCGTTCACCCTCGACGGGGCCGTCTGCCAGAGAGGCTGAACGGACGCGAACGCGCCCCGGCGTCCCCGAAGCGTTCGTCGGGGCGGCCGGGGCGCGCTGAGGGCCGGGCTCGGCGGGACTCAGAGCGAGGGGCCGGCGTCCTCGGGCCGGATACGGCCCCGCCAGGCTCCGGTCTCGCCGCCGCGCTGCTCGATGTACTGCTTGAAGCGCTTCATGTCCCCCTTGACGCGCCGGTCGATCACACCGGTCATGTCGCCGGCCTTCTCCACGGCTCCGGTGGGCTCGACGTCCATGACGAGTTCCACCCGGGTGTGCGTGTCGTCCACGCGCTCGAAGCGGACCATGCCCTTCTGCCGGGTGTCGCTGGTGGTGCTGCGCCAGGTGATGCGCTCGTCGGGCAGCTGGTCGACGATCTCGGTGTCGAACTCCCGCTTGACGCCGCCGATCTTGGTGGTCCAGTGGTTGTGGCGGTCGTCGATCTGCCTGACCTCCTCGACCCCCTCCATGAAGTTCGGGAACTCCTCGAACTGCGTCCACTGGTTGTAGGCGGCGTGGACGGGGACGTCGACTTCCACCGTTTCCTTGACCGTGCTCATCTGGGCCTCCTGTCTCGTTGGTCGGCCGCGGCGGGACGGCTGCCCCGCCGCGGAATCCCGGCAGGCGGCGACGAGTACCCCGAAATGCCCGGTTCACGACCGACGGGCGTGGATCAGCCGAGTTCTCCGGTGCGCGCCGCCCGCCACAGGTCGACGCTGCCGTCGGTGGCGTACTTGTCGATCTCCGCCAGCTCCTCGTCGCTGAAGTCGAGGTTCTCCAGCGCGGCCACGTTCTGTTCCAGCTGTTCCACGCGGGAGGCGCCGATGACCAGGGAGGTGACGCGCTGGTCGCGCAGCGCCCAGGCGAGGGCCAGCTGGGCGAGGGTCTGCCCGCGGCGGGCCGCGATGTCGTTCAGGGCCCGCAGCCGCCGCAGCATCTCGTCGGACAGCCAGGCGGTGTCGAACGAGGTGCCCTGCGCGGCCCGCGAGTCCTCGGGGACGCCGTTCAGGTAGCGGTTGGTCAGCAGCCCCTGGGCCAGGGCGGTGAAGCCGATGATGCCGAAGCCCTCCTCCTCGGCGGTCTCCAGCAGCCCCTCGGTCTCGATCCAGCGGTTGACCATGCTGTACGACGGCTGGTGGATCAGCAGCGGGGTGCCCAGCTCGCGCAGGATGGCGGCGGCCTGCCGGGTGCGCTCGGCGTCGTAGGAGGAGATGCCGACGTACAGGGCCTTGCCCTGGCGGACGGCGGTGTCCAGCGCGCCCATCGTCTCCTCCAGCGGCGTGCTCGCGTCCAGCCGGTGGGAGTAGAAGATGTCGACGTAGTCCAGGCCCATGCGCTTCAGCGACTGGTCGAGCGAGGCGAGCAGGTACTTGCGGGAGCCGCCGCCCTGGCCGTAGGGGCCGGGCCACATGTCCCAGCCCGCCTTGGTGGAGATCACCATCTCGTCCCGGTACGGCGCGAGGTCCTGCTTCATCAGCCGACCGAAGTTGATCTCCGCGGAGCCGTAGGGCGGGCCGTAGTTGTTCGCCAGGTCGTGGTGGGTGATGCCGAGGTCGAAGGCGCGCAGGGCGATCTCGCGCTGGGTCTCGAACGGCCGGTTGTCGCCGAAGTTGTGCCAGTAGCCCAGGGACAGGACGGGCAGGTCGAGCCCTGAGCGGCCGGTGCGCCGGTAGCGCATGGTGCCGTCGTAACGCTCAGGATCCGCGACGTAGGTCATCGGGTGATCTCCGGGTGGTGCGGTGCGGGGCGTCCCCCCGGGCCCGGGGGGACGCCCCCACCTTGCTCCCGAGTGATCCTGAAGTCCAACCGCTGTCTCTCATCGGATTCAGCACCGCTGTTTCTGAATCCGGCGGGACGGCCGGGTCCGCCCGTATCGCGCTCCCCGGATCCACGGGGTTCAGAAAGGCGGCGACGGGCCGGTGCCCTCGGCGGAAGGACCGGGCTGGGGGCCGCGGCCGAAGCGGTGGCCGGACGGCGTGGGGGCGCGGCGGATCGCGATGAGGGCGACGTCGTCGTTGAGGCGCCCGCCGGTGTGTGTGAGCAGGTCGCGCTGGACATGGTGGAGCAGGGCGTCCGGAGAGCTCCCTGCCCACTGGGGGATCCGCTCGATCAGCGGATAGAAGACGCCGTGGTGATCGCGGGCCTCGACGGCGCCGTCGGTGTAGAGGAGCAGGGTGTCGCCGTGGCTGAAGGGCAGCACGTCGACGGCGGAGCAGTCCGGGTCGGTCAGGCCGACCCCGAGCGGCGGGGCGGGGGTGAGGTCCGGCATCGTGACCTCCTTGTCCGGGCCGAGCAGCAGCGGTGCCACATGGCCGCAGCTGGTCATCCGGATGACCGGGTCGTCGTCCGGTATCTCCAGCAGCAGCGCGGTGACGAAACGTTCCCCCGCCTCCTCCTCCGGTTCGAAGTCGGCGAGGTAGCGGGTGATGCTCCGCTCCAGGGAGGCGGCCAGCGAGGGCAGGGCGGCGTGGTGATACGCGGCCTCGCGGAACGCGCCGAGCAGCAGGGCCGCCTCGCCGATGGCCGGCAGGCCCTTGCCGCGCACGTCCCCGATCATCACCCGGGCCCCGCTTTTGGTGCGGGCGGCGGCGTACAGATCGCCGCCGATCGACGCCTCGTCCTCGGCGGCCAGATACAGGCAGGCGAGTTGCAGGGAGCCCAGTCGGCTCGGCAGGGGCCACAGCAGCACCCGCTGAGCGGCCTCGGCCACTGACCGTACCTGCGCCAGCTCGCGCGCACGGTGGTCGCGGACCACGCACAGGGCCACGACCAGCAAGGAGAGCAGTGCGAGGGCGATCATCTGCACGATCATGTTCCGCGACGTCAGCACGTCCAGCCGCCAGCCCGCGAACGCCTGGGCCGCGACCGACGCCGCGCCGATGACCCCCGTCGTCCACGGCCCCGCGAACCACGCGGCGAGCGCGGGGGCGATCGCCAGCAGCGGACCGAGCTGGATGTCGGCCGGCGCCAGGATGTTGGACACGGTGATGACGACGATGAGCGCGACCGGGATCAGCAGCAGCATGTGGCCCGACTGCCCCGACTGCGTGCGGTCGGCGAAACGTGCCTGCCAGGAACTCACGCCTACCACAGTGCACCGCGACGGCACGGCGTGCGAGCGCAGCCACCCGGCCCACGACCAGCGGCAGCGCCCCGCCCGGCCGGGCGGCGGTGCGGGTGTCAGGACCGGGACGGCACCGCCGCGCAGTCGGAGGTGGCCGGCTTGCCGGCGAGGCGGTCGGTCAGCCAGGACACGGCGGCGCCCTGGTCGGCGAACAGCGGGCGAAGTGGTTGATCAGAGCACTTCCGAGGTCGGGCAGGGCGAGACCCTTGTCCGTGACGTCGACGCCCTTGGCACACCGGCCGGCGGCGAGCTGCCGCGCCCGGGCGCGCAGGACGAGGTTGTCGCTGACGCCGGTGGTCGGGCGCACCGGGCCGGACGGCTTCGGACGGCCCGGTGCGCCGGCTGTGGAACCAGCACCCCCAGGGGTTTTGCCGCGTCGGGGCGGTCACCAGGTCATGGCGTCGAGCAGCGCCTCGGGGTTCGGCTCCGGGATGCCGCCCAGGCTCAGTTCCGCCCAGATCACCTTCCCGTGCGCCACATAGCGCGTGCCCCACCGCTCCGCGAACTGCGAGACCAGGAACAGACCGCGGCCGCCCTCGTCGGTGGCCGCCGCGCGCCGCAGGTGCGGCGAGGTGCTGCTGCCGTCCGACACCTCGCAGATCAGAGAGCGGCCCAGCAGGATCCTCACCCGGACGGGCGGAGCGCCGTACCGGATGGCGTTGGTCAGGAGCTCGCTGAGGACCAGCTCCACGGCGAACGCGGACTCCTCCAGCCCCCAGTCGTACAGCCGTCGACTCACCTCGGTGCGTACCCGGGAGACCTCCGCCACGTCGAACGGCACGTCCCAGAGCGCGACCCGGGACGGGTCGAGCAGCCGCGTCCGGGCGACGAGCAGCGCCACGTCGTCGCTCGGATGCTCCGGCAGCATCGCCTCCGTCAGGTCCCGGCAGGTCTCCTCCGGGGTCCGGTCCGTGTGCGCGACGACCGCGCCGAGCATCGCCAGCCCCTCGTCGATGTCCCGCTCGCGGTTCTCCACCAGGCCGTCGGTGAACAGCACCAGCCGGCTGCCCTCCGGCAGGGTCAGCTCACCGGCCTCGAACGGCATCCCGCCCACCCCCAGCGGCGGCGACAGGGGCAGATCGGGGAAGGTCACCCGCCCCACGGGGTCCACCACGGCCGGTACGAGGTGTCCCGCGCGGGAGACGGCGCAGTGCCCGCCCACCGGGTCGTAGATGGCGTACAGGCAGGTGGCCCCGGTGACGGGGGACACCTCGCCGTCGGCGCTCGCCGTCTGCGTGTCCAGCCGCGTCACCATCTCGTCCAGATGGCTGAGCAGTTCGTCCGGAGGCAGGTCCAGGGACGAGAAGTTCAGCACCGCCGTCCGCAGCCGGCCCATCGTCACCGCCGCGTGCAGCCCGTGCCCCACCACGTCGCCGACCACCAGCGCCACCCGGAGGCCGGGCAGGGGGATGACGTCGAACCAGTCGCCGCCCACGCCGGACTGCGCCGGCAGATACCGCCACGCCAGCTCCAGCGCGTCCTGCTCCGGCAGGTCCCGGGGGAGCAGGCTGCGCTGCAGCGTCACGGCCATCGCGTGCTCGCGGGAGTACCGGCGCGCGTTGTCGATCGCGACGGCCGCCCGGGCCACCAGCCCCTCGGCGACCGCGACGTCCTCCTCCTCGAACCGCCCCGAGTCTGCCCCCCGCCAGAAGTTGACCATGCCGAGGATCACGCCCCGCGCCCTGAGCGGCACCGTGATCAGCGAGTGGATGCCGTGGTCCAGCACCCGGCTCGCCCCGTCCGGGTCCTGGGCCCGCCAGTCCTCCGCGGTGTGCAGGTCCGGCACCCGCACCGCCTTCCCGCGCCGCAGCGCGGCCACCATCGGTGTGTCGGCCACCACGAACCGGATCAGGTCGCCCACCGGCTGCAGCGGGGTGCGCGTCCCGGTCCCGCGCAGCGCGGTGCGGCGCATCCGGTTCACCGCTCCGGTGGGTTCCTCGCCGTGCAGCACGGACTCCAGCAGCTCCACGGTGACGACGTCCGCCACCCGCGGGACCGCCACCTCGGCGAGCTCCTGGGCGGTACGCCGTACGTCGAGCGTCGTACCGATCCGCATCCCGGCCTCGTACAGCAGCGTCAGCCGTCCCCGTGCCACCTCTGCCCGGCCGGACAGGGCCCGCAGCTCCGTGGTGTCCCGGAAGCTGGCCACCAGGCCCGGCGCGCTGCCGTACGGCGCGGTGCGCCGGGTGTTGACCGCCAGCAGCCGGTCCCCGGCCGGGAACACCGCGTCGGAGGCGACCTCCTCCGACTTCAGCAGCCGCGTCATGTCCGGTCCCAGCCCCAGCTCCGTGACGTGCCGCCGGTCGGCGTCCTCCGGGAGGTCCAGCAGCCGGCGGGCCTCGTCGTTGGCGAGCAGCACCCGGCCGTCGGCGTCGACGATCAGCACGCCCTCGCGCACCGCGTGCAGCACCGCGTCGTGGTGCTCGTACATGCGGGTCATCTCGGCCGGACCCAGGCCGCGGGTCTGGCGGCGCAGCCGCCGGCTGACGAGGAAGGTGCCCGCGGTCGCCAGCAGCACGGCCAGTACGGCGGCCTCCAGGACCATCGGAACCTGCTGGTCCAGCATGCGGCCCAGGTTCTGGACCTCGATGCCCGCGGTGACGGCGCCGACCACGTGCCGGCTCACGCCGATGACGGGCACCACCGCACGCACGGAGTCGGCCGGCCGGCCGTGGAAGGTCTCGGTGAACGTCTTGCCCGCCATCGCCCGGCCGATCTCCTGGGCCGGCGTGCCGATCAGCCCCGGCTCCGGGTCGGTCACGCGGATCCCTTGACTGTTCAGCACGGAGATGAAGTCGACGCCGGAGCTCAGCTGTGCCTTCTCGGCCGGGATCCGCAGGAGGGCCGCCGGATCGGGCGACTCCAGGGCGAGCGCCGTACCGGGCGCCTGGGCGAACGTCTCCGCGACGGCCAGTGACCGCTCCTTGGCGCCGGCCTCGCCGTCGTACCGCCGCTGCAGCACCACGGCCGTGGCCCCCGCCGCGACGAGCACCAGGACGACGATCAGCTGCAGCAGGAAGACCTGTGCGGCGACCGTGCCCAGCCTCCGGGTCGGCGAAAGGCCCCGCCGCGGAGCACGCCGTGTCCCTCGGGTTTTCGGACGGCGGCGGGCCGGGTCGGCCCGCCGCCGGTCATCGACCGGCGGTTCCGCGTCCCTCGGGGACCGGCGGGAACGTCCGACCACGCTCTCAGTTCTAACACCGCGCTTCCCTGCCGGGCGACCGGTATGTCCGATGGATTCCGTCGAATATGTGGCTCATGGGACCAGTGAGGCGTGCGGCGGCCGCCGTGAGGCCTGGCCGGGCAGGGGCTGTTCCGTCCAGATCGTCTTGCCGGAGGCCGTGTACCGGGTGCCCCAGCGCTGGGCGAGCTGGGCGACCAGGAACAGACCCCGCCCTCCCTCGTCCGTGCTGCGCGCGCGCCTGAGGTGCGGGGAGGTGTTGCCGCCGTCGGAGACCTCGCAGATCAGGGCCCGGTCGTGGATGAGGCGCAGGCCGATCGGGCCGCAGGCGTGCCGGATGGCGTTGGTGACCAGCTCGCTGACGATCAGCTCCGTGGTGAAGGCCACCTCCTCGAGACCCCACAGGGACAGTTGGCGGCTGACGTCGTCGCGCACCACGTGTACGGCCGACGGGTCGACGGGCACGTCCCAGGACGCCACGCGGTCGCAGCTGAGGATGTGCGTCCGGGCGACGAGGAAGGCGACGTCGTCGCGCGGCCGGTCCGGCAGCAGGGTGCGGACCATGGTGTCGCAGAGCTCCTCCAGGGGCCGGTCGGGGTGGGCCAGGGTGAAGCACAGCCGTTCCATGCCGACGTCGACGTCCCGGTCCGAGGCCTCGATCAGCCCGTCGGTGTAGAGCGCGATGACGCTGCCCTCCTCCACCGGGATCTCGGCCGACTCGAACGGCAGCCCGCCGAGCCCGAGGGGCGGGCCGGCGGGGATGTCGGGAAACTCCACGGGCTCGGTCAGATGGCCGATCGCGGGGCTGGGGTGCCCGGCCCGGGCCACTGCCATGGTGCCGGCGATGGGGTCGTAGACGGCGTACACGCAGGTCGCGCCGACCGCCGCCGGTCCCTGGGCGGCCGCTTCCGCCTCGTCCGACAGGCGCAGGACCAGGTCGTCGACGTGTGCCAGCAGCTCGTCCGGGGGCAGGTCCAGGTCGGCCAGGGTCTGTACGGCGGCCCGCAGCCGCCCCATGGAGGCCGCCGCGTGCAGGCCGTGGCCGAACACGTCGCCCACCACCAGCGCGACCCGGGCACCGGAGAGCGGGATGACGTCGAACCAGTCCCCGCCCACTCCCGAGTCGGCATCGGCCGGCAGATAGCGGTAGGCCACCTCGACGGCACTGTGCCGGGGCAGGGTGGACGGCAGCAGGCTGGTCTGGAGGGTGAGCGCCGCCTGATGTTCCCGGGCGAAGCGCCGGGCGTTGTCGACGCACACGGCGGCCCGCGCCACCACGTCCTCGACCAGCAACTGGTCGTCCTCGGCGAACGCGTCGGGGTTCTTCCAGCGCAGCAGGGTCACCACGCCCATCGTGATGCCGCGGGCCCGCAGCGGCACGACCAGGTGCGTGTGCACGCCGAACCGGTTGATCCTCGTCCACCGCAGGGGATCGTCGGCGAGCACGGGTGTCGACGGGCCGACGGCCTGGCGAATGGCCTTTCCGGTGGCCAGGCAGAGCTGCTGCGGAGACCCGCCGGGGTAGTGGATGGCCTCCCCGACCTCGGAGATCACCCGGGGTCGGTCCTTCTGGATCGACAGATGGGCCGCGCGCCGCAGCACGGCCGGACCGCGTGCGGAGGCGGCGGGCGGGCCCTGTTCCGTCCGCACGACGTCCAGGAGGTCGATGGCGACGAAGTCGGCGACCCGCGGAACGACGATCTCCGCCAGCTCCTGGACCGTCCGGTGAAGGTCCAGCGTGGTCCCGATGCGCTCACTGGCCGCGTTCAGCAGCACCAGCCGCTCGCGCGACGGATCCTGGGCGGTGACGTCCAGGGCGGCGTAGCAGATGCCCAGCGTCCGGCCCGAGCCGTCGCGCAGCGGGAAGAACGAGCGCAGCCGGGAGCGCGCGGGTCCGCGCCGGCCGGGCGTGCCGCGCCGGGGCGGCGCGTGCTCGACGGTGACCTGGGACTGCCCGGAGACCAGCGTCTGCCGGGCGTGCCGGGTCACGACCGGCGACGTTCCCGCCACGCCGCCGGAGGCCGCGCCGTCACTGCCCGCGGCGTCCGCCGGATACCCCTCCACGCCGGCCAGGGCGCGGTTCACCCAGCGGTACCGCAGCTGGGTGTCCAGCACCGCGACTCCGATGGGGGACTGTTCGAGCAGGCCCTGCGCGACCGCCTCGTACCACTCGTGCCGGTGCCGGTCGGCGACGTCGCAGGCGAGGACGAGCCAGTCGCGGGAGCCGCCCGCGGCGAGCAGCGGGCACACACGGACGGCGAGCCGGACGGTGTGGCCCGCACGGTGGCGGACGGCGATCACCGCGTCCCCGGCACGGTCGATACGGCGCAGCCGGGAGACCACGGCGGTCGGGTCCCGGCCGCCCCACAGCATCCGGGCCGGATGCCGTACGACGTCACCGGCCGGGTATCCGAGCAGGTTCTGGGCTCCCCGGCTCCAGTAGGCGATCAGCCCCTCGGCGTCGATGATCGCCACCGCCGAGGTCTTGATGTCGAACGGATCGCCCGGATGCGTACCGCTCGCCGCGCCGCCGACGCCCATGCCTTCATCCTCATCCACGGGCAGGACCCCCACGGGCACATCCTGCCATCGGCGGCGGTCTCCCGCCGCTCGGGGAGGACTGGCCGCGCGCCGCTCGGGAAGGGGACCGGCTACGCCTCCGCCGCCAGCGCCTTCAGCGACTGGTCGGTGAGCCGGTACACCGTCCACTCGTCCTGCGGGCGGGCGCCCAGGGCCTTGTAGAAGCCGATCGCCGGCTCGTTCCAGTTCAGGACCGACCACTCCAGGCGTTCGTAGCCGCGGGCGACGCACAGGCGGGCCAGCTCCGTCAGCAGCGCCCGGCCGTGTCCGCCGCCGCGGGCCTCCGGGCGGACGTAGAGGTCCTCCAGGTAGATGCCGTGCACTCCGCGCCAGGTGGAGAAGTTGAGGAACCACAGCGCGAAGCCCACCACCTCGCCGTCCTCGTCCTCGGCCATGTGCGCGAACGCCGCCGGGCGCTCGCCGAACAGCGCCTCGGCCAGCTGCCCGGGCGTCGCCCGGACCTCGTCGAGGGCTTTCTCGTACTCGGCGAGCTCGAGGATCAGGGTGTGGATGACAGGGACATCGGCAAGGGTCGCGGGGCGAATCATGCGCGCAGTCTCACATGCCGTGTTCCGGGTGGAGCCGACCGGGGGCCCGAACGCGGGGGCGGGACCGGCGAAGGGCGGCGGCGGGTCGCCGGGGACGACCCGCCGCCGCCCCCCGGGTCCGGGAGGTGCGCCGGGGTCAGGACGTCGGTGCCGGGTAGGTCGGGTACTCCACCCCGGAGACGTACTGCACGACGCGGATGACCTGGCAGGAGTAGCCGAACTCGTTGTCGTACCACAGGTAGAGGATGGCGTTGTCGCCCTCGACCTTGGTGGCGCCGGCGTCCACGATGGAGGCGTGGCGCGAGCCGATGAAGTCGCTGGAGACCGCGTCGGGGGCGCTGGTGAAGTCGATCTGCCGCTTGAGCGGGGAGGTCAGCGACACCTTGCGGAGGTAGTCCAGGACTTCCTCCCGGTCGGTCTCGCGCGCCAGCTGCAGGTTGAGGATCGCGATCGAGACGTCCGGTACGGGAACGCGGATCGAGCTGCCGGTGATCTTCGCCGTGAGGTCGGGCAGCGCCTTGGCCACGGCGGAGGCGGCACCGGTCTCGGTGATGACCATGTTGAGCGGTGCGGAGCGGCCGCGGCGGTCGGCCTTGTGGTAGTTGTCCAGCAGGTTCTGGTCGTTGGTGAACGAGTGGACGGTCTCCACGTGGCCGCGCAGCACGCCGTACTCGTCGTCCATCGCCTTCAGCGGCGGGACGATCGCGTTGGTGGTGCAGGAGGCGCAGGACAGGATCCGCTCGTCCGGCTTGATGGTGTCGTGGTTGACGCCGTGGACGATGTTGGGGACGTCGCCCTTGCCCGGCGCGGTCAGGACGACCTTGTCGATGCCGGGGCGCAGGTGCTTGGACAGGCCCTCGCGGTCGCGCCACTTGCCGGTGTTGTCGATGAGGATGGCGTCCTTGATGCCGTACGCCGTGTAGTCCACCTTCGTCGGGTCGTCGGCGTAGATCACCTTGATCTCGTTGCCGTTGGCGATGATCGCGCTGTTCGCCTCGTCGACGGTGATGGTGCCCTGGAACTGACCGTGGATGGAGTCGCGGCGCAGCAGCGAGGCACGCTTGACGAGGTCTTCGGGGGCCCGCCCGCCGCCTCCGCGCACGACGATGGCGCGCAGCCGCAGGCCGTTGCCGGAGCCGGCCTTCTCGATGAGCAGGCGGGCCACGAGCCGGCCGATGCGGCCGAAGCCGTAGAGGACGACGTCGCGTCCCTCGCGGCACTCGATCTTGTTGGCGCCGGTGGCACCGGCGACGGCCCCGGCGGTGAACTCCTCCACCGACAGGCCGCGGTCGTCGCCGCGGTACGCCGCGGCGAGCAGGCCGAGGTCGATCTGGGACGGCCCGAGGTCCAGCGTGGTGAGCGCCCGCAGGAACGGCAGGGTCTCGGTGACGGACAGCTCCTCACCGGCGATCTGCCGGGCGAACCGGTGGGTCTTGAGGATGCTCACCACCGACTTGTTCACCAGGGAACGGCTGTGGACCAGGACGGTGACGTCCCGCTCCCGGTGCAGCTTCCCGATCATCGGGATCATCGACTCCGCGATCTCCTCGCGGTTCTTCCAGTTGGTGAACGAGTCGTCGTTGACAGTCACAGATCTATCTTTCGAGCTAGGCGGCTCTATCTTTCGAGCAAGGAAGCGCTCATATGCTAACCCTATGAAATATTGATCATGACAGCGGGCCGCACCCGCTGTGCCGAGGCGGTACGGCCCGCTGTCGGGATGGGTGATGTCACCGGTGGCCGGTGGTGCGGCCGCGGCGGGCGACCCCGACGGTCAGCCCCATGGCGGCGAGCCCCAGCAGGGCCACTATTGCGCCGACCCAGCAGTTGTTCCAGATGATGCCGGCGCGTGCGCTGTGGGTCGCGGTCACGACCCAGGGGGAGATCAGCAGCCAGAGGCCGAGCGGGGCGAGGATCCACGAGAGGCGGTAGGTGCGCTCCGGGGCCATGGTGAGACCGGCTCCGATCAGGGCGATGGTGAGGCCGATGATCAGGTTGTTGATCGTGATGTTGCGCTGCAGCGCGAAGTGCACGACCCAGGGCGAAATCGCGGCGTAGACACCGGCCAGAACGATGAGCCCCTCGACAGCCATGGCCTGGCCGCTGGAGGCCGTCCGCTCCAGGCGCTCTCGCATCTCGGCTAGCTCGGGGTGCGAGGTCATTCCGGTGCCGGTGGTGGAGTGCTGCGGATACGACATCGCTGCCGTCTCCTCTCCATGAGGTTGCGAGTTTGCTGTTGTTGTCCTATGTGCCGATTTCCCCCTTGCATCCGCATTAGCTCCCCTTGCCAGGATTTTTCCCGTGAGTTACGTCACACCGGATGCCCTCTGCGGGGCGCGTGCGACCGTCTGCCAATCTTGTCCACGGTGCGTCAGGAAATCGTCGAGGACGCGTCAGGATCCGGGGAGGGCGTGTGACAGGGGCAGAGATACCCGACGAGTATCTGACGGGGTACACCCGGATCCTGGCCGACGTCTGCGCCACCGGCCGCCGCCTGACCCGGGACGAGCTGGATCTGCTGCGCGCCCACGGGGAACGGGCCGCGGAGGCCGGCCACGGCCTGCGGAAACTCGTCCGCCGGCACCTGGCCGAGACCAGGGCCGCCGCGCCCGCGCTGACGGCCGCCGGGATCGACCTGGTCCTCACCGCCGTCGAGCAGGCCGTCGACGCGTTCGCCGAGGGCCACGAGCGGGCCCAGAAGCTCGCCATGCGCCAGGAGGAGGCCGACCGCCGCGAGTTCATCGACGACCTGCTCTACGGCCGCAGCGACCTGGGACGGCTGGCCGAACGCGCGGAGCGCTACGGGCTGCTGTTCTCGCGCGCGCACGCGGTGGCGGTCGCCCAGGGCGGACAGCCCGTCGACGACACCCATCCGGCCACACGGTACGTCGAGACCGCGCTGGTCGCCCGGTTCGGTGAGCGCCGCATCCTGCTGACCACCAAGGACGGCCGGCTCGTGTGCGTCGCCCCGGGCGACCAGGAGGACGTCCTGGCGTTCTTCGCCAAGCAGGCGTACGCCTCCACCGACGGCGGCCGGGTCGCCATCGGGCGCCCGCATCCTGGGGCCGGGGGAGTGGTCCACTCCTACGAGGAAGCCCTCAACGCCCTCGAACTCGCCGACCGGCTCGACCTGCCGGAGCCCGTCCTGCGCGCCGCGGAACTCCTGGTGTACCCCGTCCTGACCCGCGACCGGCAGGCCATGGCCGATCTGGTCCGCGACACCCTGGGGCCGCTGAGGGCCGCCCGCGGCGGAGCCCAGCCGCTCCTGGACACCCTGACCGCCTACTTCGACGCCGGCTGCACGGCCGCCGAGGCCGCGCGCCGCCTCAACCTCAGCGTGCGCGCCTTCACCTACCGCCTGGAGCGCATCCACAAACTGACCGGCGCCGACCCGGCCGACCCCGTGCACCGCTACACACTCCAGACCGCCGCGATCGGTGCGCGCCTGCTGGGCTGGCCGGAGAACGAGCTTTGACTGCTCCCCTCCCTGAAGAGGAGGGGATTCCTGGCTCAGGCCGCCTCCCGGAGCAGCGCTCCGGGAGGTCTTGCGCCCTCGACACCAGCCGGGTCCAGACCTGCCCGGACAAGCATCACGCGGGCGGAGTTCTTGTCCCGGGGGGACACGGCTCCGCACGCGGTGCAGGTGTAGGTGCGTTCCGACAGCGGCAGTGCGTGCTTGGTTCTCGCTCCGCACGATCCGCAGTCCATGGTGGTGTGCGCGGGGTGCACCAGGCGGACGTCCCGCGCGTGTTTGTGGCCCATCTCGATCAGGGCCCGCTTGGTGGCGCCGATCGCGGCGTCGGCCGCCTTGCGCGCCATCGACGTCCGGGCGAGGAACTTGGGGCGGAAATCCTCCACCGCGATGGCGTCGTGCTCGCGCACCACCTTCTTCGCCCACTTGCGGGCAGCATCCTGCCGCTGCCGGGCGATCTTGGCGTAGGTCTTCGCCCGCCACTTCCTCGCCTCCCGGTAGCCCTTCGAGGCGGGCTGCCCCTTCTTCGGCTTGCGGCGGGCCATCATCCGGTCGTAGCGGGTCAACCTGGCTTGGGCCTTTTTGCCGTGCTGGGCGTGGGGGAGGTCGTGGGCGTCGGAGGTGGTGGTGGCGGTCTCCCTGACGCCCCAGTCGACACCGATCACCGCACCAGTGGCGGGCAGCGGCTGAAGTGGTGCGGGGACGACGAACGAGGCGTACCAGTGGCCGAGGCAGTCGCGGTAGACGCGGACCGAGGAGGGTTCGGCCGGGAGGGGACGGGACCAGACCACGGTCAGGACGGTCCCGCCCGCCAGGTGCAGCCGCCCGTCCCTGAGGCGGAACCCGCGCCGGGTGTAGTTCAGCGTCGGCTCGGCCTCGTGCTTCTTCCTGTGCCGGGGCATGCCCGCCCGACGCCTGAGCGGCAGCCGGTTCTTGATGTCCTTGAGTGCTTTCGTGCGGGAGGCGGCGAAGTCACGGACGGTCTGCTGCTGCGGCACCGAGGCGCCCGCGGCCAGCCACGGCGTGACGGCGCGGGCCCGGGTGAGCATCCGGTCCAGCCGGGCCGGACCACACGCCTCCCCCTCGGTGTGGGCCTTCTTCGACCGGGCCACGCACTCGTTCCACAGCCACCGGCAGCGGGCCCACTCCGCCTCCAGCCCCGCCCGGGCGGTGGCCGACACCCGCAGCCGGTAGGTGTACCGGGCGTGCCCGGCCCCCTCGGCCTCCCCTGCCGTCGTCACGCCCGCCACCCCCATCCGTGTTCCGATCAGCCGACTCCGGCCAACTGACCGTACGTACGGTCCCCGCACATCCGCACGCCCCTTCCGCCGTGATCACCCCGACCGGCGAACGAGGGCACACGCGTTCGCCCGGCTCCGCCGGCCGGCTGTCGGGGTGCTCCGCGCCCCGGGTGGCCGGGTGCGGCGACGCTCCGCGCCGCTGTCGCGGGATGCGATTCCTCCCCGGTGGGAATGCCGGGCCTCCTCACAAGAGAGCAGGTGACGCGGCGGCGCCGCCCCCTGCTCGGCCCCCTCGACCGCGCCCAGCACGCGGGGCGCCGCCGCCCCTGACCGACGGCCACCGCCCTGGACGGCTCTCGCCGTTCACTCCACTGACCCCTCATAAGAGGCGTTCGCCGGCGGACGGGGCAAACCTGGAGCACGACGGATGACCTTCCCGCGCGGGGCGTCGTCCGTGCCGGCCGCGCAGCCGACCGGCGGACCGGCGGACCGGCGGGCGCACCGGCTCCGCCACCTCCGCCGCGAAGCGCCGCGGCCGCAGGTCACCGCCCCGGACGAGGAAAGGTGCGATGGACGCCATCGAGCTGTTGAAGCACGACCACCGCATGGTGGAGCAACTGTTCCGCGACTACCACGCCGCGGCCTCCCAGACCCAGCGGCGCGGAGTGATCGAGCTGACGATCCGCGAGCTGTCCAAGCACGCGGCGCTCGAGGAAATGATGCTCTATCCCCTGGCCAAGAAGGTGCTTCCCGACGGCGCGCAGAAGATCGACGAGCACCTGAGCGAGCACATGGCCGTCAAGAAGCTGCTGCTCGCCCTCGACCGGCTGCCCGCCGGAGACGAGCGCGAGGCCGACCTCATGGCCCAGCTCAAGCGGGAGATCGACGAGCACATCCGCGAGGAGGAGGGCGAGACGATGCCCGAGCTCCGTGCCCGCGTCTCCCAGGAGAAGCTGGACGAACTCGGCCGGCTCCTCGAACGGGCCAAGCAGACCGCCCCCACCCGGCCCCACCCGAACGCCCCCGACCAGCCTCCCGCGCTCACCGTGCTCGGGCCGGTGGCCGCCGCCTACGACCGATTCCGCGACCGTCTCCAGGGGAGGCCGAGTACATGACCACCGCCAGCGGTACCACCGAAGTCAGCCGGGAGCCCGAGGGCGCCCACGAGCGGGCGGGCTTCGACGAGATCCACATCCTCTGGATCTCCGAGGGCATGAGCTGTGACGGCGACACCGTCTCGATGACCGCGTCGGGCCAGCCGGCGATCGAGGACATCGTGCTCGGGCTGATCCCCGGGCTGCCGAAGGTGCACCTCTACAACAAGGTGCTCTCGCCGAGCCTGGGCGGTGAGGACTTCCTCGCCCCCTTCCGGGCCGCGGCCGCCGGAGAACTCTCCCCGTTCATCCTCGTCATCGAGGGCTCGATCCCCAACCAGAACATCATCGAGGGCGACGGCTACTGGACCTCTTTCGGCAACGACCTCCAGACGGGCGAACCGCTCACCCTCAACTGGTGGATCGACCAGCTCGCCCCCAAGGCGTGGGCGGTCGTCGCGGCCGGAACCTGCGCCACGTACGGCGGCATCCACGCGATGGCCGGCAATCCCACCGGCTCCATGGGCCTCGCCGACTACCTCGGCTGGGACTTCAAGTCGCAGGGCGCCCTGCCCATCGTCAACGTCCCCGGCTGCCCCATCCAGCCGGAGAACTTCATGGAGACCCTGACCTGGGTGCTCTACCACGCCGCGGGCTCCGCGCCGCCCCCGCCGCTGGACCACATGCTGCGCCCGCAGTGGCTGTTCGGCAAGACGGTCCACGAGGGCTGCGACCGCGCCGCGTACTACGAGCAGGCCGACTTCGCCAAGGACTACAACTCGCCCAAGTGCCAGGTGAAGGTTGGCTGTTGGGGCCCCGTGGTGAACTGCAACGTACCCAAGCGGGGCTGGATGGCCGGCATCGGCGGCTGCCCCAACGTGGGCGGCATCTGCATCGGCTGCACCATGCCCGGCTTCCCCGACGCCTTCATGCCGTTCATGGACGAGCCCACCGGCGGCAGCCTGTCGTCCGTCCTGATCAGGCCCTACGGCGCCTTCATCCGGCGTATGCGCGGCATCACCAGCATGGCCGTCAACAGGGAACCGAAGTGGCGCCACAACCGACACGAACTGACCAGCGGGTACGACCCGCACTGGCGCGCCTGACGAGAGGAACGAGGACCAGACCGAGATGACGACCACCGAGGCTCGTGCGGCGGGGCGCAAGCCCGCGCAGATCGTGGACATGTCCTGGGATCCGATCACCAGGATCATCGGCAACCTGGGCATCTACACGAAGATCGACTTCGCCAACCAGGAAGTCGTCGAGTGCCACTCCACCTCCTCCCTGTTCCGCGGCTACTCGGTGTTCATGCGGGGCAAGGACCCCCGCGACGCCGGCTTCATCACCTCCCGCATCTGCGGCATCTGCGGCGACAACCACACCACCTGCTCCAACTACGCCCAGCAGATGGCCTACGGCGTCAAACCCCCGCCGCTGGCCGAGCACATCACCAACCTCGGCGAAGCCGCCGAATACATGTTCGACCACACCCTCTTCCAGGACAACCTCGTCTTCGTCGACTTCTGCGAGGCCATGGTCAAGGCCACCAACCCCACCGTGCTGGCCCGCGCCGAACGCACCGAGGCCCCCCGCGGCCACCTGCACGGCTACCGCACCATCGCCGACATCATGCGCGCCTTCAACCCCTTCGAGGGCGAGGTGTACAAACAGGCCCTGAAGGTCTCCCGCATCACCCGCGAGATGTTCTGCCTGATGGAGGGCCGCCACGTCCACCCCTCCACCCTGTATCCCGGCGGGGTGGGCACCATGCCCCAGCCCACCGTGTTCACCGACTACCTCTCCCGCCTGCTGCGCATCCTGGACTTCATCAAACAGGCCGTCGCCATGAACGACGACGTCTTCGACTTCTTCTACGCCGCCCTGCCCGGCTACGAGGAGGTCGGCCGGCGCCGCGTCCTGCTCGCCTGCTGGGGCGCCTTCCAAAACCCCGACACCTGCGACTACCGCTACGCCACCATGAACACCTGGGGCCGGGACATGTTCGTCACCCCCGGCATCATCGTCGACGGCCAACTGGTCACCAACAACCTCATCGACATCAACCTCGGCCTGCGGATCCTGCTCGGCTCCTCCTACTACGACGACTGGACGGGCGAAGAACCCTTCGTCACCCACGACCCGCTCGGCAACCCCGTCGACATCCGCCACCCCTGGAACCAGACCACCCTGCCCCACCCCCAAAAACGCCACTTCGACGGCAACTACTCCTGGGTGATGAGCCCCCGCTGGTACCACCCCGAAACCGGCCGGCACCTCGCCCTGGACACCGGCGGCGGCCCCCTGGCCCGCCTGTGGTCCACCGCCCTGAACGGCCTGGTCGACACCCCCTACGTCAAGGCCACCGGCCACAGCGTCCGCATCACCCTGCCCAAAAGCGAAAAACTCCCCGAGACCACCCTGGAATGGGCCATCCCCCAATGGTCCAACACCATCGAACGCGACCGCGCCCGCCCCTACTTCATCGCCTACGCCGCCGCCATGGCCCTGCAGTTCCTCGAACGCGCCCAACAGCTCATCCGCGCCGGCGACACCAAAACCTTCCAAAACTACCAAGTCCCCGACGAAGCCATCGGCTGCGGCTTCCACGAAGCCGTCCGCGGCGTCCTCTCCCACCACCTCGTCATCAAGGACAAGAAGATCGCCAACTACCACCCCTACCCCCCCACCCCCTGGAACGCCAGCCCCCGCGACCCCTACGGCACCCCCGGCCCCTACGAAGACGCCGTCCAGGGCCAGCCCATCTTCGAGGAAAACGGACCCGACACCTTCAAAGGCGTCGACATCATGCGCACCGTCCGCAGCTTCGACCCCTGCCTGCCCTGCGGCGTCCACATGTACACCGGCAACGGCAAAACACTCACCGTCACCCACTCACCCACCTACGGAGCCGGCCGTGGCTGAGCCACGACAGGAAGGAGCAGACGATGGGCAGGATCAGAGTCGGCAGGCCCGATGTGAAGCACGACACCCCTGGACACGTCACCGGGCTGCACCAGGGCAACTTCGGCCCGTACCAGCGGCAGCCGGGCCACCACAAGGACGGCACCTCCGACGCCCGGCGGTCCACGGGCATCCACTGGAAGAAGCACGACGCGATCATGAAGATCATGCCGAACATCTCGCCGGGATGACCGGTCTCACCGGAGTCGGGACGGACCCGGAGTCGGGAAGGACCCGGAGTCGGGGCGGGACGAGGACGTAAGTCAGGGCAGGAGGGACAGATGATGCAGAGGCAGATGAAGCAGATGAGGCAGAGGCGGATGAGACAGGTGAAACGGATGAAGGGAGGTACCGGCACGGGGATGACAGGCAAACAGGTGATGGCGGCGGAGCTCGCCGTCGTGGGCGGGCTGGCACTCGCCCTGCTGATCAAGGAGATGCCCGGACTGGTGCGCGAGATCCGCATCTGGCGGATGGTCGGTTTCCGCCCCGGGTCCCGCCACCCGCGCTGAACGCGCGCCCGGGGTCGCGGCCGCCGCCTTCGCAGCGCCCACGGATCACGGACAGCTCCGCCGGTCCCCCGGCACGCCGCGTCAGCGGTTCACGGACCGCATCCCGGCCTCGTCGTAGCGCTCCCCGGCGGGCTCGGGGAGTTCGGCGTCGATGCGTGCCAGGTCGTCCTCGGTCAGCACCACGTCGACGGCTGCGGCGTTCTGCTCGAGGTAGGTGCGGCGCTTGGTGCCGGGGATCGGCACCAGATCGTCGCCCTGGGCCAGCACCCAGGCGATCGCCAGCTGCGCCGGAGCCACGTCCCTCTCCTGGGCGATCTCCTTGACCTTGGCGGCGAGCCGGAGGTTCGCCTCGAGGTTGTCGCCGGTGAAGCGGGGCCCGCTGCGCCGGAAGTCCCCTTCGTCGAGCTCGTCGGGGGAGGAGAACCGGCCCGCGAGGAATCCGCGGCCCAGCGGCGAGTAGGGAACGAACCCGATGCCCAGCTCCCGGCACACGGGCAGAACCCCGTCCTCCGCGTCACGCGTCCACAGCGAATACTCGGTCTGCACCGCGGTGATCGGGTGGACCGCGTGCGCGCGGCGGATGGTCTCCGGCGCCGCCTCGCTCAGGCCGAGGTGGCGCACCTTGCCCTCCGCGACCAGCTCGGCCATGGCGCCGACGGTCTCCTCGATCGGCACGTCGGGGTCGACGCGGTGCTGGTAGTACAGGTCGATGTAGTCGGTCCCCAGCCGCTCGAGCGAGCCGTGGACGGAGCTGCGTACGTGCTCGGCCGAGCCGTCCTGCGGGCCGATCGTGCTCATGTCGCCGGGCACCGCGTGGTCCATCCGGTAGTTGAACTTCGTGGCGATCACGTAGTCGTCGCGATGTCCCCCGACGGCCCGGCCGACCAGTGACTCGTTCGTGAGCGGCCCGTAGAGCTGGGCGGTGTCGAGGAAATCGACGCCCAGTTCCAGGGCGCGCCGGATGGTCCTGATGCCCTCGTCCTCGTCGGTGGTCCCGTAGAAGGCGGACATCCCCATGCAGCCGAGGCCGATGGCCGACACGCGGAGGTCTCGCAGCCTGCGCTGCTTCATGTGTCCCAGCCTTTCCTTGCGACAGGGGGTCGTGGTCGGTGGTGGCGTGCCACGGCAGGGAACGCTGGAAGCTGGAGTGCGGTCGAAGTCAACAAGAAGCGGTGGAGTGCGGGCCGGACCGCGGGCCGCTCACCAGTAGTGGCGGTGGCCGGCCACCGCGTGACCCATGGCCCCCAGGATCCAGAGGATCGCGCCGATGACGGCGAGAATGATGCCGATGGTCCACAGGACCGAAATGCCGGTGACGAAGCCGACGACGAGCAGAATGACGCCGAGGACGATCATGACCGCCTCCCGTGGCGGGTAGTGCTTCACTCACCGTGTACCCCGTTACCGCGCGACATTGCCCCCGTGCCCGACGGGCCCTTCCGAATTGCGGGCAGGGCCTGGAAAGGGACCATAGGTGAGGGGCACGATCGTCCGAAGGCGTGCCCGTCTCCTCGGCTGGGCGAAAGGTGACGAGCATGCCTGTGTGCGCCACGCGCGACGGGGTCGAGATCTTCTACAAGGACTGGGGCCAGGGACGTCCGGTGGTCTTCATCCACGGCTGGCCCCTGAACGGGGACGCCTGGCAGGACCAGCTCAAGGTGGTCGCCGACGCCGGGTACCGGGGCATCGCCCATGACCGCCGGGGCCACGGCCGCTCCACTCCGGTCTACGACGGCTACGACTTCGACACGTTCGCCGACGACCTCGACGACCTGCTGACCCGCCTCGATCTGCGGGACGTCACGCTGGTGGCGCACTCCATGGGCGGTGGCGAACTCGCACGGTACATCGGCCGCCACGGCACCGGACGCGTGCGCTCGGCCGTCCTGCTCTCCGCCATCACACCGCTGATGCTGCAGGGCCCCGACAATCCCGAGGGCGTCCCGCAGTCCGTCTTCGACGACATCAAGGCCGGCATCCTCAAGGAGCGCTCGCAGTTCTGGAAGGACACCGCCGAGGGCTTCTTCTCCGCCGACCGCCCGGGAAACAAGGTCACTCAGGGCAACAAGGACGCGTTCTGGCACATGGGCATGGCACAGACCATCGAGGGCGCCGTCGCCTGCGTCGACGCCTTCGGCACCACGCCCTTCCACGAGGACCTGAAGAAGTTCGGCATTCCCACCCTGGTCGTGCACGGCGACGACGACCGGATCGTGCCCATCGACGCCACCGGCCGCAAAGCCGCGCGGATCGTCTCCGGGGCCGAGCTGAAGGTGTACGAGGGCGGCAGCCACGGCCTCGCGATGGTGGACGGCGACAAGCAGCGCTTCAACCAGGACCTGCTGGACTTTCTCTCTCGCTGACCCCGCCGACCGGCCCCGCCTGCTCAGCGCGGCCAGGTGGGCAGCAGGGTCCGGCGGTGCGAGGCGTTGATGACGGCGGCCGCCGAGGCGTACCAGGCGACCAGGCCCGTCGCGATGCCGAACCAGCCGCCGACCCGTGTGACGACGTGCGGTCCCAGGCCGCCCTGGAACTCTCCGACGGCCAGGAGGACGTACGTGATGGTCAGCAGCGCGAGCACCGCGAAGACGGCGAGACTGGTGCGCAGCGCGGCCACCGCCATGTAGGCGGTGAAGATGGCCCAGAGGAGCAGGAACAGGCCCAGACCGTTGTGCGCGTCGAGGGTGGCCACCCGCGGCACGAGCCACCAGTACGTCAACCAGAACGCGCCGTAGGAGACGAACATGGTCGCGCCGAAGGTGTTGCCGCGGCGGTACTCGAACAGGCCCGCGACGAACTGGGCGAGTCCGCCGTAGAACGCCGCGAGACCCAGCACCGGGAAGATCGCGGCGGGTTCCCTGATCAGGTCGGCGTTGAGAATGGACAGCATGACCGTGGTCATCGCGAATCCCGCCAGCCCCAGTGGGGCCGGGTCTGCGAGGCCCACAGCCCGGGGGTCGGCCGGACGGGCCTGCTCGCGGACGGAGTTGCTCATGTCGTCAGTCATGACCGGAATCCCTTCGACCTGAGGCCGGCAGAACCAGCCAGAGCCCGACGAGCTTTGTGTATGTTCGTCAGACAAGTACCCATTTGTTCCATTCTCAGTCGTGCGCCACATGCTGCCAGGGCGCCCGTGCGACTGGCAGAATTCGGAAACCCGCGGACGAGGACGGGCGTCTCGTGGGCACAGCGACGTCAGCACGAGGTCAGCCCTGGGGGGACGCACCGTGAGCACCGAGATCTACTTCAACAACAACCACCGTGACCTGTGCCAACAGCACGGCACCGGCGCCGGCTTCCAGTTCGAGTTCTACTGCTCACGCTGTTCCGACACCTGGCGCTCGCCGTTCGAACCCTTCAGGGCGGGGCAGATGGCCGGCTGGCTGTCCCGTGGCGTGAACGCCGCCTGGTCGGTCATGGGCGGCGCGGCCCGCGGCGTCTCCGACGCGGCCGACGGCCTGGCCGGGGCCAACTACGGCACCCAGCGGGACGCGGCGTTCACCCGCGCCATCGCCAACGCCCAGGGCCACTTCAACCGCTGCCCCCGCTGCACCGCGTACGTCTGCGGCCGTTGCTGGAACGGGGGACAGGGACTGTGCCTCACCTGCTCGCCGGACACCGCGGCCGAGGCGCAGGCCGCCCAGCAGAGGGGCCTGAACGACATGGTCGCCCAGCGCGCCTACGACGCCGGACAGCAGCGCGGTGGGGACTACGACGCCACGACGCCGCGCCAGTTGGTGTGTCCGCACTGCCGTGCCGAGACCCGGGGGGCGAACTTCTGCCCGGCCTGCGGACACCGCCTCGCCCAGACGGTGAGCTGCTCCTCCTGCCACCAGGAGCTGCCGGACGGCGCGGCCTTCTGCCCGGCCTGCGGCACCCGCAGGTGATCATCGGGGCGTCGCCCCGGGACTGATCAGGCGCTGCGACCGCGTACGGCGCACACGGCGCGCGGTGCGCGGTCAGGCGGCAGGGGCGGGGGAGCGGCGAGGACGCCGTCCAGGACCTGGTCCTTGAGCCCGACCGGATCTCCTTCACCGTCGTCCTGCGAGCCGCACGGCACAGCGTGATCACCCACCCTGGTGCCCTGCCACCGCGCCGGCCGCCAAAGCCCCCGGCGCAGGCAGCGTCACGGATCCGGGCTGCGATACTCCACCCACGCGAACTCCTGCCCGAACGCCGCCGACCGCGGATCCCGCAACGACCTGCCGATGAACGAGATCGCAATCAGCATCTCGATCACCTGCCCATAACCGGTCCTGACACCGCCAACTCGGCCTTGACTTGCCGGCGTTGGGTTAAACATCAAGTTTGCCGGCGGTGTTGGTCCTGGTCCTGAGCCGGGTGGGGGTCTCGCCCCGGCGGACCGGACGGCCACAGCGGCGTCCCCACTCCTCGGCCACCGGGCCGGCCGGCGGGTGCGGGGCGGTGCCGGCGAGCTCCTCCAGCGCGGCCCGCACCGCCTCGGTGATCAACTCCAGCCGGGTCAGGTCGCGCACCGCGGTCAGAACATGAGGGGGAAACAGTGCGCTGCGTGCTGCGTTCACGCACGAGCCCGGCGCCCTTGAGACGGGCCGGCGCGAGGTCGAGCAGGCGGCCGACGTGATCGCCCTGGGTGAGGCGCTCACGGAAGTCGGCCGGCACGCTGCGATGGAAGCCGGAATCGTCCAGCTCCACGGCCAGGGCGTATGTGAAATCGGTGCGGCAGCGCACCGCCTCGGCCACCTGACGGCCCGACAGGTCGAGCAGGAACTGCAGCCCACAGACGGTGGCCAACTGGGCGGGCGAGAGGCCGGGGCGCCCGTCGCCCGGGTACCAGTCGGCGAAGTCCTCGTCGCACCACAGCCCGTCCAGCCGGTCTCGCGCCCACATCGCCGTCGTACCGCCCGGATTGCTCGCCCGCGCGACCTGCGCGGTCAGGGACGGGACCTGCTCACCGGAACGGGGACGGAGGGACAACGGACATCTCGACAACCGCATCGGCCTTCGAAACAGCCCCGAGAATGCCTCCTGATCATGCTGCCGCACCGGGAAACTCCAAGGTCACCGACAGAACCAAGCTCAGGTTGCGGTTATCTCTCGCGGTACTAGAAAGGAAGGCATGCATCTGTCACCGCAGGAGCAGGACAAGCTTCTGATTTACGTTGCCGCCCAACTGGCCCGCAGTCGGCTGGAGCGGGGGGTGCGGCTGAATTACCCGGAAGCGATCGCGCTGATCACCGACCACGTCGTCGAGGGAGCTCGTGATGGGCGCAGCGTGTCCGAGCTGATGTCCAGTGGCCGCCACGTTCTCGAACGTGAGCAAGTCATGGAAGGTGTCCCGGAGATGATCGACGACGTACAGGTCGAGGTGACCTTCCCGGATGGCACCAAGCTGGTCACCGTCCACTCGCCGGTCACCTAGGAGGGCCCGTGCTACCAGGAGAAATCATTCCCGCGGACGAAGCCGTGCCGTTGAACCCCGGACGTGCCCGCACGCGGATCCGGGTGGTCAATCACGCGGACCGGCCGGTGCAGATCGGTTCGCACTACCACTTCGCCGCCACCAATCCTGAGCTGGAGTTCGACCGCCAGGCCGCGTGGGGGCGTCGACTGGACATTCCGGCCGGTACCGCCGTGCGCTTCGAGCCCGGCGTCGAGCGGGAGGTGACGTTGGTCCCCATCGCCGGGCTCCGCAGGATCCGGGGGCTGCGCCTGGAATGGGCCGGTGACCTGGACAGCCGGGATTACCAACCGACCGAATTCGCCTATGGAAGCAAGGGGGAAGGGCACCGATGACCTCGGACGAGAACACGCCGCATATTGACCGTGCACGCTACATCGAGTTGTTCGGTCCCACTACAGGTGACCGAGTGCGCCTGGCCGACACCGACCTGTTCATCGAGGTCACCGAGGATCGCAGCCTGGGGCCGCACGGTTCCGGCGACGAGTCCGTGTTCGGCGGCGGCAAGGTGGTCCGCGAGTCGATGGGGCAGTCGATGGCGATCCGCGCCGAGGGCACGCCGGACGTGGTCATCACCGGTGCTGTGATCCTGGACCACTGGGGGGTGGTCAAGGCCGACGTCGGCATCCGCGACGGACGCATCGTCGGCATCGGCAAGGCAGGGAACCCGAACGCTGCCGACGGTATCGATCCGGCGCTGGTGATCGGTCCGTCGACGGAGGTCATCCGGGGAAACGGTCGGATCCTCACCGCCGGGGCGATCGACTGCCACGTTCACTTCATCGATCCGCAGTCGATCAACGTCGCGCTGGCTTCGGGAACGACGACATTGATCGGTGGCGGTACCGGGCCGGCAGAGGGGTCCAGGGCGACCACGGTGACGCCGGGCGACTGGAACCTCGGGCGTATGCTGCAGGCCCTCGACGGCGTCCCGATGAACATCCTGCTGCTAGGCAAGGGCAACACCATGCGCGGCGAGGCACTGGCCGAGCAGCTGCGCGGGGGTGCCGGGGGTCTGAAGCTGCACGAGGACTGGGGATGCACCCCCGCGGTGATCGACAACGCCTTGCGCATCGCCGAGGAAACCGGTGTGCAGATCGCGCTCCACGCCGACACCCTCAACGAGTCCGGCTTCCTCGAGTCCACCCTGGAGGCCATCAACGGCCGGTCGATCAACGCGTACCACGCCGAGGGCGCCGGCGGAGGGCACGCACCGGACATCATCCGGGTCGCCTCCGAGCCGTACATCCTTCCGTCGTCGACGAACCCGACCCTCCCGCACACCGTGAACACGATCGACGAGCACCTCGACATGCTCATGGTGTGCCATCACCTGCACCCGTCGATTCCCGAAGACCTGGCCTTCGCCGAAAGCCGTATCCGGCCGACCACGATCGCCGCCGAGGACGTGCTGCACGACATGGGCGCGATCTCCATGGTCAGTTCCGACGCGCAGGCCATGGGGCGCATCGGCGAGGTCGTCACGCGCACCTGGCAGACCGCACACGTCATGAAACGGCATCGGGGTTCGCTGCCGGGCGACGACCGCGCGGACAACATGCGCGCCCGCCGGTACGTCGCCAAATACACGATCAACCCGGCGATCACGCACGGCATCCAGGACGCGGTCGGTTCGGTCGAAGTCGGCAAGATCGCCGACCTGGTGCTGTGGGAACCGAAGTTCTTCGGCGTCAAGGCCCGCATGGTCCTCAAGGGCGGGTTCGCCGCGCGGGCCGCGCTGGGCGATGCCAACGCCTCGATCCCCACACCGCAGCCGGTGTTCTCGCGTCCCGTGTTCGGGTCGCACGTGAAGGCGGCCGCGGCGAGCAGCGTGCACTTCGTCGCCCCGACAGCGCTGGACGCCGAGCTCCCCGAACGGCTGCGTCTGGGCCGTAGGGTCGTCGGTGTCACCAACACCCGCTCGACCACCAAGGCCGACCTGCCGCTCAACGACGCCACCCCGGACATCCGGGTGGACCCGGACAGTTTCGCGGTGCACATCGACGGGGAACTCGTCGAACCGGATCCGGTCTCGGAGTTGCCGATGGCGCAACGCTACTTCCTGTTCTGACGATGTCGTACTCGCTGGCTGTGCTGACCCTTGCCGACGCTCGTTTCCCGGGCGGTGGCCACGTGCACTCGGGTGGGGTGGAGGAAGCTGTCCACCGAGGTCTGGTCACCGGCCCCGGAGACCTGCGGGAGTTCCTGTTCGGACGGCTGCGGAGCGCGGGTTGCCTGGCCGCGGTGTTCGCCGCCGCCGCCGCTCACGCGGCCGACGCGGGAGTCGACGGCCGGCATTGGCAACGGCTGGACTCCGAGATCGACGCGCGCACGCCGTCCCCCGCGCAGCGAGAGGCGTCTCGAGCGCAGGGGCGCGGGACCGCGCGCGCCGGCCGTGTCGCTTGGCCCTCGGCGGCGCTTGACGCGTTGCTGGCGGTGTCCACGAGACCGCACCACCCGGTTGTCATCGGCGCTCTGCTGGGGGGCGCGCATGCGGGCACATCGCGGGAGGCCGCCGCTGTGGCGGCGTACCTGTCGATCAGCGGCCCCGCTTCGGCCGCTGTGCGGCTGCTGGGGCTCGATCCCTTCGCCGCGAACGCTGCCGTGGCCGCACTCGGGCCGGATCTCGAACGCATCACCGAGTACGCCGCTTCCGTGGCCGGACACGACCCGGCCGCTCTCCCCGCGGTGGGCGCTCCCGCGCTCGATCTGCTGGCGCAGGCCCACCAACGACACCATCGAGACGAGGTGCGACTCTTTGCCAGCTGACCACAACCACCAGCACGACCACCGGCACGACCACGACCACCGGCACCCGGTGAGCTTCGATCCGACCGCGCCGGAACCAGACCCCTTCGGCCCTGCGCCCGCCGTAGGACGCCCGCTTCGCATCGGGCTGGGCGGTCCGGTCGGAAGCGGGAAAACCGCACTGGCCGCCGCCCTGTGCCGCTCCCTCGGTGCCGATGTCGAGCTCGCTGTGGTGACCAACGACATCTACACGACCGAGGACGCGGACTTCCTGCGGCGCGCCGGTGTCCTTGACCCGGACCGGATCGAGGCCGTGCAGACCGGGGCCTGCCCGCACACCGCGATCCGCGACGACATCACGGCCAACCTCGACGCCGTCGAACGCCTGGAGCAGCGCCACCCTGGTCTGCAACTGATCCTGATCGAAAGCGGCGGCGACAACCTGACGGCAGTGTTCAGCCGCGGGCTGGCCGACGTCCAGATCTTCGTCGTGGACGTCGCCGGAGGTGACAAGGTGCCCCGCAAGGGCGGCCCCGGCGTGACCACGGCCGACCTGCTGGTCATCAACAAGATCGACCTGGCTGAGCGGGTCGGTGCGGACATGGCGGTCATGACCGCTGACGCGCACCGAATGCGCGGCGAGCTTCCAGTGATCACCCAATCGCTGACCGACACCCCCGAAGCGCCCGAGGTGACGGCCTGGGTGCGAAAACAGCTGGCGCGATGAAGGCCCGCGCGCACCTGACCGTGGAGCTCGACTCGCGGGGCCGCAGCGTCGTCCGGGAGCTGTCCTCGGCCGCGCCGCTGACCCTGATGCCCCGGCGCGGGGCCGTCCGACCCGCCGCGGGACCGACGGATCGGGCGGTGGTGCACCTGGTCAACTCGGCGACGTCCCCACTCGGCGGAGACGAGCTGGACCTGCGGGTGCGGGTCGGACCGGGCGCGCGCCTGCTGCTGCGCGGTGTCGCCGCCACACTGGTGCTGCCCGGACACCGCCGGGGCAGGAGCCGCAGCACCGTGCACGTCGAGGTCGCCGAGGGCGGCACCCTCGAATACCTGCCGGAACACACCGTGGTGACCGCCCGCGCCGAGCACGAGGCCGAGTTCCGTGCGGAGCTGGCGGAGGATGCGCTCGTGCGCTGCCGCGAGGTACTGGTGCTCGGGCGCAGCAATGAGCGTCCCGGTTCGCTGCGAACCAGCACGCACGTCACGCGCGGGGAAATACCGCTGGTGCGGCAGACGCTCGTACTCGGAAACCCCCGCCTGGAGGCCAGTGCCGGCTATCTCGCCGGGGCGCGGGTCGTGGCCACCGAATCCGTGGTCTGGAAAAACGACCCGGTGGCGCCGACGAGCGGCGAGTGGTGGTCGTTGACTCCGCTGGCCGCCGGCGGGGCGACGGCCACCGTCCTGGCTCCCGACGCGGTGACCGCGCAGTACCGGCTGACCGAAGCCCTTCGGACGCACCCGGACGGGAAGGAGCTCACGGAGGAGCATTGGTGAGCACGAAGACACCCCCACCGGAACATCGCAACGCCCTCGGCCCCGAAGCATTGCGGGGGCTCCCTCGCGGAGTCGCGCAGGTCTACCTGCAGAACAACACGCTCACCGGCGTGCTGTTTCTGGTGGGGCTGTTCATCTCCGGCCCGGTCGCCGGGATGAGCGCACTGCTCGGAAGCGCGGTGGGGATCGCCACCGCCGTGCTGTTGCGGGTACCGGCCGAGCGGATCGGACAGGGACTCTACGGCTTCAATGCCGTCCTGGTCGCCCTGGGAGCCGCCGGCTCGTTCCGTCCACTGTGGCTCACCGCACTCGTCGCTCTCGGGGGCGCGGTGACAGCCACGCTGCTCACGCACGTCGCCCAGTACTTTCTGCGCGTACCGGCCTACACCGCGCCCTTCGTGTTCACCTACTGGATACTGGAGTACCTGCATGAGTCCAGGCACTGGCCTTCGGCACCACCGTCCCACCGCTTTCTCGGACTGGGCATTTTCGCCAGCGGGGCCGAGGTCTTCCTCGTGACAGGTCTGCTGCCGGGCCTGTTCATCCTCGCCGGACTCGCGGTTTCACGGTGGACCCTGGCCGTGGGAGCTTTCGCAGCCGCACTGGTGACGTACGGAATCGTGCAGGGACTTCCGCTGTTCCCGCCCAACGAGATCACCGCCGGTGTCTACGGCTTCAACGCCGTGCTCGTCACGGTGGGCATGCTCAGCACCGGCAGAGGATGGCGAGCATGCGTCCTCGCCGTTCCCGCCGTGCTGCTGTTGCAGGCCGGGATCGAAGCGGTTGGACTCACTCCGGCCACGTTTCCTTTCGTGCTGGCGATGTGGTGTGCCGATCTCTGGCGTGCCCGCTCGACGCACGAGGAGTAACCGAGCGCAAGCCGGCTTGGTGATGCCGTAGTCGCTGGTGGCGTGCACGCGCGCCGCGGAAATCCGGCTCTTCGCTCCTTCCCGGGCGTGATGCGGCCGCGTCGACGGCCTCGGCCTGATACGGGCGGAGAGAAGAAGACGCAGTCACGGTCGCCGAGTCTCCCACTCCGGCATCCCGGAGGATCTGCCGCGGGCTGCGCCTGCTACCGGACCGCGCGGACTGCCTCGCGACAGGCGCAGGCGCAGCCGACGGCATCCGCCGCCCCGGCCTGCGGGTGGGAAAATCCTCAATCCGCACTTGATCCACATCGGCGGGGTATGGGGGCGGCCGGATCGCTGCGTCGGCCAACTGTGCATGCTGGTCGGAGAAGGCACCGGTGACGCTGTCGGCGTCACACCCGGCATGATCCGCCGAGATGTTGAACAGGCCCACCACCGGGGGCGTCATCCTGCCCCCGTACGCTGCGCTCGCCGATGCCGTGCGCGGAGTCGGCGTGCGGTGCGGGACAGGGGCGCTGCGCTGTGCCGGCGGGTGGGTGGCTCGCCAGGTGCCTCGTCGGTGGGTCGGGGCGGCGGCGCACGGCCGTCTGCGCGCCGGCCGGCTCCGCCCCGGATCCTCTTTTGCCCGTCGGCGGTGCCACGGGCGCCCACCGCGGCGTCTGCGTCCCGCGGCGATCAGCGGCGCGGCCTCCGGCAGGTTCAGCTTCAGCCCCGCTCCCGGCGCTCCTGGGCGAGTCTGGCCGCCGTGTAGATCATCAGACGTTCGCGTTCCGGCAGACTCAGCAGCATTGCCACCTCCACGCTTTGTGCACCGGGCCCTGAGCACCCCGCTCCGGAAGAAAGCGTGCAAAACGGCCATTCGGCCCCAATCGAGAAGGCCGGGCGGTCGGCGCGATCTACAGTGCTGTAGAAATCTCTGGTGGGGGACAAGCCCTCAACGAGCCCGTCCTTCCAGCCCGGTTGGCCGGGCCCGCCACCGTATGAGAAGGAGCAAGGGCAGCAGATGCCGGAGCAGCACGATCACACCCCCGACATCGCGTCCCGGTCCTTGCGCGGAGAGCTGGCACGCCGATGCCGGGCCGTCACCGAGGCCCGCTGGTTCGCCCTCGCCGTCTTCGCCGTGATCCTGCTCAACGCCGCGCTGCTGGGCCTGGAGACGTATTCCGGCCTGGCGGCGCAGTGGCGCCAAGGGTTACGGCTGGCCGAACAGGCCTGCCTGGCCGCGTTCACCGTCGAGATCCTGATGCGGATGGCCGCGTACGCCGACCGCCCCCGCGACTTCCTCAAGGACCCCTGGAACACGTTCGACCTGATCGTGGTCCTGAGCGCCTTCCTGCCCGTCGTACGCGAGAACGCCACGGTGCTGCGGCTGTTGCGGCTGGCGCGCGTGCTGCGCACCGCACGCTTCCTGCCGCAGGTGCGCATCGTGCTGGGCGCCGTCGTCCGCAGCCTGCCCGGCACCCTGAGTTTCCTCCTGGTCGGCGCCCTGCTGCTGTACGTGTACGCCATGGTCGGCTGGGTCTTCTTCGGCCGCCACGACCCCGAGCACTACGGCTCCATCGGCCGCGCCGTCCTGACCCTCTTCCTGCTGATGACCCTGGACGGCATCGGCGACGCGGTGCACAGCGGCCTGGAGGTGTCGCGCTGGAGCCTGCTCTACTACGCCTCCTACGTCCTGCTGGCCTCCTTCGTCCTCGTCAACGTCCTCATCGGCGTCGTCATCACCTCCCTGGACGAGGCCCGGGAGATGGAGAGGGACGAGCCGGCCGAACGGGCCGCCCCCACCCCCTCCGCGGACGACCGGCAACGCCTCCTGGAGCGGATCACGGCGGCCCGCAACGCCCTGGACGAACTCGAACGCGACCTCGCCCAGGCAGCGCCACCGCGGGCCGGACAGGCGGCACTTGTCGTCCCGGCGACGGTTGTGGGCCGCCCGGCGTCCGGCGCCGCCCGCGGACGGCAACGGCCCTCCAGGCGGCGCCGATAGGGGACAGTGGGGGCCCGCGCCGCCGTATGTGAGAAAACCCACCTTGCTGCGGCTGTCGGCCGGCGTCCTGGCCCGGCCGCCGGAGTCGCCACCCCGGGCGGCCGTCCGTTGCGGGAGCCGGACCGCAGGGCGGTGGCCCGGCGCGTGGCCGCCGTCGAGCAACACATGGGAAATCAGGTCGAGTTGACGGTGCCGGACGTCGTACGGCCGGGCCGTGCCCCGCACCGCCGCGCCTGGCCGCCGCCCTTCCCGTCACCGGCATCGTCGCCCTGCACCAGGGATGTGTGGTCGCCTGCGGCACCCCGCACACGGTGCTGACCGAGGATCATCGCCGAGGACTACGGCGTCCGTGTCACCGTCTCGCGCCCACTGACGCCGTCGTGGCTCCGCGGTCGCGCCGGTCGTCCGGGCTATGGCTCTTCTCACAATTCGGGTCGAAAGCCGCCCATAGTGACGGCCGCCACGTCAACGGGCGCGCATTTTGTCTATCTTCGCCATTTGGTTCCCCTTTGTCGACCTTTTCTCGAGGCCTGCCTGCCCATGTCGTATTCGCCTTCCCTGTCGCCCTCCAAGACCGCCGCCAAGAGCCGTGTCCGGCGTGCCGGTGCCTGCGCCGGTGTGCTTCTGGCCTCGGTGACGGCCCTGTTCTCCGCCGGCGCGCTGCACGCGGCACCCGCGGTCGCCGCGCCGTCGCAGCAGGCCCCGGTCACCGCCGCGGTCCAGCCCCAGTCCAAGGCACGGGTGACGGCGGCGGTGCTCAGCCTCGACGGCGCGAGCCGCGAGCCGGTGCTGTACGGCCAGGACGCCCCGTACGACACCGCGAGCATCATCAAGGTCGACATCCTCGCGGCGCTGCTGCTGCAGGCGCAGGACGCCGGCCGGCAGCTCACCGCCCAGGAACGCGCGCTCGCCGAACCGATGATCCGCAACAGCGACAACGCGGCGACGAACGTGCTGTGGCGGAAGATCGGCCAGGCACCGGGCCTGGAGGCGGCCAACAAGCGCCTGGGACTCACCTCGACGAAGGGCGGCCCCGGCGGGAAGTGGGGGCTGACACAGACGACGGCGAGCGACCAGATACGGCTGCTGCGGGCCGTGTTCGACCCGGCCGGGGCGACGAAGGCCCACTCCTCGGCGCTGAACGCCCAGTCCCGCTCCTACATCGCATCGTTGATGAGCCGCGTCGCGAAGGACCAGGCGTGGGGGATCTCGGCGGCCCCCCACACCGAGTGGGCGCTGAAGAACGGCTGGCTGCAGCGCACCACGTCCGGACTCTGGGACGTCAACAGCGTCGGACGGGTCACCGTGGACGGGCACCACTACCTCGTCGCCGTCCTGTCGGACGGCAGCGCGTCGATGAGCGACGGCGTCACCCTGGTGGAGCGGGCGGCACGCCAGGCGGTGACGGCGGCCGCCCGGCACTGACCACGCGGCGGCGGGTGCCGTCAGGCGTCCCGCCGCCTGAGCGCGGTCGCCGCCCCGGCCAGCGCCAGCAGCGCGTACAGGCAGAACAGCGCGAACCCGGTCCACGGCGCCAGCGTGTACGGCTGCTGCTGGACGTGGACCAAGCCCTGCCCCGCCGTGCTCGGCAGGTACTTGTCGACCGCCTCGAACCACGACGACGGCAGTGCCTGGGCGAGCACCGGCAGCACCAGGAGCACACCGAACAGGGTGGCGATGCCGCCGGCGGTGTTGCGGATCAGCGCCCCGAGCGCCACCCCGATCAGGGCCACGCCCGTCAGGTACAGACCGGCGCCCAGCACCGCACGCGGCACGCCCGGAGCGCCGAGCGAGGTCTGCAGATGGTGGCCCGACAGCGCGGCCTGCCCCACCAGGAAGGCGACCAGCGAGGCGACCGTCATCAGAGCCCACGCCACGGCGGCGTACACCAGCGCCTTGGCCCACAGCACGGGCAGGCGGCGCGGCACCGCGGACAGCGTGGCGCGGATCATGCCGGTGGCGTACTCGCCGCTGACCACCAGCACCCCCAGCACCCCGACGGCCAGCTGCGCCAGGAAGAAGCCGCGCAGGCTCACCAGCGTCGGATCGAAGGCCAGCCGCTCCTGCGGCGGCAGTCGCGACCAGCGGACCGCGGTGAAGTAGCTGAACAGGAAGCCGAGACCGATCATCGCGGCGACCGCGGCGAGCAGCGTGAACAGCGTCGACCTGAGCGACCGCAGCTTGATCCACTCCGAGCGGATCACCCGCAGCTGCGTGACCTTGCCCCGCTCCGCCTCGGGAATCACCGTTGCCGTTGTCATGCCGTACGCCCCTCGCCGCCCGCGCCGACGAGCTGCGCCGCCGGTGCCTGGTACTCCACGGCGTCCCGGGTCAGCTCCATGAACGCCTCCTCCAGCGACGCCTGCTGCGGCGTCAGTTCGGCCAGTGCCACGCCGTTGTCGGCCGCGATCCGCCCGATCCGCTCACTGCTGAGCCCGGTCACCAGCAGCACGCCGGCCTCCTGCGCGGTGATGGTCACGTCCGGGCCGGCCAGCAGACCGCGCAGCTTCTCCGCCTGGTCCGTGCGCACCCGTACCAGATCCCCGGCGGCCCGCGCGGTGAACTCCGCCACCGATGTGTCCGCGATCAGCCGGCCGCGCCCGATGACGATCAGATGCTCGGCGGTCAGCGCCATCTCGGACATCAGATGCGAGGACACCAGGACCGTACGCCCCTCGGCGGCCAGTGCCTTGAGCAGGTTCCGGATCCACAGGATGCCCTCGGGGTCGAGGCCGTTGACCGGCTCGTCGAGGATCACCGTCGCCGGGTCGCCCAGCAGCGCGACGGCGATGCCGAGCCGCTGTCCCATGCCCAGCGAGAAGCCGCCGACCCGCTTCCTCGCCACCGCGCGCAGGCCCACGAGATCGATCACCTCGTTCACCCGGCGCGCGGAGATCCCGTGGGTCGCGGCGAGCGCCAGCAGGTGGTGGTACGCGCTGCGCCCGGTGTGGACGGCACGCGCCTCCAGCATCACCCCCACCTCGTGCAGCGGCGCCCGGTGCTCGGCGTAGCTCCTGCCGTTGACCACGGCCCGGCCCGAGGTGGGCGCGTCCAGCCCGAGGAGCATCCGCATCGTGGTGGACTTGCCGGCCCCGTTCGGTCCGAGGAACCCGGTCACCGTACCGGGACGCACCGTGAAGCTGAGATCTTCCACGGCGATGCGCTCGCCGTAGCGTTTCGTGAGGGAATGGGCCTCGATCATGAAGTGTCCTCTCACTTCTCGAGGAGCTTCTTCGCGACCCTTGCCGCCGCTTCGCTCTCGGCCGCGGCAGGGGACAGCTCGCTCAGTGTGTCGAGGTCGGTGTCCTGCCGCAGCTCCGTCTCCCAGGCCGCGGCGAGCCTTTCCTGCTCCTCGCGCGGCAGCCCCTGGACGTGTTCCCGGTGGTGCGGGTCGAGGGCGGCCAGGAACCGCTCGACGGTGTCGATGGGCATGTCCTTCTCCTTGATCACGGGGTGCCGATCCGGTGCGGGCGGTGCGCGGCGCGTGATCGGCACCTGTACGCCGAGGCCGGCAAGCCGTGCCTCCCTCGTGGTCCACACAGTCGCCCGGCGGCCGACGGCGACATCGAGGTCACCTCTCCGCACCCTGTAACACTTCGCCGTCGACCGCCACTTGGGGACCGGGCACCCTGCCGCCCAGGCGGTGATCGCCGGATGGGCCGAACGGGGGAATGACGCGCCTGCGCGTCATGCCGGCGCCGCGACGGGCGTCGTCATGCCGACCGCGGTCACGGGGGAGGACGCGAGGGACCGGTTCGGCGTCCCGCGCATGTGACGACACCCTCACCGGCCGGGCGGCGCGGCGGGCCGCCCGCGGGCACCGCCGGTCCGCGATGCTGCCGACCTTGCCCGCGTGAGGGACCATGGTTAGAAGCGGGTAGGAACCGGTGGCGACGCGAGAGGAGGCGTCGGCGGTGAGGCCTGGCGAAGCCTTCCGGCGGAGCGCCGGGTACGAGGGTCCGGCTCCGTCGGGCGGCCTGCTGGACCTGCTCAGCGTCTCCGCGGTGGTCCTGGACGCGCGCGGGCGCGTGGTGTTCTGGAGCCCGCAGGCGCAGCAGATCTTCGGCTACAGCGCCCACGAGGCCCTGGGCCGGTACGCGGCCAGGCTGATGGTCGACGAGCGGCACCGGGAGCTGGTCACAGAGCTGTTCGCCCGGGTGATGGCCGAGGGCACGGGCTGGGCGGGGGCCTTCCCCATCCGGCACAAGGACGGCAGCACCCGTCTGGTGGAGTTCCGCAACGTACGGCTGGAGGGCGAGGACGGAGACTTCTACGCCCTGGGCATCGCCGTCGACCACGCCGTCCTCAAGCGCGCGGAGCGCGACCTGGCGCTCACCTCGCACCTGTTCGCACAGTCCCCGGTCGGACTGGGGATCGTGGACACCGACCTGCGGTACCTGGTGGTCAATCCCGCTCTGGAGCGCATCAACGGCCGGCCGGCGCACCGGCATGTCGGCCGGTCCGTCCACGAGGTGCTGGACTTCATGGATCCCGCTCCGGTCGAGGACGCGTTGCGCCTCGTCCTGGACAGCGGCGAGCCGCTGCTGGACCAGTTCGCCGTGGCGCCCACCCCCGCCGACCCGGGAGGTCGCGACCACGCCTGGTCGGTCTCCTACATCCGGCTCGATGACAGCGCCGGGCAGGTGCTCGGAGCCGCCGTCGAACTCGTGGACGTCACCGAGCAGCACCGCGCGTCCGCGGAGGCCGCCGCGGCACGGCGACGCCTGGCCCTGATCGCCGACGCATCGGCACGCATCGGCACCACCCTCGACCTGGAGACCACCGCCGACGAACTGACCGAGAGCTGCGTGCCGGAGCTGGCCGACCTCGCCGTCGTCGACCTGCTGGACGCCGTACTGCGGGGCAGCGACCGGAACTGGGCACCCAGTGGTCCGGCCGCCGTCCGCACACTGGCGCTCGCCGCCCACGGCGTGCCGGCCCTCTCCGTCCCCGCCGGGCACCTCGCCCGATACGACCCCGACCACCTGGTCACCCAGTGCATGACCACCGGCCGGCCGGCCCTCGCCCCGCACCTCACCGGCGAGGACCTGGCCCGCGTCGCCCCGGCGCACGCCGTCGCCGTCCTCGCCCGGGCCGGAACACACTCCTGCCTGGCCGTCCCGCTCATCTCGCGCGGCCACGTGCTGGGCGCCCTGGGCCTCGCGCGCGGCCGCAACCCGGCGCCGTTCACCGACGACGACGCCGTGCTGGCCCTCGAACTCGCCTCCCGCGCGGCCGTCAGCATCGACCATGCCCGCTACTACCAGAACCAGCGCCAGGCCGCCGAGAACCTCCAGCGCAGCCTCCTGCCCCAGAAGCCCCCGTACCGCCCGGGCGTGGACACCGCCTGTCGCTACCAGCCCGCCGCGTCCATCCCCGGCATCGGCGGCGACTGGTACGACGTCATACCCCTGCCCCACGACAGGACGGCCCTGGTCATCGGAGACGTCATGGGCAGCGGCACCGGCGCGGCCACCACCATGGGCCAGCTGCGCATGGCGACCCGCACCCTGGCCGCGCTCGACATGGACCCCGCCGAGCTCCTGCACCACCTCGACCGCATCATCGGCGACCTGGAGCAGCAGTTCGCCACCTGCACCTATGCCGTGTACGACCCGCACCGCGCCTGCTGCCGCATCGCCGCCGCCGGCCACCTGCCGCCGGTACTGCTCCCCGCCGGCGGCGCCCCGGAGTTCCTCGACGTCCCCACCGGCGTGCCCCTGGGCGTGGGCCACGTCCACTCCCAGACCGTCCAGCTGCGGGTCGAGCCCGGAGACGGCCTCCTGCTCTACACCGACGGCCTCGTCGAAACCCGCAGCCATCCTCTGGACGCGCAGCTCGACCTTCTCCTACGGCTCCTCTCCGGCCCCCCGCGCCCCCTGGAGGAGACCTGCGACCACCTCCTGCACGCGTTGCGCCACCCCGACGAACCCGACGACGTCGCCCTCCTCATGGCCCGCATGCGGTGAGCGCCGCCCTTGTCCGGTCCTGAAGGATTCTCGTGTCCGACAGACCTGCCCGGCACTGAGACTCACCAGTTGAACCAAGACGTGAACCAATCGCTGAAGGCGTGATGTCGGACCGGCCCGCGCCACGCATCCCGCCCCCGCACTCCCCGCGATCACCCACGACGGCATCGTCGGCCGCGCGGCCTGCAAGGTCGCCGACTCGGTGAACGCACGCTGCGCGCGGGTGGTGCACCACGACGCGGTGGCCGCGCGGGAGCGGGCCCGGGCGGCGGGTGAGGCGTTCCCCACCGCGGCGGTGCTGTCGCGGACACTGGTCACAGAGGCCGAGAAGACCCGTGGCGGCACAGGCTCCGGAGCGGACGGCCGGAATCCTCGGGCTCCGGCCCGAGGAGCAAGTCAACGCAACTGCACGGCCGGTCCACGGGGCTCCCGCCTCGGGAACGGACACGGTGCCGTCCAAAGCGATCCGGTTTCCCCGACCCGTAGGGGACTTCGGCGTGCGGCGAGTCACCCACCGGTACTCGCCGCACGCCCACCGGGCCGGACTCAGCCGCGTCCGTGCTGCTGGCCCAGCACCTTCAGCACCGCACGCGCCATGGCTTCCTCCCCCTTGGCGTTGGGGTGGGCCGGGGCCGCGGGCGAGGCCGGCTGCAACGGCTCGATCCAGCGGTCCGCCGGGGCCTTGCACATGTCGTGGCCGCGCGTGGGCCCGTAGGTGTCGACGTACTCGGCACGGTTCCAGGCGGCCACCATGCGGAGCATCAGGTTCAGTCGCTTCTCGGTGTCCCGCAGATAGGGGAAGTCCTTCGAGGCGAACGGCACCGACGGGAAGCAGCCGCTGCCGTCGTCGGGCAGCAGGTCCGGGTAGCCGACGACCAGCACCCGGGCGTGCGGCGCCCTGGCGTGCACGGCCCGCAGCACCCGGTCGACCTTCGGGGCCGTCCGTGCGATGTTCAGCGTCAACTGGTCGATGCCGGACGAGGCGTAGTGGCGCTGACAGGGGTTGCCCGTCGGCTGCTGGGCGCCGAGGCCGGCGCAGGTGGAGATGATGGAGCCGAACCCGATGTCGTTGCCGCCGATCTGGACCGTCACCAGGTCGGTGTCCCGGCGCAGCGCGTCGAGCTGGGCGTCGTTGGTGCCCTGCGGCTTCCACATCTCCTCGGTCGTCGCCCCGCCGCAACTCACGTCCTTGAACGCCGCGACCTTCCGCTCCGCCGCCATGATCGAGGGGTAATTGCTGTCCGAGCGCGCGCAGTCGGCGTCGACCTGCCGTGGAATGCCGGGGCCCGAGGTGTAGGAGTCCCCGAGGGCCACATAGTGCGTGACCCGGCCGGCCTTCCCGTCGTGCGCCGCGACGGGCGTCGTCGCACCGGCCACGAGAGCACACCCGCCGAGCACCGCCCCCATGACGGCCGGCCACCGACGTCGTCTCGCAGCTCCATCCGCACCTCTGTCACTCATCGTCAGACCCTCCCCCTGTGCCGGGACATCACTGTCGTCGCACGTTCGACGGAGCTTGTATACCGCTCGGTATGTCCCCGAGGCCAGAGCCGTGCCGGAACGGCCGGCCGCGCACAGAGCGCATCCGCCGATCCGGAGACGTCAGGCCGATCCGGAGACGTCAGGCCGGGATGGACAGCGGCAGCTCCGCGGTGATGGTGGCGCCCTTCGGGGTGGTGCGGACGGTGAGGGTGCCGCCGATCTGTTCGACGCGCTCGTGCATGGACTCGATGCCCACGCCGGGTGTCCAGGGCTCGGTGCAGCGGCCGGTGTCCGCGACGGTGACCCGCAGGTGGCCGGCGTCGTGCACCTCCAGGGTGAGGCGGGCGGTGGTGACGGCGGCGTGCCGGGCGATGTTGGTGACCGCCTCCACCGCCACCCGGTAGGCGGCGACCTCGACGGCCGCGGGTAGCTGCGGCAGCTGCTCCGGGGCGTCGACCGTCACCGTGAGGGGGCGGCCGTCGGCGGCCCGCAGCGGGGCCGTGCGCTGGCGGATGGCCTCGACCAGGCCGAGCTCGTCGAGGGCGCGGGGGCGCAGGCCGTAGACGAGCCGGCGGATCTCGGTGATCGTGTCGCCCACGTCGGCGCGCAGCGCGCGCAGGGTCTCGACGGCGTGCTCCGGATCGGTGGCGATGAGGTTGACGGCCGCGTCCGCCGTGTAGGCGATACCGGTCAGCGTGGGCCCCAGCCCGTCGTGCAGATCACGGCGCATACGGCGCCGCTCCTCCTCCAGCGCGGTCACCGTACGGCCCCTGGACACGCGCAACTGCTCGCTGAGCCGGGCGGCGTGCAGAGCCTGCGCGAGCGGGGCCGCCACCAGGTCGACCACCGCCGCGGCAGCACCGGGCAGCCGCAGATGTCCCGGCGGCAGGCCGACCACCAGATCGCCCACCTTCTCCCCACCCGCGCGCAGGGCGGTGACCTGCACGTGGTGGGCGTCTACGGCTCCCGCGGTGGCGACGGTGGTGTCCTCCTGGCGCAGCTCGATGCCGGGCACGCCCAGCGTGGTGCGCAGGGTGTGCAGCCACAGCGGCGGCGGAGCACCGGCGGTCAGGTCCGTGCCGAGCCGGGTCAGCGTCTCCACGGGGTCGGCCGACCGGCCGAACAGCATCTCGTCCATGACCGCCTCGACATGACGCCGGACCGGCTGGTAGCCGGCGGCGATCCCGGCCGCCAGCAGAGGCGGTACGCCCTTGCCCGGCCGCTCGCCCGCCGCCAGTTCCCACACGGCCGCGATGCCCTCGTACACCGCCGCGCTCAGCGCGAGCATGACGATGAGGACGGCGGCGCCGCGCATCACCACCCGGACGTCCACCGCGCGGGGCGCGACCAGCGCCACGGTGATCGCGCACGGCAGCAGCAGCGACAGCGCGCCGAGCGCCACGACGCTCGTCGAGGAGCTCAGGTGCAGGGAGTTCTCGGCCGCGAACAGCAGCATGCCGCCCAGCGTCGTCGCGGCGGCGCCGAGCACCAGCCACAGCACGCGACGCCGGTCGTCGCCGGAGGTGACCTCGAAGAGCACCCAGGTGCCGGCGCACACCGCGGTCGCGGAGGCGACGCCGGCCGCGATCAGCGCCGGCTCGCCGCCGGTCACCGACGCGGCCGCGCATCCCGCCCCGGTGACGGCGATCGCCACCTCCGCCCAGCGCAGCATCCGCGAGACGGGCCGGGCCTCCACGACGCGGAGCGCGGCCAGCGGCACGGCCACCGTCGAGCCCAGCACGGCCAGGACGACGCCGGCGTCCGGTTCACCGGCCGCGACCACGAGCGGTGCGGCCGACAGCGCCGCCGCGGACACCGCGAGAAGCCGGGAGGCGGCCGAGGCCCGGCGCCGCGCGGTGGCGAAGGCGGACGCCGCCGTCAGGCAGACGCCGACCATCACGGCCCAGATCACCCACTCCTGGGACACGGACGGCGGCGCGAACCACAGCGACGCGACCGACGCGACCGACGCGCCGACGAGCAGCGCGAGGCCCGCCCAAGCCAGTCCCCGCCACATCGGGCGCACCCGCGTCAGGCCCGTCCGCCACCGCCCGCTCATGAGCCGGGCCCGGACACGTCACAGCCCAGTCCCCGCTCACGGGCGAGCAGGATGGCCTCGGTGCGGCCGCTCACGCCCAACTTGGCGAAGATGGCGGACAGATGGTTCGCCACGGTCTTGACGGCCAGTTCCAGTTCGGCGGCGACCCGGGCATTGCCGTGACCGCGCGCGACCCGGTCGAGGATCTCGCGCTCCCGGGCGGTCAGCCCGGGGAAGCTGTCGGCCGGCCGGGGCGGGGGGCCGACCTGCCCGAGCAGGCGGGCCGCCACACCCGGTGCGATGACGAACTGGCCGGTCGCCACCGACCGGATGGTGGTGAGGATCTCCTCCTGCTGGGCCCCCTTGAGGAGATATCCCCGGGCCCCGGCACGCAGCGCGGACAGCACCGTCTCGTCGTCCTCGTACATGGTGACCACCAGCACCGCGACGTCGGGCAGCAGCGCGGCCAGCCGCCGGGTGGCCTCCACTCCGTCCATCGCCGGCATTCGGATGTCCATCACCACCACGTCGGGCCGGTTCAACTGCGCCTCGCGTAGCGCCTCTTCGCCCGTGGCCGCCTCCGCGATCACCTCCACGCCGTCCAGTGAGGTCAGCAGCGCGCTCATGCCACGCCGCACCACGGGGTGGTCGTCGGCGATGAGCACCCGGATGGGACGGGCCGCAGAGGTCATCGGGATTCCTCCGTGGATACCCCGGCCTTCAGGCCGGGGGAGAGACGGACTCCTGCGGAGCAGGTCAGGGAAAGCCGGATCGCCGCCGGGGCGATCCGGCGTCTGCCGGCCACCGGCCGACACCCTTGACTCACAAGGGAACTGATAGAATGTGAGGCGTGACGCAGCAGGTCAAGCGGGCGTTCAAGTACCGCTTCTACCCCACGGATGAGCAGGCAGCGGAGCTGTCCCGCACGTTCGGCTGCGTCCGTCTCGTCTACAACAAGGCGCTTCAGGAGCGCACGCGGGCCTGGTACGGCGAGCAGCGCCGTATCTCCTACGTGCAGTCGTCTGCCGCGCTGACGCGGTGGAAGAAGACCGAGGAGCTCGCCTTCCTGGCCGAGGTGTCCTCCGTCCCGCTCCAGCAGGCGCTGCGCCACCTTCAGGGAGCATTCGCGAACTTCTTCGCCAAGCGGGCCCAGTACCCGCGGTTCAAGAGCCGGAAGAAGTCCCGCGCGTCGGCCGAGTACACCCGCAGCGCCTTCACGTGGCGCGACGGGAAGCTGACGCTGGCCAAGATGGCCGAGCCCTTGGACATCCGCTGGTCGCGCCCCCTCCCGGAGGGTGCGCAGCCCACGACGGTGACCGTGTCCCGCGACAGCGCGGGGCGCTGGTTCGTCTCGATGCTCGTCGAGGACACCATCGCCCCGGCCCCCGCCACGGACGGGGCGGTCGGCCTGGACGCCGGGATCACCTCCCTGGTGACCCTGTCCACCGGGGAGAAGATCGCCAACCCGAAGCACGAGCGCCGCGACCGCGCCCGCCTGGCCAGGGCCCAGCGGGAGCTGTCCCGCAAGGCGAAGGGCTCGGCGAACCGGGAGAAGGCCCGCCGCCGCGTGGCCCGTATCCACGCGCGGATCACCGACCGCCGCCGGGACTTCCTCCACCAGCTCACCACTCGGCTCGTCCGTGAGAACCAAACGGTCGTGATCGAGGACCTCACCGTCCGCAACCTGCTGAAGAACGGCAGGCTCGCGCGCGCCATCTCGGACGCGGCCTGGACGGACCTGCGCATCATGCTGGAGTACAAGTGCGCCTGGTACGGGCGCGAACTCGTCGTGATCGACCGCTGGTTCCCCAGCAGCAAGCTGTGCGGGGCCTGCGGCACGGTCCGCGAGAAACTGCCGCTGAACGTCCGCGAGTGGACGTGCGAGTGCGGCACCGTGCACGACCGCGACGTGAACGCGGCACGCAACATCCTGGCCGCCGGGCTGGCGGCATCCGCCTGTGGAGACGGTGTAAGACCTCAACGGGAGTCCTCCCGGACGGGGCAGTCGTCGGCGAAGCAGGAAGCCCAGCGGGCGACCGCTGGAATCCCCCGCCTTCAGGCGGGGGAGGAAGTCAAGTCCTGATGATGACCGAGACTCGCTCCCGGTGGGGAGGGCCGACTCCCGGGAGGTACGGGAAAACCTCCCCGCCGCCCGGGACGAAGCACCGATGCGCGCGGGAGGGACGCTGCCGCATGCTCGCTGCACCGGGCCGCCGCACAGGTGCCTTCAGTCCCAGATGGGGGAGCAGAGATGAGCCAGACCAGCCGGACGGAACCCGTCCCCGCCCTCACCCGCAAGAACAAAGTGGGCCTCGTCCTCGCCGGCCTCCTGGGCCTGCTCGACGTGACCAACTTCTTCGACCTCCCGGCGCCGGACTCGGACACCCAGGGCCCGCCGACGGCCATCTTCATCGCCGACGGCATCCTCGGGGTCATCACCGTGCTCGCCGTCGTCTACACCTGGCGCACGCTCAACCGGACGGGTTCGCGCATCGTGGCGGGCTCCCGGATCCTGTCGGTGATCTTGGCCCTGCCGGCGCTGTTCGTCGGCGGTGTCCCGGCCGTGGCCGTCGTCCTGGTCGCGGTGTTCACGGTCGTCAGCGTCGTCGTCATCGCCCTGGTCCTCACCCGCCCGGCCCCGGAGGCGATCGCGGCCTGACCCGCACGGTCACCGCACGGCCGCCCGCCGGCGCATCCGCCACCGCAGGGGAGTGGCGGATGCGCCGGCGCGTTCCCCGCGGGCGACGACCGCTCGGTCACTCGCGCTGCCGGGGTGAGGCACGGCGGCTTCAGCCGTCGGCCGGCTCCGGCTGTGCCTGTCCCTGCTCCGGGGCGCCGGAGGCCGTGTAGAACACCGACGTGCCCTGCTTGGTGCGCTGCGCCTGGCCTTTGGCCACCAGGCCTTCGAGGGTGGTCCGTACGACGGTCGCCTTGACGCGACGGTCGGGATGGGCCTGGCCCAGGGCGGTGGCGACCTCCGCCGCGGAGCGCGGCTCGTGCTGCTCGCCGAGGTGGCCGCGGACGAGTTCGACCAGGGTGGGCCGATCCGTCTTCTCGGCGGACGCCTTGGCCGAGGGCTTCCCGGCTGCCGACTTCCTGCCTCCCTTGCCCGAACTTCGCCCGGCGGTATTGGACTTGGCCGTGGCCTTCTTACGGGGAGCAGGCACGGCGGCGTCGCTCGTGCCGGCCTCCGGCTGCACGGGCGGCGTCGTCATGCCGAGCGCCTGCCGCATGTTCACCAGCACGCCGTGATCGCGTTGCAGTGTGGCCAACTGGTCCTGCAGCGCGGCGATTTCGGCGCTGATTCGTTCTTGCTCCTTCAGGTTCTGCTCCAGGTCGCCGGCTACTTGAGCGGCGTACTGCGATGCCAGGTCGGTGACCGTCGTACTCTCGGACATGGCCTTGGCCCCTTCTCGTTGGCTGATGACGGCGCGGCGGGAGCACCGGTCGCGCAGTGACCCTGCGCGGAGACTCTTGCGCAGAGATACTACGGACGAGCCGAGCCGGTTGTTCGCTCCAGCCACACGGCGCGGGTCTCAGGCCTTCTTGTCGCCCAGCTTCTCGACCAGGTCCTGCGCCTTGTCGACCGCGGTGTCGATGGTGCCGCTGTGCTTCCCGCCCGTCTTGCCGTCGATGAAGTCGCCGACCTTCTCCAGCCCCTCGGAGATCTTCTCGCCGTGGGCCTCGGCGATGTCCTCCACCTTGTCCTTGAGGTGGGTGAGGCTCTTGAGGTCCTTCAACTTGTCGAACATCAGGCGTCCTCTTCTGTTGTGAAGCAGGGGCTGGTCAGCAGCATGATCTCATGTTGATCAGCGGAACTTGGCGAGCTGTTCCACCCGGGTGTGGATACGTTCCACGTGCTGCTCGGCCTCCGGTTTCATCAGGACGCTGCGGAGGATACGGGCGCCGTCGGTGTCGGCGGTGACCCTGGGGTGGCGGGCCGCGAACGCATCGCGATCGGCCCTGAGGGTGCTCAGGAACACGGGGTCGGGGCCGGTCATGCCGTCCGCGAGGACGCGCGCGGACGCGGTGTCGACGGCGGTCAGCGTGGCGGGCTCCACGGTGGGGAAGTAGCCGACGATGTCCAACTCGGGTTGCTGGTAGAGCTCCAGTACGTCGGACGCGGTGATCAGTTCCGTCCATCGCAGCGCGGCCCGCCGGCCGGCCGCGAGGATGCCGCCGAGTCCGGCGGGCGTGGGCGGGACGAGCCGGAAGGTGAGCCACAGCGCGGCGGCCGCGGCGCCGGCGCGTGAGCACTCCAGGCTGATCTCCCCGAGGTGCAGTTCGGTGGAGGTGAAGTAGGTGTAGGGCGAGTCGTGCAGGTAGAAGCGGCCCACCTCGGGGTCGCGGAAGAGGACGGCGCCGCAGCCGTAGGGCTGGAGTCCGTGCTTGTGGGGGTCGACGACGATCGAGTCGCACCGCGCGATCGCCCGCCACGGCTCGGGCGGCAGTCCCTCGGGGCCGTCGGCGTCCGCGAGCAGGGTGAAGAAGCCGCCGTAGGCGGCGTCGACGTGGAGGCGGACGCCGTAACGCTCCTTGAGGGCCAGGGCCTGGTGGACGGGGTCGACGGCACCGAGGCCGGTGGTGCCCGCGGTGAGGACGACCGTGCCCACCCGGCCGGTTCGCAGGAGGTCCTCCAGGGCGTCGAGGTTCATCCGGCCCCGCTCGTCCGTGGGAACCGGATGGCCTTCCATGCCGAGGACGCGGCACATGCGGCCGTGCGTGTAGTGGGCGTCCTGGCTGTAGGCGACGCCCTGGCCGGGGTGGAGTTCGCGGGCGACGAAGAGGGCTTCGAGGTTGGCGATCGTGCCGCTGGTGGTGAGGTGGCCCAGATGGGTGTCGTAGCCGAACATCGCGGCGAGCTGTGCGACGGCCTCCCGTTCCATGCGGGCGGTGGCCGGACCGCCGTCCAGGGCATGGTTGTTGGGATTGATCAGCATGGCGGTGAGGTAGCCGACCACGGCGGCGGGGTGCGGGGGCTTGAGCATCTGGCCCACGTAAGTCGGGTGGAAGAAGGGATAGTTGTCCTTCAGTCGGCCGGTGAACTCCTCGAAGGCGGCGGCGAAGCGGTCGTCGTCGACCAGGAGCGAGGGGTGCGGCTGGTAGGGGCCGAAGGTGTCGGCCCACTGCTCCATCGCGTCGGTGGCTCGGCCGAGCCAGTGCCGCAGGTCCACTGATCTCCCTCTCTCCGGCTCGCTTGCTGGGTGCGCCCACGATAGGACTTCGTTGACCACTCAGCAATTGATTCCTCAGTAATTGAGAAGTTGGTAGATGAGACGGCAGTAAACTCGCCGGGCAGGCAGGTGCGCGCAAGGTGCGGGCAGGGTTCTGCGAGCGGGAGAGGACACAGGCAGGTGGATGCCGCGACCCGGCGGGGCGACCAGGCCGCCCGCGCCGCCAACAGTCGACTCGTACGCGACTTCGGGCTGCTCATCAAGGCCGCCACCCGCCTGGAGCAGCGAATCGACACCGCACTGCGGCGGGACTGCGGGATCGGTCACACGATGTTCGAGGTCCTCGTCCGGCTCTGCCGGCAGCCCGGCGAGGAAGTCTCGCAACGTGATCTCGCCGATGACCTCACCCTCACCAGCAGCGGCATCACCCGCCTGGTGGACCGCATGGAGGAGGCCGGGCTGGTCCGGCGCGTGCCGTCTTCCGAGGACCGCAGAATCGTACGGGTGGAACCGACCGACCAGGGCCGCGCCGTGTTCGTCCGGGCCGCGGCCGTGCACGCGCAGGTCGTCGAGCGGTACTTCGTCGCACCGGTGGCCCGCGACGACTACACCCGGCTGACCGACTCGCTGCGCGACATCCACACGGCGCTGCGCGAGGAGACCGACTGACAGGGCGTTCGTTGCGCCCTCCGCTTCTGTCCGACCGTCATCACCACGCTGTTCGACCGTGATCGCCCCCCCGTTGTTCGCCTGCCTGGGCGTATGGGGTGAAGCATCGTCATCCGAATGCGGCGCTCCGGTGGTGGGCCGTCAGAAATCGGCTGAAGGTGATCACGTCGCACCTGCGATTCCCGATTGAGTGGGCGATGGGCCGGCTCTCGTAGTCGCGACGGAAGGAACACCCATGCGTATCACCCGTACTCTGCTCACCTCCGCAGTGGTGGCGGCCTCCGTAGCGCTCTCCGCACCTGTGGCGTGCGCTGTGGATGTGGCCGCGCTGTCGTCTTCACAGGCCAAGGCGTCTCAGGTCAGTGACTCCCGGGGCGACGACTCCGACCAGGGCAAGGAAGAGGGCGGTCGCGAGGAAGACGGTGGCGACCGCGGCGACCGCGGCGACCGTGGCGAGCGTGGCGAGCGCGGCGGCAGGCCGCACGGCGGCGTCCACGCCGGTGGTGGTGCCCTGGCCATGACGACCACCGACGGCGGCAGCCGTGACGACAACGGCCGTGACGACGACGACGGTGACGACAACGGCCGTGACGACAACGGCCGTGAGGGCAAGGGGTCCGGCGAGCGCGGTGGCAGGCCGCACGGCGGCGTCCACGCCGGTGGCGGCGGACTGGCGCAGTCGGCGGACACCCTGGGCCTGGGGACCGTGCTGGTGCTCGGCGGCCTGGGGGCCGGCGCGTACATGCTGCGGCGCCGCCGGGTGTCGGACTCCTCCGTGGCCTGACCGGGCCGCTGCTGCTCGTCACTTTGCTGTCGCGGTCTGCGTCCACTCCGGCGGAGGACGGCGCAGACCGCGACAGCGGTCTTCGAACCATCGGGCGTCATCGGCGCCACCTCGTGATCGAAAGGCACCGTCCATGGCTTCCCAGCTTCCGCCTCCGACGCTGCAGTGCGGGACCAGGTCCACGAGGCGTCGCCGCCGGCTCCGCCTGTTGTGGCCCATGGCAATGGTCGGGCTGGGCCTTGTGCTCATCCACCAGTCCGTCGACAACCCCATGACGCCCCTGAAGTACCCGCCTCCCGCGGCAGTCGCCTCCCACCGGCCCACGCCGGCCCCACCGACCGTCGGCACCGGCACCGACGCGAAAGCCGACGCCGACGGCAAGGCGCTGCCCCGATCGGCGCCGACCCGGATCTCGATCCCGGACATCGGCGTGGACGCGCCGTTCACCAAGTTGTCCCTCGACGCGTCCGGACACCTCAGCCCACCACCGCCGAACAACACCAACCTGGTCGGATGGTTCCGGGGCGGAGCGTCACCGGGCGAGCGCGGACCGGCGATCGTCGCGGGCCACCTCGACACCAAGACCGGCCCCGCGGTGTTCGCCGGGCTGGATCAGCTCGAGCCCGGAGCCCTCGTGGACATCACGCGTGCCGACGGCACCGTCGTACGCTTCAAGGTCGACTCCGTGGAGGCCTTCAGCAAGGCGGACTTCCCCGACGACCAGGTCTACGCCGACACCCCGTCCCCCGAGCTGCGCCTGATCACCTGCGGCGGTACCTACGACCGCAAGCGCCAGGACTACCAGGCCAACGTGGTCGCCTTCGCCCACTTCGACTCGAGCAGGCCCGCCTGACACCGACGGGAGCGCCACGGGGTACGGCGGTCCAGGCGCCCTCGGCGAGAGGGCGCCACTCGGACGTGGGACGGAGAACGGCCTCCGCCGGTGCGCGGGTGCGCCCGTACCGGCGCACAGGACCTGTGCGCCGGTACGGGGCGGGAACGTATCCTCCGGGTGCCGGGCTCATGCCGACCGGTGGACCTCGGTGAACCATTCCCCGATCACCGCGGCGGCCCGGTTCAGCGCGCCCGGCTCCTGGAGCCGGTGGGAGGCGCCCTGGACCTCGCGCACCGCGTGCGGGCCGGCGATCCGCTCGGCGGCCCGCACGCTCGAGCGGAGATCCTCGGGGTCCTCACCGCCTTCGACGAACAGCACCGGCACGCGGACCCGCTCCAGGAATTCGTCCGCCAGCTCGGGCTGCCCGGCCCATGAGACCACCGTCAGCACCTCCTCCGGCATTGCCGCCGCCGCGATCAGGGCGGCGGCCGCCTCGGCCCCGGCGGCGAAGAGGATCACGGGCAGTGTCCGGGCGTCCGGCTGTATCGACAGCCAGTCGACCGCGGCGATCAGACGGCGGCCCAGCATGTCGATGTCGACCCGCTGCTCGCTCATCGCCTCGGCCCGCCGGCCCTCGGTCTCACTGAACAGGTCCACGGCCAGCGTGCCGAATCCGGCCCCGTGCAGCTCGGCGGCGAGGGACCGTGCGGCAGGGTCCTGGCGGGACGTGTGCACACCGTGCACGAACAGCACGGTCGCCCGGGACGAATCGGGAACCACGAAGTCACCTGACAACGTGAGGCGGTCGGCGGGCACCGACACCGTCTCAGAGATCACGGAGATCACCTGCTCCTTCCGGCTGTCGGGCCGCAGGGCCCGTGGCGTCTCGGACCTCTGGTCGGGTACCCATCCCCCCGGCGGGAACCCGGCCGGACCCGCGTGTCAGTCCGGGCCCTCGGCGGCGCGGCCGGCGGGCAGGAGTTCACGGATGTCCGCGGGGAGCACCGCGGCGATCTTCCCGGTCAGTTCCGGGGTGAGCGCGGCGTCGAGCACCTCCATGACGGCGGCGGCCTCGCGTACGGCCGCGTCCTCGTCCGTACCCGCACGTCCGGCGATCCGTCCGGCGAACACGGTCAGGTCGAACCGCTCGCCCGAGGTGGGCGAGCGCCCGCCGGCGGAGGACTCCGTGGCCTGCCGCATGGGCGCGGCCAGTTCCGGCGGAAGCTGGGCGGCCACATGCTCCGCGAGCCCTGACGGCAGCCGTTCGGCCAGTGTGCTCAGCACGGCCCGGGCCGCCCGGTCGGCCGACCCCCGGTCCGGCAGCTGAGCGAGCGCCCGCACTTTCCCGATGATCTCGTCGTGCCGCATGAGGTGGGTGTCCTTCCTCATGGTGTGGTTCGTCGTGTTGCAGTCCGTCATGATGTGGTTCGTCCGGCAATGCCGACGGCCGGGCAACGGGCGAGTACCCGAAGCACTGCCGCCGCACCGCGCCGGTCGCCGGCGCCGACCCGCCGTGCGGGTGGGGAGGAACGACGCACCGTTTGGGAGGGGCCACGGAGGGTCACCCACAGGTGATGACACAGGCGCGCGTCCGAGGGAGTACGTCACATCATGAGGGAGCAGGGCGAGAAGGCCGCCGAGCCGGCGCCGAAGGAGTTCCGGATCGACGCCGTCGACGTGCACGCCTTCGAACTCCCCACCGACGGCCCGGACGGCAAGGAGCAGGACGGCACCCTGGAGTGGGACTCCACCACCATGGTCCTGGTCCGGGTGCACGCCGGCGGACGGACCGGCATCGGCTACACCTACGGGGACGTGTCGGCCGCCGCCTTCCTGTCCTCGAAGCTCGCCCCGCTGCTCCCGGGCCGTGACGCCTCCGCGCCGCCGGCCCTGTGGGAGCTGATGGGCCGGCGCATCCGCAACGACGGCCGGCCCGGTGTGGGAGCCATGGCGGTCTCCGCGGCCGACATCGCGCTGTGGGACCTCAAGGCCCGGCTGCTGGACGTACCGCTGATCCACGCGCTCCCGGCCTACCACGACCGGGTCCCGGTCTACGGCAGCGGCGGCTTCACCAACTACCCCCTGGGTCGTCTCGCCGACCAGCTCACCGGCTGGGTCGAACAGGGCATCCCCCGGGTCAAGCTGAAGACGTCGAGAGAACCGGACCGTGACCCGCAGCGACTGACCGCGGTCCGCAAGGCGGTCGGCTACGCGCCCGAGCTCCTCACCGACGCCAACGGCGCCCTCGGCCGCAAGGAGGCGCTGTACTGGGCGTACAGGTTCATGGACGAATGGGACGTGCGGTGGTTCGAGGAGCCGGTGAGCTCCGCGGACATCGAGGGCCTGCGGCTGCTCCGGCGGAACGGACCGGCGCGGCTGGAGATCGCGGCGGGGGAGTACGCCTACACCCTGCGCGACTTCGTCAACCTCGTGGACGCGGACGCGGTGGACTGCCTCCAGGCCGATGTCACCCGCTGCGGCGGCATCACCGGCGTACTGCAGGTCGCGGGCCTCGCGGCGGCCCATCACCTGGACCTGTCCGCGCACTGCGCCCCCGCGGTCTCGGCCCACGCCTTCTGCGCCGTACACCGGCTGCGGCACCTGGAGTACTTCCACGACCACGTCCGGTTCGAGCACCTGGTGTTCGACGGCACGCTGTCCCCCGCCGGCGGCGCCCTGCGGCCCGACACGGGCCGTCCCGGGCTCGGCCTGGACATCAAGTGGGCCGACGCCGAGCCCCACCGCGTCTACGGGGAACGCCCGGCCTGACCCGGCTCGCGGGCTCGCGGGGGAGAACGCCTCGGCCGCCGCGCCGGCAGGGGCGGCCACCGCCCTGGGGTACGGGCGGTACGCCGCTGAGCCAGGGGTCTCCTGTGCTCAGCACCCTCTCGTCGCCCGGGTTACTTGCAGAGTTCCAGGCCCTTGTCGATCACCTCGGTGAGGGAGATCCTGGCGCCCGGGTTGTCGGGGTCGTCGGCCCAGATCGGGTCGGGCGCGGGGTGCTTTCGCCGGGCTGCGTCGTTGAGACCGTAGGTCCCTTCGGCGATGGCGAAGGTGACGGCCTGGCCGCTGCAGGCGAGAGTGCCGGAAGCGACGGTGAACGGCCAGGGCTTGACGGAGCGTTCGGTGATGTAGCCGGTCGGCTCGCCGGTGCCCTCGGCGGTGTCGACGGACTTGGCGTCGTCGTCGGAGCGGTTGTCGGCGGTTATTGCGTTGCTGGTGCAGGCGGTCAGGGCGAGGACGCCGGAGACGGCGGCCGCGGCAGCGGTGACGCGGATACGCATGGTTCACCCCAGGGGAGCGGTGGTACGGATGGTAACCGACATCATCCGGGCTGTGACTGCTCTGGCCAGGGGTTGTGTTGATCCCGTGATGGGATCGTGACGGTCTGTTGTGACGTGGATGCGTCAGAACTCAGGGCGCCAGTGCCTGTCCGAGGTGGGCTCCGGCGGGTGTGCCCAGGGTGGTGCCGCGCAGCGCGACGGTCCGGGCGAGGCCGAAGCCGGTGCTGTGGACGGGCGTGTACAGCAGGAGGCCGTCGCCCGCGTCCTCGCCTTCCGACCCGATGACGAGACCGGCGTGCCCGTGGCCGGACAGGTCGGTGAGGGAGACGGAGGAGCCGAATCTGTCGCCCTTCTCCGTGGCGTCCAGGATGCCGGGGGTGTCCTGGCAGAGAGTGAAGGAGCCGGTGACGGTCAGGCCCGAGGGCGTGCCCCGGAGCAGGGTGGCCTGACCGGCGTCGGTGCGGTCGACGCCGTCGCGGGTGAAGTCCTCGCCGGGGGCACCGACCAGGACGTCCGCGTAGCCGTCGGCGTCGAAGTCGCCGACGGAGACGGAGAAGCCGAAGGCGTCGCCGGACCGGTCGGCGCCGGCCACGCCGACGGCGTCCTGGTGGATGACCTTCGTCCCGGTCGTGGTCAGGCCCTCCGCCGAGCCGAGGAGCACGGTGATGTGACCACCTGGCGTGCCGCCGGACTCGGAGGGGCGGGGCCGGCCGATGACGAGGTCGTCGTAGCCGTCACCGTTGATGTCGCCCGCGGCGACGGAGCGGCCGCCCTTGACGGGCTCCGGGTCGGCCCGGGTGAGGCCGGCCGCCGATCCGGTGAACCGCACCACCCGCCCGATGCCGCCGCTGTCACGGTAGTTGAGGACGACGTCCGCGTACCCGTCCCCGTTGAAGTCGCCGGTCGCGGCGTCCAGGTCGGTGACCGGACCCGTGGCGGTGGTGAGCCTGCCGGAGGTGGTGGCGCCGCCGGTCAGCCGGACGTTCCAGGTGCCGCCCCCGCCGGTGCCGGCCGAGAACACGTCCGCCGTGCCGTCGCCGTCGAAGTCACCGACGGCGACCGCGGAACCGAGCCTGGCCCCGGCCGCCGCGACGCCCGAAGTGGTGTACGAGAAACCGGTGTTCAGCGTCGGGCCGTACAGAACGGTGACCGAGCCGCGGTCGGCGTTGCCGTCGGTGTCGTCCTTGCCGGGGGCGCCGATGGCGAGGTCGGCGTAACCGTCGCCGTTGACGTCGCCCCACGCGGTGGCGGCGCCGAAGTCGTCACCGCGCCGGGTGGAACCGGGGACACCCGGGCTGTCCTGGGTGATCGTCAGCCTCGATGCCGCGACCGGGCCGTCGAGGCCGCCCGGGATCACCGTCACCGAGTTGGCCTTCGGGGTGCCGGCGGCCAGGTCGGCGACGCCGTCCCCGTTGTAGTCGGAGGTTCGCGGGGCGTGCGAGACGCCGGGGGCCTCGACGAGCGCCGCGATCCGGGGCAGTTGGGCGCGGAGATGACGTGGCAGTGTGATCGACCCCGGATCGACGCCGTGCCCGCCGGACTTCCCGGCCAGGATCCGCGCGGTCGCCTCGAGCGCGGCGCGGCTGGGCCGTGCGGTCGTGTAGTCGCCGATCCAGGAGACGCCGACCGTGTCGCTGTCCGAGCCGCCGCCGCGGCCCTCGAAGACCTGGCCGCACCGGTCGACGACGAAGCCGTGGCCGAGGCCGGAGGCGCCGCGGGCGAGGTACTCCTGCTGGAGGGTGCGCATCCGGGCGCGGGACTCGGCGCAGGAGAGCGCGTTGTCGCCGGCCGCGCCGGTGTCGCGGATGACCGCGGCCTCGACCGCGCCACCGTGGCCCGGCGTGCCACCGCCGCCATACGCCGAGGCGCCCCGCGCGGCGGCGAAGCCGCTGCCACGGTCGGTACCGGGGTCGAGCAGCGTCACGCTCAAACCCGCCGGCTGCCCCGGGGCGGCCGTGCCGTCGCCCCGGACGACCCGTACCTCGACGCCGTCTGCATCACCGGTCCACACGGAGCCGGTGCCACCCCGCACCCCGGCCGTACGTCCCTCGAACCGGCTGTCCGGCAGCGGCTGCCAGTCCGACCACTGGCCCGTCCGTGCCGAACGGGCACGGATCTCCGCCGTACCCTTCAGCTCGGCGTGCGGGTCGTCCCAGGTCAGCAGTGCGGCGCCGAAGCGCTCCGTACCCTGCTGCGGCAGGCTCCTGCGTCCCGCCCCCTGATCCACCAACCGCACGGTGCGCACGGCGGGCTTGCGCCCGTCCTCCTGCGGCCGGCCCGGCGTGGAGGCGGTGGCGTACGTGACGGCCCCCGTCCCGAGCACGACGGCGATTCCGCCGGCCAACCACCCTTTGCACGCACGCCTCGTCCGGCGACTCAATGCCCACCCCTGACTCACAGAACACCCCACCCGTCACGGGCGGCACTTACCAAGCGCGCGGCACCAGCCAAATGTCACACCGTGCACCGGGGACTCCACCACGCCCTGTGCAGGCAGCCCCGGCCTCGTGGGCACGACCGTGGTGAGGGGCCAAGTGGCCCGGCACGTAAGCTGATCGCCGTTGTGGACAGGACCGCGAAAAGCATGGGGGTGCGCATGCGGAAACGGAAGACGATCGCCGGCGTCGCAGCAGGGGGACTGCTTGCTCTGGCCTTGACGGGCTGCGGGACGAGCGGCTCGGACTCCGACGAGTCCGGCGCCGATCGCGGCAGAGGAACGGGCAAACCCGCGACGGCCCAGGCACTGCCGGTCGAATCGACGGTGCGGAAGGCGACATGGACCGCGCAGAGCACGACGCATCAGCTGCGGATCGCGCCCAAGCGGCTCGCACGCGGCACGGCGGCCGATCTCGAACACGTGCGGCTGGGCGAGGACCTGAAGGGCATGGTCCCGTACTACTTGACCGTCAGCTACACCAACACCGGCTCGGCGGCACTGCGCCGGCCCGACCCGCAGACGCACTTCACGGTCACCCTCGCGGACGGCACGCCCGGCGAGGCGGTCTCTCTGTGGAACTCCAACCCCCTGGCCACCGAGTCGAGTTCCGCCCTTCCCGACAACTGCGACAAGGCCGGCCCCGCCTCGGTCGCGGCGGGTGCCACGGCCACCGTGTGCCGGCTCGTGATGCTGCCCGAGGGACACCGGCCCGCGACCGTCGCCTACGCCGACGACACCGGCGACACCCTCCTGTGGAAGGTCGGCGACGGCAAGGGCGACGACAACAGCGGCACGCTGCTGCCGGCGGGCACGACCGCGGACTCGTCGTGGAAGGACGTCACCACAGAGGGCGACGCGGTGCCCCTCCGGGTCACGCCGAAGAGCGTGCGCGCCGGGAAGCTCGCCGACCTGAGCGGCTACGACCTCGGCGACACGCAGAAGAACATGGTGCCGTGGTACGTGACGCTCGAGTACCGCAACGCCGGCAAGGAGAAGCTCCTCCCGGTCATGGACGAGGGCGTCGGCGTACGCAGCGCCGGCGGCCGCGAGGTGCAGCCTCTCCCGCTGCTCGACCTCTCCTTCTCCCGTACCGGGGAGGGCAAGGGCATCGACCAGTGCCGGGGCGGCGTCCCGAACACCCGCCTGCAGCCGGACTCCCGGCTCACCCTCTGCACCGTCCACCTGCTCCCCGGGGGCGACCGCCCGGCGATGGTCTCGTTCGAGGGCAAGGGCAAGGGAACGAAGCCCCTGATGTGGCGGGCGAGCGTCGACTAGAGGCGTGTGCGGGCCCGGCGGGCCCAGTCCTGTATGACGGGTACGCAGGATTCGGCGAAGCGGTCGTAGTCGGCGGGTGTGTTGTAGACGTGGGCCGACAGACGGAGGTAGCCGATCCCGTCGAAGCTGGTGAAGGCCGCCTCCGCCCCCAGTTCGGCGCCGGCCCGGTCGCGCAGTGCGTCCGCCGCCAGGCGGGTGGCTCCCAGTCCTTCGGGGAGGCGGACCAGGCGCATGCCCGGCACGGGCATCCCGACGTCGACGCCCTCCACCGCTCCCGCCGAGCCGGCGAACGCGGCGCCGACCACACGGGCGCCGTAGTCGGCGAGTTCGTCCATGTAGCGACGGGCCGTCTCCCAGCCCCAGGTGCGTTCGACGAAGTCCAGTGCCGCGGGCGCCGCCAGAGACCCGGTGGCGTCCAGGGTGCCCTGCTGGTCGAAGCGGTGGGGAAAGGGCTCCGCGGCACTCCAGGAGTCGATCAGCGGATGGAGGTGTTCGCGGAGCGGGCCGCGGGCCACCAGAGCCGCCGTGCCGCGAGGTGCGCAGCCCCATTTGTGGAGGTTGCCCGTCCAGGCGTCGCAGACCAGTCCCTCCAACGGAGCGGGGAGAAGCCCGGGCGCGTGCGCGCCGTCCACCAGCAGCGCGACGTCACGCCGTGCCAGCTCGGCTCCGACCCGTTCCACCGGCAGCCCGCGGGCGGTGGCCGAAGTGACCTGGTCCAGCACGACGAGCGCGCACCGGTCGTCCACCTCGGCCATCACCGCCCCGTAGGCCTCGTCCGCGTCGGCCGCGAGCGGCACCCGGGCCGTGCGCACCCGGCCGCCCCAGCGGCGGGCGAGTCGTTCCGCTCCCATGGTGACGGCGCCGTACCCGTGATCGGTGACGACGACGTCCACGCCGGGGCGTGCGGCCAGGGCGGCGTACACGGCGCTGGCGCCCGCGCTCGCGTTCGGCACGAGTGCCAGGTCTTCGGCGTCGACCCGCAGATAGTCCGCGATCTCGGCGCGCGTGGCGGCGATCCGGGCGGGCAGTCGCGGAAACCAGACGACGGGGGCGCGCTCCATCTCGGCCCGCAGTTCGTCCTGCCGCCGCTGTGCGACCAACGGGACGGCACCGAAGGAGCCGTGGTTGAGGTGCAGCATGCCGGGGTCGAGTGACCAGGCCGCGGCGGCGGGCCGGCCGTCGTCCAGCAGCAGCGGGCGCGGTGCGGTGACGACCTCGGTCTCGCTCACGTGACTCCTCGTTCATTGCTCGATCAACGATCGTTGATCGTACACACGCCACGTAATGAGGCCGGTTGTTCGTTCCTGAACCATGGCCGGAAACATTCAGGAAAGACCCGGAACGGCCAATGCGGGGGTTTCCGTCGGCCGTTCCGTGATACCTCTCTGTGAGATCCGAAGAGAATCCTCCGGAGGGAATCCAGTTGTCGCTCACCGCGGGATCCGGTAACCACTGCCTTCACGTCCTCACAGCCGCCGACGATGCGTCCGAAATCGCCGAACGGGCCGGTGGAAAAGGCAGAAACCTTCACACACTGACCACGTCCGTTTTTCAAGTACCGAGCTGGTCGGTGATCGGCGTGGACGTCTTCGCGGAATTCGCTCGCGGCAGCGGACTGGACGAGCACCTGGCAGCCGTGGCGGCCGACGGCTGGAGCGGCGACGGTGAGCGCGGGGCCCGCGAGACCGCCGCCGGGATCGCCGCGCTGATCGAGGCGGCGCCCCTCGACGCGCGCGTCGCCGAGGCCGTTGCCCTGGCCTACGCGCAGGTCGGCGGCGGCCTGGTGGCCGTCCGCTCGTCCGGTGCGCAGGAGGACGGCACGGAGCACTCGTTCGCCGGCCAGTTCGACAGCTTCCTCAACGTCCGCGGACTCGACCAGGTCACCGCCCATGTCCGCCGCTGCTGGGCCTCGGGATTCTCCGAACGGTCCCTGCGCTACCGCTCGCAGCGCCGGCTGCCGCTGAACACCGGCGGCGTCGCGGTGATCATTCAGCGCATGGTGCCCGCCGAGCGCAGTGGCGTACTGTTCACGGCCGACCCGGCGACCGGCCGCGGCGACCGTCATGTGGTCAGTGCCGTCCACGGGCTGGGGGAGGGGCTGGTCTCCGGCGCCGTCGACGCCGACACCGTGGTCATGGACGCCGCCACCGGCGAGCCGCTGAGCACCGTGACCGGCGAGAAGCGGGAGCGCTACGACGCCGGCGCCGGCCCCGGCTGCGTGGTGTCGCCGGTCGCCCCCGAGGACCGTGGGGCCTTGTCCCTGACCGCCGAGGACCTGGCCCGGCTGCACCAGGTGGGAGTGCGTGTCACGGCGCACTACGGCACCCCGCAGGACATCGAGTGGGCGATCGTGGAGGGCACCCTGTGGATCCTGCAGAGCCGTCCGATCACCACCCTCGGCCGCCCGCCCGGCACCGGACCGCAACGCGAGGGTCCCGAGGGGCAGGTGCGCCTGTGGGACAACTCCAACATCATCGAGAGCTTCGGCGGCGTCGTCTCCCCCCTCACCTACAGCTTCGCCGCCGACACCTACGCCAAGGTGTACGAGAGCTACGCCCGCGCGCTGGGGGTCAGGGGGGATCAGCTGCGCGAGGTCCAGGAGTGGACCCCGCACCTGCTCGGCTACTTCCACGGACGGGTCTACTACAACCTGTACCACTGGTACCGCATGGTGCGCCTGGCCCCGCTGTACCCGCTGAACCGCCGTGTGCTGGAGAAATCGCTGGGTGTCTCGGAGAGCATTTCCGACGAGTGTGCCGAAGCCCTTCATCCGTTCACGCCGCGAACCGGGCCGCGCGGCCGGTTCTCCCGTTTCTTCCGTACGGTGATCTTCGCCGGAAGGTTTCTGGCCGTCAGGAAATCCGTGGAGACCTTCCACCGCGATTTCTACCGGATGTATGAGGTGTTCAACGATGTCGACTACGACGCGCTGCCCGGTGATGAGACCTACCGGCATTTTCGCAGACTGCAGAGGGAACTCATCGAGAAATGGGGCCCGATGCAGGTCCTGGACGCCACGATCCTGCTCTCCGTCGGCGCGCTGGCCCTGCTGACCCGCAGATGGCTGCCGGACGCTCCCGACTGGTTCACCTGGGCCGCGGCCGCACCCGGCGGCCCTGTCGAGTCCGCCGAGCCGGCGCGGGCGCTGGCCGACCTGGCGGCGCGGGTGCGGGCCGACGACGAGGTGCGACGCCTGCTGGAGCGCACCGGCGACGCCGATGCCCACCGGGCGTTGCGCGAGGGCGGCCACACCGGCATCCTGGCCGCCGTCGACGCGTATGTCGCCGCCTACGGCTACCGCAGCCCCGACGAACTCAAGCTGGAGGTGCCCGACCTGCGGGAGGACCCGGCCGGGCTGTTCACCCTGCTGCGCGAGGCGCTGCCGGGCACCACAGGGGGTGGCCCGGGCGGCCGGGGCCAAGAGGCCGACGCCTACCTCGACCGGCGTCTGCGCGGTCCCCGCCGCTGGGTGTACGAGCGGGTGCGGCGCAAGGCCCGGGTCGCGCTCGCCGACCGCGAACGGCTGAGGTTCTGCCGCACCCGTGCCTTCGGCGCGGCCAAGCGCATGCTGCGCGCGATGGGCCGAGACCTGGCCCGCCTCGGGGCCATCGACTCCTGGGTTGATGTGTTCATGCTAAGGTTGGAAGAGGTGCGGGGTGCCTACGAGGGCCGGATCGCCCACGCCGAGCTGAAGGAGCTGGCCGCGCTGCGCCGCGGGCAACTCGCCGCCGACGCCGCGCTGCACGCGCCGTCCCGCTTCACCACCCGCGGCGCTCCCTACTGGTCGGGCAATCTGGAACGGGCCGGCTGGACCGGCGGCCCCACCGCCCGCAGCGGTGTCCGTGAACTGCGTGGGACCCCCTGCTGCCCCGGTGTCGCCGAAGGGCCCGCGGTGGTCACCGACAGCCCGCGCGAGATCGGCGGCGGCATCCTGGTCGCCTACCGCACCGACCCCGGCTGGGTGCCCGCGCTGGCCTCGGCCGCCGCCGTGCTCGTCGAACGCGGCAGCCCCCTGACCCATGTGGCCGTCGTGGCACGGGAGCTGGGCATTCCGACCGTGGTCCAGGTCAAGGACGTCACCACCGAGATCCGCACCGGCACCCTGCTGCGTGTGGACGGCGCCGCCGGGACGGTCACCGTACTCGCCGACCCGCCCGCCGACGGCACCGCCGACGGCCCGGCCGTGCCCCCGGACAGCTGAAGGACGGAGAAACATCCGTGATCCTCACCGAGGACCGACTACAAGGCCTGCTCGACAAGTCCCTCGCCGAACTGCCGCCCCGAGCCGCCGACTTCGCCGTGGTGCTCGAAGGCTCCATAGCGGAGGGGTTCGGCAACCCCTCCTCCGACATCGACTTCCTGCTCATCGGCCGGGGCGACGAAGACCTGCCGACCATGCCGTCGCTGCTCTTCGTCGGCGGCCGCCGGGTGGAGATCCGCACCCGCTCGGTACGTCAACTCGCCGACCATTTCCGCACCTTGGAGGAGCAGGCCAAACGCCCCGGCAAGCTCTGCGAGGACCTGCTCGACCGCTGTCAGCGACTGCTGCACAGCCACCCGCTGCGCGGCCACGCCCTGGTCGACGAGGTCAAGGAACTCATGCCCCGCGAGCGGTTCTCCCGCATCGCCGCCGACTGGTGGGCCCACCGGGCCCGCCAGTCCCTGCGGCACGCGGTGGCGCTGCTCTGCCTCGGCGAGACCGACGAGGCCGTCGACTGGAACCGCGCCGCACTCGTCCAGACCGTCAAGGCGTGGGCGGCCGGCCAGGGCGAGACCTACCTGGAACCCAAGTGGCTGTCCCTGCAGCTGGACCGCGCCGGCCGGCCCGACGTGCGCGACCGGTACGGGGAGCTGCACTCCACGATCCCCGCCCCCGGCGACCCGGGCGCCGCCCGCGCCCACCTCTCCGCCTGCCTCGCCTTCGCCACCGACCTCGGCCTGACCGGCGTGGCCACCGCCCCCGAACGCCTCACCGTCGAACGCGCCGCCGGTGTGACGACCTGGCAGACCGGCGAACGGGTCCACGTCGTCCGCCGACGCCGCGAGGTGTTCGCCCTCGGTGACCGCGCCGGAGCCGTCTGGCGCGGTCTCGTACCGGGCCGGTCGCTGCTCCAGGCGCTCACCGCCGCCGAGCACACCGGCGGCACCGCCCCCGGCCCGCTGCTGGCCGCGTTCTGGCGCTACGGACTGATCCGGCTGGCGTGGAAGGGCGGCGGCACCGTCGCCGCGTCGCTGCCGCTCGCCGCGCCGCCCGGCCCCGTCACGCCACCGCCCTCCACCGCACAGCCGCCGCTGTCGGTGGCCGGCGCGGCCGTCAGCGGCCCCGACGCCATCGACCTGGTACCCCTGCCCGCCGACCGGTTCGCCGCCGCCACCATGGCCCTGGTGTGGTCCAACGTCGTCGTCGAGAACGCCGTCGAGGACCTCACCGGCGCTCTCGAGCGCGGCCAGTGGCCGGTCGCCGAACTCACCGCCCGCCGCGCCGTGCACGCCGCGCTGCGCGGCCTGTTCAGCTCCTACGGCGTCAACCCGCTGCCCGCCGACTGCGACCTCGTCCACCGGATGGACCTGCTGCCGCCGGCCACCGAGCCGATCCGGACACGCGCCGGGGAACTGCTGCGCCGCACCATCGACTCACCCGGCCGCGGCGAGACCGCCCTCGCCGACCTGCGCGCCTTCGTCACGCTGGTGCGCAACGCCGCGGGCGCCGACGCCTTCCCCTCCTGCTTCGACTCTGCCGACGCCTGGCGGGCCACCTTGGAACTCGGCTACGACTGGCTGCGCATCGGAGCCCACCTGGACGCGCAACTCCCCATCGAGGAGGCCCGCGACCTGCTCGCCGGCCATGGCAGCCGGCCCCACCAGAGCGGATGACACCCAGCCCCCGGGAGGACCGACCGATGGCCGACGCGATGACGGTGCTGGTCACCGGCGCCAGCGGCTTGGTGGGCGCGGAAGTGACCGCCCGGCTCACCGCCGCGGGCCACACCGTGCTGGCGCTGCTGCACAACAAGTCCGACCTCGTACGCAACAACGGCAGAAAACTCACCCCCGGGCCCGGCACCCTCACCCCGGTCACCGGCGACATCACCCGCCCCGGCCTCGGGCTCACCGACGACGACCGGCGCCTCGCCCGGACCGCCGACCGGATCGTGCACTGCGCCGCCGTCACCGACTTCGGACTGCCCGAGGAGCGCTACGACAGCATCAACGTCTCCGGCACCCGTCACGTCCTCGACCTCGCCCTCGCCGGCCGCACCCCGCTCGTGCACGTCAGCACCGCCTACGTCTGCGGAGAACGCGACGGCACCGCGTACGAGGACGAACTCGACGTGGACCGGCACCCCGGCAACGGCTACGAGCGGAGCAAACTCATCGCGGAGACCCTGGTCCGCGAGGCCGCCGCGGAGGGCCTGCCGGTCACCGTGGTCCGCCCGAGCATCATCACCGGCGCCGCCCGTACCGGCCGCGTCCGTGACTTCAGGACCATCTATCCGGTGCTCAAGGTCTTCACCAGGGGCCTGGTACGCAGCGCCCCCGGCCACTACGACGCCGTACTCGACCTGGTTCCGGTCGATCACGTCGCCGGCCTGGTGGCCGAGGCCGCCCTCCGCTTCGCCGACGCCGAGGGCCGTACCCTGCACGCCGTCGGCCACGAGCTGACCCTGCGGGACTTCTCCGACGTCCTCGCCGAGTACCCGTCCTTCGAGGTGCCGAGGTTCGTCCCCCCGTCCGCGTTCTCCGCATCGGCCCTGCCCGGCCGTGAACGCCCCTACTACGACCGCGTCATCGCCCTCTACGACACCTACTTCCGCCGGCGCGTCCACTTCGACGACGCGCGGGCCACCGCCTTCAACGGCCGCCGGGCGCCCACGCGCGGGCGGACCCACCTGCGCCGCCTCCTCGACCACTGCCTCCGGGTCGGCTACCTCGGCACGCCCCCGCCCAAGGAGCCGGCCGCCCGCCGAACCCACGGGAGCGCCCAGTGACGCACCACCCCGAACACCCCGGGCCCGAGCACGGCATCGCCGTCTCGCCCCTGCTCACCTGCCACCCCGCCAAGCAACGCCTGTACGGCGCGGACACCTACTACCAGGAAGCCCACGAACACCTCGCCGCCCTCACCGACGACGTCCCCGGCTTCGCCCGGCACCACGCCGCGCTGCTGCTGAAGCCGGACGCCGTGGTGGCGCGCAGGCTGGAGGCGGCCGTCGAGTGGCTGACCGAACAGGACTTCCGGATCGTCGGCGCGGCGATCACCCGCCTGACCCGCACCATGATCCGTGCCCTGTGGTACTTCCAGTGGAACCTCGCCACCCCCTACCGCAGGCGGCTCGCCGCGCTCTTCCTCCAGAACGCCGACGCCCTCGTCCTCGTCGTCCGCCCCGGCCACGCCCTCGACGTCCCGGCCTCGGTGGAGCTCACCCGGCTCAAGGGCCCCACCGACCCGGACGCACGGACTCCCGGCCAGCTCCGCCACCTCCTCGGCCGCTACAGCTACCTGCTCAACCTGGCGCACACCCCCGACGAACCCGCCGACGTCCTGCGAGAGCTGGCCGTCCACTTCGACGACACCGAGCGCGACCGCCTCTTCGAGTCCGCCCTCGCGGGCGAGGACCGCACCGCGCACGCCCTGGAGCTGACCGACCGGCTCTACGCCGCCACCGAGCCCCGCGAACTCGACTTCGAACCCGCTCTCGAACGGCTGCGCCGGACACTGTCGCACCGCCATGGCCCCGACCCCGCCACCGACCCGCGCCGGCTCCTGGAATCGGCCTGGAACCAGGGAGCAGACCTGGACCCCTGGGACACCGTCATCGTCGGCTCCAGGGTGCTCCCCATGCGGCAGCCCGGCCGCGCCCCGGTGCTGGACGGAGCCGACGCCGAAGCGTGGCGCCGCCATCTGACCGCCCTCCGCGCCACGGCCCTCTGAAGGAGGAACACCCCCCATGCAGTTCGCCAGGACCCTCCCGAAGGAACTGGTCCACCGGGCCGCGATCGCCGAGGTCTTCCTGACCGACGCGAAGCACCCGAGCGAGGACGAGGTGCTGCTCGCCGCGCAGCTTCCCCGCCTGCACGCCTTCCACGACGACACCCTCGCCCCTCGTACCCACCACGACCCCCTCATGCTGCTGGAGGCGTGTCGGCAGGCCATCTTCGTCGTGGCCCACCGCTGCCTCGGCGTACCGCTGGACCACAAGTTCCTGCTGCGCGCGGTCGAGTCGGCCGTGCTCGACCCGACCGCCCTGGTGCCCGGGAACACCCCCACCGAGGCCGTCATCGCCGCCCGCATCGAAGAACGGCTCCGGAGCCGGTCCGGGATGACGGGACTGCGGCTGGCCTTCACCGTGACCGTCCGCGGGCGCCCGGCGATGTCCGCCCGCATCGACTACTCCTGGATGCGGCCGCAGAAGTGGACGCGTCTGCGGGCCGGGCGGCGCGGCGCACTCGGCCTGTCCGACCGCCCCGTCGCGCTGCGAGGACCACGCGCCGACGCCGCCCTGGTGGGCCGCCGAGACCCCGCCAACGTGGTCATCTCCCCGCCGCGCACCACGGGCGACGGCGGGAGCGCGGCCCGCCTGGTCGCCCGGACCACGCACCCGACGCTGTACGACCACTGGGTCGACCACGTGCCCGGCATGCTGGAGCTGGAGGCATGCCGGCAACTGGCCCTGACCGCCGCCGTGGCATCGGGCACGCTGCGTACGCCCACGGCGCTGCCGGTCGGCCTGTCCGCGCGGTTCCACCGCTTCGCCGAGATGGACCTGCCCGTGCTGTGCCTCACCGCCCCGGTGCAGCCCGGAGCGGACGTCGAGTGCGCCCTGCACCAGCTCGGCGCCCCGGTGGCCGAGGCCCGCATCGGCTTCGCCGACCGGGACACGGCCGACCTGGCCGGCGCGGTATCGGGCCATGTACCCGGGACAAGAGGACGGCCCTGACGTGAGTACCGTCCTCGTGTCCCACGTGCCCGCCCGGCTGGCCCGCTTCGTACTCCGCATGTTCAGGCCCCGGATCTACGCCACCTACGGACTGCTGTGGGTCCTGTCCCTGGAGGCCTCCGCGGTGTCGCTGACCGGCACGGCCTGGCGGCCGACGGGCGCCACCTGGGTGCGGGTGCCGAGCGTCGTACTGGCCCTGCTGTTCCTGCGGATGCTGGACGAGCAGAAGGACCTCGAGTACGACCGCGTGCACCACCCGGACCGGCCGCTGGTCACCGGCGCGATCACCGCCGCCGAGCTGCGCGGCGCCATGGCCGCCCTGACCGCCGTCGTGACGGGTCTGAACGCCGCCCTGTCGCCGACTGCCGTCCTGCTGATCCTGTCGGCTCTCGGCTACGCGCTGCTGCTCGCCGCCCTGGAACGCCTGTCGGCGACGGTACGCGACCGGCAGCTGCTCGACCTCGCCGTCTCCTACCCGGTGCAGATACTGCTCGGGATCTACGTGTACGGGTCGCTGGCCGCCGCCGGGACCGTCCCGGCCGACTGGCGCGCAGGGGTGCTGCTGGCGCTGTGCGCCTGCGTGTTCCTGCACTTCGAGTTCGCCCGCAAGACGGCCTGGGAGACACCGCCCGGTGCGCGCCTGTACTCGGCCGGCCTCGGCCCGCGGCGCAGCGCGACGGTCACGGCGGCCCTGGCGGTGGGGGCGGTCGCCTGCGAGGTCGTCCTGTTCCTTCCAAACGGCCCGGCCGCGCTGCTGCCCTGCCTGACGGCGGTGCTTCCGGCCTGGGGCCTGCGGCGGTTCCTGCGGGCACGCCGCGGCGGCTGGCCGCTGCCGGCCGCGACGGGCTTCGTCGTGGGTACCCACCTCGCCCTGATCGTGCGCGCGGTGGTGCTGCCGTGACCACCGAACCACCGCTGACCTGCGAGGAGTTGCTCACCACCACACGCACCGTACGAAACGGCCTGGACCTCGAGCGGGAGGTGGACCCGGAACTCGTCAAGGACTGCCTGCGCATCGCCCTTCAGGCACCCAACGGCAACAACCGCCAGAACTGGCGCTGGCTCCTGCTGACCGACCCTGAGCTCCGCGCCGACCTCGCCGAGGTGTACCGGGCCGCGTTCTACGACCGCAACGCCGCCGCCCTGCGGCGACTGGACGAACTGCCCGGGACGACCCGCTCGGTGCTCACCGGCGCCCGGCGGCTGGCCGAGCGGTTGCACCGCGTTCCCGTCCTGGTCATCCCCTGCCTTCGGTTGACCGACGGCCGGCTGCCGCCGGGCAACCAGGCCGGCCTGTGGGCGTCCCTGCTGCCCGCCGCCTGGAGCTATGCGCTGGCCGCCCGCAGCCGCGGCCTGGTCACCGCCTGGACAGCCGTCCACCTGGACCGCGAGCAGGAGGCCGCCGACCTGCTCGGCCTGCCGCCCACCGTCCGCCAGGGCGGGCTCCTGCCGACCGCGTACCCGCTGCGCACCGCCTTCCGCCCCGGACCGCGACGGCCGTTGGAGGAGGTCCTGCACCACGACGGCTGGCAGGGCGAGGAAGCCAGATGACACAAAACGGGTGCATATGTCCCATATCATGCATTTCGCACAGGGCTTCCGTGGACGGGATGGAGTTGGGGACGTGGCGTTCGCGGCTCCCGGGACGGCCCGCACGGCCCCGCTGCTGGCGGTGTGCGCCGGGTACTTCATGGTGATCCTGGACGTGACGATCATCAACGTCGCCGTGCCGGTGGTGGGCCGGGAACTGTCGGCCTCGCTCACCGGCATCCAGTGGATCACGGATGGCTACACCCTGGTCTTCGCGGGGTTCCTGATGACCGGTGGCGCGCTGGGCGACCGGCTGGGCAACCGGCGGATCTTCTGCTGGGGCGTGGCGGTGTTCACCGTGTCCTCGGCCGCGTGCGCGTTCGCGCCGAGCGCCCCCTTCCTGGTGGTGGCCCGGCTGGTGGAGGGGCTCGGCGCGGCGCTGATCGTGCCCGGCTCCCTGGCCCTGCTCCAGCGGGCCTACCCGGCGCCGGCCGCGCGCTCGCGGGCCTTCGGACTGTGGGGCTCGATGGCGGGCATCGCAGCTTCCGCGGGGCCGCTGCTGGGCGGGCTGCTGGTCTCCACGGTGGGCTGGCGGTGGGTCTTCCTCCTCAACCTGCCCGTCGGCGTGGCGTGCCTGCTGCTGACGTTGCGACACGTGACCCGCTCACCCCGGCAGACCGCCCGTGCCCTGGACTGGCCGGCGCAGTGCGCGGTCGTGGCGGCAGTGGCCCTGCTGACCGCCGCGCTCAACGAAGCCGGACGGCGCGGCTGGTCCGACCCCGCCGTTCTGGCGGGGCTGGTCCTGGCCGCGCCGGCCGTCGCGGCGTTCGCGGCGCGTGAGCGGCTGGCCCGGTTTCCCGCCCTTCCCCTGAGCATGCTGCGCGCGCCCACGATGAGCGGCGGAGCCGTCGTCGGCCTGCTGTTCAACTTCGGCTTCTACGGCATGGTGTTCACCGCCAGCCTGAATTTCCAGCGCCGGCGCGGCCTCAGCGCCCTCGAGACCGGGCTGGCGCTGTTCCCGGCGGTGGCGATGACCATGTTCGCCTCCGTCCTGTCCGGTCGGCTGACCCGCCGCACCGGCGACCGTCCGCTGGTGGTCTCCGGCATGCTCCTGGCCGCCCTGGGCCTGGCGGGCTGGGCCGCGGTGGGAGCCGACGCCCCCTATCCGCTGCTGGTGGCTCCGATGATGGCCGCGGGGTTCGGCACCTCCTTCGCCCTCACCGGCTCGACCACCACCGTGATGTCCGCTCCGCCCCCGGCCTACCGGGGGACCGCCTCCGCCCTGTTCAACACCACCCGCCAGATCGGCAGCGCCACCGGCGTGGCACTCGGTGGCAGCCTGCTCGCCACGAACAACGACCACACCACCGGCCTGCGCACCAGCATGACCATCGGCGCCCTCGCCTACCTGACCGCCGCGGGGATCGCGTGGCGGTGCGTACCGGCGAAGCACACGGAGACGTAGAGCGCCGTGCGAGCGGCGGGACCGTGCTCCCCTCCGGACGGGGCGCCGCCAAGCCGATCACGGCGCAGCCGGCTGGACTGCTGACGGCCTGTGGCGGCGGTACGGCGGGAAACGGGGGCTCGGGCGGTTCCTCTTGGTCTCCGTCGGTGACGATGGCTTCGCTTACGGCCGCTTCAGCCATCCTGCGGAGGTGGCTGAAGCGGCCACCGCGCCGACGACTCCGCGTCAGGATGAAGGCGTGAACGCCATCGCGTGGTCGGCCGTGCCCGACGCCTGTGACGAGCGGTCCGACGAACCGCCGCACCGCCGGACGGCTTTCTGCCGTGACGGACCGGTAGTAAGGCTGGAGTGGCCAACCGAATGAGAGCTTCCGAGGTGATCGTCACGTTCCGATCGAGGGCTCTCGCGTGCTTGCAACGCGCAGGCATGGTCGGCACAACCGCGGAGGTGCCACCCGGTGAGGTGGAGCGGCAGACACACGCGTGCGGTCGGTACAGCTTCGGAGCCACCATGACCACGGACCGACCATCACGGATGACCCGAACTCCCCATGAGCAGGCTCAGGGGACTCAGGGACGGCATCCCGATCCACGGGTTCTCCTCGGATGCCTGCGGCTTCTCTCTGCAGCTTGAGTGTTCGGGGTTGTACACACGTTGCTTTTGTCTGCCGAGACGTGCATTCGCCCCAGCTGTACCGATGGCGGCCGTTCGACTTCGTCGGCTGGCAGGCCGAGGCGGAAGCAGCCCTGGCCCAACTGCCCCCGCAGGTGCGGCGGGCCATGGCGCGTGGCGGCGCGTACGTCGCCCGGCAGGTCGCGGAGGAACCGCGGCGCTACGGGACCTGGCCTTCGCCCCGCACTGGGAGATAGCCAAGGCGGCCCTCGAGGCGGAGGTCGACCGTTGCGCCGGTGTGCTGGCCCGGCACGGCGCGGCCGGCCTCTTCAACTCGCTGCATCCCGGCATCGCGTGGTCCGGCGGCACGCTGCGCGTGGACAGCCGGTTCACCGTGGAGCCGGCCGTGCCCCTGGTGATCGTGGTGCCGTCACTGGTGGCGGCGCGGCCGGCCGTCGCCGTGGACCCGGTGTGCGGCGGACGCGGGCCGCCCATGGTGGCGTACCCCGTACGCGACCGGGCCACCGCTCCGGCACCGCTGTCCGCCGAGCCGGCCAGGCTGCTCGGCCCCACCCGCGCGGGCCTGCTCACGGCGCTGACACGCCCGGCCTCCACCACGCAACTCGCCGAACGCCACTACCTCAGCCCGGCCACGGTCTCCTACCACCTGGGCGTACTGCACCAGGCAGGTCTCGTCACCCGGGCCCGTTCCGGACGCACGGTCCTCCACCGCCGCACCCCGGCGGGCTCCCGGCCGGCGGGAGCCCGCCAGGTGTGCCGTACGTCCACGTGAGCGAGAAGCCCGGCGTTCAGCCGGGGGCGGGGGCCGCGCCCGCCGCGCGTCGTACGGCGCGGCGGATCGCCTCGTAACCGGTGCAGCGGCACAGGTTGGAGGTGAGCAGTTCACGCAGCCGCTCCGGGTCGTGGGCGAGGGACGGGTCGTCCTCCAGGGCGGTCGCGGCCAGCATGAGGAAGCCGGGGGTGCAGAAGCCGCACTGCAGGGCGTGTTCGGCGGTGAAGGCCGTCTGCAGGGGATGGGGGGTTCCGTCGGCCGGGGCCAGGCCCTCGACGGTGCGCACGGCACGGCCGTCGCACTGGACGGCGAACATCAGGCAGCTGCGGACCGCGGCACCGTCCACCTGCACCGTGCACGTCCCGCACACGCCCTGCTCGCATCCCAGGTGGGTGCCGGTCAGGCCGCAGTCCTCCCGCAGCGCGTCGGCCAGGGTCCGCCGGGGCTCGACCTCCAGGTGCCGTTCCTCGCCGTTGACCGTCAGGGAAATCCTCATGACCGCTCCACGATGTCGCTGATGTCGTCGAGGGCCTGCCCGAGTGCCCGCCGGACCAGGACCCGCGCCGCATGGCGCCGGTAGGCGACGCCCGCGTGGGCATCGGCCGGCGGATCGGCCACGTACGCCGAGGCCGCCGTTGCCGCCGCGGTGATCGCCCGCTCGTTCGGCGGCCGTCCGACCAGCACGTGCTCGGCGTCCCGGGCCCGCACGGGCCGGGCGGCGACACCGGCCAGCCCCAGCCGCACGTCGACGACGACGCCCTCCTCGACCAGCAGGGCGGCGGCCACGGACAGCTGGGCGAAGCTCGCGCCGGTGCGCCGGTGTTCCACGAAGGCCACGCCGGTCGCCGCGGGCAGGAGCGGGAAGCGCGCCTGCATCAGCAGTTCCCCCGGGGCCAGGGCGGTGCCGAAGGCCCCGGTGAGGAAGTCCTCGGCGGGCAGGGTGCGGCTGCCGTGGACATGGGCGAGGTCCACTTCCGCGCCCAGGGTGACGGCCAGCGTCGGCCACTCGGCGGTCGGGTGGGCGTAGGCCAGGCTGCCGAGCATGGTGCCGCGGGCGCGGATCGGCGGGTGGGCGATGAAGTGGGCCGTACGGGCCAGGAGCCGCCCCAGCGGCCCCGCCTCCACCGGACGCTCGAAGGCACGGTGGCGGACGAGCGGCCCGACGCGCAGCCACGCCCCTGTATCCGGCGTACGGCTGATCCTCAGCCGGTCGAAGCCGGGCACCGGGTTGATGTCGACCAGCCGGGCGGGACGTACGGCGCGGTGGTTCATCTCCAGCACCAGGCTCTGCCCGCCGGCCAGCACACGGGTCGTCTCCGGGGCGGCGGCCAGTTCCCGCAGCGCCTCCTCCCGCGAGCTCACCGCGGCGTACTCGAACGGCGCGGGCTTCACCGGCCCGCCTCCCAGCAGGCCTGGGGGGTGAGCGGCATTTCCAGCGCGGACGGGTCGATGCGCAGGGCGTCGGCGACGGCGTTGACGACGGCGGGCGGAGTGCCGATGCAGCCCGCCTCACCGGCCCCCTTGGCACCCAGCCGGGTGTGCGGATTGGGCGTGCGGGTCTCCTCCAGGACCACCTCCGGCATCTCCGACACGGTGGGCAGCAGGTAGTCCAGGAGGGACACCGCCCGGGGCACGCCCTCGGCGTCGTACACGGCCGCCTCGTACAGCGCCTGGCCCAGCCCCTGGGCGATCGATCCGTACGTCTGCCCGCGCACCACCAGCGGATTGACCACGGTGCCGCAGTCGTCCACGGCGACCAGCCGCAGCACCCGGACGGTGCCGAGCCCGGGATCCGCCTCGACCACGGCCACGTAGGCCCCGAAGGGGAACGCCTGCGGGGGCTCCACCTGAACCTCGGTACGCAGGGGGCGGTCCGCGGCGAGCTCCGCCGGCGTGAAGGTCCGGCCGCCCGCCCGCAGTACCCCGCCCTCGAGGACGACCGCGCCGGCGGGCAGGCCGGTCAGGGCGGCCGCGCGGCTTCGGGCCTCGGCGACCAGGTCCCGGGCGGCCCGCAGCAGTGCCTCGCCGCCGCTCTGCAGGGAGCGGGAGGCGAAGGACCCCACGCCCCGTGGCACGACGGCCGTGTCCGCCTCCACCACACGCACCCGGTGCCGGTCCACACCGAGCTCGGCGGCCACCACCTGGGCGAAGCTGGTCGCATGCCCCTGCCCGGTCGAGCAGCAGCCCGACGTCGCGGTGATGGAGCCGTCCGGGTGCGCTTCGACGGCCCCGAACTCGCCGCCCACGCCGGACCGCTCCACATAGGTGCAGATGCCCAGGCCCAGCGGAGCGCCGCCCCGGTCCCGGCGGCGGGCCTGTTCCGCGCGCCACCGCGCGTGGTCGGCGGTCTTCAGCGCCAGCTCCAGGGCCGCCGCGTAGTTCCCGCTGTCGTACCGGAAACCGGTCGGCGTGTCGTAGGGAAAGGCGTCCGATGGGACGAAGTTGCGCCGGCGCACCTCGGCCGGGTCCATGTCCAGGCGGCGTGCCAGCGCGTCGACGGTGCACTCCACCGCGTAGGCGGCCTCCGGCCGGCCCGCACCACGGTACGGGCACAGCGGCGGGGTCGTGGTCAGCACGGCCCGCGCCCGTACGCCGACGCGGGGAACGGCATAGGCGCCGCAGGCCATCCTCGCTGTCACTTCCGGCAGGAACGAGCCGGTGTGCGGATACCCGCCGACAGCGGCGTCGGTACGCATCTCCAGTGCCAGGAAGCGGCCGTCGGCGTCCGCGGCGAGCCGCACCCACTGGCTCTGCCCACGCCCGCGCGGCGCGGCCGTCAGCGCCTCCGCACGGTCCTCCACCCACCGCACCGGACGCCCCAGCCGGAGCGCGGCCAGGGCCACCACCAGGTACTCCGGCCACGTCTCGCTCTTGCCGCCGAACGCCCCGCCGACATCGGGCACCACCACGCGCACCCGCCCGCCCGGAAGGTCCAGGGCGCCGGCCAGGTCGTCGCGCAACCGGTGCGGTGCCTGGTGGGAGCACCACACGGTGATGCCACCACCGGGGTCGGGCCGGACCAGGATCGCGCGGGCCTCCAGGGAGGTGTGGCACAGAAGCGGATGCCGGTAGGCCGCCTCGACGACGACCGCCGCCCGGTCCCACACCCGCGGATCGACCGGCTCCCCGACGATGGTCTCCATGGCCACGTTCGACACGCCCGGAAACAGGCGAACCTCGTCGAGGGCGGCCCGATCGGGGTCGAGTACGGCGGGCAGGGCGTCGATCGACACGCGGGCGGCGTCCCGGCCGTCCTCGCCGAGATACCTGTTCCCGGCCACCACCACGGCCAGAGGCTCGCCCGCGTACCGGACACGGTCCGTGGCGAGGGCGGGCCAGGGCCGGTCGCGGGTCACCTCCGGGTCCATCATCACCGGTACGCGGGGCACGTCGGCGAGGTCGGCCGCCGACCACGCGCCCAGCACACCGGGGACCTGCCGCGCCGCGCCCAGGTCCACCGTCCGCACCAGGCCGTGCGCCACCGCGCTGCGCACGAAGACGGCCTCCGCGCACCCGGGCACGCGCAGATCGGCCACGAACCGGCCGCGCCCCGACAGCAGGGGGCCGTCCTCGACCCGTGTCACAGCCTCACCCACGGCGCTGGGGTCAGCCATCGACCCTCCCAGCCCAACGGTCACGACACCGTGGTCGCCGAGTACCGCCCGCGGCCACAGTCATGCGTGGGCGCCGGTCAGCGCTGATACATCCCGACGACGGTGCCGCTGGCCAGCTGCGCCGCGTCGACCGCGCGGTGCACGTCGTCGGCGGTGGCGCCGTCGGGAAGGGACACCGGCTCCGGCAGGGCGTAGAGGCGGAAGAAGTACCGGTGGGCCTCGTCACCGGCCGGCGGGTGCGGACCGCCCCAGTCCCTGTCCCCCCAGCCGTTGGCCCGGACCTGGCCGCCGGGAGGCGACTGCCCCGCGTCGAGGGTGGCGTCGGCCGGGGAAATGCCCGTGACGAGCCAGTGCACGAACGTGCCGGTGGGCGCGTCGGGGTCCTCGCAGAGCAGGAGAAGCTCCGCGGCGTCGTCGGGCACCCCCGACCAGGACAGCGGCGGAGAGACGTTCTCGCCGTCCCGTGCGTAACGTCGCGGGATCAGCGCGTGATCGTTGAATGCCGTGCTGCGCAGTTCGATACCGGCCATGTCTCAGCCATACCGCGGAAGACGGCGGCCGCGGCGCGCTTGGGGCCGAACGGCGGACAACCGTCCCCCTCAGCCGGCGCGGGTGCCGGTCCCGGGCGCGAACAGCGCCAGCTGGTCCTTGACCCAGGGATCGTAGACGGCCAGTCGTTTCGCGGCCGAGGGGTAGAACCAGGCCAGCTGGTCCGCGACCCAGGGATCCACATGCTGGTGGCCCGGGCGGTCCTCGGAGACGCGGTGAGAGGTGTCGGCCACGGGTGTCCGGGCGTTGGTGTGCCCGGCGGCCTGGGGGCCGGCCGCCGCCGCGGGGCCGCCGCCGGCGAGGAGAGCGCCACCGACGACCACGGCGGAAACGCCCGTGGTCGCGATATGCCGCATCAGCTTCTTCGTCATCCTTTTCCTCCTTGGAGAGGCATCCGATCGGTGCGGCTACCCACCTCCCTCTCCTCACACACCCACCGCTCTCAGCACGCCGCCCGGCCCCGCGGTGACGGTCACCCCCGGGCTGATCCGGCCGAGGGTCGCCCGCAGCCATGCCCGGTCCTCCTCGGCGGCGGGCTCCAGCCGCATCCGCCGGGCGCGCAGTGTCACCATGCGCAACTCCGTCAGCCGCCCCGTGTCCGCCTCGACCGAGGGGAGGTAGGCGACCCGCAGGTCGTCGCGGTACTCCTCGTAACCGGAGATGCCCTCGTAGTCGTCGATGAAGTCGCCGCAGCCGTAAAGGATCAGCCGGTCGCGGTACACCTCGACGGGGCGGGGGTGGTGCGAGGAGTGCCCGTGGACGACGTGGACACCGCCGTCGACCAGCGCGCGGGCGAAGCGGATCTGGTCCCGGGGGACGTGATATCCCCAGTTGGACCCCCAGTGCACGGAGACGACCACGAGGTCCCCGGGACGCCTGACCCGCCGTATGCGCTCGACGACCTCGGCGGCCGCCGCTGCCGTCGGCTCGGGGACGTACGCGACACCGGCCTGCCCCGCCGTCGCCGCCCAGCTCGGCGGTATGCCGCTGGACGTCATCCCCAGCGCGGACACCAGCACCCGGGCGCCGTCCGCGACCGGGCACGCCACCGGGGCGTACGCCGCCCCGGCATCCCGGCCGGCGCCCGCCGCCCGCAGTCCCGCACCGCTGAGCGAGTCGAGTGTCTCCAGAAGCCCCGCACGGCCGAAGTCGAGCGTGTGGTTGTTGGCCAGGACACAGACGTCGGGCCGGGCCACCGTGAGGGCGGGAACGTTGGCCGGGTGCATCCGGTAGTGGACCTCCTTGCCCGGAGCGAACGCGTCACCGAGCGTCACGGAGGTCTCCAGATTCACGATCCGTACGTCCGGGGCAGCCGCCTCCAGTACCCGCAGGGCCTCGCCCCACGGCCACGCCGGCGGGACCGGGGCGGGGATCGGCCCGCTCGCCGCCTCCGCCAGTTCGACGTAGGCCCGGGCGTCGCGGATCCAGCCCTCCCGCAGGGCGGGGTCGCCGGGGCACGCGAGGATCTGGTCGACGCCACGACCGAGCATCACGTCGCCGCACAGGAACAGCGTCACCACGCCGCCAGGCATGTTCCCACCGTAGTGGCCTTGCGTCGTTCCTGTGGCCGAGTCCCGACGTGCGCGCTTGCGCCGTACCGCTTTGGGTACTCCTCCGCGCGGATCAGCGCTCCCGCCGCCGGAAGGCGCCCGATCGGCCCGTGCAGTTCACTTGGAGGAGCGGAGGAAGGAAGACGGGGCCATGACCAACTGGCTCTCCCCGGGGGGCGTGGCGGAGGTGACACGCGGACTGGATCTGGCGGGCGTCTTCGCCAACGGCCTGCTCGGCGGCGTGCTCGCCCGGGGGCGCGACTTCGACCTGTTCGGGTACCTCGCCATCGGCGTCGTCTCCGGGCTGGGCGGCGGCATCATCCGCGACGTCCTGCTGCAGCACGGCACCCCCGTGGCGCTCACCGACTACGCCTACATCCCCACCGCCCTCGCCGGCACCCTGCTGGCCTTCCTCTTCGACGTGGGCAAGCAGACCACCCGCTGCCCCTTCAACGCGCTCGACGCCGCCGTTCTCAGCTTCTGGGCGGTCGCCGGCGCGCAGAAGACCCTCGACGCCGGGCTGGGCTGGCTGCCGGCCGTGCTGCTCGGCATGATCACGGCGGTGGGCGGGGGAGCGGTTCGCGACCTGCTGCTGGGCGGCACTCCGGGCATCTTCAGCGGCAACCAGCTCTACGCGTCCGTCGCCCTCCTCGTCAGCGCGGTTCTCGTGATCTGCGCGGAGCTGAAGGTCCCCACTCTCGGCATCGTGGTCGGCATCGCCGTGGGCACCGTCCTTCGGCTCACCGCCCTGCGCAAGTCGTGGGTCCTGCCCGGCGGCCGCAACTGGAAGCCGCGGTCCGGGCTCGACCGGATCCGGCGACACGGACAAGGCTCATGAGAGAGCGAGGCAACCGATCATGACCATGTCGGAGAACGGCCGCCACGGCGCGGCCTCCGCGGTCCTGGACGGGCTCGACGGCATCCGGTCCGACCTGGAGCGCGTCTACGAGGACCTGCACGCCCACCCGGAGCTCAGCCACCAGGAGCACCGGACGGCGGGGAAAGCGGCCGAACGGCTCCGGTCCTGGGGCTACCAGGTCCACGAGGGCGTCGGAGGCACCGGCGTCGTCGGTGTCCTGGCCAACGGCGACGGCCCGGTCGTCCTGCTGCGCGCGGACATGGACGCCCTCCCCGTCAAGGAGAACACAGGGCTGCCGTACGCGAGCACGGTCACCGCCCAGGACGCCTCCGGCGCCACCGTGCCGGTCGCGCACGCGTGCGGGCACGACGTGCACGTCACCTGCCTGCTGGGGGCCGCCCGGCTGATGGCGGCCTCTGAGCGGGCGTGGGCCGGCACGCTGATCGCGTTGTTCCAGCCGGGGGAGGAGACGGGCGACGGCGCGCGCGGCATGGTCGAGGACGGGCTCGCCGACCTGATCCCGAAACCGGATGTCGCCCTAGCCCAGCACGTCCTGCCCTTCCCTGCCGGACACGTCGGCACCCGTGCCGGCTCCTTCCTCTCGGCCGCCGACAGCCTGACCGTCACCCTGCACGGCCGCGGCGCCCACGGCTCCGCGCCGCAGGCCGCCGTCGACCCCGTGGTCATGGCCGCCATGACCGTCGTACGGCTGCAGACGATCGTCTCCCGCGAACTGGCCGCCACCACACCGGCCGTCGTCACCGTGGGCGCCATCAACTCCGGTACGACCGGCAACGTCATCCCGGACACCGCCGAGATCCAGCTCAACGTGCGCACGTACGACGACGCGACCCGCAAGCGGGTGCTGGACTCCGTCCGGCGGATCGTCAGGGCCGAGTGCGAGGCCTCCGGCGCCACCGCCGAGCCGGACTTCAAGGAGACCAGCCGGTTCCCGCCGACCGTGAACGACGACGGCGTCACCACGCGCATCGCCGGGGCCTTCTCCTCGTACTTCGGGGATCGCCACGGCACGAGCGACCTGATGTCCGCCAGTGAGGACTTCAGCGACGTCCCCCGCGCGCTGGGGACCCCGTTCACGTACTGGGGGATCGGCGGGATCGACCCGGACACCTACCGGGCGGCGGTGGAACGCGGCACGGTCGACCAGGACGTCCCGGTCAACCACAGTCCCCGGTTCGCCCCGGTTCGCCGGTCCGCACTGGACACGGGCGTCCGGGCGCTGGTCGTGGCCGCCCTGGAGTACGTGGGCACGGCGAACGCCACGCCGTGAGACGCCCACGGACCGGCTGAGCGTGTTCCTCGGGCGGCCGTTCCCGTGCGCCGCCCCGCAGACGAGCAGCACCGGCGCAAGGCCGACGGAGGCCACCGCCGCCCGAGCCATCAGCCCACCGGGAGGGATGCAGGCCCAAGCCGGCGCGTCACTCGCTGGTCTGCCGGTGGCTGAAGCGCATGCGGATCTTCCTGCCGTCTTCCCCGTGCCGATACACCTCTCGAAAACCGTGCCGCTGGTAGAAGGCCTGGGCACGGGTATTGACCGCCAGCACGTCAAGAACGAGAGCCCGGCCCCGCTGGGCCGCGGTGTCGATCAGGGACCGGATCAGCCGGGCACCGATGCCTCGCCCCTGGTGGCGGGGATGGAGTTCGATCAGCTCCAGGTAGACCTCGGTCGCGCGGTACTCGACGACCAATACGCCCGCGTCGACCCCGTCGACGGTGACGATCTGCCACCGCTCGGGATCGAACTTGCGCTCGTGATAAGCCCGTTGGTCCTCGTCGTCCCAACCCCGGACCGCCGCGACATAGTCGCCCAGGGCGGCCTTGTGCAGGTGGAAGCAGAACGCGCTGTCGGCCGGGGTGGCCGGTCGCAGGGCGACGGCGTTCATACGGCGATCACTCCATGGCGTTCGATGCGGATGCGCCACCCGGTGGCCGGACCCATATTCCTTATGTGGGGGAGTCCGATGACCGCAAGGCGAAGGGTCGGGGAACATGACAGGAAAAGGCGCCAACACGGACGTGGTCCTGGTCGCGGCCCAGTGGTGGGACGGGCTCGCCGAGCGGCCGGGTGGCCGTGTCGAAGCAGCTGTCCGCGGGGGACGCATCGCTGAGGTCGGGCCGAGTGTCGACCGCAGCGGCGCGGAGGTGATCGACCTCGGAGACCGTATGCTGCTCCCCGGCCTCATCGACTGCCACGTGCACACCACCATCGACCCCGCACGCCTGCTGCAGGCCTTCGTCTCGGACTCTCCCGTCGCCATCGCACTGCGCACCCTCCCGGTTCTGCGAACCCTGCTGGACCGAGGCTTCACCACGGTGCGTGACCTGGCCACGTTCGCGGGCGAGCCGATCACCCTCCACCTCCGCGACGCCGTGGCCCGTGGCCTGGTCGCCGGCCCTCGCATGATCGTCGCCCCGCACCTGATCTCCTCCCGCGGAGGACACGGCGACTTCTCCACGCTGCTCGCCTCCTCCCTGGACCGGGAGATCGGAGCGCTCGCCGACGGCTCCGCCGCGGTCGTGCGGGCCGTGCGCGAGGACATCCGCGCGGGCGCCGACTGGATCAAGTTCGGCGCCACCGGAGGGTTCGCCACCCCCGCCGACGATCCCGAACAGGTCACCTTCACCCAGGAGGAGATGAACGCGCTGGTGGCCGCCGCCGGCGACCTCGGCATCCCCTGCACCCCGCACGCCTACGGCGACGAGGGAGTGGCCCGCGCCGTACGGGCCGGAGTCCGCTCCGTCGAACACGGCAACCTCGCCTCCACCCGCACCCTGTCGCTGATGGAGGAGCGCGGAGTCTTCCTCGTGCCCACCCAGTTCATGGTCGTCGACGCGCTGGACCACCTCGACGACGACACCTACTGGCAGGGCAAGGACCCCGCCGAGCGCGAGAAGTTCACCCGCTACGCCGGCCAACTGCGCGAGAGCACCCGGAACGTGGCCACCAGCGAGGTGCGCATCGCCTTCGGCACCGATGCCGGCATGTTCCCCCACGAGAACAACTGGCGTGAGTTCCCCGCCATGGTCGAGTCCGGCATCACACCCCTACGAGCCCTGCGCAGCGCGACCAGCGTCGCCGCCGAACTCCTGAAGCGACCCGACCTGGGCAGGATCGAACCCGGCGCGACGGCGGACCTCGTCGCACTGCCCGGCAACCCCTTCGACGACATCGAGGCCATCGGCCACGTCGACTTCGTGATGAAGGCCGGCACGGTCCATCGTCGCCGGTGGGCGAGGCGGGCGGCCCGCGGTTCGGTCACGGCCGGGTGACCTGAGTTCACATGTCCTGCATGGGCGACCTATCCTGTTCCTCCTGTACTGGCACCACCCGGGGGAATCCATGCGAACCCGCGTCATCAACGCTGTCCTGGCGTGCGCCGCCACCGGCGTACTCGCAGCCTGCGCTCAGACGGACCCGGCCCCTTCCCCCAGCAGCAGCACTCCCACGCCCGTGCGGTCCGCGACCACGGCCGGCGGCGTGCCCACCCAGGACGACAAACCGACCGTGACGGAGCGAGCCAAGGTTCCCCACTTCGTCGGCATGGGATTGCAGTCCGCTCAAGACGCCGCCCAGGAACTGGGCTTCTACGCGTTGACGTCGCACGACGCCCTGGGGCGCGGCCGGGCGCAGGTCTTCGACCGGAACTGGAAGGTCTGCAGCCAGAACGTGGCTGCCGGTCGCACGGTCCCGACCGACACGAAGCTGGACTTCGGCGCGGTGAAACTCGAGGAGTCCTGTCCCGCGAAGGACCGGCCCGAGCCGTCGGCGGCCGGAGGGAAGATGCCCGACTTCACAGGCAAGTCGGTGAAGACCGCTCGCGCCGCCCTCGATTCCAGCACCTCGTTCACCGTCAAGGACGCCTCGTCGCAGGGCCGGTGGGTGCTGGTGGAAAGCAACTGGCAAGTGTGCGGCCAGACCCCGAACGCGGGCACCGAACTGAAGGGACAGCCAGTGACGCTCACAGCGGTCAAGTTCGGGGAGACCTGCCCGTAGAGAACTGCCGGCCATGCGGCCGGGGGCAGGCGGGCCGACGTCATGGCATCGGCCCACAGGGCAGCCCGCGTGTCAGTGCTGGGCGGCGTGCTCCGGCGTGTCGCAGCTCCGGTCGGTCGTGGGCGCGGAGTGGGCGGGTGCGGGCGGCTGTGGCATGGCGGTCACTTTCCGTACGGCCGAGAACAGTACGGGCAGCGCGCACGCGGGCGCGGCCAGCGCGCAGATGATCACGGCGGGGTGCAGGCCGAAGAAGCTGGTCAGGAGGCCGCCGGCGGCGGCACCGAGCGGCATGGTGCCCCAGATCAGGAAGCGGTTCGCCGCGTTCATGCGCGCCAGGAGGCTGTCCGGCGTGGTGGCCTGGCGCAGGCTGACGGCGTTCACATTCCAGATGCTGACGCCGACGGCGGTCACGGTGAAGCCGAGCAGGAGCCAGACGGTGGTCCCGGTGCGCGGTGCCCAGGCGGCCGGCAGGAAGCCGGCGTTGAGAGCGGCCCCGACCACGATGGCGGGCCCGACACCGATCCGGGCGTTGAGCCGCGGAGCGAGCAGCGAGCCGGCCAGGTAGCCGATTCCCGCCACCGCGAGGACGGTGCCGACCGTGGCGGCGGACAGCCGCAACTCCCTTACGGCGTAGGTGAGGAAGACGGCCAGCAGCCCCTCGGTCCAGAAGTTCAGCCATGCCGCGCCGACGGCCAGCGGGCGGATGTAGGGGTGGGTCAGGCAGAACCGCAGCCCGGCGCGAATCTGCACCAGCAGGCCGCCGGACTGGGCGGGGCGCGGTGGGGAGGCGACCGGCGGCAGGCCGCGCAGCAGGAGTGCGGAGACCGCGTAGCTCGCCGCGTCCACCGCCAGTGCCAGGGGAGCGGTGAGCGCTTGGACGAGAGCGCCGCCGAGGGCCGGACCCGACGTCTGGGAGGCGGCCCGCACCACCTCCAGCCGGGCGTTGGCGGGCGCTATCCGATCGGCGCCGACCAGCGCCGGCAGCACCGACAGGGAGGCGATGTCGAAGAACACGCTGAGGGTGCCCAGACCCAGCGCGACCAGGTACAGCTGGACCATGGTCAGCACACCGGCCAGCTGGGCGAGGGGGAGGGTGGCCAGCAGTACGGCGCGGCCCACATCGCAGAACACCATCAAAGTCCGCCGCGGCCAGCGGTCCACCCAGGCTCCCGCCGGCAGGCCGAGCAGCAGGAACGGGGCCGTGCCGGCTGCCGTGAGCAGGGCTACCTGGGTGGGCGAGGCGTGCAACGCGATGAGTGCCGTCAGGGGGAGTGCGAGCACGGATACCTGCGTACCGATCAGGCTGACCCCGGACGCCGCCCACAGGGCGCGGAATCCGTGGTGGGACCACACCGGGTGCCATCGCATGGTCTGTCGTCCTTCCGGAGAGTCGAAGGATTGACACCCTAGAAGGAGCAGCAGAATGGTGTCAATCGGCGAGTCGATGGTGTCAATCCGGGGTCCGGTCGTGGGCCTCCAAGAAGTGACGGCTGTGGGCTGCCCAGCACCTTTTCCAGTTGCCCTGGCTGTGATCAAGGGGGTGTTCTGGTCGACGTGCTAGGGTGTCAATCCGCTTCACGCGGATCCAATACGGCGGTGAATGAACCGGTGAGGTGATGGCAGTGCCGCACAGCCAGTGGGTTCCGGGCCCGCTGCCCGAAGGGCGTCCCACGTACGTGGGGCTGGCGGACGTGCTGGCCGGTGACATCGCACGCGGCCGGCTGCGCCCGGGGGAGCGTCTGCCCACCCACCGGCACCTGGCTCGTACGCTCGGTGTGACGGTGGGCACCGTCGCCCGCGCCTATACGGAGGCGGAGCGCCGCGGCCTGGTGACAGGCGAGGTCGGACGGGGGACCTTCGTACGCGCCGGCTTCGGGCTGGCCGACGCCCCGGCGTCCACCGAGATCGACCTCGCCTCACTGCACCCGCCGATCACCGACAGCGTCGACCCCGCGGCAATGCTGGGCACCACCCTCAGCACACTGGCCGCCGACCCCGGCGCACTGCGGTCGGTGACCGCCACCGAGCACAGCAAGGACCTGCCCGCCCACCGCGCCGCCGCGGCCACCTGGGCCGCCCACGCGGGCTTCCGGCCGCCGCCCGAGCGCATCCTGCTGACATCGGGCGCCCAGCACGCCCTCACCGCCCTGCTGCTGGCCCTCGCCGTACCGGGCGGGGTGGCCACGACGCCCCTGACCAATCCGGGCCTCATCGCGGCGGCCCGGCAGCTGTCCCTGCCGGTCATCGCCGTCGACAGCGACGAGGACGGAATGCTCCCGGACGCGCTGGCCGACGTCTGTGCCACCGGCCGGGTCGCGCTCGTGCACCTGCAGCCGACGCTGGCCAACCCCGGCGCCCGCACCATGCCGCCGGCCCGGAGGGCCGCTCTCGCCGAGGTGTGCGGCCGGGCGAAGGTGTGGGTGCTGGAGGACGACCCGCTGGGCCCTCTGGCCGCCCGGCGCCCCGACCCGGTGGCCGCCCTGCTGCCGGACCGCACCTGCTACGTGACCAGCACCGCGAAGGTGCTCGCCCTGGGCCTGCGGGTCGGTGTCGTCGCCGCGCCCGAAGGGGCCCGTCCCCCTCTGGCGGCCGCCGTGCGGGCGACCACCTGGCTCACCGCTCCGCTCCTGGGCGAGGTCTTCACCCGCTGGGTGGACGACGGCACCGCCGAAAAGATCGTCACCGCCCGCCGCACCGCTGTGCGGAGCCGCAATGCGATGGCCACGCAGATCCTCGCCGACCTCGGCGTCCGGGCCGACCCGGCAGCCCCCCACCTGTGGCTGCCCCTGCCCGAACCATGGAGCGTGGGCCAGTTCACCGCGGCAGCACGCGACGCCGGCGTCCTGGTCTCACCCGGCGACGAGTACACCACCAGCCGACGGCACACCGCCTTCGGCGTACGCATCGGCCTCAACGCCGACGTCGACGACGACACGCTGCGCCGGGCCCTGCTGAACCTTGTGAGCCTGACCCACACCAGCCCCCGCGGCCCGATCGACTGACCGGTCCTGTCCCGGGGCGCTACCGCTGGGGGACGGCGAGTTCACGGCCGCGGTAGAAGCCCTCTTCCTCCTCGACGACGTACGGGGCCATGGCCGCACGCCGCTGCTCCTCCTGCTCGGAGCCCCGCCAGGCCTCGCATGCTTCCTGGGAGGACCAGAACGACACCCCGGTGACCTCCTGTCCGTCGTCGGACCAGTAGGCGTAGGAGCGGAGCAGGCCCTGCGGGTAGGGGTCGGGGCGCCACGCCCTCTCGAACTCCTCCAACGTGCCCGGCCGAAGACGACGTGTCGTCACCCAGACGAAGTGCTCCTCCATTACAGCATCCTCCGCAACGCTGGTTCGGCCTGTACTGGTCGGCCCCTCGCGGATCACCGCGGTCCCCGAGCGCTGCCGCGGATCGGGGCCGGGCCGCGCGGAGCCTGTCAGTACCGCGGTTGTTGTCGTGTCAGGCGTGGTCGACCAGTTGGGCGTGGCCCTTCTGCCGTGCGCAGTGGGCGCAGCAGAAGAACTGTCCGTCCGCCTGCAGCCCGTGGCCCAGGATCCGGCAGTTGCAGTTGTCGCAGATCGGAGCCAGGCGCTGGGCCGTGCACTCCAGGCTGTCGAATACGTGCACCTCTCCGGCGGCTCGCACTTCGAAGGCCAACTCATAGTCATTGCCGCAGACTTCGCACGTCGCCATGAACCATTCCTCCATCCGCTTCCCGCAGCGGGCGGGCCCTCGGTCCCGCCCGTCGGCACATCCACGAGCCTGTGCCCAGCCGGTCGGCGGCGCAACTCCGCGGGCGACGCCGTGCTCCGAACGGTGGAACAGCTCGCGAGCCGTCCGCCGTGAAGGGTCCGGGAAGCAGCCGCTCGGAACTGGTTGTCCTTCCGTGTCGGAATCGTGGCGTCCGGCTTACACAGCACGTGGGCGGCCGCCCTTCGCCGACGCCCAGCGGTACCGGGCTCCACGGTGACCGGCGGAGTATCGGCCTGCTCGGTCTGTGCGGACCCGCGTGCCGTCGAGGTGCGGTGGCGGGTGCCGGGGGGCCGCTCTACGGTGGACGGGCAAGCGCTTCGCAGGCACTGCACACCCGTGACCGACCGCGAGGAAGGGTGTGGCCCATGGGCGCACACTCCCAGGAACCGGTTCCCCAGCCGGTGCTCTCCCCGCTGACGGCTGCGGCGATCTTCCTGGTCGTGACCATTGACGAGGGTGGTGAACCGGCCACACGGGAGCTGCTGTCGGACCTGAACGGGCTGCAGCGGGCCGTCGGCTTCCATGCCGCGCCGGACGGGAGGCTGGGCGTGGTCGTCGGCATCGGCTCCGAGGCATGGGAACGGCTGTTCGCCGGGGCGCGTCCGGCGGACCTGCACCCCTTCCGCGAGCTGGCCGGAACGCGGCATCGAGCGGTGTCGACACCCGGTGACCTGCTGTTCCACATACGGGCCGCCCGCACGGACCTGTGCTTCGCGCTGGCCTCCGAGATCATGGAACGGCTCCGCGGTGTCACAACCGTGCGCGACGAGGTCCATGGATTCAAGTATTTGGACGTGCGTGACCTCCTCGGCTTCGTCGACGGCACGGAGAATCCGACGGGTCCGGCGGCGAGGGCCGCCGTGCTGATCGGCGAGGAGGATCCCGAGTTCGCCGGGGGCAGCTATGTGATCGTGCAGAAGTACCTGCACGATCTGCAGGCCTGGAACGCGCTTCCGGTCGAGGCGCAGGAACTGGTGATCGGGCGCAGGAAGCTGTCCGACGTCGAACTGGACGACGCCGTCAAACCGGCCGACTCGCACGTGGCCCTGACCACGATCGAGGATCCGGACGGTACGAAGCACGAGATCCTGCGTGACAACATGCCCTTCGGGACCGTCGGGCAAGGGGAGTTCGGCACGTACTTCATCGGATACGCCCGTAGTCCGACCGTGACGGAGCGGATGCTGGAGCGGATGTTCCTGGGCGCTCCACCGGCGTCCCACGACCGCATCCTGGACTTCTCCACGCCGGTCACCGGTTCGCTGTTCTACGTGCCCAGCAGCGACTTCCTGGACGATCTTCCCGATCCGCCGGGCCCGCGCGAGACGGCCGACACCGAGCCCGCGCCTGCGGACCGGCTTCCGCCCGTGGACGGCTCTCTGGGCGTCGGCGGGCTGCGGACGCGACAGAAGGCGGGTACCGCCGATGAACAATCTGCACCGTGAACTGGCGCCCATCTCCTCCGCCGCGTGGGCCGACATGGAGCAGGAGGCGCGACGCACGTTCACCCGCCATGTGGCGGCCCGCCGCGTCGTCGACGTTCCGGAGCCGGGCGGTGCCGAGCTGTCCGGCGTGGGGACCGGTCATCTTCACGACGTCGAGGCCCCGGCCGACGGGGTCATGGCCCGTACCCGCGGTTTTCAGCCCCTGGTGGAGCTGCGGGTGCCGTTCACCGTGGACCGGCAGCAGGTGGACGACGTCGAACGCGGGGCCAAGGACGCGGACTGGCAGCCGGTGAAGGACGCGGCGCGGCGGATCGCGTTCGCCGAGGACCGGGCGGTGTTCGAGGGCTGCGCCGCCGTCGGCATCGCAGGTCTGCGCGCGAGCTCGTCGAACCGGGCCCTGACCGTCCCGGCCGAGGTGCGCGAGTACCCGACGCTCGTCAGCAAGGCCGTGAGCGCACTGCGGCTGGCGGGTGTCGGCGGGCCGTACACGCTGGCGCTCAGCGCGCAGGCGTACACCGCCGTCAGCGAGACCTCCGACTACGGATACCCCGTCATCAAGCACATGGCCCGGCTCCTGGACGGCGACATCGTCTGGGCACCCGCGATCGACGGGGCCTTCCTGCTGTCCACCCGGGGCGGCGACTTCGAACTGCGCCTCGGCCAGGACGTGTCGATCGGCTACCTGTCGCACGACGAGCACAGCATCCAGCTGTACTTCCAGGAGACGCTGACCTTCCTCGTGTACACCGGCGAAGCCGTTGTGCCCGTGGAGGCGGAGCCCGCCTCGCCCGCCGCACGCTCGCAGGCACGGACATGAAGGTTGTCACCGCGAGGATCGGCAGATCCTGCGGGTGGACCGCAGCGCCGCCCGCGCCGACGGCGTCGCCGCCGACCCGTGTTACGCCGGACTGCTTCTGCTTCTGCTTCTGCTGCGCGGCGCAGGCATGGCCAGACACCGGTCCGGTACCGCACGGCGCCACGCGTTCGGCACGGTGCGCCTCGCCCCGGTCGATGTGAGCGTCTCCGGCCCGCGGAGCATCGGCTCCGGGAGCACCCGGCAGAGCTCGGCGCAGACCGCGGCGACCGAACTGCCGGGCCAGTGCGGCGAGTCGACGTCCTGCCGGCAGCCGACGGAGCCCGGCGCGCGGGCCGCTGTCCCAGTTCAGGTCGCGGTCCGCCGACCGGGTTGACGCGCTGCTGGAGCCGGGCGGCCCGCACGGGAGGCCGGTCCGGGGGAGATCCGCCGTAAGAGGTCCTAACAGAGTGCTCGTACGCGCCGGTACAGGATGAGGCAGGTAGCGAGCTGCAGGAAGGCCTCGTGGATGTCGTCGCGGTGCTCCCAGCGGATCCTGAGGTGGCGAAAGCCGTGCAGCCAGGCGAACCCGCGTTCAACTACCCAGCGGTGGATGCCCAGTCCGGATCCATGGGGCTGTCCGCGGCGGGCGATGACCGGGGTGATGCCCAGGGTGCGAACCTTGCGGCGGTAGCGGTCGTGGTCGTAGCCGCGGTCCGCGTACAGCCGCCGGGGCCGGTGCCGGGGCCGCCCGCGGCGCCCCCGCCCCTCGGGGACCGCCTGCAGCAGCGGGACCAGCTGGGTGACGTCGTTGCGGTTGCCGCCGGTGAGCGTCACCGCCAGGGGGGTGCCGCGCCCGTCGCAGATCAGGTGGTGCTTCGAGCCCGGCCGGGCGCGGTCGACCGGACTCGGGCCCGTTTTGGGCCGCCCCGCAGGGCACGCACGTGGGAGGAGTCGATTGCGGCCCGGGAGAAGTCCAGCTGGTCGGCGCCGTGCAGCTTCGCCAGCAGGACCTCCTGCAACTGGTGCCAGACACCGGCCTCGTTCCAGTCCCGCAGCCGGCGCCAGCAGGTCATCCCGGAGCCGAAACCCAGCTCCTGCGGCAGCCACTCCCACTGGATATTGGTGTGCAGCACGAACAGGATGCCCTGCAGCACACGGCGGTCGTCCAGCCGCTTGCGGCCTGGATGATCGGAGCGGCGTTCGATCTTCGGCAGCAGCGGCTCGATCAGCGCCCACAGGGCGTCGTCGATCTCCCAGGGTTTGGGGCGAGACATCGCGCACCTCCTGGCCAGAGCGGATCCGCACCAGAATCTCCAGGTTAGCGCAAATGTTCCATTTTGTTAGAACCTCTAATGCTGCGTTCCTCAAAGCCGGTAGACGAACTTCCGGCGTAGTCGGCGGTGCGGTGGCGGGGAGCGTCCCCAAACCCATGGTTTGGCACGGGCGTTGAGCTGGGCGGTGGCCAGGCGGGTGGCCTGGTCGATCTCGTCGGGGTCGGCGAAGGTCTGCCCGGCCAGAGCGGTCTTGCGGAAGATCCGCCACCACCCCTCGGCCAGGTTCAGCCAGCACGCGCCGACGGGGATGAAGACCTGATGGACCCTCGGATGCTTCCTCAGCCACCGGCGGATGGGGCCGCTGGTGTGGCTGGAGAGATTGTCGGCGACGACGTAGACCTGGCCCCGCGGGTTGGCCCGGGCGATCTCCTGCAGCAGGTGGAGCCAGCCGGCGGTGTTGCGCCGCGGCGCGCAGAAGGTCACCTCCTGGCCGTCGCGGATGCGCAGGCCCCCGTACACCCAGGTCTTCTCCCGGCCGCGGGCGTACTCCAGCGGCGCCTTGATCCGGTGCCCGCCCACGGACCAGCCCGGCGCGGGGGCGAAGGTGCGCGGGATGACCGGGCCGAGCTCGTCGGCGCAGATCACCGTGGAGCGCGGCGGCGGGTCGGTGTAGAGCCCGACGACCGCCGTTCTTTTGGGGCGAAGTCGGGGTCCTTGCTGGTCGCCCAGGAGTGGGTACGGCGCCAGCGCACCTGCTCGGCCAGCAGGATCCTGCGCACCTGGCTGCGGTGCACGTCGATACCGTCGGCCCGGGCTGTCTCGGTGAGCGTATCCAGCGTCCAGGTCGGCGCTCCGGTCTCGTCGGCGGCCTGAAGGGCGCCGTCGGGGCCGGGCGCCGGGCGCCCGGGCGGGTCGCTGCGGGCCAGGGCAATGATCGCCGAGCGCTCGGCCTCGGTCAGCCGGCGGGGGCGCCCGCTGATCGGCCGGTCGCCGAGCCCGTCGATGCCCTCGGCGTTGAACCGCGCCAGCCGTTCCCGCACCGTCTGCGGGTGGCAGCCCAACTCGGCGGCGATCGCCGTGGTGTGCAGCCCCCGCCAGCTGGCCTCGATCATCCGGGCCCGCAGGATCCAGTCGCCCGGCGCATGCCGGGCCCCGGCCAGCTTGCGGACCTTCCGCTCCTCGACCGGATCGGCCGGCGGCCGCGCATACAGGAACTTCGGCATGGCGCCCTCCTGCCCACGCCCCCTACCGAACATACGCCCACCTTGAGGAACGCAGCACTAAGACCGGCGTCCGGCCCGTTCGCCTACTCCGGGGGCGTGGGCGTTTCGGGGGTGTGGTACATCGCCTGTACGTCCAGTTCCAGTTGGACGGTGGGTCCGACGACCGCGATGCCGCGGGCCAGCATCGAGCGCCAGTTGAGGGTGAAGTCCTCGCGGTGCAGTTCCGCCTTCGCGAGGGCCGCGCAGCGCAGTTCCTGTTCGTAACCGCCGTTCACCGTTCCGAGGTACGTCGTGTCGAGGCCGACGGAGCGGCTGATGCCGTGCATGGTGAGCGAGCCGTGCAGCGTCCACTTGGAGCCGCCGCGGTAGACGAACCGGGTGCTGGTGAAGTCGATGTACGGGTAGCGCTCGACGTCGAGGAAGTCGGCGGAACGCAGGTGGTTGTCACGGGTCTTGTTGCCCGTGGCGATGCTGGAGGCGTCGATGCGCACCGAGACCCGGGAATCGGCCATGTTCTGCGCGACGCGGATGCCGCCGTCGAAGCGGGTGAAACGGCCGTGGACATGGGCCATGCCCACGTGCTTGGCGATGAAGCGGATCGCGGTGTGCGGCGGGTCGAACAACCAGGTGCCGGGTGGCGGGAGTTCCAGCTGACGCGAGGGCTCCAACGCGATGCGTGCCGGGGGAAGGGCCACACCGGGGGCTATGTCGACGGTGCGGCGGGCAGGTGACAGGCCCTCGGCCGCGGTCATCACGCTGTAGGAGCCCGGTGGCAGCGTCGCCATGAAGAAGCCGTACGGATCGGTGGTGCCGCGGGCCGCGACACGGTGGCTGTCCAGGGCGGTCACCGTGACCTCGGCTCCCCCCATGGGCTGCTCCATGGGATCGACGACCGCGCAGCCGAACGCCCCCGCACCGGGCGGCAGGGGGATCGAAAGGCCCGGCGCGGCACCGAAGGCGCTGTGAGAGCGCCGCCGGCGGAGCAGTCCGAGGACCATGGTATTCACCTTTCTTCACACATGTCGCTGTCATGCGGCCCGGACAACCAGTTGTGTCGCGGTTGCCGGGAGCCTCTGGCGACAGGGTGCAGGCATGAGGGGAGCAGTTCGTTAACGATCATAAAACCGTCGGGGTGGAGCGGCTGTTCCCCGGTGCCGGAGCCGACGCAAGAATTCCCCGGTGGAAGATCGGTATGACCCATGAATGTGCTGATTTGCGAACCGGTTATTTGCATCACCGCTTTGGCAAAGAACGTCTGAGGTGTCGAAACTTTCACGCACAACCCGCAGTCTCGGCACCGACCTGACACATCCGGCACCATGTCGGGGAGCGCGGCAGGGACCGGGTGAGGAACCCTCACCGGGACCGCATCGTCGAGGCATGGGCCAACCGGGGCCGGTCCGAATACGTCACCGGCATCGGCTTCACCGGATGCCGAGCCGACTGCCGGCATGACGTGCGGCACTGGCCGCACCGGCCTTCCGGCGACAGTCTCCCCATGGCGTGGGGAAACGGCGGGTCCGGGCTCTGCCGTCCGGCGCCACCAGGGGCAGACGGACAGCAGTCCCGCCGTACGGACATCGGCATATCGCGAGGCCGGCAGCCATCGGCACGTTGAGCCGGACGCTCAACGGCTTCGAGGTCCCGCGGCTCCACACCCGGGAAACGGCAGCCCTGTCGGAGCGTCTACGAGCAGGTGCAAGTCTCCACGCCGCAAGATCACCACGACCATCTGGCCAACGGGCCCCGGCACGGAACCGACCTGCTCGAAACCGAGTCCTCGGTACTGCCCTATGCCTGGCCGGAGTGCAGACTGACCGCGCGCAGAAGGGCGTTCCGGCAGGCCAGGACGGCGGGGTGCCGGCTGCGGCGTACGACGGTGAAGATGCGGCGTGTGCGCCGGCCGCGGGGGAGTTGCCGGAGGGGCACGGTCGGAGGTTGTCCGGTCCAGACGAGGTCGGGCAGGAACGCGGCGGCGTGTTTCTGCTCGACGAGGCGGAGGTGGAGCAGGAGGTCGGTGGTCTCGAACCGTACGTCGGGTTCGAAGCCGGCGCTGCGGCACAGGGTCATGGCCCAGTGCCGCGCGGCCGTGCCTTCGGGTTCCATCACCCAGGGGTGGTCCGCCAGTGAGCGCAGCGCCGCCAACGGGCCTTCGGTGTCCGATCCGCCGACCGGCTTCGGCAGGGCGAGGCGCAGAGGGTCGTCGAGCAGGTCCTCCTGTTCGAGTCCGGCCGGCCGCGGGTTGGGATTGCCGGGGTATTCCTCGGCGAGGACCAGGTCGAAGTCGCGGGCGTGCAGAGCGGGAAGGGCCTTTTCCGGTTCCATGTGCGTGACGTGGACGCGCAGGTGCGGGTGCAGGTCGCGCAGCAGGCCGAGCGCGGTCGGGACCAGGGCCAGGGCGGCCGTCTGGAACGAGGCGATGCGCAGTGTGCCGGTCAGGTCGGTCAGGGAGGTGGCGATCTCCGCCTCCGCGCGCTCCAGGCGTTCGAGGACCGCCTCGGTGTGGGCGACGAGGATCTCGGCCTGCTCGGTCAGCCGCACCCGCCGCCCCACCGGCTCCAGCAACGGGACGCCGACCTCCGCCTCCAACTGCGAGAGCTGCTGGGATACGGATGAGGGCGCGTAGGACAGGGCGGCGGCGACGGCCGCCAGCGTGCCGCGGTGCTTGAGCTCGCGCAGCAGGCGCAGTCGGTGCAGATCGAACATCACCGGCCCGCTCTCCTCACCGTTGCGGAGCGACGCTCAACAGTCGGTTTCTCCGATGAGTATGGGTCGAAAACATTCGCTGGACCGACCGTAGGAGCCCATCGGACCCTGATCGTGTGTCCGACAACGCATCCTCCGTCCGTACGCTGCCGTGGTGTGCGCGCCCCGGCGCCCGCACCTGGCGGTGTGACCCCGCGCCCGCCGGGATACGGGACTTCCATGCCGCGCTGCCCGGCTACGCCCCCACCCCCCTGACCGAACTACCGCCGTTGGCAGCAGAGTTGGGTCTCGGCCGGGTTTTCGTCAAGGACGAGTCGTGCCGTCTGGGGCTGCCCGCCTTCAAGGCTCTGGGCGCGTCCTGGGCGGTCCACCGCACCCTTGCCGAGCGTGCCGCGAGCGGCAGGGACCCGGGCCCCGTCATCCTGGTGACCGCCACCGACGGCAACCACGGCCGCGCGGTGGCCCGCATGGCACGCCGGCTCGGGCAGCACGCCCACGTCTTCGTCCCGCAGGGCGTGCATCCGCGGGCCGTGGCGGCCATCGTCGCCGAGCAGGCGAAGGTCACCGAGGTCCCGGGTTCGTACGACGAGGCCGTGCGCCGGGCGGCCGAGGAGGCGGCCGCGCCGGACGCGATCCTGGTCCAGGACACCGCCTGGCCGGGCTATGAACAGATCCCGGGGTGGATCGTCGAGGGCTACTCCACCCTCTGCGCCGAGATCGACGAGCAGCTGACGGCCGAAGGGGCCGCCGAAGGACCCGACCTCGTCTCCATACCGGTGGGAGTGGGATCCCTGGCCCAGGCCGTCGTCACCCACTACCGCAGCCTCCCCTCCGGACGCGCTCCGGCGCTGCTGTCGGTGGAACCGGACACCGCGGCCTGCGTCCTCGAAAGCCTCACCCTCGATGAACCCGTCGGCGTCACCACCGGCGACACCACCATGGCCGGACTGAACTGCGGCACCCCCTCCAGCATCGCCTGGCCCTGCCTGCACGGCGGACTGGACGCCGCTGTCGCCGTCTCCGACACCGACAGCGCACGCGCCGCCACCCGCCTCGCGGCCCTCGGCGTCTCCTCAGGCCCCTGCGGGGCCGCGTCGCTCGCCGGTCTCCGCGCGGTACTCACCGGCACGGGCACCGAAGAACGCCGTACGGCACTGGGGCTCGACGCGACCTCGGTGGTCGTGCTGCTGAGCACCGAGGGCACGGCTGCCAACCCGCACTCCAGCGCCGATCACTGAACACGACGACACCTGGAAGACCCCCGCCGTGCACCACCGCACCTTCATCACGCCGCAGCGGATCGATGGGACCAGGAGGAGGCCGGCAGCGTGCTGCCCCACCGCGCAGCCGCGCTCACCGTCCTCGGCCTGCCGACCGTCGTGCCCGGCCCGGACATGGCGGTGGCCACCCGCCGCGCGCTCGGGCGGACCACGGGCGCCGCGCCGGCCGGCTGCGGTCTCGCGGTCGCGACCGCGGCCGGCTGATCCGCACACGCCACGAGCCACCCACCCCATCCCGCCCCACCGTCACCGACAACCGCCGGGAGGCACGTCATGACCAGCCCCACCCCCGACAGGATCACCGTCAACGGCGACCGCCTGTGGCAGTCGCTGATGGACCTCGCCGAGATCGGCGCGTACGACGACGAGCGCACCGGCCTGCGCGGCGTCAACCGTCTCGCCCTCACCGACGCCGACGCGGCCGGACGCCGCCAGGTCATCACCTGGATGGAACAGGCCGGCCTGACCGTCCGCGTCGACCGGATGGGCAACATCTACGGCCGCCGCGAGGGCACCGACCCCGCCGCGGCCCCCGTCCTCACCGGCTCGCACATCGACAGCGTCGCCACCGCCGGCGCCTTCGACGGCTGCCTCGGCGTCCTCGGCGGCATCGAAGTCGTCCGCACCCTCGACGAACGCGGCATCACCACCCGCCGCCCGATCGAGGTCGGCGTCTTCACCGAGGAGGAAGGCGTCCGCTTCGGCACCGACATGCTCGGCAGCGCCGTCGCCGCCGGCCGCCTGTCCCTGGAGTACGCCCACGCCCTGACCGACCGGGACGGCCTCACCCTCGGCGGAGAACTCGCCCGCACCGGCTTCGACGGCCCCGTCGACGTACGCCTCGCCCCGCCGCACGCCTACGTCGAATGCCACATCGAACAGGGCCCCGTCCTCGCCGAGAACGACGTCGGGATCGGCGTCGTCACCGGCGTACAGGGCATCTCCTGGCAGGAGATCACCATCCACGGCCGCGCCGCCCACGCCGGCACCACCCCCACCCACCTGCGCGCCGACGCCGGCCTCGCCGCCGCGCAGATCATCGTCCACCTGCGGGCGCTGGTCGACTCGGGCCGGTACGGGGACCTGCGGGCCACCGTCGGCCATCTGGTCGTCCACCCGGACCTGACCAACATCGTCCCGGCCCGCGCCGAACTGACCGTCGACCTGCGCAACCCCGACGACGCCCGGATGGCCCGCGCCGAGGAAGCCCTCGCCGCGTTCCTGCGGGACCTGGAGAACAGCCGGCCGGGCCTGTCGCTGACCACCCGGCGGATGGCCAGGACCGCCTACGTCCCCTTCGACGAGGGCGTGCGGAAGACCATCGCGCAGGCCGCCGACGACCACGGCCTGGAGCACATCTCCCTGCTCTCCGGAGCCGGACACGACGCCCAGGAGATCGCCGCGCTCTGCCCGACCGCCATGATCTTCGTACGCGGCGAATACGACGGCATCAGTCACAACCCCCGCGAGTACTCCACCCCCGAGGCATGCGCCCACGGCATCGACGTCCTGGCCACCACCCTCCTGCGACTGGCCGACCAGGACTGAGACAGCCCCGGCACGCACCGATACGCCCGAGCACTTCGGAAGGTCCCCATGCTCCCCGAGACCCCCTCGACCCCAGCGGCTCCCGAACCCCCGGATTCGGACCCCGGCCGCCTGCTGGCCAGGCTGATCTCCATCGACTCCGTCAACCCGGACCTCGTTCCCGGCGGGGCGGGTGAGACCGTCATCGCCGACTTCTGCGGCTCATGGCTGGCCGCCCGCGGCTTCGAGGTGCACCGCCTGGAAAAGCGCCCCGGCCGGCCCTCGCTCGTCGCGATCGCCCGCGGCACCGGCGGCGGCCGCTCCCTCATGCTCAACGGCCACCTCGACACGGTCGGCCTGGCCGGCCACGACGGCGACCCGCTCGACCCGTGGGTCCGCGGCGGCAGGATGTACGGCCGGGGCACCTTCGACATGAAAGGCGGCATCGCGGCCATGATGGTCGCCGCCGCCCGCGCCACCGTCCACGGGCCCCTGCGCGGCGACATCGTCCTCGCCTGCGTCGCCGACGAGGAGCACGGCAGCTCGGGCACCGAGGAAGTGCTGGAGTCCTTCACGGCCGACGCGGCGATCGTCACCGAGCCGAGCCACCTCGAAGTCACCCTCGCCCACAAGGGCTTCGTCTGGTTCGAGGTGGAGCTCGAAGGCCGCGCGGCCCACGGTTCACGGCCCGAGCTCGGAATCGACGCCATCGCCAAAGCCGGGCACTTCCTCGTCGCCCTCGAGGAACTGGGGCAGCGCCTCGCGCAGGGCCCGGCACACCCCCTCCTGGGCACCGGCACCGTGCACGCCTCCGTCATCCACGGCGGTGAGGAACCCTCCACCTACCCGGCGCACTGCCGCGTCACCCTGGAACGCCGCACCGTGCCCGGCGAGAGCGCCGACACCGTCGAGCGTGAACTGGCCGACGTCCTCGGCCACCTGGCCGACACGGTCCCCGACTTCCGCTACCGGCTGACCCGCGGCCTGCACCGCGCCCCCTTCGAAGCCGACCCCGATGCCCTGATCGTCCGCACCCTCACCCACCACGCCGAGCAGGCCCTCGGCCACCCGCCCGTGGTACGCGCCGAACCCTTCTGGACCGACTGCGCCCTCCTGGACCGCGCCGGCATCCCCTGCCTGCTCTTCGGCGCCGACGGCGCAGGCGCACACGCGGCGACCGAGTACGTCGACCTCGCCTCGCTGGACCGCCTCACCGACATCCTCACCCACACCGTCGCCGACTTCTGTTCCTGACCCGTCAGCCGCCCCCGGGACCACGCCCAGCAAGATCGCGGGCGCGATGCCGAGCCCGAAGGCCAGGGCCTTGTCCGCGCCGATGACCGCGAACACGCTCAACCCGATCGCGTCGAGCACGGTGATCGGTGTCTCCAGCCGATGCAGCCGCTTGCTGAGCGCGAACGCGATCAGCGCGCCGACTGCGGCGAGGGTGAAGTAGCGCCAGTCGCGGAAGGTGGCAGGTGGTAGCGAGCCGATGAGGACATCGCGGATGACGCCGCCACCCAGTGCGGTGATCATGCCGAGAGCGATCACGCCGACCACGTCGGTGTCGGCCCCGAAGAATGCGCAGACGTTCCAGGTCAGGCGGCAGACCGTTGGCCGACGTGGCCCGGATGGCGGAGAGCCCGGCAGCGTCCTCGCTGCCACCCGGAGCAGGTCATCGACCGGCTCGCCCCGCCGAGGTGGAGGCCCTCCCCGGCCTCGGCCGACCGTGCCCGCGGCATCGACCCGCGCCCCGTCGTCCCCCGCGCTCTGCCCGCCTCGGCCGGCGTGCGCAGCATCTTTCCCCGGCACACCCCCGACGGCACCCAGGGCTGGGCCACCCTGCTCGACCCGGTCGTCCAGCTCGGCCTGCTGATGCGCGGGCGACAGCAGACCGCCCGTACCCATCACCTTGGTTCTCGTCTTCACGAGTGCAATACCCGTTGGAAGAAGATCTGCCGTCGCCCTGCAGCGCGGCCGCCTGACCGGACTCGTCCTCAAGGCCGAGGACCCGGTGGATGGACCACATCCGCGACAAGTTCGTCGATGACATCGGCAGTACGCCGGCGACACACTGGTCCCACGCTGAACGCCGACGACCATCAACTCAATGCGTGTGCGTCGAGGGCCCGCTGAAGACTCATGGTGGTCACGCGGGGTTGGGACACCATCGATGCGATGCGCCCCTTCTTCCCCCTGTTCTCCGCATACAGATGGGCGGTCTGCCGGTCCTTGATTTCGTCCATGCCTTCCCTCCCGCGTCCTGGGCCGGTCGAAGCCACGTTGTGTGCGTTCATCGAACCTGGCATGACACCGAAAGTTAAGCCCGTGGTCATCTGCACTCCGCCCGCGCGAAGCCACGCCGGCGGACAAAGGGAAGGTACGTCCAGCATGTGCAAGAAAGGTGGCGTCCCATGCCACACCTGTTGACCTCGCTCCTGACCCAAGCGGCAGTCGCCGTGATCGAGGCGCTCGTCATGCGTCTGCTCGTCCAGCTCTGGAATACCTACGTCCGCAGTGGCCGCCCGATGGCAGCCGCGGCCTGAGGCGCCGCAGGCGCATCCAGAGCCTCTGATCGCATGCGGTGCGGCGATCATCGGATGCATCATTCGCTGTAGCAAAATTGTGTCGTCCTCCTGTGAAGTCTGCAGAGTCTGGCGTCGTGGTATGGCGGGCGGTGCGCGAGGATGGAGGAAGAGGCACACCCATACCGACTCCAAGGAGAGGAGGAGAGGGATGGCTACGGCAGCGCAGACCGTGCTTGAGCCCACCGAGCGTGTCCGGGCGCAGAAGAAGTTGTCACCTGCTGCTCTGACCACGCTGGAGCCTGCCGAGCGCGTGCGGGCCCAGAAGGGGCAGTACAGGACTCAGAGCATGCGGTCGCACACTGAACGTGTGCAAGCTCGGCAAGAGAAGGCCGGAGAGGCCCATCCTGACGGCGGGGGTATCCACCTGCACACCCGCACGTTCCACCCTTCGGTTCCGATCCCGTACCTCAGCCTGGAGAAGCTGCCCGCCCGTCTGGAGAAGCTCCCCGCCCGTCTGGAGAACCTGCCTGCCCGGGTGGAGAACCTGCCCGCCCGGGACCTGGTCTTCTACGGGGGCTTGGGAGCGCTCGCTGTTGCGGGGGCTCTTGAATGGCCGATTGCTCTGGCCGTCGGGGGAGCCACCTGGCTGGTGCGCAGCAGGCGGAAGGAACAGCGCTGAAGCGCGGCAGAGCAGGCGCGGAGCGGTGCCCGGCAGCGTAACTGCTGTCGGGCGTTCCCAGGGCCCCTGCCTGATCGTAGGCGTGCTCGTGTGCGGGGCTGCCCCGTGTCGAGATCGCGTCCCGCCAGGTGGCGTAGCCGATCAAGTACTCGGAATACGCAGGTCACCGCCGCATCGACGCGGTTCAGGGGCCGCCCATGGCGCTGACAGCAGGTCAACCGCGCGCGATGCGGGATCCGTGTCCCATGGGGTGGCCGGCGTGCGGCTTACCGGAACGCGTCGAGCAAGGTCGCTTGCACCACGAGGCGGGACGCAACCCGTGTCGAGGTGCTGCTCCCGCGCCGTACCAACTGCTACTCGATGCCGGCCCGCTGTATGGGCCGCCGGGTGCGGGCTGTGCCGCACGCCGACCGGGGCCGCGGGGAAGTTCACCCCGGTCCACGACGCATGGTGGGCCGAGGCCCGCGGGTGCGCGGCGGCCAGGACGGCACCCGGGCCCTGATCGACGTGCTGCTGCTCGGCCGGCGCATCCCGCACGAGCACCTGGTGGCCGGGCTCGCCGCCACACTGCGGGTGGGCGCACTGACCGCGCGGCCGCCGGCCCATCTGCCGCCGGGCACCCGGCCGCTGCCCTCACCGGCCCGCTACGACCGGCTCTTTGGCGCCGCACCCGCGGCCGGCTCGCCGCCGGCATGGGAGAACGGAGGCCGTGAACGCCACCAGCCGCCACCGGATGAGTGAGCAGGCGGCCGGAACCGCCGTGGCCGGTGCCTGCCGGATGCTCCGGCTGCCCACCATCCGTACGAAGTTCCCGGCCCTGGCCGAGCAGGCCGCCCGCGAGCAGATGCCCTACCTCGCCTTCCTCACCGAGCTGCTGCCGGCCGAGCGCGACGACCGGGTACGGCGCTGCTTTGAGCGCAGGACCAAGGCGGCGGCCTTCCCGAGGCAGAAGTCGCCGCGGGTTCGGCTTGGATGCCAACCCCCGACATCGACGCCGCCGCCGTCCATACCCCCTGGGTGCGGGCCGAGTGGGCCCGTCCCGGTGAGCGAGGCCACGGGGCAGGAGCTGGAGGCCGTACGCAAGGAGAACCAGAAACTGGCCACCGAGCGGGACATCCTGCGCAGGGCGACGAAGTTTTCCGCCGCCGAGATGAACTGGTGAACCGCTTCCGCCCGAGCCCGAGTGGGACGGCACCTGAGGCCGCCCCAGGATCACTGGCGAGCTGCGCGAGGCCGGGTGGCGGGTCAGCTGCGCCGCGACTTCACCGCCACCGCGCCGAACACGAAGTACGTCGGTGACACCACCTACCTGCCGGTGGGCGACGCGAGTTCCTCTGTCGAGCCACCGTCACAGCCGCCAGGACACGGGGCAGCCTGGCCGGCGCTGTCCTCCGCAGTGATCGCGGGGGCGCAGTGCACCCTCCGCCGATTCGCCGATGCCTGCGCCGAGTCGTTCAACGCCGCCCTCGAGTGTGCCTACCTGGCGCTGATGAGTCCCGCGCCGACCGGCAAGGGCCGCAAGCGGTGGACCATGCGCTGGAAGGCGTCCCCCACGCGTTCCGGATCGCCTTCGAGGGTCGACTCGCACCGGCCAACAACTGAATCTCAACAACCAAGGTCAGCAGTTGAATTGGCACACCCTTGCGTGGGTGTGGCGATGGTCCTCGGGTGGTGATGGCTATGTGTGTGTTCTGGTGTAGGCCTTGCGGAGGGAGTCGAGGGCGCGCCACTGGAGGGTTTTGACGGCGGCGTTGGTGGTGCCCATGGTGTGGGCGGTTTCGCTGATGGTCAGCTCGTCGAGGAAGCGGAGGCGGATGACGTGTTGTTGGCGGGGGGTGATGGTGGACAGGGCGGTGTGGAGGTCGTTGATGGCGAGGGTGGTCAGGGCGGTGTCTTCGGCGGGGTTTTCGGGGGTGGTGCAGGTGTCGCCGAGGTGGGTGATGTGGTCGACGTAGGTCAGGCGTCGGGTGGCGGCGATTTTGAAGTGGTCGGCGACGGTGTTGCGGGCGATGGTGCACAGCCAGGCGCGGATCGAGGTGCCGGTCCAGGTGAAGGTGCCGATTTTGGCCCAGGCTTTGACGAAGACGTCGGCGGTGAGGTCTTCGGCGAGGGTGGGGTTGGAGGGGATGCGCAGGTGGATGTATGCGGCGATGGTGTGGTGGTGCATCCGGTACAGCTCGCCGAAGGCTTCTCGATCGCCGTGCTGGGCGCGGCTGATGAGGGCCGGTTCCTTCGTGGTGGGGCCGCCGGATGCGGTCTGAGCCTTTGAGATCAAGGCCTTTCTCCCGGTCGTGAGTGGGTCGGTGGTGGTGGGCCGGCCGGGGGTGGGGGTGTCAGCCGGGTCCGGGCTGGTGCCGGGCTGGGGTGGGTGGTGGCCAGGGGCGGGTTGGGGTGTGGTGCTGTGGGGTGTGGGGCGTCGTGGACGAGGGTGTCGAGGCGGACTCCGTAGGCGTCGTGCAGGGTCCAGAGGGTGGCCAGGCTGGGCTGTTTCGTGCCGGCCGCGAGGCGGTGCAGGGTCGATGTGCTGATGCCGGTGCGCCGGGCCATGTCGGCGACGCTGTGGTCACCGAGTTCCCTGGCTTTGGCCAGGAGCGTGGTCATGTGGAGACGGAGCATGGCCGGAAGACCCCCTCGGCGTCGTGCGTCGGTGCGGCTGACTCGCACGCACGCAGGTATGGAAGTTGCCAGGCTGGAGTGACGCAAGGGTATTTTGATTCGCACACAGGAGCGGAAATAGCGGCGTGGCCTGCAAGGACGCTGATCTAGAGCGTTGACCTGCGAAGGTGCACGCATGCAACTGGGATGGGAGTGGATGTGTGCGCGCCACTCTCCGGGCATGCGGAGTGTGGAGGGTTCCCGGCCCGGGGGTGACGTCGTTCGACGGCAGGGCGTACCGGCGCGCGGGGACGGCCTGCACTGGTGGGGGCTGAGTTCGCCGGGCCGTGGTGTCCTTCCCCGTCTCTTCGCCGGCTGGGCGACCACCCGGACAGGGAGCGCCGCGTTGGGTGGGGCGGACGGAAGAACCGCCGGGACGGGATCGGCGGGGGCGACGACGAGCGCAGCCAGGGCGCCGTCCGTTGAGGCCGGTGCGCCCGGCTACCGACTTGTGCTCGGCGGGATCTTCTCGAACAGGGCCGGTGGTATCAGCACGTTCACGGGTGTGGGGGAGTGCGAGGGATATCCTCCTGCCGTGCCTGGATCAGCGGGTTGGAAACGGTGTGCTGGTGAGAGGAGCAGCAGGTGCTCGTCGTGCAGGGAACGTCCATGACCGCTGTCGTCCGCGGCAGTACCGGTGAGCCGGTGATTTTGCTCCCTGGTGATGCGCGCCAGGAAGTGTCCGAGGCAACGTTGGCCGATCTTTTCAAGGCTGCCGCTGCCGTTCTCAGTGCGGCCGAACTTCAGGCCGTGAGTCGGGCCATTTCTGAGCTGGGAACGGGCCGGGTGGATTCTTGTGTTCCGGTGGAAGGAACCATTGTGACGGTCTATAGGGTGACCGTTGGCTGAGGGCCGGCCGGGGGGCGGCGGAATATTTCCGAGGCCATGGTTTTTCGGCTTGCTTTTCTTCGGTGAATACCGTACCGCCCGCCGTCGGAGGATGTGACGGCGGGCGGTACGGTATTCAGCGGGGAGGGTTAGCGGCGCCCGTAGGGGTAGCAGTCCCAGCGGTGCGAGTGGTGGCGCCGGTCCCGGTCGCAGTCCCGGTCCCACCGGGCGTGGTGGCCGCAGTACCGGTGCCGGTGGCTGTCATGACGCCAGTAGTCACGGCCGTCGTAGTGGTGTCGTCGCAGGTCACCGTCGTGACGGTAGTCGTAGGGGCTGTGGTGGCGGTCTCGGTCGGACGCGTGGACGGCCGACGTCGCGGAGGCCGGCCTGTGGAGGGGGGCCGCGATGGCCTGTGCTGAGGCAGGCACCACGACGGCTCCGGCGGTCAGCAGGGCGACTGCCACTGACCTGGCAATGGTCTTCACGTACTCTCCTTTCGGACGGCAGGAATTCGATCGGTTTCCTGCCGCTGCATCCGACGCTACCGCGAATTTCCGTAGCCACCGCGGAAGCCGGTGTGCGGCCATGAGGTAGGGCGGGTGGGTGGGATTCGGAAACGGCAGCTCAGCGGTCTTGCCGGCCGCGTGCGAAGCGGCGGTGTACCGCTTGTCCGAAACACCCGTCCAGACGAATTGCTGGGCGTGGCGGGATTGACCGTCCGGCTGGTTCACGGAACTGAATCAATGGCTCTCCCGAGTGAATTACCGACCCGTAAACGCCCCGTATTTCAAAGAGCTGTGAAAACGGGTCACCTATTCTGTCGCCTGCTGTTTTGCTGCCGACGGGACGTGATGAACCGTCATGGATCTGCCCCGGCTTTCACGGAGCTCTTTTCCCACGGGGTCGGGTGCGTCGGGTCTGCGGGGGAGAGGCCGATGCCGCGCCCGGCCTTCGGGATTTTTCGGTGACGAGCCGTCCGATGGGGCGGGCGGGAGCGGTGTCGGCCCGTGCCGCCGGATGCGGCTCGCAGTGCTGCACGGAGAACTTCTGCGCAGCAAGGAAGCCGGGCCGTCTGTGTGTGGGGGTGCTGGAGGCCGCGGCTGGGCGGCAGGGTTCTTGCGGTATCGGGCAGGCGGGGGCGGTCGCGTATCAAGAGAGGTAGGGATCGGCGGTGAGGTGGAGGCCGGTGAGCGGCCGGGTCCGGGTGCCGCGTTCGTGCAGCGGCCGCCAGACGGCCATGAGGCTGTGCCGGGGGTTGCCCGCAGTGAGGTGTTCGCGCGGGTGCTGCGGGCCGGGGTGTCGGCGCAGCGCGGCCTGGGCGGGGGTCCGCGCGATCGGGCGTGCGGTCGGCCGGCGTGGCGATGGAGGGGGGTGGGGTCGCCGCTGTGGCCGGTGGTGCGGCCGGATACGTCGAGGGGCTGGGAGCCGGGTGCGGTCGGCCACCGGTGGCAGTGCGGAAGTGAACGACAGTGCGCTTTTGAACGCATGTCGCATATGGGTGGTTTGCGTTTCTCGTTCCGCTTGGGCTACCGTCCAGGCCCTCCGGACAAACCGTCCGGAGACTTTGGACGGCAGGTCCGGCTGGTGGCTGCTGGTTTTCCCGGTGGCTGTGCCGTACCCGGTCTGTCGCAGGCGGGTTTTTGCATGACTCGGCTGCGGGGAGCGGGTTCCTGGCGTCCGAAAAGCCTTTGTGGCGCGGTCGGCGGGCACGTCCGCTGATTCACCGTCCGCCGGCCGGCACACGCCGGCAGGGCTGCGAAAGGAGGCCGGGCAGCGGCTGTACGGCGCGTTTTCCCGCCGTGCCGCACCGGTGCTCGTTTTGCCTCACACCCCTTCACCAAGGATGAAAGGTGTCCTCAATGAACATGGACCAGCTTGAGGCCGAGACCGCGGAACTGCTGCCCGGGCGGGAGGCCCTGGGGAAGTTCTCGTTCAACTTCACCAAGATGACCAGCATCACGAAGAAGGTCGCGCACGTGGACGCGCACAACGAGTCGGCCGCGCTGAACCAGTACTCGCCGTACGCGGTCGCCCAGTCCGAGGCCGCTCAGGTCATCAGCGTCCGGCAGTAACACGCGAGACGCTGCGGGGCCAGGTCGGCGGACTTGGCCCTGCAGCCGCTCCACACCGGCCCTCCGGCCGGCACTCCGTCGGCGGGGAAACGATTCACGCACCCCCGCACTCCGTCCCCGGCATCCGGCCGGCCCGCCCCAGCCGTCACGGCGCCCGCCACCCCGGCAGCCGACCCGGCGCCGTCCGCCGGCCGACGCGCCGCCCCCACGCCCCGCACCGGACCCACCCCAACTGCCCCCACCGACCCCGCCCCCACCACACCGGCCCCGCGCCCTTCCCCCAGCCGGACGGCCTCCGCGCCCCCCTCGCCCTCACCGTCCAAGCCCGTCACGGCCACCCCCTCGCCCCCGGCGACAACACCCCCGAGCCCCAGCCCGTCCTGAGGGCCCCGCACGCCCCGACGACCCGAGGAGAAGAACCATGCACCACCGCAAGCCGCGTACCCGCCGTGTCACCAGGGCGGCCGCCGGCCTGAGTGCCGCCGCCGCGGCCGCACTGGCCGTGACGGCCGGCAGCGCCTCGGCAGGCGCCGCTGCCGGCGCCTCCCGCCTGTCCCAGCGGGTCGCCGTCGCCGTCGACCTGGCACACAGCCGCGCCGACCGGATCCACATCAACCAGTCCGACGCGTCCTTCGCCATCCACGAATACGGTCCGTCCGTCGCCGTGACGGCGAACAACCGGGCCACCGCGGAATCGGCGGGCTGCTCGCTGGAGGCCCCCTGCCGTTCGGTCGCCCTGTCCTACCAGATCGTCACCACAGCCGGCGCCAACGCCCGTCTGATCCACGCCACCAACCTCAGCCGGGCGGTCAACGAACACTGCGCCGCATGCCAGACCGTCTCCGCCGCCTATCAGTTCGTCGTCGCCACGCCCCGCGGGTTCAGCCTCAGCCGCGCTGCGCGCAGCGAGCTGGACTCGATCGGCCGGAAGGTCAACGCTCTGAAATCCTCCCGTCTGCCGATCTCGCAGGTCACCCGTGAGGCGGACGAACTCGCCCGGGAGGTGAAGGCCGTCCTCGACCGGGAGGCGGCCCGCGCACCGCGGGCCGGCGGCAGCGACCGGGGGGCCGGCTTCGCACCGACCGTGACCCTGCACCGCCATGTCCGGTGAACCCGGCCGAAAACGCTCAGGGCTGTGGACTCCCACCGCAGCCCTGAGCACTACGGCAGAACATTCCGGCAGATCCGGCAGAACCCCCTGCGCGCATCACCGCCGGCGACGCCCAGCCGGGAAGTGAGGCCCGGTGAGCAGCCCGCACCCTCCAGCCCTGCGCCGGCACGCACTGCAGCTCATTGCCCAGGGGCGCTCCGTCAAGGACGTCGCCCAGTATCTCCAGATCCCCGAGCAGACCGTCTACCGCTGGCACCGCAACCGCATCGCGCAGTCCCAGCTGAGGCAAGCACACGCGCGCATCGAAGAACTGCAGGACGAAATCACCGCCTGCCGGAAAGTGATCGACCTCATGAAGGAAGCGATGCCCCCAAAAGACGATACGAAGTGATCTTTGCGATGGCCGAAGCGGGCTTTCCGGCGCGAGGAGTCATCGAGCTTCTCGGCGTCTCGCAGTCCGGCTACTACGCCTGGCGTGACCGCACCCCGTCGGCCCGCGCGCTGCGGCACGCCTGGCTCACCCGGATTCTTCTCGACATCCACCGCTCCTCCGGCTCAACGTTCGGATACCGCCGCCTCAGGCAGGAACTCGGCCGCCGCTACGGCATCACCGTCAGCCACGGAACGGTCGAACTCCTCATGAACCGGGCCGGCATCCGCGGCAGACCCGGAAGACTGCACGAGAGCACACCGCCCGCACCCGCCGGCGCTCCCAGCCGCCGATGGGTCATCGACGTGTCCTCCGGCGCAACCCCCAACGGCACCTGGTGCGCCGCCGTCGTGCTCGAGGCAACAACGCATCACCTGGTGGGCTTCAGCACGGGCCCCGAGAAAACCGCCCTGCTCGTCGACCGCGCGCTCACAGCGGCGATGGCCCAGGAGGCTGCCGCGGACCCGGTCCCCGACGCCACGGAAGGACATCTCACCGGATGCTTCTTCACCCGGCGCACGCACACCCTCAGGCACGCGTCTGCTTCGGGGACCATCGGTGACTGGTACGACCACGCACTGGCCGAGGCATTCTGGGAAACAGTGCGCCGTGAACTGACGGGCCATCACGACGGGCAGCACCCGGAACGACCTGAGGAGCGCCTGCTGGAAATCCTCGAGCGCCTGACCCGCCGAAAGTAGAGCAAGAACACGGAAAACGAACCGAAAAACAACGGCACAGACATGGACATCACACCGCCCCTGCCCATCGCCGAAGAATTCAGGACCGCCATGGATGCGGGAAGACCTCTTTCGGCCGCACAAGCCCATCAAGTGCTGCTGTACTGCGCCCTGGACGCGGCGTGCGTGCCCATGGACTCAGGCGGCCTGCAAGCAATCGCCAGGGTGGCAGAACTCGACTATGCGACTGTACGGACACTCATCGACTGGATCAGAACGGCAGGACGGGGGAGGGGGAGCTTCTGAATCCCACCTCCGCGGCCGGCGTCGGCGTGCCGCACCCGCACCCGCCTCCGCGCCCGACGTCTGTTTCAGGATTCCCCGGCCCGCAGCAATGACTCGACGAGCACAGCCACATGCCGGCGGTCCGTGGGGCTGAGCCTGTGCACGCTGGCGATGAGGATCTCCACCTCGGGGTCGGCACACGCGGGCGCGTTTTCGAAGTAGACATGGACACCCGCGGCCTCGGCCGCGGCCCGCTGCACGGGCGCCACCGGCACCCCCAGGCCCCTGGCCAGCCCTTCCAGCGTGGTCTGCTGGGGCATCTGCGCCAGCCGCGCCGACGTCGCCAGATGGTGGACGGTCGAGCGGGAGATGCCGCCGCGGCGCGCTACATCGCTGTAGGACCATCCTTTTTGATCCAGCTTGTTCTTGATCATTTCCTGCAGTGTGTTGGGCACCGCTGGTTCTTCCTGTGCGAGGGAGGTCGGTCGGCCGCTTGCCACTGAGTCTAACGGCGCAGTCCCCAGGACGTTCTGTACGCCGGCCCGCCCCCGGCAGCCCCCCCGGACAGGAAGGGCTCAGCACAAACCATGATCCACGTGCACGTCGGCGCATCCCCCGCCGAAGCCGCCCGCGTCCGCACCGGCCGGCGGACCCCGGCCCGATGCGGGAGGGCCCGCCGATGAAGTGGAACCTGCGGATGGTCGCCGCCCAGCGCGACATCTGGAAGGCCGGCGAACTGCAGCGGATGCTCGCGGACGCCGGACTGACCGTCTCCGCGGGCAAGATGTCCCACCTGTGGTCCCGCCGGCCGCTGACCGTCCGCCTCGACGACCTCGACATCCTCTGCGAGGTCCTGGACTGCACACCCGCCGACCTCCTCGTCCCGGAGAAACGGGCCGACCGCCGGGCCGCCGCGGCGGCCGAGGCGGACCGGCAGGCCTCCGGCGGCCCCCCGGTCGGCCACCCGCGGCGGCCCCACCGCCCGGCACCGCCCCGATGAGCACCACCGGCCCCGGACACCCGGCCCCGGGCCACCCGCACCTGCCGGGACCGCACGGGCACGAGGCACGTCCGACCCGGCAGCCGCCCCATGCGACAACGGCCACCGCGACGCCGCAGCAACCGAGGGCCTCTGCCCAGAACTCTGCCGCAGCCAGGCCGGACTGCGTCGGCCTGGACAACAAGACGCGCGTCGGCCTGACGGCCGCCGCACACAGACGCTCGCGGTGCCGCTGAGTGGATTCCGCGAGGGGTGCGGGCCGGTGGCGCCGAGCACGCGCGGCGTGATGGAACCACCGGTGCAGACACCAGGAGGACGGGCCGACGGTCCGGTGACGCTTCCCGGACTTCAGGAGCGGAAGCCGATAACGCCGAAGCCGGGCCTGGCCTGCGTGTGCCGCATCCAGTCGAGGCACTGCATGACGGCCTCCACCACGGCGGTGATGCTCAGAGCGTTCAGGCCCTGGTCGACCACCGACAGCCGGTCGCCCCGGTGCGGTGTGAAACACGAGTCGGGGAGGAACGAGCCCGTGAGCGAGCACAGTCGATCGTAGACGTAGCCGTACTGGAAGGCGTGGTCCTTGTTCTCGCTGAAGGGCCCGCCGTGGACGACCGCGCGCGGTGCCTCGTATACCGTGGGGGCGCCTTGCTCGATCCCGTGGCTGAAATAGCCGTCGTCGCGGGCCAGATCGTCCCCGAAGTTGCTGCGGACCACCTCGAGCAACTGCTCATCGCGCGATCCGACCGAGGAGCGCGTAGCGGCCACGCCGAGCAGGTAGACGCTCGGAGAAGAACTCATGAGACGAACCTGAGGGAAGCCACTGGCATTGCTGCGTGCGGCCGCCGGCGCCCGCCGGCCGCCTCAGGCACCGGTGGGAAGACGGAGAGGGCCGGTGTCGGCAGCGGTTGTTGCTGCCGGCACCGGCCCTGTCGTGCGGGGGGTGTGCCGGGTCAGTAGGCGGAGTTGACGTTGTCGATGGAGCCGTAGCGGTGGGCGGCGTAGTTGGCCGCTGCGGTGATGTTGGCCACCGGGTCGGTGGCGCTGTGGGCGGTGCCGGCGACGTGGTAGGCCTTGAAGGTGGGGTCGATGACCTGGAGGAGGCCCTTGGAGGGGGTGCCCTTCTTGGCGTTGACGTCCCAGTTGTTCTGGGCGTGGGGGTTGCCGCCGGACTCGCGCATGATGTTGCGGTGCAGGCCCTCGTAGCTGCCGGGGATGCCCTTGGCCTTCATGACCTTCAGGGACTGCTTGATCCAGCCGTCGAGGTTGTTGGCGTGGCTGGTCTTGCCCTGGTAGGCGGTGCGGCTGTCGTGGGGGGAGGCCGTGACCGCGGAGGAGGCGGTGGTCACCTGGGTCGCTTCGGCGGCCTGTGCGGGGGTGGGCATCAAGGTGAGCGCGGCGGCTGCGGCGCCGGTGGTGGCGATGCCGGTCAGGGTGAGGGTGCGCAGGCGGGCGAAGCGGCTGGTGCGGGTGGTCGCGGTCATGCGGAAGGAACTCTCCGGTGGGGTGTCGTCGGGGGCCGGCCGCTGTCGGTCGCGGTGGCGGGGGGCAACGACATCCATGGTTAGCGGCGGGCGGGGCGGTGCGCAAAGGTGTGACGTACTATCCGACTACGGAGAGATGTCCGGAATGTGGCGCTATGGGGCTTTTCTGTGCTGTTCAGGGCGGCCTGGCTTCTACGGCCTGCGATAGGACGTGATCTGGCTCCTATGGGTGGCATCACAGGAACCGGCCCCGTCGGAGCCGCCGTCCGGGTCTCGGCGGCGCCGGACAGGCCGGGCGGCGGGGGCAGGTGAGGCGGTGGCCTGGCGGCGCCCGGCCGCCGTTCGGCGGGCGCCAGTCTGCGTGACCGGGTCCGTGAAGTCCGTGGCGCGGATGTCCTCGCCGGGGAAGCCGAGTTCACTGCGCAGGCGCAGGCAGTCCCGCAGTGCCAAGGTGTTCACAGGGCTGTCGGGGTGAGCCCGTTCGCGACCAGGGCGGCCCCTTCGGGCTTCCGGCTGCAGGGTGTGTGGTGTTCCGACGAGGCTCATGCTTACCCGTTGGCGCCTTGGCGGCCTCCCCCGAGTGCAAGGGCCTGCGCCTCCGCACCTGGACCCACACCCTCTGCCGCCCTGCCGCCCTGCCGACCGGCAGGGCGTCCACGAGCGGGATTTACGGGTGCGGGCGGCGCTGATCGCGCCGACAGGCGGTGGCGGGTGGTTCGCTGCCAGCGCCTTGACGGGTCATCACATTCGGCCGGTTCGACGGTCCGCCGACGTGGGGATCGTCGAGCGGCTGGTGCCGGACGAGTTGGAGGAGTTGTTCCAGCGGGTCGTGCCGGAGGCGCCGATCCGTCCGCAGGCAGTCGGATGCCTCGACGCCGCCGACGCCACGACGGCGGACGAAGGGGGCGGTGACGCACACGTTGGCGACGGTGAAGCCGAGAAAGGCGCCGAAGCCGATGGACGACGCGGCGGTCGCCAGGCAGACGCCGAGGCCGGGCAGGTCCACGGCGCCGGTCAGGAGGACGGAGCAGACGGGCGCCTTGGTCCGCGGGCGGAGCGCCTTGAAGAACCGCTTGGGCGGCATGCCGTCGCGGCCCATCATGTACAGCGGCCGGTTGGAGCTGAGCTGCACGGCCAGGTCCGAGGCGAAGCCGCCGATGACGGCGGCGGTGCTGGTTCGGTCGGCGAGGGTCTTGCCGCCGGCTCCGATGGGCATGGTGCGGGAGACGATCTCGGGATCGTCGAACGCGCCGCCCGGGCGGACCAGTTGCATGATGTGGGCGACGGCCGAGAAGAGGATGCCGCCGAGAGCCCCGCGAGCACGACCGCGCGGAAGGTTGTCCGCTTGGGGTCGCGGGTCTCCCCGGAGAGCGTGGTGACCTCGTCGAATCCGGGACAGGAGTACGCGGCGACGGCTGCGCACGCCGCTCCCGCCGCGCCGGCCCCCACCACGCCCGCCGCTTCCGCGACGGCGGACCCGCCCGGGGCCGCGCAGAAGGCTCCACGACGACCGCCGAGGAGATGCCCCTGGGCGCCTGCTGAGCGGCCGCGCCCATCACGGTCGACGACGAGGTCGTCGCCTCGGTCGGCTTCGTCGCGCCGGACCTGCGCCGCACGCGCGCCCTCCTGGTGTCAGCCCTTCGGATGGCGGCCCGGGGCATCGCGCGGAGGCTCGGCCGCCCGGCCCGACGGCAGCCGTCAAGCGGCCGGTCCCGGTTTGTCCGCCCACCCCCCGCGCATTGATTTTTCTTAGCGTTCATTTCATTGACGGGCTGTAAACCGAATGGCTACTGTGACTGCACCCACAGGGTGCTGTGCACCCCACCCCGGACACGTGAGGCAGGCATGAGCGTCAAGAGCAACACCGTGAACACCGTCCTGGGCCCGGTGCCGGCCGAGGAGCTGGGTGTCGTCTCGGTCCACGAGGCGCTGCTGTCGGTGGTTCCGGGCGCGGAGTACGCCTTCGACGTCACCATCGACCGCGCCGAGATCTTCGAGACGCTCGCCATGAAGCTGAAGGACTTCCGCGCCCACGGCGGCGGCACGATCGTCGACAGCACCGGCATGTTCCACGGCCGGGACGTCCGGCTGTACGAGACCCTCTCGCGCACGACCGGCGTGCACATCGTCGCCTCGACGGGTCAGGGCCCGGAGGAGCTGCTCGGCGGCTACTTCCTCACGCCGCAGACCAACCCGCCGACGCCGTGGCCGGCCGAGAAGTTCGCCGACCTCTTCACCAAGGAGATCATCGAGGGCATGGTGATCCCTCGCGTGGAGCGACGCGGCGCCGCCGGCCTGGTGGCCACCACCGCGACCCTCGAGGGCATGACCGCGACCGACGAGAGCCTGTTCCGCGGTGCGGCCCGGACCGCCCTGGGCACCGGCGTCGCGGTCTCCATCCGCTACGGGAGCGACGCCGTCCACGACCTCGACGTCGTCCTGGACGAGAAGCTGCCGGCCGACCGCGTCGTCGTCGGCGGACTCGACCGCAAGGACGCCGTCGCCACCGGCGCGCCCCTCGAGATCATCCGCCGCGGCGCCTACGTCGCACTCGACCACGTCGGCCTGGAGGACGAGGCCCACATCACCGATGCCGAGCGCGCCGCCCTGGTCGCCGACCTCGTGCAGGCCGGCTTCGGCAACCGGATCCTGCTCTCGAGCAGCGCGACCGGGGTCGCGAAGGGCCACCCCGGCAACGACCTGCCGTACAGCTATGTCCTGACCACCTTCGTCCCGCTCCTGAAGGCACAGGGTCTCAGCGACGAGGACGCGCAGCGGATTCTCGTGGAGAACCCGCGCGACCTGCTGTCGGTGCGCTGAGCGCGCCGGCGCGAACGACCGTCGAGTTTCTTCTTCAAAGGTGAGTGTTGTGTCGAGAGTGAACACCGTCCTGGGGCCGATCCCGGCCGAGGAGCTGGGTCTCGTGGCCGTCCACGAGCACATTGGCTACGGCATGCCCGGCTCCGAGCTGGACACGAAGTGGTGGAAGACCCCCGAGCAGCGGTACGAGGAGACCGTCCCGAAGCTGCGCAAGTTCCACGAGTACGGCGGCGGCACCTTCGTCGACGTGACCGGGATCTGCAACGGCCGTGACGTCGACTACTACAAGTCGCTGTCCGCGAAGACCGGCGTCCACATCGTCGCCTGCACCGGCTTCGTCGGCGGCGACACCGCCCTGCCGCACTTCGCCCGGGCCGACGTGGACTACCTGACCCGGCAGTTCGTCCACGAGATCACCGTCGGCATCGGCAACACCGGCAGCCTCGCCGGTGTCATCAAGGTCGGGGTGAGCCGCGGCGGCCGTATGACGGACCTGGACAAGCGCATCTACCGCGCCGCCGCCCGCGCCTCGCTCACCACGGGCGTGCCGATCCTGACCCACCTCGCGATCGACGCCGAGAACGCGCTCGCGATCTTCAACGAGGAGGGCCTTCCCCTGGACCGCGTCCTGTTCGGGCACGTCGACGACGGCGTGAACGCCGACAAGACGCGCGACACCTGGATCGCGGAGCAGGGCGGTCGCATCGGCTTCGACACCTTCGGCTACGAGACCGAGCTGCCGGACCCGCCGTTCTGGGCCCGCCCCCGCCAGGAGCGGCTGGACCACTTCCTGAGGTTCATCGGCGAAGGCCGGCTGAAGCAGGTCCTCGCCTCCGCCGACGCCAACTGCAGTCCGCTGGGCTGGCCGGGCGTGAAGGGCCACACCGTCAACTACATCTTCGAGGACCTCATCCCGGACCTCCGCGCCGCCGGTCTCGACGAGGCCGCGATCAAGACGATCTTCGTCGACAACCCGGCCGACTTCCTCACCATCCAGAAGTAGGAGAGAACCCTCATGCAGTCCTCAGACCTGAAGAACCTGAAGATCGCCATCGTCGGGGCGGGATACGGCGGCGCGGCGGCGGCCAAGGCCCTCAGCCTGTTCGGCGCCGACGTCAACGTGTACGAGCAGGCGAACCAGATCCGGGAGGTCGGCGCCGGCATCGGCCTGCGTCCCGCCACCATGAACCGGTTCCGCCAGTGGGGGATCTTCGACGCGATCGCGAAGGTGAGCTCGCCGAGCGAGTACTTCGAGATCCTCACGGCCACCGGTGACCCGATCATGAAAGAGACGTGGCCGGCCGACGGCGAGCAGACCCGCACCCACCTGATCCACCGCGGTGACTTCATCGACGCCCTCCTGGGCGTGCTCCCCGAGGGCATGGTGCACCTCGGCCACAAGCTGGAGACCGTCCAGGACAAGGGCGACAGCGCCGTCCTCACCTTCGCGGGCGGCAAGACCGTCGAGGCCGACCTGGTCGTCGGCGCCGACGGCATCAAGTCGGTGGTGCGCCGGCAGATGTTCAGCGACAAGGGCCCGGTGTTCTCCGGCGAGCACGCCTACCGCGCGGTCATCTCCGTCGACGACGCCCACGGGATGGTCGTCGACGACAACCTCCGGATGTACATCGGCAGGGGCACGAAGATCTACCTGCTGCCGCTGCGCCACCGCGACCAGGTGTCGTTCGACATCACCGCCCTGTGCCCGGACAGCACCTGGAACCCGCAGGTCACGAAGGACGACCTGCTGAAGACGGTGGAGGGCTTCGACGAGCGCCTCGTGAGCATCACGCGCGACCTCGACATGGACACCGTGAACATTCGCGCGGTCTACGACATCGACCCGGTCGACACGTGGCACTCGGACTCCGTCGTTCTCGTGGGCGACGCGGCCCACTCGATGCTGCACCACCAGGGCCAGGGCGCGAACTCGGCCATCGAGGACGCCGGCGCGCTCGCCGACGCCCTGGGGCAGGCGGACTCCGTGAAGGAGGCGCTGGCCCTGTACCGGGCCACCCGCAAGCCGGTGACCGACGAGCTGCAGCGCATCTCGCGTCAGGGGTGGAGCGAGGACGAGATCAACGAGGTCTTCCCCGGCCAGAAGCCCGCCGCCGCGTCGAAGGAGTGACACACCATGCCGCTGCATCCTGAGATCGCCAAGTTCATCGCCGGCCTGCCGACCCCGCCCGAGGGCCCGCTCGACCCGGTCTCCATGCGCGCCGCGGACGAGGCGCACGTCGCTCCCCTCGAGGAGCGCCTGCCGCTCCACGCGGTCGACGACGTGACGGCGCGGACGGCGTCGGGCGAGGTACCGGTGCGGATCTACACGCCGGTCGAGGCCGACAGCTACGGCGTGCTCGTCTACTTCCACGGCGGCGCGTTCTTCCTCGGCAGCCTGGAGACACACGACCACGTCGCGCGCTCGCTGGCGAGGGAGACCGGACTGAAGGTCATCTCCGTCGGCTACCGCCTGGCGCCCGAGGCCGTCTTCCCCGCCGGTCTCGACGACTGCTACGCGGTCGTGCGGTGGGCCGCCCAGGAGGGCGAGAGCCTGGCCTGGAACGGCACGACCCTCGCCATCGCCGGCGACAGCTCCGGCGGCAACTTCGTCGCCGCGGTCGCGGCCAAGGCGCACGACGACGGCTTCGACCGGATCACGCACCAGATCCTCTACTACCCCTCGCTCGACCTGGACTTCGACGTCGACCGCTATGCCTCGCTGCGTGAGAACGCCGTGGGCTACGGCCTGGAGACGGCGGGGCTGAAGCCCTTCAACGCCTTCTACATCGACAGCGGCGCCGATCCCGCGGACCCGCTCGTCTCGCCGATCAAACGGGCGGACCTCACCGGACTGCCGCCGGCCCTCGTCGTCACCGCGGAGTACGACCCGATGCGCGACGAGGGCGAGCTCTACGGCCGGCGACTGCGGGAGGCCGGCGTGGAGGCCACGGTGAGCCGGTACGAGGGCGCGGGCCACGGATTCGTCCAGCACTTCTCCTGGATCCCGGAGTACCACAGGGTCTTCGAGGAGACGCGCGACTTCCTCGGCCGGCGCTGACCCGGCCGGCCGCGTACGAGTTCGGAAAGAGGACCATGACGCACACAGTCCCCGTTCATCCCCTGGTCTCGCCGTGGGGCCGGTTCGGTCTCTACAGCTTCTTCATCGACGCACCCGAGCCGGCCGTCGTCGACACCGGCATCGCCTCCTCGCCCGCCGAAGGGATGGCTCCCGCGCTCGAGGCGATCGGGCGCCGGATCGAGGACGTGCGCTGGATCCTGCTGACCCACGGTCACATCGACCACGTCGGCGGGGCGTACGCGCTGTGGGAGCTCACCGGCCGGCGGGCCCGGGTGGTGATCCACGAGGCCGACGCGCCGATGCTCCGCTCGCAGCGGGCCCACGTGGAGGAGTACCTCGCGGGACGGGGCCGGTACCTGGGCGACCCGGAGGGGGAGGCGAAGGTGACGGCCGCCGCGAACGCCGTCATCTCCGGCGAGATGGAGCCCACCCTGCTCGTCAGGGGCGGCGAGACCCTCTCCCTCGGCGGTGACGTCACCGTCTCGGTGCACTCGACACCGGGCCACACGCCCGGCTCGGTCGCCTACGTCGTCGACGGGCAGCGCTCGGTGTTCGTCGGCGACTCCGTGCAGGTCCACGGGGCCGCCAACGGCTTCCCCGGCTACACCGACCCGGTCGCCTACCGCGCCAGTCTGGAGTACCTGCGCGACGAGGTCCGTCCGCGGCACCTGTACCTCGGGCACCCGTACCGCCGCGCCGACGGCACGCCGTACGGCGTCGAGCTCGACGCCGCCCAGGCCCGGGAGGCCATCGAGCAGAGCCTCGCCGCCGAGGGCCGGGTCGCCTCGGCCGCCTGCGGCTGCCTGGAGGACGGCCTGAAGGAGACGGACTCGCCGTACTCCCCGTTCGCCCGTACCGCCGAGGAGCTCGGCTACACCGGCGACCCCACGCTCGAGCCGTCGCCGTTCTTCACGTCGATGCACGGCTACCGCACGCAGCACCACCAGAACTCGTAGTACAGGAGCTTCGCACTCATGACCGATTTCCAGACGATCCGGGCGGGCCGGCAGGAGATCGCCGTCCGCAAGGATCTCCGAGTGCCGATGCGCGACGGCGTCATGCTGGCGGCCGACACCTACAGCGGCGTCGACGACAAGCCGCGTCCGGCGCTCGTGGCGCTCAGCCCCTACGGCAAGGAGCTGCAGGCCCTCGCGCTCACCACGCCGCCGCAGCGGCGCCCCAGCCCGATGTGGGACGGCTGCATCGAGGCGGGTGACATCGCGCGTGTCGTCCAGGAGGACTACGTCCACGTCATCGGCGACCTGCGCGGCTCCGGCGCCTCCGAGGGCGAGCACATCGGCAACTACAACGCCGGTGGCGTCTCCCTCGGGCAGGACGCGTACGACTTCATCGAGTGGGTCGCGCAGCAGCCGTGGTGCGACGGCAACGTCGGCATGATCGGCATCTCCTACTTCGGCTCGATGCAGGTGCTGGCGGCGGCCGAGCGGCCGCCGAGCCTCAAGGCGATCTTCGTCAGCGGCGGTCACTACGACTTCTACGAGACCACCTACCACGGCGGCGTCATGTGGTTCATGCCGCGTGCCGCCCGCGAGGGCCGCGGCGGTGACTCCGGCTGGGCCTTCACCGACGGCGTCAAGTCCCGCATGCTCGAGACCTTCTCCCCCGAGGAGATCAAGGAGAAGGTCGCCGCGCGGCTGCGGGACCCGGACGTGGCCGCCTGGCCCAACCTGGTCCATGTGCTCAACTACCCGAAGAACCACGAGGCCTGGTTCGACATCGTGATGAACGAGGTCGACGGCGACTGGTACGAGGAGCGCAACCCGATCACGCTCGCGCCCAACATCGACATCCCGGTCTGGCTCCAGATCGACCAGGGCCGCGGCTGGACGATGGACGGCACCATCGAGGTGTACAAGGCGCTGAAGGGCCCCAAGAAGCTCGACATCGGCCCCTACCCGCCGATGCAGTCGCGCCCCTTCATCGAAGAGCACGACAAGATGTTCCGCTGGTACGAGTACTGGCTCAAGGGCGTCGACAACGGGATCATGGACGAGCCCGCCGTCACCGTCCACGTCGAGGGCTCGCGTGAGACCGTCACCGGCGCCCAGTGGCCGCCGAAGGACGTGGAGCACAAGCCGCTCTACCTGCGCCCGCGCCGCAAGCTGTCCTTCGAGCCCGAGCTCATGGGCGCCGAGTACGCCGCCCCCGACGGCTTCTACCAGGCGCCGCTGACGGTGACCGACAAGGTGGAGATCCTCGACTGGAGCACCGCTCCGTTCACCGAGCCCACCGAGATGATCGGCCAGGGCGCGGCGCACCTCTTCGTGGAGATCGACCAGCCCGACACGAATTTCATCCTGCGCATGTGGGACGAGGCCCCGGGCGGCAAGCGCCAGCTCATCACCACCGCCTACCTCAAGGCCTCGCACCGCGAGCTCGACGAGGAGCGCACCACGGAGGGCGACCCCCACCACCCGCACACCCGCGCGGTGCCGGTCGAACCGGGGAGGATCGAGGAGTACGTGCTGCGGGTCTACCCGTTCGCGGCGACGTTCCTGCCGGGCCACAAGCTGGTCGTGGAGCTCTCCAACGCCGAGCCGCTGGCCGACGAGCACAACGCGCTGCTGCCGCCGGACGCCTTCCACCTGCCGGTGGGCCGCCCCGTCACCCACAAGATCTACCGAGATGCCGAGCACCCCTCCCGGCTCGTGCTGCCGTTCACGACGGTCACGGCGACCGACGCGACACGGCCGGGCTCTGCGCGCGACCACGAAGGAGATCAGCGCAGCGGCTCCTGACGCGGCCGTCACGACGCCGACCGGGGGACCGCCGTACCCCCCGGCGGCTGACCCGCCGAGCGAGGAGACGAGGCTACCGGAGTCGTGACGTGGCGACCGAATGGGGTTGTGACCCGCATCACCGCGAGGTCCCGTGATTGTTGTCATGTGCTTTACGCTCAGGCAAGGAAAAAATCATGATGTATTTCCAGATGTCGGCCTGACCGTTTCGCGTGCAGTCCGCGGTAAGGTGCCGCCATGGCGAACCTGCGTGAGGCTCAGAAGCAGATGACCCGGCGGCTGCTGCTGGAGTCAGGTCTCGAACTGTTCAAGACGCAGGGGTACGCCGCCACCACGGTCGACGACATCGCGACCGCGGCGGGCACCACACGAGTGACCTTCTACGCGTACTTCTCCTCCCGCAGCGAACTGATGAAGGCGCTCATCGACGAGCAGCTCAACGAGGCGCTGCAGCGCGTCCGTTCCCCCGAGCGCGGCTCCACGGCGCAGGATCTCGTCGCCGCCGTCACCGACGGGACACCGGAGGCGATCATGGTGTGGCTGCGGCGAACCGCCGACAGCTGGCCGGCCGTCCGACCGATCATCCGCATCGGCCGCGATGCCGCGGTGATCGATCCAGAACTCACCGACCTGGTCGAGCGATGGATGGAGGAGGCCATCAGCGACATCGAGGACGGACTGGCGAAGGCGGGGCGCCTCGAGCCCCATCAACGCCGCTTCCGGGGCGTCCTCGCGATGGCCCAGCTCGACTTCGTCGCCCAGAACTGGGACCGTGCCGACTGGAAGCTCACACGCGACCAGATGCTCGACGAGCTCGGCGCCGGCTGGGTGCGGCTACTGACCTGACCACGCCCGCGGGACCGGTCACGAGACGGAGGGCAAGGCCGCGCCGTGATCAGCACGGCTGCGCTCGGCGACCCGGCCATGTCGAGCACCACGACGACGCCCGGACGGGTCGCGTGCTCGCGGACGGTGATGCCGAGTGGTTCGTCGGCGGCCGGGCCGGCCGCGCGGGCCGGTTCCTGGCCCAGCCCGGCGCAGTGAGCGCAGCCGGTGTCAGAGATGCGTTGCGACGTCGAACAGCAGCGCCCGAAGCCATTCGACGAAGTACTGATCGGCCAGTCGGGGGTTCCAGACCATGTCGATCCCGAGCCCGGGAATCGGGAACGGGAACTCCTCGATCCGCAGGTCGGCGAGCGCCCGCATGGCGGCGGCGACCTGGAAGCGAAGGAGAGCGACGCCGCCCGCGCGTGCGACCAGGTAAGGGACCAGCAGGAAGTCGGAGATCAGCTGGCCGACGCGGTAGGGGACACCCTTCTCCTCGAGCACCGAATACGGGAAGACTCGCCGATCGGTGTCGACGACGATGTGCGGCTGTGTGGTCAGGAGGTCGAGCGCGCTTGCTTCCGGTGGCGTGTCCGGTGAGGCCACCACCACACAGCGGTCGTCGTACAGCCGCTCGCGCGGGTACGGAGAGAAGTGCCCCTCGGAGAGCAGCACGACGTCGACGCCCTGGTCGGTGAAGGTGGCCTCGGTCGGCACCGTGATCGTACGCAGACGCAACGTGGCGTGAGGAGCACGCTCGGCAATGAGCCGCGTCAGTCGAGGGCCGACGACGAACGCCGTGCTGTTCGTCATGGCGATGGTGATGACGCGCCGATCCGTGGCGGGGTCGAAGCAGGGGAAGTTCACGATGTGTGCCGTCTGTTGCAGGGCACTGCGCAGCGGCGCGATCAGCTCCAGCGCCCGCGGGGTCAGCGTGACGCCCGTCCCCTGTCGGACGACGAGGTCGTCACCCAGCAGACGCCGCATTCTCGTGAGGGCGTGGCTCATCGCCGGCTGTGACAGACCGACCCGCTCCGCCGCCCTGGTCACCGAACGTTCCTCGAGGAGCGCGAGGAGGGGCACCAACAGGTTGAGGTTGACCGATGCCAGTCGATCCAACCCCGAACCCGTGGTGCCCTCTCCGCCGTCGCCCATGGAGCAAACCTTATGCGGCTGCCTGGGTCATACGGCGCAGCCGGGGAATCGGGATCCGGTAGTTGAGCGCCGCGGCCGCACCGGTGCCGTCGTCTCGCGACCAGCGCATCAACGCCGGCCCACCACCGGGCCCGCCGTCGACGTACGTCGGTTCCCCTTCCAGCGGCAGATGGCCCACCGCCTTGAGGCTCAGTCCGAACTGCTCGGTCCAGAAGTACGGCTGGAACCGGAGCGGCGGCGCTTCGTCGCCGCGAACAAGTGTCGTTGCGGCGACCTTCGCCTGCTCGATCGCACTGCTCCAGAGAGGGATGCGGCGCAGGCCGTACGGAGTGGGGAAGGCCGCGAGGTCACCGACGGCCGCGATGTCGGGGCGAACAAGGCCGCGCGAGTCGACCTGGACGGCGCCCTTCGCCGCAAGTCCCGTGTCCGCGAGCCACTCCGTGTTGGGCACGTCGCCGACGGCGGTCATGAGGATCTCCGCCTCGAGAATCGCGCCCTCGTCAAGGACGACCCGAGCGCCCCCCTCACCCCGTTCGAGCCGTGCCGACCCGGTCTCGACGATGGTGAGCCCGAGGTCCAGCGCGGCCTTGACGAAGACGCCGGCGAGGTACGGACCGAGCTGGAGGATCAGTGGTGCCCCCTGGGAGACGAGGGTGACCCGGCAGCCCGCGGCCAGGCACCCCGAGGCGATCTCCATCCCGAGCGGGCCCCCGCCGACCACGACGACCGACGGCCGGCCCGCCAACCGGCTTCGCAGGGACAGCGCGTCGTCGAGTCCCCGCAAGGTGAGCTCCTCGGGCAGGTCGGACAACCGTCGCGCCCGGGAGCCGGTGGCGAGGACGACGCGGTCGTACGGCAGAGCCGTACCGTCGTCGAGAGTGACGAGCCGACGATCGATATCGAGTCCGGTCGCACGTACGCCCAGGAGTTCGGTCGCCCCGTGGCCGGCCGGCGGAAGCTCGTGCGACGACATGTCACCGCCGTCGAGCAGGAGCGCCTTCGACAGAGCCGGTCGGCTGTACGCCGGGTGCGGTTCGTCGCCGACGACGGTCAGCTCGCCGTCGAAGCCGGCCTCACGGAGCGTATCGGCCGCGGTGAGCCCGGCGATCCCGTTGCCGACGACAACGACGCGGTCGATCGTGCCGCCGCTCATACGAGCCTCAGCGCCGCGACCGGACACACGCGGACGGCGGAGTTCGCCAGGGCGGCGTCGGCTTCGTCGACCTCCTCGCGGTCGAGCACGAGCTCGCCCTCGTCGTCGAGGTGCATGAGCTGTGGGGCGGCCTCCTCGCACAGGCCGTGGCCCTCGCAGCGGGAGCGGTCAAGAACGATCTTCATCGGAATTCCTCCGTGGATACCCCGGCCTTCAGGCCGGGGTGGGGGTACCTCCCGCTTGCGGGGGAGAAACGGACTCCTGCGGAGCAGGTCAGGGAAAGCCGAATCGCCGCCGGGGCGATTCGGCGTCTGTCGGCCATCGGTCGACGCCCTTGACTCATACGGGAGTTGGTAGAATGTGAGGAATGGCGCAGCAGGTCAAGCGGGCGTTCAAGTACCGCTTCTACCCCACGGACGAGCAGGCAGCGGAGCTGTCCCGCACGTTCGGCTGCGTCCGCCTCGTGTACAACAAGGCGCTTCAGGAGCGCACCCGCGCCTGGTACGGCGAGCAGCGCCGCATCTCCTACGTGCAGTCCTCCGCCGCGCTGACGCAGTGGAAGAAGACCGAGGAACTGGCCTTCCTGGCCGAGGTGTCCTCCGTCCCGCTCCAGCAGGCGCTCCGGCATCTGCAGACGGCGTTCGCCAACTTCTTCGCCAAGCGCGCCAAGTACCCGCGTTTCAAGAGCCGGAAGAAGTCCCGTGCATCGGCGGAGTACACCCGCTCGGCTTTCAAGTGGCGCGACGGCCACCTGACGCTGGCGAAGATGGCCGGGCCGCTGGACATCCGCTGGTCGCGTCCGCTGCCCGAGGGCGCAGAGCCCACGACGGTGACGGTGTCCCGCGATGCTGCGGGGCGCTGGTTCGTGTCCCTGCTGTGTGAGGACACCATCGCGTCGGCTCCGGCCACGACGAACGCGGTCGGTATCGACGCGGGCATCACGTCCCTGGTGACCCTGTCGACCGGGGAGAAGATCGTCAACCCCCGGCACGAGCGCCGCGACCGTGACCGCCTGGCGAAGGCGCAACGGGAACTGTCGCGGAAGGCGAAGGGCTCCGCGAACCGGGCCAAGGCCCGCCGCCGCGTGGCCCGTATCCACGCGCGGATCACCGACCGCCGCCGGGACTTTCTCCACAAACTCTCGACTCGTCTCGTCCGTGAGAACCAAACGGTCGTGATCGAGGACCTCACCGTCCGCAACCTGCTGAGGAACGGCAGGCTCGCGCGCGCCATCTCGGACGCGGCCTGGACGGACCTCCGCATCATGCTGGAGTACAAGTGCGCCTGGTACGGGCGTGAACTCGTGGTGATCGACCGCTGGTTCCCCAGCTCGAAGCTGTGCGGGGACTGCGGCACGGTCCGCGAGAAGCTGCCGCTGAACGTCCGGGAGTGGACGTGCGAGTGCGGCACCGTGCACGACCGCGACGTGAACGCGGCACGCAACATCCTGGCCGCCGGGCTGGCGGCATCCGCCTGTGGAGACGGTGTAAGACCTCAACGGGAGTCCTCCCGGACGGGGCGGTCGTCGGCGAAGCAGGAAGCCCAGCGGGCGACCGCTGGAATCCCCCGCCTTTAGGCGGGGGAGGAAGTCAAGCGGGAATCACCTCCAGGACGGGGAGCTTCTCGATGCTCCGGGTGGTGTTGCCGGGAACACGGACCTCGGGTCCGACGACGAGACGCTCGACACGCCGGGAAAGCGCTTCGATCACAGCGTGGGCCTCCAGGCGGGCGAGTCCTTGGCCCGCGCAGCCGTGAGGGCCGTAGCCGAACGAGAGATGGTCGATCGGATTGCGCTCGACGAGGAAGGCGTCCGGGTTCTCGTAGTGCCGGGGGTCGCGGTTGCCGGCGCCGAACAGGATCGCGATCTGCGCACCCGCGGGGATGACGACCCCGTCGACGTCGACGTCCTTGGTGGCGCGCCGGCCCCAGGCGTGGACGGGAGCCCAGAAGCGCAGCACCTCGTTGAATGCCGCCGGTACCAGCGACGGGTCGTTGCGGACCAGTTCGAGCTGGTCGGGGTGCGAGCCGAAGAGGGCGACGATGTTGCCGATCGCCGCCATGGTGGTGTCGACGCCGGCACCGAGGTACTGGTGGATGATGTGGCCGGCCGTGTCCGGCGGGATGGCGCCACGTGCCTCGGCGTCGAAGATGCCGCGGCCCACGGATCCTTCGGCCAGGTCGGTGGCCCTGACCTGGGAGCACCAGCCGTAGAGTTCGCCGGCGATCGGGAAGTTCTCGGCCGTGCGCTGGTTCATGGGACCGAGGACCTGCATGGCGGCCTGGCCCCAGCGCAACATGTTGTCGCGCACGTGACCCGTGAAGCCGATCAGGTCCGCGACGACCTCCAGCGGGAATGCCCGAGCGAGGGCGTCGATCGCCTCGAAGGAGCCCCTCTCGACGAGCTCTGCGACGAGAGCGTCCGCCTTCGCCTCGATCCGGCCCTTCAGACCACGCAGCGCACGCGGCGAGAGATTTTCGGTGAGCGTGGCGCGCAGTTGGGTGTGCGTCGGCGGATCGGACGCGAGCGAGGTGCCGGTGAGTGCCTCGTTGGCCATCGGGTTGAACGCGATCGAGGTCGAGGAGAACGACTCCCAGTCCGCGAGTGCGCCACGGATGGCGTCGTACCGCGTCAGCGCGTAGACATCGTTCTTCCGGAGGTGGACGACGGAGCCCTGCTCCCGCAGGTCGGCGTAAACGGGGTAGGGGTCGAGCACTACCTCGTCGGCGAAGAGGTCGATGTCGGAGGTGGGTGGAGTGGTCATGCCATCAGTGAAGTGGCCAGCCTCACATTCGACAAGTGAATGTTTTACATGCTGTCTTATGCATGCCGTTCATGTTTCTGGCGAAGATCCGCCTCAATGGCGCCGGCTGCTTTGTGGAGCGCTGTCACAAAGGAGAGCAGGCTCTGCCGGTGACGCTCAGGGGGTGCTGGTTGGTGAGCGGGTGGGGGGTGTGAATGAAAGTCAAGTCATATGGAATCCGAGCACAGCGGCGTGAGCCCGGGCGGACATGTGAAAGCGGCGCCGCCGGGGCCGGACGTGGTCCCGGCGGCGCCGCTGCCTCGCGTGTGTGCCGTCGCTCAGTGCACGGCGGCGACCGGCACGTCGTCCGCGCCGTTCTTCGCCTCCTCGGCACGGCTCTTGATGCCGATCACGGCGGCCACGGCACCGATCAGGCACAGGATTCCGGTCACGGTGACGGCGGAGTGCAGACCGTTGACGAACGCCTGGCCACTGCCCTCGACGACCGCGGCCTTGATCTGCGCCGGCATGTCGGAGGAGACCGGGGCGATGCCCATCGCGACGGCGTCCTCGGCCTTCTCGAGACCGTGGGCCGTGGCAGGGGGGACGCCCGCGCCGGTGAGCTCACCGAACAGCGAAGAACCGACCTTGCCGGCGATCACGGTGACCAGCACGGAGGTACCGAGAGCGCCGCCGATCTGCAACATGGTGGACTGCAGGCCGGAGGCCACACCGCCGTCCTTGACCGGCGCGTTGCCGATGATCGCGGCGGCGGTGGCGGGCAGCACGATGCCGACGCCGAGGCCCATCGCGATGTACGGCGGCCACATGGTCGCGTAGGAGGAGTCGACGGTCCAGGTGAGCATGGAGAACATGGCGGCGGCCGACAGGACCAGACCCAGCGGAATCGTGACGCGCGGGCCGAAGCGAGCGGTCAGCTGGGAGCCGATCGGAGAGGCGAACAGGGAGGCGATCGACATCGGCAGCGTGCTGATACCGGCCTCGACCGGCGTGTAGCCGCGCACGTTCTGCAGGTACAGCATGATGAAGAAGATGCCGCCGAGCATCACGAAGAAGTTCAGCAGGGTCATGACCGCACCGGTGGTCAGCGACCGGTTGCGGAACAGGCGCATCGGCAGCAGCGGGTGTTCCTGCCGGGTCTCGTACCAGCCGAAGAAGGCCAGGAGAGCCAGGCCGAGGGCGATGGAGCCGAGGGTTCCGGCGGAGGTCCAGCCCCAGGTCTCGCCCTTGACGATGCCGAAGACGAGCGCGAGCAGACCCGCGGCGAGCAGGACGACACCGGCGACGTCGAAGCGGTGGTGGCCGGTGGAGTTCTTGGACTCAGCGAGAACCGCCATGCTGAACAGCAGCGCGACGACGCCGATCGGCGCGTTCAGGTAGAAGACCGCCGCCCAGTTGACGTGCTCGACGAGCAGGCCGCCGACGATCGGGCCCAGCGAGGTCGAGACGGCCGAGACCATACCCCAGATGCCCACCGCGAGCGCGAACTTCTTCGGGGGGAAGACAGCGCGCAGGATGCCCAGGGTGTTGGGCATCAGGATGCCGCCGCACAGGCCCTGCAGGGCACGGAAGGCGATGACGCCCTCGATGCTGCCGGACAGGCCGATGGCGACCGAGGTGACGACGAATCCGCCGACGCCGACAAGGTAGTGGAAACGCCGGCCGAACCGGTCACCGAGCTTGCCGCCGAGGATCATCGAGGCGGCGAGCGCGAGCAGGTAGGAGTTGGTGACCCACTGCAGTTCCGCGGTACTGGCATGGAGGTCCTTGCCGATCGCCGGGTTGGCGATGGCGACGACGGAGCCGTCGAGCTGCACCATGAGCAGGCCGAACGACACTGCGATCAGGGCGAGCCAGGGGTTGCCCCGGCGGCCTGCGGGCTTCGGCTGCGCGGAAGCAGCCGTGGCCGGGGCGGAGATATCCACGGAAGTGGACGCCATGGAGAGAGCCGTTTCTTTCTCAGAGGGGACGAACGAAATACACGAAGAGTGGCCGCACTGCCACAGTCGGCCCGGTCGTCCTCGTCGGCCGACGAAGGGGCATGGCGGGACACTTGGGGCCGGGAACGACGAGAACCGCCCCGAAAGGACTGTCCTCGAAGGCAGGAAAGGAGAATGCGGGAAAGGAGAAAGCGGGAGGCGGGCGCCTCACCGCGGGAACATGCGCGAGCCCGTGACCCTGCTGTCAGCAGGCCGCGGTGTGGAGGTGGCGCGTCAGCGCTTTGAGCGCCCCGACGGCGGAACCGAGCGCGTCCAGCTCTCCGTCGGTGAGGGACAGGATCGCCTGGCCGAGGTAGCTCTCCTCGAGAGCACGCACCTCGGCGATCCGCTGCCGCGAGGACTCCGTGAGGTGAAGGTGGGCGATCCGCTTGTCGGCGCCGTCCTGCCGACGCTCCAGTTCTCCCCGCTCCGTGAGCTGGGAGACCAGGGCGCTGACATTGTTGGGCTTCATCAGCAGAGCCTCGGCCGCCTCGCGGACCGTGGCTCCCTCGCGCTGTGCGACGAACCGCAGTAGCGCGAGCTGCCCCTCGGGCGGCTTGGGGTGGGGATAACCCGTGGCGACCCGCCGCTCCAGGGCCCGGTGCAGCGCGGGCAGGCATGCCGCGAGCTCGGAGGCCACGCGGTCGATGCGCTGTTCGGGCGCGCTGCTTGCGGACATGCTCGCCAGTATAGGTATCACCTCATACCTAAATCAAATCGACCCTGGTCAGACCGTCCCGGCGCCCCCCACATGGTCATCCCGCGACGCCCCGGCTCCGAATCGGCGGTGCACTACCCCGCACGGGGCAGGGCCCGGGCCTCGAGTGGTCGTCGAACTCCCAGAGACTGCCGACCACATGGGGGGAAGCCGGCAAGCAAGCTTGACCGGGCTTGCCCGAACCCGCGCCGGGGCGGCGACCGGTCACTCGTACACCTCACCTGGCTGGGGCTCGGCCGGGGCGAGGAGCTGGGTGACGGTGACGAAGGTGTAGCCGCGGGCCTTGAGGGCGGAGACGATGCCGGGAATCGCGGCGACCGTACCGTTGTAACCGCGGTTGGTGGGGTCCACCCGGTCGTGCAGCAGGATGATCCCGCCGGGGCCGGTCCGAGCCAGGATCCGGCTGGTGATCAGCGCCGGGTCGGTGGTCCGGTAGTCGAACGCGCTGGCGCTCCACAGGACCTGCGCCATGCCGAGCTGCCGGCAGATCGCGGTGACGGCCGCGCTCGTACGGCCCTGCGGCGGGCGCAGCAGGACCGGCCGGCGGCCGATGACCTTTGCCACCGCATCACGGCCCTGGGTGATCTCCTTGCGCGCGTCGGCCGGGCTGATCTCGGTGAGGATCCGGTGGGACCAGGTGAGGGTCTCCACCTCGTGGCCTTCCGCGGCCATCCGCCTGACCGTTCCCGGGTCTCTCACGACGTGGTTCTTGCCCAGCGTGAAGAACGTGGCGTGTACGCGGTACCGGCGCAGGATGTCCAGGATCCGCGGGGTGCGGACGCTCGGCGAGTCGTCGAAGGTGAGCGCTACGCACTTCTCCTTGCGGCAGTCGACGGACCTGCTGGGGCTCCGGGCGAACCCGGCCGCCGCGCCGCTCGCCGTCGGCACCTGCTTCGTGGCCCCGGCCCGCGGCGTGACGTCGTTGCCGCCGCGGCCGCACAGGGCGAACGCCAGCGCTGCCGCGGTCACCAGTGTGGTCGGCGCGCGCATCCGGTACGCCGCCGTGGTCGCACTCCGCACGCGGCGATCCCCGTCTGCCGACGAAGGACCCCGGGCCCGCTCGGGCCGGAAAACGCCCCGATGAGATGGACGAGGCATAGGGGGAGCTTAGCCCGGGCGCGCACCGCGGGCACCTGGAGCCGGATGACTCCGGGGCGACGGACCCGGGCAGGGGAGCCCCGGGCCGAGGTGGTCCACCGGCCCGCGACGAGGGCCCTCGCGGCGGGGACGCCGGAGGCGGCAGTGGCCGGGTGGCCGTGCCGACGTGCGGTTCGCGGCTGCTGCCTGGCCTCAGCCGGAAGCGGGACGGGGCCGGTGGAACCGCAGTTGCGGGTCCGTCACTCCGCCAGGGCATGCCAGTGGTTCGATCTGCCATCCGGCGCGTCGGGCACCGGCCCGGTAGGCGCTTTCGTAGAAGGCGAGCACGGCGGCACGCGGGTCGGCCTCGGTGCGGACCTCGTCGTACCGCAGTACGGCCAGGTGGCCGTTGCCCCGGGCAACCCAGTGTGCCGCCGCGGGCCTGAGCGGCTCCTCGGCCAGGTGCGCGGGCTCCGGAGCGGTGTAGGAGTAGAACGCGGGTTCGGGGAAGGTGTCGTCCCCGAACCAGAAGCCGAAGCTGATCACCTCCCGGGAGTACGCCTCCCGGGTGACCGGGTCGATCTGCTCGGGCTGCTCGATGTGACGCTCGGAGAACCGGGTGTGGGCGATGTCGAAGGTGTGCCAGAAGTGGTGCACCGGGCTCACCTTCCCCGAATACCCTGCGGCGAACTCCTCCAGTACCGACGCCACCTGGCTGAGGACCCGCCAGTAGCGGTTGGCCTGCGAGGGATCGTAGGTCGCGTGCTCGGTGTCCTCGGCGAACGGCCGGTCGGAGTCGGGCAGGTCGAAGGGCCTGGGTACGTCGAGCCGCACCCGGACGCCCAGCGCGGCCAGCGAGCCCATGACCGCGTCGTGGAAGGACGCCACGGACCGGCCGATGAGCGGGAGGGAGATCTCCCGGCCGTCCAGGGTCGAAACAACCAGCCGGTGTGCGACGAAGTCGAAGTCCATCGTGAAGATCGGGTTGCCGTCGACCTGTCCCATCGGGCGAGTGGTGGTGCCGCGTCCCGTGAGGTGGAACGGGACGTTCCACCAGTGATTGCGCCGGGCGCTGGCGGCGAGACGGACCTTCCCGACGATCTGCGCGAAGCGATGGAGTGTCTCCTTGGTGTCGCGCCACTCGGAGAGCGGGATCGGCGGGAACAGCTCCATTGTCATCACCTTTCCCTCCCGCCCAACACTCCTGACGGCCGGGCCGGGCCTGGATGACCAGGATGGCCGCGCCGCACAGGTGCGGCATCTCGTGAACCCGGCGGGCGCATCAGCGCGCGTGTGCGGCACTGCCCCGGTCGCCGAGAGCGCGTTCATGGATGCGCCGGCGTTTTGGGCTCTCAGGTCCGGTTGGTCGCAGAGCCAGGACCGGGAGAGGCCTGCCTCGCGGGCGACGGTCCCGCCCAGCAGGTCCGGGCAGCGATCGCGGCCAGGAACGGATCCGCAACCTGTGACGATCACCTGGTCGGACCGCCGGTGCACGGGGACGGCAGGAGCGTTCGGCGGCCCGCCGGGCCGGCCGTGTCATACAGGAGGCGACGGGTACCTGGGGCGGACCAGGAGTCCCCACGGCCCTCGGGAGGGAAGACTCGTGCTCTCCGACAAGTCCCGTCCCGTCATCACCGCCACGCTCCCCGTGGTCGCCGACCGCATCGGTGAGATCGCCCAGCGTTTCTACCGGCACATGTTCTCCGCGCATCCCGAACTCCTCGACGGCGTGTTCAACCGCGGCAACCAGGCGCACGGCCATCAGCAGCAGGCCCTGGCCGGCTCGGTGGCCGCCTTCGCCACGACCCTGGTGGAGACACCGGAGCGGGTGCCGGAGCAACTGCTGCGCCGGATCGCCCACAAGCACGCCTCGCTCGGTATCCGCCCGGACCAGTACCAGGTCGTCCACGACCACCTGATGTGGGCGATCGGAGACGTCCTGGGCGATGAGGTCACCGAGGAGGTCGCCGCGGCCTGGGACGAGGTGTACTGGCTGATGGCCAACGCCCTGATCAACCAGGAGCGCGGCCTCTACAGCGCCCGGGGGGTCCGGCCGGAGACGGTCTGGCGGGACTGGCAGGTGGAGCGGAAGATCAAGGAAACCGGCGATGTGGTCACCTTCGTGGTCAAGCGGAACGACGACCGCCTGGTGAAGACCTCACTGCCGGGCCAGTACGTCACCGTCCGGATGCGGATGCCCGACGGGAAGCTCCAGCCGCGCCAGTACAGCCTGACCCGTGCAGACGACGGCGAGCACCGCCAGTTCTCGGTGAAGCGGGTGCGTGGCGAGGGCGGCGACCCCGACGGCGAGATGTCGGTGCTGCTGCACGACTCCGTCGGGGTGGGCGACGTCCTGACGCTGTCGCTGCCGTACGGCGACGTGGTGCTCGACGACTCGGGACGGCCGGTGGTGTTCGCCAGCGCGGGCATCGGGATCTCCCCCATGGCGGGCATGCTGTCGCACCTGGTCGCGGCCGACTCCGGGCTGTCGATCACCGTGCTCCACGCCGACCTCGACGAGGTGTCCTTCCCGTTGCGGCGGCAAGTGGTCAACGACGTGCTGGCGCTGCGGGACGCGCGGATGTACGTCTGGTACGAAAAGGACGCGCACAGCCTCGAACCGGTGGACGGGGTCTTCGAGGGACTGATGGACCCGACCGCCGTCGACATCCCCGGCGACGCCCTCTACTACCTGTGCGGGCCGCTGCCCTTCATGCAGGCCGTACGAAGCCGGCTGATCGAGCACGGGGTCGCTCCGCACGACATCCAGTACGAGGTCTTCGGCCCCGACCTGTGGCAGGCCGACCTGGACTGACCGTCGTGGCTACGGCACCACGATCACGGCTCTTCCGAGTTGCGCTGCCTGGCCGCCTGGGCGGATCCGGACGTTGTGCACGGTCACCGGCTCGCCGGCCGACTTCTGCCGCAGCCGCCCCCGTGCGGTCACCGGCACCGGGGCGCGGGCGAACACCGGAAAGCCGATCTCGCGCGCCTGCGCCACGTCCCGGCAGGCGCCGTCCGTGATCACACCGCGGACGCCGCGCGTCGAGGCGCCGACACCGAGGATTCCGCCCCACGACGACACGTCCGTACGGCCGCCGCCGGCAACCACGACGACGTCCTCGAAAGCCTCCACCCCGACCGGCTCCCTGCGACCCGGCAGCCGTCGTACGCCTCGGCTTGAACACCTCCGCCCAGTCGCACACCCACCAGCGCCCGTCCAGGTGAGGCGCGACCCGGTTGGAGGAGGTGCGCGGGCCGGCTCTCACCCAGGTGGAACCCGTGTCTCCCGGTTGACAGTGGGTACGGGCGGCCTGTGGGCCAGGATGGTGCCATCACCCGCCTGAAGCGGAAGGAACAAGAGTTCGGAAACGGTGTCATCCGCCGCCGGGCATGTGGCCGGTGTGCCAGGGCCGGGCCCCGTCAGCGAACGACCATCGTGGAACGGGAGACGCATGACCCAGGTGGACCGCGGGGTATCGGCCGACGTGGCCACAAGACCGCGCAACGAGAGAGAGGCCGCGCAGGCAGTGATGCCGGTGCCGCCGGCGGCGCCCACGGGCCGGACGACGGTGGCCGGGGCGGGCGTCCGGAAGGAGCGGCTCGCGGCATTGGACGGGCTGCGGTTCCTGGCGGCGCTGTCGGTGGTGCTCTTCCACTTCGTCGGCCAGACCCCGGGGGCGATGGAGGCCGTCTGGGGCCGCCCGTACGAGAACACCTTCCCGGACCTGCACCGCTACTTCGCCTTCGGACGGCTCGGTGTCGACCTGTTCTTCCTGATCAGCGGCTTTGTCATCTGCATGAGCGCGTGGGGGCGCACCCCGCGGGAATTCTTCATCTCGCGCGTCACCCGCCTGTACCCGATGTACTGGATCGCGATCGCGGTGTCGGCGTGTGTCATCTACTGCGTCGACAGTCCGTTCGGGCGCCCTCACCCGCGGGTGCTCCTCGCGAATTTGACCATGTTGCAGGCCCCCCTGGGTGTGGTCAACCTGGACCCGGTCTACTGGACGCTCTGGCCGGAGCTCTGCTTCTACCTCACGTTCGCGGCCGTGGTGTGGAAGGGCCTCAGCTACCAGCGGGTGGTGCTCTTCTGCGGGTTGTGGACGGTCGCCGCGGTGCTCGCGCCGGCCGCCCGCATCCCGTTGCTCACCCTCGTGACGAACCCCACGTCCGCGCCGTACTTCATCGCGGGCATGGCCTTCTACCTCATGTACCGGTACCGGCCGACACCGCTGCTGTGGGGCATCGTCGCCATGTCCTGGCTGCTGGCTCTGCACTTCCTCCTGGCACCCACCGGCGGCCGCAACAACTGGGACACCTGGTCACCGTGGCGCGGCTGGCTGGTCCTGGTGGCCACCGGGTTCTTCCTGCTGATCGCCACCATCGCGCTCGGCTGGACCCGTCGGGTCCGATGGCGGGGGCTGACCGTCGCGGGCACGATGACCTTTCCGCTCTACCTGCTGCACGACACGATCGGAATGACGATCGCGCACCATTACGGCGACCGGTTCCACCCGCTGCTCCTGGTCGGCATCACGGCCGGCGGCCTCGTCGTCCTGTCGTACCTCGTGCATCGGTTCGTCGAGCGTCCGATCGCGCTGACCATGCGGCGTCTGCTGGACACCGCCGCGTTCGGTCGGCGGCCACCGACGCCGCGCCCCTGACGGAGGGCAGACACGGGCCGCTCGCGTCCAGCAGGTCCGTGGAGCGCGATGCTCTGCGCCCCGGACATCCCCCTGCCTTCGGGCACGTCGGGAGGGACGGACCCGCGGGACACCGCGGTCGCCCACCACGGCGGCGCCGGCGGCCCCCGCGATCGACTCCACCCCGCACCCGCCACCTCACCTCGGCCCACCACAACAGCAACGATCAGACACGGCCCAGGGCAGCGGGGCGGCGTCGTCCCCCTCCCAGGTCTCTCGGCACAAGACCCCTCGGAACCACCGGACTGCGCATGCTGCGCAGAGTGCGTCTGCTGTGCGTGTCGGTCTCGGCGTCGCAGTCGTCGCCGGCCTGGCGTCGCCGACGGCGACGGCCGCGGAACCGCCCTGGATGAACCTCGAACTTGCGCTGGAGGTACGTGCCGACCTGCTGGTCCATCGGATGACGCTCGATCAGAAGACCCAGCAGATCGCCGTGAAACCGGTTGCCAACACCCGCATCCCCCGGGGGCGTGCCCAACCGAACGCACCGTCAGCCGCTTGACTGGATTGCCGGTTCACCGTCCTCATGTCGCAAATAAGTACCCTCCCAAGGTATGTGAGCACGTGTCAGGAGTGACGCGGCGCCGGAGCAGTACCTGCAAGAGTTCCGATAATTTACTTGATGTTTCCTTGGTGGATAAAATCAATGCGCAGTCGGAACGATAGGTGTCGCGCCCACGTATTAATGGACAGGTTTTTCCGCCCGGACTGGGGAGCGGCGCGGTGAAAGAGGGTGAAAACGGGTGAGGTCCTGGTGGCCGGCCTTCGCCTCCTCTGCTGTCGACGGTTAAGTTACCGACGGGTGTTGCTTTGGCGTTCGGGTGATCGCTTGACAGGGGCATGTGGCTGTTGATGTAGTGACGCTGCCGCTGGAGAGGAAAATGCTTATCAGCATTTCGTGGTAGACGGCGGGGGGGGGTTACGAACTTCTTTGCTAATGCGGTTGCATGCCATTGGTTACATCTTTGCGCGCCCATGTCCCATGGGGTGCAGAATGCAATGCCAAGTACGTGAGGTGTGAATTCGTGGAAATCGGCATAGAGGCCGAAGGGATTCGAAAGAGATACGGGGATCACGAGGCGCTGCGCGGTGTGGATCTTTCTGTCCCCACCGGAACGCTCCTCGGCATCCTCGGTCCCAACGGAGCGGGCAAGACGACCATGGTGCGGGTGCTGGCCACGCTTCTGGAAGCTGATGAGGGCCGTGCGCGCGTCGCCGGATACGACGTGCGCATCCAGCCGCGCGAGGTGCGTCGCCGGATCGGCCTCAGCGGCCAGTACGCGGCACTCGACGAAAGACTCACTGGCAGGGAGAACCTCCAGCTCATCGGGGTGCTCTTCCGTCTGGGCCGCCGCACTGCGAGGGACCGCGCCGACGCCCTGATCGACCGGCTCGACCTGGGCCATGTCGCCGAGCGGCAGGTCAAGACGTACTCCGGCGGTACCCGAAGACGGCTCGACCTGGCCGCCAGCCTCATCGCCGACCCCAAGGTCCTCTTCCTCGACGAGCCCACCACCGGCCTCGACCCGACCAGCAGGCTCATCCTGTGGGACATGATCCGCGAGCAGCTCGCCGGCGGCGTCACGGTCCTGATGACCACCCAATACCTTGAGGAAGCCGACCAGCTCGCCGACCGGATCGCCGTGATCGACGGCGGCCGGGTGATCGCCGACGGCACCTCCGACGAGCTCAAGGCCAAGGTCGGTGGCGAACGACTCGAAGTGACCGTGCAGGACGACGCCGCGATTCCTGCCGCCGTCACCGCACTGCGGGATGTCACCGCCACTGAGCCGGCCGTCGAACAGAACGGACGCGTGGTCTCCGTAGCCCTGCAGGACCAGCTCAAAACAGTCGCCGAGGCAGCGTCCGCCCTGGACGCCGCCCAGGTGCGCCCCGCCGGATTCGCCGTACGGCGGCCCTCGCTCGACGATGTGTTCCTCGCCCTCACCGGCGGTACCACCAGCAAGGAAGGGTAGGACGAGGGCGCCATGGAACTTGTCAGCGATGTCTCCGCACTGTTCGGCCGGCACATGAAACACCTGGCCCGCATCCCGGAGAAGCTCCTCAGCGTGACGCTGATGCCCGTCGCGTACGTGGCCGTCTTCGGCGTCCTGTTCGGCAGCGCGATCTCCGTGCCGGGCAGCGACTACCGCTCGTATCTGATGGCCGGCATCTTCACCCAGATGATGCTCACCAACGTGGGCAACACCGCGCTCGGTGTCGCCGGAGACCTCGGCAACGGTGTGGTCGACCGTTTCCGCTCGCTCCCCATGTCCCGGTCGGCCGTACTGATCGGACGCACCCTGTCCGATGTGACACTCGCGGTCATCGCCTGCGTCGCGATGGCCGTCGTCGGGTACCTCATCGGCTGGCGGGTGCACAACGGCCTGCCGAAAGCCCTCGCCGGATTCGGGATCCTGCTGCTGCTCGGTTATGCCATGTCCTGGCTCGGCGCGCTCATCGGCCTGCTGGCGCGCAGCGCCGAGGCGGTCAACTCCATCGCGTTCATGCTGGTCATGCCGCTCACCTTCCTCTCGAACGCGTTCATCCCGCTGAACGGCCTGCCGGACTGGCTGCGCTTGCTGTGCGAGTGGAACCCCGTGAGTGCCGTGGTGGCCGCCTGCCGTGAGCTGTTCGGCAACACCTCGACCGGCACCGGCAAGAGCGCGCTCCCCGTCCAGTACCCCATCCCGCTCTCCCTCGTGCTCATCGGACTGTTGCTCGCAGTGGTCGTCCCCGCAGCCGTCGGCGCCTACCGCAAGGCCGCCGCCCGCTGAGCCGCCCCGGGCTCCCGCGGGCCCGCCGACCGACGTCCCTCTGATGTCCCGTGCCGGAATTACGTCACCACTGTTCCCGGTGCACTCATGGGTAATTCCAGGTGCTCCTGCCCGGGAAGTGGCTTGCGGATCGACATCTCCGAGCATGAGTCGGTTCCTGCTCCGTTAACCCGCCCAGATTTTAGTCTTCTCCGATCTCCGATTTCCTCGCGCCGGATTTCCTTGAGCCGCGCTCGATTCGTCATCGATGCACAATCGAACGACCAGGACGGATAAACCATGACCGGTTATCAGATTGCCAGCCTGCCGCTCACGGCCGCGCAGTCCGGTATCTGGCTTGCCCAGCGGCTTCGGCCGGCGAATCCGCTCTTCAATATCGCCGAATACATCGACATCCACGGCGAGATCGATCCCGCGCTTTTCGAGAGCTCGCTGCGCCGCACCGTGACCGAGGCGGAAACGCTGCGGATCCGGGTCGTGGAGGAGGACGGCAGGGCGGCACAGGTCGTCGAAGAGTGCGCCGACTGGAGCATGTCGTTCGTCGACGTCAGCCGCGAGGGCTCTCCCCGAGCCTGCGCCGAGAGCTGGATGCGCGCCGACATGCGCCGGCCGGTCGACCCTACGAACGGCCCGCTGTTCGCCTTCGCGCTGTTCAAGGTGGCGGACGACCGGTATTTCTGGTATCAGCGATACCACCACATCGTCATGGACGGCCTCGGCCTGTCCCTCGTCGGCCGCCGCGTCGCCGAGATCTACACCGCGCTGGCGGCCGGACTTCCCTGCCCCGCACCGCCATTCGGCTCCCTGACCGAACTCCTCGACGACGAGGCGGCGTACCGGGCCTCCGACCGGTTCGCCCGCGACCGCGCGTACTGGATGTCACGCTTCGCCGATCGGCCCCACGCCGCCGGCCTGGCCGAGCGTACGCCGGCCCTCCCCGAACGGCTGGAGCGCCAAACCGCCTTCCTCGACGAGGCGACGCTGGCCGAACTGCGCGCCACCGCACGCGAGGCGGAGGTCGCCTGGCCCGCCGTCCTGGTCGCGGCACTCGCCGTCTACCTGCACCGGATGACCGGCAACCGGCAGGTGGTCCTCGGCCTGCCGGTGGTGGCCCGAGCAGCCGGGCGTGCCCGCACCATTCCCGGGATGATGTCGGGCGTCCTGCCGTTCCGGCTGGACCTGCACCCCGGCACCACCGTGGCGGAAGCCGTCCGCCAGGCATCCGGGGAACTGCGCCGCGCGCTGAAGCACCAGCGCTACCGCGTCGAGGACCTGCGCCGGGATCTCGAACTCTCCGGGGACGAACACCGCCTCGTCGGCCCGCACATCAACATCGTCATGGTCGACTACGACCTGAGCTTCGACGGCCACCGCGGCACGGTGCACAACCTCGGCGGCGGTCCCGTCGACGATCTGTCGCTCGTCGTGGACGGTCGCGGCACCGGCACCGCCGAGCACGGGCAGCCTGAACACTGCCGGGGTACGGTCGACGGCCTGCGCATCGACCTGGACGGCAATCCGGAGCTCTACGGCTCCGACGAACTCGCCGATCACCAGCGGCGCTTCCTCGACCTCCTCGGCCATTTCACCCCCGACGGACTCGACAAGCCCATCGGCGGACTCGATCTGCTGACCGTCCAGGAACGCGAACGCGTCCTCGTCGAGTGGAACGCCACCGCACAGGTGACGCCGACCGCCTCCCTGCCCGAGCTGTTCGAAACGCAGGCGGCCCGCGCCCCGCAGGCCCCGGCGGTCGTCTTCGAGGGCGAGACGCTGACGTACGCGGAAGTCAACGCGCGTGCCAACCGGCTCGCCCATCTGCTGATCGCACACGGCGCCGGTCCCGAAAGCGTCGTGGCGCTCTCCGTACCCCGCTCCGGCGAGATGATCGTGGCGCTGCTCGCCATCCTCAAGGCCGGCGCCGCCTACCTTCCGGTGGACCCCGGTTACCCGGCCGAGCGGATCGCCTACATGCTCGACGACGCCGGGCCGGCGATCGTGCTCACGGTCACCGGGACGATCGTGACCCGGACCGCGGCCGACGGCAGCGGCCGGGCCACACTGCTGCTCGACACCCCCGAGACGGCCGAGCTGCTCGCCGGACACCCCGGACACAACCCCACCGACGCCGACCGCACCGCCCCGCTGCGACCGCAGCATCCCGCGTACGTGATCTACACCTCGGGCTCCACCGGACGGCCCAAGGGCGTCGTGGTGTCCCACTCCAGCGCCGTCGGCCTCGTGACCTGGGCGGCCACCGACCTCGGACCCCGGCAGCTGAGCCGCGTCCTCGCGTCGACCTCGCTCAACTTCGACGTCTCCGTCTTCGAGACGTTCGGACCACTGTGCTGCGGCGGCAGCATCGAGGTGGTGCGAGACCTGCTCGCCCTCACCGAGCGGACCGCGGACGGATGGTCGGGCAGCCTGGTCAGCGCCGTGCCGTCGGCGATCGCCCAGGTACTCGCGCACGGCGAGGTGAACGCCTCCGCGGAAACCGTCGTACTGGCCGGTGAGGCCCTCTCAGCCCACGCCGTCAGCGCCATCCGCACCGCCATCCCGGGCTGCCGCATCGCCAACATCTACGGCCCGACCGAGGCCACCGTCTACGCCACCGCCTGGTACAGCGACCGCGAGGCAGACCCCGGCACACAGGCACCGCCGATCGGCCGCCCCATCTCCAACACCCGGGCGTATGTGCTCGACTCGGGGCTGCAGCCGGTGCCCGTGGGCGCCACAGGAGAGCTGTACCTCGCAGGCGACGGCCTCGCTCGTGGGTATTTGTGTCGTCCGGGTTTGACGGCGGAGCGGTTTGTGGGGGATCCGTTCGGTGGTGCGGGTGGTCGGATGTATCGCACGGGTGATGTGGTGCGGTGGCGTGCGGACGGGGCGATCGAGTATGTCGGCCGTGCGGATGAGCAGGTGAAGGTCCGGGGTTTCCGGATCGAGTTGGGGGAGATCGAGGCGGTTCTGGCGCGGCATCCGTTGGTGCGGCATGCGGCGGTGATCGCCCGGGAGGACCGGGCGGGTGTGAAGCAGCTGGTGGCGTATGTCGTGGCCGGGGGTGCGGCGGATGTCCCGGATGCCGAAGGGCTGCGGAGGCATCTGGGTGCGGAGTTGCCGGAGTACATGGTGCCGGTGGCGTTCGTGGTGCTGGAGCGGTTGCCGTTGACGCCGAACGGCAAGCTGGACCGGCGTGCTCTGCCGGCGCCCGATTTCGGGTCGGCGATCACCGGGCGGGCTCCTGCCACGGCGCGGGAGGAGGCCCTGTGTGCGGTGTTCGCCGATGTGCTGGGGGTGGAGCGGGTCGGTGTGGACGACAGTTTCTTCGACCTGGGCGGGGACAGCATCGTCTCCATCCAGTTGGTCAGCCGGGCGCGTGCCGCCGGTCTGGTCCTCACCCCTCGTGATGTCTTCCAGCACCGTTCGGTGGCCGCGCTCGCCGCGGTGGCCACGGATGCGGACGAGGTGTCGGCGCCGGTCCCGGATGACGGCGTCGGTGTGGTGCCGCTGACGCCGATCGCGCACTGGTTGCGGGAGCGCGGCGGGCCCGTCGAGGGTTTCCATCAGTCGATGCTGGTGCGTACGCCGGCCGGGCTGACGTGGGAGCGTCTGACGGCGGGGTTGCAGACGGTGCTGGATCACCATGACGCGTTGCGGTTGAGACTGCGACGCGGTGACGGCGCGTGGGAGTTGGAGGCGGCGCCGCGGGGTGCGGTGGACGCGGCGGGTGTGGTCCGGCGGGTGACCGATCCGGACGAGCTGACCGGTGATCCTCTGCGGGGGTGGCCGTTGCGGCCGGATGCGGGGGAGATGGTCCGGGCGGTGTGGCTGGATGCCGGGCCGGACGTGCCGGGCCGGTTGCTGCTGGTGCTGCATCATCTGGTGGTCGACGGGGTGTCGTGGCGGATTCTGCTGCCGGATCTGGCCGCGGCGGTTGGGGGCCGGGAGCTGGAGCCGGTCGGGATGTCGCTGCGGGGCTGGGCCGAGCGCCTCACCGCGCTCGCCCGGGACCCGGCTCGTGTTCAGGAGCTTCCGTTGTGGACGGAGGTGTTGGAGGGGCCTGATCCGGTGATCGGGGCGCGTGTTCTGGATCCGGTGCGGGACACGGTGGCCACGGTGCGGCATCTGCGGCTGACGCTGCCGCCGGAGCGGACCGAGCCGTTGCTGACGCGGGTGCCCGCGGTCTTCCACGGGGGTGTCAACGATGTCCTGCTGACCGGTCTGGCGCTGGCGGTCGCCGACTGGCGGCGCCGCAAGGGGCATCCGGATGCGGCCGGTGTGCTGGTCGATCTGGAGGGCCACGGCCGGCAGGATGTCGTCGGGGGGGCCGACCTGTCGCGCACGGTGGGCTGGTTCACCAGCCTGTATCCGGTGCGGCTGGAGCCCGGTGTGGTGGACTGGGGCGATGTCTGGGCCGGGGGTGCGGAGGCCGGGCGGGCGCTGAAGCGGGTCAAGGAGCAGTTGCGTGCCCTGCCCGACAGCGGGATCGGCTACGGTCTGCTGCGCCACCTCAATGCGGACACCGCGGCCCGGCTGGCGGCGCTGCCGGCCCCGCAGATCGGGTTCAACTACCTCGGCCGCCTCACCTCCGGCACCGACACCGACTGGGCAGCGCAGAGCGCATCCGGCGGCGGGGACGAGGACATGCCGCTCGTCCACGCCATCGACGTCGACGCGCTGACCCTGGACTCCCACGACGGCGCGCACCTGCACGCAACCTGGAGCTGGCCGGACGGGCTGCTCACCGAGGACGACGTGCGGGACCTCGCCGAGACCTGGTTCCGCGCCCTGGACGCCCTCGCCGCCCACGCCGAACGGCCGGGAGCCGGCGGACACACCCCCTCCGATCTCACCCTGGTCTCCCTCACCCAGGACGAGATCGACGCCCTGGAGGGGGCCTGCCCTCAGCTCGCCGACGTCCTGCCGCTCTCACCGATGCAGGAAGGGCTGCTGTTCCACGCCCTGTTCGACCAGGACGCCGCGGACGTCTACACCGTGCAGCTCTTCCTCGGCATGGACGGCGCGCTCGACGTACGGGCGCTGCGCGCCGCGGCCCAGGCCTTGCTGCGCAGGCACCCCAACCTCCGCTCCGGATTCCGGCATGAGCAGGTCGGTACCCCCGTCCAGGTCGTCCACCACGAGGTGGAGCTGCCCTGGGAGACCCATGACCTGCGCGGACTCGACCCTGACGAGCAGATCGCGGAGCTCGCCCGGATCGCGGCGGAGGAGCAGGGACGCGGATTCGACCTCGCGGCGCCGCCCCTGCTGCGCTTCGTCCTCGTACAGCTCGCGGACGACCACAGCCGACTGGTCCTGACGTACCACCACATCCTGCTCGACGGCTGGTCGATGCCCCTGCTCGCCCAGGAGCTGTTCACGCTCTACGCACGCGGCGGTGACGACGCCGGACTGCTCCAGACCACCCCCTACCGCGACTACCTGGCCTGGCTCGCGGCACAGGACCGGCAAGCGGCCGAGGAAACGTGGCGGCAGGCGCTCGCGGGCATCGAGGAGCCCACCCTGCTGGCCCCGACGAGCACCGGCGCCGCCACCCTGCCCCCGGAACGGGTCACCCTCGAGCTCTCGCCGGAGCTGACCGCCGCGCTGACCGAGCGGGCCCGTCGGCTCGGACTGACCATGAACACGCTGGTCCAGGGCGCCTGGGCGGTGCTGCTCGGCCGGCTCACCGGAGCCGAGGACGTCGTCTTCGGCGCCACCGTCTCCGGGCGGCCGGGCGAGATAGCCGGCGTCGAGTCGATGGTCGGCCTGTTCATCAACACGCTGCCGGTACGCGTGACGCTGCGCGCGGAGGAGAACTGGGCGCAGCTGCTGGTCCGCCTCCAGGAACAGCAGTCCGCGCTGATGGAGCACCAGTACGTCGGACTGCACGACACCCAGCGCCTGGCCGGGGTCGGGGAGCTGTTCGACACCCTGACCGTCTTCGAGAACTACCCCCTGGACCCGGCACTGCTGGACGTCGCGGGAACCGGGATCCGGGTCACCGAGGCCGACGCGGAAGACGCCACGCACTACCCGCTCACCCTCGTCGCGGTGCCGGGCCCCCGGCTCAGTCTGCGCCTGGGCTACCGGCCCGAGTCGTTCACCGCCGACACCGTGGAGTCCGTCGGCGCCCGCCTGGGCCGCCTGCTGGACGCCATCGCCACGGACCCCGAGCAGTTGGTCGCGGCCGTCGACATCCTGGACGCCGCGGAGCGCGAGCGGACCCTGGTCACCTGGAACGCCACCGAGCACGAGGTCCCGCCCGCCACGCTCACCGAACTGCTCGAGGCCCAGGCGGCCGGCACCCCGCAGGCCACCGCCGTGGTCTTCGAGGGCGAGACGCTGACGTACGCGGAACTCAATGCCCGCGCAAACCGCCTGGCGCGGCTGCTGGTCGAGCGGGGAACGGGCCCGGAGGGATTCGTCGCCCTCGCCCTCCCACGGTCCCTCGACCTCATCGTCGCCCTGCTGGCCGTACTGAAGTCGGGTGCGGCCTATGTGCCGGTCGACCCCGACTACCCCGCCGAGCGCATCCGGTACATCCTGGCCAACACCGGTCCCGCGATGCTGCTCACCACCACGGACGTCGTTCCCGCGCTGCCGGCCGACGATTCCACCCCGCGCCTGCTGCTGGACACCGCGGACACCCGGGCGGCTCTGTCGCATCACGCCGACCACGACCTCACCGACGCCGACCGGCTCGCCCCGCTGACCGTCCTCAACACCGCCTACGTCATCTACACCTCGGGCTCCACGGGCAAGCCCAAGGGTGTGCCGGTCCCGCACCAGGGAATCGTCAACCGGCTGCTGTGGATGCAGGCACGGTACGGGCTGGACGTCTCCGACCGGGTACTGCAGAAGACCCCCTCCGGCTTCGACGTCTCCGTGTGGGAGTTCTTCTGGCCGCTCATCGTGGGCGCCCGGCTCGTGGTCGCACGGCCCGAAGGCCACAAGGACCCGGCATATCTCGCCCGGCTGATCCGCGACGAAGGCGTCACCACGATGCACTTCGTCCCCTCCATGCTCCAGGTCTTCCTCACCGAGCCCACCGTCGCACAGTGCACCGGCCTGCGCCGCGTCATCTGCAGCGGCGAGGCCCTGCCCGGGGAAGTGCGGGCACGGTTCTACGAGAAGCTGGACGTGCCCCTGCACAACCTGTACGGGCCCACGGAGGCGTCCGTGGACGTCACCTCGTGGGAGTGCTCGGCCCAGGACCCGGACGGGCCGGTACCGATCGGCGCTCCCGTGTGGAACACCCAGGTGTATGTGCTGGATTCACGGCTGCGACCGGTACCCGTCGGAGTCGCCGGCGAGCTGTACCTCGCCGGTGTGCAACTCGCTCGTGGGTATTTGCGTCGTCCGGGTTTGACGGCGGAGCGGTTTGTGGGGGATCCGTTCGGTGGTGCGGGTGGTCGGATGTATCGCACGGGTGATGTGGTGCGGTGGCGTGCGGACGGGGCGATCGAGTATGTCGGCCGTGCGGATGAGCAGGTGAAGGTCCGGGGTTTCCGGATCGAGTTGGGGGAGATCGAGGCGGTTCTGGCGCGGCATCCGTTGGTGCGGCATGCGGCGGTGATCGCCCGGGAGGACCGGGCGGGTGTGAAGCAGCTGGTGGCGTATGTCGTGGCCGGGGGTGCGGCGGATGTCCCGGATGCCGAAGGGCTGCGGAGGCATCTGGGTGCGGAGTTGCCGGAGTACATGGTGCCGGTGGCGTTCGTGGTGCTGGAGCGGTTGCCGTTGACGCCGAACGGCAAGCTGGACCGGCGTGCTCTGCCGGCGCCCGATTTCGGGTCGGCGATCACCGGGCGGGCTCCTGCCACGGCGCGGGAGGAGGCCCTGTGTGCGGTGTTCGCCGATGTGCTGGGGGTGGAGCGGGTCGGTGTGGACGACAGTTTCTTCGACCTGGGCGGGGACAGCATCGTCTCCATCCAGTTGGTCAGCCGGGCGCGTGCCGCCGGTCTGGTCCTCACCCCTCGTGATGTCTTCCAGCACCGTTCGGTGGCCGCGCTCGCCGCGGTGGCCACGGATGCGGACGAGGTGTCGGCGCCGGTCCCGGATGACGGCGTCGGTGTGGTGCCGCTGACGCCGATCGCGCACTGGTTGCGGGAGCGCGGCGGGCCCGTCGAGGGTTTCCATCAGTCGATGCTGGTGCGTACGCCGGCCGGGCTGACGTGGGAGCGTCTGACGGCGGGGTTGCAGACGGTGCTGGATCACCATGACGCGTTGCGGTTGAGACTGCGACGCGGTGACGGCGCGTGGGAGTTGGAGGCGGCGCCGCGGGGTGCGGTGGACGCGGCGGGTGTGGTCCGGCGGGTGACCGATCCGGACGAGCTGACCGGTGATCCTCTGCGGGGGTGGCCGTTGCGGCCGGATGCGGGGGAGATGGTCCGGGCGGTGTGGCTGGATGCCGGGCCGGACGTGCCGGGCCGGTTGCTGCTGGTGCTGCATCATCTGGTGGTCGACGGGGTGTCGTGGCGGATTCTGCTGCCGGATCTGGCCGCGGCGGTTGGGGGCCGGGAGCTGGAGCCGGTCGGGATGTCGCTGCGGGGCTGGGCCGAGCGCCTCACCGCGCTCGCCCGGGACCCGGCTCGTGTTCAGGAGCTTCCGTTGTGGACGGAGGTGTTGGAGGGGCCTGATCCGGTGATCGGGGCGCGTGTTCTGGATCCGGTGCGGGACACGGTGGCCACGGTGCGGCATCTGCGGCTGACGCTGCCGCCGGAGCGGACCGAGCCGTTGCTGACGCGGGTGCCCGCGGTCTTCCACGGGGGTGTCAACGATGTCCTGCTGACCGGTCTGGCGCTGGCGGTCGCCGACTGGCGGCGCCGCAAGGGGCATCCGGATGCGGCCGGTGTGCTGGTCGATCTGGAGGGCCACGGCCGGCAGGATGTCGTCGGGGGGGCCGACCTGTCGCGCACGGTGGGCTGGTTCACCAGCCTGTATCCGGTGCGGCTGGAGCCCGGTGTGGTGGACTGGGGCGATGTCTGGGCCGGGGGTGCGGAGGCCGGGCGGGCGCTGAAGCGGGTCAAGGAGCAGTTGCGTGCCCTGCCCGACAGCGGGATCGGCTACGGTCTGCTGCGCCACCTCAATGCGGACACCGCGGCCCGGCTGGCGGCGCTGCCGGCCCCGCAGATCGGGTTCAACTACCTCGGCCGCCTCACCTCCGGCACCGACACCGACTGGGCAGCGGCACCGGAAGCCGATGGGCTCGGCGGCGGAGCCGACGACGCGATGCCGCTTCCGCACGCGCTCGAGATCAACGCGCTGACCGAGGACGGACCGGACGGCGCCCGGCTCGGCGCCGTATGGAGCTGGCCGGACGGGCTGCTCACCGAGGACGACGTGCGGGACCTCGCCGAGACCTGGTTCCGCGCCCTGGACGCCCTCGCCGCCCACGCCGAACGGCCGGGAGCCGGCGGACACACCCCCTCCGATCTCACCCTGGTCTCCCTCACCCAGGACGAGATCGACGCATTCGAAGACGAGCTTGAACTTGGAACCGAGTGGGAGATGCCGAAGTGAGCCAGCAGTCAAGGGTCGAAGACATTCTGCCCCTGTCGCCCCTGCAGGAAGGGCTTCTCTTCCACGCGGTGTACGACGCCGAGGCACCAGATGTGTACACCATGCAGTTCGGCTTCGACCTCGTCGGCCGGGTGGACGTGGACACGCTGCGGACCGCCGCCGCCGCCTTGGTGCGCCGCCATGCGAACCTGCGCGCCGGATTCCGCAGACGCAAGACCGGTGAGGCAGTCCAGGTCATCCATCGTGAGGTGGAACTGCCCTGGGACGAGCGGGACGTGAGCCACCTCGACGAGGACGCGCAGGCGGCCGAGATCGCCCGGATCCTCGCGGAGGAGAAGTCCCGCAGGTTCGACCTCGCGGCGCCGCCGCTGGTGCGCTTCGTGGTGGTACGGCAGGCGCCCGAGCGGTACCGACTCATCCTGACCAACCATCACATCCTGCTCGACGGCTGGTCGATGCCCCTGCTGGCGCGGGAGCTGTTCACGCTCTACGCACGCGGTGGCGACGACTCCGGGCTGCCGCGCGTCACCCCCTACCGCGACTACCTGGCCTGGCTGGCCGGGCGGAACCGGGACGCGGCCGAGGAGGCGTGGAAGCGGGCACTGGACGGGGTGGACGGTCCCACACTGATCGCTCCCGACGCGGGCGAGGAGCGCGACGCGGTGCAGCCGCAGCGAGTGATGCTGGAGCTGTCCGCCGAACTGACCGCCGCGCTGGGGATGTTCGTACGCGCCCGCGGGCTGACCATGAACACCCTGGTGCAGGGCGCCTGGGCGGTGCTGCTCGGCCGGCTCACCGGCCGGAGCGACGTCGTCTTCGGCGGCACGGTCTCCGGCCGTCCGCCGGAGATCCCCGGTGTGGAATCGATGGTGGGTCTGTTCATCAACACGCTGCCGGTCCGGATCGTGCTGCGGCCGCAGGAGACCCTGGCGCAGCTGCTCGCCCGGGTCCAGGACCAGCAGTCGGCGCTGATGGAGCACCAGCATCTGGGGCTGCACGAGGTGCAGCGGCTGGCCGGCACCGGTGAGCTGTTCGACACCCTGACCGTCTTCGAGAACTACCCCCTGGACCCCTCCGGCCTGGACCTGCCCGGCACCGGGCTGCGCATCGAGGGCGTCGACGTCAATGACGCGACGCACTACCCGCTCACCCTGGCGGTGATCCCGGGCGACCGGCTCACCCTGCGGCTGGATCACCGCCCCGACCTGGTGGACCACGACACCGCCCAGGGGATGGCCTCCCGCCTGGCGCGGCTGCTGGAGGCGGTCCTCGCCGGCCCGGACCAGCCGGTGGCGGCGGTCGACATCCTGGAGCCGTCCGAGCGCGCGCGGCTGCTCGTCGAGTGGAACGCCACGTCCCGCGACGTTCCCCGGGCCGGGCTCGGTGAGCTGTTCGAGGCCCAGGCCGAGGCCACCCCCGCCAACGACGCCGTGGTCTTCGACGGCGGCGCACTGACCTACGCGGAGCTCAATGCCCGCGCCAACCGGCTCGCACGGCTGCTGATCCAGCGGGGTGTCGGCCCGGAGAGCATCGTCGCCCTCGCCCTGCCCCGGTCCGTGGACATGGTGGTGGCACAGCTCGCGGTACTCAAGGCGGGGGCCGCGTACCTTCCGGTCGACCCCGACTACCCGGCCGAACGCATCCGGTTCATGCTTCAGGACGCCCGTCCCGAACTCGTCGTCACGGGCGGCACCACCCTCGCGTCCGAGGGGGAGCGGATCGACCTCGACGCGCCCGAACTGCCCGCCCTGCTCGGCACGTTCGAGGCCGGCAACCCGGTCGATGCGGACCGTACGGCCCCGCTGCGGCTGGACCACCCGGCGTATGTGATCTACACCTCCGGTTCGACCGGCACCCCCAAGGGGGTCGTGGTGCCCCACACCGGTCTGGCCGCCTTCGCCACCGCGGCCGTGGAGAACTTCGCCGTCGACGCCCGGGCACGGGTCCTGCAGTTCGCCTCGCCCAGCTTCGACGCCGCCGTTCTGGAACTGTGCATGGCACTGACCTCCGGGGCCGCGCTCGTCGTGCCGCCGTCCGGGCCGCTGGCGGGGGAGGCCCTCGCCGAGGTGCTGGCCGGGCAGCGGATCAGCCACGCTCTCATCCCGCCGGCCGCCCTGGCCTCCGTACCGGCCGAGACACCGCTGCCCGACTTCCGCTCCCTGGTCGTCGGCGGTGACGCCTGCTCCGCGGAGCTGGTGGCACGCTGGTCGTCCGGCCGCCGGATGGTCAACGCCTACGGCCCGACCGAGTCGACCATCGCCGCGACCATGAGCGGCCCGCTGAGCGGTGAGCAGACGCCGCCGATCGGCAGCCCCATCGTCAACACTCAGGTGTACGTGCTCGACGCCGGACTGCGGCCCGTCCCCGTCGGTGCGGCGGGAGAGCTCCATCTCGCGGGCGACGGACTGGCCCGCGGCTATCTGCGCCGCTCCGGGCTGACGGCGGAGCGGTTCGTCGCCAATCCCTTCGGCGCCCCGGGTTCCCGTATGTACCGCACGGGCGACGTCGTGCGCTGGCGGGCCGACGGCACCCTGGACTACCTCGGGCGCGCCGACCAGCAGGTGAAGATCCGGGGCTTCCGCATCGAGCCGGGCGAGATCGAGACCGCGCTCGCCCGCCATCCGCGCATCCGGCAGGCCGCCGTGATCGCCCGCGAGGAGCGCCCCGGCGTCCGCCGGCTGGTGGCCTATGTGGTGGGCGAGGCCGACCCGGCCGAACTGCGCGGGCACCTGGCCGGTGTCCTGCCCGCCCACATGGTCCCGTCGGCGTTCGTCCGCCTTGACGCGCTGCCGCTGACCCCCCACGGCAAGCTGGACCGCAAGGCGCTGCCCGCCCCGGAGTACGGCTCCGAGGCCACCGGGCGGGCCCCTGCCACGCCGCAGGAAGAGGCCCTGTGCGCGGTGTTCGCCGATGTGCTGGGGGTGGAGCGGGTCGGCGTCGACGACGACTTCTTCGATCTGGGCGGCGACAGCATCGTCTCCATCCAGCTCGTCGGACGTGCCCGTGCCGCCGGTCTGGTCTTCACCCCGCGCGATGTGTTCCGGCTGCGGACCGTGGCTGCGCTCGCCGCCATGGCCACCCCGCAGGAGCAGACGCCGGCGACCGCCGAACCGGACGATTCCGGTATCGGCGTGGTGCCGCTCACCCCGATCGTGCACTGGCTGCGGGAGCGCGGCGGGCCCGTCGACAGCTTCCACCAGTCGATGCTGGTCCGTACCCCGGCCGGACTCGACCAGGCGCGGCTGACCACGGCGCTGCAGGCCGTGCTCGACCACCACGACGCCCTACGGCTGCGGCTGACCCGGACCGGCGGCATCGTCTGGAGCCTGGAGGTGGCCGAGCGGGGGGCGGTCGACGTCGCCGAGTGCCTGACCCGCGTGGACGCGGCCGGACTGGGGGGCGAATCGCTGCGCACGGTGGTCGCCGGACACCAGGGCATCGCGCAGGCCCGGCTCTCGCCCGAGAAGGGCGCCATGGTGCAGGCCGTGTGGTTCGACGCCGGGCCGAAGGACAGCGGCAGGCTGCTGCTCGTCCTGCACCATCTGGTCGTCGACGGTGTCTCCTGGCGCATCCTGCTGCCCGACCTCGCCGCCGCCTGCGAGACCGTCATGGCGGGCGGCACCCCGCGCCTCGCGCCGGTGGGCACCTCGCTGCGGCGCTGGGCCGAGCAGCTCGCCACGCTCGCCCAGCACCCGGCCCGGCTGGACGAACTGCCGCTGTGGACCGCCATGCTCGACGCCCCGGACCCGTTGGTGGGCAGCCGAGCCCTGGACCCCGCACGGGATACCGTGGCCACCGTCCGCCATGTCGGCCTCACCCTGCCGCCCGAGCGCACCGAGCCGCTGCTGACGCGCGTGCCCGCCGCCTTCCACGGCGGAGTCAACGACGTCCTGCTGACCGGCCTGGCGCTGGCCGTCGCGGACTGGCGCCGGCGCAGGAACGAGGACGCGGCGGCCCCGCTCCTGGTCGACCTCGAAGGCCACGGCCGCGAGGGCGTCGTCGACGGCGCCGACCTCTCCCGCACCGTCGGCTGGTTCACCGACCTGCATCCGGTACGGCTCGATGCGGGCGTGACGGACTGGGCCGAGCTGTGGGCCGGCGGCCCGCAGGCCGGAGCGGCCCTCAAGCGGGTCAAGGAACAGCTGCGCGCCCTGCCCGACAACGGCATGGGCTACGGGCTGCTGCGCCATCTCAACCCGCAGACCGGCCCAGCGCTCGCCCGGCTGCGCACCCCGCAGATCGGCTTCAACTACCTGGGCCGGTTCCCCGCCGCCTCCGCCACGGACGAGGCCGCCGACTGGTCCCTTGCCCCGGAGGCGGACGGCCTCGGCGGCGGTGTCGACCCCGCCATGCCCGTCCCGCACACCCTGGAGATCAACGCGCTCACCCAGGACCACACCGACGGACCGCGGCTGACCGCGACCCTGTCCTGGCCCGGCGACCTGCTGACCGAGGAGGACGCCCGCGATCTGGCCGACACCTTCAGCCGGGCGCTGGACGTCCTCGCGGCCCACGCCCAGCGCGCGGAGGCCGGCGGGCACACCCCGTCCGACCTGCCCCTGGTCTCCCTCAGCCAGCAGGAGATCGACACGGTGGAGCGGGCCCGTCCCGGGGTCGCCGATCTGCTGCCGCTGTCGTCCCTGCAGGAGGGTCTGCTCTTCCACGCCCTGTACGACGCGCAGGCCCGCGACGTCTATACCGTGCAGCTGCTGCTGGACGTGACGGGGCCGCTGGACACGCAGGCGCTGCGGCGTGCGGCCCAGGCCCTGCTGGAGCGCCACGCCAATCTGCGCGCCGGTTTCTGGCACGAAGGACTGCGCACCCCGGTGCAGTTCGTGCCCCGGCCGGACCAGGTCGAACTGCCCTGGTACGAGCACGACCTGTCCGGTGTCCCCGCCGGACGGCAGGACGCCGACATGGAACGGCTGCTCGCCGAGGACCGGGCCCGCCGCTTCGACCTGACCGCGCCGCCGCTGCTGCGCGTCACCGTGATCCGGCTCGGCGCCGACCGTCACCGGCTGGTGCTGACCAACCACCACATCCTGCTGGACGGCTGGTCCACACCGCTGCTGGCCCAGGAACTGTTCACGCTGTACGCGTCGGACGGCAGCGACACCGGGCTGCCCCGGGTCACCCCCTACCGCGACTACCTGGCCTGGCTCTCGGAGCAGGACCGCAGTGCCGCCGAGAAGGCGTGGAGGCAGGCCCTGGAAGGCGCCGAGCCGACCCTGCTCGCGCCCGTGGACGCCGGCCGTGAGGCCGCGATACCGGAGAAGGTCACCGTCGAGCTGTCCGCGGAGCTGACCGCCGCGCTCACCGAGCGGGGACGGAGCCTCGGGCTGACCACGAACACGCTGGTGCAGGGCGCCTGGGCGGTGCTGCTCGGCCGGCTCACCGGACGCCAGGACGTCGTCTTCGGCGCCACCGTCTCCGGCCGCCCGCCCGAGATCGCCGGTATCGAGACGATGGTGGGCCTGTTCATCAACACCCTGCCGGTCCGGGTCGCGCTGCGGCCCGACGAGCCGCTGTCCGCGCTGCTCGCCCGGGTGCAGGAGCAGCAGTCGCTGCTGACCGACCACCAGTACCTCGGCCTCACCGACATCCACGGCATTGCCGGCACCGGCGAACTCTTCGACACGCTCACCGTGTTCGAGAACTACCCCCTCGACCCGGCCGCGCTGGAACTGCCCGGCACCGGCCTCGGCGTCCTCGGGATCGACGGCCGGGACGCCACCCACTACCCGCTGACCCTGGTCGCCCTCCCCGGACGGCCCGGCCAGGGCCTCGAACTGCGGCTGAACCACCGCGCGGACCTGCTCGACGCGGGGGCCGTGCGGGACATGGCCGACCAGCTGCTGCGGCTGCTGGAGCTGATCACCACCGACCCGGACCGGCCGGTCGGACGGATCGACGTGCTCGGCGCCGACGAGCGCGCCCGGCTGCTGGCACAGGGGAGCGGAGACGTGCCGCCCCGGCCCGCCGCCCGCGGAACCGTCCAGCGCCGGTTCGCCGAGCAGGCGGCCCGCACCCCTGACGCGGTCGCGTTGAGCACCGCCGACGGCCAGGAGCTGACGTACCGGGAACTCGACGCCCGCGCCAACCGGCTGGCGCACCGGCTGATCGCCCTCGGGGTACGCCCGGAGACCCCGGTCGCCGTGATGCAGAAGCGCTCCGTCGAACTGGTGGTCTCCATCCTCGCCGTGCTGAAGGCCGGCGGCGCCTATGTGCCCCTGGACGCCCGTTACCCGCAGGCCCGGCTGCGGCTGATCGTCGAACAGACCGCCGCCGCCGTGCTGCTCACCGACCGGGCCATGAGCGCGGACGCCCGTGCCTTCCCGCACGAGGCCCGGTTGCTGGTCGTCGACGACGACCCCTCCCTCGACGGCGAGCCGGACACCGACCCCGGCGTCGACGGACACCCCGAACAGCTCGCCTACGTCATGTACACCTCGGGCTCGACCGGCACCCCCAAGGGCGTCGCCGTCACCCACCACGACGTGCTCGGCCTCGCCCTCGACGGCGCCTGGGACAACGGCAACCACACCCGGGTGCTGCTGCACTCGCCGCAGGCATTCGACGCCTCCACCTACGAACTGTGGGTGCCGCTGCTGCGCGGCGGCCACATCGTGATGGCGCCGCCCGCCGAACTCGACGTCCGTGACCTCGCCGAGGTCATCGTGGGGCGCGAGGTCACCGGGCTGTGGCTGACCGCCGGACTCTTCCGGCTGCTCGCCGAGGAGCGGCCCGAGTGCTTCGCCGGCGTCCGCGAGGTGTGGTCCGGCGGCGACGTCGTCCCCGCGGCCATGGTGCGCAGGGTGCTGGACGCCTGCCCCGGACTGGTCGTCGGCGACGGCTACGGCCCGACCGAGACCACCACGTTCGCCGCGTACCACCGGATGCGCGCGCAGGACACCGTCCCCGACACCGTGCCGATCGGCGGGCCGCTTGACCACATGCGGCTCTACGTCCTCGACGACAACCTGGCCCTCACCCCGCCCGGAGTCGCCGGTGAGCTGTACATCGCGGGCGCCGGGCTCGCCCGCGGCTACCTGGGCCGGCCCGGACTGACCGCGGAGCGCTTCGTCGCCGACCCCTTCGGGCCCGCCGGGGCGCGGATGTACCGCAGCGGCGACCTGGTGCGCTGGACGGCCGAGGGAGTGCTCGAGTTCGTGGGCCGCGCCGACGAACAGGTCAAGGTCCGCGGCTTCCGCATAGAACTCGGCGAGATCGAGGCGGTCCTGGCCCGCTTCCCGGGTCTGGCACAGGTCGCCGTCGTGGTCCGCGAGGACCAGCCGGGCGACAAGCGCCTGGTCGCCTACGTCGTACCGGCCGGCGGCAGCGCCGCACCGGACCTGTCGGCACTGCGCGACCACGCCTCGGCCGCGCTGCCCGCCTACATGGTCCCCGCCGCCTTCGTCGCCCTGGACACCCTGCCCGTCACCACCAACGGCAAGCTCGACCGCCGCGCCCTGCCCGCACCGGACTACACGGCCGCCTCCACCCGCCGGGCACCGCGCACCCCCGAGGAGCGCACGCTCTGCGCGATCTTCGCCGAGGTCCTGGGCCTTGAGGAGGTCGGCGTCGACGACAGCTTCTTCGACCTCGGCGGCCACTCCCTGCTGGCCACCCGCCTGGTCAGCCGGGTCCGCTCGGCGTTCGGTGTGGAGCTGGCGGTGCGCAACCTGTTCGAGGGCCCCACCCCCGCCCGGCTCATGGAGGCCATCGCCCAGGCCTCCCGGGCCCGCACCGCGCTGCGGCCCGCCGAGCGCCCCGAGCTGATCCCCATGTCGTATGGCCAGCAGCGGCTGTGGTTCCTCAACCGGCTGGAAGGCGCCGCGTCCCCGTACAAGATCCCGATCGCCCTGCGGCTGCGCGGAAGCCTCGACCGCGACGCCCTCCAGGCCGCGCTGGGTGACGTCGTGGAGCGGCACGAGGCACTGCGCACCGTTTTCCGGGAGACCGGCGGCATCCCCCACCAGGTGGTGCTCGACGCCGGTGCGGCCACCCCGGTCCTGACCACGCGGACCGTCACCGAGGAGGAACTCCCCGAGGCGCTGCCGGCCGCGGTGGCGCCCGGCTTCGACCTCGCCGTCGACCCGCCGCTGCGGGCCACCCTGTACGAACTCGGCCCGGACACCCACGTCCTGCTGCTGGTCCTGCACCACATCGCGGGTGACGGCTGGTCGATGAGTCCCCTCGCCCGCGACTTCTGCCTGGCCTACACCGCCCGGCTGAAGGGCGAGGCGCCCGAGCAGGATCCGCTGCCCGTGCAGTACGCCGACTACAGCATCTGGCAGCGCGAGGTCATGGGCCGCGAGGGCGACCCGGACAGCACCGTCTCCCGGCAGCTGGACTTCTGGACCCGCACCCTCACCGGGCTCCCCGACGAACTGGAGCTGCCGGCCGACCGGTCCCGGCCCGCCGTCGCCACCTACCAGGGCGGCACCCTGATGTTCCGGCTCGAGGAAGAGCTGCACGACGGACTGCTCGGCCTCGTACGGGACAACGAGGTCAGCCTGTTCATGGTGGTGCAGGCCGGGCTCGCGGCACTGCTGACCCGGCTCGGCGCCGGCACCGACATCCCGCTGGGCAGCCCGATTGCCGGCCGCACCGACGAGGCCCTCGACGAACTGGTCGGCTTCTTCGTCAACACCCTGGTGCTGCGTGCCGACACCTCCGGCAACCCCACCTTCCGCGAACTGCTCGCCCGCGTCCGGGACACGGACCTGGCGGCCTACGCCCACCAGGACCTCCCCTTCGAGCGGCTGGTGGAGGTCCTCAACCCCACCCGCTCGATGGCGCGCAACCCGCTGTTCCAGGTCATGCTGGTGCTCCAGAACAACGTGCGGGCCGATCTGCGGCTCCCCGGCCTGGACGTCACCGTGGAGACGGCCGGCGCCCACGCCGCCCAGTTCGACCTGTCCTTCGACCTGACCGAGCGCTACGCCGAGGACGGCGTGCCCCAGGGCTTGGACGGCCGGTTCGACTACAGCACCGATCTGTTCGACCGGGCCACGGCCGAGCGGCTGCTGGGCTGCTTCGTCCAGTTCCTCCAGGCCGCCGTAGCAGAACCCGACCGTCCCTTCTCGGAGCTGGACATCCTCGACCCGGGGGAGCGGTGGCAGTTGCTGCTCGACTGGAACAGCACCCAGCGGGATGCGGGCATGCCCGGAGTCGTGGAGCGGGTCCGGGAGATCGCCGCGCGCACCCCGCGGGCCACCGCCCTCACCGACGACGAGGGCAGCGTCGACTACGCCACCCTGGCCGGCCGTGCGAGCGCGCTCTCCCGCAGGCTGCTGGCGAGCGGCGCGGATGCCGGCTCGGTCGTCGCGATCCTCTCCGACCGCACCGTCCGGGTACCCGTCGCCGTCCTCGCCGTCCTGGGTATCGGCGCCGCCTATGTGCCGCTCGACCCCCGTGCCCCGCACCGGCGCAGCGCAGGGATGCTCGCCGACGGCGGCGCCAGGCTGCTGCTGGCCGCGCCCGAACACCTCGATGCGGCCAGGGAACTGGCGGCGGCCGCCGCGGTCCCCGTCGAGGTGCTGGCACTGGACGGCGAGGCCGACGACGGCGACGAGCTGCTGCCCGTCATCGGCGGCCCGGACCACCTCGCCTACGTGATCTTCACCTCCGGCTCCACCGGCCGCCCCAAGGGCGCGATGGTGCACCACCGCGGCATGGTCAACCACCTCCTCGCCAAGATCGAGGACCTGGGGATGACGGCCACCGACAGCGTGGTGGCCAACGCCCCGCTGACGTTCGACATCTCGGTGTGGCAGATGCTGGCCGCACTGGTCGCCGGCGGCCGGGTACGCCTGGTCGGCGAGGACACCGCCCTGGACCCGCAGGCGCTGTTCACCCGGGTCGCCGACGAGCGCGTCACCGTCCTGGAGGTCGTCCCCTCCCTGCTGCGCACCGCACTGGACGCCTGGGAGTCGGGCGCCGAGCCCGTCGAACTGCCCGAGCTGCGCTGGCTGATGGTGACCGGCGAGGCCCTCCCGCCGGACCTGTGCGACCGCTGGCTCGCCCGCAACCCGCACATTCCGCTGGTCAACGCCTACGGTCCGACCGAGTGTTCCGACGACGTCACCCACGCCGTCATCGACGCCACCACCCCGCTCGGCGACGTGCGCGTGCCGATCGGCGCCGCGATCCGCAACACCCGCCTGTACGTCCTGGACGACCGGCTCCAGCCGGTCCCGGTCGGCGTCCCGGGCGAGCTGTACGTCGGCGGCACCGGCGTCGGACACGGCTACGTCGGCGACCCGCGGCGCACCGCGGTCACCTTCGTGCCCGACCCCTTCGCCGACGAGCCCGGCAGCCGCCTCTACCGCACCGGCGACCGGGTGCGCCGACTGCCCGACGGACAGCTGGAGTTCCTCGGCCGGCTCGACCACCAGGTCAAGATCCGCGGACAGCGCATCGAGCTCGGCGAGGTGGAGGCCGCGCTGCGCGCCGTCCCGGCCGTGACCGACGCGGTGGTCACCGTCGGCACCGACCCCGCCGGACAGAGCCGGCTCGTCGGCCACATCGTCGGCACGGTCGACCCCCGCCGGGTACGCACCGAACTCGCCGGGGCGCTGCCGGAGGCGATGGTGCCCGCGGCCCTCGTGGTCCTGGACGCACTGCCCCTCACCCCCAACGGCAAGGTGGACCGCAAGGCCCTGCCGGCCCCGGACTTCGGGGCCCTGGCCGGCGGCTCCCGACGGGCCCCGCGCACCCCGCAGGAAGAGCTGCTGTGCGAGGTGTTCGCCGAGGTCCTCGGCCTGCCCCGGGTCGGACCCGACGACGACTTCTTCGACCTGGGCGGCCACTCGCTGCTCGCCACCCGCCTGGTGAACCGGATCCGGTCCGTCTTCGGGGCCGAGCTCCAGGTCAGGTCCCTGTTCGAGACGCCCACCGTGGCCGGGCTGGCCGCCTCGCTCAGCGTGGGCACGGACGGCCGGGCACCGCTGGTCCCGGCCGAGCGGACGGGGCGGATCCCGCTGTCGTACGCCCAGCGCCGGCTGTGGTTCCTCAACCGGTTCGACGGAGACAGCGGTGCCTACAACGTGCCGCTGGCCCTGCGCCTGACCGGTGATCTCGACCGCGAGGCACTGCGCGCGGCCCTCGGCGACGTGGTGGCCCGGCACGAGAGCCTGCGCACCGTCTTCCCCGAGGCCGCCGGCCTCGACGCGGACGGCGGCGCCCACCAGGTGATCGTGGACATCGAGACGGCCGGGCCGGCGCTTGCGGTCACGGACGCCGACGAGGCGTCGCTGACCGGGCAACTGGCGCGGGAGGCCGCCGCCGGATTCGACCTCACGCATGAACTCCCACTGCGAGCAAGGTTGTTCGCGCTGGCACCGGATGAACATGTGCTGCTCCTCGTGATGCACCACATCGTCAGCGACGGGGCCTCCGCGGCGCCGCTCGCCCGCGACCTGGCCTGTGCCTACGAGGCCCGGCGGGCCGGCGAGGCGCCGCGGTGGACCTCGCTGCGGGTGAACTACGCCGACTACAGCATCTGGCAGCGTCAGGTCCTCGGCGACGAGAGCGACCCGGACAGCCCGATCTCCCGGCAGTTGGAGTTCTGGCGCGACCGTCTGGCCGGACTGCCCGACCAGTTGGAGCTGCCCACCGACCGCCCCCGCCCCGCGGTCGCCACCGGGGCGGGCGGCGCCATCCCCGTGACCATCGATGCAGAGCTGCACCAGCGCCTGACCGAACTCGCCCGGGACAACCGGGTCAGCCTGTTCATGGTGGTGCAGGCCGGGCTCGCGGCACTGCTGACCCGGCTCGGCGCCGGCACCGACATCCCGCTGGGCAGCCCGATCGCCGGCCGTAGCGACGAGGCCCTCGACGACCTCGTCGGCTTCTTCGTCAACACCCTGGTGCTGCGCACCGACACCTCCGGCAACCCCACCTTCCGCGAACTGCTCGACCGCGTCCGGGACACGGATCTGGCGGCCTACGCCCACCAGGACCTCCCCTTCGAGCGGCTGGTGGAGGTCCTCAACCCCACCCGCTCCCTGTCCCGGCACCCGCTGTTCCAGATCGCCCTGGCCTTCCAGAACCCCATCGTGGTCGGCCAGGAGGTCACCGGACTGACCGTGACCGGCGAACCGCTCGGCAACGGCAGCGCCAAGTTCGACCTCTCGGTCAGCCTCAGCGACCGGCGGGACGACGGCGGCGGCTGCCAGGGCATCGAAGGCCATGTCGTCTACAGCGCCGACCTGTTCGACGCGGACACCGTCGCCGCCCTCGTCGCCCGGCTCGTGCGACTGCTCCAGGGGGCCGTGGCCGCCCCGGACCAGCCGATCGGCCGGATCGATCTGCTCGACCCCGCCGAACGCGCACGCATGCTGGACACCTGGAACGACACCGCGACGGACGTCCCCGCGGTGACCCAGCCCGAACTGTTCCAGGCCCAGGTGGCCCGCACCCCCGACGCGCCCGCCCTGGTCTTCGGCGGCGAGGAGCTGTCGTACGGGCAGCTCAACGCCCGCGCCAACCGGCTCGCCCGCTTCCTCATCGACCGCGGAGTGGGCCCGGAACGGTTCGTCGCCGTCGCCCTGCCCAGGTCGGCACGGCTCGTGGTGGCCCTGCTCGCCGTCCTCAAGGCCGGCGGCGCCTACGTGCCGGTGGACCCGGCCTACCCGGCCGAGCGGATCGCGTTCATGCTCTCCGACACGGACCCGGCGCTGCTGCTCACCGACGCCGCCACCGCCACCGGGCTGCCGGACGGCAGCGAGGACCTCGAGCGGGTCCTGCTGGACGACCCCGCCACCGAGGAGCGCATCGCCCGCTTCGACGCCACCGACCCCGACGACCGCGACCGGCTCGCGCCGCTGCGCCTGGCCAACCCGGCCTACGTCATCTACACCTCCGGCTCGACCGGGCGGCCCAAGGGCGTCGTGATCCAGCACACCTCGCTCACCGACTACCTCGCCTTCGCCGGAGGCGACTACGACGGGGTGCGCGGCACGGCGCTGCTGCACTCGTCGATCTCCTTCGACCTGTCGGTGACCGCCACCCACGTGCCGCTGACCGTGGGCGGCACCGTCCACGTCCTCAACGACCTGCAGGACGCGGACCCGCGCGCCGCCGAGGCGCTGCGCCGGCGCCCCTGCACCTTCCTCAAGGCCACGCCCAGCCACCTGCCGGTCCTCACCACCCTGCCCGAGGAGTTCGCACCCACCACCGAACTGCTCCTCGGCGGAGAGCTGCTGCTGGGCGAGCGGGTCGACGCCTGGCGCACGGACCACCCCGGCACCACGGTCCTGAACATGTACGGACCCACCGAGACGACCGTCAACTGCAGCCAGTACCGCATCGAACCGGGCACACAGATCCCGCCGGGCCCGCTGCCCATCGGCGGCCCGATGCCCAACACCCGATTCCACGTGCTCGACGACCACCTCGAACTGGTGCCGCCGGGAGCGGCCGGAGAACTGTACGTCGCGGGCGACTGCCTGGCCCGCGGCTATCTGGGCCGCCCCGACATGACGGCCGCCCGGTTCGTCCCCGACCCGTTCGGCGCCCCCGGCTCCCGCATGTACCGCACCGGGGACGTGGTGCGCTGGAACCCCGACGGCACCCTGTCCTTCCTGCGGCGCGTCGACGACCAGGTCAAGCTGCGCGGCTTCAGGATCGAGCTCGGCGAGGTCGAGGCCGTCATCGACCGCCACCCGGCCGTCGCCGGGTCCGCGGTGATCGTCCGCGAGGACCGCCCCGGCGACCAGCGCCTGGTCGCCTACGTGGTGCCCGCGCCCGGCGCCGAACTCCCGGCCGGCCCCGAACTGCGCCGCCACGCCGCCGCGGACCTCCCCGAGTACATGGTCCCGAACGCGTTCGTGCCGCTGGACGCGCTGCCGCTGACGCCCAACCGCAAACTGGACCGCCGGGCCCTGCCCGCCCCCGAGTCCTCCGTGGTGACCGGCGGCCGGACGCCCCGCACCCGTCAGGAGCGACTGCTCACCGAGCTGTTCGCCGAAGTCCTCGGAGTGGACCGGGTGAGCATCGACGACGGCTTCTTCGACCTCGGCGGCCACTCCCTGCTGGCCACCCGGCTCATCGGCCGGGTGCGCGCCACCTTCGACGTGGACATCGCCCTGCGCACCCTGTTCGAGGCCCCCACCGTGGCGGAGCTCGCCGAGCGGCTCGGCACCGAGGACGACGACGGCCCGGGCGCGTTCGAGGTACTGCTGCCGCTGCGCCGCGGGGGCAGCCGCCCGCCGCTGTTCTGCGTCCACCCGGCCAGCGGCTTCAGCTGGTCCTATGCCGGGCTGATGCGCCACCTCGGCCCCGACCACCCGATCTACGGCCTGCAGTCGCGGGGCATCGCCGAACCCGGCGAACTGCCCACCGGCGTCGAGGAGATCGCGGCCGACTACCTGGAGCAGGTGCGCACCGTCCAGCCCACCGGCCCCTATCTGCTGCTCGGCTGGTCCTTCGGCGGACTGGTGGCCCACGCCATGGCCGAACAGCTCCAGCGCGCGGGAGAGAAGGTCGCCCTGCTGGCGATGCTCGACTCCTTCCCGCGGCTCCCCGCGAGCCATGGGGGCCCGGTACAGCCGGGGGAGGAGGACGTGGTCCTGTCCCGGCAGGAGTTCCTCGCCGGCATGCTCGACCTCGCCGGCTACGACCGCCAGAACCTGGACGGGCAGCCGCTGGAGTACGCCCGCGTCACGGAGATCCTCCGCGGTCAGGGAGGCATCCTCGGCAGCCTCGAAGAACGTCATGTCGCCGCGCTGTACGAGGTGTTCGAGAACAATTCACGTCTCGCACGCGGCCATGTACCCGGCACCTACGTCGGTGACGTGCTCTTCTTCGAGGCGACGCTCGGCAAGCCCGAGCACGCCCCGGAACCCGGGATCTGGGCGCCGTTCCTGGAGGGATCCGTCGACGTCCACGCAGTCCGGTCCACACACGACGACATGACCCAGCCGGAGCCGCTCGCCGAGATCGGCCGGATCCTCGCCGCCCGGCTCCGTGACTTCACCTAAAGACCCACAACGCACAGAGAGACACAACGAGATGAGCAACCCGTTCGACGACGCGGACGCCACCTACCTGGTGCTGGTCAACGACGAGGGCCAGCACTCCCTGTGGCCGGTCTTCGCCGAGGTGCCGGCCGGCTGGAGCACCGCCCACGGCCCCGACGGCCGCCAGGCGTGCCTGGACTTCATCAACGAGAACTGGACCGACATGCGCCCCAAGAGCCTTGTCGAGGCCATGGACCAGGCCGCTTCCTGACGGCCCGCAGACCCACCCCCCACACCGCGTTTCCACCGAAGAGAACACACCAGAGACACCTGAAGGAGCCCACTGTGTCCGAAGCCCGTGACCAGCACCTGGACGAGCTGCGCGAGATCGTCGCCGAGGTGCTCGAGGTCGAGCCGGAGGAGATCACCGAGACCGGTTCGTTCGTGGACGAGTACGAGGCGGACTCGCTGCGGGCCATCGAGATCCTCGCCAGGATCGAGAAGAAGTACAAGATCGACATCCCGCAGTCCGCACTGCCCGAGATGGGCAACCTCAAGGCCGTCTACGACGTCGTGGCCGAGCAGGCCGGCTGGCAGGACTGACCCTTTCCACCACGGCGACGACGTCACGAGGGAAGAGAACAGACGACGGACATGAATGTTCCAACAGCTCGGGAAGCCGGCGGACGGCAGGGGGCCTGGGCCGGACACACGGCCGCGGTACTGGCCTTCGTCTTCGGCCTGTTCAGTTTCCACTGGGCGGCCGGAGGCACCTTCGCCCTCGACACCCTCGGCGGCGTGATCCAGCGGATGGCCGCACGACGGGACCCCGGATTCATCGCCGTCGTCTGGATCACCGGCGCACTCAAGATCGCGGGCGGTCTCTTCTCGCTGTCGCTCGTCCGGCCGTGGGGCCGCGTCGTCCCCCGCCCGCTGATGCTCACCGCGGGCTGGGGCGGCGCGGCACTGCTGACCGCCTACGGGGCCCTGCAGGTCGGCAGCCTGCTCCTGGTGGCGTTCGGCGTGCTCACCCCGTCCGACCCCGTCGAGTGGAAGCCGCTGCTGTGGCGCCTGTTCGTCTGGGACATGTCGTTCCTGGTGTGGGGAATCCTGCTCTTCCTCGCCACCCGGACCTATGTGATGAACCATCCGCGGCGCCCAGAAAGGCGCGTAGGACATTGATGTACGACACCGCGCAGGACCTGGTCCTCGACCGAGTCTTCCTGCGGCTCGACGGACTCGTCCCCGACATCCGGCTACTGCTCAAGATCGAGGGTTTCAACCCGGCCGGCTCGATCAAACTGAAGACCGCCATCGGCCTCATCGAGGACGCCGAGCAGTGGAACCTGCTCCGGCCCGGCGGCCACATCATCGAATCGTCCTCGGGCAACCTGGGGGTGGCGCTGAGCTCCGTGTGCGCCGCCAGGGGATACCGCTTCACCTGTGTGACCGACCCGAACACCTCGCCGCAGAACGCCGCCCTGATCCGGGCCTTCGGCGCGCAGGTGGTGGTCGTCGACACCAAGGACGCCAACGGCGGATTCCTGCAGTCGAGGATCGACTACATCCAGGACCGGCTCCAGGAGGACCCCTCCCTGTTCTGGCCGAACCAATACGCGAACCAGGCCAACCCGCGGATCCACCGCCACCGTACCGCCGCGGCCATCCTCGCCGACGTTCCAGAGGTCGACCATCTGTTCATCGGCGCCGGCACCACCGGCACCCTGATGGGCTGCGCGGCCTTCTTCCGCGAGCGCTCCCCGCACACCCGGATCGTCGCGGTGGACACCGCCGGATCCGTCACCTTCGGCTTCCCTCCCGGGAAACGGCATCTGCCCGGCCTGGGCACCAGCCGCAGGCCGGAACTGTGCGACCCCGACCTCGTCGACGACGTCGTCATCGTCCCCGAGGCGGAGGCGATCCGCATGTGCCGCATGATCGCCAGGAGCCGAGGCATCGCCGTGGGCGGCTCCACCGGCTCCGTCCTCGCGGCCGTGGCGCGCAAGGGCCCGGGACTGCCGCCCGGCTCCACCGTGGTGGCCATCGCCCCCGACACCGGGGACCGCTATCTCAACACCATCTACAACGACGCATGGGTCGAGGAACGGTTCGGGCACCACGCCCTGACCCCGCCGGGGACGGACGACCACCCGGACGCCGACGGCTCACTGCTCCTGAAAGGCTGACATGTTCGACTTCCACGTCGTCAGCGGCGAAACCGCCCGCCGCGTCATCGGCCGGTCCCGGTCGAGGATCGTCGACGAGGTGCGGGACACCTACCTCACCCATGACCTGGGTGACTCGGTCAACCCCAACAGCTATTTCCTGCGCTTCCCCGACAAGCCCGACAGCCGCATCATCGCCCTGCCCGCCTATCTGGGCGGCCGGCACTCGGTCGCCGGCATCAAGTGGATAGCCAGCTTCCCCGCCAACATCCAGCGCTCGGTGCCGCGCGCCTCGGCCGTCCTGCTGCTCAACGACTACGAGACCGGCTACCCGTTCGCCTGTCTCGAGGCCGCTCAGATCAGCGCCGCCCGCACCGCGGCCTCCGCCGTGCTCGCCGCCGAGACGTTCAGCGTCGCCCGCAGCACCCGGCGGCTCCTGGTGATCGGCGCGGGTATCATCGCCCGTAACATCCTGGAGTTCTTCGTCGACCGCGACTGGCAGATCGACGAGGTGCTGGTGCACGACCAGGATCCGCGCTACGCCGAGTCGCTCACCGCGTACGTGTCCGGCACCCTCGGCCGCAAGGCACGTACCGCCTCCGACCGGGAAAAGGCGATCGCGGAAGCCGATCTGGTAGTGCTCGCCACCACCGCCGCGGAGCCCCATCTCACCCGGCCGGGCACCTTCGCACCCGGCCAGCTCGTCCTCAACATCTCGCTGAGGGACATCGGCCCCGAGATCATCGCGGGCTCGTACAACATCCTGGACGACATCGGCCACTGCCTCACCGCGAACACCTCGCCCCATCTGGCCGAGCAGAAGTTCGGCCACCGCGACTTCATCAACGGCACCCTCGCGGACATGATCCGCGGCCGGCGCCGGGTGATGCGCGACCGGCCCGTCATCTTCTCGCCCTTCGGCCTCGGTGTCCTCGACCTCGCCGTCGGCGCGTTCGTGTACCGCGCGGCCCTCGAGGGCGAGGAAACCACCGCCGTCGAGGGGTTCTTCGGCGAGACCACCCGATGGTGAACCCCCGCCGCCGGTGAACCCCCGGCCGTCCCCGCACCACCACTGACCCACGTCCACACCCGAAGCACACGAGGTGATTTCCCATGTCCACGCAACGCCGTGCCCTTGTCACGGGTGGATCGCGCGGTATCGGCGCGAGCGTCGCCCTCCGCCTCGCCCAGGACGGCATGGACATCGCGTTCTGCTACCGCAGCGAGAAGGACCGGGCCGAGGAGACCGCCGAGAAGATCCGCGCGTTGGGTGTGCGCTGCTTCCACGCCCCCTGTGACGTCGCGGACTTCGAGGCCGCCCAGTCCTTCATCAAGGAGGCCGAGGCCGAGCTCGGCCCGCTGGACACCCTGGTCAACTCGGCCGGCATCGTCCGCGACAACCCGCTCGTGCTCATGCCGGTGGAGGACTGGGGGGCCGTCATCGACGCCAGCCTGACCGGCGTCTTCAACTTCTGCCGGTCGATGGCGTTCGGCTTCATGAAGCGCAAGCAGGGCGTCATCGTCAACATGTCCTCGGTGGCCGGCATCTACGGCAACAGGGCGCAGACCAACTACTCCGCCGCCAAGGCGGGGATCAACGGCATGAGCAAGTCCCTCGCCAAGGAACTCGCCCCGTACGGCATACGGGTCAACGTCGTCGCCCCCGGCTTCATCGAGACCGACATGACCGCGGGCCTCACCGACAAGATGCGCGCCCAGGCGCTGGACCTCGTACCGCTGGGCCGCTTCGGCACCACCGAGGACGTGGCCGACCTGGTGTCGTTCCTGGTCTCCGACCGGGCCGGCTACATCACCGGGCAGATCCTCCAGGTCGACGGAGGCATCGTCCTGTGAGCCGCCCCTTCGCCGCCCCGCTGACCGCGGTCGACACCGTCGACATCACGGACCTCGCGGACACCCCGGCGGGCGGGCGGGTGGAGGCGGTCAAGCGGATCGTCGCCGACGATCCCTACCTGGCCGGCCACTACCCGGACTTCACCATCTACCCGGGCGTGTTCACCCTCGAATCCGTCCACCAGGCCATCCGCCACTGGGCCACGCGGCGGCACGGCCCGGGCACGGTCGCCGAACTGACCGCCATCACCTCGATCAGCTTCGCGGCCCCGCTCCTGCCGGGGGACACCCTGCGCATCGGCTGCGACCTGACCGAACAGGGCGGCACACCCGCGGCGGTCCGGGCCAAGGTCCGCTGCCACCGCGCGGACGGCGCCCTGTCCGCCCGGATGACCCTGGAACTGCGCATCGACCGGACGGACGACGATGACCACGCTTGAACACGCCGACATCCGGCGCATCCTGCCGCACCGTCACCCCGTCCTGCTCGTGGACCGCGTCCTGGAGATCGAGCCCGGGGCGCGCGTCGTCGCCACCAAGACCGTGACCGGCAGCGAACCCTGCTACGCGGGACTGGACGAGGACCTTCCCGCCTCCGCCTACGCCTACCCGGCCTCCCTGCTCGTCGAGTCGTTCGGGCAGAGCGGTGCCGTGCTGTGGCTGTACTCCGCCGCCGCGCAGGGCGAACAGCGTGAGGGCACCCTCATCTTCGGCTCCGCCCGCGAGGTGACGATCACCGGCAGCGCCTACCCGGGCGACGTGCTGCGCCACGTCGTCGAGATCGACCGCGTCATCGGCGACAACGCCTTCATGCGCGGGGAGATCTGGGTGGGCGACCGTCGCATCGCCACCCTCGGCTCGGTCCTCGCCGTCGTACGCGACGGGCTCACCGCCGCCGAAGCCACCTGATCCGCCGCACCCCCACCTCAAAGGCCGGTCATCACCGGCTCCCGCCCCCAGCCACACTCAGGAGAACACCCATGTCCGAAGCCCGTGACCAGCACCTGGACGAGCTGCGCGAGATCGTCGCCGAGGTGCTCGAGGTCGAGCCGGAGGAGATCACAGAGACCGGTTCGTTCGTGGACGAGTACGAGGCGGACTCGCTGCGGGCCATCGAGATCCTCGCCAGGATCGAGAAGAAGTACAAGATCGACATCCCGCAGTCCGCACTGCCCGAGATGGGCAACCTCAAGGCCGTCTACGACGTCGTGGCCGAGCAGGCCGGCTGGCAGGACTGATCACCATGAACCGACGAGTCGTCATCACCGGGCTCGGCCCCGTCTCCAGCATCGGCATCGGCGTCAAGGCGTTCGGCCAGGGGCTGCGCGACGGCGCCAGCGGCATCTCCCCCATATCCAGCTTCGATTCCAGCGGCTTCCCGCACTACATGGCCGGTGAGGTACCGGACTTCGAACCCCACGCGCTGCTGCGCACCCTCTCGCCCTCCGAATGGGGCCGCACCAGCCAGTTCGCGGCCGCGGCCGCACGACTGGCCGTCGAGGACGCCGGTCTCGACGAGGAGACGCTGGCCGGCGCCGCCGCCGGCTCCAGCATCGGCACCACCAGCGGTGAGTCCCAGGTCATCGAGGCACTGACCGCCGAGTGGGTGGACGGCGGACTGTCCGGCATCAGCCCCGCCTACGCCGCCCAGGTCCCCGCCGCCCGGCTGGCCACCGCCGTCAACCAGGAGCTCGGCCTCACCGGAGAGGCCGTGACCCTGTCCACGGCCTGCTCGGCCAGCAACTACGCGCTGGGCTACGCCTACGACCAGATCGTCACCGGCGACGCCGACTACATGATCGCTGGAGGCGCGGACTCGGTGTGCCGCTGGGCCCACGCCGGTTTCTACCGGCTCGGCGCGCTCACCGAGAAGGTCTGCTCACCCTTCGACAAGGACCGCTCCGGCATCCTCACCGGCGAGGGCGGGGCCGCCCTCTTCCTGGAGACCCTGGACTCGGCCACCGAACGCGGCGCGCACATCTACGCCGAGGTACTCGGCTACGGCCTCAACTGCGACGCCAACCACATGGTCGCCCCCGACCCGGTCAGCATCGCCGCGTGCATGCGCCGGGCCCACCGCAACGCCGGCATCACCCCCGCCGACGTCGACTACATCTGCGCCCATGGCACCGGCACCCCGGCGAACGACGTCATGGAGGCCCAGGCCGTCGTCGAGGTCTTCGGCGACCGGCCCCCGCCGATCAGCTCCATCAAGTCCATGCTCGGCCACACCATGGGCGCCGCCAGCGGATTCGGCGCGATCGCCTCCGCGCTCGCCATCGACGAGGGCTTCCTGCCCCCGACCACCAACTACCGCACCCCCGACCCCGCACTGCCCGCCATCGACCCCGTGCCGAACGAAAGCCGCCCGGCACGCCTCAAGGTCGTGCAGAACAACGGCTTCGCCTTCGGCGGCAACAACGCCATCACCATCCTCGGACAGGTCGCATGAACGCCACCGCTGCCCTCACCCCGGACAACACCACCGGCTCCGGCCCCCGTAACGCCCGCGACACCACCCTGGCCATCACCGGCTGGGGCGTCGTCTCCTCCCTGGCCATCGGCGCCGACGAGTTCACCGCCGCCCTCCGCGAAGACCGCAGCGGACTGCGCGACGTCACCGGCATGTTCGACGAGGAACTGCCCGAGGACCAGGCGTTCGCGATGCCCGACTTCAAGGTCCGCGACCACCTCGGCCGCAAGGGCACCAGCTTCTTCGACCGCAGCACCGCACTCGGGCTGCTGGGCTGCACCCTCGCGCTCGGCGACACCGACCTGACCGTCACGGACGACAACCGCGACCGCGTCGGCATCGTCCTGGGCACCACCGCCGGCAGCATCAAGGCCACCAGTGACTACAGCCGCGAGACCCTGGAGAACGACCGGCCCTACCTGGTCAACCCGGTGCTGTTCCCCAACACCGTGATGAACTGCGCCGCCGGACAGTCCGCGATCTGGCACAAGCTCAAGGGCGTCAACGCCACCGTCGCCGGCGGACAGCTCGCCGGGCTGAGTGCCCTGCGCTACGCCCGCAACCAGATCCGGCGCGGCTACGCCGACGCCCTGCTCGTCGGCTCCGTCGAGGAGTTCAGCCCGCACACCGCCTGGTTCACCCACCGCCGGCACTCCGCCGAGGAGGGCCGAGCCAAGCTCGGAGAGGGCTCCGCCGTCTTCGTCGTCGAGGACGCGGCGACGGTCCGGGCCCAGGGACGTCGGCCCGACGCCGAGGTCCTGGCCGTCGAGGTCGGCACCTTTGGAGCGCCCGGCCGGGAACCCGACGCCGGCGCCGGGCTCGCCGACGTGATCCGCCGCGCGCTGGCCCGCGCCGGGGTGGAGCCGTCCCAGGTGCGGGCGGTCGCCACCGGGGAGAGCGGGATCGCCCGCCTGGACGACATCGAGCGCCGCGGCACCGAGGCCGCGTTGGGCACCGAGGTGTGGCGGGTGCGGGCCAAGCAGTGGGTCGGCGAATGCCACAGTGCCTCCGGCTCGCTCCAGATCGCCGCCGTGCTGGCCGGTCACCGCGGCCACCCGGAGCTGGACGGCGCGGTGTCCGTGGTGACCTCCGTCTCCTCCGACGGCGGTGTCGGCGCGGCCGTACTGAGGGGGTGGCACCGTGCACGTGGCGATCACCGGAGCTGACCTGCTCACCTGCCACGGCGGCACCGACGCCACCCACGCCGCCCTGGCCAAGGGCGTCGACGGCAGCCGGACGCTGCGGTTCTACGACACCGACCGCATCAACGTCACCCGCGGCTACCACGTGGACGACGGGGTGGACGACGGGGACGAACTTCCGCTGCGGGCCGGGCGCTGGCTCGCCCGCTGCGTGCTCGGCGCCGTCCGCCAGGCCGGGGTGGACCCGGCCCGCGAGCGGGTCTCCGTCATCATCGGCACCGGGCTGCGCGAGCTGCGGGCCGTGGAGCGCTGGGCCCTGGACAGCGTCCCGGTGCGCCGCAGGGACCTGCACTTCACCACCGCGGTGCGCGAGGTGCTGCCCGGGGCCACCGAGGTGATCACGGTGTCCAACGCCTGCTCCGCGTCCGGACACGCCCTCGCGCTCGCCCAGGACCTGCTCGCGGCCGGCGAGGCCGACGCGGTCGTGGCGGCGGGCTGCGACGCGATGAGCGAATCCATGCTCACCATGATCGGCCGCGTGGCGGACGCCCCCACGCCCGCGCTCCAGCCCTTCCAGGAGGGGCGCGCCGGTGTCCTGCTGGGCGAAGGTGCCGTGGCGGTCGTGCTGCGGCGCGCCGCCGAGGCGGGGCCCGGTGCGCTCGCCACCGTCCTGGGCACCGGGCTGTCCTGCGACGCCCACCACGAGACCGCCCCGGACGTCGGCGGCATCGTCGCCGCCATGCGCGACGCGCACCGCCGCGCCGGTGTCACCCCGCAGGACATCGGCCTGATCCTCGCCCACGGCACCAGCACCGCACTCAACGACCCGACCGAGGCCGCCGCACTGGACACGGTGTTCGCCGGCGTCGCGCCGGGGCCGCTGGTGACGGGCATCAAGGGCGCCATCGGGCACACCTCCGGCAGTGCGGCACTGATGAGCCTGCTCGTCGCCGCCCGGGCGATGCGCTCCGGCTCGGTGCCCGCGACGGTGGGACTGACCGAGCCGATCGAGGCGGCCGCCGGGCTGCGGCTGGTGACCGGTGAACCCGCCCCCTGCGAAACGCGGGTGGCCCAGGTCAATGCCTTCGGATTCGGCGGAGTCAACGCCGTCAGCGTGATCAGGGTGGACCGATGACCACAGACCAAGGCGGCGTGACCGTCACCGCGCACGCCCTCCATGTGCCCGACCCGGCCGGCGCACCGGCCGACACAGCCGCCACCGCGGCGGCACGGGACCTGTTCTCCTCCGTGGCCCCGGAACCCGCCTGCGGCCCGGACCAGGCGCACACCGTACTCGGCCGCAAGGGACTGCTGTTCAAGGAGGACTCGACCCGGCTGGCGCTGTGCGCGGTCCACCGCGCCCTCGGTCTGCCCCCGGGCAGACTCACCGAGCCGCTCCCCAGAGCGGAACACACCGCGGTCGTCGTCAGCTCCAACTTCGGCAACGTGCAGACCGTCCGCGACATCGTGGCCGGGATGCGCGCAGGCTCCGCACACGACGTCAGCCCGCTGAACGGCCCCAACGCCTCCAGCAACGTGATCGCCAGCACGATCGCGATCCGCTACGGCCTCACCGGACCGAATCTGATGGTGTGTTCCGGCGCCACCTCCGGCCTGGACGCCGTCCGGCTGGGCGCCCTGCTGCTGCGCGGCGAGCGCGCCCGGCGGGTCGTTGTGGTCGGCGTCGAACCCGGTGACGACACGGCCCGCGGCCTGGCCGCCCTCGGCCCGGACACACCCGGCGCGCCGGCGACCGCCGCCCCGCTCCGGCCGGCCGCCGCGTGCGTCGTGCTGGATTCCGGCGGGGAGGGACCGCGCCTCGGGGACGTACGCCGCCACACGCGGCCGGACGACATCGCCGAGGATCCCGCGGCGCCCACCCCCCTCCGGCTGACTGCCCCCGGCGCCGCGGACACCGGCGGCATCGACCTCACCGCGTATCTGGGCGAGGTCTACGGAGCACTCGGCGTGGTTCAGCTCGCCGTGGCCGCCGCCTGGCTGTCCGCCGGACAGCGGCCCGAGCCGGGCGGAGCACTGATCACCTGCGGTGACGGCGAGGACGGCTACGCCTCGGTACGTCTGGACCCGGCAGACAGCCCCGTCCTCGCGGGAGCCCGCTGACATGGCGAAACCGAACGGGGCCCGCCCGGCGACCCCTCCGGACGGGTGGACGCCGGTGGCCGAAACCCGCACAGCGCGCGAACGGCTGGCGGTGCTGGGGACGACCTCCCCGGCACCGCGCCCGGCCGCGCCCGTGGTGGCCCTGGTCCACGGGCTCGAGGGCCACTGGACCGGATGGCGGCCACTGGCCGGACAGCTCGCCGGCCGCTGCCGCGCCTACGCGCTCGACCTGCCCTGGCGCGCCGGCAACCACTACCGCTGGCGGCACCACGGCACCCCCGCGCACTGGCTGCGCGAGGCACTCGCCCTGGTCCCCGAGCCCGTCGACGTCCTGATCGGCCACTCCTTCGGCGCCAACGCCGTCCTGGAACACCTGGCCACCCCGGGCGACCTGTCCCAGCCGCGCGCCGCGGTGCTCCTCGCCCCCTTCTTCCGCCCCGAGACCCTCACGGTGGACTGGCCCCTGTACGAGGCGGCGCTGGCGGGCTTCCGCCAGGTCATCACCGACGGCGTAAGGGTCGGGCTGGGGGAGCGGGCCCGGCATCTGGACCCCGATGTGCTGGCCGCCATGGCCGACACCGCGGTCGAGGGGATCGGCCCCGTCGGATTCCTCAGCCTGTTCCTCCAGTTCACCGGCACCACCGAGCTGGACCTCGGCGCCGTCACCGTGCCGACCCTCGTCCTGGCGGGCGAGAACGACACGTCCCTGTCCGAGGACCGCGCCGCGGCCCTGGCCGCCGCCATGCCCGCGGCGACGGTCCGCAGACACCCGCACTACACGCACTTCTGCCACGCGGAGCAGGCCGCCGACGTCGGCGCGGACATCACCGCCTTCCTGACCGACGCCATCGCCTTCCCGACGGACACACCCATCACCACCCCTCTCACCACGAAGGAACCACCCATGACCGAGCTGCTGGACGGCACCCTCACCACCCCGGTGGGCCGGCCCCGCTACGAAGGCGCCAACATCCGCACCTGGATCGGCTTCAAGCACTTCATGTACCTGACGGAGGAGGCGGTCCTCCAGTACTTCCGCGAGCGCGGGGTGGGCGCGGAGACGCTCTACCACACCTACGGCCTCGGCCTGGAGATCGTCGACCACTCGGTGAGCCTGCCCGCCACGCTCGGCATCGACGACGAGGTGACCGCCGTCGTGGAACCGGGCAGGCCCAAGCCCGGCCACGGCGCCCCGTTCAAGGTCAGGCTGACCGTGCGGCGGGACGGGGAGACCGTCACCGTCCTCACCGGCAAGATCCGGGTCGCCCTGGTCACCCTCAAGGACGCCCCGGCCGGCGTCCGGCCCGTCCCCGCCCACCTGGAGCCGTACGTCGTCCCCGAGGTGGCCGCGCTCGCGGACGCCGCCGGCCACGAGCCCCAGGCCGTCGCCGACGGCGACCTGGAGGCCGTCCTCACCCCGCCCGGCTCCAACGCGTTCCTGTGGTCCTGGCGGATCCCGTACTTCTACTGCCACTTCTCCGACCGGCTCCAGCACTCCGGCTACGTCCGGGCCATGGAGGAGGTCGTGGACCGCTTCCTGGACGACCGCGGCATCTCCATCCGCACCATGCTCGACGAGCGCGGCTGGATCCCCGTGGTGTCCCGGGCCCGCGCGCACATGCTCGCCGACGCCTTCATGGAGGAGACCCTGCACACCGTGTTCACCGTCCAGGAAATCATCAAGGACGTGATGTACACCGCCGCCTTCGACACCTACGTCCACCGGGACGGACGGCTGGTGCACACCGCCACCGGCAGCATCATGCACGGCTACGCCGTCAGCCGCGGCGAACAGGCCGGCTCACTCGCCGAGTTCGACGACACCACCCGCACCGCGCTGCTGGGAGGCACCCGATGAAGCGGCCGCCCCGCCTGTACTTCAACCTGCGCAGCCCGTTCAGCTGGATGGGCCTCAAACGGCTCGAGGAACGCTTCCCGCAGGCCCCCGAGGTCATCGAGTACTACCCGTACTGGGACCCGGACGACACCACGCGCGCCGCGCTCGAGGAGCGCGACTCCGGCTTCCACTACACCCAGATGAGCAAGGCCAAGCACCTGTACATCCTTCAGGACACCAAGCGGCTGTCGACCCGCTTCGGGTACAAGATGGCCTGGCCCGTGGACATCGACCCGTGGTGGGAGGTGCCGCACCTGGCCTGGTTGAAGGCGCGTCACCTCGGCCGCGAGCGCGACTTCTACACGGCCGTCACCGAGGCCCGCTGGGAACGCGGCGAGAACATCTGCGACCCCCAGGTGCTGCACCGCATCGCCGAAGCGGCCGGGTTCGACGGCGACGAGATGGTGGCCGCCGTCGACGACGCCGAACTGCGCGCCGAAGGCGTGGACGCCCTCGTCGCCGCCTATGACGACGATGTGTTCGGCATCCCGTACTTCAAGGTCGGACGTCACCGCTTCTGGGGCCTGGACCGGGTCGACGCCTTCCTCGACGAGCTGATCCCCGCCCTGAGGAAGGCCGGCGTGCCCGTGACCGAACCCGCCTCGGACCAGGTGCCGGCCGCACTGCTCGACCGGGTCGGCGCCTACGACTCCGACTCCGCGGGCGGCTGCGGCTGAGGCCAGGAGAGATCCCATGCTCATGAATCCCGTCACCGCGGCCGTCGTCCCGAGCGGCCGCACCGTACTGCTCAGCAGCGTGTCCTCGGACTCCCACACCTGGAACCTCGTCTTCCTGCAGCTGCTGCTGGAGGAGATGGGCCACCACGTCGTCAATCTCGGCGCGTGCGTACCGGACGAACTGCTGATCGAGGAATGCTCCGCGATCCGTCCCGACCTGGTGGTGATCAGTACGGTCAACGGTCATGGGCAGGTGGACGGACACCGGCTGATCGGCAAGATGCGCAGCCGGCCGGAGACGAGGCACACCCCGGTGGTGATCGGCGGAAAGCTGGGCATCACCGGGGGAGCCCAGGAGGACACGGCGCACCGGCTCATCTCCGCCGGCTTCAGCGCCGTGTTCGCGGACGACGCCGAACCGGCGGCCCTGGGCCGGTTCCTGGCCTCCCTGGACCGCGCCAGGCCGCGCCGGCAGGTCGCCGCCTCATGAGCGCCACCGGCTCCTTCGCCGGGCTCGCCGCCCTCCGGCGCTCCGCGGGGCTGCTCGTCCAGCCCCGCATGGGCTTCAGCGACCCCCGGCAGATGCGCGCGGGACTCCTGGCCGTGCGTCAGGCGCGCGCGGCCACCGTCGCCACCCTCACCCTCGACAGCTACACCAGGGTCAAGGACTACGCCTCGGCCGGGCGCGCGCTCGCCGACGGCATCCCGCTCAACGGCTACCCCCTCGTCACACACGGCCCGGCCACCACCCGCGCCGTCCTCGACGGCATCCAGGGACCCGACCTGCCCGTCCAGGTCAGACACGGCTCCGCGGTCCCCGACGACATCATCGCCGCCCTCGTCGAGGCCGGCCTGGACGCCACCGAGGGAGGACCCGTCTCGTACTGTCTGCCCTACGGCCGGGTCCCGCTGCGGGAGGCGACCGCGAGCTGGGCACGCTCCTGCCGCCGGTTCGCCGAGCTCAGGGACCGGGGCATCGAGCCGCATCTGGAGAGCTTCGGCGGCTGCATGATGGGCCAGATGTGCCCGCCCGGCCTGCTCATCGCCATCACCGTGCTCGAGGCGCTCTTCTTCCACCAGCACGGGCTGCGCAGCGTCTCGCTCAGCTACGCCCAGCAGACCGACGCCCGGCAGGACGAGGAGGCGGTGGCCGCGCTGCGGTCGCTGGCCACCGCCTTCCTTCCGGACGACACCGACTGGCACATCGTGGTCTACACGTACATGGGCAAGTACCCGCGCACCCGTGGCGGCGCCCTCCTGCTGCTGCGCGAGGCCGCCGGACTCGCCGTTCGCACGGGCGCCACCCGGCTCATCGTCAAAACCCCGGCCGAAGCGCACCGCATCCCCACCATCGAGGAGAACGTCGAGGCCCTGGAGTACGCGGCCGTCGCCGCTGCGGCGGCCGACGGCGCGGGCACGCCCCCGGGCCGGCCCCCGGACACCGGCATCGCCGCCGAGGCCCGGCAGCTCATCGAAGCCGTACTCGACCTCCACCCGGACGTCGGCCAGGCCCTGCTGCGCGCCTTCGCCAAGGGCTATCTCGACGTGCCGTACTGCCTGCACTCCGACAACCGCGGACGCGCCCGCGGCTACATCGACGAGGCGGGGCGGCTGCGGTGGGCCTCCGTCGGCTCGATGCCCATCCGGGGCATCACCGGCGGCGAACGCGACCACTCCGTCGGCAGCTCGGAACTGCTGTCGGCGCTGTCGTACGTGGAACGCAAACACGACCTGCTGGCCCTGCAGAGCCAGGACACCACGAGGACAAGCGATGCACTGGACGCTGGAACGGCTCCTGCCGACCTACGACAAGCATGAACACCACAGCCGCTGGATCGCCGCCCCGCCCGAGCGGGTCTGGCACGAACTCATGGACCTGCGCGCGGGCGACCTCGCAGTGACCCTGGGCCTGATGCGGGTACGCGGCGGTCCCACCGCATGGGTGAAGGGCGTGGACGCCGGCGCCCATGACGGAATGGACCTGCGCGTCCTGGACTCCATGGCCCCCCGCGAGATGGCCGTCGACCCGCCGCACGAAGTGATCCTCGGCGACATCGCCCGCTATGCCGCCCTGCGCCCCTCGCGCCCGGACATAGAACGCGGCGATCCCCTGGCCTTCGCGCGGTTCGACGAACCCGGCTGGTCCAAGGTCGTGATGAACTTCCGCCTCACCCCCGACCGCGACGGCACCCTCCTGTCCACCGAGACCCGCGTCCTGAACACCGACCCCGCCACGCGTCGTGCCTTCGTCCTCTACTGGGGCTTCATGCGCGCGGGCAGCGGCATGATCCGCCACGACATCCTGCGGGCGATAGCGAAGAAGGTGACAACCCCCCAGGGCGGGGATCCCGGGAGTCCGGGCCCATCGAAAGCGTCGTAGCGGCGCCCGTGCGCCCGATGACCACCCAACTCCTGACCGCCCTGCCGAAGCCGCCGAACCCGACACCGGACGAGCCGTACAAGTCGTACGAGCCCCATGAGAGAACGGGACCGTGACCGTGACCCACTTCGCCACTCCCTGGCTGCGCCGTCCCCGCCCTCATCCGGATCCGGCCGTCCGACTGCTGTGCCTACCGCACGCCGGTGGCTCGACCGCGCTCTACCGCCGCTGGAAAGACTTGCTGCCGCCTGCGATCGAGCCGGTGCTGGTCTGCCCGCCGGGGCGCGAGAACCGGCTGGACGAGCCGCTGCCCACGGCGCTCCCCGAACTGGTGGCGGGGTTGGGCCAGGCCGTGGCGCCCCTGCTGGACCGGCCGTGGGCGGCGTTCGGGCACAGCATGGGGGCCACGGTCGCGCACGAACTGGTCCTGTGGCTGCTCAAGCGCAGGCACCGGCCGCCGGAGCACCTCTTCGTGTCCGCGCGGGAGGCGCCACAGCACCACCGCGGCGGCACTGCGCACCTCCTGGAAGACGACGCCCTGTCCGCCGAGCTGATCCGGCTCGGCGGCACCTCACGGGAAGTCCTCGCCATGGCCGAGGTGCGGCAGCTGGTGCTGCCCGCGGTACGCGGCGACTACCGGCTCATCGAGACCTACGCGGCGAACCCCGATGGCCCGGTGCCCTGCCCGCTGACCGCGCTCGTCGGCTCCGCCGACACGGAGTTGACCGCCGAGGAGGCCGAGGGCTGGGAGAAGTGGACCACGGGTCCCTTCCGGCTGCTGACCTTCCCCGGCGGCCACTTCTACTTCTCGGACCGGCCGGAGGCGGTCGTCGAGGCCGTGCGCCGACGGCTGCTCACCCCTCCGGGCTGAGGCTCCGTCGGGCCAAGTGCCCCTCCGCCGGTCATGACCGCTGCCACGGCAGGTACGTTGCCGTGAGCACGGCGTGGTTGCTGCCGTGCCCGGGCACGGCGCAGGCCGCACGCCGGCCTTCGACCAGCAGGTCGCCTGGTGACTGCCGAGTGCCCCGAGCCGGCAGTCGCGCAGTTGACGCGCGTGGCGTGGCGGACGGTCGGGGCGATCGTGGCGCTGTTCGTGGCGGACCGGGATGCCGGGGCCGACCTGCCGGCGGGCCTGCGCCGGGTCGGCACCCGCACCGCCGACGCGGTCGACGCCCTCGTCATGCTCACCCTCGGAGCCGATCGCCCCGACCCTGCCAGGGCGCCGACTCGCCTCAGACTGACCACACATCAAGCAGAAAACTCGTTCCACGGGTGTGGCGAGTTGCTGGGCCACCGGTCGTCTCCCCGGCGTCGCGACGACTCCCCACGGCTACTCGGTTTCCACAAGTCGGCCTGTGGCCGTGGTGCCGGAAAGGGCGACGCCTGCACACCGATGACGCCGTGGCCGACTCACCGCGCGTGGGCGAAGGGCACCCGGGTCCAGCTCAGGGCCTGCTTGCGGCCGGGGTCGACCGTGACCTTCAGCCAGTTGGCGACTTTCGTCGAGCCGTCGACGGTGACCCGGTTGAGGTTGGGCGCGACGGTCTTGACGCCGTAGAAGGACAGCCACTTGGAACCGGTGTCCAGCGGCTTGTCGCTGTTGTAGACGTGGCTGTCGCCGTTGAAGAGATACACCGGGCCACGGAACTTGGCAGACTCCTCGGCGATGGCCTTGACGATCGGCTGGAAGGCGTAGTAGTCAGCGAAGGACGGGCTGGTGACCGTCGGGTCGAACATGTCGGCCTGGGTGAGCAGGACGACAGCCTTGTTGCGGCTGTGCTCGGCGGCCGCGAAGGTCTCGCGGATCTCCTGCACGACAGCGGCCGTACGGCCCAGTACCTCGGCCGCCTGCTCCGGCGTGGCCGTGGTGTTGCCGGTCCACGGGGCCATGCTGTTGTTGCTGCCCACGATGTGGAGGGCAGCGAAGGCGACGTCCGCCCGGCTGTACCGGACGTCCTCGGGGTAGCCCTGGTCGGCCTGCGAGGTCACCCGGACGCTGTTGCGGCCCAGTGTCCAGCCCGGCCGGGGGAAGAAGACCTCGCGGATGGCGGCCAGGCGCTCCAGCGGGTTGTGGCTGCCGTTGTTGGGCCGGTGGCAGTCGGTCCACTCGTTGTCGCCCACCGTGTAGACCAGCGGGTCCTCGAATGTGTCGAAGTCCGACTTGATCTGCTGGAAGTAGGTGTCGCTGCAGACGGTGGAACCGTCCTTGATGTCGCCGAGGTGGTTGACGAACCGTACGTCGGGGTCGGCGTTGATCTGGCTGATGATGCTCGGGAAATCGGCGATCTGGGCGTCACCGTAGGGAATGTCACCGATCACGGCGAAGGCGAAGCGGCCGTTTCCGGAGCCCGCCGCCGGCTGGCTCGGCAGGGCAAGCGTGAGGGCACTCAGGGTCAGCGCGACGGTTGCCGCGCGGCGCCGGCGTCTCATGGGAACCTCCTGGGGAGTAGGCAGCAGCAATGTTCTGCTCGAGCGTTAACTCCTCTTCGGCCCGGGAGGGCGAGGGGATGAACAGAGGCCGTACACAGGTCACCTGGTCCAGGTTCAGCCGGCCAACCCCTGGTTGCTCCTCGCCCACCGCACCGCGGAGGAGGACGCCCGGGTGTTCACGCTGCCGGTCGCGCAGATCCTGATGACGTCGGCGCCGTCGCGGAGCAGCTCCCTCGTCGCCCACCGGACCTGGACGGGATCGTCCGCCGGTTCGTTGAACGGCCCGAGCACGGCCGTTCGGGTCGAATCCGCTGGGCATGCTGAAGTTGGCGTGTTCGCCGGTGCGGCTCACAAGCCGCACGCGACGTGCGGTCCGACGACGCGCAGGTGCGCGGAGCGCTCGCCGTCGTACGCCGCCCGCACCACGCGTGTGTCACCGCCGTAGGCCGTAACCTCCTCCTTCGACGCACATGCGAGCGAGCAAGGTCGGGCAAGCCCCTAGGCAGCCAGGTCAATGGCCGGTATTTTGCGCCCCTGCCCGCCGTGAGACGCGGCAGGGCGACAGTTGATCGAGGGGGTGCGGTGCGGGACTTCAGCCTTCCGCCGCTGGTAGCGACTCTGCCCACGGGTGGCCTGGCGGACTCGGTGTACGACGTGGCCGAGCACGACCCGAAACTGGTACAGCTGTCCCGGCGCAGCAGCGAACCGGACAGTGACGAGTGGATCCCGGTCACGGCGGCGGAGTTCCGCCACGAGGTGATGGGGTTGGCGAAGGGGCTGCTGGCCGGGGGCGTACAGTTCGGTGAGCGGGTTGCCGTGATGTCCCGGACCCGCTACGAGTGGACGCTGTTCTGTTATGCGCTGTGGTCCATCGGCGCCACGGTCGTCCCCGTCTACCCCACCTCCTCTGCGGATCAGGTCCGTTGGATCCTGTCGAACGCGCAGGTGGCGGCGATCGTGGTGGAGCACGAGGACCATGCCATGACCGTAGGAGCGGCCTGCGACGGGCTGCCGCTGCGCTCGATGTGGCAGCTCGACGCGGACTGCGTAGGGCAGTTGACGGCTCTGGGCCGGGACGTCCCGGACGCCGAGGTGCACCGTCACCGCCGGGCGGTGGGGCCTCGGTCGGTCGCCACCATCGCGTACACCTCGGGCACCACCGGGCTGCACCCCAAGGGGTGTGTGATCACCCACGCCAATCTGGCGGTCGAGTGCGACACCCTCTACGCGGGCTGGAAGGAGATCATCGCCGAGCCGGGGGAGCAGCCGTCCATCCTGGCGTTCCTGCCGCTGTCCCACATCTACGGCCTGATGGTGCAAGTGGTGTGCTTGCGCGGCGGCGTCCGGCTGGGCCACCAGCCCGACCTCACGCCCGCCGCCCTGCTGCCCGCCCTGGCATCCTTCCGGCCGACGTACGTCTTCGCCGTGCCGTACGTCTTCGAGAGGATCTTCCACAAGGCGCGCCGTGCGGCCGAGGACGCCGGGCGGGGGCAACTGTTCGACAAGGCTGCGGAGATCGCGGTGCGCCATGCCGAGGCGGTGGAGCGGCGGGACAAGGGAGAGGGTCCCGGGCCGGGGCCGATGCTCAGGGCCGCGCACGCGGTGTTCGATCGCCTGGTGTACGGACGGTTGCGGGCCGTGCTGGGCGGCCGTGTCCGGAACGCCACATCCGGTGGGTCGACCTTCGACCGGGAACTCGGCCTGTTCTTCGCCGGTGCCGGGATCACCATCCACGACGGGTACGGGCTCACGGAGACCACCGCCGCGGTGACCAGCCAACCGCCGGGCCGCCCTCGGTTCGGCACGGTGGGCAGGCCGCTGCCGGGCTGTGCCGTCCACATCGCATGGGACGGGGAGATCTGGGTCCGCGGCGATGTCGTGTTCTCCGGCTATCACGGCGACCCGGAGGGCACCAAGGCGGTGTTGCGCGACGGCTGGTTCGCGACGGGCGACGTGGGCCACCTCGACGACGACGGCTTTCTCGTGATCACCGGACGCAAGAAGGACATCATCGTCACCAGCGGCGGGAAGAGCGTCAGCCCTCAGGTCCTGGAGGAGAGACTGCGGAGGCACCCCCTGATCTCCCAATGTCTCGTGGTCGGCGACAACCGGCCGTTCATCGCCGCCCTGATCACCCTGGACCTCGAGGCGTCGGAGCACTGGCACCAGGTGCGCGGGAGACCGCTGTCCCGCTCCGGGGGGATGACCGTCGCCAAGGAAGTGCACGCGGAGATCCAGCGGGCCGTGTCCATGGCGAACAGCGCGGTGTCACGGGCCGAGTCGATTCGAAGATTCCGGGTTCTTCCCACCGAGTTCAGCATGGCCGACGGCCTCATGACACCGTCGCTCAAACTGCGGCGGGGCGCGATCGTGAAGGCGTACGCGGCGAAGATCGAGGAGCTCTACGCGTCCTGAGAGGCCGCCGGGATTCCCGGCGGCCTCCGCCCTTTCGCAGGGTGGCCGCATGGGCGGGGACCTGGTGCCCCGGCTGAGGCCGGTGGTGGTCGCGGACGACGACGCCGGGCCGCGGCTCTGCCGTGGATGTGGTGGTCCGCCGATGCCGTCGGCGAAGGCAACGGCGGTGTTCTGCTCGTCTGCATGCCGCTCGCGGCATTGGCGGCGGATGCGGCGAGCGAGGGCGAGAACCAAGGCGGTTCAGGCCGACCGGACGTCCGCCTGCCCGGCAACCGCCGCCGACGGCCGTGGTACGACACCCCCACAGCCGTCGGCCTGGTCGCCCGGATCGTCCGGCCGCCAGGGCCAGGACCGCGGCCAGGACGGTGGTGCCCCAGACGGTCATGCAGTAGGCGGATGCGGAGGTGTGGTCCGCGGGTGTTCGGCCGTCCGCCTGGAACGAGGTGAAGGCCGCCAGGTCGTCAAGGTCGCCGCCGACACAACAGGTGTTCCGGCCGTGCGCGGCAAGCGGTGTGCCACGGTTCGCAGGGCCGGCACCGTCGACCGGATCGTTCCGGTCGCGGAGTTCCCCGAGCATCTGCGCGACGCCGGCGCGGGCACCACTGGAAAGTTCACCCTCCGTCGGTGAACCGTTACCGCAGCAAGTCGCCCGCGTGTCCCACACCGGCCGTCCCGCCCTGCGTGCAGACAGGGAGAGGGCGCCGGTGTGGGACACGCGCGTATGTGGACACCGGGCACCAGGAAGCATTTTTGTATCGCTGAGAGAGACACAAACCGTCCATTTTCTTGATTGTCATCCTGGGTGTACCGTCCTAAAGGACGGGATGGCGGTACTGCACTCGGTGGTTCGGGTGCGGGGGAGGAGCGGAGTGGAAGGCCGGCAGCCGGCGAAGGCGTACATCAACGAGTCGCTGGAAGCGGGACTGCGTCTGCTGCGGCTCTTCGACACCGATCAGGCCATGACCGTCACGGACGCAGCGAATACGCTGGGCGTCGCCCGGTCCACCGCGCACCGCTTGCTCGCCACGCTGGAGGCCCAGGGATTCCTCGTCCGCAACCTGCCGGGCCGCGGCTACCTCGCCGGACCTGAGCTGGCGCGTCTGGGAGCCCCCGCGGGCTTCGACGAGGCCACCCGGGAGCGAACCCGGCCGGTGCTCGACGAAGCGGCGGCCCGCACCCTGGAGACGGTCCAGACCGTCGCGCTCACCGGCAACCAGACGGTCATCACCGCCGGGCGCCGATCCCCGCACGAGGTGCGCGTCGCGCTGGAGATCGGGCGGACCTTCCCCGCGCACGCCACCGCGGGCGGGAAGCTGCTGCTGTCCCATCTGACGGACGAGCAGGTCCGGGTGATCTACCCGGAAGAGGCCCTGCCCGCTCTGACCGAGCACACCATCACCTCCCGGACCGAGCTCCTCGACGAACTGGCCGCCGTCCGGGAACGGGGATACGCACTCAGCCGTGGCGAGTCCGTCGCCGGGATGCACGGCGTGGGCGTTCCGCTCGGCGGCCCCAGCTGGCGCAGCCGGCTTGCCCTGATGGCCTGCGCGCCCGCCGACCGCGGTGACGATGCGGCGCTTTCCCGTTGGGCGCAGGAGCTGCGGCAAGCCGCGGGCCTGTTCCGGAGCAAGCGACGGCGCTCTTGAGGCAGGCACCGCACACAGAAACTGGATACGGAGGACCATGACAACCGGAGGCCATAAGCCGGGCCGGTGGATACGCCGTCACTTTCACGGCGTCGGATATGTATTGATCGTGCTGCTGGTGGGCGCCAACATGCCCACCGCGCTGTACGGCGGGTACCGGGAAGAATTCGGGTTCTCGCCCATCACCCAGACTCTCGTCTTCGCCGTCTACGCCGCGGCTCTCGTACCGGCCCTGCTGACGTTCGGGCCCTTGTCGGACTCCATCGGCCGCCGCCCTGTCCTTGCGATCGCACTGCTCTTCGGTGCTCTCGGCGCGGGACTGCTGGCCTGCGCCGACTCAACGGCCTGGCTGTTCGCCGGGCGGATCGCACAAGGGCTGTCGGTCGGTACCTGTTCGGCGGCGGGCGCCGCCGCGCTTGTCGAACACGAGCCGGACGGGAACCACGCCAAGGCCGCGACTGCGGCGACGGCGACCACTGCCGTGGGTGCCGCACTCGGCCCGGTTGGTGCGGGTGCCCTCGCCCAGTATCTGCCGCACGGATTCGTCCTGCCCTACCTGGTGCACCTGTGCATCCTGGTGCCTGGTCTGGTGGCTGTCGCGCTGCTGCCTGCCGCCCCGAAGGCGCGCCGGGACAGTCGCAAGGACACCCGTCCGAAGGTGCGGATCGTGATGCCCCGTGTCCCGAAGACGGCCCGCGCCGCCTTCGCGGCCGGAGTGTCCGCCTCTGCGGTTGCCTGGGCGGTTGCCGGGTTGTTCCAGGCGGTCGTGCCGTCCTGGATCGGTGAGCTGCTGGGCACCAAGAACCTGCTCGTCGGCGGCGCCGTCGCTGCCCTGATCATGCTGTGCTCGGCCGCCACACAGCTCGGGGCCCGGCGGATGCTGCACCACCTCGGGCAACGAATCGGGCTCGCCCTGCTCGCCGTCGGCATGCTGTGCCTGCTGGTGGTCAACCAACTCCAGTCGCTGCCCCTGCTCTTCGTCACCACTGCCCTCACAGGCGTCGGTCACGGTCTTGCCTTCTCCGGCGGCATGCAGCAGATCAACGGCGCCCTGGCGGCCGAGGCGCCTGAGGTGCGCGGCTCCGTGCTCGCAGCCTTCTACGCCGTCACCTATGCGGCTCTGGGGCTGCCCGTCATCGGGATCGGTCTGCTCGTCACCCTTCAAGGCATGGGCGCGGCCGTGACCGAGTTCTCCATCGCTGCGGCAATCGCCTGCGCGGTCATCATGTTTGCCAACCGCCGGTCAGCCAGTCGCTTCCCGGGCCGGCTGGTCGCCGGGGCGTCGCCGACGAGCCGGACAGGGGGCTGCGCCGTTTCCGAGCTCAGCACGGATCCGGTCCGCTGATCGACCGGCACCCCAGCCGGTCCCGTCAATCCCACAAGGCCAGGGCCTCCTTTCGCAACAGGCCGCAGGCAACGCCCGCAGCGCGCGCTTTCCAGGCAGCCGGATTCCGGCCGGTGGGCGCCGAGGCGCTGCTCCTCGCGTTGTAGGCATGTTGCGGAGCACTCAATGAGTGTTTTGATCCGCTTTGCCGTACTCATCGCCAATGTGCACAGCCTGAAATGCCTGGAAGTTTCGTGCCGGCGGGAATCTTCCGCCTCACTGCTGAACCAGACGGAATCCAGCGCCGAGGGGCAGATCGAACGGACGTGCAGGTTGGCGCCCGGAAAGCCGAGAAGGCACGCGTAAGACGCGAAACAACATAAAAGTTGTGAACCGCGGGAGTGGCTCAGTGTCACCATCCATCCCCAAACGATCCCTTGGAGCCCGCCCGATTACGGCATGACATAGGTCACGGAGCGTCTGGCTCGATCTTGGAATGCGCAGCCCCCTGCCGCTGCTGCACTCCTCGAGGGCTTGCCCTGTTCCGAGGGCGTGCTGGGCGATGGTGCTCAGCGCGACGGGCCTCGGGAGCTGGAGACGGCCCAGGCCTTTCCCGCTTCCTCGTTCCTGGACCGCTGTTGTTGAAAGGTTTCCTGCGCCATGCCACTGGCTCTGCTGGCTCTGGCTGTCGTCGCGTTCGGTATCGGCACGACCGAGTTCGCCACGATGGGGCTGCTGCCCCAGATCGCTGACGGGATCGGCGTGTCCGTGCCGCACGCCGGCAACCTCGTCTCGGCCTACGCGCTCGGTGTTGTCGTCGGCGCCCCCGTGCTGACGGGCATCGGTGCGCGGGTACCCCACAAACGGCTGCTGCTGTTCCTGTCCGGGCTGTTCGTGGTCGGCAACATCGCGTCCGCGCTTGCTCCCGATTTCGGCCTCCTGTTCGCCGCGCGTTTCCTGGCGGGTCTGCCGCACGGAGCGCTGTTCGGCGTGGGCGCCGTCGTGGCCTCCCGGCTGGTCGCCCCCGAACGGGCCGCGCGCGCCGTCTCGAGGATGTTCCTCGGACTCACCATCGCGAACATCGTCGGCGTCCCGGCCGGCACGGCCCTAGGGCAGCAGCTGGGCTGGCGGTCCGCCTACGTCGCGGTCGCCGTCATCGGCCTTGTCGCGCTCGCCTCGCTGGCATTCTTCGTTCCTCACCAGCCACGCGGCCGGCAGTCCGGAATCCGGCACGAGCTGCGGGCCATGGGCAACAGGCAGGTCGCGATCGGTCTGGCCACGGCAGTTGTGGGCTTCGGCGGGTTCTTCGCCGTCTACAGCTACCTGGTGCCCATGCTGACGCACCTGACGGGCATCTCCAACTCCTCGACCACTTTGGTCCTCGCTCTCTACGGCGTCGGCATGACGCTCGGCACTCTGATCGCGGGCCCTCTCACGGACCGGGCCCTGCGCCCGACGCTGTACGCGGGGCTCGCTCTGCTCGCCGTGGCACTGGTGACGTTCTACTTCACGGTCCACAGCACCGTGCCCGCCCTGGTGACGATCACCTTCATCGGTGCGATGGGTTCCTTCATCACCACGCCCGTCCAGATGCTGCTCATGGCCAAGGCGAAGAACGCTCCCACGATGGCGGCGGCCTCCAACCACTCCGCCTTCAACCTGGCCAATGCGGGGGGCGCCTGGCTTGGCGGCTTGGCCATCTCGGCAGGCTGGGGCTGGGCCTCGCCCAGCCTGGTCGGCGCGGCTCTTGCCGCAGCAGGCCTCGGCCTCGCCTTCATCGGCGGCCTCATGGACCGGGGCGACCCCCGCTCCGTGGTGATCACTTCGTCCGGCGCGGAGGCCTCGACGGGAGCCGGACAGGTCGCGGCAGCCCAACGCATGGACGAACCTGCTCGCTCCCCCCGGTCTCCGGCAGCCTCCGGGGACCGGGGGTAGCGCCCTCAGGCCCGGCGACCCGATGGGACCGGCCCGGCATGAAGCGCTGTCGGCGGCCTTGGCCGAAAGCCGCACCAACAGAGCCCGGTGCGGGAGCGGCCGGCCGGGGCGGCGGCCGTATCGGCGCCCACCTGGACGGCCGCCAAGGGCCACGCGATGCGGACCGGCACCTGATGGCCGGTCAACGGATCCTGGAGAGCGCTGGTTTCCTCCTCCGGGACGGCGAGAGCGGCCAGGCGTGGACCGGATGGCGGTCCGGGCCTGGCTGGAGAAGTGGTCGCAGGGCTCAAGTGGCAGCGCAACGCTGTGACCTGCTGCACTCTCGGCTCGGGACCATGGGCGGGTGGTGCGCGGCCGCCGCGCGGCGGTGCGCGGGAGCGGTGGGCAGCGTTGCGTGGGGCGTCTGCGGGGTGTGGGTCTGGCTCCCGCTGACTGTGCTGTCGGGGTCCTGGACGGGGTGCCATACGGGTTCGGAGGGGCCGTCTTGGAGCAGGTCGGCCAGCGGCGCCGTCAGGACGGGTACGTCGCGCGGGAAGCCGGACAGCGCCGGGTCCGCGGTGGCCGCGTGCGGGGCGCTGATGCGGGTCTGGACTCCGGCGGGGCCGGTGCCCTCCAGGACGGACAGCAGCCGGGGGAAGGGCGGGTGGCGCCGTCGCCATTCCTCCCGCGCCGGCTCCTGGCAGGCCGGCCCGCATCGCGGCTCCTTGTCTCCACGGCTGCCCGACCACAACCGTTCTGTCCTGTGCCACCGAAGGTTGAGCGTGTGTCGTCGAAGTCCGGGTGGCCTGTGTCACCAGCGGTCGCCGAGGGGCGGTGACGAGTCACCCCAGGTCGACTACCAGGCCGCATCGGGAAGCGGTGGCGCTCCCTCGTACGGCCAGGTGCTGGAGTGCCGGGGGCTCATTCCGGCCGCGTCCCGAGCCGCTCGGCCAGGAAGGCGATGATCTCGTTTTGAGCCTGCATGGTGGGGTGGCCGTCCTGGTCGACGAGGTGTGCCGTGACGACGCTGTGGGCGCAACCGACGACGTCACGGAAGAAGGGCGGAGGATTCGTGTTCGCCGTCTCGGCTTTGAGTACGCGGCCTTCGAACGCTTCCCCGAGCAGTGCTCGGTAAGCCGCGAACCGCCGGCCGGTGCACCACCTGTCGTTGTCGAAGCGGTAGGCGAGAACCTTCAACCCGTCTCGCGCTACGCGTTCAGCCACGGCAACCGCGTCTTCGTCGCTGATCTCCAGACCGCCGGGGTCGTCGAGCGGAAGCGACGGATGGTTGACCACCGGTGCGATGACGGCGGGTTCGAGCGCCATGGTCAGGGCGAAGTTGCCGGTGAAACACAGACCGACGGCACCCACGCCAGGCCCGCCACACTCGGCGTGCGCCAGGCGGGCGAGACCGCGCAACCATGTGACGACGGGGCTGGTGCCGCCACCGGCAAACGCTCGGAACTCGGCGCTGACGCACGCGCGTCGAACGATGGTCTCGCCTGCCTCGGCGAGCGGATAGGCACCGTCGACACCGAAAAGGGAGGGCAGGTACACGGAGAAGCCGGCATCTCGCACCCAACGCGCGAACCGCGCGACGTCGGGGCTGATGCCCGGCATCTCGGGCATGAGGATGACTGCCGGTCCTGACCCGGCAACGTACACGGTTTTGTCGACGTCGTCGACGCCGACGGCTCTCCGCGAGAAGTCGTCCAAGGGGTCGCTCTGTCCTCGCATGATGGTCATGACCGAGATGATGAGGAGTGGCCGCCCTCCTGAGAAGCGGCGGCATCGCCACGTATCCCGGTAATATCGCCACCCGTTCAAAGGCGTCGGAGGGGCCGCATGAGTCCGTTGCGAGTTGGTGTGCTGGCCTACCCCGGCTGCTTCGCGTCGGAGGTATTCGGAGTCCCCGACCTCCTGGCGATGGCAACTCACGTCGCCGCGGCGCAAGGGCCGGTTCAGCCGGCCTACGAGACGTCGGTCGTCTCGCCCCGGCGGCGTGTGATCGCGTCCGGCGGCTCGGTCCTCGACGTCTCGGCGATTCGCCCGGTAGACGTCCTGATCGTGCCGGGTTTCGAGCTTTCGCCCACGCTCGATCTCGACGCGACACTCGCAAACCTGGGACCGGAAATAGCGTCGATTCGATCGCAGGCGGCCTCCGGGACCGCTGTCGTATCGATCTGCGTGGGCGCCTTCCTGGTCGCTGAAGCCGGGCTGCTCGGCGGGCGCGAAGCGACCACGTCCTGGTTGTTCGCGGATCGGTTTGCCGACCGGTACGCCGACGTGCGCCTCCGCCCGGAGAGCTTGGTCGTGACCGACCGGGGGGTGACGACCACAGCGGCCTTCAGCGCCATGTACGACTTCGCGCTGCAGTTCATCCGCGAGCACGACGGCCCCCGCGTCGCCCGTAGCACCGCGCGCATCGCGCTTGTCGATGACGCACGTTCCACGCAGGCTTCCTATGTCGACTCGGGGCTCATACCCACTGCGGGCAGGGAGTTCTCGCTCAGCGTCAAACGGTGGCTCGACCAGAACCTCAGCGCTCGCTATGACCTGCCCGCCCTCGCCCAGGAGTTCCACGTAAGCACGAGAACCATGCTCCGTCGCTTCGGCGACGAAGCCGGCGAGACGCCACTCGCGTACCTGCAGACGGCCCGGGTGCGTCGAGCCGAACACTTGCTGGAGACGACCGACAGGACCGTCGCCAGCATCGCCGCCGACGTCGGGTACCGCGACCCTGGGGCGTTCAGCGGCATCTTCGCCAGACACACGGGCCGGCGCCCGAGGGAGTACCGTGCGGTATTCCATCGTCGCCGCGACCACCACGGGTCAACCCGACCAGCGGAGACGTGAGACCTGCCCGCGACGGCAACAGGCCCCCTCAGGGCCGGGCCGAGCACGGGCCTCCGCAGGCCCGCGCCCCTGCCGGACACGTCCATCCGGGGACCGTCGGCGCCGCCGCCCTGCTCGTCCGCTCGGAACCTGACCGTGGACGGCAGCTGACGGCCGGTCGCTGCGGCCGGGCTTACTTGTACTGGGCGATCTGGATCAGGTTGCCGCAGGTATCGTCCAGCACCGCCGTGGTGACCGGGCCCATTTCCAGCGGTTCCTGCGTGAACTGCACCCCGAGCTCGCGCAGCCGGTCGAACTCGGCGTGCACGTCGTCCACGGCGAAGGAGGTGACCGGGATGCCGTCCGCGGCCAGCGCCGCCTTGTACGGCTTCACCGCGGGGTGGCCGTCGGGCTCCAGCACCAGTTCGGTGCCGTCCGGGTCCTCCGGCGAGACCACGGTCAGCCACCGGTGCTCGCCGAGCGGGACCTCGGTCTTCTTCACAAAGCCCAGGACATCGGTGTAGAAGCGCAGGGCCTTGTCCTGGTCGTCGACGAAAACGCTGGACAGGTGGATCTTCATGGGGTGCTCTCCGGCGTATCGGGCCTGAGCCATCGGGTCACGATGCGCTCAAGCGGTTCGGTGTTCAGGTCGTGGAATTTGTAGCGGCCCTGACGTCGGGTCCGGACCAGGCCCGCGGCTTCCAGCACGGCGAGGTGCTGGCTGATCGCCTGGCGGGACAGTCCCAGACCGTGCTTGGTCGCCAGCCGCGCGCAGATCTCGAACAGGGACTGGCCGTTCCGTTCCGTCAGCTCGTCGAGGATGCGCCGGCGGGTGGGGTCGGCCAGCGCCTTGAAGACATCTTCCGCCACGACCACACCATAGGCAAGTAACGACTTGCCTGACAAGCGGGATGCTCTCGCACCGCCTGATCGAAGAGACAGACGCGGGCCCGGATGGGAACCGAGGAGGAGGACCGCACCCGCGCCCTGAGTGCGCCCGAGGTCCGGGACCCGGCCGGAGCGACCCTGCTCCCCGGCTTCGTGGACGCCTGCTGCCATCCCCCGATGCACGGGCAGTTCGGTTCGGACGCCGTCCGCGAGCCGTTCGCCAAGGCGATCGGCGCCCCGGCCTCACTGTTCAGCCTCAACTCCGCGGGCGCCCGCGAGGATCGCAGGGGTCGCGGTGAGATCGTCACCGTCGCCTGCACGGACCCCGTGCGGACGCGCTGTGAGGCCTGTGGGGGACGCCGGTTCAAGGACGACGTACTGGCGCACACGCTGCGCGGCAAGTCCGCCGCGGATGTCCTGGAGATGTCCGCGGAGGACGCCGTCGCGTCCTTCCCCGAGCGCGACGTGCACGACGGACTGGCCGGGCTCCTGGAGGTCGGCCTGAGGTGTCTCCCCCTGGGGCAGCCGTTGAGCACGCTGCCGGGCGGTGAGCGCCGGCGGCTGAAACCCGTCGGTCACCTGCGCCGCACCGGAGCGGTCCACGTGCTCGACGAGCCCACGACCGGGCTGCGCATGTCGGACGTCGACACCCTCGTGACCTTGCTGAACCAACTGGTGGATCGCGGCCAGGGCCGTGGAGTGCCGGCCCGCGAGCGGCGGAAGCAGCCGCTCGCTTTCCAGGGGCAGCGACATGCCGGTCACAGATCCAGCGGGAGGGCGGTGAGCTCGGCGCGGGAGGCGACGCCGAGCTTGCTGAACACGTTGCGCAGGTGGAAGTCGACGGTACGGGGGCTGACGAACAGCTGCGTGGCGGTGTCCCGGTTGGACAGGCCCTGCCGGACCAGGGTGGCGACCTGCCGTTCCTGCGCGGTCAGTTCGGTTGTGGTGGACACGTTGCGGCGGCGGGCGGTCTCCCCGGACGCGCGCAGTTCCTGTGCCGCGCGCTCGGCCCAGGGGGCGGCGCCGAGCTCCTCGAACAGTGCCAGCGCCGCGCGCAGGTGCTCACGGGCGTCGACCCGGCGGCGGGAGCGGCGGAGGTGCTCGCCGAAGGCCAGCTCGGTGCGGGCCCGGTCGGGCAGCCGTAGCGAGTCGGCGTGCGCGGCGAGCGCCTGCGCGAAGTGCTTCTCGGCGCCGTCGCCGTCGGCAAGCAGGGCACGGCCGTGTTCCACGACCGCGGTGGCGGCCGGGGCGCCGGTGCCCTCGGCGAACGCCGTCAGCTCCTCGACCCGGGCGCGGATGATGTCCGGGTGGCCGCTGCGGACGGCGGCGTCGAACAGGTCGAGCGCGGCCATGCGTCGCAGCCCCGGCCCGTGGATCTGCTGGAGGTGGTGCAGCGCGGTCGCCGGCTGCGCCGCTGCGCGCAGCCCCCGTGTCCAGTGCGTCAGGTCCACCACGAGGCTGTCGGTGATGCCGACCGGATGCGCCTGGCGGATCTCGGCGACCTCGGCGAGGTGGTGGTCGGCGGCGGCGTCGCCGCGCAGGGCCGCCACGAGGGCGAGCTCGGCGGTGGGCAGCGCGGTCAGCCCCGGGTGGCCGGTGCTCGCGGCCAGCGGCAGCGCCTCGGCGGCCGCGCCGGCGGCCTTCGCCCAGGCGCCAGTGGCGATCTGGGAGTGGAAGCCGCGGGTGAGCGCGTGCTCGACCATGGTCAGCGCACCGGCGCGTCGGGCCGCGGTCAGCTGCTGCTCGTGCAGGCGCAGCCCGCGCTCGTCGTCGTCGACGAGCACCGCGGCAATGCCGAGGTTGGGCTGCAGCATGTGGTCGTCGACCGGGTCGGCGTCGATGAGGGCGAAGGCCCGCCGGAACAACTCGGCGGCGGCGGCCCAGTCCCGGCGGGCGGCGGCGAAGAAGCCGTGCAACAACGCGTCGGCGGCGCGTGCCCGGGCGGGGGCGTCGGCGGCGGGTGCGGGGACCAGCGTCGCCGGATCGACCGGGCGGGGCGAGTGGGCGCCGAAGGCCGACAGCGACGCGGCGAGCATCACCAGCTGCTGCGCCATCGCGCCGTCCACCCCGGCGGCCGCCTGAGCGGCCTGCAGGACGAGGTCGTAGCCGTCGTTGAGCGAGCGGGTGTTCCACTCGACCTGCCCCTGCAGGGTCAACAGCTGCGCCCGCAGCCGCGGCTCGGTCACGTGTGATGTCGCAGCGGTCGCCAGCGCCGCCGCCCGCGAGGGATGCGCGCCCAGCCAGGCCGACGAGGCGGCCAGGTACAGCCGCCGTCCCCGGGCCTCGCCGCCGGCGGTGAGTTCGGCGGCACGGGTCCACGCGGCGGCCGCCGCCTCGTGACCGCCCCGGCCGGCGGCGCGCTCGGCGACGGCATCCAGCGCCGCGACGACCGTCTCGTCCGGCCGGTCGGTGGCGGCGGCCAGATGCCAGGCGCGCCGGTCGGCGTCGATGTCCGGCACGCCGGCCAGCGCTCGGTGCGCGGCCCGCCGCTGGGCGCTCGTCGCCACCCGGTAGACCGCGGAGCGCACCAGCGGGTGGTGGACGTCGACGGCGTCGCCGTCAACGCACAGCAACCCGGCCCGCTCGACCGCGTCGAGGGCGTCGTCCCCGGCGTCGAGCCGGTCTGCGGCGTCGCGGACGACGGCCAGCCGGCCGGTGTCATCCGCGGCGGCCACCAGCAGGAACCGCTGCGCCTGCTCGGGCAGGCGCCGGTGGCGGTCCAGGAAGGCGCGCTCCACCCCGTCGGTCAGCGGCAGCGGGGTTGGCAGCGGCGCCCGGCCGGCCAGCTGCTCGGCGGTGAGCACTCCGGCCAGCTCGACCAGGGCCAGCGGGTTGCCGCCGGTGCCGGTGACCAGCTCGTCGCGCACCGCGGGGTCGATGGCGCCGCCGGCGCGGGCCGACAGCAGTGCGTCGGCGACCGCGCCGGTCACGCCACCGAGGACGATGTGGGGCAGATCGTCGGCGTCGAAGCGGCGCGCGTCGCCGTCGCGGGCGGCGAACACCAGCGCGACCCGTTCGGCCTGCAGCCGGCGGGCGACGAACAGCAGTGCGGCCGCCGAGGCGTCGTCCAGCCAGTGTGCGTCGTCGACGACTGCCAGGACCGGGGACTCCTCGGCGGCGTCGGCCAGCAGGCTCAGCGTGCCCAGGAACGCCAGGAACCTCTCGCCCGCGCCCTCGGCCTCGCCCAGTGCGGCGCGCAACGCCGCCTGCTGCGGTGGCGGCAGGCGGTCGAGCCCGGCGCGCAGCGGCCACAGCAGCCGCTGCAGCGCGGCGAAGGCCAGTGGGGACTCCGACTCCACACCGGAGGTACGCAGCACCGTCATGTCCGAGGCCGCAGCGACGGCGTCGGCCAGTAGCGTCGACTTGCCCGCCCCGGCCACGCCCCGCACGACCAGCGCGCCTCCGCCGCCCTTGCGGGTCGCGTCGAGCAGGGCAGCGATCGCTGCGCGTTCGGTGTCACGTCCGGCCAGCACAAGATCGATGGTACCGATTCGGATGGACATGTCACGGACGGGTCCAGGGACGGAACCCGGCGAAATCCCCGATGTGAGTGACCGCGCCATCGGCAAGCGTGGAGCCCGCACCCGACAACCCGCTGTCCACCCGGAAGAGGGCCGGAGTCGCCCTGCCGCCCTGGCCACCACACCGCCGGCGGCAACTGCGTCCCACTCCACGAGCGGCCGGACTGCGGGCCCGCGCTGACCGGCCGCCCTTGGCTGCGTCGACTCGGCGCCGGTCGTCGCCCCGGCCGCGACCGGTGGTCCCGGCGGAAATCCCGGCGGTTTCCCCGGTGAGACGCACTCCCTCCGCGCCGAATCCTGTCACCGTCCGCACCACCACCAGACCACTCGAGGAGTTCCATGCTGTCCAACACGCCCCGCACCTTCATCGGCTCGACCACCTTCACCGTGACCGGCATGACCTGCGCACACTGCCGGCGCGCGGTCACCGAGGAGATCGCGGGCGTCGCCGGCGTCGAGTCGGTCACCGTCGACCTGGCCACCGGCACGGTCACCGTCACCGCCTCCCAGCCGGTCGACCGCGCTGACATCGCCGCCGCGGTCGACGAGGCCGGCTACACCCTCGTCCCGTGACCCCCACCGACCACTGGAGATCTGCCGTGCACAGTGAGACCCCGACCTCGAGCGCGCCCACCGACGCCTCGGCTCACCTCCCGCACCGTCCGAGAGCCAAGAAGTTCGTCCTGCACTTCCTCGAGATGGTCGTGGCGATGGCCGTCGGCATGGTGGTCCTGCACCCCGTGTGGATGTTCGTCCTGGACGCCATCGGCGCCGCCGGGCTGATGCGCAACCCGTACACGGGCGCGCTGATCATGGCGACGAACATGACCGTCGCCATGTCCGCGTGGATGAGGTTCCGCGGCCACCGCCGGCGGCCCGTCGCGGAGATGGCCGCGGCGATGTACGTGCCCTTCCTGGTGCTGTTCGTGCCGATGGCGTTCGAGCTCATCGACAAGGGCGCGCTGATGCTCTGGGGGCACGTGCTGATGCTCCCGGCGATGGCCGCGGCGATGCTGCTGCGCCCGTACGAGTACGCCCACTGCTGAGGCCGCCGAGGTCCCGCCCCGCGACGTCGGTGACGCCCGCGACGTCGCGTCTGTCCGACCGCGGCGGCGGGAGCCGGCCCGACCGCTCCCGCCGCCGCGACCACTCAGGAGAGCCTGTGCCCATCACCGCCCGCCCCGATGTCCTGAAGTTCTTCGACCGCTACCAGCGAGGAGCGGACACGTCCGACCCCGACGTCGTCCGGGACTGCTTCGCCGAGACATTCCTCAACCTGGACCCACGCAGCGCCGGACCGGTGCCGCGTGAGGCGCTGATCCAGGCGCTGCCCGGCCGTGCGCAGCTGTTCGCGGCCATCGGCGTCGAGGCGCTCGAGCTGACCGAGCTCAGCGAGCGCGCCCTGGACGAGCTGCACACGATGGTCGCCACGACCTGGACGGCCCGCTTCTCCACCGCCGCGGCGGACGCCGAGCCGCTGGTGCTGTCCTCGCAGTTCCTGCTGCGACGGCAGGGCTCCTCCTGGCAGGTCGTCGCCTACCTCAACTCCGCCGACCTGGCCGCCGTCTTCGCCCAGCGCACCGGCCGGCGCCGGCAGAACCGGCCACAGGACGGCGTGCCTGCCAACGGCCTCGGCCGGCGCGCCGCCGCCGACGAGCCGCCGCAGTGGTAGGGCCGGCTCCGGGACGGCGGCCCCTCCCGCCGTCCCGGGCACCCTCGCCGACCACCGGGAAGGTGCGAGCCGGCGCCCACGCAAACCGCGCGTCGGGACCAGCCGGAACCCGGCGGAATCGCTGGTCCGAGCCCAGCCGCCGACCCGGACCATCAGCCGCAGCCGAAGCACCCCGTCCGATCAGGAGACCGGAATGACGACCACCGCACCGACCACCGCCTTGACGACCGAGGCGAGCGCCGGCTGCACCCTCGACATCGGCGGCATGACGTGCGCCTCCTGCGTCGGCCGGGTGGAGAAGGCGCTGAACCGGGTCGACGGTGTCACCGCCGCCGAGGTCAACCTGGCCACCGAGGTCGCCACCGTCCGCTTCGACCCGGCCCAGGCCGGCCTGGAGGAGCTGACCGCCGCGGTGATTCGCGCCGGTTACACCGCCACCCCGCGCCGCGAGGGCCGGCCCGCCGCCGAGCGCCCCGGTACCGCCGCGGACGCCCTGGGCGAGGACGACGGCGAGGCGCACCTGACCGCGCTCAAGCGCAAGTGGCAGGTCACCCTCGCCACCGGCCTCGGGCTGATGGTGCTGATGTATGTGCCGCTCCACCTCGACGCGATGGACTCGCTGATGCCGGCCATCCTCGTGGTGGCCACCGTGGTGCAGTTCTGGGCCGGCCACGACGTCTACCGCGCCGCGTGGGCCGCGGCCCGGCACCGGTCGACCAATATGAACACGCTCGTCGCCCTGGGCACCGGTGTCGCCTACGCCTACAGCGCCTTCGTCGCCCTCTGGCCCGCCGCGGCCGAGCGGTGGGGGCTGCCACTGCACGTCTACTTCGAGACCTCGCTGGTCATCCTGGCCCTGGTCCTGGCCGGCCGGTGGATGGAGGCGAAGGCGAAGAAGCAGACCGCCGCGGCGATCACCGCCCTGGTCGGCCTCGCGCCGAAGACCGCCCGGGTGCTGCGCGACGGCACCGAGTGCGACGTCCCGGTCGAGCAGGTCGTCGTCGGCGACCTCGTGCGGGTGCGGCCCGGGGAGAAGGTGCCGGTGGACGGGGTCGTCACCGACGGTGCGACCGCGGTGGACGAGAGCATGCTGACCGGCGAAAGCCTGCCGGTGGACAAGGTCGTCGGCGACACCGCCATCGGCGCCACGCTCAACCGCACCGGCACCGTCGTCATCCGGGCCACCGCGGTCGGCGCGGACACCGCGCTGGCGCAGATCGTCCGGCTGGTCGAGGACGCCCAAGGGGCGAAGGTGCCGCTGCAGCGCCTCGCCGACCGGGCCTCCGCGTGGTTCGTGCCGATCGTGCTGGCACTGGCCGCGGCCACGTTCGTCACGTGGGCGCTGCTCGGCCCGGACACCGACCGGCTGACGATGGCGATCAGTACCACGATCGCGGTACTGATCATCGCCTGTCCGTGCGCGCTCGGCCTGGCCACGCCGACCGCGGTCATGGTCGGCACCGGGCGCGCCGCGGAACTGGGGATCCTCATCGGCAACGGTGATGCGCTGGAGACCGCCCGCCGGCTCACCTCCGTCGTGCTGGACAAGACCGGCACCCTCACCCGCGGCAAGCCGGCCCTCACCTCGGTCACCACGGTGGGCGGCCGGGCCGAGGACGACGTCCTGGCCCTGGTCGCCGCCGCCGAGACCGGCAGCGAGCACCCCGTCGGCGAGGCGATCGTCACCGCCGCCACGGCCCGCGGGCTGACCCTGCCGGTGCTGCGCTCCTTCGACGCCGTCCCCGGCCACGGCGTCGACGCCGTCGTCGCCGAGAACCACGTGCTGGTCGGCAACGCCGCGCTGATGGCCGCCCACGGCGTGGACGTCGCCGCGCTCGCCGGCACCGCCGACCGCGAGGCCGCGGCCGGCCGCACCCCGATGTTCGTCGCGGTCGACGGGGTCCCGGCCGCGGTGCTGGCGGTCGCCGACACCGTCAAGCCCGAGTCCGCCGAGGTCGTCGCCCAGCTGAAGGCGCTGGGCCTGCAGGTGTGGATGCTCACCGGCGACAACACGGCCACCGCGCACGCGATCGCCGAGCAGGTCGGCATCGAGCACGTGCTCGCCGAGGTGCTGCCCGCAGACAAGGCGGCGAAGGTCCGCGAGCTGCAGGAACAGGGGCACGTCGTCGCCTTCGCAGGCGACGGCGTCAACGACGCCGGCGCCCTCGGCACCGCTGACGTCGGCATCGCCATCGGCACCGGCGCGGATGTCGCCATCGCCGCCTCCGACATCACCCTCGTCGGCGGCGACCTGCGCGGCATCGTCTCCGCCACCGCCCTGTCCCGGCGCACCGTCACCACCATGAAGCAAGGCCTGACTTGGGCGTTCGGCTACAACCTGCTGCTCGTCCCGGTCGCCGCCGGGGCCCTGTACTGGTGGAACGACCTGCTGCTGGACCCCGTGCTCGCGTCCGCGGCGATGGCGATGAGCTCGGTCAGCGTACTCACCAACGCGCTGCGACTGCGCCGCTTCCGCCGCCCGGCCGGCGCCGCGGAGATTCTGCACCCACCGCTGCGCGCCCGGATCGGCCAGTACGCCTTCCTCACCGGCGTCGCCGTCGTCGCCCTCGCGCTCGGCGCCGGCCTGACCGCGGTCAGCCGGATGGACTTCGCCGAGCGCGGCATGAACGGCCAGCTGGCCTGGGCGCAGGGCACCGGCATGCCGATGCGCCCGGCGATGAGCGTGATGATGACCGCCGAGGTGCCGGCGACCGACGCCGCCGACGCCGGCGTCGACGTCCGCCTCGACCTGCCGGCCGACGTGCGCACCGGGGAGCCGACCCGGCTGGTGGCCACCGTCGTGAACACCTCCACCGGCGAGCCGGTGGAGGACCTGACCCGCAGCCACGAGGCGTGGATGCACCTCATCGTCACCCGCGCCGACCTCGGCAGCTTCGCCCACGTCCACCCGCAGCCGACAGGCCGTCCCGGCCGGCTCGCCGTGGACATCACCTTCCCCACCGCCGGGCAGTACATCGTCAACACCGAGTTCCGCCGGCAGGGACAGATGGCCGACGTGCACTCCCGGCAGGTGCTCACCGTCGCCGGCACCGCACCCGCGCCGGTGACCCTGGCGGCCGGGCCACGCAGCGTGGTCGTCGACGGCGTCCGCGTCGAGCTGGGCGGCGACGCGAAGGCCGGAGGCCGCAGCGACCTGCACTACACCTTCACCGACGCCGCCACCGGCAAACCGGTCGACGCCCTGCAGCCCTACCTCGCCGCCGCCGGCCACGTCGTGATCATGCGCGCCGACGGGACGACCTTCGCCCACGAGCACGCCGAGGTCACCGACGCCGCCGGCCGTCCGGTCTTCGCCCTGCCGGGCACGACATTCGGCCCGGAACTCGACGTCCACGCCGAGTTCCCGACCGCCGGGACCTACCAGCTGTGGGCGCAGTTCCGCCTCGCCGACGGCGACGTCGTCACTGTCCCGTTCACTGTCCGGGCCCGCTGACCCCAGGAGAATCCGCGACCATCCACAGCTGTCCGGACATCTCACCGACACCAGTGGTCGCATCACCGAGGGCCGGCCCGGCCGGCACTCCCGTCGTCGGTGTGGTCGCTGTACCGCCACGGGAAGTTGACGGCGTAGGCGGCGGTGACCAGCAGGTTCGGCGTCATGTGGGCCAGGGCGGTGCGAAAGGCCGGAGTGCCGGTGGGAATCGCGAACAGGTCGAGGAATCCGGTGATCGCCGCCGGCAGGGCTTCGATCACGCCTACGGCGATCAACCCCTGCGAGCCCTGGGTCAGGAATCCCGGACGGTGCACGACATGGGAAGCGATGTCGAACACCAGGCTGGTCACCCAGGCGCCGATCGGCACGGTCACCAGGATCGGGTGGAACGGGTGGCCGTACGGGCCGGCGAGCGAGGCACTGACGGGACGCTTCGCCTGAAGCTGAGACTCACCGGCCATCGCAACCTCCCACTTCTTTCACCAATAAGCCTTGGTCTTATTGAGCGAGAGCGTCAAAAAGCACGGCAAAGGACGCCAAAAGAACACTTGCGCCCATGCAGATGGGAGTTACCGTGGTCCTGTGGCTTCTGACCCGACCCGGCAGCAGGCCGACGCGGTGAACACCGCCATCGAGTCCGTCAGCGTTCTGAGCGAGGATTCGCGACGGCGCATGTTCGCCTTCGTCCGGCGCGCTGGCCGCGCCGTCACCCGCGACGAGGCCGCCGCCAGCGTCGGCATCTCGCGCAAGCTCGCGGCCTTCCACCTCGACAAGCTGGTCGACGCCGGCCTGCTGCGCGCCCGTTACGAGCCACCGGGTGGGATCCGCAAGGTCGGCAGGCGGCCGAAGGTGTACGAAGCCACCGACGCCCAGATCACCGTGAGCATCCCCGAGCGGCGCCACGAACTCCTCGCGGACCTTCTCCTGGATGCCGTCCTGACCGAGGGCGCCGGCGAAAGTGCCGCCCAGGCAGCGGTGCGGACCGCCGAGCGGCGGGGCCGGTGGATGGGTGAGGCCGCGCGGGAGGAGACCCGCCCGGGGCGTCTCGGCCCGGAGCGCGGGCTGACCGCCTGCGAGCGGCTGCTGGAGCAGTACGGCTACGAACCGGTCCGGGAAACCCCCACCCGGCTCCGGCTGCGCAACTGCCCGTTCCACCCGCTGGCCGCGAAGGCCCCCGACCTGGTGTGCGGCATGAACCAGGCCTTTCTCAGCGGCTACCTCAACGGCCTCCAGGTCGGCGGAATCCAGGCCGTCCTGGCCCCCGAGCCGGGGGAATGCTGCGTCCGGCTTGTCCCCAGCGGCACTGATGGTGATGACCAAATGGCGCGAGACCGCTGACTGGACGCCGCCCTGCCCGCGCGGGCCGCCGCCCGTGCTCGACCCTGCCCGCTGCGCAGGGCTCGGGTGAGAAGGGGCGCGCTCTGCGACCCTGCGAAGGGCCCGCTCACCCGTGAGCGTTGCTCGGCGTCTGTCTGCCGAGCTGGGGGAAAACGCCCGTTCCGGCTTCTTACCGGAGCATTGCCATGTTGACCATGCGTATCCTGAACCGTCCTGCTCCCTCCACCGAATCGGCAGCGTCTGCGGCCGCCGTGCCGGTCGTGACCGCCGCCGACTGCGGCCTGCTGCTCATCCGATTGACTTTCGGGCTGCTGATGGCCGGGCACGGTGCCCAGAAAATCTTCGGACTGTTCGGAGGTGGCGGGCTGACGGCGACCGGCAAGGGGTTTGCGGCCCTGGGCTACCACCCGGGAAAGCTGTTCGCCGCGATCGGGGGTCTGTCCGAGTCGCTGGGAGGCCTCGGCCTGGCCCTCGGCCTGCTCACACCGCTCGCGGCCGCCGCACTGATCGGCGTGATGATCAATGCCATGGCCACGGTCACCGGCGCCCACGGCCTGTGGGAGACGAACGGCGGCGTGGAGTACAGCGTGTGCATCGCTGTCATCGCCCTGGCCGTCGCTGCCATCGGTCCGGGCCGGCTGGCCGTCGACCGTTTCTTCCGCTGGGGTACCGGCGGCTGGAAAGAGGCAGCCTTCGCCCTCGGCCTGGGCGGCGTCGCCGCTGCGATCACCCTGAGTCTCTGAACGAAAAGCCCACCTGGTCCGCTTTCTCGAGGCGGTGCCTGCCATGCGGGCGCCTCGGGGACGTCGAGGATCACCGTGTGGGCTCGGCGGCTGCGAAGGGGAGCAGCCCCGCAACACCGGTCCTCGACACACGGGAACCCGGCGCCGGGTTCCCGGTGGCCGGGCCCGCACCGTGGTGCGGGCGGGCGAGGCCTTCGGCCCGTTGCCGACGACGTATGCGTGCCGGCGAGGTCGAAGCTGCCGCCATTCCCCTCGCGCGGTTGTTCTCCAAGCCCCCGCCGCTGCGGGGGAAGCTCACCCGTCTGGTGTGGCAGCCGGCCGCTCGGTGCACGGGTCCTGCTCGGTTCTGCCCGAAGGCGCCCCCGCCCTCGGGCTGGGGGGCCAACTCCAGTTTGTACAGCTGGGCGTTGGAGGCGTTGAGGAACCGCAGGCGATAGCGCAGCCGCTCCTCCTCCTCGTCGTCATGGACGAGATGGAACCCGGCCAGACCCATCCACACGCTCGCGCCGGTGTGGCCCATGCGGTGATCGTGGAACCAGAGCGTCGCCGCGCGCTGCTTGAGCGGACAGGTGTAACTCCGTACGCCCTCGGCCAGGTCCATCGTGCCGCGGGCCATGGACATGGCGTGCTTGCCGCCGGTCATGTCCTCAAAGGCGCGGTGGGCGTCGTAGAAGCCGTTCGCGGGCAGGATCAGCGAGGTTGGACAGCCGTCGCTCGCCGCCGGAGTGTGCCCGCCGTGCAGGTGCACGACGACGGGCCGGTCCAGCTCGTTGCGGTGCCGGACCAGCGTGCGCCGCCCGGAACGGGAGACGATGGTGGGCCCGGGAACGTTCCGCCGTACGTCCAAACCTTCGTCCTGAGACCAGGCAGGATCTCCAACTCGGCCACACGCTGGGTGATGTCGTAGGTGTCCGTTGTGCCGGTGCTGGAGGCGGGCTCCAGCACCGGCGGCACGGGCAGGGGACCTGGTAGGGCCGGGGCGGTCTCGCCGTGCTGCTGAGCGGTTCGCCGGGCTTGCCCTCGCTGAAACAGGAGCGCAGCAGGGGTCGGCCCGCCATTGTCACGGCTCCCACGCCGAGGGCGGCACCGCCCGCACTCAGGAAGGTACGTCGTCTCACGCGACCGGCTCCGGCTCATGGTCCGGCGTATCGGAGGAGTTGCCGGGCGGCAGCGGGGTGGTCATCACGCTCGGGGTGAGCATCGCGACGGCTGCGACGATGCTCACCCCGAGCACGACGTGGGCGGCCACGCTGCGGTTCACGCCGAGCACCACCTGGCCGATGAGCGCGATCATCAGTAGGACCGAGGTGCCGAGGACCGAGGCCGGCCCGCCCGGCTTACCAGGAAGGCGGCCACGGCCATCAGCAGGGCCACGGCCACGATCCCGCGGGCCGGCCCGCCGTGCATCTTCAGCATGTCGACATGCCCGCCCAGGAAGCCGCCGACCGGGGCGACTTGAGCGATGAGCAGCACGGACCGGAGCGATGTGGCCATACGGAGGGCGAGCAGGGAACGACGTAAGGACATACGGATACCTCAGCTCGTCGTCGATTCAAGGGATTTGCGACGTGGGAAGTGCACACGGCCTTAGAACTCGGGTAATCGGACCGTCTGGGGACTCTGGGGCGGCCCTGGCAGTCACCGACAGCAGCGCAACTGAGGTTGGCTTCTCGGGGTGACATCGATCTCTACGGCGGCGCGAGGGCCAGTCCGGTCTCGGCGATGAACCCGTCGAGGAGCTCGGGCCGGTACTGCATCTTCTTCAACCGGGTCCGGGCGAAGGCCGCGAGCTGGTCGGTGGTGCACGCTGCCAGGTTGCCCAGACTCCCCTTCAGGTTCGCCCACACGCCCTCATCCGGATTCAACTCCGGGCTGTACGGCGGGAAGTGGAACACCGTCAGCCAGGATCGTGCGGCGAGCAGGTCACGCATCGCGCGGTCGGTGTGCTGCGTGGAGTTGTCCCATACCAGCACGATTTCCGCACCGAGCTCGGCGTGCGCCGCGTCCAGAAGCGCCGCGAGGTCCGGCTCCTTGAAGCCCTTCTTCTCCTTTTTCCGCCCGGCGTGCTGAACCAGCATCCGGTAGATCAGCCGGGTGCGGGTGCCGGGCTTGGTGCACAGCATCGAGGCCAGGGAGATCCGCCCGGAGCCCTTGCCGCTGACCCTGACCACCGGCGGATGGCCGCGTCGGGACCAGGTACGCGCCTTGGGCGGCCTGATGCTCTGCCCTGCTTCGTCCTCGAAGCACAGCCAGGCATCCCGGTTCCTCACGGTTTTCCCACGCGGGGCCAGGCCTCCTTGACCCAGGTCGCTACGGCCTGCTCGTCGCGTTCGGCGGCCCGGTGCACGGGGCTCTGCACGGTCCAGCCCATCTGGTGCAGGATGCGCGAGACATGCTTGAGGCTGAACCGGACGTGGAACCGGCGGGCGATCACGGTCGCCACGCGGGCCAGGGTCCAGCGCTGGTCCTCGGTCCAGCCGTGAGCGGCGGGACCGCGGTCCAGCTCCGCTTCCAGCCAGGCCCGCCACTGCGGTCGCATCCGGCTGGGGAAGCCGCTGGGCCCCTTGGAGGCAAGGCTGTCCGGTCCTTTCTCGCGCCAGCGTGCGTGCCAGGCGTAGGCCGACTTCCGGGAGACCCTCAACCGCTTGGCCACCTCGGGCGGCGGGACCCCCTGGGCGAACATCTCGGCGGCCTCGAACCGCAGCCGCTCCCGCTGGGCACGTTGCTTCGCGGTCAGGCCGCCACCATCGGGGTACCGCATACCTCCGGAATACACCCATATACACTATTCGTCACCCCGAGAAGCCAAACTCAGAAGCGCCTCAGCGGCAGAGCAGTGAGGCTCACCAACCGAACTCCTGAAGAGGCGGGCGGGAAGCGGTGGGCTGTCTGTCGTCAGCCCGCGCTCCTCCATGCGTCTGGGCGGGGCGCCAGCACCGCGGAGACGACCGCGCCGGACGAGGCCACGACATCGGCCACGAACCGCAGGCGTCCGATGCCGAGTCGTCGCAGCGCCGGACCGTGGTCGGCGGCGACGACGAGGGAGACCGCGAGCAGGAGAAGTCGCCACAGGGCCATCACCGGGCGGCGCATTGCGCGGGGCAGTTCCGCCAGGGAGGCGTGCAGTCGCTCGCAGTGGAACGGGACGTGACGCTGCTCGTCGGACAGGATCCGCCCCGCCACATCCGAAGTGAGCGGATCGTGGGTGCCATCGCGCAGGGCCCGGTAATAACGCAGCGCCACCACTTCCGCGATCATCAGCACCAGCAGTTCCATGCGCAGGCCCATGAGACGCCGCAGCCGTACGAAGACCGTGTCGCTCCAGTGGCCGGTCAACGTCGGTATGCCACCCGCAGCCAGCAGTCGAGCGAGTAGACGGGCGTGGTTCTGCTCCTCGGCGACGAAGAGCCGGACCGCCTGCGCGTAGTCGGCGTCGCCGGCCTCATCCGCTTTGCCGACGAGGTTGGCGCCGTCACCGTCCTCGCCGACCTGGAAGCGCTGAATGCCGGCCCACACCGCCGGATGCAGCGTCGCGCTCTGCCCCCAGTCCGGGTCACCCTGGGCGCGCCTGCGCTCGCGCTCGTCCTCGAACCGCCTTGTCCACTTGGCGAATCCTCCCGTATGCACCCGGTCTCCCCTCTCCGGGACACGGCCACCGTGCCCCGGAGAGGGACGACGCCGGCGGACACCGAACCGTTCCACTGCTGCCCGGCGCCGCGAACTTTCTCGATGTGAGGTCGGCTGCGAAGCCCTGCGCTGCCTCCTGTTCGCTGACACGGCGCGGAGGTGGATCCGTGCAGCGGCCTGCCCGGGAGGTGGGGCGGTGTGGGGGAGTACCAGATGTTGACGGCCCACCCCGTGGCTGCGGGATCTTGTCGAGAAGTGCAGATCAACGCGCTGCGGCAGGTGGATCAGGAAGACGGTGGCTGGGCGCCGGCGGCCTGCCCGGTGACTCGGCCGGGGGCGACGCGGTGGATCGCCAGCGCGTCCAAGCGACGCATTTTCGCGTCGGAGGGCGCGCACACCAGGTGCTCGACGCCGGTCGGAGGGCCGGGGGTCGGGTGCTCACCGCGCAACGCGGCCTCGACGAAGTCCCGTAGGCGTTCGCCGCACCGGCGGTAGAACCGCAACTGGGTGCGGCGGCCGAACAGCCGCCACCCGAGGAAAGTGATCCGGTCCAGGGTGGGGGCCCCTTGCGAATGGCAGGAGACCATGAACCGCACCTGGCCCGTGTCCTGCTGCTTCACCACCTCGTAGGTGGCCTTGCCGCGCTCCAGGTGGCCCTCCAGGGTCTCGTAGGCCCATCCCCAGACGCGGTCCGCGTTGTCCCGGGTCTCGTCCACCACCTCGGTGACGCGCACACCGCAGTAGAAGTGCATGCCGTGGAAACGGGCCTCGAGCAGCATGTCACGGCCGAGTAGCGGTGCGGCCGGGTCGTACAGTGCCCGGACGATCTCCGGCGGGGAGAACTGGTAGTCGCGGACCAGCCGGCAGGCGTGCTCCCAGGCCCCTCCCGGCTCCGGAGAGCCCGGTCGCTCCGTTGGCAGCGCGGTGCGGTAGGTGTCGATGTTCCAGGACGGTGGGCGTACCTCGTCGGCCGAGTAGTTGATGCGTGCGTCTGCGAGCCCCTTCCACACCCGTGCGGCGTCGAGCCGCCCGAACACCCAGTCACCCAATGGGATCACTCGAATTCCTGCAGTGACTCACCGATCAACCACAGCATCGGTGGCCACAGGCCTACGAAGAGCGCACGTCGCTCGGCGTTTCCCCGCTGTTCCTGGTCGACGGTCTTCGCGCGCACCCACAACGTCAGGCACAGACCGATCGCGGCGAGTGAGGCGATGTGCAGGTGAGCACGGCGTGCGCCCGCCCGATGCAGGAGCCGGACCACCATGTGGGCCTCCGGGTTCGTCCGCTTGTGGCATCACCACTTTGTCACCACCGCTATACCAGGGTATACACGTGTTCATGCCTGTTTACGACGGTTTGCCGGCCTGAAGGGGCACGAATGTCGGAACCCCGCTGTCCTCGCGTACTCGCCGTGCTGGCGCGGTGGCTCCTGGGCACGGTGCTGGTCACCTGGCGCTATCTCTGGGAGACCACCCCCCTCCATCGTGGTGGCGAGTGTCAGGGCGACGAGCGGGACCGCCCACCGCAGCTGCCCTCCGAAGCGGTCGACGACCGGGTGCAACGGGCGGAGGACGGCTACGGCCCCCTGTACCACCGCCTCTTCCGGGTGAGCATCGCTGCGGCCGACCTCGACGCGGACCAGCTCGTCGAATGGATCTGCCGGGACTTCAAACACTTCGTCCCCTCAGAGGTGGTCGACATCCACACGGGTGAGCTCCGCGACCATGGTCTGGACGCCGCGGACGAGCTGCTGGTGGAGATGCCGGGGCCCTGGAACGGACCCGTCAGGGTCCTGCGCCGCGACGCGAATTCCCTGCACCTGGTGACCCTGCGCGGTCACATGGAGGCCGGGCAGGTGCAGTTCCGTGCGCGGAAAGACGATGACCTGCTGGTGTTCGAGATCGAGCTCTGGGCCTGCGTCGGCAGCCGCTTGGTGCACCTGCTGTATTCGCATCTGCGTCTGGCGAAAGAGGTTCAGCTCAACATGTGGGTCCGGTTCTGTCTGTCCGCCGTCACGGCCTCGGGCGGGCGACTGGTTGACGGAGTGCACATCTCCACCCGCCGGCTCGACCCTCCGGGCAAGGCGCCGGTCCGCCCGATGTCGTGGACCGGAGGGAATCTTCTGGGGTGGCGCGGACCCAGGGCCCGCCACCTGGCGGGAGCGGTCCGTGGGGCAGGCATGAGGCGGGACTGGTGGCGAAGAAACAGCCGGTGACGGACAGCCCCCTCAAAGACCGGACCATCGTGGTGACCGGAGCCGCGCGCGGGCTGGGCGCGGCACTGGCGCACGAACTGGCCCGGCGCGGGGCGCGCCTGGCGCTCCTCGGCCATGAGGGGCCCAAGCTGCATGCATTGGCGGCCTCCCTGCCCACCGCGGCGTTGGCGATCGAAGTCGACGTCACCGACAACACCGCGCTGGACGATGCGGCAGGCGAGGTCCGCGGACGCCTCGGTCGGCCGTCGGTGGTCGTGGCGAACGCGGGAATCGCCGAAGGAGGCCCTTTCGCGACATCGGATGCCGCCTCATGGCGCCGAGTCATCGACGTGAACCTGACGGGCAGTGCCCACACGGCACGGACCTTCCTGCCCGACCTGGTAGCGACGGCCGGCTATTTTCTGCAGGTCGCTTCGCTGGCGTCGCTCGGCGCCACCCCGATGATGAGCGCTTACTGCGCTTCCAAGGCGGGCGTGGAAGCCTTCGCACACGCGCTGCAGGCGGAAGTGGCACACCAAGGGGTCGCCGTGGGCGTTGCCTATCCCGCCTGGACGGACACCGACATGATCCGCGACGCCGAACGATTCACGGCAATGCACGAGTTGCGCACCCACATGCTCCCGTCCGCCCGCACCATCCACCCGGCCGACATGGTCGCCGCCCGACTGGCGCGCGCGGTGGAGCGCCGCCGTAGCGCCGTCTACGTACCGTCGTGGCTGCGTGTCCTCCAGGCGGTGCGTTCAGCTCTGCCCCCCGTCGTGCTACGGGTGTCCCGCCACGAACTGCCCCGTTTGGACACCGGCCGGCCGTTGCGCGCCACGGGCCGGCTCGGCGCCGGCGGACGAGCCGACCACGCTGCGGCGGAACCGAACGATGGCTGACCGGGGTGTACGCACGGGCACCCGGCACGATGGCCCCGGCGCGGACGTGGCCGGTGCGGGCAGCGAGAATCCACGCACCACACCGGCGAGGACGACGGAGAACCCGTGAACAGGCCGACCCCGCGCCGCGCCGCGGTCCCGTATGCGATGTCCGCGACCTGCGCCGCCGTAGGCGCCCTGCTGTGGGTGCGCGGCCAGACCAGCGCGCCCCCAAAGCCTACGGGTCCTTCCCGCCAGGCCGACGGCTGCACCCCGTCGGCCTGGCGGGTGTGGTCACCGGCGGTGCCCGAAGAACGGGCGAAATCCACTGATCGTTGCGAATCATTCGTAGGCGAGTGCTGTTGACCGGTCTCGCATCGCCTCGGCGGGAGTGCGGTCACCGAGCACGCGGCGGGGGCGCTCGTTGAGCCGGCGGCCGGACCTCGCGCAGGTCCCGTACGACAGCCGGCGCCAACCCGAGCTTTCTCACCTTCACCCTGACCGTCGACCGGTCAGACACAGTGAGGACGCTTCAGGAATCCCGAAGCTACGTCAGGTCGTGAAGAGGCACCGGAGAGAGGCCGAACCCCTGGCCACGGAGTCGGGGACTCGGTGGGGCTCGGGAGAACTCACGGGATGTCGCGCATATCGGCTCCGCGTGCAGGCGCGCGTCCACTCGACGAGCCTCCGCAGCACCTCGACCACCACCCGCTGCTTCTGTTCGGGCAGAAGGGGCCGGCACAGCCATGCCGGCCCCTGTGTGCACCGGGAGTTACTCGGTGACCTCGTGGTCGTGGCCCTCGTGCAGGCCACCGCCGCTGCCCGCCGAACCCTTGGTGTTCTGCGGCGCCACCGGCTTGCTCAGAAGGCTGGTGTCCCAGGCGTACTGGCCCACCGCGTTGGCGATGACGTCGACGTTGGCGTCGAACGCCTTCATGTCGATGTTCTTCAGGGTGTCGCAAGCGGCGTGGTAGCAGGCGTCGTACGCGACACCGGCCTTACCGCCGTACACCTTTGCCTGCTCGGCCGTCTTGATGCCCTCGGCACCGGTGAAGGTGCCGCCCGAGGGGATGCCCACCTCGATGAACGGCCCGTAGTCCGACCGGCCGGTGAAGTCGGTGCCCTCGTGCGGGATGCCCCGGCTGTCCAGGTAGTCGGTGATCTGCCGCTCCAGTTGCGCCGAGCCCTCCGGGCCGGGGCCGGCACCGACCTGGTCGGAGTCGTCGCCGTCGTAGACGAACTGGGCGTAGTTCGGCGAGGCGATCATGTCGAAGTTCAGGTAGAGCTTGACCTTCGCAAGGTCCGCCGCCGAGAGGCTGTTGACGTACGCCTCCGAGCCCAGCAGGCCGAACTCCTCAGCCGACCACCAGGCGAAGCGCACCTTGTTCTTGGTCTTCTCGTGGGCGAGGTTCAGGGCCACGTCGAGGATGCCGGCGGAGCCGGAGCCGTTGTCGTTGATGCCCGGGCCGGCCGCCACCGAGTCCAGGTGGGCGCCGAACATCACCACGTTGCCGGCGTCGCCGCCCTTGGTCTCGGCGATCACGTTGTAGGTGCGCCGGGTCTCCGAGAAAGTGCGGATCTCCAGGTTGACGGTCACCGCGCCGGCTGCGGCCTTGGCCGCCAGTGCCTCGCCGTCCGCCTGCGTGACGCCGCCGGTCGGGACCTTCGCGGCGGACGGGTCTCCCAGGGTGCCGTTGAGCGCGCCCTCGGTGTTGTTGTAGATGATCGCGCCGACCGCGCCCGCACCGGCGGCGGTCTCCTGCTTCTCCGCAAAGGTGCAGCCGCCGCGCTTGATCAGCGCGATCTTGCCGGTGAACGTCCCGGCGGCGTAGTCCTCCGGCTCACAGCCGGTGGTGGCGTCGACCGGCACCACCGCGACCGGGGCGGTGATGCCGCCGACCGGGCTGCCGGCGGAGTACGTCATGGCGATCACCGGGACGTCCTGCTGCTGCGGCGACACCACCCGCAGGCTCTCCGCCAGCGTCTGGGTGAACGGGAAGTCGAACTCGTTCCGGGTCACCGAGTACCCGGCCTTCCGCAGCAGGCCTTCGACGTACTCGGCCGACTGCCGGTGCCCCTTCGACCCGGCCACCCGGGTGTTCCCGTTCTTGTCGGCGATCCGCTGAAACTCCTTCAGGTGCTTGTAGGCATCCTTGGCGTCGCTCTTCTTGACGAGCTTCTTCGCGAGCTTGGCAGCCTCCTTGGCAGGGTCGCTGTGGGCGGAGGCGGTGCCCGATCCGATCAGCAGCAGCGGCGTTATGAGCCCTGCGACGGATACGGCGGCTACCGTGGTGCGGCGGTTCCGAGCGTTCAAAACGCTTCCTTTCGGCGGTCCATGAGAAATGGGCGTAATGGCCGAAAATAGGCCGAACGGCGTACGGCGGTACTCCGGGGCAGGCAGGGACGGCCGGATCGCTCCGTCCCCTGCCACCGGCAAGGAGAAAGGTATCTGCTCAGTAAACGCTTGGTAATGGGTTGACGGGAATCTTCGGCGCCGGCGCTGCCCGTGCGCGGGTGCCGAGCACGCCGATCGGCCGTTGACTCAACCGAAGTTGACTGGAAGTCACCGGTGCTGAATGGAGTCCAGGGCATGTCGGAGGTGGATGCCGGCCGCCAGCTGGAGCGACTGGGTGTCGCGGCTCCCGACGCGCCGTCAGCGGCGGGGCCGCGGTCGCTGCACGCCGCGCATTCGGACGGCGCCCGCCGGGCGGTGGCCGACGGGCTGGAGGTCATGGACGCACTGCGGGTGGTCATCGACCGCCTCGACGCCGCGCTCACCGAGACCGCGAAGGCGGACCCACGGGTTGACAGTCCCAGCCCTCATGGGTGCTGTGGTCGGTGGCCTCGGTGGCCTCGGTGGCCTCGGTGGCCTCGGTGGCCTCGGTGGCCTCCGGGGAGGCGGGCTGCCCCCTCCGCGTCCGGTTCGGGCTGTCAGTCAGGCCACGTGACGGTGGCGGTCACGGCCCGCGATCGCTGCTGTCAGCGCCTCGACCGCCTCGACGGTCGCTCCACTCAGGGCGACAGCGCGGTGCGCTGCGGCGCCCCACGAGTCATCGGCCGGCGCTGTCGGCAGACCGGAGCGGGCTGTGAGGGCGTCGAACACCGACCGCAGTGCTCCGGGGGCCACGGCCTCTGCTCCGGCGGCGGCCCGGGCCAGAGCGGCGAGGTGTTCGCGCAGCGGATCGGCGAGTTCGGTCAGCGCGGGCACCGTGTCCTGCGTGGTGCGCGGCAGATGCTCGGCCAGCAGGGTGGCACACCTGCCGAGGGTGGACACCTGTTTCCTGATCTCCTCCAACTGCACACTCGACCAGGAACTGTGATGCTGTGCGGGCTCGGCGCGCGACTGCCGCACGGCGGCCTCCAGTCGCTCTCTGGCCTGCCGCGACCGTGCACGCAACTCGTCGACCGCGGCCCGGTCGGCCGCACCGATGTCGCCGTACCCCGTCAGCAGCTCGGGGAGCAGCCGCTCCTGCACCCGCAGCCACTCCTCGAGCAGACCCGGCAGGCGTTTGGTGGACCATGTCGGCCACAGCAGGAAGATCAGCATCGCCAGTGCGGCGCCGACCACCGTGTCGGCGGCGCGCGCCCAGGCCGTGGGACCGGGCACCCCGCCGACATGGTGGATCAGGAACACGATCCAGGCGGTCAGCCACAGGTTGAGCATCAACTGCCCGGTCCGCAGTGTCAGGAACGACACCGCCGCCAGCACCACTGACGCGACCGCGAGACCGGTGGGCGACCAGTGCGGCAAGGACAGGGCCCAGGCGAGGATGCCTCCCAGCACGGCGCCGGCCGCACGTCCCCAGCCACGGGCGATCGTGTGCCCGTACTCCGGGAAGAGCACCAGCATGGTGGTCAGCGCGACCCAGAAGCCGTGCGCGGAGATGCCCAGCCCGCCCCATCCACCGATGGCCCGGCCGACCACTTCGGCGATCACCACACCCACCGCGAGCCGCACCGCGTGACGGAAGATCGGTGACTGAGGATGCAGCTGCGCCCGCATCCGCCGGACGGTGCGTGTCACGGCGGGCGGCGAACCGGTGTACAGGCCCGGCACCTCGACGTGGGGTTCCAGCACATCGCCCAGGCGGCCCTCGGCGGAGCGACCGGCCAGTTGCCCGGCCTGCCGCAGCCGAGCGGCCAGGTCACGGGGGGATTGCGCGGTGGAGGCCTTGGCCCACGACCCCAGCGTGGCCCACGCCTCATCGGCAGGGCGCTGCTCGCGGCCGGAGGCGACCGTGCCGGCGATACCGTCCAGCACCCGCGCGGCGGCAGTCAGAGCCGCCCGGTCCTCCGCCCCCGGCTCCGGCACGGTCACCCCTACGGTCTGCAGCGCGCGGCGGATGCGCTCAGCCTCACCGAGCAGGCCGAACATGGCCGCTGCCGCCGGCCGGCTGAACTGCGGCAGCAGCTCCAGGGCCTGCCGCGCCACCGTGAACGGCCTGGAGGGTACGGACGACGGGCCGCCCGTACCGGAAGGGGTCTCGCCCGAGGTTGCGGAGAGCGACCGGTAGAGGGCCGCGAGCGTGCGGCGCTGGGCCGCGAACCGGGGACCGTACGGAGGCAGCAGCTGCACCACGACGATGAGACCGGTGCCCACCGCGATCCAGCCGGCCATCAGCAGGCCGCCGTGCCGGTCGGGGGAGAGATCACCTGTGATCATCAGCCCGATGAGCGCGAGACAGGCCCGGATGCCAGGCAGGACACCCAGCGCCCACCACGCGCCGGCGGCGAACGCCCCCACCCCGAGCAGCAGCAGAAACAGCCAGGTGACGTCGTGCACCAGGGCTCCCAGCACCGCCAGGGCACTGAACGCCAAGGCCACGGCGAACGCGTTCACCACCCGATGCCGCAGCGGGCTCAGCAGCGTGCAGATACCGCAGATGAACGCCCCGACGCCGGCCATCGCCCCGGCGAGCGGATCGTCCAGGAACAGGCCGAGAAGCGTGGCAAGCAGTACGGCCAGGACGGCGCGCGCGAGCGCCCACGGCGCGGCGAAGGCCCGCTGCGCACGCAGCCCCTCACGGCCCGCCCTGAACAGGTACGACCACCAGTGCATGTCCCGCGCTCCTTAACGGTGCGAGGCACTCGACGAGCGCATGCCCGGCCTCATCCTCTGCCCCCTGCGGTACCACTGCCACCGATTGCCGGGCACACGTCCGGACCCGCACGGTGCGTGCGGGGTCCGTGTCCATTGCGGTGTGTCGTGTCTCCCCGCGCCCGCGGGGATGGTCCCGATGAACGCGATGGGCTTCTTGGGTGTGACCCAGACACGGCAGAAACGGGCCATGGGATGATCTTGGTCTAGTCCTCGGCTTCGGCGAGGGCACGGTACGGCGAGGCGATCGAGGAGTTCTTGCCGGCGTCCTTGCCGGTCTTGACGGTGAGCTTCCTGACGATCTCGGGGACGGGCACGCCCTTGTCCTTCAGCGCGCGGGCGAACAGCAGGGAGTCGCCGTCGACGACCTCCGGCCGGCCGCCGTGGTTGCCTTTCGCTGCGGCCACCTGCCGGCCTTCGAGGGTCTTCTCGCGGATGCAGTCCGGCCCCGGGACCGCCCGCTACGGCGCCTTCCAGGATGCCGCCCGCGGCGGGTCGCCTTGCCCACATCGAGCGTCACCGGGAGGACATCCTGCGGATCGTCGGCTCCCTCCACACCGGCGCCGTGCGCGCATACGACGTGATCCGGATGCTGTCCCGCGACGGCCGCCCGACGCCACTCGGGGATGCGATCGCGCACTACGGGTGGATCGCGAAGACCCTGCACATCCTGCGTCCGGTCGACGAGCCCGGCTGCCGCAGGCAGGTCAAGGTGCGGGCCGACCTCCAGGAGGGCTGCCACTCCCCGGCCCGGAAGATCTTCCACGACCGCTCGGGACAGCTCCACCAGCGCTACCAGGACGGCGTGGAGGACCGGATCGGCGCCCACGGCCGGGAACGCGACGCCGCTCTCGCGGGAGGCCGCGCCCTGCGCAACGCCGGCCTGGGCGCGGGCGCGCTCCTCGCCACCGCATGCCTGGCGGGCGACACCACCGCACTGCAGGCGCCGGCAGCCGTCACCGGGCTCGCCCATCTCGCTGCGGCGGCCTTGGCATGGTCGGTCCACCTGCACGCGCATCCGGCCGCTGCTCCGGCCAAGGACAGGGAGGACGGGCCCGCACCCCGGATGCGCGCGCTGCCGGCCGCCAACGTGGCCTACCTCATCCACCAGCCCTTCAGCGACTGCTACGGATCGTGGCGGTCCATGGAAAAGCTCGACCGCGACGGCCGCACGCGGGCGATCGGGGGCAGTAACTTCCACCCCGACCGGCTCGCCGACCTCATCGTGCACAACGGGATCGTCCCCGCGGTCAACCAGATCGAGACCCACGTGTTCTTCTGCGCGGCTTGGATTTTGGGTGCTTCGGTGAACCGCCGGTGGAGTTCGCCGGCCTCGGCCCGGGCCTCCTCGCGCTCCTCCGCGTCGTGGGACACCGCCCGCGCGGCCAGGGCAGCGGCCTCGCGTACCGCCTGGGCCAGTGTCGTGAGCGCTGCCGTCGGCGAGGCCGTCAGCTCGCGCGGGTGCTTGCCGGTCCGCGCCGCCGGCCATGCCAGGCCCGGTTCTGGTGAATCGTTCATCGAATTCCTGCCTTCGCCGCCAGGAATGCCGCCTTGATCTGCTTCTCGAAGCGCTCCTGCACCTCGGCCTGCACCTGCGCCACGGTCAGGTCGGCGGCGTACAGACCCGATGGCATGGCGTAGAAGGCGCCGATGGGACGGTTGCGCAGTTCGACGGGGATGGGGATGTTCGACCCCGTCCACATGATCGTCGGAAGGTGGGCCAGCAGGGCATCCACCCATGCGGCCGGGTCCATCGAACGGTTCTGCCGGAAGAACGCGCGCAGCGCGTCGTGGAACTGGCCCGTGCCCACGGTGAGGCCGTCCTGGACCAGGGTGTACCGCTCCCGGGACAGCGCCGCCACATGGCCCTGGGGTTCGATGCCCGGCCCTTCCTGCGCCTTCTCGCCGGGCACGATGACCGGGGGGCGCACGATCTTCCACAGCACCCCGTTGGTGGGGCTGCGCAGGGACTCCAGCAGTGAGATCCAGCCGAGGCCCTTGCGGAGATCCTCCCGTCCGGCCTCGACCGCGTGCTGCAGGACCTCGTAGCCGATCGACACCGGCAGCCACTCGTGCTGTCCGGCCTGGATGCCGCGGAGCCGATCGGCCAGCCAGGTCCGGGTCTTCTGGTCGCGCCACAGCTCAGCGATGAACTCCTCATAGCTGACGCCTCCGACGGTGTCGCCGCGGACGAACGCGCGAAACGCCTCCAGCGGGCCGGACGGAATGATCACGCTGTGTACCAGGATCGAGACAGGGGTGGTGGGCCACGGTTTGAAGGATCCGTAGTTGGATGCCGAGGGTACGAAGCGGATGCCCCGCACCTTGGTCCGCAGGTCGCTGTCCCCGGTGCCGGTGAGGCGCGCGGAGCCGTCGTCGCGCAGCTTGGCCGCCACCCGCGATCCGAGTGACCGGAAGAACTGCGCGCGCACGTCATGGCTCGCCGAGGTGTTGGTCAGCGCGAAGGCGCGGAACTCCTCTGTGTCCGCACCCTGGTGGGCCACCCCCGTCTCGAAGTATCCGAGCAGCTTGGCGTGGTTCGCGCTCGAGTCGAGCACCTCCGAGGGCGCGAGCCCGTCGGGCTGGAACGACGCGGTGTCCCAGACCTTGCCCTGCCTTCCCTCGAGCGGCTTCGCCTCCGGCGGTTCGATGTAGCGCTGTTTCCAGCTCTCCAGCACCGTCTCGGTGTGGGCCAGGCCCTGGGACGGCAGACCCACCCGGACGGCGGCCAGGTTGGCCGCGCGACTGTCCTCGCCGAAGAGCGTGAACAGTTGGTGGAGCGTGCTCGCGATGGACTGCTCACTGGCCTTCAAGGCGCTGTCGTCGGGGGGCTTGTCGTCGCTCGTGACGTCACGTGCCGCGTTGTCGAACTGCGCCACCAGCCTGGACGCCTCGGTGTTGGCGGTCTCCGCCGCACCGCTCAGTGTGCCGATCAGCTTGACCGCCTCCTTGCGTTTCTGCTCGTCGGCGGGCTGCCCCTCCTTCAGCTTCCCGTTCCAGCCGGCGATCAGGTCGGGAATGGTCGTCGGCGCCGAGGCGACCATCAGCTCGGCCCGGTTGCCCTCCTTTTGCACGTACAGTCGATGGCTCTCGTGGGCGGCGGTGAACCGCACGGTGGTGCCGAGTTCGTCGTCCCCCCGGTGCTTGCCGTCCTTGTCGCCGCCGATGCCCAGCCTCTTGAGGAGCGCGAGGGCGCGGGCGGCGAGGAAGCCGATGACGCGGTCCATCGCGGCGTACACCACGGCCTGGAGACGGGTGATGACGTCGGCGACCTCACCCGGCAGGCCGCCGAGGTGCAGCAACCCGGCGAGGAAGTCGATCACCGGCGGGATCAGCGAGGCCAGGGCCTTCTCCACCGCCGTGGCCAGGCCCGCGATGTTGCCCGCGACGACGTCGGCCATCCCGTTGACGACCGCCTCCACGAACCGGAAGATCCGTGCGGCGTTGCGGAAGATCCACGCGCACACCTGGTAGATCAGGTCGATCGCCTGGGCGATGGCCCCCGCCGGGTTGAGCAGCCCGACGACGCGGACGACCACCTGCTGGATCAGTGTCTCGATCAGGTAGTGGACCGCCGCGTCCAGGACCATCCCGATGAGGTTCTCCGGGGTCAACTGCTCCTTGAGCAGCTCGACCAGGCCCTCCGGCCCCCGCTCGACCAGCACGGAGACGAGCTGCCAGGCCGCCTCGACGACCTCGACCGCGGTGGGCCCGACGTGACGCACGAGGATCTCCCGCACGCGGGGCCAGGTGATGCCCATGAGTTGCAGGGCGAAGCCGAACAGCGACCTGGCCGAGAGGTCGCGCGGCATCGGCACGGGCGTCTTCAGGCCCGAGAACAGCCAGTCCCAGAACCCGTGCAGGACATGGCTGCCGAAGTTGTCGAAGAACTGTTCGAAGCCCTGCTTGACGCCGGCCACGAGGTTGTTGACGAAGTTCTCCGGGTCGTCGGCGATGTCGGAGATGACCTGCTCGATCTTGGCGATCACGGCCCAGAACGCGGCGGGCGGGATGCCGACGAGCCGCAGCAGCCCGTTGATGACGGCCCGGACCGGGTCGTCGATGAACTCCTCGATCGCCGCGACCACACGGCCGATCAGCCCGCCCGCCTCCTCGCGCAGCGCCTGGGCCTCCGCGTGGACCTGGTTGACCGCCGTGACCGCGCGCTGGGAGACGTCGCGGACGAAGCTGGTCCGCGCCTCGGTGACCCGCCGGGTCAGGCCGTCCAGCATTCCGCCGAACCGGGCCCGCTCCTGCGCCGCCCATTCGGGGAACTCCGCCTCCATCGCGCGGAACGCGGTGTCGATGTCGGTGCGGGCGTGCTGGATGACGGCCTGCGCCGCCGCGATGACCCCGTTCACATCGCTGGAGATGCTCGTCAGCAGCTCGCAGACGCCGTCCCCGAAGGTCCGCTCGGCGCGGTTGTACTCGTCCGTGACCCAGTCCGGCAGGCCGCCGATGTAGTCGCCGACCGCGAGAATGGCACCGCCCACGCCGGAGTGCCGGTCGTCGATCCAGCGCTTGACCCGGTCGAGCGAATCGTGGAACTCCTGCGAGAGCCGGGTCAGGCCCGCCTCCCAGCGTGCGACGGCCGTCCGGCTCAGCGGTTGCAGCAGCCCGTCGACCTGCTTGTGCGCGTCGTCGTAGATCTGCTGCGCGCGGCGTGCGACGGCCTCGCGCGTATGCTCCTCCGAGGCGACGGCCGCCGTCTGGCCACCGCCGACCGCGGTAACCGTCCCCGACCGGGCGCCGCGCAGGGCGGCGACGGCCTGCTGCTGCAGCTGCGCCATGTCGGCCTGGGCCGAGTCGATGGCCTGCCGCTGCTCGGCCTGGATCCGCTGCGGAGTGCGCTGTGCGACCTCGCCCAGCCCGGCGCGGGCGTCCCGGGCCGCGGCGAACGGCCCGTCCGGGATCTCCCGCGTCACCGGGATGTCGATGCCGGAGTCGGCGATCTTCTGGTCGGTGGCGGCGACATCGGCGTCGAGGGTGGTGTGCTCGGGCGGGATCGGGTCGGGGGCCGCCGAGGCCGCGTCGACGCCCATGCCGGGGGAGGTGGGCGACGGGCTCCGAATCGGCTCCGGTGCCCG